>JAMYWF010000001.1:0-4144120 GCA_038070415.1 Oerskovia sp. M15
GGTCGAGACCCCGGAGGGATCCGACGTGTTCGGGCGTGGCCGGTGGGCCTGGCTCGGTCAGTTGGTCTTGCCGCTGGGCTTCGGCTTGAGGCCGTGCTCGGCTTGGCGCTGCCGGACGAGGCGCCGGAGGCTTGGGCATCGCGGCCGGCTTCGGCACCGCGACGGGCTTGGGGGCGACCACGGGCTTGGGCGCAGCGGCCGGTGCTGCCGGAGCAGCAGCCTTGGCGCCGCAGCGGCCTTCGGGGCAGAGACCCGCGGCGCGGCCTGGGTGCGGCCGAACGAGGTGCTGCTGCCTTGGGGCGGCGGCCGGAGCCGTCTCGGCGACGGGAGCCGGAGCAACCGCGGGAGCAGCGGCAGCCTTGACCGCGGCAGCGGCCTCGGCGGACGCGACCATCTCTGCAGCCTCGGCGACCTGCACCTCGAAGGGCACCTCGTCGCCGGTCTCGATCTCCTCGAAAGGCACCTCGACGCCGTCCTCGAACTCGTCGGACGCTTCGACGCTACCGGCCTTGGCGGCGGACTTCGTCAGGCGAGGCTCAGCTTCCTGGGCGCGACGACGCTGCTCGTTCTTGGCTTCGGCCTTCTTCTTGACCGGGCCGAGCACCATGATCATGTTGCGCCCGTCCTGCTTGGGCGAGCTCTCGACGAAGCCCAGCTCCGAGACGTCCTCCGCGAGGCGCTGCAGGAGACGGATGCCCATCTCCGGACGCGACTGCTCACGACCGCGGAACATGATCATGACCTTGACCTTGTCGCCCGCGGCGAGGAAGCGCTCGACGTGGCCCTTCTTGGTGCCGTAGTCGTGCGGGTCGATCTTCAGACGGAAACGGATCTCCTTGAGGACCGTGTTCGCCTGGTTGCGGCGAGCCTCACGGGCCTTCATGTCCGACTCGTACTTGAACTTGCCGAAGTCCATGAGCTTGCACACCGGCGGGCGTGCGTCGGGGCGACCTCCACCAGGTCGAGGTCAGCGTCCTGGGCAAGGCTCAGGGCGACCTCAATGCGGACGACGCCGACCTGCTCCCCACCTGGGCCGACAAGTCGGACCTCGGGGACACGGATCCGATCGTTGATGCGAGGCTCGCTGATGTGATGCTCCTAGGAAGTCGTCGGTAGACCACCAGGAACGGAAAGGCCCCGTCCCAGAGCGCAGGAGGAGGCCATCGATCGGGTCGTCGCGGGTGCGACGAACACACCGTCGCGCCACCGTGAAGAACGGCGACGCTCCGGACCGAGACCCGGCCTCTGTCGTGACGATCGTCAGCGGTTGAAGCTCAGGTGGGATGGAATCCACTTTGCGCACCCGTAGTTCTCTCCTCAAAGCACCTGCTGGAGCCTCGACGAGAACCTACGGGTCGGTCAGCGACCAACAATAGCACGCATCGCCGGGGCGCTCGGTCGCGACGACCGACCGTCCCACGCGTACGCGTTCCGCCGCCGACCGTTCACCCGTTCGTCATCAACTGGACGTCTTCCATTATTGGAACTCTTCCAGAAACTGGGGATAGAGTGGGGCCGTGCCGACCGAGAAGACGCTCCGCCCGCGGACCGCGAGACCGAGCTCCGCGACAGCGGCTCCGGGTCACCGCGGCGCGCCTGGCGGTCCTCGACGTCGTCACGCGCCAGCAGCACGCCGACGCCGATGACGTCCTGCGGGCCACCCGCGAGGCCCTCGGCTCGGTGTCCGTCCAGGCGGTCTACGACGTCCTCAACACCCTCACCGAGCACGGTCTGCTCCGTCGGATCGCGCCCGCCGGACACCCTGCGCGCTACGAGCGCCGGCTGGGCGACAACCACCACCACGTCGTGTGTCGCTCGTGCGGCGCCGTGGCCGACATCGACTGCGCCGTCGGGCACGCGCCGTGCCTGACCCCGAGCGGGAACAACGGCTTCACGATCGACACCGCCGAGGTCACGTACTGGGGCCTGTGCCCCGACTGCGCGGGCTGACGCCGCCCGCCCCGCCCCGCCCCGGCCCCTCACCGCTCCCCAGAGCACCTGTACCCACCGCCCCTACCCGAAAACGGCCCGTACACACCGGGCCATGTCGAAGGAGAAGACGATGACGAGTACCCCTTCACCACCACGCAGACGGGCACCCCGTCCCGAGCGACGACCATTCGCTGACCGCCGGAGCCGACGGCGCGACCGCGCTGCACGACCGCTACCTGGTCGAGAAGCTCGCGCAGTTCAACCGCGAGCGCATCCCGGAGCGCATCGTGCACGCCAAGGGCGGCGGCGCGTTCGGCGAGTTCGTCGTGACCGAGGACGTCTCGGCCTACACCCGCGCGGCCGTGTTCCAGCCGGGCGCCCGCAGCGAGACGCTGCAGCGCTTCGAGCGTCGCGGGCGAGCAGGGCTCCCCGACACCTGGCGCGACGTGCGCGGGTTCTCGGTGAAGTTCTACACGACCGAGGGCAACTACGACATCGTCGGCAACAACACCCCGTCTTCTTCATCCGTGACGGCATCAAGTTCCCCGACTTCATCCACTCGCAGAAGCGCCTGCCGGGCTCGGGCCTGCGCGACGCCGACATGCAGTGGGACTTCTGGACCCTGTCCCCGAGTCGGCGCACCAGGTCACCTACCTGATGGGCGACCGCGGCCTGCCGCGCTCGTGGCGCGAGATGCCGGGCTTCGGCTCGCACACCTACCAGTGGATCAACGCCGCGGGTGAGCGCTTCTGGGTCAAGTACCACTTCACGTCGAACCAGGGCAACGTCGAGATGGAGGGGTCGGAGGCCGAGCTCATCGCGGGCGCCGACGCCGACTACTACCGCCGCGACCTGTACGAGGCCATCGAGGCCGGGGACTTCCCGTCCTGGGACGTGCACGTCCAGGTCATGCCGTACGAGGACGCCAAGACGTACCGCTTCAACCCGTTCGACCTGACGAAGGTCTGGCCCCACGCCGACTACCCGCTCATCAAGGTCGGCACGCACACGCTCAACCGCAACCCGCAGAACTTCTTCGCGGAGATCGAGCAGGCAGCGTTCTCGCCCGCCAACACCGTCCCGGGCATCGACATCAGCCCCGACAAGATGCTCATGGCCCGCGTGTTCTCCTACCCCGACGCGCAGCGCTACCGCGTGGGCACCAACTACAACCAGATCCCGGTCAACGCGCCGCACGCCGCGCCGGTGCACAACTACTCGCAGGACGGCGCCCAGCGCCACGGGTTCGGTTCGCCCACGACGCCTGTCTATGCCCCCAACAGCCTGGGCGGCCCCGTGGCCGACGAGGCTCGTGCCGGCGCCGCAGCTGGGAGTCGGACGGCGAGCTGACCCGGACCGCTGCGACACTGCACGCCGAGGACGACGACTTCGGCCAGGCGGCACGCTCTACCGCGAGGTCTACGACGACGCGGCCAAGGCCCGCTTCCTCGGGACCATCACGGGAGCCGTCGGCGGCGTCCAGAGCGTCGCGATCCGTGAGCGGGCCATCCAGTACTGGACGAACGTGGACGCAAACCTCGGCGCGGCACTGCGCAGCGCCCTCGAGGCCGCCCGCTCGCGGCCGACGAGCCCGGCGTCACGTCGGAGCCCGCGCACTCCTGACCCGCGCGTTCCTGCTCGACGCGTCGTCGTCGGGCAGGGGCCTGTGCACCACCCCGGAGGCCGGGTCCGCTCGCCGGGCCCGGCCTCCGGCTGCCGGGCGTCGGCCGCGCCGACGAGAAGGCGGGCGCTTGGCACACTATTCCTGGGCCACGGTGCAGCAGGCCCGACGGCGTCGCTCGCCGCGGGCCGTCGCCGCACCCTCATCCGACCCCGGTCCGCCAGGGTCCCCGCCCCGCCCTCCCTCTGGAAGGATGGGGCATGACTACCGAGAACGACTCCACCGCCCAGGACGCCACCCGGGACATCGCCGACGTCGCTGCCGTCGAGGTCATCACCTCGGCCGCGGTGCACCTCATGAGCGCTGCCGCGGTCAAGTGCGGCCTGGCCGAGGACGCCGCCGAGAAGGGGCACCTCGACCTCGACGAGGCACGCAAGCTCATCAACGCGCTCGCCGCCCTGGTGACCGCCTCGGCACCGGACATCGGCAACCAGCACGCCCGCTCGCTGCGCGACGGCCTGCGCTCGCTCCAGCTCGCGTTCCGCGAGGCCTCGGTCTACCCCGACCCCTCGGCGAGGGACCGGGCGAAGTACACGGGCGCGGTCAGTTGAGCACCCGTCGGGCGGGCAGCCGGCGCCTCCCCTCAAGCCCGGAGGGCTACGGCGTCGCGCTCCCGCCCGGCGGCGGCACGGACCAGCAACCGCCCCTCCCCGGCGTTCACGCCGGGAGCCTCCCGCAGATGCACGCGTACCAGGCCGTCGCGGCGCTGCCTGGTCCGACCCTCGCCCCGACCGGGCCCCCGCAGGGACCACGCGTCGTCCGCGCTCCGGGCGCGGCAAGACCGTCGCGATCGTCGTCCTGGCCGTCGCACTGCTCGCCGCCCTCGGCCTCGGGGCGTACCTCCTGGTCACCGCGCTGAGCTGGCAGGACCGCAGCGCGGAGTGGGAGGCTGAGTCCCGCAGCCTGGGCGAGGACGTCGCCCAGCTCACCGCGGACCTCGACGGGGTGAACGCCGAGCTCGAGTCCGCGCGCTCCCAGCTCGGGACCGCGCAGGAGCGCATCACCGAGCTCGCCAACGAGAAGGCCCAGCTCGGCGACGAGAACGTGGCCTCCCAGCAGTACCTCGACTACCAGAACCGCATCTCCGAGGCTGCCGGCACCGTCGCCGCAGCCCTCGGGCAGTGCACCTCGGCGCAGGACGAGCTGATCGGCTACCTCAACAACCGCGACGCCTACGACCCGGCGGACCTCGAGCAGTTCGCGACGCAGGTCGACGACCTGTGCAAGGCCGCGACGGACGCCAACGCGGAGCTCCAGAAGGAGCTCGACCAGTGAACCGAGGGGCGCGTCGAGCGCACCTCGTCCCCTCGGCCTGGCGACCGTGCTGACGGTGGGCCTGGTCACCGGGTGCGGCGTCCTGCCGGAGCTCCCCGAGCCCATGCCCACGTCGGTGGTGCCCAGCTTCGCCCAGCAGGCGGAGCCGGTCGGCGCGGAGATCCTCTCCCCGACGGGTTCGACGCGGTCAAGCGGATGGCCGTGCGCATCCGCAACGTCGGGTGCTCCTCGCTCTCGACCGGCTCGGGGTTCGCGCTCGACGCCCGCACGCTCATCACGAACAAGCACGTGGTGGAGGGTCCAGGTCGCTCCAGGTCCTGACCTACGACGGCCGCGACATCCAGGTGGAGACGGCCAGCGCGGCGCGGCTCGCGGACCTTGCGATCGTGCGGACCAGCGAGGACCTGCCCTCCGCTCCGACCCTCGCCGCGAAGGACCCGCGCAGGGCGACACCGTGACGGTCGTGGGCTACCCGAGGGCGGGCAGCTCACCGTCACCGAGGGCACCGTCGTCGGCACCACGACCGATCCGCTCCACTCGAACCTCGGTGAGGTCCTCGTCACGGACGCCCAGGTCGAGCCGGGCAGCTCGGGTTCCGCGGCGCTCAACGAGGACGGCGAGGTGATCGGGGTCGTCTATGCGAAGTCCACCGACGCCTCGCTGCTCGTGCCCGTCTCGACCCTACGGTCGATGCTCGAGGACACCTCCTCCTTCGCAACCCTGCCCCCTGCTCGTAGCCTGGGGACATGAGCAACGACTCCCCGGACGTCCGGACCCTCGTTCATCACGCGCGCGGCGAACGACACCTTCTCGGTGCGCAAGGTCTTCGGCGACTCCTACGAGCGGGACGGGACGCTCGTGATCCCCGTCGCCAGGGTGTGGGGCGGCGCCGGGACGGGCTACGGGTACGGCGTCGGAACCCCGACGGCTCGGCGAACCCCGAACACCGCGGGACGAGCGACGCCGGCACCGGCGAGGGCGCCGGGGGCGGTGGCGGCTACGGCGTGAACGTCCGCCCGCTCGGCGTGTACTCCGTCGGCCCCGACGGCACCCGGTGGCACCCGGCAATCGACCTCAACAAGGTGATCCTGGGCGGCCAGGCCGTGGCCGTGGTCCTGGCACTCGTCGGCGGCTGGGTCCTGGGGCGCCGTCGCCGCTGAGGCGAACGTCGGTCAGTCGGCCCGCCCGATGCGCAGCTCGAGCGAGTCGATCCGCTCGGAGACCACGTCGCTGCCCGCGAGGGCGGCATTCACCTGTGCCAGCACCGCGTCGAGCCCGCGGCGGTCGAGGCCCGAGTCGATCGCGAGGACGACCGCGATCTCAGCGCTGCGCCCGGTCTCGGCACGGACCGCGGCGACGTGCTCGATGCCCGAGACCGCCGCGGAGATCGCCTCGGCCACGTCCGGGGCGACCTGACCGTCGACGACGGCCGGGGCCCACTCCTTGCCCTGCGCGAGCGCCCACACCGCGGGGCGCGGGACCAGGACCGTGACGGGACCGGACGGGTCGAGGACCAGCAAGGACCAGTCCTCGCTCACGGCCGACAGCGCCGCCCGCGGTGCGTCGACCGGGACCGGTCGGGCGTCCGCGCGCCAGGCCGCCATGCTCGCGACGCTCGAGAACACCGGGAGGGCGCGGCGCCCGTCGGGAGCCTCGAGCGCGACGACGCCCGCCGAGGCCTCCTTGTCCACCGTCTGGCCGTGCTCGCCCACACCCGACGCCCCGAGCTCGGCGAGGATCGGGATCAGCAGGCGCGTGCGGCCGAGCTGCGCAACCACCCGGTCAGGCCCGCCGTCCCCGCCACGAACCCCGCGAGGACGGCCGTCAGTTCCGGGTCGGCCGAACCGTCGTCGCCGGAGAACCCGGAGGACGGCGGCAGCGCCTTGCCGACGGGCGACGCCTCGTCGTCCCGACCGGGACCGTCGGCCGGGACCGAGCCGTGGTCGTGGCCGACGTGCGGGTCATGCGGGGACGAGGTCACGGCCGACCCGCCACGTCGAGGGCCTGGGGCAGCGTGAAGGCGCCCGCGTACAGGGCCTTTCCGACGATCGCTCCTCGATCCCTTCCCCGACGAGCGCGCGCAGCCTCGAGGTCGGCGAGGCTGGAGATGCCACCCGAGGCGATGACCGGGGCGTCGGTGCGGGACGCGACCTCGCGCAGCAGGTCGATGTTCGGCCGCGCAGCGTCCCGTCCTGGTCACGTCGGTCACGACGTAGCGCGAGCAGCCGGCCGCGTCGAGGCGCTCGAGGACCTCCCAGAGGTCCCCGCCCTCCTGCGTCCATCCGCGCGCCGCGAGGTCGTGCCCGCACGTCGAGCCCGACGGCGATCGCATCGCCGTGCTCGGCGATGACCTTGGCGGTCCACTCGGGGTTCTCGAGGGCGGCCGTGCCCAGGTTGACGCGCGAGCAGCCGGTGGCCAGTGCGCGGGCGAGGGACTCGTCGTCACGGATGCCACCGGAGAGCTCGACCTTGACGTCGAGGCGCGCGACGACGTCGGCCAAGAGCTCGGCGTTGGATCCGCGCCCGAACGCAGCGTCCAGGTCGACGAGGTGCACCCACTCGGCTCCCCGGCCTGCCAGTCGAGCGCGGCCGACAGGGGTCGCCGTACGAGGTCTCCGAGCGGCCTCGCCCTGGACGAGGCGCACCGCCTGACCGGCGGCGACGTCGACGGCGGGCAGCAGGACGAGACGATCGGTCATGAGAAGGTCCTTCCGAGGGAAATCACGAGGGTGGTCGGGGCGCGAGCCCTGTGTGGACGAGACGCACGGAGCGAGACCGCGTCCCGCTCCACGAGCAGAGGTCAGAGCGAGCGGACCCAGTTCTCCAGGAGGGCGGCGCCGGCATCGCCGGACTTCTCCGGGTGGAACTGCGTCGCCGAGAGGGGCCGTTCTCGACGGCCGCGACGAAGGGGCCGCCGTGGTCGGACCACGTGACGAGCGGGGCGCGGAACGCCGGGCCGACCGGCTCGTCGACCCGAGCGAGAAGTGGCGGGCCGCGTAGGAGTGCACGAAGTAGAAGCGCTCGTCGGCGATCCCGTCGAAGAGCACCGAGCCCTCCGGCACCTGGACGGTGTCCCAGCCCATGTGCGGGACGACGGGGCCTCCAGGCGGTCGACAAGTCCGGGCCACTCGCCGAGGCCCTCGGTGAGCGTCCCGTGCTCGTCGCCCGCGTCGAACATGACCTGCATACCCACGCAGATCCCGAGCACGGCACGCCCGCCGCCAGGCGACGCTCGACGATCTGGTCACCGCGCACCGCCGTGAGCCCGGCCATGACCGCGGCAAAGGCCCCGACGCCGGGCACGACGAGACCATCGGCCTCCGACGCCCGGGCGCGGTCCGCCGTCAGCTCGACCTGGGCACCCACGCGCTCGAGCGCACGGACCGCCGACCGGACGTTGCCGAAGCCGTAGTCGAGGACGACGACCGAGGACCGGCGCTCACTTCTTGCGCGCCTTGCGGGCGGAGGCCGTGAGCAGACGCATGGCCTTCCAGCGGGAGATCCCTCGCTGGAGACGACCCCGGCGAGGTCTGACACGGTCGTCTGGCCCGTGACGAGGTCCTCGAGCTCCTCCGGCGCACCGCCGAGGACGAGGCCCGGGCGAGCGTGTCGCCCTCCGTGCCGTCCTCCCAGCGCGTCGCGGTGAGCTGCTCGCCCGTGCGGGCGAGCAGGATCAGCGGGACGCCCTTGACGAGCGTCGAGATGGCTGCGGCCGCACGCTGCGGGCATCGCCCGACAGGTCGCGCAGGACGGCGAGGGCGCCGATGCCCGTGGGGACGGCGTCGACCTCGATCTGCGCGATCGAGCAGGCCGCGGCGAGCGGCTCGGCGCCCGCGATCTGGGTGATGAGGACCGCGAGATCGGGGTCCGCGGACGGGGAGAGCAGGCTCGAGATGTCGTCCGGGATCTCCAGGTCCAGCTCGGGCTCGTCGGGGTTCTGGGTGGTCATGTCGTCCGTCTCGGTGGTGCGGGGTCCTGGTCGCCGGTCTGGTGACCGTGCTCGGACCCGTCGGGCTGTGCGGGCATGGCGGGCACCGCGCTCACAGAGCGCCCTTGGTCGAGGGATGCCGTCGACGCGCGCGTCGGGAGCGACCGCGAACCGCAGCGCGCGGGCGAGCGCCTTGAACTGCGCCTCCACGATGTGGTGCGGGTCGCGGCCGGAGAGCACCCGCACGTGGATGCAGATCGCCGCGTGGTGGGCGATCGACTCGAGCACGTGGCGCGTGAGCGACCCGGTGAAGTGGCCCCGATCAGGTGGTACTCCTGGCGGCGGCTCACCCTCGTGGACGAGGTACGGGCGGCCCGACACGTCGACGACCGCGAGCGCGAGGGCCTCGTCGAGCGGGACCATCGCGTCGCCGAAGCGGGAGATCCCCGACTTGTCCCCGAGCGCGATCCTGAGCGCCTCGCCGAGCGCGATGGCGACGTCCTCGACGGTGTGGTGGGCGTCGATGTGCGTGTCGCCCGTCGCCTTGACCGTGAGGTCGATCAGCGAGTGCTTGCCGAGAGCGGTCAGCATGTGGTCGTAGAACGGGACGGTCGTCGAGATGTCCGTCTTCCCGGTCCCGTCGAGGTTCAGCTCGACGAGGACGCTCGACTCCGACGTCGCGCGCTCGATGCGCGCGGTGCGCTTCACAGTCCTGCCACCTCCACCAGGGCGTCCTTGAACGCCGTCATCTCGTGCGGGGTGCCGATCGACACCCGCAGCCATCCGTCGGGACCAGTCTCCCGGATGAGGACGCCTCGATCCAACAGGCCCTGCCAGACCGCGTGGCGGTCCGGGAAGGTGCCGAACAGGACGAAGTTCGCGTCGGAGTCGGCGACCTGCAGCGGGGCGCCGCCCAGGGCCGCGGGACGCTGGGCCCGCAGCCAGGTCACGGTCGCGTCCCGCTCGGCGCGCAGGGCCTCGACCTGGGCCAGCAGCGAGGACGAGTGCTTGAGGGCCGCGCGCGCGACGGCCTGGGTGACGGCCGACAGGTGGTACGGCAGGCGCACCACGCGCAGCGCGTCGACCAGCGTGCGCGAGGCCGCGAGGTATCCGACACGCGCGCCGGCGAGCGCGAACGCCTTGGACATGGTGCGCGAGACCGCGAGGTTGGGGTAGCTCTCGAGCAGCTCGAGCGCCGAGGGGACGCCGGTCCGACGGAACTCGCCGTACGCCTCGTCGACCACGACGACGGCCGAGGTCCCCGGCTCGGCCCCCGCGGGTGACCGCGAGCGCCGCTTCGCAGACGGCCTCGACCACCTCTCGGGACAGTGCCGTGCCGGTCGGGTTGTTCGGGCTGGCCAGGAGGATCACCGACGGGGCGTGCGCGATGATCGCGGCGCGCGCGGCGTCGGGGTCGAGCGTGAAGTCCCCTCGCGGCGGCCGGTGACCCAGGCGGTCGAGGTGTCGCGGGCGTACTCGGGGTACATGGAGTAGGTGGGCGCGAAGGAGGCGCGGTGCGCCCCGGTCCGCCGAAGGCCTGGAGCAGGTGCAGCATGACCTCGTTGGAGCCGTTCGCGGCCCAGACCTGCTCGGGGCCACGCGCACTCCCGACTCCCCGCGAGGTAGTCGGCGAGGTCCTGGCGCAGGCCGAGGAAGTCGCGGTCGGGGTAGCGGTTGAGCGTCGCGGCGGCCGCGGCGACGTCCGTGGCGATGGTCGCCACGACGTCGGTCGAGGGCGCGTACGGGTTCTCGTTGACGTTGAGCAGGACGGGGACGTCGAGCTGCGGGGCACCGTAGGGCTCGATCCCCGCGTGCTCGGCCCGCACCGGCAGGTGCACGTCGCGCCGGCAGGGGCGTCCGTCTGCGAGGTGGGGGCGCCCTGGGGCGCGTCGTCCGAGAAGGCGAGGAGTGGAGTCGTCACCAGGACAGTCTACGAAGCCGCCCGACGGGCCGGGGCACGCGTCCGGCTGGCGGGCGCGGTCGGCTCGCAGCGACGAGGTCTCGCGGCCGTCACGCCGTCGTGACCGCACCGTCGCTCACGGTGACGCTCACGCGGGGCAGGGGCGAGGGCGCGGGCCCGGCGAGCACGTCTCCGGACGTCAGGTCGAACCGCGACCCGTGGCACGGGCAGGCCAGCTCGCCGTCCCCGGGCGCGACGATGCAGCCCTGGTGGGTGCAGATCGCACTGAAGGCTTCGAAGGTCCCTCCTCGGGCTGGGTCACGAGGTATGTCGCCCCGTCGGCCTCGACCGACAGAGCGCCGCCGACGGGGACGTCCGCGGTCTTCGCGAGCGAGGTGCCCGACGGCGGCGCGTCGGCCGAGCCGCCGTCTCCCGTCCCGCTTCCCTCACCGCCCGTCCCGGCGGTGCCCGCCCTCCTCCGCCGCCCGAGCACGCGGCGAGGACCAGGGCACCCGCCCGGTGCCCGCCGAGACGAGCACCGCACGTCGGGTGAACAGGTCGCGGGGCGACGAGCCGGGTCGGTCGGCGCGCACGTGCCGTCAGCCGCGGCCCGCGCGGCGACCGCCCGCGAGGCGACGGGCCGGTCCGGGGTCTGCTGCGAGGTCGAGGTCCTCATGGTCACCCTCCGCCGTGCGTCCGGGGTCGAGAAGTCTTTCAATTGAAGCATCGGGCCCAGCGCCGCGCGCGAGCGCGCGGCGTTCCCGCCGGGCTTCCCCGCCCACCCGCACCCGAGCACTCGGAGCACCCCATGGCCGCGTCCGATCCCCTCCCCGCAGCCTCCACGCCAGGGAGCTCCGCCGTCGGGCACCCACCCGTGCCGCCGCCGCTGCCGCGCGGCGCGTGGCTGCTGCGCGGCGTGACGGCCGCCGGGCTGCTGCTGTCCGCCGACGTCCACCTGTTCCTCTACGTCGGGGGTACCAGGACATCGACGTGGTGGGACCGCTGTTCCTGCTCAACGCGATCGCGGGCTTCGTGCTCGGCCTGCTGGTGCTGGTCTGGCGTCACTGGCTGCCGCTGCTCGGCGCGATCGGGTTCTCCGTCGCGACCCTGGGCGCGTTCTACCTCTCCACGACGGTCGGGTTCTTCAGCGTCAACGAGACGGTCGGCGGGGTCCAGCAGGTCACCGCCGCGGTCAGCGAGTGGGTCGCGCTGGTCGGCGCGCTCCTGGCGCTCGTCGTCGAGCGGCGCCGGGCACCGGGTCGCTCCCGACGCACCCCTGACCTGCGCCGATATGCCCGGTACGCAATGCACCGGCGCACTGTCCCGTCCGTCTCCTCCTGGCGCGCGCGCCGGACGACGCTCGGATAGCGTCGAGTCGTCGGACATCACCCGGACGCGGACCGCGTCCGCCGCACCGTCGACAGCGGGTGCACCCGCCCCGGTGTCCGCCCCTGGAGGAGAGTCATGAGCACCATGAAGGCAGCCGTCGTCCACACGTTCGCCGAACCGCTCACGATCGACGAGATCCAGATCCCCACCCCGGACCCCTCGAAGCGCTGGTCAAGGTCGACTACACCGGCGTCTGTCACACCGACCTGCACGCCGCCCACGGCGACTGGCCCGTCAAGCCGTCCCCGCCGTTCGTCCCGGGCCACGAGGGCGTCGGGACCGTCGTCGCGGTCGGTGACCAGGTCACGCGCGTCAAGGTCGGGGACAAGGTCGGCAACGCCTGGCTGTGGAGCGCGTGCGGCGAGTGCGAGTACTGCGAGACCGGGTGGGAGACCCTCTGCCCGCACCAGAAGAACGGCGGCTACTCGGTCGACGGCTCGTTCGGCCAGTACATGCTCGTCGACTCCCGCTACGCCCCGATCCTCCCCGAGGGCGTCGAGGACGCGGCCGTGGGCCCCATCCTGTGTGCGGGCGTCACGGTCTACAAGGGCCTCAAGATGACCGACACCCAGCCCGGCGAGTGGGTCCTGATCTCGGGCATCGGCGGACTCGGGCACATCGCCGTCCAGTACGCCGTGGCCATGGGCCGTCGCGTCGCCGCGGTCGACGTCGACGACGAGAGCTCGCCCTGGCCCGCAAGCACGGCGCCGAGGTCACGGTCAACGCGGCCACCTCGGCCGACGCCGCGGCAGAGATCCAGGAGCAGACCGGGGCGGCGTGCACGGAGCGCTCGTGACCGCGGTCAACGCCCACGCGTTCCCCAGGCCGTCGCCGCTGCGCCGCGGCGGCACCGTCTCCTGGTCGGGCTGCCGCCCGAGAAGTTCCCGCTCGACATCTTCACGACCGTCCTGTTCGGCCTCACGGTCCGCGGCTCGATCGTCGGGACCCGCAAGGACATGGCCGAGGCGCTCGACTTCTTCGCCCGCGGCAAGGTGCACCCACCTACACCGTGCGCCCGCTGAGCGACATCAACGCCATCTTCAGCGAGATGGAGGCGGGCAGGATCGACGGCCGCGTCGTCATGGACATGCACTCCTGACGATCCCTGCTCTGCTCCCCGGCTCGGCGCTGCTGGGAACCACGCGTCCCCGGCAGCACCCGGCCCCGCCTGTGCACGGAGCACGCGGTGTCCCACCCTGCGCCTACGATCGCTGGGTGACCTCGTTCCCGCGTGACCTGCACGACCCGTACGCCGACCTCCCGCCCGACTTCTCGGCGGAGCCCCTGCCGACCTGTACGACGAGCCGCCCGTCCCCGACGACGCGGCGCGACGTGCACCACCGGCGTGGGCCCTCTCCTGCACCTGACACGTCGCCTGCGGTGCGTTCCACGTCGGCTCCGGTGGCCACCGGGCGGGTCGGCCGCGTCGGCCGCGTCGGCCGCAGACGCGGCCCGGCTCGCCAAGGTGGCCATGCTGCGCGGGCTCCTCGAGGGCAAGGACCTGCGCGAGGAGGCCGAGACCGCGCTGCGTTCGCTCGTCGGCCGCGAGGACGCGAGGCTGCGCGACGACCAGTGGCTCGCGATCGAGGCGCTGGTCGCGTTCCGTCGCCGGGCCCTGGTGGTCCAGCGCACCGGGTGGGGCAAGTCGGCCGTCTACTTCGTCGCGACCTCGCTGCTGCGCGCGCGGCGCCGGGCCCACCGTGATCGTCTCGCCCCTTCTGGCCCTGATGCGCGACCAGATCTCGGCCGCAGCGCGGGCCGGGATCCGCGCCGTGACGATCAACTCCTCGAACATGACCGAGTGGGACGACGTCCACGCGGCGATCGCAGCCGGCGAGGTCGACGTGCTGCTGTGCTCACCGGAGCGCCTCAACAACCCGGCTTCCGCGACGAGGTGCTCCCCGGCTCGCGGCCGACGCAGGCCTCGTCGTGATCGACGAGGCCCACTGCATCTCCGACTGGGGCCACGACTTCCGCCCGGACTACCGCCGCATCCGCACGCTGCTCGCCGACCTCCCCGGGCATCCCCGTGCTCGCGACCACCGCGACCGCCAACGAGCGCGTCACGGCGGACGTCGCCGAACAGCTCGGGGTCACCGGCGCGTCGGTCAGCGCAGGCACAGCGGCTGCGGCAGGTGCCGGTTCCGCGGTCGCCGAGGCACCGCGCGAGGACGTGCTCGTGCTGCGCGGCGGGCTGGACCGCGAGTCGCTCCACCTCGCCGTCCTGAACCTGCCCGACCAGCCGAGCCGCATCGCCTGGCTCGCCGAGACCCTCCAGGACGTCGACGGCTCGGGGATCGTCTACTGCCTCACTGTCTCGGCCGCCGAGCAAGTCGCTAGCCAGCTGCGAGCAACGGGCCTCGCGGTGGCCGCGTACACGGGCCAGACCGACACGACCGAGCGCGAGCAGCTCGAGGCCGACCTCAAGGAGAACCGGGTCAAGGCGCTCATCGCGACCTCGGCGCTCGGCATGGGCTTCGACAAGCCCGACCTCGCGTTCGTCGTGCACCTCGGCGCTCCCTCGTCCCCATCGCGTACTACCAGCAGGTCGGTCGCGCGGGGCGCGGCGTCGACAGCGCGGTCGTGGTCCTGCTGCCCGGCGAGGAGGACCGCCGCATCTGGGAGTACTTCGGCTCGCTCGCCTTCCCCGCCGAGCGCCAGGTCCGTGAGACCCTCGCAGCCCTCGAGGCCGGGGTGGGACGCAGTCGGTCGCGGTCCTCGAGACACAGGTCGATCTCAAGCGCTCTCGCCTCGAGACCATGCTCAAGGTCCTCGACGTCGACGGCGCGGTCCGTCGCGTCAAGGGCGGCTGGATCTCGACGGGTCAGCCCTGGGTCTACGACGCCGACCGCTACGCGCGCGTCGAGCAGACCCGGCTCGCCGAGCAGCGCTCCATGATCGACTACGAGGCCACGACCGGTTGCCGCATGGCGTTCCTGCGGGCGGCGCTCGACGACCCCGAGCTCGAGCCGGGCTGGACGTGCGGGCGCTGCGACCGTTGCGGCGGCGTGGAGCTGCCGGGCGCGCCGGACGCGGAGGCCGTCTCTGCGGCCCGCGCCGACATGGACCGCCCGGGGTCGAGGTCGTCGCTCGGCGTCAGTGGCCCACGGGCCTCGACCGGATGGGGCTGAGCCTCAAAGGGCGCCTGTCCCCGAGGAGCTCGCCTCGACCGGGCGAGCGGTCGCCCGCCTCGACGGGCTGGGGTGGTCGGGCCCGCTGCGCGAGCTGTTCGCCCCGGCGTGCCCGACGGCGAGACCCCGTCGCGCTGCGTCGTGCCGCTGCGCGCGTGCTCGACGAGTGGGACGCCCTGTACGCAACCACCGCGGCGCCCGCGGTCGACGGTGCTCTCGACGCGCCGGGCGGCGCGGCAGGCGGTGCAGACTCGACGTCCGAGACCGACGTTCCCGAGCGGCGTCTGCTGCTCGACGGCGTCGTCGCCGTCCGGTCCGCCACCCGGCCCCGGCTGACCCAGCACCTGGCCGACGGTCTGGCCCGCTACCTGGGTCGCCCTCTGGTCGGGACCATCGGCCCCGTGCCGGGGAGCGAGCAGGCCGGTCGCCACGACGTGAACTCCGCGATGCGCCTGGCCGGGGTCCTCCAGCGTCTGCAGCTCGAGCTCTCGGCCCCGCCCGCGCCGGGCTCGCCGGACGCCGGATCCTCCTGGTCGACGACTACACGGACTCCGGATGGACGCTCACGGTCGCCGCCCGCATGCTCCGCGAGGCAGGGGCGAGCGCCGTGTACCCGTTCGTCCTCGGGTGCGCTGACGCGCGCTGTCGTCCTCTGCGCACACCGCCGTCCCGATGCGGCGCACGAGCGGGCGCGTCCGGGGATCTCCCCGGCACGTGCCCCGCTCGTCGCTGCGCCTGGCGCCCGTGGCGCACAGGCCGCTGCGCAGTCTTCACGAGCCGCCGGAGGAACGCTGCGTGGGGACGCACCAACGGCACGGTCACCTACTGGAAGCGGGCCTTGATGGCCTCGCCGTGCGCGGGCAGGTCCTCGTCGTTCGCGACAGCCACGATCCGGTCGGCCAGCTCCTGGAGGGCGTCGGCCGTGTACTCCACGACCTGGACGGCACGCAGGAAGCTGTGCACGCCGAGCCCGCTCGAGTAGTGGGCGCACCCGCCCGTCGGCAGGACGTGGTTGGAGCCCGCCATGTAGTCGCCGAGCGGCACCGGTGAGTACGGGCCGACGAAGATCGCCCCGCGCTCTGGACGCGTTCGGCGACCGCGGCCGCGTCGGCCGTCTGGATCTCGAGGTGCTCGGAACCGTACGAGTCCACGACGGCGAGGCCCTGCTCCAGGTCGTCGACCAGGATGATCGCGGACTGCGGGCCGGACAGCGCCTGGGCCACGCGGGCGGAGTGCTTGGTCTCCGGGACCAGGTCCACGAGCCTCGCGTTCACCGCCGCCGCGAGCTCGACCGAGGGCGTCACGAGGACCGCCGCGGCGTCGGGCGTGTGCTCACCCTGGCTGATGAGGTCGAGCGCGACGTGCGTCGGGTCGGCGCCCCGTCTGCCAGGATCGCGATCTCGGTGGGGCCCGCCTCGGAGTCGATGCCCACCGCACCGCGCACGAGCCGCTTGGCGGCCGCGACGAAGATGTTCCCCGGACCCGTGATGACGTCGACGGGCTCGCACAGGTAGGTGCCGTCCTGCGGCTCGCTGCCCGCGGCGCCGTAGGCGAACATGCCGATCGCCTGCGCCCCGCCGACCGCGTAGACCTCCTCGACGCCGAGCAGCGCGCACGCCGCGAGAATCGTCGGGTGGGCAGGCCGTCGTTCTCGCGCTGCGGAGGTGAGGCGAGCGCGAGCTCGCGGACACCGGCCTCCTGCGCCGCGACGACGCTCATGATGACCGAGGACGGGTAGACGGCGATTCCGCCGGGCACGTAGAGACCCACGCGGCGCACGGGGATCCATCGCTGGCGGACCTGCGCTCCCGGGCCGAGGTCCACCGAGAACTCCTGGGGACGCTGAGCGGCGTGCACCGTGCGGACCCGACGGATCGCCTCCTCGAGACCGTCACGCACGAGCGGGTCGAGCGACTCGAGCGCCGACGTGATGCGCTCGGCGGCACCCGCAGGTCGCGCGGGCGGACGCCGTCGAACCGTTCGGCGAGGTCGCGCAACGCCGCGGCGCCGCGCGTGCGGACGTCGCTGAGGATCGGGGCGACCTTCTCCGCGGCGTCCTCGACGCCGACCTCCGGACGAGGCAGGACACCCGTGAGCTCACGGGGAGACAGGGAACGACCACGGAGGTCGATGCGGTTGATCACCCGTCAATCCTAGGCCGGGTCCCGCCGGGACCTCCAGGTCATTCATCTGGTGGTCGGTTCCGCGCACGGCCGAGGACGCGAAGAATGTCCCCATGACCACGACACCCACGGTGGAGATCACCGACGACGTCATCCGCCTCGGCCAGTTCCTCAAGCTCGCGAGCCTCGTCGAGTCCGGCGCCCACGCCCGTGACCTCATCTCCGAGGAGAGGTCAAGGTCAACGGAGAGGTCGACACCCGTCGCGGCCGCCAGCTCCACAAGGGGACGTCGTGACGGTCGACGTCCCGACCGGCGAGATCGGAGCGATCGTCGGCTGAGTTGCGCTCGGCGCCGTCCCGCTCGAGGGCGCTGACCGGCCGGTAACGCTGCCCGCTCCGGGGCGCTGACCGGCCAGCCGGGCGACGCACCCGGGCCGACCGACTCAGAACGCCATGTAGCTCGAGCTCATGACCTTGTCGGCGACCAGCCGCAGCACCACACGGCGCGGGTTGACGCGTGGCTCCTTGTAACGCCTGGTGTACCGGCGGACCGCCTCGGAGATCTCGTCCGGGTCGCGGGACACCGAGATGGTGCCCTCGAGCGTGATCCACCGTCCACCCTCGACCTGGCAGATCGACGCACGAGGGTGGGCACCGTCGGCCGTGAGCCGGTCGGCGTTGACCGCCTTCACCGACGAGTCGTTCGTGGTGATGCGCACCACCCTGCCTCGGAGTCCCAGGTGAAGCCCACGGGAACCACGTGCGGGCTGCCGTCCTCCCGCAGGGTGGTCAGGGTCGCAAGATGGCGTTCGGTGACGAAGACGCGCTGCTCAGGGTCAGGTGGATCACGACCGCGAGTCTACGTCGACTCCTCGGACGGGAAGCCGAAGGTCATGACCGCGGGCACCGAGCCCTCCCCGAGGGCGGCGAGCACCGCGGCCTCGTGCGGGACGACCGGCGACGGCAACGCGTCGAGCGCGAACCACCGCAGGTCCGCTGCCTTCTCGTCCTCGGCGATCATCGGCTCCCCGGCCCACGAGCGGCACGAGAAGAAGAAGTCGACCCGCTGCTCGATGGGTCCACCGCCGGGCGTGGTGCGGTGCATGACCGTGAGGGGCTCGAGATCCGTCGTCGCGACGTCGATCCCCAGCTCCTCGCGCGCCTCGCGCCGCGCGGCAGCCAGCACGCTCTCGCCCTGCTCGACGTGCCCTGCAGCGGCCGCGGCCCAATGCCCGTCCATGTAGCCGGTGTTCCGCCGGAGCTGGAGCAACACCTTGGCGTCCCGGCGCAGCAGCACGTAGGCCGCGGGGACGACCTGGAAGCGCTGCACGCCCGCCCCGGCGTCCTGGTCCCCTGCCCCGTCATGCGGTCACACCGTCAGGCAGCTGGGACCGAGCAGGGCCTTGAGGTCCCCGTACAGAGCGGGGCTCTTCTCGACCCGCAGGGTGTCCTCGAGGCGCATGACCTTGGTCCGTCCGGGGCTCGTGAGCTTGAGGTGGACCTCGGTCACGCCGGGGTGCGTCGAGGATCTCGCGCAGCCGTTCGACCACGGGCTGCGTGCAGCGGGACTCCGGCAGACTCACGAGCACCGGAGTCTCCGCGACGGTCGAGACGTCCGGGAGCGAGACCTCCATCGCCTGGAGCTGCATGGTCTCGTCGCGGCGGCGCACGCGGCCGCGCAGCACCACGACCTGGTCCTCGGCGAGGATCGTCGAGTACGCCAGGTAGGTCTCACCGAAGAACATCACCTCGACCGCGCCCTCGAGGTCCTCGATCGTGACCGCCGCCCACGGGTTGCCGTTCTTGCTCATCTTGCGTTGGAGCGAGGTGATGAGCCCGGCGATGACGACGGTCGACCCGTCGGGTCGCGCCTCGTCCGCCATGAGCGCTGCGATCGATGTGTCCGCCGCGCGCGTCAGCACGTGCTCGAGACCCGACAGCGGGTGGTCGGAGACGTACAGCCCGAGCATCTCGCGCTCGAACGCCAGGCGCTGCTTCTTGTCCCAGTCCGGGATGTCGGGCACGTCGACGCTGAAGGACATGGCCGGGTCCTCGGCACCCAGGTCTGCGAAGAGGTCGAACTGCCCCTTGGCCTCCTCGCGCTTGACGCTGATGACCGAGTCCACGGCCTGCTCGTGGACCACGAGCAGCGCACGGCGTGCGTGGTCGAGGAGTCGAACGCCCCGGCCTTGATGAGCGACTCGATGGTCCGCTTGTTGCAGACCACGGCGGCACCTTGTCGAGGAAGTCGGTGAACGACCCGAACCGCCCCTTGTCCTCGCGGGTCGCGACGACCGCATCCACCACGTTGGCGCCGACGTTGCGCACGGCGGTCAGCCCGAAGCGGATGTCCTTTCCGACGGCCGTGAAGTTGGCGGACGACGAGTTCACGTCCGGCGGGAGAACCGTGATCCCCATGCGGCGGCACTCGTTGAGGTAGAGGGCCGACTTGTCCTTGTCGTCGCGGACGCTCGTGAGCAGCGCGGCCATGTACTCGGTCGGGTAGTTCGCCTTGAGGTAGGCGGTCCAGTAGGACACCACGCCGTACGCCGCCGAGTGCGCCTTGTTGAACGCGTAGTCCGAGAACGGCAGCAGGATGTCCCACAGCGTCTTGACCGCGGCCAGGGAGAAGCCGCGCTCCTTCATGCCGTTCGAGAAGCCCTCGAACTGCTTGTCCAGCTCGGACTTCTTCTTCTTGCCCATCGCGCGGCGCAGGATGTCGGCCTGGCCGAGCGAGTACCCGGCGACCTTCTGCGCGATCGCCATGACCTGCTCCTGGTACACGATCAGGCCGTAGGTGGCCCCAGGATGTCCTCGAGGGCTTCCGCGAGCTCGGGGTGGATCGGAGTGACCTCCTGCATCCCGTTCTTGCGCAGCGCGTAGTTCGTGTGGGAGTTCGCCCCCATGGGCCCGGGCGGTAGAGCGCACCAACGGCCGAGATGTCCTCGAAGTTGTCGGGGCGCATGAGCTTGAGCAGGGTCCGCATGCCGCCGCCGTCGAGCTGGAACACGCCCAGGGTGTCGCCGCGGCCCAGGAGGTCGTAGGCCTTGGGGTCGTCGAGGGTGAGCGCCTCGAGCTCGACCGGGTCCTTGCCGTTCATCACGATGTTCTCGAGCGCGTCGTCGAGGATCGTGAGGTTGCGCAGGCCCAGGAAGTCCATCTTGATCAGGCCGAGGCCCTCACAGGTGGGGTAGTCGAACTGCGTGATGACCGCGCCGTCCTGCAGCCGCCGCATGATCGGGATGATGTCGATGAGGGGTCGCTCGACATGATGACGCCGCCGCGTGCACGCCCCACTGGCGCTTCAGTCCCTCGATGCCCTTGGCGAGCTCGACGACGCGCTGGGCGTCGGGGTCCGCCGAGTGGATCTGGCGGAACTCGTCGGCCTCGTTGTACCGCTTGTCGTCGGGGTTGAAGATCCCGGTCAGGAGATGTCCTTGCCCATGATCGCGGGCGGCATCGCCTTGGTGAGCTTCTCCCCATCGCGAACGGGAAGCCGAGGAGTCGGGAGGAGTCCTTGAGCGCCTGCTTGGCCTTGATGGTGCCGTAGGTGACGATCTGGGCAACGCGGTCCTCGCCGTACTTCTCCGTCACGTACCGGATGACCTCGCCGCGCCGGCGCTCGTCGAAGTCGACGTCGAAGTCGGGCATGGACACACGGTCGGGGTTGAGGAAGCGCTCGAAGATCAGGCCGTGCTGCAGCGGGTCGAGATCGGTGATGCGCATCGCGTACGCCGCCATGGACCCGGCGCCCGAGCCACGTCCCGGCCCCACCCGGATGCCGTTGCTCTTGGCCCAGTTGATGAAGTCCGCGACGACGAGGAAGTACCCGGGAAGCCCATCTGCACGATGACCTGGGTCTCGTACTCGGCCTGCTTGCGCACCGCGTCCGAGATGCCACCGGGGTAGCGGTAGTGCAGGCCCTTCTCGACCTCCTTGATGAACCAGGAGGTCTCGTCCTCCCGGGGCAGGGGAAGTTCGGCATGTAGTTCGCGGAGGTGTCGAAGCTGACCTCGCACTGCTCGGCGATGAGCAGCGTGTTGTCGCAGGCCTCGGGGAACTCGGACCAGATGCCCCGCATCTCGGCGGCGGACTTCACGTAGTAGCCGTCGCCGTCGAACTTGAAGCGGTCCGGGTCGGCGAGCGTGGAGCCGGAGTTGATGCACAGCAGCGCCTCCTGGGAGTGGCTGTCCTCCTTCTTCACGTAGTGGAGGTCGTTGGTCGCGACGAGGGGGCGCCGATGGTCTCCG
The DNA here is from genome assembly GCA_038070415.1 of Oerskovia sp. M15. Lineage (GTDB taxonomy): Bacteria > Actinomycetota > Actinomycetes > Actinomycetales > Cellulomonadaceae > Oerskovia. The sequence continues at coordinate 21,610 of JAMYWF010000001.1, forward strand.
ACAGGCGCAGCAGGTCCTTGGTGACGCGACGCTCGATGTCGAGGCCGTGGTCCATCAGCTCGATGTAGAAGTAGTCCTTGCCGAACAGGTCCTGCAGCTCGCCGGCCGCGCGGACCGCCTCGTCCCACTGCCCGAGCCGCAGGCGCGTCTGGATCTCCCCGACGGGCAGCCCGAGGACGCGATCATGCCCTTGCCGTAACGCTCGAGCAGGTCACGGTCCATGCGTGGCCACTTGCCCATCTGGCCGTCGAGCGAGGCGAGCGAGCTGGCCCGGAAGAGGTTGTGGAGGCCCTCGTTGTTCCGTGCCCACATGGTCATGTGGGTGTAGGCGCCGCGGGCCGAGACGTCGTCGGACTCCTGGCCCTTCTCCCCGAAGCGCACGCGCGTCTGGTCGAACCTGCTGGTGCCGGGGTGATGTACGCCTCCACGCCGATGATCGGCTTGATCCCGGCCTGGGTGGCCTTGGACCAGAAGTCGAACGCCCCGAAGATGTACCCGTGGTCCGTGGTCGCGATGGCCTTCTGCCCCAGGCGCGCGGTCTCCTCGAAGAGGTCCCCGAGCCGCGCGGCCCCGTCCAGCATCGAGTACTCGGTGTGGACGTGGAGGTGGACGAAGTCGTCGGACTTCTGGGTGCTTCCAGGGGCTGGCGCAGACGGCATGCGACGAGTCTAGATCGAGCCACCGACGCCTCTGTGCGTGTCGCGACCGGAGGGTCGCGTGTGCCTCTCTCATGCCTGCCCGACGGCGGCCCTCGCCCGGGAGCACCCTCGCCGTCCCCGGGGCGAGGTTCGAGGCCGGTGCCTACGACGGGGCGGGACGTCCCCGGTCAGGATCCTGGTCGCATCACGGTGGTCGATCCCCGCGTCGAGGTAGACCGGGCCGTACACCTCGTAGCCGAGGCGCTCGTAGAAGCCCGTGGCCTGCGTCTGGGCGCTCAGCTCGATGCGCACCGTGCCGTGGTCCGCGTGCTCGGCGAGGGCGATCTCCTCGAGCGCGCGCATCACGGCAGCACCCGCGCCCGTCCCGCGCGCGCTGCGCCCGACGGCGACCCGTCCGACGTGGACCTCGCCAGGGTGCGCGGGATCGGTGAGCAGCCGTCCTGTCCCCACGACACCGCCGGTCTCGTCCCGGACCACGACGTGGGTCGTGGTCGGCGCGAAGTCGGCGTCGTCGATCTCCTCGTCGAGCGGGACGTGCTGCTCCTCGACGAACACCGCGAGCCGGAGCGCGTGCGCCTCGGTCAGCTGCTCGGGGTCGTCACGCGTTCGGTGGCGAGCATCCGGTCCTCTCCTTCGGCGTGTGTGGTCCCTCAGCGGTGCAACGGTCAGGCGTACGCGCCGCGCACGACCTCGAGCGCGTGCGCGAGGTCCTGCGGGTACTCGCTCGTGACCTGTGTCCACTGCCCCGTCGCCGGGTGCTCGAACCCGAGCTGGACGGCGTGCAGCCACTGCCGCGTCAACCCGACCTTCTTGGCCAGCACCGGGTCCGCCCGTACGTGATGTCCCCACGCACGGGTGCCGCAACGCCGAGAAGTGCACGCGGATCTGGTGGGTCCGCCCGGTCTCGAGGTGCACCTCCACGAGCGAGGCCGCCGGGAGCATCTCGAGGACCTCGTAGTGGGTGACCGACGGCTTGCCCTCGGCCACGACCGCGAACTTGTAGTCGGCCGACGGATGGCGCCCGATCGGCGCGTCGATGGTCCCGGTGGTCGGCTCGGGGTGCCCCTGGACGAGCGAGTGGTAGACCTTCTCGACCGTGCGCTCCTTGAAGGCGCGCTTGAGGACGGAGTAGGCGAGCTCGCTCTTGGCGACCACCATGAGCCCGGACGTGCCGACGTCGAGCCGGTGCACGATCCCCTGTCGCTCGGCCGCCCCGACGTCGAGATCCGGTATCCGGCGGCGATCAGGGCGCCGACCACCGTGGGCCCCGTCCACCCCGGCGAGGGTGAGCGGCGACGCCGACGGGCTTGTCGATGACCACCACGTCGTCGTCGTCGTACACGATCTTCATGCCCGGCACGGGCTCGGCGACGATCTGTGCGGAGGCCGCCTCGGGCTCCTCGGGGATCTCGACCTCGAGCCAGGCGCCGGCGACCAGGCGGTCGGACTTCCCGACCTCGCGCCCGTCGACGCGGACCCCCGGCGGCCGCGACCTCGGCGGCCCGGGTACGGAGAGCCCGAGCAGGCGCGCCAGCGCGGCGTCGACGCGCTCGCCGGCCAGACCGTCGGGGACAGGGAGCGCCCTCACCTGGCCCATCAGGAGCTCGCCCCGTGGACGGACCGGTCGTCCCCGGGTCCTCGGCGGCGGCGAACCGGCGTCGGTCGCGTCGGAGTCGCGTCGCCCGTCGACACCGATCCCCTGCAGGAGAGGATCGCGATCATCACCGCGGCCCCGACGACGGCGATGTCGGCCACGTTCCCGATGAAGAGGTCGCCGTAGCCGATGAAGTCGACGACGTGCCCTGCCCGAAGCTCGGCTCCCGGAAGAGCCGGTCGAGGAGGTTGCCCAGTGCGCCGCCCAGCAGCAGGCCGAGCGCGACCGCCCAGCCGCGCGAACCGATCCGGCGCATGGTCCGCAGGATGAACACCACGACGACCGTCACGACGACCGTCAGCAGCCAGGTGACCCCGGTACCGATCGAGAGCGCCGCGCCGGAGTTGCGGATGAACGTCAGATGGAGCCACTCGCCGAGGAGCTCGATGCTCGGTTCGCCCTCGAGCCTGCTCACGGCCCAGTACTTGGTCGCCTGGTCGACGACGAGCACGAAGGCTGCGAGCACCGCGACCCAGGCGATGAGGTGACGCCGCGGAACGGCGGCCTGCGCGGGAGCAGCGGCTGCGGGAGCGCGGAGGTTGCCCCGGTTCCCGATCCGTCCGGGAGTTCGGCGGGCATGGGCTGCTGGGGTGGCGGAGTCGATGGCATCGGCGGCAAGTCTGCCATGTCCCGCGTGGTCCCCACGATCCGGGGACGACGAAGGCCACCGTCCCGCCAGGGGCGATGGCCTTCGTGCGCTCGTTGCGAGGGTCGGTCAGCGACGCTCCTCGCGCTGCTTGGCCTCCACGGACAGGTTCGCCCGCGGGTAGGCCTGCAGGCGGGCCTTGCCGATCGGGTGCCCCGTCGCCTCGCACGTTGCGTACGTCCCGGCGGCGAGCCGGTCGAGGGCGTGCTTGGTCTGCTCGAGCAGGTCGCGCATGTTGTTCACGAGCGTGAGCTCCTGCTCACGCTCGAGCGCGCTGGAGCCGGAGTCCGCCTGGTCGTCGCCGCCCCGTCCCCGAGTTGCGCAGGAGCTCCGAGAGCTCCTGGTCCGCGTCGGTCAGCTCACGTTCGAGGCGTTCACGCTCCTCGAGCAGGGTTGCTGCCTGCTCCTCCGCCTCCTTGAGCGTCCACGGCTCTTCGCCGTCACGCACGGGGAAGGACTTGACGTCGCGTGCTAGGTGTGGAAACTGCTGACGTACTACCGCGCGCGTCGCGGTGCTGAGCTGGTCATGTCGCCCCTCCGGTTCGAGTTGCGGTGAGAGTAGACGCCGCCTGCCGGTACGCACAACGCACCACGCCGGATGGACCGGAGTGGTGCGTCGTGACGGACCGACCGACGGCGAACCCTGAGGTCCGCACGCCTGGTGTGATCGTCTGCCAGGTGGCAGGCGGACTAGATGCCCGCGCTGAGGTCGCTCGAGCGCCCTGCGCCGGACCCGCTGCGCGGCGGGAGTGCGCTGCCCCGGTTGTCGAGGTCCCCATGAGGTTCTGAAGGTAGCTCTTGAGGCGGGTTCGGTAGTCCCGCTCGAAGAGCCGCAGCTCGTCGATCTTGCGCTCCAGGAGCGATCGCTCCTGCTCGAGCTGCGAGAGCGTGCGGTGCGAGGTCTCCTCCGCCTCCTGCACGATCCGGGTGCCCTCCTCCTTGGCTTCCGCGATGAGGCGGTCGCCCTCCTGCTGGCCCGAACGCACGTAGTCGTCGTGCAGCTTCTGGGCGAGCTGGAGCATGCCGGTGGCGGACTCGGGCTCACCGTTCAGCTTGCCGGTGACGGCAGCCGAGATCGGGGCGATGGGCGCCGGCTCCGGAGCCACGGGGCGTCGACCACGGTCGGCTTGGCCGGTGCCGAGGCGTCCGCCCGGCTGAGCTCGGCGACACGTCGCTCCGCTGCAGCCAGCTTGATCTTGAGGTCGTCGGCCTCCTCCTGCACGGAGTTGAGCGTCCTCACCACCTCGTCCAGGAAGTCATCGACCTCTTCGACGTCGTATCCCTCGCGGAACTTCGTCGCGGAGAACTTCTTGTTCAGGATGTCCTCTGCTGTCAGCAGTGCCATCGTCTCACCTCAATGCGTTTGCGCCGTCAGTCCGAGCGATCTCGAGATCGCCACAGTCCAAAGTAGCGGAGTTTGTCAGAGGAGGCGGCCTCGGTCGGCGCCTCGAAGCGAGGTGCCGACGTCGAGAACGCCGGGATGTCAGATTTCTACCTGTTCACTACGACCTCAGAAGCTGCGCTGTGATCGACACCGCGAGAAAAGCACGATGAAGGCGAGGTCCAACCTCACCTGACCGAGGGTCAGCGGCGGGATCACCTTCCGCAGCGCCCGCAACGGCGGGTCGGTCAAGGTGTAGATGGCCTCGGCCAGGATGAGCAGCACACCACGTGGGCGCCAGTCCCGGGCGAAGACCTGCACCCAGTCGAAGACCACGCGGCCGATGAGCACGATGAGATACAGACCGAGGACGAATGCCAGCAGATCGAAGACGAATGTCACGGGGTCAACTGTGCCAGAGAATGTGGTCAGCTCTGGTTGTAGATGCCGCTCGGCTCACGGGAGGCTCGGGCGCCTGCTCCTCACCGGTGATCTCCACGTGCTCCGGCGAGAGCAGGAAGACCTTGTTGGTGACCCTCTCGATGGCGCCGTGGAGCCCGAAGATGAGTCCGGCCGAGAAGTCGACCAGTCGCTTGGCGTCGGCGTCGTCCATGTCGGAGAGGTTCATGATGACCGGCGTGCCGCCGCGGAAGGCCTCACCGATGACGCGGGCGTCGTTGTAGGAGCGCGGGTGCACTGTCGTGATCCGGCGCAGCTCTGCTGCTGACATGCTCGTCTGAGGTACCTCTCGTGGGGCGACCGCCCGGTGCAGCGGGGTCACCTGGGCCTGGTAGTCGTGCGGCACGTCGCCCCCAAGTCGTCGTACTCGTCGATGAACTCTTCCTGCTCGCCGTCGCCTCGATCATCAGCGAGGCCCAGGTAAAGCATGGTCTTGCGAAGCGCTCCGGCCATCGCCCTCTCTCCGTCCTCATGTCGACTGCTGGTTCCGTGCTTTGCACGCTAGCCCAGCCCTCGTGGACCGCAGGATGCGACACGCCCGGGAGCAGCAGATGGGCGGGAGGGTGAGGAACAGCACGGCGCCGGTGAAAGATTCGTCACACGAGCGCCACGACACCGGCCAGACGTCCCGTCGTGACGCCGTTGCGGGCCGCGACGCGGTGGGAGAAGTAGCGCTCGTCCTCCAGGGTGCAGATGTCGGTCGCGGAGATCTCACCCACTCCTGCGGCCTGCAGGTCGGCCACGACACCGGCCGGGAGATCGAGGGCCGGGGTACCCCAGCTGGTCGTCGACGCCGTGGCCGGACGCATGGCCGCGACCTCGTCGCGCATCGCGGAGGGTACCTCGTAGCAGCGCCCGCAGGCAGCCGCCCGACGACGGCGCGGACCCGGTCAGGGCGCGCGCCCTGGGCGACGAGCGCGTCGAGCACAGCCCCGACCACTCCCCGGCAAGGCCCTGACGTCCGGCGTGCGCGACACCGACCACCCGGGCGACCGGGTCCGCGAGCAGCACGGGAACGCAGTCCGCGACCAGGACCCCAGGCCGAGTCCGCGCTCGGCCGTGACCAGCGCGTCGTACTCGCCGCAGGTCTCGGCGCCCGTCCCGTGATCGGTCCGGGCCGACAGGTCCTCGCGCGAGAGCGTCCGCACGCTTGCACCATGAACCTGGGTGCCGAACACGAGCGGCGATCCGAGCCAGCTCCCGACGGCCGCCCGGTGGGCAGGACCCGTGCCGGGTCGTCCTGGACACCGAGGCCGAGATTGAGCCCGTCCCACGGTGCGGGCGAGATCCCTCCGGCACGGCTCGTGAAGGCACGCACCCCGGTCCGAGGTCGACCTCGAGAACCGGGGTGCGGGAGTGCAGGACCGGGCACGGTGCTACTTGAGGAAGTCAGGGACGTCGAGCTCCTCGACCTTGCGACGAACCGGCTCCTCGTCGTAGAGACGGGGCACCTCGACGTGCGCCGAGCGCTCCGCAGCGGGCCGTTCCGCGTTCTGGTTGTCCTCGGTGGGGACGACGCTGAAGGTCGGCACCGCCTGGGCGTAGGCGGCGGAACGGGAGCCCCGCACCACCGAAGCTGACCGGGACGTCGTCGGGCTCCGAGGTGATCGGGACGACCGGGCGAGGCAGCGTGTGGCTGCCCGTGGTGGTGGGCACCGCGGCAGGACGCTGCGCCTGGAAGGGCTGGGCGGCCGGGGCACCGGCGAGCTGGCCCGGGCGCGCGCGTCCTTGCGGACCTGCGGGTGCCACCGTCGAACCCTGCGGCGATGACGGTCACGCGGACCTCGTCCCCAAGGCATCGTCGATCACGGCGCCGAAGATGATGTTCGCCTCGGTGTGCGCTGCCTCGTGCACGAGGCGCGCGGCCTCGTTGATCTCGAACAGGCCGAGGTCGGACCCGCCCTGGATCGAGAGCAGGACGCCGTGCGCGCCGTCGATGCTCGCCTCGAGCAGCGGTGAGGAGATCGCGAGCTCGGCGGCCTGGACCGCCCGGTCCTCGCCCCGTGCCGAGCCGATGCCCATGAGGGCGCTGCCCGCGCCCTGCATGACCGACTTCACGTCGGCGAAGTCGAGGTTGATCAGGCCCGGGGTCGTGATGAGGTCCGTGATCCCCTGGACGCCCGAGAGCAGGACCTGGTCGGCCGAGTGGAACGCGTCGAGCGCTGAGACGCTGCGGTCCGACATCGACAGGAGGCGGTCGTTGGGGATGACGATGAGGGTGTCGACCTCGTTGCGCAGAGCCTCGATCCCCTGGTCGGCCTGGACCGACCGGCGCCGCCCTCGAACGTGAACGGCCGCGTGACGACACCGACGGTCAGCGCGCCGAGCGCACGGGCCATGCGGGCGACGACGGGCGCGCCACCGGTTCCGGTGCCACCACCCTCGCCTGCCGTGACGAAGACCATGTCGGCGCCCCGCAGGACGTCCTCGATCTCCTCGGCGTGGTCCTCTGCGGCCTTCTTGCCGACCTCAGGGTCCGCACCGGCGCCGAGCCCGCGTGTGAGCTCGCGCCCGACGTCGAGCTTGACGTCCGCGTCGGACATCAGCAGCGCCTGCGCGTCCGTGTTGATGGCGATGAACTCGACGCCCTTGAGGCCGACCTCGATCATCCGGTTGACGGCGTTCACGCCACCACCGCCGATGCCGACCACCTTGATCACTGCTAGGTAGTTCTGCGGAGTTGCCACGTCAATGCCTCTCGATCCTGTAGCCCTCAACCTTCACCCTCAACTAGAGGGTTATAGTTATGTCAGGTTGTGCTGTGTCGACGGTAGGTGTCCGTCCTGGTCCTATCAACGACCGACCCGCGCGTGTCGGCGAAAACCTGCTCGACGGTCGACATCACACCGGCTCCCGCGTCGTGCGGAGCGCGCGCTCCGCCGCTCCCGCCGGTGCGGTGCGGTGCGGTGCGGAAGCGCCACGGCAGGTCACCGGGTGATCGGCATCGTGGGGGCCGACACGTCGAAGAGCGCCGCTCCCTGGTTCTCCGGCAACGACCTGAGGGTCTGCAGGACCTTGACCTTGAGGGCCGCATCCTCCTCGTTGCCCCACTCGACCTGGGCGCCGTCCCGAAGCCTCATCTCGACCGCGTCCTGGGTCCCCGCGGTCACCTCCTCGACCTCGGCCCGCAGCTCCGGCGGGAGAGCGTTGAGCACGATCAGCGCAGCGCGCAGCGACCGGGCGCCTTGCTCGTCGAGGGAGACGCCGATCGCGGGCAGCCCGGGGGACGCCCTCGACCGTCGCGACGCGGACGCCGTCCCGGTCGAGGAGCGCGTACGCCCCGGCCTCCGGGACCGCCGCGACCGGCTCGCGCGACTCGAGCGTGATGCTCAGCCCGTCCGGCCAGGCCCGCTGGATCTGGACGTCCCGCACCCGTTCAAGGACAGGATCCTGTCGCGCATCCCGATCGTGTCGACGCGTGGGAGCGGGACCCCGAGGCGCCCGCCACCACCTGCTGCACCTCGGCCACGTCGATCACCGTCCCTCCCCGAGATCACGATCTTCTCCGGGTCGGCGCCGAGCAGCGGTGAGAACAGCACGACCCACCCGCGACCAGGACGGCGAGCGCCGAGGCGACCCACACCAGGACCCTGCGCCACACACGGTGCCGACGCATCGCGGCCTTCTCCGCGAGGCGGTCCGCCATACCCGTCGAGACGACCTTGTCGGTCGGTCCTTCGGGAGCCGCCGGACCGGTCGGGGCGCACCGGGGACCCGACCGGGCTCCTGGCGGTCACCCGTCCCTCGAGGCGTCGTTCGGGAGGCCTTGACAGGCACGAGCTCGCCACCGCGAAGCTGGAGCGGCTGCGTGGGCGTGTCGTCGCCGGCGGTACCGCCTGGCATCGCGTCGTCCGTCCCGGCCTGATGCTCGGCCCGCTCCATGCCACCTGCCGGGCGGACGTCCCGGGTCTCCGGGGAACCGGGCGCTCCCTGGGACGGCTCGAGGGCCCCGGGCGAGGAGCAGCAGGACGCGGTCGGGACGGCGGGCGCATCAGTCCTCGGCCTCCCCGCGAGCTCGTCGCCCTCACCCGGAGCTGCAGCACTCGCGAGGGCGTCGAGCACCACGGCGCCGAGCTCGGTGACGTCCCCGCGCCGACGGTGAGGACCAGGTCGCCAGGACGCGCCGAAGCGGCGACCGCCCGCGCGGCCTCCAGCCGGTCCTCGATGCCGCGGGCCGCGCCGCAGGCATCCGGTCCACGACGGTCCACGACCCCGTCTCGGCGTCGAGGTCCTCTCGGGCCGCATAGACACCGGTGACCACGACGTCGTCGGCCAGTGCCAGCGCGTCCGCGAACTCCTGCGCGAACAACCGCGTCCGGGAGTAGAGGTGCGGCTGGAACAGGACCAGCACCCGACCGCCGGCCGCGACGGGCCGCGCAGCGGTCAGCAGCGCGGCGACCTCGGTCGGGTGATGGGCGTAGTCGTCCACCACCCGCACCCCGCCGACCTCACCCTTCGCCTCGAACCGGCGACCGGTCCCCAGGAACTCGGCAACCCCGCGACCGCGCGCTCGGGCGACACGCCCAGGAGCACGGCGGTCGCGACCGCCGCCGCAGCGTTCAGCGCGTTGTGCGCCCCGGGACCTGCAGCCGCAGGTCCAGCGCCTCGTGGCCCGACCCGCCGTCCCCGACCACGAGGACGGAGGCGAGCCCGCCTCGTGAACCACCGGTGAGGGTGAGCCGAGCGGCGACTCCTGCGGCGCCGTCGGGCCGGACGTCCGCCAGCATCACGTCGCTGCCCGGTGACGTGCCGTACGTGACGACCTGCCCGCCCGCCGCTCGGTGCACCTCCGCGAGCGCGCGCGACCCGGGTCGTCGCTGCACGCGACCAGGTACCCGCCCGGCGCGATGCGGGCGGCGAAGTCGACGAACGCCTGCTCGAAGGCCTCGCGCGAGCCGTAGTGGTCCAGGTGGTCCGGCTCGACGTTCAGGACGACGGCGATCGTCGGGGCGTAGTTGAGGAACGAGCCGTCGGACTCGTCGGCCTCCGCGACCAGGACGTCGCCCGCGCCGAGCCGCCCACCGGGGATCGCCCGTCGCTCGTGATGACCGACCCGCCGATCGCGAACGACGGGTCGAGGCCGGCGGAACGGAGCGTCGTCGCGATCATCGCCGACGTCGTGGTCTTGCCGTGCGCCCCGGCCACCGCGACCGACCGCCCCTGAGCCATGAGCGCGGCGAGCGCCTCCGACCGGTGGAGCACACGCAGGCCTGCAGCACGCGCCGCGACGAGCTCGGGTTGTCGGGGCGCACCGCGCTCGACAGCACGAGCGTGTCCGCGCCCTCGACGTTGCGTGCAGCGTGACCGACGTGCACCACGACCCCGTCCGCACGAAGGGCGCCGACCACGGCGCTGTCCTTGGCGTCCGAACCCTGCACCCGCACGCCGCGGGCGGCGAGCAGACGCGCCACGACGGACATGCCGCCCCGCCGATACCGACGAGATGGACCCTGCCCAGGTCCGTGAGCGCCACGGGCACGCCGGGACCGCCGGTCATCGGGAGACCCCGCAGCCGTCTCGACGAGGTCCGCGACACGCGCCGTCGCATCCTGCCGACCGGCACGCGACGCGAGGGCCGCCATCGACCGCAGACGCTCGGCGTCGGCGATCAGCACGGGCACGTTGGAGGCGACCCAGGCCGAGGTGAACGCGTCGTCGTCGACGAGGATCCCCACCCGCGCGCACCAGGGGCGCGGCATTGAGCGCTGCTCACCGTTGCCGATCGGCAGCGGCACGTAGACCGCCGGGATGCCGAGCGCCGCGAGCTCGCTGACCGTCCCCGCACCCGAACGGCACACGACGAGGTCCGCGACCGCGTACGCCAGGTGCATCGCGGACAGGTACTCGCGCACGTCGTAGCCCGGAGCCCTCGACGGCGGCGAGCACCGCGTCCGCCTTGCCCTTGCCCGTCAGGTGCAGGACCTGCGCGCCGGTCGCGAGGACGGCCTGCGCTGCGCCGCCACCGCCTCGTTGACGCTCTGCGCGCCGAGCGACCCGCCCGTGACGACCACGGTCCGACGCGCCGGATCAAGGCCGAGCGCGGCTGCCGCGTTGGCGCGGACCGTCGAGGCATCGACCGCGCGGTCGCGGATCAGGTCGGCGATCTCCCAGCGCAGCGGCAGACCCGTGACGACCCCACCCTTGAGGGGCGTGCCGTCGAACGTCACGGCCACGTGCTGAGCCCAGCGGGCACCAGCCCGGTTGGCGAGGCCCGGGCGGGCGTTCTGCTCGTGGATCACGATCGGCACGCCCCGTCGGTGGGCCGCGAGGTAGGCAGGGGTCGAGACGTATCCCCGAAGCCCACGACCACCTCGGCCCTGGTCTCGTCGATCACGGCGCCGGCCGCCTCGACCGCGGCCTTCAGCTTGCCCGGCAGGGCCACCCACTCGCCGCTCGGGCGCCGCGGCAGGGGCACCTTGGGCACGAAGCGCAGGGGTAGCCCCGCGCCGGCACCAGGTCGGCCTCCAGGCCGCTCTCGGTCCCGAGCACGGTGATGACCGCCCCAGGGTTGCGCTCGCGCAGCTCGTCTGCCACGGCGAGCAGCGGGTTGACGTGTCCCGCCGTCCCGCCACCTGCCAGCACCACCGAGCCGAGTGAAGAACTCACCACGTACCTGTTCACCTGTCCTTGAAGTTCCTGTAGCCGTTCCCGGGGATCCGGGTGTCCGAAGAAGTCCTGCGGCCCGTGCCGTGCCACCCGGGCCGTGCTCCGGCGCGAAAGGGTCATCGGGCCTGGGAGCGTCGTCGGCCCGGCAGGGCGCGACGCCCGGCGTGCCCGACGACGGCGAGCGACTTGCGCACCACGCTCCCCGCGCGGCGAACGCCTCCTTGGCCCCGGGCTCGGTGCGGGCGAACGAGATGACCACGCCGAGCGCGGCCATGGTCGTGATCAGCGCGGAGCCGCCCGAGGAGACCAGGGGCAGCGGGACGCCGATCACGGGGATCACGCCGATCACGACGCCGATGTTGATGAACGCCTGACCGACGATCCAGCACGCGATGCCCGCCGTCGTGATCTTGACGAACGGGTCCGGGTGACGGCGGATCACGCGGCTCATGGCCAGCCCGAGGACCGCGAAGAGCGCGAGGACCAGGAGCGTGCCGAGCAGGCCGAGCTCCTCGCCGATCACGGAGAAGATGAAGTCGTTGTGCGCCTCCGGGAGGTAGCTCCACTTCTCCCGGCTCGCACCGAGCCCCACCCGCCGAACCCGCCCGTGCCGAGCGCCCACAGCCCGTGGATCGTCTGGAAGCACTCCGTCTTCCCCACGTTCGCGTCCGCGGGGTCGCAGACCCGGAGTACGTCGCGAGGAAGCGGTTCATGCGGTTCGAGCCCTCTTGCAGGTAGACGAATCCGACCCCACGACGCTCACCGCGACGCCGCCCGCAAGAGCCAGCAGCTTCCAGTCGACCCCGCGACGAAGAAGCTCCCGCGACGAGCAGGAGGATCACGAGCATGGTGCCGAGGTCGTGCCCGGCCAGGACCAGGCCCATCACCAGGAGGGCGCCCGGGACCGCCGGGACGATCGCGTGCTTCCAGGAGCCCAGCAGGTGCTGCTTGCGGCCGAGCACCACGCCGAGCCACACCGCGAGGGCCAGCTTGGCGGGCTCGGAGGGCTGGACGAAGAAGGACCCGAAGTCCAACCAGTTCAGGTTGCCGTTGACCTCCTTGCCGAGCGGGCTGAAGATCAGGAGCTGCAGGGCGATGCTGAAGCCCAGGAGCGGCCACGCGGCGTGCCGGTAGACGCGGGTGGGGATCTTGCTCGCGACGAGCAGAAGGGCAGCCCCATGAGGGCGAACTGCGCCTGGTCCAGGAACGCCCTGTAGGGAGAGTGCCCGCGGCGATCTCCGTGACCGCGGAGCTCGAGAGCACCATGACCAGGCCGATGATCGCCAGCAGCGTCGTCGCGCCGACCAGGAGGTAGTAGCTCGTCACGGCGCTGTTCCACTGGCCGAGCCAGTCCTTCTCCCGCACCTCGGTCGTCGATGCGCGGGGGCGCGGCGTGGGCCGTGGGCGGGGAGTTCTCGTGGCGGTCGTGCGCGCGGTGGGGCCGCCGGTCGCCCGGAGCTCGTCGAACCGGTCGTGCGCGGTACACCGGAAGCTTTCGCCCGGGTGGGGCCCGCCGAGCGTTGCGCAGGCCCGCGCCCGCTCGTCGTCTGGGCCACGGGCTACCCTCCAGCTCGGTCTCGGCCCTGCGAGAGCGCGCGCAGCTCGTGCGAACGCCTCGCCCCGCGCGGCGTAGGACGAGAACTGGTCCATCGACGCGCTGGCGGGCGCGAGCAGCACCGTGTCGCCCCGGAGGGCGAGTCCGTGGGCTCGTTCGACGGCGCGCTGCATCACCGTCCCAGTGTCTCCGGGATCGATGCGGACCACGGGGACATCGGGTGCGTGTCGGGCCAGTGCACCGGCGATCGGCGCGGGGTCCGTGCCGATGAGCACGACCGCCCGCAGCCGGGAGAGACGCGAACGCACGAGCTCGTCGAACGTCGCGCCCTTCGCGAGACCTCCGGCGACCCACACCACCGAGCCGGGCGCGAACGCGCCGAGCGCGGCCGCGGCCGCGTGCGGGTTGGTCGCCTTCGAGTCGTCGACGTACGCGACGCCCTCGACCGAGGTGACCTTCTGGATGCGGTGCGCACCGGGCCGGAACGCGCGCAGGCCGTCCCGGACCGCCTGTGCGCTCACCCCGTGGGCCCTGGCGAGCGCCGCGGCCGCGAGGGCGTCGGCCACCACGTGGACGGGCACCACGTCGTCCGGGCGGCGAGGTGGGCCAGGTCCGCGAACGTCGCGAGCTCCTGGGCGCTGCGGTGCCGTGCCGGGTCGGCGGGGTCGGCGTGAAAGCACGGTCCACGAGGACGTCCTCGATCACCCCGAGCTGCGCTCGGCCGGGGCGCCGACCGTGAACCCAACGGCCCGGGCCCCTCGATCACGTCGGCCTCCCGGACGAGCTGCTCGGTGCGAGGATCAGCGACGTTGTACACGCACGCCACCTGGGCCCGCTCGTAGACACGTCCCTTGTCCGCTGCGTACGCGTCGAACGAGCCGTGCCAGTCGATGTGGTCGACGGCCACGTTGAGGACCGCAGCGGCCTGCGCCGACATGCTGTGCGTGAAGTGCAGCTGGAAGCTCGAGAGCTCGACGGCGAGCACGTCGAGGTCGGGGTCGAGGACCGCCGTGACGACGGGCGTGCCGACGTTCCCCACCGCGGCGGACCGCAGGCGGCGGCGGTCAGGATCGAGGAGAGCATCTCGACCGTGGTCGTCTTGCCGTTCGTGCCCGTGACGGCCAGCCAGGGCGCGAACGTGCCGTCCTCGCGGGCGCGCGCAGCGCCCAGGCCAGCTCGACCTCGCTCCAGACGGGGATCCCGGCCTCCAGTGCCGCGACGAGCAGCGGCGACGAGGGAGCCCATCCCGGGAGGCGACGACCAGGTCCACCTGGGACAGGTCCACCCGGTCTCGTCCGCCGCGTCGGCGTCCGGGTCCGAGCGATCCACCGTGACGACCGAGGCGACGTCCGCCGCGTCCCGCAGCGCCTGGACGGCCGCCCGCCCGGAGACCCCGAGCCCGGCGACCAGGACGCGCGCCTGGTCCCACGGGACGGTCAGGGCGTGCGCGGACGAGGAGGAGGCGGAGCCCTCCCGCACTAGCTGACCACCCATTCGGCATAGAAGATCCCGAGCCCCAGCCCGGCGAAGAGCCCAGCGATCAGCCAGAACCTGATGACGATCGTGACCTCTCCCAGCCCGAGAGCTCGAAGTGGTGGTGCAGCGGCGCCATCTTGAAGACCCGCTTGCCCGTCATCTTGAAGTACCCGATCTGGATCACGTCCGAGAACACGATGATGACGAAGAGGCCACCGATGATGACGGCAAGGATCTCCGTCCGGGACAGGATCGTCAGACCGGCGAGCGCACCGCCGAGGGCGAGCGAGCCCGTGTCACCCATGAAGATCTTCGCGGGACTGGCGTTCCACCACAGGAAGCCGACGCAGGCCCCATGATCGCTGCGGCCACGATGGCGAGGTCCTGCGGGTCGCGGACCTCGTAGCACCGCGGTCCCGCCGCCTCCAGGACCTGGCAGCTCTGGTTCAGCTGCCAGATGCTCACGAGGATGTAGCTGCCGAACACGATGACCGACACCCCGGTCGCCAGGCCGTCGAGACCGTCCGTCAGGTTCACGGCGTTCGACCAGGCCGTGATGAGGAAGTTGGCCCACAGGACGAACAGGATCAGCCCGATCGTGGCTCCGGCGAACGCGAGGTCCAGGTTGGTGTCCCGCAGGAACGAGATGTGCGTCGACGCAGGGGTGCGGAAGTTCTCGTTCGGGAACTGGAGGGCGAGGACGGCGAACGTGATGCCGACGATCCCCTGACCGAGGATCTTCGCGCGCGGCGACAGGCCCAGGCTGCGCTGCTTGCGGATCTTGGTGAAGTCGTCGAAGAACCCGACCAGTCCGAGCCCCGTCATGAGGAAGAGGACCAGGATCGCCGAGATGCTCGGCGTCCTCGGGGTCTCCGAGACGATCGACGACACCACGTAGGACATCGCCCAGCCGATCAGGGTGGCCCCGATGATCACGACCCCGCCCATGGTCGGCGTCCCGCGCTTGGTGAAGTGCGCCGTCGGGCCGTCCTGCCGGACGAACTGACCGTAGTTGCGACGGATCAGGAACTTGATGAACAGCGGCGTGCCCAGCAGGGCCACGAGGAGCGAGACGCAGGCGGAGACGAGGATCGCGATCATGGGCGCGCCTCGCCAGCGAGCTCGTCACCCAGGCGCCACAGGCCCGAGCCGTTCGAGGACTTCACCAGGACCACGTCGCCTGGCAGGAGTTCGTCGCGCAGCAACGCGGACGCCGCCTCGACGTCGGGCACGAACCGTGTCTCATCGCCCCACGACCCTCCTGGGTGGCGCCGTCGTGGATACCGCCGGCACCGTCACCGACCACGACGAGCAGCTTGATGTTCAATCGGACCACGAGTCGGCCGATCTCGTCGTGTGCGGCGCGCGAGTCGGGCCCGAGTTCCAGCATCTCGCCGAGGACGGCGACCGACCTCCGCTGGCGTCCCGCCATGACCGCGAGGGCCTTGAGCGCCGCGCGCATCGAGTCGGGGTTCGCGTTGTAGGAGTCGTCGATCACGGTGATGCCGTCGGGGCGCTGGGAGACCGCCATGCGGTGCGGGCTCATCGCGGTCGCCTCGGCCAGGCCGGACGCCACCACCTGCGCGTCGAGCCCCAGCTCGATCGCCGCGGCGGCCGCGGCGAGCGCGTTCGAGATGTGGTGCTCCCCACGAGGCGGAGCTGGACGGGTGGGAGACCGGCTCGGCCCCGCGGACCCGCAGGTCGAACGAAGCGCACCCCGTCCGGTCCATACCGATGTTCTCGGCGCGCACGTCCGCCGCCGGGATGGTCCCGAAGGTCACGACAGGGCCGGGCGCGACGCCCGCCATCGCGACGACCCGGAGGTCGTCGGCGTTGAGGACCGCGGTGCCGCCCGGCGCAAGCCCGGTGACGATCTCCGCCTTGGCGGTCGCCACGGCCTCGATGCCGCCGAACTCGCCCAGGTGAGCACTGCCCACGGCGAGGACGACCGCGACGTCCGGGGTGCGATCTGCGTCAGGTACGTCAGGTGGCCCAGGCCGCTCGCCCCCATCTCGAGGACCAGGAAGCGGGTCGAGGCGTCTGCCTCGAGGACCGTCAGAGGCAGCCCGATCTCGTTGTTGAACGATCCGCGCGGCACCACGGTCGACCCGTGCGGCGCGAGGAGGTGGCCGAGGAGGTCCTTCGTGGTGGTCTTGCCGACCGAACCCGTGATCCCGACGACCCGCACGGTCCCCGCGGTCCGCAGCCGGCGCAGCACCTCGGCGGCGAGCGCCCCGAGAGCGGCCTGGACGTCCTCCACCACGACGGCGGGGCATCGACCCTCGCGCCGCGAGGACGAGCGAGGCACCG
This sequence comes from Oerskovia sp. M15, assembly GCA_038070415.1. Taxonomy (GTDB): domain Bacteria; phylum Actinomycetota; class Actinomycetes; order Actinomycetales; family Cellulomonadaceae; genus Oerskovia. The sequence continues at coordinate 38,356 of JAMYWF010000001.1, forward strand.
TTGCCCACGGCGACGTCGACGTAGTCGTGCCCGTCGACGTGCTCACCGGGCAGCGCGACGAAGAGGGACCCTCGCCCGCACGCCGGGAGTCGATGACGACCGAGCCGGTCACCCTCACGTCGGGGTCGGCGACGAGCCGCCCTCCGGTCGCTGCGGCGACCTCCGCCGCAGTCAGCTCGATCATGCTCGGTGCTCCTTCGTCGTCTCGTCACGCTCGGCCAGTGCGGCCCGCGCCTCCACCCTGTCGTCCAGGGCGTGATCCACCCCGGCGATCTCCTGCCAGACCTCGTGCCCGCGCCCGGCGATCAGCACCGTGTCCTGCGGACCGGCCTCCCGGATCGTGTCACGGATCGCGGTGGCGCGGGCGCCACCTCGGTCACCGTGCGGCCACCGGTCTCCCCGCCGCGTCACGGGCCGCGAGCGCGCCCGCGAGCACCTCCGCGCGGATGGCGGCCGGGTCCTCTCCGTGCGGGTCGTCATCGGTGACGACGACGACGTCGGCGCCCTCGACGGCGACCGCGCCCATGCGCGGCCGCTTGCCCTTGTCCCGGTCACCGGTGGCGCCGAAGACGACGACCAGGCGACCAGCCGTCGTCGGACGCAGCGCGCCCAGGGCAAGGCCGAGCGCGTCGGCGTTGTGCGCGAAGTCCACCACGACGCGGGGAGGTGCCGACCACCTCCATGCGCCCGGGACGGACGCGCTCACACCGTCGACCGCGTCCAGGGCCGCGCGGACGTCCTGCACGTCCGCGCCGCCTCCAGGACCATCGCGAGGGCCAGGGCCGCGTTCGCCACGTTGAAACCACCGGGCAGACCCGTGGCCGTGCGGATCTCCCGCCCGTCCCGGTGGCGCAGCGTGAACGCGCTCCCGGCCGCCTCGTCCGCGATCACGTCGACGACCGTCCAGTCGGCTCCGGCGTCCTGGTCGACGACGGCGAGCGTCGCGACCGGGATCGCGGCGACCTCGGCCATGCGCCTGCCCACGTGTCGTCCACGACGACCACGCCGCGGCGGGCGTGCTCGGGGCTGAACAGCGAGGCCTTCGCGTCGAAGTACTCCTGCAGGTCGCCGTGGAAGTCGAGGTGGTCCTGGCTCAGGTTCGTGAAGCCCGCGACGTCGAACACGATGCCGTCGACCCGGTGCAACGCCAGGGCGTGGGACGAGACCTCCATGGCGAGCGTGCTCACGCCGTCCTCGCGCATGGTGGCGAGCAGCGCCTGCAGGTCGGCGGCCTCGGGAGTGGTCAGGCGGCTCGGCAGCACGCGGTCCCCGAACGCATCTCCACGGTGCCGATCAGGCCGCCCTTCCGTCCGAGCGCGCGCAGGACGTGGTCGAGCAGGTAGGTCGTGGTGGTCTTGCCGTTGGTGCCCGTCACGGCGAACGTCGTGAGCCCGCTCGCGGGCGCGCCGTAGACCCAGGCCGCGACATGCCCCAGGAGGCCACGCGGATCCTCGGTCACGAGGACCGGCACGCGGACCTCCCCGGCGGCGGCGAGGATCTGGGCCCCGTGGGGTCCGTCAGCACGACCCGGGCGCCGCGGTCGATCGCGCCGCTCGCGAAGCTCGCGCCGTGGGCGATCGCTCCGGGCAGGGCCACGAAGAGGTCGCCGTCGGACACCACGCGGTTGTCCGAGGCGACAGACCAGATCTCGACCCCTGCGAGGACGTCTCGCCCTGGTCCGGCGCCGTCCCCGGCGCCGACCTCGAGCTCGAAGGTGGTCACGAGGTCCCGAGCGGTGCGGTGCACGGACGTGGTGGGGCGAAGACGGTCGATCGGGGATGTCACGAGAAGAACCTACCGTGCATCGGGGTCCCGCCCAGTCGGCTGGAGCGCCCGGACCCGGTGCTTCACGGGACCTTCACTCGATGGAGAGCGCGAAGCGCAGGCCGACGGCGGCGCCCCTCCAGCGGCGAGGTCACCAGGCCGTCGGGTACGGCGCCTCGACGCTCGAGCTCGGTGGCACGTTCATGTGCTGGAGCGTGAAGCCCATCAGGTCCTTGAACACGGGGCCGCCACCATGCCGCCGTAGATGTTGCTGCGGGGTTCCTGAGGAACACCGACACCGTGTACTGCGGGTCGTCGGCCGGGGCCACACCGATGAAGGAGGCCATGATGTCCGTCAGCCCGCCGCCGCCCCGACCTCCTCCGCGGTCCCGGTCTTGCCCGCGACGCGGTAGCCGTCGATCGCGGCCTCGGTGCCCGACCCTCCTCGACGACGGCCTCCATCATGTGCAGGACCTGGTCCGCGGTGGACTCCGACACCACCTGTGTGGTCCCGCGCGCCGGGGCAGGGACGAAGATCCCGTCGGGACCGGTCGTGCCCTTCAGGAGGGTCGGGTCGACCCGCACGCCGCCGTTCGCGATCGTGGAGAACACGCTCGTGGCCTGGACGGCATTGACCGCCACACCCTGGCCGAACAGGACCTCGTACTCCTTCCTCCCGTCCCAGTCCTTGGAGGCGCCGAGGATGCCGGCGGACTCACCGGGCAGCCCCAGGCCTGTCTTGGTCCCGAAGCCGAACTTCCGGAGGTAGTCCTCCCGGACCTGCTTGGGCATCTCCTGGCCGACCATCACGGTCCCGGTGTTCGAGGACTCGGCGAGGATGCCTGCGAGCGTCAACCGCTCGACACCGTGCTCGTGCGAGTCGCGAAAGGTCTGGCCGTTCGCGGTCGTGTAGGTGTAGCCGACCTCGTACTGGCTGGCCGGGGTCGCGTAGCCCCTCGATCGCGGCGGCCATGGTGATGACCTTGCCCGTCGAACCCGGCGCGAAGACGTCCTGACGGCGCGGCTCCCGTCGGCCACCCGCGCGTCCGACCGGTCGTTGGGGTCGATCGCCCGGAGTCCGCGAGAGCCAGGATCTCCTGGGTCTTCACGTTCTGCACCACGGCGATCGCGTAGTCGGCGCCCGTCTCGGAGACGGCCTTGTCCACGAGGTCCTGGGCCTTCCACCCGATGTCGCGGACAAGGGTCAGCGCGACGGCCTCGCCGGGGACGGCCTCCACGCGTTCCTCGGTGCTACCCGGGATCCGGACCCCGCCTGGCCCGCCGCCCGCTGGAAGCTCTCGCTCCCGGGGTGCCCGTCAACAGGTCGTCGTAGGTGGCCTCGACCCCGCCGAGCCCCACCGTCGTCTCGGACGTGCCGTCCTCGGAGGGTCCTGCACCGACATAGCCGACGATGTTGCCGGCGGTGGTCCCTGCCGGGTAGGTCCGCTCGGTCGTGAGCTTGGTACTGATGTAGGCCGAGACCCCGAGCTCGGCGATCTGCCGCTGAACCTCCGGGACGACCTCCTTCTTGAGGATCTTGTTCCGGTTGATCCGTCCGTCCGACCCGCTGAGCTCCGCGGCGAGCTCCGGTGCCGCCGGTCCAGGATGGGGGCGAGGAGCTTCGCGAGCGCGACGGCCCCGTGCCCTCGACCACCTTCCCGTCGATGGTGTGCGACTTGGACGGCTTGAAGTCGGGGATCGTCTTCTGGTCGGCCGAGACCGTGTACCTGTCGATCGACGTGGCGAGCACCACCCCGTCGGCGTCCGTGATGTCGCCGCGGTGCGCCAGGGTCACGTGCGACTGTGCTCGCTGTCCCTCGGCGAATGCCGCGAGCGTCGGTCCGATGACGACCTGCACGTACACGAGACGGGCCGCGAACATCAGCAGGGCCACCAGGGCGATGCCCATGACCCACCGCTGGCGGCGCTCGGGACGTCCCGGCGCGGGCAGCCGGGCGGTCGCCGCCGTCCCACCCCTTGCCGCCTCCCGAGCCGCCTCCGCGCGCGGCGCGACGACCTTGGTGGTTCCCAGTCCGCCCCGACCGTTCGTGGTCGACGACCTGGCCGGGCCACGGTCCGCAGGGGTGACGCACCACCGGCCCGCGGCTCACCCGGGCTCCGGGGCTGCGGCGGGCCGAGCCGGTCGTGGTCGCCTGCCGAGGCGCCGCGCCGCCGCCCGGAGCAGCGGCCCGCCGAGAAGCACCCACCCGGGCGGAGGCGGCCTTGCGGGACGGTGCGGAGGATCGCGGCGAACCGTTGCCGACCGAGCGCCCCGTCCCGCCGGTCACGGGTGCTCCCTGCCTCCGAGGAGCCGATGACCGCACCGTCGGCGAGCCGGAGCAGTGTGGCGCGTCCAGCTCGACCATCCCGAGCGCCCGCGCTCGGGACGGCAGCGACGTCTCGGCCGCCTGAAGCTGGGAGGTCAGGGCCTGCGTGTCCTGTTCCAGCACCCTGCCTCCTTCCTGAGCGCGGACATCTGGTACGAGCCGTTGGCCATCGTGGTGTTCAACAGCAAAGCACCCAGGAGCGCCACGGCGAGGATCGACATGCAGAGGACGAGGAACGGGACGCGCGAACGCACCTGCAACGGGCGCGGACGGCCTCGAGCCGAGGCCGGGCCGACCGTCCCGCGGCGCCACCCGGCAGGGCCGTGAGCGACGCCCGTCGCGCGGGGCCGGTGCCGGGCAGACAGGGACGCGCCGCGGCCTGTCGTGAGCTCATGAGTGCTTCTCCCTCGGGTGCGGTGGCGCAGGTGGTCGGGTGTGGGACGCAGCCTCTCGGCGGCGCGGAGGCGCACCGAGGCGGAACGTGGGTTGCGCTCGAGCTCGGCGGCGGCGCCTCCTCCGCTCCTCGGACGAGGAGCTTCAGGTACGGCTTGTGGGTCTCGGGCTCGACCGGCAGCCCTGGAGGTGCGCTCGAGGTGGCCCCGGGCGAGCTCGCGCTTGACGATGCGGTCCTCGAGCGACTGGTACGACTCGACGACGATGCGCCCCCGACCGCCAGAGCCTCGACCGCAGCCGGCACGGCTCGTTCGAGGACCTCCAGCTCGCCGTTGACCTCGATCCGTAGCGCCTGGAACGTGCGCTTGGCCGGGTTGCCACCGGTCTTGCGCGTCGCGGCCGGGATGTTGGCGCGGACGAGGTCGACGAGGGCCGCGCTCCGTGTCCAGGGTTCGACCTCGCGGCGGCGGATCACGGCACGCGCGATGCGCTGGGCGAACCGCTCCTCGCCGTACTCCCGCAGGATCCGGACGAGGTCGCGCTCGTCGTAGGTGTTGAGGACGTCGGCCGCTGTCAGTCCCGTGGTCGCGTCCATGCGCATGTCGAGCGGCGCGTCCTGCGCGTAGGAGAACCCGCGCTCGGACTCGTCGATCTGCAAGGAGGAGACACCCAGGTCCATCAGGACCCCTGGACGGAGGGCAGCCCGAGGTCCGTGAGCACGTCACCGATCTCGTCGTACACCGCGTGCACGGCACGGAACCGGTCCCCGAACCGCTCGAGCCGCTTCGACGCCAGGGCGATGGCCTGCGTGTCACGGTCGATGCCGATCACCCGGGCGGTGGGGATCTGCTCGAGGACCGCCTCGGTGTGTCCACCCATCCCGAGGGTGCAGTCGACCAGGACGGAGCCTGGCACGACGAGTGCCGGCGCGAGGAGATCGACGCAACGCTGGAGGAGCACGGGGACATGCCGGTCCTCTGCTCCTGCTCCTGACGTGCTGCGAGGTGTGGTCATGACGCCTCCTTCCTGGTCGGTGCCGTCCTGCTGTGGGGTCGTGCTCGGGTCTTCACCGTCTTGCCTGTCGTTCGTGCTGCATGCCGCGTGCGAGCCGCCACTTCCGAGGTCCCGCCCGGTCAGGTCTCCCTCCGCGTCCTTTCTGGCACCGGGGAAGTGCGCCAGACCGGGCGGGAGGAGGCCTCATCGTGCGGAAGGCCCGTCGTGATGGTCGTGCCGGGGACGGAACGGTCAGAACCGCAGTGCGGGAAGCACCTCCTCGGCCGTGTCCGCGTACCCGGACTCCTGCTCGGCGAGGTAGGTCTCCCACGCCGTGGCGTCCCAGATCTCGACCCGCGTACCGGCGCCGATCACGGCGACGTCCCGGTCGAGCCCGGCGTACGCCCGCAACGGGGCGGGGATCGACACGCGACCCTGCTTGTCCGGGATCTCGTCGCTCGCGCCCGAGAGAAAGACCCTGAGGTAGTCCCGCGCCTGCTTGCTCGTGACCGGTGCCTGACGGATCTGGTCGTACATGCGCCGGAACTCGTCCATCGGGAGGAGGAAGAGACAACGCTCCTGCCCCTGGTCATCACCAGACCGGACGCGAGCTGGCCACGGAACTTCGCGGGAAGGATGAGCCGACCCTTGTCGTCGAGACGAGGCGTGTACGTGCCGAGGAGCAGGCTCGGAGAACCGTTGAACAACTCGCTCATCGTCCGGACCCTCCCTCCTGCTCCCACTTCCTCCACAGTACTCCACAAGGCCCCACCTGGCCCGGGAAATGCGCACGACTTCACCCCTCTTCGCACAATCTCCGCAGGTCACAAGAGCGGGTGGAGTGTGGGGGTTCGACTCGCGGGCGCCCCGGGCTGCCGGGGTTTCGTCACCTACGCCCCACCTCGTCCCCGTCTGCGCGACGCCGATGGCCGTTCCGCGTCCTGGACGTGGGGCGATGTGGGAGAATGGTCAACTAGGCTCGTGAGTCCGATCATCGGGCGTGACCAACGGAGGTTTCTCGTGCTCACCGACTACACCTCTCCCCGTCACACGACGGCGTCGATCAGCTCGACGAGCTCGTCGAGGCGACAGGACGGATCAGGTCCAGGATCGAGTCGGTGATCTCGGGCGCCCCGAGATCGTCCACCTCACGGTCGCCGTGCTCTCGCCGAGGGGCACCTCCTGCTCGAGGACGTACCGGGTGTCGGGAAGACGACGCTCGCGAAGGCGCTCGCTCGCACCATCGACTGCCACGTGGGCGGATCCAGTTCACGCCAGACCTGCTCCCCAGCGACCTCACGGGCGTCAACATCTACCGGACGCAGACTCACGACTTCGAGTTCCGCCCAGGGCCGGTCTTCTCCAACATCGTCATCGGCGACGAGATCAACCGCGCCTCACCCAAGACGCAGTCGGCACTCCTGGAGTGCATGGAGGAGGGCCAGACGACGGTCGACGGGACGACCCACCCTCCCCGCCCCTTCCTCGTCGTCGCGACCCAGAACCCCGTCGAGATGGAGGGCACCTACCCGCTGCCAGAGGCCCAGCGTGACCGCTTCATGGCGCGCCTCACGGTCGGCTACCCGGACATCGACGCCGAGCTCGAGATGCTCGACCGGCAGGAGTCGGACACCCGCTCGAGCACATCAGCCCCGTCGTCGACGGGCGGCGATCCAGCACTTCGCTCGTGTCGCCCGCGCCGTCTACGCCTCTCCCGCGGTCAAGCGCTACGTCCTGGCGCTGGTCACCCAGACCCGCGAGCACCCGGGCCTGAAGCTCGGCGCCTCCCCGCGCACGTCCATCCAGCTGCTCCGGGCTGCCAAGGCGGTGGCCGCCATGGCGGGTCGCGACCACGTCCTGCCCGACGACGTGCAGCTGCTCGCCCAGCCCGTGCTCGCGCACCGGCTGATCCTCTCCACCGAGTCCCGCCTCGCCGGGCGGACGACCACCCACGTGGTGGCCTCCGTCGTCGAGCGGACGCCCATCCCGGTGTACTCCTCGACGGACCGACGCTGACGTGTCCGGCGCTCGTACCGGACCAGGCACGTGAGGGACTCGCCCGCGTCCGGCCCACCGTCCGCGGCTACGCCGTCCTCGCGGTCTGTGTCGTGCTCGTCGCCCTCGGTGCCACCCTCGGACTCACGGACGTGGTCGGGCTCGGTGCAGCGGGCATCATCGCCGTGCTGTCCGCGTGGGTGTGGATGACGGCCCGCCGCATCGACCGCGGGCGGGGCGCACTCCGGGTCAGCCGCACGGTGGAGCCCCACCCGGCGATCCGTGGAACCCAGATCACGACCCGCCTCGTCGTCTCGCCCGCCACGCCCACGGCCACGGCGCTCGGCCGTCTCGCACGCCTCCAGATCAGCGAGCAGGCGGCGGCGAGCTCTGCGAGCAGGACGCCCTGCGCGCGCAGGTCGTGACGCACCCGACCGGATCGCCGTGCGCTATCGGTTGCGCCCGAGCATCGCGGCCGCTGGCCCTCGGCCCGGTGCTGACGAGCAGGGTCGACGTGTTCGGGCTCGTCCGCGCTGCCCAGCCGCTGGGCGAACCGAGCACGGTCGCGGTGTGGCCACGCACCACGGATCTCTCGGTGCGCGGCGGGCGCGCTTCGGCGAGTTCGCCCGGTCGGCGAACGGTGCGCGGACCTCCTCGAGCGACGACAGCATCCTCCGCGACTACGTCACGGGCGACGACCCCGGCGTGTGCACTGGGCTACCGCGGCGCGTCGCGGCCAGCTCATGGTGAGGACCGAGGAGAACGCCGGGATGCCACCGGTCACGGTGCTGTTCGACCGTGCGGTGCTACCACCTCCGGGGACCGGCCGGTCCACCGCGCTCGCCCAGGACGGCGAGTGGGCGGTCGACGCCGCCGCGTCGATAGGCGTCGCCCTGCTCGGTGCCGCCATCCCGTCCGGCTCGTCGCCTCGACGGGAGCTCCTGCCGTCGATGTGATCCCGTACTCACCCGGGAGACGGAACGAGGGCTCCACACAGCTCCTGGACCAGACTCTCGACCTTCAGGGCCATTCGAGCCCTCGTGAGGCAGAGTCTGCGCTGACCGCGACCGCCGAGGCGCTGCGCAGCACGAGGCGCCCGGCGGAGCTGACCGTCGCCGTGATCGCCCCCTCGGGCCGCTCGCCCGCCCTGCGGTCGCCGCGATGGCGGGTGACGGCAACCACTGGGCCCTCGTCGTCGCGCCGGAGACCTCCCCGCGGTGGAGGAGTCGCTGACCACGCTGCGCGCGACGGGCTGGCACGCGGTGCACGTCGACCCTCGCCACAGTACGATCGACCGTGCCTGGGACAGGCTCATGGAGGAGTACCGGTGACAGATCCTTCCGCCAGCGCCCGGCGGACTCTCGCCACACGGGACGACGTCCTGCGAACGGTGGCCTCCACGGCACTGGTCGCCGTGGCCGTGATCACGTCGCTCCACGCCCTGACCGTGCTGATCGGGCCGGGTCAGTGGACACGGACCGGCACGATCTTCGTCCTGGGCCTGGCCCTCGTCACCGGATCGGTCCGGCTCCTCGTCGGGGCACGCCACTCCCGCCCGCCGGTCCGGGCACGCGCCCTCCTCCCGACGGTCGCGGGGATCCTGGTCGGTTGCTGGGGTCTGCTCGCGGCGTTCGGCGGGGTCACCTCGCGCGGCGTCGACCTGGCGATCAGCAGTGCCAGTCTCGACAGACTGCTCGCCCGCTTCACGGCCGCCAACAGCTCATCGCTGCCGAGACGGCACCGATCGACCCGTCGCTCCCCTCGCGCTGATCGCCGTCGGCGGCACGGCGCTGGTCTTCCTCGTGACGGACCTGATCGTGAGCGGTCTTCGTCTGCCCGCAGCCGCCGGACTTCCTCTCCTTGCCCTCTGGGTTCCCCGTTGGTCATCGAGGGCTCGATCCCTCCGCCGTCTTCGTCCTCACGGTCGCGGCGCTCCTGCTGCTCGCAGCCGTGGACAACCCGCACCGCAACGTTCGGCGCCCTTCGTCCCCGACCCCTCCGGGCGGCCGCGGCGCGAGCCGTCCGCGCGGGGCCACGCTCGCCGCCACCCTGACGATCGCCCTCGTAGCGCTCGTCGCAGGTTCCGGTGCAGGCGCACTGCCCCAGGTCGTCCGATCGCCCTGGACGGCATTCTTCACCACGGCCGGACCGACGGTCCGCCTCGCGAGCGACCTCGACATGGAGAGCAACCTGGGCGCCCGCTCGGAGGAGGTCGCGCTCACCTACGAGTTCCCCGACGACGTCGCGAAGGACTCCGCGAGCACGGGCATCGGCCCTCTGCGCATGTTCACCCTGACCGGCTTCGACGGGCGCAACTGGCGCAGGGGTGACGCGCGGCAAGGTCCCTGGTCGGGGAGTCCAATCTCCTGTGGCCGGGCGACCCGGGAGCGGCGGCCTCGGCGAACCCCGTCGCGTGGACGTCACGCTCAGGACCCTGCGCGACGAACGGCTCGTCCTGCCGACCGAGCCCAGGACGGTCGACGCACCGGGCGAATGGTTCTACGACGACGCGCGGGACGAGGTGACGGGCAACACCGCGACCGAGCCGGGAATGACGTACTCCTTCTCGGTCCTCCCGCGAGTCCTGACACCGGAGGCGCTCCGGGCGAGTGCAGGCGACGACCCGGACGACGCGAACCTACTCGAGCTGCCCGGCTCCTCCCACCAGGAGGACATCCGTCAGCTCGCCGCGGCAATCACCGCCGGAACGACCACCCGGTACGACGCCGCCGTCGCGCTGCAGTCCTACTTCCGCGACGGGGCACGGTTCACGTACTCCACGAACGTTCCCGACGGCTCGACCGACGACAGCGTCTGGGACTTTCTCCAGGACCGCCAGGGTACTGCGTCCAGTTCGCCACGTCCATGACGATGATGGCGCGCTCGATCGGGATCCCGGCACGCCTCGCCGTCGGATTTCTGCCTGGCGACCGGACGAGCGACACCGTCTTCGAGGTGACGGGCAGGACTCGCACGCTTGGCCCGAGCTCTACTTCCCGGACCAAGGGTGGGTGCGCTTCGAGCCCACGCCGCCGTCCAGGCCGGTTCGGTGCCGCCTGGGCCGACCTCTGCTCGCGTCGTCCAACGTTCCGTCGGCCGACGACCGTGGCGAGGTCCCCATGGACGCCGCGACACCGACCTCTCCGACCAGCACCGCCCCGAGCACGGACGGCCCCGGCCAGGGCCAGGGGCCGACGCCGCCGGGCCAGCACGCAGCGCGCGTGGATCATCGGCGGGAGCACGCTGGTCGTGGTCCTCGCACTGGCCGCCCTGGGGTGGTTCGTCGCACGCCGCCGGGCAGACGACGGCGCGGTGCCCGACGTCGAGAGCACCTGGGCCGACCTCACCAGCCAGCTCGACGCCCTGGAGATCCGATGGCCGACGTCGGCCACGCTGCGCAGCGTGCCGGCGCTCGTGGTCGGCCAGGTGGTCACCAGAACGGGCCGACAGCTGTCGGTCTCGCCCACCGAAGCGCTCCTCGCGCTCGCCTCCGCCGTCGAAGCCGAGCGCTACGCGCGCACCTGGTCGTCACCCGGGCCGGACGACCTGGCCGAACTGCTGGACACGGTGGTTGCCGGGGTTCGCGAGGAACTCAGCGACCGCCCTGCTCGCGACGACGATCCCAGCGTTCTTCCAGTCGGGTGAGGAATCCCTGCCGGGGAGCGGACCCCTTCTTCGCGGAAGCCTGAGCGGCGTCACGCGCCCGTCACCACCGACCACGCCGACCGGGCCGGTCGCTCGCTTGCGAGGCGCGGAGAAGGCGAACGCGACGCCCGCGAACATCACGACGAATCCCGCGACACCCAACCAGGGTTCGCTGAGGCCGCGCCGAAGACGAGGAGCAGAAGTCCTCCGACCACGCCGATCCCGGCCGCGACATAGCGCAGGCCAGCCTTGCGCGGAGTGGACTGAAGCGTCGTCGCCAACCGCGGATCATCCGAGGTCAGCGCTCTTTCCATCTGTTCCAGTACGCGCTGCTCGTACTCAGACAGAGGCATGGGCACCCCGGTTCTCAGCGGTTGAAAGTGTGTCACCCTCAGGATAGATCGACATCTGTCCCGGTGGTAGTCGAGCGCCGACGCGTGGACGCCGGACCGATCGAATTCACCCCAAAACGGTCACGAATCCTGTCGAGCGTCTCCTCCGCGGCACGTTGAACACCGAGGTTGTCCCTGACCGACTCGTCCAGGGTCGGCTGGACGATCGACGAGCTCCGCCTCTCGAGGTTCTCGGCCGGACCCCGACCAGGCGCACGGGAAGCCCTCGACGGTCCACGGTCCCCACGAGATCGCGTGCGACACCGGAGATCTCCTGTGCGACGTCGGTCGGCACGCGCAGGGTCCGCGAGCGGGTGAGCGTGCGAAAGTCTGACGTCCGCACCTTGACGCTGACCGTCCGGGCGACGAATCCCTGGTGCCGCAAGCGGGCCGCGCACCGGTCGGAGAGTCCCACCAGCGCGGAGCCGATCACCGCGGCGTCGTAGAGGTCGTGGTCGAAGGTCGTCTCCGCGCCGATGCTCCGTTCCGTGCGGCCTGGCTCCACGGGACGCGGGTCCCTGCCCCACGCCAGGTCGTGCAGATGGGCGCCTGCCGCCTTCCCGACGGCGGCCTGCACCGCCGAGACCTCGCTGTCGGCGAGCTCGGCGACGGTGGTGATGCCCCAGCCGGCGAGCAGCCTTTCGGTCTTCTCCCCACGCCCCACAAGGCACCGACGGGAAGGGTCCGCAAGAACGGGACGGTCGCGGCCGCAGGGACGAGCATCAGGCCGTCGGGCTTCGCGTGCGTCGAGGCGAGCTTTGCGACGAACTTGGTCGTGGCGATCCCGACGGAGCACGTGATGCCCACCTCGGTGCGCACCCTTCGCGGAGGGCCCGCGCGATCACGGTCGGGGCTCCGAGCCTGCGACGGGCGCCGCTCACGTCGAGAAACGCCTCGTCGATGCTGATCTGCTCCGCGAGCGCGGTGATCTCGTGGACGATCTCCATGACGGCGCGCGACGCCTCCTGGTACGCCAGGTGGTCCGGAGGCAGCACGACCGCCTGCGGGCACAACCGCCGGGCGAGCGCCATGGGCATCGCCGAGTGGATGCCGAACGCACGAGCCTCGTACGTAGCGGCCAAGACCACGCTGCGCTCGGTCCCCCGACCAGGACCGGCCGTCCGACCAGCTCAGGCCGACGGACGAGCTCGACAGAGGCGAAGAACGCGTCCATGTCGACGTGCATGACGGTGCAGCCCGTCTCGTCAGCACCCCAGTCACGGTGCGCCCGCGCCGAGCGCGGCCCCGGCTCACCGGGCACCCGGCGGCAGGCGAGCAGAGCCGTGGGTCACGACGCCACGACCCGCAACGTCGGATGCCTGACGAACCCCGCGTCCGGGTCGATCAGCATGGCGACCTCGTCACGGAAGTCCTCCGCGCAGACCATGATCTCCTCGGCCTGCGGGGCGTCGACGACGTCGAACCTCCCGGCCTCCACCGCTGCCCTGATCCGCGCGCCGCCTGCGAAGTACACCGACCACGCCGACAACCCGGGTTCGGCGAGCGCGAGCAGGTCCCACACCGACCGGGCACGGGTCCGCGAGGTCGGCCTGCCCCGCAGCGCGACGACGGCGGCGGCCGCACGCAGGGCGCCGAGGTGGGAGTGGACGAAGCGTTCGGCAGGGTCTGACGTGAGACCGGCCGCGACCAGCTCGGCGTCGGCTCTGGCCAGGAGCCGGACGACATCAGGGGCGACCGTGCCCGCACCAGGGAGCGCTCTGTGCTGCGTGGACATCTGTACACCTCCGACGTCAACTATCGAACACCTGTTCGATGTTGTCAATCCACCCGGACGGCCGTCCGGAGTGCCGACGGGCTACCCTACGGTGGACCCATGGCCAGCAAGTCCACCCGACGTTCTTCCCGTCGCTCCTCAGCATCCACCCCGGCACCCACAGACCCGGCGGCACCGTCCCGTCGGGCGCCGAGGGCGGGACGCGCCACCACGGCGCAGCGACGATCCACGACCTGCCCACGGGCGAGGTCCTCACCTCGACGGGGACCGCCGAGCTGGTCCCCGACCCGGACGGCAGCACCGGGGTGACGCTCCTGGTCAACGGGTGCCCAGCTCGCACCTCGACCTCGCCGACCCCGGCCTGCTGACGTTCGAGTACATGCAGCAGATGGCCGCCGTCCTCGGCTCCTTGCCTGCCGGTCCGCTGCGGGTCGTGCACCTGGGTGCCGCGGGTGCACCCTGGCGCGGTACGTCGAGCACGAACGCCCCGACTCGCGACAGGTTGCCGTGGATCTCGACGCCGACCTCGTCACCAAGGTCCGCGAGTGGTTCGCGCTGCCGCGGGCGCCGCGCCTCCGGCTCCGCGCGGGTGACGCCCGGGCCGAGCTGGCCACCCTGCCGGACGCGAGCGTCGACGCGGTCGTCCGCGACGTCTTCGCCGGGGACACGACCCTGAGCACGTCACGACCACCGGATTCGTCCGGGAGGTGCTGCGGGTCCTGCGCCCGGGTGGTCTGTACCTCGCGAACTGCGCGGACCGACCACCGCTCGGCATGGTCCGCAGGGAGCTCGCGACGGCAGCTGCCGCGCTCGGCGCGGACGGCAGCCCCGCCCGCGAGACCTGGGACCGCGTGGGCCTGATCGCGGAGCCGGGCCAGCTCAAGGGTCGGCGCTACGGCAACCTCGTCGTCGCTGCCGTCCGTGGCACCGGCGCCTCGACCGGGCAGGGCTCCCCTGCGGACGCGGTCGAGGCTGCCGACGCGTTCGGTCTCGACGACGCCGGGCTCGCACGGGCACTGCGCAGCCTGCCCGTGCCCGCCACCCTGCTCACGGGCGAGGAAGCCCGCCGGTTCGCGGGCACGGCCTCGCCGATCGAGGACACCGCGCACGACGACCGGCCCGACGCCGCGCCGCACCCGGGTGCGACCGCCGCGGAACCACGCGCCACCCTCGGGCCTGAGCCGGAGTGACCAGACGGCCGGAGGCCACCCACGGGCGTGGGTGCGGCCTCCGGTTCCCGCGAGAGCCGGAGAAGGGTCAGGGGATCAGACCAGGTGGACGTTCTCCGCCTGCGGGCCCTTGGGGCCCTGGGTGATCTCGAACTCGACCCGCTGAGCTTCCTCGAGCGACCGGTAGCCCTGAGACTCGATCGCGGAGTAGTGGACGAAGACGTCGGCGCCGCCGTCGTCCTGGGCGATGAACCCGTAGCCCTTCTCAGCGTTGAACCACTTCACAGAACCCTGCGCCATGCTGTTCCTCGTACCTTCTGTCCAACCGGGACATCCGTGAACGGACCCTTTCGCCCGTTCCTCCAGCCACAGCCACGCGGACCCGCGACCCGCTCCGCGTGGTTCCGGTCGTGGCGACCGTCGGCTGGAGCGGCACGAGCCCGGCGGACCGGGATCCTGCTGCGTCGACACCGGTCCACGCGAAGGCATGTCTCGAGAACGTCACTGCAACGAGGCTCAGTTTGCACGGCCGACGTGAAGTTCGCCACGTCAGACGCCGACGACATCACGTCTTTCGTCCGCAGAACCTCCGCGAGGCTGTCACTCCCCGCCCTGCTGGGCAAGGAAGCGTTCGAACTCTGCCCCGAGCTCGTCCGCAGTCGGTATCGGGGCCGACTCCGCGAGCAGGCTCGTGCGACCCACCGACCGGGCGAACGCGTCGTACTGCTCCTCGAGCGCACGCACCACCGCGGCGACCTCGTCGGACTCCGTCATCTGACGCTCGACCTCGGCCACGGCATCCTGTGCCGAGGCCGCGAGCGCCGCGACCCGGAGCTCGAGCCCGTGGACCGCTGGACGTTCTCGAGAGCCACGACCGCTGCCGGAGGGAACGCCGACTGGGCGAGGTAGTGCGGACGTGCACCGTGAAGCCGACCGCGTCGTGGCCCGACTCTCCGAGGCGCAGCTCGAACAGGGCAGCGAGCGAGCCCGGCACCTTGACCGTGCCGAACCACGAGGTGTGGTCCTCGATCAGCTCGCGTCGTGTCGCGTGAGCGGTCACCGAGAGCGGCCGCGTGTGCGGGATGCCCATCGGGATGCCGTGGAACCCGACGACGAGCGAGACGTCGAACCGGTTCACGAGGTCGCGCAGCGCGACGACCACGCGCTCCCACTGGAGATCGGGCTCCATCCCGTGCAGGAGCAGGAAGCCGGTCCCTCCGCGTCGCGCAGGTGGTCGATCGCGAGGAAGGGCTCGTCGTAGGACGCCCACCGGTCCGCGTCGAAGACCATGGTCACGCGCTTCGAGCGATAGTCCAGGAGCTGGTCGACGTCGAACGTGACCAGGCGGGTGACCTCGAACTCCGCAAGCAGGTGCTCGACGGCGAGGTCACCGGCCGTGCCGGCGTCCACGAACCCGCGCACCGAGTGCAGCATGACCGGGCCGACCGCTCGCGCGAGCGCCTCGCCCTGTACTCCCGTGGCCGCGGGCAGGACGCGCGCCACAGCGGCCTCGTCCACCTCGTAGATCCCTCGTGGGTCCAACACCAGCTGCTCCTCCGTCGTCCGTACCGTCGACCGCCGGGGAAAAGAGCCGGACGTCACCGGCATGCCCTTCGAGCGGTTCGAACAGCACAACACCGGGTGCGGCCGGAACCTTCCCGCAGAGCAGGGAACCGTCGGCCGTCGTCGCGGGCCGCGTCAGTGCGGCCCGCGCGTGCTCAGCGTCCGGGGAGACGGACGACCGTGACGAAGAAGTCGTCGATCTGACGGACCACGTCGATGAACCGTTCGAAGTCGACGGGCTTGGTCACGTAGGCGTTCGCGTGCAACGAGTAGGACCGGACGACGTCCTCCTCGGCCTCCGACGTGGTGAGGACGACCACGGGGATCTGACGCAGGACCGGGTCCGACTTCAGCGCGCCGAGCACCTCGCGCCCGTCCATCCTCGGCAGGTTCAGGTCCAGGAGGATCAGGTCGGGGTGGGGCCTCGGCGAACTCACCTTCCTTGCGCAGGAAGGCCATCGCGCTGACACCGTCGCTCACGACCGAGAGCCGGTTGGTCAGCTTGTGGTCATCGAACGCCTCCCGGGTCATCAGCACGTCGCCCGGATCGTCCTCGACCAGCAGGACGTCGATCACCTTGTGCCCGTTGCTCATCCCGTGTCCCCACCGTCCGTCGTCTCCGAGTCTCCCCGGTCCTCCGGGGCCACGCGGCGAGCCTAGCCGACGAGGTGACCCGGCACGCCGTCGTGCCTGCGCCCGCTACGACGCGCCGTGCGTGGTGGGATGCCCCCGACCGGGTGGTACGCATGGGCGATCGTGAAGCGGACCGTCGTACCGCCCCCTCGCTCTGCTCGAGCCAGATCTGCCCGCCGTGGTACTCGACGATCCTCTTGCACAGCGCGAGCCCGATGCCCGTCCCTCGTAGACGTCCTTCGGGTGCAGGCGCTGGAAGATGACGAACACGCGCTCGGCGTACTGCGCGTCGATCCCGATCCCGTTGTCCGCGACGGTGAACTCCCAGGCCCGCTCCTGCGCACGGACGCCGACGTGGACGACCGGCGGGCGCCCCGGGTCGCGGAACTTGAGCGCGTTGCCCACGAGGTTCACGAACAGCTGGGCGAGCAGGGCCTTCGCCCTGGACCGTCGGCAGCTCGTCGTGGGTCACGACGGCGCCCGCGTCGGCGATCTTCTCGTCGAGGTCGGACAGGATCACGGCGAACGACTTCTCCAGGTCGACCGCCACGCGCTCGGTCCCCGTCCGCCCGACCCGAGAGAAACCCAGCAGGTCCTGGATCAGACGCTGCATCCGCTTGGCGCCGTCGACCGCGAACTCGATGTACTGGTCCGCCCGGTCGTCGAGCTGTCCGCCGTAGCGCTTCTGCAGGAGCTGGGTGAAGGAGGCGACCTTGCGCAGCGGCTCCTGGAGGTCGTGGGACGCGACGTAGGCGAACTGCTCGAGATCGCGGTTGGACCGTTCGAGCTCCTCCGCCTGGGCGGCGAGGAGCTCGTGCGAGTGCTCGACCTCCTCGTGCGAGGCGCGGATCTCCGCCACCTGGCTCACCAGCTCCTGGCGCATGTGCTCGATGTCGACCGCGAGCGCCCCGATCTCGCCCGGGCATCGACCGCGACCGGTCGGCGCAACCGGCCTCCGCTGACGACCCGGACCTGGTGGGCGAGCGAGGTCACGGGTTCCGTGATCCATCGCTTGAGCACGCTCCAGAGCACCGCGCCCACGACGAGCGCCGCGAGGACCAGCACGAGGACCGAGCCGAACAGCACCTGCGTCCACGTCTCGAGGGCCTCGACCTTCTCCCCGGACGCTGCGCAGGACCGTGATGTAGTCGCTGGTCGCCACCCGGGCGTCGTCGAAGAGGCGCGCTCCCTCCAGCTTGTCTTCGGTCGTCACGGCCTGCGGGCCGCCCTCCTCGACCTTCGCGATGGACGGGAGCGCATACGACAGCACCCAGTCCTGGATGGAGACGGTCGCCCGGTCGAGCGCCGCCGCGACGGGCGCCGAGACGGACAGGACCCGCGCCGTCGCCTCGTCGTGCAGCGGCACCGAGCCGTCCCTGTCGACCGAGCGTTCGAACGGCTCGAGGTTGACGTCGGAACCGGTCGACACGAATCCCCGCACGGACGACTCGGCGTCGACGAGGGAGATGTAGGCGGTGTCGGCCTGGGTGATGGCCGTGAAGTAGTGGTTGGTCACCTCGTCCTGGATCCGCACGACCGAGACCAGGGCGACCACGGACGTCACGAGGACGGCGAGCAGGATGGTCGCGGACACCGCGAGCAGGCCACCGAGCCGACGGCGCAGCGAGGCGCTCTGCGGGCGGACGTCGGTCGGGCATCGAGCCCGACGTCCTCGGTCGGGGTGGCGCGGGCGTCGTCGGCCGTAGCGCTCGCCCCTGCTCCCCGTGCGTCTCTGCCGTCACTGCGACCACTCGTCGGAGTCCGCCAGCGTCGCGGTGCGCTCGCCGCGCGCGGCCTGGCCCGGCCGCCCACCCACGACGAGCACGGCTGCGTCGTCGGCCAGCGGACCGCCGTGCAGCGCGTGGACCCGCCGGAAGACCCGTTCGACGAGCCCTTCCCCGTGAGCGATCTCCGTGTCGACCGCCGTGAGCAGGCCAGAGACGCCCAGCCGCTCCGGGCGGCTGAGCGGTCCCGGGCGAACCCGTGGCCGGGGCCGCAGCGTCCGCCACGAGGGTCGCCTCGATCAGACCGTCGGTGTAGAGCATGAGCGCCCAGGGGCGTCGAGCGCGACGCGCTCAGCACGCCAGCCGCCGCCCACGGGGATGCCGAGCGCCCGGCCGCGGGACGTCGTCGGGAGCTCCGAGCACGACTCCTGCAGGAGGAGCGGGGCATGTGCCCGCGAGGAAGAGGTCCACCCCGTGCGGTCGGGCGATATGACGACCTGGCACAGCGTGACGAAGACCTCCGGGCGGGCCCGCTCCGGCACCAGGACCCGCTCGACGAGCGGCAGGATCTGGTCCGGGGCGACGTCGGACAGGACGAGTGTCCGCCACGCGGTGCGCAACGTCGCGCCGAGCGCCGCCTCGTCGGGTCCGTGACCCGCCACGTCGCCGATCAGGCACAGGACGCTCCCGTCCGGCCGTTCGACGGCGTCGTAGAAGTCCCTCCGAGCAGTCCGTTGCCGCCCGGGATGTAGCCCACCATGACCGCGATCTTCTCGTCCGAGACGAGCGGCTTGGGCAGGAGGGCGCGCTCCAGGCGGGCCGTCTCCGCCGCCCGGACCTCGCTGCGGTAGAGGGCGCGCTGCTGCTCCTTGGACCGCTGTCGCTGCACGGCGTACCGCACGGACCGGCCGAGGAGGTCGCCGTCCACCTCGCCCTTGACCAGGTAGTCGTCCGCTCCGGCCGCCACGGCCTGGACGCCGAGGTCGATCCCGGTGTGACCGGTGAGGACGACGAGCGCGGGCGGGTTGGGGCGGGACTGGAGCCGCTCGACCGCGGTCAGCCCGACCGCGTCAGGGAGCCCGAGGTCGAGCAGGATGCAGTGCACGTCGTGCAGACCCAGCATCTCGAGGGCCACGTCGAGCGCGGTCGCCCGGTGCAGCTCGACGTTGACGCTCGCGTCCCCGAGGAGCTCCTCGACGAGGAGCGCGTCCCCGTCGTCGTCCTCCACGAGCAGGACCCGCAGCAGGTCCTGCGGAGAGAGCACGTCCGACGTCCCGTCCGCGGGACGGGGCGCCAAGGGTTCAGTCACCACGACGTGCGCTCCCCACTCTCGCCATGGTTCCCGATCGTAGAGGACGGCGCCGCCTCGAGGTGGGATGCGGCGAGGTCAGGCGGGATCAGGTGGGGTCGGGTGGGGTCGGGACTGGATCGGACGGGCCACGACCGCGGCGGACACCTCCCGGCGGGGAACCAGCGCCCGCGGGGACGCGGGTGTCCGCGCAGTGGCCCGATGGTGCCCGGCGCGCCCGGGATCAGCAATAATGGACGGCTGCATCGCGGGTGCGCGGAGCGGACCACGTGGGACCAGACGACAGGACGGAACAGGGTGCGCGAGACGAGCGACCGGACGAGCCAGACACCGGCCCCGGACCAGCCGGCACGCCCGGCGCAGGACACCCGACCTCGGGTCGCCAGGAGGAGATCATCACGGAGCAGCGCGTCGTGGACGTGCTGTACGCCCGTCTCGACGAGCTGCGCGCCTCGACCCGTTCCCGGCTCGCGGGCGTGCGCCGGACCGGCCCGTCGGGCTCCCCGCAGAATCGCAGCGAGCGCGACGCGTTCGCGACCCTCTACGAGGACCGGCTAGCCCAGCTCGAGTCCGTCGAGGAGCGGCTCGCGTTCGGCCGCCTGGACCTCGAGGACCAGACCACCCGCTACGTCGGGCGGATCGGCCTGTCCGACGAGGAGCACACGTCGATCCTGACCGACTGGCGCGCCCCGGCGGCCCAGTCGTTTTACCGCGCGACCGCCGCCCACCCGGACGGGGTCCGCCGCCGTCGGCACCTCGTGACCAAGGGACGCTCCGTGACAGGTATCGAGGACGAGGTCCTCGACCTCGCCTCGGACACCACCGCCGCCTCCTCGCTCTCGGGCGAAGGTGCCCTGCTGGCCGCGATGGCGGCCGGGCGCACCGGCCGGATGGGCGACATCGTCGCCACGATCCAGGCCGAGCAGGACGCGATCATCCGTTCCGAGCTCGCCGGGGCCCTCGTCGTCCAGGGCGGCCCGGGGACGGGCAAGACCGCCGTGGCGCTGCACCGCGCGGCCTACCTTCTCTATGCGCACCGCCGCCTGCTCGAGCGCTCGGGCGTCCTGCTCGTGGGACCGAGCCTGTCCTTCCTGCACTACATCGACCAGGTGCTGCCCTCGCTCGGCGAGACCGGTGTGGTGAGCACGACGATCGCCGAGCTCCTGCCCGGGTGGTCGCCGACGGCGAGGAGTCGCCGGAGGTGGCCCGCATCAAGGGCCGAGCGTCATGGGCGAGGATCGTCCAGCGAGCGGTGCGCGCGCGACAGCGCGTGCCCGCCGAGGACCAGCACCTGCGCATCGACGGGCACGACCTCGTCGTCCGGCGGTCCGACGTGCGCGACGCGATCGCCAAGGCGCACCGTACGCACAAGCCGCACAACCTCGCGCGGGTGCCGTTCGTGCGGGAGATGCTGGGCGGCTCGCCGACCAGTACGTCACGCAGCTCGGCGGCCCCGTCGCACCCGAGGAGCGCGCCGAGGTCATCGACGACCTGCGGCACCAGCGCGAGATCCGGATCGCCCTCAACCTCGCGTGGATGCCTCTGACCCCCGAACGCCTGATCGAGGACCTCTTCGTCAAGCCTCACCGGCTCGCCGAGGCCGCACCCGACATGTCGCGGGCCGACCGTGCCGCGCTCGTGCGCCCAAGGGCTCGCCGTGGACCCCGGCGGACGTCCCTCTGCTGGACGAGGCCGCCGAGCTTCTGGGAGAGGACGACCAGGCCGCACGGGCCCAGGCCAAGGCTGAGGCCGCTGACCGGGCGGCAAACCTCGAGTACGCCCGCCAGGTCCTCGAGTCCTCCGGCGCCGGCGGCGGGATCGTGGGCGCGGAGATCCTCGCCGACAGGTTCGCGGGCGGCGGCTCACGACTGACCACCGCCGAGCGCGCCGCCCAGGACCGCACGTGGACGTACGCCCACGTCGTGGTCGACGAGGCGCAGGAGCTGTCCGCGATGGCGTGGCGTGCGCTGGTGCGCCGCTGCCCGACCCGGTCCATGACGATCGTCGGGGACGTCGCCCAGACGTCCTCGCTGGCAGGAGCCAGGTCCTGGGCGGGCATGCTGGATCCCCTGCTGCGCAACGCGTGGCGCCTGTCCACGCTCACGGTGAACTACCGGACGCCCACGCAGATCGCCGACACGGCCCAGCGGTTCGCCGCGGCCTCCAGGCTCCCGACGTCGTCGCTCACCTCCGCGCGCGACGTCCCGGGCGCGCTCGTCCTGGCCCCCGTCGGTGGGGCGGACGCCCTCCTCCGAGGTCTCCCGGCAGGTCCGGTCCACGCTGGGCGAGTTCGTCGGGCCCGACGGCGCCGGCCGCGTGGCCGTCGTCGTCCCGGCCGCCGCGTGACCGAGGTCCGCGAGCACCTGGCGCGGGCCCATGCCGCCGAACCGCTGCTCACGGACCGTGCGCCGGGCGTGCCAGGTGCGCTCGCCGCAGCGCTCACCGTCCTGAGCCCCACGCAGAGCAAGGGCCTCGAGTTCGACGCGGTCGTCCTGGTCGAACCCGCCGAGATCCTGACCGCGACCTCGGGGCCTCCGACCTCTACGTCGCGATGACCCGGCCGACACAACGCCTCGTCGTCGTCCACGCGACCCCGTTGCCGCGCGGTTTCGCCGACTGAGCCCGCAGCCACCGGTCGTCCGAGGGACAAGACTCGTTTGGCGCACGGGGCAACTCGGCGCACCATAGACACGTGCTACGCGCCCTCCTCCTCGAAAACCTGCACCCACTCGCCACCTCGATCCTCGAGTCCGCCGGGATCGACGTGACCGTGCGATCCGGGGCCCTTGACGAGTCCGAGCTGATCGAAGCGCTCGAGGGTGTCCACATCCTCGGCATCCGGTCCAAGACCAACGTCACAGCCCGTGTCCTCGATTCCGCGCCGGACCTGATCGCGATCGGTGCGTTCTGCATCGGCACCAACCAGATCGACCTCAAGGCTGCCGCGTCCCACGGCGTCGCGACGTTCAACGCACCGTTCTCGAACACCCGCTCGGTCGTCGAGATCGCCCTCGCCGAGATCATCGCGCTCACGCGTCGTCTCACGGAGCGCGACCGCGCGCTCCACGACGGCATCTGGGACAAGTCCGCCGAGGGAGCGCACGAGGTCCGCGGCCGCACGCTGGGCATCATCGGCTACGGCAACATCGGGACCCAGCTCTCGGTCGTGGCCGAGGCCCTCGGTATGTCCGTGATCTTCTACGACACCGCCGAGAAGCTTGCCCTGGGCAACGCCCGCCGCATGGACACCCTCGACGAGCTCCTGGAGAGCGCCGACGTCGTGACGCTGCACGTGGACGGGCGCGGTGGGAACGCCGGGCTCTTCGGCGAGAAGCAGCTCGCGGATGCGGCGCGGGCGATCCTCCTCAACCTGTCCCGCGGCTTCGTCGTGGACACGGTCGCCCTGCGCGACGCGATCCTCTCCGGGCACCTGTCCGGTGCCGCGATCGACGTCTTCCCGGAGGAGCCCAAGAAGCGCGGAGACCGCTTCGAGTCGGACCTGCGCGGCCTTCCGAACGTCATCCTCACCCGCACATCGGTGGTTCCACCGAGGAGGCGCAGGAGTCGATCGGCCAGTTCGTCGCCGGCAAGCTGCGCGACTACCTCGCCACGGGCTCGACGACGCTCAGCGTCAACATGCCCAACCTGGCCCTGGAGCAGAGCACGGGCGTGAGCCGCATCGCCCACCTGCACCACAACACGCCGGGTGTGCTGGCCGCCGTCAACGCAGTCCTCGCGGAGCACGGCACCAACATCGAGGGCCAGATGCTCGCCACCCGGGGTGAGCTCGGCTACGTGGTGACCGACGTCGGCGCGGAGCTCGTGCCGCCGCGGTCGAGGCCCTGCGTGCGATGGACCCGACCGTCAGCTGCGGGTGCTGTCCTGACCTCCTGACCCGCCCGCCGTACGACGAAGGGGACCAGCCTCACCGGCTGGTCCCCTTCGTCGTACACGATCGGCCGCTGCACCCGGCCGGTGCGCCCGGCCGGTGCTCAGCCGGACTTGCGGCGGAACGTCCGCTGCACAGGTCCGACGGTCTCCGAACCGTGGACGGTACCCGTGTTCGAGCCCCGTCCGCGGTGCGGTGGCTCGCGGCGTTCTTACGGTCCAGCGCCTCGCGGAACTTCGCCTTCGCGTCCTCGCTGGGCGTGGTCCCGGGTGTCTCGTCGTTCGACGTCGTCATCGGCGGGCCTCCTTCTCTCGGTGGAACAGGTGCGCCATCGGGCGCTCCCGCCAAGCCTGGCGCACCCGGGTCGGTAACGCCAGCGAATACGACCCGGTACGGTCGAGATATGTCGCACAAAACACCAGAACCGGTCGGAGGCATGACCTTTCGGCGGGCGGGCCGGTCGGGCCTGATCCTGCCCCGCCTGTCCCTCGGACTCTGGCAGAACTTCGGGGAGTCCACCCCGTTCGCCGCCCAGCGAGAGCTCGTCCTGCACGCGTACGACCGCGGGATCGTCCACTTCGACCTGGCCAACAACTACGGCCCGCCGCCCGGCTCCTCGGAGGTCACGTTCGGGCGCCTCCTCGCGACGGACCTACGGGGCCACCGGGACGAGCTCCTGATCGCGACGAAGGCCGGATACCGGATGGGCCCCGGTCCGTACGGCGAGGGAGGGTCGCGCAAGTACCTGCTGTCGTCGCTCGACGCCTCGCTGCGACGCCTGGGCGTGGACGACGTCGACATCTTCTACTCCCACCGGTTCGACCCGACCACGCCCCTCACCGAGACGATCGGCGCCCTCGCCACGGCGGTCCGCTCCGGACGGGCCCGCTACGCGGCCATCTCCTCCTACTCCGCCCGTCGTACCCGCGAGGCCCTGGAGATCGCCGGTGACCTGGACCTCCCGCTGGTCCTGCACCAGCCCTCGTACTCGATCCTCAACCGGTGGATCGAGGAGGCCGGGCCCGACGGACGTTCGCTCGTCGACGTCGCCGGTGATGCGGGGACAGGTCTGATCGTCTTCTCCCCTCGCCCAGGGAATGCTGACAGACCGCTACGTCGACGGTGTGCCCCCGACTCCCGAGCGGCACGCGGAGTGTCGCTGCGGCCCGAGTTCCTCTCGCCCGAGAACCTCGGCCGGGTGCGCGCGCTGCGGAGACCGCAGCCGGACGCGGCGAGTCGCTTCCTCAGATGGCGCTCGCCTGGACCTTGCGAGACCCACGCGTGACGTCGGTGCTCGTCGGGGCACGCACGACCGCTCAGCTGGACGAGAATCTTCGAGCGCTGGAGGCGGCGCCGTTCGAGGCGGACGAGCTCGCCGCCATCGACGTGCAGTCGCTCGAGACCCTGCCGGACGGGTCGAAGCGCCCGCTCGACACGGGGATCAACCTCTGGGCCGACCGGTCGAGCGGCTCTGAGGCCTGGGTCGGTCAGGGGCGACCGAGTGCCGCCGCACCGCCCTGACCGGGCACGACGTCGCCCGGGTCCGGATCGGTCGCCTCGTCGGCATCGCGTGCGGCCTCGGACCGCGACTCGTGCTCGGCCCGCAAGGAGTTGATCGCGGTCTCGAAGTCCTCGAGCGAGTCGAACGCCTGGTAGACGCTGGCGAACCTCAGGTAGGCGACCTCGTCCAGCTCGCGCAGCGGTCCGAGGATGGCCAGGCCGATCTCGTAGGCGTCCAGCTCCGCGCTGCCCCGGCACGGAGCGACTCCTCCACCCGTTGGGCGAGCACGGCAAGGTCATCCTCGTTGACGGGTCGACCCTGGCACGCCTTCCGCACGCCCGTCACGATCTTCTCGCGACTGAAGGGCTCGGTCACTCCCGAGCGCTTGACGACCGACAGGCTCGCCGTCTCGATCGTGGTGAACCGCCGGTTGCAGGCGGGGCACTGCCGACGGCGGCGGATGGACGCTCCGTCGT
Source organism: Oerskovia sp. M15 (assembly GCA_038070415.1). GTDB lineage: Bacteria > Actinomycetota > Actinomycetes > Actinomycetales > Cellulomonadaceae > Oerskovia. The sequence goes on from JAMYWF010000001.1 coordinate 63,864, forward strand.
CGGAGGTCCGTGAGTCGACGACCCGAGAGTCCGCGTGTCGGCAGAACGGACAGTGCATAGGACGGTTCTCCTGTGGGTCGGTGACCAACCCTCGTGGCGGCCGCGACGGAGGGTGCGACCCGAACGTACGTCGCCTGCTCGTCGTCATGCAAGGCGCCTCGCCTCGGAGCACACGAAAGGAGGACGGAGGCGGCCGGTGAACGGCCGCCTCCGTCGGGACGCCCCGTCCCCATCTCACGCCCGCGACTCGCCTCGCAGACGTCGACGCAACTGCGGAGACGCAGCGAGTGCGTCTCCTCCCACCGACCGACCCCCAGCCGGGTTGGTGAGGCAGCACTAACTTAGGTGATCCTAAGGGCGCTGCGCAACCCCTAGGGACACCCTGCCTCTACGTCGCCCACGGGCCGGGCGACGACTCTCCGCCGCGGACCGCTCGCCCGGCGGCTTCCCGGTCCCTCAGCGACCGAAGTCGCCGCCCGCCGGAAGGAGAAGCTGCTGCCCCACCTGCAGGGAGGTCGAGGAGAGATTGTTGAGCGACATGAGGTCGTCCATGACGTCCCGCACGTCCCGCTCACCGCCCGCAAGAGCTGCGGCGTGCTGCCACAACGTCTCGCCGTGCTGCACCGCGTGCACGGTCACCTCGAGCGGCTCCCCGGGCCGGAGGCGAAGGCCCGACCGCCCCACAGTGCCGCCAGGGCGACCAGCCCGGCCACCAGGACGCAGACGACGAGCCGCCCTCGGCGGGTCAGTCTCAGCGTCCCGCCCGAGCCAGGGCTCGCCACCTGCTCGATGCTCCAGCCGTCGATCGCTGCCACAGCACTCATGTTCACTCCTTCGCCAGGGTGCCCGAACCGCCTTCCCGGTCGGTTCGAACACCTGTACGTCGAACACCTGTACGATTTCTATCATCGACGCAGGCCGATGTCGAGGCATGCTCGAACATGTGTTTGATTCGCGTCGCGACGTGACCTAGTCTGGTCGGGTACCGGTCGTCCGAAATGTCGGGCGACACCGACAACGCCGACGCGGTGGTCCTCACCCGCCGACGGGACGACGACCGGGTGCACGAGTGGAGTGGACGCCGTTCGCGGCACTGCTCCACAGGACAGGGACCGGCAGGGCCGAGCAGGGCGGAGACGACGATGGCGGGACGGGTGGCCGACACCACGGGCAGGCTCGCGAAGGTGCACGAGCTGCCCGACGCGACGACCGGCAGGGACGGGCTCACTGCTCGCCAGCGCCTCGTCCTCGAGACGATCCGCACGTCCGTCGAGCAGCGCGGCTACCCGCCGAGCATGCGTGAGATCGGCGAGGCGGTCGGGCTGACCAGCCCGTCCAGCGTCAAGCACCAGCTCACCACGCTCGAGCGCAAGGGATACCTTCGCCGCGACCCCAACCGGCCGCGGGCCATCGAGGTCGTCCAGTCGGACGACTCACGGGAATCAGCGCGCTGCCCGGCAGCGGGTTCCCCGGGTCGAGGGCGTGGAAACGTCCGCCGAGGGCTCGCCCGAGCGTCCCACGCCGTCCTACGTCCGGTCGTCGGCCGCATCGCGGCCGGTGGACCATCCTCGCCGAGCAGGTCGTGGAGGACGTCTTCCCGCTCCCCGTCAGCTCGTCGGGGACGGCGAGCTGTTCCTCCTGCGCGTGGCGGCGACTCCATGATCGACGCGGCGATCTGCGACGGGGACTGGGTCGTCGTCCGTCGCCAGCCGGTCGCCGAGAACGGCGAGATCGTCGCCGCGATGATCGACGGCGAGGCGACCGTGAAGACGTTCAAGCGCATCGACAAGCACGTCTGGCTCATGCCGCACAACGAGGCCTACAGCCCCATCTCCGGTGACGACGCCCAGGTGCTCGGTCGCGTCGTCTCGGTCCTGCGCAGCCTCTGACCCACCTGTCGACGACGAAGGGCGGCCCGGTCCTGGGGCCGCCCCTTCGCTGCGTCCCGCGCTACCCGGCCCAGCTTCAGAGGCCGAAGCTCTTGGCCACCGCGCGCACCGAGTCCGCGGACGCGCGGAGCCCGTTCAGCTCGTGGTCCGACAACGGGACCTCGATGCGCTCACCGCAACCGCGGCGGTCGAGCAGGGAGGGCACCGAGAGGCAGACATCGCTGATGCCGTGGAAGTCCTCGAGGAGCGAGGACACCGGGAGCACGCGGTGCTCGTCGTCGAGGATCGCCTCGATGATCCGCGTGGCCGCCAGGGCCACTGCGTAGTTGGTGGCCCTTGCCCTCGATGATCCGGTAGGCCGACTGGACGACCTCGTGCGCGATGTCCTCGCGCACCTCGCTCGTCAGCGGCCCGCGGCCCGTGAGGCCCTTCCATTCGAGCAGCGGCACGCCGCTGATCGTCGCTGAGCTCCAGAGCGGGATCTCGCTGTCGCCATGCTCGCCCGCGATGTAGGCGTGGACGTTCTGGACGGCGACCCGCAGTGCTGTGCCACGAGGAAGCGCAGACGGGACGAGTCCAGGACGGTGCCGCTCCCGAAGAGCTGGTTCGGAGGCAGCCCGGAGTACTTGAGCGCCGCGTACGTCACGACGTCGACCGGGTTGGTCACCATGATGTAGACGGCGTTCGGCGCGACCTCGACCAGCCCGGGCAGGATGGTGCGGACCAGGGAGATGGTCGCCCCGCGAGGTCCAGGCGCGTCTGACCTGGCTTCTGCTTGGCCCCGCCGTGAACACCACCACGTCGGCATCGGCGCACACGGAGACGTCGTCCGAGCCCTCGACCTTGGCCATGGGCATGAACTGGATCCCGTGCTGGAGGTCCAGGACCTCCGCGTCGACCTTGGTCTTGTTGATATCGAGGAGGCTCACGGTGTGGGCGGCTCCTCGCAGAAGAGCTGCGTAGGCGAGTGTCGATCCGACGGAACCTGCGCCGACGATCGCGAGCTTGGTGGTTCTGGCTGGCACTGTGCCTCCTGACGTTGTGCGGCAGTCGCCACCCGCCCCGGAGAGAGCGTCGACGACCGTTGCATGGACTGCCAGGTCTCAGCCTAGGACGGCGAGCCGCTCCAGGGCGGCGATGACGACGCCCTGTTCGTCGTCGTCCAGAAGTCCGGCATCGACCGGGTGAGGTAGGAGCCGTAACGCGCGGTCGCGAGGCGTGGGTCGAGGACCGCGACGACGCCTCGGTCCGCGGTCGAGCGGATGAGACGCCCGGCCCCTGGGCGAGCAGGAGCGCCGCGTGGTTGGCCGAGACCTGCATGAAGCCGTTCCCGCCTGCCGCCTCGACCGCCCGGGCGCGCGCGGACTTGACCGGGTCGTCCGGGCGGGGAACGGGATCCGGTCGATGAGGACGAGCTGGCAGCTCGGCCCCGGACGTCCACCCTTGCCACAAGGACAGCGTGCCGAACAGGCACGTCGCCGGGTCCGCTGCGAACTCCTTGACGAGCGTGGGCAGCTGGTCGTCGCCCTGGCACAGCACCGGCACGTCGAGCCGCTCCCTCATGGCCTCGGCGACGGCGAGGGCCGCCCGCCGCGAGGAGAAGAGCCCGAGGTGCGGCCGCCGCCGCGGTGATGAGGTCGGCGATCTCGTCGAGCTGACCGTCGGTGGCCGCCTCCCGCCCGGGCGGCGGCAGGTGCTTGGCGATGTAGAGGATGCCCTGCTTGGGGTAGTCGAAGGGCTGCCGACGTCCAGGCCGCTCCAGGTCGCGCCGTCGTCGTCGAGCCCGAGCGAGCGCGCGACCGGGTCGAACGTCCCGCCGAGGGCCAGGGTGGCCGAGGTGAAGACGCCGGTTCGCTCGGCGAGGAGGTTCGTCCGGATGAGGCCCGCGACCGCGAGAGGCGCGGCGTGCAGCTTGCTCACGCCGTCCCCGCTCCAGCTGCCGTCGTCGCCGGCGCGAGAGCACCACAGGACGTCGTGGCCCGTGGGGTCCTGGGCCATGCGCTCGGCGACCTCGAAGACCTGGAGCATGGTCGACTGCGCCATCTTCATCCCGGTGTCGGGCTGGGCCTGCGGTCCGCCGGACGTGTCCGGCTGAGCGCGCTGAGGACCGTGCGGGCGGCGTCCCGGACGGCCGCGACCACCGACCGCGCGTCGTCGGGCAGGCCGTCCGGGAAGCGCTCTGCAGGGAGCGAGGCGACCACGGTCCCGAAGGCACCGATCGCCAGATCGAGATCCGTCGTCTGGACTCCCCGTGACGGCGCGCGAGGCGAGCGGCGTGCTCGATGATGGGGACTGAGAGGTCTGCCGTCGCAGCGGCGGTGACGCGGTCGCTGAGCTCGTGCGCCTCGTCGACCACGACGACGCCGTGCTCGGGCAGGACTCCGGGCGAGCCCGAGGCGGCGATCCCGAGCATGGCGTGGTTGGTCACGACGACGTCGGCCTCCCGCGCGGTGGTGCGTGCCTGGTCGGGGAAGCAGTCGTCGAGGAGCGGGCACTTGGCCCCAGGCACTCGAGCGCCGTGACGGAGACCTGGCGCCAGGCCTTGTCCGACACACCCGGGACCAGGTCGTCCCGGTCTCCGGACGTGGTCTCCTGCGCCCACTCGCGCAGCCGGACGACCTGTTCGCCCAGGGCCGCCGCGCCCGAGGCCGCTCCCGGCGCGGGTGCTCCGCGACTCCTGCACGTTCGCCGCCGGTCGGCAGGTCGAAGAGCGTGGGTTCGTCGGCAGGGTATCCACCGGCGATCTTGTGCTGGCACAGGTAGTTGTGCCAGCCCTTGAGCAGCGCGATGCGGGCTCGCGCGGCAGCCTGTCCGCCATGGCCTGGGCGACCAGCGGGAGGTCGCGCGTGATGATCTGACGCTGGAGCGCGAGCGTCGCGGTCGAGACGATCACCCGCTCGTCCTCGCACACCGCGTGGCGTACCGCGGGCACGAGGTAGCCGAGCGACTTCCGGTGCCGGTCCCGGCCTGGACGAGCAGATGGTCAGGCCCGCTGGAGCCGTCGATCGCGGTCGCGACGTTCACGGCCATCTGGTGCTGCCCGGCGCGCCGTCCGCCTCCGAGCGCGGCGACCGCGAGGTCGAGCAGCTCCTCGACGTCGGGGTCGCGGGGCCCGTGGTCAGGGTGGTGGTGTTCTCCTCGGGCACCCGGAAGTCTACGGGGAGACACTGACACGACCGGTGCCCCGAGGCGACCAGCAGGTCTCACGCGGACGGCGCGGGCCCGGCAGCAGCCCGGCCCGCGCCTCCAGGACTCACGCGGGGACGGCCGCCGCGTTGAGCTCGAGCGCGAGCCCCTCGTCGACACGAGCGAGCAGCCGGGTCCCCGACTCGACGTGCTCCTCGAGGTCGATCTCCCCGTGAGGTGCACACGGTTGACCAGGTCGCCACGGTGGTAGGGCACGACGAGGTCGATCGACACGTCGGGCCGCGGGAGCTCGTCGGAGATGAGCTGGAGCAGGTCGTCGATCCCCTGCCCGGTGTGCGCAGACACCACGATCGTGCGGCGTTCCCGTCCGCGGATGCGTGTCACGACGGCGGGATCGGCGATGTCGACCTTGTTGAGCACGACGACCTCGAGCACCTGATCGATGCCGGGATGTCCGCGAGGACGTGACGGACCGCCTCGATCTGGCCTTCGGGGTCCGGGTGGGACGCATCGACGACGTGCAGCAGCAGGTCGGCCTGGCCGACCTCCTCGAGCGTCGAGCGGAACGCCTCGACGAGCTGGTGCGGGAGCGAGCGCACGAACCCGACCGTGTCCGCGAGCGTGTAGACCCGGCCGTCCTCCGTCTGCGCGCGCCGCACCGTCGGGTCCAGCGTCGCGAACAGGGCGTTCTCGACGAGCACTCCCGCCCCGGTCAGCGAGTTGAGCAGGCTCGACTTGCCGGCGTTGGTGTAGCCGGCGATCGTCACCGAGGGATGGCATGGCGCTTGCGCGAGGACCGCTTGGTCTCGCGGCCGGGGCCATGGCGGCGATCTCGCGGCGCAGCTGGTCATGCGGTCGCGGATGCGGCGACGGTCCAGCTCGATCTTGGTCTCACCGGGTCCACGCGAACCCATGCCCGCACCGGCTCCACCCACCTGGCCACCGGCCTGGCGGGACATGGACTCGCCCCACCCGCGCAGGCGCGGGAGAAGGTACTCGAGCTGGGCGAGCTCGACCTGCGCCTTGCCCTCACGGGACTTGGCGTGCTGGGCGAAGATGTCGAGGATCAGGGCCGTGCGGTCCACGACCTTGACCTTGACGATGTCCTCGAGCGCACGGCGCTGGGAGGAGCGAGCTCGCCGTCGATCACGACGGTGTCCGCACCGCTCACGGCCACGACGGACGCGAGCTCGGCGGCCTTGCCCGAGCCCAGATAGGTGCCCGGGTCCGGCTTCTGGCGGCGCTGGAGCACGCCGTCGAGCACCTGAGAACCCGCCGTCTCGGCGAGGGCGGCGAGCTCGCGCAGCGAGACCTCGGCCTCCGCGGCCGCAGCGTCGCCGCTGCCCGAGAAGAGGCCCACGAGCACGACCTTCTCCAGGCGCAGCTGGCGGTACTCGACCTCGGTGACGTCCTCGAGCTCCGTCGACAGCCCGACGACCCGGCGCAAGGCCGTGCGTTCGGCGAGCTCGAGCTGGTCACCGTCGTAGACGGAGTGCTGGGTGCCCCTCAGCGCGCGCGGTCCCCGCCCGTGCGAGCACCCGTGCCACGACGTCTCCGGCGATGTCGCGCTCGGGGCGCTCCACGGTCTCCGGGTCGGTCTCGGGGTGGGGTTCGCGGGAGTGGGGTCATGGGCCGCCTTTCAGCTGAGGGTCCGGGTCCCGGGTCCGTGCGACCTGGGCCGGTCGACGCCGGCCGGAGCTGTTCCGTCGGCATGTCGTACAACAAGCGTGGCACGCCGGATCGTCCCGACGCGAACCAATTCACCTCCGCCCCCTTCGCGCGGCTGCCCGCGGCCCTCTCGGACGGCAGGCGCAAGGCGTCCGCCGGATAGGATCAGCCCTCGTGACGACCTCTCCTGACGCGACCCCGAACCCGCCCCGGACCACTACTTCACGGCGCAGCCGGCCTCGGCCGAGGAGCGGCGCACGCTGCGCGTCCGGCTCGCGGGCCGCGAGGTCGAGGTCGAGGTCGCCTCGGGCATCTTCTCCCCGGACGGCTCGACCTGGGGACTCAGGTGCTCCTGCGCTCGGTCCCGGACCTGCCCCCGTCACGGCGTCAGGGCCCGACGGCGGAACGCACCTCCTCGACCTCGGGTGCGGCTGGGGCCCGGTCGCCCTGACCATGGCGCTCGACGCACCCGACTCGACGATCTGGGCGGTCGACGTCAACGAGCGGGCCCTGGACCTCGTGCGTCGCAACGCCGCGCGGCTCGGGCTCGAGAACGTGCGTGCGGTGCGACCTGAGGACGTGCCGCAGGACGTCCGGTTCGCGGCGATCTGGTCCAACCCGCCCATCCGGGTCGGCAAGGACGCACTGCACGACATGCTGCTGCACTGGCTGCCGCGCCTCGAGCCCGGCTCGCAGGCCTATCTCGTGGTGCAGCGCAACCTCGGCGCCGACTCCCTCGCGGCCTGGCTCAACGAGCACCTGGACGACGAGCTCTCCGTGACCAAGCTGGCGAGCGCCAAGGGATTCCGGGTCCTCGAGGTCACGCGCGCGGGCTGAGCGTGTCCTGGCCCGGGGCCCTCCTCCGGGGAACCGTGGAACCCCGCCCTCCGGCCTGACGCTCGCGGCGCCGTCGGGCCTCGTCAGGAGCTACGGCTCAGCGCGCGAACGACGCGAGGTCCAGCTCCCCACCGAAGACGATCTCCGCGGGCCCCGCGAGCTCGACCCGTCCACCGTCCAGGGCCGTCACGCGCACCGTGCCTCCGGGCACGTCCACGAGCCACACGTCGGGCGACTGCGGGCCGCCCACGCCCGGACCGCGAGTGCCGCGGCGCACGCACCGGTCCCGCAGGACTCGGTCTCGCCCACGCCGCGCTCGTGCACACGCATGCGCACGCGCCCCACGACGGACCCGTCGACCGAGACCTCCTCGCCGAGCGGGACGACCAGCTCGACGTTCGTGCCGTGCGGAGGCAGCGGGAGACGACCGGGACCTCGGTGAGGTCGGCGTCGTCGAGCTCAGCCTCCTGCGGCAGGGCGAGCACGGTGTGCGGGTTCCCGAGGTCGATGCTGAGCGCGGGACGGGCCACCTCCAGCCCTTGACCGTGACCTCGGCGTCGAAGCCCTCGTCGAGGGCCGTGCGCCCGCCCGGCAGGTGCCAGGGACCCATGTCCACGGCGTACCAGCCGTTCGGCTCCTTGCGGACGTACTTGACGCCCGCGCGCGTGCCGACGGCAAGCACACGAGGAGTTGTGGGGACGCCCGTGCCTTCCGGAACCTCCCGGCGTCCGGAGCATCGGAGGCGGCGTGAGGTCCACCAGACCGAGGCGCTCGGCGAAGGCCGCGAAGACGCGCACCCGTTGCCGCACATCTCGGCGATCGAACCGTCCGCGTTGCGGTAGTCCATGAACCAGATGGCGTCGGGGTCCTCTGCGAGGATCGCCGCCGACTCCGGACGTACGCCGTGGGGACCAGGCGGATCACACCGTCGCCGCCGATGCCGGCACGTCGGTCCGCGAGCGCCCGGACCTGGTCGGCGTCGAGGTCGCGGCTGCCCTCGATGTCCGCGAGGAGGACGAAGTCGTTGCGGGTCCCGTGGCCCTTGGCAAAACGGGTCTCTCTCGGGGCTGCGGGAGGCTCATGAGCCCAGACTACGGCGCGTCGGACGGTCGTCGGCGCGCAGGGCCAGGGTGCCCTCGTCGGCCGCCCGGACGATCTCGAGCGCGTCCGGCAGGAGCGTGGGCGACTGGGCGTCGAGCCAGTGCACACGCGGGTCCCGGCCGAACCATCCCATCTGCTTGCGCGCCAGCCGACGCGTGTTCGCGGTGATCTGCTCGCGCGCCTGGTCGGCCGTGACCTCCCCGCAGGTGGGCCAGGACCTCGGCGTACCCGACCGCGCGCGACGCCGTGCGGCCCAGGTGGGACATGAGGCTGCGAACCTCGTCGAGGAGTCCCAGCTCCCACATCCGCTCGACCCGCCCGGCCACCCGGGTGTCGAGGGTCTCGCGGTCGCAGTCGAGCCCGATCTGGACGGCCGGGCGGATGTACTCCTGGCGAGGGAGGTTCGCGGTGAAGGGCTCGCCCGTGATCGCCACGACCTCGAGGGCCCGGACGATGCGCCGGGTGTTCGACGGGCCGATCGACGCGGCGGCAGCGGGATCGACCTGCGCGAGCTCGCCGTGCAGGGCCCGCGTCCCTCGCGCTCGGCACGCTCCTCGAGGCGCGCGCGGACCTCGAGGTCGGTGCCCGGAAGTTCATCTCGTCGAGCAGCGCGCGCACGTACAGTCCCGACCCACCGACGACGACGGCTCGAGACCCGCGTGCGTCGATCGCGTCGAGGTCGCTGCGGGCCGCGGACTGGTAGTCGGCGACCGAGGCGTCGTCGAGGGGTCCAGGACGTCGAGCTGGTGGTGGACGATCCCGCGACGCTCGGCGACGGGGACCTTCGCCGTCCCCACGTCCATGCCCCGGTAGAGCTGGTACGCGTCGGCGTTGACGACCTCGGAAGGGGCGAGAGCCTGCGCCAGGTCGAGGGCGAGGTCCGACTTCCCGGTCGCGGTGGGGCCGACGACGGCGACGATGAGCATCCGAGAACCGTACCTGGCGGCGTCGGGACTCGTTCCCGGTCGGCTTCCGCGCGGTCGGGACGTCCGGGAGGCGCGCACGGCGAGGCTGGCCCGGCCCGGCCGGGCCCGACCGGACAAATCCCCTGTCCTGTGTCGGAGGTCGTGCGTAGGCTCCACTGGTGGGCACCAGACGCCCGGCACCTGCAGGCACCGCCCTCCTCCGCCGCCGCGCGGATCGACATCAGACGACGAGGAATCGAGACATGAGCTACTTCTCCAAGCCGGACGACGCGCTCGCGCCCCCAACGCCCGCTCTCGCGGGACCGGGTCGAGGCGATCGTCCAGGCCAAGGGATGGAACTACGGGATCGACGACGAGGGCGACCTGGGCGGCGACTGGGGCGGCAACGTCTTCTACTTCTTCGTCCAGGGCGCTCAGCGGGAGATCCTGCAGGTCCGGGGCGCTGGAGCCGCACGCTGTCGTCCGCTGACCAGGTCCAGGTGGCGTTGCTCGCGAACGAGGTCAACCAGAGCAGGATCTGGCCCAAGGTCTACTCCCGCGTCGAGGGCGACCACCTCGGTGTCTATGCCGAGGTCTCCACGGACCTCGAGTTCGGCGTCGCCGACGACCAGCTGGGCCAGCTCGTCGAGTGCGGGCTGTTCTCGGGGCTGCAGTTCTTCGAGCAGCTCGACGAACGCTTCCCGGTCCCGGACGCGGACGCGCCGGAGGCGGACGTCGTCGAGGGCCTCCCGCTGTGACGAGCACGTTCCAGGTCGACCTGCACGGGGTCGTCGACCTCCTGGCGCGCCACCTGTACAGCAGCCCCGGGTCTACCTGCGCGAGCTCCTGCAGAACGGGGTCGACGCGATCACCGCGCGTCGCGGGCTGACGGGTGAGGACGCACCGGGCGCGATCCGCCTCCTACCCTCGCGGACGGCGGGCTCGAGGTCACGGACACAGGCGTCGGCCTGACGATGGTCGAGGCCGGCGAGCTGCTGGCCACGATCGGGCGCAGCTCCAAGCGTGACGTCGAGCTCGGCACCGGCCGGGAGGAGTTCCTCGGCCAGTTCGGCATCGGCCTGCTGTCCGCGTTCATGGTCGCCGACGAGATCGAGCTCACCTCCCGCTCGGCACGCGTGCTCGCCGACGGGTCCGCCCCGCACCCGTGCGCTGGCGAGGGTTCGCGGACGGCAGCTACGAGCTCACCGAGATCGCCGTGGACGACCCGACGGCCCCGTCGAGGCGGGCAGCATCGTCCGTCTCCGCCCGCGCCGCGACATGGAGCACTGGCTCGCGCCGGAGACCGTCACCGCACTGGCTCAGGACTTCGGGTCGTTGCTGCCGGTCGACCTGCAGGTGCAGGTGCACCTGGACCTGGAAGGTCCGCCGGGCCCTGGAGGGACGGAGAACGACCGGGGCGGCACGGTCTGGCGACGCCTGAGCGGGAGGGAGCTGCCGTGGAAGGAGGCGCACGCCGACCCGGCCGAGCGTGATGCCGCCCTGACGCGCTACGCCGAGCGGACGCTCGGCTTCCGGCCGCTGGCCTGCATCGACCTCGACATCCCGCTCGCGGGCCTCAGCGGGGTCGCGTACGTCCTGCCCGCCGCGGTGTCCCCGACGACGCCCGCGAGCCACCGGGTCTACCTCAAGCGCATGCTCCTGGGCACCAAGGTCGACGACCTCCTGCCGCCGTGGGCGTTCTTCGTGCGCTGCGTGCTCGACGCCTCGGCGCTGCGCCCGACCGCGTCACGCGAGGGGCTCTACGACGACGAGGTGCTGCTCGCGACGCGCGAGGCCCTCGGCGCCCAGGTCCGTGCATGGGCGCTGACCACGCTCTCCGAGGACTCCCCTGCCGGTCGAGCCTTCATGAAGGTCCATCACCTCGCGGTCCGGGCTCTCGCGCTCCAGGACGACGACATGCTGGAGCTCGCCGCCCGGGTGCTCCTGTTCGAGACGACCGAGGGGACGGGCACCCTGACGGACCTGCGGGCCACCCTCCCCGAGGGAGCGCGCCTGCTCTGGACGCCGAGCGTCGAGGAGTTCCGACGCGTCGCGCCGGTCGCCGCGGCCCAGGGGCTCGGTCTGGTCAACGGTGGGTACGTCTACGACGCCGAGCTGCTCGAGCGCGTCTCCCGGCGCTTCCCGCAGTGGCGGCTGTCCCCGTGACGTCGAGCGACGTGTCGCAGGCGCTCCTGGAGGTCGACCCGCTGCGTGAGCTGGAGATCGCCGACGCGGTGCAGGCGATCGACGTCGCGCTCGCGCCGCAGGACTGCAAGACGCTCGTGCGCGCCTTCGAGCCCGCCGCGCTGCCGGCGATGCTCCTGCACGATCGCGACGGGGACCACGAGCGCCAGGCTCAGGCGACCGCCGGGGCCGTCGACGACCTCTGGGGCCAGGTGCTCGCGGAGCTCTCCGGGCGCCCGGTCGCGTCAGCTCGTGCTCAACGACGCCAACGGGACCGTCCGCTCCTCCTGGCGACCACCGACCCGCAGGTGCGGGCCGCCGGCGCCAGTCCCTGTACGTCACCGCCCTGCTCCTGTCAGGACGGCCCTTGCGCGCGTCCGAGGCGACCATCATGAACGGTTCGCTCGCGGTCCTGCTCGACCGCGCGCTGCGCCCCGGCACCACATCCCCGGAGGAGATCCGATGACCCGCTCGGTCGACGAGGCCAACGGCGCCCTGTCCCGTGTCCGTGACATGCCCTACGGGACGGCCCGCAGCACCGCCGCGGCCTCGGAGGTGGACGAGATCACGGCGGACGGGCCTGCCGAGGCCCGGGCGTATGCCCTGTTCATCCTCGTGGAGTCGTACGTGTGGGGCAACGAGGTCACCAAGGCCTACCTGCCCTTCACGCAGCTCCTGCGCTGGTGGGACGAGCACCCCGAGCACTTCGACGCGCAGGACACGCACTCGCTGTTCTGGTCGTTCAAGTGGATGGTCGGCAACCTCATGGACTTCCCCGCCGTCCCGGCAGCGCAGATCGAGCGCACCCTCGACGACATGGAGCGCCGATTTGCCGTCGCGGGCAGCGGAATGAACGCGGTGGCGATGTCCCGCTTCCAGTGGGAGCGCGCGCGGGCACGCGGGACACGGCGGCCGCCTACGAGACCTGGGTCGCCACACCGCGCGACGACTACTCCCAGTGCGAGGCGTGTGAGCCGGGCGACCGTGCGGCCTATCTCTTCGGCGCCGGTCGCACCGACGAAGGAGTGCGCCTCCTGGAACGGGTGCTCACCGGCTCTCCCCAGTGCGCCACGGAACCGGGCGACATGCTGTCCCGGCTCCAGCTGGCCTACCTCGAGCAGGGCAGGGCGGACGCCGCTGCGGCGACCCACCGCCGCGGTCTGCGTCACCTCGACAACGGCGTGGCGATAGAGGGACCCCAAGGGCGACACATCGAGTTCCTGGCACGGACGGGCAACGCCGAGCGGGCGCTGACCAGGATCGAGGAACACCAGGCGCACCTCGTGACCGCAGACTCACCACGAGACCGCTGGTCCTTCCTGCTCAGCGTCGGGACCGCCACCTCCTGCTCGTCGCCGACCACGGCGGCCGGGTGCTCGCCCTGCGCGAGGTACCGGCGGTCACGGTCGCCGAGCTCGACGCCTGGGTGCGCCGCGAAGCCCTCGAGATCGCCGCGGCCTTCGACGCCCGCAACGGCACCGACGCCACCACCCGGCGGACGGAGCAGGTCTGGGCGAGCGTCCCCACGCTCCTCCCGGTGAGCCTGACCGTGCTGGCCGGGCAGGCCAGTCCCGCCGGTCCCGCCGGGCGGTCCGGAACGACGACGCCGTGGTCGACGGCCCCGTGGGTTCGGACACGCTGCCGCCTCAGGCCGGCGCCGCACTCGCCGCGCGCGCCTCCGAGACCGCTCCTACCGACCCAGCGTCCGCCGCGGCCCTGTACGAGCAGGCGTCGGCGGCCTTCGAAGCCGACGGCACGCTCGACGAGGCAGGCTTCGCCCTCGCCGAGGCGGCGCAGCTCGCCGCCATGGAGCAGGACCTCGACGGATCGCTCGCCGTCTTCCCCGAGCCCTCGCGCTGCTCCGCGCAGGTGGTGTGCCCGCCGAGTACCGCGGCCCGGTCGTGCGTGCGTTCGCACGGCTCGCCGCGCGGGCGGGCACCCGGACGCAGGACTGAGCGCCGTCGAGAGGCTCTTGACCGAGTTCGGGGCATTTCCGTCGCGGGCGCAGGACCCGCATCGCCGACGACCTGCCGGCGACCGCGGTCGACCTCGCGGTGGACCGCGCGGCCCGCGAGCGCCGCGAGCTCTCGGACACGCGCGCACGGCTCCTGGCCACGCTGGGCGAGCTCGACCGCGCCTCGTCGGCGGCCGAGGCGGTCGCCGAGAGTACGCCCGCGCCGGTGACGCGGGCGGGCTGCGCACGCGTCCTGGCTCGCCGGGAGGACGCGCGTCGAGGCCGGCGAGCCCAGCAGCGCCGTCGCCGCGCTCGAGTCGGCCGTCGAGGGTTCCGGCTCGCCCAGGACCAGACGTCCCGGGCGCTCGTGGGCAACGAGCTCGTCGCGGTCCTGCGTCGGATCGGACGTGACGACGAGGCCAGGGAGGTCGCCGCGACGGTGAGCCGACGCTAGCGGCGCGGGGCGTCGGCCGGTCGAGACCTCACCGACGGGTCGGCGCCCCAGGGTGGGGTCACGCGGGCAAGGTAGCAGCCCTGTCTTGCGCGGGCCCGAGAAATCTCACGACTTCGTACGGGCGCTCCTCGTACTCCCCACAGACCGCTCCACGACCCGCTCCCACGCCTCACCGAGCCGTGCGAGCACCTCGCGCTCGACCTCCCCGGCCGGGCCGTCGAGCGCCGGACGTGGGCTCCCGGGCGAGCGACGGCGTCGGGCCGCGAGCTCGTCACGACCAGCAGCCCCGCGCCGGGTTCGCCCAGGACCTCGCGCACGACACCGGTACCGACGGCCGAGTCCTCGACGACCTCGGTGGGGCCGCCCAGCCCACGCCCGAGAGGGCCAGCAGCCCGACGGACGTCGGCACACCGGCTGGAGGCAGGTCGTCCGCGCCCGGCGCGGGCTCCCATCCCCACCACCGCGGCTCGACGCCGACGGCCTCGAGGGCGGGTCGCATCGCGCCCCGGCGGGGACGTCCGCCACGGACCGCCGCCGCCAGGACGACGACCCGGTCGGCATGGGCGACCAGGTCACGCAGCGCGCCGAGCACCTGCTCCCGGGTGTCCGCGAGCACGACGGCGCGCCCGGCGACGCCCGGACGAGGAGCGGAGTTCCGGCACGACGACGGCGCGAACGATCACGCGCGCCACGCTACCCCGCGGGCACGACGATCGGCGCCGAGCGCAGGTAGGGTGGCCCCATGAGGTTCTTCGGCGACCGACGGGGACACCACGCAGGGCGAGACGACGCAGGCGGTCAGGGCGGGGACGACGGCCCGGACGAGGGTGCCCCGTGGACTCCAGCGGCACGAGCGCCCCTCGCTCGACGACGAGGCGCTGCACGCCTCGGTCGAGAGCCTCCTGCTCCGCGAGCTGGGCGGCACCATGATCGCGGACATCGAGCACGACAAGATCCCTCCCGTTGCGCCGCGCACGGGTGCTGGAGTGGATCGCCGACTCCGGGTACAGCTATTTCATCGATGCCGAGGACGACGTCGGCGGGCTGTGGCACGGCCGACTCTTCTACTTCCTGCTCTTCGGTGCGCACAGCGAGATCCTGCAGGTGCGCGGCCAGTGGAACCGGGACATCACCATCGAGCGACTCGAGGAGATCCTCGAGTTCTGCAACGAGTGGAACGCCGACCGCATCTGGCCCAAGGCCTACACCCGGGTCCGGGACAACGGCATGGTCCACGTGTTCACCGAGGTCACGGTGGACCTGGAGCACGGCGTGAACGACGACCAGCTCGACCAGCTGCTCCAGTGCGGGTTGTCGACGGGTTCGATGTTCTTCGACACCCTCGACGAGTTCTACCCGGACCCCGCGAGGTCGGCACCGTGAGCCCCGCTCCCCGCACCAGCTGGCTCGCCCGGCTGTTCGGCAACCACCGTCCCAAGCCCGTGGACGACGTCCCCGTCGACGCCGAGGTGCCCACCGCCCTGTCGACACGACGAGTCGGCGACTACCTCACGCGACGCGGATACCACTTCCGCATCGACGACGACGGCGACATCACCGGCACGTGGGACGGCAACCGGTTCTGGTTCCTGCTGCTCGGCGACAACCAGGAGATCCTCCAGGTCCGCGGCCGATGGTCCACCACCGTGCCCGCAACCTCACGCCTCGCGGTGCTCCAGGCGATCAACGACTGGAACCGCGAACGGATCTGGCCCAAGGTCTACCTCCGCGAGGAGAGCCTGGGACTGGCCCTGTACGCGGAGGTCTCGGTGGACCTCGAGCAGGGGCGACCGACGACCAGCTGGGCCAGGTCGTGTCCTGCGGGCTGGGGACCGCCGTGCAGCTGTTCAACACGATCGGACCGCAGCTCCCGCCGCTCTGACACGGCGACGCGCGGCCCTCACGGTTCCCGCGCCGGGACGGGCGCGGCTCCCCGGGACGGGCCAACAAGTCCTCGCCCGCCTCAGGGGCGCCGCAGGCTCGGCAGCCCCAGGCTGACCGGCCCCCGCCGCCGGAGCGCCGTGCGAGTGACCGTGATCGTCCCCGCCTCCGAGCCGCGTCTTCTCCCGTGACACCCAGGCGTCTCCCGAACGGGTCCGGCGCACGTCGTAGGTGCCGGAGCCTCCCGGTGCGACCGCCGAGTCCGCCACGAGGTGGTAGGGCGCGGAGTGCGTGACCTCGACGCTCACCATGTCACCCGGGCGGGGCAGCCGGGCGTCCAGGTCGTCCGCCAGGCGGGGATCGTCGGCCGTGACCGGTCCGTCGGCGCGGCGGCCATCAGCGCGACGACGTCGTCCGGCACTGCGAGGTGGACCAGACGGTTGTCCGCAGCCCGACCCGTCACGCGGTGCGTCGCACCGTCCTTGCGACCGGAGCCCTCGGTGACCAGGACCTCGACGGTCCGTCCGACCTGCTGTGCCGACTCCTCACCGCTGACCCGGTCCTGGAGCGCCTGCAGACGCTCGTAGCGCTCCTGCACGACCTCCTTGGGGAGCTGGTCCGGCAGCGAGGCCGCAGGAGTTCCCGGGCGCTGCGAGTACTGGAACGTGAAGGCCGAGGAGAAGCGCGAGGCCTCGACGACTCGCAGGGTCTCCGCGAAGTCCTCCTCCGTCTCGCCGGGGAAGCCCACGATCAGGTCGGTCGTGATCGACGCTTCGGGCATCGCCTCGCGCACGCGGTCGAGGATGCCGAGGAACTTCTCCGAGCGGTACGAGCGACGCATGGCACGCAGGATGCGGTCCGAACCGGCCTGGAGCGGCATGTGGAGCTGGGGCATGACGTTGGGCGTCTCGGCCATGGCCGCGATGACGTCGTCCGTGAAGGCCGCAGGATGCGGCGAGGTGAAGCGCACACGCTCGAGACCCTCGATCTGCCCGCAGGCGCGCAGCAGCTGGCGAACGCCCCGCGGTCGCCGAACTCGACCCCGTAGCTGTTGACGTTCTGCCCGAGCAGGGTCACCTCGATCGCGCCCTGATCCACCAGCGCCTGGACCTCGGCCAGGACCTGGCCCGGGCGACGGTCGCGCTCCTTGCCCGCAGGTGCGGCACGATGCAGAACGTGCACGTGTTGTTGCACCCGACGCTGATCGACACCCAGCCCGCGTAGACGGACTCACGCTTGGTCGGGAGCGTCGAGGGAAGACCTGCAGCGACTCCGCGATCTCCACCTGGGCGGCCTCGTTGTGACGGGCCCGCTCCAGCAGCACCGGCAGCGCGTCGAGGTTGTGCGTCCCGAAGACGACGTCGACCCACGGGCCTTCTCGACGATCCCGGACCGGTCCTTCTGCGCGAGACAGCCGCCCACGGCGATCTGCATGCCGGGCGCCGCGCCTTGACCGACGCGAGCAGACCGAGGTTCCCGTAGAGGCGTGTCGCGGCGTTCTCACGGACCGCGCACGTGTTGATGACGACGACGTCGGCCCGGTACCCGGCCTCGTCGACCGCACCGGCCCGCGTATACCCGGCCTGCTCGAGCATGCCCGCCATGTGCTCGGAGTCGTGCACGTTCATCTGGCACCCGAGCGTACGGACCATGTAGGTGCGCGGTGCGGCGCTCGCGAGCACGTCGAAGGGACCCGCGGTGGGGCTGTCGTCGGGGCGGAGATCGGTGGAGAACATCATCGTCAAGGGTACGGCGCCCCGTGCACCGCCCCGCAACGCGTGCTCGCCCGTGCGCGGGCATCTGTTGCCCATCTGTTGCCGAACTGTTGCCGGAAACAGTGGCGCACGCAACAAATCCCCTAGGTTCATGAAATGGACGCGCAACCGAACATCCCGAGCGACGCTCCTGACGCGTCGCCCGCCCTGCCCTGCCCGCCCCCGACCCATCGGTGCGCACCGACCAGCTCGGCGCACCGCTCGTCGAGCTCCGCGGGTGAACAAGCACTTCGGGAGCTCCACGTCCTGAAGGACATCGACCTCACGGTGCGGCGCGGCGAGGTCCTCGTCGTGATCGGCCCCTCGGGGTCCGGGAAGTCGACGCTGTGCCGGGCCATCAACCGGCTCGAGACCATCGACACGGGCACCATCCTGATCGACGGCGAGCCCCTCCCGGAGGAGGAAAGGCCCTCGCCAGGCTCCGGGCGGACGTCGGGATGGTCTTCCAGTCGTTCAACCTCTTCGCCCACAAGACGATCCTCGACAACGTGACCCTCGGCCCCACCAAGGTCCGCCGCATGAAGTCCTCGGCTGCCAGGAGGAGGCCCGGACGCTGCTCGATCGCGTCGGCATCGGGAACCAGGCCGAGAAGATGCCCGCACAGCTCTCGGGCGGGCAGCAGCAACGTGTGGCCATCGCGCGCGCCCTGGCCATGCACCCCAAGGTCATGCTCTTCGACGAGCCGACCTCCGCACTGGACCCCGAGATGATCAACGAGGTCCTCGACGTCATGGTCGCCCTCGCCAAGGAGGGCATGACCATGATCGTGGTCACCACGAGATGGGCTTCGCCCGCAAGGCCGCGCACCGCGTCGTCTTCATGGCGGACGGCCAGATCGTCGAGGAAGCCCCACCGGAGGAGTTCTTCACGAACCCGAAGAGCCACCGGGCCCAGGACTTCCTGTCCAAGATCCTCACCCACTGACCACGCCCCCTGTCCGCACACGACCACCACCGCTGACGCACCACCGCACGCTCGACCCACGGGACGCGCGCTCGACGACGAGCCCGCACCCTGAAGCAACCGAACAGCTCGACCGGCCACGAACCTGCCGGGCGCAGCGGGTGACCACCAGGGCTCCCGCGACCGCCCGGCACACATGAAGGGAAGACACCATGCGCACACGCACCCGAACCGGAGGGCTCCTCGCTCTCACCGCGGCCACCGCACTCGTCCTCGGCGCCTGCGGCGCGACACCGACGACGCCGGTGGCACGACCGACGGCAGCACGAGCGGCGGTGACGAGACGATCACCATCGGCATCAAGTTCGACCAGCCCGGCCTCGGCTTCAAGGAGGGCGACACGTACACCGGGTTCGACACGGACGTCGCCCGCTACGTCGCCGAGAAGCTCGGCTACACCGAGGACCAGATCGAGTGGACGGAGGCACCGTCCGCGCAGCGCGAGACGCTGCTGAGCACCGGCCAGGTCGACATGATCTTCGCGACCTACTCGATCACCGACAAGCGCAAGGAGACCGTCGCGTTCGCCGGTCCCTACTTCGTCGCCGGGCAGGACCTGCTCGTCGCCGAAGACAACACCGACATCACGGGTCCTGAGGACCTGGAGGGCAAGAACCTCTGCTCGGTCACCGGCTCGACCTCGGCCCAGCGCATCAAGGACGAGTACGCCGCCGGAGTCCAGCTCCTCGAGCAGCCCGGCTACGCCGAGTGCGTCACGGCACTGCTCTCGGGTCAGGTCGACGCGGTCACGACCGACGACATCATCCTCGCCGGCCTGGCCGCCCAGCCCGCGAACGCGGGCAAGGTCAAGGTCGTCGGCGCTCCGTTCTCGACCGAGCGCTACGGCGTGGGGATCCCCAGGACAGCGACAAGTGCGAGGACATCAACGCCGCGATCACCGAGATGATCGAGGACGGCTCGTGGGAGGAGGCCATCACGGCCAACACCGAGGGCACCGGGTACACCCCAACGCCTCGGAGAACCCGCCGACGCCGGACGCCTGCGCCTGACAGGTCCGCTGCTGCGCCGGGTGACGGGTGCCCCTGGGGCGCCCGTCACCCGCGCAGCATCCGTCTCCGGTCCGGTCTCGTGCGGCGTCCGCGTCGCACCTCGCGAAGGGTGACCCGTAGTGGGTGACTACCTCTCAGTTCCTGCGACTCTTCGAGTCCTACGACGTCCTGGGTGCGTTCTGGGTCAACATCCAGCTGACGTTCTGGGCGGCAGTCCTTGCCCTGATCATCGGCACGGTGCTCGCGCTCATGCGGATCTCCCCGATCCCGAGCCTGCAGTGGGCGGCGCGAGCTACGTGACGCTGTTCCGCAACACCCGCTGACGATCATCATGGTGTTCCTGACCCTCGGGGTCTGGGGCCAGCTGAAGATCCAGCTCGCCGACGACTTCCCGTCGAACTTCTTCCGCTTCGCCGTCCTCGGACTGGCCGTCTACCACGCGGCGTTCGTGTGCGAGGCGATCCGATCCGGCGTCAACACCGTGCCGCTCGGCCAGGCCGAGGCGGCACGCGCGATCGGGCTCTCGTTCCTGCCCGCAGCGCGGATCGTCATCCTGCCGCAGGCGTTCCGCGGCTCGGTCGCCCCTGGGCAACGTCCTCATCGCCCTCATCAAGAACTCGACCGTCGCCGCCGCGGCGGCGTCGCGACGGAGACCTCCAGCCTCATGAAGACCATGATCGAGTTCGACTCCGACGTGATCATCGCGATCTTCCTGACCTTCGCGATCGGCTACGTGATCCTCGTCATCCCGGTCGGTCTCGCGACGACCAGCCTCTCGCGTCGTCTCGCGGTGAAGCGATGAGCGCGCAGCAGACCGTCCTCTTCGACGCTCCCGGCCCCAAGGGACGTCGCACCATCCTGATCGGCAACGTGGTCGGTTCACTCGTCGTGGCCGGGATCGCGGCGTATGCCCTCGTCCTGCTGGGTCGCGAGGGCCAGCTGACCAGCGAGAAGTGGCAGCCGATCTTCACCGCCGACGCCTGGGAGAACTTCTACCTCCCCGGCCTGCTCGACACCCTGCGGGCGGCCGGTCTGGCGATCGTCGGGGCGATCGTGTTCGGTCTGCTCTTCGGCATCGGGAGGCTCTCCACCCTCCGCGCGGTCCGCTGGCTCTCAGGGCTCGTCGTCGAGTTCTTCCGGGCCGTCCCGGTCCTGCTCATGATGATCTTCTTCTGGTTGTTCCTCGCCCAGCTGAAGGTCCCCGACGCCCCTTCACAGCCGTGGTCATCGCTCTGATCCTCTACAACGGGTCCGTCGTGGCGGAGCTCGTACGCTCGGGGTCTACGGGCTGCCCAAGGGGCAGGGCGAGGCTGCTCTGGCGGTGGGGCTCACGCGGGGCCAGTCGCTGCGGTCGGTCGAGGTGCCGCAGGCACTCATCGCGATGCTCCCGGCCCTGGTCTCACAGCTCGTCGTGGTGCTCAAGGACACCGCCCTCGGCTACATCATCACCTACACCGAGCTGCTGCAAGAGTCGCGTCGCCTGGGCTCTGCCTACGGCAACATCCTGCAGTCCCTGCTGGTCGCGGCGATCCTCTTCATCGCGATCAACTACGTGCTCTCGAAGGTCGCGGAGATCCTGGCGCGGCGGTTGCGTGGTCGGACCGCCGGTCCGGTCCGGGCTGCGACGCCCGGGCTCGCGATCGGAGCGCGTGGGGCGGCACCGGTGGGGACGGCCCCGGCCGCTCCGCCCGCACCGAAGTGACCTTCGCGTAGGCACGAACGAAGCGGCCGTCCCGGGTCGGGATGATCCGGGACGGCCGCTTCGTGTCTGCCTCGCGTCGACCCGCAGTAAGCGCCCCGCCGGATGCACCATGGCCCGACCGCGGAGCTCACCGCTCAGAGGTCGTCGAACCCTCCCGAGGACTCGTCGTCCTCCACCTCGCCCTCTCGAGCGAGCTCTTCGCGGATCAGGGTGAGCGCGAGCGACGGGCTGTAGCCCTTGCGCGCGAGCGCCCCACGGTGCGGCGGATACGAACCTCTCGGTCCAGCCCGGCGGTCCTCGCGAGCCGCTTCTGGACGAGCTCACGAGCAGCGACGGCCTCGTCGTCGTCGTCAACCTGGTCGAGCGCTCCCATGGCGGTCTCGTCGTCGATGCCCTTGCGCCGCAGCTCCTGGGCGATCGCCCGGCGGGAGAGCCCACGTTCCCCGTGCCGAGTGCGGACGATCATCCCGGCGTACTCGGCGTCGTCCACCAGACCGACCTCCTCGTAGCGTTCGAGGATCGGCTCGAGGACCTCCGGCGGATATCCCTTGCGGGTCATGGCGTCCATGAGCTGGCGCCGCTCTTGGGGCCGCTGCGAGCGTCCGCAGGATCGCTTCGCGGGCGTGCTCGGCGAGCTCCGCACCCGTCAGGTCCCCGACTCCACCCGGTCCGCGATCGTAGGGCGCGGCGTACGCTCCTTGCGCTCCCCGAGCGCTCGCCACGGCGTGACGCACCGGGTGCTCGGCCGGACGAGCGCTCACCGAAACCGCTGCTACCGAATCCGGAGGAGCCGCGACCGGACGAGCGCTCACCGAAACCGCCGCGCCCGGAGGAACCGCCGCTCGTCGACCCTTCGGCGCGTCCGGACCGCCGACCCGTGCTCGGCGCGGCCGCGGACCCACGGCTACCGGCCGACCGTGCAGCACCGGAGCGTCCATCGACCGAGCCACTGGCACCCGTACCGCTCGCTCCGCCGCTGACGGCCCCTGAGGCACCGACGGCGCGTCCCCTCCCCACCGGGAAGGGACGCGCCCACTCGGGCATCTGGTCCAGCGGGTCGTCGACGATCAGAGGACGGCCTTCTTGCCCTTACCGGCAGGGGCCGCCGCAGGGGCGGCAGGAGCAGCCGGGGCCGCTGCATCTGCCGGGGCATCGAGCGTGGCCCCGACGCCGAGCTTCTCCTTGATGCGCTTCTCGAGCTCGTTGGCGAGGTCCGGGTTGTCGCGCAGGAAGCCCCGTGCGTTCTCCTTGCCCTGACCCAGCTGGTCGCCACCGTAGGTGAACCACGACCCGGACTTGCGCACGAAGCCGTGCTCCACGCCCATGTCGATGAGCCCACCCTCGCGGGAGATGCCGACGCCGTACAGGATGTCGAACTCGGCCTGCTTGAAGGGCGGGGCCATCTTGTTCTTGACCACCTTGACGCGCGTACGGTTACCGACCGCGTCGGTGCCCTCCTTGAGGGTCTCGATGCGGCGGATGTCCAGGCGGATCGAGGCGTAGAACTTCAGGGCCTTGCCACCGGTCGTCGTCTCGGGGACCCGAACATGACACCGATCTTCTCGCGGAGCTGGTTGATGAAGATCGCCGTGGTGCCGGACTGGCTCAGGGCGCCCGTGAGCTTGCGCAGAGCCTGGGACATGAGGCGCGCCTGGAGGCCGACGTGGCTGTCGCCCATCTCCCCTCGATCTCGGCCTTGGGCACCAGGGCAGCGACGGAGTCGATGACGATGATGTCGATGGCACCCGAGCGGATCAGCATGTCCGTGATCTCGAGGGCCTGCTCGCCGGTGTCCGGCTGCGAGACGAGCAGCGCGTCGGTGTCGACGCCCAGCTTCTTCGCGTACTCCGGGTCCAGCGCGTGCTCGGCGTCGATGAACGCCGCGATGCCGCCGGCTCGCTGCGCGCTCGCGACGGCGTGGAGGGCGACGGTCGTCTTGCCGCTGGACTCCGGGCCGTAGATCTCCACGACGCGACCGCGCGGGAGGCCGCCGATGCCGAGCGCGATGTCCAGGGCGATCGACCCCGTGGGGATCACCTCGACCGGCGCACGCCCTCGTCACCGAGACGCATCACCGATCCCTTGCCGAAGTTGCGGTCGATCTGGGCGAGGGCGGCTTCGAGCGCCTTCTCGCGGTCTGCGGGTGCGGGCATGTCGGTCACCTTTGCGTGCGGGGCACGGAACCGTGCCGAAATGTGTTCAAGAAGGCCGAAGAGCTCAAGAAGCCTGTGTCGTGTCCCGACGGTACGTGCCGCCACTGACACTCCCCTCGCCCGCGCCCTGCCTGTGGACGACGGAGAGTCAGCTCGTGCTGTGGACAACTCTACCCGAACACCTGTTCGATTGACCGACCCTCGAGGCGTGTCGCTCCGGGCGCCGCCCATCGGTCACCGGGCCGCGCCTCACTCCTCCCACGAGTCCCCGGCGCCAGCACCACGGCCCGGGTCTGCGGTGCCCACCGGCGCACCGCAGCAGCGAACGCGGCCCCGCGTGGTCCATCCAGCCGCGGGGCAGGTTCTGCGCGCCCGGTGCGTGCAGCGTCCCCAGTGGACCGGGATCGCGACCCGCACCCCGACCGCGGCGCACACGCGCGCCGCGCCGCCGGGCCCAGGTGACCACCGGACAGCCGCGGTCCCCAGCCCGCCACCGGCACGAGCGCCACGTCGACCGGCCCACCCGCGAGCGCCGGCAGGTGCACCATGCCGGGTAGGCCTCGGTGTCACCGACCGCCCAGAGGGTCCACCCGCCCGACTGCACCAGGTGCCCCACGGCGGCGTTGGGTCGGTGCGGCATGGGCCGGTGCCCGTGGACCGCGGGGTGAGATGAATACGGACGTGCGCTCCGACGTCGTGCCAGCTGCCGTGACCTGGCCCTCCTCGGGGCGACGACCGCGGGCCGCGAGGGCGGCCCGGGACGGGACCGGCGAGAGGACGGGCGTCGTGCTCGGGACCAGCGCCCAGTCCCACCCCGGCCAACCCTTCGAGCGCAGCCAGCGCGCGTTGGCGGGGCCGTGAGGATCGGGACGTCGCCCAGCAGCCGCAGCGAACCCAGCTCCGCGTGGTCGTGGTGCAGGTGCGAGAAGGACCGCGTCCGCGCCTCGCCACACCTCGGCGGGCCGGACGCCGCGCCGGCGCAGCACCCTGCGTGCCGCTGCAGCAGGGGTCCGTCACGAGCCGCACGTCGCCGTCGGGCGTCGCGACGTCGAGCACGACGCTCGAGTGCCCCAGCCACGTGATCCTCGGTCCCCGGCCACCGAGGCCGCGCTCACGACCTCACCCCAGCTCCTTCAGCCACCCGACGAGCTCGCGGTGGACCGACTCCGCACCGACGAGCATCGGCGTCCCGCCCACGTCCTCGCGCGCGCCGTCCGACACCCTCAGGCCGACGGGTGCAGCAGCATCGCCTGGTTCTGCGCCCCACCGAGGCCGCCGTGCGACCCGACGAGCCCCTCGAAGGCATGGACCAGCCCGCGTCGTCGACGCTCGAGACCAGCAGCAGGTCGCTCGCGTTCTCGAGCGAGGCCGCGCGCAGGAGGTCGGGCGCGGCCCGGGGCCCGTACGCAGCGAGCGGGTCCTCCCCGTGGACCTCGCCCGAGACCAGGTCGCGGCTGCCCGCCGGGCCGTACGCGACGACGTCGGGCATCTCGCCCTGCCCAGGCGCGCTCTCCCGGACGACGACGACCCCACGGCCGGGTTCGCCACGAGCCCCGGCAGCAGCGCGGGCCAGCGCGCGCGGACCTCGTCCCCAGCAGCAGGCCGGACGCACGCGGGAACCACACGAGACCGAGGTTGCCCGAGCCGACGACCGCGACCTCGGGCAGGTCGTCCCCGTCCCGTCCGAGGTCACGGCCCGGCCCGACCAGGACGCGCCCACCGTGCTCGCCCTGCTCGCGTCTGTCGCGTCCCAGCGCGTTGAGCGCGGTGTTGACCGCTCCCCACGCCTCGGAGTCGGCTCCCTTGGCAGCCCGCACCCCGGACGCCCGACGGCGCCGCTCGCCGGGGCGGGCACGATCGCCATGAGGCGGCGCACCTCGTCGAGGAACGAACGACCGACGATCTGCTCGAACGTCGCACCGAGCGACTGGCCGTGGTCGGACAGCACGACGATCTCGTACCGGCGGGCGCGGCCTCCGCGATCTGCTCCAGAAGGCCCACCACGCGGTCCAGCCCTTCGAGCGACCGCATCGCCTCGGGCGCAGCGGCCCGCGTGGTGGGCGATCTCGTCGTAGTCGACGAGGTCCACGAACACCACGGGCGCCCGCGCACGAGCTGTTCGGCGACCAGGAGGTGTTGAGGTCGCGCAGCACCACGTTCGAGACGGCCCGCAGGACGGGGTAGGCGCCGAGGCGCGAGACGCGCGGCTCGACGTCGCGCACCGCCTGCTGCCAACCCTGGTAGAGCTCCTTGAAGAACTCCCCACGGTGGCCACCAGGGCCCTGACCAGGACGAACGGACTCGAGAAGAAGTGGACGAACAGCTGGCCCGGCCCCAGACCTGCGCGGGCCCTGCTCATGACGAGCAGGCTCGTCCCGGCGTCGCCCGAGAACATGGTCGACACCGCGACGCCCCCGTCCGCGAGCAGTCCCCGCCCGTCGCTCATGAGCGCCTCGACCTCGGCGGCGTCGGCGGCCGGTTGGTCACCACGAGGCGCCCTGCGCACGGTCCCACCACCGGAAGGCGGGCACGTGCTCGCTCGTGCCGTGCAGAAGACCGGCCTGGCTCGCCGGCGTCGTCGACGGGACGCGCGCCCACCACGTCTCCAGCTCGTGCGTCCCTCGCTGAGCCACCGCGCGAGGTTCGGCGCCAGACCCGCCTGGACGGCGTGGTCGAACGTCGAGCGCGCGACGCCGTCGAGCTGGACGACCAGGAGCCCGGCACTCGACGGGTCAGACGCTGCCTCGGACGTCGAACGCGCGGCCCGACCGCGGGCGGCTCGCTGCGCGCGGCGGGCTCGGCGCAGGAGGTGATCGATCACGTACTCGTTGTCGCTCGCGCCGATCGCCCACCGGCCGATCGCCATGAAGAACGCCGCCAGGATCAGCACCAGGACGACGCTGCCCCAGTCGTCGGTCTCGAAGCCCGGCAGGTACGTGAGGGCGAGCCACGCCACGAGCACCTGTCCGGCGAGCCCCGAGACCAGGGCCCCGAGGACCCCAGCGCGCCCGCGACCACGCGCCACAGCGGGCGCAGGACGACGTCGCCGACACCGACCACGAACGCCGCGAGGAACACCGACCACCACGAGGTGATCCGCACACCGGGGACGATCCAGATCGCCAGGCTCAGCCCGGCCGTGGTGGACACGAGAGACCAGAGCGCTCCCGTCAGGTCGTGCACGGAGAAGGGGACGCGCTGCCTCATGCGGCCATGATGCCGTGCGGGAGCACCTACCGCGCGGGCGGCGCCTGCCGGTGCTTGTCGGTACCCCAGCGCTGCGACTCGGGCACCTCGAGCGCATCGCACAGCGCGTGCCACACGTAGCGGGGCTCGACGCCGTCCTCGAGGGCCTGGACCGCGGTGCGGTCGTCCAGCGCGTTGAGCACCTGGTCCCGGGTCAGGGCGCGACCGTAGGCCGATCCGAAGACCTCGTCCACCAGCTGCCAGAACTCTCGAAACCGCACGGGGACAGCCTGCCACGTCTCGCGCCGTCGCCGGACATCGCGGAACCACTCGACACCGCGTAGCACCTCGGGTGCCGAACCCGAGCTCGGGTGCCGAACCCGAGGTTGGTCAGGTACCGCGACCCACTTGCCTGACCAACCTCGGGTTCGGCACCCTCCCCTGCGCGACCAGGCGGCGCGCGGGGCGCGGGTGTGGGCGGCAGCAGACACAATGGCGGGGTGACGTCCCCGACCCGCTCGCAGGCTTCAGCGCCCCGACCCGCGCGTGGTTCCAGGGAGCGTTCGCCCGCCCGACGGCCGCGCAGGTCGGCGCCTGGGGACGATCGGGAGCGGCCGGCACGCGCTGGTCGTGGCCCCGACCGGCTCCGGCAAGACGCTCGCGGCGTTCCTCTGGTCGCTCGACCGGCTGCTCACCAGCCCTGCCGAGCCTGCCCCTGGCCCCTCCGAGGCCGGCGCGGTCGACGAGCGCGCCCAACGCTGCAAGGTCCTCTACGTCTCCCCGCTCAAGGCCCTCGCTGCGGACGTCGAGCGCAACCTGCGCTCGCCCTGGCAGGCATCCGGCAGGCCGCAGCACGACTCGGGACCACGGTCCCCGACGTCGTGGTGGGCACCCGTACCGGGGACACTCCCGCGAGCGAGCGGAGACGGTTCGGGATCGCTCCCCGGACATCCTGATCACGACCCCCGAGTCCCTGTTCCTCGTCCTGACCTCCCAGGCGCGGGCGGGGCTGACGGGGTGCAGACCGTCATCATCGACGAGATCCACGCGGTGGCCGGGACCAAGCGCGGCGCACACCTGGCCGTCTCGCTCGAACGGCTCGACGCTCTGCTCCCCGCCCCGGCCCAGCGTGTGGGTCTGTCGGCCACGGTCCGGCCCGTCGAGGCCGTGGCGACGTTCCTGGCCGGGCACCGCCGCCCCGAGGACCAGGGGCGGGAGGTCGTCGTCGTGCAGCCTCCCTCCGAGAAGAAGATCGAGGTCGACATCGTCGTACCCGTCCCCGACCTCTCGGACCTGCGCAGCGCGCCGGCTCCCCGCGGGACCACCGGCGGCGCGGCGCCCGGCGACCTCCCGCCCCTGCCCGACGGCGAGCCCGACCTCTCCGGGCGGCCGCCGCCGCCCGCCGCGCCCGTCGGTGTGGCCGCACGTCGAGGAGCGCGTGGTGGACCTCGTGGCCGAGCACCGCTCGACCCTGGTCTTCACCAACTCCCGCCGCGGCGCCGAGCGCCTCACGGCGCGGATGAACGAGGTCTGGGCCGAGCGGCAGGGCGAGGACGTGCCGGACGTCGGGACGCTCCAGCCCTCGCAGATCGTGGCACAGTCAGGAACGAACGCCGGGACGGAACCCGTCATCGCCCGCGCGCACCACGGGTCCATGAGCCGAGCCGAGCGCACCCGCACCGAGACCGAGCTCAGGACGGGCGCCTGCCCGCGGTCGTCGCGACGTCCTCGCTCGAGCTGGGCATCGACATGGGCGCGATCGACCTCGTGGTCCAGGTCGGGGCGCCCCTCGGTCGCGAGCGGGCTCCAACGCATCGGGCGCGCAGGCCATCAGGTGGGTGCGGTGTCCCACGGCGTGCTGTTCCCCACCTTCCGGGAGACCTGGTGCCCTCGGCCGTGATCGCGGACCGCATGCGCACCGGGCAGATCGAGCACCTGCACGTGCTGTCCAACCCGCTCGACGTCCTCGCGCAGCAGGTCGTCGCGATGGTCGCGCTCGACGACTGGACCGTCGCGGAGCTCGCGGCCCTCGTCCGGCGCAGCGCGCCGTACGGCGCCCTGGGCGACGCGACGCTGCACGCCGTGCTGGACATGCTCGCGGGCCGCTACCCGAGCGAGGACTTCGGCGAGCTGCGCGCGCGGATCGTGTGGGACCGGACGTCGGGTGTGCTCAGCGGCCGACCGGGCGCGCTGCGGCTCGCGGTCACCAGCGGCGGCACCATCCCGGACCGCGGCCTGTACGGGGTGTTCCTCGCGACCGACGCGGCCACCACCGCGGGTCCCGACGACACGGCAGGCGGCGTTGTCGGGGACGCGCCCGGCGGTGCCGCGACCGGCTCCCGGGCACGAGGCGGGCGGCGCGTGGGCGAGCTCGACGAGGAGATGGTCTACGAGTCGCGCGTGGGCGACACCTTCACGCTCGGTTCGAGCACGTGGCGCATCGAGGACATCACCCCGGACCGCGTCCTGGTGACCCCGGCACCGGGCGCGCCCGGGCGCCTGCCGTTCTGGAAGGGCGACTCCCCGGCCGCCCGGCCGAGCTCGGCCGGGCCGTGGGTGCCTGGGTACGCGAGCTCGAGACACTGGCCGCGGCGGGCGGGCCGCTCCAGGAACGTCTGCGGGACGCGGGGCTCGACGCGTGGGCCACCGACAACCTGATCGCGTACCTCGCCGACCAGCGCGAGGCCACGGGACGGGTCCCCGACGACCGTACTGTCGTCGTCGAGCGCTTCCGCGACGAGCTGGGCGACTGGCGCGTCGTGATCCACTCCCGTACGGCGCCAAGGTCCACGCCCCTGGGCGCTCGTCCTGGGCGCCAGGCTGCGCGACCGCTACGGCATGGACGCCGCCGCGATGCACTCGGACGACGGGATCGTGCTCCGCCTGCCGGACCTGGGCGACGGCGGCTGGACGGACGACCCGCCGACGCGGGAGCGCAGGCTCTCCCGTCGTCACGGCCGAGGACCTGCTCCTCGCGCCCGAGGAGGTCCTCGACGAGGTCCGGGCCGAGCTCGGCGGGTCCATCATGTTCGCCGCGCGCTTCCGCGAGGCCGCGGCCCGGCGCTGCTGCTGCCCGGCGGCGCCCGGACAAGCGGCAGCCCTGTGGCAGCAGCGGCAGCGCTCGGCGCAGCTGCTGTCGGTGGCCTCGGAGTACCCCGAGTTCCCGATCGTCCTCGAGGCCGCGCGCGAGTGCCTCCAGGACGACTTCGACGTCGCGGCCCTCACCGACCTCATGCGGGACCTGGCCGCGGGCCGAGTCCGGCTGGTCGACGTCACGACCCCGACCCCGTCCCCTTCGCCCAGTCGCTCCTGTTCGGGTACACGGCCCAGTTCCTGTACGACGGCGACGCTCCTCGCGGAGCGCCGCGCCGCCGCTCTGTCTCTCGACCCGACGCTCCTCGCCGAGCTGCTCGGCACCGAGGGTGGAGCCTCCCAGCTCGCCGACCTCCTGGACCCGGAGTCGGTCGAGCGCACCGAGGCCGAGCTCGGTGCGCTGGCCCGACCCGACAGGCCCGCCACGCGGAGGACCTGTGGGACCTGCTGCGCCGCTCGGCCCGCTCCCGGTCGCGGAGGTCGCCCGGCGCACGCGAGAGGAGGTCCGCGACGAGGTGCCGACGTGGCTCGCGAAGCTGGAGGGGCGCGCCGGGTCATCCAGGTGCGCCTGGCCGGGGTGCCCGGCGCCGACGCGCAGCAGTGGGCCGTGGTCGAGGACGCCGGGCGGTTGCGGGACGCCCTGGGGTCGCCCTGCCGACCGGCGTCCCGGAGGTCTTCACCGAGCCCGTTCCCGACCCGCTGGGCGACCTCGTGCGGCGCCACGCCCGCACCCACGGACCGTTCGGCGCGCACGAGGTGGCGGCGCGGTTCGGGATCGGCGTCGCCGTGGCCACCGGGTGCTGCGCAGGCTCGAGGCGTCGCGGGTCCTGGTCTGCGGGCGCCTGCGACCCGAGTCCCTCGGTGGGACGGGCGAGGAGTGGTGCGACGCCGAGGTGCTGCGGACCCTGCGCCGACGGTCGCTGGCCGCGCTGCGCGCCGAGGTGGAGCCGGTCGCCCCGAGGCGCTCGGGGTGTTCCTGCCGCGCTGGCACGGGATCGGCACGCTGAGGGGCACCGACGGGCTGCTGCGGGTGATCGAGCAGCTCTCCGGGGCCGCCGTCCCGGCCTCGGCCCTCGAGACGCTCGTGCTGCCCTCACGGGTCACCGACTACTCCCCAGGGCTGCTCGACGAGCTGACCACCACGGGCGAGGTGCTGTGGTCCGGTCACTCGTCGTTGCCTGGGGCAAGGACGGGCTCGTGAGCCTCCACCTGTCCGACGCCGCGCCCCTCACCCTCCCGGAGGCTGCCCCGCTCGAGGAGGACGGCCCGCTCGACAGCGACCTGCACCGCGCGGTCCTGGACCTGCTCACGGGCTCCGGCGGCTTCTTCTTGCCGCGCGTCGCCGAGATCTCGGGAGCCTCGCAGTCCGCGACCCTCGAGGTGCTGTGGGACCTGGTGTGGGCGGGCTGGGTCACGAACGACGGGCTCGGGGCCCTGCGCAGCCGGCTCGGCCCCGGAGGCGGTGCCCACCGGGCACCCGGGCGCCGGTCCGCGCCCGGCCCCTGGCTCGCGGGCGTTTCGCCGGGCTGGGCGGCGGGACGACGGGCTCCGCGCGCGGCGAGAGCGACCTGCGCGGCGGCTCCGGGCGATGGTCCGCGCTGCCTGCTCGCGAGCCCGACCCTACCCGCCGCACGCACGCCCTGACCCGGGTCCTGCTGGACCGGCACGGCGTCCTGACCCGCGGGCGGCGCCGTCCGAGGGAGTCACGAACTACTTCCGGGGTCTACCGCGTCCTCTCCGAGCTCGAGACCACGGGGACCGTGCGACGCGGGTACTTCGTCGAGCACCTCGGCGGTTCCCAGTTCGCACTGCCCGGGGCCGTCGACCAGCTCCGGACCGACGCCCAGGACCGCGAGCACGCCGAGGAGTCGCCGGGGCGCCGAGAGCTGAGTGCGCTGCTGCTCGCCGCGACCGACCCGGCCAATCCCTACGGTGCCGCTCTGCCGTGGCCCGAGCCCCGAGTACCGCACGAACCGGGTGGCGGACCGCCCGTGGGGCACTCGTCCCGTCTCCCCGACGGGGTGGGAGCAGAGCCGGGCGGACGCGACGTCCCGCGGCCCTCCTCGCGCGCGACGCACCGCCCCGGACGCAAGGTGGGATCCGTCGTCGTGCTGGCGGGCGGGGACCTGGTCCTGTACGTCGAGCGCGGCGGTCGTTCCCTGCTCTCGTTCGGCGACGACTCAGAGTCCTCCGCCCGTCGGCTCGCCCTGGCCGCGGCCGAGCTCGCGCGCGCCTCGCGTGCCGGCCTGCTCGGCAGGATGGTCGTCGGACGGATCGACGGGATCGACGCGCTGGCGGCGCGGGCAGCACCGCCTCGCGCGCCTTCGGCGTCACGGCCGCACTCCTGGAAGCCGGATTCCGGCCGACACCGCGCGGGTTGCGCGCATGAGGCCCGGCCGGTGCGGCATGCCTGAGGGCGACGTCGTCCGGGCCACCGCCCAGCGCCTGGACGCCGCTCTGAGCGGGCGCACGCTCGAGCGTGCGGAGCTGCGATGGCCGAGCACGGGCGGGTCGACCTCACCGGACGCGAGGTCACCGAGGTGCGCGCGTACGGCAAGCACCTCCTGACGCGCCTCGACGAGGGAACCACGCTGCACACGCACCTGCGGATGGAGGGTCAGTGGCGGGTCGCCCGCACCGGGTCGGCCGCCTCTGCGGCACGGGCACCGACGTGCGAGCCGTGCTCGCGAACGAGGTCTGGACGTGCGTCGGAGAGCGCCTCGGGATGCTCGACGTGGTCCGCACGCGCGACGAGCACGTGCTGCTCGGCCACCTGGGACCCGACATCCTCGCGGAAGACTTCCTCAGCGCACCGGAGGGCGGCGTCCTGCGCGCGGCGTCGCGCCTGCGCGACGCGGCATCGCAGGGTGGTTTCCCGACCGAGGTCACCGTGGGCGGGCCCGCGGCAACCGTGCCGCGGGCCTCCCTGGCCGACGCCCTGCTCGACCAGCGCGGAGTCGCCGGACTCGGCACCATCTACACGGCCGAGGGACTGTTTGCCGTCGGGCTGTGGCCGTGGACCCAGGTCGACGACGTCACCGACCGCGACCTGGAGGGCTTGCTGCGGACGACCCGAGGACTGATGCTCCGCAGCGTCGCGGAGGAATGGGCACCGTGCGGCGCCACGTCCACGGCAGAGCGCGACGGGCGTGCCACCGATGTGGCACGCCCGTCGCGGTCGGTCAGGCGAACGAAGCGCCGTTCGAGCGACCGATCTTCTACTGTCCGAGCTGTCAGAAGCCCTGAGGGCCGCCGTCAGCCCACCGGCTGAAGATCCTCACGCATGCGTCGCGCGCTCTCTGCTGCGGCACCGCGACCCATGAGCGTCACCGCGAAGTCTGCAGGGATCGTGTCCGGGATCGTCAGCCCCTCCGTCACGGCGATCCTGTCGCTGACCTCGCGCAGCACCAGTGACATAGGAACGTCGAGGGCCTCGCAGATGGAGCCCAGGAGCTCGGACGACGCTTCCTTCTGGCCGCGCTCTACCTCGCTGAGGTACCCCAGGGAGACGCGTGCAGCCGAGGACACCTCTCGCAGGGTGCGGCCCTGTCGCTGGCGAGCATCTCGCAGCACGTCCCCGATCTCTCGTCGAAGAACAATCATCTGGCGGCCCCTTCCGTGTCCCGTGCGACCGTCGGAGCCTGCCTGGCTCCGGTGGTGGTTCTCTGACCTGTCGTTCCCCGCGCCCCTCGCGCGGGTTCGTCTACCGTACCCGCACCCGGGGCAGTCTCATGTGCTGATCTGTTGAAGGGCCTCTTGGCGATCACGTGCTGTTCAACGCCCCTCCACCCCAGGTTGTTCCCGCACCGTGCCGAAGTCCACGCCGTTGCTGGGTGTTCACGAACTCTCCACGCGCCCCCGGGCTTGGCCTCGGTCGTACCACCGGAAAGCAAGTTCACCCGCTCGGCAGGACCGCCTGACGCCTCACGTCGCGACGGTGTCGCGAGCCAGTGCGAGCACATGGGCGACGGCGGCGCCGCGGACCTCGGCCCGCCCCGGTGAGGCGGAGCTCGCGCACACCGGTGCGCTCCGGCGTCGCCACCGCCACGTACACGAGGCCCGGCGCCTTGCCGTCCTGCGGCTCGGGTCCCGCCACGCCCGTCGTCGCAAGACCCACGTCCGCACTCAGGACCCGGGCGACCCCTGCGCCATCTGGAGTGCGACCTCGGCGTCCACGGCGCCGCGCTCGGCGAGCAGCTCACCGTCGACCCCAGGACACTCTCCTTGAGGTCGGTCGCGTACGCAGTGACCCCGCCGCGCAGCACGGCCGACGCGCCGGGCACGGCGACCAGCCGGGCGGTGACGAGGCCGCCGGTCAGCGACTCGGCGACGGCGACCGTCCACCCCGCGACGCGGCCGCAGCAAGCAGGTCCACGGCCGTCGAGGACGCGACCAGGTCGTCGGCGGTCATGACGAGCGGCTCAGTCCTGGCCGGACGTCCGGGCTGCGCGGAGGGCGTCCTGGCGCAGGCGCCAGCCCTGGTACGCGTACTCGACCCCGGTCACCACGGTCACGACCAGTGCAGCGACCAGGACGACCCAGCCGATCATGGAGATCCACGAGGGCATCTGGTCGAGCGGCAGCAGGAAGATCGAGATGGCCACGGACTGCAGGACGGTCTTGAGCTTGCCGCCTCGCGAGGCCGGCATGACCGTGTACTTGAGGACCGCGAACCGCATGAGCGTGATACCCAGCTCACGGGCGAGGATCACGATCGTGACCCACCACGGCAGGTCCCCAGCATGGAGAGCAGGACGAGCGCGGCACCGATCAGGAGCTTGTCCGCGATGGGATCCAGGAGCTTGCCCAGGTCCGTGACCAGGTTGTACTTCCTGGCCAGGTAGCCGTCCACCCGGTCCGTCGCGGCCGCGACGACGAACAGTCCCGTCGCGACCAGGCGCCAGGTGACCGAGTGCCCGCCGTCGGCGAGCAGAGCCCACGCGAAGAACGGCACCACGGCGATCCGGGCGATAGTGACCGCGTTCGCGGAGTTCCAGGGGACGGGACGGCTGTGACCACACGACCAGCCTAGGCGGTCCACGAGAGGTCCCCGGACCATCCCCGGATCCGGACTTCAAGGGACAAGCCCTGACACATCGCCCGCACGCGGGCCCTGCGATGCACGCACGGACTCCCTGGACCACTAACGTCTGCGCCGTGACACGCCACGTGCGAGACCGCGGACGACGACGCCGCCTGGTCCAGATCCTGCCGTCGGGCTCGCGTGCTCGGTGGTCGCCGCCTCCGGAGCACTGCTGCTCGACCTCGGCGCGGCCCCGTCCACCGGGGTGGCCCCACCGCCTCGAGCGAGACCCTCGCGCTGTCGACGCCGACCACCGCACCAGAGCCGACGCCGGAACCCGACGCCGTCTTCACCCTCATCGCCGGAGGCGACGTCCTCCCCACCTCCCGGTCCACACCTCGGCCCGCGCGGAGCCGAGCGGCTACGACTTCAGCCCCTCCTCGCCGGTACCGACGCCTGGATCGCTGGAGCAGACCTGGCGCTGTGCCACCTGGAGGTACCACTCACGGTCCCCGGTCAGCGTCCGGCGGGCTACCCGACGTTCGTCGCCGACGCACATCTCGCGATCGACCTGCGCGAGCAGGGCTGGGACGGGTGCTCGACCGCGTCGAACCACTCCATGGACCAGGGCGAGTCCGGTGTGGTCTCCACGCTCGAGGCCCTGGATGCTGCCGGGCTGGGACACGTCGGGACGGCCCGCTCCGAGGCCGAGGCCGCGGTGCCCGCGCTCTACGTGCTCGAACGTGCCGGACGGGAGATCGTCGTCGCTCACCTGTCAGCCACCTACGGCACGAACGGCGTGCCCATCCCGGCCTCGGCCCCTGGTCGGTGACGCTGCTCGACGGCGCGGACCTGGTCGCGCGCGCGACGGCGGCCAGGGCGGCCGGTGCCGACCTGGTGGTCGTCTCGATGCACGCAGGCGTCGAGTACTCGACACCGCCGACCGACGACCAGGTGGAGCTCGCGACCTTCCTGGCCGCCTCGGGCCAGGTCGACCTGGTGCTGGGTCACCACGCCCACGTCCCCAGCCGATCGCACTGCTTCCCGGTGGACCCGGCGGGCGGGCATGTGGGTGGCCTACGGTCTGGGGAACTACGTGTCCAACCAGGACTCCGCCTGCTGCGACCCGAGCACCGACTCGGGACTTCTCGTGACCGCGACCGTGACGCAGCCCGCGGGGGTCCCGCGCGGGTGACAGGGTTCGAGTGGACGGGGACGACGGTCGACCGCCTCGGCAAGCACGCCGTGCACGCACTGTCCGAGGTGCTCACCACGGGCACGGCGACCCTGGGGCTGGTGACCTGGCGGTCCGCTACGAACGCGTCAGGACTGCCGTGGGGACGGCGGCGGCCGAACGGCTCACGCCCCCGTCGCCACCGGCGCGCCGCCCGTCCTCGTCCCGGCGACCACCGCGGGGACCGGCGCTGCGACGGGCTCCGGCACGCCAGAGGCTGCGAGCCCCACCGCCAGGGGATGACCGGACCCGGGCGCGCCCCAGCTCCCTGACGGGTGGGCTCAGCGTTCGCGCCAGTCCGCCTCGTCGCCCGCATCGTCGTGGTACTCCTGGGCCACGGGCGCCATGTGGCCGTCAGCCCCGTCCGAGTAGTCACGTCCGTTGCCGGCAACCGGCGCGACCCGCCACCCTGACCGTCGTAGACGCCGGGATCGGGCTCGCCGCGCAGCATCGCGAGCGTCGCGGGCAGATCCTCGGCCGTGAGCATGACCTCGCGCGCCTTGGACCCCTCGGAGGGTCCGACGATCTCGCGACTCGAGCAGGTCCATGAGGCGTCCGGCCTTGGCGAACCCGACCCGCAGCTTGCGCTGGAGCATCGAGGTCGAACCGAACTGGGTCGTGATGACGAGCTCGGCGGCCTGCAGGAGCAGGTCGAGGTCGTCGCCGATGTCCTCGTCGACCTGCTTCTTGGTCGCTGCCGCGGCCGCGACGTCGGTGCGGTAGGAGGGCTTGAGCTGCGCCTTGACGTGCTCGACGACTGCGTGGACCTCGCTCTCGCCGACCCACGCGCCCTGGACGCGAATGGGCTTGGCGGCACCCATGGGGAGGAAGAGCGCGTCTCCCTGGCCGATGAGCTTCTCGGCGCCCGGCTGGTCAGGACGACGCGCGAGTCCGCGAGAGGACGTCGCGAACGCGAGGCGTGAGGGCACGTTGGCCTTGATGAGGCCCGTGACGACATCGACCGAGGGCGCTGGGTCGCAGGACCAGGTGGATGCCGGCGGCGCGGGCGAGCTGGGTGATGCGCTGGATCGAGGCCTCGACGTCACGCGGGGCGACCATCATGAGGTCGGCGAGCTCGTCGACGACCACGAGCAGGTACGGGTACGTCGCGATCTTGCGCTCCGAGCCGGGCAGCGGCTTGACCTTCCGGCGCGGACCGCGGTGTTGAAGTCGTCGACGTGCTTGTAGCCGAACATCGCGAGGTCGTCGTAGCGGGCGTCCATCTCGCGCACGACCCACTCGAGCGCCTCGGCGGCCTTCTTGGGGCTCGTGATGATGGGCGTGATGAGGTGCGGGATGCCCTCGTAGATCGTGAGCTCGACGCGCTTGGGGTCGACGAGGACCATGCGCACCTCCTCGGGCGTGGCCCGCATGAGGATCGAGACGATCATCGAGTTGATGAAGCTCGACTTGCCCGCACCCGTGGCGCCCGCGACGAGGATGTGCGGCATCTTGGCGAGGTTCGCCACGACGTAGCCGCCCTCGACGTCCTTGCCGACGCCCATGACCATGGGGTGCTCGGTGCGACGCGCGACCGAGGAGCGCAGCACGTCGCCCAGCACCACGGTCTCGCGGTCGGTGTTGGGGATCTCGATGCCGATCGCGGACTTGCCCGGGATGGGCGAGAGGATGCGGACGTCGGCCGAGGCCACCGCGTAGGCGATGTTCTTGGACAGGTTGGTGATGCGTTCGACCTTCACGGCGGGCCCGACCTCGACCTCGTACCGCGTCACGGTCGGCCCACGGGTGAAGCCCGTGACCTTGGCGTCGATCTCGAACTGGTCGAACACGCGCGTGAGCGCCTCGACCACCCGGTCGTTCGCCGCCGAGCGCACCTTGTGCGGGGCACCCTTGACGAGGTCGTCCTCGGAAGGCAGCACGTAGACCGTGTCGCCCTCCAGCATGGGCTGGACGCCCCGCGGGACGGGGTGTTGGGGGCGGCGGCGGTGGTACCGACGTGGTGGGCGCAGCGGCGGTCCGCCCGACCGACGGGATGACCTGCGTGGGCAGGTCGCCGAAGTCCTCGTGAGCGTCGGGGGCGCTGCTGCCGCGGCCGCGGCCCGGCGGGTGCGGGCCGTCTTGCGGGCGGCCTCCTCCTCGGCCTCGAGCGTCGCCGCGCGCTCGAACGCCTCGTCGCCGACGTAGCCACCGTCGAGCCGTTCGCGCTCGGCTGTGTCCGCGTCCCGCTCGGCCTTGGTCTTGCGACCACGACGCCTGCGCGGCGCGGGTTCGTCGGTGCCGTCGTGGCGCGACACGCCGTCGGCCAGCTGGAGACCCTCTGCGTCGGTGGCGCCGGTCGTGTCGCCCTCGCGGTGGTTCCCGGTGAGCCGGTCGTAGATGCCGCGCAGGCGCCCGGGATGGCGTGCACAGGGTCGCGGTCACCACGAGGATCCCGAAGAAGCCGACGAGCAGGAAGAGCGGCACGGCGAACCACTGCGTCAGCCCGGTCTGCACCGGGGTCGCGAAGAGGTAGCCGATCACCCGCCCGCGTCCTGGACGGCGGCGAAGCCGTCGCGAGGAGCGGGCAGGTCCTCGGCGACGTGCACGAGCGAGCAGACCGCGACGACGATGAACGTCAGGCCGATCGCGACGCGCGAGTTCGCCTGGGAACGCTCGGGGTGGCGCATGATCCGGACCGCGAGCCACACGAGCAGGACGGGGAGC
Organism: Oerskovia sp. M15; assembly: GCA_038070415.1. Taxonomy (GTDB): domain Bacteria; phylum Actinomycetota; class Actinomycetes; order Actinomycetales; family Cellulomonadaceae; genus Oerskovia. The sequence continues at coordinate 102,687 of JAMYWF010000001.1, forward strand.
GCGACGGCCGCGACGCCGAAGACGCCCGCGGCCACCGCATGCACCGCGGTGCCGAACGCGCCGGAGATCCCCACCACTCGCGGGCCGCGACGGTCACGGCGAGCGCCAGGAGGAGGAATGCGACGCCGTCGCGCCGATGTGAGGGTCCAGCTCTCTTGCTCCCTTACCGATACTGCGTGCGACCGCGCCGACCGCGTGCGCACATCCCAACCACAGACCGCGCACCGCGCGGACGGGCCAGGGCGCGGGCCGGGAGGCGGCCTGCGCGACTGCGAGGTCGCCGGAGCGCGGGACGCGCTCGTAGGACCCCCGATCTGCCCGTCGAACCACGTGCGGTGGTCTTCTTGCGGGAGGTCGCGGGCCGTTTCGCCGAGGTGGACGTCCGGGTCGCCATAGTAGGCACCACGGTACCTGCGCACCCCGGTCGGGCCCGCATCCCGGAGGTGCGTGTCATGTGACGAACTCGCTCCGATGCGCCGGGGTCGCCCTCGGACCCGGTCCGGGGCAGGATCGGACGTATGAGCGAGACTCCCCGGCACGCGAGCTGCACGAGGTCTCCGACGGTGTCTTCGTGGCCACCGCCGAGATCTGGACGAGCACCACGACGGTCGTGGTGGCTCCCGACGGCCGCTGCCTGGTGGTGGACCCGGGCATCACGGTCGACGAGGTCGAGTCCCTCGCCGCCACGATCTCCCGCCGAGGGTGGCGGGTCACCGCGGGCTTCTCGACGCACCCGCACTGGGACCACGTCCTGTGGGCGTCGTCTCTGGGCGACGTCCCCGCTGGGCCTGCCCGACGGCGGTGCACGCCCAGGAGCGGAGCCGCACCGAGGACCTGGCCAAGGTCGAGCGGGAGGCGCCCGGGCACGACCTCGCGCTGTTCGGACGGCTCACGCCCTCCCTCGACCCCAGCGAGCTCCTCGGCCGTGGGCGCCTCGCCCGACGCGGTCCGCCTGCCGTGGCCCGGAGCGCCAGCGGGCGCGACGTCGTCGGGCGCGGCGAGGACTCCCGGTGGCGGTCAAGGGGCGGGCGAGCCGGTCGTGCTCGTGGTCGAGCATCAAGCGCACGCGCCCGGTCACGGCGCCCTGGTCCTGCCGGGCGCGGGCGTGATCGTCGTGGGTGACATGCTCTCGGACCTCGAGGTCCCGCTCCTGGACCTCGAGTCGCCCGACCCCGTGGGCGACCACCGCGCGGGCCTCGAGGTGCTCGAGCACGCGATCTCCGAGCACGGCGTGCACACGCTCGTCCGGGTCACGGGCACGTGTGCACGGGCAGCGACGCGATCTGGGAGCGGTTCGGGGCCGACCGGGCCTACCTCGACGACCTGGAGGAGGCCGCAGCCGCCGGCGACGACGGCGACGGCGCGGACGGCTCCGAGGACCCCGCATCGTGGGCGAGTGGGTCACGGGTGAGCACCGCAAGCAGCTCGCTCACCTGCGGCAGATGCGGGGTAGCGCCTGCGACGACGGGACGTCAGCTGGGACCGGGACGACGGGCCCGTCAGTCGTCGAGGCCGAGCTCGACCGACCGGGTGAGAGCCGCGTCCAGCGCCGCGTCGTCGGCGATGATCCGCGACAGGTGCCTGGCCGCGACCAGGAGCGCGTCCAGGTCGGTGCCGTAGACGCTCACCATCCCGCTCTCCGGGTCGAACCCGACCCCTCGAGGGTCTCGGGCGACTCGTCCGTGAGCACCGCCTGGAGAGCACCCGAGAAGTCGTACCCCGAGCCCTCGACGCCGTGCCGCTCGAGCGTGTCCTTGTGCTGGAGGTACTCGGGACCGCCGGGCGAGTAGATGATGCTCGAGCTCGCGTCGTGGGTCACCAGGAGAACGGGCGCGAGGCCGGAGAAGTCTGCTGAGGTTGCCATGGGCGCGATGCTAGCGATACCCACCGACGGGCACTTTCGGCGCCCGTCGGTCACGGCCGCCGCCGGAGCGCCGGCGGCAACGGCTCGCGCGTGAGCGCTCCACAGCACCACCGCCGTCCAGGCGCAGAGGACCGCCAGCCCCGCCCACCCCGGCAGGGAAGTAGCCGGTGGACGGGACGTAGAGGCCGGTCACCTGGTGGTACTGGTGCACGGTCTGGACGGCCGCGAACCCGGCAGCGGGGTGAGTCGCGTCAGCCCTGAGCGACGCTGTCCGGCAGGAGCGGGACGATGCTCAGGACAGCGGGAGGACCAAGGTCGCGGTCGCGACCACCAGTGCCGCCCACCTCCGCCGTAGCAGGGCCCCGAGCGCGAACGCGTAGACGGCCCCGGCGGCGAGCAGCCCGCGGCGCCGAGGACGAGGGCCAGCCCGGCACCGAGACCGACCGGCGGGACCGTGGCTCCGCCGGCACGCAGAAGAGGCGGTCCAGCGAGGACGACGACCGTCGTGGCGACGAGTCCGACCGCGAAGGCGGCGCCACCGACGACGACGGACCCGGCGAGGAGCGAGCGGCGCGCGTCCGACGAGACCTTCGCGGCGTGGGGTTCCCGACCGGCCCCGAAACCGGCCGAGACCACGAGCAGCACGGCGAGGCCGAGCAGGAGTCCGGCGACAAGGCTTCCAGGGTGGGCCCGGTGCCGATGCCCACCGGACCGATGTCACCGGACCCTGTCACGGTCAGCTCTCCGTCGGACTCGACGAGACCGGCGGGGAGGACGTGCTTCTCCCAGTCGGTCGTCCCCAGCGTGCCGACGGCGTCCTCGTCCCAGCCGTCGGGTCCCGCGCCCTCCAGAGCCACCTCGTCGAACGTGGCGGAGACCTGGGAGAAGCGGGCCTGTGCCGTCGAGGCACCCAGAGCGACCGGCCGCAGGGTCAGGTCGCCCGGGAGGCGGCGAAGAGACCCACGAGCACGGTCTCACCGAGCCCCTCGAGGTGCGCCGTCCCGACGGTCGTCCACCGGCGGCCGTCGGTCGACTCGGACCCTGTGATCGTGGCTCCAGAACGTTCGAGGCGCAGCCAGCGCGGCGAGCCGGCAGAGACGGTCCCCGCCGCGCCCGCGACGTCCTCCGTGAAGCTGTGCTGCATTCGGACGCCATGCTGTCCCGTCATCATGAGGGTGGCATAGTCGGAGCCCTGCGTGAGGTCGTCCTGATGATGACGCCGCCTTCGCCCACGGCACGAGTCCCGGACGATCTCGTCATGGTCGGGCGGTGGGTACGTGATGATGCCCTCCATCGAGGTCATCCGTACCGTGATGGATCCGTTCTCGCCCAGCGGCTGATGGGCGAAGAAGAACTGGTCGCCGACCGGACTCCCGTCCGGTCCGATCGGATCGGACGAGCAAGGGACCTCGACGTTCCCGGCGCTGCACGTCGAGCGGTCGGTGACCGCGGGTGACAGGCTGGCGAGGACGGTCACGAGGGCGGCGAGCACGACGGCGACCGGCGGCCGCGATGACCGCGGAACCTCCTCCACTCGGATCGGATCAGATCGGTACTGCCCATTCGTCCTGCTGGGTGTGGTGTATGCATGGGATCGTTCTACGGTTCCCGTGATGACACGGCGGCACCGTCCCTGTCATTCCGGTGTCATGTCCGGTGCGCGACACTGAGGTGCTGGCACTGCGGAAGAGGGACATGAGCGAGCTGGGATCGACCAAGACCATCGGACTGCGGTTCACCCTCCTCTACGCCGGAGCCTTCATCGCCTCCGGCGCAGCCCTCCTGGCGCTCGCGAACCTGCTGGCCAGGGGAGACACCAGCTCCGTTGCACCGTTCCCCGGGGCACCGGGCGAACCGGGGCTCACCGATACCCGGCGGCAGGTCGCCGAGCTCCAGGCGCTGCTTCTGGGTTCGGAGTCCGCTCAGGCACGGCGGCTGCTGGTGGCGTCGTCGATCGCACTGGTCGTGATGGCGTTGATCTCGATCCTTCTCGGCAGGATCATGGCGCGACGGGTGCTGCGCCCCTGCGCACCCTGACCGAGAGCACGCGGCGCATCACCGCGGAGAACCTGCACGACCGGCTGCGGGTACCGGGACCCGTCGACGAGGTGACGGAGCTCGCCGACGCCATCGACGACCTCCTGGAACGGCTGGAGGCATCGTTCGCCGCGCAGCGCCGGTTCGTGGCCAACGCATCGCACGAGCTCCGCACGCCGCTGACCACCCTGCGCGCGTCCGTGGACGTGGCCATGGGGAAACCCGAGCCGGTGCCCCGCAGACCGTCGCACTGGCGGACAGGATGCGCGTCGAGCTCGACCAGATCGACCGGTTGCTAGACGGTCTCCTCGTGCTCGCCCGTGGGCAGAACGGCGTGCTCGCCGACCGGGAGCAGGTCTCGTTCGCGGAGCTGGTCGGCCGGGCTCTGATCGCCCGAGCGGACGACGTGACGAGGATGCAGCTGCAGGTCGACCTGGATCTCGGGGACACGACCCCGACCGAGGGCGACCGCACCCTGCTGCACCGTGTGGTGCAGAACCTGGTCGACAACGCCGTCGTCCACAACCAGACCGGCGGATGGATCCGCGTCACGACCGACGCCGACCTCGACACGACCCGCCTGACGGTCGAGTCGGGGAGCAGTCCTCGATGTCGCGGCGGTCGCCCGGCTGGGGATGCCGTTCGAGCGGATCGGGCGCGCACGAACCGAGTCGGACGACGGCGCGGGCCTCGGGCTGTCGATCGTCGCGGCGGTGGTCGACGCGCACCGAGGTCGTCCGAGCCTCGATGCCCGCGACGAGGAGGCCTCCGCGTCACGGTGGAGCTCCCGGTCTCGGCGAGCGGGAATCGGGCACCGGCATGAGAGTCCTGGTGGTCGAGGACGCGCCGAGCCTGGCGGCCGTGCTGGCCGAGGGGCTCCGCGATCAAGGGATGGCGGTCGACGTCGCGCTCGACGGGCTGTCCGCGGCGGCGAAGCTCGACGTCGAGTCCTACGATGCGGTGGTCCTGGACCGAGACTTGCCAGGAATCCACGGCGACGTGCTGTGCCAGATGCTCACGGCCCGCGACGACCGGCCGATGGTCCTGATGCTCACCGCGGCTGGAGCACCCGGCGATCGAGTGAGCGGCCTGACCTTGGGCGCCGACGACTACCTCGCCAAGCCCTTCCACTTTCCCGAGCTCGTGCTGCGCGTCAACGCTCTCGTGCGACGGCGACCTTCAGCGCGCGCCAGGACCCTGCGCGTCGCCGGCGTCGAGCTCGACGCGGCACGGCACGTCGCCACGCGCGACGGTCGATCCTCGACCTCTCGGTCAAGGAGTTCGCACTCCTCGAGGCACTGCTCCGCGCGAGCCCCGCGTACGTCAGCGCGGAGGAGCTTCTCGAGCAGGTCTGGGACGAGAACGCCGACCCGTTCACCAACACGGTGGCCGTGACCATCGGGCGACTGCGTCGCAAGCTCGGCGCCCTGCCCTCGTCACGACCCTGCCCCGCGTCGGTTACCGCATCACCGACTGACCCGCAGGCGACGGCGACGGCCCCAGGGGCAGCAGGACCCAGCGGTTCGGTGCCGATCGCCCGGCTCGCTCGTCGTCGCCTCGCGGCGATCTCCGAGCGCGGCGACGCCGCAGTGACCGTGCCGGGCGTGGCGCAGGCCGCCGGGACCAGCCCTCCGAAGACCTCCTCGCTGGCCGCGCCCTCGCACGCCGCCCCTGACGACGAGGCCCGCCCTCCCGCAGAGCGGGAGGGCGGGCGACGGGACGATCCGAGGGCTATGCCTCGACGACGACCGGGACGATCATCGGACGACGACGCAGGCGGCCCGAGACCCAGCGCCCGACCACGCGGCGCATGACCTGCTGGAGCTGGTGCACGTCCGTCGCGCCCCCGGCGATCGAGTCCTCGAGGGCTTGGACGACCTGGGGACGGACGTCCTCGAACACGGCGTCGTCCTCGGCGAAACCGCGGGCCAGGATGTGCGGTCCTGCGATGACCTTGCCCGTCGCGGAGTCGACCACGGCGAACAGGGAGATGAAGCCCTCCTCGCCGAGGATCACGCGGTCCTTGAGCTCGGCGTCGGTGAGCTCGCCGACGCTCGACCCGTCCACGTAGACGTAGCCGCACGGGACCGCACCCACGACCGAGGCCTTGCCGTCGACCAGGTCGACGACCACGCCGTCCTCCGCGAGGATCACGCGGTCGGCGGGCACACCCGTCTTGACCGCGAGCGCCCCGTTCGCGACGAGGTGACGGACCTCGCCGTGGACCGGCATGACGTTCTGGGCCGCAGGATGTTGTAGCAGTAGATGAGCTCGCCCGCGCTCGCGTGGCCCGAGACGTGCACCTTGGCGTTGCCGCCGTGCACGACGCGCGCGCCCAGGCGGGTCAGACCGTTGATGATGCGGAAGACCGCGTTCTCGTTGCCGGGATGAGCGAGGAGGCGAGGATCACGGTGTCGCCGTGGCTGACGGAGACCTTGTGGTCACCGTTGGCCATGCGCGACAGCGCGGCCATGGGCTCACCCTGTGAGCCCGTGCACATGAGGACGACCTCGTCGTCACGCAGGAGTCGACCTTCTTGAGGTCGATGAGGACGCCGTTCGGCACCTTGAGGTAGCCGAGCTCGGCGGCGATGCCCATGTTGCGGACCATCGAGCGCCCGACGAGCGCGACGCGGCGACCGTGGTTGTGCGCGGCGTTGAGGACCTGCTGGACGCGATGCACGTGCGAGGAGAACGACGCGACGATGATCCGCTTGTCCGAGGCGCCGAAGACGCTGTCGAGGACTGGGCCGATCTCGACCTCGGGGTCACGAAGCCGGGGACCTCGGCGTTGGTGGAGTCGACCATGAACAGGTCGACACCCTTCTCGCCCAGGCGTGCGAACGCGCGCAGGTCCGTGACGCGGCCGTCGAGGGGCAGCTGGTCCATCTTGAAGTCACCGGTGTGCAGGACCGTGCCTGCGCCGGTGGTGACCGCGACCGCGAGGGCGTCCGGGATCGAGTGGTTGACCGCGACGAACTCGCAGCTGAACGGACCGAACGGGACGGTCTCGTTCTCCTTGACCACGCGGGTCACGGGGCGATGCGGTGCTCCTTGAGCTTCGCGGAGATGAACGCGAGCGTGAGCTGCGAACCCACCAGGGGATGTCGCGGCGCAGGCGCAGCAGGTACGGCACGGCACCGATGTGGTCCTCGTGGCCGTGCGTCAGGATGATCGCCTCGATGTCGTCGAGGCGGTCCTGATGTAGTCGAAGTCCGGCAGGATCAGGTCCACGCCGGGCTGGTTGTCCTCGGGGAAGAGGACGCCGCAGTCGATGACGAGCAAGCGCCCGTCGTACTCGAGGACGGCCATGTTGCGTCCGACCTCGCCCAGACCGCCGAGGGCGACGATGCGCAGGGCACCGGCCGGTAGGGCGGGGGCAGGGACAGTTCGGGGTGAGGGTGGCTCACGGGGCCTCCTGGCCTGTAGTTCAGCTGTTCAGCATGTTCAGCGGGGCGCGGGGTCGCCGGGTCCAGCAGGCCGGAGGCCTCCAGACCGGCGCGGACGACGGCGACCTCGTCGTCCGTGGCTGCGACGTACGGCAGCCTGAGGTATCGGTTCTCGGTGATTCCGAGGAGCTGGAGCGCGGCCTTGGCCATGACGGCCTGGAAGCCCGCTCCGTTGATGGCGTCGATGGCCGGGGTGACGGAGCGGAAGGCCTCGAGGGCTGCCGCGTTGTCACCGGCGTCGAACGCCGCGACGACCTGCGCGAAGCGCGGCCGGCGACGTGCGTGGCTACCGCCACGATGCCTGCCGCGCCGTGCGCGAGGAGCGGCAGCAGCAGGCTGTCGTCCCCGCAGTACCAGGCGAGGCCCGTCGACTCGATGAGCTTGGCCGCGGTGTAGACGTCACCCGACGCGTCCTTGTTCGCGACGATGCGCTCGTGGGCGGCGAGGCGCTCGATCGTGGCCGGGCGATGCGGACGCCCGCGCGGCCCGGGACGTCGTAGAACATGACGGGCAACGGCGTCGCGTCAGCGACGGCCACGATGTGGCGGTACAGCCCTCCTGGGAGGGACGCGAGTAGTAGGGGCTCACGACGAGGAGCCCGTGCGCACCGGCCTCCGCGGCCTGCTCGGCCATGCGGACGGCGTGCTGGGTGTCGTTCGAGCACGCCCCGGCCACGATGTGCGCGCGGTCCCCGACCGCGTCGACGACCGCACGGATGAGCTCGGCCTTCTCCGGTGCGTGCGTCGTGGGCGACTCCCCGTGGTCCCGCTCAGGACGATCCCGTCGTTCCCGTTGTCCACGAGGTGCTTGGCGACCTTGACCGCTGCGGCGAGATCGATCTCGCCGGCGAGGGTCATCGGGGTGACCATCGCGGTCAGGACGGCGCCGAACGGTCGGGCCTGCGTGGGGAAAGTGCCATGTGCACAAACTACCGCGCGCGAGGCGGAAACGGCGTGTCGGTCCACAGGCGGAGCCGGGGCTGGGTGCTCGCGGCCGCTCCCCGCTCCTTCCTCCTGAAAGCTGCTCCTGAAAGGCACACCATGTACCTCGTGTACCCCGACGGCGGGTCGACCGTCACCATGATCGACGACGTCTCCTGACCGTCCCCGCCGGGACGACGACCGCGGTGCTCGGCCCGTCGGGATCCGCGACGTGGCTGCCAAGCGTCTCGGTCACCTCTCAGGCGGCCAGCGCCAGCGCGTCGCGATCGTCGGCAACCTCATGAACCACCCCGAAGTCCTGCTCGTCGCCGAACCGACGTCGGCGCTCGACCACGCGCGCGGCACCTAGATCATCGAGCTCGTCACCCGACGAACCCGTGAGACCGGCGCCGCGACCGTGGCTCGCATCTCTCCAGCAATCTGATGTGCCGTCGTCGTGCGCTCCATGAGCGCCGTCCGTCTCGCCGAGACCCCGACCCGCAACGTCGTCGCGGGCCCCAGCTGTACCTGCACGAAGCGATCGACATCATCGCCCACGCGCGCTGAACCCAACTCACTTTCCATAGACACAATCCTTGCGGCAGCGATAGGTTTGTGTCTATGACTGGGATGTCGGTGCCGGAAGCAGCCGCCGCGCTGCACGTCAGCCCTGCCCGCGTGCGCCAGATGATCGCCGCCGGACGGCTCGACGCCGAGCAGGTCGCAGGCCGCTGGATCATAGACCCGGGATCCCTGCGACGGCGCCCGCACCTTGCGGGTCGCCCGATGAGCCCGCGCATCGCCTGGGCCCTGCTGCTCAACCCGGACCCCGACCACCAGTGGCTACGCCCCGACGAAGCCTTCCGTCTGCGCTCACGAGCCCAGCGCCTGGCCTATGCACCCGACCCGTTGGCTCTCCTGCGCGCTTGGCTGTCCGCCCGCGCCGAAGTCCACCACATGCAGGTCCAGGACCCTTCGAGCCTCCTGGCCGACGAACGCGTCGTCCCCTCGGGCGTCTCCGATCCCCGCTCGGGCATGTCTGCCGCAGGGCACGCCGAAGGGTACGTCCACGCCGACGACCTCGAGAACGTCGCGGCCGACCACCTTCTCGTGCCCGCGCCGCGCTCTCGCGCCAACGCCGTCCTGCGCGTCTCGCCCGTGTTGCCGCCGGCTCCCGTCCCCGAACTGCTCCTGGTCGCCGACCTGGCCGACGCGGACAGCCCACGCGAAGAGGCCCGCGCACGCAACCTCCTGGACGCCCTGCTGGCCGCCCACCCGGACCGGAGCGCCAGTCATGACCGTCACGATGCCGTTCATGACCGAGGCGCAGACCGTCGGGTGGCTCGCGCTGCTCGACTTGTACGACCGCAAGCCGACCGGCTGGACCCTCGTGGGCGGCCAGATGGTCCACCTGCACTGCGCCGAGCGCGGGTCGAGCCCCACCCGACCCACCGATGACGTCGACGCCATCCTCGACGTGCGCGCCGAACCAGACGTGCTCTGGACCATCACGCGCGAGCTCGCCGACCTAGGGTTCGCCGCGGACGGCCAGAGCCCGACCGGCCACCAGCACCGCTGGGTCCGCGAAGGCGCCTCGATCGACATCCTCATCCCCGCCACCTGGGCGAGCGCGCCTCCTCACGCCGCGGGTACGGAGGCGGGACGACCATCGAGACCAAGGCGGCACAGCAGGCCCTGGACCGGACCGAGAGTGTCGAGGTGTCCGTCGCCGGTCGCGTCGGGACCGTCCGTCGCCCGTCCATGCTCGGCAGCCTCGTGGCGAAGTCCGCTGCCTACACGATCCCTCTCGACACCGGGCGCGACCGGCACCTGACCGACCTGGCGGCCCTGTCCACCCTCGTCGTGCCAGGCGACCGTCTCCAGGACGCGACCAAGCGCGACCTGAGCTACCTGTACACCGCGCTCGGCGTGCTCGCACAGACCCCGCGGATCCTCGGCGGGTGGAGGGCGCCGATGACGGCCTTCGCCGTGTCCGCCTTGCTCTCTCGCGCCAGCGACCAGCCGCCCAGGGCGCAACCCGCCGAGCCACCCACCCGCAGCATGGCGCCCGGGCCGCCGGGTTCGAGCCACGCCGGGTCCGGCCGGTTCACCACCCGCGCCCGCCCCGAGCCTGAAATCACCTTGTAGCGGCACCCACACATCTACCAGAGCATGACGACGAGCCAGAACCGCGTCCTGTCCGGCACCCCGACCGGCGGCCAGTTCGCCCACACCACCCGTCCCGAGCCCGACGTCCAGCTCGCGAGCGCAGCTGCCCCGACGGTGCGTGTCAGCGGCGCCAGTGGCCCGGCCGCCAAGGACCGGGTCGAGCGCTGCGCGCAGCACCTGGCATCGGCGACGTCACCCTCGACGTCGGACGCGACGACGAGAAGGGTTCGCCGGGACGGCCCGCATCCACGACGTCGAGTACAGGCTCTCGAAGTACCACAACCGCCCGTAGCGCGTCGTGGCGGCAGGCGGCTCGGCCTACGGGATGCCGTCGCACCGATCGACGGTGCTGCAGGACACGCTCGGCGACTCGTTGCGCCACACCCGCCCCAGGCAGCTCGCTGGACAGACGCTCACGAACGTCGAGCGCATGACCCGCGAGGAGCACCCGGGCGAGCTCGTCAAGACCCACCCGGTGGCGCTGCACCGCGACGACACGGGCGTCACCGACGATTCGTCGAGGTTGACCGCGGAGTCTTCGAACAGCTGCTCATAGCGAGGCAGAAGCGTGGTGGTGGTGCGTGGGATGCTTGGCATGGCCCGATGTCCTCGTCGCTGGGTCCGTGCCCCGGCTGTTCGCGCAGCGCGGAGGCCTTCCGCTCCTCTCACTGCTCTTCAAGTGATGCGCCTCGTTCGCGCGTTGACGCGCCAAGGTCCTCACGGAGCTCGGCGGCGCCCCCACCGCCGGAGAGCGTCGACGTCTCCAGAAGTTGCGACGGTGGGGGTCGACGACGGCTCCACCTCGGCGCTCAACCGCACGCGCGACGCCCAGATCACCCGGCTGACCCGCGAGACCGGCGCCGCGACCATCGTCGTGCCCCACGACGAAGCGACCCTCGACACGGTCGACGCCCGCGTGCACCTGGCGGACGGGCGGGGTGGGAGAGGTGGAGACTGACCAGGGCGTTGCCCGCCGTGCAGCCCGCACGAGGCAGGGCAGGTCAACGTGGGCCGTCGAGGCCGAGCCCTACGCTCGGCCTGCTATCCCAGTCTTGGGAGGCACGCCCCATCGACGCCGAGGCGCCCCGTGCGCCTGTCGCGAATATGGCCCACCACAACTCATCGCACGGAACCACGAGTTCTCCGCTCGTATCGACCCAAAGAAGAAGCGTCCGGCCGTCGCACCCGACAGTCAGATCCCACCATGACCATCTCCTCAGGTCAGGTTCAAAGCAGTAGAGCCACTCCTGCAGGTCCCATTCGCTCTGCTCTCGCTCGTCCAGGTAGACCCTCCGCCCACCCAGGGCCTCGACCGGAATATCCGCAAAGCCGCCGCGGTCGGTATGTCCTGCAAACCATTTGGGGACCCTTGAGGCGTCAACGCAGTCCCCGTCGATCCCGAGTTCGACCACCGTCCGCACCGCTGAACTCAGAACGTTCCGGAGCCTCTCCCCATACATCTCCAGGCTTCCAATGGCATCAACCTGGAAAACCATCAAGTTCCCAGAAACGACTCGCGTAGGCCGCGCGGCCATACGCTCCAATTCTGCGGATAGATCACGATTCATCCCAACTCCTATCCAAGAACGCCCCGATCACCGGCACCTGACGTCCACTGGCACCCCATCGATGCGAACCAGCGCCGCTCGCGTGATACTCGAAGCATGTCGCCCGCCACGAACGCCCTGTCCCCTGCCCTGGTCTCGCACCTGCCGACCGGGCTGCTGATCGGTGGCCAGTGGGGACCGGCCGAGGCCGGACGGACGTTCGAGGTCGCCGATCCCGCGACCGAGGAGGTCTTGTTCGACGTCTCGGACGCGAGCCCCGCCGACGGCCTGCGCGCCCTGGAGGCCGCGCACGCCGCCGCCCCGCCTGGCGTGCCGTGGCGCCGCGCGAGCGCTCCGAGCTGCTGCGCGCGGTCTTCGCGACGCTCACGGCTCGCGCCGACGACATCGCGGCGCTCATCACGGCCGAGTGCGGCAAGCCACTCGCCGAGGCCCGTGCCGAGGTCGTGTACGGAGCCGAGTTCCTGCGCTGGTATGCCGAGCAGGCGGTCCGCACGGACGGCCTGGTCCGCACGGCACCGAGCGGCGCGAACCGCCAGCTCGTGTCCCGGCGCCCGGTCGGCCCGGCCCTGCTCATCACCCGTGGAACTTCCCGATCGCCATGGCGACGCGCAAGATCGGCCCCGCGCTCGCGGCGGGCTGCACGGTCGTGATCAAGCCCGCGCACCTGACTCCGCTCACGACCTCGCTCGTCGCCGAGATCATCCGCGGGCACCTCGAGGACCGCGGCCTGCCGACCGGTGTGGTCAACGTCGTGCCGACGTCGTCGGCCGCCGAGGTGACCACACCCTGCTCGCGGACCCCGCCTGCGCAAGCTCTCCTTCACGGGGTCCACAGGCGTGGGCCGCACGCTCCTCAAGGGGCCGCGGACCAGGTGCTGCGGACATCGATGGAGCTCGGCGGCAACGCGCCGTTCCTCGTGTTCGCCGACGCCGACCTGGACGCCGCCGTCGAGGGCGCGATCGTCGCCAAGCTTCGCAACACGGGGCAGAGCTGCGTGGCCGCCAACCGGTTCCTGGTGCACGACGCCGTCGCGCGCGACTTCTCGCAGCGACTCGCCCGAGCGTTCGGCGAGCTGCGCGTCGGGCCCGGAAGCGAGGAGGGTGCAGGTGGGCCCGCTCATCGAGAAGAAGGCCGTCGACCACGTGGACGAGCTCGTCGCCCTCGCGTCCGACGCGGGTGCCCAGGTGCTCACGGGCGGGGACCGGCCGCGGACGACCGGCCACTTCTACCCCCACGGTCCTCACCGGGGTCGACGCGGGCTCGCGCGTGGTCACCGAGGAGATCTTCGGCCCCGTCGCCCCCGTCGTGGCGTTCGCGGACGACGACGAGGGCATCGCCCTGGCCAACGACACCGAGTACGGCCTCGCTGCCTACGCCTACACGCGCGACCTGGCGCGCGCGATGCGGGTCGGCGAGGAGGTGGACGCCGGGATGATCGGGATCAACCGCGGGCTCGTGTCCGACGCGAGCGCGCCGTTCGGCGGCATGAAGCAGTCCGGGCTGGGACGCGAGGGAGGCGAAGCGGGCTCGAGGAGTACCTCGAGACCGTGTACGTCGCGCTCTGAGCAAGGTCAGGGGATTGATACCGTAAAAGCGATAGAACGACCGGGCTCGCGCCCGGCAGACCTCGCACACCACCGGAGCACCGCACGTGGCCTCGACCACCCCGAACCACCCCGCACTGACCGGGAAGCAGCACCCGCCACCATCTCGCTCGGCTACTTCATCTTCGCCTCCCGATGGCTCCAGGTCCCCTGTACCTCGGGCTCATCGTCGCGCAGGTCGTCTACGTCTGGCAGTTCATGAAGGAGCTGTGGCACCTCGCGGTGGGCGCCTTCACGGGACATGGGCTCGACGAGGCCGACACCATGCTCTACGTCCTCGGGCTCGTCGACGTCGTCATGATCTCCAACCTCCTCATCATGGTGATCGTGGGTGGCTACGAGACCTTCGTCTCCCGCATCCGTCTCGACGACCACCCCGACCAGCCCGAGTGGCTGAGCCACGTCAACGCGAACGTGCTCAAGACGAAGCTCGCGATGTCCATCATCGGCATCTCGTCCATCCACCTGCTGCGCACGTTCATCGACAGCGCCCGGATCCCCGAGCAGCAGATGCTCTGGCAGGTGGTCATCCACCTCGCGTTCGTCGTCAGCGCCCTGGCGCTCGCCCTCATCGACCGGATGTCGCTCACGGCCCACCAGCGCGCCGCTCACGCGGTCGAGGCGGACAAGGCCGAGCCCGAGCCCGAGCTCCGGCAAGCCGTCGACCCGGTCACGACGGTCGACGTCAAGCCGGAACCGCAGCTCACCGCGACCCGCTGAGCGCGACGACGCCCTGACCACGAACGACCTGGAGCGGACGATGACGACGACCCGGAGCCTTCCTCGGACGATGGCTCGTCCGGCGACGGCTCCGGACCGTCGTCGTCCGCTGCGCCCTCGCCGCCGGGGACGAGGGCCGCACCGAGGTCCGGGCCGCCGTCCGGCAGGCCGTCTCCGTCTCCGTGGCCACCGGGCTGTACGGCGTCTCCTACGGTGCGCTGGCCGTCGTCGCGGGACTCGATGTCCTCCAGACGATGGTCCTGAGCATGCTCATGTTCTCGGGCGGCTCGCAGTTCGCCCTCATCGGCATCGTGGCCTCGGGCGGCACCTCAGGCGCAGCGATCGCCACCGCTGGACTGCTCGGCGTCCGCAACGGCCTCTACGGCGTCCAGCTCTCCCCGCTGCTCGCCGCCCACGGGTGGCGACGCGTGGTGGCTGCCCAGGTCACCATCGACGAGTCGACGGCGGTCGCCACCGCGCAGCGGCGCCGGCCGCGGTCCGTGCCGGCTTCTGGTGGACCGGCATCGGCGTGTTCGTCATCTGGAACCTGCTCACGCTCGTCGGGGCGCTCGCGGGGACGCGATGGGCGATCCCAAGGCCTGGGGCTCGACGCCGCCGCCGGGGCCGCCTTCCTCGCTCTCCTGTGGCCGAGGCTGGCGAGCCGGATCATGCAGCTCACGGCGGCCTCTGCCGTCGTCATGGCCGTCGTGCTCATCCCGCTCGTCCCGCCGGGCGTCCCCGTCCTGGCGGCGGGGCCGTGGCGATCCTCATCGGGCGCCTTGCCCCCGACCACGACAACCGATCACGATCGTCGACGTCGTGCCCGACCGGCCGCCGGACGAACGGACGGACGCCCACGGTGCGTCCGGGACGACCGCCGGTCCCCACGACCCGGACGAGCAGCCGCCCGACGAGGAGCCCTGATGTCCGACACCACGCTGTGGGTCACCCTGATAGTCGCCTCGCTCGTGTGCTTCGGACTGAAGCTCGCGGGGCACCTCGTGCCCGAGCACTGGCTCGCCTCCGAGCGCATCTCCCGCACCGCGGCCCTCGTCACGGCGGCGCTGCTGGCCGCGCTCGTCACGGTCCAGACGGTCGGCGACGGACAGGGCATCACCCTGGACGCGCGGCTGCCTGCGCTCGGGGTCGCGGCCGTCGCGCTCGCCCTGCGCGCCCGTTCCTGCTCGTCGTCGTCCTGGCGGCAGCGACGGCCGCGGGCTGCGGGCGCTCGGGCTCCCTGACGGACCCTCGCGTCGAACTAGGTGTCCCCGCGCATCGGCCGCGCACCAGGCTCGGGTAGGGTCTGGCGAATGGCCCTCTTCAGCGAGACGGCGGACGTCTCGGTCCGCCCGGCAGTCCCCGGCGACGAGGTCGCGGTCACCGCGATCCAGGTCGAGTCGTGGCGCGCCTCGCACGCCGAGGTGCTCGGCGACGCCGTCCTCGACGCGCTCGACGTCCCCGGATGCAGGAGCAGTGGGCCGGAGCGGTCTCGGCCCCGCCTGGACCCGGGTTCGCAGTCCTCGTGGCCCTCGCCGCGGATCGCGTCGTGGGCTTCGCCGCGGTCTCCCGGGACAGCTCGTCGCCCTCGAGGTCGTCCCGTCCTACCAGCGAGGTGGGCACGGCTCGCGGCTCCTGTCTGCCGCCGTCGACAGGCTGCGTCAGGACGGTGCGGAAGAGGTCGTGGCCTGGATCCTGGACGGCGACGCCGCCCGCGAGCAATTCCTGGGTGGTGCAGGGCTGGGACCCGACCACCGCACCCGCACGCTGGCCACCGGGGTGCGCGACGTCGTCGAGCACCGGTGGAGCGCGACGATCTGACGCGGCGGCAGCCACGCCCGACCACTCGGACGTGGAGCGCCTGCATTCAGCGAGCGGCCTTGTTCTCCGCCCGGTACATCCCCGCGGCCTTGCGCAGCATGGCTCGCGCCCGCTTGCGGTCCCCGCGGCGTCGTACGCGAAGGCGACGTGATACCAGGAGCGCCAGTCGTCCGGGTGCTCCTCCGCACGCGCGCGGTGCTCGTCGAACGCCGCGTCCGCCGCGGCCCTGTCGATCCGCCCGCCCGGCGAGCGCGGCAGGTCGTCCACCGGGAGCTCCCTGCCGCAGCGAGCTGGTCGGCCATCTTCTGGACCGTGATCGCGAGCCAGAACTCCCAGGCGATGAGGCCGATCACGAGCAGCGGGAGGACCAGCACGCCGATCCCGATCACGATGCCCACGGGCTCGCCGGTCTCCAGCAGGAGGCGCGCACGGCCGAAGATCTGCCACACGTAGAGCGCGAGCAGGGCCGTGACGACCACGGCCCCGATCAGACCCTTGCGGTTCCTCACGAGAGGTCCAGGACGTTCTCGAGACCGACGGTCAGACCGGGGCGCGAGACGACCTCGCGGATGCCGAGCAGCACGCCGGGCATGAAGGACACGCGGTCGAACGAATCCTGACGGATGATGAGCTGCTCACCCTCGTTGCCGAAGAGGATCTCCTCGTGCGCGACCAGGCCGCGCAGGCGCACCGCGTGGACGCGGACGCCCTCGACGTCGGCGCCGCGCGCTTCCCAGCCGGACTCGGTCGCGTCGGGGCTGGCCCCAGGCCCGCCTCGTCGCGCGCCCGGGCGATGGCCCGGGCCGTGTGCGTGGCCGTACCGCTGGGCGCGTCGACCTTGTTCGGGTGGTGCAGCTCGATGACCTCGGCCGACTCGAAGTAGCGCGCGGCCTTCGCGGCGAACGTCATCGCGAGGACCGCGGACAGACCGAAGTTCGGGGCGATGAGGACGCCGATGTCGGTGCCCTCGGCCGCCCGGCGCCCCAGGTGCTCGACGAGCCGACCGCGGCTCTCGTCCGTCCATCCCGTCGTGCCCACGACCGCGTGCACTCCCAGGTCGATCAGCGCGTGGACGTTGGCCTCGGTGACCGAGGGGACCGTGAAGTCGACCGCGACCTGCGCCCCGCGGCGGCGGCCTGCGCCAGGTCGTCACCCGCGTCGATCCGGGCGACCAGCTCCATGTCCGGTGCGGCCTCGACCGCGGCGCACACGGTGGTCCCCATCCGCCCCGCGGCACCGAGGACGGCGACCTTGATCGGGGAGCGGAGTGGGGACTGGCTGCCGCCTGACCGGGGATCACGTCGTTCGAAGTCACCCGACAACCCTAGCCGCAACGCGAGGGCCGGTGCGCGTGTTGCGCACCGGCCCTCCTGACGTCACGTGTCGAGACTCAGTCCCCGAAGGGCCCCACGCGCACGGTCGAGCGCGGACGGGAGGCGAGCTCCTCCGCGAGCTTGCGCACGTCGTCGGACGTCACGGAACGGATCCGTTCGAGCGACTCCGCGACGCTCAGCAGCTCGCCGAACACGAGCTCCGACTTGCCGAGGCGGCTCATGCGCGAGCCCGAGTCCTCCAGGCCCAGCACCAGTCCGCCCGAGAGCTGGCCGATGCTCCGGTCCAGCTCCGCCTGCGTGATGCCCGACTCGGCGAGCTTCTCGAGCTCGCTCGTCATGAGCTCGGTGACCTGGTCGACCTTCGAGGGCGTGCAGCCTGCGTACAGGCCGAACGCCCCGATGCCGCCGTGCCCCGACGCGAACGAGTACGTCGAGTACGCCAGGCCACGCTTCTCACGGATCTCCTGGAAGAGCCGCGAGCTCATGCCGCCACCGAGGACGGCGCTGAGGACCGACAGCGTGAAGCGGCGGTCGTCCGTCGCGGACAGGCCCGTGCCGCCGATGATGACGTTGGCCTGCTCGACGGTCCGGCGGATCGTGAGCTCGACGGCCTCCGTCCCCACGCCCTGCACGTCCGCGCTGTCGCGGCGGGCGCGCGGGGTCCCCGCAGGGTCGAGGTCCCAGCCACCGGTCGTGAGCGCAGTCGCGACCTGCTCGCACAGCGAGTCGTGGTCGACGCCGCCTGCCGCGGCGACGACGAGCGTCTCCGGGCGGTAGTGCCACTGGTAGTGCTCCCAGACGGCGCTGCGCGGAACGGCGTTGATGGTGTCCGGCGTGCCGCCGATCGGGCGCCCAGGGGTGCCCGGCCAGGACGGCCTGCGCGAACTCCTCGTGCACGACGTCCGAGGGTCGTCGTCGTTCATCGCGAGCTCTTCGAGGATCACGCCACGCTCGGTCTCGAGCTCGTCCTCCTCGAGCCGTGCGGACGTCACCATGTCGGTGATGACGTCCACGGCCATCGGCAGGTCGGAGTCGAGCACGCGCGCGTAGTAGCAGGTGTGCTCCTTGCCGGTCGCGGCGTTGGCCTCACCGCCGACGGCGTCGAACGCCTCGGCGATGTCCATCGCGGAGCGGCGTGCAGTCCCCTTGAAGAGCAGGTGCTCCAGGAAGTGCGTGGAGCCGAAGTGGCCGTCGGTCTCGTCGCGCGAGCCGACACCGACCCAGGCTCCGACGGTCGCCGAGCGCAGGCCCGGCATCGACTCGGTCAGGACACGAACCCGCCGGGCAGGACGGAGCGACGGATCGTCGCACCGTCCTGCCCGGCGGTCAGCTCACCCTCGGGCGAACCCGAGGGGACGAGCGGAAGGTTCCAGGGCACGTCAGGCGTCGTCCTCGGCAGGTGCCTCGGCGGAGTCGGCAGCGTCCGCTGCGTCGTCGCCCTCGACGACCGCGTGCAGCGAGAGCTTGCCGCGCGGGTCGATCTCACCGATCTCGACCTGAACCTTCTGGCCGATGGACAGGACGTCCTCGACGTTCTCCACACGCTTGCCACCGACGAGCTTGCGGATCTGGCTGATGTGCAGCAGACCGTCCTTGCCCGGGGAGAGCGAGATGAAGGCGCCGAACGACGTGGTCTTCACGACCGTGCCGACGAAGCGCTCGCCGATCTCGGGACGTGCGGGTTGGCGATCGCGTTGATCGCCGCGCGGGCGGCCTCTGCAGAGGGCCGTCGGTAGCACCGATGTACACGGTGCCGTCGTCCTCGATGGAGATGTCCGCGCCCGTCTCCTCCTGGATCTGGTTGATCATCTTGCCCTTCGGGCCGATGACCTCGCCGATCTTGTCCACGGGGACCTTGACCGCGATGACGCGAGGAGCGTTGGGGCTCATCTCGTCCGGCACGTCGATGGCCTCGTCGAGGACGTCCAGGATGGTCAGGCGCGCGTCGCGGGCCTGGGTCAGCGCGCCGGCCAGGACCGAGGCGGGGATGCCGTCGAGCTTGGTGTCGAGCTGGATGGCCGTGATGAACTCACGCGTACCGGCGACCTTGAAGTCCATGTCGCCGAACGCGTCCTCGGCACCGAGGATGTCGGTGAGGGCCGCATAGCGGGTCTCGCCGTCCACGGTGTCGGACACGAGGCCCATCGCGATGCCCGCGACCGCTGCGCGCAGCGGCACACCGGCGTTGAGGAGCGAGAGGGTCGAGGCACACGGAGCCCATCGACGTCGAACCGTTGGACCCGAGCGCCTCGGAGACCTGACGGATCGCGTAGGGGAACTCCTCGCGGCTCGGCAGCACCGGCACGATCGCGCGCTCGGCGAGGGCGCCGTGCCCGATCTCGCGACGCTTCGGGCTGCCCACGCGGCCGGTCTCGCCGGTCGAGTAGGGCGGGAAGTTGTAGTTGTGCATGTAGCGCTTGCGCGTCTCCGGGAGAGCGTGTCGAGCTGCTGCTCCATGCGGAGCATGTTCAGCGTGGTGACACCCAGGATCTGGGTCTCGCCGCGCTCGAAGATCGCCGAGCCGTGGACGCGGGGCAGGACCTCGACCTCGGCGGACAGGGTGCGGATGTCCGCGAGCCCACGGCCGTCGATGCGGAAGCCGTCCGAGAGGATGCGCGCGCGGATGAGCTTCTTTGCACCGAGCGGTACGCGGCGGAGATCTCCTTCTCGCGGCCCTCGAAAGCGCCCGCGAGCTCGGCCTGGATCTCGGCCTTGATCTCGTCGAGACGGTTCTCGCGGTCCTGCTTGTCGGCGATGCTCAGGGCCTCGCCCAGGCGAGCGGACGAAGCGGCCTCGACCGCGGCGTAGGCGTCGTCCTGGTAGTCCGGGAACGTCTTGAACTCCTGGACCGGCTTGGCGGCACGAGCGGCGAGCTCCTGCTGCGCCTCGACGAGCAGGCGGATGAACGGCTTGGCGGCCTCGAGACCCTCGGAGACGACCTCCTCGGTCGGGGCGCCGACGCCCTCGTTCTTGATGAGGTTCCAGGAACCCTCGGTGGCCTCGGCCTCGACCATGGTGATCGCGACGTCGTCACCCACGACACGGCCCGCGACGACCATGTCGAAGACGGCGCGCTCCTTGTCCGAGTACTTGGGGAACGCGACCCACTGGCCGTCGATCAGGGCGACGCGGACGGCGCCGATCGGGCCGGAGAACGGCAGGCCGAGAGCTGCGTCGAGATCGACGCGGCGTTGATGGCCAGGGTGTCGTACGCGTCGTCCGGGTGGATCGCGAGCACGGTGATGACGACCTGGACCTCGTTGCGCAGGCCCTTGACGAACAGGGGCGCAGCGGGCGGTCGATCAGGCGGCAGGCCAGGATCGCCTCGGTCGAGGGGCGACCCTCACGACGGAAGAACGAACCGGGGATCTTGCCGGCGGCGTACTGCCGCTCCTCGACGTCCACCGTCAGGGGAAGAAGTCGAACTGGTCCTTGGGTGCTTGCCGCCGTCGTGGTCGACAGCAGCATGGTCTCGCCGTCCAGGTAGGCGGCTGCGGAGCCACCGGCCTGACGCGCGAGGCGTCCGGTCTCGAACCGGACGGTACGGGTTCCGAAGCGACCGTTGTCGATCGTTGCTTCGGTGAATTCGATCTCGGGACCCTCCACGGGTGCCCTCCTTCACTCTCGAAGTGCCGCCTTCGGTGCCTGTCGAGGGTGCATCCACTCGACGTTCGGCGGTCTTCGATCGAGGCCCACGGTCTTCCCGCTCGAGGCGGGTTCCGGGAGCCACTACCGAGGACCGAACGAACAGGCTGGCGGCGTGGGTTTCTTACGGGTACATCACACCAGACCAGCCCGGTCCCTGCTGGGACCGGGCTGCGTCAGGAGTGTCAGCGACGCAGACCGAGGCGCTCGATGAGGCTGCGGTAGCGGTTGATGTCGACCTTCTGCAGGTAGCCGAGGAGACGGCGACGCTGGCCGACGAGGAGCAGCAGGCCACGACGGCTGTGGTGGTCGTGCTTGTGCTCCTTGAGGTGCTCGGTGAGGTCCTTGATGCGCTGCGTCAGCATCGCGACCTGGACCTCGGGCGAACCGGTGTCGCCCTCGCTCGTGGCGAACTCGGTCATGATGCGCTGCTTGGTGGCAGTGTCGAGGGCACGGCTCTCCTTGTTGTGTTCGTTGCGCGGCGCCTCAGGGCTTGATTCCCTGGGCTCTTCGGCAGGCTGACCAGCCTCCGCGGCCGTTCTGACGGCGCCCATAGTCTAACAGGGTTGGCTCGGGACGCTCCCGGCCTCAGTCCTGCAGCAGCCCCTGCCGCCGCGCCTCGGCCACGGCGGCCGTGCGCGAGTCGACGCCCAGCTTCTCGTACACGTGCACCAGGTGAGACTTGACGGTCGCCTTCGACAGGAACAGCTCGCGCGCGACCTCGTCGTTGGACAGGCCCTGGGCCACGAGCCCGAGCACCTCGAGCTCGCGCAGCGAGAGCGAGACGCCGGCGCGCGCATGCGCCCGAGCAGCCGCCGCTGGACGCTGGGCCCGAGCGCGACCTGCCCGGCCGCGGCCGCGCGGATCGCGGCGGTCAGCTCGTCGGTCGGGGCGTCCTTGAGCAGGTAGCCCGTGGCCCCGCCTCGATGGCCGCGAGGATCTCCTGGTCGGAGTCGTAGGTCGTGAGGATCAGCACGGGTGGGCCACCGAGCCGGGTCACCTCGCGAGCGGCCTGCGCACCGCCCATGCGCCCGTCGCCGAACCGCAGGTCGAGCAGCACGACGTCGGCCTCGAGCCCCGCCCCACGCGGCGCACGAGCTCCTCGGCCGTGGCCAGCTCGTCGACGACCTCCATGTCCCCTCGGCGTCGACGACGGCGCGCAGGCCCGCGCGGACCACGGGGTGGTCGTCGGTCAGCACGACGCGGATGGTCGCCGTTCCTCCTGGACCGGTCGTCACTGAGCCTCCTGGGGTCGAGCGGCAGGTGGACCGCGAGCGCGGTCCCCTCGCCGGGAGAGGTCTCGAGCGAGAAGGTCCCGCCGAGCTCGGCGACCCGCGAACGCATCGCGGTCAGACCAAAGCCTGAGCGGGCCGCGGCTGCCGCGCCGGGTTCCCCGTCCTCCTGCCCGACGGCGGAGCGCACGTCACGGGTCGGGTCCTGCCCGCCCGTGGTCCGGCCGCCGCCGCGACCTGCCGCGGGTCGAACCCGCGGCCGTCGTCGACCACGTCGAGGGCCACGGCGTCGCCGAGGAAGCTCAGCGTGACCGCGGCACGGGAGGCCCCGCGTGCTGGACGACGTTCGCGAGCGCGGACTGCGCGATCCGCAGCAGCGCGGTCTCGACCGGCACGGGCAGCGGGCGGGCCGGGCCCGAGGCCTCGACCGTGACGGTCAGCCCTCCCCTGCGGCGAGCGCCGTGCGGTCGGCAACCCGTTCGAGCGCACCCACGAGGGTCGCGGACTCGAGGTCGGCGGGCGCCAGGTCACGCACGAAGCGCCTCGCCTCGGCCAGGTTCTGCTGCGCGGCGAGCCGCGACTGGGTGACGTAGCCGCGCGGCGCGTGCCGCCGTCGGGCCGGGAGAGCCGGGGCGAAGGCCCCGGTGCCACGACCTCCTCGAGCGACGCGTCCGCGGCGCGCAGCAGCAGCTCGATCGACGAGAAGCCCTGCGCGAGCGTGTCGTGGATCTCGCGCGCGAGGCGTTCGCGCTCGGTCGCGACCGCGGCCTCACGCTCGGAGGCCGCGAGGTCCGCGCGCGTGCGGACCAGGTCGTCGATGAGCTCCTGGCGGCCTTGCGACTCGCGCACGATCGTCTCGAAGCCGAGCACGACGGCGATCGCGACGAGCCCGCCGAACGTCGGGCCCAGGATCGAGCCCACGAGCTGCTGCCCACCCAGGATCGCGCCGCCGATCGCGCACGCCGTGGTCACCGCGACGGCGAGGACGCCGCGGCGCGGACCGAGCACGTGCATCTCGAGGAACATGAGCGGGAACGCGATCCACAGCGCGACCGGGGTCAGCAGGAGAAGGAGCGCCCAGCCGACGACGAGCGCGGCGACCCACGCGCCCCGGGCCACCAGGCGCCGCGCGGGGCGTCGACCGCAGTGTCGCGCACGTTGATCCGCGCCCGCCCCACGCCGTACACGGCCAGGAGTGCCAGGCCGCTCCCGAGCGCGCCCACGCCCCGGCGTCCAGTCCCCGGCGCTCAGGGCCTCGGCCCAGCGCGAGCCGACCGCGAGCCCCACGAGGGCGACCAGGAGCACGTCGAGCGCGATCTGGAGCCCGAGGGCGGCGGAGATCACGGCGCGAGGCTTCACGTCGCCACCCTAGCCACGCGGCGGGCGCGAGGGGCCGCGGGCGATCCATCGAAAGGTTGATCCTCGGCCCCACCTCTCGGCCACCGGAGACCGTCCACCGGCCCGATCCGCGCGCGGCCCGACGGCGGGAGGCTGGACGCAGATCGATTCTCACCCCACCCATCGGAGGCTCTTGATGTTCGTCGCGCTGCGCGACCTGCGCTTCGCCCGGGGACGCTTCGTCCTCATGTCCACCGTCATCGTCCTCATCACGTTCCTCGTCGGGTTCCTCGCCTCGCTCACCGCGGGCCTGGCCCGTGCGAGCACATCGGGGATCACCGACCTGCCCGCCGACCGCCTCGCGTTCACCGTGGCCGACGGCGCCGACCCCAGCTTCACCGAGTCGCAGGTCGACGCCGGGCAGTGGGACGCGTGGGCCGCGGTCGACGGCGTCGTGTCTGCCGAGCCCCTCGGGATCGCGACGACACGCGCGTCGACGACCGCTGGCGGCTCCGGCGAGGCCGGGACCACTGCGGCCGTCACCGCGTTCGGCTCCCGCGCGGGCTCGGGCCTGGTGCCCGACGACGCCGAGGCCACCCCGGGACCGTGCTGCTGTCGAGCGGCGCGGCCGACGACCTGGGAGCCCAGGAGGGCGACCAGGTGGCCATGGGCTCGCTGACCCTGACCGTCGCAGGAGTGCTCGACACCCAGGCCGACTTCTCGCACACGCCCGTCGTCTGGATGGACCTGACCGACTGGCAGACCGTCGGGGCACGCGGCGGTGGCGCTTCGGGCGACGAGGTCGCGACGGTCGTCGCGCTCTCCGGGAACCCGAGCGACGCTGCGCTCGCCGCGGCGGCTGATGAGACCGGCACCGCGACCCTCACGCCCCTGGGCGCACGCGCCGCGGTCAGCTCGTTCTCGGCCGAGAACATGTCGCTCACCATGATGCAGGGCTTCCTGCTCGCGATCTCAGCCCTCGTCGTGGGCGCGTTCTTCACGGTCTGGACCATCAACCGGGCGGCGACGTCGCGGTGCTCAAGGCGCTCGGTGCCTCGACCTCCTACCTGCTGCGCGACGCGATCGGCCAGGCGCTCGTCCTGCTCGTGCTCGGCGTCGGCGTCGGGACCGCGCTCGCGGCCGGGGCCGGGCGCTCGCCGCCCAGGTCATGCCCGTCGTCGTCTCTCCCGCCACGACGCTCCTGCCCGCGCTCATCCTCGTGGTCCTCGGGACGGTCGGCGCCGTCGCGGCGATCATCCGGATCACGCGCATCGACCCGCACGCGGCGCTCGCGGCCCGTTGACCCTGCTGCCACGCCCCTGCACGAACACGCATACGAAAGGCACACCATGGACCTCACCCTCGACCACGTCACGCTCGTCTACCCCGACGGCGAGTCGACCGTCACCGCGGTCGACGACGTCTCCTGACCGTCCCCGCCGGGACCACGACCGCGGTGCTCGGGCCGTCGGGCTCGGGCAAGTCGAGCCTGCTCGCCGTGGCCGCGACGCTCACGACCCCGACCGCGGGCGAGGTGCGCATCGGCGACGACGTCGTCAACGCGCCCGTCGGCGGGGCCGCGGCCGGTTCGGCCGTGTCCTCGGACGCGGCGCGGCTGCGGCGCGACCGGATCGGGATCGTGTTCCAGCAGCCGCAGCTCATCGCCTCGCTCACGGCACTCGAGAACCTCGAGCTCATGAGCCACCTGCGCGGCGAGCGGCCCTCGACGCACCGCGACCGGGCGCTCGAGCTGCTCGACGCCGTCGGGCTCCGCGACGTGGCCGCCAAGCGGCCCGGCCAGCTCTCAGGCGGTCAGCGTCAGCGCGTCGCGATCGCCCGCGCCCTCATGAACCACCCCGAAGTCCTGCTGGTCGACGAGCCGACCTCGGCGCTCGACCACGAACGCGGCATCCAGATCATCGAGCTCGTCACGCGCCTGACCCGCGAGACCGGCGCCGCGACCATCGTCGTGACCCACGACGAGGCGACCCTGGACTCCGTGGATGCACGCGTGCACCTGGCGGACGGGCGGCTGGTGGGGGTGGGAGGTGGCGGCGGTGCGGGCCTGAGGACCCGCTGAGTGGGTCGCTGCCTCATCTCCCGAGGGTGTCATCCCACTACCAGCACGGACCGCCCTCCTCCCGGCTCCCGCATTCCACAGCAACCTCATGTGTGGCACCAACGCACCCGCGACCAGCTGCGCGCCAACTAGCACCGCGAGCCCACGGACGCCGAGACGGTCGAGGCCGACAACGAGCAGGTGAGCCTGACACGCAAGGACGCCGCCTACCAGGGGTCGTTGGCCTCCCCACCAGCGGACCCGGTCATCGCAGCGGTCGCCGACGGGTGGGCAAGGAACTACTACTCCCAGGAGGAGGGCGGCTCGCGACCACCGCCCAGGTCTCCCACGCCCTCGACCTGCCTGAGCGCCGGGTACGCCGCGTGCTGGTGCAGGTACGCGGCATGGGGATCGAGATCCTCGAACGCCGGTTCGGGATCACCGCCGACCAGGCCGCTACCTCCTGAGCGACTGATGCCCGTTCGGGCCGTTCCTGCCCCGCGCCCCACGTCCCGGTCATCAACCGGCGAGGCAAGGAGCAAGGCGATGAACCCGAACAGCACCCTGTGGCCGCAGATCACCGCGATGGTCGCCCGCGCTGACCAGGACGCCCAGGACGAGCACGGCCACGGGTACGCCCTGGGGCTGCGCCACGCCCTGTCCGCCCTCAAGCCGTACCCGGCGCCCGTGCCCGTCGTCGTGCGCGCCATGGACGTCTTCCGTCTCGCCGAGACCCTGACCCGCACCCTCGCCGCGAGCACCCAGCGCGAGGCGGCGTGCGCGAAGGGCTGGGCGCTACGCTGTCTGTGGCCGTCACCGGGACCCACAACCCCACTGGGCTCGCGCCGTCCTGGTGGACCGGGACGACGGGACGCTGCCGGGTCCGTGGGGCTCGCCGCCCTGGTCCACTTCGAGGTCGGCCCGCATAGGAACCCGGTGACCAGCACCACCAAAGGTGCAGCAGCGTGAGCACCCTGACGCAACCGACCAGTTCTCCGGCGTCGGCGGAACCTCCACTGGCCTGCACCAGGCCGGGTGGGCGATCGAGACCGCCGCGAACCACTGGCCGGTCGCCGTCGCCACCCACCAGCTCAACCACCCCGACACCGAGCACCGCATCGCGGACCTGTCCGAGTTCGACTGGCGCACCCTCCCCGCACGACATGCTGTGGACCTCGCCCTCGTGCGTGTGGCACGCCCGCTCCGGTGGCCGCTCGCCTGCCAGCCGGGCAGGAGCTCGCCGCGCCTCCTGCCCCAACCATCAGCCAGTACACACGTCCTTACCAGTCACTCCTCGCCGGGCCCAGGGCTCCGGCAAAGTCGGTTGAGCGGGGTGTCACGGGCAGTGTCGTGGGTCTTGGGTAGCAGCGCGGGCGTGCTCTGACCTGGGAAGATGGAGGTTCCTACACCGATCCGTCTGCCAGGCTGGAGCACGCCCGCTTGTTCTCATCTTCCCAGGTGTCGTCCGCGAGGACGATGGCCACGCCGCGCCATTCCTATCTCTTGGACGTGTTGGGACATCTCGTGGATCCGCGGTCGCGGCGCGGGTTCGCCACCGCGCGGCTGGCTTGGTCGCGGTGGCGGTCGCTGCGATGAGCGCGGGGATGCGGGGTTCACCGCGATCGGGCAGTGGGTCGCGGGCGTGGATCCGGATGTCCTGTCCGATCTCGGGCTCACGGGTCGCGCTGATGAGTCGACGTTCCGCCGGTTGTTCGCCGTGCTGGACGCGGACCTGCTGGATCGTCTGCTGGGCGGGTGGGCCGCGAGTCGCACCGGGACGGTCGAGGGGCGTCAGGTGATCGCGATCGATGGCAAGACGGTCCGCGGAGCCCGCACCCGAGCGCGCGCAGCACCTCATCTGGTGGCTGCGCTGGCGCACGGTAACGGCCTGGTGCTCGGCCAGGTCGCGACCGCCGACTAGGGCGGTGAGATCGCCGCCGTCCGGGACCTGCTGGACGTCCTGGACTCAGGCGGCGGGCTCGCCGGGCGGTCGTCACGATGGACGCGCTGCACGCCCAGCACGCTACCGCGGCCAAGATCGTGGCGGCCGGTGCCGACTACGTGCTGAGCGTCAAGGGCAACCAGCCCACGCTGTTCAATCGGTTGAAGCGGCTGCCGTGGAAGGACATGCCCGCCACGACGCGTTCGGAACGTTCTCGCGGGCGCAGGGCCACGCGCACCATCAAGGTCGTCGACGTGCCCGACTGGATCGAGTTCAACGGGGCGACCCCGGTCGCGCAACTGCGCCGCACCACCACCCGCCACAGCAAGAAGACGATCGAGGTCGTCTACCTCATCACCAGTGCCGACACCCAGGCCGCGCAACCGGAGGTCCTCGCGGCCTGGGTCCAGTCGCACTGGCACATCGAGAACCGCCTGCACTGGGTACGAGACGTGACCTTCGGCGAGGACGCCTCCCGCATCCGCACCGGCACGGCCCCACGAGTCATGGCGACGCTCCGCAGCCTCGTGATCGGGCTGCTGCGCCTGGCCGGATGGACGAACATCGCCGCCGGGCTACGCCACCACGCCCGGCACGATCAAGCAACCAGCGACCTCGTCATGACCGCATGACCAGCGACTTTGCCGGAGCCCTGGTGAATCACCGCTTCAACACACCCGATTCGATCAATCTTTGGCCCTCAATCTTCGAGAGCCCGCGATATCGCCCCCGAAGATCCTGTAGCGATTGGTCGTTAATCGCAACCCCTCAAGTTTTAAGAGAAGATCTTCGGGTGCGTACGCTTTCCTGCCAACATCCTGTTGCGCAACTGCTCATTAACGACCCTTGTCATCTCGTTAATGCAAACTAGACCTGAAACCACTTCGCTCAAACCTGCCTCAAGTGGGCGATAGTACGCACGGCCTTGCGTCGTCAAATGCCAGGCGAGGCAAGCAAGAGTCTTGAACTCAAGGTCACTCGCTAACGCGAAGAGAAATCTGCTGCGAATTCCTGACACTAGTCGAACCACCCGTCAATCACAGCACTCTCGTGCATCGTCCGCGGAAGAGAGTCCACGTCGAAGCCACGCTGTTGCGGCACGTAGACACGAGTATTCCCATCCATAATTGTCCCATTCGGCTTCACCAGCAGTGGATTCCTTGCGCCGGGCGCAAGCGATGCCACAATTTCATCGGTACCCAGCCGACCTAGCCCGTCAACCGAGTCTTTACTTAGCGAGCTTACAGGATGCAGCATTTGCACGGGTGGATAGTCCGCATTGTGAACGAGGACCGGCACATTACCAGCAATGGCGTAATAATTGTGGTCGACGGCGACTCGGAAATTGTATACAGATTCTGCACGCATTTCGACTTCGATGTTGTCGATTGCGACCTTGCCGTCCGGTGTTATCAGGACATCGCCAGCCCGGAGGTGCCCGACTTCAGTCCACCCGATCCCGTCTAGCCAGAATGGGTGCTCGCGCGTCGTCGTCAGGGTCGACCCCGAAATAGTGAGATGGAAGAGTTCGCCAACCTGCCGAACGTAGGTCTCGTCGACCGTACGCAGCACGTCTTCCCCGGTGACAAAATCCTTCGCCCAGACCTTATCGCCAACCTCAATCTCTTCGATTGGCCGCTCGCCTTGCGCCGTGAGAATCAACGTTCCGGCAACAAAACAGCTGCCTCCCGGGATCTTGCAGGCTCCCGTCTTGCACGCGGCGCCAGTAGCGTCACCGACTCTTTCAGTTGCCCTAGCCACATCAATGGCAACGTCGGCGGTCGTTACGGCGACCTTTGCGCCAGCCATGGCCGTCTTTGCCCATGGCGCCGCGACCGTTAGTGCCAGTTCCCCTGCGAGCTGGAAGCAATCCCAGCCGTCTCCATCGATGCAACCGATCAATATGTCAGTGCTCAGCACAGCCGCGATAATTGGGGATCTTCATTGAGCTGCCGGATTTTTGCAATGACGTAGTGCTCGTTCTTCTTCTTCCCTCCGGACAGCGCCTTTGTTGTGCTTGTGGAGACCGGTGGTGCGACGGTAGAGGTCTTGGTGGACTGCGGAACAGAGAACTGGCTCGCGTTGGACGTGGAATTCGGGGCGGCGGCTGCTTGCTTGATGAGGCAGGCTTTGGCCGTGAGGACATTCCGTCGGCGAGCATGCCGATGAGCCCGCTGGGGTCGGACATCGTGGCGGGGTGTTGTTTGCGTATGCGTAGGCCTGCCACTGCTGTGGGTCGGCGAGGTCCATGATGGGGTCGACGGAGATGAATCGGCCGATTTGAGGGTCGTAGTATCGGGCGCCGATGCTGGTGAGGCCGGTGGTGTCGGTGGGTTTGTTGAGGAAGCCGTGGTCGCCGGTCCAGGTGGGGTTGGTGCCGCGGGGTTTCCGTAGGGTCTTGGTAGCGACGTGTGAGGGTGCGGGTGCCGGTGTTCGCGATGGTGATCTGTGCGGTGGCGTGGTGGTCGGCGATGAGGGTCTTGACGCCGGCCAGGAGCAGGCCGGTGCGGATGGCGATGGTCTGGCCGTTGAAGGAGTAGTACTTGGTGGCGGCGACCTTGCTGGTGGCGGTGGTGAGGGGTCTGCTGCACGGACAGGTGACACCTTGACCTGCCCCAGGGTTCGGTTACCAGTGGCAGTGTGTTGTTCTGGCTCAACCGCAAGGGAGTCCGAGCATGCCGAGGCCCTATCCCGCAGAGTTCCGTCATCGTGCTGTCGCGCTCGTGCGCGCTGGAACGCCCGTCACCGCTGTCGCCCCAAGCCTCGGTATCAGCGAGGGGTGCCTGCGCAACTGGATCCGCCAGGACCGTATCGATCACGGCGAGATCGTCGGCGTCACCTCGACCGAGAGTGCTGAGCTCAGATCTGCTCGCAGGCGCATCCGCGAGCTCGAGCGCGAGGTCGAGATCCTCAAAGTCACCGCGACCTTCCTGGGGCAGGACAAGCCCCACCCAAAGGATTCACCCGGTGATCGACGTTCTCGTCGCCGCCGGGCATCCTGTCGTGGCCTGCTGTCAGGTGCTCGGCGTGTCCAAGCCCGGCTACTACCGGTACCTACACCGCCCGACATCACCCACCCAGATGCGCCGCGAGTGGCTCACGGGACTGATCCGCGAGGTGCACACCGCCTCCCGTGGGACCTATGGGTATCGACGCGTGCACGCGGAACTGACTATGGCGATGGACGTCACGGTCAGCTCCCACCTGGTTGGTACCCTCATGAGCCTCAACGGGATCCGCGGGTTACCAGGCCCGACACGGATCAAGCGGCTCCGAGGAGTTGCTACCGCTGACGATCTCGTCAATCGCAAGTTCCATCGCGCCGCTCCCAACGAACTATGGGTCACGGACATCACCCAGCACCGCACGAGAGGGCTGGCTGTACTGCTGCTGCGTCCTGGATGCCTTCAGCCGCAAGATCGTAGGCTGGTCGATCGATTCCAGCCCCGACACCCGCCTGGTCCTCAACGCCCTCGACATGGCCATCAAGCAGCGTCAGCCCGAACCCGGCGGGATCGTCCACGCCGATCACGGACCCCAGGGCGGATTCAACTGGTCGTGGCAACACGTTGTTGTTCGAGCGATAGTAGGTGCTCGTTCCATGCTTCGGCGGGAGTGCGCCAGCCGAGTCTCTTACGCGGGCGAGTGTTGAGGGCGTGGGCGACGGCGGCGAGATCGTCTGGTCCCCACCGAGCCAGGTCGGTGCCTTTGGGGAAATACTGGCGGAGCAGGCCGTTGGTGTTCTCGTTCGTTCCTCGCTGCCAGGGGCTGCGGGGTCGGCGAAGTAGACCTTGAGGCCGGTGTCGATGGTGAACTGGGCGTGTGCCGACATCTCCTTGCCGCGGTCCCACGTCAGCGATCGCTTCAAGTCGTCCGGCATCGGTGCCATTGCCGCCGCCAGCGCCTTGTTCATCGAGACGGCGCCGTAGCCCGAGAGCGCCGCCCGTTCTTGACGATCGGCTGCTCGCGCCATCCGTCTTTCCGAGGAAGATGGACGAGAGTCGTCAAGCCCGTCGTGCGTTCAACGACGGTCCCGATCGCTGACCTGTTAGTGCCGATGATCAGATCACCTTCGTGGTGACCTGGGATCGCCCTATCCTCGGCCTCGGCTGGCCGCTCACTGATCAGGACTTCCGGGGTGACGTGTGCCCAGGCCACACGCTTGGAGCGGGCGCGAGGCATTCGCAGCGCCCGCCCGGTGCGCAGGCAGAGGATGAGTTCGCGCTTGAGCGCGCCCTGGCCTCGATGAACAAGGACTGGTAGATCGCCTCGTGGCTGATCCGCATGGACTCATCATCGGGGAAGTCGACCTGAGCCGGTGCGAGATCTGTTCTGGGCTCCACGCGTTGACCCACCGACGGTCCTCGCGGTGCGGCTTGTTCAGACCCTTCCATTTCCGCTCCGTCGGGCGGCGACAACCACGCCGCTCGGCATCCGGATCTGACCAGAGAGCCGATCCTCGACGTACTCACGCAACCTCTGGTTCGCTCTAAGCTTCGCGGCCTTGGGGCGGCGGGCATACAACTCGGCCTTCCACTGAGCCACCGACGCCCGATAGTCGAGCTTGCCACCCCGAGTTGCCGCGTTGCGGCGCAACTCTCGAGATCGTCGACGGGCTCCTGCCGAGCGCGAAGGCGATCTCACGAACGCCCTTGCCCAGCGCGTTGAGGATCGCGATCTCCTCTGCTCCGCGAACGAGAGATACCGGCCCGATACAGAGGTCCAGGAGTACGGCGTCATCCCGCCAGCGTGACGGAACCACCGCTGACCCACGGCCTGCGCCACGCCCACCGCGTCTGCGGCCTCACGCGGCAACTTCCCCGTGCCGACCTCGTCCCAGAACTCACGCTCCTTCGCGCGGTAATGGCCCGGATGCCCAGGCGAGCGCATCGGCCCGCGCTTGACCACCTCCGTCTCCCACCTCGATGGTCGTCCCACCACACCCTCCTGACCTCAGGTGTTGCGACGACCGGTTGAGCCTGAGCAGTTCACCTCGTGGGCGTTCGGCAATCGCATCCGCTCCGCAGGACTGATGCCCTCGTTCGGCTCCGTGGGAGACGGCCTGGACAACGCCATGATCGAGTCATTCTGGTCCTCGATGCAGATCGAACTGCTCGACCGCCAACGCTGGAGCACCAGAGTCGAACTCGCCAACGCGATATTCGAGTACATCGAGATCTTCCACAACCGCTCCCGACGCCACTCCAGCATCGGATACCTCACCCCGTCGACTACGAACTACAGTCCAAGACGAGCACGATCAACGCCAGGACGACACACGCAATCAGGTAACCGAACCCTGGGGCAGGTCACCTGGCTTGTGGTGCCTGGGGCGCTGCTGGAAGGATGTTGACCATGCCCAAACGTCATCCCAAGGAGTTCCGCGACGACGTCGTGGCCATCGCCCGGCGCGGCGAGGCGCCGATCGCTCAGATCGCCAAGGACTTCGGTATCTCCGACTCGTGCGGCGCAAATGGCTCCAAGCCGCGGACGTCGAGGACGGCAAACGGCCGAACGCGACCGCGTCTGAGTCGGCTGAGCTGCGTGAGGCTAAGAAGCGCGTTCGGTTGTTAGCGCAGGAGAACGAGGTGCTGCGCCGAGCGGCGGCGTACTTCGCTCAGGCAGATCTGCCGGGAGAATGAACTACCCGCTGGTCCGTGACCTTGCCGCTGACGGGATCCCTGGCGCGGTGACCTGCCGGGTTCTTCGGCTCTCCAGAGCGCGGTACTACCGGTGGCTGGCTAGCCCGGTGACTGCCTTGGAACTGCGCCAGGCATACTTGGCGAACGTCCTTTCGACGCCCACCGCGGCGACCCGGAGTTCGGGCACCATCTCCTGGCCGATGAAGCCGGCCGGGTCGGGCAGCAGGCGTGCGACCGGACCGTCTGGCGGATCTGCTCGGACAACGCCTGGTGGAGCGTGTTCGAGAAGAAGCGCGGCAAGAACGGCAAGACACCGGGACCACCCGCCCACGACGACCTCGTCAAGCGCGACTTCACCTCCAGCGCCCCCAACGAACTGTGGCTGACCGACATCACCGAGCACCACACGGCCGAGGGCAAGGTCTATCTCTGCGCGATCAAGGACGTCTACTCCAACCAGATCGTGGGCTACTCCATCAGCGACCGCATGGAAGCCCGCCTCGCGGTCGATGCCCTGCGCTCGGCGGTCCAGCGTCGAGGCGGTGACGTGGCGGCTGCGTGGTGCATTCCGACCGCGGACACCAATTTCGATCCCGGAAGCTCCTGCGTGAACTCACCCACCACGACCTCGTCGGGTCCATGGGACAGGTCGCCTCAGCCGGTGACAACGCCGCGACGAGACCATCATGACCATTCAGGTAGCACTCGCCGCCTGAGAGGTTTTCTCACCGGACGTGGTGATCTGATCGGTGTGACGGCGGGCTGACCTGCGGGTTCGTCCGGTCGGGGTTTGGCAGCAGCAGGGTCCCCGGACCAGGATGTAAGTCGCGAAACACACGATCTGGACGACTGGGACCCTGCTTGATCACCTATGGTGCCACCCTCGACGTGCCCGCCCACACCCTGACGGTCGTGACCCGTTGGATCGCGGCTCATCGACGTGCCCGCGGCATCCGTCCCTGGCAGCGCGCCGCGACCGCGCGCACCCAAGCACTGCTCGCGCTGGCCTGGTTCAAGGACGCGACCCGCGTGCACCTGCTCGCTCGAGACGCGTGCATCTCGCTGGCGGCGGCCTACCGGTACCTGCACGAAGCGATCGACGTCATCGCTGACCAGGCACCCGACCTGCACGACGTCCTGGCCACCGCCCGCACCGAGCAGTGGCCGTTCGTGGCCCTGGACGGCACGATCGTGCCGATCGCGCAGCTGCACGGACCGCGCAACCCGACCGGCTACCCGTGTGGGTCTCGGCGGCCAGTCCCGGTTCCACCCACGACATCACCGCAGCCCGCAGGTTCGTCCTACCGAAGCTCTACCCGCGGCCGCCGCCGGACTACCGACCCTGACCGACAAGGGCTATCAGGGCGCCGGCACCGGAATCCAGCACCCGCTGCGTCTCACAAGGGCCGCTCACGTCGACGACCTGGCCCGCGACAAGATCCTCATCTCGCTACGCGCCACGGCAGACTGAATCGCCCTGGGTCTGGTGGAGGGTCGCGCTCGTCGATGAACACGGCTACTTGTTCTGGCGGTCGGGCTCCGCCCGAAGAAATGCGCCGCTCTCCGCAGAATCTCGTTCGGAGTAGGCATCGATGATGAAGCAGACGTAGGCCACCCCGGCCTAGGTCGGAACATAGGTCAGATCAGTCACCCATAGCTGGTTCGGTGCGCTGGCGGTGAAGTCCCGGCCCACGAGATCCGGATGCCGCGCTGCGAGCGGATCTGGTCTGGTGGTCCGCACCCTCTTAGTTCGGCGCACGCCCTCGATACTGGCGTTGCGCATCAGACGCGCGACCTGATCCCGGCCGACATCGAGCCCGGCCCGACGAGCGGCCTTCCACAGCTTCCTGGCTCCGTAGACCTGGTAGTTCGCCTCCCACAGCTGCACCAGGGTCGGCCCGATGACCGCGTCGCGGACCTGCCGGGCCGAGGGCGGCCGGACCTTACGGGCGTAGTAGGTGCTGGGGCCACCTGCAACACCTCGCAGATGAGCTCGACCCCAACCGGCGACCCTCCACGACATCCTCGCGGTTGGCGTCGATGAACACGGCTACTTGTTCTGGCGGTCGAGCTCCGCCCCGAAGAAATGCGCCGCTCTCCGCAGAATCTCGTTCGCCCGCCGCAGCTCACGGACCTCCTGCTCGAGCTCCTTCACCCGAGCAGCTTCACTCGTGGTGACTGCGGGGTGACGCCCTCGTCAATGTCGGCCTGCTTGACCCACCGCCGAACCGACTCGACCCCGTACCCCAGCTGGGTCGCGACCCGGTGCACGGTGCCGTGCTCGGTCCCCAGCTCCGCCCGCAGCGACCGGACCATCCGGACCGCGGCCGCCTTCTCCTGATCGGAGTACCGCCTCCTAGGGCGTGTCTCCCAATGGACAACTGAGACAATGGGTTCGTGAGCGACGTCAGTAGTCGGGAAGACCTCTACGGGATCGAGTGGGACTTCCTCGCGCACGATCGCGATGGCTTGATCGCGATGTTCACGACTGCGGGGCGGGAGCGATCCCTCCGGCTGTCTTCGGTGAGCGTGCGGCGGTGGAGCATGGAGTTGATGCGCTGAGCGGCATACACCCTCGAGGAGAGTCAGTAGATCTGCGGTCCCAGGATCGGTTGAGCGGCAACTACTCCCACTGGTTCGAATGCAGTCGGCGTGGACTGTTCACCTACGACTGGCGTCTTCACCACGGTCCCTATGTACGCGTCTCGGCACCGACCGTCCCGTTGGGCATCACGGACGCGGACCGAGTGATCGCGGTGGCAGCCGCACTGCACCGTGTGCCGTTTTCGTTTGCCGACGTCGTGGAGATCCGGATTGACGAACCTGGTCGCTAGGAAGTTCGCAGCCAAGCGATGATCGCGGCCAGTACGGCGCCGCCGCGGTAGATGACGGCGTGCTTGTCGTAGCGGGTGGCCAGGCCGCGCCACTGCTTGAGCAGGTTGAAGGAACGCTCGACGACGTTGCGTTGCTTGTAGGTCTCGCGGTCGAGTTTCGGCGGGCGCCCACCCTTGGCGCCGCGACGTTTGCGGTTGGCCTGCTGGTCGGACGGTTCGGGGATCACGACCTTGATCCCGCGCCGGCGCAGCATCTCGCGGTTGCCGCGCGAGGAGTACGCCTTGTCGCCGAGCACCGCGGCGGCGTCGTGCGCGGGCGACCGACCGCGAGGCGCGGCACCCAGATGTCCGCCAGCACCAACTCCAGCGCACGACCGTCATGCGACTGCCCGGGCGTGACCACGACAGCGAGCGGTCGCCCGCGCCCGTCGACAGCGTGATGGATCTTGCTCGTCAGCCCGCCGCGGGACCGGCCGATGCCATGGCCTGCAGGTTCACTGTGGACGACGCCCTCGCGGCGCTTCTTGTGATTCGACGTTGCCCCTGTGTCCTGCTCCGGGCGAGTCGTGTTCGTCGCGTGCTGGTGAGCTCGGTTGATCGTGGAGTCCACCGACACCGTCCAGTCGATCTCGCCTGCGGCGTCGGCCTCGGCCATCAGCTGGGCCAGGACCCGGTCCCAGGTGCCGTCGTCGGCGAACCTCTTGTGCCCCTTCCACACCGTCTGCCAAGGCCCAAACGCCTCCCGAGGCAGGTCCCGCCACGGGATCCCGGTCCGATACCTGTAGGCGATGCCCTCCACCACGGCGCGGTGATCACCAAACGGGCGGCCCACCTTGCCGAAGTTCGACGGCAACAACGGCTCGATCCGCAACCACTGCTCGTCCGTCAGGACCTGGAACCGACTCACGACCTCGAGTCTGCCGCACTCCCGAGTCGGAATTAGGAGACGCGCCCTAGTCGGCTTCCCTGCACTCTGCTCCTTCGGCATGAGCCCATCCTCGTTCCCAAGCTCAGGCGACTCCACCGAACCCAGGGCGATTCAGAACGTGGCAACGCGCTGCTCAAGAACACCTGGCGAGCCCTACGCCTGATCACCCTCGACCCGAACCGGACCACCGAAATCACCGCCGCAGCCCTCGTCCTACTCCACCTTCAACGCGGAACCCGCAGACCAAACTGGTGAGAAACCTCTGAGACGATCTGTCACCAAACCGTGCAGCAGCCCCTGTCTACAGCCCTCACCGAGGCTACGCACCCAGGTGCGCTTCCTGCGCAATCACGACCACAAACACAACTCCGATATCACGCCAGATCTCCGCGGACTCCTTGAAGATCTCAAGAAGGACCCCCAGGTCCCGGGCACAACATTCTTCCATCCGAGACACATCCGTGACGACAACGAGAATCGAAGAGATTTCACCAAGCCACTCAAGATCACCAAGGCAATCAGCAACGGCGTCCCAGTTGTGTCCGAAATAGTCGGGGAACTTGAAGGCGCGAGCAACCTCCTCGAGCAGTTCGGACTTCGACCTCACCCTATCGCCATGCACCTCGACAAGAACTAGACCGTCGGGAACTAAGGATCGCGGCGCAACCCACCGATCCACCAATCGCAGCCAAGGTTCATCCATCGAGATGAAATCGTCGAAGCTCACCCCACCTCACCTCCCTCTGATGAAGCTCTCATAGTGAGAACTAGTGTAATACGCCGAACCATCACTGCCCGTGATCAGTCGCTCTGCACCGCGATTCACTCCAGGCACGTATGGATTGACATCAAACTCAAGATACTGAATCGGACTATCATTGGCATCAACCGACGGCAGGCGACCCTCCTTATTACCGAACGAATGCTGCTTCCCTTGGAATTTCGGCAAACCAAAGCCGTCCGGACCAAAACCCCATTAGCATCGATGTGATCTAGCACTCCCTGAGCATTTTGCGGCAACGGCCCTGACCAACCGCGCCGACCATTCGCGGGTCAGAAGGCGGACACACGTTATGAACGAGAACACTCTGTTCACCCACGTGATATGTGTGAACACTCTCGACTTCGAGATTGTACGCTAGAGCCGTCCTTGACGTCGCAGGGCGCAGCCCGGCAATCACTAGGGTTTGCCCATCAGCGGTCAAGACCTTCTCGCCGGACATCAACTCGTCAGCGCGTTCAAACCGACCATCGGTCACAGACCAGAACGGATGATCTTCGGTCGTGCTGAGTATCTCCCCGCTTTCAAAACCAAGGTCGGTGACTGTGTCCAAATGCACGAGGACCTGAGTCACGTTCTGCGCTCCCTGATCCCCGGTCTCAGGGTCGGAGGCCAAAACTTCATCCCCGCCTCCACCTCATCGATCGCCTTCCGAGACCCGTCAGCCATAAGAACAACCGTAGCCCCGGCGAAGGAGCATGTCCGGCCGCAGTGCGCACCGCGCCGCCAACCCTTTCCGTTGCCCTGCTTACATCAATTGCGACATCGACTGTCGTTACAGCGACCTTTGCGCCCGCCATTGCGGTCTTTGCCCAAGGTGCGGCAATGGTGAGTGCAAGTTCGGCAGCGAGTTGGAAGCAGTTCCAGCCGTTTCCGTCGATGCACCCGATGAGGACGTCGGTGCTGAGGACGGCTGCGATGATGGGGTGATCCTGGTTGAGTTGGCGGATCTCCTTGATGATGTAGTGCTCGTTCTTGTTCTTCTTGCCGGACAACGCCTTGTTGGTTGCTGTTGATACGGGCGGCTTGACCGTCGACGTTTTGGTGTACTGCTGACCAGCGGATTTGCCCGATCCCGAGCTCGTACCCGAGCTCGCACTTGTGCTTGCGCCCTTGTTTGAGGACGAAGCAGGCTTTGGCCTTGAGGACATTCCGTCGGCGAGCATGAGGAGTCCGGTGGGGTCGGACATCGTGGCTGGGGTGTTGTTGGCGTAGGAGTAGGCCTGCCATTGTTGTGGGTCGGTGAGGTCCATGATCGGGTCGACGGAGATGAATCGGCCGATGTGGGGTCGTAGTAGCGGGCGCCGATTTGGGTGAGGCCGGTGGTGTCGGTGGGCTTGTCGAGGAAGCCGTGGTCGCCGGTCCAGGTGGGGTTGGTGCCGCGGGGTTGCCGTAGGGGTCTTGGTAGCGGCGGGTCAGGGTGCGGGCGCCGGTGTTTTCGAGGGTGATCTGTGCGGTGGCGTGGTGGTCGGCGATGAGGGTCTTGACGCCTGCCAGGAGCAGGCCGGTACGGATGGCGATGGTCTGGCCGTTGAAGGAGTAGTACTTGGTGGCGCTGACCTTCTTGGTGGCGGTGGTGAGGGTGAGCTCGATCCCGCCGGGGAGGTAGGCGGTGGTTTGGCCGTCTTGGCGGCGCAGGAGTCGGTTGCCGTCGGTGTCGTAGAGGTAGTCGTCGGTGACCGTGGTGTTCTCGGTGACGGTGTCGAGTTTGCCTTCCGCGTCCCACGCGAGGTCTGTGCTGGCTTGCCGGCGATCGCGCGGCTGGTGGTGTTGCCTGCGGCGTCGTAGGCGTAGGTGTTGGTGGCGGTCGTGGTGCCGGTGGTTGCGACCTTGGTGACGGTGTGGGGTCGGGCGGTGCCCGCGGCGGGTAGGTGTAGGTGCTCTTGGCATCTCCTGCGGTGGCGTGCTGGGTGCTGGTGGTGCGGTTGCCGACCGGGTCGAAGGCGTAGCTGGTCCAGTACGGTGCCGCGCCCCGAGGCCCGCTGCGGCGCGTGTCGTGGCGCAGTTGGCGGTGGACGGTGTCCAAGCTTCGGTCATGCGCGCGAGACCGTCGTAGGCGAAGCACTGGGCGTCGACTGGTTTGCCGGTCGGGGCATCCTTGATCGAGGTGA
The DNA here is from genome assembly GCA_038070415.1 of Oerskovia sp. M15. Taxonomy (GTDB): domain Bacteria; phylum Actinomycetota; class Actinomycetes; order Actinomycetales; family Cellulomonadaceae; genus Oerskovia. Next base: position 142,681 of record JAMYWF010000001.1, read on the forward strand.
CGTTCCCGCGAGGTCGCGGGTGTAGGTCAGGTTGAGGGCCGTACCGGTCATCAGCTCCCGGACCAGGGAGGTGTTCGCCAGGCGTCGGGTGCCCTCCTCATAGGTGTAGCTGAGTAGTTCGGAGTAGGAGTTTCCCAGGTCGTAGAGCAGCGGTTCGCCGAGTGCGGAGTAGCGGGCGTTGGCGACGTAGACCCCGAGCCCGCCGCCGCCACCCGTGCCCTGGGGCATGCCGAGTGCGTTGTAGTCGGTGTAGACGGTTTCTGCTGCCAGTCCCCGATCGCGGGGTTGGTGTAGGTGTCGAGCTTTCCGTCGATCGTGTAGGTGTAGTCGGTGGTGTGGGTACCGGCCAGGGCACCCTCGGCTGCGGGCAGTGTGACGGACTGACCTAGGGGCCGGTAGCCGTCGTCGAATCCGGTGACGGCGTTGGTGTAGGCGTTGAGGTGTTCTCACCAGGGTGCTCGCCGGCTGCCGCGTTGTAGGTGTAGGAGGACGAGGGCTGCCGTGGTGATCTGGGTGAGGCGGTTCGGGTCGAGGGTGACCAGGCGTAGGGCTCGCCAGGTGTTCTTGATCAGGGCGTTGCCGCGTTCGGCGACGGAGCGGAGCGAGGTCAGTATTTTGTCGCGGGTCACGTTGTCGAGGTGAGGGTTCTTCGGCAGTCGTAGCGGGCGGCGCCGGTCGACACCTCGACGACGAGCACTGATCCACCCCGTCACAACAGTCAGGGTGTGTGCGGGCACGTCGAGACTGGCACGATAGGTGATCAAGCGGGACCCCAGGATGTCGCGGTTGTGTGTTTGGCGACTTACATCCTGGCGCCTGGGGTCCCGCCCTCAAACCAGCTACCTCACGAACCAGCAGGTCGACGCACCGCTGCACCCTCAAGCCACCGACCCTGGTGAGAACACCTCATAGACGATCGAGAGGGTCGCGTCATTCCCGTACTGCTTCCACCCTCCGGCCATGGTTCCCTCGTCGGCGGCCTTGATACCCAGGGTCAGGACCGAGCTGCCATTGTCGGCGATCGCTCGCGCGCCTGCCGTGGCATCCATCTCGATCCGTCGCTGATTCCCACACGTCGCCTTATGGGCGACATTGGCCGAAGCGATATGCGCACCCCAGGCCTGGTTGTTCCACGTCGTGCCCCCGAGATCTGAGCGGTGTACCAGAGCTGCGTCGTGGTGAGGGCACAGCTCCATGAGTGGGCCCCGAAGACGCTGAAGGTCGCACTGATGACATCACTGCTGTCCACGGCCCCGACGGCGCCCAACCCTCCGAATCCCCAGATCAGCCGCTGCACGTTTGTCCGGCTGCACGCTGATGAGGACGACGGCGCGCACAGACCCATCCCTTGGTTGCCCGAGAACTTGTACCCGCCCGTACTGGTGGGCCACCCGGACTGGACCATCGTCCATTCGTTGCGGCTCCCACTGACACCCGGGTCGATGTAGATCGGCCATACGGTCTGGGGGTCGGCAATCATCTCGGAATCGGGGTGATCGTGACCACTTCCGCGCTCACGTCCGCGGGCATGGGCGCAATCTCGTCGCCCTCGCGTGGGCCCTGGGCCGGGTCGCCCGCCCTAACCCCAGACTCCCGCTCGACGCCGACGTCAACCGAGTTGGTTGGGCGTGAGAACTGGTTCGCCCCGAACGATGCGTCCCCACCGACGATCGGGAAGCCGCCACCACCCCGGCCACCTCGTCGGCTGAAGAGTCCCACATCAACGGCGTCGGAGACGTGAAGACCTCCTCACCCGCCCCGTCGACCGCGACGAACCCGCCCTCGTCCGCGACCACGCTCAGTCCCTGCGTGGTCTGCACCGGGAACGACAGTTGCGCCAACGCAGGATTCGCTGCCGCCGCCGGCGACTCAACCCGCAGCACCTCGGAGAACCCGGTCCCGTCCTCATGAACGGACACGACCAGATCCACACCCTCGAACACACCTGGGTAAGTGACCTGCGAACCCTCGACCACCGGGACAGTCAGGTCGAACGGGGCATCGAAAACCAGCTCGTGGCCGTCCCGAACAATTCGTGCCAACGGCTCACCCGCCGAACCATCCGAGAACGACATCGCCAGAGCCGGGGCCGCCACCTCCAACCGCCCAGAGCCACCGACGACACTCGTGTCGATGTCCTCCCACGCTCCGTTGACATCAGTACGCACCGCCACCGCAGACGTCTCCACCCGCGTATGACCCTCAGGCGTCGCAAACACCGTGTCCCACGCCGTGCGCTGCGAAACAACCTCGACCTCGTGGTCACACAAGACCGCCACCCGCGCGGCCTCGTCAGCCAAAGCCGCACTGTCCACGCACGACTCGGCAACCTCACGAGCCACACCAACAGCAGCCCCGGCAGGTACCAGCCCCACCGCCAGCACCACGGACAACCCCAAGGCCACGCCACGACGCGCTGGATGGACACCAAACAAGGACGACAAGACCACTGGCCACCGCTCCGTAAGCCGCGCACCCATCACCGATGACAGGCACGGAACCGAAACCCACACCCTGCGGGCGGGCCCCAAGCCGGCACTCAGCGAACACTCAGCCAGCGGTGGTAGCAGGACAATAGAACCAAGCAAGACCCTTGTGCAAATCTCGCCGAAACGCACATGCCGCGCGCACCGGCAGGCTCACCCCAGCAGCGGCTTGGCCCCGTCGCCCGCACGTGCGAGGCAACGGCGAGCGCGACCACACCGCGAGCGCCTGCACCACGATGAGCGCCGGCGTGGGCGTACCCACGAGCAGGCAGATGCCGAGTGGTATCGCGCCGAGCACGGCCACGTCGGGACCTTGCGCGACCATCGAGGCCGCTCCCGTCGGCAGCGCTCCCGAGGGGTCGCCATGAGCGGGCCGGACCAGTTGGGCGGCTTGCGGTAGGCGCTGCGAATCGCGGCGGCGCCCATACTGACCGCAACGACGGCCACGAGGGCGAACCACAACGGGTCGCCCGTGGTCAGCACGAGCGGCACGGTCCCGACCACGAGAGCCACGAGCGCTGTGAGCGAGGGGTGACGGCCCGCGCCAGCCGACCGTCGCGCGCGGACAACGGCACCATGGCGTCGAGCGCTGGCACCATCTCCGCGGTGCGCGCGCCCTCGGCGCCGAGCTGCGCGGCACGGAAGCCCGCGACGACGAGCAGGACGAACAACCCGAACCCGCCCGTGAACGCGGGCACCTGCTGGGCGATGATCATCAGGGCCGTGAGGCCGACGAGCTGAGCGAGGGCCGACGGGCTGCGGCGCAGCAGCGTGAGGTCGGCCGCGAGGAGCGCCGAGACCGGCCCCTGACGAGCGCGAAGCGCGAGGGCCTGCGACCGTGCCGCCGCGAGTCGAGCCGGCACGGCTCAGGGCGCGCCCCAGCTCGCGGGTGTCGAGCGACAGGATCGCCCCGCCCGCCTGGTCGGCCACCGCGCTCTGCGTGCGCAGCACCTGTGCACCGAGCTCCTCGAGCGGCGCCACCACACGACCACGAGAGCCAGCGCGCCCAGCCCGAGCACACCGATCATCCAGGTGGGCACCGAGAGCTCGCGCAGGTCGGACCAGCCCACGGCCACGAGCACGACCCCGCGACCGGGACCGCTGCGATGACCACGTCGCTCACGCGAGCGACCGTGGCTGCGACGGACGTCCGGGGCTGGATCAGCCCGCGAGGCCCACGAGCAGCAGGCCCGCCGCGGCCCCAGTGCCGCGCTGCGCCCGGCCATGCCCGGGTCCACTCCGGAGGCAAGTGCCACGGCCGCGAATCCGCCCGCACCCACGACGAGCGCCACCGCGACTCCCCGCCAGTACGACGGTGTGAGCAGACCGCGCCGGTCGACGGGCATGGGGACCCACCACCGCACGCCTGCGCTGCCCGTGCCCAACGGTCCGAGCCGGACGGCCATGCCCGTCATGAGGGCCAGGAGCGCGACCGACGCGAGGGCCTGGATCGTGGCAGCCGTGAGGACCGCGTCCCGGCCGTCGACAGGCTCGACGAAGATGGTCTCGCGCAGCATGTTCGCTGCGCCGATCACGAAGCCGATCGAGATCACGATCGAGATCACGACGTAGGCGATGTTGCCCAGCAGCTCGCCCGGCCCGCGTCGGCCCGCGAGGCCGTGACGCGTGCGGTCAGGCGCCGGATCTCCCGGCCGGAGAACTCCTCGTCCGGGTCCGCGACGAGCAGCGGCAAGGGAGCGGGCGCGACCTCCTCGTCAGGGGCAGCGGGCACGACGACCGCAGCCTCGTGCACCACGTCCCGGTTCCCCGGCATCGCGCCGCGGGTCCTCGGCGTCGCACCGTGCGGGCGCTTCTTGCCCCTGCCCTGCGCCGCGTTCATCGCCCGCTCCTCAACGGACCTGGGCGAGCGCGTCGAGCGCGGCCTGGTGCCCCAGGCGCAGGCACTCGTCGTCGCCGACGAGGAGCCCCGCGCGCCGGTGCGTTCGACCAGCTCGGGGTCGTGCGTCGCGAACACGACGGCGGCCCGCGCCCGGCCTCCTCGAACAGGATCCGGGCCAGGTCGGCGCGCATGCCCGGGTCGAGGCGCTGCTCGGGCTCGTCGAGCACGAGGACCTCGCGGGCCGGGCGAAACCGGCCGCGAGCAGTAGGCGCCGTCGCTGCCCGAGGACAGCTCGGTCGGCATGGCCCCGGACTGCACCGCGAGACCGAACCGGTCGAGGAGCTGGTCCACGACCTCCCCAGCCCCGCGACACCGTGGCCGCGAGCGGTCAGCACCAGGTGCTCGCGCGCCGTCAACCCGGAAGTAGGCGTCGTCGTCGAGGATGCCGACGACCTTGGCGCGGAAGTCGCGCTCACGCTCGTCGACGTCCCGCCCGAACGCCAGCACCTTGCCGGACAACGGCGCGAGCACCCCAGGAGCGCGCGCAGCGGCGTCGACTTGCCGCTGCCGTTGGGGCCGATGATCGCCCACAGCTCGCCCGGGTGGACCGCTAGGTCGACGGGCGCACACAGGCGCCTCGGCGTACCCGACGCGCAGGGCACGGGTCTCGAGCACGGGTTGCTTGGCGGCCATGGCTACTCCCCGTCCCGGTCGCGGACACGCTGACGTCATCGGGCTCGGCGGAGGTTCCCGCGGGTGTCCCCGCACCCGGGGCGAGAATCACGCGGGCTCGCGCGACGTCGTCGTGCATGGTCTCCACGAGCGCGTCGATCCCGTCGAAGCGCACGGTGGGGCGCAGGTGCTCGACGAACTCGAGGACGACCTCCTCGTCGTACAGGTCGAGGTCGGTGCGGTCCAGGACGTAGGCCTCGACGCGGCGCTCGACGCCGTCGAACGTGGGGTTGGTCCCGATCGAGATGGCCGCGGGCAGCACGCCGTCGCCGTTCCCCGGGTCCGCCGCGAGGAGCTGGGGCGGCGCAGCCAGCCCGCGTACACGCCGTCGGCCGGGACCATGCCCGTGATCGCGCCGAGGTTCGCGGTGGGGAAGCCGAGCTCTCGACCGCGGGCGTCGCCGTGCACGACCTCGCCGCGCACGCGGTGATGGCGGCCGAGCAGCGCAGCGGCCTCGCGGACCTTGCCGTCCGTGAGCAGGCCGCGGATCTCGGTCGAGGACCAACGGCCGCTGGGCTCCGCGCCTTCGGCCGTCGAGGCGGCGTCGTCGGAGGCGGTGGCGCGCCCGGCGTCGCCCCGACCGTACCGACGTCGTCGATCGCGCGGACCTCGAAGCCGTGCGCGCGGCCGAGGTCGATCATGGTCGCCAGGTTGCCCGAGTTGTCACGACCGAAGCGCACGTCGTGCCCGACGACGACCGTCCGCGCGCCGAGACCTTCGACGAGGTACGTGCGCACGAACTCCTCGGGGTCTGCCGCGCGAAGTCGAGCGTGTACTCGACGAGCAGCACCGCGTCGAGGCCCGTGGCCTCCAACAGCTCCATGCGGTCGGCGATCCCGGTCAGGAGCTCGGGCGCCTGCTCGGGCCGGTGGACGAGCGCGGGATGCGGGTGGAAGGTCACGGCCACGGCCTGGGAGCCGGACTCCCGGGCGAGGGACACGATGCGGCCGAGCACCTCGGCATGGCCGCGGTGGACGCCGTCGAAGTTGCCGATCGTCACGACCGACGGTCCGAATCCCGGCGGAACCTGGTCCAGGTCCGTCCACAGGTGCACGCGTACTCCTCGAGATGTGTGGGGCGGGCCCGCTCAGGGGACCCGACGACGGCGCGCACCCACGGCGCGCCTGGTCAAGATTGCCACGTCTCGCCCGGGTGTTCCCCATCGAACCGGTGAACGGTCACCCGTCGGACGGGCTCGGGCTCACGCCGGGGCGAACACGATCACGGGCTTCGCCTTGTGCTTGCCCTCGCGCACCACGTTCTCGAGCAGCGCGACGAGCGACCCGTCGTCGGCGATCGCGGCCGTCGTGGTGTCCTGGGGTGACGGGTCGACCCACTGGCCGTAGGACAATGCGTCGCGCTCCTCGGGCGTCAGGTCGCGCACCGGGAACGTGGCGCGGGCCGCGTCCGCGAGCGGGAGCGTCGCGAGCACGCCGTCGCGCTCGACCTGCGCCTCGAGCTCGGCGAGCGTCGAGGCGCCGTCGATCACGTAACCGCCCACGCGCGTGCGGCGCAGGGCCGTGAGGTGCCCTCCGACGCCGAGGTCCGCGCCCAGGTCGCGTGCGAGGGCGCGGATGTACGTGCCCGACGAGCACACGACCGTGACGTCCACGTCGAGCGCAGGAAGGTCGCCCGGCTCCGCGGCCGCGACCTGTCGCACCTCGTGGACGTCGAAGCGCGAGATCGTCACGGGGCGCGCCTTGAGCTCGACCTGCTCGCCCGAGCGCACGAGCGCGTACGCACGCTGACCGTCGACCTTGATCGCGGACACCGAGCTCGGCACCTGCTCGATGGGACCGGTCAGGAGCGCGACGCCCGCGTCGATCGCCGCACGGATCACGGCCGAGGCGTCGGCGCGCGTGGTGATCTCGCCCTCGGCGTCGTCGGTCGTCGTGGCCGCGCCCAGGCGGATGGTCGCGGTGTACTCCTTGTCCGCGCCCACGACGTACGTCAGGAGCTTGGTCGCGCGCCCGATCCCGAGGACGAGGACGCCCGTGGCCATGGGGTCGAGCGTGCCCGCGTGGCCCACCTTGCGCGTTCCGGCGAGCGGCGCAGTCGGCCGACCACGTCGTGGCTCGTGAGCCCTGGGGCTTGTCGACGATCACGAGACCGTCGGGGCCGTGGGCGGCGCTCGCGCACCGGCTTCTGGTCGTGCGTCATGGGGAGGGTCCTCGGCGTTCGGGAACGGGGATGCTGGGCGAGAAGAGGTGGGGTCAGTGCTCGGGTCCCGCGAGGGCGGATGCCGCCGGGTCCACCGCGGGCAGGGCGTCGCCGAACGCGCAGCGCACGAGCTCACCCAACCGCGGGTCCGCGGCGAAGTGCTCAGGGGCGCCGATCGCGAGCAACGTGTTGAGCAGCATGCCCTGGGCGAGGAAGTCCCGCGCCTGGTCGAGCGTGCCGCCCGTGCGGTCCAGGAAGACCTCGAAGACCTCGACCATGACCTGACGCGAGCGCGCCCGAAGTCCGGGTCCGCGCCGCCGCGAAGCCGTGCATCAGGACGAGGAGGAGATTGCGGTCCCCGAGCAGGCGGACGTAGGCCGCACCCAGCTCGTCACCGGCTGCGGGCCCGGCGGGCACCGCGGAGAACGCGGCCACGATGCGGCGGCCGATCCGGTCGAAGACCTCGGCGAACAGCTCGTGCTTGGTGCCGAACATCCGTACGACGTAGGGCTGGGAAACGCCCGCAGCCCGGGCGACCTGGTCGGTGCTGGTGCCCGCGTACCCACCGGCGGCGAAGGCCGCGGTCGCGGCGTCGAGGATCTGCTCGCGCCGTTCGTCGCGGGACATGCGTCGCCCGGACCCCGGTCTCGACGAACGGGGCCCGCTCAGAACTCGGTGCGCTCTCCATGTTGACAAGGTTATCAGTTGATAACTAGCGTCGGGACTCTAGTAATCATTCAATGCTTACCTTCTCGAGGAGTCGCCATGTCCGCCACCGCCGTCCCCGACCGGCCGCCCACCCTGCCCGCCGAGACCGCCCTCCGCGCCGGCCCCGACATGGCGATCGACGACGCGCCCACCCCGGTGCGCGCCGCCGTCGGCCCTCGCACTCGTCCTGGTCGCAGCCTCACTGCCCATGTTCATGGCCACGCTCGACAACCTCGTCGTCACCGGAGCACTGCCCGTGATCTCCCGGGCGCTGCGGCCGAGTGTCGAGCAGCTCCAGTGGTTCGTCAACGCCTACACGCTCGCGTTCGCGACGCTCATGCTCGTGGCCGCCTCGCTCGGCGACAGGTTCGGGCGCCGACGCGTGTTCGTCGTCGGGATCACCGTGTTCACCCTCGCCTCGGTCGCCTGCACGCTCGCGGACACCCCTCGGCCCTCATCGCGGCCCGCGCCGTCCAGGGAGCGGGCGCCGCCGCGATCATGCCGCTCTCCCTGGCGCTCATCGCCGACGCGGTCCCCGGTCCCGGCGCGCGCTCGCGATCGGTATCTGGGGCGGCGTCTCAGGTCTGGGCGTCGCGCTCGGGCCGCTCGTGGGCGGTGCCGTCGTCGAGGGCATGAGCTGGGAGGCCATCTTCTGGATCAACGTCCCCGTGGCCCTCGTCGCCGTCCCGCTCGTCTTCGTGGCGCTGCGGGAGTCGTTCGGCCGTCGAGGCCCGATCGACCTCGTCGGGCTCGCTCTCGCCGGGACCGGTGTGTTCGCCGGGGTCTGGGGCATCATCCGCGGCAACGAGGACGGCTGGACATCGGCGGTCGTGCTCTCGCTGCTCGCCGGTTCCGTGCTGCTGCTCGCGGCCTTCGTGGCATGGGAGCGGCGCCTGGCGCAGCGTGGCGGCTCCCCGCTCGTCCCCTGCGCCTGTTCCGCTCGCGCAGCTTCGCGGTCGCGAACGTGTCCGGCTTCGCGTTCTCGCTCGGGATGTTCGGCGCGGTGTTCCTCCTCATCCAGTACTTCCAGATCGCCGAGGGTCTCTCACCGCTCGACGCCGGCATCCGCACGCTTCCGTGGACCGCGGCCCCATGCTGGTCGCGCCCGTCGCGGGCATGCTCGCGCCGCGCCTGGGAATCCGCACGCTGCTCGTGACGGGCCTGACGGTCCAGACCCTCTCGCTGGCCTGGCTCGCGCTCGTCTCGTCGAGCGCGACGTACGCCGAGCTCGTCCCGGCCTTCGTGCTCGGGGCATCGGGATGGGCTGACGTTCGCGCCGAGCGCGACGGCCGTCCTGGTCGACATGGACGAGTCCGACAACGCGACCGCGAGCTCGACCAACTCGACCCTCAGAGAGGTCGGGGTCGCGCTGGGCGTCGCGGTGCTGGTCGCGGTCTTCCAGGCCGCGGGCGGCGACCTGACCCCGGACCTGTTCACGGCCGGGCTTCCCGCCGCGCTGTGGGTGGGCGCGGCCAGCGTGGGAGTGGGAGCGGTCGCGGCGATCTTCCTCCCGCGCCGCACCGGACGCCCGACGGCGTAGCTCCCGCCCGGAGGCTCGGGTCCGGAGAGCACCGGGGCCGGAGGGGCTAGGTCTGGACAGCAGAACGGCCGGTCCCTGGGCAGGGACCGGCCGTTCCGTGGTTCTCGTCGTGCCGCACCCACCCGATCGCGCGGGAACGTGCGGGGCACGTCGTCAGGCCGGGGCGACCTCGTCGGAGTCCGCAGACCCGTCGGCCTCGATCGCGTCGTCGGCAGCAGGCTTCTTGTACGGGTCGGCATCGCCGGCGTACGTGGCCTTCTCACGGAGCGCAGCCAGCTCGGCATCCCGACGCGCGGCCTCGTGGAGGGCGACGTCGAGGTGCGCGGCGGTGTCCGGCACCGAGTCGAGGTGGAACTCGAGGGACGGCGTGAGCCGGATCCCGGTCTGCTTGCCGACCTCGGAGCGGATGATCCCTTGGCGCTCTCGAGCGCCGCTGCGGTTCCTTCACGCTCTTCGTCGGACCCGTAGACCGTGTAGAACACCGAGGCGTTCTGCAGGTCGCCGGTCACGCGCACGTCGGTGACGGTCACGAACCCGAGCCTCGGGTCCTTGATCCGGGTGTCGAGCATCTCCGCCACGATGACCTTGATCCGGTCAGCGAGCTTCCGAGCCCTGGGCTTGTCGACCATGGTTCAGTCCTTTCATCAGGGTGAGCCCCGGCAACAGCCCCCGGTGGCCCCATTCAGGCAACGTCGTGAACGAACGGCTCCGCCGACGCCGGACCGTGAGTGTGGCGGGTCGTAGTGGTCTGGCGCGGGCCGCCAGGCCGCGGTAGACCCGCCACACCTCACGGGTAGGCGTCAGCGGAGAGGTACGTCAGTTGCGCGGCTTCTCCCGCATCTCGAACGTCGCGATCGTGTCGCCGACCTGCAGGTCGTTGAACGAGCCGAGGCCGATACCGCACTCGAAGCCCTCACGGACCTCCGTGGCGTCGTCCTTGAACCGCTTGAGCGACTCGACGGTGAGGTTGTCGCCGACGACGACTCCTCCACGCAGGACTCGTGCCTTGGTGTTCCGTCGGATCTCGCCCGAGCGGACGATCGAACCGGCGATGTTCCCGAACTTGGAAGAACGGAAGACCTCGCGGATCTCGGCGGTGCCGAGCTGCGCCTCTTCGTACTCGGGCTTGAGCATGCCCTTGAGTGCAGCCTCGACGTCGTCGATCGCCTGGTAGATGATCGAGTAGAAGCGGACGTCGACGCCTTCGCGCTCCGCCAGTGCCTCGACGCGCTCGCCGTACTTGACGTTGAACCCGATGATGATCGCGTTGTCCACGGTCGCCAGGTTGACGTCGTTCTGGGTGATCGCACCGACGCCACGGTGGATGATGCGCAGCTGGACCTCGTCGCCGACGTTGATCTGCAGCAGCGCGTCCTCGAGTGCTTCGACAGCACCGGAGACGTCGCCCTTGAGGACCAGGTTGAGGGTCTCGACCTTGCCCTGCTCGAGCGCCTGCGCGAAGTCCTCGAGGCTGACGCGCTTGCGACGCTTGGCCAGGAGTGCTGCACGCTCGGCGGCCTCACGCTTCTCGGCGATCTGACGGGCCGTGCGCTCGTCGGGTGCCACGAGGAACGTGTCACCGGCGCTGGGCACGGACGCGAGCCCGAGCACCATCACGGGCGGGCGGGCCGGCCTCGGTGACGTTGTTGCCGTGCTCGTCGAACATCGCACGGACGCGGCCGTGAGCGGTGCCCGCGACGATCGCGTCCCCGACGTGGAGCGTGCCGGACTGGACCAGGACGGTCGCGACGGCGCCGCGGCCCTTGTCGAGGTTCGCCTCGATGGCGACGCCTCGTGCGTCCTTGTCCGGGTTGGCACGCAGGTCGAGCGAGGCGTCCGCCGTGAGGAGGACGGCCTCGAGGAGCGCGTCGATGCCCTCGTTCTGCTTGGCGGACACGTCGACGAACATGGTGTCGCCGCCGTACTCCTCGGCCACCAGGTTGTACTCGGTGAGCTGCTGGCGGATCTTGGCGGGTTGGCCCCTCCTTGTCCACCTTGTTCACCGCGACGACGATCGGCACGCCGGCCGACTGCGCGTGGTTGAGAGCCTCCACCGTCTGCGGCATGACGCCGTCGTCGGCGGCGACCACGAGGATCGCGATGTCGGTGACCTGGGCACCACGGGCACGCATAGCGGTGAACGCCTCGTGGCCCGGGGTGTCGATGAACGTGATGGCGCGGTCGACGCCCTCGTGGTCGTGACGGACCTGGTAGGCACCGATGTGCTGCGTGATGCCGCCGGCCTCGCCGGAGATGACGTCGGTCTGACGGATCGCGTCGAGCAGTCGCGTCTTACCGTGGTCGACGTGGCCCATGACCGTGACGACGGGCGGACGGGCCTGAAGCTCGTCGTCGCCCTCACCCTCGAGCTCGGCGTCCAGGTCGATGTCGAAGGCACCGAGGAGCTCGCGGTCCTCTTCCTCGGCGGAGACCATCTCGATGATGTATCCGAGCTCCGAGGCGAGCGAGCTGAACGTGTCCTCGTCGAGGGACTGCGTGGCGGTCGCCATCTCACCGAGGTGGAACAGCACCGTCACGAGGCTCGCCGGGTTGGCGTCGATCTTGTCGGCGAAGTCGTTGAGCGACGAGCCGTGACGCAGACGCACCATGGTCGAGCCGTTCCGCGGGGAACCTGCACGCCACCCAGCGAGGGGCCTGCATCTGCTCGAACTCCTGGCGCTTCGCCCGCTTGGACTTGCGCCCGCGGACGGGCGCCCTCCTGCACGACCGAACGCACCCTGGGTGCTGCCACGACCGGCACCACCGCGACCGCCGCCGCCGGGGCGACCGGCGAAGCCGCCGCCACCACCGGGAGCACCGCCGCCACCGGGCCGCCACCGGCGCCACCAGGACGACCGGCGAAGCCGCCGCGACCGCCACCGGGGCCACCGGCGCCGCCACCCGGACGACCGCCCGGTGCGGGACGGTCACCGGGGCGACCGACCGAGGTACGACCCGGCATCATGCCGGGGTTAGGACGGGGACCGCCAGGACGCGGGCGGACGGGGACCACCGGGACGGGGTCCACCGGAACGCTCGGTGCTGCCTGCAGCGGGTTCGCGTTCGCGGCCGGGTCGGCGGCACGCTCGGGGCGTGCACCCGGTCGGGGCATGCCCTGGCTCGAGGCGAACGGGTTGTTGCCCGGCGCGGAGCGCCGCCGGAACGCGGCATGCCCTGGCTCGAGGCGAACGGGTTGTTGCCCGGGCGCGGAGCGCCGGGACGTGCGCCGCCGCCGGACCCGCTGGGCGAGACGCCGCGGGACGCGGACCGGGCGCGGGGCGTTGCCGCCACCGGTCGGCTTGGCGACGCCGCTGGCTTGCGCTCGGCCGGGGCCGGGGCCGGTGCAGCGGCGGGCTTGGCCTGGGCAGGCGCAGGCTCGACGAACGCGGGCTCGCGGCCTCCTGCTTCGGGGCCGGTGCCTTCGGCGCGGCGGGTGCCGGCGCGGGGCGGCCGGGGCCGGTGCGGCCTCGGCAGCCGGAGCGGGCCGGGGCGCGGCCGGACGTGCCGGCGCGGGCTTCACGGCGGCAGGCTTGGCCGGAGCGCTTGCGCTCTCCGTGCCGCCGACCGGGAAGGTGTCGCGCAGCTTGCGGACGACCGGCGGTTCGATGGTCGAGGATGCCGAGCGGACGAACTCACCGAGTTCCGTCAGCTTGGTCATGATGGTCTTGCTCTCCACCCCGAGCTCCTTTGCGAGCTCGTAGACGCGGACCTTTGCCACAACTCTCCTGTCTCGGCCCACCCGAAACAGGGAGGACCGTCTTTAGTGCTGGGTGCTCATCGCTGGGTACTCATCGGGTGCCCATCGGCTTCTAACCCGCTTCCTTGTCGACGATTCGTGCGTTTCTGGTGCGGCTCGGTCCGGTTGGCGCGGTGCGCCGCCGCCGGGACCGCCGACTGACGATGACTGGCGATGACTGACGACAGGTCAGACTTCCCTGTCGAGATGGGCGCGAACTCCGGCGAGGTCCACGGGGCCTGCGAGACGCAGGGCCGGGGAAGGCTCGTCGACGCTCGGCCAGCTCGAGGCAACGCCGAGCATCGTGGAGCCAGGCGCCGCGCCCCGGAAGTGACCGGCCGACATCGACGACGAGCCGGGGCTCTGGGATGTCGGACTGATCCACCACGAGGCGGAGAAGAACAGACCGTAGGTCACGCTCCCGGCACCCGACGCACGTTCGAACGGGCGCATGTGCGCCTGAAAGTTCGTGTGCCGGTGGCCGGACCCGTGGCCCAGTCAGGGACAGTCTAGCGCGCCCGGTCACCGGGTGTTACCCGATTCCGTCGCCGGCGTCCGGCTCGCTGCCCTCGCCGGAGCCGCTGCGTGCACGAGCGGAGTCCGCTCCGGGTTGTTCCCTCGTCCGAGCGGATGTCGATGCGCCACCCGTGAGCTTCGCGGCAAGCCGGGCATTCTGCCCTTCCTTGCCGATCGCGAGGGACAGCTGGAAGTCCGGGACGACCACGCGCGCGGCGCGGGCGTCCGCGTCCACGACGGTGACTGATGTCACACGCGCGGGCGACAGCGCACTGGCCACGAAGTCCGCGGGTCGTCGCTGAAGTCGACGATGTCGATCTTCTCGCCGTGCAGCTCTGCCATGACCGCACGGACGCGTCCGCCCAGGGGACCGATGCAGGCTCCCTTGGCGTTCAGACCAGCGACGCGCGAGCGGACGGCGACCTTGATCGATGCCCGGCCTCACGGGCGATCGCCATGATCTCGACCGAACCGTCGGCCACCTCGGGGACCTCCAGCTCGAAGAGCTTGCGGACCAGGTTCGGGTGGGTCCGGCTCAGCGTGATCTGCGGGCCCTTCATGCCGCGGGCGACGTCGAGGACGTAGGCGCGCAGGCGCTCTCCGTGCACGTAGTCCTCGGTCGGGACCTGCTCGTGCGGCGGGAGCAGCGCCTCGGTGCCGCCGACGTCCACGAGCACCATGCGCGGGTCGTTGCCCTGCTGGATGATGCCCGCGAGGACCTCGCCCTCCTTGCCCCGGAAGTTCCCGAGGATCTGGTCGTCCTCCGCGTCGCGCAGGCGCTGCACGATCACCTGACGTGCCGTCGCGGTCGCGATGCGTCCGAAGTCCTGCGGCGTGTGGTCGAACTCCGGGCCGAACACCGCGGCCCGGTAACGCCGGACCGGTTCGCCGTCCTCGTCCAGCTCGGGCTCGTCGTCGTCGTCCTCCGCCGGGAGCTCCTCGCGGGCCCACACGGTCACGTGTCCGGAACGGCGCTCGAGCTCGACCCGCGCACGCCCGTAGGCGTCGGGGTCCGGTGGTAGGCGGAGAGCAGCGCCTGCTCGATCGCCGCCACCAGGATGTCGAGGCTGATGTCCTTCTCGCGCTCCAGCAGCCGCAGCGCGCTCATGTCGATGTCCATCGATCAGACCTCCTCGTCGTGGGGCCTCTGCCCCGGGTTCGCGTCAACAGCCATCTCCGGGCCGAGGTCGACATCGAGGGCGCGCTTGAGCTCCACCTGGATGTCTCCGCGCACGACGTCCTCGAGCGCTACGGACTCGACGGCAGCATCGGTGAGCAGCAGGCGACCGTCGGCGACCTCGCGGAGGCGACCCTCCACGTTCTCGCCCTCCTGGAGCGTGAGGCGCACGATGCGTCCGCGGGCGCGCTTGAAGTGGCGGGGCTCGGTGAGCGGCCGGGAGGTGCCGGGGTCGAGATCTCGAGGGTGTAGGCACCCGGGAAGGCGTCGGACTCGTCGAGCGCGGTGTTGATCGACCGCGAGACCTCGGCGACACGGTCCAGGTCGAGGTTGCCCACGGCGTCCTCCGGGAGGTCCAGCGTGATGCGGACGACCGAGCGGCTTCCGGCCGGTGCGACGGTCACGTCCTCCAGGTACAGGTCAGCTCCCTGCACCACCGGGTCCACGACCTGACGGACCCTGTCCGCACCAGCCTGCTTCGCCTTGTTCATCTCTCGGTCTCCCGTCGGCTCCCACTGCCCACCGGGCAAGGATTCGACCGGTGTGTTGTTGTACGGGATCAGCCTAACGACTCACCTGCCAGGAACGTGACATCATCACCCTCGATGACTGTCGACCCGACTCCGCGCCTCCGTCCGCCGAGCCTGCCGGATCCCGCCTCAGCTCCCACTTCGCCCCGAATTGCACGGGCTGGGGCGGTTTCACGACGCTCCGCCCGCCGCGGGTGGTGGCGATCGTCACGTCCTCGCCCTGCTCGCAGCGGCGGGCTGCGGTCTGCGCCTGGAGACCCGCCGCCCTCGGAGCCCGTCCCGGACGCCCAGGAGACGCTGCGGCGCGAGGCAGTCTGGGGCGCCCAGCACGCCGGTGAGCTGGCCGTCGCAGCCGGTGCGACGTCGTCGGGCCTGGACGCGGCCGGGCTCGCCGCCCTCGCGGACACGAGCGCCTTCGCCGCCTGCACGCGACCCAGCTCGGGGTCTACGACTCCGGGCTCCCGAGCCGGGGCCACGTCGGGCGCGACGGACGAGCCCACGGCACCCGCGTCAGCGACGCCCGCCGAGGTCGTCGACGCGCTCGCCGCCTCCACCACCGACCTCCGCACGGCGGTCGACCTGACCGAGGACGGGTCCTTCGCGCGGCTGCTCGCGTCGGTCGCGGCGTCCCAGGACGCCTCCGCCCGCCAGGTCGCCGCGTCGACAGGAACCCGCTCCCCGAGTCCCTGGTCACCCCGAGCGGCCTGCTCGTCCCCGAAGCCGCACCGTCGGGACTGAGCGCGACCGACCTGTCGACCATCATCGAGGCCGAGGACGCCGCGGGCTACGCGTACGAGGTCCGTGCCGCGCTCGCCGACGGCGAGGTACGCGACGCCGCCCTGGCGCGGGCGGCGCTGCACCGGAGCGCGCGGAGGCCTGGGCCCAGGCCGCGGGTACGGCGGGAGGGTCCCAGGACCCCGCCGGGTCGCGTACACGGTCCCGGCCGACGTCCCGACGGCGGAGCTCGCCGCCCGGTTGGAAACCTCCCTCGCGGGTCGTACGCGGCCCTGATCGGCGAGGCCGGCGCCGGGACACGTCTGCCGCTCGCGGACCTGTTGCTCGAGGCGAACCTCGCGGCGATCTCCTGGGGCGCGCCCGTCAGCGCGTTCCCTGGCCTGCCGGAGCAGTCGAGCGAGACGCCTGCGACCGGCTGACCTCCGCCGGACGCGAGACGGGCCGGGCCGGAAGCACCTGGTGCTTCCGGGCCCGGCCATCTCGTCTGCTGCAGCCTGGTCAGCCCAGCAGCTGGGCCACCTTCTCGGTCACGAGGTTCGCGACCTCGGCGACCGGCACCTGCACGGCCTCGCCGCCCTGGCGGGGCGCACCTCGACGACGCCGTCCGCGAGGCCGCGGCCGACGACCACGACGAGCGGGCGCCCAGGAGCTCGGCGTCCTTGAACTTCACGCCCGGCGAGACCTTGGGGCGGTCGTCGTACAGGACCTCGACGCCGCGCGCCGAGAGCTCGGCCGTGAGAGACGCGGCGGCCTCGAAGACCGCCTGGTCCTTGCCCGTGGCGACCACCTGGACGTGCATGGGGCCACGTGCGCGGGCCAGGCGAGGCCGCCTCGTCGTGGTTGGCCTCGGCCAGTGCGGCGAGCGCACGCGTCACGCCGATCCCGTACGAGCCCATGGTCACGACGACCTGCTTGCCGTTCTCGTCGAGCACCGTCAGGCCCAGGGCCTGCGCGTACTTGCGTCCCAGCGCGAAGATGTGGCCGATCTCGATGCCGCGCGCGAGCTCGAGCGGACCCGAGCCGTCGGGCGCGAGGTCGCCCGCACGGACCTCGGCGGCCTCGATCGTGCCGTCGGCCGTGAAGTCGCGAGCGGCGACCAGGTCGAACACGTGCTTGCCGTGCTGGTTCGCGCCCGTGATCCAACGGGTGCCCTCGACGACGCGGGGTCCAGCAGGAACCTGATCGCCGAGTGCGACGACGCGGGGTCTTGCCCTGCGCGGGCACCGTCACCTGGGGCCCTGCGGGCCGAGCACCTCGGGGCCGATGTACCCCTTGACGAGCTCGGGGTGCGCGGCGAAGTCCGCCTCGCCCGCAGGCTCGACCTCGGCGGGCTCGACAGCCGCCTCGAGGCGCTTGAGGTCCACCTCGCGGTCGCCGGGCAGACCCACGACGAGCACCTCGCGACGACCGTCCGGGTGCGTGAGCGCGAGCACGACGTTCTTGAGCGTGTCGGCCGCGGTCCACTCGCGGTCGGGGCGCGGGAAGCGCGCGTTGGCGAGCGCGACGAGCGAGTCGATCGTCGGGGTGTCGGGGTGTCCTCGACGTAGCCGCGGGCGCGTCGTCGTAGGGCAGGGCGTCGGGCACGGGCGTGACGACGGCCTCGACGTTGGCCGCGTAGCCGCCGGGCGAGCGCACGAACGTGTCCTCACCGATCGCGGTCGGGTTGAGGAACTCCTCGCTGCGCGAGCCGCCCATCGCACCGGACGTCGCCGCCACGATCACGTACTCGAGGCCCAGGCGCGTGAAGATCCGCTGGTAGGCGGCGCGCTGCGTCTGGTAGGAGGCCTCGAGGCCCTCGTCGGTCACGTCGAACGAGTACGCGTCCTTCATGATGAACTCGCGCCCACGGATCAGGCCCGCGCGCGGCCGGGCCTCGTCGCGGTACTTCGTCTGGATCTGGAACAGCGTGAGCGGCAGCTCCTTGTAGGACGAGTACAGGTCCTTGACCAGGAGCGTGAACATCTCCTCGTGCGTGGGCGCGAGCAGGTAGTCGCCGTCCTTGCGGTCCGTGAGGCGGAAGACGTTCGCCCCGTACTCGTCCCAGCGTCCCGTCGCCTCGTAGGGCTCGCGGGGCAGCAGCGCCGGAAGTGGACCTCCTGGCCGCCCGCGTCCTCCATCTCCTCGCGGACGATCGCCTCGACCTTGGCGAGCACGCGCAGGCCCAGCGGCAGCCAGGTGTAGATGCCGGGGCGGCGCGACGGATGTACCCGGCGCGCACGAGGAGCTTGTGGCTCGCGACCTCGGCGTCGACCGGGTCCTCGCGCAGCGTCCGCAGGAACAGGGAGGTCATCTTGAGGGGCTTGACGGGGGACCGACCACCCGGCTGGAGGCTGAAGACATGGGCCCGATCCTACCGTCGCCGGACCCCTCGTACCGCAGGGTTTCTGGCCGCCCCACCCCGGCGGTGCGCAGACCCGGACGAGCAGGCACCATGGAAGCGTGCCCGAGCTCCCCGAGGTCGAGGCGCTCGTCCGATTCCTCGACGAGCGCGCGACCGGTCATGTCGTCATGGCCGCGGACCTCGCCTCGATCGTGGCTCTCAAGACGTTCTCCCTCCCCTGTCCTCCCTGGTCGGCGGCACCGTCACGGGGCGTCACGGCACGGCAAGTGGCTCGACCTCGCGGTGCGCCCGGCGCCTCGCGCCCAGGGCGCCCCGGTCGCAGAGGAGCCCGCGCCCGACGGCGAGCTCCACCTGGTCTTCCACCTCGCCCGGGCAGGATGGCTGCGCTGGTCGGAGAGCGCACCGACCACGCCCGTACGTCCCACCTCGAGCCGGGTGGCGTGCGAGCCGTGCTCGCCCTACGGGTCCGGTTCGACGACGGGTCGGGCTTCGACCTCACGGAGGCCGGCACCCGCAAGCGGCTCGCGGTGTACCTGGTCCACGACCCGCACGAGGTTCCCGCGATCGCGAGCCTGGGCGTCGAGCCTCTCGGGCCGGACTTCACGCGCGCCGAGCTGTCGCGGTTGCTCGCGGCCCGCAACCAGCAGGTCAAGGGCGTGCTGCGCGACCAGCACCTGATCGCCGGCATCGGCAACGCCTACTCCGACGAGATCCTGCACGCCGCGAGGACGAGCCCGTTCCGCCTCACCCGCAGCCTCGACACCGACGCCGTGGCCAACCTGCACGACGCGATCCGCGACGTGCTCGCGGAGGCGGTCGCGACGTCGTCGGGCAGGCCGCCGCCGAGCTCAAGGACGCCAAGCGTCGCGGGATGCGCGTCCACGGGCGCACGGGCGAGGCGTGCCCCGTGTGGGGACGTCGTGCGTGAGGTCTCGTTCGCCGACCGGAGCCTGCAGTACTGCGCGACCTGCCAGACCGGCGGGCAGGTCCTCGCGGACCGTCGCATGTCGAAGCTCCTGAAGTAGGGGCTCAGAAGAGCACCGTCGCGAAGGTACCCACCTGCTCGAAGCCCACCCGCCGGTACGTCGCGAGCGCGCGCTCGTTGTAGGCGTTGACGTAGAGCGAGACCACGGGAGCGATCTCGCGGCGCGTGATCTCCACGACCGCGGCCATGCCCGACTCGGACAGGCGGCGCCCCGGAGCTGCGGTTCCACCCACACGCCCTGCACCTGCGCGACGTCGGGCGTCACCGCCCCGAGCTCGGCCTTGAACGCCACGACGCGCTCCTCGAACATGACGCCCAGGGGTCCGGCGCACCGGGCGCGTCGGCTCCTCCCGCCACGCGCACGAACGAGCGCCCCGAGGTGATGAGCCCGCGCACGCCTCGGCGTACGCCGTGCCCCTGCGGCGACCGGCGAGTAGCCGACCTCCTCGACGAACATGCGCACGCACGCCGGCAGGACCAGCGGCAGCTCGGCAGGGACCGAGCGGCGCACCAACGGGTCCGGCTCGACGTCCGGTGCGCGGTCGATCATCAGCGACGGCTGGTCGTCACGGATGTCCCGCGCCGGCGGCCAGTGCTCCGCGAGCCGGTCCCACAGACCGAGCGCGGCCGAGCGCTCGCCGACGATCGATGACGCACGCCGACCGAAGCGACGCGCCAGGGCCGCGAAGGCGTCGAGCGCCTCCTCGTGCTCGGTGCCGTGCGTGGGCACGACGGGTACCAGGTTGGCCCCGCCCAGCAGATCGCCAGCAGCGGACCCTGGGCGGGAAGCCCCACACCTGGCCCCCGCTCAGCGACAGCCTGGTCGCCTCGACGATCCGTGACGCGGCCAGGACCGAACCGACCGGGTCCAGGGCGCACACGTCCAGCGCGGCCGGGACGTCCGCGTCCGTGAGGACTCGGGCCGCCTCCGGTCGGGACCACGGTCCGGGGTGCCAGCGCGCCATCGCCGCAGGCTCAGCCGACGGTGACGACCGGCGAGCCGCCTGGGAGTCGTTCTCCGGCGTCATGGACTCGGCGATCCGCATCGCTTCCTCGATCAGCGTCTCGACGATCATGGACTCCGGCACCGTCTTGACGACCTCGCCCTTGACGAAGATCTGGCCCTTGCCGTTGCCCGACGCGACGCCGAGGTCCGCCTCACGCGCCTCGCCCGGACCGTTCACGACGCAGCCCATGACCGCGACCCGCAACGGGACGTCCATGCCCTCGAGACCGGCGGTGACCTTCTCCGCGAGCGTGTACACGTCCACCTGGGCGCGACCGCACGACGGGCAGGACACGATCTCCAGCTTGCGCGGGCGCAGGTTGAGCGACTGGAGGATCTGGATGCCGACCTTGACCTCCTCGACCGGCGGGGCCGAGAGCGAGACCCGGATCGTGTCGCCGATGCCCTTGCTCAGCAGCGCGCCGAAGGCCGTGGCCGACTTGATGGTGCCCTGGAACGCGGGTCCGGCCTCGGTCACGCCGAGGTGCAGCGGCCAGTCACCGCGCTCGGAGAGCAGCTCGTAGGCCCGCACCATGACGACGGGGTCGTTGTGCTTGACCGAGATCTTGAAGTCGCGGAAACCGTGCTCCTCGAACAGCGACGCCTCCCAGACGGCCGACTCGACGAGGGCCTCCGGGGTGGCCTTGCCGTACTTGGCGAGCAGACGGGGATCGAGCGACCCGGCGTTGACGCCGATGCGGATCGAGGTGCCCGCGTCCGTGGCGGCGCGGGCGATCTCCTTGATCTGGTCGTCGAACTTGCGGATGTTCCCGGGTTGACGCGGACCGCGGCGCAGCCGGCGTCGATGGCCGTGAAGACGTACTTCGGCTGGAAATGGATGTCCGCGATCACGGGCAGCTGCGACTTGCGGGCGATCACGGCCAGCGCGTCGGCGTCGTCCTGGGTCGGCACCGCCACGCGGACGATGTCGCAGCCAGCAGCGGTCAGCTCGGCGATCTGCTGCAGCGTCGCGTTGATGTCCGTCGTCTGCGTCGTGCACATCGACTGCACACTGACCGGGGCGTCGCCGCCCACGTCGATCTTGCCGACCTTGATCTTGCGCGTCTTGCGGCGCGGCGCGAGGACCGGCGGGGTGCTGCTGGCATGCCAAGGCTGATGGGTACGCTCACCGTCCTAGTATCCCCGCGCAGCACCCCGGCCGTGCCGAACGGCTCACCCGCCCGCTCCGGACGGGACTCTTCGCGAGATCTTCACGGCGGCGGAGCGGACCGGGTCCTCGCGAGCAGCACGGAACCGGCGTGTCAGGTGATGCGGACGGGGTTCACGATGTCGGCGTAGATCAGCAGGAGACCCATGCCGAGCAGGACCACCCACATGGCGAGCCCGAGAGGGACCAGCTTGGCGACGTCGGCGTGCCCCGGACGCGGGAGACCGCGGACCCTGGCGACCTGCCGCTTGGCCCCTCGTAGAGCGCGCCCGCGATGTGCCCGCCGTCGAGCGGTGGCAACGGGATGAGGTTGAAGGCGAACAGGGCGATGTTGAGCGAGGCGAGCAGGCTGAGCATGGTCGCCACCTGACCGACGAGGTCCCCTTCGCCGGCGTCCAGGAGGTCCGCCGCGACGATCGTCACGCCGACGGGCCCGACCGGAGAGCTGGGGTCGCGAGCCTCCCGCCGAAAGCAGCCTGCCCGATGTCGA
Source organism: Oerskovia sp. M15 (assembly GCA_038070415.1). Taxonomy (GTDB): domain Bacteria; phylum Actinomycetota; class Actinomycetes; order Actinomycetales; family Cellulomonadaceae; genus Oerskovia. Next base: position 164,831 of record JAMYWF010000001.1, read on the forward strand.
CGAGCCGGGCGGGCAACGAGACGATGATCGACGCCGTGCCGCTGACCTGCTCCCAGATCGCTTCCGGGACCGACGACAACGGCTGGGAGACACGCTCCTGGGTCGGAGCGACGCCGGCGTACCCGGTGGGCTTCAGCACCAGCTCGCCGTCGTCGTCGGTGACGTACTGGCCGTCGTCCCCGACGACCGGGCGGTCCACCTCGGCCGGGTGATCTCGAGCGTGGTGCGCTCGCCGTCACGCTCGACCACGAGCGGGACGGTCTGCCCGCCGCCCGGTGATCTTGCCGACGAGCGAGTCCCACGAGGTGACGGGCTCGCCGTCGAACGAGACGATCGTGTCGCCGGGCTGCAGTCCCGCCTCGGCGGCCGGGGTGACCGGGTCCTCCGCCGTGCACTCGTAGTCGGCAGGGGCCGACGCCGGCGTGACGCACTCCGGCACGACCCCGACCGTCGTGGTCGCGGTCGGATACCCGATGCCGACGAGGACGACGGTCATGAGCACGAACGCGATGATCAGGTTCATGAACGGACCGCCGAACATCACGACGATCTTCTTGGGCACCGAGAGGTTGTAGAATGCGCGCGGCTCCTGCCCGGGCAGGATCTCCTCGGCGCTCATCTCGCGGGCGTCCTGGACCATGCGGCCGAAGAACCCGTCCGACGGCGTCCTGCCCGCGGGGGCGGCGGGTACATGCCCACGAGACGCACGTAGCCGCCCAGGGGATCGCCTTGAGGCCGTACTCGGTCTCCCCTTGGTCCGCGACCACAGGGTGGGTCCGAAGCCCACGAAGTAGTGGCTCACCCGGACGCCGAACTTCTTCGCCGGGACCATGTGTCCCACCTCGTGCAGCGCGATCGACACCAGGATGCCGACCAGCACGACGAGGATCGCGATCACCGCGGTCATGAGTTCTCCGTTCGGGAATGCTGAAGGACGTGAGCGAACCTACCGCCCTTACGTGCGGAACACCTGGGAATCAGCGGCGCGCCAGGATCTCGTGGGCACGAGCACGTGCCCACCCTCGGCCGCCGTCACGTCGTCCAACGTGACCGACTCCCGTGGGGTTCCCTGATGCTCGCCCACGACCTTCTCGACGGTCTCGACGATGTCCAGGAAGCCGATCCGACCGGCGAGGAACGCGGCGACGCACTCCTCGTTGGCCGCGTTGTAGACCGCGGGTGCGTCGCGGAGGCCGAGGCCGCCGCGCGCGCGAGGCCCACCGCCGGAAAGAGCGCCTCGTCGAGGGGCTCGAAGGTCCACGCCGTGGCCGCAGTCCAGTCGCAGCCGGCGGCCACGGCGCCCAGACGCTCGGGCCAGCTCAGGCCGAGCGCGATCGGCAGCCGCATGTCAGGCGGCGAGGCCTGTGCGATGGTCGATCCGTCGACGAACTCCACCATCGAGTGGACCACGGACTGGGGTGCACGACGACCGCGATGTCCTCGGTCGGCACGTCGAAGAGCAGGTGCGCCTCGATGAGCTCGAGGCCCTTGTTCATGAGCGTCGCGGAGTTGATCGTCACGACCGGTCCCATGGCCCACGTCGGGTGCGCCAAGGCCTGCTCCGAGGAGGCCGCCTTGACGTCGTCGCGGCTCCAGCCCCGGAACGGTCCGCCGGACGCCGTCAGGACGAGGCGACGGACCTCCTCGCGACGACCCGAGCGCAGTGCCTGCGCGATCGCGGAGTGCTCCGAGTCGACCGGGACGATCTGATCTGGGCGCTGCCTCGCGTCCTGGACCAGCACACCGCCCACGACGAGGGACTCCTTGTTGGCCAGCGCGAGCGTCGAGCCGGCGCTCAGTGCCGCCAGGGTGGGGCCGAGGCCCACAGAACCGGTGATCCCGTTGAGCACCACGTCGGAGCCTGCACCGGCGAGCTCGGTCGCCGCCTCCGGTCCGACCAGCACCTCGATGCGCTGCCCGGTTCCACCGGCGCCCGCCGTGCGCTCGGCGATCGCCTGCTCGACCTCGGCCGCCCGCTCCGGGTCCGCGACACCGACGCGCCGCACCCGAGGTCGACGGCCTGCCGGGCGAGCAGCCCGGCGTTGGTGCCCCGGCCGAGATCGCGTCCACGCGGAAGCGGTCCTGATGGCGGGAGATCACGTCGATCGCCTGGGTACCGATGGATCCGGTCGACCCGAGCAAGGTCACGCTGCGCAGACTCATACCGACATTCTCCCAGGTGCGAGGACTGCCCGACGCGAGCGACGCCGTCGGGCAGGCCGTCCACCCGACGTCACTCGACGCCGAGCAGCACCTCGATGGCCCGGGCGAAGAACGCGTCGACCGGCCCTTCGGCATAGCCGTCCTTGCCGCGACGGCGCGCGAACGTCGTGCTGCGGATCTCGGCGGCGGTGATGGGCTCCTGACGGTCGAAGTACGCCACGAGGCGGTCGCACAGATCGTCGACGTCGTCCATGTCGTAGCCCGACTCACCGCGGCCCGCAGGGCGAAGCGCTCCCGTCCGGGCGCCCCAGGCGGCCGTACAGGCTCCGAGCCCGCTCCGCCAAGGCGTTCATCCAGGCCTGCTGACCGTTGACCGCCACGTACTCGGCGCGCTGGCGGGCGATGAAGGCCCCTCCAGCCGATCGAGTGCCGCGTCGACCTCATGGGTGTCGTACCCGCCACGGATCAGGTCGAACATCGAGACCTGGATGTCCGTGCTCGTCAGACGCTCGGGCTTCTTGCCCTCGTAGACCTGACGCGCGTGGTCGAAGAACTCGTCCACCTCTTCCGGGTCGTACCCGTTGCGCACCTTCGAGACGGTGCTGAACAACGAACTCACTCTTCCTCCTCAGCTGCCAGCTGCCCGCACGCACCATCGATATCGCTGCCACGTGTGTCACGAATAGTGGTCGGAATCCCGTGCCCGCGCAAGCGAGCGACGAACTCGTCCTCGACGTCGCGCTCGCTGGCGGTCCAGATCGAGCCCGGCGTGGGGTTCAACGGGATCGGGTTGACGTGCACCCAGCCGGAGCCGCGGGCCGTGAGCTTCGCCCAGGAGGTCCGCTCGCCACGCGTGATCGTTCATGTCCTTGATCAGCGCGTACTCGATGCTGACGCGGCGCCCGGTCACCTCGAAGTAGTTGCGCGCCGCGTCCAGGGTCTCGTCGACCGACCAACGGGTGTTGATCGGGACGAGCTCGCTGCGCAGGTCGTCGTCCGGGGCGTGGAGCGAGAGCGAGCGTCACGGGGATGCCCTCGGCCGAGAGCTTGTTCATCGCCGGGACCAGGCCCACGGTCGAGACCGTGATGTTGCGCGCCGACATGCCCAGCCTCCGGGGCGGGTGCGACGAGCTGACGGATCGTGCCCATGACGGCCTTGTAGTTGGCCATGGGCTCCCCATCCCCATGAAGACGAGGTTGTTCAACCGAGCCGGACCACCAGGGATGTCACCGTCGGCGAGCGACTTGGCGGCCGAGCGGACCTGCTCGACGATCTCCGCGGTCGACAGGTTGCGGGTGAGGCCCATCTGCCCCGTCGCGCAGAAGGGGCACGCCATGCCGCAGCCCGCCTGGCTCGAGACGCACAGCGTCGAGCGGTTCGGGTAGCGCATGAGGACCGACTCGACCTTGGCGGCGTCGAAGAGCTTCCAGAGCGTCTTGACGGTCGTCCCACCGTCCGCCTGCATCACGCGCGCGGGCGTGAGCAGCTGTGGGAACAGGTTCTCCACCAGCAGGTCGCGCGACGCCTTGGGCAGGTCCGTCATGTCCTCCGCAGCGCTCGTGTAGTGCGCGTAGTAGTGCGTCGCGAGCTGCTTGGCCCGGAAGGGCTTCTCCCCAGCTCCACGACGGCCGCCGTCCGTTCCTCGGCAGAGAGGTCGGCGAAGTGACGCGGGGCTTCCCGCGGCGAGGTGCCGACATGACGAGCGGCAGCGGCTTCGATTCGACGGACGGGCGAACAGACATGGAGGATCCAGAGGTTGGAGCGGGTGGAGCAGGTCAGCGCTCCCCACGCCGGATCGCGTGAGGTGCACTCGTGCGGGCGTGCCGGTGCGTTCTCACGCAGTCCGGCACGCGCGTGCGTCCGTGCCTGCCGCTGCCCTCGCGGGCCCGTCTCAGAGCGAGACGGAGAGCAGCAGATACACGAACGGAGCAGTCAGGAGCATGGAGTCGAGGCGGTCGAGGACACCTCCGTGCCCCGGCAGGAGCGACCCCATGTCCTTCAATTCTAGGTCGCGCTTGATCATCGACTCGGCCAGGTCTCCCACGGTGGCTGTGAGCGGCACCATGACGCCGAGCGCGACACCGATCACCGGGCTCACCCGAGGCCGTAGACCGCCCCGACGACGCCGATCGCGGTCGCCAGCACGAACGAGCCCGCGAGACCCTCCCAGCTCTTCTTGGGACTGATCGACGGCGCGAGCGGGTGGCGGCCGAAGAGGACCCCGCGACGTACCCCCGACGTCGTTCGCGACCGCCAGCAGGATGAAGATGAGGACCTGGATCCGGCCGTTCTCAGGGTTCGCCAGCATCATCATCACGAACCCGGCCATGAACGGCAGGTAGGCGGTGGCGAACGTCCCCGCCGCGGCGTCCCGCACGGCGGCGGTGCCGGAGCCGTCGATGAGCCGCCAGACCACGACCCCGCCACGGTCAGGACGAACGAGACCATGAGCGCCTCGGGGCCCGAGTAGTAGGACGAGACCAGGATGCCCGCCGCGCCAACCAGGAGCGGCAGGAGCGGCAGATGGATGTCGCGGCGCAGGAACGCCTGCTTCAGCTCCCAGAGCGCGGCACCCACGGCACCGATCGCCAGCAGGACGAACGGCTCCGGACGGAAGCCCAACGAGGCTCCCACCAGGACGAGGAGCCCGAGGCCGACGGCGATCGCCTTCGGCAGGTCGCGTCCGGCCTTCGGCGTTCGCCGGGGCACGGACGCGACCGCGTCACTTGTCATCGGTGCGTTCAGATTTCTGCATCAGACCTCGAGCAGCTCGCTCTCCTTGCCGGCGAGCAGCGCGTCGATCATGTCGACGTGGCTCTTGGTGAAGCTTCGAGCTCCTTCTCCGCGCGGGTGCCCTCGTCCTCGCCTGCCTCGCCGTCCTTGACGATGCGGTCCAGCTGCTCCTTGGCACGGCGACGCACGTTGCGCACCGACACGCGCGCGTCCTCGGCCTTGCCCTTCGCGAGCTTCACGTAGTCGCGACGACGCTCCTCGGTCAGGACAGGGAGCACGACACGGATGATGTTGCCGTCGTTGGACGGGTTCACGCCGAGGTCGGAGTCGCGGATGGACTTCTCGATCGCGCTCAGAGCCGTCTTGTCGAAGGGGAGATGACGATCGTGCGGGCCTCGGGAGTGTTGAACGACGCAAGCTGCTGCAGCGGCGTCTGTGCCCCGTAGTACTCGACCGTGATCTTGTTGAACATCGCGCCACTCGCACGTCCCGTGCGGATGTTCGCGAAGTCCTCCTTGGCGACCTCGACCGCCTTGTCCATCTTCTCTTCGGCCTCGAGGAGGGTCTCGTCGATCACCAGTGCTCCTTCGTCGTGCGGTTGCTGGGGCATGCCGTCCTGCGCCGCACGGTGCGGCGCACCGGGACGCGGCGCGCCCGGGTCGTGCGTCGGTCGTCCGGTCAGTTCGTCGTGACCAGTGTCCCAATATTGTCCCCAGCAGGGCGCGGGTCACGTTGCCCGGCTCGCTCATCCCGAAGACCCGCATCGTCACGTCGTTGTCGCGGCACAGGCTCAGGGCCGTGGCGTCCATGACGGCGAGGTCCCCGACGAGGGCGTCCGTGTAGGTGAGGTGGTCGAGCTTGACGGCATCCGGATCGGTCCTCGGGTCCGCGGTGTAGACGCCGTCGACACCGTTCTTTCCCATGAGGACCTCTTGGCAATGCGTCTCGAGGGCGCGCTGGACGGAGACGGTGTCCGTGGAGAAGTACGGCATGCCCGCGCCGGCGCCGAAGATCACGACGCGTCCCTTCTCCAGGTGGCGGATGGCACGCAGCGGGATGTAGGGCTCGGCGACCTGGCCCATGGTGATGGCGGTCTGCACGCGCGTGTCGACGCCTGCCTGCTCGAGGAAGTCCTGCAGAGCGAGACAGTTCATGACCGTGCCCAGCATGCCCATGTAGTCGGCACGGGCGCGGTCGAGGCCGCGCTGGGAGAGCTCTGCTCCCCGGAAGAAGTTGCCACCACCCACGACGATCGCGACCTGCACGCCGGCACGGACCGCCTCCGCGATCTCTCCCGCGACCCGCTGGACGACGTCCGGTGCCAGGCCGATCTGCCCGCCCCGAAGGTCTCGCCGGAGAGCTTCAGCAGCACCCGGCGGGTGGGGTCGTGGTCTCGATGTTGTCGCCCATGTGCAGCGCCACCTGTTCTTCGTCGTTCCCGCTCCCGAGGTCTGCCCGGGGCGTACCGGGCGGTCGAGCTCATGGCCCCGGGTGCTTCATGTGCGACGGAACCTACCGGGTCCCGGTGCGCGGTGGCCCGGTCCACGCGACGCGCGGACCGGGCCACCGGTGGGTGCGTCAGGCGCCGACGCGGTACCGCACGAACTCGGTGACGGTGCCACCGACCTCCGCGAGGACCTGTCCGACGGTCTTCTTGGGGTCCTTCGCGAGCGGCTGGTCGACGAGGACGACGTCCTTGAAGAAGCCGTTCAGGCGACCCTCGATGATCTTCGGCAGGGCTGCCTCGGGCTTGCCCTCGTTGCGCGAGGTCTCCTCGGCGATGCGACGCTCGTTCGCGACGACGTCCTCGGGGACGTCCTCGCGCGTCAGGTAGGTCGGGGACAGCGCGGCGATGTGCTGCGCGATGTCCTGGCGACGGCCTCGCCGGCAGCGTTCGTCGCGACGACGACGCCGATCGACGGCGGCAGGTCCTTGGCGGTGCGGTGCAGGTAGGCGGTGACGTTCTCACCGGCGACGCGCGTGGCGCGACGCAGGACGATCTTCTCGCCCAGCGACGCGGCAGTGTTGTCGATCACGAGCTGGACGGACTCGCCGTCGGCGTCGGCGGCGAGTGCCGCGTCCGTGTCGGCGGCACCGGAGTCGGCCACGGCCTTGAGCACGCGAGCCGCGAGGTTGAGGAAGTTCTCGTTCTTCGCGACGAAGTCGGTCTCGGAGTTGAGCTCGATGAGCGTCGCGACCTGACCACCCTCGGTCTCGGCGATGTCGACGGCGACGAGGCCCTCGGAGGTCGAGCGGCCCTCGCGCTTGGCGACGCCCTTCAGACCCTTGACCCGGATGATCTCGAGCGCCTTCTCGGAGTCGCCGTCTGCCTCGTCGAGGGCCTTCTTGACGTCGAGCATGCCGGCGCCGGTGCGCTCGCGCAGTGCCTTGATGTCGGCTGCGGTGTAGTTCGCCATGGTGGTGTCCTTACCTGTCTGGGGTCCCGGACTCCCCGGGAGAACGTGGAGCGGGCGGTGCGGCGTGCGCGCCCTCAGAGGAGGGCGCGCACCACGTCATCACTTGACTCGTCGGCCTCTTCGGCGATGACCTCGGCCTCAGCGACGACCTCAGCCTCTTCGGCTGCCTCGACGGCGACCTCAGCCTCGACCTCAGCCTCAGCAGCGACCTCGACAGCGGCCTCGGCGACGACCTCGGCCTCGGCAGCGACCTCGGCTGCGACCTCAGCGACCACCTCGGCCTCGACGGCCTCCTCGGCTGCGACCTCGGCGACGACCTCAGCAGCGGCTGCGGTCTCGACGGCGGCCTCGGCCTCGGCACCGGTGAGGAGCTCGCGCTCCCACTCGGCGAGGGGCTCGGCCTCGGTGGCGGAGCGACCTCGGCGCCCGTGCGGCCCGAGTGGCGCTGGAGCAGGCCCTCGGCGGCGGCGTCGGCGATCACGCGGGTGAGGAGCGTGACGGCGCGGATCGCGTCGTCGTTGCCCGGGATCTTGTAGTCGACGACGTCGGGGTCGCAGTTGGTGTCCAGGATCGCGACGATCGGGATGCGCAGCTTGCGCGCCTCGTCGACGGCCAGGTGCTCCTTGTTGGTGTCCACGATCCACACGGCGGAGGGAACCTTCGCCATGTCGCGGATGCCGCCCAGGGTGCGGATCAGCTTGTCCTTCTCGCGACGCAGGACGAGCAGCTCCTTCTTGGTGAGACCGGAGGCTGCGACGTCGTCGAAGTCGATCCCCTCGAGCTCCTTCATGCGCTGCAGACGCTTGTGCACCGTGGTGAAGTTGGTGAGCATGCCACCGAGCCAGCGGTGGTTCACGTAGGGCATGCCGACGCGAGCGGCCTGCTCGGCGACGGGCTCCTGCGCCTGCTTCTTGGTGCCGACGAAGAGGATCGTGCCACCGTGGGCGACGGTCTCCTTGACGAACTCGTACGCGCGGTCGATGTACGACAGCGACTGCTGCAGGTCGACGATGTAGATGCCGTTGCGCTCCGTGAAGATGAAGCGCTTCATCTTCGGGTTCCAGCGGCGGGTCTGGTGTCCGAAGTGGACTCCGCTGTCGAGGAGCTGGCGCATGGTCACGACGGCCATGGCACGTCCTTTCAGGCGTGACGCGGGATCCTCCCGCTGCTCACGCTCATTCGTCCGGCCGGGCGCAGTGCGTCCGGTCGGAGCAATCCGGTTGTCGGTGCGGGCCGGGTTGGCCGAGCACCCTGGCGTCACACCACCGAAGACGCCGGACCCTGGCGAACGAGGTTCCGGACCGTTGTCGTGGTGGCCCTGACCGTGGCCCTGGAGGGCCGGGTTGCGGGACGTGACGCGCGAAGTCGACGGCGCGCAGCGGGGGCCAGAGCCTCCTGGCGGTGACCGCCGGGGTGCTGGGAGCCCGTCCGAATGAACGTGCCGATCGCGGCGTTAAGTCTACCTGATGCTCGACCGCAGCCCGACCCGTTCACAGGTTCTGCGCGCGAGGCCCCGTCCACAGGTCACGCAGGCACCGGACGAGGCCGTGCCGCTGGACGCGATGCTCGACCCGTGCCCGCCATCCTGTCACGCCTCGTCCACCGTCCTCCGCCTGTCGCCGCTGCCCGTAGGAGACGCGCCGGGCCGCTGCCCGGCCCGCGGTCCGCGCAGGACGGGCAGCCGCCGGGGAGCCGTGGCGTGCGGAACCCAGGCAGCCCTCGCGACGACCCTCGGTCTCCTCGTAGCGGCCCTGGCGGCGCTCCAGGTCCTGCCCGCCGGGGCCGTGGCCCCAGCACCGGCGGACGGCTGGTCGCCGCCCGTCGCGGGAGACCTCGAGGTGGTCCGCGGATTCCTTCCCCGGAACAGGCATGGCTTGCCGGGCACCGCGGCGTGGACCTCGGCGCACCGCCCGGCGTCGTCGTGCTGGCGCCCGAGGCGGGAGTCGTGACGTTCGCCGGCACGGTCGTCGACCGAGGGGTCGTCGTCGTGCTGCACGACGGCGGGCTGCGCACCTCTCGAGCCCGTCACCGCAGGCGTGACGCCCGGGACGCGGGTCGCTCGCGGGGACGCCGTGGGGACGCTCCAGGGCGTCGAGGGCTCGTCGGAGGGCCCGCCTGCCGGGCACTGTCTCCCGGCCTCGTGCCTGCACTGGGGCCTCCGGCGAGGAGAGACCTACGTGGACCCCTCGCGATGCTCGGCGCGCGGGAACCGATCGTGCTGCTGCCGCTCGGCTGAGAGGTCCTCGGACCCGGCGGCCGTCGCGCGACGCGGTCCACCTGAGCAGCTTGTCAGAGCGAGCGTGACCCAGAAGTCGCGGTGGTTCTGACAGGGCGGGCGTTCGGGGCCCCTGTCAGAACGAACGTGACGCCCAGGTCACGCTCGTTCTGACTGGACGGGGACGGGGTCAGACCGGACGGGGCACCGGCTCATGCCCGGGGAACGCCTGCTCGAACGAGGCTCGCAGACGGTCCGCGCTCACGTGCGTGTACCGCTGCGTGGTCGAGAGCGTCGCGTGGCCGAGCACCTCCTGGACGCTCCGCAGGTCGGAACCGCCCTGGAGCAGGTGCGTCGCGGCGCTGTGGCGCAGGTCGTGGGGAGTCACGTCGTCGACGCCCGCGAGCGCCGCGAGCCGGTGCACGGTCTCGCGCGCCTGGCGCTGGCCCCACCGGTGCCCTCGGTCCCCAGGAGGAGGGCCGCCCGGAGTCCTGCACGGCGAGCGCGGGGCGTCCCGCCTCCAGCCACCGCCCGATCGCGCGGCGGCCGGGACGCCGAACGGCACCACCGTTCCTTGTCGCCCTTGCCGACGACGCGCAGGGTCCGCTCCCGAGGTCCACGTCGTCGACGTCGATGCCGACGAGCTCGGCGACGCGCACGCCCGAGGCGTACAGGACCTCGACCGCGACCCACTCGCGCAGCCACGAAGGGTCACCGTCGGCGGCGGCCTCGCGCGCCGTCTCCATGAGATGCGCGGCCGCGTCGACGGCGAGGACGGTCGGCAGGTGCCGCGCGACCTTGGGGCTCGCCAGTCGCAGGGCAGGGTTCTGAGCCGTGCGTCCGGTGCTGGTCGTCCAGGCGAAGAAGGCGCGCGCTGCCGCACCCGGCGGGCCATCGTCGTGCGGGCGAGATCGCGGGACCCCAAGTCGGCGAGCCAGTCGCGCAGGACCGCGATGTCGACGTCGTCCAGGCCCCGCACCCCGTCCCGACGGCGCGCCCCAGCAACGAGCGCACGTCGCCCGTGTAGGCGCGCACCGTGTGCGGCGAGACCTCGTTGAACGTCGAGGTGCTGCTCGAACTCGGCGACGGCCCTGGCCAGCCCGGGCGGGAGGACCGCCACGTCGCGAGCCGCTCGTCGGCGGTCCCGGTGCCTCCACGCTGCTGCTCATGGGGCAAGTGTCGCGGACTGCCGCGGCCGTCCCGGGAGGCCGCGCCCGACGCACGCTTCCCGTCCCGGTCGGCGCGGGCATGTGGTTCGCCCGTGATTGCTCGCCGAGAGCTCGCCCTCGTCGCACGGCGCGATGCTTCTCGGTCACCCGGCCGACCGGCGCCACCGCCCACCGGTCTGCTCGGCGTGGCCGAGGAGCTCGAGGTGTCCGAGTCCGCCCAGCGTCTCGGCTAGGCCGAGACCCGCGGCTCGCGCGACCGCGTCGACCGGGGCGGGCGAACGCAGCGGGAGGGCGTCCCAGAGCCGCCTCCCCACCTCGTCGAGCCCGTCCTCGGGAGCGGACCGCCCCACCCGAGGCGGTGCCGCGTCGGTGCCGAGATCTCCGGCGAGCTCCACGATCTCTGCGACGTCCGTGACGCACACGGCCTTCCCGTCCCGCAGCAGCTGGTGGCACCCGCCCGAGGCCATCGAGGTGACGGGCCCGGGCACGGCTCCCACGGGTCGAAGCAGCCCGGCGGCGTGCGTCGCGGTGCTCAGTGCGCCGAACGCCACGCCGCCTCCACCACGACCGTGGTCCTGGAGAAGGCGGCGATGAGCCGGTTGCGCTGGAGGAACCGCACCCTGCTCGGCACGGAACCGGGTGGGACCTCGCTGACCACGCTCCTTGGTCGATGACCGACCGCAGGAGGTCGGTGTTGCCCGCCGGGTAGAGACGATCGACCCCTCCAGCGAGGAAGGCGACCGTCGGCCCGTTCGCCGCGAGCGCTCCCCGATGCGCTGCGGCGTCGATCCCGTAGGCGCCGCCCGAGACGACCGTGAACCGCCGGTCGACCAGCCCCGAGGCGAGGTCCTCGGCGACGTGACGGCCGTAGTCGGTGCAGGCGCGTGCGCCGACGAGGGCGACCGATCGCGTCGAGAGGCTCGCGAGGTCGTCGCTCCCCGGACCCACAGCACCAGCGGTGCCGCGGCGCCCAGGGCGTCGACCGCCGTCGGCCACCGCGGGTCCCCGGGACCAGGAGCCGACCACCGACCTGTTCCAGGGCCCGCAGCTCACGCGCAGGGTCCAGCCCCGGCAGGCGGCCGCGCCAGCGCTCGATCGCGCGCAGCAGCCGGGCACCCGAGGGCCTGCCCTCGCTCCCCGCGAGCGCCTGCAGCGCGGCACCCTGCATGCCGTCGGCCGCCTCGTAGAGCCAGGCGAGCGCGTCGGGAGCACCGAGGTGCGCGACGAGCGTGCCGGCGATCTGGTCGCCCGGCTCGGCGACGCGGCTCCAGGCGGCGCGGGCGAGAAGCGGGTCGGTGACGTCGAACCGCGCGCCGAGCCCTCGCCCCGTCCGGCCGTGACGCGCCGCGCAGACGTGTCCCTGGAGCCCCGTGGACGCCGGGTTGCACCACCCTCTCAGCCATGGTGACCCCGCGTCCGCAGTGCGAGCCCTGTCCGACGTCGCCCTTCCTGGCGCCTCCCGTCCTGCGAGGTCCGCCACGGTCCAGGCGAGACGCAGCACACGGTCCGCGCCGCGCAGCGTGAGCGTGCCGCGGTCCAGTGCGGCGTCGATCTCCGTGAGGAGTCCGCGGTCCGGCCCCAGACGTTCGCGCAGCCAGGTCCCGGGACCTCGGCGTTCGTCGCCCAGGGCGTCCCTGCGAGCCGCGCCCGGGCCGCTGCCCGGGCGCGGCTGACGCGGGCCGCGACGGTCGCGCTCGACTCGACGTGCGCCTCCCCGCGCGGTCCACCCGGGACACGGGCGGACCTCGACCTGCACGTCGACGCGGTCGAGCAGGGGCCGGAGAGCCGGGCGAAGTATCTGCGCCGCACGAGCGGGCTGCACGTGCACTCGAGGCCCTTGCCGATGCTCAGGCCGCACGGGCAGGGGTTCGCGGCGAGGACGAGCTGGAATCGCGCTGGATACCGCGCCGAGCCAGCCGCCCGGTGGATGACGATCTCGCCGTGCTCGAGCGGTTGACGCAGCGTCTGCAGCACGCGGGAACCGAACTCGGGTGCCTCGTCGAGGAACAGGACGCCTCGGTGCGCCCGCGAGGCAGCGCCCGGGCGCGGCAGGCCGCTGCCGCCTCCGACGATCGAGGCGGGCGTCGCCGTGTGGTGAGGGTCCTCGTACGGCGGGCGACGGATGAGTCCCTGGCCCGGGTCGAACACCCCGGCGACCGAGTGGACCGCCGTGACCTCGACGGCCCCTGCCTCGTCGAGGTCGGGCAGGATGCCGGTGATCCGGGAGGCGAGCATCGTCTTGCCCGCACCCGGCGGGCCCACGAGCAGCAGGTGGTGCCCGCCGCCGCGGCGACCTCGAGCGCCCGGCGCGCCTGGTCCTGCCCGAGAACGTCGCGCAGGTCGCCCTCGACCCTCCGCGGCCGGTCCGCGCGCAGAGGCCGGGTGGCGGCCGACGGGAGCAGGATGCCGGGGACCTCCGCCCCGTAGAGGGTTGCGACCTCGGCGAGGCTGGCCACGCCCACGACGCGTGCTCCGGGCACCAGGCGCGCCTCCTCGACGTTCTCCACCGGCACGACGACGTCGTGCACCCCGGCCGCGACCGCTGCGGCCACGGCGGCAGCACCCGCGCACGGGCTGCAGGCGACCGTCGAGGCCGAGCTCTCCGATGTGCACGACGCGCTCGGGGTCGGCGACCGAGATCTTGCGCGCCCGGCGAGCATCGCCACCGCGATGGACAGGTCGAAGCCCGAGCCGGACTTGGGCAGGGACGCGGGTGACAGGTTGACCGTGATCTTGCGCTGCGGCCACTCGATCCCGGACGAGGCGATCGCCGCGCGGACGCGGTCACGCGACTCGGACAGGGCCGTGTCCGGCAGACCCACCAGGGTGAACCCGGGACCGAGGCGGCCAGGTGCGCCTGCACCTCCACCAGGTGGCCGGAGAGGCCGACGAGCGAGACGGCGAACGTCGTCCCGAGCGACATCAGCTGACCCCGACGAGGTGCTCGACCTGCGCGGCACCGGCCTTCGGCAGCACCACCGCCAGGACGTCGATCCGGACCGAGGCGGGACGCACCGCGTGCGTGGCCATCCACTCCCCGGTCAGGCGGCGGAGCCGGCGAGCTTGTCCGGGGTGACGGCCTCGGCGGGTGCCCGAACTCCGTCCCCGGCGGGTCTTGACCTCGACGACGACGAGGACGTCCCCGTGCCTGGCCACCACGTCCAGCTCGCCCCTGGTGCCTCGCCAGTTGCGGTCGAGCACCACCCAGCCTGCGTCGACGAGGTACCTCTCGGCGACCTTCTCCCCGTATCGACCGACAGCGTCCTTCGCTCTCATGTCCCACCTCCGACCCACACCCTGGCTCAGGCAGAGCGGGGTCGGAGCGGGCGGGGCGTCACCTGTGGACGGCGCAGGTCGAGTCGGGCTGTGCACGGCTCCCAGCCGTACGAGGCGCTCAGCCTGGAACCGACGACCGTGTCGTCGGCCTCCGATCAGACGGGCTAGAGCTGGAGCTCGGCCTTGGCCAGCTCCTCGACGTTGACGTCCTTGAACGTCACGACGCGGACCGACTTCACGAACCGGGCGGAGCGGTAGACGTCCCACACCCACGCGTCGGCGAGCCGCAGCTCGAAGTACACCTCGCCGCCGCCGAACGGACCTGCAGGTCCACCTGGTTCGCCAGGTAGAAGCGTCGTTCTGTCTCGACCACGTAGGAGAACAGACCCACCACATCGCGATACTCGCGGTAGAGGGCCAGTTCCATCTCGGTCTCATAGTTCTCGAGGTCTTCGGCGCTCACAGCACCATCATGGACTATCGGCGGGTCGAACCTGGGACAAGGCCACGGACGGGCGTGGTCGAGGCAGTGCTCGGCCCCGAACGGGCTCGGCACCCGTCCCGGCGCGGCGGGCGCCGAGACCCGAGGGCGGCTCAGCCCTCGTCGCGCTCGGGGAGCCGCCAGCTACGCCGGTGCTGCGGCGTCGGGCCGTGGGCCCTGAGGGCGTCCAGGTGCAGCGCCGAGCCGTACCCCTTGTTGGCGTCCCACCCGTAGGCGGTGTACTGCGGGGCGAGCCCCGTCATGAGGCCGTCCCGCTCGCACTTCGCGAGCACGCTGGCAGCTGCCACCGAGGCGCACTGGAGATCGGCCTTCACCAACGTCCGGACGGCTGGGTCGGGGAGCACACCGAGATCGTCCTCGGGGTCCAGGTCGAAGGCCTCGAAGAGGTCGACCGTCGGGCGGGTGAGCCAGTCGTGCTTGCCGTCGAGGAGGACCGCGTCGACGGGGCCGAGCGACCGGCGGACCTGGGCCAGCGCCCGCCGCCCGGCGAGCCGGAGCGCGACCACGATCCCGTGGGCGTCGATCTCGGCAGGACCCGCGTGGCCCACTGCCCAGGCGAGCCCCCAGTCGCGGACGGCAGGCAGCATCGCCTCCCGAGCGGCTGGGGTGAGCATCTTGGAGTCGGTCAGGCCCTTCGGGAAGGCGCCGGTGCTCCGGTCGACGACGACGACGCCGACGCTCACCGGACCGGCGAGCGCGCCGCGACCACCTCGTCCACGCCCGCGACGAAGCGGGCGCCGGAATCGAGGATCGAACGCTCGTGGCGCATGGTCGGTGGCTTGGGACCCGTCGCGCGCCGGCCGGCGGCGTGCGGGCGCTCGCCGAGCGGCCCGAGCCTCCACCACGGACGCGTCGTCGGGACCCGTCCCTCTGCTTCCCCGGCGAGCGGTGCGCCAAGCCGCGCGGTCACGGCTCCGGCACCTCCGCGAACACGGCCCCGGGTTGCGCATCCACGTGAGATCGCTCAGCGGCCACACCTGACGAACGCCGTGCCGACCACGTTGTCGATCGGCACGAACCCACCACCCGGGTTACCGGTGTTGTAGCGGGAGTCGGCGGAGTGCTGACGGTTGTCGCCCATGACGAACAGCATGCCCTCCGGGACCACCGTGTCGAAAGGGTCCTGGCTCGGGACGGATCCGGGCTTGATGTAGGACTCGTCGATCGCCCGGCCGTTGACGCTCACGCGCCCCTGCGCGTCGCAGCACACGACCGCATCGCCGGGCAGTCCCACGACCCGCTTGATGAGGTGCTCGCCGGTGTCCTGCGGGAGCAGTCCCACGAAGGTCATGGCCGAGGTCACGGCGTTGCCGACCGGGCCGCGGTCGGGGCGACGTACGGCGGCAACCATCCGCCCGGGTCCTGAAGACGACGACGTCACCACGATGGACGTCGAACACGTCGGGCACGAGCCGGGAGACCATCACGCGGTCACCCTCGACGAGGGTGTCCTCCATCGAGGCGCTCGGGATGAAGAACGCCTGCACCAGGAACGACTTGATCAGCCAGGAGAGCACCAGAGCCGTGAGGAGGATGATGGCGGTCTCCCGCAGCAACGACGGCTTGCGGGCGTCCGGTGCTCTCCGGTCTGCTGCTCCGCCATCTCGCTCCTTGCGTCCGCACCGGCCCCAGGGCATCGCCGGGTGCGGGTTCGGGTCGGGCTGCTGCCTGTGGGCGCTCTCTGTCACGCGCTCACTGTGCCATTTCGACGCCCGTGAAGGGAAAACGGCTCGCGGCCGCTCGGACGCCCGTGAAGGAGATCGACTCGCGGGGACGCCGACGGGCGGCCACCTCGGAAGGCGACCGCCCGTGGGCGTGCGACGTGGCTGACGTGACGTCAGGCCAAGATCACTTGGCGGGAGTGCGTCCCGCTTCTCCTTGATCTTCGCCTTCTTGCCGCGCAGCTTGCGCAGGTAGTACAGCTTGGCGCGACGGACGTCACCGCGGGTGACGACCTCGATCGTGTCGAGGCTCGGGAGTGCACCGGGAAGGTACGCTCCACGCCGACGCCGAAGCTGATCTTGCGGACCGTGAAGGTCTCGCGGACGCCGCCGCCCTGGCGGCCGATGACGACGCCCTGGAACGCCTGGACGCGAGAGCGGGTGCCCTCGACGACCTTGACGTTGACCTTGACGGTGTCTCCGGCCCGGAACTCCGGGATGTCGCTGCGCAGCGATGCTGCGTCGACGCTGTCGAGAGTGTGCATTGATCTCTCCCCGCCCTGCCACAGGTCAGACGCGTTCTCGTGGCCCACCGCGGAGGTGGGTCCGGTTCAGTACAAGGGTGGTGTGCGCATGTGATCGGTCGCGCACGAGGACGTGCGGTGGGCTTCCCCTGTGGCAGAGGCCCGACCGGCGCACACCAAGGGTCTATTCTGCCATACCACCGGGGTGGGCTCGAGGGCGGCTCGTCGTCCTGCGGGGGCGGCGCAGCTCTCCCCGGCGATCTCCCAGCCCAGCCCCGTGAGGAACGCGCGGTCGTGCTTGTCGAGCGCGCTCACGGCGAGGGCCTCGATCAGGTCGGGACGGCGCGCCGAGGTCTTCTCGAGCGCCCGGTCACGACGCCACCGGCGGATCTTCGCGTGGTGCCCGGACAGCAGCACGTCCGGCACCTCGAGGTCCGACCAGACGGGCGGCTTGGTGTAGACCGGGTACTCCAGCAGGCCCGCCGCACCGTGGGACTCCTCGACGAGGGACTCCGGGTTCCCGATCACGCCGGGCAGCAGCCGCGCGACGGCCTCGACCATGACGAGCGAGGCCACCTCCCGCCGTTGAGCACGTAGTCGCCGATCGAGAGCTCGCTGACGCGGTGTCCCGCCGCACGGTAGTGCTCGGCGACGCGCGCGTCGATCCTCGTACCGCCCGCAGGCGAAGACCAGCTGTTCCTCGGTCGCCAGGGCCTCTGCGGTGCGCTGGTGAACGTCGCGCCCGACGGCGTGGGCACCACCAGGTGCGCGGGTCCGGTCCCGGTCAGCTCGTCGATGGCCTGCCCCACACGTCGGGGCGCATGACCATCCCGCACCCCGCCGAACGGGGTGTCGTCGACGGTGCGGTGGCGGTCCGTGGTCCAGTCGCGCAGGTCGTGGACGCGCAGATCGAGCAGACCCGCGACACGCGCCTTGCCGACCAACGACAGGTCGAGCGCCGCCAGGTACTCCGGGAAGATCGAGACGATGTCGATGCGCACGTCAGTGGTTCGTCCCGTCAGCGCCCTCGGACCTGCGGTCCTCGCCGTCGTCCGTGTCCTCGTCGTCGAGGTCCGCGCCAGAACCGGAGCGGGCTCCGCGACCTCGAGAAGGTCCGCGTCGCGGAGAGGAGGCCGCCCGGGGTGAGCACGACCCGGCCACCGGGCACGTCCACCACGGGGACGATCTCGTGCACGAAGGGCACGAGGGTCCGGGAACCGTCGGTCTCCTTGATCAGGAGCATGTCGTGGGCCGGCAGGTGCTCCAGGCCCTGCACCTCACCGACGATCGTCCCGTCCTCGAGCTCGGCACGCAGGCCGGCGAGCTCGTGCGGGTACCAGGCGTCCTCCTCGTCGGAGACGTCCGCCTCGACGACGAGCGAGATGCCGCGCATGCGCTCGGCCGCGGAACGGTCGCTCACCCCTGCGAAGGTCACGAGCCACCTGCTCTGGTGCAGGCGCACGCGCTCGATCGTCAGCGGGCCCGCCTCGGCGGCTCGGTGTCGAGCGAGGACCCGACGACGAGGCGCGCCTCGGGGTTGTCGGTGCGCAGGTCCAGCGCGACCTCGCCGCGCAGTCCGTGGGCGCGGCCGATACGGGCCACCGTGAGCTGCATCGTGTGCTCCTTCTCGTCGTGTGCGGGTGATGAGTGGCGGGGCGACAGGTGCTCCCACCGTGGCACCCGCGCGGTGCTGCCGCACCTGCGTCGGGCACCTGCATACGACGAGGCCCGGTCCACCCTGAGGGACCGGGCCTCGTCGTGCCGTGCGGTCGGAGGACCGACCGTCACGTCGTGCTGTGTATCGGCTCTGCGCTCAGCTGGCGTCAGCGACGGTCGACGTCGACGACGTCGACCCGCACCGGACCGTCGACCGACAGGGCTCCGATCACCATTCGCAGCGCGCGAGCAGTACGCCCACCGCGGCCGATGACGCGTCCGAGGTCCTCGGGTGAACCCGGACCTCGAGCAGCTCGCCCCGGCGCAGCGGCTTCGCGTTGACCCGGACCGCGTCCGGGTTGTCCACGATCCCGCGCACCAGGTGCTCGAGCGCCTCGCCGAGCATCAGGCCTGCTCTTCGGCTGCCTCAGCCGCGTCAGCGGAAGGGGTCTCGACCGGTGCAGCGGCCTTCTTCTCGGCAGCCTTCGCCTTGGCCTTCTCGGCGTCCTGAGCGGCAGCCTCGATGGCAGCGGCCGGGTCGATCTTCTCGCCCTTGACGCGCAGGGTGCCCTCGGCGCCCGGCAGGCCCTTGAACTTCTGCCAGTCACCCGTGATCTTGAGGAGCACGAGAACCTGCGGGGACGGCTGGGCGCCGACGCTCAGCCAGTACTGCGCACGCTCGGAGGAGATGTCGATCAGCGACGGCTCCTCGGTCGGGTGGTACTTGCCGATCTCCTCGATGACGCGACCGTCACGCTTGGTGCGGGAGTCCGCGATGACGACACGGTAGTACGGCGCACGGATCTTGCCGAGGCGCTTCAAACGAATCTTGGTGGCCACTTTGGTGGTCTCTCCTGGTTCTGGGTGAGGTGACCCGTGCCTCCTCCTGGTGGGGACCAGGCGAGCACGAGGTCGGGACACGGCGTCGCGCGGAGAGGGGCCGGGCACGCCGAGTACCCGGCTATTGTGCCAGACCTCGCACCGAGCGGCCAACACCCGCGGCGGGACGGAGATCACACCGGTGTCGCCAGCACCCGCACCCGAGCCGGGCGCCGAACCTACCTCGGGGCGACGATCTCCCCGCGCAGCACCACGGCCTTCGGGTGCCGCAGCACCTCGATGTTCGTCCGCGGGTCCTCCGGGTACACCACCAGGTCGGCGCTGGAGCCCTCGACCAGTGCGCCGTATCCCAGGAACTCTCGCCCCTGCCAGCTTGCCGCCGCCACGACGTCCGAGGTCGGGACACCGGCCGCGACCATCTCGGCGCACTCGTCGGCGATCCTCCCGTGGCCGATCGTCCCGCCCGCGTCCGTCCCCACGAGGAGCTGGATCCCGGCCTCGTGCAGCTGGCGCACCTGCTCGTAGCGACGCTCGTGGAGGTCGCGCATGCGCGCCGCGAAGAGCGGGTACCTGGCCTGCGCCCGCCCGGCGATCGCCTCGAACTCGTTGATCTGCAGCAGGGTGGGCGTCACCGCGACGCCTCGCTCGGAGAGCGTGTACATGTCGTCGGGTGGATCCCCGTGCCGTGCTCGATGCAGTCGACCCCGCGGCCAGCAGCGACGGGATGACCTCGCTCGAGAACGCGTGGACCGTGACTCTCGCGGCCTCGGCGTGCGCGACGGCGACGGCCTCGGTCAGGACGTCCTGCGGCCACAGCGGACGCAGGTCGCCGTCGGCCCCAGGTCGCGGTCGATCCAGTCGCCGACGAGCTTGACCCAGCCGTCCCCGCGCGCCTCCTGACGGACGGCTTCCGGAAGCTGCGCGACGTCGTCGAGCTCCAGCCCGTAGCCCCGCAGGTACCGCTTGGGACGGGCGATGTGGCGGCCCGCGCGCACGATCCGTGGCAGGTCCCGACGCGACTTCACCCAGCGGGTGTCCAGCGGCGAACCCGCGTCGCGCAGGAGGAGCGCGCCGCTGTCACGATCGGCGATCGCCTGCGCCTGAGCGGTGGCGTTGTCCACCGGGCCGTCCGGCCCGAGCCCGACGTGGCAGTGGACGTCCACGAGTCCCGGCAGCACCCAGCCCTCGATCGCGACCATGTTGGTGCCCTGCGCGGACGGACGGGTCAGGGTGACGTGGCCGTCCTTGACCCAGAGGTCGGAGACCTCGCGGTCGTCCCCAGGAGGATGTGACCTCTGATGTGCAGCGAGGGTCCTTCCAGCGCGGACATCGGTCTCCAAGTTCTCGACGGTCGGACTCGTCCGTCCTCCGCTCCGACCACGGTCGGACGGAGGCAGGGCGACGGTCAGGTGGGGTCCACCGTGACCTGCAGGACATAACCTAGCGCGCTAGCGACCGAGGAACTTCTCCAGGTCTGGCGGGAGCTGGAGATCGGCCGGGTCGGTCGTCGCCGGGGCCTTCGCCGCTCCTCCCAGCGCACCGAACGCGGCACCGGGTGCCGCGGCGGGCGTCGTCGGGCCGCCGAGGGCGCGGGCTTGTCGTGCTGCTTCCTCCGCGGCCCGCTTGGCCGGGTTGCCGGACTTCGCCTTGCGTCCCTTGGCGGCGGCGCTACCCGCCCGCGCCCTTCTTGCCGCCCATGCCGGGCAGGTTGCCCATGCCGGGCATGCCCGGCATGCCGCCGCCGCGGCTCATCTGACGCATCATCTTCTGGGCGCCCGCGAACCGCTCGAGGAGCTGGTTGACGTCGCTCGTGGTGACGCCGGAACCACGGGCGATGCGCGCACGGCGCGACCCGTTGATGATCTTGGGGTTCTCGCGCTCCCGGGCGTCATCGAGCGGATGATCGCCTCGATGCGGTCGACCTCGCGCTCGTCGAAGTTGTCGAGCGCCTCTCGCATCTGCCCCATGCCCGGCAGCATGCCGAGCATCTTCTTCATGGAGCCCATGTTGCGCATCTGCTGCATCTGGACCAGGAAGTCCGCGAGCGTGAAGTCCTGGCCGCTGGCCACCTTCTCGGCCATCTGCGCGGCCTGCTCGGAGTCGAACGCCTTCTCGGCCTGCTCGATGAGGGTGAGCACGTCACCCATGTCGAGGATGCGCGAAGCCA
This sequence comes from Oerskovia sp. M15, assembly GCA_038070415.1. Lineage (GTDB taxonomy): Bacteria > Actinomycetota > Actinomycetes > Actinomycetales > Cellulomonadaceae > Oerskovia. Next base: position 186,155 of record JAMYWF010000001.1, read on the forward strand.
TGCGGTCCGGGTGGAACGCCTCGAAGTCGGTGAGCTTCTCACCGGTCGACGCGAAGAGGATCGGCCGCCCGTGACGCGTGCGACGGACAGGGCAGCACCACCGCGGGCGTCACCGTCGAGCTTCGACAGGACGACTCCGGTGAAGTCGACCCTCCTCGAAGGCCTTGGCCGTCGCGACCGCGTCCTGCCCGATCATCGCGTCGATGACGAAAAGGATCTCGTCGGGGTTCACGGCGTCGCGGATGTCCGCGGCCTGGCGCATCAGCTCGGCGTCGACGCCGAGACGGCCGGCGGTGTCGACGATCACCACGTCGTGCTGGCGCTGACGCGCCGTCTCGACGCCGTCGCGCGCCACCTGCACCGGGTCGCCGACGCTCGTGCCCGACTCGCCCTCAGAACCCTGGTTGCCCGGCAGCGGAGCGTAGACCGGCACGCCGGCACGCTCGCCGACCACGGACAGCTGGTTGACGGCGTTGGGCCGCTGGAGATCCGCCGCGACGAGCAGCGGGTGTGCCTGCTCGCGCAGGTGCAGCGCCAGCTTGCCGGCGAGGGTCGTCTTGCCGGCGCCCTGGAGGCCGGCGAGCATGATGACGGTCGGCGGGTTCTTCGCCAGGCGCAGGCCGCGGCTCTCCCGCCGAGGATCGCGACGAGCTCCTCGTTGACGATCTTGACGACCTGCTGGGCAGGGTTGAGCGCGCCGGAGACCTCGGACGACAAGGCCCTCTCCCGGATGGCACCGGTGAAGTCCTTGACGACGGGTACAGCGACGTCAGCATCGAGGAGCGCGCGCCGGATCTCACGGATCGTGGCGTCGATGTCCGCCTCGGAGAGACGGCCCTTGCTCCGCAGGTTCTTGAAGGTCGACGTCAATCGATCTGACAGCGTGGCGAACACCGCGTCATCCTTACCGCTCGTGAATCAGGGAAGTGCCCAGCCTACCGGTCGAGGGCGGTCCCTCGGGCAGGGTCGCCCGGGTGGCGGCCGTGAGGTCGTCCACGAGGCGCGCGCGCCACGACGTCCAGCCCGTCGGACCGAGCGACGAGGAGTCCGCCTCGGTCAGTGCGCGCAGCACGTCCAGGATGTCCCGTCGGTGCCCGACGGCGGCGGCGAGCTCCGCGATCGTCGCCGGGTCGTCCGGGTCCGCCGAGACGGCCAGGCGCGAGAGGTGAGGTGGTGGCGCACGAGGCGCGTGACGTCGTCGGACACCCCTGTCCCGAAGCCCATCCGGTGCAGGATCTTCGGGACGATCCGCGCGCCCTCCTCCGAGTGGTCCGCCGCACCGCGCCGCTTGCCGATGTCGTGGAACAGCGCGGAGAGCAGCAGAAGGTCACCGCGCTCGACCTCCTTGCGGTCCCGGGCCGCCCGCGCGACGGTCTCGACGAGATGGCGGTCGACCGTGTGGCGGTGGATCGCGGCACGCTGCGGCCGGTTGCGCACCCCGGCCCACTCGGGGATCCACGTCGTCACGACCCCGGCGAGGTCGAGCGCCTCCCACACCGCGACCTGCGCGTGCCCGCTCGCCAGGAGAGCAAGGAAGGCCGACCGCGCGGCCTTGGGCCATGGCTCGGGCAGCGGCGGGCAGTGCGCGAGGCTGCTGACGGAGACCGGGGACAGCGTCAGGCCCGTGCGTGCTGCGGTCGCGGCTGCCCGCAGGGACAGCAAGGGGTCCGTCTCGGGTGGGCGTCGATCGCCAGGACCAGCTCGCCGTCGTGCTCGACCAGGCCGTCCCCACCGAACGCAGCCGAGGAGCGGCCCGCCGCCCTCACCAGGACCGGCCGCCGGGAGACGCTCGGCCGCTGGAGCGCCTGGCGAGCGCGACGGACCGTGGTGTCCAGGGCGTAGGAGACCTCACGCCCTGCCGCCGCGAGGCTCGCGAGCAGCTCGTCCGGGTCGTCGTACCCCGTCAGGGCCGCGACCTCGTCGAGGTCCGCCAGCAGGAGCTTGTTCGTGTGCCGCCCGTGACGACCTGGACGGCGTCACGGACGTCGAGCAGGTGGGCGTACGCGCGATCGACCGACCCGTGCGGGCGATCGGTGAGCCAGGTCGCCGCGAGGGCCGAGAGCACCACGGCGTCGCGGATGCCGCCGCGCGAGTCCTTGAGGTCCGGCTCGATGAGGTAGGCGAGCTCGCCGGATCTCTCGGCCCGCTCCTTGGTGGAGGACAACAGCTCGGGGAGCCTGCGGCGCGACGCCGACCGCCAGTCCGTGAGGACCGCGGACGCAGCCCGGTGGACCACCAGCGCGTCGCCCGCGACCGCACGGACGTCCAGCCATCCGACGGCTGCCGGCACGTCCTTCGAGGCGACCTGGCGGCACTGGGACAGGGACCGCACCGCGTGGTCCAGGTCTACGCCCTCGTCCCACAGGGGTACCAGAGCCGTTGGGCGAGCGCCGCGACCTGGTCTGCGGAATGGCTGCGACCGTCGTGCACGAGCACCAGGTCGAGGTCGCTCGCAGGCCCCATGTCCTCCCGACCGAGGCTTCCCACGGCCGCGAGGGCGATGCCCTCGGTGCTCGCGCCCGCCGTCGCCTCGTCCCACAGGGTCGTCAGCCGGTCGGTCACCAGGGCGCAGACCGCCGAACGGCGAGACACCCCGAGCTGCCCGGCCCGCTCAGCTGCCGGGCCACCGCGAGCATCTCGGCCGGAGGCCCCGCACCCGAGGTGGGTGCGGGCCTCCGTCGGCTCGTCGGCGCCCCGAGCGGTTCCTTCGTCCGGCGTTCCGGTCATCTCGCCCCTGCCCCTGCTGCACTGCCGGCAACGCCATTCCGTTCTCCTTCTGGTCCGGATCGCCTAGAGGGCGCCGGCGCCGTGCTCGCCCGTGCGGACCCGGGCGACGTCGTCGACCGTGACGGTCCACACCTTGCCGTCCCCGATCCGGCCGGTCTGCGCGGCCTTCACGATGGCCTCGGTGACGGTGGCCGAGTCCTCGTCGTCCACGAGGACCTCGATGCGGACCTTCGGGACCAGGTCCACGGTGTACTCCGCGCCGCGGTACACCTCGGTGTGGCCCTTCTGCCGACCGTAGCCGCTTGCCTCGCTGACCGTCATGCCGCGGACGCCTGCGGCCTCGAGCGCCGACTTCACGTCGTCGAGACGGTGCGGCTGGATGATTCCTGTGACGAGCTTCATGCCCTGACCTCCTGGATGACACGACCCTGCGCGATGGTCTCGTATGCGGTCTCTCCGTGCTCCGCCAGGTCGATCCCGCCGACCTCGGCCTCCTCGCTGATCCGCCAGCCCATCGTCACCTTGATGACGAAGCCGATGACGAACGTGAGGACACCGGAGAAGATCACGGCAGCGAGGGCGATGACGATCTGGATCACCAGCTGGTCGATGCCTCCGCCGTAGAACAGGCCCGTCTCCGTGCCGAGCAGGCCGATGAGGACCGTCCCGACCAGGCCACCGACCAGGTGGACGCCGACGACGTCGAGCGAGTCGTCGTAGCCGAAGCGGTACTTCAGGCCCACCGCGAGGGCGCAGAGGACACCGGCGACGACACCCAGGACGATCGCACCGATCGGGTTGACCGCCGCTGCGGCGGCGTGATGGCGACAAGACCCGCGACGACGCCGGACGCGGCACCCAGGCTCGTGGCGTGACCGTCACGCAGACGCTCGGTGAGGAGCCAGGCTGCCATCGCAGCACAGGTCGCGACCGTGGTGTTGACCCAGGCCAGACCGGCGACCTCGTTCGCGGCACCCGCTGAGCCCGCGTTGAACCCGAACCAGCCGAACCACAGGAGCGCGGCGCCGAGCATCACGAACGGCAGGTTGTGGGGACGCATGGGCTCCTTGCCGAAGCCCTTGCGCTTGCCGATGATCAGCGCCAGCACCAGGCCCGCGACACCGGCGTTGATGTGGACGACCGTGCCACCGGCGAAGTCGATGGGAGCGACGTTCGCGATGCCCTCGGTCACGCCGTAGATCGCGGCCGCGATGCCGTTCTCGCCGGCGCCCAGCAGGCCGCCACCCCACACCATGTGAGCGAGGGGAAGTAGACGAGCGTCACCCAGACGCCGGTGAAGACCAACCAGGAGCCGAACCGCGCACGGTCGGCGATCGCGCCGCTGATCAGGGCGACCGTGATGATCGCGAAGGTGGCCTGGAAACCTGCCGCGACCAGCGCCGGGACACCGCTGCCGCCAGGAGGCTGTTGGAGTCGTCCGTCAGCGGTGCCAGACCGAAGAACTCGGTCGGGTTGCCGAAGACGCCGCCACGTCGGAACCGAAGGTCATCGAGTAGCCCCACAGCACCCAGATGATGCCCACGACGGCGATCGCGCCGAAGCTCATCATCATCATGTTCAGGACGCTCTTGCCACGGACCATGCCTCCGTAGAAGAACGCCAGGGCCGGGGTCATCAGCAGCACCAGGGCGGCTGACGTCAGGAGCCAGGCCGTGTTTCCAGTGTCAAGTTCGAATGGCATGCGCAGTCGCCTCTCACTTCGCCAGCCGGGCGGCCGGACGGGTCAAGACTCGAACAGCAGGGTTTCCCCGTCGCTGTCGCGCGGTTACGACGGTGTGACGAGCAGCACTCCTGTGTAAACGTTGCGTTACCGACCCGTGCCGAGGGCCCCACGCCCACCGGCACGGGTCCGACGATCAGTCGCCGAGCAGTCCGTCGACGAACTCCTGGGGATCGAACGGGGCCAGGTCGTCGGGCCCCTCACCCAGCCCGACGAGCTTGACCGGCACGCCCAGCTCGCGCTGCACGGCGACCACGATCCCGCCCTTGGCCGTGCCGTCGAGCTTGGTCAGCACGATGCCGGTGACACCCGCGATCTCCCCGAAGACCCGTGCCTGGTTGAGGCCGTTCTGCCCCGTGGTCGCGTCGAGCACCAGCAGGACCTCGGTCAACGGCGCCACCTTGGTGATGACGCGCCGGATCTTGCCCAGCTCGTCCATGAGGCCGGCCTTGTTCTGCAGGCGTCCCGCCGTGTCGACGAGCACGACGTCGACGTCCTGCTCACGGCCCTGGCGGACCGCGTCGAAGGCGACGGCCGCAGGGTCCGCACCGTCCCGGTCGGAGCGCACGGTGCGCACGCCGACCCGGCCCCCAGGTCTCGAGCTGGTCCGCAGCCGCGGCGCGGAAGGTGTCGGCGGCGCCGAGCACGACGGTCCGGTCCTCGGCGACCAGGACGCGGGCGAGCTTGCCCACGGTCGTCGTCTTGCCCGTCCCGTTCACCCCACGACGAGCACGACGGCGGGGAGCCGGGTGCCGTCCTCGGCCGTCTGCGGGGCGGTCGCGAGCGAGCGGTCCATGCTCGGGTCGACGAGGGCGACGAGCTCCTCGCGGAGCAGTGCGCGCACGCTGGCCGCATCCCGGACGCCGAGGACGCGCACGCGCGTGCGCAGGGCTTCGATCAGCTCACCGGCCGGTCCCGCCCCGACGTCGGCGAGCAGAAGGGTCTCCTCGAGCTCGTCCCAGTCGTCCTCCGTCAGATGGTCGCGCGAGAGCACCGCGAGGAGCTTGGAGCCGAGAGGCGAACCAGACCTGGCGAGGCGTCCGCGCAGCCGCGCGAGGCGACCACCGACGGCTTCGGGAACCTCGACGGCGGGAGGGGCCTCGAGGTCGGCGGGCGACTCGACCGTCGCCACGCCTCCGTCCTCGTCGAGCGCACCCGGTGGCGTGCCGCTCGTTGCCCGCTCCGCGGAGGTCGTGCCAGGAGAGGTCGGCGGGAGGGTGTCACGGGTACCCGAGCGACGGCGGACGCCGAGGAGGCCGAGGCCCAGGACGGCGAGGACAGCGAGGGTGATCCAGAGCCAGAGGAGATCGTTCACGCACGCAGTCTCTCAAATCCGGCTGCCCCGTGCGGCGTCGAGCGCGCGGGCCGACCGAACCGGCCCCGCGCCGCACCAGCGGGCGTCAGCCCTGCGGAGGCGCCGGCGCCTGGCTCGGACTCGTCGGCCCGGCCGGAACCGCCCCGGTGTGGGGACGTCGGACACCCGCGCTGTGCAGCGTGTGGGTGGCCCGTTCCTTGGCCCTGTGCAGGACGTCCGTGATCTCGTCCGCGTCGATGTAGGCCGGGTCGTCCACCTCGGTGGCGGCGAAGAACTCGTCCATGCCCGTGTCGACGGGCTTGGACGAGGCCGCCGGCGCACCTTGCTCCGCAGCGCGCCCGCGCCAGAACATCAGTCCGGAACGGAAGTCGCGCCAGAACTCCCTGAGCCCGACCGGAGGCCGGGCCTCTCGTTGCGGTCGTCGATGCGCGTGACGACGCTCGCGAACAAGAAGACCACCACGGCGGCCACGAGCGCGATCCCCAAGAACACGAACATCCACAGCATCGTCCAAGTATCACGGGAGAAGCGCACCGGGCCGCCGCTGCGGCGGCGAGTCCGATGTTCGGCACAGCATCTTCACGCGCCGGGCGACCGCACGACCGCGTGCCCTGGCAGCCCTCGGGCCGGGCGCGTCCACCCGACCCGGCAGGGGAGTCGTTCAGACCGCAACCTCGTCGCGCAGCCGCTGGCTGATGACGGTCGTCACGCCGTCGCCGCGCATCGTGACCCCGTACAGGGCGTCCGCGATCTCCATGGTCCGCTTCTGGTGCGTGATGACGATGAGCTGCGAGTCCTCCTGGAGCTCGCGGAAGATCTCGAGGAGCCTGCCGAGGTTCACGTCGTCGAGCGCGGCCTCGACCTCGTCCATCACGTAGAACGGGCTGGGCCTGGCCTTGAAGATGGCCACGAGGAGCGCGACGGCCGTCAGCGACCGTTCGCCGCCCGAGAGCAGCGAGAGCCGCTTGACCTTCTTGCCGGCGGGACGGGCCTCGACCTCGATGCCCGAGGTGAGCATGTCGTCCGGGTTCGTCAGGACCAGGCGCCCCTCCCGCCGGGGAACAAGCGCCCGAACACGTGGACGAACTGCTCCGCCGTGTCGTGGAAGGCCTCGGTGAAGACCTGCTCGACCCGCTCGTCGATCTCGCGGACGATCTCCAGCAGGTCGGCGCGTGACTTCTTGAGGTCGGCCAGCTGGTCGGTGAGGAACTTGTGCCGCTCCTCGAGCGCAGCGAACTCCTCCAGGGCGAGGGATTGACCCGTCCGAGCTGACCGAGGGCGCGCTCGGCGGAGCGCAGCCGCTTCTCCTGCGCCGCCCGGACGTAGGGCTCGGTCACCGGCCTCCCTCCTCGTCCTCCCTGACGGAGCCGTCCTCGGCGAGCACGGGCACGGGCCGGTCGGGACCGAACTCGTCGAGCAGCACCTCCGGGTCCAGGCCGAGCTCGTCGACGCTGCGCCCCTGGAGCTGTTCGATCCGCAGCTGCTGCTGGGTCCGGGCGACCTCGTCGCGGTGCGCGACGTCCGTGAGCTCGCGCAGCTGGGTGCCGAGCGCGTCGACCTCGCTGCGACGTGCGGTGACCGCGACGTCGAGCTCGCCACGGGCGGCCTCGGCAGCGTCCCGTTCGTTCCCGGCGCGCTCGAGCGAACGGTCCAGGGCGGCCAGGGCGGCCAGTGCGCCGTCGCGCACCGCCTCCGCACGGAGCGCCTGGCGCACGCGCACCGCCTCCCGGGCGGCCGCCCGTTCCCGCGCTGCGCGCTCGGTGGCCGCGGCCCGGGCCAGGACTGGGCGCGGCCCGCCAGGGCCGGGCGCGCTCCTCGCTGGTCCGCAGGGCGAGCCGCGCCTCGGTCTCGGCAGCGCGGGCCGCGGTCGCGAGCGCGTTCGCGCCGTCCCGGTCCTCCGTCGCCGCAGCGACCGACTCCTCGGTCTGCTCCGGGGCCGACTCGGCCTCCTCGTAGCGTGCGACGAGCCCCGCAACCTCCCCTGCTCTGTCGACAGGGTGGCCAGAGCCCTCTCGAGGCTCGCCCGCACACGGGCCGACTCCGCGGCTGCCGCTCGTGCGGTCGCCCCCAGGTGTCCGAGCTGCTCGGCGACCGCGGCCAGCGCGGCGTCGGACTCGTTGAGCCGTTCCAGGGTCGCGTCATGGCGCTCCTGCGCCCCTCGGCCTCCTCGCGCGCGCTGACGAGGGCGAACCGGGTCCGCTCCCGCGCGCGACGGCCTCGTCGCGGGCCGTCTGAGCCTCTTCGAGCGCCGACTGCAGGTGCAGGACGCTCGGCGCCGTCGCCGAACCTCCCCACGCACCGTGCGCCCTGAGCAGGTCACCCCCGTCGTCACGGCGGTGACCCGCGGCGCTGCGGCCACCAGCGCACGCGCCTGAGCCAGGTCCTCGACCACGACCACACCCTCAAGCAGAAGCTCGACGGCTGCGGCGACCGACTTCGCGGGCGTGACGACCTCCGTGGCCCACGCGGCGCCGTCGGGCAGTCCCCGGCAGGGCGGTGCTCGCCGACGTCCACCGGGCGGCCCCACCCACCACGAGGCTCGCGCGGCCCGCATCCTCCTGACGAAGGTGACGCAGCGCGTCGACCGCCGCTTCCAGGCTCTCGACCGCCACCGCGTCCGCGGCCGGCCCAGCACCGCCGCGATCGCGTCCTCGTAGCCCGCGTCGATGCTCAGCAGCGCGGCGAGCGAACCGAGCGTGCCCACCTGGTCAGCGGCCAGCAGCGCGCCCACACCGTCCTTGCGGACCAGGCTCATCTCGAGCGCCTCGACGCGAGCGCTCCAGGTGGCGCGCTCACGGTCGGCGGTCTGCACCTCCTCGAGCAGGCGGGACACGACGGCGCTCGTCCGTTCGACCGTGTCGGCCGCCTCCTCGTGCTCGGCATCGAGCCCCTCCTCGCCCTCCTCGACGCCCACGACCTGCGTCTCGAGGGTCGCGAACTCGACGTTGGCCCGGTTCCCCGCCGCTCCGTCTCCGCGAGGCTCTCGCGCAGGCGCCCGATCTCCGCCTCGGTCGCCTCGACGCGCGAACGTCTCGCCGCGACCTGACCGGCCAGCCGGGCCAGCCCTCGCGGCGGTCCGCGGCCCCGCAGCAGCGTCGCCAGCACGCGCTCGGCGGTCTGCGCCCTCTCCTCCATGCTGGTCCGCTGCGCGACCGCCTGCTCCAGGGCGGCTCGCGCGATGCTCACCTCCGAGTCCAGGTCCTGCTCTGCCGCCCGGGCCCGCGACGCCTGCGCCTCGAGATCGTCCGGGTCCTGGCCGCGCTGCACGCTCTCCGGGCGTCCGAGCAGCCGCAGCCGCTCCGCGGCCAGTGTCCGGTCCCGCGCAGGCGCTCCCCGAGCGACGACAACCGGTACCAGACCTCGCTCGCCTGAGCCAGCGCCGGCGCCGCCTCGGCAGCCTGCTTCTCGAGCGACCCGAGCGCCTCGCGCGCGGTGGCGAGCGACCGCTCGACGTCTGCCTGCCGAGCACGCAGCGCCGACTCGTCCGCGACCTCCTGCTCGAGCGTCGCCGTGAGCTGAGCCAGGTCGTCCGCGAGCAACCGGGCCCGCGCGTCGCGCAGGTCCGTCTGCACCACCTGCGCCTTGCGCGCGATCTGCGCCTGACGCCCCAGCGGTCCCAGCTGGCGACGGATCTCCGCCGTCAGGTCCCCAGGCGCGTCAGGTTCGCCTGCATCGCGTCGAGCTTGCGCAGCGCCTTCTCCTTGCGCTTGCGGTGCTTGAGGACACCCGCGGCCTCCTCGATGAAGCCGCGCCGCTCCTCGGGCGTCGCGCGGAGCACCGCGTCCAGCTGGCCCTGCCCCACGATCACGTGCATCTCGCGCCCGATGCCCGAGTCGGAGAGCAGCTCCTGGATGTCCAGCAGGCGGCACGACGAGCCGTTGATCGCGTACTCCGACCCGCCGTTGCGGAAGAGGGTGCGGGAGATGGTCACCTCGGAGTACTCGATCGGCAGTGCGCCGTCGGTGTTGTCGATCGTCAGCGACACCTCGGCCCGACCCAGGGCGGACGCCCGCCGTCCCGGCGAAGATGACGTCCTCCATCTTGCCCCCGCGCAGCGACTTGGCGCCCTGCTCCCCATGACCCAGGAGAGGGCGTCCACCACGTTCGACTTGCCCGAGCCGTTCGGCCCGACGACGCACGTCACCCCGGCTCGAAGCTCAGGGTCGTCGCCGACGCGAACGACTTGAACCCGCGAAGGGTCAGGGTCTTGAGGTGCACGGGTCAGAGCCTAGTGCGGACTCCCGCAGGATCCGGGGATCTTGGGCTCTCGTCCGGGGCGGCGAGCGAGACTCCGCAGACGCCGACAGGCGCCCTCGTCCTTCGACGGGGCGCCTGTCGGCGTTCGTGCTGTCTGTGCTCGGGTGCTCAGAGGCCCGGGAACCAGAGACCGATCTCGCGGGCTGCCGACTCCGGGGAGTCCGAGCCGTGGACCAGGTTCTGCTGGACCTTCAGGCCCCAGTCGCGGCCCAGGTCGCCGCGGATCGTGCCCGGGCAGCGGCGGTCGGGTCGGTCGCGCCGCCAGCGAGCGGAAGCCCGGATGACGCCCTGCCCCTCGGCGACGATCGCGAGCGTCGGGCCGGAGAGCATGAAGTCGACCAGTGGCTGGTAGAACGGCTTGCCCTCGTGCTCGGCGTAGTGCGCCGCGAGGAGCTCGGGGTGGCGTCCAGGAGCTGGACGGCGGCCAGGGTGTACCCCTTGGCCTCGATACGGCGGAGGATCTCTCCCGACAGGCCACGGCGGACGCCGTCGGGCTTGACGAGGACGAGGGTGCGCTCGATCTTCTCCGCGAGCGCTTCGGCCGGGGCGGGTGCTGCAACATCAGTCATGCGCACGACCCTACCGGGCACGCTCACATGTTCGGAGCGGTCTCCGGGTGCGCCGCGTCGTACTCGGCGCGCTCGCGGTCGATCCGTCCGCCGAGGCGCAGCGACACCACCCACAGCACGACGAAGATCCCCGACCAGGAACATCAGCGGGACCGCGAACCCGCACGCGATCACGGGGATCTGCACGGCCGAGCCCGCGACGTACCCACCCGGCCCGCCCACCATCCGGCTGAGCAGGATCAGCACGACGATCAGGGTCCCGCCCACGATCCAGATCGCCGCCCCGAGGGGACCTGCAGCCGGTCCGGCCAGGCGTAGGGGACGTTCTCAGCCCGTACGCCACGAGCGTGGCGAACAGGATCAGGAAGGCCTCCAGGAGCAGCGTCGTCGACGCGAACTGGATCTTCGCGGACTTCTTGGCCTTGATGCGGGGCGCCCGCCGCGTCCTGCCCCGAGGGGTCGAGGACGCGGCGGACCCGGCCTGCTGCGCCGGCTTGTCGGCCGGTTCGATGGTGGAGCTCACGTGCTTCAGTTTACCGGTGCGTCCTGGCGGGACGGGTCGCCGTCCTGCGGGATGCGTGCGCCGTCAGGCCCGACGGCGTCGCCCGCCGCGGCCGTCGTCTCGGTCCCGTCGATGCCCTCGACCGGTGCTGCGCTCTTCGGGTCGGCGATCGCCTCGCCGCGCGCCACCATCCCGGCCTCGCCCGAGAGCTTGACCTCCTTGAGGAAGAGCGCGAGCACGAAGCCCACGACCACGAGGGGAACGAGGTACCAGAAGGCCGGGGCGAGCGCGTTCGTGAACGCGTCGACGACGCCCGTCCTGACCGGCTCCGGGAGCGCCTGGACGGCGGCGGGGTCAGGCTCGACGCCTCTCCCCGTCCGCGCCCGCGCCACCGGGGATGACGTCGGCGAGGTTCGCGGACAGTCGCGTCGTGAAGATGGTGCTGAACAGCGCCGTGCCCACCGCCGCACCGATCTCGCGGAAGAAGTTGTTCGCGCTCGTCGCGGTGCCGAGCTCGTGCGGGTCGACCGAGTTCTGGACGGCGAGCACGATGGTCTGCATGACCAGACCCATGCCGCACCCATGACGAAGATCATCGCGCCGAACAGGATCATGGACATGTCGCCCGTGATGGTCGTCAGCCAGATGATGCCCGCGGTCGTGATCGCGAGACCGGCGACCGGGTAGATCTTGTACCGGCCCGTCTTGGTGATCGCGATACCCGAGCCGATCGCGGTGAGCATGACACCGACCATCATCGGCAGCATGAGGAAGCCGGACTCGGTCACGCCGCACCGGTCGACATCTGCAGGAACGTCGGCAGGAACGCGAGGGCGGAGAACATGCCCATACCGAGCACCAGGCCGATGAGGGTCGCGATGGTGAAGGTGCGGTTCTTGAACAGGTGCAGCGGGAGCAGAGGCTCCTGCGCCCGGTTCTCGACCACGATGAACAGCGCGATCGAGGCGAGGGTCGCGACGACGAGGCCCAGGAGCTTCGAGTCCGACCAGTCGTAGCCCTCGCTGGTCGTCAGGGACTCCCAGCTGGTGAGCAGCACGATCCCGGACGTGCCGACGACCATGAAGAAGATCCCGGCCACGTCGATCTTGCGCCTCGAGCGGTGGCTCGGGAGCTTGAGCGTGATCCAGGCCACGGCGAAGGCCGCGATGCCGATCGGCACGTTGATCCAGAACGCCCAGCGCCACCCGGGCCCTCGGTGAACCAGCCGCCGAGGAGCGGGCCGATGACGGCCGCGATACCGAACAGGGCACCCATGGGACCCATGTACTTTCCACGGTCCTTGGCCGGGACGATGTCCGCGATGATCGCCTGCGACAGGATCATCAGACCACCACCACCGAGGCCCTGGACCGCGCGCCACGCGACGAGCTCGGGAAGGTCTGGGCGAAGCCCGCGCCCGCCGAGGCGATCGTGAACAGCCCGATCGCGACGAGGAACGGCCACCGGCGGCCCACAGGTCACCGAACTTGCCGTAGAGGGCATGACGATCGCGATCGCCAGGATGTAGGCCGTGATGACCCACCCTGGTGCTCGACGCCGTGCAGCTCGCCCACGATCGTGGGCATCGCGGTACCGACGATCGACTGGTCGAGCGAGGACAGGAACATGCTGGCCATGAGCGCGCCGAAGATCAGCCAGACGGTGCGCTGCGTCAGCACGATGAGCGGCTTGCCGCTCTCGGCGGAGATGCACCGGCCCCGGTCGGCGGAGCCGACGTCGTGGAGCGGGAGGAGGACATGAGTGATCCGTTCAGGTCGTTGCTGGTCGAGGGCGGGTCGTTGCGAGGCGCCCGTCGGCCACGAGAGGGCCGTCGGTGTGGGCGCCGGGTTCAGGTTCGGGCGGTGGGCGCAGGGTCGGGAAGCAGGAGCGCCCGCAGCTGGCCGACGACCGCCGCGAGGTGGTCCACGGGTTCGCCGGTCCTGCCGAGACGTTCCCACTCGAGCGTCGTGGTGCGCAGGAGGCTCATCACGACCATCGCCAGGAGCTCGGGCTCGGGAGGAACGGGTGCTCGACCCGGCGCGCCTCGAAGAGCGCGTTCAGGCTCGATCGGTGGTCCTCGATCCAGCACAGGTGCCGGGCGAGGAGCCGGTGCTCACGCTGGAGGAGCTCGAGTGCCAGGTGCAAGCGGTCGAGCGACATCACCTGATCGGAGAGCAGGTCCGCCACGAGTACCTCGAGGTCGTCGAGCAGGACGCCTGTCGGGCCTCCGGCAACGAACACCGCCGAGGCCTCGGGCTGGACCGAGAACTCCTCGAGCCCCAGCACCGCGTCGTCCTTGGACGCGAAGTAGTTGAAGAACGTCCGCGTCGAGACCCCGACCGCCGTGCAGATGTCCTCGACGGTCACACCATCCAGCCCACGCTCGAGCACGAGCGACTGGGCGGCATCGACGAGCGCCTCCCGGCGCTCACGCTTCTGCGCTCACGCAGTCCGCGGGGGCGACGGAGCGACTGACGATCGTGTGCACGAGGTGCAACTTTACAGGCAGTGCAACTTTGCGAGCCACGCCCTGTCGCGTGACGTCCGTCACGCCGACACGCCTCGGCTCAGACCTCCCCGAAGCCCCTCGACCACCGCGACCGCTGCATCGCGCGCCTCGCTCGCCTGCGGCCCGTCCGCCGCGATCACCAGCTCCCGCCCGCCGGTCGCGCCGAGCTTCATCATCTCCAGGACGCTCGCCGCGTTCACGCCGTTGATCGTGACCTTCGCGTCGTAGCCCGCGACCAGGCGGGCGAGGATCGCCGCCGGGCGGGCGTGCAGCCCGAGCGGGTTGCGCAAGGTGACCGCGCGAGGCGCTCCAGGAGTCGTCCTCGACCCCGGCGGCTCCGGCCAGCTGCTCGGCGGGGCGGCGGCAGGCACGAACACCCGCCCGCTCCCCGCTCCCGGTGAACGTGCCGCCGGCGCTCTCCGCCGAGGCGAGCACCTCGGCGAGGGCGCCGCCGCCGTGGGCTGTGACCGCGGCCGCCACGGCCCCTCGACGAACGGCGCGTCCGCGAGGACGACCCGTCCTCGAGCGTCTCGTCGAGCTCGATGACCGACTCGATCGTCATGACGGCGGAGCCCAGGTCGGCGAGCACCACGACCCCTCGGTCCCGGCCAGCCCTCGGCGACTGCCGCCGACACCACGTCGTAGCTCGTCCCGAGACTCCCGTCGTCGGTGCCGCCCGCGGGCAGCAGCAGGACGCCCGGTGCCATCTGCGCTGCCAGCTCGGCGGCGCCCTGCGCCAGCCGACGGGAGTGGGAGACGAGCACCAGGGCGATCCGCGCGCGGTCGCCGACCTGTGGGGTAGTCATCGGACCATCATTCACCGGGAGCGTCGGCCGCTGCGACCGCGGCACGCAGGATCACGACGGTCGACGTCGCCCCGGGTCCTGGTGCCCGATGCTCCGCTCACCCAGGTAGCTCGCACGCCCCTTGGTCGCGAGCAGGGGACGGTCGCGAGGGCACCGGCCTCCGCTGCCGCCAACGCCGCGGCGAGGACTCCGGCGGGTCGCTGCCGGAGTTCGCGGCCTCGACCGCCGCGTCGACCGCAGGCTGCCAGGCGTCGACCATGGTCTCTCGCCCGCGACCGCCTTGCCGCGCGCGGTGATGCCCTCGAGCGCCCCTCGAGCAGTGCGACGACCGCCGGGGAGTCGAGCTCGGTCAGTCCGGTCACCTTGGCGGCGCGCAGGAAGGCCGTGCCGTAGAGCGGACCCGACGCGCCTCCGACCGACGACATGAGGGTCGTGGCGACGAGCTTGAGCACGTCCCCGATCTGGGCGGGCGGTTCGTCCAGACCGTCGAGCTTGGCGGCGACCGCCTGGAATCCGCGGTTCAGGTTCTCGCCGTGGTCCCCGTCACCGATCTGACGGTCCAGCTCGGTGAGCTCGTCCCGCGACGACACGATCATCGCCGCCGCGCCTTGCATCCAGCGCACAGCCCACGCAACGTCCAGCGTCATACTCAGCCCTTTCGGTCCTGGCCGGGCGCGGCTCGCAGGGAGCCGGGCTCGGGGCGTCGTCCCCGGCTCTCGGGAGTCGACTGGAGTCACCACCGCAGAGCGGCGGTGTGCACGGGCGCATCCCAGAGCGCGGTCAGCTCGTCGTCCAGCCGGAGCACGGTGACCGAGGCCCCTGCATCTCCAACGAGGTGACGTAGTTGCCCACGAGCGAGCGTGTGACCGCCACGCCGCGCGCCTCGAGCAGCCTCCGTGCCTGACGATAGACGACGTAGAGCTCGGACTGGGGCGTACCGCCCATTCCGTTAACGAACAGCAACACTCGCTCGCCGCCCGTGAGTCTCAGGTCCTCCGCGACGGCGTCGACGAGCATGCCCGTGATCTCGTCCGCCGGCGCCATGGGGATGCGGTGCCGCCCCGGTTCGCCGTGGATCCCGATGCCGATCTCGATCTCCGTCTCGTCGAGGTCGAAGCTCGGCTTGCCGACGTGCGGCACGGTGCAGGCGGTCAGCGCGACGCCCATCGACCGGACGTTGGCCACGACGCGCCCCGCGATCTCCGTGACCTTCCCCAGGTCGTCGCCACGGTCTGCCGCGGCCCCGGCGATCTTCTCGACGGCGACCGTACCCGCCACACCACGTCGGCCCGCTGTGTAGAGCGAGTCCTCCACCGCGACGTCGTCGTTGACGAGGATGCTCGCGGCCTGGGTGCCCTCGGCCTCGACCAGCTCCAGGGCGGTCTCGAAGTTGAGCACGTCCCCGTGTAGTTCTTGACGATGGCCAGCACGCCCGCGCCCGAGTCGGCGCCGAGGATCGCCGGCACGATCTGGTCCGGGTGGGCGAGGTGAACACCGCGCCCGGCACCGCCGCGTCGAGCATGCCCGCACCGACGAACCCCGCGTGCAACGGCTCGTGTCCGGCACCACCGCCGCTGACGAGACCGACCTTGCCGGGCACCGCACCGCCCGCACGCGAGACGTACAGCGGCGCACGGTGCACCTTCACCAGGTCGGCGTGCGCGAGCTCGAACCCGTCGAGCGACTCCGTCACCGCATCCTGCGGGTCGTTCAGCAGCTTCTTCATGGCGCATCCCTCCGTCGGACTGCAGCGGCGCATCCGGCCGCGTGTCTGCTCGCGCACCAGCGGCTCGTGCCGTCGGTGCCCGTCCCCATCAAACACCGTCGCACGGGCCGGGGCACCAGGGGACGTCTCCGTCCCAGGAGCACCCGCGTGCCCGACGGCGCAGGGCGCCCTCGCTCCGAGGGGCGCCCTGCGCGGTGGCCGTCCTGGCGACGGTGGTCAGCCGCGTCCGAGCAGGATCCGCACGTCGGCAGCCGTGATGACGGACCCGGTGACGAGCACTCCCGTGCCCACGCCCACCCCACCGAGTCGTCGCGCTCGGCCCGGTCCACCGCGATCGCGAGCGCCTCGTCGAGGCGCTCGGCCGTGTGCACCCGGTCCTCGCCGAAGATCTCGATCGCGACCTCCGCGAGGTCGGTCACGTCGGCCGAACGCTCGGCGCTGTTGCGCGTGATGACGACCTCCGCGAGCAGGGGCTCGAGCACCGAGAGGATCTGCTCGGAGTCCTTGTCCCCATGATCGCGACGACGCCGATGAGGTGCTCGAACTCGAACGACTCCTCGATGGCTGCCACGAGCGCCTCGGCACCCGCCGGGTTGTGGGCGGCGTCGACGATCACGGTCGGGCTCGAGCGCAGGACCTCGAGGCGCCCCGGTGATGACGCATCGCCGAACGCGGCCTCGACCACGCCGCCGTCGAGCGCCCGCCCCGGAGAGGAGCGCCTCGGTCGCCGACAGCGCCAGCAGGGCGTTGCGGGCCTGGTGCTCACCGATGATCGGCAGGAAGATCTGCGTGTACAGGCCTGCGGGGTGCGCAGGTCGACGACCTGCCCCGACGGCGGCGTGCGGCCGCCACCGCGATGTCCTGGCCTCGCGCAGCACGCGGGCGTGCTTGGCGGCGGCCGCCTCGATGACGATGGCCTCGGCGGCGTCGCTCTGCTCGGCGAGCACGACGACCGCGCCCTCCTTGACGATCCCGGACTTCTCGGTCGCGATCTCCTCGATCGTGTGCCCGAGCCAGCGGGTGTGGTCGATCGAGATGGGGTGACGACGGCGACGTCCCCGTCGACGACGTTGGTGGAGTCCCAGCCGCCGCCCATGCCGACCTCCACGATCGCGACGTCCACCGGCGTGTCGGCGAACGCGGCGAAGGCCATGACGGTGAGCACCTCGAAGAAGCTCAGGCGGGGCCCGCCGGCTTCCTCCGACTCACGGTCCGCCACACCGATGTACGGCGCGACGTCCTCCCAGATCTCGACGAACCGTGCCGGGGTGACGGACTCGCCGTCGATCGCGATCCGCTCTGTGACCGAGGTCAGGTGCGGGCTCGTGAAGCGCCCGTGCGCAGGCCGTGCTCGCGCACGAGCCGCTCGATCATGCGCGCCGTCGAGGTCTTGCCGTTGGTCCCGGTGATATGGACCGTCCGGTAGGCCTTCTGCGGGTCGCCGAGCAGCTCCAGGACGCGCTTGACCCGGTCGAGTGTCGGATCGATGTCGTGCTCGGGGCCCGGTCCATGATGTGGGCGTACACCGTGGCGAGGTCCTCGAGCGCGGCGACCTCCTCGGCGGTCCGCTGGTGCGCGGCACCCCGGGCCGACGCCGGGCGTCCCTGTCGCCGGGACGCTCGCCGGCGCCGTGGCCGACCCGGATGCCGCTCATGCCGACACCTCGGCGGTCCCGAGGTCCGTCGCGGCCTTGGTCACGAGCACGCTGCGCTCGTCGGTGGGTGACAGGTCGATCGTCACGGACACGGCGAGGGTCTCGCGGGCGATGAGGTCGCGGTGGTCCTCGACCGCGCCCTGCCAGGAACCAGGAACCGAGAGCGACAGGTCGATCCGGTCCGCGACCTCGAGACCGGCGGCCTTGCGGGCGTCCTGTACCTCGCGCACGATGTCGCGGGCGTAGCCCTCGGCCAGGAGCGCGTCGTTCAGCTCGAGGTCGAGGACGACGAACCCACCCGTGGGCAGCACGGCCGCAGCGATGGACGGGGCCGTCGGGTCGACCGCGTCCTTGCCCTGGTCCGCGAGCACCACGGTCGTCAGCTCGTACTCCGAGCCGAGCAGAGGCACCGCGCCGTCGGCGGTGTCCACCACGACGAAGCCGTCGTCGCCCACCCGCCAGGCCCCGGCCTTCGCGGCCTGGATGACCGCCTGGACGCCGCGGCCCAGGCGCGGGCGGCAGCCCGCGCGTTGACCGAGAGCTTCTGCGAGACGCCGAACTCGTCGGCCGCGCCCGACTCGAGGTCGAGGAAGCGGACCGCCTTGACGTTGAGCTCGCGGGCGAGCAGGTCGGCGTAGGGCGTGAGCGCCGTCGGGTCCTCGGAGACGACCGTCAGGGTGCTCAGCGGCTGACGCACGCGCAACGAGTGCGCCTTGCGCAGACCGAGCGAGAGCGAGGCCACCGAGCGGACCAGGTCCATCGAGGCCACGAGCGCGTCGTCCGCGACCAGGACGCCTGCGAGCGAGTCGTCCGTGCTGTCGGCCGCCTCACCGACCCGGACGCTCGGCCAGTCGGTCAGGTGCACGCTGCGCCCTCCCGTGAGCCCGCGCCACACCTCCTCCGACAGCAGCGGAGCGAGGGGCGCCATGAGCCGCGTGAGCACCTCGAGGGCAGTCCACAGCGTGTCGAACGCGTCGGCGTCCTCGTCCCAGAAGCGGTCGCGCTGGGTGCGCACGTACCAGTTGGTCAGCACGTCGAGGTGCTCGCGCAGCGTCTCGCACGCCCCGGCGATGTCGTACGCGTCGAGCTGGGCCGTGACCGTCTCGACGAGGTCGTGCGTGCGGGCCAGCAGGTAGCGGTCGAGCACCGGGAGGTCGGCGACACGCTCGGGGCCGACGCGCTGCGCCGTGTACCCGCGCCGTCGCGGGCACTGTTCGCGTACAGAGTGAAGAAGTAGTACGTGCTCCACAGCGGCAGCAGCACCTGGCGCACCGAGTCGCGGATGCCGTCCTCGGTGACGATGAGGTTGCCGCCGCGCAGGATGGGCGAGCTCATGAGGAACCAGCGCATCGCGTCGGAGCCGTCGCGGTCGAGGACCTCGGAGACGTCCGGGTAGTTGCGCAGGGACTTGCTCATCTTGCGCCCGTCGGAACCGAGCACGATCCCGTGGGACACGGCCGAGCGGAACGCCGGGCGGTCGAACAGCCCCGTGGCCAGGACGTGCAGGAGGTAGAACCACCCGCGGGTCTGACCGATGTACTCGACGATGAAGTCACCCGGGTAGTGGTGCTCGAACCAGTCCGCGTTCTCGAACGGGTAGTGCACCTGCGCGAAGGGCATGGACCCCGAGTCGAACCAGACGTCCAGGACGTCGGGGATGCGCCGCATGGTCGACCGACCGGACGGGTCGTCCGGGTTGGGCCGGGTGAGGTCGTCGATGTACGGGCGGTGCAGGTCCGGCTCGCCGCCGCGTTGACCGGCAGGCGACCGAAGTCGGCCTCGATCTCGGCCAGGAGCCGTAGACGTCGGTGCGCGGGTAGCTCGCGTCGTCCGAGACCCACACGGGGATCGGGGTGCCCCAGTAGCGGTTGCGGCTGATCGACCAGTCGCGCGCGCCCTCGAGCCACTTGCCGAACTGACCGTCCCGGATGTGCTCGGGCGTCCAGTCGATCTCCTGGTTGAGCTCGACCATGCGGTCCCGGAACTCGGTCACGCGCACGAACCAGCTCGAGACCGCCTTGTAGATCAGGGGTTCCGGCAGCGCCAGCAGTGCGGGTAGGAGTGCTGGTACGTCTCGTGGCGCAGCACCTGGGTCCGTGCCCCGCCGCGACGCGGGCCAAGGGGCCCGTGCCCTCCTTGAGGTCCTTGATGATGACCGGGTTCGCGTCGAAGACCTGCTCGCCCGCGTAGTCCGGGACGGCCGTGGTGAAACGACCGCGCGCGTCGACCGGGACGACCGGCTCGATGCCCGCCTCGGCGCACACCGCCATGTCGTCCTCGCCGAAGGCCGGGGCCAGGTGCACCACACCGGTGCCGTCCTCGGTCGTGACGAACTCGCCCGCGAGCACGCGATGAGCGCCCTGGTGCCCGACGAAGTAGTCGAACGGCGGTGTGTAGGAGAGCCCGACCAGGTCCGCGCCGCGCAGGGTCGCGAGAACGGTCGCGTCCTCACCCAGCTCCTTCGCGTACGCCCCGAGCCGCGCAGCGCCGAGCACGACACGCTCACCCGCGAGCGCCGTGCCCTCGCCCGGTGCGACGACGACGTACTCGACGTCCGGCCCGACGGCGACGGCCAGGTTGGACGGGAGGGTCCAGGGGTCGTCGTCCACACCAGCAGCAGTGCTCCCGCGGCGGCGAGCCGCCCTCGGCGCCGAGCCGGAAACCGACCGTGAGGGCGGGATCCTGCCGCGACTGGTAGACGTC
This sequence comes from Oerskovia sp. M15, assembly GCA_038070415.1. GTDB lineage: Bacteria > Actinomycetota > Actinomycetes > Actinomycetales > Cellulomonadaceae > Oerskovia. The sequence continues at coordinate 206,664 of JAMYWF010000001.1, forward strand.
GTCGTCCATGCGCAGCTCGTGGTTCGACAGGGGCGTCTCGTCGCGCCAGCAGTACGGCAGCACCCGGTAGCCCTCGTACGCGAGGCCCTTGGTGTGCAGCTCCTTGAACGCCCAGATGACGGACTCCATGAACGTCACGTCGAGCGTCTTGTAGTCGTTGCCGAAGTCCACCCAGCGCGCCTGGCGCGTGACGTACTCCTGCCACTCCTTGGTGTACTTGAGGACCGACGTGCGGCACGCCTCGTTGAAGGCCTCGATGCCCATGGCCTCGATCTGCGACTTGTCGGTGATCCCCAGCACGCGCTCCGCCTCGAGCTCGGCGGCAGGCCGTGCGTGTCCCAGCCGAAGCGGCGCTCGACGCGCTTGCCGCGCATCGTCATGAAGCGCGGGACGACGTCCTTGGCGTACCCCGTCAGGAGGTGGCCGTAGTGGGGCAGTCCGTTCGCGAACGGCGGACCGTCGTAGAAGACGAACTCGTTGTCGCCGTCCTGGCCCGCCGCGCGGTGCTCGATCGACGCACGGAACGTGTCGTCCTTCTCCCAGTACGAGAGCACGCCGCGCTCGAGAGCGGGCAGGTTCGGGGAGGCGGGGATCTGGTTGCCCTGACCGTCAGGGGCGGTGTCGTCGGTGCGGTGCAGAGGGTAGGCCATGGCTCAGTGGCTCCATCGTGAGTGGCAGGCGGTGGTCCGGGACGTGCTCGTGCGAGGACGACCACCCTCCCTGGTGACCGAGGGAGAAGGCGAGCCGCGGTACCACCCCGCTTGCCGTCGTCGGGCGCCTCAGCACCCGAGCGGCGACCGCTCGACACGGCTGTGACGGGCCTACCCGTCCGGTTCTACTGGGGTCCCGCGCCGCGGGACCTGTTCTTCCGGAGGCTCACCGGTGATGGCCGGGTCATTGCCTGTGGCCTCATGGTATCGCGCCGCGCCGCGACTGCGGGGCCCGGAAGACGTCGTCCCGACCCGGGGCGGGCTCAGCGCACGGCGGCCGACCCGGTGACGTGCGAGGCGGCCCGGCGTCGGGCCCGGAACGTGTCGATGTCGCGTGCGACGAGCCACTCGATGGTGAGGGCACTGCCCGGGCGGGCCGCGTCGTCGGGCCGTGCGTCGCCGACGCCGCTCCCCGAGTGCGGCCGCGACGAACCACGGGTCGCGGGCGACCAGGTCCTCGAGCGGACTGGCGACGTGGAACGGGTGGGCGATCAGTGCGATGGAGTTCATGGGGTGTCCTGGTGTCGGGGCGGGTGCTCACGAGGGCAGACCGACCGCTCCGGAGGAACTGATCGGTGACCATCACGCCCTCTCGCTCAGAGGGAGGGGCGTGGCACTGCTCGCTGACACCAGGTCGCGCGCTGCTGGAGCGTCAGCGAGCCCTCAACAACAGCTCGGCGCGCGGACCGAGCGCGGGCGCACGCAGAGCACCAGGGTGCTCAGGGGTGCGCGGCGGGGATCACGGGGCCATCATGCCAGCCCGTCGAACCGGGCACAAACGTCCTCAGGAGCCACCCGTGAGCGTGAGCGGTGGCCGCGGGACGGCAGCGAGCCGGGACCGGCCGAGCCAGACGGGCACCTGCCGGCACACGCCCTGCGGCCCGTCGAACCGGACCGATCGCGCACGCAGGGCCTGGTCCCAGGACGTGTCGCCGCGCCACACCCGTATCAGCTCGCGCAGGCTCGTCGACACGCTCACGGCCGCGTCGAGGCCGGGGTCGACGTCACAGGCGTCCGCCTCTCCGTCGCGCACCACGAGCCACCAGCGGGAGACCTTGGCGGGGACGTCGTCGAGCCGGAAGGCAACGGCCGTCGGCGCACGGGGCCAGGCCTCGATGGGGACGGTGCGGCGCATGTCCCACAGGAGCAGGTGCGGGTCGAGGTCCTGCTCACCGAGGTCACCGACCCAGCGCGAGCCCCACGCGCCGAGCGCCTCGACCACGGGCCGCAGCTCCTCGCCCGCAGGGGTCAGGTGGTACGCGGGTCGGCCGCCCGCATCCGTACGGCGCACGACTCCCGCGCGTTCGAGCGTCCGCAGCCGCTTGGCCAGCAGAGCCGGGGACATCTTGGGGTTGCCGCGCCGCAGCTCGTTGAAGTGGGTGCTGCCCGCCAGCAGCTCACGGACCACGAGCAGGGTCCACCGCTCGTCGAGCAGCTCCATGGCCTTCGCCACGGGACAGAACTGGCCGTACGACGTCATCCTCGGCCTCCTTGCCGCGGTCCTCCGTCCAGTACACCCCGCAGCCCGCCCGGGGCCAGTACAGATCCTGAACCGGCCCTGGTGCAGAGGCAGCACTGGAGGGCGCCGCCGACCCGGCGCACGCTGGAGGTCACGACCAGAGAAGGAGCAGGGACCATGACCAGCCCGACGACTCAGACGAACGACATCAAGGCGAAGCACCGGGCGATGTGGGCCCTGGGCGACTATCCCGCGGTCGCCTCCGAGGTGATCCCCGACCTCGGACCGGTCCTCGTCGAAGCCTGCGGCGTGCGCACCGGACAACGCGTCCTGGACGTGGGCGCCGGTTCCGGCAACGCGGCGATCCCGGCGGCCCTGCGGGTGCCGACGTCGTCGCGTCCGACCTGACCCCGAGCTGCTCGCGGCCGGTCGTCGCCTCGCCGACTCGCGGGGCGCCCGGCTGACCTTCCAGGAGGCCGACGCGGAGGCGCTGCCCGACGACGACGAGTCGTTCGACACCGTGATGTCCTGCGTCGGCGTGATGTTCGCGCCGCACCACCAGGCCGCCGCGGACGAGCTCGTCCGGGTCTGCCGCCCCGGCGGCACGATCGGGCTGGTGAGCTGGACGCCCGGAGGCTTCATCGGGCAGATGTTCGCGACGATGAAGCCCTTTGCGCCACCGCCTCCCGCGGGCTCGCAGCCGCCGCCGCTGTGGGGAGACGAGGAGCACGTGCGGGCACTCCTGGGCGACCGGGTCACCGACGTCCGCGCACAGGTCCAGCAGCTCGACGTCACGCGGTTCGAGACCCCGAGGCGTTCCGCGACTACTTCAAGGCCACCTACGGTCCGACCATCGCCGTGTACCGCTCGCTGGGCACGGACACCGACCGCGTCGCCGCGCTCGACGAGGAGCTCGCCGACCTCGCCGCGCGGTTCCTCAGCGCCGACGGCGTGATGGGCTGGGAGTACCTGCTGCTCACCGCGACCAGGCGGTGAGCGCGAGGGCGTGCCCTCGTCAGCCCCGGTCCGTGCGGGTGACCAGCGGGCCGCGGGCCAGCTGCGTGGTCGAGGACTGCGCGACCGGGCGCAGCACCAGGGTGTCGATCGCGACGTGCTGCGGCCGGGTCACGGCGAACGTCACGACGTCGGCCACGTCGTCCGCGGTGAGCGGCGCCTCGACGCCGTCGTAGACCGCGTCGGCCCTGGCCTGGTCGCCGTCGAACCGGGTGAGGGAGAATCCGTCGGTGCGGACCATGCCGGGGGCGATCTCGAGGACCCGGATGGGCTCGCCGTTGAGCTCGAGCCGCAACGTGTCCGCGACGGCGGCCTCGGCGTGCTTGGTCGCGACGTAGCCCGAGCCGCCGCTGTAGGTGTCGTGGCCAGCGGTCGAGGTCAGGACCAGGACGGTGCCGAAACCGGCCCGCCGGATCGCGGGCAGGAAGGCCTTGGTCACCCGGACCGTGCCCAGCACGTTGGTCTCGAACATGGCGCGCCAGCGGTCCAGCTCGCTCGCGTCTATCGGGTCGGCCCCGCTCGCGAAGCCCGCGATGTTGAGCACGGCATGGACCGGGCCGCGGGCCTCGGCCTCGCGGACCAGGCGGGCCACGTCGTCGTCGCTCGTGACGTCGCCCACCACGGGTGGGCTCCGGTCGCGGCCGCGAGAGCGTCCAGCAGGTCGGCGCGACGGGCGAACGCGACGACGTCCCAGCCCGCGGCGCGCAACCTGCGCACGGTCGCGGCACCGATGCCGGAGGACGCGCCGGTCACGACGGCGCGCTGGGGTGCCGGGGTCGCGGAGGTGGTCTGGGGGTCGGTCTGGGGGTCGGTCTGCGAAGTCGTCACGGTCCTTACCTTGCCACGACCGGGAGACCCGGCCGCGCCGCCCGCCGAGGTGGTCGGATGCTGGACACGGGGCGGTCCGTGTGGCTCAGCCCACGCTCACCTCGATCATGTCCCAGCCGCTCGACCCGTCCGGGGCGGGTGGTGCCTCGGTCGACGTCTGGACCGTCCCGTCGGCGTCGGTCGCACGCACCGTGAGCCGATGCTTCCCGCGCCCGGCGCGTCCCACGTCCAGGACCACTGCCGCCAGGTGTCCGCAGAGACCGTCTCGGCGAGATCGGCAGGCGCCCACGCGCCGTCGTCGACCTTCACCTCGACGCCCGCGATCCCCGTGTGCTGGGACCATGCGACGCCCGCGACGACCAGGCTCCCCGAGGAGTCTCGCGAGACCGAGGCCCCGGCCCGCGGCACGTCGATGCGCGAGGACATCTTGATGGGGCCGCGCTCCGACCAGCCGCGCGTCGACCAGTAGGCGACGTCGTCGGCGAATCGCGTGACCTTGAGCTCGACGACCCACTTGGTCGCCGACACGTACCCGTACAGCCCGGACGACCATCCGCACGGGGAACCCGTGCGCGAGCGGGAGCGGCTCCCCGTTCATGCCGACCGCCAGGAGCGACTGACGCTCCGGATCGGTCAGCACCTCGAGCGGCGTGCTCGCGGTCCAGCCGTCGGCGCTGCGCGAGAGGACCATGTCCGCCTCGGCGCGCGGTCGGGCGCGCGCCAGCAGGTCGCGCAGCGGGTGGCCGAGCCACACCGCGTTGCCGATCAGGTCGCCGCCCACCTGGTTGGAGACGCACGCCAGGGTCGCGGCGTGCTCGACGAGCGGCAGGGCGAGGAGCTCGGCGAACGAGATCTCGACCTCCTGCTCGACGAGCCCGACCACGCGCAGCCGCCACGTGTCGGGGTCCACCTCGGCACGCGCAGCGCCGTGTCGATCCGGTAGAACTCGTCATTGGGGTCACGTAGGGCGTGATGCCGCCACGTCGAGGTCTGCCCCGGCGGGGACCGTCACGAGCGGCCCGGTCGGCGCGGGCAACCGGATCGCGTCCCGCACGGCCGTCAGCGCTCGGGAGCCCGCAGACAGCACGCGCGACGTCCCACCGACGACCAGCGCGGTCGCTGTCGTCAGGCCTGCGAGGACCAAGAACGACCGGCGGTCGAGCGCTTCGCGCTGCCGGGCCGCGGTGAGCGGGTCTCCCGCTCCCCGCCAGGTCCGCGACGAGGCCGCGGAAGACCGCCACGCCCGCAGGCGCCCGGCGCCCGTGCGCAGGAGCATGATCCCGACGCCGACACCCACCACCGTCGGCAGCGCCCAGAGCGGGTCGCGTCGGGCCGCGTGACGGCCGCGGCAACGCCCACGACGCCGACGGCCACGAGCAGCACCGTCCCCAGGGAGGTCGCCGCGTCTCGAGGATCCCCGCCGTGAGGGCCGCGAGCGCCAGCACGACGACGATCCCCGCGATGAGCACGGCCTTGTCCGCGGTACCGAAGGTCTCGACCGCGAAGTCCTTGAGCCACGGGGCACCCGGTCCACGACGCCCGCACCGACCACGAGCACGGGGCTCGTCCCGACCCCACGACGAGCGCCACGAGCTCGGCCACCGCGAACGCCCCCAGGGCCGAGACGACGCCGAGCAGAGGGGCCCACAGGCGCGAAGGGTCCTCGCTCCGGCTTGGCTCGCGCCGCGCACGACCGGACGTGCCAGGAGGGCCGGGCTCCGTCGTCGGGCTCATGGGCCCACTGTATGTCCGCGAGGGTGAGGCAACGAGTGCGTGATTCGGCAGCGACTCGCCGGGCGTGTCGCAGCCGAATCACGCACTCGGCGTTCGGTGTGAGCGTTCGACCTACTAGGCTGGGAGGTGGATCGCGAGCCGTGCTTGGCTCGCCGCAGCGGCCCGTGCTTGGGCCGCGGATCCTCGTCGCGGATTGTGGCGCCCTTCCTCTCGCAACTCGCCGCGCCGTCGTGCCCTGCACCGCCGCGTCGGCGACCTCCCGACATGGAGCCTCGTGCCGCGTCTTCCCCGTGCCCGTCCGTCCGCCCGCCGCGTGCTCGCCGTCGGCCCGACGGCGGCGCTCGTCCTGGTCTCGTCCTCGCCCTGGCCGCATGCTCGGACGCCGGGGTCCTGGCGACCGGCGAGGCGACCAGCCCGCCGCGCCGGCGAACGCCACCTCGACGACCTATCCCTGACGCTCGACAACTGCGGGTTCGACGTGACGTTCGACGCGGCTCCGACCCAGGTCGTGACCATCAAGTCCAGCACGACCGAGATGATGCTCGCGCTCGGCCTGGGCGACCGGATCGTCGGGACGGCCTTTCCGGACGGTCCCGTCCCCGAGCAGTGGGCCGACGCGGCGGCCGCGGTGCCCGCGGTCGTGACACCGATGGCCGACAAGGTCCCGGGAGCCGAGGCCGTCCTCACGCTCGAACCCGACCTCGTGTACGCGGGTGGGAGTCGAACCTCACGGCCGAGGGCGCGGGCGACCGTGCGACCTTCGAGCAGCTCGGCGTCCGGACCTACGTCTCGCCGTCGGCCTGCAAGGAGGAGGCGTACAAGCCGGACCCGCTGACCTTCGACGACGTGTTCGCCGAGATCACCGAGGCGGCTCGATCTTCGACGTCCCCGAGGCCGCCGCGGACCTCGTGGCCGTCCAGCGCGCCGAGCTGGACGCCGTGGCCCCGGACGACCGTGGGCTCACGGCCCTCTGGTACTCCTCGGGCTCGGACATCCCCTACGTCGGTGCCGGGATCGGCGCCCGCAGATGATCATGGACGCCGTCGGGCTGGAGAACATCGCCGCCTCCGTCCAGGACACGTGGACGCCGTTCTCGTTCGAGGAGATCATCGCGGCCGACCCCGACGTGATCGTGCTCGTCGACTCGGCCTGGAACACCGCGCAGTCCAAGATCGACGCGCTCACGGCGAACCCCGCCACGGCCAACCTCACGGCCGTGCGCACCGGCCGCTTCCTGACTGTGCCCTTCCCGCGACCGAGGCCGGCGTCCGCAACGTCGACGCCGTCAAGGACCTCAGCGCGCAGCTCTCCGCGCTGACCATCCCCTGAGGAGTCCCGAACCGGTGAGAAGCCCCGTGCCCGTGAGAAGCGCCGACCCGTCGGGAGCGCGCGCTCTGGCGCGCCGCTCCCGGAACCCGGCGAGCCACCCCGTGGTGGCTCGCGGGGCCTTCGTCGCGCTCGTCGTGAGCGTCGTGGTCGCGGTGACGATCGGGCCCGCGGACCTGTCGTGGGGCGACGTGTGGCGCTCGGTCGCGACGCACCTCGGGCTGGGAGGGCCGCTCGGCCTCGAACCGCTCCCCTGCTGCAGGACGGCATGGTGTGGCAGCTGCGGCTGCCGCGCGTGCTCACGGCCGCCGCCGTGGGCGCGGGCTCGCGATCTGCGGCGCCGTCATGCAGTCCCTGACCCGCAACCCGCTGGCAGACCCGTACCTGCTCGGGCTCTCGTCGGGGCCTCGCTCGGCGCGGTGCTCGTCCTGATCCTCGGGTGAGCATCCTGCTGCCCGTCGCGGCGTTCGGCGGGGCGGTCCTGGCCCTCGTCGCGGCGCTCGCGCTCGCCGGATCGCTCGGGGCGATTACCCCCACCCGGACCGTGCTCGCAGGGCTGGCCGTGAGCCAGCTCGCGGCCGCCGCGACGTCATTCATCATCTTCTGGTCCGCGACCGGGGACTCCTACCGCGAGATCCTCTCGTGGCTCATGGGGTCGGTCGCTGGGGCGACCTGGTCCTCGGTCGCGATCGCGGGCGGCGCCGTGCTGGTCCTCGGCACGCTGCTCGCCTCGACCGGGTCGGTGCTCGACGCCTTCACGTTCGGCGACACAGCCGCCGCGGGCCTGGGCATCGCCGTGAACCGGACCCGGTGGCTCCTGCTGGTCGGGTCGCGCTCCTCACCGGCGCGCTCGTCTCGGTGTCGGGGGCGATCGGGTTCGTCGGGCTGATCCTGCCGCATGCGGTGCGGCTGCTCACGGGCGCGCGGCACCGCGTGCTCCTGCCGCTCGCGGCGCTGCTCGGCGGCTCGTTCCTGGTGTGGGCCGACACGCTCGCCCGCACGATCTTCGCCCCGCGCGAGCTGCCCGTGGAATCCTCACCGCCGCGATCGGCGCGCCGGTGTTCGCAGTCATCCTGTGGCGAGGGAGGCGGTCGCTGTGAACGAGGCCCACGTTGACGACGTCGTGGTGACGGACTCGGCGGCAGCCCCGTCCTCGCGACGACGGCTCCTGCGGCGGCGACCGGCCGGGCGACCGAGCCCGGCGGTCTCGAGGCATCGCGCATCTCGTGGTCCGCGGGTTCTCGGCTGATCCTCGACGGCGTCGACTGCACCGCGCCCCGGGCGCGGTCAGCGTTGCTCGGCCCCAACGGGTCCGGGAAGTCGACGCTGCTGCGGGCGATCGCGGCCACGCAGACCCCGATGCCGGGGACGTCCGCTTCGACGGCGAGGACCTGCTGCGCATGCCGCGCCGCCGTCGTGCGCGGCAGCTCGCCCTCGTGGAGCAGGACGCGACGACCGACCTGCCGATCTCGGTGCTCGACGCGGTGCTCCTCGGCCGGATCCTCACCGGTCGCTGCTGGCAGGGGACTCGGACGCCGACCGGCTCGTGGCCCGTGAGGCACTGGTCCGGGCCGGTGTCGAGAACTTCGCCGACCGGTCGCTGGCCACGTTGTCCGGCGGCGAGCGCCAGCGCGTGCACATGGCGCGCGCGCTCGCGCAGGACCCCGCGCTGCTGCTGCTCGACGAGCCCACCAACCACCTCGACATCGCTGCCCAGCTCGCGGCCATGACCGTGCTGCGCAAGCTCGCGACCGACGGCGTGACGGTGCTCGCCGCGCTGCACGACCTCAACCTCGCGGCCGCTTCATGCGACCACGTGGTGGTCCTGTCGGGTGGGCGGGTGGTCGCGGCGGGTTCGGTGCGCGAGGTGCTCGTGCCCGCGGTGATCGAGCCCGTCTACGGGTGCGCTGCGACGTGCTGGAGCACCCTCGGACGGGACGCCCGGTGCTGGTCTTCGGGGACTGATCCTCGGTGTGCCCCGGGTGCGTGGGCCGCCGTCCGGTGCCGAGCATGCGGTGGGCGTTCGATCCGGGCGGATTCTGAGCGACAACCACATGCTCGAGGAGCATCAACCGCATGTTCGCCGGCCGCTCAGAACGACCGCGACCTCGTGCCCGGCGGCCCAGCGTGTTCGGCCGTCAGCCCTGCGCCGCAGCGGTCGTCGGCCCCAGGCGGGCCACTCGATCGCCGGGCAGCGGTCCATGACCATGTCCAACCCGGCGTCCCGGACCCGCACGAACGCGTCCTCGTCGATCACCCCGAGCTGGAACCACACGGCCTGGGCCCCGATCTCGACGGCCTGGTCGGCCACGGCGCCCGCGAGGTCGGAGCGCACGAACACGTCCACGACGTCGACCGGGAACGGGATCTCGGCGAGCGAGGCGTACCCTTCTCACCGTGCACGGTCTCGGCGGCCGGGTGGACCGGCACGATCCGCTTCCCCTGGCGCTGGAGCAGCTGCGCGACCCGTACGCGGCGCGGGCCGAGTTGTTCGACAGGCCGACGACGGCCCACGTCCCGGTGTCCGCGAGGACCTTGCGGATGACGTCGGCGTCTCCCCAGCTCTCATCGCTCATACCGGGGCAACCCGGCGCGGGGCACCTATTCCTGCGTTCCGCCGCTGAGTGCGGAGTTCTTGCGAGACTCGCCGGGCGTTTCTCGCAAGAACTCCGCACTCAGCGATCGGGGCCCTGCCCGACGGCGCCGCTCACCCCCGAGTCGCGTCACCAGTCCCAGGGTCAGGAGCAGTGCGGCCACCACGCACGCCAGGGTCCGGACGTGGTTCCACGCGACCCACCGCCCGAGGAAGGCCGCCCAGACCTGGTCGCGCTCCGCCGTCGGGCTGGGACGAACCCTCACCCCGCCCGACCCTCCAGCCGAGGATGAGACCTCACCCGAGCGTGAGGCCTCGGCAGCCGCCGCGACGTCCGCTGCCTCGAGACGGTCGTTGAGCGGGACGTTGGCCGCCGCCGTCACGCCGATCCCGCCCACGAGGTAGACCACCGCGCCGGCGAGGACGAGCGGCATCCCGGCCGCGTCCAGGCGCGTCGCCGCGACGACCCCGAGGACCGCGACCAGTCCGGTCGTCACGAGCAGGAGCGATCCGAACGGAGCCTTGGTCGCGTGCCGGTTGATCGAGGCCATCGCCGCCGCACCCACCTCGGGCGCGACCGAGCGGAGCCCCGCCATGACGAAGGTCGAGAAGGCGAAGAGGACCCCGCCGGTCAAGGCACTGCCCACCACGGCGGCGACGAGCGCCCAGCCGAGCACACCCAGCGCGTCCATCAGCGCACCCGGACGCTGCGGCGGGCGACCAGGCGGCGGCCTCGCGGCGAGCGAACTCGGCGACGTCGCGCGGCTCGCGCCCGAGCGCCTCGCGGACCCCGCCGGTCAGGTGCGCGTTACGACCGTCGAGGACCTCCTCGAAGAGGTAGCGCGTGAGCTCGACGACATCGACCGGGACGCCCGCTGCGATCATGCCTGCCGCGAACTCGTCCCCGTGATGGTCTCGAGCCGGACCGCCCGGCCGCTCGCGGCGCCGATCTCTGCGAGCGCCTCGCCGAAGGTGAGCAGCCGCGGTCCCGTGAGCTCGTACACGCGGCCCTCGTGCCCGTCCTGGGTGAGTGCGGCGACCGCGACGTCGGCCACGTCCTCGAGGTCGACGAACGGCTCGACCACGTCGGACACCGGGAGCGGCACCACGCCGTCGAGGACCGGCTCCAGCAGGAAGCTCTCGCTGAAATTCTGGGCGAACCAGGCGCAGCGCACGACGGTGCGCGCCGGGAACACGTCGGCGACGAGCTGCTCGGCCCGCTGCGCATCGGGCTCGCCGCGACCCGAGAGCAGGACGAGGCGACGCAGGCCCTGTTCCGCAGCGACGCGGGCGAAGTCGCCGACGACCTCCGGGACGCCGGGGCGGCGAGGTCCGGGCGACTGCGACGTACGCGGCGTCCGCGCCGGCGAGGGCCGGTGCCCAGGTCGTCGGGTCCTCCCAGTCGAGGCGCACCTCGGAGCTGCGCGAGGCGAGCCGGACGGGGACGCCGGCCGCAGCCAGGCGTGCTGCGACCCGGCGTCCCGTCTTGCCGGTCGCTCCCGCGACGGTGACGAGGCGCGGTGTGCTCGTGCCTCCGGCGGGTAAGGCGAGGTGCTGATACGCGGTCATGGCGGTCTCCTGTGATCGATGGTCCGGTGCAGTGGTTCGAGTCAACCGTGTGCGCGTGAGACGTTCCATGGTTGATCGGCTCGGTTGCATGTCCGTTCGTCTTCCCCTGACGGGTGATGCGGCGTACCGTCGGGGATGGACGCTGTCGCCGGACTCCTCGACGGGCCCGCGCGCGGGCGCCTTCCTGCTGCGCTCGCTCCTCGCCCCGCCGTGGTCGATGCGCATCGAGGACGAGGCGCCCTCACGCTCGTGCCGGTCGTCCGCGGATCGGCGTGGATCGGGATGGACGCGGGCGAGGCCCCGGCGAAACCAGACTGGAGGCGCACCTCGCCGAGGGAGACGTCGCGCTCGTGCGCGGGCCACGCCACTACACCGTGGCCGACTCCCCGGGACGCCGCCGCAGATGGTGAGCGACGGCGTCGGGCTGTGCCGGTCGATCGGGGACTCGCCCTCTCCCTCGCGGAGCTCGGCGTGCGGACGTGGGGCAACGACCCCGACGGGCCGACGGTCCTGCTCACCGGCACCTACCCCTCGACGGCGAGGTGGGCGGCCGCCTGCTGAGCGTGCTGCCGCCGCTGGCCGTGCTCCGGCGCGGGGACCTGGACGGCGACCTCGTCTCGCTGCTCTCCCGCGAGGTGTCCCAGGACCTGCCCGGCCAGGAGGCGATGCTCGACCGGCTGCTCGACATCCTGCTCATCAGCGCCCTGCGCGCCTGGCTCGCGCGCGGCGACGCGCCGGGTGGTACCGCGCGGACACCGACCCCGTGGTCGGACACGCGCTGCGCCTGCTGCACCACGACCCGGCCCGCCCCTGGACGGTCGAGTCGCTCGCACGATCGGTCGGGCTGTCGCGGGCCGCGTTCTCCCGGCGCTTCACCGAGCTCGTCGGCGAGCCGCCCATGAGCTACCTCACCGGGTGGCGACTGGCGCTCGCCGCGGACCTCCTGCTGGAGCCGGGGCGACCGTCGGGTCCGTGGCACGCCAGGTCGGGTACGGGACCCCGTTTGCGCTCAGCGCTGCGTTCTCGCGGGTACGCGGCATCAGCCCGACGGCGCACCGGGAACGAGTGGGCGCGGCGTGAGTTCGCCCGGTCCGTTCGCCCGACGGCGCCCGCGCGCGCACCATGGCTGACATGCCCATCCCGCACTGGATCACCCGGACCAACAAGCGGTTCGCCAACCCGCTGGTGCTCCGCCTGTCCTCTCGCATGCCGCCGTTCGCGACGATCCGGCACCGGGGCGGCGGAGCGGTCGGCCATTCACGACGCCCGTCATGGCGTTCCGCGAACCGGTATCGCCCGAGGTGCGCGTGGTGGTCGCGCTGACGTACGGGACCGACGTCGACTGGCTGCGGAACGTCGAGGCTGCCGGCGCTTTCGGGCTGACACGAGGCGGGCGCGAGTACGTGGTCGACGACCTGCGACGCCTGCACGGGGACGACGGGCTGCGGCTCGTGCCGCTCGTGATCCGGGTCGCGCTGCGGGCGCTGCGCGTGGACGAGTTCCTGGACGGGCGGGTGCGCGCGGCGGGCTGAGGGCTCGTGCGCCCGGGGTTGGCCCGCGCCCGGCGTGGGAACCCGCCCGGCGGCGGCAGCACGCGGCTGCCATGATGAGGGCATGGCACACGACCTGTGGTTCACCGGAGACCCGGAAGCCGACCAGCTGCTGTCCACCGACCCGTTCGCGCTGCTGATCGGGATGCTCCTGGATCAGCAGGTGACGATGGAGTCGGCCTTCGCCGGGCCGCTCAAGATCTCCCAGCGCATGGGTGGTTTCGACGTGCACCGCATCGCGACCGCTGACGCCGCAGAGTTCGTGGCGCTGGCCTCCACTCCCCGGCACTGCACCGCTACCCGGGATCCATGGCCGCGCGCGTGCAGGCCGTCGCGCAGGTCGTGGACGACCAGTACGACGGCGACGTGACACGGCTCTGGACCGAGCCCGGTCCGGACGGCGCAGCGCCCGACGGCGTGCTCGTCCTCAAGCGCCTCAGGCCCTGCCGGGGTTCGGGGAGCAGAAGGCGAAGATCTTCCTCGCTCTGCTCGGCAAGCAGTACGGCGTGCAGCCCGCGGGTGGCGCGAGGCCGCCGGCGCGTACGGCGAGGAGGGTTCCCGACGGTCGATCGCCGACGTCGTCGACCAGCACTCGCTCGACCAGGTGCGCGAGACCAAGAAGGCAGCCAAGGCCGCGGCGAAGGCGGAGCGGGCTGCGAAGGGCTGATGCCCCGGTGCGCGGACTCCATCGCGCGTGGACCGGCCCGACCCTTCCGGTGCTGGGCAACTCGGGCAGGCCGGACGTAGCCTGGCTGGAGGGCAGGTCGGCCTGACCGCGCCTCACCCAGCCAGCCCGATGGTCGAGGAGGACCTCATGGCACACGGCGACATCACGCACATCGACATCCCCGTCGGCGACACTGCTCGCGCCCAGACCTTCTACCGCGGCCTGTTCGGGTGGGACATCGCCGAGATCCCCGGGTTCGAGGGCTACCCCATGTGGCAGGCGCCCAACAAGATCAGCGGTGGCGGGCTCGCGCCGCGTTCCGAGGATTCTCGAGCCCTCGCAGCTACGTCGAGGTCGACTCGATCGAGGAGACGCTGGCCCAGGCCGTCGCTCTCGGCGGGAAGACGCTCATGGAGAAGACGGAGATCAGTCCGACGAGCTGGTGGGCGATCTTCGAGGACCTCGACGGGAACCAGCTCGGCCTCTACGAGGGCGTCACCTCCACGGACTGAGGAAGCGCCACCCACGGACCAGGCCGGTGGGGCACCGGGTGCCGGTTCACTGTCCGTCGTCCGTCGCCCGTCGATCTCAGCCACGGTCGAAAAGGACCCGCCCATCGGGGTCACCCGCGCGTCGCGGCCGGAGCCGCTCCGGCGCGGGCCATGGCAGCTCGTACCGGGTCACAGGTGCATCGATCGCCCCGAAGTCGTCAGTCTGCACGACGACGCGCTCCGGCGTGACCTCGACGAGCCGGACGCGGGTCGGCTCCGTCCCTCGCCCTCGAGCATCCACACGTCGGCGAGCCAGGACAGTCCGGTGCTGTCCAGAGCCTCTTCGGCGTCGAGCCAGTCGACGGCGCCGGTGAGGTCGTGCCCCAGCAGGGAGACGGCGACCCACCCTCGCCCTCCGGCCGGATCCATCCGACGTGCTCTCGGTCGTCCGGGCGGCGGTGCGGGATCCAGCTGTCTGGGAGCATCCCCGCACCCTAGCGAGCGACGCGCGTCGGCGCCCAGGCGAATCTGGCTACCGGCGCCGGGAGGGCTGATGTCCCGATCCGACGCGCCAGGTCCGTGAGCCCTTCGTGGGCGACCTCGGTGCGGGTGGCGCCGTGAGCGTGCCCCGCGGTCAGTCCATGGGGTCGGTGACCAGGCGGGAACGGGCTTCGTGGACGGTCAGTGTCGGCGCAGTCGTGGTGGTGCTGGCCGTGCCGGTGATCGGGGTCCAGGTCGGGGCTCCGGTGATCTGGAACTCCCTCCCAGGTAGTGCCGAGGCTGATCGTGGCCGAGCCCTCCGAGCGGTAGGTGTGGGCGATGCTCTGGTGGGGATAAGCCGAGCCGGGATCGGTGGTGACCATCGGCTCCGAGCCGTCGTCGAAGTCCCAGGTGTACGTGGTGGGAGTTGCCCGGATCGAGACAGGGATCCCGAGCAAGGTCGTCGCGAAGGTCTGCGGGGTGGGGGTCGTATAGGTGATGGTGTCGACGTTGACGAGCGTCCATCCGTCCGGCGGCTGGACAGTGACCGGGGAGGGCGTGATGGTCAGTCGCTGGAACTCGATTTCGGCGAGCGGGGCGAGGTCGGCGGAAGTGAGGCAGCCTCCGGTGTTCAAGGGGTCCATTCGCTGAGGCCGGAGATCGTGCCGTCAGGGTTGTTGGTCCAGGACTGGACGAAGACCGGCTCAAGGGCTACCTCGCCCGGATCGCACGTGGCCTGGTAGTCGCCCTCGACCTCGCCGTCAGCGCACGTGCCGACCTGACCGACCCTGGTCGTGAAGTCCTCGTTGTGACACAACGAGGCAGCCATGCGTCGATACTCGATCGACGCGGGAGTGCCGTCGGGGTTCTTGGGACGGAATGCGGTGCCGTCAGTAGAGACGTCGGTTGCTTTCAGCACCACCGAATCGCCGGCCGAATCACCGTTGATACTTGCGGCCGAGGCCGAAGTCACGGCGAATAGAGTAATAAGAAGCGCGGACACAAACGAAAGAGTGCTGCGCATCCGAATCATGCTCCTTGCGAGTCGCTCGAAACGCCCGCTAGACGCCATTGATGGCCGTCGTGAATTGTCTCGACGCGAAGCACAGAGTCCTCAGCAGCCGTTTCTTCAACGGCAACACCTTCCGACGAGAGGACCGAGGAAGCTTCTGGCGCACACGAACATCTACAGGGTAGCCTCCGTAGAGAGTATCGACCGCATAAACCTTGAGCACTTCTACCAAGACCGCGCCACCGACATACCGATTTCCGTTCGCTGCATATTCTGCAACGTGCCCAGAGACAGCGGTGCACATTTCGCAAGTCTCCTCTAGAGAAACGCTCCCCATTCCTCGAGATCCCCGTCGCCATGACGTACGGATACAGCTCGAGAAAGTACGTCGCCGCAGCCGCAGCCCCACCTCGTCGGTGCGTTCCATATCGGCAGGACGCTCCGGCTTCACGGGCCCTGTCGGGGTCGGGGTCGGAGTTGGCGTCGGCGTCGGGGCCTCGCTCACCACCGGCACAGGAGACTCGACCGCAGGCTCGGGAGACGAGCACCCGCCAGGAATGCCGCCAGCACCACCCCAAGGGTCGCGGCCGCCCTCTCCGCCCAGGGCGCCTGCGCCCCAGCGACCCGCCCCAGACCGCGCGCACGCCAAAAGAACCCTGCGAACCCATCCCTGCCCCTCGGTAGGTACCCAGCACAGAGCCACACCGCCCCTGCCTCCCAGGAACCTAACGGGTCGAACCGTCACCCCACCACCCCCGTCCCAGGCTGTGGACAACCAGGACGACACCGGTCACCGTGCACGCTTGTCGCGCCGCGCCCGCTAGGAGATCCTCTGGCGGGCCTCCTTCGCCGATCGACGGATCCGCCGTGTCCGACCACGATCGGCAAGCGCATCGAGGACGTCGGTGCGCGTCGAGGCACGGCTGCCCGCAGCTGGAGCCAGTCGGACCAGTCCTCGACAGCCGCAGCGTCCCGACCCGAGGCCCCTCTTCGCGGCCGGGAACGACCTCGGCCTGAGCCCCTTTCAGGATCGCGAGCTCGTTCGCACGCCTCGCCACGACGTCGGCGGTCGTCCAGCTCCGAGTCATCTCCAGCCAGCGCGCACGGTCGCCAGGGCGTATCCGCTCGAGGACTTCGAGGACCGCCCCTGTCGCCATCACCTGGTCCGGGTCGTGAGAGACCGCTTCGTAGAGGCCGTTGAACTCACCTCGCCTGATCGCTTCTCGGTAGAGCACCCACCGGAGGTGCTCGTCGGCGAGCGGTCCGGCGTCGGCGAGCGGTCCGGCGTCGGCGAGCGGCACGGCAGCGCCGATGTCCTTCGCAAGCCTGAGCAGTGCCGCCCAGGCTCCCCGGAAGGAACGCCTGGAGTCACCAATCGCCAGTCACCGAGGGTTCCCCGTCCCTCGGCGAACCCTCGGCGAAGCCCTCGCGGTACCCGTCCGCGTACCCGGCCTCACGGCGGCCACCTCACCACCACGACCGGCCACCTCACCAGCACCGCCCGCCACCTCACCAGCACCGCCCGCCACCTCACCAGCACGGCCAGCAGCCACCCCCGCGCATACGCCTCGACCGATCCCTCGCGGAACATGTCGGACTCCGAGGCCCGCACGAGCACACGCGCGCCCGGCCCGTCCTCGTCCGTGACGAACCGCCCGAGCCCGCGCACCACGGCCACGGGTCGCCCTGCGGCCTTGCCGCGCACCAGCTCGGACGCTGCCGCGATCTGGTCCGCGACGGCCGTGACGGTCACGGACAGCTCACGCCCGTGCGAGTCGACGCCACCGCGCAGGTCGTCGAGGACGACCACCCCGGCCGCGCCGATCGCCAGGTCTGTGAGCCCCTCGCGCCAGGCCCGCCCGGACGTGTCCGAGACGACGACCCCGATCCGCACGCCGAACCGTTCCGCGAGCGCGGCGCGCAGCGCCCGCGCCGAGGCGTCGGGGTCGACCGGCAGGAGCAGCACCGTCCCCTCGGGCGTGTTGGAGGCGTCGACCCCGGCGGCAGCCATCACGAGGCCGAGCCGGTTCTCCACGATCCGCAGCACGCCACCAGGAGACGGCCGCGTCGCGACGACGCGCACGGTCTCGTCGGTGATGGCCTGCTCGCGGTCGGCGGCCGCGACCACGCGCCCTTCGGCCTTGGAGACGACCTTGCTCGTCACGACCACGACGTCACCGTCGCGCAGCCCTCCCTCACGAGCGAGCGCGTCCCCACGATGCGCGCCAGGTCGTCACCGGTCGAGATCTCTCCGATGCCCGACGGCGCCACGACCGTGAAGCGCGTCTCGTCACCTTCCCGCGTGCCTCCTCGGGCGACGCGGGCCCTGCGGGTGAGCGACGCCGTCGGGCAGGGGACGGACGGGCTCGTCATCGGGCGAGCTTCGGCAGGACCTCACGGGAGAAGACGTCGATCCACTCGCGCTGGTTGCGCCCCACGTTGTGCAGGTAGATGCGGTCGAAGCCGAGGTCGACGAACTTCTGGATGTAGGCACGGTGCACGTCGGGGTCGGACGAGATGACGAGGCGACCCTCGAAGTCCTCGGGGCGCACGAGCTTGGCCATCTGCTCGAAGTCGAACGGCGAGCGGATGTCGGCCTTGGAAACTTCATGCCCCCGTTGGGCCACTCGGTCATGGCGTTGGCGAGCGCTTCCTCGTCGGTCGCGGCCCACGACATGTGGAGCTGGAGGACCTTGGGCATGTTCTCGGGGTCGCGGCCGGACTCGCGGACGCCGTCGTCGAACTTGCCGAAGAGCATCGAGATCTTCTCGAGCGGCGCACCCACCGTGATGAGGCCGTCGGCGTGCTTGCCCGCGCGCTTGGCCGTGACGGCCCTGCGGTGGCGACGAGGATCTCGGCGCGACCTCGGGCATGGTCCACAGGCGCGTCGACTCGTGCTTGTAGAACTGCCCGGAGTGCTTGGTGTCCTTGCCCGCGAGCGAGGCAGTGAAGAGCTTCTTGATGATGTCGATGGCCTCGAACATGCGGTTGATGCGCTCGGGCGCCTCGGGCCAGTACTGCGCCGTGACGTGCTCGTTGAGCGCCTCGCCCGACCCCAGGCCCAGCCAGTGGCGCCCGGGTACATGGCGGCGAGCGTCGCGGAGGCCTGCGCGACCATCGCGGGTGCCAGCGGAACGTGGGGCGGTCACGCCCGGCCCAGGTCGCCCCGGGTGCGCTCACCCAGTGCGGACAGGACGTTCCACACGAAGGCCGAGTGCCCTGCGCGGGGACCCAGGGCTGGAAGTGGTCCGCGGCCATGACGCCGGAGAACCCCTGGCTTCGGCGTACTCCGACAGGGCGATCACCTCCGTCGGGTGGAACTGCTCCAGCATGGCGGCGTAGCCGATCGTCAGCGTCGAAGACATGGGACCGAGCCTAACCCTGGGACGCGTCGTCCTTCGGCCTGCGGATCTGGAAAGATGGTCCACCATGAGCGCTTTCCCGTCTGATCAGCCCCCGACCGCCGCCACCCCGCCCCACCGGGGCGACCGAGGTAGTCCGTGCCGTGGTCGGAGAGGTACCGGACAAGGTGAGCCTCGACGGCCTCGAGGCCAAGTTCGACGCCGCGTGGAAGGACCAGGGCACCTACTCGTTCGATCGCACCAAGACCCGCGAGCAGGTCTACTCGATCGACACGCCGCCGCCCACGGTCTCCGGCTCGCTGCACGTGGGCCACGTGTTCTCCTACACGCACACCGACGTCGTCGCGCGCTTCCAGCGCATGAGGGGCCGCGAGGTCTTCTACCCGATGGGCTGGGACGACAACGGCCTGCCCACCGAGCGTCGCGTCCAGAACTACTACGGCGTGCGCTGCGACCCGACCCTGCCCTACATCGAGGGCTACGTGCCCCGCTGCAGGGTGCCGAGGGCAAGAGCGTCAAGGCTGCGGACCAGCAGCCCGTCTCGCGCCGCAACTTCGTCGAGCTGTGCGAGCGCCTGACGGCCGAGGACGAGGTCCAGTTCGAGGAGCTGTGGCGCCGCCTGGGCCTGTCGGTCGACTGGTCGCACCACTACCAGACCATCGGCGTCCCGGCGCGGATCGTGGCGCAGAAGGCGTTCCTGCGGAACCTCTCGCGCGGCGAGGCGTACCAGTCCGAGGCCCCGGCCTGTGGGACGTGACGTTCCAGACGGCGGTCGCGCAGGCCGAGCTCGAGGCGCGCGACTACCCCGGCCACTTCCACAAGGTGGCGTTCCACGCACCGGGCGGCGAGAAGGTCTACATCGAGACCACCCGTCCCGAGCTGCTCGCGGCCTGCGTCGCGCTCATCGCCCACCCGGACGACGAGCGCTACCAGGGCCTGTTCGGCACCACGGTCACCTCTCCCTGTTCGACGTCGAGGTGCCCGTCCTGGCGCACCCCGGGCGCAGCGGGACAAGGGCGCGGGCATCGCGATGTGCTGCACGTTCGGTGACCTGACCGACGTCCAGTGGTGGCGCGAGCTGCAGCTGCCCACGCGCTCGATCATCAACCGCGACGGTCGCATCTCGCGGGAGACGCCGCCTGGCTGACCTCCGGGCGCTCGGTCGCGCTCTTCGAGGAGATCGCGGGCAAGACGACGTTCTCCGCCCGCACGGCCGTCGTCGACGCGCTGCGCGAGGCCGGTGACCTGGACGGCGAGCCCGTCGCGACCCAGCGCAAGGCGAACTTCTTCGAGAAGGGCGACAAGCCCCTCGAGATCGTCACCTCGCGCCAGTGGTACATCCGCAACGGCGGCCGCGACGTCCCGCTGCGCGAGGAGCTCCTCGCGCGCGGCAAGGAGCTGAGCTTCCACCCGAGTTCATGCAGGTGCGCTACGAGAACTGGGTCGGCGGCCTCAACGGCGACTGGCTCGTCTCGCGCCAGCGCTTCTTCGGCGTCGCCATCCCGCTGTGGTACCCCGTCCTGGAGTCGGGCGAGACCGACTACGAGCACGCGATCGTCCCCGACGAGGCGCTCCTGCCGATCGACCCGTCCTCGGACGTCCCGGCCGGGTACACGGCCGAGCAGCGCGGCGTGCCCGGCGGGTTTGTCGGCGAGCCGGACGTCATGGACACCTGGGCCACCTCGTCCCTGACTCCGCAGATCGCGGGCGGTTGGGAGTCGGACCCGGACCTGTTCGAGCGCGTCTTCCCCATGGACCTGCGCCCCCAGGGCCAGGACATCATCCGCACCTGGCTCTTCTCCACGGTCGTCCGCTCGCACCTCGAGCACGGCTCGCTGCCCTGGACCAACGCCGCGATCTCGGGCTGGATCCTGGACCCGGATCGCAAGAAGATGTCCAAGTCCAAGGGCAACGTCGTCACGCCCATGGGCCTGCTCGAGGAGCACGGCTCCGACGCGGTCCGCTACTGGGCGGCCTCGGCACGTCTGGGGACCGACGCCGCCTTCGAGGTCGGCCAGATGAAGATCGGTCGCCGCCTCGCGATCAAGGTCCTCAACGCGTCCAAGTTCGCGCTGTCGTTCGGTGGCAGCGAGATCGTGCTCGACCCGTCGCTCGTCACCGAGACCATCGACCGCGCCATGCTCGCCGGCCTCGCCGACGTCGTGGACCGCGCGACCGAGGCCCTCGAGAGCTACGACCACACGCGGGCCCTGGAGCTCTCCGAGACGTTCTTCTGGACGTTCTGCGACGACTACCTGGAGCTCGTCAAGGACCGTGCGTACGGCGCCGGCGCCGGGCCGACGACGTCGCTCCCCACGCAGTCGGCTCGCGTGGCGCTCGCTCTCGCCCTCGACACGCTGCTGCGGCTCTTCGCGCCGGTGCTGCCGTTCGCCACGGAAGAGGTCTGGTCCTGGTGGCGCACGGGCTCGGTGCACCGCGCCCGTGGCCCTCGTCCGCCGGTCTGCGTGCGGCGCCGGTGACGCCGACCCCGCTGTCCTGTCCGCTGCCGGTCATGCGCTGGCCGCACTGCGCAAGGTGAAGTCCGAGGCCAAGGTGTCCATGCGCACCCCGATCCTCGCGGCCGAGCTCGCCGTCCCGGCCACGGCCATCGAGGGTGTCCGCGCCGCCGCGATCGACATCCGCGGCGCCGGTCGCGTGACCGGCACCCTCGACATCGTGGCCGCAACCGAGGGCCAGGGCGACCTGGCCGTCCAGGGCGGGATCGTCGTCGTGCACTCCGAGCTGGGCGAGCCCGAGGTCCGCAACCGCGGCTGACGCTCCCCAGCGCGACGCAGGCCCCGACCGCGCGAGCGGTCGGGCCCTGCGTGCTCCGCGCGAAGGTCGCGTCAGACCATCTCGCCGCGCAGCCTCACGTCGTCACCGGACATCGTCGCGGCCACCTCGCTCGGTGTGCCCTCGTCGTTCCACCGCAGCGTGGCCCCGACGCCCTCGATGAGCTCGACGCTGCCCTCCGGGGCGAACGTCAGCCCCGAGTCCTGGCCGATCGCCGCACGGACCAGGGCGACCGTCGCCGGCAGCTCCTCGATGCCGTCGCTCACGCCCAGGTCGGTGATGTCCGAGCGGGAGGAGCCGATGTGCAACGGGCTGGGGCCGGTCCACAGCGTCCGGCCGTCCAGCTCGGTGTCCTGGCCGAACTCGTCGGCGAGGATCAGCTCCTTGACCTGCCCGCGCGAGAGCACCGCCACGACGTCCTCGAGGGACGTCACGGCGCTCGCCTCACGTCCCTGCTCCTGGCGGAACTCGGCGAGCACCGCCTCGCGGCGTCGCTCACGGAACTTCTCGAGCGCCGCGACGACGTTGGACTCGAAGGCCGCCTCGTTGATGCCCGGCCCGCGACCACCTCCCGCGACCTCGACCACCAGCTCGTCGGTGGCCTTGGTGAGGGCGGCCCGCACGAGCGGGACGGCACGCACGTCCCCGTGATCAGCACCAGCTCGGGCCGGTGCTCGAGGACCTGCCGGTCGAGCTCCGCGGCGACGGCCTCGGCGTTGCGCTCCCAGGAGTCCTCGGCGCGCGTCTCGATCCGCTTGTGCGAGAGGCCGCCCGTACGGACCTTGTTGATGACGTCGTGCCCGCCCTCGACGGACTCGGCGTCACCATAGGGCAGATGGCCACCCGCGACGGACCAGGTGAGATCGGCGCCCTGGCGGTCGACGACGACCCGGACGTAGTCGACCGACTCGTCGGCGGCTCGCGCCGCCTGCAGCAGGGCAGGGACCGGACCCCACAGGCCCTTGGTGACGGCGGCGGGTCCTTCAAGATGCGGTCGACGAGGACCCCTCCTCGTCGGCGATCAGGACTCGTCCGTGCGGGCCAGGCATCCTCGTCGGGTGGGTCACGGCCTCTTCGAGCTCGTCGATGATGGCTGCCGGGGTTCCCGCGTTCGCGAGCGCACGCCGGACTCCCTTCCACCGGTTCTCGACCTCGCGCGCCGTGGCCTCGTCACCTCGCGTCGCATCGAGATAGACGGTCGCGAAGGGGCCGGTGTGGCCGAGAAGGGCTTGAGCCAGTCGATCTTCATGCAGCACCTCAAGACATCGATCGTCGGAGGGGCGCATCGGGAAGCGACCGCCCGGGTGTCCATCCAGCGTGCTGCACGAGTCCGGGGACCGCCACTGGAGAGACCCGCAATTCTTGTGGCTTGAGTCAAGCACTGGTAAAGCGTAGTCCGGCAGGGTTCAGGAGTAGGTGTCCAGCACGGGCGCGTCGCCGTGGTGCGCTGCCGCGATCGTCCGGTGGTGCCGGATGACCTCGCGGACGATGAACTCGCGGAACTGCTCGGCGAACGCCGGGTCGAGGCCCGAGGACTCTGCGATGCTGGTGAGACGGGCGATCTGCTGCTGGTCCCGGCCTGGGTCCGCCGGCGGGAGACCTCCCTGGGCCTTCAGCTCCCCACGCGTCGCGTGAACTTGAAGCGCTCGGCGAGGAGGTGCACCAGTGCGGCATCGATGTTGTCGATGCTCTGGCGGAGCGTGAGGATCTCGGCGGGGACGGGCTGAGCGGCGTGGCGGCGGTGTGGGACTCGGTCATCCGACGATCCTAGGCACCGCCCGCGCGACCGGTGCGCGCGACCGAAAGAACGTAGGACGCCGAGTACGCAGTAAAGTCGGTCCTTGCCCCACCACTCACTGGAGAGTAGCCATGACCGAAATCGCGTCGCCGAGCCTCGTCGAGGTACCGGCCACCAGCAGCATCAGCACCCTTCTCACCGACCGCGTCGCGCGCGCCGGGGACGACGCGGTGATCGAGCGACGCCTCACGCAGGACGGTCCGTGGCAGCCCATCAGCGCCCGTGCCTTCGACGACGACGTGATCGCCGTCGCCCGCGGCCTCGTGGCCCGGGGCTGGTCGCCGCGCGCGCGTCGCCATCATGTCGCGCACCCGGTACGAGTGGACGTTGCTCGACTTCGCCGTGTGGGCTGCGGGCGGCGTCCCCATCCCGGTCTACGAGACGTCCTCGGCCGAACAGGTCGAGTGGATCCTGTCCGACTCCTCGGTGAACCTCGCGATCGTCGAGACGGCAGCGCACGCGGGCGTCGTCGCGAGCGTCCGCGAGCGGCTCCCTCCTCCAGGACGTCCTCGTGCTCGACGACGGCGCGGTGGACGACCTGCGCTCCGGTGGTTCCGCGGTGGCCCGCGACGTGATCACCGCACGCCGTGCGGCCACTGGCCGCGACGACCTGGCAACGATCATCTACACGTCCGGCGCCACGGGACGCCCCAAGGGCGTCGAGCTCACCCACCTGAACTTCGTGCACCTGGCCCGCAACGGCGTGGCGGGGCTCGCGGAGATCGTGGCGACACCCGACGCCCGCACCCTGCTCTTCCTGCCCCTCGCGCACGTGTTCGCGCGGTTCGTCCAGATCGTGTGCATCGCCTCACCCACGGCGGTACTGGCGCACAGCGCGGACATCAAGCAGCTCGTCCCGGACCTGGGGTCGTTCAAGCCGACCTTCCTGCTCGCCGTCCCGCGCGTCTTCGAGAAGGTCTACAACGCCGCGGAGCAGAAAGCGGGGCGGCGCCAAGCGGCGCATCTTCCACTGGTCGGCCAAGGTCGCCATCACCTACTCGCGTGCACTGGACTCCGCGTCCGGGCCGTCCGTCGTCCTCAAGGCGCAGCACGCCGTGGCAGACCGTCTGGTGTTCGGCTCGATGCGCTCGGCGCTCGGCGGCGTGCTCACGCACTCGATCTCGGGCGGTGCACCGCTCGGCGAACGCCTGGGGCACTTCTTCCGGGGTCGGGCTGACGATCCTCGAGGGCTACGGCCTGACGGAGACCACCGCGCCGACGGCCGTGAACCTTCCCGCTCTCCTCAAGATCGGCACGGTCGGCCCTGCGTTCCCCGGCACGTCCCTCAAGGTCGACGCCGACGGCGAGCTCCACGTCAAGGGCGACCACGTCTTCCGCGGCTACCACAACCAGCCTGACCTGACCGCCGAGGTTCTCCAGGACGGCTGGTTCCGCACGGGAGACCTCGCCTCGCTCGACGAGAACGGCTACCTGCGGATCACGGGGCGCAAGAAGGAGATCATCGTGACGGCGGGCGGCAAGAACGTCGCCCCGGCCCAGCTCGAGGATCGCCTGCGCGCCCACCCGCTCGTGAGCCAGGTCGTCGTCGTGGGCGACCAGCGCCCGTTCATCGGTGCCCTCGTGACGATCGACCACGAGATGCTCCCGGGCTGGCTTCGACGCACGGGCTGCCGCCCATGGACGTCGCGACGGCAGCCGCGGACGCCGTGGTGCTCGATGCCCTCGACCGCGCCGTCACCCGCGCCAACGAGGCTGTGTCCCGCGCCGAGTCCATCCGCAAGATCCAGGTTCTCACCACGGACTTCACCGAGCAGAACGGCTACCTCACGCCGTCGCTCAAGGTCAAGCGCACCCTGGTCCTGCGCGACTTCACGTCGACGATCGACGACCTCTACGGGGCCCCGGCGTCGGTCGACGCCTGACCTGGGCTGTTCGCTGCGCGCCTGTCAGAACCTGGTGAAGCTACGCACACCACCTTCTGGAACGTGAGGCCATTCCCCGGCCCTGTCGACGAGGGCCCCGGAACCTCACGGTTCCGGGCCCTTCGGGGAGGGTAGGCCTATGCGCTCTTCTCGCGCGGCGCCCGCTTGAGCGCGGCGCGCGGGATCAGCGTGGGGTTCACGTTGTCGAGGACGGCCTCTCGCGTGATCACCACGCGCTCGACGTCGTCCCGGCTGGGGACGTCGAACATGGCCTGCTGGAGGACCTCTTCCATGATCGCCCGGAGCCCGCGGGCGCCGGTCCCGCGCAGGAGGGCCTGGTCGGCGATCGCAGCGATCGCACCGTCGTCGAACTCGAGGTCCACCCCGTCGATCTGGAACATGCGCTGGTACTGCTTGACCAGGGCATTGCGGGGCTCGGTGAGGATGCGGACGAGCGCCTCCTGGTCGAGCTTGGCGACCGAGGTGATGATGGGCAGACGCCCGATGAACTCGGGGATGAGGCCGTACTTCTGCAGGTCCTCGGGACGGACCTCCGCGAAGAGGTCTGCCTCCTCGTGCGTGTCCATGGGGCTCCGAAGCCCACGCCCGCTTGCGCGAGCGGGTCGCGACGATCTCGTCGAGCCCCGCGAAGGCTCCGGCCACGATGAACAAGACGTTCGTGGTGTCGATCTGGATGAATTCCTGGTGCGGGTGCTTGCGCCCGCCCTGCGGCGGCACCGAGGCGGTGGTTCCCTCGATGATCTTCAGCAGCGCCTGCTGTACGCCCTCCCGGAGACGTCACGGGTGATCGAGGGGTTCTCCGACTTGCGGGCCACCTTGTCGACCTCGTCGATGTAGATGATGCCCGTCTCGGCCTTCTTGACGTCGTAGTCCGCAGCCTGGATGAGCTTGAGGAGGATGTTCTCGACGTCCTCGCCGACATAGCCGGCCTCCGTGAGCGCCGTGGCGTCCGCGATGGCGAACGGCACGTTCAGCATCTTCGCGAGGGTCTGAGCGAGGTAGGTCTTGCCTGTTCCCGTAGGCCCGATCAGCAGGATGTTCGACTTGGCGATCTCCACCTGGGAGTCGTCTGCCGGGCGGGCGTGCTCCCCGCCTGGATCCGCTTGTAGTGGTTGTACACCGCGACGGAAAGGGCCCGCTTGGCCCCGTCCTGACCGATGATGTACTGCTCGAGGAAGTCGAAGATCTCGCGCGGCTTGGGCAGCTCTACGAGCCCGAGCTCCGCGGCCTCCGTGAGCTCTTCCTCGATGATCTCGTTGCAGAGCTCGATGCACTCGTCACAGATGTACACGCCGGGGCCCGCGATGAGCTTCTTGACCTGCTTCTGGGACTTCCCGCAGAAAGAACACTTCAGCAGGTCCGCACCATCTCCGATCCGAGCCACTACGAGCCTCCTAGCGTCGGTCTTGCTGCTCCACCAGGGCTGAGGTCCCGGCGGTCCGGACGGCGCCTGCCGACCTATACCCCATTGCACACCACCGGGGCCCGTTGTCAGGCGGGCACCCCGGCGGGTCGGGAGGAAATGTCCCGATCAGGGCTTGTTCTGGATGGCCGGCTTGCGGCTCTCCAGGACCTGGTCCACCAGGCCGTACTCCTTGGCCTGCTGGGCCGTGAGGATCTTGTCGCGCTCGATGTCCTCACGGACCTGCGCGACCTCCCGGCCGGAGTGCATCGCCAGGGTGTCCTCGAGCCACTCACGCATGCGGATGAGCTCGTTCGCGTGGATCTCGATGTCCGAGGCCTGCGCGTAGCCGCCACCCTCCATCGCGGGCTGGTGGATGAGCACGCGCGCGTTCGGCAGGGCAAGGCGCTTGCCCGGCTGACCGGCAGCGAGCAGCACGGCTGCTGCCGAGGCCGCCTGGCCGAGGCAGACCGTCTGGATCTGCGGCTTGACGTACTGCATGGTGTCGTACAACGCCGTCATGGCCGTGAACGATCCACCGGGCGAGTTGATGTAGAGGATGATGTCGCGGTCCGGGTCCTGGCTCTCCAGGACCAGCAGCTGGGCCATGACGTCGTCCGCGGACGCATCGTCGACCTGGACACCCAGGAAGATGATGCGGTCCTCGAACAGCTTGGTGTACGGGTCCTGGCGCTTGAAGCCGTAGGCCGTGCGCTCCTCGAACTGCGGGAGCACGTAGCGCGAGGACGGTGCACCGAACGGGAGGGCGATGCCGCTCCCGGCGCCCGCGAGGCGCTGAGCGGTCGAGATGTACTGCGATTCCTGGCTGGCTGAGTAGCTCAAGGTGTCTCCTCGGGTGGGGTCGTGGACGTCGGGGCGGGTCGTGGTGAGCTCAGCTGCTCGCCGTGCCGCCGCCACCCGTGACCGACGAAGCGTTCGTCACGACGTGGTCGATGAAGCCGTACTCGAGGGCCTCGGGCGCCGTGAACCAGCTGTCGCGGTCGTTGTCCTTGAGGATCTTCTCCAGGGGCTGGCCGGTCTGCTCGGCCGTCAGCTCGGAGAGGACCTTCTTCATGTGCATGATGAGCTGCGCGTTGATGCGCACATCGGTCGCCGTGCCACCGATGCCGCCCGAGGGCTGGTGCATCATCACGCGGGCGTGCGGGTCGCGTAGCGCTTGCCCTTGGTGCCCGAGGAGAGCAGGAACTGCCCCATCGAGGCCGCCATGCCCATCGCGATGGTCGCGACGTCCGGCTGGATGTACTGCATGGTGTCGTAGATCGCCATGCCGCCGTGATCGACCCGCCCGGCGAGTTGATGTAGAGCCAGATGTCCTTCTCAGGGTCCTCGGCGGCGAGCAGCATCATCTGGGCGCAGATGGCGTTCGCGTTCTCGTCGCGCACCTCCGAACCCAACCAGATGATGCGCTCCTTGAGCAGCCGGTTGTAGATGGAGTCGTTCAGGCCGAGCCCCGGCCCTCGCCTCGTGCCACCGGAAACTGATCGCTCACGTCCATCTCCTTCGTCGATCCTCGTCGCTCGCGACGCTCGAACGTCGCGGCTGGTCGGCTCCTCCGTCGTTGACGGGCTCACCGTTGCTGTGACCCTAACGCGGGCGGGGAGCGGAAACCGTCCCGATATCCGGGGTTTCGCTGTCGGCGCAGGAAGGGTCCTCCCCTGCCCGACGGCGTCGCCCACCAGGCCTTGCCGGGCCCGTCCACGGACCCTCACCCGGGCGACCACGCGGGTCTCGCCGGACACGGAGGGCGAGCCTCCCCGTGCCGTCGCCGACCCGACCATGCACGACGGCCCCACCTCCACGCGGAGGTAGGGGCCGTCGTCGGCGGCTCGGAGAGCCGTGACCGGGGAGATCAGGCCTTGTCGGCTGCCGCCTCGTCCTCGGAGACGACCTCGATGCCCTCTTCGTCCGTGATCCCGGTGACGTCCTCACCAGCGGCGGCGGCCGCGGCGTCAGCGGCAGCGTCCTCCTCGTCCGAGCCGATGAACTCGGTCAGGTCCACGACCTTGCCCTCGGAGTCCTTGACCTCGACCTGGCGCAGTGCCACCGCGAGGGACTTCGAGCGGGCGACCTCGCCGACCATGGCGGGGATCTGACCACCCTGGTCGAGGGACTGGATGAACTGGTTGGCGTCCATCCCGTACTGGCGCGAAGCGTTGACGAGGTAGTCCAGGAGCTCGTTCTGGGCGACCTTGATCTTCAGCTGCTCCGCGAGCGTGTCGAGGAGGATCTGGTTCTTGAGCGCGTTGGTGGCGTCGACGACGACCTCGGCACGGTGGTCCTCGTCCTCGAGACGACCCTCGGACTCGAGGTGACGGTGCACCTCTGCCTCGACGGCGCCCTGGGGAACAGGGATCTCGGTGTTCTCGACGAGGTACTTCACGAGGGCGTCACGCGCCTCGACGGCCTGGTTCGAGGTCTTGGCGCTCGCGACCTGCTCGCGCAGGTCCGCCTTGAGCTCCTCGATCGTGTCGAACTCGGAGGCCAGCTCGGCGAACTCGTCGTCGGCCTCGGGCAGGTCGCGCTGCTTGACGGAGGTCGCCGTGACCGTGACCTCAGAGTCCTTGCCCTCGTGGTCGCCACCGGCGAGCGGCGCCTTGAAGGTCGTGGTCTCGCCGGCGGACAGGCCGGTCAACGCCTCGTCGAGGCCCTCGAGCATGTTGCCCGAACCGATCTGGTAGCTGACACCGGAGACCGAGTCGATCTCCTCGTCGCCGATGACGGCCTTCAGGTCGATGACGACGAAGTCGCCCTCGGCTGCGGGACGCTCGACGCCGACCAGCGTGCCGAAGCGCTCGCGCAGGGCGTCGAGACGCTCGGCGATGTCGTCGGCGGAGACCTCGGCGGCCTCGATCGTGAGCTGCACGGAGTCCAGCGCGGGGATCTCGATCTCCGGGCGGACCTCGACCTCGGCTGTGAAGTGCAGCGAGCCCTCGGCATCGAGAGGCACCTCGGTGACCTCGACCTCGGCTGGCCGAGCGGGCGGATGCCCGTCTCGTTGACGGCCTGGCGGTAGAAGCCGGACAGTCCGTCGTTGATGGCGTGCTCGAGCACGGCAGCACGACCGACGCGCTGGTCGATGATGCGCGCAGGGATCTTGCCCTTGCGGAAGCCGGGGACGTTCACCTGCTCCGCGATGTGCTTGTAGGCGTGGTCGATGCTCGGCTTGAGCTCGTCGTACTCCACCTCGACGGTCAACTTGACCTTGGTGGGGTCCAGGGTCTCGACGGCGCTCTTCACTTCGATGATCTCCAACTGATCGGGGAGCCGACGTGCGGCAACGGGTACGTGCACGCCCCGCCGAGTACAGCGGGACATGATCGATCGGATTCGATCGGATGCAGGACCATGGCGGACCTGATCGATCGGGTCGCCTCGAGCGTGGCGCGGGAACCTCGGAAGGCCACCGTCGCAGGGCGCACGGACAACCCGTCCATGGTACGCCACACCTCACGCGACCTGCGCGCCCACGCTGCCGTACGGCCGGGGACCGCCATGGGTCGACCGGACGACGAAGGCCTCTTCCCGCACGGGTGCGGGAAGAGGGCCTTCGTGCTCGTCGGGTGACAGGATTCGAACCTGCGACCTTCCGCTCCCAAAGCGGACGCGCTACCAACCTGCGCCACACCCGAAGGACGCGTCACCCGGGGTGACGTGCGCCGGCGAACGAGCAGAGAACCACACGGTTCACGCACGCAGCACCACCAGCAACGGCCAAGTGTACGGGTCTCCGCAGGCCCCGGAGCCACGACCGCGCCGACAGACCGGGTACCTGCACCGACCCTGCCCCGCGTGGGTGGCGCGCCGGAACCGAGTGCGTCGACCTGCCGGACCTTTGCTAAGGTAGCGCCGCAGACATGAGCGCCGACGATCTCGGCGGCGCCGGTCCTTTGCGCGGATGTAGCTCAATGGTAGAGCCTCAGTCTTCCAAACTGATCACGCGGGTTCGATTCCCGTCATCCGCTCCATTGCACGGCACGACGAAGGCGGCCCGAGGATCTTGGGCCGCCTTCGTCGCCTGCGGCCGCACGGCCGCCTTGGGTGCCGGCGTGTCAGAACCTGGTGACGGTTGAGCATCACCAGGTTCTGACAAGTCAGCACGTGCTGCCCGACCGGGACAACCCACCCGGTCGGGATGAGACAGCGTTGCAGCGCGGTGCAGGGGCCGATAGCCTCGGGCCAGACACCATGACTCCGCAGGGCACCGCGCCGACACGGCCGCGGACGGCGACTGCGAGCGCAGCACAGGACGAGGAGGGACATGACCATCCGTCATCTCGGCTCCTCCCGCGCGGTGAGCACCCCGCGCGCGCCCTGTCCTGTTGTCCGTGTCACCGCTGTCGCTAGAGCGTCCCTCCCCGCAGGCGACGCTCCACCCGACGACAGACCCTCGTGGCACGTCCCCTGCCCAGCGCAGCCCCGTGCCACCCCTGGCAGCTCCTGCTGATCCCCTCGGTCCCGGCTCTCGCCGCAGGCCACCAACGATGAAGAGGAAGTCATGGCACGCATCTACGACGACGTCACGAAGCTCGTCGGCAACACGCCCCTCGTCCGTCTGAACAAGCTGACCGAGGGCGTCGGCGCCACGATCGCCGCGAAGCTGGAGTTCTACAACCCGCGAACTCCGTCAAGGACCGCATCGGTGTCGCGATCATCGACGCCGCCGAGGCGTCGGGTGAGCTCCCGGGCGGCACCATCGTCGAGGCGACCTCGGGCAACACCGGGATCGCCCTGGCCATGGTCGGCGCGGCCCGCGGCTGCAACGTGGTCCTGGCCATGCCCGAGACCATGTCGAAGGAACGCCGCGCTGCTGCGCCTACGGCGCAGAGCTGATCCTCACCCGGGCTCCGGAGGCATGAAGGGCGCGGTCGACAAGGCCGACGAGATCGCCGCCGAGCGCGAGGGCGCCGTCCTGGCCCGCCAGTTCGCCAACCAGGCGAACCTCGCGATCCACCGCGCCACGACGGCCGAGGAGATCTGGGCCGACACGGACGGCGAGGTCGACATCTTCATCGCCGGCATCGGGACGGGCGGCACCATCAGCGGCGTCGGCCAGGTCCTCAAGGAGCGCAAGCCGGTGTCCAGATCATCGCAGTCGAGCCCGCGGAGTCCGCGATCCTCAACGGCGGAGCCCCGGTCCGCACAAGATCCAGGGCCTGGGCGCGAACTTCGTCCCCGAGATCCTCGACACGAGCGTCTACGACGAGGTCTTCGACGTCAACGCCGAGACCGCGGTCGAGTACTCGCGTCGCGCCGCCAGGAGGAGGGCCTTCTCGTCGGCATCTCCGCCGGCGCCGCGATCTACGCCGCGCTCGAGGTCGGCAAGCGCCCGAGAACGCCGGCAAGCTCATCGTCGTCGTCCTCCCGGACTTCGGCGAGCGCTACCTGACCTCCGTGCTGTACTCCGACCTGCTGGACTGATGAGACCTCCCAGTCCCCTGCGACGCTTCCTGAGAGTCCTCAGGGAGGACCTCGAGGCCGCTCGGCACCGCGATCCCGCGGCGCGGAACGGCCTCGAGGTCGCGCTCATCTACCCGGGCCTGCACGCGGTGTGGACCTACCGGCTCACGCACCGCATGTGGCGAAGCCGTTGCTCCGGCTGCCCGCGCGGATCATCGCCCAGCTCGCCCGCGCGGCGACCGGCGTGGAGATCCACCCGGGAGCGAAGATCGGGCGGCGCCTGTTCATCGACCACGGCATGGGCGTGGTCATCGGTGAACGGCGGTCGTGGGGACGACGTGCTGCTCTTCCACGGGTCGACCCTGGGCGGTCGCTCGATGAAGCGCGGCAAGCGGCACCCGACCCTGGGTGACCGGGTGGTCGTGGGGCCGGGGCCAAGATCCTCGGTCCGGTCTGGGTCGGGGACGACGTCCAGGTCGGTGCGAACGCCGTGGTGGTCAGGACGTGCCCGCAGGGTCGGTGGCCGTGGGGTCCCGGCGCGGAACCGCTTGCCTCGGCCTGCGGTCCCGTCCGCGGCCGAGCCGCCGAGGATCCGTCGCTGCTCATCGAGTACGTGATCTGAGTCGAGGACACGTTCCAACATGGGGTCCGCGCACCGGGTGGACGTCGCAAGGACATCGAAGGAGAGGGCGACGCCGCGAGCGTCGCCCCTCTCCACGCTCACCGTCCTGCGCGCCAACCAGGGGCTGCGCGACGAACGCCTCGCCGACCTGCGTCGGGGTGCGGCGCGTCCTCACGGCCCCGGTCGCGCGCGACGACACGGGACAACGAGCGGCGATCGACGCCGTCGTGCACCAGAGCCGCGCACTCTCCCTGCCCTCCGAGACCACTCTCGTCCTGCTCAAGGAGGCACTGCGTTGACCTCGACCCCACCGGGCGCCGGAAGACCCGTTCCACGAGGCTTGGCGGGCACCCGTCGTCGGGCACGATAGATTGATCCGCGGTTACTAGGACTCCCGGTTCTGGGAACCGTCGCTCGACGCACGTCGAGCCCGCGGACCCGTCCGCACCTCAGCGCCGAGGATCACCAAGGAGAAGCCCCATGCGCATCGGCATCCACACCGGCTACTGGTCCGCCGGTCCCCGCCAGGCATCCAGGAGGCGGTCGTCGCCGCGGACCGCCTGGGCGTCGACTCGGTGTGGACCGCCGAGGCCTACGGCTCGGACGCCTTCACGCCGCTCGCCTGGTGGGGATCGCACACTTCGCACATCCGGCTCGGGACCGCGGTCGCGCAGATGTCTGCCCGCACCCCCACCGCGACCGCGATGGCCGCCCTGACGCTCGACCACCTCTCGGGCGGGCGCGCAATCCTCGGGCTGGGCGTCTCCGGTCCGCAGGTCGTCGAGGGCTGGTACGGCCAGCCCTACCCCGCCCCTGGCCCGTACGCGCGAGTACGTCGAGATCGTGCGCGACGTGATCTCGCGCCAGGGACCCGTGACCTACGACGGCCAGTTCTACCAGCTCCCCTCACGGGCGAGGGCACCACGGGGCTCGGCAAGGCGCTGCGCTCGACCGTCCACCCGCTGCGCCCCGAGATCCCGATCCACCTCGCGGCCGAAGGTCCCAAGAACATCTCGCTCGCAGCCGAGATCGGCGACGGCTGGCTGCCGCTGTTCTACAGCCCCGCATGGACCCGATGTTCCGCGGCCTGCTCGACGAGGGCTTCGCGAAGCGATCGGCCGAGCGCTCGCCCGCGGCCGACTTCGAGGTCTCGGCGACCGTCCCGGTCGTGGTGGCCGACGACGTCGAGCAGGCTGCCGACAAGGTGCGGCCCTTCATCGCGCTCTACGTGGGCGGCATGGGGCCAAGGGCGCGAACTTCCACCGCGACGCGCTCGACCGGCTCGGGTACGCCGACGCGTGCGACGAGATCCAGGCGCACTATCTCGCGGGCCGCAAGGCCGAGGCCGTCGCGGCCGTCCCGACCGCGCTGGTCGAGGACGTCGCGCTCGTCGGGCCCGAGGCCAAGATCGCGCGAGACCTCGAGGCGTGGCGCAAGACCGCGGTCACGACGCTCCTGGTCCAGGGCGACCCGACGGCGGTGCGCACGGTCGCGGGGCTGCTCGCCCGGGCCTAGGTCCCGTTGAGTGCGGAGTTCTTGCGAGAAACGCCCGGCGTTTCTCGCAAGAACTCCGCACTCACCGAGGTTGCTCGGGGAACCAGACCGCCCTGCGCAGGTCGACGCGCTCCCCACCGGGGCGCAGCGGGCAGCCCTCGGCCCGTAGGTTCGTGAGCGCCGTCGTCAGGTGATGGGCGGCGGGGATCCCGCGGCGTTGACCACGCGCCACCACGGGAGGGCGCCGCCCGCGGGCCCTCCCCTCGGAGTGCGCGAGCACCTGCCCCACCTGACGCGGCCCACCACGGCCGAGCGACTCCGCCACGATCTCGGCGACGAGCCCGTACGTCATGGCCCGCCCGGGCGGGATCGACTCGACGAGAGCCAGGACGGCGTCGGCGTACTCCTCGCGTCCGGCCCCTGGTCCGTCTCCTGCTCCACCGGGCGAGCGTACCGGTGGGCAGGCCGCGGTCACGGTTCCGGCCCACCGGAATTGCTCTGGCCCTTGCCACGAGCCGCCGCGATGATGGCACCATGACCGAATCCGCCCGTCGCTCCCTGCCCGCCGGCTACCGCATCACCGCACTGACCGAGGCCGACAAACGCGCTGTCCTCGAGGTCGACACCTGGGCCTTCCCGTCCGAGATCGACCTGGACGAGCAGGCCAAGCATCCCTCCCGCTCACGTGGTCGCGGACGTTCGGCGTGGTCAGCGAGCACCAGGACTCGGGTGCCGTCCCGCTCGACGGGCGGTCCCGACCGTGAGCGAGCTCGCGGCGATCTACGCCTCGTACCCGTTCTCGGCGTTTCCCGTGCCGGGCGGCACGCTGCCCGTGAGCGGCCTGACGTGGGTGGGCGTGCATCCGCAGCACCGCCGCCGCGGCATCCTCAGCGCCATGATCGACGTCCACTTCGAGCAGGCCGAGGCCGCCGGCGAGCCCGTCTCGGCGCTCTTCGCCGCCGAGGCAGCGATCTACGGCCGCTTCGGCTACGGCCAGGCGGCCCAGGACCTGCGTCTGACCATCCCGCGCGGGGCGGCGCTGCGCGACGTCCCCGGCGCCGACGAGCACACCGTCCGGATCGAGAAGGCGGACCGGGCCCGGCACGGCGACCTGGTCGACACCCTGCACCGGGCCGCGGGTGCCGATCCGACCGGCCACGGCTCCGGCATCAACCGCCCGGGCTGGGTCACGCGAGACGCCCGAGCTCCAGGAGACCTGGTGGGCAGACCCGGCTGCGTTCCGCCGTGGACGCGAGTCGCGGCGGATCGTCGTCGTCGAGCGCGACGGTGAGCCCGCGGCTACGCGACGTTCCGCCGCAAGCTCGCCTGGGAGATCACGGGACCGCGCGGCACGGTCAGCACGGGCGAGGTCGTCGCCCTCGACGCCGCCGCGGCGCGCGCCCTGTGGGCGTCCTGACCGACCTCGACCTGACGAGCGAGGTCGAGCCGTTCATCATCCCCGTGGACGACGCCGTCACCCATCTGCTGGTCAACCCGCGGGCCGCTGCGGGGCGCGTCGCCGACAACCTCTGGGTCCGCGTGCTCGACGTCCCCGTGGCCCTCGCCGGGCGGCAGTACGCCGGCGCCGTCGACGTCGTCCTGCACGTCACCGACGCCCGCGTCCCCGGGAACTCCGGGCACTGGCGCCTGCGGGCGACGGCGTTCGGGGAGGCGACGTGCGAGCGCACCGAGGACCCGGCGGACATCTCGCTCGACGTGCGCGAGCTGGGCTCGGCGTACCTGGGCGGTGTCTCGCTGACCTCCCTCGCAGCGGCCGGGCTCGTCTCGGAGCACCGGCCGGGCACGCTGAGCGCCGCGAGCGCGGCGTTCGGGTGGCCGGTCGCACCCGTCTCGAGCTGGGTCTTCTGACGGGCTGCCGTCGAGTGCATGATTCGGCTGCGACTCGCCGGGCGTGTCGCAGCCGAATCACGCACTCAACGGTCGGTCGGCGGGCGGGCTCATCGGTCGGTGGGCGGGCTCAACGGTCGGCGGGTGGGCTCACCGCTGGCAGGTGGGGCACCAGTAGAGCTTGCGGCCCGCGAGGTCCTTCATGAGGACCGGCGTCCCGCACACCCGGCACGGCAGACCGTCGCGGTGGTAGACGTAGAACGCCTGGTCGGCGGGCACGGCCCCTCGGAGCCGTCGGTGTTCTGCCGCACGGCACCGGGCCGCACGGCACTCGTCCGCACCGCACCCGGGCGAGGGCTGCACCCGGGTGCGCGGCGCCGTCGGGCTGGCGGTCCTGCGGGCGGGTCGTGACGATCGCGCCCGTCGCGGCCCCATCACGCATGAGGACGACCAGATCCTCCCAGATCCCCGCAACGTCTCGGCAGGCACGTCCCTGCCCGCGGTCAGCGGGTCGAGGCCCGCACGGAACAGCGCCTCGGCGCGGTAGATGTTGCCCACCCGGCGATGACGTCCTGGTTCATGAGGAGCTGGCCCACCGTCGTGCGCGAGCGCCGCACGGCCGCCACGAAGCGATCGGGGCCGCCCGCGGGGCGGGTCGTCGCGGATCGGGTCGGGGCCGAGGCGAGCCTCGACCGCGCGCACCTCGTCCGCGGAGACGACCTCGCACGCCGTAGGACCGGTCAGGTCCGCGACCGCGTGGTCGCCGACCAGGCGCACGCGCACCGCACCCGCGGGCGGGCGGCGTCCATCCGTCCTCACCCTGCGGGGCGAGGGACTCGAGCGGCCCGGCAGGGACGGTGTCGCGCTCACCGATGCGCTTGCGGGGCGCTCCGATCGCGTGCACGACGGCGGAGGTCCCGTCGCCGGCAAAGGTCCAGGCCCCGTAGAGCCCCAGGTGGACGCGCAGCCAGCGCAGCTCGTCGTCGGGCTGGACGGCGGGAGCACCGCCCGGACCGGGGCGCGCGGAAGCCTCGGCGAAGCCCAGGAAGAGCTGCTTGCCCCAGGCACGCGAGGCGACCAGACGCGAGCCGTCGAGCAGCGCCGCCCCGGCTGCGAACCGGCCCTGCGGGCTCGAGACCGCCAGGACCTGGCCCGCGAAGAGCTCGGCGAACGTCCGGGCGAGGCGGTGGACGGTGTGGCCCTCAGGCACGGGTCGCGCCGTACGGCCAGCGCATGCGGGAGATCGCCGACGGCGGCGCATGCCGGAGATCGCCGACAGCCCGCGCACGGGGAGGGCCGATCACGCCTGGTGGCGCGAGGCCTCGTAGGCGGCGAGCTGATCGATCCGGCGCTGGTGGCGCTCGTCGCCGCTGAAGGGCTCGGCGAGGAACGCGTCGATGAACGACGTCGCCTCCTCGACCGTGTGCTGACGCCCGCCGACCGAGATCACGTTGGCGTCGTTGTGCTGGCGGGCCAGCCTCGCGGTGTCGAGGTTCCAGGCCAGGGCGGCGCGGACGCCGTCGACCTTGTTCGCGGCGATCTGCTCACCGTTGCCCGAGCCGCCGATCACGACGCCGAGGCTGCCGGGCTCCGCGACGACGGCCTCGCCGCCGCGAGGCAGAACGACGGGTAGTCGTCGAGGGCGTCGTACTCGTGGGCGCCGTGGTCCACGACGTCGTGGCCCGAGGACGTGAGGTGCGTGACGAGGTGAGCCTTGAGCTCGTACCCGCATGGTCCGCTGCAATGTGAACGCGCATGGCCCCATCATCCCTGATGGGGCTACGGATGCCCTCCCTCTCGCTTAACCTGAGACGCATGACACAGACCTCACCAAACCTCGCCGACGAGGCCGCGGGCACCGCAACCTCCGGCATCGACCTGTCCGCGATCGACCCGGCCGTCCGCCCGCAGGACGACCTGTACCGGCACGTCAACGGGCGCTGGATCGACTCGCACGAGATCCCCGCTGACCGCTCGATGGACGGCTCCTTCCGCGCGCTGCACGACCAGGCCGAGGAGCACGTCCGCGAGATCATCAGGGACGCCGCGGCCGCTGTGGAGGCCGGCGACGCCACGGGCGTCCAGGCACAGATCGGCGCGCTCTTCGCGAGCTTCATGGACACCGACGCGATCGAGGCACGCGGCGTGACGCCGCTCGCGCCGGACCTCGCCCTGATCGCGACCGCCACGAGCCAGGCCGAGCTGACGGGTGCTCTCGGTGCCCTGCAGCGCACGGGCGGCGCCGGGCGTTCGGCTTCTGGGTCGACAACGACGCCAAGGACCCTGAGAAGTACGTCGCGTACCTCTACCAGGGCGGTCTGGGCCTGCCCGACGAGGCGTATTACCGCGAGGACCAGTACACGTCCGTCCGGGACAAGTACGTCCCGCACGTGGCTCGCATGCTCTCCCTGGCGGGCGTCACCGCCGACCGGTGGGTGCCACCCGGAGGAGGCCGCCGACCGTGTCGTGGCCCTGGAGACGCAGCTCGCCGCGCGCCACTGGGACGTCGTGCAGGACCGTGACGCGGACCTCACCTACAACCCCATGACGCTGGGGCCCTCGCCGAGGCCGCACCGGGCTTCGACTGGCGCGCGTGGGCGCTCGCGCTCGGCGCCCCGGCCGGTTCGCTCGACGCGCTCGTGGTCCGCGAGCCCAGCTTCGCCACGGGGTTCGCCGAGCTGTGGCAGTCGGTCCCGCTCGAGGACTGGAAGCTGTGGGCCGTCTACCACCTGGTCTCGGCGCGTGCGCCGTACCTCACGGACGAGCTGGTCGAGGCGAACTTCGACTTCTACGGCCGCACGCTCTCCGGCGCGCAGGAGGTCCGCGAGCGCTGGAAGCGCGGTGTCTCGCTCGTCGAGGGCGCTCTGGGCGAGGCCGTGGGGGCCGTGTACGTCGAGCGGCACTTCCCGCCCGCGCACAAGGCCCGCATGGAGGAGCTCGTCGCCTACCTCGTCGCCGCCTACCGCGAGTCCATCCTGGGCCTCGACTGGATGTCCGAGGAGACCAAGGTCAAGGCACTCGACAAGCTCGAGGCCTTCACGCCCAAGATCGGGTATCCCGTCAAGTGGCGCGACTACTCCTCGCTCGTCGT
The DNA here is from genome assembly GCA_038070415.1 of Oerskovia sp. M15. Taxonomy (GTDB): domain Bacteria; phylum Actinomycetota; class Actinomycetes; order Actinomycetales; family Cellulomonadaceae; genus Oerskovia. The sequence goes on from JAMYWF010000001.1 coordinate 245,829, forward strand.
CGAGGCCGACGACCTGCTGGGCAACGTGCGCCGCTCCAACGCGTTCGACCAGGACCGTGAGCTGGGCAAGATCGGCAAGCCGCTCGACCGCGACGAGTGGTTCATGACCCCGCAGACGGTCAACGCCTACTACAACCCGGGCATGAACGAGATCGTCTTCCCGCGGCGATCCTCCAGCCGCCGTTCTTCGACCCTGAGGCCGAGGACGCGGTGAACTACGGCGGGATCGGTGCGGTGATCGGCCACGAGATCGGTCACGGGTTCGACGACCAGGGCTCCAAGTACGACGGCGACGGGCGCCTCGAGGACTGGTGGACCGAGGAGGACCGGGCCGAGTTCGAGACGCGCACCAAGGCCCTGATCGCCCAGTACGACGCGTTCCGGCCGACCCAGCTCCCGGCCGACGGCCCGCACGTCAACGGCGCCCTGACGATCGGTGAGAACATCGGGGACCTGGGCGGGCTCTCGATCGCGCTCAAGGCGTACCGGATCGCGCTGGGGCGCCCGCTGTCGGAGGCGCCCGTGATCGACGGCCTCACGGGGATCGAGCGTGTGTTCCTCGGCTGGGCCCAGGTCTGGCAGTCCAGGGCCGGGACGAGGAGGTCGTGCGCCGCCTCGCGACGGACCCGCACTCCCCAACGAGTTCCGCTGCAACGGCGTGGTGCGCAACCTGGACGAGTTCTACGAGGCGTACGGCGTCACGGAGTCCGACGCGCTGTACCTCGCTCCCGAGGAGCGCGTCCGCATCTGGTGACGCGAGCATGAGCTGCCCGGTCCCCGCGCGGGGACCGGGCAGCGTCGTCTCGGGCTCGTCCCAGGTGCCCGACGGCGCCCGTCGCCCGGGTGCTCGTCGCACCCGGGCTTGCGCGTCAGAAGGAGGACAGGCCGCCTTGGCGACGTTGAAGCCCTTGCCCGTCTCGGCGTCGGTGCACCGCATCCCGGTCTTCGAGCTGGCGCACGTGAAGGACCCGACGGTCTTGGCCTGGTCGTAGTCGAGCACGGGGACGTCGGCTCCGGCCTTCTGCGGCTGATCCGCGGCCGCACGCACGGGATGTCCACACCCTCCGCGGTGAGGGTCACCATGTAGCCCGTGGTGCCCTTGCAGCCCTCGACCGGCGCCGGCTGCGACGCGAGCTCGGCGATCCCGCACGAGACTCCCTGCTCCCCGAGGGTGCAGGTGATGTTCTTGCTGGGCGTCGTGATGCTCTCGCCCGTGATGGCGGCGCTTGCGTCGGGCTCGGCGGCCGAGGCTTCGGGCGTCGCCGCCGGGGACTCCGCGACCGTGCCCGCGCCCTGCGGCGCGTCCCGTCCGTCGCTCCCGCCCGCGAGGTTGATCGCGAACGCGATGACGATCGCGACCAGGACGACGTCCAGCACGATGAAGGCGATCCAACCGGGGCTGAGCGGCGTCCGCCCGGACTGAGCCACCGCCGGATCCTCCCCGCCGTCTGGGCCGCGGGCCGCGTGTGACCCGACGGCGCCGACTGCTCGGCGTAGGCGGCTGATAGTGCTGGGCGGCGACCTGCTGCGGGGCGTACGCAGGCTGCTGGGCGTACGCGGGCTGCTGAGCGACGGGCTGCGGCTGGTACGCAGGCTGCGGGGCGGCTGGACCTGCGGGGCCGCGGCCATCTGCCCGGAGCCCGGCGCGAACGCGGGGGCGGCGTCTGGTACGCGGGGCGCGCCTCGTAGGCGGCTGGGCCGGTGGCTGCTGGTACGCGGGCTGGGCGGCTGGTAGGCGGTGGCCTGCTGGTCGGGTCGAGGCGCGGCGGCGCCGGCTGCTGGCTAGCAGGTGGCGGGTACGCGGGCTGGGCAGGCTGGTACGCCGTCGCCTGCTCGTCGGGTCGAGGCGCGGCCGTCGCCGCCTGCTGGCTGGCAGGTGGCTGGTAGGCAGGCTGGTACGCCGTCGCCTGCTGGTCGGCTGCTGGGGCCGGCGGGTACACGGCTGGCTGCTGGGCCCCTGGTGGGAAGACCGGGGCTGCTCCGCACGCTCGGAGCGCGGGGGCGGCGGAGGCACGGGGGCGGGGCCGGACATCACAGCTCCTCAGGACTGGACCCCGCAGTTTCGGGGCAGAAGTACGCAGCATTGCACGGCGATCCTGCGTCGGTCGAACTGCGGGCGTGCCCGATTAGTCCCCTGTGCACCACCTGAGAGTCCGAACCCGGACGGAGGTGCACCCGCCGCGCTCGCTGTCAGCGTGCGCGTTCGACGACCTGCACCCCTGCCCCGGTCGCCACGTCTCGACGCGCAGCCGGTCGCCGACGAGCGTGGTCAGCACCACCTGGGAGACGTCCAGCCAGAACAGGTGGAACGGCTCGGGCGGGTCGGTGTGGGCGACGAGCCGGAGCGTGCGTGGGTCGTCCGCCGCGGCCCGCGTGCCGTGCCGTTGACCTTCGCATCGCCGCCGGACATGGAACCGTCGCCGGGGTTGGAGTGCAGCGCGAACCGCGGGTCGACGCGCAGGTCCATCGACTTGCCGGAGCGGGACGTCGAGCCGATCCACGCCTGGTCCTCCCAGAACCCGACCTGGGTGCCGCTGACCCGCGGGGACCCGGTCAGCGTCCTGGTCGCCAGGACGTGCTGCTCGCCGACCTCGAACCGGGCGCGCACGCGGGCGGCGAGATCGGGGGCGTCGTCGGCGAGCTGCTTCCAGGAGACCATGCCGCCGATCCTCGCACGCGTCGCCGCACACCCGCAAGCGCGCCCGCGGCGACACGACCGACCCGGCTCCCGCGCCCGGCCGGGACATGCGAACGGCGCACCCTCGGCCGTGACCGGGGATGCGCCGTCGGGCACGGGCGCGCGACGAACGCCGCGCTCGCGCCACAAGCCTCAGTCGAAGACCGGGCCCTGCGTGCGCGTGCGCTTGAGCTCGAAGAACCCCGGCGTGGAGGCGACCAGGACGCAGCCGTCCCACAGGCGCCGGCGTCCTCGCCCTTCGGCGCGGGCGTCACGACCGGGCCGAAGAACGCGACGTCACCGAACGCGACGACGGAGTGCCGACGTCCTCGCCCACGCGCGAGATGCCCTCGGCGTGCGAGGCGCGCAGCTCGGCGTCGTAGCGGTCCGAGGTGGCGTGGTCCGCGAGCGACGCGGGCAGGCCGACCTCGACGAGCGCCTCGACGATCACGGCGTCGAAGTCCTTGCGGCCGCCCGGGTGCAGGCGCGTGCCGATCGCGTCGTAGAGCGGCTTGACGACCTCGTCGCCGTGCTCCTGCTGCGCGGCGATCACGACGCGCACGGGGCCCAGCCGCGATCCATGAGCTCTCGGTAGTTCTCCGGGAGGTCGCGCCCCTCGTTGAGGACCGACAGGCTCATGACGTGCCAGCGCACGGCCACGTCGCGGACCTTCTCGACCTCGCCCATCCACCGGCTGGTCATCCACGCCCAGGGGCACAAGGGGTCGAACCAGAAGTCGGCGGTACGCACGGGGGCGTCGTCGAGGCGCAGGTCCTCGACGGTGTCCGACGTCGTCACAGCAGTCACGTGGGCAGGTCTCCTCAGCAGGTCGGCAAGGTCGGGCGGAGGGCGGAGCTGGCCCGCTCCCCGCAAGCGCAACGCCGCGGTCGCCACGGACATTCCTGCCCGTCTCTGCCGCTCCGCAATCACAGCGACCGGCGCGGAGCCGCGTGGGAGAATCGACGAGGCCTACCGGCCAGTCCGATCCGTACTGAGGAGATGTTTGTGCCCGGAGAGAACCTCACCCGCGTCGAAGCCACGGAGCGTGCCGGTGTCGTCACCGTCCGCTCCTACGAGGTCGCCCTCGACCTCACGATGGGACCCACGACGTTCGGCTCGACCACGGTGGTGCGGTTCGCCGCGACCCCGGGGCGAGCACCTTCATCGACCTGATCGCGCCGACGCTCCACGAGGTCGTCCTCAACGGCACGGCGCTCGACGTCGCGCAGGTCTTCGCCGACTCCCGCATCCAGCTGTCGGGCCTCGCCGCCGAGAACGAGCTCCGCGTGGTCGCGGACGCCGCGTACACCAACTCGGGCGAGGGCCTGCACCGCTTCGTCGACCCGGTCGACGGCGAGGTCTACCTGTACAGCCAGTTCGAGGTCCCCGACTCGCGTCGTGTGTTCGCCGCGTTCGAGCAGCCCGACCTCAAGGCGACGTTCCAGTTCACGGTGACGGCCCCTCGGCCTGGCAGGTCGTCTCGAACTCCCCGACGCCCGAGCCCGTCGCGGCCGCCCACGCCACCGACCCGGCCGTCGACGCCTCGACCTGGGCCTTCGAGCCCACCCCGGTCATCTCGACCTACATCACGGCGATCGTCGCGGGCCCCTACGTGGTCGAGCGCAGCGAGCTGACCAGCTCGGACGGCCGCGTGATCCCCTCGGCGTGTTCGCACGCAGGTCGCTCGCGCCCCACCTGGACGCCGACTACATCTTCGAGAAGACCCGCCAGGGCTTCGCGTTCTTCGAGGAGAAGTTCGCCTACCCGTACCCGTTCGCCAAGTACGACCAGCTCTTCGTCCCCGAGTTCAACGCCGGGGCCATGGAGAACGCGGGCGCCGTGACGTTCACGGAGACCTACGTCTTCCGCTCCAAGGTGACGGACGCGATCAAGGAGCGTCGTGTCGTGACGGTCCTGCACGAGCTCGCGCACATGTGGTTCGGCGACCTGGTCACCATGAAGTGGTGGAACGACCTGTGGCTCAACGAGTCCTTCGCGGAGTGGGCCTCGACGCTCGCTACCGCGGAGGCCACCGAGTGGCACGAGGCTTGGACGACGTTCGCGGTCATGGAGAAGTCCTGGGCGTACCGCCAGGACCAGCTGCCCTCGACGCACCCCATCGTCGCCACGATCAACGACCTCGAGGACGTGCAGGTCAACTTCGACGGCATCACCTACGCCAAGGGCGGTTCGGTCCTCAAGCAGCTCGTCGCCTGGGTCGGCATCGACGCCTTCATGGCCGGGGTGGCGCAGTACTTCACGAAGCACGCGTACGGGAACACCGAGCTCAAGGACCTGCTCACCGAGCTGGAGGTCACGAGCGGGCGCGAGCTCGGATCGTGGTCGCAGCTGTGGCTTGAGACTGCGGGCGTGAACACGCTGCGCCCGGAGATCGAGCTCGACGCGCACAACCGCATCGTGTCGTTCGCCGTGCGCCAGGAGGCCACGCCCGACTACCCGACGATCCGCCCGCACCGCCTGGCGATCGGGTTCTACAACGTGGTCGACGGTGCCCTGGTGCGCGAGCACCGCATCGAGATCGACGTCGACGGCGTCCGCACCGAGGTCCCCGAGGTCGCGGGCCTCGACCGTCCGCAGCTCGTGCTGCTCAACGACGACGACCTGGCGTACGCCAAGATCCGCCTCGACGAGGCCTCGCTCGCGGTCGCGACCGAGCACCTCGCGGACTTCACGGACCCGCTCGCACGCTCGCTCGTCTGGGGTTCGGTGTGGGACGCGACCCGCGACGGCGAGACCCCAGCGAGCGACTACGTGCGCCTGGTCCTCGGCAACATCGCCCGGGAGAGCGAGTCCACGACGATCCGCACGACCCTCAACCAGCTCGCGCTGGCTGCGAAGTCGTACGTGACGCCGGACAAGCAGGCCGCGACCCTCGCGGTCGTGGGCGACGAGCTGTGGCGCCTGGCGGAGTCGGCGCGAGCGGGCACCGACGCGCAGTTCCAGTTCGTGAAGTTCTTCGCGCACCTCGCCTCGACGTCCGCGCACGCCGACGCTGCGCGGCCTGCTCGACGGCTCGGTCGCCCTGGAGGGCCTCGAGATCGACACGGACCTGCGCTGGGAGATCCTCGAGGGCCTCGTCCTCCTGGGCCGCGCGGACCAGGCCGAGGTCGACGCCGCACTCGCCCAGGACCACACCGCGACGGGTCAGCAGTCCGCTGCGCGTGCCACGGCGACGGTGCCCACGACCGAGGCCAAGCTCGCAGCGTTCGCCTCCCTCGTGGACTCTGACGAGGCACCGAACGCGATCGTCCGGGCCACGACACAGGGCTTCCTGCACGTCAACGACCCGGCGATCCTGGCGCCGCTCGTCGAGCGGTACTTCGCCTCGCTGACCACGCTGTGGGCCGAGCGGAGCTACCACATCGCCGAGACGCTCGTCGTCGGCCTGTACCCGGCACCGCTCGCGAACGCCGAGCTGCGCGACGCGACGCAGGCCTGGCTCGACGCGACCCCCGACGCGCCCCGCGCTGCGTCGCCTGGTCGTCGAGAACCTGGCCGGCGTGGAACGGGCGCTCGCGGCGCAGTCCGCGGACGTCTGATCCTGATGCTCCGCTGACGCACCACCGACGCCGGGGTAGAGGCTTCGCGGCCTCTACCTCGGCGTTCGTCGTCCCTGGGTGGGCGAGCGCCGGAGTTGACGTGGACCGGAGCGGCACCGTGACCCGTGGCCGACGAACACGACGTAGACGTTCTGCGCGAGGTAGAACGTTCTGCGCGAGGTAGAACCCGGTGAGCACTACTTCGCGCAGAAGGTTCTACCTCGGCCCGGCCCGGCACGGCCCACCAGGACCCGAGCCAGCCCACCACGGCCCAGCCCAGCCCTCCAGGATCAGCCCAGCGCCTCGCGCATGACCTTGGCGAGCGAGAGCAGGCGCTGGTTGTCGAACAGGTCCTCGAGCAGGACGACGTTCCCCGAGGAGTCCCCGAGCGGCACCTTCCAGTTCGGGTACTCCTGGTCCGTGCCGGGCTGGTTCTGCGACCGGCGCTCGCCCACACCGTCCGCGAGCGAGACCCCGATCAGCACCGCGGGCGTCCGCGTGATCAGGACGTGCAGCGCCTCGACGAGCTCGCGCTCCGAGGGATCGTCGGTGATGAGCGAGCGCTCCGCGAGGAACGCGACCATCCCGTCCCGCTCTGCCCGCGCCTCCCGGCGCACCACCGCCACGGGTTCGGTGAGCAGGCCGAGCCGCTCGCGCAGGTCGACGTGCTCCCCGGCCAGGTAGCCGGCCGTGGGTGGCAGGTCGTGCGTCGTGATCGTGGCGAGCGCGAGCCGACGGTAGTCCTCCGGTGGGAGCGGGCGTCCGCCCTCTCCCTCTCGAACCACAGCACGGACGTGCCGAGGATCCCGCGCTCGGTCAGGTAGTCACGGACCCAGGGCTCGAACACCCCGAGGTCCTCGCCGATCACCAGCGCCCCGGCCCGTTGCGCCTCGAGGCACAGGATGCCGATGAGCGCCTCGTGGTCGTAGCGGACGTAGGCCCCGCGTCGGAGCGCGCTGCCCCGGGATCCACCAGAGCCGGAACAGCCCGATGATGTGGTCGACGCGGATCGCTCCCGCGTGCCGCAGGACGGTGCGCAGCAGGTCGCGGTACGGGCGTACCCGGCCCGGGCGAGCGCCCGCGGGTGCCACGGCGGCTGCGACCAGTTCTGGCCCTGCTGGTTGTACATGTCCGGCGGGGCACCGACCGTCACACCGTTCGCGAGCACGTCCCGGTGCGCCCAGGCGTCGGCCCCATGCGGGTGCACCCCGACGGCCAGGTCGTGCATGATGCCGATCGACATCCCGGCCTCACGCGCCGTGCGCTGCGCGTGCTCGAGCTGTTCGTCCGCGACCCATTGCAGCCAGCAGTAGAAGTCCACCTGGTCGTCGAGCTGCTCGCGCAGGGCCGCGACCGCGGGCGACGACGGGTCGAGGGCGTGCGGAGGCCAGTCCCGGTCGCCGAAGTGGTCCGCGAGCGCACACCACGTGGCGAAGTCCTCGAGGCCTTTCCCTGCTCGGAGCGGAAGGCGTCGAGCGCAGCCTGGCGGGCCGTGGACCGTGGAGCGGCGAACACGACCTCGAGGGCTGCCTTCTTGGCCTCCCACGCTGCGTCGCGGTCGATCGGCCCCGGGTCGGAGCTCAGGTCGCGGACCGGGTCGAACGCCCACTCGACGAGCGAACGGTCGGCCGCGGAGAGGTACCCGGTCTCCCGGACGTCCTCGACGCGGATGTACAGCGGATTCACGAAGCGCCGGCTCGTGGGCAGGTAGGGCGACGGCGTCAAGGGGTCCGGGGCTCGGCGGCCGCCAACGGGTTGACCAGCACGAAGTCCGCGCCCGCCCGGTGGGCGCCGAGCCACGCCAGGTCCGCGAGGTCGGCCAGGTCGCCCACGCCCCACGAGGCCTTGGACCGCACCGAGTAGAGCTGGGTCATGAGCCCCAGGCGCGCCCCTCGCGCAGGTCTGCCGGGAGCTCGAGCCGCTGCGGAGTCACGACGAGCGTCGCGCGGGCCTGCGTGCCGTCGCTCGTGGCGTGGACCTCGTGCCATCCCAGGGGAGGTCAGCGGGGACGGCGAAGGTCGCCCGGCCCAGGGTCCGGCCGTCCACGGTCCGCGGTTCGACGTAGGCGTCCACCTGCGACAGGTCTCGCCGTTCGCGCAGCGCGGGCGCCGAGGACCGGAAGCCCGATGTCTCGGGCGACTCGAGCTCGACCCACACGTCGACCTGCGCGCCGTCCGTGACATGCACCGGGAAGCGGGCCACGTCACCCTGCCGGACGACGATCGTCGACGGGAGCATCTGGCGCCACTCGTCGTCGACCGAGTGCTCGAGGCTCACAGCGACCTTCTCCGGGAGGAAGCGGGCACCCGAGCGCCTCCAGCACCGCGACGAGCGTCTGCGCGCTCACGAGACGCTGCTCGCCGTCGAACCCCAGAAGTCGGGCGCTACGCCGTGGGCCGCGGCCAGCTGGACCAGAGGCTCGGGCACGTCGGCCGTGACATGTAGAGGAACGCTCACAAAGGTGATCCTGCCAGAGCGGGCCCCGAGAGCAGGCCGACGCCCCGGTGCGGCGCCGCCCGGAGGTCCCGTCGCGTCCCCACAGCGCCTTCGCGCCTCCCCACGACTCCTCCGCACGAGGCGGCAGGCATGCCCGGTGAGGCTCGTCACGCGCTCCTGCGAGACTGCCGCCCGACGCTCCCGACCGGTAGCCTGCCGGGATGACCCTGTCACCCTCCACGATCGACGACGTGGCCGCCGAGACGAAGGACCAGGCGAACAAGTGGCTCGACTGGTTCCTCGGCGCCCCTGCGGATCATCCTCATCGTCGTCATCGGCTCGATCCTCCTCGCGGTCGTCCGACGGCTCATCAACCGCGTCACCGAGCACATCGCCGACGGCACGCCGCTGACCGAGCGCCGGGGCATGAAGGGCCTCAAGGGGCTGACCGAGACGTCCATGGGGAGCGTGCTGCTCCGCGCCAACCCGCTCGCGACGGCCCGGCGCGCCCAGCGCGCCGGACCATCGGGTCGGTGCTGCGCTCGACCGCGAACATCCTCGTCGGGGCGACGATCGTCCTGATGGTCCTCACCGAGCTGGGGTGAACATCGCACCGTTCCTCACGTCGGCGGGCATCGTGGGTGTCGCGCTCGGCTTCGGCGGGCAGAGCCTCGTCAAGGACTTCCTGTCCGGCACGTTCATGCTGCTGGAGGACCAGTACGGCGTGGGCGACTCGGTCGACTTCGGGGTCGTGTCCGGGACCGTGGAGGAGGTAGCGCTGCGGGTGACCAAGGTCCGGGACGGCGACGGCACGCTCTGGTACATCCGCAACGGGGAGATCCTGCGCACGGGGAACAAGTCGCAGGAGTGGGGCCGTGCGTCGGCCGAGGTGCACGTGGCCTACTTCGCGGACCTCGACGAGGTCCAGCGCGCCCTGCGGGAAGCGTGCCAGGAGGTCGCGGCCGACCCTGTGCTGGGAACCTACCTCCTGGAGCAGCCGGCCGTCTCCGGCATCGAGTCGATGACTCCCGAGGAGATGGTGCTGAAGGTCTCCGTCAAGACGCAGGCGTCGATGCAGGGCGAGATCTCACGGGCCCTTCGCACGACCGTCCGTGATCACCTCACGGCGGCCCGGGTCCCGCTGGCCGGAGCAGAGAACCCTGCTCAGCCCCAGGACAGCACCGGTTCGCCCGCCTGAACCTGCGTCCCCGGGGCGACGAGCGCGGTCAGCTGTGCGGGGTCGCCCTGGAGTGCGACCACCGGGCACACGGCAGGCAGCCCGAGCGCGGCCACCCGCCCGGCTCCCAGGTGATGAGTGTCGCTCCCGCGTCGATGACGTCTCCCGCCGCGACATGGAGATGGAAGCCCTCGCCCCCGAGCTTGACGGTGTCGATCCCGAGGTGCACGAGGACGGTCCGACCACCGTCTGCCTCGAGCGCGAACGCATGGGGAACAAGGACCCGACGACGCCGGCGACCGGGGCCACGACCGTCGAGACCCCGGCGGCGTCCACCGACGGCTCGATCGCGAGGCCAGGTCCCACGAACTCCTGCGAGAAGACGGGGTCGGGCACGTCACCCAGGGCGACGACTGTCCCGGCGAGGGGCGCTCGACGACGAGGCCCGGCTCGCCCTCGGGCGACCCGGACCTCGTGGACGGTGCTCTCTGACTGCTGAGTGACATCTGCTCGCGTCAGCGCAGAGTGTCGAGCTCTGCGGCGAGGTTGTCGGCCTCGGGGCCGACGATGACCTGGATGACCCGCCCCGAACGCACCACGCCGAACGCACCCGTGGCCTTGAGCCCGGCCTCGTCGACGAGGGACGGGTTGGTCACCTCGACGCGCAGCCTCGTGATGCAGGGTTCGAGGTCGACGACGTTCGTCTGTCCGCCGAGAGCCTCGAGGATCTGCTGTGCCTTGCTCATGTACGAACTCCTGACTCCTGTGCTGCGGGCGCCGTTGCCACTGCGCAGGCCTGTGAACAGGCCTCTCGCTCTCACCCTAGTCTCAGTCCGGGCGGGCGTGGCAGTTGGCGTGCGGGCGATTTCCTCCGGGTTGCCCCGGCCCGACGGCGGAGCGCGCTCCCCAGGCCGCCCGGACCCCGCTCGGGTGCGGGCGGGCGGGACACGAGCCCGCGCGCGGGTGCGCGACGCCGTCGGGCCGGGTCCTCGTCCGCTTGGCGGACCGTGCGCGGCTGGGGAACACTGCGGGAGAGGACCCCGGCCGATCGCCGGGGCGGATCGAACCCTGGAGGATGTCGTGGCCAGCGAGGAACAGCGGACGATCACCGGTATCGGGGTGTGCCCGGGCAAGGTCGTCGGGCCGGTCGTCTTCCTGCCGGAGCCGCTCGCCGAACCGTCCCCGGGCTGCGCCTTCGACCGACCGCAGACCTGCGCGCCGAGGCGGACCGGATCCCGGTGGCCGCGGCACAGGTCCAGGCCGACCTCGAACGGGCCGCGGCCGCGGCGACCGGCGAGACGCGAGACGTCCTGGAAGCCACGGCCGCCATGGCGACCGACCCGACGCTGGCAGCCGACGCCGAGCGGCGGGTCATCGACGAGCACCTGATCGCCGAGCGGGCCGTGTGGGAGGCCGCTGAGTCGGTCGCCCAGCAGTTCGAGGCCCTCGGCGGGTACTTCGCGGAGCGTGCCCGCGACATCGCGGACGTCCGCGACCGGATCGTCTCGGAGCTCTCGGGCGGCCCGCCCCGGCGTCCCGGACCACCCGGAGCCGTTCGTCCTCGTCGCTCTCGACCTGGCACCCTCCGTGACCGCTGGCCTCGACCCTCGCGCGTGCTCGCCATCGTCACCGACGGCGCCGCCCCACCTCGCACACCGCGATCGTCGCCAACGCCATGGGGATCCCAGCGGTCGTCGCCGCGGCGGGGCCAGCGAGGCCCTGCAGGCCGGTGACACCGTCCTGGTCGACGGGTCCGCCGGCACCGTGCTGGTGCACCCCACCGACGAGCAGGTCGCCACGGCGCGAGCGCTCGCCGCGACCGTCCGCACGTTCTCCGGCGAGGGCCGGACGGCTGACGGGCACCGGGTCCAGCTCCTGGCCAACATCGGCGACCCGCGGGCGCCGAGCCCGCCGCAGCGGCAGGGGCCGAGGGTGGGCCTGTTCCGGTCCGAGTTCTGCTTCCTCGACCGCGAGCAGCCGCCGACCGTCGAGGAGCAGGTCGCGGCGTACCGCACGGTCTTCCATGCGTTCGGTGGCCGCAAGGTCGTCATCCGTACCCTCGACTCGGGCGCGGACAAGCCGCTGCATTTCCTGTCCGTCGACGACGAGGAGAACCCGGCACTCGGGTGCGCGGGCTGCGCACGGCCGTGAAGTGGCCCGAGCTCCTCGAGCAGCAGCTCGAGGCGATCGCCCTCGCGACCGCGGCCGAGGACGCCGAGGTCTGGGTCATGGCCCCATGGTCTCCACGGTCGCCGAGACGGAGTGGTTCGTGGGGCGCTGTGCGGCGCACGGACTCGGCACCGCCGGAGTGATGATCGAGGTCCCGAGCGCAGCACTGCTCGCCGGACCCATCCTCGCCCGCGCCCACTTCGCGTCGATCGGCACCAACGACCTCACGCAGTACACCATGGCCGCCGACCGGCTCCTCGGCTCGCTCGCCGAGCTCAGCGACCCTGGCAGCCCGCGGTGCTCCAGCTCGTCGCCACAACCTGCCGCGGCGGCGACCTGCAGGGCCGACCCGTCGGCGTGTGCGGCGAGGCGGCGTCGAACCCCGTCCTGGCGACCGTGCTGGTCGGGCTCGGCGTCTCCTCGTTGTCCATGACCTCGCGCGCCATCGCGGACGTCGCCGCGCTCCTGGCCGCCGTGACGCTCGACCAGTGCCGCCAGGTCGCGCAGCTGGCGCTCGCGGCCGAGAGCGCGGCCGACGCGCGCGCCGTCGTGCGTGCGGCCCTCCCGAGCTCGACGAGCTGGGCCTGTGAGGAGAGCGGGAGCGGCGAGCGTCACGTCGCCCGAACCCTCTTCCGCCCCGCCCGGATGGGATGATGACAGCGTGACCAGCGATCCTGCTCCCTTCCCGGCGGCTCGTCCGTCCTGCTGCCCGTGAGCGCCGCGGCACCGCGCCAGCGCGAGTCCGTCGCGACCTCGGACAGCTTCTACGACGAGATCGGCGGCCACGAGACCTTCGTGCGGCTCGTCGACGTCTTCTATGCCGGCGTCGCCGCGGACCCGGTGCTCAAGCCCATGTACCCGGAGGAGGACCTCGGCCCGGCCAAGGTTCGCCTGACGATGTTCCTCGAGCAGTACTGGGGTGGGCCCACCACCTACTCCGAGCAGCGAGGCCACCCGCGGCTGCGCATGCGCCACGCACCCTTCAAGGTGAACCCGGACGCGAGGGACCGCTGGCTCGCCCACATGCGCGCGGGCGTCGACTCCTCGACCTCGCCCCGCTGCACGAGGCCACCCTCTGGGACTACCTGGAGCGTGCCGCCCACTCGCTGATCAACACCTTCGAGGAGTGACGTGACCGACGTGACACTACCCGAGCAGTCGACCCAGCCCCTGCGGACCAAGGTCACGGCCGACGAGCTCGCCCAGGACCCCTGGGCAACCTGCTGCGTGCGCTGCAGCTCGAGGAACTCCCCGCTGACGACACCCGTTCGGACGGCGCCGACGTGCGCTTCGGCGGCCTCAGCGTGGACCAGCCGAACGCCCGGATCTACGGTGGCCAGGTGCTCGCGCAGGCCCTCATGGCCGCGGGCCTGACCGTCGAGGACGGCCGGCGTCCCCACTCGATGCACGGGTACTTCCTGCGCGCCGGAGACCTCGAGGCCCCATCGAGTTCGCGGTCGAGAAGCTGCGCGACGGTCGGTCGTTCAGCGCCCGCCGCACCCACGCGGTGCAGCACGGCAAGCCGATCCTGTCGATGATCGCCTCGTTCCAGGAGGAGCAGGACGGCGTCGAGCACACCTCGCCCATGCCCGAGGCCCCGGACCCGGAGACGCTCCCGTCGGCGTTCGACGAGCTCGGCAAGATCCCGCACCCGGCAGCGCGCTCGCGCTCGCACGAGGCAGCGTTCGACCTGCGGCACGTGGGCGGCTCGCTCTACCTGGGTCCTGGTGCCGAGCGCACCGACCAGCAGATGGTGTGGATGAAGGCGCGCGGCCCCGTCGAGGGCGACCAGCTGCTGCACCGCGCCCTCATGGCGTACGCGTGCGACCAGATCATGCTCGAGCCCGTGCTGCGCAAGACCGGGTCGAGCTGGGTCACCCCGGTGCCTCGATCGCGAGCCTCGACCACGCCATGTGGTGGCACCGCGACGCACGCGTCGACGACTGGCTGCTCTACGTCCAGTCCTCGCCCAGCGCGCAGGGCGGGCGCGGCCTGGGCGCCGCCCGGTCTTCACGCGCGACGGGACGCTTGTGGCGAGCATCGCGCAGGAGGGCATGCTGCGGCTGCCGGTCTGACGTGACCCCTGAGCGAGCGAACCACCGGGGCGCGGTGCAGGATGACCGCATGGTCCGCCTGCGCCGCGTCTCGGTCACGTCCCCGGTACGGGCGCCGTCGGCGCGGCGGCAACACCCGGCCGTTGCCGCGCGTCGTACATCGACCCTCGGTTGATCGACCTGTGGGAGCGCCGGCAGACGATCGCGCCGCTCCTGGGCACGCGCCGGAGCCAGGCGGCCGCCGAGCAGGCCGTGCTCGAGCTCCTCGGGTGACGCGCGCTCGCGAGTCCCCACCCGCGGGTCACGATGGGGAGCACCATGACTCCTGCAGACACCACCCTTCACCGGCCGCCTCCGACGGCGCCCCCACGCCAGGAGCCACCCGCTGACCGTCGCGGTCACGGGTGTCACGGGCTACATCGGGGCCGCCTCGTCCCGGAGCTGCTCGACGCCGGGCACACCGTCCGCGCCGTCGCCCGCCATCCCGAGCGTCTGGCCGGCCGCGACTGGTCGCACCACGTGGACCTGGTGCAGGCGGACGCCGCCGAGCTCGATCAGATCCGCACCGCGCTCCAGGGTGCGGACGTCGCGTACTACCTCGTCCACTCGCTCGGCACGGGCAGCTCGTTCGCCTCCCGCGACCGCCGCACGGCGCTGACGTTCGCGCGTGCGGCCCGCGAGGCCGGCGTGGGCCGGATCGTCTACCTGGGCGGGCTCTACCCCGACGTGGACGACGCCGAGCTCTCCCGCACCTGGCCTCGCGCAAGGAGGTCGGGAGATCCTCCTCGCCTCGGGCGTGCCGACGACGGTGCTCCAGGCCGCGGTCGTCCTCGGTTCCGGATCCGCGTCGTTCGAGATGATGCGGTACCTCACCGAACGGCTGCCCGCGATGACGACGCCGCGCTGGGTCGACAACCGCATCCAGCCGATCGCGGTCCGTGACGTCCTGCGCTACCTCGTCGGGAGCGCCACGATGCCGCCGACGTCTCGCGCGCCTTCGACATCGGCGGCCCGGACGTCCTGACCTACCGGCAGATGATGCAGGGCTACGCCCAGGTCGCGGGCCTCCCCGTCGGCTGATCGTGAGCGTGCCCGTCCTCACTCCACGCCTCTCGAGCCACTGGGTGGGCCTCGTGACCCCGTCCCGGCGAGCATCGCCCGCCCGCTGGTCGAGTCCCTGGTCCACGAGGTCGTGTGCGACGAGCACGACATCGCCGAGTACGTCCCCGACCCGCCCGAGGGCCTGATCGGCTTCCGACGCGCGGTCGAGCTCGCGCTCGAACGCATCCATGACGGCGAGGTGACCACGCGCTGGTCCTCGGCCGCGGTCGAGGGCGCGCCGAGCGATCCGCTGCCCTCCGACCCCGACTGGGCAGGTGGCTCGCTCTACGTCGACGAGCGTCGGTGCGTCGTCGACGCCCCGCCCGAGGTCCTGTGGAAGGTCATCGAGTCGATCGGCGGCGCAGGCGGCTGGTACTCGTGGTCGCTCGCGTGGCGGGTCCGCGGGCTCGTGGACCGGTTGTCCGGCGGTCCGGGCTGCGGCGCGGGCGCCGCGACGAGAACAGGCTCGTCGTCGACGACGTCCTGGACTTCTGGCGCGTCGAGGCCATCGAGCCGGGTCGCCGCCTGCTGCTGCGCGCAGAGATGCGGCTCCGGGTCTCGCGTGGCTCGAGCTGCGCGTCGACGAGGCGGCCGAGGAGATCACGGGCCCGACGACGTCGGGCCCGCCCCGAGGACGCGTCCGGTCCGGACCGCAGCTTCTTCGCGCAGCGCGCACTCTTCTACCCGCACGGGCTCGCCGGCCAGGCCTACTGGTGGGCGGTCAAGCCCTTCCACGGCGTGGTGTTCGGGGGCATGCAGAAGAACATCAGCCGGGCTGCGGAGCTCGCGGCCGAACGTGCCGCGCCCGCCGAACGGGCGACCCGGCCTGCCGTCAGTCCTCCGCGGTGAGCAGCCGGTCCACGAGGGCGAACGCCGTCTCGCTGACGACCATCCCGGCGAGCGTCACGTCCGTGAGGTCGGCGTAGTCCTCGATGAGCTCACGGATGTCCTCGTCCAGTATTCCGGGACGGTGGACCGCTCCACGGGCGGCACGGCTCCCGAGACCAGGTCGAACGCCAGCGAGGCGATCGCGGCGAGCAGCGGCTCGTCCGAGGCGATGAGGCGGGCGATCGCCGCCCGGCCCGCGGGTGAGGTCGCTTCCCCGTGACGGCCTGGAACGCGAGCAGCGCCACCTGGAGCGTGCGTGGCCCCGAGGAAGGCGGCGTCGAGCCCCGGCAGGAGCTCTTGCGCGGCGAGCAGCACCTCGAGCTGAAGATCCACCTGTTCGGCGGGCTCCCCGGGCAGGTGCGCCGCACCCATGGTCAGCAGGAGGAGCGCGACGCCGCTGCGGATCTCTTCCGCCAGGCGTTCGTCGCGGACCACCGCGGAGAGCACCTTCAGCGCGGGGACCGACGCCTCGTACAGCGCGCCGTCGTGGTTCACGACCTGCCACAGCAGGTCCAGTGCCTCGTCCCGGACAGGACCAGGCGGTCCGACGACGGCGCGGACCAGCGGCGGGAACGCATCGGCCGGGCCGAACGCGCCCTGGAGCGCCTGCCAGTCCACTGCGTCGAGCGCGGCATCGACCTCGGAGACGGGCGCCCGAAGATCGGGCGCAACGGTCACGACGGGCTCAGGTGCGGCGTCGACGGCTGCTGCCTCGCCCACGACCTCTACGGTGTCCACGCGCGCATCATGACATCCGCAGGGGACATCCGTCACCGTCGGGCTCGTCTCCACCCTCGCGACCACGTCGTCAACGCCCCGGCGCCGGAACTCCAGCGGCTCCTCGACGAACGGCTGCCAGGCAGCGCGCTCGTCCTCGGTGATCCGCCGAGGAGCTCCGGTCGCCGCGTCCACGACCACGATCGTCGTCGCGGCCTTGGCGTACGGGCGGCTGCCGATCGAGGGACCGGTGCGTTCGAGGCGGTCCGTCCTGGTGGGCCACTCGGTGTGCACCTCGTAGCAGACCTCCAGGCTGGCGCCGCCCAGGTGTCCCAACCACATCTCGACGCGCACGGGGCTGCGCGTGAAGCCGAGGGTCGCAGGTACTCGATCTCCTGGCGGGCCACGAGGGTGTGCGAGGTGGCGTGCGGGCCCGTGTCGAGGACGGCGGTCGGCCAGCTCTCCTCGGTCGTCGCCTCCGGGTGGCGCCAGAACGCGGTGATCCGGGCGTCCTCGAGGAGTCTGAGCATCTCCACGTTGTTGACGTGCTGGTAGGCGTCGAGGTCGGACCAACGCAGGGCGACGGGGACGTGCAGGCGGGTCATGGAAGTCCTTTCTTCGAGTCCGCAGGGCGCTCTCGCCACGACGAGCCGGGGCTCAGGCGTGGGGCACCCGGCAACCCTACGCCCGCTTCACCCTGCTGCGATATGCGCAGCCACCCGGCACGTGGTGAGCGCCGACAGCTCCTCCGCCACCGGGAGCCGCACCATGCCGTCCGCGACCCTCCCGATGCTCTGCCGCAGCCTGCGTCGGGCGCGGGCGGACCGTCGTCGGGCACCGAGGGCGGCAGCCAGGCGCGAGACGAGCGCCACCACGAGGCCCAGCACGGCACCTCCCACGACCATGAGCGTCGGCCACGGGAAGCCGCGCACCGTAGGCGTCTCGGGCCCGGGGAGCTGGAGATAGGCGAGCACCGCGAGCACGCCGAGCCACACCAGTCCCGCGACCAGCACGCCCAGCACGATCCACTGCGCGACGCTCACGACGCGCCACCACAGGGCGCCGGGCCGCCTCCAGCTCCGTCCCGGCCACCGCCTGGTCGAGGGCGTCGTCCAGGCCGTCGGTGCTCGCGGTGACTCGTGCCCGGGCGGCCAACACCCAGTCCTCGGGTGCACCGGTGGTCATGGTCGCGACGTAGTCGCGGACCGCGACGTGGGCACGGGCGGCGAGCGTGGGCGAGGCGGGCGGGAGCGACGTGCGTGCGAGCTCCGGTCGGTCCGTGCCGCGGGTCAGGCCGAGGCGGCGCAGCGGGTCCACCCGTAGGCGCCCGATCCAGCGCGTGGGCGGCCATCCCGTCGCGGCCCGCGCCCGACGGTTGGCCGACACGCGCACGGCGTCGACCACGGTCGGCACCCCGGCAGCCCCTCGAGGGCGTCGACGAGCCGCTCGCGCGCAGCCTTCTGCGAGCGGTCGGGCACCGTGTCGCCGCAGGCCTGCGCGATCCGCCGGGCCACGGCCCGCACGTCCGCGACCATGCGCGCGACCGCTGCCTCCCGGCGCGACGCCGCCTGGTCCAGGAGCGCGTCGAGCTCCTCGATCCCCTGCCCGGTGACGGCAGAGACCCCAGGACGCGTGCGGCCGCCAGACCGTCCTCGGCCACGAGCCTGCGCAGGTCCGCGAGGCACGCCGCCGCCTCCTGCGGGGTCAGCCGGTCGATCTGGTTGAGCACGACCACCACCACGTCGCCGTGCCCGGCCAGCGGGCGCAGGTAGCGCTCGTGGAGCGCGGCGTCGGCGTACTTCTGCGGGTCGACGACCCACACGAGCAGGTCCACGCGGTCCACGAGGCGCTCGGCGATCGCCCGGTGCTCGGTGACGACCGAGTCGTGGTCCGGCAGGTCGAGCAGCACCAGCCCGTCGGTGGCCACCGCGGTGCGGTTCGCGGCGTGGTGCCGCTCACCCACCTCGAGCCAGCTCAGGAGGGATCGGCGCCGGGCCCCAGACGACCGCCAGGGGCGCGACGTCGTCGGGCGTGTGATGCCCGGGCGTGCGAGCGGCTCCCGCGCGATCGCGTTGAACAGGGACGACTTGCCCGATCCCGTCGAACCCGCCAGTGCGACGACCGTGTGCTCGGCGGACAGCGCGCTGCGCCGGGCGGTGTGCTCCAGGACGGCACGCGCGTCGTCGAGCAGCCCGGCGGGCAGGCGGCCCTCGCCTGCGGAGACGGCGGTCGCGAGCGCCGCGACGCGGTGCGCGAGGTCGACGCGCGCCATCAGCGGTCCTCGCCGTCGGGCGCGACGTCGCCGTCCGGTTCGGCGGAGCGACCGCCGAAGAGCCGGCGCCAGAAGCCGGGACGCTCGCTCCCCGGCGCGTCGCTCCCCGCCGGGTTGGGCGCCCCGGAGTCGGTGTGGCGCGGGCGTGCACCCGCGCAGCGCTCCCGCCTGCCCGACGACGGCGCCACGCTCCCCGCGGCTCCCGCCTCCGCGAGGCGCGCGGTCTGCTCGCGCTGCGAGGCCCTGCGCACCTCCTCGGCCGCGGCGCTAGCGGGCCGCCCGTCGCGTCCCCGTGCCGAGGGCGTCGAGCTGGGCGGTGAATCGTCGGGACTCCCCGTCGAGGACCGCGGAGACCCGCTCCGCGAGGCGGTCCTGGGCCGTCCGGGCGAGGCGGCGGACCGCGTCGTCGCCGAAGACCGCTTCGAGGAGCTTCTGGGCGAGGACCGCGGTACCTCCCGCGATGCCGATCTCCGCCCCGGTGATCCCGCCCGTCGAGGCGAACACGAGGACCATGAGGGCCACGCCCAGCCCGTTGAGCCCGAACGAGAGCGCGCGGGCCGTCCCGCGCCTGGCCGCTGCCTGCTCGCTCACGAGGGACAGGACGTCGGACTGCCAGCCACGGATCTCGTCCGCGACCCGGGTGCGCAGCGAACCCGATGCCCGGGACAGGTCCAGGCCGTCGAGCAGCGCAGCGCCCGACGGGTCGGCGCGCCACGCGCGATAGCTGCGCTCGGCCGCCTCCTCCGCGGCGTCGAGCACGACGGACTCGAGGCCGTGCGTGATGGCCTCCTCGACCTCGGGGACCTTGCGACCCCTGCCGCGGAAGAAGCCGCTGATCGCGTCGCGGACCGTGCCCACCTTCTGCTCGACGGCCCGGAAGAACTCGCCGGTCCCCACGAAGTCCTGCCAGCGGGCCAGGACCTCCCGCGGAGCATCGTGCCGTCGCTCGTGGCCGCGAGAATCGTGCGTCGCGCGTCGTCGTACGCGGCGTCGACCGCGGCACGGAGATGACCGTCGGCCTCGTGCTGGGCGTCCACGGCCACGGCCAGGTCGCTCGCGCGGCGCACGAGGTCGTCGACCACACCGTCCCGTGTCGCGTCGATGACGGCGGAGCGGGCGCCCGCGTCGCCGCCGAGCGCGGTCAGCCAGCGGGAGATCTCGGCGACGGCCGTCTCGGGAGCATGCCGTCGACCAGCGGGACCTCCGGTACCAGGAAGATCGGGGCGTGGCCCAGGCCGTTCTCCGCGGCGAGGCGGTGGAGGTCGGCGCCGACGGCCTCCGCTCCGGCGTCGACGCGGTCGAGGACGAGGGCCACCTGGGCGCGGCGCCTCGCGGCGTCGTGGAGCAGGTCCCACGGCACGGCGTCGGCGTAGCGGGCGGCCGTGGTGACGAAGAGCCAGAGGTCCGCCGCGCCCAGGAGCTGCGCCGCGAGCTCGCGGTTCTCGACGACGACCGAGTCGATGTCCGGCGCGTCGAGGAGCGCGAGCCCCGGCGGCAGGACCTCGGAGGCGACGAGACGCACCGAGCGGTTCGACCCGCTCGGGTCGCTGTGGTCCGCTGCGCCCGTCACCCGGGCGAGGCCCGGCAGGACGCGGTCGGTGCTGAACCAGCGCACGTCGAGGGGTGGTGCGCGAGCACCGGCGAGCGGGTCGTCGGGCGCAGGATGCCCGGGATCGTGACGCGTTCTCCGAGGACCGAGTTCACGAGCGTGGACTTGCCGGCACCCGTCGAGCCGCCCACAACCACGAGCAGCGGCGCACTGCGGGCGCGCAGGCGCGGCAGCAGGTAGTCGTCGAGCTGGTCGACGGCGAGGGCGAGGGTCCGGCGGTCCGCCTCGACCCCGGGGTCGCGAGCGGGAGGCGCTGCGCGGTGAGCTCTCCGCGCAGGACGTCGAGGGCTGCGACGAGCTCGTCGGTACCCGAGGGCGACGGGCGGACGGTCGAGGGCTCGGCGGCGGGTCGGCGGCGGCGGCGTGCCGGCCGTGCCCGGACGCGTCGAGCGAGGCGTCGGACGCGGGTTCGACGGCGTCGCTCGGGCGGCCTCGTCGCTCGGGATCGTCATGGGCACAGTCTGCCGGACGGGCGCTCGCCGCGACCGGTGAGCGCCCCGCCCGGCCGCCGCACGCTGCCGTTCGAGAGCGCCCGATGCGGGTCGCGCGAACGTCGAAGGGCCCCGGCGAGGCTCGCCGGGACCTTCGTGCCGCCGCGCCGTGCGCACCGCAGGGCGCGGGCGGCGAGGCTCAGCTGCTGATCAGTCGCGTGTCAGCTTGCGGTACGTGACGCGGTGCGGGCGAGCGGCGTCCGCACCGAGGCGGCCGACCTTGTTCTCCTCGTAGGAGGCGAAGTTCCCCTCGAACCAGTACCAGTTCCCCGGGTTCTCCTCGGTGCCCTCGTACGCGAGGATGTGCGTCGCCACGCGGTCGAGGAACCACCGGTCGTGGAGACCACGACGGCGCAGCCCGGAACTCGAGCAGGGCGTTCTCGAGCGAGCCGAGGGTCTCGACGTCCAGGTCGTTGGTGGGCTCGTCGAGCAGCAGGAGGTTTCCGCCCTGCTTGAGGGTCAGCGCGAGGTTCAGACGGTTGCGCTCACCACCCGAGAGCACGCCGGCCGGCTTCTGCTGGTCCGGACCCTTGAAGCCGAACGCCGCGACGTACGCACGCGAGGGCATCTCGACGTTGCCGACCTTGATGAAGTCGAGACCGTCGGACACGACCTCGAACAGCGTCTTCTTGGGGTCGATACCGCCACGTGACTGGTCGACGTAGGAGATCGAGACGGTCTCCCCGACCTTCAGCTCTCCGCCGTCGAGGGGCTCGAGGCCCACGATCGTCTTGAACAGCGTCGTCTTGCCGACGCCGTTGGAGCCGATCACCCCGACGATGCCGTTGCGGGGCAGCGTGAAGCTCAGCCGTCGATGAGCGTGCGCCCGTCGAAGCCCTTCTGCAGGTTCTGGGCATCCAGGACGACCGAGCCCAGACGCGGGCCCGGCGGGATCTGGATCTCCTCGAAGTCCAGCTTCCTGGTGCGGTCGGCCTCGGCAGCCATCTCCTCGTAGCGCGCCAGGCGCGCCTTCGACTTGGTCTGGCGGCCCTTCGCGTTGGAGCGGACCCACTCGAGCTCGTCCTTCAGACGCCTCGCGAGCTTCTGGTCCTTCTTGCCCTGGATCGCCAGGCGCTCCTGCTTCTTCTCCAGGTACGTGGAGTAGTTGCCCTCGTAGGGGTACAGGCGTCCGCGGTCGACCTCACAGATCCACTCCGCGACGTGGTCGAGGAAGTAGCGGTCGTGGGTCACGGCGAGGATCGCGCCGGGTACGACGCGAGGTGCTGCTCGAGCCACAGGACCGACTCGGCGTCGAGGTGGTTGGTGGGCTCGTCGAGGAGCAGCAGGTCCGGCTTCTCGAGGAGGAGCTTGCAGAGCGCGACGCGGCGACGCTCACCACCCGAGAGCACCGACACGTCGGCGTCCGGCGGCGGGCAGCGCAGCGCGTCCATGGCCTGCTCGAGCTGGGAGTCGAGGTCCCACGCGTCGGCGGCGTCGATGGCCTCCTGGAGCGTGCCCATCTCCGTGAGCAGGGCGTCGAAGTCCGCATCCGGCTCGGCCATGAGCGCCGAGATCTCGTTGAAGCGGTCGAGCTTACCCTTGATCTCGGCGACGCCCTCCTCGACGTTGCCGAGGACCGTCTTCTCCTCGTTCAGCGGGGCTCCTGCAGGAGGATGCCCACCGAGTAGCCCGGCGAGAGCCGGGCATCGCCGTTCGAAGGCTGCTCGAGGCCGGCCATGATCTTCAGGATCGTGGACTTTCCGGCACCGTTGGGGCCGACCACGCCGATCTTGGCCCCGGAAGGAAGTTCAAGGTGACGTCGTCGAGGATGACCTTGTCACCGTGCGCCTTGCGCGCCTTGTACATGGAGTAGATGAACTCAGCCACTGGCTCTGTTCCACCGTTCGATCGCTCGGGATTCTGTGCGCCCGCCCGGACCCGGGTGCCCCAGGTGGGGCGGGCGTCTACGACCCCAGCCTACGCGGTCGGGCCTCAGCGCGTCGCCAGCAGCTCGCCGATCTCGAGGTCCTGCGCGACGACCTCGTCAGCGTCCGCGCCGTCGCCGTCGCCGTCCGGCCCTCGCGTGCCCAGCTCGTCGTCCACGAGCCCGTGCTCGGCGTCGTCGTCCTCGAGGACCGGCTCGCCCAGCCGCCCAGGTCCCAGGCGCTGTCGTCGCCCGGAGCCGCGCTCAAGCCCCCGGGTGCCGACCTCTGCCCCGGGCGTGACGGCTACCTGGCCGTCCGCGCCGCCGTCGGGCTGGGGCTGCGGTGGATCGTGGGCGAGAAGCGCGCCTGACCCCGCGTGAGGTCCGGGCCGAGCGCGCTCGCCTCGATCACGAGGTTGGTGCGAGGCCCCTCGGGCTGGTCCACTCGTCGACCGCGAGCCGCCCGTGACCACGACCGCGTCACCCTTGCGGAGCGAGACCGCGACGTTCTGCGCGGTACCGCGCCAGGCCTTCACGGTGAACCAGATGGTTCGGCCGTCGACCCACTCGCCGCGCGTGCGGTCGAGGTAGCGCGTCGTGCTGGCGATGCGGAAGCTGGTGAAGTCGTTGCCGGTCGGGGACGCGAACAGCTTGGGGTCGTGCCCATGAAGCCTGCCAGCGTCACCGTGACGTCGTTGCTCATCGATCCTCCTGGGTGCAGGGCGGCCTGGTGCCGACCGAGCACTCAGGGTGTCGTCTCGCCGGCGGTGGCGTCCTGGCTCGCGTGGTCGCCTGTGGACGGGCGACCAGATCCTGACTGTGGGCAAGGTCAACGCCCCGGTGAGCGGTGCGACCTTGCCCGTGTCGCGCGCGGACTGCGCCAGCTCCCGGACCCTGCGGTGCTCGTCGAGGAGCTTCTGCGTCGGCTTGCCCATGGTCTCCTGGACCACGCGCTCGACCGCGCCGAGCCCGGAGGCCAGGACCGTGGCCTCCCGGCGCCTGGCCAGGGTCCGGCGGATCTGGATGCCCGCCAGGAAGAACCCGAGCGCCACCAGGACCGCCGCTCCGGCGACGATCGCGAACGTCGCGACGATCGCCCGGTCCAGGTCCAGGACCCCGAGCGAGCTGAGGATCGCGAGCGCCCCGGCGACCACGGCGACGCCGATCGCCACGAGCGCCGTGGTGCGGGTCGCCCGGCCGAGGACGGACCGCGCGTGTCGAGCGAGACCTTGGACAGCGCTCGCTGCGTGTCCTCGACCAGCTTGTCGGCGGGGCGACCGCGACGTCGAGCGCCTGCTTCCAGCCGGGGCGGAGCGACTTGCCTGCGCGCGCCAGCCAACGGCTGCGGGACAGCGCGACCGCGTCGGTCTGCGGCGGCGCGAACTCGGGACGCCCGTAGCCGTTGCGCACGGCCGCGGCGACCTGTCCCGCGACGGCCGAGAGCCCGGTGGCCTCGCCGATCGCGGCGACCTCCTCGTCGACGGCCGTGCTCATGGTCCACGGCACCTCGCCCGGGTCTGCTCGAGCAGGAGCGCGCCGGCGCGGTCCAGCTCGCCCGCGACCCGGCCCGCGGCCACGCTGCGGCGGGCCACCGCCTGCTGGAGGAGCTCGCGGACCTGGCCGAGCCCCTCGCCCGTGCGGGCCGAGACCATGGTCACGTACACACCGGACAGCCCGTCCTCCTCCAGGAGGCGGCCCATGTCCGCGACGAGGTCGCCGCGCTGCGTCGTGGGCACGGTGTCGATCTGGTTGAGCGCCACGACCATCGACGCCTCGAGGCCGACCGACTTCTGCAGATAGCCCGAGTGCAGCGCGTCGTCCGCGTACTTCTGCGGGTCCACGACCCACACGAGCAGGTCCACGAGCGGCAGGACGCGGTTGACGACCTCCTGGTGCGCGGGCTCGATCGAGTCGTGGTCCGGCAGGTCCAGCAGGACCAGACCGTCCAGGCCCTCCTCCGCGTCGCCGTCGAGCTCGCTGCCGCGGGTGATCCGGCGCTCCGGGTCCACCTCGAGCCAGTCGAGCAGCGCCGTGGCCTGGTCGCTCCACGAGCACGCCGTGATGCGGGCCGTCGTGGGACGCTTGGCGCCGACGTCCGCGAAGTTCAGACGCGAGATGCGGTTGAACAGGCTGGACTTGCCCGAGCCGGTCCCGCCCGCGAGCGCGACCACCGTGTGGTCCACGCCGAGCGCGAGGCGCTCGCGCACCCGCCGATGGCGGTCCGCACGCGGGCCGCCACCTCCGGGTCGAGGCGGTCCCCAGCGAGGTCGAGGGCTCTGCCGAGGTCGTCCGCCCGGGAACTGAGCAGTGAGTCGTGGGACGTCATGAGAGCCTCCTGAGCTCGGCGAGGCGTAGGCGCAGCCCGACGGCGGCATCCGGTGCGAGGGCGGGGATGTCGAGGCGTTCCAGCAGGTCGACGGCTCGCGGGCCACCATGGTGGCGGCGCGGTCGGCCAGGTCCGAGGTCAGGGTCTCCGCGGAGGCGACCCCGGATCGCCGAGCAGGCTCCGCACGAGGCGCGTGGCGTCGTCGGACCCTGCGGCGGCGGTGAGGAGCAACGTGGCGACGCCCGTCGGTCCGAACGCCTTGACGGCGGCCTCGGCCCGGCGGGTATGCACGGTCTCCTGTGGCGCGATGCCCGGCTCGTCGATCCCGCGCAGCGCCTCGACGGCGCGATCGGCGACCGCCAGCCACTCGTGGACCTGGGTCGCGGCGGCCTTCGCGGGCCGCCTCGCGGACCGGGTCGCCGTGCTCGGGAGCGAAAGCCGGCCCCGGGGCGCGGCCGGGCTGGTGAGCGCGGCACGCAGGGCGCTGTCCGCGGTCGCGCCGGCGGCCACGAGCGTACGGGTCGCGGCGGCGCGCACCTCGTCCAGGAGCGGCTCGAGGGCGACCTCGCGCGAACGCCCCTGCGCCTGGTCGAGCGCGCCAGGCCGTCCGGACCTTGATGCGGTCGATCTTCTCCGCGCTCGTCAGCTGCGCCCAGCGGGAGGCGACCGAGCCGCCGCCACGATCCCCGAGGCGACGGACGCGCGGGCCGAGGCCTCGGCGTCGGGCAGTGCCCTCTCGATGGTGCCGCGCAGGACCTCCGCGGTCTCGACCTGCTGCTGCACGGCGTCCGCGATGCCCGTCACCCACGCCGGGAGCGCGGCGAGCGCTCCCTGAGGGTGCGCACGATCACGGCACGCGAACGGTCCGGCCCGGCGAGCATCGTGAGCCAGCGGGCGATGGGGCGACCGTCGCACGGTCGAGCATGCCCTCGTGCGGCCCGGCGTCGGGGATCACGAAGAGCGGGACCCTCCATGCCGTGCTCGCGCAGTCGAGCCAGGAGGTCGCCGCGGATCGTCGTGAGGTTGTGCTGGGGCACCCGGTTGAGGACCATCGCGACGCTCGCGCCGCGCTCCATGGCCTGGCCGAGCGCGACCCAGGGCAGGGCGTCGCCGTAGCGGGCCGCCGTGGTCACGAAGAGCCACAGGTCCGCGGCCTCCAGGAGCTGCGCGGCCGTCGACCGGTTCTCCGCGAGGAGCGAGTCGAGGTCCGGGCGTCGAGGAGCGCGGTGCCGCGGGGACGCCGTCGTGCTCCACGACGCGCGACATGGCGGTCGTGGGCTGTGCACGAGGACGTCGACGTCGAGCGGGTTGTAGGCGAAGACCGGCTCGCGGGTGGTCGGGCGCAGGACGCCCGCCGTCGAGACCTCCTCGCCCAGCAGCGAGTTGTACAGCGTCGACTTGCGGCCCCGGTGGAACCGGCGATCACGACGACCGCCGGGGAGGACAGCTCCTTCAGGCGCGGCAGCAGGTGCTCGTCGAGCTGGTCCAGGAGGCGCCGACGCGCCGCTTCCGCGGCGTCGGCACCGTCGATGTCCAACGGGAGCTCGACGCCCGCGACGTCTCGGCGCAGGTCACGACCCACGTCGTAGACCGTCGTCCCGATCTCCTCGGGGTGTTGCCGGGCTTCTGGCCCGTGGCGGGTGGCCCGCAGGGCTCGGTCGGCAGCTTGTCGGGTCGTCACTCGTTCATCTTCTGTGGTTCCCGGGCGATGCCAAACGCGCGCGCCGATGGCGGGGCGGCGGAGGGGCGAGGTTGGCGGGTGGGTAGGTCAGGGGCGGTCCGCGACACGACCGTCCCGTGCGCGTGCACGCAGGTCACGGCAGGATCCCACTACGATGGTCCCCGCGCCCCGATAGCTCAATGGATAGAGCAACGGCCTTCTAATCCGTAGGTTGCAGGTTCGAGTCCTGCTCGGGGCACCTCTGCTGCGCGTCCATGAGGAGCCTCCGCAGCTCCGCCCGCGCGTGACCACTCGCGCCTTGGACGAAGATGTCGAAGCTCATGCGTGCATGATGCCCGACGCCGCTGACGCAGCCTGCGCTCGACGGTTCATCCCGCTACTGTTCACGCACCTCTGCGCCCGTGGAGGGATGGAGGGGAATGCGGATCGGGATCGTCGGTGCGGGGATCGGCGGGCTCGCCGCTGCGGCCGGGCTGCAGCGCGACGGCCATGACGTGACGGTGTTCGAGCGGCGCGAGCGGCCCGGTGCGGTCGGGGCCGGGCTGTCGTTGTTCGGCAACGCCCTCGCGGCACTCGACGCGATCGGGCTGGGGCACGTCGTTCGGTCGCTGACGACGGACGAGGCGGCAGGTCTGACCGCGGGTCAGCGTTCGCCCTCCGGTCGGTGGTTGACCGTCATGCCGCACGAGGCGGTCGCCTCGCTTCGCGTGCTTCATCGCGAGGACCTTCATCGTGTCCTGGTCGACTCGCTGCGGCCGGGCACGCTCCGTGCGGGCACGACGGCACGCGTGACGTCCGACGGGCGCCCACCGTCACGGTCGGCGACGCGGTCACGGTCGCGAGACGACGAGCAGTTCGACCTCGTGATCGCCGCCGACGGGATCCGCAGCCTGGCCCGGGAGGGCCTGGGCCTGGACACGGGGCTGAGGTACGCCGGGTACACCGCGTGGCGCGGCGTGACGGAGCGGCCCGTCGACGTGCACGGCGCGGCCGGCGAGACCTGGGGACGTGGCAGGAGGTTCGGCGTCGTCCCGTTGCCGGACGGACGGGTCTACTGGTTCGCCACCCAGACCCTGCCCCGGAGACAGTGTTCGACGACGAACGCCGCGAGGTGCTGCGCCGCTTCGGCTCCTGGCACTCCCCGATCCGCGACCTGATCGAGGGCACCGCCGAGGCCGACGTCCTGCGCCACGACCTGTACGACCTCGCCAGGCCGCTGCAGACCTACGGACAGGGCAGGACCGTCCTGCTGGGCGACGCCGCGCACGCGATGACGCCCGACCTCGGGCAAGGGGCGGCCAGGCGATCGAGGACGCGGCGACCCTCACGCTGCTCCTGCGCATCTTCGAGGCCCCGGAGCACCTGGACCACGTCGTCCGTGAGTACGACCGCCTGCGCCGCCCGCGGAGTCAGGCGATCGCTCGTCGGTCCCGTGCGGCCGCCGGGTCGGACAGCTCTCCGGGCCGCTGCCCGCCGGCGCACGGGACGCCCTGCTGCGGCTCGTCCCGTCGCGTGTCGTCGGCGGCGCAGCACTGCGGGTCCAGCGGTGGACCCCACCCCGGGGTGCCCTCTCGAGTGACGCGGCACCTCACGTTCCGGGCGCCCGCACCGTCTTCAGGACGAACCGGTCCACACCCCGCGGAGGTAGCCAAATGCTGGACGTCCAGAATGCCGAGCAGGTCACGATCGACCCGTCGATCCTCTACTTCGGGACACCTGTCGTGCTCGTCAGCACGGTGGGGCCCGACGGGCAGCCAACCTCGCCCCGTTGTCGTCGATCTTCTGGCTGGGGCACACCGCGGTGATCGGCGTGGGTGCCAGGTCACAGACAGCGATCAACCTCCGCGAGACGCGTGAGGCCGTCCTCAACCTTCCATCCATCGAGGAGGTCGCGGCGGTCGACCGGATCGCCCTCACGACAGGTCGCGACCCGGTCTCGGCGCGCAAGGCGTCCGTGGGGTACCGGTACGAGCCGGACAAGTTCGGGCGTGCGGGGCTCACCCCGGTCGCGTCGGACACGGTGTCGGCACCGAGGGCGGGCGAGTGCCCCGTGCAGCTCGAAGGTCACGTGGTGGACGTCCACCCGCTGCGGGGCGACGACCCGGTCGCAGCGGGGAGCGTCCTCGCGGTCGAGATCGCGGTCAGCCGGGTGCACGTGCACACGTCGATCCGCCTCGCGGGCTCGGCCCACCGGATCGACCCCGACCTGTGGCGCCCGCTCATCATGAGCTTCCAGCAGTTCTACGGGTTGGGCGACCAGGTGCGACCGTCGAGGCTCTCGTCGATCGACGAGGAGTGGTATCGCTAGCAGCTGGCACTCGCAAGCACACCGTCCAGGAACACCGACACGTCGGCGAGCTCCTCGGCGCTGATCGAGTGCGGCAGCCCCGGTACACGACCTCGGTCACCTCGACGAACCCTGGCAGCCAGGCCGACGTCCGCGCGGTCGCGTCGGCCGCGATGACCTGGTCCGCGTCGCCGTGGCCGAAGAACACCGGGGTCGCCGCTCCGCGAGCGCCTCGTCGCCAGGGAGCGGACCGTCGAGCACGAAACCTGAGAGCACGACGCCCGCCGCGAAGCGCTCGGGCGCGGTCCGCAGGAGCTGGGTCACCATGAGCCCACCCTGTGAGAACCCCACGGGCACGACGACGGTCCCCGGCTCCACGTTCGCGTCGAGCCACGCGAGCACCGCATCCGTGGAGTCGGCGACGACCTGCGGGTCGGGGCGTCCCGGGACCGCGATCGGTACCCAGGCGAAGCCGCCGTTGCCCGCGGCCAGCGGCGCCGGAGCGACGCCCAGTCCCAGACAGCGGGCAGGTGCCCGGCGATCGCGGGCAGGTCGTGCTCGTGGGAACCGAACCCGTGGAGCATCAGCAGAAGGGGCGTCCAGCCTGGTTGCTGCCGCGGACGTGGACCGTGATCTCAGAGCTCATGCCGAGAATCCTTCCATGGGGAGTTCTCACCCCTCAGGCCGTGAAAGAGTAAAGAACCGACCACCCGTCGTAGATATACTCCCGAGACCGGTCCTGGACCGGCTTGCCCGGTTCGCCGGGTTCAGGGGTGGGTCTCGCGCCGACCCTCGCACCGGCCGACGACCGGAAGAAACGAGCGAAGGATCACGATGACCGAGGCAGCACCGCTCCAGCCCCGCCGCGTCCGAGCACCTGGTGCTCGCCGCGCCCGAGCCCGTGAAGCCCGTCGCGACCACGCAGGCACACGCGATGGCGCCCCGGGTCGACGAGGCCGCGCTCCCGGGCCTGGACCAGAAGGTCTCGTCCTACCTCGACGCGCTCCTGTCGGCCGACGCCCGCTCTCCCGAGTTCGCGGCCAAGGCCAACGACGTGCGGACCATGGGCGACCAGGACATCCGCACCGCTGCCGACTCCTCGAACCGGCTGCTCGCCACACCCGTGCGCGCGCTCAAGGAGGGGCCTGTCCGAGGGCTCCAAGGTCGGCAGCACGCTCCTCGAGCTGCGTCGCACGGTCGAGGACCTCGACCCTCCGAGGCCAGCATGGGGCGCAAGATCCTCGGCTTCATCCCGTTCGGCGACAAGCTGACCGACTACTTCCGCCGGTACGAGAGCGCGCAGAGCCACCTCAACGCGATCATCCGCGCCCTCTACGACGGCCAGGACGAGCTCCGCAAGGACAACGCGGCCCTCAATCTCGAGAAGCAGCACCTGTGGGACACCATGGCGCGCCTCAACCAGTACATCTACGTGGCCGAGCGACTCGACGCGCAGCTGTCCGCGAAGACGGCCGAGCTGGACGCGACGGACCCGGAGAAGGCCAAGGCTCTGCGAGAGGACGTCCTGTTCTACGTCCGCCAGAAGCACCAGGACCTGCTGACCCAGCTCGCGGTCTCGATCCAGGGCTACCTCGCGATCGACATCATCATCAAGAACAACGTCGAGCTCATCAAGGGCGTCGACCGCGCGACCACCACGACGGTCTCCGCGCTGCGCACGGCTGTCATCGTGGCGCAGGCGCTCGCCAACCAGAAGCTAGTCCTGGACCAGATCACGGCGCTCAACACGACGACGTCGAACATGATCGCCTCGACGTCCAAGATGCTCGCGGACCAGTCGGCGACCATCCAGGCGCAGGCTGCGAGCGCGACCGTCGGGCTCCCTCAGCTCCAGGCCGCGTTCCAGAACATCTACGCGACCATGGACTCGATCTCGACCTTCAAGGTCCAGGCCCTGGACTCGATGGCGCAGACCATCGGCGTCCTGGAGACCGAGACGACCAAGGCCCGCGAGTACCTGGACCGGGTCGCC
This sequence comes from Oerskovia sp. M15, assembly GCA_038070415.1. Taxonomy (GTDB): domain Bacteria; phylum Actinomycetota; class Actinomycetes; order Actinomycetales; family Cellulomonadaceae; genus Oerskovia. Next base: position 277,131 of record JAMYWF010000001.1, read on the forward strand.
CAGGGCGACCAGTCGGGGCGGCCTCGGGCTCCCTCGACCTCGGGAAGGTCTGATCCGGACACCATGGGTTGGTTCCAGAACCTGTTCGGCGGCGGACGCAGGCGCCCGTCGGAGATCCCCGCGCTGCCGCCGGCGCCCACCAGTGCCGACATCCTCGCCTCGGTCGACGCCGTGCAGGCGCAGATCGCGGGCAAGGTCCCGCCGCCGTGACCGCGCGTGTGAACCGCATCGCGAGGACGGTCGACGACATGGCCCCGCGCCTGGACCGCCTGGGCGGAGGCAGTGCGCAGGCGCACACGGTCGTCTCGACCGCGACGAGCTACCTGCCTGAGGCGGTGGGCGGCTACCTGCGCCTGCCGCGAGACTTCGCGGACACGCGCGTCATCAACCGCGGCAAGACGTCGCTGATGATCCTGTGCGACCAGCTCGACCTGCTGGGTGTCACGCTCGACAAGATCTCCGACGCGGTCTCGCGAGCGGACGCCGCCGCGCTGATCGCGCACGGTCAGTTCCTCGCGGAGAAGTTCCAGACGTCGTCGATCGCGCTCGCTCCAGACGCGGGGTCGGGACGTCCCAGCCCGGGCGCCGGGCACCCCGGCGGGCTGGAACGACCGTGAGCGCCGCACGCCAGGGGCGCTCGCCCGCAGCATCGAGTCGCTGGTCACGGTGGGCAAGGACGCGGGCCTCGTGCCCGACGACGTCGCGCGCGAGGGCGAGCACCTCGCCGCCGCGGTGGCCGAGTCGTCCACGGGCGCGGCGCCCGCATGGCTCGGGGCCGTGGGCCGCGAGCCCGGCGACTTCACCGCCTTCTTCGAGGCCGCCCAGCGCGGGCGTCGGTGGCGGTCCGCACCGAGCGACCAGCTCACGGCCCTCGTCGTCGCGGGCTCCGAGCACGCTGCCGCCTATGCGGAGGCTCTCGCCGTCGTGATCGCCGCGGCGAGCGCGCTGGCTCCCCGGGCTCGCGGCCTCGGCCAACGCCGCGACCACGACGGCGGTGCAGCGTGCGGCGGCCCAGCCGCACACCGCGGCACAGCACCCGCAGGGCCGTCGGCGGGCGCGCCGCACCCGCACGGCACGCCCACCCGCTTTCCCGCGCCCTCGTTCGACCCGACGCTCCCGAGCAGCACGAACCCGTTCGACCTGGGCTCTCTCGTGGGCGCGGGCGGGCTACGCCCTCCGGCGCAGGACGTCGTCCCGACCGTCGACGCGATCCTCGACGCCCTGGGAGCACGCTCCCGGGCGACCGGCCTCCGGGACGCCCGTGCCGTCGTCGGGCACCGCAGCCGGGACCGGTGGGCAGACCGCCGCCGCCGGCGACGCGCCCGTCGACGAGGAGGCCGAGGCCGAACCGCCCCGGTCTCTCGAAGAGCTCCTGGCCGAGCTCGACGCGCTGATCGGGCTCGAGCGGGTCAAGCACGAGATCCGCCAGCAGACCGAGCTGCTGCGCATCGAGGCGCTGCGCACCGCCGCGGGCCTGACCCGGCCCACGCTCACGCGTCACCTCGTGTTCCTCGGCAATCCCGGCACGGGCAAGACGACTGTCGCGCGCCTGGTCGCGGGGATCTACCGCGCGCTCGGGCTGCTGAGCAAGGGACACCTCGTGGAGGTGGACCGCTCCGAGCTCGTCGCGGGCTACCTGGGGCAGACGGCCGTGAAGACGTCCGAGGTCGTGGCGACCGCGATCGGCGGCGTCCTGTTCATCGACGAGGCGTACGGCCTCGCCGAGGACCAGTACGGCGCCGAGGCGATCAACACGCTCGTCAAGGACATGGAGGACCACCGCGACGACCTCGTGGTGATCGTCGCCGGGTATCCCGGACCCATGGCGGCTTCATCGCGACCAACCCCGGCCTCGAGTCACGCTTCTCGACGACCATCTCGTTCGACGACTACTCCGACGCGGAGCTGCGCGGGATCTTCGAGCGCATGGCCACCTCGGCCGACTTCGAGCCGCTGCCCACGACCCTCGACCGCTTCGAGGAGATGGTCTCGCTCGTGCCGCGCACCGAGGGTTCGGGAACGGGCGCCACGCGCGCAACGTCCTGGACGGCGCGATCGCCCGCCACGCCTGGCGCCTCAAGGACACTCCCGAGCCAACGCTCGACGAGCTGCGCCAGCTCCTGCCCGAGGACCTGCTGCCGCAGGGCGAGCGCGCTGCGGAGAGCATCCTGGACGACTCGCTCGACGACGACCAGCCCACCGACCCGACCGTCTCCCCTCAGGAGGAGCCTGCATGAGCCAGACCCTGACGCCGCCGCCCGGGTCCGCCCCGGCGCGCAGTCGGCCCGGACAGCCCGCCCACCCGGGCAGCAGGTCGCGCCGAACGGTGCGGCCGCCCCACCAGGCCCAGGAGCGGGCCGCGCGCCGGGCCGGGGTGCAGCGCGCTGTCCCGGACGCCGGGCAAGCTGCGGATCGCGCTCGCGCTGTGCGTGCTCGCGTCGGTGGTCTTCGGTGCGCTCGGCTTCCAGGCCGCGCGTGTCCAGGGCCTCGCGCTGGACAACGCCCGCGCGGACACGAGCCAGCTCATCGGCATCCAGGACGTGCGCAACGACCTGGTGGTCGCGGACGCCTCGGCGACCAACGCCTTCCTGGTCGGCGGCCTCGAGCGGCCGACCAGCGCCAGCGCTACGACGACGCGATCGCCAACGCCTCGATCCGCATCGCCGAGCTCTCGGGCAGCAACAGCGCCGACGCGACCGCGCTCGGCTCGGTCGCGTCGCAGGTCACGGTCTACACGGGCCTGATCGAGCAGGCCCGCGCGAACAACAGGCAGGGCTTCCCGGTGGGCTCGGCCTACCTCGACCAGGCCTCGACGCTGCTGCGCGACGAGATGCTGCCGACCCTCACGACGCTCGTGGACGACAACGCCGACCGCGTGGCCTCCGACCTCTCCGCGGTCCGCAACGCGATGTGGATCCTTGCGGCGGGCCTGCTGTGCCTGGCGCTGCTGATCGTGACGCAGGTCTGGCTGGCCAAGCGCACGCACCGCGTGCTCAACGTCGGCCTGGTCGCCGCGAGCGCGGTGATCCTGGTCGTCGGGGTCGTCGGCGCGGTCCTGCTCAGCCAGACCAACAGCGCGGCCGCCGAAGTCCGCGACGGCCCGTACGCCGCGACCCTCGCGGCCTCGACCGCCTACTCCGAGGCCAACGACGCCAAGGCCATGGAGAGCTTCACGCTCATCAAGCGCGGCTCGGGGCAGACCTACGAGGAGTCGTTCGTCCAGCTGACCGCCGACGCGACGCAGCGCCTCGACGACGCCGCTCGGCCGGGGTCCTCGACGGCACGTCCGCGGGGCACCTGGACGACTGGATCGCCTCGCACCAGGCGATCCGTGCGCTCGACGACGCGGGAGACTGGGACGGGCGGTCGCGCTCGCGACGAGCTCCGAGGAGGGCAGCCCCAACGCCGCCTTCACGACCTTCTCGCAGTCCGTCACGAGCGACATCACCGACAACATCAGTGCCACGCAGACCGACCTCGGCTCGGCGAGCACACGGTCCGACCTCGCCGGCTGGCTCCTGCTGGCCGCCGGCCTCGCCGCGGCGGTCCTCGCCTGGCGCGGCCTGAACGCCCGACTGGAGGAGTACCGGTGAACACCACGACCTCACGCAAGAGCGGGCGCCTGCGCGCCCTGGTGGCGCTGAGCTTCACGGGCGCCCTGGTCCTGGCGGGCTGTGCCGCGCCCGACGGCGGTCCCGCGGCCGGTGCGCCCGGCGCCTCGGTCGTCGGGACGGCGGGCAGTGCCGCCCTGGCGCCGCCGGAGGCTCTGTCTCGGCGGCGGCGGCCTGCGAGAACCCGGTCGCCTCGTACGCACCGGACGGCCCGCTGCCGGGGCCTGGAGCCCTGCCCGCGGGCAGCACCATGGCCGCGATCCGCGACCGCGGCTCACTGATCGTGGGTGTCTCGGCCGACACGCTCCAGCTCGGCGCCCGCAACCCGCTCAGCGGACAGATCGAGGGCTTCGACATCGACGTCCTGCACCGGCTCTCGAACGCGATCTTCGGCGACCCGGACCGGTTGCAGTTCCGCGTCATCACGTCCGGCCAGCGCCTCGAGGTGCTGGAGAACGGCGAGGTCGACGTCGTCGCCCGCGCCTTCACCATCAACTGCGAGCGTTGGGAGACCATCGCGTTCTCCTCGGAGTACTACCACGCGGGCCAGAAGGTCCTCGTGACGCGCGACTCGGAGGCCAACGGCATCGCGGACCTCGCGGGCCAGCGGGTCTGTGCCCCGAGGGCACGACGACGCTCGAACGCCTCGAGGAGTACCCGGACATCACCGCGGTCCCGGCGGCCACGCACACCGGTTGCCTCGCGCTCTTCCAGCAGGGCAAGGTCGACGCGATCACGGGCGACGACACGATCCTCGCGGGCTTCGCTGCGCAGGACCCGTACGCGAAGGTCGTCGGCCAGGCGATCTCCGACGAGCCCTACGGCCTGGGCATCCCGGCCGGGAACGTCGACATGGTGAAGTTCGTCAACGGTGTCCTGGAGCAGATGCGCACCGACGGGACGTGGAGCTCGATGTACGACACGTGGCTCGGCGTCCTCGGCTCGGCACCCGCCCGCCGCCGCCGTCTACGGCCGCACGCCGTGACCCTTCTCCCTCCGCCTCACCTGCTGCGGCCGGACGTCCCGTGACGCCTCGGTCGCAGCAGGCTCGAGCGCGCCCGGACGCCTCGGCGAGGCGATCCCGGCCGCGGAGCTCTTCGAGTACCTCGCTGCCCTCGAGGAGTGGCTGCGCGCCCGTCGCACCGAGCTCGACCGTCTCGACGCGGTGGCCCAGGCCGCCGCGTCGCCCGAGACCTCACGGCGGACATGCTGCTCGCCATGACCCTCTGGCAGGCGGCCCGCACGCGCGCCGACGAGATGGGGTCGTGTGGGACTCGGGGCGCGCGGACGCCGTGGCGCGCGAAGATCTCGCAGCTCATCTGGGGGCGGCTGAGCTCGCCCGACGGTTCGTCGCTCGTCTCGCTCGTCGAGGCGACGCGGCTGTGCGACGCGATCGTGGCCGCCTTGCGCACGCGGCTCTCGTTCGACCCGAACGCCGCCGACGAGGTCGCCCGGTTCCGCGGGTTGCGCGCCGAGCTGGCGCGCTGCGACGACCTCGCCGGCTCGGACACCGTGGCCCGCGGCCGCGTGGAGAAGCTGCGTGGACGGTGGACACGGCTGCGCGACAAGGCGTCGGTGGGCGCCGACGTCACCGGTCCGCTCACCGAGCTCGAGGCCGAGGTCGCCCGCACCGAGCGCGACCTCATCGTGGGTGCCTCCGAGCGGCGCGAGCTGGCCCGGGACCGCAAGCAGGCGGTCGAACGCTACGACGCCCTCGAGGCGCGCGAGCCGCGCCTGCGTGACCTCGCCGCGCGCTGCCGTCGGGAGATCGCCGCTCCCCGCGGCTCGCGGTCCCCGACGTCTTCGTCTCGGCGAGGTGCCGACCGACCGTGCCGGCCTCGACGGCTTCCTCACCCGCCTGACCACCGTGGCGCGCGCGTTCGACACGGTCGAGTCCGCGTACACCGCGCCGCTGCGTGAGCGTGCCGAGCTGCGCTACCGCCTGGACGCCTACCGCGTGAAGGCCGACTCCAACGGCCGCAGCGCCTCCCCGACGGTGCGCTCCGGCCTCGCCGAGGCCCGCGACGCGGCCGACGCCGTGCCCTGCGACGTCGCACTCCTGCGCTTCCTCGTCGAGCAGTACCAGTTCCTGACCCGCGACCTGCCCGTACCCTCTCGTCGCCCGCCGCCGCTCCTCGCCGGCTCCGGGCCAGGAAGGATCGTCCTGATGACCACTTCGACCACGCAGGAGCCGTGCGCCCAGCCGGGCTGCGACGGCTTCATCGAGGACGGCTACTGCAACGTCTGCGGTTCGCCGGGAGCGTCCTCCGGGACGCCCGTGCCCCGCAGGAGGAGCCACGGGCAGGACGACGTCGCCCGCCGCGGCGGCATCGCCGTCGGCCATGCTGGGCACAGGGATCGCCCAGGCGGCACCGAACTACGCGGCCGGACCCGGACCCGAGGGCGAGGCCGTCTCGACCCGCACGGGCCGGACCAGCTCGACCCAGCTCGCGAGCGCGGCCCTCGGCTCGGCCCGCTCGGCCGTGACGGGCACCAAGTCGACGCGCCGCGTCGGCACCACCTCGACGCGCCTGCGCGGGCACCGCCTGGGCGCGGGCCTCACGACGGTCCCCAGCGCCCCCATCCGTGACCCGCTGCAGGCGATCATGGCCGTGCCGGAGCTCGCCGAGTCCAAGCGCTTCTGCCCCACGTGCGGCGCCAGGTCGGCCGCTCGCGCGACGGTGTCCCCGGCCGCACCTCAGGCTTCTGCCCGCAGTGCCGCACCGCGTTCTCGTTCGACCCGCAGCTCTCCCCGGCGACGTGGTCGGCGGGCAGTACGAGGTCGTGGGCTGCCTCGCCCACGGTGGTCTCGGCTGGATCTACCTGGCCCGCGACCAGAACGTGTCCGGGCGCTGGGTGGTCCTCAGGGCCTGCTCAACTCGGGCGACCCCGACGCGTTCGCTGCCGCGATCTCCGAGCGCCAGTTCCTGGCCGAGGTCGAGCACCCGCTGATCGTCGAGATCTACAACTTCGTCATGCACGACGGCGCCGGCTACACCGTCATGGAGTACGTCGGCGGCAAGTCGCTCAAGGAGATCCTCAGGACCGCCGCGACGAGAGCGCCGGCGCGGTGAACCCGCTGCCCGTGGACCAGGCGCTCGCGTTCGTCCTCGAGATCCTCCCGGCGTTCGCGTACCTGCACGACCTGAACCTGATCTTCTGCGACTTCAAGCCCGACAACATGATCCAGCAGGGCGACGGCGTGAAGCTGATCGACCTGGGTGGCGTGCGACGTCTGGACGACATGACGTCCGCGATCTTCGGGACCGTGGGGTACCAGGCCCCGAGGTCGCCGAGGTCGGGACCACGGTCGCGTCCGACATCTACACGATCGGGCGCACCCTGGCCACGCTCGTGCTGGACTTCCGCGGCAACCAGACGACGTACGTCGCCTCGCTGCCCCGGTCGCCGAGACACCGGTCTTCCAGCAGTACGACTCCTTCTACCGGCTGCTCGCCAAGGCGTGCGCGCTCGACCCGTCCGACCGGTTCGCGACGATCGACGAGATGCGCGCCCAGCTCATCGGCGTGCTGCGCGAGGTCGTCGCGACCGACCGCGGGCCGGGAGCGGCGCGCTGCACTCGGCGGCCTCGGTGCTCTTCGAGGCCCCGTGTCCGACGACGCGGACGCCCCTGACCTGGGACGCCCTGCCCGCGCTCAAGGTCGACGACTCCGACCCCATGGCGAGCTGGCTCGCCGGTGTCAACATCGCCGACCCTGCGGCGCGCATGGCCGCCCTCGCCGCAGCACCCGAGGCCACGGTCGAGGTCCGCCTCGCCTACGCCAAGGCCGCGATCGAGCACCGACGCTTCGCCGAGGTCGACAAGACCATCGCCGAGATGCTCGCCGAGGACCCGTGGGAGTGGCGGGCCGCCTGGATCGGCGGCCTGGCCGAGCTCGCGCGCGGCGACGCCGCCGACGCCAGGGCCTCGTTCAACGCCGTCTACGGCCAGGTGCCCGGCGAGCTCGCCCCAAGCTCGCGCTCGCCGTCTCGTGCGAGGTCAGCGGGGAGCCCGACATCGCCGAGTCTCTCTACGTGATCTGCGCACGCTCGGACGCCAACTACACGGCCCCGCGGCGTTCGGCCTCGCGCGGATCCGGCAGGCGCGCGGCGACCTCGACGGGGCGCTGCACGCGCTCGACCTCGTCACCCCGACCCGCAGCTCCTACACCGACGCCCGCATGCGCCGGGCCCGCCTGCTCGCCGGCTCGGGCCGCGGGCTCACGGCCCTGGCCGAGGCGCTCGCGAGCGTCGAGTCGGTCGCGATCCCCAGCGTGACCGGGTGGCGCTCTCGATCGACGTGCTCGGCTCCGCGCTGGAGGAGGTCACGGTCAAGAAGCAGACCGGCACGGCACGCCTCGGAGGGGTCGAGCCCAAGGAGCCGCCGCTCCGCGACGCCCTCGAGGGGCCTACCGCGAGATGGCGACGCTCACCGAGGACAAGGTCGCCCGGATCGACCTGGTCGACCAGGCCAACTCGGTGCGCCGCTGGACCACGACGTGAGCGCCGAGAGCACGGAGAGCGCCGCGGGCGCCGCCGACACGTCGGCGGCCCCGAGAGCCTGCTTGCGCCGTGCGCCACGTGCGGCGAGGTCCCGGCTCCCGGGCGCGCTTCTGCGAGAACTGCGGCTCCGACGTCGGGCCTGCGGCGGACGCCGGGGTGGGCCGCCCATCCTCGCGCGACCGCCCGTGCCCGCGCTGCCCGAGCCCCTGCCGCGGTCAAGCCGACCGACCCGGAGCCCGCGGCAGCCGAGCCCTGCCGCCTGCCGCCACGCGACCCTGCACGAGCTGCGGCGGGATCGTCGCGGACGACGGCTACTGCGAGCAGTGCGGCGAGAAGGCCCAGGTCGAGCGTGACCACTGGGCCGAGCGCCCGGCGCCCTGGGTCGCGGGGTCTGTGACCGCGGCATCCGCCACACGCGCAACGAGGACGCCATGGCGCTGACCGCGTCGGGCGACCCCGGCACGCCCGGCGCTTCGCGGCACTCGTGGTGTGCGACGGTGTCTCCGCGGCGCCGGACTCGGACGTCGCGAGCCTCGCGGCGGCCCGCGCCGCCCGCGACGTGCTCGCCTCGGGCGGGCCGGGGGCGAGGCGCCGATCACGGGCGACGTCCCCGAGCGCATCCGCGCATGGCAGGCCCTCATGGTCTCGGCCTCGACGACCGCGAACGACGCCGTCCTGGTCGCCGTGGGCGACAAGGCCGACCGGGCAGAGCCGCCGTCGTGCACGTTCGTCGCGGCGGTCGTGGACGGACCGCTCATCGTCGCCGGGTGGGTGGGCGACTCGCGCGCCTACTGGATCCCCGACGCCGCACGGCCCACCAGCTCAGCGTCGACGACTCGTGGGCGCAGGAGCTCATGGCTCTGGGCACCCCCGCCACGTGGCCGAGAACTCCCCAGGCGCATGCGATCACGCGGTGGCTCGGACCGGACTCGACCGACCCGGCCGCACGCTGCGCACCCACCGTCCCCGTCTCCTCGGGCTGGCTGCTGGTCTGCTCCGACGGGCTGTGGAACTACTGCTCGGCGGCCGACGACCTGGCGAACCTGGTCCGGTCGACCGAGGCCACCACGGGGCGCGATCCCCAGGCCCTGGCCGCCGAGCTGGTGCGCTGGGCCAACGCCCAGGGCGGTCGCGACAACATCACCGCGACGCTCGCCCGGTTCGAGGCGCTCGGCGCCCCGGCCACCTCCGATAACCTGCCCTCAGTAGCTGTCGCGGTCGACGAGCCCGCGACGAGCGCCCTCTGATCCACGAAGGAGCCCAGAACCCATGGCCGAGTTCTCCGCCGAGGTCTTCCAGAACGAGTTCCTGTCCGAGGGCGCCACGGATGTGCACGCCATCGTGACCGTGACCGCCCGAGGGGCAGGTCAGGCCGGCGCCGCGTCGTCGGGCGGCGGTGTCGCGGAGATCATCATGGTCGACACGTCAGGCTCGATGTCCGGGCGCAACATGGAGTCCGCCAAGTATGCGGCGCAGGTCGCGGTGGACCAGATCCTCGACGGGACCTGGTTCGCGATCGTCGGCGGCAGTCACGTGGCGCAGCGCGCGTTCCCCTACCCAACGCGCGCGTCGCGATGGTGCAGATGGAGCCCGCCGCGCGCGAGGAGGCCAAGCGGGCCATCGCGATGATGACCCCGTCCGGTGGCACCGCGATGAGCACGTGGCTCCAGCTCGCGGCCCAGCTCTTCGACACCGTGCCCCAGGTCGCCCAACGCCACGCGATCCTGCTGACCGACGGCAAGAACGAGTCCGAGCCCCGCGAGAACCTGTCCCAGGTCGTGCGCAATGTGACCGGGAAGTTCCAGTGCGACGCACGCGGCGTCGGGTCCCGCTGGCAGGTCGACGAGCTGCGCGAGATCTCGACGGCCCTGCTCGGCACGGTCGACCTCATCGCCGACCCCAGCGAGATCGCCGCCGACTTCTCGTCCCTCATCCAGAAGTCCATGTCCCGCGGCGTGGCCTCGGCGGACCTGCGCGTGTGGGCTCCGCAGGGCGCCCAGGTGCTGTTCGTCCGCCAGGTCGCCCCGACCGTCGAGGACCTCACGACGCGACGCGCCGTGGTCAACCCGCTCACGGGCTCCTACCCCACCGGCTCGTGGGGCGACGAGTCCCGCGACTACCACGTGGCCGTGCGCGTCGGATCGAAGCCCGTGGGCTCGGAGCAGCTCGCGGCCCGTGTACAGCTCGCTGTGAACGGCGAGGTCGTCTCGTCGGGTCTCGTCAAGGCCAAGTGGTCCGACGACGGCGCGCTCACGACGCGCATCAACCCGGAGGTCGCGCACTACACGGGTCAGGCCGAGCTCGCGTCCGCGATCCAGGAGGGCCTCGCGGCCAAGGCCGCGGGCGACGAGGCGACCGCCACGGTCAAGCTCGGCCGTGCGGTCCAGCTCGCCGCCGAGACCGGCAACGGCGAGGCGACCTCGCGCCTGCGCAAGGTCGTCGAGATCGAGAGCGAGGAGCAGGGCACCGTGCGGCTCAAGCGCAACACGGACAAGCTCGACGAGATGGCCCTCGACACCGCCTCGACCAAGACCACACGGGTCAAGCGATGAGCGCGATCTGCCCCAACGGACACGCGTCCGAGTCGACCGACTACTGCGATGTGTGCGGCGAGCCCATGGCATCTGCCGCGGTCTCCGGGGCCGTCTCGGCCGGGTCCGGCGGGGCTGCTTCCGGTGCTCCTGGTGGTGGCTCGGCCGCCGCTGCGGGTGGCGAGCCCATCACGTGCCCGCACTGCTCGTTCCCGGCCGCGTCCGGGGCGCTGTTCTGCGAGAACTGCGGGTACGACTTCACGACGGGCTCGCTCCCGGAACCTGCCGGGGCGCCGTCCGCTGCCACGCCTTCCCGCTCGCGCCGCCTGCGTCGTCGCTCGACCTGGACCCGGTCGGTGCGCCGGTCGGTTCGCCCGCGGCCGCTCGACGGCGGACCCGCTGTCGGCGCCGCCGTGGCGACACCGCCTGTCGCCGGTCCGGGGCGGCGACCCGCTCGTCGCGCCGGGTGGTGCTGCTGACCCTGCCGGCTCGGAGCGGCAGAGGCGACGTCCGCGCGGACGGGCGCGACGCCGTCGGGCAGCGGGACGCACCTGCCGACGCCGCCCGTCCCGGGCGAGGACCAGTGGGTCGTCGAGGTGTGGATCGATCCCGACTGGTACCAGGCGCAGAAGGCGGAGGACCCGCTGCCGTCGGCCGGGCTGCCTGGGCTCGTGGTGCTGCGCGAGCGCAGCGTGCTGGTGGGACGCCCGTCGGTGTCGCGCAACATCCACCCGCAGATCGACTGCGGCGCCGACTCGGGCGTCTCGCGGCGGCACTGCCAGCTCAACACCGACGGTCAGCGCTGGTGGGTCGAGGACCTCCAGTCGTCCAACGGGACCTACCTCAGCCCCGCGGGCGAGGAGCTGCCGATCGACCCCATCCCGGCCGGTCAGCGCCGCGAGGTCGCCGACGGCGACCGCATCTACCTCGGTGGGTGGACGCGGCTCGTGATCCGCAAGGCGATGCCGGGAGAGGTCTGACCCTCCCGGAGGGCGACGGACGGGTGGCGCGGTCACCGGCTGAGGCCGGGCTGCGCCACTTCTCGTGCTGCTCACGGAAGCGCGAGGTGAGCGGGACAGGCCTGTCCTCGACCGTCTCCTGCTCGGCGGCCAGGTGCCGCTCACGGCGACGGCATCTACCTCGACCGGTCCGCGGTACCGGTCGCCAGAGGTCTCAACGGTCGATCAGGGCGGTGACGACGGCCCGCAGGCCCGGAAGATCGGAGCGGAGTGTCTCGAAGAGGACGAGACGCCGGATGCCTCCGTAGTGGTGCGTGAACTTGTGCCGTGTGCTGGCCAGATCGCGCCACGGCACCTCGGGGTGGGCTTCCTGGAAGCCGGGGCCCTCGCCTGATGTGATCGGCCGCGGTATGCAGGTTGGTCAGGATCTGGGCGGCCGCGAGCTCGTCGATCCTGTTGGACGGGCCGAGGAACGCCCCTCTCCCTTGGCGACGATCTGATCCGCGACATCGAGGATGTCGATCATCTCAATCAGCCTGCGCTGGACCTTCTTGTGTGCCACACGTTCCGGACTGAGGGCCTGCGGCAGGTCCACCGGTTCCCAGAGCGGCCGGTCCGTCACAGTGGCTTTGCCTCGCGCCGCGCGTGAGCCAGCGTGTCGCTGTCCTGGTCGTCCGGCACCAGGTCGACCTGGACGCCAAGAACCTCCTCGAGCTCGCGCTCAACCCGCGAGATCGCGAACAGTCCAGTGCCTGACGGGACCGAGACGAGCAGGTCCACGTCCGAGCCGGGTGCATCCGTGCCGTGCAGCACGGACCCGAAGACCCGGACGTCCCCATCCCGTGCGTCGCCAGGACCCTGAGCACGTCCGCACGGTGGACGTTCAACACCTTGCTGGGGCGGGTGGCTCTGCGCATCGCCTCGACCAGGCGTCGCTCCATGGCCTCCGTCAGCGGACGCCGGCCGTTCTCGATGGCCGAGAGCTCAGGCTGGTTGATGCCGGCGGCGGTACTCACCTGCTCCTGGGTCAGCCCCGGGACATCCGCATGCGCTTGACGTCCATGAGGCGAACATATCAGTTCGTATATCGCAGATGCCCGCGCAGCCTTCATCGCCGACCCGTCTCGTCGTCGGGTCTCGCGCCGTCATGGCACCGGCTCCGGAAGGAGCGCTTGGAGGTTTCCTCCAACCGCTTGTCGACTTCCACCAACCCGGCCCACCGTCTGTCGTCGCGCGCACCGACGCATCGACACCTCGCTCACGGCCAGAGTGGAGACGTGCCACCCGGCACCACCCCACCTGCCTTGAGGAGCTTCCGTGGCCCGCGCCGTGCCCACCGACCAGCACCCCGACCAGTCGGTCACCGCAAGCCCGCACGAGCACTCCGAGCGCCCTCCACCTCCCGCTGGCGCATTTCCGCCTCCGACGCGGCCCGCATCGCGACGTTCGCCGCACTCACCGCAGTCCTGGGCATGCCCGGATCGATCGCCCTGTTCGGCAACGCCGTCCCCATCACCCTCCAGACCCTGGGCATCATGCTCGCCGGTGCTCTTCTGGGCGCCTGGCGCGGCGCGCTCGCGATGCTCACGTTCCTCGCCCTCGTCGCGGCGGGCCTGCCGCTCCTGTCGGCGGCCGCGGCGGCCCCGCGGTCTTCGTGGGTCCGTCGGTCGGCTACCTGATCGGGTTCGTGGTGGGAGCAGCGGTCGTCGGCCTGATCGTCGAGCGCTTCCGTGCCCTGACGTTCTGGCGGGTCATGGTCGCGTGCGTCGTGGGCGGCATGCTCGTCATGTACGCCCTGGGCATCCCGCTCCAGGCGCTCGTCACAGGCTTTTCGCTCCAGACGGTCGCGACGGGTTCGCTCCTGTACGTCCCGGAGACCTCCTCAAGGCCGTGATCGCGGCCTCGGTCACGGTCGGCGTGGTCCGCGCCTACCCGGCGGCCTCGCCGCTGCACCGCACCGCGCGCGCCACCGAGCAGCAGCCCGCCGCGAGCCCCGCAGCCTGATCGCCCTACGATCCCTCATGCCCGTCGCCCACGCCGTCATCGCTCATGCCCGCAGCTCCGCAGGGGACGCTGCGCGCTGCGCTCACCGGAACGCTCCCGCACCTACCGAGCGCTCGCCGCGGACATCGCGGCGGGCGCAGGGTTCCTGCGGGCGACCGGGACGGTCGTGGGCGACGTCGTCGCGATCTCGCTGCCCGACCCGGTCGACCTCCTCACGGCCCTCCTCGCGGTCGACCTCGCGGGCGCCACTCCTGGTCTGCGACCACACGTGGTCTCGGGCCCAGCGCGCCGAGGTTCTGCGGACCGTCGCCCCGCGGGCTTCGTCGAGGTCCCGCTCCCGCGCGGCAGCGCCGCGGATGCGCTCACTCCGCTCAGCAACACGGCCACGCCCACCAGGCCCGACGACGTCGCTCCCCGAGCCGTCGGCCTCGGCCCTCGCGTGGGCCGGGTTCTCGTCGGGCAGCACGGGTCGCCCGCGCGCGGTGGTCCGCACCCGGGAGTCCTGGGCGGGTCCTTTCCGGCGGCCGCACGCCTCACGGGAACCCGCCCGAGGACACCGTGCTGGTGCCCGGGCCGCTCGCGTCGTCGCTCTACTGCTTCGCGGCAGTGCACGCGCTCGCCACCGGAGCCTGCGTCCAGCTCGCGAAGGGCGACGCTGCGATCACGACCGCGCTCGCCACCTCCGACGTCGTGCACCTGGTGCCCTCGGCCCTCGCCCCTGTCCTGGACGCGATCGAGGCGGGCACTCCCAGCCGCCTGCGAACCGCCGTGGTGGGCGGCGCCTCGCTGCCCGCGGACGTGCGCGAGCGCGCGGCGCGGGCCGGGTCGGCGTCGTGACCTACTACGGGGCGGTCGAGCTGTCGTTCGTCGCGATCGACACCGACGGCACGGGCCTGCGCCCGTTCCCGGGCGTCGAGGTCGAGGTGCGCGAGCTGCCCGGCGCGACGCTCGGGAGGTCTGGGTGCGCTCGCCGTGGGTCGCGCAGGGATACCTCGCACGCGCGACCGGGCCGTTCCGCCGCGAGGGCGAGTGGTCGACCGTGGGCGACCTCGCCGAGGTCCACTCTCCCGTCGAGGCTCCGGGCGAACCCGCGGGCACCCGCTCGTCCTGCGTGGCCGGGGCGACGGCGCGATCCTCACAGGCGGCGCGACGGTGGTCCCCGAGGACGTCGAGGTCGTGCTCCGCGCGATCCCGGGCGTCGAGGACGTCGTGGTCGTCGGGACCCCGCACCGCCGCATGGGCGCAGTCGTGACGGCCGTGGTGCAGTGCGCCGACCGACCGGGCCTGCGGGCACACCTCGAACGGGTCGCACGCGCCTCGCTGTCCGCGGCCCAGCGCCCGCGTCGCTGGTACGGCGTGCGCGAGCTGCCGCGGACGCCGTCGGGCAAGGCCGCGCGCGGCGCGATCAGCGAGGCCCTGCTGTCGGGCGGCCCCGCGTACGAGGCGCTGCGATGAGCGTTCTACCCGCAGGGCCCGTGGTCGTCGCCGCGCGGCGCACGTGGATCGGCACGGCCGGTCACGGGCACGCCGACGTCACCGCGGTCGACCTCGCCGTTCCCGTCCTGGCCGCGACGCTCGCGGACCTGCCTGCGGGTCACGGCCTGGCCGTCGAGGACGTCGTGCTCGGGAACTGCACGGGCCGGGCGGGAACCTCGCACGCGTCGCGGTCCTCGCGGCGTCCCTGCGCGATCCGGCGGGCCCCTGACCGAGCGGGTCCCCGGAATCACGATCGACCGGCAGTGCGGCAGCGGACTGGCCGCGGTGCTGCTCGCGGCCCAGGGCATCCGCGCCGGCGACGGCGACCTGGTCCTCGCGGGCGGCGTCGAGAGTGCCTCGACGGCCCGCTGCGCGCCCACCGCCCACCCCACGGATCGACCGCAACGCCGCCCCTACGACCGTGCGCCCTTCACCCCGCCCGAGTACGGCGACCCTGACATGGGCGCCGCGGCCGACGCCCTGGCCCGCGAGCTCGGCATCGGCCGCGAGCGCCAGGACGCCTACGCCGCGCGCTCGCACGCGCGGGCCCTGGCCGCGCACGCCGAGGGAGGTTCAACGCGGAGGTCGTGCCCGTGGGGCGCTCTCGCGGGACGAGCGGGCACGGAACCTCGACCCTGCGCTGCTCGCGCGCCTCCCTCCGCGTTCACCCGGGCGGCAGCGTGACCGCGGGCAACGCGAGCCCGATCAGCGACGGGGCCGCGGCAGTCGCGATCGTCCCCGAACACGTGCGAGCAGGGCTGGGCCTGCCGGGCCTGCGGCTCGTGGGCGGCCTGACCCGCGGCTGCGACCCGCGACTGCCCGGCTGGGGCGCGGTCCCCGCGGTGCGGGAGCTCCTCGACCGCACGGGCCGGGACCTCGACGACCTCGCGGCGATCGAGCTCGTCGAGGCCTTCGCGGCGCAGGTCCTGGCCTTCACCGACGCGCTCTCCTGCCCGACGACGACGCTCGCCTCTGCGCAGACGGCGGCGCCCTGGCCCTGGGCCACCCGTGGGGCGAGCGGCGCGGTGTCGGTCGTGCGGCTGTTCAGCCGGCTCGTGCGCTCGGGGCGCCGGCCGGTTCGCTGGGGCTCGCCGCGGCGGCCGTGGGCGGCGGGCTGGGCGTGGCCGGGTTGTTCGAGGTGGTCCGATGAGAGGGGACGCATGCAGGACGCCGCCGTTGGCCCACCGACCACGGCGGGCACCCCGCCCGAGGTGGGCTGCGTCGTCGGGCTCGAGGACGTGCACGTGCGCCTCGGCGACCGCGACGTCCTGCGCGGGGTCAGCGCGGAGCTGCGCGAGCGGCGGATCGGGATCGTCGGGGCCAACGGCTCGGGCAAGAGCACCCTGGCCCGGCTCCTCAACGGGCTCGTGCTGCCCACGCGCGGGGCCGTGCGGGTCGACGGCCTGGACACCCGGCGCGCGGGCGCACAGGTCCGGCGGCGCGTGGGCTTCATGTTCTCGGACCCCGACGCCCAGATCGTCATGCCCACGGTCGCCGAGGACGTCGCCTACTCCCTGCGTCGCAGCGAGCACGATCGTCCGACCAGGGACCGGCTCGTCGCCGACTGGCTCGCGCGCCACGGCCTCGCCGGGCACGCCGACCACCCCGCGCACCTGCTGTCCGGGGCAGAAGCAGCTGCTCGCGCTCACGTCGGTGCTCGTGAACGCGCCACGCCTGGTCGTGGCCGACGAGCCGACGACCCTGCTCGACCTCCGCAACACGCGTCGCGTCGCCGCGCTGCTCGCGGAGATCCCGCAGCAGGTCGTGCTGGTCTCGCACGACCTCGACCTCATGGCGGGCTACGACCGCGTGCTCGTGATCGACGAGGGACAGGTCGTGGCCGACGACGAGCCCGGCCCGGCCGTCGCGTACTACCGCCGCCTCATGGACGTCCGGCCGTGACCAGGGAGGGCGCGGTGGCCGCCACAGACGAGCCGACAAGCCCGGCCGGGTCTGCCCCGACGAGCACCGCGCGCGGCGCGACGACCTACGCTGCCGGCGCCTACGTCGTCGGGCACTCGCTGCTGCACCGCGCTCCCGCCGGACCCCAGCTCGCCGCGCTCATGTTCTGCTCGCTCGCGCTGCTGCTGGTCCGCACGCCCCTGGGCGTGGGTGTCGCGGGATCGCGGTCGCCGGGCTCTACGCGCTCGCGGGCCTCGGGTGGCGCGCCGCATGGGGTCAGGTGCGGCCCTGCGCGTGTTCCTGCCCGTCCTGTTCGCGCTCCAGTGGTGGCTCATGGACCTGACGTCCGCCGCGGTCCTCAGCACGCGGCTCCTGGTGCTCGTGGCGCTCGCGGGCCTCGTGACGTGCACGACCAGGGTCAGCGACCTGCTCGCGGCGATCGAGCGCGGCCTCACCCCGCCTCTCGCGTGGGCGTGGACGTCGAGCGCGTCGCGCTCGTGCTGGCCCTCGCGCTGCGCAGCGTGCCCGTGATCGCGAACCTGGCGAGCAGGGTCCGCGACGCGCAGCGGGCCCGGGGCACGAGCGGGACGTGCGGGCGTTCGCGGTGCCGCTCGTGGTGGGGGCGATGCGGCAGGCGGACGCTCTGGGCGAGGCGCTGCGGGCACGCGGGTTCGACGACTGAAGCGCCTCAGCCGCGGCGTTGCTCCAACCACTCGATCACCGCGAGGCCCTGCTGGCGCTGGAACGCACGCAGGGTCGGCATGTTCTGCGGCGCCGGATGGCGCGCGGCGTCGAAGAAGTACCCGCGAGTCCCGCGAGGAACGCGTCGACGTGCTCGGGCGTGACCCCGCGGAAGAGCGGGTGGGAGGAGGCGATCGCGTCGACGTCGACCGTGCTGCCGTTCACGCGGGCGTCGAGCAGCAGCGTGAGGGCGTCGATCCAGCGGGCTCCCGTCCCGGCCCACGGCCAGTCGACGACCCACACGCGCGAGGACTGGTCGACGAGCACGTTGTCGAAGCGGAGGTCGAGGTGGACGAGCCGGTCTCCGTGCGCGGCCTGGGCGCCGTTCGCCGCAAGCGCCTCCAGCTCGCCGAGGTGATCGACCGCCCAGGCCGGGAGGCCCACCAGGTGGTGATCGGCTCGCAGCCGCGACCAGCCGGCAAAGGTGTCGGCGAGCTCCGAGGTGGCGTCGGGAAATGGGGAGCCGCCCTGGTCGTCGCGGACGACGGGCAGCTCGAGCAGTGCACCGAGAACCGCGATGAGCTCACGACGCTCGGGAGGCAGGTCGGGGTGGCGGCCCTCGATGTCCTCGACGACCAGCGCGACCCACTCCTCGCTCTCGTGCGCGCCCAGGAGCCGGGGCGCGGGCGCCGCGTCGGGCAGCCGGCGCAGCACACCCACCTCACGACGGTGGATGTCGTAGGCGTCGGCGTTGCGGGACCGGCTCACGGCCTTGACGAACGCACGCGCACCCGCCGCCGTGCGGACCCGGTCGGCGCTGCCCGGGAGTAGCCCTGGACCTGGCTCGACGCAAAGACGACCGGACCGCCCAGGATCTTTTCGACGTCCGCGCGCACCTGCGGTGCGAGCTCCTGCCAGGTCATACGCTGCGTCGAGTCCACCCGGCGAGACTAGTGGTCGGGCCGGTGTGCGCAGCGCCGTCATCGGCTCAGGTCGGCCTCCTGGTCGAGCGGCCGAGCTTGTCGGGGTTCGCGATCGTGTAGACATGGGTCACGCGTCCGTCGGCGACGGTGACGCTCGTCACGCCGACGAGCTGTCCGTCCAGCTCCATCCGGATTCCGGGTTGACCGTTGACCCAGGTCGCGACGGCGAGCAGCACGCCCTCGACCTTCGCCATCCCTCCCACGAGGTATCGCGCCAGCCTCTCGGCCCCGACGACCGGCCGCCGCGCCGCCCCGCGGACCTTTCCTCCGCCGTCGGCGACCGAGACCACGTCGGGTGCGAGGACGTCCATGAGCCCCTGGAGGTCGCCCGAGTTGAGGGCAGCGACGAGACGTTCCACGACTTCCTCGTGCTCGGAGCGGGCGACGCGCACCCTGGGACGACGCGCGGAGACGTGGCCCTTCGCGCGGTGGGCGATCTGCCTCACCGCTGCCGGCGTCTTCCCGACGACCAACGCGATCTCGTCGTACGACACGTCGAAGACCTCACGCAACACGAACACCACGCGTTCGGCCGCCCCAGCGTCTCCAGCACGGTGAGCATCGCGATGGACATGTTCTCCGCGAGCTCGACCTCGTCAGCCACGTCGGGACTGGTCAGCAGCGGCTCCGGAAGCCACTCGCCTACGTACTCCTCGCGGCGCCGCGACACGGTGCGCAGGTGGTTGAGCGCCTGCCGCGTCACGACGCGTACGAGGTAAGCGCGCGGCTCCCGGATCTCCGACCGATCGACCGAGGCCCACCGAAGCCAGGACTCCTGCAGCACGTCCTCGGCGTCACCTGCCGAGCCCAGCATCTCGTAGGCGACGGTGAACAGCAGCCTCCGGTGGACGACGAACGGATCGTCGTCGGCGTGCGCGTCGTTGGCCACGAGCGCGAGTCTACTCGCGGCCCGTACGGGCCGACGGCACGGCGAGCGGGGCAAGTCCGCACGCCGCGGCGAACTCCTCCGAGTGGATGCCGAGCGCGAGGTTCATGCGCGCCGACATGTTCATGAACGCCACCCGTGCGGCGAGCTCGATGAGCGCAGCTGGCCCGAGCTCGGCCAGGAGCGCATCCGACAGCTCGTCGGTCACGGCTGGCGGCGTCTGGCTCGCGGCCTCTGCATACTCCATGACCCTGCGCTCCCGAGGGCTGAAGACGGACGATTCCCGCCAGCGCGGTACCTCCCGGATCTTCGCCTCGTCGAGTCCGTGGTTGTGCGCCAGGAAGTAGTTGAGATCGAGGCAGAAGCCACAGCCAACCGTCGCGGCCGCCGCCATACCTGCGTACGACGCGAGGTCCCGATCGAGCTCGCTCCAGCCCTCGACCTTGCGTCCGATGCGCATGGCGTCCTTCATGACCGCCTGGTGGTGCCACAGCACGCCCACCGAGTCGGGCACATGGCCCATCATCTTGCGGGCCGCGAGCTTCACGAGCGCTCCGTACGCGCCGGTGACCTCGGTGGGGAATACGCGTCTCGCTGGTCATGTCCGCTCCTGAGTCGTCATTGGATCACGTCCTGTGACATGGAGACACCGACCGGAGCCCGCGTGTGACACCCTGCAGACCCTCCGTCCCACTCGTCACCCGGTCGCCCCCGGCACGTCGGCCACCGTTCACCGGCACGACACCCGCCGCGCCTAGGTTCCGATCGTCTGCCCTGCACCCTGCGGGCCATCGGAACGAGGAGCACGGAATGCGCGTGGTTCACCAGTCCCGCCCGCGGCACGGAAGGCGGCCGGGTTCGTGGCTGCCGGTCTCACGATCGCCGTCGCCGCCGGGACGTTCGGGGTCGTCGGCACCGCTGTCGCCTCGGCCCTTGTCGCCGCCCCCGACCCGTCCGTCGCACCGGCCGTCACCCTCTCGCCGCTCGGCACCTACGCCACCGGTCAGCTCGACGAGTCCGCCGCGGAGATCGTCGCGTTCCACGCGGCCTCGAAGCGACTGTTCGTCGTCAACGCCCAGTCCGGGAAGGTCGACGTCCTCGACGCCCAGGACCCCGCCGCCCCCACCCGTCTGTTCGAGCTCGCGGTCGGCGGCACGGCCTCGGCGGACGGTTCGGTCGTCTCGGCGGACGCCGTCGTGAACTCGGTCGCGATCCGCCCCGACGGGCTCGCCGTCGCCGCGGTCGAGGCCGCACCAAGACCGACGACGGCTGGCTCGTCTTCTTCGACGCCGCGGCGCCCGCGAGCGCCCCGCCGCCGCGATCCTCGGCGCGGTCCGCGTCGGCGCGCTGCCGGACATGGTGACCTTCTCCCCGACGGCACGCGCATCGCCGTCGCGAACGAGGGAGAGCCCGCGGACGACTACAGCGTCGATCCCGAGGGTCCGTCTCGGTCGTCGCTGCTCCCGTGGGCCTGGCGAACGCAGCCCAGGGCGACGTCCGCACCGCGACGTTCCACGCGTTCGAGGCGGGCGGGTCAAAGACGCTGCCCGCGGGGTCCGCGTGTTCGGCGGTCGCTCCGCCGCGGGGACCGGCACGCCCGAGCGCCCCGTCTCGGAGAGCCTCGAGCCCGAGTACATCGCATGGGACGCGACGGGCACGGTGGCCTACGCGAGCGTCCAGGAGGCGAACGCCCTGGCCGTCGTCGACGTGGCGAGCGCGACCGTGACCGAGCTGCTGCCCTCGGGACGCAGGACCACCTCGCTCCGGGCAAGGGGATCGACGCGTCCGACAAGGACGGGAAGATCGACATCCGCGCCTGGCCCGTCAAGGGGCTCTACCAGCCGGACACGATCGCCTCCTATCAGGCAGGCGGCGCGACCTACCTCGTGACCGCCAACGAGGGCGACTCGCGCGACTGGTCCGGCTACTCCGAGGTCAAGCGCGTCAAGGACCTCGGCAAGAAGGGCGTGCCCGGACTGTGCGCTGACGCGTTCTCGGGCTTCGTCGGCGCGGCCGGAAACCCGCGACGCTCACCGACCTCACGGCGGACGCCCACCTCGGTCGCCTCAACGTCAGCGCCGCGAGCGGGCTGCGTGCGGACGGCTCGTGCTACGAGGAGCTCTACTCGTACGGGTCGCGCTCGTTCTCCATCTGGTCGACCGACGGTCGCCAGGTCTTCGACTCGGGCGACGCGTTCGAGCAGCTCGTCGCGTCGGTCAACCCTGAGTTCTTCAACTCGAACCACACGGAGTCCGGCTTCGACGGCCGCAGCGACGACAAGGGACCCGAGCCCGAGGGCCTGACGCTCGGGAGGTCGGCGGGCGCACGTACGCGTTCATCGGCTTCGAGCGCGTGGGGCATCGCGGTCTTCGACGTGAGCGACCCGGCGCACGCGACCTACGTCTCCTTCGTCAACAACCGTAACTTCTCGGTGAGCGCCGAGGAGACACCCGAAGCTGGCCGAGGCCGGAGACCTGGGTCCCGAGAGCCTCGCCTTCATCCCCGCGAGCTCCTCGCCCACGGGTGCGCCGCTCCTCGCGGTCGGCAACGAGGTCTCGGGCACGACGACGCTCTACGGGGTCGACGTCCCGGGGCGAGCCCGGTGACGGCCAGATCGATCTGACGGTCACGATCCCGGCGGCCCCGTCGAGCCGGGCGAGTTCGTCTGGACGATCGACGGCGGCAGCCGCGTGGTCGACCTCGGCACCGCCCAGCTCGCGGGCGACCACCTCGCGGCAGCCGGTCGGCTGGGCGCCGTGACGGTCACCGACACCCGTGCGACGGCTCCCGCGTGGTCCGTCTCCGCGCAGGTCGGCGACTTCTCCGCGGGCAACGGTTCCGGCGCGCACACCCTGCCCGGAAAGCACCTGGGCTGGACCCCGGCGCTGCTGACCGCGGGCGGCGACACCCTCGCCGGTGCGCCGGTCGCCTCGGGTTGGTGAGCGGGAACGGCCTGGCCGACTCCGCCCTCCTGGGTTCGGCCGGTGCCGGGCACGCCCTCGGCAGCGCCGTCCTCGGGGCCGACCTGGACCTGCGCTTCCCGGTCGACGCCGCAGCGGGCACGTACACCGCCACGCTCACGCTCACGGCGATCGGCTGAGCGTGGGTGACCGCCGCACCGCGACCATCACCCCGCGTCGCGGTGCGGCGGTCCTCGCAGGTCGCCGCGCGACGCTGCTCCTGGTCGGGGCGGTGACAGCCATGCTGTCCGCCGCCCCGGCGGGGCGGTCGTCCTGCTCGACGACGTCGCGCCCGTCTCCGTGCCGAACGCGCCGCCGGTCGCGGCACCGACCGACCCGGCACAGCCGGGCGCCCAGCCCGTCACCTGGGAGTGGCCCCGGCCTCCGGCCCGACCTTCGACTTCGCCCTGGAGCCCGGCGCCACGCTCACCGACCAGCTCGTCGTGACCAACCACGGCGACACCGCGCTCGACCTCGGCGTCTACGCCGCCGATGCCTTCACCTCGGCCAACGGCGCCCTCGACGTCCTGCCCGCGGGCACGGAGTCCGAGGACCTCGGCACGTGGATCGACCTGGAGACCCGCGGGTCACGGTCGCCCGGGCGAGCGGTCGATCGTCCCCTTCACCCTGACGGTCCCCGCGGACGCCACGCCCGGCGACCACACGGCCGCTGTGGTCACGTCCCTCGTCACGGGCGCCGGCGAGGGTGGGGTCGCGGTCGACCGACGACTGGGCACGCGCGTCCTGGTCCGGGTCGCGGGAGACCTCGCCCCGTCCGCGACGATCTCGGACGTCCACGCCGCCTACACGGGGACGTGGAACCCGGTGGGCGCGGCGACGCGCGCGTCACGTTCACCGTCGCCAACACGGGCAACGTGCGGCTGGCAGGGCAGATCGCCGCGACGGTCTCGGGCCCTGACGACATCGGTGCCGTGTCGGTCCCCTCGGCGACCTGCCCGAGCTCCTGCCGGGCGACTCGATCACCCTCTCCGGGGTCGCGAGCGGAGTCGCACCGCTCGGACGGCTCACGGCATCGGTCGCCCTCGCGCCCGTCGTCGCCACGACGGCGAGCACCACCCTGCCCGACGACGCAGCCTCCCACGCCATGGATCCCGCCACGGGCGAGACGCACCTCTGGGCCGTCCGTGGTCGGCGCTCGCCGTGGCGACCCTTGCGGTGGGCGCGGTGCTCGCGCTGCGGATGCTCCGGCGTCGGGCACGCGCACGGTTCGAGGCCGCGGTGAGGGACGCGGTCGCGGCTGCCTGACGCCATCCTCGTCGAGTGCATGATTCGGCTGCGACACGCCCGGCGAGTCGCAGCCGAATCATGCACTCGACGAGGCGTTCGCTCTTCCCGAGCGCGCGAGCCCTGAGCGAGAGCACCATCGAGACCGCGAGGCCGGCCGCGGTGACCCCGACCAGCAGGCGGTAGTCGACCGCCCCACCACGGCGGCCGCGACCACCGTCATGAGGAGCTGCGGGACGTTGAGCAGCATGTTCGTCGCGGCGGACGTGCGTCCCTGAGCGTGGCCGGGGTCTTGAGCTGGCGCTCGGTGACGAACCCGACGATCGCCCACGTGACGCCCAGCCCGATCGCACCCATCCCGCGATGATCGCCACGAGATTCGTGCCGAGGGTCGGCAGGATACCCAGCGTCACGATGCCCAGGGCGAGAGCGACCAGGCGCTGCGACCCGATCCGCTTGATCATGCGGGCAGCGGTCAGCCCGCGACGATCGCCGTGACGCCCTGGACGCTCGAGATGGGGCCGAGCATCTCTGGCCCCAGACCCAGGCCCTTCTCGATGATCGCGAAGCTCACCGCGTTGAGCACACCCACGGCACCGAAGGCGACCGCGAGCGCCACCGTCAGGACGCCGAGCGGCGCGGTGCGGAACAGGTGCCGGAAGCCCGCGGTGACCTCGGCGAGGAACGGCTCGCGCTCGTCCTGGGGGTCGGCGGGGTCTCGACCAGGACGATCCGGGACACGAAGAACGCCGCGACGACGAACGCGACGACGGCCGAGAGGACGAGCGGCATCGGGCCGACGGCGACGTAGACGCCGGCCCCGATGACCGGCATGACGAGCCGGAAGGTCTGGTCGATGGTCGTGAGACGACCGTTCGCGGAACCGAGCGCCTCGTCGGGCAGGAGGTCGCGGATCAGGCCGGACTGCGCGGCGGCCGTCGCGAAGCCGATCCCGGAGTAGACGACCGTGACCACGAAGATCAGCCAGACCTGCTCCGGCCCCGCACCGCGAACAGCGAGAGCAGCGAGACCGCGCCGACGAGGTAGGCCACGATCATCATGCGGCGGCGCGAGACGCGGTCGGCGACCTGGCCGAGCAGCGGCGAGACGAGCGCCGGGAGGCCCAAGGCCGCGAAGATCAGACCCGCGGTGCCGTTCGAGCCCGTGAGGTCCTTGACCCACACCGCGAAGATGATCGCCAGGACCGAGTCGGCGAAGTTCGTGAATCCCCACGCGACCGTGAGGAACCGGAAGGGTCGCGTGCGCAGCGCGTGCTTGACGAGGGTCGCCTCGTCGGTGGTCGTGCTCATGCTCGCGACTCCTCGCGGATCGGCAGCGCGACGGTGAGGGAGCCAGGGCGGACGCGTCCGCCGCGGGAACGGCAGGGTCGTCGGTGGCGTCGAACGGGTCCGCGTTGACGACGCCGAAGAACCGCGCCGCCGCGATCCCTTGGGGCGCAGCTCGGGGTGGGTCCAGCGTCCCTCGAAGCGATCGGTGATCGCCTGGAGCTCGAGCGAGAGCTGCGTGAGCTCCTCCGGGTGGCCCAGAACGAGCTCTTGGTCATGACGGACGCGAGGAGCCATTCAGGAGGCTGACGGGTCGCGCCGTCGATCCAGTGCTTGACCCGGGTCGCCTCCTGGTCGACGACGATCCGCGCGAGCTCGCCCGTGGCCCGCAGCGACTCGGGCTGCTCGGGGTCGTAGCGGCTCGTGCGTCCGGTGCCCACGGGCTTCCAGGGCTTCGCGGCCGACCCGCTCGGCGGGCTCGACGAACCGGTACTTGGCGAGCATGCGCAGGTGGAACGAGCAGCTCGCGACCGACTCCCCGTGACCTCGGAGCAGCGCGTGGCCGTGGCCTGCCCTCGTCGTCGAGCAGGTCGAGGATCGCGAGGCGCAGCGGGTGGGCCAGGGCCCGGATGCGCTCCGGGTCGGAGGTCGTGACGCTCTCGGTGCGCGGCGTCCCGGCCGGGACGTGTGCTGGCGGGTGCGCGACGTCGTCGGGCGGGGTCCTTGGGGCATGCCAGACAGGCTACAACTCTAAAGAAGTCTTGCGCAAGAGTCCTTTAGGATACCGCCGAGGACTCAGGCAGGCGCGGCAGGTCGTGCAGCCGGTCGACCACCATCACGCCCCCAGCACCGCGACGGCAAGGCTCGCCCCGGCCAGCACGTCGGTCACGAAGTGGTATCCCAGATAGAGCCTGCTCCCCGCGACGACAACGATCACCACGACGCTCACGACCACCCACAGCGCAAACACGACGCGCCGCTGCCGCCCCTCCTGCCACTGCCGCCACACGAGGTATCCCCGACGAGCACCAGCGTCGCAGCGCCGATCGTGTGGCCCGACGGGAACGAGAGCTGCGCTCGACGCCCGGGACGACCATGGCGGCGTCGTCGGGCCTCGGCCTTGCGACGAGCGCCTTGACGAGCGAGGAAACGACCGTCGAGGTGATCATGGCCCCGACCAGCAGCCCCGGTTCCCACCAGCGCCTGGTCGCGAGCCCCACCACAGGCACCCGACGCCCACGAGGATCGGCAGCACGACCGGGCCGAACAGGTTCGTGACGACCGTCAGGACCGACGTCGCCACGGCCGTGCGGTGCGCGACCATCCACGCCAGGACGGCGTCGTCCGTGAACCACAGGTCGTCGCGTTCGCGCACCGAGTCGTACACGACCAGGAAGCCCAGCACGCCGATCACGATCAGGACCAGGCCGGGCAGCGCGGCCACGAGCCGTGGGTGCCACACGATCCCCTGCGCGACGGCGCCCTTCCCCGCGCTCACGTCACCTCGCGCGTCATCGGCCCCGCCGTCTGCTCCCATCACGAGAGCGTAAGGAGAAAAGGCGTGCGCCGCGCGGTGAGGAGGTGGTTGTGTTGCACCCATCACCGCGGTGGCGTCCGTCCGGTCAGTACCGGGCGGTGGAGGACCCGGCCAGGTCCACGAATCCGACGTCACGAAAGACGAACCACCATGCATCCCCAGCTCATGTACGACGTCGCCGACCTCGGCGGCGCGAACAGCTCCAGGAGCAGACCCTCCGCCGCAGCAACCTGCGACGGGCGACGACCCGTCTCCCGGCACGCACCCGGCAGGCCCGCCTGCCACGCCGCACCGCATGACGCAGCCGGACCGCTCGGCGTTCTCCAGCCGATCGGACACCACCCACCGAAGGCCCTGACTCCTCGTCACAGGAGCAGGGCCTTCGTGCTGTCCGGCAGCACTCCGACCCAGCCCGCGCCCCGTCCGGTCGCTCGGCGGACGGCCGCGGCACCGGTCACGGCCTAGGCTGTGGGCGTGAGCCCTGTGAACACCAATGACCGCATCGTGTGGATCGACTGCGAGATGACCGGCCTCGACGTGGGCGCCGACGCGCTCATCGAGGTCGCCGCCGTCGTCACCGACTCCGAGCTGAACGTCCTGGGCGAGGGATCGACGTCCTCATCACGCCCCGCGGAGGCGATCGAGCAGATGGGCGACTTCGTCCGCGAGATGCACACCACGTCGGGACTCCTCGACGAGCTCGCGGGCGGGACGACCATGGCCGACGCCCAGGCCCGCGTGCTCGAGTACATCCGCGCCTGGGTCCCCGAGCCCGGCAAGGCCCCGCTCGCGGGGAACTCGGTCGGCACCGACAAGGCGTTCCTCGAACGCGACATGCCGGAGCTCGTCGGCCACCTGCACTACCGGATCGTCGACGTCTCCTCGATCAAGGAGCTCGCCCGCCGCTGGTACCCGCGCATCTACTTCGCGTCGCCCGCGAAGACGGGCGGCCACCGCGCGCTGGGCGACATCCTCGACAGCATCGACGAGCTGCGCTACTACCGCGAGGCGCTGTTCGTGCCCCAGCCCGGCACCGACTCCAAGACCGCGAAGGCGATCGCCGAGCGAATCACGAAGACCTCCGTCGGCCGGGCGATCGGTGCGGGCGAACCCGCCGCCGACGGGCCGCCGGGCAGACACCAAAATCCTGTCCTGAGCGTCCCCAGAAACCAGGTACACTTTTCGACGGCTGCTAGAACAGTTCTTCGGAACATCTGCAGGCCGTGGTGGGTATAGCTCAGCTGGTAGAGCACCTGGTTGTGGTCCAGGGGTCGCGGGTTCAAGTCCCGTTACTCACCCACGGAGAGGCTCCTCGCGTTCGCGCGAGGAGCCTCTTCGTTCCCGGACCCCGTGGCACCTCGTCCGGGGTGTGATTCCGCTCACGGGTGGCGACTGCCCCAGCCCGTCCTACAGTGGGTGAGGTGTCAGCCCCACGAACATCGTCGTCCGTGGCGAGCACCAGCACGCCGAGGCCGTGGCCGCGCTGGTCCGCTCCGCCAGCGCCGTTTCGCCCGCCCGCCCGCTGCGCCTGGCCAAGAAGACCACCAACCTCTTCCGCCCCCGACGACCGTCGCCGGGGCCGGGCCTGACGCCTCCGGGCTGACCGGCGTCGTCTCGGTCGATGCGGCCGCAGGGACCGTCGACGTCCAGGGATGTGCACGTACGAGGACCTCGTCGCGGTGACGCTCGCCCACGGGCTGGTGCCGACCGTCGTCCCGCAGCTGCGCACCATCACGGTCGGTGGCGCGCTGGCCGGGCTCGGCATCGAGTCGAGCTCGCTGCGCAACGGCCTGCCTCACGAGGCCGTCCTCGAGCTCGACGTCCTCACCCCACCGGTGACGTCGTCACGGCCCGCCCGGACAACGAGCACGCCGACCTCTTCCGCGCGTTCCCCAACTCCTACGGCACGCTCGGGTACGCGACCCGCGTGCGGCTGCGCCTGGACCGGACCGAGCCGTACGTCGTCGTCCGCAACGTCCGCTTCGAGTCGGTCGCGGCGGTCACGGCCGCGGTCCGCGCTGTCGCCGCGGACGGGCGTGGGACGGCGAGCGGGTCGACTTCTGCGACGGCGTCCTGTTCGACCCTGGCGAGGTGTTCCTGTGCCTGGGCCGGTTCGCGTCACAGGAGGAGGCCCGCTCGCTCGTGCCCGCACCCAGCGACTACACGGGCCGGGAGATCTACTACCTCTCGCTGCGCGAGCGACCTCAGGACGTCCTGCACACCCGCGACTACCTGTGGCGCTGGGACACCGACTGGTTCTGGTGCTCGCGCGCGTTCGGTGTGCAGAACCCCGTGGTCCGGACGCTGTGGCCGCGGCGCTGGCGCCGCTCGGACGTCTACCGCCGGATCGTCGGGCTCGACGAACGCCTGGACCTCACGGGCGGCTCGCGGACCTGCGTCACCGCCCGCGCAACGAACGGGTCGTCCAGGACGTCGAGGTGCCGCTCGACCAGCTCGAGGGCTTCATGGCGTGGTTCACGGTCCACGTCCCCATGACACCGGTGTGGCTCTGCCCGCTGCGTCTCGCCTCCCCGAGCCGTGGCCGCTGTACCCGCTCGAGCCGGAACGCGTGTACGTCAACGTCGGCTTCTGGGGCGGTGTCCCGATCGCGGAGGGCGCCCACGACGGCGACGTGAACCGCCTGATCGAGATGGCGGTCGCGGTCCGGCACGGTCACAAGTCGCTCTACTCGACGTCCTCGTACGGCCGCGAGACGTTCGACGCGCTCTACGGGGGCATCGACTACGCGACGGTCAAGGATCGCTACGACCCCGCAGGACGGACACCCACGCTCTACGAGAAGGCGGTGCAGGGAGCATGACGCAGATGGCGATCGCCGAGATCCTCGACCAGCTGGCAGACGGGCCGCTGCCCTTCGGGTTCAGCGCCTACGACGGGTCGAGCACCGGCCCGGCGGCCGCGCCGTTCCACGTCCACCTGGCCAACGAGCGCGGCCTGCGGTACGTGGCCACGTCGCCGGGCGGGCTGGGCCTGGGCCGGGCGTACGTCGCGGGAGAACTCCAGGTCGACGGCGTGCCGGGTGGTGATCCGTACCCGCTCCTCAGGGCGGCCGCTGACGGCCTGCGGCTGCGCCGACCGAGTCCCGTGGAGGCAGCCCGGATCGCGCGCGGGCTCGGCCTGGGCGTCCTGCGCCCGCCCGAGCCCCCGCCCGAGGAGCACCTGTCCCGCCTACGCCGGCTGACCGAAGGTCTGCGCCACTCCCGGCAGCGCGACGCCGACGCGATCAGCCATCACTACGACGTCTCGAACGACTTCTACGAGCACGTCCTGGGACCGTCGATGACGTACACGTGCGCGTGCTTCCCCACGCCGCAGTCGACGCTCGAGGAGGCGCAGGAGCACAAGTACGCGCTCGTGGCGGGCAAGCTGGGTCTGCGCAGGGCATGCGCCTGCTCGACGTCGGGTGCGGGTGGGGCGGCATGGTCCGGCACGCGGCCCGCGCGGGCGTCCGGTCGCTGGGCGTGACGCTGTCCAGGCAGCAGGCGGAGTGGGCGCAGGACCGGATCGAGCGCGAGGGCTCGGGGACCTCGCGGAGGTCCGGTTCGCCGACTACCGCGACGTGACGGAGGGCGGGTTCGACGCCGTGAGCTCGATCGGGCTCACCGAGCACATCGGGGTCGCCAACTACCGCTCGTACTTCACGTTCCTCCAGGGCGGCTGCGTGACGGCGGCCGCCTGCTCAACCACTCGATCACGCGCCCGACGAACACCGCGAGGCCGCGCGCGGGCGGCTTCATCGACCGGTTCGTCTTCCCGGACGGTGAGCTGACGGGCTCGGGCCGCATCATCTCGACCATGCAGGACGTGGGCCTCGAGGTCCGGCACGCGGAGAACCTGCGCGAGCACTACGCGATGACGCTGCGTGAGTGGGGACCAACCTGGTGCGTCATTGGGACGAGTGCGTCGCCGACGTCGGGGTCGGCACCGCCCGCGTCTGGGGTCTGTACATGGCGGGTTCGCGCCTCGCGTTCGAGCGCAACGAGATCCAGCTGCACCAGGTGCTCGCGGTGCGCCCGGAGCCGGGCGGCTCGTCGGGCTTCCCGCT
Source organism: Oerskovia sp. M15 (assembly GCA_038070415.1). GTDB lineage: Bacteria > Actinomycetota > Actinomycetes > Actinomycetales > Cellulomonadaceae > Oerskovia. The sequence continues at coordinate 307,761 of JAMYWF010000001.1, forward strand.
GCGCCCGGACTGGACCCCGTAGGCCCGACGGCGGAGCTCGCCGCGGGCGGTCGGCCGCGGCGGGCTGCGGTCAGGACCGGGCCGTGCGAAGCACGTGGATCCAGAGCGTGTTCGTCCACCCCACCGCTGCTCTGCTGCTTCGCGGTCGCGTCGAGCGACGAGCTCGACATGCATGGTGTCGGGCAACCCCACGGTGCGGTCGGGTACGGAAGGTGCAGGTGGTCGCTCGTGTCGGGGCCCAGCGCGAAGTGCTTCTCGCCGAACACGTAGATCGACGGCGGCTCACAGTCGTCGAGCACGAGGTCGTGGAGCTCCGGCCTGTCCCGGGCAGGTCCTCGGAGTCGGCCAACGGGACGGCCAGGGCGACCCGGCAGTCGGCGGGCAGGCGCTGGGCGTCGACCACGAGCGAGGAGAGCGCGAAGGGAAGGCCCTCAAGCCCGTCCCAGGTCATTCCGAGTTCGTCGAGATGCCTGGAGTCGACGTGGTAGGGCGCTCGTCCACCGTGGATATGAGCGACTGCCGTCTGCAGCCATGCGTTCGCGTCGCTCATCGTGACCTCTCCTGCTCGCCGCTCGTGCAGGCGCAAGCATGCCAGCCCGCCTCTTTCAGGTTCCAGGGCATTCCCGTCGCGGTACGCCGGACGTACTGGACCCCTTAGGCCCGACGGCGGAGCCCGCCCGCCGGTCGGGTGCGGCGGGCGGTCAGGAGCGGGCCGTCGTGAGGTGCGTGTGCGCACCGCCACCCGTCGACGCCTCGGACGAACACGTCGGTGATCCACTCGTCGGAGCTGAAAGGTCGACCCATGTAGTGCCCGGTGTTGGCACCGCGGCCCGTGAGGACCACGACGTCTCCCAGGTCCCGCACGCTTCCCGTGATCGTGCTCATCGACTCGTGCGTGAGGTCTCCCGACGCGACGAGCGCCAGGAAGTCCGCGCGCAGGGTGATGCCGTCCTCCCCACGATCTGCCAGTCGTCGGTCATGAAACGTCCGATCGCGTCGGCGTCGTTGGCGACGATCGCCCGCCCCCATGCGGCCTCGACGGCCTCGAGCTCGCCCTGCAGGTCCCTGCCCATGCCGGACTCCTCACCGAGCGTCATCCGGTCCTGGCGCACGTCGCGGGACCTTCGTCCCCCTGTCGAACACCTTCGACCCTACGCTCCGGCGCATCTCGACGGGCCGTCGAGATCAGCGGTGACGGCGTGTCAGTTCCGCGTGACGCAGCCCACAAGGCTCCGCTTGTGAAGGGCTTCACAAGCGGACTAGGGTCGAATCATCGCAGCACACACCCTCGGGTACGCGGCGACGATCCACTCTTTCCGTTCCACACCCCTGGTCCATCGACCTCATCCTTCTGGGAGCCACACCATGATCACCAGCACCGCCGGTCCCGCCCGGTCCGTCCGCCTCATCGGCACGGTCTCAATCGTCGCAGGGATCGTGATGCTGCTCGCCGGCGCGGGCACCTGGATCACCATCTCCTCACAGCTCTCCGCCGAGCGGGTCACCGTCTCCGAGGACGCATCGATGTTCGCCGGCTCGCAGGTACGCGGGCCCCTCACCGCCTACGCCCAGGCCGAGGTCATCAACAAGCACGCTCTCGCCGCCTCGGAGGGCAAGACCTACGCCGAGCTCGGCAAGGACGACCCCACCCGCGCGACGGTCATGAATGGCTCGTTCCTGCGGGCCTCGCTGTTCACCTCGGTCGTCTCCTACGGGGTCAGCGCACTGGTCATGGGCCTCGGTGTCCTGTTCGGCCTCCTGGGCTACGCCCTGCGTCGCATCGGAGCGGTTCCCGCCCTCGCCGCCGGTACCTCGACCCCGACCCTTGAGGTCGTCACCGCCTGACCCGGACCACCTCGCAGCACGCCCCGGGTACGGCGAAGGGCCGACGAGCAGTCGTCGGCCCTTCATCACGTCCGGCGGGCGCCGCCCCGGACCTCCCTCCATGTCGTCAGGCGGAGGGCGCCACGACGAGCCGCCGCGCCACGGCGTCGGCAAAGCGGTCGAGCGACCCCTTGCCGAGTGCGAAGAAGAGCGAAGGCTCGGTGAGCTCGACCTCGATGACCATGGAGGCGCCGTCATCCCCGTTGACCAGGTCGACCCGCGCGTAGAGGTTCGGCTCCTGACCCGGGACCGCCGTCGCGGCGACCGCGAGCGCCTGCTGCGCGACCGCGAGCTGCTCGGGGAGACCTCGAAGTGGCTCATCTCCTGCTGCCTGTACAGGCCCTGCGTGGGCGGTGCGGCCCGGTGAGCAGCGCGTTCTTGCGGACCGCGTGCGAGAACTCGCCGTCGATGAAGATCATGCCGATCTCCCCGCCGTGTCGACGCTGCGGACGTAGGGCTGGACCATGACCTGACGACCGGAGACCAGGAGGTTCTTGGCGTGCTGGATCGCGAGCCCGCGGGAGTGCGCCTCGCCCGACTGGTAGCGCCCGGTGTCCTTGGCCCCGCGCTCACGACGGGCTTGATGACGAAGTCGCCCTGGGCGGGAAGGCGGGTGTGGATGGCCCGCGAGGACAGGTTCTGCTCGGGGTCGAGCCAGAGCGTCGGGATGACCGGGACGCCCTGCCCTCGAGCTCGCGCAGGTAGCGCTTGTCGGTGTTCCAGCTGATGACCGCCGCGGGTTGAGCACCCGGCGGCACGCTCTGCCCACTCGACGAACTCGTCCCGGCGCGGGTGTAGTCCCAGACGGAGCGGACGACGACGGCGTCGAACGAGGTCCAGTCGATCGCCTCGTCGTCCCAGACCGCCGGCACTGCCTCGATCCCGCGCTCGGCGAGCGCGTCGACGAGAGGGCGTCGTCGGAGTCGAGGTGGGGAAGGACGGAGCAGGTGGCGATGGCGATGCGCGCGTGGGTGGTGGTCACGCGTACGAGCCTAGACGGCTTCGGTGCACCGTACACGCTCGTTCGGGTGAGATCTCCGTCGCGCTCTCAGGCCGCCGCGGCGTCCGCGGTGCGCCGCAGCGTCGCGAGGATCCCGTCCGCGGTGAAGGAGCCGACGACGGCACCCGCCTCGTCCGCGACGGGCACCCTGCCCATGGCGGATCCGGGCAGGGCCGCGATCGCCTCGAAGGCCACGGTGAGCGGGGTTCCCAGGCGGATGGGCTCCGGGCGGGTGCCGAGATGAGCTCGACCCCGTCGAGGTCCTCGCGCTGGACCGTGGCGAGGCCGAGCATCCGCACAGGAGCCCCTCGCCGATGAACTCGCGGACCGCGTCGCTCGCGGGTGCGCCAGGACCGTCAGGGGTTCGGCGAGCTGTTCGAGGTGCCCACCGAAGCTGAAGACCGCGATGCGGTCGGCGAGGCGGACCGCCTCGTCGATGTCGTGCGTGACGAAGAGGACCGTGGTGCCGAGCTCGCGCTGGATGCGCCGGAACTCGGACTGGAGGCGACGCCGCCAGCGGGGTCCACCGCGCCGAACGGCTCGTCCATGAGCAGGACGGGCGGATCGGTGGCCAGCGCCCGGGCCACGCCGACGCGTTGGCGCTCGCCGCCGGAGAGCTCGTGGGGTAGCGCCTCCCGTACGTCTCGGGGTCCAGGCCCACGAGCTCGAGGAGATCACCGACACGGGACCGGGTCCGCGCCCTGTCCCAGCCGAGCAGCCCGGGACCGTGGCGACGTTCTGAGCAACCGTCCGGTGCGGGAACAGCCCCACGTTCTGGATCACGTACCCGATCCGCCGACGCAGGGCGACGGGGTCTCCGTGCGTGATGTCCTCTCCTCGGAGCAGGATCCGGCCGCCGAGGGTTCGACCAGACGGTTGGTCATGCGCAGGGTCGTGGACTTGCCGCAGCCCGAGGGCCCGACCAACGCGAGCATCTCGTGCTCGCGGACGCTCAGCGAGAGATCACCGACGGCCACGGTCCCGTTCGGGTACTCCTTGCGGACACCGTCGAACACGATGCTCGCCTCGTCGGTGATCATCGGGAACGCTGCGGTGGTCTCGGAGACAGGTGTCGGGGGCTCGCCATCCCACGACGCTACCCGGCCCGGCACCTCGTCGCGCGATCGGTGGGAGGCTCACGGTACGTTCGACGGCATGCCGCCCAACCCGTGGTTCTCGTGGAGCTACGTCCAGAACAACTGGGAAGAGATCTCCCAGGCCCTCGTCGAGCACACGACGATCACCATCGAGGCCGTGCTCATCGCCCTCGTCATCGCCCTGCCCTCGCGGCGCTCGCCCACCGCGTGCGCTGGCTGGCCGTCCCGGTGCTCGGCACCACGGGCATCATGTACACGATCCCTCGCTCGCGCTGTTCTCGATCCTCGTCCCGTTCACCGGGATCGGGCGGCTCCCCGTGCTCATCGGCCTCGTCATGTACGCGCTGCTCATCCTCGTGCGCAACATCCTGGTGGGGCTCCAGGGCGTCGACCCGGACGTCCGCGACGCGGCGAGGGGCTGGGCTACGGCTCCACCCGGCTGCTGGCCTCGGTCGAGATGCCCAACGCGCTGCCCAGCATCATGACGGGCGTCCGTCTCGCGACGGTCTCGACCGTCGCTCTCGTGACGGTCGGCTTCGTGGCGGGCTACGGCGGCCTCGGCACCCTGATGTTCCGTGGCTTCCGGTCGAGCTACAACGCCCAGATCATGACGGCGACCCTGCTGTGCCTGCTCCTCGCCGTCGTCCTCGACCTCCTCCTCATGCTGCTGGGCCGGGCGCTCACACCGTGGTCGCGCACACGCGCCCCGTCGTCGGGGCCACCGCGACGGCGCGGGCAGCGGGCGTGCGGGCAGCGGACGTGCGGGCGCGGACGGCGGGCCGGACGCATGAACGTCGTCGAGCAGGCACTGGCGTGGCTCAACGACCCCTCAACTGGACCGGTCCGGACGGGCTGGTCGCCCGCACCGGGGAGCACCTGGAGATGACGGCGGTCGCCGTCCTCCTGGCCGCCGTGATCGCCCTCCCGATCGGCATCTGGCTGGGGCACTCCGGGCGGGGGCCGCCCGACGATCGTCGTGGTCAACACCTCGCGCGCCCTGCCGACCTTCGGGATCCTGCTGATCCTCGCGGCGGGTGGACTGTTCGGGAACCGCGCCGCGGTCATCTCCGCGATCATCTTCGCGATCCCGCTCATCCTGTCGAACGCCTACACCGGTGTCGCCGAGGTGGACCCCGACGTGAAGGACGCCGCCCGCGGCATGGGGATGTCCTCGCAGCGATCGCTGTGGCTCGTGGAGGTCCCGCTCGCACTGCCCCTGGTCGCCGCGGGCCTGCGCACCGCGATCGTGCAGGTCATCGCGGTCCTCACGCTCGCCGCGTTCGTCGGGGGCGGCGGCCTCGGGGTCCCCTGCGGGTCGGCTTCTCGACCCAGCGCTACGGGCAGGTGCTCGCGGTGGGCATCGTGATCGCGGTGCTCTGCCTCGTCGTCGACGGCGTGCTCGCGCTGGTCCAGCGAGCGGCGACGCCCGCGCCGCTCAGGGTGAGGTCCGGGACCGTGCGCTAGGTGGCGCTCCGGTTGACGGTGCCCGCCGCCGGGGTGGAATGGGGTGTCCGTGCGAGCCGACGACCGAGAGGCACCTGAACACCCATGTCACGGCGATCCACAACCCTCCGCACCCTTTCCGCTTCCGCCCTCCTCGTCCTGGCCCTCGCGGCGTGCGGCGAGGCGGGTTCCTCCGGCACCGGGGCAACACGTCGGGTGGGTCCACCTCCACCGCGAGCGGCACCGCCTGCGAGCCCGTGGCCGCAAGGAGCTCGTGGTCCTCGAGGACGACAAGCACCTGCAGACGGTCGACAACATCATCCCGGCAGCGAACGCCGCGGCGGTGGCGGACCAGCCCGCCGTCCTCGAGCTCCTCGACACGGTCTCCGCCGCGCTCGACACCGACAAGCTGATCGCCCTCAACAAGGCCGTCGACGTCGACCGGCAGACGTCGGCACAGGTCGCCCAGAAGTTCGTCGAGGACGAGTCTCTCGCAGCGACGGACACCCCGGGACGGGGACGTCCCTGGTCGTGGGTGCCGCGAACTTCTCCGAGAGCACCACGCTCGCCGAGATCTACGCGGCAGTCCTGCGCACGGGCGGGTACGACGTCACGGTCCAGACCGTCGACGCCCGGGAGACGTACCTCCCGGCGCTCGAGTCCGGTCAGCTGAGCGTCTTCCCCGAGTACGTGGGCACGCTCACCGAGTTCCTCAACAAGGAGATCAACGGGCCCGACGCCGAGCCCCTCGCGAGCGGCGACCTCGACACCACGGTCGCGGCCCTGCGCGACCTCGGGGCCGAGAAGGGCCTGACCTTCGGCGAACCATCGTCGGCCCAGGACCAGAACGCCTTCGCGGTGACCACGGACTTCGCCAAGAAGTACGACGTCTCGACGCTCAGCGAGCTTGCCGAGGCCTGCCCCGGCGGCATCACGCTGGTGCGGGGCCCGAGTGCCCGGAGCGCGCATTCTGCGAGCCGGGACTCGAGAAGGTCTACGGCCTGAACATCACCAACTTCGTGAATCTCGACGTCGGCGGTCCGCTGACCAAGGCAGCCCTCCTCCAGGGCGAGATCGTGCTCGGCCTCGTGTTCTCCTCGGACGGCCAGCTCGGCTGACGAGTGGGCGGCTGCTCGGGCCTCGCGACTACAGGCCGTAGGTCTCGAGCAGCCGTAGCCAGACCTCGCTGATCGTCGGGTAGGCGGGCACAGCGTGCCACAAGCGTGCAAGCGGCACCTGCCCGACGATCGCGATGGTCGCGGCGTGCAGCATCTCCGCCGCGTCCGGCCCCACGAACGTCGCGCCCAGGATCACCTGGCGCTCGGTGTCGACCACGATCTGCGCCGTGCCCTCGTAGCCCTCGGCGACGAGCACGGCCCCGGACACCGAACCGAGCTTGTACGACACCGCGCGGACCGGGTGGCCGGCCTTCGTGGCCTCGGCGACCGTGAGGCCCACCGACGCGACCTCCGGACGCGTGAAGACGACCTGGGTCGCGGCGCCGTGGTCAGCGGTCGCGGAGTACCGGCTCCACGGCTCCGGGGTCTCGCCCTCCGAGCCTCCAGCCCCGGCCGCCCGCGCCTCCCCGGGTGTGGCCTTCCCGAAGCGGGCCGCTACCACGTCGCCGACGACCCGCCCCTGGTACTTGCCCTGGTGCGTGGTCGCGACCCGTCCCGTCACGTCACCGCAGGCGAACAGCCAGCCGCCGTCGACCCCTGGACCTCGAGCTGGTCGTCGACCTCCAGCGCCTTCCGGGTTCCAGCCCGACGGCGTCGACACCCAGGTCGACGGTCCGCGGCACGCGCCCCGTCGCGACCAGCACCTGCGCCGCCGCAACCGACCCTTTCCTGCGGACCGTCGTACGCGAGGCGCGCTCCTCCGTCCGGCAGGGAGGTCGCTCCCGTGACGCTCACGCCCAGGCGGACGTCCACGCCGATCGCGCGCAGGCCCGCCGCGACGGCCTCACCGGCGAACGGCTCCGAGCGCCCCAGCAGGCGCCCGCGCGAGAGCAGCGTGACCGTCGACCCGAGGTCGGCGAAGGCCGTCGCCATCTCGACCCCACCACTCCGCCGCCGACCACGACGAGCGTTGCCGGGACGTCCTGCACGCTGGTCGCCTCGCGGCTGCCCCAAGGGTCGGTCTCGGCAAGGCCAGGGTGTCGGGCAGGACGGGCACGCTGCCCGTGGCGACGATCACGGCGTGCCGCGCCGCGAGCAACCGGGTCGCGGGAGGTCGTCGACGTCGGCGTCCGGGTCCTCGGGGCCGACCTCGACCAGCTTCGGCCCCACGATCCGCCCGAGGCCGCGCACGAGCGAGATCCCGGCGCCGTCGAGCCACTGGACCTGGCCCGAGTCGTCCCAGTGGGACGCCATCTCGTCGCGGCGCGCGAGGATCGGCGCGGGTCGAGCGTGGGTTCGCCTCGATGCCAGGGACCGCGCGGGCGGCCGCGAGTGCTGCGCCGGGACGCAGCAGCGCCTTGGAGGGCATGCACGCCCAGTAGGAGCACTCGCCGCCGACGAGCTCGGCCTCGATCACGGCGACGCTCAGTCCCGTGCGGCTCGCGCGATCGGCGGCGTTCTCTCCGACCGGTCCACCGCCGATCACGATCACGTCGAAGGTCTCGTCCGGGGTGGCCTGGGTCTGCGGGTCGCTGCTCATGCCTCCCATCGTGGCCCGGAGGGCGGGAGGCGCCCGCCGGGCGCGTCATGCGACGCGCGCCTCCTCCAGCCGCCCGATGAACTCGGCGACGGTCCGGGCGACGGTCCACCCGGTCGTGTCGAGGTGCAGCCCGCCCGGGGTCTCACGCGCCGCGGCTGCGAACTCGTCGGGGTCCAGGCGCCGTAGGCCTGCTTGTGACGGGCCGCGTCGCGCCGCGAGCGTCGCGGCATCAGGCACCAGCACGACGGCGTAGCACGGCCGGGTGCGCACGCTCGCGGTGAACCGGGCCAGGTCGGGTCCCAGGAGGATGTCCTGGACCACGGCGGTGACCCTGCGGCCGCGTAGTCGTCGGCAGTCTGGGCCGCGAGCGCGTGCCGCAGGTCGAGCTGGGCGCGCGCGGCATCCGACAGCGGCGGGTCCATCGAGGCCTGGCCGCTCACGACGAACCGGCGGAACATGTCGCCGCGCACGTGGGCCGCGAGGGGAACGTGCGGGCCAGAGCCTCGGCGACCGTCGATTTCCGGAGGCCATGGCGCCCGTGACGACCAGGACCGGAGCCGACGGGACGGCGGCGCGGCGCCGTCGGGCCGCGGGCTGGGTGAACTCATGACGGGACCGTACGACGCGCGTCCGCCCGCGCGCGAGGGATTGCGGCGAACGCCTCGCCGCCGCCACGGGAGCTGTCGCCCTCGATCCGTGCGGATCAGGGGCGACAGCTCCGGTCTCGGTGCGGACGGTCGACGGGCTAGTGCACGACCGCCTTCTCGGAGCCCGCGCCCGTGAGGGACCGGACCTCCATCTCGGCGTACTTCTCCGGGTGCGACGTCTCCTTGCTCAGGTACGTCCCGAGGATGCCCAGGAGGAACGCGAGCGGGATCGAGATCAGGCCCGGGTTCTCCAGCGGGATGAACGCGAAGTCGATGCTCGTGTCCTTGATCATCGACAGGCTCGCACCCGTGACCGGGTCCACCTTGCCGGAGACGACCGGCGAGAAGGTGATGAGCACCAGGCACGAGATGAGCCCGCCGTACATGCTCCAGAGCGCGCCGGACGTGTTGAACCGCTTCCAGAAGAGCGAGTAGATGATCGTCGGCAGGTTGGCGCTCGCCGCGACCGCGAACGCGAGAGCCACGAGGAACGCGATGTTCTGCCCCTGCGCGAAGATGCCGCCGAGGATCGCGAGCACGCCGATCACCAGCACGGTCATGCGGGCGACCTTGACCTCGCCGTCGGGCTTGACCTCGCCCTTCTTGATGACGTTGGCGTAGACGTCGTGCGCGAAGCTCGTCGCCGCCGTGATCGTCAGCCCCGCGACCACCGCGAGGATCGTCGCGAACGCGACCGCCGAGATGATGCCGAGCAGGATCTCCCCACCGAGCTCGTAGGCGAGCAGCAGCGCGGCCGAGTTCACGCCTCCCGGTGCCGCCTTGATGGCCTCCGGCCCGACCAGTGCACCGGCGCCGTAGCCGAGGACCAGCGTGAACAGGTAGAAGATGCCGATGAGCCAGATGGCCCAGACCACGCTGCGACGGGCCTCCTTGCCCGTGGGCACGGTGTAGAAGCGGGTCAGCACGTGCGGCAGGCCCGCCGTGCCGAGCACCAGCGCCAGCGCGAGCGAGAGGAAGTTGAGTCGCGACATCGCCGTGGCGCCGTACTGCTTGCCCGGCTCGATGAGCGCCTCTCCGCCCGCGCCCGCCTTGTCGATCGCGCCCTGGAACAGGTCGGAGATGTTGAAGCCGAACTTCGCGAGGACCCAGAAGGTCATGACCCCGGCGCCCACGATGAGCAGGATCGCCTTGATGATCTGCACCCAGGTGGTGCCCTTCATGCCGCCGATCATCACGTAGGCGATCATCAGGACGCCGACGATCGCGATGACCAGGCTCTGCCCGGCGGTCGACGAGATGCCCAGGAGCAGGGCGACCAGCCCTCCGGCGCCGCCATCTGGGCCAGGAGGTAGAAGAACACGACGATGAGCGTCGAGAGCGCTGCGGCCATGCGCACGGGCGCTGGCGCAGTCGGAAGCTCAGGACGTCGGCCATGGTGAACTTGCCCGTGTTGCGCAACAGCTCGGCGACCAGCAGCAAGGCGACGAGCCAGGCCACGAGGAAGCCGATCGAGTAGAGGAACCCGTCGTAGCCGTTGATGGCGATCGCGCCGCAGATGCCGAGGAAGCTCGCGGCCGACAGGTAGTCGCCCGCGATCGCGGTCCCGTTCTGAGGTCCGGTGAAGTTGCGCCCGCCGGCGTAGAAGTCGGCCGCGGACTTGTTCTGCTTCGATGCCCGCAGGACGATGACCAAGGTCACCACGACGAAGGCCGCGAAGATCCCGATGTTGATCAGCGGGTTGCCGACGTCCGAGGCCTCCGCGGCCAGGATCGTCACTGGTGCGTACGTGCTCACAGGTCGTCTCCCTCGATCTGACGGCGCATGTCCTCGGCGACCGGGTCGAACCGCTTGTTGGCCCAGCGGGCGTAGATCATCGTGATCGCGAACGTCGTCACGAACTGGCCCAGCCCGAACAGCAGGCCGACCGTGATGTTCCCCGAGACCCGGATGCTCATGAAGTCGTGCGCGTAGTCCGCGAGCAGGACGTACACCAGGTACCAGACCAGGAAGAACGCCGTGACGGGGAAGACGAAGTTGCGGAACCGCCGACGCAGGTCCTGGAACTCCGGAGAATGCTGGACCCGTTGATAGTCGGTCTCCTCGACCGGCTCGTCCGTCGAAACGTCAGTCATGATGCCTCCGATGGCTCATGGTGTGTGCACGCGTCGTTGCGTGACTCGAGCGACATTTTTCACCCGCTCGGCATAATGTGCCGTAGATCACCCTCTGAGCGCAAACGCCCCATCAGAGCGTGAGGACGGCGTGGGCGGTGCGTCGGCGTCTCGCGCGCCGACGACCGCGACCACTCAGACGCGACGAAACTCCAGGTCGGTGATAGCCCGACCCGCAGCATGGCCCTTGCCCTCGAAGCTCGTGAGGACGCGCCCTCGAAGCGGGCGCGACGGCTCCTGGCCGTGCACGTTCTCGAACGCCGGGCTCGCGCCGATGACCTCGAGCATCCGGTCGGCGTACTCTGCCCAGTCGGTCGCGAGGCGCCAGGTGCCACCGGGGCGGATCGCGCGGGCGGCGAGCTCGACGAGCTCCGACGTGACGAGGCGGCGCTTGTGGTGACGGGCCTTGTGCCACGGGTCGGGGAAGAAGATCCACAGCTCGTCGACCGACCCTCGGGCAGCGCGGTCGTCAGCACCTCCGCGGCGTTCGCCTGCAGCAGGCGCAGGTTCGTCAGGCCGCGCTGGGCGCCGCGCAGGACGGTCTGCGCCAGACCGGGCAGGTAGACCTCGACGGCCAGAAGCTGCGCTCGGGCCGGGCCTGGGCGGCCGTGACCACGCACTCCCCAGGCCCGACCCGACCTCCACCACGAGGGAGCCTCGCGCCCGAAGGTCGCTGCGACGTCGAGCACGTATGCCGGGTCCACCGAGGTGCGGGCCTCCGCGCGCGGGACGTCCACGACGAACACCGCGGCGCGCTCGTCCCAGCGCGCTGCTGCCGGGCGTTGAGGCGGCCGCTGCGGCGGACGAAGGACACGATGTCGGTACGGAAGCCCTGCTCGCGGGCGTCGGAGAGGGTCTCGGGCACCCGACCAGTCTAGGTGCGGTGCCGAGGCGAGCCCGGGAGTCCGGCAGCAGAAGGCCCCTCACCCGCGTCTCCGCAGGTGAGGGGCCTTCGTGGTGGTGCGCCATCATGGACTCGAACCATGAACCCGCTGATTAAGAGTCAGCTGCTCTGCCAATTGAGCTAATGGCGCGCTGGTGATGCTGGCCGGACGTCACGACGGTCCCGTCGCCGGGACCGTGATCGTGGTGCGCCATCATGGACTCGAACCATGAACCCGCTGATTAAGAGTCAGCTGCTCTGCCAATTGAGCTAATGGCGCGCGAGAAGAAACACTACTGAACAGGCCCGGCAGAGACAAATCAGAAGGCCGACCGAGCCTGTGACCTGCGTGACAGCCACGCCTGGCCTGCCCGGACTACAGGTACAGCCCCGTCTTGCCGCTCGTCTCCTCCGGCTGCGACACCGCGCTCAGGTCCTTCTCCCGCAGCAGCACGTAGCTCGTCCCGTTCAGCTCGACCTCCGCCCGCTCCTCGGGGTCGAACAGCACCCGGTCGCCCACCCCGACGTGCCGGACGTTCTCGCCGATCGCCACGACCTTGGCCCACGCGAGCCGCTTGGGCCCCACGGCCGTCGCGGGGATCACCAGCCCGCCGACGACTGCCGCTCCGAGGCGTCGACCTCGGGCAGGACGAGGAGACGGTCGTGCAGCATCCGCAGCGGGAGCCGCTCGGGGCTGCCCGACGGCGTCGCTCGGGTCGCAGAGGCAGCCTTCCGCGGGTGGGGCCGGGATGTCGTCCGTGGTGGGGTCGTCTTGCTCACGCCCCCACGCTACCGGGGTCCTTTAGGCTCGGAGAAAACCGCGAACGCACCCGAAGGAGATCCATGAGCATGCGCCTGGCCGTCGGAGACGACGCTCCCGACTTCACCCTCCCCACCGCCGAAGGCAGCTCCGTCACGCTGTCCGACCTGCGCGGGAGCTCGGTGATCGTCTACTTCTACCCCGCTGCCTCGACGCCCGGCTGCACCAAGGAGGCGTGCGACTTCCGCGACTCCCTCGCCTCGCTCCAGGGCGCCGGCTACAAGGTCGTCGGCATCTCGCCCGACCCGCTGCCCAAGCTCGTGAAGTTCGCCGAGGAAGAGCTGCTCACGTTTCCTCTCGCGTCCGACGAGTCCAAGGCGACGCTCGAGGCCTACGGCGCCTGGGGCGAGAAGAAGCTGTACGGCAAGACGGTGACGGGCGTGATCCGCTCGACCGTCGTCGTCGACCCCGACGGCAAGGTCGCGCTCGCGCAGTACAACGTCAAGGCGACCGGCCACGTGGCCAAGCTGCGCCGCGACCTGGGCATCGACCCCAGAAGTAGTCGCCGACCTCGCGGCGCGACGCCGCGAGCCGGCGACGGACCCACCCTCGCGCGCCCGTAGACTGTGCGGGCGCGCGAGTGGCGTAATTGGCAGCCGCGCCAGGTTTAGGTCCTGGTGTCTTCGGACGTGCGGGTTCGAGTCCCGCCTCGCGCACCACCCCGCTCGTCCCGGCACGCTCACGGCGTCCTACCCTGGGAGAAGATCCCGAGGAGGCGATCCGCAGTGCCGAACGCCCACAGGGCGCAAGCGTCCTTCGCGCAAGACGTCGCCGCGGCGATGGCGGCGATCGACCGGCGCCGCTTCCTGCCGCGCAACCAGCGGCCCTACGCCCGCGACGACCGGCCGCTGCCGATCGGTCACGGGCAGACGAACTCGCAGCCCCGGACCGTCGCCGACACTCTCCGGCTGCTGCAGGTGCCGCGCGGGCGCGCGTGCTGGACGTCGGGTCGGGCTCGGGATGGACGACGGCGTTGCTCGCCCACCTCGTCGGCCCCGCCGGCAGCGTGGTGGGCGTGGAGATCGACCCTGACCTGGCGCAGTGGGGGCGGCGAACCTCGCGACGTATCCCCTGTCCTGGGCGCGGATCGAGGCCGCGGAACCCGAGGTGCTCGGGCGTCCCACGATGGGTGGCTACGACCGCATCCTCGTCTCGGCAGCCGCACAGGTGCTCCCGCAGGAGCTCGTCGACCAGGTCGCGATCGGCGGACGCCTCGTCATCCCTGTGCAGCACGTGCTCGTGCTCGTCGAGCAGCACCTGACGGGAACCGTGACGAGCAGGCACGGGACCTACAGCTTTGTGCCCCTCATCGGGTCGTGACCTCGCGCCAGCTCGCCGCCGAGAAGTGGAGACGGCACCGCGCCTGGTAGGTCTCGAGCCCGCCCACGTGCTCAGCGCCCGCCTCGAGGGCATCTCCGTCCTCCGAGGCCACCACCTTCTCGTGGAACGGCGCGTCCTCGCCGCAGACCGTGCAGACCGCCGTCAACCGGTCGGCACGCTCGGCGAGCGCGCCGAGCGCCGGGATGGGTTCGAACGGCCTGCCGTCGAACGTGACGTCGAGGCCCGCGACGATCATCACGAGCCCGCTGTCCGCAGCCCGCTGCACCACGTCGAGGAGCTCGGGGCCGAAGAACTGGGCCTCGTCCACCGCGACCAGCACGACTGACGGGTCGACCAGGTCGAGGATCTCGGCTGCCGACGTCGCGGCCCGGGAGGGATGTCCAGCCCCGAGTGCGAGCTCACGATGCCCGCGCCGCGTCGGTCGTCGAGCGCGTGGTGCACCACCTCGACGGCGCGCCCCGCGATCTGCGCACGGCGGACACGCCGCATCAGCTCCTCGGTCTTTCCCGCGAACATCGGTCCGCTGATGACCTCGACCCGTCCCCGCCTCACGTCGTCCACGGAGCAAGTACAGCACCGGGCACCGACACGGGCATCCGCTCAGCCCGGCGGCAGCCGCCCGCCGCGCGCGAGGCCCACTCGGCGCGCAGGACACCCATGACGACCGCGTCGTACCGCTGACCGCGCACGGTCCGGGCGTCCCGGAAGCGTCCCTCCTCGACGAAGCCGAGGCTCCGCCCGACGCCCAGCATGGCCTCGTTGCCCGACCACGTCGCGACGTCCAGCCGCACCCAGTCGGTGACGGAGAAGAGGTACGTGGTCCACAGACCGAGCGCCTCGCGGCCGATCCCCGCCCCGCACGGCCGGGTCGTAGACCCCGATGCCCATGCGCGCCCACGCGGTCTCCTGCGACTCCCAGTACCAGGAGACGGTTCCGACCAGGTGGTCGTCGGCGTCGGCGATCACCGCGGTCCTGGGCGGCAGGCCGTCCACGACCCCGGCGGGCGCGCTCGCGAGCGCTGCCACGCGGGCGTCGGCCTGCGCGTCGTCGGGGACGGGGTAGTACGGCCCGTCCCAGTCGTGCCACTCGTGATGGGGCCGCAGCCACTCACGGTAGGCGGCGAGGTCCGCGGGCCGCCAGCCACGGAGCCGGGCAGTCTGCCCGACGCCGTAGACCGGCACCCGCGGTTCCCTCGCCGTCATGCGTACCTCGAGGAGAGGTCAGGCGTCGTCGCGCGCGGGCTCGTCGTCCGAGGACGACTCCCCGTCGCTCAGGCCTGCCGCCGGCGCAGTCTCCCAGCAACCGCTTCGTCAGCGGTTGCCGGCTCGGCGTCGGCGTCCACGACGTCGTCCCCGGACGGCTCGGCCGGAAACGGACCCTCGTCGGCGACCTCCGGAGC
Source organism: Oerskovia sp. M15 (assembly GCA_038070415.1). Taxonomy (GTDB): domain Bacteria; phylum Actinomycetota; class Actinomycetes; order Actinomycetales; family Cellulomonadaceae; genus Oerskovia. The sequence continues at coordinate 323,066 of JAMYWF010000001.1, forward strand.
ACCGTCCGCGGACGTCTCGTCCGCCGACACGGACTCTGCCTCGTCGGCGGCCTCTGCCGCGACCTCCGCCGCGACGGTCTCCTCGACCGGTGCGGCGCCGTCGTGGTCGTGGTCGTGCTCGTGGGCGTGGGCCGCCGCGGCGGCGATCGTCGCGAGCGTGGCCTTGACCGCCTCGCGCGCCTCCGACGTCACCTCGGGCAGGACCGGGACCGCGGGAGCCGCGGCCGTCGGCACGCTCTCCTTGGTCACGCGCTTGCGACGCGTGCGGGAGCGGGCGCTCTCGGTCTCGGCGCCGGCTCCTCCTGCGTGACCGCGGGAGCGACGTGCTGCTGCCCGCCACCGTTGCTCGAGCCGCCCGACTTCTCGATCGGGTCGGTGTGCACGACGAAGCCGCGACCGTTGCAGTGGTCGCAGGTCTCGCTGAACGCCTCGACCAGGCCCTGGCCGACGCGCTTGCGCGTCATCTGGACCAGGCCGAGCGAGGTGACCTCGGCGACCTGGTGCTTGGTGCGGTCGCGGCCCAGGCACTCGACGAGACGACGCAGCACCAGGTCACGGTTGGACTCGAGCACCATGTCGATGAAGTCGATGACGATGATGCCGCCGATGTCGCGCAGGCGGAGCTGGCGGACGATCTCCTCGGCGGCCTCGAGGTTGTTGCGCGTCACGGTCTCCTCGAGCGTGCCACCGGAACCGGTGAACTTGCCCGTGTTGACGTCGACGACCGTCATGGCCTCGGTCCGGTCGATGACGAGCGAGCCACCCGAGGGCAGCCAGACCTTGCGGTCCATGCCCTTCGCGAGCTGCTCGTCGACGCGGTGCGCCGAGAATGCGTCCTTCTCGGACGTCCAGCGCGAGACGCGCTCCTTGAGGTCCGGCGCGAGCTCGGAGACGTAGCTCGAGATCTCGTTCCAGGCGCTGTCGCCGGAGACGACCAACGAGCTGAAGTCGTCGTTGAAGATGTCGCGGACCACGCGGATCGCGAGGTCCGGCTCGCCCTGGAGCAGCGCGGGCGCAGAGGCCGACTTCGACTTCTTCTCGATCGCGTCCCACTGGCCCTGCAGACGCTCGACGTCGGCGCGCAGCTCCTCCTCGCTCGCCCCTCGGCGGCGGTACGCACGATGACGCCCGAGCCCTCGGGGACGATCTCGCGAAGGATCTTCTTCAGGCGGGCACGCTCGGTGTCCGGGAGCTTGCGCGAGATGCCGGTCATGCCGCCGCCCGGGACGAACACGAGGTAGCGCCCGGCGAGAGTGATCTGCGACGTGAGGCGAGCACCCTTGTGGCCGATCGGGTCCTTGGTGACCTGGACCAGCACGGAGTCGCCGGACTTGAGCGCCTGCTCGATGCGGCGCGGCTGGCCCTCGAGGCCTGCGGCGTCCCAGTTGACCTCGCCGGCGTAGAGGACCGCGTTGCGCCCTTGCCGACGTCGATGAACGCGGCCTCCATGGACGGCAGCACGTTCTGCACGCGGCCCAGGTAGACGTTGCCGCCATCGAGACCTGCGACTGCTGCGAGACGTAGTGCTCGACGAGGACGCCGTCCTCGAGCACGGCGATCTGCGTCCGACCGTTCTTCTCGCGGACGACCATCGCCCTCTCGACCGACTCGCGTCGGGCCAGGAACTCGGCCTCGGTGATGATCTGACGACGACGGCGGCGTCGCGCCCTCGCGGCGTCGCTGACGCTTGGCCTCGAGACGCGTCGATCCCTTGAGTGCGGTGACCTCGTCGGAGACGCTGCTGCGCTCACGCGTGCGGGATCGGCTCGAGGACGAGGTGACGGTGGTGACACCGGCGCTCTCCCCGGCTTCCGGACGTCCACCGCGGCGACGGCGACGACGACGTCGGCTCGAGCCTGCGCCGTCCTCGCCCTCGTGCTCGTCGACCTGCTCGTCGTGCTGGTACTCCGACCCGGCGTCCTCGACCGGGTCACCGGCGTCGGTCTCGGTCGAGTCGCCGAACGCGGGCGCCGCCGCTCGTCGGAGGAGTCGTCGTCGTCGTACTCGTCACCCTCGGCGCGGGCGTCGCCGCCCGCGAGCGGCGACCACGGCCGCCGCGGCGACGACGACGACGCGGAGCGCCCTCGTCGTCGACAGAGTCCGCAGCGGTCACCAGATCGGCCGTCTCGACGTCCTCCTCGAACAGCTCGACCTCGTCGAGCTCGAGCGCGTCACCGGGGATCTCGACGCCTTCGGCGACGAGCTCGGCCTCGATCAGCTCGATCTCCTCGACCGCGGCCAGGTCGGCGCCGGCGAGCAAGATCTCCGCGACGGGCGCGGCCTCGGCGGCAGGGGCCTCCCTGCGTACGGGCTCGGCGGGCTGGACCGACGGAACGGTCCCCGAACCGGCGGCCGCGGGCGCACCGGCACCGCGACGGGCGGAACGTCCACGACCACCACGCGTGCGGGCGGGTGCCTCGGCGCGCTGCTCGGCGGGCGCTTCGGTCCGCTGCTCGGCGGGGGCGCGGCGACCGGCGCCTGCTGCGGTACGACGATGGCCTGGGGAGCCCGGTCCTCGACGGGGCGACGGGCTCCTGCGGGGCGCGAGGCGGGCGACGCGAAGCTGGGCATGGCGTCGGCCGCTGGAGTCGTGGTGGGCGCACGACGCGACGCGAGCGACGCGGGCGGCCGCGGGTCCGGCGCCTGGAAGAGCAGGGCGGTCGTCGCGAGGCGCGGCGTGGCGGAGCCGCCACCGGTCGCCGCGGGCGACTTCACGGGCGGGCGTCGACGGTCGGCGTCTCGATCGCCTCGGCAGCGGCGGCGGCCGAGACCTTGTTGACGCGACGCGAACGGACCTTCGGGGCAGGCGACGCAGCGGGCGCCTCGACGGCGGGTGCGGCTCGTCGACCGCCACAGGCTTCGAGGTCGCGCGGCGGCGCTTGACCGGTGCGCTCTCGACCGGTGCGGCGTCGATCACGGGGCCGCGCTGGCGGAGCCTCCGTGGTCCGCGACGCGGTCGAGCGCGTTGCCCGACGGCGGCCGGTGGCCGGGGCGGGCACGTCTTCGGGGCGGTGGTCACGGGAGCGACGACGTCGGGAGCGGTCGCGGGGACAGCCGTCTCGGCGGCAGGCTCGGCGGCAGGCTTGCGGCTGCGGCGAGCACGCGCCGGCTTCTCGACCGGTGCCTCCTGCTCCCCGGCGGGGCGCAGGCCCAGCTCCGACAGCACATCGAGGGCGGGGCCTCGGCGGCCGCGCGTGCGGCCGCCCCACGCTTGCCGCCACGTCGCGGTGCATCCACGGGTGACTCCTGGACGGCGGGGCGACCGACGCCTCGGTGGCCGGCGTCTTCACGGTCTGCTTCTCCGCGGGCTCGGCGACGGGCTGGTCGGTGACCTTCGCGGCGGGGCCTCGTCGGGGCGGTGGCCACGGCCGGGGTCGTGGTGGCGCGCACCACGCGGCGCGAGCGGCGCGGTGCTGCCTCGGCGGACGGCAGCTCGATCCCGAGCGAGCCCTCGGGCGCCGGACGGGACACGGCGGCGTCCTGCGCCGCCTCTGCACGGGGGCAGGGAGATCTGGGCGGCGACGTGGCCTCGGCCGTCGTGTCCGGAATACCGGGCGCTGCCGCGGTACGGGTGACCCGTCGTCGGGCCGGCTTCTTGGCGGGTGCTGCGTCCTGGCCGTTCGACGAGGTCGTCGAGTCAGGGTGTTGTCGAGGGTCACGCGATGCGCTCCTGGTACCCCGAAGGACGGCCTCCACATCAGGCAGCCCATCGGGCGGTAGTCGTCGCTCGGGGCGTGCGCGTCACAGCGCTGTCGTCCCCGCGACGGAAGTCGGCGGTGGCGGCTCAAGCAGGGCGAGCGGCGTGGGCGCCTCGCCGTCAGGGCCATTCATCCCGTTCGGCGGCGCTCCGCGAGCCGCAGACCGCGGTTGCTACGAGCACGTACTGGGCCAGAGGAAGATGCGGTCCCCGGCTGGGTCAAGTATCGCACAGCCGACGTCGATCAGATGGGCATCTCCAGGGCTCCCGCCCGTGTCGTCCAGAGGACCAAGGTCCCGAACCGGACCTTGTGAAGGTTCTCACAAACTGTCGTTTCCCGGGAGATCTGGCGCCTGGCTGCCTCGCCGATGGTGCAGATTGGTCCTAGCGTCAGTAGTACGACTGCTGACCCTGCCCTGAGAAACCCTCAGAATCCCCGGTACCCCAGGAACCCCCAGGAGCGTTTGTGGACGTCCTCGACCTCGCGAGGTGGCAGTTCGCCATCACGACCGTCTACCACTTCATCTTCGTGCCGTTGACGATCGGACTGGCTCCACTGGTCGCGATCATGCAGACCGCATGGGTCCGCACGGGGAACGAGCGGTGGCTCAAGCTCACCAAGTTCTTCGGCAAGCTGCTCCTCATCAACTTCGCGATCGGCGTCGTGACCGGGATCGTGCAGGAGTTCCAGTTCGGCATGAACTGGAGCGAGTACTCGCGCTTCGTCGGCGACGTCTTCGGAGCCCCGCTGGCCATGGAGGCGCTCGCCGCGTTCTTCATCGAGTCGGTGTTCCTCGGCCTGTGGATCTTCGGGTGGGACCGCCTGTCCAAGCGCGTGCACCTCGCGTGCATCTGGGCCGTCGCGATCGCCGTGAACCTCTCGGCGTTCTTCATCCTCGCGGCCAACTCGTGGATGCAGCATCCCGTCGGGACCATCTACAACCCCGAGACCGGGCGCGCCGAGATGAACGACATCGGGGCGGTGCTCACCAACAACACGTTGTGGGCAGCGTTCCCGCACGCCGTCACCGCGGCGTTCCTCACTGCGGGGACCTTCGTCGCCGGCATCGCCGCCTGGTGGATGGTCCGCCTCGTGCGGACGAAGAAGGCCGAGAACATCGAGCTCGCCCGCACGGTCTACCGCCCGGCGATCACGCTCGGCGTCGTCACCATGATCGTCGCGGGCCTCGGCGTCGCGGTCAGCGGCGACTTCCAGGCCAAGCTCATGTTCGAGCAGCAACCCATGAAGATGGCCGCGGCCGAGGCCCTGTGCGAGAGCTCGCCCGACGGCGCCCCGTTCTCCATCCTCGCGATCGGCGATCTCTCGGACTCCTGTGCCGGCGTCAACCACATCCTCGAGATCCCCGGCATGACGTCGTTCCTCGCCGCGGGCAGCTTCACGGCCCCGCTGCCGGGCGTCGACGAGGTCCAGCAGAGCATGACCGAGCGCTACGGCGACGTCACGGCCGACGGCGACCCGTCAACTACTCACCCAACCTCGGCCTGACCTACTGGAGTTTCCGCCTGATGATTGGGTTCGCGGTCGGCTCGATCGCGCTCTCGCTCATGGCGCTGTGGCTCACCCGCAAGGGCCGTGTCACCGACAACAAGTGGTTCGCCCGCGTCGGGATCTGGGCGATCCCCATGCCGTTCATCGCGTCCTCGTTCGGATGGATCTTCACCGAGACCGGACGTCAGCCGTGGGTCGTCGCGCCAAACCCGTCGGGCATCGACTCGATCCGCCTGCTCACCGAGCGGGGCGTGTCCACCGTGGTGGGCCCGGGCGTCGTGCTGACCTCCATGATCGTCTTCACGCTCGTGTACGGGATCCTCGCGGTCGTCTGGTTCAAGCTCATCCACCGGTACTCGGTCGAGGGAGTGCCGACGATCGTGCACGACGACTCCCCGAGGCCCGCGCCCAGGGCGACCCTGACGACCCGGACTCGACCGACGAGTCCGAACGCCCCCGTCCTTCGCGTACTGACACGCTCTGACGGCTCAAGGAGACCCAGTACTCATGGAACTCACCACCCTCTGGTTCGTGCTCATCGCGGTCCTGTGGATCGGCTACCTCGTCCTCGAAGGATTCGACTTCGGCGTCGGCATGCTCATGCCGATCCTGTCCAGGAACAAGGACAAGGCAAAGCGGGACACCGAGCGTCGGCTCGTCATCAACACGATCGGCCCGGTCTGGGACGGCAACGAGGTCTGGCTCATCACGGCCGGCGGGGCGACGTTCGCGGCCTTCCCCGAGTGGTACGCCACCCTCTTCTCGGGCTTCTACATCCCGCTGCTGCTCATCCTCGTCGCGCTGATCGTGCGCGGTGTGGCCTTCGAGTACCGCGGCAAGATCAACGACGACCGTTGGCGGGCCCGCTGCGACCAGGCGATCGTCTTCGGTTCGTGGGTCCCCGCGATCCTGTGGGGCGTCGCGTTCGCCAACCTCGTGCGCGGCGTCGAGCTCGACGCCGCCCACCAGTACGTCGGCGGCTTCTGGGCGCTGCTCAACCCGTTCGCACTCCTCGGTGGCGCCACGACGCTGCTCCTCTTCCTCATGCACGGCGCGGTGTTCATCGCCCTCAAGACCGACGGCGAGATCCGCGTCAAGGCCCGCCGCCTGGCCGGGATCTTCTCGGTCGCCTCGGTCGTCGTGGCGGCAGCTGGGCCGTGTGGGCCCAGGTCGCGTTCTCGGTGCCGTGGACGTGGGCCGTCGTCGTGATCGCGGCCCTTGCCCTGGTCGGCGTGGTGATCGCCAACGCGAAGGCCCGCGAGGGCTGGGCCTTCCTGTTCTCCGCGCTCGCGATCCTCGCGGCGACCGTCCTGATCTTCGGGTCCATGTACCCCGACGTGATGCCGCCCTCGACCCCGCGAACTCGTTGAACATCGACAACGCGTCCTCGACGCAGTACACGCTCACCGTCATGACGTGGGTCGCGGTCTTCCTCGTCCCGCTCGTCCTGGTCTACCAGTCGTGGACCTACTGGGTGTTCCGTCGTCGCCTCTCCACCAAGGACATCCCGCCGCCCATCGGCCTGTCGCTCAAGAAGATCAAGGACGCCGCGTTCGGCGGGCCTTCCTCGGGCAGTGCCGCGTCCTCGACCTGACGCCGGCCTCCGGCGAAGGACGCCGGGACGGACGCTCCGGCGTCGGGCACGCGGACGCGCAGCCCGGGGACACCTCCGAGTGAAGCCCCTCGATCCTCGGTTGCTGCGCCAGGCGCGGGCGGCCCGCGGGTACGTCGTGCTCACGGCGGTGCTCGGCCTCGTGACGGCCGGGCTCGTCGTGGCGCAGGCGCTGCTCATCGCGAGCATCCTGGCCCCGGCCATCCAGGGCGGCATCTCGTTGCCCGACGTCGGCACTCCCTCACGCTGCTCGCTGCGGTCGTGGCGGTGCGCGCCGGGGTCGCGTGGTCGCAGGAGCGGTTCGCGCTCAAGGCCGCGACCAAGACCGTCGCGGAGCTCCGCGAGCAGGTCGTCAGCCACGCGGTGGCCCTCGGGCCCCGTTGGCTGGCGACCGGCCGCGGCCCGGCGGTCGCGACGCTCGCGACGCGCGGGCTCGACGACCTCGAGCCCTACATGGTCCGCTACCTCCCTCAGCTCCTGCTCGCCGCGACCGTCACTCCCGCGACGCTCGCCGTGGTGCTGGGTCTCGACTGGATCTCCGCGATCATCGTCGCGGTCACGATCCCCTCATCCCGCTCTTCATGATCCTGGTCGGCGAGCTCACCGCGGGGACGTCCGAGCGGCGGCTCCAGGTCATGCAGCGGCTCGGCTCCCAGGTGCTCGACCTCCTGGCCGGGCTGCCGACGCTGCGCGCGTTCGGCCGGGAGCACGGACCCGAGAAGCGCGTGCGGGCGCTCGGCGACGCCAACCGGAGGGCCACCATGGGGACGCTGCGCGTCGCGTTCCTGTCCGGCATGGTCCTCGAGCTGCTCACCACGCTGTCGGTCGCGCTGGTCGCGGTCGGGATCGGGCTGCGGCTCGTGTACGGCGAGGTCGGGCTGGAACCGGCCCTCGCCGTCCTCGTCCTCGCCCCGAGGTGTACCTGCCGTTGCGGCAGGTCGGCATGCACTTCCACGCCTCGACCGACGGGATCGCCGCGGCCAACCAGGCGTTCGAGGTGCTCGACGAGCCGTTGCGGCCCGTCGGGACGACACCCGCGCCCGCGCTCGCCGGGGCACGGATCACCTTCGAGGGGTGAGCGTGAGGGCGGGGACCGCGACGTGCTGGCGCCCGCGGGGCTCACGGCGACGCTCGGCTCCCGTCCCCTCGGGGCGAGGTCGCCTCTGCGACCGACGCTCCGCCGTCGGGCACGGTCGTGGCCCTGTCCGGACCCAGTGGATCCGGCAAGACGACCACGGCCCTGGTCCTCCTCGGGCTGCTCGCGCCCGACGCCGGACGCGTCGTGGTGACCCCGCGCGAGGGCGAACCGGTCGACCTCGCCGAGATCGACCCGACCACGTGGTGGCCGCAGGTCGCGTGGGTGCCGCAGCGGCCGACGCTCACGCCCGGACGGTGCGCGACGTCGTGCTCGACGGTCGCGAGGTCGCCGACGACGAGCTCAAGCGGCCGCGCGCCTCTCGGGGCTCGACGCCGTGCTGGACGTCCTGCCCGAGGGCTGGGCGACACCGATCGGCCAGGGCGGCGTCGGCCTCAGCGTGGGCCAGCGCCAGCGCGTGGCCCTCACCGCGGCGCTGCTGGGCGACCCGTCGCGCGTGCCGCTCGTGGTGCTCGACGAGCCCACGGCGCACCTCGACGCGCGCGGCGAGCGCGCCGTGCTCGACGCCGTCCGGGCCTGGCGCGACCAGGGGCGCACGGTCGTCGTGGTCGCGCACCGCACGAGCCTGGTCGACCTCGCCGACCAGGTCGTGACGGTCTCCTCGGCCGCGCTGCCCCTCCGAGGCGCCTGCTGCCTCCCCACCTCGTCAGGAGCCGTCGCATGAGCGACCTCGACACGACCCGCGCCGACACCGGGCGCGATCCCTGTGGCGCGCCGTGCGGCTCCTCGACGTGAGCTGGGGTCGGGCGGCTCGCGCGATCGGTCTGGGCTCCCTGGCATTGGCCAGCTCGGTCGGGCTCGCGGCCGTCGCGGCCTGGCTCATCGCTCGGGCCTCGCAGATGCCGCCCGTGCTCCAGCTCTCGGTCGCGACCGTGGCCGTGCGGGCCTTCGGCATCTCGCGCGGGTGTTCCGGTACCTCGAGCGGCTGGCCTCGCACGACGTCGCGCTGCGGGCATGGCCTCGCTCCGCGCCAACGTGTACACCTCGCTGGCCTCCGGCCGTACGGCGGCTGTCGCGGGCCTGCGCCGCGGCGACCTGCTCGCCCGTGTGGGCGCCGACGTCGACTCCGTGGGCGACGTGGTCGTCCGCGCGATCATCCCTGCCGGGGTCGCTCTCGTGGTCTCGGCAGGGTCGGTGATCCTGGTCGGGCGTTCCTGCCGTCGGTCGGCGCCGCGCTGCTCGCCTGCCTTCTGCTCGCGGGCCTGCTGGGTCCTTGGCTCTCCGCCCGAGCCGCGCGTCGCACCGAGGAGCGCGGCGCCTCGGCCCGGCCGAGATGACCTCGACCGTGCTGGAGATGCTCGAGGGTTCGGGCCCGCTCACCGTCTCCGGACGCCTCGCCCAGCGGACGGACGCGCTGCGACGCACCGACCGCGAGCTCGCGTCCGTCACCGATTCCGGGGCCCGGACCTCGGGCACGGCCGCGGCGGTCAACACCGCGGCGGTCGGGCTGGCCGTCCTCGCCTCGCTGCTGCTCGGTCTCCCAGCCGTCGCGGCCGGGACGCTGGCGCCGGTCGAGCTCGCCGTGATCGTGCTGACGCCGCTCGCGGTGTTCGAGGCCGCCGGTGTGCTTCCTGCCGCCGCCGTGCAGGTGCAGCGCTCGCGTCAGGCGGCGCGGCGGATCATGGAGCTGCTGGATGCTGCGGCGGAAGGGTCCGATGCACCCGAGCTGTCAGAACCTGCGAGGTCCGGGGCTCACGCTGCTTCTGACACGAGCCCTGGCCCTGTCGACGTGTCAGAACGAGCGGGAGCTGGACCTCACGCTGGTTCTGACAGTCCGGAGATCACCGTGGCGGCGCCGCGTGCGGCTGGGACGGTCGCGCGGCCGTGAGCGGCGTAGACCTCGTCGTGCGCCCGGGCGGTCCGTCGCGATCGTCGGCCCGTCGGGCGTCGGGAAGACGACCCTGCTCATGACGGCCGCGGGACTCGTCCCGCAGCTCGCGGGGAGCGTGAGTCTCGACGGCTCGCCGATCGCGTCGCTCACGCCCGACGACGTCGCTCACCAGGTCGTGTTCGTCGCCGAGGACGGGCACGTGTTCGACACCACGCTGCTCGAGAACCTGCGCGTCGCGCGTGGCGACGTGACCCCGAGGAGGGCGCGGCCGCCCTGGTCGACGTGGGACTCGGCGAGTGGCTCGCCGGGCTTCCGGAGGGTCCGGACGATCCTCGGCCCCGACGCGACGACGATCTCCGGTGGGGAGCGCCGTCGGCTCCTGATCGCACGCGCCCTGCTGGCCCCGCTCCCCTGCTGCTCGTCGACGAACCCGCCGAGCACCTCGACCCGGCGACCGCCGACGAGCTGCTCACGCACCTGGTCGAGACCAGCCGCACGGACGGGCGCGGCGTCGTGGTGGCGACGCACCGGTTGTCGGCCCTCGCCGCGGTCGACGAGGTGCTGCTGCTGGGCCGGACCGACGACGCCGACCCCGAGAGCCCGCGACCGTGCTCGCGCGTGGCACCCACGCCGAGCTGCTCGCACGTGACGAGGGCTACCGCTGGGCGCTCGCGCAGGAGGCTGGGGTCAGGTAGGGCGCGTCTCCTGCTCTTTGGGTTGCGTAGGTGCGGGATTATCGCGTGGTGACGAGCGAGTACTTTCAACGAGTGCGGTGGATTCACGACAACGCAGAGGACCCGGTGGTGCTGTGGGCACACGTGGTCGAGGGTGGGAAGTGCGGACGGTCGACGAGTTCGCCGGCGGGCGCATGGCGTGGGCCGATGGCGAGCACGAGTCGGGGAGTACCCGCCTCGGGCTGATTCCTGTGCCGTTGCCCGCAGAGATCGCGACAGATCCGCAGTTCGTGGTCGCGATCGTCGAGCGGGAAGTCTTCGAGGGCATCTGGCGCAAAGCCAACCAAGGCACCTGAGGCGAGTCCTACGCGCGCAACCCCGCGATGCAGGCGCAGAGGATGTAGGCGGCGCGAAAGGTGATGGCTCGCTTGTCGTAGCGGGTTGCCAGGCCGCGCCATTGCTTGGCGAGGTTGAAGTGCCTCGACGACGTTGCGTCCCTTGTAGGCCTTGGCATCCAGGTGTGGGGGCCGACCACCGTGGAGCCCTTGCGTTTGCGGGCGGCGATTTCGTCCTCTTCTGCGGGATCACGGCCTTGATGCCGCGCCGTGCAAGCTTCCGGCGGGTCACGCCCGTCGAGTAGGCGCGCGCCCGGCCACCCACCCGCACCGGCCGTCCGCAGCGGCGCTGGTAGCGTCGTCGGACACCTCTGCCCGTCGACTCCTGGAGCCCCGTGAAGATCCTCGTCCCGGACACGATCCACCTCGACCTGGTCCCGGGCTCGGTTCCCGTGGACGGCCCGGCCGACGTGTTCGTGGAGTACGCCGCCGCCGCCCCGCTCCCTCGCGAGCACCGCGACGCCGAGGTCCTGGTTGCCTGGGCCAACACCCCGGCGAACCTCGCGGACGCCGCCTCGCACCTGACCCGGCTCCGCTGGGTCCAGACCTCGCGGCCGGACCGGACGCCGTCCTCGCGGCGGGCTTCGCTCCCGAGGTCGTCGTCTCCAACGGTCGGTCGCTGCACGACGGTCCCGTGGCTGAGCACACGCTCGCGCTCACCCTGGCGGCGGTCCGGCGCCTCGACCGGCTCGGCGCCGCACAGCGCGATCACCACTGGGACGACGCGCTGGGACGCGAGCAGGCCGATCCGGCGACGAGCGGGCGCTTCACGCTCCACGGGGCGAACGTCACGATCTGGGGCTTCGGCTCGATCGCGGCCGCCCTCGCCCGCTCTACGCGGCCCTCGGGGCGCGCGTCACGGGATCGCGAGCATCGCGGGCGAGCGCTTCGGCTACCCGGTGGTCACGGACGAGGACCTCCCGGGTCCTCGCGACGACCGACGTCCTGGTCTCGCTCCTGCCCGCGGTGCCCGCGACCCGCCGCGCGTTCGATGCCGCACGCATCGACCAGCTCCCGGACCACGCCTGGTTCGTCAACGTGGGACGTGGTGCCACGGTCGACGAGGAGGCGCTCGTCGCCGCCCTCCGCGACGGTCGCCTGGGCGGCGCCGCGCTGGACGTCACCGCGACCGAGCCGCTTCCGGACGACTCCCCGCTCTGGGACGCCCCGAACACGATCCTCACGCCGCACGTCGCGGAGGTCGACCGCAGGGGCCGCGGCCCTGGTCCTGGAGAACCTGGCGAACCTGCGCGAGGGCCGCCCGCTGCGCAACGTGGTCCCCGCTGAGCCACCCGGTCGGCACGACCGGGGTGGATGCGTCGAGCGACTACCAGCGAGCGTTCCGCGGCACCTTCTGGCAGGCCGGGCACGTGTAGGCGCTCCGGTTCATGAACTCGTCCCGTCGCACGAGCGCCCCGCAGCGGGAGCACGGCTTGCCCTCCTGCCCGTACACGGCGAGGGATCGCGAGAAGTATCCGGACTGTCCGTTGACGTCGACGTAGAGCTCGTCGAAGCTGGTCCCGCCCTGCGCGAGAGCCTCCCGCATGACCTCCTCGGCGGCGTCGAGCACCCGGTGCGCCTCGGTGAGCCGCAAGGTGTCGGTGGGCCGCGCGTAGTGCAGCCCGGCACGCCAGAGCGCTTCGTCGGCGTAGATGTTGCCGACACCGGAGACGAGCGTCTGGTCGAGCAGGGCCCGCTTGACCCCGGTCCGACGACGGCGGATCGCCCTCGCAAGGTCGTCGCGCCGGAGCGCGGGTCGAGCAGGTCACGCGCGATGTGGGCCGCGGGCTCGGGGATCTCCGCGAGGGCGACCCCAGCCGCCCGGTCCGCCGTCGGGCGTGGGAGCGAGGTCGGTCACGGACAGGTGCCCGAACGTGCGCTGGTCCACGAAGTCGAGGGTGCGCGGCGTACCCGGGTCGCCCTCCCGGGGACGGCGGACAGCTCGAGCCGGACCCGCAGGTGCGGAACCTTGTCCATGGCTGCGGTCCCGGAGCGGACGAGCAGCTGACCGCTCATGCCCAGGTGCGCCATGAGGGCGGCGACGGGCGGGCCCGCGGAGGCTGCGCCGTCGGGCAGGGCGCTCGTCCCGGCGGCTCCTCCAGCAGGAGCCACACGTACTTGCCCCGGCGCACCGCAGCGCCCAGGCTTCTCCCGACGAGCTGGCCGCGGAAGCTCTCCGAACCACGCTCGTGACGGCGCACGGAGTAGTCGCGCAAGACCTCGACGCCGGTGACGGTGCGGCCCGTGACGTGGCGGGCGAGACCGTCACGGACGGTCTCGACCTCGGGCAGCTCAGGCAACGGTGCTGCTCGACCCGTCGGTCGGGTCGGTGACGGCCGCGGCGACCTCCGGGAGCGGCAGCTCCTGGACGGCCTGGTAGGCCATCTCGGCGGCCTCCTGCTCGGCGTACTTCTTGGCCGAGCCGCTGCCGGTGCCGTAGACGACGCCGTTGAGCGAGACCTCGGAGGTGAAGGTGCGTGCGTGATCAGGACCGTCGCCCTGGCTCGCGTAGGCCGGGGCGCCGAGGTTGCGCGCGGCGGCCGACTCCTGCAGGGAGGTCTTCCAGTCGAGACCCGCCCCCAGGTCCGCGGCGACGGCGAGCGTCGGGTCCACGAGGCGGTGCACGAGGTCGCGCGCGGTCTCGAGCCCGTGACTCAGGTAGGTCGCGCCGATCAGTGCCTCGACGGTGTCCGACAGGATCGAGTCCTTGTCGTTGCCGCGCGTGCGGATCTCGCCCTTGCCGAGCAGGATGTACCCGCCGAGCCCGAGGGTGCGGGCGATCGCCGCGAGGGACTTCTGCGAGACCGTGGCAGCACGCATCTTGGCGAGCTCGCCCTCCGGCAGGTCCGGGTGGCGGCGGTAGAGCGCCTCCGTCACGACGAGACCGAGAACGGTGTCCCCGAGGAACTCGAGACGCTCGTTGGTCGGGATGCCACCGTGCTCGTGGGCGAAGGAACGGTGCGTCAGTGCAAGCACGAAGCTCGGGATCCAGGTGGATCCCGAGCTTCGAGAAGACCGGCGGCCGCGGGGCGTCCGGCGTCACGCTATTCAGCCTGCGTGCTCGGTGCGCAGCGCCTCGACGTACTGACGGCTCTTGTAGGTGCCGCAGGTCGGGCACGCAGCGTGCGACAGCTTGTCGCCCTTGCACTGCGGGCAGGTCGTGAGGTTCGCGGCGGTGGTCTTCCACTGCGAACGACGCGCACGGGTGTTGCTGCGCGACATCTTGCGCTTCGGAACAGCCACGGCTAGCTCTCTTTCGTATCGTCGGACACGCTCGGATCCTCGAGCATGCTCTGTAGTGCCGACCACCGGGGATCGACATTGTCGTGCGAGTGGTCAGGATCCTCAGCCAGACGTGCTCCGCACTCGGAGCACAGGCCCTGGCAATCAGGCTGACACAACGGTCTGAATGGTAGTGCAGTGACGACGGAATCCCGAAGCGCGGGCTCCAGGTCGATCAGGTCGCCCTCGAGTTCGGACACCTCACCCTCGTCGTCCCCGGACTCTGCCGCGGCCTTCGAGCGCTCGGGATAGACGAACAGCTCCTGGATGTCCGCGACGACGTCAGCCGTCACCGGTTCCAGACACCGCACGCACTCCCCGACCGCCTGGGCCTGGGCAGTCCCTGTCACCAGGACCCCGTCCATCACCGACTCGAGCCGGACGTCCAGCTCGAGATCAGCTCCTTCCGGGATGCCGATCACGACGGTACCGAGGTCAGCCGGGGCCTTGGCCGAGCGAGTCACCTCACGCATCGATCCGGGACGCCGACCGAGCTCGTACGTGTCGAGCACAAGGGGCGAGCGCGGGTCGAGAGCGATGGGTTCCTCCACGGGTTCTCAGCGACCCGTGCGGGCCACCAGGTGTTCAAGGTCACAGCACGCACGACAGCCCAGGAGAACTCCGGGGATGGACGTGCGTCCTCGGTCCCAGCCGATGACAGGCAGGACCAACGGACTATGTTACGCCATCACGGAACCGCCGTCGAACCTCGGGAGCCACCTGGACCGGACATGCCCCGGGCTCCCGACGGGTCGAGGGTTCGGGCCTGTGACCTACTCCTCCGAGTCCCCGTTCCCCGAGTACTCGCCCATCCGCTGAGCGAGCTTCGCCCGCCCGCATTGACCTGCGCCATGACCTTGCCCAGGTCGACCTCGAACTCCGCGAGCGGCGGTCGCAGTAGTCGTCGGCGTCGACGCGCAGCTCCGCGGCCGTGCGCTCGGCCTCCTCGACGATCGAGTGCGCGCGGGACTCCGCCTGCACCACGACCTGCTCCTGCTGGACGAGCTCGATCGCCCGGGCGCGCGCGGTGGTGAGGATGTCCTCGGCCTGCTTGTTCGCGGCAGCCAGGACGGCGTCGGCCTCCGCCAGCACCTCGTCGGCGTGCGCGAGCTGCTCGGGCAGCGCGTGGCGCATCTCGTCGACCAGCGCCAGGGCGTCGGCCTTGTTCACGAGGACCGAGGAGGACATGGGCATCGCGCGCGCCGTCTCGACGAGGAGAGCGAGGTCGTCGAGGATCACGTGCAGCCCGGCCTCCGTCTGCGCCTCGTCCTGCGCCTCGTCGTCGGTCCGCGCGAGCGGGTGGTCGTTCATCGGCCTGTTCCTTCCGTGGTGGGGTCGCCTGCGGGACCGGCGTCGTGCCTGCGGCCCGGTCCGCGAGCGCCTGCCGCACGAGGTCCCCGACGCCGCCGGGACCAGGTCGTCGACGGGACCGCCGAAGCGGGCCACGTCCTTGACGAGCGAGGACGCGACGTGAGCCAGTGCGGGTCGCCGAGGACGAAGACGGTCTCGACGCCGGCGAGGTGGCGGTTCATGAGAGCCATGGGCAGCTCCGCGTCGAAGTCCGCGCCCCACGCAGTCCCTTGACGACGGCTGAGGCTCCGACCTGGCGGCAGAAGTCCATGAGCAACCCGGGCACGATCTCGACGCGGACGTCCTCGAGCCCCGGCGACGCGGCGAGCGCGGCGCGGGCGATCTCGACGCGCTGCTCGGCGCTCAGGAGAGCCGACTTGGTCGAGTTGCGGGCGACCCCAGGACCACGACGTCGAACAGCGAACGCGCTCGGCGGACGATGTCGAGGTGGCCGAGGGTGAGGGGTCGAAGGACCCCGGGCAGACGGCGATGGTCACCTCGCCACGGTAGTACACGCGCTCCAGGAATCCGCGCAGGTCAGGGCCGGAGGCGTCGCGCAGGAGCCGAGCCCTCGGGGTTCGCCGACCTGCACGTCGACCGTGCGCGCGGCAGGATAGGGGCCATGTCGTCCCAGACCGGCCCTGTGGTCGTCCCGCTCCGTTCCGACGAACAGCTCACGCAGCTGCACCGGGACGTGCTCAGCCCGTCGTTCCCGCCTGCAGAGCTGGTCTCGCTGGAGTCGTTCCTCGCGGACCACGCGGCGGGGCACCTCGAGTCGTTGGGCGTGGTGGTGCCCGACGACGGCGCCGACGACCGCGAGCCGGGTGCCGCGGGCGCGGGGATGGACGGGCAGGTGGTGGCGGGCGTCGTCGGCTCCTGGTCGGCCGAGGCGCGGGTGCTCCTGGTCCAGTACCTGGCGATCGCCCGGGACGGCGCGGGAGCGGGATCGGCGCGGCGCTGCTCGGCGCGGCGGTCGCGGCCTGGCTGACGGCCCTGCGCCCGGCCATGGTGCTGGGCGAGGTCGAGCACCCGGCTTCCACGGTGCGAGCGAGGCGCACGGCGACCCGGAGGCGCGGCTGCGGTTCTACGCCCGGCACGGGGACGCATCCTCGCCGTGCCCTACTTCCAGCCCGGCAACGGCCCCGGCACCGAGCGTGTGCGGCCCTGCTGCTCATGACGCTCGCGGTCGAGGGCTCGGTGACGACGAGCGTCCCCGCGGCGCCGCTGCGGACGTTCCTGCGGGAGTACTTCGTGGACAGCGAGGGCGGCCTCGCTGACGACGCCCCGACCCGCGCCCTGCTCGCGTCCGTGGCAGGCGACCGAGTCGAGCTGCTGGGGTCGACGAGCTGGGCCGGGTGCCGGTGGGACTGCTCGACGAGGCATCGCTGCGCGCTCCCGCCGCTCCCGCCGCCCTGCCGGGCTGCAGGTCTCTCAGGGCAGGTCGTCCGAGGACTCCTCGGCCGCGGCGGGCCCCGCGTAGTAGACGGCCGTCTCGCCGTAGTCCTTGCGGGCGAGCAGCTCCCACCCTGCGGGCCACGTCGGCTCGGGGCTGCGGGTGGAGCGCTCGACCACCACGACGGCGTCCCCGACGAGCGCCGACGTCACGGAGAGCTGGCGCAGGAGCTCGGCGACGACAGCCTCGGAGACGTCGTAGGGCGGGTCGATGAAGACGACGTCCCACGTGGTCGACGGAGGTGAGAGGACGAACTTCTCGGCCTTGTCCTGGACGGCCTGCACGGTCGTGAGACCCAGTGCCTTCACGTTGGTCCGGCAGACCTCCGCGGCACCGCGGGCGGCGTCCACCAGCACGACCCGCTGGGCGCCCGCGAGGCGGCCTCCAGGCCGAGCGCGCCCGAGCCCGCGTAGAGGTCGAGCACGTAGGCCCCTCGAGGACCCCGTAGTGCTCGAGCCGGGAGAAGATCGCCTCGCGCACCCGGTCGCTCGTGGGGCGGGTCCCCTTGGGGCACCTGCAGGCTGCGTCCACCGACCGTCCCGGCCACGATCCTCGTCATGCGGGACAGCCTAGACGGGCGGTCGCGGGGACCTGTCGCCCGTGGGCCCGGGCGACGTCACGCCCGCTCGAGGAACTCCTCGCGCTCAGGGTCGAGCTGGCTCGCGATCGCGGCCCGCAGCTCGGGGTGCTCGGCCAGGTCCGGGTCGGTGGCGATCACCTCGGCGGCGTCGGCTCTGGCCTGCTCGATCACCGCGACGTCCTTGACGACGCGCAGCAGCCGCAACGAGCTGGCCTTGCCGGACTGCGCCGCGCCCAGCACGTCGCCCTCGCTGCGCAGCTCGAGGTCCACGGTCGCGAGGCGGAACCCGTCGGTGGTCTCCGCCATGGTCTCGACCCGGACGGCCGCAGGGGTACCCGGCTCGACGGTCGAGACCAGCAGGCAGAGCCCGGCGCGGAGCCACGGCCCACGCGCCCACGGAGCTGGTGGAGCTGGGAGAGCCCGAACCTGTCGGCGTCGAACACGACCATCACGGTGGCCTCGGGGACGTCCACGCCGACCTCGACGACGGTCGTGGAGACCAGGACCTGCACCGCGCCGGACGCGAAGTCGGCCATGACCTTCTCCTTGTCCGCAGGGGCATCTGCCCGTGCAGGACCCCGACGGCGAGCCCCGCAGCGCGGGACGCTCGCGAGCTCTTCGGCGACCTCGAGCACGGCACGCAGCGGCGGCCGGTCGGAGCCTGCCCGGTCCCGTCGGGGTCGAGGTCGAGGAAGTCCGGCACCTCGTCGAAGTCGTCGGTCCGTCGCCTCTTCCCGGCCGTCCCGACCGCGCCCGGAGCGTCGGCACCGTCCGGACCCGACGGCGCGGAGAGCTCGGCGTCCGGGTGGATGCGCGCGCACACCACGTAGGCGCGGTGCCCGGCGTCGACCTCCTCGCGCACCCGCTGCCAGGTCCGGTGCATCCACGCCTCGTTGTCGGCGGGGACCACGTGCGTCGTGATGCCTGCGCGCCCGCGGGATCTCGGTGAGCGAGGACGTCTCGAGGTCCCCGAAGACCGTCATGGCGACCGTGCGCGGGATGGGCGTCGCGGTCATGACAAGCAGGTGGGGGCTGGTCCGGGCCTTGGCCCGCAGCGCGTCACGCTGCTCCACCCCGAACCGGTGCTGCTCGTCGACCACGACGAGACCGAGGTCCGCGAACTGCACGTTCTCGCTCAGCAGTGCGTGCGTCCCCACGACGATCCCTGCCCGGCCGCTCGCGGCGTCGAGCAGGGCGCCCTTCTTCGCGGCAGCCCCATCGAGCCCGTGAGCAGCGCGACGCGCGTCCCGTGGTCGGCCCGCCGAGCATCCCTTCCTCAGCGAGCGGACCCAGCAGGGTCCGCAACGTGCGCGCGTGCTGCGAGGCGAGCACCTCGGTGGGGCCAGGAGCGCGGCCTGCCCTCCGGCGTCGACCACCTGGAGCATCGCGCGCAGCGCGACGACCGTCTTGCCCGAGCCGACCTCTCCCTGGAGGAGGCGCTGCATGGGCCGCGAGCGCGCGAGCTCTCCCGAGACCTCCTCACCGATCTCCAACTGCCCGCCGGTGAGCGTGAACGGCAGCGACGCGTCGAAGTCCGCGAGGCGCTGGGCTCGCCCGGTGCGAGCAACGGCCGCGCAGTCGCTTCCTCGGCGCTCGCCCTCGCACGCCGCTGCGCAGCGCGGCCTGGAGCACGAACGCCTCCTCGTAGCGCAACCGGTCCCTGCCGTGCTGCCACTGTCGGGTATCGAACGGCTCGTGGACGTCCTTGAGCGCGGCGTGCCGCGACCCGAACCCGCGGGCCTCCCGGACCGCGCCGGGCAGCGGGTCGGGCACCTCGTCCTCGGTCAGCGGGTCGAGGACCTGGCGGACGGCCTTCTGGATCCGCCAGCTGGGGATCGCGGCGCTCGCCGGGTAGAGCGGGATGGGGCGACGGGCCTCGACGAGGGCCGACTCCTCGTCGTCGGCGTCGACCCCGATGATCAGGTAGTCCGGGTGCGTGAGCTGGCGGGCACCCGATACGCGCTGACCACGCCGGTGAACAGCCCGTGCGACCCGGCTGGAGCGGCTCTCGTGCGTGCGCAGCGCGCCCGTGCCCTGGCGAAGAAGGTCAGGAGAGGCGGTGGACGCCGTCGGTGACCTCGGCCTGGAGCATCGCGCCGCCGCGCGAGCGCATGGCCCGGACGGTCGCCTGGACCACGCGCGCCATGATCGTGACGTGCTCGCCGAGCACCAGACCGCCGAGGTCGGTGAGCTTGCCCGGGTCCCCGTACCGGCGCGGGTAGTGGCCCAGCAGGTCCCCGTGGTCTCGAGGCCCAGCTTGGCGAGCGCCCCGGCGGAGCGCGGGCCCAGCACCCTGACGAGGGGCTCGGTGAACCGGTCGACGGGTCCGGTCACCAGGTCGCCGCCAGCGCACGGGAGCCTGTGACGTGGTCCGGGCTCGCGGCCGCGGGTCGTTGCTCATTCCGCTCCCAGCTCGAGGTCTGCGTGGACACGCCCGGAGTCGAGGACGACGACCTCGATGCCGGGAACCTGCTGGCGGGCGATGCCCGCGACGACGTCGATCACGACGGGGTCCACGAGGGTCCCCGGCAGGATCGTGAGGACCTCGTCCTCGGGACGCAGGAGCGCCTCGAGCGCCGACCGCACGAGCGACCCGTCGGAGCGCACCTGGACGGCGCGGACGTCCGCGAGGGCCTCCCGCATGGCCTCGAGCGGACCTGACTCGGTCAGCTGGGCGCCCGCGAGCGCCGCGACGACGTGCAGGTCGGTCGGGGCGTCGAGCACCTCGACGAACCGCAGGTCGCTGGTCTCGGCGTCCAGGAGCCGCGCCGCGGACCGCGCGGCGGCCGCCGCCGCCTCGCTGCCGGGGAGCACGGTGACGTGCTGCGCGCCGGTGTCCACCGCGACGCGCAGCACCTCGTCCGGTTCCGGGCGCGGTCCGTCACGAGCAGAACCACGGCGCCGCTGCGGGCGAGGTCCGGACGAGCCCGGGGCCGAGGTGATGGTGACCACGCCGTGGGCGGGCACGTGCCGCCCGCCGCGGGTGGCCCGTGCACGCCGCGCGCCGCGACCTGGGTCGCGAGGTGCCGCACGCAGACCTGGCGCAGCCGCGCCGCCGGGCGACCGCCTCGCGCGCCGCGCTCACGGCGCGCGCCGGGTCGTCCGCATGGACGTGGGCCTGCCACACGCCGTCGCCGACCACGACCACCGAGTCGCCGACCTGCTGCAGCGCGACCCGGACCCTTTCACCGAGGTCCGGGCTGGCGTGGCCGGACCTCGAGGTGCCCGTGGCCGCCGTGCTCTCGATGACGAACATCACCTCGAACTCGCCGTCCGACCCCACGCGGACCTGCTCGCCACCCGCCGGGTAGGACGTGTGCGGAACGTCACGCTGCTCGACGCCGCTCCCCGCCGGGCGCGAGCATCCGTCCGAGGGTCGGTCACCACGGTCGCCATGAGGTCCATGCTGCCGACCGCCACCGACATCCCTCCGGCGGCTCCTCCGACCAGGTCCGCGGCGAGCCCTGGCGCGCCCAGCACCCGGCAGAGCACGTCGAGGACGAGGACGAGGCCCTGGGCGCCCGCGTCGAGCACCCCGCGCGGGACAGGACCTCGAGCTCGTGGGGCTGCGGAGCATGGCCGCGTGGGCACCGTCGCGGGCGGCGACCACGACCTCGACGAGCGAGCGCCCGGCGTCCGCCGCGGCGCGGGCCTCGGTCGCCGCACCAGCGGCTGCCGTAAGGATCGTGCCGGACACCGGGGCCGCGACCGCCGCGTACGAGCCGCGTGCTCCCGCCTCGAACCGGGCGGCCACGCGCAGCGAGCCCACGGGCTCCGCGGCCACCGTGACCGCTCCGGCGA
Source organism: Oerskovia sp. M15 (assembly GCA_038070415.1). GTDB lineage: Bacteria > Actinomycetota > Actinomycetes > Actinomycetales > Cellulomonadaceae > Oerskovia. Next base: position 344,407 of record JAMYWF010000001.1, read on the forward strand.
AGCCCCGGAGGAACTCGCTGAGGATCACGCCCGAGTTGCCGCGCGCCCCGATCAGGGCGCCACGCGCGAACGCGAGGAGGACCGCGTCGGTGGACGCGTCGTCGGGCACGTCGCGCACCGACCGCGCCCCTCCGAGACCGTCAGGAACATGTTGGTGCCGGTGTCCGCATCCGCCACGGGGAAGACGTTGGTGCTGTCGATGCGCGCCCTGGCGTCGCCCAGCACCCGGACGATCTCCGCCACCCAGTTCCGCACCACTGCGGGCTCGATGCGCTGCTCGCCGTCCGTCACGCTCGTCGGGCTCCTTCGGGGTGTGGCAGGCGAGGTGTCGAACCCTCGCCAAGCCTGCGATACTGACCGGACCACCGTAGTCCGCCTCGGGCGCTGCTTCTCGCATGCGTTCGGGCCGGTTTGGGTTGGTGGGTGGCTATCGGCTACCCTATGGAGGTTGCCCGGACAGATCCGGGCGGCCACGGACGCTCCGCGGCTTCTGCCGGTATGGCGCGTTCACCCCACAGACCATTCACTACGTCGCCGCTGTCCTTCGCGGAGGCGTGCACGACGATCAGGAGAAATCGTGGCTGCCAACTGCGAAGTCTGCGGCAGGGCCCGAGCTTCGGGCACAGCATCTCGCACTCGCACGTCCGTACGAAGCGTCGCTGGAACCCGAACATCCAGCGCGTCCGTGCCATCGTTTCGGGTACCCCGAAGCGCCTCTACGTGTGCACCTCGTGCCTGAAGGCCGGCAAGGTCGTCCGCCACGTCTGAGCCTCAGCTCGTTCCACGAAAGCCCGTCAGGACTCGTCCTGACGGGCTTTCACGTCCGGGCCGCTCGCGCCCGACGACGTCGCTCACCCGGGCGACCTGGTCCCGCTCGGCGAGGATCGCCGCGGGAGGGACTTCGCGCCGCGGGTCGTCAGCCGCGCGGCGCGCCTGGGTCGCGCCCGGAAGTGCGCCCGCTCTCCCTGGGGCCCGTGGAGGACCAGCAGCTCGACCGGATGCTCGTCAGCGCTGACGATGGCGTGCGGGGTGCGGGTGTCGAACTCGGCGGCCTCCCCTTCCCCAGGACCAGGTCGTGCTCACCGAGCAGGAGCCGCAGCCGACCTCCCAGGACGTAGAGCCACTCGTAGCCCTCGTGCACCGCGGTCTCCGGCAGCACGTCCGTGGTCCGGCCGGGCAGGAGCTGCTTGTAGGCCTGGACGCCGCCGGGCCTGCGGGACAGCGGCAGGAACGTGGAACCGTGCCGCTTCACCGGCCGCGCATGGATGCGCGGGTCGCCCGTGGGCGGCGCTCCGACGAGCTCGTCGAGCGGAACCTCGTGCTCGCGGGCGAGCGGCAGCAGCAGCTCGAGGGTGGGACGGCGTCCTCCAGACTCCAGGCGGGACAGGGTGCTCACGGAGATGCCTGTGCGGTCCGCGAGCTCGGAGAGGGTCAGGTGTCGTTGCTGGCGTAGTCCGCGCAGGCGGGGACCGACGGCCTCGAGGGCATCGGCGAAGGGATCGCTCATGAGGTCGAGTTTGCCACTTCAGCAAGAGGAATTGCCAGGCGAGCGGTCTGGCGTCGATGCTCGGTCACGGAGGTGGTCCCCATGACCAGAGAGACGTCAGCACCCGCCACGGGTGAGAGCACGACACAGGACACCTGGGACGCCGTGATCGTCGGCGGCGGCGCAGCAGGACTGAGCGGGGCGCTCACGCTCGCCCGCGCTCGACGGCGCGTGCTCGTGATCGATGCCGGTCGTCCGCGCAACGCGCCGCCGCCCACGTGCACGGCTACCTGTCCCGCGACGGCGAGACCCCGCGGCCCTGCTCGCCGCGGGCCGCGGCGAGGTCACCGCGTACGGCGGCAGGATCATCCACGGCACCGTCGAGTCCGCCGCGGCGCTGCCGGAGGAGGGTTTCGAGCTGCAGCTCGCGGACGGCACGTCCGTCCGGGCTCGCCGCCTGCTCGTGACGACGGGTCTGGTCGACGAGCTGCCCGACGTCCCGGGCGTCGCCGAGCGGTGGGGAAGGACGTCCTGCACTGCCCCTACTGCCACGGGTGGGAGATGCGCGACCAGGCCGTCGGCATCCTGGCCACGAGCCCGGTGTCCTTTCACCAGGCCCAGATGTGGCGCCAGTGGAGCGAGGACGTGACCTTGTTCCTCCATGCGACCGACGAGGTGGACGAGTCGGCCCGGGCCGGGCTCGACGCCCGCGGCATCCGCGTCGTCGAGGGCCGCGTGGACGGACTCGTGGTCGGCGACGGCGCCCTGAGCGGTGTGCGGCTTGCGTCCGGGGAGGTGGTCCCGTGCTCGGCGCTCGTGGTCGCGCCGCGCTTCACGGCACGCTCAGCCGTACTGGAGTCGCTCGGGATCGAGACCACGCAGCTGATGTTCGAGGAGTGCCCATCGGCACCTCCGTGCCGCCGACCCCGCGGCGCGACCTCGCTCCCAGGTGTCTGGGTCGCGGGCAACGTCACCGACGGAACAGCCCAGGTGGTCGCTGCCGCTGCTGCCGGCGTCCAGGCGGCAGCGTCCATCAACGCCGACCTGATCGCCGAGGAGGTCCGACTGGCGGTCGCTCGCCGGGCATCCCGGCAGGCATCCCGACAGGCGCCGAGGAGGAAAGACTGAGACGATCAGCGCGCCGACGAGCGGACACCACGGGACCGGACGATCTCCGACACCGCGTCGCCCGCGACGACAACTGATTCCCTTGGGAGATCTGCTGAAGATCCGGACAAAGAGGTTTGGTGGATCTCCACGGAAGTGGCAGGATTTGGTCATGGTGACGGAACTCAACGAGGTAACGATCCGCACGGCGACCCCGCAGGACGCGGCGTCGATCGCCCAGGTCCACATCGCCTCCTGGCGAGGGGCTTATGCCGGGATCGTTCCGGACGACTACCTGGCCTCGCTCGACCACGACCAGCGCGAGGCGGCCTGGACCCAGAACCTCGCGAGCACGGGTGCCGACATCCTCCTGGCCGAGGGCGACGGGCGCGCACTCGGCTTCGCCAGCATCGGTCCCGCTCGCGACGAGGACGCCGAGGACGGAGACCTCGAGGTCTACGCCATCTACCTCGACCCCGAGGCCTGGGGTCGCGGCGTCGCTCGAGACCTCATGCGCACGATGCTCGGTCGCGTGCCCCGCGCACGCCCGTGTCGCTGTGGGTGCTCAAGGACAACGACCGCGCGCAGCACTTCTACCGCCGCCACGGGTTCGCCCGGACGGGGTCGAGCGTCGTGACGACATCGGCGGACGCGACCTGACCCAGCTGCGCTACCGCCGCACGGTCTGATCCCGAGCGTTCCTCAGCACCGATCCGCTCTCCCGCGAGGTCGCCCCGGGCGGCCCCTCGACCCATGCCGTCGCACGCCACGCGCCGCAGCCCGTCAACGGCGGAAGTGGTCCCATCCCACGCCGTGCGCACGCGGCGCTGACCCGTCGACCGTCACCGACGGTCCGGGCCGTCCGGGTCCGCGGACAGCACCCGTCCCACCGCCCGGAAGGGCTCGGGAGCGCGGTCCCCGCAGGGAACGTCGCCAGCAGGCCGTGGTCCTCCCCGCCCGTGAGGGTCCAGTCACGGACGAGGGCGTCCACGGCCGTGGGCTCGTCGCCCCGGGTACCCGGTCGCTGCCGAGACAGCCACGGCGGCTGCGGCCAGCCGGTCGACGTCGGCGGCGAAGGCCGCTGGGTCGAGGTCGATGCACACCCGCTCGCGCGGGCGATGCGCCCGGCGTCGCGCAGCAGGCCGTCGGAGAGGTCCAGCATCGCGGTCGCGCCCGCGTCCGCGGCGAGCGGACCGGCCCCGAGCGGCGGCTCGGGCCGCAGAAACGCGTCCACGAGTCCGCTGTCCAGGTGTCCCAGCTCGTGCTCGAGCAGGGCGAGCCCCGCGGCGGACCACCCTCTGCGCCCGGCGTGCGCGACGACGTCGGACACCCGGGCGCCCGAACGCAGGACCGGCGCCCGCCCGCCCAGGTCCCCGTGGACCGTGACCGCGACGACCACGTCGTCGCCGCTCGACAGGTCGCCCCCGACCACCGCCGCGCCGCTCGGCGCGCACGCCGCGGCGAGACCGCGGGCCAGGCCCGTGACCCACTCGACGGGAAGGCGGCCCGGGATCACGAGCGCGACCACGAGCGAGGTGGGCCGTGCGCCCATGGCCGCGATGTCGGCGAGGTTCTGCATCGCGGCGCGCCACCCGACGTCGTACCCCGTGGACCACTCAGGACGGAAGTGGCGGCGCTCGACCAGGACGTCCGTCGAGACCACGAACCGCCCGTCGGGGGCGCTCACCACGGCCGAGTCGTCGCCCGGGCCGACGAGGGTCGCCTCTCCCGTCGGCAGGAGCGGGAAGATCGCTGCCAGCAGCTCCTCCTCGGACGTCTCCCGCACCAGCACGCGCCCCGCCGTCAGATCAGTCACGGCGCCACCTTACGCGGGACCGAGGGCCCTCCGGAGCCGTTACCGTTGGAGGGTGCCGAACGCCCTCGTACCCCTGCCCGACGTCGGGCGCTCACCGGGATCCTGCTCGTCCTGCTGGGCGCAGGAGCAACCGCCTGCGCGCCGACCATCGGCGTGCCCGTCGCGGACGACGCCGCCAACCCGAAGTGCGCCGAGGTCGTCCTCGCGGTCCCCGACCTGCTGGGAGACCTGCCCAAGGTCAAGACCGCCAGCCAGGCCACGGCCGCCTGGGGCGAGTCCGGCGCCGCCGTCACGCTGCGCTGCGGGGTCACGCCGCCCGAGCCCACCACGACCGGGTGCCAGGGTGTGCCCAGCACCGCGGGCAGCGTCGACTGGATCGTCGCCGACGACGGCAAGGGCACCTGGACGTTCATCACCTACGGGCGCGACCCCGCGGTCGAGGTGCAGATCCCGCCGCCGTGAGCTCCGACCACTCGTCGTCGTTCGTCTCCGACCTCAACCGAGCGGTGTCCAAGGTCGAGCAGACGCGCTACTGCCTGTGAGTGACGGCCGCAGCCGTCAGCGCAGACCGGTAGGGCGCTGCAGCGCGAGCTGGATGAGCTCGTCGATGAGCTCCGGGTAGGAGATCCCGGACTTCTCCCACATGCGCGGGTACATCGAGAACGGCGTGAAGCCGGGCATGGTGTTGATCTCGTTGACGACGACCCGCCCTTCCGTCGTGACGAACACGTCGACGCGTGACAACCCCTCGGCCCCACGGCCTCGAACGTGCGGACCGCGATGTCGCGGACCTCGTCCACGAGGTGCTGGGGCAGGTCCGCCGGGCAGCTCAGCTCGACGCCCGCCTCGTCGAGGTACTTGGCCTCGAAGTCGTAGAAGTCGTGGCTCGTGTCCGTGACGACGATCTCTCCGGGCAGGGACGCGCGGGGCGCTCACCCTCGCGCCCGCCGAGCACCGCGCACTCGATCTCGCGGCCGACCACCCCGGCCTCGACGACGACCTTGGGTCGTGCCGACGCGCCTCGGCGATCGCGGCAGGCAGGTCCGCGAGGTCGTCCACCTTGGTGATACCCAGGCTCGACCCGGCACGGGCCGCTTGACGAAGACCGGCAGGCCGAGGCCCGCGACCGTCTCGGTCCAGGCGTCGGGGTTGCGGTCCCACTCCCCGGGGATCACGGTGTACGGCGCGATGGGCAGGCCCTGACCGGCGAGGACCAGCTTCATGAAGTGCTTGTCCATGCCCACGGCCGAGGCGAGCACGCCCGCGCCGACGTACGGCACGTCGGCCAGCTCGAGCAGTCCCTGGAGCGTGCCGTCCTCGCCGAACGGGCCGTGGAGCAGCGGGAAGACGACGTCCACCTCGCCCAGCTCGCGCGGGAACTCGCCCGGCTCCAGGACACGGAGGCCGCGCTGCCCGACCGCGAGCGGCAGCAGGACCTCTCCCGGTCGCGGTGACCTCGGGCAGGTTGCCGGGCGTGATCTCCACCGTGCGGGCTCGTCCGCGGCGAGGACCCACTGGCCCGCCCTGGTGATCCCGACGGGGATGATCTCGTAGCGTTCGCGATCGATGGCGCGCATCACCCCGGCGGCGGTGGCGCACGAGATCACATGCTCTCCGGAACGTCCGCCGAAGAGGATGAGGACGCGCGTCTTGCGCGCGGGAGCACTGGGTTCTGGCTGGCTGGACATCGCGGACGACCCTACCGGAACCCGCTTCCCGGCGTGAAACGGGGCGATGGCTCCGACGCCGGGTTGCGGTGGTAGAACGAGTGCATGAGTCTCCCCTGCTGACCGACGACCTGCTCGACCGGATCCGCTCCCGCGCCGCAGGCTACGACCGCGAGAACGCCTTCTTCACCGAGGACCTCGAGGAGCTGACGGCCGCCGGCTACCTCCGGGCCTTCGTCCCCACCGCGATGGGCGGCCCCGGTCTCGGGCTGCGGGACGTGGCGCACGAGCAGATACGCCTGGCGGGCGCGGCCCCGGCGACCGCCCTGGCCGTGAACATGCACCACGTGTGGACCGGCGTCGCGCGGTACCTGTACGAGCGGGGCGACCACTCGCTCGACTTCGTGCTGGAGGAAGCGGCCCGCGGCGAGGTCTACGCGTTCGGGTACTCGGAGCCGGGCAACGACCTGGTGCTCTTCGGGTCGCGGACGCAGGCCCGTCCCGACGGCGAGGGGGCTACACCTTTCACGGCCGGAAGATCTTCACGTCCCTGTCGCCCGCGTGGACGCGCCTGGGCGTCCTCGGGATCGAGACGCCTCCGGACGGGAAGTGTCCCCGCGGGTGGCGGCGACCCGCGGCTCGTGCACGCCTTCATCACCCGGGAGGGCGGCGGCGTCGACGTCCTGGACGACTGGGACACGGTCGGCATGCGGGCGAGCCAGAGCCGCACGACGATGCTGGTCGGCGCGCACGCCCCGGCCAACCGGGTCGTCCGTCGCCTCGCGCCCGGACCGTCCACCGACCCGCTCGTCCTGGCGATCTTCACGACCTTCGAGGTGCTGCTGGCCTCGGTCTACACCGGGATCGGCAAGCGTGCCCTGGAGCTCGCCGTGGAGTCCGCGCACCGCAGGACCTCGATGAAGAACGGGGCAGGCCGCTGTCCCAGGACCCGGACATCCGCTGGCGGGTCGCCGACGCCGGCATCGCGATGGACGGCATCTACCCGCAGATCGACCAGGTCGCGGGCGAGATCGACGGGCTGGTCGATCGCGGGGCGGGCTGGTTCACGGCCGTCGCAGGACTCAAGGTGCGGGCCACCGAGACGGCGCGCGTCGTCGTCGACCAGGCGATCCGTGTGTCCGGCGGCTCCTCGTACTTCGCGTCCTCCGAGCTCGGCCGCCTCTACCGGGACGTGCTGGCCGGGATCTTCCACCCTTCCGACGACGAGTCCGCGCACTCGACGTTCGCGAGCGCGCTGCTGGGACCGATCGCGGAGTGAGCATCACGCCCACCAGCCGATTGCTCACGGCACCCATCACCCCGCCAGGCGTAATCTCACCCTCATGACGACCGAGCCCACCGAGTCCTTCGCCCACCGCTCACCGTTGTCCCCGCCACGATCGCGGTCTCGGCCGGGCGCCCGCCGCGCGAGCAGGGCGGACCGGTGAACCCACCCGTGGTCCTGTCCTCGACGTACGTGTCGCGCGGCGTCCAGCAGCCGGGCGAGCTCCTGTACACGCGCATGGACACCGAGACCTGGCACCCGTTCGAGGAGGCCCTCGCGACCCTCGAGGGTGCGTCCGAGCCCGGCATCGTGTTCAGCTCCGGCATGGCGGCGATCGCCGCGATCTACTCGTTCGTCCCGGACGGCGGCAAGGTCGTCCTGCCTCGTCACGCCTACCAGGTGACGCTCGGCTTCGCCGACGACCTGGCCGCACGGCACGGCGTCGAGGTCGTCCGGGTCGACGTCGCGGACACCGACCAGGTCCTCGCGGCGATCGACGGGGCCGACCTGCTCCTGATCGAGTCGCCGACCAACCCCATGCTCGAGGTCGCCGACCTGCCCGTCCTCCTGGCCGCCGCCCGCGAGCGCGGCGTGCTCACAGCGGTCGACAACACGTTCGCGACCCCGCTCGGTCAGCAGCCGCTCGCCCTGGGTGCGGACGTCGTCGTGCACTCGGTCACGAAGTACCTCGCGGGACACTCCGACGTCGTGCTCGGGGCCGTCGTGACGAGCGACCCGGACCTGGCCGCGAAGGTCCGGGCGTACCGGACGCTGCACGGCGCGATCGCCGGGCCGTGGGAGGTGTGGCTCGCGCTGCGCGGCCTGCGCACGCTCGCGCTGCGCGTCGAGCGCGCGCAGGCCAACGCCGCGGAGATCGCCCGGCGTCTCGCCGGGCACCCGCTCGTCGAGGAGGTCCGTCACCCGAGCCTCCCGACCGACCCTGGCCACGAGCGCGCGGCGCGCACCATGACGGGCTTCGGGGCGATCATCGGGCTGCGCCCGGGGCGGGCGCGAGGCCGCCGACGCCGTGGCCGAGGCGGTCGAGCTGTGGGTCCCCGCGACGAGCCTGGGCGGGGTCGAGTCGAGCCTCGAGCGGCGCCGGCGGTTCGCCACCGAGTCGCACACGGTCCCCGAGGACCTGCTGCGCATGAGCGTCGGCATCGAGGACGTCGAGGACCTGTGGGCGGACCTGGAGCAGGCGCTGCGGGTCGCCACGGGCGGCTAGAGGGCCCGACGGCGCGGCGCACCTCCCGCGGACGGCCCGCCGTGGTCGTTCGTGTCAGGGGCGCTCGGCCTCGGACTGCGAGGCCGGCGAGGTGCCGTTGGCGCCCTGCGGCTCGTAGGCGTCCGCACTGAACACGACGACCCCGGACTCCAGGTCCACGTCGATCGGCGGGTCCGTGGCGGGCGACTGGGCGATGTCGAGCCGCTGCCGCTCCTTCTCCTCGGTGAGGTACGTCCGGCTGGGCTGGAAGACGTCGACGAGCGCACCGAACGCGCCGGAACCGACGCTCTCCGGAACCGCCGGGCCCGCCGCGCTGCCTGTCCCTCGCCCGGCCGCTGACCATGCGCTCGATCCCGACCACGGCGACGACCGCGAGCACGAGGATGATCACCCCGGTCGCGCCTGCTGAGCCTGTGATCCATGGCATGGCGCAACGGTAGGTGCAGGACGCAGGCCGTGTCACGCCGGTCGGCGCCGGGAACCGTACGCGTCGCGTGGTCTTCGCGTGAGGGAGGTCGGGCTCCGCGCGCCGTCACCTCGCTCCTGATCGTGATCCCGTCTTCATGCGACCGTGTCCCGACCCGCCTAGGCTCGAGGGACCCGGGAACGACTCCGTCGATGCAGCGGCACCCAGGAGGCAGGCATGAACGACACGACGATCGGACGACGCCGCAGCGTGCGGCGAGCGGCGGGCGCGACGACGGCCGCTGCGGTTCTCCTGACGCTCGCCGCCTGCAGCAGCGGGAACGGCGGGACCGACGACGCGCCGAGCGAGGCCTCGCCACCGACCGCCTCGGAGGCGGGGAGCCCGTCCCCTTCCGAGGAGACCTCCGACGCGCCGACTGCGGAGGAGGCGAGCCCGCCGCCCGCAGCAGGCGTCGACGACGGGTCGGCCGCCGCCCCCGTTCCCCGCGAACACCGACCCGGACGTCTCCGAGCCGTCGGCGGACGCGGCCCTGACCGTCACCGACATCCGGATCGGCGGCACGACGGCTTCGACCGCGTCGTCTACGAGATGGACGGGACCGGGACGCCGGGCTGGCGCGTGGAGTACGTCGAGGAGGCGATCGACGACGGCAGCGGCAACGTGTTCGACCTCGACGGTGACGGGGTCATCCAGGTCATGATCTCCGGCTCGGGCTACCCGATGGACACCGGTGTCGCCGAGTACTCCGGGCCCAACCCCTGAGCCTCGACGGCTCGGAGGAGGTCGAGGAGGTCGCGCTCCGCGGGTCTTCGAGGATACACGCAGTCCTTCATCGGGACGGACGACGCCGACGAGGAACCCTTCCGCGTCTTTGCCCTCACCGACCCCACGCGGGTGGTCGTCGACGTGCGCGACGACAGCTGATCGGCGGGGCTCCGGCCCGACGCCCGCAGGTCGCCGAGCCGGAGCCGAGCCGCTCAGGTCAGCGCCCGGACGTCACGCCCTCGGACTTCTGGGGCCGCGAGAGCAGCCCTCGTGCCATGTCGTCGACGGGCATGCCCTCGTGCAGGACGGCGACGACGCCGGCAGTGATCGGCATGTCGACGCCGACCTTGTGCGCGAGCTCGAGCACCGACCGGCAGGACTTCACGCCCTCGGCCGTCCCGCCGGTAGCCACGACGGCCTCCTCGAGACTCATCCCGCGACCGATGTGCTTGCCCAGCGTGTGGTTGCGGGACAAGGGCGACGTGCACGTCGCGACCAGGTCGCCCATGCCCGCCAGTCCCGAGAAGGTCTCGGCGTCCGCGCCGAGCGCCAGTCCGAGGCGGGTGATCTCCACGAGGCCGCGCGTGATGACGGTCGCGGTGGTGTTGTACCCGAACCCGCGGCCCTGGGCGATGCCCACGGCGAGAGCGATGACGTTCTTCACCGCGCCGCAGAGCTCGACCCCACGACGTCGGAGTTCGTGTAGGGGCGGAAGTAGGAGGACGAGCACGCGGCCGCGACGAAGCGTGCCGTCTCCTCGTTCGTCGCCGAGACGACGGTCGCGGTCGGCTGGTGCTCGGCGATCTCCCGGGCGAGGTTGGGCCCCGAGACGACGGCGACCTGGTCGAGCGGCAGCCCCACACCTCGGCGACGACCTCGCTCATCCGGCGGTCGGTGCTGAGCTCGACACCCTTCATGAGGGAGACCGCGACGACGCCCTCGGCGAGGTGCTCGCGCAGCGGCGCGAGGGTCGCGCGGGCGCTCTGGGAGGGATCGCGACGACGACGAGCTGTGCACCGGCGAGCGCCTCGGCAGCGTCGGTCGTGGCAGTCAGGCGGCAGGCAGGTCGATGTCGGGGAGGTAGGCCGAGTTGCGCCGGGTCGCGCTGATGTCCGCCGCGACGTCGGCGTTGCGCCCCAGAGGCGGACCTCACATCCCGCGTCCGCGAGGACCGCGGCGAACGTCGTCCCCAGGCCCCGGATCCGAGGACCGCGGCCGTGATCCGCGGGTGGTGCTCACTTGCGTTCCTCCGAGCCGGGGTTCTTGCGGACGTCGAAGCGCTCGGCAGGCGCCTTCTCCCCGCGGATCTCCTCGAGGAGGGCCGTGATCGCGTCCATGATGCGGTTGGTGGCCTCGCGCAGGGTCGCGGTGTCGACGGGACGCTCGTAGAGGTCCGACAGGTCGACCGGGGGCGGCGTGCACCGCGACGTTCTTGGGCGGGAGGGGCCGGAACCTCTTGCTGTAGCGGGGCAGGATGTCCTGCATCCCCACTGCGCGATAGGCACGACGGGCTTGCGGCTGGCGAGCGCGAGGCGCGCAGCGCCGGTCTTGCCGACCATGGGCCACAGGTCCGGGTCGCGCGTGAGCGTGCCCTCGGGGAAGACGGCGACGCACTCGCCGAGCGTGAGCTGGTCGACCGCGGCACCCACCGAGGAGGCGGCTCCAGCGGTGTTGCGCTGGACGGGGATCATCCCGGTACGGGTGAGGATGCCGCCGAGGAGCGGCACCTTCCACAGCGACGCCTTGGCCAGGATCTTGGGCGCCCGACCGTGGTCGTACAGGAAGTGGGCGAACGTCAGCGGGTCGATGTTCGACATGTGGTTGCCCGCGGCGATGAACCCGCCCGTGACGGGGATGTTCTCGGCCCCTGCCAGTCCCGGCGGGTGATCGCGAACATGAGGGGTCGCACGAAGAACGCGACGACACGGTACGCACGGCTGTCAGGATGAGCTTTCGGCACGGTCACCGAGCCTACCGGGCCGCGCGCCGTCGTCCGGCCCGACGGCGCCTCGCGCCCTGGGTGAGAGGGCTCGCCGGTCAGATCCAGCCGTGGCGGCGCGCGAGGTGGACGGCCTCGTGCCGGTTGGTCGCGCCGAGCTTGGCCGCAGCCGAGGACAGGTAGTTGCGGACCGTGCCCGGGGCCAGGGAGGCGCGCGTCGCGATCTCCTCGACGGGTGCTCCACCCGCGGCGAGCTCCAGGACGTCGGCCTCCCGAGGGTGAGGGGCTCGCGCCCGCGGCGATGGCGTCGGCGGCGAGCTCGGGGTCAACGTACCGACCGCCGTCGTGCACCTGGCGGACCACGTCGGCAAGGACACGCGAGGAGACGGTCTTGGGCAGGAAGGCTCGGATCCCCGCCTCGAGAGCGCGCTTGAGATACCCGGGCGTCCGTGGCTCGTCACCATGACGACACGACAGCCCGGGACCTCGACGGCCAAGGCCCGGGCGACCTCGATCCCGTCGAGGCCAGGCATCTGGAGGTCGAGCACCGCGACGTCGGGCGTGTGCTTGCGTGCGGCCGCGAGCGCCTCGGTGCCGGACGCGGCCTGGACCACGACCTCGAGGTCGTCCTCGAGGGAGAGCAGGGTGGCCAGGGCGTCCCGGATGAGGTTCTCGTCGTCGGCGAGCAGGATACGGATCACGCGGTGGTGCCTTCCTCGGAGACGGGGTCGTGGAGGCGCTCGCCCGACCACGAGACTCACGGGTCGGGCGGGACGGCCGGGACCCGAGGGCATGCGGGCGACGAGGCTGCCCATCGACGGGCCGTCGACGGGGAGCGGGACGCGGGCCGCAAGCCGGAACGTGGGCGGTGCGAGGTGGGTCTCCAGGTGCCCGCCCGCGCCCGCGAGGCGTTCACCCAGGCCGATGAGCCCGGAGCCGCTGGGGCTGCCGGGACTCGTGGTGGTGCGGTCGAGGTCGGGCACGCCGTCGTTCAGGACGGTGAGGACCGCTTCCCCGCTCGATGCGGAGGGTGATCTCGCAGCGCGTCGCGTCGGCGTGGCGCACGACGTTGGTGACGGCCTCGCGCACCACCCAGGCGAGGGCCTCCTGCGTGGCCTCGGGCAGCGCGTCGTCCTCGTCGCCGGAGGACTCGATGGTGGTCTCGATGCCCCCAGAGCGCAGCACCGAGCGCGCACCGCTGAGCTCGGCGGCCAGGTCCGCGGTGCGGTAGCCGGCGACGACGGCACGGACCTCGCGCAGCGAGTCCTGCGCGATCTGGCGCACCTCGAGCATCTGCTCGGCGGCGCCCGGCCGCCCCGGGAGGCGAGCTCGGCCGCGAGCTCGCTCTTGACCGCCACGACGGAGAGCGTCCGACCGAACACGTCGTGCAGATCGCGCGAGAACCTCAGGCGCTCCTCGGCGACCGCGAGGCGTGCGTGCAGGACGCGGTTGCGCTCCTGCTCCCAGACCACGCCGAGCATCCACACCGACGCCCGGAAGGACGCGAGGACACCGATGCACATCAGGAGGATCGCGACGCCCTGGCCCACCGCCGTCCCGGCCGCCGTCTCGTCGTGGACCGGGGCGACGAACCAGGTGACGACCCGGACACGGCTGCGACCCCGACGGCAGACGCGGCCAGCCACCTGAACGTCAGGAGGGGCGCGCAGGCTGCGACCGAGAACGCCGCTGTCGCCGTCGCGACCAGGACCGGGACGTTCCCCTCGAACATCGACCCCTCGCCGGTCGGGTACGCCGCGAGGCCCACCGCCGCGGTCACGACGGCGAGCACGATCATCGCGCCGACGGCCCAGCGGGGCGGGGCGGGCCGCCCAGGAAGTGGACGATGCCATACCGCATCACGGCGATGCAGGCCACGGTGTGCGCGAGGCAGAGCGCGAGCAGCGGGCGAGCAGGGCGGGGTGGCCCGTGGGCGCGGCCCCGCGATCCAGAGCACCACGAAGAGCTCGAAGGACGACAGGACGTAGAGCGACCAGCGCGTGTAGGCGTCGAAGCGCTCGGGGTTGCTGCGGCGCGACCACGCGCCGACGAGGGGTTCCTGCTCACGGGCCCACCCTTTCATGCGGTCCTGCACGAGCGGACCGTCGGGACCTCCGGATGCCGAGGACGAGGTCGAGGTCGTTCGCTGCCGAAGAACGCCCTCGAACCCGTCCTCGACCGGCTGCTCTCAGCGGCGCGGTTCCCACCGCGTGTACCGCACCGCGAGCCAGGCACCGGCGAGGCACCAGGCCAGCAGGATCGCGAGCGGCTGGGCGGCCAGGGCGAAGGTCGCCCGAAGCCCACCGCAACGCCGTCGGGCCCGAGGCCGGTGAGCCCGAGCGTCACGAGCTCCGCGACGGGGTGCAGGGGCGTGAGCTCGGCCAGGGTCCGGACGTTCGCCGGCAGGAGCGTCAGAGGCAGCGTGGTCCCGGACAGCAGGAGCGCCAGGGCCATGATCGGCAGCGTCGAGAGCTGTGCCGACTCGAGCGTCCGGGTGAACGCGGTGCTCGCGGCCGCGAGGGCCGCGAACACGAACGTCCCCGAGGACCGCGACGAGCAGCAGCACCACGTTCGCGGGGACGTCGAGCCCGATCCACACCGCGATCGCGATCCCGCCCAGGACCAGCTGGCCGAGCATGGTCACGACGGCGGCGTCGCGGCACCGATCAGGATCTCGGCGTCGGAGCACTGCCCGGTCCGCAGGCGCTTGAGGACGAGCTCCTCGCGCCGCGCCACGTAGGCGCTGGCCAGGTTGTAGTAGACGACGAACATGAGCGCGAAGCAGACGAGGCTCGTCAGGGCGAAGGCCCCGACGACGGCGCCCGGCCCCTCGCCCACGAAGGCCTCGAGCGCACCCGAGAAGTGCAGGAAAGCGACCATCGCGGGCGCGAGCGCCACGCCGTTGAACAACGCGGTGCGGTTACGCAGGAGCAGCGTGGTCTCTGCGCGGACCAAGGAGGCGATGCGGCGCACCGCGCCGGCGAGCCCGTGGAGGACGGGGCCGAGGTGCGGGTACGGGCCGCCGAGGCTGGGCGAGGGTGGTCATGCAGCACGCTCCGTCGAGTGGGTGGAAGAGGTCGAGGGTGACGTCGGTGGGCCGGAGCGCGTCGCCCCGGCTGGTCGGCGATGGCCAGGAAGGCCTGTTCGAGCGACGCGGGCGCGCCTCGATCCGGGCGAACGTCACGTCGCGGTCCGTAGCCCAGGCGAGCAGGACGGCGAGGGTGCGCTGGAGGTCACGGGTCGCGATCGAGAGCGTCCCGCCCTCGATCCGCTCGACGGTCTCGCCGGGCAGGAGCGGCAGGTCCGCGAGGTGGGGGCGGACGCTCTGCTCGTCGACGTAGACGTGGGCAGGCTCGGCGCCGACGATCTCCGCGACCGTCCCCTCCTGCACGATCCGGCCGCCGTGCATGATCGCGAGGCGGTCGGCGAGGCGCTCGGCCTCCTCGAGATAGTGGGTCGTCAGGACGACGGTCGTGCCGTCGTCGAGCAGCGACCCGACCAGGTCCCAGGCCGAACGACGGCTCTCGGGGTCCAGGCCCGTGGTCGGCTCGTCGAGGAACAGCACCTCGGGGTGCCCGAGGAGAGCCAGGGCGAGGTCCAGACGGCGTCGCTCGCCCCGGAGAGCGAGCTCACCGGGACGGTGGCCCGTCCGCGCAGGCCCACCAGGTCGAGCGCCTCCTCGATGGGGCGTGGAGCAGCGAGGGTCCCGGCCCACATGCGGGTGGTCTCGATCGTCGTCAGGTCGGAGGAGAAGCCCGCCTCCTGCAGCATGATCCCGATCCGGGGCGGACCTGCGCGCGTTCGCGGTACGGGTCCCTGCCGAAGACCTTGGCCGTGCCGCCCGTGGGCCGAGCCAGTCCCTCGACGACCTCGAGAAGGGAGGTCTTGCCCGCGCCGTTGGTCCCGAGGAGCGCGAAGAGCTCGCCGCGACGCACCTGGAGGTCCACGCCGGAGACCGCCTCGAAGCCCTTCGCGCCCGGGAGCCGACGTAGCGCCGGCGCAGGTCGTGGACCTCGATGACGAGGTCGTTGTCAGAGGTGTCTTTGTCCATGCCTCCAGCCTGGCGGCGGGCGGGCGGCTCCGGCAGTGCACTCCCTCACCCGTTCCGTCGGTTTTCGCACGGTCTGCCGGTGACGTTTGTCATGCCGCCGATGACCGCGCAGTCTGTCGCCGTGGCGCCAGGTGCTCGCGTCTGCGCTGCGGGAGAACGACGACGGGCGCGGGGCGTGCCGCAGCACGTCCCGCGCCCGTCGATCGGGATCGGCGGTCAGCCGCGTTCGACGTCGGCGCCGAGGGCGTCGAGCTTGTCCTGGAAGTACTCGTAGCCGCGGTCGATGAGGCCGATGCCGCGCACGGTCGAGGTGCCCTTGGCGGTCAGCGCCGCGATGAGGTGGCTGAAGCCGCCGCGCAGGTCGGGGACCTCGATGGTCGCTGCCGTGAGAGGTGTGGGCCCCGAGATGACGGCCGAGTGGTGGAAGTTGCGTTGACCGAACCGGCAGGGCAGCCCACCCAGGCACTCCTTGTAGACCTGGATCGTGGCGCCCATGCCGCGCAGCGCGTCGGTGAAGCCGAACCGGTTCTCGTAGACCGTCTCGTGCACGATCGACAGGCCCTTGGCCTGCGTGAGCGCGACCACGAGCGGCTGCTGCCAGTCCGTCATGAAGCCGGGGTGCACGGCCGTCTCGAGGACGATCGCGTTGAGGTCGCCGCCCGGGTGGTAGAAGCGGATGCCGTCCTGCTCGACCTCGAACTCCCCGCCGACCTTGCGGAACGTGTTCAGGAACGTCATCATCTCCGGCTGGGTCGCACCCTTGACGGTGATGTCCCCACCGGTCGCCAGGGCCGCGGATGCCCAGGAGGCCGCCTCGATACGGTCGCCCAGGGCCGTGTGCTGGTATCCCATGAGCTTGTCGACACCCTCGATCCGGATGACCCGGTCCGTGTCGACGGAGATGATCGCGCCCATCTTCTGCAGGACCGCGATGAGATCCATGATCTCGGGCTCGATCGCCGCGCCCGAGAGCTCCGTGATGCCCTCGGCGCGCACAGCCGTCAGCAGGAGCTGCTCGGTCGCGCCGACGCTCGGGTAGGGCAGCGAGATCTTGGTGCCCTGGAGGCGGCGCGGGGCCCGGATGTGGATGCCCTGCTCGCGCTTGTCCACCACGGCGCCGAACTGACGCAGGATGTCCAGGTGGTAGTTGATGGGCCGGTCGCCGATGCGGCAGCCGCCCAGGTCGGGATGAAGGCCTCGCCCAGGCGGTGCAGCAACGGCCCGCAGAAGAGGATCGGGATGCGGCTGGACCCGGCGTGCGCGTCGATGTCGGCGACGTGCGCCGACTCCACGTCCGTGGGGTCCAGGTGCAGGGTCCCGGCGACCTCGTCCGCGACGACCTTCACGCCGTGCAGCTCGAGCAGCCCCGTCACGACCCCGACGTCGCGGATCTGCGGCACGTTGCGCAGCACGCTCGGCCCCTCACCGAGCAGGGAGGCCACCATCGCCTTGGAGACGAAGTTCTTCGCCCCCGCACGGTGATGGTCCCGTCGAGCGGAGTGCCGCCGTTCACGTACAGCAGATCGTTCATAGGGTCGTCGTCGCCTAGCTCTCGATGGTCGTGCGATGGACTCGGTCATGGTGGTCGATGGACGCCGCCCGGCGGCCGAGGACCGTCGTGCGTCAGCCCGCACGGCGCCGTTCGCGACGCCGTGCTCCCCGACCACCAACGCAGGACATCCGAAGATTATTCACCCACCCGGAGGTGCCCGACGACGTCGTTCGCCGAGAGACGTCTCTGACCAGCGCGAACGCGGCCGTCGGCAGGCGCTCGAGGGCTACGCCTGCGGGGGTCCGTACTGCTCGACGTAGCGGTCGATCGCCGCGAGATAGGCCGCGCGGCGGTCCTCGTCGATCCAGGACGCCTCGAACGAGTTCTTCGCGAGCGTCACGACCTCCTCGGACGTGAGGTCCGCCTTCGTCGCCACGGCCGCGTAGTTGTCGGCCACGTACCCGCCGAAGTAGGCCGGGTCGTCGGAGTTGATGGTGATCGTGACGCCCTCGCGCAGGAGCTGGGCGACCTCGACGGCCTTCATGTCGTCGGTCACGAAGCTGTTGGAGACGGGGCAGCTCGTCAGGGCGATCCCGCGAGCCTTGACCTCGGCGACCAGGGCCGGGTCCTCGACGATGTTGGTGCCGTGGTCGATGCGGTCCACCCGGATGGTCTCGAGCACCGTGCGGATGTTGTCGATGCTGCCCACCTGGTCGATGTCGCAGTGCATGGTGAGGCGGTAGCCGAGCTCGCGGGCACGCGAGAAGACCGCGGCGAACTTCTCCGGCGGGTTGCCGCGCTCGTCGGAGTCCAGGCCGACGCCAAGGATCAGGTCCTTGAGCGGCACGGACGCCTCGAGGGTCTCGGCGGCGCTCTCGGCCGAGTGGTCGCGCAGGAAGCACAGGACGAGGTCGGCGTCGACGCCGAAGTCGGCCGCGGCGGCCGCGGCGCGGTGGTAGCCCTGACCACGGTCTCGAACGGGACGCCGCGGGACGTGTGGGCCTGCGGGTCGAAGAACATCTCGGCGTGCTTGACGCCGTTCGCGGCCGCCCGCAGGAGATAGGCGTGGGCCAGCTCGAAGAAGTCGTCCTCGGTCCGCAGGACGTCCATCGCCGGGTAGTACACCGCGAGGAAGCTCGAGAGGTCGGTGAACCGGTAGGTCGCCCGGATCTCCTCGACCGTGCTCTGGCCGATGTCGACGCTGTTGCGCTCGGCGAGGCGGAGCTTGAGGTCCGGCTCGAGCGTGCCCTCGAGGTGGACGTGAAGCTCGGCCTTGGGCAACCCGGTGACAAAGTCCAGGGTCGGCTGGAGGGGCAGAGGCATGGTTCTCCTTCGTGAGGGGTCGTCCTCCCATCATGCCCTGCACCGCCTGCTGACCACATCGCGAGACGGCCACTTCGACGTGTGGTCACGGTCCCTACCGTGGTCGGGAAGTTACCGGGCAGTACGGCTTGTTCGACGAGCCGCCCCCGATCCCCTGCACCAGGAGCACACACCCGTGACAACTACGGCCGCCCACCCGTCTCTCGAATCAGATGCCCCGAGCAACAGCAAGGGCCGAGTGATCTTCGCGAGCCTCATCGGCACCTCGATCGAGTTCTACGACTTCTACGCCTACGCGACCGCCGCGGTCCTCGTCTTCCCCGCAGTCTTCTTCTCGGCGCTCGACGGTGAGACGTCCAAGCTCCTCGCCTCCTTCGCGGTCTTCGGCGTGGCGTTCGTCGCCCGCCCTCTCGGTTCGATCGTGTTCGGGCACTACGGCGACCGCATCGGCCGCAAGGGCACGCTCGTCGCCTCACTGCTGACGATGGGCGTGGCGACATTCCTCATCGGCCTGCTGCCGCCGTCGACCACGCCGGGTGGGCCGTCCTCGCCCCGCACTGCTGGTCGTCATGCGCTTCTCCCAGGGCCTCGGGCTCGGCGGAGAGTGGAGCGGCGCGGCGCTGCTCGCGACCGAGAACGCTCCCCGGGCAAGCGCGCGATCTGGGGCACGTTCCCGCAGCTCGGCGCACCGATCGGCTTCATCCTCGCGAACACCACGTTCCTGATCCTCGCCGAGACCCTCAGCGAGGCGCAGTTCGCCGCCTGGGGTTGGCGCGTGCCGTTCCTGGCCAGCGCGATCCTCGTGATCGTGGGCCTGTGGGTGCGTCTCAAGCTCGTCGAGACGCCCGCGTTCCAGAAGGTCGTCGAGACCGGCGTGGTCGCGAAGCTGCCGGTCGCCCAGGTCTTCCGCAGCTCGTGGCGCAAGATCGTGCTCGGCACGTTCATCATGCTCGCGACCTACGTGCTGTTCTACCTGATGACGACGTTCACGCTGACGTTCGGCACGGCCGCGGCCACGGTCCCTGCCGGCGCCGACGCGGCCCCGGGCTCGGCTACGAGCGCACCGACTTCCTCGTGATGCTCATCGTCGGCGTGGTCTTCTTCGGGATCTTCACGCTGGCCTCCGGTCCGCTCGCCGAGAGGTTCGGCCGCCGCAAGCACCTCATCTGGACGACCGTCGGGATCATCGTCTTCGGCGCGGTGTTCGTGCCGCTGTTCGCCGGCGGGACAGTGGGGGTCATGACCCTGCTGATCGTCGGCTTCACACTCATGGGCCTGACGTTCGGCCCCATGGCCGCGATCCTGCCCGAGCTCTTCCCCGCGAACGTGCGGTACACCGGATCGGCGATCGCGTACAACGTGGCGTCGATCCTCGGCGCTGCCCTCGCGCCGTTCATCGCAGTCGCGCTGTGGAAGCAGGCCGACGGCTCGCCCGTCCTGGTCGGGGTCTACCTGTCGGTCATGTCGGTCGTCACGCTCGTGGCGCTGCTCGTGAGCAAGGAGACCAGGGACATGGACTTCACGGACAACGTGAGCTGACGCTCGCTGAGGTGCCCGACGGCGGAGCGCACCTTCCCGCGGAACACTTGACCTGCCGTCGGGCAGCCAGGCCTCGAGACGATCCCGGCCCTCGGCGCGCACATCTGCGAAAGCCTGACTTCTCGGCCATGCTGGAAGGACACGCGGGGAAGAGGCCGATCCGATGACGGACGAGGCGCAGAACGTTGCGGGCAGGGGCGCGAGCACCGGCCCTGCGTCGACGCGGCACGCGGCGCGCTCACCCGACGAGGCGGAACCGCCGACCGCCCCCGACCGGCTCGACTACCGCGCGATCTTCGCCGCGTTCTCCGTACCAAGGTCGTGCTCGCGCCCGACCTGACCGTCCTCGACGTCAACGACGCCTACCTCGACATGCTCGGGTATCCGCGACGTCACTGGTCGGGCGACCGCTCGACTCGGGCTTCGCCTTCTCCCCACTGACGAGGAACGCGTCGAGCGGGTCGTCGACTCGTTGCGGCGCGTCCTGGAGACCGGGCGGATCGACCTGCTCGAACCGCTGCGCATCGACGTGCCCGGCGACCGGCCCGGCGAGTGGGTCGAACACCACTGGCTCATGACCAGCATCCCCGTCTTCGACGCGAGCGGCCGCGTGGCCGCGCTCGTGCACCGCGCGGAGGACGTGACCGACGTCGTGCTGAGCTCGCAGCGGACCGCGGCGGACAAGCAGATCGGGCTCGACGCCGCGGTGGTCGACCACGCCATGCACCTGGGCTCCTCGGTCGGGAGGTTCCAGGAGAGCTTCGACCGGGAACGGCGTGCCGCGCTCGAGCTCCAGAGATCGATCCTCACGCCGCCCGCACAGCCCGAGGGGCTGCGCATCGACGTCCGCTACCGGCCCGCCTCGCGCGAGATGCACGTCGGCGGCGACTGGTACGACGCGTTCGAGCTGTCGTGCGGGTGCGCATTCGTGGTCGTCGGGGACGTCGTCGGCCACGACATCTCTGCGGCCGCGACCATGGGCCAGCTCCGGGCGTGATGCGGGGCGTGGCGTACGAGTCGGGCGACTCGCCCGCGGGCATCCTTTGAACGCACCGAACGGGCGGCCGAAGGACTGGGCATCGAGGCTGTGGCAACGGTCGCCGCTGCGCTCGTGGGGCTGCCCGGGCCTGCGGGAGACCGGACGCTCATGTGGGTATCGGCCGGGCACCTACCGCCCGTCATCGCGCGGGCCGACGGCTCCGCCGAGCTCCTCGCGCGGCACAACGACCGGCTGCTAGGCATCAGCTCGGACACGTCACGGACGGACCACACCACGGTCTTGCGCCCTGGGGACATGCTGCTCCTCTACACCGACGGTCTGGTCGAGCGGCGCGACGCGCGCCTCCGGGAGACGCTCGACCGGCTGCCGGGCGTCGTCGAGGAGCTCGCGGGCCGCTCGCGGGACGACCTCCTCGACGCGCTGCTCGCCCGGCTCGTGCCGCAGACCAACGAGGACGACATCGCGCTCGTCTCGGTCGAGGTGCTGGCGCCCGGGGCGCGGGGTAGAGGCCTGGGGCCCTCTCTCGACGCGTGCCCTCTACCTCGGCGCACCTGGGCTCGTGGCTACGCGTTGGAGCGCGCCTTCGGAGGGAAGGCGCGCTCCGTCGTCGGGCGCCTTTCGTGGAGCAGTCCTACCCGGCCCCGATGGGACTTTCACGGCACCATCGCGCCCCGCGCAACCCCACGTATACCCGAGTATGACAAGCGTGGAGATGACGACGATCAAGGTCCCGATCACCGTGCGCGACCGGCTCAAGGCGCGTGCCGAGGCGTTGCACGTGACCCAGGGCGAGGCTCTCGAGCGACTGCTCGACGAGTCTGCGGACGAGAACATCCAGGCCTACATCACCGACGCCATGGAGTCCTGGAGCAAGGCCCTGGAGCGGCTCGCGTGACGAGGTACGTCACCTTGACGGAAGCCACGGCCGTGGTGGAGCGCAACAGTTGGCATGTGCGGGACCTCGGACTGCTGGACTCCGTGTGCCAGCGCCCCGGGCGCGCATGTACGACGTCGAGCTGTACGAGGGCCTGGACCTCAAGGCCGCCACGATCATGGACTCAGCCAACAGGCTCCACCCCTCCATGACGGGAACAAGCGGCTCTCCCTGATCCTCGTGCACATCTTCTACGCCATGAACGGGCACCGCCTGATGGGCGACCAGATCGAGATGGCGGACTTCGTGATCGAGGTCGCCGACACTCACCTGCCGCTCGAGAAGATGAGCGAGTGGCTTGGTGCACACACCCGGAGCGGCGCGCGTAGCCGCAGGTCGTCTCTGGGCTCAGCCGCGGAGATATCCGGCTCAACGCAGATGAGGGTGTAGGTGCCGCTTGAAGCCGCCGGCTTCCGGGAGTGATCGGGCGATGTAGTGGGTGAGGTTGCGGAAGCCGAGGGCGGAGCCGCGTAGGTGTTCGAGGCGCCTGTTGATGGCCTCGGTGGGGCCGTTGGATGTGCCGGGCAGGTCGAAGAACGCGAGCACGTCCGCGGCGCGCTTGTTTAGGGTTCGTCCGAGGGTGATGAGCTCGCTCAACGCGGCCGGAATGGCGCGGGCGAGCGAGGCGATGACCGCGGTCATGAGCGTGCGGCCTTGGGCGCGGTCGGGGTGGCGGTAGGCGGTGATCATGCGTTGGTAGATGCCCCAGGTCGCTTCGACCTCGATGTGCTCATTGACTGCGAACAGCGCTTCGAGCCTGGTCTGTTGTTTCTCGGTGAGCAGGTCGGCGCCGGTGTGCAGAGTCCTACGCGCCTTGTAGAGCGGATCGCGCGAGCGGCCGCGGTGGCCGTGCAGATCCTGTTGGACCCGGCGCCGGCAGCGGTCCAGGGCGTCGCCGCCAACCGGACGACGTGGAAGGGGTCCATGACCGCGACGGCGTCGGGCAACTCTTCGGTGGTGGCGGTCTTGAAGCCGGTGAAGCCATCCATCGCGACGACCTCCACCCCTCGCGCCAGGCCTTGGGGCGTGCGGCCAGCCACTGCTTGAAGGCTTGTTTGGAGCGCCCTTCGACCATGTCGAGCAGCCGTGCCGCCCGCTGCTGTCACGGATCGGGGTCAGGTCGATGACCACGGTCACGTACTTCTCCCCGCGCCGCGTGTGTCGCCAGACATGCTCATCGACCCCGAGCACGGCCACGCCCTCGAACCGGGCTTCGTCGTTCGCGGTGTGCCACGACACCGCGAGAGCCTCAGCCACCCGCGCCACTGTCAGGTGCTGCACGACCAGGGCGACCAGGGCGACCAGCGCCCAGCGCCCAGCGCCCAGCGCACCGCAGCCCGCGACAGCTTCGCCCGCGGCTCCGCGGCCGCCGAGGTGTCCTGACGCCACACCCTCCCGCAGCCCTCGCAGCGGTAGCGGCGCACCCGGACCAGCAGCGTCGTGGGCCGCCACCCGAACGGCTCGTGCGCCAGGTGCCGGGTCACCCTCCCCGCAGCGTGCCCTCGGCACCACAGCGACGACAGAACGCGTCATCATCGCGGGCGACGATGCGGCACTCGAGTACCGCCCGCCCCGGTTCCAGGCGCTGCCCGACCACAACGAGGCCGACCTCGTCCAGCCGCGCGAAGGTCGTCAGATCAGGAACATCGAAGGCAAGTTCAGGCACGTCGAGGTCTTCCGGATGGGCAGTGTGAGAACTTCCATCATCGGGGACCTCGACCCGTCCCCGACCAGCTCAGCCCCCAGCGCTACACCCTCAACTGCGAAGAGCCAGATATCCGCTCCTCCGCATCTCGCGGCGTCGTCGGGTCCCGACGGCGGAGTGCCCCGTCGCGCAGAGGGTGAGCTGCGGCGTCGAACAGGCCGGACGCCATGGCGAGCGTGCACGTCGAGTCCTAGCGGCAGACCTACCGAGACCTGATGCGTGACGAGGTGCTCGACGACCCGGGCCTGCTGACGGTGCGCCGCTGCTTCTGGTGGGCGGTGCTCACCGAGGAGCGGTACGGGTCGTTCCGGCCACCGTCGCCGAGGTCGACAGCGCTGTTGTCGGGCGGCCACGGAGACCGCCGTGGAGTGGGACGCACAGCTGTACGTCCTGTGCCTGCTGGACGCGTTCCACGACGGCGGCGCCGGACAAGAACTGATGGAGGCGGCCCTCCCGGCCGGTGGCTCGGCCGGGCTCTGGGTCACCGATCCCAACCCGCGGGCCCAGGCGTTCTACGCAAAGCGGGGCTTCGAGCCCGACGGGGTGGCGAAGGTGGACGACGGTGTGAGTGAGGTGCGGATGGTGCGGCGGCCAAGCCTTCGCCCCAAGCGGATCGACGTGATGGACGGTCAGGACAACAGGTCGAGGTACTGCGGACGCGCCTTCATGGCGTGAATGACCAGCTCCTCACCGGAGTCGAACCTCAGGATCACGAGTTCGAGGACTCCGCCAGCATCGTCGAAGCCGAGCAGGAGCCAGTGGCGCGGGTCGTCTTCACCATCGAGCAGGCCCGAAACACCGGGTCCTGGGCGGAACACGGGACACCGAACTCAGTCAGTCGGTCGCGTCGAAAGCGCCTTCGAGCCGAGGCGTGCAGCGTCACGCCACGTGCGTCCAGGCGCGCACCGCAGCACGGATCGCCTCGGAACGATTCGCCAACCCCTCGGCCCGGGCACGTTCGGTGAGCGCCTCGAGCGTACGCGCATCCAACCGCACCGGCACCACGATTCCGGGCCGTCGCCCGCGCTGGGCGCCCACGACGCCGCAGGGCGCCGACGGCATAGCCGCCCTTGCCTCGTCGGCCCAGGCCTGGATCTGCTCGTCACCCACGGTCTCTCCGCGCACCTTCTTCTCGCTCATGGCGATTATCGTATACGAATTGCCGCCGGGAGGCTAAGGCTGTGCGGCGCCAGACCCACCCGGGCACGGCGTCATTCATAGCGCCCCACGAACTCCCTCGCACTCTCGACCGATTCATGGAGCAATCAGACGCGACTCTGACCAGTTCGCTGCTGCTCGCCGGCTCGACGCATGGGTGCGCGCACATGTGAGCCCGTCACTCGGGATCCACGCGGTGAGCCGCCATCGTGAACGCCCGCAGCGGTCGCTTGCCCGGGTAGCGGGAGGCCAGGTCGAGGAAGTTGTCCGACACCCTCTGGAAGACGTCGAGCCCGCGCCCGAGATCGATGATCCAACCAGTATTGGTGCGGATCGATCTGTCGTGACGAGTGCCAGCTTCCACGAAGTTCACCGTCAGGATGACGCCGAGGGTCGCGGCGCTCGTCTGGACCTGAGAGAGGTTCTCGAGCTGCTTCCGCTTGAGTCCGGGTACTCGTCGTCCTCGACCGTCGTGAGCACGACACGCACCTCGTCGGCGACGTCCTTGGCAGTGGCGAGCGCTTCGACGAGCTCGAGGAGGTTCCGCACCTGGTGGAACTTGCGGACGTATGGGTCGACGATCGAGATCTCCGTAGCACCGCGCAGGTAGGGCACGACGAAGCGGCCCCAGGTGAAGCCCTTCTGGCCTTCGGCGAACTCGATCCTCGTCGGGACGGGCTCGGGGCGCGACGGAGGCTCAGGCACCGCAGATGTGGCAGTTACCGCTGGCCCGGTTCCGGTCTCAACACCCACACCGACGACCCCGTGGCCTCCGGAGCGAACGGTGGACCGTCCCCACAGAGCCACCTGGCGCGCGCACGTTTCCCTGTAGTAGCTCTCCGGGTACTCCTGCTCTTCGGCTGTGGGCACGTCCGCCACACACCGCCGTCGACGACGACGTATCCGAAGTGAACCGGTGGCATGGTGGCGTCGATGCGGAGGATCTGGTCCTTGACGCGCTTGCGGCCTTCGATGGCGAACCGCAGGACCTCCTCGAGCTCCTCGCGGGTGGCCTCGCCGGACGGAAAGAGCAGCTTCATCAGCCCCGAGAAGGTCTTGTGGATCCCGTCGCGGTCGCGGGTCGAGATGTCGGAGCC
Organism: Oerskovia sp. M15; assembly: GCA_038070415.1. Lineage (GTDB taxonomy): Bacteria > Actinomycetota > Actinomycetes > Actinomycetales > Cellulomonadaceae > Oerskovia. The sequence continues at coordinate 370,423 of JAMYWF010000001.1, forward strand.
GAGCTCGAAGTGGGCCCGGTACCGGTCGGAGAAGTCGAGGTTCCGCATGTGGTGGAGGACCTCGGCGATGTAGTCGACGACGAACCCATACCCATCGGAGAACATCTCCGCGCGGATGACGTCGACCTCCCAACCCGGGATGAAGTGGTGGAGCCGGTCGAGGAACGCAGGGTCGTGGTACGCGTCAGGCAGTTCGTCGAACAGGTCCGAGTGCTTGAGCATGTGCGGCACGGTGTGGGAGGTGTTGCCGATGAACACCATCGACGCCTCGGCTCCCTGCGGGTCCTTTCCGCGGGAGAAGGACTTGTTCGCGAGGTAGTTCTTCATGATGTCGACGAGGGCTCTGTCGACTCGCTTCGACTTACCCGCGAACTCGTCGAACGCGACAACGTCCCAGTACCCGACGAGCCCGATGGTCCCGTTGGGGTTGGTACGCGAGGTCTGGTTGTTCACGAAGAGCTTCGCGACAGTCACCTCGCCACCGGAGATGAGCATTCCGTGAGGTGAGAACTCCGAGAAGATGTGGGACTTGCCGGTGCCCTTGGGCCCGAGTTCGACAAGGTTGTAGTTACGCTCGACGAACGGGATGAGTCGGACGAGCTGGAACCACTTCGCGGCGCGTGAAGTGCTCCGGGTTGAAGCCGATCGACTGCATGAGGACGTCGATCCACTCGTCGGTGGTAAACCCGGCGCGCGCTTCGACGAAGTGGGCGAAGTCGAACCGGGAGAGCTGGATCGGCGCGAGCTTGCCGAGGATCCAGGGGACCGCCCGGCGGTCTTCGGTGTGGAAGTACTCGATGTCGCACTGGCACCACACGCCGGACACGAGGAGCTTTTCGTTGGCCTTGATGACACCCGGCTCGACCAGCACGCCGGAGATCCCGAGGTTGGCGAACGTCGCCTCGTAGACGTCCTCCTTCTCGTTGAGCGTGACGGTCACCTTGTCGATGATGCGCAGGCGACCTCGCTCGCGGATGCGGGACTTGACCAGTTCGGCCTCGCCCCGATGGACGTAGTTCTCGGCGAGGATCCGGCGCACCGTGTCGATGCCCGCCTGAATCGTCGCCTCGTCGTCCGTGGCCGCGAAGTTCCCGAGCAGGTACTCGAGCACGTACGTCGGGACGATGGCGTTGCCCTTCACGGACTTGACGAGGTCTTTGCGGACGACGACGCCGGCGAACAGTTCGTTGAGCTTGCTGTCGAGATCGCTCGTCGCAGGGTGGTCACGGCCGCCTCATCGCTCATCGTCAGAACCATCCGTCGTTGTCAGCAGTGAACGTGCGCTGGAGCCGGTATGCCGCCGTCGTGTGAACCCGCCACTGCGCCGTGCCCTCGACGGGCACCTCAGCGCGCAGGATGGCGGCCTCGCCATGATGGCTATCGGCGTCCTGGGTGAGGCGGACGACCGTGGACTGGATCCAGTCGCGGCGGTCCTGCGATGTCGAGTCGAAAACGACCTCAGGCCGGTCGGAGATGAGCTCGTCCCCGACGTAGAGCCCGAGCCGGACTCGCTGTGCCCCGACCTTGTCGCCCACGCGCTCGGTCTGGTGCAGCAGCACGGCGAGCTGGCTCGTCGTGATCCGGTCGGTCTCGGGCCGCAGCTCGATGCCGACGCGCCGCAGTTCACCGCTGCGCGTCTTCTTTACGCTGATCACCGGGACGACGACCTCCTGCAACGCAGCCCCGCCATGGACGTACCGTGACCCGGCCCCGCTGACCCGAAGCCGCTGCACGGATCTCGCCACCTGGACCTGGATCCCGTTCGCTCGTGTCGTCGGCGCGTCAGGGACGGTGAAGTATCCGGGTCGGTCCTGCAGGTTGCGCCCGACGACGAAGCGCGACTTCTTCGTGAGGATCTCCCTGCTGGTGGTTCGGAGAGGAACATCGGGTCGGGGAGAGGATCGTCCTGGTAGAGGAATCCGTGATCGGCCGTGATGAAGATGTTGTAGGCGTTCGCGGAGTTCAGCATTTTCACGAGGTCGACGAGTTCACGCTGGGCGCCCTCCACCTCCTCGAAGGTCAGCCGCTCGGTGTCTGCCTTGTCGCCAGCGGAGTCGATCCGGTTGTGGAATACGTACAGCACCTTGTGCGCGCGGTAGAGCTCGCGCCGCTCGCTCGCGGACAGTGCTTTGAAGGCGGCAAAGGTGATGGCGGTTCCGCCGACACCTGCCAGGACCTTCGCACGCGCCTCGGTGCCCTGCGTCGGCCGCCCGTCGGCGAGCACGGCATAGCCGTCCGGCGCCGACCGGAGCTCGGTGTGCGGAAGGAGCGCCGCCATGCCGAGCTGTGTGTAGCTCGGCAGTACTCGAGAAGCGCCTCGGTCGTCGCCTCGAACCGGTTCTCCTTGCGGATCATGGCGGCGAGCTCGTCCGCGATCTCGTACCGCAGGCCGTCCGAGACGATAACGGCAGCCTTCTTTCCGCGGTGGTCAGAGGTGCGACGTACTTGGCGTAGAAGCCTTCTTGCGGTGTCAGGTCAGGCGAGTACCAACGAGGCGCCCCGTCGACGATCTCTTGCCAGGCTGCGCCGAGGGGAGGATGAATGCCGTCGTGTACGCGCGCTCGACCGCCTCACGCAGCGCGATCAGCAGCTCGCGCGGCTCCGCAACGGTCGCCGCGCGCGTGAACCGGCGGTAGGCCTGGTCGATCTGGAACCATTCGTCACGGTAGCGCCGCAAGGCGTCGGAGAAAGACGACGCGGACGGGGAAAAGGCCGCTACTCCTGCGAGGACCTCGGCACCGGCGGCTACCGCCTCGTAGTGCGTCTCCCACTCGGAGAGCCATGGCGATGCCCGACGCCGGCGCACGACGTCGGCGACGTCTCGTGCGGACGCGGTGCGAGCTGCTGCCTCTTGCGCGAGGTGGACTACGATGGCCGACTCGTACTCCACGAACACGTCGCTGTCGAGCAGATCGCGGTAGTCACGTTGGGCAATCTGCTCGGAGATTCCAAGGTCCTTGCCTGCGCGGCGCGCAAGGACGGCCATCGCCGCGGAGGAGCGCGTGTCGAACCGCCAACTGGCGAAGTCGCGCTCCAGGTTCCCGATCGCCGAGGTGCTCCCCACGAACCCGGCGGCCGCCTGCTGAAAGAGCCAGACCACGAAGTCGTCGACGCTCATTGCCGACGACGCATAGCCGTAGATCCGCTGCGCACCCTCGTAGAAGAAGCCGTCGAGGCCCTGCCCAGTGAGCGCATCGACACCTGCCTGCGAACCCTCCGCGCTCTCGATCAGTAGGCGCCGCGCGATCTCCTGCAACGTGTGCTCGCGTTGACCCAGCACGACCGCGCACATCTTGGCTCGCAAGCGGTCCGCCTTGCGCTGCCCGTCGAGCGCCTCGTCGTCTGGGCTGAGCAGCGCCTGGAGCGCTTCGGTCCGCTTGGTCGAGCGAAAGAAGCCCTCGTGTCCACGCAACAGCTCGACGACGTTCGAACCCGTCAGACCCAGGTCCTGAGCCAGGAGCGTTCCACGGTCTGCGGAGAAGACTCCGTACGCGAGCTCGACGTCGAGCAACCAGTTCCCGACACCGTCGGGAACTGGCCCACCGCGGTATACGAGGAACTTCTCCCTCGCCTCGCGGCGCAGGACACGGTTCTTGATGCCGAACTCGTCACCGCGCACCTGAAGCACGGCGACGCCGCCAAGGTCCAGCCCGTCGAGATCCTCGGCATACTGGCGCTCGGGATCATGCCAGACGACGACATCCCGCTCAGCGAACGCTCGCCGCAAGTGGTCGGTCAGATCACTCATCGTCAAAGACACCGCCTTCTTGTTCAACCTCGATCTCACGCCGCCCACTTGCTCGCGGGCCGCCGCGTAGATTTCTCGGATGCGGGACTCCAGCTCCGCCTTGGGCGGCAGCGCAGTCCAGTACTCGGCGACAGCGATGCCGTCCTTGTGCATCTCCAGCAGCTCGATCTGCTCCCTACTTGCCTCGGTACAGAGGATCAGTCCGATCGGCGCCTCCTCCCCAGGCTGCCGGTCGAACCTGTCCAGCCATTTGAGGTAGAGCTTCATCTGGCCCTCGAAGGCGGGTCGGAAGTGACCGATCTTTAGCTCGACGGCGACGAGGCGTCGCAGCGGGCGCGCGTAGAACAGCAAGTCGAGGTAGAAGTCATCGCCGTCCACCGTCATCCGCTTCTGCCGCGCGACGAACGTCCACCCGTGGCCGATCTCGAGGAGGAATGGCTCCAGCTCGCGGATGATCGCTTGCTCCAGGTCCCTCTCCTGGTAAGCACCCGTCAATCCCAGAAAGTCAAGGAAGTAGGGGTCTCGGAACGTGTCCAGCGGAAGCATCGAGCCAGCGGGAGTCTGGGCGTTGGCGATCTCCCGGCGCTCGAACCCTTTGCGGCCGATCAGGTCACGCAGGGCACGCACGCTCAACGATCCGGCAATTGCCTGCGCCACGTAGTAGTCACGCGCTTCCGCAGACTTCACGGGCAGCAGCACCTTGAAGTGGCTCCAGCTCAATCGTCGCCCCAGCGTGGCGACAATCTGCTCGTCCGGGAACGCCTGTGCGAACTGCACCATCCTGCGCAGGTTCTTCTCCTCGAATCCACGCCCATACCTCGCGGCCAACTGTCGCCCCAGTGTGGCGACAGTCTCCTGGCCGTAGCCTGCGCGCTCGGAACCGACCTCGTCCGCCACGAGCTGTCCGAGTCTCCAGAACGTGAGCGTGAGCGCGTAGTTCGCCTGGCGGACCGCGGCAGTGCGTCCCTGCTCGATCAGCTCAGACGCGTGTTCGACGAGCTCGACCGAGTACTGGTCGGGAGAGTCGAGTTCAGTCATTCGAAGCGTCCAGACCGACAATCTTGCGCAGTGCCGTGCCCAGCTTTGGGTAGTTCGCCTTCACACCGTCGTCCAGGTCGAGCGCGACCTGGCGGACGGCCAAGGGTACAGGACGTCGTGCTCGTACGCGTTGAGCTCTGCCATGATCTTGCGCAGCCGCTCGACCTCTTTCACAGCCCGAGCTGCATCACGAGGCGACGATGACGAGGCTGCGACCCGCTCCTCGTGCGCGATAGTTGCCGCGAGCTTGACTGGTACTCCCGCAGATACTCATTCATGACCGTGCCCGCCGTCGACGGCGTGTACCGGTGCAGGTACACGAGCGCGTTGAACGAACCCTTCGGGCTCGAGAACATCCAGTAGATCGGACGCTTCTTGTACCGCTTCACGTGGTCGTCGTAGAACCGCGACCGTCCTGCCTTCGTGATGAAGTACTCACGCAGCGACCGAACGCCGAGCGACTCTTCGACGAACCGGACGTTCTCCGCGAGATGCTCCTCGCCGAACGCGACTCGCAGAAACTCGCGGAACCGCGTCACGATGTCGTCGGCGAACCACTCGCCGTCGACGATCGGGATGACGCCGTCCTCGTCGGGCTCGAACACGCCGACGGTGACGCCTGACTCCGCGAGCTTCGCTCGATACTGCGCGAGCGTGCTCCCCTGATCAGCGAGCACGAACCCAGACACGTCCAGCGAGTACCGACCGAACATGCAGCCAACGGCGAAACTGATCAGTTCGGCTATTGCCGCAGCCCGGGACCGCCCTTCGTACTCTCCTCGGACAGGCCCTGCCCGTGCACGAACTCTTGGTTGCAGTTGAGCGAAACGCGAGAGAGATCGACGGCAGCCCGAACCTCGTGGCCAAGATCATAGAGGTCGGCGACCAACTTATCGTTGAGTTGCTCAAGTTCACGAGCCTGCTGTGCTGTCACACGATCGCCCTCGATTGTCGCGCGGACAGCCACCTCCAACTTGCGTCCGCCGCGGAGAGAAGTGCGTTGCCTGCAAACTCCCATGATGTCTCTGAGGAGTCCCAGTCGGCACGCGCCGTCAAGACGAGTTGCTCAGCAACTTCACCCACCCGCTCGTGTACCACCCGTCGGGAATAGGCAACATAGCAATGTCACCCGAGAGAAAATTTAGGGTCGGAGCAATCGCCTCGAGAACCTTCTTGGAGACGATCGAGTTCATGACTCCGAGGAAAACAGGCGCTCCTTGTCCGTCGTCGCAAACAAGGAGTTTCCCGCCCCATCGAAAGCAAACCCGGATGGATAGTATCGAAATGCCGGCGCTCCGGAACTGACTTTCGACCAAGACACCGAGGGCTTGAAGTAGTACTGGCGGGAAGGGAGGTGGTTCGCTGACGCACGCAGGACATCATAATGGGCCGCATCAAATCTGAGCACGACCTCCTGGTTTCCCCACCACTTCCTAAAAGCCCCCTTTGTTGTAAGGGAACCATCTATGGTCGGCAGAGTGTGCATCCTCCTTCGATGTTGCACCAAGGCGAACAGACGACCACGACGTTTCCCACCACAATCGAAGGAACCGCTGATTGTCCCCGTGTTCATTCCGGTTCGGACCGCAGCAAGGTCACCGAGGGCGCGACCATTGGCGAAGACAGAACGCATCGCATCTGAGAGCCAATAGGCGATCGGAGCACCTGGAACTTTGGCGAAATCAGCGGCCGAAGCAACGAATCGCCACTCGCACACCGGGTAATTGATTGCCACGAGGAGCGCGTCTCGCTTAGCCGCTTCGTTCTCGCCGTCGACGGCACGAACGTACACGGTCCTGCGACCCGAATCACTCCCTCGTTCGAGGACGAAGGCAGTGGTTGAGACTACCGATCCGTCGATGGAGTCGAATCCGCGTTCGCCAAGGTGGAGCATCGACGACGGCGGGCTCTTGGCTACCACTGTTTCACGCAGTGCCTCGTACGACGAGATGAACATCCATGACTGCATAGTGATCATCGCAGTCATCCCATGCTGGACCGTTAGGCCGATGCAACGCTCGATGAACATGGCGAAGAGATCCGACTTGGAGCCGGAAAATCGATCTCTCGCGAAGGCCGCCAGAGCTCCGTTCATGTTGGCCCCACCCATATACGGCGGGTTAGCCACGGCGACGTGGTACCGCTGGGTGAGGTACTCGGCCCGCTCGAGTACTGTGCGTGCCACATCGCGCAGCTCGCCCGCACCAAGCATGTCGTCGCCGAGAGATTCGACATGGTGGCGCAGCGGCTCGATCAGTGCGGCATCCGGCTGGATGAGCGAGCCGAATATGTCGGCGTGCTCGAACTGGTTCCAGAATGCGTCGATCTCATCCCGCGACGGATCGAACAGATCGAGCGTCTCCGTCCCGCGTGAACGCGCGGGCGGCCGATGGTCGGAGGCCGGAGCAGGTCAAGCTCGTCCGGCGTGAATCGGAGAGGCGTGAGCACGCAGACGTGAGGCTTCGTCCCTCGGGTGAAGAACCGGCGGTCTTTCTGACGGGCCTTCATCGCGAGAGCGAACGAGGCCAGGGCCTCGGCGCGGGGTCGATCTCGATCCCGTAGAGGTTGTGGCGAAGGATCAGGCTCGGGATCTCCGAGGGGCGTAGCCCTCTCTTCGTAGATCGCGTAGAGCAGGTCGAACGCGTAGGTGAGCATATGCCCGGACCCACAGGCCGGGTCGACGACCTTGATCTCCTCGGGCGACGTGATCTGCAGGAACTCCGCGACCTCGTCGACCGGGTCGATGTAGTACTCCATCCGCGCCCGCAAGTTCGAGCCGGGATGGTTAAGCATCCACAGGCGGCCGAGCGAGTTCTCGACCAGGTAGCGGACGATCCAGTCCGGGGTGAAGAGCTGGGTCGCAGCGGGGATCTCCGCGGCACCGGCCTTCTGGTTCTTCTTGAACCCCGCGAAGACCTCGTCCTTCCGCTCCGAGATGTAGAACTGGTACAGCCAGCCGATGACCTCGACGTCCTCGCACGCGGCCCTCGTGAGGATCTCCACCACCTGGGCACGCACTGAGGTGTCGGCGAGGAAGTTCACGGGGATGAGAGTCCGGTCTCGTCGCCGCCGGACCCGAACATGTCCGGCATCGTCTCTGCCCACGAGCGGCAGTAGGCCTCCAGCAGTGCTGCGTAGGCCTCTCCCTGGGGTCGCGCGAGCGGCGCGTGCCGTCCAGGAGCGCGGTGACCTTGGCCGCCGTCGCTGGCGCCACGACGTCGCCGTCGATGACACCGGCACGGGCCCGGCCAGGATCTCCGGCTGACCCGCCGTCTGCCCACCAGGTGGGGAGACGACTCCAAGCCGGTGTACCCGTTGGCATCCATGAAGCGCAGCGCGACGATCCGGTTGAACCACGTGTACGCGACGCGCTCGGCGACCGCAGCCCGCCCGGCCACCCCACCGCCCGCATCCTCGACGGCGCGCTCGAGTCGGGCAACCGCCGTCGGCAACTCGACGCGTTCCGCAGAGGTCGCAGCGAGAACAGCAGCGACGCGTGCCGTGACGTCCGCGATAAGCGCCGTTCGCGCCTTGGGCGCGAACGACTTCAGGGTCGAGGTGTCCATCAGAGAGTGATCCGCTTTCCGTCGTGAATCGTGGTGAGCAGCGTTGTGCGGTAGGCGGCGAGGTAGGCGTCGACCTGTTCCTCGGTCTCCAGGACATCGCCGCGCCGTCCGGGAACGACGAGAGACCGGATGGCGACCGACGTCGGCACCGCTGGGCGGGGTGTGGGCCTCGGTGCCTCCCGGTACCGGAGTCGGCGGCACGGTGGGTGCTTCCAGCAGGTCGAGGAGGCGACCGTAGGTCTCGTCGGCGAACTCGCGCCCGATCTCACGGATCTGCGCGATGAGCCGCGCGCTCTCCAGGCGCACGAACACGCCGTCGATCTTCTCCTCGACGGCTGTCCGGGCCTGGTCGGTGGCCTCCTGGAAGCGAGCGCTCCCGGCGAGCGTTACCCGCATGGCCTCGACCTGCTGGGCAGCGGCGGAGCGTTCATCGGCGACCGCGGACTCCACGACCCTGCGCAGGGTCTCACAGTCCTTCTTCAGCATGCTCGTCTTGTTGCCGCGGAACACATGGGGTCAGCAAGCCGGTCACGGACCGCAGTCGCCGTACCCCGCGGAAGGAGTGCGAGGTTCGCCTCATTCGTGGCGAGGAGCTCGACGGCCTCGTCGTAGATCGTGGCCTGCGCCCTCCCATGAAGTCTTCGATCGGGCGCAGCGTGTCCTCGCGCGCGGCGAGGAGCTCATCCGCGGCGAGCAGGCCGTCGAGGAGATCGGCCGGTGTGAGGCGTGCGGCGACGTCCAAGAGCGCGAGCGGCGTGCTGAGTTGTCCGATGAACGGATAGCGCGAACCTGCCGCCTTGTCGCGAACTTCCTTGGCCTTGGCGATAAGCGCGTCACGAACATGCTTGGCGAGCTCTACCGGATCCGCCGGCGGGGCAGACTCGTCAAAAAGTCCTGGCAGAACGACTTCAAGCGGGCAACATGGGCTGGGTCGTACGACTTCGTCAACCCGACCATCGTCACCGCCTGCTTGCCGGTGTTGACCAGGTGCGCCGCTACCGTGGCGCGCGTGAGCATCGTCCCGTCAGCCGTCGCCATGACCGACCCATCGCTGACCAAGGACGCGACCGCGCTGAGAGTCGCATAGGGGTCCCAGCCGTAGGGCTTGCGCCCGTAGATCTCGACCAGGTTCCGGACCGTGGTGACGTCGTGACGATTCGCGCGGGTCTGGATCGTCGTCAGCACCTCGGCCGCGGCGGCTGAAGCGCCGACACAGCAGTCGGCTCGATAAGGCCAGGGTCGGGGTCGGCGAACTGCCCCACGCCCGCTCGTTGTACATCTTGCCCTGCAGAACCGAGAGGTTCGTGTAGGTCCGGCTCACCAATGCCTGGAACCCGTCGGTGACATGGCGGCGGCATTCGTCGATGACGTCGACACCTCGGACCCGTTGACGATCAGCGTCGCACTCGCCACCGCGGTGGCAAAGCGGTCGCGGACATCTTTGGCCCGTTCGGCGTTGAGCGCAGCCTTGACCTGCAGGATCTGCTGCCGCGACACCGTGAGGGTGGAGGACGCCTGCACCCGCGTGTACTTCTCCGTCTGGAGAACGAACCGCAGGTCACCCATCAGCCGGGCGTCAGGGTGAGGACGACGTAGAGATCATCACGATCCAGCGATCCCACGACGATCCGCTCCAGGTTGTCCGCATAGCCCGGGGTGATGATACGGATCGAAAGCTCATTCCCACCACGGCCGAAGAGCTGGTCGTCAACCCTCCGATTGAAGGCGAAGTCCTGCCCCGTCTTCGCGTAGCGGATCTTCGCCTGCTTGAGCACGTCGTCGAAGACGACCTTCTGCAGACGATCCGTGACCGTCGAGGTGTCGACCTCGACCGCCTTGATCGCCTGCTCGATCTCCTGCTCCTCGTCCGTGAGGTAGGTGTATTCCGTACCGTCACGCTGGATGTAGGTCTTCTGCTCCAAGTCGACGAGGGCGCGCTCGACGGACCTTGTCAGGGTCGGCAGGTCACCGTCGAACCGCTCCGTGAGCAGTACGGTGAGGTTGCGGGTGGTCGCCTTGAAGGAGTCGACGTACTTCACGAGGAACAACGCCTTCAGCACGCGCTTGGCGACGTCGTCGTCGAGGTCCGCTCCGCGGACAGGACCTGCCCCTGTGCCTGTGTCTTCACCCGGGCGCGGATGCCCTCGAACATGAGGTCGAACGTTGCAAGATCGCCGACCACGCCCGTCGAGATCTGCTTGACGACGTCCTGGAACACCTCCAGCAGCGAGCGCTCGCCGACCGACGTGCTCTTGCCGGTCAACAGGTTCTGGCGCGAGATCCCGACCATCGCTTCCTGGAACAGCGGCACCTGGTACGAGACGAACGGGTAGGTCTCGATGAACGCCTCGGCGTCGACGTAGTTGCGGTACGGTCGCGAGTTCCCGTCGAACGAGAAGAGGGTCTTGAAGTTCGCCTGCTGGGCGTCGTAGATCTCCTCCACGGCCTTCGCCCCGGCCTCGTTCTTCTCCAGGAGACGCTTGCGGATGACCTCTTCGACGTTGCGGCTCGTCAGCTTGAGCTGCGTCTTGAAGCGGGCCTGAATCTTCGTGAAGTCGTTGCCCTGGCGTGCCGTCTGGTCCCCGATGATCGAGGACATGTCCTCTTGGGAGGTGACGACGACCCAGGCGCGCCCCTCGCACTTGGTCTTGAGCGCCTCCGCGATCGTCTGCAGGTTGAGCATGTGCTGCGCGTTGCCGCCGATGAACTGGCCAACCTCGTCGACGAAGAAGTTGAGCCGGTGTGCCGGGTCTGGCTGCGCGGCGAGCCACGCGGCGACATCATCGGCGAAGTCCTCGATGGACGGGGCGTACGAGTCCTGGTAGCCCTTGAGGATGCCGGTCTCCTGACGACCCGCGGCCTCCGAGAACGCCTTGTCAATGACGGTGCCCTGAGTGAGAGTCAGCCTCCGACCGTCCTCCCACGGCTTGCCGGCGTTCCGCGCGTACGCCTCCTTGAAGGGCTCGTACAGCCCCTGCGCGACAAGGTCTCGCTCGAACTGTGCGACGTGCCCGTGCGCCCCGAAGAAGCCGCGAGCTTCGTTGAAGACGCGGTAGAAGACACCAAGAACAACACCGGCCTTCTTCTTGTCGGTGTCCGAGACCTTGAGGTCGATGTTGAACAGCAGGCTCGTCGCCGGGATCCGGTCGGCGTGCGCGAGCTTGGCCCGGAGCATCGCGTCCTGCGTCTTGGTCGCGAATGCCTGCGACACCGCCACACGAGGGAACGGGAGAGTGGGCTCGTTGCCCAGGAGGAGAGCGAGCATCTTGAGCAGGTGCGACTTGCCGGAGCCGAAGAATCCAGAGATCCACACGCCGTTCGCGTCGCGGTAGTCCGTGTACTCGTCCAGGAGTGTCGCGACGGCGCCCTCGACCTCGGCCGTCAGGACGTACTCCTCGACCTCGGTGTCCAGGTGCGTAGCATCGTCGGCCTTGATGACGCCGTCGATGGAGCGGCTGATGTCCTTGGCGAAAATGTCGGTCAGCTGCATCTCAGGCCTCCTGGAAGCGAATGTCGCGCGCGCGGTAGTACTGGTCGTCGTGGATGAGCCCGAACAGGGCGAGCGAGGAGCCCTGGGTATCCGACTGCTCGTACGTCCCCGGGAACCAGGTGACGACAGGGATGTCCTTGACCATCGAGTGCAGGGCGTTGAGGACGTTGTGGGTGCGGACGAACGGGAAGACCTCCCCGAACCCGTGATGAACACGACCGACCCGTGGGCGTCGGCGACGCGCTGCGCGATCCTCGGCGCGAGCGTCGTCGACGGGTCCAGCAGACCCTGGAGAGCCTCAAGGAACGCGTCCTTGTCCGTCTCCGGCTCGACGGCGAGGAGGTCGTCGAATGCGCCGAACTCCTCGATCACGTCCATCGCCACGTCGTAGAGATTGATCTCGACGGGGTGGACGCCGCGAACGCGGAGCTTGTTCACGATCCGAGCACGCGCGGCGTCGACCTTCAGCGTTTCCGCCGGCGGGTAGGGTAGATCCAGAACGGCAGCTCGCCGCCCAGACCCTTCATGTGCTGAAACGGGTCGCTGGAGATGACCGCGACGAGATGGTCCTCCATCTCGGCCAAGGTGCGGTGCTCCATCTACGACTCCGTCTGTGTCAAGGGCTGGCGGGTGGGGAAGTAGCGCACGTCGCTCGGGCTGCGTAGCTCGAACGCTTCGAGCAGATGGGGGTGAGCAACACCGGGAGAATGGCTCCCGCAGCGGTGACGAGCTCAGCTTCACGCATCATCCGGAAGACCGTCTGCTTGACACCGCGCGACATCGACTCGGTCAACTCGGCAACCTCTGGGTGCCAGACGGACTGGCTCCCGATGAACGCCGCCAGATGTTCGACGGTGAGGGTCGGTGTCATGAGCAGGTAACGCTCGCGCAGCACCTGCTCCGCGAAGTCGCCGATGAAGGAGTACGCACGGCATGCAGCCGCCCACATCAACTGGGCCCGCTCCGACATCGTCGAGTCGAGCAGCAGCGCAACCTCCGCGTCCGTCAGCACTACCAGTCGGCGGATCGCCTCTCGCGTCAAACGCACTCCCGACCGATAGGCGCGGCCCTGAACGATGTTCTCTCGAACGGCGCGATCACGCACCGACTCCCACGACTCGCCCGGCTCACGGAGCTCGGCCAGCAGCACCGTCTCGCGAACAAGAAGAGCCCTACTGACGAACGTCAACGAGTAGCGCTCCCGATCAGCGGCGGTCTCACGCAACGGTGACAGTCCTTCCATCCAGTTCTGGGCAGTAGAGCAATGTACCTTGGGCCACCGACACGCCCAGCGTCGTCGTGCACACCACCGGTGTCGCTGTCCGCTGCGCGCCCACGCATCGACCTCGCTCACCCGCCGGGAAGAACCCGAGCCGTCCTACGCTCCTCGAAGATCCAGATGCTCACGTTGTCCTTCGAGTCGCCTAGTTGCTTGGTCATGGAGTCGCCGGCGAACCACGTCTGAAGCACTTCGACTCTCGGTACGCAACGATCGTGGCGCCCAGGCTACAGAGTCCCGTGGGGTCGCCAGGGAGCAGAAGAAAGAGATCTGGACCTGGCGCCCTTTTCACCCCACCGAGTACCGAGGACCTGCAACCTCGCACGCAGCGGAATACCTGCCGGGCCTGCGACACTTTCTCGCTATTCTACGCACTCCGGAGAATCCACCCATCGTGAGGAGCAGTGGCCCCTGCCATGGCGCATCCCCTGCCTGAGCCCCCAGGTCTGCACAACTACGACCTCCTCGACGAGCTCGCAGCCCTCGACTCGCTCGCCGCAACCGGCCCCTCTCACGAGGAGCGCAGGAACGATACCGTGATGGTCGGCCAGGGCACCCTGGTCCTCGACGGCGGTCAGCCCGACCTCTTCGACGAGGACAGCTGGACTGGCTCTCCGTCGCTCCCAGTCGACCCGCCGCCTGAAGCCGAGCCTGAGCCCAGTCGGGGTGATCCGCTATCCCTTCACGAGTTGAGCGGGCTCGCCCGCGCGCTGATGGACGAGCACGGGCTTGTGGACTGGTCCTTCGCGTGGGATCGAGCCGTCCGGCGCGCTGGTGCCACCAAGTGGCGCACTCGAACGATCTCCCTCTGCGCCCCTCATGCGGCTCTTTCCTTCGTACGAGGCTCGCAACACGATCCTGCACGAGATCGCCCATGCCCTTGCCGGGCATGGCGAAGGCCATGGTGATGTCTGGCGGGCAAAGGCCACAGAGATCGGCGCGCGCCCTCAACGCTGCTACGACTCGACCATGCCCTCTGTCGAGGGCGACTGGGTCGGTACGTGCCCCGTGGGGCACACCATCAACCGCCACCGGGCTCCGACGAACGTCGTAGCGTCCTGTGGCACGTGCGCGCCCGTGTCTTCGACCACCGCTACGTGCGCAGGTGGTACTGGCGGGGCGTCCCGATCCTGGCGTCAGGTCGAGTGGTGGAACTCATCGGAGACCACGCATGGCGGGACCAGAGGGCACCGTCTCCAAGGTCCTGGACACGCAGTACGTCGTCCGGCTCAAGAGCGGTGCGACCCTCCGGGTCCCGTTCGCACTGGTGACGGTCCCCGACGACAACCTCGACATGGAGACCCGGACCCGCGGCACTCCGCGGGTCCGGCCTCTGACCAGGTTCGACGGCCGGTGACGGCCGAGAGATCAACTAGAAGTTGATCATGTGCCCCGCGAGCCCATGAATAGCCTCCTGCACGGCCTCCGACAGCGTCGGGTGCGTGTGCACGTTGCGCCCAGCTCGGACGCCGTGAGGTCCCACTTCTGCGCGAGCGTGAGCTCGGGCAGCAGCTCGGACGCGTCGGGGCCGATCAGGTGGCCACCGAGGAGCTCGCCGTAGCGGGCGTCGGCGACGAGCTTGACGAAGCCCGTGGGCTCGCCCAGGCCGTGCGCCTTGCCGTTGGCCGTGAAGGGGAACTTGGAGACCTTGACGTCGTAGCCCTCGTCGCGGGCCTGCTGCTCGGTGAGGCCGAAGCTCGCGATCTGCGGCTGGCAGAACGTCGCGCGCGGCATCATGCGGTAGTCGCCCAGCGTCATGGTCTCGGCGCCGCCGATGGTCTCGGACGCGACGACTCCCTGTGCCTCGGCGACGTGCGCGAGCATGAGCTTCGCGGTGACGTCACCGATCGCGTAGATGTGGGGCACGTTGGTGCGCATGACATCGTCGATCGCGATCGCGCCGCGGTCGGTCAACGCAACGCCCGTGTTCTCGAGGCCGAAGCCCTCGACGTTGGGCGCGAAGCCCACGGCCATGAGGACCTTGTCGACCTCGATCGAGCCGGGCTTGTCGTCCTTGACGCCCTTGTAGGACACGGTCACCGACGAGCCACCATCGACAACCGTCTGCACCGCGGTCGACGTCAGGATGTTCACGCCCAGCTTCTTGTACTGCTTGGCGATCTCCTTGGAGACCTCGACGTCCTCGTTGGGCAGCGCACGGTCGAGGAACTCGATGATCGTCACGTCGACGCCGTAGTTCTTCAGCACGTACGCGAACTCCATGCCGATCGCGCCGGCCCCGACGATCGCGATCGAGCGCGGCAGCTCGCGCGTCAGGATCTGCTTCTCGTACGTGACGACGTTCTCGCTCAGCTCGACGCCCGGCAGCAGGCGGACCTTCGAGCCCGTCGCGATGATCGCATTCGCGAACGTCACGGTCTCGGTCTGGCCCGACGACAGCGCCACGTCGATCGTGTTCGCGTCACGGAACGTGCCGCGGCCGTCGTACTCGGTGATCTTGTTCTTCTTCATGAGGAAGTGCACGCCCTTGACGCGGCCGTCGGCGACGTCGCGGCTGCGGTCGAACGCCTTGCCGAAGTCGAACGACACGTCACCCGTCATGCCGAAGAAGTCGGCCTGGTGCGTGAACAGGTGGGCGAGCTCCGCGTTGCGCAGGAGCGCCTTGGAGGATGCACCCGACGTTGAGGCACACACCGCCCCAGTACTTCTCCTCGATGATCGCGACGGACTGGCCGAGCTGGGCCGCGCGGATGGCGGCGACATAGCCGCCGGGGCCCGCGCCGAGGACGACGACGTCGTAGTGGGTTGCCATGGGGACCAGCCTAGAACCTCTGCCCGATGGCGGTGCGACCGATCGCGTCACACGTCGCCGTCGGGCGGTGGTCGCGCTACCGACGGCGGGCTGGACGGTCTCCGACGCCGGGGCGGACTGCCTCGCGCGCGGACGCCCGTGCCAGATGCCCGCCCGAGTCGTTACGATGCGCTACAGCCGCGTCGGATCCCGACCTCAGGGCTCGTGGGCGGCGACACGGGCCTCGTGGAGACCCCATGTCCTTCGGACTTGCAGCCCTTCTGGACGACATCGCGGTATTCGCCAAGCTCGCGGCCGCCTCTGTCGACGACATCGGCGCGGCCGCGGGCGCGCAAGCATCAAGGCGACCGGCGTGGTCATCGACGACACGGCGGTCACGCCAAGGTACGTCGAGGGACTGGCCGCGAAGCGCGAGCTGCCGGTGATCAAGCGCATCGCCCTGGGGTCGCTGCGCAACAAGCTCCTGTTCATCCTCCCCGCAGCGCTTCTGCTCAGCCAGTTCCTGCCCTGGCTGCTGACTCCCTGCTCATGGTCGGCGGGACGTATCTCGCGTTCGAGGGCGCCGAGAAGCTGTGGGAGATGGTCTCGGCAAGCACGGCGAGGCGATCGACGACGCGGCCACGAAGAAGGCCGTCGACGAGGACTCGGTCGTGTCGAGCGCCGTGCGCACCGACTTCATCCTCAGCGCCGAGATCATGGTCATCGCGCTCAACGAGGTGGCGAGCGAGGGGTTCTGGTCGCGCACGATCATCCTCGTCGTCGTCGCACTGCTCATCACCGTCCTCGTCTACGGGATCGTCGCCCTCATCGTGAAGATGGACGACATCGGCCTGCACCTCGCGGGACGGGAGACCGGCTGGGTCAAGTCCTTCGGCCGCGGCCTCGTGATCGCGATGCCCCGCGTCATGGCCGTCATCTCGACCGTCGGCGTCGTCGCGATGCTGTGGGTCGGTGGCCACATCCTGCTGCAGGGCGCGTACGACCTGGGGTGGCACGCGCCGTTCGACCTGCTGCACCACCTCGAGGAAGGGGTCCACGGCGTCCCGGGCATCGGTGGCCTGCTCGCCTGGCTCGTCGACACGCTGGGCTCCGCGATCGTCGGCGTCGTGGCCGGTGCGGTGGTCGTCGCCGTCGTGCACTTCATCCCCGGAAGAACAAGCACCACTGACCCTCAGCCCCTGCGAAGGCCTGCCCACCCGCGATCTCGCGGGAGGGTGGGCCTTCGTCGTTCCACGCCCGCGCCGCGTGTGGGTGGCCCCACCTACCGTGGGAGGACCGCCAACGAGTCGCAGGAGGACGCTATGGACTTGCAGTTCGGGTTCGTCGGGAGCTTCGGTTCCGCCGCAGAGCTGGTCAGGATGGCCCGGGAGGCCGAGGACCACGGCTGGGACGGCTACTTCACGTGGGACGGCATCAGCCTTCCCGGCATGGAGGGTACGACCCGTGGGCCATCCTCGGTGCCGCGGCGGTCGTCACCGAGCGTGTGACGCTCGGGGCGCTCGTGTTCGCGCTCCCACGCCGCCGCCCGTGGGAGCTCGCCCGCCAGGCCTTGACCGTCGACCATCTCTCGGGCGGACGGCTGGTCCTGCCCGCAGGGGTCGGGGTGCTCGACGACGCCGGTTTCAGCGCCGTCCCCGGCCAGCTCACCTCGCTGCGAGAGCGCGCCGAGCTGCTCGACGACGTCCTGGCCTTCCTCGAACGCTCCTGGTCCGGGGAACCCTTCACGTTCGACGGGAAGCACATCTCGACCGGCGAGATGACGATCTCACCGCAGCCCGTGAACGGGCGCATCCCGGTGTGGCCCGTGGGTGTCTTCCCGAGCGAGCGGTCCATGAGCCGGGCAGCACGCTGGGACGGCGTGGTCGTGCAGCTGCGAGGCGAGCGCGGCCTGGACCCGCTCACCCCGGCCGAGGTGCGTGAGGTGGCGGCTGGGTCGGCGAGCACCGCGACCAGGCGGCGGGGCGTTCGAGCTCGTGGTCCAGCGAGGCTTCGCGACGGACCTGGACGCGGCGGCCGCGGACGCGCGGGCCCTCGAGTCCGCGGGGCGACGTGGTGGCTCGAGGCGGCTGGGACCCTACGACGGTGACGGCCGAGTCGCAGCTCGCGAGGATCCGTCAGGGGCCGCCGAGGGTGACGCGGCCGCCGGCCGAGGGTGACGCACGGGCCCGCCGAGGGTGACGCAGGGACCCGCCGAGGGTGACCGACCCTCGCGTCGAAGGTGACGCAGCCGCCCGTCGAGGGTGACGCAACAATGCGCACCTGAGGACCAGGGACCACACCGTCGGCCGAAAGTGGTCGCACCCGCATCCGGCTCGCTCGCGAGCGACGGAAGGGCATCATGCCCGTGCCCTGGCGCGACGCCTCGAGCGCCGCTTGTGCCAGGCCCTACCCCGGTCGGTCACCCTCGGCAGGCGCGGCGGTCACCTTCAGTGCGCCAGCACGTCACCTTCGGCAAGCCCGTCGGTCACCCTCGGCGGCCGCATCGGTCACCCTCGGCAAGCCCGTCCGTCACCCTCGGCGCACCAGCACGTCACCCTCGGCGCACCAGCACGTCACCCTCGGCGACAGACGCCGACGGCGCCGCTCCCCACCCAGGGAGCGGCGCCGTCGGCAGGACTCAGGTCGTCACGCGGATGGGCGAGCCGCCTCGATCTCGACCGTCGGCAGGTGCTTCGCCGGCAGGGTCTTGGGACGCCATGCGGCGCGCGTCTGCTCGAACGCCGTGATGTCGCCCTCGTGCTGGAGGGTCAGGCCGATGTCGTCGAGCCCTCCATGAGGCGCCAGCGCGTGTAGTCGTCGATCTGGAACCGGACCACGACGTCGTCCGCGATCGCGGTGCGCTCGGCAAGGTCGACCGTGACCTCGGTGCCGGGGCGGGTCTCGAGCACCTTCAGCAGCAGCTCGATGTCCTCTTGCGCGACGACGCCTGCGACCAGGCCCTGCTTGCCCGAGTTGCCGCGGAAGATGTCCGCGAAGCGCGAGGCCAGGACGACCTTGAAGCCGTAGTCCTTGAGCGCCCACACGGCGTGCTCGCGCGACGAGCCCGTGCCGAAGTCAGGGCCGGTGACCAGCACAGAGCCGGACGAGTACGCGGGCTGGTTCAGGACGAACGCGGGGTCGCCGCGCCACGCCGCGAACAGCGCGTCCTCGAAGCCTGTGCGCGTCACGCGCTTGAGGTAGACGGCGGGGATGATCTGGTCGGTGTCGACGTTGCTGCGACGCAGCGGGACGCCGACGCCGGTGTGGGTGGTGAACTTCTCCATGATGCTTCTGCTTCCTCGGTGGGTCAGTCGTCAGGGAGGGCCTGCCGGGGCGGCGCCCCGCGTCGGGGAGGCGCCGCACACCGGTGTCAGACCTGCAGCGGGACGCGCGGGTCGAGCGGCGCGAGCGGGTGCCGTCGAAGGCCGTGATGTCGACGTCGGCGGGCAGGTCCAGGTCGGCCAGCGAGGACAGCGTCCCGCGGATGGCCGTCGCGGCTGCGACGAGCGGCGAGACCAGGTGGGTGCGCCCACCCTTGCCCTGGCGACCCTCGAAGTTGCGGTTGGACGTGGAGGCCGAGCGCTCGCCCGGCGCGAGCTGGTCGGGGTTCATGCCCAGGCACATGGAACAACCGGCGTTGCGCCACTCAGCCCCGAAGTCGAGGAAGATCTGGTCGAGCCCCTCGGTCTCGGCCTGGAGACGGACACGGGCCGAGGCGGGCACGACGAGCACGCGCAGCGAGTCGGCCTTCTTCTTGCCCTGGACGACCTTGGCGACCGAGCGCAGGTCCTCGATGCGGCCGTTGGTGCACGAGCCGATGAAGACCGTGTCGATCGCGATGTCGCGCAGCGGCGCGCCCGGGTCAGGCCCATGTACTCGATCGCGCGCTCGGCGGCGATGCGCTCGTTCTCGTCGGCGATCTCTGCCGGGACGGGGACGTTCGCGGACAGGGGCAGGCCCTGGCCCGGGTTGGTGCCCCAGGTGATGAACGGCTCGAGGTCGGCCGCCTCGAGGACGACCTCCTCGTCGAACGTGGCGTCGTCGTCGGTCTTGAGCGTCCTCCAGTACTCGACGGCCGCGTCCCAGTCAGCGCCCTCGGGCGCGTGCGGGCGGCCCTGAGGTACTCGAACGTGGTCTCGTCCGGCGCGATCATGCGGCGCGGGCGCCCGCCTCGATCGACATGTTGCAGACCGTCATGCGGGCTTCCATCGTCAGCCTGCGGATGGCATCGCCGCAGTACTCCAGGACGTAGCCCTGGCCACCACCAGTGCCGATCTTCGCGATGATGGCGAGGATGATGTCCTGGACGTCGCGCCCGGGGCAGCTCGCCGTTGACCGTGATCGCCATGGTCTTGAAGGGCGCGAGGGGCAGGGTCTGGGTGGCGAGCACGTGCTCGACCTCCGAGGTCCCGATCCCGAACGCGAGGGCCCCGAACGCACCATGGGTCGAGGTGTGGGAGTCGCCGCAGACGACCGTGAGGCCCGGCATGGTCAGGCCGAGCTGCGGGCCGACCTGGTGGACGATGCCCTGGTCCGCGTCACCCAGGGAGTGGATGCGCACGCCGAACTCCTTGGCGTTGTTGCGCAGCGTGTCGATCTGGGTGCGGCTCGTGAGGTCCGCGATCGGCAGGTCGATGTCGAGCGTGGGGTGTTGTGATCCTCGGTCGCGATCGTCAGGTCGGCGCGGCGCACCTGGCGGCGGCGAGGCGCAGACCCTCGAAGGCCTGCGGACTGGTGACCTCGTGGATGAGGTGCAGATCGATGTAGAGGAGGTCGGGCGACCCGTCGGTGCCACGTCGCACCAGGTGCGCGTCCCAGACCTTCTCTGCCAGCGTGCGGCCATGTTGGTTTCTCCTACCTGTGTCCTGCGGTGGTCGCTCACTCGGGGGCGTGAGCGACGATCGGGGGTAATTCGCGGGCGTGGTCCGGGTGATCTACCCGGTCCTTCGGCGACACCGACACCCGCAAACTTGCATCTCACTGTGCGAGACGTCAATATCGACCTATGGACAATTCTAGCGGAGTCGGCGTGCTGGACAAGGCGGCGTCCGTTCTCGGCGCTCTGGAGTCCGGACCAGCCACTTTGGCCCAGCTCGTCACCGCCACCGGACTCGCCCGTCCGACAGCTCATCGCCTCGCCGTCGCACTCGAGCACCACCGCATGGTGGCCCGCGACATGCAGGGCCGGTTCGTCCTCGGACCACGCCTGAACGAGCTTGCCACGGCAGCCGGCGAGGACCGCCTGCTCGCCGCGGCGAACCCCGTTCTCACGGCGCTGCGCGACCACACGGGCGAGAGCGCACAGCTCTACCGCCGCCAGGGCGACCATCGCATCTGCGTCGCGGCGGCCGAGCGGCCGGTCGGCCTGCGCGACTCGATCCCTGTGGGTGCGACGCTCACCATGGGCGCGGGCTCCGCCGCCCAGGTCCTGCTCGCCTGGGAGGAGCCGGACCGCCTGCACCGCGGCCTGCGTGAGGCCGTCTTCACGGCCACGATCCTCTCCGGTGTCCGACGGCGCGGCTGGGCCCAGTCCGTCTCGGAACGCGAGCTCGGGGTCGCCTCGGTGTCGGCGCCGGTCCGCGGACCGTCGGGCCGGATCGTCGCCGCGGTCTCCATCTCGGGGCCCGTCGAGCGCCTCACGCGCCAGCCGGGTCGCCTGCACTCGGGATCGGTCGTCGCCGCGGCGAACCGCCTGACCGAGGTCCTGCGCCGCGCTGGCGAATGACCGTCCACCGACCGTGACGGCGAAGGGGCGGGTGCCGGGAGGCGCCCGCCCTTCGCCGTACCGTCTGCGCGACCGTCGTACCGTCTGTGCCCCTTGTCAGGACACGGGGCCCACGACCGATTCGGGCGAAACGCTAGACTCGTCGTCGGCGCGCCTCCGACGGCTCACCGTCTGCTCTGGTCACCATGTCGATCAGAGTTCGACCACCTGATCGACGAACACGTGAGGACCACACGATGCCCGGCAAGGCCAAGACCATCCTGATGTGGGTCGTCATCGTCTTCCTGCTGTACGCGGTCATCAAGAGCCCCGACCGCGCGGCGGACATCGTCCAGGCGATCTGGGACGTCATCATGGGCGCCTTCGCAAGCTTCGGACAGTTCGTCCAGTCGCTGATCGAGTAGAGCCCGGATGGCGCACGAGCAGCCCCGCACGGAGGCGTCTGGGCGCCCTCCCGGTTGAGCGCGCGCCACCTGCGGCGCTACATCCTCCCTGGCGAGCGCGTCGTCCTCGCCACGCGTGCCCACTGGGGAAAGCTCGCCGAGCCCGTCGGGACCACGTTCGCGTCGTTCCTGCTCGTCGCGTGGCTCGTCGTCGCCTCGGGGCCCACCCTGGGTGACGGCGCGCTGATGCTCTGGTGGGTCTGGCTGGCCGTCGCGCTACGGCTCCTGTGGAAGGTCCTCGACTGGCGCAACGAGTGGTTCGTCGCGACCGACAAGCGCATGCTGCTGATGTTCGGCCTCGTGACCCACAAGGTCGCGATGATGCCGCTCGGCAAGGTCACCGACATGAGCTACAGCCGCTCCATCGTGGGACGCGTGCTCGGCTACGGGCAGTTCATCCTCGAGTCGGCCGGTCAGGACCAGGCCATGAGCCGCATCAACTGGGTCGCCAAGCCCGACGCCACGTACCGCCAGCTGTGCGACACGATTTTCATCCGGGCGGACGGGGCGGGCCGTCGGGTCCGCAGGGGCAGGCTGCGCCGAGCGGACCCGTCGCCCCTCCCCAGGGCGCTCCCGCCGGGCCCGTGGTTCCGCCTCCCCGCCACCCGTCTCCGCGCGCCATGCCTGGACCCCGACGACCACAGGCCGGAGCTCGACCCGACCGCCGCCGCCACCCAGCCGGTCGCTGTGCGGTCGTTGCAGGACGGCGGTCAGGGTCATCTCTTCGTGGCCCTCGGGGCAGCACCCGCGACTGGCCGGAACCGACCGGCCGGTCATGGCTCCCCGCCGCCGCCCCTCCCCGCCGAACGACGAACCTGACTGGACCGACGGGACCGACGGCGAGTCCGACGGTCCGGCGTGGGAGGTCTCCGACGAGGAGCGTGGGACGTTCGTGCCGGTGAGGTCGCAGGCGTGGGAGCGGCGGGCTCGGTCGACGTGCCGCCGGTCCCTCCGCCTCCTGCGTGAGCCCGGGCGGCCGCGCTCACCCCGAACCGCCCCGTTCATCGGGTCCAGGAACGACGAAAGCCCGATCATCTTCCGATGATCGGGCTTCCACTGGTACCCCCAACGGGATTTGAACCCGTGTTACCGCCGTGAGAGGGCGGCGTCCTAGGCCGCTAGACGATGGGGCCTGGACCGCTTCCCGCCCTGAAGGGTGGGTGAGCGTCATCGAGGCCCGGTCATCTGACGATGGCCAGGCCTCGTTCGTACCCCAACGGGATTTGAACCCGTGTTACCGCCGTGAGAGGGCGGCGTCCTAGGCCGCTAGACGATGGGGCCTAAGCTCGTCACCCCGAGGGGCGCCGTGCCGATGAGAACTGTACTGCACGATTCGTGCCGGTTCGACCGACTCGATGCGCCACTTGCTCTGCGCTGGGGTACCAGGACTCGAACCTAGAATAACGGCACCAGAAGCCGTTGTGTTGCCAATTACACCATACCCCAAGGAGGTATCAGCGACTCTCCGTCGTCCCGTTTCCGGGCCGCAGGTAAGCGCCTCACCGAGAGAAGACATTACCGGAGAGTGCCGGTCCGGCCAAATCGCCCCTGGCATCCCGACGCTCCGACCGTCCCCGAGCCCATGGCGGCGCGCCCCCGCCATGACCCTCGGAGTGTCCACGCGCAGAGTGTGGACCTCGCCCCGGGACGTGGCACCGTCGAAGGCATGACGACCGCACAACCCCCGAGCCCACGAGCCCCCACTCCCTCGCGCCTCCCACGCGGAGCTCGCGTCCTCGTTCGGCGCGGGCGCCGGCGAGTACCGGGCAGTCCGCCCTCCTATCCCGACGCCGCGATCGACTGGATGCTGCCCGTCGGAGCCCGCCACGTCCTCGACCTGGCCGCCGGGACCGGCAAGCTCACCGAACGCCTCGTGGCACGCGGCCTCCACGTGACCGCGGTCGAGCCGTCGGACGGCATGCGCGCCCAGCTCCAGGAGGCCGTGCCGGGCGCCCACGCCCTCCCAGGGACCGCCGAACGCATCCCGCTGGACGACGGCAGCGTGGACGCCGTCCTGGTCGCCCAGGCCTGGCACTGGTTCGACGTCGCGACCGCCGTCCCGGAGATCGCCCGCGTGCTGCGCCCGGGGCCGGCTGGGCGTGGTGTGGAACGTCCGCGACCACACGGTCGACTGGGTCGAGCGGTTCACCGAGGTCATCCACCGTGGCGACTCGCTCGAGCCCGTCCACCGGCCCCGGAGGTCGACGAGACCTTCACGCCGCTCGAGCACGCGACGTTCCCCTGGGCAGACCACCTGCCGCCGCGTCCCTGCGCACGCTTGCGGCGACCCGGAGCCACCTCCTGACCCTCCCGGCGGCCGAGCGCGACGAGCACCTCGACGCCGTCGACCGCCTGGTGGCCACGCACCCGCGCTGGCGGGGCGCACCGAGATCGACCTCCCCTACCGGTCCGAGTGCTGGCGCGCGGACCGCAACAACAGCACGGCCGCCGAGTGAGCGCCCCACGTGAGGGCTCGAGCCGCTCGACCGTCGGACGCACCCGGGGCCGTCACGCCCGACGACGTCCGCACGGCTGCGCACTGGCTGGCCGACGCCGTCTCGCGCCACCCCGACGCCGCGTTCGACGCGCAGGCCGCCCTGTGCGCTGGTCGTGCTGGGCGACCGCCGAGCACGTCGTGGACGATCTCCTGGTCTACGCGCTCCAGGTCGCCGGGTCCCCAGCCTCGACTACCTGCCCCTGGTCGGCCCCAGGGGCAAGGACGCGATCGCGCACGTCAAGCGCGAGGCCGGTCCCGCCGGGCTCGCGGAGGTCATCGTGGCGGGCGGCGAGCTGCTCGCCGCCCAGGTCAGCGTCCGGCCCGGCTCGGCCCGCGCCTACCACCCCCACGGGCTCTCGGACCCTGAAGGCTTCGCGGCGATGGGCATCGTCGAGATCCTCGTCCACGGGCGCGACATCCTCGAGGGCCTCACAGGCGCCGCTCCTGCCCTCCCCGAGGGCCTGTGCGCCGGGTGCTGGCGCGGCTCTTCCCCGGCCTGCCGGCGGCCACGGAGGACCTGCCGGGCGACGTCGTGCTCGTGTGGGCGACCGGACGTCGTGAGCTCCCCGGCCTGCCCCGACGCACCCGCTGGCACTGGGACGCGACCGTCCGGTAGCTCACGTCAGCACGAGCACCGCCACGAGCGACGTCCCGGTCACGACCCCGGCCGACGCCGTGCCGAGCACCAGCGCGCGGCGCCCGGTGCGCACCAGGTGCGCGACGTCGACCCCGAGCCCCATCGCGAACATGGCGGCGGTGAACAGCAGGGTGGTCACCACGGCGATCACCCGACGACCGACGCGGGCAGCAGCCCGTGCTGCGCACGAGCACGGCCACGAGGAAGCCCACGACGAACAGCGGCACCGGAGGGTCCTGCGCGCGGCACCAGCACCTGCAGCGACGTCGACGTCGGCCGGGCGCGCGACCCGTTCCCGGCGCGCCCGCAGCACCCGGCCCCGGCCACGAGCGGCGCGAGCAGCACGACCCGGGCCAGCTTGCTCACGGTCGCGGTCGCGAGCGCCGAGGCGGAGATCGCCCCGCCGGCCGTCACGACCTGCGCGACCTCCTGGACGCTCGCCCCGATCCAGAGCCCCGCACGGTCGTGGGAGAGCCCCAGCACGGCCGCGAGCCACGGCAGCACGAAGATCGCGATCGATCCGAAGATCGTCACGAGGGCGAGCGCGGTGGCCACGGCGTCGTCGGCGTCGCGGCGGGACTCCTCGTCCCCACCCCGACCACGCCCTGCATGGCCGAGATCGCGGCCGCGCCGCAGATCGAGAACCCGGTCGCCACGAGCAGCGAGGTCGCGCGCGGACGCGCAGCGCGCGACCCAGGGCGAGGGTCGCGCTGAACGTCACGGCGACCGTGAGGCCGACGACGGCGAGCCCACGCCACCCGAGCCCGAGCACCTCGGGCAGCGAGACCTGGAGCCCCAGGAGGACCACGCCGGCGCGCAGGACGTGCATCGCGGTCCAGCGCGTCCCTTCCTGGGTCCGTGCGGAGAGGCCATCGGCCCACCGCGCGGCGCGGTTCCCTGCCCGACGGCGTCGCTCGCCCCTGCAGGACGTCGCAGGCTCCCGAGCAGGGAGCCGACGAGGGCCCCAGGAGGAGCGAGAGCACGAGCGGAGAGCGGGACCACCTGCGCGAGGAGGAAGGCCACGACGGTCGCGACGGCGCAGAACGCGAGCCCGGGGCCGCCCGGCGGATCCAGGGCTCCGGGGAGCCGGTCCCTCGCGAGGGGCGGGCACGGTGGGCCGGTGGGGTGCGCGGTCGACGCCCGGGGTGGGTGCGTCGAGGTCCGACGTGGAGGTCATGCTTCTACCGTGCCGCGACGGGCTTCCCGTCAGAAGGCCCACCTGATGACCGAGCCATAGGATGAGGCTATGGCCGAGACCACCCGTCACAACCCTGCGAGCACTGCTCCCCGCGGCGGGACCGCACCTCGCTCGGTCTCCTGGAGCTGCTCGTCGCGACCGACAGCCACGGCTCGATCAGCGCCGCCGCGCGAGCGCTGGGCATCTCCCAGCCCAGCGCATCGGCGGGCATGCGGCGGCTCGAGAAGCACCTGGGGCTCGAGCTCGTGGCCCGCTCGACGCGCGGCGCCCGCCTGACCGACGCGGGCGCGTGACCGCCACCTGGGCTCGTGAGGTCATCGACGCCTCCGACCGCTTCGAGACCTCGACCGCGGCCCTGCGCGAGGCCCCGGCCGCGCGCATCCGCCTCGCGGCCAGTCTCACGATCGCCGAGTACCTCGCCCCGCGCTGGCTGGCCACGCTCGCCGCGGGCGCCTCGAGCGCGGCGCCCGGGGCCGTGACACGCACCGCCACCCGGACGTCGAGCTGCTCGTGCGCAACTCGCGGACCGTCATGGACCTCGTCCTGTCGGACGACGCGGAGCTCGGGTTCATCGAGAGCTCGTCCATGCGCCGAGGCCTGCGCAGCAAGACCCTCGCCCGGGACGAGCTGCTCGTCGTCGTCGGGCCGGGGCACCTTGGGCGGTGCGCCGCCGAGGCACCGCGACCATCGAGGAGCTGCTCGCCGGGGCTCGTCGTCCGCGAACCCGGCTCGGGAACCCGCGAGACGCTCGAGAAGTCGCTCCTGGCAGCGGGCGCGCGACTCCCCGACCACCTGCCCTACCTGGGTTCGACGGCGTCGCTCAAGACCGCGGTCCAGTACGGCGGGGCCGTCGCTGTCCTGTCTCACCTGACCGTGGCGGACGACCTGGCTCGTGGCACGCTGACGGCGATCGACGTACCGGGCCTGGACCTCTCGCGGCGGCTGCGCATGGTCTGGAAGGACGGCACCGAGCTCTCGGCGGCGGCGCGGCGGATCGCCGCGCTCGCCGGAGCACCGCGCTCGCCGCGGGGACGTCGACCCATCTCGCCACGAGGTAGAACGCACTGCGCCGCCGTGCCGCCGCCACGCCGCCCGCCGCCACGCCCCGCCCGAGGCGAGGTAGAACGTACTGCGCGAGGTAGAACTCACCGCGCACTACTTCACGCAGTACGTTCTACCTCGGCCGCGACGGCGGCGACGGCCACGACGGCCAGGCCCGTCGACCCGTCACCGGGTCAGGAACAGGTCCCCGACCTCGTCGAGCGTCGCGACGACGTGCACCCGGCGGCACGGGCGGCCTCGGGTCCTCCTCGTGCGGGCCACCGCGCCGGGTCCCCGGCCGGTCGATCCAGACACCGATCAGCCCGGCAGCAGCGGCCGCGCGAGCGTCCACGTCCAGCTCGTCCCCGACGTAGACGGTGCGTGCAGGGTCGGTCCCCAGGCGGGCGCAGGCCTCGACGAACACGCGCGGGTCCGGCTTGCCGAAGCCCAGGGTGTCGACGCCCACGAGCATCGGCACCTCCGAGAGCCCCGACCGGGCCAGCTTGTCCGTCTGGAGCGCCACCGACGCGTTGGACAGGGCACCCACCCTGACCCCGGCTGCGGCGAGCCGCTTCAGGATCGGGGCGGCGTCGTCGTGCGCGCGCCAGCTCTCCTCGAACGTGCCCCAGAAGACCGTCTTCCACGCCGCGTACCCGTCCTCGTCGAGGACCGCACCGCCGAACGTCTCCTGCAGCTCGTTGGCGCGCAGCATCCGCTGGCCGTCGAACGTCAGCTCGCCGCGCGTGTACGCCCGGTACCAGCCGTGCGGGTCGCGGCGCCACAGCGCCAGGACGTCGGAGTACCGCTCGACCGGAAGGTGCGGCAGGTAGACCTCGGACACCGCGTCGATCGCGACCGCGAACGCTCCACGGGTGTCGACGAGCGTGTCGTCGACGTCGAACAGGACACCCTCCACGGGTGCCGGTCCCCGGCGAGGGGACCGGCGCCGTCGAGCGCGGGTCGGGTGGTGCTCACAGCGACGCGCTCAGCGCCCGCAGGCGCGTGAGGGTGGACACCTTGCCGAGGATCTCCATCGACTCGAACAGGGGAGGCGAGACACGTCGGCCCGTCACGGCCACGCGCAGCGGCGTGAACGCGAAGCGCGGCTTGATGCCGAGCTCCTCGACCAGGACGGCCTTGAGGGCCTCCTGGATCGGGTCGGTCGAGAAGTCCTCCAGGGCGTCGAGCACGCGGATCGCGGCGTCGAGCACGGTCGGGGCCTCCTCACGCAGCGCGCGCGCGCCTCGTCCTCGACGGGCACGGCGTCGTCGCCGACGAACAGGAAGCCGAGCATGCCCTTGGCCTCGCCGAGCAGGACCATGCGCTCCTGCACGAGGGCGCGCCCGCGGTGACGAGCGCCTGGTGCTCGGCCGACAGGTCGGCGAACGAGTCGGCCGGGACGAACCCACCCTGGTGCAGGTACGGCACCAGGCGGTCGCGGAAGTCCTCCGGGGCCAGCAGGCGCAGGTGCGTGGCGTTGATCGCCTCGGCCTTCTTCAGGTCGAAGCGTGCCGGGTTCGGGTTGACGTCGACGACGTCGAACGCCGCGACCATCTCCTCGAGCGTGAAGATGTCGTTGTCCGCGGAGATGCTCCAGCCGAGCAGCGCGAGGTAGTTGAGCAGGCCCTCGGGCGTGAACCCGCGCTCCTTGTGCAGGAACAGGTTGGACTCGGGGTCACGCTTGGAGAGCTTCTTGTTCCCTCGCCCATGACGTACGGCAGGTGGCCGAACGCGGGCACGACCTGCGCGACGCCCAGCTCGAGGAGCGCCTGGTAGAGGACCACCTGGCGCGGCGTCGAGGACAGCAGGTCCTCGCCGCGCAGCACGTGAGTGATCCCCATCAGGGCGTCGTCGACCGGGTTGACGAGCGTGTAAAGGGCTGGCCGTTGCCGCGCACGATCACGTAGTCCGGCACGGTGCCTGCTCCGAACGAGATCTCGCCGCGCACCAGGTCGGTGAAGGAGACGTCAGCGTCCGGCATGCGCATGCGCAGGACCGGCTCGCGGCCCTCGGCGCGGAAGGCTGCCTTCTGCTCGTCGGTCAGGGTGCGGTCGAAGCCGTCGTAGCCCATGGCCTTGGGGCGCCCGGCCGCGACGTTGCGCGCCTCGGTCTCCTCCGGCGTGGAGAAGGACTCGTAGGCGTACCCGCCCTCGACCAGCCTGCGGATGACGTCCTGGTAGATGTCACCGCGCTGCGACTGACGGTACGGCTCGTGCGGGCCACCGACCTCGACGCCCTCGTCCCAGTCCATGCCGAGCCAGCGCAGCGCCTCGAGGAGCTGCTGATAGCTCTCCTCGGAGTCGCGCGCGGCGTCCGTGTCCTCGATGCGGAAGACGAACGTGCCACCCACGTGCCGTGCGTACGCCCAGTTGAAGAGCGCCGTGCGGATGAGGCCGACGTGCGGCGTCCCGGTGGGCGAGGGGCAGAAGCGGACGCGGACGGGCGAGGAACCAGGTGCAGGGATCACGTCCCATAGCCTATCGCCGCTGCGTCGCGCCGACCTCGCCCTGCCCCTCGGCGCCGCCCAGGGCGCGGACGAGCGCGTCGAGCGCCCGGGGTACTCGGGCTCGCTCGGGGTCCCGAAGCCGAGGACGAGCCCGGCGCCCTCGCCCGGCACATGGCGGTGCACGTCGAGTCCCGTCAGCTCCAGTCCCAGCGCCGCGCCCCTGCGGACCACGGCCGCCTCGTCGGCACCCTCGCCTCGCAGCGCGACGAGCGCGTGCAGGCGGCGGAGATGCCGGAGACCTCAACGGCTCCGCTCTCCACGTGCGCGCCGAGCCGGTCGAGCAGGAGGTCCCGACGACGGCGGTAGCGCCCCGCACCGCCCGGACGTGACGGTCGTACGCGTGCGACGAGATCAGGTGCGCCAGGGTGAGCTGGTCGAGGGAACCGGTCCGGTAGTCGGCGTGGGTCTTGGCGTCCACGACGGCGTCCGCCCACCGGTCGGGCAGCACCATCCACCCGAGACGGACGCCGGGCCCGAGCGTCTTGGACACGCTGCCCACGTAGACCACGTGGTCCGGCCCGATCCCTGGACGGCCCCGACGGGCTGGCGGTCGTACCGGAACTCGCCGTCGTAGTCGTCCTCGACGACCAGCCCGCCCGTCTCCCGCGCCCACCCGAGGAGGGCACGTCGTCGCCCGGAGCGAGGGTCGCGCCGGCGGGTACTGGTGCGCCGGGGTCACGACGGCGGCGCGCACCCCGCGAGCCCCGCCTCCCAGCAGGTCGGCACGGGCCCCGTCCCCGTCGACCGGGAGCGGAAGCACCTCGAGCCCGGACCGTCGGACGATCTCGCGGTGGAAGTCCAGGCCGGGGTCCTCCATCGCGACCTGGCGCGCCCCGCCGTCGTGCAGGACACGGGACAGCAGCGCGAGCGACTGCGCGGAGCCCGTGGTGATGACGACGCGGGCAGGGTCGGCCACGACGCCGCGCGTGCGCGCGAGGTACTCGGCCACCGCGTCGCGCAGCTCGGGCCGCCGCGTGGGTCGCCGTAGCCGAAGGCGTCGGAGGGTGCCACTGCGAGCGCCGACCGTGCGGCACGGGACCAGGCCGCGAGGGGAACGTCGTGATGTCGGGGCTGCCTGGCGAGAGGCGAAGGACGGGGCCGCTCGCGGCGGCGGGACGGTCGCCGCGACGTCGGGCGCCGGCGGACGGAGCGCGGCGACCCGGGTCCCGGAGCCCGCCCGGGACTCCAGGTACCCTCGGCGAGGAGCTGGTCGTACGTCGCGGTCACCGTGCCGCGAGCGAGCCCGAGGTCCAGCGCCAGGGCGCGGGTCGACGGCAGCCGCGCCCCGCGACGAGCCGTCCCGCGCGGATCGCGTCCCGGAGCGCACTCTCGAGCCTGGATCGCCGACCTGGCCCCGAGCCCGTCTCGAGGTGCAGGTCCATGCCGGAAGTGGACCAGTCATCGCTCATACGACTGGACCTTACCGTTGGTCCGTTCGGTCGGTAGCGTCGACTGCATGACTACAGAAGCCCCTGTCCAGACCGTGCCCGTCCCGTCACGGCTCGCCGTCGACGACCTCGCTCCCCTCATGAGCCGCGCGATGTCGTCGTTCGCCGCCGCGACCCGGAAGTCGTCGATCGAGGCCTCCCTGCTCGACCTGGTCAGCGCACGCGCCTCGCAGATCAACGGCTGCGCGTACTGCGTCGACACGCACAGCGCGGACGCCATCGCGGGGTGAGGACCTCCGTCGCGTCCTGAGCCTGTCCGTCTGGCGGGAGACCCGTTCTTCACGGCCCGCGAGCGGGCCGCGCTGGCCTGACCGAGGCGGCCACCCGGCGTTCGGAGGGCCCGGTGCCCGCGGAGGTCGTCGAGGAGGCCGCCGCACGCTTCACCCCGACCGAGCTCGCCGAGCTCGTCTGGGTCGTCGCCGCGATCAACGCGTGGAACGTCGTCGGGGCGACCGTCCACCCGTGGTCGTTGTCCTGACGCGCCGCCCGGTTCCGCCGGGCACCCGGCACGCCGCCCGGTTCCGCCGGGCACCCGGCACGCCGCCGGTTCCCGCCGGGCGCGCCACGCTGGCGCGCCCGCCGGGCACCCGGCACCCCGGCGTGCACAATCGCGTACATGCCAGCTTCCCCGCAGCCCCGCCCGCCGACCCGGGCAGCACGGGCGCCAGCGAGCTCATCTCCGACGCTCTCGCCGCGGTCCACGAAGCCTTCCGCGGTCTTGACGAGGGCACGGTCGCGACCTACATCCCGGAGCTGGCGACGGCGGACCGCTCGCTCTTCGGCGTCGCTCTGACCGGGGTGACCGGCAGCACCTACACCGCGGGAGACGTCGACGTCCCGTTCACCATCCAGTCGCTGTCCAAGCCCTTCGTCTTCGCCCTCGCCCTCATGGACAACGGTCTGGCCGAGGTGCTCCAGCACGTCGGGGCCGAGCCGAGCGGCGAGGGGTTCAACTCGATCCGGCTGGACCCCGTCACGGGCCGTCCGCCCAACCCCATGGTCAACGCGGGCGCCATCGTCACGACGTCGCTCGTCCGTGCGGCCTCGGAGGAGGAACGGTTCGCGCGCATCCTCGACCTGCTGGGCGCGTTCGCCGGTCGCCCGCTCGACGTCGACGGCCGCGTCTACGTCTCGGAGTCGGAGACCGGCGATCGCAACCGCGCCATCGCCTACCTCATGCACAGCGCCGGCTCGCTGCGGTCAGACGTCGAGGCGACGCTCGACACCTACTTCCGCCAGTGCTCGGTCCTCGTCACCGCGCGAGACCTTGCGGTCATGTCCGCGACCCTCGCGAACGGGGCGTGAACCCGGTGACCGAGGTACGGGTGGTCGACGAGATCGTGACCGAGTGGGTCCTCGCGGTCATGGCGACGAGCGGCATGTACGACTACGCGGGCGAGTGGCTGCTGCGGGCCGGGCTGCCGGCGAAGAGCGGCGTCTCGGGCGGGCTGGTCTCGGTGGGCGTGGGCCAGTTCGGCCTCGGCCTGTTCAGCCCGCCCCTCGACGCGCGTGGCAACAGCGTGCGCTCGGTCGCTGCGGCGCAGGAGATCTCGCGGCAGTTCGACCTGCACCTCATGCATCGCCCCGACCGCGACGTCCCCACCCTCTACCGCTCGACCCGCGCCGATCGCCTGCGCCAGCTCGCGCACCGCACGCCTGCCCAGCTGCGACGGCTGCGGGCCCTGGGCTCGGCCATCTCGGTGCGGGCTGTCCAGGGCACGGTCGAGTTCGCGGCCGCCGAGACGATCCTGCGCTCGGTCGATGTCCTGCCTTCTCCCCTGCCGAGCGGCGAGCGGTGGCTGATCCTCGACCTGCACCGCACCCGCGCGTCGTCACGCTCGGGGCGCAGCTGCTGCGCGGCCTCGTGGTGAGGCTCCAGGCGCAGGGCGTGCACGTGGTCGTGGTCGACCCGTTCGAGCGTCACCTGCTTCCCGGCGTGGACCGCGAGCTCACCACGTTCGAGGACGCGCAGCGCTGGTGCGAGGACCGCCTGCTGGTAGCGGCCCGGACCGCCTGACGGCCCCGGACGGCCGTCGCGAGCCGTCGCGAGCTGTCGGAGCGACGAGTGGGCCGCCAGAACCCGCAGGGAGGAACAGGGCCCGCCCGTCGCCCGCGACCGCCGGCAGAGGTGATCAGCTCCGGCGGAGCACCGGGTTCGCGAGCACGCCGAGGCCCTCGACCTCGCACTCGACGCGGTCTCCGGCCTCGATGCGACCGACGCCCGCCGGGGTGCCGGTGAGGATGATGTCGCCGGGCAGCAGCGTGAACGCCTCGGAGATGTAGGAGACCAGGTACGGGATGTCGAAGATCATGTCGCGCGTGCGCCCGTCCTGACGGGTCTCCCCGTTGACGCGGGACCTCACGGCGAGGTCCTCGATGTCGAGGTCCGTGTCGATCCACGGCCCCAGCGGGCATGCGGAGTCGAAGCCCTTGGCGCGGGCCCACTGGCCGTCGGTGCGCTGGGCGTCGCGCGCGGTGACATCGTTGGCGACGGTGTACCCAGGATGTAGGACGCGGCGTCCTCCGGGCGCACGTCCTGGCCAGCCGCCGATCACGACGGCGAGCTCGGCCTCGTAGCTGACCTCCTCGGAGAAGTCGGGCAGCACGATCGGGTCGTCGGGTCCGACGACCGAGGTGTTGGGCTTGAAGAAGAGGAGGGGCGACGTCGGGACGTCGTTGCCCATCTCGGCGGCGTGGGCCGCGTAGTTGCGCCCGACCGCGACGATCTTGGAGCGCGGGATCACGGGCGCGAGGAGGCGGACGCCGTCCCCGAGCTCGATCCGCTCGCCTGTCGGCAGGACGGGCATGTAGAGGGTCGCCGTTGAGCACGGCGAGGTAGGTCTTGCCCGCCTCCTCCTGCACGAGGGCGTAGCGGGGTCTTCTCCTGTGGTGAATCTGGCGATGCGCACGGGACCAGCCTACCGACGAGAAGGCCGCGGACCCCTGGGCAGGGGACCGCGGCCGTCCGGTGCGTCGGGTTCACGCCCGGGCGAGCACCTCGCCGTTGAGCACGGCGAACCATCCGGCGGGCTCCTCGGCCCACCGCAGCCACTCCTGCGCAAGCTGCTCCAGGGCGACGTCGTCCGCGAGCGCCGACTCCTTGGCCTGGACCGCGAAGTTGGAGGCGATGCACCGCTCGGCCCACAGCCCGCCCCACCAGGCGCGGTCCGCGGGGTCGAGTAGCACCAGACCCCGGCCGAGGGCACGATCGCGGCAGGGTCGAAGCCGGCCTCCTGCACCCATGACAGGAGGCGGCGGCGGCGTCGGCCTGGTAGCCGTAGGCGTGCGTGACCTCGTGGTAGAGCTCGTTCCACTCGGTGAGGCCCGCGGACTCGGGGTACCAGGTCATGGCGGCGTAGTCGGCGTCGCGCACGGCGACGAGGCCGCCGGTCTTGGCGACGCGCTTCATCTCGCGCAGCGCAGCGAGCGGGTCGGACAGGTGCTGGAGGAGCTGGTGGGCGAACACGACGTCGAACGTGTCGTCCTCGAAGGGCAGCTCGTAGGCGTTGGCCTGCTGGAACGAGACGTTGGTCAGGCCCGAGCCGGCGGCGAGGTCGCGAGCGCTCTCCAGGACCGACGCCGAGGCGTCCACCCCGACCACGGTGCCTCCGGGCACGTGCCGCGCGAGGTCGACGGTCACGGTCGCGGGACCGCAGCCGACGTCCAGGATCGCGTGGTTGGCGCGCAGGTGCGGGAGGAGGAAGCGGCGGAGTTCTCCGCGGTGCGCCACCGGTGCGAACGCAGGACGGACTCATGGTGGCCGTGGGTGTACGACTCGGACTCCATGCTGGGAGTGCTGCCCAGGGCCCCGGTGGGGCATCGTGCGCGTGGGTGTCGGGCGAGGCGTCGACGGTGACGTCCTGGTCCGGCGTGGGGATGTGGTTCATGCTTGCACGGTAGAACGCTTCCACGCTCGGCACAGCCCGTTCTCACATCATGGGCGGCGCAGGGTCGGGGTGCGGTTCGTCCGCCTCGCGCGCCGCGACGACCGCCGGAAGGCTCAGCCGAGACAATCGCCTGGTGACCACTCTCCCGGCCGACCCGAATCTCCGGACCCTTGCGACGCCGTCGGGCCGGTTCTGGCGGCGGCATGCCGATCTGCTCCTGCCGGCGGGAGACCGCATCCCGGGCGTCGACGTCGCCCGCGGCGTCGCGATCCTCGGCATGTTTGCGGCGCACGTCGGTGTCACCTCGGACGACTTCTCGACCGGGGACGGCTGGCTCTCCCTGGTGCACGGCCGGTCCTCCATCCTGTTCGCGGTGATCGCGGGGTCTCGCTCGCGCTCGTCTCGGGGCGCCGCACGCCGTTGAGCGGAGTCCCCGCACTCCGGTCGCGCACGCGCATCCTGGTGCGGGCCGTGCTGCTGCTCGCGATCGCCGGCGTGCTCGACCTGCTCGGCACCCCGGTCGCCCTGATCCTGGGCTTCTATGCGGCGTACTTCGTGCTCGCCCTGCCGTTCCTGCGCTGGACGCCGTCCCGACTGTTCGGCCTCGCGCTGCTCACCGCGGTCCTGGGCCCGCCCGTCGCCTACTGGCTGCTCGAGATTCTGCTGCGCGCCGGGCTCGTCCTGCCGTCCGACGGTTCGGGAGCCCTGACGGACTTCCTCCTCACGGGCCACTACCCGGCGCTGGTCTGGATGGCGTTCGTGCTGGCGGGCCTCGGGGTCGGTCGGCTCGACCTGGCCTCACGCCGCCTCCAGGTGACGCTCCTCGCGGGCGGGACGCTTGCGGCGGTCACCGCCTACGTGGTCTCCGCGCAGGTCATCGGCAGCTCGTTGACCGCCGTCCTGGCAGGGACGGGCCGGACCGAGGTGATCGAGCAGCAGGCCGCGGACGCCTCGGGCCTCTACCAGCCCGAGCCCCTGCCCTGGACGTCCCCGCTGCCGACGTCGGAGTACCTGTGGCTCGCCGGGCCGCACACGAACACGACCCTGGAGGTCCTCGGGTCCGGTGGCTTCGCGCTGGCGGTCCTGGGGCTGTGCCTCCTGCTGGGCAGCATCGGTCGTCCCGTCCTGCGACTCCTCGCCCCGCTCGCGGCCGTGGGGTCGATGGCCCTGACCGTCTACTGCCTCCAGATCGCCGCGATCTGGGCCTGGGAGGACACGCTCATGGCGGGGACCGGGAACGGGGAGCTGCTGCTCCTCGTCCTGGTGAGCCTGGCCTTCGCGACGGCCTGGCGCTGGGCCCTGGGACGCGGTCCGCTCGAGCGGTGCGTGGGCGGGGTGGCCGAGCGTGCGGCGTCGATCACGCCGCCGCCCGGGCGGCGGGAGGCGGACCCTCCCATCAGTCGAGACGCCGGCCCGACGGCGCCGCTCGCCCGGGCGGCGACGTACAGTCGGGCGCATGACGACCTCTTCACCCACCGCCCCTGCCCGCCCCGCGGTCCGCCGCCTCGGATCCTCCGGGCTCGCCGTGTCCGCGATCGGCCTCGGCTGCAACAACCTCGGGCGCCCGCGCACGGCGACCGAGACGCTCGACGGGGCGACCGCCCTGGTCGACGCCGCGCTCGACGCGGGCATCACGTTCTTCGACGTCGCCGATGTCTACGGCGCCCGGCCCGGCTTGAGCGAGGAGCTCCTCGGCAAGGCGCTCGGCGCCCGCCGCGAGGACGTCGTGGTGGCCACGAAGTTCGGCATGCCCATGGGCGGGACCAACGGCGAGGACTTCCGGGCGCGCGGCTCGCGCCGGTACGTCGTCAAGGCCGTCGAGGCGTCGTTGCGGCGGCTCGGGACGGACTGGATCGACCTCTACCAGTTCCACACCCGGACCGTCGCACGCCGATCGAGGAGACCCTGGCCGCGCTCGACGACCTGGTGCGCTCGGGCAAGGTCCGCTATGTGGGGCACTCGAACCGCGCGGGCTGGCAGATCGCCGACGCGGAGTACCAGGCCCGCCTGACGGGGACCACCCGCTTCGTCTCCGCGCAGAACCAGTACAACCTGATCGACCGCGGGGCCGAGCTGGAGGTCCTGCCGCCGCGGCAGCGTACGGGCTGGGTGTGCTGCCGTTCTTCCCGCTGGCGAACGGGCTGCTGACGGGCAAGTACGCGGACG
Organism: Oerskovia sp. M15; assembly: GCA_038070415.1. Taxonomy (GTDB): domain Bacteria; phylum Actinomycetota; class Actinomycetes; order Actinomycetales; family Cellulomonadaceae; genus Oerskovia. Next base: position 407,844 of record JAMYWF010000001.1, read on the forward strand.
GCACGGGGCCCGACGACGGACGCCTCGTCCACAGCAAGCCGCACCTCCTCGAGTCCGCGCCGTGGGAGTCGCTGGCGCGGCTGCACCGGTTCGCGCAGGAACGCGGTGTGAGCGAGGTCGAGGTCGCGTTCGGGTGGCTGCTCGCCCAGCCGCAGGTCTCCAGCGTGATCGCTGGGGCCACGCGCCCCGAGCAGGTCCGTCAGAACGCCGCCGCGGGCGCTGGGTCCCGACCTCGGAGGACCTCGCAGCGCTCGACGCGATCTTCCCCGGTCGGCAAGGTCGCGCCGTTCTGACTCGGGGCCGCTTCGCGGACCATCCGTGGTCGACGTAGTGGCTGCCGAGGCGGGCCTCGGCGGACCGCACGAGGCTCCCGGCGACCGGGCAAGTCCCGCCGTTCCGTCCTACCCTCGAAGCATGGGAGAGAACACAGGGCTCGACCCGCAACCAGTCGTCCTCGGCGTCGCCCCGGGCAGCCGGACCACATCCTGCACGACGCGGCACGCTTCGCGACGCAGTTCGGCACCGAGCTGATCTGCGCGCACGTGAACGCGGGACGGTTCGCCGTCTCGGAGGGCACGGACGGGCAGATGACATCGTCCTCGATCGATCCGGACTTCCACGACGAGCGCGAGGACGAGTTCGACCCGCGCTCGCCGCCCACCTCGCGTCGGTGCTCGACCCGAGCGGCGTGCGGTGGAGCACCCGGCTGCTGGTCGGTGACACCGCCCAGGCGCTGGGCCATCTCGCGGAGACCGTCGACGCGGCGATGATCGTCGTCGGCACGCACGAGCGCGGGTTCGGCGGGGCGTCCAGGAGTTCTTCAACCGGTCGATCGCGGTGCACCTCGCGCACCGGCAGAACCGCCCGTGGTGGTCGTCCCGGCCCGGCCCGCGGGCGTCGAGTCGCCGCTTCCGTGGGCCACGAGCTGATGGCGGCCGCGACCAGGCCCAGCTACCTGCGCTGGGCCTCGATCGGTCTCGTCATGATCGGTGGTGCGTTCGGTGCCGCGGGGCGCGAGGGCGTCTCGCTCGCGGTCCCCGACATCGACCAGCTGCCCATCGCGATCCCGATCGTCAACATCGTCGGGGCGTTCCTGCTGGGCTACCTCTACGAGGCCGTCGCCCGCCGCCTGCCGGGCGACCCGCGCGGCCCCGCCTCAAGCTGCTCCTCGGGACGGGCTTCTGCGGCGGCTTCACGACCTACAGCTCGCTCGCGACCGACACCGCGGTCCTGCTCGACAAGGACCGCGTCGACCTCGCGCTGATCTACGTCCTGGCCACCGTGCTGATCGGTGCGGTCGCGACCTTCACGGGCATCGTCGTGGCGACCAAGGTCAACGCCCAGAAGCAGACCACCGGCGACGGGACGAAGCGATGACTCTCGGCATCTTCCTCCTCCTCGCGATCGCGGGCGGCCTGGGCGCGGGAACGCGCTTCGTGGTCGACGGGCTCATCCGCTCCAAGGTCAAGACGGCCTTCCCTGGCCCACCGCGATCATCAACATGTCCGGATCGCTGATCCTGGGTATCCTCACGGGCCTGGTCGTCAGCAGGATCGCCTCGAGCGACGTCAGCGCGATCATCGGCACGGGCTTCCTGGGCGGCTACACGACGTTCAGCACCGCGAGCTACGAAGCCGTCCAGCTCATCAAGCAGAAGCGCTACGGCACGGCGTTCGCCTACTCGATCGGGATCCTCGTGGTGTGCGTCGCGCTGGCCTACGTCGGCTACCGCTGGGGCGCCTCGCTCTGAGGGCCACAGCCGACGGCGGCGCTCCCTCTCGGGAGCGCCGCCGTCGGGCTGTGCGTGCCGTGGCAGGAACGCCGCTCAGGACCGCTTGAGCGCCGGGACGAACGCCGCGATGATCAAGAACACCCACGTCGTGAGGATGTAGGGCCACGTGTACACCGGGCCGCTCGTGAGGTCGTGCATGAGGAGCGTGACCGCGGCCGTCGCGACCGCGCCGATCAGCGCGTAGACCCACGAGGCGCTCGTGCTGCGCAGGAAGACCACCGCGAGCGCGATCGCCGTCAGGACGCCCGAGTAGCCCTCGAGCCCGTTGGCCGTGTTCTGCAGGTTCTCGCCGAACGCCAGGGCGCACAGGCTCCCGACGACGCTGCCCATGACGGCCGCGAGGCCCACCTTCCACGAGGCGATGAACAGTCCCAGCAGGATCAGGGCGCCGGCCCACAGGCTGTTGACCAGCACGACCTCGGAGACGTTCGTGAGCAGCGAGCGGAAGAACGCCGTCGTGGTGTCGTCGGCCACGTGCGACCCGGCCGAGGAGACGTGCAGGCTCGTCGTCGTGACGTACATGACCCCGGCAACGGTGCAGAACGGGGCCGTGGTCGCGGGCAGGGCGAACCGCTTGAGCGGCGCGGTACCGAACAACCACACGAAGAACCACGTCACCGGTGCGCACAGCAGGCCGCCGATCAGCGCGACCACGTAGGACCACGCCTGGTCGCCACCCATCGCGGCGAACACCGCGGCACCGACCAGGGCTCCGCAGAAGCCCTGCATGCCCATCTCGACGTTGTCCGCGCCGACCTTCATGAGGTAGCCCGCGGCGGTCGAGGCGACCGTCCCCACGACGACCAGCAGGGCCATGCGCCAGTCCGCGACCACGAAGGCCGCGAGGATCAGGAGACCTGTCCAGACGTTCTTCTGGAAGAAGATCTGCGACAGGCCGTGGGCCAGGGAACCGGCCGTCACCGCCGCCGCGTTCGAAGGTGCTGTCGTTGCGTTCGTCGCTGACATGTCATCTCCCTGCTGTTCCGTTGGCGGCCGAGGGGTGGGTAGAGCGGAGGCCGAGATCTCCTCAGGTGGGACCACCGAGGACTGAGTGCGTGGTGGCGTGAAGCTCGACGGCAAGCGGGTCGAGCCCGGGTCGCCGACCGGGCCGGGAGGGGCGGACGCGCCGTGCCCCAGCGTTCCTCGACCCGACCGAGCTTCCAGTAGCCCGTCGCGACGAGCCACGTTGCGAGGAGCGTGCCCACCACGATGTACCCGACGTTCTCGAGCTCGATGCTCGCGACCCAGTCGGTGATCGGGTCGTGCAGACGCAGCTTCTCGTTGAGGAGCCCGACGAGCTCGATCCCTCCGATCATCACCGCGACCATGACGGAGATCCCCGTGACAGTCAGGCTGTAGTAGACCTTGCGGATCGGGTTCACGGTGGCCCACGAGTAGGCCTTGACCATGAGGGCCGAATCCATGGTGTCGAACAGGCTCATGCCCGCGGCGAAGATCAGTGGCAGGCACAGGACCGCGTACCAGGGCAGCCCGTCGCGGCGCCGGTACCCGCGAGCACAAGCAGTGCGATCTCGCTCGCGGTATCGAAGCCCAGACCGAAGAGGAAGCCCACCAGGTACATCTTGCGGGGCGGTCGACCGACTTCACGAGCGGCCGGACCATGCGGTTGACGAGCCCCGGCTCGCGAGCTGCTGCTCGAGCTGCTCCTCGTTGAGCGGGGCGACCTTGGAACGCTGCCACACCTTCCAGATCCCCACGAACGACACGGCGTTGATGAGGCCGATGAGGATGAGGAACACGCCGGAGATCGCTGCACCGAAGACGCCGAGGGCGTTCCGCACGCTGTTGCCGTCGGCCGTCAGACCCACGGCCCAGCTCGCTCCGGCAGCGAGCAGCACCGCCATGAGGAACACGACCGTGGAGTGCCCGAGCGAGAAGAAGAGCCCGACGCCCGCGGCGGCTCTTGAGGTCGACGACCTTGCGGGTGGTGTTGTCGATCGCCGCGATGTGGTCGGCGTCGAACGCGTGCTTGACACCGAGCACGTAAGCCGTGACCGCGATGCCGACCCCGAAGACGGCCGAGCCGAGGTGGAGGTGCGCGGGTTCCACGAAGACGAAGAACATCCCGAAGCCCACGACGTGGAGAAGGACGACAGGGATGAAGACCTTCACCAGCTGCAGTGCGTAGGACGACTTCGCGTTCATGGGACGTCAGCTCTTCCGGATCAGCGGTGCCTCGTTGCCAGAGAGGAACAGGTGCACCGCCCGCCACGCCGCGGTGTTGGCACGGGCGACCGCCGTAGTGTCGTCACCCACGATCCGCACCCAGACGCCGACGTCCCCGGGCAGCGCACTCACCCCGAGGAGGAGGTCCTCCTCGGGGTGCTCGGCGAGCACCGAGTGCAGCAGGTCTGCGAGCTCAGCAGCAGGGGCATCCGGCGTGAGCACGTAGAGCGTCGAAAGGACGTCCCGGTCACCGAGCACCGCGAGACCACCGGTCTGCCCGCCCTCGGGCGTCAGCCGCACGCGGTCGAGCGCGACGATCCGCCCGTCCGGTCGACGCACCTCGAAGTCCGAGGCGAAGACCGTGTAGCGGTGCCGTTCGTCTCGGGCCAGACGACCCGCGACGATCGTCTCCCCGCCAGGAGCGTGGCCGACTCGTCCAACGTGACCCGCGTCCGCTGATAGAGCCTGGAGTCCGCGAAGGGGATCACCGGGTCGGGCAGGAACTCGGTGTAGGCGTCCGCCGCGACCTCGATGTTCGTCTGGGCGACCGCGTAGTCGTGCTCCATCCGGTAGACCTTGGTGTACGCCGACGTGGTCACGTGGGCAGACGTGCCCGGTCCGAACGTCAAGTCGGTCCGGAGCCGGTCACCCTGGAGGATGCCCCTCCCGTCGACATCAGGTAGGTGTACGGCATGTCAGGGCGCAACGGGTCGTAGTACAGCGGGCGCATGATCTGCAGCGGCGACTTCTGGTAGTGGTGGACCAGCTCGGTGCCGCGCTCGTTCTTGCCGAACTCCAGCTCGAGCAGCCCTACCTTGCCCGGGCTGCCGGTCGCCAGGGTGTCCGGGGTGCTGCTGTGGCGCAAGACCTCCTGGGGCACCCGGTCCGGTTCGTAGTGGGCGGGCTGAAGCCGGTGGCCGCCGTAGCCGGAGCCGGTCCACGCGACGCCCGCGGACGTGTCGACGCCAGGTGAGCCGACGGGCTCACCCCGTACCGCATGCAGGGGCGCGACCCGGGCACGTCTGACACGAGTTCCGCGCTCATCCGACGAGCGCGCTTCGGCGGCCGTTCCACAGCGTGAAGATCTGCTCGTACAGCTCGTCGAGCCCCTCGCCGGTCAGCGAGTTGGTGAGGACGACCGGCTTGCCGTCACGGACCCGGTGCGCGTCCGACTCCATGACCTCGAGGTTCGTCCGCACGTACTGCGCGATGTCGATCTTGTTGATCACGAGGATGTCCGACTCGGTGATGCCCGGACCTCGCTTGCGGGCATCTTCTCGCCCTCCGAGGTGTCCAGCACGAAGATGAACACGTCCGCCAGCGACGGTGAGAAGGTGAGCGTCAGGTTGTCGCCCCCGACTCGTAGATCAGCGTGTCGACCTCGGGGAACTTCTCGAGCATCTCGGCGCCTGCGGCGAGGTTCATCGTCGGGTCGTCGCGCACCGCGGTGTGCGGGCACGCGCCGTCTCCACGCCCACGACCCGCTCCGGGTCGAGGATCCCGCGAGCTCCCGACGCACGTGCTGCGCGTCCTCCTGCGTGTAGATGTCGTTGGTGATGACGGCCGGCTGACGACCCGCCGCGAACAGTCTGGGCACGAGCGCCTCCGTCAGGGCGGTCTTGCCCGAACCCACCGGTCCGCCGATGCCGATCCTCAGGACGTTCTCGCTCATTCGACTGCCTCGACTCTCGTTGCTGACTCTGCTTCTTGCCTGGGTCTCGTCCGGTTTCCGTTCAGCTGGCGAACAGCCGCGCCTCCGCACGCTCGTGCTGGGCCGACATCACGTCGGCGAGCGGGACGCACCCGCCCATGTCTTCGAGAGCACGCCCGACGGCGTCGTCCGTCGCGTCCGCGATGACCGGTCCGACGGCACGGAGAACCACCTGGGCATGACGGTGGTCCGTCAGGCGCAAGCGCAGGGCCGCGCCCACAAAGCTGACCGCGAACGCGAACATGTCCGAGGCCACCGCCTGCTCGGTGCTCACCCGGGTCGCGGCGTAGGCGACCGCGGTCGCCACCGGCTGGCACCCGGTGTCTCCTTCGCCGTGATCCGTCGCCCCCACTCCTCGAGCTCCGGCCCCGATCGCCTCGCGGGCGATGTCGGTGAGCTGATGACCGCTGCGCACCGACGCCTTGCGCATCTCGGCGTTGAGCTTCGAGGCGAACAACATCTGGTCCACCTCCTGGACCCGGTCATGGTCGGCGTCCATCGCTGCCTCGTGGGCCCGAGCGAGCGCGGTCGCGTCGCCCGCCCACGGAGTGCAGCAACAGACCGGTGAGCAGCCCTTCGACGTCCCCGCGGTCGACCAGGCGAGCCTGGCTGAACCCCTCCAGTCCGTGGGACATCGTGTAGAACCCGCTCGGAAAGGCGGAGTCCGACAGCTGGAGGCTGACGAGGAGAGCGCCGACGTCGGTCACCGCCCTGGCCGTCTCAGGCATGACCATTCCTCAGGCGAGGAAGAAGAGCTGGGTCATGGGCAGGGACTCGGCGGCTCGATGTGAGCAGGTTTCCCGTCGAACGTCACCTTGTACGTCTCCGGGTCGACCTCGATCACGGGAGCCCGGTCGTTGCGGACCATGTGGGCCTTGCCGATGGACCGGCACCGCACGACGGGCAGCACCTGGCTCTCGAGCCCCAGCTCCTCCGGGACGCCCAGGTCGATGCTCGCCTTGGACATGAACGTCACGCGGGTCTTCTGGAGCGCCTTGCCCATGGCCCCGAACATCGGCCGGTAGTAGACCGGCTGCGGGGTGGGAAGGGAGGCGTTGGGGTCTCCCATGAGGGCCCAGTTGATGAGCCCGCCCTTGACGATGAGCTTGGGCTTCGCGGCGAACGAGTCCACGGGCCAGAGCACGATGTCCGCGATCTTCCCGTCCTCGAGCGACCCGATGTAGTCCCCGACTCCCTGGGTGATCGCCGGGTTGATCGTGATCTTGGCCAGGTAGCGCAGGACGCGGAAGTTGTCGTTGCCCTCGGCGTCCTCCGGGAGCGGCCCGCGCTTGTCCTTGCTGTGGTGCGCCGTCTGGAAGACCCTGGTGAAGGACTCCCCGATGCGGCCCATGGCCTGGGAGTCGGACGAGAACATCGAGAGGACGCCCTCGTCGTGCAGCACCGTCTCGGCCGAGATCGTCTCGGCACGAACGCGCGAGTCGGCGAACGCGACGTCCTCCGGGATGTCGTGCGACAGGTGATGGCACACCATGACCATGTCGAGAAGCTCGTCGACCGAGTTCACGGTGTACGGCAGCGTCGGGTTGGTCGAGGACGGCAGCACGTTGGGGTACCCGGCGGCCTTCATGATGTCCGGCGCGTGCCCACCGCCGCTCCCTCGGTGTGGTACGTGTGGATGGTGCGGCCGTCGATCGCCGAGATCGTGTCCTCGACGAAGCCCGCCTCGTTGAGGCTGTCGGTGTGCACGGAGACCTGGACGTCGAACTCGTCGGCGACGGTCAGCGCGTTGCTCAGGGCCGCGGGCGTGGCACCCCAGTCTTCGTGCACCTTGAGCGAGGAGGCCCCAGCCTTGATCTGCTCGATGAGAGCCTCCGGCAAGGATCCGTTGCCCTTGCCGTGGAAGCCCATGTTGACGGGCATGTCCTCGGCCGCCTGAAGCATGCGGTGGATGTGCCAGGCACCAGGGGTCGTGGTGACGCCGTTGGTCGCGTCGGTCGGGCCCGTACCTCCTCCGAACAGCGTCGTGATGCCGTTCGAGAGCGCGGCCTGGCCTGCTGGGGCGAGATGTAGTGGACGTGGCTGTCGATGCCGCCCGCGGTCGCGATGAGGTGCTCGCCCGAGATGACCTCGGTCACGGCGCCCACGACGAGCCGGGGTCGACCCGCTCTGCGTGTGCGGGTTGCCGGACTTGCCGATCCCGACGATCTTGCCGTCCTTGACGCCGATGTCGCCCTTGACCACGCCGAGGACCGGGTCGAGGATGATCGCGTTGGTGATGACCAGGTCGAGGCCACCCTGGGCGCTCGTGATCTGCGGATCCGCCGCCATGCCGTCGCGAGCGGACTTGCCACCGCCGTACACGACCTCGTCGCCGTAGTGTCCCTCGTTGTAGTCCTTCTCGATCTCGATCACGAGGTTCGAGTCGGCGAGGTGCACCCTGTCGCCGGTGGTCGGGCCGAACAGGTCCGTGTACTGCCTGCGAGATGATGGCCATTACTTCTTCCCCTTCTTCGCAGCTCCGGTGGTCCGCGCCGTCGGCTTGCCGTCCTTGAACTGCCTCTCGGTCATGCGAGCGAGAGCGTCGATCCGGGTCTGACGCGAGTCGAGACCGCCGTCGACCAGGTTGTTGAATCCCACGATGTGGCGCGTGCGGCGTAGGCCGTCAGCGTGACCTCTCGTGTGTCACCGGGCTCGATGCGCACCCCGGTTCCTGCGGGGATGTCCAGGTGCATGCCGTACGCCTTCTCCCGCTCGAAGAGCAGGGCACGATTCACCTCGAAGAAGTGGAAGTGCGAACCGATCTGCACGGCGCGGTCGCCGGTGTTGCTCACCCTGAGCGTCACCGTCTCCCTGCCCGCGTTGATCTCGATGTTCTCGTCGGTGTGGTGGTACTTGGGGCTACCTAGCATCGTTTCTTACCTCCACTTGCTGCTGTTCGCGTCGTGGTTCTGCTCGATGACTCAGTGACGATCGGTGAGTACCCCGTCGTGGGTGGCGCCGTGGGCCATGGGCGGCTCGTGGTGCGGCTTGTCGTGCCCATTCACATGGACGTGCTCCCTCCACCGTGCGGGTGCGGGCGGGGAGGCGCGTGCCCCGGTGGGTCTCCTCGAACGCGTGGGAGTGCGCGTACCCGTGCCCGTGGTCCGCGAGCAGCCCCGTCTCGATCCCGTCCTGGCCGTGGGCGTGGCTGTGCTCGGCTGCGGCCAGGCGCTGGCGGACGACCTGCAGGACGGCCTGCTCAGACATCAGCGGACCGTAGAACGCCGCTCTCGCCAGCTCGCCGCTCCCCAGGGGCGCTGCTCGTCCTGGCGAATCCTGCGGGGACCACGACGGCGTCCTCAGAACCCATGAGCCGCGCACGCCGGACGGCATCGACCACGTCGACGTCCTTCTCGACACAGGCGACCTCGACCGCATTCCCGGCCCCGTGCGTCCGCACCAGGTGTGCCACCCGGTGCAGCTCCGCGTCGTCGAACGGGTTCGACGACCTCGCGGTGATCACGATCGCGCTACCCGGGCGGCGCTCCGCCGTCTCGGTCGCTGCCCTGCGCAGCCAGGAGATCAGGTGGTCGAGCGCACCGAAGTCGTCGCACAGGACCACTCGGCCCGCACCGTCCCCGTGCTCAGCCAGCTGAGCGTCTTGGCGACGTCGGCGACCATCGTCGGGTTGCGCCCGAAGGTCATCGGGAGGACCGCAACGGGCCCGTCGCCCGAGTCGAGCAGGCTGCTCACGGTGTTGTGCAGCACCCGCCCGGCCGGCGTGACGACGGCGCCCGGCAGGGCGTCCCGGAGGAAGCGCAGGTCTGCACCCTCGGCGCTCTCGTGCCCCCACGAGAACGAGCCGCGCGCGGCGTGCGCCCGGGCGACATGCCTCAGGCCGCCACAGGGTCGTGACAGGAGACGAGCTTGCTGCCGTCGACGAACGTGGCCTCGACCTGGAGCAGCGAGAGCCGTTCACGGACCCTGGGATGCAGTCGTTCTCCGAGACGACCTTCTTCCCGAGCTCCATGCACTCAGCCACCGACTTCCCGTCGCGTGCGGCCTCGAGAATGGCCTCGGAGATCAACGCCTGCGCCTCGCTGAGGTTCAGCTTTGTGCCACGTTCACGTCGCCGTCGCGCAAGATCCGCGACCTGGTAGACGTACAACTTGTCGATTTCTCGCGGGTGAGATTCATTGCCTGCACGACCTTTCGGAGTGCGACCGGCAGCCGGGACCTGCGGGTCTACGCGTCTGATACTTCGACACTACGCGGACCGCCACCGCTCGCAACTTGAAGCCTGACAGCCCTATGACCAGCAGGTTTGTCGCTGCGCAGCGAGCGCTGACGCGTTCGACGCGAAGGCACGACGTGAAGGCTCGACGTGAAGGCTCGACGTGAAGGCTCGACGCGAAGGCTCGACGTGAAGGCTCGACGTGAAGGCTCGACGTGAAGGCTCGACGCGACAAATTACTCGAAACACTCGCAACATGATCGCCGGACATTCCTGCCAGGCCAGATCGGAACGCCCCGTATAGCCTGAACCCGTGGAAACGGTCTGGCTGGTCCTCGGAATTGTCATTCTTGCCCTCACGCTGCTCGACGTCTTCCTCACCGCGCTGAACTACGACGAGGCCGGGTTCATCGCCGGGCCGCTCGCCTCGGTCCAGTGGCGGCTGCTGCGGCGCGTCACCCGCCGGATCTCGAGACGGAGGCGTCCCCTGGTGCTGCGCCAGGTCACCGGCCTGCAGATCATGAGCACCGTGGTCGCCTGGCTGTTCGGGGTGATCCTGGGGTTCGGGCTGATCTACTACGGTCAGATGTCCAGGATGCCTTCTCGGTGTCGGGCACCGGGGCGAGCCTGGACCTCTTCAACGCGATGTACTTCAGCGCTGCCCAGCTCTCGACCGTCGGTGGCTCCTCGCTCACGGCGGAGACGAACGTGCTGCGCTTCCTGAGCATCGCGGAGACGCTCAGCGGCGTCGTCCTCGTCTCCCTGATCCTCACCTTCCTCCTGGGCGTCTACGACGTGGTCCGCGACCTGCGCGCTCTGTCCGCACAGTTCTTCAGCGCCGAGCGGGGTGCGGGTTCGCCGGTCGCGAGCCTTGCGCCCTACTTCCAGCAGGGGCAGCCGAGCGGGCTGGACGGTCATCTCGACGGGATCGCGAGCTCGTTCTCGTCCTACACCGACGGAGTGCGCCTGCACCACGCGGCCTACTACTTCCAGAGCGGACGCGACCAGTTCGCGCTCCCGTACGCGATCCGGATGCTCGGCGGGACCCTCGGCGCGCTGCGCTGGGGCTGCCGTCCGGGCACCCGGCCACGGCCGAGCCCGACCTGGTCCCGCTCACGTTCCAGTTCCTCGAGTTCGGCGAGTACCTCCAGAAGAAGCTGCGCTGGACGAGCGTCGCCGTCCCGGAGGTGGTGAGCGCCGAGGAGTTCGCGAGCCTCGCACGCAGCGGGCACCATCGGGGTCGGGACGAGTGGGTCGCGCGCTTCGTCGAGCTGGACCGCGACATGGCGGAGCTGGCCGCGGTCCAACCGCTCGCCGACCTGGACGACGCCCACCGCCGCTACACCGAGTGGCTGCCGTTCGCCTACCGCGCCCAGCAGATCGCCCTCGCGGTCAGCAAGGACCTCGACTACCAGCCGATCATCGTCTCCGACAAGCCCGTCTCGATCCTGCACAGCGACGACGCGCTCGCGCTCAGGAGACTCGAGGAGGACATCTCCGGTCCCGTCGGCGAGCCGGAGGGGCCCACGGAGAAGGGGACCCACCGCCGGTTCTCTCGCTGGGAGACCTTTCTCCACCAGCACGTCTCCCTCGTCGACCCCGGCCACGCACGCCTCCGCGCGGCCGGGCGTTCCGTGCTCGCGGCGAGCGCCGCCGTCGTCTCGCTGTACTTCCTCTTCGAAGCCACCGGGCGCAGCGGGATCGAACCCGCGATGTTCGGCGGCTTCGTGGCCATGCTCAGCACGGGCATCTCGGTCGACAAGACGCTGCGCGGGCGCAAGATCACGAGCATCCTGCTGATCCTGCCGATCAGCCTCGTGGTCGCTCTCGGCGCCCTGGTCTCCGACTCCCCGGCTGGACGGCGGTGCTCGTCGTGGCCGTCGCGGCACTCGGGGTGTGGGTCGGCCGGTTCGGGCCTCGCTGGGCTGCGTTGGGCCAGGTGACGTTCGTCGCGTACTACTTCGCCCTCATCCTGCGCCTGCACCTCACGGACGTGCTCCTGTACGTCACGGCGGCCGCGCTCGGGATCGTCTGGGCATACGTCCTGAACTACCTGATCCTGCCGGAACGCCCGCGCAGGGTCCTGCAGGGCGGGATCGACGGGTTCGGGCAGGGCCTCGTGACCTCGATGGAATCGCTCGTCGACGCCGTCTCCTGGTCGCGCTGGGACCCGGACATCCGCAAGCGGGTCAGCCTCGACATGCGCCAGCTCCATCGTGGGGCCGCCTTCCTCGCCGCCAGCTGACCGGTGAGCAGAGCGCCACGGGGATCGACCCCGCGCGCAGCGCCGAGATCCGGCTGCACCTGTTCGACACCGAGCTCGCGGCGGTCAACGTCATGACCGCGGCACGCAACGTCACGGGCACCGCGATCCCGCTCGAGCTGCGCGGGCGCCTCGCGGGCAGGCTCGAGCTGCTCAAGGCGCACCTCGCAGAGATCGCGGCCAGGCCGGTCGATGGTTCCGCACCGACCGACCCCACGCCTCACCTGGCCCCGTGGCAGGACGACCGCCCCGGCAGAGTGGCCCGTAGCCGCACGCCTGCTCTACCAGGCCACCAACGAGCTCTACCGGGCCGCCGACGTCCTCCGGACGGCCGAGAGCGCGGGCCTTGACCCGGACGCTCCCCGCTCGCCATGGTCGACCCCGACGACGCACAGGTGGACGACGCCGGGGTCGACGAGCTGGCGGCCCCAGGCGCCCTCCTCGGACGGGAAGAAGCGGGTGTCGCCCGTGACCAAGCGGGCCGTCCAGGCAGCCGTCGCGACGGGCGCCGCGCTCGGCATCGGCGAAGCCGTGTCATCCACCCACCAGTACTGGGCGACGCTCGCGGCCTACCAGGTGCTGGGCGGCACCGACGGCGAGACGTTCGTCAAGGGTGCCCAGCGGATCACGGGCACGGTCGTGGGTGCGGCCGCGGGCTTCGGCATCGCGATCTGGACGGGCGCGGACCCTGCGGTGATCTTGCCCCTGCTCGCCCTGGCCGTCTTCGCCTCGACGTACTACCGTCCCGTGTCGCCCGCGGTGGCGAACTTCTGGACGACCATGATCTTCGCGCTCCTCTACGAGTACCTCGGCCGCCTGACCACGCTTGCGCTGGAGCTCAGGATCCTCGAGACGCTCTTCGGGGCCGCGGTCGCCCTGCTGGTCGCGTGGCTGGTGTTCCCCACGCACACCCGCACCAAGCTCAACAAGGACACCACAAAGCTGCTCAAGGAGATCGAGATCGTGATCGCGGCCGGGCTCGAGCGCCTGGAGGGCGGCACCAAGATCTCGAGGAAGGCGATCGAGAAGCAGCTCCTGGTGATCAACCGGGACGTCCGACAGGTCAACGCCACGGCCGCCCGCTGCGACGCTCGGCAGGTTCGCTCGAGGTGGGCGGCATAGAAGGTCGCCTCACGGCCATCTGGTCCCTGACGTACTACACGCGCCACCTCGCGCACGCGGTCGAACGGGCGATCGCCACCGGCACCGACCTGACCTCGGAAGACTGGGCCCGGCTGAGCCGCATCACGAGCGAGAACATCTCGGCGCTGACCGCCGTGCTCGACGACCGACTTCCCCGAAGATCGAGGAGAACCTCGACTTCAGCAGCGAGTACGACCCGACCGAGCCTCCGTCGCGCATCGAGGACGTGGTCCTGCGCCAGCTCGAGCGCATCAACCAGACGCTCGTGGTGCTCGTCGAGAGCATCGCCCCGGGAGGGACCGGGAAGGACGAGGCGGCGGAGAGGGCGACACTCTGACCGTGCCGCTCCTGGCGGGCCCGCCAGGAGCGCGTCCTGACACCACGACCGTGCAGGCGTAGCGTCAGGTCATGGCCACCTGGGACGACGTCGGGCGGATCGCTTCGGTCCTCCCCGACACCGAGGAACACCGACCGCGCAAGTGGGCCGTGCACGGCAAGACCTTCGCGTGGGAGCGGCCGCTGCGCCGTCGGGACCTCGACGAGCTGGGCACCGGGGCCCCGACTCCGCACCCTTCGCGTTCTACGTGTCCGACGAGGGCGAAGCTCGCCCTCGTCGGCGACGAACCCAGCACCTTCTTCACGACGGCCCACTTCGCGGGATACCCGATCGTCCTCGCGCGCCTCGACCGCGTCACGATCCCCGAGCTCGAGGAGCTGCTGGAGGACTCGTGGCTGGCGAGGGCGCCCAAGGCTCTCGCGCAGTCGTTCCTCGACGCGACCGAGTAGGCAGGGCCACCCGACGGCGTCTCCCGACCGGGTGCGGAGCGGCGGCACGCACATCGGGCAGTCGAGGGTCGCGGCCATCGCCGCGCTCTCGCCCGGCCCGCCCGGCCGTTCCTGCTTATGCTCGGCCTATGACGTTCGCCGAGGTGATCGAGGTCGTCGGCAAGGTGGTCGACGCCGCGGGGTCGCCGCGATCGTGGTGGGCGCCCTGTACGCGGCGTTCCTGTCGATGACCCGACGACGTGAGGGCAACGTCTACCGGTTGTTCCGGCGTCGGCTCGGCCGGTCGATCCTGCTCGGGCTCGAGCTCCTCGTGGCAGCCGACATCATCCGCACGGTCGCCATCACCCCGACGCTCGAGAGCGTCGGGTGCTCGCGGCGATCGTCCTCATCCGGACGTTCCTCAGCTTCTCGCTCGAGCTGGAGATCACGGGACGATGGCCGTGGCAGCAGGCGCCCGTGGCGGAAGAAGCGGACGCGGACCAGGACCGGGGAATGCCCGATCAAGATCCGCTGCCGAAGAACGCGTGACTCGTCAGCCGATCTTCTCGACCGAGGAGAACCCGAGAGACTCACGACCGAGCCAGGACTGGCCTGCACCGGGAAGATCACGGTGCCCTCCCCGGCGCCTACCCTGGAACCATGCCCATGTTCCCCACTCCGGCCCGCACCGTCGCGCCCGACGCGCGCGCCGCCGTCGGGCAGGTTCTCGACGGGTCGACGTGGCTCCCCTGGCCGAGGCGCATGCGTCGCGGGCCGACGCCCTGACCGCGGGATGGCGCGAGCGCAAGGCACGCGGCGAGAAGCACGCGATCGAGGACTTCCTCTTCACCTACTACCCCACCCGACCGGCCCAGCTGCGCCGTTGGCACCCGGGCGCGGGCGTGACCCTCGCACCCGCCGGTGGTGTCGCGCTCGACCTCGACCTCGCCGAGCGTGCGGACTGGCGGTGGTACCGGCTCGACGACACGACGGGCGGCGTCAGGCTCGACGTCGACGCGTTCCTCGCGGACCGCGGTGAGACCGTGCGCTACGCCCGCGAGCTGCTCGCAGCGACCGCGTCGCGTCCGGCGACGCTCGGATGCTTCGGGCTGCACGAGTGGGCCATGGTCTACCGCGACCACGCCGAGGGGCGCGACCACCGCCACCCGCTCCCGCTGCGGCTCGGAGCGCAGGGCACCGACGACGTCGTGGCGTCGCACCCGGTGCGGTGCTCGCACTTCGACGCGTTCAGGTTCTTCACGCCGGAGGCCGTGAGCCTCAACCGCATGCAGCCCACGCGCGAGACACAGCCCTCCCTGGAGCAGCCGGGCTGCCTTCACGCCAACATGGACCTCTACAAGTGGGCGACCAAGCTGTCGCCCGCGGCGCCGAGCGACCTGGTGCTCGACACGTTCGAGCTCGCACGGGACATCCGTCGGGTCGACATGAGGGCCAGCCCCTACGACGTGTCGTCCTACGGCCAGACGCCCGTGGCGATCGAGACCTCCGAGGGCAAGGCCGAGTACGTGCGGCTCCAGCGCGGGTTCGCGGAGCGGTCGGCGGTCCTGCGCGCACGGCTGCTGGAGGTCTGCGAGCGCCTGCTGGGCTGAGGACGGGGACTCAGGACCTCGGCTGGCGCACAGGTCGGGTGCCGCGGCCGGGTGGGCCGAGGCGGTCTCCGACCACCTGGGCCAGCAGGGTGATCGCCTCCGCTGACGGCGAGCCCGCCGGAGCCGTGTGCGTGACGAGGGTCTGGTCGGGGTGGTCGATCGATCGCAGGGTCTGCTGCGTGACGGTGAGGTCGCCGACCAGAGGATGGTGCAGGGAATAGTCGGCGGTGGCGCAGGCCTGAACCTTGTGGTCGGCCCACAGAGCGGCGAACTCCGTGCTCGTCATCGTGAGGGTCCCGATCAGCGACGCGAGCCCGGGGTCGCCCGGATGCTGGCCGCCGTGAGACGAAGATTGCCGACGACCGCCCGGCACTTCGCCCGCCAGTCGACGTAGAGCTCCCGGGTGTCGGCGTCGACGAAGACCAGGGTGGCCATGTTCGGGCGGGTGGCCGCGACCTCAGGGCCGTCGGGGCTCAGGTGCCCGGCGAGCAGGGCATGGCCGAGCGGGTTCCAGGCGAGCACGTCGCTGCGGCGTCCCATCACGAGCGCCGGCACGTTGGCGAGCGAAGCCAGGAGCTCTGCGAGGGCAGGGTCGACCGTCTCCGGCGTGGGCCGCCTGGCGACGTGGCGACGGCCTCGACCGTTCGCGAGGCGTACGAGGTGCGCACGCTCGGCGTCGTCGAGCCGCAGCGCCGTGGCGAGCGCGTCGAGCACCTCGGGTGACGCGTTGCGCGACTGCCCCTGCTCGAGACGTGTGTAGTACGACGAGCTGACACCGGCGAGCAGCGCGAGCTCCTCGCGGCGCAGGCCCACGACCCGACGGCGATCTCCGTAGAGGGGACGCCCGCGTCCTCGGGGTGATCCGTGCGCGGCTCGCCCGCAGGAAGGCGCCGAGCGAGTCAGAGGGCGTGTCGGTGGTCATGGTCCTCAGTCTCCCGCACGCGCCCATGCCGTGCCTGCCCCTGCCAGGGTAGGCACAAGCGGGTCTGGTTGCGACGGACGTCCCCGACGATCGTTGGTCTCGGCCACGACAAGGTGTCGTCGGTCGAGAGCACCAGGAGGTTCGCCATCAACGTCGACACACGTCGTCCTGGAGAGGTCGACACCACGTATGCCGCGGGAGTTGATCCCGCATCCCCGAACGCCGCGGCCCGACGAGCCCAGGCCGGTGTCCACGACAGCGGCACGTTCGCCCTGGGCGGCGAGCTCGGCGTGCACAGGATCGGGTTCGGCACGATGCAGCTGACCGGGCCCGGGTCTGGGGCCCGCCTCGAGACCGCGAGAGTGCCGTCGACGTGCTCCGCCAGGCCGCCGAGCGAGAGTGGACCTGTTCGACACCGCGGACTCCTACGGCCCGGACGTCGCAGAGGATCTGCTCCGCGAGGCGCTCCACCCTACCGCGACCAGACCGTGATCGCGACCAAGGGCGGGTTCGTGCGCACGGGACCGGCGCAGTGGCACCCGCTGGCTCGGCCCGAGTACCTGCGCCAGCAGGTCGAGATGTCCTTGCGGCGGCTGCGGGTCGACCGCATCGACCTCTACCAGCTCCACCGGATCGACCCGCAGGTTCCCCTCGAAGACAGCATCGGCGAGCTCCGCGACCTGCAGGCGGAGGGCAAGATCCGACACATCGGCATGTCGGAGGTCGGCGTCGCCGAGCTCGACAGGGCACGGGCAATCACCCCATCGTCTCGGTCCAGAACCGGTACAACCTGACAGACCGAGCCTCCGAGGACGTCGTCGACTACGCGACCCAGCACGGGCTCGCCTTCATCCCGTGGTTTCCCTCGCGACCGGAGCGCTGACCCGGGCCAACGGCACCCTCAGGGACCTCTCGGATGCCCACGCGGTCACCCCAGCCCAGGTCTCTCTCGCCTGGCTGCTCCACCGGTCCCCGGCGATCCTCCCGATCCCGGGGACG
Source organism: Oerskovia sp. M15 (assembly GCA_038070415.1). Classification (GTDB taxonomy): domain Bacteria; phylum Actinomycetota; class Actinomycetes; order Actinomycetales; family Cellulomonadaceae; genus Oerskovia. The sequence continues at coordinate 425,410 of JAMYWF010000001.1, forward strand.
TCGAGCGGCGAGCACCTCGACGAGAACCTCGCGGCCGGGTCGATCGAGCTCACGGCGAGCGAGCTGTCCAGTCTCGCGGGGCTCGCATGAGCGTCGAGCACATGGTGCGCGTCGGCCCTCCCGACGTCGCGGACCTCGACACCCCTTCTCGCCGTCGTCCGAGGCACGAGTCAGCGAGCTCGTGCTCGGTGACCGACGGCACGGCCTGGGCCCATGGCCCACCACACCGCTTCCGGGCGACCTCCGTCGCACGGCCGACCATCCCACCACCACACGAACGGACAATGCGATGACCGAGAACACGATGACCGAGACGACCACGACCAGCGACCACCTCACCTTCGGGGAGGTCTCGGTGAGCCGGGTCGTGGAGAGCGTCGGCAGCATCGGCATGACGCCGGACCAGTTCTTCCCCGGCACCGACCCGGCCGCATGGGTCGGGCACGAGGACGAGCTCCGCCCGTACTTCCTCGAGAACGACGGCGCGACGACGATGGCGAGCACCTCGCGCGTCGCGATGCAGACCTGGATCATCCGCAGCGCCGGCCGGACCGTGCTCCTCGACGCCTGCGTCGGCAACGACAAGGACCGACCCGACGTCCCCAGCTGGTCGCACCTGCACACCGAGTTCCTCGAGCACCTCGCCGCGGCGGGGTCACCCGGAGAGCGTCGACGTCGTCGTCAACACGCACCTGCACGCCGACCACGTCGGCTGGAACACTCGCCTGACCGACGGCACCTGGGTCCCGACCTTCCCGAACGCCGAATACCTGATGCCCGCCGAGGATCTGGAGTTCTGGGACCCGGCGCAGAACAGCACCACGGTGATGGGCCCCGGCGCCCACGGCGTCTGGGCAGACAGCATCGCGCCGGTGATCGCCGCCGGGCAGGTCACCGCGTGGAGCGGGAGCCACCGCATCGACGAGGCGCTGACGCTCGAGGCCGCACCGGGTCACACGCCCGGCGCATCGATCCTTCGACTGGTCTCGGGCGACGACGAGGTGCTCTTCCTCGGGGACACCCTCCACAGCCCGGCCCAGGTCCAGGACGTGCACACGAGCAGCTGCTTCGACGAGGACCCTGCGCAGGCGAACCTCACCCGCATCCGCTTGTTCGCGGAGGCTGCGGAGAAGAACCTGCTCATGCTTCCGGCGCACTTCGCGGGCCACGGCGGATTTCGCGTGGAGAAGAGCGGAGACACCTTCCGGATCGTCGACTGGGCGGGCCTGACGGCCATCTGATCGTGGCCGTGATCGGCCGGTCCCGGGACCGGCCGATCGCCGCGCCGGTCGAGCGCGTCGCCGGTCGAGCGCGTCGCCGGTCGAGCGCGACTGCGCAGCCTCGTCTACTGGTGCATCGTGGCGCCCTTGATGACGCGGTCGACGTCCCCGGGGACGACGTGGTGGTGACATGAGGTCGATCCCGGTCTGCTAGGTTGTTCTAGAACACTAGATCTCTCGGGAGGGTGGTTATGGCCGCGACATGGATGGGTGATCCCGGGCCGTCGGGCAGGTTCGGTCGGTTCGGCGGCCGGTTCGTGCCCGAGGCCCTCGTACCGGCATGCCGGGCCGTCGAGGTGGCCTTCCGAGAGGCGTGGGCCGACCCTTCCTTCCGGTCGGAGCTCGCGACCCTCCTCGCCGAGTACTGCGGACGGCCGACGCCGGTGACGCGAGCCCGTCGGCTCTCCGCGGAGCTCGGCGTCCGCGTCCTGCTCAAGCGAGAGGATCTCAACCACACCGGCAGCCACAAGCTCAACAACGCTCTGGGGCAGGCACTCCTGGCGCGCAGGATGGGCAAGAGCGAACTCATGGCGGAAACGGGTGCCGGACAGCACGGTGTCGCCACGGCGACGGCCGCGGCCCTGTTCGGCATGAGCTGCGTGGTCTACATGGGCGAGGTCGACATGGCGCGACAAGAGCTCAACGTTCATCGCATGGAGACCCTGGGCGCGCAGGTCGTGCCGGTCCGGGCTGGTGCCGGGACGCTGAAAGATGCGACGAGCGAGGCGTTCCGACAGTGGGTGACGCGCGCAGAGGTGAGCCACTACTGCCTGGGCTCGGTGCTGGGGCCGCACCCGTATCCCTGGCTCGTGCGCGAGCTCCAGTCGGTGATCGGGATCGAGGCGGCGGCACAATGCTCGCAGCTGCTCGACGGCGGTTCCCCTGACATCGTCGTGGCATGCGTCGGGGCGGATCGAATGCGGCGGGCACCTTCGCCGGGTTCGCCACCTCGAACGCCCGCTTGGTGGGCGTCGAGGGGTCGGCGCGGCGGCGCCACCGACGGAGCGCTGGGAGTGCTGCACGGGTCGATGTCACGCTACCTGCAGGATGGCGGGGGCAGGTACGGGAAGCCGAGTCCATCGCTGCCGGCCTCGACTACCCGGGTATCGGTCCCGAGCACGCGCATCTCGCCGAGCTCGGCCGCGCTGACTACTGCACCGTCGCCGACGAGCAGGTCCTCGACGCCGCGGGCATGCTCGCTCGGCTCGAGGGCATCTTCCCAGCACTCGAGTCAGCACACGCCCTGGCCTGGGTCGTGGAGGCCGCGCGCGACGGCCAGATCGCCGCCGGAGCCACCGTGCTGGTCACGGTGTCCGGTCGCGGGGACAAGGACGCCGAACTCGTCAGGAGGCTCGACCGTGAACGTGCTTGAAGATACCCTCCTCCGGGTCCGCGAGGGTGGCTCGAAGAGTCTGCTCGGCTACGTCATGGGTGGCGTCCGGGACGACTGGGCGGATCTCGTACGGGCAATGGTCGACGGCGGTGCCGATGCTGTCGAGATCGGGATCCCGTTCTCGGATCCGATGCTGGACGGAGAGGTCATCCAGCACGCCTCCCTGGCCGCGCTGCGCAACGGCGCCCGGCTGGAGCGCATCCTCGACGAGCTCCCCGACACGTCCGCTCCGTTGGTCGCCATGACCTACGCCAACCACCTCGCCTCTCGCGGCGCGCTGACCTACCTGCGTGCGATCGCCGCCGCTGGCATCAGCGGATCGATCGTCGCGGACCTTCCTTTCGAGGAATCGTCGTCCTACGTGGCAGACGCCCACACAGCGGGCGTCGCCCCGGTACTCATGGTCGCCCCTCGACACCACCGGAGACGGCGCACCGTATCGCGCAGACCGGCGGCGGGTTCCTCTACGCCATGGGCGCGATGGCGCCGACCGGTTCCCAGGACGACGCGACGGAGGACGGGTGGGCCGTCGCGCAGCAGCTGCGATCGACCGAGGGGCTGCCCGTGATCATCGGGTTCGGGATCGACTCCCCGAACGCGCCGCACGAGCCGCCCAGCAGTCCGACGGCGTCGTGGTCGCCTCGACGCTCATGCGCTCCGTCCTCGACGGGGCGAGCGCGACCTCGATAGCCAGAGCAGTCACCGCATTTCGGCGGGCGATCGACACGGAGGTGACCCGGTGAGTCGACAGTCCCGGCTGCCCAAGTACCTGACCATCTACGACGACCTCCGAGCGCGGATCGAGCGCGGCGAATGGCAGGCGGAAGAAGCCCTGCCTGCACAACGCGAGCTCGCCGCGTCCTACGGGTCACGATCATGACGCTCCGCCAGGCGCTGCAGATCCTGGAGAGCGACGGCATGATCGAGTCGCGCCCGGCGCGGGAACCTACCCGACCAGCCGACGGTACGCCTACGACCTGCTGCACCTCTCCGGTTTCGCGGACGATCTACGAGCGCAGGGCGCGGAGATCGAGACGCGCATCGTCGAGACCTCGCACGACGTACCGCCGCCGACGTCGCGCGGCAGCTGGGCATCGCTCCGACCGCACGAGTGCTCATGGTCACCCGCCTGCGCATCATCGATGCGCACCCTTCGTGCTGCAGCACTCCTACCTTCCGGCGATCGTGAGCGTCGACCCCGACGAGCTGGTCGACGCGTCGCTGTATCAGGTGCTCGCGCAGCACAGTACCCGTCGCCTCCGCCGAGGAGTCCATCACCATCACCACGCTCAGCAGCGCCGAGGCCGAGCTGCTGGCCCGCCCGAGAACAGCCCGGCGATGCTCAGCCTCCGGACTCATCGCACCGAGGACGGCGTCCCGGTGCTGTACGACTCCGGGATCATCCCCGCCGACGTCGCGGCGATCCACATCGACCGTGGACCGCAACGGGTTCGTGTCGCGTATCGCATCAACGATCGGCCCACCTCGGGGCGCAGGACGACACCCTAGGACCGCCTCCGGCAACCCGTCCCCGTGCGCGCGAGGGCGTCGGCAGGGTGTCCGGCCCCGGTCCCGGTCCCGGTCCCGGAAGCAGCGCCGCCCTGGCAGGATCGGGGCATGACCCGACCCCCATCGCCGAGATCCCGACCGGCCCCGTCCCCGTCCCGCCAGCGGTCCGCTCGCTCGTCGACGCGTCGGGGGCGGCGACCTGGTCCCCGTGTGGCGGAACAACCTCGGTGGGCTCACGTTCCGGTGGGGTGCGGACCGCTACGTGAAGTGGGTCGCGGCGGCACCCGGAGATCGACCTGCTCGCCGAGGCCGAGCGGCTCGCGTGGGCCTCGCAGCTCGCGGCCGTGCCGCGCGTGCTCGACGTCGGGCAGGACACTGCGGGCGCCTGGCTCGTGACCGAGGCGATCGACGCGGACTCGGCCGTCGACCCGCGCTGGGTCGCCGAGCCCGCCACGGCCGCGGCGGCGATCGGCCACGGCCTGCGCGTCCTGCACGACGCCCTGCCCGTCGAGGACTGCCCTTCTCGTGGAGCGTCGAGCAGCGCATCGCCCGCGCCGACGAGCGGATCGCCGACGGCGAGGGCCCGTCCGACTGGTTCCCCGAGCACGCGCACCTCACGGTCGCCGAAGCCCGCCCACTGCTCGACCTGGCCCCTCCCGTGGACCGGCTCGTCGTGTGCCACGGTGACACGTGCGCGCCCAACACGCTCATGAACGCGGACGGCTCGTTCGCGGCGCACGTCGACCTCGGGTCGCTCGGCGTCGCCGACCGCTGGGCGGACCTGGCGGTGGCCGCCTGGAGCACCGAGTGGAACTACGGTCCGGGCTACGACGGGATCGTCTACGAGGCGTACGGGATCGAGCCCGACAAGGAACGGATCACCTACTACCGGCTGCTCTGGGATCTCGCCTGAACCGTTCGAAGGCGACGGCCCCGGTCTCTCTCCCGCCCGACGGCGCAGCGCACCTCCGCGCGCGAGGTGGGCTCCGGCGTCGGGCAGGAAAGGCGTGAAGCGGACGTTTCGCGTTCATCCGCGGCTCATCCGGCGGCCATCCCGGTCGGATGGGATGTGGGAGGCGCCAGGTCGCGCCGCCCAGCTGCCGCGCTCACGCGCGGGACCGGACGAAGGACTGACATGACGCAGACGATGGACACCCCTGTCCGCCCGGTGCGGAGAAGCGTGCCCGCGCTCGCCCTCCTCACCTTGGTCGGCGGGCTCGCGCTCGCCGCCGCCCCCACCAGGACGCCTCCGCGGCGCCCGTGGCACCGGCACCGCTGCTGACGACGGCGGACACCACGTGGAAGTACCTCGACGACAACACCGACCCGGGGACCCCGGCGAACCTCCTCTCCTGGACGCAGCCCACCTACGACGCCACCGCCTGGAAGTCGGCCAAGGGCGCGTTCGGGGCCAAGGGTGGCAAGCTCGCGGCCGTCGGTCCCCACACGCCCGCGACGCTGCTGACGCAGTACGTCGAGGGCACGACGACCGACGTCCCCACCTTCTTCTTCCGCTCGACGTTCGAGTTCGACGCGGACACAGCCGACGAGCTCGAGAAGGTCGTCGGCAACGTCGTCTACGACGACGGGCTGGTCGTGTACGTCAACGGCGCCAAGGTCGCAGGCTTCCACGACGAGCGCGTCACGAGCACCACCACGAACCTGCAGTACGCGGGTTCCGGCGCCTCGGACCCGACCGCTGCGACGTTCGACCTCGACCCGCCGCGCTCCTCGACGGCACCAACACCATCGCGGTCGCTCTCTACCAGGACCGTGCGTCGAGCTCGGACGTCTACTTCGACCTGACCTCGCTCACGCCGGTCGCCGAGGGCGCCCCGTCGTCGTCGCCCGCCGACGCGCGTCATCCTGACGCCCACCGAGACGCCCGAGACCTCGCAGTCGATCTCGTGGCTCGCGGGCACCGAGGCCGACACCACGGGGCAGGTCGAGATCCGGCCCGCCGCCGGCGGCGCGACCCGCACGCTGCGCGCCTACGCCGCGGGCGCCGTCAACGGCAACGCCAAGCAGCACTTCTCGGTGACCGTGCCCGGGCTCAAGGCCGCGACCGAGTACTCCTACCGCGTGGGCGTGCCCGGCGCGTGGTCGGGTGGAACACCTTCGCCACGGCCGACCCGGCCGACACCGACTTCTCGTTCATCTACTACGGCGACGCGCAGATCGGCCTCGACACCACGTGGCCCAAGGTCGTCGCGCAGGCGCAGGCCACGGCCCCGACGCGATCGGGTCGGTCCACGCGGGCGACCTGATCGACTCGGGCAGCAACGAGACCCAGTGGGTCAACTGGTTCAAGGGCATGGAGGGCGCCGCCGCAACCAGCAACGTCATGGCCGCCCCGGCAACCACGAGTACTCGGGCGACAAGAGCTCGCGGCCTGGAAGGCCAACTTCGAGTACCCGCTCAACAACCCACGACCGAGACGATCGGCGAGCTCGCGCAGCTCGCGGTCGGCGACACCCGGTGGCCCGCCAGTACGCCGCGTACTTCGAGCACTGGGGCCAGTTCGCCGCCGAGACGGTCTACTTCACCGACTACCAGGGCATGCGCTTCATCACGATCAACGCAACCCGCGACACCGCGTTCCTCACGCCCGACGCGCTGCCGCCTGCTCCGGCACCGGCTGCCCGCAGGCCAAGGTCGCCGAGCTCTGGACCCAGTTCCAGGCCGCGTGGCTCGACACCGTGCTCACCGAGAGCCCGTCGAAGTGGAACGTCGTGACGTTCCACCAGCCGTCTTCTCGACCTCGTCCGGCCGTGACGAGCCCGTGCTGCGCAAGTACTGGGTCCCGGTGTTCCAGGAGCACGACATCGACCTCGTCATGATGGGCCACGACCACACCTATGCGCGCGGCTACGTCAACGAGGACCGCACCGACACCGAGGGCGTGACCGACGGCCCGGTCTACATCGTGTCCAACTCGGGAGCCAAGCACTACGACCTCGCGGCGCCCGACAAGAACGTCTGGACCAACAACGGCGCCACCCAGGTGCTGCGCGGCGAGAAGATCACGACCTACCAGGTCGTCGACGTCACGGCAGACACCCTGACCTACCGGTCCTACATCGCCGAGAAGGTCGCGGGCGCGAGCACCGACCTGCCCATGGGCGCGGTCTACGACGAGTTCACGGTCACCAAGCGCGACGACGGTACCAAGTGGGTCACCGAGGCGGCGTGGCCGTCCCCGGCGAGGTGACGTTCACGACGCAGCCCGTCGCAGCCGTCTCGGTCGAGTCGGGCAAGAACCTCACGATCTCCTCGACGGCGGTCTCGACCTCCACGGCCACCCCGCGCCGCGCGTCTCCTACCGGTGGCAGAGCGCTCCGGCAGGGTCCGAGGTGGACCGACGTGGCCGGTGCGACGTCGAAGAACCTGCTGCTCAAGAAGGTGTCGACAACCACCGACCAGCACCGCTACCGCGTGGTCGCCACGGCCGGGAAGTCGTCGGTCACCTCGGCGGTCAGCACCGTGACCGTGACCAAGGCACCGACCACGCTCAAGCTCGCCGCGTCCACGCTGCGCACGGGGCCAAGCCCGCGTCACGGCCAACGCCTCGCAGGCCGGGACGGTCGAGGTCACGGTGGTCTCCGGGCTCTTCGTCACGACCACGAGCGTCACGGTGCCCCGGGTGTCACGACGACGATCACCCTGCCCCAGTCGCTGCCGTTCGGCACGAGCGGGACCAGCGTCCAGGTGAACGCGACGTTCACGCCGGCGGACACCGTCGAGTTCACGGGCACGACGGCGGAACTCACGACGAAGGTGGGCTGACGGTAGCCACCTTCCGCACGGCCGGCCGGTCCTCGCGATCTCTCGCGGGGCCGGTCGGCTGTTCCGTCCTGCCGCTCCTCGAGGGGACGGCACGACCCGCCAGGGTGCGAGCATGAACCCGTGCCGTTCCTCACCCGCCGCCCTCTCGCACCTCTCGCCCTGTCGTTCCTCAGCCTCACGCTGCTCATCGGGTGCGGTTCTGCCCCCGCCACCCAGACCGACGGCGACCCGACCGGAACGGCGAGCGACGCCGTCGGGCAGGACGAGCGGCCCGCCACCCGCCCGCCGGGGCCAGGCTCGACTATCAGCTCGGCGGCGCCTACCCCGCCCGAGGGCGTGACGATCGTCGTCCGCGACGTCACGGACTCCCCGCAGGCGCGGGCTACGACGTCTGCTACGTCAACGGCTTCCAGACCCAGCCCGGCGAGAGCGAAGCCTGGCTGGGCGACCACCCCGACCTCGTGCTGCACGACGCCGACGGCACCCCGTCACGGACCCCGGCTGGCCCGACGAGCTGCTCCTCGACACCTCGACCGACACCACGCGCCGCGAGATCGCGGAGATCGTCGGGGCCCAGCTGGACGCGTGCGCGAAGGCGGGCTTCGACGCCGTCGAGCCCGACAACCTCGACTCCTTCTCCCGCTCGGGCGGCGCGCTCACGCAGGAGGACAACCTCGAGCTCGCGGCGCTCCTGATCGAGCGCGCCCACGCCCAGGATCTCGCGATCGGGCAGAAGAACACGGCCGAGCTCGGCGAGCGCGGTCCGGCGCTCGGCTTCGACTTCGTGGTCGCCGAGGACTGCGCGGTCCACGACGAGTGCGGCGACTACACCGCGGCCTACGGCTCGCGCGTCCTCCAGGTCGAGTACGACGACGGTCCACGGCTCGCCGAACGCCTTGCCGACGCCTGCGCGGGCGGGTCTCGGCCGTGGGCCGTGACCGTGCGCTCTCGACGCCCGACGACCCGGGCTACGTCTTCGAGTCCTGCTGAACAGGCGACCACACGTCACCCGGCACGTCCCCGGCAGGTCGGGATTCCCGATCCCGACGAACCGGTCGCCTGCCCCGCTCTTCCGCAGCCGCTCGAAGTCCTGGAGCGCCCCGAATGCCCACCGACCCAGCAGCACGATCGCCACGAAGTTGACGAGCGCCATGAGCGCCATCGCGACGTCTGCGACAGCCCAGACGGCCTCGAGCTCGATGAGCGAACCGATCCCGATCGCGGCGAGCACCAGAGTGCGCAGCGCCGTGAGCGCCTTGGCGCGGATGCCGAGGAACGTCAGGTTCACCTCGGCATACGAGTAGTTACCGAGCACCGACGAGAACGCGAAGACGAACACGAGGATCGTCATGGGCCACACGGTCCACGTCCCGAGCTGGGCCGCGACCGCGGCCTGGGTGAGCGACGCCCGGCAGCGTCGGTCGTCGTGCCCGGATCGAACACCTCCGGCCCGGCCATGAGGATGATGAGGGCCGTCGCCGAGCACACCACGATCGTGTCGACGAAAACCCCGAGCGACTGGATCAGCCCCTGCTTGGCGGGTGCGAGACCGTCGCGGTCGCAGCCGCGTTCGGCGCGCTGCCCATGCCCGCCTCGTTCGAGAACAGGCCGCGCTTGACCCGTTGAGCATCGCCGCGAGGATTCCGCCGGCTGTGCCCGCGACCGCCTGGTCCAGCCCGAAGGCGCCCTCGACGATCTGGCCGATCACGCCCGGTACCGCGCCGAGGTTCATGACGATGATGGTTCCCGCGAGCAGCACGTAGACGCCCGCCATGACCGGCAGCACGACGCCGGCGACCTTCGCGACCCGCTTGACGCCGCCGAACAGCACGGGGCCGCGAGAACCATGAGGAAGACCGCGGTCCACCCTGGCGAGACGGCGTGCCCGCGTCCAGGGCCTCGCTGATCGTGTTGGCCTGCACCATGTTGAACGCGAAGCCGAACGCGAAGATCAGCAGGATCGCGAACACGATCCCCAGCGGCGCGAGCCCAGACCCCGCTGGATGTAGTAGGCGGGGCCGCCGCGGAAGGAGCCGTCGTCGGCGCGGACCTTGAAGATCTGCCCCAGCGTCGCCTCGACGAACGCGGTGGACATACCGAGGAGCGCGACGCACCACATCCAGAAGATCGCGCCCGGTCCGCCGAGCGTCAGCGCGATCGCGACGCCCGCGATGTTGCCCGTGCCCACGCGCGAGGCGAGCCCCACGCAGAACGCCTGGAACGACGAGATGCCGCCTTCGGCCGATCGGGTCGAACCACCGACGAGGCGGAACATGAGCCCGAACAGGCGCACCTGGACCGCGCGCGTGCGGATCGTGAACCAGATGCCCGCACCGACGAGGACGTAGATCAGCACGGACGAGTACAGGAAGTTGCTGATCGGATCGATCAGCGCCTCTCGCAAGGCCTCCATGCCACACCCTCCTGCCCGACGGCGGTTCTGCCGCTCCGACGGACGCTAGCCGTCGGCGGTGCCCGTGTCGCGGCGGGCGGACGGTGAACTCTTCGGTAGTCAGCGCACCTGCTGGTGCGCGCGCTCGCCGAGCGCGGCCTTCTGCGCCGTCTCCTCGATCCGTGCCGCACGGGTCTGCGGTCGCCTGGCCTCGGCGATCCACCCGAGGATGAGCCGTCGGACGCCGGGCGGGAAGCCGTCCCAGTGCGTGCGAGCAGGTGGGACGGTCGCGAGGGCCGCAGCCAGGTCGTCGGGGACGACCAGGGCCTCGGCGTCGTCGTACCGGGTCCAGGATCCGTCGGCGCGGGCGTCCTCGATCACTGCGCGTCCCGCCTCGGCCATCCTGCCGTCGGCCTCGATCCGCGCGACGCGCTCCTTGCTCAGGCGCGTCCACCTGCTGCCGGGCCGTCGGCGCGTGAGCCACATCATCGAGCGTTCGTCGTCGACGGTCTGCACCGTCCCGTCGATCCACCCGAAGCTCAACGCCTCCTCGATCAGCGCGTCGTAGTCGATCGGGGCGCGCCCGCTCGACCGTCGCCACTGCACGACCCAGACTCCGGGGACCTCGTCGTCGTGGTGCTCGACGAGCCAGGCGCGCCACTCGGCCGCGGTCTCAGGATGGAAGCGAGGCGCATCGACGCGCCGATCGGTCACCATGCGCCCAGAGTGCCACGGGGCGGGCGGCCGGTCACCTGGCGGGGTCTTGTTGGTACGCCTCGCATGGGACGTGTTGCGCGCCGCCAGGTAGTCCGAGTACCCGTTCCACCCGAACTCGTTGCCCGAGCAGCGGTTGAGATGGATGTTCACGCTGTACGCGACGGGGTCCTCGATCACTCGCCTGGTATCGAGCTTCAGCAGCCGGTGGGCGACGCGATAGTGCGGATCGTCTCCATCCACCGTGACGTGCCCGTAGGTGTCGGCGCCCAGGATCTCGCACCAGGATGACCGAACCCGCCTCACCGCTACCTGCCTAATTGCGTAGGTGCGCAGTGATGCATGATGATGGGTAGGTGATCAGCGCACTCGCCCACCCGGTCTATCGCCGGTTGTTCCTGGCCCAGGTCGTGGCCTTGGCCGGGACAGGTCTGGCGACGGTCGCTCTTGGCCTGTTGGCCTTCGACCTGGCCGGGGCGAACGCGGGCGGGTGCTGGGGACGGCGTTCGCGGTCAAGATGGTGGCCTACGTGTTCGTCGCGCCACTAGCCGCGGCCGCGGTGGCGCGTCTACCGCGGCGGGCGGTGATGATCGGGTCGGACGTGCTGCGCATGGTCGTGGCGCTCTGCCTGCCGTTCGTGGGCGAGGTCTGGCAGATCTACGTGCTGATCTTCGTGCTGCAGGCGGCCTCGGCCACGTTCACTCCCACGTTCCAGTCCGTCATCCCGGAGGTGCTGCCCGACGAGGACGACTACACGGCGGCGCTCTCGCTCTCGCGCCTGGCCTACGACCTCGAGGCCGTGCTGTCCCCGATGCTCGCCGCGGCCCTGCTGATCGTGGTCCCGTCCTCGGCGCTGTTCTTCGGGACCGCGGCCGGGTTCGTGGGCTCGGCCCTGCTGGTCGCCTCGGTCCTGGTCCCACGCCGCACCGGGCAGCGCGCCGACCGCGACGCCCCGAGATGCCCTTCGGGCAGCGCGCCCGCCACGGGACCCTGCTGTTCTTGCGAACCCCGGCGCTGCGCCCCGTGCTGGCCCTGAACCTGGCCGTCGCCGCGGCCGGCGCGTTCGTCCTGGTCCAGACCGTCGTCGTCGCCCGGACCACCTTCGCCCAGGGCGAGGACATGGTCGCGGTCCTGCTCGCCGCCAACGGGGCCGGGTCCATGGCCGCAGCCTTCGCGCTTCCCTGGGTGCTGCGCCACCTGCCCGAACGCCGCGTCATGCTCGGCGGCGCGGCCTTGCTCACCGCGGCCACGACCCTGGTCCCGCTCGCGCTCGGAGCTCCCGGCACCACCTGGGGCCTGATCACTGTGGGAATCTTGTGGCTCGTGGTCGGGATCGGGTGGTCCTCGGTCGAGACCCCGGTCGGGCGCATCATCCGCCGCTCGGTCCCCACCGCGGACCTGCCCGCAGCGTTCGCCGCGCAGTTCTCCCTCTCCCACGCCTGCTGGCTGCTCACCTACCCCTGGCGGCTGGCTCGGCCTGGCCGCCTGACCAACGCCGCGCTCGTGCTCGCTGCCGTCGCCGCGGCCGCGACCCTGGCCGCCACCACGCTCTGGCCCCGGCACACCACCGCACACGACGCCACCGAGCGCCCCGAGAACGCCGCGGTGGCATCATGAGCCTTGTGGACACCGCCGCCCGCACGACCCCGACCGACGCCGAGCTCGACCACGCCGTCGAGGTCCTGCGCCTGCTCGGCGACCGCACCCGCCTGGCGATCCTCGCCATGCTCGAGGGCACCGAGATGCCCGTCACCGCCATCGCCGAAGCCATCGACCGGCCAGCCCCAGCCGTCTCCCAGCACCTAGCCAGGCTCCGCCTCGGACGCCTGGTCACCTCACGCCGCGAAGGCACCACGATCTACTACACCCAACCCGACGAACACGTCGCCGCACTGGTCAGCAACGTCCTGCACCACACCGAACACATCCTCTACGACACCCCACCCCACCACCGCTGACGTTCTTCGTCCGGCCGGTCGCCTCTCGTTTCTTTCGAGCTATTCGTGGCATGAGCATGGTCGTGCAACACATGGTGCTGCCGCCGGTGACTGGCTCGACGCTGCCTGACCTGTCGGAGGTTCTGGAGAAGGTCGGTTCGTCTGCGCCGGTCGGCCCGGACGGGTCGCAGATCGCGTTGCCCGGTGAGATGTTCGTGATCTTGCGCGATGCCGCAGAACGAGTCGCGCGGCACCCGGCAGTGCGGGCCCTGAGCTCGTTGACGTCACGGTTGCACCAGGGGTGCCGGTCCGGGACGCGTCCGGACCGGCACCTCCAGGCCAGTGGTGGGTCAGTCGCAGGTGGTGGCGGCGTACTGCGCCACGACCTCCTGCGACTGACCGTCACGCGAGACCACGACCGTGGCCTGCCCCGCCTCGACCGAGTCCGCCCGCGTCGCGAACGACGCCGACGCGCTCTTGGTCGGCGACACCCCGCGAACGACTTCGACCCGAACGCCGTCGAGACCCGCACGTCCATCGGCGAAGAATCACCGTTGACCGCACGCACCGAGACCACCACACGCCCCGCCACGCACTGCGACTTCGCCGTGACCGTCACGTCGAACACCGGCGCGGTCACGACCGCGTCGCTCGCCACCGCGAACACGTGCATGTTCGTCGCGCGCGGCAGGGTGATCGACGCGAGGGTCTTGCCCTCGGGGACCGAGACAGGTGCGGTGGCGTACAGGCCGCAGCCGACCCGCTGCGTCCCCGTGCCCGTGCCCCGCTCCCCGCCTTGGCGACGAGGATGTTCCCGGCCACGGGCGAACCGGTGCACCAGTCGCTCAGCTCGACGCGCGACGCCTGGCTCGTGCCGTCCGTGAACCCGAGGACGAGGTCGCCCCCGCCCGTCCCGTTGTTGCTCGAGCCGACGAGCGAGACCTGGCGGGCCGTCCCGATGGTCTCGCGGACGTCGAGCACCTGGCCGTTCGCCCGGACGTTGTCCGGCGCACCCGGCACCTCGGCCGACAGGACGTACCCGAGCTGCGTGCCCGCGACGAGGCTCGGCAACCCTTGGACCGCGCCCTGCGCCGCGAGCTGGTCGCGCAGGAGGTAGGCGCCCTGCCCGTCGAAGTCCGCGTTGGCCGCACCGGCGTCACCGATGCCGACGTTGTCGAAGCTGCTGCGCAGCCACGACTCCTGCGCGACGACGACGGTCACCTCACGCGCCACCTCGTGCCCGCACCGTCCGTGACGGTGACGGTCACGGGTAGGCACCGGAGCAGCGCCCGACGACGCCGAGAGCGTCAGCGGGATCTCGCTCGTGGCGGGCAGGCCGTCCGAGACGACCGACCAGGGGCCCGAGCCGTCCTGGACCTGGACGGCGTCGCTGCCGTCGACCCGGATCTCGCCCGACACCGTCCCGCGCCCTGCGCGACGACGCTCGCGACCACGTCGACCGACTCGCCCGGGCGGATGACCGGGTGTGCCGGGGACAGGCCGGCGAACAGCCTGCTGACCTCGGCGTCGACGTGGTCCACTGCTCCCGGCGCGGCATCCGCACCGGTTGCCCACCCGGTGTGCTCGGCGCTCGTGGCGAAGGACAGGGTTCCGGCTGCGGTCAGCTCGGGTCCCGTGAGGTACGCCCGGTCCACGGGGTCTCGCCCGCCGTGACCGAGGCGGTGTACCGGTTGGTGGTGGACGTCCCGGCGCGGTGATGTGGAGCTCGCTCCGGGGTAGAACGACTCGTCGAGGTCGATCCGGACGTCGTCGAACAGAGGCGTCGAGAGGCCCCACGTGTCGGTGCCGGGAACGATCGGGTAGATCCCGAGCCCGGACAGGACGTGCCAGGCCGACATGGTGCCGAGGTCGTCGTTCCCCGTGACGCCGTCGGGGCCGTCGGTGAACAGGGTCAGCGCGGCGCGGACCACGTCGTTGGTCTTCCACGGCTGGCCCGTCCACAGGTAGACGTACGGCGCGTGGAGATTGGGCTCGTTGTTCGGGTTGTACGTGTCCTGGTCGTAGTAGGAGTAGGTGCCGTTGACCCACACCTCACGCGCGGTCTTCTCCGGGTCGACCAGGAGCTGGTCGTACGCGAAGAAGGAGTCCAGGGCCTCGTTGGCGGCATCCGTCCCGCCGATCAGCTCGAGGAGACCGGGGATGTCCTGCTGGACGAGCCACTGGTACTGGACCGCGCTGCCCTCGTGGAAGCCGTCGCTCTTGGCCGGGTCGGGGTCGCCCACGAACAGGCCGTCGGCGTTGCGGGCACGGAACGCGCCGGTGCGCGGGTCGAAGACCGAGCGGTAGCTCTGCCCGCGGGCGGCGTAGCGGTCGGCGTCCTCGTCGTGGCCGAGGCCGCGAGCCATGGTCGAGAGCATGGCGTCCGAGAGCGCGTACTCGAGCGTGGCCGAGCCGCCGTGCTGGAGGTCGTAGTCGCCCGGCTTGCCCGAGCGCGACGGCTCGTGCGGCACGAACCCGCTCTCGAGGTAGGTGTCGTTGCCGGCTCGTCCGTTGAACGGGGAGTCGGCGGGCGCCATGTTGTCCGCGCTCTGCTGGAGGACCGCGTAGGCCTCCTCCTCGTGTCCCACGAGCAGGCCCTGGCTCCACGCGCTCACGAGGAACGGCGTGGCCGGGTCACCGGTCATGATGTTGGTCTCGACCGTCCCGTAGCCCCAGCGAGGCAGCCAGCCGCCCTGCTCGGCAGCCCGGACCACCGAGAGCGCCATGTCCTTCGACTCCTGCGGGGCGAGCAGCGCGAGCAGCTGCTGCTGCGTGCGGTACGTGTCCCACAGCGAGAAGTTCTGGTAGTACGTGAAGTCCTCGGCGACGTGGACCTCCTGGTCCCAGCCCGGTAGCGCCCGTCCACGTCCGTGCCCGTGTTGGGCGCCAGGAAGCTCCGGTAGAGCGAGGAGTAGAACGTGCGCAGGTCGTCCTCCGCGCCGCGCTGGACGGCGACCGTCCCGAGCCGCTCCTCCCAGGCCGCGGTCGCGGCCGTACGGACCTCGTCGAAGCTGCCCGCCTCCGCGGCGAGGTTCCCGCCGCGCCGCCGCGTCGACGTAGCTCATGGACGTGGTCGCCTCGACGTCGAGGTCGCCGCCCGTCGTGTCGAAGCGGAGGTAGGCGCCGACGCGGCCGTCGCCCGTGGCGCTCGCAGCGCCGGCCGTGACCGTGCTGCCCTGCCACGTGCCGTGCGTCGTGAACGGACGATCGAAGGTCGTGCGCGTGTGGATCGTGAAGGGCTGCGTGTCCTGGCAGAAGCCGCGCTGGTGATGGTGGTCTCGACCGTCCGGTCGTCGACGACCGTGACCGTCGAGCCGGTGACCCGGTTGAGGGCCTGCCCGGCGTTGATCAGGACGTTCGCCTTGTCCGTGGACGGGAACGTGTAGCGCTGGACCGCGGTGTGCTCGCCGGCCGTCAGCTCGGCGTCGATCGTGCCGGTCGAGGCCTGGAGGCCCACGCGGTAGTACCCGGGCGAGGCCTCCTCGTCGTCGTGCGAGTACTTCAGGGCGTACTGACCGTAGTCGGTCGAGGTGACGTCGCCCGTGGTGGGCAGGACGGGCAGCGTCCCGCCGAGCCCGCACCCGACCCCGGAGAGGTGCACGAGCGAGAACCCACGGATGCTGTCGCGTCCGTGGTCGTAGCCGACGTTGTGACCGTTGTCGGGCGAGAGCTGGACCATGCCGAACGGGACGCTCGCGCCGGGGTAGGTGTTGCCGTCGTCCTTGGTCCCGATGAAGGGGTTCACGTAGGACACGAGAGGCGCGTCGACAGGACCGACCTCTGCCTGGACCGCGGCGGGAGCGGCGGTGGGGCCCTGGACGGCGGCTGCGGCGCTCGCCACCGGGGCGGCTCCCACGAGCAGCGCCAGGGCAAGGGCCGTCGACGGGAGCGGGCTCCGGTGTGGTTGCTTCGAACGGGATGTCGGGTACTGACGGGGAACCATACGACTCGCCCTCCTGCCCACCACGGCGTGGGCGGCTCGGTGTACCCGGCGTCGATGCCGGGCGTTCTGCACCTTTGCACGCCATGACAGCGCTGTCCACGCGAGCCATAAAGTTGCCTGGGCGGATCGATTCCTCGATCGGGCACGACGGGCGGCGACATGACGGGCCGCGGCGGGACGTGCCGCTCCGTTCGGCGGGAGACGTGACGTCCGCTCTGCGACAATGACCACGATGAGCACCACGACCCCCACCACCCGTCCCCAGCCCGGCCTGGTTCGCCACCTGCCGGCACCGGACGGCTCGGGCACCCGGACCCTGACGCCCTCTACGAAGGGTTCACCGAGTGGGCCACCGAGACGGGGATCGACCTCTACACCCACCAGGACGAGGCCGTCATCGAGATCTTCTCGGGGCGCACGTCATCCTCGCGACCCCACGGGGTCCGGGAAGTCGCTCGTGGCGGTCGGCGCACACTACGCGGCCCTGGCAGCGCACCGCGCGGGCGTCCCCGGCCGCAGCTACTACACGGCCCCGCTCAAGGCGTTGGTCAGCGAAGTTCTTCGCGCTCGTCGCGGTCTTCGGGTCCGCCAACGTCGGCATGATGACGGGCGACTCGTCGGTCAACCCGACAGCCCCGATCATCTGCTGCACCGCCGAGATCCTCGCGAACATCGCCCTGCGCGACGGCGCGGACGCCGACGTCGCGCAGGTCGTCATGGACGAGTTCCACTACTACGCGGACCCGCAGCGCGGCTGGGCCTGGCAGGTGCCGCTCCTCGAGCTGCCCCAGGCGCAGTTCGTCCTGATGTCCGCGACCCTCGGCGACACCACCACGTTCACCGAGGACCTCGAGACCCGCACGGGTCGCACCGTGGCCGAGGTCACGAGCGCAGAGCGACCCGTACCGCTGACCTTCGCGTACGTCGTCGAGCCGCTCAACGAGGTCCTCGAGGAGCTCGTGACCACGCACCGGGCCCCGTCTACGTCGTGCACTTCACGCAGAAGGACGCCGTCGACCGCGCCCAGGCCCTGCTGAGCATCAACGTCGCGTCCCGCTCCGAGAAGGACGCGATCGTGACCGAGCTGGGCGACTTCCGCTTCACCTCCGGGTTCGGCAAGACGCTCAGCAAGTTCCTGCGCCACGGCGTCGGTGTCCACCACGCCGCATGCTGCCCAAGTACCGCCGCGTCGTCGAGCGCCTGACCCAGGCCGGTCTGCTCAAGGTCGTGTGCGGCACGGACACCCTGGGCGTGGGCATCAACGTCCCCATCCGCACGGTCCTCATGACGAGCCTCGTGAAGTTCGACGGCGAGCGCATGCGCCACCTCACGGCGCGCGAGTTCCACCAGATCGCCGGGCGCGCGGGCCGTGCGGGCTACGACACGCTCGGCGAGGTGATCGTCATGGCCCCGAGCACGTGATCGAGAACCGCAAGCTCCTCGCCAAGGCTGGGGACGACCCCAAGAAGCTCAAGAAGATCGTCCGCAAGAAGGCCCCGGCGAGTCGCGGTCAACTGGACCGACGCCACGTTCGAGCGCCTGCGAGATGCCGACCCGGAGGCCCTGACCAGCAACTTCACGGTGAACCACGCCATGGTTCTCAACGTGCTGGCGCGGGGCGACAAGGGTGAAGATCCGGTCAAGGCCATGAAGCACCTCCTTACGGCCAACCACGACACCGAGGCCCAGCGCGAGCGCCACGTGCGCCAGGTCTTCCGCATCTACCGCTCGCTGCGCGTCGCGGCATCGTCGAACGCGTGCGCGTCCCGGACAGCACCTACCCGAGCGGCGAGCGCCCCACGGTGCGCCTGACGGTCGATCTGCCGCGCGAGTTCGCGCTCAACCAGCCGTTGTCGCCCTTCGCCCTCGCGGCGCTCGACCTGCTCGACGTCGAGTCCCCACGCACGCGCTCGACGTCGTCTCGGTGCTCGAGGCCACGCTGTCGGACCCCGCCAGGTGCTCGTCGCGCAGCAGCACCGAGCCCGCGGCGAGGCCGTCGCGGCCATGAAGGCCGAGGGTACGAGTACGAGGAGCGCATGGCGCTGCTCGAGACCGTCACCTGGCCCAAGCCGCTCGCCGACCTGCTCGAGCCCGCGTTCGTCACCTACAAGCATGCGAACCCGTGGGTCTCGGACGCCGAGCTCTCGCCAAGTCGGTCGTGCGCGACATGGTCGAGCGGGCCATGACCTTCGGCGAGTTCGTGTCCGTCTACGGCCTGGACCGCACGGAGGGCGTGGTGCTGCGCTACCTCGCCGACGCCTACCGCTCGCTGCGCCAGACCGTCTCCGAGGAGCACCGCACCGAGGAGGTCCAGGACATCACCGAGTGGCTCGGCGAGCTGGTGCGCGGCACCGACTCGTCGCTGCTCGACGAGTGGGAGCGCCTGGCCAACCCTGTGGACGACGACGCGGACGACGAGGTCGGCGACGGTCCGCTGTCCGGGACCGGCGCCGAGGCGCCCGCCCGCCCGGTCACCGGCAACGTGCGCTCGTTCCGCGTACTGGTCCGCAACGCGCTGTTCCGCCGGGTCGAGCTCGCCGCGCGCGAGAACTACGACGCGCTCGAGGCGCTCGACAAGGCGAGCGGCTGGGACGGCGACGCGTGGGCCGACGCCCTCGACCCGATGTTCGACCTGCACGGCAACGACGCGATCGGCGTGGACGCCGCGGCGCGCTCGTCGGCCCTGGTGCAGATCGTCGAGAGCGGCGTACGGCCCGACGGCGAGCGCGTCGAGCCCGGCACGTGGTTCGTCCGCCAGGTGCTCGACGACCCGGCCCATGACCACGACTGGGCGATCAGCGCCGTCGTCGACCTCGCGGCGAGCGACGAGGCTGGTGCCGTGGTGCTGAGCGTCGTGGCGGTCGGGACGATCTGACTCGACCTATCGGACGATGTCGTCGGCCGGGCGGCGCGGGTCCTCGGGGACGTCGCGCTGTAGCCCAGCCGCAGCACCATCTGCGGGGCGCCAGCGTCGAGCGCCGCTGCCAGCGCGGCCCGCGTGGTGGGGTTCTCCAGGACGGTCGTCGCGAACGAGGCGTGCACGAAGTAGGTGGTCGCGGTCAGCAGGACACGCTCGAGGGCCTGACCCGCAGCCAGCCAGTCGCGCACGGTGTCGCCCGGGGTCGTGAGGACCGCGAGCGTCGAACGGTGCTCGAACGCGGCCCGGTCGCTCGTGCTGTCGCCGCCGAAGTGCCGTACGGGGCCAGCGCGTCGTCGCTGGCAGGACCGAGCGCCGCGACCGGGATCCCGTCGGGCCTGTCGGGGTCGCTCGTGACCCAGCGCGCCTGCTCGACCCGGCCCGTGTGGTCCTTGCCGGCGGCCTCCTCAGCCTCGCGCACGAGGTCCAGCAGCACGGCCCGCACGGGGCCTGGGGGCGAGTGTCACGAGCCGTGCCCCTCGGCCGTCGCGGCCTTGTCGAGGTCGTCGACGACGTCGGCGTCGAGCGGCTGGTCCTCGAACGGCACGCGGGACGTGGCACGCCGCTCGATCGCGACCGCGAGGTCCAGCTCGTCGACGTCGGGCAGGACGCCCGGGACCAGGTCAACGCGGGCGATCAGGGCGGGGTCGGCGTCGTCGGGCAGGAGCGTCAGCACCGGACCGAAGGACTCGCGGCGCGCCGCGACGCGCAGGTTCGCGAGGAACGCACCGCAGCTGATGAGCATCTCCGGCCCGCGGGTCGGCATGCGTCAGCCGGCGCGAGTCGTCGGCCAGGACGTCGAGCGTGGTGCCGCGCACGCGCACCGACCAGGGCTGGGTGTTGTGCACGCTCGGGGCCCGGACGCGGCCGCGAGGATCCGGTCGATACGGGGTCGTCGATGCTCATGTGCGTTCTCCCTGCTCCGATGCGCCCCTGACGCATCGCCTGCCGGCGGTCACCTCTGCCATCTCGAGCCTGTCAGAACAGGTCGCGAACGGCCAGGGACGAAGGTCCCCGCAGGCCTGAGGTGCAGGTCACACGCTCGGCCGCCCGCGACGCGAGGCGGGAGCGAGCACGTCGCGCCCGCCACGACAAGCCCACTCCCCGCCCTACGGTGGCCTCATGAGCACACGGGACCAGGAGACGACACCGCACGAGGGTGAGCAGCACCAGACCGAGGGCACGGGCTCACGGCTCAACCGGCTGCGCGCGGGAGTGCTCGGCGCGAACGACGGGATCGTGTCGACCGCGGGCGTGGTCGTGGGCGTCGCCGCGACCAGCACGTCGATCCCCGTCATCGCGACCGCGGGCGCCGCGGCACTGCTCGCCGGGGCCCTGTCGATGGCCGCGGGCGAGTACGTCTCGGTCAGCACGCAGCGCGACACCGAGGAGGCCATGCTCGCCAAGGAACGCCACGAGCTCGCGACCATGCCCGACGAGGAGCTCGCCGAGCTCGCCGGGATCTACCAGTCCAGGGCTCACGCCCGAGCTTGCGCACGAGGTCGCCGTCCAGCTCACGGCCCAGGACCCGCTCGCGGCTCATGCCGATGCCGAGCTCAACATCGACCTCGACAACCTGACCTCACCCTGGGAGGCCGCGGTCGCGTCGATCGTCTCGTTCACCGTGGGGACTGCTCCCCATGGCCGCGATCCTGCTGGCGCCCACCGCGGCCCGGATCCCCGTGACGTTCGCCGCGGTCGTCCTGGCCCTGGTCCTCACCGGCTGGGGCAGCGCGAGGCTGGGACAGTCCCCGACCCGGCGCGCGACGATCCGCACGGTCCTCGGAGGCGCGATCGCGATGGCTGTGACGTACGGGATCGGGTCGCTCGTCGACGTGAACGTCTAGCGGGAGCCAGTCTCGTGGTTCAGTGCATGAAGGGCCCGAAGATGGAGGCCACCATCGCGGCCGCACGGTCGGCGTCCCCTTCGGCGATCGCCTCGACCAGTTCATGGTGGTGGCGGTGTGCCGCGTCCTCGTCCTCGCGCTCCTCGTCACGCATGTGGACGGCGAAGACCTCGAGCATGCTGGTGTAGAGCTGCAGGTAGAGAGGGTTGTGCGTCGCCGCCACGATCGCGCGGTGCAGGGCGAGGTCGGCGCCGCTCGGAGGTCGCGATCGCCGGTCGACCAGATCGCTTCCCGTCGGTCGCGCAGCTCGCGCAGCTGCTCGACGTCGGCGTCCGAGCGACTCGTCGCCGCGAGCGAGGCCGCGGTGCTGTCCAGGGCACGGCGCAGCTCCAGGTAGTGGCGACGGCTGCCCCGGCGAGCTGACGTTCAAGGGTGCCCGTCAGCTCAGAGCTGGAGATGACGAAGGTGCCACGACCCTGCTCTCGGCGCAGCAGACCGGCGTGCACCAGCGACTGGATCGCCTCGCGGACGGTGTTTCGTCCGACCTCGAACTCCGACACCAGATCGGTCTCGGTCGGGATCCGCTCGCCGACCGGCCAGCGGCCGGAGACCACCTCGTCGCGGAAGCGTTCGACCGCCTGGTCGATCAGTCCTGCTCGACGCACGGGCCGACGTGTGTCAGACTCACGCGAATTCATCCCATGATCCCATCATTCACCGATCTCATCGTGGAGTTTAGCGTGACGACACTCTCCAGCGCGCATCCCGGTACGCCGCGGGCGCCTGACCTTGTGGGCCGCCTAGCCATCGCCCTGACAGCGGTCAACCTCCGGACGGCCGTGACAGGGTTCACCCTCCTCGAGATCATCGGATCGGACCTCGGGTTCGGAGTGGCGCTCGCGGGCCTGCTCGGGACCGTACCTGCGGCATCGTTCGCCATCTTCGGGTTTCTCGCTCCGGTGGTGACGAGGAGGTTCGGGCTGGAGCGCACGGCCACGGCGGCACTGGGCCTGACGGCACTCTCGCTCGTGGTGCGCGCCTTCTCTCCGACGCCCTTCGTGCTCGTGCTGTCGACCGCGCTGGCCCTGGCCGGGATCGGCGCCGCGAACGTCGTGATCGTCCCCTTGGTGAAGGCCTGGTTCGCGGATCGACTCGCCCTGTGGACCTCGCTCTACCTGATCCTCCTGCAGACGGGCCAGTTCGTCGCCCCGCTGCTGGCCGTTCCGGTGGCAGAAGCGACGAGCTGGCGGCTCTCGATCGGGATCTGGCGGGCCCGGCTGCGCTGGCTGCGGTGGTCTGGCTCGTCCTGGCAGCCAAGCTGCCCGGTCACCACAGACCCACGGCCCCGGCGATGGCCGGTGCGAGACCGAGGGTCAGCCGATCGTCGACCGCCTGGGGCCTGGTGGTCCTGTTCGCGATGACGGCGCTGTCGAACTACGGGATCATCACCTGGATGCCGGCCGTGCTCACCGACGCGGGTGGAAGTCCTGCCCTGGGCGGCTCCATGGTCGCTCTGTACTCGGCATGGGGCATGGTCGCAGCCTTGGTGGTCCCCACGTGGCCACGCGCATGGCGAACCCTTCGTCGTGGTCGCCGCCTGCTCGGTCGTCCTGATCGCCGGATACCTGGGCCTGATCCTGTCCCCGCTCGACGGCACGCTGGTCTGGGTGTGCGCGCTGGGCATCGGGGTGAGCACCTTCCCACTCTGCATGACGCTGATCAACCGCCGGACCAGGACCCCGGAGTCCGCCTCGGCAGTATCCGGCTTCGTCCAAGGAATCGGCTACGGGCTGGCCTGCTTCGGCCCGCTCGGACTGGGCCTTCTCCGCGAGGCGACCGGATCGTGGTCGACCCGCTCCTCGTGCTCGCCGCGACCGCCGTCCCCGGAGTGGTCGCCGGCTGGTTCGCGTGCCGTCCCCGCTTCGTGGAGGACTCGGCGACACAGCGACCGGACCTCGCCTCCGCTCCTTCCCCGCGCCCGGAGACACGCACCTAGGGGCACAATCTCCCTGTGGCCAAGAAGCAGAAGTCGCCCCACGCCGCACCCCGCACTCGTCGCACTCGAGAAGGCCGGGATCCCGCACACCGTGCACCCGTACGAGCACGACCCTCGTCCGACCTCAGCTACGGTCTCGAGGCGGCCGCGGCGATCGGGATCCCGGCCGAGCAGGTGTTCAAGACCCTGGTCACGTCGGTCGACGGGACGCTCGTCGTCGGCGTGGTGCCCGTGGACCGCAAGCTCGACCTCAAGGCCCTGGCGCACGCGGCGGGCGGCAAGAAGGCCGCGATGGCCGAGCAGGCCGCGGCCGAGCGCGCGACCGGGTATGTGGTGGGCGGTATCTCGCCGCTGGGCCAGCGCCAGCGGCTGCGCACCGTGATCGACGAGTCAGCGCTCGCCTTCGACGCGGTGTACGTCTCGGGTGGGCGACGCGGGCTGGACGTGGGCCTGGCGCCGTCGGACCTGGTCTCGCTCACCGGAGCGGTGACCGCGCCGATCGCACGAGACTGACCGCCCTGCCGTCGCCCTCCTGGGCGCCGCCACCCACCGGTAACACTGTCTCAGCATGTGCGACGGGCCTTCCGATCCGTGGACACCGTTCCTAGAGTGACGAGCATGCCCCACGCGGTACCCCGCGCGGCTAGCACCCGCAGCCCCACCCGCCCGCGCCGTCCTTGCCGCCTGCACCACACCTTTGAGGACACCATGTCGGCACCCCTCGACTCGAACGAGAAGATCGCCGCCTACGCCCACCCCGACCGCCTCGTGTCCACGGCGTGGCTCGCTGAGCACCTGAACGACGAGAACGTCGTCGTCGTCGAGTCCGACGAGGACGTCCTGCTCTACGAGACCGGTCACATCCCGGGCGCCGTGAAGGTCGACTGGCACACGGACCTCAACGACCCCGACCTCCGCGACTACCTCGACGGCAAGGGCTTCGCCCAGCTCCTCGGTGCCAAGGGCATCTCGCGCGACACCACCGTGGTCCTGTACGGCGACAAAACAACTGGTGGGCCGCCTACTCCGCGTGGGTCTTCACGCTGTTCGGCCACGAGGACGTCCGCCTCCTCGACGGCGGCCGTGGCAAGTGGATCGCCGAGGAGCGCGAGACCACGACCGACGTCCCCACCCCGAGCCCGTCGAGTACCCCGTCGTCGAGCGCGACGACGTGACGATCCGCGCCTTCAAGGAGGACGTGCTCGCTCACCTGGGCAACGGTCCCTCGTCGACATCCGCTCCCCAGGAGTTCACGGGCGAGCGCCTGCACATCCCCGACTACCCCGAGGAGGGCGTGCTGCGCGGCGGCCACATCCCCACGGCGCGCAACGTCCCGTGGGCGACCGCGGTCGCGGCGGACGGCACGTACAAGTCCCGCGAGGAGCTCGAGGCGATCTACCAGGAGGGCGGCCTGGGCCTGTCCACCGACGACGACGTGATCACGTACTGCCGCATCGGTGAGCGCTCGAGCCACACCTGGTTCGCGCTGACCTACCTGCTGGGCTTCGACAAGGTCCGCAACTACGACGGCTCGTGGACCGAGTGGGGCAACGCGGTCCGCGTCCCGATCGTCAAGGGCACCGAGCCGGGCGAGGTCCTCGCGCGCGTCTGACGGCCCCGACGGGTCGCCCGCTGATGCCCGACGGCGGTGGGCCGGGTCGCGCACCCGGCCCACCGTCGTCGGGCATTCGCCGTGCACGGGCGGGCCCCGCGCGCGGCCCCTCAGACCCTGCGCACCGACGGCGGGAGCCAGCGTCCGTCGAGCGCCTCGGGCAGCGGCGCGTAGAGCCGCATGGTCACGCCGAGAGGTCCGCGCGGCGCCGGGAGCCAGTTGGGCTCGCGGTCCGCGCCGGGGCTCGTGCTGGAGGTACAGGTCGAGAGACCCGTCGGCGCCGTACAGCAGGTCGTCGCGGTCGCCGATCGCGAACCGGTCCAGCGCGTTGGCGACCTGGAAGCCCTCGGCGTCGTACATCGTGACGGACCAGAACGCCGCCGCGGGCGGGAGCCGGTCCGCGTCGAAGTGCAGCACGTAGTCGTGATCGCCGTTCACGGCCTCCCGTCCGCGTCCGCGACGAGGAACGGGTAGATCGCGTCCTCGACCGGGTTGGCCCCGAGGCCGACGAGCGTGATCAGGGCTCGCTTGAGGTAGTAGTTGCCGTACACGCCCATGGGGTCCCGGAAGATGGTCCACCCGTTGGCCGCGGTGCCGACCGTCGTCTGCGCGGAGGTCAGCTGGGCGCGGGCCGCGACCGCGCCCGCCTCGATCTCCGCGATCTCGGCCTCGTCGAACTGCTCAGGGTCGAACTCCTCCCCGGCACGATCCCCAGGGCGCCGATGCGCGCCAGGACCGAGAAGTCCGTGGGGTGCGGTGGGTTCGTGTCGAGCAGCCGGGTGGCGTAGGTGAAGAGGTCGACCGTGCTGAGGGCGTCGACCTGCCGGAGCGGCTCGGTCCGGGTGTCTGCGGTCGGGTCGACCACGTGCGCCGCCGCTCGCCCAGCGCGCGCACGCCCAACCCGTCCTGGACCGCGTGGACGGCCGGGTAGTCCCCGGTGCCGTTCGTCTGGATGCGGCCGATCGCCCACACGTACGGGGTCGGCGCGACGATCAGCGCGACCTCCTCGGGAAGGTCGTCGTAGAACTCGGAGAGATCGCCCTCGTAGTCGGGGCCCACGATCAGGTAGTCGCCCTCGCCCGTGCCCGTGGTCCGCTTGCCGATCGTCGCGAAGACCTCGGTCCACATGTCCAGCAGGGGCAGCATGTAGTAGCGGTCGTCGGTGTCCGGGACGTGGAGCAGCACCGGACCGCCGGTCAGGTCGAGCCACAGGTTCGCGTAGAGCGTGTCGAAGTTGGGGCGGACCACGGCCCGGAAGTCAGCGGGCGGGAAGGCCCGCAGGTGATGGAACGCGTTGGGCGGCCCGAACCCGGGCGGACGCCCGCCTCCACGTTGGTCGCCTGCCGTCGGGTCAGGTCCATCATCACCAGCGGGTAGAGGTAGACGTACGCCTCGTGGCTCAGCGTGCGCAGGTCGTTCGACAGCGTTCCCATGACACTCCGTCCGTCGGCGCCGGGCGTCGGCGCGCTCGTGGCCAACGTATCCACGCGGGGCGAGGCGTGCGCGCCGAGACGGGCCGTCCGCAGGGCGGTCCTGCCCTGCCCCGCCGCGCCCCTGGATGGGAGGATCGACGGATGACTGACGACGCCACCGCAGACCTCCCCGGTCCTCGCCGAGATCCGCGACGACTTCCTCGCCCTCGGGGAGCGCGACCGCCTCCAGCTCCTCCTCGAGTTCTCGCGCGAGCTGCCGGACCTGCCCGCGCGCTACCAGAACGCCCCGGCCTGCTGGAGCGCGTCGAGGAGTGCCAGTCCCCGTCCGTGCCTTCGCGGAGGTCGAGCCCGACGGGGTGCACCTGTACGCGACCGCCCCGCCCGAGGCCCCGACGACGCGTGGCTTCGCCTCGATCCTCGCCCAGGGGCTCGAGGGTCTGACGCCCGAGCAGGCGCTCGCGGTGCCCGACGACTACCCGTTCACGATCGGGCTGACCAACGCGGTGAGCCCGCTGCGGCTCAACGGTATGACGGGCATCCTGCTGCGCGCCAGCGTCAGATCCGCGACCAGGTCGCGGCGAGCTGATCCCCGGTCCTATGCCTCGGACCTAGGGGCAGCCCCTCAGCGCGGGAGGGATCGGTGGAAGGTGCGTCCCGTCCGACCGCCGTGGCGCTGCGGTCCTCACACACCGTCACGCAGCGCCAGGCGGCGCGCCAGCACCGCGCACACGATCAGCTGGAGCTGGTGGAAGATGATGACCGGCACCGCGACGGTGCCGGCGACCGCGACCGGGAAGAGCACCGCGGCCATGGGCAGCCCCGTGGCCAGGCTCTTCTTGGACCCGCACATGAGCAGGGCGATGCGGTCCTCGACACCAGCCGCAGCCCCGCCCTCCCCACCACGTCACCGCGAGCATGACCGCGAGGATCAGGGCGCTGACCCCGACCAGGGCGAGGATCATCCGCGCCGAGATCCCGGCCCACACCCCGGCGCTGGTGGCCGCGGCGACGGCACCGAAGACCACGACCAGGATCGTGCCGCGGTCCACCGAGAGCGTGAGCCACCTCCGGGCACGGATCCACCGGCCCACGAACGGCTGGAGCAGCTGGCCCACCACGAACGGGGCGAGCAGATGCAGCAGGATGTCGCGCAGCCCGCCGAGGCCGCCCGTCACACCGCTCGACGACATGAACCACAGGACGAGCAGCGGGGTCACGACCATGCCCACGACGTTCGAGACGGTCGCGCCGCAGATCGCCCCCGCGATGTTCCCGCGGGCCACCGAGGTGAACGCGACCGAGGACTGGACCGTCGAGGGCAGGAGCGACAGGAAGAGGACTCCCGCCGCGAGCGGAGCGCCCACGAGCGGGGTCACGGCCCACGAGACCGCGAGCCCGACGAGCGGGAAGACCACGTACGTCGAGGCGAGGATCCCGCCCTGGAGGCGGACGTTCTTGAGACCGGCCCACACCTCGGTCGTCGACAGGCGCATGCCGTAGACCAGGAACAGGACCGCGACCGCGACGTCCGCGACGGCGTCGACGACGCGCTGAGCCCCGCCGGGACGGGGACGACGAGCCCCAGGACCATGGTCGCGACCAGAGCCACGATGAACGGGTCGACCCACTGCTTCAGTACCTGGCGCACGAGGACCGAGTCTAGGTGTCGGCCGAGGCGACGGCTCTCGACGTGTCAGAACCAGCGAGGCCCGGGGTCACGCTCGTTCTGACACGTCGAGGGTCAGAACAGCGTGTACCCGCCGTCGACCGTCACGACTGCTCCGGTCATGAAGCTCGACGCCTCGCTCGCGAGCATCACCACGACCGGTCCCAGCTCGGCCGGCGTGCCCCAGCGCTTCATCGCGGCGGGCGCCACGCAGTCGTCGTAGTACTCGGGCTGGTCCACGGGCGAGGCCTCGGTGAGGACGTACCCCGGCGCGATCGCGTTGACGCGGATCCCGTGCGGCGCCCACTCGGCCGCGAGCGCCTTGGTCAGCTGGTGCACCGCAGCCTTCGAGGCCAGGTACGCCGGCTGCCACCGCGGACGGTTGACGATCTGCGCGGACATCGACCCGACGTTGACGATCGTCCCGCCGCGCCCGTCGGCGACCATCGCTCGCGCCACGGCTCGCGAGCAGTACCAGACGCCGTCGAGGTTGGTCGCGAGCGTACGGTGCCACACGTCGTCCTCGATCTCGAGGGCCGCGCCCCGATCGAGATCCCCGCGTTGTTGACGAGCACGTCGACGCCGCCGCCCTCGCGCCCCACCCGCGCGACGACGTCGTCCACCTGCTCGCGGTCCGTCACGTCGAGCTCGTGGCCGTGGGCGTCGAGGCCCAGCTCCCGCAGCTGCTCGGCCGCGACCTGCGCGGCGTCGAGCGTGGTCGCGGTCAGCGCGACCCGCGCCCCGGCCTCGCCGAGAGCCTGGGCCAGCCCGCGCCCGATCCCCGGCTGCCGCCGGTGATCAGCGCCGTGCGACCGGCGAGGGAGAACGTGTCGAGAACAGGCATGGCGATCCCATCAGGAGGGTATGGGGACGGCGCCGGACCCTGGTGCGGGGCCGGCGCCGTGCGGGCTCAGAAGTCGAACAGGTCCCCGAGCCAGGACTCCTTCTTCTTCTTGCGGTAGCGCGGGTCGTCGCTGCGGTGGTGGTCGCCGCTGCGGTACCGGTCGTCGTCCCGGCGCTCCTCGCGGCGGCGGTCGTCGCCGCGGTAGCGGTCGTCGCCCCGGTACTCGTCCCGGCGACGGTCGTCCGCGTACCCGTACGGGGCGGGCTGCGGCGGGACGGGAACCTGCTGCGTCGGTGGGAACTGCACGGGCGGCGGGGTCGCGACGCGAGAGGCTGACGCTGCGGCCGGGCCGCCGGCCTCGGCGGCGATCTCCGCCTCGAGGCTGCGGTCGATGATCTTGTCGAGCTCACCCCGGTCGAGCCACACGCCGCGGCAGGTGGGGCAGTAGTCGATCTCCACCCCTTGCGGTCGGACATCACGAGCACGGTCTGGTCGAGAGGGCACAGCATGACGGGTCTCCTTCGTCGGGTCGAACGCTCAACGGTCGGCGGGCGGCGGTGGTTCCCACCACGCGCCAGGGGCTGCGGTGCCGCCACCTCGGCACGGGATCACACCTCGAAGAGGTAGCCCATGCCCGGCTGGGTGATGATGTGCCGCGGACTCGCGGGATCCTTCTCGAGCTTGCGCCGCAGCTGGGCGGTGTAGACGCGCAGGTAGTTGGTCTCGGCCGAGTACGCGGGCCCCCAGACGTCGTGCAGGAGCTGCTGCCGCCCGACCATCCGCCCCCGGTGCCGCACGAGCACCTCGAGCAGCGACCACTCGGTCGGGCTGAGCCGCACCTCCTGGCCGCTGCGCAGGACACGACGCCGCGCGAGGTCGATCCGCAGGTCCCCGCCTCGACGACCGGTTCCTGGACCTCGGCGGCTGAGCGCGGCGCACCGCGGCCCGCAGGCGCGCGAGCAGCTCGTTCATGGCGAAGGGCTTGGTGACGTAGTCGTCGGCACCGGCGTCGAGCGCGTCCACCTTGTCGTCGCCGAGCTGGCGCGCCGAGAGCACGACGATCGGGACCGCGCTCCACCCGCGGATGCCCTCGATGACCTCGAACCCGGAGATGTCGGGAAGCCCCAGGTCGAGCACCACCACGTCGGGTGGGCGCTCGCGGCAGCGTCCAGGGCCGCGGCACCGGTCATGGCGGTGGTCACGTCCCACCCGTGCGCGCGCAGATTGATCGCGAGGGCGCGCACGAGCCCGGCGTCGTCGTCGACGACCAGCACCCTGTTGCCATCAGCGCTCACCCGCGCACCTCGTCCCTCGCGTCGCCCGTGCTCACGTCGACATCCTCCCGTGCCTCGCGTGGCACGGTGACCACCATGGTCAGCCCGCCGCCGGGCGTGTCCTCGGGCGTGATGCTCGCGCCCACGGCCCGGGCGAGGCCGTCCGCGACCGCGAGCCCCAGGCCCAGCCCTTCGCCGGTCGTGTCGCCGAGGCGCTGGAACGGCTCGAACATCCGGACCTTGGACTCGTCGGACAGGCCCCGCCCGGTGTCCACGATCCGCAGCTCGATCTCGCGCGGTCCGGCCGACGCCGTGATCCGCACGGGCTGCCCCGGCGGGCTGTGCCGCACCGCGTTGGACGTGAGGTTCGCGACCGCGCGCTCGAGCAGGCCGGGGTCCGTCCGCACGAGCGGCAGGTCGTCGGGCACGTCGAGGCGCACGACGCCGGGGCCGTACGGCTCGACCGCGAGCGGGACGAACTCGTCGACCGACGCCGCCCGGAGGTTGGGCCGCACGCTCCCGGTCTGCAGGCGCGAGAGGTCGAGCAGGTTGTCGATGAGCTTCTCCAGGCGCCCGGTGGAGTCCTGGACGGTCCGGGTGAGGGCCTCTGTGTCCTCGGCGTCGAGGTGGACGTCCGGGGAGGCCAGGCCGTCGACGGCCGTGCGGATCGAGGCGAGCGGGGTGCGCAGGTCGTGCGAGACGGCGGCGAGCAGCGCGGTGCGCGTGGCGTCGGCCTCCTCGAGGACGGCCGCCTGCGCGGCCTGCTCACGCAGGCGGCGGTACTCGAGCACGATCCCGGCCTGCGCGGCGAACGCCTCGAGCACCTGACGGTCGCTCGCGGGCAGGGCACGCCCCACAGGGACAGGCGGTGGGTGTCGTCGACGCGCAGCTCGGTGCGCCGGGCTCGTCCTGGTGCCCGACGGCGGAGCGCGCCCGGTGCGCCCGTCACCCTCGGCAGGTATCCGGTCGCCCCGGCGGCACCGCCGTCACCTGGTGGGGTCCGGTCGCCCTCGGCGATACGCCCGTCACCTTCGGCCCGGCCCGTGCTCGCGACGGTCTGCCAGGGGCCCCGACCGCCCGCCCTCACCTCGAGCTCGACCCGCGAGAGGCCGAACGTCTCGGCGAGCCGCGTGACGATGGCCTGTGCGGTGTCCTCCCCGACAGGACCGACCGCGAGAGCGCTGCGAGGGTCGACGCCTCGGCCCGTGCGCGGTAGGCCTGCGCGGTCCGTCGCGCGGCGAGGTCCACGACCGACGCGACGGCTGCCGCGACCACGACGAACACGACCAGGGCGAGCAGGTTCTCCGGGTCCCGCACGGTGAGCAGCCCGGTGGGCGGCGTGAAGAACCAGTTGAGGCACAGGAACGAGACGACCGCGGTCGCGACCGCGGGCCAGAGCCCGCCGACGAGGGCCACCGCGACCGACCCAGCGAGGAACAGCATGAGCTCGGTCGAGAGCGACACGTGGTCCCGCAGCAGCCAGAAGATGCCCGTCAGGACGGCCGGGACCACGAAGGCCAGCAACCACCCGGCGACCCGGCGTCGGCGGGACAGCGCCGACCAGCGGCCACGCAGGAGCTTGCCCGCGCGCGCCTTCTCATGGGTGACGAGGTGGACGTCGATCGTCCCGGCCAGTCGCGCGATCTCGGCGCTCGAGGACCCCAGCAGGGCCTCGCGCCAGCGGGAGTGCCGCGAGACGCCGACCACGATCATGGTCGCGTTGACCCCTTGCGCGAAGTCGACGACCGCGGACGCGACGTCCTCCCCACGACCGTGTGGAACGTCCCGCCGAGCGACTCCACGAGCTCGCGCGACGCGGCGATGGCCGCGGGTGGGGCGCTGGGCAGGCCGTCGGTGGCCAGCACGTGCACCGCGACGAGCTCAGAGCCGCAGCCCGCTGGACGATGCGCGCCCGCGGCGCAGCAGCGTCTCGCCCTCGGGGCCGCCCGTCACCGCGACGACGATGCGCTCCCGCGCGGGCCACGTCCCGGAGATCGCGTGGTCCGCGCGGTAGCGGGTCAGGGCGTCGTCGACGCGGTCGGCGAGCCAGAGCAGCGCGAGCTCGCGCAGCGCCGTGAGGTTGCCCGTGCGGAAGTAGGAGGACAGCGAGGCGTCGATCTGCTCGGCACGGTAGACGTTGCCGTGAGCGAGGCGGCGGCGCAGGGCCTGGGGTGAGAGGTCGACGAGCTGGATCTGGTCGGCGTCCCGGACGACCTGGTCCGGCACGGTCTCCCGCTGGCGCACCCCGGTGATCGCCTCGACGTCGGCCGTGAGCGACTCCAGGTGCTGCACGTTCACGGTCGTGACCACGTCAATCCCCGCGGCGAGCAGCTCCTGCACGTCCTGCCAGCGCTTGCGGTACCGGGAGCCCGGGCGTTGGTGTGCGCGAGCTCGTCCACGAGGACCACCTGGGGCGCGCGGGCGATCACGGCCTCGACGTCGAGCTCGGTGAGCTCGACGTCCCGGTGGCTCACGACCCGGCGCGGCAGCACCTCCAGCTCGCCGATCTGCGTGATCGTGGCCGCCCGCCCGTGCGTCTCGACCAACCCACGACGACGTCGGTCCCGCGGGACCGGCGCCGGTGCGCCTCGCCGAGCATCGCGAAGGTCTTGCCGACGCCCGGGCTGCGCCGAGATACACCGTGAGCAGACCCGGGCGACGGGCCGCGGCGTCGAGCCGTGCCGTCCGCGACGCGCCCAGGTCCGGGCTCCTCCTGGGGCTCCCGGACCCTGCGACCTCGTGGCCGCCGCGCTCCTCAGGCACGGGGCACCCGCGCCGCCAGGGTGCGTCGACCAGGAGACTCGCACTCGTCGTCATGGGTTCATCTTCTCCGAGTTCTCGAGCGCGAGGTTCAGCTCGAGCACGTCGACGCGCGGCTCGCCCAGGACTCCGAGGTCCCGCCCGCGGTGTGCGCGGCCACGAGGTCCGCGACCACGGCCTCGTCGAGGCCTCGTGACTCGGCGACCCGGGCGACCTGCAGTGCCGCGTACTCGGGGCTGATCTGCGGGTCGAGGCCTGAGGCCGAGGCCGTGAGCGCGTCGGCGGGGAGCGACGCGGGTCCACGCCGTTCAGGGCCGCGAGCGCCGCCCGGCGCTCGGTGATCGAGGCGACGAGGTCCTCGTTGAGGGGCCGAGGTTGGTCCCGGCGGAGGCGAGCGTGTCGTACCCGTCGCCCGCGGCCGAGGGGCGCCCGTGGAACCAGCGGCGGCGTCGTCGGAGGCGGCGAAGTCCTGCCCGATCAGGGCGGACCCCACGACGGGCTCGCCGCCGGTGCCCGTGTCGTCGATCGAGGTGGCGTGGGAGCCGTCGCTGCGCACGAGCGAGCCGTTCGCCTGCCACGGCAGGGCGAGCTGCCCGACGCCCCACACCGCGAGCGGGTAGGTCACGCCCAGGAGCAGCGTGAGGACGAGCAGGACGCGCAGGCCCGCGAGCGTCTGGCGGAACAGCGAGGCGGCACCGGCCGAGGCCGAGGGGCGCGCGAGGGGCGGGCGTCCGGGGACGCCTGCTGGGGTCGAACGAGTTCCAGGCATGTCAGCCAATCCCGGGGATGAGAGAGATCACGAGGTCGATGAGCTTGATCCCGACGAACGGGGCCGCGAGGCCGCCGAGGCCGTAGACCAGGATGTTGCGGCGCAGCATCGTGGACGCTGACGAGGGCCGGTACCGCACCCCGCAACGACAGCGGGATGAGCACCAGGATGATGAGCGCGTTGAAGACGACGGCCGACAGGATGGCCGACTCGGGGCTCGACAGGCGCATGACGTTGAGCACCGCGAGCTGCGGGAACACGACCATGAACATCGCGGGCAGGATCGCGAAGTACTTCGCGATGTCGTTGGCGATCGAGAACGTCGTCAGTGCCCCGCGCGTGATGAGGAGCTGCTTGCCGATCTCGACGATCTCGATGAGCTTGGTCGGGTCGGAGTCGAGGTCCACCATGTTCCCCGCCTCCTTGGCGGCGGTGGTCCCGGTGTTCATCGCGACGCCCACGTCGGCCTGCGCCAGGGCGGGGCGTCGTTGGTGCCGTCACCGGCCATGGCGACGAGCCGCCCGCCGGCCTGCTCGCGCCGGATGAGCGCGAGCTTGTCCTCGGGGTCGCCTCGGCCAGGACGTCGTCGACGCCCGCCTCCGCGGCGATGGCCCGCGCGGTCACGGCGTTGTCGCCCGTGACCATGACGGTGCGGATGCCCATAGCGCGCAGCTCGTCGAACCTCTCGCGCATGCCCTCCTTGACGACGTCCTTGAGGTGGACGACGCCGAGGACCCGCGCGGGGCCCTCGCCGACCTGCTCGGCGACGACGAGCGGCGTGCCGCCCGAGGAGCTCACGGCGTCGACGTGGGCCGCGAGCTGCTGGGCGACCGTGCCGCCGGGCCCGCTGCTCGTCGGGGTACCGGTCGAGCTCACCCAGCGTTCGACGGCGCTGCCGGCGCCCTTGCGGATGCGCCGGACCCGCCCGTCGGGCAGCGGCAGGTCGATCCCGCTCATGCGCGTGTGGGCGGAGAAGGGCACCATGTCGGCGCCGGCGAGGGTATCGGTCCGGTCGGTCGGCCCGTCCCCACGCCGTAGCGCTCGCGGACCAGCACCACGATGCTCTTGCCCTCGGGCGTCTCGTCCGCGAGGGACGAGAGCCGGGCGGCCCCGGCGAGCTGCGTCGTCGTGACGTCGCCGACCGTGAGGAGGTCGGCCGCCTGACGGTTGCCGTAGGTGATGGTGCCGGTCTTGTCGAGCAGCAGCACGTCGACGTCGCCCGCGGCCTCGACCGCGCGCCCCGACATCGCGAGGACGTTGCGCTGGACCAGGCGGTCCATGCCCGCGATGCCGATCGCGGACAGCAGCGCCCCGATGGTCGTGGGGATGAGGCACACGAGCAGCGAGATCAGGACGATCATCGACTGCTCGGCGCCCGAGTACACCGCGAACGGCTGGAGCGTCACGACGGCCAGCAGGAAGATGATCGTGAGCGACGTGAGCAGGATGTTGAGCGCGATCTCGTTGGGTGTGCGCTGACGCTCCGACCCCTCGACGAGCGCGATCATCCGGTCGACGAAGGTGTGACCGGCGGGGCCGTGATCCGTACGACGATGGTGTCCGAGAGGACGACGGTCCCGCCCGTGACCGCGGACCGGTCACCGCCGGACTCGCGGATCACCGGGGCCGACTCGCCCGTGATCGCGGACTCGTCGACCGACGCGACCCCTCGACGACGTCGCCGTCGCCCGGGATGATCTCGCCCGCCCGGACGACCACCAGGTCCCCGACGCCCAGCGTCGAGGAGGACCTCCGCCGTCGGGCGGCTCGCGAGGCCCGAGCCGGGCGACGACGCGACCAGCTGGTCGATGACGCGCCGCGCGGTCGTCTGCTGCTGGGTCGCGCGCAGGCTCGAGGCCTGGGCCTTGCCGCGGCTCTCCGCGACCGACTCGGCGAGCGTCGCGAACAGGACGGTCGCCCACAGGCACACCGCGATGGCCCACGCGAAGACGCTCGGTTCGAACGCCGCGAGCAGCGTCGTGGCCATGGCACCGAGCTCGACGACGAACAGCACGGGTGACGCGAACAGTTCGCGCGGGTCGAGCTTGCGGAACGCGCCGGGCAGCGCGGCCCGGACCTGCGTCCACGAGAGCGAGGCGCCACGCCCGGGTCCGGGCTTCCGCGAGGAGGAACCGAGGCCGCCGGGCGCACCTGCCGAACCCGAGGGACCAGCCGAGCGGCAGCACTTTCCTCGACAGCACCTGCTAGGCCCCCAGCGATAGGAAGCAGCACCGCGTCGGACGCACCGGTCGGCGCACCGCCCCCGACGGGGTGGCGGGTCGTGGCGGGTCTGGCGGAGGACCGAGGAACGAGGTCCTCTGGAAGACCCGCCGCCCCGTCGGGGCGGTGCGCCTCCGGAAGGGAACGAGAGGAAGAATTCATGAGAGCGACTCCACGAGGGGACCGAGCGACAGCACGGGGACGAAGGTGAGCCCGACCACGACCAGGGCGACGGTTCCGAGGACGCCCACGAACAGCGGCTGGTGCGTCGGGAGGGTGCCCGCGGTGGCGGGGACCGTCTGCTGGGAGGCCAAGCGTCCGGCGAGGGCCAGGACGAGGGCGATGGGGATGAACCGGCCGGCGAGCATCGCGATGCCCAGGGCCGTGTTGTAGAAGGGCGTGCCGGACGTGAGCCCGCCGAACGCCGAGCCGTTGTTGTTGGCCGCGGACGTGAACGCGTACAGGACCTCGGACAGACCGTGCGGCCCGGCCTCCTGGATGCCGGCCTGTCCGGCGGGCAGGGTGATCGCCAGGGCCGTGCCGACGAGCACGAGGAACGGGACGGTGAGGATGTAGAGCGCGACGAGCGTGATCTCGTGGCGCCCGATCTTCTTGCCCAGGTACTCGGGCGTACGTCCGACCATGAGCCCCGAGATGAAGACGGCCACGATCGCGAGCATCAGCATCCCGTACAGGCCTGAGCCGACGCCGCCCGGGGCGATCTCGCCGAGCAGCATGGTGAACATCGTGACTCCGCCGCCCGGCGCGGTCAGGAGTCGTGCGTGGCGTTCACGGCCCCTGTCGACGTGCCCGTCGTGGAGGCGGCGAACAGGGCGCTCGCGGCGAGGCCGAAGCGGGTCTCCTTGCCTTCCATGGCGCCGCCCGCGGCGAGGGCGCAGCTCCGGGCCCGGCCATCTCTGCCCAGGTGAGGAGCGCGACGGCGACGAACCACAGCGCGCCCATGGCCCCGAGGATCGCCCAGCCCTGGCGCCTGTCGCCGACCATGAGGCCGAACGTGCGGGGCAGGGTGAAGGGGATGACGAGGATCAGGAAGATCTCGAACAGGTTGGAGAACGGGCTGGGGTTCTCGAGCGGGTGCGCCGAGTTGGCGTTGAAGAACCCGCCGCCGTTTGTGCCGAGCTCCTTGATGACCTCTTGCGAGGCGACGGGGCCGCCGAGCACGTGCTGCGTGCCGCCCGCGACCGTGTCGATCGCGGTGTGCGCGTCGAAGTTCTGGATGACGCCCGTGGCGAGCAGGACGATCGCTCCGACGAACGCCATGGGCAGCAGGATGCGTACGCACGTGCGGGTCAGGTCGGACCAGAAGTTGCCGACGCGCCCGTCGGTGCCCGAGCGCGTGAAGCCGCGGATCAGCGCGACGGCGACCGAGATGCCCACGGCCGCTGAGACGAAGTTCTGCACCGCGAGCCCTGCCATCTGGAGCAGGTGCCCGCGGCGGCCTCACCCGAGTACCACTGCCAGTTGGTGTTGGCCACGAACGAGACGGCCGTGTTCCAGGCGCCGGCGGGTCGAACGCCTCGAAGCCGAGGTTCATGGGCAGGTGCTGCTGCAGGCGTGCGAGCCCGTAGAGGAGCAGGAGCGAGGCCATCGAGAAGCCGAGCAGCGAGAGCAGGTAGGTGCTCCATCTCTGCTCAGCGTCGGGATCGACCCGCATGATTCGGTACTCGGCCCGCTCGACCCGCAGGTGCCGGGGCGAGGTGAAGACGCGCGCCATGTAGGCGCCGAGCGGGCGTGCACCGCGGCGAGCGCGAGAGCAGCAGGACGAGCTGCCCGACGGCGAGCCACACGTCGGGAGCGGACGTCGCCGCTCCGGGGAGGGTCAGCACGGTCGCGCTCACCTGACCTTGTCGCTGCGGAGCAGGGCGACGAACAGGTAGCCGAGCAGCACCACGACGGCGCCGAGCCCGACCCAGTCGAGGACCGTCATGACGTGGGCCCCGGAGGAGCCGTGGCGGCGAGCCACGAGGCCGACGGCGGTGAAGAACACCACGGTCAGCAGGATGTAGGCCAGGTCGGCCATCTGAGTTCTGCTTTCGAACGTCGTGCGGCCGGTTCCTGCGTGACCACGAGAGGTCGCGACGGGGATCCGTACCGGCGCGCAGCTCCTGCGCACACCCAGGTCTATGCCGTCGGTCCCGCGGGCCGCGACGTTGACGGGTTCTTGACGGTGGACAGGCGGGTGTTGACGCAACCCTGACGGCTCGCGGGACCTGAGCCGGGACTGGCCGGGACTGCGGCTGCCTGTCAGAACCTGGTGAGCCTCGAGGCTCACCAGGTTCTGACAACCCGCGGCCACGGAGGGCGGGAGCGTGGCGTCAGTCGGCGTCGAGGCGCTCGCGAAGCTCCTCGGCCAGGTGCACGTCGTCGTCCAGGGCCGCGAGCGCGTCCGCCACCAGGGGCAGCGACTCGGCGCCGGCGAGGAACCGGGCGGCTGCGGCGTCGTCGTGCAGCTGGAGGGCGAGGTCCGCCCGCAGGACGAGCGCACGGAAGCGGAGCCGCTCCGAGACGGTCCTGGTCCGGACGCCCTCGGCGTCGAAGGCCCGGTCGAGGATGCGGGCGGCGCCGGTCGGGTCCCCGCACCGCGCAGGATGCGGGCGTGCTCGACGGCGCGGGCGAGGTCGGAGGGCGCGTCGACGGTGCGACGTGGGAGCCGGGCCAGCGGCATCTCACCGCGCTGCGCCACGTGTGCCTCCTTGCACTCGTCGGGCCGCGGGGCTGCCAGCGAGCTGTGTCCGATGTGTCCGTCCTCGCTCCTCCACCCTAGCCGTGACCGTCGAGGGCCGCGCGGAGTATCGAGCGGCGAGCCGCCGAGGGCACCCGCACCCGCGCACGACACCCGCGAGACGACGGAGGTGGCGGCCCGGACCCTCCTGGACCGCCACCTCCCTCAGCTCGTCACCGGTCAGCGCTGGACGCGCGCGCTCCCCGGAGGCGAGCTTGCGGACCTCGGCGAGAGACGCCGTCGAGGTGTCGCCCGGCGTGGTCATGGCGAGGGCACCGTGCGCCGCGCCGTACTCGACGGCGTCCTGGATGGTCCCGAGCTCCATGAGCCCGTATGCGAGGCCCGACGCGAACGAGTCGCCGCCGCCCACACGGTCGAGGATCTCGAGATCTGCCCGGTGCGTCGCCTCGGCGAAGCCCTGGACGCGCGACCACGCGATGGCGCCCCAGTCGTTGCGGGACGCCGACCGCACGCCGCGCAGCGTGGTCCCGATGACCTGGAAGTTCGGGTAGGCGGCGGCAGCGGTCTCGATCATCGCGCGGAACGCGGCGGTGTCCAGGTCGGTCAGGGTCTCGTCGACCCCTCGACCTCGAAGCCGAGGCTCGCCGTGAAGTCCTCCTCGTTGCCGATCATGACGTCGACGTACTGAGCCAGGTGGCGGTTGACCTCCTGTGCACGCGCCGGTCCTCCGATGCCCTGCCACAACGAGGGGCGGTAGTTGAGGTCGTAGGACACGATCGTGCCGTGCGTGCGCGCGGCCTTCATCGCGGCCTCGGCGACGTCCGCCGACGACTCGGAGAGCGCCGCGAAGATCCCGCCGGTGTGCAGCCACCGCACGCCCCGACCGAACAGCTCGTCCCAGTCCACGTCGCCGGGCTGCATCTGCGCGATCGCGGTGTTCCCTCGGTCGCTCACGCCGACCGCACCGCGCACCCCGAACCCGCGCTCGGTGAAGTTGAGCCCGTTGCGGACCGAACGACCGATCCCGTCGTACGGCACCCACTGCACGTAGCTGGTGTCGAGTCCGCCCGTGAGCATGAGGTCCTCGACGAGACGACCGACCTCGTTGTCGGCGAGCGCCGTGACGATCGCCCCGCGCAGGCCGAAGCAGCGGCGCAGTCCGCGCGCGACGTTGTACTCCCCGCCGCCCTCCCAGGCGTCGAACGAGCGCGCGGTCTTGATGCGTCGTTCGCCCGGGTCGAGGCGGAGCATGACCTCGCCGAGGGAGACGACGTCGTAGGCGCAGTCCGCGGCCGGGCGGAGGTTGAGGGTGCGGCGGTGGGGTTCGGGGTCGTGTCGGTCATGTCAGCTCACTTTCCTGCGGCGACGACGGCGGACGGGGCGGGCACGAGCGACGCTGCGAGGGCGACGGCCTCCGCGGAGCGGCGCGAGATCTCGGCGAAGTCGCCGGCCTCGACGAGGGACTTCTCGACCATCCACGAGCCACCGACGGCCAGGACGGAAGGCACAGAGAGGTACTCGGTCGCGTTCGCGGCGCTCACGCCGCCCGTCGGGACGAACCGCAGGCCGGGGAAGGGCGCGGAGAGGGCCTTGATCGCGGGCACTCCCCGTTGATCCCCGCGGGGAAGAACTTGACGACGTCGAGCCCCAGGGCGAGGGCGGCCATGATGTCCGACGGTGTCGCGACGCCCGGGAAGATCGGCAGTCCGTGGTGCTGAGCGCGACGCACGACGTCGACGCTCAGGCCGGGCGAGACGAGGAACCTGGCGCCGGCGTCGACCGCCTGGTCCACCTGCCCGGCGTTGACGACGGTGCCGGCGCCCGTCACGAGCTCGGGGAGCTCGCGCGTGACCGCTGTGATGGCGGCGCGGGCCTGCGGTGCGGAACGTGATCTCGGCGATGGGCAGGCCGCCGGCCAGGAGAGCCTCGCCGAGGGCGAGGGCCTGGGCCTCGTCCTCCACGACGACCACGGGGACGACCCGCATCGTGGCGAAGAGCTGCTCGAGGTCGGTCGGGGGCGCAACGGGTGACATGAGGCCTCACGTTTCGTTATAGTGAATGTATGTTCTGGAATACGAAATCACTCTACGCGAACGACACGGTCACGTGGTAGCGGGTCCGCACGCCGCCCGGCGGACGGCTCCAGCCCCTCGGCTCGGTCGACAAGGCACTCCTTGCCCTCGAGCGCCTCGCCGCCGCCGCCCGCACGGCGTCCCGCTGGGCTCCTCGCGACCGCGCTCGGCCTCAACAAGACCTCGCTGCACCGCACCCTGGCCGCGCTCCGCTTCCGCGACTTCGTCGAACAGGACCCGGTGACCGGCAGCTACCGCCTGGGCCCGGCCGCGACCGCGCTCGGCGACAGGTTCCTGGGCGAGGAGAACCTGCCGGCGCTCCTGGCCCCGCACTCACGGCCGTGTGCGAGGCCTCGGGCGAGCTCGTCCACCTCGGGGTCCTGTCCGGGCCGGAGATCGTCTACCTCGACAAGGTCGAGCCGCCCGCGCCGTGAGGGTGTGGTCGGCCGTCGGACGCCGTCGGCCCGCGGCCACCACGGCCCTCGGCCGCGCCCTGCTGGCGTTCCGCGCCACCGACCGTTCGGCGATGGGCTGGTACGCCGCGGCAGCAGGCGACGAGAGCCCGTTCCCCGTCAGCCAGGACTCGTTGTGGGAGACGCTCCAGGCCACCCGTGCCCGCGGGTACGCGACCGAGACCGAGGAGAACGAGCCCGGCATCAGCTGCCTCGCCGTCCCTCTGCTGCGTGCCGGTCAGGCCGTCGCAGCCCTGTCCGTCACCGCACCGGCCGACCGCATGGACCGCGACCGGCACAGAGAGCTCGCCAGGATCGTCCGGTCCGTCGCCCCGCCGCTCCTGCCGTCGTCGCTGACCGTCCCCGGGGAGCTGGGCACGATCTCCTGACCTGCGCCGGGGTCGTCCGCGGCAGCCACGCCGCTCGGACGAAGGGGGACCCGAGGAGGGCCGCGACGCCGTCGGGCATCGAGGGCACGACGCGCTCCCACCCTCCCTGCACTGGCCCGCACGGTATGAGAGAGTTCGAGTGCACACGCGATCTGCCCGCTGACTCGGGCGCGACGAACGAGGAGCGCAACGGCGATGACCGTTCTTGTGGCCTACAACGACTCGCCACAGGGTGAGGCGGCACTGCGCGCCGGGGCGGCCGAGGCGGTCCGGCGAGAGCTCCCGCTCGCGATCTTCGTGCTGACCCCGCTCGAGGGCCTGGCACAGGCCGACCCTCCCTCCCCTGACCTCGCGCATCTCCTCGACGCCCTGCCCGCCGGCACCCCGGTGCCGACCGTCACCTACCGCGAGTCCCGCGTGGATCCCGCCGACGCGATCCTCGACGAGGCCGAGCGCCTCACCGCGAGCCTCGTCGTGATCGGCTCACGCAAGCGCTCCCCGTCGGCAAGTTCCTCCTCGGCAGCACCACCCAGCGCGTCCTCCTCGACGCCCACGCTCCCGTGCTGGTCATCAAGGCCAAGCACTAGCCCACCCCACGCCAGGAGGCCCGCATGGACCCGGTCGTCGCAGGTCTCGTCAACGTCGCCGTCGGTCTGC
Source organism: Oerskovia sp. M15 (assembly GCA_038070415.1). Lineage (GTDB taxonomy): Bacteria > Actinomycetota > Actinomycetes > Actinomycetales > Cellulomonadaceae > Oerskovia. The sequence goes on from JAMYWF010000001.1 coordinate 467,976, forward strand.
TCCTGTGCTTCTTCGGCGTCGGCTCGGTCCACCTGGCGGTGATCGCCTCCGGGTTCGGCCTCGGCTGGATGCTGGGCGACCTGTTCGGGGCGGCCAGACCACCGCCCTGCTGGTCGGCGTCCTCGGGGCCCTGGTCGCCTGGATCGCGGTGGCGTTCATCTTCAAGCTCGCGTCGTTCTTCATCGGGATCGTCACCGGTGCCGTGATCGGCGCCAAGCTGTACGGCACCGTCTCGGGCGACTCCGGGAACTGGGTCCTCGCGGCGATCATCGTCATCGCCGTCGCCGCAGCCTGCGGCTTCCTCGCGGACAAGTACCGCCGCAGGGCCCTGCTGTGGCTCACGACCATCGGTGGTGCAGGCCTGGTGCTCGGCGGGCTGGGGCGCGTCTCCCTGACAACCTCGCCTTCCTGCGCGACCCGACCGTCGGGTGGGAGCAGGTCATCTCGTTCCTCGCGTGGGCGGCGCTCGCGCTGGCGGGCTGGTTGGTGCAGCGCCGGCTGTTCGCCAAGCGCCTGGGCATCACGCGGGCGGGCAGAGCCACCAGCGTTGAGTGCGGAGTTCTTGCGAGAAACGCCGGGCGTTTCTCGCAAGAACTCCGCACTCAGCCGCTAGAACGAGCCGGACGGCACGGCTCAGCGCACCGAGACCTCGATGAGGTTCTTCCACGGGTCGTCGAACCGCAGCGTCGCGCCGTCGTGGCGCATCTGGACGCCGCGCCGAGCCAGCCGGTCGGCGAGCGCCGCGACGTCGTCCTCGGACGGCACCGCGATCGCAACCTGACCGAGCCCCAGTGTCGAGGCCCGCGGCCCCGCGCCCCGGCTGTTCCACGAGTTCATCGCCATGTGGTGGTGGTAACCGCCTGCGGAGACGAACAGGGCGCCGGGAACCGTCGCGGTCGCCTCGAAGCCCAGGGTGTCGACGTAGAACGCGTGGGCCGTCGGCACGTCGCCGACCTGCAGGTGCACGTGCCCCACGACGGTGTCGTCCGGGCCGACCACGTCGGTCGACAGTGCCCGCTCGAGCGCCTCGTCCGTGAGGTGCTGCTGCATGAACGCGCGGGGTCGATGTAGAGCGTGTCCATCTTCACCTGGCCGTTCTCCCAGCCCCAGGTCTCGCGCGGGCGGTCGTGGTAGAGCTCGACGCCGTTGCCCTCGGGGTCAGTGAAGTAGAACGCCTCGGAGACGAGGTGGTCGCCGCTGCCGACGAACGTGCTGGGCGCGGTGCGCGCGACCGAGGCGACGGCCGCGGCCAGGGCGGGTGCGTCGTCGAACAGCAGGGCCGTGTGGAACAGGCGGCCTCGCCGCGGCGCGCCAGCGGCAGGTCCTTGCCGCGACGCAGCACGACGAGCGGCGTCGCGCCGCGTCCGAGGACCACAGTCTCGTCGCGCGAGCCGGTCCCGGCGCCGGGGATCGCGGCGAGCAGGGCGTCCGACGGCGCGAGCACGGCCAGGAGAGCGCGTCCCGGTAGTACCGGGTCATCAGGTCGAGGTCGGCGACGTGGAGCGTCACGGCGTCCATCGAGGTCTCGGCGGCGAGCAGGTCCTTGGTCGCGAAGCCTGTCCTGTCGGTGCCGGGCAGGTTCGTGGTGTCCGTGGCGCGGGCGATCTGGTCAGTCATGGTGTCCTCCGTCCAGGGCCGGGTCCCGACCTCTGCTTCCAGAATAGTTGAAGGTTTAACTAAATGGAAGCCACGGCTGTTCCGGCACGGGCCGATCGGCGCCGAGTGCATGATTCGGCTGCGACACACCGGGCGTGTCGCAGCCGAATCATGCACTCACCGCCGGTCAGCGCACGTCACACGGCCGACGGCGCGCCCACCGCGGCGCGCAGAGTCTCGGCGAGCGGCGTCGTCGGGCGACCGATGAGGCGCGCCAGGTCACCCGACGTCGCAGCGAGCAGACCGTCGCGAGTGTTGCCGTCCAGGGCGACGAAGATGCCGGCGGTGCGCTCGTCCAGGCGGCGTCGAGCAGAGCCTGGGTGTGCGTCTCGGACGGGACGTCCTGGTAGACGACCCGCGGCCGACGATCTCGCCGATCGCGGCGGCCAGGAACGGGTAGTCCCACGCGACGTCGCCCGAGAGCTCGTAGACCGCGCCCTCGAGAGGCGTCCTCGTTCGCCGCAGCCAGGACCGCGGCGGCGGCCTCGGCGTAGTCCTTGCGGCTCGCGGACGCGACGCGGCCCTCGCCGACACTGCCGAGCACGACGCCGGTCTCGCGCGCCTGCTCCACCCTGCCCGCGTAGTTCTCGCTGTACCACCCGTTGCGCAGGATGGTCGCAGTCAGACCCGAGGCGGCGACGATCTCCTCGGTCGCCTTGTGCTCGGGGGCGACGATCAGCGCGGACGTCGTCGCTCGCGGTGCGCTCGTGTAGACGAAGTGACGGACACCGGCAGCCTGGGCCGCCTCGACGACGTTCGCGTGCTGCTGGACGCGCTGACCGAGCTCGGATCCGGAGACGAGGAGCACGACGTCGACGCCCTCCAGGGCGGTCGCGAGGGTCTCGGGCGCGAGTAGTCGGCCTCGCGGACGACGACGCCACGCTCGGCGAGGTCGGCGGCCTTGGCCGGGGTGCGGACCGCGGCGACGATCTGTTCGGGCGACGCCGCGCTCGAGGAGCGCGTCGACGACGAGGTGTCCGAGGTGTCCGGTGGCTGCAGTGACGGCGATCATGGGGATCCTCCAGGGGTTGGCGGGTACCGGCACAGCGTGGCACTAACTTTCGTGAGTGCAATTGTTTCGGTAGTACCGCCTATGTCACAGCGCCCACGATCGGCACGCGCGTTAGGCTGTCCTCGTGACCGACCTCCAGCCCGCACCCGAGACCGCGGAACCGTCCGACGCGATGATCACCGACGTGTTCCAACGCGACTGCGCGGCCCGCCAGGCCCTCGAGGCCGTGACCGGCCGTTGGGTGTCCTCACCGTCACCGGCCTGCGCGACGGCGCCTTGCGCTTCAACGCGCTGCGCCGACGCATCGACGGCGTGAGCGAGAAGATGCTCGCCCAGACCCTGCAGGGCATCGAGCGCGACGGCCTGGTCGTCCGCGAGGTCCGCACCACGATCCCCGCACGTCGAGTACTCGCTCACGGACCTCGGTCAGGTCGTCGCGGACAGGCTCGTCGACCTCATCGACGTGCTCGAGGGCGCGGTCCCGCAGATCGTCGCCGCCCAGGAGGCGTACGACGCCCGCCGGCGGTGACCGCGTGGTCGCCGCCTGACGGTCGGCGTCGTGCTCGGCGCGGGTGCGGGCTCCGGCTCGGCCGCGGCCCCAAGGCCGCTCTCCCTTCCGGGGCGCACGCTCGTCGAGCACGTCCGCGACGCGTTGGCGGACGGCGGCTGCGACGTCGTGCTGGTCGTCCTCGGCGCCCGAGCCGACCACGTGCTCACCGCCGCACCCTCGCTCGACCCGCGCGACGCCGTCGGGAACCCGGACTGGGCCTCCGGGCTGGCCTCCTCGATACGGGTCGGCCTCGTGGCCGCGGAGACGCGCGGGCCGGACGGGTGGTCGTCGCCCTGGTCGACCAGCCGGGCATCCGGCCCGATGACGTCGCTCACCTCCTCGCCGCGCACCGCCCGGGCGTGTGGTCGCGTCGCGTTACGCGGACGCGCCCTCCGACGGGGACGGCTCGCCGGGCTGGTCGCACCCGCTCGTGCTCGACCTCACGACGGCGTCAGCCGCTGCGTCCGCCGCGACCGGCGAGCACGGGCTGCGCGACTGGCTGCGGGCGCACCCCGAGCTGATCGACCGGGTGGACCTGCCCGGGGACGGGCGGGACGTCGATCTCGAGACAGACCTGGTGCTGCTCGACCCTCAGCGGCGGAGCGCGAGGTAGACCCGGTCCCGGCGCAGCGGCAGATCAGTGAAGCGCACGCCCGTCGCGGCCTTGACCGCATTGGCGAGCGCGGGCGCCACGGGTTGAACGGGCTCTCCGACATGGACTTGGCCCCGAGCGGGCCGAGCGTGTCCGAGGTCGTCGCGAAGTACACCTCGCTGCGCGGGACGTCCGCGAACGTGGGCACGTGGTACTGCCGCAGAACGTCGGTGGCCACCCGGCCCTCGCCGTCGACGACGACCTCCTCCCACAGCGCCGCGCCGAGCGCCTGCGCGATGCCGCCCTCGATCTGCCCCGGCACTGGCGAGGGTTGACGACCACGCCGGCGTCGGCGGCCTGGACGCTCTGCAGGATGCGGATCTCACCGGTCCCGCGGTGGACGGCGACGCGGAAGCCGTGGACGTTGAACGCGACCGAGCGGGCGTGCCGTCCCAGCGGGCGTGCGCGGTGAGGTCGACGCCGGTGCGGGACGCCTCGGTGGCCACCTCGCCGAGGGTGACGAGTCCGGGCGCCGAGGGTGACCGGTCCCCGCCGAGGGCGACCGCCCGCGGCGCCGACGGTGACGCCCTCGTGACGCCCCCGGCACGATCCGGCACTCGTCGGGCTCGGCCCCGAGCATCACGGCCGCGACCCGGCGGATCGTCGCCGCGAGGCCCTGCGCCGCGAGGTGCGAGGCCTTGCCCGCGACGACGATGCCCGTCGATCCGAACGCCCCGGAGTCGTGGCCGACCAGGTCCGTGTCCGACTGACGGACCAGCACGTCCCCGACGTCCTGCCCCAGTGCGGCGGCGACGAGCTGGACGTGCGCGGTCGTCGTCCCGTTGCCGAACTCGGCCGTCCCGACGCTCGCCTCGACCCGGCCGTCCCGCAGGAGCCGGACCTCGGCCTCCGCGATGTGCCCGCGCGGCGGGATCGTCGCGATCATCGACGCGGCGACGCCCTCGCCGACGCTCCACCCGGGGCCCAGGGCGCGTCACCCTCGACGGGCTCGCGGTCACCCTCGGCGGGCGATCCCGTCACCCTCGGCGGGGCAAGTGGTCGCCCTCGGCGTCGGGTCCGACCACGCGAGAGCGCCTCCCCACCAGGTCCAGGCACTGGTCCAGCCCGTAGCTCCCGTATCGCAGGTCCGCCTCGGGCTCCTCGTTCACCGCGAGCAGCGGGTCCCCTCCCGCACGACGTTGAGCCGCCGCATCTCGAGCGGGTCGATCCCGGCCTTCTCCGCGAGCTCGTCGATCGCCGACTCGATCGCGAAGATCGTCTGCGAGAGCCCGTACCCGCGGAACGCCCCGGACGGCACCTGGTTGGTGTAGACCGCGAGCGCGTCGACCTGCTTGTTGGGGCACCGGTACAGCGCGAGCGACTCGGCGCACCCGTGGAACATGACCCCGGGTGCGTGGTTGCCGTAGGCGCCCGTGTCGGTGAGCACGTCGAGCGCGAAGGCCGTCAGCGTCCCGTCGGCCCTCGCGCCCGCGCGCACCCGGATGCGGAACGGGTGCCGGACGGTGGTCGCGGTGAGCTGCTCGGTCCGCGTGAGCTCGAGCTGGACGGGTCGCCCGAGCCGCAGGGTCGCGAGCGCGACGACGTCCTCGGTGAGCATCTCCTGCTTGCCGCCGAACCCGCCGCCGACCCGGTCGCACACGACCCGTACGCGCTCGCGCGGCAGGTCGAGGACGGCCGCGAGCGCCCGGCGCACGAGGAACGGCACCTGGGTGCTGGTCCGCACGACGAGCCGTCCGTCGTCGTCGAGCGAGGCGATCGAGCAGTGCGTCTCGAGAGCCGTGTGCTGGACCCGCTGGGTCCGGTAGACGGCCTCGTGCACGACGGCGGCCTCGGCGAGCCCGCGCTCGACGTCGCCCGTGCGCGTGTGCACCTCGGCCACGACGTTCGCCTGGGGCGGCTCGCGCGCGAGACGAGCGGGTCGAGGTCGGGGTGCAGCACGGGGCGCCGGGCGTCGTCGCGGCCTCGGGGTCCAGGAGCGCGGGCAGCGCCTCGTAGGTGACGCGCACCGCGCGCACGCCCTCCTCGGCCGCGGCGACGGTGTCCGCCACGACGGCTGCCACACGCTGCCCGATGAACCGGACGACGTCGTCGAGCACGCGCGTGTCGTCGGGGTCGTCGGCGACGAGCTCGTGCTGAGCGGTCGAGAAGCGCCGCGAGGGCGCGTCCTCGTGGGTCAGCACGAGCCGAACTCCGGGGATCGCGCGCGCTGCGCTCGCGTCGATCGCGACGATCCGCGCGTGGGCGTGGGGCGAGCGCACGAGCTTGAGGTGCAGCAGTCCGGTCAGTGCCGCGGGGTCGACGTCGAGAGTGAAGCGCGCGGCCCCGGTCACGATCGCGCGCCCACCGGGGCGGGCACGTCGGTGCCGACGCTCCCGGTCTCGCTGCCCGACGGCGCCCCTCCCGCGCGTCCGGCTCGCCGTGGGGTGGCTCGGCACGGGTGCGCCGCCGCAGATCGCGTGCTCGATCGACGCGTAGCCCGTGCACCGGCAGAGGTTCCCCTTGAGGTGGCGCGGCAGGTCCGCCCGCTGCGCATCGTCGAAGGTCGCCGCGGTCATGACCATCCCGGCTGTGCAGAACCCGCACTGGAAGCCCTGGGCGTCGAGGAACCCTGCTGGGCGGGTGCAGGCCGTCCTCTCCCGCGAGCCCCTCGATCGTGGTGACCTCCTTGCCGACCGCGCGCCGCGCGGGTAGACGCAGCTGTGGACGGGGACGCCGTCGACGTGCACGGTGCAGGCCCGCAGTCGCCCGCGTCGCAGCCCTTCTTGACCCCGAGCGTCCCTGCTCGCGCAGGTAGGTGCGCAGGCACTGTCCGGGGCGCGGGACCGCGTCGGCGGGCGAGCCGTTCACGACGGGCCCGACCGCTGCCGCCCTGTCCTCGGTCGTCGTCACCAGGCGTCTCCCTCGGGGTCCAGCAGCTCGGCGCGGATCTCTCTGCGAGGCGGTAGGTCATGTCCCGGCGCCAGGCGGGCAGGCCGTGCACGTCGTCGTGGTACAGGTCTTCGGGGATGGCGGCGTCGAGGGCCGCGGCGAGCGCAGCGGCGCCGGAGCCCCGGCCCGACGGCGCCTCCCGGACGTGCGACGTCGTCGAACCTCAGCCGGACGGGCCGCCGGGTGGAGGCGGTGACCGTGACGACGAGGGCGCCGCCGGTCCCGTCGAGCCCTGCACGGTCGAGGCGCCCGATCACGAGCACCCCGACCGCCCGAGGTTCGACAGCGACAGGCGCCGGAACGCGGTCCGCGCTCGCAACGCCCGCCCAGGGATCCTCACGGCGCGCAGGAGCTCGCCCGGCGTGAGGCTCGTACGGCCGTCGTCGACGACGAGGTCGGCCACGGGCAGGGTGCGCGCGGTGCCGTCGGGAGACCAGACCTCCGCGACGCCGTCGAGCGCGACGGTGAGCGACGTCATGGGGCGGCCGGCAGCGCGGCGCAGAGGTTGCCGCCCACGGTCGACGTGTTCCAGATCTTGAAGGACGCGACGAACGCGTCGCAGCACGGGGCCACGAGGTCGAGGGCGGTCCACCCGCTCCGCACGGGCAGCGCCGCGGCCGAGCCCGGGAACGCATGGAGCTGGGCGATCGTGCAGGTCGCGGCGATCTCGAGCCCCTGGTCGCCCACCACGAGCGGCGCCCACCCGGCGCCCGTGATGTCGAGCAGGCGTTCGAGGCCTCGCTGCCGGCCGAGAACAGGACCGTGCCGCCGGCGAGCCAGGCGTCGCCCTCCTGCCACCGGGCGGGGTCGGTCGTGGGCACGAGGTCGGTGACGGTGTTCAGGTCCATGCTCCCTCCTCCGGGGTCGAGGAGGGTGACGCCCCGGGCGACGGATGGAGAGGACCGTCCGTCCTGGAGAGCGGGACGGCGGTCGCACGGCCGTTCCGCACCGCGAGCACCTCGCCGAGGATCGAGACGGCCACCTCCTGGGGAGTGAGGGCGCCCAGGTCGAGACCGATCGGCGAGCGGAGCCGCGCCAGCCGCCGTCGCTGACCCCTCCTGGCGAAGGGCCGCGACCCGCTCGGCGTGCGCACGCCTGGACCCCATCGCCCCGACGAACGCGAGCGGCAGCCCGAGCGCGACGCGCAGGAGCGGGACGTCGAACTTCGCGTCGTGCGTCAGGACCGCGAGGACGGTGCGCTCGTCGACCTCGCCGGCACCCGCAGCGCGTTCGAGGTACCGGTCCGGCCACTCGCAGACCACCTCCGCGCCGGGGAAGCGCGCCGGGTCGGCGAAGACCTCACGGGCGTCGACGAGCGTGACCCGGTACCCGAGCGCCCCGCAGCCTCCACGAGCGCCCCGGCGAAGTCGTTCGCCCCGACGACGAGGAAGCGGGGAGCGGGACGCCGCGTCTCGACGAGGAGCGTGATGGGTGCGTCGCCGGCGCATCCCGTCGCGACGTGCACGACGCTCGACCCGCCGGCACGCACCGCTGCCCGCACCTGGGCGGTCGCGCTCTCGAGGCTCGAACCGGCGGCCGGTCCCAGGAGCGGGGCGAGGTCCTCGGCGAGGACGTCGCCATCCGTCACGAGCCCTCCCACCGATCCGTCGTCCAGGCGTCGCACGATCACGGCCGGGGCGCCCTGAGCCGACCCCGCGAGGAGGGCGAGGGAAGCGGCGAAGGTCGCGGCGCCGTCGGGCGGGACGTTGCTCCCGGGAGGCGGGAAGACCGGCTGGACGTGCACCTCGAGGCTTCCACCGCACGTGAGCCCGACCGCGAACGCCGCCTCGTCCGAGTAGCCGAAGTGCTCGGTGCGCGAGGACGCCGCGGCGATCGCGTCGAGGCACGCCTCGTGGACCGCGCCCTCGACGCATCCGCCGGACAGGCTCCCGACGACGGTCCCGTCAGAGCGCACGGCCATCGCCGTGCCGAGAGGTCGCGGCACGGAGCCGGTGGCCGCGACGACCGTCGCGACCGCGAACGGTGATGCGCCCGGTGCGAGCCAGGGCGCCACCTTCTGGATGACCTGAAGCATCGTCGCCTCACCTGTGTAGGAGGCGCCGGAGCCTTCGCCCGGCGACCACGGCCGTGCGGTGAGTCCCTCGATGCCCGCAGGAACACGCGGGCCCGAGGCTTGAGTCCGCCCCATACTTCTCACGCAACGGAAACACTCTTCCATTCGAGTGGTCGACGCTAGCACGCGCGGTACGCCGCGTCACGGACCCTGTGTGTAGCATCGCGCTCATGACCGCAGTCGCGCTAGGGATACCCCAGCTGCGCCCGCAGGTCTCCAGGTACCGCAGGGCGTCCGGACACCGACGCCCTCGTCGACCGCTACGGGCGCGTCGCCCACGACCTGCGGGTCTCCGTGACTGAGAAGTGCTCCCTGCGCTGCACCTACTGCATGCCTGCTGAAGGGCTGCCCGCTATCGCGCGCGACGACCTGCTGACCCCCGCGGAGATCGGGCGGCTCGTCGGGATCGGGTACCGCCTCGGGATCCGCGACGTGCGGTTCACGGGCGGCGAGCCGCTCATGCGTCACGACCTCGCGGAGATCGTCCGTCGCTCCCGCGCGGCCGCCCGGGCGTCCGCATCTCCATGACGACCAACGCGATCGGCCTCGACAAGCGCATCGACGAGCTCGTCGAGGCAGGACTCGACCGCGTCAACGTCTCCCTCGACAGCATCGACCGCAAGCACTTCGCCGAGCTCACCCGCCGGGACAGGCTCCCGCAGGTGCTCGCCGGCATCAAGGCCGCGCTCGACGCGGGCCTGGCCCCGGTCAAGCTCAACGCGGTCCTCATGCCCGAGACGCTCGCGGGAGCCGCCGACCTGCTCTCCTGGTCCGTCGAGAACGGGTGCGGCTCCGGTTCATCGAGCAGATGCCGCTCGACGCGGACCAGAACTGGAACCGTGACCAGATGGTCTCCGCCGAGCGGCTGCTCGAGGTGCTCGGCGAGCGCTTCGACCTGGCCCCGATCGGCCGCGAGGACCCTTCGGCACCGGCCGAGAGTGGGCCGTCGACGGTGGGCCCGCGACGGTCGGCATCATCGCGTCGGTGACGCGCTCGTTCTGCGGCGACTGCGACCGCACCCGCCTCACGGCGGAGGGACCGTGCGCTCGTGCCTGTTCGGCGACGAGGAGGTGGACCTGCGGGCGCTGCTGCGCTCGGGGACCACCGGGACGGCGGGCAGCGAGGAAACCGACGCGGCCCTCGTGTCCGCGTGGCAGGCCGCGATGTGGGCCAAGCCGTTCGCCCACGGGCTCGACCGGGGCGCACCGGACCTCGCGACGATCGGCGGCAGCGCGGACGACCCGGAGGCCTTCGCCCGCACCGAGCGCAGCATGGGGGCGATCGGGGCTGAGGCCCTCCGGAGACCCTGCGGAAGCGGCCGTCCGCGCGGCCCCGAACGTGACCGACATCATGCCGGGGTGGCACTGCTTCATCCCCGGGATCTCGGGGCGGAAAGGCCCTCCAGACCTAGGGATGGAGGGGTGTCCACACCCTCTTGTCCCACGACAGCTCTGCCTCCACCCAGCCCGTTCCCACGACGGACCCGCTCCCCGTCCACCGCCCGGGGCGACCCATCTCACCGCGGGGCCGAACACGGTTCTCGGTGCGGCGATCGGCACCATCGCCGGCGTCCTCCTCCTCGCCGGGCCCGGCCTCATCCTCGGCGCGCTCGTCGGGATCGGGTTCGGCATCCTGCGCGACAACCCGCGCGACTGAGGTCGCCGGATCCGTCAGGCGCAGCCTGCGCCCACGGCGAGCAGACACGCTCCTCTGCCGAGACCGCCCTCAGGATCACCGGGCGTTCGGCGGCCCTTGAGTGTCAGGCCGCCGGCATCGCCTTACAGCCCGACCCACTCCGAGTCGCCGTCGGTGAAGTGCTGCCGCTTCCAGATCGGTACCTCGGCCTTGATGCGCTCGACGAGCAGCGAGCAGGCCGCGAAGGCCTCGGCGCGGTGCCCCGAGGCAACGCTCGCGACGAGCGCGACGTCCCCGATCGCCAGCACGCCGTACCGGTGCACGGCCGCGACGCGCAGCCCCGTCTCGGTCGACACGGCCGCGCAGCACCGCCGGAGCACCTCGGTCGCGTCGGGTGCGCCTCGTAGTCGAGGCCCGTCACGTCCCGCCCGCCGTCGACGTCCCGCACCACGCCGCGGAAGGTCACGACCGCGCCGCACTCCCGCGAGGACACGGCGCCCTCCACGTCTCGCACCACCGCGTCGTCGAGCACGTCGATCGTGACCCGCGACACCTCGCACGCGATGCCACCCGGCTCGCCGTCCGTCACCGTCATCCGCCCGTCCTCCTCCGTCGTCGAACCTGTCGTCGAACCCGTCGTCCCGCTCACAGCCGCACCACCCTCACGCGTTCGCCCGCCTCGACCCGGCTCACACCCTCGGGCACCTCGACGAGCACGTCCGCGGATGCCATGGTCGCGACCAGGTGCGATCCCGTGCCGCCCACCACTTCGACCGTCCCGTCCGGACCCGTCCGTCCCCGCAGCATCTGCCGCTTGGCCGGCGGGGAGATGATGGTCGCGACGGCCGTCCGCATCTCCAGCTCCCGGACGGCGATCCCGGCAGCCCGTTCCAGGACCTCGCGCGCGAAGACCACGAACGAGACCTGCGCGCTCACCGGGTTGCCGGGGAAGGTCAGCACCGGGGTCCCGTGGACCGTGCCGAACCCTGCGGGCCGCCCGGCTGCATCGCGACCGAGCGGAACGTCACCCCGTCCCCGAGCGTGTCCTTGACCACCTCGTACGCGCCCTGACTCACGCCCCCGACGTGAGGATCAGGTCTGCCTCGGCCGCGGCCCGCTCCAGGACGGCCGACAGCTCGCGTGCGTCGTCGCCGGTCCGCTCCGCGAGCACCACGACCGCGCCCGCGCGCCTCGCCGCGGCCGACAGCCCGTGCAGGTTCGCGTCGAAGACCTGCCCGGTCGCGGCGACCTGCCCCGGCTCGACGACCTCGGTCCCGGTCGAGATCACCGCGACCCGCACGCGTGCGCGGACCTCGAGCCCGGCCACGCCGCACGAGGCCGCGGCCGCGAGGTGCTGGGGCCCCAGCAGCAGTCCGGCGTGCAGCACCAGGTCGCCGGCACGCACGTCCGACCCGACGTCGCGCACGAACTCGCCCGAGCTGCGCGGCGCGAGCACGCCGACGTCGGCACCGAGGGTGCCGCGCACAGCCGCCCGGGGCCGGCGCGTGCGCCCGAACGGCGAGGCGTCGGTGTCCTCCACGGGCACGACGGCGTCGCTCCCCTCGGCACGACGGCGCCCGTCATGATGCGGGCGGCTGTTCCGGGGCCAGGACCGCGGGGCGCCGGGCCCGGCGGGAATCTCGGCCACGACGGGCAGCACGACGAGATCGTCAGCCGTGGCAGTGGCCACGTCGGCGGCACGCACCGCGTACCCGTCCATCTGCGAGCTGCGGAAGCCGGGCAGGTCGACCGGCGCGACGAGGTCCTCGGCCAGGACGCGGTCCAGCGCGTCGGCGAGCGCCACACGCTCCGAACCTCGCGACACCAGGGCGGGTGCCAGGAGCGCATCGACGTCGCGACGGTGCTGCTCGATGCCCACCGGGCCGCGCCCGACGCCTGCGGGCGCCGCACCCTGCCGCCGCCGTTCCCCGACGGCGAGCGACGCCGTCGGGCGGCTGCTCCTGACCGCTACCGCTCGCCGGAACCCGCTCTGCTGTCACCGCTGCTCCTCGCCCGGGCCCTGCCGGGCGCTCGGGCCCAGCCTGTCACGACACGGCGACCGCGGGAGCACGTGACCAGGGGTCAGTAGTCGACGCGGGAGCGGCCGCGCGCCACGCGTCGAACGGCTCGACGGACGACGGCGTGCGCAGGTGCCGCACGGGCAGCGAGCGGTCGGCCGGGGCGACGGCGAAGAACTCGTAGAACGCGGCGTCGTCGAAACCTGCTCTCGCTGCGTCGTCGCGGTCGGCGGCGAACCAGATGGCGTCGACCCGCGCCCAGAGGCCCGCGGCCAGGCACATGGGGCACGGCTCGCAGCTCGCGTAGAGGACAGACCCCGTGAGGTCGAACGTGCCGAGGGCGGCGCACGCGGCGCGGATCGCGACGACCTCCGCGTGGGCGGTCGGGTCGTTGGTCGAGGTGACGCGGTTGACGCCCTCGAAGACCTGCCCGTCCGGGGTTACGAGCACCGCACCGAAGGGCCCGCCCTCGTCGGCGACGTTCGCGGTGGCGATTGCCACGGCTCGTTCGAGGTGGGCGGTGTGCGGGATCGATGTGTCCACGGTGAGTCTCCAAGGTCGGGGCTGCGACCGTCGTCCGACTCGACTCCGAGGACGACGTGACGCTGCAGGCGCTGGTCCACGTTCCGCCCGGTAGATAGCGCTCGTCCCTCGCGCGCCCGCCGTCGGCCCGTCCGACGCTAGCAGCGGGCGAGAACCCTGGCAACGATCGTGGAAGACTCCTTCCGTATCGTGGACAGTTCCGGCGGGCGCCTCGCCCGGATGCCCACTCCCCGACCACCCGTTGCGTCCGGGCCCACGCGCTGCAACCTTGGAGCGGTGACGTCCACTCCCCGTCCCGCCGGCGGATCCCCGGCGGACGCGCCCTCCCCGACGCTGGACCAGCGCCCGGGACCGCCGCTCCGCTTCCCGGTGCGCCCCGTCGCCCGGCCGTCCGTCAGTTCCTCGCGACCGAGTCGGGCGGCGCGGTGCTGCTGCTCGCAGCGACAGTGATCGCGCTCGTCTGGGCGAACTCGCCGTGGTCGGCCGCGTACGACGACCTGTGGGCCACGACGGCCGGTTTCCACCTGGGCGACTGGTCGCTCGACATGGACCTGCACCACTGGGTCAACGACGCCGCGATGGCGGTCTTCTTCCTCGTGATCGGTCTCGAGATCAACCGCGAGGTCACGAGCGGCGAGCTGCGCAACCGGCGGACCGTCGCGGTCCCCGCCCTCGGCGCGCTGGGCGGCCTCCTGGTCCCCGCCCTCATCTACCTGGCCTTCAACGCGGGCACCGACGCGCAGCACGGCTGGGGCGTGGTCATGTCGACCGACACCGCGTTCCTCGTCGGCGTCCTCGCACTGTTCGGTCCACGCTGCCCCGACCGGCTGCGCCTGTTCCTGCTGACCCTCGCGGTCGTCGACGACATCGGGGCGATCACCGTCATGGCCGTCTTCTACAACGACGGCGTGTGGCTGCCCGGACTGGGCATCGCGGGCCTGCTCGTCGCCGCGCTGCTCGCGATGCGGTGGCTCAAGGTCTGGCGGCTCGCGCCGTACGTGGGCATCGGGATCGCCCTGTGGCTCGCGGTGTACTCCTCGGGCGTCCACGCGACGCTCGCGGGCGTGCTGGTCGGGCTGCTCATCCCTCGCGCCGGTCGCGGCGCGACCAGGTCGACGACGTCCCGGGTACGCCCAGCGTCTGCGCGAGGAGACGACGGCGGAGCGCGAGTACCTGACCGAGCTCGCCGCACGCGCGGCCGTCCCCGCGAGCGACAGGCTCCAACGCGTCCTGCACCCGTGGAGCGCGTACCTCGTGGTCCCGGTCTTCGGCCTGGCCAACGCGGGCGTACACCTGGACGCCGAGTCGCTGTCGGCCGCGATGACGTCCCGCGTGACGATCGGGGTCGCGGTCGCGCTCGTGGTGGGCAACACCGTCGGGATCTTCGGGGCCTCGGCGCTCGCGCTACGCCTGAACCTGGGCAGCCTCCCCGGCCGCGTGCGCTACTCGCACCTGCTCGGCGGCGCCATGCTCGCGGGGATCGGCTTCACCATCTCGCTGTTCATCGCCGAGCTCGCGTTCGACGACGAGGTGCTGATCGAGGAGGCCAAGATCGGGATCCTTGCGGGCTCGCTGGTCGCTGCCGTGGCGGGGTCCGTGACCCTGCGCATCCTCGGCGAGCGGCTGCCGCTGTGCTCGCCCGAGTCCCCGGGCCGCCGCCCGGTCTTCCGCCGCGGCCGTGGCGGGCGCCGGAGGCTGCGGAAGACCCTGACCCCGCTGAGAGCCGGAGCTGACGGGGCCGCAAGCGGTGGCCCGTTTGCCCTGCACCGACACACTGGTGGTCTCAACGGGCTGCCGGCGGCCCGTCTCGACGACGGAGGCGACCATGGGTCCGCGCACCGCAGGAGCAGACGGTGCCACGCACCGCTGAACGGGCGGCGGGTCTCGTCCTGCTGACCCTCGCCTCGAGCCAGTTCCTCATGACGCTCGACAGCTCGGTCATGAACGTGTCGATCGCCCAGGTCGCGAACGACGTGGGCACGACCGTGACCGGCATCCAGACGGCGATCACGCTGTACACGCTCGTCATGGCCACGCTCATGATCCCCGGCGGCAAGATCGGGGCCTGATCGGGCGCCGTCGGGCCTTCGTGATCGGGTGCGTGATCTACGCGTGCGGGTCCTTCACGACGTCCTTGGCGCCGAACCTCGGGGTCCTGATCTTCGGGTGGTCCGTCCTGGAGGGATCGGGGCGGCGCTCATCATGCCCGCGATCGTGGCACTGGTCGCCTCGAACTTCGCCGCTCCGGACCGGCCCCGCGCGTACGGCCTGGTTGCTTCGGCGGCGCGATCGCCGTGGCCGCCGGACCCTGATCGGCGGCCTGGTCACGACCTACTGGACGTGGCGGTACGTGTTCGCGGGCGAGGTCGTGATCGTGATCGTGATCCTGCTGCTCACGCGCAAGATCGCCGACGCGCCCTCGGCCCCGGTTCCGGCTCGACCTGGTCGGTGCCGCGCTCTCGGCCCTCGGGCTCGGGATCGCGGTGTTCGGCGTGCTGCGCTCGGGGAGTGGGGCTGGGTCCAGCCGCGCCCCGGCGGGCCCTCCTGGATCGGGCTCTCCCCGACGATCTGGCTGATCCTCGCCGGACTGCTGATCGTGCGGCTGTTCTTCGCGTGGGAGCACCGGGTCGTCGCAGCGGGCAAGGAACCCCTCGTGCGCCCGCAGATGCTGCGCAACGCCCAGCTCAACGGCGGGCTGACGATGTTCTTCTTCCAGTTCATGATCCAGGCGGGCCTGTTCTTCACGGTGCCCCTGTACCTGTCGGTCGCCCTGGGGCTGTCCGCGCTCGACACCGGCATCCGTCTGCTGCCCCTGTCCGTGACCCTGCTGCTGGCCGCGGTGGGGATTCCCCGCTTCTTCCCCGGGCCTCACCCGCACCGTCGTGCGGTGGGGCGTGGCCGCGCTGCTGGCCGGGATCGTGAGCCTGCTGGCGGGACTCGAGGTGGGCGTGGGGCTGAGGTCGTCACGCTCCCGCTCGCCCTCGCCGGGCTGGGCGTGGGCGCCCTGGCCTCACAGCTGGGCGCCGTGACGGTCTCGGCGGTGCCCGACGAGGAGAGCGGCGAGGTCGGCGGCCTGCAGAACACCATGACCAACCTGGGGCGTCGCTCGGGACCGCACTCGCCGGGTCGGTCCTCATCGCGGGCCTGACGGCAACACTGCTCCAGGGGTCGAGGACAACCCGCGGTGCGCGACGAGATCGCGGCCACGGCCCAGGTCGAGCTCGCCGGCGGGGTGCCGTTCGTGTCCGACGCGCAGCTCGAGTCCGCCCTCACGGGCGCAGGCCTGCCCGACGACGAGGTCGCCGCGATCGCCGACGAGAACGAGACCGCGCGCATCCAGGGGCTCCGGACGAGCCTCGCGGTGCTCGCCCTCGTCGCCCTGCTGGCGCTCTTCTTCGCGCGGCTGGTCCCGACCGAACCGGCAGGTGGTCCGGCGCGCTCCGAGGCGGGCGCCGGGCGCCCCTGGTCCACGACCGAGCGACGGAGACCCTCAGGTGCCCTGACGGGCTGCGGCCAGCGCAGTTGCGACCGCGGCCGGAGGCCTTCCTCGGCCACCCGGCCGAGGAAGCGCTCCCGTCGACGAAGACCGTCGGCGTCCCCGCACGCCCGCCGCCGCCCCGGCCAGGTAGTCGCGCTCCACGACGTCCCCGAACCGCTGCGCCGCGTCGCCGACGACGCTCTCACCGTCCAGTCCGAGCTTGCGCGCCCAGTGCGCGAGGCCGACGTCGTCGAGCCTGTCCTGGTGGGCGAACAGGACGTCGTGCATCTCCCAGAACCGGCCCTGCGCCCCGGCGGCCTCGGCTGCGAGCGCGGCCGTGAGCGCGTACGGGTGGACCTCGAAGAGCGGGAAGTGGCGGAAGACGAGCCGCACCTGTCCGCCGGACTCCTCGACGACCGCGCGCAGGATCGGGGCGGCGTCGTGGCAGTAGGGGCACTCGAAGTCGCCGAACTCGACGATCGTCACGGACGCGTCGGGGTCGCCGAACACGTGGGCGTCGGGTGGGACGAGATCGTCGGCCCGATCGGTCGGGCGGCCCGTCGGAGAGGTCATGAGGCCCAGCATCACACCCGGTCCACGTCGACGCCCGTCACGCGCCCTGGAGTCTCGCCGCCGCGGAGCCACTCGAGCAGCCCGTCGAGGGCCGTCGCCCCGCCGCGGGCCGTCACGAGCACCGTCCCGTCCGGGAGGTTCTGGGCGTCGCACTCGACGCCCAGCCCGGCTGCGCGGCGGGTCGTCGCGTCGCGGAAGCCCACCCCTGCACGGTCCCGCGCACGACGGCACGGATCATGCCCTCACCCTCGCCGGTCCCGTGCCGGGCAGGCCCGGTGTCCTCAGGCCCGCCCACACCTACTGCCAGACCCCGAGGATCGCGCCCATGACCGCGAGGGCGATCACGTCGTGGAGGCTGTCGATCACCGTGAGCTGGGTCGGCAGGTGTGCGAACCCGTTGTGGATCACGTGGGCTCCGGCGCGAAACACGAGGCCGACCGCCGCGCCGAACAGCAAGCCCTCCCACAGACCGTCGACGCCTGTCGCGAGGATCAGGGCGCCCAGCAGGATCGCCGTCAGGACCGAGGCGACGGCCGTCGCGGCGAACCGGGGCCGCCCCGCGCCGCTGTTCATCTCCTCCTCGGTCAACCCGACGAGCCCTGCCCAGCGTCTGCCGAGCGCCCCCGTCGCGTAGAAGAGGAAGCCGACCGCGAACGTGGAGGCGGTCGCCACGATCACCGCCCACCAGTTCAGGTCCCCGATCGCGTCCAGCCATGCCATGTCCCGCTCCTCCCGCGAGTGCCCTCACGGACGATGACGACCGGCGGCGCGACGCGTCACCTCCTCCAGGCTAGCGAGACGACCGCGACCGTGCCGCTCGTCGCCGATCCGTCACGACGCGCGCCACGACGCGCGCCACGAGGCTCGTCACGCGAGGACGAGCGGCCGCACCTCGTCGGTGAGGATCGGGACGGGTTCGACCGCGAGCGCGCCGTCCGCGGACTCCTCCACCAGGTGATGTTGACGGCGTGCCTGGCGTAGGGGACGAGGATCGGCGCTCAGGAGAGCGCGAGGTCGGAGAGCAGCACGTCGTCGACGTACCCGGGGTCCAGCGGCACCCCGGCCAGCAGCCGCCGTGTGCCCCGGAACCGCGGGCGGTGCCGCCACCGCGTGACGGTGTTGAGCACGCGGAACATCAGCCCCGGGTGAACCGGCAGACGAGCTCGGCGTCGTCGCCGAGCTGCGCGAGGACCCGGTCCGGTAGAAGGCCAGGCCGCATCCGGCGGCCTCCCCATCATCCACAGGAGCGCGACGTCGGACAGTCCTGGCGAGGCTGTCCCTCCCCACGTCGCTGTGTCCGCCCGGGAACCAGACCTGCTTCACGCCGCCCACCCTGTCGTCGTCCGTCGGGACGTCCCACAGGCACGGCTCGAACGTGAGGCGCCGCTCGTCGATCGCGAGCGCCTGGCGGGCGCACAGGACCGCGCTCGAGAGCCGCACGTCGTGGAACCGGCTCCGACGGCGGGTGAGCCCCGGCACGCCCAGCGCCCCACGGTGTCGAACACGCCGAGGAAGGTGATGGGGACCTCGGGTAGCAGAACTGCTCCCGGAAGCGGGACGCCTTGGCCTTGCGCTGAGGCGTCCGGTCACGGTAGCGCGCCTCCGCCTCGGCCAGGAGGTTGCCGGCACGCCGGTTCGCGAGCGCATCGGCCGTGAGCAGGCCGACGCTCGCGATCATGCCCGCGACGCTGCGCGCCGTGTACGCGCCGCGGCTGAACCCGAAGACGTAGATCTCGTCGTCGGGCTCGTAGTTCAGTGCGAGGTCCCGGTATCCGGCGACGACGTTGCGGCTGAGCCCGTAGCCGAACGCCCCGCCGAGGAGCGCGTCGACGCGGTAGCCACGGGCACCGACTCCTCGACCGAGAACACCATCTGCTGGACGCCGTCGGGCCCGATCCCCGTGTGGACCGAGCGGGCGATCTTCTCGATGTTGGACACGCTCGCGCGGACCGGTGAGTTCCAGGTCCCGTCGCAGCAGAGCACCAGGCGCTTCATGGCTCCTCCTCGAACCGTCCCGCCGCCGTCGGCGGGCCTGTCGAGAGGGAGCGTCGGGCAGCCCGTGCTGATGCGCCGCCGCTCGGCGCTGACGTCCCGACCTCAGTGGTGCACGTGCGCGGCACCCCGGTGGACCCTTCGATCTCGGCCTCCGCGAGGCCGAGCAGCCGGTCGGCCAGGCCACGCAGCGCGCGGGCCGCCGCGACGTGGTCGCCGATCGCCTCGATCTCGGTGTCACCGGGGTCCTTGCGGGCCCTGCCCACGCCGTGGAGATCGGACGGGAGGTCACCGACCAGGATGGCCTCCGCCGTCGTGCGTCCTTCGCTCTCCACCAGGCTGACCTGGACGTGCCAGGACTTCGAGTGCACGGGTACCGAGACCTCGTGCGCGACGGCCCCTCGACGGGGCACGCACCACGGTGTCGGGTCCCGGATAGACCAGGCTCTGCTCCCCGTGTCGGCCCACTCGACCAGGAAGGGCGGCGAGCCGTCCTCATGATGGACCTCGACGACCATGCCGTCCCGGACGGCACCGCCTACCACCCCGAGGCCCTGATGATCCTGTCTCCCACCGATGCCTTCATGTCGCGCCTCCTCGTCGAGGACCTGCTTCCATCATGCGCGCACCGGGACGCGGGCGAAAGGGGAGCGCGACGGTCGCGGGCGGTGATCACCGCAGGCGGCGCAGGAACTCCGGGTCCGCTCGCGCTGCGGGTCGCCGAGGACCTGCTCGGGCGTCCCACGCTCGTGGACACGGCCCTGGTGCAGGAAGCAGACCTCGTCGGCGACCTCGCGCGCGAAGCCCATCTCATGGGTCGCGACGAGCATGGTCACGCCCTCGGACCGCAGGTCCGCGAGCAGGTCGAGGACCTCGCCCACGAGCTCGGGGTCGAGCGCCGAGGTGACCTCGTCGAGCAGCAGCAGCTCGGGCGAGGACACGAGCGCCCGCGCGATCGCGGCCCGCTGCTGCTCACCGCCGCTGAGCTGGTCGGGGTAGGCGGTCATGCGGTGCGCGAGCCCCACGCGGCGCAGCATGGCCTCGGCGGCGGCCTCGGCCTCGGCGCGTCCCCGCTTGTGCACGAGGCGCGGCGCAAGTGTCACGTTGTCCATGACCTTCATGTGCGGGAAGAGGTTGTACGACTGGAAGACGAGGCCCATGCGCGCCCGGACGGCGTTCGCGTCGAGGCGCGGGTCGGCGACGTCCTGCCCGTCGAGCAGGATCTCGCCGTCGTCGATCTCCTCGAGGAGGTTCACGACGCGCAGCAGCGTCGACTTGCCCGAGCCCGACGCCCCGACCAGCACGACGCAGCGGTGCTCGTCCACGTCGAGGTCGATCGCGTCGAGCACCAGGCGCTCGCCGTACGTCTTGCGGATCCCGCGCAGGGACAGCAGATGGCTCATCGGATGGCCCCGCACCGCTCACGGTCGCGAGCGACCCGCGCCAGCCCTGGCGTGCGGAGTACGCGTCGACCACGCGCGTGAGCGGGATCGAGACCAGGAGGAACAGGACGCCCGCCACGACGTAGGGCGTGAAGTTGTAGCTGCCCGATGCCGCGATCTGCGCGGCCCGGATCGCGTCGACGGCCCCGAGGATCGAGATGAGTCCCGAGTCCTTCTGGAGCGAGACGAGGTTGCTCGCGAGCGGTGCGGTCACGTGGCGCACGGCCTGCGGGAGGACGACCTTGCGGGTCGTCTGCGCGCGCGTGAGGCCCAGCGAGCGCGCGGCGGAGATCTGCGAGGGTGCACCGACTCGATCCCTGCGCGGAACACCTCGGCCAGGTAGGCGGTGTAGGTCAGGATGATGGCGAGCGCCCCGAGGAATGCCCCCGACGTCGGCAGCCACTCCAGCCGCAGGGCAGGCAGCCCGAACCCGACGAGCAGCAGCACGAGCAGCAGCGGGACCCCGCGGAACACGTCGACGTAGGCGACCGCGAACGCGCGCAGCGGGAACAGCGCAGGGATCCGGCTCGTGCGGACCACGGCCAGCGCCATCCCGAGCACCATGCCGATCACCGAGGCGACGACCCACACGCGCAGGTTGAGCCACAGGCCCTCGGCGATCGCGGGCAGCGAGTCCCACGCGCTCTGCGGGTCGAAGAACGCGTCGCGCGTGCGCTCCCAGCCGGGGCGGTGGTCACCACGAGGTACAGGACGGCGACCACCACCACGGTGGACAGTGCGGACACCCACCCAGCCCGACGGCGTCGCGCACGCCGGTAGGAGTCCCTCGCCCGGGCGAGGGGACGGGTCCAGCCCGCGTCCCCGCGGTGGGCGCCGTCGTCGGGCACTTCGGACCGTCCCGGCGCGACGCCTGAGGCGCCCCTGCTCACCTCAGCCCAGCTCGGGGATGTCGTCCGACTTGAGCCATGTCGTGCGCAGCTCGGCGAGCGTGCCGTCCTCCTCGAGGGTCTCGACCGCGGCCGAGACGCAGTCGGTGAGCGTCGAGCCGAGGTCGAGGACCAGGCCGTACTGCTCGACCGTGCCCTGGTCCGGCAACGTGCCGACGACCACGGCGTCCGGGAAGTACTCGGTCGAGGCCGCGACCCCTGGTCGACGTCCATGATCATGACGTCGATCGTGCCGGACTGCAGGGCCGTCATGCCGTCACCCGCGCCGTTGAACGGGACGAGGTCCGCGTCCTCGCCGAACGCGGCCTTCGCGAGCGTGAGGCTCGTCTGGGCGGCCGTGACGCCGATTCGCAGGTCCTTGAGCTCGTCGAGCGTCGTGGCCGAGGCGTACGGGCCGGTCTCCTGCACGATCACGCCCTGGCGGGTCGTGAGGTACGGGCTGGAGAAGTCGACGGCCTTGCGGCGCTCGTCCGAGATGGACGTCTGCCATGCGGCGAAGTCGAAGGTCTTGATGCTGGGGCTGACGATCTGCTCGAACGTCACGAGCTCCCACTCGACGTCGGCCTCGTCGTACCCGAGCCGGTCCGCGACCTCGTAGACGAGCGCCGACTCGAAGCCCTCGCCGCTGTCGTGCTCGCCGATGTACCAGGGCGAGTACGCCTCGCCGGCGGCGACCGTCAGCTTGCCGTCGGTCTGCGTGGGCAGCGCACCGGGCTCGCACGTGGGCGTGGCGGCGGCCGACCCGGCGTCGGTCGGGGTGTCGTCGGAGGAGCAGCCCGCGAGGAGCAGGGCGGTCGAGACGGCTGCGATGGGCAGCACGGCGTTCAGGCGGCGCATGAGGACCTTCCGGGGTCAGGAGGGTGACGGGGCGATATCTGGCGGCCGCGGGTGGCGCGTGCTGCCGGGACTCTCACCGGAGGTCGACTCTACGCCGGTCCCATGCGGTGAGACACAGGCGAGATGTGGGGTGAGACGGTGGGGCGCGTCACACCCTCAGTCCTCCGGGAGGTGGAGCGCGTCGAGCCTGCCCTCGGTGTCGAGGGACTCGAGGATCGAGCGCGCGATCGTATCGAGCTGGTCGACCTGCTCCGGGGTGAGGCGGTCGATGATGTGCTCGCGCACGGTGCCGACGTGGCCGGGGGCGGTCGCGACGACCTTGTCCCACCCGCCGTCGGTCAGGACGGCGAGGGTCGCCCGCTTGTCCGAGGGCAGGGCTTCCGCTCGACGTACCCGCGCCCCTCGAGCCGCTTCACGACGTGGGACAGGCGCGGCAGGGTCGCATTCGTCTTGAGGGCGAGGTCCGTCATGCGCAGCGTGTGGTCCGGGGCCTCGGAGAGCATCGCGAGCACGAGGTACTCGAAATGAGTGAGGTGCGCATCGCGCTGCAGCTGCGCGTCGAGCACCCGGGCAGGAGCTCGGAGACGGCCTGGAGGCGCATCCAGGTCCGCAGCTCGCGAGGGTGAGCCAGCGCACGTCGTCGGTCATGGCGCCAGTCTACCGATATTGGTTGACACGACAACTAAGCGGGTCTAGATTAGTTGTATCAACAACCAATTGCGTCGGCCCGGGTCGACGTCGCAGCCTCGGAGGACTACATGACCAGCATCACGATCATCGGCGCAGGGAACATCGCAGCAGGCGTGGCGCGCATCGCCCTCGACGGCGGGGCCCAGGTCCAGGTCCTGGCCCGCAACGCCGAGAAGGCCGCGGCGCTCGGCTCGGGTGCGTCGTTCACGTCCGGCGTGGTCGGCGACGAGATCACGGGCGACCTCGTCGTGCTCGCTCTCCCCTTCCCCGCTGTGCCGGAGGTCCTGGCGCAGTACGCGGGTCGGCTCGACGGCAAGGTCCTCGTGGACCCGACCAACCCGGTCGACTTCGCGACCTTCGACTCGCTCGTCGTGCCCGCCGACTCCTCGGCCGCCGCCGAGATCGCCGCGCTCGCCCGGGCGCGAGCGTCCTCAAGGCGTTCAACACGAACTTCGCGTCGACGCTCGCGAGCGGCCAGGTCGCCGACCAGACCGCGACCGTCCTGGTCGCGGGTGACGACAACGACGCCAAGAGCACCCTCGTCGAGCTCGTGCGCGCCGGCGGCCTCAAGGGGTCGACGCCGGATCGCTCAAGCGGGCCCGTGAGCTCGAGGCCCTCGGCTTCTTCCAGATGACGCTGGCGGCTCCGGCGCCACCCAGTGGACGACGGGCTTCACGCTCGCCGACTGACGGCGTCCCGGGCAGTCCGGCAAGGCGAAGGCCCGGTGCAGCATTTCTGCTGAACCGGGCCTTCTTGTGTAGCGGGGCAGGATTTGAACCTGCGACCTCTGGGTTATGAGCCCAGCGAGCTACCGAGCTGCTCCACCCCGCGTCGGTGAACACCACTCTACGTGACCGTGGGCGCCACCTCCTACCGGACAGGGTGTCGGCCACGTCACAGTCGCACATCGTCCGGCGGCGCCCGTCAGTCCGGCAAGGCGAAGGCCCGGTTCAGCATGTCTGCTGAACCGGGCCTTCCTGTGTAGCGGGGCAGGATTTGAACCTGCGACCTCTGGGTTATGAGCCCAGCGAGCTACCGAGCTGCTCCACCCCGCGTCGGTAAACACAACCTTACGGGACTCCTGCCGAGGCGCCTAATCGGGGCGCTCCCGCCACTCCACGTGCCCTAGAGCCGGAGCATCCCGTTCGCGAGCGACTCTCGCAGACCGTGGGCGCCCGCGACGTCGATGCCGGAAATCCCCGGACGAGAACGCGTCGTTGAGGTACGCCACGAACGGGACGTCGCCCACGCCGTCGAGGTGAACGGTCGCGTCCGCAGATGCGCACGGCACGACCACCCGTAGGCCCGCCGCTGCTCACGTTCGCCTTGTGCAGCGGGTCGGGGGCGAAGTCGAGCTGGAAGGGTGCCATGTCATGCGAGTCGTCGGCCGACTCGAGCCACTCCTCGTGCAGCGACAGATAGACCTCGCGGGGATCGACGCCGTACGCGGAGAGCTCGAGCTCGACGACGAGCGGGTCGGCCGCGTCCGCGTCGGGCCAGGAGGGTGAGCGCCCACGAGCCAGACGTCCCCGACCTCGCGCATCCAGGCGAGGACCGTCCGGGGCACGGGTCGGAAGGTCTCGTCGAGCCATCCGGCGAGCGCGTCGGCACCTGCGGTCGGAGGGAGGTGCAGCGCACGGAGCGCGTGGGCGTCGTCGTTGGTGTGCGCAGCGAACCCGGCCCGACTGAGCCGGTCGACGAGCAGGTCGACGTTGTGCCGGGCGCGCAGAGCCATCTCGCGCGCGACGGCGTCGACGTCCTCGATGTGCAAGCCGTCAAGAGCACGGTGCCCCAGGCCCCTCAGGTCGGCCCACACGGCGTCGTGGTCACCGTGGACATAGCGGCTGTGGAGGCTCGGCACCGGGACAGTGTGGCACGCGGCCCGCGAGTCGAGGGCCAGGCCCTACCGGCCGTGCGGCGCGAGCACCTCGACCCCGCAGCGGAACACCCGCTCCTCCCCGGTTCGAGCCGCACCTGCTGCGAGCAGTCCGCGCGGTTGAACGCGTTCGTCAGGCTCTCGACCGGCTCCAGCGCGATCGAGGCCCGAGCCCGGCTCCCCAGCCCGTCACCCGTGTAGACGTGCATGTTCCCGTGCTCCTGCCACAGCTCGAGCCCACGCCCCGTCGCCGGGTCGAGGACACGCGTGCGCGCCCGGCCGTCCGCGTCGGGCACGAGGTCCGTGAACGCCGTGTCGAGCGAGGTTCCGGCCAGGGCAAGCGGCCCGACGGCGTCGCGCGCCACCCGGGCCGCCTCGCCCTCGAGCGGGATGAGTCGAGCATCGGTGGCGACGGTCGAGCGCGCCGGCACGTGCAGCTCAAGCCCGTCGATCGTGTCGTGGCCGGGGATGCGGAAGTACGGGTGCCACCCCGCGGTGACGGGTGCGGCCTGCTGACCGACGTTGCGGTAGGACCACGTGACGCCGAGCGTCCGCCGGGTCAGCTCGAACCTGACCTGCGTGCTGACGTCGAACGGGTAACCCGTGAGGTCAGCGCCTCGGACGAGGGTCGCGAGCGTCAGCGCGACGGCGTCCGACGCCCCTCCTCGTCCGCATCGACGTCCGGGACGACCTCCCAGTCCAGGACGCGGGCGAACCCGTGCAGGGTCTGCGTCTCCCCGGGGCGACAGGGGCATCAGGTGCCGTGCGCCGTCGAACACGTACGTCCCGTCCGCGAGGCGGTTGGCGAAGGGAAACATGAACCCGGAGCGCGTGGCGTCCTGGGCGAGCAGCTCGGACTCCTCGGTGTAGCCGTCGAGAAGGTCCTCCACCTGCTCCGCACCGCGCGCGCCCCACGGCGCCCGCCAGGCCAGGACGGTCGCGCCGCGCAGCGCGACGGTGAGCTCGGCGCCGCTCGGGTGGGAGAGCGTCACCGTCGGCAGCGCACCGAGCGTCCCCTCGACGATGTAAGCGTTGCTGCAAACGGTTGCACTGGTCATGAGGCCCCATGCTTGCCTGCTGTGCCCGAAATGACAAACCGCGGCGTCCGGTGCGCGTGTCGGTCACCCTCGGTGCGCGGGTGCGTCACCCTCGGCACCCAGGTGCGTCACCCCGGCACCCGGGTGCGTCACCCTCGGCACCCAGGTGCGTCACCCTCGGCAGCAGCCCCAGACGACAGACGGCGCGCCGCCCCGACCCGTGCAGGTCGTGAGCGGCGCGCCGCCGTCAGCTTCGGTCACCCTTCAGATGACCGCCGATCCGGTACCCCTCGTCGCGGGTACCGCGTCACGGCGTCGGGTGCCTCCCAGCTCCTCCTCGGCGGCAATGGCCGTCTCGAGCGCGGTCTGGAGCCGCTCCTGCGACTCGCCGTATGCCGCGAAGTCCCCTTCGGCGAGGGCGGCCTGACCGTCCTTGATCGCCTGGCTGGCCGTCTGGAGCGCCTGGTCCAGGCGAGCACGAGCCTCGGGCTGCTCGGCTCCGTCCTCGGGCGGCGTGCCCGTCCCGGTGTCGGTACCTTCGGCCGGAGGCGTTGTCGGCTCGTCCGTCGGGATCTCGGGAGCACCTCACCACCGGCATCACCGGCGTCGGCACCCGACTCGCCCCGAAGACCTGGTTCAGCGCCTCGTCCAGCGTGTCCGCGAAGCCGACCTGGTCACCGAAGTTGACCAGCACCTTGCGGAGCAGCGGGAACTGGGTACCCGTGGAGGCCTGGACGTACACGGGCTGCACGTAGAGCAGTCCGCCGCCCACGGGGAGCGTGAGCAGGTTCCCGTGGGTGACCGTCGAGTTGCCGCGGCTCAAGATGTTCAGCTCGTTGGAGACCGTCGGGTTCGAGTTGAACGTGTTCTGCACCTGCCCCGGACCCGGGACCGTCGCGTTGCGTGGCAGCTCGAGGAGCCGGAGCTTGCCGTAGCTCTCCGCCTTGACGCCCGCTGTGCTCCCCGCCTCGGCATCCACCGCCAGGAATCCCGTGAGGATCTCTCGGTCGGAGTTGCCACCAGGGATGAACGTCGTCATGAGCGAGAACGCGGGCGCGTCCTGGCCAGGCATCTGGAGCGTCAGGTAGTACGGCGGCTGATAGGGCTTGGCGTTGCCCGTCCCCTGCGGTGGGGTCGCGCGGGACGTTCCAGAAGTCCTGGCCCGAGAAGAACTCGCGGGCGTCGTCCACGTGGTAGCTCGTGAGCAGCGAGCGCTGGACTTTGAACATGTCCTCGGGGTAGCGCAGGTGGCTCATGAGGTCACCGCTGATCTCGGAGATCGGCTGGAGGGACGTCGGGAAGACGTTGTCCCATGCCTTGAGGATCGGGTCCTCGGTGTCCCACGCGTACAGGTCGACCGACCCGTCGTACGCGTCGACCGTGGCCTTGACCGAGTTGCGGATGTAGTTCACCTGCTGCGGGGCGAGCGCCGCCACCGACTGCGAGGTCGCCGTCAGGGTGTCCTGCGTCGCCTCGTCGAGCGGGCGGGACGCCGAGTACGGGTAGGAGTTCGTCGTGGTGTACCCGTCGACGATCCACTTCACCCGACCGTCGACGACGGCCGGGTAGACCTTGCCGTCGAGCGTCAGGTAGGGAGCGACCTTGGCGACACGGTCCCGCGGGGAGCGGTCGTACAGGATCTGCGACTCCTCGGTCACGCGATCCGAGAAGAGGATCTGCTCGGAGCCGAACTTCAGCGCGTAGAGCAGCTTGTTGCCGAACGAGCCGACGCTCGGGCGGCGACCGACCCGTCCTCGACCCCGTAGGTCGTGGTCACCTGACCACCTGCGTCGTCGTCCGGGTAGTCGAACTCCCACGGCTCCGTGCCCTCGGGGCGCCGACGATCGAGTACTGGTCGGACTCCGGGCTGAAGTAGATGCGCGGCTCGTACTCGGGCAGGGAACCCACCGAGGGGATATCGCCCTCGTAGAAGGCAGGCTGCCCGCCCGGGCCGATCTGGTTGCCGTAGGCGGCCACCACGCCGTAGCCGTGCGTGTACACGGTGTGATCGTTGACCCAGTTGCGCTGGCTGGCACCCAGGCCACCGAGGTCGAGCTCACGGACCGCGATCACGGTGTCGCGGCTCTCCCCGTCGATCATGTAGCGGTCGACCGACAGGGTCTCCTGGAAGTTGTAGTACTGCTTGTTCTGCTGGAGCTGGCGGAACGTCGGGCTGACGATCTGCGGATCCAGCAGCCGGATCGACGCCGTGGTGTCGGCGTCGGCACGCAGCGCACCGGCCTCGGCCTCGGTCTTCGCGTCGTAGTTCGCGGCCTCGACGTCGTCGAGCCCGAACGCGGTCGTGGTGGCGTCGATGTTGCGCTGGATGAACTCGGCCTCGAACTCCTGGGCGTTCGGCGTGACCTGGAAGCGCTGGACGACGGCCGGGTAGATCCCACCGATCGCGATCGCGGAGACCACCATGAGTCCCACCCCGATCGCCGGCAGGCGCCAGTTCCCTCGGATCGCCGTGAGCACGAACAGCAGCGCCACCAGGATCGCGACACCGGTCAGGATCGCCTTCGACGGGATGACCGCGTTCACGTCGGCGTACGAGGCGCCGTCGAACTTGTCGCCCGTCGAGCTGAGCAGCGAGTAGCGGTCCAGCCAGTAGTTCGCGCCGATGAGAAGCATGAGCACCGCGGCCGTCACGGACAGCTGGACGCGCGCCGCCTTGGTGGTGCGCGGGCCGTTGCCGCCAGGGGCCCGATCCGCAGCCCGCCGTACAGGTAGTGGGTGGCCAGCGCGCCGATGCCCGCGATGATCACCGCGGCCATGAGGAAGCCGACCGCGAACCGCAGCACCGGGAGGGTGAAGACGTAGAACGAGAGGTCGATCCCGTACTGGGGTCCTTGCTGCCGAACGGCACCGAGTTGAAGGCGAGCAGGACGGTGCTCCACTGCGAGGACGCGGCAGCGCCGGCGAAGAACCCGATGAGCGCGGGCCCGGCGATCGTCACGACCTTGCGCAGCGGCTCGACGGCCTCGCGGTACTGGTCGAGCGTCGCCTGCTCGGGCGTCGAGGGCGCGTAGATGGGACGCGACCTGTACGCGAGCGAGAGGGACAGGAAGACGAGTCCCCATGAGGACGAAGCCGCCGACGAACAGCGCCGCGCGGGTCCCCACTCGGTCCACAGGACGTCCTCGAACCCGAGCTGGGTGAACCAGAGGACCTCGGTCCAGAACTGGGCGAGCAGGAACAGCAGGACGACGAGGGCGGCCACGACGGCGACGGCTATGCCGAGCGGGCTGCGTCGTCGGTGGGAGCCGCCTCGCGCACCTGCGGGCGTCGGGGCGCTGCGGCAAATGACACGGTGTGCTTACCTCTTTGCGTTCGGTCGAGCGTCAGGTCGTCGGGCGTCTGCACCGGTCCGTGCCGCGGCTGCGACCACCCGATTCACAGGTGGTCCACAGCCCGGCAGGGCCGGCCACAGGCCGTCCATTCCGTCAACGGCCCACAGCGGTTCCAGGTTCCCACAGGACGTCGGACCCGACCCGCCGACTGCGCCGACGCCGTCGGGCCTGACATGCTGGAGGCATGCCAGACACGACCACCCCGACCCCGACCAGACCGCCGACCCCGCCCCGCACGACGCCTCCGTGCCCGACGACGCCCCGCACCGATCGTCCCGCTCGCTCAGCTCGCGCTCGCCGACGCCGTCCGCGACGTCGAGGCGCACGTCGCCGCCGACGGCTGGGACGCCCGGCCGCGCGTGTTCGCGCTCGTGCGCACCGCCGACGCGATCGCCGCGAACCCCGAGCTCGCCGACCAGCTCCCGCCCGAGGTCGTCACCGCGGCGGCGGGATCCCCGACCACCTCGTCTCGGTCGAGCAGGAGGACCTGGCCGACGCCGAGACGCTCGAGGAGCTGCTCGGCGGGATCTCCTGGCCGCCCACCGTCGACGGAGCCGCGATCGTCGCCGAGCGCGTGATCCTGCCGCCCTCGGCCGAGGAGGGCATGCCCACCGACCCGCTGCCGCGCTCGCCTACCTCTCCTCGCACCCCGACCGCCAGGACGTGCGCCTCGCGGTGGGAGTGCTGCGCGACGGCACACCGTGGTGCGCGGTGCGGACTCGCGCCAACGACGACGGCTCCGACGTCTCGTTCGGCCCGACCTGGTACCCGGGCTCATCGACGGGCTGCGCGCGACGTTCGAGTAGCGACCGCGTCCCCGCCCGTTCGCGGGCCGAGGGCCGACAGACGCGGAGCGGGCCGGACGACATGGTCGTCCGGCCCCGCTCGCTGCGTCGGAGGCCCGTCAGCTCGTGCCGGCGACTCTGGGGTGCGAGCTCACCGCGTGCACGTCGGCAGGCTCTCGCCCTCGCCCGCCCCGATCGCGGTCATCGCCTCGCGTGCATCCTCGAGGGTCGCGATCTTGACGACACGCAGCCCGTCGGGCACGTTCCCGACGACCTCGTCGCAGTTCGCCTCGGGCGCCAGGAACCACGTGGCGCCGTCGCGCTGGGCACCGAAGAGCTTCTGCTGGATCCCGCCGATGGGCCCGACGTTCCCTCGACGCTCATGGTCCCGGTACCGGCGATCACGGTGCCGTTCGCCTCGTCCTCCGGGGTGAGCTGGTCGATGATCCCGAGGGCGAACATGGTGCCCGCGCTGGGTCCGCCGATGTCGTCGATCTGGATCGTCACGTCGATCGGGAGGTCGAAGTCCGGGTCGATGAACACCCCCAGGATGGCCTTGCCTCCGGCCTCCTGCGTCGTGATCGTCAGGTCCACGGCCTCGCCCCGCGGTCGACGCCCAGGACGACGTCCTCGCCGGGCGCCACGGTCGCCAGCTCGTCGATGAGGTCCTGGTAGGTCACGACAGGCTCGCCGTTCACGGACGTGATCACGTCTCCGGCCTCGACGACTCCCGCGGCGCCCGTGTCCTCGGCGGCCCCTGGATCGTGAGGGTCGCCGGCACTTCGTAGCCCAGCTCGGTGAGTGCAGCCACGGTCGCGGTCTCCTGCGAGGACAGCATCTCCTGCTGGCTCTCCTCCGCCGTCTGCTCCTTGGTGACGTTCCGCGGGAAGGTCTCCTCGACGGGCCGCACCGAGCGTGAGCGCTGCATCCAGCCCTCGATCACCTGGACCAGGTTCGCCGGGTAGCCGGGTCCGCCTGCCACCGAGACGGTCGTCAGCAGGAGCTCGCCGGTCGAGTCGAACGTCTCGGCGCCCTCGATCTGGATGAGGTCGCGATCGTTCTGCGCCCCGAGAGTGTCCTGCGTGGGGCCCGGGGACCGCACGACGTAGGGCGCGGGCATGACCGCGAGGCCCGCGACCAGGAGGGTCGTGGCCAGCAGGGAGACCCCGAGCGTGAGCGAGCGGCGCGTCACGGGCGGAGGCGTGTAGTCCTCCTCCGGCGGAGGGCCGAACGGATCGACCACGGGAAGCTGCGGGTCTCGGGGGCGTACGGATCTGTCACGAGGCCATCATCCCCGAGAATCCTGGGTGTCCGCTGGCCGACTCCCGGGAGAACACCTGTCCGCCGGGGTGGCGGACGGCCCGGCGACGTCACGGCGCGTGGTGCGTCACCGCCGTCGGGCCCGACGCCAGATCGCCGCCGTCCCCAGCGCCGCGACCGCCGCTCCCGCCGCTCCCAGCGCCGCCGCGTCCCGGCCGCCGACGCGGCGACCACCCAGCGCGATCCGTCCCCGGATGCCGTCCATGAGGACGTCCACGCACTCGGCGCTCGACGAGGTCGGCACCCAGCCCGCGCCGTGCAGGCCCCTCGCCGCGACCGTCCACGGGTGCACGACGAACGCGAGGTCGCTCGCCGGGGAGGGCAGCACGCCGACCCGGTGCAGGCGCTCCGCCACGCCGAACGCGGTGGCTGCGGGCAGCGTCACGGTCGAGAGCCCGGAGAGCTCGGCCAGCTCGGCAGGGGCACGACGTCGGGCTCACCGTCGGTCAGCGCCCCGACCGTGAACGGCCCGGACAACCCCGCGTCGGCGACCAGCCGGACCGCGGTCGCGAGGTCGTCGGTGTGCAGGAGCTGCCAGGGGCGCTCGGACCCCTGACCACGAGGAGACGCGGCGCCTCGAAGTGCCGGGTGAGGATCGTGTCGACGCCCGGCCCGACCACGACCGCCGGACGCAGGACGGCGAGCCGCACGCCCTCCGGCCCCGCGCCTCGGCGAGCCCGTCGACCAGCGCCTCCTCGAATGCGACCAGGTCGGCGACGAACCCCGCGGCCTCCGGGGAGACCTCGTCGTCGTCCTCGATGACCGGGCGCTCGGCGCTCGCGCCGTGGACCATCGCCGACGTGACCGCCACGACCTGCCGGACACCGTGGGCAGACGCAGCCCGCGCGGCCCGGCGAGCCTGCTCGACCAGGAACGCCCGGCGAGACTCGCCCTTGACCGCTCGCAGACCGAACTCCCCGCGGGAGCCACGACCACGAGCGTCCGCGCGCCCTCGATCCACGGTGCGGCAAGATCGTTCGCCTCGGCGGCACACGCTCCGGACCGCGCCCGCCGAGCGCGGCGCGCAGGAGCGCGGCGACGCGCCCTCCCCGACGACCACGGTGTCCTCGTCCGGGCCGGCCTCCGCAGCGGCAGCACGTTCTTCCCGCCCGACGGCGTCGACCGACCGTGCGTCGACGTCACCTCCGGCGCTCACCGCGCCGGGCGACCGAGGCTCGGGCGGGCTGCGCCGTGAGCGAACCAGACCCTCAGACATGCCCTGCTCCCCTTGTCGATCCGTGAATGTGGTTACGGTGATTCCTGACGCTATCCCGAGGAGACCCCGATGAGCAGCCAACCGCCCGACGACCTTGCCTCCGGCGCGGGCGACCAGCCCGACGCGCAGTGGGAAGAGCTCCTGCGATCCATGTTCGGCGCCGACGCCGACGAGGCACTGCGCGAGCTGCGCGCTCGTGGCCTCGACCCCGCGGCGCTGGCGGCCGGCAGCGGTCTCAGCAACGACCCTGCCACCATGAAGCACGTCCTCGCACAGGTGCAGCGTCTCCTCGCGTCCTCGGGCAACGGTCCGGTGAACACCGACGTGGCGCACGACATCGCCCGACAGGTGGCCGTCGCCGAGGGCGACCCGTCACTGACCCCGGCCCAGATCCGCTCCGCGACGGAAGCACTGTCGGTCGCCGAGCTGTGGCTCGACGCCGTCACCGACCTCCTCCCGCGGGCGGCAAGAGCTACGCGTGGAGCCGGTCCGAGTGGGTCGAGAAGACCCTCCCGGCGTGGAACGCGCTCGCGGCTCCCGTCGCCTCGTCGGTCGCGGACGCACTGTCGACGGTGCTGCGCGACCAGCTCCCGGGCGGTGGCGAGGGGTCCGACGCCGGTTCGTTCGGTATCCCCGGGCTGCCCGCGGGTGCGCTCGGCGCGGAATTCGACCCGGCGCAGATGATGCGCCGCCTGGGCTCCGCGGTCTTCGGCATGCAGATCGGGCAGGCGACCGGGACCATGTCACGCGAGGTCTTCGGTGTCACCGACATCGGCCTCCCCTGCTCCCCGAACCGGCCACGGCGCTGCTCCCCACCAACGTCGCAGCCTTCGCCGAGGGCCTGGACGCCCCTCGAGGAGGTCCGGCTCTTCCTCGCGCTGCGTGAGACCGCGCACGCCCGCCTCTTCACGCACGTCAGCTGGTTGCGTGGACACCTCCTGGGGCTCGTCGAGGCCTACGCCCGAGGCATCACGATCGATCTGGACGCACTCGAGTCGCAGCTCTCCGACATCGACGTGACCGACACGGGCGCCCTGCAGAAGGCACTGTCCGGTGGGGTGTTCGGGCTGCAGAACACCGACGAGCAGAAGGCCACGCTGCTGCGCCTCGAGACCGCCCTGGCGCTGGTCGAGGGCTGGGTCGACGAGGTCAGCGCGCAGGCCGCGCTCCCCACCTCCCCACGCGGTGGCGCTGCGCGAGATGCTGCGCCGCCGGCGCGCTGCGGGCGGCCCCGCCGAGCAGATCTTCTCCACGCTCGTGGGCCTGGAGCTGCGTCCGCGACGCTCGCGTGACGCGGCCACCCTCTGGGCGCTCATCGCCGTCCAGCGTGGGGCCGAGGCACGGGACGCCGTCTGGGACCACCCGGACCTGCTGCCCAGCCCGCTCGACCTCGACGACCCCGCGGGCTACCAGTCGCGCCGCGAGGAGGTCCAGGCCGACCAGAGCGACCTCGACAAGGCCCTGGCGGACATCTTCAGCGAGGCGGACGGGACCGAGGGCGGCACCGGGCCGGACGACTCCCCGCAGCTAGCGGGCGGGCTCCCGCGAGAGCGGCGTGGTGCGCCGGGCGGCACGGCGTGCCGGTCGGGCGTGGCCGTGGTCGGCTCGTCGTCAGGAGCGCCGCCCGGACGGGACGGGACGGACCGTGCCTCGGTCGTGACGGACGGGTGGGCGGGGCTCACCTCGACGTCCTCCGGGTCCGGGTCCTCCGGTCCTTCGAGGGCGGCATGGTCGCGACTGAACGAGACGCCCTCGAGGAACCCCTTCGCCCTCTCGGTCCGGGGTAGGTGTCGAGGAGCGCCCAGAAGCCCGGCCGTGCCCGGCGTGCAGCAGGTGGGCGAGCTCGTGCAGGAGCACGTAGTCGAGGACCCACTCGGGCATCCCTTGGACGCGCGTCGAGATGCGGATGCTGCCGTCGATCAGGGTGCAGGACCCCAGCGCCGCCCCTGGTTGCTGGACCACCGCACGCTCGTGGGTGTGCTCGGTCGTCCAGGTACTTGACGGACAGTTCGGCGGCACGGGCGACGAGCTGCTCGTCCGACGGCCGTCGGCGCAACTCCTTCTCCGCGAGCCGGTCCAGCATCCGCTGCACCCACTCGCGCTCCTGGCGCGGGTGAACCGCGCGGGGATCGACACGATGGTGCGTTCCCCGTCGCGGTAGGCGCTGACCGTGCTCGTCCGGCGACGGCTTCGGCGCACCTCGACGTACGTCTCGGCGCCGGTCTTGGCGCCTCGCTCGGCTTCATAGGCCACGGCACAGACCGTACTGGTTCATCGTGACGTGTGCCATAGACCACGCCGAAGTTCTACGCCAGGTGTCCGTGAAATCGTCGAGAACTGGTCAAGTCTCTGCGCGTGCGGCTGTGGAAAACCTGCCCGGGCACCGTCCGCCCTGGCAGGCTGCCGGTGCAGGCTCCGACGACCCACTCCGGAGGACCTGTTCACCGAGGAGGAGCCCATGGAAGACGACGCCCGCTTCCCGGTCCGCCTGCGCCCGGGCACCGTGGTGCTCCGGCGGGGACCCGGAGAGCTCCAGTACGGGACCGACGACCGGTGGAGCGTCCTCCTCAGCGGGCTCAGCGAGGACGAGGAGGCGTGGCTCCTCGACCACGACCGCTCGGCAAAGCCCCTGCTGCAGGCCCCTCCCGAGCGTCACGGTATCCCTGTGGAGCGACAGTCCGCGATCCTGCGTCATCTGCGCGAGGCGCTGCTCGTCGTCGGCACCGCGGACGGCGCACGTGGTGTCGTCGCCGCGCCGCTCGCGGCGGGCGGACGCACCGACGCTCTCCCTCCTGCGGCCGGACGGGTCCGGGCACGCGACCCTGGTCCGGAGAGCGGAGGCGAGCGTCGGGATCGAGGGACTGGGAAGGCTGGGCGTCAGCATGGCGGTCGCACTCGCCACGGCGGGGGTCGGGACGCTCCTGCTCGACGACGTCGCGCCGGTCCAGTCGACCGACGTCGGGCTCGGCGGCTTCCGTCCGCGGGACGTCGGTCTGCCCCGCCGTGAGGCGGCGGTGCGGCTCCTGGCGGACCTCGCACCGGACGTCCGCGGCCGGGCGGTCGACGCCGCGACCTGGGTCTCCCCACGGACAGCGACCGGACGTGGTGGTCATCGTCGAGCACCGCGTGCTGCGCCCTGACAGATATGGGCGGCTCACGGGCGACGGGACGCCGCACCTACCGGTCGTGATGAGGGAGGCTGATGTGGTGGTCGGACCGTTCGTCCGACCGGGGCGGACGCCGTGCGTCCGGTGTCTCGAGGGGCATCGCGCCGACCTCGACCCGCAGTGGCCGCAGATCGCGAACCAGCTCCGGGAACCTCAGCGCGAGCTCCTCGACGTCGAGGAGACCACGCTGGCGGCCGTCGGCTCAGCGATCGCCGCGAGCCAGGTGCTCGTGCACCTCGACGGGCTGACACCGCGCAGCCACGGCCTGCATCGAGATCGCTGTTCCCGATGCCGTGCCGAGGCTGCGCGAGGTGGTGAGCCACCCACGATGCGGGTGCTCGGACCTGAGGGTGCGGCGTCCATCTCAGGCCGCCGATGAAGCGGAGACGGAACCTGCCGCCTCCTCGCGGGCGGCCGCAGCCGCCTCCTCCGCCTGGCGGGCGAGGACCTCAGCCTTGCTCGGCGGCCACGTCCGCGCTTGCGGGCGACGACGGCTCCGTCGACGAAGACCTCGCCGCCCCAGACGCCCCAGGGCTCCTGGCGCTCGAGGGCACCTGCGAGGCAGCCGGCGACGAGCGGGCAGGCCTGGCACAGGGTCTTCGCCTTCTCGACCTGGGCCGACTGCTCGGCGAACCAGAGCTCAGGGTCGTTCGTCCGGCAGGGCAGCAGACCCGCGAGGAGCCGGTCGAACTCCGCTGCGTCGGACGAACCGAGAGGGGTGGTGAGAGGTTGGTGGGGAGTCCAGGGGCCGGATCCGCCCTGGGCAGTGATGTTGTCGAGCAGCGCGGTGAGCCGCACGATGTCCTCCAGTGATGTCCTGTTTGCGTGTGAACTTCTTTGTCACAGGACCCGCAGGTGGCCGGACCGTCCGGGGTGGTGGACGACTGACCGGGAAGACGTTCGCATTCGGAGAAACACGAAGGCCGCGGGTCCAGGTGGACTCCGCGGCCTGAGAAGGATGGTGCCGGTGACTAGACCGGGGACGTCCTCAGGGCGGAGTCGGGCGCGGGGCGGATGACGAGGATCCGCCGCGCCGTGCGCGGAAGGTCGGATCGACCGACAGATGTGTCGGGCCCGTCGTCAGAATCTGGTTCTTCACCATGCTCACCCACCTCCCATCTCCGTCGAGCGCTCGCCTCTCGGCGCGCGCCTCCTACAAGGACTCCTGAACCATATGCCGCCCTCAGAAGGAGGCACAACTTATTTAGCAAGATTCTTCTCGACGAGTTTTTCACGGTCCGGCGAGGCCGGCGTGAGCGGGTCTCAGGCCCCAGACCGCGCGACGATGTCCAGCAGGGTGTCGCCGTACTTCTCGATCTTCGCGGGCCCGATCCCGCTGATCTTGGCGAGATCAGGCACCGAGGACGGCCTGGTCTCGGCGATCGCCGCGAGCGTGGTGTCCACGAGGATCGTGAAGGCGGGCTTGTCGGTCTCCTGGGCGACCGACAGGCGCCACTCGCGGAGCTGCTCGAACAGCTCACGGTCGTACTCGCCCGTGAGCTGCACCTTGTTCTGGTTGGCGCGGCTGCGGCGGGCGCGCGCGACTGCTCGTCGTCCGGCCACAGGCCGTCGAGGAAGCGGGTACGACGGCGGCTGGCGCGCCCCGGGTTGCGGGACCGACCGAACGAGACCTGCAGGTGCTCACGGGCACGCGTGATGCCGACGTAGAGCAGGCGCCGTTCCTCCGCGACGGCCTCGTCGGTCTCCGCGAGCGAGATGGGCATGAGCCCCTCGCTCATCCCGGCGAGGAAGACCGCGTCCCACTCGAGCCCCTTGGCAGCATGGAGCGAGGCGAGGGTGACCCCTCGACCGTCGGGGCGTGCTGGGCGGACGCGCGCTCGTCCAGCTCCCCGACGAACGAGACCAGCGTGGGCGGCGCGTCCTCGGCGCGACGCGCGCCACGTCGTCGGCCAGCGCGACCAGTGCCTGCATGGACTCCCAGCGCTCACGCGCCGCGCCCGCGCGGACGGCGGCTCGGACGCCCAGCCCGCCGACATGAGGACGTCCCGGACCGTCTCCGGCATGGGAACCAGCGGATCCGCGGAACGGGCCGCCCCGCGGAGCAGCACGATCGCGTCGCGGACCTCCTTGCGCTGGAAGAAGCGCTCGCCGCCACGCACGAGATAGGCGATACCCGCGTCCGCGAGCGCCTGCTCGAAGCCCTCCGACTGGGCGTTGGTGCGGTAGAGGATCGCGACCTCGCTCGCTCGGGTGCCGGCGGCCAGGAGGCGACCGATCTGCGCGGCGATGCCCTTGGCCTCGGCCTCGTCGTCGTCGTAGGCGACGTAGGCGACGGGCGGTCCCGCGGGCGCTGCGCGATGAGCTCGAGGGCCTGGTGCGCGCCTCCGCGACGACCGGCGCGGGCCAGCAGCTGGTTCGCGAGCGCGACGACCTGGGGTGTGGACCGGTAGTCCCGGACGAGCTTGACCACCTGTGCGCCCGGGAACTTGGTGGGGAACGTCAGCAGGTGGTGGGGGTTGCGCCCGTGAACGAGTAGATGGTCTGCGACGGGTCGCCCACGACGCACAGCTCCTTGCGCCCACCGAGCCACTGGTCGAGGACGAACTGCTGGAGCGGGGAGACGTCCTGGTACTCGTCCACCACGAAGTGCCGGTACTGGCGGCGCACCTCGTCAGCCATGGCCCCTGCGAGGAGAGCATGTCGCCGAGCATGAGCAGGACGTCCTCGAAGTCGATGACCGAGCGCTCGGTCTTGGCGTCCTCGTAGGCCGTGATGAGGCGCGACACGGTCTGGTGGTCGTAGCCCGCAGGTGCCGGGCGGTCGATCGCAGCGCAGGCCTTGACGTAGTCGTCGGCCGTGACGAGCGAGACCTTGGCCCACTCGACCTCCGACGACAGGTCGCGGACGGCCACGCGGTCCACACCCAGCCCCAGGCGACGGGCGGCCTCGCCGACCACCGAGGCCTTGTACTCCAGGATGCGCGGCGGGCGCCACCCACGACCTTGGGCCAGAAGTAGCTGAGCTGGCGCAGCGCCGCGGCGTGGAAGGTCCGGGCCTGGACCCCGTGGCCCCGAGCTCACGCAGGCGGGTGCGCATCTCCCCGGCGGCACGGGCCGTGAA
Source organism: Oerskovia sp. M15 (assembly GCA_038070415.1). Classification (GTDB taxonomy): domain Bacteria; phylum Actinomycetota; class Actinomycetes; order Actinomycetales; family Cellulomonadaceae; genus Oerskovia. The sequence continues at coordinate 506,760 of JAMYWF010000001.1, forward strand.
CGTCACGGCCAGGACGCTGGTCGGTGTACACGCCCGTGCGCACGCCGTAGGCGATGCGGTGCGTGATGGCACGCGTCTTGCCCGTGCCCGCACCGGCGAGCACGCAGACAGGACCGTGCAGCGCGAGGGCGACCTCACGCTGGTCGGGGTCGAGGGCTTCGAGGATCTGGTCCGCTGACTCGTTCGGCATCTCGTTGATTCTCTCAGCCGCCGCCCACACCGGGCGCCACTCTCCACAGGACCAGCGGGAGCGGCGGGGACCGGGGAACAACGGCACGTGCACAGGCGTTGCTCCGGACGGCAGCACCTCGGTCTCGCGCCGGGGTCGCTGCCGCCCGCGCACGGCCGGGCCTCGCGAACGAAGGAGCACCCGATGGCTACGGCCCCGACCACCCCGACGCCGGATCGATCGTCATGTACTCGACGACCTGGTGCGGCTACTGCCGTCGCCTGAAGACCCAGCTCGACTCCGCGGGGATCGGCTACACCGAGGTGAACATCGAGGAGCACCCGGAGAGCGCGGCGTACGTCGAGCAGGTCAACGGGGCAACCAGACGGTGCCGACCGTCGTCTTCCCCGACGGCACCGCAGCGACGAACCCTCGCTCGCGCAGGTCAAGGAGCGCCTCGCGGCCTGATCCCCGTCTCACCGGCGACAGGACGGCGCGCTTCAGCGCGACCTGGCATCGCAGAGGGTCCCGGCAGGTGTCCGCGGCCCTCTGCCGTGCTCGGGTCGCGCCGAAGGGTCCGAACTACTTCGACGTCCCCGCCTCGAGGATCGACACGATCGAGAACAGTGTGAAGCAGACCGCACCGAGGCCCACCAGGACGTGGGCACCGACGAAGAAGCCGGGCTGCGTGGTCGTCGCCACGAAGAGGAACGACGCGAAGAACAGGCACGTGAGCGCCGTGGCCACCGGGATGATGGGGATCCGGTTCGCGAGCGCGAAGACCTGGCGCCACACGAGCGCGAGCAGCAGCACCTTGGACAGGATGCTGAAGCAGATGAGACCCAGACCGATCAGCACTGTGCCGGGGCCAGACGTGCCGAGTCGTCCGAGCTGAAGAGCACCACGAGCCCCAGCACCACGTTGATGGTTCCCATCGCGACCACCCACCACGTCCAGCGGTAGCGCTCGGCGTCGCCGAACTCGTTGCGGACCTGCCGCACGATGCTCGCGACGAGCGCGACGAGCGCGGAACAGATCAGCGCCAACCCGGTCATCACGTGCCCGCGACCAGCGCGGTGCTACCGCCGCGCGCGTAGAGCGTCGCCGCGACCACGAGACCGGCCACCGCGAACAGAGCGGGGATCGCGATCAGCACGGTCCCCACGCCTCGCGAGTAGGCGCCGTCCGGTGCACCGCCTCCGACCGGGAGCGCGGCGCTCTTCTGGATGAGCACGAACTTGGTCGATGCCGTGGCCACGGTGCTCACGCACCCTGCGATGAACCCGACCCCGAGCATCACGTGGCCGCCACCACGAACTTCGGCTCGTCGCCTCGCGCGACGATCGTGATGCCCAGATCATGGTCGCGAGGGCGACCGCGTATCCGAGCACGGGGAGCGCGACGGCCCAGAACCTGCCGTACCGGTGGACGAGCTGGCGGATAATCGTGGCGGCGGTCGTGAACAGCGCGATGCAGATCGCGGTCAGAGCCACGTTGACGTGACCTGCGACGAAGTGGTTCGCGTCGTCGCCGCCCGACAGGACATAGAGCCCGAACGCGAGGCACACCGCCCCCATCACAAGTGGGATCGCACGGAAGAGAACGCTGATCGACGGGTTCATGCTTGCTCCTCGGGCGGACGAGCTGGTGGGTCCACCGTAGGCATGGCATCGAGGATCGGCCCGTCGAACAGTCTGGGCGACCCGTCGCAGTCTCAGTCCCCGCGAGCGGCCCCGAACCACTCCTCGACGAGCGCCCGCGCGATCGACGAACGGCTCGGCAGCTTCACGTCCCCGCTCTCCGTGGCCTCGGCGAGCTGCGCCCGGGTGAACCAGCGCGCGTCGGTGACCTCCACGCCGTCGGGCCGGATGTCCGTCGTGAGCGCCGTGGCCGTGAAGCCCAGCATGAGCGAGGCCGGGAACGGCCACGGCTGGCTCGCACGGTAGACGACCTCCCCGACCTGGACGCCGACCTCCTCGCCGACCTCGCGCCGCACGGCCTGCTCGAGCCCTCGCCCGGCTCGACGTAGCCCGCGAGCGTCGAGAAGCGGCCCTCGGGCCAGTGCGCCGCGTGGCCCAGCAGGAGCCGGTCCTCGCCCGGGCCCGTACCAGGGTCGACGACCGCCATGATGACCGCCGGGTCGGTGCGCGGGTAGTGCTCGACGTTCTGCGCCACGCAGCGCCGCACCCAGCCTGCCGCCACCGGGACGGTGGGTTCGCCGCAGCGCGGGCAACGCTCGTTGGCGGCATGCCAGGCCGCGAGGGCCACGGTCTCGGTCGCAAGGCCCGTGTCGCGCGGGCCCAGGCGCGAGGCCAGCTCGCGCAGCCCCGCCCACTCGTGCGCGCGCACCAGGACGGACAGCGGCCCGTGGGGTCCACGCCCTCGATGTCGAGGTCGAGGTCGTCGGCGTCGTCGGGCAGGAGAAGTGCCAGGAAGGACGTGCCCGACGGCGCGTCCTCGCCCAGGAAGATCCAGCGCGGCGTGCTGCTGTGGTCGCCCGTGGCCGCATGGGGCTCGGGGACTGCCGCGACCTCCTCGGGCCTGACGAGCGCGAGACCCTCCGGACCGGACGCGAGTCTCCCGCGGTGCAGGAGGACCACGCGCGTCGCGGGGTCCGCGCGCAGCGTCGCGAACAACCCGTCCTCGGTGCGGCGGTGGGCCGCGCGGTCGAGCGCGGAGTGGGCCAGCGGGAGGAGGGCGGCGAAAGCGCTCGCCGGGCGGGCGCCGGAGCCGGCGGCGGGTGCTGCGGGAGGGTCTGATCGGTCACGAGTCGACCGTAGGTCACGCGGGGCACCCGGGGCACGTGGGCGTTCCTCCTCGGAGGCGGACACACCAGCCGCCAGTGGCGGCCCCACGCCGCGCACCGACTACCGTGGGCGGGTGCCACGCTCACCGCTCAACCTCGCCGCACTCTCCACCGCGGCCGTCCCCGGCCTCGACGTCCGGTCCGTGCGACCCGCCGAGGCCACGGGCGACGACGACGTCGCGATCGTCACGGACGGCGAGGGGCAGGAATGGGTGGTTCGCGCCCCGCACCCTCGCGGCCGGTGCGGCGCTCGAGGCCGAGACCGCGCTCCTGGACTCGCTGCGCCACTACGTGACGACCGGCGTCCTGTCCTTCGCGGTGCCCGACGTCGTGGGGTACGCCCTGCTCCCCGAGGGTGGACGCGCCGTGGTGCACCACCGGTTCGAGGGGTCCCTCTCGACCTCGACACGCTCCGGCCGGGCCGGGGCTTGCCGCCGACCTCGGACGCGTCCTCGCCGCAGTGCACGAGCTGCCGCAGTCCGTCGTGGAGAACGCCGGCCTGCCCGTCTACACGGCCGCCGAGTACCGCGACCGGCGGCTCGCCGAGGTGGACGAGGCGGCGAAGACCGGCAGGGTGCCCGCGAGGCTCCTGCGCCGGTGGGAGGCCGCCTCGAGGACGTGTCGCTGTGGAAGTACCAGCCCGTCGTCGTGCACGGGGACCTGGGCGCCGGGCAGGTGCTCGTCGCCCGCGGGCGCGTCGTCGCCGTGACCGACTGGGCCGAGGCGCGTGTCGCCGACCCGCCGACGACCTCGCGTGGCTGCTCGTCGCGGCCCCGCCCGAGGCGATCGACTCGATCATGGAGGCGTACCAGCTGCGCCGCACCGAGCTCACCGACCCGCACCTGACGGACCGGGCGCTGCTCGCGGGCGAGCTCGCGCTGGCCCGGTGGCTGCTGCACGGGGTGCGGCACGGGCTCGAGGACGTGGTCGCGGACGCCGTGGACATGCTGCTCGACCTGGACGAGGTGACGAGCGGGGACGAGGGTAGGCGCACCCCGACAGACCGACGGTCGGGCCCTGGACGTGGTCTCACGCCAAGTGGGTCGACGCCATCCACGGCCAGCCGTTCCGTACCTCCCACTCACCCCGGGGCAGCTGCCCCAGCGCGGAGAGCGGTCATCGACAACGTCAGTCGCCCACTCTCCAGCGGAATCGCCGGGGTCTACCGGGACGTCCACGCCGTTCGCGCGCAGTAGCCGCCAGAGTTCGACGGCCCCCGCTCGTCACGGGCAAGCACGGCGGTCCGGCGAGGGCGATGTCGGTGAAAGGGTGGGACGCGACGGCGACGTCACTGCCGAGCAGCCACTCGACCCCGCTGCCGAGCTGAAGCTTCTCCGTCGAACGCCGCCGAGGAGCGTGTGGATCCGGGCCGGATCGTCGATGAGCGTCGCCGCATACCACCACCCATAGTGCTCGCGCCAGAGCGCGCAGTCCTCGATGAAGTTCTCGACCGAGTCGAAGAGGAGATGGAACTCGTCCGTCCACGAGCACCCGACCTGCCCGGCTTCCGAGAGGACGATCTGGCACTGCGCCATGTCGTGGCGTGCGGCATCGAGCATCGGAGCCCCGTCACGGGAGAGCCGCACCGTGGGAGGTGCTCCGCCACCCAGATGGATCGACCCGTCGAGCGTGCCGCCTTCGACCTCGAAGTACCGGCCCGCATAGCTGCGAGCAAAGCTCCGCGCGGTCGACACCATGGCTGACCTGTCCACGTCACAGCCAGCAGGCCACCTCGGGTCTGCCGTCTCTCCAGCAACAGGCACCCTCCACGTCAGCTCTCGCATGATTCGGAGCGCGCGGGTCGACAGACCCGTGGGAGCATCGAACACCTCGCCGACCTCGTTCAACGCACCCTGAATCGTCCGTGCCCCGTCTAGGAGAGCGTTCTGCGTGACGATGTCGCCATCGCGCAGTCCGCCTGCCAGCCCGATCAGATAGCGGGCCAGGTCCTCCCTGGTGGAGCATCGGGTCAGGCCAGATCATGGCGCTCCCTCGGTGACCTCATCGCGGTGCAGCCAGTCCGAGCAACCTGGCCACGACCTGCTCCGCCTGGATCATCACCACCGCGTCGGCGTGGCCGAACGCGCGCATCAGGCAGTCGGGCGAGATCGCCAAGATGTCTTCGCACCGAACGTAGGAGGTCTCGCGCAGTCCGAGGTCTCGCCGCCCAGCTCAATGCGGTACGGCGAGTCCCAGAAGGTGCGCGTGATGGGCAGCACGTGGACGACCGGCGGGTTGACCGTCAGCCACATCTGGTTGCTGAGGATCAGTACGGGACGTCGAAAGCCCTGCTCGTGGCCGACCGGGTCGCCAAGGTCTGCCAGGTGGATGCTTCCTCGGACGAGGGCCCGCTCACCACGCGTCCTCACGCGTGATGCGGTCGTCCTCACTGTCCGTCAGTCGTTCGCGGGCAGCCGCGAGGCCACCACCACGGTCCTGATCACCCCGTGACAGGTGGGCGCGCTCGACGCCACGCCAGAACTCGTCCTCCCTGGCACGCTCCAGCAGCGCGTCCACCGCGCTCGCGAGAGGGCTCGTCGTGTTGCGAGGCCCAGGCACGCAGGTCGTCGCGAAGCCGCATCGGCACCTTGATGGTCGTGAGCCCTCCGTGTTCACTCATGCCTTGAGTATACCGTCGCCGGATACTTGACGGTAGACAGGCCGGTCCCCTCAGACACCGGCACCCGCAACGAGCGCCTCCAGCTCGCCCGCGTCCAGCAGGCGCTCGGGGCGCACGGTCTCGTCCGAGCCCAGGTAGTAGAACGCGGCGTTGACCTTCTCGACCGGCAGCCCTGACCAGCGCGACCACGCGAGCCGGTACACCGCGAGCTGGACCTCGCGCGTCCGCCGGGCCTCGGCGTCGCGCGGGGCCTTGCCCGTCTTCCAGTCCACGACCACCACGGCGTCCCGAGCGCCGCCCGCGTGCTCGGGGCTCTCGGGAAGACGGCGTCGATGCGCGAGCGGAACATGATCCCGCCCACGGGGTCTCGACGTCGACCTCCACGGCGACCGGGTGCGGCCCGCCCACTCCGAGGCGAGGAACGTCTGCTGTAGCGCGTCGAGGTCCAGGTCCGGGGAGATGTCCTCGTCGTCCGCCCGGGCAGGTCGTCGACGTCGAGCAGCGACGACGACGTGAAGTACTGCTCGGCCCACAGGTGGAACTGCGTGCCGCGGCGCGCGTGCACCGTGGGCTGCGCAGGCACCGGGCGCCGCAGGTGCAGCGCATACTCGCCCCGGTCCGCGGCAAGGCGCACGAGCCCTGACGCCGAGATGTGCGCCGGGAACGTGATCTCGCTGCTGCGGGCGTCCCGGCGGTCGCGCTCCTCGAGCAGGATCCGCGCGAGCTCGCGCAGGTCCGTGCCCGAGGCGTCGAGCAGGGCGCCCGCCCGTCCGCCACCACGCCCAGACCTGAGCCGACGCCCGCGGCAGCATCGAACGAGGCGCGGGCGTCGATGCGCTCCGGACCCTGTCCGCGGCGGCCCGCACGACCGCGCGAGCGCGCCGCTCGGCCGTCCGACCAAGCGTCGCAGTCGAGTCCCCTGCCTCCGTGGCTGCCCCGCTCCCGTCAGCGCCTGGCTCCCCGCGCGGCCAGTCAGCCTCGTGGACCAGCTCGTCGCGCGGGTTGCTCGCGTCCTTCTCCGGTGCGCCCGCCCAGTCCGCGTCGCTGAGGATCCCGGCCTCGGCCAGCTCCACGAGGAAGGGCGAAGGAGTGCGCGGCTTGGTCGCGTCGCGCCACCAGGACCCCGCGAGCAGCAGCTCGGCGCGAGCGCGCGTGAACGCCACGTAGGCGAGCCGACGTTCCTCGTCGACCTGGTGCTCACCGTTCGCGGCGAGGAACTCCTTGCGTCGGGCGTCGAGGTCCTTGGCGTCCTCCGCGGCCTCGTAGTGGAAGACCGGGAGGTCCTCGGCGTCGCCGCGCAACGGGTACGGGAGGTTGCCCAGCCCCGTGAACCAGCCGCTGTCGGTCGGCCCCTTGTCCCCACGGCCGTGTTGGGAAGATCCCGTCGACCATGCCCGGCACGGCGACGACGTCCCACTCCAGGCCCTTCGACGCGTGCACCGTGATGATCTGCACCGCGTCGGGGTCGGGCTCGCGCACGGGCAGGTCGAGGCCGCGCTCCTGGGAGCCGGCCGTACCCAGCCAGGCCAGGAACGCACCGAGCGTCGGCAGGTCCGCGGACTGCGAGAAGGTCGACGCGACGTCCCGGAACGCGTCGAGGTGCGCACGCCCCGGTCTCCGACCTCCTCACCGAACCCGCCGGCCGCGAGCGTGGCTGCGGTGGTCACCTCGATGTCGAGGCCCAGCGCACGCTCCGCCTGGGTCACGAGCTCCGGCAGGGACAGGTAGGTCTGCCCGCGCAGGTCGCGCAGCACCTTGGACAGCGCGGCGAGGCGCGCGAGCCCGACCTCGGTGAGCTCACGCCCGTCGCGCGCGGCGCGGCCGGGCCCGGAAGGTCGTCGAGCGCGTCGACGATCGACCGGTGGTCGACGACGTCGCCCTCGACCACGGTGAGCGTCCGTCCTCCGCGACACCCGACGGCTCGACCTCCCCGGACCTCGACGGGCCGACGGGAGCGCCGCCGTCGGGGCGACGTCACCGGAGGCACCGGGCCGCCCGAGCCGCCCGAGCCGCCCGACGACGGGCGCCGTGCCGAGTCACGGCGGGCCAGGTCCCCGCCCAGCTGCTCAGCGCGTGCAGGTCCGCCGCGCCCAGGTTGAGGCGCGGGCCCGTGAGGATCCGCATGAGCGAGTCGCCGCGCGACGGGTCGTGGGCAACCTCAAGGAGCGCGACGAGATCCACGACCTCGGGCGTCGACAACAGGCCGCCCAGGCCCACGACCTCGACCGGCAGGCCCTTGGCCCGCAGCGCGACCTCCATCGCGAGGAACTGCGAGCGAGCGCGGCAGAGTACCGCTGCGGTCACGCGTTCCTGGCGGCGCGTGCGGGGACGCCACCGTTCGGCGACGAAGTCCGCGACCGCCGCGGCCTCCTCCTCGAGCGTCGCCGCGTACACCCGGTGACGACGCCGCGGCCACACCCGGTCGCTCGTCGAGCTCCGGGACGGCACGCGCGTGGCGCCCTCGCGCAGCGGCGCGGCCGTGGCGTTGGCAGCGGCCAGGACGGCTCGGTCGTTGCGCCAGGAGGTGCTCAGGTACTGCACGTCCGCAGGCGCGCCCGTGCTGAGCGGACCGGTCGCCCGGAACCGTTCCGGGAACCGCGCCAGGCCCGACGCGCTCGCACCGCGCCAGCCGTAGATCGACTGGTTCGGGTCGCCCACGGCCGTGACCGGGTGCCCGCCGAACAGCGCGCACAGGAGCTCGACCTGCGCGTAGGACGTGTCCTGGTACTCGTCGAGCAGGACGACCCCGAACCGCGCACGCTCCCCGCGCCCACCGCGGGAACGGTCCTCGCGAGGCGCGCCGCGATCGCGACCTGGTCCCCGAAGTCGAGCGAGTCGGAGGTCCGCTTGCGCTCCTGGTAGGTCTCGACGACGTCGAGCAGCCGGTGCCGCTCGCCGAGCGACCCGAGGAGCCTCTTGACGTCGGCGTAGTGCTCGGTCCGCTTGCCGCCGAGCGGCGTCGCCATGACGGTGTCGATGATGTCCGTGATGCCTGCGCGGGCCTCGTCCGGGCTCAGCAGGTGCTCGCTGAGCGCCCCGGACAGCGACAGCACCGCCCCGACGACCGAGGAGAACGCCGCGTCGGTCTGGAGGTCACCGGCCCAGCTCTCGACGACCTCTGCCGCGAGCTGCCACTGGCTGGCCTCCGAGCAGCCGCGCGCCCGGCTCGATGCCGAGCCGCAGCGCGTGGTCCCCGACGAGCGAGGCTGCGTACGAGTTGTAGGTCGAGATCGCGGGCCGGTCCAGCATCTGCAGGGCCACGCCGTCGTTGCCCTGGACGCGGGCGAGCTGCGCGAGGCGCGACTGGACTCGCTCCCCAGCTCGCCAGCGGCCTTGCGGGTGAACGTGAGCCCGAGGACCTCCTCCTTGGCCACCCACTCGTTCGCGATGAGCCACACGACGCGTGCCGCCATGGTCTCGGTCTTGCCCGACCCGGCCCCGGCCACGACGAGGAGCGGCGCGAGGGGCGCCTCGATCACGGCGATCTGCTCGTCGGTCGGACGCGGACGACCCAGCATCTCGGCGATCTGGACCGCCGACCAGCGGGGCTCGGGCAGCTCGCGAGGCGCCCCGGCACCAGCCGGGGCCGGGTCCCGAGAAGGTCGAGGTCGTCGAACAGCGACTCAGCGCTCATGCGATCACCTGGCGCCCTTCCGTCATCAACGGGCAGGACCGGCGCACGGGGCACACCGAGCAGAGCTTGTTCTCACGCGCCGTGAACACCGAGTCGGCCATGGTGTCCGCGACGTCCTCGACCAGGTCACGGGCCCAGCTCGTCCCGTCGGGCTCGGGCTCGAGCGCGGGCTGGACCCGCAGGCCCGCGTCCTTGCCGTCGCCCACGAACACGAGCTGCGCGCCCGCGCTCCGCGTGCCCTCGGGCAGGTCGAGGGCCCCACCCTCCACGGCGAGCTGGTACGTGCCGAGCTGCGGGTTGGTGATCGCCTCCGTGAGGGACGGCTTGGTCTTGCCCGTCTTGAGGTCCGCCACACGCACCGCGCCCTCCCCGCGTCCTCGACCCGGTCGATGACCCCGCGCAGCACCGCTCTCCCGACCTCCAGCTCGAACGGCGCCTCGACGAGCAGTGGCTCGCCCGAGCCCTGGAGGTACCCGGCGAGCCGGCCGACCATGTCGTCGGCCTGGTGGCGCGTCTGCGTGGCGGGCCACCCCGGCGTGAGCGCGAGCTCGGGCCAGCGGCGGTCCAGCTCCGCGGCGAGCTCGGAGTGCGAGCCGCGCGGTGCCTCCTGCGCGATCGAGTGGACCAGGTTGCCGAGCGACTGGGCGGTCGCGTCGGGGCCGTACCTCCGGCGCTCTCCACGGCCCAGCGCAGCGCACCTGCTGACCGACTCGACCTTGGACGGCGAGATCATGACGGTGTCCTCGGGCCCCACAGGGGCTCGGTGCTCGAGACCGGGTTGACGCCGTACCAGGACTCGGGCGCGCCTCGCCGACGCCCGCGAGCGCCAGGTCGGCGAGCAGCTCGGCGAGGGCGGCGGCGTCGTCGAGGTCGGTCTTGCGTGCGGCTCGGCGCCCCAGGTCCCCTCGCACGAGGTCCTCCACGAGCAGGCTGCGCGCTGAGGCCACGAGACCGCGCAGGTCGAGCGGCTGCCCGACCTGGACCCGGCGCGGGTCCCGCTCCTCGTCCGTTCCTGCGGGACCGTCGTCGTCCCCGTCGCCGCCGTCGCCCCGCGCGCCGTCGGCGTCTCCGCGCTCGTCCGGCCCTGCCGGCGGGCACACCAGGTCGACGAACGGCGAGGGAACCTCGTCGACGTCGCTCACTGCTGTCACAAGCAGCCGCCGCGAGGCGCGGGATGTCGCGACCGCGAACGAGCGCAGCTCGTCGGTGAGGACGGCGCGACGCGCGTCCGGCCCCAGGCCGTGCGCGTCCTGGGAGCGCCCGCGAGGAGCTCGACGAGAGCCTGCGACCCGAGCAGCGAGTCGCGCAGGCGCAGGTCCGGCCAGACGCCGTCCTGCACGCCGGCGACGACCACGACGTCCCACTCGCGTCCTGCCGCACCGGCGGGCGTGAGCGCCGCGACCGAGTCGGTCCCGGCTGCCCGGCCGCGAGCGAGTCCGCGGGGAGGTCCTGGGACTCGAGGTACTCCACGAACGCCGACGGCGGAGCCCCGGCATGCGGTCGACGAACGTCTCGGCGGCGCGGAAGAGGGCGAGGACCGCGTCCAGGTCGCGGTCACCGCGCGCACCGACGGCTCCCCGCCCAGGGCCGCGTCGCGCCAGCGGTCCGAGAGGCCGGTCGCGCTCCAGATGGCCCAGAGCACGGTCTGCGCGGTCGCGTCCGGAGCGAGCGTGGCCTCGCGGCCCGCGGCGATCACCGGGCTACCGCCACGGCGCCACGGCGCACGCTCGCGGGCAGCGTCGCGGCCCGGACGCGTCGAGGAGGACCTCCACCAGGAGCGCGTCGGAGGTGCGACCACCACCCGAGCCGAGCTCCTCGGCCCGCAGCGCACGGCGCAGTCGACGCAGCGCGACCACGTCGAGCCCGCCGACCGGCGAGGTGACGAGGGCCGCGGCGGTCACGGGGTCCAGCTCGTCGAAAGCGGCACCCTGGGCGGTCGGCTCCTGCTGGATCAACGTCTCCGCCGGGTCCCCGACATCGCGCGTCACGGCGACCTCCGTCCCGGCCGCACCGCGCACGCCGTCGAGCCCGCGCGAGCCTCCGGCGGGTGACAGCCCGACGGCCACCCGCATGATCGCGAGCAGCGGCGTGACCGCAGGTTCCTCGCGCAGCGGGACGTCAGACCCGAGGATCCCGACGGGCACCGAGGCCGCGATGAGCGCGCGCCTCAGGGTCGCGAGCTGGGCCCCGCACGACAGACCACGGCCATGCGACCCCAGGGCGTGCCGTGAAGCAGGTGCTCGGCCCGCAGCTCGCGGGCCACGTACGCGGCCTCCTCCGCTCCGCTGCCGAGCAGCGCGACGGACGCCCGCGCGGCGCACCGTCCTCGGGGACGGGGACCGGCGACGCCCGGCACCACGGTGCACGGCCCCGCGACCGTACCGATCTGGGTCGTCACGGTCCGCGTGACCTCGCGCAGCGCGTCCTCCTGACGCCAGGCCGTGCCGAGGACCTCGACGCGCGCGTCGAACTCTCCGTCGCGGCGCGCCGACGCACGGGCGCGGACGCCCGTCCGACCAGCCCGGGCTCGCCCGCGGAAGGTCTGGACCGCGGTGTCGGGGTCCGCCAGGAGCACGAGGCGAGCGCCGTCGTCGTGCGCCACGCGCAGGAAGCGTGCGGTCGCGATGGTCGCCTCCTGGTAGTCGTCGACCACGACGACGTCCCACGTGGGCTTGGGGCGCCCGTGACCTCGTCCTCCCAGGCGAGCAGGGCCTCGGCGGCCTCGTCGACCACGACCGCGGGGTCGTAGCGCGAGCCCAGGTCAGGGGTCCCGACCCGCAGCGCGGTCACGTCGAGGTACTCCTGGTAGACCTGCGCGGCGGACCGCCACTCGGGGCGATCGTGCCGGGCGCCCAGGTCGTCGAGGTCCACGGGAGTCAGACCGCGCTCGGCCGCGCGCATCAGGAGGTCGCGCAGCTCCTGGCGCAGGCCGCGCAGAGCCAGCACCTCCTCCGGCAGCCCGTCCGGCAGGCGCAGGGCACCCGTCACCGTCGAGGTGCCCGGCCAACAGCTCGGCGAGCAGGAGGTCCTGCTCGGGGCCGGAGATCAAGGTGGGAGGCGGCTCACCGACCGCAGCGGCCCGCGCGCGCAGGACCGCGAAGGCCGCGGCCGCGGCCGTGCGCACCATGGGCGCGCTGACCGTGCGGTCCGCGCGCGCCGAGAGTCGGTCACGCACCTCCGCAGCCGACCGGCGGGACGCGGCGATCACCAGCACGCGGGCCGGGTCCGCACCCTCGCTCAGCGCCTGCGCGGCCACCTCGATGGCTACTGTCGTCTTGCCCGTCCCCGGCGCCCCGACCACCAGGGTCACGGGCTCGGTGCGCGCCGCCTCGAGCGCCGACCGCTGGGTGGGGTCGAGGTGGACGGGCGCCGCGGAAGCGGCGTCCGGCAGGACGAGACGGAGGTCCGGGTGGTGCAGCACGGGACGATCTCATCACGAGCCACCCACAGTCCGGAGCACCGCACGGTCCCCGAGGATGCGATCACGACGATCTCTCAGCGGGACAGGTCCGTGCGGGCGACGAAGCGTCGTTGCCAGGGCGTCTCGACGGCTCGCAGACGGTAGTTCGCGCGAACCCACATCACCGCTTCGTCGCTCGGGACCCCGGCGTACCGCGCAAGTATCGCGATCGCGGTGCCCGTACGGCCGGTACCGCCATCGCACGCGATCTCCACCCGCGACGAGGACGAGCGCTCGTACGCCTCCCGGAGCGCGGCGATCGCTTCCGACGACGAGCGTGGCAGCCGGAAGTCGGGCCAGCAGGTCCAACGAGACTCCCAGGATCCTTCCTGGTGCGGCCTCGCGGTGAGGTAGAGGCCGAACTCCGGAACCTCGGCTCCGGCGGGCAGGCCGCCGTGCAGCGCGCGACCGCGCACGCTCCGGCCGTCGGGCAGAACCACGACGCCGCCGTTCTCTCGCTCCACGCACCCATGAACCTCGATCCTGCATGGCCGGGCAGCCCAGCGCAACCACGCCCGTGAACCGAGACCTCGAGGTCGTCGTGCGCCTCGACGTGAGACGGCGGCGCCGCTCCCGCCCTGCCCACGGATCTACCCGAGCGTGGGCCATCCGTTCGGCAGGCAACCCTCGGTGGTCATGGACTGCTGGACCATCACAGGCGCGAGCGCCCGGGAGCCGGGCAGCCCACATGGTGGTGCCCCAGCACGTGGCCGACCTCGTGGTTGACCAGATAGTGCCGGTACAGCACCTTGTCGCCCTTGAAGTCCGCGGCACCGTCCACCCAGCGCGAGAAGTTGAGGATCGCCGCTCCGGTGGTCCCGCACGAGTACAGGCCTCCCGTCCTGAGCGGGGCGCACAGACGGTCCGTCGTCGCTGGGCTCGCCAGGACGACCCGGACGTCCGCGTCCCCGCGGTCCGCGCGAACGTCACTCCGTCCACGGCCCCCAGCCGCGCGGGTCGTTGAGTGTCGTCAGCACGGCCACCGCGAACGTCTCGCCGTCCACGGGCAGCCCCTGCTCGACCTCGATGCGCACGGTCGTCACGGTCCCGGTGCCGGGGCGGCACCTCCGCCGGCACGACGACCAGCGCACCTCCGAGGTCCGGGACCACCTCGGTCCCGAGCAGTCCGGACCCGGGCTCGACGACCCGCTCGAGGGCGAGCGGCAGAGACCCGGGGCGTCGAACCCGAGCTGGGGTCGCGCACAGACCGGCTCGCGGCGTCCTCGGCGCGCGCCTCGGTCGTGGCGTCCGTCGCACCGTCAGCGGCGTCCGTGGCCGCCGTGCCTCGCGCCTCACCGTCGGTGGGCGTCCCCTGCCCGACGGCGTCGCCCGCCCGTCCTCCGGCGCACCGGCCGCGGTGGAAGGCACCGCGCTGTCGGGAGCCCGGGGACGAGCGCCCCACGCCGAGCACACCCGTCGCGAGGCCGGCGAGGACGCCACCTGTGGCGAGGACGACCGCCGGTCCGCGCCGCATACCGCGCCGCCGCGCCGCCCGAGCCGCACCCGGGTGCGTGACCTCAGCGAGGTGAGCGGCGTCGTCGGGCCGGACGACGAGGAACGATCTGCGCCTCCGGGCTGTCCGGGGCACCCTCCAGCGGACCCCCGGTCGGTCGTGGGGGCAGCGGGAGACGTCACGTGTCCATGATCTCATCGCCGGCGACGGCACTTTGCTGCTGCCCGTACTATCGCCGCATGCCGGGGTCGCAGAGAAGCCGAGAAGCGTCAGGACCGTGACCGTCCGCATGCCGCGGACCGAGCGGCGCACGCAGCTGCTCACGATCGCCGAGCGCCTCTTCTCCGACCACGGCTACCACCACATCACGATGGACGACATCGCCGACGGCGCAGGAGTCAGCAAGCCGGTCCTCTACCGGCACTTCCCGTCAAGCTCGACCTCTACATGGCCCTCGTCGACCAGCAGGGCAGCGTGCTCGTGTGCTCCGTCCGGAGCGTCCTCTCGCCGTTCCGCTCCGAGGCCCCGGCACCTCGCCCGGTGACCTCGACGCGCTCGCGGTGGACGGACTCGCCGTGATCGAGGGCATCGTGAGGGCCTACGTCGGCTATGCGCGCGCCGCGGGCCGTCTGCCGGACTGCTCTTCGAGTCCGACGTGATGCGCGACCCGGATGTCCGTGCCCGGGTGCTCGAGCCCGACGAGCTCAACGCCCGCGAGCTCGCGGAGGTGCTCGGTCGGCTCACGTCCCTCTCGGAGCAGGAAGCGCTCGTCGTCGCCCGCACCTGCACCGCGATCGCCCGGAGCGCCGCGAGCGAGGCGATCCGCTCCGGCAGCGACATCTCGACCGACGAGGTGACCCGCCTCCTGCCCGCGCTCGCCTGGCGCGGTGTCCACGGGATGCTCCGCCGCGACACCTGACGCCGAGCTGGCCCCGGCCGAGCGCCTCACCAGCGCGGGGCGCAAGGGAGCCGGGAATCTCGTTAGTATCGGAGGAGTTGTCGACAAGTGGCGGCGGGATGACCCGCAGGCGACGCTCGCGAAGGAGAATCACGTGGAAGTCACCATCGGTGTGCAGAACCTGGCCCGCGAGCTCGTGATCGAGACGGAGGAGACCACGGAGGCCGTGGCCGCCGCCGTCGCCACCGCCCTGGCGGGCGGTCCGGCGCTCGAGCTGCTCGACTCCCGCGGCCGCCGCGTCATCATCCCGACGGCGTCGATCGGCTACGTGGAGATCGGCACCGAGGAGCAGCGTCGGGTGGGCTTCGGCTCGCTCTGACGGTTCGCGCACACGAGGGCGGTGTCCCGACCTGTCGGTCGGGGCACCGCCCTCGTCGCGTCCGGCGCGGTCCGTCAGGCCGCCAGGCCCAGGCGTCCCATGCGCCGCGTGTGCTCGGCCGTGAGCTGCGAGAAGACCCAGACCTGCCGGTCGGCAGCCGTACCGGTCGCGTCCGCCGGACCGGTCGTGCCCGCCTCCGCACGGTGACCGGCACCGTCCGCCAGGAGCCGGTTGAGCCCGTCCCGCTCGGCGAGGAGCGTCTGCACCAGGCCGAGCGCCTCGCCCACCAGGCGCCGCCCCACAGCGCGAGCCGCGAGGCGAGGACGGGGTCGGCTGCCGCGGCATCGGCGATCACGGTGGCCGAGCGCTCGGAGTCCGCGCCGTCCGAGAGGATCTCCAGCACCAGGTCCCGTGAGTCGTCGTCGAGGCCGTCCGCGGCCAGGCGGCAGAAGTCGTCGGCGACACCGTGCCCGACGTACCACTTGAGCACGCCCTCCCACCAGGTGCTTGACGGCGTGCGGCTCTCGAAGTCGTCGAAGATGCCGTCGAAGGCACCCATCTCGGCCTCGGGGTCGCCTCCCAGGTCCGCGATGCGCTCCAGGATGCGCTCGTGGCGCGCGAGCATCTTGCCGGCGTGCCGGGACAGCTGGTGTCGTTGTGCCAGCGTCGGTGCGTCCGCCGCGTCGGCGGCCAGACGGCCGAACGTCGCGAGCTCGGTATACGCGATGAGACCCAGCAGGCCGATCGCATCCCGGTCCGTGGCGAGCCTGTCGGTGCCGGCGGTCAGATCGTGGTGCTGCGGCTCGCTCATCGGGTCAGGATAGTCGAGGTCCGCGTGGCGAATCCGCGACATGACGAGCAGGTGACCGGCCCGGGACGCCGTCCGATACTATGGAGGGTACATCGGTTGCCCGGTCGTCCGAATCCCCGGCCCCGGTGGGTGCTCCAGAGCCCCACCCCGTGCCGAAAGACATGCGAACGACACCTCACGACGCCGACCTCGGTCGGTGCGCGCGGGCGCTGCCGGGGTTCGCGCCTCACGGCCGACGACCCCGACGACGTCCTCGCGGCGAATACCTGCGATCGGCTGCCGGCCACTAGGCGCAAGAGACCGCACCTGCCTGGGATCTCCCGGAGCATCGTGGACCCGCCAACCGTCGGGTCGATCGCGCACGTGCGGGGCCTCGCGCCAGACATCAGAACCACGAGGCACCAGTGACCACCACAGAAACACCCGTCGAGCCCACCGAGCTCGACCTCTCCCTCCGACGCCGCGGAGACCAAGCTCTCCTCGAGCGTCCAGGCCAAGGACGTCTCCTTCGCGGACTTTGGCGTCCGTCCGGAGATCGTCGAGGCCCTGGCCGACTCCGGCATCACCCACCCGTTCCCCATCCAGGCGATGACCCTGCCCGTCGCGATGTCGGGACACGACATCATCGGCCAGGCCAAGACCGGAACCGGCAAGACGCTCGGCTTCGGCGTGCCGCTGCTGCACCGCGTCATCGCACCGGGCGAGGAGGGCTTCGACGAGCTCCCCGCCCGGGCAAGCCGCAGGCGCTCGTCATCGTCCCGACCCGTGAGCTCGCCGTCCAGGTCGCCGGCGACCTGGAGGCCGCTTCGGCCCGGCGCAGCGTCCGCATCATCCAGCTCTACGGCGGCCGTGCGTACGAGCCCCAGGTCTCGACGCTCAACGCAGGCGTCGAGGTCGTCGTCGGTACCCCCGGTCGCATGATCGACCTGATGAACCAGGGGCACCTCAACCTCACGCGCGCCCGCTGCGTCGTCCTCGACGAGGCCGACGAGATGCTCGACCTCGGCTTCCTGCCGGACGTCGAGAAGCTGCTCGCGCACGCCCGCGGCCCGCCACACCATGCTGTTCTCGGCGACCATGCCGGGCGCGGTCGTCTCGATGGCCCGCCGCTACATGACGCAGCCCACGCACATCCGGGCCAACGACCCCGACGATGGCGGCCAGACCGTCAAGAACATCAAGCAGGTCGTCTACCGTGCGCACGCTCTCGACAAGGTCGAGGTCCTCGCGCGCATCCTGCAGTCCGAGGGCCGCGGCCTGACGATCGTGTTCGCCCGCACCAAGCGCACCGCCGCCAAGGTGGCCGACGAGCTCGCGGACCGCGGCTTCGCGTCGGGCGCGATCCACGGCGACCTCGGCCAGGGCGCTCGTGAGCAGCGCTGCGCGCCTTCCGCTCGGGCAAGATCGACGTCCTCGTCGCGACCGACGTCGCAGCGCGAGGCATCGACGTCGACGACGTCACGCACGTCGTCAACTACCAGTGCCCCGAGGACGAGAAGACCTACCTGCACCGCACGGGCCGCACAGGCCGCGCGGGCAACAAGGGCACGGCCGTCACGTTCGTCGACTGGGACGACGTGCCGCGTTGGGGCTCATCAACAAGGCGCTCGACCTGAACATCCCGGAGCCCGTCGAGACCTACTCGACGTCCCCGCACCTGTTCGCGGACCTGAACATCCCGCAGGGCACCAAGGGCCGTCTCCCCAAGTCGGCGCAGACCCGTGCCGCCTGGACGCGGAGAAGCTCGAGGACCTGGGCGAGACCGGCAAGCGCCACACGTCGGCGTCGTCCGGCAGCTCGCGCGACGGGGCCGTTCCGGCTCACGCGACGCAGGGCGTTCGGGCGGGCGTGAGGGCGGCCGTGACGGCGGGCGCTCCGGCGCCGGCAGCTCGGGCGGACGGGTGGCGAGGGCGCGCAGCGCTCGTCGGCATCCACCGGTTCCGCGGCCTCCACCGGTTCCGCGACCGCCACGGGCTCTGCCCAGGCTGCTGGCACCGAGGCCCCGCCGCCGCAGGCTCTGCCGAGGGTGGCGCCCCGTCGCGTCCTCGTCGCCAGCGCAACCGCCGCCGCACGCACGGCGGGGCGTCCGACGCGGGACGACCGCGGCCGAGTAGTCCTCGGCCGACCCGCACGACCAGGCTCCGGGCCGTCGCTCCTTCGAGCGGCGGCCCGGAGCTCTCCCGGTCCCGACGGCGCACCGCACCCGCCGGGTCTAGCGTGGACGCATGGAACCTCGCGTCAGCCTCATCACCCTGGGAGTGCGAGACGTCGCCCGGGCGCGCGCCTTCTACGTCGACGGCCTGGGCTGGGCGCCCGTGAACGAGGTCCCGGAGAGGTCGTCTTCCTCCAGGTGGGCCACGGGCTGCTGCTGTCCCTGTGGCGGCGGGCAGACCTCCTCGAGGAGGCCGGGCCCGGGATCCACGGGGCGCACCACGGACGGACCCGGTGGCGCCCGTCGCCCTTGCGCACAACGTCGGCTCACCCGCCGAGGTGGACGACGCCCTGGCGAGCGCGCTCGCCGCGGGTGGGACCGTCGTCGTGCACGCGCAGGTGCGCGACTGGGGCGGCTACTCGGGCTACTTCGCGGACCCGGACGGGTTCCGCTGGGAGGTCGCACACAACCCGGGCCTCGTGGTGTCCGACGACGGAGCGGTCACCTTCGTGACGCCGGAACCCGACCCGGGGCCTGGTAGGCACGGTCTCAGACAGCGGTGGGCACGTCGGAACGGTTCAGCACGCCGACGACCTCACGGTAGTCGCCGCGCACCTCGCTGAAGCGGAGAAGCTTCACCCTCTCGACGAGGACCTCGTCGTTGCCGGGCTGCGCCTCGATGAGGTCGACCACCTCGTCGGCGAACTCGTCGAGCGGCATCGCGAGCTCGTTCTCGGCGTGCCCGGGCATCAGGTCCGATCGCACCGCGGGTGGGACCAGCTCGAGCACCTCGACGTTCGTGGCGGCAAGCTGGAGCCGGATCGACTCGCTCAGCATGTGGATGGCCGCCTTGGTGGCGTTGTAGGTCGGAGTGGCGCGCAACGGAGTGTGCGCGAGGCCGCTCGAGACGGTGACGATGGTCGCCGCGGGCCTGCTCTGGAGGTGCTCGGTGAACGCTGCGATCAGGCGGATGGGGCCGAGCAGGTTGGTCGTGACAACCTCCTCGGCGTCGGCGAGGAATCCGGCCGGGGTGCGCCAGTCCTCGACGCGCATGATCCCCGCCATCGCGACGAGCACGTCGAGGTCGGGGTGAGCGGCGACGACCTCGGCCGCAGCCGCGCGGATGCTCGCGGGGTCGGTGGTGTCGATCCGCACGGTGCCGATGCCGGGGTGCTCGGCGGCGATGCGCTCGAGCAGCTCGGTGCGCCGTCCGCCGACGACGACCGTGTTGCCTCGCGCTCTCAGGCGCAGGGCGAGCGCCAGACCGATCCCGCTGGTGGCGCCGGGGATGAAGATGGTGTTTCCGGAGATGTTCATGCCTCCACCCTGGGTCGAGCCCCGCCCGGGCACCAGAGACCTCGTCGTCCAGGGATCGCCGGTCCCTGGTCGAGCGGGCAGTGCCGGTAGATGATGACGAGATGGAACGACACGAGCTCGCCACCTTCCTGCGCACGCGTCGTGAGGCGCTCCAACCCGGCGACGTCGGTCTGCCCGCAGGTGCCCGTCGACGGGCTCCGGGTCTGCGCCGCGAGGAGGTGGCCGCGCTGACCGGCATGTCGACCGACTACTACGCCCGCATGGAGCAGGGTCGCGGACCTCAACCGAGCCCGCAGATGCTCAGCGCGCTGGCGCGCACCCTGCGTCTGAGCGACGACGAGCAGGACTACCTGTACCGCACGGCGGGACATCCGGCGCCTGACCGCACCCACGCGACCACCCACGTCGCGCCCGCGCTGCTCCGCGTGCTCGACCAGCTCGGCGCCAGCCCGCGTTGATCCTCTCGGAGCTGGGCGAGACCCTCGTGGCGAACGAGATGGCAGCGGCGCTCTTCGGAGACGCGTCGGCCCGGACCGGGCGCGCCCGCAGCGACGTCTACCGCTGGTTCACCGAACCCGCTGCCCGCTGGATCTATCCCGAGGACGATCGCGCGCGACAGGGTCGGGCTCTGGTCGCCACGCTGCGCGTGGCGTACGGACGATCCGGGCCCCGCTCACCGGCAGCCTCTCTCGTGACGGCGCTGCGACGGGCCAGCCCGGAGTTCACCGAGATCTGGGACAGGCACGAGGTGGCCCGGCGCTTCGAGGACCACAAGACGCTCGTCCATCCCGAGCTCGGCCCCATCGAGCTCGACTGTCAGGTCCTGTTCACCGAGAACCAGACCCAAGCCCTGCTCGTCCTGACCACCCCACCCCGGACCGAGGCCTGGGAGAAGCTCCAGCTGCTCCGTGTCGTCGGCACCCACCGGTTCGAGGAGCCCGGTGCCGCTCCCGGCGGAGAGGCGCCTCGTGCGCCGTCCGTCAGCTCGCCGCCTGCACGAACGCCGTGACGGCGTCCGCGACGAGCTGCACCGCTATCGCGGCAGCAGGAGACCCGCGATGCGGGTCACGAGGATGGTGCCGGAGTCGCCGAGCACCCGGTGGATGACGTTCGCGAAGCGCATCGCCAGGAAGAGCGTGAGGTGCACCGCGACGACGCCCGCCGCGATCGCGACCCAGTCGGCCGCGGACCCGTCGGCGCGCTGGACGAACACCATGGTCGCGACGATCGCACCCGGACCTGCCAGCAGCGGCGTCCCGAGCGGGACCAGGGCGACGTTGACGCCCTTGTTGCCCGACGGCGTCGGCTCCTCCATCTTTCCGTCAGCAGCTCCATCGCGACCAGCAGGAGCAGGAGGCCGCCGGACGCCTTGAGCGCCGGGAGCGAGATGCCCATGTAGTTGAGGATCTGCTGCCCGAAGACCGCGAACGACACGATCACGCCGAACGCGACGAGGATCGCCGTCCTGGCGGCCTGGTTGCGCTGCTTGGCACCCATGGCGCTGGTCAGCCCCAGGAAGATCGGTACCGTCCCGGAGGGTCCATGATCACGAACAGCGTGATGAACACCTCGGTGAAAAGGCGGAGGTCCATGATGTCGTTCACGACATCACCGCCCGCGCCGTCATCGGATCACGTCCAACGTGCCTAGCTCCTCGATCGTCTCCAGCACTCGTGGTGCTGTGGTGTTCTCGCCGAGCCGGTTTGGTTTGCCGCCCCGTGGTAATCGCTCGAGCCCGTCACGAAGAGGCCCAGGGTGTGGGCGATGTCCTCGAGCCGGGCTCGTTGCTGCTCGCTGTGGTCGCGGTGGTGCACCTCGAGCCCCAGCAGTCCTGCGCCGCCATCTCCTCGATGACCGCGTCCGGCACCACGCGCCCCCGCCCGTCGGCGCCCGGGTGGGCGAAGACGGGCACGCCGCCCGCCGCGCGCACCGCGCACGGCGTCCAGGACGTCGGGTGCGTAGTGCGGCACGTAGTAGCCCGTGCCTGGGTGCAGGATCGTGGCGAAAGCCGCCGAACGGTCACTGACGTGGCCGGTGGCCACCAGGGCGTCCGCGATGTGCGGCCGCCCGATCGTGGTCCCTCCTCGGTCTGCGACAGGACATCCTCCCACGTCAGCGGGTAGTCCTCGCCGATCCGCTCGACCATCCGCTGGGCGCGCGAGACGCGGTCGACGCGGGTGCGTTCGGTCTCGACCAGCAGGTCGGGGTGGTTCGGGTCGTGCAGGTAGCTCAGGAGGTGCACCGAGATGTGGCCCGAGCGCGCCGAGACCTCCGCCCCGCGCACCAGGGCGATGCCGTGACGCTGGGCCGACTCCGCCGCGTCCGCCCAGCCGGCGGTCGTGTCATGGTCCGTGAGGGCCACGACGTCGAGTCCTGCGGTGGCCGCGTCCGCCACGACCTGCGCCGGGGCGTCGGTCCCGTCTGACGCCGTGGAGTGGGTGTGAAGGTCGATGCGCACCGTCCCAGGATAGTGAGCGTGCACGGCACGGCCCGTCGGGACCTCGCCCAGGATCGCGGATAGAGTCGGCGGGAAGCGCCGAACCGCCGACATCCTGCGAGGAAGCACATGGGCGGCACGAGCACCGGCAAGGTCGTCGTGAACAGGGCGATGTCGCTCGACGGCTTCATCGCCGGTCCCGACCACGCGATGGACTGGATCTTCGAGCACATGAGCGCGGCCGTCTTCCCAGAGGTCATGGCGGCCACGGGCGCGATGCTCGTCGGCCGGGGCACCTACGAGGTCGCGAAGCAGATGCCCGACGAGGTCACCACCTACGACGGCGGCCCCAGTTCGTCCTGACCCACAAGCCGCCGGACGAGCCGGACCCAGGTGTCACGTTCCTCACCTGCGACATCGCGGAGGCCGTCGCCACGGCGCGCGACGCTGCGGCCGGACTGAACCTGGAGATCCTCGGTGCCGACGTGGCCAGCCAGTGCCTGCAGCAAGGGCTCGTCGACGAGATCCTCGTCTATGTCCTGCCGGTGCTGCTCGGAGACGGTGTCCGCTTCTCGACCCCGGCCTCGGCAGGATCGACCTGGAACCGTTCAGCACCACGCGCTCGGGGTCCGTCACCATGCTCCGATTCCGCGTCCGCAGATAAGCCCCTCGCCGTACGGTCCGGAGGCCGCGTCCTTCACCTGCGTGCCTCTCGGCGCAAGGCCCGCACAGGACATTCACGCGAGGCGCTCCGGTGTCCTGACCGCTCCCAGGTCGCCCTGGCAGCATCCAAGACGATGCACAACAACCAGCCCGCGCTCCGGGCCACCGCCTTCCGTCCGCCGACTCGTCGATCGACCTCCTCCCCAGCCTCGCGCAGGCGTCCACGGCAGGTACTCCCGCAGCCGTGGTGTTCGTGCACGGGTGCGCACGTCGAACGCGATCTGGGGACGTCAGCTCGCTCACGTGCGCGAGGCCGCCACCTCGCAGTCGCCGTCGACCTGCCCGGGCACGGCGAGCGCAGCGGCGAACGGTTCACACTGGCTCGGGCATTCGAGATCCTGGACGACGCCGTCGCCTCCTTCCCCGACGACGTCCCCGTCGTGGTCGTCGGGATGTCGCTCGGCGGGTACACCTCGCTCGCGTACGCGGCGAGCCACCCGTCCCGGCTCGCTGGCGTCGTGGCGTGCGCGTGCAGCTCCGACCCGCGCGGCAAGCCCGTCGCGCTCTTCCGCGAGGCCGCAAACCTGGTCGACGCCGCAGGCTCAGCCACGCGTCGGGTGCTGGGTCGGGTACAGGACGTGCTGCGCGCCGGGCGGTCGCTGCCCGGCGGTGCGCGTGCCTCGGCCCAGCTCACGGGGCCGGGACGTTCGCCGACCCGCAGCTGCCCGGTCGCCCCGGCTGGCAGGTCGTGACCGACGTGCTGCACGAGCTCGCGGGCCGCTCCTCGCGCGCCGACCTGCGCGCCGCCAAGGTGCCGGTCTGGCTCATCAACGGCGAGCGCGACCACCTGCGCCTCGACGAGAGGCGGTACCTCGACACGGTCCCCGAGACAGCCCTCGTCGTCGTGCCGCGCGCGGGCCACGACGTCAACCTCGACGCACCCGACGCGTTCAACGCGGCGCTCTCGCGCGCGCTCGGGGACCTCACGAGCCGGTGGTCCCCGCTCGCCGCGGCGAGCTGACCGCAGCCTGACGGAACCGTCCACGAACGGCAACCCGTAGGCCGGCGGCCCTCGGGGACCGGTCACGCTCGGCCTGCCGTCCGCCGACAACGCGACGTCCTCGTTCATGACGGCCGGTGGCCGTCGCCGCGTGACCTTCGCGCTCGGGTGGGCTGGCACCGTCGGCCAGAAATCCGCGCGTCATGGCGACCTGAGGTCAGAGCGCCCGAACACCCGAACGCCCGGACAGTGACGTTCAGCAGGCCGTATTGTCGTGGCGCACTTCGAAGTCCGCCACTTAAGGAGCACCTTTTGTGTGTTAACAACAGAACTTTCGTCTATCTGTTGACATAGCCCAAAGCGTGCGTTCTGATGGTTGACAGTTGCTCCTGGAAATCACCGGGGACCCGGATCTCCTGCTCGGGGCAGGTCGGAGGTCCGGACCGACGGTCGGCGCGCATGCATCGTCGCGTGCACCGGCTCGGCCACCCGTGGCCACCGACCTCGCCCGTGACGCTGGTTCTCACCGATCGATCGGTGCGCCCAGTCGCTGACGTCCGGCGAGCGCAGCTGTCGCGCATGCGGGACCGACGCCCACTCCGGGCCGCTGCCCCGGGTCCGTCGACCGAGACGCGGCACCCGCGGCGCTCGTCGCGCCGCATTGGCTCGCTGTCCGCGTCCGAAAGGACACCCATGAGCGATCCGACAACCGACCTCCCACCCGCGAACCCGTTGTCCAGGCGTTCCCTGCTCCTCGGAGCAGGCGTCCTCGCTGCGGCTCCGGTCGCCGCGTACATGCTCGGCCCAGGCGGCACAGTCGCCTCCGCCGCTCCGGCCGCCGCAGCCGCAGCCGCACCGAGCGGAACCGTCCGGCGGATCACGATGTACGCCGAACGCATCGCGGACGGCTTGGTCGGCTACGGGCTCGAACCGGGTGCGGCGACCGTCCCCGGCCCGGTCCTCGAGATGTGGGAGGGCGAGACGCTCGAGATCACGCTGGTGAACACAACCGACCAGCGCCTGTCGATCCACCCGCACGGCGTCAACTACGACGTCAACAGTGACGGCAGCCCGTTCAACGACTCGTTCAACGAACCCGGCGAGACACGCACGTACATCTGGTCGACCGTGCCCATGGCCCGGGACCGCGGCATCTGGATGCCCGGGAGCGCGGGCTACTGGCATTACCACGACCACGCGTGGGGAGAGCACGGGACGCTCGGCGTGGCCGCAGGGCTCTACGGTGCGCTCGTCGTCCGCCGGGTGGGAGACGTGCTTCCCAGAAGCAGTTCACGGTGGTCTTCAACGACATGCTCATCAACAACAAGGCCGCGCCCGACACCCCGATGTTCGAGGCGAAGGACGGTGAGCGGGTCGAGTTCATCTGCATCGGCCACGGCAACACCTTTCACACGTTCCACCTGCACGCGCACCGCTGGGCCAACAACCGGACCGGCCTGCTCCAGGGCAAGGACGACCCGAGCCAGGTGGTCGACAACCGCGACCTCAACCCCGGCGACTCGTTCGGGTTCAAGCCGTCGCCGGGCTGGGCGTCGGGCCGGGTGCCTGGATGTACCACTGCCACGTGCAGTTCCATGCCGATGGCGGTATGGCTGGGATCTTCCTGGTCCGCAACGCGGACGGCAGCATGCCGCCGGGCGCGCAGGAGTCGATCGACCGTTTCCGGGGCACGGGGGCACATGGGCGCGCCCGCGGACCCCGTGGAACCCACCGGTCAGGCGGGTCACGCCGGTCACTGAGGTCCGGCGATCCAGAAGCCCGGCTGACCAGACGCGCTGTCCACCTGCTGCCGGTCCGCCGCTTCTCCCCGAACCACCACCGCTCGGCGCCCGACACCCGGGCGCACCGCACCGATGACGAAGGAGTTGGAGAGTGCTTTCGAGACGAGCAACATCCCCACCACAAGAGGCCGATCCCGGCCGCGAACCCTACGATCCGTGGCCGTCGGACTGACGAGTCTCGCACTCGTCGCGGGTACGGCCATGGCCCCGCGTCCGCCCAGGTGGATCGCACCGTCGGGGCTCCAGCCGCAGCGGTCCAGGCCTCCCCGTGCGGACGGCCCCGTCCAGGCGGCCCCCACCGGCACGGCCCCTGTCCGTGTCCTCGTGTTCCACGGGGCCCCGGACGTGCAGGACGACCCAGTCGTCGAGGCCGCCCAGGCCTTCGCCCAGCTCGGCGCAGAGCACGGCTTCGAGGTCGTCGCGTCGTCGGACCCCGCCGTGTTCAGCCCCGCAGCGCTCGGGGAGTACCGCGGCGTGGTCTTCCTGTCCGCCGAGGGCACCGAGTTCAGCGCCGCGCAGGAGGCGGCGCTCAAGGACTACGTCAACGCCGGCGGTGGCTTCCTCGGCGTGCGTGACGCGGCGCGCGCCCACGAGGCGTCCCAGTGGTTCACGGGCCTCGTCGGCACGCGAATCGCCGGCGCCCAGCCCGACCCGAGGACGTCGCCGAGGTCACCGCGAGCGCGGACAACCCGCCGAACGAGGACGTCGGCAACCTCATCGACGGCGACCCCGGCACCAAGTGGCTGGCGTTCGAGACCGCGGCGACGATCACGCTGCGGCTCGACGAACCGGTCGCCCTGGCGCGCTACACGCTGACGTCGGCCAACGACTTCGACGGTCGTGACCCGAAGTCCTGGACGCTGCAGGGCTCGACCGACGGCACGACGTGGCACGACGTCGACGCCCGGAGCGACGAGGACTTCCCGCAGCGCTTCCAGCCGCGGGACTTCGACGTCGAGAGCGGCACCGCCTACGGCTGGTACCGCCTCCGGATCACGCAGAACGGGGCGAGAGCTCCACCCAGCTCGCCGAGATCTCGCTCTTCGGGCCCGACGCCGTCAATCAGCCGGAACCCGAGCTTCCCGTCGAGCAGCGCACGGTCGACCTCGTCGACCGACAGCACCTGCCACGGCCTCCTTGCCCCTCACGTGGGACCGCGAGGACAAGTGGCTGGGCTGGGCTGACAACCCCGCCGGCAAGGTGCACACGCTCGCGCAGCTCGAGCCCGGACCGGACGCAGGACCGACGACTTCACCGTTCGAGCCCGTGTCCTGGTGCCGTGACTACGACGGCGGCCGGTCGTTCTTCACCGGTATGGGCGGCACCGCGGGAGCTGGGCCGACGCGGCGTTCCGCGAGCACCTGCTCGGAGCGCTGCAGTGGACGACCGGCGTCGTGCGCGGCGACTGCCAGGCGACGATCGCCTCGAACTACCGCGTCGAGCGCATCACGGCCCCGAACACGGCGGCACGCTCGACCAGGTCGGCGAGCCCCACGGCCTGACGATCGCCCCCGACGGCACGGTCTTCTACGTCGGGCGCGGGGCGTGCCCGACCGGACCGGTCGTGAGCTGGGAGAACCCCGACGTGGGCCTCGGCTGCGGCACGATCCACGAGTGGGACCCCGACACCGGCGCCGTGAGCCTCCTCACGACGCTCGACGTCATGGGCAACCGGGGCAGCGGCAGCGAGCTCGTGAAGAACGAGGAGGGTCTGCTCGGCATCGTCCCCGACCCGGACTTCGCGCAGAACAGGTGGATCTACGTCTACTGGATGCCGCACGAGTCGATCGACCGTGAGAGCAGGGTCGGTCAGCGCACCGTCTCGCGGTTCACCTACGACCCCGAGGGCCCGACCATCGACCAGAACACCCGTGTCGACCTGCTCCAGTGGGACACGCAGATCCACAGCTGCTGCCACGCGGGCGGTGGCATGGCGTTCGACGACGCGGGCAACCTCTACGTCGGCTCGGGCGACAGCAACTCGTCCGGCGGCTCGGGTGGCTACTCCGGGAACAACTGGACCCAGGAGTTCGGGGCATCAGCTTCCAGGACGCGCGCCGCACCGCAGGCAACACCAACGACCTCAACGGCAAGATCCTGCGGATCCACCCCGAGGACGACGGCACCTACACCGTCCCCGAGGGCAACCTCTTCCCCGCAGGCGACTACCCGGCGGACAAGACCAGGCCCGAGATCTACGTCATGGGCGTGCGCAACATCTCGCGCCTGCAGATCGACCCCGACACCGACTGGCTCACGGCCGCCTGGGTCGGACCGGACGCGACGCTGCCCGACCCTGAGCTCGGCCCCGCGAAGTACGAGACGGCGACGATCATCACGTCCGCCGGCAACCAGGGCTGGCCCTACTGCATGGGGAACGGTCAGCCGTACCGTGACCGGAGCAACGAGGACGCGAGCGTGCTCACGGACTGGTATGACTGCGACAACCTCAAGAACACGTCGCCGCGCAACACCGGCCTCGTGGACATCCCGCCGGCGCGCGACAACATGATCTGGTACTCGCCGAGCGGCGGTGGGTCGGTCTTCCCGGAGGGAGGACGGCATCCCGACCTACGTCGACGACGAGGCGACATACACGATCCCGTGGCTGCGGGGCGGTGGTCAGGCCGTCATGTCCGGACCGACCTACCGGACCTCGCAGGTCGACCCGAAGAGCGACGTCGCATGGCCTTCGTACTGGGAAGGCAAGTGGTTGCTCGGCGACCAGTCGAACCCGAACAACCGCACCGCGGTGACGGTCGACCCGGAGACCGTGGGCGAGCAGGGCGCTCCTGCGTTCATGGAGGACCTGCGCCACATCATCCCTGGCGGTCGCGGGGACGACCTGGTGCAGAGCTGGATGGACGCAAAGTTCGGTCCAGACGGCGCGCTGTACCTGCTCGACTACGCGGGCGGCTTCTTCAGCCTCGACCCGAACCAGAAGCTCGTGCGCGTCACCTATCAGGGCGGGGCTCCTACCCCGGCCGTGACCGCATCGGGGACGAGCGTCCAGGAGACCCGCTCACGGTCGCCTTCTCCGGTGAGCGCTCGGGTGGCGTGTCCTACCTCTGGGAGTTCGGCGACGGCACCACCTCGAGCGAGGCGAACCCGCGGCACACCTACGCGCGGGTCGGCTCTCACGAGGCGACGCTCACGGTCACCTATGCCGACGGCACCACCGCCACGGTCAGGGCCGACGCGAGCAGCACATGCACGATCCCGGACGACCGCAAGACGGTGTTCTTCGGGGAGGTCGACTCGGGCGTGGCGAACGCCGAACTGGGCGGCTGCACGATCAACGACCTGTTCCAGGACGAGAAGGAGTGGAAGAACCCTGGCTCAGTTCCTGCGGCACGTCAAGGCCGTGGCGAAGGGCCTGATCGACGACAGCCGCATCTCGGGCAAGGAGCGTCAGGCGCTCGTCAACGCTGCCGCGCGCTCGCAGATCGGCGTGGAGCCCGGCGGGTACCGCACCATCTTCGACGGCACGCAGGACTCGCTGTTCGACTGGGTCCAGCTGCCCGGCGGAAAGTTCGACCTCCAGGCCGACGGGTCGCTTCGTTCGAGCGGCGGCCTCGGGATGCTCTGGTACGAGGCGGAGGAGCTCGGGGACTTCTCGGTCAAGCTGCTCTTCCGCGACGTCTCGCAGGGGACCGCGTTCGCGAACAGCGGCGTCTTCACACGGTTCCCTGACCCGACGGCACCCGGCGACGCCGAGTGCGCCGAGGGCAGTCCCCGCGTGGGTGGCGATCTCTTGCGGTCACGAGATCCAGATCTACGACGGCCCGACGGGTGAGCCGCAGAAGACGGGCTCGGTCTACAACTTCGATCCGGTCGGTCGTGACGACGCCGGGCTCACCCGAAGGGCGAGTGGAACGAGTACGAGATCCGGGTGGTCGGACAGAAGTACACCATCATCCGCAACGGCGTGGTCATCAACGAGTTCGAGAACACGCCGGGCCAGGAGTCCTCGCGTGCGGGCGACCCGCCGACGGACCTGCGCCAGTTCGACCGTGGGTTCATCGGGCTGCAGAACCACGGGAACGCGGACCTCATCGAGTTCCGTGACATCCGGGTGGCGGACCTGTAGCACCCGGCTCGTTCGGCGGGGCGGCGCGCTGCCCCGCCGAACGGCGCACGACCCCGACCCCGACCCCGACCCCGACCCCGACCCCGACCCCGACCCCGACCCCGACCCCGACCCCGACCAACAGTTCTGCACATCGACGAGGAGTGCATACCCATGGAACGAAGAAGTTCACGAGCGCGCGGCGCACGACGGCTCGTGGCCGCCGTGGTCGCCGGCCTCACCGCCGCCACGGTCGTCTCCGTCGCCCCGGCGACGGCCGTCCCACCACCGCGAGCATGTCAGCCGCGACGACCGCGCCCACGGTCGCGGCCGAGCAGGTGCTGACGTGGACCGGTGACAACAGCGTCACCGACTACAAGGCGTTCCCGGCGACGGCAACCGCCGGGAACGCGACGATCGTGTTCGAGAACAGCCTCGCGACCGGCAGCACGTTCGGCATGAGTCACACGCTGACGTTCGACACGTCGACGCCCGGCTACAACCACGACGTCGCGCTCGACATCCTGGCGAGCCCGTTCGACGCGAACGGCGGCAAGCACGTGGCCGAGGTCGTACTGACCCCGGCACGTACCGCTACTTCTGCGCGATCCCCGGCCACGGCGAGATGTGGGAGAGCTCGTCGTGACCGAGGAGGGCGGGGCGGCGACGACACGACCGCTCCCTCGGTCACGGCCGAGGTGACGGGCGAGCGCGACGGCGACGGCGCGTACGTCGGCGGCGCCACCGTCACGCTCACCGCGACGGACGACAGCTCGGGCGTCGCCGGGGTCGAGTACGACCTCGACGGCTCGGGCTGGCGGGCCTACGACGCTCCGTTCGTCGTAGGCACCGTCGGTGAGCACTCCCTCCAGTTCCGTGCGACGGACGAGGCGGGCAACACCTCGGACCCGCAGACGGCGACGTTCACGGTCGTGGAAGGGGCGGTGAGGAGGACACGGTCGCCCCGACCGTGACCGCCGAGGTCACGGGCAGGCAGGACGCCGACGGTGCGTACGTCGGCTCCGCGACGGTGACCGTCGCGGCCCAGGACGAAGGGTCCGGCGTCGCCTCGATCGAGGTCGACGCGCACGGCGGGCACTGGATGCCGTACACGACGCCGGTCGCGATCACCGAGCCCGGCGAGCACACCGTCTCCTACCGCGCGACCGACGCGGCGGGCAACGTCTCCGAGGTCGGCGCGACGACGTTCACGGTCGTCGCGGGCGACGGCGAGCAGGACACGACCGCCCCACGGTGACCGCCGAGGTCACGGGCGAGCGGGACGACGCGGGGCGTTCGTCGGGTCCGCGACCGTGGCCCTCACGGCGACGGACGACGGCTCGGGCGTCGCGAGCGTCGAGCACGACCTCGACGGTGCAGGCTGGGCCCCGTACACGGCTCCGGTCGTCGTCACCGGGCCGGGCGAGCACCAGGTCGCGTTCCGTGCGACCGACGCGGCGGGCAACGTGTCCGACGACGGGGTCACGTCGTTCGTCGTCGTCGAGGACGGTGGCGGCCAGGACACGACCGCCCCGACGTGGCGGCCGAGGTCAGCGGCGAGCGGGACGGATCGGGCGCGTACATCGGGTCCGCGGCCGTGACGCTCACCGCGAGCGACGAGGGTCGGGCGTCGCGTCCGTCGAGCACGACCTCGACGGTGCAGGCTGGGCACCGTACACGGGTCCGGTCGTCGTCACCGGGCCGGGCGAGCACACGCTCGCCTACCGTGCGACCGACGAGGCGGGCAACGTGTCCGAGGTCGCGTCCGTGACGCTCACGGTCGTGGTGGCGCAGCCCGGCGACACCGTCGCTCCCGTGGTCAGCGCCAGCGTCTACGGCGCGAGGAACAGCGCCGGCGAGTACGTGGGCCGCGCGCTGGTCCGGCTCGCCGCGACCGACGACGACTCGGGCGTCGCCACGATCGAGTACCAGGTCGATGGAGGGACCTGGTACCGGTACGCGTCGCAGGTCGCGGTGTCGACACCGGGGCAGCACACCGTCGCGTTCCGCGCGACGGACGTCGCCGGCAACACGTCGGCCCCGAAGAGCCTGACGCTGGTCGTGGCATCGACCGTACCCGCCGACACCGTCGCCCCGAAGTGACGGCGACCCTCAGCGGGAGCCGGGACCTGCGCGGGGCGTTCCTCGGCACAGCGACGGTCACTCTCGTCGCGACCGACGAGGGCTCGGGCGTCGACCGGACCGAGTTCCAGGTCGACGGCGGGGTCTGGCAGCGCTACGCGGCGCCCGTCGTCATCGCCTCGGACGGGGACCACACCGTGACCTACCGCGCGACCGACGCGGCGGGGAACGTCTCGAAGGCCCGGTCGGTGATCTTCACGATCGTCGTGCAGGGGCGTGACCGGTGCCCCGGCTCCGACGTGCGCCCGACGGTCGTCATCGACGGCAACGACAGCACCGTCACCAACGTGGACACTGGGGACGGCTGCACGATCAACGACCTCGTCGCCGAGGGCGCCGACTACCCGAACCACCGGACGTTCCTGCAGCACGTCAAGCAGGTGACGCGCGACCTCGTCGACGACGGCGTCATCCGTCCAGTCGAGCGGAGGCGGATCGTGGCAGCGGCCGAGCTGTCGGACATCGGGCGCTGAGGAGGCACACGCCCGTCGACGACCGGAGGTGACCGGACAGGTGGTCTCGGAGTACTCCGAGACCACCTGTCCTGTGTCCCCGCACCCGGCCGGGGCGGACCCGGCGGCCAGGGCCGAGCGCCGTCGTCGGGCCGCGCGCCCTCCCAGGGACCGATGGGAGACTGGTTCCCATGAGCAACGACACCACCCCTGTCAGCGCCCCGGCGTCGGAGTCCGAGCAGGAGATCGCCGCCCGGAACGCCAACCGGTCGCACCGACCCGACTCCGAGGCCTTCAAGGCCTTCATCACGAGCGGTTGGGCACCTCGCGCGAGCCACGACGTCGCGGCCGGCGTCGCGGTCCCTACACCGCGGCCCGCCGCGCCGAGCTGTCCGCCGGCTTCCCCGGCGCACGCCTGGTGATCCCCGCGGGCCCGCTCAAGGTCCGCTCGAACGACACCGACTACCGGTTCCGCCCGCACTCGGCGTTCGCACACCTCACGGGCCTCGGCACCGACCAGGAGCCCGACGCCGTCCTGGTCCTGCACCCCGTCGAGCCCGGCACGGGCGACGACGGCTCGAACCACCACGCCGTGCTCTACGTGCGCCCTCGCGGCGCGCGACACCGAGGAGTTCTACGCCGACTCGCGCTACGGCGAGTTCTGGGTCGGCGCCCGCCCCAGCCTCGACGACGTCGCCGCCCTGACCGGGATCGACGCGGCCCACGTCGACGAGCTGCGCGACGCGCTCGCCAAGGACGTCGGCGAGCACGTCGTCCTGCTCGTCGTCACGGGCGCGGACGAGAACATCGAGGCCCTCGTCGAGGCCATCCGCCTCGAGAACTCCCAGACCGACGACGCCGCCGCGGACGCCACGCTCGTGGAGGCCACCTCCGAGCTCCGACTGGTCAAGGACGCGCTCGAGATCCAGCACATGCGCGAGGCCGTCGACGCGACCATCGCGGGCTTCGCCGAGGTCGTGCGCAACCTGCCCCGCGCCAGCGCGCACCGTCGCGGCGAGCGCGTCATCGAGACGACGTTCGACGCGCACGCGCGCCTCGAGGGCAACACGACCGGCTACGAGACCATCGCGGCCGCGGGCGAGCACGCCACGACGCTCCACTGGATCCGCAACGACGGCGTCGTGCGGTCCGGTGAGCTCGTGCTGCTCGACGCGGGCGTCGAGGTCGACTCGCTCTACACTGCCGACGTCACGCGCACGCTGCCCGTCGACGGCACCTACACCGACGTCCAGCGCCGCCTCTACACCGCGGTGCTCGACGCCGCCGACGCGGCCTTCGCGGTCGCCGTCCCCGGGCGCGCTTCCGCGACATCCACGCGGCCGCGATGGAGGTCATCGCCGAGCGCCTCGCCGAGTGGGGCCTGCTGCCCGCGACCGCCGACGAGTCCCTCGCCCCGAGGGTCAGTTCCACCGCCGCTGGATGGTGCACGGCACGAGCCACCACCTGGGCCTCGACGTGCACGACTGCGCGCAGGCGCGGCGCGACCTGTACGTCGACGGCATCCTGGAGCCAGGCATGGTCTTCACGATCGAGCCCGGCCTGTACTTCAAGAGCGACGACCTCACGGTCCCCGAGGAGTACCGCGGGATCGGCATCCGCATCGAGGACGACGTCCTGATCACGCAGGACGGCAACGAGAACCTCTCGGGGCGCTCCCCGCCGCCCCGAGGACGTCGAGGCGTGGATGGCGTCGCTGCGCGACTGAGCACCCGGCCGCGTTGTCAGAAGGTGGCCGGGGTATACCCGGCCACCTTCTGACAACCCAGCGGTCGTGGGCTGCGCACAACCGACCCGGGTGCGGCGTCGACGCCCGCGGGTCAGACGGCGCGCGCGACGACCAGCAGGTCGCCGTCGCCCTCTCCGACAGCCTCGCGCCCCCACCCGCCGTAGACCTGCTCGACGGCGAACCCCACCGCCTCGACGCCCCGGCGCACCTCGTCCTCGGAGCGGAACCGCAGGGTCGCTGTGCTCGTCAGCTCGTCCCCTCAGGCATCTCGTAGCCGAGCGTGAAGTCGACGACGCCGTCGCGCTCGCCCGTGACCTCGCACCAGGTCTGCACGACGCACCCGCTGCCCAGCGTCACCGGGTCACGGTCGCCAGGGCGTGCCACGCCTCCCAGGCACGGTCGCGGGGATCGCGGGTGTCGAAGACGAGGAGGCCGCCCGGCACGAGGGCCTTTCGGAGGTCGGCCAGGACGCCCGCCCACTCGTCGTCGGCCACGAAGAACTGGGCCACGTGGCTCGTCATGAGGGCGACGTCGAACGCGTCCGCGGGCGCGTCAGGCGACGTCCCGTGGATCCAGGACACGGCCTCGGCGCCGGGCCGTCGCCGGGCCGCGTCGAGAGAGGCACCCGCGGGGTCGATGCCCGTCACCTCGTGCCCGGCGTCCGCGAGGGCGACGGTCAGCCGTCCCGTGCCGCACCCGAGGTCGAGCACTCGTCCACCCGGCCCTCGGCCGCGCGAGCGAGGAAGTAGTCGTCGTCCCGACCCCATGTGTTCTGGGCGTCGTAGACCTCGACGAGGCGGGCGTCACGGAACTCGGCCTGGTGCGTGGCGGGCTGCATGTCGTCACGCTATCCGGCCATCCGTGCGCGGGTCACGGAAATCCACCTCTTGTGTGCGTCACACACAGTGCGTATGGTCTACACAGTGTAGGAAGTACACAACAGTCTGCGATGCACACGGAGGTAGTGATGCCCGACCCGATGATCGACGTCCGGGGACTCACCAGGTCCTACGGATCCCACGCCGTCCTGCAAGGTGTGGACCTGTCCGTCCGACGAGGCGAGATCTTCGCGCTCCTCGGACCCAACGGCGCGGGCAAGACGACCGCCGTCAACATCCTCACCACGCTCGTCCGGCCCGACGCCGGGACCGCGACCATCGCGGGGCACGACGTCGTCCGCCAGGCCGCCCGAGTCCGCGAGGTCATCGCGCTCACGGGCCAGTACGCCTCGGTCGACGAGTTCCAGACGGGCGAGGAGAACCTCGCGATGATGGCCACGCTCGCGCACCTGCCACGAGGAGTCGTCAAGGCCCGCACGGCCGAGCTCCTCGACCGCTTCGACCTGACGGACGCTGCCCGGCGCCGCGTCGAGACGTACTCGGGCGGCATGCGCCGCCGTCTCGACCTCGCCATCAGCCTGGTCGCGAACCCCCAGGTCCTGATCCTCGACGAGCCGACCACGGGCCTCGACCCGCAGTCGCGCTCCGAGCTCTGGGACGTGGTCCGCGAGCTCGCGGCTGACGGCATCACGGTCCTGCTCACGACCCAGTACCTCGAGGAGGCAGACCGGCTCGCCGACACCATCGCGGTGCTCGACGACGGACGCATCGTCGCCCGTGGGACCGCGAGCGAGCTCAAGACCCTCGTCCCCGGCCAGCACGTGCGGGTCGACGTCGAGGACTCCCACGCGCTCGCGTCCGTCCAGCAGATCGGCCTCGAGATCTCCGAGATCGACGAGAAGGACCTCGCGGTGATGGTCCCGACGACGGACCCGCTCCGCACGGTCCGCGACGTCCTGGCGCGGGCCGACGAGCGCGGTATCCCCGTGACGGGCGTGTCCGTGATCAAGCCCTCGCTCGACGACGTCTTCCTCGCCCTCACGGGATCGCGGGCCGCGCGGGCTGCTACCACGTCCCAGGACACCTCGACCACCCCGTCCGCCCCCACCCAGCCCGCGGTCTCCCCGCGACGACGAAGGCAGGCCAGCGATGAGCACCACGGCACCGACCACCACGCGGCGACCCGCACCGGGCCGCCCTCGCGCGCCGCCCCGGCGAGCGTCCGCCAGTCCCCACGACCGCGCTCCGCGACGTCTCCGCCATCACGGGCCGCGAGCTGCGCCGCACGCTGCGCAGCGTCGACGGACTTGTGACCGCGCTCATGCTGCCGGTCCTCATCATGCTGGTCTTCGTCGTCATCTTCGGCGGGGCGATCGAGGACGACGGGAGCTACGTCGACTACGTCGTGCCCGGGATCCTCGTCATGTGCCTGGGCTTCGGCTCGGCGACCGCCGCGCTCTCGGTGGCCCAGGACATGACGAGCGGCACGATCAACCGGTTCAAGACCCTGCCGATCTTCGGACCGGCAGTGCTGTGGGCCCACGTCCTGGCCAGCACGGTCCGCAACCTCGTCTCGGCGACCCTGGTGCTCCTCGTCGCGGTCGCGCTCGGCTTCAGCCCGGGCGCCGACCTGGGTGGCTGGGTGGGCGTCGCGGGCTACCTCGCCCTCATGGTCCTGGCGTTCACGTGGCTGAGCTGCCTGGCCGGACTCCTCCTGAGCGCCGACGCCGCAGCGAGCTTCAACATGTTCTTCCTGTTCGTGCCCTACCTGTCGAGCGGATTCGTCCCGGTCGAGACCATGCCGACGTGGCTGCACGGCTTCGCGACGCACCAGCCGTTCACGCCCATCATCGAGACGTTGCGCGCGCTGCTCACCGGGACATCGACCGAGGGATCCCTGGTGCCCGCGATCGCGTGGCTCGTCGGGATGTTCGTGGTCTCGTGCGCAACCGCGTCGGTGCTCTACCGACGTCGGACGGCTCACTGACACGATCAGCCGGTAAAGGCGACGTCGTTCCCGCCCGTCTCCGTGCGGACCAGCGATGATGTACCCATGACGGACACCACCGATCCGGCCTGCCCCACGCCATCGCCCTGGCGTGGGCGTGGCCGAGAACCCAGCGGGGCCCTCGTCGCGAGCTGAGCATCGAACGGATCGTCGAGCAGGCCATCGAGATCGCCGACGCGGAGGGGCTCGCGGCGCTCTCGATGAGCAAGCTCGCCGCAGCCCTGGGGTACACGACCATGTCGCTGTACCGCTACGTCACGAGCAAGGACGACCTGCTGCTCCTCATGCAGGAGCAGGCGATGGACGTCGACCTTCCCTCGGGGCCCAGGTTGAGGTCGCTGCGGTCCTCGATGGCCGGATCCCCGCGGGCGAGGAGCCGATGTGGCGTCGTGGGCTGCGCGAGTTCTCCCTCGCGACCCTCGCGGTCTTCGAGGCACATCCCTGGTTCCTCGACGTGGCTGTCCAGGGGTGCCGCTCACGCCGAACAACCTGCGGTTCGTGGACCTGGGCCTGCGGGCGATGCACGGCACCTCGCTGTCCGACGCGGACAAGCTCGCGATGATCATGCTCGTCTCGAGCTATTCGCGGAGCGCCGCCCGGATCCAGCGCGAGCTGCGCGGCGCCCGCCAGGACCCGGGCAGCCGCGACGTGAGCGGTGCGGCCTACGCCGAGGTGTTCTCCGAGCTCGTGACACCCGAGCGCTTCCCGTACCTGCACCCCGTCGTCGCCTCGGGCGTCTACCTGAACGAGGACGACGACGTCGACGACGTCGTCTTCGGTCTCGAGCGCGTGCTGGACGGGATAGGGTCTACATCGACCGCACGCCCACCGAGCGCGCGACGTCCCCGCTGCCCACGCCCGCGGATCGTGAGGCCGCCGAGACCTACGCCCGCGACCCCAAGGTCAAGGAGGCGTCGAAGGCTCGCCGCGAGGCCGAGAAGGCCGTGCGGGAGGCCGAGAAGCGTCTCAGGACGCGCGCAAGCGCGAGCGTGACGCGGCGAAGGCCGCGGCCGAGCGGGCAGCGCGCGACTGAGCACGAGGTCGACGCGAGCTGTCAGAACCTGGGACCGGCCCAGGCGGTCTCACGGGTTGTCAGAAGCGGGACCGGGTATACCCGGCCCCGCTTCTGACAATCCCGCAGGGCGACGTGTGCGCCCGCCTCGTCTCTAGCGCGTGCCCGACGGCGTCTCGTCCGTCGCGCCGTCAGCCGCACCCAGGGTGTCAGGCGCCGGAGTGCCCTGCCCGTCGTTCGACGCACCCTCGACCGGGGCCGCCGGTGCGGCGTGACGTCGCTCCGCATCGCGCCGTAGCGGGGCGCACCGGAGGAGTGGTCCAGCGCGGGTCGGGCGTCGCCGGGCGGCCGGAGTCAGCGGCCGGGTTGCCGCGTCGGTGGGCTGCTGGACTGGAGGCGTCGGAGGGCAGGACGCTGCTGCGCAGGCGGCGCACCCAGGACCGGCCCGACTGCCCAGCCTGACCCGCGACCGGCGGGACCTGACGCGCGATGGCCGCGGCGCCGTCGGGCATCTGCGACAGGAGACGACGTGCGTCCCCTGCCCGCTCGGCCAGGCACAGGATCGCGTACGACGACGCGACGATCTGGCTCGACGACGTGAAGTCGCGCTTGCCGCCCGTGAGCGAGTACGACAGGACCGAGAAGAGCAGGCCGAAGCCCGCACCCAGGCCGATCGCCGCGAGCATCAGCCCGCCGCCGCTGTTGAACATGTAGAGCAGCAGACCCACGAACAGGCCGAACCACGCGCCGGACGCGAGGCCCGCGAGCGCGACCCGCCCGTACGTGAGTCGGCCCATGACGCGCTCGACCATCCGCAGGTCGGTGCCCACGATGGTCACGGCCTCGACGGCGAACTTGTTGTCGGAGAGGTAGTCGACGGCCTTCTGCGCCTCGAGGTAGGTCGCGTAGGACGCGATCTGCTCCCCGGTCGGCGGCGTCGGGACCTTGGGTGCGGAATTCGGACGAGTCATGCTCATCTGCCCAGTCTCCCGTACATGGTGACGGGAAGCGAGGGGTTCACTCAGGGGTATCGCCGAGCGAGAGGACCGCCGAGGTCGAGCCGAACTCCTCAGGCCGCGCGCAGCACGCCCAGCAGACGCACGACCTCGTCGCGCATCGCGTCTCGGCCGGCGCCCAGGTACTTGCGCGGGTCGACGAC
Source organism: Oerskovia sp. M15 (assembly GCA_038070415.1). GTDB lineage: Bacteria > Actinomycetota > Actinomycetes > Actinomycetales > Cellulomonadaceae > Oerskovia. The sequence continues at coordinate 545,789 of JAMYWF010000001.1, forward strand.
GGTCGGGTGCTCCTCGAGGTAGGCGCGGAGCGCCCGCGTCAGGGTGTTGTTGAGGTGGGTCGAGATGTTGATCTTGGTCATACCCTCCTCGACCGCGCGGGTCAGGTCGTCGTCCGCGACCCCCGACGAGCCGTGCAGGACCAGCGGCACGGGCACGACCGCGCGCAGCTCCGCGATCCGCTCGAAATCGAGCGAGGCGGTGCGGTCGGTCATCGCGTGCGAGGAACCGACCGCGACGGCGAGCGCGTCGACGCCCGTCGCCGCGACGAACGCCACGGCCTCGGCGGGTCGGTGCGCACGCCGGGGCGTGGACGCCGTCCTTGCCCCGACCTTCCCGAGCTCGGCCTCGACGAACACGCCGCGCGCGTGCGCCTCCCGCACGACGTCGGCCGTCGCCTCGACGTTCTCCTCGTAGTCGAGGGCGGACCCGTCGTACATGACCGAGTTCAGGCCCAGCGCGATGGCCTCGCTGACGAGCTCCCGGTCCTCGGCGTGATCCAGGTGGACGACGACGGGGCGCTCGACGCACGCGCGATCGCGAGGGTCGCGAGCGCGACGGGCTCCAGCCCCCGTGATACTTCGCGGCGTTCTGGCTGATCTGCAGGACGACCCCGTGCGGCACGGGCGGCCGCGGCCACGAAGGCCTCGGCGTGCTCGACCTGGATCACGTTGAAGGCGCCGACCCTCGACGCTCGGCGCGGGCTCCGTAGATCAGCTGGCTTGCGGTGACGAGCGGCATTCAGTCCTCCGTGGTTCTCGGGATGTCGTTCACGTTCTCAGCCAGGACGCGGTCGGCGAGGCGCCGCACGTCCTGCGGGTCGACCTCGCCCGCGACCGGCTGCAGCACCGCCGCGGCCGACGCGGCGACAGTCAGTGCGAGGCGCTCTGCCCAGGGCCAGCCCACACTCACCGCGAGCGCCGCCATGGCGGCGTCCCCGCGCCCGTCGGGTTGCCGTGCACGGGGCGTCGAGACGCGCTCGACCGGAGGGGTCGACTCTCCGGGCTCGAAGGCGGCGAGCCCTTCTCCCCGTCCGTCACGACGACGGTGCGCGCCCGAGACGGTGCAGCGCGGCCACGCCCTCGGTCAGGTCGTGCGTCCCGGTCGCCTCGGCGAGCTCGGCCCGGTTGGGCTTGATGAGGTCCGCCCCGGCCTCGGCGGCCCAGAGCAGTCCCGGACCGGAGACGTCGACGTGGACCGGGCACCCGCCGCGCGCAGCGAGCCCACCAGCGCGGTGAACCGGTCCTGCGTGGTGCCCGGCGGCAGCGACCCGGAGATCGTGACGACCGGGCGGTCCGCGCCGAGCTCGACCGCGGTCCGGACCAGCAGGTCCCACTCCGGCGCGGTGAGCTCCGCCCCGGTTCGTTGAGGACCGTGGGGTGACCGCCGTCGTCGGGCCCCGCGTGCTCAGGTACGACCGCGACCGCCTGCCGCAGCGCGCCCTCGACGGGCACGAGCGTCGCGGGCTGGCCCGCGCCCTCGAGGTCGGCCTCGAAGGCCGGGGCGAGGAGACCGCCCGCGGGCGCGACCGCGACCGAGTCACCGCCCAGCGCACGCACGACTCGGGCGACGTTGACGCCCTTGCCGCCCGCGCGGGCTGCGACGGACCGGACCCGCAGCGACTCCCCGGGTCCAGACGGTCGACGCCGTAGGTGACGTCCCAGGCCGGGTTGGGGTGATGCACAGGACACGAGCCTGCCGGGTGCCACTCACATGGCCTCCGCACCGACGGTCGCGACCGCGTCCCAGGCGAGGGCCGACGCACCGTACGTGCCTGCGGCCGAGCCCAGCTGTGCCGGCACGAGCCGGGGGCCTGGTGGATCGTGAGGTACGAGCGCACCGCGGCGTCGAGCGGGACCATGAGGTCCTCGCCCGCGCGCACCAGTCCGCCACCGATCACGATGACGGGCAGGGCCAGGACGCGGACCATCTCCGCGACCAGCTCGCCGAGCCGGTCCACCCCGGTCCCACACCTGACGGGCGACCGGGTCGCCCGTCCTCGCCCGGCCAGGACGTCGGCCGAGCCGGGTACCTCCTGGGTCGTGGCGCCGGTGAGCTCGCGATAGCGCCGCGCCATGCCGCCGCGGAGGCGAACGTCTCCGCGCACCCCGCCCCGCACGGGCACGACGCACCGTCACGGGCGCCCCGTGCCCGATCTCCCCGCATACCCGCGTCCCGCATAGACCTGGCCGCGCAGCACCAGTGCCGCCGCGATGCCCGTCCCGACCGACACGTACGCGTGGTCCGGCTCGCCGCGACCGGCGCCGAACCGGGCCTCCGCGAGGCAACCGGCGCGGACGTCGTGACCGAAGCCCACGGGCAGCCCGGTGGCGTCGGCGACGACCTGACGCAGGGGCAGGTCGACCCAGTCGAGGTTCTCGGCGTTCACGACGAGCCCCGCCCCTCGTCGACCGTGCCCGGCACCGCGAGGCCCACGCCCAGCACCTGGACGCCCGCGGGGACGCCGCCCGCAACGCCTCGATCGCCGCGAGGACCGCCGCGACCGAGGCCCCGGACCGTCGGCGGCCGGGTGGAGGTGACGCGCTCGACGAGGATCTCGTCGAGCCCGTCCGGTCGGCGGCGCGCGCGACCAGCGCGGACTTGATGTCGGTCCCACCGACGTCGAGTGCGATCACCGCCGAGCGCAGGCCCCGCCCGCCGCGGCCCCTCCACGGGAGGGCGACTGGGACTCCGCCCCGGGAGCCCGACCCGCTCTCGCGGACACTCACGATGCCGACTCCTCCAGGATGATCGAACGGGTCAGGTGACGCGGGGCGTCGGGGTCCAGGCCCTTGCGCTCGGCGTTGGCGACGGCGAGGAGCTGGCAGCGCACGAGCGTGAGCTGTGCGTCCTCGTCGAAACGGACCACCAGGGCGCCCGTGCGCTCGACGTCCTCGACCAGCCCGGGACCTCGGCGCCGAACAGGACGACGGCGCTGTTCTCGTCGGAGATGCTGATCGGGCCGTGACGGTAGTCCATCGCGGGTAGGACTCGGCCCAGGCGAGCGAGGCCTCGCGCATCTTCAGCGCGGCCTCGTTGGCCAGGCCCACGCCGTATCCCCGACCCAGGAACGTGTACTGCGAGCGGGCCAGGACCTCCTCGGGGATCACCCAGCCCACGACGTCCTCGGCGGCGGCCGCAAGCGACTCGATGTCCTCGCCGAGCCCGGCGCGCAGCAGCGTGAGCGCGGCGGTCGCGAAGCGGGTCTGGACGACCGACTGCTCGTCCGCGAAGGGCATCACGACCGCGTCGTCGGCGGCCGTGGCCCCGGGCGACGTCGGGTCTCCGACGATCGCGAGGGTGCGCTGCCGCCGTCGAGCAGCCCGAGGAGATGCAGGATCTCGGTCGTGGTCCCGGAGCGGGTGATCGCCACGACGCGGTCGTACTCCCGGTCCGCCGGGTACTCGCTGCCCGCGAAGGCATCCGTGACGCCCTGGCCCAGCTCTCGCGGCGCGACGCGTACGCCTGGGCGATGAACCAGGACGTGCCGCAGCCGACGATCGCGACCCGCTCGCCCGGCTGCGGGAGGATCGCGGCGCTCTCGGTGGCGAGGCGGGCGGCCTCGCGCCAGACCTGGGGCTGGCTCGCGATCTCGACACTGACGTGGGAGGTGGTGCTCATGGTGTCAAACCCTTCTGGTGTGGCCACCAGGTCGCACGATCATCGTGAGGCCCGGCGTCCGTCGTGGTGCGGACGTGTGAGGCGGGAGGTTCGTGGCCGTCGTCTAGACGACGATGACCTCGACACCGGCATCCCGCAGTGGTGCGAGCTGTTCCTCGGTCGCCCCGAGTCGGTGACGAGCGTGGTGATCCGGGAGATGTCGCAGATCTGCGCGAACGAACGCTCGCCGAGCTTGTCGGAGGTCCCGACGGCGATCACGTGGCGCGAGTGCTCGACCAGGGCGGACGTGACGCCGGCCTCGTCGGGGTCACCGCACGTGAGACCGGCCGCGGCGTCGATCCCGACCATGCCGAGGACCAGCGCGTCGAGCCAGAGGCTGCGTGCCATGCTCACCGCCATGGGCCCGGTGAGCTCGTAGGACTGGCGCGCGCGGTGCCTCCCAGGCAGACGGTCCGCAGCTGTGGGCGCAGGACCAGCTCGGCGGCGATGTTCAGCGCGCTGGTGACGATCGTGTAGACGTGCCCGCCGTGGCGCGCGGCCTGCTCGGACCCCTGGTCCGAGAGCTCGCCGAGCGCCTTGGCGACCAGCGTCGTGGTGCGCCCCCGTTGAACCCGATGACGGCCTGGTCGGCGTGACGCTGGGTGACCAGGTGGGCGGCCGCCTCCGCGAGGCGCTGGCGGTCGTCGAGCTGCTTGCCGTACCGACCGGGCAGGCCGTACGCGACCGACGCCGCGACGATCCCCGTGCGTGCGGTGCGCGAGCTGCCGGTCGGCCATCTGGTCGAAGTCCCGGCGGACCGTCGACTCCGAGATGCCGAAGAGCTCCGCCACCTCGGTGACGGAGAGCGGCGGCGGTCCGCCAGGAGCGCGAGCATGCGCTCCCAGCGGACCGACTTGCTGAGCCCCCGGACGGTTCGGCGACGGCGCCGCCCGCGTCCAGGGTCGCGTCCTCGATGCTTGTCACTTGATGCTCCCTGCGGTCAGACCCCGACGAGGCGCTTCTCGATGATCGCGAAGAGGACGATGACAGGCACGATGGCGACGATCGAGACGCCGAACACGTACTGCCACGCCGAGTCGTACTGCCCGACGAACTTCGTCAGCGCCACGGACAGCGGCTGGTTGCCTGCCGTCGAGAGAATGACGAGGCTGGCGGCGAACTCGTTCCACGCAGCGACGAAGGTGAAGATGATCGCCGTCACGATACCCGGCCAGACCAGCGGCAGGTTGATGCGGAAGAGCGTCGCCCACCTGCCCGCGCCGTCGATCTGGGCCGCCTCGTCGATCTCCTTCGGGACGCTCGCGAAGAAGCTGTGCATGATCCACACCGCGAACGCCAGGTTGAAGGCAGCGTTCACGAGGATCATCGCGAGCCAGGTGTCGACGATGCCGAAGGCCAGGAACTGCCGGAACAGCCCGGCCACCAGCACGGCCGGCTGGAGCATCTGGGTGACCAGGACGAGGAACAGGAAGGCCATGCGGCCCGGGAACCGGAAGCGGGCCGTGAAGTACGCCGCCGGCAGGGCCACGATCAGGACCAGGACGGTCGCCGCGACCGAGATGACGATCGTGGAGACGAGGTTCTGCGGGAGGGGCGTCTCCGGGGTGGACCACATGGTGACGTAGTTGTCGGGGTGCCACTGCTCGGGGAAGTACGTCGGGGATCCGCAGGATCTCCGCACGGCTCTTGAGCGACCCGAACAGCATGATGCCGTAGGGCAGCAGGAACACGAGCACCACGAGGATGCCGGCGACGACGCGACCCGGATCGAGCCGCCGGACCCCGGTCCGCCGGTCGCGTACCTCGATGCCTTCTTGCGGACCTGCGCGGGCCGGGTGGCGGGTTCGCGGGTCAGGGTGCCGTTGCTCACTCGTCCACTCCTTCATCGGCTTGACGATGCGCATGTAGAGCGCGATGACCAGGATCACGATCACGAAGTTCACGACCGACAGCGCGCTCGCCTGGTCGACCGCACGGTCCGACTGGATGAGCTTGAAGATCAGGGTGGTCGTGGTGTCCGCGTCGTACCCGGGATGGAGCCCGTCATCAGTCGCAGGATCGGCAGCGAGTTGAAGACGTTGATGATGTTGATGATCGCCGCGACGGCGAGGGCGGGCTTGAGCTGCGGCAGGACGACCGAGAAGTACACCTGGCGGTGCGAGGCACCGTCCATGCGGGCGGCCTCGACGACGTCGCCCGGGATCGACTGGAGCCCGGCCAGGAGCGTGTACGTGGTGAACGGCAACGAGACGAACACCGCGACCACGATCGCGACGACGAACGCCGACGTCGCGTTCTTGGTGAAGCCGAAGTCCGGGCTGTCGAGGATGCCGATGTCGGCCAGGAACTGGTTGATGATGCCGTAGTTGGGCTGGAGCCCGTAGTAGACGACCGTCGTGGTCATGACGACGCTCGCGGCCCACGGCACGATGACCGCGAGGCGCACGATCTGCCGCCCGGGAACTGCTTGTTGAGGAAGTTCGACAGCACGAGCGAGAGGACGACCGTGAGGACGACGACCGCGATCACCCAGACCGCGGTGTTCGCGAGCACACGCGGCAGTGCGGGGATCGCGAAGACGTCCACGTAGTTCTCGAACCCGACGCTCCCGCGGTCGATGCCGGACTGCGAGATGTCACGGGTCGAGCTGAAGACCATGTACCCCGCGGGGAACAGGACGATCAGGATGATCAGCACGAGGCTGGGGCCGATCCAGGGAAGTGCAGAGAGCAGCTCCGGAACGAGCGACGTGGCCGCTCGGGAGTGCCCACGGCTGGCGCCGGGGCGGTGGAGGTGGTGGTGGAGCTCATCGACGTCCTTCGGTGCCGGGTCCCTGGTCCCGCGACGCGGGCCGGTCGTGCCGCCGCGCGCCGCGAGGACCAGGGACTGTGGGACTGGCGGTTACCGGTCCGGTGTCAGGAGTCGGCCTTGGCCTGGATCTCCTGGAGGACCGCCGCGGCATCCTTGCCCTGTGCGACCTGGCCGATGAGGGACTGCATGGCGCCCTGCGTGGCGGACCACTGCGGGTTCGTCGACGGGTAGAACTGCGCGTCCGGCAAGAGCGCGAGGAACGGCGCGATGGACTCCTTGGTCGCGAGCTCGTCCGAGCCCGTCTTGGTGACGGGGATGAAGCCCTCGGCGTCGACCCACGGCACGTACACGTCGGGCGTGTAGTAGTAGTCGAGGAACTTCGTGATGGCGTCCTGCTTCGCGCCGTCGTTCTTGAAGGCCATCAGGTGATCGGCGACACCCAGCGTGACGGGTGAGCCGTCCTTGGTCGCGATCGGCGCGGTGCCGTAGTTCAGGTCGGGTTCTTCTCGGCGATCTGGCCGATCGTGGGCGGCAGGCCGACGATCATGCCGATCTTGCCCTGGATGAACGTGTCGAGGAGCGGGTGCGGTCCGAGGCGCCGGCGTCGGGCTGCGTGAGCCCGCTCGTGGCGAGCTTCTGGAAGAACTGCGTCGCCTCGAGGTTCTCCGGCGTGTCGACCTCGATGGTCGTGGCGTCGCCGTAGCCACCGCCGCCGCCGAAGAACCAGATACCGGCCTCGGCCTGGGCCTCCTCCGAGCCGAGGGCAGGCCGTAGCCGTACACGTCACCCAGCGCGGAGATCTTGGTCGCGGCGTCCTCGAGCTCCACCCACGTGGTGGGGCGCCGCGACGCCGCCTGCTCGAAGAGGTCCTTGTTGTAGAACATGGTGCGGGCCGAGGCGATGAGCGGGAGGCCGTACTGCTTGCCGTCGATCGACGCGTTCTCGACGAAGGACTCCTGGAAGTCCGCGATGGTCTCGGGCGACAGGACCTCGTCGGCCGAGTAGAGCAGGTCGTCCTCGACGAAGCCGGCGAAGGCGTCGATGTTGAGGATGTCGGGCGCCTGATCCGACTGGACCTTGGTCCGGACGACGTCGTTGATGTTCTCCCAGGACTGGACCTCGAGCTCGACGTCGATGTCGTCGTTCTCGGCCTCGAAACCCTTGATGACGGTCTCCCAGAGCGACTTCGTCTCGTCCGAGTACGTGGGAACCAGGAGGTTCAGGGTCGTGGCGCCGTCTGCCGCCGTGCCGTCGTCGTTGCCGCTGTCGCCGCCGAAGCCACAGGCCGAGAGGGCCAGGCCCGCGACGATCGTCATGCTGACGAGCCGGATCGGGTTCTTCATGAGTACTTCCTCCGCTTCATTGCTCTGAGGTGTTGCTCGTTCGATGTCTGGCGCAGGGTGCTCCGCACCGAGAGGGCTTCCGGTCACGTTCCGTCACGCGTGATGACTGATAGTGACCGATTATGCCCTGTTGAGTCCAGATTCAAGCAGGTTCTCCTCGTCTCGTCCAGTACCGTCTCCAGGTAAAGAGGTCACGACTTGGCTACGGCCTCCCCACTCGTTCCCGCGTCGGTCCCGCTGCGCGCCGGAGGCCGCGCGACCGGGCATCAGCAAGCACGTCGCAGCCCGCGCGGCACGTCGGGACGCCGCCTCATCGGGCGGTGCGTAGTCTTACGACGTGAGTGCAACTACCCGCGTCTTCGTCGCGCGCCTGGCCGGGACGGCGGTGTTCGATCCCCTCGGTGACCAGGTCGGACGCGTGCGCGACGTCGTCGTCCTCCTGCGTCCCAAAGGCGCCCCGTGCGGTGGGCCTGGTCGTGGAAGTTCCCGGGAGACGACGCGTCTTCCTGCCCCTGACCCGTGTCACGAGCATCGACGCCGGGCAGGTCATCAGCACCGGGCTGGTCAACATGCGGCGCTTCGAGCAGCGCGCCATGGAGACCCTCGCCGTCAGCGAGCTCCTCGACCGCACGGTGCAGTTCGTGGACGGCTCGGGCTCCGCGACCGTCGAGGACCTCTCGATCGAGAAGCAGCGGACGGGCGACTGGCTCGTCAACCAGCTGTTCGTCCGGCGGCACACGACCGCCAACGCTCTCGGCATCCGTCGCCGCGGCGACGCGTTCGTCGTCGAGATCGGCGCGGTCACCGGCCTCGCCGGGACCCCGAGACGCAAGGCGCCGCTCGTCTGCTCGCGGCCTACGACGACCTCAAGCCCGCCGACCTCGCCGACGTGCTGCACGACCTCGGCGACACCCGACGCCTCGAGGTCGCCACGGCCCTCGACAACGAGCGCCTCGCCGACGTCCTGGAGGAGCTCCCGAGGACGACCAGGTCGCGATCCTCTCCGGCCTGGACACCGACCGCGCCGCAGACGTCCTGGAGGCCATGCAGCCCGACGACGCGGCCGACCTCCTGCACGAGCTCCCCAGGAGCAGGCCGCCGAGCTCCTCGAGCTCATGGAGCCCGAAGAGGCCCGCGACGTCCGCCGCCTGCTCGCGTACGACGAGGACACCGCCGGCGGTCTGATGACGACCGAGCCCGTGATCCTCGGTCCCGAGACCACGATCGCCACTGCGCTCGCCCAGATCCGCCGCAAGGACGTGCCGCCCGCGCTCGCCGCGATGGTCTTCGTGGTGCGCCCCCGCTCGAGACACCCACGGGCCGCTTCCTCGGCATCGTGCACTTCCAGAAGCTCCTGCGCGAACCCCGCACGTCTCGGTGGGCTCGGTCCTCGACTCGGACATCGAGTGGGTGCGCCCGACGCGCCGCTCGGGCGCGTCACCCGTCTGCTCGCGGCCTACGACCTGCTCGCGCTGCCCGTGCTCGACGAGGAGAAGCGCCTGCTCGGCGCCATCAGCGTCGACGACGTGCTCGACCACATGCTCCCGGACGACTGGCGCGAGACCGACGACGACACCGACGACACGAGCCTGGGCATGCAGACGCTGGCGTCGTCCGCGTTCCCCGTCGCCCGTCGCGGAGGCCGCCGTGGCTGAGCGCCTCGACACACCAAGGCCGCGCGCCGCACCCTGCTGCCTCGAGTGCGGGTCGAGCAGGACGCGTTCGGCAAGATCTCCGAAGGCATCGCCCGGTTCATGGGCACCCCACGGTTCCTGCTCTACATGACGATCTTCTGTCTCGCGTGGCTGGGCTTCAACACGTGGGGCCCGGAGTCGCTGCGGTTCGACTCGGCCGCGCTCGGATTCACCGCCCTGACGCTGATGCTCTCGCTCCAGGCGTCGTACTCCGCGCCGCTCATCCTGCTGGCGCAGAACCGCCAGACGGATCGGGACCGCGTCAGCGCCGAGCAGGACCGGCAGCGCGGCGAGCGCAATCTCGCCGACACCGAGTACCTCGCCCGGGAGATGGCGGCGCTGCGTATCGCGCTGAGCGAGGTCGCGACCCGCGACTTCGTCCGCTCCGAGATCCGCAACCTGCTCGAGGAGCTGGAGGAGAAGGAGTCGGACCGAGCGGCCGAGGCCGCCGAGGCGACGCGGTCGGACCCGTCGGGGCGGCCCGGGCTGGACACCCGGCGTCCCGCCCGGCAGCGCGCGGGACCTCACGGGACGGGCGCCGCTCGTCGGGCGGTACGCGGCGCAGCGGGGACGGGAGCCCGGAGGCGTAGCGGCCTCTACCGGGTCTCCTGTGCGGCGACCGTTCGCAGCCGGTCGGCGAGTGCGGCGACCGTTCGCAGCCGGTCGGCGAGTGCGGCGACCGTTCGCAGCCGGTCGGCGAGTGCGGCGTCGCCGCGCACGGTGAGGCCCTCACGGTCGCCGCGCCCCCAGAGCCAGAGATCGAGACCCCACGCGAGTCCCGAGACCTGCGTCGTCGTGGAGCCCGGCAGGTCGATCAGCTGGGCCGTGTCCAGGTCGTAGGGCGTGCCGGACTCCGGTCCGGTCCCGGTGAGACGCCCGAACGCGAGCTCCCACGACCTGGGAACCTCGCCCGGTCCGTCGACGGCCACGGAGATCGTGGTCCCGTCCGGGGTGAACGTCGCCCACGGCGGGATCCCGTCGACCAGGACACGAAGGACCTCGTCGACGCCGTCCGCAGCGACCTCTGCGTCCGCTCCCGTGACGTCGAGTCCGGCGGTCTGCTGGGCATCGACGCGGTGCACGAGCGCCTCGTGGGCCTGGCGGCGGGCGACCCACCCGACGGTCCGGCCCGCGTCGTACCAGGACCAGCACGGCTCGGAAGGGTCGCGCCCCGCGAGCGCAGCGAGCAGACGGCCGGTCGCGGTGGCCGCGAGAGCGGCAGGTCCGCATCGACGGCCGGGCGCGGGAGGGGCACGGCGTCGCCGCCGTCGAGCCCGCGACCTGCGGAAGGCCCGACGACGGCGCTCCAGAAGTCCTGCACCTCCGCCAGGTGGTAGGTCAGGTCGGCCGCCCTCCACTCGGGGCACGCCGGCACGCGCGCGCCCGGCGGTGCGGCCCGCACGGCATCGAGGAAGAGGGCAGAGTCACGCGCGATCGAGGCGAGGGCGTCCATCCTCGAACGCTAGACGCCCGCATAGGATGGGGCCATGGCTGGCGGCTCCGCAACACCCACGACCGAAGTACTCGAGGACCTCGTCCGGACCGCTCTGACCCAGGTCATGGACCCGGAGATCCGGCGGCCCGTGACCGACCTGGGCATGGTGCGCTCGGTCGAGGTGCTGGCCCCTGACACGACCGGTCCTCGTGGCGCGCAGGGCGGTGCGCACGTCGTGGTCGGCCTCGACCTGACGGTCGCCGGCTGCCCCATGAAGTCGACGCTGATCAAGGACGTGACGGCCGCGGCCCGGACCGTGGCGGGGTCGGCAGCGTCGACGTCCAGCTCGGGTCATGAGCGCCGAGCAGCGCGCCGAGCTGCGCACCATGCTCCGCGGAGGCGTGGGCGAGCCGGAGATCCCGTTCGCCAAGCCGGACTCGCTGACCAAGGTCTACGCGATCGCCTCGGGCAAGGGCGGGGTCGGCAAGTCCTCCGTGACGGCCAACCTCGCGGTCGCCCTCGCCGCGGACGGGCTCAACGTCGGCGTCGTCGACGCGGACATCTACGGCTTCTCGATCCCCGCATGCTGGGCGTCGACCGCCAGCCGACCCGCGTGGACAACATGCTGCTGCCGCCCGTGGCGCACGGGGTCAAGGTCGTCTCGATCGGCATGTTCGTGCCGCAGGGTCAGCCCGTGATCTGGCGCGGCCCCATGCTGCACCGCGCGCTCCAGCAGTTCCTCGCGGACGTGTACTGGGAGACCTCGACGTCCTGCTGCTGGACCTGCCCCGGGCACGGGCGACATCGCCATCTCCGTGGCCCAGCTCCTGCCGACGAGCGAGATCGTCGTGGTGACCACCCGCAGGTCGCGGCCGCGGAGGTCGCGGAGCGCGCCGGGTCCATCGCCACCCAGACGCAGCAGAGCGTCCTCGGCGTCGTCGAGAACATGTCGTGGCTGGAGCAGCCGGACGGGTCCCGGCTCGAGCTGTTCGGCGCGGGCGGCGGTGCGAGGGTCGCGGAGAACCTCTCGGCCGCGACGGGCGGGACGGTCGAGCTCCTCGGCCAGGTGCCGCTCGACATGTCGCTGCGCGAGGCCGGCGACGCCGGGACGCCCGTGGTGCTCGCCGACCCGACGTCCCCGCAGCCGTCGCGCTGCGGGCGTCGCGACGCACCTGGCCACGCGCAGCCGTGGGCTCGCGGGCCGCCGCCTCGGACTCTCGCCCGTCTGACCCGGCGGTCGGGCTCGACTCGGCATCATCGGGATCATCTACACATCCATCTCATACCTGGGGTGGATACGCCCGCACTCTCGGCCCCTAGGCTTCCCTGAGCATGCCTGGACCTTGAGCCCTCGGCTCATCGGATTTCACCTGGAGACCTGCCGTGGGCGTCACACGCCGGATCATCTTTCCCTCACTCCGTCTCGTCATCTGGGCGGTGATCGCCGTGACTCTGGTCGTGATCGCGTTCAAGTCGGCCCCCAGGCGGAGGGCGAAACGGAGTCTCCTTCCGCCGTGGTGACGCTCCCCAGATCGCGGTCGCGAAGGGACCCATCACGAACACCGTGACCCTCACGGGTCAGGTCGTCGCGGATCCCGCGAGCGACGAGAAGGTCACCCAGCTGGGCAAGGTGACGGCGGTGCACGCCAAGGTCGGGGACATCGTCGCGGTCGGGGCCCCGCCTCGTGGTCACCCTCGAGACGCCCCAGGAGCCGCTAGTCACCACGAACAAGGAGACGGGTGAGGAGAAGGTCACCGAGCGGAAGCCCAAGGTCACCCGGTCGACCATGACGGCCACGACCGCCGGGACCGTGGCGACGTTCACCGCGATCAAGGACCAGGAGGTCAGCGTCGGGGAGACCTTCGCGTCGATCTCCCGGGGTCCCTGTCGGTGACCGCGTCCATGCTCCCCGAGCAGCAGTTCCGGCTCCTGACGATCCCCACCGAGGCGACCGTCACGGTCACGGGTGGGCGGCACCGTTCACCTGCACCGCGCTGCGCATGGGAGCGGCGCCGCCGCACACCGGCTGAGGGTGCCGACCCGACCGGCGTCGAGCCGGGTGGGACGCCTTCCGCGTCGATCACCTGCGCGGTCCCGGCGGCACCACCGTCTTCGCAGGCCTCGCGGCCCAGCTCGAGGTCACCGCCGGAGCGGCCGAGGACGCCCTGCTCGTCCCCATCACCGCGGTCCAGGGCTCGGTCGAGACGGGCAACGTCTGGACCGTCACGGAGGACGGCACGTCGACCGAGAAGGCCGTGAAGCTCGGCATCACCGACGGCGCGCAGGTGCAGATCGTCGAGGGTCTCGTCGAGGGCGACCTCGTCCTCGAGTTCGTCCCCGGCCAGGACGTCGCCCCGTCGACGACGGCATGATGTACGGGGCACGGCCGGATGAGCCTGCTCGAGCTGCACGGCGTGACCCGGTCGGTCCGTCTTCCCGACGACCGGATCCTGGAGATCCTCCGCGGTATCGACCTCACCGTGGACGCGGGCGAGCACGTCTCGATCGTCGGGCGTTCCGGGACGGGCAAGTCGACCCTCCTCAACATCCTCGGCCTGCTCGACGCGCCGACGAGCGGCGAGTTCCTGCTCGACGGTGTGCCGATCGGTCGCCTCTCGGGACGGGTCCGCGCGCGTCGTCGCGGCGCTGACTTTGGCTTCGTCTTCCAGCAGTTCAACCTGCTCCAGGCGCGCACGGCCCTCGAGAACGTCGCCGCCCCGTTGCTCTACGCGCAGGGCAAGCAGTTCTGGGCCCGCAAGCGGCTCGCCGCCGAGATGCTGGATCGCGTCGGGCTCGGGGACCGTCTCGACACCATGCCGGAGAAGCTCTCCGGCGGCGAGCAGCAGCGCGTCGCGATCGCCCGCGCCCTGGTCCGAGGCCCCGCGTCATCCTCGCCGACGAGCCCACGGGCGCCCTCGACGTCGACACGGGTGGAGAGGTCATGGACCTTCTCGACACCATCGCACGGGAGAACGGCTCGGCCCTGATCGCCATCACGCACGACCTCGCGGTCGCCTCGCGTGCCCGGCGCCACTTCCGTCTCGCGGAGGGGTCCTGTCTCCCATCTCGATCGGCGCCCGCAGCGCGGGCTCGCTGGACGGGCTGGGCTCCTCGGTAGAGCGCGTGCCTGACGGCGAGGATCACCAGGCGGAGCACGTCGCCGTTCCTCTGGCCGCCGCGTCAGGGGCTGGATCCACCGAGAGGTCCCGGGCCCGCTCCGGCGTCGACGAGCTCTTCGGCGACTCGGCGGTGGCCTCGTGACCGGATTCTTCGGGGCCCTGGCCGAGGCCTGGGACGAGCTACGGGTCCACAAGCTCCGTGTGCTGCTCGCACTGATCGGTGTCGCAGTCGCGGTCTGTGCGATCACGACGATCACCGCCGCCGGGGACATGCTGCGACAGGTCTCGGCCGAGGCCAACGAGCGCTGGAGCGGGCGACCCGCGACCCTCACCGTCAGCGCCTACCCGACCGGCGCAGAGATGCCGGGGTCGAGGAATACGTCGCGGCGTACGACGACATCACGGAGCGCTACGAGATCGAGTACTCCTCGATGGTCATGTGGGCCCAGACCCCGTTCCGCTTCCCGAGCGGGACCAGGGAGACCAGACGAACGCCGTGAGCGCCGACTGGGCGACCATGCACCGGTTCGAGGTCGGCGGCGGACGGTGGTTCACCGAGGCCGACGAGGCCAACCTCTCCCCGCGCTCGTGGTCAACCAGGCGTTCCTCGACGCCCTCGGCCAAGGTATCGAGGATCATCCGACCGTCATGATCGGCGGTGCCAATTCCGCGCTCGCGACGATCGTCGGCTCCTATCCCGACACCTGGCCGGGCGAGGAACCTGCCGCCTACATGCTCGTGGCCTCCCAGCTGCGGTGGGCGGCCCGGAGTCGCTGACGAACTTCGGCCCGCCGACGCTCGAGCTCTGGGTCCCGACCGAGACCGTTGACGTCCTGACCGAGGCCATCCGCCGCGACCTCTCGGGGCGGTCCCGGGACGCAGGTCGACGTCTCGCGCATGGACAGCCCGGACATGAGCGTGATCGACAGCGCGACGAAGTGGGTCATCCTCGGAGTGAGCGCCATCGCCCTGCTGCTCGGAGGTCTCGGCCTCGTCAACATCGCGCTCGTGACCGTGCGGTACCGGATCCGGGAGATCGGCATCCGGCGCAGCTTCGGCGCCTCGTCCGGGCGCGTCTTCTTCTCGGTGCTCATGGAGAGCGTCGTCGCCACGGTCGTCGCGGGCGTCGTGGGCGTCTCGCTCGCGATCGTGATCCTGCACAACATCCCGCTCGACACGCTCATGGGCTCGACGGTCCAGGATCGGCCCGCTTTCCCGGCCTCCGCGGCCGTGACCGGCATGATCGCCGCGGTCAGCGTCGGGGCGCTCGCCGGGCTGATCCCGGCGCTCGTCGCGGTCCGGGTGAAGGTGATCGACGCGATCCGCTACTGACCAGGCGTCGCGACGGCCGTCCACCGATCCGGTGGGCGGTCGTCGTCGTGTCGCGGCGCACGGGCAGTGGTCTGCCCGCACCCGCACCCGAGCCGGAGCCGGAGCCGGAGCCGGAGCCCGCATGTCGAACATTGTTGGTTTCTGTTCGAATGTGTCACGATGGCACCATGCTCGCCTCCCAACGCCACGAGCGCATCCTCGCCGGGCTCCGCGACCACGGCGCCGTCCGGATCGCCGACCTCACGCAGGAGCTGGGCGTCTCCGACATGACCGTCCGACGCGACCTCGTCGAGCTCGCGGAACAGGGCCTCGTGCGCAAGGTCCACGGCGGCGCGGTGTCCCCGCAGGCCACCTCGCACGAGCCGGGGTTCGAGGCCAAGAGCACCCTCGCGCTCGCCGAGAAGCGCGCGATCGCCGCGCAGCGGCCCGCCTCGTCTCGCCCGGGTCCTCGATCGCCCTGTCGGCCGGAACCACGACCCACCTCCTGGCCGTGGCGATCGCCGCAGACCCGCGCCTGCGTCCGCTCACGGTCGTCACCAACTCCTCCCCGTCGCCGACGCGCTGCACCACGCCGGCGACCCCAGCTCGAGACGGTCCTCACGGGCGGCTCGCGGACGCCGTCGGACGCCCTCGTCGGGCCGCTCACCGAGGCCGCCCTCGCGAGCCTGCGTGTGGACCAGACCTTCCTCGGCGCCCACGGGGTCAGCAACCTCGCGGGGCTCACCACTCCCAACCTCGACGAGGCCGCGACCAACCGTGCCCTCGTCGCGATCGCCGGCCAGACCGTCGTCCTTGCCGACCACACCAAGTGGCGCACCACCGGCCTGAGCGTCTTCGCCCGGCTCGACCAGGTCGACGTCCTCGTGACCGACGACGCCCTGCCTCCCGCCGACCAGGACGCCGCGCGCGACGTCGTCGAGCAGCTCGTGATCGCCCCACCTACCGAGACCCAGCCCACCCCGCACCCCAGGACGGTCGTACCCCCGATGAACCAGCACCTGCGTCGCACCCCGACCCGCCTGGCCGACGGGCGCGAGCTCGTCTACTTCGACGACTCCCCGCCTACGTCTCGGGAGAGCTCACCCGCCGCCTCGACGACCCGCGCCCGTTGGGCGACCGCTTCTCCCCGTCACCGGACCCGACGGGCACGAGCACCCTACACCGGCCCCGAGATGCGCCTCGACCCGCTCTCGGGCGACTGGATCCCCTGGCCGCGCACCGCATGAACCGCACGTTCCTGCCTGCGGCGGACTCGTGCCCGCTGTGCCCGGCCCGCCCCGGTGCCGCGTACTCGGACGGCGAGGTCCCGGACACCGACTACGACGTCGTGGTCTTCGAGAACCGCTTCCCGTCGCTGCAGTTCGTGCCCGGCATCTCAGACGCCCCGGACGCTCTCGAGGGCGAGGGCACGCTCGAGACCCGCGCTCCGGCGTCGGGCCGCTGCGAGGTCATCGTCTTCTCGAGCGACCACTCGTCCTCGTTCGGAGCCCTGCCCCGCAGCGCGTGCGCACCATCATCGACGCCTGGGCGGACCGCACCGAGGCCCTCGGGCTCGAACCCGGTGTCGAGCAGGTCTTCTGCTTCGAGAACCGCGGCCAGGAGATCGGCGTCACCCTCCACCACCCGCACGGCCAGATCTACGGCTACCCCTACGTCACCCCAAGACCCGCGCGATGCTCGACCAGGCCCGCGCGCACCACGAGCGCACAGGCGGCAACCTGCTGCGCGACGTCCTCGACGCCGAGCTCGCCGACGGCCGCCGGATCATCCTGGAGACCGAGCACTGGGTCGCGTACGTGCCGTTCGCCTCGCGCTGGCCCGTCGAGGTGCACGTCGCGCCGCGACGCGACGTTCCCGACCTTCCCGCACTCACCGACGCCGAGCGCGACGACCTCGCGACCACGTACCTGGAGCTCCTGCGCCGCCTCGACCTGTTCTTCGAGGGGCCCGACGGCGCGCCCGTCCCCTGCCCTACATCGCAGCCTGGCACCAGGCCCCGTGCGCGAGGGCCGCGAGCTCTCGCGCCTGCACCTCCAGGTGTTCTCGGTCCTGCGCGCGCCGGGCAAGCTCAAGTACCTCGCGGGCTCGGAGTCCGGCATGGGGGCATGGGTCAGCGACACCACGCCCGAGCGGATCGCCGCGCGGTTGCAGGCTCTCGCACCCGCCCCGGCCACGCAGTGGGTCGAGTCCTGGCCCGACGACGTCGGCGCGGACCGCGTCCGGCAGGCCTTCGCCGCGGCGTACCCCACGCCGACGGCTCGTCCGAGGGCGAGGTCCGGGTCTACGCCGCCCCGGGCGCGTCAACATCATCGGGGAGCACACCGACTACAACGCCGGGCTGTGCCTCCCCATCGCCCTGCCTCACCGCACCTACGTCGCGCTACGCCCCCGCACCGACTCCGTGGTCCGCCTCGCCTCCGCCCAGGAGCCGAGCGCCGCGTGGACCGGCCGCCTGGAGGACGTCGCCCCGGTGCGGTCTCCGGCTGGGCCGCCTACGTGGCCGGGGTCGCCTGGGCGCTCGGGCAGCACCTCGAGGCGACCGGCGGTTCGGCCGAGACCATCCGCGGCTTCGACGCCGTGGTCGACTCGTGCGTGCCCTACGGCGCGGGCCTGTCGTCGTCAGCGGCCCTCGAGTGCGCGGTCGCTGTCGGGCTCGACGACGTCGCGGGCCTGGGCCTCACGGGCACCGACGCCGGTCGCGCGACCCTTGCCGCCGCGGCGATCCGTGCCGAGAACGAGGTCGCGGGCGCCCCGACGGGCGGCATGGACCAGTCGGCGTCGCTGCGCTGCGCCCCGGCCACGCGCTGCTCCTGGACTGCCGCCCGGGTCTGGACCCGGTGGACGCGGTCGAGCAGATCCCGTTCGACCTCGCGGCCGAGGGCCTCGCGCTGCTCGTCATCGACACCCGGGCCGAGCACGCGCTGGTCGACGGCCAGTACGCGCAGCGCCGGGCGACGTGCGAGGCGGCCGCCGCCACGCTCGGGCTCGCGAACCTGCGCGAGCTGGCCGACGCGATCGCTGCCGAGGCCGCCGCCGGCGGCGAGGCCGCCTTCTCCGCGGCGCTCGGCGCAGCGCTCGACACGCTGCCCGACGACGTCTCGCGCCGCCGGGTGCGCCACGTCGTCACGGAGATCGCCCGGACCCAGGACCTCGTGACGCTGCTGCGCGCGGGCGAGCCTCCGACGTCGGGCCGCTCATGGACGCTTCCCACGCATCCCTGCGTGACGACTACGAGGTCTCGGCGCTCGAGCTGGACGTCGCGGTCGAGGCCGCTCGCGAGGCAGGCGCCCTGGGAGCCCGCATGACGGGTGGCGGGTTCGGTGGATCGGCGATCGCGCTGATCCCGGCGGACCGCGCCGCCGCGGTGGCCGACGCCGTGGCCCAGGCCTTCGCCCGCGCGGGACTCGGCGCCCCCGGCTTCCTGCTCGCGGTGCCGTCAGCCCTGCCGGCGCCTGCTGATGCGCCGCTGACCACGAGGGTGCGCGGCGGGGAGTCCTCGCCGCGCACACTCGGGTCGCGCTGGTCACGCCTTCGCGGGCTCCACCAGTTCCACCGCCCCAGGAGCGACATGAGCGCGGGCAGGAGAAGACCACGGACGATCGTGACGTCGAGCAGCACCGCGACCGCCATCCCCACCCCGATCTCCTTCATCGCCACGAGGTCGCCCAGGGCGAAGCCCGCGAAGACGACCCCGATCGACACCGCCGCGACCGTGACGACCGGACCCGATGCGACGATCCCCGCGAGGACCGCCCGGTCGCTCGCACCTCGGTCGTCGCTCGTGCGGCGGCGCCACTCCTCGGCGATGCGAGCAAGGAGGAACACCTCGTAGTCCATCGACAGGCCGAACAGGAAGACGAACAGCAGCGCCGGACTCGTGACGTCGATCGTCCCCACCGGCTCGAACCCCAGCAGCGTGGCCCCCAGCCCCACTGGAAGACCGCGACCAGCACCCCCAGGGACGCGGTCAGGGCCAGCAGGTTCAGGAGCAGCGCCTTGACGGGCACCACCACCGAGCGTGTGAGCCAGGCCAGCAGAAGCATCGCCGGGAGGACCACGACGGCGAAGGCCCACGGCAGCCTGTCGCGCGACTGCTCGGTCGCGTCGACGAGCTCGGCTGCGGGCCGGCGACCTCGGCCGAGAACGGTAGATCGAGCGCGCGGACCTGCCGCACGACGCCCTGCGCCTCCTCCCCGTCGCGGTGCCCTCAGGGGTCACCTCCGCGACCGTCACGTCCGCCGGGAAGTCCGTCAGGTGCTCGACGTCCTCGACCCCGGCATCGCGTAGACCGAGTCGAGGAACGCCTGGACCTCCGGGTCCTCGACCTCGCGTCCACGACGAGCGTGATCGGCTGGACGCCCAGGACGTCGAAGTCCTGCTCGAGCTTCTCCTGGGCGACCCGCTCCTCGGTGCCGGGCGGCAGGAGCGTGCGTCCGAGCTCCCGAGCGCAAGGGACACCAGCGGCGCGCTCAGGAGCAGCAGCACCCCGGTCGCCCCGACGGTCACAGCGACCGGGCGGCGCTGGGCGAACGTCGCCGACCGGGCGAGCAGCCCGGCCCCGTCCGCGTCCGTCGTCGCGCCCAGGTCCGGCCTGCGGCCCAGGGATCGAGCGATGCACTGCGGCGACCAGGGCGGGGACGAGGGTCAGTCCGGCCACCGTGGTGAGCAGCACCACGAGCAGCCCACCCATCGCCATGCTCGCGAGCATCGGGTCGGCGAGCACGAGCAGACCCGTGAGCGCCGAACCCACCGCGAGACCTGACACGAGGACGGCCCGTCCGGCGGTGGACACCGTCCGGGCGAGCAGGTCCTCGAGCGACGCCTCGGGCTCGCCTCGCGCTCCTCGCGGAACCGCACGACGACCAGGAGGCTGTAGTCCACGGCCAGACCGAGGCCGAGAAGAGTGACGACGTTGACCGCGAACTCGCTCACCGGGACGACCCCGGCGAGGACGCTGAGCGCAAGGAGCGAGGCCGCGATCGACGCGAGGGCTGCGACGACGGGCAGCAGACCGGCCCGGAGCCCGCCCAGCACGAGCACGAGGACCACGCACAGCACCACGAGGGCGACCGACTCGCCCATGACGGCGTCGGACGTGGCGATCTCGGCGAACTTCTGCTCGGCCGCGAGCTCGCCTCCCACGACGACCTCGGGTGCGTCGATGGTGTGCAGGGCCGCAGCCACGCCGCCCCGACCTCGAGCGCCTCCTCGTCGGTCAGGCCCTGCTCGAGCTCGACCACGACGAGCGACCCGAGCCCGTCGTCGGCGACCAGCCCACCGGCCGTGAACGCGTCCGTGACCGCCACGACCCGGGCATCTCCCGGATCTCGTACATGACGCCGGTCGCGCTCTCGACCAGCGACGGCGTGAAGAAGTCGACGCCGCCGACGACCGCGGTGAGCACAGGGCCCTCCGGGTCGAGCTCGTCGAGCCGGGCCTGCGCCTGGGCCGACGGCGCGTCCGGGTGCAGGCTGTCCACCGTCGTCGTGCGGTCGAAGACACCGCCGCCCAGGACGGCGCCCACCAGGGTGAGGACGGCCCAGACGGCGAGGATCAGGGAACGGTGACGGGCCGTCGCACGTCCTAGGTGCGCGAGCATGGTCGACTGCCTCTCGAGGGTGGATCCGGGGCGACGTCGTCGACGCCCCGGCCGATGGTGACAGACACCGAGCGCCGACACCAAACGAGTCGGCGGTCGGGGTGCGGCGGTCGCCATCGCACTGAGTGCATGATTCGGCTGCGACACGCCGGGCGTGTCGCAGCCGAATCATGCACTCAGCGAGGTGTGGATCGTCAGCCGCAGCTGGACGCCCCGTAGGCCACCTCGGCCGCGAACTCCTTGTCACCCCGGTCGCCGTCACGGTGGCCACGCCTGCCTGGACCGACGCGGACCGTGTCGCGAACGACTGGTGAACCGACTTGCCCGGAAGGACTCCGGTCACCGTCCGCTTGCCGAACGGTGTGCTGAGCACGATGTCAGCGGGCACCGTGTCCTCGTTGACGGCACGGACGCTGAGCGAGACCTTGCCGCCACGCACTGCGGCACTGCGGTCACCGACACCGCGAGTGCGGGCTCGGGTTCGGCCGCGAGGTCCTTGACACGGATGTCCCGGTAGGACACCGCCTCGCCGTTGCCGTGGTTCTGGATCCCGATGAACCCGCTCGACAGGTCACGCGCCGGGTCAGTGCTCGTGAAGTCGTTGACGAGCACGTCGTTGAGGTAGATGCGGATGCGGTCTCCTCGACGCGGATGTCGTACGCGTTCCACTGCCCCACAGGCTTGAGCGCGGCCTTGACAGCCTCCGCGTCGGCACCCTGGAACGTGTAGACCGCGCCCGTCGTGCGGTCGGCCGCGTCAGTCGCGTCGACCTGGATCTCGTAGCCCTGGTTGACCGCGACCCACGGATCGGTGCCCGGGTTCGGGAACCCGACGAAGATGCCGCCGTTGTCGTCCTTCACGAGCTTCCAGTCGAGCTTGAGCGAGTATGCGCCGAGCTCCTGGGCGGTGTGCCAGAGCAGACCCATGCCGCCGCTACCGCGGATCGAGCAGTCGTCCTGGCGCCCGAATCCGCCCGGGCCGCCATGCGCCAGCCGTCCTGGAGGCTCGCGAGCGTGCCGTCGAAGAGGGCCGTGTACCCGTCCTCGACCTCGCCCGGCGTGCAGATGTCCGGGTTCGCGCCGACCGAGAGCACGTCGAGGTTGACATTGCCCTCGTCGCCGTCCTCGTACCGGATCGTGACGTTGTTCGTGCCGCCTGGAGCTCGAGGTCGCGCGACTGCGTGCCCCAGTCCTCCCAGCTGCCGGTCGTGGGGGCGTCCACTGGCCGAGGTCCTGGCCGTTGACGTGGAGCGACACGTTCTTGGAACGCAGCTCGGTGTACGGGTGGATGCCGTTCGAGTACCGCAGGTTGACCGGGTAGGTCCCCGCCTCGTCGACGGTCACCGTGAAGGTACGGCCCGTGCCGACGTTCTGCATCCCGGCCGCGAAGCCGGAGCCGGAGTAGTTGCTGTGGTCGTCACCGAGGCTCGAGCTGCCGAGCGGCTGCGCCTCCTCGGCCTCGTACCACCCGCGGTCGGCCGGCGCGACGTAGCCCGGCAGAGAGTTGAGGGTGTACCACGCCTCGGTGCTCAGGAGCTCAGTACCGTCGGCCGACGCGAACGGGCGCGGCGAGCGCACGTACACGACGTGGCCCGGCTTGAGGCCGTCGATCTTCAGGGTGACCGTGGTGCGGTCCTCGGAGACGCTGGCGTCCGCGACGAAGAGGCTCCTCGTCGACCTTCGGGCCGCCGTACTGCTGCGTCGGGACGTAGCGCCACTGCTTGACCTGGTACGCGTCGGCGAGCTTCGCGACGACCTCGTCGGAGACCGGGTCGGTGTACTCGATCTCGAAGCCGCCCTCGACGACGCGCATCTCCTTCATGTCGAACGAGTCCTCGTTCACCGTGGAGAGCTTCTGCAGGCCGAACCGCAGCTTGCCGGACTCGCCCCAGTTGCCGCCCTCGCCGGTGCCGCCGACGTACAGCGCACCGTCAGGTCCGGTGATGATGCGGTTGGCACCCACCTCGAGCCCCGCGGTGTGGCGGAAGACCGCACCCTGGAACTCGCCGTCGACCTTCTCGAGGAACGCGCGCTGGATACCGCCGTAGGTGACGTCACCGAGGAGCATCTGCCCTGCGAACTCGCCGTCCTTGACGAGGATCGGGTTGCCCGGGGAGTTGGCGATCTCGTTCTGCGGGAGCCACACCGCGGGCTGGGACACGGGGTTCTCGTCGAACGGCCCGGCCGGGGTCGTGAAGTGGTTGAAGAACTTGTCCTGCTCGATGTGCACGAGCTTGTTCGCGGGAAGCCACGCGCCCTGGTTGTCCGTCCCGAAGATCTCGCCCTCGGGGCCGAACCCGATGCCGTTCGGGTGCGCAGGCCACCCGCGACGTACGTGACCTCGCCCGTCGCGCGGTCGATCTTGATCGACGTGCCACGCTGGCAGCGGGCTGCGGGTGGTCGTCGCACCGCCGTTGTCGATCGCGACGGAGAGGTTGACGTAGAAGTAGTTCTCGTCGTGGATCAGGCCGAAGGCGAACTCGTGGAAGTTGCCACCGTCGGGCCACTCGGCGATCTTCGTGTGCGTGTCGTAGAAGCCGTCGCCGTCCGGGTCGGTGAGCTGCGTGAGCTGGTACCGCTCGAGACGAAGATCGAGTCCTCGATCACCTCGATGCCCATGGGGTTGAGCAGCTCGTCCGCGACCTTGGTGGCGGTGACGTCCTCGGGCCCGTCGGCGCCGACGACGCCGTCGAGGAAGTACACCTCGCCGGACGTCGGGTCGGGCCGCCAGCCCCGGAGCTCACCTCACCCGTGGTCACGACGGCCAGCTTCTCGTCCGGGTGAACGCGAGGCCCGAGACCTTGGGCTCGAAGCCCACAGGGCGCAGGTCGGTGAGCTCGTAGTTGGGGTTCACCCCGTCGAGCCGCAGGCCGTCGCCGGAGGTGTCGGTCGCGCCTTCGCAGTACTTGTTGCCGGGGGCGGTGACGCGCACGACGCCCGCCTCGGTGCTCAGCACGGAGTTCGGCACCACCACGAACGCGGAGCTGCCGGGCGTCTTCCAGGCGAGGGTCAGCCGCTGCTTGTCGCTGCCCTCGTAGTACTCGACCCGTAGCGCGTGGGCCCCGGCCGTGAGCG
The DNA here is from genome assembly GCA_038070415.1 of Oerskovia sp. M15. Taxonomy (GTDB): domain Bacteria; phylum Actinomycetota; class Actinomycetes; order Actinomycetales; family Cellulomonadaceae; genus Oerskovia. The sequence continues at coordinate 569,816 of JAMYWF010000001.1, forward strand.
TGACCGCGCCCTCCTTGGACGTGGAGTCCTGCGGGCCGTCGTTCTCGAGGAGCTGCGTGTCGTCGAGGTAGACCCGGGCGCCGTCGTCGTTCGTCACACGGAACGTGTACTCCCGTCCGTGGGCACGGTCAGTGTCGCGAGGGCGTGGGTGATGAAACGGTCGGACGCACCGAACTGCTCCGGGTCGACCAGTCGATCGTCGGCATGATCTTGTCGACGTTGGGCGTGCTGCCAGACTTGAGGGTGCAGACCGCCCCAGGGTCCTGTGCGAGCTGGAAGGTCTGCAGCGTGACACCGGGCTCCATCTCGGGGTCTCGGCGGCCTGGGCCGTCGGGAGCGTTCCGGCGAGGGCCAGTGATCCGAGCAATGACACACCGAGCAGGCTCGAGAGCCCTCGTCGGTGACGTTGTGAGGTTGGCACGTTCGATCTTCCTCCTTGAAGTCATGGTCGACCTTGACCACGACGGAGCCTAAGGAGACTTTTATCTACTGTCAATCAAAAGTTGCAAGTTGTTCAGCAGATTTGGGGCAGAACGCCCGTTCCTCTCGGGTCACCCTGAGGAACCGTCGGAGGCACGACCTCGCCGCGACCCGCCGGGAGACTCGCGGCGGGACCACCCGCTCTGCGCGGGTCGCGACTCGTGTCGTGGTGGATCGCAAGAAAATGGTCGTCGCCGCCCTGACCGGCCACGCGAGCATGGGGCTGCTCATCGGTGCAGCGGTGGCCATCTCCCTGTTCAGCCTCTTCTTCGACGTCGCGCACCAGAGCTACGTCCCCGGGCTCGTCGGGCTCGAACACCTCGTCGAGGGAACGCCAAGCTCCAGGCCACCCAGTCCGTCGCGATGATCGCCGGCCCGGCGATCGGCGGCGTCGCGCTGCGCGTCCTGTCCGCGCCCTGGGTGATGGTCGCCACCGTCGGCTCGTACCTCGCCAGCGCGTTCGCGATGGCGAGGATCGGCCACCGCGAGGACCTCCCGGACCCGGCTGCGCGACGGCCGCTGCGCACCGAGATCGCCGAAGGGCTGCGGTTCGTCGCGAGCGAGCCGCTTCTCCGGCGGATCCTCGCGTGCACCTCGCTGAGCAACCTCGGTGGCGCGATCGGCAACACGGTCGTGGTGATCTTCGCGCTGCGGACGCTCGACGTCGGGACCGCGACGTACGGCGTCGTGCTCTCGGCGAGCGCAGCGGGCGGACTGCTGGGCGCCGTCCCTGCGGACCGTGCCGCTCGGTGGATCGGGCCCGCGCGGACCATCCCGGCCTCTGCGGTGTTCGCCGGGGTCTCGTACGCGATCACGCCGCCGCGGCACTGGTCGCAGCGACAGGGCCGGTCCCGCGGCCGTGCCCCTCGTGCTCACGGCGGCGGCTTCGTGTTCAACCTCGCGGTCGTGGTCTACAACGTCGCGCAGGTGAGCTTCCGGCAGCGGCTGTGCCCGCCCGCGCTGCTGGGGCGCATGAACGCCTCTGCCCGCTTCATCGTGTGGGACCCGATCCCCATCGGTGGGCTGCTGGGTGGGTGGATCGGGACGTCGCTGGGCGTGGTGCCCGCGCTCTGGCTCGGGGCCGTGGTCATGACCCTGGGCGCGCTGCCCGTGCTCCTGTCACCCTCTCGCGGATGACCGAGCTGCCGGTCCCGGCGCACGACGCACGACGCGTGACGTGTGACGTGTGACGTGTGTCGGCCGTGATGCGTGTCGCGCGTCGCGTGTCGCCCCGCGGCTCAGAGGTCGTACGTCGCGACCAGGGCGGCGTGGTCGCTCCACCGGCTCTCGTAGTCGTCGGCGCGGTCGACCTCGGCCTTGACGGCCCGCTCGGCGAGCGCGGGGTCGCGAGCTGGTAGTCGATGCGCCAGCCCGAGTCGTTGACGAACGCCTGCCCGCGCCACGACCACCAGGTGAAGGGCCCTGGCCCTCGCCGCCGTGGCGGCGCCCGAGGTCCACCAGCCGAGCTCGTCGAACCAGGTGTCCAGGTAGGCCCGCTCTTCCGGCAGGAAGCCTGCGGACTTCTGGTTGCCCTTCCAGTTCTTGATGTCGACGTTCCTGTGCGCGATGTTCAGGTCGCCCGCGACGACGGCCAGCCCGCCCGCGACGGAGAGCTCACGCAGCCGCTCGGTGACCTTCTCCAGGTAGGCGTACTTCTCGTCCATCGTGGGCGTTCCTGCCGTACCCGAGTGGATGTAGGTCGAGACGACCGTGAGCGTCTCGCCCGACGCCAGCTCGACGTCCGCCTCGACCCAGCGGCCCGTGTCGACGGGCGGCTCGGCTCGCCCTGCCCAACCCGATCCGCACCGCGGACACGGGGAGTCGCGACGCGACCGCGACCCCTGCACGCCCCTTGATGTCGCAGGCCTGGTGGGCGATGTGCCAGCCCTCGCCCAGGAGGGTGTTGAGGATCTCGTCAGGAGCGCGCACCTCCTGGAGGAGCATGACGTCCGGGGTGCGCGAGGCGACCCAGGCGTCCATCCCCTGCGGTAGGCGGCGCGGATCCCGTTCACGTTGGCAGTAGCGATCGTCAGCACCCCGACATCAAACCCACGCCACCCACACGGGCGAAAACGGTCGGGCGAGACGCTCGTCACGACCCCCGGACCGACGTCCGCGCGCCCGTGGGCACGTGTCAGAGCGAGCGTGACCTCGACCTCACCCTGGTTCTGACACGCTCGCTCACCCACGACCTGTCAGAACGAGCGTGACCTCGACCTCACCCTGGTTCTGACACGCTCGCTCACCCACGACCTGTCAGAACGAGCGTGCCCTCGACCTCACCCTGGTTCTGACACGTCCGCAGGGACCGCGGCCTCGCGGAAGCGCCCCGCGAGCACCACCGTCGCGACGGCCAGCACGGCCAGCACCCGAAGCCGGCGCGCAGCGCGTCGGTCGTCGCGAAGATCCCCGTCATCGCCCCGCCGAGGACCGCCCCGACGTAGGTGAAGATGTTGAGCCGGGCCACCGCACGGTCGGTCGCCTCCTCGACGCTCGACACGACAGGCGGCTCCCCGTCCGCCGGAGCCCCGGTGCCCCAGCCGCCCGTGAGACCCCAGCCGTCCGCGCCGCCATGGCGGACCCGACCGACTCCGCCGCCCGGTCCCCGCAGCCGAGAAGGCCATGGGCGCGACGACCCCGAGGCCCAGCCCGGTCGCCGCGAACCCGAGGACCGCGAGCGGCCACGCCGGGGACAGCGCGACGAGTGCCAGACCCGCGACCCCGACGGCCCCGCCGAGCGCGACCACGCGCACGCGCCCCAGCGTTCGACAGCACGGTCACCCAGGAGCCGCGAGCAGATGAGGGTCGCCTGGTAGGCACCGAACCCCAACGGCCCGACGACGTCGCTCGCCCCGAGGACGTCCTGCAGGAAGGTCGCGCCCCAGCTCGAGACCGCCGAGTCCGCGACGGGGAAGGCCAGCATCGCGACGCCCAGGACGATCACGGTCCCCGCACCGACCATGCCCGACAGTCCGCGGGTTCCCCGAGGAGAGTGCCCCTTCTCCGGCGCCGACCAGCAGGCCGGAACCGGCTGAGGCACCGTCCCTCTCCCCTGCGTCACCGACCAGCGGGCCCGACCCGGCCACCGCCGGGAGCTCACCCGGCCGCGGAACGGGAGCGCCGCCGTCGGGCACCCGACCTGCCCGGCCACCGCGACCGCGACCGCCCGCGAGAGCAGCCCCGGCCGGAGCACCATGACGGCCACGCCGACGACCACCGCGACCAGCGCCAAGGACACCGGGAGCGGCAGGTCCACGGCCGCCGCCCCGACACGGCGAGCGACCCGACCACGCCGCCGGCAGCGTTCGCGGCGAAGAACGACGCGATGAGGCTGCGCCCGTACGCGCGCTGCACGTCGATGCCCTGCATGGACGTCGACGCGTCGACCGAGCCCAGCGCGACCCCGTACACGGCGAACGCGAGGAAGAACGGTGCGAGCGCCCGGCCCCGCGCTCAGCCCGACCGCAAGGATCCCGGCTGCCGCCACGAGGAGACCGCCCGTCACGACCCGCGCCGAGCCGAACCGCGCGGCGAACCACCCGGACAGGGCGCTGCCCGTCGCTGCGCACACGCAGACCCCGAGGATCACGAGCGTGATGACGTCGGGGCCGATCCCCAGGTAGCGCTCGTACGTGGGGACGTTGGTCAGCATCACCGCGAAGCCGAAGCCTTGCGCGGCGTACGCAGCGGTCGTGCTCGACCGTGCGCTGCGGACGGCCGGGGGACGACGGAAGGCGCTGGGACGACGGCCGCGATGCCGTCGTCGCCCGTGCCCGGGACGCGGGAGTCATGGCGGAACAGTAGCCCTGTCCGGGCCTCCACGGTGCCGAGACGCCAGAACGGGCGTGACCGAGTGGTCACGCCCGTTCCGACAGGTCGCGCAGGAGCAGCTCAGACCGCCGCGTCCGCCGCACGCTCGGCCGCGTCCACGACGTTCGCGAGGAGCATCGCGCGGGTCATGGGGCCGACTCCCCGGGTTCGGGAGATCCAGCCCGCGACCTCGGCGACCGCCGGGTCGGCGTCCCCGACGACGCGGCTCTTGCCGGTCTCCTCGTCGACCTCGCGCGAGACGCCCACGTCGATCACGACGGCGCCCGGCTTGACCATGTCGCGCGTGATGATGCCCTTGACCCCGCGGCAGCGATCACGACGTCGGCCCGCTGGACCAGCGACGCCAGGTCCTGGGTGCCGGTGTGCGTGAGCGTCACCGTCGCGTTGACCGCGCGGCGGGTGAGCAGCAGGCCGATCGAACGCCCCACGGTCACGCCGCGGCCCACGACCACGACCTCCTTGCCCGCGAGCGAGATCCCGTGGCGCTCGATGAGCTCGATGATGCCGCGCGGCGTGCACGGCAGCGGGTCGTGACCTCCTCGTTGATGCGCAGCACGAGGCGCCCGAGGTTGGTCGGGTGCAGGCCGTCGGCGTCCTTGCCCGGGTCGATGAGCTCGAGGACGCGGTTGGTGTCGATGCCCTTCGGCAGCGGGAGCTGCACGATGTAGCCCGTGCACGCGGGATCCTCGTTGAGGCGGCGGACGGCCGCCTCGACCTCCTCCTGGGTGGCCTCGGCGGGCAGGTCCTCCCGGATCGAGGACAACCCGATCTCGGCGCAGTCGCGGTGCTTGCCCGCGACGTACCACTGCGAACCGGGTCCTCCCCGACGAGGAGCGTGCCGAGACCCGGCACGATGCCGCGCTCCGCGAGGGCAACGAGGCGGGTTGTGAGCTCGGACTTGATGGCGGCGGCCGTGGCCTTGCCGTCCAGGATCTGTGCGGTCATGGGGCTCCTCAGGGTCTGGCGGGGACGGGTGGAGCGCTGAGTGCGGAGTTCTTGCGAGAATCGCCGGGCGTTTCTCGCAAGAACTCCGCACTCAGCGGTTCACGGGTGACCTACTGGGACAGCCCGGGTAGAGGGAAGTCCGCCGTCAGCTTCTGCACGCGAGCGCTCAGCGCCTCGACGTCCGTGCCCGCACCAGCCTTGAGCGCCGCCGCGATGATCTCGGCGACCTCGGTGAACTCGGCGTCCCCGAGGCCTCGGGTCGCGAGTGCGGGCGTGCCGATGCGCAGGCCCGACGTGACGCGCGGGGGCGAGGGTCGAACGGCACGGCGTTGCGGTTCACGGTGATACCCACGGCGTGCAGGAGGTCCTCGGCCTGCTGGCCGTCGAGCTCGGAGTGACGCAGGTCCACCAGCACCAGGTGCACGTCGGTGCCGCCCGTGAGGACGGAGACGCCCTTCTCGGCGACGTCGGGCTGGGCCAGGCGGTCCGCGATGATGCTCGCGCCGCGCAGCGTGCGCTCCTGGCGGTCCTGAACCCGTCGGTTCCGGCGATCTTGAAGGACACGGCCTTCGCAGCGATGACGTGCATGAGCGGGCCTCCCTGCTGGCCCGGGAACACGGCGGAGTCGATCTTCTTGGCGTACTCCTCCTTGGAGAGGATGAAGCCGGAGCGCGGGCCGCCGATGGTCTTGTGGACCGTCGAGGACACGACGTCGGCGTACGGCACCGGGGACGGGTGCAGTCCGGCCGCGACCAGGCCCGCGAAGTGCGCCATGTCGACCCAGAGCTTGGCGCCGACCTCGTCGGCGATCGCCCGGAACGCCGCGAAGTCGATGTGGCGCGGGTACGCGGACCAGCCGGCGATGATGACGTCAGGGCGGGCCTCGAGAGCCGTCTTGCGGACCTCGTCCATCTCGATGCGGTACGACTGCGGGTCCACGCCGTACGCCGAGACGTCGTACAGCTTGCCGGAGAAGTTGATCTTCATGCCGTGCGTGAGGTGGCCACCGTGGGCCAGCTCGAGGCCGAGGATCTTGTCGCCCTTGTTGATGAGGGCGTGCAGGACGGCGGCGTTCGCGGTCGCGCCCGAGTGGGGCTGGACGTTCGCGTGCTCGGCACCGTACAGGGCCTTGGCGCGGGCGATCGCGAGGTTCTCCGCGACGTCGACCTGCTCGCAGCCGCCGTAGTAGCGGCGGCCCGGGTAGCCCTCGGCGTACTTGTTCGTCAGGACCGAGCCCTGCGCCTGCAGGACCGCGCGCGGCACGAAGTTCTCCGAGGCGATCATCTCGAGGGTGTCGCGCTGGCGTGCGAGCTCCCGTCGAGGACCGCGGCGATCTCCGGGTCCACCTCGAGCAGGGACTGGTTGAGGACGTTGTCCAACGGCTGGGCGCTCATGCGTCTCCTTGGGGGTTCTGTCTGCGGATGACGGTCTGGTGGGGCGTGCTCAATCCGGGCACGCTCCCACAGGGCGACCCGGGGCCCAGGCGAACGACCCGTCGTCTACACAGCATGCCGCTCCCCGGTGGTGATCCACCATCCCGCCCTACCCGTGGCCTACCCGGAGGGCGGCGTGCGGGCGCGGGTGCGCCAGTCGCGACGTCGTCGATCCTATCCCACGTCCGGGGAAGCGGCAGGTGGTCGTCACGCCGTGGAGCCGCGCGCCCGACGGCGGAGCGCACGTCAGGTGGTCGCGTCACCCTCGGCGGGCGCGTCCGTCACCCTCGGCGGGCGGGTCCGTCACCCTCGGCGGGCGCGTCCGTCACCCTCGCACCCGAGGTGCGCTCCGCCGTCGGGCAGGATGTTGCACGCGCAGCACAGCGGGTGCGCGCGGCTCTTGCCGCACGCACCCGCTGGACAGCAACCCCGACGACGGCTCAGGCGAGGGCGGAACGCCTCTTGCTCAGCAGGTCGAACGCGACCGCGAGGAGCAGGACCAGGCCCTTGATCGCCTGCTGCCAGGCGGCGTCGACCGCCATGATGGACAGTCCCATGTTGAGCACTCCCATGATGAGCGCACCGATCATGGCGCCGGACACGCGCCCCACGCCTCCTGCGACCGCGGTGCCACCGATGAAGCACGCCGCGATCGCGTCGAGCTCGTAGTTCAAGCCCGCGGCCGCGACGCCGCCCCGGCGCGCGACGTCGTGATGACAGCCGCGACGGCGGCGAGGACACCATGTTGACGAAGATGCCGAAGTCGACCCTTCGGGAGTTGACGCCCGACAGGACCGCTGCATGCCGGTTGCCGCCGATCGCGTAGATGTGACGCCCGAACACGCTGCGGTTGAGGACGAACGAGTACGCGATGACGAGGAGGCCCACGATGAGCAGGACGATCGGGGTGCCGCCAGAGCTCAGCGACAGCCAGTACGTGACGACCCCGATGAGCACCGCCGCCAGGACGATCTTCACGACGAAGGCGGCCAGCGGCTCGACCGCGAGCTCGTGGCGGCGCAGCGAGTTCCGCGAGCGCCACTGCGACACGGCGAACGCGACGATCCCGAGCGCACCGATGAGGAGCGTCACGACGTCGAGGTCGCCGACGAACCCGAACCAGTTGGGCACCGAGCCGTTGCTGATCGCGATGAACTCGCCCGGCAGGCCGGCGACCGTGGTGCCGACCAGGACGATCGCCAGGCCGCGGAAGATCAGCATGCCCGCCAGTGTCACGATGAACGCCGGGATCCCGACGTACGCGACCCAGAAGCCCTGCCACATCCCGACGAGCGCGCCGACGCCGAGGGACAGGACCACGGCGAGGAGCCACGGAGCTCCCACTGGCTCATCATGAGCGCGCACAGGCCGCCGACGAAGGCGACGACCGAGCCGACGGAGAGGTCGATGTGACCGGCGACGATCACCATGACCATGCCGATCGCCAGGATCATGACGTAGGCGTTCTGCTGGATGAGGCTCGCGACGTTGTTCGGGTAGAGCAGGCGACCGTCCGTGAGCACCTGGAAGAGCAGGACGATCACGAGCAGTGCCGCGACGATGCCGTACTGGCGGACGTTGCGGCCGAGGTATTCCCTGACGGCGTTCATCGGACGGTGACTCCCTTGTCCATGGTCATGTAGTGCATCAGTGCTTCTTGGGTGGCGTCGGCTCGGGCCACCTCGCCGGTGATCCGGCCCTGGCTCATCGCGTAGACGCGGTCGCACAGGCCGATGAGCTCGGGGAGCTCGGAGGAGATGACGATGACGGCCTTGCCGGCGTCGGCGAGGGCGTTGATGATCGAGTAGATCTCGTACTTGGCGCCGACGTCGATCCCTCGGGTCGGCTCGTCGAGGATCAGGACGTCCGGGTCGGAGTAGACCCACTTGGACAGCACGACCTTCTGCTGGTTGCCCCGGAGAGCTTCCCGGCGATCGCCTCGACCGTCGGCGCCTTGATCCGGAAGTCGGTGCGGTACCGCTCGGCGACCTGGGTCTCGGCCTGCGAGTCGACGACGCCCCAGCGGGACACCTTGCCCAGTGCCGACGCGGAGATGTTCTCGCGGATCGTCTGGATGAGGTTGAGACCGTAACGCTTGCGGTCCTCGGTCGCGTAGGCCAGCCCGTGACCGATGGCCTCCTTGACGCTGCGCGTCCTGATCGGGGTCCCGTTCTTGACGACGGTCCCGGAGATCTTCGCGCCGTAGGAGTGTCCGAACACGCTCATGGCGAGCTCGGTGCGTCCCGCACCCATGAGCCCGGCCAGGCCGACGATCTCTCCGGCGCGGACGTGCAGGTTCGCGTGGTCGACGACGACACGGTCCGTGTCGATCGGGTGGTGGACCGTCCAGTCCTCGATGCGCAGGATCTCGTCGCCGATGGTCGGCTCGTGCTCGGGAAAGCGGCTGTCGAGCGAGCGGCCGACCATCCCCGGATGATGCGGTTCTCGGTGACGGGCTCGTCCCCGTGCAGGTCGAGGGTCTCGATGGTCGCGCCGTCGCGGATGATCGTCACCCGGTCGGCGATGGCCGAGATCTCGTTGAGCTTGTGGGAGATGATGATGCAGGTGATCCCGTGGCTGCGGAACTCGTCGATCAGCTTCAGCAGGTGGGCACTGTCCTCGTCGTTGAGCGCGGCGGTCGGCTCGTCGAGGATCAGCAGGTCGACGCGCTTGGACAGTGCCTTCGCGATCTCGACGAGCTGCTGCTTGCCGACACCGATGTCCATGGACTTGGTGCTCGGGTTCTCGGCCAGGCCAACCCGGGCGAGCAGCTCAGCGGCCTCGCTCGTCGTGCGGTGCCAGTCGACGATCCCGCCGGACGCCTTCTCGTTGCCGAGGAAGATGTTCTCCGCGATCGACAGGTGCGGCACGAGCGCCAGCTCCTGGTGGATGATGACGATCCCCGGGCCTCGCTGTCGCGGATGTTCCGGAACTCGCACGCCTCGCCGTCCAGGACGATCGTGCCCTCGTAGGTGCCGTGCGGGTAGACGCCCGACAGCACCTTCATCAGGGTCGACTTGCGGCCCCGTTCTCCCCGCAGATCGCGTGGACCTCGCCTCGACGCACGTCCAGCGTGACGTCCTGCAGGGCCTTGACGCCGGGGAACTCCTTGGTGATCCCCGCATCTCGAGGATGTTGCTCTCGCTGGCCATGGGTCAGCTCCTCACTCGTCCGTTCCTGTCGACGACGCCGCACACGGCCTGCGCCGCGGCGACGTCGTCGCTCGTCCTGCTCGCGCGCGTCGTGCCCGGCCCTGGACTCGGTCCGGGCCGGGCACGACGCGTACCCGTCAGAGGCCGAGCTTGTCGGCCGTGTAGAAGCCGGAGTCGACGAGTGCCGACTGGACGGTGTCGGCCGTGACGACCTGGGGTCCAGGAGGTAGGACGGAACGACCTTCACGCCGTTGTCGTAGGTCTCGGTGTCGTTGACCTCGACCTCTTCGCCGTCGACGATCTGCTGGACCATCGTGGCGACCTGGTCGCCGAGGGTGCGGGTGTCCTTCCAGACCGTCATGGCCTGCTTGCCCGCGAGCATGTTCTTCACGTTGGCCTCGTCGGCGTCCTGACCCGTGACCAGCGGCCAGCCCTCACCGGCGGCGTAGCCGCTGCCCTCGAGCGCCTGCTCGATGCCGAGCGCGAGCGAGTCGTTGGGCGACAGGACGACGTCGACCTTCTTGTCCGTGTAGAACGAGTTGAGGCGGTTCTCCATCTCGGACTGGGCCTTGGCCGACTCCCAGCCCTGGATGCCGATGGTGGTCCAGTCGTCGAGCGTGGCCGGTGCCTTGCCGGACGGCACGACGAGCTGGCCGCTCTCGACGTAGGGGGTCAGGACGTCCCAGGCTCCCTTGAAGAAGAAGCGGGCGTTGTTGTCGTCGGGCGACCCGGCGAAGGGCTCGAGGTTGAACGGGCGGCACCGCCGGCGAGGCCGAGCTGCTCCGCGATGAACTCGCCCTGGAGCGTGCCGACCTTCTCGTTGTCGAACGTCGCGTAGTAGTCGACGTGCTCCGAGTCGTTGATGAGTCGGTCGTACGCGATGACCGGGATCTCTTCCTTCGCTGCGGCGTCCAGGACCGGGCCGAGGGCGGTGCCGTCGATCGAGGCGATGACGAGCACGTCGGCACCCTGGTTGATCATGTTCTGCAGCTGCGTGATCTGCTGGTCGACCTTGTTGTCGGCGTACTGGAGCGTGGTCTCGTAGCCCGCTTCCCGAGGAGCTCCTCGAGGTGGGCGCCGTCGTTGTTCCAGCGCTCGAGGCTGCGGGTGGGCATCGCGATGCCGATCAGGGTGTCCTCGGACCCCGTCTCGCCACCGCCGGACTCCTCACCCGAACGCTCCGAGCTGCAGGCCGTGAGAGCACCGAACAGCAGCGTGACTCCGGCAGCTGCGGCGACCGTCTTGCGCATAGACGTCATCGTCATTCCCTTTCGTCTTCGAACCAGGGGCGGGCCTCAGCTGTGAGACCGGGATGCCTCCGAGCCGCGGATCGACTCCGCGTGGCCTCGGTCGGCACGTCAGTGAAACTAGCCATCCTTGAGTTAGAGCGTCAAGCGCAGCAATCAGTTCGTGACCTAATTGTGTTCAAGACTCGAACTCAACTTGGGAGCGATCCCATTCGTCGAGGCAGCCGAGACACCTCGCAAGCCCCGCTTCTCGGGCGATCACCACCGTGTACGCTCCATCCTGTGAACAACGACCGGTCCACGCCCGGCTCGCAGACCTCACTCCGAGAAGCGAACCGAACGCGCATCGTGGATGCGGTGAAGCGCTATGGCGGGCTCACCCAGGTCGAGCTCGCCGAGGCGACGGGACTCTCCACCGCGACGGTGTCGACCATCGTCAAGGAGCTGACCCTGGCAGGGGTCGTCGACACCCGACCCACGTCCCGCTCCGGACGTCGCGCGCTCAAGGTGACCCTCGCGCGCCAGCTCGGGCTCGTCGCGGGGATCCAGTTCGGGCACCGCCACCTCAAGGTGGCCCTCGGGGACTTCGGACGAACCATCGTCGCCGAGCAGCAGATGCCCCTGCCCGTGGACCACCGGGTGGACACGGGCCTGGACCGCGCGGCCCTCCTCGTCATGGACCTCCTGGAGCGCGTCGGCGCCACGACCGACGAGCTGTTGACCGTCGGTATGGCGCTGCCTGCACCCGTCGACATCTCGACCGGGATGATCTCCGTGCGCGGCATCATGCGCGGCTGGGACGACCTGCACGTCGGCCAGGTCATGTCCAAACGTCTGGCCCGCCAGGTCGTCGTGGACAACGACGCGAACCTCGCGGCGCTCGCCGAGGCCGAGCTCGGCGCCGCCCGCGCGTACCGCGACTCCGTGTTCGTCCGGGTCTCGTACGGGACGGGGCGGCGTCGTGATCGGCGGTCACGTCCATCGCGGGTACGCCGGGACGGCGGGCGAGATCGGCCACACCCAGGTGGACCCGGCCGCCCCATCTGCCGCTGCGGCAACCGCGGCTGCCTCGAGACGATCGTCGGCTCCAACGCCCTTCTCGACCTGCTGCGCTCGAGCCACGGCGACCTGACCCTGCGTGACGTCATCGCCCGGGCGCTCGACGGCGACCCCGGCTGCCGCCGCGTGGTCGCGGACGCGGGCGACCGCATCGGCATCGCGGTCGCCACGCTCGCCAGCGCGACGAACCCGCAGGTCATCGTCGTCGGGGCGAGCTCGCCGAGACCGGCGAGATCCTCGTGGGCCCCTGCGCGATGCGGTGCGCCGACATCTCGTGCCGAACACGATCGCGCCCGTGGAGGTCGTCCTCGGAGAGCTCGGCGCCCGGGCCGAGGTCATGGGCGCGCTCGCGCTCGCGCTCCAGTCAACGGACGTGGCGAGCGACGTCCGTCGCGCCCCGCCGCACCGGGGCCCGCACGACCGCCCCACCACGACGACGTGGTGGGCACCACGGCGCCCTGGGCGCCCGAGCACGAACAGGTGACACGACGTGACCAGCTCCACCGCCCTCCCGCGCTGTCGTTGCACGGCATCGACAAGTCCTTCGGGGCCGTCCGCGCCCTCGAGGAGATCGACCTCGAGGTCCACCGGGGCGAGGTCGTCGCGCTCGTCGGTGACAACGCCGCGGGCAAGTCGACGCTCGCCAAGGTCATCGCGGGCGTCCTGACCCCGGACGCGGGCATCATCGAGTCCGACGGCGTCCCGGTCACCATCCCGTCGCCGACAGCCGCCCACGCCCTGGGGATCGCGACGGTCTTCCAGGACCTGGCGCTGTGCGACAACCTCGACGTGGTGTCCAACCTGTACCTGGGTCGCGAGCTGCACCGAGGGGCAAGGCTCGACGAGGCCGTGATGGAGGAGAACGCGCGCCGGATCCTGCGGGACCTGACCTCCCGGATCCCTTCGGTGCGGACCCTCGTCTCCGACCTCTCGGGCGGACAGCGCCAGAGCGTCGCGATCGCGCGCACCCTCCTGGGTTCGCCGCGGATCGTCGTCCTGGACGAGCCCACGGCCTCGCTCTCGGTCTCCCAGACGGCCGAGGTGCTGACCCACATCGAGCGGCTGCGCGAGCTGGGGCACGCCGTGATCCTCATCAGCCACAACATGACGGACGTCCGAGCGGTCGCCGACCGGATCGAGGTGCTGCGCCACGGGCGCAACAACGGCAGCTTCTCCGGACCGGGGACGAGCTACGAGGAGATCATCGCGGCGATCACGGGCGCCGTGGCGACGCCGCCGCGCACCGCCCGCCTGGCCTGAGCCGACCGCGACGGTGCAGGAGCTCGGATCCTGCCTGCACGACGCAGCGAGGCGCGTCCCCGGCCGGGACGCGCCACGCTCGTGCGTGGAAGGAGGCTCAGTCCTGCCCGACGGCGTCGCTCGCGTTGCGCGCCTCGGCCTCACCGAGGATGCGCCGCAGGTAGGTGTACGTGAGGTCGCCCGCGGCCTTGTCGTACTGCTCCTCGTAGCCGTGGCGCGTGTAGAGCTCAAGGTTCTGCTTGGAGTCCTTGCCCGTGAAGACCCAGATCTCGGTGGTCTCCTCCGGCAGGTGCGGCAGCACCGCGAACAGCATCTGCGTGCCGATCCCGCGGCCCTGGAGGTCCGGGGCGACGGCGAGCCGCCGAGCGTGGCCTTGCCGCCCTCGATCTCGACGCGGACCGACCCGACCAGTCGCGGACCCTGCCAGGCCCCCAGCGTGATGACGCCCTTGGTCGCCAGGTCCGCCCTGAGCTCGGCGAGCGTCTGGGTCAGCGGCGGGATGTTGGGGTCCCCGTAGAGCTGCGCCTCGGTGACGAACGCTGCACGGCGGAGCGTGAGGAGCTCGCCCGCGTGCTCGTCCGTGACGAGGTCCATGGTCATCGGCGTGTCGGTCATGGTCCCATCGTGTCAGAAGCGGCGGGCGGGACGTGTTCGTCCGCGGGTGAACGAGGACCGTCTCACGCGCACCGTCCCGGCTACCCTGGGACCGTGTCCAGCACCTCCACGACCGCCGCCCTCGTGCCCACCCACTGGGTCCTCACGCTGTCCTGCCCGGACGGTCCGGGGATCGTGCACGCCGTCGCGGGGATCCTCGCCGAGCACGGCGGCAACATCACCGAGTCCCAGCAGTTCGGCGACCCGCTCTCCGGGCTGTTCTTCATGCGCGTTCAGGTCGAGTCCACGGCCTCCCGCGAGGAGCTCGAGGCCGGTCTGGCTCCCGTGATCGAGGCGTTCGACATGACGTGGAACCTCGACGTCGTGGGTCGCCGGGTGCGGACCCTCGTCATGGTGTCCAAGGCGGCCCACTGCCTCGTCGACCTGCTCTACCGCGAGCGCTCGCAGGGCATGCCGATCGAGGTCGTCGGCGTCGTGGGCAACCACCGCGACCTCGAGGACATCGCCGCGTTCTACGGCAAGCCGTTCCACCACGTGCCCGTCACGCGCGACACCAAGGGGCTGCCGAGGACCGGCTGCGCGAGCTCGTGGCGGAGCTCGACGTCGAGCTCGTCGTCCTCGCGCGCTATATGCAGATCCTGTCGGACGACCTGTGCCGCGACCTGTCGGGCCAGGTCATCAACATCCACCACTCGTTCCTGCCGAGCTTCAAGGGCGCCCGGCCCTACGCCCAGGCGCACGACCGCGGCGTCAAGCTCATCGGCGCCACGTCGCACTACGTGACGGGCGACCTCGACGAGGGCCGATCATCGAGCAGGACGTCGAGCGCGTCGACCACTCGCGGGCCGTCGAGGACCTCGTGGCCCTGGGTGAGGACGTCGAGCGCCGCACGCTCGCGCGGGCCGTGCGATGGCACGCCGAGCACCGGGTACTGCTCGACGGGCACCGGACGATCGTGTTCCGCTGACTCATCGGCGACCCGGGTGCCGAGCCCGAGGTTCGTCAGGCAACTCGCCTGAGTTGCCTGACGAACCTCGGTTCGGCACCCAGCTCACGTCGCCCAGCTACCGCCCCGCCGCACGCACCGACGCCGCGAGCCGTGCCACCGCCTCCCCGAGCCGCGCGTCCGCGAGGTTCCCATACCCGACGACCAGGCGGTCCGGCCGCCCGTCCCGGACGGCCGGGCGCCGCCGTCGCGCGGTACCGCTCGATCGCCACCACGGTCACCTCCCGCAGCGCCGCCTCCCGGACGACATCGGTCGCGACCACCCCGGGCGCGAGCTCGACCACGGCGTGCATCCCTGCCGCGATCCCCGTGACGGCAGTCTCCGGCAGGTTGGCCGCGAGGGCGGCGACGAGCGCCTCGCGACGCCGCTTGAACCGCCCGCGCGCCGCACGCAGGTGCCGCTCGTAGGCCCCGGACGTGACGAACCGCGCGAGCGCGAGCTGGTCGATCGTCGACGGCCCGGCCCCACCCCGATCGACCACCCTCGCGCCAGCCCGGGGCAGCACGGCCCACCCGAGCCCGAACGCGGGCGCCATCGTCTTGCTCATCGACCCCAGGAGGATCACCCTGTCGGGTGCGAGGCCCTGCACGGCCGCGACAGGTCGGCGGTCGTACCGGAACTCGGCGTCGTAGTCGTCCTCGACGACCAGGCCGTCCACCTCACGCGCCCAGCGAACCAGTGCCTCGCGTCGAGCGGGCGACAGGACGGCGCCTGTGGGGAACTGGTGGGCGGGCGTGACCAGCACCGCTCGTGCCCCTGTCCGGTGAGCGGCGGCGAGGAGGGCCCCGACATCGATCCCGTCCTCGTCGACCGGGACCGGCACGGGCGTGAGCCCGGCCGCCGCGGCGGTCTCGCGCAGGCGCGACCAGCTCGGGTCCTCGACGAGCAGCGCGCGGTGCCCGGCCCGGTGCAGCGCGGCGGTGATCCGCCGCATCGCGTCGTCCGCGCCATGCGTCACGACGACGTCGCCCGCTCCCACCCGCACGTGCCGCGCCCGGGCGAGGTAGTCCGCGAGCGCCGCCCGGGTCGTGTGGTGTCCGGTCGGGTCGGGCGCGGCGAGGTCGGCGTCGGGGCCACGGCCAGGGCTTCGCGCAGCGCGCGGACCCACGTGGCGCGGGGCACGTGCCGCAGGTCGGGTACGCCGGGAGCCAGGTCGTAGCGGGCCCGCCCGGAGCGGGCACCCGCGCTGCCCGACGGCGTCCCACCCGGTCTGCCCCGCCGTCAGGTGTCGCTGCGGCCGGGCGGGGCGATGCCCCGGCGTGGCGGGCGGTACCCGGGTGCCGGACCCGGTCCGCGACTCGAGGAAGCCCTCGGCGACGAGCTGGCCGTACGCCTCGGTCACGACCCACCGCGAGACCCCCAGGGTCTCGGCGAGCACGCGGCTGGGTGGCAGGGCTGCTCCGGAGGAAATCCGGCGGCGTGCACGGCCTCCCGAACAGCCCGTTCGAGCCGCGAGCGGAGCGGGTCCGGACCTGCACCCAGGTCGAGGATCGTCTCCCAGGCGAGCGCCGTCGTCGGGCCGGGGCGTGACGACCCGACCCGGCGCGAGACAGCCGCCGCGCGGCCGGTCGGCACGGAATTGGTCTGGTCTGATGCCATGTCAATGGACCGTACACCCGGGCCGCTCGCCTCCTAGCGTGGAGAGCGTCAACCAGCCGCACCCTTCGCAGGAGAACTACCATGCGCTACCGCACCATCGGCGACGGCCGCACGTCCTTCGACGTCAGCACGCTCTGCCTCGGCACCATGTTGATGGGCACCCGGACGGACGAAGAGACCTCGTTCGCTGTGCTCGACCGCTACGTCGAGGCCGGCGGGACGTTCCTCGACACGGCCAACAACTACAACTCGTGGAACGGCGGCCACGGACGGGACAGCGAGGACCTGATCAGTCGCTGGCTCACGAGCCGCGGCGCGCGCGACCACGTCCGCATCGCGACCAAGCTCGGCGCGGCCCGGAAGGACCCGGCCCTTCCGCTCTCCAACACTCCCCGACCAACTACCAGGGCCTCGCTGCCGAGACCGTCGCGTGGGAGGCGCACGAGAGCCTGCGCCACCTCGGGGTCGACCACCTGGACGTCCTCTACGGCCACGTCGACGACCTCGACACCCGCTCGCGGAGACCGTCGGGGCGTTCGGCAAGCTCCAGGCCGAGGGCGTCGTCGGGATCTCGGGCATCTCGAACGTCGCGCTGTGGCGTGTCGTCGAGGCGCGCGAGGAGGCGTTTCGGCAGGGGTCGCGCCCTACGGCCTGGTCCAGGAGCAGATGAGCTACCTCTACCCGACGCCGGACCCCGACCGGCACAACTGGGCCTCGCCCGAGCTGCTCGACTACGCCCGCTCGACGGGCACGGACGGAAGGCCCCGCTCGCGGTCACGGCCTACTCCCCGTTGCTGCAGGGCGCGATGGTGCGTGACGACAAGCCGCTGTGGGAGGGCTACGACCACCCGACGGCGGTCGGTCGCCGGCAGGTGCTCCACGACGTCGCGCGGCAGATCGGTGCCACGCCGAACCAGGTCGCGCTCGCGTGGCTGCTCGGCGGTCCGGTGCCGGTCGTGCCCGTGATCGGGGCGAGCAGCGTCGCGCAGCTCGACGAGCTGCTCGGTGCGGCGGACCTGGATCTGGACCCGGAGGTGCGGGAGCGGCTCGACGCGGCATGACGAGGGTGCCGAACCCGAGGTTCGTCAGGCAACTCAGGTGAGTTGCCTGACGAACCTCGGTTCGGCACCCCGGTAGCGCTACGAGCAGTCGCGCGCGCCGTACGACAGGTCGTAGACCGTCCGGACCTCCCTGCCGTCGACCGTCGTCGTCCCCGTGGCCTTGGCCGTGCCGGCGGGATCTGCGCCTGACGCGTCGCGAACGTCTGCTGCGCGGTCTTGCCCGGCAGCACACCGGTGAACGTCTTGGTCCCGAACGACGTCTCGACCGTGACCGTCGCGGGACGGGCCCCGCGTTGACGGCGCTGACCGCGACGGTCGCCTTGCCCGCGACGCACTGGGTGCGCGCCGTGGCCGTGAGCTCGACCGTCGGAGCCTGAGGCTCGACGAGCACCGCGACCGACCGTGCCGGGACGGTGACCGTCCCGGTCGCCGTGTCCCATGTCGTCGTCCTGACGACGGGGTCGGCCCGTCGGCCTGGACGGGCGAGAGCGCGTACTCGCGTCCCACGAGCCCCGTGACCGTCTGCGTGACCGGCTCGGGCGAGGCGTTGAAGACGACGAGCGCGCCGTCGAGCTCCTTGTCCACGTCCTTGCCGAGCGTGTCGTCGACGCTCATGACGATCACGCCGGGCGCCTGGCTCGTCCCCGAGTCCGGGAACGTGACCTTCTGGTTGATCAGGTCGGCGGTGCCCAGCCGGAACAGGTCGGTCGAGGACCGCAGGCGCAGCAGGTCTGCCGCGTTGTCCGAGGACGCCTGGATGTCCTGCGCGGTCGGCTTGAGCGCCGGGTTCGCGAGCAGCGGCTTCATGAGCGGCCACTTCTCGCCGTTGTCGGCCTCGAGCGGCAGGCCCTTGCCGAACCCGTTGTCGGTGCCGGTCCAGTCGATCGCGTTGTACCAGTCACCCGAGTCGTAGCTGTTGCGGTCGAGCGACTTGGAGCGCAGCAGGTCGGTGCCCGCGTGCCACAGCGAAGGCGTCTGCGAGAGGGCCGTCGTGGCGAGAGACGTTGTTCATGCGCACCCGGTCGGCCATCGACGTGTCCGCCGGCAGCTTGAAGGTCAGCAGGTCGAACAGCGTCTCGTTATCGTGCGCGTCGACGTAGCTGATGATCTCCTCGGGCGAGTCCGCATAGCCCGCGGGCGCCCCGGTAGTCGATCTCGTCGCCGCGCAGCGCTCGCCCGTCGACGTCGTGAACGTGAAGCTGCGCAGGTTGCCCGCGAGGCCCAGGCGAACCAGGTCCGTCTCGTGCCCGAGCGCTGCGAGCTCGTCGGGCGACCCGTCGTTCACGGTGCCGTCCTCCCCGCACGAGCGGGCTGCCCGTTCGGGGCCGTCGCAAGCCCGGTGCCGAAGCCCTGCGTGAAGGTCGTGGCCCCGTCGACGGGAGACCCGCCGTGGACCGCGTCGCGCAGGCGGTCGGAGAACGTGCCGATGCCCGTAGCGCCGAGCTGGCCCTGCGTGGCCTGCTCGAACAGCGCGTTGTCGGCGACCTCCCCGAAGTTCCAGCCCTCGCCGTACAGGTACACGGCCTTGCCGTCCACGCCGTCCTTCGTCAGGGTGAGCTCGTCGAGCGCGGCCCGGACGTCGAGCATGTTCTGCTTCGAGTGGTGCCCCATGAGGTCGAAGCGGAAGCCGTCGACCTTGTAGTCGCGGGCCCACGTGACGACCGAGTCGACCATGAGCTTGCCGGTCATGGCGTGCTCGGTCGCGAGGTTCTGGCAGCAGGTGCTGGTCTCGACCGCACCCGTCGTCGTGTTCTGCCGGTGGTAGTAGCCGGGCACGACCTTGTCCAGGACGCTCTTGGCGTCCTGACCGCTGGCCGCGGTGTGGTTGAACACCTCGTCGAGCACGACCTGGAGCCCGGTCTGGTGCAGCGAACCCACCATGGTGCGGAACTCCGCGACGCGAGCGGCCCCTCGGCGTCGACGGCGTACGAGCCCTCGGGCGTCGAGAAGTGCAGCGGGTCGTAGCCCCAGTTGAAGGCGTCCGTGCCCTGGATCGCGGTCACGGCCGCCTGCTGCTCGGTCCCGTCGGGCGCGAAGCCGCTCAGGTCACCGGTGATCGACTGCTTGGCACGGTCTTCCTCGATGCTCGCGATGTCGAACGTCGGCAGCAGGTGCACAGTCGTCAGGCGGCGTCGGCCAGCTCGGCGAGGTGCGTCATGCCGTCCGAGGCCTTCTCCGCGAACGCGAGATACGTCCCGCGCTTGGCGGCGGCACCGTGGTGTCGGCGATCGAGAAGTCCCGGACGTGCAGCTCGTAGATGGTCTGGTCGACGGCGCGTTCCACCACGGGCGCGGCGGTGTCCTTCCAGACCTTGGGCTGGGTGTTCTTCGCATCGAGGTCGACGACGACCGAGTGCGTCGAGTTGAGCGTGAGCCCCAGCGAGTACGGGTCGGTCACGACGTTGGTCTCGACCGTGCCCGTGGACGGGACGAAGACCTCGACCTCGTAGAGGTACCTGGCACCGACCCAGCCGAACTTCTTGTCGGCGTCCTTGCCGTCGACCGTCCACGTCCCGTCCGACTGACGCTCGGCGGGGAACCGCCGGGCGTCCTCGTTCTTCAGGTCCGCAGCGTCGCCCGTGCCGGGCCACGCGAGGAGCGTGACCTTCTTGGCCGTGGGGCCCACAGGGCGAACGAGGCCCACTTGCCGTTGGTGTAGATGCTTGCACCGAGCGTGCGGTCCGCGGCATCCTCGGCGAACAGGTCGTCCAGGACTCCAGGGAGCTGGACGCCGGTCGCCGCGGTGAGCGGAGCGTCGGCTGCGGTGCCGCCGCGCTGGGCGACGAGGAGCTGTCCCGTGAGCGCGGCGGTCGCCTCGTCCACGGAGATCGGCTCTCCGCCTGAGCCCGTGACCCGCAGGGCCACCGCGTCGGCGAGGGCCGGAAGTCCGCTGCGACGTCGTCGGGCAGGCGGCCGGGTCATAGACCAGGCCAAATGACGACGCCCCTCCGGGGACGACCGCTCCGTCCGCGACCGTGAGGCCGCCCGTGGGTGCCGTGTGGAGCGTCCAGCCCAGCGTCGCCGGGTCCGCGCCCGCGAGCAGCTCACGCGGCCACGCGACCAGGTCCTGGGACAGCCAGTGCGCCCCTGCTGCCCTGTGCCGGGCAGCGGCGGGTCCGCGACCTCGATGGTGAGCAGGTGCGTCGCGAGGACGTAGGAGAACGTGATCGACGTGCCGTCGGACGCGCTGAACGAGTAGTTCTGGCCGTCCGGCGCTCCACCGACGCCGTAGTTCTCGGCCCAGCTCAGGCCGTGCGCGACCTTGCCCTCGTACGCGCCCGCGGCGAGTGCCGAGGTGGTGAACGTGTAGACCCGTCACCGTCGGGGTCGCGCAGCCACGAGCCCAGGCAGTCCGGGGACCACGCGGCCGAGCAGCCGAGCTGGTCCTGGAACGAGCCCGCAACCGTGATGATCGGGCCCTGCGCGGTGCTCGAGAAGTCGTGCGAGACCGGGTCCCAGTAGAACGTCACCGGGCCGCCCGTGGTGGTGTACGTCGCGTTGGCGCCGCCGGTCGCGCCGCCCACGCCGTAGTTGAGGTCCCACGACCCGTTGATCGCGACCTTGTACTCGTACGTCCCGGCCGGGACGTCGAACGTGCCGGCGTAGACGCCGTCCGCGCGCTTCGTGAGCTTCGCGGCCTCGCAGCCGGGAGCCCAGTCGCCCGCGCAGCCCATCTCGGAGTTGTGGCTGCCGGGGACCGTCACGAGGTCGATGTCCGTCGGGGCTCGACGACCTCGTCGCCGCTCACGCCGTTGCCGACGCTCGCGAACGTCGAGGCTGCGGCGCGGTCGCCGTCGGCGTCGACCGTCACGGCGCGGTACTCGACGAGCGTGCCTGTGGCCAGGTCGCTCACGTCGTGGAAGACGCGCGGCGAGGTGTCCTCGGCCGTGCCGAGCCCTGCCACTCGTCCGACCCGACGACGCGCCAGGCGAAGCTGGTCTCGGACCACGCGGCGTCGTCGACGTCGGCGCTGACCGGGCTGACGCCCGTGAGGCCGGCGCCCGCGGCCGGGACGGCCACGGTGAGGTCTCCCGTGGACTCGACGCCCACGGTGCGGTCGGCCTGCAGGACGACGGCGCCGAGCGCCGGGACCGTGAGCGACACCGTGCCGTCGGCGTCGGCCGTGACCGCGTCGCCGCCACCGTAGAGCGGCGCGTAGGTCGCGCCCGGGTGAGGGTCGTGAAGCTGACGGTCTTGGATGCGCCCGAGTTGTTGAGCCCCACGAGGTGCTCGACCTTCTCGGTGCGGTCGACGCGCGAGAACGCGTAGACGCCCGCGCCCGAGTCCGTGTAACGCTCGATCTGGGCGCCCTGCGCGAGCGCCGGGTTGTCGGCGCGCAGCGCGGAGAGCTCGGCGATGTGGGTGTAGAGCGGCGACGTGGTGTCGTAGCGGTCCTGGCTGCCCGCGGTCTCGCCCGTGACGAGCTGCTGGTCGGCGTACTCGTCGACCTGGGTCGCGAACAGCGACTGACGCGCGTTCTTGTCCTTGCCGTCGCCCACCCCGCGAAGCCCTGCTCGTCGCCGTAGTAGACGACGGGCTGACCGCGCGTGAGGTACATCAGGTCGTGCGCGAGCTCGTCACGGCGCTGGGCGTCGCCCGTGGTCTGCAGCAGGTACCCGATGCGGCCCATGTCGTGGTTGCCGAGGAAGGTCGGCAGTGCCGAGGCAGAGGAGTCGGGCGTCGTGTACATGTCGTCGCTCGCGAAAGCTGGGACAGGCCCTTGGCGCTGTTCCCGCTCGCGAAGCTTGCGGCCGAGGACTGGAACGCGAAGTCCAGCACCGAGCCCATGTCCGTCTCGCGGACGTACGGCGAAGCTTGGCGGCATCGGCGTCGTAGATCTCGCCGAACATGAAGAAGTCGTCCTTGCCCTTCGCGTGGGCGTAGTCGAGCACCTCGGTGGTCCAGGTCTCCCAGAACTCGAAGTTGACGTGCTTGACGGTGTCGATGCGGAAGCCGTCGATGCCGAGGTCGACCCAGCCCTGGTAGACGTCGACGAACCCGTCGACGACGCGCGGGTTCTCGGTCATCAGGTCGTCCAGGCCGTCGAAGTCGCCGTAGGTCACGGACTCCCGGACCACGTCGAGTTGCCGCGGTTGTGGTAGAGCGTCGTGTCGTTGAGCCACGCGGGGACCTTGGTGTCCTTCGCGTCCTCGGCGACCACGGGCGTGTAGGGGAACGACGTCGCGGCGTCCATCGCGGGGAACGTGTCCTTGCCCGCGTGGTCGGCCGGGTCGAACGCGGTGCCCGCGGCATCCTTGTACGGCGACGTGGCCTGGTCGACGTACGAGTACTGCTTCTGCTCGTTGTCGATCAGGTCGGCCGTGTGGTTGGTGATGATGTCGAAGTAGACCTTGATGCCCTTGGCGTGAGCCTCGTCGATCAGCGCCTCGAGCTCGGCGTTGGTACCGAGGTGCGGGTCGATCTGCGTGAAGTCCGTGACCCAGTAGCCGTGGTAGCCCGCCGAGGCGTTCGCGCCCTCGCCCTGGACCGGGTTGTTCTTGAAGGACGGGGTCAGCCAGATTGCGGTGGTCCCGAGCCCGTCGATGTAGTCGAGCTGGTCGCGCAGGCCCTGGATGTCGCCACCCTGGTAGAAGCCCTTGTCCGTGGGGTCGTAGCCCGAGTGCAGCGCACCACCCTCGATGCCCGCCTCGTTGTTGGACGGGTCGCCGTCCGCGAAGCGGTCGGTCATGACGAAGTAGAACTGCTCGTCAGAGCCCGCCTGGCGCACCGGTGGGGTCATGATCTGCGCGTCGGTCGCCTCGTCGTAGACTCCCCGAGCTCGACCGGGGCCAGCGAGACGCGCTTGGCGACGTCGTCGAACGTGAAGCGCAGGGTCGCGGGGCCGCCGACGACGAGCGGGATGTTGTCCGCGCCGCCGTTCAGGCCGTACGCCTCGTCCCACGCGTCGTTCACGGCGACCTTGTACTCGTAGGTGCCGGCGGGCACCGTGAAGTCCGCCGAGAAGATGCCGTCGGTGCCGGTCGGCGCAAGCTCGGTCGCGGCACACGTCGGGTCCCAGTCGGCCGCACAGCCGGCCTCGTCCTGGAGGCTGCCGACGAGCGCGAAAGTGCGGGCTGCGTCGTCCGCGGCAGGGTGGCCGCGTTGGCGACGGCCGTGAAGCCGGTCAGCCCGGTGATCCCGACGGACAGCGCCGCCAGGGATGCCGTGGTGCGACGTGGTCTGGACGACCGTCGTGGGCTGGGTACTGCCATGGAGGACTCCCTTGTCGACCGGGGAGTCGGAGGTGCGAACGGCACAGCCGGGTGACCGAGCGTCTGCGCTCCACATGGTCTCCCGAGCCGGGCGCTCCCCGACGCCGGCTGACCCAGACTGTAGTCCTTGCAGAAAGTTGCAGCAAGCGTCTGGCAGGTGTTGGGTGCCGAACCCGAGGTTGGTCAGGCAACGGGGCTCAGTTGCCTGACCAACCTCGGGTTCGGCACCACGGAGCCGCGTGGTCAGCCCGCGAGGTGCCCCCACCGCGGCGCCAGGTCGCTCCAGGGGCCGACCTCCGCGACGGCCCCTCGTGGAGCACCACGACCCGGTCAGCGCGGGCGAGCGCTGCACGCTTCGAGGTCGAGCCGATCACGGTGGTCCCTCGCTCACGCAGCGACGACCACAGCTCGATCTCGGTCGCGGCGTCGAGCGCGCTCGACACGTCGTCGGCCAGGAGCAGCTCGGCGTCGGTCGCGAGCGCGCGGGCGAGTGCGAGCCGCTGCACCTGACCGCCCGAGAGCCGGACCCCGCGATGCCCCACGAGCGCCTCGTGCCCGCCCGCCTCGACCACGTCGCGCTCGAGCCGCGCGGCCGCGACCGGGCCGTGGACCTCACGCTCGTGCCCGAGCCGCACGTTGTCCGCGAACGTCCCCGAGAGGACGCGCGGGACCTGCGCGACGTGCGCGACCTGCCCCGGGCGCAGGAAGGTCTGGGCGTCCTCGACGTCCGTCCCGTTCCACCGGATGTCGCCCGTGTGCTCCATGAGCCCTGCGAGCGCCGCCAGCAGGCTCGACTTGCCCGACCCGACCTGGCCGAGCAGGAGCACGAGCTCGCCGCGAGCTACGCGCAGGTCGACGCCGTGCACACCGATCGTGCCGTCGTCGTGCAACGCGCTCAGCCCGCGAGCTCCAGGAGCTCGAGCGTCTGACGCGGGCCCGGAGCGGGCGTGGGCGCCTCGCCCGTGAGGAGGTCGACACCGCGGGGCAGGTCCATGAGATCCCCGCCGCCGCGAAGCGGCCCGTCACGCGCTGCCACGAACGGGTGCCGGGCGCCTCCGTCACGACGGCCCCGGCAACGACGCCGAACCAGCCGAAGCCGTTGACCGCGTTCGCGACCAGGAGCGCGGTCGCGAGGTCCCACGTCCCGGTGAGGAGCCCAGCCCAGGCCGCGACGACACCGAGCTGGATCATGACGAGCGGCACGCCGTCGAGCGCGGCCTGCACGCGGTGCTCGAAGACCGCGGCCCGCACGCGGCCCGCATCGACCTCGTGCAGGTGCGCGTGCACCTGGGGCGTCCGGGCGGCGAGCTTGACCGAGCGCGCCGAATCGAGCGCCGAGACCAGCGCGCGCCGAACCGGCGCGCGCGGCCGACGAGCTCGTCGCCGAGCGACCCGCGATCGGGCGCCCGAGCGTCGACGCCGCGGCCGAGACGACCATGACCGCGAGCAGCACGGCCCCGGCCAGCCACGACCGGCTGAGCAGCGCCGTGACGCCCGCGATGACGAGTCCGTTGACGAGGTCCACCCAGCGGTCGGCGTAGCGCACGAACCGGTCGGCATCCATGGCCCGCGCCACGACCTCGCCCGGAGGCGTGGCTGAGAGCCGGTGCTGGCGCGTCTGGCCCGTCATGACCGACATGCGCACCCGCAGCAGGACCTCGATCCACCAGCGGGGATAGACGTACAGGGCGCGCGCGAGGCACAGCGGCGCGACCACGAGGAGCACCACGAACGGGACGAGCAGCGCCACGGGGAAGCCCTCGTCGAGCCCCTGGACCGCGTGGCCCCAGAGGAAGCCGGTCACGGCCCCTGCGCCGACACCAGGCTCGCCACAAGGAACAGCACGGCCCCACGACGCCCCAAGCCGGACGCACGAACAGCGCGTGCAGGATGCCGCGCGCGAGGCTGGGCCCGTCTCCCGGGTCCGCGAGGACCGGTGGCACACCCGCCGACGCCGACCACCGACGGCCTCGCCGGGCGAGGCGGCCTCGCCGGACGAGGCGGGCGAGGCACCCGGCCACCCGGGCCGCCCGGGCCGGAAGCAGTCTCGACGACCGCGGCCGAGACCACCTCGCCGCCGGTGTCCGCCGCGACGAGCCCGGTGGCCGCTGCGCCCTCGCTCGCCCGCGGTCGACGAGCACGGGACTCGACCGGCCGTCCTGCGCGACGCTGGCCTCCAGCAGGTCACGGTAGGGGCCCGCGACGCGCGCGAGCGCGGCCCGTCCGCCCTGCTGGACGACGCGGCCCCGGTCGAGCACCGCGATCAGGCCGGCGCGCTCGATCGTCGTGAGCCGGTGCGCGACGAGCACGCCCGTGCGCCCCGTGAGCAACCGTTCCGACGCCGCCACGACGCGGGCCTCGGTCAAGGGTCCATGCGCGCCGTGGCCTCGTCGAGGACCACGACCTGGACGTCGCGCACCAGCAGACGGGCGAACGCGACGAGCTGCTCCTCGCCCGCCGACAGCGACGTCCCGCCCGGTCCGAGCAGTGTGTCGAGCCCGTCGGGCAGGCCGCCACCCACGCGTCGAGGCGCAGCTCGCGCACCGCGTCCGCGACGGCCGACCGCGGCACGTCGGCGAAGAGCGCGACATTCTCCGCGAGCGTGCCCGAGAGGATCTCGGTCCGCTGAGTCACGACCCGACCGCGGCGCGCAGCGCTGCAGGTCGAGGTCACGCACGTCCACGCCGCCGAGGAATACCGAACCCCGCGGTGGCTCGACCGCCCGGGACAGCAGCGAGGCGAGCGTCGACTTGCCTGAGCCCGTGCGGCCCACGAGCGCCACGGTCGCGCCCGCGGGCACGTGCAGGCTCACGCCGTCCAGGGCGAAGGTGCCCTCGGCATAGGAGAAGTGCAGGTCTCGGAGCTCGATGCCGACCGGTCCGTCCGGTACGTCGCGTCCACCCACGGGCTCGGGGCCACCGAGAGCATCTGACGGATGCGTGTGAGTGCCCCGAGCCCTTCCTGGATGTCCGGGAGGTGATGGACCAGGTTGTCGGTCTGCCCCACGAACATCGACGTGACCAGGAACAGGGTGACCAGCCTGTCGACGCCCAGCTCGCCGTCGGCGGCGAGCGCGGCCCCGCGACGGCCACGCCCGCGAGCAGCGACGCGAGCACGAGCCCGGCCCGTCGGAGCATGCGCGACTCGACCGACAGCACGGCCTCGAAGCGCCGGTGGACCTGTGCCGACCGCTCGGCGAGCCGTCGCACCGCGAACGACTGGCCCAGGCTCGTGCGCAGGTCGTCGCGTGCCGCCACCGCTTCCTCGAACACGGCCGCGTGGTCCGTCCAGGCCGCCTCCTCGGCCACCTTGCGGCGCGCGATCTCGCCGAGCATGGGGCGCACGATCAGCGTGGCGACCAGACCGAGCACGGGGAAGAGGATCCATGCCGCCACCAGGTCAGCCCGGCGACGACCCACATGGGGATCGCGCCGACGAGCGTCCGGCGGCTCCCCAGGCCTGCCGGCGCACGAGCGTGCCGACCGCGTGGGTGTCGTCGTCGACCCGGTCGAGCACCTCGCCCACGGCCTGCTCGGTGAGCGTGGCGAGGGGCTGGTGCAGCGCCGCGGAGAGCAGGTCGCCGCGCAACCGGCCCTCGGCCCGGTCCACGACTCCGGCCCAGACCACCTGGCCGATCGTGTCGAGCAGCGCCGCGCTCACGATGACCGCGGCGAGGAGCTGGAGCGTCGCCGTCGTCGGGTCCGCTGCGAGCCGTCCGGCGACGACCGTGCCGAACGCACCACCGACCGCGCCGACGGTGAGCGCGAAGAGCGCGAAGACGGCCTGTCGCCCGCGCAGCCGCCGCCAGTCCAGGCGACGGGCGGGGTCGGTCGAGGCGACGGTGAGGGAGGAAGGGCAGGGTCTGGGCCGGTCGGAGAGCCGGTGGGTGCATCGGTCATGGCCAGCCGATCCTACGGTGGGGTACGACGTGCCCGCAGGCATTTTCCGCTGCTGCTCCAGCCCGAACCTGCGCTCGGTGCCGAGCCGAGGTTGGTCAGGCAACCACGACGAGTTGCCTGACCAACCTCGGGTTCGGCACCTGGAGGGTCAGATCAGCCCGAGGCCCCGCACCGCGTCGCGCTCCTCGACGAGCTCGGCGACCGAGGCATCGATCCGCGCACGGGAGAAGTCCGAGATCTCGAGGCCCTGGACGATCTCCCACGCCCCGCCGCGAGACACCACGGGGAACGAGGCCATGAGGCCCTCGGGGATGCCGTACGAGCCGTCCGACACGATGCCTGCGCTCGTCCAGTCGCCCTCGGGCGTGCCGTTGACCCAGTCGAAGACGTGGTCGATCGCGGCGTTCGCGGCCGAGGCGGCCGACGAGGCGCCCGGGCGTCGATGATCGCCGCGCCGCGCTTGGCGACGGTCGGGATGAACTCGTCCGTGAGCCACGCCGTGTCGGTCGCGAGCTCGGCGCCCGGGCGACCGGCGACGTCGGCGTGGAAGACGTCCGGGTACTGGGTGGCCGAGTGGTTGCCCCAGATGCTGACCTTGCGGACCTCGGAGACGGGCACGCCCGCACGCTTGGCGACCTGGGTGAGCGCCCGGTTGTGGTCGAGGCGCGTCATGGCCGTGAAGCGGTCCTTCGGCACGTCGGGCGCGTTCGACGCTGCGATGAGCGCGTTGGTGTTCGCGGGTTGCCCACGACGAGCACGCGGACGTCGTCGGCTGCGCCGGCGTTGATCGCCTCGCCCTGGGGCTTGAAGATGCCGCCGTTGGCCTCGAGGAGGTCGCCGCGCTCCATGCCCGGGCCGCGCGGACGGGCGCCCACGAGCAGGGCCACGTTGGTTCCGTCGAAGCGGCGCGCGGATCGTCGAAGATGTCGATCCCGGCGAGCAGCGGGAACGCGCAGTCGTCGAGCTCCATGGCCGTGCCTTCCGCGGCCTTGACGCCCTGCGGGATCTCGAGGAGTCGCAGGCGGACGGGTACGTCCGGGCCGAGGAGCTGGCCGGAGGCGATGCGGAACAGCAGGGCGTAACCGATCTGACCGGCGGCTCCGGTCACCGTCACGTTCACGGGAGTTGTCATGCGCTCACTCTGTCACAACGCACCAGCCCACCCCAGGGGTACGCGCAGGAGCCACGGACGGTGTCGTCCGGGTCCCGCACCCGTCGCACGGACGCCCGACGGCGCCGCTCGCCTCGGGAGGTGAGCGGCGCCGTCGGGCGTGCGGGGACGAGAGATCAGGCCAGGCGTGCGGCCAGGTTCTCGTCGAGGGCCGCGAGGAAGTCCTCGGTCGTCAGCCACTCCTGCTCCGGGCCGACCAGGAGCGCGAGGTCCTTGGTCATCTTGCCGGACTCGACCGTCTTGATGACGACGTCCTCGAGCGTCTCGGCGAACGCCGTGACCTCGGGGTCGCGTCGATCTTGCCGCGGTGCATGAGGCCACGGGTCCAGGCGAAGATCGATGCGATCGGGTTGGTCGACGTCGGCTTGCCCTGCTGGTGCTGGCGGTAGTGACGCGTCACGGTGCCGTGTGCAGCCTCGGCCTCGACGGTCTTGCCGTCCGGGGTCATGAGGACCGACGTCATGAGGCCGAGCGAGCCGAAGCCCTGCGCGACGGTGTCGGACTGGACGTCGCCGTCGTAGTTCTTGCAAGCCCAGACGTAGCCGCCCTCCCACTTCATGGCCGAGGCGACCATGTCGTCGATGAGGCGGTGCTCGTAGGTGAGGCCGGCGGCCTCGAACTGGTCTTTGAACTCGGCGTCGAAGACCTCCTGGAACAGGTCCTTGAACTGGCCGTCGTAGGCCTTGAGGATCGTGTTCTTGGTGGACAGGTACACCGGGTAGTCCCGCTGCAGGCCGTACGCGAACGAGGCGCGCGCGAAGTCCTTGATGGAGTCGTTGAAGTTGTACATGCCCATGGCGACACCGCCGTCGTCACCGTAGGTGACGACCTCGGTCTTGATCTCTTCCGAGCCGTCGGCAGGCGTGTAGGTGAGCGTCAGGGTGCGGCGCCGGGGACCTTGAAGTTGGTCGCCTTGTACTGGTCGCCGTGGGCGTGACGGCCGATGATGATCGGCTTGTTCCAGCCCGGCACCAGGCGCGGGATGTTGGAGATGATGATGGGCTCGCGGAAGACGACGCCACCGAGGATGTTGCGGATGGTCCCGTTCGGGGAGACCCACATCTTCTTCAGGCCGAACTCCTCGACGCGTGCCTCGTCGGGGTGATGGTCGCGCACTTGACGCCCACGTTGTACTGCTTGATCGCGTTCGCGGCGTCGATCGTCACCTGGTCGTCGGTGGCGTCGCGGTTCTCGATCGACAGGTCGTAGTACTTGAGGTCGATGTCGAGGTAGGGGTAGATGAGGCGGTCCTTGATGAACTGCCAGATGATGCGCGTCATCTCGTCACCGTCGAGCTCGACGACCGGATTGACGACCTTGATCTTGCCCATGCGGGGAACTCCAACTCTGCGAGGGAACCTGCGGCCGCCGCCCGGAGCCGACGAGTGCCGGGGATGCGCGCGCGAACCGTTGATGCTGACCGCCGACCAGGGTACTCGACTTCTTGATATCAAGATACTTTCGTGCGGCACTTCTGAGCCCTTCACACCACGCGCACACCTGCCCGACCGCGGTTCTCGCCGACACGCCGTCGGCTCGCCCCTGGCGCACACGAGTTCAGCAGGTGAGACTGGTCACGTTCCCATCAGCGAACTCACAGACATCGGTGGCAGGATGCCACCGAGATGCCGGTTCTGCACCGGCCTTGTTTGTTCATCCCAAACGTCCGGCCTCCTCGGGCCGTACACATACAACGAGACAGGAACATCATGTCCCAGGACACTTCAGCACCCGACGCGATCGTCGTCGAAGAGGCGACGGTCGTCGTCGGGCCCAGCCTGCTCGCCCGGCTCGGCGCCGAAGCCTTCGGCACGTTCTTCCTCGTGCTCGCCATCCTCGGCGTGGCGCTCTACAGCGTGGGCGGCCTCGGGGCGGCACGCTCGGGATGGCCTTCGCCGGTGGCATCGCGCTCCTCGGCGGCATCGCCGCCGTCGGCCACATCTCCGGCGGGCACTTCAACCCGGCAGTGACGCTGGGCGCCGCCATCGGCGGCCGGACCGCCTGGGCCGACGTCCTGCCCTACTGGCTCGCACAGCTCGTCGGCGCCACGATCGCCTCGGCGGTGCTCTTCGCCACGATCCCGTCGTCCGCTCTCCCCATCCTCCAGCAGAGCGGGCTCATCGCCGACGCGACGCAGCAGGCGTTCCTCTCCGGCACCGCGAACGGCTTCGGTGAGCACTCGCCCCTCGCGGCCGCCACAAACGGTGCCTTCGCGTTCGACGTGTGGGCAGCGATCATCATCGAGGTCGTCGCCACGGCGATCTTCGTCGGCGTGATCCTCGGGGTCACGGACAAGCGGTCGAACTCGAAGCTGGCACCGGTCGCGATCGGCCTCACCCTCACGGTCCTGCTGCTCCTTGCCGCACCGTTCACCAACGCGTCGATCAACCCGGCCCGTTCGTTCGCGGCTGCGGTCTTCGCGGGCGGCTGGACCTGGGGTCAGCTGTGGGTCTTCATCGTCGCCCCGCTCGCCGGTGCCGCGATCGCCGCCCTCTTCTACCGTGCTTTCGCCTTCACGCCGGTCCAGGACGACCTGCTGGCCGAGGAGGAGGTCGTCGTGGTCGAAGAGGCGGCCGTCGTCTCCGGCGCGACCGCCGGCGCGGCAACCGCAACGCCCGTCGAGACCCCTGAGACCGTCGAGGTCACCGAGGTGGATGTCGTCGAGGCCGAGGGCACACCCGCGACCGACACCGAGAGCGACAGCGACAAGAAGGAGTCGGGCCCGACAGCCTGACATCGCGTCGGCGGACGACAAGGCGCCCGCGCCGCGCCGTCCGCCACATCGCCGACGAGGCCCGGCCCGCAGCAGCGGACCGGGCCTCGTCGTGTCCCTGGAGACGGGCGCTGGGCCGACCCGCCCGGGCCGGTTCATCCGGGCCGGTTCATCCGGCCGGTTCATCCGGGCCGGTTCCCCGGCCGGTTCCCCGGCCGCCGCGGGCCCGCGACTCAGATGTTGGGAACCGTGATCGCGAGGCCACCCATCACGATGGCCGCCGCGAGGTACATGATCACGTCCGTCCACCGCGTGCGGACCGTGAGTCCCACGGGTCCCGGGCCGGGCAGGAACGCGCGGACGCCTGCCCCGACGACCAGGATCCCGACGATGACGAGCACGCCCGCTCGGGCCCCGAGCAGCAGCGTCACGGCGACCGCGAGCAGCACGCCCACGAACACGAGCCACATCGCGAGGTTGCTCTGCGGGGCGGGCACCACGACCGCGGCCGGGTGGTCGAGGGCTCAGCACCCCACCACCGTTCCCCGAGGTCACCCGGGGATGCCCGCGAGCGGTCCGGCGGGGGCACCCGCACCTCGTCCGGCCCTCGGCCTCGCCGCCGACACGGTGCCACGCGGGACCGCCGGCCGCCGGTGGGGCGTCGAGGTGTCGCTGTGCGGTCCGCGCCCGGGCGCGGTGACGTCGGTCACGCTTCCCACCAGTTCACAGGTCCGAGCCTACCGCCGACTACGGTAGGGATCGTGCCCCACCAGTGACCACCGCCGTCCTGCCGCACTCACGGCGCCCTGCGGCGCGGTCGGTCGTCGTCGTGGGCGCGGGCCTCGCCGGAGCCCAGACCGTCGCGGCCCTGCGCACCCACGGCTTCCGAGGTCGCGTGACGATCCTCGGGGCGGAGGGGTGCCGCCCTACGACCGGCCGCCCCTGTCCAGGAGCTCCTCTCCCGCTCCGGGCCTGCGTGGCTGAGCGAGGAGATCGGGGTGGACGTGGCCACCCTCGCGGACGAGACCCTGCTCGAGGACCCGGCCGTCGACCTGGAGCCCGGGACCGACGAGGTCACGGTCGTCACCCGGGCGGGTCGCCGGATCACCGCGGACGTCGCGGTGCTCGCTCTGGGTGCGGAGCCGCTGCGCCCACCGGGTGGGAGGACGCCCTCACCCTGCACACCGCCGACGACGCCGCGATCCTGCGGGGCGCCTCACCCGGCACGCGCCTGGTCTCGATCGGTGCCGGGTGGATCGGGGCCGAGGTCGCGGGCGTTGCGGCGACGGCTGGGTGTGACGTCACGGTGATCGAGGCCGCGCAGACCCGCTCGAGCGTCAGCTCGGCGCCGAGGTCGGGGGCACCTGGTCCGCTGGTACGCAGACGCGGGAGCACGCCTGCTCACGGGGTGCAGGTCACCGGGTGGGACCCCAGGGGTGGTGCTCGCGGACGGCACGCGGATCGAGGGCGACCTGGTGCTGGCGGCCGTCGGCGCCCGCCCGCGACCGCGTGGCTCAAGGGCACGCTCCCCTCGACCCGCGCGGCTCGATCCGGGTGAACAGCGCGGGCGCGTGGCCCGCCGACCGTCGCGGCGCCGTCGGGCACGTCGGGGCACCTGCCCTCAAGGCCCTGCGGCGCCTCTATGCGGTCGGGGACTGCGCGACGCGCGACAACGCGGTGTTCGGGCCCGTCCCCGGCGGGCACTGGTCCGCCGCGCTGCACGATCCCGACGTGACGGTCCGGGCCATCCTGGGCCTCGACGAGATGCCCGCCGAGCCGCAGGCCGTGCGCGAGCTGCTCGGGCTGGCGCCGGTCCCCAGCACGCGCCCTACGTGTTCTCGCAGCAGCTCGGGCACGACCTCGCCCTGTTCGGGACCCCTCGCCGTTCCACGAGGTCGTCTACCGGGGCGACCCGAGCGGCGGGGAGTCGGGGCACGAGGGATGGAGCGCGCTGTATCTCGAGACCGTCGCCGGGGTGCACCGCACCAACGCCGAGGGCACCGCCTCGCGACCGTGCGCGCGGTCCTCGTGGTCGACGCCCCGCGCGAGGTGGGTCAGGCACGCAAGCTCATGAACCGCGACGTGGCGTTGCACGTCGACGTCGCGGTCGCCACGGACCCTTCGCGCAGGCTGCGCGACGCGGTGGTCTGACGCCGTCCCGCGGGGACGCAGCCTGTCGGCCGACTCAGCCGAGCTTGCCGCCCAGGCGCGCGAGCCGTTCGGCGCTGTCCTCGTTGAGCCCGACGAGGGTCAGCCGCTTGCCGAGCGACGCGTACTTCGTCGTGATCGCGTCGAGGGTCGCGACGCTCGACGCATCCCACGTGCGCGCCGCTCAGGTCGATCGTGACGTCGTCGGGATCGGTCGTGTACGCGAACTGGTGCACCAGGTCGTTCGACGACGCGAAGAACAGGGCGCCCGTGACGCGGTAGATGCGTGCGCCGTCGGGCCCGTCCTCGCTCGTGACCTGCGTCAGGTGCGCCACCCTGCGCGCGAACGCGACCATCGCGACCAGGACCCCGCCACCACGCCGAACGCGAGATTGTGGGTCGCGACCGTGACCGCGACGGTCACGAGCATGACGACGGTCTCGCTCCACGGCATGCGACGCAGCGTGCTCGGGCGGACCGAGTGCCAGTCGAACGTCGCGACGCACACCATGAGCATGACGGCCACGAGAGCCGCCATGGGGATGAGGGCCACGACGTCGCCCAGGACCACGACGAGCACCAGGAGGAAGACGCCTGCGAGGAAGGTCGAGATCCGGGTGCGGGCGCCCGAGACCTTGACGTTGATCATGGTCTGGCCGATCATCGCGCAACCGCCCATCCCGCCGAAGAGCGCCGTGATGATGTTCGCGCCACCCTGGCCGAGGGACTCGCGGGTCTTGCTTGAGCCCGTGTCCGTGACCTCGTCGACGAGCTTGGCGGTCATGAGGGACTCCAGCAGACCGACGAGCGCCATGCCCAGCGCGTAAGGCGCGATCGTGCGCAGCGTCTCGAGGGTCCACGGGACGTCGGGCCAGAAGAGGCCCGGCAGGGAGTCGGGCAGCGCGCCCTGGTCACCGACCGTCGGGACGTCCGCCCGGACAGGAGCACCGCGGCGGTGAGAGCGACGATCGCGACGAGGGGCGCGGGCACGACCGTGGTCCACCGGGGCAGCCCGACGATGATCGCGATGCCGACCGCGACCAGCGGGTACACGAGCCACGGCACGTCGACCAGCTGCGGAACCTGAGCCAGGGCGACCAGGATCGCGAGCGCGTTGACGAAGCCGACCATGACCGACCGCGGGATGAACCGCAGCAGCCTGACGACACCGAGCACGGCCAGCACGATCTGGATCACGCCCCGAGCAGGACCGTCGCGATCAGGTGGTCGAACCCGTGCTCGCGCATCACGGGCGCGATCACGAGGGCCACCGCGCCGGTCGCGGCCGAGATCATCGCCGGGCGCCCGCCCAGGAACGCGATCGACACGGCCATGGTGAACGACGCGAAGAGGCCGACGCGCGGGTCCACCCGCGATGATCGAGAACGAGATGGCCTCGGGGATCAGGGCGAGGGCGACGACGAGCCCGCCCAGCACCTCGGTGCGCAGGAGCCGAGGCGAGCGCAGGGCGGCAGCGACGGTGATCGGCGAACTCATGACGGACTCCTGGGATCGGGTGATCGGACTGACCCTTCCGGGAGTCGAACGAGATCGTGCGGGTGCGCGAGCACACGGTCGCCACGCCCGCGGAGGCGCGACGACCGCGTGGTCGTCAGCGGGACGGGTCAGTGCGCGAAGTGGCGCGTGCCTGTCAGGTACAGCGTGACGCCCGCGGCCTGCGCGGCCGCGATGACCTCGTCGTCGCGGACCGAGCCGCCGGGCTGGACCACGGCCTTGACGCCGGCGTCGAGCAGGACCTGCAGACCGTCCGCGAACGGGAAGAACGCGTCGGACGCGGCGACGGAGCCGCGTGCGCGCTCCTCGCCCTCGGCGCCCAGCGTGTTCGCGCGCTCGACCGACAGGCGGCACGAGTCGACCCGGTTGACCTGTCCCATGCCGATACCGACCGCAGCGCCACCCGAGGCGAGCAGGATCGCGTTCGACTTGGCCGCTCGCACGGCGCGCCACGCGAACTCGAGGTCTGCGAGGGTCTGCGCGTCGGCAGCCTCACCCGTCGCGAGGGTCCAGGACTCGGGGCTGTCGCCGCCGTTCTCGGACGCGGCGTCGATGCGGTCCGTCTGCTGCATGAGGAGTCCGCCCGAGATGGGGCGGATCTCGACGCCCGCGCTCGGGGCGCCGGCGACCTGGAGCAGGCGGATGTTCTTCTTGCGCGAAGGATCTCGAGGGCCTCGGGCTCGTAGCCCGGGGCCACGACGACCTCGGTGAAGACGCCCGCGATCTGCTCCGCGGCGGCAGCGCTCACCACGGCGTTGGTCGCGATGACCCCGCCGAACGCGGAGACCGGGTCGGTCGCGTGGGCCTTGGCGTGGGCGTCGGCGACGTCGGTGCCGACCGCGACACCGCACGGGTTCGCGTGCTTGATGATCGCGACCGTCGGCGCCTGGCCGTGGTCGTGCGCGGCCCGCCACGCGGCGTCGGCGTCGACGTAGTTGTTGTAGCTCATGGCCTTGCCGTGCAGCTGGGTCGCCTGCGCGAGCCCCGTGGCGCCGTGGCCGTTGGTGTACAGCGCGGCGCGCTGGTGCGGGTTCTCGCCGTAGCGCAGCACGTCGGCACGGTCCCAGGTGGCGCCGATCCAGGCGGGGAAGCCGGTGTGGACCGCTCCGGTCTGGGCAGTGTCCACGATGTCCGTGGGCGCGACGACGCTGCTCATCCAGGACGCCACCGCGACGTCGTAGGTCGCGGTGTGCACGAACGCCTGCGCCGCGAGGAGCTTGCGCTGGGCGTAGGTGAAGCCGCCCGCCTCGACTGCGGCGACCACGTCGCCGTAGGCGGCCGGGTCGACGACGACGGCCACGCTCGGGTGGTTCTTGGCGGCCGCACGGACCATGGACGGCCCACCGATGTCGATCTGCTCGATCACGGCGTCCGGCCCGGCGCCCGACGCGACCGTGTCGGCGAAGGGGTACAGGTTGACGACCACGAGCTCGAACGGGGCGATGTCGAGCTGGGCGAGCTGGTCGAGGTGGTCCTGCTTGCGGGTGTCCGCGAGGATCCCGGCGTGCACGCGCGGGTGCAGCGTCTTGACGCGTCCCTCGAGGCACTCGGGGAACCCGGTCAGGTCCTCGACCTTGGTCACGGGATGCCGGCTGCCGCGACCGTGGACGCGGTCGAGCCGGTCGAGACGAGCTCGACGCCCGCCGCGTGCAGTGCCGTGGCGAGCTCGACGAGCCCGGTCTTGTCGTAGACGCTCAGCAGCGCGCGGCGCACGGGGCGCTGCGCGTCGTCGGCGATCTGGACATCGGGAGAGCTGGGTGCTGCGGACATCGGAGAGCTCCTGTGGGTCGTCAGCGGGTCGCGGGAATACCGGTCACCCAGGCGCCCAGGCGGACGACGCACCAACAGGTCGTTCGGTCGCTCCCCGGTGGTCGTTCCCACCCTCGCCAGTCGCGGCCGCCTCCGATCTTACCGTGCCGGTTCCGGGCCTTCCCCGTCCGCCCGACGGCGGCACGCACCGTGGGTCGGCTCGCCCGCGGCGGGGCCGAGCAGGGCGGGCCGTCCGACGTGCACTGAGGCTGAGCGGCGGCGGCGCCGAAGCGCACGAGATGCGACCCACGGGGTTCTTCTCGACCGGGAACCCCGTGGGCCGCATCTCGTTGCGCCTCGTCGACCGTGGCCGCCGGCTGCTCAGACCACGACGCCCGAGGCCAGCAGCTCGTCGAGCCGGTCGAACCCTCGCTCATGCCGTCGGCCATCCCGGCACCGACCATCGCGTCGCGAGCCTCGACCGACTGGTGGACCGAGCGTGTGGTGATCCGTGTCCCGCCGTCCGGCAGGTCCTCGAACGTGACGGCGTCGAGGCTCACGTGCCCGGGCGCGCCGGCGAACTCGAAGGTCTGGACGGCGCGGGTGTCCGGCACGACCGAGTGGAACGTGCCGAAGAAGCCGTACTCCTCCTCGCCCGCGCGGTGCACGTAGGCCCACGATCCGCCGGTCCGGGCATCCCAGTGGTCGAGGACCATCTCGTAGCGACGGGGGCCGAGCCACTGCGTGACGAGCGTGGGTCGGTGTACGCCCGGAACACGAGCGGGCGCGGGCGTCGACGTCACGGACGACCTCGATGAAGGGCGTCCCCGGAGGGCGGAGACGGTGGTGGGGTGGTTGCTGCTCATGACTGCTCCTTCGGTGGGTCCGACGGCGTGGCCTGGAGCCGCCCCATGAGGGCGTCGAGCCGGCGGTACTGCCGCTCCGCGGTGAGCCGGTACTCGTCGATCCACGCCGTGAGCCGTTCGAGCGCGGCGGGATCGAGGTGGCAGGGTCGTCGTTGGCCGTCCCGGGTGCGGGTGATGAGGCCCGCGGTCTCGAGGACCTGGATGTGCCGGGAGACGGCCTGCTTCGTGATCGGGAAGGGTGCGGCGAGCTCGTTGACCGTGGCCGGTCCCCGGGACAGCGTGGCGACGATGCTTCGGCGGACCGGGTCGGCCAGCGCGAGGAATGCGCGGTCGAGTGCTGCGTCGGCCTCGTCGTGCGAGTCGTCCAGGAGAGCCATGACCAGCCTGCTCGTCGTGATCAACAGGAACGTTTATCAACCTACGCGTTGATCTTTAGGTCGTCAATACCCGCTGCCCCGGACCGCCGATGCGGACAGGTGGTCCAGCGCGAGATGGGTGCATGCGCGCGAGACGGGCGCCTACGTTCGAGACGGGTGCATGCGCGCGAGACGGGCGCCTACGTTCGAGATGGGTCCTTGCGCGCGAGACGGGCCCCTACGACCGGCTCCGGAAGGCCCGTCTCGTGCGCGACCACCCATCTCGAGCGGCTTCAGGCCATGGCTTCAGAACTCGTGGACGCGGACGCGCACCACCCGTCGGCGTCCGGGCACGCCGCCCGGTGCAGCAGGAGCGGCCGCGCCTCGTCGACCGCGATCGGGACGACGAGCACGCCGAGCGCCCTGCAAGGCGTTCCGGGAGCTCCGCGACCTCCTCCTCCTCGATCCACGTCGAGCGCATCTCACCGTCCGCCGTGAGGTGGACGATGTTCTGCGGCGGGTCGTCGCCCTCGACGATCTCCTTCAGTACCCCGCGACGTCGGTGGACACGTCCGGCCACACGTGGACCACGGCACGTGGACGGAATGCGGGGCGCGGCCCACCGTCGACGATCCGATGCCAACGGGTCCACCCGCCCGCTCCTCGACCACCACGGCGCCGCGGGCGCGGACGAGACCGTCGACGACCTCCCAGAACACCTCGTCGACGCGCGGCACCTCGACCCACCCTCGTCTGCGGACGTCGGGTCGTACGGCGACTCCTGGATCGGAACGGGGAACAGGCCCGACGCCGCGACGGCCTCGACCGACCGGGCACACGGCTCGGCCGCACCGATGTACGTGTAAAGGTCGTAGCCTGTGTGGACGAACATGCGCCCCTCGGCCTCGAAGCGGCACCACAGCCGCGCCTCGGGGCAGGGCGGTCGATGTCGTCCTCGGCCCGCAGCGCCTCACGCACCAGAAGCCTGGCCCCGGCGATGTCCACGGTCGCGCCGTCGTAGCAGCCCTCGAGACGCGGCCCGAAGAGGCGGGCGAGGACGCCCGCCGGATCGAGGTCCGGGTCGTCGTCACCCGTGACACCGTTCCAGATCTCGATGTCACGGAGAGTCAGCCGCTCGACCCCGAGCTCGTGCGCGAACGTCGAGATCGCCTCGAGATACGCCTCTTCGATCGAGCCGTCGACGTCGGGGCGCTCGTCCCAGTCGATGCTCCCGTCGGGTTGACGGTCCGCGTCGCGGGTCGTACTTGGTGACCTGGTAGGTGAACGGGAGCTGCACGGCGGGCCCTCCTCGAGGATCGTCGCGCGACGGGTGTCGTGCATCCTCGATCCTGCCAGTTCGCGCTCCTCGAAGCCCCACTCATTCCGGTACGGAAGCAGCTCCTCGGGCCCTCAGCCCAGCAGCGCCCGACGCCCTCGACCCGCAGCCCCTCGCGGGCCGCTCGCCCGACCGTCTCGACCAGCAGCGCCCGCTCGGCGACCTTGATGCGCTCGTGCAGCGTCGACTCGTCGTCGGTGTCCTCCACGGGCACGGTCGCCTGCGCGACGATCGGGCCGGTGTCCACGCCGTTGTCGACCACGTGGACAGTGCAGCCCGTGACCTTGACGCCGTAGGCGAGGGCGTCGCGCACGCCATGCGCCCCGGGAACGCGGGCAGCAGCGCCGGGTGGGTGTTGATCGTCCGGCCCGCGAACCGGTCCACGAACGCCGGGCTGAGGATGCGCATGAAGCCCGCGAGGACCACGAGGTCCGGTGAGAAGACCGCCACGGCCTCCGCGACGCCGTCGTTCCACGCGTCGCGGTCCGCGAAGTCCGCCGGTGCGACGACGACCGAGGCGACCCTCGCGTCCCGGGCGAGGTCGAGCGCTCCAGCTCCCGGCTTGTCCGTGACCACGCCGACGATCCGCGCCCCGTACGCCGGGTCCTCGTGGGCAGCGAGGAGCGCCGCGAGGTTGCTCCCCGCCCCGAGACCAGGACGACGACGCGCACCGCGCTCGTCGTGTCGATGGGCTGACCGGAAGGTGTGCGCACGGTGCTCCTCAAGGGCGTCGGCAGTGGTGGAGAATGCGGGAGAATAGCCGGGTACCACCCTAGTCCGCGCCGGAGCCCTGCCCTGGTGCCATCTGCGAAGCACCGAGGAGCTGCCCATGGGCAACCCGTACGCGCCCCCACGTCCCGGCGCCCGGAAGCCGACCGACGAGGCGCGACAGCCGACCCTCCCCGGTGCAGCCGCCCTCCGGCGTCCCGCAGGTACCCTGCCGGGGCACGACCACCAGGGCCGCCCGAACGGCACTCCGTCCGGGCCCACGGGCCCCGGGCGGCCCGGTGATCCCGCGGTCCCGCCCGACCCCGAAGCTCCGCGCCACCACCCGTCAGGTGCTGCACTTCGGCCTGCTGATGCTGGTGACGCTCGTCACGAGCTCGCTGGCCTTCCCGTGGCGCGTCGCAAGCCTGTTCTTCGCTGTCGTCACGATCGTGTTCGGCGTCCGTGCCCTGCGAACGGTCTGGCGTGCACGGCTGGGCGGAGCACTGCTGCCTGCCGTGGCCGTGGGGCTCGGCCTGACCGCGACCATGTCGCTCTCGATGCTCGGCGGCCTCGCGATGTGGGACGTCGAGATGGAGCACCAGGCCTGCCTCGATGGCGCGATCACCGTCGAGGCCCAGCAGGAGTGCACGGTCCTGTACGAGCAGGCCCGCGAGCAGTGGACCAAGGACCGGCTGGGCCAGTAGCCGCGCGGGCCACGCCCTCGATCGCCACGCCCT
Source organism: Oerskovia sp. M15 (assembly GCA_038070415.1). GTDB lineage: Bacteria > Actinomycetota > Actinomycetes > Actinomycetales > Cellulomonadaceae > Oerskovia. Next base: position 610,914 of record JAMYWF010000001.1, read on the forward strand.
CGACCGACGCCCCGGGCGAGGTCAGTCGACCAGGGCGGCGCGGCGTCGGGCTCCGTGGCCTCCTCGCGGTGACGCACGCGCCCGGTGATCGCGGCCTTGCCCCAGAGCAGGGCGAGCACCGCGCCGCCGGCGATCTCCGCCGCGACGAGTCCCCGGCGAGCAGCGGCGGGGCCCCGACGTGAGCCATCCGTCCCGGCCCGACGGCGCCGCCCGCCACCACCTGCAAGGCCACCACGAGCAGTCCCGAGGCCAGTGCCGCACCCAGCACCGCGAGCCCGAGGTCGGACCAGCGTGCGTCGAGCCCTCCGCATCGGCGCCAGACGAACGCCCCGCGACCACACCAGCGACCACGACGAGCGCGGGGCGAACGACGCGAGGACCGTGTTCCACTCGGGACCGGGCAACGACCCCAGGAGCGGGATCGCGGGGAGCGCGCCAGGGTCGGACGCGCTCGTCGTGAAGCTGCTGCCCTCGCCGACCACGAAGCCAGGACCGGCAATCCACGAGCTCACCCACAGCACCAGGTTGGGCACGACCGCCACCTGCGCCACCGCGAGGATCAATCCGCCGACCGCACCAGGGGCGAGGCCCACGATGATGTCGCCTGCGCTCGCCCGACCCGCGACGACCCACACGCCCAAGACGATGCTGGAGATTCCCCGAGCAGCGCGACGCCCAGCAGGCCCGCCCGGCGCCCAGCCGCACGACGGGCGGGAGGTAGGGTCCAGGGCCGAGGTCAGCTCACCGACGCGCGGGGCGTCCGGGCGTGCAGGATCCCGGCGCCGAGCCCGGTCGCGGCGACGGCGGCTCCCGACCGGCGCCACGAGGACGTCCCATCCAGGTGCCGAGCCGCACAGCAGCGCGATGACGAGCGTCGCGAGCGCGTACACGAGCACCCACGCCCCACGCGGACCACGCGGTGTGCGCCGAACGGCGGGCAGAGGCGTAGCACGTGAAGAGCACGAGCGCCGTGAGGCCGAGCGGGACCAACGTCACCGAGGTACCCGCGGCGGCAAGCGGGACCCCGTGGGCGAGCAGCCACAGGCCTGCGGCGACCGACACGCTCTGCCCCAGCCGGTGCTGTCGCCTGCCGGGCCCGCGGACGAGGCGAGGAACGCCGCGACCGCAGGCAGGACGACGACGGCCAGCGAGAGCGCGAGCGCCTGGAGCGCCGCCACGACCCCGGAGACCCACCGCCGGGGCTTCGAGCGGGCGCCGAGGACCCGGTGCGGGCTCCTCCAGCGTGCGGGCGCCCGCGCCGGGCGGCGGCGGACTGGGTCGGCGTGGTCATGGTCTCCATCGTCGTCGATCGGTCGGGTCTCACGGGGCAGGTCGAGCGGCGCGCCCGCGAGTCACGGAGGACCCGGGCCTCAGGGTACGCCGACGGCGCCCGGCCTCGATGGCCGGGCGCCGTCGGGCGACGCTCAGGTACTGCTCAGGCGTGCGAGGTCAGGAGAGGATCTCGCGCATGAGAGCGGCGGTCTCGGACGGCGTCTTGCCGACCTTGACGCCCGCGGCCTCGAGGGCCTCCTTCTTGGCCTGCGCGGTGCCCGAGGAGCCCGAGACGATGGCGCCGGCGTGGCCCATCGTCTTGCCCTCGGGAGCCGTGAAGCCCGCGACGTAGCCGACGACCGGCTTGGTCACGTGCGCCTTGATGTACGCCGCAGCGCGCTCCTCGGCGTCGCCACCGATCTCGCCGATCATGACGATCGCCTCGGTGTCGGGGTCCGCCTCGAACGCCGCGAGTGCGTCGATGTGCGTGGTGCCGATGACCGGGTCCCCGCCGATGCCGATCGCGGTCGAGAAGCCGAAGTCACGCAGCTCGTACATCATCTGGTAGGTCAGCGTGCCGGACTTGGAGACCAGCCCGATCTTGCCCGGACCCGTGATGTTCGACGGGATGATCCCGACGTTCGACTTCCCGGGCTGATGATGCCCGGGCAGTTGGGCCCGATGAGGCGGACGCCCTTGGCCTCGGCCAGGGTGAAGAACTCCGCGGAGTCCTTGACGGGGACGCCCTCGGTGATGATGACGGTCAGCGGCATGCGGCCTCGATGGCCTCGACGACCGCGGACCGGGTGAAGGCCGGGGCACGAAGATCACGGAGACGTCGGCGCCCGTGGCGGCGATGGCCTCGGCGACGGTCCCGAAGACGGGGACGTCGACCGTGCCCTCACCCTGGGGAAGGTGACCGAGGTGCCGGCCTTGCGCGGGTTCACGCCACCGACGATGTTGGTCCCGGAGGCCAGCATGCGCGTCGTGTGCTTCTGGCCTTCCGAACCCGTCATGCCCTGGACGATGACCTTGGAGTCCTCGTTGATGAAGATTGCCATGTCTGTCTGTTTCTCTCTCAGGTCTCGGTCGGCTCAGGAAGCGGCGTTGGCCAGCTCGGCAGCCTTGCTGGCGCCGCCGTCCATCGTCTCGGCAAGGGTGACGAGCGGGTGGTTCGCCTCGGCGAGGATCGCGCGCCCTCCTCGACGTTGTTGCCGTCCAGGCGGACGACCAGCGGCTTGTTCGCCTCGTCACCGAGGATCGCGAGCGCCTGGACGATGCCGTTGGCGACCTCGTCGCACGCCGTGATGCCGCCGAAGACGTTGACGAACACGCTTTGACCTGCTCGTCGTTGAGGATGACGTCCAGGCCTGCAGCCATGACGGCCGCCGAGGCGCCGCCACCGATGTCGAGGAAGTTGGCGGGCTTGACCCCGCCGTGCTGCTCACCGGCGTAGGCGACGACGTCGAGCGTGCTCATGACGAGCCCCGCACCGTTGCCGATGATGCCGACCTGGCCGTCGAGCTTGACGTAGTTGAGGTCGTTCTCCTGGCCTTCGCCTCCAGAGGGTCGGCCGCGTCCTTGTCCTCGAGCTCGGCGTGGTCCGCGTGGCGGAAGCCCGCGTTCTCGTCGAGGGTCACCTTGCCGTCGAGCGCGACGATCGAGCCGTCCTCGGTGCGGACCAGGGGTTGACCTCGACCAGGGTCGCGTCCTCCTCCTTGTAGACAGTCCACAGCTTCTGGAAGACGTCGGCGACCTGCGCCTTGATGTCGTCGGCGAACCCGGCGGCGGCGACGATCTCGTCTGCCTTGGCCTGGTCGATGCCGACGGTCGGGTCCACCGCGACCTTGGCGAGCGCCTCGGGCGCTCGACCGCGAGGATCTCGATCTCCATGCCACCCTCGACGCTCGCCATGGCGAGGTACGAGCGGTTGGCCCGGTCGAGGAGCACCGAGAAGTAGAACTCCTCGGCGATCTTCGCGCCGGCCGCGATCATGACGCGGTGGACCGTGTGTCCCTTGATGTCCATGCCGAGGATCTCGGACGCCTTCTCAGCGGCCTCCTCGGGCGAGTGGGCGAGCTTGACGCCGCCCGCCTTGCCACGTCCTCCGGTCTTGACCTGGGCCTTGACGACCACGGTCCCGCCACCGAGCTTCTCAGCGCCCTCGCGAGCCTCTTCGGGGTCGTGGCAACCACGCCGCCCAGCACGGGAACCCCGTGCTTCTCGAAGATGTCGCGCGCCTGGTATTCGAACAGGTCCACCCTGTGTCGTCCTTCCATCTGACTGCCCTGACCGGCTTGATCGATGTCTCGACATCGAGACATCCCGTTACAGGGTAGCCCGGCGGCACGCCGCGACCTACGGTGCGTGCCCGCCAGGGCCTGGGGACTGTTCCCTTGGCCACACCCGGGTGCGTGGGAAGGGCCGGTGGGGTCCGGCCGCCGGAGCGCACCGGCGCAACGGCCCGACGGCGTCGCTCACCTCGCCGGTCCGGTCCGGTCTGCCTCCGCGGCGTTGGAGTCCTCAGAGCTTGGTGACCGGCGAGAAGCGCAGCAGGAGTCTCTTGGTGCCGTCGGCACCGAAGTCGATCTTGGCGACGGCGTTGGGACCCGCGCCCTCGACCGCGACGACCGTGCCCAGCCCGTAGGCGTCGTGCGTGACCTTGTCGCCGATCGCGAGCGAGGGGATGTCGCCCTCCTTGCGGGGCGTCGCGGAGCCGAACGTCGGGCCGTCCGGGTTGGGCGTGACCGTGCGCGTCCGGACGGTGCCGTTGCGGGAGCCGGAGCCGCCGGAGCCGTAGCTCCCGGACCCGCTACGCGAACCGCCTGACGAGGAGCCCCACCCGCCCGTATACCCACCGGGCCCGCGGAGGGTAGCCATGGAGGACTCGCGGCGACGCCAGTCCCACAGGTCCTCAGGGATCTCGTCGAGGAACCGGCTCGGGGAACTCGTTGGCCATGCCCCAGGCGGAACGCACCGCGGACCGCGAGATGTAGAGCCGCTCCCGGGCGCGGGTGATGCCTACGTAGGCCAGGCGTCGTTCCTCCGCGAGCTCGCTGTCGTCGTGCAGCGAACGCATGTGCGGGAACGTGCCGTCCTCCATGCCGCTGAGGAACACGACCGGGAACTCGAGGCCCTTGGCGGTGTGCAGGGTCATGAGCGTCACGACACCGGGGTCGACGACGGGCTTGCCCTCGTGACCTTCGTCGTCGCTCGAGGGATCTGGTCCGAGTCCGCGACGAGCGAGACCCGCTCGAGGAAGTCCGTGAGGTCCCCTCCGGCTCGAGCTCGGTGAACTCACTGGCCACCGCGTGCAGCTCGGCGAGGTTCTCGACGCGCGAACCGTCCTGGGGTCGTCGCTCGCGCGCAGCTCGGCGAGGTAGCCCGAGCGGTCGAGGACGGCACCGAGGATCTCGGCGGGCGTCGCTCCGGTCGCGTACAGGTCCAGCAGCCCGTGGAACAGCTCGCGGAAGACGCGCAGCGGGTTCAGGGACCGGGTGGTCATCCCGGGATCTCCTCCGCCCGATCGAGCGACGCCCCGAACGAGATGCGCTCACGCTCGGCGAAGGCGGCCACGAGCGCTTCCGCCCGGTCGCCGAGCCCGCGCTTGGGCACGTTGAGGATGCGGCGGAGGTTCACGTCGTCGTCCGGGTTGGCGATGGCCCGCAGGTAGGCGATCGCGTCCTTGATCTCGCGGCGCTCGTAGAACCGGGTGCCACCGACCACCTTGTAGGGCAGGCCGACGCGGATCAGCACCTCCTCGAGCGCGCGCGACTGGGCGTTGGTCCGGTAGAAGATCGCGACGTCGCCGGGGCGCACCCCGTCCGAATCCCCGAGGCGGTCGATCTCCTCCGCGATGAAGCGGGCTTCCTCGTGCTCGTTGTCCGCGACGTAGCCGATGATCTTCACGCCCGGGCGGCGTCGGTCCACAGGCGCTTGGGCTTGCGGTCGATGTTGCGGGAGATCACGGCGTTGGCGGCTGAAAGGATGTTCTGCGTCGAGCGGTAGTTCTGCTCGAGCAGGATGGTCCGGGCGTTCGGGTAGTCGGCCTCGAACTCGAGGATGTTGCGGATGGTCGCCCCGCGGAACGCGTAGATCGACTGGTCCGCATCACCGACGACCGTGAGCTCGCCCGGCGGGACGGTGCCCGGACCCAGGTGCCGTCCGAAGCCTCTGGGCGGGGCCGACGCTCCGGCGAGCTCGCGGACGAGCACGTACTGCGCGTGGTTGGTGTCCTGGTACTCGTCGACCAGCACGTGACGGAACCGGCGGCGGTAGTGCTCGGCGACGGCCGGGAACGCCTGGAGGAGGTTGACCGTGGTCATGATGATGTCGTCGAAGTCCAGCGCGTGGGCCTGCGCGAGGCGGGCCTGGTAGCGCGTGTAGACGTCGGACAGGACCTGGTCGAACGCGTTGGCGGGCTGACCGGCAGCATGCGCCCCTCGGCCTCCGCGTCGCGGTTCGCGCCGCTCTCGCGGGCGTACCGCTCGGGGTCGATCAGCTCGTTCTTGAGGTCCGAGATCTTGTTGGACAGCGTCCGCGCCGGGTACTTCTTCACGTCGAGGTTGAGCTCGCGGCTGACCAGCGTGATGAGCCGCTGGGAGTCTGCCGCGTCGTAGATCGAGAAGCTCGACTTGAGCCCGAGCGCCGACGCCTCCTTGCGCAGGATCCGCACGCACGCCGAGTGGAACGTGGAGACCCACATGTGCTTGGCCGCAGGACCGATCAGCGACTCGACGCGCTCGCGCATCTCCGCGGCGGCCTTGTTGGTGAAGGTGATCGCGAGGATCTCCCCGGCCGTGCCCGCCCGTCGCGAGCAGGTACGCGATGCGGTGCGTGAGGACGCGCGTCTTGCCGGACCCCGCGCCCGCGACGATGAGCAACGGGCTGCCCGAGTGCACCACGGCCTCGCGCTGCTCGGGGTTGAGCCCGTCGAGCAGCGCTTCCGGCCGATGTGGGAGAACGCACCGGACCGGTGCTCGCCCTCGTCGTGGACCCCGGCCGCCCGCGACGGGCCGCTCTCCGGGCGAGGGCGCGTGGGGACGGAACCTCCGCCGTCGGGCGCCTCGTCCCACCGCGGTGCGGTGGACGGCAGGCGCGACGAGTCCCCGAGGGACGCGAGGTCGAATCCGGGCAGCGGCAGGTTCTCGAAGAGCGATGTCATAGCCCTCCAAGGGTAGGCGTGAGCACTGACACTTCCGGCATCGGCCCACCCGCACGCCGACGGAGGGCCGATGACTTTCGTCGCCCGCCACAGTCCTCCCTCCGACGCCCGCTCCGGGGCGACGCCTGACGAAGGAGAGATCATGGCGACGACGCACTTCACGGGTCTGCACACCGTGGCGGTCGCGGTGAGCGACCAGGACGCAGCCCTGGCGTTCTACCGCGACGCCCTGGGTTTCGAGCTCCGCATGGACGGTGAGCTCCAGGAGGGGTTCCGCTGGATCGAGGTCGCCCCGCCCGGCGCAGCGGTCTCCCTCGCGCTGGTCCAGGCGGGTCCGGACCAGCCGGCGGGCGTCGACACCGGCATCCGCCTCGCGACCCCGGACGCAGCGGCCGACCACGCCGCGCTCGGCGCGCTGGGCGTGCGGGTCGACGACCTCCTGCGCTGGGACGGCGTGCCACCGATGTTCTCGTTCCGCGACCTCGACGGCAACGTGCTGTACGTGACGGAGATCTCGGGGGCTGAGCGGGGACGGGCAACCCTGGGTCGTGGTCCGCACCGCCGACGACCAGGTGCTCGGCGTCACTGAACCCGAAGGGCCAACGGCTGTACGCGACGGTACGGGATCTCTCGTTCCGCGGATCGCTGTGATTCAGCCGAGGACTTGCGGCAGATGACGCAAACGGCGCGCTGGATGGTGCTGTAGACGGTCGGCTTGCGGGCGGTGATGCGCTCCGACTACGAAGACTGTTGGAAAGGTCCCAAGAGGCACTGCCCTGTTTCAGGCGCCCAGACACTCTCCACCTCATGCGTGAAGAACAGGTCGAGCGGAGCTCCGGGCGGACCGGGGCTGCAGTTCGACGTCACGTGCGACCATTCGTCGCCGGCGTCGTATCCCCACGCGACGTCCCAGACCGGCAGCCGACGACCATCGGCGAGTCGGACCTCTGTGAGTACGCCATCTCGACCCTGGAGTACCGCCAGGATCTTCACGTCACGGGGTGGGGATCCACCGGCTCGTACGTCGACACCATGCGCATACCGTACTGCCGATCGACATGTCGGAGAACCTCGGCCTGCCGCTTCGCGACCCGGTGATCGATGTACGTGCCGATCACTCCACCTCGTTCTCGGCACCGAAGGATCAGCCGACAGCCGCGGCGCCGTTCACGTCAGAGCGAGGCCCACACCCACACCGCCGTCGCGAGCAGCCCGCCCAGGAGCTGGACGACGATCGTGATCCCCGTGGCCTGCATCGCGGCGACGGTCGCCCGCCAGGCCGCGCGGCGGTCACGACGACGGATCAGCTCCGCGACGAACACCGCGAGCACGAAACCGACGAACAGCCCGACGACGGGGATCACGAAGAACCCGACGACGCCGGCGATCCCGCCCACACGAGGGTCGACCACGGGACCTCGGCGCGCCGCATGTGCCGGCCGGCGAGGACGTACTGGGCCGTCTCGGCCGCCACGACCAGGAGCGCGGCCACGGCGAGGACGACCCACGCCGCCGGGCCGCCCGTGACGATCGCCCAGACGAGGATCGCCCCGAGGACGAGCACGTTCCCGGGCAGGATCTGCACGACGGTCCCGATCAGCCCGACCAGGATCGCCAGTCCGACGAGGACCTCTCCACCGATGCTCACGAGGGCAACCCTCGCACGTCAGCCGCGGCGCTCGGGTCTCCCGCCGCTGGGGACCGGGACCAGCCGGGGTGCGCGACGCCGTCGAGCACCCAGGCGCGGACCATGTCGCTGAACAGGTCCGGGTCCTCCTCGCTCCACTGATGGTGCATCTCGGGCGCGAGGCGCACGACGGCACCGGGGAGGCGCAGTGCGACCGTCCCCAGCGCCCTGCGGGCAGGACGCACGTCTCGGCCCCGCGACGGCGAGCACCCGGGCGCCGGACTCCGCGATCCCGTCCGGCCAGCACCCGCCGTAGATCTCGCGCACGAGTCGTTCCTCGTTGTCACGACGGATCGCCAGCCCCGAGCGCACGAACAGGTCCCGCGACTCCGCCGGGATGCCCATGGCCCGGGCCTGGACCTCCCAGTACCAACGCTGGTCCCACACCCGCAGCTGGGCCCGGCCGAACGCGCCCAGGAGGCCGGGCACGCCGTCGAGCACGGCGCCGGACGCGATGACCGAGGTGACGAGCCCGGGTGCCTGGCCGCGACCCGCAGTGCCACGATGCCGCCGAACGACAGCCCGACGACGTGCACCTCACGCTCCCCTGCGAGGTCGGCGACCGTCGCGGCGACGTCGTCGGCGGCCGCGTCGAGCGACACCCAGTCCTCGGCGGCCCTCGACCCGAACCCCGGAGGTCGGGGTCCAGAGGTCGAGATCGTCGAGCCTCTCGACCTGCGGCTCCCACATCCACGACGCGACGTTGCCGCCGTGGAGGAGGACGACCGACGCCCGGTCCGCGCCCGGCGCGCCCGTTCGCGCGGCCGGGTGGTGCACGACGGTGCCCGGCGCGGTCACGAGAGCACCTCGCGCTCGGTCTCGTCGAGCCAGGCGAGCTCGGCGCGGGCGTGCGCGAGCCCGTTGCGCAGGGTGGCGAGCCGCAGCGCGAGCCCCGGGTCCCGCGCACGTCGGACGCGCCCGGTCCGTCCTCCGCCAGGACCGTCGCGACCCGCGCCTCTTCGGCGGTCAGCAAGGCGATCGCCTCCTCGGCCTGCGCGCGGCGGGACGCGAGGAGAGCCGCGACGCCGTCGTCGTCGAGCTGGTCGGCGAAGAAGAGCCGCCGAGGAACGGCTCTCGGTCGTCGTCGGGCTCGAGCGGTGACGCGAGCCAGTCGCGCAGCGCCACGCGTCCGGCCTCGGTGATCCGGTGGACCTTGCGGTCGGGGTAGCTCTCCTGAGCCACGACCTCGACCTCCGCGAGCCCGGCGTCGACCAGACCGGCCAACGTGCGGTAGAGCTGCGATCGGTCGGCTGCCCAGAAGTGGTGGACGGACGAGTCGAACGCGCGCTTGAGGTCGTAACCGGTCATGGGCTGGATCGTGAGCAACCCGAGGACGAGATGTCTGAGGACCATGCGACTAGTGGACCATGCACATAGTCTCAGGTCAACGGTCCAGGGATGACGAAGGCCCCGACGGACGATCCGTCGAGAGCCTTGGTCGGGTCCCCGGCGTCAGTGCCAGAAGACCGCGATGATGATGTTGACGAGCGTGAGGCCGCCGATCGCGTGCTTGAGCGCGGGCGAGATCTTGTCCCCTGGCGCACGCCGACGAACGCGAGGATCGCGATGATCACGGCGATGACCAGCTTGACGCCGATCTTGGCCATGCTGGGGCCGCCGTCGTCCCACATGCCGCTCATCTCGGCGACACCCACCATGAGGACGCCGGCGACGGCAGCGGTGGCCGCACCATGGAAGACGCCCTTGTTGAGCGCCGCGGACTTGAGCGACACGAAGTACCCGCCCAGGACGATGGCCCAGCCGACGAAGTGCAGGACCGCGAAGATGTCGAAGAGGATTTCCATGGGCTCATCCTAGTTTGCTGACGCGCATGTCGGATAAACCCTCCTCGTGTCGCCGCGCACCACGACACGTCGCAAAATGCCTCGCAGCACGGCGCGCGCCCGCCGTACGGTCACCCCATGTCAGCCTTCGGCGCGTCCTGCGCGTTCTACGCCCGCCTTCGCCGCTCCTAGCGGCGGACCCTTCTCGGCTCCGCCGCCCCGGTCCCTGCCGGAGCGGTCACCTCGTGCTGCCCGGCGCTCTCCACGCCCTGCGGAGCCCCATCTTGCGCCACCTTGAGCACCTCCCGTCCGACGGCCGGCATGAGAACGGCCAGAACTTCCTCACCGACCCCGCGTCCCGCGCCAGATGGTCGACCTCGTTGCCGGACCTCGGGCCCGATCCTCGAGATCGGTGCGGGGACGGAGCGATCACCGTCCCGCTCGCGCGCCTGGGTCGCCCGGTCGTCGCGATCGAGATCGACGAGCGCCAGGTGCGACGCCTGCGTCGTCGGCTGCCACGGACGGTCGAGGTCCGCCACGCCGACTACCTCCGGTCCCTCCATCCCGCCGAGCCCCACGTGGTGGTCGGCAACGTCCCGTTCCACCTGACGACCGCGATCCTGCGCAGGCTCCTCGACGAGCCCGCCTGGTCCCGGGCCGTGCTGCTCGTGCAGTGGGAGGTGGCCCGACGACGCGCAGGCGTCGGCGGTGCGACCATGCTGACCGCGCAGTGGTGGCCCTGGTACTCGTTCGACCTGTGCGCCCGCGTCCCGGCGCGAGCGTTCCGCCCGGCCCCGTCGACCGACGGCGGCCTGCTGAGCATCACCCGTCGCAGCGCCCTGCCCGCGAGCGAGCGCTGCGCCTACCAGCGGTTCGTGGCCGACGTCTTCACGGGACGTGGGCGAGGCCTGGGTGACGTCCTGCGGCAACGCGGCCTGCTCGACGACGCGGTGCGCGCCTGGCTCGCCTCGCACCGGGCCGCGACCGCCCTCCCCGGACCTCACCGCCGATCAGTGGGTCACGCTCTGGCGTGCCGTCCGGCAGCTGCGCACCGCGCGCGGCGACCGTGGAGTGCGCGTGCGCGGTAGGCGGACCGGCCTCGACGGACGCCGCAGACCACTTGACGCGCGTGTCGCGCGGGCCGACCGCACACAGGCCCTGCTCGGCCCCGGGGTCGAATTCTGAGACCCCATCCACCATGCGGACACGGGCTACCCATATCGGCGTGGCCTCTGTAGCGTTCCCGCCATGACCACGGCAGCGCACCTCCTCCTCGTGACGACACGTCACGAGTCGATGGCCGCGCCTGCAACAGCTTCTGCTGTTGTTGTTGACCCGCGCCTGACTCAGCCCGAGCCGTCCTCGCCGACAGCTCGCCACCTTTCTGAGCCAAGGGCGCGCGTGGTCGGCCCTCAGCCACTCCCTCGTCGCGCTGAGACCTCTGGCCCCGTGTGCCCATGTCCCCCATGAGGAGCACGATGACGCCGCCGAACACCGCCACTGACGCGACCCCGTCGCTGATCGGTCGGCAGGCAGCAGCACCACCGCACCTGCCGTCCCCGCGACCACGCAGGCGCACGACGACGCAGCACCCCGCGCGTCCGGCCCGCCCGGCGCGCGTCACCCGTCCGCACGGCCAGTGGGCCGTCGACGGCAAGGAGCCGCTCAACGGCAACGAGAAGTGGAAGCAGGAGGACGGCGGTTCTCGGTGCGCCAGCGCATCGAGGACATCTACTCCCGCGAAGGCTTCGACTCCATCTCCGGCGACGACCTGCACGGGCGTTTCCGCTGGTGGGGCCTGTACACGCAGCGCAAGCCCGGGATCGACGGCGGGCGCACCGCACAGCTCGAGCCGCACGAGCTCGAGGACAAGTACTTCATGCTGCGCGTCCGGATCGACGGCGGCGCGGTCACCACCGAGCAGCTGCGCGTCATCGCGGACATCTCCCGCGACTTCGGCCGCGACAGCGCCGACATCACCGACCGTCAGAACATCCAGCTCCACTGGGTCGAGGTCGAGAACGTCCCGGAGATCTGGCGCCGCCTCGAGTCCGTCGGCCTGCAGACCACCGAGGCGTGCGGCGACGTACCGCGCGTCGTGCTCGGCAGCCCGGTCGCCGCATCGCCGCCGACGAGCTGATCGACCCGGCCCGGGTCATCAAGGAGATCACCGACAACTACATCGGCGTCCCCGAGCTCGCGAACCTGCCCCGCAAGTTCAAGACCGCCCTGACCGGCCACCCGTCGCAGGACGTGGTCCACGAGATCAACGACGTCGCCTTCGTGGCGCTCGAGCACCCCGAGCTGGGAGTCGGCTTCGACCTGTGGGTCGGCGGCGGACTGTCCGCGAACCCTCGCCTCGGGAGCGCCTCGGTGCGTTCGTCACCGAGGCGCAGGTCGCCGACGTGTGGCTCGGGTGGTCAAGATCTTCCGCGACTACGGCTACCGCCGCCTGCGGAACAAGGCGCGCCTGAAGTTCCTGCTCGCCGACTGGGGGCCCGCGAAGTTCCGCGAGGTCCTCGAGACCGAGTACCTGGGCTACGCGCTGCCCGACGGCCCGCCCGCCCCGCAGCCCACCCGGCCGGGTGACCACGTCGGCGTGCACAAGCAGAAGGACGGCCTCAACTACGTCGGCGCCGCCCCTACGTGGGACGCGTCTCGGCAGCATCCTCGCGGCGGTCGCGGACCTCGCGGAGTCGGCCGGATCGCAGCGCGTGCGGTTCACGCCGCACCAGAAGCTGCTCGTGCTCGACGTCCCCGACGAGCACCTCGAGCGCGTCGTCTCAGGTCTCAAGGAGCAGGGCCTCGACGCGAACCCGAGCCCGTTCCGCCGCAGCACCATCGCGTGCACGGGCATCGAGTACTGCAAGCTCGCGATCGTCGAGACCAAGGCCTCGGCGAGCCGCGCGATCGACGACCTCGAGAAGCGCCTGGGCGACCTCTCCGCGATGAAGCCGCTCACGCTGCACATCAACGGCTGCCCCAACTCGTGCGCCCGCATCCAGACCGCGGACATCGGGCTCAAGGGGCAGCTCGTCCTGGACGACGCAGGCAACCAGGTCCCCGGCTTCCAGGTCCACCTCGGTGGCGGACTGGCCTCGGACGACCGCGCCGAGGCGGGCATGGGCCGCACGGTCCGTGGCCTCAAGGTCACCAACGACGACCTGCCCGAGTACGTCGAGCGCGTCGTGCGCCAGTTCGAGGCCGAGAAGGACGGCACGGAGACCTTCGCCCAGTGGGCACACCGTGCGGACGAGGAGTCGCTGCGATGAGCGGGACGACCACCACGCCGGGCGCGGGCGACCGCACGGCCCACGCGACGCCGTCGGGCAGCACGGACCCGCTGGCCGCGCTCCGTGCTGCCGCCCGGGAACGCACCGAGGCTCGCGCCGCGTCGAAGGCCGCGCACGCGGCCCGCCGCGCAGGAAGCCCGCCCCAGCGGTCGGCCGACGAGCTGCGCGCGATCGTCGCGCGCGGTCAGGCCGAGCTCCACGGGATCGGGACGCCGGGCGCCACCGACAGCACCCACCCCGAGGCGACCGCCGAGCAGGTCGTGGCCTGGGCCGTGCGCGAGTTCGGCGACTCGATCGCCGTCGCGTGCTCCATGGCCGACGCGGTCCTGCCGCACGTGGTCGCGCAGCTCGCGCCCTGGGTCGACGTCCTGTTCCTCGAGACCGGCTACCACTTCCCGAGACCACGGGGACGCGCGACGCCGTCGAGCAGCAGATGGAGGTCACGATCGTCGACGTCCTGCCGCAGCTCACCGTGGCCCAGCAGGACGAGGCCCACGGCAGGACCTGTGGTCCCGCGACCCGCCGCGTGCTGCGCGATGCGCAAGGTCGAACCGCTGCACCGAACGCTCGGCGGCTACGAGGTCTGGGTCACGGGTGTCCGCCGCGACGAGGCCCCGACCCGCACGAACACGCCGCTCGTGACCTGGGACGAGAAGAACGGGCTGGTCAAGATCAACCCGCTCGCGGCCTGGTCGTTCGACGACCTGCTCGCCTACGCCACCGCGCACCAGGTCGTCCTCAACCCGCTCCTCAACGACGGGTACCCGTCGATCGGCTGCGCGCCCTGCACCCGGCGCGTCGCCCCGGCGAGGACCCGCGCGCGGGCCGCTGGGCCGGGCTCGACAAGACCGAGTGCGGACTGCACGTATGACCGCCCCGACGACGACCGCAGCCCCGACCCGCGCGTCGGCCACCGTCCCGATCGCCATCCCCCGCACGCCACCGACGAGAAGAGCGACGCCGTGACCGCCCCTCTGGCCCCACCAGCGGACCCCGCCCAGACGTTCCGCCTCACCCAGCTCGAGTCCCTCGAGTCCGAGGCCATCCACATCATCCGTGAGGTCGTCGCGGAGTTCGAGCGCCCCGTGCTGCTCTTCAGCGGCGGCAAGGACTCGGTCGTCATGCTGCACCTCGCGACCAAGGCGTTCTGGCCCGCCCCGTGCCGTTCCCGCTGCTGCACGTCGACACGGGGCACAACTTCCCCGAGGTCCTGGAGTACCGCGACGCCACGGTCGCCCGCCTCGGCGCCCGCCTCGAGGTCGCGAGCGTCCAGGACTACCTCGACGACGGCCGTCTGCACGAGCGCGCCGACGGCACGCGCAACCCGCTCCAGACCCAGCCCCTGCTCGACGCCATCACGGGGCACAAGTTCGACGCCGTGTTCGGTGGCGGCCGCCGCGACGAGGAGAAGGCCCGCGCCAAGGAGCGCGTCATCTCGTTGCGCGACGAGTTCGGCCAGTGGGACCCCGCAACCAGCGCCCCGAGCTGTGGAACCTCTACAACGGTCGCCACCGCCCGGGCGAGCACGTCCGCGCGTTCCCGCTGAGCAACTGGACCGAGCTCGACATCTGGCGCTACATCGCGGCCGAGAAGATCGACCTGCCGAGCCTGTACTACGCCCACGACCGCGAGGTCTTCGAGCGGGACGGCATGCTGCTCGCCGTCGGGCCGTACTCCCAGCCCCGCAACGACGCCGAGCGCGCGGGCGTGCGCACCGAGACGGTCCGGTACCGGACCGTGGGCGACATGTCGTGCACGGGCGCGGTGGAGAGCACGGCGTCGGACACATACCAGGTCATCACCGAGGTCGCCGCGACCCGCATCACCGAGCGCGGCGCCACCCGTGCCGACGACCGGATCTCCGAAGCAGCCATGGAAGACCGCAAGAAGGAGGGTACTTCTAATGAGCGCCATCACCACGCACGGCCTGTCCACCGACGGCTCGATCGTCGACGCCGCAGAGCACCCGGTCCTGCCCACCAGCACCCTGCTGCGCCTCGCGACCGCCGGTTCGGTCGACGACGGAAGTCGACCCTCGTCGGCCGCCTGCTCTTCGACTCCAAGTCCGTGCTCGCAGACCAGCTCGACGCCGTCGAGCGCGTCTCGCGCGACCGCGGGCTCGCCACGGCCGACCTCGCACTGCTGACCGACGGCCTGCGCGCCGAGCGCGAGCAGGGCATCACGATCGACGTCGCGTACCGCTACTTCGCCACCGCGAAGCGATCGTTCATCCTCGCTGACTGCCCCGGGCACGTGCAGTACACCCGCAACACCGTCACCGGTGCATCCACGGCCGACGTCGTCGTCCTGCTCATCGACGCCCGCAAGGGCCTCCTGGAGCAGACGCGCCGCCACCTCGCGGTCGCGAGCCTCCTGCGTGTGCCGCACGTGATCGTGGCCGTCAACAAGATCGACCTGGTCGACTACAGCCAGGAGCGCTACGAGGAGCTGGCAGACCAGATCCGCGAGGCCGGTGCCTCGCTCGGCGTCGCCAACATCCTCACCCTTCCGGTCTCCGCGCTCGAGGGCGTCAACGTCGTCGACCGCTCGGGCGGCCCCGAGGGCAAGACCCCTGGTACGACGGGCCCAGCCTGCTCGACCTGCTCGAGGAGCTCCCCGCCGCCGAGACCCCGGACACCGAGGCCTTCCGCTTCCCCGTCCAGGTCGTCCTGCGCCCGCAGGGTGCGGCGCTCGAGGAGCGGTTCCGCGACTACCGCGGCTACGCCGGTCAGATCGCCTCCGGCGTCGTCCGCGTGGGCGACCAGGTCGTGGTCCTGCCGAGCGGGAAGAAGAGCACCGTCGAGGGCATCGACACCGCCGACGGCACGCTCGCCGAGGCGTTCGCCCCGCAGTCGGTGTCGATCCGGCTCGCGGACGAGATCGACATCGCGCGCGGCGACCTCATCGCCGCCGCGGTCGACGCCCCGGAGGTCACGCAGGACATCGAGGGCACGGTCGCGTGGCTCAGCGACAAGACGCTGCGCCCCGGCACCCGTGTCCTGCTCAAGCACACCACCCGGACCGTGCAGGCGGTGGTGCGCGACGTCGTCGGGCGCCTCGACCTGGACACGGCCGAGCTCGAGCCCGCGGAGGCGCTCGAGCTCAACGACATCGGGCGCGTCACGCTGCGCCTCGCCTCACCGGTCGCGGCCGAGGAGTACGTCACCTCGCGTCGCACGGGTGCCTTCCTCCTGATCGACGTTCAGGACGGCGGCACCCTCGCAGCAGGAATGGTCGGAGACGCCCTGGCGGCCGTGCGATGTCCTTCGCAGCGCCCCGTGCAGTACACGATCTGAGGACCATCGGGCCCCGTCGGCCCGATCCGGTCATCCGGACCCCAGATCACGCACTGCACGGATCGGCGCTGCCGGGACTCGCACGTCCACCGCCAGGCACTCACCGACCCTCCAGAAGGATCTCCCATGAACACGTCGTCCCGACCGACCCGCACGCCCCGAGCCGGTGCGCCGCGACACCGCTTCGCCGCCACGACCCGCTCCGCGGTCGCGGCGCTCGCCGTGGCTCCCCTGCTCCTGCTCGCCGCCTGCTCGGCGGGCACCTCCGACGCCGCCGACGGCCCCACCGCTCCTCGGGGCGGCCGACGAGCTGCGCCTCGGCTACTTCGCCAACGTGACCCACGCCCCGGCGCTCGTCGGGGTCGCCGGTGGCCACTTCGAGGACGCCCTCGGTGACACCACGCTGACCACCCAGGTCTTCAACGCCGGACCCGCCGCGATCGAGGCACTCAACGCGGGTGCCATCGACGCCACGTTCATCGGCCCCAACCCGGCGATCAACGCCTTCGTGAAGTCGAACGGCGAAGCCGTGCGCATCATCGCGGGCTCGACGTCCGGCGGCGCGCAGCTCGTCGTCCGCGACGGGATCGAGACGGCGGCAGACCTCAAGGGCACCAAGATCGCCTCGCCCCAGCTCGGCGGCACCCAGGACGTCGCGCTGCGCGCCTGGCTCACCGAGAACGGTCTGAAGAACGACATCCAGGGCGGCGGGGACGTCGCGGTCACCCCGACCGAGAACGCCCAGACGCTCACGCTGTTCCAGAACGGCGAGCTCGACGGCGGCTGGCTGCCCGAGCCCTGGGCCTCGCGCCTCGTGCTCGACGCCGGTGCCCACGTCCTGGTCGACGAGAAGGACCTGTGGGACGACGGCCAGTTCCTCACCACGCACCTGATCGTCCGCACCGACTTCCTCGCGGAGCACCCGGAGACGGTCGAGGCGCTCCTGCGCGGCGAGGTCGCGGCCATCGACTGGCTCGACGCCAACCCCGACGAGGCCAAGACGGTCGTCAACGGCGAGATCGAGAAGATCGCCGGCAAGCCCCTGTCGGACGAGGTCCTGGACCGCGCCTTCACCAACATCACCTTCACGACGGATGCGCTCGCGGGCACGCTGAACACGTTGCTCGAGGACGGTGTGACCGCCGGGACCACGACCGAGGCCGACCTCGACGGCATCTACGACCTGACCCTCCTCAACAAGGTGCTGAAGGAGGCCGGGCAGCCGGCCGTCTCCGCCGCAGGTCTCGGCAAGGAGTAGCGCGATGACCCCACGGCCCCGCCCGCACGGGCTCCCCGGCCGGCCTCGTCCTCGACGAGAGCACCGGCCCCACGACCGGCGTCCGCCTGCGCGACGTGTCCAAGCGGTTCTCCCCACGGGCGCCCCGGTGCTCGAAGGGATCGACCTGGACATCGCCCAGGGCGAGTTCGTCTGCCTGCTCGGAGCCTCCGGCTGCGGCAAGTCGACGCTGCTCAACATCGTCGCGGGTCTGGAGCGCCCGACCACGGGGACGTGGAGGTCGCCGGGGCGGTGCGGCCCTGATGTTCCAGGAGTCTGCGCTGTTCCCCTGGCTCACCGCGAGCCGCAACATCGAGCTCGCGCTGAAGTTCCGCGGTGTCCCCGCACCGAGCGCCGCGAGCGGGCCGCCGAGCTGCTCTCGCTCGTGCGCCTCGACGGCTCGGGCGACAAGCGCGTCCACGAGCTCTCGGGCGGGATGCGTCAGCGCGTCGCGCTGGCCCGCTCGCTCGCTCAGGAGCGGGACGTCCTGCTCATGGACGAGCCGTTCGCGGCCCTCGACGCCATCACCCGCGACCTGCTCCACGACGAGCTCGAGCGCGTCTGGGAGCAGACCGGTCGCACGATCGTGTTCATCACCCACAACGTCCGCGAGGCCGTGCGGCTCGGGCAGCGGGTGCTGCTCATGTCGTCGCGCCCCGGACGGATCGTGCGGGAGTGGAACGTCGACGTGTACGGCGAGAACGAGCAGCGCAGCATCGAGGCGGCTGCCGCCTCGCGCCTCGCGACCGAGATCACCAACGACCTGCGTGAGGAGATCCGCCGCCATGCCGTCTGAGACCCTGACCCCGCGTGACGAGACCCGGTCCGGCTCCGGCTCGTCCGACAGCACCGCCACCCCGTCCGCTCCTGACGCGTCGCCCGAGGCGCGCGACGCCGACCGGGCGAGCGCCGCCGTCGGGCACGCCAGGACGTCGGCGCGATCGAGGCCGCCTCGACGCGCTCCAGACGACCGTCGCCCCCACCGCGAGCCGGTGGTCCACGGTGCTCCGCGCCGTCTACCCGCCGGTCGTCGCGATCGCGATCCTACTGAGCGTCTGGCAGGTCGTGGTGTGGCTCGAGGTCCAGCCCATCTACAACCTGCCGGGCCCCACCCAGGTCTGGGAGGCCGTGACGCGCGCCGCCGGGAGCGGCACGCTCTGGCAGGCTCTGGGCACGAGCCTCGAGCGCGGCGTTCTGGGTTTCCTCGCGGCCGTCGCGATCGGCACGCCGCTGGGCATCGTCGTGGCGCGCGTGCGCTGGGTGCGCGTGTCGTTCGGGCCCATCATCACGGGTCTCCAGGTGCTGCCTTCGGTCGCCTGGGTGCCCGCGGGCATCATCTGGTTCGGGCTGTCGGACGCCACGGTGTACTTCGTGATCCTCATGGGCGCGGTGCCGTCGATCATCAACGGGATCGTCTCGGGCGTGGACCAGGTACCGCCTCTGTACCGGCGGGTGGGCCAGGTCCTGGGCGCCGCCGGTTCCAGATGATCAAGGACGTCATCCTGCCCGCCGCGTTCCCCGGGTACCTCGCCGGGCTCAAGCAGGGCTGGGCGTTCTCGTGGCGCTCGCTCATGGCCGCGGAGATCATCGCGGTCGGCGGCGGGATCGGGTTCGGCCTGGGCGCGCTGCTCCAGCAGGGCGCGAGCTGTCCGACATGGCGATCGTCTTCACCGCGATCCTGCTCATCCTCGTGGTCGGCATGGTCATCGAGCTGCTGTTCTTCGCCCCGGTCGAGAAGACCATGCTGCGACGCCGTGGCCTGGCTCCCGAGACATCGGGGTCGCGTCGACCGGCAAGGGCTCGGGTGGCTGCTGCGCCGGCGCGAGCGGGCCGCTGCTGCTTTCGGGCGATGATGGGCGCATGAACCCTGAGCTCTACCCCTCGGTCTGCGGATCGCAGGTCGACCGGTCGTCGTCGTGGGCGGTGGCCCGGTGGCCGCACGCCGGACGCGTTCGCTCGTCTCGGCGGGTGCGCACGTCCGCGTCGTCGCACCGGAGATCTGCGAGGATCTGGCTGCCCTGGTCGCCGCCCCTGCCCGACGGCGTCGCTCCTCTGCGGGGTCCGGCGCGGCCGGGCCCGGATCACCTGGGAGGCGCGCACGTTCCTCCCGGGCGACCTCGAGGGCGCCTGGCTCGTGCACACCGCCACGGGTTCACCCGAGGTCGACGCGGTGGTCGCGGCCGAGGCCGAGACGCTGCGCGTGTTCTGCGTGAGCGCGGGCGACGCCCAGGCAGGGTCGGCCTGGGTGCCGCCGTGGCACGGGTGAGCATCCCCGACGACGCGGGGCCGCCGGGGCGACACCGAGGTGACGGTCGCCGTGAACGCGGGCCGCGACCCCGTCGGGCGCAGCGGATCCGTGACGCGATCGAGGTCCAGCTCGCCACGGGTGAGCTGCCGCTGCGGCGCGTCCGGCCGGGCACCGCCGACCAGGTCGGGACGGTCGCCCTGGTGGGCGGCGGCCCCGGCGACACCGGTCTCGTCACGGCTCGTGGTCGTCGGCTGATCGCGCTGGCCGACGTCGTGGTCACCGACCGCCTCGGTCCGCGTGCACTGCTCGACGACCTCGCGGACGACGTCGTGATCGTGGACGTCGGCAAGACACCCGGCTTCCACCCCGTGCCGCAGGAGGAGATCAACGCGCTCCTCGTCGAGCACTCGCTGGCCGGGCGCAGGGTTGTACGACTCAAGGGTGGCGATCCGTACGTGTTCGGCCGCGGCGGGAGGAGCTCTCGCGTGCGAGGAGCACGGCATCCCCGTCGAGGTCGTCCCCGGCGTCACGAGCGCCGTCTCCGTGCCCGCCGCGGTCGGGATCCCCGTGACGCACCGCGGCTACTCGCGCGGCTTCACCGTCCTGACCGGGCACGAGGACATCGGCAAGGTCCCGCTGCCGCGGACCACACCGTCGTCCTGCTCATGGGCGTGTCCCGGCTGCGGGACTCCGCGGCGGCCCTCGTGTCCTCGGGCGCTCCCCGAGACGCCCGTCGCCGTGGTCGAGGACGGCTACGGCCCGCGTCAGCGAGCGACCGTCGGGACGCTCGCGACCATCGCCGACGTCGCGGCTGCGGCGGCGTCCGCGCTCCCGCCGTGACCGTGATCGGGGACGTGGTCCGGGTCAGCCCTGCCTGGCGGGCTGCCCGGCTGGACTGACGCGTCGGGTCGGGCGGAAGGAGCGTCAGGCCTGCGGGGCCAGGGCCGCGATCATCGGGTCGTCCTTCTCGATCATGCCCATCTTCGCCGCACCACCCGGCGACCCCAGTTCATCGAAGAACTCCACGTTCGCCCGGTAGTAGTCGCTCCACTCCGACGGCACATCGTCCTCGTAATAGATCGCCTCCACCGGACACACCGGCTCACACGCACCACAGTCCACACACTCGTCCGGATGGATGTACAACGACCGCTTGCCCTCATAGATACAGTCCACCGGACACTCCTCAATGCACGCCTTGTCCTTCACGTCCACACAAGGCTGAGCAATCACGTACGTCACGGCGGAGATCCCTTTCATCAGGCCGGAGGGCTTTGCCCGGCTGACACCAGGCTAACGCCCTGCCACCCTTCGGGAGCGGTGCTTCTCACCAGCCAATACGGTGAAACGCGAGCGGTTGGAAGGCCTTCAGGTCGCCCGCGGGTCGCGGAGTGCGCCCATCGCGTCCATCAGTGCGGAGTGGAAGTCCTCGAGCTCCGGCGTGCTGAAGCTCGACCAGTCGGCCTCGCCGTCGCTCTCTTCGGTCGTCGACCAGTCGCCGTTCTGGGCGTCGCCGTTCTCGGCGTCGCCGTTCTCGGCGTCGCCGGACCACGTGTCGTCGGCGACCGCGGGATCGTGGCGGTAGACCCACCAGAGGTTCCCCGAGGGTCCGCGAACCGGGCCAGCACGTCGCCGAGGAAGTCCGTCGGACGAGTCACGACACTGGCGCCCTGTTGCACCGCACGGTCCAGCGTCGCGTCGACGTCGTCCACGTAGACACGAGTGAAGGCAGGGGTGTACGGCCAGTCCGCCTTGCGGTCGGCGATGGTGAGCGTCGAGTCACCGATGCGGATCTCGGAGTGCAGGATCAGACCGTCCTGATCGAGGGTGCGTGCTTCCGGCACGTCGGTCGCGCCGAACACCTCGACGACGAAGTCGATCACGTCGGCCGCGGCGTCGGTCATGATGAAAGGATTGGCCGCGTTGGAGCCCCAGGGCGCTGGGGAGGTTCGTCATGCATGGATCCTCTCGTCGTTCAGGGAGTCTGCCCGACAGGGCGGTCCACGACCCGTCCTCCCCGTGAAGGCCGTGACGTCCATCTCGCACGCTAGAGCAGCCGGCGCGCCGCTGCCCATCGCGTGAGCTCGTGCCGGGAGGAGAGCTGCAGCTTGCGCAGCACCGACGACACGTGGGTCTCGACCGTCTTGACCGAGATGAAGAGTTCGGAAGCGACCTCCCGGTATGCGTAGCCGCGCGCGATGAGGCGCATGACCTCCTGCTCACGGGCCGAGAGCCGGTCGAGTTCGTCGTCGGTCACGGCAAGATCAGCCTGGCCGGTCCCGAAGGCGTCGAGCACGAAGCCCGCGAGCCGCGGCGAGAAGACCGCGTCGCCGCTCGCGACCTGGACCACCGCTCCCGCCAGGTCGGGGCCGGAGATCGCCTTGGTCACGTACCCGCGTGCACCGGCACGGATGACCGCCACGACGTCCTCGGCGGCGTCGGACACGGACAACGCGAGGAACCGGGTCGAGCCCAGCAGGTCCGAGCACCGGGTGATGACCTCGGCCCCACCTCCCCGTTGCCCCCGGCAGGTGGACGTCGAGCAGGACGACCGGTGGCCGCAGCGCCCGGATCGCCTCGACGGCGCCGTCGACGCTGTCCGCCTCCCCGACGATGTCCACCCGACCGTCGAGGCTCGCCCGCACCCCGGCACGGAACATGTGGTGGTCGTCGACGAGGACGACGGGGACCGGCGCCCCGGGAGCGCGGTCGGCTCGGGGTTCGGGATCGTGGTCACGTGCGCTCCTGGGTCGTGCGGGCGGTGTGGTCGTGTCGCGGCGCGGGGTCCGGGCGAGTGCCTGGGACCGAGGCGCCGGGTGGTCCTGCTCGACGGGCATCGTGGCCACGTCGGGCTCTTCCGGCATCCTAGGCGCGGCGACGGGCACGACGCGGGGCACCTTGAGCCGGACCTCGGTGCCCCACCCGGCCGGGACACGACTTCGGCACTCCCGCCGCGGCGTGTGACGCGGCCGACGATCGACTCCCGCACACCGAAACGGTCGTGGGCGATCTCGGCCATGTCGAACCCGTCCCCACGGTCGCGCACGAACACCTCGACCACGTCGTCGGAGACCTCGAGGTACACCGAGACCGGTGGGCGGCCGTGCGCCACTGCGTTGACGAGCGCCTCCCGTGTGGCCTGGAGGAGCGCGGTGGTCTCGTCCGTCGGCACGCAGTCGCCCACGACGACCACGTCGACGACCACCGCGGCCGTCCCGGCAGAACCTCCGTCGCCGACGGCTCCCGCTGCGCTCACCCCGGCGGTGCTCGCTGCGCCGCCGCCAGGCGCCAGCTCTGGCGGTCCTCGACCTCGCCCACGAGCGTCCGGAGCTCCGCCGCCAGGGATGTACCGGGAGCCGGGCGATCGTTGTACAGCCATTCGCGCAGCTCGCGCTCCTGGGCTCGAGCGAGCCGGGCGACCGTGTCTGCGTCAGCCGCGCTCGCTCGGATGAGCGCGAGGGTCTGCAGCACCGAGTCGTGCAGATGCGCGGCGATGTCGGCCCGCTCAGCCTCTCGGGCGCGGGCAGCCCGCTCGTCACCGAGCTCACGGACCAGCCGCAGCCACCACGGGGCGAGCACGATCGCCGCGCCGGCGAGCACCGCGACCGACGCGACCGTCGCACGGACCATGTCGGAGGCCGTCGAGTCCTGCCCGACCAGCAGCAGCACCCCGACGAGCACCAGGACGAGCCCGCCCGCGAGCCGCAGCACCCCGGCGGGAGTGCGCCCTCCCGCCCGGGAGAGCCAGCGGCCGCGCTGCGCGGCATCGAGCTGCGACCACGCCAGCGCGGTTCCCGCGAGGGCGATCAGGACGGGCAGGACCCACGAGACCTCGATGTCCACCCCGGAACGGGAGGCCACGAGGACCGCTGCCCCGCTCAGGAGCACCACGCCGATCCCGACGTCTCGCACCGGGAGCTTGCGCACTCGTCGCTGCAGTCGAGGAGCGAGGCGTCGCAAGGAGGCCGGGCGCTCCTCGTCCGCTGCCTGCGCTGGGTCCCCGCGGGCACCGTGACCCAGAGGAAGACGTAGAGGACGATCCCCGCTCCGCCCGCCAGGGCCAGCAGAGCCATCACGAGGCGCATCGCGCCGACCGGCAGGTCGAGGTGCAGAGCGAGCCCCGGCACACCCGCCGACCCAGCGCCCCTGCTCGGGGCGGCGGAGCGGGAGTCTCCTGGCTGGTTGCACTGTCCTTGTCACCCTCTGATGGTCACATGACCACGCTCGCCGGGTGACCGAAAAGCCCTCTTGATCCCTCCCTGACCGGAAGTTCAGGGTCGGGCCGTCCGCGAATCAGGGTCGGATCAGGGGAACACCCGATACCGTCTCGCCGCCGCTCGCGTCAGGCTGAAGCCATGACCACCGAGGACACATCCCCAGAACCTCCGGCCGGGAGCTCCAGCACGACCGGAGCGCCCCAGCAGCCCGTCGGCGCGCCGCCCTTCGCGAACGGCCCGACGCCCGGCGGCCCGACACCCACGGGCGACCCGACCGGCCGACCCACCGGCATGGACGGCTTCTTCGACGCGGTCCGCCGCCTGGGCATCTCCCGCTCGGAGGACCGCTGGGTGGGCGGCGTGGCGGCGGGATCGCCGACAGGTTCGGGATCGATCCCTGATCGTCCGCGGTCTGCTCGTCGTGTCGGCGCTGCTCTCGGGAGCCGGCCTCGTCCTGTACGGCATCGCGTGGATGATCCTTCCCGAGGCGCGTGAGGGTCGCATCCACCTTCAGCAGGCGATCCGCGGCGACTACGACATCGCGATGCTGGGCGCCACGACGAGCATCATCGTCGGACTGACCTGGCGCAGCGGCTGGTCGTCCTGGTGGCACTTCGCCGGCCTCGAGTGGCTCGACGGACTCTTCTGGACCGCCGCCGTGGTCGTGGTGATCGTGCTGGTCGTGAACCGCCGCAACGACCTCAAGGCCGCCTACACCGCAGCCCAGCACTCGCAGCAGCAGGCTCCCCGCCCCGCCCGCCGGCAGGCTGTTCCCCGCCCACCAGGGCCAGCCCTGGCAGCAGGGACAGCCCTGGCAGCAGGGCCGCCCGCCGTACGGGGCTCCCGTCCCGGGCGCTCAGCCCGGGGCCGGGGCGACCTACCCGCGACCTCCGCGCCGCCGTCGGACCCCTCGCTCAACGTCTCCGCGCCTCCTCCGCAGGGCTACCCGGGCCAGCGGCCCACCCCTCCTTTCCCGCCCCAGGCCTACGCGGCCCAGGCCCAGGCAGCACAGCAGGCCGCACGCGCCCAGGAGCAGGCCCATCGCCAGGCGCAGCGTGAGAGCGACCGGCTGCGTCGCGTCGAGGAGCAGCGCGCCCGCGCCGCACGTCGGCCCCGCGGACCGGGGAGCACGGTCGTCGGGATCGCGCTCGGCCTGAGCCTCCTCGGCGCGGCAGTCCTCATGTTCCTGGAGCGTCGCGACGTCATCGACGTCCCCTTCTTCTACACCTGGATCGGGGCGACGATCATCCTCCTCGGCCTCGGCGTCGTGGTCTCCGGCCTGCGGGGCCGGACCAGCGGCGCCCTGGGCGGCCTCGCGATCGTCGCGACGATCATCGCGCTGCCGATCGCGGGCTGGAACGAGGTCGACCGCTTCGACACCGGTCTCACCACACGGGTCTCCGACGCCACCTACACGGTCACCTCGATCCAGGACGCGGAGAACGGCTTCTCCTTCACGTTCGGCGACCCGGTGATCGACCTCAGCCAGCTGGACCTCAGCGCCGTCGGCGACGACCCGATCGTCGTGCCCGTCGGCCTTCGGGCCGGTGACCTGACCGTGATCCTCCCGGCCGACACCCCGGTCGAGGCCGAGGTCCGCGTGCTCGCCGGCAACGCCACCTGGTCGGTCGACGGCGAAAGCCGCAGCATCAACGGCGTCAACACCCGCCCGCACACCTTCGTCACCGACTCCGTCTCCGACGGCATCGACCCCGTGCTCCTGCTCGAGGTCGACGTCGCCGCAGGAGACGTCACCATCCGGGAGGAATCATGACTACCGAGAAGAACCTCAACGAGCCCAACGACGCAGACGAGACCCAGGCCCTCCCCGGTGAACCCGACGATCGAGCTGCCGCCACGGCAGACGCGACCCAGGTCGTCGAGTCCGGCTCCGCAGCAGGGCGCGGGGCCACCGCGTCCACCAACGACGACCTCGCCGACGAGCTCTTCCGGCCGGCGCCGACGCAGGCGCTGCCGCCGGGGAGTCCGCTCCGACGCACACCCAGTCCTACCCCGTCCAGGACGCGCCGGTCGACCAGGACGCGGAGGCCACGCGACCCGCGCCGTCCCCGGCGGCCACGGTCCCGGCACCCGCGGTCGACCCGGCCGCACAGTGGAACACCACGGCGCAGCAGAACGCCCAGCGCACCCGGACCCGGTCGCGGCGGCGAGGACCCGCGCCACCGCGGGCTGCGCGTGGGCACGGTCGTGGGGCTTCATCATCGTCGCGGTCGGCGCGGGCATCCTCGCCCTGGCGCTCGGCGCGACATACGACCTCGATCTCGCGCTCATCGCACTGCTGAGCGTCGCGGGCCTGGTGCTCGTGGTCGGTTCGATGATCTCCAGCAGCCGCCGCAACGCCCGCGAACGGGCCAAGCGCTGAGTGCTGAGCTGACCCGTCAGCGCTCGAAGCGCTGAGCGACGGCGGCGCACCGGTCCTCAGACCGGTGCGCCGCCGTCGTGCGGGTGATCGAGAGGGACTCAGCGCTCGCTGGTACCGACCGCCGGCGGGGTGTCAGGACCCGACGGCGGGGCGCCCGACTCTTGGGTTCCACGACCGGCGGCGCATCGGCCGTGGGGACGCCCGGGCTCTTGGGCTCCTCGACCGACCGCGCCTCGGTCGTCGGGGCGCCCGGGCTCTTGGCTCCACGACCGGCGGGGCCTCGGTCGTCGGGACGCCCGGGCTCTGGGCTCTCGACCGGGGCCGTCCTGGTGGACGTCCGGGTCGGAGGTCTCGACCGGCGGTGCGGTGGGCGTGGTGGGGCTGGCGTCGTGGGTGCCACCGGTGCGGCATGTGCCGGCGCCCGGGTCGGGGGCGTCGCCGACGAGAGTCCGCCGCCCGAGGAGTACGCGTCGGGCGTCTCGATCGCGACGGCGGCCCGCTCGCGATCCTGCGGAGCGCGATGCCGATGAGGATGAACAGGATGCCCAGCCCGATCACCAGGGCCGCGATGCCGAACGCGACGACCGACGTGAACAGCGACGCACGCAGGAACGAGGCGTTCATGACGGTGGCGCGACGCTCGTCGTCCTGCGGCAGCTCTGCGTACGTCTGGCCCTCGCTGATCGCGAGCGCGTGCTTGTTGATGACCTCGGCCTGCGCGTAGGCGGTCAGCGGGCCGTTGACGTGGCGCCCGCGAGAAGTCCGCATCGTCGGAGACGGTGATGTTCTCGGCCGAGAGCTGTGAGGACACGACGCCCCACGTGACCCCGCCCGCGATGATCATGACGATCCCGGCGATCACGGACAGGAGCCCGATGACCCTACGCCCTTCGCCGGTCGAACCGTGACAGTGCTGGACATGGCGTACCCTCCCCGAGTCGGACCTTTGGTGACAACGTAGCGAGGAATCGTCGTCTGCGCCGGACGAAAGCCCTGTTGCCGCCCGAAAGCCGCCGAGTGCGGGCAGGTCGGACACCGCCGGATGGGAGAATCCGGAGGTGAGGATCACCCATGTGACGGACTGCTACCTGCCGCTCCTCGGCGGCATCGAGACCAGGTGAGCCGCCTCGCGGCCCAGCAGGCCGCGGCCGCCACCACGTCGAGGTGATCACGACCACGCCCGCGGCGCCCGGCGCGCGCGGCCTGAGCACCGAGATGCACGACGGCGTCGCGATCCACCGCGTCGCGGCGCGGATCCCCGGTGGCTACCCCGTCCATCCGCGGGCCGCCCACCACGTGACGCGCATCCTGCGGGAGTCACGACCCGACGTCGTGCACCTGCACATGGGCGTCCTCACGCCTTCCGTGCAGGTGTCGCTCAAGCCCGTCGCGCGGCTCGGCCTGCCCGCGGTCCTGACCGTGCACAGCGTGTGGGGCTCGGCCGAGCGGTGGTTCGCTGCGCTCGACCGCGTGACGCACTGGTCCCGGCTGCCGATCCTGCTGTCGGCCGTGAGCGAGCTGACCGCCGCACCGTTGCGCCGCATCGCCGGTCCCGACGTGCCCGTCGAGATCCTGCACAACGGCCTCGACCTCGACGAGTGGGCCGTGCCGCGCGTCGAGCGCGACGCCCGCGCCGGGAGCACGGCCGTACATCTCGTCGCCGCGACGCGGTTCGCCCCGCGCAAGCGCGTCCTGCCGATGCTCGAGTCGATCCGGTCCGCGGCCGCTCGCCTACCGCGCGACGCGGTCTTCGCGACGATCGCCGGGAGGGACCCGAGCTCGACGCGGCCCGGCGCTTCGTCTCCGAGCACGATCTCTCGGGAATGTCAGCCTCCCGGGCGGCTCGGCCCGGACGAGCTCAAGCGCCTCTACTCGCGCGCCGACGTGTTCCTCGCCCCGGCGATCCAGGAGTCGTTCGGGATAGCGGCGCTCGAAGGACGGGCCGCGGGCCTGGCCGTCGTGACGCGCGCCGAGTCGGGCGTGGCCGAACGGCTGACCGACGGGTCGACGGGCTGCTCGCCGCCGACGACGACGCCATGTCCGACCAGATCGTGCGGCTCGTGACCGAGCACGGCCTGCTCGACCGGATCGTCGCGCACAACCGCGAGGTGCGGCCGACGAGCGGCTGGCCGAGCGTCCTCGCGGACGTCGAGAAGGCCTACGAGAAGGCGGCGGCGTACCGCGAGGAGCGGGCGGGGCGCGGTGAGGGCCAGGGCGTGGGGTACGGAGAGATCTAGGGCCGCGGCTGCGGATTCACGCCCTTCGCCAACCTTCGAGGGTTCGACGTCACGATCGCTGAGATGCTGCGCCCACGACCAGAGGGGTGAGAGCCGTGGATGGCTTCTCTTGGACCAAGCTCTATGACTTCACCGGGCCAGTTGTGCTCGCACCAGCGGTTCTGGCGGCGGATCTCGTATCTTTCGTCGCTTCTGCGTGGTGGTTACCCCGGCCGGCGTTGGACACTGTGGCCATGACTCCGATCGCTGCTCCAGGCTCCCTTCTCGGACGAAGGGGTTCTGGAGGAGGCGGCTCGGTCCTGGTGGTTGTGGGCAGCTGCAACTGTCGCTCTCGTCGCATCTCCGATGCTCTTCCTGACGACGCTTGTTCTCGGCGTGCTCCTGGTGGCAGCGGGAATCACTGCCTGGCTACGCGGACGGGGTTCGTCATCGCTGCGATCGGTCTAGGCCTCACTCTCGGCTCTCTCCCTACGCGACGCTCGCGCTCCTTCGACTCATGGGCCTCCGGTAGACCACAAGGGATCTCGTCCAGGTCGGACAGAACGCCCTCCTGCCCTGGCACGGGGCGTCCTGCCGTCGAGGTCGCCAGGTGCCACTGATTGTGATCTGCCCGGGTCGGCAAGCGAGCTCGAGTCCCCAGGGGCCGCGGCTCGTGCCCGAGGTGTCGCCTCGTGTCGGCAGGGACTTGACTCTGCCGCAACAATTGCCTCAGGTATGACACATGATCGGTAGATCCCCGAAGGCGAGGATGCCTCGTGCCCCAGTCCACTGACGACCGGCCCGCACGACGTGCCGCCCGAACACTCGTTCTCGCCGCCGCGGTGCTTCCGCTGCTGGCGGCTTGTGGCGTCGGGAACGATGGCGAGGCGTGTGCCGCGATCATGTACTCGTCCGCGCTCGAGGTGCGACTCGCCGAGAGCTGGCCGCAGCGCGACGAGTTTGATATCCGGGTCGCCTGCCTGCCCGAGGACGAATACTGCAACCTCGTACGCGCGGGCTCAGTGCAGATCATCCCGGCGCCGGAGGCCTCGATGCCCGCCGACCTCGTCGAACCGACCACCCCACCGCGCCCGCGCCGACCACTGAGGCCCCTCCCGCCTCCCCGCCACCCACAGGCACCGGTCCGGTCTGGCGCGGCACCACGTCCTCCTCGCCGCCGTCCAAGGTCGACATCACGGTCACCCGTACGCAGACGGGCGAAGTCGTGCTCGAACGCACCATGAAGCTCGACTGGAAGCCCCAGCACCCGAACAGCGGCGACTGCCCCGGCCCCGCGAAGGCCAACATCACCCTGAACGAATAGCTCGCGCCATGGCGACATCCCTGTGAGACGTCACTGTCGCGGCCGCACTCACCACCGCCCGCCCGGGGCAGTCCCGGTGCGTACACTCGGGCGATGAGTCTTCTTGCTGCTGAGCACGCGCTCCAAGCTGCCCAGCGTGCCGGCGACGTCAACGCACTGGAGGCACTGCTGCATCCTCGTTGCGTCGGTGCCGCCCAGACGGGTCTGTCTTCTCCAAGGAAGACGACCTCGAGAACTACCGCTCGGGTCTGCTGCAGATCACCCGCCTGGAGGAGGAATCGCTAGACGTCCAGGAGGACCTCTTGAGCGGAGTTACCAGGCTGGTCGCCGCTGTTGATGCGATCCAGGGCAGCACCTCAGTTTCCGCGCGGTTGATCTACACGCGCCTCTGGGTGCGTGCGGATGAGGGTTGGCTGGTTCTGGCTGCCACGCTCGTACCAGCCGCTGAGCCTGCCTAACCGGACCCGGCGACGGGCCCCGAACCACTGGCGCGACGCGCCCGCAAGAACGGAGCAAACGTGCAGGTTGCACTGACAGTCCAGGAATGCGAAGCAACCCTGGCAGCGATCGTTCGGCCGAAGTTCGATGAGACCAGCGAAGTACCCGAGCCCTACTTCGGTAGCCGTTCGTCGCCAACGCCGCTTCGAAGATGCTCCAGGCGGTCATCGACGAAAGCGACCGGAATGGGGACCGAGGGCGCGCAGCGGGCTGGCGCCAATGGGCTCAATGGTCCAGCCGCAGCGCCGAACGGGGCTTGACCCTGAACGTGGGCACGCTGAAGCCGGGCTTGGCCTGGAGAAGCGAGAAGATCTGTTCATGGCGAGGAAGACGTACTCGGCGGAGTTCCGCCGCGACGCGGTTGAGTTGTATCGCTCGACGCCCACGGCGACGGTCGCGGGATCGCGACTGATCTGGGGATCATGGACTCGACGCTGTCGAGCTGGATCAGGGCTGGCGGGTGGCGGTCCGGGGCCAGTCCCGCCGGGCTGCGGCGGCGAGGCCACCGGACGAGACGCCCGAGCAGGAGCTCGTGCGGCTACGGGCCCGGGTCACCGAGCTCGAGGGCGAGCATCGCAAGCTGAACACGGAGCGGGACATCCTGCGGGCGGCGGCGAAGTATTTCGCCGGGGAGACGAACTGGTGAGCCGCTTCCAGTTCGTTGCCGACCACTCGGACACCTTCACGGTGAAGCGGTTGTGCCAGATCCTGGGCGTGGCACGCTCGTCCTTCTATCAGTGGCTCTCGGCGCGCCGGCGCGCGAGGCGTCGGGCCGATGACGAGGCCTTGGCAGCGCGGATCGCTGCGGTCCACGCGCAAGATGTCGCGTGCGGGCGCCGCGGATCACGGTCGAGCTGAACGACGGCGCCGCCGAAGGCGATCGTGTGAACCACAAGCGGGTCGCCCGGGTGATGCGTGAGAATCGGATCGCCGGGATCCGGCTGCGGCGACGGTGCGCACGACCGTCCCGGACCCGGACGGTCAGCTCGTGCCGGACCTGCTCGAGCGCGACTTCACGGCGAGCGAGCCGAACACGAAGTACGTCGGGGACATCACCTACCTGCCCTGCGGGCCTGACGGGTTCCTCTACCTAGCGACCGTGATCGACTGCTTCTCCCGGCGCCTGGTCGGCTGGTCGATCGCCGACCACATGCGCACCGAGCTCGTCGCCGACGCGTTGCGGGCTGCGGCCGCGCAGCGGCGCGCTGACCGCGGCAATCTTCAACTCGGACCACGGAGGCCAGTACGTCTCCAAGGAATACGCCGAGCTCTGCCGCCGCCTGGGCGTGACCCGCTCGATGGGCAAGGTCGGCACCAGCGCCGACAACGCGATGGCCGAGTCGTTCAACGCCTCGCTCAAACGCGAGACCCTCGCTGGCGCGCACGGCTGGCCCGACGCCGAGACTGCCCGACGGGCCGTGTTCGCGTGGATCACCCGGTACAACACCCGTCGCCGACACTCGACCTGCGGCTACCTCAGCCCGATCAACTACGAGAACGCCCACCACGCGGCTACGCTAACGCTCGCCGCATAAAACCCACCACGTGTCCACGTTTAGGGTCAAGCCCCAACCACCGATCGTGATCCGGCACGTGGCCTCGTCAGCCCGTTGGGACACCTGGACCCGCGCCGAGCGCATCTTCTGCCTCAAGGCCTGCGCCGAGGCGGACGTCGAGGCCCTGCTCGCCGCCGTCGACGCCGAGCGCCGCCTACCGGAAACCGCCTGAGAACCACTGTCACCTATCCGTGCAGCAGACCCTCGCCCGCTGCGGTGGAGTCCGGCGTGCGACTGCGATTCGGTCGTTGGGCGAACCCGGTCCCTGTGCAGAACCGACCGTATTCGGATGAGGTCGATGCGGTGTCGGGGTGTTCGCCCACCTTGGAGCGTTGGTCGCTTCAGGCAGGATGTCCTCATGACGTCACCGGGACACGACCTCGAGCCTGTTGGCTACGCCACGTTGCTCGCTGACCTGAAGGCGCGGGTGCGTGCGACTCGCGTTCGGGCTGCGCGGGCCGTGAACTCCGAGGTTCTTCGGCTGTATTGGTCGGTCGGGCACGAAATCCTTGAACGTCAGCAGATCGCCGGGTGGGGAGCAAGGTCATCGACCGCCTGGCAGCGGATCTGAGGCGCGAGTTCCCAGACCAGCGCGGTTGGTCGCCGTCGAACCTGAAGAACATGCGCCGCATCGCGGAGGTGTGGCCAACGCTCGAAGAGTTCGGCCAACAACCTGTTGGCCGATTGCCCTGGGGCACGTCGTCGTCCTCCTGGAGCGGCTCCAGTCACGCGAGGAGCGCGACTGGTATGCGGCTCGCGCCGCTCAGGACGGCTGGTCGCGCGCCGTGCTTGAACACCAGATCAAGGCCGGACTGCGCTCGGCACTCGGGGCGGCACCGACGAACTTCATGACCGCGCTCGAGGAGGTGGACTCCGAGCTCGCGCAGCAGCTGGTCAAGGACCCGTACGTGTTCGAACACCTGGCCATGGTCGAGCGAGTCGCGGAGCGCGACGTCGAGCAGGCGCTCATGGACAGGTTGCAGGACACGATGCTCGAGCTCGGGCGCGGCATGGCCTTCGTCGGCGGCAGGTCCGCCTGAGCGTGCCCGATGACACCTCAGATCGCGTGGACGAGTTCTACGTCGACCTGCTGTTCTTCCATGTCGAACAGCTGCGCTACGTCGTGGTCGAGCTCAAGATCGGTTCATTCGAGCCCGGCCACCTGGGCCAGCTCGGTACCTACATCGCGATCATCGACGACCAGCTCCGCCGACCGCAGATTCATGCCCCGACCATCGGGATCCTGCTGTGCACAGGCAAGTCGGGCCCCATCGTCAAGTACGCCCTGGCGAGCACCAACGCCCCGTCGCCGTGGCCGACTACCAAGGCCTGCCAGCCGAAGCCCGCAACGTGCTCCCGACAGCAGCCGAGCTCGAAGCCGTCATCGAAGATGAGCTCGACCACCGACCGTAGCCCCCGGCCAGAACCCCACCTCAAGGCGCCGATAATATCCCTTATGTCAGCTTTGTGTTAGTCGCTCTTAAGCATCCGGGTTCTGCACCGGCCGATAGATCATGCGCGACACCCTACGGGCCAGGGTATACCGACGCCCGTGAGCGCGCAGGCCAACGCCTGACGTGGTGTGAACGTGCCGAAAGGGCGTCGGGCGGAAAGCGAGCCGGTACGCGCCGAACGCTACCGCGGCGAGGAGGACGAGGCCTGCCGTGCCGCCACTACGACAAGCTGGTCAGGTTCGCCGTCGAGCCAGCCGCTGGAGGAGACGAGCCACTTCAGCTCGTAGAGGTATGCCTGCGATGAGTCGCGTACTCAGGATGAGCCCCTGATCTCGCGCCAGCATCTTGGGCGAGATCAGGGCTCGCCGCCGCCTAGGCGGATCTGGCTTCGGCCCGACGGGCGTCCGGTATCGACGACGCAGTCCGCGCGGTCATTGGGGCTGTTGCGATCCCATGCTGACAACCCCGGGTTGACGGGACGATGGTGGGCTGTGATCATCGATGCATGGAGAGGACCGCCGATGAGAGCCGTTGAGAGTTGGGCCCGAGCACTTCCTCACCGAGACGGCGCGGAGTTGTCTGCTGCTGCGAACCGGCTGGAGAGCGTTGGTGCTACACCTGACGAGGCTGGTTGCGCCTTGGCGGATCTGGGTGACTCGCTCTACGAGCGCGCGTCATCGGCGCGGACGCGCCAGGAGTTTGAAAGGGATGCCGTGCTGTTCGTCGAGCTCGCGGCGTATCTCGCGTACGCGCAGGAGAGGGCTGCATCCGGCCGCCGGTCGGTCATCAACGAACTGTTGAGGGACTCGAGCCTGGCGTCTGCCGCGTCCCTTCTGGGGTGACCCGTCAAGCCGTCCACAAAGCCGTCGCCGGCCGCGACACCCGCAGCTGGTACAGCCCGGTTCTGGCGCTCAACGAGAGGACTGACGATGTCTGAAGTGATGGATCACCCGAGCAACATGTCAGCGAAGCTGCCGGCCACCCGAGCCCGCGTGGGCATCCGCGACGTCGGGTGGTTTCTCGCCAGCCGCGGGTTTTCGCCGCCGGGGCCCTCGCCTTGTTCCCCATCATCCAGCTCTGGCACGAGCAGCGGATACTGGCCCTTGCCCTATGGGCGACGGCAGGTGTTCTCGGGAGCATTGGGGTCACCGCTCTACGCCGACGCGCTCAGTGGCATCGCGTTCCGCACGGCGCACAACTTCCGGCGTGGGCCACGATTGGCGGAGCGGCATTCGATGCCGGCCTCGTCATCCTGCTCACAGCCGTCCTCACCATGCCTGATGGTCCCCGGGCGTACTACCCAGGCGCTGCGATCGGTCGCCTCGCCACAATCCTCGCGATCATCTTCGCGGTACTGATCTTCGTGGGGTCCGTGCGATCCCGTGAGGTATCCCGCTCGGACGAGGTCGTGGCCCTCGGCGTACGTCTCATCGGTATGATTCCCGCCTGGCTGATCCTTGATTCCGCGACTCCGTCGGGGATGATCGTCGAGCAGGTTCTGCAGTGCTCTGTCGTGGGTGTCGGACTCGTCGCCCTCGGATTCGGCATCAGGTTTCTGGCTCGGCGGCTGAGCCGATGAGCAGGTGTGCGGGCGGCTATGACGGCCCGCACACTCTGACTAGTAGCGGACGGTTCCGCTCACTGTGCGGGTCCCGGTGTAGGGCGAGTTGTCCCAGAGCTCAAACCTGTAGTCCCCGGCTGAGACGTTGCGCCAGACGAAGCTACCGCCGGAGCAACCCATCGCACGATTCGTCCCCACCATCTGGTGACTGGATGGACAGAGGTATCGCAGGGTTCCCGTTGCTGTCGTGGTGCGGTGGCGGTCTACTGGTAGGGCACTCGCCCTGTCCTGCAGCCTGTGTCGTGGCTGCTCTGGCCGCCTCGAAGTTGTGGCTGCCTGTTCGTCGCATGATCGAGGTTCGCTCTCGTTCGATCCGAGTCTCCGCCAAGTGGTTACGTGGAGCTCCTATTCGTGGACGACGTATCGGTCCACCCTTCACCCGTAACTCGCCAGCCCGGGCCAGGAGCTCGCGCCTGGCGAGTTTGCATGAGCCGGTCCGCGGAGTATTCCGCCTCGGCCTGAGAGGTGTCAGAGCATGAGCAGCGTCAATACGTACAGCGATGGGGAGCCGTTCCCGGGGTCATCGGGCGGACGAGTAGTGAGTCGAGTCCGGCGTGGCCGACTCCTCCACGAGCGCCGCAAGGTGCGCCGAACGTCTTGATCTTCGTCCTGGATGATGTCGGGTTCGGGCACCTGTCGAGCTTCGGGGTCTGGTCGAGACCCCGGTGATCGACCGGTTCGCAGCCAACGGGCTGCGGTACACGAACATGCACACGACTGCGTTGTGCTCGCCCTCCCGGGCGCGATTTTGACCGGGCGCAACCATCACTCGCTCGGCCTGGCGGTGATCTCGGAGGTCTCGACCGGATACCCGGGATACAACGGGATCATGCCGTTCGACAAGGGCATGCTGTCGGAGATGCTGCTGCCGCACGGGTACAACACGTTCATGGTGGGCAAGTGGCACCTGTCTCCGCCCGAGCATGAGACCGCCGCCGGGCCGTACGAGCGTTGGCCGTTGGGGCGCGGGTTCGAGCGGTTCTACGGCTTCCTCGGCGGTGACACGAACCAGTGGTACCCGGAGCTTGTCTATGACAACCACTCGGTCGAGCAGCCCGCCCAGCCCGAGGACGGGTATCACCTGAGCGCCGACCTGGCCGACAGAGCCATCGAGTTCATCCAGGACGCCCACGTGAACGCGCCGGACAAGCCGTTCTACCTGCACTACTGCACCGGTGCCGCCACGCACCACACCACGTCCCCGCGGAATGGGCTGACAAGTACAAGGGCAAGTTCGACGCCGGCTGGGACGAGTACCGCAAGATCGTTCACCAGCACCAGCTCGATATGGGCATCATCCCGGCCGGCACACAGCTGTCCGCGCATGACCCCGACGTTCCCGAATGGGACACCTTGACCGAGAGCGCGAAGCAGGTCTACGTGCGGATGATGGAGGTGTTCGCCGGGTTCATCAGCTACACCGATCACGAGTTCGGGCGGGTCGTGAGCTTCCTCGAGGAGCTCGGCGAGCTGGACAACACCTTGTTCCTGCTCATCTCCGACAACGGCGCGAGTCCTGAGGGCGGCCCGGTCGGGTCGCTCAACGAGATGATGTTCTTCAACAACGTGCCCGAGTCGATCGAGGAGAACCTCGAGCGGATCGACGAGCTGGGCGGACCGAACGTCTTCAACCACTACGCCTGGGGCTGGACCAACGCGGGCAACACCCCGTTCCGGCGGTGGAAGAGGAAACCTACCGCGGGGGTGCACCGACCCGTGCATCATCTCCTGGCCCGACAAGATCACCGCACGCGGTGAGATCCGCACACAGTACGGGCACATCATCGACTTCGTGCCCACCGTCCTCGACGCCCTGGGCCTGGAGCCCCCGCCACCATCCGCGGTGTGACCCAGGCACCGCTACAGGGTGTGAGCTTCGCGCACACCTTCAACGAGGCCGACGCCGCCACCCAGCACCACACCCAGTACTTCGAGATGTTCGGCCACCGCTCGATCTACCACGACGGATGGCGAGCCGTGTGCCCGTACCCCGGCTCCAACTACACCGAGGCCGCACGCAAGGGACGCCACGTCGGAGACCCGATCGACGCCACCGTGCTCGCCGACCTCGAGGCCAACGACTGGGAGCTCTACGACCTCACCAACGACTACTCCGAGACCAAAACCTGGCCGCCGAGAACCGCACCAAGGTGATCGAGATGATCGGCCGCTGGTGGGCAGAGGCGGCAAGTACAACGTGCTGCCCTGGATGGATCACTGCTAGCGCGGCTCAACGTCGAACGACCGACCATCGCCAAGCCCCGCGACAGGTTCGTCTACTACCCCGGTGGATCACCGGTGCCGTTCTCCGCGGCGCCGAAGGTCTACAACCGGGCCTTCACGATCACCGCGGACGCCCACATCCCCGACACCGGCGCCCAAGGCGTGCTCATCGCCCAGGGCGGCCGTGTCGGCGGCTACTCCTTCTTCGTGAAGGACGACCGACTGCACTTCGTCTACAACTTCCTCGGCCGTGACTTCTTCACCGTCGCTTCCGACACCGCAGTACCCGCGGCGAGGTCGCTCTCCGCTACGAGTTCGAACCCACCGGAGAACCCGACCTCGCGATCGGCAAAGGCGTCCCCGCACGCGGCCAGCTCTACATCGGACAGCAGCTCGTCGGTGCCGTTGACATGCCCCACACGGTCCCGAACATCTTCAGCACCGAAGGATTGACCTGCGGTCACGACGGCGGCAGCCGCGTCGCACCCGAGCACTACCAAGACGCGTTCACCTTCACCGGCACCCTCAAGCGCGTCACCATCGACCTCTCCGGCGACGACCTCATCCCCGACGACGAGACCGCGATGAAGGTCGCCATGGGCCGCCAGTAGCGGCCGACTCCTACCAACACCACAGATGCCATACCCAGAAGTTGACGGCGCGCCGATGGGTCTGCTGCACGGATAGGTGACAGCTTGTCTCAGGCGGCGAGTGCGACCTGAGTGGTCATGATGCTCTCCACGGCGCGGCACCAACCGGCGGCAACTCTGGCCTGCCGGTCGCTCTCTCGCGAGGCGTCATGGGCGTCCTCCTTCTCTGGTCGTCCACGCCGGTCGGCGCAGACACAGTGATCTCAACAGCAACGTGCACTAATCCGAGGAGTGTCCTCCCCTTCGCCCTGGACCTCGACCAGGGCGGTCACGATGCTTCGTCCCTCCGCTGGAGGCTCGACGGGCGGCAGGCTGGCGAGCAGACCCCGCAGGAGCTCAACCTCGACGAGCAGTGCTTGCCTGCCGCGCGGAGTGATGCGGGCCCAGGTGCGAGATCGACGCCCATCGCTGGCCTTGCGGAGCTCGACGTAGCCGCTGGCCACGAGGACCTCGAGGTGCCTGCCCAGGTTGCCGTCGGTGAGCTGGAGCGCGTGCTTGAGGTGCGTGAAGTCGGCGTCGCGCGACTCGACGAGGATCGCGAGGATCCCCAGCCGGGCACGTTGATGGATGGTCTCGTCGAGCTGGGAGAGCGGATGTCGCTCTGGCGTGGAGCTCACGCGGGGACCACCCGAGCTGCCCGTCGCTCACGGACGAAGGCCACGACGGCGAGGGCCAGGAGCCCGGTCGTGGAGATGACCATCCCTCCGACGCCCCTCCCAGGAAGGCCGCATGGTTGGCGAGCGTGCCGAGCGAGACCAGCGGGCTGATGGCCATGAGCACCAGCCCAGGACCCCACAACCACGCAGTGTTCGCACGCCAGCCGAGCACGCCGAGCCCCACCCCAGGAAGAACACCGGGCCGACGAAGTACACGGCGACGAAGCCGAACGGCACGAAGACCAACGCCAGCAGCGCCAGGGCAAGGACGCCGTACCTGTCGTTGCCGACCCCGACACCGATCAGCTGCCGCTGGACCAGCATCACCACCAGCAGCACCCCGTAGGTGGTCGCCGGAACAAGGATCTGCGCAGAGTGCATCCCGAAGATGGCCGCCTCGAGGTAGGTCAGATACGCCATCGCCAACGCGTTGACGAGCAGCGGCAACGACGTCGCGTGCCGCACGGCCCGCTGCTGGGTCCGGATCGCTTCGACGTACTCCGACGCTGTTGTCATGCGCCCACTCTGTCAGACAGAGTGAACTGAGATCAAGAGCTCGACACGCCACGGGGTGAACCTGCGCCCGGAGATGCTGCAGAACCGACCGTTACTCCGACGTCGCAGAAGAGGATTCTGCGACGCCGCAGAACCCGGGTATTCGCCACACAGGCAACGATGAGACCCCTGATCTCGCGCCAGCATCTTGGGCGAGTCGGGGTCTCATCACCACCATAGGCGGGTCTGGCCGCGTCTGGTGCCGCAGCTGGGACTTGTGCCGTCGGACTGAGGCCGTCGTGAAGGTCGAGGCCAGAGTACGAGGGTGCGGCGTCCTAGGTGCAGATCTGTCGATGCCACCAACGGGTCATGGCGAGACGTTGTCGTTGGAGCGTGGTGCGTTGATCGGTGAGACCGCCGTCGGTTTCTGAGGAGGTGGATGGTCGGAGGTGCTACCTGGGCTTCTGCGCTGGTGCTCCGATCTCGATGTCAGCGAGTGCTGTTCGTAGTGTCGTCACGGCGCGGTGATAGCGGCTACGCACGGTCGAGGCGGGATGCCGATGATCTGGGCGGCTTCGGCCAGGCTGAACCCGTCCCAGTGGACCGTGCGGACGAGGTCGGCGAGGTCGGGATCGAGTCGCGCGATGGCGTCCCGCACCTCGATCCCGTGGTCCGCCCCGTCCTGGTGCAGAGGGACTGCGCCGATGTGCTGGCGGAGCTGATCTGCCAGGCCCCATCGTCGTCGGTTACCACGTTGGAGGTTCAGCACGACGTTGCGAGCGATGCCGAACAGCCACATCCGCGCGCCCTGGCCGTCGGTCGGTAGATCGTCGTGGCGACGCCAGGCGGTGACCATGACATCCCCGAGAGCGTCAGGTGCGTCATCGGCACCGACACGACGCTCGAGGTATCTCAAGAGATCCGGGGCATTCGTGGTGAGGGTGTCGGTGAGGAGCGCGTCGGAGCGCTCTCGACGGACGTCTACCACTGCGCACCCGGGCAGTGCGCCTCACTGGTGTAGATGTCGGCGGGCGCGAGTCCGTCCCGGCAAGCTCATCGGCGACCAGCGCCGCTACGGCATGCCCGACCGAGACCTGATACTCGGTGTCGGGGCTCATGTAGCCCTCGCTGCCGTAGGGTGTCGGGCGCGACCTTCCCGCATCGTCGACGGTCGAGTGATCGTCGGTGCGCAACCACGCGATCGTGCCCTCGATGTCCGCCAGGGCGAGGACGTCATGGGTGCGGAAGAAGGTCCGCGTGGCCTCGACCGCCTCCGGGTCAGCACCCTCACTTCGCCGATGCGTTGCTCGCACACAGCACCGCTGGGCAAGGTGTAGGTGAACACTGTCTCGGGCTCTGCGCCCACGGAGCCCACTCCTGGTGCGTGACAGCCGCAGCAGCCGCCCCACACCACCCAGCCCCAGCCCCAGCACCACTGCCATCCCCGCCATGCGTCGGGACCTCTTCGGTCGGCGCTCCGGAGCCGCCTCGCGCTTGGCCGCCGACACCATCGAGCGGATCACCTGCTCGTCGGCCATTCCGGCCAGCATGACGTTCGGCGCCGAGGCGCCGAGTACCCGGTCGAGCTCAGGATCGATGTCGTACTGCTCCAGGTTGTTCATCCGGGTCTCCCTCGTCGTCCTGCCTTTACTCCCTACATGTCCACCACAACGACGAACGACGACCAGAACGCCAGGAATCACCATCACGCGTAACCAACGCAGATCCCCGCGGGCGCCCACAGAAGCACGACGGACTTGATCCCGACGGAGGTTGCCCAACACGCAAAACCGACCCTTTGTCGTGCGTCGCACAAACGGGTTCTGCGGCAGCGCAGAACTTCCGTATGTGCGACACGCTGGGCCGGGGAGAGGTCCTCTACCGGCTTCGAGACGGTCCGAGTGAGGCGCGGCTTCCGGGTCGCGGCCGACGGCCCGGGGTTGTGGCGTGCCCAGGGGTGGCGCGTGCAGGTCTCCTCGTCGTTGGAGCCGTATCTCTAGCACCGCTCCCGTTGCTGACTGGGCAGGCTTGGCTTCTACTGGTAGAGCACTTGACTCTTCCTGCAGCCAGCTCTCCGGTTGCCCTGGCCGTCTCGACGATGAGGTCGCTCCGCACGGCGAATGCTCGAGGTTCTTCTCGTTCGATCCGAACCCCTCACGGTCGCATCTCGGGTTCCTTCTCGTGGACGGCACTTTGGTCCACTCCAGTGATTCGGTCGGGATAGACCCGGGTGGGCGGTCGTACTCGACCCGCCCGCCCGCGCCGCCGACGTTCGCGTTCGTCGCACGGTTCTGCAAGGAGACTCCTATGCCTGATGTTGCCCGTGCCGTCCTGCCCATCCCTGAGCGCGTTCACGTGGGGATCACGACCTATGACGCGAAGGATCCAGACACCGCATTCCCGCCGATCACCTCGACGCGCCCGCCCGAGGGCGCGCCAAACGTTCTGGTGATCTTGCTCGATGATGCTGGGTTCGGCGCTTCGAGCGCGTTCGGGGACCATGCGAGACTCCCGCTTTCGAGAGGCTGGCCGGGCAAGGACTGCGCTTCAACCGGTTCCACACGACAGCCCTGTGCTCCCCGACCCGTCAGGCACTGCTCACGGGCCGTAACCACCACGCGGTGGGGATGGGCGGGATCACGGAGATCGCGACGTCGGCGCCCGGGTACAGCTCGGTCCTGCCGAGCACCGCGGCGCCGCTGGCGCAGATCCTCAAGCTCAACGGGTACAGCACGGCCCAGCTCGGCAAGTGCCACGAGGTACCGGTCTGGGAATCGAGCCCGATGGGCCCCTTCAACCAGTGGCCGCTGGGTGGCGGGTTCGAGTACTTCTACGGGTTCGTCGGCGCTGAGGCCAACCAGTGGTACCCGGCGCTGTACGACGGGTGACCCCGATAGAACCACCCAAGACGCCCGAGCAGGGTACCACCTGACCGAGGACCTGACCGACCATGCGATCACATGGGTGGGCCAGCAGAAGTCGCTGATGCCGGACAAGCCGTTCTTCATGTACTTCGCCCCGGCGCCACCCATGCTCCGCACCATGCCCCGAAGGAGTGGATCGAGAAGTACAAGGGTCAGTTCGACCAGGGGTGGGACGTCGTGCGTGAGGAGACTTTCGCGCGGCAGAAGGAGCTGGGAGTCATCCCGCCAGACGCCGAGCTCACCGCCCGGCCCGAGCAGATCTCGGCGTGGGAGGACGTCCCCGCAGACCTCAAGCCCGTGCTCACCCGCCAGATGGAGGTCTACGCAGGCTTCATGGCACACACCGACCACCACGTGGGACGGCTGGTGAACGCCCTGGACGACCTGGGGATCCTTGACGACACCCTGATCTACCTGATCATCGGGGACAACGGGGCGAGCGCCGAGGGCACACCGAACGGGACCTTCAACGAGATCGTGTCCCTCAACGGTGCGGCGCACCTGGAGACGCCCGAGTTCATGGCCGCCCGCATCGAGGAGTTCGGAACCCCGCCGCGTACAACCACTACGCGGTGGGCTGGGCCCACGCGATGGACACTCCGTACCAGTGGACCAAGCAGGTCGCCTCGCACTTCGGGGAACGCGCAATGGCACGATCGTGCACTGGCCCAACGGCTTCGATGCGCGCGAGAGGTCCGCAGCCAGTTCCATCACGTCATCGACGTCGCAGCGACCGTCCTGGCGGTGACGGGCATCCCCGAGCCGCTTTCGTCAATGGGATCCAGCAGATGCCCTGCACGGCGTCGACATGTCCTACGCCTTCGACTCCCCGATGCCCCGAGGCACGCGAGACCCAGTACTTCGAGATCATGTGCAACCGCGGGATCTACCACAGGGCTGGACCGCTGTGACCCGCCACAGCATCCCGTGGGACTTCGGCGCACAGCTGCCCGACCTCGACGCCGACGTCTGGGAGCTGTACGACACCACGACCGACTGGTCCCAGGCCCACGACCTCGCGGGCGAACAACCAGACAAGCTTGAGGAGCTCAAGCGGCTGTGGCTCATCGAGGCCGTCAAGTACAACGTGCTCCCCTCGACGACCGACGCATCGAACGCTTCAACTCCGACCTCGCCGGTCGCCCCGACCTCGTCAAGGGCACCTCCCAGATCCTCTACGGCGGCATGGGCCGCCTGAGCGAGAACTCGGTCCTCAACCTCAAGAACAAGTCCCACTCGGTCACCGCCGAGCTCGTCGTGCCCGACGGCAGCGCCAACGGCGTGATCATCTCCCAGGGTGGAGCGTTCGCCGGTTGGTCCCTGTACCTCCACGAGGGCCGCCCAAGTACTGCCACAACCTCGCCGGACTCCAGCGGTACTACGTCGAGGCCGACACGCCCGTCCCACCCGGCACACACCAGGTCCGCATGGAGTTCGCCTACGACGGCGGCGGGCTCGCAAAGGGCGGCAACGTCACCCTGTACGTCGACGGTACCCAGGTCGGGAACGGACACATCGAGGCCACCGTCCCGATGATCTACTCCGCCGACGAGACCTGCGACGTCGGCTACGACACCGGCACCCCGTCAGTGAGGACTACACCCTCCTCACCGCACCCTTCACCGGGAAGGTGAAGTGGGTCCAGCTCGACGCCGGGCTCGAGAACTTCGACCACCTCATCAGCCCCGCAGAACGCCTGCGCGTCGCCACCGCGATCCAGTGAGAGAGGCACTTGGACAATGACCAGCACACTTCCACTCCCGTCCTGGACCGACGGCGACGCCAAGCAACGGATCCTCGCCGTCGTCGATGCCATGACCGACCCGGACAGCGGGACGTACGTCGAGCCCGAGCGGCGGATCGCGACCTTCGACAACGACGGCACCCTGTGGTGCGAGAAACCGATGTACGTCCAGTTCATGCTTCTGCTCGCGCGGTGGCAGCAGATGGCGGCCGCGGACCCTCGCCTGCGAGAACAGCAGCCCTACAAGGCGGCCGTGGAAGGCGACCACGCGTGGTTCGCCGACCTCTACGGGAACATTGCCGACCTGTTCCGAGGCGCTGGCGAAGCCTTCGCCGGGATCACGCCCGACGAGTTCGACGCCGCCGTCCGCACGTTCTTCGACACTGCGCGACACCCGCGCTTCGGGGTCCCGCTGCACCACCTGACCTACGTCCCCATGGTCGAGCTCCTGCACCTGCTCGGCGACCGCGGGTTCAAGGTCCTGATCACCACCGGTGGCGGCCGAGACTTCGTCCGGGTCGTGAGCCAAGAGATCTACGACCTGCCCCGT
Organism: Oerskovia sp. M15; assembly: GCA_038070415.1. Lineage (GTDB taxonomy): Bacteria > Actinomycetota > Actinomycetes > Actinomycetales > Cellulomonadaceae > Oerskovia. Next base: position 655,445 of record JAMYWF010000001.1, read on the forward strand.
GAGGCAGTCATCGGCTCATCCCCACTCTGGAGTACCGCGACGGCAACCTCTACCGCACCGCCCAACTCAGCGGTCAGATCGACGACGGCCCCGGCAAACCCGTCCACATCTACGAACGCACCGGCTACACCCCTGCGTTCGCTGGCGGCAACGCCGATGGAGACATCCAGATGCTCCAGACCGCACAGTTCGGCCTCCTCGTCCGCCACGACGACGAACAACGCGAGTACGCCTACGACGCAGGAAGCGAGAAGGGCTCTCCCTCGCCGACCAGGCCGGCTGGCTCGTAGTCAGCATGAAGGACGACTTCGCCACCATCTTCGCCGCCGACACCTGACCCAGACGCCAAAGAACCCATCGATGCCATCTGGCGGGTCTGCTGCACGGATAGGTGACAGTGTGACCTGCCCCAGGGTTCGGTTACCAGTGGCAGTGTGTTGTTCTGGCTCAACCGCAAGGGAGTCCGAGCATGCCGAGGCCCTATCCCGCAGAGTTCCGTCATCGTGCTGTCGCGCTCGTGCGCGCTGGAACGCCCGTCACCGCTGTCGCCCCAAGCCTCGGTATCAGCGAGGGTGCCTGCGCAACTGGATCCGCCAGGACCGTATCGATCACGGCGAGATCGCCGGCGTCACCTCGACCGAGAGTGCTGAGCTCAGATCTGCTCGCAGGCGCATCCGCGAGCTCGAGCGCGAGGTCGAGATCCTCAAAGTCACCGCGACCTTGCTGGGGCAGGACAAGCCCCACCCAAAGGATTCACCCGGTGATCGACGTTCTCGTCGCCGCCGGGCATCCTGTCGTGGCCTGCTGTCGGGTGCTCGGCGTGTCCAAGCCCGGCTACTACCGGTACCTACACCGCCCGACATCACCCACCCAGATGCGCCGCGAGTGGCTCACGGGACTGATCCGCGAGGTGCACACCGCCTCCCGTGGGACCTATGGGTATCGACGCGTGCACGCGGAACTGACTATGGCGATGGACGTCACGGTCAGCTCCCACCTGGTTGGTACCCTCATGAGCCTCGACGGGATCCGCGGGTTACCAGGCCCGACACGGATCAAGCGGCTCCGAGGAGTTGCTACCGCTGACGATCTCGTCAATCGCAAGTTCCATCGCGCAGCTCCCAACGAACTATGGGTCACGGACATCACCCAGCACCGCACGAGAGGGCTGGCTGTACTGCTGCTGCGTCCTGGATGCCTTCAGCCGCAAGATCGTAGGCTGGTCGATCGATTCCAGCCCCGACACCCGCCTGGTCCTCAACGCCCTCGACATGGCCATCAAGCAGCGTCAGCCCGAACCCGGCGGGATCGTCCACGCCGATCACGGACCCCAGTTCACCTCGTGGGCGTTCGGCAATCGCATCCGCTCCGCAGGACTGATGCCCTCGTTCGGCTCCGTGGGAGACGGCCTGGACAACGCCATGATCGAGTCATTCTGGTCCTCGATGCAGATCGAACTGCTCGACCGCCAACGCTGGAGCACCAGAGTCGAACTCGCCAACGCGATATTCGAGTACATCGAGATCTTCCACAACCGCTCCCGACGCCACTCCAGCATCGGATACCTCACCCCGTCGACTACGAACTACAGTCCAAGACGAGCACGATCAACGCCAGGACGACACACGCAATCAGGTAACCGAACCCTGGGGCAGGTCAAGGTGTCACCTATCCGTGCAGCAGACCCCATCAAGATTGGATAGGCGTGAGAATGAGAAGGTCTGTGTCGCAGGTCGTCGTGGCCGCGCTGGCGTTGGTCTTGGCAACTAGTTGCGGCGATGACGCCGAGCTACCAACGCCACCTTCGGATGCACCGTTCGCGCACTATACGACTGATGAGTCAGGCGGCATGGACGCTCTCCTTGCAGGAAGCTGGCTCTGAGTGACGGGTGTCTTGTCATCGAAGGGGAATCAGGTCCCCGCCTTCCCGTCTTCCCTGCAGGTCAAGTGGCTTGGGACGGCGAAGTCCTCACCTTCAATGAGTCTCAACCTGACGGATCTGTTGCTCAAAGCAAGGCTGCGATAGGTGATGAAGTGACGATCGTGGGTGGCGAGGTCTCTTCGGTTGCCAGCGACATGACAGTTCCGGAGGCGTGCGCCGCTGGAGTCACCCTCTTCCGAGTAGCCGCTTCCTGAGTTCTGCTCGTCCAACCGAGGCACCGATGGCCGTCTCTCCGCGGAGCGACGGCCATCGCTACCCAGCTCAACTGACGAGGCGCTGCGGTGCGGAGGTGGTGCGTGCGAGCTCGATGCAGTTCTCGCCGGTGATGTCGGGGAGGGTGACCTTGTAGCGGCGTGGTTGGGCGTTGGCTCCGCGGCCGCCGCGCTCGAGGTGGAGGGTCTGGGTCTTGAGGTAGCCGGCGCCGTTGTCGGGGCCGGTCCAGGTGCGCTGGTCGACGTCGAGGGTGAGGGTGGCGCTCTCGGGGTCCTGGGGTCGATGAGGGCAACGTCGCGGTCTCGGGCTCGGGCGAGGATGCGGCGTCGGTCGCTGGGGGCAAGGCGGGCGCCGGGTCCGATGAGGACCTGGTCAAAGCCCTCGACCAAGGCGGCGAGGACGTCGGCGGCCGCGGGCCGGGGTCGGGGAGGAGGACCAGGCGCTCGAGCTCGAAGCTGGCCTGGTCGGCCGCGAGCATGCCAAGGGTGGGGCCCCGACGATCGCGCTCCACTCCCTGGCTTGTGGTCGGTGGCAAGTATCGCGAGCAGGAGGGCGTTTGAGCCGCGGACCGAGGTCAGTGCCCGCGGGGCAGGCGCCCCTCGGGCAGGAGGGTGGCGAGCGGGCGGGCCTGGTGCGGCTGGTCGACGTCGATGGGCGGAGCGGTCTCGGCGACGCCGCCTTGAACTCGGCGGTGCGCAGGACGGCGCGCGCGAGGGCGAGCGCGTCGGCGCCAACCACACCATTTATTCGAACATGCGTTCGGTTCTAGGGAGTGTTTCGTCGTACGCTCTGGTCATGGGTGATCGGCGTTCTCTGGCGGCTGACGGCCCGGTTCCGCCCGAGCTGGAGTCTGCGCTGTGGCGGCGGCGGAGCCGCTGAACTACGAGCCGCCGCCGCGGTACCGGTCCGGTCGCAGGTGATCTTCCGGTGCGAGGTGGGCGGCGATGATCTCGTCGGTGATCGTCTGAGGGTCCAGGTGCTCGCTCATCCGGGCGGTAAGGAACGCGGCCGACGCGGCCAGGTGCTGGTCGACGACCACCTGCGTGAGGTCGTGGGTGCTGGTCAGGGCGGTCGTGAGGTCCTGACGGCGTCCGCAGCCCAGGTAATCCGCGGGATCGGCACCCGAATGCAGGCGCGCGGCCTGGGCGCTGGCCTGCTCGGTCGGGGTCATCATGGCCCACACCCGGACGGCAGAGGCTTGGCCGGCATGGTCGGGGTCGAGTGCGACGACGACCCGCCCGACGCCGCCGGGGTTGATGCAACGCGTCCGGCCCGCGAATCACCTGCGTCCGCGCCCCGCGCGTACACGGGCAACGCTGCCCCGAACCGCCGCGACGACTTCCCCGAGCCACCGACCCGAGGTGAGCGCCGCCGTCGGCTCCCGCGTCCGCACCCAGGGCGCGGACAGCCCGGAACGCCGAAGGGCGGCCCCGCAGATCGCTCTGCGGGACCGGCCCTCTGAGGCTCAGCGGGAGGTCACTCCCACTCGATGGTGCCCGGCGGCTTGCTCGTCACGTCGAGCACGACGCGGTTGACGTCCTTGACCTCGTTCGTGATGCGTGTCGAGATGATCGCGAGGACGTCGTACGGCAGGCGCGTCCAGTCCGCGGTCATGGCGTCCTCGGAGGACACGGGGCGCAGCACGATCGGGTGACCGTAGGTGCGTCCGTCGCCCTGGACGCCGACCGAGCGGACGTCGCCCAGGAGCACGACGGGGCACTGCCAGATCTCGCGGTCCAGGCCCGCCTTGGTGAGCTCCTCGCGCGCGATCGCGTCCGCAGCGCGCAGGATCTCCAGGCGCTCGCCCGTGACCTCGCCCACGATGCGGATGCCGAGCCCGGGGCCGGGAACGGCTGGCGCCAGACGATCTCCTCCGGCACGCCGAGCTCGAGCCCCACCGCGCGGACCTCGTCCTGAAGAGGGCCCGGAGCGGCTCGATGAGCGAGAACTGCAGGTCGTCGGGCAGGCCACCCACGTTGTGGTGGCTCTTGATGTTCGCGGCGCCCTCGCCGCCGCCCGACTCGACGACGTCCGGGTAGAGCGTCCCCTGGACGAGGAACTTGACCTCTGTGTCCTCGGAGTCGTCCTCCCGATACTCGTCGACGATCTGGCGTGCGGCCTGCTCGAACGCGCGGATGAACTCGCGGCCGATGATCTTGCGCTTGGTCTCGGGGTCCGAGTGGCCCGCGAGCGCCTGGAGGAAGCGCTGCTTCTCGTCGAGGACGACGAGGTTGACGCCGGTCGAGGCGACGAAGTCGCGCTCGACCTGCTCGGCCTCGCCCGCACGCAGCAGGCCGTGGTCGACGAACACGCACGTCAGCTGGTCGCCGATCGCCTTCTGGACGAGGGCCGCGGCGACCGAGGAGTCCACGCCGCCCGACAGCCCGCAGATCACGCGAGCGTTCCCGACCTGCTCGCGGATGAGCGCGATCTGGTCGGCGATGACGTTGCCCGGTGTCCAGTCGCCGGCGAGCCCGGCGCCCTGGTACAGGAAGTTCTCGAGGGCCTTCTGGCCCAGCGGGGAGTGCTTGACCTCGGGTGCCACTGCACGCCGTAGAGGCGACGCCCGGTGTCCTCGAAGGCCGCGACCGGTGAGCCGCCGAGGTCGCGAGGACCTCGAATCCCTCAGGGGCGGCGTGCACGGCGTCGCCGTGGCTCATCCAGGCGGTCTGCTGGTCGGGCGAGCCCGCGAGCAGCGCTCCTGCCTGGCACACGTCGACCGACGTGCCGCCGTACTCGCTGAGGCCGGTCTGCGCGACCGTCCCACCGAGCGCCTTGGCCATGGCCTGGAAGCCGTAGCAGATGCCCAGGACGGGCACGCCGGCGTCGAACAGCGCGGGTCCACGAAGGCGCGCCCTGCGCGTACACGGACGACGGACCACCGGACAGGATGATGGCTGCCGGGTTCTTGGCGAGCATCTGCTCGACGGTGAAGGTGTGGGGACGATCTCCGAGTACACCTTGGCCTCACGCACGCGACGCGCGATCAGCTGGGCGTACTGTGCGCCGAAGTCGACGACCAACACGGGCCGGGGGCTGAGGGGTGGGTGTCACCACCCCAGGGTACTCGGCACCAGCGGGCTCGACGGCACCGGTCCGAGCCGTAGCCACGGCACGGGAGGGCTCGTCCTGTGCCGAGCGGGCGTGCGGTGCCCGATGCCCACTGCCCTCCCGAGGCGAGTCTCGGCCTCGCTCGGTGCTCAGGCGGGAGGCGCTCCCGCAGCTCGCGCGCAGCCCGCTCGGGATCGACGGCATCGGTGATCGCGCGGACCACGACGATCCGCTCGGCGCCCGCCTCGAGCACCTCGCCGAGGCGCGCGGCGTCGACCCCCGATCGCGAACCACGGCGTCGTCGGCCGGGTCGCCGCGACCTGGCGCAGCAGGTCGAGCCGACGGCGTCGCGCCCGGCTTGGTCGGCGTCGCCCAGAGCGGCCCGACGCAGAAGTAGTCGACCTCGAGGTCGGCCTCCGCGGCCGCAGCCTGGGCGGACGAGTGCGTGGAGCGCCCGAGCAGCGGTCCAGCACCCAGGAGGGAGCGGACCGCCGGCACGGGCAGGTCGCCCTGCCCCATGTGCACGACGGGCGCCCCGTGAGCAGTGCGACGTCGGCGCGGTCGTTGACCGCCCAGAGCGCGCCGTGCTCGGCCGCGACCCGCGCGACCGTCTCCTGGAGCTCGAGCTCGCGCGCGACGTCGAGCCTCTTGTCGCGCAGCTGGACCACGTCGACGCCGCCCGCGAGCGCCGCGTGCAGGAAGTCCTCGAGGTCGTCGCGCTCCTCGCGGGCGTCGGTGCACAGGTACAGCCGGGCGGTCGCGAGGCGGGCGCGGGCGTCCTCGCGGGCCGTGGTGCCGGAGGAACGGGTCGCGGAGCGGGTCGTCGTCACGCGCCCAGACTAGGTCGTGTCCGGTGAATCGCAGCGCCAGAGGATGACGGCGGCGATAGTGAGTTCGGAGCGGCGCAACCGACTCCTTTGAGGTAGCGGGTGGACAGGCCGCGGAACTGTTTGAGGCGGTTGAAGCAGCGTTCTACGACGTTGCAGCCCGTGTAGACCTCGGGGTCGAAGGCGGGCGGGCGTCCTCCGGCTGATCCCTTGCGGAGCAGGTGGTGGCGTGGTCCTTCTACTCCGGGCTGACGAACGCGATGCCGCGGGCGCGCAGCGCTCGGCGGGTGGACGGGCTGGAGTAGACCTTGTCGCTGTCGCCGCGGGGCACATCATGCAGGAGCCGCCGACGACGGCCGGGCTCGGCGCCACGGCCCCGCAGTCCGGGCAGCCTCATCGGGGACCTCGACCCCTACGCCCAGTCCATCACACCCCGCCCATCACTCCCCGGATCGGCGAAGAGCCCCAAAACCTTTTCTCGGTGCACCCGGAGGATCATTGATCGATCAGGTAAGGGGAGGTCGTGCTCGAGGTGTTCGGCTCGCAGGGCAAGCTGTCGCAGGCGCGTGCCGAACCAGGCTCCGGCCAGGCAGATCACCATGTACATGGCGACGGCCTGCAGGGCGTAGTTCGGATAGTCGATGACCCACCCGGTGTCGGTGTCGTTTCTCCAGATGTACGGGGCGATCACGGCAATTAGCCCCTACCAGTTGCAAGGCCATGAAGAGGGTCGCGGCCTCGCCTACCCGAATCCACCACGCGCGGGATAGCTCCCGGCGCAGTCTACGAGATATCCGCATCACGGAACCAGATTGCCAGGGCGGCGCCGGGGAGACGCGCGCGCTGATGGACGGAGATATGAGCACCAGCAGCACCGACAACACGATGAATGCAGTGATGCCGAGCATGGACAGGCCGGGTACGTACTGTGCTCGGCTCCTCATAAGGCCTGGAATCAGCATGACCACGGCGAGCGGGACGCCACACAGCAGGCATCCCGCGTAGGTCCGTGCCAGGGCAGAAGCAAATGGCGTGGTCGCGGAGTCTCGTGTGCGGGACTCGCGTGCGGCGTCAGTCTTCATGGCCGAACCCTACCGACTTAGTTCACCAAAGTAAACTAACGCCAATGCTCGTTCGTGGTGCCCGCCGCGGACGGTGGCGAACGGTCACAACGTTGTGACCTGCAGGTTCATGGTGAGACGCGTCGTGACGGGGGTCCAGACCGACAGGATCCGGGGTCACCAGGGCGAGCCGTCTCCGCTTGCAAGGACCCCGCGTTGAACACGTATCGCGCCAGCCTCGACGCGCCCGAAGCCACCGTGTCCATCATCAACCTTCAGATCCATGCCCCGGACGCGGGCATCGGCATCGCTGACGGATGCCGGTTCCTGCACGACGCGATCGACGTCATCGCCGACCCCGCCCCGACGCTTGTGGACGCCTTTGCCCGCGCCAGCCAGGACTGGCCGTTCGTGTGTCTGGACGGCACGCTGATCCCCACGACCAAGATCGCCGTGCCAGGCCCAGGATCAGGTGACCTGTGGTGGTCGACGGCCAGGCGAGAAAAGTCCACTGAAGTGAAGTATCCTGGATGGGCAATGGACAAAGAACTCGGAAACAATCTCGGTTTTGAATTGAGCCTGCACGTGGTGATGTTCCACGAAGCGGTCGCAGAACGGCTGGGCGTCAACAACACCGAGCACAAGATGCTCGACCTCATCGCCCGCTACCCGGACGGGCTCACGCCTGGCGGGATTGCCACCAAGACCGGGCTGAGCAATGCGGCGGTCACCAAGATCGTGGACAAGCTCGTCGCCCGGGACTTTGTCAGACGTCAGCGGAGCGAGGTAGATCGTCGATCAGTCCGCGTGCTGGTTGCGAAGGGCTTCAGCGACGCGACGCGACATTCAGCGCACGGACTCGCCGAGCGGATCTTCGGGTTGAACGAGTCCTTCACGTCCGAAGAGCTGACATCGATCTCACGATGGGTCAGCGGCGTCGTCGACGCTCTACATGCAGAGACCGTCGCGCTGCGCCTCGAGGACCCGGGCGCATCACCCACTAGGGGCTCTTTCCGAGGCATTCGTGGGACAGACCCTAGGTCGAGCCGACCGAGGTTCACTCGGGCGTGTTCCCGGCGACCCCGCCGTGGTGGAACGGGGTCGTCACGCCGCGGGACACGATATGGGTGGCCATGCCCTGCGCGGCGTGGTCCAGGTCGTGGCAGTGGTCCATCCAGATCCCCGGGTTGTCGGCGAGGAGCTCGACCTCCCAGACCTCGCCGGGGCGCACGTCGAACGTGTCGCGCAGGATCGGGCACCGGTCGGGGCGCGACCGTCGACCGACAGCACCCGGACGTGGTGCCCGTGCTGGTGCATGGGGTGGGTCTCCGAGCCCCGGTTCACGAGGCGCAGGAGAACGCGGTCGCCCTCGTCGACGACGGTCGAGGGACGTGGGTGTACACCTTCCCGTCGATCGTGTAACCGTGCGCCGGGACGCCGCCGTCGAACCGGCCCGCGCCCGTTGTAAGGTGGCCGCGAAGCACGGGAGCCCCGCACGGGGCTGAGAGGGCGAGAGCCGACCGTCGAACCTGATCTGGGTCATGCCAGCGAAGGGAGCGAGCGTATGTGCGCAGCCCTGTCCCCCACCACCCCGCCCTACCCTCACGCGTCCCGGGCGCGTGGAGAGCCGGGGTGGGACGCGCCGTCGGGCCTCGCCCGGACGGGCACGTCGACGCGACACGTGCCCGACGGCGCCGCGGACGTCCTGGTGGTGGGCGGCGGAATCGTAGGGCTCACCGCGGCGTGGCGGGCCTCGCGCGCAGGGCTGCGCGTGACGGTCCTGGACCCGGCCCCGGCGACGGTGCGACCCACGCCGCTGCCGGGATGCTCGCCCCGGTGACCGAGGCCGACTTCGGCGAGGAGGCCGCGCTCCGCCTCGGCGCCGACTCGGCGAGCCGCTGGCCCGCGTTCGCCGCGGAGCTCGAGGCGGACTCGGGGCTGGGCGTCGGGTTGCGGGCCACGGGCACGCTCACGCTGGCCTACGACAGCGACGACCTGGCGCTCGGGCGGCGCGTGCGCACCCTGCAGGAGGCCTGGGGCCTGGACTCGACCGAGATCACCGTCGCGGCCGCGCGCGAACGGGAGCCGCTCGTCGGACCGCGCGTGGCCGGGGCGTTCTGGGCACCGGGAGACCACCAGGTCGATCCCCGCGCGGTGCACCGCGCCCTGACCGCCGCGCTCGCGCGAGACCCGCGCGCCGCCGTCGTGCACCTCCGGGCCGCGCGGCTGCTGCGGGTCCCGGCGGGACCGTGACCGGAGCCGTCGACGAGGCGGCAGGGAGCATCGCGCAGGGACCGTGGTCCTCGCGGCGGGCGCGGACTCGGGCGACCTGCTCGCGGCCGTGCCCGAGGTGTGCGCCCCGACCCGTCCGGTGAAGGGGCAGACGCTGCGCCTCGACGCCCCCGCGTGGTTCACGCTCGAACACGTGGTCCGCGGGGTCGTGCAGGGTCGCCCCGTGTACGTCGTGCCGCGAGCGCCAGGGCCGGACGGGCACCGCGAGGTCGTGGTCGGCGCGACGAGCGAGGAGCACCCGACGACCGTCGCGCGACCGCGGGCGGTGTCTTCGCCCTGCTGCGCGACGCACGCGCCCTGCTGCCGGGCTCGACGAGCTCGCGCTCGTGGAGGTCACGCCACGCGTGCGTCCCGGCACCCCGACAACCTGCCGCTCCTGGGCGCGACGACCGTTCCCGGCCTGGTCCTCGCGACGGGCCACTACCGCAACGGCGTGCTGCTGGCCCCGGTCACGGGGCCGCGATCGACGCGATCCTGACCGGGACCCCGTTGCCTCCTGCCGTCTCGGCGATCGACCCGATGCGCTTCAGCCCTTTGCCACTACCCGCGAGGTAGAGGGCTCTCGTCGAGGTAGCGGGCCCGGACCCTCGATCTCGACGCCTTACCTCTACCTCGGCGACCAGTCCCTGGAGGACCCATGACCGACCTGACCTGCCCACCCGGATCGACCGGGACGCCGACGGCAACCGCGACCGTCAACGGCGAGCGCTACCCGCTCACCGCACCCACGACGGTCGCACGCCTCGTCGCCACCCTGCTCCCCAGTTCGTCGCGGACGGCGCCCCCAGGGCGTCGCGGTCGCGATCGACGACGTCGTGCTCGCCCGCAGCGCGTGGAGTCCACGACGCTGCGCGACGGCGACCAGGTCGAGGTCGTCACGGCGGTGCAGGGTGGCTGAGTCGTCGGCCACCGGTCCGCTCGTGGTCGCCGGGTGACGCTCGGCTCGCGCCTCGTCATGGGGACGGGCGGCGCGGCGAACCTCCTGACGCTCGAGGACGCCCTGGTCGCCTCGGGCACGGCGCTGACGACCGTCGCGATGCGCCGGGTCGCGCGGGTACGACCCGCGGGGACCCGGCCCAGGGGCGGGCGAGACGGGCATCTGGGGCATGCTCGACCGCCTCGGCATCCGCGCCCTGCCCAACACCGCGGGCTGCTTCTCGGCCAAGGAGGCGGTCCTCACGGCCCGGCTGGCACGCGAGGCCTGCGGCACCGACTGGGTCAAGCTCGAGGTCGTCGCCGACGACGTGACCCTCCTGCCCGACCCGATCGGTCTCGTCCAGGCGGCCGAGACCCTGGTCCGCGACGGCTTCGTCGTCCTGCCCTACACCAACGACGACCCGATCCTCGCGCGTCGCCTCGAAGACGTGGCTGCGCCGCGGTCATGCCGCTCGGCGCCCCGATCGGGTCGGGGCTCGGCATCCTCAACCCGCGCAACATCGCGGCCATCGCGGCGGCAGCGCGCGTGCCTGTGATCCTGGACGCCGGGATCGGGACCGCGTCGGAGGCCGCGCTCGCCATGGAGCTCGGATGCGACGGGTGCTGCTCGCGACGGCCGTCACGCGGGCCGCCGACCCCGTGCGGATGGCGACGGCCATGCGGCTCGCGGTCGAGGCAGGCCGCTCGCGGCGCTCGCCGGGCGCATCCTCGGCGCGAGCAGGCGCTCGCGAGCTCGCCCGTCGGCGGGCTCGTGGGGCGGTCTGCGGAGGGTGCGGCCGGGCTCACGGGCGCCGGCGTGCTGGGCGGCGGGAATCTCGACCTGGCGCTGTGAGGGTGCCGCCTGGGTCACCCGGGCCACCTGGGCCACCTGGGTCACCCGGGTCACCCGGGCCACCCGGGCCACCCGGGCCACCCGGGCCACCCGGGTCACCCGGGTCATTCAGTCGAGACGTCCTGCGTGAGGTAGAACGCAACGGGTTCTACCTCACGCAGGACGTTCTACTCGGCACGCGCGGTTCTACCTCGGCACGCGCGGTTCTACCTCGGCACGCGCGGTTCTACCTCGGCAACCGGCAGGGACGACCGACCTAGTACGTCGGGCGCCCCGGCTCGACGTCCCGCACCCACGCGACGATCCCGCCCTCGACGTTGCGCGCGTCCACCCCGGCGGCCCGCGCCAGCGCAGCGACCCGGTCCGACCGGCCGCCGACCTTGCACAGCACCGCGACCGTCCGGTCCCGCGGCAGGTCCGCGAGCGCTGCCACGGCGCCCGGCCCCACGAAGGTCCTGCTGGGTACGACGCGCGCGCCGTCGATCGCCACGATCTGCGTCTCCCAGTCCTCGCGGACGTCGAGGAGCAGCAGGTCGTCGTCGGGGTCGGCGAGGCGGTCGGCGAGCTCGTGCGGAGTGAGGGCCGTGCGGAGCGTCGCGGGCACAGCATTGCCCGACGGCGTCGCTCCTCCCCGGGGCCCGCTCGCCACGGGTGGCGCTCACCGCGGCGCCGCGGGCACCTCGGCAGCGGATCTCGGCGCGCCCGGCTCCCCGACACCCGGGCGAGATCGACGGCGAGGCGACCCTGCGCCGTCGGGCCTGAGAAGAGCCCTGCCGCGACCGGAACCGGTGCTGCCGGCGCCGGGCGAGGCCGCAGAACGCCTCGTAGGCGTGGTCCCCGCGAGCAGCTCCGTCACGGGGACGCGCTGCGGGTCGGCGCGGACCGTGAGGTGGCGCCACGTGAGCTCGAGCGAGTCGTACACCGCGAGTCGTCCCAAGAGCGTGCGCCCCGCACCGGTGACGAGCTTGATCGCCTCGGTCGCCATGACCGAGCCGACGGTCCCGCACATGGCGCCGAGCACGCCGCCCGTCGCGCAGTCTGGCACCGTGCCGGGCGGCGGGGCTCGGGGAAGACGTCCCGGTAGACGACGCCCTCGCCGACCGGAGGCGCCGACCAGAAGACGCTCACCTGCGCCTGGAAGCGGAAGATCGATCCCCACACGCACGGGACGCCGGCGATCTCCGCGGCGTCCCCACGAGGTAGCGGGTCGCGAAGTTGTCGGTCCCGTCGAGGACCAGGTCGTAGCCGTCCAGGACCTCCAGGACGTTGCCCGCGTCCAGGCGCTGCTCGTGCACGCGGACCGTGACGTGCGGGTTGATCTCGGCGATCGCGTCGCGCGCCGAGGCCACCTTGGGCGCCCCACGTCCGAGCCGCCGTGGATCACCTGGCGCTGGAGGTTGGAGACCTCGACGCGGTCGTCGTCGACGATGCCGATCGTGCCGAACCCGGCCGCGGCCAGGTAGAGGAGCGCGGGCTGCCCAGCCCGCCCGCGCCCACGACCAGCACCCGCGCGGCGCGCAGCCGCTGCTGACCCTCGACCCCACGCCCGGCAGGCTCAGGTGCCGCGAGTACCGGGCCAGCTCCTCAGGAGAGAGGCTCGGTCGAGGGCGCGACCAGCGGCGGCAGCGAGGTCATCGTGCGTACTGCTCCACGAGGGCGTCGAGCTTGGCCTCGGCCTCGCGGTGGACCTTCTTCTCCAGGATGAAGGACATGACCGGCACGACGCCGGCGAAGACCAGGGTGGCCAGGCGGCCCCAGCCCCAGCGCATCTTGGACCACAGGTCGAGGACCGTGACGAGGTACACCACGTAGATCCAGCCGTGCGCGAACGGGATCCAGCTCACGAACCGCATGACGCCGTCGACGTCCACGAGCTGTCCGACCCCGTACTTGACGATCATCTCGACGCACAGGATCAGCAGCATGACACCGGTGATCAGGGCCATCACCCGGTACCGGGAGAGCGCGCCGCGCGCCTTGTGGACGGCGCGGTCCACGACCTCCTGCGTGGGGCGTCCGCCGCGGAGTCGGAGGTCCGCTGCGAGCCGGCGGGGTCGGGCGTGGTCATAGGAAGGTTTCCTTACGCTGAGCGAAAATACGTGGCTCGATGTCGGTGGCCACACCTAATGTTAATGACCGTGCGACCCTCCCCTCCCCGACCCGGGCACCCCTCCGCTCACCGGCCCTGCTGCCCTCCTCTGGTGGCAGGCCCGCCGTCAGTGGGGCATCCTCTCGATCGCCGTCCTCCTCGGGATGGTCACGTTCGTGTGCCAGGCCGTCATGCCGTATGTGCTGGGCCGTGCGCTCGACGAGGGCCTGATCGAGGGCTTCGGCTCGACGCTCCTGGGGTGGGCCGCGGTCATGCTGGGCATCGGCGTCCTCCAGGTCGGGGCAGCCGCCCTGGGGCACCGGTACGACATCGAGAACTGGCTGCGTGCGGCGTTCAACACCTCGCAGCTGGTCGGCGACACCGTCGCTCGCTCGGGCCACACCATCACCGACGAGCTCCCCACCGGTGAGGTGGTCTCCGCGGTGGCGTCCGACGCCCTGCGTGTGGGCGAGGTCTATGCGATCACGGCCCGGTTCGCGGGCTCGCTCATGGCCTACGCGGTCGTCGCGGGCATCATGCTGAGCACCTCGCTCCAGCTCGGTCTGGTCGTCGTCCTGGGTCTGCCCGTCGTCGCGGGCATCTTGGCGTTCCTCGTCAAGCCGCTCCAGCAGCGCCAGGCCGCCCAGCGCGAGGCCTCGGGCGGCTGACGACGCTCGGGGCGGACACCGTCTCCGGCCTGCGCATCCTGCGCGGCATCGGCGGCGAGAAGGTCTTCACGGACCGCTACCGGACCCAGTCGCAGAACGTGCGCCGGACCGGGGTGCGGGTCGCGACCACCAGTCCTACCTCGACGGCCTCCAGGTCCTGCTGCCCGGGCTGTTCGTCGCGCTCGTCCTGTACCTTGGCGCCCACGCCGCGCTGCGCGGCGAGATCAGCCCGGCCAGCTCGTCGCCTTCTACGGCTACGCGGCGTTCCTGTCGTGGCCCCTGCAGATCGCGACGCAGACCCTGCAGGCCACGACGCGTGCCCACGTCGCCGCGAAGAAGCTCATCAAGGTGCTCTCGGTGGTCCCCGCCACCGGTGCGACGCCCGGCACCGCCTCGGCGCCACCTGCGGGCTCGACGCTGGTCGACGACGCGAGCGGCGTCGAGCTCGCACCCGGCCGGGTCGTCGCGCTCGTGAGCGTGGACCCGGACGAGTCGGCGCGCATCGCCACCCGCATGGGCCGGTTCGACGACGTCGCGGAAGCAGGCACGCCCGTGCACCTGGGCGGGATCCGGCTCGCGGACCTCGACAAGGACCTGGTGCGCGAGCGCATCGTCGTCGCCGAGGCCACGCCCCACCTGTTCTCGGGTGTCCTGGGCGAGGAGATCGACGTGCGCGGCGGGAACGTCGAGGCCGAGCTGATGCGCGCCATGATGATCGCCGACGCGCACGACGTCCTGGACTCCGTGCCCGAAGGCCTCGCGGGCGACCTCCCGGAGAAGGGCCGGTCGCTGTCCGGCGGTCAGCGCCAGCGCGTGGCGCTGGCCCGCGCGATCCTCACGGACCCGGAGATCCTCGTCCTGGTCGAGCCCACGAGCGCGGTCGACGCCCACACCGAGGCCAGGATCGCCGAGCGCCTCGCCGAGGTCCGGCGCGGTCGCACCACGCTGATCGTCACGGCGAGCCCGCTCGTGCTCGACCACGTGGATGACGTCCTGTTCGTCGAGGACGGTCGCGTCGTCACCCACGGCACGCACCGCGAGCTCCTGCACCGGCCGGCCTCCGCGCACCAGGGCGAGCAGGCGGCCCGCTACCGCGCCGCCGTCGGACGCTCCATGAGCGAGCCCCGACCGCACCCGACCACCTGACCTCGAGCTCCGACGAGCTCGCCGACGCCTCGAAGGGCGTGTCATGAAGCTTCCCATCGCCGACGGCCCCACCGTCCGCAAGCACACGGCATACCTCGCCCGCGAGCACCGCGGCACGCTGATCGGGCTCGCGGTCCTGCACACCGTCGCGGCGGTCGCCGGACTCGCGGGCCCGTGGCTGCTGGGCCGGTTGGTCGACGCCGTCACCCAGGGCACCACGACCACCTACGTGAACCAGGTCATCGCGATCGGCGTGACCGCGGTGCTCGTCCAGGCGGTGCTCATCCGCTACGCCCAGAAGTCCTCGATGATCTTCGGCGAGAGCGTGTTCGCCGAGCTGCGCGAGGACTTCCTGGAGACCGTGACGACACTGCCGCTCTCGACGGTCGAACAGGCGGGCACGGGTGACCTCGTCGCGCGCACCACCAACGACGTCAACCGCATCCAGCACGCCGTGCGGTTCGGGTGCCCGCCTCATCGTCGCCGTCGTGACGATCCTGCTCACCGTCGTGGCGAGCCTCCTCACGTCCCCTTGGTCGCGATCGCGCTGTTCGTCGGCGTGCCGCTCATGGTGGTCGTCTCCCGCTGGTACCTGCGCCGCGCCACCCCGGGTACCAGCGCGAGTCGGCCGCCTACGCCGCGCTCAACGGCACCATCACCGAGTCGGTCGAGGGGCCCGGACCGTCGACGCCCTCCGGCTGGGCGCCCGGCGCAAGGCGCGTGTCGAGGCGGACCTCCGTGAGGCGTTCGCCGCCGAGAAGTACACGCTCAACCTGCGCACCGTGCTCTTCCCGGCGGTCGACTTCACGTTCGTCCTCGCCCCGGTCGCCGTGATCGTGTGGGTGGCTACATGATCTCCACGGGCCACGCCACGCTGGGCGCCGTGACGACCATCGCCATGTACGCGTTCCAGCTCGCCGGGCCGGTCTGGGAGCTGATCTTCTGGCTCGACGAGATCCAGGTCGCTGCCACGTCCCTCGCCCGCATCGTCGGCGTGAAGCTCGTGGACAGCGACCGCAAGGCCGGGGACGAGGTCCCCACGGACGAACACGTGGTGGCGCGGGACGTCGAGTACGCCTACCGCGAGGGGCACAACGTCCTGCACGGGATAGACCTGGACCTGAAGGTCGGTGAGCGTCTCGCCGTGGTCGGCCCGTCCGGTGCGGGCAAGTCGACCCTGGGGCGCATGCTGGCCGGAATCCACCCGCCCACGGGCGGGTCCGTGCAGGTGGGCGGGGTGGATCTGGTCGACCTGCCGCTCGAGGATCTGCGCGGTCACGTCGCCCTGGTCACCCAGGAGCACCACGTGTTCGTCGGCTCGCTCGCGGACAACCTCCGTCTGGCGGACGAGAGCGCGGGGACGAGCAGCTGCTTGCCGCCCTGGCTGCCGTGGACGCCCAGGGCTGGGTCGAAGCACTGCCGGACGGTCTGGCGACCGAGGTCGGCTCGGGCGGGCACGTGCTCACCCCGGCGCAGGCCCAGCAGATCGCGCTCGCACGGCTCGTCCTGCTGGACCCGCACACGCTGATCCTCGACGAGGCGACGTCATTGCTCGACCCGCGCGCGGCCCGCCACCTCGAGCGCTCGCTCAACGCGGTGCTCGAGGGGCGCACCGTCGTCGCGATCGCGCACCGCCTGCACACCGCGCACGACGCCGACCGCGTGGCGGTCGTCGACGGTGGCCGCATCACCGAGATCGGCCCGCACGACGAGCTGGTCGCCGCGGGCGGCGACTACGCCCGGCTCTGGAGCTCCTGGCAGCAGGAATAGGGTTCGCGGGTTCACCGGCGGCCCTCCCCGACTCCCAGGGAATCCTCAGGAATTCCCGTCAGTCTTAGTTGATCGTTCAACTAGGAACCGGAGCCCCATGAAGAAGACGTTCGCGCTCATCCTCGGGATCGTCCTGCTCTGCGGTGCGCTGCTCCTGGGGGCACCTGGGTCTACGCCCGCTCCCAGGTCGGCACGGAGGCTGCTCCGCTCGCCCTCACCTCGAGCGCGCCCACGTCCGCGAGCAGCGACGAGGCAGGCACGGACAGCGACGCCGGGGCCGTCGCCGACGGTGACTACGCCGTGGACACGGGCTCGCAGGCCGGATACCGCGTCGACGAGGTGCTCTCGGGGCAGGACGTCACCGTGGTCGGACGCACCAGCGACGTCCGCGGCGGGTGACCGTCGAGGGCGGCGTCCTCACCTCGGCGAGCATCGAGGTCGACATGACCAGCATCGAGACGGACGACTCAGGTCGAGACCGGCAGTTCCTCGGCATCCTCGACACCTCGGAGCACCCGACGGCGACCTTCGTCCTGACGACGCCGGTGGACCTCTCCGGCCTCGCGAGCGGCACCGCGACGGTCGAGGCGACGGGGACCCTGACCATCAAGGGTGTCGCGCACGACGTCACCGTGACCCTCGACGCCCAGTCGAGCGGCGGCGGTGCGCAGGTGAGCGGTTCGATCCCCGTGACGTTCTCCGACTACGACGTGAGCGCCCCGAACCTCGGGTTCGTCACCGTGGAGGACACCGGAACCGTCGAGCTGCTGCTCGAGCTCACGCCCGCGGACGCGTGACCGGCAGGTCGGGCAGCCCCGCGATGCCCCTGCCGACCCGTCCCCGCGTGCGGCCGCCCGCGCGCTCGTCACGGACCAGCCGGACCCACAGCAGGACGGCGAACCCGCCGAAGATCCACCACTGGAGCGCGTAGAAGGCGTTCTGCAGGTTGAGCCCCGTGCCACCCTCGATCGTCGGTCGCGGAAGGAGGGACGGGCCGCCGTCGGCGGCCGGGAGCTGCGCAGGGTCGGAGTCGATCAGGACCAGGTAGCCGCCATAGATGGGGTTGCCCCACGTGTTCGCGAGCGCCGCGGAGGAGATCGAGTCGGTCTGCCCCTCGGGCAGTCCCCGGGACCAGCCGCCTCGGAGGCCTGGAGGTATCCGGTGACCCGCACCTCGCCGGACGGGACCTCGAGGGCTGCCGCGTCCGCCGTCGGGACCCAGCCGCGGACGACCGGGAGGACCGGCGCGCCCGAGAGCTCGGCCCACGACGCGCCACCCGTCCCGTCGTCCGAGACCCGCAGGGGCTCAGGACGAGGAAGCCGGTCCGCCCGTCGAGCGCGCGGCCCGGGACCAGGAGCTGCCCGCCTGGCTCGTAGGCTCCCTCGACCCAGACCTTGCGGCCGACGAGCTCGCCGGGAAAGGTCGACTGCGGCAGGAGCAGGTCGCCGAGGGCCTCGGGACCGGCTGAGGCGGCCTCAGCCTGCGCGTGCTGCTCGGCGAGCTCGGCGCGCTGGTAGGCGCGGTCGAGCTGCCACACACCGAGCCGCCGCACACCCCGCCGCCAGGAGAAAGAGCAGCAGGAAGCCGATCATGCGGGGCGACGGGCGACGGCCCAGAAGCCAGGGCGGGGAGGCCTGCTCGGACACGACCCCACGGTAACCGGGGCGCGGCGCCGGGGAGAATCAGCACGAGGCGACGTGATCCACCCCACTCCGCGGAAAGGCGACGCCCGCCGCGGGACGACCGGACCGCCCGGTCGGGACCTTGGTCCTTTCTCCCGTTTCGGCGTACCTCACACTGCGCGGAGGCCCGCAAGCCGTGCGTCACCTGCACGGATGCGGTTGTATGAAGGGACCACCATCCCCTGGTACAGCTGGAGTGTGCGATGACGACGACCACCTCGCGACCGACAGAAGGAACCTCATGGCGCCCCGGCGAGGGCGCCCCCTCCGAGGAGTCCCTCGCCCGCGTCGACGGCTGGTGGAGGGCGGCGAACTACCTCTCCGTGGGGCAGATCTACCTGCTCGCGAACCCCTCCTGCGCGATCCGCTCACCCGGGACGACGTGAAGCCCCGCCTCCTCGGCCACTGGGGCACGACGCCCGGACTGAACTTCCTCTACGCCCACCTCAATCGCGCCATCGTGGAGCGCGAGCAGTCCACGATCTACGTGACCGGCCCCGGCCACGGCGGCCCAGGGCTCGTCGCGAACGCGTACCTCGAAGGAACGTACTCGGAGGTCTACTCCGACATCACGCAGGACGCCGAGGGCCTGCGCCGCCTGTTCCGCCAGTTCTCCTTCCCAGGCGGCATCCCTCGCACGTCGCCCCGGAGACCCCCGGCTCGATCCACGAGGGCGGCGAGCTCGGCTACGCGCTCTCGCACGCCTACGGCGCCGCGTTCGACAACCCGAACCTGCTCGTCGCCGCGGTCGTGGGTGACGGCGAGGCCGAGACCGGCCCCTCGCCACCAGCTGGCACTCGAACAAGTTCGTCAATCCCGTCAACGACGGCGTCGTGCTGCCGATCCTGCACCTCAACGGGTACAAGATCGCGAACCCCACGATCCTCGCGCGCATCAGCGACGACGAGCTGCGCGACCTGATGATCGGCTACGGCCACACGCCCTACTTCTTCACGGGCGGGTTCGACGGCGAGGACCACGACGAGGTCCACCGGCGCTTCGCGGTACTGCTCGACGAGGTGCTCGACCACATCGCGCGGATCAAGGCCGAGGCCGCGGCGGCAACGACGAACGTCCCGCGTGGCCCATGATCGTCTTCCGCACCCCAAGGGGTGGACCGGTCCCACGTCGATCGACGGCAAGAAGACCGAGGACTCCTGGCGCTCGCACCAGGTTCCCCTCGCGAGCGCCCGCGACACCCCGGAGCACCTCCAGGACCTCAAGGACTGGCTCGACTCCTACCGGGTGCACGAGCTCTTCGACGACGAGGGCCGCCTCGACGCCGACATCGCGCAGCTCGCCCCCGGGGCACGCTCCGCATGAGCGACAACCCGCACACCAACGGGGTCTGCTGCTCAAGGACCTGCGCCTGCCGGACTTCCGTGACTACGGTGTCGAGGTCAGCGCTCCCGGGTCCGGCCTCTCGGAGGCGACCCGGGTCCTGGGGCAGTGGCTGACCGACGTGGTGCGCCTCAACCCGGACAACTTCCGCATCTTCGGCCCGGACGAGACGGCGTCGAACCGGCTGCAGGCGGTCTATGAGGTCACGGACAAGCAGTGGAACGCCGACTTCTTCGGGCCCGACGTCGACGAGCACCTCGCGCGGGCGGGTCGCGTCATGGAGATGCTCTCCGAGCACCAGTGCCAGGGGTGGCTCGAGGGCTACCTGCTGACGGGGCGCCACGGGCTCTTCTCGTGCTACGAGGCCTTCATCCACATCATCGACTCGATGTTCAACCAGCACGCGAAGTGGCTCAAGGTCACCAACGACATCCCGTGGCGCCGGCCGATCGCGAGCCTCAACTACCTGCTCTCGAGCCACGTGTGGCGTCAGGACCACAACGGGTTCTCGCACCAGGACCCCGGGTTCATCGACCACGTGGTCAACAAGAAGGCCGAGATCGTCCGCGTCTACCTGCCGCCGGACGCCAACACCCTGCTCTCGACCTACGACCACTGCCTGCGCTCGCGCCAGTACGTGAACGTGGTCGTGGCGGCAAGCAGCCGGCGCCGAACTTCCTCACCATGGACCAGGCCGTCGCCCACTGCACGCGGGGCCTCGGCATCTGGGAGTGGGCAGGCACCGAGGTGCCCGGCGAGGACTCCGACGTCGTGCTGGGCTGCGCGGGCGACGTCCCGACGCTCGAGACGCTCGCGGCGGCGGACCTGCTGCGCCAGCACCTGCCCGGGCTGAAGGTCCGCGTCGTCAACGTGGTCGACCTCATGCGTCTGCAGGACGAGAAGGAGCACCCGCACGGGCTCTCCGACCGCGACTTCGACACGCTCTTCACCACGGACAAGCCGGTCGTCTTCGCGTACCACGGCTACCCGTGGCTCATCCACCGCCTCACCTACCGCCGCAACGGGCACGAGAACATCCACGTGCGCGGCTACAAGGAGGAGGGCACCACCACCACACCGTTCGACATGGTCATGCTCAACGACCTCGACCGGTTCCACCTGGTGATCGACGTGATCGACCGCGTGCCCTCGCTGCGCTCCACGGCGGCAGGCCTGCGCCAGAAGATGGTGGACGCCCGGCTCGAGGCACGTCAGTACACGAGGGAGCACGGCGAGGACATCCCTCGGTCCGTGACTGGGTGTGGCCCGACGCGGGCGACACCGCGACAGCAGAGGGCGGTCCGTCGTACGACGCGGCCGCCGCTACCGGAGGCGACAACGAGTGACCAGCACCGCCCGATCCATCTACCTCGCCTCACCCGAGGGCGAGACGGGGAAGTCCACGATCGCGCTGGGAGTCCTCGACCTGCTGACCCGTCAGGTCCAGCGGGTCGGGGTCTTCCGGCCGGTCACCCGGACCTCGCCGAGCAGCGTCACGGGGCCACCGCCACCCCTCCGCTGACGCTGCCGGGTCCACCGCCCCAGGGGCGCGGACCGCGACTACGTGCTCGAGCTCCTGCTCGCGCACGACGGCGTCGACCTCACCTACGACGAGGCCAAGGGCGTCACGTACGACGACGTCCACGCCGACCCGGAAGCAGCTCTCGCTCAGATCGTCTCGCGCTACCACGAGGTCGCCAAGCAGTGCGACTTCGTGGTGGTGGTCGGCACGGACTACACCGACGTCGCGGGTCCCACCGAGCTCGCGTTCAACGCGCGCATCGCAGCCAACCTGGGCGCCCCGGTGCTCCTGGTGGTCTCAGGGCGCGACCGCTCGCCGGAGTCCATCGCCAACCTCATCGAGGTCAGCGTCTCCGAGCTGCGCTCGAACCACGCCCAGCCGATCGCGGTCATCGCGAACCGGTGCCTGCCGGCCGGCATCGAGGACGTGCGCGTCCGGCTGACCCGCCTGTCGCCGGGCGAGCAGGGCCAGGGCTCCTCCTCGCCGTCGGGCGCGCTTCCCGGCTGGGCGATCCCCGAGGACCCGTTGCTCAACGCACCCACCGTGGGCGCGCTCATGGAGGCCGTGGGCGGGCAGCTCGCGCTCGGCGACCCCGAGCTGCTCGGCCGCGAGGTCCTCGACGTGCTGGTCGGGGCCATGTCGCTCGAGCACCTGCTCGACAAGCTGGTCGACGGGGCAGTCGTCATCACGCCAGGCGACCGCAGCGACATCCTCATCGGGCTGCTGGCCGCGCACCAGGCACGCAACTTCCCGTCGCTGGCGGGGATCATCCTCAACGGCGGCTTCTACCCGCCCGACTCGACCGGTCGGCTGGTCGAGGCCCTCGACCCGAGCCTGCCGATCATCCGCACGGACCTCGGGACGTTCCGGTCGGCGAGCGCGGCCTCCCGAGCCCGCGGACGCGTGACCAAGGAGTCCCAGCGCAAGGTCGACACCGCGCTCGCCCTGTTCGAGCAGAGCGTCGACGGCGGCGCTCTCCTCGCGAGGCTCGACGTCCCTCGACCGGAGGTCGTGACCCCGCTCATGTTCGAGTACGAGCTCCTGTCGCGGGCGCGCGCGGACCGCAAGAACATCGTGCTGCCGGAGGGTGAGGACGACCGCATCCTGCGCGCCGCCTCGACGCTCCTGGGCCGCCAGGTCGCGGACCTCACGATCCTGGGAGACGAGCAGTCGATCCGTGCTCGCGCCATCGAGCTCGGCCTCGACATCGACGCGGCGACGATCCTCGACCCGCACGACCCGGAGCTGGTGGAGCGGTTCGCGGAGGAGTACACCCGGCTGCGCGCCCACAAGGGCATGACGGTCGAGCGCGCCCGGGAGATCGTCCCGGACGTGTCCTACTTCGGCACGATGATGGTGCACCTCGGGCTGGCCGACGGCATGGTCTCCGGTGCGCGCCACACCACGGCCCACACCATCAAGCCCTCGTTCGAGATCATCAAGACCGTACCCGGGGTCTCCGTGGTCTCCTCGGTGTTCCTCATGTGCCTCGAGGACCGCGTGCTGGTCTACGGCGACTGCGCGGTCAACCCGGACCCGACGGACACCCAGCTCGCGGACATCGCGATCTCGTCCGCGGCCACGGCCCTCCAGTTCGGCATCGACCAGCGCGTCGCCATGCTGTCGTACTCGACGGGCGAGTCCGGTTCGGGGCGGACGTCGACAAGGTGCGCGCCGCGACCGAGCTCGTCCGCAGCCGCCGCCCCGACCTGTTCGTCGCGGGACCCATCCAGTACGACGCCGCCGTGGACGCCTCGGTCGCGGCCTCCAAGATGCCCGAGTCGGACGTCGCCGCAAGGCGACCGTCTTCATCTTCCCGGACCTCAACACGGGCAACAACACCTACAAGGCGGTGCAGCGCTCGGCCGGTGCGATCGCCGTGGGCCCGGTCCTCCAGGGGCTCAACAAGCCCGTGAACGACCTGTCCCGCGGAGCCCTGGTCCAGGACATCGTCAACACTGTGGCCATCACCGCGATCCAGGCGCAGGCCGGGGCAGCCGCCCTGCCCACCACGAACGGAGCCCCGCATGACCGTCCTCCCGGAGCACGAGCGCACCAACCCGTACTCGGCGTACGGCGCGCACGGCTCGGTCCTCGTGATGAACTCGGGCTCGTCCTCGCTCAAGTATCAGCTCGTCAACCCGGTCGGCGGCGAGGCGATCGCCGCCGGGACCATCGAGCGGATCGGCGAGACGAGCGGCGTCATCAAGCACCGCTTCGCGGGCAACACCACCACGCGCGAGGAGCCGGTGCCGGACCACGGCGAGGCGTTGCGCATCGCCCTCTCGCTGTTCGACGAGGTCGGGCCCAAGCTTGCGGACGCCAACGTCTACGCGGTGGGTCACCGCGTGGTCCACGGTGGCGCGCAGTTCTCCCGTCCGGTCCTGGTGGACGACGACGTCGAGCGCCAGATCCTGGACCTGGCCCCCTCGCGCCGCTGCACAACCCGCGAACGTCCGGGGCATCGCGGTCGCGCGCGAGCTCCTGCCCGACGTCCCGCACGTCGCGGTGTTCGACACGGCGTTCTTCTCCTCGTTGCCGAAGGCCGCCTCGACGTACGCGCTCGAGAAGAAGACCGCGGAGAAGTACGGGGTCCGCCGCTACGGCTTCCACGGCACGAGCCACCACTACGTGTCGGGGAAGGTCGCACGCGTCCTCGGGAGGCGCCTGCAGGACCTCAACATCATCGTGCTGCACCTCGGCAACGGGGCCTCGGCCTCGGCCGTGCGAGGCGGGATCGCCGTGGACACCTCGATGGGCCTGACCCCGCTCGAGGGCCTGGTCATGGGGACCCGGACCGGGGACATCGACCCTGCGGTCATCTTCCATCTCTCCGGAACGCAGGGATGTCGATCGACGAGCTCGACGACCTGTTCAACAAGCGTTCCGGCATCAAGGGCCTCGCCGGAAGAACGACTTCCGTGCGTTGCACGACCTCATAGCGGCGGCAACGAGGACGCGCGGCTCGCGCTCGACGTGTACATCCACCGCCTGCGCAAGTACATCGGGGCGTACATGGCCGTCCTGGGGCGCATCGACGTCGTCGCCTTCACCGCGGGCGTCGGGGAGAACGACGCCATCGTGCGCGCCGCCGTGGCTGAGGGCCTCTCGGGCCTGGGCATCGCGGTGGACCCGGAGCGCAACGCGGCCCGCAGCAAGGAGCCTCGCGTGATCTCCCCGACTGGACGAGCACGCTCGTCATGGTCGTCCCGACCATGGAGGAGCTCGCGATCGCCCGGCTGAGCGTGGAGGTCGTCGAGGCCGAGAAGGCCGGTCTGCCTGGCACGTTCCCTCCGGCCGGGCCGGGCTCCGAGCCGGTGGACCAGCCCGCTGATCGCTCCGCTCCGGATGCGGTCGTCGAGGCCTGACCTCCTCCACGCAGGGCCGCCACGGCGGGCGCCCGCGCCCGCTGTGGCGGCTCCTGCGTGCCCTGCCCTACGCGTCGGGCGTCGGGCGTCGGGCGTTGGCCATCCGTCCGCGCCCTGCCCCGGTCCTGTCGCCGTCGCCGTGTCGTGTCGGCCGCGGGGCGCCCGCCGTCGAAGCGGCCCTGCTCCTCGACGGACTCCCCGGAACGCGCCGCCACGACCGATCGTGCAAACGTTGGTCTCATGACCACGTACCCTGCATCGGTGACGAGTGGACACCAGCCTCCAGTGCTTGCCGATGTCGCCATCCTGGCGGGGTGAGCATCTCGACGGTCTCGCGTGTCCTCACGGGTCGTACCCCGGTCAGTCCCCGCCTCCGAGAAAGGTCGAGGCGGCAGTCGTCCAGCTCGGCTACCGCCCCAACGCCGCCGCACAGGCCCTGGTGAGCGGACGGCGTTCCACCGTGGCGGTCCTTGCGCGAAACACCCTGCGATACGGATATGCCGCGACCTTGCAGGGGATCGAGGAGGCCGCGCGTGCCGCGGGCTACGTCGTCTCGATCGCGGTCGTGGAGTCCGACCGGCCTCGTGACCTCGACCGCGCGGTCGACCTCGTCCTGTCCCAGTCGCTCGCCGGCGCGATCGTCGTGGAGTTCGACTCGCTCGGCATCCGCACGCTCGAGAGCCTCCCGAGGCGCTGCCGGTCGTCGCGGCTGCGGGTGCCCGCGCCGTCGAAGTGCGCGACCCCACGCCTTCCTCGACGACCAGTTCGGGGCGCGGAAGCCACCCGCCATCTGCTGTCCCTGGGGCATCGCACGGTCCACCACGTCGCGATCCCGTCCACCCGCCCTCGCAGCGGCCGGACGTGGGTTGGCGGCGCGCCCTCGAGGAGGCGGGTGTGGCGCGGCCAGAGGTGGTGCAGGCAAGCTACGACCCCGACTCGGGCTACGAGGCCGGGCTCGCTCTCGCCGACGACCCGTCGGTGACGGCGGTCCTGTGCGGCAACGACGAGCTGGCGATCGGCGTCATGCGCGCGTTCACGGAGCGAGGCCGTCGTGTCCCGGACGACGTCAGCGTCGTCGGGTTCGACGACCAGCCGTTCGCACGGATGTGGAGCCCTCCACTGACGACCGTCGCCCAGGACTTCGTCGAGCTGGGGCGCCGTACCTTCGAGATGCTTGCCCGCTGGGTCGAGACCGGGTGCGTCCCGAGGACACGGCGGCACGCCCGTCCTGGTGGTCCGCGAGCGCGGCGCCTCCTCGAGGCTGAGGAGCCGACCAGCGCAGGTCCAGGGCGGAACGTCAGCATCATGACTCCTGCCGTTCCGCTCCCAGCGGCGTCCCTCGACGGCTGAGCGCTGCCTTCGTGGACGATCCGGACGATCCGGACGATCCGGACGATCCTCCCGGAGACTTCTGACCAACGTTTGCAGACGCAAGCCCGTGCGGCTATCTTTTGACCAACGTTTGCAGAACCCGCGAGGAAGCGGGCGACAAAGGAGTGCGCGTACGTGGTGAGCACAACGATGGCCGAGGACGTCTCGGAGCTCGACGAGGGCCATTCATGGCCACGAGTGATCCGGCTCGCGGCCTCCGGCGTGGCGGTGATCCTGCACCTTCCGGAGGACGGCCTGCCCGAGGTCCTCCACTGGGGTGCAGACCCCGGCGACCGACCGGAGGTCCTCGACGGGCTGGAGCGAGCGACCCGGCCGGTTCTGGCGACCAACGGCGTCGACCGCGGCGTGCGGGTGGCGTTGCTCCCGGAGGCCTGGACGGGATGGACCGGGACGCCCGGACTTCTGGGGCACCGCGCCGGCGGCGACTGGTCCCCGCAGTTCCGTCCGACCGCCGTCACGACGGACCAGCGGGAACGGGGGCGCGATGGTCGTGCACGCCACGGATCCCGACGCCGGGCTCCGGCTGACCCTCGAGATCGAGGTGCTCCCCTCGGGGCTCGTGCGGACCCGCGGCGGCGTGACCAACACCGCCGCGACCACCTACACTCGACGCCCTGCAGCTCGCGCTCCCCGTGCCCACGCAGGCCGACGAGCTGCTCGACCTTGCAGGGCGCTGGGCCAAGGAGCGAATTCCTCAGCGCTTGCCGTTCGTCGTGGGCGCGCACGTCCGTGAAGGTCGGCACGGCCGCACCGGCGCGGACGCCGCGACCGTGCTCGTCGCCGGCAGCCCGGGTTCGACTTCATGGCGGGGACGTCTGGGGAGTCCACGTCGCCTTCAGCGGGAACCACGTCGTGGCCGCGGAACGCACGTTCGACGGGCGACGGTTTCTCCTGGGTGGGGAGCTGTTGCTCCCGGGCGAGATCGAGCTCGCACCCGACGAGTCCTACGCGAGCCCCTGGATCTACGCGAGTCACGCACAAGGGCTCGACGGTCTCGCGGGCCGCTTCCACGAGCACCTGCGGTCCCGCCCCACCACCCCAGCACGGCGCGGCCCGTCGTCATGAACGTGTGGGAGGCCGTCTACTTCGACCACGACCTCGAGCGCATCACCGCGCTCGCCGACGTCGCCGCGTCCGTCGGTGTGGAGCGGTTCGTCCTCGACGACGGGTGGTTCGGCGGACGCCGCGACGACACGGCGGGCCTCGGGGACTGGAACGTGTCCGACGAGGTGTGGGGTGACGGACGGTTCGCGGACCTCGTCAGCCACGTCAAGGGCTTGGGCATGGAGTTCGGGCTCTGGTTCGAGCCAGAGATGGTCAACGTCGACTCGGACCTGGCGCGGGCCCATCCCGAGTGGATCCTCCAGGTGCACGGCAGGCTGCCCGTCGAAGCGCGCCATCAGCAGGTCCTGGACCTCTCGCACCCAGGCGCGTACGAGCACGTGCGCTCCAGCATCGTCGGCGTCATCCGCGACCACGGGGTCGACTTCGTCAAGTGGGACCACAACCGCGACCTCGTCGACGCAGGTTCGACGCGGACGGGGCGTGCCGGGGTCCACGAGCAGACACTGTCCGCATACCGACTCCTCGATGACGTCCGCGCGGCGTGCCCGGCATCGAGATCGAGTCGTGCTCTTCCGGAGGCGCGCGCGTCGACCTCGAGATCCTCGAGCGGACCGACCGGGTCTGGGCCTCGGACTGCATCGACGCGCACGAGCGTCAGCAGATCCAGCGCTGGACGGCCCAGCTCCTGCCTCCGGAGCTCGTCGGCAGCCACGTCGGCGCGAACCAGGCACACACGACGGGTCGGCGGCTCGATCTGTCCTTCAGGGCTGCGACCGCGATCTTCGGTCACTTCGGCATCGAGTGGGACCTGTCCGAAGCCAGCGACGACGAGCGTCGCGAGCTGGCGGCCTGGGTCGCCTACTACAAGGAGGTGCGTGACCTCGTGCACACGGGGCACGTGGTGCGCCGCTCGCTCGAGGGTGGGGATCTGTGGCTCCACGGCGCCGTGCGCCCTGACCGCACCGAGGCGCTGTACAGCCTGACGCTGCGCGAACGACACATCACCTGGCCGGCAGGGCGCGTGTGCCTGCCCGGTCTCGACCCCGACCAGACGTACCTCGTCCACGCCGGCGGCCCCGGCTCGCAGCGCTCCGAGAGCCCTCGGGTGGTCCCCTCCTGGTGGCGTTCCGGCATCCGCCTGACCGGGGCGTGCTCGGCACGGTCGGGGTCAGCATTCCTGCCCTCGACCCCGACCAAGCGGTCCTGATCCACGTGGAGGTCGAGATGAGCGTCCCGACGACGGGCACGCGGAGGGCGTCGGCAGACCGTCCGGCGCGTCGACGGTCGCAGGAGGTGCGCAATCTCCCGACGGCGCTGCTGTTCATCCTGCCCGCCGGCGTCGGGTTCGCCGTGTTCTTCCTCTGGCCGACATTGCGCGGCATCTGGCTGAGCTTCACCGACTCGACCGCGTTTCGGACGGGCGAGTTCGTCGGGCTCGAGAACTACCAGCGGATGTTCACCGACCCCGTCTTCTGGAACGCGTTCAAGGTGACCATCTGGTACGTGGCGCTGAACATCGGTGTCCAGACGGTCCTGGCGATGGTCGTCGCCGTGCTCATGCACCGGCTGACGCAGTCCATGATCGTCCGTGGCATCCTCCTCACCCCGTTCCTGGTCTCCAACGTCGTCGCAGCGATGCTCTTCCTGATGCTCCTCGACTACCAGCTCGGATTCGTCAACGAGCTGATCGAGGGGCTCGGCGGGATCGGGTCATGTTCTTCGGAGACCAGGCACTCGTCATCCCGACGATCGCGATGGTCAACGTCTGGCGACATCTGGGGTACACGGCGCTCCTTCTACGCCGGGCTCCAGACGATCCCCGAGAACCTGTACGAGGCGGGCCGGGTCGACGGCGCCTCCGAGATACGGATGTTCGGCTCGATCACCCTGCCGCTCCTGCGGCCGTACCTGGGCCTCGTGCTCGTCGTCACCATGATCGGGTCGTTCCAGGTCTTCGACACCGTGTCGGTCGCGACACAGGGCGGGCCGGCGAACGCCTCGAACGTCATCCAGTACTACATCTACGAGGTCGCCTTCAGCCGTGGCTACGACTTCGGGTATGCCTCCGCGATGTCGGTCGCCCTGCTCGTCGTGCTCGCCGCGATCTCGATACTCCAGTTCCGGCTCACCCGGGCCAACCAGAACGACATGGCATGAGGCACCGATGATCACCACAGAACCAGCGCCCTCCCGACCGCCACCGGCTCCTCGCCCGCCTCACCCACCCCACGCCGCCGTCGGCGCCGCATCAGCTCGGGACAGCTCCTCGGTTGGATCGTGCTGGCAGTCCTCATGGTCGCGACACTCTTTCCGTTCTACTGGATGTTGCGCACCGCGTTGTCCACCAACTCCGCACTCCCGGGCGGTGCGGCAGACCCGCTGCCCGTGGGGTTCAGCGGGAGGGCTTCCGCCGCGCTCTCGGGCTCGCCAGCGCCGAGGAGTCGCTTGCCGACGGTGGTTCCGGCGCCTCGATGGACTTTCCCAGGTACCTGTTGAACTCGGTCGTGGTCGCAACCCTGGTGACCGTGGGCCAGGTGTTCTTCTCGGCCATGGCCGCGTACGCGTTCGCCCGGATGCGCTGGCCAGGCCGAGACGTGGTGTACGCGGTGTTCCTGACCGGCCTCATGGTGCCGACGATCTTCACCCTGCTGCCGAACTTCCTTCTCGTGCGAGACCTCCAGCTGCTCGACACCTTGCCGGGCATCGCTCTGCCGACGATGTTGATGACGCCCTTCGCGGTGTTCTTCCTGCGCCAGTTCTTCGCGGGGATCAGCTTCGAGATCGAGGAGGCGGCACAGCTCGACGGCGCGGGCAGGTTCCGGACGTTCTTCACCATCGTCCTGCCGATGGCCTCGCCCGCGGTGGCGACGCTCGCGGTCCTCACGTACATCACCGCGTGGAACGACTACCTGTGGCCGTTGCTCGTGAGCCAGTCGGAGGATTCCCGGGTCCTCACCCTCGCGCTCGGGATATTCCGTGCCCAGGCTCCCCAGTCCGCCCCGGACTGGGCCGGTCTCATGGCCGCGACACTCCTGGCGGCATTGCCCATGCTCCTGCTCTTCCTCGGTTTCGCGAAGCGGATCGTGAACTCGATCGGCTTCACGGGGATCAAATAACCGACTCCTCAGGGGAACTCGGTGATCGGCGTCCGTCGGCCACCACCGCTCCGCACCATCAACGCGGATGTCTGCGAAAGGGAAACACATGCGAAAGTCCATCCACGCCGTCGTGGCAGGATCCATGCTCCTCACCCTCAGTGCCTGTTCCTCCGGCGGTGGCCCAGGAGGCTCAGGCGGCGAGATCTCCTACTGGCTCTGGGACTCCAACCAGGTTCCTGCCTACCAGGCGTGTGCGGCGGCCTTCACCGAGGCGAACCCCGACACCACGGTCAAGATCGAGCAGTACGCCTGGGCCGACTACTGGACCAAGCTCACCGCCTCGTTCGTGGGAGGCTCCGGTCCCGACGTGTTCGTCGACCACCTCTCGAAGTACGGCGAGTTCGCCGAGCAGGGCAGATCATCTCCTACGACGATCTCATCGAGCGCGACGGCGTCGACACGGGCGTCTACGCCGAGGGGCTGCTGGACCCGTGGCAGTACGTCGACGGCTCCACGTACGGCCTCCCCAAGGACTGGGACACCACCGCCTACTTCTACAACGAGCAGTTCCTCGCCGACGCGGGCTACACCGCGGAGGACCTGTGGGCCGCCGACTGGAACCCCGACGACGGTGGCACGTTCGAGAAGATCGTCGCGCACCTGAGTGTCGACGCGAACGGCGTGCGTGGCGACGAGGCGGGGTTCGACAAGGCCGACGTCGCGGTCTACGGGCTCGGCATCAACCCGAACTTCGAGGAGACCGGTCAGATGCAGTGGGCCAACTTCACCGGCAGCCTCGACTGGGACTACCTCGACGAGAACCCGTGGGCACGCACTACAACTTCGACGACCCCAGCTTCCAGCAGGCGATCGACTGGTTCTACGGCCTTGCCGACAAGGGGTACGCGCCCGCCGCCGGTGTCTTCTCGAGGAGACGCTCACTCAGATCGGGTCCGGAAAGGCCGCGATGGGCACCAACGGCTCCTGGGCCACCGGGTCGTTCAAGGCTCTCGAGGGTATGGAGATCGGCATCGCCCGGGACCGGTCGGACCGACCGGCGAGCGGGCGTCCCTGTTCAACGGGGTAGCGGACTCGATCAGCGCGTCGTCGAAGAACCAGGACGCCGCGTGGGAGTGGGTGAAGTTCCTCGGCTCGACCGAGTGCCAGGACATCGTCGCCGAGCATGCGGTCGTCTTCCCGCGATCCCTGCCTCAGCGGACAAGGCCCTTGCCGCGTTCGACGAGAAGGGTTGGGACGTCTCGGCATTCTTCAGCTACCGCGAGGAGGGCCGTACCTTCCTCCCGCCGATCACCGTGAGCGCTGGAGAGGTGAACGCCATCGCGTCCGTCGCGTTCGAGAACATCTCCCTCGGCAATGCCGACGCCTCGTCGCTGACGGCCGCGAACGAGCAGATCAACGCGGTGCTCGAGGACTGAGCTCGACCCCGTCGCCCGCTGGTGCCCGCACCGGTGCGCGCACCCTCACCCACAGCGCCGGACCCGTCGAAGAGGTCGAGGTCCGGAACCGAGAACACAAAGGAGTGTGACATGGAACAGCAGCTTCATGGCCTCGACCCCGGTCGTGAGCCCACGGCATCCGACTGCGGCGCAGCGCCACCGCGGTCGGGGTAGCAGCGCTCGCCTTCGCGGGTCTGGTGGTGCCGATCAGCGCCTCGACCGCCGCTGAGGAGAGCGAGGTCCTGGGGTCGACCTGTCGGTCTCGACAGGAGCCGTCCAGGGCGGCGCGTCCGGAATGCTCTACGGGCTCGGCGACGACGGCGTCCCCACGGATGCGATCATCGCCGGCGCCCGCCCGACGAACGTCACCCAGAAGGCGCCCACGGCGCCCAGCACCAACGGGGACCCTCTTGCGGTCGAGCGGTCGTTCTTCGAGAACGGCGGTGAGTACCTCATGGTCAACATCCAGGACTACTACCCCGACTGGGCCTACAACGGAGGCAAGAGGCCGGAGGACTTCGACACGTACCTGGACATCGTCAGAACGGTCGTGACGAGCATCGTCGAGGAGTCCGACTATCCCGAGCGGTACGTCTTCACACCGTTCAACGAGCCGGACGGGGGCAACTGGTACGGCGACTGGGGCACGATGCGCGACACGTTCCTCGCCGACTGGAAGGTGACCTACGACACGATCAAGGAGATCTACCCGAGGCGCAGATCGCCGGGCCAGGCGACGCGTGGTGGCACGGCACCAGCACCCGCGAGATCCTCACGTTCGCGAAGGCCAACGACGTCCTGCCCGACATCTGGACCTGGCACGAGCTGGGCGTCGAGAACCTGGGGACGTTCCGGTCCCACCTCGCCCAGTTCCGTCAGATCGAGCGCGAGGTGGGTGTCGGACCGCTCCCGGTGAACATCACCGAGTACGCGATGCGTCGGGACATGTCCGTCCCTGGACAGCTCGTCCAGTGGATCTCGATGTTCGAGGACGAGAAGGTGGACGCGCAGACCGCCTACTGGACGTTTGCCGGGAACCTCAACGACAACATGGCGAAGAACAACAGCGCCAACGGTGCGTGGTGGCTCCTGAAGTGGTATGCCGACCTCACGGGCGAGACCGTCGAGCTCACCCCTCCCGCGCTGAACGCCGTGGACACGCTCCAGGGCACCGCTGCGCTGGACGACGAGAGGCGTCAGGCCACCGTGCTCTTCGGCGGTGGCTCCGAGGACGTCCGCGTCGAGATCTCGGGGATCGACACCCAGCTCTTCGGGGACACGGTCGACGTCCAGGTCCGAGAGGCCGAGTGGTCAGGACAGGAAGGCGAGGCGCTGGCTCCGCGGACGATCGCGGCGGAACGGGTGTCCGTCGTCGACGGCACGGTGCAGATCCTCGTTCCCAACGACGATCGTCAGTCCGCCTACCAGGTTGTGCTGACTCCGGCACAGGCCAAGCAGCCGACGATCGACACCTCATGGCGTTCCGTCGTCGAGGCCGAGGCGACGACCCTGCGCGACGCGAAGGTCGACAACCAGCCGCCGGCGACGCCTGGACGTTTGCGGCATCGGGTCAGAAGGACGTCAGCGGTCTGGACAAGGCCACCTCGTCGCTCACCTGGCAGGTCGACGTGCCCACGACGGAACCTACCGGCTCGGCGTCGTCGCCGGGACCAGCACGACCGGCGAGCACGCGGTGTTCGTCGACGGGCACCACGCCACCACGATCCAGTACGAGGCCGGTTTCAATACCCGCTACCGCGGACGCGCAGAGACCCTGGTCCAGCTCGAGGCGGGGACGCACGAGCTGTCCCTCCGGACGAGCATCGACGGGGTGACGCGCTTGCCAGGCTCCAACCTGACCGTCGACCGCCTCGACCTCGAGCGGGTCCTCGGCCCCGACACCGTGCTCTACCCGGCGCACCTGGCGCGCCTCTCGGCAGCCGAGGTCCTCTTCGACGATCCCGCCACGGCGGCAGCGTTCGTCTGGAGTCCGGTTCGTCCGCGACGTTCTACGTTTCGTCACGCGACACCGGGTATGACGATCTGCTGCTCGACTACTCGATCGCGGACGCCGCCGCGATCGGTCTCGCGATCAACGGGCGTCCGATCCACGGGCTGGCGGCCTCGTCGGGCGGCGACTGGACCTCGAGCGCTCGCGTGCACCTCGCACAGGGAATCAGCGAGATCACCGTGACGTCTCCCGACGGCGTCGACCTGCGTTCGCTCACGACGGTACGAGCCGAAGAAGGTGACGAGTGTCGTCCAGGTCGAGGCGGAAGCCGCTCTGACCCTTCACGGCGACGCGCGGACCGAGGAGTGAACCAGCCGACGAACGCATCCGGTTCGGTCGTGAGCTGGCTCGGCGGCGACGCCGAGAGCTATGCCGTCTGGACACGGCCGGAAGGCATCGAGGCCGGTGCCTACAACTTCATCGCGCACTACTCCAACGCGGAGAAGAACACCGGACACGCCTACAACACCGACGTCATCACCCGATTCCTCGACATCGCGGAAGAGGGCGGATCGGTGACGCGCGGCGCGTACCGTCACAACTATTCGTGGCAGGGTACTGGACACACACCGTCCCGGTCGACCTGGCCACCGACGACGGCGCGCTCACGCTCGGGAACGCCTCCGGGTGGGCCCCGAATCTCGATACCCTCGCCCTCGCTCCTCTGGTGCTGCAGGTGAGGAACGAGAGCGCCTCGCCCGGTGCGCAGCTGAGTGTGCAGGTCGAGCCACGATGCATCGCGGGCAAGGCGTACCTCTCGGTCCGGGCGACGAACGAGGAGGACAGCCCGGTCGACATCGTGCTCGACACCCCGTTCGGCCAGCGGACGGCCACCGGCGTCGCCCGGGACGGAGCGCCTACCAGTCGTTCAACACGCGCGCCGACACGGTCGCCGCGGGCACGATCCTCGTCACCGCGAGCGACGGCGAACAGACGTCGAGCCAGGAGGTCGAGCACGACAGCCTGACCTGCTAGCAGGTAGACCGGGCCATGAGTGCCTCGGGCCACGCCTCGACCCTCTAGGGTCGAGGCGTGGCCCTCATCGACCCGCCTACCTGGCCGCCCACGGAACCCTCTGGTCCCACCTCGTGTCGGACTCCTCGCTCGAGGAGCTCCACGCCTTCGCCGAGCACATGGGCCTGGGGCGGCGGGCGTTCGATCTCGACCACTACGACGTCGCGGCCGAGCGTCACGCGGACTGCATCGCCGCGGGCGGCCTGGACGTCACTGGTCGGGAGCTGATCGTGCGGCTGCGCGCCTCGGGCCTGCGCGTCCCGGCGCGCGAGCGCACGGCCGCGAAGGCCGCGGCCGTCTCGGCGCGCTGGGAGTCGATCCTGCCGGGGCTGCCGGGCGCACGGAAGGTCGGGGAGGACCTCGTGCGGCGCTGGCACGAGCCGCACCGCGCCTATCACGGACCGGCCCACCTGACCCACGTGCTCGACTCGCTCGCCGTCCTGGAGGACCGCGCACCGGGTGTCCCCGCGCGAGGCGAGCCGACGCCGTCGGGCACGTCGCGGCGGGCCCAGCTCGCCCTGTGGTTCCACGACGCGGTCCACGAGGGCGTCGCGGGCGACGACGAGGAGGCCTCCGCGGAGCTCGCGACGTCCCTCTTGACGCCCCTGGTCCACGTCGGCCCGACGGCGGAGCACACCCGAGCGCTCGCCTCCCCGCAGGCGAGGCGAATCTCACGGACGAGGACGTGGCGGAGGTCGCCCGCCTCGTCCGCCTCACCGCGGGTCACGACCCTGCCCCCGACGACGCCGTGGGTGCGCTCGTGTGCGACGCGGACCTCGCGATCCTGGGCAGCATGCCGGACCGCTACGCCCGCTACGTCCGCCAGGTCCGCGCCGAGTACGCCCACGTGCCCGACGACCTCTTCGCCGCGGGCCGGGCAGCGGTGCTGGAGCAGCTGCTGGCGCTTCCGTCGCTGTTCCGCACCGAGGTGGGACGCGCTCGCTGGCAGCCTCGTGCGGAGGAGAACCTGCGGGCCGAGCTCGCCGGGCTCACGCGTGCGCGGCCCGCACCGGACGGCGGACGGGACCGCTAGGCTCGCCCGCGTGAGCGAGGAGCAGCCCGTCGACGTCGCCGCCTGGTGGCACTGGGCGCGGCCGTGCTCGCGCTCGTCGTCGCCGCCCCGCTCGTCTGGGTGCAGGTCGGCGGGCACCTGCGCGTGAGTCCCGGTGTCGAGTCGGTCCCGGACCGTCCCGTGGCCCTCGTGCTCGGGGCGCCTGCGGCCCGATGGAACCCCGTCGACCTTCCTGCGCCGCCGTCTCGACGCGGCCCGCGAGCTGTACGAGCGAGGGAGGGTCGAGGTGATCCTCGTGAGCGGGGACAACTCCCGCGCGGGTATGACGAACCGACCGCGATGCTCGACTGGCTCGTCGACCAGGGGTACCGGCAGAGCGCGTCGTCCGAGACTTCGCGGGCTTCGACACCCACGACACGTGCGTGCGCGCGCACGAGATCTTCGGCGTCACCGGTGCCGTCGTCGTCACCAGGACTACCACCTGCGCCGGGCCCTCTTCTCGTGCGCTCGGGCGGGCATCGACGCCGTGGAGTCGGCGTCTCCTCGACGAGCGTCGAGCGGCGAAGGCCGTGGTGTACCGCGTGCGCGAGGTGCCGGCCTCCCTCAAGGCCGCCTGGGACGCGGTGACGCATCGGGAGCCGGTACACCTCGGCGCGCAGGAGTCCGCCGTGACCGACGTCCTGGACTCCCTCGCACCGAGGCCGTGACCACGACGGCTGCTAGGGCAGGCGCAGCCTCTTCATCACGGCGAACGCCGCGCTGAGCAGGCGGCTGGCCCGGTCGCCCGGCTGGGCGTAGAGGGTGTCGAAGCTCAGACCGCGCGAGACACCGCGCTGGACGACGATGGTCTGTGCCTCGGTCAGGGCTTCGATCCCCTCCCGGCCGTGGCGACGTCCCTGCCCGGAGGCCTTGAACCCGCCCATCGGTGCGGCGACCGAACCGAACGCCGAGCTGAAGCCGTCGTTGATGTTCACGGCGCCGGCCTCGACCTGCGCGGCAAGGCCACGCCCACGAGCGGTGTCGCGCGTCCAGATGCTCGCGCTCAGCCCGAGCTCGGAGTCGTTCATGACCCGGATCGCCGAGGCGTCGTCGGGGACGCGGGTCACCGTGACGACCGGGCCGAACGTCTCCTCGTGGAAGCACTCGGCCGTCGGCGGGACGTCGTCGAGGACCGTGGGGGCGTAGAAGAAGGGTCCGATGTCCGCACGGTGCACGCCGCCCGCCAGCACGCGGGCTCCGTTCGCCAGCGCGTCGTCCACGTGCGCGACGACCCGGTCCAGCTGCGCCTGGGACGTGAGCGAGCCCATGTCCACCGAGTAGTCGAGGGCGGTCCCGAGCGTCAGCTCACGCACCAGCGGGACGAAGGTGTCGAGGAACTCCTCGGCGATGTCCTCGTGGAGGACGAGCCGCTCGATCGAGACGCACAGCTGACCGCTGTTCGAGAAGCAGGCCCGCACGGCGCCCCGAGCCGCCGAGGGGATGTGGGCGTCGGCCGCGACGTACATCGGGTTCTTGCCGCCCAGCTCCAGGGTGGTGCCGATGAGCCTCTCCCCGCCTGCGCGGCGACCTTGCGCCCCGTGGCGGTCGAGCCGGTGAACGCGATGTGGTCGACGAGCCCGGTGAGCGCCGCCCGATGTCGCCCCGCCCGCGACGACCAGGAAGAGGTCCCCGGGCAGCCCGGCCTCCTCCAGGAGCTCCGCGGCCCACAGGGCCGTCAGGGTCGTCTGGGGATCCGGCTTGAGCACCACAGCGTTGCCCGCCGCCAGCGCGGGCAGGGCCTCTGCCAGGGCGAGCGTCAGCGGGTAGTTCCAGGGCGAGATGGCGCCGACCACGCCGACCGGGCGACGGTGCACGCTGGCGTGCGTCAGGACCGGGAGCATGCCGCCCACGCGGCGGTCGGCCAGGTACGAGGCCGCACGCAGGCCGTAGTGGCGCGTGACCTGGGCGATGTCCCCGACCTCCTCGAAGGCGCTGCGCCGCGCCTTGCCGGACTCCATCTGCAGGAGGTCCAGGACCTCGGACTGCCGGGCCAGGACTAGGTCGTGGAAACGGAGGAGCACGGCCGCGCGCTCCGAGACCGTGATGTGCGCCCAGGAACGCTGCGCCCGGCGAGCCCGCCCGACCGCGGCCTCGACGTCCTCGACCGACGAGAGCGGGATCGCCGCGAGCGGCGCCCCGTGAACGGGAGGACGGAGCGATGCTCCCCGCCGTGTGGGAGGTGACGATGCGCGCCACGAGGGCGCGACGACGTCGGGCTCCAGAACGTACGTGGCCGAAGGGTGCTCAGGGTCGATGAGACCGTCGATCGCGGCGCCGCCCTGGCCGCCGTCCGCTGTTTCGCTTGGCATGCGTGACAGGTTACGCGGCGGGACCGACAGGCAGAACATCCTTCACAGAATCCCTTTCGCGCCCTGGGTGCCGAACCCGAGGTTGGTCAGGCAACTCGCCCGAGTTGCCTGACCAACCTCGGTTCGGCACCTCGCCGTCTCAGGCGAGGTCGCGTCCGAGGACCGTGCACTCGGCGTCTGTGTACCCGAGCCGCTCGTAGAAGCCCAGGACCGGGGTGTTGGTGGTGCGGACCATGAGACGGACCTTGCGAGCCCCTCGGCCGCGAGCCACGCCTCGGCAGCGACGACGGCGTCTCTCCCGAGCCCGCCGCCACGGAGAGGGCGCCACGGCCACGTAGTAGATCCAGCCTCGGTGCCCCTCGTACCCGGCCATGGCGGTCACGACGACGGAGCCCGCGTCGTCGTGCGCGACGAGAATCGTGGACGTCGGATTGGTCCGAGAGTCCGCGACGTCCCTGTGGGCGTCGTTCCAGGGCCTGGCGAGGCCGCACTCCTCCCACAGGCCCACGACCTGCTCGACGTCGTCGTCGGAGATCTCCCGGAAGACGACCCCGGCGACGGACAGCTGTACGGCGGGCTCCGTGGGCGCACCGGCGTCGAGGGCGTTCGTCAGAGCGACCCCGTCGCGGATGCGCCCGGAGCCATCAGCGCGGCTGGTACGGCGAGACGACGACCTCGACGCGCTGGAACTCCTTGAGGTCGGAGTAGCCCGTCGTGGCCATGGCGCGCTTGAGCGCGCCCACGAGGTTGAGCGTGCCGTCGGCCTGGCGACCCGGGCCGAACAGGATCTCGTCGAGCGTGCCGGCCGTACCGACGCTCACGCGCTCGCCGCGAGGCAGCTGCGGGTGGTGCGCCTCGGAACCCCAGTGCCAGCCCTTGCCCGGCGCCTCGGAGGCACGCGCGAGCGCGGCACCGAGCATCACGGCGTCCGCGCCGCACGCGACGGCCTTGACCAGGTCGCCCGAGCGGCCCACGCCGCCGTCGGCGATGACGTGCACGTAGCGGCCACCCGACTCGTCCAGGTAGTCACGACGGGCTGCCGCGACGTCTGCGACGGCGGTCGCCATGGGCGCGTGGATGCCGAGGCTGACCCGTGTCGTGTGCGCGGCACCGCCGCCGAAGCCCACCAGGACTCCGGCCGCGCCCGTGCGCATCAGGTGCAGCGCCGCCGTGTAGGTCGAGGCACCACCCACGACGACGGGAACGTCCAGCTCGTAGATGAAGCGCTTGAGGTTGAGCGGCTCGGCGTTGCCCGAGACGTGCTCGGCGGAGACCGTGGTGCCGCGGATGACGAACAGGTCCACACCGGCGTCCACGACGGTCTTGTAGAACTCCTGCGTGCGCTGCGGGAGAGGGCACCGGCGACCGTGACGCCCGTCGCCCGGATCTCCTGGAGGCGCTGGGTGATCAGCTCCGCCTTGATGGGCTCCGC
This sequence comes from Oerskovia sp. M15, assembly GCA_038070415.1. GTDB lineage: Bacteria > Actinomycetota > Actinomycetes > Actinomycetales > Cellulomonadaceae > Oerskovia. The sequence goes on from JAMYWF010000001.1 coordinate 695,014, forward strand.
GTACACCTCCTGCATGCGACGCGTCGCGCTCGTCGGGTCGAGCGTCGCGATCTCCGCGAGGATCGGCTCCGGGTTCTCGTAGCGCGTCCACACACCCTCGAGGTCCAGGACGCCCAGGCCGCCGGCGTTGCCGAGCGCTACCGCCGTCGCCGGGCTCATGACGGAGTCCATGGGGCCGCCAGGATGGGCAGGTCGAAGTGGTAGGCGTCGATCTGCCATCCCACCGACACGTCCTCCGGGTCACGCGTACGCCGGGAGGGGACCACGGCGATGTCGTCGAAGGAGAAGGCGCGCCGTCCGCGCTTGCCACGACCGATCTCGATCTCGTTGCTCACCCGACGAGGATACCGGCCCGCGCCCGGGCTCGCCCGCGCGTGCCGCCGGATGGACGCGGGACGTCCGGCCGGGACGCGCCGCGGGAGCGCGCCAGGAGCCGCCACGGCGTGTCAGTGGCCGCTGGCATGCTCACGACCAGAGACCAGGACGGTCGGGAACGGCGCAGGAAGCAGGATGCCGGGCCGCGTCCACAGCACCACGCAAGGAGCACGACCATGAGCTGGACCACCAGGCCCCTGCTGGGCTTCGACACGGAGACCACCGGGGTGGACGTCCACAACGACCGCATCGTGAGCGCCGCCCTCGTGCGGCGCGTACCGGAGTGAGCACCGAGGTGCGGACCTGGCTCATCAACCCCGGTGTGCCCATCCCCGAGGAGGCGTCGGCGATCCACGGCATCTCCACGGAGCACGCCCTCACGCACGGCGAGGCCCCTGGTCCCGCCCTGGAGGAGATCGCGTCGCTCATCACCGCGGACCTCGAGCTCGGGGTGCCGGTCGTCGCGTTCAACGCGGCGTTCGACCTCTCGCTCCTGGATGCCGAGCTCGCACGGCACGCCCTGCGCACCCTCGGCGAGCGCCTGGGCCGCGAGGTCACGCCCGTGGTCGACCCGCTCGTGCTGGATCGCTCCCTGGACCGCTACCGCAAGGGCAAGCGCAAGCTCGGTGACCTCTGCGCGCACTACGGCGTGTTCGACGGCGGCAACCTCCACACCGCGGACGTCGACGTGCTGGCCACTCTCGACGTGCTCGAGGCCATGACCCGCGCCTTCCGGAGATCGTGGACCAGGACCTGGACGCGCTCCACCGCCACCAGATCACCGCGCACCGCGCCTGGGCGGAGAACTTCAACTCCTGGCGCCTGCAGCAGGGCTACGCCGGCGTGGGGCGAGCACCGCCTGGCCCTCCTGACCTGCACGGAAGACCCCTCGAACTCATGGAACATATGAGCAGCCCGTGATGATCCGGTGAAACGGCCGCCACACGGAGGGATCGACAGGTCGATATCTCATGCATGAGTTATCGTCGGCTCATGACCATGGTCGACGAAGCACCCCAGCACCTCGCACAGGTCGCCGCGCTCATCCGCGGCGCGCGCCAGAACAAGGGCCTCACCCAGGCACAGCTCGCCGAGCGCCTCGGCACCAGTCAGAGCGCCATCCACCGGATCGAGCAGGGCTCGCAGAACGTGAGCCTCGACATGCTCGCGCGGATCAGCGCCGCCCTGGACTCCGAGATCATCTCCTTCGGTGCCCCAAGCACTCGCACCTGCGGGTCAGCGGTGGGCACGAGCTGTCGGGTCGCATCGAGGTGAACTCCTCGAAGAACGGCGCAGTCGCGCTGCTCTGCGCCTCGCTGCTCAACCGGGGCCGGACCACCCTGCGCCGCGTGGCCCGCATCGTGGAGGTCGACCGCATCGTCGACGTCCTGCGCAGCATCGGCGTGCAGGCCACCTGGTCCTCGGACGGGCGCGACCTCGAGATCGTCGTCCCCGAGCAGCTCGACCTGGCCTCGATCGACGTCGACGCCGCGCGTCGGACGCGGTCGATCATCATGTTCCTCGGCCCTCTGCTCGGCCTCGAGCGAGAGTTCTCCCTCCCCTACGCCGGCGGCTGCGACCTGGGTACCCGCACGGTCGAGCCCCACATGATCGCGCTGCGGCCGTTCGGCCTGGCGGTCACCGCGACCTCGGGCAACTACGAAGCCGTCGTGACCCCGGGCGACGTCCAGGACCTGAGTGTCGTCCTCACCGAGCGTGGTGACACGGTCACGGAGAACGCGATCATGGCCGCCGCCTCGCGCGACGGCGTGACCACGATCCGCAACGCCAGCCCCAACTACATGGTCCAGGACCTCTGCTTCTACCTGGAGCTCGTGGGCGTCCGCATCGAAGGCATCGGCACCACGACCCTGCGTGTCCACGGCCGCACCGACATCGACGCGGACGTCGAGTACGCCGTCTCCGAGGACCCGGTCGAGGCCATGAGCCTGCTGACGGCAGGGATCGTGACCAACTCGGAGATCACGGTCGCCCGCGTCCCCATCGAGTTCATGGAGATCGAGCTCGCGACCCTCTCCGAGATGGGGCTGCGCTACTCGCTCACTCCGGAGTACCTCGCACTCAACGGCCGCACCCGCCTCGTGGACGTGACGGTGCACCCGAGCGAGCTGCACGCGCCGATCGACAAGATCCACCCCATGCCGTTCCCAGGCCTCAACATCGACAACCTGCCGTTCTTCGCCGTCATCGCGGCGGGTGCGAGCGGGCACACCCTCATTCACGACTGGGTGTACGAGGGTCGCGCGATCCACCTGACGGACCTCACCCGGCTCGGGGCCGACGTCCGGCTTCTCGACTCGCACCGGCTCGACATCACCGGCCCCACCCACTGGTCGGGCGCGGAGGTCAGCTGCCCCCGGCGCTGCGGCCCGCCGTCGTGATCCTGCTGGCGATGCTCGCCGCGAAGGGCACCTCGGTGCTGCGCAACGTCGACATCATCTCGCGGGGCTACGAGCAGCTCCAGGAGCGCCTGATCGAGCTGGGCGCGCGGATCGAGACGTTCCGCGACTGACCAGCCGCACGGCAGAACGGGCGTGACCGCGAGGTCACGCCCGTTCTGCCGTGCGATGGAGGTGCGGCTCAGCGCCCGGTGTAGTTGGGCGCCTCGACCGTCATCTGGATGTCGTGCGGGTGCGACTCCTTGAGCCCTGCAGGCGTGATGCGCACGAACTTGCCGCGCTCCTGGAGCTGCGGGATCGTGTGCGCGCCGACGTAGAACATCGACTGGTGCAGGCCGCCGACGAGCTGGTGGGCGACCGCACCGAGCGGACCGCGGTAGGGCACCCGACCCTCGATGCCCTCGGGGACGATCTTGTCGTCGCTCGCGACGTCCGCCTGGAAGTAGCGGTCCTGGAGTAGGACGCCTTCTTCCCGCGCGAGGCCATGGCCCCGATCGACCCCATGCCGCGGTAGAGCTTGAACTGCTTGCCGTTGACGAACACGAGGTCGCCGGGGCTCTCGTCGCACCCGGCGAGGAGCGAGCCCAGCATCACGGTGTCCGCGCCCGCGACGAGCGCCTTGGCGATGTCCCCGAGTACTGCAGGCCGCCGTCGCCGATGACGGGGACACCGGCCGGGCGGCACGCGAGCGACGCCTCGTAGATCGCGGTGACCTGCGGGACGCCGACGCCGGCGACGACGCGGGTGGTGCAGATCGAGCCCGGGCCGACACCGACCTTGACGCCGTCTGCCCCGGCGTCGACGAGCGCCTGCGCGCCTGCGCGGGTCGCGACGTTGCCGCCGATGATCTGGACGTCCTTGAACGCCGGGTCGGCCTTGAGCCGACGGATCATGTCCAGCAGCAGGCGGGCGTGCCCGTTGGCGGTGTCGGCCACGAGGACGTCCACGCCTGCCTCCGCGAGCGCGGTCGCACGCGTCCAGGCGTCGCCGAAGAAGCCGATCGCGGCGCCGACACGCAGTCGACCCTCGTCGTCCTTGGTCGCGCCCGGGTACTGCTCGGTCTTGACGAAGTCCTTGACGGTGATGAGGCCGCCCAGGCGGCCTTCGGCGTCGATGAGCGGGAGCTTCTCGATCTTGTGCTTGGCGAGCAGAGCCGCGGCGTCGTCGCGCGCGATGCCGACGGGGCCGTCACGAGGGGCATCGGGGTCATGATCTCGAAGACGCGGCGCTCGACGAATTCCGCGGGGTTCACGAACCGCAGGTCGCGGTTGGTGATGATGCCGAGGAGCTTGCCGGTCTCGTCGACCACGGGCAGGCCGGACACCCGGTACTGGCCGCACAGCGCGTCGAGCTCGGCGAGCGTGGCCCTCGGGCCGACCGTGACCGGGTCGGTGATCATGCCGGACTCCGACCGCTTGACGAGGTCGACCTCCTTGGCCTGCGCCTCGATCGACAGGTTGCGGTGGATGATCCCGATCCCGCCCTGGCGGGCCATCGCGATCGCCATGCGCGACTCGGTGACGGTGTCCATCGCGGCCGAGAGCAGCGGCGAGGACATGGTGATCTCGCGCGTCAGCCGCGCGGTCGTATCCACCTCGCTGGGGATGACGTCCGTCTCGTTCGGCAGCAGGAGGACGTCGTCGTACGTCAGTCCGGTGAAGCCGAAGGGGTCGTGTGCGGGGCTGCGAGAGAGTCGGTCACATCAAGATTCTACGCTGCACGCCCTTCGCATGTTCCCGGTCTTCCCGCTACCGGGGCAGCGGGTGGCCGGGAAGGGCACCCACGTGGTGCAGGTCACCGAACGACGGCGAGGGCCTCGTGGAGCAGGCCGGTGAAGCTTCGGACCCGCTGCACCGTCGAGGCGAGCGGCAGCGACAAGGCCGCCTCGTCGCTCGCCAGACCCACGAAGATCGGAAGGCCCGGGTTGGCCTCGTGCAACGTGTGCACGACGTCGAGCGCCGGCCGAGTCTGCATGGTCACCACGGCGATGGCCGCAGGTCGGACCATGGTGACGAGCTCCAGGAACGGTGCGCAGTGGCCGATCCGGTGACGATGCGCGCCATGGCCCCTGTGCCCCAGCGCAGCCGCCAGCGCGTGGGCGGCCAGCGGCACCTGCTCACCGGGGCGGCGAAGATGAGCACGATGCGACGCATCCTGCTCGGGTGGTTGGGGCGGCCCGCCGCCCGCCACGAGCGCGGCCTCCGACTGCTGGGTGTACTCGCGCAGCGCCGCCAGGGTCGCGTTGCTGAACACGACCTCGGGCATCTCTCCGGGGACGCGAGGAAGGTGCGTTCAGCGATGCGGTGCAGCGCAGGTTCGGCCAGGGTCGACCACCAGTGCCCGGGTCCGTGCCCGGCGCGATCCGCAGGAGCTGGTCACAGCGCTTCTGGTCGAACGCGATCGCGGCGTCGACGACGTCCGAGACGCTGATGGGGCGCGGGGGCCGGGGCGCACGGGTTCGTCGTCCGGGGAACGCGGGACGGCACGCAGGATGCGCAGGCGGCACCGGGCGTCTCGCTGCCCGGCTCGGGGGCGCTCGTCGTCTCGTGAGCCGGGTCCGCTCCACCCGCCTCCGGCACCTCGGCCTGACTCTCGAGCGCCAGCTCTTCCTCGTCGGCATCGAGGGCTGCGCGCGCCGCATCGACCGGCGCAACCCTTCGAGCGTGAGGCGGCGCATGATGACGAGCCGCGCGACGTCGTCGGCGGTGTATCGCCGGTGCGAACCGGCGGCGTGCTCAGAAGGGCCAAGACCGTAGCGGCGGTCCCAGGTGCGGAGTGTGGCCGGGGCGACGCCCAGCCTCTTGGCGACGGCGGCGACGGCGAGCGCGGGTGACTCGGTCGCCTTCCGCCGGGGCCCGCCCGTGTTCGGGGCGGACCGGAGTGAAGTCATGCACCGATTCTGCCGACCGGTTCATCCCCGCCACTTCGGGCACGGTGTGTCTCACTCCGAGAACCTCTGGCGCGATGGGGCACTCGGAACAACCTTGCGGTTCGCGCCAGACTCAGGCACCAATCGGTGCACGTTTGACAAAACCGGTCAGAAGTTCGTTCGCGCAGCCACTTGAACAACTTCTGCAACGCTTGTAGGTTGATGCCCATGACAGAGATCTCGAGGCTCCCCGGACCGGTGATGGAACTATGGGAATGGCAGTACCAGGGTTCATGCCGTGACTCCGACGACACGTTGTTCTTCCACCCGGAGGGCGAGCGTGGTTCCACGCGACGACGACGCGCGGAGGCGGCCAAGGCGATCTGCGCCTCGTGCCCCGTCATGATGCAGTGCCGTGAGCAGTCGCTGCGCGTCCGGGAGCCCTACGGGGTGTGGGGCGGCCTCAGCGAGGACGAGCGCTCCGCGATCCTGGCGGCGTCGCCAAGACCGGCTGACCTCCTCTCACCAGCCAGACCGACCAGACCGACCCGACCAGACCAGACCGACCACCCGATCACTGTCCCGGACCAGCAGACATGACGAAGGGCCCCGCAACCGAGGTTGCGGGCCCTCGTGCTGGCAGCTGCCAGCCGTCAGCCGATGATCAGGCGACGACCACGGCGAGGATGTCGCGCGCGGAGAGAACCAGGTACTCCTGGCCTCCGTACTTGACCTCGGTGCCGCCGTACTTGCTGTAGATGACCTTGTCGCCGACGACGACGTCCAGGGGACGCGGTTGCCGTTGTCGTCGATACGACCGGACCAACAGCCAGGACCTCGCCCTCCTGGGGCTTCTCCTTGGCGGTGTCCGGAATGACCAGGCCGGATGCGGTCGTGGTCTCGGCCTCGAGGGCCTTCACGACGATCCGGTCCTCGAGCGGCTTGATGGGGACCGACACGTCGGATCTCCCCTTTCGCTGTGAGAACTGCAACGGATTGGGTGTCGAGCGCTGCCTGCCGTCCGTCGTCGCGGGTGCCGGACCGGCGGGTGTCGCTCGTGCCGTTCACACCCGAGGGTGTGAACGACCTAGGCCCAATCTAGGTCCGCATTAGCACTCGGTCAAGGCGAGTGCCAATGCGCGCCGGGCGTGGAAAGATCGACCTATGGATGCGTCGGCACTGACCAAGCTGCTCAGCCCGACGGGCTGGGCGCTCCTGGCGCGCTCCCGCCCTACGACGAGCGCCAAGCCATGGTGCTCGCAACGGGCCTGCGGGCCAAGGGCGTCGACCCGGAGCTCGCGGCGGCAGCCCTCACCCAGTCCCGCCTGCGCGCCAAGGCTCACCTGAAGTTCGACTCCTTCGCGGACGGCATGCTGTTCACCCAGGACGGTCTGGAGCAGGCCACCCGGCTCGTCGTCGCGGCCCGCCACGCGCAGCGCTACCACGCTGCCGGTGTCACCAAGGTGGCCGACCTGACGTGCGGCATCGGCGCGGACTCCATGACCTTCGCCGGGACCGGGCTTGAGGTCCTCGCGACGGACATCGACGAGGTCACGGCCTCGATCGCGACCGTGAACCTCCGGCACTTCCCGAGGCGGAGGTCCGCCATGCCGACGGCCTGAGCATCGACCTTGCCGCGGAAGGGGTCGACGGCGTCTTCGCCGACCCCGCCCGCCGCACCCGCTCGGGCACGCGCATCTTCGACCCGCGCTCGTACGCCCCCGCTCGACGACGTCTGGGCCCTGCGCTCGATCGTGCCCGCGGTCGGGATCAAGGTCGGCCCTGGCATCCCGCACGCAGGTCTACCCACCGACGCGGAGACCCAGTGGGTCTCGGTCGACGGCGACGTCGTGGAGGCAGCCCTGTGGTTCGGCCCTCTCGCACCGGAAGGCCCCGGGCGTACCGCCCTCGTGCTGCGGACCCTGACGGACGCCGACGGGACCCGGCGCACGACGTCGCGGACCCTGCGCCACTCCCAGGGCGACGACGAGCCGGTACCGGACGTGGGCGCCGTCGGGCACTACCTGTACGAGCCAGACGGCGCGGTCATCCGCGCGGGGCTCGTCGCCCACGCCGCCGCCGAGCTGGGCGGACGCCTGCTCGACCGGACCATCGCCTACGTCACCACGGACTCCCCGCGCCTCGCTCCGCGGTCGGGGTCCCGACGGCGCGGACATCGCGACCGGGTACCGGGTGCTCGACGTCATGCCCTTCAGCCTCAAGAAGCTCAAGGCCTACCTGCGCGAGCGGGCGTGGGGCGGCTGACCATCAGAAGCGGGGCACCGCCGTGGTGCCGGAACAGCTGCGCAAGCAGCTCGACCTCCGCGGCACCGCGGAGGCGACCGTCGTCCTGACCCGGATCGCCGCTCGCAGCAGGTCCTGGTCGTCGAGCCGCTGGTCCGACCTGACGGCACGAACATCCTCGACTCCCCGCCGCCTGAAAGGGGCTGATCGGTGCACCTTCCCTTCGCCCGGTCCGAGCGTTCCTCCGTCGGCATCGAGTGGGAGCTCGCGCTCGTCGACAAGGACTCGGGTGACCTGCGCCAGGTCGCCCAGACGGTGCTCGACGCCGTCGAGCCCGCCGACGGCTCCCAGCACCCGCACATCCGCCAGGAGCTGCTGCTCAACACGGTCGAGGTGGTCAGCGGGGTCTGCCGCACGGTCGGCGACGCCGGGCGCGACCTCGAGGCCGCGATCGAGGAGATCCGCGTCCTGACGGACCCGCTGCGCGTCGAGCTCATGAGCGCGGGCACGCATCCCTTCGCGCGCTGGGCCCAGCAGAAGGTCACCGACAAGCAGCGGTACGCGACGCTCATCGACCGGACCCAGTGGTGGGGTCGGCAGATGCTCATCTACGGCGTGCACGTGCACGTCGGTATCGAGGACCGCAACAAGGTGCTGCCGATCTCCCGGTCGATGCTCGGGTACTTCGCGCACCTGCAGTCGCTCTCAGCGTCCTCGCCGTTCTGGGGCGGCAAGGACACGGGCTATGCCTCGAACCGTGCCCTCATGTTTCAGCAGCTGCCCACCGCCGGCCTGGGGTTCCAGTTCGAGACGTGGGAACAGCTCGAGGGCTACGTCGCGGACATGATGCACACCGGCGTGATCGACCAGTTCGACGAGGTCCGCTGGGACCTGCGTCCCTCGCCCCGCTTCGGGACGCTCGAGACACGTATCTGCGACGGCGCGACGAACCTCACCGAGGTCCTCGCCCTCGCGGCGCTCAACCACTGCCTCGTCGAGCACCTGTCCACGCTGCTCGACCAGGGCAAGAAGCTGCCGACGATCCCGGCCTGGTTCGCCCAGGAGAACAAGTGGCGCTCAGCGAGGTACGGGATGGACGCGATCATCATCCTTGACCGCGCGGGCAACGAGGAGCTGGTCACGGAGGCGGTCGGCAAGCTGCTCGTCGAGCTCGAGCCTGTCGCGGCGCGCCTCGGCTGCCTCCAGGAGCTCGACGACGTCCGCGTCATCCTCCGCCGCGGTGCGTCCTACCAGCGGCAGCGAGCCGTGGCACGCCGCAACGGCGGCGAGCTGGACGCCGTGGTGCGCGCACTGGTCGCCGAGATGCGCGCGGGTCGACCGCTGTAGCGCCCGCCCTCAGTGGTCGGTGATCGTCACCCGCGCTGCTCGGCCTGCGACGCGAGCCAGCCTTCGGACCACTCCGTCGCCGTGCACGGTGAGGACGAGCTGTCCGCGGCCTCCTGCGAGTAGCCACCCCAGGACAGGACGCGGCAGGTCGCGTCGGCCTCGACGACCTCCGTCCATGCCTCGTCGTACGACAGGGCGGCCTCGGCGGCCGACTGGACGACGTCGAAGTGATGCCACCACTGCATGAGATGGGAGAGCTCGTGCGCGAGCACGAACTCCTTCGACTCGGGGCTCGCCTCCGGTCCCCAGTACATGAAGAGGGTCGTCGGGTAGTCGGGGTTGTAGCAGCCGGCGACGCCCGACTCGACCATGTCCCGTTCGAGGATCCACTGCATGCCGCAGTTGTAGGTCTCGTCGTCGGTGAACACGACGAGCAGCCCTTCGTTGGCCGGGTTGAGGTCGGCCAGCCATCCGGTCGCATCGGGGTTGCCGGCGAGGAACGGCGTGCCTGCCTCGCCCTCGAGCAGCGAGGGTGGCACGGCGACCGCGTAGTCGCCGCGCTTCCAGCCCTCCTCCATGCCCGTCGCGAGCGGAGTGCCGGGTCCGGTCCCCGGCCCGGCGGCGTCCGGCCCCGCGGCGTCCGGCGTCGGTGCGGGAACGATCCAGTCGTCGATCGTGGGCACCGTGGGACCTGCGGCGAAGGCCCCAGCACGCTCCTGCTCGACCAGCTTGGTGACGCCGACGACGAGCCCGACGACGATCGTGCCCACCAGGACGAGGCTCAGCCCGACGGCCAGCGCCACGCCCGGCCTACGCCGGCGTGTCGGCGCCTGCGCACCATGCCACGGGCGGCCGGCCGAGGCAGGCTCGGCGCCGTGGGCGCCCGTGCCCTGGGCAGCCGCCTCCTGGGACGCGAGAGCCAGGTGGACGCCGTACCAGTGTGCCGCGGCCGCCAGTGCGTGCTGCTGCGTGGGCCCGACCTGCGTCCGCGCGTACTCCTGCCACTCCCGCGCGCTCCGCCACGCGGACGCGGCGTCGGCCGCAGGTGGCCGAGCCGTCCCCGACGGCTCTCCCTGAGGGCCGGGACCTCGTGCGCCGGCCGCGCGGATTCCATGTGCCCCGTACTGCCCCGCGGAGGTCGCGACGGCCCGGACGCACGGTATCAAGTCCCCGGGCTGCCCACCCGTGGCGGCCGAGGCGCTCGGGTGTCAGACGGAGACGGTGGTGAGCGGCATCGAGGAGTCGACCGGGATGTCCAGGCCCGACGGCGCCACGCCCGCCCGCACGACGGCGGACCCGAGCGCCGCGATCATCGCGCCGTTGTCGGTGCAGTAGCGGATCGGCGGGATGCGCAGCTCGATGCCCGCCTCGGCACAGCGCTTGGCGGCCATGTCGCGCAGCTGCGAGTTGGCGCTGAACCCGCCGCCGACCACGAGGGTGTCGACGCCGTGCCGCTGGCAGGCGGCGATCGTCTTGGCGGTGAGCACGTCGGCGACGGCCTCGGCGAAGGAGGCTGCGACGTCGTTCAGGGGCACCTCGGCACCGCTGTCCACGCGCGCCTCGACCCACCGTGCGACCGCCGTCTTGAGTCCCGAGAACGAGAAGTCGTAGGCGTGCTTCTCCTGGTCCTTGCGTGCCGTGAGACCGCGCGGGAACCGGATCGCGGTCGGGTCGCCCTCGCGGGCGAGCCGGTCGACGTGAGGTCCGCCCGGGTAGGGCAGGCCCAGCAGGCGGCCGACCTTGTCGAAGGCTTCACCGGCGGCGTCGTCGAGCGTCGATCCGAGCTCGGTCACGTTCGTGGCGATGTCGTCCACGAGCAGCAGCGAGGAGTGCCCGCCGGAGACCACGAGCGCCATGATGCGGTCGGGGAACTCTCCGTGGACCAGCTCGTCGACCGCTGCGTGACCGATCACGTGGTTCACGCCGTACAGCGGCTTGTTCAGGCCGATCGACAGCGCCTTCGCGGCAGAGGCCCCGATCGTGAGCGGGCCGACCAGCCCCGGCCCTGCGGTGACCGCGATCGCGTCGATCTCCGAGAGGTCGACGTCCGCCTCACCAGCGCGCGCTGGATCGTGGGGATCATCGCCTCGAGGTGGGCGCGGGACGCGACCTCGGGGATGATGCCGCCGTACCGCGCGTGCTCGTCCATCGAGCTCGCGACCGCGTCGACGAGGAGCTCGCGGCCGCGCACGAGCGCGACCCCGTCTCGTCGCAGGACGACTCGATCCCGAGGACGAGGGGCGCACCGAGGTTGTCAGAGATACCGCCAGAAGCCATGGTTCCCAGGGTAGTCGGGCCGCAAGGGTCGTCGTGCGGAGCGCCGCGACGGGCCGGACGACGACGAGGCCCGCGGGTGTGGCGCAGGTCACGGGCGGCCGGGAAGCATGCTTGATCCTTCAACTGTTGACCGGGACATGAGCACCGAGACCTTCACCCCCATCGACGCCGCCTTCGACGACCTGCTCGAGATCGACGCCTCGACCGCCGACCTGCTGTTCCGTGAGGCCCGTACCGTCCACGCGTTCGAGGACGAGGCTGTGCCGGACGAGAAGATCCAGGCCGCCTACGACCTGGTCCGCTGGGGCCCGACCGCCATGAACACCGTGCCGCTGCGCCTCCTCGTGGTCCGTTCCCCGAGGCCCGTGCGCGCCTGGTCGAGCACATGGCGGACGGCAACAAGGCCAAGACGCTCGCGGCCCCGCTGACGATCGTCGCCGCGGCCGACCCCAACTTCCACGAGTTCCTCCCCGTCCTCGCCCCGCACATCGAGGGCGCCAAGGAGAACCTCGAGGCTGCCGGCGAGGAGACCCGCACCGGGATGTCCCGCACGTCCGCACTGATCCAGGTCGGCTACTTCATCGTCGGTCTGCGGGCCGCCGGTCTGCACGTGGGTCCCATGACCGGCTTCGACGCCGCGGGCATCGACGCCGAGTTCTTCGGCGAGAACGGCTGGAAGTCGCTCGTCGTCATCAATGTCGGCACCCCGGCGGCGAGGGCGCCTCGTTCCCGCGTCAGACCCGCCTCGCGTTCGAGCAGGCGTCCCAGACCCTCTGACGCCGCACTTCCCTGACGCACCCGACCTCTGCGCACCCGTCGCCGACGTCCCCAGACCCGTCCGGTCAGGCCCCGTGGCCACCGGGCGGGTCTGGTCGTTGGACCACTGGGACCACGAGCCCGCGTACAGAGCGGCGTCCACGCCGAGCGTCGCGAGGGCAGCGACCTCGTGCGCGGCCGTCACGCCCGAGCCGCAGTAGACCCCGACCTGCTGATCCGGACCGGGCCGCACCCCGAGCGTCGCGAAGCGCGCCCGCAACGCGGCCTCGTCGAGGAACCGCCCGTCGGGCCCGAGATTCCCGACCGTCGGTGCGCTCACCGCGCCGGGACGTGCCCGCGCGCGGGTCCACGGGCTCGACCTCGCCCCGGAAGCGCTCACCCGCCCGGGCGTCCAGGAGCAGACCGGTGCCCGACGACGACAGGTGGGCTGCGTCGTCGGGCGTCAGCGTCGGGAGCTCGTCCAGGGACAGGACGACGTCCCCGGGACGGGGACGACCTCGCCGGACTCCAGGGCGAGCCCCGCACCGGTCCAGGCGTCGATGCCGCCGTCGAGCAGGCGCACGTCGGTCAGCCCCGCCCACCGGAGCAGCCACCACGCGCGGGCTGCCGACATGCCTCCCACGGCGTCGTAGGCCACGACCCGCGACCCGGTCCGTGCCCCCAGCGGCGCGCGGCCGCCTCGAGGTCGGCGACGGCCGGCAACGGATGCCTGCCCTCGGCAGGCGACGCCAGCGCGGCCAGCTCGGTCTCCAGGTCGACGAACACCGCGCCGGGCAGGTGCCCTGCGAGGTACTGCTCGTGGCCGTCGGTGCGTCCGAGCGCCCAGCGCACGTCCAGCAGCACCAGGTCGTCGGCGGCCGCGAGCTCGGCGTGCAGAGCTCGTGCGGAGACGAGCACCGCGTCGCGTGCGCTCACGCGACGCCCGTCTCGTCGTGGGCCGCGTCGGAGGAGGCGGGCGCGGGCGGCGCGTCCGGCACAGCCGCGGCAGGAGCCGCCGACTCGTCGGTCAGCTCCAGACGCATGGTGTACGCGTCGACGTCCTCCGGCTGGTAGTACCGCTTGCGGATCCCCAGCTGCTCGAACCCGAACTTGCCGTACATGGCGAGGGCCGCGTCGTTGTCGACGCGGACCTCGAGGAGCACCGCGCTCGCCCCGACCTGGCGCGAACGGTCGATCAGGGCCGTCAGCAGCACCGACCCGACGCCGAGGTGCTGGTACTGCGGGTCCACGCCGATCGTCATGATCTGCGTGACGTCCCCGTCGTACCAGAGGCCCGCGTAGCCGATCAGCTCCTGGGGCCCGGCCGCGTACAGGCGCACGGGCTCCGCCGCGACGTACCAGCGGCCGTGCGCGCCGAGCTCGTCGGCGAGCATCCCGTAGGTCCACGCGCTCGAGCCGAAGAGCTCCTGCTCGAGGCGCACGACGCGCGGCAGGTCCGCTGCCCGCAGCGGCCTGAGCTTGACCTCGTAGTGCGCGGTCACGCGCCGCCGCCTTGTCCACGGCCACCACGGGCGGTGCGTCGCTCGCGCGCTTGCGAGCGGCGGGCTCCTGGACGTCTGGTCGCCGCAGGTACAGCGGCTCGGTGGGTTGCTCGACGCCGGCGTCCCGGCGCGCGATCGCGAGGCGCGCCATGACGGTCGCGTCGGGGACGAGCGGGGCGTCCTCGGCGAGCGGCAGGTGCTCCGGGTACAGCGCGGCCCCTCGCCGACGACGACGGCTCCTCGACCTGCTCGGCGAGACCCGCCGCGGGGCCGACGTCCGGACCGGCCACGAGCTTGACCACCGGGGTCGCGTGCGGCCCTCGTGGGCGACCACGCGGTAGCGCGCCCAGTAGACCTCGCGGCGCCGGGCGTCGGCCGTCGCGAGCACCTCGTCGCCCGGAGCGAGGCCCAGGTCGCTGACCGCCTGGGCGGCGATCGCATCGAGGCCCGAGACACCCAGCACCGGGATACCGAGCGAGAGCCCGAGGGTCCGGGCCGTGACCAGGCCGACGCGAAGGCCCGTGAACGGCGCGGGCCCGGTGCCACCGACCACCGCCGTCAGCTCGGCGCGATCCACCCGGCCTCGGCGAGCACCTCGCTGATGAGCGGGGCCAGGGTCTCGGCGTGCCGGCGCCGCTCGTTCGCGCTGCGCACAGCGAGCCGTTCACCGCCGTCCCCGACGAGGGCGACCGCGACGGCGGCTGACGTATCGAGCGCGAGGACTGCCACGGTCCCAGCCTACTTTTCCCGCGGCAGGTCCGCGGCCAGGCCGGGCACCGACGCCTCCTGGGCGGTCACCGCGTCGGACACCGCGGCGCGCAGCACGACGGCTGCCCGGTCGAAGTCGGCCCACCGGGGCCCGACGGCGCGGACCCTCACGTGGCGGACGCCTGCCTCGGGCGACTCGAGGTCGTCCGCTCCGACGGTCCGTTCCGCCGGCGCCCCGCTGCCGCCCGCACCGCGGGACCCAGCCCGCGCGGGCGTTCGATCGTGATCTCGAGCCGGTCCTCCGTGAGCGTCTCCACGAGGTCCTGCCCCACTCCACGACCGTGACCGACTCGTCGAGGCTCGCGTCGAGGTCCAGGGCCTCGACCTCGTCGAGCGAGCCGAGCCGGTACGCGTCGACGTGGACCAGGTACGGCCCGTCCGCGAGGGGGTGGACGCGGGCGATGATGAACGTCGGCGACGCCACCTGACCGCGGACGCCCAGACCCGTGCCGATGCCCTGCGTCAGGGTGGTCTTGCCCGCCCCAGGTCCCCGTGAGCATCACGAGGTCGCCCGCACGCAGCTCGCGCGCCAGGGCGAGCCCGAACGCACGGGTCGTGTCGGCGTCGGGGAGGTCGATGGTCAGCTCGCTCATGACAGCCACTCCTGCTCGTGGTGCGTGGTGGACGCGGTGTCCCGCAGGGTGACGGACGCTCCGGGCGCCCTCCGCCGTCGGGCCCGTGCCGTCGACGTAGACCCGCGGCACGCGGGACCCCAGGCGGGTCGTGATCTCGTAGCTGATGGTCCCGGCCGCCAGCGCCCAGTCCTCCGCGGTCGGCGCTCCCCGCGCGCCAGACCGGCGCCCGGACCGAACAGCGTCACGACGTCGCCCGCCTGCTCGGACGCGTAGGGGCCCAGGTCCAGCACGAACTGGTCCATGCACACCCGTCCGGCGACGTGCAGGACGCGGCCCGTGCCGTCGACCCCGCCGGCCTCGTCGATCGGTCCACCCACCAGCACCGGGCCACCCGGCCGCTCGGGCAGCGCACCCGAGGCGTGCCGCGGGATGCCGTCGGCGTAGCCCAGCGGGACGACCCCGAGGATCGTCGCCCGGGCGTCGCGTAGGCGTGGGCGTAGGAGACGCCCTGACCACCGGCGACGTGCTTGACGGTCGCGAGCTCGGCCTCGAGCGTCATGGCGGGCGTCAGGCCGTAGTCGTCGGGAGTGCCGAGCTGCGGGACCGGCGAAAGGCCGTAGACCGCGAGTCCCGGCCGGACCAGGTCGTAGTGCACGCGCGGGTTGGTCAGCGTCGCCGCGGAGTTCGCGAGGTGTCGCACCTCCAGCCGGGCACCGGCGGCCTCGGCGGTACGGACGGCCTCGTCGAAGACGTCGGCCTGGCGCAGCACGGTGGGTGCTCGGGCTCGTCCGCGAACGCGAAGTGGGACCAGATCCCGACGACGCGCAGCACGCCCTCGGCCTCGGCCCGCAGGGCGGCGTCGAGCGCCGCGGGGAGCTGGCCGGGCAGCAGGCCGTTGCGCCCGAGGCCCGTGTCGATCTTGAGGTGCACACGGGCGGGCCGACCGGCCGCGCGGGCCGCCGCCGCGACCTCGTCGATCGCCCACGGTGCCGCGACCGACACGTCGACGTCGGCCTCCACGAGGGCCCTCAACGGTGCACCAGGGGCATAGAGCCAGGTGAGGATCCGCGCCCGGTCCGGGCCGATCCCGCAGCACGCAGCGCGAGCGCTTCCGAGACCTGCGCGGTCCCGAGCCAGGTCGCGCCGCCCGCGAGCGGCGCGGGCGCAGGGCAGCAGGCCGTGGCCGTAGGCGTCCGCCTTGACGACCGCCATGACCTGCGCGGTGCTCGCTCGCGCCGCGAGGGACTCGACGTTCGAGCGGATCGCACCCAGGTCGACGACGGCGCGCGCCGGGTAGTAGTCGGCGGGCTGGGCGGGGCCGGGCGGCGGCGCAGGGGTGAAGTCGTCGGCGGATCCGTGCGGGAGGTCGCTGAAGGGGCTCACGATCATCGATTCTCTCACCGGCCGAGGAGCGGGTGTCCGCCGAGGGTGACGTACCCGCCCGCCGACGGTGACCGCACCCCACGCCGACGGTGACGTACCCGCCCGCCGACGGTGACGCCGTCGGGCCTACGCCCACGCCTGGAGCGGACGACTCGTCTCGAAGCGCCGCGGCTCCCCGCTGAGCGGATCGACGAACTCGATCGAGCGCGAGACCAGCTGGAGCGGGCGGCTGAAGTCGTCGGGGCGCACGTCGTAGAACGACGGGTAGAAGTTGTCGTGCAGGATCGGCAGCCCGAGCGAGTTCATGTGCAGGCGCAGCTGGTGGGTCTTGCCCGTGTGCGGCGTGAGCCGGTAGAGGCCGCCCTGCTGCGTGCACCGCCCGTGCCATCGGCCACCTCGCGCGTGTCCACGAGCTCGACGAGGCTCTCGGAGTTCGGCTCCCCGGGCACCTCGGACGCCCGCATGACGCCGCGCTCCTTGTGGATGCGGCTGCGCACGACGCGCGGCAGGTCGAGCGAGGGTCGACGTCCGCGACGGCCTCGTACACCTTGGTCACGCGTCGTTCGGCGAAGAGCGTCTGGTACGCGCCGCGAACCTCGGGTCGCACGGTCAGGAGAAGGACCCCGGCTGTCACGCGGTCGAGGCGGTGCGCGGGCGAGAGCTCGGGCAGCTCGAGGTCGCGCCGCAGCCGGACCAGCGCGGACTCCGCGATGAAGGCCCCGCGCGGGATGCTCGCGAGGAAGTGCGGCTTGTCGACCACGACCAGGTCGTCGTCGCGGTACAGGACCTCGATCTCGAAGGGTACCCGCGTCTCCACGGGCGGGTCCCTGTACAGGAACACGCGGGCGTGCTGCACAAAGGGCGTGTCGTGCGCGACCGGACGTCCCAGGTGGTCGACGACCTCGCCCGCGGCGACCTTCTCGCGCAGCCGCGCCTCGTCGTCGGGGAACCGGTGGACCAGGTGGTCCAGGATGCTGTCCCAGCGCGGCGAGCCGTCGCTCCCGTCCCCGTTCTCGGCAGGACCACGCGCGTCGCGTTGAGCCCGTCGCGCACGGGCAGCGGCTGGAACGGGATGCGCGGCGGCGCGACGGGACGTGAGGAGTGGTGGGGACGGCACGGCCACCACGGTAGCCGGTTGCCCTGGAGCTCCTCCCGCTGAGTGCGGAGTTCTTGCGAGAATCGCCCGGCGTTTTCGCAAGAACTCCGCACTCAGCGGTGGAAGACTCACGACGGGCGCACGACGACGTCGGCCCCGTCCCGCGTGGATGCGACCAGCCGGGCGTTGCTCCCGTCGGGACCGAGCGCCCAGGAACGCGCCGCCGCGGGCGACCTGCCGTGTCGCACGTGCCGGGCTACGAGACGGTCGACGCGCACCTCCTCGGGGATCTCGAGGAACCAGACCTCGTCGAGCAGGTCCCGCACCGGGGTCCACCGACCGTGGTCCTGGTCACCCTCGAGGAGCAGGTAGTTGCCCTCGGTGAGGACGAGCTCGACCTCCGGCCCCACGGGGATCGACCCGGCCAAGGGCTCCTCGATCTCGCGGTGGAACGCGGGGCGTACACCGTGACGCCGTCGCGGGGCGACCGGAGCCGTTCGAGGAGCGCGACGTAGCCGTGGGCGTCGAACGTGTCGGGAGCACCCTTGCGGTCGCGGCGTCCCAGGCGTCCGAGCTCGACGTCCGCGAGGTGGAAGCCGTCCATGGGCACGACGACGGCACGCACCCGGGGCGCGGCCCGCGGTCCCGCGGTGGCCGACCCGGCCTCGGCGCGGGCCGTGAGAGCGTCCAGGACCTCGGCCGCGAGCGTCGACTTGCCCGCTCCCGGCGCACCGACGATCCCGACGAGGACCCGGGCGCGTCCAGCGGGCGCGGCGCGGCGGGCGCGTGAGACGAGCCCGAGGCATCGGTCTGCGAGCGCCTCCGCGACCTCGCCCACGACGAGGACCTGGTCACCCGTCACCTGCAGGCGCGTCACCCTCGCCCTCGGTCCCGTCACCCTCGGCGCGGACGACGGTCACCGTCGACGGTCCGTTCCGTGACCCTCGGCGTCGGCGTGCTCCGCCACCAGCTCCGCGATCACACCAGGGACCGCCTCAGCCACGTCGAGCGCGGTGACCGGCCCCCGGGTTCGCCCGCCTGGCCGCGAGCCCGTGGACCGTGGCGGCCGCTGCCGCGAGCTCCGCCGCGAGCCAGGGCTCCTGCAGCACCCGCTCGCTGTGCGCGGCGAGCAGAGCGCCCAGGACGCCGGTGAGCACGTCTCCTGCCCCGGCAGTCGCGAGCCAGGCCGCCCGTCCGCCTGCGACCACGCCCCACCCGGCCCGACCACCAGCGTCGCCGATCCCTTGAGCAGCACCGTCGCGCCCGTGAGGTCGTGTGCCCGTCGCGCCCAGCGCAGCGGCTCGCGCTCGACCTCCGTGCGATCGACGTCCTCGCCCCGCGAGCGCAGGAGCTCGGCGAGCTCGCCCGCGTGCGGCGTCAGGACCACCGACGGCGGGCACCGCCCCGGCAGCAGCGACAGCGCTCCCGCGTCGACGACGCACGGGGTCGCGGGTCTGCCTGAGAGTCCCCGCTGTCCTCCGCCAGCTCGCCGCACGCCACCGCGAGCGCGTACCGGATGCGTTCGTGCTGCCCCGCGTCCACGCCCGCTCCGCCCCGCCGTCGCGCAGGGCGATCTGTCCCTCGGCAGGGACGCCCGAGCCGAGCGCCCACGCCTGCACCCTGCCCTCGGCGGGCACCGCCTCGGGCGGGCCGAGACGACGACGCGCGCGACGTCGTCGGGCCCGCGATAGCGCACCATCCCCGCGCCCGCCCGCACGGCTGCCGTGACCACGAGGACCGCCGCGCCCGGAAGGTGGGCGTCCCCGCGACGACGCCCACGACGCCGCGCGTGTACTTCTGGTCGCTCGGCCCGGGGACCGGCCACAGCGCCGCCACGTCGGCACGCTCGAGACGCCGGACGAGCGGCGCCGTCAGCTCGCCCAGCCCCACGTCGACGACCGCGCCACGCCCGCGAGGTGCGTGGCCGGAGGCAGCAGGAGACCGGGTTTGGTCGCGCCGAAGGTGACCGTCCGGTCCGCGGGCAGGACGGGTCCGGGCACCGAGCCGTCGTCGACGCCGATACCGCTCGGCACGTCGACCGCGATCACCCAGGGCCGTCGTGCGCCCGGACCGCTCGACTGCGCGAGCTCGCCCGCGAGCACCTGGACCAGGTCCCCGGCGACGCCCCGCAGGGCACCCGTCGCGCCGATCCCGACCAGGCCGTCGAGGACGACGTCGGCCCCGAGGATCCCTCCACCACGTGCCACCACCGGGCCCGCTGATCGGTGTCCGTGAGGTCGACGACCCGCCCGCCGCCCGTCGCAGAGCCGCGAGCCCGTCCGCGTGCGGGCGCTCGCTCGTGCACACCGCGTGCACCGCGACCCGCGCCGGGCGAGATGGGCGCCCGCGTACAAGGCGTCGCCGCCGTTGTTCCCCGATCCCACGAGGAGCACCGCCCGAGCACCGGTCACTCGCCCGCCGCGCCGGACGTCGTCGGGCCGGACACCCGGCCGCCCCCGTGCGCGCCACGCTGCAGGTCCCGCACCGCGATCGTCGCGAGCGCGAAGGCCGCGCGCTCCATGAGCGGGACGCCCTGGGCGAGCAGGGCGCTTCGGCGGCACGGACCTGGGCGGCGGTGAACGCTTCGATCATGGGGCCATCCTGCCCCGCCCGGCCCCGCGCTGGCCGCCCGCCGGATGCTCGGCGTCCGCGGCCGCCGGTCGGGCTAGATTGGCGCGCATGCGATTCGGACTCTTCATCCCGCAAGGCTGGCGTCAAGACCTCGTCGGCATCGACCCTCCGACCAGTGGGAGACCATGCGGTCCCTGGCTCGCCACGCGGACACCGCGGTGGTCGGCGAGCGCCTCCCGGTGCGCGCAACGCGTGGAGTCGTTGTGGGTCTACGACCACTTCCACACGGTCCCCGAGCCCACGGGCGAGGCCACGCACGAGGCGTGGACGCTCATGGCCGCGTTCGCGGCATCGACCGAGCGCATCCGTCTCGGCCAGATGTGCACGTGCATCGCGTACCGCAACCCCGCCTACCTCGCGAAGGTCGCGGCGACCGTCGACATCGTCAGCGGCGGCCGCACCGAGATGGGCATCGGCGCCGGCTGGTACGAGCACGAGTGGCGGGCCTACGGCCACGGCTTCCCGGCCCGGGTGCGCCTCGGTGCCCTCGACGAGGGCGTGCAGGTCATGGAGCAGATGTGGCGTACGGGGTCCGCGACCCTCGACGGCACGTACTTCCAGATCGACGGCGCGCAGTGCCACCCGCAGCCGCTCCAGGTCCTCGACGGCGTGGGGCCCGACGGCGGCAGCGCACCCAGCATCCCGCTGTGGATCGCGGGCGGCGGCGAGAAGAAGACGCTGCGCATCGCGGCCCAGCACGCCCAGTACACGAACTTCGACGGCTCGCTCGAGGGCTTCTCCCACAAGTCGGAGGTCCTGCGCGGCCACTGCGAGGCGATCGGCCGTCCGTTCGAGCAGATCACGCGCTCGTCCGACTACAACGTCGTCATCGGCGCGACCGAGGCCGACGTCGAGGACCGGCTCCGATGGATCGGGGAGCACTACGCCAAGACGGTCCCCGCCAAGGCCGAGGAGACCGTGCAGGAGTTCCGCTCCGGACCGCTCGTGGGCACGCCCGAGCAGATCGTCGAGACGCTCCAGAAGCTCGAGGGCGCAGGCATGACCTACGCGATCACGTACTTCGCCGAGGCGGCGTACGACCGCAGCGGGATCGAGCTGTTCGAACGCGAGGTCGTGCCGGCGCTCCAGGGCTGACCGCTTCTCCTCGCTCGGTGCCGAGCATGCGGTTGGCGTTCGTTTCGAACCGTTTCGCGACGTCAACCGCATGCTCGACAGACACGAACCGTCTGCTCGACGGCGGAGCCCACGCGGCCCACGCACGGGGCCACGGGCCACGACGTCGGAGGGCTCAGCCCTCAGCCACCACCATGGCTGACGCGATGCCCGCATCGTGCGAGATCGACAGGTGGAACGTCGCGATCCCGAGGGCCGTCGCGCGGGCCTGGACCGTCCCCGTGATCTCGACCTCGGGCGCTCCCCGACGATCCGGTGGACGGTCGCGTCCTGCCACCTCATGCCTCCCGGCGCCCCGAGCGCCTTGGCGATGGCCTCCTTCGCGGCGAAGCGGGCCGCGAGCGACGCCGGGGCAGGTCGCGTTCGGCGGGGTGAAGAGCTTCGCGCAGGCGCGGCGTCCGTTCGAGCGTGTCCATGAACCGCGCGACGTCCACCACGTCGATACCCACCCCGATGATCATGCGATCACCCTAAGCGGTGGCCCGCGACTCTGGATAGTCAGAAGCCCACCGGGCGGGAGCTCGGTGGGCTTCTGACATCTCGGTTCCGTGCCGCTCGTCGCCGCCAGGCGGCCTACTCGACCGTGACCGACTTCGCCAGGTTGCGCGGCTGGTCGACGTCCAGCCCCTTGGCCGTCGCCAGCGCCATCGCGAAGATCTGCAGCGGGACCACGGCGAGCAGCGGCGAGAGCAGCGTGGTGACTGCGGGATCCAGAAGATCTCGTCGGCGTACGGCAGCACCGCGTCGTCGCCGTCCTCGGCGATCACGAGCGTGCGGGCGCCGCGGGCGCGGATCTCCTGGATGTTGGAGATGACCTTCGAGTGCAGCGAGTTGCGTCCGCGAGGCGAGGGCACGACGACGAAGACCGGCTGTCCCTCGTCGATCAGCGCGATGGGGCCGTGCTTGAGCTCGCCCGCCGCGAACCCTCGGCGTGGATGTAGGCCAGCTCCTTGAGCTTGAGCGCGCCCTCGAGCGCGACCGGGAACCCGACGTGCCGCCCAGGAAGAGCACCGAGGTGGCGTCCTTCATGGAGCGGGCCACCGCGCTGACGTACTCGCCCCGCTCGATCACGGTCTGGATCTTGCGCGGCATCTCGCGCAGGTCGTCGAGGATCTCGCGGATCTCGTCGGGGAACTTGTTCCCGCGCAGCTGCGCCAGGTAGAGGCCCAGGAGGTAGGCGGCGGTGATCTGGGAGAGGAAAGCCTTGGTCGAGGCGACCGCGATCTCCGGGCGGCGTGCGTGTACAGGACGGCGTCGGACTCGCGCGGGATGGTCGATCCGTGCGTGTTGACGATCGAGATCACCTTGGCGCCCTGCTCACGGGCGTGGCGGACGGCCATGAGGGTGTCCATGGTCTCGCCGGACTGCGTGACGGCCACGACGAGCGTCTTCTCGTTGACGATCGGGTCGCGGTAGCGGAACTCGTGCGCGAGCTCGACCTCGACGGGGATGCGGCACCAGTGCTCGATCGCGTACTTCGCGACGTGCCCGGAGTACGCCGCGGTGCCGCACGCGACGACGATGATCTTGTCGATGGTCCGCAGCACGGACTCGTCGATGCGCAGGTCGTCCAGGATCAGACGGCCCTCGGCGTCGGTACGGCCCAGCAGCGTGTCCGCGACGGCGTGCGGCTGGTCGTGGATCTCCTTGTCCATGAAGGACGAGAAGCCACCCTTCTCCGCCGCGGCGGCGTCCCAGTCGACCGTGAAGCGCGTGGCCTCGGCCGGGTTCCCGTGGAAGTCGACGACCTCGACCGAGTCGGGCGTGATGGTGACGATCTGGTCCTGGCCGAGCTCGAGCGCGTCCTTGGTGAACGCGATGAAGGCGGCGACGTCCGACCCCAGGAAGTTCTCGCCGTCCCCGAGCCCGACGACGAGCGGCGAGTCGTGCCGGGCGCCCACCACGGTCGTGGGGTCGTCCGAGTGGACGGCGAGCAGGGTGAAGGTCCCCTCGAGCTGTCGGGCGACGTAGGCCATGGCCTCGCTGAGGTTGCCGGTGCGGCGGTAGGCGCGTGCGAGGAGCTGCGCGGCGACCTCGGTGTCGGTCTCGGACAGGAAGGTTGCGCCGTCGGCCAGGAGCTCGGCCTTGAGGACCGCGAAGTTCTCGACGATCCCGTTGTGGATCACAGCCAGGCGGCCGTCGTCCGCGACATGAGGGTGCGCGTTGATGTCGTTCGGCGCTCCATGGGTGGCCCACCGCGTGTGCCCGATCGCCGCGGACGCGGCGGGCAGCGGATGGGCACCGAGCTCGTCGACGAGCTTGACGAGCTTCCCGGACTTCTTGGCTGTCGCGACGCTGTCCCGGTCGGGTGCGACGAGCGCGACCCCGCCGAGTCGTAGCCGCGGTACTCGAGCCTGCCGAGTCCTTCGAGGACGACGTCGAGGGGTCGCCCGGACGTTTCGAGAGGGCCTGCGTAACCCACGATTCCACACATGGTCTGGGAGTCTAGCCGGACGCCGGGGACGGCCTGAGGCACGACATCTCGCGGTTCTTTGTTAGTGGTCCGGCGTCTTCAGGTTCCCGATCTCGCCTCGCGTCGGGCAGAATCACCCGAGTGGTTCCTTCCTCCGACCTGCCCGTCCCTCCGCTCGAGGGTGCGCCCACGACCGAACGGGACGCCTCGCCGGGCCTCGGCCGCCTGCCTGCCCTGGCCCCGGCATCGCCCTACGTCGACCTGGACCGGGCGGCGTGGAGCAAGCTCTCCGAGTCGACGCCGCTTCCGCTGACCGACGCCGACGTCGTCAAGCTCCGTGGGCTCGGCGACCCGATCGACCTGGCGGAGGTCGATGCGATCTACCGGCCTGTCTCCCGGCTCCTCAACCTCTACGTCTCCGCCACGAGCGGCCTGCACGAGGCCACGTCGACCTTCCTGCGGGAGAACTCGACGCGCACCCCTACGTGATCGGTGTGGCCGGGTCGGTCGCGGTCGGCAAGTCGACGACGTCGCGCATCCTGCGCGAGATGCTCGCCCGCTGGCCCGAGACGCCCCGGGTCGAGCTCATCACGACCGACGGCTTCCTCTACCCGAACGCCGAGCTGGCACGCCGCGACCTCATGGACCGCAAGGGCTTCCCGGAGTCCTACGACCGGCGGGCGCTCATCCGCTTCCTGTCCGGGTCAAGGCCGGGGTCCCCGAGGTCCGCAGCCCGGTCTACGACCACCTGACCTACGACATCGTGCCGGGCGCCGAGACCGTCGTGCGACGCCCTGACGTCCTGATCGTCGAGGGCCTCAACGTCCTGCAGCCTGCGCGACCCAGCGCGACCGACGAGTCGACGGTGGCCGTGAGCGACTTCTTCGACTTCTCGATCTACGTCGATGCCCGCACGCGCAACATCCGCCAGTGGTACGTGGACCGCTTCCTGTCGCTGCGCAGGACCGCGTTCGCCCGGCCCGAGTCGTACTTCAAGCGGTACGCGACCCTGTCCGACGAGGAGGCCGTCGAGAAGGCCCGGTCCATCTGGGACTCGATCAATGCCCCGAACCTCGAGGAGAACATCCTCCCCACCCGAGGACGGGCGACCCTGGTGCTGACCAAGGGCTCGGACCACTCGGTCCAGCGGGCCCGGCTGCGCAAGGTCTGAGGCGACGTCGCCCCGGACGTCGGCGACGACGTCAGCAGGCCCGGCGGACCGCGGTGTCGTCGGACAGCGCGTCGGGGCGCCCGACGACGCGGTGCCGCCTTGTCCGTCGACACGCCGTGGAGCGGGTGACTCCGGCAGCGGCGGCACGCGCCGCCTCCCTGGCGCGGCGCTTGCGCGCCACGTGGTTCATGATCCGGTCGACGACCACGCCGGACAGGACACCGATGAGGACGCCGAGGAACATGGCGAGGAGCGGCTGATGTCCCAGCCACTGCGCGGCGACGATCCCGATGAGGACCGAGTACAGCGCCCAGGTGACGGCCGCGAGCCCCGAGTACGCCATGAAGCGGCGACGCGGGTAGCCCACGGCACCGGCGGTCATGTTCACGGCGACGCGCCCGATGGGGACGTATCGAGCCGCAAGGATGAAGGCGGCTCCGCGGGCCTTGAGCGCCTGGTCCGCCCAGGCGACGGCCTTGCGGCCCCGCACCGTCCGCAGGAACCTGATGCGCTCGGTCCCGATCCCACGCCCCAGGGCATAGGCGATCTGGTCGCCCGTCCAGGCGCCGATGGCAGCGATGACCAGGACCAGCACGAGGTTGGGGTTCCCCGACGTGCTGGCGGCGACGGCGAGCGTGATGACCACGGACTCGCTGGGGATCGGCGGGAAGAACCCGTCGATCGTCGCGAAGGCGTACAGAGCCGGATAGATCCATGCGGATGCCGCGAGTGCGAGAACCCAGGTCTCCAGGTTCTCCAAGAAGGTCGAGACGGCCTCTATCACAAGTCCTCTGTTCGTCGGCTGGCGGGCGAACCAGGCTGGTCACAAGCGCCGGACGACGCCTGTGACCAGCCTACGGATGCGGAGGTGCGACGCCATCGGGGAAACCCCCAGTCTGCCCTGATGTCGACCCCGAGCTTCCTCGGACAATTCTGCCGGGCGAGCCGGGAGATCACGTCATCCTCCCGAGGGAGATCTCCTGGGGAGAGGTCCTCCTGAAGGATGCTGTGACATCCTTCGGACGATCTCACCCGGTCACGGCAGCCGGAAGCCCAGTGCCTCTGCCGCCCCGGACGGGTCCGGGCTCTGCCCCAGAACCGCATCATGTTGTCGTTCGAGGCGAGGGAGCGGAGCTCGGCACGATCGATGTACAGCTCGCCGCGCAGGTGGTCGGTCTCGTGCTGGACGATGCGGGCGGCCAGCCGGTCAGGACCTCGTCCACGGCATGGCCCCGCTCGTCCTGGCCGGTCAGGCGCACTGACCGGTGCCGCGCGACGACGGCCTGCCAGCCGCTCACGCTCAGACAGCCCTCGAAGAACGCGCGCGCCTCCTCCCTGCAGGCTCGTAGGCGGGGTTGACGAGCACCCGGAACGGCAGCGGGCGACGCTCACGCAGGTCCGCGTCCTCGGGGTCGGGGACGCCTGCGTCCTGGAGCACGGCGACCGCGAGGCCGAGGCCGACCTGAGGCGCCGCGAGTCCGACGCCGGGGCCGCGTGCATGGTGCGGCGCATGGCCTCGACCAGGTCGGGGAACAGGTCCCCGAGCTGACCGGTGTACGCCACGGCGGGCGCCGCAGCACCGGGTGCCCCGCCTGGACGATCGGCAGCACGCCGTCCTCGTAGCGGGACAGGTGGTCGGCGACCTGGTCGCGCAGCGTCGCATCGACGGGCCCCGTGAAGCCGGTTCGACCCGTCACAGGGCCAGCCTGGTCCGCACGACGCCGGCGAGGGACTCGGCGACGGCGTCGGCGGCGGCCTGCGTGGCGGCCTCGACCATCACCCGCACAAGCGGCTCGGTGCCCGACGAGCGCAGGACGACCCGGCCGGTCTCCCCGAGGCCCTCCTCGGCAGCCGCGACGGCCTCCTGGAGCACCTCGTCGGTCGCGGCTCGCGCCTTGTCGACCCCGGACGTTGAGCAGCGTCTGCGGCAGCTTGGCACCGCTCCGGCAAGGTCGGCGAGCTTCGTGCCGGACTCCTGGATACGAGCGGCCAGCTGGAGCGCCGTGAGGACGCCGTCGCCCGTGGTCGCGAACTGGGACAGGATGATGTGACCCGATTGCTCGCCCCCGAGCGTGTATCCGTTGGCGCGCATCTCCTCCAGGACGTACCGGTCGCCGACGCCCGTCTGGACCGTGCGGATCCCGGCCTCACGCATCGCGAGGATCAGACCGAGGTTGCTCATGACGGTCACGACGAGCGTGTCGTCGTGCAGGCGTCCCTTGTCCCTCTCCGCAAGGGCCAGGACACCCATGATCTGGTCGCCGTCCACGAGGACGCCGCGGTGGTCCACCGCCACGCAGCGGTCGGCATCGCCGTCGAACGCGACACCGAAGTCCGCCTCGGAGGCGACCACGACGGCCTGGAGCTGCTCGGGATGGTTCGAGCCGCACTTCTCGTTGATGTTGCGCCCGTCGGGGCTCGCGTTCATCACCACGACGTCCGCGCCCGCAGCACGCAGGGCCGCCGCCCGACGTCGCTCGCGGCGCCGTTCGCGCAGTCGACCGCGATCCGCAGGCGGCGAGCGGGAGCGCGTCGCCCGTGGCGCCGATGCTCGCGACGAGGTGCTCGACGTAGTCGGCCCCGCGCTCCCCGTGTCGGCCAGGACGCGCCCGACCTCGGCCCCGAGCGGGCGGTCCCACGCGGCGTCGAGCTGGCTCTCGATCGCGTCCTCGAGGGAGTCCTCGAGCTTGATGCCGCCACGGGCCAGGAACTTGATGCCGTTGTCGGCCATCGGGTTGTGCGACGCGGAGATCATGACGCCGAAGTCCACGTCGAGCGTGCTCGTGAGGAACGCGACGGCAGGGGTCGGCAGGACGCCGACGTCGAGCACGTTGACCCCTGCGCTCGCCAGTCCGGCGGTCACGGCCGCACCGAGGAACTCGCCCGATGCTCGGGGTCGCGGCCGATCACCGCGCGCGGGCGGTGTCCTCGGGCTGCCCCGCCCGGCCCAGCACGTTCGCAGCAGCCACGCCCAGGCCGAGCGCGAGCTCGGCCGTGACGTCCCTGTTCGCCAGCCCCGCACGCCGTCGGTGCCGAACAGTCGTCCCATGAGTATTCCTCCTCAACGGGGCTGCACAGGCTCCGAGGCCCGCACCGCCCCGCCGCGAGGCGACCGGTCCGGTCGCTCGTCAGCATCCTGACAAAGACGTCGGCCCCGGTGGACCATGTCCACCGGGCCGATGCGCAAGCGCTGGATCAGCGCTTGAGTACTGCGGAGCCTTACGGGCCTTCTTGAGCCCGGCCTTCTTGCGCTCGACGACGCGAGCGTCGCGAGTCAGGAAGCGGCCTTCTTGAGCGCCGGACGGTTGTGCTCGGCGTCGATCTCGTTCAGCGCGCGGGCGATGCCCAGGCGCAGGGCGCCGGCCTGTCCGGACGTGCCACCACCGTTGATGCGGGCGATGACGTCGAAGCGACCCTCGACGTCGACCAGCTTCAGCGGGGAGTTGACCAACTGCTGGTGCACCTTGTTGGGGAAGTACCCCTCGAGGGTGCGGCCGTTGATCTTCCACTGCCCGGTGCCGGGGACCAGGCGCACGCGTGCGATGGCCTCCTTGCGACGGCCCAGGGCCTGCGCGGGGCGGTGATGCTCTGGCCACGGCCCGTAGGGGCTGCGCTCTCAGAGGTGTAGTTGCTGGGGTTTCTTCTTCCAGCACGTCGATGTCGACGGTGGTCTCGGCCACTGGTGTGTCCTCGCGTCCTAAGTTCTCGTCTACGAGCAGGCGGAGCCTACTGCGCGACCTGGGTGATCTCGAAAGTCTGCGGCTGCTGCGCAGAGTGCGGGTGCTCAGAGCCTGCGTAGACCTTGAGCTTGCCGAACTGTGCACGGCCGAGCGAGGTCTTGGGGATCATGCCGCGGACGGCCCTCTCCACAGCACGCTCAGGGTGCTTCTCCAGCAGATCGCCGTAGGCGACAGCCTTCAGACCACCCGGGTAACCGGAGTGGGTGTAAGCAAGCTTCTGCTCGCGCTTGTTGCCGGTGAGGGCAACCTTGCGGCGTTGATGACGATGACGAAGTCACCTCCGTCGACATGCGGAGCGAAGGTGGCCTTGTGCTTGCCACGGAGCAGGGTCGCCACGTGGGTGGCGAGACGGCCCAGGACGACGTCGGTCGCGTCGATGACGTACCAGTCACGCTGGACGTCGCCGGGCTTCGGGGTGTACGTACGCACGGTCGTAGCCTTCGTTTCGTGTCTTCGATGTCTTCGGCGCAGGAGCCTGCGTCCGACAAGTCGTTCGGCCTTCGGTTGACGGGTGTCCACGTCACAGAGCGAGTGGGCGCACAGGTGACGAGATGCCGAAGGGGAAGCACAACGACTCAACAGACTACCTGGACGGACCGTGCAGGGTCAAAACACGATGCGTCACACCGAGGGTGATGTTGACCTCGGTGTGTGCAGCGGTGTCAGACGGCACGGACTCTGGTGCCAGCCAGCCGAGTCAGGCGGTTGCCCGGTGGTTGTCGTGGGCAAGACCGGTCCTCGCGCCTTCCCGAGGACGAGGATACGCGCCCGGACGCAGGTCGGCACATGCGTCGCACTGGAGCGAGCGGGCGACCCCGCGCAGGCGGCGCAGAACAGGCGCAGCGTCTGGCAGCCGGGATCCACGCAGTTCTCGTACTTCGCGGTGGCGCCCCGCACTCGCAGCACGCGCCGAGCGGGACCGACTGGTCTCCGAACTCGACGTGCATGCGTTCGTCGAACACGTAGAGCGACCCTCCCAGAGCCCCTCGTCGCCGAACGTCTCGCCGTAGCGGACGATCCCGCCGTCGAGCTGGTAGACCTCCTCGAACCCTCGCGAGCGCATGAGCGAGGACAGGACCTCGCACCGCACGCCGCCCGTGCAGTAGGTCACGACGGGACGACCCTTGAGCTCGTCGTAGGTCCCGGAGTCGAGCTCGGCGACGAAGTCGCGCGTGGTCGCGACATCGGGCACGACGGCGCCACGGAACTTCCCGATCGCCGCCTCGAACGCGTTGCGGCCGTCGAAGAACACGACGTCGTCGCCGCGCTCGGCGACCAGCTCGTGCAGGGCCGCGGGATCGAGGCGGGCCCCGCTGTCGACCACGCCCTCGGCGTCGACCTTCAGCTCGTCGACGGCGCCGAAGCTCACGAGCTCAGGGCGGACCTTCACGGAGAGCCGGGGAAGTCGCGCCCCGTGCCGTCGGACCACTTCACGTCGATACCGGCGAACCCGGGGTACTGCTTGGTGGTCTTGACGTACTGCTTGAGGTTCTCGACCGTCCCGCCCAGGGTCGCGTTGATGCCGTGCTCGGACACGATGACGCGTCCCGTCAACCCCACCGCTCCCCGAGCGCACGTTGCCACAGCTGCACCGCGCGCGGGTCGGCGAGCGGAGTGAAGGCGTAGAAGAGGACGATCTTGGGGACGGCCATTGCTCCATTTTAGGAGCCCGACGGCGCCGCGCAGGTCGTGCTACCTGCTCTCCGCCGCGCGTGTGGTCTTCCTCACCGCGCCGCGCAGCCGAACGGGGAGCCGAACCCGAGGTTCGTCAGGCATCCAGCCATCGTTGCCTGACCAACCTCGGGTTCGGCAGCCAGGCCACCCCGGCCACCCCGTCACCGCTGCCGCTTGACCCGCTCTACGTCCCACACGGGCTCCGGGTCTCGATCACGCGCCCGTTCGACCCGAACACCATGAACCGGTCGAAGCCGCGGGCGAACCAACGGTCGTGCGTGACAGCGAGGACCGTGCCCTCGAAGGCCGCGAGCCCGGACTCGAGCGCCTCGGCCGAGTGCAGGTCGAGGTTGTCGGTCGGCTCGTCGAGGAGGAGGAGCGTGGCGCCTCCGAGCTCGAGCAGCAGGATCTGGAAGCGCGCCTGCTGCCCCCGGACAGAGTCTCGAACCGTTGCTCGGCCTGGCCGACGAGCTCGTACCGGTCCAACGCCTTGCTCGCGGGCTCTCGCCCCATCCCTTCACGGGCCCCGTCGCCGCGGTGCAGGATCTCGAGGAGCGTGCGGCCCTCGAACTCCGGGTGGGCGTGGTTCTGCGCGAACCACCCGGGCGCACGCGCGAGCCGAGCACCGCCCGCCCGGAGTGAGCGACGGGTGGGACAACGGCTCCGTCACCAGGGCCTGCAGCGCCCCGGTACTTTCGACGACCGGCCGGTGCTCGACGTCCGGGTCCGAGCCACCGCGCGCCAGCAGCCGCATGAAGTGCGACTTGCCCGAGCCGTTGGACCCCAGTACCGCGACGCGCTCCCGAAGAACACCTCGAGGTCGAACGGCTCCATGAGCCCCGTGAGCTCGAGCTGGTGGCAGGTCACGGCCCGCTTGGCCGTGCGCCCGCCGGTCAGGCGGACCTTGACGTTCTGCTCCTGGGCCAGGACCTGCGGAGGGCCCGCTTCCTCGAACTTCCGCAGACGCGTCTGGGCGGCCTGGTAGCGGCTCGCGAGCCCGTCGTTGAAGGCCGCCTTGTTCTTGAGCATGTTGACGAGGTCCTTGAGCTTGGTGTGCTCCTCCTCCCAACGGCGCAGCAGCTCCTCGAGCGGCTGCGCCGGTCGGCCCGCGCCTCCGCGTACGTCCCGAACCCGCCCCCGTGCACCCAGATGGTGCCCCGGCGCCGGTCGGCTCGACGGTCGCGACCTGGGTGGCGGTCCGCGCCAGGAGCTCGCGGTCGTGGCTGATGAAGAGCACGGTCTTGGGCGACGCTGCGAGCTTCTCCTCGAGCCACCGCTTGGTGGGCACGTCGAGGTAGTTGTCGGGCTCGTCGAGCAGGAGGACCTCCTCGGGGCCGCGGAACAGCGCCGTCAGCACCAGGCGCTTCTGCTCGCCGCCGGACAACGTGCGGACCTCGCGGAACTGGGCCTGCTCGAACGGGATCGACAGGACCTCGTCGGTGACCTTGTCCCACTCGGACTCGGCCTCGTAGCCGCGCGCGTCGGCCCAGTCGGAGAGGGCCTGCGCGTACCGCATCTGGGAGGGGTGTCGTCGACGGTCATGATGTCGAGCTCTGCGGCCGCGAGCTCACGGGCGGCGTCCCTGATGGAGGGCTGCGCGAGGTCGACGAGCAGGTCGCGGACCGTGCGCTCGTCGTCGATGCGCCCGACGAACTGGCGCATCACGCCGAGCCCGCCGCTGCGGCCCACGGTCCCGCCGTGCGCGGCCAGGTCTCCTGCGACGATGCGCAGGAGCGTCGTCTTGCCGGCGCCGTTGGGCCCGACGAGCGCGACCTTGGCCCCGTCCGCGACACGCAGTGTCGCCCCGGCGAGGAGGGGCGCCCGTCGGGCAGGAAGTAGCTGATGTCGCTGATGTCGATGTGACCCACGGGCTCATCCTCCCTGCCCGAGGGCCCGGGTGGCGATTCCTTTCCGCGGGCGACCGACCCGCCCGCCGAGGGTGACCCGCTGATGCCTCGACGGTGACGCACCCTGCCCGACGGCGGACCGCACCCGGGCGACCGGGATGCGCTCCGCCGTCGGGCAGGAGGGTCAGCGCTTGCCGCCGCCCAGCAGACCGCCGAGCCCACCCAGGATGCTGCCGAGGCCACCGCCCGAGCCGCCCGAGCCTCCGCCCAGGAGACCCCCAGCAGGTCGCCGATGCCGCCGCCGCCGCGCCCTGCGCGTCCGTGGACGTCTCGGGCTTGTTCCCCAGCTGCTTGGCCAGGAAGGACAACGCGATGGGCGCGAGCGCCGGAAGGATCGAGGCGAGCACGTTCGACTGCGTGCCGCTCTTGTCGGCGAGCTGGGCGACGACCTGCTCCTCGTTCGACCCGAAGATGTTGCGGACGATCTTCTGCCCGTCGTCCGTGTCGACGTCGTCGAGGTTCACCCCGCCCTCGACGAGCGACGGCGAGTGCTGCGACAGGGCCTTCTGGAGCGACGCGGCACCGGCCGGGTCCTGGGCGTTGGCCTGCAGGCCACCGATCAGCGCGGGCAGAGCGGTCGAGGCCGCCTGCTGGGCGGTCGCCTCGTCGACGCCGAGCCTGCCGGCGAGCTGATCGAGCGGGATGACGGAGAGGAGGTCGTCGATCGACGACATGGTGGGCTCCTGGGTCGGGCCGTCCGTCGACCGAGGACGGCGCTGTCTCGTTGCGAAGGTGGAACGGGCACGCGGGGTCAGGGCCCGGGCGACCGGTACCCGCCACGTACGCCACGAGCGTAGCCCGGTGCCCGTGAGGAGCGACCGGTGGGCTGCGGGAACGCTCCACGGGTGCCAGTGTGGAGACATGAGCGACGACACACCGGCCACCCGGACAGACCCGGCCCTCGGCTCCGAGGGCGACTCCGACCAGCTCCAGCGCGACGACACCCTGGTCGACCGCGGCGTCGACGACGTGCTCGACGAGGGCTACACGCCGCCCGAGCGGCCCCTGACCTATGCGCACCCGGAGCGGCTCGAGGAGGACGGCGAGTCGCTCGACCAGCGCCTCGCCGACGAGGAACCCGAGACCTGGGAAGTCGACCCCTCGACCGGCCGGACACCACGCGTTCCGGTCGGCTCATCGCCGATGCCGACGCGCTCGACGGGCGGGTCAACGACACCTACGCCGACGACGCGGGGATCGACGGCGGAGCGGCGAGCGCTGAGGAGGCCGCGGTCCACATCGTCGAAGAGCCCTAGGGCTACGGAGCGGAGGTCCCACCGGCCGCGGTGATTCCTGCGCCGTCACCGTTCGGCTCCCACACGTCCTCGTCCATGCGGATGGCGCGGACGCGCTCCGCCCGGCCGCGAGCTCGTCGTCGGGCGGGTAGGTGACGGCCTCGAGGACCAGGCCGTGCGGGGCACGACGCCGGCGCCCGCATCCCTGCGCCTCGCCGCCAGCACCTCGGCGGCCAGGAGACGGGCGACGCCCTCCCCACGGCGAGCGACGCCCCGACGAGCGCGCGCACCATGTTGTGGCAGAACGCGTCCGCCCGCACGTGCGCGACGACGAGCCCGGCGTCCGGGCCCTCGGTCGCCCGCTCCCACGACAGGTGCTGCAGTTCGCGGATCGTCGTCGCACCAGGGCGCGGCTTGCAGAACGCAGCGAAGTCGCGGACACCGAGCAACGGCTGGAGGGCCTGGTGCATCGCGTCGGCGTCGAGCGGCTTGCGGTTCCACAGCACCCACTCGCGGCGCAGGGTCGCGCAGCGCCGGGTCGTCGACGATGCGGAACGTGTAGCTGCGGTAGAGCGCCGAGAAGCGGGCGTCGAACCCTGCGGGCGCCAGGCCGCCCGGCGGACCACCACGTCCCCGGGCAGCACTCCCCGAGGCGCGCGACGAGCGCGTCCCGGCTCCCGGTCCGACCGGCCCGGCATCGCGGCCCAGACGGGCCGCGGAAGGTCGACATGGGCTACCTGGCCGCGAGCGTGCACCCCGCGTCCGTGCGCCCCGCCACCGTGAGGCGGGCGGGTCCCCCGCAGGATCTGTCCCAGGCCGTCCTCGAGGGTCCCCTCCACGGTTCGCAGACCAGGTTGGCGGGCCCAGCCGGCGAAGGCCGTGCCCTGGTAGGCGAGGTCCAGGCGGACGCGGACCGGCTGCTCGTTCGTCACGTGCACCAACGCTAGCGCCCGTTAGTGTGCAGACATGCCCGAACGTCCCCTGGTAGCGACCCCGCCGACCTGCGCACCCTCGCGGTGGACTGCGGCGGCGGCGGGATCAAGGCCAACGTGCTGGACGCCGCGGGGACCGCCCACGCGGCGGCCGTCCGCGTCCCGACGCCCTATCCCCTGCCCCCAGCGCTCCTGGTCGACGTCATCGCCCAGATCGCAGACCGCCTCCCGCCGGCAGTCCGCGTGACGGTCGGCATGCCCGGCATGATCCGCCGCGGGGTCGTGGTGCACACCCGCACTACATCACGCGCTCGGGCCCTCGCAGCAGGGTGGATCCTGCCCTCGCCGAACAGTGGGCGAGCTTCGACGTCCAGGCGGCCGTCAGCGAACGGCTCGGGTGCCCGCGCTCGTCCTCAACGACGCCGAGGTCCACGGTGCAGGCGTCATCGCAGCCTCGGGCCTCGAGCTCGTCCTGACCCTCGGCACCGGCCTGGGCTCGGCCCTCTTCCACGGCGGCGGCTCGCCCCTCACCTCGAGTGGTCGCACGCCCCGGTACGGCGAGGCACCACCTACGACGAGTACATCGGCGAGGTGGAGCGGCGGCGGCTCGGGAACGGTCTGTGGTCACGCCGCGTCGTGGCCCTCGTCGAAGGGCTGCGCCCCGTCTTCTGGTGGGACCGGCTCTACCTGGGCGGCGGCAACTCCCGTCAGATCACCGCCTCAGCGCTCGAGCGGCTCGGCGACGACGTGGTGGTCGTGCCGAACTCCGCGGCTCTCGTCGGTGGTGCGAGGGCCTGGGACCTGCCGTCCGCCTGACCTAGCCGAGCCGCTCCTCCCTCGCGCAGCCTCTCGGTGGGCCTCCAGGACCGCCCGGGTGAACGCCACGGGCGATCGAGACTGACGAGGTGCCTGGCACCGGGGATCACCACGAGCTCGGCCCGCGCACCTCCGGACCGCGCCGCGGCCAGGTACGCGCGCTCCCCGAACCGGAAGTGGTCCCACCGCCCGTTGACGAACCACACGGGCGAGTCCGTCGTGGCGAGAGCAGCGAGGGGTCCATGAGCCCGACCTCGTCGAGGATCGCTGTCATGGCCGTCAGCGCGAACCCTCCCGCACCAATGTCCGCGATCCCCGCGGCAGGCAACGTCCTGCTCACGAGCGCCGCGTTGATCGCTGCCCCGTTGTCCGACAGCCTCTCGATCCGGTTCGCAGCCAGGCGCCACACGCCACGCAGCCGGGAGGCAGGGACGGTGCAGCAGCTCGCGGCCACCAGACCGGCCACCTGGTCGGGGAACCGCGCGCGGTGCTCGATCCCCACGTACCCGCCGAGCGAGAGGCCGACGACGAGCACGCGCCCCCGAGGTCCTCGACGGCTCGCGCGAGGGCGGACACCGCGCCGTCGAGCGTGAACGGCTCGCCGATCCGTTCGCCGTGCCCCGGCAGGTCCGTCGCGGCCGCGTCGATCCCGGCGCGCTCCATCGCCTCGAGCTGCGCACGCCACATCGTCCGAGACGTGCGGGAACCGTGGACGAACAGCACCGGGAGAACCATGCGGACCAATCTAGGACGATCCTGCAGGCTGCGCGCGTGCCATCGACCGACCGGCGCGACGGCGGGCGAGCCGGCGGCGGCGGGCCGGCGGGCGGCGGGCGACCCGGCCGGGGCCGGGCGGGACGGGCCCAGCCTGGCCGGGGCGAGCCGCGCCGGGCCTAGCCGCGCCGGTCCTCGAGACCTGGCCGCGCTCCGCCGTCGGGCATGGCGAAGGGCCCGGCACCAGATGGTGCCGGGCCCTTCAGGAGGTACCCGTCCGGCAGAGCCGGGGAGGGATCAGTCCTCCTTCGAAGCCTTCGCGTCCTCGACGGGCGCGTCGTCGACGACGGGAGCGTCCTCGACGGGGCGTCCTCGACGACCGGCGCGTCCTCGACCTTGGCGGCCTTGGGCTTGCTGGACTTCTTCGCGGCCTTCTCGGCCTCGCGGACGACGGCCTGCTTGGGGCTGACGGGCTCGGTCACGAGCTCGATGACGGCCATGGGGGCGTTGTCGCCCTTGCGGTTGCCGACCTTCGTGATGCGCGTGTAGCCACCGTTGCGCTCCGCCATCTGCGGGCGATCTCGGTGAAGAGCGTGTGCACGACGGACTTGTCGCGGACGACGGTCATGACGCGACGACGGGCCGCCAGGTCACCGCGCTTGGCGAACGTGATGAGACGCTCGGCCAGCGGACGAAGACGCTTCGCCTTGGTCTCGGTGGTCGTGATGCGGCCGTGCTCGAAGAGCGCCGTGGACAGGTTCGCGAGGATGAGACGCTCGTGAGCCGGGCCACCGCCGAGCCGCGGACCCTTGGTGGGGTAGGCATTGATCTTGCTCCTTAGAAGTGGATCGTGCGGCGGCCGAGCCGCCCGCACGGAAGGTCAGTACTGCTGCTGCTCGTCGGAGAACGTCGTCGCTTCGTCCTCGTCGGCCTCGTAGTAGTCGGCCGTCGAGGGTCGAAGTCCAGCGGCGAGTCCTTGAGGTTCAGGCCGAGCTCAGCGAGCTTCTCCTTCACCTCGTTGATCGACTTCGCGCCGAAGTTCCGGATGTCCAGCAGGTCTGCTTCGCTACGTGCGACGAGCTCGCCGACCTGGTGGATGCCCTCGCGCTTGAGGCAGTTGTACGAACGGATCGTGAGGTTGAGCTCCTCGATCGGGAGCGCCAGGTCCGCAGCGAGCGCGGCGTCCGTCGGGGACGGGCCGATCTCGATGCCCTCGGCCTCGACGTTGAGCTCACGCGCAAGACCGAAGAGCTCGACGAGCGTCTTGCCGGCGGAAGCCAGCGCGTCGCGCGGCGAGATCGCCTGCTTCGTCTCGACGTCGACGATCAGCTTGTCGAAGTCGGTGCGCTGCTCGACTCGGGTCGCCTCGACCTTGTACGTGACCTTGAGGACCGGCGAGTAGATCGAGTCGACCGGAACACGGCCGATCTCGGCGTCGAAGGACTTGTTCTGGTTGGCGGAGACGTAACCACGTCCACGCTCGACCGTCAGCTCGATCTCGAGCTTGCCCTTGTCGTTGAGGGTGGCGATGTGAAGGTCCGGGTTGTGGACCTCCACGCCCGCCGGCGGAACGATGTCCGCGGCGGTGACCGCGCCAGCACCCTGCTTGCGCAGGTACATCACGACCGGCTCGTCGTTCTCCGAGGAGACGACGAGGTTCTTGATGTTGAGGATGATCTCGGTGACGTCTTCCTTGACACCGGACACGGTGGTGAACTCGTGGAGCACACCATCGATACGGATCGAGGTCACTGCAGCGCCCGGATGGACGAGAGCAGCGTGCGACGAAGCGAGTTCCCGAGGGTGTAGCCGAAGCCAGGCTCGAGCGGCTCGATGGAGAAGCGCGAACGGTTCTCCGAGAGAACCTCTTCGGTCAGGGTGGGGCGCTGTGCGATCAGCACTGGTGTGTTCCTTTCAGTGTGCGTCCGCCATATGACGCATCACGGGCAACGCTGTGCCGGGGCGGGACTCTGTCCACCCGCCCAGGTGGCTGCGCCGCCGCCGCGCCGACCCGACCAGGGTCAGGAGAAGCGCGACGGCGAGCGAAGCGGAAGATCAGACGCGGCGACGCTTCGGGGGCGGCAGCCGTTGTGAGCCTGGGGCGTCACGTCCTGGATCGAGCCGACCTCGAGGCCGGTCGCCGTGAGCGAACGGATCGCGGTCTCGCGACCGGAGCCCGGCCCTTGACGAAGACGTCGACCTTCTTGACGCCGTGCTCCTGGGCGCGGCGGGCCGCGGACTCAGCAGCGAGCTGCGCGGCGAACGGCGTCGACTTGCGCGAGCCCTTGAAGCCGACGTGGCGGCAGAGGCCCAGGCGATGACAGCACCGGTCTGGTCGGTGATCGACACGATCGTGTTGTTGAACGTGCTCTTGATGTGCGCCTGGCCGTGGGGACGTTCTTCTTGTCCTTGCGGCGCGGCTTCCGGGCCGCGGTGGCGCGAGTCTTGGGAGGCATTTCTGAATTCTCTCCTGGTCTGAGGTGTTCGGACCGGGTCGGCGTGCGCTGCGCGGGTGAGCTCGAGGCTCAGCCGGGTTGCACGCGTCCCACGGACTACTGCTGCTTAGCGGGCCTTCTTCTTACCGGCCACGGTGCGCTTGGTCCCTTGCGGGTACGCGCGTTGGTCTTGGTGCGCTGCCCGCGGACGGGCAGGCCGCGGCGGTGACGCAGGCCCTCGTAGCAGCCGATCTCGACCTTGCGGCGAATGTCAGCAGCCACCTCACGGCGGAGGTCACCCTCGAGCTTGTAGTTGCCCTCGAGGTAGTCACGCAGCGCGACGAGCTCGGTGTCACCGAGGTCCTTCACGCGAACGTCCGGGAGATCCCGGTTGCGGCCAGCGTCTGCTGGCGCGGGTACGGCCGACGCCGTAGATGTAGGTGAGCGCGATCTCGAGCCGCTTCTCGCGGGGAGGTCGACGCCGACAAGACGTGCCATGTGCCTTCCGGCTCCTGTTACTTCGTTCGGAGGTCTACCGCACCATCTTCCCGCGGAGCTGCGGGCCCCGGCCTCCGAGCCGGGGTTCCCTCAGTGGGCCTGTTCGGCCCGACCGTGAGGTTCGTGGTGGTGCGCTTGGTTGGCACCCGAGGGTGCCGGCGATCGGTCCGCTCGCGGACCTGGATCACCGTGCGCCGAAGCGCCGGGGACTCAGCCCTGGCGCTGCTTGTGGCGCAGGTTCTCGCAGATCACCATGACGCGACCGTGCCGGCGGATCACCTTGCACTTGTCGCAGATCTTCTTGACGCTGGGCTTGACCTTCATCAGTCTGTTCCTCCGCCGCCGCACGCACGCGCGGGCGAACCCTGCTTGCAGCAGCAGTTGTTTCGAGTGGTGGATTCTTGACGACTACTTGTAGCGGTAGACGATCCGGCCACGGGACAGGTCGTACGGGCTCAGCTCCACCACCACTCGGTCCTCAGGGAGGATCCGGATGTAGTGCTGTCGCATCTTGCCCGAGATGTGAGCCAGAACCTTGTGCCCGTTGGCCAGCTCCACGCGGAACATCGCGTTCGGCAGGGCCTCGACCACGCTGCCCTCGATCTCGATGACACCGTCCTTCTTTGCCATATCCTCCGCTAACTCTCGTCCGAACTGCTTCCCACACACCCGCGCTCGACGAGGACGGGTGGGTGGACGTCGCGTGCTGCCCGCTCCTGCTGCCGGTCGAACGACGGCAACAAGTAACGCGGACTTCACCCAGCGGACTATCCTACGGCATGGATCGACAAGAAGAAACCAAGGCGCTGTGCGCCCGGTCGCCTCGGGGTGTACGACCACCTGGTGGGTCCCGCTGATGACCGGTGGACCTGGAAGTACGTCCAGACCCACCGGTGTGCTTGTCCAGCAAGTCTCTCAGGCCCGACGGCGCCCGCGCACCACCCGATGCGGTGGTGCAGCGTGAGGTGGGCCGAGGTGCGGACGAACGTGCCCGACGTCGAGCCCTCCCCGCGAGCTCGGGGCCCGTCCGCGCGTACCCGGGCACACCTGCCGCGTCGAGCGGCCGGGACGGCCGAGAGATCGAGTCGGCGGGCACCGCGCCGCCGCCGGCGTCGTCGACGACCTCCTTGAGCGTCGTCGGATGCGCAGTCCGGTGTCCCCCGTGTACGCCTGCCCCAGGCCCGGCCCGCACCGTCGAGGCTCGCAGCTACGGTCAGCCCGGTCGGCTGGCGGTCGTCCGGGACGTGGTCGCGGTCTGGCGGTTGAGCAGAGTGCACCCGATAGCAGGGGCTGCGGGACGGGGCGGCTCGGAACCGCCCGCGGTGGCGCTCCCAGGCTGTCGGGCGCTCGGCGTCGTGTCCGCAGAAGCAGTCCAGGACACCAGGAGAGGGTCCAGATCGCGCCCACCGCACCGCGAGATGCCCGACGACGGACGACGGCCCGTACCGGACCGGTTGCGGTCGGGTACGGGCCGTCGTCGTGCGCGTGCGTCCTGTTCAGACGTCGAGCGGAGCCACCTTCACGCC
The DNA here is from genome assembly GCA_038070415.1 of Oerskovia sp. M15. Lineage (GTDB taxonomy): Bacteria > Actinomycetota > Actinomycetes > Actinomycetales > Cellulomonadaceae > Oerskovia. The sequence continues at coordinate 735,452 of JAMYWF010000001.1, forward strand.
GAGCTCGGCGAGCTTCGCCGCACCCCGTCGGGCGCCGTAAGCACCCAGATCCCGTCGTCGAGGATCGCCACGCTGTGCTCCCAGTGGGCGGCACGAGCACCGTCGTCGGTCACGACGGTCCAGTCGTCCTCGAGCACCTGGGTGAAGCGCTCGCCGCGGGTCACCATGGGCTCGATCGCCAGGCACATGCCCGGCTTGAGCCGAGGTCCGCGCTCGCGTGTCCGGTAGTTCAGGACGTCGGGCGGCTGATGCATCGCGGTACCGATGCCGTGACCCACGTACTCCTCGATGATCCCGTAGGCGACCCCGTCAGAGATGGCGGACGCCTCGATGGAGTCCTCCACCGCGTTGCCCACGTCGCCCAGGCGCTCACCGGTCGCCAGCGCGGCGATGCCGCCCAGAGGGCACGCTCGGTCGCCTCGACGAGCGCGACGTCCGCCGGGTCCGCCTCGGGAAGCACGAACGAGAACGCCGAGTCCCCGTGCCAGCCGTCCACGATCGCGCCGCAGTCCACCGACACGAGGTCGCCCGGCAGCAGCTCACGCGTACCAGGGATGCCGTGCACGACCTCGTCGTTCACGGAGACACAGAGAGTCGCCGGGTACCCGTGGTATCCGAGGAAGGACGGCGAAGCGCCGGCGTCACCTATCACTGCAGCCGCCAGCGCGTCCAGGTCCGCGGTCGTCATGCCGGGACGCACCGCCGAGCGGACCGTGGCAAGCGCGTCGGCGACCACCAGTCCCGCCCGACGCATGGTGCGTACCTGGTCGACGTTCTTGTACTCGATCTTTTCGCGGCCGAACACCGTAGCTCCTCGCCCTGGATCAGCCGACGAGAGGCGCGAGCGCCTCGACGAGCCGAGAGGTCACGTCGTCGATCTCACCGATGCCGTCGACCTGGGCCAGGAGGCCCCGCTCGGCGTAGGCGGAGGTGAGTGGAGCCGTCTGCTCGGCATAGATGTCGAGACGGCGAGCGATCGCCTCCTCGGTGTCGTCCTCACGTCCTCGATCTCTGCCCGCTTGCGCAGGCGACCGAGAAGCTCGTCGCGGTCCGCCGTGAGCTCGACGACGCCGTCCAGCGTCACCCGAGATCGTTGAGGATCGCGTCGAGCTCGATGACCTGGGCCGCGTTGCGGGGTAGCCGTCGAGGATGAAGCCGCGTGCCACGTCGTCCTGGGCGAGACGGTCACGGACCATGTCGTTCGTCACGGAATCCGGGACGAGGTCTCCCTTGGCCGTGTACTCCTGCACGAGCCTGCCCAGCTCGGTGCCACCCTTGATGTTCGCCCGGAAGATGTCGCCCGTGGAGATCGCCGGGATGCCGTAGTGCGCCGCCAGACGAGCCGCCTGAGTGCCCTTGCCGGCGCCCTGCGGACCCATGATGATCAGGCGGGCGGAGCGCGTGCCGGAACGCTGGGCGTCGGCAGTCAACTCTGAGGTCAACGGAGGAACCCTTCGTAGTGACGCTGCTGCAGCTGCGAGTCGATCTGCTTGACCGTTTCGAGACCGACGCCCACGACGATGAGGATCGAGCTACCGCCGAACGGGATGTTCGTGCTCACCCCAGCAGGACGAGGACGAGGGTCGGGATAAGCGCAACCAGCGCGAGATAGATGGCACCTGCAGAGGTGATGCGGGTGATGACGTAGTCGAGGTACTCCGCGGTCGGCCGCCCGGCACGGATGCCGGGGATGAAGCCGCCGTACTTCTTCATGTTGTCCGCTACCTCGTCCGGGTTGAACGTGATGGCCGTGTAGAAGAAGCAGAAGAAAATGATCAGGAGCACGTAGACCGAGATGTGGATCGGCGACGCCGGGTCCGCGAGGTAGGTGCTGACCCAGACGACCCAGCCGCCGTCTGGTCACCGAACTGGGCGATGAGTCCCGGACGGCGAGGAGCGACGAGGCGAAGATGACCGGGATGACACCGGACATGTTGATCTTGATCGGGATGTAGGTGCTGGAGCCGCCGTACATCTTGCGTCCGACCATGCGCTTCGCGTACTGCACCGGCACCCGGCGCTGCGACTGCTCGACGAAGACGACGAGCCCGATGACCAGGACGATCACGGCGATCATGATGATGAAGTTGGTCGCGCCGTTCGCGCCACCCGCGATGGACCACAGGGCGGTGGGGAAGCTGGCGGCGATCGAGGTGAAGATGAGCAGCGACATGCCGTTGCCGACACCGCGCTCCGAGATCAGCTCGCCGAGCCACATAATGAGGCCCGTTCCGGCCGTCATGGTGATGACCATGAGGGCGGAGGTGAGAAGCTCCCGTTCGGGATCACGTCGACCGGGCAGTTCGGGAAGAGGAGTCCGCTACGCGCGGTCGTGATGACCGTCGTGGACTGGAGGATCGCCAAGGCGATGGTCAGGTAGCGCGTGTACTGCGTGAGCTTCGCGGTACCCGACTGGCCCTCCTTGTGGAGCGCCTCGAAGTGAGGGATGACCACACGGAGCAGCTGCACAATGATGCTCGCGGTGATGTACGGCATGATGCCGAGCGCGAAGATCGAGAGCTGGAGCAGTGCCCCACCGCTGAACAGGTTCACCATGCCCAGGAGGTCGTTCTGCCCCTGGGAGGCAATGCACTGCTGCACGTTGGCATAGTCCACGCCGGGGTGGGGATGAACGAGCCCACACGGAAGATCGCCATGATGGCGATCGTGAACAGCAGCTTGCGCCGCAGGTCAGGTGTCCGGAAAGCCCGGGCGAATGCGCTGAGCACCTATCCTCCTGGCCCGCCGAGGCGGGATGTCGTGTCGCCGGTTGATCGGCGAATTGTGACGCACCCGGCACGGGACGCCACTGGGCACCTTAGCCGCTGCGCCGCGATGGACAGCAATTTGAGACAACCGGCGATGATCTTACGTTCCCCGAGAGACGATGGCGCCGCCACCACCCTCTAGACGCAGACAGGGCCGACAGCGCATAGCGCCATCGGCCCCGTCCTACGTATCAGTTCTCCGAGATGGAGCCACCGGCCGCAAGGATCTTGTCCTTGGCGGAAGCCGAGAACGCGTCGACCGCGACCTCGACCTTGACGGTGATCTCACCCGTGCCGAGCACCTTGACGAGCTCGCCCTTGCGGACGGCTCCCTTGGCGACCAGGCCCTCGACGGTGACGGAGCCACCCTCGGGGTACAGCGCGGAGATCTTGTCCAGGTTGACGACCTGGTACTCCGTGCGGAACGGGTTCTTGAAGCCACGAAGCTTGGGCAGACGCATGTGCAGCGGCATCTGACCACCCTCGAAGCGCTCCGGCACCTGGTAACGAGCCTTCTGGCCCTTGGTACCACGGCGGCCGTCTTACCCTTCGACGCCTCGCCACGACCCACACGGGTCTTGGCCTTCTTGGCGCCGGGGCCGGACGGAGGTGGTGCACCTTGAGGGTGCCACCAGCGCCGACGGTCTGCTGAGCCTCGGCCTTGGGGCCTCGGTCTTCGCAGCCTTCTTGGCAGGAGCCTTCTTCTTCGGGCGTCGGTCGAAGCCTCGACCGCGGTCTCCTTCTTGGCCTTCTCAGCCATGATCACTCGACCTCCTCAACGGCGACGAGGTGCGCCACCGTTGCAACCATGCCGCGGATCTCCGGGCGGTCCTCCTTCACGGCGGTGTCGCCGATCCGCTTGAGGCCCAGAGTGCGCAGCGTGTCGCGCTGATTCTGCTTGCCGCCGATGGCGGACTTCGTCTGGGTCACCTTGAGACGAGCCATCACGCACCTACCCCAGCTGCACGTGCACGGAGAAGCGCGGCGGGAGCCACGGCCTCGAGCGGCAGGCCACGGCGCGCTGCAACAGCCTCAGGCTGCTCCAGGTTGCGCAGGGCCTCGACCGTCGCGTGCACGATGTTGATCGCGTTGGTCGAACCGAGCGACTTGCTCAGGACGTCGTGGATGCCCGCGCACTCCAGCACGGCGCGCACCGGACCACCGGCGATGACGCCGGTACCCGGAGCGGCCGGGCGAAGGAAGACGACGCCAGCGGCTGCCTCACCCTGGATGGGGTGAGGGATGGTGCCCTGGATGCGGGGACCTTGAAGAAGTTCTTCTTGGCCTCCTCGACACCCTTGGCGATCGCCGCGGGAACTTCCTTCGCCTTGCCGTAGCCGACGCCGACGGTTCCGTCGCCATCGCCCACCACGACGAGCGCGGTGAAGCTGAAGCGACGGCCACCCTTGACGACCTTGGACACGCGGTTGATGGTGACGACGCGCTCGACGAAGGCATTCTTCTCGGCGGCGTCACCACGGCGACCGTCACCACGACGACCGTCGCGACGCGCGTCGCCCCGGCCCCGGAGTTGCGGTCGGTCGACTCGTTGGCGGCACCCGTAGGGGCGCCGGTGTTGCTGCGCTGCCCTGCAGCCATCAGAGAATCCTTTGCTTCCGTACCGTGTACACGGTGGTGGTTTCGGCCATCATCACAGGGACAGACCGCCTTCGCGGGCCCCGTCGGCGACTGCAGCCACCCGGCCGTGGTACTTGTTGCCACCGCGGTCGAAGACGACCGAGTCGACACCAGCGGCCTTGGCACGCTCGGCGACGAGCTCGCCGACCTTGCGGGCCTTCGCGCTCTTGTCACCGTCGAACGACCGCAGGTCGCCCTCGATGGTCGAAGCGGAAGCAACGGTCTGGCCGATCGTGTCGTCCACGATCTGCGCCGTGATGTGGCGCGCGGAGCCGTCACCACGAGGCGGGGACGAGCAGCGGTGCCGGCGATCTTCTTGCGCAGGCGGAGGTGGCGACGCTTGCGCGAGACTGCCTTGCCCTTGCCGAGAACCTTGAGAGCCATTACTTACCAGCCTTTCCGACCTTGCGGCGGACGACCTCGCCGGCGTACCGCACACCCTTGCCCTTGTACGGCTCGGGCTTGCGGATCTTGCGGATGTTCGCAGCGACCTCGCCGACCTGCTGCTTGTCGATGCCCGCGACCGAGAACTTGGTCGGGGACTCGACGGCGAAGGTGATGCCGGCGGGCGCGGACACCACGACGGGGTGGCTGAAACCGAGAGCGAACTCCAGGTCAGTGCCCTTCGCGATCACGCGGTAACCGGTACCGACGATCTCGAGCTTCTTCGTAGCCCTCGGTGACACCGGTCACGAGGTTTGCGAGGAGGGTGCGGGTCAGGCCGTGCAGGGCGCGCGATGCACGCTCTTCGTTGGGGCGCGTCACCACGAGGGTGGAGGCGTCCTGGGAGACCTCGATGGGAGCGGGGATGGTGTGCTCCAAGGAACCCTTCGGGCCCTTGACCGTCACCAGTGCGCCGCTGATCGTGACATCCACTCCGGCGGGAACCGGAACGGGGATCTTGCCGATACGAGACATGGCGTATCTCTCCTTTCCGATTACCAGACGTAGGCGAGGACTTCTCCGCCCACGCCCTTCTTGGCTGCCTGACGGTCGGTCAGGAGGCCGGAGGACGTGGACAGGATCGCCACGCCGAGGCCACCGAGAACCTTGGGCAGGTTGGTCGACTTCGAGTACACACGCAGGCCGGGCTTCGACACGCGGCGCACACCAACAAGGGAGCGCTCACGGTTCGGGCCGAACTTCAGCTGGATCGTGAGGTACTTGCCCACGGGCGCGTCCTCAACGGTCCAGCCGGAGATGTAGCCCTCCGCCTGCAGGATTTCAGCAATGTGCGACTTCAGCTTCGAGAACGGCATCTGAACCGTCTCGTGGTAAGCCGAGTTCGCGTTACGCAGACGGGTCAGCATGTCTGCGATCGGGTCGGTCATCATTGGGCTTCAGCCCTTCCTCGCCGGGTATCTGGCCGGTTCCCCGAGGGAACCGCGCCAGACCTACGACGTAGTTGTTACCAGCTGCTCTTGGTGACGCCGGGAAGCTCGCCACGGTGTGCCATCTCGCGAACGCAGATACGGCACAGGCCGAACTTGCGGTACACGGAGTGCGGGCGCCCGCACTTCTGGCAGCGAGTGTAGGCGCGAACCGCGAACTTAGGCTTTGCGGCTGCCTTGTTGACCAGGGCCTTCTTCGCCATATCAGTTCTGCTCCTTGAAGGGGAAGCCGAGACGGCGCAGCAGGAGCGGCCCTCGTCATCGGTCGTCGCCGTCGTCACGATCGTGATGTCCATACCGCGGACGCGATCGATCTTGTCCTGGTCGATCTCGTGGAACATCGACTGCTCCGTGAGACCGAAGGTGTAGTTGCCGTGGCCGTCGAACTGCTTCGGCGACAGTCCGCGGAAGTCGCGGATACGCGGCAGCGCGATGGACAGCAGGCGGTCGAGGAACTCCCACATACGCTCGCCGCGCAGCGTGACGTGCGCGCCGATCGGCATGCCCTCACGCAGCTTGAACTGAGCGATGGACTTGCGGGCCTTGGTGACCTGCGGCTTCTGGCCAGTGATGGCGGAGAGGTCGCGGATGGCACCTTCGATGAGCTTCGAGTCCTTGGCCGCGTCGCCGACACCCATGTTGACGACGATCTTCGTCAGTCGTGCAACCTGGTTGACGTTCTCGTGACCGAATTCCTCGAGGAGGCCGGCAACGATCTCGTCGCGGTAGCGCTGCTTGAGACGCGCAATCTCAGGTGCTTGCAGTTCAGTGCTCATCAGATGTCCTTACCGGAACGCTTGGCGACGCGCACGCGGACGTTACGCGTACGGCCGTCACGCTCGACCTCTTCGGTGCGGTACCCGACGCGGGTGCCCTTCTTGGTCTCCGGGTCGACGACCATCACGTTGCTCACGTGGATCGGCGCCTCGACGACCTCGATGCCACCGGTACGCGTCCCACGCTGGGACTGACCCACCTTGGTGTGCTTCGTGACGCGGTTGATGCCTTCGACGATCACGCGGTCGGAGTCCGTGAGGACCTCGAGCACGCGACCCTGGCTTGCGCGGTCCTTGCCAGAGATGACGACCACCAGGTCGCCCTTCTTGATCTTCGCCATGTTCAGAGCACCTCCGGAGCCAGCGAGATGATCTTCATGAACCGCTTGTCACGCAGCTCGCGGCCCACAGGGCCGAAGATGCGCGTGCCACGGGCTCGCCGTCGTTCTTGAGGATCACGGCCGCGTTCTCGTCAAACTTGATGTAGGAACCGTCCGGACGACGGCGCTCCTTGGCGGTACGGACGATGACAGCCTTCACGACGTCGCCCTTCTTCACATTGCCGCCGGGGATAGCGTCCTTGACGGTTGCGACGATGACGTCGCCGATTCCGGCGTAGCGACGGCCCGAACCGCCGAGAACACGGATGCAGAGAATCTCCTTGGCACCCGTGTTGTCGGCGACGCGAAGTCGCGACTCCTGCTGGATCATGTAGTGAACTCCTGTCGTCGAGCTGGTTCTCGCTGAGCGAGCCTTGCCGAACGGATAGCTGTCAGTGCCGGGTCCCTTACGGGTGAACCGGCCAGGTGCGGCGGGTCCCGCCGCCCTGTCTACTGGTTGCCGCACCTTGGTGCGGCTGAGATCGGTCGTGACGGACGGGACCCCGCCCGTCACGACCTGGTAGGCCGCAGGGCCTACTTGGCCTTCTCGAGGATCTCCACCAGGCGCCACCGCTTGGTCGCGGACAGCGGGCGGGTCTCCATGATAAGGACGAGGTCACCGACACCAGCAGCGTTCTGCTCGTCGTGGACCTTGACCTTGCTCGTGCGCCGGATGACCTTGCCGTAGAGCGGGTGCTTGACCCGGTCCTCGACCTCGATCACGACGGTCTTGTCCATCTTGTCGCTCACCACGTAGCCGCGCCGCGTCTTGCGGTTGGCACGCTGCTCAGCGGCCGTCTCGGTCACGGGTGCGGCGTTCGTTGCGTTCTCGCTCATTCCAGCCTCACTCACTCACGCTCGGTGCGGTACGGATACCGAGCTCGCGCTCACGCAGGATCGTGTAGATCCGCGCGATGTCGCGACGCACGGCCTTCAGGCGACCGTGGCTCTCCAGCTGGCCGGTGGCCGACTGGAAACGGAGGTTGAACAACTCCTCCTTGGCCTTCTTCAGTTCAGCGACCAGCTTCTCGTCGTCAAACGTGTCGAGCTCGCTCGAAGCCAGTTCCTTGGTTCCGATAGCCATCAGTTGCCACCACCCTCGCGCACCACGAAACGGCACTTCATCGGGAGCTTGTGGATCGCGCGGCGCATGGCCTCGCGAGCCAGAGGCTCCGGTACACCGGCCAGCTCGAAGATGATACGGCCGGGCTTGACGTTGGCGATCCACCACTCGGGCGAACCCTTACCAGAACCCATGCGGGTCTCCGCCGGCTTCTTGGTCAGCGGACGGTCCGGGTAGATGTTGATCCAGACCTTTCCGCCTCGCTTGATGTGACGGGTCAACGCGATACGAGCAGACTCGATCTGGCGGTTGGTGACGTACGCAGGCTCGAGAGCCTGGATGCCGAACTCGCCGAACGCGATCTGGTTGCCACCCTTCGACGCGCCGGAGCGCGACGGGTGGTGCTGCTTACGGTGCTTCAGCCTGCGCGGGATAAGCATGCTCAGGCCTCCGTTCCGGACTCAGGAGCCTTCTCGGCGACAGGTGCCTCCGCCCTGCAGCTGCAGGTGCCTCGGACTGTGCCGGACGCTCGGTACGACGAGCAGCCCCGCGACGGTCTCCACCACGGTCAGGACGGTCGCCACCGCGGGGCCACCACGGCCCTGGCGGGGAGCGGCGGTCGCCTGCTGCGCAGCGAACTCCTTCTCGGTCATGTCGCCCTTGTAGATCCACACCTTCACACCGATACGGCCGAAGGTGGTGCGGGCCTCGAAGAAGCCGTAGTCGATGTTCGCGCGGAGCGTGTGCAGCGGCACACGGCCTTCGCGGTAGAACTCCGAACGGCTCATCTCGGCGCCGCCGAGACGACCCGAGCACTGCACGCGGATCCCCTTGGCGCCTGCGCGCTGCGCGGACTGCATGCCCTTGCGCATCGCACGACGGAAGGACACACGGCTGGCGAGCTGCTCGGCGATCCCCTGGGCCACGAGCTGAGAATCGATCTCAGCGTTCTTGACCTCGAGGATGTTGAGCTGAACCTGCTTGCCGGTGAGCTTTCGAGCTCGCCGCGGATGCGGTCTGCCTCTGCGCCACGGCGGCCGATGACGATACCCGGGCGTGCCGTGTGGATGTCCACGCGGACACGGTCACGGGTGCGCTCGATCTCGACCTTGAGATACCAGCACGCTCGAGGCCGGTGGCCATGAGCTTGCGGATCTGGACGTCCTCACGGACGTAGTCGCTGTACCGCTGTCCGGGCTTGGTGCTGTCGGCGAACCACCGCGAACGGTGGTCGGTGGTGATGCCGAGGCGGTACCCGTGCGGGTGAACCTTCTGTCCCACTATCGGGCCCTTCCTTCGTGTCTTCGCGCGGAACGAGGACCACGGTGATGTGGCTCGTCCGCTTGAGGATCTGGCTCGCGCGCCCCTGAGCGCGAGGCCGGAACCGCTTGAGGGTCGGGCCCTCGTCCACGAACGCCTGGGCAACGACGAGCTCCTGCTCGTCGAATGCCACGCTCGCGCGGTCGGCCTTCACCCGTGCGTTCGCGATCGCGCTCTCCACGACCTTGCGGATGGGCTCACTCGCGGCCTGCGGTGCAAACTTCAGCACCGCGACTGCCTCGGTGGCCTGCTTGCCACGGATGAGGTCCACGACGCGCCGGGCCTTCTGGGGCGTGACACGGACGAACCGCGCCTGCGCCTTGGCTTCCATTGCTGTCCTGCCTTCTTGTCTCGTCATGACGTTCGGAGTCGTCGCCTCGTGATCTGCGTCTTCACGCAGATCAGCGACGACGGCCCTTCTTGTCGTCCTTCACGTGGCCGCGGAAGGTCCGGGTGGTGCGAACTCGCCGAGCTTGTGGCCAACCATCGACTCGGTGACGAACACCGGAGTGTGCTTGCGTCCGTCGTGCACGGCAAAAGTGTGACCGAGGAAGTCGGGCGTGATGACCGACCGACGGGACCAGGTCTTGATGACGTTCTTGGTCCCCTTCTCGTTCTGGACGTCTACCTTCTTCTGAAGGTGTCCATCGACGAAGGGCCCTTCTTCAGGCTGCGTGGCATCTGTCAGGCTCCTATCAGCGCTTCTTGCCGGTACGGCGACGACGCACGATCAGCTTGTCGCTCGGCTTGTTCGGACGGCGGGTACGACCTTCGGCCTGGCCCCAAGGGCTGACCGGGTGGCGTCCACCGGAGGTCTTACCTTCACCACCACCGTGAGGGTGGTCGATCGGGTTCATGGCGACACCACGGACGGAGGGGCGCTTGCCCTTCCACCGCATGCGGCCGCCTTGCCCCAGTTGATGTTCGACTGCTCGGCGTTGCCCACCTCGCCGACCGTCGCGCGGCAGCGCAGGTCGACGTTGCGGATCTCACCGGACGGCATACGCAGCTGGGCGAATGCACCGTCCTTGGCGACGAGCTGCACGGACGCACCAGCCGAACGGGCGATCTTCGCGCCGCCACCGGGCTTGAGCTCGATGGCGTGGATGACCGTACCGGTCGGGATGTTGCGCAGCGGCAGGCTGTTGCCAGGCTTGATGTCGGCGCCTGCGCCGTTCTCGACGACGTCGCCCTGCTTCAGCTTGTTCGGCGCGATGATGTAGCGCTTCTCGCCGTCCGCGTAGTGCAGGAGCGCGATGCGTGCCGTGCGGTTGGGGTCGTACTCGATGTGAGCGACCTTCGCGGGCACGCCGTCCTTGTCGTGACGACGGAAGTCGATAACTCGGTATGCGCGTTGTGGCCACCACCCTTGTGACGGGTGGTGATGCGACCGGTGCTGTTGCGGCCACCGCTCTTGGTGAGCGGACGGACCAGCGACTTCTCCGGCTGCGAGCGCGTGATCTCGACGAAGTCGGCAACGCTCGCGCCACGGCGGCCGGGCGTCGTCGGCTTGTACTTACGGATTCCCATGGGGATCTGTCCTCAATCTGCTCTCGTCCGGTCTCAGCCGACCGGCCCGCCGAAGATGTCGATCGTGCCCTCGCGGAGGGTGATGATCGCACGCTTGGTGTCCTTGCGCTTGCCCAGTCCGAAACGCGTCCGCCGGGTCTTGCCCTTGCGGTTGATCGTGTTCACGGAGGCAACCTTGACCGAGAAGATCTGCTCGACGGCAATCTTGATCTCGGTCTTGTTGGCCCGCGGGTCCACGAGGAAGGTGTACTTACCCTCGTCGAGGAGCCCGTAGCTCTTCTCGGAGACCACCGGCGCGAGCAGGATGTCGCGGGGTCCTTCGTCACGGCGGTCACTTCGCGGCCTCCTCGGCCTCGTCAGCTGCTTCCGACTCGGACGCGACGGCCTTGACCGAAGAGCCCGTGGCGGGTCCGGCGAGGAACGCAGAAAGTGCGCCCTCGGTGAAGACCACGTCGTCGGAGACGAGCACGTCGTAGGTGTTCAGCTGGTCAGCGACCAGGAGGTGCACCTGCTCCACGTTCCGGAGCGACTGGCTCGTCAGCTCGTCGCCACGCTCCAGCACCACGAGCACGTGCTTGCGGGGCGAGAGGTTGGCGAGCGAGGAGATCGCGGCCTTGGTCGACGGCTGGCCGTCGATCCCGAAGCCGGTCACGACGTGGACACGGCCTGCGCGAGCCCGGTCGGAGAGGGCACCGCGCAGGGCAGCGACCTTCATCTTCTTGGGGTGCGCTGGCTGTAGTCGCGCGGCGTCGGGCCGTGAACGACCCCACCACCGGCGAACTGAGGTGCACGGATCGAACCCTGACGGGCGCGGCCGGTGCCCTTCTGCTTGTACGGCTTGCGTCCACCACCGCGGACCTCGCCGCGGCTCTTGGTGTCGTGCGTGCCCTGACGGGCTGCAGCGAGCTGCGCGACGACGACCTGGTGGATCAGCGGGATATTCGTCTGGACGTCGAACACCTCGGCGGGAAGGTCGGCGGTACCGGCCTTCTTGCCCTTGGCGTCGAGGACGTCAACAGTGAGAGCTGCCATGAGTGTCATGCTCCCTTCACGGCGCTACGCACGAGGACGACGCCGCCCTTGGGGCCGGGCACTGCGCCCTTGACGAGCAGCAGACCCTTCTCTGCGTCGACCGCGTGGACGGTCAGGTTCTGCGTGGTCTGAAGGTCGAAGCCCATCCGACCAGCCATGCGCATGCCCTTGAAGACTCGCGACGGGGTCGAGGCCCCACCGATCGAACCGGGCTTGCGGTGGTTGCGGTGCGCACCGTGGGAAGCCGGGGCGCCGTGGAAGCCGTGACGCTTCATGACACCGGCGAATCCCTTGCCCTTGGTGGTGCCCTGGACGTCGACCTTCGCGCCGCCACGAAGGCCTCCGCGGTGATCTCCTGGCCGAGGGCGTACTCACCGGCGTTGGTCGTGCGGACCTCGGTCACGTGACGGCGCGGCGTGACGCCGCCTTCTCGAAGTGACCCTTCAGGGGCTTCGTGACCTTGCGCGGGTCGATCTGGCCCACGGCCAGCTGGACCGCGCTGTAGCCGTCGACCTCTTCGGTGCGGACCTGGGTCACGACGTTCGTGCCCACGGCGACGACCGTGACGGGAACCAGGCGACCGGCCTCGTCCCACAGCTGGGTCATCCCGAGCTTCGTGCCGAGCACGGCCGTGACGGGCCGCTCGTTCTGCTGGGGCGTAGTCATGTTGTCCTCCCGCCTCAGAGCTTGATCTCGATGTTCACGTCCGCAGGCAGGTCGAGACGCATGAGCGAGTCGACGGCCTTCGGCGTGGGATCGATGATGTCGATAAGCCGCTTGTGCGTGCGCATCTCGAAGTGCTCGCGGCTGTCCTTGTACTTGTGAGGCGACCGGATGACGCAGAAGACATTCTTCTCCGTCGGCAGCGGCACCGGGCCCACGACCGTTGCACCAGCGCGGGTGACAGTGTCGACGATCTTGCGCGCCGAGCTGTCAATCACCTCGTGGTCGTAGGACTTGAGCCGGATGCGGATCTTCTGTCCCGCCATGGCGTCGTCTGACTCTCTCTCGAACCGCTAGCTGTCCGACCCCGCGCTCGGGCGTGTCGCCTATCGCGACCTACCGAGCGCACGCACCGAGAAACGGTGCTGGGCCGTTGGATATGTGAACCGCTCACGCATCGGGCAAAACTTCTGGCGCCCGACGGCGTCACAGCCGTTCACAACGTTGTCGAGCCTGTGCAGAACCTGAGCTCCGCGGGGTCCTCGATCCGTCTCGACAGAGAGTTCAACCCGCGGCAACCCGGAACACCGAGGTCCGCATGCTTAGCGGTTCAACACACTGTTCGACACATGAAAGAGCGCACCCGTAACAGGCAACCTGAACAGTCTGCCACAGGAAACCGTGGAAGACCAATCGTCGTCCGTGTGACGCCGTCCTCGAGGGACCGGTCCTCACGTTCCGACCGACGCGCTCACGCGATGAGCGGGCGCGTCGTCCTTCTAGGGTAACCGCCCGAGCGGCCGATGTCGGACGATGTGGGCGCGCTCACGTGCGCACAGCTCGCGCGGAGCGCACGCCGAAGGCACGTGCTTCCCGATGGCCGGGCCCTCACCTGCAGGTTCGTCGACGGCGGGTCCCGGCACCGCGTGCGCAGACCGCCGGAGATCACACCAGAGATTCCCGTCGCCCCGGCCCGGGACCGAACCCTCCGGGCCGGGAGCAGCGCCCGACCGGCTCTCAGGACCGCAGACGCGCGCCGGCGCGTTCGCGGTCGGCGACGGGCGATCCCTCCCCACGGGGCGCCCTGATCTCCAGGGCGCCATCTCCAGGCGCGCTCCGAGCGGGTACGACGAAGGGCCCGGACACCTTGCGGTGCCCGGGCCCTTCGGTCAATCCTTTCAGTTCCCGAGCGCAGCGCTCGGGTCCCGGGTGGATCAGGTGGTCAGAAGATCACTTGATGATCTTCGTGACACGGCCCGAACCGACCGTACGGCCGCCCTCACGGATGGCGAAGCCGAGGCCCTCCTCCATGGCGATCGGCTGGATCAGCGCGACCGTCATCTCGGTGTTGTCGCCAGGCATGACCATCTCGGTGCCCTCGGGCAGCGTGATGACGCCGGTGACGTCCGTGGTGCGGAAGTAGAACTGCGGACGGTAGTTCGAGTAGAACGGGTTGTGACGCCCACCCTCGTCCTTGCCCAGGATGTAGACCTGAGCCTCGAAGTCGGTGTGCGGGGTGATCGAACCCGGCTTGACGACGACCTGGCCGCGCTCGACGTCCTCGCGCTTGATGCCGCGGAGCAGCAGACCGGTGTTGTCGCCGGCCTGAGCCTCGTCCATCTGCTTGTGGAACGTCTCGATACCCGTGACCGTGGTCTTCTGCGGGTTGCGGATGCCGACGATCTCGACCTCGGAGTTGACCGCGAGGGTACCGCGCTCGACCTTGCCGGTGACGACGGTGCCACGACCGGTGATCGTGAAGACGTCCTCGACGGGCATGAGGAAGGGCTTGTCGAGCTCGCGGACCGGCTGCGGGACGTGCTCGTCCACAGCGTCCATGAGCGCCTCGACGGACTTGGTCCACTCGGGGTCGCCCTCGAGCGCCTTCAGACCGGAGACGCGGACCACGGGGCCTCGTCACCGTCGAAGCCCTGCGCGGAGAGGAGCTCGCGCACCTCCATCTCGACGAGCTCGAGGATCTCCTCGTCGTCGACCATGTCGGACTTGTTCAGCGCGACCAGCAGGTAGGGGACGCCGACCTGGCGGGCGAGCAGAACGTGCTCACGCGTCTGAGCCATCGGGCCGTCGGTGGCGGCAACCACGAGGATCGCGCCGTCCATCTGAGCGGCACCGGTGATCATGTTCTTGATGTAGTCGGCGTGGCCGGGAGCGTCGACGTGGGCGTAGTGGCGCTTTTCCGTCTCGTACTCGATGTGCGCGATGTTGATCGTGATGCCGCGCTGCTTCTCTTCCGGAGCCTTGTCGATCTCGTCGAACTTGAACTCGGGGTTCACGTCCGGGTACTTGTCGTGCAGCACCTTGGAGATCGCTGCCGTCAGGGTCGTCTTACCGTGGTCGACGTGACCGATGGTGCCGACATTGACGTGCGGCTTGGTCCGCTCGAACTTGGCCTTCGCCACTGGGGTCCTCCTGGGACTTGGGTAGTTGTGCCGAACGATGCAGATGCACAGGTCATCTGCGGGGCGTGCGGGTCGCTACAGGTTGATTGTTGTTACAGGGTCTTCGACCTGTGGGGACTCACTCGCCCCGGGTCTTCTTGATGATCTCTTCGGCAACGCTCCGAGGAACCTCGGCATAGCTGTCGAACGACATCGAGTACACAGCACGACCCTGGGTCTTGGACCGCAGGTCGCCGATGTACCCGAACATCTCGGACAACGGTACTTGAGCACGGATGACCTTGACACCCGTCGCGTCCTCCATGGACTGGATCATGCCGCGACGAGAGTTCAGGTCACCGATCACGTCGCCCATGTACTCCTCGGGCGTACGCACCTCGACCGCCATGACCGGCTCCAGCAGAACCGGGTCCGCCCGCTTGACGCCCTCCTTGAGGACCATCGAGCCGGCAATCTTGAATGCCATCTCCGAGGAGTCGACATCATGGTACGCGCCGTCGATGAGCGTAGCCTTCACGCCCACGAGCGGGAACCCGGCGAGGACACCCAGCTGCAGAGCGGACTGGATACCTGCGTCGACCGACGGGATGTACTCACGCGGGATGCGACCACCGGTGACGGCGTTCTTGAACTCGTAGAGCTCCCCGCCGTCGCTCAGGTCGAGCGGCTCGAAGGTGACCTGCACCTTGGCGAACTGACCCGAACCACCGGTCTGCTTCTTGTGCGTGTAGTCGATCTTCTCCGCTGCGCGGCGGATCGTCTCGCGGTACGCGACCTGCGGCTTGCCGACGTTCGCCTCGACGTTGAACTCGCGACGCATGCGGTCGACGAGGATGTCGAGGTGAAGCTCGCCCATACCGCCGATGACGGTCTGGCCGGTCTCCTCGTCGAGCTTCACGCGGAAGGTCGGGTCCTCCTCGGCGAGCTTCTGGATGGCGATCGAGAGCTTCTCCTGATCGGCCTTCGTCTTGGGCTCGATGGCCACGTCGATGACGGGCTCCGGAAGGTCATCGACTCGAGGACCACCGGGTTCGCGATGTCACACAGGGTGTCACCGGTCGTCGTGTCCTTGAGGCCGATGAACGCGTAGATGTGGCGGCGCTGCCGAGCTCGACCGCGTTCTCCTTGTTGGAGTGCATCTGGAAGATCTTGCCCAGACGCTCCTTCTTGCCCTTGGTCGCGTTGAGCACCTGGGTGCCCGGCGTGACCTGGCCGGAGTAGACGCGCACGTAGGTGAGCTTGCCGAAGAAGGGGTGCGAGGCGACCTTGAACGCAAGAGCAGCAAACGGCTCCGTGGCGTCCGGGTGGCGCTCGACGATCTTCTCCTCGTCCTTGACGTCGTGACCGTTGATGGCCGGGACGTCCAGAGGGAGGGCAGGTAGTCGACGACCGCGTCGAGCATGGGCTGAACGCCCTTGTTCTTGAACGCGGAGCCACAGAGAACGGGGAACGCCTCGCCCGAGACCGTCAGCTTGCGGATCGCCGACTTGATCTCGGCGACCGTCAGCTCTTCGCCGTCGAGGTACTTCTCGAGGAGAGCCTCGTCCGCCTCGGCGATGTTCTCGAGGAGCTCGGCACGGTAGGTCTTCGCCTTCTCGAGGAGGTCGGCCGGGATCTCTTCGATCTCGTAGGCCTCGCCCATCTTGGTCTCGCCGCGCCACACGAGCGCACGCATCTCGAGCAGATCGACGACGCCCGTGAACTCGCTCTCGGAGCCGATCGGAAGCTGGATGACGAGCGGCTTGGCCTTCAGACGGCCGACGATCGTGTCGATGGTGAAGTAGAAGTCAGCGCCCAGCTTGTCCATCTTGTTGACGAAGCAGATGCGCGGGACGTTGTACTTGTCCGCCTGGCGCCAGACCGTCTCGGACTGGGGCTCCACGCCCTCCTTGCCGTCGAAGACTGCGACAGCGCCGTCGAGCACACGCAGGGAGCGCTCGACCTCGACCGTGAAGTCCACGTGGCCCGGGTGTCGATGATGTTGATCTGGTTCTTGTCCCAGAAGCAGGTCACGGCGGCAGACGTGATCGTGATGCCGCGCTCCTTCTCCTGCTCCATCCAGTCGGTCGTCGACGCGCCGTCGTGCGTCTCACCGATCTTGTAGTTCACCCCGGTGTAGAACAGGATGCGCTCGGTGGTCGTGGTCTTACCGGCATCGATGTGCGCCATGATGCCGATGTTGCGGACCTTGTTCAGGTCGGTCAGCACGTCAAGTGCCACGGGTACTTCCCCTTTGTGTGGGTTGAGGCGGGGCGCTGCTTCTAGGCAGAAGCGGCCGGACCCGCCGACCGGCCCCAGGGTCGAAACCCCAGGGCCGGTCGGTCGGACTACCAGCGGTAGTGCGCGAAGGCCTTGTTGGACTCGGCCATCTTGTGCATGTCCTCACGACGCTTGACCGCGGCACCGAGGCCGTTGCTCGCGTCGAGGATCTCGTTCATGAGGCGCTCCGTCATGGTCTTCTCGCGACGAGCGCGCGAGTAGTCCGTGAGCCAGCGCAGCGCGAGGGTCGTGGAACGCACGGGGCGCACCTCGACCGGGACCTGGTAGGTCGCGCCACCAACACGACGAGACCGGACCTCGAGGGCCGGGCGCACGTTCTCGAGTGCGCGCTTGAGGACGACGACGGGGTCACCGTCGGTCTTCGAGCGGACACCCTCGAGGGCACCGTAGACGATCGCCTCAGCGGTCGACTTCTTGCCGTCCAGGAGGACCTTGTTGATGAGCTGGGTGACGACCGGGGAACCGTAGACAGGGTCGACGACGAGCGGGCGCTTCGGGCTGGGCCCTTACGAGGCATTAGCGCTTCTCCTTCTTGGCACCGTAGAGGCTGCGAGCCTGCTTACGGTTCTTGACGCCCTGGGTGTCGAGCGCGCCACGGACGATCTTGTAGCGGACACCGGGAAGGTCCTTCACACGACCACCGCGAACG
Organism: Oerskovia sp. M15; assembly: GCA_038070415.1. Classification (GTDB taxonomy): domain Bacteria; phylum Actinomycetota; class Actinomycetes; order Actinomycetales; family Cellulomonadaceae; genus Oerskovia. Next base: position 753,362 of record JAMYWF010000001.1, read on the forward strand.
AGCACGATCGAGTGCTCCTGGAGGTTGTGGCCGACGCCGGGGATGTACGCGGTGACCTCGACCTGCGAGGAGAGCTTCACGCGTGCGACCTTGCGCAGGGCGGAGTTCGGCTTCTTGGGGTGGTGGTGTACACGCGGGTGCACACACCACGCCGCTGCGGGGAACCCTTGAGGGCGGGAGTCTTCGACTTCCCTGCCTTCGAGGTCCGCCCCTTGCGGACGAGCTGCTGGATCGTAGGCACTACGTCTCCGTGTCTTCTCGAGCTGGACCGGGGTGAACCCCGGCGGTGGTCTACGGGCTGTGGGCGCCGACGGCATACGGCACCTGCGACGCTGAGCGTCGCAATCGCCACGTACCACCGGCTCGATGGTCCGGGTCCGCCTCCACGGGTCATCCGTGGAAACAGGCACCGGAATGCTCGCGCACTCACATCGGCTCGCTGGAAAACTTCACAGAGAGCCCGACGGCGCGGGCACGGTCTTCAACGCTACCTGCCAAAGGCAGGTAGTCAAGAAGGGAGGACGGCGGCGCGTCGAGCGCGCTGCCGTCCTCCCCTGTTCCTGGTTCGTGGACGGACGACGCGGGTCGCCCGTCCACGAGACCAGGATCAGCGGTAGTCGCCGAAGTCCAGGTCCTCGAGCGGGATCGCCTCGCCGGAGCCCATTCCGAGGCCCTGGAAGTCGATCTCGTCGTAGCCGAAGCTCGGGTAGAGCTCCGTCTTCGCCTGCTCGGTGGGCTCCACCTCGACGTTGCGGTAGCGGGGCAGACCCGTACCGGCCGGGATGAGCTTACCGAGGATGACGTTCTCCTTGAGGCCGAGGAGCGGGTCACGACGACCGCTCATCGCTGCCTCGGTGAGAACGCGCGTCGTCTCCTGGAAGGAGGCCGCCGACAACCACGAGTCCGTCGCGAGCGACGCCTTCGTGATACCCATCAGCTCGGGACGTCCGGAGGCCGGCTGGCCACCCTCCGCCACCGCGCGACGGTTCGCGTCCTCGAAACGCCCACGCTCTGCCAGCTCGCCCGGGAGCAGCTGGGAGTCGCCGGAGTCCAGCACGGTCACACGACGCAGCATCTGCCGCACGATGACCTCGATGTGCTTGTCGTGGATGTCCACGCCCTGGGAGCGGTAGACCTCCTGGACCTCGTCCACCAGGTGCTTCTGGGTGGCGCGAGGGCCGAGGATGCGCAGGACCTTCTTCGGGTCGACGGCACCCTGGACCAGCTGGGTACCGACCTCGACGTGGTCGCCGTCGCTGACGAGGAGGCGCGAACGCTTCGTCACCGGGTAGGCGAGCTCTTCCGAGCCGTCGTCCGGGGTCAGGACGATGCGGCGCGTACGCTCCGCCTCGTCGATCGTGATCCGACCCGAGAACTCCGCGATGGGGCCCTCACCCTTCGGGGTACGTGCTTCGAAGAGCTCGGTCACACGGGGAAGACCCTGCGTGATGTCGTCCGCGGACGCCACACCACCGGTGTGGAAGGTACGCATCGTCAGCTGCGTGCCCGGCTCGCCGATCGACTGGGCCGCGATGATACCGACGGCCTCACCGATGTCGACGAGCTTGCCCGTAGCCAGCGAACGGCCGTAGCACTTGGCGCACGTGCCCACGCGGGACTCGCAGGTCAGGACCGAACGGACCTTGACCGTGTCGATCCCGGCCGCGAGCAGGGCGTCGATGACCAGGTCACCAGCGTCCTCCCCGCCCTTGGCGATGACGGTGCCGTCCGCGTCCTCCACGTCGGAGGCGAGCGTGCGCGAGTAGATGCTCGTCTCGACCTTGTCGTGACGGACCAGGCGGTCGCCGATCTTCTCGCCGACGGGCAGGGTCAGACCACGCTCGGTTCCGCAGTCCTCCTCGCGGACGATGACGTCCTGCGACACGTCGACCAGACGACGGGTGAGGTAGCCCGAGTCGGCGGTACGCAGAGCGGTGTCGGCGAGGCCCTTGCGAGCACCGTGCGTCGCGATGAAGTACTCGAGGACGGAAAGGCCCTCACGGTAGTTGGACTTGATCGGGCGAGGGATGATCTCACCCTTCGGGTTCGCCACGAGGCCGCGCATACCGGCGATCTGACGGACCTGCATCCAGTTACCACGAGCACCCGAGCCGACCATCGTGTAGACGGTGTTGCGCTCCGGGAAGCTCGCGCGCATCGCGGTCGCGACCTTGTCGGTGGCCTGCGTCCAGATCTCGATGAGCTCCTGACGGCGCTCGTCGTCGGTGATCAGTCCGCGCTCGTACTCCTGCTGCACCTTGAGGGCACGAGCCTCGTGCTCCTCCAGGATCGCGGCCTTCTCCGTCGGCGTCGCGACGTCGGAGATCGCGATGGTGACACCCGAACGGGTGGCCCAGCGGAAGCCGGACTCCTTGAGCGCGTCGAGCGAGGCAGCGACCTCGACCTGGGGTAGGTCTCGGCGAGCTCGTTGACGATCGTCGACAGCTTCTTCTTGTCGACGATGCCGTTCACGTAGCCGTAGCTGACCGGGAGCGTCTCGTTGAACAGAGCGCGGCCGAGCGTCGTCCCGAAGACGAACGGCTCCCCGGCACGAATCCTCCGGGCGTCGCCCTCGGCGAACACAAGTCCGTCCATGCGGATGCTGACCTCGGCGTTCAGGTCCAGCGAGCGGCGTCGAAGGCCATGATGGCCTCGGCGACCGAGCTGAACGCGCGACCCGCGCCCTCTGCATCCCTCTTGTCGTTCGTCAGGTGGTACAGACCGATGATCATGTCCTGCGAGGGCATGGTCACCGGACGTCCGTCCGACGGCTTCAGGATGTTGTTGCTCGAGAGCATGAGGATGCGCGCCTCGGCCTGGGCCTCGGCGGACAGCGGCAGGTGCACGGCCATCTGGTCACCGTCGAAGTCCGCGTTGAACGCGGCGCACACGAGCGGGTGCAGGTGGATGGCCTTGCCCTCGACCAGCTGGGGCTCGAACGCCTGGATGCCGAGGCGGTGCAGCGTCGGCGCACGGTTCAGCAGCACCGGGTGCTCGGTGATGACCTCTTCGAGGACGTCCACACGACCGGGCGCGCACGCTCGACCATGCGCTTGGCGCTCTTGATGTTCTGCGCGTGGTTCAGGTCCACGAGGCGCTTCATCACGAAGGGCTTGAAGAGCTCGAGGGCCATCTGCTTGGGCAGACCGCACTGGTGCAGCTTGAGCTGCGGGCCGACGACGATGACCGAACGGCCCGAGTAGTCGACACGCTTGCCGAGCAGGTTCTGGCGGAATCGACCCTGCTTGCCCTTGAGCATGTCGGAGATCGACTTCAGCGGACGGTTGCCGGGGCCAGTGACCGGGCGACCACGACGGCCGTTGTCGAAGAGCGAGTCCACAGCTTCCTGCAGCATGCGCTTCTCGTTGTTGACGATGATCTCCGGGCGCCCAGGTCGAGGAGACGCTTGAGGCGGTTGTTCCGGTTGATCACGCGGCGGTACAGGTCGTTCAGGTCCGAGGTCGCGAAGCGGCCACCGTCGAGCTGCACCATGGGGCGCAGGTCCGGCGGGATGACCGGGACGGCGTCCAGCACCATGCCCGTGGGCGAGTTCGTGGTGGTCAGGAACGCGTTGACGACCTTGAGGCGCTTGAGCGCACGGGTCTTCTTCTGCCCTTGCCACTGCGGATGATCTCGCGCAGGATGTCCGCCTCGGCGGCCAGATCGAAGTCCTGGAGACGCTTCTGGATCGCCGCAGCGCCCATGGAGCCCTCGAAGTAGTTGCCGTAGCGGTCCTGGAGGGCGCGGTACAGCATCTCGTCGCCCTCGAGGTCGGCGACCTTGAGGTTCTTGAAACGGTCCCAGACCTGGTCCAGGCGGTCGAGCTCGGCGTCGGAACGCTTGCGGATCGACGCCATCTCGCGCTCGGCCGAGTCGCGGACCTTGCGGCGGGCGTCGGCACGAGCACCCTCGGCCTCGAGCGCGGCCAGGTCGGCCTCGAGCTTCTGGGCACGGGTGTTGATGTCGTTGTCGCGACGGTCCGTGATCTCCTTCTTCTCCAGGTCGATCTCGTTCTGGAGGTTCGGGAGGTCTTCCTGACGGCCCTCGACGTCGACCGACGTGATCATGTACGCGGCGAAGTAGATGACCTTCTCGAGGTCCTGGGCGCGAGGTCGAGGAGGTAACCGAGGCGGGAGGGCACACCCTTGAAGAACCAGATGTGCGTGACAGGTGCGGCGAGCTCGATGTGGCCCATGCGCTCACGGCGGACCTTCGAGCGCGTCACCTCGACGCCGCAGCGCTCGCAGATGATGCCCTTGAAGCGCACGCGCTTGTACTTGCCGCAGTAGCACTCCCAGTCCCGGTCGGGCCGAAGATCTTCTCGCAGAAGAGTCCGTCCTTCTCGGGCTTGAGCGTGCGGTAGTTGATGGTCTCAGGCTTCTTGACCTCGCCGTGAGACCAGTCACGGATGTCGTCTGCCGTGGCCAGTCCGATACGCAGCTCGTCGAAGACATTGACGTCGAGCAAGGTGGTCCTACTTCCTTCGTCTGCCGGCCTGTCCGGGGTTCGTCCCGGCCGGCGCGGTGGAGGTGCTACAGAGTGTCGGGTGGCGGTGGGGCGTTCGTTCACGGACGCCCCACCGCTTCCGAGATCAGATCTCGTCGATGCTGGATGCTGCGTTGGGGCGACGCGACAGGTCGATGCCGAGCTCCTCGGCAGCGCGGTACACGTCGTCGTCCGACTCACGCATCTCGATGGAGACACCGTCGCTGGAGAGCACCTCGACGTTCAGGCACAGCGACTGCATCTCCTTGAGGAGCACCTTGAAGGACTCCGGGATGCCCGAGTCGGGGATGTTCTCGCCCTTGACGATCGCCTCGTAGACCTTCACGCGGCCCGGGACGTCGTCGGACTTGATCGTCAGCAGCTCCTGGAGGGTGTACGCCGCGCCATAAGCCTCGAGCGCCCACACCTCCATCTCGCCGAAACGCTGTCCACCGAACTGCGCCTTACCACCCAGCGGCTGCTGCGTGATCATCGAGTACGGGCCGGTCGAGCGGGCGTGGATCTTGTCGTCCACCAGGTGGTGGAGCTTCAGGATGTACATGTAGCCCACGGAGACCGGCTCCGGGAACGGCTCGCCAGAGCGGCCGTCGAACAGACGTGCCTTGCCGTCGCGGCCCACCATGCGGTTGCCGTCGCGGTTCGGCAGCGTCGTGGAGAGCAGACCCGTGAGGGCGTCCTCCTCGAGGCCGTCGAAGACCGGGGTCGCCACGGGGCGGCCGGGCTCGGAGGAGACAGCGACCGCAGGGACGTGCTCCTTCCAGGCCATGTCGCCCTCGCCGGCGGCACCGTCGGTCTGCGAGATGTCCCAGCCCTGCTTCGCGACCCACCCGAGGTGGGTCTCGAGGACCTGGCCGACGTTCATACGACCGGGGACACCCAGCGGGTTGAGGATGACGTCCACAGGGTGCCGTCCTCGAGGAAGGGCATGTCCTCGACGGGGAGGATCTTCGAGATGACGCCCTTGTTGCCGTGACGGCGGCGAGCTTGTCACCGTCCGTGATCTTGCGTCGCTGCGCGATGTACACGCGGACCAGCTGGTTGACGCCGGCAGGCAGCTCGTCGCCGTCCTCGCGGTTGAACTCGCGGACGCCGATGACGGTGCCGGACTCGCCGTGGGGAACCTTGAGCGACGTGTCGCGAACCTCGCGGGCCTCTCGCCGAAGATGGCGCGCAGGAGGCGCTCCTCCGGGGTCAGCTCGGTCTCACCCTTGGGCGTGACCTTGCCGACCAGCACGTCGCCGGCGCCGACCTCTGCACCGATGCGGATGACTCCGCGCTCGTCGAGGTCCGCCAGGACGTCCTCGGAGACGTTCGGGATGTCCCGGGTGATCTCCTCAGGGCCGAGCTTCGTGTCGCGGGCGTCGACCTCGTGCTCCTCGATGTGGATCGAGGACAGGATGTCGTCCTGCACGAGGCGCTGCGACAGGATGATCGCGTCCTCGTAGTTGTGGCCTTCCCAGGACATGAACGCGACGAGCAGGTTGCGGCCGAGCGAGAGCTCGCCCTCGTCGGTCGCCGGGCCGTCGGCCAGCACGGAGCCGACCTCGACGCGGGCACCCTCGTCGACGACGACACGCTGGTTGTACGACGTGCCCTGGTTCGAGCGGCGGAACTTCGCCGCGCGGTAGCTCGTCGTGGTTGCGTCGTCGTTGGCGACGATGATCATGTCGGCCGAGACCTCGGTCACGACACCGGGCTTGGTGGCGACGATGACGTCACCGGCGTCGATGGCTGCACGACGCTCCATGCCGGTGCCCACGAGCGGGGCCTCGGAGCGGACCAGGGGCACGGCCTGACGCTGCATGTTGGCACCCATGAGTGCGCGGTTCGCGTCGTCGTGCTCGAGGAACGGGATCAGGGCGGTCGCGACCGACACCATCTGGCGCGGCGACACGTCCATGTAGTCCACCTCGGTGCCGAGGACGTCAGCCGTCTCGCCACCCTTGGTGCGGACCAGGACGCGCTCCTGCTGGAACGAACCGTCGACGTTGAGCGTCGTGTTCGCCTGGGCGATGACGTAGCGGTCCTCGTCGTCGGCCGTCAGGTAGACGACGTCGTCCGAGACCTTGCCGTCCTCGACCTTCCGGTACGGCGTCTCGATGAACCCGAACGGGTTGATCCGGCCGTAGGAGGCGAGCGAGCCGATCAGACCGATGTTCGGGCCCTCAGGGGTCTCGATGGGGCACATGCGGCCGTAGTGCGACGGGTGGACGTCACGGACCTCCATGCGGCGCGGTCACGGGACAGACCACCCGGGCCCAGCGCGGACAGACGACGCTTGTGCGTCAGGCGGCGAGCGGGTTGTTCTGGTCCATGAACTGCGACAGCTGCGACGTGCCGAAGAACTCCTTGATCGACGCCACCACGGGGCGGATGTTGATCAGGGTCTGGGGCGTGATCGCCTCGACGTCCTGGGTCGTCATGCGCTCGCGCACGACGCGCTCCATGCGTGAGAGACCGGTGCGCACCTGGTTCTGGATGAGCTCACCCACGGCGCGGATACGACGGTTGCCGAAGTGGTCGATGTCGTCGGTCTCGACGCGGATCTCGACGGGCTCGCCAGCACGCGTGCCAGGGAGCGTCGTGACCTCGGCGTGGAGTGCCGCGAGGTACTTGATCGTCGCGACGATGTCCGTGACGGACAGCGTGGAGTCACCGAGAGGGGCATCGACGCCGAGCTTCTTGTTCGCCTTGTAGCGGCCGACCTTCGCGAAGTCGTAGCGCTTGGGGTTGAAGTAAAGTTCTCGAGCAGCGAGCGACCGGCCTCGACCGTGGGCGGCTCACCCGGGCGGATCTTGCGGTAGAGGTCGACGAGCGACTCTTCCTCGGTGTGGACGTGGTCCTTCTCGAGGGTGTCGAGGACCGACGGGAAGTCGGCGAACTCTTCGCGGATCTGCGACTCGGGCAGGCCGAGGGCCTTGAGCAGCACCGTGACGGACTGCTTGCGCTTGCGGTCGACGCGGACGCCGACGGCGTCACGCTTGTCGATCTCGAACTCCAGCCACGCACCGCGCGACGGGATGATCTTCGCGGAGTAGATGTCCTTGTCGCTGGTCTTGTCGGCCGTGCGCTCGAAGTACACGCCGGGCGAGCGGACCAGCTGCGAGACGACGACGCGCTCGGTGCCGTTGATGATGAAGGTGCCACGAGCGGTCATGAGCGGGAAGTCGCCCATGAAGACGGTCTGGCTCTTGATCTCGCCGGTGTTGTAGTTCACGAACTCCGCGGTGACGAAGAGCGGTGCGGCGAAGGTGAAGTCCTTCTCCTTGCACTCCTCGGCCGTGTACTTCGGGGCTCGAAACGGTGGTTCGAGAAGGAGAGTGACATGGAGGAGCCGAAGTCCTCGATCGGGGAGATCTCCTCGAAGATCTCCTCGAGACCCGACGTCGCGGGGACGTCCTGGCGGCGGCAGCAGCCGCGGCGTCGACGCGCGCGCGCCACGCCGGGTTGCCGAGCAGCCAGTCGAAGCTCTCGGTCTGGAGCCCGAGCAGGTCGGGCACCTCGAGAGGCTCGTAGATCTTGGCGAAAGAGACACGCCGAGAGGCGGTGCGGTTCGCGATAGCGTCGGCGGACGGAGCAGAAGGGTGCGCGAGGCAGCCAAGAGGGTCCTTCCCTGCAGATCGATTGCACGCTGTACGCTGCGTGGCTGGAGGACCTCTTCCCCTGAGGCTGCCGTGGTGCACGATGGACGCACACCAAAAGGGTTCGGGCAGATCAGAGGGTGCCGAGGGCACACGCGAGCGCAAAGCGCTAGCATACCCGGTCCGGTCAAGCGTGTCCAGCGACGCAAAAGCACGGCCTGTCAAGACCGTTTTCACGCCCCGCGCACTCCCACCGGACTGGTGAGGACATCTTCTCGGTGACCGCCATATGCCGCCCAAGAACACGAAATTGCCCTGCCCGACGGCGGCCGCACCCTCTCCTGGAGGGTGGGCTCCGGCGTCGGGCCGGGTGAGGCAGAGGCGACGAGAGGCCCGCACCCGGAAGGGTGCGGGCCTCATCGCCTGTGCTACCTGTCAGATCGCTCGAGGCGACCTGTCATGCGATACCGCCCCGAGGGGCAGTGATCACTTGACGGTGACGGTTGCGCCGGCGCCCTCGAGGGCAGCCTTGGCCTTGTCAGCAGCGTCCTTGGCAACGTTCTCCAGGACGGGCTTGGGGCGCCGTCAACGAGGTCCTTGGCCTCCTTCAGGCCGAGGCTCGTGAGGGCACGCACCTCCTTGATGACCTGGATCTTCTTGTCGCCGGCAGCCTCGAGGATGACGTCGAACTCCGTCTTCTCCTCGACCTCCTCGGCGGCAGCGGCCGCGGGCCTGCAACGGCAGCGGCGGCCGGAGCGGCCGCGGTGACCTCGAAGACGTCCTCGAATGCCTTCACGAACTCAGAGAGCTCGATGAGGAGAGGCCCTTGAACTGCTCGATGAGCTCTTCGGTGCTGAGCTTCGCCATGATGGCGGTCCTTTCGGTTGGTGCTCGGCAGCGGCTCTGTCAACGTTCCACAGAGCCCTGCTGGAAGCAGAGGGTGTGTGCGTGCTGCGTGATCCTCCGAGGAGGGTCAGGCTGCAGCGCTCTCCGATTCCTGCTTGAGGCGCAGGGCATCGATGGTGCGAACGGCCTGCGAGGCGGGCGCGTTGAACAGGTATGCCGCCTGGTAGAGCGGCTGCTTGAACGCGCCGGCCAGCTTGGCCAGCAGGACCTCGCGGGACTCGAGGTCCGCGAGCTTGGTGATGTCCGCAGCGGTCAGGAGCGTCCGTCGAGGACACCGCCCTTGATGACCAGTGCGGGGTTCGCCTTGGCGAAGTCACGCAGGCCCTTGGCCGCCTCGACCGGGTCACCGGTCACGAAGGCGATGGCCGAGGGCCCTTGAAGTCGGCGTCGATCTCGATGCGGCTTCCTGGCCGCGATGGCGGTCAGCGTGTTCTTCACCACGGCGTAGGTTGCGTTGCCGCTGAGCGACCGACGCAGCTGCTTGAGCTGCGCGACGGTGAGCCCGCGGTACTCGGTCAGCACGGCCGCGTTCGACTCGCGGAAGTTCTCCGTGAGCTCTGCGACTGCGGCTGCCTTGTCCGGCCTCGCCATGGCAATCCTTCCGGTGGTGGTGCCACCGGTCTCCGCAGGGCGGGGCCCTGGGGGTGAGGTCCTGCGGAGACGAGAAGAGCCCGCGCAGGCGCGGGGCTCGAAGCGCAGACTCTCGTCTGCTCCGTGAACTCTCACCTGCGCTGGCCTCCGCACTTCTGCGGGACTTCGGTCCGGACTGCAGCTGACAAGTCAGCGGGCAGGACGGTACGACCGGCGGTCTTGGGTACTGGAACAGAGTACGTGACGCGGGCGCGGGGTCCAAATCCGACCCGACGGCGCACCGCACCCACCGGACGCCTCGGCCGGGCGGCGCACCGGACCCGCGAGCCTCAGAGCGCGAGCGGCCCGAAGCAGACGAGGGGCACGGGTTCGTCCTCGTTCGCGACGGCCGTCGCGAGCGCCTCTCCCGGTGGCGCCCCGCGCGCAGCTCTCCGTGGAACTCCGGCATGACCCGTGCGGCGACATCGTCGCGCAACGGAGCGACGCTCGCGATCACGGCCCTCGCGCCGAGCCGGAGGAGGACGCTCGTGAGGCCGAGCGGCTCGCCACCGATCCGGACCGACGACAGCCCTGCCTCGCACGCCGAGAGGACGACCACGGCGCCCGGAGGTCCACTCCGTCGAGCTCGTACGCGAACAACGGTCCGTCGGCGAGCCGGAGCGAGGAGAACAGCGGGTTGTCGGTCTCGTGCTTGCCGTGCGTCGCGAGGTGGACGACCCCGCCCGGGAAGCCGTTCGATCGTCGCCGCGCACGTCGCGTCGTCGCCGGACAGGAGCGTCGCACTGCCCACGCAGCGGCCACGGCCTCGGCCTCCGCCTCCGCCGCGCGCAGGCCGGGTCCGGCCACGACCACGACTTCCGGACCGGCGGCAGCAGCAGCCTTCTCCTGCAGGTCGATCCAGGAGTTGACCCACGTGCGGCGTCCGGCCCGGGACGGGAGCGACGACCACGGGACGGCGAGGAGAAGGTCGCGCACCGCGACGTGCAGGTCGCCCTGCGCCTCGATCGGGGCGAGGAGCTCGCGGTCGAGCCAGGCCAGGCCGCGCTCGAGCGAGGCACGGGCGGCCGCGCGCATGGGGCCGGGGATCAGGTCGTTCGCCAGGACGTCGAGGTCGGCGCGGGTGCGTCGGATCCGTTCACCGATCTCCGCCATTGGCGCCAGCCGGATCATGCTCAGACCGGATGCGTCGGCGCGGAGCACGAGGAGCGCCTCGTCGGTGATGACGAAGTCGGCGACAACCGTCGGCGTGGGCGCCGACGACAGGGCGCTGCGCAGGCGGCGTGCAGTGACCGCGTGCGGCGTCGCCCCTCCCTCCCTCCTGCCATGCCCGACGACGCGCAGCCTCCTGCAGTCTTCGCGCCTCCCCAGGTGCGTACGGCGACGTTCGAGACGGTCGCCCGAGGGATTCGCTCCCAGGAGCCTCGCCGACTCGATCTCCTGACGGGCACGGGTGAGGAGCTCCGCGGACTCGGCGTCGGTGGGCGGCCGGACCCTCCCGCTGCCCCCGAACGTCGCTCGACCGCGCTCGACCGCGTCGAACAGTGCCGAGGCGCGCCCGGTCTGGAGTGCCGCCGCGACGTCCACGTTGCCCAGACGCACGCCGTGGACGGCGGACGCGGTCACCGCGTCGACGGACCCCAGCCCTCGCGGTGCTCGGCCAGCATGCGCTGTCCTCTGCGCACCGCGCGCAGCGCCGCTCTGCGCTCACCCGCGGCGAACGCGAGCTGGGCGGTCACGGCCTGGTGCTGAAGCCGGAGCGGGAGGGCGGCCCTGCCGAGGTCGCCGGGGACCTGCCCAGGACGGCTTGCGCCGCGGCAGGATCGTCGGCCGCGAGCAGCCACTCTGCCGCGAGGAGCTGGGCAGGGACCGTCACGCCACGGCCGCCGCTTCACCGAGCTGGGCACCAGCGGCGGCAAGCTCAGTGCACGAGCTGCCCGGCGCCGAGCGACGCCGACCGAGATGCCCGCCGAGCGGTCCTCTGCGAGGCGCGCCTGGAGCTCGGCCACACGAGCCCGAGCGGCCCAGGGATCGTTGCCGATGCGATCGAACCGGGCCGCGGCGGCGCGGGCCTGACGCTGCGCCTCCGTGTAGCGGCGCAGCCCCACGAGGCACTGAGCGCGCAAGAGCTCGACCTCGGCGACGTCCCGGACCATCCGGTTGCGGGCCAGGTGCCCGCGCGCCTCGGCGAGCGTCGCATCCGCGTCCGAGAGAAGGCCTGCCTCCAGAAGAACCTGTGCCTTGTCGATGAGGCCGACAGACGCGTGCCGGTCGGGTGCGCTTCTCTCGGCCTCCTCCATGTCACGCAGGGCGCTCGGCAGGTCGCCCCCGAGGTACTTCGCGTATCCGAGGTTGTGCTGCGCCTTGGACGCCAGCAGCGCGTCGCCCAAGTCCTCCGCACGACGGACCACCTCGGCGAGGTCCGACTCAGCCCGATCAAGATTGCCCAGCTCGAGGTGCAGCGACCCCGGTTGAGGAGGAGGACTGCGGCATCGAGCGGGCGGGCCACGTCGATGAATCGAGCAGCGGCATCCATCTCCTCGACCGCCTCGACGACCCGTCCGGTGCGCAGCCGGAGCAGACCGCGCTGCCCACCGACCACGAGCTGGAGGTCCTCGGGCCCGTGGGCCTCGACCCACACCCGGGCGTCCTCGAGGAGATCGAGAGAGCGGTCGACGTCGCCCTCGTACTCGAACCTGGACATCGCCAGACCGATGAGCGCCCGGACATGCGCGTAGCGCTGTCCGGTTCCGTCGCGAAGGTGGGGCCCTCGAGGTCCGCGAGGATCGTGCGGTAGAGCTGAGCGGCCCTGGCGTGTCGTCCCCGGGCGTTGGTGGCCGACGCGAACTCGAGGCGTGCACGCAGGGTCTGAACACCGCTGCGCGTCACGCCGTCACCTCATTCCGCGGTCACCTCCGTGGGGACCAGTCCAGTGGCCAGGGTAATGGACTCCCACAGCCACGCGCAGCGTCCTGGAGCTCCTTCACCCGATACCAGCGCGCTCGGTGACGTCGGGTCCCCGCGGAGTCGTCCAGCAGGTAGGACGCGAGCTCGCCGGCCAGCACGGGGCTGCGAACGACGTACCGCTCCAGCTCGCGAACCCACCCTGGAAACCCTCCGGGTCGATCGTGGCGCGGTTGCCCTCCGACCAGAGCTCCTTGAGCCATCGGGTGGGGCCACCGCGCCGTCCATCGTCGTCGGAGCGGTCGAGACGAGTGCCGCCCGGGACGCACGCAGGTGACCCACGGCCCGTCGTTGCTGAACAGGGCGGTCGTCCCGTCCGGGTTCAGAGCCCCGACCGTGAGCACCGGCGGTTCGTTCCTCAGGAGAGTGACGCCCGGGAGCGGTACGGGCGGCGTCTGCCGACGATCGATCCGCGGCGCGAAGGCCGCGGGATAGCTCGGCCTCGTCTGCCCGTCGTTCCCGGACGAGACGACGACCAGCACCCCATAGCGCCGGAGCGCCCGCAGGACGGTGCCGAAGGGGTGTCGAAGTCCGCGTCCTCGGGTCGCTCGTGGTAGTACCCGAGGGAGAGGACCAGGACGTCGATCGGCGAGTAGCCCTTCCGACCGACGAGTCCCAGCACGTGCCAGAGGAGCACCCGGCGCAAGGAGCGCAGGAGGTCTCGCTCCGGGATGACCCCGGCACCGCCGTAGAGGCGAGGGCCAGGATGACCGCGTCGGGGCACTTCTGGTGGACGAGGCCGGCGATGAAGGTACCGTGCCCGGCGACCGGGTCGAGCGGGCCCGTCAAGGGCGAGATCGACACGCCACCGATCTCCGGGTCCTCGTACTCGTACTCCGTCTCCGGCAGCACGGACAGGGGCTCTCCGAGCAGCTCAGGGTCCCGCACCACGATCGTCCCGCGAGACTCGAGGGACGCGTCGAACCAAGGATGCGCCCCACGCCGGTGTCCAGGACCGCGACCACGGGTCGACGCGTCCCGTCGGCAGCCGTGTACTCGTCGTCTCCGACCGCGAGCCGGCGGGCAGGGACAGGACCCACCCAGTTCACCGGGGTCCGGCCGCCCGAGCCGGGCGCTGCGTACTCTGCGGTACCCGTGACCGGGAAGGGTTGCGTGTAGGGGAACGGCTGCGTGTAGGGAAGGGTTGCGTGTACGGGAAGGGTTGCGTGTACGGGAAGGGTTGCGTGTAGGGGAACGGCTGCGTGTACGGCTGGCCACCGATGGCCGGTCCTGCCGACGGCGCGATCATGTGATCGAGACCCACTCGTGGGCTGCACTTGTCGTCCGGGCACAGGCGTCCGCCGAGCTTCTCGATCACCTTCCAGGCGTCCGGGAGCTCCCCTCGCTGCCGCCCTTTGCCGCAGGCGAGCCGAGAGCCCGAACACACGTCGCAGGTCGCGTGTCGTCTCATGGTCGAGCCCCGCCCGGGTGATGAGCTCCGCGTCGCTCCTACTGGCCTCCTCGACCTCGACCGTCAGGTCGAACTTCTCCGCAGCCTCCTCGAGCCACCGCAGCGAACGGTTGCCGGTCAGGTCGTCCGGAGACTCCGGAACCAGGACCCGGTCCCCACGTACCACGTGGGGTGCGGCGAGACTGACCTGCCCGACGCGGTGCGGTGATCGGGTCGAGGGTCCGCGTCCGCCACTGCAGTCGGCTCGATCGGTCGCCGAAGGCCGGGCGACCTGCCGGTACGGAGGACTGCTCGGGTGTCTCACTCATCGGTGCTCCAATGCACAAGGGGCTACCGCCGAGGCGGTCGGCCGCCGGCGCGTGAAGAAAATTGTCGCGGGACCGCTACAGCTCGACGATGGGCGTGGTCACGGCGTCGCCCTCCGCGCCGGGTGTCCGCAGCAGAAGGCTCGCCGGGCCGGGGCGACGTCGTCGAAGACGAACCGGCCGTCCTCGTCGGTGACCGTCGAGACCATCCCGTCCGGGCGGTGCAGCTCGACCGCCAGCTCTCCGGCGGGCGCCGCCCAGCCGTCGATCCTGATCCTGGTGTCGTCCCGGGTCGAGAGCGTGATCATCACGGTCAGCGACTCGGCCGTGAACGTGATGGTGCGCGCCTCCACGGGGGCGCCTCGCCGCGGACGGACATCTCCGGTACACCCACGTACTCGAGCTCCATGACCTCGGCCTCGAGGCCCGCCAGGGTGATCGCGAAGAGCGACCGCTCGACGAGACCCTCGGGTACCGGGTCGAGCGTCGAGCTGATCCGCGCGAGATCCGCGAGAACCTGGATGTCGATCGTGTCCATCGGTTCGTCCGGGCTGTACCCGATCGGCGCGCTCATGATGTTTCCCATGTCCTGTCCCCTGATCGCTTTCCATGATGTCGCGGAGCTTGGCCAAGCACCGTCCGCGGTTTGACCCGATGCTGCCCACCGGCATGCCGATGGCGCTCGAGATGAACTTGTAGTCGGGTCGGTCCGCCAAGGAGATCAGCCGGAGGAGCTGCTGGCAGCGCTCGGGCAGCTGGAGGACAGCGCGCCACAGGTGGCGGTCGCGCTCCACCTCGAGGACCTGGGTCTCCGGGGTGGGATCGGAAGAGGGCAGTGCTCCGACAGGACCGTCGAGCAGGTCGTCAGGAAGCTCCGTCCGGCGCTTCTGGTCGTCACGCTGCTTCCGCACAACCTCCCACGCCCCGCGCTTCGCGGTGACGAGGAGCCACTTGAGCACCGCGTGCGGCTCCTGGATGGTGTGGGCGTTGCGCACGAGCGCCATCCAGGTGTTCTGGACCACGTCGTCAGCATGCTCCCGGTCGGCACCCTGCGCCCGCGCCGTGTGCCACAGCAGCGGGTCGCCTCCTTCACGAAGTCGGCCAGCGCCTGGTGCTTGCCCTCGCGATAGTCGAGGAGGGCAGCCGCTGCGCGATCGCCGAGGCTCACCTCCGGTTCGTCGACTTCCTGGACGTCCTCGGTGATCCGTGTCATGGCTGGGTTCGCCGTCTGCTCTCGGTCGTGCTCGGGCACTTCGGGGATCCCGAGTCTAGAGGTGTTCGCGCAGGTGGAACAAGCATTTCCTCCATCGCAGCACCTCCGCCCGGGCCGCTCGCGCAGCACCCTCGACCGTCGACCGGCACGGTGTGCCGGAGTCCTCCTGCTGGGAGGGAGACGGGTTCGTCGCGTTTGATACACGTTCGGGAGATCTTCTCGAACAACCCGCCCGACGGCGCAGGCGCGCCTGCGGACGCGGCCCACGGTCCGCCGTCGGGCCACCTGTGGGGCGACCTACGGGTACCCGACCCGTACGGGGATCCACGTACGCGACCCGCGGAAATGGTGAAACCCTCATCACACGCGAGTCCTGGCTCCCGTACGGTCGGGCTGACCGACCACGATCGGTCCACTCCGACGGTCCTGGTGAGACGACGACGTCCCGGACCCCTTGCTAGAGGAGCATCACGTGAGATCCCTTCGCCACTCCGCCGACGGCACCCGCCGTCCGGCCCGACTGCTCGCGGCGCTGACCGCTGCGACCGTCGCCCTCGGCGGCTCGCGCTCGCCGGAACGAGCGCGCAGGCTGCGCCGCAGCCCGCGAACCAGCCAGCCACCGTCGCCGCCGCTGCCGCGCCGGGCCACCAGTGGCTCACGGGCTACTGGCACAACTTCAACAACGGCTCGGTCGTGATGCCGCTCAGCGACATCCCCGCCGCGTACAACCTGGTCGCCGTCGCCTTCGCCGACAACCTGACCGGAACCCCGGCGGCATCACGTTCAACCTCTCGACCGCCGAGCTGAACGGGTACACCGTGCCCCAGTTCAAGGCCGACATCGCCGCGATCAGGGCGCAGGGTCGCAAGGTCATCCTGTCGGTCGGCGGCGAGAAGGGGAACGTCATCGTCTCCAACGCGACCGAGGCGAAGAGCTTCGCCGACACCGCGTACGGCCTCATGCAGGAGTATGGCTTCGACGGCGTCGACATCGACCTCGAGCACGGCATCAACGCCACGTACATGTCGAGCGCACTGCACCAGCTCTCGGCCAAGGCGGCCCCGACCTCATCGTTGCGATGGCCCCCAGACCATCGACTACCAGGCCACCTCGATGGGCTACTACCAGCTCACGCTCGCCATCAAGGACATCCTGACGATCGTCAACACCCAGTACTACAACTCGGGCTCGATGATGGGCTGCAACCAGCAGGTGTACAGCCAGGGCACCGTCGACTTCCTCACCTCGCTGTCCTGCATCCAGCTCGAGATGGGCCTGCGCCCCGACCAGGTCGGTATCGGCGTCCCGGCCGTCCAGGCTGCGGCGGCGGCGGGTACCAGCCCATCGCCAACGTCATCAAGGCCGTGGACTGCCTCGAGACCGGGACGGGCTGCGGCGCCTACGTGCCCGCGAAGAAGTACGGGAAGATCGGCGGCGTCATGACGTGGTCGATCAACTGGGACAAGAAGAACGACTACGCGTTCGCCACGCAGGTCGGCACCCGCCTCGGTACGGGATCCGGCGGCGGCACCACCGACCCCACCGGCACGGACCCGACCGGCACCGACCCCACGGGAACCGACCCCACGGGAACCGACCCGACCGGCACCGACCCCACGGGCAGCTCCTCCTGCACGGCACCCGCGTGGAGCACGGGCACCATCTACGTCGGCGGGAACACCGTGTCCCACGCCGCCACACCTGGCAGGCGAAGTGGTGGACCCGCGACGAGGCCCCGGCCCCGAGCGACTGGGGCGTGTGGAAGGATCTCGGCGCCTGCTGAGCACCCCGTCCCCGGTGACCGGGGTCGCCCACCTGACGACCGAGCCGTCCGGCTCTCTTCGCCGCCCAGGGCGAAGAGGGTCGGACGGCTCCGTGCTGCTCGGTGGTCCCGTGACGAGGTGCGAGCTCCTCGCCCCGTCCAGCTCGGTGCGGGCGCCGACGCCCCGAGGCCGGGCACCTCCTGGACGACCAAGCCGACGGCGCCCCTCCCCGGCAAGGGGAGGGACGCCGTCGGGCTGGAAGAGAACGGGCTGTCAGGCCGCGTCGTCCTCAAGAAGCTTCGCGACCTTGGACTGGTCCAGCGGGATGCCGGGGCCCATCGTGGTCGAGAGCGTCGCCTTGGTGATGTAGCGGCCCTTCGAGGAGGACGGCTTCAAGCGCATGATCTCTTCGATCGCTGCGGCGTAGTTCTCCACGAGCGCCTTCTCGTCGAACGAGACCTTGCCGATGATGAAGTGGAGGTTCGAGTGCTTGTCGACGCGGAACTCGATCTTTCCGCCCTTGATGTCCTCGACGGCCTTCGCGACGTCCATGGTCACGGTGCCGGTCTTCGGGTTCGGCATCAGACCACGGGGCCGAGGACCTTACCGAGACGACCGACCTTGCCCATGAGGTCCGGGGTCGCGACGGCGGAGTCGAAGTCCGTGTAGCCCGCGGCCACCTTCTCGATGAGCTCGTCGCCACCGACGATGTCGGCGCCGGCTGCACGAGCCTGCTCCGCCTTCTCGCCGTTGGCGAAGACCAGGACGCGGGCCGTCTTACCGGTGCCGTGAGGCAGGTTGACGGTGCCACGGACCATCTGGTCCGCCTTGCGGGGTCGACACCCAGGCAGAAGGCGACCTCGACGGTCGCGTCGTACTTGGTGGGCGACGTCTCCTTGGCGAGGCGCACGGCCTCGAGGGGCGTGTAGAGCTCGTCGCGGTCGATCTTCTCCGCTGCGGCGCGGTATGCCTTGCTGCGCGTTGCCATCTGCTTCTCCTTGTCGAGCAGTCGTGGTCTACGGGTCCGCGCGGACCCTGCCACTGTTCCGGCGGGCGAACCCGCCGGAACCTTGATTCATGACTGGTCAGCCGTGAGGCCGACCGACGGACCGACGAGAGTCGGCCCGGGTTCCCGGATCACCGGGAGGAAGTGCTCAGCCCTCGACCGTGATGCCCATCGAGCGAGCGGTGCCCGCGATGATGAGCGATGCTGCGTCGAGGTCGTTCGCGTTGAGGTCCTCGAGCTTGGTCTGAGCGATCTCGCGCACCTGGGCGGAGGTCAGCTTCGCGACCTTGACCGTGTGCGGGTGGGCGAACCCTTGTCCACACCAGCGGCCTGCTTGATGAGCTCTGCTGCGGCGGCGTCTTGGTGATGAACGTGAAGGAACGGTCTTCATAGACCGTGATCTCCACGGGGATGACGTTGCCACGCTGCGACTCGGTCGCGGCGTTGTAGGCCTTGCAGAACTCCATGATGTTGACGCCGTGCTGACCGAGCGCGGGGCCGATCGGCGGAGCGGGCGTAGCAGCACCGGCCTTGATCTGGAGCTTGATCAGCCCAGAGACCTTCTTCTTGGGAGGCATGTCTGTTCCGTGCTTTCTGTGTCTGGGCCGACGCCGTGGGCGATGACCCGGTTGCAGGTGCTGTCGTCAGGCCAGGATCAGATCTTGGCGACCTGGTTGAACGACAGCTCGACCGGGGTCTCCCGGCCGAAGATGGAGACGAGCACCTTGAGCTTCTGGCCCTCGGCGTTGATCTCGGAGATCGTCGCGGGAGCGTGTCGAAGGGCCGTCCGTGACGGTGACCGACTCGCCGACCTGGAAGTCGACCTCGAGCGGCGCACGGCCCGATGCAGCGGGCTTGCCCGCCTCGGCCTTCGGCTCGATCGTGGGCGCCAGCATGGAGAAGACCTCGTCGAGCGTCAGCGGCACCGGCTGGTGGGTGTGACCGACGAAGCCGGTGACACCGGGCGTGTGGCGCACAGCGCCCACGACTCGTCCGTCAGGTCCATGCGGACCAGGACGTAGCCAGGGATACGGACGCGACGGACGATCTTCTTCTGCGCGTTCTTGATCTCCGCGACTTCTTCCATGGGGACTTCGATCTGGAAGATGTAGTCCTCCATGTTCAGGCTCTGGATGCGGTTCTCCAGGTTGGCCTTCACACGGTTCTCGTAGCCCGCGTAGGAGTGGATGACGAACCAGTCACCAGGCTTGGTGCGCAGGTCCTTCTTGAACTCCTCGACCGGGTCGAGGTCGTCCAGGACGTCGCCGTCCTCGTCGACGCGCGGCTCGTCGTCGTCAGCGGGCTCCGACGTAGCGGGCTCCGACGTAGCGACCTCGGACGTTGCAGCCTCCGCGTCCGTCCCGCCGTCCGACTCGGTCTCCGTGACGTCCTGCGCCTCGTCGTCCGCCTCGACGGCGTCGATGGCAGCCTCGGGTGCGTCGAGCTCGGCCACGGCGCCCTCGGCGACGGGCTCGGTGGGATCGACGTTCTCCGTCTGGTCCAGCGACTCCTGGGACACGAACGAACCTGCTTTCTGCTGACTACGCGAACATGCAACTGACGGGACCGGGTACGGTCCTTACGCTCCAGGCGCGAACTCGTTCCGCACCGCGAGGATCTCGCGGTGCGAAGCGCCCTCGGGAATCAGTCCCCGAAGACCCACAGGACGGCCTTGCCGATCCCGAGGTCGAGCACCGTCACGAACGCCATGACCACGGCGACGAAGACCAGCACGACGGTGGTGTACGTGATCAGCTCAGAACGAGTGGGGTGACCACCTTCTTGAGCTCCGCGATCACCTGGCGGACGAAGAGGGCGATGCGGGAGAAGATGTTGCCCTTCTTCGCGTCGCCCTTCTTGTCAGCGCCGGCGCGCACGCCTTCAGCACCCAGCGCCTCTGATGGCGATTCGCTCACTGTTCATCCCCACTACGTGACGTAGAAACCGAAACCGATGCTGACCCTTCGTGGTGTAACCCGTGACCGGACTACGCGCACGCCCCATGGGGCGACGCCTTGCAGGGCAGACAGGGCTCGAACCTGCAACCTGCGGTTTTGGAGACCGCTGCGCTACCAATTGCGCCACTGCCCTTCGTGATCGATACCACCCGCGCTCCTGCCCGAGAGGCAGAGAACATCGGGTGGGCACCTGCCACCGAAGGAATACTGTACGCGAACCGAGCGCCGTGGTCGAACCGGCACTCGTCCACCCGCCAGGGGCAGACCAACCGCTCCTGGCCAGTCAGAGCCTCGGCCCTCCCGCGGCCACATCCTTCCCCGCAACGTTACAGGCCCACCTGCGAGCCCGACAGCACCGAACGGCATTCCACAGGCTCGTCGCGCGGCGTTTCGCTCCGCGTGCACACGAAGTCCTCGCAATACTTGCCCAGAGTCCTCGCGAACCCACGCGAGCGCACAGGACACGAGAGGCCGTCCATGTCGGAAGCCGCCGTCGTACGTCGTACCCGCTCGCGCGCATGCTCGACGGGATCGAGCGGGTGGGGAACAAGGTCCCGCACCCCGCCATCATCTTCCTGGGCCTGATCGCACTGATCATCCTGCTCTCGCACGCTCTGTATCTCGCGGGGACCTCCGTCACGTTCGACCAGGCCCAGGTCGCCGAGCAGGTGGAGCCCAGCGGTGAGGAGCTCATCGGCGACGCGCCGTACCAGAGCGAAGACCCCACGTGGAGCAGGTCACCGTGGCGGTCAAGTCGCTCCTGAGCGCCGACGGGATCCGGTTCATCTTCACGTCGCCGGTCGAGAACTTCAACGGTTTCGGCGTGGTCGGCGTGATCGTGGTCGCGATGATCGGTGTGGGCCTGGCAGAGGAGGTCGGGCTGATCAGCGCCTTCATCAAGCGACTCGTCAAGGTCACCCCGCCCGCTTCATCACGCTGATCGTGGTGTTCCTCGGCGTCCTGTCCTCGATCGCGACCGACGCCGCTACCTGGTACTCATCCCGCTCGCCGCCGCGGTGTTCCACACCCTCGGCCGACATCCGCTCGCCGGCCTCGCGGCGGCCTTCGCCGGGTGGGCGGCGGGTTCGGCGTGAACCTGCTCATCACCCCGATCGACGGCATGCTCGCCGAGATCACCAACGAGTCGATCGCCGACCCGGCCCTGCACGTCTCGATCACGGGAAACCTCTACTTCTCGATCGTCTCCACGATCGTGGTCACGCTCGTCGCGACGCTCGTCACCGAGAAGTTCGTCGAGCCCCGCCTGGGCACGTACCGGGAGGACGAGGCTCCCGCACCGGACGACCACGATGCCGGGGCCCGCCGCCTCCGCCCGTCCGGCGACCTCTCGGCCGCCGAGAAGCGCGGTCTCAAGTGGTCGGGGTTCGGCCTGATCGGTGTGACGGCCGTGGTCCTGCTCCTGACGCTCCCGTCCTGGGGACCGCTGCGCAACCCCGAGACCGGGAGCCTCGTCGAGGGCTCGCCGCTCATGGGCAGCATCATCTTCCTGATCCTGATCTACTTCTTCGTCATGGGCCTGTGCTACGGCAAGGGCGCCGGGACGATCAAGAACAGCATGGACGTCATCAACCCCATGACGAAGACGATCGCGGGCCTGTCCGGGCTGATCTTCCTGCTGCTGATCATCAGCCAGTTCATCGCCTACTTCAACTACTCGAACCTGGGCACGGTCGCCGCGGTGAACATGGCCGACGCCCTCGAGCAGGCGAACCTCGGGACGGTCCCTCTCATCATCGGCCTCATCGCGATGACCGCCGTGATCGACATCTTCATCGGCGGCGTGGTGCCGAAGTGGGCGATCTTCGCTCCGATCTTCGTGCCCCTGTTCATCCAGCTGGGGATCTCGCCGGACCTGGCCGTCGCGGCCTACCGCGTGGGCGACTCCCCGATCAACGTGGCGACGCCGCTCATGCCGTACTTCGCGCTCATCGTCATCTTCGCGGAGCGGTACCGCAAGAAGGTCGGCGTGGGCTCGATCATCTCGCTCATGCTGCCGTACACGGTCGCGTTGCTGGTCGTGTGGACCGCCCTGCTGGTCGGCTGGTACCTGCTGGGACTGCCGCTCGGACCGGGGCGGAGATCTACCTGCAGTGAGGTCGCGGCCCGACGGCGGAGCGTGCGTCGTCGGGCCTGCTGCGGTTCTCCCACGGTCCTCACGGGAGACGGGACGCGCGAGGGCGGCGGCTCGCAGGACGAGCGGCGGCCCTCGTGCGTCCGCGCGCGCTACGCGACAGGCACGCTGAACGAGCCCGCGAGCTCCGCGAGCAGTCGGGCACCGAAACCGGTGGCCCCTTGGTCCAGACGGCGTCGTCCGTGTCGGACTTCATGGTTCCTGCGATGTCGAGGTGCGCCCACGGCACCTCGCCCGCCCACTCGGCGAGGAACAGGGCGGCCGTGGTCGCGCCCGCGAACTCGCCGCCGAGGTTCTTGATGTCGGCGACGTCGGAATCGAGCTGCGGCCGGTAGCGGTGCTCGAGCGGAAGCCGCCAGATGCGTTCGTCGGTCAGACCGGAGGCCGCCTCGACCTGGGACTGCAGGGCGTCGTGGTTGCCGAGCAGCGCGGCCCGCGACGGTCCGAGAGCCGCGAGCGCAGCACCGGTGAGCGTCGCGATGTCGACGATCGCGTCGACGCCGTCCTCGACCGCGAGCGCGATCGCGTCGGACATGACCAGTCGTCCCTCGGCGTCGGTGTTGACGACCTCGATGGTGCGGCCGCTGCGCGTCGTGAGCACGTCGCCCAGCTTGGTCGCGCTGCCCGACGGCATGTTGTCGGTGCACGCGAGGTACGCCGTGACCGTCGTACCCACGCCGAGGTCCCGGAGCACGGACATCGCAGCGAGCGCAGCGCCCGCCCCGACATGTCCATCTTCATGGCCGCGTGCATCGCGTTGGACGGCTTGAGGCTGATGCCGCCCGAGTCGTAGGTGATGCCCTTGCCGACGAACGCGAGGTGCCCCTCGTCGCCGCGGTAGGTCACCTTGACGAGTCGAGGCTCGACGACGCTGCCCGCGTTGACCCCGAGGATGCCGCCGCACCCCATCTCCTGGAGCGCTGCCTTGTCGAAGACCTCGACCTCGAGGCCGTTCGCGGCACCGAGGCGCACCGCGACGTCCGCCAGATCGGGGCCGTGAGGTAGTCGGCCGGGTGTTCGCGAGGTCGCGCGAGACGAGCGCGGCCCGGGTCAGGACGAGGCCGCGCCGGGCGCCCTCGAGCGCCTCGTCCTCGGCGCCGTCCGTGACGAGGACGACCCGGGTGACGGCGACCGTCGTGGGCTCGGTGCGGAGCTGGTCGTAGCGGTAGCGCCCCAGCAGGACCCCTCGACGACCGCGCTCGCCACGGTCGCGAGGTCGAGGCCCTCGGTGCCCGCGAGCGAGACCGTCACGACCTCGTCGCGCGCGACGGCGCGGGCGTGGTGGGCCGCGGCGTCACGCACCGCGGCCACGTCGAGGTGCTCGGCCGTCCCGGCGCCGACCGCGACCACGTCCCCGTCCCGGTGGGCCGGGCCAGCGTCTGCCCGCGCGGCCGGTGAAGCCCCACCGGGCGAGCGTGTCGCGGTCGGCGCCGATCGCGGCAGGGACCTCGCCGTCCGACGTCACGAGGACGCCGGTCGTCGCGCCCGTCGCGCCCGTCGCTGACACGGAGACCTCCACGGCCCGGACGGCCGTGTCGGAGGGATCGGGTCGAAGGGTGTATCACCCATGGTGCGCTCCTGTTCCTTGAAGCCACGGCCTGCGCCGAGCTGGTCCTGTGTGTGCGTCCCGTCCGTGACGCGTGCTCCCGTCACGCTCGGCGCCTAGGGTCTCCAGATGAGCGGTACGAGGAAGACTGCGACGACCAGGTAGACCACGAGCACGGGCAGGCCGAGCTTCCAGTAGTCGCCGAAGCGGTAGCCCCCGGTTCCATCACCATCATGTTGCCCGGGTGGCTACCGGGGTCAGCAGCGCGGCCGCCGAGGCCACGGCGACGCACATGACGAGCGGCACGGGCGAGATGCCGAGCTCGGCCGCGACCGAGCTCGCGATCGGGATCATCACGAGCGCGGTCGCCATGTTGCTGATGAGCTGGCCGAGCACCGCGCAGAGCACCGCGATGCCGAGCAGCAGGAGCGTCAGGCCTCCCCGCCGACCGCATCGACGAGTGCGGTCGCGACGATCTCCGCGGCCCCGGTCTGGGTGATCGCGGTCGAGAGCGGATCATCCCCGCCACGAGCACCACGGTCGTCAGCGAGATGGATCGCTGCGCCTCGGAGGTGGTCACCACGCGCAGCAGGACCATCGCGATCGCTGCACCCACCGCTGTGACCGCTGCCGGCATCACGTCGGTGGCGAGCGCGACCACCATGAGCACCAGCACCACGATCGCCGGGACCGCCCGCCGCCCAGGGAGCCGCCTGCCGGCGGATGGCGTCCGGCGTGTCGACGACGAGCACGTCGGGGTCGTCCGTGTGCCGGTCGAGAGCGTCCCACGGCCCCTGGAGAAGAAGTGCGTCGCCGCACGCAGGGTGATCTCGTGGTCGCGCGGGTCCGTCGCCGCCGGTTCTCGCCGTCGTCGGCGGCGGTCAGCTCCTCGCCCAGCCGCTTCACGGCCAGGACCACGAGCTCGCCCGAGTCGGTGACCATGCCGGGGAAGACTCGAGAGCCGACCAGCCCCGACCGGGGCGGACGATCACCTCGGCGACCCCGTGCTCACGCGAGACGAGGCCGCAGGTGACGTCGCCACCGTCGAGGCCGGCGGGGCCATGAGACCGTGCGACGCCGCGAAGGCGTCGATCCCCGCTCGACTCCCGCGCACCACGAGCTGGCCCCGGCGACGACGTCCGGGGCCGGGCGCCCGAGCGGTCCTGGACCGAGACCGTCCGCACCGACCGGTCGGCCGCGTCGATCGCGTCGGCCGCGACGCCCACGAGCCCGGACCCCGACGGGACCTGGAGCCGTGCGATGCTCCCCGCGGGCGCGTAGTCGCGCAGGAGGGCGGCCGGAAGGCCCGTCAGGTCTCGCGACAGCGAGCGCGCGCTGCGGTCCGGCAGCAGCCTGGGACCCCAGGACGCACACGAGGATGGTCCCGGCCAGCAGCGGGACACCGACGAGGGCGAACTCGAAGAAGCCCAGGCCGTGCCCGTCTCCGCTGCGGCCGTCGCGGAGACGATCACGTTGACGGGCGTGCCCGTGAGCATGAGGAGCGAACCTGCGTGCGCGCCGAACGCGAGGGGCATGAGGAGCTGGGACGGCGACCGTCCGAGCCGCGTCGCGAGCACGACGACCATGGGGAACAGGGCCGCGACGGCACCGTTGGGCGTGACCAGGGCGGACAGCACCGCGGAGAGCACCAGCATGAGCACCATGAGCCGAGCGGGACTGGTGCCCGCTCGATCGATCAGCTGCTGGCCCGCCCAGGCGGTGATGCCTGCGGCATCGAGTCCCTCGGCGACGACGAACAGCGCGGCGATGAGGATGACGGTAGGTGTGCCGAAACCGGCGAGCGACTCCTCGATCGTGAGGACGCCCGTCAGGAACAGCGAGAGCGCGACCCCAGCGCGACGATCCCGACGGGCAGCCTGTTCCATACGAAGAGGACCACCGCGGCCGCAAGAACGGTCAGCGTGATCGCGGCGTCGCTCATGCGGCTGACAGTAGCCGACACGTGGCGGAGGCACGCGGCGAACAACCGTCACGGCGGGTGGCGGTCCCGTCGCCTCGGAGACCGACCTCGTCACCCTCGCGTCCACCGGTCGGTGGACCCCACGTCCACCCGACCGGTCGTCGCGCCGCGAGCCCCTGTCCACCAGGCTGGGGCCATGAGCACAGACAGGACGACACCCGGGCGGGCACCGACGCACCGGCCATCGAGGTCCGCGGGCTGACCAAGCGATACGGGCTGGGCGGTACCGTCAAGCAGGCGGTCGACGGCCTGGACCTTCGCGTCGAACGCGGCGAGATCTTCGCGGTCCTCGGCCCCAACGGTGCGGGCAAGACCACGACGGTCGAGATCCTCGAGGGCTTCCGCCGACGCGACGGGGTGAGGTCTCGGTCCTCGGAGAGGACCCCGCGCTCGCCGGGCGAGGCTGGCGCAGCCGCATCGGCGTCGTTCTTCAGGACTCGCGCGACCAGGCCGAGCTCACGGTGCGCGAGCTCGTCCATCACTTCGCGACCTTCTACCCGGACCCGCGCGACCCCGACGAGGTGATCGCCGCCGTCGGGCTCCAGGAGAAGGTCTCCACACGTGCCCGACAGCTCTCGGGCGGTCAGCGTCGCCGCCTCGACGTGGCTCTCGGGATCGTGGGCGACCCCGAGCTGCTGTTCCTCGACGAACCCACCACGGGCTTCGACCCCCAGGCGCGTCGCAGCTTCTGGGACCTCGTCCTGGCCCTGCGTGCGGGCGGCACCACGATCCTCCTGACCACCCACTACCTCGACGAGGCAGCGCACCTGGCCGACCGGGCCGCCGTCGTGCGAGACGGAAAGGTCGTCGCCCTCGGCGCGCCGGCCGACCTGGGTGGTCCGGAGGCTCGCCGCCCGGTCGTGCAGTGGGTGTCCGACGGCGTCACGCACACCGAGCGGACCGACCACCCGACCGCGCTGGTCGCCTCGCTCACGGCCCGCCTGGCCGGACCCGACGGCGAGGTGCCCGGGCTGCGGGTGCTCCAACCGAGCCTCGAGGACGTCTACCTCGAGCTGATCGGGGCGGTCCCGACCGTCGAAGCCACGTCCACGTCCGTCACCGAGGAGGCCTCCCGATGAGCGCCCAGACCATCCCTCCCGCGCGCTGCCCGCCGGCGCGCCCTGCCGAGCGCCGCACGGATCGGCCTGCGGAGGACCCGGATCGAGATGATCGCGTTCCTGCGCGAGCGCGACGCCGTCATCTTCATCCTGGCCTACCCGCTCATCATGATGGCGATCTTCGCGACGGTGTTCGGACAGGAAGACCAAGGGAACGCTGCAGGGTCCGTCCCGTTCACGCAGTACTTCCTGCCGGGCATGGTCGCCACAGGCATCATGCTCACGAGCTTCCAGAACCTCGCGATCTCGATCGCGGTCGAGCGTGACGACGGCACGCTCAAGCGCCTGCGCGCCACGCCCATGCCGCCGACCTCCTACTTCCTGGGAAGATCGGGCAGGTCCTGATCGCCACGACCGTGCAGACCGCCGCGCTGCTCCTGCTCGCCGCCACCGCGTTCGACGTCCCGATGCCGACCACGGCCTCGGCCTGGCTCACGTTCGCCTGGGTGTTCGTGCTCGGGACCGCGACCGGCTCGGTCCTGGGTGTCGCCTTCTCCTCGGTCCCGCGCTCGGGGAAGTCCGCGAGCGCCGTCGTGACCCCGTGGTCCTGGTCCTGCAGTTCATCTCGGGCGTGTTCTTCGCGTTCTTCTCGCTGCCGGGCTGGATGCAGCAGATCGCCTCGATCTTCCCCTCAAGTGGCTCGCGCAGGGCATGCGGTCGGTGTTCCTCCCGGCCGAGGCCGAGGTGCTCGAGACGGGCGGGTCGTGGCAGCACGGCGCGACGGCTGCTGTACTGGTGGCGTGGCTCGTCGTGGGCCTCGTGGTGGGGTCCGGACGTTCAGGTGGAGGCGGCGTGACGACGGCTGACCGCAGCGACCCCGACGTGGCCGGGCTCGAGCTCGCCGCGCAGGCCTCGCAGATCGAGAGCACGTGGGAGCGCGACGTGCGCCGGTGGGACCTGGCGTTCTACGTCATCGTCGCCCTCAGCACGCTCTCGCTCCTCACCGCGGGTGTCCGCGGCACGGCCCTCGCCGTCTCGCTCGCGGCGGTCGCGGTCATCCTCGTCGGCTACGTCGGGTGGGGCCGACGCGCCGCGCGGACGCGCAACCAGGTGACGGCACACGTCTATCTCGTCGTGGCGATCGCGTGCACGCTCGTCGTCGTCGGACAGGACGCGCTCGGCACGCTCCTGCTGTTCGCGGTCTTCACGCAGGTCTGGATGCTGTCGGAGCACCTGTGGGCGCAGGTCGTGCTGTGCGTCGCGCTCGCGGCGGGCACCGCGCTCGCGCTCTCGTTCGACCCGGCGACAGGTCGCGTGGAGCCCGACGCGCTCGCGAGCTCGGCACCGCAGATGGGTGTCGCGCTGGCCTTCGCGCTCAGCCTCGGGCTGTGGACCGCGCACACGATGCGCCAGGCCGAGCGGCACGCGCGGCTCGTCGACGAGCTGCGTGCGACCCAGGCAGAGCTCGCACGCTCGCACCACGAGGCGGGCGTGCTGGCGGAGCGTGAGCGGGTCGCGCAGGAGATCCACGACACGCTCGCCCAGGGTTCATCAGCATCGTGATGCTCTCGCAGGCCGCGAGCGCCGACCTCGACCGGTCCGCCCCGGACGCGGCGCGCGAACGGCTCGCGCTGGTCGAGTCGACGGCGCGGGACAACCTCGCGGAGGCGCGCGCCCTGGTCGCTGCTGCCGCCCCTGCCCCGTTGCAGGACGGCACGCTCGGCCAGGCGTTGCGCCGCTCGCGGCCCGCTTCACCGAGGAGACGGGAACGCCCGTCGACCTCGGGGCGCCGACGTGCCGGGGCTGTCGAGCGCCGAGGAGGTCGTCCTGCTGCGGTCCGCCCAGGAGGCGCTGGCCAACGTGCGCCGCCACGCGGCGGCGAGAGCCGTCGTCGTCTCCCTGGGTCGGGCGGTCCCCGGGACGGGGTCGGGCGGCCCGACGGCGCCACGGTCGTCCTCGAGGTCACCGACGACGGACGCGGGCTGGGTCCAGGAGTCGTGGAAGGCTTCGGACTGCGCGGGATGCGCGAGCGCGTCGCAGCGAGCGGCGGCGAGGTCTCGGTCGTCGGGACCTCGGGCGGGACGACCGTCCGCGTCGAGCTGCCGCTCCGCACCGCTGTCCCACCGTCCGCGCCCGTTCCTCGTCCGCGCCCGCCACGCCCTCGTCCGCCGCCCCCGGAGCCTCCCGTGACCTCGCCAGCCCCCGCCGACCCGTCCTCGCACACCGCCCCGGCGACGTCGCCGCCCCGGTCCGCGTCCTCGTCGTCGACGACCACCCCGTGGTGCGCTCGGGCCTCGTCGGGATGCTCACGGCCGAACCCGACCTCGTGGTGGTCGGCGAGGCAGGAGACGGCGCGAGGGTGCGGCTCGCGCGCGAGCTGCACCCGACGTCGTGCTCATGGATCTGCGCATGCCCGAGCTCGACGGCGTGGGCGCGACGACGGAGATCCTCGCCGCGCCCCGCTCTCCCGGTGATCCGTCAGGTGCGCGCCGCCCCGCGTCGTCGTGCTCACGACGTACGAGACCGACACCGACATCCTGCGCGCGGTCGAGGCCGGCGCGACGGGCTACCTGCTCAGGACACGCCGCGCGACGTGCTCGTGGCCGGGATCCGGCCGCAGCGCGCGGCGAGACCGTCCTGGCCCCACGGTCGCGACCCGGCTCGTGACATCGGTCCGTGGCGCTGGCGAGCGGCTCACGCCCCGCGAGTCCCAGGTGCTGTCCCTGGTCGCCCGCGGGCTGAGCAACCCTGCGATCGGGCGCGAGCTGTTCATCTCCGAGGCGACCGTCAAGACGCACCTGCTGCGCGCCTTTGCCAAGCTCGGGGTCGACGACCGCACGCGCGCCGTGACCGTCGCGATCGAGCGCGGCATCCTGCCCGGGCGTGATTCCACCCGCCCACGGTCGGAACACGCGGTCGATCGCGGCAGGGGATGGAAGACTGCTTCTGTGCGTGATCTGGCGAAGCTCCCAAGGCCCACCTCCACCTGCACTTCACCGGGTCCATGCGACCGGAGACGCTGCGCGACCTCGCCGCGCAGTACGGCGTGCGTCTGCCGTCCGCGCTGCTCGACGGCGACCCGCTGCGCCTGCCCGCCACCGAGCGCGGCTGGTTCCGGTTCCAGCGCCTGTACGACGCCGCGCGCGCATGCGTGCGCTCCGAGGCGGACATGCGCCGGATCGTGCACGAGGCCGCCGAGGACGACGCCGGCGAGGGCTCGGGTCGCCTGGAGATCCAGGTCGACCCGACCTCCTACGCGCCCTTCGTGGGCGGCATCACCCCGGCGGTCGAGATCGTCCTCGACGCGGCCAAGGAGGCGAGCGCGGCCACCGGTACCGAGGTGGGCGTCATCGTCGCCGCCTCTCGGATGCGGCACCCGCTCGACGCGCGCACGCTCGCGCGTCTCGCTGCCCGGTACGTGGGCGACGGGCCGGGCGAAGTCCTGGGCTTCGGCCTGAGCAACGACGAGCGGCGCGGGGACACCTCGACGTTCGCCCCGCCTTCGCGATCGCCCGCCGCGCGGGCCTCGCACTGGTCCCGCACGGCGGGAGCTCCTCGGCCCCGACCACGTCAGCGAGGTCCTCGCGTACCTCGACCCCGACCGGATCGGGCACGGGTGCGCTCGGTCGAGGACCCGCGGGTGCTCGCCGACGTCGTCGCGCGCGGGTCACCTCGAGGTCTGCCCCGCGTCGAACGTCTCCCTCGGGGTGTACGACGACGGCGCACAGGTCCCTCTCGGCGCGCTCGTCGACGCAGGGGCCCAGGTCGCGCTCGGCGCCGACGACCCTCTCCTCTTCGGGTCCCGGCTCGTCGCGCAGTACGAGTCCGCGCGGACCGACCACGGGTTCTCCGACGAGGACCTGGCCGACCTGGCACGCTCCTCGATCCGTGCGAGCCGGGCCGGGAGACGTCCCGGTCCCGCCTGCTCGCGGGGTCGACGCCTGGCTGGCGACCGGCACCGAGGACGCGGTGCCTGCGCCCGGGTCGTCGGGCCCGACCGTGGCTGACGCACCGTCTCATCCGTCTCTCATGCGCGCCCGGGATACTCGGGCCATGCGACGGACGACGACGTGGGTGATCGCCCTGGTGCTGGCAGCTCTCGGCGCCGGCACCGCGGCCGTCGCCCTCGTCTCCGGCAGCCCCGGACCGTGACCTGGGAGCCTGGTCGTCCTCACCCCGGCCCCGGTCGCCTCCACGACGTCGCCGACCCGCCGCCCCCGGCGCCGGTCGAGCCGACGGAGGACGGGAACGAGGAGGAGATCGGCGACGGCAGCGGTGAGACCCGGGAGGGCGCCGCACGGGGCCGTCGTCGAGCCGCAGCCTCCCTCGTCGCCGTCCAGCCCGCGCCACCGCAGGACGGCACCGGCGCCGACGCCACCCCGACCGACCAGCCCGACGACGGCATGTACCACCCGTCGGACGAGTACGACGACGGCATGTACCACCCGTCGGACGAGTACGACGACGGCATGTGGACTCCCGACACGGGGACCGGATGATGGCGCGCCCTCCCGCTCCCTCGGCCGCGTCGCCCTCCCGGGTCCCCGCACGTCTCCTGACCGTCCGCACCCGCATCCTGGGCGCCGTGCTCGCGCTCGCTGCACTGGGGCTCGTCATCGCGGGCGGCGTCGCGTACACCGCCCAGCGCCAGCACGTGGACGAGCGCATGGATCTCTCCCTGACACGCTCCCTCGAGGCGTTCGAGGCCCTCGCCCGCGACGGGATCAACCCGTCCACGGGCGAGACCTTCACCTCTGCCGACGACCTGGTGAACACCGCGATGCGCCAGACCGTCCCCGCCCCTCACGAGGGCATGGTCGGCTTCCGCGGAGGACAGGCCCAGTGGATCGCCGCGTCCCCGTGCCGATGCGTCTCGAGGACGACGACGCCCTCATGGATGCCGTCGAGCCTCTGACGAGGGGCGACCAGGTGGTCCTGCGGGAGATCTCGACCCCTACGACCAGCTACCGGGTCCTCGTGGTGCCGGTGACCGACGGCGAGGAGGCCTCCGCACTGGTCCTGGCGTTCGACCGCGCCACCGAGCACGCCGAGTTCGACCAGGTGTTCCGGACGTACGCGATCATCGCGGTGGTCTCCCTCGTGCTCGTCGGCGCCGTCGGATGGCTCGTCGCGGGTCGCCTCCTGCGTCCGGTACGCCTTCTCGGGCAGACTGCTCGACGCATCAGCGACACGCACACCTCCGAGCGGATCCCGGTCACGGGGAACGACGACGTCTCGGACCTCACCCAGGCCTTCAACGAGATGCTGGACCGGCTCGCCGACGCCTTCGACGCGGAGCACCAGCTCCTCGACGACGTGGGCCACGAGCTGCGCACACCACTGACGATCGTCCGCGGTCACCTCGAGCTCATGGACCCGGGCGACCCCGAGGACGCCCGAGCCACCCGCGACATCGCCCTCGACGAGCTCGACCGCATGCACCGGCTCGTCGACGACCTGATGACCCTGGCGACGGCCGGCAGCCCCGGCTTCGTCCGACTCGAGGAGACGGACCTCGGCCGCCTCACCGACGACATCCTCGACAAGGCCCGTCTCCTGGGTGAGCGCCGGTGGACCGTCGACGCGCGTACCGACGCCACAGCGCACGTCGACGAACAGCGCCTGACGCAGGCCTGGCTCCAGCTCGCGTCCAACGCCGTGAAGTTCTCCGCTCCCGGATCGGTGATCACGCTCGGCTCCGCGGTGCATGACGGGAAGGCGCGGCTGTGGGTACGGGACGAGGGCATCGGCGTGTCCCCGACCAGCTCGAACGCATCTTCGTGCGGTTCGCCCAGGCCGAGCGGGACCCGGCCTTCCGTGACGGTGCGGGACTCGGCCTCGCGATCGTCAGCGCGATCGTCAGCGGGCACGGCGGGCGGGTCGAGGTCTCCTCGACCCGCGGCTTCGGCTCCACGTTCACGCTCGAGCTCCCGCTCGACCTCGGCCAGGCGGCCCCGGTACCCCGCCGGACGACGAGCACCGCACGAACCGACCGTCCCCGTCTCCCCGCCCGCGGACCGTCATGGCCTCGCCATCGGTGCGACGCCCACGACGGAGATTCCTGTCGTCCCCTTGGTCTCCCTGGTCTCCCTGGGTGAAAGGACAACGCTGTGAGCCAGATCCTCGTCGTCGAGGACGAGACACGGATCTCGTCGTTCGTGGTCAGGGGCTGCGCGCCGCCGGGTACGCCAGCACGGCGGTGACGACCGGTCGGGAAGGGTACGACCTGGCCCAGACCGGCGAGCACGACCTCATGATCCTCGACCTCGGCCTGCCGGACCAGGACGGTTTCACGGTGCTGCGCCGCTCCGCTCGGCTCGCAACACGATCCCGGTCGTCATCCTCACCGCCCGGTCCTCGGTGACGGACACCGTCGCCGGCCTCGAGGGCGGCGCCGACGACTACATGGTGAAGCCGTTCCGCTTCGAGGAGCTCCTGGCACGCATCCGCCTGCGCCTGCGCACCGAGCCCGCGGGCGAGGTCACGGTGCTCTCGCACGGCACGCTCAGCCTCGACCTGCGGACGCGCCGCGCCCGCACCGACGAACGCGAGGTCGACCTCTCCGCGCGTGAGTTCGCCCTCGCCGAGACCTTCCTGCGCAACCCGGGCCAGGTCCTGAGCCGGGAGCAGCTGCTCTCGCGCGTGTGGGGTACGACTTCGACCCGGGCTCCAACGTCGTGGACGTCTACGTGCGGTACCTGCGCAACAAGCTCGGGCCGGAGCGGGTCGTCACGGTCCGAGGCATGGGCTACCGGTTGGCCGACCCGGTCTGACCGGTCGCCGGCGTGATCTGCAGCAGCTGCTCGTGCCCCTCGACGCGGTGGCAGACGGCGCCGGCGCCGCCTCGGGCCGCCCGCCGAGGACGACGATCCCTCCCCGAGCGAGGCGAGGCCTGCCGCAGGCCGAGCCCGGCGACCCTGTCCGGGCGCACCACCTCGAGGTGGACGACTCCCGCCGTCGTGCGTGCGCGCACGACCGCGCGATGTACGGGACGGTACGAGACGACGTCGACACCCAGGACGAGCGGGGCGTGCCGGTCCAGCATGCGCCACCGGTCGGTGAGTGCCGCAGCGTCGCAGGCCGTCGCGAGCCCCGGAGGAGCGGGTCCAGCGGATGGCGCCACACATGGACGGTCTGAGGGCCGTGGTCTGCTCGCAGGATGCCGTGCCGCTCCACGACGTCGGCCGGGAGGTCCGCCGTGGTGGCGACGAGGTACTCGTCACGGCCACCGACCGTCCGGGCGCGTTGGCGCGCCCCGCACCGTGACCTCGTAGCCGACGACGACCTCGATCCCGGGCCGGACGTGCACCTGGTGGACCCGCCAGGAGCCGAGCGCGATGTTCTCGACGGCGAGCGCCGCCTCCAGGAGATCCCGCACGGGGACCGGTGAGAGCTGCGCTGCGCTGTCCATGCGACCAGGACAGCGGTGCGGGGTGATCCAGGGATGAGGACAGGGTGAGAGCTCTCACGCAGTCCGCGTCCGCGCGCACGGATCCCTGCGATCCTGTCGGCATGGCAGAAAGTGGAACCCAGAACCCGACAGGCGTGCAGAAGGCCGCGAGCCGCGGAGTTGCCTCGTGACCGGGGTGGACCTGCACCTCGAGATCGACGACACCTCGGGCGTGCCTCCCTACGAGCAGATCAGGTCCCAGATCGTGGCGCTCGTCGCCGCAGGACGACTCGTGGTCGGCGACCGCCTGCCGACCATCCGAGCTCTTGCCGCCGACCTCGGGCTCGCCGCAGGGACGGTCGCCCGCGCGTACCGCGAGCTCGAGGCAGGGGCGTCACCACCACGCACCGCCGCGCGGGCACGGTGGTGTCGGACGGTGCGGCCCCGGCCGACGTCGTGGCCCGGCAGGCAGCGAGCCTGTTCGTCTCCTCGGTCGTCGAGGCCGCCTCGACGACCGAGCGATCCTCGACCTCGTGCGGGACGAGCTCCTGCGACGGCACGGGGCTGAGGCTGGGCTGAGGCTGAGGCCCACGCTTCACAACGATTGCGCATCCTGTGGTCGACAGGTGCGACCTGCGCGGCCACGGCATGAGAACGTGGTCGGACCAGTTTCCGGCCCAGGCCGGGGTGTCGAGGGGATACGGGATGTCGAAGGACCGATCGAGCGGGAAGGGCTGGGCGGCAGCGACCGCCGCGCTCCTCGCGGTGCTGCTCGTCGGGGTTGCGACGCGCTGGGCCCCGCGTCGACGGAGGACCGAGCGCGGGGTGTCGGCGACGGCGACCGAGTCCCCGAGCGCACCGCCGACCCCGACTCCCCACCGACCATCACGCCGACGCCCGAACCGGTCCCGGAACCTCCCGCACCCGCGGAGCCTGCACCGCCCGCCGAGACGCCCCGCCGCCCGCCGCCGAACCTCCCCGCGCCGGAACCCGAGACGACGGAGCTCGTCCGCGGGAGCACGGGAGACCGGGTCGTCGCCCTCCAGCAGCGCCTCGCGGACCTCGGTTATTGGGGCGCGACCCCGGACGGCTCGTTCGGCCCCGGCACGCAGCAGGCCGTCTGGGCTCTTCAGAAGGCCGCAGGGATCGCCCGGGACGGGCGCGTGGGTCCCGCGACGCTGGCCGCCCTGGACCAAGGGTGCGGCCGACACCGCAGAGCTCGTCCGGCCGGGTGATCGAGATCGACATCGACCGTCAGCTCGTCCTGGCCGTCGACGACGGGCACGTCACCCGGATCTTCAACGCCTCCTCCGGGAACGGCGAGCGCTACGAGGCCAAGGGCAGGACGTACGTCGCCCGGACCGGGCGAGGCACGTTCCAGGTGGGACGCCAGATCAACGGCAACCACGAGTCGACGCTCGAGCTGGGCAGCATGTGGCGGCCCAAGTTCTTCAACGGCGGGATCGCGTTGCACGGCTCCGGCTCGGTCCCTCCTCCCCGCGTCGCACGGGTGCGTGCGTGTCGCGAACAGTGCGATGAACTGGATCTGGGACGACTGGGGTGCCCCGCGGGGACGACCGTCATCGTCTACTGAACGGTCACGGGCCGCAGGAGCTCGCGGCGGGTCGGGGTGCCGGGCCTCAGAGCGCGACACCCACCAGGACGGGCTCCGGCACCAGCGCGATCCCGAAGGCGTCGAGCACACCGTCCCGGACCGTGCGTGCGAGCTCGACGACCTCGGCCGCGCTCGCCGCGCCCCGGTTGGTCAGCGCCAGGGTGTGCTTGGTCGAGAGCGTCGCGGCGCTCGACGGGCCGTGCACCCCGAACCCTTGGTGAAGCCCGCGTGCTCGATGAGCCAGGCAGCGGACGTCTTGACGAGCGTCGGGTCGATCTCCCCGAGGCTGGGCCCCGTGGTGCGCGACGGCAGTGCCGAGCGGACCGGGAAGCGCGGCGCGTCGGACGGCAGGAGATCGGCCTGGTCCGCCGGGACGACCGGGTTGGTGAAGAACGATCCCGCGCTCCAGCGGTCGTGGTCGGGAGTCGCGGGGTCGTCGAGCAGCATGCCCTTGCCGCCCGCAGCTCGAGGACCGCGGCGCGCACCTCGGCGCTGGGTGCCCGCTCCCCACCTTCACGCCGAGCCGACGCGCCAGCTCCGGGTAGCCGATCGGCGCAGAGAGGTCCCGAGCCGCATCTGGAGGTTCACGTCCAGCACGACGTAGCGCGGGGACGGGTACCAGATGTCGCCGCCGTCGGGCGACGCGTGCATGGTCCGCTTGAGCAGCGAGGTGCGGTAGCCGAAGCCCAGATCGACCAACGAGAGCGTGCGGATGCGCGACTGCTCGCGGTCCCACACGCGCACCGAGGCGACGACTCCGGCGACCTCCTGGCCGTAGGCACCGATGTTCTGGACCGGCGCCGCCCCGACCGTGCCGGGATGCCGGACAGCGCCTCGACGCCGACCCACTCCAGATCGACCGACTGCGCGACGAGCTGGTCCCAGTCCTGGCCGGCGGGAGCGGTCAGGCTCCCCACCACAGGTGTCCTCGGCGTCGACACGAAGGCCCGAGCGCACGTCCCGCACCACGACCCCGCCGAACCCTCGTCGCTCACGAGCAGGTTCGAGCCGCTGCCGAGCACGAGGAGCGGCTCGCCGGCGTCGTCGGCCGCGCGGACCGCGTCGATGAGCTCGGCCTCGGAGCTCGTCTCGACATAGGCGTCCGCGGGACCGCCGACCCGGAGCGTCGTCAGCTCGGCGAGCGTCGGCCGCGCGAGGACCTCGCGGTTGCCGGGCGCACCGGACTCGGCGACGGCTTCGGTGGTGGACGCGCTGCGCGGGGATGTGGCGGTCATGGCTCCAGCCTAGTTCGCCGGGACCGCCGGGACCGCCGAGACCTCAGGCCGATGCCACCCCGCGCTGCCGGCGGCCGTCGGCAGCGGCCTGGCGGCGTTGACCACGAGCAGGCCGATCACGAGCGGCACGGCGATGACCAGCAGCGCGGGCCGGTATCCGCCGATGTACTCCGCGAGGAAGCCGATGAGCGGCGGGCCGACGAAGAACGCCGAGTACCCGATGGTCGAGACGACGCTGACCCGGACGGCGGCGTGCGCCGGGTCGTCCGAGGCAGCGCTCATCCCGACCGGGAAGCCGAGCGCCGCGCCCGCGCCCCACAGGACCACGCCGACGAGAGCGACCCAGAGGTTCGGCACGAGCGTGAAGACGAGCAGCCCCACGAACGCCAGGCCCGCGGAGAGGCGCAGGACGGCGACGCGCCCGTACCGGTCCAGCAGTCCCGTCCCGAGCAGCCGCATCCCGGTCATGGCCGTGAGGAAGATCCCGAGCGCCACGGCTCCCATCGCGTCGGAGGTGCCGAACCCGTCGACGACCGCGAGGCCGACCCAGTCGTTCGCGGCGCCCTCCGTGAGCGCTGCGGCCAGGACCACGAGACCGATCAGGAGGGTCCGCGGCTCACGCCACGCG
Source organism: Oerskovia sp. M15 (assembly GCA_038070415.1). Lineage (GTDB taxonomy): Bacteria > Actinomycetota > Actinomycetes > Actinomycetales > Cellulomonadaceae > Oerskovia. Next base: position 791,168 of record JAMYWF010000001.1, read on the forward strand.
GCGAGGGCGCCGCGGGCACCCGGTTCGGGTGGACGGCGGTGGCCGGGTCCTCGCCCGCTGCGTCCTCGTGCGCTACGCCCGACGTGCCCGACGCCGGAGCGTCCGTCCGGTCCGTCGCCGCGCCCGCGGAAGGAAGGACCGCACGCACCACAGGACGGCGAGGAGGCTGAGCGCGACGGCGAACACCAGGTGCCACTGGACAGGGACGCCCGTGAGCGCGGCCAGGGCACCGACACCGGCCCCGCCATGGTCCCGAACGAGAAGCCTGCGTGGAACCGCGGCATGATCGCCCTACCGAGGCGCTGCTCGACCGCAGCCCCTCGATGTTCATCGCGGCGTCCCAGACCCCGTGCCGATGCCGAAGAGGAACAACCCGACCCGGACGACGTCGACCGAACCCTGCGCGACGCCGGTCACCGCGACCACGAGCCCGGCCGCGTTGACCGCAGCGAACAGCACCACGGCGCGCGAGGCACCGATCCGCTGGACCACCATCCCGGCGAGCGGCAGCGCGAGCAGCGACCCGATCGCGGCGAACAGCAGCAGGAAGCCCATGCTCCCTCGGAGAGTCCGAGCGCGTCACGGACCGCGGGCAGGCGAGAGGCCCAGCTCGCGAAGTTGAACCCGTTGAGGAAGAACACCGCGAAGACCGCCCAGGACGCCGACTGGACGACCCGGGCGGCGGTCGGCGCGCTCTGCGAGCCGGGGCGGCTTGCGGGCGGGTGGTCATGCGGAGGTCTCCTCGCGTCGGTGAGAGATGGTGGTGGTCGGAACGACCTCGGCGCCCGTGGCGGCGCACGGAGCCGCGGCGTCGAGTGCGACGGTTCGACGGTACCGGGTGGTTGCCGACCATCTGGTCAGTGCCGTCGTGGCGCGAGGCACCGGTCAGGGCGCCCTCCCTCGGCTCCCGCGCGACGTGCGCCGAGGACGGAAGGGGCGCTGCGCCGTCGGGCGGGGAGAGCGGAGCCGGACGCTCGCCCGCGACGAGCGGCGCGACCTTCTTCGAGAGCAGCACGCTGACGACCATGGCGACGACGATGAGGACGAGCGCATGGCGCGCGCCCATCGCCTCGGCCGCGATGCCCAACAGCGGCGGCGCCGCGAGCGAGGCCATCGAGGAGAAGGCGGACACGACCGAGACGCGGCTGGCGGCCTCGAGCGGCTCGTCGGACGCAGCCGCGATGCCGATGGGGACGGCGAGCGCGGCGCCGAGACCCCAGGCGACCACGCCGACCCCGCGAGCGTCAGGTTCGGGGCGAAGCCGAAGAGCAGCAGGCCCGCGATCGAGACCACGCCCGAGACACGCAGCACGGCGACCCGCCCGTGACGGTCGATGAGGCGGGTGCCCAGGAGGCGCATCACGGTCATCGCACCGACGAACGCCCCGAAGACGATGGCCCCGACGGCCTCCGTCTGATCGAACCCGTCGACCACGGCGAGGGAGAGCCAGTCGTTCGCGGACCCCTCGGAGAGCGCGGCCGCCATGATGACCAGGCCGATCAGCAGCGTGCGCGGCTCGCGCCACGCACCGAGGGCCGCACCCAGCCGCACGCGGCGCGACCGCGGGTGGAGGGCGGCCGCGGCCTCGATCCCGTCCGGGGTCGCGTCGCCGAGCCGTCCCTCGACGCGAGGGCGCCGGAGCGTGTCGTGGATGAACATCGGAATGCTCACCAGACGCCAGAGGGTCGCGACGACGGCCGTGGCCAGGAACTGCACGAGCACAGGGACGTCGCCCGCGGCGCAGGCCGCACCGACGAGCGAGCCCACGACGGCGCCGATGCTGAACGCGGCATGGAACTGGGGCAGGATCGTGCGCCCGGTGCGGCGCTCGACGCTGGCGCTCTCGACGTTCATGGGGACGTTGCCCAGCGAGAAGGCGACACCGTTGAGGAAGATGCCGCCGCCAGCAGTGCGACCGACCCCGTGGCCGCCCGACGCCGAGCAGGACGAGAGCCGCCGCGAAGAACCCCGTCGAGGCGAGCATGGCTGCGCGGCCGCCGAAGCGGTTGACGATCGGGCCGGCGAGCGTGACCGTCACCAGGGCGCCGACCGCGCCGGCGAGCAGCACGAAGCCGAGGTCCTTGGGCGTCATGTCGAGGGCGTCCCGCACCGACGGGAGACGTGCCAGCCAGCTGGACATGCTGATGCCGTTGAGCAGAAAGATCCCCAGGAGGGACCGGTGGGCGCGGGAGAGGCCAGGCTCGTGCAGCGGTCGAATCGATTCGATGCGTGCGTCGGGAGCGGCCTTCGAAACGATTCGAGACATGGCGACAAGTCTGCGGGTAGTCTGGCCGCGCCGTCAAACACCTATTCTGTGCGACACGCCCGAACGAGACCGTCCAGGAGACTGAGAGAAGGACCACGATGAGCGCGCCCCAGCCCGAACGGGCCCCAAGCCTGCCAGCCGCCCGACTCTCGCCCGGGTCGCCGCACTCGCCGGGGTCTCGGTGTCCACCGCGTCGCTCGCCTTCTCCGGTGCCGGACCCATCACCCCGAGACGCGCGAACGCGTCATGCAGGCAGCCGCCGAGCTCGAGTACACGGGCCCCAACCCGCTCGGGCGCCAGCTGCGCTCGGGCCGCTCCGGGATCGTCGGCGTCGTGATCGGCGACCAGCTCAAGCGCGCCTTCCGCGACCCCGTCGCAGTCCAGGTCCTCGACGGCCTCGTGTCGACCCTGGGGACGAGCGGGCTCGGCGTCCTCCTGATCCCCGGGATCCCTCCGAAGACCCTCTCGCGCCGTCGACCCCTCATCGAGAGCGCGGCGATGGACGTCGCCGTCCTCGTCTGGGGTGGGCACGAACGACGCGACGCTCGCAGCCCTGCAGCGGCGCGGCGTGCCGGTCGTGATCGGCGAAGGGCACCCGGTCCCGGGAACCCCTGGTCGGGATCCAGGACAGGGAAGGGACGGCGGAAGCCGTCCGGCACCTCGTCGACCTGGGCCACACCCGCATCGCCGAGATCTCGCTCCCCTCGACAACTCCCGGCGCAGCGGCGTGGTCGACGCCGATCGCCTGGTCCAGGCCGACCGCACGCCCACCGTGAACCGGCTCAACGGGGTGCGCGACGTCGTCGAGCCCCTCATCACCTGGGAGACCGAGGCCTCGCTCGTCGAGCACGGGCACGCCGCCGCGGTCGAGATCCTCGGGACGTGGGTCCCCACGGACGAACGCCCGACGGCGATCATCGCCCACTCCGACCTGCTCGCCGCGGGAGCCGTGCTGGGCGCCAGGGAGCTCGGGCTGCGTGTCCCGGAGGACCTGTCGGTCGCCGGGTTCGACGGGCTCGACCTGCCCTGGCTCAGCCCCGACATGCTGACGACCGTCCACCAACCCCTCGCGGAGAAGGGCGCCGAGCTGGGGCGCGCCGTCGTCTCGCTCCTCGCGGGCAAGGAGCCGCAGACCATCATGCTCGACGTCGCACTCGTCGCCGGGACGACGACCGGGCCCGTCCCGACACGCTGAGCCGCGCAGGCTCGGTCGACGCCAGAAGGGCGCCCTCCGCGGAGGAGGGCGCCCTTCTGGCGTGTCGGCTGGGGTGGGTCCGCTCAGAGGCGGACGACAGCCTGGGACTTCATGAGGACCTTGGCGCCCTCGAACGTCACCGTGAGGTCGACGCGCACGGTCCCGGCCTCCGCGTCGATCGCGCCGATCGCGCCGGACACCGAGATCACGGCCTCCCCGGGTTGGGCACGGGGACGGGGCGGGTGAACCGCGTCTGGTAGTCCACGACGGCACCGGGGTCGCCCGCCCAGTCCTCGACGAGGGCCACGGCCGCACCCATGGTGAACATGCCGTGGGCGATGACGCCGGGCAGGTCGACGCTCTGGGCGAAGGTGTCGTTCCAGTGGATCGGGTTGAAGTCGCCGCTCGCGCCGGCGTACCGGACCAGGCGCGCGCGGTCGACGACCACCGCACGGGAACCGATGACATCGCCGACCGAGAGCGCGGAGAGATCCGGTCGGGTGGTGCCCTCCGGGGCGGCAGCGTGCTCGGTCATGCTTCCTCCCGCGGACGACGAGGCTGGACGTGACCGTCGCGACGGGCTCGACGGCTCCCGTGCCGTCGGCCGCGAGGGCACCGATCTCGGCGCGCGTCGTGACCATGGAGATCCCTGCTCGCTGCGTGATCGAGTCGACGTGCAGCACCGTCACGAGCTCGTCTCCGGCGACGATCGGACGGTGATGGACGAACCGCTCGTCCGCGTGGACCACGCGGGTGAAGTCGACGCCCGCGTCGGGGTCCTGGATGAAGCGGGCCTCCGCCCGCTGCGCGACGACCACCGCGAAGGTGGGGGCGCGATCAGGTCCGGATACCCAAACCCCGCGCTGTGACCACATCGTGGTGCGCGGGTGGGTCGAACCGACTGCAGCGGCGAACTCGCGGATCTTCTCGCGGCCTACGGAGTACGGGGCGGTGGCCGGGTACTCACGACCGGCAAAGTCAGCGTTGATCGCCATGCGTGTCGGTGCTGCTCAGAGGAGCCGCTGGATCAGCGGGTCTCGCGGTGAGCGGTGTGCTTGCCGCAACGCGGGCAGAACTTCGCCAGCTCGAGACGGTCGGGGTCGTTGCGGCGGTTCTTCTTCGTGATGTAGTTGCGCTCCTTGCAGTCCACGCATGCGAGCGTGATCTTCGGGCGAACGTCTGAGCTCTTGCTTGCCACGGTAGTGCCACCTCTCGCGCCTCCGGAGGGCGCTACGTGCTGCTAGGCCGCACGGCGCCGCCGCCGTACGGTGTGGTTCATGAAGTGGTAGCGGGGCGGGGCTCGAACCCGCGACCTCACGATTATGAGCCGTGCGCTCTGACCAGCTGAGCTACCCGCCGCGTGATGAACGCGGGGTCGTATCGCCAGTATTCCAGCGAGACGACCCCGCGTCACTTCCAGAGCCCCGAAAGGGAATCGAACCCTTGACCTTCTCCTTACCATGGAGACGCTCTACCGACTGAGCTATCGGGGCAGCGGTGAAAGATTACACGGGTTCTGCCGTGGGGCGAAATCGGCCCCGACGACCACCCGGGAACCCAATGATCAGGCCGATTCCGAGGGTCCCGCCGCCCGCAGCACGAGGCTTCCCTCTCCGCCGCGAACCGTCCGACATGTCATGACTTCACCCACCAGCACCCCGCACGCACGTCGGCACGCACCTCGCCCACGCCGTGAGCGACACCCCACGGTCGGAGGCGAGCTCCGGCGTCGGGCACGGACGCCCTCCGGCCACCGGCCGACGCGACCGGCACCAGGAACGCGAGCAAGGCGTCACCCACAGGGTGACGCCTTGCTCGTACACGTGGCAGGTGAGGGATTCGAACCCACGTAGCATTACACGGCTGATTTACAGTCAGCTCCCTTTGGCCGCTCGGGCAACCTGCCATATGGAGTTGTGCACCCACGCGCCGACGGCCCTCCGACTGCACCAGGGCGCAACCAGAAGACACTTCCGAACTGCGGGAGCGTGGCAACAATACAGCGGATCGGGCCCCGGTGGAAAATCGACCCCGCGCACGGCCCGCCGACGCTTACAGTGGACCGTGAGCCAGGCCCCCAGCAGCCCGTGAACGACCTCTCCGCCGCACCCGACGCCCCGTCGCCCGGCACGCCCGCACCACTCGACCGCCTCGGCGTGGTCCTCGGCGCGAGCGCCTACTTCCTGTGGGGCGCCATGCCCTCTTCTTCCCACTGCTCGAGCGGCCGCGCCGCTCGAGATCATCGCGCACCGCGTGGTGTGGAGCCTGCTCTTCTTGCTGCTCCTGCTCCTCGTGATGCGCCAGCTCCCGCCTACCGGGCCGCCTTCCGGTCGGGCCGGACGGTCGGGCTCCTCGCCGTGGCCGCGGTCCTCGTGGCGGTCAACTGGACCGTGTACGTCTACGGCGTCCTGTCCGGCCACGTCCTGGACGCAGCACTCGGCTACTTCATCAACCCCTCGTCACCGTGCTGCTCGCGGTGCTCGTGCTCAAGGAGCGCCTGCGACCGGCACAGTGGGTCGCCCTGGGGATCGGGACCTCGGCGGTGATCGTCCTCACCCTCGGGGTCGGGCGGCTGCCATGGATCGCACTGAGCGTCGCGATCTCGTTCGGCCTGTACGGCCTGGTGAAGAACCGCGTGGGCGTGACGTCGAGGCCCTGCCCGGCCTCGCGATCGAGACCACGCTCCTCTTCCCCGTCGCGCTCGGCTACCTCGTCTTCCTGGGGATCACGGGTGCGGGGACGTTCGGCACCGAAGGCACCGGGCATGCCCTGCTGCTCGCCTCGAGCGGCATCGTCACGGCCCTGCCCCTGCTGCTGTTCAGCTCAGCCGCTCGTCGCCTGCCCCTGAGTCTCGTGGGCATGCTGCAGTACCTCGCGCCCGTCCTGCAGTTCCTCGTGGGCCTGTTCGTGTTCCACGAGGCCATGCCTCCCGCGCGCTGGGCGGGCTTCTCGCTCGTGTGGCTCGCCCTGATCGTCCTGAGCGTCGACGGCCTGCGCGCCATGCGCGCCTCGCGCCTCGCCGTCGGACAGGTCCGCGCAGACGTACCGGCACGCTGACCGGCGTGCGGCGACCGGTGTGCCGCGACCGGTGGGCGGCGACCGGTGGGCGGCGACGCAGCACGCCGAGACGCCGACGACTACCGTGGACCCCAGACAAACCCCTACTGCACCAGGAGAGCACCGTGGCCGATTCATCGATGGACATCGTCAGCAAGGTCGACCGCCAGGAGGTCGACAACGCCCTCAACCAGGCGATCAAGGAGATCCAGACCCGCTACGACTTCAGGAACATCGGCGCGTCGATCGCCTGGAGCGGCGAGAAGATCGTCATGGTCGCCAACTCCGAGGAGCGCGTGCTCGCGATCCTCGACGTCTTCCAGACCAAGCTCATCAGGCGCGGCATCTCGCTCAAGGCGTTCGACACTGGCGACAACGAGCCCAAGCTGTCGGGCAAGGAGTACCGCCTCGAAGGCGTGCTCAAGGAGGGCCTGGCGGGCGAGAACGCCAAGAAGGTCACCAAGATCATCCGCGAGGAGGGCCCAGGGCGTCAAGACGCAGATCACCGGTGACGAGGTCCGGGCGACGAGCAAGTCGCGCGACGACCTCCAGGAGGTCCAGTCGCTGCTCAAGGGTGCCGACCTGGACTTCGCGGTGCAGTTCACGAACTACCGGTGAGCATGCGGGCCAGCTGCCCGTCGCGGGCCACTGGTCCGCACACGGTCCGCACGAGCGGACGTTGAGGACGGGCTGACGGGTGCTTGCCGGGACACCGGTGACCACCCCGACCGGGTACCCGACCTACACTCGCGCCGTGGACACTCACCGGTTCTCCTGGCCCGCTCCGACGACCGGGACAGGTCGCGCCTCATGACCGGCCCCGTCCGTCCGCCCCGCGTCGTCGCGACCGACCTCGACGGCACGCTCCTGCGTTCGGACGGCACGGTCTCCGAGCGCACACGTCGGGTGCTCGCCGCCCTCGACGACGCCGGGACGCACGTCGTGTTCGTGACGGCCCGCCCACCGCGCTGGCTCACGGAGGTCGGGAAGCTGGTCGGCAGCCATGGCGTCATCATCTGCCTGGGCGGGGCGTGCGTGTACGACGTCGGCACGCGCCTGGTCGTGGAGTCCCGCGGCTTTGCACCGCTCGCCCTGGGCGACGTGGTCCGCGACCTGCGTGCTGCGGTGCCCGGCGTGGCGCTGGCCGTGGAGCGGGTCGACGGCCCGGTGTTCGACCAGGCCTTCCGTCACGACGAGCAGATGCCGCCGCCTGGCGCGGACCGGTCGAGCGGGCCCTCGACGGCACCGTCGCCAAGCTCCTGGCCCGCTCCGACGACGCGGGGCAGGAGAAGTTCTTCGAGCAGGTCCTGGGGCCGTCGGCGACCGGGCGCTGCTCGCGTACTCGGGCGCGGTCGGGCTCGCCGAGCTGCTCCCGCCCGACGTGACCAAGGCCGGGGCCCTGGCGGACTGGTGCTCGTCCCACGGGATCGAGGCGAAGGATGTCTGGGCGTTCGGCGACATGCCCAACGACCTGCCGATGCTCGCGTGGGCCGGAACGTCGTACGCCGTAGGGAACGCGCACGCCGAGGTGCTCGATGCCGCCACCCGCGTCACGGCGTCGAACGACGAGGACGGCGTCGCGGTGGCGCTGGAACAGCTGCTCGACGGATCGTCGACCGGGCTGACGGGCGCCTGATGCCCGCTCGCGGTCCGATCCCGCGTCGGCGCGCGCCCGCGCTGCTGGCGGCCGCCGCTCTCCTCCTCGGCGGATGCACCGGGCCGGGACCGACGGCGGCACCCACGGTCGACGCGACGTCCACGCCCTGGTCCTCCCAGCCGGACGGCGCTGTCCTCGGCACCTTCACCTACGGCCCGCGGCCCGCGCAGTCGGCGGACCTGATCCTCCCGCCTCCCTGGCGGACCAGGTGGGTTCCCCATTCCCCGTACACCGTCCAAGGTTCCGGCTGAGGGCGACGCGGTCGACGTCGTCGTCCTGGTGCACGGCGGCTACTGGGACGCCTCGTACGACCGGTCCCTCGAGAGCGCGGTGGCGCGCGACCTGACCGACGACGGGGTCGTGGTCTGGAACCTCGACTACCGCGGTGTGGGTGCCCCGGACCCCGCCGACGAGGGCGGCTGGCCCGGCACGTTCGAGGACGTCGCCGCCGGTCTCGACCTCCTCCCCATGCGCTCGGGAGGTGGGTCTCGCGCCCGGGCGCGTGGCCGTCGTCGGGCACTCCGCGGGCGGGACCATGGCCTTGTGGCTCGCCTCGCGTGCCACCCTGCCCGACGGCGCCCCGGCGCCTCCCCGCTCGTCCGCCCCGACCTCGTCGTCACCCAGGCCGGGGTCGACGACCTGGAGGCCGCTGCCTCGGCCCCGGGTCGCAAGGGCCGGTCAGAGCGCTCATGGGCGGCTCCCCGCCGAGGTCGGCGACGACCGGTACCGACTCGCGTCTCCCTCGGCGCGCCTACCGCTCGGGGTACCGATGTTCGTCGTGACGGGCGCCGAGGACGCCGTGGTGCCGCCGTCGGTCTCGACCGACTATGCCGAGGCCGCACAGGCGGCTGGGGACGACGTCGTGCTGGCCGTGCTCCCCGGCGATACGCACGAGGCGCACCTCGACCCCGATCCGCCTCGTGGGGCGCGGTGCGCGCCTGGCTGGCCGAGCGCGGCCTCGGGACGTAGAGGACCCGTCGAGCGGCAGGCCGGGGCCTCCCTCGCCGAGAACCCGCCACCTCGGCGAGCTGCTGGCGCTCAGTAGCGCGTGATGCCGCCCTGCTGGCCCGCCAACGTCTCGAGGCGCTTGATCCGCTCGGCCATGGGTGGGTGCGTCGCGAACATCTTCGCGAGGCCCGCCCCGCGGAACGGATTGGCGATCATGAGGTGCGAGACGTCGACCAGATCACGGTTCTGCGGCAGCGGGCGCGCTGCGTCCCCTGCTCGAGCTTGCGCAGCGCCGAGGCGAGCGCGAGCGGATCGCCCGTGAGCTTGGCGCCGTCCTCGTCAGCGTCGTACTCACGCGTCCGGGAGATCGCGAGCCGGATGACCATTGCCGCGACGGGAGCGAGCAGCGCCATCGCGAGCGCGGCGAACGGGTTGCCCCGCGGTCACGGTTGCCGCCGAAGATCAGCAGGAACTGCGCGAGCGACGTGATGACACCGGCCATCGCGCCAGCCACGGACGACGTGAGGATGTCCCGGTTGTACACGTGCATGAGCTCGTGCCCCAGGACACCCGCAGCTCGCGCTCGTCGAGGAGCACGAGGATGCCCTCGGTGCAGCAGACCGCGGCGTTCTGGGGTTGCGGCCCGTCGCGAACGCGTTGGGGCCTGCGTGGGCGAGACGTACAGGCGGGGCATGGGCTGACGCGCGGCGGTCGAAGCTCGCGCACGATGCGGTACATCGCCGGTTGCTCGAGCTCGCTCACCGGACGCGCGTGCATGGCGCGGATCGCGATCTTGTCCGAGTTCCAGTAGCCGTACGCCGTGGTCACCAGACCGATCGCGACGAAGATCCACAACGTCCCGGCGGACCGGCCGAACAGGGCCCACAGGCCCAGGATCACGACCCACATGACCCCGAAGAGTGCTGCGGTCTTCAGACCGTTGAAATGTTGGCGACCCACACGCGACCCCTTCCTTCGAACGCAGGATGCCGTGGTGCGAGCATCCACCGGGAGAACGCTCGACGCACGCGGAGGGTTCCCTCCGCGGCCGGTCAGGGAGCTCCGGGGCACCAAGGGCCCCGCCCGGCCACGAAGGACCCGGCGCGACGACGGCGCCCCGCCAGTTGGCGGGGCGCCGTGCAGTGCGCGGGTCAGGCGGAACGAGCCGCCGACGTCACGGGCAGGCGTCGGTCAGACGGTGCCCTCGCCACTGTCGGCGCCGGCCTCACGGCGGGCGATGCGGATCATGTCCTCACGGGACACGACCTTGATGCGCTCGCGCCCGTGGGGCTCCCCGAGGGAGCGCTCGTGAGCGTCGAGGACCTCCCAGTCCGTCCACTGGACCAGGTGCACTCCACGTTCGGTGAGGAACTCGACGATCGCGTCGGGCGAACCGTGCGGCGCGGTGCGCCCGCCCTCGAGGTCGCCCTCGACCGCCTCGACGTCCTCAGCCGCAGCGACCGCGCCCGTGACGTCCTCGACGAGGTGGCGGACGGTCTCGGACGCGTCGGACTTGGTGTGCCCGATCAGCCCGACCGGCCCACGCTTGATCCACCCCGTCGCGTACACGCCCGGGACCTGCTCGCCGTCGATGTCGATGACCCGACCCTCACGGTTCGGGATCACACCCTTGAGCTCGTCGAACGGGATCTCCGCCAGCGGAGACCCGAAGTACCCACAGCGCGGTAGACCGCCTGGATCGGCCAGTCCTGGAACTCGCCCGTGCCGGAGACGGTCCCGTCTCCGTTCAGCCGGGTCCGCTCGGTGCGCAGTCCTCGACCTTGCCGTCGCCCAGGACCGCGACCGGCGCCTTGAGGAAGTGCAGGTGCAGCCGGCGCGAGGCCGAGAACTGCGCCGGGTCCTTGAGCGTCCAGTCCGTGAGGGTCTTGACGACCTGCTTGGTCTGGTTCGAGGAGTTGATCGCGGCCATCGAGCCGTCGTCGAACTCGAAGTCCTCCGGGTAGACGATGACGTCCACGTCAGGCACGTGACCGAGCTCACGCAGCTCGAGCGGGAGAACTTCGCCTGTGCCGGACCGCGCCGGGCGAACACGTGCACGTCCGTCACGGGCGAGTCCTTCAGGATCCCGTACACGTTGTCCGGGATCTCCGTCGGCAGCAGGTCGTCCGCGTGCTTGGCCAGGATGCGTGCCACGTCGAGGGCCACGTTCCCCGCGCCCAGCACCGCGACCTCCTTGGCCTCGAGCGGCCACGTGCGGGCACGTCCGGGTGTCCGTCGTACCAGGACACGAAGTCCGCAGCACCGTACGAACCCGGCAGGTCGATACCGTCGATCGGCAGCGCGGTGTCCCGGATCGAACCCGTCGAGAAGATCACCGCGTCGTAGAACTGACGCAGGTCGTCCAGCTTGAGGTCCACGCCGTAGTCCACGTTCGCCAGCAACCGCACGTCGCCACGGCTGAGCACCTTGTGCAACGCCACGATGATCTGCTTGATCCGCGGGTGGTCCGGCGCAACCCCGTACCGCACCAGGCCGAACGGCGCGGGCAGCCGCTCGAACAGGTCGATGCTCACGTCGACGTCCGTCTTGGACAGGATGTCCGCGGCATAGATGCCAGCAGGACCAGCGCCGACGATGGCGACGCGCAATGGGCGGATGCTGCTCACAGGTATGGACGCCTTCCGGTCGAGGATGTAGGTTCCGGCCGTCGTGGCCCGTGCCGACCGATCCGCACGGACGGCCCGCTTCCGGGCCGGTCTGCGACCGCCGACAGGAGAACCCCTCGATTGTACGACTGAGGGTGAGCTTCCACTGTGCCAGGCCATCTCGCCTGATGGAACCCCGTCTCAGGATTCGACCGAATGTAACGTCCTCGCCACGGAACCGTGAGCGGGCGGCCGCACCACGGACCGCCTGCGGCCGCTACACGTGGATCGTCAGGCTGTCCTGGATGGTCCGGATCTCCGGGAGCACCTGCGGCATCTGGGTGCCCGTGCACGAGCCCGTGAGCTGCACGATGTCCTGACCGGTCCCCGGTCCACGAGGACGATCCGCACGGCCTGGAGGAGCGCCCCGAGCGTCGGCTCCGTGAAGAGCCCCTCGATGCGAAAGCCGGGATGGCCCTGGACGTCGATCTCGGACCGACCGAGCTCCTTGTACTGCGGCAGCGTCGTGAGCCGCCCGACGACCTCGCCGATCGCCTGCTCGAGCGTGTGCTCGGCCCTCACACGGTTGAGGACGGTGATCACGTTCGCGCGAAACTCCCCGCCGTCGGCGTCCTTGGCCAGCGCGAGCGGGAGGCCCACCTCGGGGAGGGGCTGCCATCCGGCAGGCTGGGCGAGACCCACGCCGGGGTAGGCAGGAACTGCTCGCTCGGGAACTGCAGGGTCGACGGCACGATCACTCCTCTTCGTGGTCCACAGGGCCCGAACAGTCTATGCGTGCCGCGAGACGGACCCCTGGTGACGATGTCGTGCGGCTCGGCTACGGGTGGAGGGACCCGCCTGCGTCGAGAACGCCTCCCGGAGCTCGCGTCGTGCCCGCTCCCGCTGGTCCCACGAACCGCCCACGAGGGCGCGCACCGGGCGGTACGCCGGGACGAGCGCCACGAGCAGCTCACCGTCCTGAGCCCAGACCCCCACCGCCTGGACGTCGCGTCCCCGTACAGCCCGACCAGGGAACCTACCCCGCCGATCGCCTGGAGCGGCAGTGCCCATCGAGGTCTCGGCTCGTTCCCGGCCCAGACCTCCACGGCCGTCGACGTCACGGCGAGCGCGACCGGCTGCCCACCCTGCGGGCCCCACGGCCTCACCGGGACCTGACGGGCACGCGCCACCGCGACCATCTCACCGACCGTGCATCCCGGCACCACGACGGCGCCAGGTCGCGCCTCACCGACCCGCCGTGCGAGCAGCCGCACGCGGAGCGCCATCCACCCCAGGACAGCGCCCACGAGCACGATCGCCGAGGTCGAGACGACCAGGACGACACCGCCCGCGGTGTCGCCCGCGCGACCAGGGCCACGACCCGGACGACCGCCAGCGCCGTGAAGACGGCGAGGCCGGCAAAGTACACCCTCGCGGCCGTCCTCCGGTCCGGACGCCTGGCGCCGGGTCGGATCATGGGGCGCTGTCCGCCTGCGACAGCTCGTAGAGAGCCACGTGCCCGTCGTAGACCCTCAACGCCGAGTCCTCGACCTGCTCGGTCAGGACCTTCACACCGCCCCGAGGAGGAGCACGACACCGAACCCACCAGCCGTGACCAGCACGAACGTGCGTACCGCACCCATCGGGTCCGCGGTACTGGTGTACCACCGCACGCCACTGATCAGCACCGTCACGACCACCACGGCCACGACCGCCGTCGCGAACAGTGCCGCGACGAACAACACTGGCCACACGCTCGCCGGCGGTGCGTACGACGGGCTCTCCACCGCCGTCAACGCCCCCGACACGTACGCCACCTCGACCTGGTTCTCGAACGCCGACCATGCCGACCTGGCGGCCCGCTCCTCCAGGGCGCTCATCGCGAAGACTCCCCACCGAACACCACCGCCGGGGCCAACGCCAGGAGGGACCCCGCAGATGCCCCGGGGAGTGCGCATCGAGTCGAACCAACGCCGCCCCCACAGCACGACCGCCAGGTACCCCGCGAGCGACACGAGCCCGAGCACGAACAGGACCGCCGGCACCGTCCCCGCATACGGCGAGGGCACCTGCACCGACTGAGCGGCCCCACCTGGGCCCCCAGCCCTCCGAACAGCACGCCGGCGATACTCATCAGACCTCCTCCGACGAAGGTTCGACGCACCGCAACGAAGCGACGACCGCGTCGAACAGGTCGACCAGGCCGTCACGCAGGGGACGAGCGGAGACGTGATCACGACGTAGAGCAGGTTCTCCAGGCCGTGCAGGTCCACCCAGTAGTCGAGCCGCAGCTCAGGCAGCAGCGGCTCGCCGTCCGGACCCGTGCGGTGGATCTCGCTGGCCGTGACCGACCGCACGACGTGCGCGAGTGCCCCGTCCACGACGAGGACGTCCTCCGGGTTCGTCGCACGAGCCTCGGCCGCGCGCCGGGCTGCGCGCAGGTCGTGGCCGTCGCGCGCGATCTCGTAGACGACCAGGGTGCCCGTGACCAGGATGTCGGCGACCTCCATGGTGATCATCACCAAGAGACTTCCACCGAGCGCCGCGCTCTGGTCCGCCACGGCGTTGAGGTCCGACCGGAGCTGCCGACGGTCCGTCGCTCGCTCGTCGGCGGACCCGAGACGGCGCTCGACGAGGGCGGCCACCGAGGACTCGCGCACGACCGGGTCACGGAGCGGAATCCGCCACCAGGTCTCGGGAAGCACCAGGACCCACCGGTCCGGGGTACGCGCCTGCCGCTCGGCACTCATGATGCCTCGTAGGTGAGCGGCTGAGGATCTGCACGAACTCGTCGGCCAGCTCGTCCTCCACGTCGAGATGGACGGTCTCGAACTCGAGGACGACGACCTCCTGCACGTGCATCGGGAAGACCGTGAACCTCGAGGTCTGGGTCACGGGAGAGTCAGGACCCGACGACGTGTCGAGGCACTGCAGGAACGCAGGTCCCAGCTCGCTGTCGACCTCGACGCCCGAGTAGGCCAGCATCGTCAGGCCCGGGAGACGAGGAACCGCGTGGAGGTCCCGAGCGAATCGGCGAGCCAAGCGGTGAGCGGGCCGGTCGGCCGTCATGATCCGCACGACCAGGCTCGCGCTCGCCCGGTGCTCGGCCGTCCGCGGGAACCACAGGCCGGCGGTCCAGATGTCCCCGGCGGCGACCGCCTGCGCGTCGAGCGCCTGGACGGCGTCGATCCCGCGGGTATCGTTCCCGCCGTCCCCAGGTATCTGACGTCCCACCTCCACGAGGTCGGCCTCGGACAGACCGGCCCCCAGAGCACCCAGTCGTCGAGCACCGGGATCTGCACCGTGGTCTGGATCGGTCCCATCAGTTCTGTCCCCGGACCGGTAGGAGTTGACGGTGTTGGCCACGAAGGCCCCGGGCCCGACCACGAGGCTCGTCGCGGAGACGCCCGCATACTGCACGCCGCCCGCGAGAGTCCGGACAGCGTCGCAGGGACTGCCGTGCCGTTCCTGGCGAACGCCGTGACCGCCTGGGCGTTCCGCAGCGCCTGCGACGCGTGGGCGGCGTCGCCCAGGCCGGCGAAGTTCATCCACCACGACCGGCCCGTCAGCCCTGGAAGGACCGCGCCCCTGGTTGACCCAGGTGTTCCACGACGTCGGCCTGAACCACTGGGCACCGGAGCTGCGGAGTGCGGGCGAGACGGGCGGGAAGAGCCGCGTCACGGCCTGACGATTGACCGGGCTCCCCAGGCGCTGGGCGACGAGCTGGGAGCGAGCGGCGCCCTGCACCAGCCCGGTGCGGGCGAGGACCTTGGCGCTGCGAGCCAGAACCGTCCCGGCACCGAACGTCGCCACCCCGATGACCCCCAGCAGGACCGCGTCGAGCGACCCTCGCCCGAGATCCAGAGCGCGATGTCCGCCACGAGTGCGATCGCTCCCGCGATCACGGCCGCGACCGCGAGCACCTGCCCCACGACGGGCACCCACGCCAGCACGAGCGACAGCACCCCGAGCACCGCCGCGATGGTGCCGAAGACCTCGGACAGCCAGCTCGCGACGCCCGACCCCACTTCTCCCACCAGCCGTCGTTGAGCCCATCGGACTCCACGACGCGCTCCACGACCGACCGGGCAGCCGATGCCGCAGCACGCCAGGCCTCGATCACCTCCGGGAGCTCCCCTTGACGGCGATCAACGACGCCGCGGCGTCGGTGTGCGAGGTGTCCGCGCTGCGCGCAGAGGTCTCGATCCACGAGTCGACCGGCTCTCCCGTTTGCTGCGACGCGACCCTCGCCTCGTCGAGCCTCTCGTTCGCTCGGAACCGCGCCTGGCGGCCGTGTCGACCGCCTGCTGGGCTGCGACGGCACGGGCGAGGAGAGCGCGTGCCTGCGACTGCGCCGTGCTGTGCTTCTCGGCGTAGGTGACCAGCGCGTCGCCGACCTCCTGGTACCGCCCTGGGCCTTGAGGATCTCCTTGCGGATCTCCTGGGCCTTCTCGCGCAGCTCGTCGACCGCGTCGGAGGACTGCCCGTCGTTGCTCGCGATGCGCCCGAGCGATGTGTGCGCGTTCGTCATCGCCTCGGCGACGCGCTGCATGCGTCGAGCGCCCGTGCGCACGACGTCCGGGGTTCCAGGGATCGGCTCACCGTCGGTCAGCGGGTAC
Source organism: Oerskovia sp. M15 (assembly GCA_038070415.1). Classification (GTDB taxonomy): domain Bacteria; phylum Actinomycetota; class Actinomycetes; order Actinomycetales; family Cellulomonadaceae; genus Oerskovia. Next base: position 807,516 of record JAMYWF010000001.1, read on the forward strand.
CAGCTCGTCACTCGTTCTCCAGGACGGACGCGAGCTCGTCGTCGGCCTCGGTAAAGGTCTCGGCGACGGCTCTGGTCAGCTCGTACAGGTTGTCGATACCTTCGCGCATCTTCTCGCGGCGGTTGCTCCAGTCGGCCGAGAAGGCACGGACGGCCTCGGCCAGGCCCGCATCGCCCACCTCGTCGGCGATGGTGTCCGCACGGGCGTCTGCGTCGGCGAACTCGCGCGAGACCGTTCCCAGGTCGCTCGCAGCGCTCTCGAGCAGGTCACCATCGACCTTCAGGACATTGCTCATTGCAGCTCCTCTGATCCGTCATGGACGAACGAGGGCGGCCACGGTGCCCGTGGCCGCCCTCGTCCCGTACTGGTTCGTCAGCCGCGGATGCCCTGAGCAAGCTGCTCGTCGGTCTGCTGAAGGGTGTCCGCCGCCGTGACGAGGTACGACGCCATGCCGTCGAGGCCCTCGAGGACCTGCGCTGCACCGGAGGCGAACTGCTCGTACGACGCCTGGAACGCACCCGACGCCTGGTCGGTGACGAAGCCGTTGGCGACGAGGTTGTCCACCTGGGACTTGAGCTCGACCATCAGGATGCGGGTGGCGTCCTCCTGGCCCTGACGGAGCCGGGCGGCGGCATCGCGCATCTCGTCGTACGTCACGTTCATGTTGGCCATGGTGTTCCCCTTAAGTCTTGTGGAGCCCGCTCGTCCGCAGAGCTCGTGTCGCCCTCCGGGCCGGTCGTTGCGAGCATCACACTAACCGGCGCCCCAGGGCCCGCGAAATGGGGAGATGTCCCCATGTAGTACTCAGTTCGCCATCCACGGGACCTGGACGCGCACGGCAGTGCCCGCGCGACGTAGACCCCTCGACCTACCGGGAACTCCGACCGCTGCGCGCGTGGCGTGGGGTCTTCAGGAGCAGCTCGCTCTCCGCGCCGTCCGGCTGGAGGAGCAGCCCGCGACGTGCGTTCTTGAACTCGGTCATCAGGGGCCATGCGGAGCTCCAGCCCGAGGACTCGGCCTCGGCCACGACCAGGTGGCCGTGCCGCTTGACGGTCTTGACGAGCTCGACGAGCGGGGCGTCCGCCGGCGACTGCAGGAAGTCGTTGATGCCCTCGATGAAGACCGCGACACGTTCGGTGCCGTCCTCGGAGATCAGGGCCGTGAGCCTCTTCGCGAGCGCCACGGTGTCGTCGGTCGACGTCGCGACGTCGGTCCAGCCGGGTGCTCCGGCCAGCGGCGACCGAGGGTTGCTGACCAGGAAGGTCTGCGTGCTCGGGTCGGCGCGGCGGACGGCACCACGATCGCCGCGACGGCGTTGGTCCGTCCTGAGCCTGGAGCGCCCGCGATCAGGCAGGTCCCGGCGGGATCGAATGCGAGCGGACCGAGGTCCAGGTCGCTGATCCCCAGCACGGGACGCCCGTCGAGCGCGTCCGGCAGGAGGCCGGGCCCGTACTCCTTCGGGAGCGACTCGATCCGCGGTGCCGCGCGGACCCCGGCATCGACCATGGCGTGCCCCAGGCGCTTGGTCGCGAGGGCCTGGTCCGCGACGACACGGCTTCCGCCGATGATCGCGACCTGGGCCTCGGAGCCGTCGACGATCGCACGACCCGGGGCGACGACGGCCCGAGGATGTCGCCCGGACGTCGAACAGACCGTAGGTGTCGTCGGCGAGGCGCAGGACGATGTTGCGCTGGACGTTGGACCGCACCGACGACGGGACGGCGCCTGAACGGTCCGCCGTGAACGCCACGTGGATCCCGAGTCCCCGCCCGTCGGTCAGGACGTCGCGGAAGACGTCGTACCAGACACCGCGCCCGGCTCCCACCTCGAAGTCCTCACGGAACGCGGGGAACCCGTCGATGAGGAGCAGGATGCGCGGCTCGCCGGGGACGTTCGCGAGCTTGCGGTACTCGGTGATCGACGAGGCGGCCACCTGGGCGTACGCCTCGCCACGGCGCTCGAGCTCGTCACGCACCATCCGGAGGGTACGGACGACCCGCTCGACGTCGTCCGCCCCGACGACCCTCCGACGTGCGGAAGAGCCTCGAGCATCCGCAGCCCGCCGGCGGCGAAGTCGAGCGCGTACACGTGCACGGGACCGCTGCGCGGCGTGATGCCGCCGCGATACCCAGGGTACGGAGCGTCGTGCTCTTCCCGGAGCCACCCGTCCCGTAGATCGCCACGTGACCGTCGACGTCGGGCTCGAAGTAGACGGGCGTCTGCATCTGACGCTCGGGGACGTCGCCGACCCCGATCAAGAGCTCGGTGTCCGTGCGCTGGCGCAGGCGCGAGAGGTCGTAGGAGGTGGCGAGCTCGTCGAGCCACGGGCGGCGCGGGTTCGGGATCGCCGCACGCTGGCTCGCGGCTCCGATGCACGCCACGAGGCGCTGCTGGTCGTTGGGGCCCAGGTCCTTCTCCTCGGGCACCACGGCAGGCTGCGGCGTGTCCCAGAGGATCTCACCGCCGAACCTGAGCGCGGCGACCTCGATGCGCAGCGGCTGCGCCTCGTCCGACGTCCAGCCTCCCGCGTACGCGGACTGGAACGGCCGCACCCGGCCGGGCCCCGTCTTCGCGAGGCCGCGCCCGGCAGGCCCGGGTCGAAGTGTGCCGCGTCCGCGCTGCCGACGACGTCGGAAGAGTCCGACTCGTCGGCCATGCGCAGCGCGACGCGCAGGTTGGTGTTCGCCCGGAGGTTGTCACGGATCACCCCGGCGGGCCGCTGCGTCGCCATGATGAGGTGGATCCCCAGCGAGCGCCCACGCTGCGCGATGTCGACCACGCCGTCGACGAAGTCCGGCACGTCCGAGACGAGGGCCGCGAACTCGTCGATGACGATCACGAGGGCGGGAGGAGTGTCCGGGTCGCCTCGCTTCTCGAGCTCGAGGATGTCCTTGGCCTTCTTCCTGTTGAACAGGTGCTCCCGGTGGTGGAGCTCGGCACGCAGGCTCGTCAGGGCACGTCGGACGAGGTGCTGGGACAGGTCGGTCACGAGTCCCACGCAGTGCGGGAGCTGCACACAGTCGGCGAAGGCAGAACCGCCCTTGTAGTCGACGAAGAGGAACGTGACCCGGTCCGGGCTGTACTCGGCCGCCATCCCGAGTACCCAGGCCTGGAGGAACTCGCTCTTGCCGGAGCCGGTCGTCCCGCCCACGAGCGCGTGCGGGCCGTGCGTCCGCAGGTCGAGCTGCATCGCGTCCGAGCCCGCCGAGCCGACGAGCGCGCGGAGCCCTCCGGCCCGACGCCGCCTCGGCACGGCGCCCGGCGTCCGGTCGGTGATCGACAGGTTCTGGTTCCACCGGTCGATCACGGCCTCGCTCGAGGCCGCCATGTCCGAGCCCAGCAGGGTCAGCAACGAGACCGTGCGAGGCAGGTCGCTGGCGTCCTCGTCGACGACGCCCGCGTCGAAGACCGGCGCCATGCGGCGGCCGTACTCGACGGCGGACGACGGGTCCACCATCTCCAGGACCACGTCGTCGACCTTGAGCCCGAGGCGGACCATGCCCACCGAGGCACCGTCGTGCTCGACCTCGACGTAGGTGCGGCAGGCGGCAGGCAGCCCGCGGACGCTGTCGGCGACCCACACGGGGAACACCCGGCGTCGGGCCCGCTCTCGGCGAGCTGCGCCAGACGAGCCCGGTCGACGTCCGCCTCGGCCGAGACGAGGACCACGACCGCGGGGAGCGGCGAGCTCGTCCCTTCGGCGGCACCGCCCCCGTCTCTCCGACGCTCGCGCCACGCTCGAGAGCCGCGTCCCGGCTGCTTGTCGCCCTCGCCGCCGCTGACGCTCGCGCTTGTCGGCGAGCCGCGCGCGGATCAGTTCCTCGAGCTGTGCGAGCAGGACACCGCCGCTGCTGGCGCTGTCGGCGAGGTGGTTGCCGTCGATCGGGCTCGTCGAGGCCGAGGTGTGCGGCATCCACTTGAGCCACTCGAGCGACCGCGACCAGGTCGGCGTCACGAGCGAGCAGACCACGAGGTCGGCGGGCGAGTGCAGCACCGTGAGCTGGACGAGCACCGAGTTGAGCACGGGTTCCACGAGGTTCTGCTGGCCGGCCAGGCCGAGCGCTCCGGCGTCGTGCAGGTTCTCGACCACGGGGACGCCCGCGACACGTTCGTGCTTGTCGAGCAGCTCGTCGAGGCGTTCCTGGAACTCGGGGAGCATCTCACCGCGCCCGGGTACCTCGACCTCGTTGCGCGAGGGCATCGAGCCGAGCCCGAGCCGGACGTTGAGGAAGGACCAGTGCTCGGGGCGACGCGTCCACAGCAGCGGGCCCCGCCGCAGTCCTTCCGCCAGGGTGAGCGGGGTGGCGGGCGCCTCCTGGAGCCGCGCCGAACGCTCGGCGGCCTCCTCGTCGCGCAGAGCGGTCCGCAGCCCCTCGAGCCTCTCGTCGAACCGCTTGAGGTCGCGCTCCCTGCGGCGACGGCGCCGCTTGCGTTCCGTCACGTAGTTCCCGATGAGCATCATCGGGCTCATGAGGATGAACAGCAGCGCGGTCGGGCGCTTGGTGAAGAAGAACATCGTGAGCCCCAGGACCACCGGTGCGATGAGCGCCAGGACCGGAAGCTCTGCGGGTCCTCCTCCTGCGGGGTGTCGGCGCCGTGAACTTCTCGCCCGCGTAGCGCGGCTCGACCTGGGCGAGCGGTTGAACGGGACGGGTCCGGCGACCGGGCCTCCGGCCGCGCTGCCGAGCGGCTCGATGACCAGGACCGTGTCGCCGAGCACCACGCTCTGCTGCCGGTCGACACGCAACCGGGTGACCGGTCCGCCGTCGACCACGATGCCGTTCGCCGAGCCCAGGTCCACGACCTCGGTGCGGTCCGACGCGTCGAGCCGAGCATGCTTCTTGGACACGAGGGGTCGGACAGCACGATGTCGCAGCCCTGTGCCCGCCCCACCACGTAGCGCCCGGGAGCAGGTCCCGCTGCAGTCCGGTGTCCGGCCCGGCCACGACCCGGACGCGGGCCACGACGTTCTGGACGTCCTGCGCCGATCCTGCGGCTCGCGAGGCGTCGAGGAGGTGCACGACCGCCCCGACCCGAGCCACGCCTCACCGATCGGGACGTCGGGCTCGAGCACCACGGACCGCTCCTGCCCGGGGAGCTGGGCACGGAGCGTGAGCGGGGCACGTCGACCAGGGACCCCATGTTCCGGGGTCTCGCACGGCGATCGCGTGGGCGACGTCGCTGACGGAGCTGCCGGCGTCTGCCGTGACGACGATGTCGTCGTTCGTGCCGTCGTGACGCACGAGTGTCATCTTGAGGCGCACAGGACCTTGTCCTTCGTTGCGGGTTCGTGGCGGGGGTCAGGGGTCTCGTCGGCCAGGTCGAGCAGGGGCAGGTCGTTGCCCGTGACCAACCGTGAGGCCACCGCGTACTCCACGAGGCGTGCGCGGCGGTTCGTCGCGAGCGCCCCGACACCACCGCGCAGCCCCTTGACGCCGATGCGGTCGAGCTTGTCGCAGACGTTGTCGAGCTTGCGGTTGAAGCGCGTGGTGGCCCAGCCGAGCGGCGCGCGGCGTCGGCCGAGGTGGGGATCTCCGAGAGCCCGTCCCGTCGCGGCGCAGCAGAGGTTCCGCGAGGGCCACGATGAGCTGCTTCTGGCTGATCGTGAAGATGATGGCGCCGATCGTGGTCGCACCGTCGGAGGGTTCCTCGGAGCGGATCTCCTGGTAGGGCGCGCCCGTGAGCTGGATCATGACCTCGTACGTCGTGGGCCCGGCCGTGAACACGATGGACGTCGAGGCGAACACGAGCGGGAGCCGGTTCCCCGGCGACAACCACGACTGCACGCCACCTCCGGCGTCGCAGATGGTCGCGGAGATCAGCGAGCCGACGTTCGCCAGCCACCAGATCCCGTTCTCGTGCGTGATGCGCAGGAAGCGACGGTGCAGGTACGGGTTGTCCTCGATCTCCAGGTCGCCGTCGCGCCCGATGTCGAAGCTCTCGCCCGGCACGGGTCGGAACCACTCGCCGCAGAACTCGATCGCGAGGTCGCTCATGCGGGCACGCACGCCGTCGTGGGCTCGGACATCCTGCCCTCTCTTGACGACGATCTCCAGGCACACCCGCTCGGAGACCGGCGCCGAGACCTCGATGCGCGTGAACGGCACCTCCTCGAAGGTCTCGGTGACGAGCGGGTCGTCGACCCGGCGGACCGCGAGCGTGTCCTGCCCTTCTGCCAGTCGTCGGGCAGCTCGACGTCGAACGCGGCGGCGCCGTTGTCCACGTCGTACCAGGGCGTGATGGACAGGACCGCGGGCACCAGGTCGCCGAGGTTGTCGTCGGGGGCAGCGCCGGCTCGGTCTGCTCGTCGGTCGACTTGTCATCGTCCGCCTCGGTCGCTGGTCCCCGTCCGTTGAGGAGCGCGAAGACCCCGACCACCACGAGGACCAGGACGCCGGCGGCCACGAGGAGCGGCCAGAGGGGTCGCCTGGGGCCGGGGTGTCCTGCTCGGGCGCGTCGGGCGTGCCACGGTGCACCGTGTCGTCGGCAGGCGGTCCCCACGCCGCGGCGGGCGCAGATCCCGGCACGGCGTGGCCCGGGCCGGCGGGCACGGGTCGGTGCGGGACGTATCCGGTGCCCGACGCCGGAGCCTGGGTCGGGTGGGGCGGCGCCTGCGGGTACAGGGAGACAGAGGCCTGCGCAGGGGTCTGCGGCGCTGCCACCGATCCGACCTGAGCAGAGGAGGAACCCGGCGCGGCGGGCGCGGCCGGTGCCCGACCGCCCGGCAGAGCCGGGGCGTACGGGAGTGCGGACGGGTCCTGCCGGAGGACCGGAGCCGTCCCGCTCGTCGTCGCCGGGCCACCGGTCGTCCGGTAGGAGCCGTCGGCGCCTCCCCGGTCCCCGCGGGTCGATCGAGACCACGGCGCGCAGCCGGGTCCCCGTCGTCGTCGAGCTCTTCCTCCTGCGTCAGCCCGCGTCCGCGAGGACGTCGATGGGAGTGACGGCGTAGGAGAGCTCGTTCTGGACCTGCTGGAGGGCTCTCGCGAAGGCGAGCATGGTCGGGTAGCGCGAGGCGGGGTTCTTGGCCATGGCCGTCCCGAGGACCCGTTCGAGGGACGCCGGGACGTCGGTGCGACCGGTCGGGAGCAGCGGGGTCGACTCGATGCGGGTGATGAGGCTCGCGCTCGAGTTGGATCCGCCGGGGAGCTCGAACGGGGCCCGTCCGGCGAGCAGCGTGTAGGTGGTGGCGGCCAGCGCCCAGACGTCGGTCTCCTTGCCCGCCCACGGGTGGTCCGCGAACGACTCGGGCGGCGACCACGGGATGGACATGCCCTCGGCCCGCGAGGCGTCGTCCATGGTCGACGAGATGCCGAAGTCCGTCAGGGCGGGTGCCCGTACTCGGTGACCAGGATGTTCGCGGGCTTGATGTCGCGGTGCAGGATCCCCGCGCGGTGCGCCGTCTCGACCGCGCCCGCGACCTGGACCGCGATGCGCAGCGCCTCGGCGACGCTCAGGCGCTCGGAGCGGTAGCGCGCGCCAGGTTCGGCCGGGAGCAGTACTCCATGGCGAGGTAGGGCCGACCGTCCGAGGCGACGTCCGCCTCGTACATGGTGACGATCGACGGGTGGGTCGACAGGGTCGCCATGAGGTCGGCCTCGACGTCGAACGCTGCGCGCTGCGACTCGCTCGACCACTCGTGGAGGAGGACCTTGACCGCGACGCGGCGCCGGGGACGCTGCTGCTGATAGAGGAAGACGTCGGAGAAGCCCCGGACCCGACGACGGAGACGTACTCGTACCCGTCGATCAGGGCGGGGCGACGGGGCGCGCTTGCTGCTCATAGCAACCCTTCGAAGACGAAGGTCACGCCGTCACCGACGTCGACGACGTCCTGCGACGCGACCATCGCGGGCTCCCCGGGTGCAGGCGCCGCGGAGGCTGGCCAGGACGGTGGAGGGTGGTGCCGTTGGTCGTGTTGAGGTCGCACACCAGCACGTGCCACCCCTCGAGCTGGATCTCGACGTGCGAGCGCGAGATGTCCTGCTCCGGGCTCGGCACGGCCACCAGGCGGGGCAGGTCGTTGCTCTGCGCCCGGGTGGTCCGGGGCCGACGTCCGAGCACCACCGGGCGGTCGAGCTCGACGACCTGACCGTTGGAGAGCGTGAGGCGCCCCAGTGACGGCCGGGTCACGAGGTGCGCGTCCCCGGGAGCGGGCCCGAGCACCATCCGCAGACGTCGCGTGAGGGTGGGTTCGCGTGCCCCTCGGAGCACACCCGGGCAAGGATCTGCTGCGCGCCGGGTACCGCGGGCGGGGCGAAGGTCGGGCCGACCGCGGGCGTGGAGACCGGCGGAGCGGGGGCGCCGGGACCGGGCTGCTGCCCGCCACCTGGGCCCGGAGATCCGCGATGACCGACGAGAACACCGTGTGCCCGTCGTGGTCGTCCGCCTCCGGATCGGAGCCTGCTCCCGGGAGCGGGACGGGAGCGTCGGGCGACGCCGGTTCGGCGTCTGCGCCGACCTTGGCTGCACGCACCGCCGCGGCGGGCGTCGCACCGGTCCATTCGCGGGGATCCCGTCGATCATGCTCGAGTCGCCCGCCTCCAGGATCGGTGCGGGGCAGCCGACGGGAGGGGTGCTCGTCCGGCGTCGGCGGTGCGACGGGAGGGCGGGCTGCGCCTCGGACTCGTCGACCTCCTCGATGCGGATCGCGGCGTCCTCGACCGTGCGCAGGACCGTCGACTCCCACAGGTGCCCGTACCCGTCCTCGGCACCGTCGACCGTCTCCGGGTCGTGCGCCGAGGGGTGACGGTGGCCTCGGGGCGATGGTCTCGAACGACACGATCGTCTCGACGGAATGGACCGAGGGCTCCGGGGTGAGCGGCCCGACCGGGTGCGGCCGCGGCGCCGGGGCGTGGAGCACCCCAGGTCTCCCGTCGGGTCCGGCGCGTCGTCCATGGCGGCTTCGTCCTCGGCGGCATCGTCCTCGGCGGCGGCGTCCATGGCGGCACGAAGGTCACGAGCCCCGGCGGCAGCGATCCCTCGATCGAGCCAGGCCGCTCTCCCCGCTCGGCGCAGCGGGTCCTGCCGCGCCCGGACCGCTCGCGGTCACGGCCCGCGGCGCGGGCGGGATCGGCTCGAGGTGCCTCGCGGGTCGACCGACCCGCCGCGCCGTCGGCGTCCCGGCGACCTGCCGGCGCTGCCACGAGCTCACGGACGATGCGAGAGGTCAGGACGACCCCTTCGTGGAGCGGGAGCCCGACGAGGGCGACCTGTCCCGACCTGCCTCGAGCGCGGACGCCTCGTCGACACCCAGCTGGACGGAGATCTCCTCGACGTCCTCCACGAGCCGCTCGGACCACGTGGACACATCGTCGCCGTCCACGTGGACGCGCGCGGACGCCGTGGCCAGCGTGACGGACACCTCGCCGCGGACCGCGACCTGGGCACGGCGACCGGCCATGACCACGACCGCGAACGGCGGCATGGTCCGCAACGTCGCCCCGAGGACGACCGTCAGGAGCTGGATGACCTCGATGACCTCGATGTCCGCATCGCCCGCGGCGTCGATCCCGTCCCAGAGCCTGCCGACGAGCTCGCTGGACGCCCTCCGGGAGGACGACGATCGCGCCGCCCCGTACGAACCCGAAAGCGGTCCCCGTGTCGTAGCGCAGTCTCACGACCTGTCCCCATCTGCAGACGAATCTCTCGCGGCAAGGTGTCCTCGTCCGCGTACCCAGCGGCGTCCCGTGGGGTCGTGGAACCGTCGCTGGCGTCCTCCCAGGCCCCGGTCGCGTCGACGACGACGACAGTGATGTTATCCCGACCGCCGGCGACGATCGCCTCGTTGACCAGGTGGTCGGCGGCGGCCTGGGGTCGGGCTGCGCGAGGAGGATCTCGGCGATCCTCTCGTCGGACAGCTCCCCGTCAAACCGTCGGAACAGACCAGCATCCGGTCCCGGGCCTCGATCGGGATCCAGCAGAAGTCCGGCTCCGGTGGCAGCGACGCCCCGACGGCGCGCGTGACGACGTGGCGCCGCGGGTGGGTGAGCGCCTCGGTCGCCGTGAGCACGCCCGCGTCCACCATCTCCTGGACCTCCGAGTGGTCCACGCTCAGCTGCTCGAGGACGCCGTCGGACATCTGGTAGGTCCGGGAGTCGCCGATGTTCACGACGAGCCAGTAGGGCATGCCCTCCATCTGGGCGACCACGACCCCGGTCACGGTCGTCCCGGCGCCCCGTCCCGGCTCGGTGCTGATGGCCCGGACGTCGTCCTGGGCCACGACGAGCCGGTCGCGGACGTCCTCGGGCGAGACGGTGGCCAGCGCGCCCAGCGGCCGCAGCGCGTCGATCGTCGCGGAGCTCGCCACCTCGCCCGCGTCGTGGCCGCCCATCCCGTCAGCGACGAAGAAGACCGAGCGGTCCGCGAGGAACCTGTCCTCGTTGAGGAGGCGACGTGCCCGCGGTGCGAGCAGGCCCCCAGGCGAGGTGCACTCCCGCGGGCCACCCGCTCATGCGGGCGTGCCGGGATGCACGACGATGCGGCGGTCGCCGACCTGGATCACGGACCCGGCGGCACGGCCTCCCGCACTCCGGCCGTCAGTACCTGCGGCGCCGCACCGGGCCGGGTCAGGACGGTCCCGTTCGTCGAACCGCGGTCCTGCACCCAGAGCCCTCCGGCGTCGAATCCCAGCTCGGCGTGGGTCTTGGAGACGGACCGCGTCGGGTCGTCGACCCGGACCATGGTCCTCTGCTCGGTCCCCACGGGCTGGGGTTGCGCCCGATCAGGGCGGGTCCCCGAGGGCGACCCGCTGGCCCGACTCCAGCTCGAGCACGACGCTGGGCGCCGAGGACGGCGCAGCGCGCCCTCGCGGCGGATGTCGCTCGCGCTCAGGCGGGTCGAGTCCCACTCCGGGTCCTCGACAGGAGGAGCGTGCGTCGACGCAGCAGGCGCGACCACTGCGGCCGCGGGGCGGGAGGCCCGGGCGGCGCAGGGGCCCCTGCGGCTCGGGGGCATCGGGCCCGACGGCGGCGCGGCAGGCAGCACGACCGGGTTCGGCGGGGCGTCGGGACGTCCCGGAGAGGTGCCGGGCACACCCGTGATCAGCGAGCCGGGAGCGCTGCCGTCCGGGGCGCCGGAGCTCGGGAAGGACCACGGGTCGGGGACCGAGGACTGCCCGGAAGAGGAGGGAGCCGCCTGAGGAGCAGCCTGGGGGCCTCGACGAAGGCTTCGGGGCCAGGCGGCACCTGCAACGGCTGCAACGTGCCGTAGGGCGCGCCCGCGGGCGGGCCGGGGACGCCGTACGGCGCGCCGGCAGGGATGCCGTAGGGCGCGCCCGCGGGCGGGCCGGGGACGCCGTACGGCGCGCCGGCAGGGATGCCGTAGGGCGCGCCCGCAGCGGTGACGGAGGGCGGCCGGGGACCGCCGCCTGCGGGCGGACGTCCAGCACGAGGGCCTTGGCGAGCTTGTCCTGCCAGCCCTGGTTGAGTCCCGACCTGTCGAAGGCCGGGGACAGGATGACGAGGAGCTCGCCGATGCAGATGACGGCACCGAGGAACGTGACGATCCAGCGCAGCGCAGCGCGGCCGAACCCGACCGGCGACCGGTCCTCGGCACGCACGGTGCGGATGCCCGTAGCGAGGTTTCCCAGCGTCTTGCCCGTCCGCCCCTCCCAGAACCAGATCGAGAGCCAGTAGAGGAGACCCAGGACGCCGCCACGGCGTACAGCATCGTCATCTTGCCCAGGAGGTCGGCGGCCTGCGACTGGGTGACCACGGTCAGACCGCCCGTGAGGGGACCCCGAGCACCGCCATCCCACCGAGCACGACCGCCCCACGACGACCCCGATGACCGCGCTGTCGACGAGGAAGGCGACGAGACGGCGCCCGACGCCGGCGACAGGGACCCCGGCGAGGCCGTCCTGGAGTCCGGGAGTGCCAGGTCGTCCGGACGCACCCGGGAACGCGGCGCGCTGGGTCGCGGCCGAGAACTCGCGCTCGGTCGTGATCGCGATCACCGGCTCACGCCCCGGGTCGTCGGGGCCGGTACGGGTGCCGTGGGGTACGGCCCGACCGAGCTGGGGATCTTCGTCCCGCAGACCGCGCAGAAGGCGGAACCTGTCGGCTGAGACGTACCGCAGGCGATGCAGCTCGTCATCTCGGACATCACGTGTCTCCTGGCTTCGGGACGGAACCGGCCGACGGCCTCGTCGGCTGACGGTCGGAGGATCGAGGCGATCGGACCCAGGCAGGGAGCCAGGAAGGACGCGCGCCTCGCAGGGATCGTAGCGACAGCGCGGCCCGCACCCGGTGGCGCCGGGGCAGGGCGGACCGCATGCCGTCCAGGACGGAGTCCACCTCGGTCCAGTAGGCGTCGACGTCGTGCGGGCTCGGATCACCGGTCCCGAAGACCGTGGCGTCCGCCGTCCGCGCGAGCGTCACGGTCGGCGCCGCTGCCGCCGGGAACGTCTCCGACAGCGTGCCCGCGCCCTCACGCCGGGTGGCCCCGGGGCGACGGGAGCACCCAGGTCCGTGGCGACGTCGAGCACCTCGCGCCAGCCACCGCTGATCCGGTCGACGGTGCGCTCGGCCTCTCGGCGCCTCCTGCGTCGCCGCGACTTGAGCAACAGGATCAGCAGCAGGGGAAGGGCGAGGATCGCGAGCGGGACGACCACGGAGACGACGACGACGGCCGCCAGTCCCCAGTCGAACCCGCTCGACTCGGCGTCGTCCTTCTTCTCCTCGTCGTCGACCTTGCCCGCCTCGGCGTCAGCAGGCTCCTCCGGCGGCTCCGGGTCCTCGAGGACCGGAGGCTTGGGGACCTGGTCGCTCTTGGGCTCGGGCTTGATCTTGTTGTCCTCCTCGGGGATGGCGTCGACCGGGACCCACCCGTAGCCCTCGAAGGGGACCTCGACCCAGGCGTGCACGTCCGCGCCCCTCGCGACGAACGGCGTGCCCTCCTCCCAGGTCTCCGGAGGGTAGAAGCCCATGACCACGCGCGCGGGGATGCCCGCCGACTGCGCCATCAGGGCGAGCGCCACGGCGAACTGCTCGTCGTCGCCCACCATCTCGTCCGCCCCGAGCAGGACGTCGATGCGCTCGGCGGAGTGTCCCGGCCGCGAGGGCAGCTGCGTCTCGAGGCCGCTCGAGAAGATGCCGCTCGCGATCAGGCCGTTGGTCAGGTTCTCGAGCTGGACGACGGGATCGGTCTCCTCGGCCATGAACTGCGCCGCCTTGGCCGACACCGAGTCCGGGACGTTGATCGACGTGGGCAGCTTCTCCTGCAGGATCCGCGTGGACCGCAGGTCCTCGGCGGACGGGCGGGGCCACGAGCGCATCGAGCCGGAACGAGTCGCCCGGGCGGAGCCCCGCCGTGGCAACCCCGGTCCCGGTGGCCGAGTTGTAGTAGGTGGTCGAGCCCAGGGCCTCTGCGCGCCCGCCCTGGTAGTGGATACCGGCGAGAGCGCCGACGTCGGGCACCCACACGCCCTGGTAGTCCCCGATCGTGACCGTGAGGTCCGTCGGAGTCCCCTTCGCGACCGTGGCGATCTGGTCGCCGGCACGGGTGAACACCCGGAACCGGAGCCCGATCCACCGCTCGAGACGTCGTAGACGACGCCGTTGTACGCGTCGAGCGTCGCCAGGCGCACGCGGCTGCCCGCGGGGAGGCCCTCCACGGTGAACAGCTCGTCGTCGGTCTTGTCCTTGGCGTACTTGCGGAAGGACGCGAGCGGGCTGACGTACTCGTGCAGGTTCAACGGGGCACCACGTTCTCGCGCAGGACCATCCGCTCGGTGTCCGGCGTGACCACCGGCACCAGCAGGATCGCGGCCACCGCGCCGAGCGCCAGGACCGCGGCGCCACCCCGGGCGCGGTGCCAGCGCAGGCGACGGGTCGCGGCGATGCTCGCCTCGGTGGTGACCTGGCGCTCCCGAGGCGGGACTCGGTCGCACGCCACGCGCCCACAGCAGACCCACCGTCACGAGGACCAGGCCCTGGACCACGGGCACCGCAGGAATGACCGTACCCAGCAGGATCACGCCGACGAACGAGAGCAAGACGGGGACCAGAGCCCACTGGGCGTCGCGGACGCGCCACGCGACGGTGCCCGCGACGAGCGCGGAGACGAACATCAGGAGGAACGGCACGATCCCCAGCTCCGGGAACGACTGGAGCGGCGGGACGGAGGTGACGATCTCCTTCCACCCCGTCACGGCACCGAGCAGCAGCCCACGAAAGGTCTCCAGGCCAGGCAGGACCCCGGCGATCGTCGTGCCCGGCAAGGCGAACGCCCCGCCCAGGAACACGTACACGACGACCGCGACGGCCGTGACCGTGACCACGCCCCAGCGGCGCCAGGCGCCGAGCCAGGCGACGCCGAGGCCCAGCACCATGCCCCCGACGGCGGGCAGGAGGTACGCGGACGAACCCACGCCGGACCGAAGCCGACGAGCGCGGCACCGAGCATCATGACCAGGGCGAGCGCGTCGACCGCGCCCGTCGCGCGCAGAGCGCGGGGGCGTCGGTGCCGCGTCGACGGGTCGCCGACCGGGCGGTCGTGCCGTTCGTCCGCGTGCCCGTCGCGCCGGTCCCCGTGGTCTGGCCGCCCGGCCGCCGGGCCACATGCCCGGATCGCCGGGGCGGCGGCCCGCCCCGGGTGTCGTTCTCGCTCATCAGTCGTTCAGCCTCCGCAGTGCGAGGGAAGGTCGCCCAGCTCCCCGATGGTGAGCACGACGAGCTCGGCGATCCGGTGACGGCTGACCTTCGCCCCGGGATGCACTGGATCGCCATGACCCGGACCTCCTGGGGCAGGCGGGCCGAGGCGGCGCGGAGCTCCGTGGGGTGACGCCGCTGCCGAGCACGAGCGCGACGACCGACGCGTCCCTGACGCTCGCGCTGGCAACCCTCGCCACGTCGACGAGGCTCGAGCGCTGGGCGCGGGTCTCGATGCGCGCCAGGTCGTCGAGGAGCCGGACGCGGTTGTCGCCGCGCAGGCTGCCGTCGTTGACCAGGACCGTGAGCCCCGGTCCTCCTTGATGGCCTGGAGCCCGAGGGAGCCGCACGAGCTGACGGCGAGCTCGAACTCGTCGGCATGCCCGTAGTCCTCCGAGCGTGTCGACAGGATGACCGCGAGGTGCGAGCGGCGGGTCTCCTCGAACTGGCGGACCATGAGCTGGCCCGTGCGCGCGGTCGTCTTCCAGTGGATGTGCCGGCGGTCGTCGCCCGGGACGTAGTCGCGCAAGGCATGGAAGGACACGTCCGAGTTCGAGATGTCCTGGGTGACACGTCCCTCGAGGTCGCGGAGGAATCCCGTCGAGGAGCCCGAGAGGTTCTTCGTCCGGGGTGGACGAACAGCTCCTCCGGCTCGGTCCAGACGACCTGACGGCGCAGCAGGCCCAGCGGGTCGGCGCGCACCGAGCGCACCGGTCCGACGGGGATGACCGAGCGCCGGTGCGTCGGGATCGTGAAGATCTCCTCGTGGCTGGCACCGGTCCGCAGGCGCGGCACGGGGAACGAGGCCACTCCGGCGCCGACGGGCAGCTCCATCACGGCGGGCAGGAGGGGCCGCTGCGACTGGTTGCTCACCTCGAGCCGCCCACCGCGCGGTCCCCGACGGTCACGCGCTGCTGGCCGAGGTCCAGGTCCACGGTGTACTTGAACGTGCCGCGGATGAAGGCGATCGCGCTGATCAGCGCCACCGTCAGGACGAGCGCCGCGGCGAGAAGCTCGACCCACGAGAAGAGCAGACCGGCCCACCACGCGGTGACGAGCCCCACCAGCACCGCCCAGCCGAACGGGCTCACGACCGACGTCACGGGGCCAGCGTCTCCGCGACGGGCGTGAGAACGGGCGCGAGGAGCGCACGGAGCCGCGCGCTGACGCCCCTGCCCGACGACGGTGCACCGGCCCGGCGCACCGTGCCGCCCGCACCGGTGGTCGGCCTGGCGGGCCTGCTCCAGGGCGCACGGGCGGCCCGGGGCCGCGGTGGGCGTGCCCGGCGTGCTGGCCGCGCCCCTTGCGGGCCTTGCCGCCTTGGCCCCTTGCGGACCTTGCCGGCCTTGCCGGGCTGGACTGGGGAGCGCCGCCCGCGGCGACGGTGGTCTCGGTCGAAGTCATCGCGTCAGGCCGACCGACGTTCCTGCGGTGCCGCGACATCGGCGAGGATGCGTGCGAGCACACGCTCGTTGGTCGCCCCGGCGAACTCGGCCTCGGGGTCGAGCACGAGTCGGTGCGTCCAGCAGGGCAGCGCCAGCTCCTTGATGTCGTCGGGCAGGACGTAGTTCCGGCCGTGGGCCGCGGCCCACACCTTGGCGCAACGGACGAGCGCGAGGGCCCCGCGGACGGAGACCCCGACGCGGCACTCCGCTGCGTTGCGCGTCTCCTCCGCGAGATGCGAGATGTACTCGAGGACGGCGCCGTCGACGTGGACGCCTGCCGCGAGATCCGCCATCTCCGCCACGGCCTGCGTCGTGATGAGCGGCTGCAGGTCGCGCTGCGGTCGCGTACCGAGGCACCGGAGAGGATCTCGACCGTCGCGGCGTGGTCCGGATACCCGAGGGACGTCTTCATGAGGAAGCGGTCGAGCTGCGCCTCGGGGAGTCGGTAGGTACCGGCCTGCTCGATCGGGTTCTGGGTCGCGATGACCATGAAGGGCGTCCCACCGAGTGAGTGACCCCGTCCACCGTGATCTGCCCCTCCTCCATGACCTCCAGGAGCGCGGACTGCGTCTTGGGCGAGGCGCGGTTGATCTCGTCCGCCAGGACGATCGCCGCGAAGATCGGGCCCTGGTGGAACTCGAACTTCGCCGTCTTCTGGTCGTAGATCGTCACACCGGTGACGTCCGAGGGCAGCAGGTCCGGCGTGAACTGGATGCGGTTCTGCGTGCCCTGGACGCTCGCGGCGATGGATCGGGCCAGCGACGTCTTGCCCGTCCCCGGCGCGTCCTCGAGGAGCAGGTGCCCCTCGGAGAACATGCAGGTGAGTGCAAGTCGCACCACCCCGGCCTTGCCGAGGACGGCCTGGCCCACGTTGGTCACGAGGCGTTCGAAGGTCTGAGCGAACCAGGCGGCCTGCTCGGGGTCATGGTGGTCATCGGGGTGTTCCTCGTCGTGTCGGTCGTTCTGTCGGTAGGGCGCGTGTCGTCGTGCGGGTCACCAGATCGCCGCTCTGGAGTCGCCCCAGACGTCCGTCTTGACCCAGATCGTCGTGCCGGCGTTCCCGTGGAAGCACCACATGGTGCCGTCCCAGCTGCCTTCCCCGTTGGTCCGCTGCGCGGCGCCGTTGAGCGCGTTGCCCGAGAACCCGCTCTCCGGGCTGAACGCGTGGTTGCCCCGTAGCTCGACCAGCACTGGGTGCGGAAGCTGGTGTTCGGTTCCGCGTTCCGGATGTGGAGGTCGAGGTAGGCGCACGCGGGTCGTCGCAGTTGAGGTTGCTCACCGAGCTCCCCGTGTGGTCCATATGTCCCGCGCGGGCTTGGGGTCCGCCGTGTTGGCTGCACACGTCGACGCGGACTGCCCTCGGTGTCGGTCACCGTGACGCAGATCTCCTTGCGCTCGGAGTACCCGGCAGCGACGTTGGTGTTCCCGCTCGCCGCCCGCTCGAGACAGCGCCCGTGACGGACGTCGTGTAGTCGCGTCCGTTGCGGGACGTGCTCCACGAGAAGGCGACCGTCTGGTTCCCGCCCGAGGCGCTGACGCTCGGCGTCGGGATCGGGCCGTAGGGTTCGCGGAGGCCTCGTTCGAGGCCGAGCCGTCCCCGCGGCCACCGTCTGCCTTGACTACAGCGCGCACGTAGAAGTCATAGTTGGTCCCGTTCGCGAGACCGCTGACGACCTTGTTCGCCGCGAGCGGCCCAGCCGGAGTCCTTATTCTGGCTCCACTCGTAGCTGATCTCGCCGTCCCTGGCTCCCGAGGCCGTGACGTCGGCGAACGAGAGCTGGACGGTCCCGTTGCTGCCGGTGGCCCTGGCCCCAGGCCCGAGACCGCACCGGGGGCAGCGAACGCGCGCTGCGGGTTCGACTCGGGGCTGAACTCCGCCTCGCCGAACTCGTCGGTGGCCTTGTTGTGCGCCTTGACACGGAACGTGTAGTCGGTGCTGTCCGCGGGGACGCTCATCGCGGCCGTCGTCGTCGCACCGACGGTCGTCGAGGAGACGACAGCGCCTCCGCGCAGGGCCTCGACCGTGTAGCCGGAGATGGGCGCCCCGTTGTCGGCGGGTGCGGACCACGTCACCTTCATCTGCGACGAGGCGCCGAGCGACGTGCGCGCAGCGACCGGCTTCGCCGGAGCCTCCGGCTTGCCCGCCGGGATCTCGGGGCCGAGGGGCCCGACCACTCGGACGCATCGGGTGCCAAGTTCTCGGCCTGGATCTCGAAGGTGTACGAGCCGCCGTTCTGCAGCCCGGTCCACTCGTAGGAGGTGCCGGGGACGCACGCCTGGTCGGTCCCGCCCCGGGCCGGAGATCCGGATGTTGACGCACGTGATCGGCGAGCGGTCGGTGTAGACCTCGTTGACCCAGGTGAGCGTGATCGACTGGTCGCCGAAGTCGAGCGTCGGCGGCGCCGGCGGGTTCGGCTTCTCGTCCGGGCGGGCTTCGGCGGACGCCGGCGAGGGTCCGAGTCGTTCACCTCGTTCGTCGCGATCACGGTGAACGTGTACGTCACGTTGTTCGTCAGCCCGTCGATGGTGCACGTCGTGGTGCCGCACTCGTGCACGTCGCCCTGCGAGGAGCGCACGGTGTACGAGGTGATCTCGGCTCCGTTGTTCGCGGGCGGGTCCCAGGACAGCACGACCGTCTTGGAGCGCACCTCGACGATCTCGGGCGCTGTCGGGGCGTCGGGACGGCCCTGCACGGTGAGCTGGATGCGCCCCTCGACCTCGCGGTCGGGATCCTGGTGGCGTCCTGGATGCGGTAGCGCACGACCATGATGCCGAAGAAGGTCTCGCTGGGGTCACGACGACCTGGTCCCCGGAGATCTGAGCGGTCCCCGACCCGGTGTCCACGACCGGGACACCCACGACCTTCAGCGGGGTCTCCGGGAAGGGGTTGGAGTCGTTGGCGAGGACGTCGACCTGAGTGGCCTTGCCCTGGTGCGCCTTGTCGACCGTGTCCTCGTTGGCCTTGGCCGGCGGGCGCGTCGAGGCGACCACCTTGACCGCGAGCGCACCCTCGACCGGAGGGTGCTCCCCGTCCGTCACAGAGATCGGGACGGACAGCAACGTGCCCTTGGCGATCTCCGGCGTGGCCGTGACGGTCGCGGAGGTGCCGCTGATCGCGACGGAGATCCCGCCCGGGACGCCGCCCGAGACCTTGAAGGTCACCGGGTCGGCGTCCGGGTCCTCGGCGAACCGGGCGAGATCGACGCTCGCCTCGTCACCGGCCGCGACGTCCACGTTGGAGGCGGACAGCACGGGCGGGAGGTTCTTGGGAGCCAGGACCAGGATCGGCAACGTCAGCAGGGCCTTGTGCCCTTCGGGGTCGTCGGGCCCCGAACCGTCGGTGACCTCGAAGGACAGGGCCGCCGCGCCCGCGTAGTCCGCGCGCGGGGTGTAGGTCAGGTTGGTGGGGTCGGTGACCGTGGCCGTGCCCTCGAGCGCGGAGACCTTGGACTCCTCGGTCAGGCGGGGCGTGCGCCCCTCCAGGACCAGGACGTAGTCCGTGATGTCCACGGGCAAGGACTCTCCTGCGTGCACCTCGAGCGGTGCGATCCCAGGTCGCAGCTGGGGATCTGCTCGGTCAGGCCCGGCACCTTGACGAACGCCTTGGACGCGAGCCCGTCGACGTCGGTGACGGTGTACGTGATGACCTGACGCGCCTGCGTCAGGGGCACGGTCAGGATCCCGTCGTCGTCCACGCTCACGCCGGCGGTCTGCGTGGAGACGGTGAGCTCGCTCGCGACGCCGTCCGGGTCGTCGTCGTTCTCCAGGACCGGGACGTTCACGCTCGTCCTGCCCAGGATCGAGTCCACAGGAACCGCGTCGTCGCGGGCGATCGGTGCCAGCAGCGGAGCGTCCTGGTCCACCTTCACGGTGATCGAGGCCGCTCCCCGTGCGCCGAACGTGTCTTCGATCCCGTAGTAGAACGAGGTCGCTCCGGCCTGCGCAGGACTGGTCAGGACCACCCGGTCGGTGACGACCTCGGCCTTGAGCGACTTGTCCACCTCGAGGCCTGCCGGCCTCAGCGCGATCTGGTCCCCGTCGGGGTCGGTGTCGTTGGCCAGCGCTGCGACCGAGACGGTGCGCGACGGCCTGACCGTGACCTCGTCGTCGATCGCGACCGGGGCTGGTTGGCCGACGGCGGGCGCGAGATCCCGACCCGGGCCGTGCCCGTCGCGATCTCACCCGTGCGTCCTGCACCGAGTACGTGAACGTGTCCGACCCCGTCGCGTCGTCCGAGGCGGTGTACACGATGTACCCGTCCTCGGTCTTCGCCGTGCCCTTGGTCGGCGGGGACGCGATCCCCGTCAGCTGGACCGAGTCGCCGTCCGGGTCGATGCCGTCCAGCGGCACGGCTACGCGCACGCTCGAGCCCGTCAGGACCCGCATCTGCACCGGCAGGGCTGGGGCGGCGAGTTCTCCTCGCCGTCACGGACGTGGATCGTGATCTGCGCGGAGTCCTCCTGGCCGTTCTTGTCCCGGACGCGGTAGATCGCGTAGGCGGTGCCAGCCTCGGCGCCTGCCTTGAAGCGCACCTGGCCCTCGGAGACGAAGATCTCGCCCTGCTCCGGGGCCACGCCCTGCTCGAACTCGTCCTGCAGGAACAGCTCCAGCCCGTCCGGGTGGGTGTCGTTCTTGAGGACGGGGATCGTGACCACGTCACCGATGCGCACGGTGGCCTCGTCGGCCGCGGCGTTCGGCGGCTGGAGCTTGACCGGCGCCGCACGGGATCACCCGCACCTGCCCGACGGTGGTCTGGGTGCCGTTGGAGACCGTGTACTCGATCGTGACGGGCGTGTCCAGGCGCCGGATCTCGGTGATCCGGAGCATCTGGTGTGCCAGGACCGCGACCGAGACGCCCGCGTCGTCCGGGACCCTGACGGACTGCACCACCAGCACACCGCCGGCGGGGTCCGTGTCGTTGGCCAGCACGTCCACCAGCGTCTTGCCGCCCGAGGGCAGCAGGGCGGTGTCGGCCACCACGATCGGAGGGCCCTCCGCGGCCGAGGCGGCAGCACGTCCACGCGCACCAACCCGAGCGTCGCGTTCGGCCCGTCCGAGACCTGGTAGGTCAGGTCGTAGGAGCGCGGCTCGTTCGAGAAGAACTGGAACGTGCCCGCATCGAAGTTCGCCGTGATCTGCGCGGGCGCCGACTCCGAGACGTCCACGAGCCGCAGCTCGTCGCCGTTCGCGTCGTAGTCGTTGACCAAGGGCTCGATCGTCACGGGCTGCCCCGCCGGAACCACCACGTGGTCAGCGACCGCGACCGGAACCAGCTGGCCGCCCCGGACACGTCCACGTGCAGCACGCCCTCGAAGACCTCACCCTGACCGTCGGCCACCATCACCTTGACGGTCTTGCGGCCCGTGGACCCACCACCGTCGCGGAACTCGACCGACCCGTCGGGACGTGAACGCACCTCGTCGCCCGCCGACGTCACCGACGCCGCAGCCAGGTACAGGTCGTCGCCGTCCGGGTCGCGGAAGAACGGCAGCACCTTGATCTCGGCGGTCTTGCCCTGCTCGACCACGAGCACCGGCTCGCCGGTCTGCTCCGGAGCGGCGTTCTCCCCACGGCGAGACACGCAGCTGCACGCCGCCTCCGCGACCCCGCCACGACCGTCGCTGACCGAGTACCGGAAGGACGAGCGCCCTGCCTCGGCGTCCTGCGGGACGACGGCCTGCAGCGCCGCACCGCCGAGGACCGACTGGACCTCGGAACTGCCGGTCCTCGCCCGCCAACGTCGCGGTCATGACGTCGCCGTCGGGGTCCACGTCGTTGCCCAGCACGGGAAGCAGCGTGGTGCGTCCCGGACGCATCCCGAACACGTCGTCCTGGGGCTGCGGAGGCTGGTTCGGCTGCGAGCGGTCCAGGATGAAGTGGTCGACCTGCTCCGGGGTGCTCAGCTCGGCGTCGGACTCCTCGCCCTCTGCCTGCTCCGGGATCACCAGCTCCCAGTCGTCGACCTTCTCGTAGTCCTCCGCGGCCATCCACAACGTTCCGGCCGAGAGGTCGTTCAGGACGATCGCCTTGCGGTTGACCCGGTACTCCAACCGGTTCTGCGGGTCGGCGCCGTCGAGCCGCTTGTCGATGTCGAGGTCCGTCCCGGCGCAGTCCCGCAGGACCTGGCCGGTCTGCGACCAGGCGCCGTAGGTGCACCCGTTGAGCTGGACCGGGGCCGAGGGGTTCCCGGACGCAGCACGGGTCACGGCGTCGCCACCGTCGAGGGGCTGCATCACGAGGCCCGTCGCCGTCGCGACCGCGACGTCCGCCGTCTCGGCCCCGGCTGCTGCAGCTGCGCCTTCGAGCCGTCCTCCAGGCCGACGACGTCGCCTCCCGGGAGGATGAGCTGCGACTGCGTCCGGTTCAGGACCACGGGCTCCGACCCCACCGTGGAGACCGTGATCTCGTCGCCCTTGCCCACGGGGACCGTGGACGACGTGACCTCCTCGGTCGTCCCCTTCGCGGTCGTGGTGACCTTCGTCAGCCTGCCGGTGGCCGGGACCGCCACGAAGACCGTGCCGTCCTGGGAGACCGCCAGCACGCCGTCGCCCCCGACGTCCGCGGTCGGTTCGGTGTTCTCCGCGTCGAAGGACTGGACGCCGGCGAACGGCACGACCCACAGCAGCCCCTCCTCGCCGTCGAGGATCGCGACCGTGGAACCGCCCATCGCCACCTGGGCGGCGGTCGGAGGACGGAGGGTGCCGTCCAGCTTCAGCCGCGCCACGTCCACGGGGCTGATCGAGCCTGCACCGTCGTCCACGAGCAGCACCTTGCCGGCGTTCTGCAGGACATCGAACGAGGCCGATCCCGCCAGCAGGGAACCGTCCAGCGCCTGGGACTCGAAGTTGAACCGTCCCAGCATCCCGCCCGAGGTCCGCGTGACCCACACCCCGGAGTCGTTGAGCTCGATGTCGGCGGTCGCCTGACCGTCATAGGTGATCGCGAAGGCGACGAGGAGCGTCGAGAAGATCGACACCGTGCCCACCGATGCGACCGACCGACGTCGGCCGTGGAGACGGGAAAGGATGCTCACAGATCCTCCGTGAATGCTGAGGGGCGCAACCAGGTGTCCCCAGAGCTCCTCTGCCAGGTGCCCCTACCCGTCGCGGGTAGAAGGATAACCACAAGTCGTCACGACCTTGTCATCCACTGGATGGGGAGAACTCCCCACATCGCTACTGCCAGAAACGCCTCCCGGGACGTTCCCGCAGGCAACGGGCGTCGCCGTCGGAGCCCCGGTCGTGACCGGAGGGCGTCGGTCGATCCACCCGCACGACGAAGGGCGGTGCGGGGACTGTGGTCCCGCACCGCCCTCCGGCAGACGGGTCAGGCCGCGCGGTCCGCGAGCGCCTGGGCGAACGACACGAGCGCCTCCTTGACCGGCCCGGCGGGCAGCGGGTCGAGCTCGGCGATGGCCGCGCGCGCCCAGCCCACGGCGAGCGCCCGGGTCTCCCGAGGACCTCGTGGGCACGGAGCGCCGCGACGGCGGACGCCAGCTCCTCGTCGCCCGAGAGGTCGGAGTCGAGGAGCTGGACGAGCGCCTCGTCGCCGGCGGTGCCGGTGCCCCGGCCACCCGCGCGCGCAGCAGCAGCGCGGGCATGGTCGGGACCTTCTCCCGCAGGTCCGTGCCCGGGGTCTTGCCGGACTCGGCGCCCGACGACGCGAGGTCGAGCACGTCGTCGGCGAGCTGGAAGGCGACGCCCAGCTCTCGCCGTACTCGGCGACGATCTCGACGACGGCCTGGTCGCAGCCGCCGAACATCGCGCCGAGCCGGGCCGAGGTCGCGAGGAGCGACGCGGTCTTGTCGGCCAGGACCTCGAGGTAGTGCGCGACGGGGTCGTCACCGCTCGAGGGACCGGTCGTCTCGTGGAGCTGCCCCAGGCACAGGCGCTCGAAGGTCCGCGCCTGGATGAGCACGGCCTCCGGTCCCAGTGCGGCGACCGTCGACGCCGCCCGGGCGAAGAGCAGGTCACCGATGAGGATCGCGACGGAGTTGCCCACACGGCGTGCGCCGAGGAGCTCCTCGGCGCACGGGCGCCGAGTCCATGACGTCGTCGTGGTAGAGCGAAGCCAGGTGGGTGAGCTCGACGACGACCGCCGCCTCGACCACCTCCGGCCTGGCGCCGTCGCCCAGCTCCGCGCACAGGAGCACGAGGTGGGCGCAGGCGCTTGCCGCCGGCGTTCACGAGGTGGCGGGACGCGGAGTCCGCGAGCCCGTCGGAGTGTGCGACGGCGTCGCTCAGCCGCGCCTCGACGGTCGTGAGGCGTGCGGTGAGCGTCGCGGCGAGCTCCGGATCGGTCAGGGGATCGCCGTCGTGGAGACGGGTGGCACTGTGGTCACGGTCTGAACTTAGCCGCCTCGACGGCCAGATCGAGAACTGAGGACGGGAAAACGCCGAGAAGCACGACCCCGATCACACAGATCGCGACCGCGACGGTGGTGAATCCTTCCGAACGGACGACGACCACACGCGCCGCCAGGGCGCCTGTCAGCGACGGCCGGGCGGCGGCCTCCGGCCGCCGTCGGGGACGTCGCGCCGGTCTGCGCTGCCGTCCGCGGTGGCGACGTGAAGAACATCAGCACGATGACCCGCACGTAGAAGAACACCGCGACCGCGGACGCCAGCACACCGATGAGCGCGAGCGGCCACGCGCCGACCGCGACCGCGGACTGGAACGCCGTGAACTTCGCGATGAACCCCGCGGTGAGCGGGATCCCGGCCATCGACAGGAGGAACAGCGCGAACGACCCGGCGAGCCACGGGCTGCGCTTTCCCAGCCCTGCCCACTCGGTCAGGTGCGTGGCCTCGCCGAGGACCGCACCGCCGTCGGGCACCGTGGAGGAGACCGGGCCACCCGACGGGCGCCGCCGCCGCACCGGCCGTGACGAGCTCCTCGTGCGCGGGGACGGCCTGCGGTGCGCGCTCGCGCACCAGCGTCACCACGGCGAACGCGCCGACGGTCGCCAGACCGTAGGCCAGCAGGTAGAAGAGCAGCGCCCGGACGCCGAACCCGCTGAACTCCGGGAAGCCGACGAGCGCCACGACGAGGAACCCGGCGTGCGCGATCGAGGAATAGGCGAGCAGCCGCTTCATGTCGGTCTGGATCGCACCGATCACGGTGCCGATGACCATCGTGGGGATCGCGACGACCCACAGGGCGACCACGAGCTTCTCCTGGAGGTCGTCGGGCAGCACCTCGCCGACGACGTACAGCACGCGCAGGAGCGCCCCGAAGGCCGCCGCCTTGGTGCAGGCCGCCATGAAGCCCGTGATGGGCGTGGGGGCGCCTTGGTAGACGTCAGGGGTCCACGAGTGGAAGGGGCGGCGCCGACCTTGAACAGCAGACCGGCGAGCACCATGACGAGGCCCAGGAGCACGAGGCCCGTCATGCCGTCCAGGCCGCTGCCGTCCTCGAGCGCGGCCCGGACAGCCGCGAGCTGCACCGAGCCGGCGAACCCGTAGACGAGCGCCACCCCGAAGATGAAGATCGCCGACGCGAAGGCGCCCAGCAGGAAGTACTTGAAGGACGCCTCCTGCGACAGGAGCCGACGTCGCCGCGACAGCGCCGTGAGCACGTACAGCGGCAGGGAGAGCACCTCGAGGGCGACGAACATCGTGAGCAGGTCGCCCGTCGCGGGAAGATCATCATGCCGCCGACCGCGAACAGCACGAGCGGGAAGACCTCGGTCTGCTCGAGGCCCCGACGGCGCGCCAGGTCCTCATAGGCCGAGCCGGGCACCGCGGCCGCGGTCGGGGCGAAGGCGTCCTGCCCGGTCGAGGTGCGGTCGGCGATCACGAGGGTCGCCAGGAGGGCCAGCACCACGACGATCCCCTGGACGGCGAGCCCGAACGGGTCGACGACGAGCGAGCCACCCAGGACCCGCACACCGCCCAGCTCCTGGACGTCGCCCCACAGCAGGGCGATCACGGCGAGCGCCGCGGCGAGGGCCGCGAGGGCCAGGACGACCTGGACGGCGCGACGGGCCCGGTCGGGCACGAAGGCCTCGACCAGCACCCCGCGACGCCGGCGCCCAGGACGACGATCACGGGGACGAGGTACGCCCACTCGATCGTGGGGCCACGAAGACGGCTGCGGTGCTCACGAGTCGCTCCCTTCGACGCTGAGGAGATCGGGGTTCGGCGCCGGGTCTTCGAGCCCGACGGCCGTCATGGTCGCCTGGGCGGGTTCACGCACCAGGTCGAGGGCGGGGCCGGGTAGAACCCGAGGACGAGCAGGACGACGATCAGGGGCGCGACGACCCACTTCGCGCGCACCGAGGTCCCGGGTGTCCGTGAGGTCGTGCGGGCCTTGCCCGTGAAGACCTTCTGGTAGGTCAGCAGCACGTACAGGGCCGCGAGGACCACGCCGAGGACCGCCACGAGAGCTGCCGGCTGGCTGCGGGAGAAGGTCCCCACGAGGACCATGATCTCCGAGACGAACGTCGACAGTCCCGGCAGGGACAGGGCCGAAGACCCGCCACGAGGAAGGTCCCCGCGAGGACGGGCGTGACCCGTTGGAGGCCGCCGTAGTCCGCGAGACGCTGCGACCTCGCCGGGTGCCGGGCGATGAGGAAGCCCGCCAGGAGGAACAGGGCGCCGGTCGAGATCCCGTGGTTGAACATGTAGAACGAGGCCCCGGAGACGCTCAGCGACGTGAACGAGAAGATCCCGAGGACGATGAACCCGAAGTGGGAGACCGACGTGTAGGCGATGAGCCGCATGATGTCGGTCTGACCGATCGCCATGAGGGCGCCGTAGAGGATCGAGACCACGGCGAGCACGATGATCACGGGCGCAGCCCACCGGCTGGCGTTCGGGAAGAGCGGCAGGCACAGCGTCAGCATGCCGAACGTCCCGACCTTGTCCAGGACCCCCACGAGCAGCGTCGAGGTGCCGGCCGGGGCGTGCTCGGCCGCGTCGGGCAGCCACGTGTGGACCGGGAAGAGCGGGGCCTTGATGGCGAACGCCAGGAAGAAGCCCAGGAAGAGCAGACGCTCGGTGCTGATCGGCAGCGGGTCGGCCGCCAGGTGGTCGACCAGGTTCTGGGTGAGGAAGCCCTGCTCGCCGCCCGGACCGTTGAGGTAGAGCGCGATCACCGCGACGAGCATGACCAGCCCGCCCGCGAGCGAGAAGAGGAGGAACTTCACGGCCGCGTACCGCCGCTGCGCCCCGCCCCGAACCCGCCGATCATGAAGTAGACCGGCACGAGCATCGCCTCGAACAGGACGTAGAAGAAGAACACGTCCCGGGCCACGAACACCGCGACCATGAACGCCTCGAGGAGCAGCACGAGGCCCAGGTAGTGGCGGAGCTTGGCGAGGTCGCCGTCCTGCTCACGCCAGGCGGCCAGGATCACGAGCGGGACCAGGAGCACCGCGAGCGTGACCAGGAGCATCGCGACCCGTCCGCACCGACCGCATAGCTCACGCCGAGCTGCGGGATCCATGCGTGCGTCTCGGTGAGCTGGAACGTGCCGGCGTCGGCCGTGTCGAACGCGCTGAACGCGAGGGCCAGGAGCACGAGCTCGGCCAGCGCGAAGACGACGGCCACAACCCGCAGGTGCTTGCGCGCGGAGGTCGCGCCCAGGCCCCAGACGGCCGCCGCGCCGACCAGCGGCAGCGCGACGAGGAGTGTCAGCCAGGGAATCTCGGTGGTCATCGGTCCTCAGCTCCCTGTCCCGGTGGTCACGGCGAGGACCACCGCGACGATCACGATCAGGCCCGCGAGCATCGTTGCCGCGTACGACCTGACGAATCCGTTCTGCATGCCGCGCAACTTCTCCCCTGTCGCTCCGATGAGCCCCGCGAGGCCCATCCAGCCGCCGTCGACCATCTGCCGGTCCCCGTAGACGAGGGACCGGGTGAGGTACTGCCCGGGCCGCATGAAGACGGCCTCGTTGACCTGGTCCTGGTAGAGGTCCTTGCGCGCGGCCCGCGTGAGCGCCGAGGCGCGGCGGCACGACCGGCACGAGGGACACCGCGTACTGGCGCCAGGCCAGCAGGACTCCGAGCAGGACGAGGA
This sequence comes from Oerskovia sp. M15, assembly GCA_038070415.1. Taxonomy (GTDB): domain Bacteria; phylum Actinomycetota; class Actinomycetes; order Actinomycetales; family Cellulomonadaceae; genus Oerskovia. The sequence continues at coordinate 835,631 of JAMYWF010000001.1, forward strand.
CCAGGGTGAGCGCGATGAGCGACCAGGCCGGCAGCACCGGCTCGTGGTGCTCGGCGTGGCCTGTCACGGGGCCAGCCAGTCCACGAACCCGTTGCCGATCGCGAGCAGCCCTCCGAGCGCCACCGACCCGACGGCGAGGACGATCATGGGTGCCGTCATGAGCGCGGGCGACTCGTGGGGGTGCTGTACGGGACCGTCGAGCTGACGAGCATCGTGAGGGTCGTCCCCGCTCCCGTCGTTCCAGCGCCGGCGACCGTGGAACGTCATGAAGAACAGGCGGGACATGTAGAACGCGGTGATCCCCGCACCCAGGAGCGCCACGCCTCCGAAGACCCACGCCCGCCACTCCTGGCCGTCGATCGGGACGAAGGCGGCCTCGATGATCTTGTCCTTGGACCAGAACCCGGAGAACGGCGGGATGCCGAGGATCGCGAGCCAGCCGAGGCCGAACGTCACCCAGGTGACCTTCATGTAGGTCGACAGCGCGCCGAAGCGCCGCATGTCGACCTGGTCGTTCATCCCGTGCATCACGGAACCCGCCCCGAGGAACATCCCGGCCTTGAAGAACCCGTGCGTCACGAGGTGGAAGATCGCGAACGCGTACCCGACGGGCCCGAGGCCCGCGGCGAGGATCATGTACCCGATCTGCGACATCGTGGAGGCCGCCAGGGCCTTCTTGATGTCGTCCTTGGCGCAACCGATGATCGCCCCGAACAGCAGGGTGACCGCGCCGACGATGACGACCACGAGCTGCGCCGTCGGGGCCCCTCGAAGACCGGTGCCGACCGGACGACCAGGTAGACGCCCGCGGTGACCATGGTGGCCGCGTGGATGAGGGCCGAGACGGGCGTGGGACCCGCCATCGCGTCCCCGAGCCAGGCCTGGAGGGGAACTGTGCCGACTTGCCGCACGCGGCGACGAGGAGCGCGAGGCCGATCGCGGTCAGCAGCGCCGTCCCGGCGGTCGGCGCCTCGGCGAAGACGGTCCCGAAGTCGACCGCGCCGAAGCCCGCGAACATCAGCATGAGCGCCACGATCAGGCCCAGGTCGCCGACGCGGTTCATGATGAACGCCTTCTTGGCGGCCACCGCGTTGGCACGTTCGTGGTTCCAGAACCCGATCAGCAGGTACGACGCGAGACCCACGCCCTCCCAACCGACGAACAGCAGCAGGTAGGAGTCGGCGAGGACCAGGACCAGCATGGCCGCGACGAACAGGTTGAGGTACGCGAAGAAGCGGCGCTTGTCCGGGTCGTGCTCCATGTACGCGACCGCGTAGACGTGGATGAGCGTGCCGACGAACGTCACGAGCAGCACGAACGTCAGGGACAGCGGGTCGATCCGCAGTCCCACCCCACGTCGAGACCGCCGGTCGCGATCCAGTCGACGAGCCGGTGGTCGACCACCCGCTCGTCGGCCGGCAGGCCCAGCATCGAGACGAAAACGATCAGGGCGACGACGAACGCCGCCCCGACATGAGCACCCCGAACCACGCGCCCCACCGGTCGCTGCGCCGCCCCGCGAGCAGCAGCACTGCCGCTCCCAGGAGCGGCAGCAGGACCAGCAGCGGGCCAGGAGGAACGGCCCGGGCACGACGGTCGAGACGGGCACGATCTCCTGGGCCGAGAGCAGGGCGGGCAGCCCCTGGCCGGAGGGGAGGGCTGAAAGCAGAGTCACCGTTGGCATGCCTGCCCTCTCAGTTCTTCAGCAGGTTGACGTCGTCGACCGAGGCCGAGCGGCGGGTACGGAAGATGGCCACGATGATCGCGAGCCCCACGACGACCTCGGCCGCCGCCACGACCATCACGAAGAACGCGATGACCTGGCCGTGGAGGTCGCCGTGCATGCGCGAGAACGTCACGAACGACAGGTTCGTGGCGTTGAGCATCAGCTCGATGCCCATGAAGACGATGATCGCGTTGCGACGCAGGAGCACGGTGGTCGCACCGACCGCGAAGAGGATCGCCGCGAGGATCAGGTAGTTGGTCAGCTCCATGTCAGCGTTCCTCGCCCTCGTCGGTGCCCGCGGTCAGCTCGGGAAACCTTCTGCCGGTGAGCTCCGGCTCGTGCTCGACGAGCACGGCCCGCTCGGCCGCGAGGATGTGACCTGCCGACCGCTCCTGACCGCGGATGCGCAGGATGCGCGAGACCGAGTGCTCGATGGGCCGCCCTGCGGGTCGAGCGCGGGGTGTCCATCGCGTTGTTCTGCGCGTAGACGCCCGGTGCCGGCAGCGGCGTGAGGAGCCCGCCGTCGACCAGGGCGGCGACCTTGGCGTCCGAGACCTGTCGCTGCCCCACGCGCGGCACCAGCCGGCGGCGGTGGGTCAGGACCAGTGCCGCCACGGCCGCCGTGACGAGCAGGATGCCGACGACCTCGAGCGCGAACACGTAGTCGGCGAACAGGACGCGCGCGAGCCCGACGGGATTGGTCTCGGCGTTCGCGGCCGTGAGCCCGATCGACGGCGGGAACGTCACCTGCGCGATCACCCCGACCAGCACGGCGCCGAGGCCGAGCCCCAGCAGGATCCCGATGAAGCGTTGACCGCGGATGGTCTCGACGAGCGAGTCCGACGCGTCCACTCCCACGAGCATGAGGACGAACAGGAAGAGCATCATCACGGCGCCCGTGTAGACGACGATCTGGACGACGCCCAGGAACGCGGCCTCCTGCGCGATGTAGAGGATCGCGAGGCTGATCATGACGAACACGACGCAGATCGCGGCGTGCACGGCCTGCGGACGAACAGCAGGCCGAGCGCGGCCAGGACCATCAGGGGGCCAGGACCCAGAACAGGACGACCTCTCCCCGCTGACGGTCACCGGACCACCTTCCGGACCTCGGGACGCCGCACGGCGGCGGGGTCGACGGCGGGAGGCAGGGTCGGGTCGTCGGGCCGGTGCTCGCGCACCCAGTCGATCTGCTCGGGCACGGGCCCGGTCACCTCTCCCGGTAGTAGTCGGTGTCGGTCGTGCCGGGCACCATGGGGTGCGGGGCCGCGAGCATCCCTCGCGCAGCGGCGCGAGGAGGTCTTCCTTCTCCCAGATGAGACCCTCGCGGGTCGGCCCGGCGAGCTCGTACTCGTTGGTCATCGTGAGCGCCCGGGTGGGGCAGGCCTCGATGCACAGGCCGCAGAAGATGCAGCGCAGGTAGTTGATCTGGTAGACGCTGCCGTACCTCTCCCCGGCGAGCGGTGCGCGCCGTCGGCCAGGTCGGAGTTGTCCGCGCCCTCGACGTAGATCGCGTCCGCCGGGCAGGCCCAGGCGCACAGCTCGCAGCCGATGCACTTCTCGAGCCCGTCCTCGTACCGGTTGAGCTGGTGCCGCCGTGGTAGCGCGGCTGGGTCGGCACCTTCTCGAACGGGTACTGCTCGGTCACGGTCGGCTTGAACATCGAGGAGAACGTCACCCCGAACCCGGCGACGGGCGCGAAGAGGCCGCCGAGCCCCTTCCTCTGCGGGATCCTCGACTCGTAGTCAGCCACGGGGACCTCCTCGTCCTGGGCGTCGGATGCGTCGTTGCCGCCTGGGGCGGCGGGCTCCCCTCGGCACGAGGCGCCGCGTGCGGCGTGGTGCCCCGGCAGGGTCTGCCCTGGCAGGGTGGTACGGGGAAGCCGCCTGCGAAGGCGTCGAAGGGCTCGGGAGCCGCGGTGGTGCCCTTGCGGTAGGGCGAGGTGCCCGACGGCGCAGTCCCCTCGCCGCCCCTCCTCCGGGATCGGGCTCCCTGCGTTGCGGCCACAGGAAGACGGCCGCGATCACGATCGCGCACAGGGCACCGGCCGCGATCAGGATCGTGCGGGTCTCGACCTCGCCGAAGCGGAGCATCCCTGGACAACCGAGAGCACGACGATCCAGGTGAGCGCGGCGGGGATGAGGATCTTCCAGCCGAACTTCATGAACTGGTCGTAGCGCAGGCGCAGGAGCGTGCCGCGGACCCACACGAAGACGAACATGAAGGCCCAGACCTTGGCGAGGAACCAGAGGATGGGCCACCAGCCCTCGTTGAACATGCCGTCGTTGATCGCGGACAACGGCCACGGTGCGCGCCAGCCACCGAGGAAGAGCGTGGTCGCGACGGCCGAGACGTTGATCATGTTGATGTACTCGGCCAGGAAGAACCAGGCGAACTTCATGGACGAGTACTCGGTCATGTAGCCCGACACGAGCTCGCCCTCGGCCTCGGGGAGGTCGAACGGCAGGCGGTTGGTCTCGCCGATCATGGCGATGATGTAGATCACGAAGCTCGGGATCAGGATGAGCGCCCACCAGACCCTCGTCTGGGAGTCGACGATCTCCGAGGTGGACATCGAGCCCGCCATGATGAAGACACCCACGAGCGCGAGCCCCATGGCCAGCTCGTAGCTGATGACCTGGGCCGTGGAGCGGACCGCGCCGAGCAGCGGGTACGTGGAGCCCGAGGACCAGCCGCCGAGCACGATCCCGTAGACCCCACCGAGGCGCACGCCAGGATGTACAGCACCGCGACGGGGAAGTCCGTGAGCTGCGCCGGCGTGGTGTAGTCGGTGAACGGGATGGTGACCTCGGGACCGAACGGGATCACCGCGAAGGTCAGCAGCGAGCAGAACACCGCGATCATGGGCGCCAGGATGTAGACGAACTTGTCCGCCGCGGTGACCGTGAGGTCCTCCTTGAGCAGCAGCTTCATGGCGTCCGCGAGCGACTGGAGCAGGCCGAACGGCCCGTGCACGTTGGGGCCGGGACGGACCTGCATGCGCGCGACGACCTTGCGCTCGAACCAGATCGCGATGAGGACGCTCGTGAGCAGGAAGACGATGATGAGCACGGCCTTGACCAGGTAGGTCCAGCCGTTGTCCTGGGAGAAGTCCGCCGCGATCCCGGGTACCCCGGGCGTCTCGGTGACCAGGGCGAGGTTCAGCAGGTCGCTCATGATGCTCCCCTGTCGGAGGACTCGGTGGACCCGGTGGTACTCGGGACGGAGTCGGGGCCGCCGGCGGCGGGCTCGATGCGCACGAGCGCCCCGGTGCCACCCGAGGTCGCGGTGGACCCGCGACCCCACGGAGCCGCCGGCAACCAGACCACGTGCTCGACCATGTCGGTGACGACCACGGGCAGCTCGATCGATCCGCGGTCGGTCGAGACCCGCACCACGTCTCCCTCGAACAGGTCCGCGGCCGCAGCGGTCGCGGCGGAGAGCCTGGCCACGGGTCGCTTCGCGGTCCCGGCGAGGAACCGCTCCCCGTCCTGACCGCGCCCGGCGTCCAGGAGCAGGCGCCACCCAGCGAGCACCGCGGTGCCCGGGCGACCGCGGGCGGCTCGGCCGCGGCGACGTCGGGGCCGCAGGGCGCCCGCCGTCCCAGGTCCCGAGGTGCTCGATCTCGGCTCGGACGTCGTCGAGGGTCCGGGTCCCGAGCGAGACGCCTGCCGCGTCGGCGAGCGCGTCGAGGACGCGGTGGTCGGCAATCGCCGTCGAGGACAAGGCTGCCTGGAACGTCCGCACCCGCCCTTCCCAGCTCACGAACGCGCCGGCCTTCTCGACCGGTGGCGCCACGGGCAGGACGACGTCAGCGAGCTCGGTGACGTCCGAGGCGCGGACCTCGAGCGAGACGACGAAGCCTGCGGCCGCGAGCGCCCGGCGCGCGTGGTCGGGGTCCGGCAGGTCGTCGGTGTGCAGCCCCGACGAGGACGCCGCCGAGCTGCCCCACGGACAGCGCGTCGAGGATGTCGCACGTGTCGCGGCCCGACGCCTCCGGCAGGTGATCCACTCCCAGGCGGCGGCCACGTCGACCCGCGCGGCGGCGTCGGGCACGGGACGACCCCGGGAGAGACCCGGCAGCGTGCCCGCATCCACCGCCCGCGCTCCCCGGCGCGGCGGGGATCCACGCGAGGCGCGCCCGGTGCTCGCGACGAGGCGCAGGAGCGCCGAGTAGCCGCCCGGCACCCCAGCGAGGCGTTCGCCGACGAGCACCACGGCCCCGGAGCCGCGAGGGCGTCGCGCAGGGCCGTGACCTCGGCGGACTCCTCGACCGACTCCTCGACGTCGGGGCCCACGGCCCCGTCGTGGCCGAACAGCATCTGCGTCCCCGATGCCAGCACGTCGAGCCACTCGGCCTCCGTGCCGGGCGCTGCCCGCAGGAGGGTGCCGTCGAGTCGCTGCACACCTCGGCTCGCGAACGGGGCCAGCGAGAAGACCCGCAGCCCTCGGTTCTGGACCCCTTGCGCAGCCGGAGGAACGTCACCCCGCCTCCTCCTCGGCCTCGAGCGCCACGAGGAGCACTGCCGGGCCTTCGAGCTCGTCGAAGGTCACGCCCATGCCCGTGCCCGCGACCGCGTGGGCGAGGAAGTCCGCCTCCTCGGCCGAGTGCACGCGGGCCCGGTGGTCGACGTCGTTGGTCCCGAGGACCACGCGGGCGAACTTGGCGTACGCGTAGGCGTCCTCGAGCGTGAGGCGCCCGCCGGGAGCACCCCACACCGCCGCTGCGCGTGCCTGCTGCAGCCCCTGGGCCGCGACCTCCAGCGCCTCGGCCCAGCTCGCGGGACGCAGCTCACCGCGCACGACACGACCCTGCGCGTCGACGTCGCGGTCGCGCACGAGCGGGTGCGTCAGGCGGTCCGGCGCGTCCTGCCAGGTGAACGCGAAACGGTCCTTGTCGGTGATCCACTCCTCGTTGACCAGCGGGTCCTCGCCCGACAGCCGGCGCAGCACCACGCCGCGGCGGTGGTCGATGCGGATCGCGGACCCGCACGCGTCGTGCTCGGCTACTCCGGGGTCGACACCAGGTCGAAGGGCCGCGACCGGAACCGGTACGCCGCGCCGGTCAAGGCGCCGACCGGGCAGATCTGGACCGTGTTCCCGCTGAAGTAGGACGCGAAGGGCGCCCGGACTCGTCCTCGAGGGCCGCCCCACGGGGCCTCGAAGCCGCCCGCGCGCCGTACGGCAGGGAGCCTTCAGGAACCGCCTGCTCGCCCTCGCCGTCGGCGAAGCCCAGCACGCGCGCGTCGAACCGCCCGATCTGCTGCTGCGCCCGCGCTTCTGCAGGTCGATGAACGCGTCCCCGCGATCTCCGCGGAGAACCGGGTGCAGCGCTGGCACAGCACGCAGCGCTCGCGATCGAGCAGGATCTCGGTCGAGATCGCGATCGGCTTGGGAACGTGCGCTTGACGTCGACGAAGCGGCTGGTCGCCCGCCCGTTGCTCATCGCCTGGTTCTGCAGGGGCACTCGCCGCCCTTGTCGCAGACCGGGCAGTCGAGCGGGTGGTTGATGAGCAGCAGCTCCATGACCCCGTGCTGCGCCTTGTCCGCGACGGCCGACGTGTGCTGGGTCCTCACGACCATGCCCGGTGTCGCCTCGAGCGTGCACGACGCCTGCGGCTTGGGCATGGGGCGGACGTTGCCCTCGCGGTCCGGGGTCGCGACCTCGACGAGGCACTGGCGGCACGCGCCCGCCGGAGCGAGGAGCGGGTGGTCGCAGAACCGCGGGATCTGGATCCCGACCTGTTCGGCGGCGCGGATCACGAGCGTGCCCTTAGGTACGGCCATCTCGATGCCGTCGATCGTGAAGGTCACGTCGTCGGGCCGCGCGGGGCTGGGAGCCGCCTGCCGCCGCGGCCGTGGCAGACGTGCCGGCGGACGTGGTGGTCGTCATCAGTGCGCTCCTGCCGTCAGGGCCTGCGGGGCACGCCGGGGCGTGTAGTCGAAGAGGGCGGCGGCCGACGGGTCGAACGGGCAGCCGCGGCCGATGATGTGGGCCTCGAACTCGTCGCGGAACAGCGCGATGCCGCTCGTGATGGGCGACGTGGCGCCGTCCCCGAGCGCGCAGAAGGCGCGACCGAGGATGTTGTCGCACGTATCGAGCAGGACGTCGAGGTCGCTCTCGGTGCCCGACCCGCTCTCGATGCGCCGCAGGATCAGCTTGAGCCAGTACGTCCCCTCGCGGCACGGCGTGCACTTGCCGCAGGACTCGTGGGCGTAGAAGTCGGTCCACCGGCTGATGGCCCGCACGACGCACGTGGTCTCGTCGAAGATCTGCAGCGCCCTCGTGCCGAGCATCGAGCCTGCCGCCGCGACCGACTCGTAGTCGAGCGGGGTGTCGAGGTGCGCATCGGTGAACAGCGGCGTCGAGGACCCGCCGGGCGTCCAGAACTTCAGCTGGTTGCCGCCGCGGACCCCGCCCGCCATGTCGAGCAGCTCGCGCAGCGTGATGCCGAGCGGCGCCTCGTACTGCCCCGGGCGCACGACGTGTCCCGACAGCGAGAACAGCCCGTGGCCCGACGACCGCTCGGTCCCCATGCTCTTGAACCAGTCGGAGCCCTCGTTGACGATCGCCGGGACGCTCGCGATCGACTCGACGTTGTTGACCACGGTGGGCCGCGCGTACAGGCCCGCGACCGCGGGAACGGCGGCTGAGGCGTGGCTGCCCGCGCAGTCCCTCGAGCGAGTCGAGCAGCGCGGTCTCCTCGCCGCAGATGTACGCGCCCGCGCCCGCGTGGACCGTGACGTCGAGGTCGAAACCCGAGCCCTGGATGTTCTTGCCCAGGTATCCGGCGGCGTACGCCTCCTCGACGGCGCGCAGCAGGCGCCGGTAGACGTGCAGCACCTCGCCGCGCACGTAGATGAACGCGTGGTCGCAGCCGATCGCGTAGGACGTGATGGCCACGCCCTCGATCAGGAGCTGCGGGCTCGCGAGCATGAGCGGGATGTCCTTGCACGTGCCGGGCTCGGACTCGTCGGCGTTGACGACGAGGTAGCGCGGACCGCCGTCGGGCGCTGGCAGAAGCCCCACTTCATGCCCGTGGGGAACCCTGCGCCGCCGCGTCCCCGCAGGCCCGAGTCCTGACGACCTGCACGACGTCGGCGGGCTGCTGTGCGAAGGCCTTCGCGAGGCCCTTCCAGCCCCTGCGCGACGTACGCGTCGAGCGTCCAGGAGCGCTCGGCGTCCCAGGTGGCGCTGAGGATGGGGTCAGCGGGTCGATCGTCTGCTCGCTCACGGCTGCTTCCCCTTCGAGGCGTCGGGCGTGGCGCCCGTGGCGTCGGACGGCGTGGTGGGCTTGCGCTCGGCGGAGGACTGCTCCTGCCCGACGGCGAAGGTGCCGTGCGCGTCCGCCTCGCCCGCGTCCGTGGCGGCTCGGGCGCAACACCCTCGGGCGCGGTCCAGTCGTGCTCGCGGGCCAGGCGCAGCCCGGCGAGCGTGGGACCGCCTGCCCCGACGCCCTCGTCCGCGCGGCCGTCGGAGAACCCGGCGAGCACGCGGCTCATCTGCTTGAAGCTGCACACCGAGGCCGCGCCGCTGGTCGGGCGACGGCCTCGCCCGCTCGGAGCCGGTCCGCGAGCTGCGTGGCCCCGCGGGGTCTGGTTGTCGAAGAACTCCCAGTTGACCATCATGACCGGTGCGTAGTCGCACGCCGCGTTGCACTCGACGCGCTCCAGGGTGATCGCCCGTCGTCGGTCGTCTCGTCGTGCCCGATCCCCAGGTGCTCGGAGAGCTCGTCGAAGATCTCGTCCCCGCCCATGACGGCGCACAGCGTGTTGGTGCACACCCACGGTGTAGGTCCCGTTGGGGTGGCGCTTGTACTGCGTGTAGAAGGTCGCGACCGCCGACACCTCGGCCGCCGTGATGCCGAGCTGATCGGCGCAGAACGCGATGCCGTCGCGGGAGACGTACCGTCCTCCGACTGCACCAGGTGCAGCATGGGCAGCAGCGCCGAGCGCTTCTGCGGGTACCGGGCGACGATCGCCGCGGTGTCCTGGGCGAGGCGCACGTACGTCGCCTCGTCGTATCCGGACCTGTGGGCCTCGAGCGTCATCGGTCCACCCTCCCAGCACCGGGTCGAGCGAGGCGACGGCGACGACGACGTCGGCGATCTGGCCGCCCTCGCACATCACGGCGACCGCCTGCAGGTTGTTGAACGAAGGATCACGGAAGTGCGCCCGGTAGGGGCGTGTGCCACCGTCCGAGACCAGGTGGACCCCCATCTCGCCGCGCGGGTGCTCGACCGACTGGAAGACCTGACCGACCGGTACCCGGAAGCCCTCCGTCACCAGCTTGAAGTGGTGGATCAGGGCCTCCATCGAGGTGCCCATGATCTCGCGGATGTGGTCGAGAGAGTTGCCCATGCCGTCGCTGCCGATCGCGAGCTGAGCGGGCCACGCGATCTTCTTGTCGCCCACCATCACGGGCTGACCGGCCGTCGCCTCGAGGCGTTCCAGGCACTGCTCGACGATCCTCAGCGACTGATAGCACTCCTCCAGGCGCAGCACGACGCGCGAGTAGCAGTCCGCGTCGTCGGACGTGGGCACGTCGAAGTCGTACGTCTCGTAGCCGCAGTACGGAGCCGCCTTGCGCACGTCGTACGGCAGGCCCGAGGAGCGCAGCACCGGGCCGGTGATCGCGAGCGCCATGCAGCCCGACAGGTTCAGGTGCCCCACCCCGACCAGACGCGCCTTGAAGATCGGGTTGGCGAGCATGAGGTCGCCCAGCTGGCCGAGATACCCGCGGATCAGGGGTCCGCCTTGCGGATCTGGGCCACGACGTCCGGCGGCACGTCCTGGACCACGCCACCCGGGCGGACGTACGCGTGGTTCATGCGCAGCCCGGTCACGGCCTCGAAGATCCGCAGGATCTCCTCGCGGGCCGTGAAGGAGACCGTCATGACCGTCGTGGCGCCCATCTCGTTCCCACCCGTGCCGAGGCAGACCAGGTGGGAAGCGATCCGGTTGAGCTCCATCATGAGCACCCGGATGATGCTCGCGCGCTCAGGGACGTCGTCCGTGATGCCGAGGAGCTTCTCGACCGCCAGGCAGTACGCCGTCTCCTGGAACAGCGGCGCGAGGTAGTCCATGCGGGTGCAGAACGTGACCCCTGGGTCCACGTCCGGTACTCCATGTTCTTCTCGATACCCGTGTGCAGGTACCCGATACCGCAGCGGGCCTCGGTCACGGTCTCGCCGTCGATCTCGAGCATGAGCCGCAGCACCCCGTGCGTGGAGGGTGCTGGGGACCCATGTTGACGACGATGCGCTCTTCACCGAGCTGGGTCGCCTCGGCCGCGATGTCGGCCCAGTCGCCGCCCGCGGCCTCGTAGCTGGGGATGCTGCTGTCGAAGTCGCCGTACGGCGCCTTCGTCGCGTGGGGAGTGGTGGTGCTCACGAGTACGACCTCCTCTGGTCCGGCGGGGCACCGTGGCGCCCTTGTACTCGACCGGGATGCCGCCGAGCGGGTAGTCCTTGCGCTGCGGGTGGCCCGGCCAGTCGTCCGGCATCTCGATGCGGGCGAGGGCCGGGTGGCCGTCGAAGACGATCCCGAAGAAGTCCCACGTCTCGCGCTCGTGCCAGTCGTTGGACGGGTAGACCGACGTGGTCGAGGGCAGGTGCGGATCCGCGTCGGGCACCGCGACCTCCAGGCGCAGGCAGCGCCCGTGCGTGACCGACGTCAGGTGGTACACGGCGTGGAGCTCGCGGCCCACGTCGTGGGGTAGTGCACCCGCTCACGCCCATGCTCAGCTCGAAACGCAGGTCCTGCTCGTCGCGCAGCGCACGAGCCACCGTGACGACGTGCTCCCTGCGCACGTGCAGCGTGAGCTCGGCGTGCGGGCCCGGGGTCCACCACGACCTGCTCGACCGCGTCGTCGAACCGCACGCCGCCCTCGGCGAGCACCTCCGCGAGCACGTCGACCGCCTCGTCGAACCACCCGCCGTACGGTCGGGCGGTCGGCCCGGCAGCACCACGGGGCGGACGAGCCCGCCGTACCCAGAGGTGTCCCCTGAGCCCTTGGCCCCGAACATGCCGGTCCGGACCTCGACGACCTCGAGCGGCTCGCGCTGGCCGATCGCCGGCTCCGCGACCAGCTCGTCGCCCGGGACGTCACCCTTGGTGACCTTCTCGCGCTGGACGTCGTCCGCCGGGCGTCCCCGGTCCGTCGGTGCCCGTCACCGCAGCAGCCCTTCATCTGGAACGTCGGGGTCGCCTCGAGCGCCGCGGCCTCGGCGGCCTTGGCGGCTTCGCGCCGGTTCACGCCCAGCGGCTCTGCCTGGATCTGCTCGTGCAGCGCGAGGATCGCGTTGATGAGCATCTCGGGCGCGGCGGGCAGCCAGGCAGGTAGATGTCCACCGGCACGATGTGGTCGACCCCTGCACGATCGCGTAGTTGTTGAACATCCCGCCGCTCGACGCGCACACGCCCATCGACAGCACCCACTTGGGCTCGGACATCTGGTCGTAGACCTGGCGCACCACCGGCGCCATCTTCTGGCTCACACGACCCGCGACGATCATCAGGTCGGCCTGCCGCGGCGAGGCACGGAAAACCTCCATGCCGAAGCGGGACAGGTCGAAGCGCGACGCGCCGCCGCCATCATCTCGATGGCGCAGCACGCCAGGCCGAACGTCACCGGCCACAGCGACGCCTTGCGGAAGTACCCGCGAGGTTCTCCACGCTCGTGAGCAAGAAGCCCGAGGGAGCCTCTTCGATCCCCATCTGCGTTCTCCTAACTGGTTCCGGCTAGTCCCACTCGAACCCGCCACGGCGCCATTCGTAGACGAACGGCACCGTGATCAGGGCGAGGAAGCTCAGCATGGCGACGAGCCCGAAGGTGGCCAGGACCGTGAAGTCCACCGCCCACGGGTAGAGGAAGACCACCTCGATGTCGAAGATGATGAAGGTCATCGCGACGAGGTAGTACTTGATCGGGAAGCGCCCTCCCCGATGGCGTGCGGGGTGGGCTCGATGCCGCACTCGTACGCGTCGAGCTTGGCGCGGTTGTAACGCTTGGGGCCGATCACGGCGCTCGCGGCAACTCCGCCGAGAGCGAGCACGGCTCCGATGCCCATGAGGACGAGGACGGGCACGTAAGGGTTGGTCATCGGTCTGCTCTCCGGGGGCGCGCTGGGGCATGTCGGGAGTGCTGCCGCCCGGGATCCACGCGAAGCTGCGGACGTCCGGGTCTGACGGGGTGGGGGTGGTGACTGCGTGAACAGCGGTGACGGCCTCCTTGCCGTCGCACCAGCGTTTCTCATGCCGATGGCACCACCCTCGTCAGTCCCGCGATGACCCGGTCGACGACGTCGCCACCACGCGGTTCGTAACAGTCGGACAACAGCTTGAGGACGAAGCGCATGACGAGCGGCCGAGGCAGACCGTACCGGGTACAGAGCCGCATGATCTCGGGGTGCTCGATGAGCCGCACGAAGTACCGGCCGAGCGTGTAGTAGCCGCCCAGGTCGCGGCGCATGATCTCCGGGTACGTCGCGAGCGTGCGCTCCGGGCGGCGTCGGTGCTGCGGGCGCGGGACTGGGCCACGACGTCCGCGGCGACGCGCGCGGCCTGCATGGCGTAGGCGATGCCTTCGCCGTTGAACGGGCTGACCATGCCGCCCGAGTCCCCGACGAGCACGACGCCCCGCGAGTAGAGCGGCTTGCGGTTGAAGCCCATGGGGAGAGCCGCGCCGCGCACCGGACCCAGCTGGTTGTCCGGTGTGAACTCCCACTCCGCGGGGCGTTGGCCATCCACTTCGCGAAGAGGTCCTTGTAGTCCACGTTCGCGGCCGACTGGCGCGCGGGCGTCGAGTTGACCGAGCCGAGGCCCACGTTCGCGGTCCCGTCGCCGAGCGCGAAGATCCAGCCGTAGCCGGGCAGCAGGTTCGACGTCCGGGCAGGGCCGTCCCAGAGCTCGAGGTGCGACTCCATCCACGCGTCGTCATGACGCGGGTCTTGAAGTAGGTGCGAACCGCGACGCCCATCGGGCGGTCCTGTCGCTTCTCGAGGCCCATCGCGAGGGCGAAGCGGGACGAGACCCGTCCGCGGCGACGACGACGGGCGCTCGGAGCTCGTACTCTTCGCCCGCGCGGCGTCCGTTCTCGTCGAGTGGGCGCGCGGTGACGCCGACGACCCGTCCGGTCCGCTCGTCGAGGAGCGGCCCGGTGACGCTGGTGCGTTCGAGAAGCTTGGCACCGGTGCGCTGGGCGTGCTCGGCGAGGGTCTGGTCGAGGTTCATCCGGGACCGCGCGAGCCCGTAGGACGGGTACGCCTTGAGCTCAGGCCAGGGCAGCTCCCACGAGCGACCGCTCGCGACGACGCGCAGACCCTTGTTGCGGATCCACCCGTCCTCGGCGCGGGTGGGGACACCATGCGGACGAGCTCTCCCACGGCGCGCGGCGTGAGACCGTCCCCGCAGATCTTGTCGCGGGGAACGACGACTTCTCCAGGAGGAGGACGTTCAGCCCTGCCGAGGCGCAGTAGTGCGCGGCCGTGGCCCCGGCTGGACCCGCGCCGACGACAATGACGTCTGCGTCATCGCTCCTGCTACGCACGTTCTCACCTCGCTCGGCAAGCTCGAACACCCCTCGGAAGGCCCCTTGTGAAGTCGCTCACAATGGACGTCGTCACTCTAGCCACAGTTCCACCGGTCTGTGTAGCAAGGTAAGCCTTCCTTGCCGTCGAACGGCCAGGTCAGGCGCGCGCGGGGCCCGGTCTCAGGCGGGTCGGACAGCGCGGTGCAGGGCGACGAGGCCGCCGCTCAGGTTCCGGTAGGAGGTGCCCTCCCACCCGGCGTCGAGCATCAGGTGCGCGAGGTCCGACTGCGCCGCCACGCCCGGATGGACTCGACGAGGTACTCGTACGAGCCCTTCTCCTTGGTCACGGCGCCCGCCACCACCGGCAGGAGCCTCATGAAGACGTCGGTGTAGAGCATGCGGAACGGCTTCCACGTCGGCTCGGAGAACTCGCAGACCACGATCCGCCCGCCCGGGCGAGTCACGCGCAGCATCTCGCGCAGCGCGGCCTCGGTGTCGACCACGTTGCGCAGCCCGAACGAGATCGTCACGGCGTCGAACGACTCGTCGGCGAAGGGCAGCGCGGTGGCGTCGCCCGCGACGAACGGCATGTCGGGGCGGCGGCGCTTGCCCACCTGGAGCATCCCGACCGAGAAGTCGCAGGGGACGACCTCCACACCCTCGTCCGCGAACGGTTCGCTCGACGTGCCGGTGCCTGCCGCGAGGTCCAGGACGCGCTCGCCCGGCAGAGCCGCGACGGCGTCGACGGTGTGCTTGCGCCACCGCCTGTCCTGCCCCAGGGAGATGACGTCGTTCGTGAGGTCGTAGCGGCGGGCGATCCCGTCGAACATCGAGGCGACCTCGGTGGGCTTCTTGTCCAGGCTTGCTCGCGACATGCCTCCCATCGTTTCACGCCTACGCTGGAGACGATGACTGCGCACGCTCACCCCGGAGGGACGCCGACGACCTCGGCGCCCCCGACACGGAGTACCCACGCCCCGGCTCCCCGCGGCCCCCGCCTCGTCGTGCGCACCACGCGCCTGACCGGGGCCTGCCCGGCGGCCTGACGACCCTTCTCGATCTCCTTCCCGACACCCGCCCGCTGGCCTGGGTGCGGCGCGGCGACGGGATCGTCGGCTGGGGCGAGACGATGCGCCTCGAGGCATGGGGCCCGGGCGCTTCGCCGATGCGGAGGCGGCCTGGCAGGAGGTCCTGAGCGCCGCCGTCGTGCAGGACGACGTGGACCTGCCCGGCAGCGGCCTCGTCGCCTTCGGCTCGTTCGCCTTCGACGACACGTCCGGGACCTCGGGCGACGCCCGCCCGGGCGGCACGATCGTGGTGCCGCGCGTCGTCGTCGGGCGTCGCGGCGACGCCGCGTGGTGACCAGCATCACCCAGGGCGACGCCCTGCCCGACGACGTCGCGTCGGTCCTCGACCCGGCTCACCGTTCGCCCGTGACAGGGCCCGGCGCAGTCACGACCGTCGACGGCTCGCTGAGCGCCGACGACTGGACGGCGGTCGTGGCCGAGGGCGTCGAACGGATCCGGCGCGGCGACCTGGAGAAGGTCGTGCTCGCCCGTGACGTCCTGGCCACGGCCGAGCAGCCCGTGGACCCTCGCTGGATCCTGCGGCGCCTCGCGGTGGCCTACGACGGCTGCTGGACGTTCTCCGTGGACGGCATGGTCGGGGCCACCCCGAGCTGCTCGTCCGCAGCGAGAGGGCTCGTCACGTCGCGCGTGCTCGCCGGGACGATCCGGCGGTCCGGCGGCGCGGAGGCCGACGACGACTCGCTGCTGCGCGCGGCGCACCTCGCCCGCTCCTCGAAGGACCTGGAGGAGCACGAGTACGCCGTCGCGTCGGTCGCCGACGCCCTGGCGCCCTTCTGCTCGTCGATGAACGTCCCGGACGCGCCGTTCGTCCTGCACCTGCCCAACGTCCTGCACCTGGCCTCCGACGTCACGGGGTGCTCGGGGCAGGAGCGGGCGGCGACGTGCCCCACGAGCCTCGCGCTCGCCGCTGCCCTGCACCCTTCCGCGGCCGTGTGCGGGACCCCGACCCGCGCGGCACGGGACCTCATCCGCGAGATCGAGGGCATGGACCGCGCCCGCTACGCCGCGCCCGTCGGATGGTTCGGCGCGGACGGCGACGGCGAGTGGGGCATCGCGCTGCGCTCGGCCGAGCTGTCGCCGCAGGACCCCACCGGGTGCGGCTCTTCGCCGGCTGCGGGATCGTCGCGGCCTCCGACCCCGAGGCCGAGCTCGCGGAGTCCGAGGCGAAGCTCGAGCCGATGCGGTACGCCCTCGCGGAGTGAGCGTGCTCTGCACCGGGAGACCCGGGACCACCGTCGGACGAGCCGTGCCCGCCTCGACGTTGCTGGTGGTTTCGTGAGTTACGCGACGTATAGACCGTTCGACGGACAGCACCCGACTCTGCTCGGCAGGGCTGTTAAGTTCGCTCCGTGCCCGAAGCGACGATGACGATGACTCTGGACCCACGCAGCGCGACGTCACCGTGCGCCGCGCCACGACAGCCGACCGCGAGGCCCTCTGGCTTCTCGTCGTGCGCCTCCAACCTGACGCCCCGGACCGTGCCACGCACGACCGCGTCGTCGGACCCTGCTGCGCGCGCTCGACACCCTGCTCCTCGTCGCCCAGGACAGGACCGGCGTCGTCGGTTACGTGCTGGCCAGCCAGCGCCTGACCTTCAGCGCGAACGGCGTGGTCGTCGAGATCGACGAGATCGCCGTCGCCCCGAGGCCGACCGGGCGGCCGTGGCCGCCGAGCTGGTCGCCACCGTCGAAGCGTGGGGACAGGAGTTCCGCGCGACGCGCATCACGCTCGCCGACGTCCTGCCCCGCGACGTCGCCGAGGGTCTCGGCTACGCCACCACCGAAGTGCGGTCCACCAAGGCTCTCGAGCTGCTCGACGCCGACCCCGTCCTCACCTCGCCGTGGGACGGTCCGGCCGTGCCGCTCGGGACACCGACGTGGCGCTGCCGGTGCGCGACTAGCCAGTCCCTTGGGCGGTCCCGCGCCTGGCCAGGGTCGAGGCCATGCCCGAGCCCCGTTCCTGGCAGTCCGAGAGCGCTCGGCTCGGCAACGCCGACCACACCCCGATACCTGTACGACGCCGAAGACATCGCCGACGAGCTCACCCGCCGCCGGATCGTCCGCTCGCTTGGTGGTAGCGCCTACGAGCCGACCGACCCGGTCGGCAGGCTCGTGTGTGTGAAGCGCATCGGTGGGCGCCCGAGCTGGTGACCTTCCGACGCGTGCCGCCGGATGCCGCATCACACCCGAAACGTGCGGCGGTACGTGTCCGGTGGGACACCGAGCGTGCGATGGAAGTGGCGGCGCAGCGTCGTGGCCGTGCCCATGCCCGCGGCGGAGGCGATGGTGTCGATGCTGTCGTCGGTGGTCTCCAGCAGCTCCTGTGCCCGCCGGATCCGTTGTGCCAGCAGCCACTGCAGCGGCGTGGTGCCCGTGACCGTACGGAAGTGGCGGGCCAGGTGGCGCGAACTCATTCTCGCCTGACGCGCCAGGTCCGAGACGGTGAGGGGCTGGTCGAGCCGCCGCATCGCCCAGGGGAGCAGGTGGGCCAGAGGATGGTCGTCCTGGGCAGGTACTGGCGTGGAGACGAACTGGGCCTGGCCGCCGGCGCGATGAGGCGGGACGACCAACCGCCGCGCGACGATGTTGGCGACGGCCGCGCCCTGATCGCGGCGCACCAGATGGAGGCACAGGTCCATCGCAGCGGCCTTGCCTGCCGAGGTGAGCACCTCACCGTTGTCCACGTAGAGCACGTCGGGGTCGACGGTCACCCGCGGGTAGCGCGGCGAGCTCCTCGGTATGGGCCCAGTGCGTCGTCGCGCAGCCCGTCCAGCAGACCGGCGGCTGCCAGGACGAACGCGCCAGTGCACAGGAGACGACCCGAGCGCCGCCTCTCGCGCCTCGCGCACCGCCAGGACCAGGTCGGCCGGCAGCTCCGCGTCGACGTCCGCCACGGCGGGGACGATGACGGTGCGGCGTGGGCCAACCGATCGAGCCCGCCGTCCGGCTCCACGAGGAAGTGCCCGCCCGGACGCTGCGCGTGCCGCACACGCTGACGTCGTACCACGGGCCTGGAACGGCGTCCGGCGCAGAGCCGAAGACCTCGTACGCCATGGCGAGCTCGAAGTGCAGCATCCCGTCGGTGGCAGCGATCGCGACGGACCGCGGGCGGGAACTCATGTCCGAAAGTGTACGGGTCATGTCGTTCCAGACACTGGGCAGGGCGCCGTCAGCACGGCAGGATCTCCGAAGAGGGCTACTTCGAGAACACAGGAGCGGGCATGAGACCAGGTCGGAACGTAGCGGTATTCGGTGCCAACGGGCACACAGGACGGTTCGTGGTCGCGGAGCTGTGCGAGCGCGGCTACGCCCCGCTGCTCCTCGGACGCGACAAGGACAAGCTGATGGCGCTGACCCAGGAGCGATCCGGGCTCGAGGCACGGCAGGCGACGGTCGACGACCCGGCCTCGCTCGACCGGGCGCTGGACGGAGCCGACGCCGTGATCAACTGCGCCGCCCGTTCGCCACGACTGCCGCTCCGCTCGTCGAGGCGGCGCTGCGCGCCGGTATCCCGTACGTCGATGTCGCGGCGGAGATCGAGGCGAACCTCGATACGTTCGCGCACTTCTCGGAGCGCGCTCGCGCCGCCGGAGCCGTCGTGATCCCGGCGATGGCCTTTTCGGCGGGCTCGGCGACCTGCTGGTCACCGCGGCGATGGACGACTGGGTCACGGCGGACGAGGCGCACATCGCCTACGGCCTGAGCAGCTGGCACCCCACGGCCGGGACGCTGGCCGCGGGTGCGGTCTCGGGAACCAGGCGCGGCGGCCGCCGCGTCCGATACACCGGCGGTCGGCTGGAGTACCACGACGACGCACTGCCCATCTCGGAGTGGCACTTTCCGGCTCCGCTCGGCCCGCAGAGAGTCGTCGGGGAGTTCACGATGGCCGACGTCGTCACGATCCCCAGCCACCTGACGATCCCGGAGGTGACGACCTACATGTCGGCCCGAGCGGCTGCCGACCTCTCCGCTCCTGACGCACACGGGCCGACTGCCGTCGATGAGTACGGTCGCTCCGAGCAGACATTCGTCATCGACGTGCTCGTCCGCTCCGGCACCACGGAACGTCGGCTCGCCGTCGCCGGTCAGGACATCTACGCCGTCAGTGCTCCGCTCGCAGTGGAGGCCGTCGACCGTGTCCTCACCGGACGAACCAGGACCACCGGTGTCGCCTCCGCAGGCGCAATCTTCGACGCATCCGACTTCCTCCGCGCGCTGTCCTCTCACCTCGACATCGCCCCCACCGAGGTCGCCGCGGCCCGCGACCGGAAAACCCCGGCTCACCGGTGACCTACGCCGTCGGGGACCATCCGTGACGGGCTCACCGCCGCCGTCCGCTCGTCGGTGGCGCCGGGACCTGAGGGCCAGGACGCACGAACGCCCGGCCCGTGCGGAGAACCGCACGGACCGGGCGTCGGTGCCGAGGGGCACCTGCAGGGGAACAGGGCCGCGCCTCGGTCGGTCTCACCGGTCGCGGGGACGCGACCCGGCGAGACGGTCGAGGACCACGGGCGGTACCGGCTCACGTCGGTGGGCACGGGGAGGTTCCCACCGGTGCTGCCGGTACCGCCGGGTCCGGCCTCAGGTGCTCAGCCCTGACCGTTGAACCAGTCGAAGGGGCTGGGCACGTTGTTCGGGTCGGTCGGGTCGGACTCGCCCTGGCCGCTGCCGGGGCGCTCCTGGCCGGATCCTCCCTGGTCCTGCGAGCCCGGCTGGCCCGAGTCGGTGCCGGTCTCGGTCGGCTTGGCGGCGAGCGTCACGTCGACCTCGATCGCCTTGCCGTCACGGACCACGGTCAGCTTCGCGACGTCGCCGGTCTCCGCTCGCGCACGAATCCGGTGAGGGACTCCGCACCGCTCACGGCGTCGCCGTCGATCGCGACGATCACGTCGCCGACCTCGATCCCGCCCTCAGCGGCCGGGGAGCCGTCCGAGACCTCCTTGACCTCGGCGCCGCGGCGCGTGACGTCGTCGGCCGTGGCCGTCGCGTCCGTCATGCTGACGCCGAGGAACGCGTGCTCCGCGGTGCCGTTCTCGATGAGCTGCCCGCTGATGTTCTTCGCGAGGTTCACCGGGATGGCGAAGCCCAGGCCGATCGAGCCGGACTGGCCGGAACCGCCCGACATCGTCGCGATGGACGAGGTGATACCGATGACCTCACCCTGCGCGTTGAACAGCGGGCCGCCCGAGTTGCCCGGGTTGATCGCGGCGTCGATCTGGATGGCGTTGGTGACCACGGCGCTGGAACCGTCGGCGCCGGACGCGGCGACAGGGCGGTCGAGCGCGGACACGATGCCGGTCGTGGCCGTGTTGGCCAGGCCGAGCGGGTTCCCGACGGCCAGGACGGACGCGCCGACCGTGACGTCGTCGGAGTCGCCGAACGTGGCCGGCGTGAGGTTGCTCGGCGGGTCGACCAGCTTCACCACCGCGAGGTCCGTCGTCGGGTCGAGGCCGACGATCTTCGCCTCGTAGAGGCGGCCGTCGCTCAGCGTCACCTGGACGGTGTCGTTCTCCGCGCCCTCGACGACGTGGTTGTTCGTCAGGACGTGGCCCTCGCTGTCGATCACGACGCCCGAACCCTCACCGCCACCCGAGGCCGTGGTGACCTGGATAGAGACGACCGACGGTGCGACGGCGCTCGTCACGGCCTGCCAGTCCGGGTTCTCGGACGTCGAGCTCGCCACGGGAACCGTGGTGTTCTCCTCCGTCTCGCCGACCGAGGCCAGCGAGCCGGGTGCGGAGCCCGAGCCGTCGAGGACCCCGAGCAGTCCGGCGGTGCCGGCGCTCGCCAGGACGGCAGCTGCGGCCGCTGCCCCGACCACGGGGATCCAGGTCTTGTTCTTACGGGTCACGACGGGAGCCTCCTCCGGGGAGACGGGTGCGGGCGGCAGGCGGCTGCGGAGTACGCCGTGCTGGTGGGCGCGGCGTGCGGAGCCTGCTGCGCCTGGGCGGCGCGGCGTGCGGCGCGGGGGTGCGGGCACGGTAGCGGGGTCACGGGCACCTGCTGGGTGGCCTGCACCTCGATGCGCTGCGTGTCACCGTCGCGCGGGGCCTCGGGCTGGGGACGTTCGGCTGCGGGATGTTGTGGGTCATGGGATGTTCCCTCCTCCTCGTTCTGTCTGAGGACTACTAGACACCCGGGCGCTGAAGCGCTGCTTGAACGTCCCTGTGAGTTTCCTGCGAGTTCCCGGTCGTGGCTGGAAGGCTCTCAGCCGTGCTCCCGCGCGTCCCGGTGCGGTGCGGCGCGGTCGGGGCGTGCGCGATCGATCGCCGCACGAACGTCCGCAGCGAGGGCGGCCCGTCCGCCCGGCGCCCGGCACGGTCGACCCTGACCTCGACGACCTCCACACCGTCGGGAGCGCCCGCGAGCGCCTCGCGCAGCGCTGCGACGTCCGGGACGACCCGGTGCCGCACGCCGTAGCCCGCGCAGATCGCCGCGAGGTCGGCCCCGTGCGGGTGGCGAACACCCGCTCGAACGCGGCAGCGGCCGAGGGCGACTCCTCCGCGAGCGCCCCGTACTCCAGGGTCGCGAAGATCGAGCCGCCGTCGTCGTTGACGACGACGAGCTGGAGGTCGACCGCGGGCTCGTGCGGGCCGCGCAGGAGCCCGCCGGCGTCGTGCAGGAAGGTGAGGTCCCCGAGCAGCGCGCGTGCGACGCCCGGCACGGGCGGCGGCGTGCGCGATGCCCGTCGCGGTCGAGATCGTGCCGTCGATGCCCGCGAGGCCGCGGTTGGACAGCACGAACGGCGAGACGTCCCAGCTCGCGACCAGGTCCAGGTCCCGCACCGGGTTGCTCGAGCCGACGACGAGCACGTTGCCCGGGCCGCTCGCACCGGCGACCGCTGCCGCGACGGCGAGCGGCGTCGTCGGGCCGGGGCCGCTGCGCGCCACGACGGCCGTGCGCGCCGCCTCACCCGCCCCGCGCCACAGGGCGAGCCAGGCCGGGTCTCCCACGGGACCGGTCCACCAGGCGTCGGGCACGCCGGGCAGGACGACGCTCGCGGAGCGCGCGGCGTCCGGCCACGGCCCGGCTCCGGCGCGACGACGAGCACCTCGACGTCCTCCCGGGCGAGCAGCTGCTGGACGGGCCGGGAGAGCGTCGGGCGCCCCATGACCACGACCCGTTCGACGCCCGCGCCGAGCACGCCGAGCACGAGCCGGTGCGCGGCGACCGCGTGCGGCCCGGCCGCCGCCCCGAGGACGCCTCGGCGAGCAGGGCCAGCCGCGCGCCTCGGCGAGGCGCCGGGCATCGTCGCCGCCCCGTCGCCGGCGACGAGCACGGTCGCGGGCGAGGATCGAGGTCGTACGGCCCGACGACGTCGCTCACCGCGGCCACGTGGGTCCGGCGCGCGGTGGTCGGGACCGTGTCGGCGTCCGCGAACGCCGACGTTCCGAAGGACGCAGGCGGCGCGAGGGGTTCGCGGAAGGCGACGTTCAGGTGCACCGGACCGGGATGCCGCGAGCGGACCCTCGGGCTGCGGCCAGCGCGCGGACCACGATCGATCGGAGGTCGCGCAGCTCGCCCGGAGCCCGGCCGGGGCCGGGACGTCGACCGCGTGACGCACGGCCGTGCCGTAGAGGCCCACCTGGTCGGTCGTCTGGTTGGCGCCGGTCCCCGCAGCTCGTGGGGCGGTCGGCCGTGACCAGGACGAGCGGGACCCCGGCATGGTGGGCCTCGAGCACCGCGGGTGGAGGTTGGCGGCCGCGGTCCCCGACGTCGTCACCACGGCGACGGGTCGCAGATTGCCGGATCCCTCCGTGACGGCGGAGCCCCTCGAGAGCCCAGGGCGAGGAACGCGGCCGTGCGCTCGTCGATGCGCACGTGCAGCGTGAGCAGGCCCGCCTCGTGGGCCGCTGCGAGGGCGTAGGCGAGAGCGGCGCTCCGGCTGCCGGGAGCGAGGACGACGTCGACGACCCCGTCCGCGACCAGTCCCGCGACGATCTCGCGGGCGGCGGCCACCGCCGGCGGGAGCGCCGGGCTCGCGGGCTCTTGTGCCGCACTCATGCTGCGGCCCCGTCGAGGAGTGCGCTGACGCGCTCGTAACGGTCGGTCCATCGTCCGGTGGTCGCGGGGCGGCAGCGGCGCGTGCGAGTGCCGAAGCCGAGGGCTCGGGACGCCGCAGCACGATCTCCCGTCGACCGGCAGGAGCGGCTCGTCGACCACGTCGTGCGCGAGGAGCTGGGCTGTCGCGAGCCCGCACGCGTACGGCAGCTCGGGAAGGGCGGCTGCGAGCGCCAGCCCGGCCGCGAGGCCGACCGAGCTCTCGAGGGCGGAGGACACGACGACGGGAAGGCCGACCTGCTCGGCGAGGGCGAGGCAGGCCCGGACTCCGCCCAGGGGCTGGACCTTGAGCACGACGATGTCCGCGGCCTCGGCCCGCAGGACCGCGAACGGGTCCTCGGCGCGCCGGATGGACTCGTCGGCCGCGACCAGGACGGAGGCCGAGCGGCGGACCGCGGCGAGCTCCGCGACGGTGGCGCAGGGCTGCTCGACGTACTCGAGCCCTCCGGCCGCGCGGTCGAGGAGCGGGATGCGCCGGAGGGCCTCGTCGAGCGACCACCCCCGTTGGCGTCGACGCGGATGCGCCCGCCGGGGCCGAGCGCGTCGCGGACGGCCTCGAGGCGGGCGATCTCCGACCCGACGAGCTCGACGACCCCGTCCGCACCCCGCTGGGCAACCTTCACCTTCGCGGTCCGACAGCCGTCGGAGGACGTCACGATCTCGTGGGCGCGCACCGGGTCCGTCGCGGGCACCGTGACGTTGACCGGCACCCTTGTGCGCACCGGGTCGGGCCACCCGAGGTGCGCGGCCTCGCGGGCTGCGCGCAGCCAGGCGGCGCACTCGGCGTCGTCGTAGTCCCAGAAGGGTGAGAACTCGGCCCACCCGGCCTCGCCGTGCACCAGGAGGCCGTCACGGACGTCCACCCCGGAACCGGGTCCGCAGGGGCGTCGACCAGGCGACGAGTCGGGGCGGGGAGCGGTGACGGACACGGTGACAGGCTATCGCCGTGCCGGGACCGAGGCGGTTCAGCGGCTTCCGAGCAGCTCGGTGACGAGCTCCACTGCGAGGTCGCGCACGTTCTGCCCTTCGCAGAGCGCGGTGACCGCGGCGCCGTCCACGACCGCGATCAGCAGGACGGCCGAGAACGCCGCCCCGAGCTGGGCGAGCAGGCCGTCGAGGACCACGTCGAGCGCTTCCCGGCCCCGCGCGTACGCCGAGGACAGCGCTGGGCTGCGCCCGCGCTGACGACGTGCTCGTAGAAGCCGAGGAGCTCGCCGTGGTCCCCGGGGAGCACGGCGTCGACGAGCAGGAGGGCTCGCGAACGCGTGCTGAGCGTCTCGACGCCCCCGTCGGCGACCGCATCGGTGACCGAGTGCCCGATCGCCTGGGCGCGCACGGCCCAGTCACTGACGATCCGTTCGCCGGCTGCCCCGACGAGCTCGTCGAGACCGGAGAAGTAGTACGTGGTCGCGGCGAGCGGGACGTCCGCCTGCGTGGCGACGGACCGGTGCGTGACCGACGACGGGCCGCCCCGCA
This sequence comes from Oerskovia sp. M15, assembly GCA_038070415.1. GTDB lineage: Bacteria > Actinomycetota > Actinomycetes > Actinomycetales > Cellulomonadaceae > Oerskovia. Next base: position 860,513 of record JAMYWF010000001.1, read on the forward strand.
GGATCAGCTCGGCGGCAGCCGCCACGATGAGGTCACGGCGCTGCGTGCCACGAGCCTGCCTGCGCGGGACGTGCTTCTCGGTCGTTGGAGCCATCAGTGACTTCCTCCGGACAGGTTGAGGCCGACGATCCCCGCGACGATGAGGACCAGCGACACGATCTTGAGCACAGACATGGCTTCGCCGAAATATATGACCGCGAGCACTGCGGTCAAGATCGCACCGACCCCGACCCACACACCGTAGGCCACGCCGACCGGGAGGGATTTCAGCGCGATGCTGAGCCCGATCATGCTCAGGGCGAGCAGAACGACGAACGAGACGCTCGGCCAGAGTCTGGTGAACCCGTTGGAGGCCTTGAGGCTGAGCGCCCAGCCGGCCTCGAGCATTCCGGAGACGATGAGAATGATCCATGCCATGAGAGTCGACCCTCCTGGGCCCCGGGGCGTCACTCGCTGGCCGGGGAGGAACGCGCGCCGGGTGACAGATCCGCCGTCGCAACACGTTCAACTGGGACGACAGTACCAATTATGAGGGGCCGGGCAAGAGCGGAGACCCGACCCACCGGCCGACACCCGGAGCGTCGGGGACGGCTAGGGTTGCCGTCGTGAGCAGCATCCCCGCACAGGTGTCCGAGACGTTCGACCCCCAGGCCTGGCGCACCGTCGCCGGCTTCGAGGGGCTCACCGACATCACGTACCACCGCGGAGTCGAACGCGGCCTGGCCGACGGCGAGCCGCACGAGCGCGACCTCCCGGTCGTCCGCGTCGCCTTCCACCGCCCCGAGGTCCGCAACGCCTTCCGCCCCCACACGGTCGACGAGCTCTACCGGGTCCTCGACCACGCACGCATGACCTCGGACGTCGGGACGGTCCTCCTCACGGGCAACGGCCCTCGGCCAAGGACGGCGGGTGGGCCTTCTGCTCGGGGCGACCAGCGCATCCGCGGTCGCGACGGGTACCGGTACACGACGAGCGAAGATGCCCAGACGGCAGACTCGATCGACCCCGCCAAGGCGGCCGGCTCCACATCCTCGAGGTCCAGCGGCTCATCCGCACCATGCCCAAGGTCGTCATCGCCGTGGTCAACGGGTGGGCCGCCGGGGTGGACACTCGCTGCACGTCGTCGCGGACCTGTCGATCGCCAGCCGAGAGCACGCGCGCTTCAAGCAGACCGACGCCAACGTGGGCTCGTTCGACGCCGGCTACGGCTCGGCGCTCTTCGCGCGGCAGGTGGGGCAGAAGCGGGCTCGCGAGGTCTTCTTCCTCGCCCGCGAGTACTCGGCGCAGGACGCCTACGAGTGGGGCCGTGAACGAGGTCGCCGACCACGCCGACCTCGAGCGGCTCGCTCTGGAGCACGCCAGGATCATCGCGACCAAGTCGCCCCAAGCGATCCGCATGCTCAAGTTCGCCTTCAACCTCGCCGACGACGGCCTGGCCGGCCAGCAGGTCTTCGCCGGTGAGGCCACCCGCCTGGCATACATGACGGACGAGGCCGTCGAAGGCCGCGACGCGTTCCTGGAGCGCCGCGACCCGCACTGGGACGACTTCCCGTACGCCTTCTGACGGGACTGCTCAGCTGCCGGAGACGAGTGCGCCGAGCAGCTGGACGATCCCGCGGCGGCGAAGGCCGCAGCGACCGCCAGCCCGAACAGCAGGACGATCGAGGCGACGACCGGACCGACCGACGCGGCGGCTCGGCTCCGTCGTTCTCGTCCTGATCCTCCGCCCGCAGCGCGGGACGGGCAGCGACGAGAGCCGGCGGGAACAGGGTGACCGAGGGCGTGGGCTCGAAAGGGCTCTGGGTGGGGTTCATCGTTGCCATGCCTCTACGTTCCCGCCGCACCCCGGGGCCGCATCGGCCCGGCGGGCAGACCTGCCCGGCGGGCGTACGCCCCTGGGGTGAGCGCACCCTCCCTCCAGGTGGACAAGCCGGTCCGGTTCAGCTGACCGTGTAGCTCCCGCTGCCCCGTGGCACGAGCTCGACCCAGGTCGCGCCCTGCTCGAGGAGGACGGGGCACCGTCGGGCCCGGTGAGGACGAGCGGCGCGTCGACCGCCTCCTTGGACCACGTCACCGCGAGCTGCTTGCCGCCGCTCGCCACGATCGCCTCACCCGTGCCCACGAGCTGCGTCTCCGGGACGGGATTGCCCGCGGGTCCTTGTACCTCGTGTTCGTCATCTCGACGCTCAGCACCACCACGTTCGCGGCCGACAGGCGCGCGCCCGACGCCGCAAGGGCGGGCTTCGTGCCCTCGTTGCGCAGGAAGGCGTTCTCGTCGGCGCCCACTGCCACTGCGCGCGCGAGCTGCCCGACAGGTGGACGTCCAGCAACGCGAACGGCGCCCCGCCGTGGTCGCGGTGCCCGGCCGAGGGCCGGGCGTGAGCGAACTGCGGGGCGGCGGGGACGTCCGGTCCTCGTCGGCCTGTGCCCAGAAGTCGGCGACCGTCCCGAAGAGGTTGTGGGGGCTTGCTCTCCCCGCTGCTTGAAGAACCCGTCGTCGCCCGCATCCATGATGATCGACTGGATGCCTGCCGCGCCCACCGCGTCGATGAACGGCTGCTGCGCACCGGAGTACACCAGGACGCCGTGCATCGGCGCGACGATCGCCGGGTCCATGGGCCGCACCGACCGGATGGGACCGACCGTCTCCGGCGCCTGCGAGTGGTAGACGGCCACGAACCGCGTGATGCCACCCTCGACCACCTCCTCCCACACGACGTCTGCCGCCTCGAGGCCGCCTGCGGGCGCGCCTGCGGAAGGTTCTCGATCTTGACGGCCAGGGCCGGTCGCACCGCGACGTCGTCGGACGGGACCCCGTCAACGGCCACGCCGCTGGTATCTCCGGGGACGGCGGTGCGCCCTTGTCGGACTCGACGGTCGCCGGGACCGTCCGCGTCGGAGGATCCGCCGGTGTGCCGCCGCTGCAGGCGGCGAGCGCCAGCACGCCCACGAGCACCAACCCGGTCCATGCTGCCCGCTCCGGCACCCTTGCCATGTACGCTCCTGCACCTCGTCCTGCCCCGTTGCTCGACACCCTACGACCCGATCTACGCTGGTCGGATGTCACGCGCCGATGGTCCCTCCGACGCCCTGGACCTGCGTTCCGCGGTCTCCGACGCCCTGGCGGGTCGTGGCCCGGCGGTCGCGCCGCCCTCTCCTCTTCGGCGGTGCGCTGCCCGAGGGAACCGCCCTCGTGCTCCGGACCTCGGGCTCGACCGGGCTGCCGCGCGAGGTTGCCCTCGGCGCCGCCTCGCTCCTCGCGTCGGCACGCGCCACGCACGAGCGGCTCGGCGGGGATGGTCAATGGCTCCTGGCCCTCCCCGACGCACGTCGCCGCCTCCAGGTCGTGGTCCGGTCGCTCGTCGCGGGCACCGAGCTCGTCACCGCCGACCCCGACGCCCCTTCTCCCCGCGGGCTTCGCTGCGGACGCCGCGCGCATGGACGGCGACCGCCGCTACGTCTCGCTCGTCCCCACCCAGCTCCATCGGCTCCTGCAGGCGCGAGGCGGGAAGGACGGGGAGGCGGCGCTCGCCGCACTGCGTTCGTTCGACGCGATCCTCCTCGGTGGCGCGGCGGCGGCGCCGCGCTCTCGCGCGGGCGCGCGAGCAGCGCGTCCGGGTCGTGACGACCTACGGGATGACGGAGACCTGCGGGGCTGCGTGTACGACGGCGTCGCTCTCGCCGGGGTGCAGGTGCGGGTGGTCGAGGGCGCGTCCGGGCAGGCACTCCCGGGCGCTGCCGGCGTCGTCGAGATCGGCGGCGCGGTCCTGGCGACGGGCTACCTCGGCGACGAGGCGCTCACCGCCGCCGCGTTCCGCATCGACCCGGACGGGTCCCGCTGGCTGCGCACGAGCGACCTCGGTTCCTCTCCCGGGCGGTGCGCTCACGATCCTGGGGAGGGCCGACGACGTGCTCGTCACGGGCGGGTGAACGTGGCCCCGCCGCTGTCGAGGCGGTCCTCGCAGGCGTGGAGGGCATCGGCGAGGTCTGCGTGGTCGGCATCCCCGACCCCGAGTGGGGGCAGCGTGTCGTCGCGGTCGTGACCCGCGCGCTGTCGCCGGGCGGATCCCCGAGGTTGCCGGACGTCACGCCGCGCAGGAGCGCCCCGCCGTCGGGCCGGAAGAGGACGACATGCTGCTCGGCCGGGCCCGGCAGGCCGTCGCGACTACGCTGGGACCGCCCGCCGCGCCGCGGCTCCTGCTCGTCGTGACGGACCTGCCGCGCCGCGGCCCGGGCAAGATCGACCGGACGGCCGTCACCGCGCTCGCCGCCCGCACCGCACCTCGCACCACCCACTGAACGGAGCACCATGGCCACCTCAGCCGAATGGGTCGCGGGCGCACGCCTGCGCACTCTCCCGCGGCGGCCGCACCCGTCCTCGTCGGCTCCGGCGCCGCCGCGCAGATCGACGCGTTCGCGTTCTGGCCCGCGCTGCTCGCGCTCGGCGTCGCGCTCGCACTCCAGATCGGCGTCAACTACGCCAACGACTACTCGGACGGCGTGCGGGCACCGACGTCGACCGCGTCGGCCCGATGCGGCTCACCGCGTCCGGAGCGGCTCTCGCCCCGCAGGTCCGCAACGCCGCGTTCGCGTGCTTCGGCGTCGCCGCGGTCCTGGGGCTCGGGCTCGTCGCGCTCACGGGCCACTGGTGGCTGATCGCGGTCGGAGCGCTCGCGATCGTCGCCGCCTGGTTCTACACGGGCGGGAAGAACCCTTACGGCTACCGCGGGCTCGGCGAGGTCGGGGTGTTCGTGTTCTTCGGGCTCGTCGCCGTCCTCGGCACGACCTACACGCAGGCCGGTCGCGTGACCTGGGTCGCGGGCGTGGGCGCCGTGGCCGTGGGCCTGCTCGCCTGCGCACTGCTGATGATCAACAACATCCGGGACATCCCCACCGACGTGCTCGCCGGGAAGCGGACCGTCGCCGTACGCCTGGGCGACTTCCGGCGCGCCGCGCCTACGTCGCGATGATCTGGGTGCCGCTCCTGCTGGGCGTCGTGTGCGCGTTCGCCGCGCCGTGGTCCCTGCTGGTGCTCGTCCTGCTGCTGCCCGCCGCGCTGCTCACCCTCCCGGTGATCGCCGGCGCACGGGGACCGTTGCTCGTGCCCGTCCTCGCGGGGACCGGGATGTTCGAGCTCGGGTACGGGTGCTGCTCGCCCTGGGGCTGGCGCTCTAGGTATCGACGGGCCGGGCGCGGCCCCGGGCCGCCGTCAGTCGGTGGGCGGCACGGTCCGGGGACGCGGTGGCCGACGTCTGGTCGGCAGGGTCGCGCGCCTCGGTCTCCGCCGCGTCGACCGCGGCATCCTCGAACGCGGCGTCGTCCTCGATCTCCCGCGAGAACTGCTCGCCGGTCGCCTTGCGGTGCGCGGCGCGGTCCGCGAGGTACTGCGCCGCCCGCTCCCGCGGCCCCGGAGCGTCAGGTAGGAGAAGAGCAGGCCGAGCACCGCGGCGATGACCGCGCACATCACCCAGTGACCGAGGCCGAGGGCGTACAGCACGACGAAGAGCACCGCGACGATCGCGAGGCGCAGGACCGAATAGATGACCATGGGCACCCTCCAGGGTAGGCGTCCCGCGATGCCCGACGCGACACGCCTCGGTGCCCGCGGCCGGTCGACGACCGTCACCCGGACGAGCGCTGGTCACGTCCCGGCCGCGGACGCATAGGCTGGGGCATGTCCCGTGTTCTGCTGACCCTCCTTGCCGTTGGCCTCGCCGTCTACGCCCTGGCCGACTGCGCCACGAGCGACGAGAACGACCGGAGCGGCATCCCCAAGGGCCTGTGGATCGTGATGATCATCTTCCTGCCGTTCGTGGGTCCGCTCGCCTGGATCCTGGTCTCGCGCACGCAGCGCTCGCGCCGCACGTCCATGGGTGGCCCAGGCGGGTCGCGTCGCCCGCTGCCCGGTTCGCGTCGCCGCAGCACCGGTCCCGTCGCTCCCGACGACGACCCGGACTTCCTCTGGAAGCTCGAGCAGCAACGACGTCGGGACGCCCGCGGCGACCACGACGGTCCCGATACGGTCCCCGGGACCGGCGAGGCCGCCCCGATCCTCGGGTCAGGACTCCCGGGCGAGCCGGACGGCGCGCCGGACGCACCGCCGTCGGGCAACAACGAACCCTCCTAGCAGGTCGACGAACCCCTCAGGTCTCCCGTGCCTCGCGGACCCGTCCGGTCCGCCTCAGCGCGCGGCCTTGGTGTCCGCCGAGGTGATCGCCTCTCTCGATCCGCGATCCACGAGCGGGTCGACGGGTGCCTGCGTCGGGGCGGTCCGCCGTGGTCCTGTCCGCGGGCTGCGCGATCGCGGCCGCCGCCTGCGTCAGGGTCGGCGTGTGGCCTCGATCATGGTGTCGAGTTCGCGGAGCCCGGCCCGGAGTTCTCGGCGAGCGCCGCGCATCAGCGACTCCGCGGTCTGCGCGAAGTTCGGGACCGTGGCCATGAAGGCTTCGAAGAACTCCGCCATCGACATGGACGGATCGGTGTACTCCCCGTGCTGCTGGCGTAGGCACTCCAAGACACACTCGGGGTCGAGGTCGAGCTGGTCGAGCAGGAACGCATCGGGATGGACCGCCTCGATCTCGTAGCGTTCGAGCGAGGCCACTGGGAAGTCCTTGAGGTTCGCGGTCACTATCGTGCTCGCTCCAGAGCGGACTGCAGCCGCCAGGACGTGGCGGTCCTTCGGGTCGTTGGTCATCGCCGGGATCAAGTCCTCGTAGCCATCGACCAAGGCGTCCGGGAACCCTCGCCGCATCTGCTGGACCCGACGCCGGGCCTTGACGGGCTCGAGGTCGAGCTTGCCGGTGAGCGTGCGCTCGACCTCGACCAGGATCTGCGCTGACCACAGAGGCCGGAACAGCTCAGCCTCGGCGAGGCGAAGCAGCGTGTCGAACAGCGGATGAGGAACCAGGACACAGGCGTCCAGGACGACGGGGAAGGTCATCGCTCAGCGCGTCGCTTCGAACCCACCACCGCTGACCCCATCGGCTGTCGCCTCACGGGAGAGCTCAGCCAAGATCTCGCGACGCTCGTGCCGCGATCGCTGCTGGTACTCGACGAGGTCCGAGAGCAAGACCCGCCGATGCCGACCCGGGCGGGTGTGCGGAATTTCCTCTCGGTCAGCAGCCGCACCAGCGTCGGGCGCGAGATCCCGAGGAAGTCCGCAGCCCCTGGGTGGTCAGGACCGTGTCGTGAGGAGCCAGCGTGATCGCCTGCCCGTGGGCCATCGCCCGCACCGCATCACGCAAGACCACGAACACCTCATCAGGCAACGCGATCTGCGACCCGTCCGGACCAACAAGCGCAGACGAACCAGCCTTCTCCAGAGCCTCCGACAGATCAGGCAGCGTCGAGCCCTCCGCCGGCGGCAGCACCGTGTGTTCCAAGACCATGCTCATACCACGAGTGTAACTCGAAAGAAACGAAAGCCGGAGTGAAGGGCCCCGGACGGCAAAGGGCCGCCCCGCACAGCGGGACGGCCCTCCGTGCTCCGGTGGTCGGAGCCGTCCGCTCACTCCTGCGACGTCGTGAGCCCCGAGTACGAGTGCTTGCCGTTGAAGATGAGGTTCACGCCGGTGAAGTTGAACAGCACGCACGCGTAGCCGACGATCACGAAGTAGGCCGCGCGCCGCCCGGACCACCCGCGCGTCGTGCGGGCATGCAGGTAGGCCGCGTAGACGACCCACACGACGAAGCTCCAGACCTCCTTGGGGTCCCAGCCCCAGTACCGGCCCCAGGCGTCCTCCGCCCAGATCGCGCCGCCGATGACCGTGAACGTCCACAACACGAACCCCACGGCGTTGAGCCGGAAGCTGAGCGCCTCGAGCTGCGACGCCCGAGGGTGGTGTCCAGCCAGCGCCACGCCGGGTGCCCCAGGAAGGCGTTCCCGTGCTCGCGCGAGTCGCGCAGCAGCTGGACCACGGACAGGACGAACGCGACCGTGAAGATCCCGGTCGCCGTGATCGCGATCCCCACGTGGATGACGAGCCAGTAGGACTGCAGCGCGGGCTGGACCCCGTGGCGTCGATGAAGAACGAGTTCTGCGCGACGACGAGGAACAGGACTGCGAGTCCCGTGACGAACACGCCGAGGAAGCGGACGTCACGCCGCAGGCTGACGCCGAGGAACACGGCCATCGCGACGAACGCACCGACGAGGGTGAACTCGTACATGTTGGCCCAGGGCGCGCGACCGGCCGCGATCCCGCGGGTGACGATCGCCGCGAGGAGCAGGATGGTCCCGAGCCAGCCCGTCGAGATGCCGATCCCGGCGGCCTTGCGGGACACCGGCTTGACGGTCTCGCCGACGGCGGAGGCCCGCGCGTCGGCAGAGGCGTCTGCGTCGGCGGCGCCCTCGGCGACCTCATGTCGACCCGTTCGACCGCCCCAGTCTGGACAGGTCGAACGCGAATGCGACGAACGCGACCGTCAGTGCGGTCGCTGCCGCCCACACCAGGTCGGAGCTCATCTCGGCAACGGTCATCGGTCAGCCTTTCGTGGTCGGTCGGTCGGTCGAGTCCGGACCGGTGGAGCGTGGTGGTGCAGGAGCTGTGCGCGCCTCGGTGGCGCGGGGAGCGGGCGCGTCGGGAACGTCGTCGACGCCGGGCAGCGCCGCGAGCACGCGGTCCACCTCGCCCTGGAGGCCCACGTCGTCGCCACGGGCGAGCCCCGCGACGGTGACGACGGTCTTCGCGCCGGATGCTGCGCCGTCGGGCGGCTCCTCGCTCCACACGCGCACCCACACGCGGCGCCGCGGCGTGAAGAGCGAGACGGCGAGGCCGGCGAGCGCGCCCAGCGCGAAGACGAGGATCCACGTCAGCGCCGGGTCGTGGCGCAGGTCGAGGGCGACGTAGCGCGCCACCGGGCCCTCGGCGAACTCGATGGTGCCGAGGCCGTCGGGCAGGTCGACCGTCTCCCCGGTGCGACAAGGACCTTGACCCGTTCGCCGGTCTCGTCGACCGAGGCGGTGAGGGTGTCCGTGTTCAGCCGGTAGACGTTCTGCGGCAGCCCGTCGTCGAGGCCCAGGTCGCCCCGGTACACCTCGAGGACGAGGAGCGGGTTGATCGGCTGCGGGAAGATCGAGCTCGCCCCTGCTCGGTGACCTCGGCCGTGGGCAGGAAGTAGCCGACGAGGCCGATCTGGTCGAGGCCCGGCGACGTGTCCGGAACCTTGACGACCCCGCGCGAGGTGTACATGGTGTCCTCGGGCAGGAACGGGACGCGCCCCGCGAAGGCGATCTGGCCCTCGCGTCGCGGATCGTGATCTCGGGGCGTAGCCGTTGCCCTGGAGGTAGATCTTGGCGCCTCCCGCGACGAGCGGGTGGTTGACCTTGATGGTCTCCTCCTGAGCGGAGCCGTCCGGGTGCGGACCGTCACGTTGGCCGTGAAGTCGCGCGACTGGGCGAACGCCACCTCGTCCTGGGAGAACTCGGCCTCGAACGAGTCGAGCGACAGGGAGAACGGGACGAGCGAGCTCGGCCGGAAGAGGGCACCGTGCTCGAACGTGTCGTAGTCGACGACCGCGTTCGCGAACCCGCGTCCCTCGGTGATGAGCGCCTGTCCCCGGAAGTGCAGCAGCTGCCCCGTCGCGATCGCCAGGAGGAGCCCGAGCAGCGAGAGGTGGAACACCAGGTTCCCGGTCTCGCGCAGGTAGCCGCGCTCGGCGGACACCGTGCGGCGCTCGGGCAGTCCGCGTGCGGGGTCAGCGGGTTCGGTCGCGACGTCCACGCGGAACGTCGGGAGCCAGCGCACACGACCGCGCAGGTGCTTGGCCGCGGCCTCCACCAGGGCGTCCGGGGTCGCGGTGCTCGTGGCGTCGGCCTTGGCCGGGAAGCGGTCGAAGCGCCGCGGGTCCGCGGCGGGCGGTTGCGCATCGCCTGGAAGTGGGCCTTGGTGCGCGGCAGGATGCAGCCGACGAGCGAGACGAACAGCAGGAGGTAGATCGCGGAGAACCACGCCGACGCGTACACATCGAAGAACCCGAGCCGGTCGAGCCACTCCCCGGTGCCGGGGTTGTCCTGGAGGTAGCGGAGCACCGCGGCGGGATCCTGCGGGCGCTGCGGCAGGACCGAGCCGGGGACCGCGGCGACCGCGAGCAGCATGAGGAGCATGAGCGCGACGCGCATGCTCGTCACCTGGCGCCACATCCAGCGCAGCGTGCCCTTCAGCCCGAGCGAGGGCAGCTGGGGCTGCGGAGCGGCAGCGGCGCCGTCGGGTCCGGTCCGGCCGTCCGTCGTGCCCGACGGCGTGGCCCCGTGGCCGACGTTGCCTCGGCCTGGGCCGTGCTCGCGTCGGGCTCGGGGCACTGAACGCGTCGTCGATGCCCTCGGGGCGGTAGAGGTTCTTGTCGTTCATCAGATCACCGTCACGTAGTCCGTGATCCAGCCGGACAGCGCCCGGGTCCAGGTGCCCCACAGGCCGGTCACGAGGGCCAGGCCGATGACGATGAGCATGCCGCCGCCGAAGCGCATGATCGCGAGGCGGTGACGGCGCAGGAACGCGACCGCCTTCTTGGAGCGCTCCAGGCCGATGCCGATGAGCAGGAACGGCACGCCGAGGCCCAGGCAGTACGCCACACCGAGGATCGCGCCGCGACCCGCGGAGGCCTCGTCCAGGGACAGGGCGATGACCGCGGCCAGCGTCGGGCCGATGCACGGGGCCCAGCCGAGGCCGAACACGATGCCGAGCAGCGGCGCCCCAGAGGCCCGCGGTGGGGCTCACGTGCAGGCGGCGGTCGCGCTGGAGGAACGGCAGGGCGCCCATGAACGCGAAGCCCATGAGGATCACGACGACGCCGAGGACGCGGATGATGACGTCCTCCCACTCCTGAGGTAGCCGCCGATCGAGCCGAACGCGACCGTCAGGAGGACGAAGACGAGGGTGAAGCCCGCGACGAACAGGCCGACGCCCGCCGCGACGCGCCACCGCCCGGGTGCCCGGGCGGTCTGGCGGGCCGTGCCACCGACCCGCGAGCCTCCGGTGGTGCCGGCGTTCGCGGCGGCCAGCCCGCTGACGTACCCGACGTAGCCGGGGACCAGGGGCAGCACGCAGGGGACGCGAAGGAGACCAGGCCCGCCAGGACCGCGACGGGGACTGCCAGCAGGAGCGAGCCGCTGAACGCCGTGGTGGCGAACGTGGAGCCGACATCACCGGCGAACGAGAGAGCGCCCACGGGTCAGGCGTCCTCAGCGAGGACGTCGTCCACGAGCGCGGCGAGCGTCGAGGGCTCGGCCTCCCCGATGATGCGCGCCGACACCCGACCCTCGCGGTCGAGCACGACCGTCGTGGGGACGGCCTGGATCGGGACCGCGCCCTCGAGGGCGGCGATCGCCTCGCCGCGCGTGTCCTCGATCGAGGGTACGGCACCTCGAACGTGCGCTCGAACGCCTGCGCGGCGCCCGCGTCGTCGGTGCTGTTGATGCCGAGCAGGCGCACCCGTCAGCGGAACGCTCGTTCGCGAGCGCCACGAGGCCAGGGGCCTCGCTGCGGCACGGCGCGCACGAGGCGTACCAGGTGTTGAGGACGATCACGTCCCCGCCCACTCGCTCGTGTCGATCGAGTCCCCGCGAAGTCCGTCCCGGTCAGGACGACCGGTTCGTCGCGGTCGTCCGGGTCCCAGGTCTTGACCGAGCCGTCGCCGGAGACGTACCCTGGCCCACGACGTCGTCGGGGTTCGTGGCCCCGACTCCTGGGCGCAGCCGGCGAGCAGCAGGCCGAGCGCGACGGTACCGAGGGCGACGACACCGGCGGTCGCGGGGCGCGACCGTGCCGGACACGGAAGGGGTGGATCATGGCAGCACTCTCTCCCATGTGCCTGAGCGCAACCTGAAAGATGCCTGGTGACTCACGCCCCGGAGACCTTCGCCGCCCCGGCAGCAGGTCTGCGACCGGCTCGGTGTAGTGGATCCCGACCAGACGGTCCCCGTCGAAGCGCAGGGACGTGAGCGACGCGAGCGAGCACTGGCGGTTGCGAGGGTCGTGCCACAGGCGCTTGCCCTCGAAGGCCAGACGAGAGATCCAGATCGGGAGCTGGTGGCTGACGATCACGACCTCGCGCCCTCGGCCTGCGCCCGGGCGTCGTGGATCGCGGCGTGCATGCGCGCGACCTGCTGCTTGTAGGGCTCGCCCCACGACGGACGCAGCGGGTTCCACAGGTACGGCCAGTGGCCGGGTGGCGCAGCGAGCCGTCCCCGACGCCGAACTTCATGCCCTCGAAGTGGTTGCCCGCCTCGATGAGCCGCTCGTCCGTCGCGAGCTCGAGGCCGAACGCCTCGGCGACGGGCGTCGCGGTCTCCTGGGCCCGCTGGAGCGGCGAGGCGATGACCAGGGCGACGTCGAACGGGTCGTGCGCGACGTCGTCGGGCAGCGTCGGCGCTCCCTCGGCGGGCTTCCCGGAGAGGTGCCCGCGACGCGACGTGCCATCGTGTGCCCCAGCTCGGAGAGGTGGTAGCCGGGGATTCGTCCGTAGAGGATGCCGTCCGGGTTGAAGACTTCCCGTGACGCATGAGGTGGACCGTGGTTGCAACCATGCCGACCAGTCTCCCAAAGATCTGCCCCGCGCGGTGCACCCGCCTGACGTGCTCCCCGACACAGGTACTACTGGTCCCGTTCCTCCGCGAGCCGGCACGCGTCGGCGATGGCCGCCATGGCCTCACCCAGGTTGCGGAACTGTTCCGGGGTCAGGACGTCGACCATGTACCGGCGGACCGCCGTGACGTGGCCGGGCGGACGCGACGAGCTCGGCGTAGCCCTCGTCGGTCATGACGCAGTTCACACCACGCCCGTCCCCTGGGTGGCAGCCCGACGGACGAGCCCGCGCTGCTCCATGCGGTGGACGGTGTGGGTGACCCGGCTGCGCGAGCGGGCGAGGCCGTCGGCCAGGGCCGACATCCGCATGGTGTGGTCGGGGACCTCGGAGAGCCGGACGAGGAGCTCGTACTCGCCGAGCGTGAGGCTCGAGGACTCCTCGTGGTCCTTGCTCAGCGCCTCGACGAACCGGGCTGAGCCGTCCAGGAAGTGCCGCCAGTACCGCTGCTGGGTCGCGTCGAGCCAGGGCGCGTCCTGCGCCGTCGCCGCTAGCTGGTCCTGCTGAGCAGTCATCTCCACCTTCATCCACCGTCCGAACAACCGCCCCAGTGTCCCATCCGAGAACTGGTCCCTCGACAGGGAATAGAGCGACAAGGTCGTACGTTAATGCGTTCGTATGAAGTTGAATCTTCAACCAATGGCTCGTCGACGGCGCGCCCGACGCATCGCAACTCGAACACTCAGGAGACTCCTCATGGCAACGCCCTCCCCGCCGGACTGACCGCAGGCACCTACTCGATCGACTCTCGCACTCCCAGGCGACCTTCACGGTCCGCCACGCCGGAATCTCCAAGGTGCGCGGCTCGCTCGCGATCGCCGACGGCACGGTCACCATCGGTGACGATGTCGAGTCCTCCAACGTCGTCGCCGCGCTCGACGCCAAGTCCGTCAACACCGGCGACGCGGGCCGCGACGGCCACCTCCAGTCCGCCGACTTCTGGGACGCCGAGAAGAACCCGACGTGGAACTTCGTCTCGACCGCCGTCGAGGCCGACGACGACGACTTCATCATCGCGGGCGACCTGACGATCAACGGCGTGACCAAGCCGGTCAAGCTCGAGACCGAGTTCACGGGCACGGCCGTCGACGCCTACGGCAACTCCGCGCCGGGTTCGAGGCCGAGACCGAGATCTCCCGCAAGGAGTTCGGCCTGACCTGGAACGTGACCCTCGAAGCCGGTGGCCTCCTCGTCGGCGACAAGATCAAGATCGCCCTCGACCTCTCCGCGATCAAGCAGGCCTGAGCCTCTCGCGACCCGACCGGGCGCGCGTCCAGCTGACGCCGACCGGCACGCCAGGAGCGGCGACCCGTGACGGGTCGCCGCTCCTGTGCTGTCCGGGAGGTCTTCACGACTGCGGTCGCGAGCTACCGCGCGGTCACCTCGAGGCCCCGGCGGCCTCCGTCAGGGCACGGCCTCGACGGCGTCGGCGGGGCCGCCGCTCGCGAGTGCGCGGGCCTGGGCGTGGAAGGCCAGGATCTGCAGCTCGCTGCCGACGTCGACCGACCGCACGATCACGTCGTCGGGCAGCTGGAGCGCTCGCGGCGCGAAGTTGAGGATCTCGCGGACGCCCGCGGCGACGACGCGCTCCGCGACGTCCTGCGCCACGTGTGCGGGCGTCGCCAGGACGACGATCGTGACGTTCTCGCGGGAGATCACGGTCTCGAGGGCGTCCACGTGCTCGACCACGAGGCCCGCGGCCTCCGTGCCGACCACGGCCGGCGCGGCATCCAGCAGCGCCGCCACCTCGAAGCCCCGCGTGCCGTAGCCCGAGTAGTTCGCCAGGGCGTGCCCGAGGCTGCCGATGCCGACGATCGCGATCCGGTGCTCGTCCGTCACACCCAGCGCGGACGTGATGTACGTCGCGAGGGAGTCGACCACGTAGCCCACGCCGCGGGTCCCGTAGGACCCCAGGAAGGACAGGTCCTTCCGCAGCTGCGCCGACCCGACACCCGCCAGCTCGGCGAGCTCGGTCGACGACGTCGTCTCCACCCTCGCCCCTCGAGGTCGCGCAACGCCCGCAGGTACGCGGGGAGCCGCGCAACGGTCGCACCCGGAATACCGGTATCACCCAGGGTCTCTGCCACCCGTACCACCCATGATTCGTCTCGTCGTCGTCGTTGACGACCTCGCTGTCCTGCTGTCTCGGATCATCTCAGGCCCGGGGCCCACGGCGGGACGTCAGCCGCTGACGCGCCGCCTCGTGAGCGCGCGCGCCAACCGTGCGGCGTCGACCTGCCAGAACCCCTGCTGGACCCCGTCCACCGTGACCACCGGGACGTAGTCACCGTACTGCGAGGCGAGCGCGCCGGTGGGGTCGGCGTCCACGTCGACCTCGGTCCACATCACCTGCTGCTCGGCACACACCTCGAGGACCACGTCACGGGCGACGTCGCACAGATGGCACCCGTCGCGCCCGTAGAGCACGACGCGCGCGGAGGCGCGCGGCGGGGCGGCGTCGGGGCCTGTGGGATGCCCCGTGGCGGGTTCTGCGGTGCTCACGCCCTCAGCCTACGCATCCCGGACAGGTGGCTCGCCCGCGCGTCCACGGTCCGCCCGACGCACGACGGCGTCGGCGGGCGTCGGCGGGCGTCGGTGTGCGCCGATAGAGTGGACGACATGCCGACGACTGCGCCTGGGTCCACCCATCCCACGGCCGCCTTCTTCGACGTCGACAACACGATCATCCGCGGCGCGAGCTCGTTCCACCTGGCCAGAGCCCTGTCCCAGCGAGGATTCTTCTCGACGCGGGACCTCGTGACGTTCGCGTTCCACCAGGCCCGCTACCTCCTCCTCGGGGAGAACAAGCGGCAGATCGACCAGGTCCGCAGCCGTGCGCTGGACCTCGTCGCAGGCCGCTCGGTCGCGGAGGTCGTGGCGATCGGCGAGGAGGTCTACGACCAGGTCCTCGCCCTGCGCATCTTCCCCGGCACCCAGAAGCTCCTCGACGAGCACATCGCGGCGGGCCACCAGGTGTGGCTCGTCTCGGCCACCCCTGGAGATCGGACAGCTCATCGCCCGGCGGCTCGGGGCGACCGGGGCCCTGGGCACCGTCGCGGAGCACGAGGACGGCCTCTACACCGGACGCCTGGTGGGCGACATGATGCACGGCCGCGCCAAGGCGGCGGGCGTGCGCGAGCTCGCAGAACGGCACGGGATAGACCTCGCGGCCTCCTACGCCTACGGGGACTCCCTCAACGACGTGACCATGATGCAGGCGGTCGGGCACCCGTGCGCCATCAACCCGACCCCGCCTGCGACGCCATGCCAAGGACGTCGGGTGGCCCATCCGCGAGTTCCGCGGCAGGCGCCGCCGCGTCGCCGGTCGCGGGCTCAAGACGGCCAGCTGGGCAGGGGCGGCCTGGGTCCTCGGACTCGTCCTGCGCTCGATCCGGCGCTCGCTCAAGGGCTGAACCCGCTCGGCCGGACGCCGAGCACGGTGCGGAGGTGGGTCGATGACGCACTCCCCGACCGTCCTCGCGCGCCGGTGGCACGCCGTGGCGAGCTGGACGCTCTCCGCGTCGCCGTCGTGCTCGGCCTGATCCTCTTCCACGCTGCCCTCGTGTTCGACGCCAACGACGACTTCTACGTGAAGAACGACCGGACGACCGAGGCCACCGTGGTCCTCGCCGGGCTCGGAGTGGTCTGGGCGATGCCCACGCTCTTCGCGGTCGCCGGGATCGGCGCGTGGCACTCGTTGCGCCGCCGCGGTCCGGGCCCCTTCACGGTCGAGAGACTGCTGCGCCTCGGTGTCCCGCTGCTGGTGGCCATGGTGACGATCGTCCCCGTGCCGCAGTGGCTGCGCCTGCGGTCCGACGACCCGGGCTACGACCAGTCGTACACCCAGTTCCTCCGGGCGTACTTCGACGTCCACCTCGATCTCGGGAACGTCCCGTTCGCCGTCCGGGGTGAGCACTTCGAGACGGGCCACCTCTGGTTCGTCGTGCTCCTGCTGACCTTCTCGTTCCTCTGGCCGGGGCCGTCGCTGCGGTCGGGTGGGCGGGCGGTCCGGCGCCGTGCACCTGTCCGGCCGGTCGCCCGGCGAGCTGCTGGCGGCAGGCTCGCGGTATCGCGGCGCAGCCCTCCTGCCCGCCGTCGTGCTGGGTGCATTCTCTGCGTTCGCCGGTCTCGAGGAAGGTTTCGCCGGCTGGAACCGGTGGGCGTACCTGCTCTTCTTCCTCGGGGTTCGCACTCGCCGCGGACGACCGTCTGCGGTCCGCGGCCCGCCGCGACGCGCACTGGGCGGCGATCGCTGGGGTGCCCTGTTCCTCGCCTGCTCGCCCGGCTTTCTGCTCGCCGGTGATCTCGGCGTCGACGTGTTCACCGACCGCGACCCCTGGCCGCCGCGACGCGCGCGCTGTTCGGGGCCGCCGGTTGGTGCTGGGTGGTGGCCATCCTCGGTCTCCTGGACCGGCGGGCCTCGTCCCGCGCCGGCGATCGCGCACAGGCCGACCCGGCCGGACCCCCGACGGGCGGCGCACCCGGCTCGTCGCCTACCTCGCTGCGGGTGCGCTGCCCTGTACGTCCTGCACCAGCCCGTCGTGGTGTCCGTCGCCTACGCGGTGGTCGGGTGGAGCGTGCCTGCCCCCGTCAAGTACGTGCTGATCGTCCTCGCCTCGTTCACGGTCACCGTAGGGCTCTACGACCTCTTACGACGCACCCGGCCCTCACGGTTCCTGCTCGGGATGCGCTGAGGGCGCCCGCGGACAGGCCTGGGCATGAGGAGCCCGGCACCCTGGGGTGCCGGGCTCCTGCGACAGACAGCGCGTGACCGCGCCGAGCTGCTACTTCTTGTTGCGACGCTGGTGGCGCGTCTTGCGAAGCAGCTTGCGGTGCTTCTTCTTGGCCATACGCTTGCGGCGCTTCTTGATGACGGAGCCCATGGGTCCTCACAATGCTGGATCGGTGTGCGATCGGGATCGCCCCGATCATGGTGGTCCACGGCTGATCGGGAACCGACCAACACGAGAAAAGTCCGTCCCTAGCCTACCTGCTCCCGGCCGGTGGCCCGAAATCGAGCGCGGGTGACGTCGTCGGGCGGGTCCGTCGTCCCGGCACCGCCGCGCGGCCCGCGGCCGTTCAGTCGAAGTGCGCGTCGAGCCCCAGCAGGGGAAGACGGCCTTGCGCGTCGCGACGACGGCCCGATCCACCTCGTCCTCGGGGTCGTACCCCTTGTCCCAGGGACTGAATGCGACCTCGCCGTCCCCATGAGCTCGGCCGTCTCGCGGTGCGCGACGGCCGTGACGTGCTCACGCCACCCGAGCGGGACGGGGTGGACGGGGCGACGGGGCGTGGACCACCTCGGCGACGACGTTCGACCACGCGAACGGGACCACCGAGGTGACCGAGTACCCCCGCCCCGAGGGCGACCCAGCGCCCTCGGCGAGCTCGTGGGACAGCTCGTGGATCCAGCGCACCGCGGCGCGCTGCGCGTCGATGCTGACGTCCAGGTCGCTGAGGGGTCGTGCCCGTGGGCGTCGCACCCGTGCTGGGACACGATCACCTGCGGGCGGAAGGCGCGCAGTGCGGGCGGGACCACGGCGTCGACGGCGCGCAGCCAGCGCGACCCGTCGGTGCGGCGCGGCAGGGCGAGGTTCACCGCCGTCCCGGAGGCCGCGGCACCCCGTGTCCGTCGCGTGCCCCGTGCCGGGGAACAGCGTGGCGCCGCTCTGGTGGACCGAGACCGTCAGGACGCGCGGGTCGTCCCAGAAGATCGACTCGACGCCGTCACCGTGGTGCGCGTCCAGGTCCACGTACGCGACCCGCTCCGCACCGTCGTCGAGGAGCCTGCGCACCGCGGCCGCGGCGTCGTTGTAGATGCAGAAGCCCGACGCCGCCCGCGCTGGGCGTGGTGCATACCCCGCGATGTTCACGGCGTGCAGCGCACGCCCCGACCAGACGGCGCCCGCGGCCTCGTAGGAGCCGGACAGGATGCGGGCCGCGGCCTCGTGCATCCCGGCGAAGACCGGGTCGTCCTCGGTGCCGAGGCCGAGGGTGGGTGTCTCGACGCCCTGCTCGGACGCCGCGTGGACGGCCGCGACGTAGGCGGGGTCGTGGACCAGCTCGAGGACACGGTCGGACGCGGGCGTCGTCCCGACGACCTCGACGCCCGGGGCGTCGAGCAGGCCGAGCGCACGCACCAGGCGCATCGTCAGGTCCAGGCGGGTCGGGGACATGGGGTGCCCGTGCCCGAAGTCGTAGCCCAGCAGATCCGGGCTCCACACCACCTGGGCGACGAACGGCGCAGGGTCGGGCTCGGTCACGTTCGCTCCTCGGTCGATGGTCCACGTCCCGGCGGCGGGCGCCCGTCGCACGGCCCGGTACCGCGGCGCGCGACAGCGTCGACGGCAGGCAGGAAACACGGTATCGCCCACCAGGCCCGACGGCGCCACGTGGTTCAGCCGGTGGGCAGGCCTCGTCCTGTGGCAGAGTTGGGCGACACATCGGCACGCACGGCGACCGGTCGGCCCCGGGAGGGTGCCCTCGCCGCCCGTCCACCCGGACGAGGACGCACGGACAGCGAGACGGAGGACCGATGCCCCAGGGGTCTCCGGGCGCTACTTCGCCGCCGAGAGCTGATCGACCGGCTCGCACGCCACTCCCCGCCCGCCTCGCGGTGACGGTCTTCGGAGCGGTGATCTCGCTGTTCACGCTGCTGCTCCTGGCTCCGTGGGCAACCACCACGGGGAGGTCCGCCCGTTCGTCGACGCGCTGTTCACCGCGACCTCGGCCGTGTGCGTCACGGGCCTCGTGGTGGTCCCGACCGGGACCTACTGGTCGACCTACGGGCAGGTCGTCATCCTGCTGGGTATCAAGGTCGGTGGCCTCGGCGTCATGACCCTGGCCTCGATCCTCGGCATGGCCGTCTCGCGCCGCATCGGGCTCACGCAGAAGCTGCTCACCGCCTCCGAGACCAAGACGACGCGCCTGGGCGAGGTCGGCTCGCTCGTCCGCGTCGTCATCATCACCTCGACGAGCATCGAGCTGCTCATCGCGCTGCTGCTCCTGCCCCGCTTCCTCGTGCTCGAGGAGACGTTCGGCGAGGCGGCCTGGCATGGCCTCTTCTACGGGATCTCGGCGTTCAACAACGCAGGCTTCATCCCGACCGCCGAGGGCCTGACCCCTACGTGGGCGACTGGATGCTACTCATGCCGATCATCATCGGCGTGTTCATCGGCTCGCTCGGCTTCCCCGTGATCCTCAACATCATGCGCAACCGCAAGCGCGCCTCGAGATGGAGCCTGCACACCAAGCTGACCCTCACGACGAGCGCGGTCCTGGTCGTCGTGGCGGTGGTCCTGTTCGCGGCGTTCGAGTGGACGAACCAGAGGACGCTCGGCCCGCTCAGCCTCAGCGAGAAGATCCTCGCCTCGCTCTTCGCCGGGGTCATGCCGCGGTCCGCGGGCTTCTCGACGATCGACATCAACGGCATGCACGAGTCGAGCTGGCTCATCACGGACGCCCTGATGTTCGTCGGTGGTGGCAGCGCCTCGACCGCAGGCGGCATCAAGGTCACGACGCTCGCCGTCATGCTGCTCGCGATCGTCTCGGAGGCTCGCGGGGACCGCGACCTGGAGGCGTTCGGGCGACGCATCCCGCGCGAGACCCTGCGCCTCGCGGTCGCCGTGTCGTTCATCGGCGCCACGACGGTGCTCGTCGCGAGCCTCCTCCTCCTCGAGATCACGGGGTGGACGCTCGACGTGGTCCTCTTCGAGACCATCTCCGCGTTCGCGACCGTGGGGCTCTCCACGGGCGTGACCGCCGACCTGCCGACGAGCGGCAAGTACGTGCTGGTCGTGTTGATGTTCATCGGCCGCACGGGGACCATGACACTGGCGGCCGCACTCGCCCTGCGCGACCGGCGACGCGTCATCCGCTACCCCGAGGAACGCCCGATCATCGGCTGACCGCCCCCGCTCGACCCCTGCTCCGCCCGGCGCAGGTCGGCTTCCCCGTCGGCCCGTGCCCAGCCTCCCGACGAAAGGTCCCCAGGTGCCCGACAAGAAGGCCCCGAGAAGAACGCCGGCGTGCTCGTCATCGGCCTCGGCCGGTTCGGTTCCGCCATCGCGGCGACCCTCGACCGGCTCGGCCAGGACGTGCTCGCGGTCGAGCGCTCGCCGGACCTCATTGCCCAGTGGTCCGGCCGGATCCCGCTGGTCGAGGCCGACGCCTCGAACCCGACGGCCCTGGAGCAGCTCGGCGCCCGCGACTTCCCGGTCGCGGTGGTCGGCGTGGGGACCTCGCTCGAGGCGAGCGTGCTCATCACGGGCAACCTGGTGGACCTCGGCACCCCGCAGATCTGGGCCAAGGCGATCTCCGCCGAGCACGGGCGCATCCTCCAGCGCATCGGCGCGCACCACGTCGTGTTCCCCGAGGCGGACGCGGGCAACCGGGTGGCGCACCTCGTCTCGGGCAAGCTGCTCGACTACATCGAGGTCGAGGACGGGTTCACGATCGTCAAGATGCGCCCCGAAGGAGACCCAGGGCTTCACGATCGAGCAGACGAAGGTCCGTGACCGCTACGGCGTGACGATCATCGGCGTGAAGTCCCCTGGCCAGGACTTCGTCTACGCCGAGCCGACCACGCGCATCTCCGCGAACGACCTGCTGGTCGTCTCGGGCCACGCGGAGCTGCTGGAACGGTTCGCGGCGCGCCCTGAGGCCTGGCCGTCAGAAGCCCGACGGCGTCCCTCAGGCCGTGCGCGTCCGGCGCCTGCGGAGGGCGGTCCCACCGACGACGAGGGCCCCGGCGAGGGCCAGGGTCCCCGCGACCGTGACGCCCGTCGTGGCGAGCGAACCCGTTCCGCTGCCGTCTCCCTCGGCGACCGTCCGTTCCCGGTGGTTCCGCCGTTGCCCGGGTGCCGGACACCGTGCGGACGGCGAACTCCGCCGACTCGGCCACCGCGCCCGTCACCGGGTCCGTCACCGCCACGAGGTGGGATCCCGGCAGGGTGGTGCGCGGGACGGTCGTGACCAGCTCGAACGTCCCGTCGCGGCTGGCCGTCACGGTGGCGAGCAGGACGGGAGTCGAGTGCAGGTGCACGTCGTAGGTCGCGGCGGGCACGAGACCCTCGGCACGGACCGTCAGCGGCCCGCCGGGCACGAGGTTCTCCGCCTCGACGAACACGGCGGAGTACGGGGTGATCCCCTCGATCCCGACCTCGAGGCTGACGCCTTCCGGACCGTGGTCACCGACCGGGACGGGCGGGGCGGCGACGGCCGCAGTGCCTCCGAGGACCAGCCCTCCGGCCAGCACCACCCTGTTACCGCTCGTGCGAGCTTGCGGGCACCAGCCCGCGGGTCCACTATCCGCACTTGCGCACTCCTTCGTCGCCTCGCGCCCCGAGCGGGCCCATCCTCCCACGTCGGCGCGACCCAACGGGCGCTCGACCGGGTGAGAAGCGCGCCGGGTGCGAAGCGGGCCCGGGTGCGAAGCGGGCCCGGGTGACGGACCGGCCTACGCCGTCCGTCGTCGCAGCGTCAGCGTCCCCAGGACGATCGCCCCGACGATGAACCCGACGATCACCGCGACGGCCCCCGGACGTCCGCGAAGCTCGCACCAGCGGCGACCTGCTGCAGGGCTTCGACCCCGTAGGTCAGCGGGAGCACCCGGCTGATCGCCTCCAGCACGGCGGGCATCTCGTCCCGGGCATGAGCAGCCCGCAGGTGATGAGCTGCGGGAAGAGGATCAACGGCATGAGCTGCACGGCCTGGAACTCCGAGCGGGCCAGCGCCGAGGCAGCGAGCCCGAGGCAGGACCCGAGGATCGCGTCGAAGACCGCGACGAGCACGACGACCCACACAGGCCCCGCGACCGACATGCCGCACACCCACACCGCGAACGCCACGACCACGAGGGCCTGCAGGGTCGCGAGCAGCGCGAACGCGAGCGCGTAGCCGCCCACGAAGTCCCCTTGCCGAGCGGCATGGTCATGAGCCGCTCGAGCGTCCCCGACTGCCGCTCGCGCAGCGTGGTGACGCTCGTGACGAGGAACATGATGACCATGGGGAACAGGCCCACGAGGACGGGGCCGAACTGGTCCAGGACGGGCGTCCCGTCGAACATCCAGGCGATGAGCCCGAGCAGCACGCACGGCAGCACCACGAGCAGCGCGATGGTGCGCGGGTCGTTGCGGATCTGGCGCAGCACCCTGCCTGCGGTCGCGAGGGTCAGGCGCGGGCTCAGCGCGCGCGGCGCCCGTCCGGGTCGCTCCGGTGCGACGGCCACGGGTCCGGCGGTGACCGTGGCGCCGGCCTGGCGGGCTTCGTCCGTGCTCATGACGGCCCTTCCTCGAGGTGACGCGGACTCTCGGCGGGACCTGCGCCGTCGGGCGTCGACACCGACTCCACGAGGCGCAGGAACGCGTGCTCGACGTCGTGGGCGCCCGTGCGCTCGAGCAGGCCCGGAGGGTGTCGTCGGCGAGGAGGCGGCCGTCGCGCAGCAGCAGGAGGCGGTCGCACCGCACGGCCTCGTCCATGACGTGCGACGAGACGAGCAGCGAGGTGCCCGCGTCGCGCAGGCGTGCGAAGAGGTCCCACAGGTCACGGCGCAGGACGGGGTCGAGCCCGACGGTCGGCTCGTCGAGGACGAGCAGCTGTGGGTCGCCGAGCAGGGCCGCGGCCAGCGAGACGCGCGACCGCTCGCCCCGGAGAGCGTGCCGACGCGCCGCTTGGCGTGCCGCGCGAGGTCGACGGCGTCGATCACCCGGGAGACGTCGCGCGGGCCGACACCGAGGATCGCCGCGAAGTAGCGCAGGTTCTCGGTGACGCTCAGGTCCGGGTAGACGCTGGGCGCCTGGGTCACATAGCCGACCTGGTGGCGGAGCACGGGTGACCGCGGGCGACCCAGGACGGCGATCGTGCCGCCGTGACCTGCTGCACCCGACGAGCGCGCGCATGAGGGTGGTCTTGCCGCTCCCGCTGGGCCCGAGGAGCCCGACGATCTGCCGCTCGGGCACCGTGAGGTCGAGCGCGTGCAGCACCGTGGTCCCGCTGCGGTCCACGCGCAGGCCCCGGCACTGACCACCGGATCAATATTCCCCATGTGAGGAATTGTGCTCCTCGGGCGCCACCGACGCAAGGTCCTCGTCCGCACCGTCGAGATAGCGCTGGAGGGTGGGCGCGACCGACCGCACCAGGTCCTCGACAGACATCGAGGCCACGGGCTCCAGGCGGAGCAGGTGGCGCGCCACCAGGACCCCGAGAACCTGGCTCACGACGAGGCTCACGCGCCGCGCGGCGTCGTGAGGCGGCAGGAGCGCCGCGACCTGGTCGAACACCGTCCGCTGGAGGTAGCGAGGCAGCTCACGCAGGTGCTCGTCGGCGGACAGCATCCCGGACAGGACGAGCCGGAGCTGGCCCTGACCGTCCGGCGCGTCCCAGACCGTCAGGACCGTGCGCGCCAGCCGCTCCCCAGCCCGTCAAGCCCTCCCTCGGCGAACCGACCGGCCAGCGCCTGCGGATCCGCCCCCGCAGGGACGAGCGAGGCCGCGAAGAGCTCACCCTTGCCGTCGAAGTAGTGCCGGACCAGGCCGGGGTCCACACCGGCCGAGCGCGCGACCCGCGCATGCTCACGGCGTCGTATCCCTTGGCGGCGAACTCCTCACGGGCCGCGGCGACGATCGACGCCCGCGTGTCCTCCCCGCGGGTCGCCGTCCCCGTCGCACCGCACCAGCACTCATGCCTCGATTCTGCCCGACGACGGAGCAAAGGGTGCTGGGCACCCTGCGCGCCCTGGTTCGCCGCCTGGTCGCCCGACCCGTCGCGCGCGCACCCCGTGAGGGGCGACGACTCTGCACGGCAACACGAGGAGCAGGTAGCATCGCGGTATCACGATCAGCCCGTTGCCGAATGGCGGCGGGCTGATTTTCTGCTGCTGGGGGCCATGAGCGAGTACACCAAGCCGTGGCTGTCACTGGATCAGCAGATCGAGAAGCTCGACGGTCGTGGGGTTGACGTCGATCCGCGTGACCGCACCGCGGCCCTCCTTTGCGCCATCGGCTACTACCGCATCACGGGGTACCTGTACCCGCTGCGCAGCTCGGAACAGTACGCGGACGGGAATGGCACGGTTCGACGCGGATATTGCAGGGCTACAAGCCGGGCGCGACGATCGACTACATCGCCGAGGTGATCAACCTGGATCGCTCGCTCCGTCTGCTCGTGATGGACGGTGTCGAGCGGATCGAAGTCGCGTTCCGCATGCGCATCGGCTACGTCCTCGGGCGCCGATCCGCATTCGCACACCTCGACCCAGAGACGTTCCTCCCGACGTTCATCGAGCATCAGTTGGACCGGACGACCGGTTGGAGGACGCAACCCAGCAAGCACGCCGAGTGGCTCCAGCGCGTCGCTGACCGACGCGACCGGTCGGACGAGACCTTTGTCGCTCATTTTCGGGAGAACTACGGCGGTCGGATGCCGATCTGGGCCCTCACCGAGATCCTCGAGCTCGGCCACTTGTCCCGCTTGTACCAGGGGCTGAAGGACGACGACGCGGACGAGATCGCCCGAGCGTTCGGAGTTCCGACGAAAGGTTGATGGCGAGCTGGCTCGCGAGCGTGAACTACGTGCGCAACGTTGCGGCACATCACGCGCCTCTACAACCGAAAGCTGCAGTACGCCCGGGTCGACCGAGGGTCGGAGTCGTTCCACTCCTCGACCATCTACGCGTGGACGAGACATCCAAGGGCTCCTTCTCCCTGTACAACGCTCTGGCAGTGATCGCCTACCTCCTGAGGTCGATCGACGCGGACGCAGGTTGGATTCGCCGTCTCGTCGCCTTGATCGACACATTCCCTCGTCACCAGACCTGACGATCGCCTCGCTCGGGATGCCGGCAGGTTGGTCTTCGCTCGACCTGTGGCGGACACCGCCGCCCGACACCGGGACCTGACAGTACGTATCGGGATCTCCTCCCGGGTGCGCTGCGGCGTCGGGCAGGAGGGACGACGACGCACGGCCCGGCGCGACGGGAGGAGTCGTCGCGCCGGGCCGGGCGCGGGCCCCGGTGCACTGCACGGGCAGCCGCGGGCGAGGCAGCACCGCCTCGACCCACGACCGTCCACCGGCTCAGCAGGTCACCCGCAGTCGAGGGCCGCGTACGGCGCCTCGATCGTGGCCGTGACCGGAGCGCCGTCGGCGGACGAGGCCGTCACCGTGACGACCCGGCCTCGACCGCGACCCCACGCGTCGCGAACGTCTGCGACGCCGACCTTCCCGGTGCCACGCCCACGAACGACTTGGACCCGAACGCCGAGGTGACCTTGAGGTCCACCGGCACGTCCTCGCCGTTCACGGCGCGCACCGCGAGAGTCGCCCTGCCCGCCACGCACTTCGCCGCGGCCGACACCTCGACCGCCAGCTCCGCCTCGACGGGCGCCGTCACGGTGACCATGGCGGTCGCTCGCGTCGTGATCGACGGGCCGAACGACCCGCTGACCTCGAAGTTCCCGGCCTGCGCCCAGGACGCGGGGTCGACCGTGTCCCAGGTGACCGCGAGGTCGCGGGCCGTGCCGTCGCCGTAGGTCGCGGCGACCGTCGCGGGCAGGACGGGCGCCGTGCCCGCTGCCGTGCTCACCGTGACGGGCGCGGCCGAGGCCACGAACGCGTCGGGCTGGTAGTGCGCGAGCAGACGGTCGTACTCGGCCTGCGTGACCGGGAGCACCGTGCCGTGGCGCGGGCTGACGGGCAGGGTCGCCGGGTCGGACTTGGTCCAGACACCCGAGTCGAGGTCGGTCGACTCGAAGGGGACGTATCCCTTGCCACCGTGGTAGCTGGGCTGGTCCATGAAGACGTACCACTTCTCCTCGGTGTTGGACTTGAAGACCGTGGGGCCCTCGCCCGCCGTGAAGGTACCGCCGTAGCCGTTGGGCTGCCCGATCCCGATGTTCTCGGTGATGAGGTCCCAGCTCGTCGCGCGCAGGTCCGTGGACTTCTCGCTCCGGACGGTCATGTACTTCTCGTCCTTGATGAAGCGGTAGTACGTGTCGCCCACCTTGGTCACCGAGGCGTCGATGATCCCGAGGCCCGTGCCACGCTTGTTGTCGACCCAGATCTTCGGCTCGCTGAACGTCACGAAGTCGCGCGTCGTGGCGTACATCATGCGCTGGTAGCTGGTCGAGATCTGGCGGCCGCTGGAGTCCGTCGTCGGGTAGAGCGCGGACGCCCAGTACACGACGTACTCGCCCGCGGCCTCGTCGTAGAACGCCTCGGGCGCCCAGGTGTTGCCTGCGTAGTCGCTCGACACCTTGACCATGCGCTGGTCGGACCAGTTCACGAGGTCGGTGGACTCCCAGACCATGAGGCTCAGCGAACCGCGCTCCTGCGCGTTGCCGAAGTTGTTGCCGCCGTAGATCTTGAGATCGGTGGCGACGAGGAAGAACTTGTCACCCTCGGGGAACGGATGACGAACGGGTCGCGCAGACCCTTCTCGCCGAGCTCCGACTCGAGGACGGTCTTGTCGTCGCCCAGCTCCTGCCAGTTCAGAGGGTCGTTGCCCTGGCTGGCCGCGAAGTAGATCTCCTCGCCGTCGGCCGTGCTCTCGCCCTTGAAGTAGGGGAAGAAGTACGCGGCGAGCTCCTGAGCCTCGGGGCCTGGCGGACCGTCGCGGTGCGGGGCTCGCTCGAGGTCGCGGCGCCCTTGGTCGCGGTGACCGTGAGGGTCACGGCGGCGTCGGCCGTGCCGTGGGCGGGCGGTGCACGACGCCCGTGCTGCTGACGGTCCGGGCGCCGACGACGTCCAGGTCAGCGTCGAGCCCAGCGCGCCCGTGGTCGGGAGCGTGAGGTTGCCGCGGACGTCCGCGATGTTGGTGACCACGGCGTGCTGGGCGTCCCACGCCGCCGCCTGGGCGTCGTCGAGCGCTGCGGGCACCGTGACGGTGAAGGTCCGCGGGAGGGTCACCGCACCGCGGGTCACGGAGGCGGTGAGGGTCACGGAAGCGGCCGGCTGTCCGGCGACGGGCTGGGTGACCTTGCCCGACGACGTCACGACGTTCGCGTCCGACGTCGCCCAGGCGATGGTCGAGCCCTGGGCGCCCGTGACCGGGAGCGTGAGGTTGCCCGTGACGGCGCTGGTGTCCCCGAGGTCGAGGGCCGCCGCGTCCACGCCGCCGCCGCGGCCGAGGTCTTCTGCGCGAGGGCGACGACGTCGTTCGCGGGCAGCGCCCGGTCGTAGACCCGGAAGTCGCGCACCTGCCCCTTGAGGTACTTGTCGCCCGAGTAGAGCGAGCGACCGATGTAGTTGGCGGTCGTCGTCCCGGCCCCGAGCGAGGCGGGGTCGTGGTGACAGCGGTGTTCTGCGCGACCTGCACGCCGTCCTCGTAGAGGGTCCCGGTCGTGCCGGTCTGCGTGTAGGTCAGGTGCTTCCAGGTCCCTCGAGCCAGGTTGGAGCCCTTGGTCGTGTTCTGCTCGGTCGACCAGTTGCCCGACGCGATGCCCGTCCGGTAGGCGTTGCCCGTGGTGAACAGGTAGCCGTTGCCGTTGGTCCCGCTCGTGTTGCCCATGCCCCAGATGAAGTAGGACGTGGCCTGGGTCGTGTCGACCAGGACGTCCAGGTCCACCGTGACCGAGGTCAGGTCCTTCAGGAGGTTGTCCGGGAGCTTGACGTAGTCGTCCGTCCCGTCGAGCGTGATGCCGGTCGCACCCCGTGCCGCCCCGTTGACGGTGGCTGCCCCGAAGGTCGAGCCGGGCGCCGAGTTCGCGGCCGTCGTGCCGCTCGCCTCGTCCAGCTTGTACCAGGCGACGAGCCCGGCCTCCGGGAGGGCGGGTTCAGCGCCCGCCGCTGCTGTGGTCGTCAGCCCGATGCTCAGGGCGACGGTGACGCTCGCTGCAACGAGACGTCCTCTGGTTCTCTTCACGTTCTTCTCCTTCGGTTCTGGGTACGCGGTCTGGAGGCTGGACGGGTCACCCGCAGGTGAGTGCGGTGTAGGTGACGTCGTAGGTCGTGGTGGACCCGGCGCCGTCGAGCACGGCGGTGGCCTTGACGCTGACGGTCCCGGCCGCGAGCGCCGTGGCACGGCTCGCGAACGTCTGGGAGGCGAGCCTGCCGGGCGCGAGCTTCGAGAAGGTCTTGGTGCCCAGCGGCGAGGTGACGACCACGTCGACGGCCACGTCCTCCCGTTGCGGGCCGTGACCGCGAGCGCCGCTCTGCCCGCGACGCACGTCGCCTTCGCGGCGACGTCGAGGTCGAGGCGGGCCTGACCGGGCAGCGGGGCGTCGACGACGACCCAGGCCGTGGCGACCAGGCTGGTCCCGGCGACCGTGCCGCGGACGGAGAACACTCCTTCCTCGGCGTAGTCGGCGCGGGGACGTCCTCCCAGGTGACGGCCGCCGAGCTGTCCTTCGAGCCGTCGTCGTACACCTTGGTGACAGCGATCGGGAGCTCGGGCGCCCTGCCGACCGTCGTGAGGCCCGCGGCGTCCTCGACCTCGACGACCACGTCGCTCAGGTCGTCGCGGACCCAGACCGTCGCCGAGGCGGGGTCGGTCGTGCCGTCGAGGGTCCCGGCGACCACCAGGTCGCTGCCGCCCGTCGCGACGTCCGCCGCGGTGACCTCGTCCCAGGTCGCGGGCAGGGCTGCCCGGGCGCCGTCGATCTTCGTGACGCCGACGGTCGCGGGCAACATCG
The DNA here is from genome assembly GCA_038070415.1 of Oerskovia sp. M15. GTDB lineage: Bacteria > Actinomycetota > Actinomycetes > Actinomycetales > Cellulomonadaceae > Oerskovia. Next base: position 889,716 of record JAMYWF010000001.1, read on the forward strand.
GGAGAGTCCCAGTCTCGGTGCGGACGTCAACGTGGTCGACCGCGAGAGGTGCGTCGGGGTCCTCGACGACCGGCGCGGGGACGCCGTGCACCTCCCACTCGGACACGGCGACGGCCGAGTAGGACGTGCCGCCGCGTTCGGCGCGGTACGGAACGTCGCCCGGACCTTGGTGGTCGTCGCGGCCGTGAAGGTCGTCTCGTTCGTCCCGGTACGGGCGGTGCCGTAGCCGCTGGGTGCGGCGACGTCGGCCCACGCACCTGCGGCGTCGTCCCAGTACTGGACCGCCCAGGACTGCGGGGACGCGACGTTGGCGCCAGTCCCCGCGGCGACGTCGGTCCAGAACCGGATGACGGACCGGTCCACGATCACGGGCTGGGTCCACGTGTACTCGATCCACTGCGTGGCCGGGCGTTCCGTGGCGGTCCACGTACCCCAGTACGCGTCCTCTGCGCCGCCGGCGTTCAGCCCGGCGCCGTCGTTGATCGTGAACAGGCTGTTGTGGCTCGCGGTGAAGCTCGCGCCGGGCGTCGCGACGAGGGCGAGGTTGCTTGCGACCGCGTCGGCGGCCACGGCCTGCGACCGGGGCAGGCCGACCAGGCCGGGGACGGCCGTGGTCGCGAGACCGAGCCCTCCGAGGGCGAGCGCCCCGACGAGCGCGAGGGCGAGCGGAGCACGACGGTTCACGAGAGCTCCTCGGGAGCGGGGACGGGACGGGGTCTCAGCGCGCACGATCAGTACCTCGCCTTCGCGGCGGCGAGCAGGACCTTCTGCCGCGCGGTGCGCGAGAGCAGACCGTCGGTCGTCCACGTCGCGGACAGCGACCGGACGTGCTCGACGAAGGCCTCCTTGGAGACGAACGGGGCGGCAGCCCAGACCTCGTCGAGGAACGTGACCCGCCCGTGCGGGTCACGTTCGTGACCCGAGTCGGCACCCGCGAACGCGATGCGCGGCTCGGAGCGGCGGACGTAGGCGTGGAACGGGTCGGTGGTCCCCTCGTGGAAGGGCGCGAGGTGCAGGTCGCCGAACCGGAAGTGCAGGTCTTTGCCCGGCACGGGACCAGCCCGCCCCAGGTCTCCCGACAGGTCCGCGTGCACCGACATCGGGACGTCGAGGTAGGTCGTCCGCGCGTCACGGGCCACCAGGTTGACCGGACCGTAGAAGAAGGTCTGGATCGCGGGTTGTCGAGGGCCTTCTCGGTGCGCAGCGTGAACGGCATCGAGATCGCGACGGTGTCGCCGTCGGCCCAGGAGCGGGACAGCGTCAGGTACGTCCCCGGCGTCGCCTCGACGGCCTGGACCTGGCCGTTGACCGTGACCTCGAACCCTGCCTGCACCCAGGACGGGACGCGGACCTTGAGGTCGAACGCGGCCGACCCGCGGACCGTGAGGGTCGTCCCCTGCTCGACCGGGTAGGCCGTGGCCTGCGTGATCGTGACGCCCTTCGAGCCCCAGTCGAGCATGGTGGGGCTGAAGAGGTTCACGTAGAGCGCCGAGTCGTCGGCCGCCCGGAAGTAGACCGAGTCCTGGTACTTGGTCGCGCTCTCCATGCCGGTGCCCTCGCAGCACGTGGTGCCCTGCTTGGGCGTGAAGTCACGCACCGCGCCCGGGATCAGCCCGACGAAGTACGTGACGAGGGGCAGCTCGGCGTCCGGGTGTCCTGCTTGGAGCCGAGCACCTGGTTGTAGAGCGCTCGCTCGTAGTAGTCCATGTACGCGGGGTCCTGCTCGTGGAAGTACAGCAGGCGCGAGAGCTTGAGCATGTTGTGCGCGCAGCAGGTCTCTGCGTTGGTGTCGCTGAGGGACCCGGCGATCACGTCGCGGGCCTTCCAGAACTCGCCCGTGCTCGTCCCGCCGATCCCGTACGCACGGTGTGGCACGACCATGCCCCAGAACTTCTTGGCGGCCAGCCAGTAACGCTCCTCGCCCGTGGCGTCGTAGAGCCGCACGAGCCCCGTGAGGATCGGGATGTGCTGGTTGGCGTGCAGCCCGGCGAGGACGTCACGGTCGGCGGCGCAGGCGTCGATGAGCGAGTCGAGGTCGAAGAAGCGCGCGAGCTCGAGGTGCTGCGGATTCCCGCTGAGCGTGTAGAGGTCGACGATCGCCTCGGCGAGCCCGCCGTACTCGCCGCTCGAGAAGATGTTCCACATCCGCTGGCGCACAGCCGGGGTGAGCCTGCTCAGGCGCGAGTACATCCAGTCGCACAGCCCTTCGGCGAGGTCGAGCGCGCGCGGGTCGTCGGTGTTGACGTAGGCGTCGAGCAGCCCCTGAGGATCTTGTGGGTCGTGTAGTACGGCGCCCAGACGACGGCGTAGTTGCTCGCCGTCATGGTCTCGAGGGTGATGAACTGCGTCTCCGGGTAGGCCGCGAGGAAGCCCGGTGGCTCGGGCCGCCCCAGGTCCGGCGCAGGGTCGCGTGACGCGCGTTGCCCGAGGCGTCCGCGAGCGCCGAGCCCGTGGTCTCGTGCAGGGGTAGGACGCGGGTTGCCGGCCCCGGCGCTGGTCGAGGCGGCGGGGCCGCCTGGAGCTCGGCGACCTGCCCGGCGCTCAGGGACCGGTTCCACAGGTTGACGTCCTCGAACGCCCCGGCGTACAGGGGTCGGCGGCGTAGACCGAGCGGCCGAGCCAGTTGTTCGTGAGGGTCCCCAGGACCGCCGGGTTGAGCGTCATCGCGGTGTTCGTCCCGACCGCGACCCCGTTCACGTACAGGGTCCCGGTCGTCCCGCCGAGCGTCACGGCCACGTGGCTCCACTGCCCACGGGCAGCGCGGCCGTGCCGTTGATCGCCTGCTCGCCGCCGCCGCCCGAGGTCGTGACGGCGAAGCGCGGGACACCCGTGGCGTTGCGCAGCGCGAGGTACATGTACCGGGTCGTGCTGTTGCCGAAGTCGAAGATCCGCGCCCAGGCGGTCGCGTGGACGGGTTTGACCCAGGCCGCGATCGTGATCGACGCCGAGCCGCCGAGCACGCTGCTGGGCAGCTCGGCGTACTGGTACGAGCCGCGCACGTTCTGTACCGCGGTGCCGAACCGGCCGGGGACGCTCAGGACGCTCGGGTCGTGGCGCAGGGCCTCGCGGCACGCGACGAGCCCACTCACCATCGCGTCGATCTTGTCGGCGAACACCTGCTCGCCCGTGCTCGCGTAGGCCTGGGCGAGCATCGACAGGAAGTGACCGCCGTAGTGGCCGCGCAGGTTACCGTTCGCCTCGCCGTCGAGCCCCTCCCATCCGCCGGGCGCCACAGCCCCGCCCGTGTCGAGGCCCGCGTTCGCGCGGAAGACCGATAGCAGCCGGCCCACGTCGTAGCCGCGCGCGTAGTCCAGCACGAGGTCGCGCTTGGTCGAGAAGAGCCCGGACGCAGCGAGACGTCACGGAGGTGGAAGGGTCCGACGGCGGCGCTCGGCAGGGCTGCCGTCGCAGCCGCGAGCATCGCACCGCTGGTGGCCGGGGCCGCCGAGGCGACCGGGCCGAGTGCCGAGCCGATGACGGGCACCGCGGCAGCGATGCCGGCGACGCGCAGGAAGTCGCGCCGATCGAGGGACAACGTCATGTCTGGTTCCTTGTCGTCGTTGACGTGATGCGGAGGAGTACCTGAAGGACGAGCAGACTCGGGAGAGATGTCGAGCGCCGGGTGGGGCCGCGGGAGGTCGCGGGGTGGGGAGGGTGGGGAGCCGCTCGGCTCGCCACCGCTCCCCGGTCCGCTACCCGCAGCTGGTCGCTGCGTAGGTGACGTCGAAGGTCGTGGTGACCTCGGCGCCGTCGAGCAGGGCTGTGGCCGTGACCGTGACCTTCCCGGCCGCGAGCGTCGCCGCGCGGGCCGAGAACGTCTGGGACGCGAGCTTGCCCGGCGTGACCTGGAGGAACGTCTTGGTACCCAGCGGCGTGGTCACGACCACGTCCACCGGGACCCCTCGGCGTTCTTGGCGAGCACCGTGAGGGCCGCCCCGCCGCCACGCACTTGGCGCGACCGTGACGTCGACCGCGACGGTGACGGGCTCGGTCGACTCGACCGGGTCGACGCTCTCGAGGTCGGGACGACCTTCTGGATGAGGCCGTCGGCACCGAACGTGAGCCGGTCGATCGTCGTCTCGCGGTTGGTCCCGTCGCCGCCGGGGATCGCGAACCGGTGGTACGCGATGTACCACTCGTCGGTCCCGGAACCTGGACGATCGAGCTGTGCCCGGTGCCGAGGATGCCCTGCGACGCGTCCTTCTCGAGGATCACGCCGCGGTAGGTCCACGGTCCGCCGACGCTCGTCGACGTCGCGTACCCGACCCGGTAGTTCTCCGAGCCCGTGTCGTCGATCGAATAGGTCAGGTGGTAGAGCCCCTCCCGGTAGTTGAGGAACAGGCCTTCACGGAAGTTCGTCAGGCCGCTGATCTTCTGGATCGTGTCCGCCTCGACCGACACCATGTCGTCTCCGAGCTCGGCGAAGAGCGGCGAGCCGTTGCCCCAGAACAGGTAGAACTTCCCCGTGGCCGGGTCCTCGAACGCCGCCGGGTCGATCGCCTGGCCGGACGTGACCGCCTCGCCGTTGGTGATCATCGGGGTCGCCTGGGCGGTGAACGGACCCTCGGGGCTGTCGGCCACCGCGACACCGATCGTCTTGCGGTTGAACGTGGAGCTGTGGCCCGAGAGTAGAAGTAGTACTTCCCGTCGCGCTCGATGATGGTCGGCGCCCACGCGTTGCCCGTGGCCCACGGGACGTCGCCGCCCGCGCCGTCGAGCGTCAGGAAGGGCTCGGCAGAGCGCTCCCAGCTCGCCAGGTCGGTCGACTTCCACACGTAGAAGTCCTTGCCGCCCCAGCCGGGCGTGCCGTCCGTGGTCGCGTAGATGTAGTAGACGCCGTCGAAGACCGCGATGTTCGGGTCCGCGTACACGCCGGGCAGGACCGGGCTGCGCATCTCCTTGGCCTGGACGGTCCACGTCCGCGCGGCCCCGTCGGGGCCAGTGACGGTATAGGTCACGGGCTGCGTGAGGTCCTGCACCGAGCCGTTGGCCGGGAGACCGTCGCACGGTCGGAGACCGTGAGGTGCGGCGCGAGCGCCGAGCGGTCCGTGCCGGGTACCACCGGGAGCGTGACCGTGCCGGAACCGCCGTCGACGATCGCGGCGACTTTGAGCTCGGGGAGCTCGGCGCCGGTAACTGCCGTGTGGTCCTGGCCGAGGTCCTTGACCTCCTCGGCTCTCAGGGCGTGGTCGTAGATGCGGAAGTCACGGACGTCACCCTTGAGGTACTTGTCGCCCGAGTAGAGCGAGCGACCGATGTAGTTCGCGACCGTGGCGCCGTTCCCGATCGAGCCGGGCGTCGTCGTCACGTCGGCGTTCTTCGCGACCTGGATCCCGTCCTCGTAGAGCGTGCCCGTGGTGCCCGACTGCGTGTACGTCAGGTGCTTCCACACGCCGCGGGCGAGGTTCGAGCCCTTGGTCGTGTTCTGCTCGGTCGTGTAGTTCCCCGAGGCGATGGCCGTGCGGTACGCGTCCCCGTCGTGAAGAGGTAGCCGTTGCCGCTCGACCCGCTCGTGTTGCCCAGGCCGTAGATGAAGTAGGGCGTGGACTGTGTGGTGTCGATGCGCACGTCGAGCGAGACAGTGACCTCCGTCAGCCCCTCGAGCACGTCGTCGGGCAGCTTGACGTGGTCGTCGACACCGTCGAGGCGCACACCGTCCGTGCCGTTGCGCACGGCTCCGCCCACGACGGTCGCGGGCCCGACGGCGCTGCTCGGCGCCGAGTTCACGGCCTGCGTGCCACTCGTCTCATCCAGGCGGTACTGGACCACCAGACCCGGGATCTCCTCCGTCACGTCGATCGCGACGGTCGCGGTGCGCGACCCGTCGGCCGTCGTGGCGGTGACGGTCGTGCTGCCCGCCGCGACGCCGCGCACGGTGCCCGCGGAGGGCCGTTGACACGACGGTCGCGACCGACGGGTCGGCGCTCGTCCAGGTGATGGTGCGGGCGGTGGCGTTGGCCGGGGCCACGGTCGCGGTGAGCGAGCGTGCCGTGCCGACCGTGACCTGCGTCGAGGTCGGCGAGACCACCAGGCTCGTGACGGGGATGTCGCCCTCGACCACGGTCACGACGGCCCGGCCCGGACGCTCACGCCCGCCCCGAGCGAGCCCATGACCTCGAAGGTCCCGGCCTGCGCGTAGCTCGCGGGTCGATCGCGTCCCACGTGACCGCGGTCTGCGTGGTCGTGCCTGCTGCGGTGCGGGTGGCGACCGTGGCGGCAGGACCGGCGCGTCACCGACGCTCACGACGGCCGTGACGTCCTCGGCCGACTCGACGAACGCGTTCGGCTGGTAGCCCTTGAGCAGCGTGTCGTACTCCGCCTGGGTCACGGGCAGGACCGTGCCGTGGCGCGGGCGCGACGGCATCTCGTAGCCCGTCGACATCTTCCACTCGTCGGCGTCCAGGTCGGTCGTCTCGAAGGGCACGTAGCCGCGTCCGCCGAACTCGTCGATGAACAGGTACCACTTCTCCTCGGTGTTCGACTTGAAGATGGTCGGGCCCTCGCCCTGGTTGATGCCCGCACCGAGCGAGTTGGCCTTGCCGATGCAGTCGGTGATGAAGTCGTAGCTCAGCGAGCGCAGCTCGCTCGACTTCTCGCCCAGCACGAACTTCGAGCAGGGCGTCGTGGACGTGTTGTTCCGCTCGTCCTTGGTGAAGCGGTAGAACTCGCCGTCGTGCTCGACCACGGTCGAGTCGATGACCGAGTAGCCGGGGTCGACCCACACCTGCGGATCCGTGAACGTGTAGAAGTCACGGGTCGTGGTGTACATCATGCGGTTGTAGGTGCTGGCCGCGTGGCCCGGGTCGTTCTCCTCGTACAGCTTGGAGGCCCAGAACACGACGTAGGCGCCGATCGTCTCGTCGTAGTACGCCTCGGGGCCCACGTGTTGCCCGCGGTGTCCGGGGAGACCTTCACGAGGCGCTGGTCGGTCCAGTTCACGAGGTCGGTGGACTCCCAGACCATGATCGACTTCGAGCCGGTCCGCTGGGACGCGTCCCAGTTGCCGTTGCCGTAGATCTTGAGGTCGGTCGCGATCTGGTAGAACTTGTCGCCTTCGGGGAGCGGATGATGAACGGGTCGCGCAGGCCGGTCTCGCCCAGGCTCGACGTCAGCACGGGCTTGTTGTCGTTGAGGTTCTGGTACCGGAGCGGGTCGTTGCCCTTGCTCAGGCCGAAGTAGACCTGCTCCCCGTTCGACGAGCCCTCGCCGACGAAGTAGGAGAACAGGTAGCGGCGTAGTCCTGCTGCGCGGGCAGCGCGGGGACCTCGGCCGTGAACGCGCGCGTGGCGTGGGACTGCCCTTGGTGACGGTCGCGGTGAGCGTCACGGTCTGGTCGGGCGTGCCGTGCGCGGGCCGGGTGACGTCGCCCGCGGGGCTCACGACGGTCGGCGCGGTGGTCGCCCACGTGACGGTGGTGCCCTCGGTGCCGGTCGTCGGCAGCGTGAGGTTGCCTCGGACGTCGTCGAGGTTCTTGACCTCGAGCGCCGCCGCCGCGGCATCCGCGATCCCCTGGTCCCCTGTCCGGGCGCCACGGTGACCTCGAAGGTCTTGGTCGCGCTCTGGCCGCGCAGCGAGCGTCGCGGTGAGGGTCGCGGTGCGCGCCTGATCCTCGGGCCGGGTGATCGTGCCCGACGACGTCACGACGCTCGCGTCCGACGTCGCCCAGGTGACCGTCGAGCCGCCCGAGCCCTTCGCGGGCAGCGTGAGGTTCGTGACCACGGCGCTGGTGTCTCCGAGGGAGAGGGCCTCGACGTCGGCCGTGAGCGACGCGGCGCCGTTCGCGGTGCTGAGGTCCGCGACCTCCGTGGCCGTGAGCGCGCGGTCGTAGAGGCGGAAGTCCTTCATGCGCCCCTTGAACAGGTTGTCGGCCGCGTAGGCGGACTTGCCCAGATAGTTCGCGGTGGTCCTGCCGTTGCCGATCGCGCCCGGCGTGTGCGTCACGGCCGTGTTCTCGCCGACCTGCGCACCGTCCTCGTAGAGTCGGCCCGTGCCAGCACCCAGGGTGTAGGTGACGGTCTTCCAGACGCCGCGTGCGAGCGCCGCGGACGGAGACTTGACCGTGTTCTGCTCGGCCCCCAGGCGACGTCGGAGATGGTGGCCCGGTAGTTCGCGTTGCCTGACGAGAACAGGTAGCCGCTGCCCGCCTGCGGGTGCCGACGGCCGTGTTGCCCAGGTTGTAGAAGAAGTAGCTGCCGCTGAGCGACGCGTCGATCCACACGTCGGCGCTGACCGTCGCTGCCGCGTAGCCCGCCAGCAGGTCGTCGGGGAGGTCGACATAGCTGGACCCGCTGAAGCTCAGGCCCTGCCCTGCCTTCCACTCCCGCCGCCGACGAGCGTGCCGTCGTGGCCGGAGCCAGGCGTCGTGCGCGACGGTGCCGGCGGTCTCGTCGAGCCGGTACCAGAGCTGCAGGCCGTCAGCCGTGGGGACGGGCACCTCGGCCGCGACGGCCGCGCCCGGGCGAGCTCCGTCGTCGGGCCTGCGGGCAACGGGGCCGCCGTGGCGGCCAGGGGGCGAGCAGCGCGATGCTCAGCGCTCCCCGAGGATGGCAGAGGCCCGCCGTGGGGCCTGCCGTCGGGCCGTGGGCGCGGAGTGCGTCCTGTCGTGTCGGGTGGTCATTGGTTCGTGGCCTCTCGCCGTCTCGTCGTTGAGCGCCCCTGGCAGGACAGCCGGGCCACTGGTGCGGGCCCGGCGGTCCCCGCCTTCTGGCCGTGCTGGTGCTGCTGGTCGTGCTCGTCCCGCCCACGATGGGCCGGGGTTCGCGCCGGGGCCGCGAGCTGACCTCACGACCCCGGCGGAGCTGCTGCGACGGTCAGCCGCAGGTGAGGGCCGGGAACTCGACGTCGAACGTCGTCGAGCGGGCCTGCGCCCGGTGCCGATGGTCCCGACCGCCTTCGCCGTCCCCGCGGCGATCGACGGCGCGCGGCTGTTGAAGGACTGTGACGCGCTCTTGCCCGGTGCGACGGACGCGAACGTCTTGGCGCCGAACGGGCTCGTCAGCGCCACGTTCACGGCCACGTCCTCGCCGTTGACCGCACGCACCGAGAGATTCGCCCGTCCCGCCACGCACTGCGCCGTGGCCGTCACGGTGAGGTCCACGGGCTCGACCTCGGGGCTCCGGTGTGCAGCCGCAGGAACGTCACCGAGTACGCCGGGAACGTGTAGTCGAACGCGTTGGACGCCCGTCCCATGCACGTTCGACGGGCACGATCGCGGTCGGGTTCGCCTTGGTGTTGGTGTCCGTGGGAGCACCGACCATCTCGGTGATCGTGGCGTCGGCCGCGATCTCCTCACCGGCGACCGTCACGGCCGTGTCCGCCGCGGTCTCGGTCGGGTTGACGACCTTGACCACGAGGTCGCCGGCCTTCTCGTCGCGCGTGACGACCTGGTAGAGCGCCTTGGTGGTCGGCTGCTCGTAGGTGATCTGGAGCTGCCCGTCCAGGTACAGCTGGATGGTGCTGCCCTGGACGACGACCTTGACCTTGTAGCCCTGGCCGGTCTCGACGCTCCTGTTCTCGAGCGCCGCGACCTCGGCGGCGCTGCCGCCGTCGGCCCGCTGGAGGACCGAGCGGCTGTTGTTCCAGCCGCCGATGTTCCACCAGTAGAAGTCGTTCGGACCGCCGGCCGCGAAGCCGACCAGGAAGCCCTCGGCGCCGCCGGACTTGCGGGCGTCGAGCTCGAGCGTGTAGTTCGACCAGTCCTCGGCGTACGCGCCCGTGACGATCGAGCGGGCGTCGGTCACGGTCGTCGAGGACTGCGTGTACACGCCGTCCTGCGCGGACCAGGTACCGGTGACCGGCGACCACTTCGAGGCGTCGTCGAACCCGTCCTGGAACAGGACGTCGCCGCTCGCGTTGTCCGTGACCTTGACGTTGTCGTAGGACGCGCTGGTCGACCACGTGGACAGGAAGACCCCGCCGTCGATCGCACCGGCGGTGTCGCCCGCTGCGGACTCGTGCACCGACGGGACGACCTGGTCGCCCACGTTGTTGGCGAACAGCTCCTGCACGTAGTAGTTCGGCGAGCCCCAGGACTCGTCGTTGTCGAACCAGATCGCGTCGGGCGACCACTGGACGTACGACTCGTTGGCGAGCAGCGGCGCGTAGGACGCGAGGTCCACCACGTCGGAGTTGCGCTCGAGGCCCGTCATGAACGCGGCCTCCGCGAGGGCGTTGAAGAACGTGTTGCCCTTGGACGCGTACTCGCCGAGGAAGACGTGCGGTCCCTCGCGGTCGTAGTCGTCGTAGCGGTCGGCGTTCTCCAGGAACCAGCTCGGGTCGTTGTAGTAGTGCTCGTCGACCAGGTCCACGTCCTGCGCACGGTTGAAGTCCCACAGCTCGTCGAAGCGCTGACCCGTGTCGTCCGGCCCGGAGTTGGAGATGATCTTGATGTCCGGGTACGCGGCGCGCACCGCGGCCTTGAACGTCGGGAAGTTGGCCTCGAAGGTCGTGGTGTTCTCCTCGTTGCCGAGACCGATGTACTTCATGCCGAAGGGCTCGGGGTGGCCGAGCTCGGCGCGCACCGCGCCCACTCGGTCGTGACGTCACCGTTGGCGAACTCGATGAGGTCGAGCGTGTCCTGGACCCAGCGCTGGATCCGGACGTCGTCCTTCATCTCGGGATGGTGCTCCCGCAGCCGTTGGCCCCGACCGACAGGACGGGCAGCGGCGTGGCCCCGAGGTCCTCCGCGAACGTGAAGTACTCGTAGTACCCGATCCCGTACGACTGGTTGTAGCCCCAGAAGTTCCAGTTCGTGGCACGCTCCTCGACCGGTCCGATGGTCTCCTTCCACTGGTACGTGCGCTTGCGGTCGGCGCCGTTGCTCTCGAGGTAGGTGTCGAACGTCCCGACGTTGGTCACGCAGCCGCCCGGGAACCGCAGGAACTGCGGGTCCATGGCGTCGATCTTCTCGGCGAGGTCCTTGCGCAGGGCCGTCTTCCGTTGACCGGGCCGACCCAGGTGTCCTGCGGCATGAGCGAGACCATGTCGAGGCGCACCGTGCTCGCGGCACCGGCGAGGACAGCGAGGCGGCGGCCGAGGTCGTCTCGGTCGCGGTGAGGGTGGTCGTGTACTTCGTCCAGGTGTCGGTGCCGTCGACGGTCACCTTCCCGGTCGCGTAGGTGGTTCCGCCCGCGGCGTCCTCCACCTGGACGGTCAGGTCCTGCCCGACGGCGGAGCGCGCCCAGACCGAGACGTCGTACTTCTCGCCCTTCTCGAGGAAGAGGCCGGTGTTGTAGCCCGCGTTGCGGATCCCGGCGCCGGGCGCCGAGGCGTCCAACCTCAGGTAGTAGCGGTTGGTGTCGTTGAGGCGCTGCGCGTCGGTGAGGACCGTCGTGGTCGCCGTGGCTCCGTTGCGGTCGACCTTCGCCCAGGCGGTCAGCCCCGTGAAGGACGAGTTGTCCGACGAGTTGAACTCGAACGAGCGGTTGCGCACGAGCTCGGCGTACAGGCCGCCGTCGGCCGCGTAGTTGATGTCCTCGTAGAAGATGCCGTACAGGTCGTCGCTCATGTCGACGGTCGCGCCGGCGGCGTCGATCGCGAGCGTGTGCTCGGCCGACGACAGCGCGGTGAGCGTCAGCTCGACCGCGGCCGACGCGGCGCCGAGCACCAGGGCACCGTCCTCGGCACGCACGCCGGCGAACTCACCGGCCGCGGCACCGGGCACGCGCAGCTCGAGCTTGCCACCGCCCACGTCCGTCAGACGCACCTGGGCCGGGGACGCGCCCACGGCGCCGAGAGTGACACGCCGTCGCCCGCGACGACCACCGGAAGACCGGTGCCCGCCTGCGCGAGGGTCGCGGCGCCGTCGGGCCCGCCGGCGACCGCCGTGGCCACCAGGCCCAGCGGCGACGCCGGGCGCTGCGCGACGAACGACAGGCCCGTGTCCGTCAGGACGAGGTGCTTGTAGTCAGCCGGGCCGTTGAGCGAGAAGGTGCCCGTCGGGACGACGTCCCTGCCCTCGGCCGCGTCGACCGCCACGTAGTCGAACGTCGCGGTGTGCGTCGAGCCGTCCTGCGCCGCGAGGGCGTAGACGCCCACCTGCGTGACGTCGAAGCCCACGGTCGTCGACCCGGCAGCCTTCCAGGTCTCGGACGGCTCGTCCCAGTAGGAGACCGCGACCGTGTCACCCGTGCGCTGCATGCGCAGCGTCTCTCCGGTCGATCCGGCGCGGTCGGTCACCTCTGCCGCGCTGAACGATCCGCCCGACTCGTTGTCCACCTCGATGGCCCGCGCCGAGGGCGACAGGTCGCCCACGTACGTCAGGCCCGCACGGACGTAGTTGTCCATGTCCTTCCACGCGATGATCCCCGCGCCCTGGTAGACCTTGTCCACCGGGGCCGACACCTGGTCACGACCGTGAAGTCACCGACCGGGACGTCCACCATGAAGACGTTCTTGGCGCTGTTCGCGTCCTGGTAGGTGTCGCCCGTCTGGGAGGTCAGGGTCAGCGACCCGGGCGTGGTCGCGAGCGACCAGGCCGACGGGACGGGGTTGACCACGTCCCACCCCGAGCCGAGCTGTGCGGAGTCGAACTGGTCGACCCACGCGTCCGCCGGCAGGACCGGTTCGGCGGCCGCGAAGGCGGCCGGGGCCACGGCGAGGGCGGTCGTCGCCCCAGCGCGAGGACCGCGACGGAGGCCGCCCACGGCCGGGACGACCTTCCGCGAGATGTACTGCGGGCAGGGGAATCAGGGATGATCACAGTGCTCCAACCTTGCTGCAACGAGGAAAGGAGCGATGCCGGGTGCAGCCCGTGCGCTCCATTGCTGTACGGGTGAGCCCGGCGGGTGCGCCCTCCCGGTCGTCCGAGCCAGAACCGGGTACCAGCCGGGTCCAGCTCGACCGGGAGGGTGCCACCTCAGGCCGATCTCGGTCCGTCGACATCGACGGACCGCGCTGTGGTGCCTCGCTCTGCGGGGCAGGAGCCGACGGTGGTCGGCCCTGCACGAGGCAGGGATTGTTACGTGGCGCTGCCGCGTCCTGGCGGAACGTCATCGCCCGCTGCAGCAGGACGAACGCGAGCAGCACGACGCCGATGAAGACCTTGGTCCACCAGGAGTCCAGGCCCTCGCGGGCGATGAGCACCTGGATGAGCCCGTACACGAGCACGCCGGCGACCGAACCGAGGACGAACCCGCCGCCGCCGGTCAGCAGTGCGCCACCGATCACGACCGCCGCGATCGCGTCGAGCTCCATGCCGATGCCCGTCAGGTTGAAGCCCGACTTGGTGTAGAAGGCGAACAGGATGCCCGCGATCCCGGCGCACGTGCCGCTGATCACGTAGACCCACACCTTGGTCGAGCTGCCCTTGAGACCCATGAGGTTCACGGCCGTCCCGCCGTCACCCGCGCCGAGCCCGTACACCGTCCGGCCGAAGCGCGTGTAGTGCAGCAGGTAGATCGCGATCAGCAGGACCACGAACGCGATGACCATGCTGAGGTTGATGCTCCAGGACTCACGGCCCTCCCCGAACTTGATCTTCCACGAGGCCAGGGACGCGAACCCCTCGTCCTTGATCGCGAGCGACTGGACGCTGACGACGTTGGCGAGCCCACGGGCGAGGAACATCGCGGCCAGAGACGCGATGAACGGTTGTATGTCGAAGTACTGGACCATCACGCCGATCAGCAGGCCGAACGTCGTGCCGATCAGGACCCGAGGATCAGGACCACCGGCAGCGGCGTCCCCAGGATCAGGAGCTTGGCCACGACCAGGCCCACGAGCGCGACCACCGCACCGACCGACAGGTCGATCCCCCGTGATGATCACGAAGGTCATACCGATCGCCAGGACGATCAGGTACGAGTTGTCGACCAGCAGGTTCGAGAAGAGCCGCATGCTCAGGAAGTCACGGCGGTCCGTGCTGTAGCGGACCTGGCCGACGACGAGGATGACCGCGAGAGCGATCATGGTGCCCGTGACGGGCAGCAGCCTGCGGTCCGAGAGCTTGCGCACCACGGGGTTCGTCACGAGCCTCGCGACGAAGCCGGTGTCGTGGCCGCCCGCGGGACCTGCCCTGCTTGGGTTCTTGGACGCCTGGGGCGCCGTCTGGACCGTGCTCACGCTGCCGCCTCCTGTGCGCTCGACGTGACGGCGGCCCCGGAGCCCGGCGTCGGACGCCGTCGGGGTAGCCGGGAGGTGAGGAGCGAACGCAACCGCTCGGACGCCGCGATGCAGACGATGATCAGCACGAGCGCCTTGAACAGCGGTGTGATCTGCGACGAGATGTGGAAGATGACCACGGCCCGCTCGAGGGTCGAGAGCAGCAGCGCGCCGACGACCACGCCTGCGAGGCTGAACTTGCCACCGTCGAGCTTGGTGCCGCCCAGGACGACGACCATGATCGCGTCCAGCTCCTTCATCAGGCCGATGTTGTTCGAGTCCGCGGCCATGGTGGGGGCGCCGTAGACGATGCCCGCGAGCCCCGCGAGCAGGCCGCAGAGCAGGTAGACGAACCAGGTGATGTTCCGGGACTGCACGCCCGCGAGGCGGCTGGCCTCGCGGTTGATGCCGATCGACTCGACGAGCATGCCGAGCGCCGTGCGGCGCACGAGCAGCGCGACCAGGACGAACACCACCGCGGCGATGACCACGGGGTCGGGATGCCGAGGACGAAGCCCGAACCGATCGACTTGAACGGCGGGCTCGTGACCGTGGTGATCTGGCCCTTGGTGATGAGCATCGCGATGCCACGGCCCGCCACCATGAGGATCATGGTCGCGATGAAGGGCTGGATGCCCAGGACCGTCACCAGGAAGCCGTTGAAGGCGCCGATGACCGCCGCGACCAGCAGGCCGAGCGCGACCGCGACGAGCGCCGTGCTCAGCGTGCCGCCCGTGCCGCTCGCGTCGATGTAGGTCAGCGACACGGCCAGCGAGATCGCCATGACGGCACCGACCGAGAGGTCGATCCCGCCCGTCGCGATGACCAGGCACATGCCGATGCCGAGGAGCAGCGGTGTGGCGCTCGTCCGCATGATGTCGATGAGCTGGCCGAACAGGTGGCCGTCCATGACGGTCACGTCCAGGAAGCCCGGCTGCGCAGCCCGCACGCGAGGAGCATGACGATCAGTGCGACGACCGGCCAGAACAGGTGGTGGTGGGTGACCCGGTCGAGGCCGTTCCTCGCCCGCCGGGGAGCCGGGCTACCGGCCGCCGGCGGCGACGACGGGGTCGCCGGGGTGGTGGTGGTCGTGCTCATGATGCGCTCCCGCTCGCTGCGATCGTCTCGAGGACGGTGGTGGACGTGACGTCCGGCCCGTTGGTGATCTCGCCGATCTTCTGGCGGTCACGCATGACGACGACGCGCTGGCTCAGTCGCAGCACCTCGTCGAGCTCGGAGGAGATGAAGACGACGCCCATCCCCTGCCCGGCGAGCTCGGCCACCAGGCGCTGGATCTCCGCCTTGGCACCCACGTCGATCCCGCGGGTCGGCTCGTCGAGGATGATCAGGCGGGGCGAGGTCGCCAGCCAGCGAGCCAGCAGCACCTTCTGCTGGTTGCCGCCCGACAGGTTCTTGATGAGCATGTTCGGGTTCGCCGGGTAGACGTTGAGCGCCTTCATGTAGCGGTCCACGACCGCGTCCAGCTCCTGACCGGGAGGGGCGCCACGGGCCACGGGCGGCCTGCATCGCGAGGGCGATGTTCTCGCGGACCGTGAGGTCCCCGATGATGCCCTCCTTCTTGCGGTCCTCGGAGGAGAAGGCCACGCCCCGCTTGATCGAGGTCAGGGGCCGCGCTGCGGGTCGTGCCGTCGAAGATGAGCTTGCCGCTGCCTGCCTTGTCGGCTCCGTACAGGAGCCGGGCGACCTCGGTGCGTCCCGAGCCGAGGAGACCGGCGACGCCGACGATCTCGCCCTTGTACACCTCGAGGTCGAACGGCTCGACCGACCCGTCACGGCCCAGGCCCACGGCCTGGAGCAGAGGGCCTCGTCGTGCTCGGAGGCGACGCGGTGGGCGCGCTCCTCGACGTCGGCCAGGGCCTCGCTCGAGCGACCGATCATCGCGGAGATGAGATCCATCCGCGGCAGGTCCTTGGTGAGGTGCTCGGAGATGAGGCGGCCGTTGCGCAGGATCGTCAGGCGGTCGGTGATTTCGTAGATCTGGTCGAGGAAGTGCGACACGAAGAGGATCGCGACGCCCTTGTCCCGCAGCGAGCGGATCACGTCGAACAGCTCGGCGACCTCGGCCTTGTCGAGGCTCGAGGTGGGCTCGTCGAGGATGAGGACCTTGGCGTCGACGACCATCGCCCGGGCGATCGCGCAGAGCTGCTGCACGGCGATCGAGTGGGAGGACAGCGCCGAGGACGGGTCGATGTCCAGGTTGAGGAGGGCGAGGTGCTCGCGGGCCTTGCGGCGCGTCGCGGGCCAGTTGATGAACGGGCCGAAGCGGACCTCGTGGCCGAGCATGATGTTCTCGGCGACCGAGAGGTTCGAGCAGAGGTTGACCTCCTGGTACACGGTGCTGATGCCCGCGTCCTGGGAGTCGCGCGTCCGGCTGAACCGGTGCTCGTCGCCCGCGACCACGATGCGGCGGCGTCGATCTGGTAGACCCCGTGAGGGCCTTGATGAGGGTGGACTTGCCTGCGCCGTTCTCGCCCATCAGGGCGTGGACCTCACCGGGGCGGAGGGTGAGGTCGACGCCGTCGAGGGCCTTGACGCCCGGGAACTCGATGGTGATCCCGGTCATCTCCACCACGGGCGCCGCGGGGCGGCGGACGTCGTTGACATGGTTGTTCTTCCGTCCTGGGGAAGGTGCTGGAGCTCAGGCGACCGCGCGGCGCGGCGAGGCTCTCGCCCGCCGCGCGGTGTGTCCCGGGTCGCCGCGCCGCGAGGCGCGGCGACCCGGTGGACCGTCAGGTGGTGCTCGTCAGAACGAGCGACCGTCGATGATCTCCTGCGTGATCGTCTGGTCGAACGCCTGGTCGACGACGATGGTCTCCTTCGGGACGTCCTCGCCCGCAGCGACCTGCTTGACGAGCTCGAGGAGCTGGTCGCCGAAGGCCGGGTTGCACTCGACCACGAAGTTGAACTTGCCCTCGAGAAGAGCGGTCAGGCCGTCGTGGACGCCGTCGACCGTGACGATCTGGATGTCCTTGCCCGGGACCTTGCCCGCGGCCTCGATGGCCTCGATGGCGCCGAGGCCCATGTCGTCGTTGTGCGCGAAGATGAGGTTCAGGTCGGGGTAGGCCTGGAGCGCGGCCTCGGTGGCCGCCTTGCCCTCGGCGCGCGTGAAGTTGCCGGAAGCCTCGCCGACGACCTGGTCGCCGACGACGGAGCGGAAGCCCTCCTGGCGGTTGGTCTGCGCGCCCGAGCCCATGGTGCCCTGGAGCTCGAAGATCTTGGCGTCAGCGGCGTTCTCCTTGACCCACTCGCCCGCGGTGACGCCCTCGGCCGTGAAGTCGGCGCCGATCCAGGTGACGAACGGGTCCTCGACCGTGGTGTCGACCGTGCGGTCCACGAGGACGACGGGGATCTCGGCGTCCTTGATCTCCTGGAGGACCTCGTCCCAGCCGGTCTCGATGACCGGGGAGAACGCGATGACGTCGACGTCCTGGTCGATGAAGTCGCGCAGGGCCTTGATCTGGTTCTCCTGCTTCTGCTGAGCGTCGACGAACGTGAGGTCGATGCCGTTCTCGGCCGTGAGGTTCGCCTTCACCGACTCGGTGTTGGCGGTGCGCCAGCCGCTCTCTGCGCCGAGCTGGGAGAAGCCGACGCGGATGTTCTCGCTGCCGCCGGCACCGCCGTCGGTGCTGTCTGCGGAGTCGGTGCCGCCGCTGCAGGCTGCGAGGGCGAGGACTGCTGCACCCGCGAGGACGCCCGTGAGACGGACACGCGCCGTGGACTTGTTGAACATGGTTCTCCTCCTTGAGATGCGGTCGTCGGCGCCATGCCGAGACCGCTTCGGCCCGTCGTTGGGCTGTGTGAATCGTGTTGATGCGTGTTCAGATGTGTCGCTGCCCGTGATGCCTGGGACGTCCCCGCGAACCCTTGACCGGACGTGTTGCACGACGTCCGATCGCCAGCCGGCGGGTCGGACACACCTGGACGACTGCTGGGCGACCGAGGCGCCCTGCAGAAATCTGAATGTGACCGCTAACAACCCTGATGCACGATGTTAGCGCTCACACGCGGTTGTCGGAAGTCCTGGCGGTTACGGTTCGATCACGAGTAGCGGGCGGCCCGTGTGGACGAAGGCGCATCGAGGACCTTGTCCGGGTCGGGGCGCCTGATCGGGCACGCCGGCAACGCCGGGCGTCCTGGACCGGCCCCGTGATCGCCGACCAGCCTGCCCCACTCTCCCGCTCGTGCCCGGCGAGGCGCGGCGCCGCCGTACATTGTCCCCGGCATTCGTCTCGCTCCCTCGGGGTCCGGAGGCTGCGGAACCCGGGCGTCCACCGCGCCGAGGGCCGTATCGCGAAACTTACCGACGTCGAGGACACGTGGTCGTCGACAGGTCTCCTCGGGCGGGGCGTCCTGGTGCGAATAGTCTCTGCATCGTTGTCAAGCACTCCGGCCCCGCCGGACAACCACAAGCGAGGATCCCGATGACGCACCCCGCGCCCGTGTGGCGCTGCACACCGACTTCCGGGTCGGACCGATCGACCGTCGCCTGTTCGGCTCGTTCGTCGAGCACCTCGGCCGAGCCGTCTACACCGGCATCTACGAGCCGACGCACCCCGTCGCGGACGAGCACGGCTTCCGGCGCGACGTCGCCGACCTCACCCACGAGCTCGGCGTGACGATGATCCGCTACCCCGGCGGGAACTTCGTCTCCAACTACCGCTGGGAGGACGGGGTCGGCCCGGTCGAGGATCGCACGCCCTTCCTCGACCTCGCGTGGCGCACCGTCGAGCCGAACCTCGTGGGCACCGACGAGTTCCTCCAGTGGGCCGAGCGCCATGGCATCGAGCCGATGATGGCCGTCAACCTCGGCACGCGAGGGTCGAGGCCGCGGCCGCGCTCGTCGAGTACTGCAACGGCGAGGCGGGCACGCGCTGGGCCGACCTGCGGATCGCCAACGGTCGCACCGCGCCGTACGGCGTCCGGCTCTGGTGCCTCGGCAACGAGATGGACGGCCCCTGGCAGATCGGCCACAAGGACGCGCACGAGTACGGCAAGCTGGCCGCCGAGGCCGGCAAGGCCATGAAGCTCGTGGATCCGAGCATCTCGCTCGTCGTGTGCGGATCGTCCTCGATGCAGATGGACACGTTCGGCGAGTGGGAGCAGACGGTCCTCTCCTACACCTACGACGTGGTCGACCACGTCTCCATGCACGCCTACTACGAGGAGCTCGACGGCGACCGCGCCTCGTTCCTCGCCTCGGGCACTGCCATGGACCGGTTCATCGACCGCGTCGTCGCCTCGGCGGACGCTGTCGGTGCGCGCCGACGCTCCGACAAGCAGATCACCATCAGCTTCGACGAGTGGAACGTCTGGTACCTGCAGTCCCGGTTCCCCGGGAGACCAACCTGCCGATCCAGCGCGACGCCCCCGCATCATCGAGGACGTCTACTCGGCGCTCGACGCGGTCGTCGTCGGCGACCTGCTCGTCACGCTGCTCAACCACGCCGACCGTGTCCCCGTCGCCGCGCTCGCGCAGCTCGTCAACGTCATCGCACCGATCATGACCGAGCCGGGCGGCGAGGCGTGGCGCCAGCCGACGTTCCATCCGTTCGCCACGACGGCACGCCTGGCCCGCGGCGAGGCGCTCGACGTACGCGTGGAGTCGCCGACGACGACCACCAAGGCCCACGGCGCCGTCCCGCTCGTGACCGCAGCGGCGACGCACGACCCGAGTCGGACGCCCTGTCGCTGTTCCTCACCAACCGCTCGTCCGAGCCGGTCGAGGTCGACGTCGACCACCTCGGCCTGGGGTCGAGCTCACCGAGGGATGGCAGATGGTCGCCGACCACGAGGCCGCCGTCGAGGGTCCGGCGCACGCGCGCAAGGTCCTCGACGCGTGCTGGTCGGCGCTCGACGCCACCTCGGTCGTCGTCGCAGGAGCGGAACCCGCACCACGGTCACGCTCGCTCCCGAGTCGTGGACCGCGTGGCACGGGGTCGTCGGGCCCCGGCCGCCTGACCTGCCGGCACCCGCCCTCCGGAGCACGCGAACGCGCCGCCCGCACCCGGAGGGCGGACCGGCGCAGCGGCCGCGGACCCGGCGGCGGACCCGGCGGCGGGTCCGGTTACAGGCCCTGCGCGACGCGGAAGTAGACCTGGTTCCAGCGCACCTGGTCGCGGAAGCCGCGACGCGTCGTGCTCTCGTCGATGACGAGGAGCTCGGTGCGCGCGATGTCGGCGAAGACCTCGAACGCCTCGACACCCACAGCGGTCGAGAGCACCGTGTGGTGCGCGCCGCCCGCGGTGAGCCACGCCTCGGCCGAGGTCGCGAAGTCGGGACGCGGCTCCCATACGGCGCGCGCGACCGGCAGGTTGGGCAGCGGCGCGCTCGCGGGGACGACGTCGACGACGTTGGCCGTGAGGCGGAACCGGTCGCGCATGTCGGCGAGCGAGACGACGACGCCCACGCCGGGGTCGGCGTCGAACACCATGCGCACGGGGTCCTCCTTGCCGCCGATGCCGAGCGGGTGGATCTCCACGCGCGGGGTCGACGCCGTCAGGGACGGGCAGATCTCGAGCATGTGCGCGCCCAGGATCTTCTCGCTGCCGGGCGTGAGGTCGTACGTGTAGTCCTCCATGAGCGACGCACCACCGGGCAGCCCTCGCCCATGACCTTGGCGGCACGGACGAGCACGGCGGTCTTCCAGTCGCCCTCGGCGCCGAACCCGTAGCCCTTGGACATGAGGCGCTGGACCGCGATGCCGGGGAGCTGACG
Organism: Oerskovia sp. M15; assembly: GCA_038070415.1. GTDB lineage: Bacteria > Actinomycetota > Actinomycetes > Actinomycetales > Cellulomonadaceae > Oerskovia. The sequence goes on from JAMYWF010000001.1 coordinate 910,551, forward strand.
CAGGTCGCCCAGATCCTCGAAGTTGGTCGTGAACGCCTTGGCGCCGACCGACTCGAGGAACGTCTCGAGCGCGATCTCCTGGCGGGCCGCGTAGCGCAGCGACTCGTGCCGCCACCGTCCTTGCGCAGCTCGGGGCCACGTCGTAGAGGTTCTCGTACTCGGCCACGACGGCGTCGACGTCGGCGTCGGACACCGCGTCGACGGCCGCGACGAGGTCGTTGACGCCCCACGTGTTCACGCTCACACCGAAGCGCAGCTCGGCCTCGGTCTTGTCACCCTCGGTCACACCGACGTTGCGCATGTTGTCGCCGAAGCGGACCAGGCGCAGCTCGTGCGTCGCGGCCCAGCCTGCGGCGCCCGCACCAGGACCCACGCGCGCCGTGACGGCCGGGTTGGAGACGTGCCCGACGACGGTCGTGCGCGAGACGCCCAGGCGCGTCGCCATGTACGCGTACTCACGGTCGCCGTGTGCGGCCTGGTTGAGGTTCATGAAGTCCATGTCGATCGAGTCCCAGGGAGCTCGACGTTCGCCTGCGTGTGCAGGTGCAGCAGGGGCTTGCGCAGCGCGTCGAGCCCGCGATCCACATCTTCGCGGGGCTGAACGTGTGCATCCACGTCACGACGCCGAGCACGCGGTCGTCCGCGTTGGCGTCGAGCATCGCTCGCCGGATCGACGCCGAGTCCTTGAGGACGGGCTTCCAGACGACGTTCGCGGGTACGTCGGACGACGCGTCGAGGGCGCGCGCGACCTCTTGAGACTGCTCGGCGACCTGGCGCAGCGTCTCGTCGCCGTACAGGTCCTGGCTACCGGTGAGGAACCAGATCTCGCGGTCCGCGTAGGGCTTGCTCATAGGTCCACATCTTTCGTGTATCGGTGGGAGCGGTCGCCGCGTCGGTGCGGAGCCGCCGTGCTGCTGGTCGTGCACGTTGCGCTCGATGCCTGTCAGCGCACCGGCTGCTGCCCGTAGACGTTCTGGTACCGCGCGTACAGGAGTCGACGTCGGACTGCGCGATGCGGGTCGGCTCGCCGAGCTGGCTCGCGACGTGCACGGTCCGGGCGACCTCCTCGCACATGACGGCCGCCTTGACGGCCGCGCGTGCGTCCTTGCCGATCGTGAACGGGCCGTGGTTGCGCATGAGCACCGCGGGGCTGCGCGAGTCGCGGAGCGTCTCGACGATGCCGCGCCCGATCGAGTCGTCACCGATGAGCGCGAACGGGCCGACGGGGATGTCGCCGCCGAACTCGTCGGCCATCATCGTCAGGACGCACGGGACAGCCTCGCCGCGCGCGGCAGGCCGTGGCGTACGTCGAGTGCGTGTGCACGACGCCGCCGACCTCGGGCATGTGGCGGTAGACGTAGGCGTGCGCGGCGGTGTCCGACGACGGCGCCCGCTCGCCCTCGACGAGGTTCCCGTCGAGGTCGCACACGACCATGGCCTCGGGCGTGATGTCGTCGTACGACAAGCCCGACGGCTTGATGACGAGGAGGTCTCCTGCCCCGTCGGCGCTGTCGCCGTCGGCGCGCTGCGCGGACGCGCTCCGAGACGTTGCCCGCGGTCCACACCACGAGCTCCCAGCGCGGCAGCTCGGCGTGGAGCGCGGCGACACGCTCCTTGGCGGCGTCGACCGCCGCACGCAGGTGGGCGGGGACCGAGGGACCGGGGACTCGGCCGGTCCGGCCTGCCCGGTCGTCGTGGGCGAGGTGCTCATGGGTGGTTCTCCTTGGTCGGGGTCAGAGCGCGCGGACGGCCGCGCGCTCGACCACGAGGCGGCGGCGTACCGCTCGAGGTAGGCGGCGAAACCTGCGGCGTCCTCAGGGTCCGGTGCCACCGTGTCGAGCTCGGCGGTCGCGAACACGTGCTCGCGCAGGTAGGTGTCGAGGTCCGGTCCGCTCCCGTCGGCTGCGACGCGGGCGTACGCGGCGAGCAGCGCGATGCCCCAGGCTCCACCCTCCCTGCGGTCCGTCCGACGGTCACGGGTGCGCCGATCGCCGCAGCGAGCAGCCGTTGGGCCACCCTTCGGTCCGGAAGATCCCGCCGTGCGCGAACATCGCGTCGAGCGCGACGCCCTCGCCAGCGAGCACCCGCATGCCGAGGGCGAGCGTGCCGAACACGCCGTACACCTGCGCGCGCATGAAGTTGGCCAGGGTCAGACGGCTGTCGGGCGTGCGGACGAACAGCGGCCGCCCTCTTCGAGCCCCGTGATGGGCTCGCCCGAGAGTAGTTGTACGCGAGCAGCCCGCCGCCGTCGGCCGCGCCCTCGAGGGCCGCCGGAAGAGCGCGCCGAACACGTCGTCCGGTGCGGCAGGGCTCCCGAGCGCCGCGGCGAGCTCGCCGAAGACGTCGGCCCAGGCGGCCAGCTCGCTGGCCCCGTTGTTGCAGTGGACCATCGCGACGAGGTCGCCCGCCGGGGTCGTGACGAGGTCGAGCTCGTGGTGGCGCGTCGCGAGAGCGCGTTCGAGGACGACCATCGCGAAGATGCTCGTACCGGCGCTGACGTTGGCGGTGCGCGGCGCGACGGAGTTCGTCGCGACCATGCCGGTTCCGGCGTCCCCTCGGGCGGGCACAGCGGCGCTCCGGGCAGCAGGGTGCCCGTCGGGTCGAGCCAGGCGGCCCCTCCCGGGTCAGGTGACCCGCGTCCTGCCCTGCGACGAGGACCTCGGGCAGCAACGACTCGACGACGAGCCCGGGACGACGCGTCGCGACGAGCTCGTCGAGCAGGCCGAGCATGCCGCGGTCGTAGGTGCGCGTCTGCGGGTCGACGGGGAACATGCCCGACGCGTCGCCCACGCCGAGCACGTCCCGCCCGGTGAGTAGCCGGTGGACGTACCCGGCGAGCGTCGTGAGGACGCGACCCGGGCGACGTGCTGCTCGTCGTCGAGGATCGCCTGGTACAGGTGGGCGACGGACCAGCGCTGCGGGACGTTGTGGTCGAACAGCTCCGAGAGCTCGGCAGCTGCCTTGGCGGTCGTGGTGTTGCGCCAGGTGCGGAAGGGCACGAGCAGCTCGTCGTCGGCGTCGAACGCGAGGTAGCCGTGCATCATGGCCGACACGCCCAGGGCGCCGAACGTCGTGGGGCGGACCCCGTGCTGCCGCTCCACGTCGGCCACCAGGTCGGCATAGCAGTGCTGCATGCCGTCCCGGACCGCGTCGAGGGAGTACGTCCAGGTGCGGTCGGTGTACTCGTTCTCCCACTCGTGGCTGCCGCTCGCGATCGGCGTCCCGTCGGGACCGACCAGGCACGCCTTGATCCGGGTCGAGCCGAGCTCGATCCCGAGCGCGGTGTTCCCGGCGACGACCGCCTCGCGGAGGTCGTCCACCCTGTCCTGCTGCACCATTGCTACTTCTCCTCGCCGCGTCGTCGCGTCTGGCCACTCTCTCCGCTCCAATGTTAGCGCTCACACGAAGGGTGGCCACCACCCGCACGAGGTGGTGGACCGAGCGGCGGCGCGCCGTCAGGCGCGGGCGGTCCCGAGCTCGCCCGGACCATCAGGAGCGGTGGGATCTGGGTGGTCTCCCGGCTCGCCCCGGCGAACGCGTCGAGCAGGAGGGCCATGCACCGCCGCCCCAGCTCGGCGAAGGGCTGGCGGACCGTGGTGAGCGGCGGGATGAAGTGCGCCGCACCCTCGACGTCGTCGAAACCGACGACCGACACGTCGCGCGGGACCACGACCCCGGCCTCCCAGAACGCCTGAAGGACACCGAGCGCCAGGTGGTCGTTGCCGGCGAAGACCGCCGTGGGCCCCGATCCGTCGAGGACCCGACGGGCGAGGTCGCACCCACCTCGTAGCCCGCGTCCGACGACCACGTGCACCGGATCATCTCGCGCTCGGCCTCGGGGACCCCCGGCCGCGAGCGCGTCGTTCCATCCGTGGCCCGCTCACGCGCGTCGAACCAGTCGAGCGGGCCGCTGAGGTGGACCACCGTGCGGTGCCCCAGGTCGAGCAGGTGCTCGGTGGCGAGCCGGGCGCCGAGGCGCTGGTCCACGGCGATCGGCAGGATGCTCGCGGTCCCGGAGGACGACGTCACGGCATCCCCGCTGCCGGGACGGGAGCGGCCTCCCCAGCTCACGGGCGGCGATGAGGATGATCGGCACCGGGGCCCGGAACGAGTCGACGGCCGCCGCCACGTCGGTCTGGGGCGCGATCACCACGATCCCCTCGACCCCTGGGCCATGAAGTGCTCGAGGACCGTGTGCATTGTGGTGGCGTCGTAGCTGCGGATCGTCGCGACCGACACGAAGTACCCTCCTCGCGTGCGGCCACCTCGACAGCGATGAGCGTGCTCGTCGGGCCGTACAGCGCCGACCCCGTGGTGACCACCCCGATGGTCCCGGACCGCGCCGTCACGAGTGCGCGGGCCGCGCTGTTGCGACGGTAGCCGAGGGTCGCGATCGCATCGAGGACGCGCTCCGGGTCTGCGGCCGCACGCTCGGGTGATCGTTCAGGACCCGCGAGACCGTCTGGTGCGAGACGCCGGCGAGCTCGGCGACGTCCGACATCGCCGGGGGCGGGTGCGCCCGGGTCGGCGCTCATGCCTGCGCCTCGAGCGCCGCGGCGAGCTCCTCCGAGCGGTCGCGGGCGGCCTCGAGCGCCGAGAGGAACGCCGCCCGGACCCCGCCGTCGTCGAGCGCGCGCAGAGCGGCGACGGTCGTGCCACCGGGCGACGACACGCGCTCGCGCAGGATGACGGGATGCTCGCCGGTCTCGTCGAGCATCTTTGCCGAGCCCAGCACGGTGGCCGTCGCGAGCTGGAGGGCGACCGCACGGGTCAGACCCAGCAGGACCCCGGCCTCGGCGAGCGCGTCGACCACGTAGAAGACGTAGGCGGGCCCCGAGCCGGAGAGCGCGGCGACCGCGTTCTGGTCCTTCTCCGCGACCCGGACCACGAGCCCCGTCTCCCCGAGAAGGCGCTCGACCAGCGCGACGTCACGATCGCTCGCCGCAGCACCACCGCTCACCGCGCTGACGCCCGCGCCGATCACCGACGGGGTGTTCGGCATGACCCGCACGACCGACGTGCCGCCGGGAGCCGGTCCTCGTAGAAGCGCGACGCGAGCCCGACGACGACGCTCACCACGACGGTTCCCTCGCCCAGGTGGTCCGCGATCTCCGCGAGCAGCGCGGCGACGTCCTTCGGCTTGACCGCGACCACGACGACACCCGCACCGCGCACCGCGGCGGTGTTGTCCGTCGTCGTCCCGACGCCGTAGCGCCCTCGAGCTCCTCGGCCCGCACGGCGCGGCGCACCGTGGCGACCACGTCTGCCGGCAGCCAGCCGGCGCGCAGCGCGCCCGCGAGGATCGTCTCCCCATGACCCCGGTCCCGAGGACCGCCAGTCGGGGATGCTGCTCGGGATGTCGACCTGGTGGGTCGTCGTTGACATCGTTCCTGCTTCCTGATCATGGGTTCCCAGCCCGGACGGATCCCCTGGTCGAGCCATGGGGACCACACCGCCTCGAGACGGCGGCTCCGGCGTGAGCCCGGAGCACACCCGGGCTACAGCGGGAACGCGGTGTAGAACTTCTCGATCTCGTCGACCGGCCCCGTCGCCTGGAGCACGGCGTTGCCGTTGCGCCACGTGACCGTCGCCGTCCCGGCAGCCGCAGTGACCGGGGTGACGGCATAGGTTCCCACGGGCTCGCCGTCGACCTCGACCTCACCCGTCCCCGTGGACGCGGGCTCGCTCCCGCGGCGACCGCCGCGGCCAGCAGCTCCTCGTAGGCCGCCGTGGCCTCCTCGTCGGTCCCCACTGCCCCGCGAGCACCGTCACGACGGTGGCCGCGTCGCCCTCCGCGTCCGCGTAGGTCAGCTCGTGCGCCTCGATCGCCCCGCGTCCTCGAAGGCCTCCGTGGGCGCCTCCGAGCGCAGCGCGAACTGGCGGACCGACGCGGGGAGCACCTTGGCGAACTCAGTGTCCGCGGTGCGCTCGACCGGGTCGATCGTCGGCGTGGGAGGGGCGGCCGTGACGGTGACCTCGGGCTTCTCCGCCCGTCCGCGGTCGTGAACCCGGGCCAGACGAACGCCGCGAACACCCCGCGGCCGCGACCAGCGCGAGCAGCAGGACCAGGGCGACGAGCCGCCGTCGGGCATACACGGCAGCGGACGGTGCCCCTCCGTGGCGGCTGTCCTTCAGCCCGACCCCGTCCTGCGACGTCGGACGCGGGCGCCCGTCTCCTGGCTCATGACACTCCCTCGGACCGACTCGTGGTCGCGCCAGCCTATTGTGCTCCGGCGGCCCGCCGGAGCAGGTTGCGCGAGTGTCGAGCGTCTGGCCGCCTGGTCAGGTGTGGCGGGGTCCTCGGGTGCTCGTGGCGCTGCTCCCGCCGCGCCGCGCGCGACTCGAGCCGCTGCGTGGTGACTGCGACGAGCACGCCGATGACGGCCAGGTCGAAGACGATCTGCACCATCGTGACGATCCGGGCCGCCTGCCCGACCGGGTGGATGTCCCCGAAGCCGACCGTCCCGAGCGTCACGACCGTGAAGTACAGCGCGTCGGTCCGCGTCTCGAGGCCTACGAACGCCTCGTCGCTGTTCGTGGCGAGGAGGAAGTAGGCGATCGCGAAGAACGTGATCACCGGCGACAGCAGCCCGATGACGGACTGGACCCGGACGCTCGGGTCCCGGCCGCCCGGACCTGGCGCCGTAGCTGGACGGCGACGAGCACGACCAGGCCCGCGAGCCCGACGACGAAGAGCAGGATCTGCACCCAGGCCCGGCCGCCGTCGCCCAGCGGGATGCCGTAGAAGACCAGCAGGCAGGCGGCCAGCGAGCCGAGCGTGGTGATGACGGTCCACCACGGACTGTCCCTGCGGAGCCTTCGCATGGCTTCATGATGAGCAGAGCAGGCAGGGGCGCCATCGGGACGTACCCGGCGACCCGGTGTGGGTGCCTGTCGCTAGCGTGACCTCCGTGACCACATCGACCTCCGCCGGTTCCCGTTCCGCAAGCAAGCGTCCGGCCCGGCCCGCCTACCGGTGCAGCGAGTGCGGCTGGACCACCGCCAAGTGGGTGGGACGCTGCGGGAGTGCCAGGAGTGGGGCACGGTCACCGAGGAGGCCGCGGCCTCCGCAGGTCCACGCACCGCCGCGGTCGCTCCGACGCGCTCCCCGCCCGCCCGATCGGGGAGATCGACGTCGAGACGGCCCGCGCGACGCCCACGGGCGTCGACGAGTTCGACCGTGTCCTGGGCGGCGGGATCGTCCCGGGCGCCGTGGTCCTGCTCGCCGGGGAACCGGGGTCGGCAAGTCGACGCTCCTCCTCAAGGTGGCGAGCAACGTCGCGGCGGGGTGAGCGACAAGGTCGCCTCCCGGAGGACGCCCCTGTCGCGGCGCCGCGTCCGCGCACGGTCCTGTACGTCACAGGCGAGGAGTCCGCCGGGCAGGTCCGGCTGCGCGCCGAGCGCGTCGGGGCGCTGGCTCCCGGCCTGCTGCTCGCCGCCGAGACGGATCTCGCGACGGTCCTGGGGCACATCGAGGCCACGAACCCGGACCTGCTGGTCGTCGACTCGGTGCAGACCATCGCCTCGGCACAGGTCGACGGCGCCCCGGGCGGGTCAGCCAGGTCCGTGAGGTCGCGGCAGCGCTCATCGCCGCCGCCAAGGAGCGGGACCTGCCCGTGATCCTGGTCGGTCACGTCACCAAGGACGGCTCGGTCGCCGGACCGCGCACCTTGGAGCACCTCGTCGACGTCGTGTGCCAGTTCGAGGGCGACCGGCACTCCCGGCTGCGCCTCGTGCGCGCCATCAAGAACCGCTATGGCCCCACCGATGAGGTCGGCTGCTTCGACCTGTCGGAGACGGGCATCGTGGGCCTCGCGGATCCGAGCGGGCTGTTCCTGTCGCACGCCGGGGCGGGCGTTCCCGGCACGTCCATCACCGTCACCCTCGAGGGGCGCCGACCTCTCGCGCTCGAGATCCAGTCCCTCGTCGTGCCCAGCTCCCTGGCCAACCCTCGGCGCACCACGAGCGGCATCGACTCGAGCCGCTCGCCATGATCCTCGCGGTCATGCACCGGCACGCCGGCGTCCGCCTGGTCGACCAGGACGTCTACGTCTCGACGATCGGTGGGGCACGGGTCACCGAGCCTGCCGCAGACCTGTCCATCGCGCTGGCGACGTTCTCGGCCCGCGAGGACCAGGTCATGCCCCGGGGACCATCGCGATCGGCGAGGTCGGTCTCGCCGGGGACATCCGCCCGTCGCCGGCCTCGACCGCCGGCTGGCCGAGGCCGCCCGCCTGGGCTTCACGCGAGCCGTGGTGCCCCACGGGTCCTCCCCGAAGCCCCCGCGGGATGACCGTGCTGCCCGCGCAGCATCTCGGCGAGGCTGTCGAGCTCGCGCGTGGCGGCCAGCTTCCGCCGCAGCAGGAGCGCACACGGTTCGACCTCTGACCACCGTGACGCCATCGTGACCTCCAGTTGTCCCGGGACGGCGTTTTCTCGCCCTGGGACAACCCGGCAGCGTAAGATGCCCACGTGGCCAACTCCCCGTGCATCCTGACGACCTGCTCCGGGAGACCCTCGCAGCCGTGGCTCCGGGCACCGAGCTCCGCGACGGCCTCGAGCGCATCCTGCGCGGACGAACGGGCGCCCTCATCGTGCTCGGCCTGGACAAGGTCGTGGAGACCATGTGCTCGGGCGGGTTCGTGCTGGACGTCGGGTTCTCCGCGACCCGGCTGCGAGAGCTCTCCAAGATGGACGGCGCGGTCGTCCTCGACCGGGACGCCCACCGCATCCTTCGCGCGGCCGTCCAGCTCCTCCCTGACGCGACGATCGAGACCACCGAGTCCGGCACGCGTCACCGCACGGCCGAGCGCGTCGCCAAGCAGAGCGGCTTCCCGGTCATCTCCGTGAGCCAGTCCATGCGGATCGTCGCGCTGTACGTGGGCGGGCTGCGCTACGTGCTGGAGGACTCCGACACCATCCTCTCGCGCGCCAACCAGGCCCTCGCGACGCTCGAGCGCTACCGCGCCCGCCTCGACGAGGTCAGCGGCACGCTGTCCGCCCTCGAGATCGAGGATCTCGTCACGGTCCGCGACGTCTGCGCCGTGGTGCAGCGTCTCGAGATGGTCGGTCGCATCTCCGAGGAGATCGCCGGATACGTCATCGAGCTCGGCACCGACGGTCGCCTGCTCGCGCTCCAGCTCGACGAGCTGATCGGCGGGATCGGCTCCGACCGCGAGTCCGTGATCCGCGACTACGTCGAGCTCGGCCGCAAGGAGCGTTCGCTCGCGGACGTGAAGAACGCCCTGGGCGCGCTCGACTCGACGCAGCTGCTCGACCTCACGCTCATCGGCCGGGTCCTCGAGCTGCCGGGTGGCGGCGAGGCGCTCGACGCCGCGGTCGCCCGCACGGCTACCGCCTGCTCTCCAGGTTCCCCGCCTGCCGGGCACCATCATCGACCGCCTGGTCACGCACTTCGGTGGCCTGCAGAAGCTCCTCGCGGCCAGCATCGACGACCTCATGGCTGTGGACGGCGTTGGCGAGCAGCGTGCCCGCGCGGTCCGTGAGGGCCTGTCGCGCCTGGCGGAGTCGAGCATTCTCGAGCGGTACGTCTAGAACGTCTGCCTGCGCGCGTCCTTCCGGTCTGCTGCTCAGCGCCCGGCCGGCTGTCAGAAGTGAGCCGGTCCCTTCCCCGGCCCAGTGCTGACAGCTCATCGGCCACCGCTCCGGCCCATGCGGGTGTGCGACTCAGGCTAGGAGTCGCGCCGTCGGCAGGAGCCGTCTCCCCTGCGGCGGGCGGCGTCGTCCCGTCCGCGGGCGGGATCGTCCCGTCCGCGGGCGGCGTAGTCGCGGGGGCGTCTCGACGGGCGGCGGGGCGGCTCGAGCAGCGTGAACGGGCGGCCGCACTGGTGAGTCCCGTGATCTCGGTCGACGTCGCGACCGCGCTGTAGGTTCCCGCGCCAGGAATCGGCAGATCCGCCGGGCACTCGGCCGCCGAGCGGACCCGTCCCCACGTCACGGTCTGGGAGTCGACGTCGCCGGGGCCATCAGCAGCGTGCGCGCCTCGGCCGGGCAGTCGGCGGACGACCAGATGCGCTCGGTCCCGGAGGCGACGGTGATCGCGCGCGCGGCGTCGGACCCGTCGATCAGGCACGGCCGGCGCCCGACGTGCGTGAGCGTGACCGAGAACGACGGGCCTCTCCGACGGCGTACTCGGCCTTGGACGCGGTGAGCGCCAGCGTCACGTCCTTGGCCTCGCAGCTCTTGTACCCGCCGGCGGCCACCTCCTGCGGCGGGGCGGCGCCATCTTGCCCTCGGGGTCGTCCGCCAGCAGACCGGTCCCGAACGCGATGGCCGCCTTGACGAGCATCACGACGCCGACGACGATCACCGCGAGCAGGACCAGTGCCAGGACGCGTCGGACGCGCAGCGTCCGCGCGGAGGCTCCTCTCCCGGCCTGGTCCGGCCGGAAGGGCCCGCGGGGACCGGGTCGCCCCGGTCGGTGGCCGGGTGCCTCGCGCCGTGCTCACGTGCGGCTCCGTTCGACGGTGCGCGCAGGTCCGTCCTGCGCTGGGGCAACGGTACGTCGCCGACGCGACCGTTTCGTCCCTGCCACACCGCACCCGTGCGCATCGGCGAGAATGGTCCGACCATGCCGCCCGCCTCGCCGATCGCCAGCACCCGCCCTCTTTGACGAGCCTCGCGGAGGCGGACCCGTTCGGGGGCCTGCGCGACGCCGTCGGGCAGTGGTTTGCCGTGAACGCGCGGGACCTGCCCTGGCGCTACGACGACTGCTTGCCCTGGGGCGTCCTGGTCAGCGAGGTCATGCTCCAGCAGACGCCCGTGGTGCGGGTCGAGCCCGCCTGGCGGGCGTGGATGGAGCGGTGGCCCGCCCTGCGGACCTCGCCGCGGCCCCGACCGCCGACGTGCTGCGCGCCTGGGGCGCCTCGGCTACCCGCGCCGCGCGCTGCGCCTGCAGGACTGCGCACGGGCCGTCGTCGAGCGGCACGGGGCCGCGTCCCGCAGTCCGCGGACGAGCTGCTCGCACTGCCCGGCGTCGGGGAGTACACCGCGGCGGCGGTGACGGCGTTCGCGCACGGGCGCCGCGCGGTGGTCGTCGACACCAACGTGCGACGCGTCCTGGCGCGCGCGGTGTCGGGGACGGCGCTGCCTTCGCCGTCGTACACGGCGGCCGAGCGTCGCCTCGCGACGCAGGTCGCGCCGCCGAGGACGCCGACGCGGCGCTGTGGGCAGCCGCCTCGATGGAGCTGGGTGCTCTGGTGTGCACGGCGCGGGCGCCGCGCTGCGACGAGTGCCCGGTGGCGGACCTGTGCGCGTGGCGGGCTGCGGGCAGCCCCGGACGAGCACGCTGCCCGACGGCGGACCCAGGCCTGGGAGGGCACGGACCGGCAGGCTCGGGGTCGGGTCATGGCGGCGCTGCGCGGGGCGGACGGCCCGGTGCACCGGGCCGTGATCGCGAGCCTCTGGCCCGACGCGGCCCAGCTCGGACGGTGCGTGGCGAGCCTGGTCGAGGACGGCCTGGTCGAGCAGGACGGCGAGGTCTACCGGCTCCCCGCCTGACGTACCGAACGTGGCGAGACTCAGAGCGTGATGAGCATCCGCGTGTTGCCGAGCGTGTTGGGCTTGACCCGCGCGAGGTCGAGGAACTCGGCCACCCCGTCGTCGTGGGAGCGCAGGAGCTCCGCATAGACGTCCGGAGACACGGGCGTCCCGTCGATCACCTCGAAGCCGTGAGCCTGGAAGAAGTCGACCTCGAAGGTCAGGCAGAAGACCCTCCGCAGCCCGAGCGTGCGGGCGCGCTCAAGGAGCTCGACGACCAGCCGGTGCCCGACCTTGTGCCCACGCCACGAACGGTCCACCGCGAGCGTGCGGATCTCGGCGAGGTCGTCCCACATGACGTGCAAGGCCCCGCACCCGACCACGTCCGGGGCTCCTGGCTCGCCTGCGTCGGCCACCACGAACTCCTGGACGGCCTCGTAGTAGCCGACCATCTCCTTGGCCAGCAGGATGCGGGCCTCCGCGTAGAGCTCGACGAGCCCGCGGATGGCGCGCACGTCCGCGGGCAGGGCGGGCGGAGCGGCAAGGTCGGGGTGAGGGTGCTCGTCACGCGCTCAATCTACGCCGGTCCGAGGCCGAATGCGTAATCATGCACTCGACTGCATAGTTTCATTGCGAGTGCGCGCGACGGCGATCCGTCCCGTCTCCTGCTCCACGAGGTGCGATGCCGTGATCTCGTCGATCACGAGGTGCGTGACCACCCTGCCCGGAGCGCCGCACGCAGGGCGCGACCTTGTTGTCCCCGCCACCGCGCACACGCGCTGAGGGATCCGACGCAGCTCGTCCGGCCCAGGACCCGTGGCCCGCTCGTTGAGCGCGATGTCGCGGTAGGTCCCGTCGCCCCGGAGGAAGACCGTGCACACGTCCCCACGACCCCTCGGCGTCCAGCACGGCGATGTCCTCGGGTTCCAGGTACCCGGCCGAGTACACGTGGCTCGGGACGCCGCCCGAGACCGCACCCACGGAGAAGAGCGCGACGTCGACCCTCCGCTGGACGTCCAGGACCCGTCGGACCGACCGCTCGCGCCACATCGCCCGCTTGGTCTCGGCGTAGTCGAAGAACGCGGGGACTGGGAAATGGTGCACGTGCGCGTCGAACGCCTCGCCGAACCCGGCGATCAGGTCCCCGCGTAGTGGACACCCGAGGTGCGCGTGTTCGCCGCCCCGTTGAGCTGCACGACGGCGGAGCCTCGTGTCGGCTTGCGGCTCAGGTGCCGGGAGATCGCCGCGAGCGTCGTCCCCAGGCGATGCCCAAGATCATGTCGGAGTCGAACCACGAGCCGAGCAGGCGGGCGGTCGTGAGGGCGACCTGGTCGAGCCGGTCGACCTGCTGCGTCGAGTCCGGGACGGGCACCACGTAGGCGTCGATGCCGTACGTGGCCGAGATGTGAGCGCCAAGTCCCGGCGCCCGACTCTGCGTCGGCCGGAGCGTGATCTCCACCAGACCTGTCTCACGGGCTCTCTTGACCAGCCGCGAGACCGTCGACCGCGAGGTCCGCAGGTGCTTCGCGATCGCCTCCATCTTCATGTCCTGGAGGTAGTACATCGAGGCCGCCCGCAGGACGTCCTGCTCGCGATCCGCCATCTGCCGGTCTCCTGCCTACTGCACGTTTGTGCACTGTGCTTGCGCGAACGTTCCTGACATGTTGACGTTAGTACGTGCAGCGGCATTTCGACAGCGCTGTACCACGGAGCGGTGCCCTCTCGGGGACCGGCTCGTACCGCTAGCGCGGGACGCGGACCCGTGGGAGCGTCACAGGAGGTACTCCTCCTGCACCTCCTGTCGGAGATGCACCAGTTCGACGACGAGAGAAGGCCATCGGATGACTTCCAGCAGACTCACCGCAGAGTCCCGCCAGCAGGCGCTGTCAGCGCTCGCGGCGAGCACCAGCGCGGACGCGGAGCTCGACGTCCTCGTGATCGGCGGCGGCGTGACCGGAGCGGGTATCGCCCTCGACGCCGTCACCCGCGGGCTGTCGACCGCGATCGTCGAGGCCCAGGACTGGGCCTCCGGGACGTCCAGCCGGTCCAGCAAGCTGGTCCACGGTGGCCTCCGCTACCTGCAGATGCTCGACTTCCACCTGGTCCACGAGGCCCTCACCGAGCGCGACCTCCTCATCAAGGACCTCGCGCCCCACCTCGTCCGCCCGTCCCTTCCTCTACCCGCTCGAGCACCGCGTCTGGGAACGCGCCTACGTCGGAGCGGGCATCGCGCTGTACGACACGCTCGCGAGCATGGCTCCCGGCAAGCGCGCACTCCCGCTGCACCGCCACCTGTCGCGCAAGCAGATGGAGCGCAAGTTCCCGGACCTCGCCCACGACGCCGCGATCGGAGCCGTCCAGTACTGGGACGCCTCGGTCGACGACGCACGCCTGGTCTCGACCCTGATCCGGACCGCGGCCTCCTACGGCGCTCACGCCGCTTCCCGCACCCAGGTCGTCGAGCTGACCAAGGGCTCCACGGGCGCGGTCAACGGCGCGATCCTCGAGGACCTCGAGACGGGCAAGCGCATCACCGTCCGGGCTCGCGCCGTCATCAACGCGACCGGCGTGTGGACCGAAGACACCGAGGCCCTCGCCGGTACCGACGGCGGGCTGCGCGTCCTGGCCTCGAAGGGCGTCCACATCGTCGTCCCGCGCGAGCGCATCAAGGGCCAGGTCGGCCTGATCCTGCAGACCGAGAAGTCGGTCCTCTTCATCATCCCGTGGTCCCGCTACTGGGTCATCGGCACCACCGACACGCCCTGGGAGCAGGAGCTCACCCACCCGGTCGCGACCTCCGCGGACATCGAGTACATCCTGGAGCACGCGAACGCGGTCCTCGCCCAGCCCTGACGCGCGACGACATCATCGGGACCTACGCGGGTCTGCGACCGCTCCTCCAGCCCGGGACCAAGGAGGGCACCAGCTCCGCCAAGGTCTCGCGCGAGCACACCACGGCGTCCCCACACCGGGTCTCACGGTCATCGCGGGCGGCAAGCTGACGACGTACCGCGTGATGGCCAAGGACGCGGTCGACTTCGCGATCGGCCAGCGCGCCGCCGCGCTCCCGTCCATCACGGACAAGATCCCGCTGCTCGGCGCGGTCGGCCTCGACGCGGTCCGGCGCCAGGCCCGGCCCTGGGCCTCGAAGTACCGGTGGACGCCGCAGATGGTGGACCATCTGCTGCACCGCTACGGCTCCAACCTCCGCGACATCGTCGCCCTGTGCCAGGCCGACCCCGCCCTCGCCAAGCCCCTCGAGCACGCGCCCGCCTACCTCCGGGCCGAGATCGCCTACGGCGTGAGCCACGAGGGCGCCCTCCACCTGGAGGACCTGCTGCTGCACCGGACCCGCCTCAACTACGAGGTGCGCGACCGCGGGCTGGGTGCCCTCCCGAGATCGCCGACATCGCCGCCCCGCTCCTCGGGTGGAGCGACGAGCAGAAGGCCGCGGAGATCGCCTCGTACACGGCTCGCGCCGATGCCGAGGCCGCGGCCGAGCAGCAGCCCGACGACACCTCCGCGGAGAGCACGCGCCTCGCGGCCGACGACGTCGCGCCGCTCAAGCCTCTCGAGGCCTCGTGACCAGCCCGTAGCGACTGCCCCTCCCGACCGCACGGAGCCCCGAAAGCTCCCCGAGACAACTTCATCCGCCGGTTCCCCATCCTGCTCGGTTCGCGCCGGGCGGCGCCTGGGCCGGCACACCCAACCTCCCGGTACGCACAGAGCGGCGCACGCGGGGCCCCAGCGCACGGATGCGCTGGGGCGGTTGCGACAACGAAGTCCACCAAGAAAGAGAGAAGCTGATGGACACACTCCTCCTCAACGCCTTCTGGTCCGAGATACTCGGCACCGCGACCCTGGTCCTGATGGGCGCGGGCGTCGTGGCCAACGTGATCCTCCCGAAGAACAAGGGCTTCAACGGCGGCTGGCTCCTCATCAACTTCGGATGGGGCCTCGCCGTCTTCACCGGTGTCTACGTCGCCTTCAAGTCCGGCGCGCACCTCAACCCGCGGTGACGATCGGTCTGTACACCGCGCAGGAGCCCTTCTTCTCGGTCACCGGGCCCGAAGGCTTGGTCACCGCCACGATCGAACCGACCGTGAGCAGCATGTTCATGTACATGGGCGCACAGATGATCGGCGCGATCATCGGCGCCGTGCTGGCATTCATCGCCTACAAGAAGCACTTCGACGAGGACGCGCCCGCCGCGACCAAGCTCGCGGTCTTCTCGACCGGCCCCGAGATCCGCTCGTACGGCTGGAACTTCATCACCGAGGTCATCGCGACGTTCGTGCTCGTGTTCTTCGTCGTGGCGTCCGGAAGGACACCGTCCGGGCTCGGCCCGCTCGCGGTCGCGCTGGTCGTGGTCGGCATCGGTGCGTCCCTCGGTGGTCCTACCGGGTATGCGATCAACCCCGCTCGCGACCTCGGTCCCCGTATCGCTCACGCCCTCCTGCCCATCAGGGGCAAGGGTTCGAGCGACTGGTCCTACGCCTGGGTCCCGGTCGCGGGTCCGCTCGTCGGCGGCGTGCTCGCCGGGCTCCTCGGCGGAGCCTGGGCCTGACCCCATCGGCATCGCCCGTCCGGTCGGCCCGCCACGGGGCCGACCGGACACCCGGCACCACCTCACTACCGCACACCCGCAGCCCAAGCCGCTGCACCACCCCACACCGACGTGAAGGACTGACACACCATGGCCGACTACGTTCTCGCCATCGACCAGGGAACCACCAGCTCCCGGGCCATCGTCTTCAACCACGCCGGGAGATCGTCTCCTCCGGCCAGCTCGAGCACGACCAGATCTTCCCGCGGGCGGCTGGGTCGAGCACAACCCTGAGCAGATCTGGAACAACGTCCGCGAGGCCGTGGGCCTCGCCCTGACGCGCGCGAACGTCACCTACGAGGACATCGCGGCCGTCGGCATCACCAACCAGCGCGAGACCGCGGTCGTGTGGGACCGGACCACGGGCAAGCCCGTCTACAACGCGATCGTCTGGCAGGACACGCGCACCCAGAAGATCGTCGAGGAGCTCGGCGGCGCCGAGGGCCCGACAAGTACAAGTCGATCGTCGGCCTCCTCTCGCGACCTACTTCTCCGGACCCAAGGTCAAGTGGATCCTCGACAACGTCGAGGGTGCCCGCGAGGCCGCAGAGCGCGGCGACCTGGTCTTCGGCAACACCGACACCTGGGTCCTGTGGAACATGACGGGTGGCGTCGAGGGCGGCGTGCACGTCACGGACGTCACGAACGCGTCGCGCACCATGCTCATGGACCTCGACACCTTGTCCTGGCGCGAGGACATCGCGGCGGACATGGGCATCCCCATGTCGATGCTCCCGGAGATCAAGTCGTCCTCCGAGGTCTACGGCCACGGTCGTCAGCGCGGGATGGTCCCGGCGTCCCGATCGCGGGCATCCTGGGTGACCAGCAGGCCGCGACGTTCGGCCAGGCGTGCTTCGAGAAGGGCACCGCCAAGAACACGTACGGCACCGGCAACTTCATGCTCCTCAACACGGGCACGGAGAAGGTGCCGTCCAAGAACGGCCTGCTGACGACCGTCTGCTACAAGATCGGCGACCAGCCGGCGCGCTACGCGCTCGAGGGCTCGATCGCTGTCACGGGCTCGCTCGTCCAGTGGCTCCGCGACAACCTGGGCATGTTCTCGGACGCGCCCGACGTCGAGTGGCTCGCCCGCAAGGTCGACGACAACGGTGGCGCCTACTTCGTCCCGCGTTCTCGGGTCTGTTCGCCCCGTACTGGCGTCCTGACGCCCGTGGCGCGCTCGTGGGCCTCACGCGCTACGTCACCAAGAACCACATCGCGCGCGCTGCGCTCGAGGCGGTGGCGTTCCAGACCCGCGAGGTCCTGGACGCCATGAACGCCGACTCGGGCGTCGACCTCACCGAGCTGCGCGTCGACGGCGGCATGGTCCAGAACGAGCTGCTCATGCAGTTCCAGGCGGACCAGCTCGGCGTGGACGTCGTGCGTCCCAAGGTCGCCGAGACCACGGCGCTCGGTGCCGCCTACGCGGCGGGCATCGCGGTCGGGTTCTGGGAGGGCGAGCAGGACGTCATCGACAACTGGGCCGAGGACAAGCGCTGGAGCCCGTCGATGGAAGAGGGCGAGCGTGAGCGCCTCTACCGCAACTGGAAGAAGGCCGTCACCAAGACGCTCGACTGGGTCGACGACGACGTCGAGAAGTAGACCTTCTCGCCTCTCACCCGCTGCTGTCAGAACCAGCGTGCCCTCGAGGTCACGCTGGTTCTGACATGTCCGGGGCCAACGGTGGCTAGGCTCGACGCCATGACCTCCGCCAGCTACACGGTCCCGGGATGCACGTCACCGACCACGAGGTCGAGGTCCCCTCGACTGGTTCGACGAGACCGACCCGCGCCGGATCACCGTGTTCGCGCGCGAGCTCGTCGACCCGGTCAGGCGCCGCGACGACCTGCCGCTGCTCGTCTTCCTCCAGGGCGGGCCGGGCGGCAAGGGCCCGCGTCCCACCGGCCCCGACGGCTGGGTCGGGACCATGCTCGCGACGCACCGCGTGATCCTGCTCGATCAGCGCGGCACGGGTCGCAGCACGGCTGTCCGCGGCCGTTCTCTCACGGCCCTCGGCGACGCGGCGGCGCAGGCCGAGCACCTTGCGCACTTCCGCGCGGACTCGATCGTCGCCGACGCCGAGCACCTGCGCCGCACCCTGTTCGGCGGACGCCGCTGGAGTCGCTCGGGCAGAGCTACGGCGGCTTCCTCACGCTCACCTACCTCTCGCGCGCCCCGAGGGCCTCGCCGCCTGCTACGTCACGGGTGGGCTCGCGGGCCTGGAGGCCGACGCGACCGAGGTCTACCGCCGCACCTACCCGCGCACCGCGGCCAAGAACGCCCGCTTCGCGTCACGCTTCCCCGACGACGTCGCGCGCCTCGGGCGCATCGCGGACAGGATCGCGGTGGGTGACGTCACGCTGCCCGACGGCGACACGCTCTCGGTGCGACGCCTCCAGACGATCGGCATGGACTTCGGTATGAAGCCGGGCTTCGAAAGCGTGCACTGGCTCCTGGACGAGGCGTTCGACCACGGCGACGAGGATCTGAGCGACACCTTCCTCAGCGAGATCCGGGACCTGACCTCTTACCGGACGAACCCGCTGTACGCGGTGCTGCACGAGTCGATCTACGCCTCGGGCAACGGCGCCACGGACTGGGCCGCGGAACGGGTCCGCGCCGAGCACCCGTCCTTCTCCCCGAGGCCCGGCCCCTGCTCTTCACGGGCGAGATGATCTTCCCTGGATGTTCGAGGAGATCGCCGCCTACGTGCCTTCCGCGGCGCGGCCGAGGAGCTGGCGCGCCGCGAGGACTGGACCGAGCTCTACGACCTCGACGTCCTCGCGGCCAACGAGGTCCCGGTCGCCGCGGCCGTCTACTACGACGACATGTTCGTCGACGCACACCTCTCGCTCGAGACCGCTTCCCGGGTCGGGAATGTGCATGCGCTCGTCACGAACGAGTTCGAGCACGACGGGCTGCGCACGGGCGACGTGCTGGAGCGGCTGCTGCCGCTCGTCGCCCAGCAGGGCGGACCGCTGCGCGACGTGTGACATGTCGGGTGGGTCGAGTCGGGCGACGCGGGCCGCCCGCCCCGCCTCACTCCGTGCCCGACGACGGCGCGTGCTTCTCGAGGAACGCATAGACCTCCGAGGAGTCCACCCCGGGAACGCCCCGAGGGCAGCGCCGAGAGGACGTACTGGTGCATGCGCGCACTGGGCCACGCGACCTCCTCCCAGCGCCCCGCGAGCTGTGCCTGTGGTCGGCGGCAGCAGGCCTCGTCCGGGCAGGTCGAGGCACGCCGCACGGACGTCTCGCGCCCGCGGAACCACTTGGCTGAGGAGAACGGGACCCCGACCGTGATGGAGAACTCGCCCGTCGCCGTCGTGCCGGTCTGGGTGCTGCACCAGAACGTGCCCGCGGGCGTGTCCGTGTACTGGTAGGACTCCGTCGCGCGGTCACGGCGCGTGAACGCCTCGCGCGCGGCCCACCTGCGGCACACGAGCTGCCCCTCGATCGCACCCGTGACGTCGGCCGGGAAGGGCAGCCCGTCGTTCTCGTAGCCGCGGTAGAGGGCGCCGTCGTCGCCCACGCGCATGAAGTGCACCGGGATGCCCAGGCGTGACGTCGCAAGGTTCGTGAAGCGTTGGGACGCGGCCTCGTGCGAGACCCCGAACGCGTCGCGGAAGTCCTCGACCGCGAGGTCCTTGTCCTTCTTGCGCTGCTCCAGGAACTCCACGGCCGCCGACTGGGGCATGAGGCAGCACGCCGCGAAGTACGTGATCTCGACGCGCTGTCGCAGGAAGTTCGCGTACGACGTGGGCCGCTGGTGACCGAGCACGCGGTGCGCGATGGCCTGGAGGCCGAGCGACCGCAGCCCGTGACTGCCCGGGATCGAGGCGGGCGGGAGGTAGATGCGGCCGTTGCGCAGGTCGGTGACGGTCCGCGTCGAGTGCGGCAGGTCGTCGACGTGCAGCAGCGTGAAGCCCAGCTGCTCAGCCATGCGCGCCACGGTGCGGTGCGTGAGGGCACCGACCGTGTACCCGCGCGACGGGTCATCTCCTCGGCCAGGTCCTCGAGCTCGGGGATGTAGTTGTTGCGGGACTGCCGCTCGAGCCGCAGCTCGGTGTTGGCACGCCGCGCCTCCTCGGGCGTGGCGATGGCCTCGGACGCGCGCCGCGCGAGCTCGCCGTGGAGGCCGACCAGGTTCTCCAGGACGGGCAGGGGCAGCTTCTGGGACGCCTTGACCGACGGCAGGCCCAGGGTCGCGAAGAGCGGGCCGCGCTGGGCGCGGTCGAGCGAGATCTCGAGCGCCGCCCTGCGCGACGGCGGCTCGTCCGCGAGCAGGTCCGTCACCGTGACACCGAGCGCGCCCGCGAGCGCCTGGAGCAGGGACAGCCGTGGTTCGCGCTTGCCGTTCTCGATGAGGGACAGGAGGCTCGCGGTGGTGCCGGCCTGTGCACCCAGGGCGTCGAGGGTGAGGTCCCTGCCGGTGCGGAACCAGCGGATCCGGCGCCCGAGCGTGATGAGGTCCGTGCTCGCCGGGGTCGCGATCTCGGGGCTCGTGGGGATCTTGCGATCTTCGTCGACGGCCATTCCTTGACCCTATGTCAAGAAGCGCGTTTCTTGACGACGTCGCGCGTGGAAATCCGTGCACTTCAGGGTCGATGGTGGAAGCAGCAGGAAGCCGACGCCGACAGGGCGGACGACACACCGCCCAGGACCGGAGACCCGACGATGACCATCACCGCCCATCCCCGCCGCACCCCGCAGCCCGCTCTCGTCGAGGAGGTGACCGGCGCACTCACAGCGACCGCGGCGGCGCGGCCTTCGGCCCCGGTGCCCGGCAGGCGGCGCGCGACCCGCGCACCTGGGTCCGCGAGATCGCCGACCTCACCGAGCCGGACTCCGTCGTGTGGTGCGACGGCTCGGCGGCCGAGAAGCAGCGGCTCATCGACCTCATGGTCGACGCCGGCACGCTCCTGCCGCTCGACCCCGACCTCCGCCCTGGTAGCTACCTGGCCCGGTCCGACCCGAGCGACGTGGCTCGCGTGGAGTCGCGCACCTTCATCTGCTCGCGCAGCGAGGCCGACGCCGGGCCGACCAACAACTGGCGTGAGCCGGGCGCGATGCGCGCCGAGCTCGGCGGCGTGTTCGAGGGTTCGATGCGCGGGCGCACCATGTACGTCGTGCCGTTCTCGATGGGCCCGGTCGGCGGGCCCATCTCCCAGGCAGGCATCCAGGTGACCGACTCCCCGTACGTCGTGGTGAGCATGGGGTCATGACACGGGTCGGCAGCGCCGTCCTGGCGTTGATCGACGCGGGCTCACCGTTCGTGCCGGCGGTCCACACCGTAGGTGCACCGCTCGTGGTCGACGGACCCGACGGCTCGGTCGAGTTCCACGAGGACGTCCCCTGGCCCTGCAGCACCACCAAGTACATCGCCCACTTCCCCGAGACCCGCGAGATCTGGTCCTTCGGGTCCGGGTACGGCGGCAACGCCCTGCTGGGCAAGAAGTGCTTCGCCCTGCGCATCGCCTCGGCGATGGCCCGCGACGAGGGCTGGCTCGCCGAGCACATGCTGCTCATCCGGGCAACGTCGCCCGAGGGGCGCGCCTACCACCTGGCTGCGGCCTTCCCGTCGGCGTGCGGCAAGACGAACCTCGCGATGCTCCAGCCGACGATCCCGGGTGGAAGGTCGAGACCATCGGCGACGACATCGCGTGGCTGCGCCCGGCCCCGACGGGACGCTGCGCGCGATCAACCCCGAGGCCGGGTTCTTCGGGGTCGCCCGGGCACCGGCATCGACACCAACCCCGTCGCGGTCGCGACGTTCGACCGCGACACCATCTTCACCAACGTCGCCCTGACCGACGACGGCGACGTCTGGTGGGAGGGCCTCACGCCCGAGGCACCCGCGCACCTGATCGACTGGCTCGGCAACGATTGGACGCCCGCCGACGGGGCCGCGGGGACCCCGCCGCACACCCCAACTCCCGGTTCACGGTCGCCGCGGCACAGTGCCCGTCGATCGCCGACTCCTGGGAGGACCCGCTGGGGTCCCGATCGACGCGATCATCTTCGGCGGCCGTCGAGCCACCAACGTGCCGCTGGTCGCCCAGGCGTACAGCTGGGAGCACGGCGTCTTCATGGGCGCGACCATCTCGTCCGAGCGGACCGCTGCCGCCGAGGGTGCGCTGGGCGAGCTGCGTCGCGACCCGTTCGCGATGCTCCCGTTCTGCGGCTACAACATGGCCGACCACTGGAGCCACTGGCTGAGCGTCGGAGCGGGCCTGGACCCGGCGAAGCGGCCCAAGATCTTCCAGGTCAACTGGTTCCGCAAGGACGCCGACGGCTCGTTCCTGTGGCCCGGGTTCGGGGAGAACTCGCGCGTCGTCGAGTGGATCGCCCAGCAGGTCGACCGGTCCCGCGGCCTCCGGACGGACGCGGGAGCGGTGACGAGCGCCGTCGGGCTGCTGCCTGCGGACGGCGCGCTGAACGTCGACGGGCTCGACCTGGCGCAGGTCGACCTCGACGCGCTGTTCGAGGTCGACGCCGCCTCGTGGCTCGCGGAGACCGAGCTCACGAGCCAGTTCTTCGACACGTTCGGCAACCGGGTCCCGGACCAGCTGTGGGCACAGCTGGCGCGGCTGCGGTCGCGGCTCGGGGCCGAGTGAGGGTAGCTCTCAGCGACAGACCATGCCCATCAGCTCGCGCACCTCGTCGAGGGTCCGGTCCGCGATCGTGCTTGCCCGGGCATCCGGGTGGGCGCGCCCGTCACTGTCCGCACGTCCCTCGGTCGCAGTCGGGCGCAGTCGGGCGCAGTCGGCCGCGGTCGGCCGCGGTCCATGGTCGAGAACCGTTGCCCTCCCCGGCCGAGGAGCTAAGGTCGGGCCCGTGACTACCGGGTCGGCCTTGGGCCACGAGCGAGCGGGTTACCCGGCCGCTGAGTGACCGCGGGTGGCCTCGCGGGCCACCGGCCCCGATGCGTGCAGCGCATCCGCACCTCGCCCGCGCTGTCGCCCTCCACGAGCGATGCCTTTCTCCGGGCCCTGGCCCTCGGCTTCGCCGCCGGACCCCCGTCCTGGGACCTGGTCCCTCCCGCACGTGACCCCACGCCCCGGGCTCACGCCGCGCCACCCTCGTCGCGCGGCAACGACGCCACGGGTCGACCACTCCTGGAGATCACACCGATAATGTCCCACTCTTTCAACGACCAGATCATCGACGAGTTCCGCACCAACGCCGCCGGGTCGGCGGCTACTTCGAGGGGCGCGCCTGCTCCTCCTGACCACGACCGGCGCCCGCACCGGTGCGCAGCACACCGTCCCTGTCGGCTACCTGCCCGACGGCGGCCAGCGCGTCCTCGTCATCGCCTCTGCCGGCGGAGCACCGACGCATCCCGCCTGGTTCCACAACCTCGCCGCACATCCCGTGGTGACCGTCGAGGACGGCCTTCTCGCCTACGAGGCTCGAGCAACCATCCTGGTGGGCGAGGAGCGCGACACGCTCTTCGCCCGGGCCGTGGAATCGGACCCGGGCTGGGGCGCCTACCAGGTCACGGCCCAGCGCACCCTACCGGTCGTCGCGCTGGAGGCGATCCCGTCCGGGCCCCGGCCGCTCCTCCCCGGCGCGTTCCTGCGCTCGGTCCACGACGCGTTCCGCCGTGAGCTCGCCATGATCCGCCGCGAGGTCGCTGCGTCCGGTCCACGGATCGGCGCCCAGCTCCGGATCAACTGCCTGACCGCCTGTCAGGGCTTGCGCCTGCACCACTCCCGCGAGGACGACGGCATGTTCCCCTACCTGGGGAGAACCGTCCGGACCTCGCCGCGACCCTGGAGCGACTGGAGCACGAGCACCAGGAGATCGCGCTGCTCCTTGCCGAGCTCCAAAGCCTCGTCGCGGCCGAGCACAGCGAGCCCACCGCACTCCTGAGGGAGGTGGACCGCCTGATCGTCCGGCTCGAAGCGCACCTCTCGTACGAGGAGCGGGTGCTCGTCCCCGTCCTGGACGGTGTCGCCTGACGGCTCCAGTGCGGGGCCGGTACAGCTGGGCGGCTCCGGGAGAATGGTCGTCACGCGCGTCGAGAACATCACCGGTCCCGTTGCCCACCACGGCCGCGTCCTGCCGACTTCGATGTGCAATGCACGATCGACACGTCGGTGACGTACGGTGAACTTCAGGTGCTCGTCGCAAGACTGCGAAGACCTCGACCAGGTCCGGCGGGACCGTCGCCACCCGAGGTCCCGCGGCAGCACCACCCTGGTGGGCACGCTCACCCCACGAACGCGAAGCCCGGTCGGTCACCCCTTGATCGATCGGGCTTCGCTCTGCCTGGTCGCGGTCACGGCCACGGCCACGGCCGCCTGGCGATCGCACCGGTCTACGCGGCGGTCGTCATGGCGGTCGGGCGACCGAGCAACACCGAGGCCGCCCAACGCCTCGTCGTCGGGATGACGACGGACACGACGCACGTCAACGCGATCTTCGCGAAGCTCGGCGTCCGCGACAGGGCTCAGGCGATCACGCTCATTCGCTCGGAGGCCCCTGCTCGATGCTGCCCCCTCGTTGTCCCAGACGCGGAGGGCTCTTTCCGCTCGCACGTCGTCGACGTCTGCGGCAGGGCGTCGGAGCCGCCCCGGCCATACTGCCGGGCGGCTCCGGGAGCGCGTCCCGCCCAGTGCTGGGGGTTGTCCGGCCGATCCGTGCGTCTCGTCGCGGGGCATACCTCGACCGTACCTGAGGCCTCTCGGCGGGCTGCCCAGGCGTCCGACGCCGTCGGCCCCGGTCCACAGGGACCGGGGCCGACGCTGTTCAACCGATCGGTCGGTGCTCAGACCGCGTCGTCGAAGGCCGCGCGGAGCTTGGCCTCCTCGTCGGTCGACAGGTTCGTCTCGATGAGCTCGCCGCGGATGCCCTGTGCCTGGAGCGCCTCGTGCACGCGGTCGAGCACTGCACCGGACGTCAGCACGAACAGCGCCGACGTACCGGGCGTGACCTTGGACCGCACCGTGTCGATGAAGTCGTCGTCGATCCCGACGTCGGTCAGCGAGCCCGCGAGCGCCCGGCGGCCGCGCCGATCGCGACGCCGATGATCGGGATGAAGAAGATGATCCCGAACAGCAGGCCCCAGAAGGCGCCGCCCAGCGCCCGATGCCCGTCGTCTTGTGGGACTGGTGCGTCTTGGGCTTCTTCTTGCCCTCCTGCCACGACACGATCGCCGCGTCCTGCACCTGGATGAGCTCCTGCTTCTGCAGGGCGATCAACGCGTCCTCCGCCTGCTGCGCACCTTCAGGAGTTTCGAACTTCCACACCGTCAGTGTTGCCATCACGTGCCTCGTTCCGTCGTCGGATCTCTGGAGGACGCCGTCCCGGACCTGGCACGGTTCCTCCTCGACGGTAGGTCGGGATGGTGGGGTCGCCATCCGAGAACGGACGGGAGTCGGTCGGGGACGAGCGCCGCGATCGGGTGTGCCCACGCCCACCCCATCCGTTCCTTCCACTCCGTGGGCTGCATATCCAGGCCTCGGGTCGGCGCCGTCGGGCACGCCTGGGGCTGGTCGATCAGCGCCTCGTCGTGAGCCCGCCCGTCACCGGCCCGCGAGGAGCCGGACTGCGGCGGCCATCCGGTCTCCGGTCGGGGTGCCCTCGGGGTGCACGAGCCAGATCATGGCGAGCCCTGCACCATCGCGACGCTGAGCTCCGCGAGGGCTCGGGCCTGGTCCTCGTCGAGGTCGGGGTGGGCCGACGCGAACTCCTCGGCGATGCCCGCGAACGCCCCGGCGATCGCATCGTGCATCTGCCCCCGCTGTCCGGGTCACGCACGATGCGCAGCGTGTTCTCGAGGCTCGCGAGCAGCGCGCCGCGGTTGTCCGCGTAGACGGCGGGCATGCCGTTCCAGAGGTGCGCGAACGCGTCGATGAGCGGGAGGCTGCCCCTCGCGGATGAGCTCGCCCATGCTGTCGCCGATCGCGGTGTCGAGCGCATCGGTGAGCGCCTCGGTGATGAGCTGCTCCTTCGACCCGAAGTGGTACCCGATCGCGGCGAGGCTCACCCCGCCTCGGTGGCGATGTCCCGCGCCGTGGCCTTGGCGACCCGCGTTCCTCGATCACCTTGCGAGCACCGGCGAGCAGGTCTTCACGATTTCCCATGCGCACATCTTACACGTTCGTGTTAGACATCCGTGCTAGACATATGTCCATATCACTGTTAGACATACGTATAAGACAAACGTTCAACTCTCCTGAGGGGCACGAACATGGACCGCACACCCAGCATCTTGATCTCCGGCGGCGGCATCGCGGGCACGCCCTCGCCCTGCAGCTCGTTCGCAGCGGTATCCGTGCCACCGTCGTCGAGCGAGCCGAGGCCCGCGCGCCGGCGGCCAGGCCGTCGACCTCCGCGGCGCGAGCCGCGAGGTGGCCGAACGCATAGGCCTCATGCCCGGCATCCAGGACCGCGTGCTGCACGAGCTCGGCCTCTCCTACGTCGACGGCGACGGCCGCGTGTTCGGCCGCATGTCGATGGCCGACTTCGAGGGCAAGGGAGCCGTCGCCGAGATCGAGATCGCCCGCGGCGATCTCGACGAGGTGCTGCTCGAGGCACTCGCGGCGGCGAACGAGGCCGCGCCGAACCTCCTCGACCTCCGCTACGGCGACCACATCACGGCCCTCACGCAAGACGCGGACGGCGTCGACGTCGTCTTCGAGCACGCCCCCGCCGAGCGGTTCGATCTCGTCGTGGGCGCCGACGGCGTGCACTCCGCGACCCGCCGCCTCGCCTTCGGCCCCGAGGAGGAGTACTCGACCTACCTCGGCGGGTACGCCGCGTTCTTCACCATGGCGACCCCGCGGACGTCGAGCCGGGCTGGTTCTCGATGCGGTTCGTGCCGGGCGCGACCTTCGGGATCCGCCCCGACCTCGACCCGTCGACCTCCAAGGCGATCCTCACCCTGCGCATCGACCGCGACCCGCGCTGCGCGGCGACCGGGCCGCACAAGAGGCGCTGGTCCGCCGGGCCCTCGAGGGCGCGGGATGGCACGCCCCACGGTGCTCGAGGCCATGCCCGGGGCATCCGACTTCTACTTCGACGAGCTCGCCCGCATCGACGTCCCCGAGGTCGCGAACGGCCGCGTCGCGCTCATCGGCGACGCCGGCACGTGCGGCTCGCCGATATCGGGCATGGGCACCGCGACCGCACTCATCGGCGCCTACCTGCTCGCGGCCCGCATCGCCGAGACGCCCGGCGACCTCGCTGCCGCCGCTCAGCGGTACGCGAGCGACATCGTGCCGTTCGCCGAGGCCGCAAGAAGCTCATGGGCGGCGGCATCCAGCGCATGGTGCCCGCCAACCGGTTCGAGGCGATGGTGTCGCGGGCGACGACGGGCCTCATGCTCTCCAGGGCGGCGCGCCCGATCGTGCAGCGGATGTTCGCCGCGAACCAGGCCGACCTCCCCTGCCCGTCACGGCAACGCCAGCCGCTGTCACGGTCGACGGGACGCGTTGAGCGGGCGACCTGAGCGCACTGCACGCGCCCGCCGCGGCTCATGTCAGAACCGGAGTGGTCTGGGGTCACGCTGGTTCTGACATACCGGGGCACGTGCGGTGAGAGAATCGAGACCATGCCCGACGACGCTCCTCCACTCCCGTGCCCGCACCTTCGCCCGGGGTCACCGGTGCGGAGGACTGGCGCCCGCACCTCGGCACCGACGCCGAGCGCCCGGCCACGACGCTCCCCACCTCGTGTTCTTCGAGCCCCGCATCCCCGGCAACACGGGCAACGCGATCCGCCTCGCGGCCGTGACGGGAGCCCGCCTGCACCTCGTCGAGCCGCTGGGCTTCGACCTCGACGAGCCCAAGCTCCGGCGCGCGGGCCTGGACTATCACGACCTCGCCGCGCTGGAGGTGCACGCCGACCTCGGGGCCGCTCTTGCGTCGATGCCCGACGCTCGCGTCTTCGCCTTCACGACCAAGGCCACGACCCGTCACACGGACGTCGAGTACCGGCCCGGCGACGTCCTGCTCTTCGGACCCGAGCCCACGGGCCTGCCGGACACGGTCCTGGCCCACCCGCGCATCACCGACCGTGTGAAGATCCCCATGCTGCCCGGGCGCCGGTCGCTCAACCTCACGAACAGCGCGTCGATCGCGATCTACGAGGCGTGGCGCCAGGCGGGGTTCGCGGGCGGGGTCTGACCTCGCAGAAGCAGGTGCCCGCCACGCCTGAAGGGCGAGCTCCTGACGAGCCGCAGACGCTGAGTGCGGAGTTCTTGCGAGAAACGCCCGGCGTTTCTCGCAAGAACTCCGCACTCAGCGACGGACGGCACCAGACCTCAGGTCAGGTCGCGCACCGCCGCGTACTGCGCGCGGATCCCGGCTCCGGGTCCGCGTCGTAGCCGGAGCTCGACGACGTCTCCCACCGCGGGCCTCCGCCGCACCCGACAGCACCCAGGCTGCCTGGCGAGCGGCGCCGTCGGCCACGTACTCGCCCGGCTCCGGGACTGTCACGGACAGGCCGAAGACCTGCGGCGCGATGCGCCGCACCGCCTCCGACTGCGCTCCGCCGCCGATCAGCAGCAACCGCTCGACCTTGACCCCTGCTCGCGCAGGGCGTCCAGGCCGTCGGCCAGCCCGCACAGCATGCCCTCGACCGCGGCCCGGGCGAGGTGCTCGGGCGTCATGGTCGACAGGCGCATCCCGTGCAGGGTTCCGCTCGCGTCGGGACGGTTCGGCGTGCGCTCGCCCTCGAGGAACGGGACGAGCACCAGGCCGCCGCAGCCCGCCGGCGCCTGGAGCGCGAGCCGGGACAGACCCGCGTGGTCCACGCCGAGCACCCGCGAGGTCGCGTCGAGGACGCGGCTCGCGTTGAGGTCACCCGAGCAGCAGATAGTTGCCCGTGGCGTCGGCGAAGCCGTTGACGAGCCCGCTCGCATCGGCCGTCGGGGACGTCGCGATCGCGGAGACGACGCCCGAGGTCCCGATCGAGACCGCCACGTCGCCCGCGCGCATGCCGAGGCCCAGGGCCGCGGCCGCGTTGTCACCGGCACCGGGACCGATGAGGGCCCCACCGGACACGTCGGCGCCGGCAACGGCGGCCGAGGCCACCCGCCGCTCTCGCCCGGTCCGAGGACCCGGGGCAGCGCCACGTTCGAGCGTCCGAGGGCGAGCTCGAGCAGGTCGGCACGGTAGGCGCCTCTGCCAGAGTCGGCCGAGGCGTCGAAGTAGCCCGTGCCCGACGCGTCGGAACGGTCGGTCACGAGCGCGCCGAGGTCGGGCTCGAGGCCCTCGCTCCGCGGCCCGTAGCCCGCGATCCGCCACGTCAGCCAGTCGTGCGGGAGCGCGACGGCCGCGACGCGCGTGGCGTTCTCGGCTCCGCGTCACGCAACCAGCGCAGCTTGGTGACCGTCAGCGACGCGACCGGCACGGAGCCGATGGCCTCGGCCCACGCTTTGGCCCCGGCATCGGCGTCGCCCTCGCCCAGCTCCCGGATCAGGTCGGTAGCAGCGCCGCCGAGCGGGTGTCGTTCCACAGCAGCGCGGGACGGATCACCTCGCCGTCGGCGTCGAGCACCACCATGCCGTGCTGCTGTCCGCCGACGGTCAGGGCTGCGACGTCGTCGAGCCCGCCCGCGACCTCCACCGCGGTGCGGAACGCAGCCCACCACGCGTCGGGCGACACCTCGGTGCCGTCCGGGTGCGACGCCGAACCGGAGCGCACGAGCGCCCGGTGACCGCGTCGCGGACGACGACCTTGCAGGACTGCGTCGAGGAGTCGACGCCGGCGACGAGACCGCTGGCGACCGACCCGATGGCGTCCCCATCAGCCGATCAGGTGCTTGAGCGCGAGCTGGTTCAGGCGCACGAAGCCGAAGTCACGCTCGGCCGCGGCGTCGACGTCGAAGTCCTCGTAGGCCGAGCGGTCCGCGATCAGGTCCGCGACGGACTCGCCGGCACCAGCGTGGACTCGCCGAGCTCGAACACGCCCGCGTGCTTGAACGCTGCCTGGACCTCGGGGTCCGCACGGTACTCGGCGGACTTGCGCGCGAGCATCGAGTAGGTCTCCATGTTGGCCTTGGCGGAGTCCCAGACGCCGACCTCGACCTCGGTGCGCGAGGGCTTGTAGTCGAAGTGGCGGGGCCCTCGTAGCGGGTCCGCCGTTGGGAAGCCGCTCTCGACGAGGTCCACCGTGAAGAACGCGGAGAGCAGGTCGCCGTGACCGAACACGAGGTCCTGGTCGAACTTGATGGACCGCTGGCCGTTGAGGTCGATGTGGAAGAGCTTGCCGGCCCACAGGGCCTGCGCGAGGCCGTGCGTGTAGTTCAGGCGGCCATCTGCTCGTGGCCGGTCTCGGGGTTGAGGCCGACGATGTCGCCGTGCTCGAGCTTCGCGATGAGCGCGAGGGCGTGCCCGATGGTCGGCAGGAAGATGTCGCCGCGGGCTCGTTGGGCTTGGGCTCGAGGGCGATCTTGATGTCGTAGCCCTGGTCCTTGATGTACGCGGCCGTGAGGTCGAGGCCCTCGGCGTAGCGCTCGTGCGCGGAGTGGAGGTCCTGGCGCCGTCGTACTCGGTGCCCTCCCGGCCACCCACATGACGAACGTCTTGGCGCCGAGCGACGCGGTGAGGTCGACGTTGCGCAGGACCTTGCGGAGCGCGTAGCGGCGGACGCCGCGGTCGTTCGACGTGAGGCCACCGTCCTTGAAGACGGGGTGGCTGAAGAGGTTGGTGGTGACCATCTCGATGGTCAGGCCGGTCTCGTCCGCGGCGGTCTTGACCTCGCCGAGCAGCTTCTCGCGGGTCGCGTCGTCGGAGCCGAAGGGCACGACGTCGTCGTCGTGGAACGTGAAGCCCCAGGCGCCGAGGTCGGCGAGCCGGCGGACGGAGTCGGCCGGGTCGAGGTGCGGACGGCTCGCTCCACCGAACTGGTCCTGACCGGTCCAACCCACGGTCCACAGGCCGAAGGAAAAGTTGATGTTCTGGTCGATTGCGTCAGCCACGACAGTCTCCTCATCGAGATGGGCGGCTCCTCGATCGAGCAGGCCAGTTATTTGTTGTATGAATAAACATATGTGGTCCTGTCGGTAAGGTCAAGACGTGAACCGCGACGAGTCCTCGACCAGCGTCAGGACGCCCGCCCGGGGCGTTCCACGGCAGCCCGCCAGCACACCCTGCGCGAGTACAACCTCGCGCTGGTCTCTGCAGGCGCTCTTCGACGCGCCCAGCCCCGCTCCCGCGCCGACATCGCCGGAACCACGGGCCTGACGCGCGCCACGGTCTCGGTGCTCGTCGACCAGCTCATCGACGCCCGGCTCGTCCGCGAGCTGCCGCCCGTGACCCGCTGCGCGCCGGGCGCCCGCCGTGCCCTCACCCCGGCCGGAGGGACCGTCGTCGGACTGGGCCTCGAGGTCAACGTCGACTACCTGGGCGGCACGGTCCTCGACCTCACCGGGCAGGTCATGGCCCAGGAGGTCGTCCCCGGCGACCTGCACGACAGCGACCCCGCCGAGGTCCTCGGGCGCCTGGGCGCCCTGGCCCGTCGTCTGGTCGAGGACGTCGAGTCCCGCGGCATGCTCGTCGCCGGGGCGCGCCTCGCACTGCCCGGACTGGTCGACTCCCGCGCCGTTCGGCTCCAGGTCGCCCCGAACCTCGGCTGGTCCTCGTTCCTGCCCGTCCCCTCCTGGGCCTGCCCGACCGCATCCCCGTCGAGATCGCCAACGAGGCCAACCTCGCGGGGCTCGCACAGCTCACCGTCCCGGTCCGCGCGGAGGACGGCTCACCCGCGCCACGGACCGTTCCGGGCCCGACGCCGCCGCTCCCCGTGCCGTCGTCGTTCCTGTACGTCTCGGGCGAGGTGGGGATCGGCTCCGCGATCGTGATCGACCGCGAGCTCTTCCTGGGGAACCGGGGCTGGAGCGGCGAGATCGGGCACGTCGTGGTGGACCCGAACGGCCCACGCTGCCTCTGCGGCGCGACCGGGTGCCTGGAGCAGTACGCGGGCAAGGACGCGATGCTGCGCGCGGCGGGCATCGGCCGGACGCACCCATCGATAGGTTCCTCGACGCGCTCGAGGAGGGTGCGCCGTCGGCCCTGACCGCCGCGACCGCCGCCGGGACCGCACTGGGCCGGGCGCTGGCGAACTTCATCAACCTCATCGACATCGAGACCGTGCTGCTCGGCGGCATCTACACCGACCTGCTCCCCACCTCCGGGAGCCCTGACGGCCGAGCTCACCACGCGTGTCCTCGCGTCGCCGTGGACCGAGATCGACCTGCGCCCGGCACTCGTGGCGGGCTACGCGGCGATGATCGGCGGGGCGCGGACGGTCCTGCGGGACGTGGTCGCGGCGCCGTCGGCCTGGACGAAGGGCGACTGAGCCGTCCGGGCCTCCCCGCCTCGACCCCGGTCCATCAGGGCGGGTGTGACCCGTGCCGCACCTCGGGCCGGGAGAACACGGGTACCGTCGTTCGTTGGACCACCGGGGACGCACACCACCCCGCGCAGGTTGACTCCCCTCGGAAGGACCGAGCATGACGACGACCCACACCTCCAGGCCCGCGACCTCCGGGCCGGGCACGGCGGAGCGGACGTCCTGCAAGGCGTCTCGATCGAGATTTCGGCCGGGCAGGAGCCCGTGGGGATCGTCGGCCCCTCCGGTGTCGGGAAGTCGACGCTCATCAGCGCGCTGCTCGGCGAGGTCAAGCCGTCGGGCGGGACCGTGACGTGGGAGGGCGGACCGTCACCCGCCTGGGTCGACGCGACAAGAAGACGTTCAAGGCCGCGGTCCGCCGCGTGTCGCAGGACGGCCTGCCGGGCATCGACCCGGCGAGCACCGTGAAGCACGTGCTCAAGTCGGGGCTCACGGACGCCCGCAAGGGCGGGCGACCCTCCGGGCAGTCGGTCGAGGACCTGCTCGACCTCGTCGCCCTGGAGCACCGCTACGCCGACCGTCCCCTGCGCACCCTGTCCGGGGCGAGCGTCAGCGGGTCGCCCTGGCCCGCGCCCTCGCGACGCGCCCGGACGTCCTGCTCCTCGACGAGCCCCTCACCGCGCTCGACCCGACCATGCGCAGCGAGATCGCCGGTCGGGTCAGGGACGCGGCGACCAGGCTCGGGACCGGGGTGCTCCTCGTCTCGCACGACCTCGAGCTGGTCCAGCGGATGACGACCTCCGCGCACCTCCTGGTCGACGGCACGTTCGTCGAGTCCGGCCCTCTGCAGAAGGTTCTGGTCGAGAGCGAGCACCCGGTCGTCCGCGAGCTCGCCGAGGCCGCGCCGCTCGCGGTCCAGCGCTGGAGCTGAGCTGCTCGCAGGGCGGCGCGCCGGGTGCCGAACCGAGGTTGGTCAGGCAACCACGGCGGGTTGCCTGACCAACCTCGGGTTCGGCACCCGCGGCGGCGGGCTCAGCGCGTCGTGCCGTCGACCGCGAACGGCTCGATCGCGGCGATCTCCTCAGCGGTCAGCGCGGGCGCGTCGAGCGCGGCCACGTTGTTCTCGAGCTGCGCGACGCTGCTCGCCCGACGAGAGCCGACGTGACGCGCTCGTCGCGCAGCACCCAGCTCAGTGCAAGCTGTGCGAGCGACTGCCCACGCCCGTCCGCGATCTCGTTCAGCGCACGGGCACGCTCGAGATACGTCTCGGAGATCGCGGTGGGCTTGAGGAAGTGCCCGACGGCGGCGCGCGAGTCCGCGGGCACCTCACCCGAGAGGTAGCGGTCCGTCAGCAGCCCTGCTGGAGCGGCGAGAAGACGATGGTGCCGACCCGAGGTCCTCGACGACGTCGAGCAGGTTCTCGCCGTCCTCGTGCCCGGCCTCCGGCTGCTCGACGTGCCGGTTGAACATCGAGTAGCTGGGCTGGTGGATGAGCAGCGGCGTGCCCAGGTCCGCGAGGATCTGGGCGGCCTCGCGCGTCTGTGACGGCGAGTAGTTGGACACGCCGACGTACAGCGCGCGCCCGCTCACCACGGCCGTGTGCAGCGCGCCCATGGTCTCCTCGAGCGGGACCGTGGGGTCGAACCGGTGCGAGTAGAAGATGTCGACGTAGTCGAGACCCATGCGGTTCAGCGACTGGTCGAGCGAGGACAGCAGGTACTTGCGCGAGCCGCCGTCGCCGTAGGGGCCCGGCCACATGTCGTAGCCGGCCTTGCTCGAGATCACGAGCTCGTCGCGGTAGGGGCGCAGGTCACGCGCGAGGTGGCGCCCGAAGTTCTCCTCGGCCGAGCCGTAGGGCGGCCCGTAGTTGTTCGCGAGGTCGAAGTGCGTGATCCCCAGGTCGAAGGCCCGGCGCAGGATCGCGCGCTGGTTGTCGAACGGGTTGACGTCACCGAAGTTGTGCCAGAGGCCCAGCGACAGTGCGGGAGGGCGAGTCCGCTGCGACCGGAGCGCCGGTACTTCATGGACTCGTAGCGGTCGTCGGCAGCGAGGTAGCGGGGTGCAAGAGGCATGCTGCCATTCTGCACCCCGGTCGACCCCGGTCCTCGGCAGTTGATCTGGTCGTTCTGACCGCCCGGCGACCACGGGCCCCTCGTCGCCGGGCGGTCAGCCCTCCGCCGCGCGGTCAGCCCTCCGCCGGCGGGATCGGGAAGTTCGACGAGAACAGGTTCGTCGGGTCGAACCGGCGCTTGACCTGGCGCAGCCGCGACAGCGTCGGCTCGGGGAACGCCTCGAGGAGCCGCGCCGGGCGGGTGTCCGTCTCGAACGACAGGTAGAGCCCGTCGGTGTGCGGGTGCACCAGGCCGTCCCACGCATCGTCGATCCCCGCCGGGCCGCCCGTGACCCGAAGGCCGCGACCGAGAAGTTCTGCGTGCGGTGGGCGTAGGCGGTCGCATCCGGCGCGACGTCGTTGACCGCACCACCGACGGCCCGGAGCTGGAGGAGCTGCGCCGCACCGCTCCCGAGGAACCGGGCGAGGTCGCGGGCCGTCGCCTGGTCGACGTGCTCGACGAGCCCCGAGCGCGACCCGGCTCACCGCCGCCCGTGTGCTGGGCGTCGGCCCGGCGCACGATCCCCGAGTACGGCGTCAGCACGGCCTGGTGGTCGAGCAGCGGCGCCGAGTCGGCGAGGCTCTCGAGCGCGCGG
Organism: Oerskovia sp. M15; assembly: GCA_038070415.1. GTDB lineage: Bacteria > Actinomycetota > Actinomycetes > Actinomycetales > Cellulomonadaceae > Oerskovia. The sequence goes on from JAMYWF010000001.1 coordinate 945,663, forward strand.
ATCGCGGCGTCGGTGTCGTCGTCGGCCCAGACGGTCATGAGCTGGGCTGCGGGGCCGCGTCCGCCTCTGCCGGCGCTCATGTGCAGAAAGCTCGTCAGCTCGCGCGGCGCCGCCTCGACGGTTGCCGCCCAGCGTTCCAGGAGGCCCGCGGTGTCCGAGGCGTCGAGGGTCATGATCGAGTAGACCAGGTCGGTGACGGGTGCGGCCTCGATGTCCAACCAGGTGACCACGCCCATGTTGCCGCCCGCGCCGCGCAGGGCCCAGAACAGCTCCGGCTCGTGCTCCGAGTCGACCGTCAGGACCTGACCGTCCGCGGTCACGACCTCGGCCGCGACGACGTTGTCGATCGTCAGCCCGTGCTTGCGGCCCATCAGCCCGATCCCGCCCGTCGTGGCCAGGCCACCGACACCGACACCACCCGAGTCCCCGAGCTGATCGCGAGCCCGTGCGGCGACAGCGCCTCGGCGACCTGGCCCCAGGTCGCGCCCGCACCGAGTCGCACGCGGCGCGATCCGTCGTCGGGAAGGCGGACCGCGTCCAGGGCGCCGAGATCCAGGAGGACTCCGCCGTCGTTGGTCGAGCGCCCGCTGATCCCGTGCCCCGCCGACCGGACCGCGAGCGGCACGCCCTGTGCGCCGCCCAGACGACGGCCTCGGCGACCTCCGCCGCATCACGCGGGCGCAGCACCACGCCCGGGGCGCCCGATCGCATGTAGGTGTGACGGACCGAGTCGTAGGCGCGGTCGCCCGGCTCGACCGCCCGCTCGGTGAGCGCGGCGGGCAGCGACTCGTAGTCGATGCCCTCGCGCCGCGCCGCGAGGGCCGATACCCGCGGCGGTGCGCGGCGGGCGACGTTCCAGCCGACCGCCGCTCGGCAGCGACGAGCTCGCGGAGGGCCGGGGCGACCTCCTCGCCGAAGACCTGGATCTCGCGCGGGTCGTCGGTCGCGAGGATGAACCCGAGACGCCGTCCTCGAGTGCGAGCGCACCGAGCTCCTCGACCCACTGCTCGACCGGCCCCTGGAGGTAGCCCAGGCGGTTCGGCGCGAACTTGCCGTTGACGTTGAGCATGCGGCGCACCGCGCTCGGGTCGCGGCCCGCGGAGAGCGCGGCCTCGTCGATCACGGCGTTGCCCTTGGCGAGGTCACCTGGCTGGAGGTAGGACAGCGACGGCAGCCAGCCGTCGCCCTTGCGGCCGATGAGTCGCTGCATGCGTGGCTTGACGGCCCCGATCCAGAGCGGGACGTCGTGCGCGGGCGCTGGCCCTCGCTTGGCGCCGTCGACCTGGTGGTGCGTGCCGTGCACGCGCAGGGCGTCCGGTCGCTCGTGTCCCAGATGCCTCGCATGATGTCGATGGCCTCCTCGAGCGCCGTGACGGCCTCGCCCGGCGCGAGGCGCGGCGTTCCCATGGCCTCGATCGCGTCCCAGAAGGCACCTGCCCCAGGCCCATCGCGAACCGGCCGCCCGAGAGCAGGTCGAGGCTCGCCGCCGCGCGGCCAGCACCGCAGGCGGGCGCAGCGGCAGGTTGAGGACGTTGCCGGCGACGTGCACGCGCTCGGTCGACGCGGCGACCCAGGTCAGGAGCGTCCAGGTGTCGAGGAACGCCGGCTGGTAGGGTGGTCCTGGAAGGTCACGAGGTCGAGCCCGCGCTCTCGGCGAGCTGCGCGAGGCGGACCGGTGCCTGTGGGTCCCGGTTCTGCGGGTGTGGAAGGTGCCGAGGATGAGGTCGTGGCCGTAGTCCGTCATGCGTGCGCGCTCCGTGTGCCGCAAGGGCGGCGGTCGTGTCGAGATCGTCTGAATTGCAGACGATATCATCAGCAACTCATCTTCTCTCTAGATCATTCCGTTGTATCCTGGGGTCGTGACCCTCGCGACGCCTGACACCTCCCGCTCCCCAGCCCTCTCGGCTGGTCCTCACCGCACTCCTGCGCGAGTGGAGCGCACGCGTCGACGAACTCGCCGAGGCACTGCCCGACGGGACCCGGGGCTACCAGGTGCTCTCCGCCGTCGTGCACGACTCCCCACCCAGCCAGGCCGCACTCGCCGCCCGGCTCGGGATCGACCGGACCGTCATGACCTACCTGATCGACAAGTACGTCGACTGCGACCTGGTCGAGCGCCAGGCCGACCCGGCGGACCGGCGTACGCGGCGCATCGTCCCGACCGTCAAGGGGCGTGAGGTCCTCGCCGACCTCGATGCCCGGGTCGCCGCGGCCGAGGACGAGCTCCTCGCGGGCCTCGACCCGGCCGACCGCGCAGCGCTGCGCCGCCTCCTCGAGCGCGCCGCGGACGGGGCCACCCACGAGGAGGACCGGTGCGCCGCCGTCGCGCACGGGATGGACGCGGCGACGCCGCTCGCACAGGCGACGGCGCAGGCGCGCCCTCAGTCCGCCGGCTGAGCGGCCGCCGGCTGCGCCTCGCCGATCGTGCGCCGCGACAGGAGCGCGGCGACGAGGAAGCAGATCGCGCCCAGCAGGGTCCCGAGGTTTGCCCAGAACGCGCTCAGGAGCGAGTCCGTCTGCGGGACCACGTACGCCCCACGGCCGAGGCGCCGAACGCGACCGACCCGAGCAGGTTGAGCCACGTGCCGTGCCACGTGCGGGCGTCCGGTCCCACAGCCGCCGCGGTCCCTGGTCGCGACGACCGCGAGCACGCTCGCGACGAGGAAGGCCACCGAGCCGTAGGCGTCCGGTCGCCACCGGCGCCCAGCACGGTCGGGTCGGCGACCGCCGCGCCGAGGGCCTGGGCGGTGCTCAGGTTGAACAGGAGAGTCCCGACGAGCTGCACGGCCCCGGCCCACCAGTCCCACACGTCAGCACGGTTGGTCCCCTTCCGGGGCACGCGGCGCCCGCTCAGGCTCAGCTGGACGAACGCGGCCAGCGTGAAGAAGACCGAGCCCGCGAAGAAGGTCACCCCAGCGCGACCGGGCCCACTGCCTGGGCGTAGAACGGCACCGCGCCGACCAGGAAGCACGTCGACCCGACGATGAAGCCCCACGCCTCGCGGCGCAGACGCCGGACGCGCCCGGCAGTGCGGCCGCCATCACGCGCTCGTCGACGCAGGGAGAGCGGCCGCGTCGCGCAGGTCGTGAGACATGCGCCCAGCGTGGCACGTCGCCGCCGCAGCGGCCCAACGCCGCCAGACGGCGGCGCGGTCAGCGCCGGGGCGTCTCCACGACCTGGCCGCCCACGCGAAGCCGCCGCCGAAGCCGATGAGCAGCGCGGGCACGCCTGCGGGGATCCTGCCCGAGTGCCACCACTTCGACAGGCCGAGCGGGATGCTCGCGGCCGACGTGTTCCCGGACTCGGTGATGTCCGTGACGACGACCTTGTCCTCGAGGCCCAGCGCCTTGGCGAGCGGCTCGATGATGCGCAGGTTCGCCTGGTGCGCCACGAGCACCTCGATGTCGTCGAGCGTCAGGCCCGACCTCTCGACCGCGGCGCGCGCCCGGTCCGCCGCGCGCGTGATGGCCCAGCGGAAGACCGCGCGCCCGTCCTGCACGAACTTCTCGTCCGGAGCCTCGATGAGCACGGCCGGGGTCAGCTCGGGCTCGGAACCCACGCGACCGGCCCGACGCCCGGGGTGTCGGTGCCCTGCACCACGAAAGCACCCGCGCCGTCCGCGGTGAGGATGCAGGTCACACGGTCGGTCAATCGGTGAAGTCCGTGAGCTTCTCCGCGCCGATCACCAGGGCGGTCGTCGCAGCGCCGGTGCGGATCGCCTGGTCCGCCAGGCCCAGCGCGTGGGCGAAGCCTGAGCACGCGACGTTGATGTCCAGGATCACGGGCCCGACGACGCCACGCAGGTCGGGTGCGTCGTCCTCCTCGAGCGTGGACTGGCCGGGCATGACGCCCGTGCGCAGGTTGTAGGCGACGCGGCCAGCCGTGTTGGGCGACCGGTCACGGGCCGTGGCCGTCGCGACGATGATCATGTCGACCTCGCTCGCCGCGACACCCGCATCCTCGAGCGCGTGCCGGGCGGCGGCGGTCGCCATGTCGGCCACGGTCTCGTCCTCGGCCGCCACGTGACGGGTCACGATCCCGGTGCGGGACCGGATCCACTCGTCGTTGGTCTCGACCAGCTGGGCGATGTCGTCGTTGGTGAGCGTCCGCTCGGGCTGGTGGTGGCCGATCCCGACGATGCGCGAGCCGGCGGCTCCGGTGAGGGTGAGCATGGGTCGATCATTCCCCTCGGTGGGTGGATCGACCAAGTCAGGGTGCCACCCTGTCCGCCGAGGCATCGACCTCTGCCAGCAGCTCGTCGACCAGCGCGAGGAACGCGGCAGGGGCGTCGCGCCGCACGCAGTGGCCGCCCCTGCGACCCGCACGACCCGTCCCTCGCCCGCCAGGACGTCGTTCGCGCGGACCTCGTCGGCGTCGGGCACCAGGGACCAGCGGGTGTCCCCGCCCGCCGCGACGAGCACGGGGATGCCGCCGCCGAACGCCACGGGCCAGTCCCGGCGGTCCACTCGTGGGGCACCTCGAGCAGGCGCGGCGAGAGGGCCAGCTGTGCGCGGGCCCACGGCTCCGACTCCTCGGGCGACCACTGCGGGAAGTCGCGGCGGAAGTCCTCGGCGAGCTCCGCCGTCGGGCGTCCGCGGGCCGCCTCGATGCCCGGGGCCAGGAACGGGGGCGCCCGCCCTCGTCGTGCACGGCGTCCAGGACGCCCCATGCCGGGTCCTCCAGGACCAGTCCGAGCACCAGGTCGGGGTGCCGCAGGGCGAGCTCCTGCGCCGTGAGCCCGCCCATCGAGTGCCCCACGACGACCGCCGGACGGCCGAGCACCTCGCGGACCACCCGGGCGGCGTCGTCCGCGAGCGCCGCGAGGGTGAACGGCTCGTCGGGCAGGTCGGAACCGCCGTGCCCTCGGGCGTCGGGCGCGAGGACGTCGCGCGAGCGGGCGAGGTGGCGGACCGTGGCCGCCAGCACTCCCCGAGTCGGTCACGCCGTGCAGGAGCAGGACGGGCGGGCGCGCCGGTCCGTCCTGCGCGACGCTCCGGTGCAGGGTCCAGGCCGTGGGTCCGGTGCGGCCCCGGGAGGAGGTCCCGGGCAGGTCGGCCGGGGCGGGCGTGGGGACGTCGATGTCGGGGTGGCCGCTGTGCACAGGTAGATCTTCACACCGCGCGCCGGTCCCCGGGAAGCCGGGGGCACGGACGTGCGGGGTCACGAGGCCTGCACGACGACGGAGCTGGTGCGTGGAGGCGGACGAACGGAGCGTGCCTGGCAGGATCGGGCAGACGCTGCCAGACTGCTGCGATGCCCGACGACGAGGTCGCGACGAGGTCGGATGAGATGTCACGACCGCAGGCCACGGTTCGCCCGGTCCTGCGCGCAACCGTCGTGGCCGCCGCAGCGCTTGTGGTGCTCGGGTGGGGCGCGACGCTCGAGGTCGCGTGCGCTGTGGGTTCAGCAGTGCCCGACGACCACCTCGTGCACATAACGCCCTGCCCTCCCCAGAGCACCCGGACGACCGCCGCGGCGGTCGGGGCGGTCATAGTCCTCCTGGGACTGGTCGGCCTGCTGGTGGTGCGCCGCCAGGCATGGGCTCAGCGGACCGGGGTGGAGCGCGCCCTGTTCCTGTCCTTCGTGGTCGTGAGCGTCGCGGCGATCCTCGGGGCGATGGGTTCGACCGGATTCGTCCATGCGATCTAGGCCGTGTCTCCCCACCCTGCGGCGTCGAGGTCTACCGCCTGGTTGTACGCATCCAGGCCATCTCGGTTGCACCCAGTACTGGGTCGCCGCTGCCTCCGATGGGCTCGATGCGGTCAAGCATCGTGGAACGCGAGATGAAAGCGGGCGTGTCTGGGTCCCCTTCCACGTCGCGTGCATGGGGAAGCGGTCGCGGGCGTAGATCCGTGCGATCAAGGATGTCGCGGGCCGTCCTTCCGTACGCCGGGGAGCGGCCTCGGACCGGATCTCATGAAGTTGCGAATGGGCCTCGAACCATCAAGGCCATTCTTTGCCCAGGGGCTGCGCGTCAAGCGGCTCGTCGCAGTTGAGGGTGTAGTCGGGGTTTGAAGGCGACACGATCGGTACACGACTCGATGCAACCTCTGGCGGGTGTCGTGCGTCTTCAGGTGGAGGGACCAAGGTGACGACGGAGGGCAGGACGATCGACACGACACTTGAGAACGAGGGCGCTACGTCCCTGGCCGTGGTGGTCAATGCCACCAAGGCCGCGGCGTTCACCTCGTTCGTCGCATCGACGAACGAGGCCCTGTACCGCAGTGCCCATCTGCTCGCCGGTAACCACTATCGTGCCGAGGAGCTGGTGCAGCAGACCTACGAGAGGGTCTGGCGCCGCTGGGACTGGGCGACCGTCGACGATCCCGCCGGCTACGCCTGGCGAACCTTGTTCAACCTGCGCATCGCCAGTTGGCGGCGCACTCGCCGCGAAGTGCTGCTCGCCCGGATGGAGGGTGAACCGATCGCCGGCGCTGAGGTCGCTGTCGCGGAACGGGACCGGATCTCCAGGGCCGTCGCTGCCCTGCCACCGAAGCAGCGCCGGGCGGTGGTCCTGCGGTATCTGCTGGACATGTCCGAGGCCGACACCGCTGAGACGTTGGGTGTCGCGCGCGGCACGGTCAAATCCAACGCGTCGAGAGGCCTGAGCACGCTGCGTCGGGCTCTTCGGGAGGAACCTACTCATGAGTGATGAACAGTTCGCCGCGACGCTGCGTCAGGTCATGGACACCGCACCGGTCCATTCCCCACTAGCCCCGGGTGCCGTGACCGCCAGAGTGCGTTCCCGCCAGCGCACCCGGCGACTGACGGGCTCAGGTGTGGCAGCTCTCGCGCTGGTGGGGATCGCCACGAGCATCGGAGCCGCGGTCCCCTCGTTGCCCCGCGAAACGACCCCCGCGGTGTCCTCGCCTGCCCCTTCTGTTCTCACCCCAGCGCCCACCACTCTCGCCCCAGCGCCCACCACGAACGTGACAGAGGAACCTGCGGGTACCCCGGCGACGAGATCGACCCTGCGCTGCTCGGGCCCAGCCTCATCGGCGGATACGAGGGCTGGTGGAACGGCACCCCGGCCGACGACACAGGAGGCGTCCTCCCCTTCGACCAGTGGCCGCAGAAAAACCGTGACCATCCCCGCACAGCCACCTACAACACACGCACCGGAACCCTCGTCGAGACCTTCGACCTCATCGCTCAAGAACCCATCGAGAACTACGTCCCCGTGCCGGACCCGGCCTGGCCGGCAAACTCCATCGTCATCCTCGACGCCGACACCAACGAGCTCCTCGACCACTTCCCTGTCCACGAGAACGGCAGCACGGACCCTGACGGCTCACTGCCCGGATCACCCTGATCCCTGGACCACGCTGGACCCTCCCACCATCAGTTCGTGTGGATCAGCCAACGGGCGCTCGCTTGTGGCGGGCGCGCGTGGACAGAGGCGCGGGGTGGTTCCTCGTACCGGAAAGGGCGGGGACCAGTGAGGTCAGGCACCAGGTCTGGAATCGATGGGTGGCGGCGGGACGGTCTCGCCGACGAACACGAACAGGACGGTCGGCCCCAAAAGCATCACCATCATCTGGGCATTCCCTCGGCAACGGCGGAGTCACAGGTGTCGCGGAGGAATCCACCTGCGCCGACTCGACCGCCACAGATACTTGTTCGACAGGCCCTAGCCTGTTCCCATGAGCGGACCCGTCACCCTGAGCCAGGTCGCCCGCGCGGCGGAGTCTCGCTGTCGACCGCGTCGCGAGCGATCAACGGGAGCGCCGACCGGACGGTCCGCCCCGAGCTGCGGGACAAGGTCCTCGCGGCGGCGCGCGAGCTGCGCTACTCCCCGACGCCAACGCCCAGGCGGTGGCCCGGGCCGCACCACCTCGGTCGGCCTGATCGTCCACGACATCGCCGACCCGTACTTCTCCTCGCTCGCGGCGGGGTCTCTGCCGCCTCGGACGACGCGGGCCTGGTCGTGACTCTCGCGAGCACGCAGCACGACCCTGCGCGCGAGCTCGCGTTCGTCGACCTCATGCACCGGCAGAGGGCCAGGGCCATCATCGTCGCCGGTGGGCGGCTCGACGGCGGGCGTTCCGACGCCGAGCTGCTCGCGGCGATCGAGGAGTACCGCAAGCACGGCGGGGCGTGGCCGTGGTCGGGCAGCCGCTCGGCGACCTGCCCACGGTCGTCGTCGGGAACCGTGAGGGCGCGGGCCGCCTCGCCGAGGCGATGCTCGGGCTCGGGTACCGGAGCTTCGGGCTGCTCGCGGGCCCGCCGGACACCGCACGGCCGCCGACCGCGCAGCCGGTTTCGCGGAGGCCGTCACCCGGGCGGGGCGAGACGGTGCACGTGAGCAGCGACTTCACGCGGGACGGCGGGTACGCGGGGATGACCGAGCTCCTCGCGCTGCCCGCCCGCCCACAGCTGGTGTTCGCGGTCAACGACGTCATGGCGGTCGGCGCCATGGCCGCCGCCCGCGAGGCCGGGCTGAGCATCCCGGACGACGTCGCGGTGGCCGGGTTCGACGACATCGTGACGCTGCGCGACGTCTCGCCCTCCTGACGACCGTCCGCATCCCGCTCGTCGAGCTCGGCCGTCTCGCGACCGGGCTCGCGCTCGCCCGCGACGACCGGCCGCGCACAGGCGGCCAGCGGGACGACCGGCCGCGCACGGGCGGGGCGGTCACCGCCCCAGCGGATCCGGCCGACGCCGCACCGACGGTCGATGCGCCTGGCTGGCCCGTCGTCAGGGGCGAGGTAGTGATCAGGGACTCGACGCCCGCCGTCGCCCCCGAGCGATGAGCGGTCGCGGCGGCGTCCCCGGACGCTGCGGTGACCGACTGCGCCCTCCCGGCACCTGGACCGGGCACCCCGACCCTTGACGCACGGAAAGCGCATTCCGTATGCTTGAAAGCGCATTCCGCGCAACGCAACCGCCGTCACCCTGACCCAGAACGACCTGGAGCACTCGATGACCACCTCCCCGCACCCTGCGCATCGCCATGAACGGCATCACGGGCCGCATGGGCTACCGCCAGCACCTCGTGCGTTCGATCCTGCCGATCCGCGACGCGGGGCCTCACGCTCGAGGACGGCACCAAGGTCCAGGTCGAGCCCATCCTGATCGGCCGCAACGAGGCCAAGATCCGGGAGCTCGCGGAGCTGCACGGCGTCGAGCACTGGACCACCGACCTCGACGGCGCGATCGCCGACCCGACCGTCGACATCGTGTTCGACGCCTCCATGACGAGCCTGCGTGCGGCCACGCTGACCAAGGCGATGCAGGCCGGCAAGCACGTCTACACCGAGAAGCCCACCGCGGAGACGCTCGGCGAGGCCGTCGAGCTGGCCCGGATCGCCGAGTCCGCCGGCATCACCGCCGGCGTGGTCCACGACAAGCTCTACCTGCCCGGCCTGGTCAAGCTCCGACGACTGGTCGACGAGGGCTTCTTCGGGCGCATCCTGTCGCTGCGCGGCGAGTTCGGCTACTGGGTGTTCGAGGGCGAGCACCAGGCGGCCCAACGCCCCAGCTGGAACTACCGCAAGGAGGACGGCGGCGGCATGACCACGGACATGTTCTGCCACTGGAACTATGTCCTCGAAGGCATCATCGGCCGCGTCCGCTCGGTCAACGCCACCACCGTCACCCACATCCCGGTGCGCTGGGACGAGAAGGGCGACGAGTACAAGGCCACGGCCGACGACGCGGCCTACGGCATCTTCGAGCTCGAGACCCCGGGCGGCGACCCCGTGATCGGGCAGATCAACTCGTCCTGGGCGGTCCGCGTCTTCCGCGACGAGCTCGTCGAGTTCCAGATCGACGGCACCCACGGCTCCGCGGTCGCGGGCCTCCGCAACTGCGTGGCCCAGCAGCGCGCCCACACCCCAAGCCCGTGTGGAACCCGGACCTGCCCGTGACCGAGCCGTTCCGCGACCAGTGGCTCGAGGTCCCCGCGAACGCCGACCTCGACAACGGCTTCAAGCTGCAGTGGGAGGAGTTCCTGCGCGACGTCGTCGCCGGGCGCCAGCACCGCTACGGCCTGCTGTCCGCGGCGCGGGCGTCCAGCTCGCCGAGCTGGGCCTGCAGTCCTCCGCCGAGCGCCGCACGATCGACATCCCGGAGATCGTCCTGTGACCGCGCCAGGCGTGGGAGCGGGCCCGACGACGCCGCTCGCCCCGGGCGCGCCCTCACCCTGCGGGGCAGCACCCTCCGGGGCAGCGGGGCGGGCACGACGCTCGATCTGCCGGACAGCGGCGTGGTCGTGCGCCTGCCCCGGTTCGCCGACGGCTCGGTCGCCGGGACCGAGGTGCTCGAGCTGCGAGCCCCGGGCCCTGGACCCGCCCGACGGCGCCGATCACGTCCGGGTCGCGTTCGCCGCAGCCCACGTGGTTCCCTCGTCGGGGCCGACAGCACGCCGGGAGCCCCGGCCGCCGTCGACTGGGACTCGACGCTCGCGTACCGGCACCGCATCTGGGAGCACGGCCTCGGCGTCGCCGACGCCATGGACACCGCGCAGCGGGGCATGGGTCTGGACTGGTCAGCGACCCAGGAGCTGGTCCGCCGCTCGGCGGCCGAGGCACGCTCGGTCGGCGCCCGGGTCGCGTGCGGCGCCGCACCGACCAGCTCGACACCGCCGCGGTCCCCGCGGGCGAGGCCGCCTGGCGGTCGTGACCGACGCGTACCGGGAGCAGGTGCGCACGGTCCAGGACGCGGGCGCCCAGGTGATCGTCATGGCGTCCCGTGCCCTCGCCCGGGTCGCGCGATCCCCGAGGACTACGCGCGGGTGTACGACGCGGTGCTCGCCGAGGCCGACCAGCCCGTGATCCTGCACTGGCTCGGCACCATGTTCGACCCGGCGCTCGCCGGGTACTGGGGAGCGGGCGACGACGTGGACGCCGCCACCCGGGTCTTCCTCGACCTGGTGCGCGCGCACCAGGGCAGGGTCGACGGCGTGAAGGTCTCGCTGCTCGACGCCGCGCACGAGGTCGGGCTCCGCCGCTCGCTCGCTGCTCTCGACCCGGCGTCGGGCGGCCCCGTCCGCCTCTACACGGGCGACGACTTCAACTACCCGGAGCTGATCACGGGCGACGCGCAGGGCCACTCGGACGCCCTCCTGGGCATCTTCGCGGCGATCTACCCGCGGCCTCGACCGCGCTGCAGGCGTTCGACGCCGGCGCGGCGGGAGACCCCGACGGGGCCGCGAGGGGCACGCGATCCTCGCGTCCACCGAGGCCCTGGGGCGGCACATCTTCGCCGCGCCGACCTACTACTACAAGACGGGCATCGCGTTCCTGTCCTGGCTCGGGGGCACCAGCCCGGATTCCAGATGGTCGCGGGTCTCCAGGCAGGCCGTCCGGTGCCGCACCTCGTCGAGCTGTTCCGCCTGGCCGACCGGGCGGGCCTCCTGCCCGATCCGGCGCTCGCCGCGGCACGCCTGGGGTCCTTCCTCGACGTGAGCGGGGTGACCCGATGAGCAGCGGCGCCCCCAGGTGTCAGAACGAGAGGAGCCGGGACCTCGCACCCTCAGACAAGGACCTGAGCGGCTCTCGCTCAACACCGCGACGATCAAGAGGGCGACCCTCGCGGAGGCCGTCGAGGTCGCTGCCGAGGCGGGGTACGGCGCCGTCGGGCTGTGGCGTGACCGCGTCCAGGAGGTCGGCGCGCAGCGTGCCGCGCAGATCGTCGCGGACGCGGGCCTGCGCGTCTCGTCCCTGTGCCGCGGTGGCTTCCTCACGGCCTCGGACGAGGCGGGCATCGCGTCCGCCCTCGACGACAACCGTCGGGCCATCGAGGAGGCCGCCACGGTCGGGACGAGCGAGCTCGTCTTCGTGGTGGGGGCCTTCCCGCCAACAGCGCGCCGGGCGCCGGTCCGCTGCCCGACGTCGGAGGGTCCGGCCGCGACGTCGTCGCCGCGCGGGCACGGGTCGCCGACCGCATCGCCGACCTCGCGCCGTTCGCCGCCCAGCACGGCGTGCGGATCGTGCTCGAGGCGCTGCACCCGATCTTCGCTGCGGACCGCGCGGTCCTCTCGACGCTCAAGCAGGCCCTCGACCTCGCTGCGCCGTTCGAACCGTCCGTCGTCGGCGTCGTGGTCGACACCTATCACGTGTGGTGGGACCCAGAGCTCGAGGCCATGATCGAGCGGGCGGGCAAGGAGCGCCGCATCGCGGGCTACCAGGTCTGCGACTGGATCCTGCCGCTCGCGACCGACGCGCTGCTCTCGCGCGGGCACGTGGGCGACGGATACGTCGACTTCCCGACGATCAGCCGCTGGGTGACCGACGCGGGCTACACGGGGACGTCGAGGTCGAGATCTTCAACCAGGAGATCTGGGACACCGACTTCCGTCCGGTCGTGGCCACGGTCGCGGACCGGTACGTCCGGCACGTCCTGCCGCACCTGGGACGCCCGCCCTGCGCTGAGCACCCTGCGCGCTGCCGGGGCGGCTCCGGCCCTCCTCACCCCGGGCGGCGCGCGGGTGTCGTCGTCGTGCGGCCCGACGGTCGTCGACCGGGCACGGAGCGGGCCGGTGGACCCGTGGTCCCGGCACGCAGGATCTCGCGCGAGAATGGAACCTGCGCGGGTGCCGGACGCCGGTCGTCGCCGCGCTCCCCGACCTCGAACAGTGCAGGAAGTCCAGTGCCCCAGGCGACCACCGTCCCTCGTCCGCGTCCCCGACCGACGCCGCCGTCCTCGCGGAGGCGTCCGCCGCCGTTCGTTCGCGGTGATCAGCCACCCCGACGCCGGCAAGTCGACGCTCACCGAGGCGCTCGCCCTGCACGCCAACGCGATCCGCGAGGCCGGGCGCGCCGACGGCAAGGCCGGCAAGCGCACGGTGTCCGACTGGATGGACATGGAGCAGGACCGCGGCATCTCGATCACGTCTGCGGCGCTCCAGTTCACCTATCGCGACGCGAAGATCAACCTCGTCGACACCCCGGGCACGCCGACTTCTCCGAGGACACGTACCGCGTGCTGTCCGCGGTCGACGCCGCGGTCATGCTCGTCGACGCCGCCAAGGGCCTCGAGGTCCAGACCATGAAGCTCTTCGCGGTCTGCAAGCACCGCGGCATCCCGCTCATCACGGTCATCAACAAGTGGGACCGTCCGGGCAAGGACGCGCTCGAGCTCATGGACGAGATCCAGGAGCGCACGGGCCTGGTCCCCACCCCTCACGTGGCCCGTGGGCATCGGCGGCGACTTCCGGGGCGTGCTGGACCGTCGCACCGGGAAGTACGTGCACTACACGCGCACCGCGGGCGGCACGACGATCGCCCCGAGGAGGTCATGGACCCGGACGCGGCCCTGGCACGCGAGGGCGACGCCTGGGTGACGGCGACCGAGGAGGCGGAGCTGCTCGCCGACACCAACGGCGACCACGACCAGGAGAGCTTCCTGGCCGGGCAGACCACGCCCGTCCTGTTTGGCTCAGCCGTGCAGAACTTCGGTGTCCACGCGCTGCTCGACGTCCTGGTCGACATCGCCCCTCCCCTCGCCGCGCGTGACCGTCACCGGGGACACCCGCCCGGTCGAGGCGCCGTTCAGCGCGTTCGTCTTCAAGATGCAGGCGGCATGGACACCGCGCACCGCGACCGCCTCGCGTTCGCGCGCATCTGCTCGGGGTGTTCGAGCGCGGCATGGTCGTGACCTCGGCCCGCACGGGCAAGCCCTTCGCGACCAAGTACGCGCAGCAGGTCTTCGGGCGCGAGCGCACGATCGTCGACCAGGCCTACCCGGGGACGTCGTGGGCCTGGTCAACGCGAACGGCCTGCGGGTGGGCGACACGCTGTACCTGGACAAGAAGGTCGAGTTCCCGCCGCTGCCGACGTTCGCCCCCGAGCACTTCGCGGTCATGCGCGCCAAGGACGTCTCGCGCTACAAGCAGTTCCAGCGCGGGGTCACGCAGCTCGGCGCCGAGGGCGTCGTCCAGGTCCTGCGCTCGGACCTGCGCGGCGACCAGGCGCCGGTCCTCGCGGTCGTGGGACCCATGCAGTTCGAGGTGGCCGAGCACCGCATGGCGACCGAGTTCAACGCTCCTGTCTCGCTCGACCGGCTGGGCTACACCATGGCGCTGCGCACGACCAAGGAATGGGTCCCGAAGCTCAACGAGCAGCTCGGCGTCGAGGTCCTCCAGCGCGAGGACGGCGAGTACCTGGCGCTCTTCCCGGACCGCTGGCGCGTGTCGTCGGTCCGGAACCGCCTGGAGGGCGTGGTCCTGCTCGAGGACGAGATCTTCGGCTGACCCTCCTGCCCTGATGCCCGACGGCGGAGCGCACCCACGTACCTGGGTGCGCTCCGCCGTCGGTCGTCAGGCGACCCGGGACCGGCAGCTCAGCTGCGCGCCGCCTGCGGGTCGACGGGGTCGACCAGCGGGTTGCCGAACGGGTAGAGCTGCCGGATCGCCGCCCGGATGTCGGGGCCGGGCTCGACGCCGAGCTCCAGCCCGAGCGCGCGCCGGAAGCGACGGTAGTGCCGCAGGGCGTTGCTCGGGTCCCCTGCGGGCGTGGATCTCGATCGTGAGCCGGTTGGCGCTCTCCGACCACGGCTGCACCTCGACCGCCGAGAGGGCGTACGGCAGGGCGCCGTCGGGGTGCCCTGCGGCGAGGAGCCGCTCCGCGGCGCTCCCGAGCGCCTGCGCCTCGAGCATCTGCAACCGCTCGTTGGGGCCGGTGAGCCAGCCGTCCCCACCCGGGAGCAGAGTCCGGCCGATCCATGCGGGCGGTGCACCGGCCGCCGGAAGCACGTCGTCGTAGATGGTCGCGTTGATCCATGCGAAGGCGGTGTCGAGGTCGAGCAATGCCTCCTCCGCGAGCGCGAGCACCTCACCCGAAAGGTGGACGAACCCTCCGCGACGTCGCCGAGCCGGGAGAGCGCCGCGCGAAGGTTGGCGCCGGCGCGGGACGGGTTCGCGTCGGGCCAGAGCAGGGCCGCGGCGCGCGACCGGGCGAGCGGACCCACGAGCGCCACGACGGCGAGCACCCGCTCCGCGCTGTGCGGCATCGGGCGCACCTGCCCGTCCACGCGCACCTGGAACGGCCCGATCACCCGCAACTCGCGTCGCACGCGCTGGGAGTCCGCCGGACTCACTCGGCCCCGATCTTCGGGGACACCATGGTCGCGAGCGGGCTCAGGACTCATAGACGCATGGTAGGCGGCGAACGGAGGACATTCTCTCTGAGTCTGGCGGTGCGGGTCCGTCACGCCTGGGGTCCTCCAGCCGTCGCGCCCGCACGGCGGGCAGCGCCCGACCTCGCCGACCGCGTGGCGGACGCACGGCGCTCGACGAGCGTGGTGCGCCAGGACGACACACGGCGAGGGAGCGGTCCGGTCCGCACGCCGCGATCCGCGCGCCCGGACGGGTCCGGCCCGCCCTCCGCGGCGACGCACGGGTCAGCGCCCGGACTCACGGCGACCACCCGTGCGCACCCGGACGCCCACGTGCGGCGCGGTCACGCGACCGCTCGTCGCGACGCCGAAGCCGTGCGGTGACGCCCGCCGCACCCGTCAGCCGGGCGACGTCCGACCGTGCCGCCGGGTGCGCCGCCCTGCTCCGATGAGGAGGTTCTCGGCGCCGCCCGGCGCCGTCCTGCAAGGAGATGGAGGACCTGATGAGCACCAACTGGAACTTGGGATTCACCCAGATGCTGCGTAACACCCAACCGTCCTACTGGGGCAACTGGAGCCTGGACGCGCACGTCGCGGCGGGGCCGTCGGCATCGTCACCCCGACGACGGGCGCCTTCCAGTACGTCTCGACCCTCCCGGGTGCGGACATCGCGACCACGACGTCTCCGTCCAACGAGTGGAAGGTCCAGTCGTCGGACGTCTCGACGTCGTCCGCGGCCGTCAACCTCAACGGCTCCGTCGTCGACCCCGACTCCGGGGCCAAGGTCGACGCCGGTCTCGAGCTGACCTGGAAGTTCGGGCACGAGGGCTCGCTGAGCTCGACCTTCCTGCTCGCCAACCAGTCCTACCTCGCGTCCCCTGAGCCAGATCGGCACGCACCACGACTGGCTCGTCGCGCAGGCCAAGAGCGCCGGGATGTACCAGAACGGGCAGATCACGCAGGGTTCGGCATCATCACGCAGGCCCTCATGGCCGTGAGCGGGCTCAACCTCGGGGCCCAGTCCTCGAACTCGTCGTTCTCGATCACGGGGTCGGTCGGCGCCACCAACGCCATGGCGGGCAACGCGGGCGGCGACGCGAAGGGCTCCTACGCGCAGACGAAGTCCAGCAGCTCGTTCGAGCAGCACCTGTGGCGGCCGACCCGAACGTCGTCGCGACCACCCTGATGCCCGTCGCCTACCAGTTCGCGTCGTTCGTGGGACAGACCCCGGTGCTGGGCTGGACCAACAACCTCTCGGGGATCTCGATCCTGCTCGACGACTCCCACAGCGGGACGTACATCGTCGACGCCACTGCCACCTACACGGTCGACGGCGTCCAGCACTCGTCCAGCGCGTCCGTCTCCGGCGGGCGTGCGACCGCGATGAACCCCATCCCCGTGAACGCGACGGGCCTCCAGCTCGACCTGGCCTTCAAGGGGATGTTCGACGACGAGAAGCACCGGTTCAACTGGCCGTCACCCGTGGGCCAGTTCCCGAACGGCCAGATCATCATCGACCTCTACGGGTGTGGCCGGGCGCCACGCGCGCGGTCGAGCGCGGCACCGGCGCGGTCGGCTGACGCCCGCACAGGTCCGCACCTCAGTCCGATCTGCACCTGTCCAACCGCTCGTCCGAATCGACCGAAGGAGAGAACCATGCCCTGGGATCCCAACACGTGCGTCAACGGCTTTCCCGTCCCGTTCACCAACGCCGACGCGACCAACCTGGTCCACGCCGCGAACTTCGCAGCCCCGTGTTCGTCACCACGTCGGCCGGGGCGAGACCCGGTACGCGTACACGTTCGTGCCGTTCGGCGGCATGACGCTCTGCGTCGTGGGCCACATCCACTTCGACTCCGCCGGCGCCGCCGTCGCGGGCAACTCGTTCATCCCCGGGTGGATGAACTGGGACATGCGGACCCCGCGGCGCAGGTGGCTGCCATCGCGGCCCTCCCGCGCAAGCGGGAGGCTTCCGGGGTGAACCGCTACCCCACTGAGGTGCCCGACGGCGGAGCACACCCGGGACTCCGGGTGCGCTCCGCCGTCGGGCGTCAGGGCGACCTGGTCGCCGAGCGGCGCGCCTCACTTCGCGACCGCTGCACCGCTCTCGCGTTCGAGGTCGCCGAGCACCGCATGGCGACCGAGTTCAGCGCTCCTGTCTCGCTCGACCGGCTGGGCTACACCATGGCGCTGCACCACGAGGGCGGCTTGCCCCAGGACATGAATGAATGTACAGTCACTCACATGTCCAGGACTACGCTCTCCACGGCCGAGCTCCGCAAGCCGCTCGTCGCCTCGGCAGCCGTGCGCGCATTCGCTCGCGGCGGCTTCCACGCCACGACGATCGCCGACGTCGCCCGGGAGGCCAAGATCTCTCCCGCGTACGTGATCAGCTCTTCCCCACGAAGGAGCGACTGTTCGTCGCAGCCCTCGACTCGTGCTTCGACCAGGTGCTCGTCGCCCTCGAAGGCGGCGCCGCAAGCGCGTCGGACACGTCGCCGGACGGCATCCTCGACGCGATGGGTGAGGCATATGCCCAGCTCATCGTGGACCGCACGCTCCTGCTCCTGCAGGTGCACGCCCAGTCGGTCGCCGAGGTCCCCGAGATCGGGACGGCGTTCCGCGCAGGCATCGAACGCATCGTGACCCATGCCAAGGAGCGCTCGGGCGCCGCGGACGCGGCCGTCCAGCACTTCATCGCCTACGGCCAGCTGTGCCACCTGCTCGTCGCAGCCGACATCGAGTCCGTGCCCTGCCGTGGGCACGCCTGCTGTCCGCAGGGATCCGCCACCCCGACTGATCCCTCGTCGGGTCAGCCCGGCCCCGCGCGCACCTGGACGAGCAGGTCGTACCGGCTGCCCTGACGCCCGAGGGTCCTGCGCCGCTCACCCGACTCGTCCTGCTTCCCGCACGGCGACGCAGGTCCAGGGCTCCCGACTACGTCCTCCGTCGTGTCCAGAGCGCTCCTGCCCCGGCCGCAGCAGACCGACCCCGGCGACAGCACGGGACGACTGTAGCGGGTGTCGGCCGGACGAGCTCTCCTGCTCACGACCACCTTTCCCCGGACGTGCGTCGTGCACGTGCCGTGGCCCGGTGCCCGACGGCGGAGCGCACCATCACGCACAAGGTACGCTCCGCCGTCGGGCCGCGTGGGACAGGGCTCAGCCGAGAACCTCGCGCGCGAAGCGCACGTGCTCGACCTCCTGGTACGGGCCACCGTGCTCGTGGCCGTTGTACGTGTAGACGTTCATCTCCTTGGGCCCCGCGTAGTGGTTGTAGGCCGCGTAGACCGCCGACGGCGGGCAGATCTCGTCGCGCAGCCCGACCGAGAAGAGCGCGGGCACCTCGATGCGCGGCGCGAAGTTCATGCCGTCGAAGTAGGAGACCGTCTCGAAGGTCTGCTCCACGAGCTCGCGGTGCGCGTGGAGGTAGTCGACGATCTCCCCGTACGGGTGGGCGTCGGTGATCTCGGTGCAGCGGCGGACGTGCGCCAGGAAGGGGACGTCGACGATCGCGCCGCGCAGCGGTACCCCGCGCAGACTGCTCAGGGCCGCAGCCGCGAGGCAGATCGCCCCGCCCTGGCTAGCACCCGAGACCATGACGCGGTCGGGATCGACCGCCGGGTGCGCCCTGGCGACCTCGACCGCGCGGGCCGCGTCGGTGAACAGGCGGCGGTAGTAGTAGGCGTCGGGGTCCTCGATGCCCTGCGTGAGGTAGCCGAACGCGTGCGGGCCGCCCGCGTACGTGTCACCCGTGTGGCCGACCCGGTGGCCGCTGCCCTGCCCGCGGTTGTCCATGACGAGCACCGCGTAGCCGCCTGGGCGAGCAGGGTGTGCTCGATCGACAGCCCGCGCCCACCCCGTAGCCGATGAACATGACCACCGCCCCGAGGCCGCCTCGCCGGAGACGGGACCCGTGGTCGGCGAGCTCGCCGGGCGGTGGAACCACGCCTTGATCGGCTGACCGCCGAAGCCCGTGAACGTCACGTCCTCGGTGAGGATCTGAGTCAGTCCGGTGTCGACCGGCTCGCGCGTGACCTCGAGCGGGTGGGCCGCGTCCTGCTCGTCGAGGGTGCGGTGCCAGAACGCGTCGAAGTCGGGCCGCTCGGTGCGTGCCGGACGGTAGTCCACGAGCTGGTCGAGGGGAGGTCGAACTGGGCCACGGAGTGGTCTCCTCGTCGTCGAAGGGCGGCGCACGCGCCTGGGGCGCCGGAGGCAGGGCCAGCGTAGTCGTGCGGCACCTCGCTCTGACCTGTAGACCGAGACGACGCACCTCGCCGTCGGCTCGGAGCCGAGGCCGTCGTCCGAGCCGTGGTCGCCGAGGCCGCGTTGCTGCGGACGAAGACAGGACCGTCGTGGCCGGGGGCGTCGAGCTGCACACGGAGGCCGAGGTCGCGGGACGTTGACGGTCCTGGCGAGTGCCATCCGGGTCGTCCGGGAGGGGCGAGATTCCCCACGTCCGGCCCACCACAGGGACCGGACGCCGCGCCGGGTTGGGTTGGTGCGTGCGGGTGACTCCTCTTGAGGAATGGGGCCCTCTTGTCCGCGACGTCCAGATTGACGAGCCAGTTTCACCCGCCTTTTGGAACGCCGCAGTCCCCTTGCCATATACCCCGGCGCATTCACCGTGCCAGACTGCTCACCACGGCGCATTGCCCATTCTCCCGAGGAGTTCTCATGGCAGCGCAATACAATTCTCCCCGAACTGGCCCGCGCCCCGGCCGCTGGACGCCTCCGCCAGACTGGATCCCAGACCCTTCGTGGGGACCGGCCCGCAGGCTGGCAGTTCTGGGTTGGGGATCCTGTCGGCGGCCATGCGGACACTCCAGAACCAGAATCAGGCCACCCGGGAGACAACGCGTCACCTCCCGGTTCGGATACCGGCAAGCAGACGTCGAAATCCTGGTTCGCTCGCCACAAGATCCTCAGCGGAGTCGGGGCGCTCGTGCTGCTCCTTGTCGTCATTGCAGCTTTGAACGGTGGCAACGACAAGGATCCGGGCGCTCCGTTGCCGACGCCACCGCAACGCAGAACGCACAAGTTGACGAGAAGACGGCCGAGGACGCTGAAGCCGCGGAGACGGCTGAGGAGGACCGACTGGCCGAGGAGCAGCGACTTTCGGACGAGACGGCTGCCGCTGAGGCCGCAGCTGCTGAGGCCGCTGCTGCTGAGGCCGCTGCTGCTGAGGCGGCCAGGATCGGTACAGTCGCCCAACAGAATGCCTTTCGGTCGGCTGTGAGCTATCTCGAATACACCGCCTTCTCTCGTACGGGGCTTGCTGGCCAGCTGGAGTTCGAGGACTTCAGCCCAGCGGATGCGGAGTTCGCTATCGCTCGCCTGGAGGCCGAGGGCGGTGTCGACTGGAACGTGCAGGCCGCAGCAAGTGCGGCAGGGTACCTCGACTACACGTCCTTCTCGCGCTCGGGACTGGTCGACCAGCTCATCTACGAGGGTTTCACTGCTGAGCAGGCCGAGTACGGCGTGAGCACGACGGGCCTGTAGTCGGTCGTTGCTCCGGACGGGTTGGCGGCGCGAGGTCCAGTTGCGCGAAGGAGATGGCTGGCCCGCAGTCCGCGACGGGCGACGGTCCGGGTGCAGAGTGGGCGCGCCGGTGGGTCCCCGTAGCGGCGCGGTCCGAGGTGCTCGTCCCGAGCCACGACCCGCCCGCCCGCCCGTCCCGTACGCTTCGGCGAGCGCGTCGAGGTTCGCCTCGGTCGCGCCGACAGACGCGACCACCGACGCCTCCCTGACCTCGCAGCGCGACACCCGGGCGGCTGCGGGCCTCGTAGGGCACCCGGGCGCCCGCACGAGACGGGCCCACCCGCATGAGATGGGCCCTCCCGCGCCAGACGGGCGCACCCGCACCCGCGTAACCGCCCATCTCGCGCACAACCACCCGTCTCGCGCACAACCGCCCGTCCGGGGACGGCCTCGGCCTCGGATCCTCGGACGGCTCACCGCTGGACGCTGACCTCCTCGTGAGCGAGCTGCGGTCCTTCCCGCGCGCAGCGACCCGGCGACCGGGAACCTGGGCTGACGCTCGGCAGGCCGGTCTTCTGCACTCGGCGCTGTCGAGGATCCGACGATGGGATCGCGAGCCGTCGTCCGAGTGCCAGAGCTGGAGGACGTGTCGGCGCTGGCACGTGTGCACGTCGAGACGTGGCGGGAGACCTACAGCCGCACTCGACAGCCGGCGGCGCTCCGCCCGGATGGCCATCATCGTCAACATATGTCGCCATGCTCTTGACTTTCGCTCGCGGGCCGGGAAAAGTGGCGACGTGGCGCAACGATGCCGCACCGAACCAGCACGGCTCTCACACTCACTGGCGAGACGAGGAGAAGCACGCATGGATTTGTTCAACGGAAAGACCATCTCAGCGCCGCAGCAGGGCTGTTGGCGGTGCCGCTGGCATTCACGGGCGTCGCCCTGGCATCCGCGGCCCCGCACCCACCGCCTCGACCACCTCGACCACCTCGACCGCGGCCGCCGAGCCATACGAGATCCTCGTCGTGGGAAGACGCTCGGATTCCGCCACTCGCACATCGACGACACGACGCGTGCGCTGATCGAGCTCGGCGAGGAGAACGGCTTCACGGTCGACGTCTGGGACGCGCCGAACAGCTCGGCCGGCTGGTGGGTGCGGGTCCCCGGGCAGCCGGGGCTGACCATGGCGAGCACACCGTTCACGAGCACCGAGAACCTGGAGCAGTACGCATCGATCGTCTTCGTCTCGCCCGTCGACAACACCAATGACCTCAACCCGACCCGGCCGCGACTGCTCGACGACACCGAGCTCGCGGCCTTCCAGGGTACATCCACTCGGGCGGCGGCTTCGTCGGACTCCATGCCGCGACCGACACGATGCACACCGTGCCCTGGTACAGCGAGCTCACCGGGGTGGCGCCCGCTTCGCCAGCCACCCGGCGCAGCAGACCGCGACCATGCGCGTCGAGAGCCCGGGCCACCCGTCGACCGAGTTCCTCCCCACCGCCTGGGAGCGGTACGACGAGTGGTACAACTACACGCTGAACCCTCGTGAGGACGTGCACGTCCTGCTGACGCTCGACGAGTCGACCTATGCCCCAGGCGGCAACGCGATGGGCGAGGACCACCCTCGCGTGGTGCCACAACTTCGAGGGAGGCCGTTCCTGGTACGAGGGCGCAGGTCACACCGATGCGGCATGGACCGACCCGCTGTTCCGCCAGCACGTGCTCGCGGGCGTCGAATGGACGGCCGGTGTCGTCGAGGGTGGCGGCAACTGCGTGACGTTCGGCGAGGTCGACGAGATCGTCGAGTCCCTCGACACGTCGGATCCCGGTGATGCCGTGGCCGTCGCAGGCATCGCCGGTCGCCTCGACGCCGCTCAGGCTGCGGCCGACGGCGGCGACCACTCCGCCGCGCTCGTGGAGATCGCGCAGGCCGCAGACCTCGCCGAAGGCCTCACCGCCGCGGCCGGGGACGCTGCACTGCTGGTCACGAAGCTCTCGGACCTCACCGATTGGCAGACCGCACTGCGCGGGGACGACGTCGATCTCGCGTTCACGGCCACGGCCGAGGTTCGCTCCCTCGCGGCCAACCACCTGGCGGTGCGCGTGATCAACGACGAGACGAGCCCGGTCGACGTCACCGTGACGACCGCCTACGGTACGCGGACGTTCCAGGACGTGGCGCCCGGCAAGTCTGCATACCAGTCGTTCGCGACACGTCTTGCGCAGGTTCCGGCGGGCGAGGTCGAGGTCACGGTCACCGCAGAGCGGGACGGCTCCGAGGTCTCGGAGCACACCGCGATCGCCTACTTCGGATCGCACTGACAGGCGCTGGGCTCGCCGCGAACGACGGGCGAGCCCAGCCCGCTGTCTTCCAGTCCGGCCGTCCTGCTGCGCACCCACCCGCGAGGGGCCTCTCCGCTCGAGAAGGGCGCTCCCGCAGGCCGCGCACGCGCCTCTCGCGCGCCACCGCCCTCTCGCGCGCAACCGCCCCTCTCGCGACTCAGCGGGACGCGAGCAGCGCCCCACCTCGGCCCGGACCTGGTCCGCGAACCCGCGGTGGGACCGGGCCGCGACCGGGAACACCCGTCGACCGACAGCAGCGCCTCGACGGCGCCGACGACGACCGACCCATCTGCGCCGACCCGCCCTCGGCCGCCCGCCCGCCACGTCACCGGTCAGGGCCGCTCCCACCCATCGGCCGCCGCCGCGACCGCCGCCCGCAGCTCCGGCGCCCGAGGGTCGTCGAGCGGCAGCTCCGGCCGTCCACGTCCCGGCCCGTGACGACGAACACGACCCATGCCGCCACGGCGAACGCCGCACCCGCAGGACGGAACCTGCCGCGAGCCGGTCCCCGATCGTCCCGCCCCAGCGGTAGGGGATCTTCTGCGAGCCGTCCATCGCGACCTGGACCGTGGTGTGCCCGGTCGCCGGGTTCGCGAACCGTTCGAGGATCTCCTCGCCGTACGCCCGCAGGTCGAGCCCGGTCGGCGCGGAGAGGGTCGGCAGGGCGTCGTCGAACAGGAAGATGCGCGCGCGGGCAAGGATCGCGGGATCCGCGACGGCCTCCGCGATGGTCCGGTGCCCGCGAGGGCACCGGCGTAGGCGAGGAGCGAGTGCGTGCCGTTGAGCAGGCGGAGCTTGGCCTGCTCGAACGGTGCGACGTCGTCGGTGAGGACGGCTCCCGCGAGCTCCCAGGCGCCGCGGCCCCGCGAAACGGTTCTCGACGACCCACTGGACGAACGGTTCCGCGACCACGAGGCCCTCGTCCCGCGCACCGAGCAGCGCCTCGGCTGCGTCCCGCTGCGCCGCGGTCGTGGCGGGCACGATCCTGTCGACCATCGAGCACGGGAACGTCACCGAGTCCGCGAGCCAGGCGCGCAGCGGGTCGCCGACCATGCCAGGCAGGGCAGCGTCGACGGCCTCGAGCACGAGTCGCTCGAGGACCCGACCGTTGTCGACCATGTTGTCGCAGGTCAGCACGGTCAGGGTGCACCACCGGCGCGGCGCCGGGCGGCGAGCCCTCGCACCAGCAGCCCGACGGCGGTCCGCGCCGGGGCGAACGGCACCCGGTCCCCGACCCGTCGTCGTGGAGGCCCTCCTCCTCACGCCCGAGCGCGTCGAGGTCCTCACGCACCGCCGCCAGGTCGAGGTGCCCGCCCTCCGCCCGGCAGTAGCCCTTCTCGGTGACCGTCAGCGTGACCACGTGCGTGGTGGGCGCGGAGATCACGCCCAGCACCCGGGCGTCTCCTCGCCCGGGAACGCCACGTCGACGACCGAGCCGATCAACCGCAGCGACGACTCCGAGACACCCGTGGTCAGGACACCGTAGACGCCGCCCTGCGGACGCAGCTGCTCCACGACAGCGCGCGAGCGCTGCGTGACACCGAGGATCCCCAACGCGTCTCGCCGGTCAGCGCAGCGGCGTCCTCCGTGAGGACCGCCTGGTGCGCCCGGTGGAAGGCTCCGATACCGAGGTGGACGATCCCGACCGTGGTCGGTTCCACCGCGGGTCCCTGGACCCCGGCGGGACGTCCGCCCCACGCGCGAGACGCGGGCCGGGCTCTCCCGGACGTCGCCGGAGCTCCGGCGCGGTGCATGCCTCGGTCGTGCTCATGTGCGGTAGCTCCAGGTCGAGGATCGGGCGGGGCGAGCCCCCGGGCTGGTGAGGGTTCAGGGCGTGTGCGGTGCGAGCCCCGTGGACCCCGGACCACGAGCTCGACCGGGAGCCGCACGCCCGGGCGCGCTGCGCCGTCGGGCACCTGGCTTCCCGTGAGCAGGCCCACGAGGAGGTCCACGGCCGCGGCGCCCATGGCTCGCAGGTCCGCACGGACCGACGTGAGCGCCGGGGAGACGAGCGTGGCGACGAACGTGTCGTCGAAGCCGACGACGCTGAGGTGCCCGGGACGTCCAGCCCGCGAGCGCGCAGGCGCTCGACGAGGCCGACGGCGACGAGGTCGTTGTGGGTGAGGGCCGCGGTCGCGCCGCTCGCGACCACGAGGTCCGCGGCCGCGACGCCGCCCGCGACCTGCGGGCGGAACGCGCCGAGCTCGACGAGCTCGACGTCCGGGAACCGGTCGCGGGCCGCGCGCAGGCCCTCGCGCCGCAGGCGTCGGACCACGAGGCCGCAGGTCCGCCGACGTAGGCGACGCGCCGGTGACCGAGGGCGCGCAGGTGCTCGACCGCCCGCAGCGCGCCGTCGGCGATGTCGACGTCGACCGCCGGGAGGTCGTCGAGCCGACGGTTGACGAGGACCACGCGCGAGCGGGCGGCCGCGGCCCGCACCTCCTCGTCGGACGTGCGGGGAGCACAGCAGGACGCCGTCCGTCTGGGCGCTCAGCGACGAGAGCAGGTCCTCTCCTGCACCGGGTCCTCGTCGCTGTCGACGACGAAGACCGCGTATCCAGCACTGCGGGCCCGCTCCTGGACTCCCTTGGTCACCGAGGCGAAGAAGGGTTCTCGAGATCCGGGACGACGAGCCCGAGGGCTCCGGTCCGCCCCGCGCGCAGGCCGCTCGCCGCCCGGTTCACGCGGTACCCGAGGCGTTCGGCCGCCGCGACCACCCGGTCCCGGGTGGCAGGCGCGACGCGCTCGGGAGCGGCGAGGGCGCGCGAGACCGTCGAGATCGACACACCGGACTCCTGTGCCACGTCGTGGACCGTGACCACGTGCGCCCCTCCTCATGCTGCACCGTCCGCAGGTCTGCAAACGATTGCCGTCACCCGGACTATACGCACAGTTGCCGTTGTGATCTACTATGCAAACGTTCGCAACGTCGCAGCAAGGGAGCATCGTGACCGCCGTCGGAACCACCACCGCCACCGCCCAGCGCCAGGGCGACGGGTCACCACCGTGGACCCTCCACGAGGACCGCGCGCTGCCCGCCGACCCGGCGACCCGCGCCGCGGCGCGCGAGATCTACCGCACCACCCGCGCCCTGCCGATCGTGTCCATGCACGGGCACGTCGAGGCGTCCGTGCTCGACGAGGACGCGCCGTTCCCGGATCCCGCCGAGCTGTTCGTGACCCCTGACCACTACCTGGTCCGCATGCTCGTCTCGCAGGCCACCTCGCCTCGCCCCGTGCCGGGCGTCCGTGGGTGCAGGACCTCGGGTGGCCCTGCTGGACCCGCGGGCCCCACCCCGGAGACGGACCCCGCGAGATCTGGCGCCGGTTCTGCGCCGGCTGGCCCCTGTTCCGTGGCACGCCCACGCGCTACTGGCTCGAGCACGCGCTCGTCGAGGTCTTCGGCGTCACGCAGCGCCCTCGGCCGGGACGGCCGACGCGATCTACGACCACCTGGTCGAGAGCCTTGCGTCCCCGCCTTCCGCCCCGGGCGCTCTTCGACCGGTTCGGCATCGAGATCCTGGCGACGACCGACGCCCCGACCAGCACGCTCGAGCACCACGCGTCGCTCGCCCGCCAGGGTGGGGTGAGCGCGTCGTGCCGACCTTCCGTCCGGACGCGCTCCTGCACCCGGACCGCCCGGGATGGCGCGGGCTCGTCGACGACCTCTCCCGCACGGCCGACGTGGACGTCACGGGGTACGCCGCCTACCTCGACGCGCTCCGCGTACGCCGTGCAGCGTTCGTCGCGGCGGGCGCACGCGCCACGGACCACGGTCACCTCAGCGGGGACACCACCCCTGCCCGACGACGAGGCCGCCACGATCTTCGACCTCGCCCTGCGCGGCGGCGAGGTGAGCCCCGCCCAGTCGCAGGCCTTCAGCGGGCACATGCTCTTCCAGATGGCGGCCATGTCCGCCGACGACGGCCTGACCATGCAGATCCACCCGGGCGTGCTCCGGGACCACGACCGGGCGGCCACCCACACGTTCGGCCCCGACAAGGGCTACGACATCCCCGTCGCGACCGAGTACACGCGGGCCCTGCGCCCCGTGCTCGAGGCGTTCGGGCACCACGACCGCTTCCGCCTGATCGCGTTCACGATCGACGAGACCGTGTTCTCGCGCGAGCTCGCGCCCTGGCCGGGTCTACCCGGCGATGCGCGTCGGCGCCCCTGGTGGTTCCTCGACTCGCCCGACGCGATGCGCCGGGCACGCGAGGCCGTCACGGAGACGGCCGGCTTCCACAACCTCAGCGGGTTCGTGGACGACACCCGGCCTTCTGCTCGATCCCCGCCCGCCACGACCTCGCCCGCCGCATCGACGCCGCCACCTGGCCCGTCTCGTCGTCGAGCACCGGCTCGACATCGACGAGGCGCTCGAGACCGCGGTCGACCTCGCGTACGAGCTGCCGAAGGCAAGCTACCCCGCCCCCGAAGGAAGGACGGCGATGAACGCCGGCACCACGATCCGCAGCGCCGAGGTCCTCGTCACGAGCCCCGGCCGTAACTTCGTCACGCTCCGCATCACCACCGAGGACGGCGTCGTCGGGCTCGGTGACGCGACCCTCAACGGGCGGGAGACCGCCGTCGTCGCCTACCTGCGCGAGCACGTCGCGCCGCTCCTGGTCGGACGCGACGCCCACAGCATCGAGGACACCTGGCAGCTCCTGTACCGGGCGCTTACTGGCGCCGCGGTCCCGTGACCATGGCCGCGATCGCCGCGGTCGACGTCGCCCTGTGGGACATCAAGGCCAAGGTCGCCGGCCTGCCCTCTACCAGCTCCTCGGCGGGGCCTCGCGCCGGGGCGCCCTGGCGTACGGTCACGCGTCCGGCTCGGACATCCCCGCGCTGCTCGACTCGGTTCGCAACCACCTCGATGCCGGGTTCCGGGCCATCCGCATCCAGACCGGCGTCCCCGGTCTCGGACAGGTCTACGGCGTCGCGACCGACCAGAAGCCGGGCCAGCGCTACGACTACGAGCGGCGAAG
The DNA here is from genome assembly GCA_038070415.1 of Oerskovia sp. M15. Lineage (GTDB taxonomy): Bacteria > Actinomycetota > Actinomycetes > Actinomycetales > Cellulomonadaceae > Oerskovia. The sequence goes on from JAMYWF010000001.1 coordinate 973,540, forward strand.
CGGAACGTCGTGGACGGGCGACCGCTGCCCGTCGAGGAGACGTGGGACACGCGCGCCTACCTCCGGCACGTCCCGACGGTCTTCGAGGCCGTGCGCGCGGAGTTCGGGCCCGAGCTCCCGCTGCTGCACGACGGGCACCACCGCATGACGCCGATCGAGGCCGCGCGCCTCGGGAAGTCGCTCGAGCCCTACGACCTGTTCTGGCTCGAGGACTGCACCCCGGGAGGACCCGCGGCCCTGCGACTGGTCCGGTCCCACACCACGACCCCGCTCGCGATCGGCGAGGTGTTCAACACGGCCTTCGACTACCAGACGCTGATCACCGAGCGCCTCATCGACTACGTGCGCTCGGCCGTGACCCACACGGGCGGCATCACCGCGATGAAGAAGCTGCTCGACTTCGCCGGTCTCTACGGCATCAAGTCGGGCATGCACGGCCCCACCGACATCTCCCCGTCGGCATGGCCGCCGCGCTGCACCTCGACCTCGCGATCCACAACTTCGGGATCCAGGAGTACATGAAGCACTCCGACGCGACCCTCGAGGTGTTCCGCACGTCCTACACGTTCACCGACGGTCTGCTGCACCCGGGCGAGAACCCGGGCCTGGGCGTCGAGCTCGACGACGAGGCCGCGGCCGCGCACCCGTACACGCCCGCGTACCTGCCGGTGAACCGCCTCACGGACGGGACCGTCCATGACTGGTGAGTCGACCCGGCCTGGTGGACCGGGCACCAGCGTCGCACCGGCCGCACCGCCCGTGCACCCCGCCTGGCTTCCCGACGCGGCGTTCGCGCCGCTCGGACGCCGGCGTGTGGTGCTCGACGTCGGCGCGCCCGACGCCGACGCACCGATCCTGCGCAGCGTCGCGGCCGAGCTCGCCCGGGCGACGGTCGCGCACGGGGCGAGCTCGTCGTCGGGCCGGGGTCGGCGCACGCCGCAGACGCCCCGCAGGCCTCCGGTTCGTGCTCGACGACGACGCCGGCGACCTCGGCCCCGAGGGCTTCGAGCTGTCACGGACCGGCGGCACCACGCTGGCCAGGGCCGGAACCGCGCACGGACTCCTGCACGCTCTCTTCCACGTCGTCCGTCTCGGCGAGCAGGCTTTCGGCGCCGAGCACGGGCCTCGCCGCCACGTCCCGGCCCACCCGGTCCGCATGCTCGACCACTGGGACAACATGGAGGTCCACCCCGTCATGGGACAGGTCGAGCGCGGGTACGCGGGCGGCTCGCTTTCTTCTCGGACGGTCGGGTGCGCGAGGACCTGACCCGCGTGGGCCAATACGCGCGGCTCCTGGCGGCGAGCGGCGTCAACCACGTCGCGGTCAACAACGTCAACGTGCACGCGCGCGAGGCGCGGCTCCTCACCGACGGCCTCGCGGACGTGGCTCGTCTTGCGGAGGCGTTCCGACCCTGGGGCGTCCGGCTGCACCTGTCGGTGAACTTCGCCTCCCCGTGGTCCTGGGCGGGCTCGGGACGGCCGACCCCGCGGACGCGGACGTCCAGGCCTGGTGGCCGCGGCGGCCGCCCGTGTCTACGCGGCGATCCCCGACTTCGGCGGGTTCGTCGTGAAGGCCGACTCCGAGGGGCAGCCGGGTCCGTTCGCCTACGGGCGCGACCACGCCGACGGGGCCAACCTGCTGGCCCGCGCCCTCGCACCGTTCGGCGGCACCGTGCACTGGCGGGCGTTCGTCTACGACCACACCCAGGACTGGCGCGACCGGTCGACCGACCGGGCCCGGGCGGCGTACGACCACTTCTCGCCCTCGACGGCCGGTTCGACGACGGGGTCGTCCTCCAGGTCAAGCACGGGCCGTTGGACTTCCAGGTGCGCGAGCCCGTGTCCCCGGTGCTTGCGGCCATGCCCGGCACGAGGCTCGCCCTCGAGCTGCAGGTCACACAGGAGTACACGGGCCAGCAGCGCCACGTGTGCTACCTCGCGCCCGCGTGGCGCGAGATCCTGCGGTTCCGCCCGTGGGGCCCGGACGGCCAGGACGTCGGCACCGTGGTCTCCGAGGTCACCGCGGTGTCCAACGCGGGTGACGACCGGTTCTGGACGGGGCATCCGCTCGCCCAGGCGAACCTCTACGCGTTCGGCGGCTCGCGTGGGAGCCCGACGCCTCGGCGTCCGACCTCCTCGACGAGTGGGTCACGCTGACGTTCGCGACGGACGGCGGCGTGGATCCCGCTGTGCGCGAGACGCTGCACGCGATGATGGACGGGTCGTGGCACACGTACGAGTCGTACACCGCCCCGCTGGGTGTCGGGTTCATGGTCCGACCGGGCCACCACTACGGGCCCGACGTCGACGGCTACGAGTACACCCCTGGGGCACGTACCACTTCGCCGACCGCGACGGCATCGGGTGGACCGGACCCGCGCGTCGGGCACGGGCTTCACCGGCCAGTACCCCACGCCGTGGCGGGACGTCTACGAGTCGATCGAGACGTGCCCGGACGAGCTCCTGCTGTTCTTCCACCACGTGCCGTACTCGCACGTCCTGAAGAGCGGCACCACCGTGGTCCAGCACATCTACGACACTCACTTCGCGGGGTGGAGGCCGTCGACGCGACGGTCGCGAGGTGGTCTGCCCTGGAGGGCGCGGTCCCGTCCGACGTCTTCGAGCGGGTCACCGAGCGTCTGGCCGAGCAGCAGCGCTCGGCGCGCGAGTGGCGCGACCAGCTCTGCACGTACTTCTCCCGCAAGTCCGGGTGCCCGACGCCCACGGCCGCACCATCTACTGAGCGCGCGGGCCGGACTCACGGTCGCACGACGACGGCCCCACCCGGGCGAGAAGCCCTGAACGCTGAGGCGGTCGGACTGCACACCTGCTGTTCCCGCCCGCAGTCGCTGCCTGACCTTCTTCCTGAGGGACGTCTACCGGTCCCGGTGCAGCTCACGCCGCATCGGGGCCGGTCCCGCAGAGGAGGAACGACGGCGTTTGCCACCCGATCCGACGGCCCCAGTCCCGACAGAGCCGTGTCCTCGACCTGCAGCTGCCGCTCGGATGTGTCGATCGACGCCAGGTGGCGTTAGCTGGGCAGCTCGTCACGCTCTTCGTCGTGCGACGCTCTGGGCCTGCCCTCGTGGATGTCGCTCACCCATTCCCAGCCGGGCTTGGCCGATGGGCCGATCCGCGGGTCATCGGTAGCGCTTCCGTCTCGCAAGGCATGCACGTACGCCCGGTCCAGGTCGATCCGTGCACGTACCTGATCAGCTCCGCAGACGGACCCATGGCCAGGAACGAGGACGGCGACGTCGTCCGCCACGTCACCGAGCACCCGGAGCCCCACGAGGTACTCCTCGATCGGATCGTTGGTCTCACCGAAGTCGTCGAGCATGGGGACGAAGAGGTCGGAGAGCATGTCGCCGGCGACGAGGACGCCGCGCGCTTCGATCAGCAAGGCGGCATGACCGGGAGCGTGCGCCGGATGCTCGACGATGCGTACATCCGGGCCGTCCCACGGGATCTGCGCGGTTCCAGCGGGCAGGCCGGTGATAAGGCCGTACCCGTCCAGCGGTGTCTCTTCCGCGATCTCCGGTGGCAGGCCCTCGGCGGCGCGGTCCCTCCAGTCCGGCTGCGACCGCACGTCGCGCATGACGGCCGCGCAGCGGGCCGTCCCGTACCGGGGCGTCGCCGAGCCCAGGGTGCCAGAGCACGTGATCCCAGTCGGGATGCGTCGAGAAGCCGCCACGACCGGCAGACCCAGCTCGCGCAGGTCGTCGGCAAGGCAGGCCATCTCGGAGCGCGTCAGTCCCGGGTCGACGACCAGGACGCCGGTCTGGCCTTGTATGACGACGGTGTTGTTCTGGAGCAGTTCGCTCTGATGAACCAGTACGCCCTGCGCAACCTGCTTCAGCATGGGTGCTTCCTCTCGCTCGTTCGACCTATGGTCTGACGGTTGTGCGCGGCAAAACTCATCGCCGGGTGGTGCGGGCGGGTCCAGATGCCCATCTCGAGGGCGTCCAGGGCGAGGTCGGTCCGCAGCGACTTCGACAGTTGCCAGCCGACACGCGTCGGGAGAACCCGTGACGAAGGCCGCGTCGACCCAGCCGGCGAACGTGCGGACGTGGGTGATGTCGGCCGCCCACAGCTGGTCGCCCCTACGGGCGGGCCCCAGCCTGGCTCACAGCAAGCTCACAACCAACGAAGGTGCTCGGAACGTAGCCCACCAACGCTCGAACCACCGAAAGCACCACCGGGTGAAAACGGCCTGCACCCGGGCGGCGAGCTGGCTACAGGCCCCCGGCCCCACGAGCCCACACCCGGGCGGCGCCTGGCTGCAACGCCGGATAAGACCGCCGTGGATCGTGCGTGACGACGTCGCGGCGCTGCTGGCCCGTCAACGATCTCCGCTGACTCTCAGCACCTATCACCCTGTATAAGAAGAGCGCTGATACATGGTGAGAAACTGTGAGACAAGGATCCCTCGCGCAACCCCTACACCCCGGTGCGGGTCGGACGCCACCCGCGCTGGTGGGACGAAACTCCGAGCTGGATGCCGCAGATCTGCTCCTGCGCCGCACGCAGAACGGGCTCACCGGCCGCAGTCTGATGCTCTACGGGCTTCGGGGAGTCGGGAAGACGGTCCTGCTCAACGAGATGCGCCGTCGGGCCGAGGCGCACGGGTGGCTCACCGCGATGATCGAGGCCAAGCAGGATCGTCAGGGAGCCGAGCAGTCGCGCGCGAGACTGGCGAGAGCTCACTGCCGGCGCCCGCAGCGTGCGCCCGTGGCGCGTCAAGGCCACCGACAAGGTCAAGGAGGCGCTGAGCACGATCGAGTGCTTCTCGATCAAGGCCGGTGTCGGGCCGGTCAGTGGTGACCTCACCATCAAGACCTCCGGACGCGCTGATTCTGGGAACATCGAGATGGACCTCGAAGACCTGGTGGCCGACGTCGTCCCGGCGCTACGCGAAGAGAACATAGGGATGGCGCTGTTCGTCGACGAGATGGAAGCAGCTCATGGCCGCCATGGCCGAGGACTCGGGCCCCAGCGCGCTACCAGACCTCGTGTCCCGCATGGGGAAGAAGAAGCCCTCCGACCTGAGCGTCTTCCGCGACGAGCTCATCAAGAAGGGCTGATCTACTCCCCGACCGAGGAATCCTCGATTTCACGGTCCCGCTCATGTCCGACTTCATCCGCCGCCACGCCAACGAGGTCTGACCTTCTCGCCAGGTGGAGCCGTCGTCGGTCCGGCGCTCCACGCGCCCCGCGGGTCAGGCCGGGTCCTCCCGCAGCACGACGACGTCGGTCGGCTCGAGGCGCAGCGTCTCACCCCTCGCGATCCGCCGGCCGGTCAGCAGGTCGGTGCCCGCCGCGTGCGCCGGGACCTCGACCGCTTCGAGCGCGTGGTTGAGCAGGAAGGCCGTACGCTCGCCGTCGCGCTCGCGCACCGCGAGCTCCAGGTCCGCGACGTCCGCGTACGGTCCGACCAGGCCGTGCCTGTCGAGCACGCGGCGCACGACCCAGGAGAGGCCCGCCTCGTCGAGGCCGGTGCCCACGTACCAGGCCTCACCCCCGCGCGACCGTGCGCTCCGCCGTCGGGCCCCGGTGCACGGAGCCGGTTGCGCGTGACCGCAGGCGTGCCCGCGTAGAACTCGGCGCCGTAGGTCCCCACGACCTCTGCGCCCTGCGGCACAAGGAGCTCGAACACGAGCTCGCCGCCGGCGACGAGCCCGTCCCCGGCGGCCCCGGGACGACCCGACCGGTCGGGGTCGGCCAGCGTCACCGGGTTGACGACGCCCGGCTCGGCCGAGTCCGTCTCCTCGACGCGGATCCCGAACAGCCCGGCCAGCGGTCCCGGCGCGTCGAGGGGAACGCGTTGTCGTCCTCGTCGACCCGGCCCGTCCAGAACGACGCGAGCACGCTCCCGCCGCGCCCCACGACGGCCTCGAGCCGCTCAGCGGCGCCGTCCCTGAGGAGGTGCAGCATGGGCGCGACGACCACGTCGTAACCAGACAGGTCCGCCGTCACGGGCACGACGTCGACGTCGACGTTCGCCTGCCACAGCGCCCGGTAGTACGCGAGCACCGTCGGCACGTACCGCGCGTGCCGGTTGAAGCCGTCCGTCATCTCGGCGGCCCACCACGACTCCCAGTCGAACAGGAGCGCCACGCGCGCCGGCGTGCGCGCCCGAGCACCGCGTCGCCGAGCGAGTCGAGCTCCGCGCCGAGCTGCGCGACCTCCCGGAACGCGCGGGTGTCGGTGCGGCCCGCGTGGTCGAGCACGGCGCCGTGGTACTTCTCGCACGCGCCCTTGACTGGCGCATCTGGAAGTACAGGACCGCGTCGGCACCGTGCGCGACCGCCTGCCACGACCACAGGCGCAGCACGCCCGGCCGCTTGACCGGGTTGACGTCGCGGCTCGCCGTGATGGTCGGCGTCTGCTCCATGACCCAGAACGGCGCGCCGCCCTTGATCCCCGCATGAGGTCGTGCGTGAGGGCCATGCGCGCGTGCTCGCGCATGCCGGGAGGGTAGTTGTCCCACGACACGAGGTCGAGGTCCTCGGCCCACCGGTGGTAGTCGATCGGGCGGAACATGCCCATGAAGTTCGTGGTGACCGGCGTCGCGCCGTCGTGCTCGCGGATCCGCGCCTTCTCGTCGCGGTAGTTCTGCCGCATGGCCTCGGACATGAACCGGCGGTAGTCCAGCGTGATGCCCTGGAACGCGGTGCGGTCCTGGCCGCGCCAGTGCTCGCTCAACGCGTTGGGCGGCACGACCTGCTCCCAGTCGGAGAACAGGTGGGACCAGAAGGACCCGTTCCAGGCGTCGTTGAGCCGCTCGATCGTGACGTAGCGCTCGCGCAGCCAGACGCGGAACGCCGCGGCGCAGCGGTCGCACCAGCACCCGCCGTCGAACCCGCCGTACTCGTTGCCCACATGCCACGCGACGAGCCCGGGCGTGCCGGCGTAGCGCTCCGCGATGCGGCCCGCGAGCTCGGCGGACAGCCTCCGGTACACGGGGAGCTCGGGCACGCGTTGTGCCGCTGCCCGTAGACGTGCCGTCGGCCCTCGAAGTCGGTGCGGTTCACCTCGGGGTGCTGGTGCGCGAGCCACGGCGGCAGCGCGCCCGTGGCGGTCGCGAGGACGATCCGGCTCCCGCCCTCCACGGCGCGCGCGACGATCTCGTCGAGCCGCGAGAAGTCGTAGGTCTCCTCGTCCGTCTGGAGGAAGGACCACGCGAAGACGCCCAGGGTAACGGTGTCGATCGACGCCTTCCCGAAGGCCGCGTAGTCCTCCTCCCACACCGCGGGGCCACTGCTCAGGGTTGTAGTCGCCGCCGTAGAGGACCTTCGAGGCGGCCGGGGATGCGGGCATGGGTGCGTTGTCTCCAGTCTGACGCGGGCAGATGGTCAGCGGGCCGGTTCGGTGGTGAAGCGGGCACGGACGTCGTCGAGCATCCGACGCTCGTTGCGCGACCAGCACCACACCCACAGCCCGCCGAGGATCGCGAGCACGGCGTCCGTGCCGAACCACACGATGCCGCCGCCGCGACGAGCAGCGAGACGATCCCGAGCGACCCCAGGGCAGGCGGCCCAGATAGTAGGCGGCCAGGCGGGCGGCGTCGCGCGTGCGGAAGGAGAAGCAGGACACGATCGCGAGGGCGTGCAGCGCCCAGACGAGCACGAGGACCGCGACGAGGACGAGCACGACGGCGTACCCGCGCCCACACCGGCAGCGTCCGCGTTGGCCAGGACGAACCCGATCATCCCGAGCACCAGGAGCGCAGGGACCCACAGCCGCAGCACCTCGACCACGTTGCGCCGGTACCCGCGCCAGAACGCGGGAGCGGGCGCGAGGTCCTGAGCGCCCTCACGGGCATGCGTCGCGTGCAGCGCGGCGGACAGGGCCGGACCGAGCGGGACCAGCGCGAGCGCGGCGAGGGGAGGTTCCCCAGGAACGGTCGAGCACGAGGAGCAGGACGACCGTCGGCAGCGCCGCGAGCGCGAGGAGGGCAGTCACCACGACGTGCCAGTAGACGAGCGCGGTCGCCCGGCCGAGCGGGCCGTGCCCGAAGTCGCCGGGCACGTGGGGAGTCGGCCCGTCGTACCTCGGCAGTCCTGGGGCCCCGGGCGGGGCGACGTGGTGCTCACGGCGCTCACGCCTCCACCGCGCGGCCGAGGATCCGTGCGTCGTCGAGCCAGGCGGGGGTCTCGTCCCGCACCGGGTCGAGCTCGAGGAGCGTGACCTCGTGCCGGTCGAGCGTGATCGCCAGGTCGACCCTGCCGTCCTCCACGGGCAGCGAGGTGAGCCGACGCGACGGCTCCGCCGCCTCGTACAGCCGCTCGAGCTGGCGGGTGGTGGGCGACGCGGGCGACCCAGGTGCCGCCAGGCGGTGAAGGCGTTGCCCTCGGTCTCGTTGACGACGCTCCGGTGGACGGAGACGGTGCGCGGGGACGCGGCGCCCGCGGAGGCGGGTGCGGGCGCGGCCACCGGGATGCTGAGGCGCAGCTCGTGGCACTCGGGCTCGGTCGGGTCGTCGGTCCCGCCGACGGGCTGCCAGGCGAGCACGGTGACGGTCCCGTGCGCGTCGCGCGTCACCAGGTGGTCGGCGCCGCGCGCCAGCACCTGGGAGCCCATGCGCGCCATGAACGCGTACAGGTGGTAGGTCGGCTTGCGGACCTGGCGGTGGGTCAGCATGCCGAACCCCGTGGAACAGCGCCGTGGGGATGTTCTCCTCCTCGAACGTGTCGCAGAACGTCCAGTAGGAGAACGAGTCCACCAGGTCGCCGCCACCGGCCAGCACGGGCGCGAGGTAGGCGGCGTTGAAGGCCGTGTCGTGGACCGGGTTGTCCGGGCGGTAGCTGGAGTTGAACTCGGTGACGTGCGCGGGCTTGTCGGCGAGGACGCTGCCCTCGAGGAGCTGCCGCGGCCGGGCGAACTGGTCGAGCAGGTGCTCCGGGCGACGCAGGTCCTGGTAGACCCCGAACGGCACGTGCTGGGCCGGGCCGGTCGTGTAGGCGTGGAAGGACACGAAGTCGCACGGGAGGTCGCGCGACGCGACGAGCTCCGCGAAGGGTGCCCACCAGTCGTCCGCGCCGGGCGAGATCGCGGGCCCACCCACCTGCAGGTCGGCGTCGACGTCCTTGACCGCGTTCGCCGTCGTCTCGTACAGGCGGAAGTACGCGGCCTGGTCCGCACCGGCCCAGAAGTTCGTGAGGTTGGGCTCGTTCCAGACCTCGATGGGCCAGGTGCGGACCTCGTCGATGCCGTAGCGGTCGACGAGGTGACGCACCACGGCCTGGACGAGCGCAGCCCACTCACGATGGTCGCGCGGGGGCGTGATGTTGCCCTTCCACCAGAAGACCGTCTCGTCGCCGGAGGCGAGGCCCGACGGCATGAAGCCGAGCTCGAGGAACGGCTTGATGCCGAGCCGGAGATAGAGTCGACCACCTGGTCCACGTAGGTGAAGGAGTACCGCGTGCCCCGGTGCCCGGCGGCGTCGTACGGGCGGTGCACGCCGACGTCGTCCGAGAGCAGCCCGTGCCCACGGATGTACCGGAAGCCGATGTCGGCCTGGGCGAGGGCGAGCGACTCCTGGTAGTCCTGGCGCAGCGCCAGGTTGAAGCGCCCGTGCCCACGCAGGTACGCCACGCGTCGGACAGGACGGCGACGGGTTCGGACGGGACGAAGATGCTGCTCACGGATCGCGCTCCAGGGTCGGGGTCTGAGGGGACGACGTCGGACGGAACCGACGTGGCGAGGCCGCCGTCCGGCCGCAGGAGCGGTCGGACGGCGGCCCCGGTCGTCAGCCGTTCTTGCGCTCGAGCGCGCTGTTGTACGTGTCGATGAGCTGCGACGCTCCGAGGCCATCGATCTCCTGGACGTACGCGTCCCACTCGGTCAGCGGGCGCTGGCCGGTGACGAAGGCCGCCGTGGCGGCCATGACCGCGTCCTTGATCTGGGTGTCGAGGAGGGACGTCTGCTCGAGCTCGGCCTCGTCGAGGCTGGCTGCGGGAGCCGTCGGCAGGATGTCCTTCTTGTCGAGCACCGCGTTGGTCCAGGTCTTGGTCTCGTCCGACATGACGGACTGCAGCAGGTCCTTGGACGAGCCGTTGGCGAGCAGGAAGACGCCGTTGCTGAACCCGAAGTCGGCGTTGAGCTTCTTCGGCGCGTCAGGGTTGAGCGCGTTCCAGCCGATGTCCGACTTCAGCGTGCGGGTGCCGTCGCCGGCCTTGTCGAAGGTCTCGCCCTCCACGCCCCACTGGGCGAACTCGATGCCCTCGTCGGAGTAGTACAGCCAGTCGACGAACTGCAGCAGGGCCTTGAAGTGCGGCTGCTCCGCGGCGTCCGACGAGATCATGAGGCCGGACGAGAGGCGGCTGGCGGCGAGGTTGTCGCCGCCGGGCCGCCCGGAAGGACGATCATGCGCAGCGGGACGTCAGGCTGTCCGGCGTCGGCGAACTTGGTGCGGTAGCTCGTGATCTCCTGCGTGTTGCCGGAGATGGCGGCCGAGGCGCCCGAGACGAACTTCTGGATCGCCTGGTCGTCGCTCTGCGTGATCTCCGGATCCATGACGCCCGAGGCGACGTAGTCCTGCACCTGGGTCACCAGGTCCTTGTACCCGTCGGTCGTGCCCGTGAGGGTGAACGCCTTGTCGTCCTGGTCGTACCAGGTGTTGGCGTAGCCCCAGCCGCCGCTCGTGCTGTAGTTCGGCGCCATGTACTGCAGCATGGCCCCGAGCGGCGTCGAGTCGGTCCAGCGGTCGGAGAACGCGTAGGAGAGCTCGGGGTTCGCGGCCTTGACCTTCTCGAGGTCCTCGGCGAACTCCTCCCACGTCGCGGGGTCCTCGGTGATGCGGCCTTCTCGAACAGGTCCTCGCGGACGACCACGGAGTACTGGACGTCCGGGATCTCCCGCAGGCCCGGCAGGATGTAGTACTTGCCGTCGGCCTGGCGCAGGTTGTCGAGCTCGGTGTCGAGACCCCACTGCTCGATCTTGTCCTGGTAGTTCGGCATGTACTCGACGTAGTCCGACACCGAGAGGATCGCGCGACCCGACACGAACTGCGTCTCCTGGCCGGGGTACGTCACCGGGATGAGCTCGGACGCGTCGCCGGCTCCGACGAGCAGGGACTTCTTGCTGTCCCAGTCCGCGAGAGGGACGTCGGTGCGCGTGAAGGACACGTTCCGGTCGCTCTCGAGGTGGTTGAAGACGGGCCAGTCGTCGTTGACCGCGTAGTTCGGGTGGTCCCGGTACATGAGCGAGAAGTCGACGGCCTCGGTCGCCTTGAACGACGTCCCGACGCCGAACTCCTCCATCGCACCGACCGAGTGCTCCGCGTCGATGGTGGCGTCGCCACCGGTGGTGGTGGTGTCGTCGTTCTCGCTGCCGCCGCCGCTGCCGCAGGCGGTCAGGGCCAAGCACAGGACAGTGGCTGCAGCAAGACCTGCAGCGGACTGCTTCCGGATGTTCTTCATTGCTCTCCTCGTGTGACGAGCTTCGTCGCTCTGACGTCGCTGAGACGTGGTGCTGGGACAACTGGGTGGAACGGACTGGTGGAGCAGATGGGGCAGGTCGGCGGGCGCGGTGCCCGGTCGCCGGGGCGGTTCGTTCCGCGCCCGGCGACCCCGTCAGCCCTTGACGGAGCCGAGCATGACCCCGGACACGAAGTACTTCTGGACGAACGGGTAGAGACAGACGATCGGCAGGACCGTGAGGAGCATCGTCACGGACTGGATGTTCGCGCCGATCTGCACCTGGTCTCCGCCGCCTCCGCTGACGGACTCCGCGCTCGACGCCGCAGCGATGAGGTTGCGGAGGTACACCGTGACCGGGAAGAGCTCCTTGTCGTCGAGGTACAGGAACGCGCTGAACCACGAGTTCCACATGCCCACGGCGTAGAACAGGGTCATGGTCGCGAGCACGGCCTTGGACAGCGGGAGCACGATGCGGAAGAAGATCCCGTAGGTCGACATCCCGTCGATCGCTGCGGCTTCCTCGAGCTCGCTCGGGAAGTTCTCGAAGAACGACTTCATGACCAGGAGGTTGAACACCGAGATGGCGCCGGGAAGGACCACGGCCCAGATCGTGTTCCGCATCCCGAGCACGTTCGCGACCAGGATGTAGCTCGGGATCAGTCCACCGCCGAAGAACATGGTGAAGACCGCGAACCCGATGAAGAACGTGCGGCCCTTGAGGTGGCGCCGGCTGATCGCGTAGGCGTAGGTCGTCGTGAGCGCCATCGCGATGATGGTGCCCAGCACGGTGTACACGATCGTGTTCTTGTAGTTCGTCCAGAACATGGAGTCGCTCAGGACGACCTGGAACGTCTCGACGTTGAACCCGCGGGGTATCAGGTTGACCTCACCGGCCGCGATGTACCCCTCGGAGGAGAACGCCTTGGCGAGGAGGTTGACGAACGGGTAGAGCGTCACGATGCCGATGCCGACGAGGGCGAGTACGTTGACGACGCGGAAGACCTGGTAGCCCCGGGTGTCCTTGATCGTGCTGGGCTCCTGCCGGACGGCAGAGATGTCGGGGTCGAGCTGGTCTCGATCACCACAGCGAGGCTCCTGTCAGACGGCGCGACGCGAGGTTCGCGGAAAGGACCAGGACCAGGCCGATCACGGCCTCGAAGAGACCGATCGCGGTCGCGTACGAGAACTGCGCGGACTGGATCCCGACGCGGTACAGGTAGGTCGAGATGACGTCGCCCGTCGAGTAGACGAGCGGGTTCTGCAGCAGGAGGACCTTTCGAACCCCACGGCCATGAAGGAGCCGATATTGAGGACGAGGAGGACCATCATGGTCGGCCGGATGCCCGGCAGCGTGATGTGCCACGTCTGCTGCCAGCGGTTGGCGCCGTCGATCCGGGACGCCTCGTAGAGCTGGCTGTCGATCGTGGTCAGCGCGGCGAGGTAGAGGATCGTGCCCCAGCCGACGGTCTGCCAGACCTCCGAGGACACGTAGATCGTGCGGAACCACTCGGGCTGCTGCATGAACGCCACCGGGTCGCCGCCGAAGGCCGAGACGAGCTGGTTGACCGTTCCCGTGACCGACGTGAGCTGCAGGACGAGTCCCGCCACGATGACGATCGACATGAAGTGGGGCAGGTACGAGACCGTCTGCACGAGCCGCTTGAAGCGGCGCGAGCGCAGCTCGTTGAGCATGAGCGCGAAGACGATCGGCAGCGGGAAGCAGATGAGCAAGGTCAGGAACCCGAGCACCACGGTGTTCGTGAACACCTGCCAGAACTGCTGGTTCTGGACGAACATCTCGAAGTAGTAGAAGCCCACCCACTCGTCGCCGAAGACGTTTCCGCCCGGCCGGAACCTGCGGAAGGCGATGATGTTCCCGAGCATCGGCAGGTAGCGGAAGACCAGCAGGAAGAGCAAGGGCAGCACGAGGAAGGTGTAGAGGCGCCAGTCGCGCTTCAGCGCAGAGCGCCACGAGACGGTTCCGGTGCGGCGTCGGCGCGGCCATCGGCCGCGCCCGTCGGCCGATCCTGGGGAGGGGCCGCGGCTCCTGGTGCGACCTCCGCGGGCGCCGCTCCGGTCTCCTGGACCGGGCCGACCTCGCCGAGGCCGACAGCGGTTCTCTCGAGACTCATCCCACCCTCACCTCCTCGCGCTCCGTGATGATGTCCAGGACGTCCGCCACGAGGCGGACGTCGGTGACCAGGTGCCTGGTGTGGTCGACCTCCCGCTCGGCGCCGACGAGGCGCAGCGGCAGGGCCGCCACGACGTCGGCGCTCGAGCGTGCGAGCCTGAGCTCGACGTCCCCGGCTCGACGATCCGGCGTCCCGCGGTCCCGGTGAACGACGTGACGTCGGCGGCACCGTGAAGATCACCCGGGTGGCCTCGCCCGCAGCGAGCTCGACGCGCGCGTAGCCGACGAGCCGCACCACGGGTCGTGTCACCTGGGCCACCGGGTCGTGCAGGTAGAGCTGGACGACCTCCGACCCGTCCCGCTCGCCGACGTTCCGCACGGTCACGGCCACCTCGGCAAAGCCGTCGACGGCCCAGTCCGGGTCCGTCACCGCGGCGTCCTCCCACCGGAAGGACGTGTACGAGAGGCCGTGGCCGAACGCGTACGCCGGGTGGGGTCCACCGACGAGACGCCTGACCGGCGCCCGAGCGGAGCGGACAGGTACGTGCCGGGCTGGCCGCCGGGGTCGGCGGGGATGCTGACGGGCAGACGACCTGAGGGTTGGTCTCCCCGTCAGCACCTCGGCGATGGCCTGCCCGCCGCGCTGACCAGGGAAGAAGGACTGCACGACGGCGGCCGCCCGGTCCGCGAACGCGCCCAGCGCGTAGGGGCGTCCGGTGATGAGGACGAGCACGACCGGCGTCCCCGTCGCCAGGATCGCCTCGACGAGGTCCTCCTGGACGCCGGGCAGATGCAGGTCGGTCGCGTCGCACCCTCTCCTGAGGTGCCTCGACCGAACAGACCTGCCCGGTCTCCGACGACGACGACGCACACGTCGGCGGCAGTGGCGACGGCGACGGCCTCGTCGAGCTGTGACGTGTCGTCGCCGGTGACCTCGCAGCCCCGGCGTGCGTGACCTCCCGCCGTCCGGCGAGAGCACCGAGCACCGAGTCGATCTCGAGCCCCAGCTCGTGGTCAGGGTGCTGGACCCCGACGTGCGCGGGGAACGAGTAGCAGCCGAGCATCGCCATCGGGTCGTCCGCGAGCGGTCCGACGAGCGCGACCTTCGCGCCGGGCGCGAGGGCAGCACGGCGGCCGGGTTGGCGAGCAGGACGACGGCCTCGCGAGCGAGGCGCAGGGCGAGGTCCTGGGACTGCGCGTCGTCGAACGTCAGAGCGTCGACGTCCGAGGGCAGGGGTCCCAGTCGGCGTCGAGCAGACCCAGCTCGAGCTTCTGGGTCAGGACCCTGCGCAGCGCCCGGTCGACGAGCGCCTCGTCGACCTCCCCGGCGTGCACGGCCTCGACGAAGGCTGCGCCGAACGCGTCCACCGTGGGCAGCTCGACGTCCACCCCGGCACCGAGCGCGAGCCGTGCCGCGTGGACCGGCCGTCCGCCACTCCGTGGAGCGTCTCGAGGAAGCGGATGCCGAAGTAGTCGGCGACGACCGTGCCCGTGAAGCCCCACTGCTCGCGCAGCAGCCCCGTCAGGAGGCGCGTGTCGGCGGCCGACGGGACGCCGTCGATCTCGGTGTAGGAGTGCATGACGCTGCGCGCGCCGCCGAGCCGCAGGGCCATCTCGAACGGCGGCAGCACGACGTCGGCCAGCTCCCGCGGCCCGATCGAGACGGGCGCAAGGTTACGGCCCGAACGCGATGCGGAGTACCCGGCGAAGTGCTTGAGCGTCGCGACGACGCCGCTGCCCTCGAGACCCCGCACGTAGGCGGCACCGACGGTGCCGACGAGGTACGGGTCCTCACCGATCGTCTCCTCGGTGCGTCCCCACCGGTAGTCACGGGTCACGTCGAGCACGGGCGCCAGCCCCTGGTGCACCCTGCTGCCCGCATCGAGGTGCCGATGCGCCCGGCGACCTGCGCCACGAGCTCGGGGTCGAACGAGGCACCCCACGAGAGCGGGACGGGTAGGCCGTGGCCCGCCAGACGGCGAGCCCGGCAAGGCACTCCTCGTGCACCTGGGCGGGGATGCCGAACCGGCTGGACCCGACGATGTGCGCCTGCGACGCAGCGAGCGACCGGGCGCCCACGACGGGCTCGACGGGGCCGAGCCGAACGGGCGCGTGAGCTGCCCGAGGCGGCACGGACCAGCTCGTCCCAAGGACCGAGCTCGGACATCATGTCGGCCTGGTGCGGGCGACCCGCCGCCCGAGGCGTCGGCGCCGACCCACACCCCGACGAGCTGGGCGATCTTCTCCTCGACCGTCATGCGCTCGACGAGGTCCTCGACACGTTCTGCCGCGGTGCGTCCTGGATCCTGCCAAGGCTTGGCAGACGTGACCTGCGTACTCATCTGACCTCTTTGTCCGACCTCTTCGTCATGCGGCGGTCCGCTACCTCGCGGAGGGCCCACGACGTCGTGGTTCCGTTGCCCGAAAGTATCGGTGTGATGATCGATACTTAATAGACCGGGACACTAGATGCTCGACCGAACTATCGTCAAGGGGAGAGCCGGACGCGGGCAGATCCAGCTCCCGCACGGGGCGCTGCGTCCTCCCGGCAGCGATCGACGCCGTCCCGCGCTGCCCAAGGTGTTACGTTCTGTCCGAAACTTGCGACGTCGCTGTCGCCGAACCGCGAGCACGGAGATCCGCCATGACCACGCCGCCCGCCCCGAAAGCTCGCACCCGCGCCTCTGCCACGATCGCGTCGATCGCCGCTGAGGCCGGCGTGTCGGTCCCGACCGTCTCCAAGGTCCTCAACGGGCGCCCCGACGTCGCCCCGGAGACACGGGCGCGCGTCGAGGCGACCCTCGAGCAGCGCCAGTACCGACGGCGACGGGCGTGACCCCGGCGAACCGGCTCTCATCGACCTCGTGTTCCACGAGCTCGACTCGGCGTGGGCGATCGCGATCATCCGGGGTCACCAAGGTGGCCACGGCCGAGAACGTCGGCGTCGTCCTGTCCGAGCTCGGCGGACGCCACCTCCCCAGCAGGAGTGGCTCGACGCCGTGCTCGCCCGCCGTCCTCTCGGGGTCCTGTTCGTCCTCTCGAGCCTCGATGCCGCCCAGCGCCACCTGCTCGAGAGCCGGTCGATCCCGTACGTCGTGGTCGACACCGACGGTGAGCCCCAGGCGGCGTTCCGACCGTCGGGTCGAACAACTGGAACGGCGGGCTCGCCGCCACCCGGTACCTCCTGGGGCTCGGCCACCGGCGCGTCGCGGTGATCTCGGGGCCCGCGGACGTGCTGTGCAGCCGCGCCCGCATCGACGGCTACCGCAGCGCCCACGACGAGGCCGGCGTCCCGCTCGACCCGACGTTCGTGCGCCACGGTGACTTCTACGTCTCCGGGGTACGAGCACGGCCGCGAGCTGCTCTCCGCCCCGACCGGCCCACCGCGATCTTCGCCGGGTCCGACATGCAGGCGCTCGGCGTGCTGCGGGCCGCCCGCGAGCTGGGGCTGCGCGTCCCCGAGGACCTGTCGGTGGTCGGCTACGACGACCTGCCTCTCGCGGGCTGGATCGGGCCGTCGCTGACGACCGTGCACCAGCCGCTGCACGACATGGCGATGACCGCGACGCACATGCTCCTCGACCTCGCCCGCGGGAAGACACCCCCAACCTGCGCATCGACCTCGCGACCGAGCTCGTCGTCCGCGAGAGCACCGCGCCGCCCCGGCCTGAGCCCTGCACGGCCGGCCCGGGCAGGGCCGACCGCGCTCCCCGCCGACGCGCCGCGCCGCGCGGACCACCACCCGTCGCACGAAGGAGTCCGATGGCCCTGTTCGACCTCCCCTCGCCCAGCTCGAGACGTACCGTCCCTACGTCGCCGAGCCCGCCGACTTCGACGCCGCCTGGGACAAGACCCTCGCGGCCGCCCGGACGTCCCCGGTCCTGCTCGACGTGACCCCCGTCGAGAACGGGCTGCGTCTCGTCGACTCCTGGGACGTCACGTTCGCCGGCTTCGCGGGACACCCCGTCCGTGCCTGGTACTCGCGCCCTGCGGGCACCGCGGACGAAGCCCTGCCGGCCGTCGTCGAGTACCTCGGCTACGGTCGGGGCGCGGCCTGCCCCACGAGCGCACGACCTGGGTGTCGGCCGGGTACGCGCACCTCCTCATGGACTCGCGCGGCCAGGGCGGACAGTACGGGTCGGGCGGCGACACCCGGACCCCATCGGGTCGGCCCCGTCAACGCCAGGGTTCCTGACCCGGGGTATCGAGGACCCCGAGGAGCACTACTACAGGCGCCTCGTGACCGACGCCGTGCGGGCCGTGGACGCCGCCCGCGCCCTGCCCGGCGTGGACCCGGCCCGGGTCGCCGTCGTGGGCAACAGCCAGGGCGGCGGCCTCGCGCTCGCCGCCGCGGGCTGACCGACGTCGCGGCCCTCGCGACGAGCGTGCCCTTCCTGTGCCACGTCGCACGGGCGCTCGAGATCACGGACCAGGGCCCGTACGGCGAGGCGGTGGGCTTCCTCGGGGTCCGCCGTGACGCGCGCGACGCCGTGTACCGGACGCTGTCGTACGTCGACGGCGTCAACTTCGCGCGCCGCGCCTCGGCCCCGGCGCTCTTCGCGACCGGGCTGCGGGACGCGGTGTGCCCACCCTCGACCGTGTTCGCCGCGTTCAACCACTACGGGGAGCTCAGCGGGCAGACCGCCGACAAGAGCATCGAGGTCTACCCGTTCAACGGCCACGAGGGTGGCGACGCGGTGCACGTCCGGACCGTGCTCGACTGGCTGGCCGAGCACCTTCCGCTAGAGAGGGCAGACGTGACGTCCGTCAAGGTCTGAGAGTCGCGCCGCCTGCGCGGGTGGGCAGGCCGCCTGCGTGCGTGGGCGGCGGCCTGTGCACGCAGCGACCGGGCGGGTGGGTCGATGTTTCGCGCGGAGCCACCACAAAGTGGTGGCTGCGCGCGAAACGCCACGGCCCCGGACGCCAGCGCTCATGACCCAGGTCCGAGGGCCCAGGGCCCAGCCGCCCTCAGCCCTCAGGCCTCAGGCCTCAGGCCTCAGGCCTCAGGTCACCGTCCCCAGCTGCCAGGGCACGAACTCCTCGCCGCCGAGGTCCAGCTCCTCGCTCACGGTCTCCTCGCCGGACGCGACCGCGAGGATCCGGGCGAAGATCTCCTCACCGACCTCCTCGAGCGTGGCGACTCCCGTGACGATGCGGCCGCAGTCGATGTCGATGTCCTCGGCCATGCGCTCGTAGAGCTCGGTGTTGGTGCCAAGCTGATCGAGGGGTCGGCTTGCAGCCGAACACCGAGCCGCGTCCGGTCGTGAAGCACACGACGTTCGCGCCGCCCGCGACGATCCCCGTGACGGACACGGGGTCGTAGCCGGGCGTGTCCATGAAGACGAACCCGGGGTGTCGAGGCGTTCGGCATACTCGTGGACCGCCGCGAGGTCCGCCTGCCCGCCCTTGGCGACGGCACCGAGGACTTCTCGAGGATGGTCGTGAGCCCGCCGCCTTGTTGCCCGGCGAGGGTTGTTGTCGAGGCTGCCACCGCCGTCGGCGGCGTACTGCTGCCACCACTCCAGCCGGTCGAGCAGGCGTTGCGCGACCTCGGGGCGCACGGCCCGGCGGGTGAGCAGGTGCTCGGCCCCGAAGACCTCGGGGTCTCGGCGAGGACCGACGTGCCGCCGTAGGCGACGAGCCGGTCCGACGCGTACCCGAGCGCGGGGTTGGCAGTGATCCCGGAGTAGCCGTCGGAGCCGCCGCAGTTGAGCCCGAGCACCAGCTCGGACACGTCGCGGTCCTCCCGCTCCCAGCGACCGTCGATCTCATCGGCCATCTCGCGCACAGCCTGCACTCCGGCACGCACGGTCGCCCGGATGCCGCCGCTGTCCTGGATGGTCAGGGTGCGCACGATCGTGTCCGGCGAGACCCGGCGCCCGCGAGGATCGTGTCGACCGCGATCATCTCGCAGCCGAGCCCGAGCACGAGGACGCCCGCGACGTTGGGGTGCTCGGCGTAGCCGCGCAGCGTGCGCAGGAGAACCTGTGCGCCGGGGCTGGTCGGCACGAGCCCGCAGCCGGACTGGTGGGTGAGCGCGACGACGCCGTCGACGTCCCCGAACGCGTCGAGCGCCGCCCGCGGAACTGGTCGGCGATCATCTTGGCCGTGCTCGCCGAGCAGTTGACCGACGTGAGGATCGCGACGTAGTTGCGCGTCCCGGTCCGCCCGTCCGCGCGCGCGTAGCCGCGGAACGTGGGCCGTGGCCCCGGCGGCACGGCCAGCTCGTGGTGGAGGTCGCGAGCTCGTGCTCGCGCTCGGCGAGGTCCATGCCGAGATTGTGGCTGTGGACGTGCTCGCCCGCGGTCACGGCGCGCGTGGTCACGCCGATGGACTGCCCGTACTTGTGCACGGGTGCCCCTGCGGGCAGGTCCCGGAGGGCGATCTTGTGCCCGCGCGGGACGTCGTCACGGACCGTGAGGGACGGGTCGGGCTCAGCCCCGGAAGGCTCTCCTGCCCGACGACGGCGCTCGCCCCGGCTCCGTCGCCTCGCCGCAGCGTCGCTCCTGCGGGCAGGTCGCGGGTGGCGACGGCGACGTCGTCGCCCTCGCGCAGGACGAGGAGGGGTCGGTGGTGCCGACGAGCGGCACAGCGGTGCCGACGAGCGGCACAGCGGTGCCGACGAGCGGCACAGCGGTGCCGAGGTGAGGCGTGGTCATGCTGTTCCTCCCGGCGCTGCGCTGGTGCGGGGCACCTCGAGCCCGAGGTCGGCGACCAGGACGGGCAGACCCGTCTCGAGCGAACGGTTGGCGGCGAGACCGACCGCGGTCGACAGCACGCCGTCCCGCAGCCCGGCGCTGCGTCCCAGCGGGTCGTGTCCGGCCCTCGCAGGACGTCGCTCAGGAGCATGTCGTCGCCGCCCCGTGGGCGCCGGACCCCTGCGGGATCGGGACCTCGCGGGCGTTCTCCCAGTGCTTCTGGACGACGAGCCGTTCGCCCCGCGGGCGGACCGTGCCCTCGGTCGGGTCGTGCGTGGCGCTCGGGTCGAGGACGATCCTGCCGTCGGCGCCGCCAGGACCGCCGGGCGTTCGACGACCTCCAGCTCGGCACGGCCGCGCGTGCCGGTGACCGACACGCGGTACCCTCCCACGGCCCGTAGGCGGTCAGCGAGTAGGTGAGCCGGGCGCCGCGCGAGTACTCCGCGAGCACCGCGAGGGTGTCCTCGGTCGTCACCCCGGGGCGAAGACGTCCTGGTCACGGCGGTAGCCGTCGTGCGCCGACGCCTCGCCGTAGAGCGCGTCGAGCCGCGGGTCGTCCGCGAGGTCCATCGCGAACGGGTCCCGCGCTCCCGCCTGCCCGCACCCTCCGGGGCGTCCGGCGCCGAGGGCGAGCCTGCGCCGTCGGGCCCGTAGAAGCGCAGGCCGCCACGCGCGAAGACCAGCTCGGGGAATCGTCCAGCCACCAGTTGACCAGGTCGAAGTGGTGGCTGGCCTTGTGCACCAGGAGGCCGCCCGACGACCCCTTGTCGCGGTGCCAGCGGCGGAAGTAGTCGGCTCCGTGGACCGTGTCGAGCACCCATTCGAAGTGGACGGCCGTGACCGTCCCGATCTCACCCGACGCCACGACCTCCTTGAGCGCGGTGTTGCGGGGCGAGTAGCGGTAGTTGAAGGTCAGGACCAGGTCCCGGCCTGTCTCCTCGATCGCTGCCAGGATCTCGCGGCAGCCCTCGACCGTGGTCGTCATGGGCTTCTCGAGCACGACATCGGCCCCTGCCCTCACGGCCCGGGCGACGACGTCCGCGTGGGTCCGGTCGGGCGACGTCACCACGACGGTGTCCACCCGCTGCTCGAGCACCATGCGCTCGAGGTCCGCCGCTCGTACCTCGGCAGCTCGTCCCCGACGACAGCGTCGTAGTACGCCGCCCGTACCGGGTTCGGCTCGCACCACGCGACGACGCTGCCCACGTCCGCGTGAGGACCTGCTATCGCGTCGACGTACATCTGGGCGCGGTGCCCCGTGCCCACGACGGCGTAGCGGCGGGCTGGTCGCGGTCCGGCGCTGGGGCCGGTCTCGGTTCGTCGCCCGGCAGGTGCTCGGCGGGCCGGGTGGTCAGGAGGTCTTCCGTCATGGTGCTCTCGTCCTTCGACAGGCTGCGGTGACAGGGCGACGGGCCGCCACCGCGGCGCGGTGGCGGCCCGAGGGCCGAGGTCGGGGCGACGACCCCGGCCCCTCGGGTCGATGGTGGGTCAGCCGGCGGTGGCGGCCTCGACCTCCTGCGTGAACTGCGCGGCGGCAGCCTCCGGCGTCATGCGACCGAAGAGCACCTCGGTGTTCAGGCGGCGGATGATCTCGACCACCTCGCCGCCCCGACCGGCGGGACCGCGACGCCGTCGACGATCTCGTCCTCGAGGTCCTCGAGGAAGGCCGCGGCCTGCTTGTCGACCGGGGAGAACTTGTCCTGGACGGCTGCGCGGACCTCGGTGTTCGCCGGCATCCCGCGGTCGGAGAGCATGAGCGCCCCGGCCTCGGGGTCGTTGAGGAGGAAGTCCACGAGCTTCGCAGCTGCGGCGGGTGCTTGGACGTCTTGGCGACCGAGTAGTACATGGCGGCTTGAAGTACATGCCGGTCCGCTCGAACTCGGACTCTCCCGGGAAGCGCAGGAGCTCGAGGTCACGACCCGCGGCCGAGCTGATCGCGCCCAGCTGGTTCGTCCACCACACGCCCATGGCGCCGGTGTTCGTACCGAGCAGCGACTGCTCGGGGCCACCGGCGTCCAGCTCGATCGAGCGTGCGGCGTCGGCCTGACCGCCGCCGGCCTGCACGTCGAGGGAGGTCTGCCACCACTCGGCAAGCGTCGCCTCGTCGTACCCGAGCGTCCCGTCCTCGTTGTACAGGGCCTCGCCGCGCTGACGCGCCCAGATCGAGAAGCCGGGCTCGTTGAAGCCGTAGTCCTGCGCGCCGTAGGTGCCTTCCGGGCTGCCGCCGAGATCGCGTTGGCCGTCTCGACGTAGTCGTCCCACGTCCAGGTGGTGTCGTCGGGCATCTCCACGCCCGCCGCGGCGAACACCTGGGGTCTGCCACGATCGCGTAGGCGTTGATGCCCGTCGCGATCCCGAACAGCCCGCCCTCGACCTCACCGGACTTGACCACACCCGGGTCGATCTTCGACGTGTCGATGTCCAGCTCGGACAGGTCGGCCAGCACGCCGCGGCTCGCGTAGTCCGCGAGGTAGCGCTCCTCCTGCGTGATGACGTCGGGGGCGTCGCCGCCGCGACCGTCGTCGAGAGCTTGTCCCAGTAGCCGCCCCAGTCGGTGAAGTCGCCGACGACCGTGATGTCGGGGTTCTCGGCCTCGAAGAGGTCGATGATCTGCTGGGTCACCTCGTGACGCGTGTCGGAGCCCCACCACGAGAAGCGGATCGTGACCGGACCCGTCTCCTCGGTCTCCGCAGCGGGGCGTCCCCGCGCCTGCTGCGCCCCGGTCGCCACCCGCGCACGCGGTGAGCGCGAGGGCGCCCACCGCGATCAGGGCGCCGACGCGCAGCGCCGAGGCTCGGCGGGCGCCGGGTCGCGGGACCGTCCGGTCGTCAGGGCGGTGGCGGCGTCGCCTGGTCGTGTCGTTGACGTGCTCATGACTCTCCTTGGGTGCGTGACGAAACGTCGTTGTTCTGTCCGTACGGACGAAGCGGATGAAGCGGGTGCAACGGGTGGAGCGGGTGGAGCGGGTGGAGCGGGCCGATCACTTGATCCCCGTCGTCGCGATGCCCTTGACGAGGTACTTCTGACCGAAGAGGAAGACGAGGAAGACCGGGATGAGCGAGACGATCGACATCGCGAACAGCGAGCCCCACGAGCTCTCCCCGGTCGAGTCGACGAAGGTCCGCAGCGCGACGGGCACGGTGTACATGTCGGGCCGGGTCAGGAAGATGAGCTGGCTGAAGAAGTCGTTCCAGGTCCAGATGAACGTGAAGATCGCGGTGGTCGCGAGGGCGGGGACCGACAACGGCAGCATGATGCGGAAGAAGATCCGGATGTGTCCGCACCCGTCGAGCCGCGCGGCCTCGTCGAGCTCGGTCGGGATGCCGCGGAAGAACTGGACCATGAGGAAGATGAAGAAGGCGTCCGTGGCCAGCAGCTTGGGCACGATCAACGGGAGGAACGTGTTGATCCACGCGAGCTCGGAGAACAGGATGTACTGCGGGACGATGATCACGTGGATCGGCAGCATGATCGACATCAGCATGATCGCGAACCACAGCTTGCGGCCCTTGAACTGGAGCCGGGCGAACGCGTAGGCGGCCATCGAGCAGGACAGCAGGTTGCCCAGGAGCGACCCCAGGACGATGATCGCCGAGTTCATGAGGTAGTGGCTGAACGGGTGGAGGAGCGCGTTCCACCCCTCGGTGTAGTTGCTCAGATCGATCTCGGACGGGATCAGCGACGGGTCCCGGAAGATCATGTCCGAGGGCTTGAACGAGCTCGCCACCATCCACAGCAGCGGGTAGAGCATCACGAGGCCGAAGAGGATGAGTCCCGTGTGCTTGAGCACCGACGCGACCTGACGGCGCGTGCTGCGCGGGCGTTGGGCCGGAGGAGCCGCTGCGGCCAGCTCCGAGAGCGTCGCGCCCGGCCGCCTGCCCGCAGGGGCGACGCCAGGACCGCGTCCGTGGGGGCATCCGTCGAGGTCAGGTGGGTGGCGGGGCTCTGCGGCGCCCGCGTGGTCGCGTCAGTCATTGTAGAAGACCCAGTACTTGGAGGCGAGGAAGTTGACAGCCGTCATGCGGCGACGATGGCGAGCAGCAACCAGGCCATCGCGGACGCATACCCCATGTCCAGCGAGCCGAAGCCCTTCTGGTAGAGGTACAGCGTGAAGAACATGGTCGAGTCGGCCGCCCGCCGGTCCCGCCGCTGACCACGAAGGCCTGCGTGAACGTCTGGAAGGCGTTGATGACCTGCAGGACCAGGTTGAAGAAGATGATCGGCGTCAGCAGCGGGACCGTGATCGACACGAACTTCCGCCACCTGCCCGCTCCGTCGATCGCCGCGGCCTCGTAGTACATCTGCGGGATCTGCCGCAGGCCCGCGAGGAAGATCACCATGGGTGCGCCGAACGTCCACACGTTGAGGATGACGAGCGTCCCCAGGGCGTAGTCGGGGTGGGACACCCAGCCCTGCCCCTGGATGCCGAACAGCGCGAGGAACTGGTTGACCAGGCCGTCGGACCCGAAGACCTGGCGCCACAGGATCGCGATCGCGACGCTGCCGCCGAGGAGCGAGGGCAGGTAGTACACCGACCGGTAGATCGCCAGACCCCGCAGCCCCTTGTCCAGCACGAGCGCCAGCGCGAGGGCCGCCGCCAGCTGGAGAGGCACCGAGACGAACACGTAGGTGAACGTGACCCTCAGCGAGTTGATCAGCCGTGGGTCGTCGAACATCCGGGTGTAGTTGTCCAGGCCGATCCACTGTGGAGCCTCGAGCAGGTTGTAGTCCGTGAAGGACAGGTACCCCGAGGCGACCATGGGGCCTGCCGTGACGAGGACCAGACCGACGAACCAGGGACCGAGGAAGAAGAGCGCGGCCCTGTTGTCCCCTCGTCGGAGCGAGGACTTCCGACGACCGGACGGGGCCGCCTCCCGCCGCCCTGCGGGTGCCTTGGTGGTCACCTCGACCTCACCGGGTGCGGACATGAGCCCTCACCCCTCGCCGCCTGCCCTCACGGGCCGGACCTCCTGCGTCGGAACCATCTCCGCATCCTCCGGATCGTCGTTGACCGGCGGCTCCTCCTCAGCGAGAAACCGGTTACTCAGGCAGACTGTAGCACCTCAGGAACCGGTTTCCCATGGTGTACCTTTCGAAGGAGAAACGACGTTCGACGGTGCCCACGGGCCCGGCCTCCGCAACGGTGCGGAAGGCCTGCAATCAGCGGGCGACGATAACTCAGGAGGTATCGATGTCCAAGGTGGGAGCCCGGCGGCCCGTGGCGGCGTGACGATCGCAGAGGTCGCCAGCGCGGCGGGTGTGTCGAGAGCGACGGTCTCGCGTGATGAACGGCCGGTCGAGCGTCGCCCCCGACATCACCGAGAGGGTGCGCGCCGCCGCGACCGAGCTCAACTACCGCCCGAGCACCACCGCGCGGAGCCTGTCGCTCGGACGCACGAACACCGTGGCGCTCGTCGTGCCGGACCTCGGCAACCCGATGTTCCAGCAGATCCTGCGCGGGATCATGGGTGCCGCCGCCCCGGACGGGTACCGGGTGCTGGTCGCCGACTCGGGCGAGAACATCGAGGACGAGGCCGAGATCGCCCTCGAGGCCCGGCTGCGCTGCGACGCGCTCGTCCTCGTCTCACCCCGGATGTCCGACGCCGCGCTCGACGCGCTCCTTCCCCAGGTGGACCCGGTGGTGCTCATCAACCGGGAGCCCGCACGGAGCGGCGGCCCGTCGCTCGCTCCCGTCCTGTCCGTCGACTACACCCGAGGCGCCGAGGCGCTCGTCGAGCATCTCGTGCGCCTGGGGCACCGCCGGCTGGTCTACCTCGCCGGACCGCTCGAGAGCGCCTCGAACTCCGCCCGACTCGTGGGGATCGAGGCTGCCCTCCGCCACCACCCGGAGGTCACCGTGCGCCGCTCGACTGCGGGTCCACGGTCGACGCGGGCTATGCGGTCACCGAGGCGGTCCTCGCGACCCGCGCCACCGCGGTCCTCGCCTTCAACGACCTGGTCGCCTTCGGCCTGCTCGCCCACCTCAACGAGGTGGGGTCGCCGTCCCCGAG
This sequence comes from Oerskovia sp. M15, assembly GCA_038070415.1. Classification (GTDB taxonomy): domain Bacteria; phylum Actinomycetota; class Actinomycetes; order Actinomycetales; family Cellulomonadaceae; genus Oerskovia. Next base: position 999,803 of record JAMYWF010000001.1, read on the forward strand.
GACATCTCGATCACGGGCTTCGACGACATCGAGCTCGCTCGCTACTCGACCCCGTCCCTGACCACGGCCGCGGTCCCGCAGGCCGAGCTCGGCCGTCGCGCCTGGCAGCGCCTCCACGACGTCATCAGCGACGACGCGACGGTCGCCGGGGTCACCCACTTCGAGCCCCGTCTCGAGGTCCGGGCGAGCACGGGCCCCGTCCCGCCGGGCATCCGCCGGGAGCCCGCCGGGGCCTCGACGGCCGCCGTGGGTGCGGACTCGCGCCACGCCACGCGGGCCTCCGACCCGCACGACGCCCCGGTGGTCCCGGCGGCGCCGCCACGCTCACGGCGCTGCGGCCCGCCGGACCCACCTGGGAGACCGGCGACGGCACGGTCCTCCTCGTGGACGGGCAGGAGCTCGCCCGCTACGAGTCGGGCTCCCGCCTCCCTGCCGTGCACGCTCCCCGACCGTTCCTCCACCCGGTCCGGACGCTCCGCGGGTCCCTCTCACCGACGCCGGTCCGGTCGACCACCGTCACCACTACGGCGTCTCGGTAGCGGTACCCGACGTCGGAGGGACGAGCTACTGGGGCGGGCGGACGTTCGTGCGGGACGAAGGCCCCACGCTCCTGCCCAACCACGGCTCCCAGCGCAGCGCGGGCGCCCGGGCGGTCCCGGGGCGCCGTCGTCCCTGCGCGACACCGTGACCTGGCACGACCAGCACGGGGAACCCCAGCTCGCGAGGAGCGCACCTCACGGGCGCGCTGACCGGTCACGACGGGGACTGGGCGTTGTCCTGGCGGTCTGTCCTGCACGCGGACCACGGCCCCTCACCTTCAGCTCCCCGCCACGAACGGACGCCCCGGCGCGGGTACGGAGGGCTGTTCTGGAGGCTGCCGCCCGCGGTCGGGCGCTCGTCCTGTCCGCCGAGGGCGAGGGCGAGGCGCGCGCGCACGGATCCTCGTCCCGCTGGCTCGCCGTCGTGCAGGACGGCACCACGCTCCTGCTCACCCAGCCCGCCGAGGTCCGGCCGTGGTTCGTCCGGGCGGCCGAGTACCCCGGGGTCGGGCGGCGCTGGCCTGGAAGGACGTGGTGCGCGTCCCCGCAGGGGCGAGGTCCGGCTCGAGATGGCGGCCCTTCTCCTCGACCGGGAGGTCGGGCTCTCCGAGGCCACCCTCCTGGCTGCGGACCTCCTCGACCTCGAAGGTCTGTGATGGCGCAGCTCCCCACGGTCGCCCTGGTCGGGGCGCACGGTCACGGGCCTCCCACCTGGAGCGCCTGGTGGCCCGCGAGCGCACGGGAGCCCTGCGGCTGTCGGCCGTCGTCGATCCCCGTCCGGGCGACGGCGCGCCCGCGGCACGCCGTGGGTCTCCTCGCTCGACGAGCTGCTCGCGACCGGCGACCGTCCTGACGTGGTCGTGCTGTGCACCCCATCCCGACGCACCTCCCCTCGCGGAGCTCGCGCTGCGCGCGGGCTCTGACGTCCTGCTGGAGAAGCCGACGGTCGCCTCGCTCGCGGAGCACGAGCGACTCGTCGAGATCGTGGAGGAGACCGGCCGGTGGTGCCAGGTGGGCTTCCAGACCTACGGCTCGGGAGCGCTCGACGAGGTGCGGCGCATCGTGGCCTCGGGAGAGATCGGTACCGTCACCGGCATCGGGGCGGTCGGCACGTGGGTCCGCACGACCGGGTACTGGGAGCGCGCGCCGTGGGCCGGGAAGCGACGGATCGGCGACCAGGACGTCGTCGACGGCGTCGTGACCAACCCGCTCGCGCACGCCGTGGCGACCGCGCTCCTCCTGGGCGGTCTCACGAGGGCCGACGACGTCGCGACGGTCGACGTCGACCTCTACCGGGCGAACCCGATCGAGTCCGACGACACCTCCTCGGTGCGCGTCGTGGGCCGGGACGGCACGCGCGTGGCCGCGGGGCTCACGCTGTGCGCGCCCGAGCGGTCCCCGGCCCGCGTGATCCTGACCGGGACCGCGGGCAAGGTCACGCTGCTCTACGAGTCGGACACCGTGCTCGTCGAGGTGGCGGGCACGCAGCGCCGGGTGCAGTGCGAGCGCACCGACCTGCTCGACAACCTCCTGGCCGTCCGCTCAGGCCGGCTCCGCGAGGCCACGGCCGACGGCGCGCAACCCGGCCTGCTGTGCGACGTCCGGGACACGGGTGCCTTCATGCGCGTCCTCGAGGCCGTCCGCACGGCCCCGGACCCTGCGCTGATCGGGCCCGAGCACGTGTCCTGGCACGGTGAGGGCGACAGCGCCCACCCGTCGTGGACGACGTCGAGGCGTGGTGCGAGCGCACCGCCCTCGAGCAGAGGACGTTCCGGGAGCTCGGCGCTCCGTGGGCAGGGTGCTGACAGCACTCTCGTCGATCGGCGCGATCATCGCCCTGGGGTGGTTCCTCGGGCGACGCGGGACGTTGGGCGGGTCCGCCCGCTCCGTGCTCGCGACGGCCTGCTTCACGGTCGCGACCCCGTGCCTGTTGTTCGTGACGGTCTCCCGCGCGGACCTCGGGCTCCTCGTGTCGCGGCGGCACTCGTGACTTGGGTGTCGACCGCGTTCGTCGCCACGACCGCGGCACTGGTCGCGGCCTTTCTCCTGCGCCGCCCGGCCCGCGAGGCGACGGTCCTCACGCTCGGCGCGGCCTACGTGAACGCAGGCAACCTCGGGTGCCCATCGCGGTCTACGCGTTCGGTGACGCGCTGCTCGTCGTCCCCACCCTGCTGTTCCAGCTCACCGTGCTCGCCCCGTCGCCTTCGCGGTGCTGGGGCGCACCCCGGCGCCCGCACCGGCGCCTTGCGCGACACGGCACGTCAGCTCGCGACCCACCCCATCATCCTGGCGACGGCCGCGGGCCTGGCCGTCGCGGCCGCGCCCTGGGACGTGCCGTATCTCGTGCTCTCCCCGTCGAGCTCCTGGGCGCAGCCGCCCCTCCCTCGCGCTGCTCACGTTCGGCATGGCGCTCGCCGAGCCGGACCCGCCGGGCACGGGGAACCGGACGACCGCGGACGTGACCCTCGTCGTGACGCTGCGGTCGGTGGTCCACCCGGCGCTCACCTGGGGTCGGAACCCTGGCGGGGCTCGACGGCTCGGCGCTCGCGGCGGTTGTGACGATGGCGGCACTGCCCACGGCCCAGAACGTCGTCGTGTACGCCGCGCGGTACGGCGTGGGGTCGGCCTCGCGAGCCGGGCGTGCCTCGCGACGACAATCGCCGCCGCGCCGGTCCTCCTGCTTCTGGGACTCGCCCTGTGAGGGCTCCTTAGAGCCCGCTTCGCGGTAGAAGCCGTCGATGTGCTCGCGGACCGCTGCGGCCGCCCCGCACCGTCGCCCGCCGCGACGGCGTCGAGGACCGCGCGGTGCTCGACGCGCAGCCGGACCGCGGTGCGGGGCCAGTCCGTCAGCCGCTCGGTCCCCGCCGCGACGTAGGACTCGATCGCGCCGCGAAGGCCCGTCATGACGGCCTCGACCAGCGCGTTGCCGGACAACCTGACGAGCGCCACGTGGAAGGCCGCGTCGAGCTCGCGGAAGCGGGCGGCGTCCAGCGTCTCGTCGTCCATGGCGTCGACGAGCGCAGCAGCCTCGACGAGTCCCGCGCCGTCGACCTGCGACGCGGCCTGCGCGACCGCCCAGGTCTCCAGGAGCACCCGGGTCTCCACGACGTCCCGGACCACGAGCGTCCCGGACGCGACGTGCAGTCGCACGGCCGCCCCCAGACCTGCCGCCGGCCGGTCGATCACGGTCGCTCCGGCGTCGGGCCCCGAACCGACCGCGGTGCGGACGATCCCCATGGCCTCCAGGACGCGCAGCGCCTCACGGACCGAGCTGCGCGAGACGCCGAGCTCCTCGGCGAGCGCCCGCTCGGCCGGGAGGCGTTCACCGAGGCCCCAGCGGCGGCGGCGAAATCCGCCTCGATGCGGGCGAGGACGATCTCGTGGGTGCGCACGGGGTCAGCGTAGTGCCGCCGAGCGCGTGTCAGAACGAGCGTGACCGCGAGGCCACGCTCGTTCTGACACGTGGTGAGGCATGTGGTCGGACCACAGCCGGACGATGGTCTACAGTGGCTCGGACCGGTGTGGTCCGACCACAGCCCGCGCATCGCTGAGCGGGCTGGCGGCCGAGCCGCGCGGTCCGTCGACGGGCACTCGCCGCCCGTCGGGACCAGACTGATTCCCACCGCCCCGTCCGGCTGGAGTACCCAGTGCGCATCGCCCTCGCCGCCACCTGCATCGCCGACGCGATGTTCCCCAGGCCCCGGGCCACCGTCCAGCTCCTCGAACGCCTCGGCCACGAGGTGTACTTCCCCGAGCAGCAGACGTGCTGCGGGCAGATGCACGTCAACACGGGCTACTTCGACGAGGCCGTGCCCGTCATCAGGAACCACGTCGAGACGTTCGCCCCCGCGCTCGACGGGAGTGGGACGCGATCGTCGTCCCGTCGGGCTCGTGCACCGGCTCGATCCGCCACCAGCAGGCCATGGTGTGCCGCCGGGCGGGCCAGGAGAAGCTGGGCGCGACGGCCGAGGCCCTGGCCGCCAAGACGTACGAGCTGTCCGAGCTGCTGGTCGACGTGCTGGGCCTGACCGACGTCGGCGCGCACTTCCCCACCGCGTCACCTACCACCCGACGTGCCACTCGCTGCGCATGATCCGCGTCGGCGACAAGCCGCTCCGGCTCCTGCGGGCCGTCGACGGGATCGACCTCGTCGAGCTGCCCGGCGCCGAGAGCTGCTGCGGGTTCGGTGGGACGTTCGCGCTCAAGAACTCCGAGACGTCGACCGCGATGCTCGGCGACAAGATGTCGAACGTGCGGTCGACGGGCGCCGAGGTCCTCACGGCGGGCGACTACTCGTGCCTGCTGCACATCGGCGGCGGGCTCTCGAAGCTGCGCAGCGGCGTACGCACCATGCACCTGGCGGAGATCCTCGCGTCGACGCAGGACGCCCAATGTTCGTGTCAGAACCAGCGAGCGCTCGAGGTCACGCTCGTTCTGACAACGACGCAACGGGGCCGCGAGATGAGCACCTTCCTCGGCTTCCCCACCCGTCGCCAGGCCAAGACCCTGCCCGACGGCGGCACGCACCACGCCGCGCCCGGCACCTCCGCGGGTCCCGGCTGGGCCGACGACGTGCCCCACCCCGACGCTCCGCTGCGCTGGGGGCGACGTTCCCCGAGGCTGCCAAGCAGGCGCTGGGCAACGCGCAGTTGCGCCGCAACCTGGCCCACGCGACCTCGACCATCCGCGCCAAGCGCGCGGCCGTGGTCGACGAGGTGCCCGACTGGGAGGAGCTGCGTGACGCGGGTCGACCATCAAGGCCCACGTCATGGCAGAGCTCCCCACCTCCTCGAGGAGCTCGAGCGCAACGTGACCGCGCGCGGCGGCGTCGTGCACTGGGCCCGGACGCCGCCGAGGCCAACCGCATCGTGACCGACCTGGTGAAAGCCACGGGCGAGACCGAGGTCGTCAAGGTCAAGTCGATGGTGACGCAGGAGATCGGGCTCAACGAGGCCCTCGCCGAGGAGGGCATCGCGGCGTTCGAGACGGACCTCGCGGAGCTGATCGTGCAGCTCGCGGACGACATGCCCTCGCACATCCTGGTCCCCGCGATCCATCGCAACCGCTCGGAGATCCGCGAGATCTTCCTCGAGCGCATGGGGACGCCCCACCGGACCTCACCGACGCGCCGCACGAGCTCGCGATGGCCGCCCGCACGCACCTGCGCCGCAAGTTCCTGGCCGCGAAGGTCGCGATCAGCGGGCGAACTTCGCGGTCGCGGACACGGGCACCCTCGCGGTCGTCGAGTCCGAGGGCAACGGGCGCATGTGCCTGACGCTCCCCGAGACCCTCATCACCGTCATGGGCATCGAGAAGCTCATCCCCACGTACCAGGACCTCGAGGTCTTCATGGCGCTCCTGCCCCGGTCCTCGACCGGCGAGCGCATGAACCCGTACACGTCCCTGTGGACGGGCGTCACGCCCGGCGACGGACCGCAGGAGTTCCACCTGGTCCTGCTCGACAACGGGCGCTCCAGGGCGCTGGCCGACGAGGTGGGCCGTGCGGCCCTGCACTGCATCCGCTGCTCGGCGTGCCTCAACGTCTGCCCGGTGTACGAGCGCGTGGGCGGGCACGCGTACGGGTCGGTCTACCCGGGCCCGATCGGTGCGGTCCTCACGCCGCTGCTCACAGGGTCGACGGGGAAGTCCGACCCCAACAGCTCGCTGCCGTACGCGTCGACGCTGTGCGGTGCGTGCTACGACGTGTGCCCGGTGAAGATCGACATCCCGTCGCTGCTCGTGCACCTGCGGGCGCGCGAGGTCGACCAGGACCGGGGCCGCCCCACGGCCTGGGGCGCCGCCATGAAGGCCGCGTCGTTCGTCATGGCCAAGCCCGGGCGGTTCGAGCTCGCCGAGAAGGCCGGCGGCGTGACCCGCGTCCTGGGTGGTAGCAGGGCCGCATCACGTCGCTGCCGTTCCCTGGCTCGAAGTGGACCGACGCTCGCGACCTGCCCGTGCTGCCGAAGCAGACCTTTCGCGAGTGGTGGGCCGACGAGCACCGGACTCCCGAAGCGCCGGTCGCGACCCCCGGGAGCACCGATGAGCGCCCGCGACGACATCCTGGCCCGCGTCCGTGCGGCCGTCATCAACGACGGCGCGCACCTCGGGGACGCGGTCGCCGAGCAGGCGCCGATCTCGCGCGGGTACCGGACGGCGGGCGAGCACGCCCCGGTTCGAACGCAGCGATCGAGATGCTCGTGGACCGGCTCGAGGACTACAGGGCGCACGTGCACCGGGTCTCCACCGACGAGGACCTGGCCCGCACCGTGGGCGAGCTGCTCGCGGGGCGCGCTCCGTCGTCGTGCCCCGGCCCTGCCCGCCGGATGGACGAGCGCGCTCGGGGCGAGCACCGCCGTCGTGCACGACTCGCGTGAGGACCGGCGCACGGCCGCCGAGCTCGACCAGGTGGATGCCGTCCTCACCGCGTCGCGCGTGGCCGTCGCGGACACGGGGACGATCGTCCTGGACGGCGAGGACGACCAGGGGCGCCGAGCGATCACCCTGGTCCCCGACCTGCACGTGTGCGTGGTGCGGGCCGAGCAGGTCGTGCACACACTGCCCGAGGCCGTCACGATCCTCGCCCCCACCCGACGCGCCCGCAGACGTGGATCTCGGGGCCGAGCGCGACGAGCGACATCGAGCTGTCCCGCGTCGAGGGCGTGCACGGGCCGCGCACGCTGCACGTCGTCCTGCTGGGCTGAGCGTCCGCGCGCGCGGTCCCGGGCGCCCGTCGGTGCCGAGCATGCGGTTGGCGTTCGTTCTGCGCCTGAAACCGACCACAACCGCATGCTCGGCGGACCACAACCGCATGCTCGGCACCGACGGGTGAGCCCTCAGCCCACCTGGCGCCGCACCGCGCGGCGTACGCGCTCAGGGTCGAGCGGGGGCCGGTCGTCGGGCCCGGTCGAGAGCACGGCGTGCAGCACGAGGCCCTCGATCAGCGCGTCGAGATCCGGTGCGGTCTCGGCGTCGACGTGCTTGCGCAGCGCGGCGCAGCTCGCCGCCATCCACCGCTGGGTGACCGAGCGGAACGCCGGCTTGCGGGCCGCGAGCACGTAGAGCTCGAGCGCGACGAGGAGGTCACGCTGATAGGTGCCCGACTCGTCGCACACGAGCGCGACGATCGCCTCGACCGGGTCTCCCCTCGGGGACTGCGGCCATGGCCGTCTCGAAGCGCGCGGCCGCCCGCACCGCGTGCCGCTCGAACGCGAGCCGCAGCACCTCGTCGAGGTTCTCGAAGTGGTAGGTCATGGACCCGAGCGGCACGTCGGCGGCCGCCGCGACCACCCGGTGGGTGGTGCCCGCGACTCCGTGCTCGGCGATGACGTCGAGGGCCGCGTCGACGATCCGGTCCTTGCGGCCGGGGTCGGCTCGGCGCGGCGCGGTCATTCGCCGATGTGGCGCAGCACCCGCGCGGGTTGCCCACGGCCACGACGTTCGCCGGCAGGTCGCGCGTGACGACGGACCCGGCACCGACGACCGTGTTCTCGCCGATCGTCACGCCCGGGCACACGGTCACGCCGCCGCCGAGCCACACGTTGTCACCGATCACGATGGGCTTCGCGCCCTCCCACTTGTCGCGGCGCGGGCCGGGCTCGATCGGGTGCGTGGGCGTGAGGAGCTGGACGTTGGGGCCGATCAGGACGTCGTCGCCGATCGTGACGGTCGCGACGTCGAGGCACACGAGCCCGAAGTTCACGAACGTCCGCTCGCCGATCGTCGTCCGGTAGCCGAGGTCGCAGCGGAACGGTGGGCGGATGTCGCTGTCCTCGCCGAACGCGCCGAGCAGCTCGGTCAGCACCTCGCGGCGGGCGGACCCGTCCGTGGGGTCCATCGTGTTGAGGCGGTGGCTCAGCGACATGGCGCGCTCGGAGTCGGCCGCGATCTGCGGGTCGTCGGCGAGGTACAGGTCGCCCGCGAGCATGCGCTCGCGCATGGTCCGCTGGTCGGTGGGGTCGGGACGAGTCATGTGTACAAGCGTACACATGACGCGCGCCGCGTCAGACGGAGGCCCGACGGCGGTGCGTCATCTCCTCGAGGACCGTCCGGAGCCGCACGGGGAAGTCCTCGGGAGTGTCGGGCGGCAGGCGGTCCACGCGGAACCACGCCACGGCCTCGCTCTCGTCGCTCACGACGGGCAGCGCGTCGAGGTCGGCGAACGCGACATATCCGACGTCCCAGTGGACCAGGCACGTACCAAACCGCGAGGACAGCGCGTGCCGGTGCACGTCCACGGGGCACCGTCGGGCTCGAAGGGCTCGAGCGTCTCGATCCCGCTCTCCTCGCGCGCCTCCCGGAACGCCCCTGCCGCGAGGCTCTGGTCCCCTGGCTCGACGTGCCCGCCGACCTGGACCCAGAACTGCCCTTGCGGTGGAAGCACAGCAGCACGTGCAGCAGGTCCGGGGTCAGCACGAAGCAGCTCCCTGTCAGGTGCTCGGCGCTACCGCGGAAGACGACGTCCCCTGCCCTTCTCGACGAACGCCTGGTACTCGTCGCGCAGCGCTGCCTGAGCCTGGCTGACCGGTTCCCAGGAGCGGAACGAGTCGAGGACGGTCGCGGCGAGGTCTTCGGGTGAGGTCACCCGGGAAGCCTACGACCGCCTCGCATCCCGCGAGGTAGGGGACCTCACCCGCCGGCAACCACGTCCGAGCGGCCGTGACGAGCGCCGTGACCCCGATCCCGAGGGTCGGGTCGATGACCGGCGCGTAGTGGGGCGAGTGGTTGGACGGCACCTTGAGCAGTGCGGGGTCGTTCAGGTCGCCCGTCGTGAACAGCGAGGGATCCGTGCCGCCCAGCAGCCAGTAGGACAGCTTCGCGCCCGAGCTGGTGGCGAGGATGCCCACGTCCTCGCTGCCTGCTCCGGCCCCGGGTCGAGGATCTTGTCCGGTCCGAGCCATGCGGCGAACGCGTCGAGCGTCTTCTTCAGGGCGTCCCCGTCGTTCACGACGACGGGGAAGCGCTCGATCTCGGTGATCGTCGGGTCCTCGGGCGCACCGGCTGCCGCGGCCTCGCCGCGGACGATCCGTCCGACGCTGTCGAGGATGAGCTGGCGCGTGGCCTCGTCGTAGCTGCGGATGTTGAGCTGCAGCTCGGCCTCGCCGGGGATGACGTTCGCGGCGTCTCCCGCGTGGATCGAGCCGACCGTGAGCACGGCGACCGAGGTGCTCGGGACCTCCCGCGAGATGATGGTCTGCAGCCGCAGGACGGTCGCCGCGGCGATCACGATCGGGTCGATCGACGCCTGGGGCGTGGACCCGTGCGCGCCCTTGCCGACGACGCGGATGCGCAGCGAGTCCGAGCCTGCATAGGACGCGCCCGCGTGCCCGGCGATCTTCCCGGCGGGCAGGGGGCCACGTGCTGGCCAAGCACCACGTCGGGCTTCGGGAACTTGTCGAACAGCCCGTCGTCCACCATCGCCTGGGCACCGGCGCCGAGCTCCTCGGCGGGCTGGAAGACGAGCATCAACGTGCCGGACCAGGTCGCCCTGTCGTTCGCGAGGACCTCAGCGGCCCCGAGCAGGCAGGTCGTGTGCAGGTCGTGGCCGCACGCGTGGTCGACCGGGACGGTCTTGCCGCTCGCGTCGGTCGTCGTCGCGGTGCTCGCGTAGTCGAGCCCGGTGTCCTCCTTGACCGGCAGGGCGTCCATGTCCGCCCGCAGCAGCGCCGTCGGTCCGGCGCCGTTCTTGAGCAGGCCCACCACGCCGGTCTGGCCGACACCGGTCGTGACCTCGTACCCGAGCGCGCCGAGCCGCTCAGCCACGATCCCCGCCGTGCGATGCTCCTGGAACCCGAGCTCCGGATGACGGTGGAGGTCCTTGTACAGGTCGACGAGCGACGGATCGAACTGGACGTTCTCCCATGCAGCCACGGGCTACTCCTGTCCTGAGGGGTGTCGCTCCACAGTCACACCCTCTCCTTCGAGCTGCCACTCGGGGACCCTGCAGTGCCCGACGGCGGCACGCACCGAGGTGCGTCCGCGGGCTGGGAGAATGGTCCGGTGACGAACGGCCTCTTCGACCTGCCCGAGGGCACACGTGTCCCACCCCGACGGATCGTCCTGCTGACGGGGCCGTCGGGCTCGGGCAAGACGTCCCTCACCCGACGCCTCGGCCTTCCCGTCGTGGAGCTTGACGACTTCTACCACGACGCGGACCACGCGGGTCTGCCCCGGCGGTTCGGCATCGTGGACTGGGACTCGCCCGGTAGCTGGGACTCGGCGGCGCGCTCGAGGCGCTGCTCGCGCTCGCGACGACAGGCCACTCCGACGTCCCGGTCTACGACATCCCGACGTCGCGGCGCACGGGCACCACCCACCTCGACGTCACCGGGTCGCGCATCGTCATCGCGGAGGGATCTTCGCCGCCGAGCTGGTCGAGGCGTGCCGGGCCGAGGGCATCCTGGCCGACGCGATCTGCCTGCGCCGGCCGCGCCTCATGACCTTCTGGTTCCGCCTGCTCCGCGACCTCGGTGAGTCCCGCAAGCCTCCCGTGACGCTCCTGCGCCGTGGATGGGGCCTGCTCCGCGACGAGCCACGGTTGATCCAGGGCTGGGTCGACAAGGGCTGCCGGACCGCGTCGCCCGGTCAGGCGGAGAAGGACGTCCGCGCCCAGCTCACGGCCTGAGCACCCGGGCGGCCCCTGTCGAGTCACGTCCGCGGGTGGCACGACCCGAGTCCCGTCGGGACTGGAGGCGATGCCACCCGGCCCCCGCGATGCCGGACGACCGACGGCGTCAGCCGACGTGCACCGCGACCTGGTCGCCCTGCGGCAGGAGCTTCTCCTTGGGCCCACGGATCAGCACGGCGGCGATGATCGCCCCGACGACCAGCGTGACGGCCGTCGCGACGAAGGCCGCCGAGTAGCCGTCGACGAACGCGGCGAGCTGCGAGGCCTCGTCCGTCACGACCGCTCCCGCGACGACGCCCGCGTAGATGGTCGTGAAGACCGAGAGGCCGATCGAGCCACCGATCTGCATCGAGGCGTTGACGGTCGCGCTCGCGGCGCCTGCGTCGTGGGGCTCGACCCCGAGAGGGCGACGTTCTGGAGCGGCACCAGCACCATGGCCATACCCACACCCAGCACGACGAGGGCGGGCAGGATCTCGGTGGCGTACGACCCGCCGACCGTGATGCGACTCAGGTAGAGCAGCGCCGCGGCTGCGACCAAGGGCCCGCCGATCATGAGCGGACGGGGTCCGAAGCGCGGGAGGAGCTTGGTGATCACCGGGGCCAGGAGGAGCGTCATGATTGTCATGGGGAGCGTGCCCAGGCCAGCGTGCAGGGGCGAGAGACCCAGGACGATCTGCAGGTGGAGCGCGAGGTACAGCAGCGCACCGATCATGAGCGCACCGAAGATGGCCTGCACCAGGAACGCGCCGGCACGGACCTTGTCGGTCACCACGCGCAGCGGGAGGAGCGGCTGCGCGACGCGCGACTCGATCCACACGAAGAGCGCGATGAGCACGACGCCGACGGCGAGGCACGCGATCGTCTCAGGGGCGACCCAGCTGTGCTCGGCGAGCGTGAAGCCGTAGACGAGCGACCCGAGCCCGAGGACCACCGTGATCGCGCCCAGGACGTCGTACCTGTTGTCCCCTCGGCCTTGCTCTCGCGGATCAGGATCTGACCCGCGACGAGCGCGACGACGACGACGGGCACGTTGACCCACAGGCACCAGCGCCAGTCCGCGTACTCGGTGAGGGCACCGCCCAGGACCATCCCGACCGCCGCACCGACGCCGGCGACCGACCCGAAGACCGCGAAGGCGGTGTTGCGCTCCTTGCCTCGCGGGAACGCGACCGTGAGCAGCGCGAGCGCCGCGGGCGCGAGCAGCGCGGCGAACACGCCCTGGAGACCGCGCATCGCGATGAGCTCGGTGCCGTTGCGCGCGAGCCCGGCGAGCAGGGACGCCACACCGAAGCCGACCATCCCGAGCAGGTAGGTGCGCTTGCGGCCCCAGTAGTCGGCGATGCGTCCACCGAGCAGGAGCAGGGCGCCGAAGGCGAGCGCGTAGGCCGTGACGACCCACTGCCGCTGTGTGTCGGTGAGGTCGAGCTCGATCTGGGCCTGCGGGAGGGCGATGTTCACGATCGTCCCGTCGAGCACGACGAGGAGCTGGGTGAGCGCGAGGATGAGGAGGATCCACCACCGACGCGAGCCGTGGGCCTCCGCGGAGGGAGGGACCGCCTGAGCCGTGGGCGCTGCGGTGGGGGTGAGGAGACAGGCATGACCGACCTTCGGGTACGCAGGGGATCGTGGGGTTTCCAGCCCGGATCGAGACGCGTCCAGAGAGCTCGTGGACCGTTCGACCGCCCCAACTTCGAAGTCGGACAGACAGATCATCTTAACGTGTCGGCGCGTCAGGAACCGTGTGAGGTGAGCCACGGAGGCGCGCTGCCGCCGTCCGTGCGGCCCCGACCGCACGGACGACGGTCTGCTCAGCGACGGGTCATGGTCGAGGCATACCCACCCCGCCCGGGTAGACCCACTCCCCGACGACCGCGCCGCCGTCGGCGTCGAAGGCCCCTTCGAAGTAGGCCGGGCCGCCCTTTGCCCCTGCCCAGATCGTCAGGGTGTCGCCGGTGATCTCGTACACGTAGTCCAGCGTGTTCCCGAGGGAGTCGTAGAAACGGGAGACGACGTCCTCCCCGACGGGCTCTCCGAACGGGTGGAGGTTGCCGATCACCTCGAGGCCCGTGATCTCCTGCCCGAACTGGGTGAGCCGGACGTGCTGGAGGAGGAAGTAGCCACCCACCATCCACTCGTACGTGACCTCTCCCTCGGCACCACCGGTCACCTGCCAGGTCCCGACGAGCCGGTCCAGAGCGCGGAGCCCGCGCTGGGCGGGTCTGCCCGTCAAGACCGTAGGCGTCGACGTCCGCTCCGGCGGTCGAGCCCGTCGCGTTCGTCCCGGTCTCCTCGACAGGGGTGCTCGTGCTGTCCATGGTCGATCTCCTTCGTCGTCGCGCCGCGTCCGGACGGCCGCGGTCACGGACACCTCGTCACGACTCCCACACCTCGACACCCTTCGCTTGTGATCTGGCTCACATCTCGGGGATGTCGAGAACCCGACGGCGGCCACGAGGTAGCCGTGAACCGTACCGACACCCGAAGGAGAACCTCATGTCCCGGCAGATCCAGCCCAGCACGTCCCAGCCGTCTTCGACCGCCCCGCCGACCCGCCCAGAGCCGCGGTCGACCGACCGAGCACTGCGCGGCTGCTGCTCGCGGCGGCCGTCACCGGACCCTTCTTCGTCGTCTCCGCCGGAGTACAGGCCTTCGCCCGCGAGGGCTTCGACCTGCGCGTCCACCCGCTCAGCCAGCTCTCGACGGGCGACCTCGGATGGATCCAGATCACCACCTTCGTCCTGACGGGCCTCGGGATCCTCGCGCTCGCGACAGCACACCGACGTCGCGTCACCGAGGGCGTGGGACGACGCGCTGTCCCCGTCCTGCTGGGAATCGCCGGGATCGGGCTCGTCCTCGCCGGGCTCTTCGTCATGGACCCCGAGCACGGGTTCCCGGTCGGCACACCGGACGGACCTGCACCGTCGATGTCCTGGCACGGCGTCGCGCACTCCGTCGCGGCCGCCGTCGCGTTCACCGCATTCGCGGGCGCGGCTGCGGTGCTCACGGCACGGGCCGTCCGCGCACACCGGGCGCTCGCCGCGGTCGGGCACGGCGTCGTCGCCCTTGTGCTGCTCGTTCCCGTGGCGCCCGAGACCGCGAGCCTGCAGGTCGCCGTCAACGGGCTGGTCGCCTTCACGTGGACCACGGTCGTCGCCCTCCGGCTGCGACGTCTCCCCGTCGCCTGACAGTCTTGGTCGAGAACGAACCGTCACCCCAGCACACCGCACCGTCCGAAGGAGACTCCTGTGAAGTACCTGCTGCTCGGATACACACCGACCGCCGCGTGGGACGCGGCCACCGCCGATGGGCCGACCGAGGACGCCCTCGCGGCGTTCGCCGCGTACCAGGAGTTCGAGGCGGAGCTGCGCTCGACCGGCGAGTTCGTCTCGAGCGAAGGCCTGGGACACCCGCGGTGAGCATGACGGTGCGCCGGACCGACGCGGGCGTCGTCGCGACCGACGGTCCGTTCGCCGAGCTCAAGGAGGTGCTCGCCAGCTTCGCCGTCATCGACTGCGCGAGCCACGAGCGAGCGGTCGAGATCGTCAGCCGCATGGTGGAGGTGATGGGAGAACCCATGGAGGTCCGCCCGATCATGGGGACGACTTCGCTGCCTGACGTCCCGTGAACCGTGCAGCGGATCCCGGTCCGCCCCTGGACCCGACCGTCGAGGACCTCCTGCGGACGGAGGCGCCTCAGGTCCTCGGCGCGCTCGTCCGCCGTTTCAGCAGGTTCGACGTCGCCGAGGACGCCGTCCAGGAGGCGCTGCTCGTCGCGAGCATCCGATGGCGCACCGAGGGTGTGCCGACCGAACCGCGGTCGTGGCTGATCCGCGTCGCGTACCGCCGGATGATCGATCTCCTCCGGTCCGAGCAGGCGCGCCGACGCCGAGAGCGGGCGGTCGGGGACGCCGCCCTCGCGGAGCACGCGTCGGGCCGTGAGGTGGTCGACGAGGACGACAGCCTCACCCTGCTCCTCCTGTGCTGCCACCCGTCCCTCACCCCGACCTCCCAGGTCGCACTCACCCTCCGGGCCGTCGGCGGGCTGTCGACTGCCGAGATCGCCCACGCCTACGGAGTGAGCGAGGCGACCATGGGGACACGGGTCAGCCGCGCGAAGCAGCAGCTGACCCGCGAGGGGACCCTTCGTCGCCACGACGGTGGCGGACCGCGACGCGCGACTCCAATCGGTCCTCCAGGTGCTCTACCTCGTGTTCAACGAGGGATACACCGCCAGCGCCGGGACGAGGCTAGGCCGGGTCGACCTCGCGCACGAGGCCATCCGGCTCGCTCGGCTCGCTCGGGTCCACAACCCTCAGGACCCCGAGGTCGCCGGGCTCCTCGCCCTCATGCTGCTCACCGAGGCCCGGCGTGACGCCCGCACCGACGCACAGGTCCGTCTCGTCCCGCTCGAACGACAGGACCGCGCACGGTGGGACCACGGGATGATCGAGGAGGGTCGCGCGATCATCGACGGCGTCTGGCCCCTCCGTACCGTCGGGCCCTACCAGGTGCAGGCCGCGATCGCCGCGGTGCACGCGACCGCCGCGAGCGACGCCGACACCGACTGGCCGCAGATCGCCGCTCTCTACCTCTGGCTCGAACGCCTCGCGCCGACCGGACCGGTGCGACTCGCCCGCGTCGTCGCCGTGTCGCGGGCGTTCGGCCCCGACGCGCCCTGGACCTCCTCGACGCCCTCGACCGCGAGCACGGGATCGGCTCGGCTCCCTCACGCGGCCACGCGAGCGCGCCGTACGTGCCCACCTGCTCGACGACTTGGGCCTGCACACCGACGCCGCTGCGGCGTTCCGCTCGGCAGCAGACCTTACGCAGAACACGGTCGAGACGGACTACCTGCTCGACCGCGCACGGTCCAGCGCCGCACGGGTGTCCGGCGCGTCCCCGACGTCCCCTGACCGGCGGTGAGCGACGACACGTGACGTCCTGGGCTCGTGCACGTGCCACGACGGACCGGCTCACCGGAGGCCCAGAACGCCTCGGCGGCCCGGTGCTACCGTGGATCGAACCCTGCCTCCCGCGCGATCAGCGATCCGCGCACCGCGACGACCCGTCGCCACCTCCATCGACACCGCCGTCGTCCGAGCGAGGAGCTCCCATGGCCGACGAGACGATCTCCCGACGCGCAGCGGACCTCGCGCGGTCCACCCGTTCGACTTCCTGCTCGGTTATTTCGCGCACGTCTACCCCGAGCTGCGAGCACGCCCGGGGTGCTCGACCTCACGTTCGGCAACCCGCACGACCCGGCGCCCGAGGAGTACGTCGAGGCCCTGCGCGCGAGCGCGGTCCCGCGCGACGAGCACTGGTTCGGCTACAAGGTGAGCGAGCCTGCGGCGAGGGCGGCCGCCGCCGCGTCGCTGCGGACCGTCGTGGACCTCCCGTTCGAGCCCGACGACGTCCATCTGACGACCGGCGGCTTCACCGCGCTGGCGCTCGCGCTCAAGCTCGTCGCCGACCCGGGGACGAGGTGATCTACAGCGTCCCGCCCTGGTTCGCGTACGAGGTGATCGTCCGCGAGGCCGGGCTCGTCCCCGTGAAGATCCCGGTCGTCCCCGACACGTTCGACCTCGACCTGGAGGCGCTCGCGACCTCGATCACGCCGCGGACGCGGGTCGTGCTCGTGAACAGTCCCAACAACCCGACCGGGCGGATCTACCCCGTCGAGCAGCTGCGTCGGCTCGCGACCCTGCTCGAGGAGGCATCGAGCCGGAACGGGCGTCGGATCTTCGTCGTCTCGGACGAGCCGTACCACCGCATCGTCTTCGACGGCACCGCCTTCCACAGCCCGCTCGAGGTCTACCCGTGGTCCCTGCTGGCGTACAGCTACGGCAAGACCCTGCTCGCACCGGGGCAGCGCATCGGGTACCTCGCGGTCCCGCCCACGATGCCGGGTCGCGAGGAGCTCCGGCCTGCGGTCGAGGCGCTGCAGCTCGCGATCGGGTACGCGTTCCCCAACGCAGTCCTGCAGCACGCGCTCCCCTCCTGGAGCGGATCCCTTCGACGTCGCGCTCTACCAGCGCAAGCGGGATCTCATGGTCGGGGGTTGCGCGAGATCGGCTACGACCTCCACAGCCCCGAGGGCACCTTCTACCTCTTCCCCGGTCCCCGACCCTGACGACCGCGCCTTCGAGGCACTGCTCGCCGACCACGGCGTACTCGTCCTGGGCGGGAAGTACTTCGAGACACCGGGCCGGTTCCGCATCTCGCTCACGGCGACACTGGAGACGCTCGAGGCGAGCCTGCCGCGGTTCGCAGCGGCCTTCGCGCAGGCGCCGTCGCACTGACCCCAGCGCCTCCTTCCCCGCACGGCCGGCCTTTCGTCATGCAGATGTCACAGGATCGCTACGCGACGGACATCGCGGCACCCCATCCTGCTGACGGAGGTGACGCCATGTCGGCAGCTGACGGACTTCGGGTGCAGTCGATCTACGAGGGATTCTTCAGCGGAGGCGCGCGCGTGCTCCACAGCACCGTCGTCGCAGGACTGCACGCCGGTGGGAGGCAGACCCATTCGGTACTGAGCATCCACCAGGAGGTACGACGCGAGAACACGGTGCAACCGATGGTCGACGACCCTCGGTACCTCGCGCTGGTCGCCGCGGGCGTCGAGGTCGCCTCGCTCGGCCGGAGGCCCGACCGCGTCACAGGACGCGCGGACCATGCGGCGTTCACCGAGGGCGAGCTGGCGATTGCCGCCCAGCACGCCGCGCGGGCAGACATCGTCCTCTCCCTCAAGGAGCAGCCCTGCGACTCGTCAACCAGCCGGACTACCCCGAGAAGCCGGTGATCGCCTGCCTGCACCGGTCGGACCCCGAGCACCAGGGCGCGGCCCTCAGCGACCTCCTGACCGCGGTCTCGACCGGACGGCTGGTCGGCGCGATCTGCTGTGCTGAGTCCACCCGCGACGCCTACCGCGACGCGGGTGTTCCCGAGACGCTGCTCCACGTCGTCCCCAACGGTGTGGACCTCGCCCGGTTCCGGCCGCTGTCCGCCCGACGACGTGCGGCGCGTCGCGGGACGCTGGGAGTCCCGTCGGACGCGACAGTCGTCCTGTTCGCCGCACGCTACGACCGGATGAAGAACGTCGAGCTGTTCCTGCGCTCAGCGCGCGCCTTCGTCGAGCGGGACGGCGCCTCCCACGTGCTCATGTGCGGGGCGGGGATGAGCACGACGAACACCGAGCTCGTCGACGACGCCCTCGCGGTCTTCGCGGATCGCCCGGACCTTCTGCCCCGCCTTCATCTCCTGGGCGTGCGACGTGACATGGAGACGGTCTACGCCGCCGCGGACGTCGTCGCCCTCACCTCGTCGTTCGGTGAGGCCGCACCGCTGTGCCTGATCGAGGGAGCGATGTGCGGCGCCGTGCCCGTCACGACCGACGTCGGCGACTCCGCGTCGATCGTCGACGGGATCGGCCTCGTGACGTCCACGGATCCGATGGAGATCAGCGCCGCCTGGGTCGAGGCCGCCTCACGTCGCGACGAGCTCGGCCTCGCGCTGCTGCGCAGCCGACCACGCTTCAGCCACACCCGGATGATCGCCGGTTATTCGACGGTGATCGAGCGCATCCACCGGGGCAGCGGGTCGCGCTCGGCGTGCGATAGGCCGCGGCGACAGGCCTCGGTCACCGGGCGCGGAGCAGCGAGACCGGGGCGGACGACCCCACACCGGCTCGGTGGCCACGCTCGCCAGCCGCCAGCCGTCGGCGGTCCTGCGCGCCTCGAACCGGTAGACCTCGCCCAGGGTGACGGGCTTGTCGGCGACCTGCTCGCGGCGGGCGAAGGTCGCGATCAGGTTCGCCTGCACGGTGGCTCGGTCCCCGTCGAGGTCGACCAGGACGTTGCTCACGTGGTGCTGGATGCCGTCCTCGGACCGGTGGTTGCGCGCGGCCTGTGCCACGACGGCGTCGATCCCCTCGGCCGTCCCGCCGGGGTGCGGGCCGTCGCGTCCTCGACGAGCAGGTCACGGAGCTGGTCGGTATCACCGGCGTCCAGGGCGAACCCGAGACGGAAGACGAGGCGGGTGATCTCGTCTCGGTCGACCAGGCCCTGAAGCGCACGGGCGAGGTCGTCCTGCGACGCACGTGCGACAGGTACGGCGGGGTGGGTCGTGGACATGCGAACCTCCGAAGGACGTTGGCTTCACCAACGATATTCGTTGGCGAGGCCAACAATACATATCGTTGGCGCTTCCAACAATAGGAAGCGACCACGAACGATAGGCTCGTGCGATGGAGATCGAGACCGCCCCGCGCGCCTGCGCACCCTGCCCAGCTGGCTCCTCGCCCAGGCAGCGCTCGAGGCGTCCCGGCGCGTAGCCGAGGGACTCGCCGGCGTCGACGCCCACCGGTCGCACTACGCCGTTCTCGCGTCTCTCGAGGAGTTCGGCCCTGCGAGCCAGGCCGCGCTCGGGCGCCGGTGCGGGATCGACCGCAGCGACATGGTCGCCCTGGTCGACCACCTGGTCACGGACGGACATGTCGAACGAAACCCCGACCCGTCGGACCGTCGCCGCAATGCCATCACGCTGACCGACTCAGGACGCAAGCGCCTCGACGAGCTCGGGACGGTGCTCGCCGCAGCACAAGACGGCCTCCTGGCACCGCTCGACGACCGCGATCGCAGCCGCCTCGTCGGCCTGCTCGGCCAGCTGGTCGCCCGACGGGACCAGGAGTAGCCGGGTCCAGCTGCACCTGGGCGACCTGCTCTTCCGCCAACCTTCCGTGCCCCGTGCGACCCGAGGCCCACCATGCCGTTCTGCCGCCCACGGGCTACGGTCGGGGAAAGCCGCTCGAAGAGGAGAGGTCCATGACCGGACTCGTCGCCACCGCATCGATCCACATCGCCGCCCGTCCGGAGCGCGTGTGGGCCGAGCTCGTCCACCCTCCGCGACCTGGATGCTGGGAGCGAACGTCGAGACGGACTACCAGCCGGGCAGCGCCATCACGTTCGAGGGTCAGTACCAGGGAAAGCACTTCGAGGACCACGGCACCGTCCTGGAGGTCGACCGTCCCCGCACGCTTCGCTTCACGCACTTCGCGCCGTCGAGCGGGCTGCCGGACGTGCCGGAGAACTACCACGAGATCACGATCACCCTGACCCCCGACCCCAAGGGAACACGGGTGGTGATCCGCCAGGACAACAACGACACGCCGGAGGCCGTCGAGCACTCCGAGCAGGTCTGGCGCACCGCGCTCGCGTCGCTCGCCGGGCGCGACTGACGAGGCAGGCGAACGGGCGGTCGTCACACCCACGCCCGCACGACGACGAAGGGCCCCGATCCGTGAGGATCGGGGCCTTCGTCCGGTCGGCGTCAGACGACCGGGGAGCGACAGCCGGAGGCTGCCGGGAGGATCACTCTGCGCCGCCTGCAGCTCGCCGGTCGGCGGGAGGTCGGCCGTGGAGATGCCGGCGGGAGCGTTGAGCGCTGCCGTCGCGGCGACGCTCACCGGGCCACGCTCGTGGTCGTCCTTGGAGACGCCACGGAACGTGAACTCGCCCAGCAGGCCCTCGCCCTCGGCGTCGACCAGGACGATCTGACCGGCCTTGAGCTCGCCGAACAGGATCTTCTCGGAGAGCACGTCCTCGATGTCGCGCTGGATCGCACGACGCAGCGGACGAGCACCGAGGACCGGGTCGTACCCTTCTCGGAGAGAAGCGTCTTGGCCGCGGTCGTGAGCTCGATGCCCATGTCCTTGTCCTGCAGGCGCTTGTCCAGCTTGGCGACCATGAGGTCGACGATCTGGACGATCTCCTTCTGCGAGAGCTGCGGAAGACCACCACGTCGTCGACGCGGTTGAGGAACTCCGGGCGGAAGTGCTGCTTCAGCTCGTCGTTGACCTTGGCCTTCATGCGGTCGTAGCTCGTCACCAGGTCGCCGCCGGCGTTGAAGCCGGTCTGGAGACCCTTGGCGATGTCCCGGGTGCCGAGGTTCGTGGTCATGATGATCACGGTGTTCTTGAAGTCGACCACGCGACCCTGGGAGTCCGTCAGACGACCGTCCTCGAGGATCTGCAGGAGCGAGTTGAAGATGTCGGCGTGCGCCTTCTCCACCTCGTCGAACAGGACCACGGAGAACGGACGGCGACGCACCTTCTCCGTTAGCTGGCCACCCTCGTCGTACCCGACGTAGCCGGGGGCGAGCCGAAGAGCCGCGAGACCGTGTGCTTCTCCGAGAACTCGGACATGTCGAGCTGGATGAGCGCGGCCTCGTCCCCGAAGAGGAACTCGGCGAGCGCCTTGGCGAGCTCGGTCTTACCGACACCCGTGGGGCCGGCGAAGATGAACGAACCACCCGGACGCTTGGGGTCCTTGAGGCCTGCACGCGTGCGGCGGATCGCCTGGGAGAGGGCCTTGATGGCGGTCTCCTGGCCGACGACGCGCTTGTGCAGCTCGTCCTCCATGTTGAGCAGGCGTGCGGACTCCTGCTCGGTGAGCTTGAGCACCGGGATGCCGGTCGACATGGCCAGGACCTCGGCGATCAGGTCCTCGTCCACCTCGGCAACAGTGTCCAGGTCTCCGGCCTTCCAGGACTTCTCCTTGTCGGCGCGCTGCTGCGTGAGCTGCTTCTCGGTGTCGCGCAGGCGAGCGGCCTTCTCGAAGTCCTGCTCGTCGATCGCGGACTCCTTGTCGCGACGCGCTTCAGCGATCTTCTCGTCGAGCGCCTTGAGCTCCGGCGGGCGGTCATACGACGGATGCGCAGGCGCGCACCGGCCTCGTCGACCAGGTCGATCGCCTTGTCCGGCAGGTACCGGTCGTTGATGTAGCGGTCGGCCAGCGTCGCGGCGGCCACCAGCGCGGCGTCCGTGATGGACACGCGGTGGTGCGCCTCGTAGCGGTCGCGGAGCCCCTTGAGGATCTCGATCGCGTGCGGCAGGCTCGGCTCCGAGACGAGGATCGGCTGGAAGCGACGCTCCAGGGCCGGGTCCTTCTCGATGTGCTTGCGGTACTCGTCGAGCGTGGTCGCACCGATGGTCTGGAGCTCGCCACGGGCCAGCATCGGCTTGAGGATGCTCGCCGCGTCGATCGCGCCCTCGGCAGCACCCGCACCGACGAGCGTGTGGATCTCGTCGATGAACAGGATGATGTCGCCGCGCGTACGGATCTCCTTGAGGACCTTCTTCAGGCGCTCCTCGAAGTCACCGCGGTAGCGGGAGCCGGCGACCAGGGCACCAAGGTCCAGCGTGTAGAGCTGCTTGTCCTTGAGCGTCTCCGGCACGTCGCCGCGGACGATGTCCTGGGCGAGGCCCTCGACGACGGCCGTCTTGCCGACGCCGGGCTCACCGATCAGGACGGGGTTGTTCTTGGTGCGGCGCGACAGGACCTGCATGACGCGCTCGATCTCCGAGGTGCGACCGATGACCGGGTCGAGCTTGCCCTCGCGTGCGGCCTGCGTGAGGTTGCGGCCGAACTGGTCGAGCACGGCCGAGCCGGACGGCTGGCCCTCGGCGGGGCCGCCCGCAGCGACGGGCTCCTTGCCCTGGTACCCGGACAGCAGCTGGATGACCTGCTGGCGCACGCGGTTGAGGTCGGCGCCCATCTTGGTGAGGACCTGGGCTGCGACACCCTCTCCTCACGGATGAGCCCGAGCAGGATGTGCTCGGTGCCGATGTAGTTGTGGCCGAGCTGAAGGGCCTCGCGGAGCGAGAGCTCCAGCACCTTCTTGGCGCGCGGCGTGAACGGGATGTGCCCGCTGGGGCCTGCTGGCCCTCGCCGATGATCTCGGTGACCTGCGAGCGCACACCGTCGAGGGAGATGTTCAGGGACTCCAGCGCCTTGGCTGCGACTCCTCTCCCTCGTGGATGAGGCCGAGCAGGATGTGCTCGGTGCCGATGTAGTTGTGGTTGAGCATCCGTGCCTCTTCTTGGGCAAGGACGACAACCCGACGGGCTCGGTCGGTAAATCTCTCGAACATGTGCTGCTCCTCACGAGCGGCGTACACCCGCACCGGTGGTGCTCAGGCCTGACCGCAACGACTCTATCCGTGACCAACGGGGCCGACCCCACGGATATGCCCTTGTTCGCCAGGGGCGTGAAGAGGGTGTCGCTCCGTGACCTTCGACGACGTCGGACGGGCCCGCCCGTTCCGTCCGCGCTGCCCGGAACGCGAGGTCGTGCCGCGGCGGCGGACGACTCAGCCGCACCCCGACGTGCGCGACCGGCGCGCCGCCAGCATCGTTGACCCCAGGCCGCCACGGGGCAGTCTCGTGGCAGGGGCACCCGCCAGTCCGAGGGAGAACGATGCACAGGCCGGACGAACCAGCAGGAGCCCATGAGTCGTGGGAGCAGATCGTCGCGCGCTTCGCCCGATTCAGCGGAGTGGTCGGCGAGATCACCGACCCGCTCACCTGGGGGCTGGACCTCGAGGAGGAGACCGTCACGGGGACGGGAGGGAACGACCGCGACCCCACGGAGGAACGCTTCCTGCGTGCCTACGTGTCGTTCCTCGGCGAGGCAATCGACGTGGAGACTCTTCGTCTCGCGACGGAGGACTCGGAGCAGGTCGAGGACATCGTGCGTGCCGCGCTCAGCGGCGCCCTGGCGGCGCCGCTGCACAGCGACGTCCCGGAGGGAGCCGAGGGCCCGGTCGGTGCGGACTTCGCCGACGCCTACCAGGACTACCGCTCGGCGATGCGTGCGATCGTCGAGGAGGTCGACCTCGCGCCGCTGCAGCGCACGGCCTTCGTGGTCGACGACGTCTCGCACCCGTGCGTGCGGGTCACGGTCCGCGCGACGGTCGCGGTGTACGTCCCGCTCGCCGATCGTGCCGTGATCGTGTCCGGTCCGGTCGACCTGGTGGACCGCGTGGACATCTCCACGGCCCCGATCCGCAACCTCCTGCACGGCGACGACGGGCCGCGGTTCTGAGCCTTCCGGGCTGTCTCCGCGTTGCTGACGAAGGCTCGTGATCAAGCAGACACGCCCAGGCGTGACGGGCGCGCCGGGAACGGCCAAGATAGGGTTGCGGTCGGCGCGTCGATGCGCCGGACAGTCGTCGAGCGAGAGAGCGGGTGACGTCGATGCGTGACGTGATCGTCGGTGTGGACGGTTCTGGGCGGTCCCAGGAAGCCCTCGACTGGGCCCTCGTCGAGGCTGGGTCCCGCGGGTGCCGCTCACCGCGGTGCTCGTCTGGGAACCGTCCTGGCAGGACGGCCCGCGCCCTCGGAACCCTCCGACTTCAGCCACCTGGCCGAGCTCAAGCAGGAACAGGTCCTCACGCTGCTGGACGAGGCCCGCCACCGCACCGGCGCCACCGTGGTGACGCACGCGGAGCAGGTCCAGGGCTCCCCGGCAGCCGCTCTGCTGGCGCGTGCCGAGCACGCGGAGATGCTCGTCGTCGGGAGCCGCGGTCTGGGACGCCTGGGCAGGCTGGTGCTGGGATCGGTGTCCTCGGCGGTCGTGCAAGGGCTGCGCAGGTGCCCGTGACGGTCGTGCGGGCGGCAAGGATGCCGCAGGCCCCGACCAGCCGACCGACGCTCCCGCGCGCGTCGTCGTCGGCGTGGACGGCTCCTGACCTCGGTCCACGCACTGCGGCACGGCCTGGAGGTCGCGCGACGCACCGGGGCGGTCCTTGAGGCCGTGTACTGCTGGCAGATCGTGACGCTCGCCCGCTGCCCGACTCGTGGGGCTGGACCCCGCCCATCGACGACTACGAGAAGTTCGCGGGCGACCAGCTCGACCGCGCGCTCGAGGCCGCGGGTGCGGACCTGCCGAGGACCGACTGCGTCGGAGCGTCGTCCACGCCCACCCGGCCAAGGGCCTGATCGAGGCTGCGAGCGGCGCCGAACGGCTTGTCGTCGGCAACCGTGGCACGGGCGGGTTCGACCGCCTCCTGCTGGGTTCGGTGAGCGGCAGGCCGTCGAGTACGCGTCGTGCCCCGTGACGGTCGTGCGCCGCCAGGTCGAGGAGTCCTGAGGCGGGTCAGTGGGTGCGGACGTCCAGCCCCAGGGACTCGGCGATGACGAGCGCCTGGGCCGGGTCGACGACGGCCCCTGCACCGTGCACGTGAGCGGGTCGAGCGAGCTGAGGTCGCTGCCCCGCAGGTCGGTCCTCGTGAAGTCGGCCTTGTGCAACAAGGCGCCGGACAGGTCGAGATCCCGCAGCACGCCGCCCTGGCAGCGAGCGCCCGTCAGGTCCGCCTCGCGGAAGCGCGCGCCGGAGATCGAGGCGCTGCGCAGATCGGCCCCGGCAGACCCACGAACGACCAGTTGCCGCCCACGACCTTGACGATGTCGAAGCTGCACTCGGAGAACGTCGAGCCCACCGTCTTGCAGCGCGTGAAGGTGGTGTCGAAGAACGAGCAGCGTGAGAACGTGCAGTTGGCGAAGGCCGAGTCGGTGTGCGTCGAGGCGTTGAAGCGGACGTTGCGGAACGTGCACTCCGTGAACGTGGCGCCCGACGTCGTGATCTCCGAGAGGTCGCAGTCACGAAAGGCCACCCGCTCGAACGTCTCGCCCACGATGTCGCGCCCGTACCAGTCCTCGCGGTCGACCGAGGTGTCGGGGAGGGTCGGGTGCCGTCCTTGCGATCCGCCATAGAAGGACGGTAGCCGACTGTCCTGACAGGCATCGGCTGCCTCGGTCCCGTTCTCGGCGCATTCCCTCCGACGGTCAGTGGGTGCGCGGCGGAACCCTCACCCGGTCGAGGTCCTCCGCGACGGTGAGCTCGCCGTCGAACACGGTCCTGGCCTCCTTCCAGAACTCCGCCGGGTCCTGGTAGCGCTGCGAGAAGTGGGTGAGGACGAGCGAGCGCACGCCGCACTCCGCGGCGACGCTCGCCGCCTGGAGCGCGGTCAGATGACCGAACGCCTCGGCCAGCTCGCGGTCCCGGTCGAGGAACGTCGACTCGATGACCAGCAGGTCCACGCCGCGCGCGAGGGAGAGGACGGCATCGCACATCCGCGTGTCCATGACGAACGCGAACGACTGCCCCGGGCGCACGACGCTCACCTCCTCGAGCCCGACGGTCCGGCCACGGTCGGTCACCACGACCCCTCCTTCTGGAGCGCTCCGACCGCGGGACCCGCGACCCCTGCCCGGGCCAACAGCTCCGGCACCATCCGACGACCCTCGGGCTCGTCGAGCCGGTAGCCGAACGCCTCCACGCCGTGGTCGAGGCGTTCCGCACGAAGCGTGAAGCCCGGCTCCCGGCCCACGACCGGGAGCATCCCGCTACCGGACAACGGTTGCAGGACGAGGTCCGCGCGGTGGTGGTACGACGTCGCGTCGAGGAGGTGGTCGACCCAGGCCGCACCCGACGCCGGGAAGGACACCGGGATCGAGTGCGGCACGCCGTCCAGGCTGATCCGCTGCGCCACCCCGCCAGCCCCAGGCTGTGGTCGCCGTGCAGGTGGGTGATCGCGATCCGCGTCAGGTCCGTCGCGGAGACCCCGCGTGGAGCATCTGCCGCTGGCTCCCTCGCCGGGGTCGAAGAGGATCGCGTCGTCGTCCCAGAACAGCACGTGACCGTTGTGGTTGCGCGTGCGCGTGGGCACCTGGCTGGCGGTGCCGAGGACGACGAGCTCGCGGCGAGACATGAGCGCACCGTATCGGTCCGCGTGCGTGCCGGCACGCACATTCCTCCGCGACGACGGCCTACCAGCCCCGGTCGGTCGGCGGACCGCGGAACGCGAAGATCAGGACGCGGATGCTGAGCACCGCGCCGATGAACAGCAGGGTCGCCCCGAAGACCGAGAACCAGCTCAGGTCGTCCGTCAGCTGAGGGCCGTTCTCGGCGACGAGCAGGAACACTCCGCCCACCACACAGGCCGCCGCGATGATCGTCGAGATCACCTGCTGCACCAGGCTCGCGACGAACGTCCGGTCGTCCGGGTCGGCGAAGGCCCGCACGTTGACCGTGAACCGCCCGGACTCGAGGTCCGAGGTGATCTTGTTGAGCCGCCGCGGCAGGCGCTCGATCGAGGGGCGAAGGCCAGGAGCTGAGCCCCGCCTTCGCCCGGATCTTGCGCAGGCTCACCATGGTGCGCAGCAGCTCCTCTCCCTCGTCACGCGCCGAGGAGACCAGCTCGAACCGGGGCGAGAGGACGTGCAGCGTCCCGTCGAGGGCAGCGATCGTGCGGAACGCCGCCGCGACCTGCGACGGCACCCCATCCCCGCGTCGTTGACGAGCCTGAACATGGCTGCGAAGAGCGAGCCGCTGTTCGCGGCCCGTCCCCGCGAAACCGCAGGATGAGCTGACCGACCGCGCGCTCGAACCGCCGCTCGTCGAAGCTGTCGGGCTGATCGAGGAGCTCGATGAGCGCGTCGGTGGCCGCGATCGAGTCGTCTGCCTCGACCGCGAGCAGCACGGCAGCCAGGGCGACGCGTTCCGCCTCGTCGAGCCGCCCGACGGAGCCGAAGTCGAGCAGGCCCAGCGAGCCGTCCTCGCGCAGCAGCACGTTGCCCGGATGGAGGTCGGCGTGGAAGACCCCGGTCACCACGATCTGGTCGAGGGTCACGCGCAGGAGGCGCGCCGCGATGGCTTGGCGCGTGGCGTCGGAGAACGTCGCGAGGATCTCCCCGCGTCCCCGACGGGCGTCCCGTCGAGGCGGTCCATGACGAGGAGCGTCGCGCTCGACAGGTCCGGATGGACGTGCGGGATCTCGACGAGGGGCACGTCGGCGTCGGGGTCGTCGTCGTGGTGGACGCCGGGCATCGCGTGCCGGCGCGAGCGGCGGATCGTCGCGAGCGCCCCTGCACGTTGAGCGTGTTCTCCAGCTCGATCGTGTAGTCGAGCTCCTCCCGCAGCGACGCCGCGAAGCCTTCGGCAAGGTCCAGGATCCCGAGCGACCTGCCCCACGTGGTGTCGCGCTGGAGCCGGCGGGCGAGACTCAGAACGATCCGCAGGTCTCCCAGGACCTGCGCCCGAGCACCCGGGCGCTGCACCTTGACGACGACCTCGCGCCCGTCGAGCAACGTCGCGCCATGCACCTGCCCGACCGACGCCGATGCGATGGGATCCGGCTCGAACCGGGCGAAGACCGTGTCGACCGGCGCCCCGATCGACCCCGAGATCACGGCCTCGACCTGCGCCCAGGGGCGGGCGGGACCTGGGTCTGGAGCCGGGACAGCTCCTCGACATAGACCGCGGGCAGCAGGTCGGCACGGGTCGAGAGCATCTGTCCGAGCTTCACGAACGTCACGCCGGCGTCGGTGAGCGCCGCCCTCACCTCGCGCGCCACGACTCGCTCCTCGAAGTCGGTGGCCCGCCGGTGACTGCGCCACCGCGCCCCGCGACCGAAGAACCCGCCCAGTCCGTGCCGCAGCATGATCCCCATGATCTGCGTGTAGCGCCATGCCTCCTTGGACCCGCGGCGCAGCTCCCTCAGCGCGCGCCAGGGCGTCGGGACGCTGCCCGTGGGCACCAAGAGCTCCAGGACGAGCAGCAGTCCCAGCCCGATCACGAACGCCCAGGCCCACGCGAGGACCGCGATGACGAGGATCACCCCGGGTGGACCGTGAGCGCGCCACCCTCGCCGAGCACCCCGAGCTGCTCGAACCCTTCGTTGAGCCCCCACGTCCCGATCGAAACCACGAGCACGGTCATGAGGATCGAGCGGATCCACCCGACCGGCACCCCGAGCACGCGGCGGACGGTCGCGGCGAGCAGGAGGACCATGACGACCGTGCGGCCGCGGTGATCAGTGCCGTGCCGATCGAGGAGAGGATCTGCATGCCCTTACTCTCCCGCGCCCTACCGTGGGGCGCAGCCGGACACGCGCGTTCACCGGCAGCACGCTCCCCGTCGGGGCACGCCCGCAGTAGCGTGGTCACCATGCCGGAGCCGATGTCCCCGTCGAGCCGTTCACCCCCGCACCGCCCCCGACGCGATCGACGACCTGCGTGCGCGCCTGCGCAGGACGCGTTGGCCGGACGCCCCGAGGACGCCGGATGGTCGCTCGGGACGGATCTGCCCTACCTCCGCGAGCTCGTGGCGTACTGGGCGGACGGGTTCGACTGGTCGGCGCAGGAAGCCGAGCTCGCCCGGCTCCCCGCTTCCGCGTCCCGCTCGGCGGGCTCGGCGGGCTCGGCGGGCTCGGCGGGCTCGGCGGGCTCGGCGGGCTCGGCGGGCTCGGTATCCAGTTCGTGCACGCCCGCGCCGTCGCTCCTGCCGGGACACCCGTCCTGCCGCTGGTCCTCAGCCACGGGTGGCCGGACTCGTCCTGGCGCTACACGAAGGTGATCCCGCTCCTGACCGACCCCGGCGCGCACGGCGGCGATCCCGCGGACGCGTTCGACGTCGTCGTCCCCGACAATCCGGGATTCGGGTACTCCGACCGGCCCTCCGGTCCTGCGCACGACTCGGTCGCGGTCGCCGCCTCTGGGCCGAGCTCATGACCACCCTGGGCTACGCGCGGTTCGGCGCGGCGGCGGGGACCTCGGCAGCCACGTGAGCCGCTACCTGGCGCTCGACCACCCCGACCGGGTCGTGGCCGTGCACCGCACCGACGGCGGCCTGCCCTACTACGCCGGGGACCTCGCGGACCTCTCGCCCGAGGAACGCGAGTGGTTCGCGCGCGCAGCCGCCTGGGGTGCGACCGAGGGTGCCTACGCGGCGATCCAGCGCACCCGGCCTCAGACCCTGGCGTTCGCGCTCAGCGACTCACCCGCCGGGCTCGCTGCGTGGATCGTCGAGAAGCTGCGCGCGTGGAGCGACTGCGGCGGCGACGTCGAGCGCAGGTTCACGAAGGACGAGATCCTCACGAACGTGACGCTCTACTGGCTCACGGGGACGATCGGCTCCTCGATGCGCATGTACGCGGCGAACGCCGCGATCCCCGCGGCACAGCTCGGGCGCCGGGTCGAGGTGCCGTCCGGCTTCTCGATCTTCGCCGGCGACGTCGTGCGGCCGCCGAGGAGTGGCTCGAGCGGACGACGAAGCTCGTGAGCATGACCGAGCCTCCGCGCGGCGGGCACTTCGCGGCGTTCGAGGAGCCCGAGCTCTACGCGCAGGAGCTGCGTGACTTCTTCCGCCCTATCGGGCCGCCGCGAACGTCTGACGTCGCGGCCGGAGTCGGCGAGGGCGTGCACCGGGTCCCTGCGAGGGCCCTGCGGCTACTCGGACGTCTGCTCGGACGCTTGCTCGTCGGGCTTCGCGCGCTCGAGCGCCGCCCGATACACGTGCAGGCGCTCGACCTGGAGCTCGGAGAACATGGGCGCGTCGACGTCCTCCACGGGCTGCGTCCGCAGAAAGGTCAGGATCTCGGTCTGTGTGTCGTCGATCTCGGCGAGGCGTTCTCGATCGGCGTCGGTGAGGAGCTGCCAGACGTCGACGAAGGTAGGCACGTGCATCACCCCATGGTCGGTCACCGGCCCCGAGCGCGCACGCTGGTCGACCATCGAGTGACGGTCGTCACATGGCGCGGTCGTGGCGACAGGTGCGAGGCGCTGTGACCTGCGTATCAGAGGTCGACGCCGTACCCGCCTGCACGACCGCTCCGGTCGCCCGGCGTCTCGGTCGACTCCTCGGCGGCTCCGCTGCCGGGAGCGACCAGACCACTTCGGCCTCGTGCAGCCGCCGCAGGGTTCGGCTGTAGCGCGATCCCTCACGCTTCTTCCCGCGTTGATCGGTTCGCGAGCCCAGTCGAGCGGGATCGCGTGCAGGGCGAGGGTCTCCAGCTCCCGACGCGCGTCGAACGAACGCACGAAGACCACGGCGTGGTCCTTGACGCTCCACCACACCGGCCCTCTGCCGTGGGCTCCGGCGGCTGCGAGCTTGCGGCCGTACTCGTCGTCCTCACCGAACGACCCGACGCGGTACTCGTGCCCCCGTACCAG
The DNA here is from genome assembly GCA_038070415.1 of Oerskovia sp. M15. Taxonomy (GTDB): domain Bacteria; phylum Actinomycetota; class Actinomycetes; order Actinomycetales; family Cellulomonadaceae; genus Oerskovia. The sequence continues at coordinate 1,030,756 of JAMYWF010000001.1, forward strand.
TACCCCCAGTGACGCCACAACGCGTCCTCCAGCTCGGACAGGAGCTCTTCGTCCTCGGAGTCGCGTCCGTCGGTCACGGTTGCCGCCGCGAGCGGGAAGATCGCGAACGCGCCGCGATCGACCACGGTCAGACCGAAGCCGCCCATTGCGGTGACTTCCGGGAGAGCTGCCGTTCGAGAGCTTTCTCGAGCGCGCTCATGATCGACAGGCACTGCGACATCTCCCGCTGCAGGTGGTCCCAGTCGCTCATGTCTTCCTGCCGTCCTGGTCGGGGCGCTCGGCAGCCAGCAGGAGTGCCAGCAACGGTGGCGAGAGCTCGAGCATCAGGTCGTCGTCGCTGGTCGAGGCCATGGTGGAGATGATAGGCACCCGCTCTACAGGTGCGTGATCATCCCGTCGTCGTCCTGGGTAACGAGCACCATGAAGTCGACGACGAGCTGTGCCACCTCGCCGTTCGCGTCTTCACCCCAGTACCCGGGTAGCTGCCGTCGCCGTACCCGGAGTCGGCCGCCAGGCCCACATCGACACCGCCGAGCGAGAGCTCGAGCGTCGCGGGTGGTGCTGTCACGGTGAACCGCTCGAACGCCGCGGCCTTCTCGCGCCGCGTCATCGACGAGTAGCCGACGTAGTCCGCGATGACGACGCATCCCGCGTCCACGCCGACCACGTGGCCGCTGCCGGGAATGGACGCTGGGTGCCAGGCGACCGGAGTCTCCTCGCTGAAGCGCACGCGCACGGCGGTATTGCGTCCGAAGGCCGTCACCCGGTCGACCGGATAGGCGCCCGGGCGACCGTGCGGGAGAGCGGCCGGGCGTCGTCGTTGCCGTAGCCGAAGTCCAGGACCGTCAGCACTCCGGTGCTCGTGACGAGGGTGCCGATCCCGGAGACCTGCGTCCGCGCGGTCTCGCCGTCGCGCGCGCGGGTGACCTCGCGGTCCGTGAAGTTGCGCACCTCGTCCAACCCGCCTGCGCCGCGGGCATCTCGGTGAACGGCGCGTCGGCAGAGCACTCCCGCACACGCTCGTCGATGCTCGCGCGATCCACGTGGGGCTGCGTGGGATCGTCGGAATGGTCGGTGATCGCCGAGATCCTCCAGTCCGCGTCCTGCACGCGCACCGTGTACTCGTGGAGCCTCGCGAGCGGGGACGTACTCTGGGTCAGCACGTAGGCGACGTCCTCGTGCACCTCCGCCCGGAGGAACCGCTCCGCGTCCGGCCCGTACTCGGCGGGCCTGCCGAAGGACTGCGCGAGGTTGATCGCGGACGACTCGGTGAAGTGGTTCCGCGCCGTCTGCGCCATCAGCTCGCCCCAGAGCTCGAACGGGCTCAGCGAGCTGTCAGGGTCGCGATCCTCGAACGCGGGAGCCGCGGCCCGCCACTGCGCGTCGAACTCGACCATGAACTCCTGCACGCGCTCCTCGGCGGGTGGCGCGGCTCGCTGCCGATCGTCATGGCACCGAGGTTATACCGGGCCGGGACGAGCCGACCCGAGCCCCAGGGCGCCGCGACGTCGTGGTGCGTCACGCCGTCGGGCCGCGTGGCGCACCGGGCGGACCGGCAGCCCGACGGCCATGATGGGAGAGCCCTCGACACCCGCCCCCACCCGATCGGACGCCCCACCATGACAAACCTCGAGCTCCTCACCGACGCGCACCTCACCCGAGCACGCGACGGCGACAACGGCCGCAGCGCCGAGCTCGTGCTGCACGACGGCGTCCTGCGCCAGACGATCATCGCGATCGTCGAGGGCGTCGAGCTCGGCGAGCACAACGCGCCCCGGCCGCGAGCATCCAGGTCCTGCGCGGACGCGTCCGGGTGACGGCGCTGGGCGGTGACGAGGAGGTCGGGACGGGCGAGCTGCGTGTCCTCACGCACGAGCGGCACGCCGTCACCGCGCTGGAGGACGCAGCATTCCTCCTGACGACGGTGACGAGCGTGCCGACGGCGTAGCGCCTCACGCGCTCCTCATCCGCGGCTCGGCGGGCCTCCCGTGCCGCCGCTGGGGAACTGGCCCCATCGGGGAACCGACTATCTCGCTGGGTGCTCCCGCTGTCGCCGAGGCCGGTGAGACCGGACGAGGACTCCTCGTCCGTCACCATCTCCTGGGAGAGGTCCGCGAGGACCACCTCGTCACCGGCCTCCAGCCCGGCGGTGATCTCCGTGGTCTCCTGCCCGACGGCGCCGACCTCCACGGTCACGACCGTCACCTTCCCGTCGCTCAGGACCGAGACGGTGCGCGTGGTCCCGTCGGAGCGGACGGCTGAGGTCGGCACGACCAGCACGTCTGTGCCGCCCGCGACCGTGATCGACGCCTGCGCCGACGATCCCTCGTAGAGGGTGTCGTCCTGCGGGTCGAGCGCGACCGTCACCGGGTACTCGGGGTCGAGGTCGTGCTCGTGCTGAGCACGCCGATACTGCTCACGGTGCCGGTGCGCACGGTCGGGTCGTCGGAGACGGTCACGGCGGTCTCCTGCCCGACGGCGAGGCTCCCCACCGCGGCCAGCGGTACCGAGGTCTCGACGACGTAGCCGTCGGCCCCCAGGACTGTCACGACCGCTGAGGTCGAGGAGGCGGAGACCTCGTCGCCCACCGCGAGCGCCACCTGAGCGACGGTGCCCGCGACGGGGTGGTCAGGGTGGAGCGCTGGGCGTCGGCCTGCGCGATGGCGACCCGGGCCGTCGCGAGGTCGATCTCGGCACGGTCGGCGAGGATCTGCTGGGCGGACGCGGCCTTGGTCGTCTGGCCGGTGCCGCCGGTGCTCGGTCCGGTGCCGCCGGAACCGGTGCCGCCCGACCCTGCGCTGCCACCCGGGGCTGCGGGAGTCTCGGTCGAGCCCGACGGGCCCGAGGAGCCGTTGCCCCGCTGCCTGACGGGGTGCCGTCACTGGTGCCCGTGCCGGTCCCGCCGGGGTCTGGCCGTCGGAGCCGCTCTGGTGGTCAGCGGCCAGGGCGTCCTGGGCCTTCTGGATCGCGGCGTCGAGCTGCGCAGCAAGATCGAGCAGCGAGTGCTGCGCGCCGTCGACGTCCGTCTGCGACGTGAGGGCGGCGGTGATGGCCACCTGGCAGGTGGTGAGCGCCGCAGCAAGATCGGACGGGTCGCCGTCGACGGCGTCCTCGTCACCCTCGGCGGCGCTCGCCTCACCCTCGATGGTTTCGTCGTCCCCTCGGCGACGGGCCGGTCCTCCGCGGTCGGGAGATCGGCCTCGGTCGCGGCGAGGAATGCCGCGCACGCCTCGTGCGACCCGACGACGCTCGTCGAGCCGCCTCGAGCGCGACGGTCGCGGCGTCGTACCCGTCGAGAAGCGCCTGCTGGGCGAGCTCCACGGCCTCGAGCGCCTGCGCCGCACCGGCCGACGGTGACGTGCCGGTCGCCGAGGGTGACGTGCCGGTCGCCGAGGGTGACGTGCCGGTCGCCGAGGGTGACGTGCCGGTCGCCGAGGGTGACGTGCCGGTCGCCGAGGGTGTCGCCGTCGGCGAGGAGTCCGTCACCGTCGGCGAGGAGTCCGTCACCCCGGCCTGCCCGTGCCCGTGCCCGTGCTCGTGCTCGTGCTCGTGGCCAGTGCTGCCTGGATCACGATGCTCGCGCTCGTCGAGGCGGGCGTCGAGCTCTGCGTCACGGTCGCCGTCGAGCTGCCGGTCGAGGTCTGCGACGCGAGGTCGTCCTCGAGGGTCTGCTCGGCGCGCGCCAGGGTCTCCTGCGCGGACTCGACCGCGTCCTCGAGCTCGGTGAGGTCGAGCGTCGCGAGCACCTCGCCGGCGCTCACGGAGTCACCCACGCCGACCTCCACGGTCGCGACCGTCCCCGCGACCGAGAACGCGGCGTCGGCACGAGCCGCCGACGCGACGGACCCGGCGGCCGCGACCGTCTGGGTGACCTCGCCCGTCGTCGCGGACGCGGTCCGATAGGTCGTGGCGCTCCTCGGTTCGCGGCGAACGCCGCCCTGCCCCGACAAGACTCACGACGACGACGGCCGAGATCCCCGAGACGACGACCTTGCGCCGCCGCTTCGCTGCCCGCCGCACCGAGGCGGAGTGCGTACGGGCGCGGTGCCTTCGGTCGTGTCGTCCGCCGGAGCACCGGGGACGCTGGCACCTCACGCATCGTCGTTCCCGCTCTCGTCCGACGAGTCCTGCCCGCCACGGCCGCCGCCCTGGCCAGGTCCACCCATGCCACCCGGACCCATGCCACCGAACCCGGTCGCGCACTCGCCGTCGGTCGGGTCGGAGAGGGTCAGGCTCGTCGCGGTCACGGTGCCCGACGTGTCGGTCGGCGTCCCGGAGTCCGTCGAGGTTTCGGCGGCGGTGCCGTCCCCGGCTGCGTCCCGACGCTCACGCACAGCCCGACCGCGAGCACCGAGGGGTCCGCGACGGCGGTGGCCGTGTAGGCGGTCGCGTCGTCGACGGTCACGGTCGACGTCGTGCGCGCCGACCCGGTCGAGGACTCGACCGTGATCTCGGTATCGGACACGGCCGTGACCCTCCGGCCACGACGCCACCGAAGCCGCCCCGTCAGGGCGACCGGCGCCGTCGGGCATGTCCGTGGGCATGTCGGTCGGCAAGTCCGTGGGCATGTCGGTCGGCAAGTCCGTGGGCATGTCGGTCGGCAAGTCCGTGGGCATGTCGGCCGGGGCTCCTCGGGCGCTGGCCACCCCGCCGAACCCGAGACCGCCCGTGCACTCGCCGTCGTCCGCGGCGGTCACGCTCACGGCGGACGCAGCGGCCGCGGCAGAGCCGTTCGCTTCGTCGGTGCCAGCAGCCCCGCCCGTGATCGCAACCACGCAGGCCCCGACGGTCACGGCATCGTGCGCCGCGGTCGTCGTCCGCGAGACGGTCGTCGCATCGGTGTACGCGACCGCGGTCTGGGAGTCGGAGGACTGGACCTGGAGGACGCCGTCGGTGATCGCGGCGATCTCCCGGAGACTCCGCGCGGGCCGCCCGGTCCGCTCTGACCACCCTGACCCGGTCCGCGTGACCGGTCGCCCTGGTCCGCGCTCTCCGTGCCCGTCGCGTCCTGAGCCTCGGCGCCCGCGCAGGCGCTGAGCAGCAGGCTCACCCCGAGGAGGGCCGCCGCGGCGGAAGCAGGCGGCGCGAACGTGGCGCGACGGCGGTGCTGGTGCTGGTGCTGGTGCTGGTGCTGGTGCTGGATCTCATCGGTCTCTCCTCGACGGCGCCGCGACGACGCGCGGGACGGACTGTGACAACGGAGCGGGTGGGACAGGGGCAGAGATCGGCTCTGCTCGGGACGGCTCGGCACGTCTCACTCCGAGCGCAGGGCGTCGATCGGCGCGAGCCGCGCCGCGCGGACCGCGGGATAGACGCCGAACACGAGACCGATCACCAAGGCGATCGCGATGGATCCGACGACCGCGGCGGGGAGCACCACGATCGAGGTCCCCAGCACGCCGGGCAGGACCTTGGCCGCGACGATCCCGAGCGCCGCCCCGATCACTCCCCGGCCAGACCGAGGATCGAGGCCTCGACCAGGAACTGGCGCCGGATCGCCCACGGTGGGGCCCCAGGGCCTTGCGGAGCCCGATCTCGCGGGTCCGCTCGGTGACCGAGACGAGCATGATGTTCATGACGCCGATCCCGCCGACGAGCAGCGAGAGGGCCGCGATCCCGGTGAGCAGGACAGTGAGGGTCCGGTAGACCGACGTCGCCGTGGAGACCAGCGCGTCCTGGCTGTTGATGGAGAAGTCCGCGGAGTCGGCGTCGGTGATGCCGTGCAGGTTGAGCAGCACGGCCTCGGCCTCCTGGTAGGCGGCCGACAGGACGTCCGCGGACGCGGCCTTGAGGTAGATCGTCGAGACGGACGTGCGGGTCGTGCCGCCCATGACCTGGTTCGCCGCGGTGCTCAGCGGGATGACGGCCATGTCGTCGAGGTCGCTCGACGAGTCGGCGCCGGCCTCGGTCAGGACCCCACGACCGAGAAGACCGTGCCCTCGATCGTCACGCTGCGCCCGACGGCGTCGGGAGTCCCGAACAGCTCGGTCGCGGTCTCCGCACCCAGCACCACGACCGCTGCCTGGTCGGCCTCGTCCTGCGCGGTGAAGAAGTCGCCCAGGGCCAGCTCGCGGGAGCGGACGTCAGTCCAGTCCTCGGTCGTGCCGATGACCTGGGTTGTCCAGTTGGTCTCGCTCGTCTCGACGGACAACGACGACGTCTTCTCGGGGCGACCCCGGCGACGTCGGGCGCGTTGACGTTCGAGGCCAGCGCGTCGGCGTCGGAGCGCGTGAGCGTCGCACCCGAGCCGAAGCCCCGCGCATGCCGTCGCTGTCCGTGCTGGAGCCGGGCGTGACGATGAGCAGGTTGCTCCCGAGCGCGCTGATCTGCTCGCTCACGTCCTTCTGCGTCCCCAGCCCCAGGCCGACGGTGAGGATCACCGCGGCGATACCGATGAGGATGCCGAGGACCGTCAGCAGGAACGCATGGCGTGCGACCGCACCGCGGTCCAGCCCGTCAGGAGGGTCTCGTGCCAGGTCATGCGGTCACCCCGACGTCGGGCCGTCGCTCTGGATGCGTCCGTCGCGGACACGCACGACCCGGCGGGCGCGCTCGGCGACCTCGAGCTCGTGCGTGATGAGGACGATCGTGCGGCCCTGTGCGTGCAGGTCGTCGAACAGACCCAGGACGTCCTCGGTCGAGGCCGAGTCCAGGTTCCCGGTCGGCTCGTCCGCGAGGATCATCGCGGGCTCCCCGACCAGGGCGCGCGCCACGGCGACGCGCTGCTGCTGGCCGCCCGACAGCTCGCCCGGGCGGTTCGCCAGACGGTCCCCGAGCCCCACCCGTTCGAGCGCGGCGGTCGCCCGCTCGCGCCGTTCGTCGGCCGGGACGCGCCGGTAGGTCAGCGGGAGCTCGACGTTCCGCCACGCCGACAGCGCCGCAGCAGGTGGAACTGCTGGAACACGAAGCCGATCTGGTGGTTGCGGATCTCGGCGTGGTCCTCCTCGTCGAGGTCGCCCACGTCGGCCCCGGCCAGGCGATACTGCCCGGTCGTCAGGACGTCGAGGCAACCCAGGATGTTCATGAGGGTCGACTTGCCGGACCCCGAGGGACCCATGATCGCGACGTACTCGCCCTGGTGGATCGCGAGGTCCACCCCGCGCAGCGCCTCGAACTCGACCGAGCCCGTGCGGTAGGTCTTGCCCGCGGCGCGCAGCTCGATGACGGGGCCGGGCAGGTCTCCGTCGCGGTGCTGCCCGTCGTGGTGCTGCCCGCGGAGTCCGCGAGCCGAGGCCCCTGCGGCGAGCGCCGTCGTCGGGCCGAAGAGGTCAGCCACGGCCCTGTCCCCGCCCTGGCCGCCGGGGCCGCCCATCTGGCTCGGGTCGAAGCCCTCGGGGAGCTGGCTCGGGTCGAAGCCCTCGGGGAGCTGGCTCGGGTCGAAGTCCCCGCCGCCCGGCAGCTGCCCGCCCTGGTCCCCGTGCCGGTGTCGGCGTCCTGGACCACCTGGACCAGGACCTCGTCGCCCTCCTCGAGCCCGCTCGTGATCTCGACGAGGCTGCCGGTGGTCTCGCCGACCGTCACGACCGTGGTGACCTCCTCTCCGTCGTCGCCGGCCTGGGTCACGACGGACTCGCCGTCGACCGTGCGCACCGCGGCGCTCGGGACCGTGAGGACGTCGGTGCGGCGCTCGTAGATGATCTCGACGTCGCCGCTCACGCCGTCGTGCAGGCCCTCCGGGGAGCCGGTCACGGCGATCGTGACCGGGTAGGTCGCGGTGCCCGACGTCGTCGAGGGCAGCAGGCCGATCGTGGCGACCGTCCCGAAGACCGTGTCCTCGACGCCCTCGACCGTGAGCTCGACCTGGTTGCCGACCGCGAGGAGCGGCAGGTCGGCGTCACCCACCGTGGCGGTGGCCTCCCAGGCGTCGGTGCCCACGATCACGAAGGCCGCGCCGGACGACGTGGTCGTGGAGCCGGTGCCCGTGGAGGCGCCCGGCGTGCTCGTCCCGCCGGACCCGCCGGAGCCGTCGCCGGCACCGGAGCTCGACGAGCTCGACGAGGTCGACGAGGTCGACGAGGTGCTCGACCCGGTGACCGCCTGGCCGAGCGTCACGTTGACCTCGGTCACGAGCCCTGCGGCGGGAGCCGTGAGGGTGGCTCCTGCGAGCGCCGCCTCGGCCGCGGTGACCGCGGACTGCGCGACCTCGACCTGCGCCTCGTCCGCTCTGGTGCGCGCGAGGTCCGCTGTCGACCCGTCGGACGAGTCCTGGCTGTCGGCCAGGGTCGCCTGGGCCTCGGCGAGGTCGGCCTTCGCGGACAGGACCGCGGCGTCGAGCTGGAGGGTGTCGATCGTGCCGAGCGCCTGACCCGCGGTGACCGTGTCGCCCGCCTGCACCCCGACGGCGGTCACGGTGCCGGACCCGGCGAACGAGACCTCCTCCTGGACGCTCGGCGTGAGGGTCGCGGACGTGGTGACGCTCTGCTGCACCGTGCTGAGGCTCGCCGCGACGGACTGCGTGGTCGCCTCGGGCGCGGCGACGGCCGACGAGGGTTGGCGGAGCACGAACCAGTAGACGGCACCGGCCACGAGGGCCAGCACGAGCGCCCCGGCGACCACCCGCGTCCTGGTGCTCGTACGTCTGAGCAGCTGACCCATGTTCTCCCTCACGTCCTGCGCGCACGAGGGCGCGACGGTCAATGAGGGAGACGGTAGGGAGGGCACTGGGGCGTTGCTGTCACGAACCTATGGGGAGGCTATGAATCCGGGGCCGCACGGGCGGTACCAGCGGTGCCGAGCATGCGGTTGGCGTTCGCCGGAGCCGGATTCCAGACGCCAACCGCATGCTCGTGGGACGCCAACCGCATGCTCGGCAGCTCAGAGATCGACCTCGAGGAGGCGCTGCGTGTCCTCCCAGGTCCAGCCCGTACCCGTGGCGTCCAGACCGAGGACCTCGTCCGCGTACAGCACCAGGTAGGAGAACGGGATCATGCGCCCGATGCTCGCGGGGCACCGACCACGACCAGGGCGCGGACCACCGGGTGCCGTGCGGTCCATCCCGCCCCTTCCTTGAGGTCGGAGACGATGCTCGCGAGGCCGGCCGACGTCGACCGGTTGGCGATACCTGCACGGCAGCCGAAGTGCGCTCGGCCTTCCTCTTGACGGACCTGGAATGCTGCGGCAGGATCACGGGTATCAATACCCCATGGGGTATAGTCGAGCGAAGGCTCGCGCGGCGCGATACGAGGAAGGACGGGACGATGAATCCCATGGACCACGACGAGCACGGTGGCCACGCAGGTCACGAGCACGCAGGCCACGACATGGCCGCGATGCCCGGCATGGACCACGCGGCCCACGCGGGCCACGGCGCCCATACCGGACACGCCGACCACGTCGCGATGTTCCGCCGCCTGTTCTGGATCATGCTCGCCCTCGCGGTCCCCACGGTCCTCGCGAGCGAGATGTTCGCCTCGATCATCGGCTACCACCTCCCCGACGTCCCCGGCATCGCCTGGATCTCACCGGTCCTCGGCACGGTCATGTTTGTCTGGGGCGGCAGGCCGTTCCTCACGGGCGCGGTCGACGAGCTCCGCGCCCGCACGCCCGGGATGATGCTGCTCGTCGCGCTCGCGATCACGGTCGCGTTCGTGTCGTCGTGGGGCGCGAGCCTGGGGATCCTGTCGCACGAGCTCGACTTCTGGTGGGAGCTCGCGCTCCTGGTCGTCATCATGCTGCTGGGCCACTGGATCGAGATGCGCTCGCTCGCACAGTCGTCCTCGGCCCTCGAGTCGCTCGCGGCCCTCCTGCCCGACGAGGCCGAGCGCGTGGGTGACGACGGCGAGGTGACCACGGTGTCCCCGACGGACCTCGTGGTGGGGACGTCGTCGTCGTGCGTCCTGGCGGGCGCGTCCCCGCCGACGGCGTGGTCTCCGAGGGGACTGCGGACGTCGACGAGTCCATGATCACGGGCGAGTCGCGTCCGGTGCGTCGGACGGTCGGCGACCACGTCGTGGCCGGGACCGTCGCCACGGACCAGGCGCTGCGTGTCAAGGTCGACGCGGTCGGCGACGACACGGCCCTCGCAGGCATCCAGCGTCTCGTGGCCGAGGCCCAGGCGTCGTCGTCGCACGCCCAGCGCCTCGCCGACCGCGCCGCGGGCTGGTCTTCTGGTTCGCGCTCGGCGCCGCGGTGCTGACTCTGATCGCGTGGAGCATCTGGGGCACTCCGGAGACGGCCCTGATCCGGACCATCACCGTCCTGGTCATCGCGTGCCCCACGCGCTGGGCCTCGCGATCCCGCTCGTCGTGTCGATCTCGACCGAGCGCGCGGCCAAGGCGGCGTGCTCGTCAAGGACCGCATGGCGCTCGAGCAGATGCGCACGGTCGACGCCGTCCTGTTCGACAAGACCGGCACCCTGACCAAGGGCGAGCCCGTCGTGACGCATCTGACCGCAACCTCGGGCAGCGAGGACGACCTGCTTGCGCTGGCCGCGGCCGTAGAGGCCGACTCCCAGCACCCGCTGGCCCGCGCGATCGTGGGCGCCGCCGCAGACAGGAACGTGCGGGTCCCCGCGCCGAGGACTTCCAGTCCTCGACGGCCGTGGGCGTCTCAGGCCTCGTGGACGGGCGCCGCATCGCGGTCGGTGGCCCATCGCTCCTGCGCGAGCACGGCCTGTCCCCGCTGCCCGACGTCGCCGCGTGGGAGGGCGAGGGCGCGACCGTCCTGCACGCGCTCGCGCTCGACGATCCCGCGGCCGACGGCGCCGCCCAGGTCCTCGGCGCCTTCGCCCTGGCCGACGAGATCCGGCCCGAGTCCCGCGAGGCGATCGACGCCCTGCACCGGCGCGGCATCCGTGTCGTCATGATCACGGGTGACGCCCAGGCCGTGGCGCAGTCGGTGGCCGACGAGCTGGGCATCGACGAGGTCTTTGCGGGGTCCGCCCCGGCGACAAGGGGCCAACGTCAAGGAGCTCCAGGACCGTGGGCACAAGGTCGCGATGGTCGGCGACGGCGTCAACGACGCGCCCGCGCTCGCCCAGGCGGACGTGGGTATCGCGATCGGTGCGGGCACCGACGTGGCCATCGCGTCGGCGGCGTGATCCTCGCGAGCGACGACCCACGCTCGGTCCTGTCCGTGATCGAGCTGTCCAAGGCCAGCTACCGCAAGATGAAGCAGAACCTGTGGTGGGCCGCGGGATACAACCTGGTGTCGGTACCGCTCGCTGCGGGCGTCCTGGCTCCGATCGGGTTCGTCATGCCCATGGCCGTGGGCGCGCTGCTCATGTCCTTGTCGACCGTGATCGTGGCCCTCAACGCGCAGCTCCTGCGCAGGCTGGACCTCGACCCGGCGCGCGTGGCGGCCTCCTGAGTCTCGTCCCGACCTCGTCTCGCGGGCCGCAGCCCCGGCGCCCGCGCAGGGTGCGCTGGACATGGCCGAGGCCGAGCTCACCGACGGCGAGAGCCCTGGACTCACGCCCACGAACCTCTAGCCTGAAGCGCCCGCCGGGGACAGCCCGGCCTTCGGAAGGAACCCATGCGCAAGCTCGTGTACTACGTGGCGGCGACACTCGACGGCTACATCGCCGGGCCCGACGGCGGCGACCCGAGCGGGACGGACTACCTCCCGGTCACGCCCGACCTCGTGCAGTTCATCGTCGAGCACTTCCCGAGACCCTGCCCGGCCCGGCCCGCGCGGCCATGGGGATCGACGGACCGTGCCAGGAGTTCGACACCGTCCTCGAGGGGCGCGCGTCGTACGAGGTCAGGCTGGCCGCCGGCCTCACCGATGCCTACCCCCACCTGCGGCACCTCGTCTTCTCGACGAGCATGACGACCAGCCCGGATCCGGCTGTCGAGCTGGTCTGCGGCGATGCTCTGGACCGCGTACGGGCACTCAAGGCCGAGAGCGGACTGGACCTGCGGCTGGTGGGCGGCGGCAAGCTCGCCCACTCGCTGCTGCCTGAGATCGACCGGCTCGTGATCAAGCAGAACTGCTCCGTCGTCGGCTCCGGCGTCCCTCTCTTCGACGGCCCGTTCCAGCCCCACCTGTTCCGGCCGGTCGATGAGACCCTGCTCTCCTCGGGCGTCCGCGTCCTCACCTACGACCGCGCCTGACCCTGTCCTTCCGACAGGGGTACGACATCGACGACAGGATCGGAGAAGGTGACCGCCCGCCCCTCTCCAGCACTGACCAGCACTTCTGAAGCGGGCCCCAGCCTGCAAGGGCCACCACCGAGCCCGTGCTCGGCGGTGGCCCACCCGCCGCTGCAACACTGGACCCATGACGCGTTCCCCAGCTCCAGCGGTCGGCGGACTCCTCCTCACCCCGGGGCCGGAGCTGGTCGCGACCACCCGACGCTCGTAGCGGTCGAGGAGGCCGTGGCGCCGCTGCCCGTGCGGCGGGTCGACTTCCCGTACCGGATCGCGGGGAAGAGGATGCCGGACCGGGCGCCCGTCGCGGTCGCGCACCTGGTCCAGGAGGCCGGGCGCTTCACGGCCGAGGAGGGCTTCGCGCCCGATCGGCTCGTGCTCGGCGGGCGGTCGTACGGCGGACGCATGTGCTCGATCGCCGTGGCCGAGGGCTCCCGCGGCCGGGCTCGTGCTGCTGAGCTACCCTCTGCACCCGCCCGGCAAGCCCGACAAGCTGCGTGTCGACCACTTCGCGCAGCTCACGGTACCGGTGCTGTTCGTGTCCGGGACGACGGACCCGTTCGGGGCACCCGAGGAGATCGACGAGCACGTCACGGCGATCCCCGGCCCGGTCACGCAGGTGCGCCTGCCCGGCGCCCACGACGTGCGCAACGACCATGCGGCGGTGAGCGACGCCGTCGTTCAGTGGTTGTCGACGCTCTGAAGGGATGAGCCGCCGGTGGTCCCGGCCCTGCCGATCAGTCCGTCAGACCCGCAGGGGCGTCCACCCGACCGGGAGGGGCCGCGGACCTCGGCCCGACGGCGGTCGGCCGCGGCGGACCAACCCTGCGCAGCCCGCGACCCAGGGTCCCCAACGACTCCCCGCGCAACCCGCAACCCGACGTCCTCCAAGACGGCATCGGGCGCGCTACCGCGGCGCACCGACGCCCGGACGCTCCACTCACGATCCGCCCAGCCACCCCGCGCAGGCTGCGGTAGTCGCCGTAGCGCGCGGTGTCGGCGTAGTCCCAGCACCACTCCCAGACGTTGCCGAGCTGGTCATGGGTGCCGTACGCGTTGGGCTTCTTGCGGGCGACCGGCTGTGGGCGGTCGACCTGGTCCGCCGCGGTCCAGGCGATCTGCGACAACGGCCCGTACGCCGGGCTGGTCGTGCCGCACGGCACGACCACTCCACTCGGCCTCCGTCGGCAGGCGGTAGCCGTCAGCGCTCACGTCCCAGGCGACCTCACGGTCGCGGATCTCGTACGCCTGGCCGAGACCCGCGGTGGCCGAGGCGGCATTGCACCAACGCACGGCGTCGAACCAGGTGACAGGGTGCGCGGGGCCTCGGCGGAGCGGCCGGGCCCGGTGGACGCCTCGCCCGCAACGAGATCGCCGACCCGGAGCATCTCCGCGCGCGTGACCGGTGCGCGGCCCATCCGGAAGGGGCTCAGGACGACGTCGCGCGTCGTACCGGCCCGCGCGTCACGCAGGGAGACCGTGCCACCGGGGATCGCGACCGTCGGGACGAAAACTGCTCCGGACGCGACGTGAAGGGTCCATGCGACGAGGGTAGCCAGCCGTGGGGCCGGAAGGATCGTTCAGCAATTGGCAGCGCTTCCACATTCGCCCGGGGCGACGGTACGGTGGGTGATCATATGTCCGGTTCAGGCGGTTCAGGCGGTGCTGACGGGCACGTCGGAAAAGTGCGGTGAACTGGACGACCGTCCAGCTCACGGTCAGCCCGCTCGCATCCACCGAGCCGAGAGCACCCTCCCCACGGAAAGGTCCTTCCTGATGCGTGCAGTACCCGTCGCCCTCCTGACGACAGCGATCCTCGCGACCACCCCGCGATCGCGTTCGCCGCTGGGTCCGACGATCCCACCCCGTACGCCGTGACCGCCCAGGGTGTGACCCTGCCCGCCGGCGCGGTCTTCCGCGACGGCGGCCACGTGAACTATCGCGCCACCGCGCTCGACGGCACGGGAGCGACGACGTTCGGCACACACTTCGAGGCCCTCAACAGCAGGCCGTCCGGCGTGTACATCGGCACGGGCTCCTACGACTTCAGCGCCGCCGTGGCCGCGTTCCCCGACGGGTACTGCGTCTCGTGGGTGCAGGTCGCCGGGTACGACGAGCACTTCGGCGAGGGCGGGCAGGGGCCCGTCTGCACCCCGACGCTGCCTGCCGTGCCGACGGACGAGGAGCGTGGCGTCCCGGGACGAGCACGCCCGTGGCGCCTCCGGTACCGACGCCCTCGAGCGACCTGCCGGGCGAGGGGAGTCGCCGCTCCCAGCATCGACACCGGCGAGTCCGATGCGACGCCGCCGACGCCGCTCGTCGACGCCGAGCCCGAGCCGGGCGCGCAGGCTCCCGGGACGCCGAGCGAGACCAGCGCGGCCGCCGACTCCGAGGACACGGTGGTGAGCGTCGAGGGCGCCGCCCCGTCTCGAACACCGTCGCCTCCGGCGAGACGGACCTCGCGCAGACCGGTTCGAACGCCCTGCTGATCGCCGGCGGGGCAGCTGCGCTCCTGGCCGTCGGGGTCGCCGCAGTCCTGTTCAGCCGTCGGGGAAGCTCAGCTGAGACCGCTCGGCCGAGATGAGCCCTTCCGTTCGAGCAGGGCTCCGGGCACGCACCCCGGGGCCGTCTCGAACGGAAGGGCCCATCTCGCCCGTAGGGCATCGTCCGACTCACACCCGCAGCCCGGCCGCGTCGGCGGGTCGCTCGACCGACCCCGCCACCGTGGCAGGTGCCGTGGACCGCCGCCGCCGCCGTACCGCCAGGGACACGACCCCGAGCACGACGCCGAGAAGCACCCACGTCCCGGGCGCCATCCCCATCCCTGACTCCGAGCCGTCACGACTGCCATGTCCGGAGCCACCGCGCCCGGGAGCGCGAGCGCCTCGGGACTCACCCCGACCTCCACGTCCGCCCTCCCCAGCCACGACGGCACGTCGAGAGCAGCCGTCACCACGAGCTGGTCGCCGGGCAGCACCTCCGGAAGGTCGTCGAAGTCGGATCCAGGGACCGACTCCAGCACCCGTTCACCCGCCCCGAGCGGGCCCGTCACCGCGACGACCTGACGCCCCGTGACCCGCGTGTTGCCGGTGTTCCGCGCCGTGTAGGTGGTCGTGGCCTCCCGGGCTGCCAGGGCCAGAAGGCCGCCGGTAGTCCACGGCCAGGTCCACGACCTCGAGCGCGGGGACGAGGTCCCCGCGACCCGCACGGTGATCCGTGTCGCGTACCGCATGTCGACGGCTACCCCGGCTCCGTCTGCGGAGGTGCCCGGCTGGGTGACCGCCGTCAGGAGAGCGCCGGCATGGTCGCCGGGCGTGGCGTCGTCGGGCACGGTGAGGGTGAACGCGATGCGGCGCTGCTCCCCGGCGGGACCGTGACGTCGTCGACCCCGACCGCGACCCAGGTTCCCAGGTCGTCCGACCCGCCTCCCGCGTGGCGAGGTCGATGCGCCCTCCGCGGTCGTGAAGGCGTCGGAGGCGTAGACCTGGACGGTGAGCGGATCGGCGCCGGAGTTGCGGACGAGCGCGGCATCGGTGACCTGCTGACCGGGTTCGACGGCGTACGTGAAGTTGCTGCGCGCCGCACCTCCCGCGTCGATCACCGGGGTCACGCTCCACGCGGTGGTGGCGTCGTCGGCCGCGGCACCCGACGCGGTGGGTGCGAGCGCACCGAGCACCACCAGGCGCCATGAGCACCGGCCTCCCGAACCTCCGGCGCCGATCCGGGCGCACTACTGCACGACCGTGATGGTCAGGGTCGAGGCGTAGGTGCCCTCCTGCTGGTCGAGCGGGATGCGCAGGTCGAGGGCAGCACCTACCGTCGCGGTCGCGTCGCCCTTGAACTCGTCGCTCGGTGCCTGCGCGAGGGCTGTGCCACGGACAGTCCGAGACCGGTGCCCCGACCCCGGCGCTACCGTCGGTCCGGCGACCGCTCCGGCGCCTTCGGCGTCGATGCGGGCGTCCAGCCGAGGTTGGCGGCGGGGATCGTCGCCCTCGCGGGTGAAGTCGGACACCTGGGCGTTGATCTGCCACGGCGACGACGGGTCGCGCCGCGTGTCCGTGACGAGGACGGGGTTGAGCGTGCCGCGGGCGGCGAGCGTGTCACCGAGGCGGGTGGCCTGCCCCAGGTCCACGACGCCCGAGCTCGAGAAGCGCCACGTGAACTCGCCGCTCGGCTGGGGCTCGTCGTCCCCGGGGATGACGACGGACAGCGCCTGCTCGCCCTCGCCCACCTCGGGCTCGGGGTCCGGGTTCACCGGGGCGACTCGTGGTACCGGGTGTTCCACCCGACGAGGCGGTCCGGCCGGTTGGTGATGATGCCGTCGACGCCGAGAGCCGTGGCCTGACCCCACTGGGTAGCGTCGTCGAGCGTCCACACCATGATCGCGAGGCGGCTGCGTGCAGGTCGCCGATGACACCCGGGTTCGTGGCGAGGGCCGTGCCGGAGGGTTGAGGGCGATCGCGTCGTACTGGCGTGTGAAAGCGACCGGGTCAGCGGGAGGGTGCCCACGAGGATGGCGCGCGGCAGCTCGGGCGCGACCGTGCGAAGGTTCGTGATGGTCGACGTGTCGAAGGACTGCAGGATCACCTGGTCCTGGAGGTCGTGCGCCGCGATGAGGTCGGTGGCGATCTTCGCCTGCTTCTCGGGCCAGCCGCCCTTGAACTCGAGGAGGAGCTTGCCGCCGTTGGTCTGGAGGTCGGCGAGGAGCTCGTCGAGCGTCGGGACCTTGGTGCCGACGTACGCGGGAGAGAACCAGGAGCGGCGTCGAGCGCCCGGATCTGCTCGAGCGTCAGGTCACGGATGCGACCGCTGCCGTCGGTGGTCCGGTCCACGGTGTCGTCGTGCATGACGACGGGCACGTCGTCCGGGTGAAGTCGATGTCGACCTCGACGTACTCGGCGCCTCCCTTACGGCTCGCGACCGTTGCGGGGAGCGTGTTCTCGGGTGCCACGGACGAGTTCCCACGGTGCCCGACGACGACGCCCGGCTCGCCCGGCTCCTTGAGGTCGAGCAGCGGGAGCGGGTCGAGCTCGGTGATCGTGACGTCGTCGTAGGAGACCGTCGCGGCGTTGACGACGAGGCCGAGCACGCCGTCCGCGGAGCGCTTGACCTGCGTGGTGCGCAGCGCCTCCTTGCCGTCGTAGATCCAGGTCGCCTCGTTGCCGTGGACCTCGACGGCGATCTTGACGTCCTTACCCGTGGCCGCGTCGAAGGGGCCGAGGCGACGTTGGCGACGCTCCACTGGTCCTGCGCGGTGCGCTGCGAGAACTCCAGCCCGTTGGTCGCCGTCGTGCCCGAGCGCATCGCCGCCTGCGACCACGGGATCGCCCGCTCGCCGGGATGTCGAGGGCGAGGGCCTGCCAGCGGCCCGCGTTCGCGACCTGGTCGAACCGGACGGTCGCCTCGAAGCGGTAGTCCTCGAGGTGGCTGCCGAAGGTCAGGCGGGACTGCTGCGACTGGCTGGTGGACGTACCGACGAGGCGGCCGCTCTCGACCCTCCAGGCGCCCTCGACGGGCGTCCATCCCGCGGGGAGCAACGTCCCGTCGAAGGTCTCGTGCACGACGACGGCAGGGTCGCCGGCGCGGCAGCCGCCGGGAGAATGGTGGCCGCCCCGGCGGAGGGCGTACGTCGCAGCGAGTGCGGCCGCGAGGGTCAGCCCGGTGGCGACCCGTGCGGCGCGAGAGCGTGGCTGCTGCGCCGGCTGGTCGCTGGTCGACGTCTGAGGTTGTGGAGGTCGGGCGCTGTGCATGACGTGTCCCTTGGCTTGGTTCGTGCGTTCCGGGCGCTGGACGCGCCCACACGAGCCAAAGCGATCAAGGTGACGAACGGGTGACAACCGGGCAAAGCCCCGGAACAGCGGGGCAGCGACCGCGCGGTCGGTCCACGCCCGGCTGGTTCAGCGCGGCGGCTCGGCCGGGTACTCGGCGGGCGCCTTGCCCAGCGCGTCGGACAGCTCGCGCCGCTCCTCCAGGATCCCGGGCGCTCGACGTGCATCTCGGCGATCACGGCCTCCTGCGCGGCGGGCGTCAGGCGGTCGAAGTAAAGAGTGCCGTCGAGGTGCTGGGCCTCGTGCTGCAGCGCACGGCCGAAGAAGTGGGATCCGGTGAGCTCGACGGGGTTGCCGTGCTGGTCGAACCCCGGACGGTCGCCTTCACGGGACGCGCGAGCGGCGAGTAGGCGCCGGGGATCGAGAGGCACCCTCGTCGCTCTCCTCGATCTCGTCGCCGGCACCGTCGAAGACCTCGAGCACCGGGTTGATGACGTGCCCGACGTGGCGGTCCTCGTTCTCGTCCTCGACGTCGTAGACGAAGATCCGCAGGTCCACCCCGACCTGCGGACCCGCGAGGCCCACGCCTTCCGCGACGAACATCGTGGTGAACATGTCGTCGACGAGCTGCGCGAGCTCGGGCGTGCCGAACTCGGTCACCTCGCGGCACGGGGCGTGCAGGACCGGCTCACCGATCTCGGTGATGCGCAGGATGTTGCCGCGCCCGACCTCGGGAGCGATCTCGGGAAGGTCTTGACCGGCTGGCCCAGGACGTAGGTGACAGGGCGACGACGGCCGAAGGTGAACATGGGAGAAGCCTAGGTGGTGCCTCCCAGGGCTCGAGCCGGGGCGGCGCTCAACCTCCTCCGCACCGGACCACGTACGGCGGGGCGAGCGCGTCGGGACGTTTGCCGGGCACCGGTCGCACTCGCCCGACGGCCTCATCCACCGTGCGGCGCTTCGCGCAACGCAGAAGGCCCGGAACCGTTGAGGTTCCGGGCCTTCGTGACTGAGCCGCCTAAGAGAATCGAACTCTTGACCTTCTCATTACGAGTGAGACGCTCTACCGACTGAGCTAAGGCGGCACGTGCCGGGCGTCGCGCCGTCCGGCGCTCCGTTCGAGCAAGCGTCGCTACTGTACCCAACGCGACGGCGCGACGACAAACCGGCTTCCGCGCCGCCGTCGGGCAGGGTCGTCGCGAGCCCGCCGCGTCCCCGTCAGGGGAAGGGCTCAGCACACCTTCCCGTCCTCCGGGACCTTCCCTCGACCAGGTACGCGTCCACGGCGCCCTCGAGGCACTCGTTCGAGCGCCCGTACGCCGTGTGGCCCTCGCCCTCCCAGGTGAGCAGCGTGCCGGAGTCCAGGGCCTTCGCGAGGCCCTCGGCCCAGACATACGGTGTCGCGGGTCGTTGGTCGTGCCGATCACGACGATCGGCGCGGCACCCGTGGCGTGCAGGTCGAACTCCTGGTCCACGGCGGGTAGGCCCAGTCGGCGCACGCCATGCCGCCGTAGGCGAAGAACGAGCCCATGGTCGGGGCGGCCTCCTCGATGTCGGCCGCCTGGTCCTTCATGAACTCCGGGTCCGGGTTGCCGCGCGCGTCGAGGCAGTTGATGGCGCGGAACGCCTCGGCCGAGTTGTCGGCGAAGGTCCCGTCGGCGTTCCTGCTGTTGTAGAGGTCGGCGAAGCTGAGCAGCATCGTGCCGTCGTTGTGCTCGAGGGCAGCATCCAGGCCCGCGGTCAGCGCGTACCAGCTCTCGTTGTTGTACAGCGGCAGCGCGATCCCGTAGAAGGCGAGGGTCGACGTCAGGCGCCGGTCGCCCGTCGTCTTCAGGGGCGTTCCGTCACGTCGTCGAGGAACGCCCGGATCTGCGCCATGCCCTCGTCCACGGTCCCGGTCAGCGGGCAGTCCGCGCCTCCCTGGCAGTCCTCGACGTAGGCGCGCAGCGCGTTCTCGAAGCCGACGGCCTGCTGCGCACCGATCTCGTCGGAGGAGAGCGTGGTGTCGATCGCGCCGTCGAGGACCATGCGCCCGACCTTCTCCGGGAACAGCCCGCGTACGTCGCCCCGAGCTGGGTACCGTAGGAGAAGCCCAGGTAGTTGAGCGTCGAGTCGCCCAGGACGGCGCGCAGCATGTCCATGTCCCGCGCGGCACTCTGCGTGTCGACGTTCCCGAGCAGGTCGCCCGAGTTCTCGGCGCACGCGTCGGCCCACGCCTTGAGGTCCGCCGCCATCTCGGTGCGGCCCTCGTCGCTGTCGGCGAACGCCCGTGAGAGCGACTCGTCCTTGGCCGCGTCGTCCAGGCAGACCACGGGGTCGAGGAGCCGACGCCGCGCGGGTCGAACCCGATGATGTCGTAGGCCTCGCGCACGGGTTCCCCGATCCCGGCGGCCGCGCTGGTGATGTACTCGACGCCCGATCCGCCCGGCCCGCCGGGGTTCGTGAGCAGCGAGCCGATCTTGTCCCCCGACGCCGGCAGGCGCTGAGCGCGAGCTCGATCTTCCCTGCGCGGGGTCCTTCCAGCTCAGGGTGCGATCGCGGTCGCGCACTCGAAGCCGCCCTCGCAGTCCTCCCACTGGAGGGTCTGGCCGTAGAACTCCGCGAGCTCGGCCGGAACGTCCTCCCCGTGCCCGTGGGCCCCGACGGGACGGCCTCCGCGGGCTCTGCACCTTGGGCGCCGGGGCACATGCGCCGAGCAGCAGGGCGACGGCGAGCGTCGCGGCGGACAGCACTGACGTGCGGCGGGAGAGCGTCTTCACCTGGCAACGGTAACGGGTCGGGCTGGGCCGGGGACCCGTTCGGGGCGCCCGGCCCAGCCCTTTCACGCGAACTTCACGACGGGGCTCTCAGCGCCGCCGCAGTTCCTCGCCCGGGGTCAGGACTGGGGTACCCAGGCGGCCTCGCCGACCTCGCCGGCAGACGCCCGCGGGTCAGGACGACCGAGCCGCCTCGTCCAGCTTCACGGTCACGTCGGCGGACTCGTCGACGCCCTCGGGAGCCTTGACGACGGTCGTCCAGCCACGCATGTCCATGGTGCAGGGCTTGTCGTCGTCGACGTCCTCGAAGGTCACGACGACGTCGCTCCCCACCAGCGTCGCGTCGCCCTCGGCGACGGTCGGGCAGGTGCTCGAGCCGACCGTGAAGACGTAGAGGTAGCCGTCCTCGGCCGTCCATGCCGCGCCTGGCCCGCCGTCCAGCTGAGAGTCGAACCCGTCGGGCAGGTCGACGCCGTTGGCGCCCGCCTCGATCGTCAGGTCCGCTGCGCTCACGGGCGCCTCCGGGTCTCCTCCGCGGAGGTCGTGGTCTCCTCCGCCGAGGAGTGTCGGAGGCGTCGCCGCCGGAGTCGGTGTCCGTGCCGCAGGCAGCGAGCGCCAGGAGCGCGACGAGCGAGACGGCGGGGCGAGGCGGCGCAGGTGGGTCATGAGCGGGTCTCCTTCGAAACATCGTCGCGGGCATCGCGGTCGCGTGAACCCGTCAACCACATCATGGCGTGCGACCCGCGGTCGTGCCTGGCGACGCCGTCGTGCCTGGCGACGTCGCAGGGGACGAGGGGTGTCACGGGCCTGTTTGCCGTCAGGAGGACACCCGCAGGTCGTCTCCCGTCCCGGTGATCGTCACCCGTCGGGGAGGGGCTCTTCGGGGTCGTGAGCCGCCCTGCTTCGCCGTCGAGACGCCACGCGGCCTGAGAGCCCACGATCCAGTGCTGTCCCGCGTCCTGATCGTCCGTCGGTGTCCTCGCCCTGAGGTACACGAGGTAGCGCGAGCCCTCCTCCGGGACCGGGGCGGCATTGATCCAGAACTCCGGGTCCTGGCGGATCTCGACGAGGTCCCCGCGGCCAGCGGACCGAGGCCCGAGCTGACGACCCGGGCCTCGGTCACGACGAAGGGCGCAGCGCCGATGTGCTCCGTCCGGCTCTCACCGGTGGGTTCGACGACCACGACGTCGGAGGCGTCGGCCTCGAGCTCCTTAAGCGAGGAGTACTCGGACATCAGATCGAGCTCCGGGCCGCCGCGCGCGAGGATCGCAGCATCGCTGGTGCTCCACAGCGCAGTGCCGACCAGCACCACGGCCGCGAGGAACCCGATCCAGATCAGCATGCCTCGATCCGTGCTCTCCATCTCGCCCTCTCGAGATTCACGTCACCGGGTCGCCGAGGTCCGTGGCGCGGTCGAGTCCGGTGCCGCGACGGTACCAGCGGCCCGACGTCGCCGGGGCCGATGCGGCACTCCTGCGCGGACCCGCTAGCCCGGCACCAGGTCCTCCCGCAGGTGCCGGGCATACCCGCCCGGGTGCGACCCGTCGACCGCCCCGACGTGAGGACGCACCCGACGTCCGACGCGACGACCCGTGCTCCCGCGCGACGGGCGCGCTCCACCAGCGCGACGTCCTCGTGCTCCGGGACACCGGGGAACCCGCCCGCCGCGTGATAGAGGTCGCCGCGGATCCCCAGGTTCGCACCGTGCACGTGGCCGTTCGCCCGGCCCGCAGGGTGGGTCACGACCAGGCGTCGCGCTGCGCGGGTGACAGGTCCGCGAAGTCCGGCCGCACCGTGCCGATCACGAGGTCCGCTCCCCTTCGGCCAGATCCAGCTGGTGGGTCAGCCAGTGCGGCGGGACCGCGGAGTCCGCGTCGGTGCTCGCGATCCAGGAGTACGCCGGGTGGCCCCGACCCCAGGCGGCGAAGGCGACCACGACCCCGCCGCGCGGGCCGCACCGACGTTCTGGTGGCTCGTCTCGACCACCGTGGAGGTCGAGGCTCGCGCAATCGCCGTGGACCCGTCCGCGCACGCGTCGAGGACGACCACGACGGCGACCTGGACGGACGGACGCTCGGTTCGCAGCGCTCCGACCGCGACCTCCAGGGCCGCGAGGCAGCGAGGCAGCAGCTCCTCCTCGTCGTTGACCGGGACGACGACGGCAAGGCGCGCCACGCGGTCCCGGGCCGTCATGCGAGCCCCGCCTCTGCGGCCACCGAGCGCGCGGGAGGCCGGACGAAGACGTCCAGGACGAAGTCCTCCTCCAGGTGACGGGCAAGCCGTGCGAGCTCCGCGCGGCCTGACAGCGCCGCGTGCACCTCGTCGCCTCGCAGCGGGTGCTCGGGGACCGCGTGCCGCCAGTGGCAGGCGACCAGGACGCCGTCGTCCGTCAGGGACCCGACCGCCTTGTCGATGGCCGTCTCGAGGTCCGCCGCGCCGTAGTAGTAGCCGACCTCGGACAGGACCACGAGGTCGAAGCGCCCTGCCGGCCACTGACGCGGCGTCTCGAGACGGAGGAGCTCGGCCGAGTCCCCGAGCCGACGGCGCGCGATCGCGAGCGGCGCCTCCGCGACGTCGACACCCACCACCCGGTCGCACCGCGCGGCGAGCTCGGCGGTCAGGACGCCCGTGGAGCAGCCGATCTCCAGGCCCGCCAGGAAGCGTGGCCGGGGAAGCGAGGCGAGCGTGAGGGCCCGCTTGCGCTGCTCGTACCATCGGGTCTCGAAGCCCCACGGGTCGGACCGGTCCCGGTAGAAGTCGTCGAAGAACGTCGCCGGAAGGCTCTGCGGCACTGCCGGCGCGACGGTTCCGTCCTCGACGCCGTCCTGGGGTGTCGCCTCGACGAAGACCTCGAGCTCCCGCTCAGAACGCCGGAGCATCTCCGAGCCCACGACTGCGGCGTCCCGGGGTCCGCGGAGAGCGGTGCGACCTGCGACCGGTGGGCGGCGACGGCACGGGACTTGACGGCCTGCTCCGCCGGGGTGAGCGCGAGACCGCATGGCGACCTCCTCGGAGGTGCTCCGTGGGTCGTCGGGATCACCCCAGTGCCACCACCAGATCGGGTACTCCAGCAGTCGTGCCCCGTGCGCCTCGGCGACCTCGGCAGCCACCTCCCCGGAGATGCGGTGGTCGCGGTGTCCGTCGCCGCGCCACGGCGCGCACACGAGCGTTCGGCCCGCCGCGCCGCCGCCGGTGTCGTCGCCGACGGGCGGCTCCAGCACTTGTGCCAGCTGCCGGTGGAGGACGCGCGGTGCTCGCGCAGGCCGCCGTCCGGGAGCTCCAGGAAGTGCACGACGGCTCCGGGTGCAGCCACGTCGACCGCTTCCAGGAGCTCCTTGCGCCGGATCATCGCGAGCTCCGCAGGGTGTACGTCGGGGAATCTGGGTGCGAGCCCTCGCCGTCGGTCGCGACGACGACCGAGATCCGCACCCCTGGCGTGAGAGCCGCGCCAGCAGGCCCGCTGCTCCGAGCGTCTCGTCGTCAGGGTGCGCAGCGAGCAGGACGAGGTGGTCCACGGGTCCGGCGAGGTCCAGGGCGGGGAGCCGGTCGAGGACACCGCTGGCCCGCCAGGCCTCCTCGGTGGTCCCGGTGGCGCGGTGGTCGAACGTCACCACGGCGCGGACCCCGAGCGACGAGGTCGCGTCCCAGCGAGGCGTCGTCGCGCTCGGCGTGGTGCTGCCGGACGTAGAGCTGGAGGTCGGCGACCCGGCGCGCGTAGCCCTCGTCGACCGTCAACGGTCCAGGGCCCAGCGCACGTGAGCAGCGCTGCACGGTCTCCTCCACCGCCCGGACGACCGCGCCTCGCACCCTGCGGGCCAGGACCCCGGCGGGATCCCTCGGCGGGCGCGCCGTCCACGATCCGGCTCGCCTCGACGAGCGTCGTCCGGGCGCCCGCGAGGGCGACGTCCACAGCACCCAGGTGGGCGAGCGCGAGCTGGTCAGGGTCACGGCG
Organism: Oerskovia sp. M15; assembly: GCA_038070415.1. Taxonomy (GTDB): domain Bacteria; phylum Actinomycetota; class Actinomycetes; order Actinomycetales; family Cellulomonadaceae; genus Oerskovia. The sequence goes on from JAMYWF010000001.1 coordinate 1,055,321, forward strand.
CCCCGTCGCCGCGTACAGCTCGCGGGCCAGCCCCACGGCCCCGCCCCACCAGCAGGCAGCGACGCCGATCCCGCCCCACGCGAAACCCGGACGGTCCAGATACCAGCCCGCCCCGCCGACGGGGACGGCAGGGCCCGGCGAGGCGCACGGGCGCGCTGACGATCTCCGGGAAACCCCGCGCGACCCACGGCCCGTCATCCGGGAGCACCCTGGTGCCCGCAGGTCGACCGCGAACAGTCGACGGCGGCCTCGGTCCACGCGGTCACGAGCGCGTGCGAGAGCGTCGCCGCGAGCGAGCACCAGGGCTTGACCCCGTCAGCCGCCATCCGTCGGCCGACTCCTCCGCGTCCACCCGGATCCCCGGGCCCTCGGCCGCGAAGACGCCCCAGGTGCTCGACGTGTCGGCCCCGATCGACGAGAGGTTTGCCCCGCCGGGCACCTGGGCGAGGATCGAGAGAGCGTCGAGGTGTGGTTCGAGCACACGCGCCACGCCGACGTCCGCGGCAGCCGTCGACGCGAGCAGCGTCCACAGCTCGAGGGTCCTGCCGGCTCCGACGAGCGGGCGCTCCGTCCGACCTCCGCAGACCAGGCGAGTGCGGCGGCGACGTCCCCCGCATCGACGGCACGGCGGCGATCGTGGCGGCCAGGCTCCTCGTCTGCTCCCGTCCCGTCGGGACGGGTCGAGGGCGACGGAGAGACCGCGTCCTGAGGGACGGTCGTGGTGCGTGGATCGCTCAACGTGACTCCTGGGTTGCTCGGGTCCCCGCACACTAAGCACGACGCGGAGGGCTCGCACGCGGCGCGGGTACCGCCCTCAGGCCGTCGCCGGCGCCGGTGCGTCGATCGCGAGCTTCACGCCCACCGCTCCCAGCAGCGTCCCGGTCGCGCGGCGCTGCCACCGCATCCAGGTGGGCCGGGAGCGCAGGAACACCGCGATGCTGCCCGCCGCGAGCACGATCGCCGCGTTGACGACCATGCTCACCCCGATCTGCACGCTGCCCAGCACGAACCCCTGGCCCATGACGCTGCCGGCCGACGGGTCGATGAACTGCGGGATGAGCGCGAGGTACATGATCGCGGCCTTGGGGTTGAGCAGGTTGGTCAGCAGGCCCATGCGGAAGAGGGTGCCGCGTGAGTCGTTCGGGAGGTCCTGCGCCTCGAACGGGGAACGCCCACCGGGGCGGAGCGTCTTCCAGGCGAGGAAGAGGAGATAGCACGCGCCCGCGATCTTCAGACCGACGTAGAGCCACGGCACCACCACGAAGACCGCCGCGAGTCCCACGTTCGCCATGGTCATGTAGACGAGGAATCCGGTCGCGGTCCCCGCGAGCGAGACCATGCCGCCTGCCATCCCTGGCTGATGCTCCGCGAGACCAGGTAGACCATGTTCGGTCCGGGGTCAGGACCATCCCCAGGGCGACCGCCGTCATCCCGAGCACCGCTGCTGTTCCGACCACGTCGGCCTCCTTCTCGTCGTGAGCCATTCTGCCGGGAGCGGAGGCACCCCGACCAGGCGAATGCGGGCACGCACGGCCCGGACTACGGTCGAAGGACCGACGACGGGAGCCGACCGATGGACCACGAGGCCGTCATGACCTGGGTCGCCGCCTATGTGGCGGCCTGGCGCGGGAGGACCTGCGAGCCGTGGAGACCCTGTTCACCGAGGACGCCCGGTACGCACGATCCCCGTACGACGAACCGCTCCGCGGGCACGGCGAGATACGGGACTTCTGGCTCGTCGACTCCGGCGAGACGTTCACGGTGGCCGCCGAACCGGTCGCGGTCGAGGGCACGACGGCCGTGGTGCGCCTCGAGGTGCGCTACGGAGACCCGGTCCTGCAGGAGTACCGCGACCTGTGGCTCCTGCGGTTCGCGTCCGACGGACGCGTCGAGGACTTCGAGGAGTGGGCGTACTGGCCGGACAAGCCGTTCACGGCGGACTGACGCGGATCTCGACGCCGGACCTTCGTGCCCCGTCTGCCGTCGCGTGCGAGGATCGCGCCCATGAGTGCTGACGCAGCAGGCTCCGCCCGACTCGCACGCCCGGCGCCTGGGGCATGCGCACGAACGTCCTGCGCCGAGGTCAAGGGCACGTCGCCGACCGTGTCGGGTACGTCGAGCTGTTCTTCGACCTCGTGTTCGTCTTCGCGGTCACCCAGCTCTCGCACTCGCTCATCGCCCACCCCGACGGCGCCACCCTGGTCCAGACCCTCATCCTGGGCGCGGCGGTCTGGTACCTGTGGATCGACACCACGTGGGTGACGAACTGGCTCGACCCCGAGCGCTACCCCGTGCGGACGATGCTGATCGTCCTCATGCTGGTGGGGCTGCTGATGTCGAGCGCGATCCCCGAGGCCTTCAGCGAGAAGGCTCTGCTCTTCGCGGGGACGTACGTCGCGATCCAGGTGGGACGTTCCGCGTGGACGGCCTACGCGCTCAACCGGCACTGGCCCGACAACGGCACCAACTTCCTCCGCATCACCGCGTGGGTGACGTTCTCGGGGATCTTCTGGATCGCGGGCGCGCTGGTCGACGACGGCACGCTGCGCCTGATCCTGTGGGCGGTCGCCGTACTCATCGACTACTCGGGTCCGCGTGCGCTGTACCGCGTCCCGGTCCTGGGTCCCGCCGACCCGGCGACGTGGGTAGTGCGAGGTGAGCACATGGCCGAGCGGGTGGGTCTGTTCATCATCATCAGCCTCGGCGAGTCGATCATCATCACGGGGACGGCTTTCGCGGAGCTCGAGCTGAGCGGGACCGTGGTCCTCGCGTTCCTCGCCGCCTTCGCCTCGACCGTCCTCATGTGGCTGCTCTACTTCGACCGCTCCGAGCAGCGCGCGACCGCGTACTTCGCCGGCTCGTCCTCGTCCGGGATGATCGCCCAGACGGCCTACACCTACGTCCCCTACCTGCTGGTGGTGGGGATCGTGCTGACGGCCGTCGCCGACGAGCTCGTCCTCCTCCACCCTCTTGGCCACGAGGGTTCCGGCCACGCCGACCCCTGGACCGCGGCCATCATCTGCGGCGCCGGGATGGTCTACCTCGTGGGGAACACGCTCTTCCGTCGCGCGACGGGCGGGGCATGGTCGCTCCCGCACGTCGTCGGCGTCGTCACCCTCGGCCTGCTCTACCTGACGTACCCGGTGCTCTCGCCGCTCGCGATCAACTGGGTCTCGAACGGCGTGCTGCTCGCGGTGATCCTGGGCGACGTGGCGCGCTCGAGGCGAACGAGCTGATCTCCAGGGGCGCGGAGGGGTGCGAAGAACCTGTCCAGGTCGTCCCTGGTCGGGTGCGAGCCCCGAGGTCCGTCATGCTCGCGAGCAACCGGCGGGCGAGCTCCTTGACGGGCTCGTTCGTGACGCTCGAGTGGTCGCGCAGGAGGGCGAACGCCTCGTCGTCGCTCAGCCCGTAGAGCACCATCACCGCGCCCTTGGCCTGCTCGATGACGGCCCGGTGCGAGGCGGACGCCCTGATCGCCGCCGTCGCCTCTTCGCGGACACGCGCCCCGTGGGCCTCGGTCAGGTCCATGAAGTACCCCGTGACCCGCGTGACCCTCCCGGTTTCGCGGTCGAGGTCTCCCTGTCCCACCACTCCCAGGGTCCGGGTGCCTCCGTGCGCGTCGATGATCCGGTGGGTGCAGCTGAACGGCGTGCCTCTCCTGGTCACCTCGGCGAGCACGCCCTTCACGCGGGACAGGTCGTCCGGGTGCTTGTGGGCCAGCATGAGCTCGGTGGTCGGCACCACCTCGCCCGGGGCGAAGCCGTGCATGACGAACAGCTCGTCGGACCACCACCACGTGCCCGAGCGCACGTCGAGCGTGTAGCGCGCGACGGGCTGGGGTCCGCCGGCGAGCAGGATCGACTCGAGCGCGGGCCCCAGGTCGTCTTGCGTACGTGGCGTCGTCACGCGGGCGCTCCTCGTACGTCGTGGTCGGTCGATGCGTACATCCAGCCTGACACGCGACGTGCGATCCGTCGCCGTCGGGCTGGGCTTCCGCGTGCACTTCACCCGGCCGCTCGGCTCGGGCGGTGAGCTCGGCTGCGGCGGTGAGCTCGGCTGCGGCGGTGAGCTCGGCTGCGGCGGTGAGCTCGGCTGCGGCGGTGAGCTCGGCTGCGGACGCGCGCCCGTGAGGGGTCAGACGGTCACTGAGGCCGACCGGGCGGCCACAGGTCCGTGCCCGGCGACATCGACCCCTGCGGCGATGACGCGCGCGACCCGTCCGTGACCTCGACGGTCGAGACCGACGCGTTCGGCAGCGCGGCGAGGCCGGTCGGCTCGATCGTCGCGAGATAGGCGCCCAGCGTGAGTCCGTGCCCGACGACGAGTACGTGCCGGTCACGGCGAGCTGCCGGTCGTGCCGCGTCGTCATGCGCGGCGACGATGCGCCCGAAGACTGTCCGGACGCGGGCCATGAACTCGGCTCCCGGCTCGCCGCCACCGATCCCCGGGTGCGTGCCCGCGAGCACCGCGGGCACGAGCGTGGACCACGGCGCGATCGCGTCGAGCTCGTGCTCGGGACGCCGCTCGAACGAGCCGAACGACAGCTCGCGCAGGTCGGCATCGACCGTGAGTCGCAGGTCGGCGTGGTGACGCAGGATCTCCGCCGCCGTGAGCACGGCGCGGCCCTGCGGTGAGGAGTACGCGGTATCGAAGTCGTAGTGCGCCAGGTGCTGCGCCGTCACGCGCACCCCGGTGCGGCCCGTGCGCGTGAGTGGGGAGTCGCACTCGCCCTGCAGGTGCCGACGTGCGTTGAGAACGGTCTGCCCGTGGCGGACGAGCGTCAGTGTGAGGGTCATCGTCGAAGTGCCCTTTCCGGTGGTCCGGTGTCTTGTCGCTCGCGACGCTAGTGCCGCCGTGCCACGCGTCGACGACCACTGCGGGCCTTCCGTCCGACGATCAGGTGAACGTCGAGTGGCCCACCACCGCTCAGTCCCGACGCCGCCGCACCGCCTTCTGCAGGGCCGGGACCACGAAGACGAGCCCGAGCCCTGCGACGATCCACCCCAGCCGAGGACCGGGTAGACGGGGCCAGGACCTCCACGAGCCCAGCGTCCGCGAGCCGAACGAACGACCCCTGCTGCTGGGCGAACGCCGGCACGACGCCCACCGCGACCAGCACGATCCCGAGCCAGCGGGACGTCGGCGAGCCGTCCAGGACGTCCCGCGCTCCGCGTGCCCCACGGCGAGCCAGCCGGTACCCGAGGAAGCACGCCGTCCCGACGAGCGCGAAGAACAGGATCAGGTCGATCTTGTCGAGCGGGCGGTGGAGATAGACGTCCGTCAGGGGCATAGTGGCGCCCTCGACCGCGCTCACGGACATGCTCTCGCGCTCCTGTGCGGCACCGGTGGGAGAGATCGACCGCACCTCGATGATCCCGAGCGGTCGGGTGAAGCCGTTGACCAGGTGGATCAGGGCGACGCCCCAGGCGATCACCGCGCCCGACAGCGCGAGAGCGCCGCCCTTCGCCGTCACGCCGGTCGGCTCCCCGTCGGTCGGTCGTCCGGGTGGAACCGTTGTCGGCCATGGCTTCGCTCTCGTCGCGGGCAGGTCGCCACATCCTTCCGGAAGGCCGGGTGAAGTCCATCCGCCCCGGGCGTCGGCCACCGGATCCATGCAACGCAAGAGGCTTCGGGGATGTGGGCGGGAACGTCCGCGCCGCTCGGCCTCTGCGCCGCTCAGGCGAGCGTCAGCCAGACATCGGCACCGAAGAGGTCCTCCGGAGCCCCAGTGCTCCCCGGACGGAGCCCATCCGGTCCTGTCCCGCAAGAAAGCCAGCGCACCGGCCACCTCGCGGACCATGTCCGCGTCCTCGGCACCGGCGACGGCCGAGAGCAGCAGCATCACACTGGAGACCGCGAAGGGCGGCACCTCCGCGCCGACGAACCGAACGTGCGTGAGAAGGCCGAGCAGCGCGGGGACACTGCCGTCGAGATCAATCACCGGTCCGTCCGTCGTGCTCGCGGCGACACAGAGCGCGTGGAGCCGACCGAGGCCGTCGACAATGCGCTCCCGACCCTCGACGTCCGGAGCGACGGTGGGTTCGCCCGGCCACATCGACAGGTCCAACGCCTCCTCGGCGAAGAGAAACGGGACCCAGTCCCGAGGCGTCGCGGCGGCCAAGACCTGGTCCGGGAACAACGTCGACGGGTCCAGGGCGAACTCGTCGACCGGGACCGGCCTGGTCGAAGCGCTCGTCGCCCCTTCCGAGGCGTACCTGACGTCCAGGAGCGAGGCTTCACCTGACGCGATCATCTCCACGACGAGACTGCCCACGGCGCGGGCCCTACGGGTGAACCCGCGTCGCGCGGCCATGCCGCTGCCACCAGGGGCGTGGGTACGCCGTCCATCGAGTACGCGCCACCGACGAGCAGCATGAGCGCGAGCCGACGTAGTCCCTCCGCGGACGGCGTCTCCTCCATCTGCTCAGCCCTGGGGCGCAGCGCGATCGCCATGGCCTCGAGCGCGAGCAGCGGGCGACGTTGCCATCGAGCCGCTCCCGGGCCACGCCGATCGCATCCATGCGACGCACGGTCTGCTCCGGGTCGAGTCCTCCGCGAGCGCCTGGACGGTCTCCGCGAGCTCGGCGTTCACCAGGTCCACGTGGGCTCCGAGCTGGACCACGAGCACGTCGCGGTAGAGCGAGAGCAGGTCCAGCATCGCGCGGTCCAGGACGTCGCGCTGGCGACGGGTCGCGCGGCGCTTCTGGTCCTTCTCGAGGTCCGTGAGCTGCGAGCGCAGCTTGGCGGCATGGTGCCACCGGCCTCGACACCCAGGGCCCGCAGGAGCTCAGCCTTCTCGACGGCGTCCCGCTCCTCGGTCGCCGACTTCGCCTCGGCCTGGGCGACCTCGACGAGTTCTCCGGCCGCGACGACGGCGTCCCCACGCCCGGATGCGGCGGGCGATCGACAGGACCGAGGACCGTCGCTCGCGCGCCTTGCCGTCACGGGCGAGGCGTCGGGCGAGGCCGATGTGGCTCTGGGCGGCGCGTGCGGCGGCCTCGGCGACGACCGGGTCGACACCGTCGCGCGCGACGAGCAGCCGGGCGACCGCCTCGACCGGGGAACCCGGAGCGCCACCCCACGGCAGCGCGAGCGGATGGTCACGAGCACGTCCTGCGGGCTGGGGCGCACAGGATCCAGACAGTGCGGGACGGCGGCTCCTCGATGGCCTTGAGGAGGACGTTCGTGGTGCGCTCGGCCATGCGGTCCGCGTCCTCGACGATGATGACGCGCCAGCGGCCCTGCGACGGACGACGGCTCCCGACTCCGACGAGGCCGCGCACCTCGTCGATCGTGATGGTCACCTTCTCGGTGGCCACGATCGTCACGTCCGCGTGAGTGCCGGCCAGCACCGTGGTGCACGCCTGGCAGACCCGCACCCGCCCTGCTCGCACTGCAGCGCCGCGGCGAAGGCTCGAGCGGCGTTGGAGCGCCCGGAACCCGGCGGGCCCGTCAGGAGCCAGGCGTGGGTCATGGCCGCGGGTCGGTGGCCGCCGCCGAGAGGATCTCGACCGCGTGCTCCTGCCCGACGACCTCGTCCCAGACCGTCACGGGGCGCTCGTCCGTGTGGCGGGGTCGGGGGCGGGTGGGTGACGGGGCGTGTGAGGGCAGGTCCATGAGCCCGGGGCGTAGCCGATCGCGGAGTCGGAGTCGTCGAAGCCGTCATCGGGCAGCGCTTCGACCGTGTCCTCGGCCTCCTCCACCACGGGGTGAGCTCGAGCCGGGCCGCGAGGTCCACGCGGATCTGGGCCTGGATGTCCTCGATCGAGGCGGTCGCGTCGATCACGACCCACCGCTCGGGGTCCGCCGCCGCTCGGGACAGGAAGGCCTCGCGCGTGCGGCGGTGGAAGTCCGCCCCGGCGCTCTCGAGGCGGTCGGGCTTGCCCTGGAGCCGCTCGGCCGCGACGACCGGGTCCAGGTCCAGCAGGACGGTGGCGTGCGGCATGAGGCCCTGCACGGCCCACAGCGAGATGAGTTCGACCTCGTCCACGCCCAGCTCCCGGCCGCCCGACTGGTAGGCGACCGACGAGTCGAGGTAGCGATCCGTGACGACGACCGCGCCGCGCTCGAGCGCGGGCCGGACCAGGTGGGCGACGTGGTGCGCGCGGTCTGCGGCGTAGATGAGGGCCTCGGTGCGGGCGTCCATGTCCCGGCCATGCAGCACCGCCTGCCGCAGCTCCACTCCCAGCTCGGTGCCCCGGGCTCGCGCGTCAGCACGACCTCGCGGCCGGTCAGCTCCCCAACCACTCCCCAGGAGGCGGGACTGGTGGACTTGCCGACGGCGTCGCCGCCCTCGAACGAGATGAAATATCCGGGTGTGCTCACGCGCCCACGATAGTCGGGCCTCCTGACACCGCAGGTAGCCTCGACGGATGTCCGTCCTTCCTGTGCCCAGCCCCGACCTCCCCGTGCCCCGGCCCTGCCCACCCCGGGTACCGCGTTCGCCGGTCGCACGTTCGACGCGATCCTGTTCGACATGGACGGCACCCTGATCGACTCGGTGCCCGCCGTGGTCCGCAGCTGGCGGCGCTGGGCGCGCGAGTACGGGCTGCCGGGCGCCGACACCTTCCAGATCGAGCACGGCACCCCGCTCGAAGCCTCATCGCCCGGCTCCTGCCCGCCGACCAGGTCGAGGCGGCGTACGCACGCATCCACGAGCTCGAGCTCCTCGACAACGACGGCGTGCGCCTCCTGCCCGGGACCGTCGACGCGTTCGCGTCGCTCCCGGCGACGCGTCAGGCGATCGTCACGTCCTGCACACGCCCGCTCGCGGCGGCACGTATCGCGGCGGCGGGCCTGGTCCCGCCAGCGGTCGTCGTCACGGCCGACGACGTCACGCACGGCAAGCCCGACCCGGACCCGTTCCTGCTCGGCGCCGAGCGGCTCGGCGTGGACCCGTCGCGGTGCCTCGTGGTCGAGGACGCACCGGTCGGCGTGGCCTCGGGCCGAGCAGCGGGTGCGCGGTGCTCGTGGTCGAGGGCACGCACACCTTCGAGCAGCTCGCCGGTGCCGCCGTGGCTCCCGACGCCGGGGCGAGCGGGCTCGACAGGGTGCGCTTCGCCGTCGGGCAGGACGGGTCGATCCGCGTGACGGACGCCTAAAGCTCCGGATCGGCGACTCGGAAGAAGCTACGCCGCGTTGCTCGCTGACCTGCGATCGGCGCCCGGTCAGCGCGCAGTCTCGCGGGCTCGGCGCCTCCTGGACCAGCCCGAGAACGCCAGATGTAACGACGCGAAAAGATCGCTGCGCTCACGAGCTGGAGGACCGGCTGGTCGGGACTACCGGACGAGACAACTGCCCGAGGTGCGAAGAGTGCCCAGACCACAGGTGCCGTGAGCGCTGACAGGACGATGCCGACCCACATGCGTGTCGTCGCTCGACGAACAACGTCATCCCTCCACGACGCGAAAGCACCGTGGACAACGGGAGGAGTCTCAGCCATCACGCCCCCGTTCTCGACTCGAGTATCGATTCAGTCTCCGCCCCTGGGCCCTGAGCACCACTCTTCCGGCGCGCTCCGCGCCCTTCCATCAGTTTTCCCTGGATCGAGCAACCCGCCGCCTTCCGACGCGTCCTCCGTCCCAGGTTGTCCGGCCGCTACCGACCACCGACCGAAACGGCACCTCGCACCACGACGCCCCCTCCCCGACCCGTCGACGTCGAGGCCTGCCAAGCGGCAGGCCAGTGTCCCCGTCCCGAAGTCGCCGTCCATGATTTCCGGGGCACCCAGATCCTGCACGAGGTCGACGTAGGTGTCGCGGTCGCTCCGATCGGGGTCGAGCGGATCCTCTGCCCCCACGATCGGAAACGTCCACGTCGGGGTGGCGGTTCACCCAGGCGCTCCGCCTGTCGGGTTGCGTTCCAAAGATGGATAGCGCTACTATCCGATAGTGCGGATATCCGAAATGTGCGAACGGGCCGGGGCGCCACTGACTGCTGTGAAGTACTACCAACGCGAAGGCTTGTTGCCGCCTGGCATCCGGTCGGCGCCCAACCAGGTCGAGTACGGCGATGCCCATGTCCGGCGCGTACGTCTCGTTCGTGCGCTCCTGGAAACCGGAGGGCTCACGATCGCGGCGACGAAGGACGTCATTGCCGCGCTCGACGACCACGACGCGTCGTTGGTGGAGACCTTTCGCGTGGCCCAGCACTCGATGAGCGGTCCCCGAGCTGCCGCGTCCGCGCCGAGCGAGGCCGCTCGCGCCCGCGTCGCGGAGATCGCAGCGTCCCAAGGCTGGCGCATCACTCCCGACAACCCTGGGATCGATGCGGCGGCACGCGCCATCGACGGCCTGCTCGCGATCGGGTTCGACGCGCCGCCGAGTACCTCGCGGCCTACGCCACTGCTGCGGCAACAGCGGCGGCCGCGGACCTGCTCGCGCTGGCGAGCCGGGACGAGCGCGATGAGGTCGCCGAGCTGATGGTCATCGGAACCGTCCTCGGCGATCCGCTCTTCGGTGGCTTGCGCCGACTCGCACAGCAGGACGCAACCCGCGACCTGCCTCCCTCTGCAGAATCGAGATGAGTAGAGCGATGACTACCCCAACACACGTCGTCCTCGGTGGAAACGGCGTCGTCGGCCGTGAGACCGTGCGGGCCCTCCTGGCCCGCGGGAGGCACCGATCTCCGTCGGCCGCCGCCCTCCACCATCGACGGGTCCCGGTCCATGACCGCCGACCTCCTCGAACGCGCCGACGTCGCTGCCGCGCTGCGAGGAGCCGAGGTCGCCTACCTCACAGCAGGACTGCCCTACTCCGCCCGCACCTGGGCGACTGACTGGCCGGTACTTCTCGCCAACACCGTCGAGGCAGCGCTCGAGAACGGTACGCACCTCGTCTACCTCGACAACGTGTACGCCTATGGGCGCGTCGACGAAGCGATGACGGAAAGCACCGCGATCAACCCCACCAGCAAGAAGGGTCATGTCCGAGCGGCCGCCCTCCGCACCCTCGACCACGCACGGGAGCGCGGACTCACGGTGACCATCGGCCGAAGCGCCGACTTCTACGGTCCGGGCGCGTCGACGAGCGTGTTCAACACCTTTGCGCTCGACAAGATCGCAGCGGGCAAGCCCGGAACCTGGCTCTTCGACGCGGACCAGCTCCACTCCCTCACCTACACCCCGACATCGGCAACGCCCTCGCGATCCTCGGCACCGACCACAAGGCACGCGGGCGCTCGTGGCACCTCCCCACGTCACCTGCCCTGACCGGTCGCCAGTACATCGAGCTCGCCGGCGGCCCGACCGCCCGAACCGCAGTGATGAGCTCCACGACGATGCGAGTCGGCGCCCTTTTCAGCTCCAGCGCCCGCGAAACCCTCGAAATGGCCTACCAGTACACCGCGCCCTACGTCTTTGAGTCGCGAGCGTTCGAAGCGACCTTCGGCAGCACCCCGACCCCGACGACACAAGGCATCACCGCATCACTTGCGGCCAGTCGTTCTGCACGGTGAACGTCGGCCCTCAGCAGGCCTCCCGATCCCGGACATGCGTGCGCAGAACTCGCTCGCCGCGCGGCGACGACGGGATCGACGATGCGGCACCCGACGAGTCCCCGGGGCTTTTCCATGACGAGCCATCCGAAGTGTTCAACTTCGGCCCGATCCTCCACCACCGTCGTGCGCCTCGCATCGGACGGATTGGGTAGTCTCACGACACAAACGGTCAAGACGGGGGTGCGTTCATGCGAGGAAAGCAGGCGGCCGGAGCTTCGGCTCTGGTGTTGGTGGCTCTGATGGTGGCTGGCTGCAGCGGCGAGAGCAGTGCCCTTCCCAAGCCCACGGAAGAGGTGACCCAGGCAGATGCACCCCTGGACGACATGGCGCAGGACGCTGCCGCGTGCGCGGCTGTCTCCGACGTCCAGACGATCGTGGAGAACGCAGACACCGCCCTGAGCGAGGGCCGCATGGCCACCCAGGAGCAGCAGGGCTGGTACGTGGTCGCCGCGCGCACGCTCCACCGCATCCCCTCGAGCGGTGACAGCGCCGTCAGTCAGGGGTCGCCGACCTGCAGGCGGCCGTCCCCGTGGTCGCGTCCTGGGCCAGGACCGAACCCGCCGACATCAGATCGGACGCCTGGTACGACGCCCTCAACACCCTGACCGAGCCATGCCTCGCGGTGGACTCTGAACTGTTCACCTCCGTGTTCACCGGCGGCTGAGGCATGCTGCCGCCCTGGGGTTCCTCGTCGACGGCCCGCTCGAATCACGCACGTCCGTGCGCCCGAACCGTCTCGGCACAGACCTCCTTCGGCCGGAAGTCGGTGCGGTCGTCTCAGAAGGTGCGTCCGGCCACGTCCGGGCGGCTCGACGCAGCCAGGAGCTCGCGCAGGCGCTCGGGGAAGAGGCGCCCCTTGTCCGCGAGGTAGTCCTGGGCGAAGACGTCCGGGTCGGCGACGTAGACCGTTGTATACGCACCCGACTCGGGCTCGAACCGCCACGACTCGGCGAGGCTCCCGCATCGACCGGCTCAAATCCGAGCGATCCGACCAGATCGGACACGGCCCGCTTGGCGTTGGCGTCGTCGCCCGCGACCGCGAGCCCGACCGGTCGGGCGCGTCTGCGGGCGCGCCAGCGACGGGATGTGGTGGGCGACGATGTTGTTGAACGCCTTGACGATCACGGCGCCCGGCAGGAGAGCCTGCTCGTACTCGGCCGTGGTCGTGGCCCCGAGTCGAGGTCCTCGATCCGTCCGTCGCGTGACGGGTAGTAGTTGCCCGTCGAGAGCACGATCTTCCCGTCGAGTGCGCCGACCGAGAGTGCGTCGTACGCCGACAGCGGGACGGCGAGGACGACGATCTCGCCGAAGCTCGCCGCGTCGGCAACCTCGCCCGCCCGAGCCTTCTGACCGAGCTCGTCGACGAGCTCCGTCAGCGACTCCGGACCCCGGGAGTTCGCGATGATCACCTCGTGCCCGCGGCGACCGCGAGTCGCGCGATGCCCGCGCCGATCGCGCCGCTGCCGATGATTCCCAGCTTGGTCATGGTCTTCCTCCTGTCGTCGTACGCTGCTTCACATCGTCCACCACGGACGCCTGATGTACGCTGAAGCACGTACATCGCAATGTACACCCTTGGTGGACATGGCGTCAACCTGCCGAGAGAGGACTCGAAGATGGCCAGTCGCCTGGCGAAGCCGCTCACCATTCCCGCCGCGGACGAGATCGACCTCTTCGAGGTCATGTCGGCGCTGGCCGATCCCGTCCGACGTGCGCTCGTGGCATACATCTCCGCCGATCCAGGCACGTCGTGCAGCACATCCAGCTTCGGCGTGTCCAAGTCAGCGCTCACGCGGCACTGGCGCGTTCTTCGGGAGTCGGGGCTGATCCGTCAGGAGGTGGACGGAACGCGTCACCGCAACTGGCTACGCCGCGAGGAGCTCGACCGTCGCTTCCGGGCCTGATGCCGCTCGTTCTCCACGAGCTGGCCGTCCCGCCCGCACCCGCGAGTGCGCCTGCTGCAGTCGGTTCTTCTCCTTCCGACTGAGCGCAGCGGCCACTAGGCGGACCCACCCGGGACGCCGCCCTCGAGCCCCGCCGCGCCGCGCCTGATCGCCAGCACCGTCGCCCCCGCGACGAAGTAGTCCTCGTCCGACGCGCTCCGCACGTCGCGGACCGCGCGGCGCAGCGACTCGGTCACCTCGTGGACCCGCGTCAGGCTCTCGGGTCGGCGGCCGCCCGGCCGTGGACCGGACGGCGTCCGCGTAGGCGAGCAGGGCGTCCCGCGTGAGCGGACGCAGCGGCTCACCGAAGGCCAGGTCGTCCCGGCCCAGCGTCTCCCAGCTCGTGACCAGGCGCGTCAGGTCCGCCACGACCGACGACGTGAGGGCCAGCGCCTCAGCCTGCGCACTCTGCGCCTGCGTCGCTTCCGCGTACCGCCTCGCCCGCCGGTTCGCGCGTGCGGCCTCCTTCGCCCGCGCAGAGGACTGCCGCGACCGGTCGAGCACCGGCGTCAGCAGCAGCCGGCGCTCGTCCCACTCCTCCGGCGAGGGTGCGGCGTCGAGGTCGAGACCGTCGGCCAGGTGCTCGAGCTGGTCGGCGAGCGCGTTCCGCAGGCGGGCGAGGGCCACGTCCGACGCCGCGAGCGGGAGCGGCGGGAAGAGCAGGTTGATGCCGATCCCGACCAGCGCTCCGACGACCACGAGCCCCACGTACGCCCCCATGTACCCCACCTTGTCGGCGTTGCCGATGATCAGGACGAAGAGCGCCGAGGTCACGGCCCACGACCCCATCTCGCCCAGGAACCCCCACCCGGCGACGAGGGTCGCCACGGCGACGACGAGCGCGATCGACAGCGCGCTGGGCGCGAGCACGAGGTCCACGCCGCGCGCCACGAGTGCTCCGACGACGATCGCGGCCACCGCCTGCAACGACTCGCGGACGGACCTCGCCACGGTGCTGGTCGTCGCGACGACCGCGCCCAGCGGAGCGTAGTAGGGTAGTCCGAGAAGGGCTGCGGCAGGAGGATCCCGACGACCCACGCGACGGCCGCGGCGACGGCTCCTCGAACCGCCATGGCCCACCGGGGATGAAGGTGCCACTGGCGCACGACGGCCGCGGCCAGGGCACGCGCGCGCGTCGGCGGTCGGTCGGGAACGGCGGGGAACTCATCGCGCCACCCTAGGCATGCCCCGACCCGGGCGCAGTGTGCACGCCTGCCGGGAGCACGCTCCGGGCTTCGGCCCGAGCGTCAGATCACCCGGCGCGCTGCGCCGCGGACACCACCTTCGAGGCCGCCGCGTGGACCTCGACGAGCTCGTCGGGCGTCAGGCCTGTGGCCGCCGTGATGGCGGGCGGGATGCGCTCGGCCTGGTCGCGCAGGCGGCGGCGGCGGGCGTGAGTGCGACGTCGACGACACGGCCGTCCTGCTCGTTGCGCGACCGCGTGAGGTATCCCGTGGCCTCCAACCGCTTGACGAGCGGGGAGAGCGTCCCAGGGTCGAGGTGGAGCCGGTCGGCGAGAGGTCGCCGTCGTGGGATCCCCGCGGCCGCGTCCTGCCACAGGGCCAGCATCACGAGGTACTGGGGTGCGTCAGGTGCAGCGGCTCGAGCAACGGCCGGTACATGGCGACCATCGCGCGCGCCCCGGCGGACAGCGCGAAGCAGACCTGGGACTCCAGGGCGAGCGGGTCGAGGCCCGGAGACGTCGGCGCGGCGGGCGCCGGGAACGCGGCGGGCGCCGGGAACGCGGCGGTCGACGCGGGTCCCGCACGGTGTCCCCGGCGCTCTCGATCGAGGTGGTCATCTCGCCATCGTAGCGAGATCCATCTATGCTTGGTGTACCAATCATTAGTGCACCAAGCAGTTGCACCGTTCTCGAGAGGAGAGGCGCATGGCCGACAAGCCGCGACGACGCCCCTGGGCCTGCGCATGACCGAGACGTTCCTGCCGATCTTCGGCCCCGCGCAGGTCGGAAAGCAGGGCTCGCCCGGGCGCGGCGTCTCCGCAGCCGAGGCCGAGCGCGACCGCGAGCTCAGGACGCGCTTCGAGTACGTGACCGGACCGGACGGCCGCAGCTACGTCGTCGAGCACACCGACGGGCCCTCCGCGGGCTGAACCCATCGCCGTCGAGGACGGTCGACGTCGTTCCGCAGGGCAGAACGACAGCGACACCGTCCTCGGCACCGGCCAGGGGCCCGACTCACTCGCCCGGGTAGACGACCCCGGCCTGACGACGGATCTCGTCCATGGTCCGCATGACCTCGAGCGTCCCGTCCCACGTCATGCGGGGCTCTCCGTGAGCCCGGCGTCGATGCAGCGTGCGACCTCGGCCGCCTGGTACTGCTTGCCCTCGCCGCGGAAACCGTCGTACCGCCACTCGGCGCCGTCGTGGCGGATCACGCGGAACGACGTCGGCGCGTAGAACGTGCCCTCGATCTCGATGCGTCCCGCCGTCCCGGAGATCGAGGCGACGTTGGGCGTCTGCGACCAGAGCGTCGTCGTCAGCGTGGACATCGCGCGGCCGTGACCGAGCGTGATGCCGAGCTGGCCGTCGACGCCCGTCTCGGTGAGCGCGCCCACCGCGGTGACCGACGTCGGGACCCCAGGATGTCGTGGGCGAACGACACGGGATACACCCCAGGTCCAGCAGCGCGCCGCCCGCGAGCTCGGGGGCGTAGAGGCGGTGGGCGGGGTCGAACGGGAAGAACTGCCCGTGGTCGGCGGTGACGTTGACGATCTCACCGATCTCCCGCGCGCGATCACCCGCGCAGCGCGGCGACGTGCGGCAGGAACCGCGTCCACATAGCTTCCATGACGAACACTCCCGCGGCGCGTGCGGCGTCGAGGATCTCGCGCGCCTCGGCCTCGTTGCGCGTGAAGGCCTTCTCGACGAGCACGTGCTTGCCCGCACCGATGGCCAGCAGCGCGTGCTCGAGGTGGTGGGAGTGAGGCGTGGCGACGTACACGACGTCGACCTGCGGGTCCTCGACCAGCTCGGTGTAGTCGGCGTGCGTGGTGTGGATGCTGTGCTCGGTCGCGAAGCGCTCGGCCTTGACGCGGTCGCGCGACCCGACGGCCACGACGGGTGCACGCGTGTGGTCGCGCACGGCATCGGCGAACGAGCGGCGATGTTGCCCGCGCCGAGGATCCCCAGCGGACGGTGGGCGCGGAGCGAGGGTCGGGCACGACGCCGGAGATCACCTCGGGAGTTCAGCGGCTGTAGCGACGTGGTCGGGCAGGGAGGCGGTGGGCGTCGTGGCGGTCGGTGCCGCGGCGCGGGCGTCGTTGCTCATGGGCTCACGCTAACCCCGTGAGAGCGCTGCCACGGCAGAATGCCCGAGGTGTGGTCGCCGGGCGCCCGGGGTCGTGGCCAGAACGAGGTTCGGCACGCTCGAACCCCACGTTCGAGGCAGCTCACTCTCCCGGGTACACGACCCCAGCTGCGCGCGCGCCGAGTCCATGACCTGCATCAGGTCCAGCGTGTCCTGCCACGTCATGCGGAGGCTCTCGGTCAGCCCGCCGCGAGGCAGCGCGCGACCTCCGCGGCCTCGTACTGCTTGGCGCCCAGCGCGTACCCGTCGTACACCCGGCGCGCGCCGTCGGCCCCACGAGGTCGAACGTCGTGGGGACCATGAACCGGTCCATCACCTCGATCCGGCCCCCGTCCCCGCGATCACGAGCGAGGTCGCCGACTGGGCCAGGACGGACGAGCCGAGCGTCGCCGTCGCGCGGTCCCCGTACCGCAGCACCACGGTCGACTGGGCGTCTACCCCGTGGGAGCCTGCAGACCGGCAGCCGTGACGTCGTCGGGCATGCCGAGAAGGTCCGTCGCGAACGCGAGCGGGTAGATCCCGATGTCGAGCAGCGCCCCGCCCGCGAGCTCGGGCGCGAAGAGCCGCTCGCCGGGTCGTAGCGGGCGTTCGAGCCGTAGCCCGCCGTGACCGACCGGACCTCGCCGATCTCGCCCTGCGCGATCAGCGCCCGGATCGCCGCGACGTGCGGCAGGTGCCGCGTGAGCATGGCCTCCATGACGAACACATCGGCCGCCCGCGCCGCCTCGAGGACCTCGCGCGCCTCGGCCTCGTTGCGGGTGAACGCCTTCTCCATGAGCACGGGCTTGCCCGCCGCGATCGCCAGCAGGCCGTGGTCGCGATGGTGCGAGTGAGGCGTCGCGACGTACACGACATCCACGTCCGGGTCCGCGACGAGCGCCTCGTAGGACCCGTGCACGGTCGCCGACGGCGCGTGCCGCTGCGCGAAGTCCCGCGCCCGGTGCTCGTCGCGCGAGCCGACGGCCGCCACGTGGCCCTGCGTGAAGGCCCGCACCTCGTCGGCGAACGAGCCAGCGATGCTGCCGCCCCCAGGATGCCCCAGCGGACCGGAGGAGCCGCACCCGGGTCGGGGACGGCGTCGAGCACGTTGACCGCAGCGTGGGAGAGCATGCGTCCACGCTACTGTCCGCTCGCCTGTCGCCCGCCGAGGTTCCGCGCCACGATGGACCCACCCGACGAAACGGAAACCCCGATGGCGCACATGGCTCCTCCCCGCCGCACCGGACGACCCCGCCCGCGAGCATGGCCTGGGCCCGCGACCTCACCAGGACGTACGGTCAGGGCGAGACGATCGTCCGCGCCCTGGACGGCGTCGACGTGGACTTCCGCGTCGCCGAGCTGACCGCGATCATGGGCCCGTCGGGCTCGGGAAAGTCGACGCTCATGCACTGCATGGCGGGCCTGGACACCCGACGTCGGGGAGCGTCGTGATCGACGGCACCGAGGTCAGCAGGCTCTCGCAGCGTCGGCTGACGGCGCTGCGCCGCACCCGGATCGGCTTCGTCTTCCAGTCGTACAACCTGGTCCCGACCCTCACGGCCGCGGAGAACATCACGCTCCCGCTCGACATCGCCCGCGCCCCGTGGACCGGGCGTGGTTCGACGAGGTCGTGTCCGCCGTGGGCCTCGGGGACCGCCTGCACCACCGCCCCGCCGAGCTCTCGGGCGGCCAGCAGCAGCGGGTCGCGTGCGCGCGCCTTGGTCTCACGGCCGTCGGTGGTGTTCGCGGATGAGCCCACGGGCAACCTCGACTCGCGCTCGTCCGCAGAGGTGCTGGGCTTCCTGCGGCGATCGGTCGACGAGCTGGGCCAGACCGTCGTCATGGTCACCCACGACCCGCGCGCCGCGTCCTACGCCCACCGGGTCCTGTTTCTCACGGACGGCCGCATCACGGCCGACCTTGCCGCGCCGAGCCGCCGAGACATCCTCGACGCGCTCGGGCAGGCGGAGGACGACTGATGCTCCGCGTCGCGCTGCGCGGGTCCGGGCCCACCTGGTCCGCTTCCTCCTGTCGACGCTCGCCGTCATGCTCGGCGTCGCGTTCGTGGTGGGGACGTTCACCTTCCGAGCCATGCTGTCCTCGACGTTCGAGGAGATCATCGCCACGACGCTCGTCGCCGACGTGTACGTGCGCGGCGCCGAGGAGATCGACGACACCGCGAGCGCGGGCAGCACGTTCGGCACGCCGCACAGTCCCGTCCCGGTCGCGCTCGCGGACACGGTCGCGGGGTCGACGGCGTCGAGCGCGCCGTGCCCGACGCGTCCGGCCCGATCGTCCTGGTCGCGGCGGACGGCACGGCCGTCACGACGTCGGGTCCCCGAGCATCGGGATCGCGGTGGGCCCCGACGAGCCGACCGTGACGCTCGCGAGCGGCGCCTGGCCCGTGGAGGCGACCGAGATCGCCCTGGAGGAGAGCGCGGCGTCGGCCGGAGGGCTCACCACGGGCGACGCGACGACCGTGGTCCTCGCGGGTGCCCCGCAGCCCGTCACGGTCACGGGGATCTTCGCGATCGAGGCCGCCGCGGCGGCACCATCCTGGTGGGGCTCGACCCGCGTCCGCGCTCGCGACCTACGCACCCGACGGGACGGTCCCCACCATCTCGGTCTTCGCCGCGGGCGGAGTGTCGGAGCAGGAGGTCGCCGACCGGGTGGCCGAGGTCCTGCCCGAGGGGCCGAGTCGCTCACGGGCGAGGCGATGCGCGAGGAGGCTCGCCAGGGCGTCGAGCAGATTCTCGGCTTCATCGAGACGTTCCTGCTCGTCTTCGCGGCCATCGCCCTGTTCGTGGGGCGTTCATCATCGCCAACACGTTCGCGATGTCGGTGCGCGAGCGACAGCGTGAGTTCGCCCTGCTGCGCGCGCTCGGCGCGTCCCCGGCAGGTCTTCGCGTCGATCCTCGCGCAGGCCGTCGCTGTGGGACTGCTCGGAGCGGCGACGGGCGTGGTCCTCGGCCGCGTGCTCGTCAGCGGCCTGCGCGCGGTCTTCGGCTCGACGGGCATGGAGCTGTCGGGGCGCGTGCCGTTGAGCGCCACGTCGGTCGTGGTCGCGATCGGCCTGGGGGTCCTCGTGAGCGTGGTCGCGGCCGCCGTCCCGGGCCGCCACGCAGCCCTCACCCTCCGGTCCAGGCCATGCACGACGACGTCGCACCAGACCGCGGGACCGGCACCCGGGCGGTGGCCGGGCTGGCCCTCACGCTGGTCGGGGCGGGCCTGCTGGTGCTGGCCTCGCGGCTCGGGAGCTCGGCGTCGGCCGACCCGACCGGGTGGGCACTGGTCGACGACCTCAACCCCGGGTCCTGCTCGCGGTCGGCGCGAGCGCCGCGCTCGTGGGCGTCCTGGTCCTGTCCCCGCGATCGCCGGGGCGGTCATCACGGTGCTCGCGGTCCCGGCCGTCGCCGCGATCCGACCTCTCGGGCGACTCGCGCGCGGCAACGTCACCCGCAGCCCGCGGCGCACCTCGAACACCGCGGGCGCGCTCCTCATCGGGATGGCCCTCGTGAGCGCTACCGGGGTCATCGCCGCCTCGACGCAGGCGTCGGTGCGGTCGATCGTCGACGAGCAGGTGCGGGCCGACTACGTGATCCAGGCCGCCGCCGCCACGGGTGCGCTCCCCGCGGGTGTCACCGATGCCGTGACCGGGCTCCCCGCCGTCGGGCAGGCCCTGACCCTGCGGCTCGGGACCCTCGACGTCGACGGCGAGGCCAGCGGGCCCACCGTCGTGCCGCCAGGGTTCTTCACCGAGGCGCTCGACGCGCCCGTGGTCGAGGGCGACCCGGACCAGGCCCTCGTCGACGGTGAGGCCGTGGTCCGCCGGACCGCCGCGCGCGACAACGGGTGGGAGGTCGGCGACACCCTGACCCTCACGAGCGACGACGGTTCCCGCTCCGAGGACGTGAGGGTCGGCGCGATCATCGACACCCAGGTCGTCCCGTCCGACGTGGTGCTCGCCGACGCGACGTACGCGAACGTCGGGGCGGCGGACATCCCGACCTACGCGGTGTACGTGTCGGCGGCCCCGGGACCTCGACCGCCGAGCTGCGCGACGCCCTCACCGAAGCCGTCAAACCGTTCCTCGTGGTCTCGGTGCTGGACCGCGAGGACCTCGCAAACGCAGCCGCGGCCCAGGTGGACCAGGTGCTCGTGATCCTCTACGCGCTGCTCGGGCTGTCGATCGTCATCGCGCTGCTGGGCATCGTCAACACGCTCGCGCTGTCGATCATCGAGAGGACGCGCGAGATCGGGCTGCTGCGCGCCGTGGGCCTGGGGCGGCTCCAGCTCGCGGGGATCATCACGATCGAGTCGGTCCTCACCGCGGTCTACGGGACGGTGCTGGGCGTGATCACGGGGATCGCGATCGCGGCGGCGCTGCCGGGGTGCTCGCGGAGCAGGGGCTCACGAACCTCGCGATCCCCTGGGAGCAGGTGCTCGTGGTGCTGGGGCTCGCGGTCGTGATCGGGCTCGTGGCGAGCGTGTGGCCGGGCATCCGGGCGTCGCGACTGCCGGTGCTGGAGGCGGTTACGGTCGACTGACGAACGCTGGCTGCCGGCTGTCCTCCGACGACCCTGCCGAAGTAGAACGTACTGCGCGAGGTAGTGCGCGCTACGTTCTACCTCGCGCAGAACGTTCTACCTCGGCACCCCGGCACGCCGGCACGCCGGCACGCACGACGAAGGCTACTTCTTCTCGGCCGTCGCCTTCTTGACCGGAGTCTTCTTCGCGGCGGCTTCTTGGCGGGGCCTTCCTCGCAGGCGCCTTCTTCTTCGCCGGACCCGACGCGCGCTTCTCCGCGAGGAGCTCGATCGCCTTCTCCGGGGTGATCGACTCCGGCGTCACGTCCCGAGGCAGCGTGCGGTTGGTCTCGCCGTCGGTCACGTACGCGCCGAACCGGCCGTCCTTCACGACGATCGGCTTGCCCGACGTCGGGTCGTCACCAGCTCGCGCAACGGCGGAGCCGCGGTGGCTCCGCGCCCGCGCTTGGGCTGCTTGTACAGCTCGAGCGCCTCCTCGAGGGTGACCGTGAACATGGCCTCCTCCGACGGGAGGGTGCGCGAGTCCGTGCCCTTCTTGAGGTACGGGCCGTAGCGTCCGTTCTGCGCCGTGATCTCGGCCCCGTCTCCGGGTCCGTGCCCACCAGGCGCGGCAGCGACAGGAGCTGGAGCGCGTCCTCCAGGGTCACGGAGTCCAGGCTCATCGTCTTGAGCAGCGAGCCCGTGCGCGGCTTGGGCAGTGCGGCCTTCGCCTTCTTGAGCGCTGCGGCCGAGAGCCCCTCGTCGAAATTCGGCTCGGGGAGCTGCTCCGTGACGTACGGGCCGTAGCGGCGGCGCGCGCGACGATCGGGTTCCCGGAGACCGGGTCCGTGCCGAGGATCCGGCCGTCGTCGGCCCCGCGGCGAGGAGCTCGCGGGCCTTCTCGACCGTCAGCTCGTCGGGGCGAGCTCGTCCGGCACCGAGGCACGCGGCGGGTTCTCCCTCCTTGACGGGGACGGACAGATCCTCGACGTAGGGCCCGTAACGCCCCACACGCAGCTGGATGCCCTCGCCGATCGGCACCGAGTTGATGTCGCGCGCGTCGATCTCGCCGAGGTCGTCGACGAGCTGACGCAGCCCTCGCCCTCCTCGCGCCCCGTGCCGTCACCGAAGTAGAAGCGGGTCAGCCAGGCGACACGGTCCTTGTCACCCGCGGCGATCGCGTCGAGGTCCGCCTCCATCTCGGCGGTGAAGTCGTAGTCGATGAGCCACTCGAAGTGCTCCTCGAGCAGGCGGATCACGGCGAACGCGAGCCAGCTCGGGACCAGCGCCTGGCCGCGCGGCAGCACGTAGCCGCGGTCCTGGACCGTGGAGATGGTGGAGGCGTACGTGGACGGGCGTCCGATGCCCCGCTCCTCGAGCGCCTTGATGAGGGAGGCCTCGGTGTAGCGGGGAGGCGCCGACGTGGAGTGGCCGTCGGCGGTGAGTTCGCGGCCGTCCAGCAGATCACCTTCGGCCATCTGGGGCAGGCGGGCGTCGTCCGATCCCCGGCCCGACCTCGCGGCGCCGGACGCGCCGTCAGCCGCGTCGTCGGTGCCCTCCTCGTACGCGGCGAGGAAGCCGCGGAAGCTGATGACCGTGCCGGAGGCCGCGAAGACGGCTTCCTTCCCGGCGACCTCGTCGGCCGTCCCTGCGACGGGCGCGGCCAGCCGCACAGACGCCGTGGACCCCTTGGCGTCCGCCATCTGCGAGGCGACCGTGCGCTTCCAGATGAGCTCGTACAGCTTGAACTGATCTCCGCTGATCTCGCGGGCGACCTGCGCGGGGTCCGGAACGAGTCCCCGGCAGGACGGATGGCCTCGTGGGCCTCCTGCGCACCCTTGGCCTTCGACACGTAGACGCGCGGGGAGCCGGGCACGAACTCAGGCCCGTACAGCTCCGCGGCCTGGCGACGAGCGGCGTCGGTCGCCTCGGCCGACAGCGACGGGGAGTCCGTACGCATGTAGGTGATGTAGCCGTTCTCGTACAGGGCCTGCGCGGTGCGCATGGTCGCGCGCGAGTTGAAGCGGAGCTTGCGGCTCGCCTCCTGCTGGAGGGTCGAGGTGGTGAACGGCGCCGCCGGACGGCGCGTGTACGGCTTGGTCTCGAGGCTGCGGACCGCGAAGTCGGCGTCCGCGAGACCGCCGACCACGAGCGACGCGGTCTGCTCGCCGAGCTGGACGACACCGTCCCGTGCCGATGCCGCTTGAGCTGGCCACGGTCGTCGAAGTCGCGCCCGGAGGCGACGCGAGCGCCACCGAGCTGGACCAGGCGGGCGTCGAAGCTCTTGTCGGCGTCCTCGGCGGCCTTGTCCGCCAGCGAGAACGTTCCCGACACGTCCCAGTACTCGGCGGCCACGAACGCCATGCGCTCGCGCTCGCGCTCGACGACCAGCCGCGTGGCGACCGACTGCACGCGTCCCGCCGACAGGCCCTGACGGACCTTGCGCCACAGCACGGGCGAGACCTCGTAGCCGTAGAGGCGGTCGAGGATGCGGCGGGTCTCCTGCGCGTCGACGAGGTGCACGTCGAGGTCGCGGGTGTTCTCGAGCGCGCGCTCGATGGCCTCGCGCGTGATCTCGTGGAAGACCATGCGGTGCACGGGCACCTTGGGCTTGAGCTCCTCCAGCAGGTGCCACGCGATGGCCTCGCCCTCGCGGTCCTCATCGGTCGCGAGGTAGAGCTCGTCGGCGTTCTTGAGCGCCCGCTTGAGCTCCGCGACCTTCTTCTTCTTGTCTGCGTAGACCTCGTAGTACGGCTCGAAGCCCTCGTCCACGTTGACCGCGAACTTTCCGAACGGGCCCTTCTTCATGTCGGCGGGCAGCTCGGAAGGCTGCGGGAGGTCGCGGATGTGCCCGACGCTCGACTCCACCTCGAAGTCGTCACCGAGGTAGCCCTGGATCTTGCGTGCCTTCGTGGGGACTCCACGATGACGAGCTTGCGACCTGAGGACATCCGTTCCTGCTTTCCGTTGCTACTGACCGAGGCTCACGCCTGGAGTGATCACCAGGTGGGCCGACATGCCGGGTGGGCGTTGGTGTCCGGCGTGGGTGTTCCCGCCCGAACCGCCGCCCGGCTCCCACCGGCAGCCTATGACGTTACGCCACTGACGCCAGGCGGCACCTTATCGATGGTGGACGGTGTCCGGGGCCAGGGCCTGTGGATGACGGCTCACGTCACGCGGGACGCGACGTGGCCTGGCGGAGCAGGAGCAGCACCGCGAAGGCTCCCGCCGTGGCGGCCACCACCCCAGGGCTCCACCCACGTAGGCGGTCGTCTCGGCGCGGTCGGTCATCTCCCAGGAGGCCGGATAGACCTCGCGCAGGCACCAGGCCGCTCCCGCCGCGGCGACCGCGCCGCCCGCGATCATCAGCACGGCCAGCACGATCGAGCCAGGGTACGCGCTGCTGCGACCTGCGGGGAGCCGGTCGAGCGCGCTGGTCGGGGTGAAGGCGAGCACGAGCGCGGTCCACACCGTCACGACCAGGACCGCCGCGACCACGTCGCTCGGTCGGTGCCAGTGGCCGATCAGGGTCGAGACCCCGGTCGCGGCCGTGTATGCCCCCGAGGACGGCGACGGCCGGTCGTCCCCGCGGGGACGACGAGGAGCAGCGCGACGGCGACCGACGCCGCGACCGTGGTGTGACCGCTGGGGAGCGTGTTGCTCCCACCCCATCCACCGACCATGTCCGGGCGTTCGAGCACGGACTTCTTGAGGAGCTGCGTCGTGATGTTCGACCCGACGACGACGAACGCCACCTGGACGGCCAGTCCCCAGCGGCGGCGCAGCAGGGCGATCCCCATGGCCGTTCCGAGTCCCAACACCACGAAGCTCACGGAGACGACGTCGAGGACCGGTTCGCCGAGCGACCACAGGGTGCCTCGGCCGTAGTCGGAGCCGCGCAACGCGGCCTGGTCCAGGTGCTGCCCCTGCTCGGTCGCCACGAAGTAGCTCCACACCTGCCACAGGAGGACGGTCGCAGCGACGGCCGTCAGACCGGCCACGACACGGGCCACCACGTTCGTCGCGACGGGGCCCGGCGCGTGCTCGGGCGCACACCTGCAGCCCGTGCGGGTGCCGAAGGCGGGGACCAGGGCCGGGGCGGCGTGGAAGAGGGAGGCTCACCCGTCAACGGTAGGTCACCGGGTGTGGGGATCTGGCGAAGAGAACGGTCAGGTCAGGGCGGGTACGGCACGCGTCCCGGCGGGAGGGCGCGAGCACGAGCGCCCTGGCGCCTCAGGCCCGCAACGAGGGGTCAGCATCGTCTGCCGGCCGAGAGACAATCATACTTACTGACCAGTCAGTAAGTCGCCCTCGTCACAGTATGGTTGCGGTCATGTCAGAGGCCACCACACCGGCGCGAGCGCGCAGACCGCGCAAGGGGACCGCCGCACGGCGCGAAGAGATCCTGCGCGCCGCGATGCGCGTCTTCGGGTCCAAGGGTACCACCAGGGCTCGCTCGCCGAGGTCGCCGAGCAGGTCGGGATCACCCACGCCGGCGTGCTCCACCACTTCGGGTCCAAGAACCAGCTCCTCATCGAGGTGCTCGAGTTCCGGACGTCGTGGACGTCGAGCACCTCGAGGGCAAGCACATCCCCGGCGGCCTCGACCTGTTCCGCCACCTCGTCACGACCGCCCGGATGAACGCCGAGCGCCCCGGCATCGTGCAGGCGTACACCGTCCTGACCGGCGAGTCCGTGACCGACCAGCACCCGCGCGCACCTGGGCAGCGGACCGCTTCGCCGGGCTGCGGGGACATCTCGAGCGCGCTGCGCGAGGTCGTCGACGAGCGTCGCCAGGCCGGGCTGCTCGCCCCGGAGGACGACGTCGAACTCGACCCGTCGCGCTCGACCGCGCCGCCAGCACGATCATCGCCGTCATGGACGGTCTACAGACCCAGTGGCTGCTCGCCCCCGACGCGGTGGACCTCGCCGAGGCCACGGCCTTCGCGATCGAGGCGATCCTCGCCTCGACGCTGGCCGCTTCGCACCGCGAACACCCGCTGACCTGAGGCGCCCTCCGCTCACAGTCGATTCATAGGAACAGCACAGGCGTCGCCGAGGATGCGCGCGCACGATGGACCCATGACCACGACTCCCGCTCCCCGGGACCGCTCGTCTCCCCGCGCGCCCCGAGCGCCTGACCCGGGCCGACGGTTCGCCCGTGCGTGTCCTCGTGGTCGACGACGAGCCCAACCTCGCCGAGCTCCTCACCTCCGCGCTGCGCTACGAGGGTGGGACGTGTCGACCGCCCTCGACGGGCAGTCCGCGATCCGCACGGCCCGCGACGTCGCACCGGACGTGATCGTGCTCGACGTCATGCTCCCCGACCTCGACGGGCTCTCCGTGCTGCGCCGCATCCGCGCGAGCTCCCCGACGTACCGGTCCTGTTCCTCACGGCCCGTGACACCGTCGAGGACCGCGTCGCGGGCCTCACCGCAGGCGGCGACGACTACGTGACCAAGCCCTTCAGCCTCGAGGAGGTCGTGGCACGGCTGCGCGGACTCATGCGCCGCGCCGCGCCACGGCCGCGCGCGAGGACGCGACCGTCGTGGTCGGCGACCTCGTCCTCGACGAGGACTCCCACGAGGTGCACCGCGGCGGGGACCCCATCCACCTGTCGGCGACCGAGTTCGAGCTCCTGCGCTACCTGATGCGCAACGCGCGCCGGGTCATGTCAAGCCGCAGATCCTCGACCGCGTGTGGAACTACGACTTCCGCGGGCAGGCCAACATCGTCGAGCTCTACATCTCCTACCTGCGACGCAAGATCGACAAGGGCCGTGCGCCCATGATCCACACGCTGCGCGGGGTCGGGTACGTCATCAAGCCGCCGAGAGCGGCTCGGGCGCGGCGGGTCGAGCCTCCGGCACCGTGCCCGACGACGCCACGAAGGCCTGACACGTGGCCTCACCCCGGCGTCGCTCACCGCCCGACCCCGCACCCTGCGCCGACAGCTCGTCGTGGTCCTCGTCGCGATCCTCCTGGCCCTCAGCGTCGCGCTCGCCGCGAGCTCCACGGTTGCGCTGCGCACGAGCCTCCTCGACCGGCTCGACGACGAGCTCGTCCAGGCGAGCCAGCGCGCCGACCGGGGCATGTTCTCCCGACCCGGCGGCATCGTGCCGCCCAGCGACGAGGGCACGGGCCAGGGCTCGCCGGCGGACGGGTCGACAGGTGACCCGTCCGGCGACCTTCCCAGGACCCGGGTACGGATGCCCTCCCGGGCGGGGACCCGACGTCGGGCACGGACGTCGACAACCCGCTCCCGCCCGGCCAGTCCGCCGGGACCATCAACGTCGTGTACGACGACGGGGCCGTCCGGTTCGCCGGGTACATCGACGCGACGGGCAGCCTCCAGCAGCTCAACGACGAGCAGGTCGCCGAGCTCGAGGCCGTGCCGTCCGACGGGCGACCCACGCGATCGAGGTGAGCGACCTCGGTTCGTTCCGGGCCGTCGCCACCACGACCCAGCGCGGCGAGCCGTCGATCACCGCGATGAGCACCGCGGCCGTCACCGAGACGATCGAGGGCTACCTGCTCGTCGAGGTGGGGCTCGTGGCCGCCGGGCTCGTGATCGCCGCGGTCGTCGGGACCTGGTTGGTCCGTCGCTCGCTGCGGCCGCTCGACTCTCGCCGACGCGGCCGTCCACGTGTCGAGCTGCCGCTCGACCGTGGCGAGGTCGGCGAGATCCCGCGCGTGGACGCGCAGTTCACCGACGAGCGGACCGAGGTCGGACAGGTGGGGTCCGCGCTCAACCGCCTGCTCGGGCACGTCGAGGCCTCGCTCACCGCGCGGCACGAGTCCGAGACGCAGGTGCGGCAGTTCGTCGCCGACGCGAGCCACGAGCTGCGCACGCCGCTCGCCTCGATCCGCGGATACTCCGAGCTGGTGCGCCGCTCCCCGACCAGGTCCCGCCGGACACCCTCCGGGCGCTCGACCGCATCGAGTCCGAGGCGCTGCGCATGGGCGACCTCGTCGAGGACCTCCTGCTGCTCGCGCGGCTCGACGCGGGCCGCCGCTCGACCGTGAACCCGTGGACCTCGCCGCGCTCGCGATCGACGCGGTCGCCGACGCGCATGCCGCGAGCCGCGACCACGTGTGGGAGCTGGACCTGCGGCTCGCCGGGGCGACGGGCCGGGGCTCGACGGTGACGAGCATGGTGCCGACGGTGACGGGACCTCGCCGAGGGCGACGCACTGTGGGCCGACGGTGACGACGCGTTCGACGTCCCCGACGTCACGGTCCTGGGCGACGAGGCGCGCCTGCGGCAGGTGTTCGCCAACCTGCTGGGCAACGCGCGCGTCCACACCCCGGCGGGCACGCGCGTGGTCGTGGGCATCCGGCCCGACGGCGAGGAGCACGTCGTCCTGTCGGTGACCGACGACGGCCCCGGCATCCCACCCGCCCTGCTCCCGTCGCTGTTCCAGCGGTTCAGCCGCGGGGACTCGGCGCGCAACCGGGTCGGAGGGTCGACCGGGCTGGGCCTGGCCATCGCGCAGGCCGTCGTGCAGGCGCACGGCGGCGAGATCTCGGTACGGGACGCGACGGCGGCGACCTCGCCCGGACGAGCAGCACGGGACCGCAGGCCGACGACGCGGGGCGCTCCGTCGTCGGGCAGGGCGACGACCGGGACGACGTTCGAGGTCCGGCTGCCGCGCGGCTGACCCGTCGAGGTCCGGCTGCCGCGCGGCGGACGTCGGTCCGCGGCCGCGAGCATGCGGTTGGCGTCCGTCGAGCATGCGGTTGGCGTCCGGAAGTGGACGGATCCCGACGCCAACCGCATGCTCGGCACCCGAGAGACGCGCGGCTCAGAGCGCCGCGTGCGCCTCCTTCTCCGACTGGTACTCCTCGATCGTCAGCGTGCGCAGCCGCGAGCTGCGGCCCGTCGGGTTGTCGACGTAACCCACGGCCGAGATGTACGGCTCGATCACGTGGATCTTCTGCAACGGCGTCACGATGAGCAGTTGCAGCCCCAGGCTCTTGAAGAGCTCGAGCGCGAACCGCGTCGACTCGTCGGAACCGCGGCCGAACGCCTCGTCGATCACGACGAACCGGAACGCTTTGACCGCACCGCGCCCCAGTCCAGCTTGAACTGGTACGCGAGCGAGGCCGCGAGGATCGTGTAGGCGAGCTTCTCCTTCTGACCGCCGGACTTCCCGCCCGAGTCGGAGTAGTGCTCGTGCTCGACGTCGTCCTCGCGCGAACGCTCCGACGCGGACAGCACGAACCAGCTCCGCACGTCCGTGACGCGGCGCTTCCAGGCCTCGTCGGCCTCGGTCTGGCCCTCGCGCCCACGGAACCGCTCGACGATCGCCTTGACCCGCAGGAACCGCTCCTCCGAGTAGTAGGCGACGGTCTCCTCGCCCGTGTCCTCGTCGCGACGACCCTCGAGGTCGAGCCCCAGGACGCCGTCGGTGCACGCCCGCAGGTCCGCGCGGAACTCACGGACCTCGGTGTTGGGCGTGGGCGCCATCTCGAGGCGGATGTACCGCCCGGGTTGTAGTCGATCGCGCGCAGCGAGTCGTTGATGATCTCGACCCGCTCACGGATGAGGTCCGCCTGCTTGGACAGCTCGGCGTGGAAGCCGGCGATGTCGCGGATCGTGTTGGTGTTGAGGTACGTCTTGAAGTCGCCCTCGAACCGTGGCAGGTCGTCGCGCGTGAGGCGCTCGTACAGCGCCCGGTACTCGGGGTCGACCTCACGTCGTTGTCGAGCTCGGAGGTCTCGACCGGGTACGCGGCCCGGAACGCCGTCATCTGCGCGGCGATGCGTGTGCCGAGATGCCCCTGTCTGGTCTGGGCCTCCTCGACCTGGCTCGTCAGCCGGGTGCGCAGCACGCTCTCGACCGCGTCGGGGTCTCCCTCGCCGTGCGCCGAGGCCTGCGCAGCTGCCTGCTCGGCGGTCTCGTCGTCGAAGAGCCGGGCGAGCTCGTCCGCCAGCCCCGCGTCGGCGGGCCCTGCTCGGCCAGCACGCGGGCCGAGCGTCCGCGCTGGTCGCGGGCGGTGTCGAGGGCGTGCTGGTCGGCCCCGCGGCCGAGAGCAACCCGTCGCGATCGGACGCCAGACCCGCGGCACGGCGCGCGAGCTCACGAAGCTGGTCCGCGATGCGGCTCAGCTCGGTCGACGCACCCTCGATGCGTCGCTTCTCCTCGTGCAGCTCGGCGATGGCCCGGACGGGCTCCTCCCAGTCGAGCTCGCGCCACTCGCGGAAGACGTCGAGGCGGTTGAGCGCCCGGAGCGGGAGATCACCTCGCCCTTCTCGCGCCCGACCTCGTCCCGCTTGTCCTCGAGCGCCGTGCGCCGGGCGGCGACGTCGGTCGCCTGCTCGAGCAGCGCGTCGATCTTGGCCTGGTTGCTCCACCCGAGCACGTAGCCGCTGCGGTCGCGGACCGAGCGGCGGTCGTCCTTCTCGTGGTGGCTGGCCGAGTGCTTGACCTGCCCTCGCGCGTCACGGCCCGGGACGCGCGCTGGAAGTCGGCGAGGGTCTGCGCGCACACGAGGTCCGCGCGGCGCTCGAGCTCGTCGGTCAGCCAGGCGGCGAGCTCGCCGTCCTTGACCTCGAGCAGGTCCGCGAGCAGCGGTCCGTCCTCGCGGCTCGCGGGCGGGTCCCGACGCCGCCGCGCGCTTCGCCGTGCGGCCCGCGGCGGGCGCTGGCACGCGGTGGTAGACGAGCCGGGTCCCGAGGTCCTGCGAGTTGATCCAGGACGACACCGCGTCGTAGTGCTGGGCGGGCACGAGCAGCGAGAGCGCGAAGCCGCGCAGCACGCGCTCGGCAGCGCCCTCCCACTCGGCGTGCTCGGCGCGCACGCCGATCAGCTCTCCCGCGAAGGGCAGGTTCCCGTCCGTGAGCCCGACGTCGGCGCACAGGCGAGCACGCAGGTCCAGGCTCGTGCGGGGCAGGTTGGACTCGCGGTCGGCGAGCGACCTCAGCTCGGCGTTGATCTCGCGAGCCTCGGCCTCGACCGCGCGGAGCTCGGCCGCGACCTCCCGGCGCGGCCCTCGATCTCACCCAGGGCATCCTGCGCGTCCGACTGCAGCTCGGCCGTGCGCTCGCGCAGGACCGCGAACTCGTCGCGCGACGCGACGGGCTCCAGGCCTGCGGCCGTCAGGTAGCGCGCGTACTCGTCGGCCTTGGCGCGGCGCTCGGCGCGCTCGACCTCGCGTCGTGCGACCTCGCCCTCGATCTGCGCCAGGCGGTCGCCACCGTGCCCGGCGCGCTCGACCTCGAGGCGCTGGCGCTCGGCGTCGAGGAGCGCGAGCTCCTCCTGAGGCGGTCGAGGCCGTCGGCGCGCGCCGCGAGCGACGCCTCGAGCTCACCGATGCGCCTGTCCAGCGTCTCGACGCGGCGGCCCGCCGTGAAACCGCGCAACGCCTCGCGCTGGGCGACCAGACCCGGACCCGCTCGCCGACCGCGTCGTACGCGTCGGCGTCGCCGAGCAGCGGTGCGAGCTGGTCGATCTGCGCGCGGGCCTTGACCACGGCGTCGTGCGCGCTCGTGAGGTCGTCGAAGTGCGCGACGAGCTTCTCGGTCCAACGGGCTGCGTCGAACGGCTCGAGCATGTGCTCGCGCACGAACTCGTTGAGGTCGCCCACCGACTTCATGGACACCGTCTGGTGGAACAGCTCCATGGCCTGCTCGGACTCGATGCCGAGCAGGCGCCGGAAGTCGCGCCCGTACTCCGGGAAGTGGTCGCGGATCTGGGCTCCCGACTCCCGCAGGCGGCGTCGCAGGACGTTGATGTCCCCGTCGAAGCCCGCGAAGTCGTCGGCGATCGTCATGGGCGAGGTGCTCGTGACGTAGAAGCGTTCGGGCTGGCCCTGCGCCCCGTCCTGAGCCAGAACACCTGGGCCAGGACGGCGCGCGAGCCGAAGCCGCGGTTCGCGAACTCGCCCAGGATGACCGAGTAGGTGTGCCCGCGGCGCAGCCCCACGTGCCGCGAGGCACCCGTGACCTCGTTGCGCTCGGACTTGTAGTGCCCGGCCACGTACGAGCGCAGGGTGCGTTCCCGCGTGTCCGCGCCGCCGCCTTGTTGTAGCTGATGCGGTTCGCGGGGAGCAGCAGCGTCGTCACGGCGTCGACGATGGTCGACTTGCCCGAGCCGATGTCGCCGGTTAGGAGAGCGTTGCGCCCTTCGAGCTCGAAGCTCCACGCGTACTTGTCGAACGTCCCCAGTTGAGGACCTCGAGCCGGTCCAGGCGGTAGCCCGACCGCTGGTCCAGGTCCGCCGCCGCGTCGTGCAGCTCGACCGCGCTGAACAGTGCCTCGGCCATCAGGCCTCCTCGTCGGTCTGGCTGGTCACGGTCTGCTCGCCGGTGCTCCCGGCGCCCCGGCGCCCCGGCGCCCCGGCGCCCCGGTGCCCCGGTGCCCCGGTGCCCCGGTGCCCCGGTGCCGAGCATGCGGTTGTCGTCGGTTTCGGACCCGATCTCGACGTCAACCGCATGCTCGGCGTGCGCCGACCGCATGGTCGGCACCGCGCCCGCAACGCCGCCCGCAACGCCGCCCGCACCCCGCCCGCCGCAGCCTGCGCGCCCGCGGGTGCTCCGCCGTCGGGCACGAGCACCCTCCGTCGCGCGACGCGAGCTCTGCCGCGTACTCCGCGAGGCGCGCGTCGAAGTCCGCGAGCCACTGACCGTCGACGAACGCCTTGAGGATGCGCCGCACCTCGTACGTGTCGGGGTGTCCGGGACGGGACGCAGGAAACCGAGCTCGACCACGCGGCGCACGTTCGTCTCGACGCGGTCGCGCGCTCGGGCCTCGTTGCTGGACTCGGGCAGGAACACACGGACCAGGTCGACGATCTCGTCGCGCGTCAGCACGAGGCGCGTCTCACCGCCCTCGGAGTCGAACTGCGCGAGGCGCTTGCGCAGCAGGGCGAGCAGCAGGCTCACGTCGAACGACAGCTCTCGGCGCGCGACGAGGCGCGGGATGAACGTGCCGTCGCCCTCGTCCTCGGCTGCGCGCGCAGGTACGCGTACCCTCGGACTCGTCGATCACGACCTCCAGGCCGAGCGTCGCGACGAAGTCCCGCGCCTGCGCCTCGAGCGCGAGCAGGTCTCGCCAGGTGCGTGTGCGGCCTCGCGGTAGACGACGCCCTTGACGAGCGAGGTCACGACGAGGGAGAGCTCGGGCCGGCACACCGCCCTGACCAGGGCGTTCGGTCCGGGCGGGCTGCTGGATCACGGGGTTCCCTCCTGAGGGGTCTGTTGGGTGGACCGCGCCGGGGCTGCGGGTGGCCTCGTGCCGGTCGCCCGGCAGGTCCGGCTGAGCGAGACCGGGCCACGGCCCCGCGAGGTCCTTGGCACCCGTCCGGGCGAACGTCACGCGCGGGACACGCGCGACACGGAAGCGAGGCCCTTCGGCTGCCCCGGCCCCGGGGTCTCCGCGGGATCGGCCCCGTGGGGCGTCCGGCGCGTGGTCGTCGGCCACCCACCGCACCTCGTCGGTGTGGTCCGGGTCGTGCACGACGGCGAAGCGCGGGTCGTCGAGCGACAGGTACGTCACGAGCTCCGCGAGCCCCTGCTCCAGGGGTTCTGCTCGACGAGCTCGGCGAGCGAGACCTGACCCCGACGGCGCAGCGCGTCACGCACCGTCCGGCTCAGGCGCTCGGGGTCCACGTGGACCTGGGCGAACAGGGCCGACGCGTCGAAGTCCGCGAGTCCGGCGGTCACTCCCTCGCTCGCGAGCGGCTCCTGGTGCTGCGGGCGGTAGAGGGCTCTCGGTCGGCAGGTGTACGTCGACCGACGTCGAGTCCATGGTGGTCGCGAGCGGCCCGGTGTCGGTCGCGCCCAGCCGAAGGCGGTCGGGGGCGTCGCGCAGCGCGAGGGCGCGTGACTCGATGCTGCGCAGGATGTCGATCACGCGGCGGTTCTCGAGCCACACCTGGTCGTCGAGGAACCGGCGCAGCTGCTCCGACAGGACGCGCACGGTCGACTGCGTGCGCTCGCCCGCGTCGAGCCAGTCGTAGTGGATGCGGCGCAGGCGGCGCCCGGCCGCGCGACCCGTGATGCCGGGGTTCGTCTCGCCGTCGTCCCCGACCTGCTCCTCGAGGGCAGGCAGCGCCTGGACCTTCTCGACGAGCTCGGCGAACTCCTCCTGGCGCTGTCGGTCCAGGAGGAAGTCGTAGAACGCGTGGAAGCTGCGGCCCTGGTCCGAGTCCGCGATCGCCGACCGGCTCCCGACGACCGCGTCCAGCAGGTCCCCTTGGCCCCGTCCCAGCCCGTGATGCGCTCACGCATCTCGCGGTCGAGCGTGCGGAAGTTCGCCTCGACCTCGCGGAAGTCCGCGAGCAGGTCCGCAGCCGTGCCCGTGAGCTGCTGGTACCGGTCCCGCTGGGCGGCCGCGTCGAGCAGCGAGAGCTGGCCAGCGCGCACGCGCTCGATCTCCTCGTCGATCCGCGCCCGACGAGCCTCGAGCTCGCGCAGTCGCGCGTCGGCGTCGGACTCGGTGCCGACCGTGAGCTGGCGCAACAGCTCGAAGACCGTGTTGAGGCGCGACTCGGTGCCCACGAAGCTGCGCTCGCCCAGCTGCGCGACCCACGCGACGGCCTTCTCGACGGCCGGGGTCGCGTCGTAGTGCGCCTCCTCCGAGCCCGTCGGGTAGAACTTGCGCAGCCAGCCCTGCTCGGGCGCGGACCAGTGGTCGAGGTAGGCCTTGGGCGAGCGCGGGTAGCGGCGGGTCTCGGTCGCGTGCTCGGCGAGCGCCTCGGGTGCGTCGGCGTCGTCCTGCCCGACGGCGGCGCTCGCCGCGGCGCTCTCGTCGCCCTCGGCCGCGGGTCGGGGCTGCGCGCGGGCGGGCCGGTCGGGGCCGTCGATCGCGTACAGCGCGTCGTCGAGCCGCGAGACCAGCTCGGCCTCGCCGATCGAGCGGACGTTCTGCTCGACGAAGACCGTGCCGAGGAAGCTCAGGGCGAGCGGGGCGTTGTCCGAGCGCAGGAGGCGCCAGGCAGGGTGCGCCGCAGGGTGTCGATGTCGTCGTGCTGCACTCAGGCCCTCGCGTGTGTCTGTCTCGGTGCTGGTCGGTGGCTCGTCCGTGCGTCCCGTGGTGCGGTTGCTGCCGGGGTCGCAGCACGATCAGCCACCGAGCATCCTAGGCGCCGGGCCTGACGCCGCCGGGGAGGGCGCGGTCTCGCGCCCTCCCGGCGGCCACCGACCCGGCGCCTCCGTCGAACGATGTACACGCGGCGAGCCAAGATCGGCGAGGTGGGCGACGCCGTCGGGCAGCGAACCGACCAGCATGGACCGTATGCGCACCTCCTGGACAACCCCTGGTCCTGCTGATCCTCGCGTGCGAGATCGGCTTCTGGATCGTGCTCGCTGCGGGCTCCTCGCCCGGTACGTGCTGCACCGGCAGCGGCTGAGCACGGTCCTGCTGCTCAGCGTGCCCCTGATCGACCTGCTGCTCGTGACCGTGTCGGTCGCGGACGTCGCGGGCGGCTCACCGCCCGAGGCCGTGCACGGGCTCGCGGCCGTGTACCTCGGGTTCACCGTGGCTTTCGGGCACTCGATCATCCGGTGGGCCGACGCTCACGCGGCGTACCGCTTCGGCGGAGGGCCGAAGCCCGTGAAGCCGCCCAAGGACGGGCTCGCAGGACTGGCCCATGAGATGAAGGAGCTCGGCAAGGCCGCGCTGGCCGGGGTGATCGCCCTCGGCGTGATCGCCGCCCTGTCGGTCGCCGCGGGGACCGGGCTCGTGCCGCCGCCCTGTGGCCGGGCGACCCGCTGTGGGGCTGGGCGCTACGGATCGGGGTCGTGCTCGGGGCATGGATCGTGTTCGGGCCGGTGTGGGTGCTGCTGGGGCTCGAGAGCCGGTCCCGGGGCGCGGGGAACGACCTCAACCGTCCAGCCAGTCCTTGGCCGCCGCGAGCAGCTCGGCGTCGTCGAGCGACGCATCGAGCCGCAGCCGCGGGCCGGACCAGTCCGCGAGCGCCCGGGCCCGCTCGGCGAGCGAGGCCCAGCCGGGCTCGGGCAGCGCCGGGTAGCGCGACCCTCGGGCCGCGAGGCGCTCGCGGTGCAGCTGCTCGTCCGTGAGGTAGATCTCGACGAACCAGTGCCGTGTCCCGGTCCGCGCGGCAAGGTCGATCCACTGCTGCCGGGCTGCGGAGTGGTCGTTGACCGCGTCGACGATGACCGCGTTGCCCAGGAGCAGGTTCTCCTGGGCGACCGACTCGACGGCGAGGTACGCACCCAGGCCCGTGACGTCGTCGTGCACCGCCCCGCGCGCAGGAACGCGTCCTCGACGGGTCGACGCTGAGCATCACCGCGCCCAGGTCGCGCGCGAGCAGCCGCGCGAGTCGGCTCTTTCCGGTTCCGGGCAGTCCAGCCATGGCGATCAGCACGATCGTGAGACTAGGCCCGCCATGTTTCGGAACGGGGTCGAACATGCGGTCGTCGTTCGTCGGCCATGCAGTGGTCATCTGCCTGCCTTGCGGTCGTCCACCGCCGGCCATGCAGTCGTCCGTTCTGAGCCGATGGCCCACAACCACCGCATGCCGGGCGACGGGTGCCGGGCGCCGGGCCCCGGGCGGCGGGCGGCGGGCCCGCCGCCCGCCGCCGGGGCCCGGCGGCCCGTGCTCGGCACCCCAACCGGGGCGCGCCGCTCAGCCGCCCTGCGCCGCCACCTCGGCGTCGCTGCGCAGGATGCAGAACTCGTTGCCCTCAGGGTCTGCGAGCGTGAACCACCGGGCCCGTCGGGCGGCGCCGGTCGGCGAGCTGCGTCGCACCGAGGGCGAGGAGCCGCTCGACCTCCTCGTCCCGCGTCCTGTCGGTGGGACGCAGGTCGAGGTGGATCCGGTTCTTGAGCTCCTTGCCCTCGGGCACCTCGATGAACAGGATGCGGCCGCGGCTCTCCGCGGGAGCGTCGGAGTCCGCCGGCGGGAAGATCATGCACTCGTCGTGGCCGGGCAGGTTCGGGTCGTCGGGGTCCTCGACGTAGCCGAGGACGTCGCTCCACCAGACCGACTGGGCGTAGGCGTCGCGGGCGTCGAACGTCGTGTGCTGGATGCGAGAGGTCATGGCCTCAACCTAGGAAGTCGCGCGGCGGTCGCAGCAGGATTTCCGGTGCGTCGCTGTCGAACATGCGGTTGGCGTCGGTCGAGCATGTGGTTGGCGTTCGAGAACGACCAATTCATGACGCCAACCGCATGCTCGGCACCCCAAGAGGTCACGGCACCAGGAAGCCGTCCCGCACCAGCCCCGCACCGCCGGCAGCAGCTCCCCGCGAGCTGCCCGGCCGGGACCTCGAACAGGGACGCGATCGCCGTGATCAGCTGGCCCACCGTGAGCTCGCCGTCGCTCGCCCCGACCAGCGCGGCCAGCCCGGTCGACGCCTGGATACCGCGGCCCAGGCCATCGCCCTGCCGGACGATCACGACGTTCGGGTCCTCCGCGCCCGGTGTCAGGTAGCGCTCCTCGGTCACGTCGGGGCAACGGACAGCCGCGAGGACGCGAGCGCGGCGTCGTCGCGGGCCTCGAGCCAGTCGTGCGCCGCGAGCGACGCGGCCAGGTGCCCCCGAGCGGCTGGCGCACCGAACCCGTGTGCTCCTCCAGACGGCGCAGGCTCACCCGTTGCCCGCGAGGGGCTTGCGGAGCGTGACGATCCCGAAGCCCACGGCCTCGACGTCGCGCGTCGCGAAGTCGTCGAGCCACGCCTCGTAGGACGCGGCCCAGGCGCCGGGCTCCCGCTCGGGCGTCGTGCCGCCGTCGCGGATCCAGGTCTCGGCGTACTCGGCCGGATCGAGGACCTCACGCTGGATGATCCAGCCGTCGAGCCCGGCCTCCTCGAGCCACGCCCCGACCCGCTCGGTCCACGGCTCGCCCCGGCGGTGCTCCCAGTTCCCGAGCATCTGCGCCACCCGCCCGGGGCCAGCACGTCGCCCACGCCCTGGATCAGGTCCCGCACCAGGTCGTCGCCCGCGCGACCGCCGTCGCGGTACTCGTACTCCGGTATGGTTCCGTCTCCCGCAGCACGCGGCGTGATGACGAACGGCGGGTTGGAGACCACGAGGTCGAACTGCTCGCCCGCGACGGGTCGAGCATCGATCCTCGCGCAGGTCCAGGCGCACGCCGTCGAGGGCCGCGTTGAACTCGGCGAACCGCAGCGCACGCCGGGAGATGTCGGTCGCGACGACCGACTGCGCGTGCCGCGAGGCGTGCATCGCCTGGATGCCGCAGCCCGTCCGAGGTCGAGCACCCGTCCCACGGGCGTGCGCATGGTCACCTGTGCGAGCGTGATCGAGGCCCCGCCCGCACCGAGCACGTGGTCTCCCGCGAGGCGTCGCCCGGTCGCGAGCTCGCCCAGGTCCGAGGCCAGCCACCACGTGACGGGGCCCGCCGCGTCCGCCGCGGCGTAGGGGCGCAGGTCAGCCAGGGCGCGGACGCCGTCGTCGGGCCCGTTGCCTGCCGCTGCCACGAGGCCGAGGCGCGCCGCACCGCCGCCCCCACCCCGGCAGGGCAGCGTCGAGGTCCGCGCGGCGGACCTCGAGGCCCAGCAGGAAGAGCGCGGTGAGCACGGCCCGCGGGTCCTTCCGGCCCGACGACGTCGCTCCCGCCGCGTCGTCGAGCGCGGCCCGGGCGACACGCAGCGCGGGCACGGCCTGCTCGCGGTGCAAGGCTGACGCAGCGAGCGGACCGAGGAAGTCCTCGACGCCGTCGACCGTGTAGCCGGCCTCCTCGAGGTCGGTGCGCAGGAGCGACAGGAGGCGTGGGTCGATCGTGGGTTCTCCGGGGACATGCGTCCATCCTCCCCGATCGCCTCGTGGGGCGCGCGTGCCCGCACCCCGGCGAACGTCGACGGGCGGCTCGCTGCATCAGCGAACCGGCCCGTCGACGCGCGGGAGATCAGGCGGCGCAGTTCTCCTCGGTCCACTTCTGGACGTTGTCAGCAGCCGTCTGGAAGTCCGTCGACGACAGCGACTCGGAGAGCTCGGTGGCGCGCTCCATGTAGTCGTCGGCCGTGGGGTCGAGCTCGGAGAGCTCCTGGAGGAGTCGCCCATCGACTCGAAGCCCTCGGTCAGCTTGGTCCAGTCCGCCGCGATGTCCTCGGCGCGTCCGCGGCCTTGAGCTCGGCGACGAGGTCGTCGAACGCCTTGGCGGTGGCAGCCGGGTCGTTGACGTCGACGTCGTTCATCGAGTCCTCGAAGCCCTCGCCGGTCTCGCAGAACGCCTTCACGTCAGCGCCCCGCTGCACGCTGCGAGGGAAAGGGTCAGGAGAGCGGCGGTCACGAGGCCGCCGACGGTCTTGGTCAGGTTCTTCCGGTTGGTCATGCACACCATCCTGAGGCATTGCTGTGAGCATCCCTGCCAGTTCGTGCGCGGCGGGGACTTCTCCCCATCGGATTCACCCTGTGCAGGTCTCGTCCAGGTAGGTCGTCACCCGCGCCGAGGCCGCGGTCATCGCGTCGGTGTCGAGGTCCTTGCCCGCGTCGTCGAGCGCGCCGATGATGGCCTTCGGTGAGTCGATGTCCGCCTTCGCGAGGGCCTTGGCCGCCGTCTCGACGTAGGAGCTGACGGACTCCCAGTCGTCGGCGACCTCCGCAGGGGCTCGACGCTCGTCAGTGCGACCCGCGCGTTCTCGAAGCCGGTCACGAGCGTGCGGGGTGCTCGACGCTCATCGAGACCTGGGCGGTGTTGGCCGCGGCCCAGGCGGCCTCGGTCGCATCGCAGAAGGACGTGTCGACGGCAGGATCGGCCTCCCCGGCAGCCCCGGCCGCCGGGGCGTCCGCGCCGGCGGTCGCCTCGGCGTCCTCCGGGGCAGCGCCCTCCGGGGCGGCCGACCCGGTCGCGGTCGCCTCCGACGACGGAGCGGTCGAGGTGGCGTCGTCGCCCGCGGAGCATGCTCCCAGGGCCAGGAGCGCGACGGCGGCGAGCGCTGTCGCCGGGCGCAGGAACGAGGTACTCATCGCTCCATCATCCTTGGTCGGGGCCGTGCGCCGAAACTCACCGCGCACCGGATTACCCCTCGCGGCGACGACGGACCCGGTCCGAGATCACGAGGACGACGCGCTGAACAGCCGGGATGCAGAGTCGCGCCGTCGGAATGTGCCCTTCGTCTCTAGGATGTGCGCGTGAGCGCCACGCAGCCGGAACCCGGAAGCCGATCCGACGACGCAGGGCCGAGTGGCGGGCGACGACCCAGCAGCACCATCGCGAGGACGCCCGTGCAGGACCGCAGCAACATGCGCCAGCGCGCCATGATCGAGGCGGCCGCACGGCTCCTCATCGCCGAGGGTTCCCCGCCGTCACGCACCGCAGGGTCGCCCGGGCCGCCGGGGTGCCGCAAGGGTCGGCGTCCTACTACTTCCCGTCGAGCTCCTCGCTGGTCACCGCCGCGGTCCAGGCCGCGGAGGATCTGCGTGGGAGGCCGCCGTGGAGCGCGCCGACGCGCTGCCCCGACGTCATCGCTCGGCCGCGGTGACGGCCCGGCTCCTGATCGAGACGTTCTACGCACCGTCGGTCGACGACACCGTCGTCGACGTCCGCCTCGATCCCATGCTCACCGCGATGCGCGACCCGGCGCTGCGTCCCATCCTGCGTACGTCCCGTCCCCGGCTGCTCGCAGCCCTGCGCACCGTCCTCGACGCGAGCGGGTACGACCACGTCGCCGACGTCGACCTCCTGGGGCACTTCATCGACGCCGCCCTGATGTCCGCTGCCGTGGACGGGGCCGAGCACGTCCTGGACCGGGCGACAGGGACGACGGCGCGGCTGCTGGAGCACTGGCGCTGACCTGGCTCGCCTCCCGGCCGGGTGTGTCAGAACGAGAGGGCCCGAGACCTCGCTGGTTCTGACACCACCAAGGCGCTCGCCGCGTTGTCAGAACGAGCGTGAGCCCGAGGTCACGCACGTTCTGACACCCCGTCGGCGTCACGGCACCCGTCACAGCCCTCGCAGCAACGCCCGGTAGAACACGACCCCGCGGCCCAGCGCGTCGATCGTCACGTGCTCGTCCACGCCGTGAATCGACTCACGCTGCTCGCGCGTCATCGCGAACGGGCTGAACCGGTACACGTGCTCGGAGATCTCGCAGTAGTGCCGCGAGTCCGACGCCCCGAGCATCACGTACGGGGTCACGACGGCGTCCGGGTACGCAGCCCCGATCGACGCACGCACCAGCGCGAACTGCGCCCGTCGGTCGGCGACACCGGTGACGGGTCCTCGCCCGAGACCACGCGCAGCTCGATCGACGGGTCGTCGACGACGCGCCGGAGCCGCTCGACCACCGACTCCACGCTCTCCCCGTCGCGATGCGGATGTTCGCGTTGGCCTTCGCGGAGGCGGCCAGGACGTTGGCCCCGGGGCTGCCCTGGAGCTGGGTGATCGCGACCGTCGTGCGGACCATCGCGTTGGTCTCGGGGCTCACGGTCCCCAGGACCCGGGCGAGCGCAGGCCGGATCTGCCGCGCGCTCGCGAACAGCAGTCGGAGCCCGAACGGCGAGTGCCGCCGAGCGTGTCGATCATCTCGAGCGTCGGCTCGGGCAGGTGCGGCGGGAACGGGTGGGCGTCGATGCGCACGATCGCGCGCGCCAGCCGAGCCGTGGCACCGCCCGCACGGGCGTCGAGGCGTGCCCGCCGAGCGACTGCGTGCTGATCTCCAGGTCGAGGATCCCCTTCTCGGCGACCCCGACGACGGCGGTGGGTGCCGTCACGCCCGGGAACGCGCCTCGACGACCGCCCCGCCCTCGTCGACCACGAGCCAGGGCCGGATCCCCGCTCGCGCAGCAGCGCGACCGCGGTCCGGCCGCGTCCCCGCGGTCTCCTCGTTGTGCCCGAACGACAGGTACACGTCCCGGTCCGGCGCGAACCGCGCAGCGAGCAGCGACTCGACCGCCTCCAGGACCACGACGAGCGACCCCTTGTCGTCGAGCGTCCCGCGCCCCCACACCGCGCCGTCGCGGATCTCGCCGGAGAACGGGTCGCCCGACCAGTCCTCGGCCTCGACCGGCACCACGTCGTAGTGCGCCATGAGCACCACGGGGCTGCGGGTCCGCGCTCTGGCGTCCCTTCCACCGGTAGAGCAGCCCGTGACCGGCCACGCGCTCGCACGTCAGCCTCGCGTGGACACGCGGGTACAGGTCCGCGAGCCGGTCGATCAACGCCTCGAACAGCGCGGGATCCTCCTCGCCGGGGACGCGGGAGGAGACGGTCGGGATGCGCACCAGCACGCTCAACCGCTCGGCCGTCCCGACGGCGTAGCTCGCCGGGTCGTCGCGGGCGCCTCGCCGTGGGTCGGGCCGCCAGGGTCGCACCGGCCGCGAAGCGGCCCGTGTGCTCGTCGGCGTCGTGCGGGTGAACCGCGCCGCCCGTGCCACACCGACCCCGAGCAGGCCGACCACCCCGGCGACGAGGGCGCCCGCGGTGGCGCGTGCCGCCGTCGGGCCGGGCCGTGTGCTCCTCCTGCTCACTGCAGCGCCTCCTTGGCGACGGGTGCTTCCTGGGGCGCGACGGGCTCCCCGTCTGCGAAGGCGAGCCGCGGGACGAACGCGAGCACCACGGCCGCGACGACCGCTGTGACCCCGCAGATCGTCCAGACGATCATGTACCCGCTGAGGGAGCGGCGGTGCCCTCCGAGCCGTCGAGCGTCGCGTGCGTGCCCGAGATCAGCGCGAGCGCGAACACGCACGAGGCGAACGTGCCGCCGATGGTCTTGGTCGTGTTCGTGAGGCCGGTTGCCACGGCCGTGCGGCCGATCGGGGCCGCCGCAGCGGCAGCGGTCGGCAGCGCCGCGACGAGCGCACCGGAACCGAGGCCCGCGACGACCATGTTCGTCAGGAGGTTCGCGGTGGTCTCGTGGAACGGCAGGAACAGCAGATAGCCCACTGCGACGAGCGAGGCCGCCAGGATCAGGGTGCGCCGTGGCGTGAGCACGCGCGTGATGCGCGAGAACGCGAGCGCCCCAGCAGGCACGAGATCACGTATCCACCCACGAGCAGCGAGACGGTCATGGAGGACGCGCCCAGGCCGTAGCCGTAGACCGCGGGGTCCGTGCGCGCGAACGTGGACAGCGGCCCCTGCGCGCCCAGGATGCTGACGCCGAACAGGGCCGCGGTGACCATGATGGGCCACATGGTCGGGCGACGCAGGACCCGCAGGTCCACGAGCGGGTCGCCCTGGCGCAGCTCGTACCGGCCCAGCGGCCACAACGACGCGATCCCGACCACGACGAGCGCCCACGCCCACCACGTCCCGAGCCCGTTGGTCCGCATGAACGTC
Source organism: Oerskovia sp. M15 (assembly GCA_038070415.1). Taxonomy (GTDB): domain Bacteria; phylum Actinomycetota; class Actinomycetes; order Actinomycetales; family Cellulomonadaceae; genus Oerskovia. The sequence continues at coordinate 1,098,794 of JAMYWF010000001.1, forward strand.
AGCCCCGCGCTGATGAGCAGCAGGGTCAGGCTCAGGAGCACGACGCCGCCGCGGTCGAGCGTGCCCTCGCCCTTCTCGGGCGACTCGGGGATGCGGAACCACACCACGAAGAACACGGCCGTCACGGCGAGCGCCGGGATGCTCAGGGCGAGCCAGAGGCGGTCCTGCGCGAGCGCGCCCGCCTGGCCGCCGCCAGCGCCCGACGATCGCACCGGCCTGGAGCGCGGCGACGATCACGCCGGTCGCCTTGCGGGTCAGCGAGGGTCCGTCGGCGCGCCGCGCGAGCGCGCATAGATGAGCGCGACCTGGAGCGGAAGCCACACCACGTAGAAGCCCTGGAGCGACCACGCCACGAGGAAGACCCAGAACGTCGGGGAGAACGCCACGGCCCACGAGGCCGCCGCGGTGAGGGCCGTCGTGATGAGCAGCATCCTGCGGTAGCCATGGATGTCGCCGAGCTTGGCGAAGACCGGCACGACCATGGCGGAGAGCAGGAGCTGAGCCGCCTCGAACCAGTTGATGTCGGCGTCGTGGATGTCCAGGTGCCGCGCGATGTCGGTCAGGAGCGGGTGTAGAAGCCCTGGAGGATGCCGCTCGTGAACTCGACGAAGAACAGGTAGCCGACGATCCCGCCCGCGATGCCGCCGATCTTCAGCGCCCTGCCGCCGCCGCCGCGCTCGCGCCGCCGCCGCTTGGCCGTCGCCCGCGTCCCCGCCGAACGGGCCGCGCCCGGCCCTGTCCACGCGTCCTGGAACGCCTCGCAACATGATCGCCTCCGCAGGGTCGGGTGGGACCGACCTGTACCTGACCCGCCGTTGGGCCGCTCGGCAGGATACTAGGTACTTCACGTTTCACGTAGATGACGAGGTCAGCGGCCGACGCGGCCGACGCGTCAGGCGCGTCAGGCGCGGGCGACGCGTCAGGCGGGTCCCACGCGCACGTCAGGAACGGTCGACCCCGCACGACCAGCCGGGGCTCGAGCACCTCGTGCCGGTCCTCGTGCCGACCGCCCAGCCGGTCGAGCAGCAGTTCGACCGCGAGCGCCCCATCCGCTCGCGCGGCTGGTGGACGCTCGTGAGGCGCGGGCGGGCGCGCTGGGCGAGCGAGGAGTCGTCGTAGCCGACCACGGCGAGGTCCCCGGGACGCTCAGCCCCAGCCCGTGCGCGCGGTCCAGGGCGTCGAAGGCCTCGACGTCGTTGCGGGCGAAGAGCGCCTGGTAGCCGTCCGTGACCAGCCCGTCGAGGGCGTCTCCGGCCCGACGACGCGGATCGCCTGCTCCAGCCCGTGCCGTCGCATCGCTTCTTCGTAGCGGCGCGGCGCGCCGTGCCCGCGGGCCTGCTGCTCCCGCTCAGGTGCGCGATCCTCGAGCGCCCGAGCCCCACGAGGTGGTCCACGGCGAGCCCCGCGCCGCGCACGTCGTCGTTGGTCACGGTGTCGACGCCGTCGATCGCCCCGAGGGGACGCCCGACCATGACCACGGGGGCGCGCCGCGGCGGCCAGGTGATCTTCCTCGAGCCAGGAGCTGATCACGACGAGGCCCTCGACGTTGAGCCCCAGGAGGGTGTCGAGGTGACGGGAGAGGTGACCGCGGTCGCGCGAGCCGTGGACGAGGAGCACCGAGAACCCTGCCGCCTCCGCGGCGTCCTCGACCCCGCGACGATCTCGGTATGGTACGGGTTGTCGAGGCTCGAGATCACGGCCCCGATCAGCAGGGTGCGCCCCTGCTTCAGGCTCCGGGCCAGGACGTTCGAGCGGTAGCCGAGGGCGTCGGCGGCGAGCCGGATGCGCTCGCGCGTGCGCTCGCTGACGCCCGGGTCACCGCGCAGGGCGAGGGAGACGAGCGACTTGGAGACGCCGGCGTGGGCAGCGACGTCGAGGAGGGTCGGGCGGGGAGTCACGGGTCCATTCTCCCTCTGGTCATGGAAATATGGAACGTTCCAGAATTTCCGCCGCCGTTTCCTGCCGGACACCGGGCCGTCGCCGGGCCGTCGATCCCCGTACCTACCGTCCCACTGTGACCACGACCGACCTTCCCCGCTCCCGTCCTCGAAGAGCCTGCCGCGGCGCGCACCGTCGCCGCCCTCTCGACGCACGCGACGGCCCGGCCCTCGACGCCCGGCCTGAGCTCGCGCCCCGACGCGCTGCTCCTCGACTTCGGCGGCGTCATCTTCCAGACGACCAAGCGCCCCGAGGGCTACGGGGAGCTCGCCGCCCACCTGAGCGACGTCCTCGAGCGCGCGGGCACCGCTACGCGCCGGAGGTGCTCGAGCCCGTCCTGCGCGGCGGCGTCTCAGCCCTCAAGGACTGGAAGAACGCGTCGAGCCGTCGCCTCGAGCCGCTCGAGCTGGACCACCGGACCATCTGGCACGACTTCCTCGCCTCACCGCTGCCCCTCAGTGCCCGCGAGGTCCTCGCCGGCAGCGCGAGCACCCTGCTGGCCCGCGTGACCGCGACGCTCAGCGAGCACACCGTCCGACCAGGCATCCCCGAGCTCCTCGCCACGGCGGCCGACCTCCGCATCAGGGTCGGGATCGTCTCCAACGCCCACTCGGGGCGCGCGCACCGCACGCTCCTGGCCGCGCACGGCCTCGACGAGGCGTTCGGCGTGCAGGTCTACTCGGACGAGGTCGGCATCCGCAAGCCCCACCCGGGCATCATCGCGTTGGCGGCCCGCGCGCTCGGCACGACCCCGACCGGACCTGGTACGTCGGCGACACCCTCGACCGGGACGTCGTCGCAGGTCGACGGGCGGCGTCGGCGCCGTGATCCTGACTCGCCACCACCGCAGCGACACCCGCCGTACCCCGTCACCGACACGGCCGACGCCGTGCTCGACACCCCGAGGGCATCGGGGACCTGCTGCGGGCCGCGAGCCCCGTCGAGGCCACCGGGCCTGCCCCGGTCACCGAGGCACCGGCACCCGCCGTGCGGACGGGACACGGCGGTCTCCCTCAGCTCTCCTCCTGGATCACGGCGGGGTCATCGTGACGTCCGTACCCGACGACGAGGCGCGCCTCGGGTTCGCCCGTCACCTCGCGCAGCGGCTCGCCGCCGCGGGTACGTCCTCTCGCCCGAGGAGGCCGCCGAGGCCGTCGCGGGGCGCGCGTGCGGCACCGCGCGTGGAAGGACCGGCACGAGGGGCGACCGGGGCGGGCTCGCCCGCCGACCCGCGGCCGGGGTCGTCGAGGAGATCGACCCGACGACCTTCTGGGTCGAGCTGGTCGGCCCCGCCCTCGCGCACCTCGGCGACGGGATCGGTGACTGGCTGCGCGCCGAGGCGTACGCGCTCGTGCTCGAGTACGCCCGCTCCAAGTCCCTCCCGACCCTGCGCCCCGGCGTCCGCGAGGTCCTCGAGGCAGCCCGTGCCGGCGGTGTCCCCGTCGCCGTCGTCTCCAACACCGTCTGCGGGCGCGCCGTCCGCGAGGAGCTCGAGGACTTCGGCATCGACCACCTCGTCGGTGTGCACGTCTACTCCGACGAGCTCGGTCGCCGCAAGCCCGACCCCTGACCGCCCGCACCGCGCTGACCGCGCTCGACGCCGACCCGGACGGCGCCTGGTTCGTCGGGGACAAGCCCCACCGCGACGTCCTCGCGGCCCGCGGCGCCGGCGTCGGGACGGTCGTGCTCGTGCGCGGCGGGTCGAGCGCCGACGCGACGCTCGACTCCGCGGACGGCGCGGCGGCCCCGACCACCTGATCGACGAGATCGGGGACCTCCTGACGCTCTGGACCGCCACCTCCCCTCGACGTCCACCACCTCACCTCGTCCGACCGACCGCTGACCCCTCCGCCCGCACGACCGACCGCCCCAGGAAGGCACACCATGAACGGCTCCGCGAGCTCCACCGCCCCGGCCCGTCAGTCACCGTCCGGCACGTCCACCCGCCCCCGGGGTCCACGGCGCCCCTGACGTCGCTGCGCCGCCGCCTGCACGACCCCGCCGGCATCAGCAGCTCCCAGAAGCTCATGATCCTCGTGCTCTCGATGACGCTGTTCGGGGTCTCCGACATCGTCACGGGGATCGTGCCGAGCATCGAGGTCGGACCCTTCGAGCTCGAGGTCGCCTACTTCGCCTTCATCCCTGTCGTCCTCGCCGCACTGTTCTGCCCGCTGTGGGTCGCGATCGGCGCCCCGCTCGGTGAGATGGTCTTCTCCGACATGCTGCTCGGCGACTTCGGCGGTCTCGGAGAGCTCGAGGGCTTCCTCCAGCTCCTGCTCGGCATCTACGTCGCCGGCTGCATCGTGCGCAACCCGCGCAACCGCCGTCAGCTCTTCGCCGCGGCGCTCGCCCTGGTCTCGATCGACAAGATCTCCTCGGGTCTCATCGACCTCGCGAAGGTCGGGATCGGCATCGACCCCGAGACGCTCGAGGACTCGGACGGGCTGTTCCAGGCCGTCCTGGTCTCCGAGTCGATCGAGCTCGTCATGGCGCTGCTCATCACGGGCGTCCTGTTCGGTGCCCTGCCGGCCATCTGGCTCGCGCCTCGCCTCTACGGGAAGATCGAGCCGCTCATGGGCCTGCGCCCGCGCGACCCCAGAACCCGCCGCGGCTCGTCGGCCCCGCGGGATCCCGTTCTGGATCATGGGCGCCCTCGCTCTGCTGGGTGCGGTCACGATCGGTGTGGTCTCGCAGTGGGAGGAGTTCGTGGGCCGCGAGGGCGGCATCATGACGCTGGGCGCGTTCCAGCCCGACTTCATCGAGGAGTACGGCACCGCCTACCTCTGGGTGGCCTTGTCGTTGGCGGCCCTGGCGGTCGCCGGGGCGTGCGTGCTGGTCGCGGTCCTTCGGGCCCGACGGCGCCGGCTCACCCAGGCAGCGTCCGTCACCACCCGGCAGCGTCCGTCACGACGCTGCCAGCGGACCGGGACGACGCCTGATGCCCGCGCCGCCATGGCGATCGAGGTCCGAGGACTCACGTTCCGCTACCCCGGCGCCGAGGAGGACACGCTGCGCGGGTAGACCTCCGGATCGAGGCGGGTGACTTCGTCGCCGTGGTCGGCGGCAACGGGTCCGGCAAGACCACGCTCTGCAAGTCCTTCAACGGGCTCGTCCCCACTTCTGGTCGGGGACCTGACCGGCTCGGTGCACGTCCTCGGCCGGGACACCGCGGACGTCGGCGTCGCCGAGCTCTCGCACGACGTCGGGTACGTGTTCCAGGACTTCGGCAACCAGCTCGTGCGCCCCACGGTCCGCGACGACGTCTCGTTCGCCCCGTGAACTTCGGTCTCCCCGACTGGGCGGAACGGACGGCGAGCGCGCTCGAGACCCTCGACATCACCTCGCTCGCCGACCGGTTCACCTGGCAGCTCTCGGGCGGCCAGCAGCACCTGACGGCCATCGCGGGCGCGATCGCCCTGACCCCGTCGGTCCTCGTCGTCGACGAGCCCGTGGCCGAGGTGGACCCCACCGCGCGCAGGAGATCTACGAGCACCTCGCCCGGCTCAACCGCGAGCTCGGCATCACGATCGTCGTCGTCGAGCACCATGCCGAGTTCGTCGCCCGCTACGCCCGGTCGGTGGTCCTCATGGCCGACGGGCTCCCCGCTGGCACCTGCCCGTGGCGGAGGCCCTGGCCCGGACCGAGGACCTCGAGGCAGCGAACATCCCGGTCCCCAGGTCACGGCGGTCGCCCGGGCGTTCGAGGCGCACGGGCCGGTGCCCTCGACGGTCCCCGTGGCGATCGAGTGGCTGCGGGACCGGCGGCTCGCCGAGCCCGCCAGGCTGGGGCCGACGCTCCGGGCACGGTCACCGACCAGGGCGCTCCCGCCGTGTCCGTCGCGCGCCACGGCCCGGTCATCGCCCGCGTCGACCAGGTCACCCGCTCCTACCGCACGCTCGCCGGGCCCCGGTCCACCGTGATCGACGGACTCGACCTGGACCTGCACGAGGGCGAGCGCGTGGCCCTCGTGGGTTCGAACGGTGCCGGGAAGTCGACCCTCCTCAAGCTCCTGTCCGGCCTCGACGTGCCCGACGCCGGCAGCGTGACCGTCGACGGGACCGACACCCGGACCGTCTCGGCCGCCGAGCTCGCCGACACCGTCTGCTACCTCTGCCAGCGCCCCGAGGAGATGTTCCTCAGGACTCCGTCCGGGCCGACGTCGCGATGCACCCGCCGGTCGCCGCGTGCCCGGCACGGCCGCGCTCGTGACCGAGGTCCTCGACCGCGTCGACCTGACCGCGCTCGCCGACCGTGACGGACGCCTGCTGTCCGGGGCCAGCAACGCCGGGCGACGCTCGCCGTCGGGCTCGCGATGCGACCCCGCCTGCTCCTGCTCGACGAACCCACGTCGAGCCTCGACCTGCGCAGCCGCGACGACGTCATCGGCATGCTCGCGGCGCTCGCCGAGCACATCCGCTGCACCGTGATCGCGACGCACGACATGCACCTGGTCGCGGAGTGGGCCGACCGGGTGATCGTCCTCGACCAGGGGTCGATCATCGCCGACACCGATCCCCGGACCCTCTTCTCCCGGCCCGACCTCCTGGCGAGGTCCCGGCTCGTCCCGCCGCAGGTGGTTCAGCTCGGCGCGGCGCTCGGCCTGGTCCCGGTGCCGCTGTCCGTGCCGGAGCTCGTGGCCCGGCTCGGCACCCGACAGGCCGTCGACACCTCGGCACGCACCAACGGGAGGCTCTCGTGAGCAGCGCCAGCGGAATCTCGACCGCCCTGTCCGCGGAAGGTCCCCGCGCTCGGCTCCGCGTGCCGGTGCCCCACGCCGACGGGTCGCGGACCTGCGGCCGGTGACGGACGCGGGCGATCCTCGCGTCTTCGCCGGGCCGACAGCGACCGCCTCTCGCTCGAGTGGATCAAGCTCGAGCTCATGCGCGTCGCCTATGCGACTCGCGGCGGGTTCCTCGCCCGGCGCGACCCTCGCGCGGTGCTCTTCTGGTACGCCCTGTGCGGACTGGCCCCGTGGTTCACGTACGACCTCACGGTGCTCGCGATCCTCTTCGTGCTCGCGGCGGGGACCGCGCTGGCCGCGCGGATCGGTCCGCTCCTGCTGGGGTCTTCGCGCTCGGGATCGCGGGCCAGTGCCTCTACCTGCTGGCGCTGGTCTGGTTCCTCCAGGGGACGCGACCGCGATCGAGGGATCGCTGTCATCACGCTCAAGCTCGGCACGGTCTCGCTCGTGAGCATGGCCGCGTTCGTGTCGCTCGACCCCGAAGCTCTCCGACGCGCTCCTGGCGCTGCACGCCCCGCCGATGCTGGGGTTCGGGGTCAGCTACGGATACCGGATGCTGCCCTGCTGATCGACGAGTTCCACACGATCGTCGACGGCCACCGGCTGCGCGGGCCGCGGGCCACCCGGCACGGACTGCTCGGCTGGCGCACCGCGCGGCGGCTCTCGCTCATCCTCGTCGAGTCGTTCTACCCGCTCATGCTCAACACGGCCAAGCGGACCCGGACCACGGTCGAGGCGCTGGAGACCAAGGGTTCACGACCGAGCGGCGCGACGACGCCGGGCGCCGCATCCGCCTCGCGCACCTGCATTTCGGCGCGCGGGACACCGCGCTGCTCGTGGTGTCGCTCGCGGTCGTCGTCGCGGCGTTCGCGGTGGGCACGGCGTGGCCGGTGCTGGGCCACTGACTCGCAGCGTGACCCTGCTCCGACGTTGTCAGAACGAGCGTGACCTCGAGGTCACGCTCGTTCTGACAACGTGGTCCGCGGAGAGGCGTCAGCTCGCGCGCACCGCCTGAGGCTCCTCCGCGAGCTGCTCCCTGTCCACGCGCGCGGCACGGAGCCTCGAGAGGATGACCGCACCGAACGCGATGCCCGCCGCGACCACCGCGATCCCGATGCGCAGCGCGTGGTTGGCGTCCTCCGGGACGCTCATGAGGACCACTGCCGGGGCGATCAGCACCGACACCAGGTTCATGACCTTGAGCAGCGGGTTGATCGCGGGACCGGCCGTGTCCTGAACGGGTCGCCCACGGTGTCGCCGACCACGGTCGCCTCGTGCGCAGGGGACCCCTTCCGCCGTACGCGCCGTCCTCGACGATCTTCTTCGCGTTGTCCCAGGCGCCGCCCGAGTTGGCCAGGAACACCGCCATGAGCACGCCCGCGCCGATCGCTCCCGCGAGAAGCCCGCGAGCGGGCCCACCCCAGGCCGAACCCGACCGCGATGGGGCGAACGCCGCCAGGAGACCCGGCGTCGCGAGCTCACGCAGGGAGTCGCGGGTGCAGATGTCGACGACCTTGCCGTACTCGGGCCGCTCCTCGTACGTCATGATCCCGGGTGCTCGCGGAACTGGCGGCGCACCTCGTAGACGATCGCGCCGCCGCACGAGTCACCGCGTCGATCGCAAGCCCCGAGAACAGGAAGACGGTCGCGGCACCGAGGATCACGCCGACCAGGGTGATGGGCGAGATGATCGAGTAGTCGAGCATCGAGACGACCAGCCCCGTGCCGGGGTTCGTGATGTCGGCGAGCGCCACGCCCACCGCGTCGGCGTACGAACCGAACAGCGCGGTGGCCGCGAGGACGGCCGTCGCGATCGCGATGCCCTTGGTGATGGCCTTGGTCGTGTTGCCCACGGCGTCGAGGTCGGTGAGGATCTGGGCGCCCTCGGCGTCGACCTCGCCGGACATCTCCGCGATGCCCTGCGCATTGTCGGAGACCGGGCCGAACGTGTCCATCGCGACGATCACGCCGACGGTCGTGAGGAGCCCGCAGCCCGCGAGGGCGATGAGGAACAGCGACAGCCAGACCGAGCCGCCCGCGATGAGGAAGACCCGCAGATCGCCGCGGCAATGATGCCCGCGGTGTACACGGCGGACTCGAACCCGACCCCGATCCCCGCCAGGACGACCGTGGCCGCCCCGTGCGCGAGGTGGCGGCGACATGAAGGGTGGGCTTCGACGTCGTGCCCGTGAAGTAGCCCGTGACCCACAGGATGATGCCCGCCAGAACCACGCCGATGAGGACCGCGAGGGCCGCGACCACGCGCGGGTCGCTCGTCACGTCACCCAGGTCTGCCGTCCCGGACAGCTCCGAGAACGACGAGGGCAGGTAGGCGAACGCCGCGACCCCGGCGAGGACCGCACCCAGGAGCGCCGACAGGTAGAAGCCGCGGTAGATCGCCCGGAGCCCGTTCTCGTCGCCACGGATCCGGGTGATGAAGACGCCCAGCACCGCGACGAACGCACCGATCGCCGTGACGATCAGCGGGAAGACCAGCCCCTGCTCACCCATCACGGCCTTGCCGAGGATGAGGGCCGCGACGAGCATGACGGCGTAGGACTCGAAGAGGTCCGCGGCCATGCCCGCGCAGTCACCCACGTTGTCGCCCACGTTGTCCGCGATGGTCGCGGCGTTGCGCGGGTCATCCTCGGGAATGCCCTGTTCCACCTTGCCCACCAGGTCGGCACCGACGTCCGCCGCCTTGGTGAAGATCCCGCCGCCCACGCGCATGAACATCGCGAGCAGCGCAGCCCCGAACCCGAACCCCTCGAGCACAGCCGGTGCGTCCCCTCGGTACAGCAGGACGACCCCTGCCGCACCGAGCAGCCCTAAACCCACGACAGACATGCCCACCACGCCTCCGGTGCGGAACGCCACGCGGGCGCCCTCTGCGCGGCCCCAGGGCGGGTCGCGGCCGACGCGACGCGCACGTTCGCGCGCACCGCGAGCCACATGCCCAGGTAGCCGATGCACGCCGAGAACCCCGCACCCACGAGGAACGCGACCGAACGCCCCACCTTGATGCCTGCGTCCCCGGGCAGCAGGAACAGGAGCCCGAACACGATCACGGCGAACAGGGCCAGCGTCCGGAACTGTCGGTTGAGGTACGCGGACGCCCCTTCCTGGATCGCCTGGGCGATGTCCTGCATCTTCGCCGTCCCCCGGCGCCGCGAGGACCTGGCGTCTGAGCACGAACGCGAAGACGAGGCACGCGAGGCCGATGGCCCCGATCACCGCGACGATGGTGAGACTGGTGGAGCTGAGCGTGAGCATCCGTCCTCCTTGACGACTGCTGGACCGGGGTCACCGGTTGTCCCCGGCACCCCGGTGGATGCGCCCGAGTCTAGTCACGTGTGGCGCACGTCACGCGACATCGTGGGGTCGTCACGAGAGAGCGCCCAACGATCTGCCGACCTCACCCGTCATGATCAGTGACGCCGCCCGACAGGGGCGGTCGGGTGAAGGACGAAGGGGATCGGTGGCCAGCTGGGAGGACGAGCTCGCCGCGCTGACAGCACAGCGCGGAAAAGCTCTCACGGGGTACGCCTACCTGCTCTGCGGGAACAGGCGCGACGCGGAGGACGTGGTGCAGGACGCACTCGTCAAGGTGTTCTCGAGGCTTCGCGGGAGGGGCTGGCGTCGAGCCGGGCGAGGCGCCGCCCGCCTCTGCGGGCAGCGGAGGGACCAGGCTCATGGTCCTGAGGACCGACGACGAGGTCGCGCACCTCGAGGGGTACGTGCGCAAGGCGATCCTCTCGCTCTACCTCGACGGATACCGGCGCCGACGGCACTGGCTCGGGCTGCGGCACCTCGTCGGGCAGCGCGAGACCATGCCCGACCGGAAGCCCCGCCTCGGCCCGGGCCGACATGGCCAAGGCGCTCGCGGGCCTGACACCGCGGCAGCGCGCGTGCGTCGTGCTCAGGTATTACGAGGACCTGACCGTCCCGCGCATCGCCGAGGAGCTCGGGTGCGCCGAAGGGACGGTCAAGCGTCATCTGTCCGACGCGATGACCGTCATGAAAGCCACACTCGGTGCCGCTGCGCCGGTCGTCGCGCCCGCCACGCCGGACGCTACGACGCCGACCTCGGCCAGGCCGGCGGCACCAGCCACGAAGGCGGCCACGAAGGCCGCGCGAGCCACGAAAGCAGCAGCGACACCGGCACAGGCTCTGACAGCCCCAGCAGCGACGAACGGGAGGAACACCCAGTGAGCGCCACCGACAACGGACCCTCGAACCACGACGACGACCTGCGCCGCGCCCTGCGCGACCTGGTCGACGACACGTCCCTCCCGGGCTCGACACCCACCTCGACGCTGTCCGCGGACGCACCCGCCGCCGTCGGGCAGCGAAGAAGGTCGCCCTCGGGCGACCACGCTGTGCGTCGCCGGGGCGCTCGGCGTCGCGGCGATCACGCTCCCGCAGGAGTCCGGCCCGAGCCCGTGGCTCCGGCCGAGTTGCCGTCTCCCTCTGCGACCCCGTCCGAGACACCCGCGCCGACCCGGACGTTCCCGGCCGGGATCGACGCCACGACTCTCGCGTGCCAGCAGCCCGCGCCGACCCCGACGGGCGACGAGCTGCCCGCCCACCTGAGCGTCGGCGTGCCCGACCTCGCGGTGCAGACCTCCGGCTCCGTGGTGGCGCCGGTCCTCATGATGTTCGACGGCGACGCACGACTCCGGTACGCCGACACGGCCACGGGCGCGTACGTCATCGCTCAGAGCGGCGTGATCGTGAGCTCGTCCCTCCCCGCTGCCGAGACCACTGGCGAAGCCACCCGGCCCCGGGTCGTCGGCCGCTTGGGAGATCAACGTCGCGACGGTCGCGACGTGCGAGCCGACAAGCACGCAGCCCGCGCTGCTCCCGGCGGGTGCCTACGAGGTGTTCGCGCTGCATCGGTTCCCGCTCACGGGATACTCGGCCCTCCAGCCGGACGGGACCTGGGGCACGGAGGCGACCGGGACGCTCTTCGACGGGTGGCTCGTCGCCGCTCCGGTCCCGTTCACGGTCACGATCCCGCCCGAGCCGGACCCGGTCCTCCCCGCACCGAAGCCGGTCATCGTCCGTGACGTGCTCTACGCCGACACGTCGCCAGCCTTCGAGGCACTGCGCAAGGCCGCGGCAACGGGTGCCCCGGCGGCCGTCGATCTCTCCTTCGAGAACAGCCTGACCGGCTCACCGGGCGGAGGATGGACGCTCACCGTAGACCCGAACCCGGGGATCAACGGGTCCCGGGCACGGCCAGCGACGCTGGCTGGTCGATGACCTTGCACGGAGGCGGGGTCTTCCCGGAGCAGATGGAAGCGGGCCAGTTCACACGCGTCGTCGGAACGTTCGACGTCACGCTCGACGAGTCGGGCGGCACGCAGGCCTTCACGCTCGACGTGATCGACGGCGGCACGCCGGGCAAGGCTCCGGCACGGACCGACCCGCAGGTGTGCCGGGCCTTCAACGAGAGCGGCGAAGGCGACGGCGGTGTCTACGACTCCTTCCTCGCGGACGTCAGAGCCCTGGTTGCCGACAGGTCACCTGCCGCGACCTCTCAGGTCTACCAGGAGGTCCGAGCTCGATGGATCGAGTCGCCCCGGGTCTGGTGGGCGATGCTGGCACACGAGCTGACAATGCAGACGACTGACGTCAGCGGCGACCAGATCGTCGGCGCCTGCGTGGAGTACTGGCAGTAGCCACCGACGGCCCGACCCTGGCCCCGTTCGCCCCGGAGAACCTTCCGGCGGCGAACGGGGCTGTCCGCTTCCGGCGACGGCCACCGTGACCACCAGAATCGCTCCACCTCTCGCAACCCCGCTCCTGCGCTTGAATGGGTGGCACCATCGGCAACGAGGAGCGCCATGCCCCACTCGACCTCGCACTCCCGCCCGTCCGCCCCTGCCTGGGCGGAGGCGGTCACCGGCTGGACCGGGAGGATCGTCCAGGCGTTGGCCTTCTGGCTGGTGATCGCTCTGATCCTGCTCCCGTTCGCACCTGGCGTGGTTCGACGGGTGAGCGACTGGTTGTCGTTCTTCAACGTCCCGACGTTCCCCAGCCTCTTCTCGGTCGTGCTCGTCGCCGTGATCGCGAGCAGCCTGCTGCGCCGACAGCGGGCCGCCCTGTGGTTCGTCGTGCTCGTGTGGCAGCTCCCCGTGGCCTTGCTGGGGATCGCAGTCGGTCTGCTGTGGGTCTTCGACGTCGAGAAGGAGGCTCTGCGCGCCGAGGGCCTGCTCCTGCGCCCGCTCGAGATCACCTCGTGGATCGTCGCCGTCGTGGCCGTGGTCCTGCTGGTCGCCGCGCGCTCCGCGTTCCCTGCCCGCGTCAGCCGGGGCGCCTGGTGGCGGGCGATCCTCGTGCTCCTGGGCGGCGTCGCGATGTCCGCGGTCCTGACCTTCCTCGTCCTCGAGGTCGCTCCCCACACCTTGCACGGGGTGCGCAACCGGGTGAACTGGAGCCTGTCGGTCGCGACCGGGCTCAAGCCCAGCGACTACCCGTTGCACGCCGACGGGTCGGGACCTGACTGGCTCGCCCTGGTCGCGGGCATCATCTCGGCCCTCGCTCTGGTCGTGGCGATCGCGGTCTTCCTGCGCTCCGCCCCGCACGACTCGAAGGTCGAGGCGGAGGACGAGCTCGCGGTCCGCCGGCTCCTGCTGGAGCACCCGAGCGACGACTCGCTCGAGTATTTCGCTACCCGCTGGGACCGCGGGGCCGTCTTCTCGACGGACCAGCGCGCCGCCATCTCCTACCGGGTCGTCTCGGGAGTCTGTCTCGCCGCCGGGGACCCGATCGGCGACAGGGCCGCCTGGCCCGACGCGATCGAGCAGTGGCGAGCCCGTGCCCGGACGTTCGGCTGGGTGCCCGCAGTGCTCTCCACCAGCGAGCTCGGCGCCAGGGCCTACCTGGCGGTGGACCTGCATCCCATCGCACTCGGTGACGAGGCGATCATCAACGTCCGCACGTTCAACCTCGACGGCCCGGCGATGAGGTCCGTCCGGCACGCAGTCGCGCGTCCTGAGCGCGAGGGCTACCGGGTCCTGGTCCGCCGCCAGTCGGAGATCACCCCGGACGAGCTCGCCGGACTGGTCGCGGCTGCCGACGAGTGGCGGCACGGCGAGGAGCGTGGCTTCGATGTCGTTGAGCAGGCTGGGGACCCGGCCGACCCGCGCGAGGTGATCGTCTCGGCGCACGACGCGGACGGGACCCTCGCGGTCTGCTGTCGTTCGTGCCGTGGGGCGCCGAGGACTGTCGCTCGACGTCATGCGTCGCCACCCGCAGGCGGTCAGCGGGGTCACCGAGCTCATGGTCACCGAGCTAATCAGCACGGGCCGTGGCATGGGGATCGACCGCATCTCGATGAACTTCGCGATGTTCCGCGGGTCGTTCGAGCAGGGCGCCCGGATCGGCGCCACGCCGGTCCAACGCTTCAACCGGCGCGTGCTGCTGATCGCCTCCCGGTTTTGGCAGCTCGACTCCTCTACAAGTCGAACGAGAAGTACCTGCCGGACTGGAAGCCCCGTCTGCTCTGCTACCAGAACGCGGGCCAGCTCACGCAGGTCATCTTCGCGGTCGGTCAGGCCGAAGGCTTCCTGCCGAGCACCCCGAACCTCTTCCACCGCCGCGACCGGTCCCCGACCTCGACCGTCCTGAAGTCTCCGCGGCCTTCGCCGAGGCCGTGCGCGCCCAGGAGACAGCGCTGCTCACGGTCTCGGCGCCCAGGCGCCGCCTGACCGAGCAGCAGGCCACGCGCCACGCGAAGCTGGACGTCCTGCGGGCCGCCGGCATGGAGCCCTATCCGGTCTCGGTCCCGCGGACGGTCTCGATCCGCGACGCGGTCCGGCTGGGCGCCAGGGTGCCCGACGGCGGCGCCCCGGCCGAGGCAAGCACCTCACCGGGCGAGCTGGCCGCCCTGGGCGACCTGTCCGTCGTCGGGCGCGTGGTGCGGATGCGCGACCACGGCGGCGTGATCTTCGCCGACCTGCGCGAGGGCACCGACGAGATCCAGGTCATGTTCACCGCGGACCGACCGGGCCCGGACCTCCCGCTGTGGCGTCGCGCGGTCGACCTGGGCGACCAGGTCAGCGTCACGGGAGACCTGACCCGCAGCCGACGCGGTGAGCTCTCGCTCCACGGCACGGCCTGGTGCATGGCGTCCAAGGCCCTGACGTCGCCGCCCGACAAGCACCGCGGCCTCGCCGACGCCGAGGCCAAGGTCCGGCTCAGCACATGGAGCTGGCCCTCGACACCCGCACGGCCCAGGTCCTGCGCGGACGCAGCGCAGCCGTGAAGTCGTTGCGCGACTCGCTCGCCGCGCGCGAGTTCATCGAGGTCGAGACCCCGATCCTCCAGCGCGTGCACGGCGGCGCGAACGCCCGCCCTTCACGACGCACATCAACGCGTACGACGTGGACCTGTACCTGCGCATCGCCCCCGAGCTGTTCCTCAAACGGCTCGCGATCGGCGGCGTCGGCAAGGTCTTCGAGCTCGGCCGCAACTTCCGCAACGAGGGCGCCGACGCGACCCACAACCCCGAGTTCACGTCGCTCGAGGCGTACCAGGCGTACGGCGACTACACGTCGATGCGCGTCCTCACGCGCGACCTCATCGTCGAGGCCGCGGTCGCGGTGCACGGCGAACCGATCTCGCGCCGCGCGGACGGGACCGTGGTCCGGCTCGACGGCGTGTGGCCCGTGCACACCGTGCACGGGGCCGTGTCCCGGCCGTGGGCCAGGAAGTCACGCCCGACACCCCCTCGAGACGCTCCAGGCGATCTGCGAGGAGAAGGGTGTCCACTGGACCCCGACCATGACGCACGGCGCGATCGTCACCGAGCTGTACGACGCGTTCGTCGAAGGGCAGACCGTCGAGCCCACGTTCTACACGGACTTCCCGCTCGAGACGTCGCCGCTGACGCGCACTCACCGCCGGGACCCGCGGCTCGCCGAGCGGTGGGACCTTGTGGCGTTCGGGGCCGAGCTGGGCACGGCGTACTCCGAGCTGATCGACCCCGTGGACCAGCGCGAGCGGCTCACGCAGCAGTCGCTGCTCGCGGCCGCGGGTGACCCCGAGGCCATGGAGGTCGACGAGGAGTTCCTGTCCGCCCTGGAGTTCGCGATGCCGCCCACGGGTGGGCTCGGTATCGGGGTGGACCGGGTCTACATGATGCTCATCGGGGCAAGCATCCGCGAGACGCTGGCGTTCCCGTTCGTGCGCCCCTCGGGCAGGGGCTGATCCCCGGACCCTGGTGCCGGTCCGCTCGGCGGCGACCGCGGCACGCGCGGCCGTCGAGCCCGACCAGGACGAGTTTTCGGTGCAACGGCGCGGCGGGTGTGGACGGCGTCACACAGAGCGATAACGAACGGGTAACGTGGGCGCCGATCGGGTGCACGAAGGACGGCGACGACCACCGGCTCCCGGACCACGGCACGTCAGCAACAGCCTCCCTCGGGAGCCGTCCCAGAGCACAGGAGACACGTCAGGTGGAAACGTCCGCACCGGTCCAGCAGCGCCCGCACGGTGCCGCACCGACCCTCACGCGACGTCAACGTCAGGCGGAGATCCGCGAGCGTGAGCTTGCCGCCGGGGCCTCGAAGGACATGCCCGCGCCGAGCACCTGCAGGTCGGGCACCGGCACACCACGGCAGTCCGGTCCGCCCCTGCCGGCAGCGCGCCCGTCGACCGCCGCGGTGCCGGTGACCCAGTGGACGCCGACCGCGCCGCCCGCGGCAGCCGCACCCACCGCGGCAGCCGCACCGCGACCACGGCGACCCGCGGGTCGCCCCTGCTTCGCCCTTCCCGCCCACCGGCCTTCAGCGCGCGCTCCCCGAACGTGTGGCGCCACTGCATGTCCCGTCGGGTGAGATCCCCGTCGTGCTGGTCCCGGCCCCCACCCTTTGCGCTCAGCTCCGACGCCGGTCGTCTCAGCACCGGTGCCGGTCGTCGCAGCACCGACGCCGATCTCGGCGTCCCCGGCAACAGATCCGCTGACCGCAGGCCCGATCTTCGATCCCGTCTTCCCGCCGGTCACCCGTCGGGAGCGCGCCTCCGGCTCCCCTTCGACGGCTTCGACGCCCGCGGCTCCGGCCACGCCGGCGCGCGGCACGCTGTTCGGCTCCCGGTTCGTCGCCCGTGCCGCAACGGGCGCCGCTTTCGTCGGCGCCCTGGCCTGTGTCCCCTGGTCGTTCCCGGCTCGGCCGCCGGCGACCTCGCCCCGGCGGTCACAGCAGCGACCTCGCGGAGGGCGAGGACGGCTCGACGACCACCCTCGCGGAGCAGGCGACCGACCAGGAGACCCAGCTGCTGGACCGGGCGCAGGGACTCCTCACCCGTGCGGACGGCCCGGACTCGGCCCGAGCCGCCAGCCAGCAGGACCTCGCCGACGCCAAGGCAGAGCTGCTCGCCCTCACGGACGCCTTGGTCGCCGAGCGCAGCCAGGGCGCGGACCGCGCCTCGCGGTCGAACGAGCGCACCGCGTTGAGCACCGAGGAAGCCATCGAGACGAGCGCCGACGCGGCTGCCGCAGCCCCTGTGACCAGCGGGGACGTCGCGCGTGCGTCGGACCGTGTCGCGATGCTCCTGCAGGACTTCGGCGAGACCGCCGCGTCGGTGGTCACCCCGCGCCCGCGACGCCCCAGGAGCTCGCTGCCGAGCGGCGCGAGCGCGCGGCGACGCTGCTCGCCCAGTGCGGTTCGACCAACTTCTCCAACGGCAGGATCCCTCCTCCGCGCTCACCACGCTCTCGTTCGCCCGCAGCCACATGCTGCGTTGCGACGCGGCCGCGATGCTGGAAGAGTTGTCCGCTGCGTATCAGCAGCGGTTCGGCGCGCCGATCGGCCTGACCGACTCCTACCGTTCGTACTCGGCGCAGGTCTCCACCCGGGCCGCGAAGCCGGGCCTGGCTGCCGTTCCCGGACGTCCAACCACGGGTGGGGCCTCGCGATCGACCTGACGTCTCCTGCCTCGAACCCCGGCTCCGCGCAGTACCGCTGGCTGCGCAACAACGCGCCGCTGTACGGCTGGGACAACCCGGCCTGGGCTCGCAGCAACGGGTCCAAGCCGGAGCCGTGGCACTTCGAGTACGCCGCGGGCTGGTAGCGCACCGCTCGGGTCAGCGGAAGGCTGCCGTCTCGTCGGGCCGCACGGCCCTTCCGGGACCTCGCCCCGCAGCACCGTCGCGACGACGTCCGGACGGGTGAGCGGGAACATGTCCCTCCCCGGCAGGCCGTAGACGGTCGCGCCCAGCCGCGCGCCGAGCTCGCGCTCCTCGCGGAGGAATGCTCCCTGCCCCGGCGTCCCCAGCCGATGAGCTGGACCGGTCGCACCACCAGTCGCGCGAGGGCCCCGGCATCGCGCGAGAAGAGCTCAGTGACACGCTCGGCCTGCGCCCAGCTCTGCTCGTACTGCCCGGTGAGCAGCCGCCACGCCTCGGGAGTGCCGTAGCGGCGCGCGGCTTCGTCGTCGGGCAGCGGGTCGGTCCGTCTCGTCCCGTAGTACCAGGCCCGACGGCGCAACGCGGGTCCCCGCCTCGTCACCGCCTCGCAGCGCGAGAGCAGGACTCCGCTCGCGTGGACCAGACGCTCGACGAGAAGGGTGGCCCCGACGGGGCAGAGCGCTCCGGGCGTCGCGGCAGGAAGGGGTCGTCGGGTCGAGGAGGACGACCGCACCCAGCTCGTCGGGATGGGTCAGCGCCCACTCGATCGCAGCCAGCCCTCCGACGCTGTGCCCGACGAGCCCGACGCTGCCCGGGCGCTGCTCAGCGGTCAGACCGAGCTGCGCGCGGATCGCCTCGACCGGGGCGGTGACGGCCGTTTCCCAGGAGTCGAGGACCTGGACGGTCGCGTCGGGGTACTGCTCACGCACCACACGGGCGACGGGCCCCACGTCCGAGGGGAAAGCATGAGACCGGGCAGGACGACCCAGGTGGTGGGTGCCGGTGTCGCGATCGCCGTGGCCATGCGCCCCAGTCCATCACGCCTCGCTGCACACTGCCGGGGAGGACGCTGTGTCGCCGCCGGGAGCGAAGACGCCCGAAGAGGACCGCCCCGGCAGCCGCAGCGTCAGGACCTTCGCCGCGGGCACGAGCACCACGGAGAGGCGCGACGACCTGGTCCCGCTGCCCGATCCCGGTACCGACCGGGAGCGGGCTGCCGAACAGGCCGATCGCGCCGATCACGACCCCAGGAGCGGTCCCAGAGCGCCTGCGAGGCGAGCCGAGAACCCCAGGAGGTTGCGACGCCGAACGCGACGAAGGCCCAAAGGTCGCTTTCTGCACGAAGGTCGCAACGGGCTCTCCCGCACGGCGGATCCTGCCGTACGCCGTACCCGGCAGGGCGAGGCCCGCCAGCACGAGGATGCCCGCCGCGACGTCCGTGGACCGGAGGACGGCGGAGGCGGCTGGTCGAGCGCCGCGAGCTCCGGCAAGGGCCAGCCGCCGCGGCATCTTCTCGCACCGACGGCCCACCGACAGGGGTCGGATCGCGCGAGATCGACTCGCCGGCCGGTACAACGTTTCGACCCACTCGTTCGTCTCCAGTGACGAGAGGATAGTTCTTCTTCCAGCATCGAGGAGCAGCATGCCGAGCCAGTCCGCCAGACCCGACCGTCGCCCCGGAGCGGGCGACGACCGCCTGACGGCGCTGGTCCGTGCCCGTGGCCCTGCACTGGTCGGCTATGCCTACCTGCTGGTCGGCGAGCAGAAGGCGGCCGAGGACCTCGTCCAGGACGCATTCGTGAAGGTGTTCACCCGCCTGCGAGCCGGAGGTTCGCCAGACGCGATGGAGGCCTATGTCCGTCGGACCATCCTCACCCTCTACATCGACGACTACCGGAGGTCACGACGGTGGGCAGGGATCCGACACCTGCTCGTGACGGCGGAACGGCATGCGAGACAGGAAGACCTCGAGCTGTCGGCCGACATCCGCTCGGCGCTCGGGATCCTCTCCGCCCAGGAGCGAGCCTGCGTCGTCCTGAGGTTCTTCGACGACCTCACCGTCCCGCAGACCGCTGAGCGGATGAAGCTCCACCCGGGCACGGTCAAGCGCTACCTCCACAACGCGGTCGTCAAGATGGAGACCCTCCTGGGCCCGTTGGCGGACACCGCCGAGGGGCTCGACGAGGACGTCGCGCTCCTTCCCTCGCTTCCCGACCGACTCCCCGGAGAGCTGACTCATGACCTGGATCGAAGACCAGCTGCACGCGCTGAGCAGCGCCGTAGAGCACCAGACCCCAGGGCTGTCCCCGACGACGTGACGATCCGGGTGCGACGCGGCAGGCGTCGCCGACGGGCCGCGGTCGTCAGTGGTCTGGGCGTTCTGACGATCGGGTTCGCGGCGACAGCGGGCGCCCTCGACTGGTCGGCACTACGGCCGGATCTGCTCGCCCCGCGGAGGCGCCGCCGTCGTGGAGCCGCTCGCCGGAGACCCCATCCGGTGCGGGACGTCCGAGATCGACATCGTGCCGACGACGACCCTCGTTCTCTCCGACGTGACGCCCTGGCAGGTCGAGGTCACGAACGCCACCTCGGTCCCGTTCCTCGCCTCTTCGAACGGGTGGGCACGCACGGTCCTGGTCCAGGACGGGCGGGTCGTCGCGCTGACCATGATGGAGCGCCAGCCGCTCGTCCCCGTCGACGTCGCGCCCGGAGCGTCCCAGGCGCTGGGCGTCTCGGGCGCGCAGTCGTGCGCGGACGGGACAGATGCCGGCGAGACGCCGGTCCCCGTCGGCACGTACACCGCCTACCGCGTCCTCCAGGTCGACGAGCTGGCGGGTCCGGTGGCGCTCGACTCCTGGGACGGCACCGCCGGGAACCCTGTCAGCATCGTCTCGGAGCCCTTCGAGATGCAGATCACCGACCACCTCGACGCGAGCGCCTTCATCTGCGGGGCACGATCCCCGAGCATCTCGTCGTCCAGGACGGCCTGCGGCTCGTCGCCGGATCGGAGGGCCTTGCGCCCGGCGAGGAAGCACCGGATCTGTCCATCGCCCTCTACAACGGAACCAGTTCTCCGGTCAGCGCTCACGGGACCGGCTGGGGTGCCGTCCATCTCGTGCAGGACGGCGTCGTGGTGGCCAGTACCATCGGCATCCCAGAGCGGCCTTCCGGGCCGACCTCGCTCCCCACGACTCCGTGGCGGTGAGCTTCGAGATGCTCGTCTGGTGCCCGGGTCGGGCCCGGCCGACGTCGACCCGTCCACGGTCGTCGCCTATGGCAGCCTCGACATCGCGCCGGCCACCGGAACTGCTCTGGAAGTCGTGGCGGGAGGACCGTGGCGGGTCTCCGCCGCAGACATCGCTCCTCTCGCCACCGAGGGCTCAGCGATTGCCGTGGGTAGCGAGGCCGCCGATCAGGCCCCACCAGTGCCTCGATCCCCGCGAGGATCCGCTCGATCCCGAAGTCCAGCTCCGCCTCCGCCGAGAACGCTGACTGCTGCGCCTCTCCCACCGTGCTGCCGACGCGGCCCGCCACGGAGAACGTGCTCAGGGCGCTGATCCGTTCGAGGAGGGGCGTTCGCGGCCCACCACTCGTCGTCGGTCTGTCCGCTCGTCGCGTGCGCGGCCCGCCCGGCACGGGCGCGGCGGGCTGCGGTGGTCGCCTGGCCGACGACGAGCGTCACCGTGGCATCCATGGCGACGTCGTCGAGGCCGATGCCCTCGATCGCGCGGAGCTCGACGTCGTACTTGCGGGTCTCGCCCGGGCCCAGCACGGGACGGGCGAGGTCGATGTCCAGCAGCCAGGGATGGGTGGCGAAGAGGTCCCAGTTCGCGCGGGCGACCGACCGCAGGCGGTCCTGCCAGGTCGCGCCCGGGGCCTCGTCGTGCGGGTAGAGCTCGCCGTACGCGCGGTCGACGACCAGGTCCACGAGGTCGTCCTTGTTCTGGACGTAGGTGTAGAGCGACATGGTGCCGATGCCCAGGTCCGCGGCGACCTTGCGCATGGAGAGTGCGCCGAGCGCGCCCTCCCGGTCTGCGAGCCCGACGGCGGCGCGCGCCACCTCGTCGGGTGTCCGGGACTGCTGGGGTCCTCTGGCGCCGCGGTCGCGGTGCAGCCCCAGAGGAGGGCGAGGGTCCGCGCGGGTCCCGGCGGGGCGGGTGGGGTCGGCACGTGCTGACTCCTCGGTCGAGGTCGGGGATCATCGAGAGACGCACCTGAGGTACTTCAGGATGTCGGGAATGTTCTGCGTACATCGTACGTTGATCGGCTCGGGAAACGTCGACGCACGGCGTACCAGGAAAGAGGACTCGTGACGGAAGCAGTGCGTTCCTCCACCCGAACGACAGCGCGGACCGCCGCCGACCTGCCCCGGTTGAGCGAGCGCGCGACGATCGACACGCTGCTCGACGTCTGGGCGTCGGGAGAGGAGCTCCGGGGACGTCTTCTGGGGTGCGGTGTGCGCGGAGGCGCTCGCCCACGTCGCCGCCGGGCGGACCTTGCCGGCGGTCACGCCGCACTCGCCCGGCTGGCGGGCCGGGCCGCTCGACGGCGTCGC
This sequence comes from Oerskovia sp. M15, assembly GCA_038070415.1. Lineage (GTDB taxonomy): Bacteria > Actinomycetota > Actinomycetes > Actinomycetales > Cellulomonadaceae > Oerskovia. Next base: position 1,120,943 of record JAMYWF010000001.1, read on the forward strand.
GGTTGACCGCGTCGACGCCCTCGCCGACGCCATGCCGTTCGAGCTGCGCGCGACGGGTGCACCGGTCGGCGGCAAGGGCACGCGCACGGCCCGCGTGCGCGAGGCGATGGACGCCGTGGTGGACACGCTCGTCCGGGAAGCGGCGGCCCGCGTCGGCGCACCGCAGGGGCGGCCGCGGACCTGACAACCGCCCCGGCCGTCGGCTCCGCAACCCCTGACGACCTCGCCGCCTGGGCTCGCGACGTCGGACTGCTCCTCGACCCCGCGTCACGGTGACCCTGCGGCTGGAGCCGCGCCTCCCGGTCGACGGGGCCCGGGCCCGGAGACGCCGCGGACCACCGCGACGACCTGGCGGGCTGCGACTGGCTGGCCACCGTCGTCGCGCACGGACCCACGGCGGCACCTCGCTCGACGCGTTGTGGGCGTCCGCCCGGACCGACCCGCCGCCCAGGAAGCGGTCAGCGAGGTCCTGGTGCGGCTCCGCGCAGGCGCGCGGGCGTGGCCCCGCTCGACGAGCTGCTCGACCAGCCCGTCCCCGGTCCCTCGTCCTCGCACCGACCGACGTCCGCGAGCTGCTCACCGAGGGAGCCGCAGCACTCGGTGCGGCGGCATCGGGGTCGAGTGGCCGACGAGCCTCGCGGGACAGGTGCGGTCGGTCGCCGTCTTCTCGCCGACCGAGGAGCCGGGCAGCGAGCCCGGGCGCTCCCGGCGCTGCTGCGTGCCCGGGCGGCGCTCCGGGCCGCACCTCGCGCGCGACCCCGATGACCCTCACGCACGAGCTCACGCTCGACGGCGTCCGGCTGACGGCGGCCGAGCGCGAGCACCTGGCGAGCGTCCATGCCGGGGCGCTCCGCCGTCGTGCAGCTGCGGGGACGCTGGGTCCTCGCGGACCCCGTCGCGGCGAAGGCCGCGATGCGCCGCGCCGCCGAGCCCGTCTCGGCGCTCGACGCCGTCTCCGCCGCCCTCACGGGCGTGGCCGGGTGGGCGACCAGGACCTCGTCGTGGCGCCGACCCCTGGCTCGACCGCGTCCGCGCCGAGCTGGAGGATCCCGCCCGGCGCGCGACGTCGTCGCCCCGAAGGGCTCCACGCCTCGCTGCGCGACTACCAGGTCGACGGCCTGCGCTGGCTCGCGCACCTGACCGGGCTGGGCCTCGGCGCGTGCCTCGCGGACGACATGGGCCTGGGCAAGACCATCACGCTCATCGCGCTGCACCTGCACCGCGCTCGAACCCTGCCCGACGACGGCGCAGCCTCGCCCGCAGAACGGCCGGACCCCGGGCCCACCCTGGTCGTGTGCCCGGCCTCGCTCCTGGGGAACTGGGAGCAGGAGATCCGGAAGTTCGCGCCGGGCATCGCGGTGCGCCGGTTCCACGGTGCGTCGCGCGACCTGCGCGGAGCTGCCGACGGGTTCGTGCTGACGACCTACGGGACGGTCCTGTCGGACTCCTCGCGGGCTGCCCCGGTGCTGGGCGGCCACCGCTGGGGCTGCTCGTCGCCGACGAGGCCCAGCACGTGAAGAACCCGACGTCGGGCACCGCGAAGGCCCTGCGCACGATCCCCGCCCAGGCACGCGTCGCCCTGTCCGGGACGCCCGTGGAGAACAACCTCACCGAGCTGTGGGCCGTCATGGACTGGCTCAACCCGGGCCTGCTGGGGACGCGCGGCCAGTTTCGGCGGCGCTGGGCGGATCCCATCGAGCAGACCCGCGACCCGGTCCTCGCCGAGAGGCTGTCCCGGCTCGTGCGGCCGTTCCTGCTGCGGCGGCGCAAGGCGGACCCCGGCATCGCGCCCGAGCTGCCGCCCAAGACGGTCACGGACCAGGTGGTGCCGCTCACGGCCGAGCAGGTCGGGCTCTACGAGGGAGCCGTGCGTTCGGCGCTCGAGGAGATCGACCGCGCCGAGGGCATGGGGCGGCGCGCCAAGATCGGCGGGCTGCTCACGCACCTCAAGCAGATCTGCAACCACCCGGCGCAGTACCTGCACGAGGAGGACCCGCGGCTGTCGGGACGCTCGGGCAAGCTCGACGCGTTCACGGAGCTCGTCACGACGATCCGGGCGGAGGAGGGCGCGATCCTGGTGTTCACGCAGTACGTAGCGATGGCCCGGCTCCTCGAGTCGTTCCTGGCTCGCCGCGGCGTGCCGACCATGCTGCTGCACGGCGGTACGCCCGTGACCCAGCGGGAACGGATGGTCGCGCGCTTCCAGGCGACCGAGGAGATGCCGCCCGTGTTCCTGCTGTCGCTCAAGGCCGCCGGGACGGGGCTCAACCTCACACGGGCCGACCACGTCGTCCACTTCGACCGGTGGTGGAACCCGGCCGTCGAGGAACAGGCGACGGACCGGGCCTACCGGATCGGGCAGACCCGGCCCGTGCAGGTGCACCGGCTGACCAGCGAGGGAACCATCGAGGAGCACATCGCACGGATGATCGAGTCGAAGAGGGAGCTCGCGGACGCCGTGCTGGCGACGGGTGGCGTGGAGGGTGCGATCTCGGAGCTGAGCACGGCTGACCTGGCGGAACTGGTGACGCTCCGCGGCGGCGTCGAGGGGCACGCCCATGAGTGTCGTAGGTTTTCCGGCCTTCCCCGACGGGCACCGCGGCCAAGGGCACCGTCCGGCGCGGGCAGTCGTGGTGGGCGCGCGCCTGGGTCCGCGCGATGGAGGAGTTCGCGCTCGACGCGGGACCGCTCAAGAAGGGCGAGCCTACGCGCGGACTGGGCGGGTCGGCCCGATCACGGTCAGTCCTGGCGCCGTCCAGGCTCGCGTACAAGATGACGATGGGGAGATGTACCACACGGTCGTCTCGCTCGAACCGCTGGCCGACGACGAGTGGCAGAGGTTCCTCGAAGCTCTCGCCGCCCGCTCGGGCCGCCTCGCGGCGCTCCTCGCGGGCGAGATGCCCCGGACGTCGTGGCCGCGGCCCACGACGCCGACGTCACGCTGCTCCCCGGCATCGGCGACCTCGAGCCCGAGTGCGACTGCCCCACCTGGGACCTGCCCTGCCTCCACGCGGCCGCGCTCAGCTATCAGGCGGGCTGGTTGCTCGACGCCGACCCGTTCGTGCTCTTCCTCCTGCGGGGAAGGTCCCGCGACCAGGTGATCGACGCACTGCGCGGGATCTCGGCGCCAGGCCATGGCCGCGACTCCGGGAGGCGACGGTCCCCACGTCGGTCGAGCCGCCGACGCCCCGGCGAGCGATGCCGGGACGGACGCTCCGGCGTCGGGCCCCGAGGTCCTCGGCGAGCTGCCGCCGCCACCCGAGGTGCCCGAGCCACCGCGCGCCGCGGACCTGCTGCCCGGCGTGCCGGACCGGACCGACGAGGGACGCCCGTCGATCTCGTGGGACTGCGGGCCGTCCTGGCGGCCGCGGCCCTGGCGGCCGCCGAACGGCTCACCGCATTGGACCGGTGACCGGTGGCTGGGCGCACCGGGATCGGCTCAGCCGTCCACGCGCTCCAGGAGCACCATGACCTCGTAGTGCGACGTCTGCGGGAACATGTCGAGGACCCGGCCTCGCACCGGTCGCAGCGAGGGCATCGCCGCGAGGTCACGGGCGAGGGACTCGGCGTTGCAGCTCGAGTAGACGACCTCCCGCACGGTCGAGGCCTCGAGCCAGCCCGCGAGATCCACGCCGATCCCACGCCGCGGCGGGTTCACGATCACCAGGTCGGGGACCCGCTCGGCCGCGAGGGCGAACGCCGTGGCGTCCCCGCCCGGAAGGTCACGTCGTCGAACCCTGCCTGCGCGGCGCTCAGCTCGGCGCTGACGATCGCCTCACGGCTCGACTCGATCCCGACCACCTCGCGCCCCGGCGCAGCACAGTGCAGGGCGAATCCGCCGACGCCGCAGTACAGGTCCCAGACGCTGTCGGGGCGGCCTCGTCGACCCACTCACGCCCCTGGCGGTAGAGGGCCGCGGCGACCTCGGTGTTGGTCTGGAAGAAGCTCTGCTGACGCAGGTGCATCTCGATGCCGTTGACCCGCATGGGCAGCGTGGCCTGGTCGGTGAGCAGGATCTCGTGCTCTCCCTCGAGCGCAGCCTTGTGCTCGGGGAGGATGTTCACGGACACCACGCGGGCCTGCGGCAGCGCGTCGAGGAGCCCGGGCAGATGCTTGCGGATGCGGGCGACGGGCTCCTGCGAGCGGAGCACGAAGCGCACCATGAGCTCGCCGTCCGGCGACTGCGTGACCAGCAGGTTCTTGAGCTCGCCCCGGCGGGTCGACACGTCGTACGGCGTGAGGTCGGCGCGCGTGACGAACGCGGCGAGGACGGGGAACACGGCCTGGAGGCTGGGAGGATAGAGCCCGCAGTCCTGGAGGTCGACCCCGTGCCCGCCGGCGTCGAGGATGCCGAGCGTCGGGTGCTGGGCGGTGCCGGCGACGACCATCTTGGCCTTGTTGCGGAAACCCGACTCCTGGCTCGCGAACGGTCGCTCCCAGGTCAGCTCGGGATACGCGGCGAGGAGGTCGCCCGCGTGCCGCTGCTTTCCCGCGAGCTGGGCGGCGTAGCCCTGCCCCATGAGGGTGCAGGAACGGCAGCGGCGGCGTCGAAGTGGGGCACTGCATTCCCCGAGTCTACGGGGCGGGGCTCGGCGCGCGGCCCGCCCTCGGACCATCGGCCGGACGTCGCGCCCCGCTGCTACCGGGGCTTCTCGCCGATCACCACGGTGGCACCCAGGTCGTCGTCGCTCGCCGTCCGGGCGACGAGCCCAGCACGCTCGAAGAGGTCGACGGCGACGGGCGCCTGGCGCTCGCTCGTCTCGATGAGGAGGTGGCCGCCCGGGCGAGCCACTCCCACGCCTCGGCCGCGACGCGGCGGTGCACGTCGAGCCCGTCCTGGCCCCGTCGAGCGCGACGCGCGCCTCATGGAGCCTCGCCTCGGGCGGCATGGTCTCGATCGCGTCGGTCGGCACGTACGGGGCGTTGACGACGAGGACGTCGACGGCGCCCCTGAGACGGGCGGCAGGGGTTTGTACAAGTCGCCCTCGTACACTTGTCCATCAATGTTGCGCCGGGCGCAGCGCACCGCCGCGGGGTCGATGTCCGCGGCGTGGAGGTCGATCCCCGGGTGCTCCGCGAGGACACGGCACCAACGCACCCGTGCCGCAGCACAGGTCGACGACCGTCGCGCGCTCCCCGACCAGGGCGGTCGCCAGGGACACGAGGAACTCGGTGCGTCGCCGAGGCACGAACACGGACGGCTCGACCACGATCCGCAGCCCGCAGAACTCGGCCCAGCCGAGGATCTGCTCGAGCGGAAGGCCCTCCACGCGGCGAGCCACCATGCGGTCCAGGTCGGCGGGAGACGACGCGGCGGCGAGCAGGAGAGCCGCCTCGTCCTCGGCGAAGACACAGCCGGCGGCTCGGAGGGTAAGAACGATGTCTGACGGAGTCATAGGCGGATCACGGTACCCGGCGGCACACCGGACGTGCGGGCTGATAATGGATCCGTGCCCGACGCCGCAGCCCCGTCCCCGCCCGCCCCGCCCCTCCCGTGGTCGCCACCCACGGGGTCCGTCCCCGCAGGCCCGCACCCACGCCGAGGACCTCGCCCGGTTCGTCGAGGCCTCGCCCTCGTCGTTCCACGCGGCCCACGAGGTCGCGCGGCGCGCCGTCGAGGCCGGGTTCACGCTGCTCGACGAGTCCGACGCCTGGCCGCGCGCGACCGCGGAAGGGCGCTACGTCGTCGTGCGGGACGGCGCGGTCATCGCGTGGGCGACGCCCGACGGGGCGGGCGCCACGACCCTTTCGCGATCCTCGGCGCGCACACCGACTCCCCGGCTTCAAGCTCAAGCCCCAGCCCACCACCGGGCGCGAGGGCTGGTGGCAGGCCGGCGTCGAGGTGTACGGCGGGCCCTGCTCAACTCGTGGCTGGACCGCGAGCTCGAGCTCGCCGGCGGCTCGTGACCCTCGACGGTCGCAGCCACCTCGTGCGGACCGGCCCCTGCTGCGCATCCCGCAGCTCGCCATCCACCTGGACCGCGCCGCGAACGACGGGCTGAAGCTCGACAAGCAGCGGCACACCCAGCCCGTCTGGGGCTCGGCGCCCTGGGCGCGCCCGACGCCGACCTGCTCGCGCTCCTCGCGGAGCACGCGGGGTGAGGGCCGCGGAGGTCGGCGGGTACGACCTCGTCGTCGCCGACACGCAGGCGCCGCGGATCTTCGGGGCGCACGAGGAGCTGCTCGCCTCGGGACGCCTCGACAACCTGCTGTCCGTGCACGCGGGACTGGTCGCGCTGCTGGACGTGGCCTCCGGCAAGGGGTCGAGCGATCCGGACGCGGGCAGCAGCCGGGGCGGTCGGGGGCCGAGGCGCCGATCGCTGTCCTCGCGGCGTTCGACCACGAGGAGATCGGCAGCGAGACGCGCTCCGGCGCGAGCGGACCGTTCCTCGCCGACGTGCTGTCCCGGATCGGCGCCGGGCTCGGGGCGAGCGAGGAGGACCGCCACCGCTCGCTCGCGGGGTCGCTGTGCGTGTCGAGCGACGTCGGGCACTCGGTGCACCCGAACTACCCTGAGCGCCACGACCCCGCGAACCGGCCGGTCGCGGGCGGCGGGCCGATCCTCAAGATCAACGCCAACCAGCGGTACGCGACCGATGCGCACGGCGCCGCTGCCTGGGCTGCGGCCTGCGCGGCAGCCCGGTGCCGAGCCAGGAGTTCGTCTCGGAGAACACCGTGCCGTGCGGGTCGACGATCGGGCCGCTGACCGCGACCCGGCTCGGTATCCGAACGGTCGACGTCGGCGCACCCATCCTCTCGATGCACTCGGCGCGCGAGCTCACGGCGGTCGCGGACCCGTTCTACCTGTCGCAGGCGATCGGGCAGGTGTTCGCGGGCTGAGGTGTTCGGGGGCAGGGTGCCACAGGGTGCCCGCCACAGGGTGCCGAACCCGAGGTTGGTCAGGCAACTCGCCCGAGTTGCCTGACCAACCTCGGTTCGGCACCCAGCAAGTGGGAGACTCGATGACGTGCCCAGCCCGTCGCGAGACCCGGAGTCGGATGCCGCGGCGAACAACTCGTCGAGCATCCACCGTCCCCGTGCGAGCACCGGTGCGCAGACCGTCTCCGACCGCCCAGGCGCTCTCCTCGACGTCCTGCTCGCGGGCGGGCGGCGCGCCGACCGGGTGACGCACGTCGAGCACCTGCCCGGGCGCCCGGGCGAGCACGCCGACTGGCCGGGTTGGGCCGATGCCTCGCTCGTCGCCGGGTATCGCTCCTGGGAGTCGAACGCCCGTGGGCCCACCAGGTCGAGGCAGCCGAGGGCGCCTGGTCGGGCGGCACGTCGCGCTCGCTACCTCGACCGGCTCCGGCAAGTCCTTGGCCTTCTGGCTGCCCGCGCTCACCGCGGTGCGTGCCGACCGCGCGGCCGAGACCCTCGCCCCGGGCCGTATCGAGAGCGCTCGCACGCGCAGCACGGTCCTCTACCTGAGTCCGACCAAGGCCCTTGCCGCCGACCAGGTCGCGGGCCTCCAGCGCCTTCTCGACGCGTCGCGCGCGAACGACGTCAAGGTCTCGACGTGCGACGGCGACACCTCGTTCGAGGAGCGCAAGTGGGTCCAGGAGTACGCCGACGTCGTGCTGACCAACCCCGACTTCCTGCACTTCGCACTCATGCCGAACCACCGGCGCTGGGCGCGGTTCCTGCGCAACCTGCGCTACGTCGTCGTCGACGAGGGGCACTCCTACCGTGGGTGTTCGGCGCCCACGTCGCCCTGGTGCTGCGCCGTCTCGCGCGTCTCTCGGCCCACTACGCCCCGGCGCCACCGGACGGGTCGTCTGCCGGGTTGTCAGATCCAGCGAGCCCCGGGGTCACGCTCGTTCTGACAACACGCCCAGGACGGCCTCACCTTCGTCGTCGCCTCCGCCACGACCGCCGACCCCGCCGTCAGCGCCGGTCGCCTCATCGGCGTCCCGCCCGAGCAGATCCTCACGGTCGACGCCGACACCAGCCCCGCCGGGCGCAAGACCTTCGTGCTCTGGCAGCCGCCCGAGGTCCTGGGCTACGAGGCTGCGCAGGCCCGCGCTGCCGCCACGCACGATCCCGCAGCCGACGCGGCCCTCGCCGAGTCCTCCTCATCGATCCGACGGCCCGCGACGACCTCGGCCTGACGAGCGACCCCGACGAGCCCGCGACCCCCGGCGACGCCCCCGAGCGCCCGCGCCGCTCCGCCACGGCCGAGGCTGCCGACCTCCTCGCCGACCTCACGGCCGCGGGTGCCCGCACCCTCGCCTTCACGCGCTCGCGCCGCGGCGCCGAGGCCGTCGCGACCCAGACACGGGATCACCTGCGCGTGGTCTCGCCCCAGCTCGCCCGGCGCGTCGCCGCGTACCGCGGCGGCTACCTCCCGAGGAGCGTCGGGCCCTCGAGCAGGACCTGCGCAGCGGAGCGATCCGCGGCCTCGCGACGACCAACGCCCTCGAGCTGGGCGTCGACATCTCGGGCCTCGACGCGGTCCTCATCGCCGGGTGGCCGGGCACGCGCATGTCGGTGTGGCAGCAGGCGGGGCGTGCGGGCCGAGCCGGGGCCGACGGCCTCGTCGCGTTCGTCGCGCGCGAGGACCCGCTCGACACCTACCTGGTGCACCACCCGAGGCGATCTTCGCGGCCCGCTCGAGGCCACGGTCTTCGATCCCGCCAACCCGTACGTCCTCGCCCCCACCTGTGCGCGGCGGCCGCGGAGGTCCCGCTCCGGCAGGGCGACCTCGAGGCGTTCGGCGACCCGGCCGCGGTCACCGAGCTCCTGGGCGTGCTGGTCGCGCGGGCGCGCTGCGCCGTCGGGCGTCCGGGTGGTACTGGACCCACGCCCAGTCCGCCGCGGCCATGACCGACCTGCGCGGCTCGGGCGGCTCACCCGTCCGCGTGGTCGAGGCGAGCACGGGCCGCCTGCTCGGCACGGTCGACGCGGCCTCGGCCGACGGCTCGGTCCACGACGGCGCGGTCTACGTGCACCAGGGCGTGAGCTACGTCGTGGAGACGCTCGACCTGCGCGACGGCGTCGCGCTCGTCGCGCGCCGGGACGTCGACTTCGGGACGTGGTCGCGCTCGGTCACGGAGATCGCGATCCACGGGATCCGCGAGCAACCGGCCACGGCCGCAGCACCCGGCCCGACGGCGGAGCCCACCCGGGCGACGACCCGTCCGTCCCGCGCGGCGCGGCACCCAACGAGGTTGCGCACGCCGGGATCCACCGGTCGTGGGGCCGATCGGCTGGGGCTTCGGGCCTGTCGAGGTGACGAGCCAGGTCGTGAGCTTCCAGCGCAGGCGACTGCCCGACCTGCAGATCCTGGGCGTCGAGCCGCTCGACCTGCCCGAGCACACGCTCCCCACGACTGCCGTGTGGTGGACGGTCCCGGCCGAGGTGCTCGAGGCGGCGGACATCGACGCAGCCACCGCACCCGGTGCGCTGCATGCGGCCGAGCACGCGTCGATCGGACTGCTGCCGCTGCTCGCGACCTGCGACCGCTGGGACCTCGGTGGGGTGTCGACCGCGATGCACGTCGACACCGAGCAGGCGACCGTGTTCGTGTACGACGCCTACCCCGGCGGCGCGGGCTTCGCCGAACGTGGCTACCACCTGGGTGCGACCTGGCTGCGGGCGACACGGGCCGCGATCTCACGCTGCCCGTGCACGGACGGCTGCCCGGCGTGCGTCCAGTCGCCCAAGTGCGGGAACTTCAACAACCCGCTCGACAAGGCGGCAGCGGTCCGGTTGCTCGACGCTGTGCTGGCGTACGCACCGGCCTGACCGAGACTCCCTGCGCTGAGTGCATGATTCGGCTGCGACTCGCCGGGCGTGTCGCAGCCGAATCATGCACTCGACGCCCGACCGGCCTGCTTCACCGCGCTGACACCGGCCCGGCCCTCGCCGCGGCACGCGCCGTGCCCAGCACCCCGCCCACCCGTCGCCTCGCGCGTGACGTCGACCCGCACGACCCCTCGCCCTGCTCGACGCACGCCACGACCACGGCGCCGTTGCGCTCCGCGGTCCGGTGCGCCGTCGGGCACGCGTCCCACCCGCCCTGGAGGCGGTCGCCGCAGCCAGTGCCGCGAGGTCCGCGGCCGCCTGAGCCTGCCCGCGAGCGCCCTGTGCCGACGCGAGCGACGCGATCGCGATCCCCAGGACGAGTGCGACCGCGATCAGCCCGAGCGCGAGAACGGTCCCGGACCCGTCCTCGCGGCGCTTCACGGCTCGCTCCACGCGACCGCGGCTCCCCGCGCCTGGAGCGGCGACCGGGAGAGCCAGCCGCCCACCACGGGCTTGGCGACCCGGACCTCGACCCAGGGATCGCCGCGCGAGACGGTCACGGTGGCGTCGGCACCTGCCACCTGCCCGACGACGGCACGCACCGCCGCGTCGTCCTCGCCGATCGCGACGGCCCGGGCGCCGGCACGCGCCGCGTCGGCGGCCTGCAGCTGCGCGTTCGCACCGGCAGCGAGCGTGAGGACGGCCGCCAGGACGAGGACCACGGCAGGCAGCGCGAGGGCGAGCTCGGCGGTCACGGTGCCGCGTTCGTGGTCGCGCGACCGGGTCCTGGCGGCGCGCGCCCACCGCCCGGGCCCGACTTCCTGACGGCCGTCACGCTCAGGCGATCGAGAGAGCGCGCTGGATGATGCCGAGCAGCATCTCCCGCACCTCGCCGCTCTTGAGGATCGCGATGAGCAGTCCCGCGAAGCCGACGGCGGCGATGGTCGCCACCGCGTACTCGGCGGTCGCGAGCCCGGCCTCGGGGTCCTCGCCTCGTGCTCGGGCGAGCAGCGTTGCTCCGCCTGCTCTCGCCCTGGTCGATGCTGTCATGGGTGCCTCCTCGATCTCGTGGCCCGCCGGACGCGGGCCGTGGCGCCCACTGTGGCGGCTGGTCGCGGAAGCCCGTCGCCGCACGAGGAGCGGCTGTGGAGCGAGGGTGCAGCGGGCGGTTGTGGACGGTCAGGTGCGCGTCCAGGGCGACGCGCCCTCGCGCCCGGCCCACTCCAGCGCAAGACTGGTCCGTCGAGGCTGTCGATTCCGTCGTCGGTCGCGCGTCATCGCGATGAAGGACAATCCCACCGGACTCACTGGAGGAACCATGAGCACCGAATACGTCATCCTCATCCACGCCCCGCAGGACGGGACCCCGAGGTGCGGCCGGACCTGGCCGACGAGATCACGGCCCAGCACGAGGAGTTCGCTCGCCGCGTCACGGAGTCCGGATTCCGGATCACCGGAAGTGCGGAGCTCCGGGCTGCGGGCACCGCGACCCTCGTCCGCCCCGGCGTCAGCATCACCGAGGGCCCGTACACCGAGCTGGCCGAGCAGATCGGCGGGTTCTACGTCGTGGCGAGCGACGACCTCCCCGGCCTCGTGGCGCTGGTCGACGACGTGTTCGCGGGCGACGGCTGCACCCACGAGATCCGGCCGACGGTCGACCACGCGGACACCGCCGCGGCGCCGGTCCCGGCGGGGACCGGGGCAGAGGGCTGATCCGTGAAGATCCTGTTCCTCCTGCACGAGGACGAGCGGCTGTGGGCGACCACCGCCGCGGACGACCGCGATCGGCACGTGGTGCGGCACGACGCGTTCTCGGCGTTCCTCCGGGAGCGCGGCACCCTCGAGGCGTCGGAGGCGCTGAGCTCGGTCTCGGCCGCGACCACCGTCCGCCGGCGAGGCGCGGAGGTGACGGTCACGGAGGGTCCGTTCGCGGAGCTCGCCGAACAGCTCGGCGGGTTCTACCTCGCGGACCTGCCGAGCATCGACACCGCGATCGAGGCCGTCGCGCTCCTGCCGGAGTACACGGTCGAGCTGCGGCCCGTCGTGGACGTGGGCCACCTGTGACGTCGTTCCTCACGGGCCTCCGCCCGTGACGGAGGCCGACGACGCGCTCTCCCTCGCCTGGCGCGACCACTGGGCGCGGCTGCTCGCGATGCTGATCGCCCGCTACCGGCGCCCCGACCTCGCCGAGGACGCGCTCGCGGACGCCTTCGCCGCAGCGGCCCGCACGTGGCCGACCGATGGTGTGCCCGACGCGCCCGCCGCCTGGCTGCGCACCGCGGCGGCCGGCGGGTGCTCGATCGTCTGCGCGCGGAGGCGGTCGCCGTCCAGAAGGAGCCGCTCATGATCGTGCAGGCACGGTCTGCCGCCGACGTGGCGGAGGGCACGCCCGGCGCGGGCGACGACGGAGCCCACCTGCCCGACGAGCGCCTCCGGCTCGTCTTCTCGTGCTGCCACCCTGCTCTGTCGGTCGAGGCGCGCACCGCGCTGACGCTCCGCTTCGTCGCAGGTCTGCCCGTGCCGGACATCGCCCGGCTCTTCGTCGTCAGGACACGACCATGGCCGCTCGCCTGACTCGCGCGAAGAAGCGCCTGGTCGCGGCGGGTATCCCGTTCGAGGTGCCACCACCGGAACGTCTGGACGAACGGCTCGACGACGTCGCCTCCGTGCTCTACCTGACGTTCACCGGCGGCTACGCGCCGGGGACGGGTCCGGACGTGCTCCGCGTCGCGCTCGCGGGGAGGCGATCCGCCTGGGCAGGCTGCTCGACGGCCTCCTCCCGGGACGTCCCGTGGTGCGCGCCTGCTCGCGCTCATGGTCCTGCAGCACTCGCGCCGCGACGCGCGCGCCGCTGTGGACGGTTCGCTCGTCCTGCTCGCGGACCAGGACAGGACGCGGTGGCACGGCGAGGAGATCGCGTCCGGCCTCGCGCTCCTGCGCTCCGTGCCCGACGACGTCACGGGCCTCGCGCGGGAGTTCCGGCTCCAGGCGTCGATCGCCGCCGCACACGCTGTCGCGCGACGCGCTGACGAGACGGACTGGGCGGCGATCGCCGACCTGTATGCCGACCTCGAGGCGGCCACGGGCTCGCCCATGGTCCGGCTCGCCCGGTCGGTCGCGGTCGCGGAGGCCGACGGCCCGGAAGCAGGTCTCGCGCTGATCGACGGTTTCGTCGGGATCGACGACGCTCTCCGGACCAACCACCGGTTGCCCGCGACGCGCGCGGAGCTCCTCTCGGTGCGGGCGCCACGCCGAGGCGGCGGGGTGCTTCGAGGAGGCGATCCGGCGGTGCGCGAACGCCGCCGAGCGATCGCACCTGGAGCAACGACTGGCCGCGGTGCGCGGGCCGAGCACCGCTGACGACCGCTCGGCTCACCCGCCACCCAGCACCCTCCGAGCAACCCTCCGCCCAGCGAGAGCAGCACGGGCAGCAGACCGATGAGCACGAACGCCGGCAGGAAGCAGACGCCGAGCGGCAGGACGAGGTGCACCGCGAGGCTGGCTGCTGCGCGCCGGGCCGCGGCCTGCTGATCACGACGCTGCTGCTCGCCCGCCACCCGCAACGACTCCCCGGCGCCGCACCCTGTTCCCAGGCAGGGGCCAGGGCCGCACGCACCACGGCCAGCCGCCCGGGGCCCCGGACCACGCCTCCGCCCATCCGGCACCGAGCACGACCGCGGCCCCGCGCGATGGAGAGCTGCGCCGTCGGGCCCGCCGATCGCCTGACCTACGGCCTCCAGGGCGCGCGGGACGCTCGTCCCCGCGCGCACCGCCGCGCCAGCAGCTCGAGCAGGACGCCGATCTCCACCGGCCCGGCCTCCCGCGGTGCCACGCCCGACGGCGCAGCGCGCCCGTGAGGCCGTCGAGCCGCGCGCGGACCCCGGCACGGGCGATCCACCACGGGCTCCCACGACCAGGAACCCGCCCGCGAGCACCGCCACGAGCCCCGGGTCCACGTTCACGCCGGCGCCCCGCGGCCCGCGCCCGGGCCACGAGCCGACCCGACCACCGCCGCCCGACCATCAGCAGCACCCCGCCGGCGACCAGCCCGGCAGACCCCACGCCGCCTCCGAGCGCGGTGGCGACCGGATCCACCCCGAGCACCGTGCCGAGCACCACGCCGACCGCCGGCAACCACAGCAGCACCCGGGCGGTCGCCTGCGGTCCCGCGAGCGAGGCCTCCCGGTCGGCCCGGGCTTCCGCCTCGGCGGACAGCGCGTGCGCGATCGACTCGAGGACCGCTCCGAGCGGTGCCCCGACGTCGGCGGCCAACCGGCTCGCCGCCACGACCGCCGCGACCTGTGCCTGGGCGTCCTGGACCTCGCGCCCGCCCACCACCGCGAGCAGGTCCGAGCGGTCCGGGACGCCTTGCGGGTCCACCCGCACCCCGGCGGCCGTCGCCCAGGCCGGTCCGGGCGCCGCGCCGGACCGCAGCAGGGCGGCGACGTGCGCGACGAGGAGACGCACGGACGCCGGCGGGGCCACCCGGCGCGGCCCGAACTTCCGAAGCCCAAGACCTCGCCCCGAGACGCGTACGGTCCCCACCTCCGCCGCCCGTCTCCTGCGGGCGCGACCGCTGCCCACACCGCGCACGCGACCGCGAGCGCGACCGTCACGCCCGCCCCAGCGGTCGGCGAATGCGTCCCAGCCACCCGTGCGCACAGGCTCCCGGAGCCCGTCCCAGGTCGCGACGGGCTCGACCACCAGCTCGCCGCGAGCATCCCGGGCCACCACCCCGATCTCCGCGAGGTGGCGCACCCGTCCTGCCCGGCGCAGGTGAAGCACCACGTCGAGCGCCCCGGCCGCCTGCGCCGCCACGGCCTCCGGGTCATCCCGGCCAGTGCCGCGAGCGCCTCCAGCCGGGCGGGGATCACGCCGGCGGCGTTGGCGTGGATCGTGGCGAGGCCGCCGTCGTGACCGGTGTTGAGGGCCATGAGCACCTCACGGACCTCGGCCCGCGACACTCGCCGAGCACGATGCGGTCAGGGCGCATGCGCAGCGCGTTGCGGACGAGGTCCGCGAGGTCCACGGCGCCCGCTCCTCGACGTTCGGGCGGCGGGCCGTGAGGGGACGACGTGCGGGTGGTCAGGGACGAGCTCTCGGGCTTCTTCGACGCAGACGATCCGCTCGTGGCTCGGCACGAGGGACAGCAGCGCGGCCAGCAGGGTCGTCTTGCCCGTCCCGGTCCCGCCCGAGACCAGCATGTTGGCCCTGGTCGTCACGAGCGGCGCAGCACCGGCGCCCACTGCGGGGAGCCCGCCGGCATGGACGAGCTCGTCGAGCGTGAATGCTCGGGAGCGCAGCACCCGCAGGAGATCACGGCCCCTGCCTCGCACACGGGCGCGATCGCGGCGTGCAGGCGGGTTCCGTCGGGCAGGCGTGCGTCCACGAGCGGGCTGGCGTCGTCGAGCCGCTGCCCTCCGGCCGCGGCGAGCCGGACGGCGAGCGCTCGGACCTGGCGGCGCTGCCCAGGTGCACGGGCGCCCGCTCGAGGCCCGCTCCCCGGTCCACCCAGACATCGGCGGGCGAGTTGACCAGCACGTCGGTGACCTCGGGGTCGTCGAGCAGGGGCTGGAGCGGACCGGCCCCGTAGAGCTCGGCGCGCGCGTGGCGGGTCAGGTCGGCGAGCGCGTCGCTGCCGAGCACCCGGCCGGAGTCGCGCAGGGCTGCCCGCAGCTCGGTGTCGCCGGCTGGTGCTCCACCGACGAGCCGCCGCGCACCTCGGCGAGCAGCCCGTCGTCGAGCGTGCTCACGCGGCGACCCGCGCACTGCCGCCCGCGCCGACCAGCTCTGCGAGCTCGCGGCCTGCGCGTCCCAGGGGACACCGCTTCCCGACGGGCGGCCCTCCCCGCTCGACGCGAGCGGCGAGCGTCCTGTCCCACCCCACGACGGCCGCGAGCGGAAGCCCGACGACGTCGCTCACCTCCCAGGGTCGAGGCGCCCGGGGCCGGCCGACGAGTCACGAGCCTCATGACCCTGTCCGCTCCGCTCTCCTTCGCCAGTGCCACGGCAGCGACCGCCCCGGCCACCGACGGCAGGTCGAGCGGGTCACGAGGAAGAGCGCGTCGCACGCACCGGCGAGGGTCGCGTCGTCCGTCGCGCCCCTCCCGGCGGCAGCCGAAGCACGCGCTGCGGCAGGTCGAGTACCAGGACGTCGCAGGCGTCGGCGAGGGCCGAGCAGACGTCCACGACCACGCCGTCGTCGAGCACCGCCGGGTCCCCGCGGTGGGCACTGAGCACGGGCACGGAGCGCCAGGCGGGGAGCAGACCGGCGAGAGCCGGACCGTCGACCGAGCCGCGGGCGTCGCGGAGGTCCGCCCACCGCGGCCCCTCATGGTCGTCGATGCCGAGAGCCACGTCGATGCCGCCGCCGCGGGTCGCCAGGTCGACCAGGACCGGTCGGCGCCCGGCGCGTCGCAGCCCGTCCGCGAGCGCGGCGGCCACCATGCTCGTCCCCGCCCCGCCGCACGCCCCGACGACTCCCACCACCGCTGTCTGTTCCCGACCCATGAGGCCCCTCGTGTCGGCACGATCACCGGCCCGGGAACCCGAACCGGGCTCCATCCTGGGGCGAGACGAACGCCCGTGGGGCTCCGCCGTCGGGCCTGTGGACAACGCGGCCGCAGGTCAGGCTGTGGACGGCCGACCCGCCGTGGCCCTTCGGAGAACTGGTAGAAGTGCGTGCTCCGGAGGTGCGAACGACCCGTCCGGACCTCGACCCGAGCACTGCTAATCTCCTGCCATGATCGGCACAGTCCTGGCGCTCGGTGGTGGCGGCTTCTCGATGTCCGACGACGGCACGTCGGCGATCGACGACTTCCTCCTGGAGCTCACCGGCAAGGATCGTCCGAGCGTGTGCTTCGTCCCCACCGCCAGCGGAGATGCTGACGGCTACAGCCAGCGGTTCGAGGCTGCCTTCTCGGGGCGCGCCGAGACCTCCGTCCTCTCGCTGTTCTGCCACCAGCCGTGGGGTTACGCCGAGCCGAAGATGCTCCTCGAGCAGGACGTGATCTACGTCGGTGGCGGGTCGACCGCGAACCTCCTCGCGGTCTGGCGCCTTCATGGCCTGCCCGAGATCCTGACGGAAGCCGCGGCGAACGGCGTGATCCTTGCCGGGATCAGCGCGGGGATGAACTGCTGGTTCGATGGCTCGTCGACCGACTCGTTCGGTCCGCTCGCCCCGCTGACCGATGGGCTGGGCTTCGTCCGCGCGAGCGCATGCCCGCACTACCTCGGCGAGCCGGGCAGGCGCGAGACGTTTCAGGGCTGGGTGGCCGACGGGTCCTTGGGGGTGGGTATGCCGCCGACGACTACACGGCCGTGCTGTTCCGTGACGGTGAGCTCGTGGAGGCAGTTGCGGAGCGGCCAGGCAGGCCTGTGTTCCGCGTCGAGCCCGCCGGTGCCGGGGAGGCGCGTGAGATCGAGGTCCCGGTGCGCTTCCTGGGCTGAGCGCGTGAGCAGCCGGGGCACGCGGTCGGCTCGTCGGGCCGGAACCGGGACATTTCGCTGGCCGGGCGGCTAGGCTCGCCGGGTGACCCCACCCAGGACTCACCGCAGACCGGCCCGCGCCCTCGCCCGCGACTCGTCGCGGGGCCCACGGCGCCCACGGAAGGTCGCCGCCTTCTTCGACCTGGACAAGACGATCATCGCGACGTCCTCCACCGCGGCCTTCTCGAAGCCCTTCTACGCGGGCGGGCTCATCGGCCGCGGCGACGTGCTGCGCAGCGCCTACGCGCACTTCCTCTACATGGTCGGCGGTGCCGACGCGGACCAGACCGAACGCATGCGCGCGCACCTCAGCGCCCTCGTGACCGGGTGGGACGTGCGCACGGTCTCGCAGATCGTCGAGGAGACGCTGCACGAGTTCATCGACCCTGTCGTGTACGCGGAGGCCGTCGAGCTGATCGTCAGCCACCACGACCGGGGCCACGACGTCGTGATCGTGTCCGCCTCCGGGTCCGAGGTCGTCGAACCCATCGCGGCGGTGCTCGGCGCGGACCACTACGTCGCGACCCGCATGGAGATCGTCGACGGCCGGTACACGGGAGCGATCGACTTCTACGCCTACGGCGAGAACAAGGCGGTCGCGATCCGCGAGCTCGCCGAGACCCACGGCTATGACCTCGACGCCTCCTACGCGTACTCCGACTCGATCACGGACGCCCCGATGCTCGCCGCCGTCGGCCACGGCTTCGCGGTCAACCCGGACCGGACCCTGCGACGCCTCGCGGGCGAGAGCGGCTGGGGCACGCTCACCTTCGTGCGCCCCGTCACCCTGCGCACCCAGCTCTCCCGCCCGGACCGCGGCGGTGGTCGGTGGGGCAATGGCCGTCGCCGTCGTCGGTTGGCTCGTGTGGCGCACGGTGCGCAGGCGCACGGCACGCCCGGAGTAGGCCCGAGCAGGGTCGGTGCGTCCCCGTTGTCCGGGTCCTCCGGGACGGGATCGAACACCGCGTGGAGGTTCTTCCGTTCGCCGCCTCAGCCCTTGCGCCGGGTCCAGGACCGGCGTATCAAAGAGGGACAGCAGCATCAGGGACGGGCGGTACCCACGCGCGAGAAGTCCCCGCATAGGACTGGCTGACCGGGCTTGACCCGTTGCAGCACCTACCCTCGCAGCACGCTTGTTAATCCCCGTCCCGCTGGCGGGCACGGCGCCTCCGGGGCGCCGTTCCCGTGTCCGGGGCACCGCCCGGCTCGCCCAGCGAGGCGCCCGCGCGCCCGGTCGACTCGCCCACGCCTGCGGCGAATACTGACCCCATGACCTCAGCGCCGAGCGTTTCCTCGTCCATCACCGTCCGCCTCCAGGTCGAGGCCCGACCCACGGCCGTCAGCGAGCTGACCACCGCGATCGAGCAGACGGGCGGGATCGTCTCGGCGCTCGACGTGACGGCGTCCGGGCACGAGCGCATCACGGTCGACGTCACGGTCGCCACCCGCGGGAGGCGCACGCGGAGGAGATCGTCGGGGCGCTGAGGGTCCTGCCCGGCGTCGCGGTGGAGCGGGTCTCGGACCGCACGTTCCTGCTGCACCTGGGTGGCAAGCTCCAGATCGAGTCGAAGGTCCCGATCCGCAACCGCGACGACCTGTCGATGATCTACACCCCGGGCGTCGCGCGGGTCTGCGAGGCTATCGCCGCGCACCCGAGGACGCGCGCCGTCTGACCATCAAGCGCAACACGATCGCGGTCGTCACGGACGGCTCGGCGGTCCTGGGCCTCGGGGACATCGGCCCGCTGGCCTCGCTGCCCGTGATGGAGGGCAAGGCCGCACTGTTCAAGCGGTTCGCGGGGATCGACGCGTTTCCCATCGCCCTGGACACCCAGGACGTCGACGAGATCGTCCGTACGGTCAAGGCCATCGCCCCGGTGTTCGCGGGGATCAACCTGGAGGACATCTCCGCGCCCCGCTGCTTCGAGATCGAACGCCGCCTGCGCGCCGAGCTGAGCATCCCCGTCTTCCACGACGACCAGCACGGCACCGCGATCGTGGCCCTCGCCGCCCTGACCAACGCGCTCAAGGTCGTGCGCAAGGAGCTGGGGACGTACGGATCGTGCTGTCGGGGCGGGGCCGCGGGCACGGCCGTCCTCAAGCTGCTCCTGGCCGCAGGGGCCACGACGTCGTCGTCGCCGACGTCGAGGGCGTGGTCCATCCCGACCGGCCCGGGCTGTCCCCGGCCCTCGCGTGGACCGCGATCAGCACCAACCCGCGGCATGTGAGCGGGACGCTCGTCGAGGCCCTCGCAGGTGCCGACGTCTTCATCGGCGTCTCCGCCCCGGACATCCTCACGGGCGACGACATCGCGACCATGGCTCCGGACTCGATCGTGTTCGCGATGGCCAACCCACCCGGAGGTCGACCCGTGGAGGCCGCCCAGCACGCCGCCATCGTCGGCACCGGTCGCAGCGACTTCGCGAACCAGATCAACAACGTGCTCGCGTTCCCCGGCGTCTTCCGCGGGCTGCTCGACGCCCAGTCCCACAAGATCACCGACACCATGCTGCTCGCGGCGGCCCGCGCCCTCGCTTCGACGATCCACGAGGACCAGCTCAACGCGACGTACATCGTGCCGAGCGTGTTCAACCCGGAGGTCACGACGCTCGTCGCGGCAGCCGTGGAGGCCGCGGCCCGCGGCGAGGAGGCCGCGGGCTCACCCGCACCCTGACCCTGCACGCCCCTGGCTGTCCCCGGCCGGGAAGGGCGAGGTGCCCGACGGCGCCGCGCACCGCCGTCAGGCACGGTCCTTCTCCGGGGTCGCCCGCCCGGGCGGGACTCCTCAGCGCGGCGCGGACGCCCGCCGCAGGTCCTCGAGCGCGTTGACCTGTGAGCAGCACGCGGCGAGCAGCTCCTCGTCGTGACTGATGAGGAGCACCCCACGCCCTGCCCGGCGGCCTCGGCCTCGACCAGGCGCACGAGCGTCGCGGTGGTCGCAGCGTCGAGCATCGCGGTCGCCTCGTCGCAGATCAGGTAGCGCGGCTCCTGCACCAGCGCCCGGGCCAGGCAGGCCCGCTGGAGCTGCCCGTCGGAGACCTGGTACGGCCGGCGCGTGAGCAGGTCCGGGTGAGGCCCACGCGCGCCGCGACCCCTCGACGTCGACCGGACGACGGGCGACCTCGGCGGGCTGCGCGATGATCGAGCGCAGGGTCAGGCGCGGGTCGGTCGAGGCGCGCGGCGACTGGAAGAGCATCGCGACCGCACCTCGCAGGTCCCCTGGACCGCGAACCGCGTGCCCGTCGCGACCTGGTCGTCGATGCTCACGGTGCCCGCGCGCGGGCGTCGAGCAGCGCCAGGACCCGGGCGAGCGTGGTCTTGCCCGTGCCCGAGGGACCCGAGAGGCCAACGATCGCGCCCGTCGGCACGCTGATCGAGACGTCGGTCAGGACCGGGGCTTGCGGCGGTAGCCCGCCACGATGCCGCGCGCCTCGAGGCTCATCAGGCCACCTCGCGCAGCGTGCGGTAGGCGCGGTCGCCGACCTGGACCAGGGTCGTCGGACCGCCCGACTGCCGCGTCTCGGGGCGACGCAGGTAGTAGACGCAGTCGTCGGGGAGGTCGGTGAGCTGCGGGGCGACCCCGGCAGCGGGTGCAGCCCGCGCGAGGGCAGGGCGCCCAGGAGGTCACGCGTGTAGTCGTGCAGCGGGTCCTCGAAGACCTCGGTGGCCGGACCGGTCTCCATGAGACGCGAGGCGTACATGACGGCCAACCGGTCCGCGACCCCGTGCGAACCAGCGACGCGAGGTCGTGCGTGATGAGCAGGACCGCGGCGCCGTCGTCCGCGCACTCGCGCAGCAGCCCCAGGATCCTGTCGGTCAGCGCCCGGTCGAGGTTCGCGGTGGGCTCGTCCGCGACGATCACCGACGGGTCGCCCGCGAGCGCCCCGCGACGGCCACACGCTGAGCCATGCCGCCCGAGAGCTCGTGCGGGAAGCAGTCCAGGGCCGACGGATCGAGGCCCACGCGGACCGCCAGCTCGTCGCTCGTGCGCGCCGAGCCGAGGGTCACGATCGTCTCGTCGAGCTGCGAGCGAGCCGTGCGCACGGGAGTCAGATGGGTGGCCGCGGACTGCGGGACGAGCGCGGCGTGCCGCCCCGGAAGGGTTCGCCCGAGAACACGTCGATCTCCCCTGCGGGGTCGTGACCGTGACGGAACCGGCCCGGCGCGCTCCCGCCGGGAGCTGGTCCATGACGGCGGACGCCAGGATCGACTTGCCGCAGCCCGACTCCCACGAGGGCCGTGATCGTACCCGCGGGACGTCGAGGCTCACGTCGCTCGCGGCGTGCACGACCGACCCGTTCGGCAGGGGCAGGCGGACGATCAGGTTCTCGACGCGCAGGCTCACAGTCTCAGCTCCGACGGTTGGGGTGGAGTGATGACCTTGCGCAGCGCCTGCCCGCGAACGCCACGGCGAGCGTGACGACCACGAGCACCGCAGCGGGAAAGACGAGCGTCCACCACCCGCCCAGGAGCAGCGAGCTGCGCGCCTCCTCCAGGAGCGTGCCGAGGCTCGGCTCGTGCGGCGGCAGCCGAACCCCAGGAAGGACAACGTGGACTCGTGCCACACCGCGTGCGGCAGGAGCAGCACGACCGCGATCATGGCCTGCGGCGCGGTCGCAGGGACCAGGTGGCGCACCGCGACCTGCCGACGGCTCGCGCCCGCGAGGACGGCCGCGTCGATGAACGGGCGCTGGCGCAGGCTGAGGATCTCCGAGCGGATGATGCGCGCGACCTGCGTCCAGTGCGTCAGGGCGATCGACAGGACGATCGCGAGGAGGCTGCCGCGGAACATCGCCACGATCACGATGCCGAGCAGCAGGTGCGGCAGCGCGTTGACCGCGTCGGTGCTGCGCATGATGATCCGGTCCGGCCACCCACCCCAGAACCCGGCGGCGGTACCGACCACGACCCCGATCACGGTCGCGAGCAGCGCGCACAGCAGCGCCACGACGAGCGAGGTCCGGATTCCCGATGCGATGCGCACGAACAGGTCGCGTCCCGCGGAGTCCGTGCCGAACAGGTGCTCCGCGGACGGCGCCTGGCGGGCCTGCGCGAAGTCCGTGACGCGGTCGTCGACTCCCGCTAGCCACGGGACGAGGACCGCGTAGAGCACGACAGCGACGAGGACCGAGCCCGCGATCACCAGGTTGCGCCTAGCCATCGGTGCTCACCCGGGGTCCATCAGAGCCACGACCACGTCCGCGAGGAGCGATCCGACCATGACCACGACCGTCGTCCCGATCGTCAGGAACGCCAGGAGCGCCATGTCGAGGTCGCGGGCCGAGGTCACGATCGCCCCTGCCACTCCCGGCCAGCTGAAGACCTCCTCGACCAGCACTGCCCCACGACCAGCTCCGGCAGCCGCACCCCGACGATGTTGACGAACGGCGCGAGCGAGGTCGGGACGATGTGGCGACGCGTGACCGTCGACGTGGGGATGCCGCGCGACACGGCCCCGCCACGAAGTCCTCACCCTTCGAGGTCACGACCGACTCGCGCACCGCGAGCAGCAGCCACGGCACCTGCGCGATCGCGAGGACCACGACCGGCAGGACCAGGTGCCGCAGCACGCCCCGACCGTGGGGTCCGCTCCCCGTCCGTGAGCCCGCCGCCGGCAACCAGCCCAGCGCGAGCGCGAACACCGCGATCGCCACGAGCGACATGACGAACGGCGGCAGCCCTGCACCACGACGCACAGCGCCGTGACCCCACGGTCCAGGATCCCGCCGCTGCGCGCCCGCCGTGATCCCCAGCAGGAGCGCGATCACGACCGCGAGCGCGAGCGCCGTCCCCGCGAGCAGCAGCGTCCACGGCAGCCGCTCGGCGATGACCTGCGCGACCGGTTGGTTGAACGACCGCGACAGCCCCAGGTCCCCGCCGAACAGGTCCTGGACCCACCCCAGTACGTCGAGTACCAGGGGCGGTCGAACCCGAGCTGCTCCGAGATGATCGCCTTGTCGGCGTCGCTCGTGGTCATGTACCGGGTGCCGAGGTATCCGACCAGGGGTCGAACGGCGAGTACTTGGCCGCCGCGAAGAGCCCCGCGGAGACGGCCGCAGCGACCGGCACGATGAAGAGCAGGCGGCGCCCCACCATGGCCCAGATGTCGCGGTGGCGTCCGCGGCGCAGGTCTCGCACCGAGGGTGCGTCGTCGTGTGCGGGCGGGGGCGCCGTCGGGCGTGTCCGCCCGATCCGGCCCTCTCCATCCGCCGGCGCTCCTCGCGCCCGGCCTGGACCGTGGTCATCGCTCCCGCGTCCAGGACTGCAGCGACCACCACGGACCCCACGTCACGCCGTGCGCGTGCGGTTCGAGGACCGGGCCTGACATGGTCCAGCCCGAGTCCTTCGAGACGTACGTGTGGTCGAGGAACACGAGGTACACGTAGCCCGGGTCGTCGATGTACGCGTCCTGGACCTCTCGGTAGGCAGCGTCGCGCTCGGCCTGGTCGAGGCTGCGCCGCCCGACCTCGAGCGCGGCGTCGACCGTCGCGTCCTGGTAGTCGCTCGGGTTGTCGTAGATGCTGCCGACATCGGGCTGGACGAACACCGAGCTGAGCGCGCCGTACGCCTGCGTGTCCGGGTCGAACGGCTCGTCGCCGCCGCCCAGGAGCGTGGAGTCGGCGTTGATGCGCGGGTCGATCCGGTCCCAGGACAGCGCCTCGAGGTTCACCTCGACGCCCACCGCGAGCGCGTCGGACGCGAATGCCTGGGCGAGGTCGCGGCGGACCGTGTCGACCGAGTTGTACATGAGCGCGATCTGCGCGCGCTGGCCGTCCTGACGCGGATCCCGTCCGCACCCTCGACCCATCCGGCGTCCGTGAGGACCTGCCGGGCCTGGTCCGGTCGTACGCGTAGACCGCACGGGGCTCGTACGCGTCGCCGTAGACCTCGGGGATGGGGGTCGCCGCGGCGCGGCCGTGGCCGCCCAGGACGTTGTCGATCATCGACTGCCGGTTCGCGGCCAGGTTGAGAGCCATGCGGACCGCGGGGTCGCCCGAGACCGGGTTGTCCATGGGGAGCGAGAGGCCACGCCAGTCCGCGGAGGTGTGCGCGGTGACGGTCATACCGTCCTTGTCCTCGAACGTGTTGGCGAGGAGCGGCGGCAGGTTGGTGCCGTCGATCTCGCCCGAGGCCATGCGCTGCGCGCGCGTGTTGTCGTCGGGGACGTACAGGAGCGTGAGCCTCTCGACCTCGGGCGCGCCGTCCCAGTAGTCCTCGTTGGCCTCGAAGACAGCACGGTCCGGGGACAGGTCGACGAGCGTGTACGGCCCGGTCCCGATCGGCTCGGTGTTGAGCGAGGACTCGGCTGCGAGGCCCGGCGTCGCGACGGACTCCGAGGGCACGACGCCGATGAGCAGCTTGGTCAGGAGCGGCGCGTAGGAGTATGCGAGGTGGAACTCGATCGTGTCGTCGTCGGTCGCGACGACCTTCTCGATCATGTCGAACGACGACCTGGCCTCGGACGCGGACGCCGGATCGAGGATCGCCTCGTACGTCGCGACGACGTCCTCGGCACCAAACGTGCTGCTGTCGGAGAACGTCACGTCGGGACGGAGCCGCACGGTCCAGACCGTCGCGTCCTCGTTGGCCGTGGGGAGCTCCGCGGCGAGCGCGGGCTCGAACCCCGGCATCCCTCGCCTCCCGTGAGGCGGACCAGGCCGTCATACATCTTGGCCTCGCCCGCGGCGCCGTAGCCCGCGACGGGGTTGTACCCGCCGAGCTCGTAGCCGTCCGCCAGCACGATGCCGTCGGCCCCGTCCGCCCCGAGGATCGCGCCGTCGGCGTTGCCGGCGGCGCGGTGCAGGCGGTGAGGAGCAGGACGCCGCTGAGCGCGGTCACCGGGAGGAGGGCGATCACCGAGAGAACAGGACGTACTGCTCGAGATCGCGCCACGAAGTTCCTTTCGCAGTGCGCGGTACGCCGCTCACCTGGTCGGTAGTTCGGGTCCTGGCCATCGTCACACTCCTGCGACCTTGTCGCATGAGGAGATGGTCCGACGACGCGCGCGGTGCTCGTCCGAGGACGCGCGCGGTGCTCGTCCGAGGACGCGCGCGGTGCTCGTCCGAGGACGCGCGCGGTGCTCGTCCGAGGACGCGCGCGGTGCTCGTCCGAGGACGCGCGCGGTGCTCGTCCGACGACGCCAGCCACCTTTTGTCAGCACCCTCGCCATTTTCGGATGCACGTGACGCCGGTCACCCGATCGGGTCTAGACTCGCCCCGTCGGGGCCGGACAGGCCCCGTCGCTCGACGTGTCTCGCACCCTCCCTCCGCCCGCGGACGGAGGGATCTCACGTCCCGAGCACCGCACCAGAGTCGATGCGCACCGGAGGTAAGAGTGCCTGAGAATGTGACCGCCGCCGAGAATCAGGTCGACGGGTCCACCGTGTCCGCCGGGCTGGAGAATCTCCTCCACGAGGAACGCCGATTCCCGCCCAGCCCCGAGTTCGCCTCCGGGGCCAACGCCCAGCCGGCGCTGTACGAGGAGGCCGCGGCCGACCGGCTCGCGTTCTGGGCACGCCAGGCGAACGAGCTCGTGTCGTGGCGGACGCCGTTCACCGAGACACTGGACTGGTCGAACGCTCCGGTCGCCCGCTGGTTCGGCGACGGCACCCTCAATGCGGCCTACAACGCGGTGGACCGGCACGTCGAGGCGGGCAACGGCGACCGCGTCGCGATCCACTTCCAGGGCGAGCCAGGCGACACCCGTACGGTCACCTACGCGGACCTCCAGCGCGAGGTCTCGCGCGCGGCCAACGCGCTCAACGCGCTCGGCGTGACCACAGGCGACCGCGTCGTCATCTACCTGCCGATGATCGTCGAGTCCGTCGTCGCGATGCTGGCGTGCGCCCGCATCGGCGCGCCGCACTCCGTGGTGTTCGGCGGGTTCTCCGCCGACGCCCTGCGCAGCCGTATCGCCGACGCCGAGGCCAAGGTCGTCATCACCGCGGACGGCGGCTACCGCCGCGGCTCCGCGTCTGCCCTCAAGCCGCCGTCGACGACGCGCTCGCTCCCAAGGAGGGCGCGGCGGCCACGACCGTCGAGCACGTCCTGGTGGTGCGCCGCACCGAGCAGGACGTCGAGTGGACCGAGGGTCGCGACGTCTGGTGGCACGACGCCCTCGAGGCGGCCGACGTCCAGCACACCCCGGTGTGGGTCGAGGCCGAGCACCCGCTGTTCATCCTCTACACCTCCGGCACCACCGGGAAGCCCAGGGCATCCTGCACACGACGGGCGGCTACCTGACGCAGGCCGCCTTCACGCACAAGAACGTCTTCGACCTCAAGGCCGAGTCCGACGTCTACTGGTGCACAGCCGACGTCGGCTGGGTCACCGGCCACACCTACGTGACCTACGGGCCGCTGCTCAACGGCGCCACCCAGGTCATCTACGAGGGCACCCCGACTCGCCGCACCAGGGCCGCTGGTGGGAGATCATCGAGAAGTACAAGGTCTCGATCTTCTACACCGCGCCCACGGCGATCCGCGCCTGCATGAAGTGGGGCGAGGAGATCCCGAACAAGCTCGACCTCACGAGCCTGCGCGTGCTCGGCTCGGTGGGTGAGTCCATCAACCCCGAGGCGTGGATGTGGTACCGCCGCGTCATCGGTGGCGACAAGGCCCCGATCGTCGACACCTGGTGGCAGACCGAGACCGGCGCGATGATGATCTCGCCGCTGCCCGGCGTCACCGCGACCAAGCCGGGCTCGGCGCAGGTCCCGCTGCCGGGCATCGTCGCGGACGTCGTCGACGACAACGCGCAGTCCGTCCCGAACGGGGCGGCGGCTACCTCGTCCTGTCCGAGCCGTGGCCGTCCATGCTGCGCGGCATCTGGGGAGACCTGGAGCGCTTCAAGGACACCTACTGGTCCCGCTTCCCCGGCATCTACTTCGCGGGCGACGGCGCCAAGAAGGACGAGGACGGCGACATCTGGCTGCTCGGCCGGGTCGACGACGTCATGAACGTCTCGGGCCACCGGCTGTCGACCACGGAGATCGAGTCCGCGCTGGTCTCGAACCCGCTGGTCGCGGAGGCCGCGGTCGTGGGTGCCACGGACGAGCTCACGGGTCAGGCCGTCGTCGCGTTCGTCATCCTGCGCGGCGAGCACGCGTCCCGTGCCGCCGACGCCGAGGGCGCTGCGGCCGTCGAGCGCGAGCTGCGCAACCACGTCGCCAAGGAGATCGGGCCCATCGCCAAGCCCCGCAAGATCCTCGTGGTCCCCGAGCTGCCCAAGACGCGGTCCGGCAAGATCATGCGCCGGCTGCTGCGCGACGTCGCGGAGAACCGCGCGGTCGGGGATGCGACGACGCTCGCGGACTCCTCGGTCATGACGCTCATCGCGTCGGGCCTCGCGAAGCCGACGGCCTCGGAGGACTGAGGCCGGGGTGCCGAACCCGAGGTTGGTCAGGCAATCGACCCTGGTTGCCTGACCAACCTCGGTTCGGCACCGGCACCCGGTGCCCGACGCCCGGTGCCCGGTGCCCGGTGCCCGGTGCCCGGCGCCCGGCGCCCGGCGACCCACCCAAGCCGCCCGCGTCCTGCTACGCCACCTCGGGCGCCGCGTCCTTCGACGGCCCGACGCCGCCGCTCGACTCCCCGGCTTCGGCCGCCTCGTTCGCGGGCTCGTCGCCAGGACCACGCACCCGACGATCGCGACGAGCGCCGCGACCGCGACCGCCGGGTCCCAGCCCGAGCGGATCGTGTCCCCGAGGACCGCGATCCCGACCGCGCCGGGGACCACGACCTCGATCACCGACAGGATCGCGGCGTTCGTCCCGACCTTGCCACGCTCGAGCGAGCGCAGGTAGGCGAGCGCCCCACGATCCCGAACAGCACGATCGCGAGCGCGAGCGGCTGGAGGATCATGTCGAGGAGGTCGCCCGACGCGTGCGCACCACGGGCCGCGAGAGCCGCCCCGAGTACCCCAGGGCCCCGATCACGGCGAGAAGGATCGGCGTCCCGGCCTTGTAGGCGAGGCGGCGATCACCGCGAGGCCGACAGCGACGCCGATGAGGACGGGCGAGAACCAGGTCGGTGGCACGGGCGCGGGCTGCTCACCGCCCGCGATCCCCAGGACCACGAGCGCCGCGACGATCGCCGCCATGGCCACGACGTCGATCCGGCGCATGGGGGCGTCGAGGAATACCTTCGCGAGCAGCACCGTCACGACGAGCGAGCTCGCGAGCACGGCCTGGACCACGAACAGCGGGAGATGGTCGAGCGCGACCAGGGAGAACAACCAGGCGACGAGGTCGATGGTGAACGCCAGGATGACGAGCGGCTGGCGCACCACCGTCAGGCCTTGCGCGCGCCGCGCGGCGACGGCCTGCATGACGGTGCTGACGCCGTACCCGATCGCGGCCACGATCGCGGCCAGCAGGCTGAGGAACACGGGGCCTCCTGAGAGTCGCTTCCCAGTCTTCCTGCCGGCGCGCGCGGCGCACGGCGACGGCTGTCAGAACGAGCGTGCCCTGTGGGTCACGCTCGTTCTGACCGCTCGTTCTGACCGCTCGTTCTGACCGCTCGTTCTGACCGCTCGTTCCGACACAGCGACATCCCCTGCCGTTCACGGAGCCGAAACGCACCCTCGCTACCCTGGGCGGCATGCGGATCGAACCCTCACCTTCCCTCGCCCGGTGGTGGCGCTCTCGTCTCCTCGAACGCCCGCGGCGGCACCGCCGTCCGGTCCGGGCGCCCGGGCCGTGCGGCTCCGGCCCCGGCCCCGTCGGGCTCTCGCTCCTCGACAGCCTCGCCGCCCGGACGGCCGACCTCTCGCACCTCGCGGACCTGCTGATCGACTGCATCCTGGGCGGCGCGAGCGTCGGCTGGGTCTCGGCGCCGACCACGGGCAGGCGACCGCCTGGTGGTCCGCGTTCCTCGCGGACCCCGACCATCGCACCTGGGTCGGGCGCGACGACTCGGGTCGGATCGTCGCGACGGCGTCGTTGGCCCTGACCTCGAAGGCCAACGGCACGCACCGCGCGGAGGTCGTCAAGCTCCTGGTCCACCGCCAGGCGCGCGGCAACAAGTTCGCGCCGGGGCTCATGGCGACGATCGAGCGCTTCGCGAAGGCCGAGAACCTCTCGCTCCTGACCCTCGATACCGAGACGGGCAGCCTGGCCGAGTCGCTGTACCGCCGGTGGGGCTGGACCGAGGTCGGCGCCGTGCCAGGATTTGCCGAGGTCCCTGGCGGCGCGCGGGTGTCGACGACGATCTTCTACAAGCAGCTCGGCGCGCGCTGACAGCTCGTGTCAGAGCCAGCGAGCCCCAGGGCTCACGCACGTTCTGACAGCCCGGGGCAACGACGCCCGGGCAACGGCGCCCGGGGCTACCGCGCCCAGCGCAACGGCGCCCCGAGCACCTCCGGACCTCCACCTCGACCTAGACCGCGGTCTGCGGCGACCTCAGCAGGCGCCCGCGACCAGCACCAGGTACACGACCAGCAGCACCGCGGCGCCCCACGCGAGCGCAGCGTAGGACGACACCGCGATGACGATCCCCGCGAGCACCCCACCGACCGCTCCCCGAGGTTCATCGCGAAGTCGGAGAGCCCCTGGACGGGCGTCCGGTCCGCCGTCGGCGTCGCGTCGATGAGCAGGGCCGACCCCGCGACCAGCCCGCACGACCATCCGACCCCGAGCAGCACCAGCCCGAGCGTCAACCGGGCCGAGTCGTCGCTCGGCGCCCCGGCGACGACCACGGCCGACACCACCAGGATCGCCCGCCCAGCGCGAGCACGCGCGCGTGGCCGACCCTGTCCGCCGCCCACCCGATCACGGGGCTGAGCACGTACATGCCCGCGATGTGCGCACTGATGACGATCCCGATGACCTGCAGGGTCGCCCCACCGTGCCCCATGTGGACGGGGTCATCGACATGAGCCCGACCATCACGAGGTGGCTCACGACGATCGCCGCGAGCGCGAGCTGCGCGGTCGGGGACGCACGGATCACGGCCCATCCGGCGGCGAGCCCGGCACGGAAGCCGGGACGCGCGGGTGTCACGGCCGCGAGGGCGCGCCCTGCTGCCCGACGGCGTGCCCTCCTCGACGGTTTCGCTGCCGGTCCCGCTCGTCCCGGCCGGGCCGCGACCCCGTCGGAGGAGCCCGCCGCGGCGCGCGGCGGCGACGTGCAGCGGGTCGGGCGCAGCAGCAGCCAGACGGACACCGCGGCCGCGGCGAACGCGAGGGCCGCGACGAGCAGCGGGAGGGCGGAGGTGCCGTGCTCCCGTGCTCCCTGTGGGGCCCCGGCAGGAGGCCCAGCTTCTCGGTCGCGCCCGCGAGGTTCGGCCCGAGGACCGACCCGATCGTCGTCGCCCAGATCACGACCGAGAGGTCGGTGGCCCGGCGTTCGGGCCGAGCGAGGTCGGTCGCGGTGAAGCGTGAGGCGAGGCCCGTCGCGGCCCTGCTCCGAAGAGCAGCATCCCGGCGAGCAGCAGCGGCCACGTCTGGAGCAGGGTCGCGGTCGCCGCGAGGAGGGCTCCGAGCAGCGCCACGACGTATCCGGTGGTGAGCGAGCGCCGTCGGCCGTGACGCTCGGCGAGGCGCGAGAGCGGCAGCGCGACCAGTGCCGCACCGACCACGGCCGTGGTCTGGGCGAGGCCTGCGATGGCGTCGGAGCCCGAGAGCTCGGACGCGATGAGCGAGCTCACCGAGATGCCGGTCGCGACCCCGATCCCGCCGAGGACCTGGCTCGCGGCGAGGACGGACACGGTCCGACGCTGGACGCGGTCGACGGGGAGGGGCGCTGGTCAGCGGTCACCCAGGAAGCGTATCGGCGCGCCGACGCAACTGGTCCAGGCTGTCAGAACCAGCGTGCCCTCGAGGTCACGCTCGTTCTGACACCACGGGTCCAGCACGCGAAGCACGGCCAGCACCGCCTCACGGCGGCCCGGTTCGCCCCGATCGTCGACGCGCTCGGCCCGTACCCGACGAGCTGGACCCGCGGGTCGGCGACCACGGTCGGCCCGTCCATGACGATCCCGCCGCCCTGCCCGCGCAGTCCCAGCGGACCCAGGTGGTCGAGCGCGGCCCGGAACCCGTGGCCCACAGGATCACGTCGGCGCCCTGGTGCGTCACGCCGTCGGGACGGACCCCGCATCCCAGGCGACGCCGTCGGGCACGATGCGCGAGAACATCGGGAGCCGGTGCAGCACGCCCGAGGCGATGCCCGCCTCGTACACGGGCGTGAGCGGCAGGCCCGTGACCGACACGACGCTCTGCGGCGCAAGGCCGCACGCGTGCGCTCGTCCACGAGCGCGACCGCGTCCCGTCCCCGGTTCTCGTCGAACGAGCCCCGACCCAGCTCGGCTCGCGGCGCGTGACCCAGGTGGTCGAGGCCGCGTGCGGCGCGATCTGGAGGAGGAGCTGCACCGCGGACGTCCCGCCGCCCACGACGACCACGCGCCTGCCCCGGAAGTCCTCGGCGCGCCCGAAGTCGTGCGTATGGAGCTGCTCGCCCGCGAACGTCTCCCGGCCCGGGTACCAGGGCCAGAACGGTCGGGTCCACGTCCCGGTCGCGTTCACGAGCGTCCGCGCCCGCCACGCCACGGGTCCGCCGGGCGTCGTCGCCGAGACGAGCAGGGCCCCGAGCCCGGCTCGTCACGGACCTCGCGGACCGCGACGGGCCGCAGCACACGCAGGTCGTTGAGCTGCTCGTACGCCCCGAAGTAGCGCCCGACGGCGGTGCTCGCGCTCTCCTGCGGGTCGCCCGGGTCCAGGGCCAGGCCGGGCAGGTCGTGCACCGCGTGCGTCTGCGCCATGGTGAGCGACGGCCAGCGGAACTGCCACGCGCCGCCGGGGCAGGGGCCTCGTCGAGCACCACGAAGGTGCGCTGCGCGCCGGGGACGCGCCGCCGTCGGGCCTCGCGGACGGGAGCCCGTCGGGGCCGAGCGGCACGAAGCCGCGCCGCCTCAGGTGGTACGCGGCCGAGAGCCCGGCCTGCCCCGCGCCCACCACGAGGACGTCGACGTCGAAGGGCTGGACGGGTGCGGACGGGGTGCTCACACCGGTTCCAACCACGACGCTCCCGCGTGTCATCCGTGACGCGCCGCACAGCGGGCTGCGCCGGCGCTGCAGTCCATGTCCCGGCGAGCGGTCCCCTGCCGACCGGGCGCCGGGCGTGATGGGATGGTGCCATGCACTCTCCCCTCGAGATCGGCCCCTGGACCCCGCCACCGCGGACGAGGTCCGCGCGCTGGCCGCGGCGGCCCTGGAGACCGACGGCGTCGCCCGCTCTCCGAGCAGCCCCTCCTGCGGCTCGGCGTCGACGACGAGGACCTCACGCACGTCGTCACCTACGACGGCGCGGGTGCCGTCACGGGGTACGCCCAGATCGACCGTGGGGTGACGTCGCCAGCGCCGAGCTCGTCGTGCACCCGGCCGCACGCCGACGTCGGACCGGCCGCATGCTCCTGCGCACGGCCCAGCGCGACGCGACCCTGCCCGCACGTTCGGGCGAACCCGGCCAGCACGGCCGCACCCTGCACGTGGGCCCACGGCGACCTGCCCGCCGCGCGGGCCTTCGCCGCCGACGCGGGCTCGTCGTCGTGCGCGACCTGTGGAAGATGGGCCTGGACCTGCGGTCCGGGACGTGGAGCGCCCGCAGGTCCCCGCGGGCCTGCGGTTGCGGACGTTCCGCCCGGGCCCGACGACGCGGCCTGGCTCCGCGTCAACGCGCGCGCCTTCGCCCATCACCCCGAGCAGGGACGCCTGACCCAGGCCGACCTCGACGCCCGCACCGCCGAGGACTGGTTCGACTCCGAAGGCTTCTTCCTGCTCGAGCGCGACGACTCCTCGCTCGCGGGCTTCCTGTGGACCAAAGTGACGGACGGGCAGGCCGGTCGTCCGGGCGCTGACGTGCGGGAGGGCGAGATCTACGCCCTCGGCGTCGACCCCGACGCCCAGGGCGCAGGGCTCGGGAAGGTGCTGACCGCCGTCGGGCTGGCGCACCTCGCGGCGAGGGGACTGGACCGCGCGGTCCTCTACGTCGACGGCGACAACGCCGCCGCCACACGGACCTACCTCGGCGCGGGTTCGAGAAGGACGCCGTCGACGTGCAGTACGGGCCACCGGCTGTGCATACCGTCACCCAAAGTTCACCGAGTGATGCCACCATGAAGCCATGACCGACTCCACCGTCCGTCCCGGCGTCCGCACCTCGGCACGCCCGGACCAGCAGCCGGAGGCTCCTCGCGACGCCCGCCCTCGGCCCGCCCTCGACCCCGAGCTCGCCGCGCACATCGCCGAGCACATCGCGGAGGAGGAACCGGCGACGGGAACCGTCGACGTGGAGGTGCTCACGGCCGAGCCCTTGCCCGCCGACCGCTTCGCGGACCGGGAGCTGAGCTGGCTGGCGTTCAACCAGCGGGTGCTCGAGCTCGCCGAGGACGAGCTGCAACCCTTGTTGGAGCGCGTCCGCTACCTCGCGATCTTCGCCTCGAACCTCGACGAGTTCTTCATGGTCCGGGTCGCCGGACTCAAGCGACGCATCGCGACCGGCCTCGCGGTCACCGCCGCGTCCGGCCTCACGCCGCGCCAGGTCCTCGACGCGATCAGCGAGCGAGCGCACGAGCTCATGGCTCGCCACGCCGCGTTGTTCTCCGACCAGGTGCAGCCCGCGCTCGCCCACGAAGGCATCTCCCTGCTGCGCTGGGACGAGCTCGACACGCGCGAGCAGGAGCGACTGCACAAGTTCTTCCGCAAGCAGATCTTCCCGGTGCTCACGCCGCTGGCGGTGGACCCGGCGCACCCGTTCCCGTACATCTCCGGGCTCTCGCTCAACCTGGCGGTCGTCGTGGTCAACCCGACGACGGGCAAGGAGCACTTCGCCCGCGTCAGGTGCCGCCGCTGCTGCCGCGGTTCATCGCCGTCGACTCCCGCGGACGCCCGTCCGCACCCAGCACCCACACCGCTGACCCCGACAAGGGCCCCACGTCGTTCGTGCCCCTCGAGGACGTCATCTCCGAGCACCTCGACCAGCTCTTCCCGGGCATGGAGGTGCGCGAGCACCCACGTTCCGCGTGACGCGCAACGAGGACGTCGAGGTCGAGGAGGACGACGCCGAGAACCTGCTCCAGGCCATGGAGAAGGAGCTGCTGCGCCGCCGGTTCGGACCGCCCGTGCGCCTCGAGATCGCCGACGGGATCAGCCCCGCATCCGCCAGCTCCTCGTGCGAGAGCTCGACGTCGCCGACGACGAGGTCTACAAGCTGCCCGCGCCGCTCGACTTCACGGGCCTCAACCTCATCGCCGACCTGGACCGTGCGGACCTGCACTACCCCGGTTCGTGCCGACGACGCACCGCTTCCTCGCGGAGGTGGAGAGCGCCAACCCACCGACGTCTTCGCAGCGATCCGCGCGCACGACATCCTGCTGCACCACCCGTACGACTCGTTCTCCACCTCGGTGCAGACGTTCCTGCAGCAGGCCGCAGCCGACCCCAACGTGCTCGCCATCAAGCAGACGCTGTACCGGACGTCGGGCGACTCGCCCATCGTCGACGCGCTCATCGACGCGGCCGAGGCCGGGAAGCAGGTCCTCGCCCTCGTCGAGATCAAGGCGAGGTTCGACGAGCAGGCCAACATCTCGTGGGCGCGCAAGCTGGAGCAGGCGGGCGTGCACGTCGTGTACGGGATCGTCGGCCTCAAGACGCACTGCAAGCTCTCGCTCGTGGTGCGTCAGGAGCCCGAGGGGCTCGTGCGCTACTGCCACGTCGGCACCGGCAACTACAACCCCAAGACCGCGCGCCTGTACACGGACCTCGGGCTCTCACCGCGGACCCCGAGGTCGGCCAGGACCTCACCCGCCTGTTCAACCAGCTCAGCGGCTACGCGCCCCAGTCCCGGTTCCACCGGCTGCTCGTCGCGCCGCGCTCGGTGCGGTCGGGTCTCGTCGAGCGGATCGAGCGTGAGGCCGTCGCAGCACGCGAGGGCCGTGCGGCCTGGGTCAAGCTCAAGGTCAACTCGGTGGTCGACGAGACCATCATCGACGCCCTCTACCGGGCCTCCCAGGCCGGGGTGAAGGTCGACCTGGTCGTCCGGGGATCTGCGCGATCCGTCCGGGCGTGCCGGGGCTGAGCGAGAACATCCGGGTGCGGTCCATCCTGGGCAGGTTCCTGGAGCACTCACGGATCTTCGCGTTCGCGAACTCGGGCGGACCCGCGATCGCGGACGGGCCGGAGACCGGGCCGGAGGTCTTCATCGGGTCGGCAGACCTCATGCACCGCAACCTCGACCGGCGTGTGGAGACGCTCGTGCGGCTCGTCGACCCCGACCAGATCGCCGGGCTCCTCGACCTCAACGACCTGTCGATGGACAGCGGCACGGCGTCGTGGCACCTGCAGGCGGACGGGTCGTGGGGCGGCACGCGATCGGCCCCGACGGCCCGCTCACCGACATCCAGTCCACGCTCATCGCCCGACAACGCCGGCGCCTGGGCTTGGGTCGATGAGCTCGCCGCCCCTGTTTGCCCCGCTCGTGGACACCCTCGGCCCCACCCACGTCCCGCACGCCCTGTCATCGAGTCCGCCGGCGGACTCGTGTGGCGTGCGCGGCGGCGAGCTGCAGGTCAAGCTCGTGCACCGCCCCGCTACGACGACTGGTCGTGGCCCAAGGGCAAGCTCGACCCCGGCGAGACCTTCCAGACCGCCGCAGTCCGCGAGGTCGCGGAGGAGACCGGCAAGCCCGTGATCCTCGGTGTGCCGCTCCCCGGTCTGCAGTACCTGACTCCGGAGGGGCGGGTGAAGCGCGTCCACTACTGGGCTGCGCGGCAGATGCGGCGAGTGCGTGACGCCGCCCGCTCGCGGCGCGGGCACCGGTGCCCCGGTGTCGCACGAGGAGATCGACGGCGACGAGTGGCTGGGGTCGACGACGCCGCACGACGAGTGACACGCAAGGCCGACCGCGCGCCGCTCGCGGCCCTCGTCGAGGAGTTCGAGCACGGCCGACTCTCGACCCGCGTGGTCGTCATCGCACGGCACGGCAAGGCCGTGAGCCGGTCCGCGTGGCACGGTGCCGAGGAAGACCGGCCGCTCACGCCCGCGGGACACGCCCAGTCGGTGGCGCTGGTCCCGGTGCTGGCCGCGTACGGGGTCAACGCCGTCGTCACGAGCCGGTGGAACCGGTGCGAGCAGACCATCGCCCCTATGCCGGGGCGTCGGGCCTGGGGCGGATCTCGATCGACCACCTGAGCGAGGCGCAGCACGAACGGTCGCCCGCCCGGGTCGCACGCACCGTGCGGGAGCTGCTGGAGTCGGACCTGTCGACGGTCCTGTGCACGCACCGCCCGGTCCTGCCGACCGTGCTCGACGTCCTCGGACAGCACTCGCGCCGCCGGTGGCGAACGCCCTGCCGACGCGGGACCCGTTCCTCGAGCCGGGCGAGATGCTCGTCGCGCACGTGGCGGACACGCCCAAGGGCCCACGGGTGCTGGCGGCGGAGAAGGTGGCACCGCCGCTGCACTAGGTGCTCGGCCTGGCGGCGGGGTCGTCGCGCCGCCGGTCGTGGGGCCAGGGTTGTGTCAGAACCAGCGTGCCCTCGGACTCACGCCCGCTCTGACACCAGGCTGACCCCAGGTAGGTGTCAGAACCAGCGTGATCTCCCGCTCACGCTGGTTCTGACACCTCAGGCCCGCGGAAGGTAACGCTCCAGGATGCGCACCACCCGGAGCGGCTCGATCCGTGCCGCCGACGCCGGCAGGCGGATCGTGACCGTCCTGTCGTTCGGTACGAGCTCGGCGTCCCGCAGCAGGTCGTCGTACCACCGGGTTGCCTCCATGTGACCGATCCCGTCGATCTCCACCACGAGCCGACCACCGCCAGGCAGGTCCCACTCGGTGTCGAGGAAGCGCCATCGGCCGCGGCCGTCCTGACGCCGGACCTGACGCCGAGGCTCGGGAAACCCGTGCTCGCGGCAGAGCTTTCCGAAGTCGATCTCGCTCAGCGCGTCCGCCCCGCCACGGATGTCCGCGATGCTCGCACGCAGGAGCCGGTGGAAGCGCACCTTCCCCACACGGTCGAGCTGCTCCCAGAGTCGCTCGGGGTCGTCAGCCTCTGCTGCACCACGGCGGTGAGGAGCCCGACGGCGGTGCGCGGCGAGGTCTGCCAGGCGGCGGCGTCGATGGCACACCGCTCGACCCGGTGGACCGGTAGCCCTCGATGATCCTCGATGTCCTCGGGTGCCGGGCGGCGCGACTCGTGAACCACCACCCTGCGAGGCGGGGCGGCCTGCTGCCGCGTCGCACGACCAGGTGCTCTCCGGGCCGATCCCATCCGCGGAGGCCGTGCAGCGCCAGCCCGGTCCAGGACCCGACGGCGACCGGCTCTGTGGCGGCCAGCACGGCGACCCAGAGGCGGGTGCCGGGGGCGAGGGTCCGGAGTAGAGCACGAGCACCTGGGGGCGGCGAGCTGCCACCGGCGGGCCCGGAGCTGCGCGGCGACGTGGAAGCGGTCGACGCCGAGCGCCGCGAGCTGCTTGCGGGACACCGCGTGGGCCTGACGCGCGGCGAGCCGAGAGAGCCCGGAGACGGTGAGGAGAGCGGAGGATGCGCCAGACATGGGACCGAGGATCCGCCGTCGGGCCGGAAGCTGCCCCCGCTCGCGAGCCGCTGTGGACGACAGGTCGTGCACGATGCCGGTGCACAGCCCCTGAGCCGACGTCCACCCCGTTGTCAGAACCAGCGAGGCCTGGGGCTCACGCTCGATCTGACACGAAGCGACGGCCAGCGACGTGTCAGAGCCAACGTGATCTCGAGGTCACGCTCCTTCTGACAGCACCCACTGCAACGAAACGTCAGAACCAGCGCGCCCGTAGGTCACGCTGGTTCTGAAAGAGGCGAGTCGAACCCTCAGAGCAGGATCGGCGACAGGATCCAGTACATGATCGCGGCCACGAGCGCGGCGGCGGGGATCGTCAGGACCCATGCGACGCCGATGTTCTTGGCGACACCCCAGCGCACCGCGGACAGGCGCTTGGTCGCGCCGACGCCCATGATCGCGGAGGTGATGGTGTGCGTCGTGGAGACGGGGCGTGCAGCGCGAAGGCGTTGACGTAGAGCACGATCGCCGAGACCGACTCAGCGACGAAGCCGCGCGCGGGTCGAGCTCGATGATCTTGCGCCCCAGGGTCCGCATGATGCGCCAGCCCCGGAGTACGTCCCGGCAGAGATCGCGGCAGCCGCGGCGAGCTTGACCCAGAGCGGGATGCCCTCCTCGGGGCTGGCCCAGCCGACGGTCAGCAGCGCCATGAAGATGACGCCCATCGTCTTCTGCGCGTCCTGCAGGCCGTGGCCCAGGGCCATCGCCGCGGCGGAGACCGTCTGGGCGAGGCGGAAACGCCGCGTCGTCTTGGACGGAGAGGCACGGCGGAACGCCCACAGCAGGCCGACCATCACGATGAACGCGAGACCGAAGCCGACGATCGGGGAGAAGATCATCGGCAGGACGACCTTGTCGACGATCGAGGCGCCGTAGATCGCGAGGCCGCCCGCGAGGCCGGCGCCCACGAGGCCGCCGATCAGCGCATGCGTCGAGGACGACGGGAGACCGAGCCACCAGGTGATGAGGTTCCAGACGATCGCACCGACCAGCGCGCACAGCACCACGACCAGGGCTGTGTGGGACGGCACGTCCTGGAGGTCGACGATCGACGTCGCGATCGTCTCTGCGACGTCGGTCCCGAGCAGGGCGCCGGCGAAGTTCATGATCGCGGCCATGATCAGGGCAGCACGCGGGTGAGTGCGCGCGTCGAGACGGAAGTCGCGATCGCGTTGGCCGCGTCGTGGAACCCGTTCGTGTAGTCGAAGCTCAGCGCGAGCGCGACGACAAGGACGACCAGAGCGAATTCCACGGAGCTCAGGACTCCTTGAGCGCGATGGTCTCGACGGTGTTCGCGACCTTCTCGAACGCGTCGGCGGCCTGCTCGAGGATCTCGACGACCTCCTTCAGCTTGATGAGGAGGATCGGGTCGGCGACGTTGTCGAAGAGCTCGGCGAGGAGCTTGCGGTGGATCTTGTCGGCCTGGTTCTCGAGCCGGTTGACCTCGACCCAGTACTCGGCGAGGTCGTTGAGCGAGCGCAGGCGCGGCATGGCCTCGGCGGTCAGCTCGGCGGCGCGCTGGAGGACCTGGACCTGCTCGGAGACGCGAGCGGGCAGCTCGTCGATCTTGTACAGCACGATGAGGTCTCCGGCCTCCTCCATGTAGTCCATGCAGTCGTCGAGCGCGGACGCGAGCCCGTAGATGTCGTCCCGGTCGAACGGCGTCACGAACGTCTGGTTCAGGCGGCGCATGATCGTGTGCGTCGCGTCGTCGGCCAGGTGCTCGGTCTCGGCCAGCTTCTTGGCGAGCTCCTTGCGGGTCGGCCGGTCTGCGCCGAGCAGCTCGGCGAGAAGGTTTGCCCCGGTGACCAGGTGCTGCGCGGAGTCAGCGAGAAGGTCGAAGAACGAGGTGTCGCGCGGGGTGAGGCGCAAGCGCACGGGAGGCTCCGAAGGGGCTGGACGCTGGTGGGATTTCACAGGCGAGATGACGACCGCTCGGGGCGATCGTCACCTGGATGTCACAGGTGTTCTGTTGGACGGTGAAGCTGTTGGAGGCGCGCGTGAACGCATCCATAACGCACGTCAAATGTAACCGAACTGGCGCCTGAACGTTCAATCGCTCGGGGCGTCCGCGGGGGCGCCGAGGGGCCGCCAGGGCAGGCTGGACCGCGCTCACGAATGGGTGGGGGCGACGCCGGGCCGGAGCGCCTGTCGGCGCGAAGGCCGCTCGAAGCGGCTGATGTTGGAGCCCGGGCTACCGCGACCCGACGTCGTCGTTCATCTTACGCCCGCTCGCCGGACCCACCCAACGGGACCTGACGGCGACACGAGCGCACCGCACGTGCCCTCAGCAGGGCCGTGCCCGACGGCGCCGCGTCAGTCGAGCTTGTCGGCGCGCCAGAGCGCGGCGGAGTGCTCGAGCTCCTCGGCGGTGCGCAGCAGCGACGAGGCGCCACGGGTCATGCGCAGCGCGGAGTCGGGGTCGGCGGCCTCGCGCGAGTCGGCGTCGAACGCGGCCCCGTGGCGAGGATGCGACAGAACGCGGCGGCGCGCTCGAGGGCCACCGCGAGGTCCCCGCGAACACGCCGGAGAGCACCGCGTCGGCCAGCTCGCGGACGTCCTGCGGCCCGGCGGGCTCACCACGCCCGCGACGACCTCGTGGACGGGGACCGCGTCGACGCCGAGGCGGTACCGCAGCGCCACGGTCTGGGGTCGCGACGCACCCACTCGCGCAGGACGTAGAGGCGCCAGAGCGCACCGGGGAGCGTCGCGGGTGCCGCGTCGGCCCAGAGGCCGGAGACGACGTCGAGCCCTTCGGTCTCCACGAGCCGGATGAGCCGGTCGACGACGTCGGGGTCCTCGGCCGCTCGCGCCCCGTGCACGATCGCTGCGGCGGTCGTGTGGGCGATCTGGTCACGCAGCGCAGGGTCGAGGCTTCCGGAAGCTCCTCGGCCTCGCGCGGATCGAGCATCGCGGGCGTCGCGGGCGGTGGCTGGGGTCGGTTGTTCGCTCACTTCTCGATGGTACGCAGCCTGACCGACGAGGGAACGGGGTGCGGGTGCGCGACGCCCTCGGTGCTCAGACACCTGGAAAGAACATGTTCGCTGCAACTATTGCCCTCAGCAACCACCTGGGTTTATGGTTGCTTGCAGCAACTAAGGAGTGTTCTCGCGTGTTCCCCTCTTCCCACCCCCGCGCTGCCGACGGGCCCGCACCGGCATCCCCGGTCCCCGCCGCGCACCCGGCCCTCTCCTCGACGTCCCGGTCAAGGAGCTCACCGTCGCCCTCGAGGAGCTCAACCGCGCCCAGCGGGGTCTCGGCGCGACTGTCGCGCGAGCTCGACTTCCCCGCGCGTCCATCGGCGCCCTCCGGC
The DNA here is from genome assembly GCA_038070415.1 of Oerskovia sp. M15. GTDB lineage: Bacteria > Actinomycetota > Actinomycetes > Actinomycetales > Cellulomonadaceae > Oerskovia. The sequence goes on from JAMYWF010000001.1 coordinate 1,162,073, forward strand.
TGCTCCAGCGCTGCGGCCCGCTCCAGGTCACCGAGCTGGCGCACCACCTGCGCGTCGACCTGTCGGTCGCGAGCCGCCAGGTGACCCACCTCGTGGAGGCCGGTCTGGTCGAGCGTACGGTCGACGACGACGACCGCCGCGCCCGGAGCCTGGTCCTCACACCCGCCGGACGGGAGAAGGTCGACGAGACCTTCCGCCTCCTCACCAGCCGGACCGCCGAGACCTTCGCCGGCTGGACGCCCGAGGAGCTCGGCGAGGCGATCCACCAGCTGGAGCGCCTCGCCGAAGCCCTCCCGCACCTGAACCGCACCCGGGCGACCCGCCCACCGGACCCGGCCTCCGCCGTCGGGCCCCTGCCACGACGTTTCGACGAAGAAGCACGACCTATGAATGTGAGACCTGTATGAGCGCCACGACCACCATGACCCGGAAGCAGGTGCTGGAGTCCTCTCCGGCATCCTGCTCGGGATGTTCGTCTCGATCCTCGCGACCTCCGTCGTCTCGAGCTCCCTCCCCAAGATCATCAGCGATCTCCAGGGGTCGCAGTCGTCGTTCACCTGGGTCGTCACCGCGACCCTGCTGACGACCACCATCTCCACCCCCATCTGGGGCAAGCTCGCCGACCTGACGAACCGCAAGGTCCTCATCCAGGTCGCGCTGATCATCTCCGTCGTCGCGGCCGCCCTCGCGGGCCTGTCGCAGAACGTCGGCACCCTCATCGCGTTCCGCGCCCTCCAGGGCATCGGCGCCGGTGGTCTCATGGCACTGGCCATGGTCCTGATCTCCGACATCATCTCCCGCGCGAGCGCGGCAAGTACATGGGCCTCATGGGCGCGATCATGGCCGTGAGCCAGATCGGCGGCCCTTTGCTCGGTGGCGTCCTCACGGACACCGTGAGCTGGCGCCTGAACTTCTTCGTCGGCCTGCCGTTCGCGATCGCCGCGATCGTCGTGCTGCAGCGCACCCTGCACCTGCCGCCCCTGCCGCGCCGCATCGTGAAGATCGACTACTGGGGTGCGCTCCTGATCAGCGTCGGCGTCTCGACGCTGCTCCTGTGGGTCACCTTCGCGGGCAACAACTTCGACTGGCTGTCGTGGCAGAGCGCGGTCATGGTCATCGGCGCGGTCGTAGCGCTGGTCGCGGCGGTCCTCGTCGAGAAGAGCGCCGTCGAGCCCATCATCCCGCTGCACCTCTTCAAGAACCGCACGTTCGTCCTCGCGGTCCTCTCGAGCGTCGCCGTGGGTGTCGCGCTGTTCGGCACGGCCGTCTTCCTCAGCCAGTACATGCAGGTCGCTCGCGGCAAGACCGCGACCGAGTCGGGCTGCTGACCATCCCGATGATCGTCGGGACCTTCGTCGCCTCGACGGTGATCGGCCAGCTCATCACGCGCACCGGCCGCTACAAGGCCTTCATGGTCACCGGTGGCGTGTTCCTCGTCGGGTCCCTGTTCGCGCTGTCGACCATCGACTACCAGACGAGCTTCGTGCTCATCAGCGTCTACCTGTTCTTCCTGGGCGCCAGCATGGGCATGCTCATGCAGAACCTCGTCCTCGCGGTCCAGAACACCCTGGACGTCTCCGAGATGGGCGCCGCACCTCGACCGTCGCCTTCTTCCGCACGCTCGGCGGCGCGATCGGCGTGTCGGTCCTCGGCGCGATCCTCGCGAGCAGGGTCACGACCTCCATCCAGGACGGCCTCGCCAGGATGGGCGCCCCGACCGACGCCACGGGCAGCACCGTGCCCGACGTGAACACGCTCCCGGCACCGATGCGTGAACTCGTCGAGAAGGCCTACGGCGACGGGATCGCGGACATCTTCCTGGTCGCGGTGCCGCTCGCCGTCATCGGCCTGGTCTGCGTGCTGTTCCTCAAGGAGGTCCCGCTCGGACACAAGTCCGGGCTCGACGAGCGTCTCGAGCGCGAGCTCTCGGCCGCCTGACGGACCTGACCGAAGAGATCGAGCAGGAGCACGCCGGCGACGTGACCGACGCCGAGGGCTCCGTCCTCGCCGGGGCCGGTGCGACGTCGTCGGGCGGCTCGACCCGCGCCGACGACGGCTCGGCACCCGGGCAGCGCCACGCGCTGACCCTCACCTGCAGGACCTCACCCGGGGCCGTCGTGGTGTCTGTTCCACGGCGGCCCCGCTGCACGCGATGATGGGCGGGTGACCCCGACCTCGCCGATCGACCAGCCGGAGCCGACCGTGCCCCAGAACCCACCTCTCCCCGTCGACGAGTCCCCGCTCTTCGCGCTGGAACGCGAGCTGCGCGTCCTGACGCGGCGCGCCGCTCGTCGGCCAACGCCATGGCCAAGCGCATCCACCCGGACCTCGACGCGAGCGCCTACCCGCTGCTCGCGCACATCGCGGTCAACCCGGGGTGCGCGGGTCGGACCTCGCACAGCAGTTCGGCGTGGGCGCGCGACGATCTTCGCCAGCTCGCGCGGCTCGAGTCCGTGGGGATGGTGTGCCGAGAGGTGGACCCCGAGGACTCCCGCGGGCAGATCATCACCCTCACCGAGGAGGGCGCGGCGCTCCTGCGGACCACGCACGAGCGTCGCATGAGCTCGATCTCCCAGGCGTTGAGCGACTGGTCCCCGAGGCGGTCGGGGCCCTCGCGAGCCTGCTGCACCGCTACTCGGAGGACGTCGTGCGCTGGCAGGCGTCGCGCTGAACGTCGTCCGGGACCTGGGCTGGCACGCTGCCCGACGGCGGAGCCGCCCCGCGTCGCAGCCGTCCTGGCAGCGGTGGTCGCCCTGGGCCTCGTGGTGACGACGCAGGTCCCCGACCTCGTCGGTGACGTGGTCGGGGACCTGCTGTACGCGGTCGCGGTCTACGCCGCGCTCGTGCTGGCGGCTCCTCGGCTGCGGCCGTGGGTCGCCGGCGCCACGGTGCTCGCGTGGTGCTGGCTCGTCGAGGCCCTCCAGGCCACACCCGTGGTCGGTGCGGTGCTGGACGTGGCGCCCTCGGCGGCCTGGGTGCTCGGGAGCACGTTCAACCCGCGCGACCTGCTGCTCTACCTCGGGGTGCGCTGCTGGCCACGGGCTGGACGTGCTCCTCGGTGTCAGAGCGAGCGTGACGTCGAGGCCACGCTCGCTCTGACAGGTGCTCAGGCCTCGGTGTCCTCGAACGTCAGGCTGAGGCTGTTCATGCAGAACCGGTCGCCCGTCGGGGTCTGCGGCGCGTCGTCGAACAGGTGCCCCAGATGCGAACCACAGTTGGCGCACCGGACCTCGGTCCGGACCATGCCGTGGCTGCGGTCCTGGATCAGCTCGACCGCGTCCGACTCCTTGGGCGCGTAGAAGCTCGGCCACCCGCAGTGCGAGTCGAACTTGGTGTCCGAGCGGAACAGCTCGTTGCCGCACGCCCGACACCGGTAGATCCCTCGCGCTTCTCATCGAGGAGCTCGCCGGTCCAGGGGCGTTCGGTGCCGCCTGTCGCAGCACCGCGTACTCGTCGGGGCCAGCTCCTCGCGCCACTCGGCGTCGGGCTTGGCGACGGGTAGATCTTCTGGGCGAACAGGTCGCCGGATGTCTCGTGTGTCATGGTGCACCTCCGACCGTGCCAACCAGCGGCCGCCTCCGGGTGTTCCCGGCCCGGACGACGAACCCCGGAAGAGAGGACCCCGGCAGCGATCAGAGATCACTACCGGGGTCCTGAGGCTTTCCCGTCACCCTCGGCGACTCGTCCCGTCACCCACGGCGACAGGTCCCGTCACCCTCGGCGACTCGTCCCGTCACCCTCGGCAACAGGTCCCGTCACCCTCGGCGGGCGACGGGCGTCACCGCGTCAGTACGACGAGGACGACGAGGACGAGTACACCGTCGCCGAACCGCCACCGCGCTGCGCGCGACCGCGACCGCCACGACGACGTGCCTGGCCGCCTGCGCCACCCTCGCCGCCCTGCGCGGACTGGCCGCGACCGCCCTGGCGCGCTGCGCCGTCGGGCCTGCGGACTTGGCGGGCGCCGAGGTGCGCGTCGCACGCGTGCCACCGTTGCGCGACGGCGTGCCGCGCTTGGCCTGCGTCTGCGGCGGCGTGATGTCCGCGGGCGCACATACTCGGCGACCGCGCCGACGAGCGACGTGATCGCCGCGTCACCGGGGACGACCGACTGCGGCTGCGCCGTGATCTTCGCCTTGCGGGTCAGGTCCTTCACGTCGCTGCGCTGCTCGGGGAGCATGACGGTGACGACGACGCCCTCGGAACCGGCGCGAGCCGTACGGCCCGAGCGGTGGAGGTACGCCTTGTGCTCTGCCGGCGGGTCGACGTGCACGACCAGCTCGATCTCGTCGACGTGGATGCCACGCGCGGCGATGTCCGTCGCGACGAGCACGCGGACCGAACCGTTCGAGAACGCCTCGAGGTTGCGCTCGCGCGCACCCTGACCGAGGTTGCCGTGCAGGTCGACGGCCGGGATGCCCTGCGCCGTGAGCTGCTTGGCGAGCTTCTGGCCTGGTGCTTGGTGCGCGTGAACAGGACGCGACGCCCGTGCCGGACGCGAGCTGCTGCACGACGTCCTTCTTCGCGTCGGCGTCACGCACCGAGAAGATGTGGTGCGTCATGTTGGAGACGGGCGACTCGGCCGAGTCCACGGAGTGGCTCACCGGGTTGCTCAGGTAACGCTTGACGAGCTGGTCCACGCCGTTGTCGAGCGTCGCGGAGAACAGCAGGCGCTGGCCGCGCGTCGGGGTCTTGTCCATGATGCGCTTGACGCCGGGCAGGAAGCCCAGGTCGGCCATGTGGTCGGCCTCGTCGAGGACCGTGATCTCGATGCCGTCGAGCGACAGGAGTCGCTGGTTGAGGAGGTCCTCGAGGCGGCCCGGGCAGGCGATGACGATGTCGACGCCCGCGTTGAGGGCGCTGACCTGGCGGCTCTGCGCGACGCCACCGAAGATGGTCGTCGTGTTCAGGCCGAGGGCCTTCGCGAGCGGCTCCATGACGGCGTTGATCTGGTTCGCGAGCTCACGCGTGGGGCACAGGACCAGGGCGCGGGGCGACGAGCGGCACGGCGCGAGTCCGACTGGGACAGGCGCGTGACGACCGGCAGCGAGAACGCGAGCGTCTTGCCCGAGCCCGTGCGGCCACGGCCCAGGACGTCGCGGCCCTTGAGCGTGTCGGGGAGCGAGGCGACCTGGATCGGGAACGGCGTCTCGATGCCCTGGCTGCTCAGCTCTCGGACCACCGTGGTCGGGATCCCGAAGTCGGCGAAGGTCAGGCCCTCGGGCACGACGGTCGGGACGGTCGAGCGCACCGGTGCGGAGCGCTCTTCACGCTGCTCGCGGGGAGCGCGCTGCTCACGGTTCGGGCGCTGGTCGCGGCCGTCGCGGGAGTCGCGCGAGTCGCGGACCGGGCGGCCGTCGCGGGTGACCTTGGCGGGCGCGAGTCGCGGGCTGGACGGGAGTCGCGGGACTGCTGCCCTGCGACTGGGAGGAGGAGCGGGGCTGCGGCGTCAGGGCGCACGGCAGCACGAAGGGAGTTGTTCAAGGGTTTGCCTCTCGGGCGTAGGGTCGGGGTTCGCCGCAAGAAATCCAGGGAACTCCACGACGCTGGGCGCGCAGAGATGCGCAGCCACAAGTTCGACTATCTCATGCCTGGCCGACGAGTGCGACCAAGGTGACTCACGTCTCTCGATCCTCACCTGGCAGGGCCCTGTCGCTCCGGCACGCACGGCGCCGTGGTGGAATGGCGCCCGTGGACTTCATGAGCTCCGTGGGCGACGTCATCGGTCAGATCTGGGCGGCCGCCACCACGCCGGTGCCCGCACCGGCCTCCGCGATCGTCCTGTCGATGTCGCTGGCAGCGCTGATCGTGGTGGTCTTCACGCCCGTGTGGAGGGTCGCACGCCACGTCGTGACGATCGCGCACGAGGGGCGCACGCCCTGGCGGCGCTGCTCACAGGACGCCGGCTCACCGGCATCCGCCTGCACTCCGACACGTCCGGACTCACCGTCTCCTACGGCAAGCCGCGTGGGGCGGCATGGTCCTGACAGCCTTCATGGGGTACGTCGGCCCGGGGCTCGTCGGGCTCGGGGCGGCGGGCCTCCTCAGGGCGAGCTACGCCGTCGGGCTCCTGTGGCTGCTCGTCCTCCTGCTGACGCTCATGCTGCTGCAGATCCGCAACTGGTTCGGCCTGTGGTCCGTGCTGGTGAGCGGCGTCGCGCTCGTGGGTGTCTCGTGGTGGGCGACGCCACCCGTGCAGAGCGCGGTCGCCTACGCCGTCACGTGGTTCCTGCTGCTGGGCGCGATCCGGCCCGTGCTCGAGCTGCAGGTCTCGCGCAGCCGGGGCAAGGCCCGCCAGTCCGACGCCGACATGCTCGCGCGGCTCACCGGCATCCCGGGGATCGTGTGGGTCGGGATCTTCCTGCTCGTGACGGTCGGGGCCGCGGCACTGGGCGGGTATTGGATCGTGTCGCCGGTCGCTGCGGGCTGACCCGACCCTCCCTGGTGTGTCAGAACGAGCGTGGCCTCGAGCTCACGCTCGCTCTGACACGCCGACCGGCCGGACACGACGACGGGCCGCCCGCTGCGTGCGGACGGCCCGTCGTGGGCGATCGGGTGCGTAGCCCTGGCCGGGCCGAGAACCTTCCGAGGAGGACAGGGTCGGCTCTCGGGACGGGCGGACCGCGCAGCCGGTCGGCAGCGCGGTGCGAGGCCCGTCAGGCCTCGGGGCCGTCACCTGCGGGGTCAGGACGAATCCGGGCCCCTCGGTCGCACGAGGGTCGGTGTCGAGGGTGAGGTCCGCGAGCGCGATCGACGTCGTCGGCTCCACGAAGACCCGTGCGTCGCCGATCTCGACGACCGTGTCGTCGGGCTGCGGGCTCGGGACGAGGGCCAGCTGGAAGTCACCGGACTGCGGTGCCGACTCGGCGATCCGGAGGCCACCACCGTCGGGCACCCCGGCCCGCGTGGTGAGGTCCTGGACGGCATCGCGGGCGTTGTCGGTCAAGGTGAGCATGAGAGATCCTCTCGGTTGCCTGGGGACGCACGGGACGCCTTGCGACGAACCCTGACGTGCGCCTTTCGGTTGTCTCCAACCAAACAAGGATCCGGCCCGACCGCAAGGTAGCGGGCCAGTTCACGGCGTGTTCTCACCCAGTGGGACCGAGCGCGACAGGCGCGGACGAGGCACATAGGGTCCGCGCACGTGGGCTCGCGGCCCGTGTCAGAGCGGGCGTGACGCCGAGGCCACGCTCGTTCTGACACCGACGGGACCGCGCCGGGTGGGAGCATGACCCGATGACCGCTCCGCGCGCCCCGCACGACCCCACCACTGGGCCGCCTACAACTCGGCCCAACCCGGTCGCGACGCCCGGGAGCTATGCCGGGAGGTCGTGTCGCTCGCAGGGCGCGGCGCGGGCCGCCAGGCGATCGACCTGGGCTGCGGCGCGGGCATCGAGACCGCCGCACTGCTGGGCGCGGGGTGGCACGTCCACGCGGTCGACGGCGAACCGGCCACCCGGACCTCGTCCGCAGCACCACGGGCGGTGCGGCGGGAGACAGGCTGAGCGTCGCCGTCGTGCCGTTCGCGCAGCTTCACGACCTGCCGCCCGCAGACCTGCTCTACTCCGGGTACGCCCTCCCTATGCCCGGCCCGACGACTTCTCGCGCGTCTGGGCCGCGGTCCGCCGCGGCCTGCAGCCGCGTGCATGGCTCGCGGTGAACCTGTTCGGGGTGGACGACTCGTTCGCCGGGACGATCGACGGGACCTTCCTGACGCGCGACGAGGCCGAGGCACTGTTCGACGGCCTGGACCTCGTCGCATTCCGCGAGGAGAACGAGGACGGCCCGGCCTTCAGCGGACCCAAGCACTGGCACGTGTTCGACGTGATCGCCCGCGCCCCGCGCTGAACCGAAGTACTCCCCGGCCCGACGGCGTCACCCGCCACCGCGGACAACCTCGCCGAGACCGTGGCGTCGGCGCGTAGACTCTCCGCGGGCCTGACGCCGCCTCGTTCGAGGTCGGCGCGCGGTGCCCGGGCCTCTAGCTCAATGGCAGAGCTGCGGACTTTTAATCCGTAGGTTGTGGGTTCGAGTCCCACGGGGCCCACCTGGTGGAGTTGAGTCCCTGATCGTGGCGCAGCGCGGTCGCGGGGCTTGTGGTCTTGGACGCCACAGTGTGCGGTGCAGTTCGACAGGGCAGTTGCACACCACACCGAACGAATGTTCGATCCAACCGCGGCCCGCGCAGACCGCCTGAGATTTCCCCACCGCATCGAGCACAGGGTCGACGTGACGAGCCGGGTCGGGCGGAGTGGTGGAGCGGGGACCAGGGGCAGGGGAAAGGAAAGCGCCTCCTTCCGGACTCCTCGGTGATCCTCGCCTGGATCTATCCCTCACCTGCAAGGACGGCGTTCGAGCCCGCGGTGCAGTGCCCGGAGCGCGCAGGAACGACGAAGCCCCGTCCGGCATGTGGCCGAGCGGGGCTTCGTGGAAGTCTTAGGTGGTGGCGCGGTGCAGGGGTACTCCGCGCCACCGAGGATGACAATACCCCTACTCACGCGGATCGACCGCACGCTCTCGGGTCGTGGGCTCGATCACGTCGCCCATGGAGGCTCCTGCGGTCGAAGGGCCGTCCCACCCCGCGAGCCGCAGGCCTGCTCCCTCATGGCCGGGCCCGGGTGAACATGACCACATGGTCGTGGTGGCGCAGAACAACGCATACCGGGATGTTCTTCAGATGCAGTCTTCATCATCGACGTGCAAAGTTAGACGGTGGTGTGGATTGGGGTCGGACTGGTCCTCGTGGTGCTCGGCGTATCGCTCGCCGCTCGTGCCGCGTGGTCCGTGCGCGCGGGTGACCGGCGCGGCCTGTCAGCCAACGGCGCGAACGGCATGGGGATCGCCCTGGGCGTCGGCCTCGCCTTCTGGGGAATCCTGATCACCACGATCACCACGATCGCCCTGGTCGCCGAGCCATAAATGACTGCTCACCAGCCCTCCGAGCCTGCCAGGATCGACCGCATGACCCGAACCTTCGACGACCTCGTCTCCGAGGCAGCAACCGTCCCGGTCGACGGGTGGGACTTCTCCTGGCTCGACGGCCGCGCGACCGAGCAGCGCCCTCGTGGGGCTACGCCCGGTCGATGGGCGAGCGCATGGGCGCTGCGACGTCGGCACTCGACATCCAGACCGGCGGCGGCGAGGTACTCGCGGGCGTCCCACGCTTGCCCGTCTGACGGTCGCGACCGAGGGTGGCCGCCGAACATCACGAAGGCGACCCGCCTCCTGCACCCTCTCGGCGTCGCCGTGGTGGCCGACGCGGACGAACCGCCGCTCCCGTTCGCGGATCAAGCCTTCGACCTCGTCGTGAGCCGTCACCCGGTCAGGCCGTGGTGGACGGAGATCGCCCGCGCGCTCGCGCCGGGCGGAACGTACTTCGCCCAGCACGTGGGGCCCTACAGCGTCTTCGAGATCGTCGAGAAATTCCGGGGCTGCAGCCCGAGGAGGTCCGCAACGACCGTCATCCCGACCGCGACCGGTCCGCGGCCGCAGCCGCCGGGCTGGAGGTCGTGGACCTGCGGTTCGAGGAGCTGCGCACCGAGTTCTTCGACATCGGCGCCGTCGTCTACTTCCTGCGCAAAGTCATCTGGATGGTCCCGGGCTTCACGGTCGAGCAGTACCGCCCGCAGCTCGCCGCGCTCCACGAGCGGATCGAGGCCGAGGGACCGTTCGTCGCCACGACGACGCGATTCCTCATCGAGGCGCGCAAGCCCGCCTGAAGGGTTCGGCCCCGGAGGCTTCGCGATGCCGTGGTGTCCCCGTTGACACCGGCCGTCACCGCGGGTGGAGCAGGTTCAGACTCCGACCCCGCGCGTCAGGTCACCGAGCGCAGCGCGCGCACGCCGCTTGCGATCTGCCGGGTCGATGGTCCGCTCGTCGCCCGGGTTGGCTCGGCGGGCGGCTTCCCGTAGCGGTCGACGGGCTCTGCGGCGCGGGCCACGGTCCCGTACCCGGTCATGGACGACCTCGTCGGGCTCCCGGCCGAGTGCGTCGCGCGCCCGCCGCGCCGCGACTCGTCCGCGGAGAGAAAGGTGGGGCGTTGAGTGTTCATGGGTTCGTCCTCTGTTCGTCGCCGCCCCGAGGGCCTTGCTCCCCTATGCTCGGACTCCGGCGTTTCGTCCGTGTTGCGAACACAGGACATCGCAGTGTCTTCCGCGCGTCGGGTGAGCGCTGACGCCCAGTAGCCTCCTGGCATGACGACGCACGAGCGCGAGATCACCTCCCTGTCGACCTCTGCCTGCCGGACGGTCGGCTCGACCCTGATGCCGTCGGATGGACGCGCACGCCGCTGCACCGTGCGAACCTGCGCGGGTGGGGGCGCACCAAGCGGTGGGAGTACTGGGGTGTCGTCACTCCCACCCATGTGATCGGCGTCGTCGCCTCCTCGATCGACTACGCGGGAGTCCACGGCCTCTACGTCCTGGACAGGGCGACGGGCGAGGAGACGGCGACCGACGTCGTCGTGCCTCTCGCCCGGGTGTCGTCATGCCCGACCGCAGCGGTACCGGCCGCGCCGAGGCCCGCTCGAAGAAGCTCGCGATCGTCATCGACCAGGACGCCACCGGCACACGGATCCGTGCTGCGTCCCACGACGTGAGCCTGAACCTGACGATCCCGCCCCGCCGGGGCACGAGTCGTTGGGCGTCGTCGTCCCGTGGAGCGACCGCCTGTTCCAGTACACGGTCAAGGATGTGGCGCGCCCGTCTCCGGCACGCTCACCGTGCGTGGCACGCAGCACACGATCAGCGACGAGGACTCGTTCGCGGTGCTCGACCACGGTCGCGGCCGCTGGCCCTACTCGATGACCTGGAACTGGGCCGCGGGCAGCGGGCACGGCCGCGGCATCCAGCTCGGCGACAAGTGGACCGACGGCACGGGGATGACGGAGAACGCCCTGCTCGTGGACGGACGGATCCACAAGATCGGCTCGACGCTCGACTGGGAGTACGACCGCACCGACTGGCTCGCCCCGTGGCGCATCACGGGCGACCGCGTCGAGGCGGTCTTCACGCCCTTCCACGAGAAGATCGCGCGCACCGAGATGCTCGTCGTGGGCACCGAGACGCACCAGTGCTTCGGCACGTGGTCAGGACGCGCCCGGACGGACGAGGGTGCGTGGGTGGATCTGGACGGCCTGGTCGGCTGGGCCGAGGAGGCCAGGCAGCGCTGGTAGGCCCGGCGACGCGAGGAGGCCCGACGGCGCCGCTCACCTCGGGGTGGACGTCGTCCGGGCGCCGTGGCGCCGCGGTGGAAGACTGCCGCCATGGCGACAATCCACGACGAGATCACTCCCCGTCTCTCCCAGTTCGTGCTGGCCCAGCCCGTGTTCTTCGTGGGCACCGCACCCTCTCGAGTGACGGGCACGTCAACGTCTCCCCAAGGGCATGGGCGGCACCTTTGTGGTCCTCGGCCCGCACCGCGTCGCCTACCTGGACTACACGGGTTCCGGCGCCGAGTCCGCGGCGCACCTGCAGGAGAACGGACGGATCGTCGTCATGTTCTGCGCGTTCGAGGGACCGCCCAACATCGTGCGCCTGCACGGACGGGGTCGGTACGTGCTCGCCCGGACGCCCGAGTTCGACGAGCTGCGACCGCTGTTCTCCAAGGAGCGCGAGATCGGTCAGCGGGGCATCGTGGTGGTCGACGTGGACCGGGTCTCCGACTCGTGCGGGTACTCGGTGCCGTTCATGGACTTCGTGGGCGACCGCGACGTCCTGGACCGTGACCACGAGCGACGCGAGCCCGAGTTCTTCGACGGGTACTGGCAGAGGAAGAACGCGACGAGCATCGACGGGCTGCCCGGGTGGACATCTCCCGCTCTCCTGAGCGCGCCGGACGCTGGGACTCGCGCGGTGGCACGCGTCCCTCGGGTCCAGGGTTCAGCGGTTGCTCACCCCGAGCGACCTGCCGACGGTCGAGTCGTCCTCCAGGACGCGGAGCAGGCAGGCGGCAAGGTCGCCGCGGGGATGGAACCGAACCCTTGCCTCCTTGGTCAGTTCCGTCGCCTTCCAGTCACCGGCGGCCGCCGTTCGTCAGGCCGCCGGTCTGACGATCGTCCAGTCGAGGTCCGAACCCACGACGACCGACTCCTGCTCGTCGTGGTCGGCCAACGCCGAGGCAAGAACGACCCGGGTCAGGACCCGGACGAGTGCAGGCATCTGCGCTGCGGAGCCACCTGCCCCAACGAGGACTGCACGACGAGCGGCGCACGCCCGCTTCCTGCATCGCCGCGATGATCGCCCGCGTGACCGCGGTGCGTTGACGGGGACTCCTTGGCACCGCCTACGGTCACCACGACGGCGTCCGCCCCGGCGACCGCTCGGGCCGCCACCTCCGGATCGGCGGCGTCACCGGCCACGGTCGCAACCCCGGGACAGGGACGCTGCCGCTCCGCGACAGGACCGTGACCTCGTGCCCTGCTTCATGTGCAAGGGAAGCCAGGCCAGCCCCGTGCCCCTCGATCCACCGACGATGACGATCTTCACGGACTTCTCATTTCGTTGCGGAGCATCTTGATCTCCGCGGAAGCCTATCTCCGTGCCGGAGAGACCGGCCGGCGCTCGGATGAGCACCCGAGCGCCCGCGCAACCGCACGCTTCGCACGACCCGCGGCGACGAGGGCGCCAGGGCGCACCGAGCACCGTCACATCGCGTCGAGGTACGCCCGGCCGCGCGGCGAGATCCGGTAGCCGACCGCCAGGCTCTCCGTGAGCCCGAGCTCCTTGAGGCGCCGCACCCTGATCTTGAAGTAGTCGCGCTCGACGCCGATCGACATCGCGAGCTCGCGCGCCACGACCTCGGGCTGCGCGACGATCAGCTCCAGGTACTGGCGGGTCCACGGCTCGGGTGCCGCACGGTCCATGCGCGCGAGCTTCGCCCGCAGCCCCTCGACGTCCTCCGGCGAGAGCTCGTCGTCCCGTCGGAGCGCGATCCTCGGGTCCTCCCCACGAGCCGCAGCCCGATCCGGTACAGGTCGCCCTCACCCTTTGCGGCGACCCAGGCGAGCGCCGCCGTGGCTGAACGGAACCCGCGGCGTGCGCGTCGTCGTCGGGCAGGTCGGGGACCCCGTCCACCTCCCCGACCCGGTCGATCGAGGTGACCTCCACGACCCCGATCCGTGTCCTCATCCGGCCACCCGCACGCACGCGCGGCGCGAGCCAGCGCCGGTACGCGAGGGAGACCGTGCCGTCCTCGAGCCCGCGGAGCGTCTGCCGGGTGAGCAGCATGCCCCAGCGTACGAAGCGGAGGACCGACCGGCATCACGTCACAGGTCGTCGAACCAGAGCGAGTTCATCCCCGTCACCGGAACCTCAGCCCGGCGTTGACCGCCCGCACCAGGTCTGTCGAGAGCTTCACGACCTCGCGGTCGTAGGTCAGCATCCCGTTGAGCTCGTCCTCGACGTCCGAGAGTTGGGTGTAGACCGTCGCGGAGAGCCCTCGCGGGATCGCGGGCACGATCTGCTCGCGGTGCAGCGCTTCGAATGCCGCGCCGAGCGCTGCGGCGTCGTCGAGCTTCTTGTACCCGAAGTCCTTCTCGCTGAAGTCTCGGCCCTCCACGCGCAGGTTGTAGCCCCGTACTCCGAGAGGACGAGCACCCGCCGGTCCCGCCGTCGTGGGACCCGGAACGGCCGGAAGTACACGTGGAGGCTGCGGAGGTCGCCCGCGCGCTGGTCGTGCCAGCCGCTCGCGTGGTCGACGGTCCGGGTCGGGTCGAGCGCCCGGACGCGGGCCGCGACGCGTGCGGCGTCGAACTGTCCCCAGCCCTCGTTGAACGGCACCCAGACCGCAATGCTCACGACGCTGCGCAGGTGCTCGACCGTCGCGTCGACCTCACGGAGGAACTCCGCACGCCCTCCACGTCGGCCCGTCCGAACAGTCCGTAGAACCGGTCGCTGATCCGCAGCGGCACGGCCACCGGGTCGTGATGACCGCCGGGCGGTACGCGGTGCCGCCGTTGACCATGTCCTGCCACACGAGGATCCCGAGCCGGTCGCAGTGGTGGTACCAACGCAGCGGCTCCACCTTGATGTGCTTGCGCAGCATCGTGAAGCCGAGGTCCTTCATGGTCGAGATGTCGTGGACCATGGCTTCGTCGGTGGGCGGCGTGAGCATCCCGTCGGACCAGTACCCCTGGTCCAGGACCCCGCGTGGAAGTACGGCTCGCCGTTGAGCAGCAGTCGTGGCACGCCCTCGGCGTCCGGCCCGACGCCGAACGACCGCATGCCCGCATAGCTGCGCACCTCGTCGTCGCCCAGGGCCACGGTCACGTCGTACAGGTGCGGGTCCTCGGGGTCCAGAGCAGGGCGTCCGGGATCGGGACCCGGGCGACCGTCCCGGCAGGTGCGTCGACCTGCGCGACGAGCGCTCCGCCGTCGTGCACCTGGATACGCGCCACGGGCGCGTCCTGCCCGACGGCGCCGCTCACCCCGCGGGCACCTCACCCGCGTGGACGGTCACCTCGAGGCAGCCGCCCGGGAGGTCAGGGACCAGCGTGAGCCGCCCGACGTGCAGGGCGGCACGGCCTCGACCCAGACGGTCTGCCAGATGCCGGACTGTGCGGTGTACCAGATGCCGCCACGGTCGAGCTTCTGCTTGCCGCGTGCGTGGTAGCCGGTGTCGCTCACGTCGGTGACCTCGACGAGGAGCTCGTGCTGCTCGCCGGGGCCACGGTCAGCGCCTCCGTGACGTCGCACGCGAACGGCAGGAACCCTCCGGTGTGGCGGGCAACCTCGACCCCGTCGACCAGGACGCGGCACGACTGGTCGACCGCCCGAAGTGCAGCAGGACGCGCCCGTCGCGCGGCACGAACCCGTCGGGGAGCGACAGGGTCCGGCGGTACCAGAGCGCCTCGTACGGCTGGAGCTGGCGCCCCACGCCCGACAGCACCGACTCGGGCGAGAACGGGACGACGATCTCGCCGTCGAACACGGCAGGCGCGCTGCCGCCCAGGGACCCTCCGGCCCGCCGCCTGCCCGGTGAACGCATAGTCCCAGACCCCGTTGAGGTTGAGATGGCTGTCACGGGCGAGCTGGGGGCGGGGGTACTCGGGCAGCGGCGCGTGACGGTCGAGGGCGGCGGTCCACCTGGTGGGCCGAATGGTGCTCATGCCGAGGAGTCCTTGCGACGGAGGAGGGTGACGGGGACGAGGATCAGGAGCAGGACGACGGCGGCCGCGACGAAGATCAGAGGGCTCGGGACCTGCTTGACGACACCGAGCTCCTCGTAGGTCTCCGCGGCCCCGCGGATCACCGCCGCACCGACGAAGGGTCCGACGAGCATGGGGACGAGGATGGCGAAGACCATGCGCAGCCCCTGGACGTGACCGGCCCGGTCCGGGGTGAGTAGTCGCGGACCAACGCGCCGATCGGTGTGAGGACCAGCATGAACCCCGACATCATGACCAGACCGGCGAGGATCACGGGCAGCATTCCTCGGGCGAACACCATGAGGATCAGTCCCGTCCCGTACACGGCGACGGCAGGCAGGAGGAAGCGGACCTTGCCCACCCGGTCGACGAGCCGACCACCGATCACGCTCACGACCGAGGCGCCGAGCAGCACCGCGGCCAGGACGATCGCGTACCCGTCGATCCGCAGGTACCGCTGGATGTAGATGATGAGGTACGGCAGGAACACCTGCGTCGAGATGCCCCAGATCATCCACGCCGACAGCGCGAGGTACAGGCCGGGTTCTCGCGCACCGCGGAGGGCCTCAACCCGTGGACCATCGAGCGTAGATACCCGTCCTCCTGACGGACCACGAGCTCGCGGTCCCGGACGAGGAACCAGGACACGAGCCCCACGACCACGATGATCGCGCCCACCAGGACGAAGAACTCGCGCCACTGCCCTGCCCGCGTCATGCCGTCGAAGGCCCCGAACACCACGAGCATCGACAGCAGCGGCATCACCGCGAGCACCGACTCGACCCGGCCACGGTTCTCCGGCTGGGTCGAGTCGGTGACCCACGCCTGGAACGCCGCGTCGTTGGCCCCGAGCCGAACAACGACATGACTGCGTCGAGCACGACGACCGCGACCGCTGCTACCACCACGGCACTCGCAGCGGGGACCAGACCGGTGACCGCCCCGGGCTGAGGAAGCCGAACGCCGCGGTCGTGATCCCCACAGGACGTACCCGACCGCGATGAAGACGCGGCGGCGGCCGACCCGGTCGGAGAGCGCGCCCACCAGGAGCGTCGCGAGGGTCGCGGCGACAGCACTCACGGCGACCATGGTCGCGATGACGTTCGGGTCGTCCGAGATCGTGTCGTAGACGAACACGTTGAGGTACATGTTCTCGACGGTCCAGGCGAGCTGCCCGACGAAGCCGAGGAGGACGAGGGACGTCCAGGTGCGGGCCCCAGGGCCCCGGTGCGCGTCATTGCCACGAACGGATCGTAGTCCTTGGCACCGCGGCGACGAACCGAGGGTTCGGTGGCTGCCTTCTCGGACCTCGCCCGGTGTCTACCCGCCGAGCACCGGCGGCGAGCGACCGTCAGCACGTGCGTGTCGGGCCACTCGACGCGCTCGCCCGTCGCCGCGTCGGTCAACGACGCCACGGGTGCGAACGAGTGCTCGACGAGCCACTCGTTGCGCCATGCCCGCTCTCGGGTCCCAGCTCGAACCCGGCACCCGTGAGCAGGCCGCCCACGCGTCGCCGTCCAGGTCGCAGAACCGCTCGTGGCACTCGGACAGCCAGTTGTCGGCGTAGTCCTTGGTCGTGAGGAACTCCATGGCGTCGCGCAGCGTGAGTCCGAAGGTCCCCGGCGCGACCTCCTCGGCGGCGAAGGTCGCCCCGGACAGCCGCGGGAAGTCGTGCGCGAACTGGCGCATCCGCGCAGCCGTCGACAGCCCGCGGACGTGTGCGGCGACGTCGGGCCGGGACCACGCGTCGAGGTCCGTCACGACGCCCGGGTTAGTGCCGTCGTCGTCCCGGAGGGCGAGGTGCACCCGACGCGAACCGTCCGCGGGGCCGCACACGTCGCTGTTGATCCAGACCCCGCCGGGTCGGGTGTGGACGAGCACGCGGCGCGCGAACCGCTCGACGTCGGGCACGCCCTCGCCGTACGAGCTGATCTCGTGCGTGAGCGCGATCGTGACGGTCGTGTCGACGCTGCGCTCGGGCATGACCGAGCCGCGCAGGATGTTGGCCTGCACGAACCAGACGTTCGGGTTCGCAAAGACCCCTGCGTCTTCTTGTGCTCGGCCTCGGCCACGAGGTGTCGCGCGACGTCGACCCCGAACAGGTCTGACTCGTGCAGGCGCGGCTCGGCCGCGACGAGCTCCAGGAGACCACCTGTCGCGCACCCGATGTCGACGATCCGGCCCGGCTGCACGTACGGGCGCACCTGCTCCCACTTGCGGCGCGAGGCGTCCTCGAAGGCCGCGGCGTACGTGCGGTAGTCGCGCGTCGCGGTGAGGTCGCCGTCCCCGAGACGACCGGGTCGGCGAAGACCTGGACGATCTGCGCCTCGAGGCCGTAGCGCCGGAAGAAGCCCGGACGGCCGGGTGGGCGACGTCCGTCCAGGTCGGGTCACCCGCGGCAAGGCGCCCGACGGCGTCCCACGGGCGGGCGGGCACCTCGCCCCGGGCGTCGGTCGCGTCGAGCTCGACGCCCACGACCCGATACCCGAGGGTGCGGTACGCCTCGATGACCTCCGGGTGGAGCAGGCGACGACCGTGTCCCGAGGATCGAGCGTGACGGCGTTGCCGGTCGCTGTCTCGACCGTCGTCGCGACGAGGTGCGCGAAGCGCGGGTGCGGGCCACGTCCGGGATCGGGACGACCACGCTCGGCAGGTGCTCGACGGCCGTCACGTGCTCGATGAGCGCCTCGCGCCGGTGCCCCGGACCGGGTTGCGGCGCGTGCCCGCGTGGTTCGCGGACGTCACGGCCCAGACGACCACCGCGTCCGGAGCACACCGGACACGGTGGCCGTCGAGGTCGCGGACCAGGCGCGCGCAGCGCCCGCAGGTAGTCGACCTGGAACCGGGTCACGAGGTGGTGGCGTCCGGGGAAGAGGACGTGGCGGGCGAGCTGGTCAGGAGACACCCGGGTACCTTCGCGCGCGAGCGGGTGCGGGCAAGCGGGCCGCCCTCGGGTCGGGGAGCGCGCGCCCCTCGTCACCGCCACCGTTCCGTGCCATCGTGGAAAGAGGCGCCGACGACGCCTCCCCGTTGCGCACGACATGGACAAGGAGTACCCGATGGTCTCGACGACGAACGCATTCAGCAGCTTCTCGGTGAACGACCTGGACGCCGCGCGGGCGTTCTACGCGGACGTGGTGGGCCTCGAGGTCGACCAGACCCCATGGGTCTGGACCTGCGCCTCGGCTCGGGCGGACACGTGTTCGTCTACCCAAGGCGAACCACGTCGCGGCGTCGTACACGATCCTCAACTTCGGGGTCGACGACGTCGACGCGGCGGTCGACGAGCTCGTCGCGAAGGGTGTGGCGTTCGAGCGCTACGTGGGGTTCGACCAGGACGACAAGGGCATCGCGCGCGGTCCGGAGGGTCCGGCGATCGCCTGGTTCAAGGACCCGGCGCGCAACGTCCTCGCGATCTTGAGCAACCCGTGAGCTCCGCGATGGCCTCGCACGAGCACCTCCTCGCGGCGCACGGCGACGCGGTCGGCGCGTTCGACCACCTGGTCCGCCAGGTCACGGACGACCAGTGGGGACTGCCCACGCCCGACGACGCCTGGACCGTCCGCGACCTCGTGAACCACCTGGTCTCGGAACAGCTCTGGGCGCCCGAGCTGCTGGCGGGACGGACCGTCGCGGACGTGGGTTCGGTCTTCGACGGCGACGTCCTGGGCGACGACCCGATCGACGCATGGGTCGACGCGTCGACGCAGTCGCGCGAGGCGTTCCTGGCCCCGGTGCCCTGGACCGCGTGGTGCACCTGTCGTATGGCGACGCCCCGGCCACCGAGTACGCGCACCAGATGACGTTCGACCTCACGGTCCACGCGTGGGACCTGGCCCAGGGACTGGTGTCGGCGCGGACCTGGGTCCCCAGCTCGTGTCGTTCGTGCTGGGCTACGCCCAGCGCCGCAAGGGCATGTTCGCGGCGAGCCGCCTGTTCGCGGGTCCTCTCCCCGTGCCCGATGACGCGCCCGAGCTCACGAGGCTCCTCGCCCTGGCGGGGCGACGGGGCTGAGGTCAAGGAGGTCGGTCGAGGCGCGGGAGGTCTCGGGGTCGAGCGGGCAGGCAAGCGCCACCTGGGTACGGGCAGGCAGCACCGCTGCCGCTGACCTTCCGAGAACAGGGGAAGCCAGGAAGGAACAGCGGACCTTCAGGGCTCGTAGCCCTCGACGAAGCCCCGGATCTCCCTGCGCAGGACGTCCTCGGGCAATGTCCCTCCCCGGAGCGGCCCATCGTGAACCCATAGCCCTCGATCGGCCCGTTCTCCCAGTGGAAGTCGTAGGTGCCCGGTTCGAGAGGCCGGGGCGGACGGTGAAGACCTGCCCGTCGACGACCATGCGCCGTGACTCGGGAACCACGCCGGGGCTGCGGTCACCTGAGCCTGGATCCGACGGATCCGAGGCTCGAGCACGGCGTCCATCCCTGCCCGGTCCTCCCAGGTCTCGACGCTGACGAGCAGACGGGTCGGCCCCAGGTCCTGACACCACCTGCCGGAGACCGGGACGAGCTCGATGTCGTAGACCAGCGGGACGCCGGGGTCTCCGGGCGTCCCGGCGACGAGTCCCGCAGCGGCGACCGTCGGGTCGAGGTCGGCTTCCGAGAGGAAGAGGTTCGGTCGCACCGTCTCCTCCGCCCATGCGCTCGCCTCGTCGACGAGCGCGTCGCACGCCGAGGCCAGCCGCTCGGACCGCGGGCTCACGACGCGCCCGGTCGGAGCACCCGCCAGCAGGTCCCACCACCGGAGCCACTCGTCCGCGAGCGCCTCAGCCTCGTCGCTCGGCAGCGCCTCGACCGCGACGCGGGGAACGAGCGCCGGGATGTACTCCGCGACGGGCAGCGCGAGACGGTCACGGACGAACAGCGCGACCGTGAAGCCGATACCGCGCGTCACGCGGATGTTCCGCAGGTCCTGTGGTTCGTGCGTCATGGCTCACCTCGTCGTCGGGCCTGCTGCCGGAACGGCCGTGCTGGACTGAGGGTAGTCCGTTTCCATCGACCGGCTCCGGGCAGACCTGGTCAACGCGCCAGCAGCTCGCGGATCTCTCGCGCGACCTCTTCCGGCGCCTCTTCGGCCATGAAGTGGCCGTGCCGGACCGTGCGGTGGGCAAGGTCCTCGGTCCAGGCGCCCCACAGTCCCGACGCGTCGTAGCCGAGTGCGGCGCCCCAGTCCTGCTGCATCACGGTGACGGGCATCCGCAGCCGGTTCCCGGCCGACCGGTCCTCCTCGTCGTGCGTGACGTCGACGCCGGCGGAGGCCCGGTAGTCGGCGACGATCGAGGGCACCGCGTCGCGGCTCGCCGCGAGGTAGACGGCGCGGACGTCGTCCGGCACAGCCCCGGGTCGTCCGTCCAGCCGTCGAGGAAGTGGGCGAAGAACGCATCGGGCGCAGCCGCGATCATCTGCTCCGGCAGTCCCGCAGGCTGCGCCATGAGGTAGAGGTGGAAGCCGACCGCGCCGGTGACCCCGTGCAGCGCGTCCCACATGTCGAGCGTCGGAAGGATGTCGAGGCAGGCCAGGTGGGTGACCGCCTCGGGATGGTCGAGCGCGGCACGGAAGGCGACCAGCGCGCCTCGGTCGTGCCCCACGAGCGCGAACCGGTCGTGCCCCAGCCTCGCGGCGAGCGCCACGACGTCGGCGCCCATGGTCCGCTTCGAGTACGTGCTCTGGTCCTCCTCGAGGGGCTTGTCGCTGGCACCGTAGCCGCGAAGGTCGGGGCAGATCACCGTGTGGTCGACCGCGAGGTCGGCGGCGACGTGGCGCCACATGAGGTGGGTCTGCGGGAACCCGTGCAGCAGCACGACGGGCGGGCCGGAGCCTCCGACCGCGACGGTGAGCGACACGTCGTCGGCGACCTCGACACGGCGCAGGTCGAACCCGGGGATGGAAGGCGTCATGGTTGCGCCCCTTTCTGGGAGACGAGAGATGATCAGGTGTCCCCAGCGTCCTGCGCGTGGATGAGCATCGGATGAGCGCGGGTGCGGCCCGCTGCGGGTGGGACGCAGAGAGGGAGCAGGGTGCCGGTCACGTTCGGTGTGCTGGGCCCCGTCACGGCCTGGGACGAGGGTGGGGAGCCGATCGCACTCCGGGGCCTCGTCATCGCGCGGTCCTGGCGCGTCTCGTCGTGGCTCGCGGCCAGGTCGTGCCGGTCGGCCGCCTCGTCGACGACCTGTGGCCGGATCCGCCCGCGGGAGCGGTCGGCGCGGTGCGGACGTTCGTCGCGGCGCTGCGCCGTGCCGTCGAACCCGAGCGCCCTCCCGCGCCCCGGCCCGCCTGCTCGTGACCGACGGCCCCGGGTACGCACTGCGCGCCGCACCTGACGCCGTCGACTCGTGGCGCTTCGAGCGTGCCGCGACCACAAGCACCGACCGACCACCCGAGGCGCGGCTCACCGCGCTGGACGACGCCCTCGCCCTGTGGCGCGGGCCCGCGTACGCGGACTTCTCCGAGGAACCCTGGACGCGTTCGGAGCGTGCCCGGCTCACCGGGCTGCGCCTGCACGTCGTCGAGCAGAGGGCCGACGCACTCCTCGCACTCGGCCGAGCGAGCGAGGCGGCAGCCGACCTGGACGCCCACGCCGCTGAGCACCCGTGGCGGGAGGACGCCTGGCGCCTGCTCGCCCTGGCCCTGTACCGGTCCGGGCGTCAGGGGACGCGCTCGCCGTGCTGCGGCATGCCCGCAGCGTGCTGGTCGAGGACCTGGGGATCGACCCGGGTCCGCGCTGCGCCGCTCGAGGCCGACGTCCTGGACCAGGCCGAGCACCTCGACGCGCCGTCGGCGGGCACATCGACCGTCTGGGCCCAGGCGACCGCGGCGTACGACCGGGCGGCGCCCGCCGGCGCCCGTGCCCGGCTCGTCTCGACCGTGGGACTCCTGCGCAACCTCGCGGTCACGGGCGGTCACGGGCTCACTGCCGCACGGGAGAACCGGGTCGCGGCGATCACCGCCGCCGAGGCTCTCGGAGACCCCGAGCTCACGGCGCGCGTGATCGGCGCCTACGACGTCCCTGCCGTCTGGAGCCGGTCCGACGACCCCGTGCAGGCCGCCCAGGTCGTGGCTGCCGCCGAGCGCACGCTCGCCGCGCTGCCCGGGGACCTCGACACCGCTCGGGCGCGGTTGCTGGCGACGATCGCCCTGGAGTCACGGGGGTCCGATCGGCTCGGGGCGCGCAGGCCGCTCGGCAGGCGGAAGAGATCGCCCGACGGCTCGACGACCCGACCCTCCTGGCCTTCGCGCTCGACGGGTCTTCATGCAGTCGTTCGAGCGGACCGGCCTGGCCCCTCGCCGGGACGCGATCGGGGCCGAGCTCGTCTCGCTCTCGGCCCGGCACGGGCTCACCACGTTCGAGGTGCTGGGCCACCTGATCCGGATCCAGGCGCTCAGCGCCCAGGCCGACTTCGCGCGGGCCGACGAGCACGCCACCGCGGTCGGCCGCCTGGCCGCGCGGCACGAGCTGCCGCTCGTCGCGGTCTTCACGGGCTGGTACGGCGCGCTACGGACCGCGGTCACCGGCCCTGCGGATTCTGCGGAGGCCGCGTACCGCGACGCCGCGCGACTGCTCGACGGCGCCGGCATGCCCGGTCTGGAGGAGGGACTCCTCCCGCTCGCGCTGCTCGGCCTGCGGGTCCAAGACTTTGCGGGCGGGCCGACGGGCCCGACGACGAGCCGGTGGTCGGTCTGACCGACGGCCTGTCCGGGTGGGGACCCTACGAGCCGTGGGTCCGTCCGCTCGTCCTCCTGACCGAGGGACGGCGGGAGGAGGCGGCTGGTGCCCTTCGTGAAGCCCCCGCACCGCCCCGTGACCTGCTCGCCGAGGCCCTGTGGACGCTCGTCGCCCGCGCGGCGATCGACCTGGGTGACCGCACCACGATCGAGCACGCCCGCCATGCGCTGTCCCCGCGGCCGGCGAGCTCGCCGGCGCCGCGAGCGGGTTGCTCACCCTGGGGCCGGTCGCCGCTGTCCTCGCTGCCCTCGACGCGGCCGCCGGACGTTCCTGACCGACGTCGGGACCGACGCCGGGGCCGACTTCGCCGCGGGCATCTTCGCGTCGACCATCGGGTCCACGGGCAGCCTCACGGGCCTGCTCGAGGCCGCACCGTTCGAGCTCGGCACGGCCTACCTGCCCGACGGCCCGAGCGGTTCTGGGACGCCCACGGGCGGCACGGGCCTGGCCATCCCGGCCTCGCGGACGCCCGAGCAGCAGCTCGCCGCGGCGATGTTCCTGGCCTTCCTCACGGAGCCCGAGAACACCGCATACTTCTCCCAGAACACCGGGTACATGCCGGTGCGTACCTCCGCGGTCGAGGGAGAGACCATGAGCAGCATCTACGCGGCCACGCCGCAGTTCCGCACGGCGGTCGACCAGCTCGCCGAGAAGTCCCGCACCCAGGACTGGGTCCGCGTGTTCGTGCCCGGCGGCGACCAGATCCTCACGGACGGGATCGAGCAGATCGTCCTCAAGGGCACGCCCGCCACCGAGGCCTTCGCATCGATCACCCCGCGCCTCGAGAAGGCGTACCAGGAGAACGTGGTGCCCTACCTGTGACGGGCACGTTCCAGGTCGTCGCGCACCGGGGAACTCGTCGGTCGCGCCGCAGAACACGCTCGCGGCGTTCGAGGCCGCGTGGCGCGCGGGAGCCGACAGCATCGAGCTCGACGTGCAGCTCACCGCGGACGGCGAGGTCGTCGTGATCCACGACGACACGCTCGACGCCACGACCGACGGGAGCGGGCGCGTCGACGGGCTCCCGCTCGTGGGCGTCCGGGCACTCGACGCGGGCTCGTGGTTCGCCCCGGCATACGCGGGGCAGCGGGTCCCGACGTTCGCGGAGGTCGTGGACTTCCTCGTGACGCACCCGGGCATCGACCTCCTGCTGGAGGTCAAGGGCGCCTGGGGCCCGACGACGTCCGCAAGGCCACCGAGCCCGTCCTGCACGCCGGGCTCGCCGACCGGGTGATCGGGCAGAGCTTCTGGCCCTCGACGGTCGCAGCTCTGCAGAAGGTGGCCCCGGGCCTGCGCCGGGGACTCCTGATCGTGGAGCGCTCCGAGGACCTCCTGGCGACGTGCGCCGAGCTGGGCGTCATGACGTGCAACCCCTCGGGGACGCTGCTGCTGGAGCAGCCCGGGCTCGTCGCCGAGCTGCACGACGCCGGGCTCGAGGTCATGGTCTGGACGCTGAACGAGCCCGAGCAGTGGGCACTGGCCCTGGAGATCGGCGTCGACGCGGTCATCACCGACCGCCCCGACCGGCTGCGGGGTGGCTCGCGGGCGCTGACGAGCGGTCGCTCCGCAGCCCTGCGCCCGCCGAGAGTGACGAGATGCCCTCGATCGCGCGATCCGGGGCATCTCCTCACTTCGGGGCTCACGGGCGGCCCGCACCGGCGAGCGTGACGTCGCACGTGGGCGAGATGTCCGCTGCGCAGTCAGCCCGCTCAGGCGTCGCCGTCGTGCCCGCCGTCGGCCTGCGACTCGCCGCGGCCCAGGTCGCGGTCGCCCGGCCGGTCGCGGCCCTCCGCCTCGGCGTCGGCCTCCCGGTCGTCCTCCTCCTCGACCCGGTGCCTCTCAGCGGTCTCCTCGCGCTCGTCGATCACGTCCTGCCCCGGCCCGGCGAACATCTTGGAGCGCTCGACCCCTCGGCCGTCCCGCTGAAGAACGCCGACTCGGACGCACCCCGGGCTGGCCCTCAGGACCCCAGCCCTCCGGCGCTGCCGCGAGCGCCGCCTCGACCGGTGCCATGACCCGGGTCTCGACGACGTCCTGCGGGGCCTGGCCCGTGCCGATGACCCGCGTCTGGTCGTGCACGGACACTCGCCGGGTCGCCGGGCGGGACGAAAGGGCGGCTGTCCCGGGATGCCCGGTCCCACGGGGATCGCGGGAGGAAGACTCACCTCGGACTTCTCGGGGACGGGGATCGCGGGCTGCGCCGCGGCCGTCGCGCCACCGGGCGCGACGTCCGGTTCCTCGCTGATCTGCCCTCCTCGACGCCCTCGAAGCGCGTGCGGGGCAGCGAGTCGGCGCTCGACCGTTGGAGCCACTCGACAAGCCCCTCGCGCACGAAGCACCGCAGGTCGAACAGCGTCGGGGCGTCGTGGGCGCTCACGAGAGCACGCACCCGGACGACCCCGTTGATCGCATCGGTCACCTGGAGGATGCCGACGCGCTCGTCCCACAGGTCCGTGTGCGCGAGGAGCCGCTTGAGCTCGGCGCGCATGGCACCGAACGGCACCCGGAAGTCGAGGTCGATCTCGACCGTGCCGAGCAGGTCCGCGGCCCGCCGCGTCCAGTTCTGGAACGGGGTCGTCGTGAAGTAGGTGCACGGCATGATGAGGCGCCGGTCGTCCCACAGGTGCACCACGACGTACGTCATGGTGATCTCCTCGATCCGGCCCCACTCGCCCTCGAGGACCACGACGTCGTCGACCCGGATCCCGTCGGTGAACGCGATCTGCATGCCCGCGAAGACGTTCGCGAGCGACGTCTGGGCCGCGAGACCCGCGACGATCGAGATGACGCCGCCGAGGCCAGGAGGCTGGCCCCACGGCCCGCGCAGCGGGGAACGTCAGGAGCACGGCGGCGAGCGCGCAGATGATGATGCCCGCGACCGTGAGCCGACGCACCACGATGATCTGCGTGCGGATGCGGCGTGCATGCCGGTTGTCGACCACGTCGACCCGGAACCGCTTGAGCGCGCTGTCCTCGAGCACGAACGCGAGCGCGCCCACCCACCAGGCTCCCGCCGCGATGAGCAGGATCAGCAGCAGGTGCTCGACCGCGGCCCGCCACTCGACGGTCGAGGGCGTCGTGACCCGCACGGCGATCCACACGGCCACGACCATGAGGACGGCCCGATCGGGTCGGCGCAGCCTGCGGGAGATGTCCCGGGCCAGCTCGCTGCGTCGCCCGATCCGGTTCACGATCGCCGAGATGATGGCGCCCAGCACGAAGGCGACGACCAGCGCTCCCACGACGGCGGCCAGGGTCAGGGCGACGTCGGTCGCGTTCTCGATCTCCTCGTCCACCCGTCCCACGCTATGCGTGACCGCTGGACCGCGCCTGGACTGGCGCTGGACGAGCGGCGCCGTCGTGCACGCCTCGAGGGGCGGGCGCGTCTCAGCGCGCCAACCACGGTGCCAGACGGCGCGTCACCCACGGCAGCACGACGTACGTCATGATCGGGGTCAGCACGAGCGTCGTCACGAGCACCCTGGGGAGCACGGGCAGCTCGCCGAAGCGCGGGACGGCCCAGGACATGAGGAGCGTGAAGGCGAGGTTCACGGGGAAGAACCCGAGCCAGATGCTCACCGACTGCTTCCACCGTGCCGGCGGGCGCTCGGCGCTGATCTGCGGCTCCTCGACGCGGGCCGGGGCGTCGAACCAGCCCTCGATGCCCGTGCGGCGCTCGACACGCTGCTCCTCGACGAGGCCCCGGCCTTCCTGGAGCCAGGCCACTCGCTCGGGCGAGGAGTCCCAGGCGTCGAGCGTCGACTCGTCGGAGAAGCGGTAGAGCATGTGCCAGTCGTGCGAGTCCTTCGCCGCGCGCACCCAGCCCGACCCGAGGAAGCCCGGGTACTGGTGGGCCAGTTGACGCCGACCTGGACCCACCGCGTCGCGGCCGGGACCAGGTCGGGATGGATGCGCCGATGGATGGAGACGGTGACGGGCTGGTCCGGGGATCGCCCGGCCGTGCCCGCGAAAGAAGCGGTCATGGGGGCGAGTACACGGTGCCGAGGTTTCGGGGCGTGTCGTCGGGCGTTCGTGGGACGTTCCGTCCCGACCCGTGGGCGTCACGTGCTCGCAGGGCTAGCTCGCGGCGCCGTACTGGTCGAGCAGGTGACGCGTGACCGTCTCGATCACGCCGTACGGGACGGGCTCCTTGAGCAGGAACTTCAGGGTCCCCTTGGAGGCCCGGTAGGGGGCGACGAGTCGCTCGAAGTCCTCGTCTCCGTCGGGCACCGGATACAGGCTCACGTGGTGCTTCCACCCCGCGAAGTAGACGATCACCCGACCACCCGCCGTCACGGCCGGGATCTGATAGCTGATCTTCTCGCCCGCACCGGGTACCACGCGGTGGATCGCCCGGCGGATCTCCTCCAGGACGGACCCGGTCTCTGGAGGGAACGAGGCGATGTACTCATCGACGGTCGCGAACGTCCCGGTCATGCGGGCCTCCCCGTGCTCGACCCCGCGAGATGCGGGTCCCACTCCCTACTGTCTCGCGCACGCTGGTGATCGGCCTGCCGGGACAGCACGGGGCGGGGTCGGCCTGGACGGGGCCGAGGCTCGGTCGCCCACGACGCAGGGCCGGTGCGCCCGACAGGCCGGTCGCCCACAGCCCGACCATACTGACGGGATGATCTCCTGGGACCTGGCCCTGGCCCTGCGTGAGGCGGGGTGCGCTGGCGCCCGGTCTCGGGCGACCGCTTCCGACTTCTGGGAGCTGGCCCCGAGGGCGACCTCTTCACCGTGAGCGACATGACGATCGAACCCCATGAGTTCGACACGGGGTCATCCTCGGCTTCAACGGCACCACCGAGTGGGCGCTCGACTCGGTGGCCCTCGAGGACGCCCTGTGGCACCCGCTCGAGTCCCAGCTGCGCACCCTGCTCGGCGGGACGTTCCGCTGGCTCCAGCGCTTCGTCGAGGACGACGACCTCCCGGCCTACCTGGTGGAGATCGAGCTCGGCGGCCGCTCGGTCACCTTCCGCGGGCACGTCCCGTCCGACGCCTACGGCGAGGCGCTCCTGCATCTCGTGACCGCAGCGTCGGGTCCTGAGGGTGGGCGCGGGGCGGCGGTCTGACCACCGGGGCCGACATCGCCGACGCGGTCGTCGCCGTCGTCGCGAGCGCGCTGGCCATGCTCGGGGTACGGCCACCACTCGCGAGTCGAGACGCGCCGGTCGTGCCTTCTTCACGGAATGATTCCGAGCTTGGCACATCATCGCCCACGGATCGTCGCTGATTAGGGCCAGAGCGCTCACAAACGTAGTTGAAGATGGAACGAGTTGGCGGCACCGAGGACTGCCCTCGCATCCGTCAGCCGACGCATCGCGGCACCCACGTCATCCGGACGCGCCGCGACCCAGGCCGCTGAGGCCTAGAGCACGACCCGTCATCGCGACGGCACCGCACGGCGTCGAGAGTCTTCGACCGCCGCAGTGCCCGCCGGACGTCGGCCTCAGCTCACAACGAACGGATCGTCCGTGACAACTGCACTGCCCAGCTCTGCCGCGCCTTCCGCGCGCCGGTCCTCGCGGGCCTCGACCAGCACCTCCCTTGCGCACCCTCCTGGTGCCGCCGACCTGCCGTGCTCCGGCACGGAGGTCGCGACTGATGGGGAAGCACTCCCAGCGCCACTTCGCGGCGACCCTGCCCGGGCGCTCGCTGCGCCGACGCTCGCCGTTCGCGATCGCCGCGGCCCTTGTCACCGTCGCTGTGACGACCACGGCCGGAGCCGCCAGCCTGGCCACGTCACCCGGCTCGGCCGAGCACGTCTCGAGCGTCGCCGCCGGTTCGACGACGGTCTCGAGCGTCGCCGGCGTCGCCGCCACCACCCCGAGGAGCAGGCTGCACTCGACGCCGCGAGCACCGAGCTCGTCCGCGCCGAGTTCCTCGCGGGCGAGGCCGCATCGTCCTCACCCCGGACCAGCTCGCCCAGCTCACCACGACCCGAGACCAGCTGCGTGAGCTCGTGAGCGCAGTGACCACCGCCGAGCAGACCGAGCCGGCGAGGGATGTCGGCGGCGCGCCCATCGACGCAGACGCCGGTTCGACCCTCGATGCGGGGCGCCGACGACGAGCTCGACGGCCGGGACACCTTCCGCGCGAGCCGCGCCGCTCCGCAGGACGCGAGGAGCTCTCGACCGCCGACGCGACCGAGGTGGCCGACGACACCGCGGCAGACGCCACGGCACCCACGACGGACGCCGCCTCCCCGGCGACGGCCGAGGCCCCTGCTGAGGAAGCGGGTGCCGACGCGGCACAGGCCACGGCCGACGCGGCGGAAGCCGCCGCGGCCGACGCCGCCGCCGCCGCCGAGCCCACGGTCGAGGAGATCGGGGCCGCGACCGAAGCACTGCGCGGCGTGCTCGACTCCGCGGTCGTCGCCATCTCCGTCGAGCCCGGGCCGCCCTCGGCCGAGGAGGTCGCAGCTCAGCAGGCCGCCGAGCGCGAGGCCGTCGCAGCCCAGCAGGCCGCCGAGCGCGAGGCCATGGCCGCGCAGCTCGCCGCGTGGGCCCAGAGCACCGCCGGGTACTCGAACGGGACCATCCCGACGGAGCTCCTGTGCGCCCCGAGCTTCGCTCCCGGTGCGCTCGTGCGCTGCGACGCCGCGTACCAGCTCGAGCAGCTCAACGTCGCGTACAGGGCTGCCTTCGGCACGGACATCGCCGTCACGTCGTCCTACCGTTCCTACGGCTCCCAGGTCTCCGTCAAGGCTCAGAAGGGCTTCCTCGCGGCGGTACCCGGGACGTCGAACCACGGCATGGCCCAGGCGCTCGACCTGGGCGGTGGCATCAGCAGCTTCGGGAGCGCGCAGTACGGCTGGATGCTCGCGAACGCCCCGCCTACGGCTGGGTGAACCCGGAGTGGGCGCGCGCCGGAGGCAGCAAGCCCGAGGCGTGGCACTGGGAGTACGGCGTCACCTACTGACGGGGCCGCTGCACGCACCGCACAGCACCCGCCGCCGAGCGCGAGCGACCGTCACCGAGGGCGGGGCACCGGAACTTTCCGGCGCCCCGCCCTCGGGCGTCTGCGGCGCGACGGTCACCCCAGGTGACCCCGATGAGCAGCATCGTCACGAGGAACCCCGTCACCAGGTTCAGCCAGAGAAACCGTCGCCATCCCGCGTTGGCCCGCTCGCAGTCCTCGTCACGCACCGACCAGGACAGCGCGACGTTCACCAGGTACGGCAGCGGGAGCGCCGCCGCGAGCCATCCGGGCCAGGGCAGGAACGCGAGCAGGACCGCAGCGACGAGGTAGGCGGACGCCGCGACGACGACGGTCCGGTGCGCCCCGATCACGGTCGCGACCGATCCGATCCCGCCCTCCCGGTCTGCGCGGACGTCCTGTACCGCACCGAACGCGTGCGACGCCGCACCCACAGCACGAACGCCGCGAGCACGGGCCACACCGTCCGGTCCCGGAAATCCGCCCCGACCAGCACGAGCGCATAGAGCAGCGGCCCGACGAAGTGCATCGCTGACGTGAAGGAGTCGAGGAACGGCCGCTCCTTGAAGCGCAGCACGGGAGCGGAGTACGCCACCACGAGGAACACGACGACCGCGAGCGTGACGTTCGCCGCCGCGTCGCCCTGGAGCAGCATCCATGCGAGGAACGGGACGTTCACCACGGCGCACGCCCAGAGGATCCGGCGGTGGGTGCGTCGCGCGGTCGCGGGTCGGCAAGCGCTCCTCGATACCGCCCTTGCGCGGGTTGCGCAGGTCCGACGCGTAGTCGAACACGTCGTTGATGCCGTACATGAGCAGGTTGTACGGGATGAGGAAGTAGAGCGTCCCGACGACGAGGGTGGCGTCGATCCGCCCACCCGTCGCGACGAGATATCCCGCCGCGAAGGGATAGGCCGTGTTGATCCACGAGAAGGGTCGCGACGCGGCGGCGATCTCCCGGAGCGCGACCAGCGGGCCGGGCACCCCTGTGCCCGCTCCGTGATGCCCGTCATGACTGCCCGCCCGCATGGCTGCGTCGACGACCGTCCCCGACCCAGGTCCAGACCGCGGGCAGCAGGAGCACCGCCGCGACCGGGTAGGCGAAGTCCTCGAGGGTGCGCCGGCGAGGTAGATGCCGAGGATCTTGTCCGTGTCGTACGTGTAGAGGCCGACCGCGATCATGACGGTGTCGAAGACGAGCGTCATCACGACCATCACCGCGGCGGTCCACAGCAGCGGCGTGGCCCTGTGCCGGCGCAGCGCCTGCCAGGTGACTGCCGCGACCAGCAGGACGACCACGGCGTTCAGGACGATGTTGGTCATGCGCCGGCTCCCGTCGTACCGCCGGTGGGCGCCTCGGGAGGACCGGGCGTCCTCCCGGCAGCGGCTCCGGTGCCGCCACGGCACCGCGGCGGCGCGCGTCCTTCCTCGCGCCCGCAGGTCGACGAACCGCCACACCAGCAGCGTGTTGTAGCAGAGCAACGTCAGGAAGACCGCTTCCTCGACGGGCAGCTCGGGCGCGAGCTGGAGACCGGTCATGTGGGGCGAGTCACCGCGCGCGAAGATCCCGAGCGCGAGCCCCGCGACGTCCCACGCGAGGAAGAACAGCACGCCGACCACGAGCGTGACGGCGGTCCTGGCCGGGTCGGCCCAGAAGGCGAGGCGGAACCTGCGGTCGAGCACCGCGAGCCCGCCGAGCGAGGCCAGGAGCGCCCCGAGGTACGCGAACCCGATCACGAGGCACCTCCCCGGAGACGCTCCGGACGCCGGCTCGCCGCGAGGAAGCCGCGACGCAGGGGGCCGGGAGCGGGCGGGACGAGGTCTCGCCCAGGAGCCGCTTGGCGACGAGCTCGGCGCTGATGAGACACATCGGCAGCCCGACGCCGGGCCGTCCCGGCGCCCGCGTAGTAGAGGTTCGACACCGTGCGCGAGGCCCCGCAGGCCGGAACATCGCGCTCTGGGCGAGGGTGTGCTCCATCCCGAGCGCCGTGCCGCGCCACGACGAGAACTCGGACGCGAAGTGTGCGGGGCCGAGCACGCGACGCGTCACGACCCGTCCGCGCAGGTCGTCGATCCCGGCCCAGGCACCGATCTGGTCGAGGTAGCCGTCGGCGAGCGCCTCGAGGTGCTCCTGGGAGGCCGCGGTCGCGCCCAGCACCGGGTCCGCGGGGAACGGGACGAGCACGAAGAGGTTCTCGTGGCCGGGCGGCGCGGAGGGTGGTCGATCGTCGCGTCGTCGGTCGCGGAGGTCCGCGAGACGTACAGCGAGGCGGGCGCCGGGATGCGGAGCGAGTCGACGGGGCTGTCCTTCTCGTCGCCCAGGATGTCCTCGAAGTTGCCCTGCCAGTCCTCGGTGAAGAACAGCGAGTGATGGGCGAGCTCGGGCAGGTCGCCTCGCACTCCCGCGAGGACGAGGAGTGCCGAGATGCCGGGGCCGCGGTCCTCCCAGTACCCGGCGGGCTGGTCGGCGTAGCCCGCGGGCAGCAAGGCCGTCTGGGTGTGGTGGAGGTCCCCTGCCGACACCACGACGTCCGCGGGCACGACCTCCCCGTACTCAGCCGCACTCCGGTCGCGACGCCTCGCGCGCCTCGCCGGTGCGTGCCGGTCCGTGTCCGGGGTGAGGCTCCGCCGTCGGGAGACGCAGGATCGACCTCGATCCCGACGACGTCGCTCCCCGTGCGGATCGTCACGCCCTCCGAACGGGCCAGCTTCTCCATCGCCTCGACGATCGTGTACATCCCGCCGCGCGGGAAGCGGACGCCCTCCACGAGGTCGAGGTGACTCATGAGCGAGTACAGCGCGGGCACGCGGTAGGGCGACGAACCGAGGAAGACCGCGTGGTATCCGAGGACCTGCCGCAGGCGCGGGTCGCGCACGCGTCGCGCGACCCGGTCCGCGAGCGAGCGCCCCAGGAGGGCTGCGAGCCGCGGCAGCCGGCGCAGCACCGAGCCGTCGATCGCCCGGTCGGGGCGCTCGAACGTCGTGTACAGGAAGTGGTCCAGGGCCAGGCGGTAGGCCTCGCTCGACTCCGCGGCGTACGCGCGCATGCGCTCGCCGTCCCCGGTGAGAGCGCGTCGAAGCGCGCCCAGTTCGTCTCCGCGTCACGTGTGACGTCGAGGACGGTACGGGCGCGCGCGGGTGCGGCGCCGTCGGGCCGCTCGAAGAAGACGCGGTACGACGGGTCCAGCGGGACGAGGTCCAGGTGGTCCTCGATGCGTTCGCCCAGCAGCGCGAACCAGTGCTCGAAGACCTCGGGCATGAAGTACCAGGACGGTCCGGTGTCGAACCGGAACCCGTCCAGGTCGAGCGTCCCGGCACGCCCGCCGACCCTCTCGTGCCGTTCGAGGAGCGTCACGCGGGCCCCGCCGCGGGCGAGGAGCGTCGCCGTGGCCAGACCGGCGATCCCGCCGCCCACCACCACGACGCACGGCATCTCGGGTGGCGCCTCGGTCACAGGACTCCTCGGGATGCAGCGGGCGGGGCGGGCGTCGGGGATGCGCACGTCGCGTCGCAAGGACTCCCGCGCGACCGCACGGGCCGCGACGGCGAGCTTGACCGGGTCGGGGACGCGGACCCTGGCACGCAGCAGGTCCTCGGGCCGGGTCGTGGCGAGCCTGCCCAGTAGAGAGTCGTAGAGCGCGAGGGTCACGGCGACGGCTATCCGGGCCCGGTGCGGGAGCGAGGGAGCGCAGCCCGGGCCGCGTCGAGGTCCGCACCGATCTCCGCGAGGATCGCGTCGACGTCGTCCTGGGTCAGGAGGGCCGGGGTGATCCCGGGGAAGTAGCTCCGGCCCAGGTCCTCGTGGTCGGCGCGCAGGTCGCGGAGGAAGTTGATCTTCTGGAAGGCGGCCCCGAGCCCCGGGCGCCGCGCACCACGGTGTCGGTCGCGTGCACGACGGCCTCGCCGGGACGGCGCTCGGCGTTGAGGAAGACTGCCAGGCACATGAGCCCCACGACCTCGGCCGAGCCGTAGACGTACTGCTCGTAGCTGGCCTTGTCGTGCACCTGGACCGTCAGGTCCGTGCGCATCGAGGCGAAGAACGGGTCGATCTCCGGGTGGCCGATCCCGTGCGGCGCGCGGTGCGCGCGAACGAGTGGACGACGAGGTTGGTCGAGTACCCGCTCGCGAGAGCGCGAGCCGTCTCCTCCTCCAGGCCGGTGAGCAGCTCGTCGGCCCCTCGCCGCGGCGCGTGTCGACGACCTCGTCGGCGACCCGGACCAGGCCGTAGACGGCCTCGATGTCACGGCGCGCCGCACCGCCCAGCAGGCGGGACCCGAGCCCGAAGGACGTCGAGTACGCGGTCAGGACCGCCCGGCTCGCGCGGGCGGCGGTGCGGTCGTACAGCAGCTGCGACATGTGGGCCTCCCTGTCGATCGTCTCGGAGTCTCGGCCGACAGGCATCTCAGGCGGCCCTGTCGGCGAAGGAGTCGGCCAGGCCGACGAGGTATCGGCCCAACGGCCCGGGAGACCCGAGGCGGCCTCGCGGGCTTCGCCGAGGTACCGGGTGACGCTCTCGCGGACGGCCTCGGGGCCGCGGTCCGCCGCATGATCTCCCGCACGACGTCGGCTCCTGCGTCCGTGAGGTCAGCCCGCCCCACGTACTGGTCGAGGAGGGCGACGTCCGCACGTTCCGCCCGCCCGTAGGCGTAGGCCAGCAGCAGGGTGCGCTTGCCCTCGCGCAGGTCCGAGACCGCCGACTTCCCCGTGACCCGCGGGTCCCCGAAGACCCCGAGCAGGTCGTCCACGAGCTGGAAGGCGATGCCCAGAGCGCGACCGTAGACCTCGAGGCGGTCCCGCGTCGCCTGGTCGGCACCCGCGAGGATCGCGCCGCAGACGAGCGGGACGGTGCAGGTGTAGGTCGCGGTCTTGAGCTCGGCGACGAGCGCAGCGTCCACCTCGAGGGGCGAGAGCAGCTGACCCGAGACGTCGAGCATCTCCCCGCGACCGCCACCTGGACCGCACGGACGAGCTGCCCGGTCACCGCGACGCGATCCTGCGGGCAGGCGGTCGAGGTCAGCACGAGGTCGAACGCGCCGGCGATGGCGAGGTCTCCGGCAAGGAGGGACGCGGCCTGGACGTGGCCGTCGGCGCGGGTGCCGTCCACCCCGCCGCGGCAAGACGGGCGCGCGTCGTCCCGGCGAGGTTCGGGCGCCCGCGCCGGGTCTCGTCGTGGTCGAGCAGGTCGTCGTGCACGATCATCGCGGTGTGGAGGAGCTCCTGGGCAGCGGCGACCGGGACGACCGCGCCGAGGTCCTTCCCGCCGAGGCCGAGGTAGGTGGCGAGCGTCAGGCGCGGGCGGACGAGCTTGCCGCCCAGCTGGTCGGCCAGGTCCTCCCAGAGGTCGACGACCTGCGGGGCGCCGCTCTTCGCGTCGCCGACAGACCGGGAGAGGTACTCGTCGAGCGCGTCCCGCGAGGCCGTGAGCGTGGTCAAGATCTGCGGAGAACTGCTCGTCCGCCGTCGGCTCCCAGGTCTGCCGGGGTTCCCGCGGTGCGGCGACGGGTGCTGTCCGGCCGCTCCTGGCGCTGCCGGACGCGGACCGTTCGGCGACGTCGTCGATGGTCGTGCTCGTTCCTGACATGGCCCATCCCTTCATCCTCAGCGTGCTGAGTATTTTGCTCAGCATACTGAGTGTTCGGAGCGATGTCAGCGCCGAACGCGCGAAGGGCCCCTCGCGCGGTGCGAGAAGGCCCCTCGGGAAAGGAACGGACGGCTCTAGACGTCGATGCGGCGCGGGCCCGCCTGCCAGGCCTCCCAGGCCGAGGAGATGATCTCCGACAGCCCCTGGCTCCCGGTCCAGCCGAGCACCTTGTTGATGCGTTCGGGCGAGGCGACGAGCTGGGGCGGGTCACCGGCGCGGCGCGGGAGGATCTCCGCGGTCACGTCGAGCCCGGAGACCTCGCCGATCTCGTCGATGACCTCGCGGACCGAGGAACCCGTGCCGGTACCGACGTTGAAGACGTCGTACGCCCGCTCGTCCTCGTCCAGGTAGCCGAGTGCAGCGAGGTGCGCCTCCGCGAGGTCGAGGACGTGGATGTAGTCGCGGATGCAGGTCCCGTCCGGGGTCGGGTAGTCGTCACCGAAGATCTTGGGCCGCTCGCCACGCTCCAGGCGGTCGAGGACCATGGGGACCAGGTTGAGGATCGCTGGGTCGCCCAGGTCCGGCCACCCGGCACCCGCCACGTTGAAGTAGCGCAGCGCCACGAAACGCAGGCCCCAGGCGCGGCCCGCCGCCCGCCCGAGCCACTCACCGACCAGCTTGGTCTCGCCGTACGGGTTGATGGGCTCGGCGTGCAGCTTCTCCTCGACCATCGAGACCGACGGCATGCCGTAGGTCGCCGCCGAGGACGAGAACACGAGGCGGTCGACACCGGCCGCCTCCATCGCCGTGACGAGGTTCGTGAACCCGCCGACGTTCTGCCGGTAGTACCAGGCGGCTTCTCGACGGACTCCCCGACCTGCTTGCGCGCTGCGAAGTGCACCACGGCGCTGACCTCGTGCTCCGTCAGCGTCCGGGTCAGGACCTCGACCGCCTCCGCGCTCGACACGTCGAGCCGAACGAGCGGCGCACCGCCGACGCGGCCCTCCTGTCCCGTGCTGAGGTCGTCGACCACGACGACCTTCTCGCCACGCTGCTGCAGCAGACGCACCACGTGCGCGCCGATGTATCCCGCTCCGCCGGTCACCAGAATCGTCATGGCCCGAGCCTGGTTGCTCGACGTCGAGCCCCGGGCGCGCGTCCTCGAGCGAGACGCGCGGGTTCACAGGTGGACCGAGGACTCGGTCTCCTGCATCTCCGGCGGCTCGATCTGGAACGTGCAGTGGTCGACGTCGAAGTGCCCGCCCAGGCAGTCCTTGAGCGAACGCAGCACCTCCGTGCCGTCGCCGCGCTCGAGACGCGCCTTCTCCACCACCACGTGCGCCGACATCACCGGGACACCCGAGGTGATGGTCCAGGCGTGCAGGTCATGGACGCCGACGACGCCCGGGATGCCCTCCATGTGCGCCCGGACCTTCTCCAGATCGACCCCGCGGGGTGGACTCCAGGAGGACCGCTGCCACCTCCCTCAGGAGCACGAGGGCGCGCGGCAGGATGAGGATGCCGATGGCGACCGAGGCAAGACCGTCGGCCCCGGGAACCCCGCGGCGACGAAGACTCCAGCGACGATCACCGCGACCGAGCCGACGAGGTCGCCGAGCACCTCGAGGTAGGCACCACGGACGTTCAGGCTCTCCGCCTGACCGGCGGAGAGCAGGCGGAGCCCGACCGCGTTCGCGACGAGACCGACGACCGCCACGACGATCATCAGACCGGCCTGGACGTCCGGGTCCGGGGCGCGGAAGCGCGAGATGCCCTCGACGATCGCCAGCACCGCGACCGAGCCGAGGATCAACGCGTTGGTCAGGGCGGCGAGAATCTCGGCGCGCTGCCACCCGAAGGTCCGGGTCGCTGAGGCCGGGCGCGTCGCGAGCCAGCTCGCGAACAGGGCGATCCCGATCCCGGTCGCGTCGGTGAGCATGTGCCCGGCGTCGGCGAGGAGGGCGAGCGAGCCCGACACGAGCGCACCGACGACCTCGAGGACCATCACACCGAGGGTGATGGCCAGGACGATCACGAGCCGACGGCGGTGCGCGCCCGTGGCGGTCGCAGCCCCGTGCGAGTGGGAGTGACCGCTCATCGCGAGCCGCCTCTCGTCGCCTCGACGACACGCTCGGCATCGGCCAGGATGTGCGCGACCTCGGGCCGCGCGAGCCGGTACCAGGAGGACCGCCCTTCGCGGCGCACGTCGACCAGTCCGGCGTCGCGGAGCGTCGCGAGGTGGACCGACACGGTCGACTGGGCGAGGCGGAGCTCGCTCGTCAGGTCGACGACGCGGTGCTCGGCGCGCGCCAGGAGGTGAACCATCGAGAGCCGGTGGGGTTCGGCCAACGCGTGCAGGATGCGGGCGACCGCGGCGTGGTCGTGCCCGACGACGGGTGGCTCGCACGCCAGTGCCGCATGCTCGACCGAGGCCGCTCGGGCGACTCCGGCCGTTCCGTCGGTGTCGGTCCTGCGGGAGCGCCCGTGGGTCCGTCGGCTCGTCTCACGTGGCATCGTCATATATCGATGTTATCGCCACCGGGCGATGATTGCTAGGCCCAGCCGAGCTCGTGCAGGCGTTCGTCGTCGATGCCGAAATGGTGCGCGATCTCGTGCACGACCGTGACGACGACCTCCTCGACGACCTCCTCACGGGTGTCGCAGATCTCCAGGGTGGGATTGCGGTAGATCGTGATCCTGTCCGGGAGCGCTCCGGCCGCCCACATGAGGTCCCGTTCGGTCAGCGGCACCCCTCGTACAGACCCAGGAGGCCGGGGTCGTCGTCGGGCGCGTCGTCCTCCACGAGGACCACGACGTTGTCCATCTGCTCAGCCAGCTCCTCCGGGATCTCGTCGAGCGCATCGCGCACCGCATCCTCGAAGTCCTCGCGCGTCATCTCCACCACGGCCCCATCCTCCCCGCGCGCCGCTACCTGAGGGTGCGCCGGTAGCAACTGGGCGCCACGCCCCTCGCACCGAGGCGCCGAGGGCCGCACGCTCACCCGTTTTGCACCTCGGCCCGGATGCCCCGTATGCTGACGGAGGTCTCTCGGCGACTCGTGCCCCGCAGGCGGTACGGTTGTCCAGGAAACTAGGCCCCATCGTTTAGCGGCCTAGGACGCCGCCCTTTCACGGCGGTAGCACGGGTTCGAATCCCGTTGGGGTACTCGGAAGGATCCGATTAACGGATCCGCCCGGCAGTGAGATACGATTCTCGAGGTTCGAACGGCGAAGGCCGGGAGAAACTCACGCAAGGCCCTGTAGCGCAGTTGGTTAGCGCGCCGCCCTGTCACGGCGGAGGTCGCGGGTTCAAGTCCCGTCAGGGTCGCTCGACAGCGACTGCCCGGTCATCATGACCGGGCTTTCGTGTCAAGGCTCTGTAGCTCAGTTGGTAGAGCGTTCGACTGAAAATCGAAAGGTCACCGGATCGACGCCGGTCGGAGCCACCGTCACGAAGCCCCACCTTGTTCACACGAGGTGGGGCTTCGTCGTTTCGTGCATCTTCCCCTCGACCTGCGGTAGGCTACCCCGCACGGACTCGCACGTGGTGGCCGAGCAGCGGCGCGCGGAATTGCCCTCGACGCCGTTGACCGGTTGAGTGGGGCATGAGGAACGATTCTTCGGACCGCGAGCAGACTCTGCGCGCGCAGGCGCTCCGGCCGGATGCGCCAGGAAGGTGACCACCATGAGCGACTGGGACGACGGGCAGACTCCTCCCCGAACCCGAGGCCCTCGATCGGCAAGCTCGTCGAGCAGATGTCGGAGCAGGCCACGCGCCTCGTCCGGACGGAGATCGCGCTCGCCAAGAAGGAGCTGACGACCAAGGCCGCCCGGTCCGGGATCGGCATCGGCATGCTGGTCGTCGCCGGGGTCCTGTCCCTGTACGCGCTCGGCTTCCTCCTCCACGCGGCCATGGCCGCCTGGCGCACGCCGTCCCGCTGTGGCTCGCGGCGCTGATCGTGGGAGTCGCGCTGATCCTGCTCGCTGGTCTTCTCGCACTGGTCGGCCGTCAGCAGCTCAAGAAGGGATGCCCCCGACCCCGGAGACGGCCATCGCCAGCATCAAGGAAGACGTCGCCACCGTGAAGGAAGGACTGCGCCCGTGAGCACCGAACCGACCCAGGCCGAGCTGGAAGCCGAGATCACCCGGACCCGCTCCGAGCTGGCGAGCACGATCGACGAGCTGACGACCCGCCTCGATCCCCGGACGCAGGCGGCGAACGTCGCACACCAGACCAAGCAGGCCGCCTCCGACACCGGGAGCTTCTTCACCGGCGGCGGGTTGCCCGAGCACGACCCGGCACGGGCTCGCAACGTCAAGATCCTCATCGGCGGCGCGGTCACCGCGGTCACGCTCGTCGTGGCCGCGATCCTGCGGCGACGGTCCTGACGGCGTCAGCGGCGCGCTGACGTACCGGGGCGGCTCGGTGCTCCTGGAACGACCGAGCCCGGCGCCAGCGGCGCTGGGCTTCCGGTCGATCGATCGAGGACACGCCGGACACGACGGGGAGCACCGGGAAGCTGGTCCCGGAGCTCCTCAACGGACCGACAACGATGGGCTTGGCGCGGGAGCGACCACCGCGACGTCGATCAGCCCTTGTCGATGCCCTCGGCGTTCTCGCTCGCGGCACCCAGGAGCGCACGGACCTCGGACTCTCGGTAGCGACGATGCCCCCGAGGGTCCGGATCGACGACAGCTTGCGGCCTTGGCCCAGCGAGTGACGGTCTTGGGATCGACGCGGAACAGGCTCGCGACCTCGGCCGGTGTGAGCAGAACTTCGGACTCTCCATGGACGGACATCACTGCACCTCCTCCTAGCGACTGACTGGTCCGACGGTGACGTCGGAACGCGACGACAGCACAGCGCTAGCCCCTCTATTGTCGCAGCATGAGGATTTTGGGCGACTTGGCAGACAGGGTGAATTAGACGGGGTATGGCCGGTACAGGTGATTCGGCCCGCCGATCCCCGGTCGGACGTCCGCCACGAGCAGTCCCGGGCGCCTCGTCGGCGCCCCTGCACGTCGTCCGGGCGGGTGCCGGGCGGGTGCCGGGCGGGTGCCGGGCGGGTGCCGGGCGGGTGCCGGGCGGAGTCCTGGACCCCGCCGGAGTCACCCCGCGGAACGCGTTGTGTGGAGACAGTGTGACAAGGCCCCGGTTCTGGGCATCCGAGTGGTCGGAATGTATCCCGAGCATGTACCGTTGGACTCTGAACAGACGAAACAACACCCCGGGGCCGCACGTCTGAGTACGCTGCCGCCCCGCTTCTACGTTGAGGGGTCGGAGCCATGGGCCGCGGCCGTCAGAAGGCTAAGCAGACCAAGGTCGCTCGTGCGCTGAAGTACTACAGCCCCGAGACGAACTACCAAGCTCTCGAACAAGAGCTCACTGGTCATAGCCACACGGATCTCGCGACAGATCCTCGCTACGGAGCGAGGTCTTCCGAGAACAACAACGGAGACTACGACCAGCCGTTCGCCGGCTGGTCCGACGACCGCTGACACGACTCACCCCTGCCTGCGACCTTCAGGCCCCAGGCGGTACGTGAGTCGGCACCACCGCGAGTTCGTCAATCGACCGACCGACCCGCGAATCGTTCGCGTACGACGAAGGCGTGTCCTTCTCACCTGGCCTCCGGGCCCGAGGAGAAGGACGCGCCTTCGTCGTACGGTCAGTTCCGGTAGTCGCCCGTCAGGCGGACAGCACCCGCGTGGACACCCTTGGTGCCGACGACCAGGTCCTCGTGTCCGACGGCGGACGCCGTCGACTCGTCGAGAGCGCTGACCGTTCCCAGGATCCATGCCGGGAGCCCCAGCTCGGCGCACCGCGCCAGGGCGGCATCGGCGCCGTCGCTGCCGACGATCGCCACCATCCCGACGCCGAGGTTGAGCGTGTTCTCGAGGTCGCGACGAGGGACGCCACCCAGGTCGCGCACCACGGTGAAGACGGGCGGGACGTCCCAGGACCCACGGTCCACGGTGCCGACGAGGCCGGCGGGAAGGACACGGGCGAGGTTCGCCGCGAGCCCACCACCCGTGACGTGCGTGAAGGCGTGGACCTGCGCGGCGTCGTCGTGCGCGAGCGCAAGGCAGTCGCTCGCGTAGACGCGCGTCGGCTCGAGAAGCTCCTCGCCGAGCGTGCGACCGAACTCCTCGACCTCCCGGTCCAGCTCCCACCCTGCGTGCTTCACGACCGCACGCACCAGCGAGTACCCGTTCGAGTGCAGGCCGGACGAGCCCAGTCCGATGAGGACGTCGCCGTCACGGACCCGCTCCGGGCCCAGCAGGCGGTCCGCCTCGACGACTCCGGTCGCGGCACCCGCGACGTCGTACTCGTCGACGCCCAGAAGACCCGGGTGCTCGGCCGTCTCGCCACCGACGAGGGCCGTGCCCGCGACCTCGCACGCCGCCGCGATTCCGCGCACGATCCCGGCGATGCGCTCAGGGACGACCTTGCCGCACGCGATGTAGTCGGTCATGAAGAGCGGCTTGGCGCCCACCACGACGATGTCGTCGACGACCATGCCCACGAGGTCGAACCCGATGGTGTCGTGGATGTCCAGGGCCTGCGCGATCGCGACCTTGGTCCCCACGCCGTCCGTCGAGGTGGCCAGCAGCGGCTTGCTGTAGCTCTTGACCTCGCTGAAGTCGTAGAGGCCGGCGAAGCCGCCCACTCCCAGGACCTGCGGGCCGTGCGTGCGGCGGACGGCGTCCTTCATCAGCTCGACGGCCTTGTCGCCCGCCTCGGTGTCGACACCGGCTGCGGCGTACGTGAGACCTTCAGACACGAATGAACTCCTGGTGGTTGCGGCGCGCCCGGGTGCGGGCAGTGCGTCGTATGGGGTCAGGGTGGTCGAGGGCGGTCCCGCCGCCCACTCCCACGGTGAGGCTGCGCAGACCGTCCTCGGGGCACCGAGCGGCAGCTCTGCCTGCTCGAGGAGGTGCTTGCCCAGCTGGTCGTCCGGCGGCAGCTCGATGGGGTACTTCCCGGTGAAGCAGGCGGTGCACAGCTGCGAGGCAGACTGCTCGGTCGCCGCGATCATGCCCTCCTCCGAGATGTAGCCGAGCGTGTCGGCACCGAGCGAGGCGCCGACCTCGTCCGGGGACAGGCCGTTCGCGATGAGCTCGGCACGGGACGCGAAGTCGATCCCGTAGAAGCACGGCCACTTGACGGGCGGGGAGCTGATCCGGACGTGGACCTCGGCCGCGCCGGCCTCGCGGAGCATGCGGATCAGGGCGCGCTGCGTGTTGCCACGCACGATCGAGTCGTCCACGACGACCAGGCGCTTGCCCCGGATCACGTCGCGCAGCGGGTTCAGCTGAGCCGGATGCCGAGCTGGCGCAGGGTGTCCGAGGGCTGGATGAACGTGCGTCCGACGTAGGCGTTCTTGGTCAGCCCTGCCCGAACGGGATGCCCGACTCCTGCGCGTACCCGACCGCCGCGGGGTCCCGGACTCCGGACCGGGATCACGAGGTCGGCCTCGATGCCGTGCTCGCGAGCCAGCTGACGTCCCATCTCGACACGGGCCGCATGGACCGAGCGACCGTTGATCGAGGTGTCCGGCCGGGCGAGGTAGACGTACTCGAAGACGCAGCCGGCGCGCTCGACCGGGGCGAAGCGCTGCGAGCGCAGGCCCTCGCTGTCGATCGCGATGAGCTCGCCAGGCTCGACCTCACGGACGAACGAAGCACCCACGATGTCGAGGGCGGGGTCTCGCTGGCGACGACCCAGCCGCGCTCGAGCCGCCCCAGGACGAGGGGCCGCACGCCCTGCGGGTCGCGGGCCGCATAGAGGGTCTTCTCGTCCATGAAGACGAGGCTGAAAGCACCGCGCAGCTGGGGCAGGACCTCCATGGCCGTGTCCTCGAGCGTGTGGTCGTCGTCGCCCGCGAGGAGCGCGGTGATGAGGGCCGTGTCCGTCGTGTTGCCACGGGCCAGCTCGCCCCGACGCTGCGCGCCGTAGCGCTCGGCGACGAGGTTCACGAGCTCGGCGGAGTTGGTCAGGTTGCCGTTGTGCCCGAGGGCGACGGTCCCGGAGGAGGTCGCGCCGAGCGTCGGCTGGGCGTTCTCCCAGGTCACTCCACCAGTGGTGGAGTACCGGCAGTGTCCGACGGCGATGTGTCCGGTCAGGGCGTTCAGCGCACGCTCGTCGAAGACCTGGGAGACGAGTCCCATGTCCTTGTAGACGAGGATCTGCTCACCATTGCTGGTCGCGATCCCGGCTGATTCCTGGCCGCGGTGCTGCAACGAGTACAGACCGAAGTAGGCAAGCTTGGCGACCTCTTCGCCGGGCGCCCAGACACCGAAGACGCCGCAAGCGTCCTGAGGGCCTTTCTCG
Organism: Oerskovia sp. M15; assembly: GCA_038070415.1. GTDB lineage: Bacteria > Actinomycetota > Actinomycetes > Actinomycetales > Cellulomonadaceae > Oerskovia. The sequence goes on from JAMYWF010000001.1 coordinate 1,205,793, forward strand.
CCGGGCATGAGGTCGTGGTTGAGAAGTCCATCTCCGCGGGGCCACGGCCCCAGTCTCCCATACGGTCGGCGGAGATCCGAAGCCGTCCGCCCTCGGTGCCGGACATGCGGACGATGTCCGTTCCGCGCCCGGAGGAGGCCCGGCGTCCTGGGTCCTGTGCGCACGCCAGGGTCCTCGTCGACCAGACGGTTACGGTTCGCCGACCATGCGCCTGGCGTCGGAACCGGGCCGTTCTCGGACGCCAAGCGCATGCTCGGCACCGCGAGCAAGCCAGTACGCTCACGTCGCGGACAACACCGCACGGCGTCCCGACCGCCGCACGATCTCGCTGCTGGCCAGGGCGGTCCCGACCAGCGAGCTACGTCTCGTGGGCCGAACCGGAGCGTCCCTTGGCCGCCCACCGCGGCGACATCGAGGCGGCGGCTGCGATCGTGCTCGCCGCCGCGGTCGTCGGGATGGTCGGGATCATCGGCGGCCTGCCCGCAGGCGTCCGGTTCCGCCGGCTCCTTCGAGAGACGTGGCACCCGGGCGAGGATCCGGCACCGACCCGCCAGCAGGGCGACGCCGCGGGCTGAGTCCGGACCACCGCGGTCAGGCGGTGGGCGCGTGCGGGCGCCCGTGGTCAGCGGCGCAGGCTGCGCTTGTCCGCCCAGATCGCCAGCGCACCCGCGACGAGCGTCGTGAACATGGTCGTCCCGAGGACGATCACGCTGATGTAGACGCCCGGCTTCAGCACCCGTCGGACGCCGCGGAGGCCAGCCAGATGATGCCGATGATCAGTCCGAGCACGATCCCGGCCAGCGCACCGGTCCAGAAGAAGGCCTTGTACCGCGGGGCACGACGGATCGAGACCGGGTCGATCACGGACTCGATCTCGACCTGCTCAGCGCGGACGGTCGCGTCGTTCGCGCCAAGCGCGTCGGTCGCGGCGGCATGTCGGTCGCGTCGGGGTTGCGGCGTCGGGACCGTTCGAGGTCGCGTTCACGTCGGGGTGGGGTGCTCGGGCTCACGCGCCGACAGTACCCCGCGCGGCTGGGAAAGCCCTGCGTCGGCCGGATGCTCGTCACCCGCTGCGCGGCCCGTACCCTCCTGACCGGACCCGACCACCTGACCCCGAGACGCCGTCGGCTGCTCCCCTGGCTTCCCAGGAGAACAGGCCCGACGACGTTCAGTCGATCACACGGTCAGCCGCAGCTGACCGCCGGGTAGGCGAGGTCGTAGGTCTCGTAGAAACCCTGACCGTCCTGCCACTTGTACGCCGCGACGCGCACCGAGCCCGCAGGCACGGACGTGGCGCGGGAGTTGAACGACTGCGCCGCGATCTTGCCCGGGAGAAGCTTGGTGAACTTCTTCTCGCCGAACGCGGTCGTGTAGCGCACGTCGATCGGGAGCGTCTCGCCGTTCGTGCCCTTGACCGAGACATGCACCTTGCTGCCCACGCACTGTGCCGTGGCGGACAGGCCGTCCATGACGACGTCGGGCAGGTCGGCCCCTCGACCGTGAGCGCGAGGCGCGTGACCGTCCCGCTCGGCGCGGCGACGACATACACGCCGAACTCGCCGCCCGCCGTGTCCGCCGGGACCGTCACGTCGAGGCTGGCTGCCCCGTTCGTGACCGCGCCCGTGGCGACGGCCGTCCCGGGTTCGCCTGGTCGAACGCCGTGCCCGCAGGCACGAGGTACGCCGAGACGCCGGTGTTGGCCGGGCTGCCGATCGACGTGAGGTTCAGGCGCGAGACCTGAGCCGTCACGATTTCGCCCGCGGTGACCGCACCCAGACCGTCCGCGACCACGACACGACGCGCGAAGTCAGGGCTGAGGTTCGGGTTGGCCTGCAGGTAGGAGATCCACGCGTCCCGGTCGATCAGACCCGAGTCGCGAGGATCCGTGCCCTGCGTGAAGACCCGGAAGTTGTCACCACCCGTGGCGAGGAACGAGAACGTCGCGATCCGGTACGTCCTGGCCGGGTCGAGCGGCTCGCCGTTGATGACGACCGAGGTGACGTTGTCGCCAGGGTGGCGTTCACGTCGGTGGTCTTCACGGTGTACTTGACGTTGTCCGACAGGCCCAGCGCCAGGAACGGACGCGACGGACGGGTGCCGTCCGGGTTGGTCTGCCACTGCTGCTCGAGCATCGTCTCGACCTGCGCGCCCGTGAGGGACACGGTCCACAGGTTGTTGACGAAGGGCAGGACCGCGTTGGCCTCGGCGTACGTGATCACGCCGTCGTCGCCGTAGAACAGCTCGTTGCGCAGACCGCCCGCGTTGACGACACCGAAGTCGGCGCCGCCGCGGGCCGGGTCGGCCAGCGTGTCTCGCAGCGAGGTCGCGACGAGGTTGCCGAGCGTCGACTCCGAGGCCCGCTCGTCGCGGCCCGTCGTGGGCAGCGGGCCCGAGCCCGTGTACCTGCCGTTGACGTACGAGCCGCCGAGGAAGGCGGTCGTGATGTCCGCCGAGACCGAGCCGACCGGCTGGGCGCCGATGACGTCGGCCTCAGCGAGTGCCGCGTTGACGATCGCATTGACCTCCGCCACGCGCGGGTAGGTCGCGACGAGCTCTGCAGCCGGCGTCGTGGTGCGCTTGACGTTCTCCACCGAGTAGCCGGTGACCTCGTCGGTCGCGGTGTCGAACGTCAGGCTCACGTGCCCGATGTTCTCGCCGTAGCTGCCGGTCTGCAGGACAGGTCGGGTCCGGTCGGTGCCGGGGATCGGCGCCTCCCACGCGTACTGCTTGTGGGTGTGACCCGTGAAGATCGCGGCGACGCGGGCATCCGTGTCGTTGACGATCTGCTCGAACGCACCCTGGTGGGCGAGCTCCTGCTCGAGCGTCGAGCCGTCCGGCGTGCCGGCGCTCGCACCCTCGTGGTAGAGCGCGACGAGAAGGTCGGCCTCACCGTTCGCGGGGTCGCCGTCGCGCAGCTGCGCGGCGACACGGTTCACGGCCTCGACGGGGTCCCCGAAGTCGAGGGTAGAGATCCCGGCCGGGGTCACGAGCGTCGGGGTCTCCTCGGTGACGGCACCGATGACACCGACGTCGACGCCGTCGACATCGATCACCGCGTACTCCGGCAGGGCCGCGTTCGTGGTGCCCTTGGCGTAGACGTTGGCGCCCAGGTAGGACCAGTCGGCCGCGTCGGTGACACGACCCGCCAGGTCGCTGAAGCCCTTGTCGAACTCGTGGTTGCCCACCGCGGAGGCGGACAGGTCCAGGGCGTTGAGCACGTCGATCGTCGGCTGGTCGTCCTGCAGCGCCGACGCGAAGAGCGAGGCGCCGATGTTGTCGCCGACCGAGAGGAACGCCGTGCCCTCCGGGTTGGTGGCACGCAGCTGCTCGACGGTCCCGGCGAAGCCGACCGTGTTCGCGTCGATACGACCGTGGAAGTCGTTGATCGCGAGCAGGTCGAGCTCCTTGACCCGCCCGGCTCCTCGCCGCCCAGCTCCAGGCCGACGACGATCGGGTCGTGGTCGGAGGAGCGGAACGCCGTGGTGTCGTACAGGTTCGAGACGTTGTAGTTGTAGCGGCTGTACTCGTTCGCGATGGGCTCGACCGAGTTGATGTTCCAGATGTCGGCATCCGTCACCGCGGCGGCGGCACCTGCGAGGCGAGCACGTGGTCGAGCGAGCCGACGAGGCCGTCGAACAGGTACGTCTCCTTCCCGGTGGTCGGGCCGAGGTCCGTGTACCCGGCGTCCGTCAGGACCTTGATCGGGTCCTCCTGGGCGTAGGCGTTGAAGTCACCCGCGAGCAGGACCTTGTCCGTGCCCGCAGCCGTCGAGACCTGGGCCGCGAACGCGACGAGCGCCGTGGCCTGCGCGACGCGCGAGGCGTTGGAGGCACCCTGCCCGTCACCCTGGTCGGCGTCCGCGCCTGAGCCGGAACCCTTGGACTTGAAGTGGTTCGCGATGACGACGAAGTCCGAGCCCGCGTCTCCCCGGCGACCCGGAAGGTCTGGGCGAGCGGCTCACGAGCGTTGTCGAACGCCGCGACGTCGTGGATGACCGAGGCGCCGACTGGCGCGACGGTCGCCGGGCGGTAGATGTAGGCCGTCCGGATGACGTCCTCCGACGCGGGGATCGCGGCCGGGGACGGCACGAATGCCCAGGTCCCGGCTCCCGCTGCGGCGTTGAGACGGTCCGTGAGGGTCGAGAGGGCCGCGTCACGGTTCGTGCCGAAGGCTGCCGAGTTCTCGATCTCCTCGAGCGAGACGACGTCGGCGTCCAGGGCGTTGATCGCCGCGACGATCTTGGTCTCCTGGCGCTCGAGGTTCTCCGCGTTCGCCGCGCCACGGGCGTCGCAGCCCGTGCGCACAGTGATCGGGTTGCCGTCGCGGTCCGTGTAGAACTGGCACCCGCTGAGCTGGTCGCCCGTCGTGGTGAAGTAGTTCAGGACGTTGAAGGTCGCCACCGTCACGTCACCGCCCACGTCCTCGGGGACGCCGTGCGGGTATTCGCGAAGGTCGCGGGCTGCACCGCCGCCGCGTTGGCCGGGTCAGCTCGGTGACGGGCTGGAAGCTCCAGGCGTCGAAGCGGAAGTCGAGAACCACCGGGGTGGTGAAGGTCGCCGCCGCGCCCACGCGGACCGGCGCACCGCCGGTCAGGTACGGCAGCGGCTTGGCCTTGTTGGCCGCGGTGTTGAAGTTCGTCGTCGCGCCGTCGTCGAGCGTGACCCTGCGGGCGTTCGCGTCGGCGACGGCTGCCGCCGCCTCCGGCTCCCGGACGTCCGACGGCGGTGGGCTGCTGGAGCGGCGAGGTGCCGCTGGCCAGGACGACCGAGCCGTAGTAGTTCGTGTCGTAGTTGTCGGCGACGACGTAGTCACCGGCAGGCTGGACGAGCATGCCCTCGAGCTTCGCGGTCCGCGGCCGTCGCGGGAACGCGACGTTCGCGGGCTTGACGACCTCGGCGGGGTCCGTCAGGACCGTCCAGCCGTTGGCCGCAGGGTGACCTGCGTCAGACCGAAATACTCCGAGACGACGCCCGTGACCTCGACGAGCTGTCCGACCTGCAGCGCCGATGCCGCGGACTTCGAGTACACGAAGAGGCCCTCCGACGCGGTGTGCGTCGCCAGGTCCAGGTCGCCGCCCGAGCGGCGGTCTGGATGTACAGACCGTCGAAACCGCCCGACGGGTAGGTCGCCGTGACGACGCCGCGCGTCGTGACGGTCTGGCCCACGAGGCTGCTCGCGTCACCGGTGCCCTGGATCTCCGCGATCGTCCTGGGTGTACCCGGCTCGGGGTCGGGGTCGGGTCCGGGCCTGGTCCGCCACTGTTGCGGGGCGTGACCGTGGTGCTGCGCGCGAAGTCGGCGGAGTTGTTGTCGGTGTCCGCACCGTCGGCGCGGTTCAGCGAGCTGGGCACGGTGTTGGCCGTCCCGCCGGGCGGCAGCGGTCTCGAACGTGTTCGAGCTGCCGTAGCCGAGCAGGTCGACGACCTGCGGGTTGCCGACGACCGAACCGGGCGTCAGGGTGATGGCCGAGGCGGACCTCACGAGCGCGAGCGTCCCGTTCTGCCTGCGGTCGATGCTGCCCGTCGCGTCGGGGTGGGGAGCGCGGCGCCGTTGGCTCCGTTCGAGGCCCCTGGACCAGGTAGTACCCACCGGCCTTGATCTTCCCGGTCAGCGGGACGACACCGTTCGAGGCGGCAGTGCCCGTCGCGGAGCGGTACTGGACCGACCAGCCCGTCAGGTCGATGTCGGCAGCCGTGGGGTTGTAGAGCTCGACGAACTTGTTGAGGTACAGGGCATTGGTGCTTCCGCCGTTGAGGTACGCCTCGTTGATGACGACCGACGAGCCGTCGACAGCAGCAGCGGCAGCTCCCGCGGCTGCCGTGCTGAACGCCGCCGTGGCGACGAGCGACGCCGACAGGGTGGCCGCGACCACGCCTCTCCTGCGTCGGGACTGATGGTGACTACCGATCACGCTGACTCCTTCGTGTCGTGGCCGGGTTCCCGGCTCTGCCCGCCTCGGCGCGGGTGGCGCAGGTACGGGCACTGGAATCCAACAGCATGCTGATGAACGCGCGGTGTCCGGCCGGTCACTGCCGGTCGAACGCCCGCTTCCCCTGCGAACGGCACTGTCCTGCCGGGGTGCGCGACGTCGTCGTGCGTGGACCGGTCGACGGGCGCCGTCGCCCGCTCGTCCTGGCACGGTATCTCACGGGGCAAACGCTGCGAACCCCGAAGGGGCGGATCGACCGGGGAAGTTTCGGGTCGGGATCGCGGGACGCCCGTCCGCCCGACGGCGCCACGCTCGACGCAGGGTCGGCTCGCCCGCTGCGGGCCACCGGTCACGCGCCGTCGGAAGCGCTACCGGTCGCGTCGGCGGGCGGCCTGCAGCGGCAGGAGGGAGGAGATGTCGGACCGCTCGCCCGACGCGCTGATGCGCCCGTCCTCGACGGCTTCTGCCCAGTCGACCGTGCCTGTCGCGAGGCCGAGCCATGTCTCGGGGTCGGTCTCGACGACGTTCGGTGGTGTGCCCCGGGTGTGCCGCGGACCCTCGACGGCCTGCACCGCGCCGTACGGGGACCCGGACCTCGACCGCGTGCCCGGGCGCGACCTCGGCCAGCTCCTCCAGGGTGAAGCGGACGGCGGTGGTCACTCAGGCCGACCGGCGCGCCCGTCCTGCCACGTGGCGAGGGCGGTGCGCCCGACGGCCGGGTCGGTGCGACGACGAGGAGGCATGGCCCCATCCTCCCTCGGCAACCGACCGTCGACCACGTCGAGTGCATGATTGCGCTGCGACTCGCCGGGCGTGTCGCAGCGCAATCATGCACTCGACGGGCTGCAGGGCTCACGCGAGGTCGAAGCCGACCACCCGACGCTCGATCGACGCCTCACGCAGTCGCACGAGCACCGGGTCGCCGAGCGGGAGCCCGACCCCTGGATGCTCGCTCGCACCGCCGCTCGGCGATCACGACCTGACCACGGACCGCGCCGCCCGCCGCGGGCACTCCCGCCGCGGCCCTGTCGGGATCTGCCGCCTTCGCGGCTCTGCGCCGACGCTCCTCGTCGTTCTCGACGTCGACGACCACGGCGTCGAACACCTCGCCCTCACGCCCGGCCAGCAGCGCCGCCTCGATGATGTCCACGCCGGCGCGCTCGTACGACCCGGCCCGCTGCCCCGTCCGGGCCATGGTGCGGGCAGCCCGGCAGGGCGTCGCGCACCCACGCCGGGACCTCGTCCCCAGCGCTCAGCGCCAGGCAGATCTCCGTCCCGTAGCGGTCCACGAGCCGTCGCAGCGGTGCGGTCACGTGCGCATACTCGGCGGCGATCGCGGCGTGGGCGACGTCGTCGGGCACCCCGCCTCCTGACCCGTGCCACCGAACGGGGCGTACGCCGCCCGCGGAACAGCGACGTCGCCTCGTTGAGGAAGGCCGCGTGCCGGGGACGCCGGAGTCGAGGGTCGGCAGCAGGTCACCGTACGAGAGATCCTGAGGCCAGTCGATGCCCAGCGCCCCGGCCGTGCGTCGCAGTCGCGCCAGGTCACGGGGTCCGCCGCCGGGAGGGTCCGGAAGACCCCGACGCCCCCGCTCGCATCAGCCGTGCCGCCGCGATCCCGGTCAGCAGGGAGATCTGCGCGTTCCAGCCCTCGACGGGCAGCGTCGAGCGGAACGCCAGGCCGAACGTGCCGTTCTCGCGCGCGACGACGTCCTGCTCCGGGACGTTCAGGGAGACCCGCCACGGTCGCGCTCGCGCGCCTCGCGGAGCAGCCCGATCTCGCGGAGCAGGTCGAGCATCTCACCCGCCTCACCGGCGTCGAGCCGTGCCTGCACCTCCTCGTACGTCAGCCTCTCGGTGCTGCGCACGAGCGACCGCTCCACGCGCGCGGCGGTGATCTCACCACGGTCGTCGAGCTCCACGTGCCAGACGGCGGCAGGCCGGTCCACGTCCGGCAGGAGGCTCGCGGCGGCCTCCGACAGCACCGCGGGATGCAGGGCGTCCGCGCGTCCGGACCGTAGAGCGTCATCCCGCGTTCGTTGACCTCGGCGTCCAGCGGCCCGCCCGGAGTCACGAACACCCCGAGGTCCGCGATCGCGTACCGCACCAGGAACCCTCGGACGTACGCTCGAGGTGCACTGCCTGGTCGAGGTCCATGGAGCCGGGCGGGTCGATCGTCACGAAGGCGACGTCGCGCAGGTCGTGACGACCCGACGACACGTCGGTCCCTGCCGCCGTGTCGTCGGGTCGTCCAGGACCGCCTGCGGGAACTCGGCGGGGATCTCCAACTCGGCACGTAGCGACGCGAAGGCCGCCAGCACAGGGTCGACCGCGGGAGCCGACGGGTGGACGGTGGGCGCGACGCGCAGGTTCCGGGTGGGCACGCTCCGACTCTAGGCCGTCGTCCGCCGGGCCGCCGCGGCCGCGTCGCCGGCTGACCGCCGGCTGACCGCCGGCTGACCGCCGGTCGTCTGCTCGCAGACGGCGCCGCTCGACGGGCGCCGGCCTCAGAGGTCGGCGGTGCCGAAGCGGTCGCGCGTCACGTCGGCTGCCCCGGGTGGCCGACGCCGACGCAAGCTCCTTGCGGACCTCCTCGCGGAGCCGCCCGTGGTTCTCGGGGTTCGGCGCCGCGCCCAGGAGGAGCTTCGTGTAGTCGTGCTGCGGGTTGAGGATGACCTCGTCCGACGGGCCGCGTTCGACGATCCTCCCGCGGAGCATCACGATGATCTCGTCGCTGAAGTGACGGGCTGTCGCGAGGTCGTGCGTGATGTACAGGACGCCGAGGCTCTCCTCGCGCTGCAACCGGGCCAGGAGGTTCAGCACGGACAGCCGGATCGAGACGTCGAGCATCGAGACCGGCTCGTCGGCCACCAGGAAGCGTGCGCCCGGAGCCAGCGCGCGGGCGATCGCGACACGCTGCCGCTGACCGCCCGACAGCTCGTGCGGCCGCCGCGCAGCCACGACCGGCGCGGGCGTGAGGTTCACGCGCTCGAGGAGCTGGTGCACGAGCGCGTCGATCTCCGCGCGCCCCTTCGCCTTGCCGTGCAGCCGCAGGGGACGCTCGATGTGGTGCGCGATCGTGTGGAACGGGTTCAGCGAGGCGAACGGGTCCTGGAAGACCATCTGCACGTCCTGGCGGTACGTCGCCAGGGCCCGACCACGGGTAGCGCTCTTCGTGCCGTCGATGCGGATCTCACCCGACGAGGGCGTCTCCAGCTTCGCGATCATGCGCGCCACGGTGGACTTTCCCGAGCCGGACTCGCCGACCAGCGCGATCGTCCTGCCCGGCTCCAGGGTGAACGACACGTCGTCCACGGCACGGAGCTTCCGGCCCGCGCCACGGCCGCGGAGGCGGAAGTCCTTGGTCAGGTTCTTGACCTCGAGGGTGCTCACAGCGTTTCCCTTTCCGTGCTCTCACCGCTGCGGACGAACGAGCCCCGGTCCCCGGTGAGGCTGGGGAAGGACGCGAGGAGCGTGCGCGTGTACTCGTGCTGCGGGTTCGCGAAGATGTTGGCCGAGGTGTTCAGCTCGACGATCTCCCCGTGCCTCATCACCGCGATCCGGTCGCTGATCTCGAGGAGCAGCGGCAGGTCGTGCGTGATGAAGACGACCGCGAAGCTGAACTGCTCGCGCAGGCGCATGATCTCGCAGGATCCCGCGCTGCACGACGACGTCGAGCGCCGTCGTCGGCTCGTCCATGATCATGACCTGCGGGTTGAGCGCGAGCGCCATGGCGATCATGACGCGCTGACGCATGCCGCCCGACAGCTCGTGGGCGAAGCTGCTGAGGCGCGCCGGGTCGACCCGACGAGCCGGAGCAGCTCCTGGCTGCGCTCGAGCTTCTCGGCGTTCGACATGCCCGGCCGGTGCGTCGTGAACACGTCGAACAGCTGGGCCTTGATGTTGATGACCGGGTTCAGGGAGTTCATCGCCCCTGGAAGACCATCGAGATCTTGTCCCACCGGAACGCACGCAGCGCGTCGCCCTCGAGCGCGGCGACGTCGACGTCCGTGCCGTCCTGGTCGTGGAAGAGGATCTCCCCGGCCGTGCGCAGCGCCGGCGGCTTGAGCAGCTGGTTGATCCCGTACGCGAGGGTGGTCTTGCCACAGCCCGACTCGCCGGCCAAGCCGAGGATCTCTCCGCGGTGCAGGGTCAGGGAGACGTCCCGGACCGCCTTGACCGGGGGTCCACCTCGTACTCGATGGAGACGTTGCGAGCGGTGAGGACCGGGGTGAGGCCCGAGATCGACTCTGCGTGGCCCGGCGTCGTCAGCGGGGCCGTCGTGAGCGCGGCGCTCATGCGTTCACCTTCTCCTTCTCCGTGGTGGTGCCACCGGTGTCATCACCGTCGACGGGAGCGGACTCCAGGTCGGTCGGGCTCGCGCCCCTCCCACGGACCTGCGCCTTGCGTGCCTTGCGGACGCTCTTGACGGCAGCCGGGGCCGTGCGCAGCTTCGGTTGATGATCTCGTCGATGCTGAAGTTGATGAGCGAGAGACCACAGCCGAACAGTGAGATCAGCAGGCCGGGCGGCACGTACCACCACCACTGCCCCGTCTGGAAGGCGTTGTACTGGAACGCCTCGTTGAGCATGCTTCCCCAGGTGATGGAGCCCGACGGGCCCAGGCCGAGGTAGGACAGCCCCGCCTCGCCGAGGATCGCGAGCACCACCGCGAAGAGGAACTGTGCGGCGAGGAGCGGCAGCAGGTTCGGGAGGATCTCGACCGTGATGATCCGGAGCGGACCTTCACCCGCCACCCGGGAGGCAGCCACGTAGTCGCGGTTGCGCAGCGACTTCGCCTGCGTGCGCAGCACGATCGCCGATCCCGCCCAGCTGGTCACGCCCAGCACGACCGCGATGATCCACATGCTGCGGCTCTCCATGTAGCTGGCGATGACGATGACCAGCGGGAGACCGGGAATGACGAGCATGACGTTCGTGAGGAGCGAGAGGCCCTCGTCCGTCCAGCCACCGACGTACCCGGCGACGATGCCGAAAACCAGGGAGAGGACCACGGCGATCGCGCCGGCGACCATGCCCACGATCAGCGAGCTGGCCGCCCCGCAGCGAGCTGCGCGAAGAGGTCTGCCCCGATGTTGTTGGTCCCCAGGAGGTGGTCGAGGCTCGGCGGCAGGTTGGCCGCGCTGTCGACGTTGCCGGGGTCCTGCGTGAAGAACGGCGCGATGAACGCGAAGGCGATGATCCCGAGCGTCAGCACCAGCCCCGTGACGAGCTTGCCGGACCTGCGCGGCAGCATCTCGCGGAAGCCACGGCGTGCCGTGACGGTGGCGGCGACGTCCGGGACCCGGCCTACCGAACGGTCTGCAGGCGCGATCCCGTCGGCCACGGTCTCCGCGGCCGGGGAGGAGCTGGTGGCAGGAGTCACGAACTCCTGCGTGCGGATGTCGTCGTCAGTCATTGTGGCGCGCCCTCGGATCGATGAAGCCGTACAGAAGGTCCACGAGGAAGTTCGCCGCGAGCACCGTGATGGTGATGACGAGGAACACCCCTGCATGAGGGCGAAGTCCTTGCCCTCCACGGCCCCGATCATCAGCTTGCCGATGCCCGGGTAGCTGAAGACCTGCTCCATGACGATCGACCCGGCGACCACGAATCCGAGCGAGACGCTGAACCCGGCGAGCGACGGCATCACCGCGTTGCGCGTGGCGTAGGTGGTGAGCACCCGCGAGGGCCGCAGCCCCTTGGCCTCGGCGGTCGTGATGTAGTCCTCGGACAGGGTGGAGACCATCATGTTGCGCATACCCAGGAGCCAGCCTCCGACCGAGGACAGGACGATCGTCAGAGCCGCAGGAAGCCGTGGTAGACGGCGCTCGAGACGAAGGCCCAGGAGCTCTCCGGGCCGTCCGGGAAGTCGAAGACGTCGTAACCGCCGATGATCGGGAACCACCCGAGGTTCACGGAGAACACCGCGACGAGGATCAGGGCGAGCCAGAAGTACGGCACGGACTGCAGCAGGGTGGAGCCGGGGATGATCCCGTCCACCCAGGTACCCCGCCGCCAGCCGACCCACGCGCCGAGCGCGATGCCGATGATGAACGACAGGACCGTGGCCAGCCCGACGAGCACCAGGGTCCAGGGCAGCGCCTGGCCGATGAGCTCGGCGACCGGGGCGGGGTACTTGGTGAGGGACGTCCCGAGGTCGCCGTGCAGGAGGTTGTTCCAGTACGTCAGGTACTGGTCCCACATCGACGAGTCGTCGGCCGAGCCGAAGAGGAGCTGGATGGCTTTCTCCATCGCGGGGTGAGATCTCCCGTCTGGGCGAACTTCGCCCGGAAGATGTCCTCCGCGTCCCCGGCATCAGCCGGGGAGGAAGAAGTTGAGGGAGATGGCGGCCCACAGGGTGATCGCGTAGAACGCGAGCCGCCGAGCGTAGTACTTCACCGTTCTGTACGTCCCGTCATCATCGAAGCTCCTCCTCGGCCCGACATCACTCGGTGGGCTTGATGGTGCTCAGCACCACGCCTGCCGACACCGAGCCCCACGACGGCGGGAAGGCGTACAGGTCGTCCTCGGTCGGCCAGCCGGTGAAGTCCTCCTGGTCGAAGAACGTCTGCGTGGCGTTGATGACGAGCGGGATGTACGGCAGGTCGCGCGTGATCTCGGTCTGGATCGTCGCGTACGCGGCCTTCTTCGCCGCCTCGTCGTTCGTGGCCGCTGCGGCCTGGACCGCCGCGTCGACCGTCGGGTTCGAGTAGCGCGAGAAGTTCCACTCACCGGACTCGAGCTGCGTGCCCACGGGCTGCGTGTACTCGCCGCTGAACCAGTCGCGGTAGATCTGGAACGGGTCCGGCACGGAGGTCCCGACGACGCCGCCCATGATCAGCTCGAAGCCGCCGGTCTGGCGCGCGTCCGAGAACTCGTCCCAGGTGGCGGTCGCAGCGGTGACGGAGATGCCTGCGGACTTGGCCTGCGCGGCGATGAGGTCGGCAGCGGCGTTGTAGTCGCTCCACCCTCGACCGACATGAGGGTCAGCTCGAGCTTCGTGCCGTCCTTCTCGTAGATGCCGTCGGCACCCTTGGTGTAGCCCGCGGCCTCGAGGATCGTGCCTGCCTCGGCGGCGTTCGCCTCCTGCGGGCTGACCTTCTCGACATCCGGGAGATCCACGCGTCGTCACGGCCGAGCAGGGCGAAGGTCGGGGAGATCTCGCCGGCGAGCCCGACGAAGGCCTTCTCGTTGATGACGCCGCGGTCGATCGCGAGGTTCAGGGCCTGGCGGACGGCCACGTCCGTCTGGGCGCCCACGCAACCGGCGTCCGCGTTGGCGCAGGTGTACAGGACGGTCGGGTCCTGCGGGGTGTTGATGTAGCCGAGACGGCCGTCGGCGGTGAGGCTGTCGGGGTCCGCCACGAACATTCCCGCCCAGTCGACCTTGCCGGTCTTGAGGAGGCTCTCTGCGGAGGTGTTGGCGTCGATGCCGAGGTACTGGACCTTCTCGACCGCCGGGCACCGCCCCAGTAGTCGGGGTAGGCGACGATGGTGTACGAGGCGTCGGAGGTGCTGGCGACCGTGTACGGCCCCGTGCCGACAGGCTTCTCGTTGGCGAAACTGATCGTGTCCGGCACGTCCTTCCAGATGTGCTCCGGAACCATCCAGGACGCGCCGAGGAGGGCGAACTCGTTGGTGAACTGCGGGCCTGTGAAGGTCAGCTTGACCGTCGTGGGGTCGACGACCTCGGCCGCGGAGAGGTAGTCCGGCTTGGAGGTCTCGTTCGTGAACGAGTAGACGACGTCCTCGGCCGTGAACGGCTCGCCGTCGTTCCACGTGACGCCCTCGCGGATCTTGATGGTCAGCTCGGTGCCGTCCGCGTTGAACTCGAAGGACTCACCCAGCATCGGTGCGGGCGCCTCGGAGCTCGCCTTGTTGTAGAAGAAGAGGGTCTCGTACACGCCACCGAGCGCGGCGTGCAGGACGGTCGGTGCGTACGGGTTGAAGTTCGCCACGATCGGCGTCTGGCTGCCTGCCCACACCGTGAGCACGCCGTCGCCCTTGCTCGCGCTGCCCTTGTCGCCGTCGTCGGCTCCCGACGAGCCACAGCCCGTGACAAGCAGCGTGAGGCCGGAGGCGAAGCTACCGCGGTGAGAAGGTGCTTGCGCCCTTTGCTTCGGATCATCTTCGGTCCTTTCGAGTCGTCGACGCCTCATCACGTCGATCACCCCGCAACGGCGGGTATGTGCAGGAACACTAACGAATTACGGGCGCCGCACACCCAATACAACAGGAAAGTTACCTAATTGAAATATGCGAGAGGTTGCCGGGTTCACGAGCCGCAGGATTCCGGCGTTCCGGCCGGACCAGGACGAGACGCCGCACGTGACCCGCGGCGGCCTGGGCAGCTACCAGGGCCGATGAGCGCCGACGCAGCCCCGGCTCAGGACAGCCCGAGCCGCCCAACGCGCGCCGCATCGAGAGCGCTGCGCGCCTCGCGCGCCACACCCAGGTCCGTGACGTCGTAGCCGGACCCGCCTCCACCACCCGGCCCGCCGTCGTCGGACAGGATGCGCTTGGCCGAGAGGTGGACCGCGTCCACCCGGCGCCCACCAGGGCCGCGACGTCCTGGGTCCGCACTCCCCGCCCGCCTGGATCTGCAGGCGACCCGCGACGTGCTCGGCCATGGTGCGCAGGCGCACGACCCGTCGATGCTGCGCGCCGCCCCGCCCGAGGTGAGCACGCGCGTCACGCCGAGCTCGACGAGCACGTCGAGCGCCGTCGTGACGTCCTCGACGACGTCGATCGCACGATGGAACGTGACCTCTCGGCCCTCGGCGGCCGCGACCAGGGCACGGACGGCCTCGACGTCCACTTGGCCGTCGGCAGTCAGCGCACCGATCACGACGCCCGCGGCGCCGCCGCGACGACCGCCCGGACGTCACGGATCTGGACGTCGAGCGCGGCGGCGTCGAACACGAACCCGCCCGGGCGCGGGCGGACCAGGGTGCACCTCGACCGGGACGCCGTCCCCGCCACGTCCGCGGCGACGGCGACGGCCGCCTCGACCAGGCCGATGCTCGGCGTGAGACCACCGGTGGCCCCCAGGGCCGCGCACAGCTCCACCCGACGGGCTCCAACCTCGGCGGCGATCCGCACGCCGTCGGTGTCCTGGACGGCGATCTCGAGCGCGACCTCGCGTGCCATGTGCTGATGCTCCTTGCGTTCGGGGCCGGTGCACAGCCGCGCGCCGGAGGGTCAGCGGTCAGCGTAGACCCCGACGCGGCCGACGCCGGGCCCTCCCGGGTCGCCGGGAAGCCGCCCCGGTCGCCCGGTAGCGCGCCCGGCCGCTCGGAAGCCCGCCCGGAAGCCGGCAGGACGACGAAGCGGTGCGTCGGGCACGCCCTGAGGCGTACCGGCGCACCGCTCCCGAGGTCTGTACGGGTCCGGGTGAGGACCGTCAGATGACGCCCAGCGAGATCATCGCGTCGGCGACCTTGGTGAAGCCGGCGATGTTGGCCCCGAGAACGTAGTTCCCGGGTGCGCCGTACTCGTCGGCCGTCCCTCGCAGCGCGAGTGGATGCCCGACATGATGTGCGCGAGGCGCTCCTCGGTGTACTCGAACGTCCATGCGTCGCGCGAGGCGTTCTGCTGCATCTCGAGCGCCGAGGTGGCGACGCCGCCGGCGTTCGCGGCCTTGCCGGGAGCGAAGAGCACACCGGCCTCCAGGAGCAGTGAGACCGCACCGGGTGTGGTGGGCATGTTGGCCCCTTCCGCGACGGCCACGGCGCCGTTGGCGACGAGCTGCTTGGCGTCCCGCTCGGTCAGCTCGTTCTGCGTGGCACACGGCAGCGCGACGGTCGCGGGGACGTCCCAGATGCTGCCGCCCGTGATCAGGCGCGCGCCAGGCCGACGCTCGACGTAGTCGGCGACGCGTCCGCGCTCGACCTCCTTGATCTGGCGGAGCAGCGCCACGTCCACGCCGCCTCGTCGACCACGTAGCCCGAGGAGTCGGAGAAGGTCACGACGTTCGCCCCGAGCTGCTGGGCCTTCTCGATCGCGTACGTCGCGACGTTCCCGGAGCCGGAGACGACGACGCGCTGGCCGTCGAAGCTCTGGCCCTTGGTGCGCAGCATGTGGTCCGCGAAGAACACCGTGCCGTAGCCGGTCGCCTCGGTGCGCACGAGCGACCCGCCCCAGCTGATGCCCTTGCCCGTGAGCACGCCGGACTCGTAGCGGTTGGTGATGCGCTTGTACTGGCCGAACAGGTAGCCGATCTCGCGACCTCCCACGCCGATGTCGCCGGCCGGGACGTCGGTGTACTCGCCGATGTGACGGTAGAGCTCGGTCATGAACGACTGGCAGAAGCGCATGACCTCGCTGTCGGACCTGCCGCGGGGTCGAAGTCCGACCCGCCCTTGCCGCCGCCGATGGGCATGCCGGTGAGCGAGTTCTTGAAGACCTGCTCGAACCCGAGGAACTTGACGATCCCCAGGTACACCGACGGGTGGAAGCGCAGGCCGCCCTTGAACGGGCCCAGCGCCGAGTTGAACTCGACCCGGAAGCCGCGGTTGATCTGGACGTGGTTCTGGTCGTCGACCCACGGGACCCGGAAGATGATCTGGCGCTCGGGCTCGCAGATGCGCTCGAGCACGGCGGCATCGACGTACTGAGGGTTCTTCTGGAGCACGGGACCCAGCGAGTCGAACACCTCACGGACCGCCTGGTGGAACTCGACCTCACCAGGGTTGCGGGCGAGGACCTCGTCGAAGACGGACTGCAGACGACTATCCATGGGGTGCTCCTTGGCAAGACGGGCGTTCAACCGCACCAGGTTACGTGCGTGTTAACAACACCGTACTTCCGTCCCACTCAGGGAGACGCCAGGTCCGCGACCACGAACGATACCGGCGCCCTGGGCAATCATCCGCATCGCGACCGCCCCGAAACCTTCGTCCACGTCGTGAGAATTCTCGACCGGATCGGTGCAGATTGCCGTCCCCGGGTCTATATCTCTCCCCACGGTCACGAGCACCAGCGCGAAGCCCCGGCTCGCTGGACAGCAACCCTCCCACGACGGGGTGCTCCGGGAGATGACCTGGCCACGTCGGCACCGGCGCGGCAAGCGTGCAGCACGACGACAGTGAGGAAGCGATGACCCAGCACTCCGCAGCACCCACCAGGCCGACCTCCGGCGTGGTCACCCTGGTCGGCAACCCCGCGCCGGATCGCGGACCCTCTCTGCAGCCCAGGCCGTCGCCACCCGCGTGGCAGGCCACCTGGGGCTCACCGCCGGAGCGAGCCCTGGCCCGGCCACGATCGACCTCGCAGAGATCGCCGCCGAGATCCTCGCCCCGAGCACCCACGCGCCGACGCCGCCCGCGAGGTCGTGGCGGACGCCAGGGTCCTGGTCGTGGCGACGCCCGTCTACAAGGGCTCGTACACCGGGCTGCTCAAGGCCTTCCTCGACCTCTACGGTCCCGACGGCCTGGCCGGGGTCGTCGCCGTCCCGGTCGTGGTGTCGGGCAACCCCGCCCACGCCCTGGCAGGCGAGGTCCACCTGCGCCCGCTGCTCGTCGAGCTCGGCGCGACGGTCCCCGCGCGCACGCTCACCGTCCTGGACTCCCAGCTGGGCGAGGCCGAGCTCGCGAGCACCGTCGACGCCTGGCTCGACCGCGCGGGAGGTGCCCTGCTCCGGGCGGCGAGCGCCGCCGTCGGGCAGGACACCTCCACCCACCAGACCGCTCCCGAGCTCGCCGAGGTGACCCGATGACCGCCGAACCCACCACCCGCCCCGACCTGGCCGGCCTCGAGGCCCTGCTCCACGAGCAGGACGAGCCCCAGCTCAGCCCCGACGCCTACAAGGCCGTCTTCCGCCAGCACCCGGCCGGGGTCGCGGTCATCGCCCTGCACCACGAGGGACGGCCCGTCGGCTTCACCGCGACGTCGGTCATCTCGGTCTCGGCGGCGCCCCGCTCCTGGCGTTCTCGCTCGCGTCGACGTCCTCGTCGTGGCCCGCGATCTCCGCAGCCCGCACGGTCGCGGTCAACTTCCTCAGCGCCGACCAGGACGACGTGTCAGCCCGCTTCGCGACGAGCGGGATCGACCGCTTCGCGTCCGGCGGCTGGTCACCGCTCGAGTCCGGGGAGCCCGTGATCGATGGCGCCCTGTCCTGGGTGCGTGGTCGGGTCATCCAGCGCACGCCCGTGGGCGACAGCTACCTGGTCTCGCTGCGCGCCCTGGCCTCCGGGACGCGCGCCGACGCGACCCCGCTGGTCTACCACGACCGGTCGTACCACCGAATCGGGGACCACTCGGCCCTCTGAGGCGCAGACACGGGTGAGGGCCCGACGGCGGTGCGCGCCGCCGTCGGGCCCCTCACGTGTGCTGTGGGCGGCTACCAGGACCAGCCGCGCGAGCTGAGTTCGAGCTCCTCCCGCAGCCGCTCGTCCTCGTCGCTGCGCAGTCCCGCGGCGAGCGGGTCCGCGGCGACCTCGAGACCGCTGAGGCGGCACGCCTCGCGCAGCAGCGCGTCGTACGCGCCCTGCGCGGCGAGGTAGTGATGCGCCCGGGCATAGACGCCCGGGTCGTCCTGGATGTCGCGCAGCTCGTGGGCAAGCTGACCCAGCCGGATCTGGACGCCGAGGGTCACCAGAGGGTCGGGGTTCGACGGCGCCGCTCGCGCCGGCTGCGTCGGGTGGACCGCAGCGGTCGCGGAGACGTGCCCGGCGCACCGTGGCCCACGCGATGGCGGCGACCACTGCCGCGCCCACCACGCCGGAGATCACGAGAAGCCACATCGTCGGAGCCTTCTTCCACACCCTGGAGGTGCTTCCAGCCTAGGTCCGGCGGAGGCGGGCCGCCAGGTTTGGACCTCGCTCCCCGGTTTCTTGGGGAGGATCCTTGATGGGGTCGAGCGCCGAGGTAGAACGTGCTGCGCGAGGTAGAACGCGGCGCGCACTACCTCGCGCAGCACGTTCTACCTCGCGGGCATGAGGGCGGGGAAATGGCGTGAGGTCCTCAGGCGATCGCGGCGGCGTAGCGGTTGGCGGGGCGGGCGAGCCCCAGGGTGTCCCGCAGGGTCGAACCCGGTAGGCCGAGCGGAAGACACCGGCCTCCTGGAGCAGGGCACGACGCCGTCGACCAGTGCGTCGAGGTCGGTGCGCAGCGAGGACGGGCGGACGGTGAACCCGTCGGCCGCCCCGCGTCGAACCACTCCTCGACGAGGTCGGCGAGGTCGCGGGACGTGCCCACGTGCGTGAGCGACCCGGTGTCCCACGTGATCCCCTCGAGGCCCTCGAGGAGGTCGAGGCGCGCCTGCGCGCTGGCCCGGTCCTGGCCGATCACGGCGTAGAGGTCCACGAGGACGCGCACGTCGTCGGGGTTGCGGCCCGCCTCGGCGGCCGCTTCCCGGACCTGGTCGCGCAGCGCCTGGCCGCGTCCTGGCTGGTGGCACGCACCCGCACGACGTCGGCGCGGCGCCCTGCGAGGGCGAGGGCCGCCGCGGAGTCCCCGCGGACGACCACGGGGGCTGCGCCTGCGGTGAGCGCGGCGTGATCGACGGACCCTTCACGGCGAACCGGACGCCGTCGTAGTCGACGTAGTGGACCTTGTCCCGGTCGATGAACCGGTCCGAGGGGACGTCACGGATCTCGGCGTCGTCCTCCCAGCTGTCCCAGAGGCGGCTCACGACCTCGATGGCCTCCTCCGCCTCGGCGACCGCGTCGGCCGTGTCCTGGGCCTCCTTGCGGCCGAACAGCGCGGCCTCGGCCTCGGACGTCGACCAGCTCACCTGCCAGGCCGCCCGTCCCGTGCTCACGTGGTCGATCGTCGCGATCGCCCTGGAGACGTGGAACGGCTCGGTGTGCGTGGTGCTGACCGTCGCGACGAGGCCGATCCCCGTCGAGCGCGGCGCGAGCCGGGAGGCCACGAGGCCGCGTCCAGCCGCCGCGGAGCGTCGTGTTCCGCGTGGGCTGGAGGAGAACGTGTCGTCGAACAGCGCGAAGTCGAGCACGCCGCGCTCGGCCGTGGCGACGAGCTCCTGGAGGCGCTGGCCGTCGAAGAGGCGGGTGACTCCGACCCGACGGCGCGCCACGCACCTGCTCGTGCTCCGGCGTCGGACAGGTCGACACCGAGGTGCACCGAGCGGCGCGGCGCCTCGTCGCTCAGATCGTCGAGGGCGTCGAGCGCCGCAGTGGTCGAGGTGTCGGCGGGCTGTGCCGTCGCCCGGGAGGTGGGGGCGAACAGCGGGGTGAGATTCGAGTCGGGCATGGGTCGTTCCACTCCGGGAGGTCGGGTGCGGGGTCGCGAGGGACGGCTGCCGCAGGGGTCGGCAGGCAGCCGCGGACGCGGTGGAGGTGTGTGCGGGGTGGACCGCCAGGCTCGGTAGCCGGTGGGCGCGCAGGCCGGAAGGCGGCATGCCGCGGCCACCCGGGTCACGGGCGGGCGGTCCAGGCGCGAGCCGTCTCGGCTCGGGAGGCGTCAGGAGGAGCGCAGGCTCAACAACAGACGCGTCCCGGGACGACGAGGCGCCCGGGGAACAACACATTCGACGTGCGGGGCCGATCCGGGGATCAGGGGACGAGCGTGCTGCGGGTGTTCACGGGTCCTCCTCCGGTCGACGGCGCTTCGGTGCGGCCGACGGAGCGTCTGCCGATGGCCCGGAATGTATGCCGGGGTGCCGGGGTGTCAACGACTTCGGCGAACAGTCCGCATTCTGGACCGAATCAGTAGAGATTGAGACGTGAACCGGTCCGAACCGGACACCGGCCGGGTCCCCTGGTGCCGAGGTAGAACGTTCTGCGCGACGTAGAACGCAGCGCGCACTACTTCGCGCAGATGGTTCTACCTCGCGGACGGAGGACTCGACTCCACAGCTCCCCGATCACCGCGGCGCCATCCGGATACCGCCGTCGAGGCGGATCACCTCGCCGTTGAGCATGGGGTTCTCGACGATCGCCCGCACCAGGCGCGCGAACTCCTCCGGCCTTCCGAGCCGCCGCGGGTGGGGCACCTGCGCCGCGAGCGACGCCTGGGCCTCGGCGGGCAGCGAGGCCATCATGGGCGTGCTGAAGATGCCGGGCGCGATCGTCATGACGCGGATGCGCCGGTCCGCGAGGTCGCGCGCGAGCGGCAGCGTCATGGCCGCGACCCGCCCTTCGAGGCCGCGTACGCCGCCTGGCCCACCTGCCCGTCGAACGCCGCGACCGACGCGGTGTTCACGATGACCCGCGTTCCTCGGGGCCTCGTCGCTCGCCGCGCCACCTCCCGCCGCACCGTCGCTCCCGTCCAGCGCGACCATGCGCTCGGCCGCGAGCCGCGCGACGTTGAACGTCCCGACCAGGTTCACGGTCACGACCTTCGCGAAGGACGCGAGGTCGTGCACCCGTTCCTGCCGAGCACGCGCCGCGCCAGCACGATCCCCGCGCAGCTCACCGCGACGTGCAGCCCGCCCAGGTCGCCCGCGACGTCGAGCGCGCGGGACACGTCGTCCTCGCTCGTGACGTCGGTGGGGACGAACCGCACCGCGTCCCCGAGCCCGTCCGCGAGCGCCTGCCCGGGCGAGCCCGGCAGGTCCGCGACCACGACCCGCGCTCCGGCGCCGACCAGCTCCTCCACGGTCGCCTGCCCCAGGCCCGAGGCCCCTCCGGTCACCAGCGCGACCTTGCCCGCGATCTCCACGTCCCACTCCTTCGTCGACGGTCGTCCGCCAGCGTAGCCAGGAGGCGGGACCGTCGCCCGGCGAGGGCCCGCAGGCTCGGCCTCGCCGCGCGAGGCCGCCCGGCCGGCGGGAGGATGAGGCATGCTGCTCGCCGAGGTCGCCGCGACCTCCGACGCCGTCGCCGCCACCCGCTCGCGTCTCGCCAAGCGCGCGGCGATCGCCGACCTGCTGCGACGCGCGAGCTCGGACGCCGCCGAGGCGGACGGGCCGGGCGACGACGTCGAGATCGTCGTGTCCTACCTCGCGGGCGAGTTGCGGCAGCGCCGCACGGGGCTCGGCTGGGCCTCGTTGCGGTCCCTCCGCCGCCCGCGGCGACCCCGAGCTCACGGTCGTCGCCGTCGATGCGGCGTTCGAGCACATGGCGGCACTCTCGGGTCCCGGCTCGGACACCGCCCGGTCCGCCGCGGCGACCGCGCTGTTCGCCGCCGCCACCGAGCGCGAGCAGGCGTTCCTGCGAGGCCTCGTCGCAGGAGACCTGCGCCAGGGGCGCTCGACGCCCTGGTCGTGGACGCCGTCGCCGAGGCAGCAGGCGTCCCGGTGGACGCCGTCCGACGAGCCGCCATGCTCCGCGGCGCCTCGGGACCGGTCGCGCGGGCAGCGCTCCAGGCCGGCAGCCCGACGGCGGCGCTCACCGTCCTCGCCGGGTTCGGCCTCGAGGTGGGTCGCCCCGTGCGTCCGATGCTCGCGCAGTCGGCCCCTGACGTGGCGGGGCGTTCGACAAGCTCGGTGCCGAGGCCACTGCGGGCGACGCCACGCGCGAGGTGTCGGTCGACACGAAGCTCGACGGCATCCGCATCCAGGTCCACCGTGCGGGCGACGAGGTGCGGGTGTTCACGCGCTCGCTCGACGACATCACCGCACGCGTCCCTGAGATCGTCGCGGTCGCCCGCGGCCTGGCCTCGCAGGAGTTCGTGCTCGACGGCGAGGCCCTCGTCGTCGGGCCGGACGGCGTGCCCCGCCCTTCCAGGAGACGGCGTCGCGCTCGGCCACGCGTGACGCCCCGACACGACCGGGAGGCGGCGCTCGCCGGCGCGCTGATGCTCCGACCCTTCTTCTTCGACGTGCTCCACGCGGACGGCCGCGACCTCATCGACGCCCGCTGCGCGACCGGCTGGCCGTGCTCGACGAGGTCGCAGGGTCGTTCACCGTGAGCCGGCTGACGACCGCCTCGGCGGCGCGGCCCAGGAGTTCTTCGTCGAGACGGTCCGCGCGGGTCAGGAGGGCGTGGTCGTGAAGTCGCTCGACGCGCCCTACGCGGCCGGGCGCCGCGGGCCGGATGGGTCAAGGTCAAGCCGCGGCACACGCTCGACCTCGTGGTGCTCGCGGTCGAGTGGGGCTCGGGACGCCGCACGGGACTGCTCTCCAACATCCACCTGGGTGCGCGCGACCCGGAGAGCGGCGGGTTCGTGATGCTCGGCAAGACGTTCAAGGGCATGACCGACGAGATGCTCGCGTGGCAGACGCAGCGTTTCCTCGAGCTCGAGACCTCACGCACCGACTACGTGGTGCACGTGCGCCCCGAACAGGTCGTCGAGATCGCGTTCGACGGCCTGCAGCGGTCCACGCGCTACCCCGGCGGACTCGCGCTGCGCTTCGCGCGCGTGCTGCGCTACCGCGACGACAAGACGGCGGCCGAGGCCGACACGATCGAGGCGGTCCGGTCGCTCGCCTAAGGCATGCAGCCCTTTCGCGCCCGCGCGCGACCACGCCTCGGCGTCGCTCACCCACCCTGGGCGAGCGACGCCGTCGGCCTCCGTTAACCCGGCGAAACCGGGCGAAACATCGTCTCAGGGGCCGGATGGGGCCTTGCGCTGCCCCGCGGCGGACGACAGGATCACCGCCATGCGCTTCGACGACAACCTCCCCGAGCACACC
The DNA here is from genome assembly GCA_038070415.1 of Oerskovia sp. M15. Classification (GTDB taxonomy): domain Bacteria; phylum Actinomycetota; class Actinomycetes; order Actinomycetales; family Cellulomonadaceae; genus Oerskovia. The sequence goes on from JAMYWF010000001.1 coordinate 1,229,261, forward strand.
GGTACGCCGGTGCGCCTCGCGGTGCGCAGTGCCGTCGATCCGCTCCTGGTCACCCGCTGTCGCTGTCGATAGCGACACCTCGCCCGGCCGCAGCACGCGCTGACGACCGGGTGACCTGCGCGGCCATCCGCGCTCTTCGTGCTCGCCCGCCGAGCGACACCCTCCCCGCCCTGCCACCGGCGCGCCCGCGTCCGGTCGGCGACCCGTACCCGAGTCCCTGGAGCTCCCATGCCCCGCACCCTCAGACCACTTGCCCGTCACCTCGCTCGCGCCACCGTCGCCGCCGGTCTCGCGGCGACGCTCGTGGCGTGCTCCGCCGCGAGCGCCGAAGAAGCGGCCGTCAACGAGTCGGGCCGGACCGTGCTGCGCTACGAAGGCTCGGTCGGGCAGGTGACGTTCCCCGAGCTGGCCGCGGACCTCGGCTACTACGAGGAGGTCGAGCTCGAGTGGGTCGGTGACTCGACGGGCGGCCCGCAGAGCATCCAGGCCGCCGCGACGGGCTCCACGGACTTCGGCGGCGCGTTCAACGGGGCGATCGTCAAGCTCAAGGCGTCGGGCTCGCCCATCACGTCCGTGATCTCCTACTACGGCTCGGACGAGCGGTCGTTCGGCGGGTTCTACACGCTCGAGGGCAGCCCGATCTCCGAGCCGCGCGACCTGATCGGGAAGTCGATCGGCATCAACACGCTCGGGGCGCAGAGCGAGTTCGTGATCCGCGAGTGGCTCGCGCGGGGCGGGTTGTCCGCGGAGGAGATCGACCAGGTCGAGCTCATCGTGGTCCCGCCGGTCAACGCCGAGCAGGTGCTGCGCGAGGAGCAGGTCGACGTCGTCGCACTGTCGCGCGTGTTCCAGGACAAGGCCCTCGAGCGCGGCGGGATCACGGCGCTGTTCAGCGAGCTCTCGCTGTTCGGGAGCTTCAGCTACGGGACCTACATCTTCCGCGACGAGTACATCGCCAAGAACCCCGAGGTGGTCGAGGACTTCGTGCAGGGCACCGCGCGCGCCATCCGCTGGACCCAGGTCACCCCGGTCGAGGAGGTGCGTGAGCGGTTCACGTCCGTCATCGAGGAGCGCGGTCGCGGCGAGTCCACCGACCTCATCCCCTACTGGAAGTCCGCGAGCGTGCCCATCCCGGGCGGCGTGATCGCCGAGGAGGAGATCTCGACCTGGATCGACTGGCTGGTCCGCGAGGGCGAGCTCGAAGAGGGCCAGTTCTCCCCGACGACATCTACACCAACGAGGACAACCCGTACTCGAACGGCACCTTCCCGAAGGACGCCGGCCCCGACGGCGACCCGGTCGAGGTGACGTCATGAGCGGCGCCGCGACCGCGAGCGAGGCCCGACGCGGCGTGGGAGCGACGGACAGCACGCCAAGCTTCGCCTCGAGCACGTCCACAAGGAGTTCATCGTGCGCGACGCGGCCGGTGGTCGCGGGCACGCAAGCGGTTCACGGCCGTGGAGGACTTCACGCTGGACGTCCAGGCGGGCGAGTTCCTGACCGTCGTCGGCCCGTCGGGCTGCGGAAAGTCGACGCTGCTGGACCTGCTGGGCGGGCTCACCGAGCCCACCTCGGGGCGCATCCTCCTGGACGGTGAGCCCGTGACCGGGCCCGGGCTGGACCGCGGCGTGGTGTTCCAGCAGTACGCCCTGCTCCCTGGCGGACCGCGCGCGCGAACGTCGAGTTCGGGCTCGAGGCCAGGGGACCGGGCGGCCGCGCGTGCCCGGATCGCCGACGAGTACCTGGACCTCGTGGGCCTCACGGCCTTCGCGGACCGGTATCCGCACGAGCTCTCGGGTGGCATGAAGCAGCGCGTCGCGATCGCCCGCAGCCTCGCGTTCGACCCCGAGGTGCTCCTCATGGACGAGCCCTTCGCGGCTCTCGACGCCCAGACGCGCGAGTCCCTCCAGGACGAGCTGCTGCGCATCTGGCGCGCGACCGGCAAGACGGTCGTCTTCATCACCCACGGCATCGAGGAGTCGGTGTACCTGGGGCAGCGGGTCGCCGTCATGACTCCCCGGCCGGGTCGCCTGCAGACCGTGATCGACGTGGACCTCTCCGGCGCCGACGGTGCTGAGGACGCCCACGGCGACGTCCGCTCCTCGGCACTGTTCGGCCGGTATCGGCACCAGGTGTGGAGCGCGCTCCACGAAGCACCCACCCCGAGCACGCCCCGGCACCGGCACCTGCACCCCAGAAGGAGGACGCCCATGTCTAGCACCCTGACCCCGTCGCACCGCCGGAGGACACCGTCGCGTTCGCAGACCCACCCACCCTGGGGCGCCGCCAGGCCTCTCCGCCGACCTCGACCCGACGCCGACGTTCGGGGTCCGCCTGCGCGCGGCCACCGGGCGCGTCCTGCGCCTCCGCGGCGATCGTCGTCTTCCTGCTCATCTGGGAGATCGCACCGCGCGTCGGGCTGGTCGACCGTGTCTTTCTCCCACCCCTCAGCGCCGTGCTCGAGTCGTTCTGGGAGCTCCTCGTGAGCGGCGAGCTCGGCAAGCACATCGGGACGAGCCTGACCCGTGCGGGCACCGGCTTCGCGATCGCCGTCGTCCTCGCGATCCCGCTCGGGATCGCGATCGGCTGGTGGGCGACGGTCGCCCAGTTCCTCGGCCCGTTCCTGGAGCTGTTCCGCAACACCGCGGCCCTCGCGCTCCTGCCGGTCTTCATCCTCGTCCTGGGGATCGGCGAGACCTCGAAGATCACGCTCGTCGTCTACGCGTGCTTCTTCCCGATCCTGCTCAACACGATCGCCGGGGTGCGGACCGTCGACCCGCTCCTGGTGAAGTCCGCCCGGTCGCTCGGGCTGCCTCCCGTGCGGCTCTTCCAGAAGGTCGTCCTGCCGCCGCCGTCCCGACGATCTTCACGGGCATCCGCATGGCGGGGACGAGCTCGATCCTCGTCCTCATCGCAGCCGAGATGGTCGGCGCCAAGGCTGGCCTCGGCTACCTCATCACCTACGCCCAGTTCAACTTCCAGATCACGAACATGTACGCGGGGATCATCGCGATCTCGCTCGTCGGCGTCTCGATCAACGCCGTGCTGGTCGGCCTCGAGCGGCACTTCTCCCGCTGGCGCACCACCTGAGCCAGGCCCCGACAGCCGACCCCGCCCACCCTCCCGTTCACCCCACGAACCCACGAACCCACGACACGAGGACTCACCATGACGCAGCAGGAGCGCCCCACCCGTCAGCTCAGCCTGAACCTCTTCATCCACCCCTCGGGCCACCACGAGGCCGCCTGGCGCCACCCGGACACGCAGCCCGAGCGCATCTTCACGGCCGACTTCTACACCGAGCTCGCCCGCAAGGCCGAGGCCGCGACGTTCGACGCCGTCTTCTTCGCCGACGGCCCCGTCCTGCACGACGGCGTCGAGTTCAACAGCGTCGGACGCCTGGAGCCGCTGCTGACGCTCGCGTCGATCGCGGCGGCGACCGAGCGGATCGGTCTCATCGCGACCGCCTCGACCACGTTCTACGACCCGTACAACCTGGCGCGGCTCTTCTCCACGCTCGACCACCTGAGCAACGGGCGGGCCGGGTGGAACATCGTCACGACGGCATCCGAGGACGCCGCACGCAACTTCGGCCTGGACTCCCACCCGGACCACGTCGAGCGGTACGCACGGGCTGCCGAGTTCGTCGAGGTCGTCACGCGCCTCTGGGACAGCTGGGAGGACGACGCGGTGCTCATCGACCGCGCGGCGGGCCGCTACGCCGACCCCGCGAAGATCCACGACGTGGCCTTCCGCGGCACGCACCTGCGCGTCGACGGGGCCTTCAACGCGGCGCGCTCGCCCCAGGGACACCCGGTGCTGGTCCAGGCCGGCGCGTCGAACGAGGGCGCGCGTTCGCGAGCCGGTACGCCGAGGCCATCTTCACGGCCCACCAGCGGCTGGCCGACGCCCAGGCGTTCTACGCCGACATCAAGGCGGGCGCCGAGGCCCTGGGGCGTTCGCGCGACGCGGTCAGGATCCTTCCGGGGATCAGCCCGTTCATCGGGTCGACCGAGGAGGAGGCCCGCGCCCTGGAGCGCGAGTTCAACGAGCTCACCGTGCCGGAGTACGGGCTGCGTCAGCTCCACAAGCTCACGGGCGTCCGCCTCGACCACGCCCAGCTCGACGGCCCGGTCCCGGCCGAGCTGTTCGCCGACGCGGGCGACGTGACCGACAACTCCCGCAGCCGCCTCCAGGTGGTCGCCGGGATCGTCGAGCGCGAGCAGCCCACGGTCCGCGGGCTGCTCCACCGCCTCGCGGGGCTCGCGGGCACCGGGTCGTCGCGGGCACGCCCGAGCAGGTCGCGGACACGATCGAGGAATGGTTCACGCAGGGCGCGGCCGACGGCTTCAACGTCATGCCGCCGTACCTGCCGGGCGGCCTGGACGACTTCGCCGACCACGTCGTCCCGATCCTGCGCGAGCGCGGCCTGTTCCGCGAGGCGTACGAGGGCACGACGCTGCGCGACCACTTCGGCCTCGAGCGTCCGGAGAGCCAGTTCGCGACCGGTGGTCCCGCTCAGGCGACCCGGCCGGTCGAGGACGGGACCGCCGTCGGGCAGGACGAGGCCCGGACCGCGGAGCCGGTCCTGGCGTGAGCGGCCCGACGACCGTGCGGCCCCTCTCACGACGGTCTACCCCCGCCGGGGTCTGGGGAGTGGCCCAGGGGCGGCCGCACCGGTCGTCGCGCTCGCCGCACGCGAGCACGGCGCGTCGCTCGGCACCGCGGGCCTGGTCGTGGCGCTGGCCGGGCTCGGTCAGCTCCTCGGCGACCCGCCCGCAGGTCGTGTGGTCTCCCGGTTCGGGGAGCGGCGCTCGATCATCGGCGCGAGCGTCCTGGCGATCGGCGGGTGGCCCTGTCCCTGGCCTCGTGGTCCGTGCTCTCGCTCGGGCTGGGCGTGTTCCTCGCGGGCCTCTCCCAGGCCGTGTGGGCCTCGCCCGCCAGACGTACCTGGCCGAGGCCGTGCCGTTCGCCCGCCGGGCGCGCGTCATGTCGACCGTCGCGGCCATGATGCGCGTCGGGTTCTTCGTGGGGCCCTCCTCGGAGCCGTGGCGATCCTCGCCGTCGGGACGAGGGCGGCTTCGCGGTGCAGCTGCTGGCGGTGTGCGCCACGGCGGTCCTCATGGGCCGCGTGCCCGACGTCGGACGCTCGCCCGGGTGAGCGGCTCGCCCGACGACCCGGTCGCCCGCGAGGCGGGCAGTGGCGCGTGGTGGTCGAGCACCGCCGGCTGCTGCGCACGCTCGGGCTCGGGGCCGCGCTCATGGGACTGTCGCGGACGGCGCGCACCGTGGTGCTCCCGTTGTGGGCCGACGTCCTGGGGGTCGATGCCGCGACCACGAGCCTGGTCTTCGGGGCCAGCGCGGCGCTCGACGTGATCGTCTCGATCCCCGCGGGACTCCTCATGGACCGGTTCGGACGGCGCGCGCTCGCCGTCCCTCGCTACTGATCCTGGCGGCCGGGTACTTCGCCTTGCCCTGGGCGGGCGGCGTCGCGTCCTCACCGTCGTCGCCCTGGTCCTGGGGCTCGGGAACGGGTTGAGCAACGGCGTGATCATGACGCTCGGGGCGGACGTCGCCCCGCCCGCGCAGCGCGCCGAGTTCTTCGGGCGTGGCGCCTCATGCACGACTCCGGCGCCTTCGCCGGTCCCCTGGTCGTCGCGGGCATGGCGCTCGTGGCCCCGCTCGGAGCCGCGGCCCTCGTGGTCGGCGCGGCATCGGCCGCGGGCGGCGCGGTGCTCTGGCGGTACGTGCCGATCTGGGCACCGTGGCCGCGTCCGTCCCCGCCGGTGGTGGCGGCCGCCCCGAGGAGGCCGCCGAGGTCGCGGGCGAGGCCGCGGGCGAGGCCGTTCCTCGGTGATGCTGGAGCAGCAGCAGCCCGCAGCGGAAGATGCTGGAGTGCCCGCCGCCGCGGGCGGCCCGAGAGGACCGCGTCATGACCGACGACCGTGCAGCCGCCCCACCCAGCGATCTCACGCCGCGCATCGGCAAGGTCGCGACGCGCGAGCTCGCCCACCACGGATACACGCGGTACGAGGACCTCACGCGCGCGACGGCCAAGGAGCTGCTCGCGATCCACGGCGTCGGGCCCCAGGCGATCCGGGTCCTGGGCGAAGAGCTCGCCGAGCGAGGGTCGGGTTTCCGGGAGAGCTGAGGTGCCGGGGTCGACGACCGCGCAGCCGTGACGACGAAGGCGAGCGACGCCGTCGGGCACGCGGCGCCCGGGCGCCTGCGGCGCCTGCCTCCCGGCTCTCAGGCCGTGACGGCCTGGATGACCTCGGTGTCGTCGTGGCGGCGTGCCAGCGCCGTCACGACGGGCGGCTTGGGCACCGGGGCTGCACCTGACCCCGTGCTCTTGCTACGGCGCGGGCGGGTGGGCACCGTGACGCCGAGGGACTTGAAGACCTTGCGCAGCTCGGCTTCCGTCCACCCGCACCGAGCGCGTCGGAGAAGGCCGCGGCATAGTCGCGCTCGGCCTCGTCGAGCTGCTCCCGGGCTGCGGCGACCTGCTCGGCCCGCTCGGCCAGTGCACGGCCCGCGTCCATGCGGTGCTCGAGGAGGTCGCGCAGCCGCGACTCGTACGTGGTGGCGGTCTCGTCGGCGCTCATGCCACCAACCTACGGCCTGACCTGCACGGTCGCCACGATCGCCAGGTGATCGGTGCCGGGGATCGCGACCGAGCGCACGTCGTCGACCCGCATGCCCTCGTCGACGACCACGTGGTCCAGGTCCACGAGTGGCGGGAAGCGCCTGCCGGCCGCCACGAGAGGTTCACGCCCTCCCCGCGAGCCGGGTCGCGTCGGAGAACCGCTCGCCGAGCAGGTCGCGGAACGCGGAGTGGTCGAAGGTCGCGTTGAAGTCGCCGAGCAGGATCTGTGGCATGGGGTCCTCGTGCACCTCGTCGCGCAGCATCGCGAGGTCCCCGTCCACAGGTCGACGGCACCGGGCGTGGGCGGGTACGGATGGACGGCCGTCACGCGCACGGAGGTCCCGTCCAGCCCGACGACGGCGCTCGGCTGGTGGAAGCGGCTCGCCACTCCCTCGCGTTCGTCGGAGAGCGGCGTCGCGCTCCACAGGCCGCTGCCCGCGGCGCCCTCGGTCGGGTGGATCGTGGTCCATGAGTAGGGCAGCTCGTCCTCGATCCCGGCGGCCACGAGCTCGGCCGCGAACTCCTCGCTCAGCTCGAGCACGCTCAACAGCTCGACCTTCTCCTCGCGGACCGCCACGACCACCGCCTGGGCATCTGCCTGCCCGTAGAGGACGTTGGTCGCCATGACGCGCAGCGTCCCGTCGCCGCCGGGCGCGATGCCCGGCCCCGGCACGAAGAACGGCACGAGCCACACCCCGTGCGCGACGACGAGCAGCCCTGCGATCACGCTGAGCACCCACCGTCGCCGACTGAGCGACAGCAGCAGCACCACGAGCGCCACGAGGGCGACCCACGGCGTGAAGGGCACGAGCTGCGCGAGGGCGTGACGCCGTCGAACCCCAGGGCCCGGGCGAGTGTGAGCGCGCCCGCCCCTACCAGGCACAGCGACAGCACGATCGTCCACACGACCCCACTCACGCTCCGTGCTCGCGACGGGGTGCGGGCCGTGGTCGGTGCGGTGGCGCTCACGGGGCGACCTGCACCGTGACCGCGAGCGCGCGGTGGTCGGAGCCGGTCGTGCGGGTCGCGTCGTGGAACCGGTCGCCCAGGACCCACAGCCCCGGCCCGACGGCGCGCCCATCGCGGCGACGTCGGGTCGCGGGGTGGGGGTGGAGGTGGGCGGGATGGTCGGTCCAGAGGCGGACTCGGCGGTGCTCGTGCCGCCCGCGGCGCTGGTGTCCCTCGTCATGGTGCGACCCTATCGACCGGTTCCGACCGGTCTGGACCGGTAGGCCCGGGGCGATGGGCGAACCCGGTGCAGCACGCGGAGGGATCCTGTGAACGGCGCCTGCGCGGGACAGTGGCCGTCGAGATCGGACTAGTTGTCGCGTGTGTTGGCTCGCGGGCGACAACTACTCCGATCTCGACGACGGGCAGCGGGCTCGCCCCGAGTATTCGGTCGTCCGGGCGGCCGGTGCCCGCCCGGGGACAACCCCGCAGCCGCTCGGGTCCACCTGCTGGTCCGGTCGGTGGCCGCACGATGGGATGGGCACATGACGACGACGAAGCCGTACATCGCCCCAGAGCCCGGGGTCTCGCGACCTTCTTCGGGCTGACCTTCGGCATCTCGTGGGGAGCCTGGGGACTCGCCTACCTGGCGGGTGCCGACATCACTGAGCCGCTCGTGCTCGCCCTGTTCATGCTCGGCGGATCCGGCCCCACGCTCGCCGCCCTCATCTTGCGAGCGTCCGGACGACGCAGCCCACGACTCGCGGAGACCCGACGCCTCGTCCTCTGGGCACCCGCAGCGCTGCTGCTCGGCGCCCTGCCCGCCGTCGCAGCGGCCTACCTCACCCGCTGCTCGGCACTCCCGGCGTCGGCACCAGCGAGGTAGCGACCGCTGTCGCTGCCGGCGGGGTCCGCTGCTCTTCGTGCTCAGCACCCTGGTCACCGGCCCGCTATCCGAGGAGTTCGGTTGGCGGGTTACGCCCAGCCGCGGCTCCGCCGCCGCCTGTCACCCCTGGGGACGTCGGCCGTGCTCGGGGCGGTCTGGGGATCCTGGCACCTGCCCCTGTTCTTCCTCGAGGGGACCTGGCACGAGTCCGTCGGGCTGGCGAGCCCCGAGGGTCTGCTGATCCTGCTCGGCGCGATCCCGCTGTCGGCCGCAGCCTGGTTCGTGTCCGAGCGGCTGCGCGGTGGCGTCCCGGCCGCCGTGCTCGTCCATGCGGCGGGGAACGCCGCGATGGCGCTCTTCCCGCCGGAGACGTTCACCGCCGGGCTCGTCTACATCGGGTCGCTCTTCGTCCTGGGTGCAGCGGTCCTGATCGCAGGACGTGGCGCCCTCGACAGCAGTTCACTGCCGACGCACGAGAGCTCGTGACGGCCCCGTCCTGATCTGCCGCTCTCCCGGCTGGCGGGAGCGCACAAGGGACGGGTGCGCGGACGAAAGGCGGCGCGCACCCGTCCCTCGTGCCTGAGGACTAGCCGAAGATCCCCGGCAGCGTGGCGCGGAACACCTGGTCGGCCTCGCTCAGCGGGATCGTGAAGATCCCTCGACCTCGAGGGACTCACCGGTCTCCGCGACCTCGGCCGCTCCGTGCCGGTCTCGCCGATCTTGAGGACGGGGACGCCGCGAGCGACGCACGAGTCGACCAGCTTGGTCTCTTCACCGCGCGGCACGGCGACGAGCGCGCGGGCCGTGGACTCGGAGAAGAGCGCCTCGAACGGGTGACTCCGTCGCGGGCGGCGAGGGCGTCGATCGACACCTTGGCGCCGGTGCCGAAGCGGAGCGACGCCTCGAGCAGCCCCTGGATCAGGCCTCCCTCGGAGAGGTCGTGCGCGGCGGTCACCAGGTCGTCGCGGCTGGCGTTGACGAGCACCTCGGCCAGCGCACGCTCGGCAGCGAGGTCGACCTGGGGGCGATGCCGCCGAGGTGCTGGTGCACGACGTCGGCCCACGCGGAGCCGTCGAGCTCGGGGCGGGTCGTGCCGAGGAGGTAGACGGCCTCCCCGCTTCGCGCCAGCCGGACCCGGTGGCGTGCGCGACGTCGTCGAGCACCCCGAGCACTCCGACGACGGGGTCGGGTGGATCGACGAGTCGATCTGCCCGGGCTCGCCCGTGCCGTTGTAGAGCGAGACGTTGCCGCCCGTGACGGGGACGCCGAGGATCTGGCACGCGTCGGCCAGGCCTTCGATGGCCTCGACGAGCTGCCACATGGAGTCGGGGTCCTCGGGCGAGCCGAAGTTCAGGCAGTCAGTGATGGCGAGCGGGCGGGCGCCGGTCGCGGCGACGTTGCGGTACGCCTCGGCGAGCGCGAGCTGGGCGCCCGTGCGCGGGTCGAGCTTGGCGTAGCGGCCGTTGGCGTCGGTCGCGAGGGCGACGCCGAGGCCCGTGGTCTCGTCGACCCGGATGACGCCGCCGTCGTCGGGCTGGGCGAGAGCCGTGTTGCCCTGGACGAAGCGGTCGTACTGGTTGGTGACCCACTCCTTCGAGGCGAGGTTGGGCGAGCCGAGCAGGCGCAGCGTGGTCGCGCGCAGCTCGTCGGCCGACTCGGGGCGGGAGTACGCAGCCGCGCCGGCGCCCGTCGAGATGCTGTCGGCGTTGAGGCCGTCCATCCACGACGGACGCGCGTAGGGACGGTGGTACGTGGGTCCCTCGTGCGCGACGGACTTGGGGTCGACGTCGACGATGCGCTCGCCGTGGTGGTCGATCGTGAGGCGACCGGTGCCGGTGACCTCGCCGATGACCGAGGTCTCGACGTCCCACTTACCCGTGATGGCGAGGAACTCGTCGAGCTTCTCCGGCGCGACGACGGCCATCATGCGTTCCTGCGACTCCGACATGAGGATCTCGCCCGCGTTGAGCGACGGGTCGCGCAGCAGGACGGAGTCGAGCTCGACGTGCATGCCGCCGTCGCCGTTGGAGGCGAGCTCCGACGTCGCGCACGAGATGCCGCCGCACCGAGGTCCTGGATGCCCTCGACGACGCGTGCCGCGTAGAGCTCGAGGCAGCACTCGATGAGGACCTTCTCCATGAAGGGTCGCCCACCTGGACCGAGGGCGCTTGGCGGGCACGCCGTCCTCGAACGTCTCGGACGCGAGGATCGAGGCGCCACCGATGCCGTCGCCGCCCGTGCGCGCACCGAACAGGACGACCTGGTTGCCGACGCCCGAGGCGTTGGCGAGGTGGATGTCCTCGTGGCGCAGCACGCCGACGCAGAGCGCGTTGACGAGGGGTTGCCCTGGTACGAGGAGTCGAAGACGAGCTCGCCGCCGATGTTCGGCAGGCCGAGCGAGTTGCCGTAGCCACCGACGCCCGAGACGACGCCGTGCACCACGCGCGCCGTGTCCGGGTGGTCGACCGCGCCGAAGCGGAGCTGGTCCATGATCGCCACGGGCGCGCACCCATCGAGATGATGTCGCGCACGATCCCGCCGACGCCGGTCGCGGCGCCCTGGTAGGGCTCGACGAAGCTCGGGTGGTTGTGGGACTCGACCTTGAACGTCACGGCCCAGCCGTCACCGATGTCGACGACGCCCGCGTTCTCGCCGATGCCGACGAGGAGGTGCTTCTTCATCTCCTCGGTGGTCTTCTTGCCGAACGTGCTCAGGTGCACCTTGGACGACTTGTAGGAGCAGTGCTCCGACCACATGACGGAGTACATCGCGAGCTCGGCAGCCGTGGGCGTCGCCCGAGGATGTCGCGGATGCGCTGGTACTCGTCCGGCTTGAGGCCGAGCTCCGCGAAGGGCTGCGCCTCGTCGGGGTGGCGGCTGCGCGCTCGACCGTGTCGAGGTGCGGCCGGTGCTCGGAGGTCGCTGCGGCGGCGGGCGTCGGGGCGTTGCTGGGGCGGTCATCGAATCCCTCGGGTGGCGTGCCAGCGGCGCGTTTCGACGAGCGAGTCATCGGGGAGGCGACCGGCACGGGCTGCACAGGTGCGACCAGTTTACCGGGGTTGGCGGCGGCGCGGTCGGCCGTCCAGGAACGCACCCGCCGGGGCACGGGCAGGGCCGTGGGCTGGGCGGATGCCCTCCCGTCGGGCGGTGCTGGCGGGTGCTGGCCGGGTGCGGTTCGGGTGCAGGTCGGGTGCTGGCCGGGTGCGGACCGGGTGCGGACCGGGTGCGCGCGGAGCCCGGTCGGCGGGCGGGGATAGCCTCGCACGGTGACCTCGATCGTTCGCCGCCCCGTTCGCGCCTCGCCCTCGTCGGGGCCGCACTGGCGGCCTGCCTGCTGGTGGGCTGCACCGGGCCCGACGGCGCCGCTCCGTCCCGGGCCGTCCGCGCCGTCCGAGGGGTCGCGTCGAGCGACCCTGCGGAGGCTGCGACGGCCGAGCCCGCCGGGCCGCGCATGACGACGCACACGCTCACGGCCGACGGGATCGAGCTGCTGCTGTCGGTGCCGGTCGCGCCGGTCACCGTGACGCCCGACGAGGACGGGTCGAGCCGGGTCTCGTTCGGGTTCGCGGTCCCGGAGGCCGGTACCGGTGCGGCGACCGGCTCGTCCGAGGCGCCGCCAGCCACCGCGACGCTCGACCTCGTCTCCCCGCCGACGGTTCCCTGCTCCGCAACGGCGACGGCAGCATCAGCGTGCTCGACGGCGCGGGGTTCCGCTCGGCGGCCTGGCGGCGCCGGAGGCGACGGAACCGTCCGGATCGACGGTCCGCGCAGGAGTGCTGGTCGTGGCGCCGACCCGCGCGGAGGTGCGGGTGAAGGCTGGGGCGCGACGCCGTCGGGCACGGCGGGAACCACCGCGAGCGCCCAGCCCTACGACGTGACCGTGACGACCTGGCTCGGCGCGCAGGGCGTGCGCAGCGCGACCTGGGGCAACCGCGAGGGCGGGCGCTCGCTCGCCGTGGACCCGACGCCGTGGGCGCGCCAGTCGGGCCTGGTGGGCGAGGAGACCGCGTGGGCGCAGCTCGTCGCGAGCGAACCCGAGGCCGACACCGCGACCATGCGCGACCAGTTCGACTGCCACGCCCTGGGCGCGACCGACAAGAAGACGTGGAACCTCGAGCCGTGGCGGCCCGACGTCGGGTTCCTCGCGACCGCCGCGGCGCGCTGCAACCCGACCGCGTAGCCCTCGGTGCCGAGCATGCGGTTGGCGTCGCGAATCAGCGGAATCCGGACGACAACCGCATGCTCGACCCACGGGAACCGCATGTTCGGCACCGAGGGACGTCGCCCGCGCTCTGCGGAGACACGACTCGGCCCGCCGTCGGCAGCTCGATTCAGCCGAGCCCCAGCATCTCCCTGACCGGCCCGACGCCGTGCAGCGTCACCTCGGGCGCAGCGCCTCGGCGCGGCCCTCCCAGTCCTCCCGGTCGAGGCGATAGCGGACGTCGACCGCGGGCTTGCCCTCGCGCGCGAGCGTCGCGGTGCCGTTGGGCCGATAGCCGATCTTGCGCGTGACCCTGTTGGAGGGACCGTTGTCCTCCCAGGCCGACGTCGTGGCCGTCCGCGCACCGAACCCCGTGAAGAGGAGCTCGAGGATCATGAGCCGCGCGAGCGTGCCCACGCCGCCCCTGGTGCCGGCGCCCCAGCCACGAGCCGGACTCGGCCGTGCGGGTCACCACGAAGTCCGAGGCCGTGAGGGCCTGCACGCCCAGCACCTCACCGTCACGGACCACGGCGAGCTCGATCGCCCAGGACGCGGGCGCGATCCGCGACGCCGCACCCCACTGGTAGGCCAGGATGCTGCGGCCGACCTCGATCGCGGAGCCGCGTGACCACGGGAACGCGAAGGGCATGAACCCTCGTCGTGGATGCCCTCACCACCGACCTCCGCGAGGCGGAACAGGAGGTCCTCGTCGAGGTGACGCAGCTCGAGATCCCCGGAGACCACGCGCAGGCGGCCAGCGGCCAGAGCTCGGTGCGCGTCGGGCGCTGAAGGCTGACGTCGGTCGGTTCTGCCGGGGGCCGTTCACGTGGTCGGGTGCCATCGGTGCAGCCTGCCCGTGCACGCGAGGTGCGTCAACAGGATTGCCGGGGACGCGCCGTCGGGCCCGACGACGCCTCGCGCGGCCGGTGTGCACGGCAGGGCTGGACGCACGAAGGGACCCGCCGGTCCGACGTGACGGCTGGTGGTCGTCACACCGGACCCGCGGGTCCCTGGCTCCCTCGGCGGCGGTACCGCTCCGCCGTTGCCCCGAGGTCGTTCGTGCGGCGCGAGGCTGCATCTGGTGCCGCACGTTCGGCACGTGCCGCACGTGCCGAACAGACGGTTGTCGTCTGTCGAGCATGCCGTTGCCGTCAGAAATCAGCACGATTCGAACGCCAACCGCATGCTCGGCACCGAGACCGGACCCGACCGGACCGGACCGGACCGGACCGGCACCATCCCCGAGACCGCTCCCAGCCCCGAGTGCCGTCAGCGCTTGGCGGCCTTCGACCCGCCTTCGACCCGGCCTTCGATCCAGCCTTCGCCGCCGCCTTGGCCGCGGCCTTCACGGGCCTTGATCGACTTCTCGCTCGTGGGCTCGTTCCCGCTGGCCCGCAGCTGCCGGTAGTACTCGCGGGCCTCGTCCTGGCGCTCCTGCTCGGCGCCGGACGCGATCTTGGCGCGCAGGTGCTCGGGGCCGTAGCCCCAGGCGTCGACGAGGTCCTGCGCGTGCGGGCGCAGGCGCGCGACGAGCCGGTCGATGTACCCGGTGACGATGCGCGCACGCTGCGCCGACAGGCGCCCGTTGATCAGGTACCAGGCGAGGTTGCGCTCGATGAGCGTCAGCCCGAACAGGTCGCGGACCCACGTGAGGACCTGGCGTGTGCTGGCGTCCTCGATCGTGTCGAGAGCCTGCGTGAACGCCTCCCAGTGCAGCAGGTCGGCGTGCGCCCGGGCCATCTCGATGAGCTCGTGCTGGTGCTCGTTGAAGAGCTCCGCAGCCTTCTCCGGGTCGCCTTCTGGGCCGGGCGCAGGGCAGCGGCGACGTCGGCGACCATGGTCTCGACGCGGTCGGTGAGCAGCTCGCGCTGGTTCCCGACGTCCTTCAGGTGTCCGGCGGCCCGGCGCGGGTCGCCCCGTCCGCGATGGTCTGCGCGGCGCGCTTGAGCGGAGTGCGGTGCAGCGCGGCGTCGGCGGCCTGCTCGACCACGAACCGGGCCATCTGCCCGGGCGTGATGTCCTTGAACTCCTTGCCGTAGTCCGCGAGGAGCCGCTTGGCGACGAGCTGCAGGAGGACCGTGTTGTCGCCCTCGAACGTCACGTACACGTCCATGTCGGCGCGCAGGCTCGTGATGCGGTTCTCGGTGAGGAAGCCCGAGCCGCCGCACGCCTCGCGGGTCTCCTGGAGCGTGTCGAGCGCGAACCACGTGCTCAGGGGCTTGAGCGAGGCCGCCATGGTCTCGAGGTCCTCGCGGGACTCCGGGGTGTCGTTCTCGCCCGAGAAGACCGAGTGGAACAGGTCCAGCAGACGGTCGTGCGCGAAGTGCATCGCGTACGTTTGCGCGATGCGCGGGATCAGGCGGCGCTGGTGCGTGCCGTAGTCGAGGATGACGACCTCGTCGACGGGCGAGGCCGCGTTGAACTGGCGACGCTGGTTGCCGTAGGTCACCGCGGTCGCGAGGCCCAGCTTCGAGGCCGTGATCGCCGCGCCGTCGAGCGAGACGCGCCCCTGGACGAGCGAGCCGAGCATCGTGAAGAAGCGGCGTCCTGGGCTGTCGATCGGCGAGGTGTACGTGCCGTCCTCGGCGACCTGACCGTAGCGGGCGAGGAGGTTCTCGCGCGGGACGCGGACGTTCGTGAAGTGCAGGCGACCGTTGTCGATGCCGTTGAGACCGCCCTTGAGGCCGTCGTCCTCCCCGCCGATGCCGGGAAGGAAGCCCCGCGGCGCCGTCGGGCGTGATCTCGCGGATGGGCGCGTAGAACGCGTGGACGCCGTGGTTGACACCGTTCGTCACGAGCTGCGCGAAGATCACCGCGGCCGTGCCGTCGACGGCCGCGTTGCCGAGGTAGTCCTTCCACGCCCCGCGGAACGGGTGTGGACGACGAACTCCTGCGTCTCGGCGTCGTACGTCGCGGTCGTCGCGATCGACGCGACGTCCGAGCCGTGGCCCGTCTCGGTCATGGCGAACGCGCCGGGGACCGAGGCGTCCATCGCGCCCGGGAGCAGGCGGTCCTGCTGCTCGGGCGTGCCGAGGTGGAGGATCGCCGAGGCGAACAGGCCCCACTGGACGCCGGCCTTGATCTGGAGCGAGGGTCCGCGGCGACGAGCTCCTCGAACCCGGCGAGGTTGCCGCCCGGGTCGTCGTGCCCGCCGAGGCGCTCGGGGAACGCGCGGAGCACCTGCCCGACGCCGACGAGCTGCTTGACCTGGTCCATGACGCGCTCGCGGTGCTCGGCGTGCGAGAGCCCCTCGATGCGGTGGAACCGCTCCTCGCCCGCGGTCGCACGCGCCGAGGCACGCAGGTCTGCCCAGCGGCCCAGCAGCTGGTGGGAGAGGCCGCCACGTCGATGCGGACCTCGTCGGCGGGCATGGAGGGCGTGACGCCCGCGGCGGGGATGGACGTGGAGGTGGCGGCGCCGTCGCCCGCTGGGCGTCGAAGGTGGTGGGGCGGTCTGACGTGGTGGTCATCGGAACTCCTGTGTGCCGGTCGTGGCCGTGAGAAGGAATCAGTGGTCGAACGAGGAAGGGGTGTGCCGTCGGCAGGGTCTCCCGTGCCGCGGCTGCGGGCCAGGACCCGACGGGGCCTCCCACAGCCAGGCGGCGACGCGCTCGGTGAGCTCGTCGCGGTCGGGGGCGTCGTGCTCGTCGCGGTGGCCGAGCCACCACTCGCCGCCCCGCGCACGAACCCGACCGCTCCGCCGCCCACGCGGCGGCGTCGGCGGCGGTCACGTCGGTGGCCCGGGTGAAGGGCTCGGCGACCAGCTCGGTGACGGAGTCGAGGAAGGCCGCGAGGGGCCGAGGCCGTGCGGGCGGTGCCGTCGGTGCCCGCGATCGAGCCGGTGCGGGTGACGAAGTAGTAGACGTTGGGCGAGCTCTCGATCATCTCGAGGTAGACGCCGACCATCGCGCGCAGCGCGCGGCGCAGGTCTCGGCGGCCTCGGCGGCCTGGGTCAGCGCGTCGTGCATCTGCCCGACGACCGAGGCCCCGATCGCGATCTGCAGCCCCGTCTTGTCCTCGAAGTAGCGGTAGATGATCGACTTGGAGGTGCCCGAGGCCGCCGCGATCTCGTCCATGGAGACGCCCGGGCCGCCCTTGTGGACGGCCTTGCGGGCGGCGTGGACGAGCTCTGCCCGACGCAGGGTGCGGTGGTCGTCCCAGCGGGTCGAGCGCCCGTCCGTGACGGGAGCCGGGGCGGGGTCCGGTTGGAGCCACGGGAGAGCACGGCGGTCCGCGGTCTCCCGTCCCGGCCGTTCGTGTCGCCGTTGATCACACTGTCCTCCAGGAATGCCCGACGTCGGTGTCGTCCCTGGTCAGGCGTCGGGGTTCGCGGGTGGTCGCCCGGGCAGACGTCCTGTCCCGGCGGGGCGCCGGGGCAGGGAGCGAGCCGGTGTGACCCGACTCACGAAACCGACAGTATCAGGTACTGTGGGTCTTGGACACCGCGTGGACCCGACCGCGGTTCGAGACCCTCAGCAACGAAGCGAGAGAGCAGCCGAAGTGGCCATCACGAAGCAGCACGACGGACAGCCCACGACCTCCGACCAGACGAGGGCCGTCACGCCCTCGAGCCCGGCCCTCCGCGACGCCGTCATCATCGGCGGCAACAGGATCCCGTTCGCCCGTGCGGGGCAAGTACACCGGGGCCAGCAACCAGGACATGTTCACCGCAGCCCTCGAAGGCCTCGTGGCGCGCTACGGCCTCCAGGGCGAACGGCTCGGCGAGATCGTCGGCGGCGCGGTGCTCAAGCACTCGCGCGACTTCAACCTGGTCCGCGAGTCGGTCCTCGGCTCGTCGCTGTCCCCGCAGACCCCGGCCTTCGACCTCCAGCAGGCGTGCGCGACGGGTCTCGAGGCCGTGGTCACCGTCTCCAACAAGATCCGCCTCGGCCAGATCGAGTCGGGGATCGCAGGCGGTTCCGACACCGTCTCGGACGCCCCCATCGCCGTGAGCGAGGGACTGCGCAAGGCGCTGCTCAAGGCCGCCACGCCAAGACCCTCGGCGCGCGCCTCAAGGCGTTCGCCTCGGTGCGCCCGGCGACCTGGCCCCTCGACCCCCAGCACGGGCGAGCCGCGCACGGGCCTGTCGATGGGCGAGCACCAGGCCATCACCACGGCAGCGTGGGGCATCGGCCGCGAGGCCCAGGACGAGGTCGCGCTGAACAGCCACCTCAACCTCTCGGCAGCCTGGAAGGCCGGGTTCTTCGACGACCTGGTCACCCCGTTCCGCGGCCTCACGCAGGACCAGAACATGCGCGCCGACTCCTCCGCGGAGAAGCTCGCATCGCTCAAGCCCGTCTTCGGCACGCACCTCACGCCGAGCGCGCCCGTGCACGGCGCGGCGGCCGCGGCGGGGCCGCAGGGCCCGCTGAGCCCACGATGACCGCCGGCAACTCGACCCCGCTGACCGACGGCGCGTCCGTCGTCCTGCTCGGCTCGCGCGAGTGGGCCGCCGAGCACGACCTGCCCGTCCTGGCGCGCGTGGTCGACGCGGAGTCCGCCGCAGTCGACTACGTCCACGGGCACGAGGGCCTGCTCATGGCCCCCGCCCACGCGGTCCCCGCCTGCTCGCCCGCAACGGCCTGGCTCTCGAGGACTTCGACTTCTACGAGATCCACGAGGCCTTCGCCTCGACGGTCCTCACGACCCTGGCTGCCTGGGAGGACGAGGACTACTGCCGCACCGAGCTCGGCCTCGACGGAGCGTTCGGCTCGATCGACCGCTCGAGGCTCAACGTCAACGGCTCCTCGCTCGCGGCCGGCCACCCGTTCGCCGCGACGGGCGGACGCATCGTCGCCACGGCCGCGAAGCTCGTCGCCCAGAAGGCCCAGGAGACCGGCCGCCCTGCCCGCGCGCTCATCTCGATCTGCGCGGCGGCGGGCTGGGACTCACCGCGATCATCGACAGCGCATCCACCGAGATCTGAGGAAGCCGACCATGACCGACAAGTACCTGTCCGCGGTGAACTCCGGCTTCACCAAGACCCTCGCCAAAGCTCGGCCTGCCCCGGCCCGCCGTGCTGCGCCGCCACCGCGCGGGCGACCCGCTCCTGCCCGGCCCCGTGCTGGTGATCGGTGAGCCCGGCTCGGCCACGGACACCACCGCCGTCGCGCAGGCCCTGCTCGCCTGGAACCTCGACGTGCGGCAGAACGCCGATGCCGGGGAGACCCGCTGGGGCGCGATCGTCGTCGTCCTCACGGGCGCCACGAGCCCGGCCGACTTCTCCGCCCCGTCCTGGAGCTCGGTGCGAACCTGCGCCGTCTGGCCCCGGCGGTCGCGTCGTGACGATCTCGCGCGCCCCGGCCGACGACGACTCCCCTGCTCGCGGCGACCCGCCAGGAGTCGACGGGTTCCTGCGCTCGCTCGCCAAGGAGCTCCGGGCCGGTGCCACCGCCAACGGCATCCAGCTCACGGGCGACGCCTCCCGGACAGCACGTCTGCGCTGGCCGCGCTGCGCTTCTTCCTCTCGGGGAAGTCGGCCTTCGTGGACGGCCAGCTGCTCCACGTCGGGGCCGGGCCCTCCGGGACCGCACCCGACTGGGACCGCCCTGGAGGGCCGTGTCGCGGTCGTGACCGGCGCCGCCCGCGGGATCGGCGCGGCCATCGCCCGCACGCTCGCACGGGACGGCGCGACGGTCGTCGTCGTCGACGTCCCCGCGGCCGGCGAGTCCCTGGCCAAGGTCGCCAACGAGATCAAGGGCACGGCGCTGCAGCTCGACGTGACGGCCGACGACGCCGGTGCCCGCATCCTCGAGCACGCGCGGACCCGCCACGGTGGACTGCACATCCTGGTCCACAACGCCGGGATCCTGCGCGACAAGCTGCTCGCCAACATGTCCCCGACAAGTGGGACGCCGTCATCGCGGTCAACCTGCTCTCGCAGCTGCGGATCAACGAGTTCCTGCTGGGCGCGAGCGGCTTCTCCGAGGCCCCGCACATCGTGTCCCTCGCCTCGACGAGCGGCATCGCGGGCAACCGCGGGCAGACGAACTACGGCGCCTCGAAGGCCGGGGTGATCGGGCACACGCGCGCGACCGCCCGGCTCCTGGCTCCGCTCGGCGGCTCGGCCAACGCGGTCGCGCCGGGGTTCATCGAGACGGACATGACGGCCTCGATCCCGCTGGTCCAGCGCGAGATGGCGCGCCGTGTCTCCTCGCTCCAGCAGGGCGGCCTGCCCATCGACGTGGCCGAGTCCGTCGCGTTCCTCGCCTCCCCGCGGCGTCCGGCGTCAACGGACAGGTGCTGCGCGTGTGCGGCCAGAGCCTGGTCGGCGCATGAGCAGGGCCCCGCGCTCGACACCCCGCGTCGTCACGCTCCCTCGCTGCCGGGACTCGGCGGCCTGTACGCGAGGGCGTGGCGTCGTCGGGCAGGATCGCCCTGACGCGCTCCCCGTGGGCGCGTCCTGCCCGGTCCGCGCGACGTCGTGCTGCCGGACGTGGCCTACCGCGTCGCGGACGTCCCCACCGCGGGCCTGTCCGACCACCTCGCCGCGTACCAGCGGCTCCTCGGCGAGCGCGTGTGCGACACCCTGCCGGCCGGATACCTGCACGTGCTCGCGTTCCCGCTCGCGACCGCGCTCATGGTGCGCGGCGACTTCCGCTGCCGCTGCTGGGCCTGGTGCACCTGTCGAACGCGGTGAGCGTGCACCGGCCCGTCCAGGTCGGTGACGTGCTCGAGGTGTGCGCGACCGCCGAGAACCTGCGGGCGCACCGGCGCGGGTGCAGGTGGACCTCGTGACCGAGGTGAGCACGGGCGGCGAGCTCGCCTACCGCGGCGTCTCGACGTATCTGGCGAAGGACTTCCGGCTCCCGTCGGAGAGCGCGCGCCCGACGAGGCGCCGCGCGAGGAGTTCGAGCCGCCTCTGCCGACCGCGCGCTGGGCGCTCGGCAGCGGGATCGGCGCGCATATGGCGCGGTCTCCGGCGACCGCAACCCCATCCACACCTCGGTCCTGGGCGCCAAGGCGTTCGGCTTCCCGCGGACCATCGCGCACGGCATGTACACGGCCGCGCGTGCCCTCGCGGAGGTCGGCGCCGCGCGCGGCGACGCGTACGACTGGACGGTCGAGTTCGAGAAGCCCGTCCTGCTGCCGGGCACGGTCCAGGTCGCGATCACACGCCTGCCCGACGACGTCGCTCACCCGGGTGCGGACGCCGGCTTCACGTACGTCGGCTGGGACGGGAAGAGCGGCAGGCGGCACTTCACGGGGACCGTCACGCCGCGCTGACGACTGCTCCTGCGAGCCCTTCGAGAAACGAGCAGATGCCCCTGACCCGGCCGGGTCAGGGGCATCTGCTCACGTCTCGAACAGAATGGATCAGCGCCCCGCGACGAACGACCGGACGTCCGCCGTGCACAGCTGCACGATGACCTTGACTCCCAGGCCCACGATCACGATCCCGACGACGATCGTCGCGATCGAGCCGCCGTCGAGCATGCCGAGCACACGCAGCCCGATGCCGACCCCCGTGAGCCAGAGCGCGACCGTCCGCGCCGTCAGGTTGCCCCGCGCCACCTTGGGCGACAGCACGAGGAACGCGGCCGACAGCGCGATCCCGAGCAGACCGATCACCGTCACCAGCACCACGAAGATCGCGGTCTCCAGCTGACCGTCGAGCAACGAGAAGGTGAGCAGGAGGCTCAGCACCCCACCCACGACCCCGATCCACCCGAGCGCCCTGAGGGACTTCGCGGCACGGCGGAAGTCCTCCGGGATGATGCGCTTGACCGGGGAACGTGCTGGATCGGCTGGTCGTACATGGTGGCCCTGCTCTCTGTCGGCGGCCCGCCTGCGGGGTCGGCGACGACGAACCTAGGGGATCGGGCACCCCAGGCGCAACGGTGCGAACCACCCACCTCGCGAGGGGACCTCAGGCCAGCCGGTCCAGCACCTCCAGCCGTGCGATGCGGTCCAGCAGCAGGTCGCGGACGGACGGCCACTCGTCGGCCAGGATCGAGAAGTAGGCGGTGTCGCCGCGCGAGCCGTCAGGCGCGACCCGGTGGCTGCGGAGCACTCCTCGGGGACGGCACCGAGCCGCTGGATGGCCGCGATCGACCGCGCGTTGCGGGCGTCGGCCCGCAGTGCGACCCGCTCGACGTCGAGCACCTCGAACGCGTGCCGCAGCAGCAGGTACTTGCACACCGGGTTCGTCAGCCCGCCCACCAGGGGCGGTCGTAGAAGTCGAGCCGAGCTCGACGCGCCGCTGCGAGGGCGACCACTCGTAGAGGAGGTGCTGCCGCGGACGGACGTGCCGCCGTCGGGCAGGACGCCAGTGGACGACGGCCCGACGACGGCCCACGCGAGACGCCCCGGCGCCGCCACCGCGCCTCGGACGTAGGCGGCCATGGCCGACGTCCCCGCGGCGTCGGTGAGGACATGCCCGCCCAGAGGAGTCGTCGACGAGCGCGCCGAGAGCCTCCGCGTGCTGCTCACCGAGCGGTTCGAGGCGCAGCCCGAACCCTTCCAGGACCACGGCGTTCTCCATGGGGTCATCCTGCACGACGGCTCGTGAGGATCCTGTGAACCCTCCGTCTCCCGAGATGCGAGTGGGTCAGCACCCTGCCTACGGTCGAGAGGAAGCACACCACCACCGAGGGAGGAACCCCATGGGACTGGGAGACAAGATCAAGCACGGCGCCGAAGAGGCCAAGGGCAAGGTCAAGGAGGGCACCGGCAAGGCGACCGGTAACGAGCGCCTCGAGGCCGAAGGCCACGCCGACCAGGCGAAGGCCAACGTCAAGCAGGCCGGCGACGACGTCAAGGACGCCTTCAAGAAGGACTGACCGTCACCGGACGACGACCGCCCGAGGCCCTCACGGGTCCCGGGCGGCGCTGTGGACAGGGGAACGGGTCAGAGCGCGACGGCGGCGGCCGGTCGACGACGCCCCGGTCCACGACGGGCGGGACCGCCGCGAGGACCGGTGCCGGGACGGGCGTCCCGGCGTCGGACATCTCGACCGGTCCGAGGACCGGGACGACCCGGGGCTCGTGATCCGCGCGAGCAGGCCGAGCTCGACGCCCGCCCACTCGTGCGCAAGGATCGAGAAGCACACCGAGTCGGCGCGGGTCCCGTCCGGAGCCGCGCGGTGGCCACGCATGACGCCCTCCTCGTACGCACCGAGGCGGCGCATCGCAGCGAGCGAGCGGGAGTTGCGGGCGTCCACCCGGAAACCCACGCGGTGCACGTCCCACGACTCGAACGCGTGTCGGAGCAGCAACCATTTCGAGACCGGGTTGACGAGGCTCCCCACGTGGACCGAGCGTAGAAGGTCCGCCCGATCTCCACGCGCCTGTCGTCGAGCGACAGGTCACGGAAAGCGGTGCTGCCCACCACGAGACCCGAGCCCGCGTCGACGACGGCGAAGGCCGTCAGCGCGCGGATCACCCGAGTGTCCTCGATGAAGTTCACCATCCCGACCTCCCCGTGGGAGGGTCGTACTCATACCCGCCCACATCGTCGGATCGACGATCTGAGCCAGCGCACCCGCGTGCGCGACAGCCAGGGTTCGAGGCGGAACCCGTGGCCTTCCAGGACGACATCGTGCTGCACAGCGCATATCAGAACACATGCAGGCGTCGCCGCCAAGACACCAGGACGGGCACCTGTGGACGACGGGGTGACGCGCGGATGAACGTTGGGTGTTCGGGGCTATACCCGCAGGTCAGGCGTACCTTCAGGCGGGGCCGGGCCGCACCCACAGCGGCCGTGATGTTGCCGACCGCGGCGGTCGCGAAGAGCCCGGACAGGCCCGCGACCTGGAGCAGCGGACGCGGGTCGTTACTCACGACCCAGCACCCGTCCACGACCTCGTACGTGGCCCGGACGCCCTCGCTGACGTAGGTACGCAGCGCGAAGACCAGGCGCTCGATCTCCTCGCCCGTGGTCCCCACCCCGATCGACGCGCGGATCGCCCCGGCGGGAAGCCCAGACGTGCCAGGAGCGGGTGCGCGCAGAAGCGTCCGTCGCGCACGCCGATGCCGTGCTCGGCGGACAGGTAGAAGCCACGAGGCCCGGGTCCTGGCCGTCGACCGAGAAGGTCACGACGCCGACCGGGTCCACTGCGTCGGCCCAGGCGCGGACGATGCGCACGCCGTCGATCGACTCGAGACCCTCGACGAGGCGGGCCCGGAGCTCGGTCTCGTGCGCGACGAGCACGCCGGGCTCGAGCGCCGCCAGCGTGTCGCAGGCGGCGGCGAGCGCGACCGCGCCGATCACGTTAGGCGATCCGGCCTCGTGACGGGCCGGGGCGCTCTGCCACGTGGTGCCGTCGAGGGTCACGTTGCGTACCGCGCCACCCCGGCGAGGTAGGGCGTGCCCGCATCGAGCCAGTCGCGGCGCCCGACGAGGGCGCCCGCGCCGAACGGCGCGTACGTCTTGTGACCCGAGAACGCGACGTAGTCGACTCCGCTCGCGGTGAGCGAGACCCGCGGTGCGGGACGAGCTGTGCGCCGTCGAGGAGGACGCGCGCGCCTGCGCCGTGCGCCGCGGCGACGACCTCGGCGAGCGGGAGCGACTCGCCCGTGACGTTCGAGGCCCCGTGATCGCGACCAGCGCGTACGGGAAGCGGGAGAGCTCGGCGCGCAGCCCGGACAGGGTCTCGGCGACCGTCACGCCCCGACCAGGACCGTGGCCCCGCCCGTGCGCTGCCAGGGTAGGAGGTTCGCGTGGTGCTCGACGTCGAGGACGAGCACGCGGCCCGGTGTCCCGTCGGCCTGCGCCGGGACGCAGCCCGCGAGGAGGTTGAGCGAGTCGGTCGTGTTCCGGGTGATGATCGTGACGTCGTCCTCGCGAGCGCCGACGAACGCCCCGATGGTCTGCCGGGAGGCCTCGTAGAGGGCGGTCGAGACCTGGGAGAGGTAGCCGGCCCCGCGGTGCACGCTCGCGTAGAGCGGCAGGACCTCGTTCACGCGGTCGGCCACCACCTGGAGCGCGGGGCCGACGCCGCGACGTCGAGGTTCGCGTACCGGACGCTGCGTCCGTCCACGAGCGGGACCAGGGTGTCGCTGCCCACGACGGGCAGCACAGCACACGAGGTGGGTGATTCGATGACTGCTTGTGCGCTCATGGCACATCCTCCGGTGGTCGTCGGAGTTCGCCCTGCGGCCCCTCCGCGCTTGCCCCCGTCCGTATAGAGGGGCCCGGTCGTCACCCGGGGCACCCGCCGCGGAGGAGGGTTGCCGGCCAGCAAACCGGGGTTTCGCACTGGCACTCATGACCTGGTGTCCAGGATGAGCGAGCCTCACGGAGCGTGTCAACCGGTGGGCAGGGAGTCTCGGATGGTGGGCACGGCGGCGCTCAGGCGGTCGCTGGAGCGTCCGCGAGGCTCGCGGCACGTCGAGCGTCGGCCCTATACATCGCGGCATGGGCGCGGAAGTCGGAGCGTCCGGTCTGCTCGGCACGGCCGTCGGTGAACGCCGCGAGCTCGTCCAGCCGCTCGGCGATCACCACCAGGACCTCGCGGCGCGAGAACGGCAGGCCGTAGGCCTCGACGAGCACGTCGAGGCGCGCGAGGGATCGAGCTGCCCGACGACGTCACTCCCGTTCTCGCCCGCGGCATCCGCCACAAGGGGCGCGAGCCGGTAGCCGAGGTAGGCGAGGTCACGGATCCGGGGCCCGGGGCTCGCGGTGTCGAAGTCGATGAGCCCCGCCACGGCCCCGTCACGGAAGACCAGGTTGTAGGGGCGACGTCGTTGTGGCACACGACCTCGGCGGGCTCGTGAGGCGGGACCTGCCAGGTCGCGGTGCTCTCGGCCGCGGCACGGTCGGGGACGGCACGGTCGGGCGCGGTGCTCTCGGCCGCGGCCGCGAGGAACCCGATGCTCGCGTCGTGCACGCGCCGCAGGAGCGCGCCCGCGTCCCGGAGCACCGACTCCTCCCAGAGCCAGTCGGGCAGCGGATAGTTCGCGACGTCGCCCGGGAGGTAGGACAGCACCTCGCGCCCCTGGGCGTCGATCCCGAGCGGCAGGGGCACCTCGGCGAGACCGCTCGCCCGCAGGTGTCCGAGCAGCGCCTGGACCGTGGGGTCCAGGGCCCCGCAGTCCGGCGCACCGTGTCACCGCTCCGCACGACGGTCGTGGAGTTGCCTCCGGTCAGGACCTCCTCGGGCGCGGTCCCCGCCTGGCCGTCTGCGGGGAGATCTCGTGCCGACTGTCCATCTGTCCCGAGGCGACGCGAAGGGTGCTCCATGCGCAGCAACCTACCCTGACCAGCATGCGGGACGGGCGTTCCACACAGTGGTCGCGGAGGCGTACGATCCGACGCAACCATCCAGAGCGGCTGAGTGACTTGGCACGATGACGCCGCAGCAACCCCCGGTGACGGGCGAGGGTGCTACCGCCACGACCGATGGAGGATCACCATGAGTGCCCCGACCGTGAGACCGCCGCACCGGTCCTCGACGCCCGGCCCGCCGACGGCTACGCCGGCGACATCACCCAGCAGGCCTGGGCCCTGCTCGAGCAGGACCCCACGGCCGTGCTGGTCGACGTCCGTACCGACGCCGAGTGGCGTTTCGTCGGGGTACCGGACCTCTCGACATCGGGACGCGAGCCCATCCTCACCCAGTGGGTGACGTTCGACGGCGGCCCAACCCGCGTTCGTCGCCGAGCTCACCGCGGCCGGGCTGACCCGGACCGCCCGGTCGTCTTCCTGTGCAGGTCGGGTGCCCGCTCGATCAGCGCCGCCAAGGCAGCCACCGCGGCTGGTCTCGGCCCCGCGTACAACATCCTCGAGGGCTTCGAGGGAGCGCTCGACAGCGCCGGGCACCGCGGTTCCGACGGCTGAGCGCCGCGGGCCTCCCTGGAAGCAGTCGTGAGCGCCGAGACCGGGGCCACCCCGAACGGCGTGCTGCGCATCCCCGCCGGGATCCCGGGAGGTTCGGGTCGTGGCCCGCTCCCCGCTCCGTGCGGCCCGACACGCTCGCCGTGCGCGGCGGCCATGCCCGCTCCAACTTCGAGGAGACCAGCGAAGCGCTCTTCCTCACCCAGGGTACGTCTACGCGAGCGCAGCCGAAGCCGAGGCCGCCTTCACGGGCGAGGTCGACCGCTTCATCTACTCCCGGTACGGCAACCCGACCGTGCACACGTTCGAGGAGCGGCTCCGCCTCATCGAGGGGCGGAGGCCTGCTACGCGACCGCGTCCGGCATGTCCGCAGTCTTCACGTCGCTCGCCGCACTGGTCGGCTCGGGCTCGCGCATCGTCGCGGCCCGCGCCCTGTTCGGCTCGTCGCTCGTGATCTTCAACGAGATCTTCGCCAAGTGGGGCGTGCGCACCGACTACGTCGACGGACACGTCCTGTCGCAGTGGGAGGAGGCACTGTCCACGCCCGCGGACGTCGTCTTCTTCGAGACCCCGTCCAACCCGATGCAGGACGTGATCGACGTGCGCCGCGTCAGCGACCTCGCTCACGCCGCAGGCGCCGTCGTCGTGCTCGACAACGTGTTCGCCACTCCCGTGCTGCAGAAGCCGCTCGAGCTCGGGGCAGACGTCGTCGTGTACTCGGCGACCAAGCACATCGACGGGCAGGGGCGCGTGCTCGGCGGCGCGATCCTGGGCTCCGAGGAGTACGTCAAGGGCCCGGTCCAGCAGTTCATCCGCAACACGGGACCCTCGCTCAGCGCGTTCAACGCGTGGGTACTGGTCAAGGGGCTCGAGACCCTGTCGGTCCGCGTCAAGGCCCAGAACGACTCCGCGCTGCGGGTCGCCACCGCGCTCGAGGAGCTGCCCGGCACCACCGCGGTGCGCTACCCGTACCTCGCCTCGCACCCGCAGGTCGAGCTCGCGAAGGCCCAGCAGAGCGGCGGCGGGACGGTCGTGACCTTCAATCTCGACGTCCCCGAGGGCACCGACCCCGAGACGTCGAAGAAGCGCGCCTTCCAGTTCCTCGACGCCCTGCGGATCGTGGACATCTCCAACAACCTGGGCGACGCCAAGTCCCTCATCACGCACCCGGCGACCACGACGCACCGCAAGCTCGGGCCGGACGGGCGCGCCGCCGTCGGGATCGCGGAGACGACCGTGCGGCTCTCGATCGGTCTCGAGGACCCGCTCGACCTCATCGAGGACGTCGAGCAGGCGCTCGCCGCCCGCTGAGGCACCCGCTCCACCGCTGAGTGCGGAGTTCTTGCGAGAAACGCCCGGCGAGTCTCGCAAGAACTCCGCACTCAGCGGCCGCGCAGGAATACCCCGACCGCCTCCCGGGTTGCACCTCACGATGACTACCACGCCGCGCCTCTCCGTCCTCGACCTCGTCCCCGTCCGCTCGGGGCAGACCAGCGCCCAGGCGGTAGCCGCCTCGCTGGACCTGGTCCGCCTCGCCGACCGGCTGGGCTTCACCCGCTACTGGTTCGCCGAGCACCACAACATGGCTGCGGTCGCAGCCTCCTCTCCCGTCATGATCGCGGCGGCGGCGTCCGTGACGGAGCGGATCCGGGTCGGTTCGGGCGGCGTCATGCTCCCCAACCACGCCCCGCTCGTCGTCGCCGAGCAGTTCGCCGTCCTCGAGGCCATGGCCCCGGGACGCATCGACCTGGGGATCGGCCGGGCACCCGGCAGCGACCCCGTCGTCACGGCCCTGCTCCGCAGCAGCGGCCCGACCTCCGACGTCGACCGCTTCCCCAGCACGTCTCCGACATCCGGTCGCTCATGAGCTCCGAGGGCGCCTCGGTCCGCCTCACCAGCGGCGAGGTCTACGACGTCCACGCCACGCCCGCAGCGGAGAGCACCCCGACCGTCTGGCTGCTCGGGTCGAGCGACTACTCCGCGCGCCTGGCCGCCGAGCTCGGCCTGCCCTACGTCTTCGCGAACCACTTCTCGGGCCACGGGATCGACGAGGTCCTCGCGCTGTACCGCGACGGCTACCGGCCGTCGGCCGAGCACCCGCCCCGGAGACCTTCCTGACGGTCAACGTGTCGGTCGCCCCGACCGTCGCCGAGGCCCGCGCCCGCGCGCTCCCGCAGGCCCGGATGATGGCCCGCCTGCGCTCGGGCAAGCCGCTGGGTCCCCAGGAGACGGTCGAGGACGCCGCGTCCACGCCGCTCGACGGGCTCACGTCGCAGATGGCCGACGAGATGCTGGACCGCTGGATCGTCGACGAGCCGGAGGCCGCGGCCCGCCGCGTCCGCGAGCTCGCGGCCCGCCACGCTGTCGACGAGGTCATGGTCGTCCCGGTCGCCGCGTCGCGCGCGGACGAACCGCTGGGCGCGACCCCGGTCGCACGCAGACGCTCGAGCTGCTCGCGTCCGCGCTCGAGGGCTGACGCCCGTCCCGTGACCCGGCCGAGCGACGACCGCACCCGACCGCCCGCCGGTGCGGCGCCGTCGGGCGTGCCCGTGCGGGTCACGGGCAGGCCTCGGTGCTGCTCGCCCCGAACCCCGGCCCCATGACGCTCGACGGCACACGCTCCTACGTCCTGGCCGCGCCGGGCGCGCACGCGCGTGGTCGTCGACCCCGGCCCGACGACGTCGCTCACCTCGTGGCCCTGGCCGCCGGTCCGCGCGTCGAGGTCGTCCTGGTCACGCACCGCCACGCGGACCACACCGCGGGCGGCCCGCTTCGCCGAGCTCACTGGCGCGCCGGTCCGCGCCGCCGATCCCGCTCACTGCCATGCCGTCCGCACTCGCGAGGCCGAGCCGCTGCGCGGCGGCGAGACGATCCACGCGGCCGGGCTCCGGATCGACGTCCTCGCGACCCCGGTCACACGGGCGACTCGACGAGCTTCCACCTCCCCGACGACGGGCCGCACGGCAGCGTGCTGACGGGCGACACGATCCTGGGCCGCGGCACCACGGTCATCGCGGAACCGGACGGCTCGCTGCGCGACTACCTCGCGAGCCTCGACCTGCTCGAGTCGTTCGGCGCCGCGACGGTCCTGCCCGCGCACGGGCCGCACCTGGGCGACCTGTCGGCCGTCGTGCGGGCGTACCGCGAGCACCGGCTGAGCCGGCTCGCGCAGGTGCGCGCCGTGCTCGCGGCCGCTGGACTCGTGGGCGCGCCCGTGACCGAGGTCCTCGTCGACGCCGTCACCGCCGAGGTCTACGGCGACGTCGCGCCCGTCGTGCTCCCCGCGGCCCGGCAGAGCGTGGCCGCACAGCTCCGGTTCCTGGTCGAGGACACGTAGCCGCCCCGACCGGCACGACCGCCCGGGACCACCGGCTCGCGGCTCGGCCCGGCACCGCGCGCCGAGCCGCAGGGCCGGTGATTGACTGACCGCGTGACGCCCTCGCTCCCGGAGCTCCCTCGTCGCCCGCCCGGCCCGACGCCCTCGGCGCGGGGCCCGCGGTGCGACTCGGTGCCGGCGTGGTCCTCGGGATCGCCGCAGGCGTCTGGTTCGGCACGCAGGGATACCCGCGCTTCGCGGTCCTGGTCGGCTGGAGCATCGCGGCCCTCGTCTTCACGGTGTGGACCTGGGCCGTCGTCGCCCCATGGACGCACGCGTGACCGCGAGCCTCGCGACCCGGGAGGAACCCTCCCGACGGGTCACCCACCTGTTCGTCCTGGCGGCGTCGGTCGCGAGCCTCGTGGGCGTCGGGCTCCTGCTGCTCGCGTCACCCGACGACAAGAGGGCGCAGGCGATCACCGCGGTCTTCGCCGTGGCGAGCATCACGATCTCCTGGGCCGCGGTCCACACCCTTTCGGGCTGGCCTACGCGCGGCAGTACTACACGGGCATTGACGGCGGCATCGACTTCAACCAGGTCGAACCGCCGAACTACCTCGACTTCATGTACGTGGCGTTCACGGTCGGGATGAGCTTCGCGATCTCGGACACCAACGTGACATCGGGCGATATCCGCCGGACGACGCTGGGCCACGCCCTGCTGTCCTACCTCTTCGGAACCTTCATCATCGGTGCCGTCGTCAACCTGGTCGCAGGGCTCTGAACCGTCAGGTCACCGAGCCCGGCGGGTCAGGATGCTCGACACGAGCGCCGCCACCGCAGCAACCGCCATGACGAGGAGGAGCGCGAGGAGGACCCGCAGCGGGTGTACGCGATGCGCTCGGTCATCTCGCCCGTCGGCCCGAACCAGCCCCAGTCCGCGACCACGCCCTCGATGCGCGAGCCGATGGCCCCACACGACCAGGGGCGGCCCCGAGCATCCCGGTCAGCCAGGCGACGGAGTCGACCACGAAGGCGCCGAACAGGGAGGAACCGGACAACAGGGTGAGCACCGGACCAGGGTAGCGGGTCGGGCAGCCGGGTGGCGGGTGATCTCGGCCGTGTCCGACCCTCCTGGCAGGATCTCCGTCACCCGGCAGGATCCTCCACACCGACGCCCCCGACCAGAAAACCAGGGAGATCATGAAGCTCGACGACGCAGGCTGGCACTATGGCGGCACCTTTCCCGAGGACCTCCCACCCCGTGCGGGCGCCACGCACATCGGCATCTTCCTCGCCTGGGCCGTGACGCGGGAGCTCGTCTCTCAGGAGGCGTTCGAGGACGACGAGGCGGACCTCGAGCGGCTACGACGCCGCGAGGTCACGGGCACCGATCTCCTGCTGTCGCTGTGCGACGAGAAGCTCGTGAGCGGGCACCTCTCGGACGAGGGCGCGGCGTTCGCTGCCGCCTACTACGAGGGTGACCAGACCGGCGGAGCCAGGACGTACCTGGACGACTACTGCAACGCCGTCGGCCTCGAGGAGGTCTACCGCGCCCCGACACCTGGCAGACCTTCGACGCGGTCGCGAGCGTCGTCGACGAACGGCTCGCGAGCTGGCGGAAGAACGGGCGACCGACGCACGTCCGGGGTAAGTGCTGCCGGAGGCGGGGCCCGGCGCGGACGGCGCACAGGCAGGTGTCCCCGACCAGAGGACCACGACCGACGGCGCGGCTCCCCACCTGAGGGAGCCGCGCCGTCGGCACTGAGGCGTCGCGCGGCGACGCGGAGGTCAGGCCTGGACGAGCGTGCTCAGCACCGAGGTGAAGAAGCCCAGCCCGTCCGTGCCCGCACGCGGGCCGGACTCGTTCGCGGGGCCGAAGCCGCCTCGACCGCGTGCTCGGGGTGCGGCATGAGGCCCACGACGTTGCCCGCCGCGTTCGAGATGCCCGCGATGTTGCGGCGCGAGCCGTTCGGGTTCCAGCCCTCGTAGCGGAAGACCACGCGGCCCTCGGCCTCGAGCTCGTCGAGCGTGCGCTCGTCGGCGACGAACTGGCCATCCTGGTTCTTGAGCGGCACCGTGATGCGCTGACCGACGCTGTAGTCACGCGTCCAGGCGGTGTCCGCGTTCTCGACGACCATGGTCTGCTCGCGGCAGATGAACGCGAGGTGGTCGTTCTTGATCATCGAGCCGGGCAGCAGGTGGGCCTCGGTGAGGATCTGGAAGCCGTTGCAGATGCCGAGGACGGGCAGGCCGCCCTTGGCGGCGTCCACGAGCGAGTCCATGACGGGCGCGAAGCGGCTGATGGCCCCGGCCCGCAGGTAGTCACCGTACGAGAACCCGCCCGGGAGCACGACGGCGTCGACCCCGTGCAGGTCTGCGTCCGCGTGCCACAGGGAGACGGCCTCGCCGCCGCCAGGCGCACGGCGCGCGCCGCGTCCCGGTCGTCGAGCGTGCCGGGGAACGTGATGACACCGATCCGGGCCGTGGCCAGGCCGGTCGCTGCGGGGCGCTCATCAGGCGCCCGCCCGCCCAGCTCGGCCGTCAGCTCGGCGACGAGGACGACGTCCTCGATGACCGGGTTGGACAGGACCTTCTCGCCGGCCTCGCGCGCCGCGGCGAGCACCTCGGGGTGACGTCACCCTCGACCTCGAGCTCGAACCGCTTGCCCTGGCGCACGCCGGTGAACTGGGTGAAGCCCAGGCGCGGGAGCGCCCGACGACAGCCTTGCCCTGCGGGTCCAGGATCTCGGGCTTGGGCATGACCTCGACGACTACGCGTCCCACAGGAGCTCCTCGGGAAGTTGGTCCGGCCGCTCGGCTCGGACAGGTCCGCACGAGGCTCGGGGCGCGCCGGGAGGGCGGCGACGAGGTCGCGCGGATCTCGGTGGGTGGGGATTCCGGGGCCAGTTTACCTGGGCGCGGCCGGGCGTTCGCGCGCGTCTCAGGCGGCGGGCGCTCGTTCGGACGGGACGGCATCCCCGGCCCGACGGCGGGCTCGCGTCAGGAGGTGGGTGCGGCGTCCTGGGGTTCGGCGAGGCGAGGGCAGGGCGCATCACGTCGGGCACGTTGCCGTAGACCACGTGGCGGTACCAGGCGTCACGGGTGCGACTCTTGCGGAACACGGTCCCGGACGACAGCGCCACGAGGGCAACGACGGCCCAGGAGACCCACGACGACCAGAACCCGGGCCAGTAGTCCACGCCCGGCTCGCCGGCGATCAGGGCGTAGCTCCCGATGATCGCGGCCATCAGGCCATACATGAGGCCGACGCAGCAGGCGTAGTCCCGCACCGCGTAGAACGCGCCGCGGATGTCGTCGGCGACCCACCACCAGTACCTCGCGGGCAGCCGCAGGCCGAACCGGTACAGCACCCACCGCCACAGCGGCGGGTGCTCGCGCCACCGCAGACCCCATCCGGCCCGGAGCAGTCCACGGATCTCGTCGGCGCTCAGCCGGGTCGGCGCGGGCGCGCCGGTCGCCTCGGCCGCCGCGAGCGCGACGTCCTGCTGGACCGCGAGCAGCTCGTCGCCGTGGACCTCTCGCCAGCGGCGCGGGTAGGCGCGCGCCCAGAACCGGGTGGACCGCTCGAGGCGCTCCCCGGGGTCAGGTCGCCCCGGCGCATCAGGCCAGCCCTCCCGCGAGCCGCCCGACGTCGGGCGTGCCGCCGCGTCGCGCCTGTCGAGGGCCTTCTGCGCCCTGGCGGCGAGCTCGCGGAGCCGCACGGTCTCCTGCTCGGCGACCCGGCGGCCGTCGTCGGTGATCCGGTAGTAGCGGCGGAGGCGACCGTCGACGACCTCCTCCCCGAGGGTTCGACGAGGCTCGCGGCCGAGAGGCGGTCCAGGTTTCCGTACAGCGTGCGGCCCCAGCGCCGTGGCACCGTCGGAGAGCTCTGCCACGGCCCGGATCACCGCGTAGCCGTGGAGCGGCTCGGGCGTGAGGGCAAGGAGGATCAGGTAGGCCTGCTCGGTCATGCGGAAGGGCTTGCCGCTGGGTGGGCTGCTCGTCGCGGTGGGCATGATCGATATATATCGCACGACGACCCATGGAGCAAGCGATGTCGCCCAGGCGCGGCGCGGCGGGATCAGTGTCAGCGGCTCGGTCTAGGATCGAACACATGTTCGAATCGCTGCTCGAAGCCCGCCCTGGGCCAGGGTCCAGGTGATCGCCGCCGTCCTCTCACGCGACCGCACCTGCACGTTCCCCGGGTGCGCCGTGCCCGCGTTCCGCTGCGACCTCGACCACGTACGGCGCCCTCGCCGCCGGGTCCGGACACGCCTCGGGAGATGGCGGACGTGGGCCCCGACCAGCTCATCTCGCTCTGCCGGCACCACCACGTGGTCCGCGCACGGCACGGCTGGCGCCCTGAGCTCGCGGTCGACGGCACGGTCCGCTGGACGTCACCGACGGGGCACCGCTACGTCCGCGAGCGCCCCGTGTCACCCGGGCTCAGTACAGGAGTCGCCCGTGATCCGCTCGTAGGCCTCGAGGTAGCGGTCGCGCGTGCGCTCGACGACGTCGGCGGGCAGCGACGGCGGCGGGTGCTCGAGGTGCGGTCCCATCCGGAGGCGTCGGAGGTGAGCCAGTCGCGGACGTGCTGCTTGTCGAAGCTCGGCTGTGCCTGACCCGGCTGCCACTGGTCCGCGGGCCAGAAGCGCGAGGAGTCGGGTGTCAGCACCTCGTCGCCCAGCATGATCGCGCCCGTGACGGGGTCCACGCCGAACTCGAACTTGGTGTCGGCGAGGATCACGCCGCGCTCACGCGCGATCTCCTCGGCGCGCGAGTAGACCGCGAGCGTCAGGTCGCGCAGACGGGTCGCGGCCTCGAGCCCGACGGTCTGGGCGACGATCTCGAACGACACGTTCTCGTCGTGCTCCCCACCTCGGCCTTTGCCGCGGGGTGAAGATCGCCTCGGGCAGCCGCGATCCGTCGACCAGGCCATCGGGCAGCGGCACCCGCACACCGTACGGTCGACGCGGTACTCGACCAGTCCCGATCCGGTGAGGTAACCGCGCGCCACGCACTCGACCGGGAACATCTCAAGCCGGCGGCAGATCATCGCGCGCCCGGCGACGACGTCGGGCACCAGCCCGTCACCCGGCATCGCGCTGGCCTCGGTGCTCACGACATGGTTCGGGACGAGGTCCGCGAGCCGGTCGAACCACCACAGGCTGAGCTGGGTGAGTACGACGCCCTTGTCGGGGATGCCCGGGGACAGGACGTGATCGAACGCGCTGATGCGGTCGCTCGCCACCACGAGGACGACGTCGCCGAGCGGGTGCGCACCGCCCAGGCGGGCAAGGTCCGGCTCGTAGAGGTCGCGAACCTTGCCGGAGTAGACGTGTCGCCACCCGGGAGATCGAGGATGGCCGTGTCGAAGGCGTCGCGTGAGTCAGTCACGGCGCCTAGTCTCTCATCGGGTCACGGCGATCCGGCCGATCACCCGTCCCGTGGGATACAGCGCCGCCGCACCGCGACGCCGCCACGATGCCGCAGCAGAGCGCCGCTCGCCCACCTCAGGACCCCTTCGGCCGAGCGTTGACCGTCGAGCGTCCCGAGCACCTCGAGCGCGCAACCCGCCCCCAGGGTCTCCTCGAGGGCGGCGAGCCTCACCTCGCAGACCCCGGCCGGACGCCGTCGAGGAGCGCGTAGAGCTCACGGCGTCCGGCGACGAAGAGCCCGTCCCGGGCCCCAGGACGCGCCTGGCCGAGCGCACGACGCCGGGCGTGAGCTCCTGCGGGCACCGGACCGCGACGACGGCCGAGTCGTACGCAGGCGTGCGGTGGGCCCGCTCGATCGCGCTCTCCAGCCGGTCGAGGAAGAGGTCTCGGTGCAGGGCCCCGAAGCGGGGTCGCGCAGGAAGCCCTCGCGCAGGGCGGCCTCCTGCCGTTTGGCGTCCGACAGGTCGGTCATGACACCGACCATGCGCGTGGGGCACCCGGAGCTGTCGGTGACGGTGACCGCCCGGCACCGGACCCAGAGGTACCGCCCGTCGGCGGCGAGCAGCCGGTGCTCGAGGTCGAGCGGCCCCTGTGCCCCTCCGATCTGCGCGGCGACGGCGACCTGGACGTGATGGGCATCGTCGGGATGCACCCGGGCGAACCACGCGTCGGGATCGGTTCTTCGTCGCTCGGGCCGAGCCCGAGCATCGACCTCCACGACGCCGAGTAGTAGACCGTGCCCGTGGCGACGTCCCAGTCCCACGTCCCGTCGTAGGTCGCGACGGCCGCGAGCGCGTACCGCTCCTCGCTCGCGCTGATCTCCTGCGCGAGCGCTCGTTCCCGTCGCGCGGCCTCCTCGAGCTCGCCGCGCTGCGCGCAGCGCGCCGAGGTGGTGCTCCTGGTCGAGCGCGACCGCGAGCATGGCCGCCCAGTGGTTGTACTTCTCGCGAGCGCTCGTGGCGCGGGTGTCCACGGGGCCGCCGATCACGAGGTATCCCCAGTCGCTCGACTGGAACGCGACGGGGATGACGAACGACAGGGCGTTGGTGCTGAGCAGCCCGCGAGGCGGGAACTCCGCGGCCGGGTACTCGTGGCCGACGAGGCGCTGGCGGCGCTGTTGCCTCGCACCCCGGCCACCTCGAGCCGGGCTGCGCCCGGTCCACCACCGGTCGGAGTCCAGAGCGCGAGCGCTGCGGGTCCGACCTGGGCGCGTGGCAACCACTCGAGCTGGCGCAGGGTCACGCTGTCGGCGCGCATGAGCTCCAGGTCCAGCTCGTACTGGTCGACCATGGCTCGCTCGAGGTGCCCCGAGCGTACGAGCAGCCCGTGCGTGCAGGCCCGGGAGAGCGCCACGAGGATCTCGGTCGTGACGTCCGCGAGCGCCTGCGTCCTGTCCTGCAGCCGCGCGCGGTTGCCCGAGCCCTGCGCCGCTCACGGCGCCTCGGCGCTTGAGGCCCGTGACGAGCTCGGCCTCGAGCGCGCGGACGGCGGGCACGAGCTGTTCGAGCGCCTCGGGGACGGGCCGCAGGGCAGCCGTCCGTTCGGAGAGCGCGCGGTACGCGCTGCTGCTCGGGAGGGCCCGCGGGTCGCGGCATCGGTCATGGCCGCGACGATCGCTCGCACCCAGGCGTCGACGGCGATCTCGCCGTGTCGAGGGTGGCCTGGCGGGCGGCCCTGCTCCCCGGTCGACGGCGCACGCGGGATGCGACCGCGTCGTCGAGCACGGCGTGCGCGACGACGTCCAGGCGGACCGCGCCCGGCAGGTCATGCGCCGCCTCCCCTCGCGCGGAACCCCGTCGACCAGCAGGTCCGTCCTCGTGCCGTGCACGCACCCGCAGGACTCGCGGCACACGAGCGTCGCCTCGGCAAGGTGCTGACCGGGCCCCACGATCTCGCCCTGGAGTCGAGCGAGGACCAGCTCTGCGGCCAGCTCACCGACCCGGTCGTGGTGCGGGTCGACCGAGGACAGCCGCGGTCGGGAGCGCGCGCCGCCGTCGGAGTGGTCGAAGCCGATGATCGCCTGGTCGCGCGGCAGGCTGAGCCCCGCGTCGACGAGCGCCCGCAGGAAGCCGACCGCGTTGCGGTCGGTGCCGGCGATCGTGGCGGTGGTGTCGAGGCCGTCGTCGAGCGCGGCGCGAGCGGCGGCGCCGCCGGCGACCTCCTGGTTGTCGCGGGTCTGGTAGACCCACTCGGGCCGAGGCTCGATCCCGTGGCTGCGCAGCGCAGCCTCGTAGGCGGCGTGGCGTTCGACGATGTCGTGCTGACCCGGGTTGCCGAGGAAGCCGATCCGCTCGTGCCCGTGACGGACGAGATGCTCGACGGCGGCCCGCACCCCGCCCGAGTTGTCGGGGGTGACGAGGGCGCGTCGAGGCCGTCGACGGTCTCGCTGACGACGACCAGGGGCTTGCCTGCGCGGTCGAGCTCGCGCAGGACCTCGTGCTCCACGGCGGACGTCACGACGATGATCCCGTCCATCGCGTCGAGGCCGACGATCGGCCGGTGGGGTGGTCGGTCGGGGAACTCGTCGCGATCGAGGTCGGCAGGGTAGGTCTGGACGGCGACCACACGGTGGCCGCCTGCGCGCAGGGCGCGGGCGATCCCCGCGAGGACCTTGCCGAAGTAGAAGCCTCCGACGACCGGCGAGAGCACGCCGATCGTGTAGTGCCGCGCGCGCGTGGTTCCGTCGACCATGTGATCACTCCGTCGTGTCCGGGCCCTGCACCGGTTCGTCGTCGAACCGGTTCGATCATGCGACATGCCGCGTCTGGGTGCATGCTGTGTGACCGTGGGCACATTCTTACGTCCGGAACGCCCGATTGCTACTGGTAAGCGTCCGACGATCACCGACGTCGCACGCGAAGCCGGCGTGTCGATCGCCGTCGTCTCCTACGCACTGAACGGTCGACCGGGAGTCTCGGAGCGGACTCGTCGACGCATCCTGCAGGTCGCCGACGACCTCGGGTGGCGTCCCAGCGCCGCCGCACGCTCCTGCGGGGCCGGTCGGGAGCGATCGGTCTCGTCCTGGTGCGAGACGCCGTCGGCCGCGCGAGCGCCACGTCCGACATCGACCTCGCCGACGGCCTCCGAGAGGGCCTCGCCGCGCACGACCTGGGGTTGACCCTCCATCTCGCGGACTCCCCGCGGAGGCGGCACGCCTGATGGAGACCTG
This sequence comes from Oerskovia sp. M15, assembly GCA_038070415.1. Taxonomy (GTDB): domain Bacteria; phylum Actinomycetota; class Actinomycetes; order Actinomycetales; family Cellulomonadaceae; genus Oerskovia. Next base: position 1,267,644 of record JAMYWF010000001.1, read on the forward strand.
GTGGGCGGAGCAACGTTTCGACGCGATCGTCGTCACGGGCCTGCGCGACGACGATCCCCGCCCGGCGACCGTGGACCGGCTCGGCATGGTCGCGGTGCTCGTCGGCGACCAGCAGTCCCCACCGACCACGAGCACGCGGGCGCGCCGCGTCCTGCTCGACGGGTCGGGCCACGCCCGGCCGGGCGTTATCTCGCGGACCTCGGCCACCGGCGGGTCGCTCTCCTCGCGGCCGGGCGGGCCCGCGCACGTCGGATCGCCAGGTGGACGCGCTGGCCTCCGGAGTCACCGAAGGGGCGCCAGCCTCACCGTGCACCGGTGCTCCTCGCTCGACGAGATCGCCTCGGCAGCCCGCGAGGCCCTCTCGTCGACCCAGCGTCCCACGGCCCTCGTCACCGACGACGACCAAGGGCGCTCGTGGTCCTGGAGGTCGCACGGCGTGAGGGCCTTGCCGTCCCCTGGGACCTGTCGGTCGTCGCGGGCCGCGACTCGCCGGTCCTGCGCCTGTCGACCCCGCCCGTGACCGCGCTGAGCTCACCGGTGCGCGCGCTCGGCGCAGAGGCGGGCCGCCAGGTCCTGCTCGCCCTGGGCGTGGCGCCCGTCACGGTGCTCGACGGCGCCGCTGCCCCGGTGCCTCGACGGCGCCGGAAGGCGCTGCGCCGGACGCCCACCCAGGCCCGGCAGGGGACGCACCGGTGACGATGCCGGGCGGTCACCTGGTCGTGCGAGGGACGACCGCCCTCCTCGATGAGGGATGCCTAAACGTTTCACGACATTCCACCTTCACCCGGTCCGTGACACGTTGCGGTCGTCGCCGCACCCTGCGGCAGAGGTCGGACGACGCCGTCCGCCCTCCTCGGACGAACCACAGGAGGACCTCGTGTCACCAACCCCCATCGGCTGCGCAAGGGTGCGACAGCCATGGCAGCAGCGGCGCTGGTCGCCGCTCCGCTCGCCTTCGCGCAGGTGCCGCCGTCGCCGCAGAGCCGCGGGTCGCGAACCCGTACGCCGGAGCGACCCAGTACGTGAACCCGTACTGGTCGGACTCCGTGGAAGCGGCCGCGGCCCAGGCGGACGGCGACCTCGCCGCGAAGATGCAGGCGATCTCCGGCGAGCCGACCGCCGTCTGGATGGACCGCATCAGCGCGATCGAGGGCAACGCGGACGGTCCCGGCCTGCGTTTCCACCTGGACGAGGCGCTCGCCCAGAAGGAGGCGGGCGTCCCCTCGTCGTCAACCTGGTCATCTACGACCTGCCCGGCCGCGACTGCTACGCGCTCGCCTCGAACGGTGAGCTCCCGCGACCGACGCGGGTCTGGTCCGATACAAGAACGAGTACATCGACCCGATCGTCGACATCCTCGACGACCCGAAGTACGACTCGCTGCGCATCGCGGCGACCGTCGAGCCGGACTCGCTGCCGAACCTCATCACCAACATCAGCACGGCCGACTGCCAGCAGTCCGCCCCGTACTACCGCGAGGGCGTGAAGTACGCGCTCGACGGGCTGTACACGGTCGGCAACGTCTACTCCTACATCGACGCAGCGCACGCCGGCTGGCTCGGCTGGCCGAGCAACGCCGCCCGGCCGCGACGCTCTTCGCCGACGTCGTGCAGTCGACCGACGCGGGCTACGCGTCCGTCGCGGGCTTCGTGACCAACACCGCCAACTCGACGCCTCTGGTCGAGCCGTTCCTCGAGGACATCCAGATCGGCGGCACGCCCATCCGCTCGTCGAGCTTCTACGAGTGGAACGCCGACTTCGATGAGACCGACTGGACCGCGCACCTCTACGACCTCCTGGTCGCCGAGGGCTTCCGGCCTCGATCGGCATGCTCATCGACACGTCGCGCAACGGCTGGGGCGGCGACGCCCGCCCGACCGCCGTCAGCACCTCGACGAACTACACCACCTACGTGAACGAGTCCCGTGTGGACAAGCGCGTCCACCGCGGCGCGTGGTGCAACCCGGAGGGTGCCGGTATCGGTGAGCGGCCGCAGGCCTCGCCCTCGGGCTACCCGAGTCGCACCTGCACGCGTACGTGTGGGTCAAGCCTCCGGGCGAGTCCGACGGTGCATCGACCGAGATCGCGAACGACCAGGGCAAGCGTTTCGACCGCATGTGCGACCCGACGTTCGTCTCCCCAAACTGGCCAACCAGCTGACGGGTGCGATGGGCGGCGCCCGCTCGCGGGCCAGTGGTTCGGCGCCCAGTTCGAGATGCTGGTCGAGAACGCCTACCCGGTCATCGAGGGCGACGGCGGCTCCGGCCCCGGCGACGTGACGGCTCCGACGGCCCCGACCGGCCTCACCGCGGGAACCGCCACGGCGACGACCGTCCCCTGTCGTGGACGGCCTCGACCGACGACACCGCGGTGACCGGCTACACGGTCTTCCGCAACGGGACCGCGATCGGCACCGCGACGTCGACCAGCTACACGGCCGCCGGGCTCACCCCGTCGACCGCGTACTCCTTCACGGTCACGGCCCGCGACGCGGCGGGCAACGTCTCGACGCCGTCCGCAGCCAGGTCGGTCACGACCGCGGCGGGTCAGGCCGATCTGCCGCCGTCGACCCCACGGGGTTGACCGCCGGGACCACCACGGCCACCACGGTCCCGCTCACCTGGAACGCCTCGACCGACGACGTCGGGGTGGCGGCTACGTGGTCTCCCGCAACGGGGTGCAGGTCGGTACGCCGACCGGGACCTCCTTCACCGACACGGGCCTCACCGCGGGTACGGCGTACTCGTACACGGTCCGGGCCAAGGACACCGCGGGCAACCTCTCGGCAGCCTCGGCAGCCGTGAGCGCCACGACGACGTCGGTCGTCGTCCCGCCCGTCGGCTCGTGCGCGGTCGCCTACTCGGGCAACGGCTGGAACAGCGGCTTCACCGGCACCGTGAAGATCACCAACACGTCGACCAGCGCCGTCAACGGCTGGACGCTGGCCTTCGCGTTCCCCGCCGCCAGACCATCACCAACTCGTGGTCGGGCCAGTTCACGCAGACCGGCGCGAACGTCACGATCAGCGGGCTCTCCTGGAACGCGAACCTCGCTCCGGGAGCCTCGGTCGAGGTCGGCTTCAACGCCAGCCACAACGGCACCAACACGGCGCCGTCCGCGTTCACCCTCAACGGCCAGGCCTGCACCGTCTCCTGACCTGACCGACAGCACCCGACCGGGCTGTCCGGCCCGCACCTGCGGCCCCGGGCAGCCCGGTCCTCATCCAGGAGCTCTTCATGAGTCCTCAGCAGGAATCTCTCGACCGACCACGCCCCCGGCGTCGGGTGCGTTCGCCGCCCTGGCGGCGGCGCGCTGATCACGGCGAGCGCGCTGCCGTCGGCAGCAGCCCTCTCCGGCCCGACGGCGCCGCTCACCACCGCGCTGTCGTCCGCCTCGGGGTCCTCACCCGGACACGTCCCTCGCTGCCACCCCGGCCGACGACTGGTTGCACACCGACGGCTCGACGATCGTCGACGAGGCCGGCAACGAGGTCTGGCTCACGGGCGCGAACTGGTTCGGTTTCAACGCCGGCGAGCGCGTGTTCCATGGCCTCTGGTCCGGCAACCTCGAGTCGATCACGCGCTCGATGGCCGAGCGCGGCATCAACATCGTGCGCGTACCGATCTCCACCGAGCTGCTGCTCGAGTGGAAGGACGGACAGACGGTCGCGGCGCCCAACGTCAACACCTCGGCCAACCCCGAGCTGATCGGCATGGACAACAAGGAGATCTTCGACCACTGGCTCGAGCTGTGCGAGAAGTACGGGCTCAAGGTCATGATCGACCTGCACAGCGCCACCGCGGACAACTCGGGCCACGTCTACCCGCTCTGGACGCACGGCGAGTTCACGGTCGAGGACTTCTACGCAGGCTGGGAGTGGTTCGCCGACGAGTACAAGGACGACGACACGATCGTCGCCGCGGACCTCAAGAACGAGCCGCACGGGTCGCAGTCGGAGACCCTGCGCGCCAAGTGGGACGGGTCGAGCGACGCCGACAACTGGAGGTACGTCGCCGAGCAGGCGGCCGCGAAGATCCTCGCGATCAACCCCCACCTGCTGATCCTCGTGGAGGGCGTCCAGGTCTACCCGAAGGCGGGCAGGACGTGGGACGACCGCGGGCTCGACGACTTCCACAACACCTGGTGGGGCGGCAACCTGCGCGGGGCCGCCGACCACCCGGTCGACCTGGGCGCGCACCAGGACCAGCTCGTCTACTCCCGCACGACTACGGGCCCCTGGTCTCGCCGCAGCCGTGGTTCACGGGGACGACTGGGACCGGGCGTCGCTCGAGGCCGAGGTGTGGGACCCGAACTGGCTGTACCTGTGGAAGCAGCAGACCGCGCCCCTGCTCATCGGAGAGTGGGGCGGTTTCCTCGACGGCGGCAAGAACGAGAAGTGGATGCTCGCTCTCCGCGAGCTCATCGTCGACTACCGGCTCAGCCACACGTTCTGGTGCCTCAACCCCAACTCCGGGGACACGGGCGGTCTCCTCAACCACGACTGGACGACGTGGGACGAGGCGAAGTACGACCTGCTCGAGCCGTCGTTGTGGAAGGAGGGCGGGAAGTTCGTCTCGCTCGACCACCAGGTGCCCTGGGCGGGGCCGGGGCCACGACCGGGCAGTCGCTCCGCGACCTGTACGGCGACGGCGGCACCCGCCGGGACCGGACACCAGGCGCCCACCGCGCCGGGGACCCCGAGCGCGACGGACGTGACGTCGTCGGGCGTGACGCTCGCCTGGACCCCTCGACCGACGACCGGGCGGTGTCGGCCTACGACGTCTACCGCAACGATGCGGCAGGGCGACGAAGGTCGCCACGACGACCACGCCGAGCGCCACGCTCACGGGCTCTCCCCGCGACGTCGTACTCCTTCACCGTGCGGGCACGCGACGCGGCGGGCAACGTCTCCGCCCTGTCGGGTCGAGGAGCGTGACGACACCTGCGGGGCCGGTCACGCCGACGGGCCAGTGCGCCGTGACGTTCTCCTCGAACGGCTGGAGCTCTGGCTACACCGGGACCATGAAGGTCACCAACACGGGGCAACGGCGCGCAACGGCTGGACGCTCACCTTCACCCTCCCCGCCGGCCAGCAGGTGACGAACGGCTGGTCGGGCACGTTCAGCCAGTCGGGCACGGCCGTCACCGTCACGAACGTGCCGTGGAACGCGGCCCTCGCCGCCGGCGCGAGCGTCGAGATCGGCTTCAACGCGACCGGCACGGGGCAGCCCCTCGGCCTTCGCACTCGACGGGCAGGCCTGCGCGAGCGCCTGACCGGCCGGGTCGGGTGCTCCGGTGGAAACCCGGAGCGCCCGGCCCGACCACGATCCCTGGAGGAACCATGCACCACACATCACGCACCACCGCCCAGGGCGCCGCGGCGTCCGTCGTCGCCCTCACCCTCGCCGGGCTGCTGGCCGCCCCTCAGCCGTGGCGGCCGAGACCTACGAGCCGCTCGCCGACGCCGCGGCCGCTCAGGGCCGCACGATCGGCGTCGCGCTCGCACCGAACCGGCTCTCGGAGCCGCCTACGCCGCGGTCGCCGACCGTGAGTTCAACCTGGTCGTCGCCGAGAACGCCATGAAGTGGGACGCGACCGAGCCTCAGCCGGGGACGTTCACCTGGGCGGGTGCCGACGAGGTCGCGGCGTACGCCGAAGCGCAGGGCGCAGAGCTCTACGGCCACACGCTCGTCTGGCACTCGCAGCTCCCGACCTGGGTGTCCGACCTCGGGACGGCGACCGAGCTGCGGGCCGCGATGACGAACCACATCAGCCAGGTCGCGGGCGCTACGCCGATCGCGTCGACGCCTGGGACGTCGTCAACGAGGCGTTCGAGGACAACGGGACCCGGCGCCAGAGCGTCTTCCAGCAGAAGCTGGGCGACGGGTACATCGAGGAGGCGTTCCGGCCGCCCGGTCGCCGCCCCGGACGCCGACCTGTGCATCAACGACTACAGCACCGACGCGATCAACGCGAAGAGCACCGCGATCTACGAGCTCGTCAAGGACTTCATCGCCCGCGGGTGCCGATCGACTGCGTCGGTCTCCAGGCGCACCTGATCGTCGGGCAGGTCCCGTCGACCATGACCGCGAACATGCAGGCTTCGCGGACCTGGGTGTGGACGTCCGCGTGACCGAGCTCGACATCCGGATGGTCACCCCGCCGACCAGGCGAAGCTCACCCAGCAGGCGGGCGACTACGCCACGGTGTTCCGGTCCTGCCTCGCGGTGTCGCGCTGCACGGGGTGACGCTGTGGGGATCACCGACAAGTACTCGTGGATCCCGGACGTCTTCGCCGGACAGGGCGCGGCGCTCGTGTGGGACGACTCCTACGCCCCAAGCCGCCTTCGCCGCGATCGCCGCCGAGCTCGGGGCTGAGCCGACCGACCCGGGGACGGATCCGGGAACCGACCCGCCGCGTGCACCGTGGGCTACGCGGTGAACGGGTGGAACACGGGCTTCACCGCCACGGTCGCGATCACCAACACGGGCACGACGGCGATCGACGGCTGGTCGCTCGGCTTCCGGTTCTCGGACGGTCAGGTCGTCACGAACGGCTGGTCGGGGCAGTACGTGCAGAGCGGCTCGGACGTCACCGTGACGAACGCCGCGTGGAACGGACAGATCGCCCGGGCGGGAGCGTGGTCGTCGGGTTCAACGGCAGCCACGGCGGCACCAACACCTCCCCACGGCGTTCGCCCTCGGCGGGCAGGCCTGCGCGAGCGCCTGACCGCCCGGTTGCCGGGCGCTCCGGCGGACGCGCCGGAGCGCCCGGCCCGACGACAGCGACGCACGACGACGACGGCGGCGGCGGCGACGGCGGCGACGGCGGCGACGGCGGCGACGGCGGCGACGGCGGCGACGGCGGCGACGGCGACGCGGTCACGACCGAAGACCGCACCCGGCAGGGCGCGGGCGCAGGCCGTGGCACGCGAGACCGTGCCGCTCGAACGGGGACAGCCTCCGGGAATCGGCGGTCCGCCTCATCGACCGGTGCGGCGAGCGCGACCAGGATGAAGTGTGTCGGATCAGCCCATCGCCGGCAGCCACGAGTGAGTTCACGACCCGTGGGAAGCCACACACCCATCACCTGGAGCACACCGCCATGCCCGAACACACGCCTTCTCGTCGCGCCGGTCGCCATGCACTGCTCTCGCTCGCGGGTGCCGCGCTCGTCATCGGTGCCGTCGCGGCCTGCGCGAGCCCCGACGTACCGGTGGTCCAGGCTTCGGCCACCCCGCTGGGGACCCAACTACCGCAGCCCCGGCGCCGACGGCTGCAGACCCGGGGCTCCACATGATCTCCAACGGTGACCACGAGCTGGCCTTCCACGTCACTCCCGGCAACCTGCGGCGATCGTCTTCGACGCCGGTGGTGGCCTCGACTCGTCGTACTGGGAGGACCTCGCGCCCCTCGTTGCGCGAGAAACGGGATCCATGATCATCACGTACGACCGCGCCGGGATGGGCGCCAGCGACGAGGTCCCGGGACCGTGGAAGGTTGAGGACGCCGTGTCCGACCTGGAGGCCGGGCTCACGGAGCTCGGCGTCACCGACGACGTGATCCTCGTGTCCCATTCCCTCGCTGGGGAGATCGCCACGTCCTTCGTCAACACCTACCCCGACCGGGTCTCCGGCGCGGTCCTCGTGGATGCCAGCCTCCCGGACCTCTACACCGACGAGGTGACGGCCATGCTCGTCGCGGCCAACGATTCTCAGACGGCCGCGCTCGAGGCGGCGCCCTCCACGCGGGAGACCCGGCAACTGTTGGCCGTGGCCGCCAACTACGGTCCGGCACACATCGCCTATCACGCGATGTCCTGGCCCGTGACGGTTCCCGCGATCGTCATCGTCTCGGCCGCGACCCCGTTCCCGACGCCTGACGCCGCACAGCTGTGGCGAGACGCCCAGGCGCAGTTCGCGGGAGCCGCCGACAACCGGCAGCTCGTGACGGCCGAAGGAAGCACTCACGACATCCCGGTGGATCGGCCGGATGTCGTCCGCACGGCGATCAACGACCTGCTGACGACAGTCGGCGAGTGAGCACGGATCGTGCGTGTGACGACGTGCGGGCCCCTGCACGGTGCGCCGTGCCGGGCGGGTTGACCGGGACCTAAACGTTTCACCCCTGCTCGCCGTCGAAGCGCTTCACTATGGTCGTCGACGCGGGTCCGTCGGAGGGGTGACGACGGACCCGCTCCGACCCACCGTCACGAAGGAGTGCCACGGATGAGCTACCGACCACTGATCGCGTCCGTCGTCGGGCTGAGCCTCGCCGGGGACTACGACTGGGGAACGTCGAGGTCGTGGGCGGCGGCTTCGTCCCCGGCATCATCTTCATCGCGTCGGGCACGCCCGGCACCCCACGGCCTTCAACCTCGGCGGGAGGGTCGGCACCACCCTGACCCGGTGCGCCTCACGCCTTCGGGGTGAGGGCGCACCGACGGACCGAGCCCTCTGTGTCGGACGGGCCGGGATGAGGCGAGGCCCGCGAGCTGCTGCTCGCGGGCCTCGCCGGTGCCGGAGGCGGCGACAACGGGTTCAGCAGGTGCCTCCGGTGCCGCCGGTGCCGAGCATGCGATCAGCGTCCGTCGAGCATGCGGTTGGCGTCGAAAACGGGTGATTGTCGACGCCAACCGCATGCTCGGCACCGGGGTGGACAAGGGGAGGCGACGAGGGGAAGGGGACAGGCAGTCAGCGCTCGCCGCGCGCAGCCTTCAGCGCGATGTCGGTGCGGTGGTGCGAGCCGGGCAGGACGATCGCGTCGACGCCTGCGTAGACACGGCGACGCGCCTCCTGAGGTCCTCGCCGCGCGCGACGACGGACAGCACACGGCCACCCGCGCTGCGCAGCACGTCCTCGTCGTCGAGCGCGGTACCGGCGTGCAGGACGTGCACTCCCTCGAGCCCCTCGGCGTCGGCGTCGCCCGTGATCGGGTCTCCGCTGCGGACCGCGGCCGGGTATCCGTTCGCGGCGACGACGACGGTCACGGCCGCGTCGTCGGACCAGCGCAGGCGCGGGAACTCCGCGAGGCCGCCGCGCCGCCGCGCGCAGCACCGCCGAGAGCGGCGTGACGAGCCGGGAGAGGACGACCTGCGTCTCCGGGTCGCCGAAGCGTGCGTTGAACTCGACAACGCGGGTGCCGCGGCTCGTCAGCGCGAGGCCGACGTAGAGGACCCCGGCGAACGGTGTGCCGCGGCGCGCCATCTCGTCGATCGTGGGCTGCGCGACCCGCGACACGACCTCCTCGGTCAGTCCGGCCGGAGCCCACGGCAGCGGGCTGTACGCGCCCATGCCTCCCGTGTTGGGTCCGGCGTCGCCGTCGAACGCGCGCTTGAAGTCCTGGGCGGGGCCAGCGGGACCACGCTCGCACCGTCGGAGAGGCAGAACAGCGAGACCTCGGGGCCGTCGAGGTACTCCTCGATGACGACGACCGGGTCCCCGCACCGGGCGGGGGTCGCGAAGCAGGCCTGCGCGTGCTCGAGCGCCTCCTGGCGGTCGTCGGTCACGACGACGCCCTTGCCCGCGGCGAGGCCGTCGTCCTGACCACGTAGGGGCGCCGAACGCGTCGAGCGCGTCGGCGACCTGGTCGATGTCCGTGCAGACGTGCGCGAGTGCGGTCGGGACGGACGCGGCCGCCATCACGTCCTTGGCGAAGGCCTTGGAGCCCTCGAGGGCCGCGGCCTCCGCGCTGGGTCCGAAGCAGTCGATGCCGGCCGCCCGGACCGCGTCCGCGACGCCCGCGACCAGCGGGGCCTCGGGGCCGACCACGACCAGGTCCGCCCCCAACTCGACCGCGAGCGCCGCGACGGCCGCGCCGTCGACCGCGCTGACCGTGTGCAGGGTCGCGAGCTCGCCGATCCCCGGGTTCCCCGGGCGGCGTGCAGCTCGTGCGGCTCCGCGCCGGTGGCCGCGGCCTCCTGGGCGAACGAGTGGACGATGGCGTGCTCGCGGGCACCCGAACCGATGACGAGGATCTTCACGGCCCGCAGTCTACCGATCGGGGCCCGGGAGCCCGAGTCGTCCACGTCGTCGGGACCCGTGCCCGTCCTGACCTCGGCGGGCGCGGCGGACTCGTCCGGCTCAGGACGTCGCTTCGAGGGGATGAGCGCGAACCCGACCATGGCGCACACCGCGACCACGACCGGGATCCCGACCGCCGGGCGACGCAGCACGTCGATCGCGTCGCGCGCCCCGGATCCGGACCAGCGGCACCAGCACGTCCTCGACGACGTACGCCTCGGGATCGTCGACCGGGTTGTTGTCACCGCGCAGCGTGAGGGTGCGCTCGGCCCCGGCCCGTCGTCGATCGCGACGATCCGGTGCGTGACCAGGACCCCGTCCCGGGTGAAGACACTCACCACGTCCCCACCTCGACGCTCGAGGCCGGTACGCGGCGGGAGACGATCGCGTCGCCGACCTCGTACGTGGGCACCATGGACCCGGAGATCACCACGAGGGTCTGCAGGTTGCCGGTCTGGATGCCCAGGAAGAGCACCAGACCGAGGACGCCCGCGACCGCCGCGACCGTGAGGAACGCGTCGCCGACGCGCTTGAGCCACCTCACGAGGACCAGCCCGACCATGTCGGGGTCACGGCGAACGGGTTGTAGCTGCGAGCGACAGGGAGGGTGGGTCGCCGTGGACCGTGCCGAGCTGACCGTGCGGATTGGTTCCCCAGCAGTAGGCGACGCCGTCGGTCGCGATGCCGCAGCTGTGGTTGAGGCCGGTGCTGACCACGGAGAACCACAGCGGAACAGTCTCCGGAAGGGTGACTCGCTGCGGTTGGTCGGCGTATTGAGTGAGCCAATACTCGTTCCCGACGCCCGCCTGGCTGTTCACGTTGTCCCCCAGCAGAACGTCTCACCGTCCACATCGATGGCGCACGCCGTACTCCCTCGGAGGTCGAGGTTCACGATGTTCCGTTCCACCAGCGGTCCCATGACCCGCACCGGTATCAGCGCCGGCAGCCGTGGCGGGTCGATCCAGCCCCGGCCGAGCTGCGCTCTCGAGTCGTCGCCCCAGCAGAATGTCTGATCGCGCCATGCGTCGACGCCGGGATGATCGGCCGCGGTGGCGCACGCGAACTCTCCGCCCACCGAGAGGTCGCCCAGGTCGAGCCGACCCATCTCTCCGGCCGTGTCGACCAGGACGGGCACCGCGCTCGCGTCAGTGGTCCCGTTGCCGAGCTGCCCCTCGAGTTGGCCCCAGCAGTACGGCCGGCCGTCGGCTGTAAGGCATCCCGAGGTCAACCCGAGTGCGATGTCCGACACCGTCGAATCCGCCGGGAGGGCGCCGCCGCTGACCGCTACCGGTACGGAGGATGCTCCACCCGTCGTGTAGGCGTCGCCCCAGCAGTAGCCGGTGCCTTCCGCGACCCCGCACGAGGCGTTGGCGCCGAGCTCGATCTCTTTGACGTTCATCGCACGACTCGTGGGAGAAGGAATGAGTTGAGCGGTCGTGTACGAGGCCGCCGATCCTCCGGCCTGGCCCTTCGAGTTGTCGCCCCAGCAGTAGACGAGCCCGCCGACGACTGCGCACGCGTGGTTCGTCCCTGCGTCCAACTGGTCGACCTGGCGGCCGGCAGGCTCACGACGGGCCCGACGAACACGTCCGACGGCGTCGTGTCACCCGTGCCGAGCTGCCCGAGCGAGTTGTCCCCGTGCACCACACGTCACCGTCGGCGACCACGCAGGAGAAGTCGGCGCCCACGGCGACCTCGGTCGCCGTCGCGATCGACGCGATGCCGACCTCGCCCTGGGCGTAGACGACGTCGCTCCAGGCGGCGGAGGTCTCCTGCGGGCGTCCGGCACCCACAGGGCAAGCCCGGCGACGAGCAGGAGCGCGAGCACCGCCCGGCGCGGGCTGCGATGCGGTCGAAGACGAGCCGTCGACGCGGCGGTCGCGTGATCGATCGGTCGTTCATCGCCCGCCCCTCCCGTTCTGTCCGTCACTGCCGGCGACGCGAGCGCGCGCCGGATGTTCGTGTTCAGCATCCCGCCGTCTGCGCATGAGCGCAGCACCTGTGCCGACCAGTCCGCCGGCGAGCGCGGCCAGGGTCCACGGCCGCGCCGGTCGTCGCGAGGGTCCGGTGGGACCGGTCACGTCGGCTGGGTCGGTCGAGGCATCGTCGGCAGCGTCCCCGACCCCTGGACCGCGAGGTCGTAGCGGACGCTGCCGGTCGTACCGGCAGCGACGCCGTCGTCGATCGTGACGGAGACCCGGAGCGACGTCGTGGCACGGGCGGGGAGGACGACGTCCTCCGTGGCCGTGCCCGACTGCGGGCCGCGCCACCCTCGATGAGGACGACGGGCCCGCTCGGGCACACGCCGTCCTGCCAGGGTGTGGTGCACGCCGTGACCGAGGTGCTGAGCGACGCGGCCAGCGCGCCGGTGGTCGACACCTCGACGCCGACGACGGAACCGTCCGTGGGGTGGCTCGACGCGAGGTCGACCATGGTCCACCGGGTCTGCCCCGGTGCCATGCCCTCGAAGGAGAACGACTGCGACGGGGGCTCGCCTCCCGGCGGCACCCGTGCGGGTGCTCCGACGGCGACGGCAGCGCCGCTCCCAGGAGGAGTCCAGCGCTGCCGAGCGCGCAGAGGGCCGTCACCCCACGACGGCGCGAGCCGTTCGTGGGATCCGGGTCATGTCAGGAGACGACCTCGGTGCCGGTCACCTGGATCGTGATCGCCCCGGTCGCGCCCTGGAGCGATGTGGGGCGTCCGCAGCGAGCGTGAAGACCACGGTCATGGGGATGTCCTCGCCCTTGGCCAGGTTGGTCGCGTCGCCGTCGAAGTCCGCGGACACATCGAGGGCCGCGGCGAGCTCGGGGCTGAGCCCGGTGATCACCGGGTCGGCGAGGTTGGCGGCGTTGGTCGAGTCCGCGGAGTTGCGGATGTGGACGATCTGCTCGACGGTCTGTCCGGGGACATGCCCATCGCCGGGTCGAGCGTCAGGGCGACAGCCGCGCTGTCCCCTCGACCCAGGTCTCGCCGTCGAGAGATCCCTCGAGGTTGAACGCCGACACCCCGACCTCACCCTGGAACCAGACGTTGTCGCTCCACAGCGCGCTCGTGGCGGCGACCCCGACTCCGAGGACGACCAGTCCGGCGAGTCCGACCTTGACCTTGCGTGCACGTGATTCCTGCATCTCCAGCACCCTTCTGTTGGTAAGACCAGGGTGCGAGCGACGGATGCCGATGCGAGCCCTGAGGTTCAGTGCGGTCCCCTAGGAGCTCCGTTGGCCATCCGCTGTATCTTGGTACGCTCATACCATAACGTAGATCCTTGACGAAGGCGAGCCTTACGCCATACCAAACATTGACCGTTTGGAGCGAAGAGTCCGGAAATACCCCGCTTGGTTCGACACAGGTCACACTTTCTTGACCGTACAAAGGCACGCAGCGGACACCGACCATCAGGTCTGTGTCCGCTGCGTCCTGTCGCGTCTGGCTTGTTCGGCAGTTGTCGCCGCCGAGCGCCGCATCCCCGACGGGGAACTGGTACTCCTGTCTCAGTGCAGCAGGTCGTGCAACGGGATGATCGCGTCGCGCGACGGCCCCACACCGACAGCCGAGACCCGCGCCCCGGAGAGCTCCTCGAGGGTCCGCACGTAGCTCTGTGCGTTGGCGGGCAGGTCCTCGAAGGTGCGGCAGTGCGAGATGTCCTCCCACCAGCCGTCGAACTCCTCGTAGATCGGCTTCGCGTGGTGGAACGCCGTCTGGTCCGTGGGCATCTCGTCGTAGCGGACGCCGTCGACGTCGTACGCGACGCAGACCGGGATCTTCTCGATGCCCGTGAGGATGTCCAGCTTGGTGACGACGAGGTCCGTGATGCCGTTGACGCGGCTCGCGTACCGGGCGATCACGGAGTCGTACCACCCGCAGCGACGGGCGCGACCCGTGGTCACGCCGTACTCGCCACCGGTCTTGAGCAGGTAGGCGCCCATGTCGTCGAAGAGCTCCGTGGGGAACGGGCCCCGCCGACGCGGGTCGTGTATGCCTTGATCACGCCGATCACGGACGTGATCTTCGTGGGGCCGACGCCGGAACCCGTCAGGGCCCCACCCGCCGTCGCGTTCGACGACGTCACGAACGGGTAGGTGCCGTGGTCGACGTCGAGCATCGTGGCCTGACCGCCCTCGAAGAGGACGTTCTTGCCGGCGTCGAGCGCCTGGTTGAGGATCAGGGAGGTGTCGGCGATCATCGGCTTGACGCGCTCGGCGTAGGCCAGCAGCTCCTCGACCGTCTCCTCGACCGTGATCGCACGACGGTTGTAGACCTTGACCAGCAGGTGGTTCTTCTGGTCGAGCGAGCCCTCGATCTTCTCGGCGAGGATCTTCTCGTCGAACAGGTCCCACATGCGGATGCCCACGCGGTTGATCTTGTCCGCGTACGCGGGCCCGATCCCGCGCCCGGTCGTCCCGATGCGCCGCTTGCCCAGGAACCGCTCGCTGACCTTGTCCATCGTGCGGTGGTAGCCCGTGATCACGTCGCGCTGCCGGAGACCAGGAGGCGCGAGACGTCGACGCCGCGCGAGATCAGGTCGTCGAGCTCCTGGAAGAGCACCTCGATGTCGACGACGACGCCGTTCGCGATGATCGGGGTGACGCCCGGCGACAGGATGCCGGAGGGCAGCAGGTGCAGCGCATACTTTTCGTCCCCGATGACGACCGTGTGCCCGGCGTTGTTGCCGCCGTTGAACTTGACCACATAGTCGACCCGGGAGCCGAGGAGGTCGGTCGCCTTGCCCTTGCCTTCGTCGCCCCACTGGGCACCGATGAGCACCACGCCTGGCATGGATTCCCCACTTTCAGACTGCCTGTTCCTCGGACCGGGTCGCGTACCGGTACCGACCAGCACGTGCGGAGGACTGACCGGCCGGTGAGAGTGCGCGACGTCGGCATCGACAGGGTCGGTGCGCGGCGCGTCCCACCGGCGGGTCCTCTGCGGGCCTGAGGCGCGTCCGGGCGGCAGTCACCCGGAAGCCTGGACGAGTTTACCTGTCATCGACCTCGGCGGCCCTTCTGGTCTGCGCGCGTCGCTCCACGTTCCCGACGGCGCCGCCCGCGTCGCGCCGTCGGGTCCCGTCGGGCGGGCGCAGCCCGTCAGCCGAGGAGAGCCGCGACCTCGTCGGCCGAGGTGCCGGAGTCGACCAGGAACTGTACGCAGCGGTCCGCCTCGTCGGTCTCGCCGATGAGCGCGGCCGCACGCGACAGGGCGAGGAGGGCGCGCAGGAACCCTGGTTCGGCGCGTGGTCGGCGGGGATCGGACCCTGGCCGCGCCACCCTGCACGGCGCAGCGCGTCGAGACCACGGTGATAGCCGGTGCGCGCGAACGCGTACGCGGTGACCGCCGCGTGCTCGTCGTCGGCGCGCAGGGTCGCCTCGGCGAGCAGCGCCCACAGGAGCGAGGAGGACGGGAAGGACCCTGCGAGGACGAAGGGTCGTCGCCCGGGCGAGGGCCGCGTCGACCTCGGGGTCGGCCGGGAGGCGGACGGGCGCCGGTCCGTCGAGGAGGTTGCGGTGCGTGGGTGTGTGGGACATCCGTCGATTCTCGCAGGCCGCTGACGAGCGCACGTGCACCGAACCGCGCAGCAGCCTAGAGTCATGTCCATGATCGAGATCTCCACCTCCCCGCGACGACCACGCTCGTCATCGCCGGGGACCTCGATCTCGCCGAGCGGGACCAGTTCCCGGAGATCGCGGCCCGCGTCGTCGGGCTGCGTCGCCAGCTGCTCGTGATCGACATGTGCCGCGTGACGTTCATGGACTCCACGGGCGCGGCGTTCCTCATCTCCCTCGCGGACTCCGGCCGCAAGCGCGGCGGCGCGACCGTCCTGCGCGGGTGCGACGACCGGGACCTGTTCGTGCTGGAGGTCTGCGGTGCGCTCGACCTCTTCCGCATCGACGCCGACCACCGGTGCGACCCTCCGGCGAGCGCCTCCGCCTGACCGAGGCCGCGCCACGCGCGTCCGGCGCGCGCCGCTCGTCGGCGGCACCCGGTGCCGGAACGCCTCAGTCGACGCTGTTCTCCTGCGGTCGGTCCTGCCGTTCGCCGACCGGTCGCAGCCTCGCCCACACGAGCTTGCCCGAGCCCGCGGGACGCCACCCCCAGTCCGCGAGGCGCTCGACGATCTGCATCCCGAACCCGCCCATGCGGTGCACGTGCCCGTCGGTCGACACGGGAGGCGCAGGGTTGGAGTCCTCGACCTCGACGCGCAACCCGTCCCCGGTGTCGAACAGGCGCAACGCCAGGTGCCCCACCCGTGGAGCACGCCGTTGGCCACCAGCTCCGAGACCACGAGCTCCGCGTTGGCACTGTCGCCGAGCCCCACGCCTGGCAGGTGCGCAGCACGGCGTGGCGGGCACGGCCGATCGACGCGGGCTCGCTGGGCAGGAGCCACCGGCGGCTGCGGGGCTCAGCGCGGACGTGACCGGGTCGGAGACGGGGTCCGGGATGCGGACCACGACGAGCGCGACGTCGTCCTCGGGGCGTCGGCGAGCCGGGACAGGAGCTCTCGCCGATCCCGGCCGAGTCGATCGCCGTGATCGCCCGCGTCGCCTCCACGAGCGCGTCGAGCCCCACGCGCAGCGCGCGGTCGCGCCGCTCGATCAGGCCGTCCGTGTAGAAGAGGAGGACGTCGCCGGTCGCGAGCTTCGCCCGTCCGGTGGCCCGTGCGCCGATACCGAAGCCGATGAGCGACCCGCCGGCCTCGTTGAGCTGGGTCACCTCGCCTTTGCGGAGCAGCAGGGGCGGCAGGTGGCCCGCGCGCGAGTACTCGATCGTCCAGGTGATCTCCGCGGGCTCTCCTGCTCCGCCCGCCTCCGGGTGTCGCCCTCGGCGCCCTCGCCCGTACCGCCCGGTGCGGCGTGATGCGTGAGCGCCGCGTAGACCAGGCTCGCGGAACGCGGGATGCGCATCCCGACGACCAGCTGGTCGACACGCTCCAGCACGGGGCCCGGGTCGTCAGCTCGTACG
Source organism: Oerskovia sp. M15 (assembly GCA_038070415.1). Classification (GTDB taxonomy): domain Bacteria; phylum Actinomycetota; class Actinomycetes; order Actinomycetales; family Cellulomonadaceae; genus Oerskovia. Next base: position 1,284,623 of record JAMYWF010000001.1, read on the forward strand.
CGTACGAGCGCACCACGGACCGGAGCTGCCCCATCGCGGCCGCGGCCTCGACGTCGTGGCCGACGACGTCCCCGATCACGAGGCCGACGACGTCCGGGGTGATCTGCAGGACGTCGTACCAGTCCCCGCCCACCTGCGCGTGCTCGGAGTTGGGCGCGTAGTACGTCCAGACGTCCAGCCCCGTGACGTCCGCCTGCTCGGGCAGCATCGCCCGCTGGAGGGTCTCGGCGAGGCGGTGCTCGCGGGCGTACAGGCGGACGTTGTCGATCGCCAGCCCCGCGCGTCGCGCGATCGCTCGCAGGACCGCCTCCGAGCCCTCCTGGTCGGTCAACGTGGAAGCCGACGCGGGCGGGCCGCTCGTGGCGAGCAGGCCCAGCACCCGCCGGCGGCGGCGACCGCGTGGAGCTGGACCGACCGAGTGACGTCGCTGCTCGCCGAGGTGCGCTGGCGCACGTCCCGGCTCAGCCAGCTCGACGCCGACCACTGGGGTAGTCGATCGCCAGGTCGAGCCGGACAGGGCCGTCGATACGGCCGTCGAGGAGGTCTTGGACCGTGTCCTGGAGGTCGACCACGGTCCCGGGGACCAGGGACGCCGGTCCGGTCGCGTCCCCAGTGCGTCCGTGAGCCCCATGACCCCTCGACCGTGCCCGCCCCTCCGCGATGTACCGGCCGTGCCGCTGGCCGCGCCCGCTCGGCGGGGCGGTCGTGTCGATACCCTCCGCGAAGCGGAGTCCGTCGTCGTTCATGTAGAAGCCGGCCCACCCGACGAGTGCGCCCTCGAGGACCTCCGAGATCTCCCGCAGCGCGAACGGGTAGTCCAGGTCGTTGAGCAGGTCGGAGGTCTCGGTGATGATCGCGAGGCTGACGCGCTCACGACGTTCGAGCTCGAGCGACGCGAGCTGGGCAGCAGATCGGTCGAGATGCTCGGAGACGTCGACCATGGCACCGATCCAGTGCGCGACCTCCCCGTCGGCCTCGTCGACCGGGGACAGCGTCACCTGCGTCCACAGCGTGGCCCCGTCGTGCCGGTCGCTCCGCACCGTCCGGCTGATCTCGCGCCCTTCGAGCACGCATGTCCGGAAGTGGTCCGCCTCGGTCGGGCTCGTGAGGAGCTCGGCGAGGAAGCCCGGGCTGCGGCCGAGGACCTCGTCGGCCGAGTACCCCGTGAGCCGGCAGAAGGCGTCGTTGACCCAGATCATCGGCATGCCCGCAGAGCGGGAGCCGAGGAGGAAGGACGCCAGGCCGGACCGCTGCGCCGCGCGGGCGAAGAGGTCAGCCCGCCGGCCGGCAGGGACGCCCCGCCAGCGCGAGAGTCATGGGCCCAGGAGCCCAGACCGGGGCTCGACGAGCTGACCATTCCCACCTCCGACCGACATTGCCGTGAGCGCGTTACTGTCTCGAGTGGACATTCAACCGTAGATTGGTGATCTCCGAGACCTGTGCGGGTCCGGTCCACGCTGGGAGGAGCAACGTGCGCGACGGTAACACCACGGCTGGTAGCGAGCCCGACGGCCCCGATCTCGGGCTGAGCGGAGTCGTGACCGAGCAGGCCGACCCTGCGAGCGTCCACGTCATCGTCGGCGCAACACGGGCACGCATCGTGCTGACCGGGAGATCGACGCGGACCTCGGGGTCGACCTGCTCGACGCGACGACCGACGCCGAGGCGACCGGTCTGCCCGTCGAGATCGACGCGCACCACGTGACCTTCATGGACTCCTCGGGCGTGGCGTTCCTCGCCCGGCTCGCGACACGGGGCCCGCACCGCGTCCGCGTGCTGCGCGCTCCCCGACCGTCCGGTTCCTGCTCGAGGTCACCCGCATCGGGGACATGCTCGACATCGTCGACGAGGACCCGGGCTTCGACCTGCCCGACGGCGTCACGCACCTCAACGGGAGCCGTCGCCTCCCGCGCACCGACCGCTGACACGACCGCCCGGCGCACGCACCGCCGTCGGGCATCCGCCCTTCCCGGACTGCGCAGCAGGCCCCGGTCCGACGAGGACCGGGGCCTGCTGTCATGCCTGGTGGCGGGAGGCTCCGCCGGCTCACCGCCCTCGCGGGCGGCTCACAGAGCGGTTCAGCGGATCTTCTGGCCTGCGGAACGCAGCTGCTGCGACGCCTCGACGATGCGCTGAGCCATGCCGGCCTCGGCGAGCTTGCCCCAGGCGCGCGGGTCGTAGGCCTTCTTGTTGCCCACCTCGCCGTCGACCTTCAGGACGCCGTCGTAGTTGCGGAAGATGTGGTCGACGACCGGACGCGTGAACGCGTACTGGGTGTCCGTGTCGATGTTCATCTTGATGACACCGTTGTCCACCGCCTCGGTGATCTCCTCGGCCGTGGAGCCGGAGCCGCCGTGGAAGACGAGGTCGAACGGGTTCGCCTGGCCGATCGCGTCGCCGACGGCCTTCTGGATGTCCGCGAGGATCGACGGACGCAGCTTGACCGCACCCGGCTTGTAGACGCCGTGCACGTTGCCGAAGGTGAGGGCCGTCAGGTAGCGACCCTTCTCGCCGGCGCCGAGAGCCTTGACCGTCGCGAGACCGTCCTCGACCGTCGTGTACAGCTTGTCGTTGATCTCGGCCGTGTGGCCGTCCTCTTCGCCACCCACGACGCCGACCTCGATCTCGAGGATGGTGCGCGCGGCGACCGAGAGCTCCAGGAGCTCCTCGGCGATGATCAGGTTCTCGTCGAGCGGCACGGACGAGCCGTCCCACATGTGCGACTGGAACGTGGGGAGCTTGCCGCCTTGACCTGCTCGATCTCCAGCGCGAGCAGCGGACGGACCCAGGAGTCCAGGTTCTGCTTGGCGCAGTGGTCCGTGTGCAGGGCGATGGTGACGTCGTAGTTCTTGGCGACCTCGGTCGCGTACGCCGCGAGGGCGAGCGAACCTGTGACGCGGTCCTTGATGGTCGAGCGGCCGCGTACTCGGCGCCGCCGACGGAGACCTGGATGATGCCGTCGGACTCGGCCTCGGCGAAGCCCTGAATGGCGGCGGTGATGGTCTGCGACGACGTGATGTTGACCGCGGGTAGGCGAACTTGCCTGCCTTCGCGCGGTCGATCATCTCGGCGTAGACCTCGGGGTTGCGATAGCCATCTGCAGAACTCCAATGACGGAAGGAGGTGGGTGCCGACGACACTGCCGCGCGCCCTGTTATCCCCATGATTTTGTCATGGATCCCTACCGGTGGTGTGGCCCGTCCCCTGGTGGACGCCAGCCATCGCCGGCGTGGACGTCCCGACGGTCCGGACCGGCCTACCGGATGCTCGCGTGCTGGGTGATCCAGGCGTGCATCGCGACCGCCGCCGCGGCCCCGCGTTGATGGACCGCGTCGACCCGAACTGGGTGATGTGCAGGATGTCGCGGCTCGCCTCCCGCGCCTGCGGGGACAGCCCGCTGCTCTCCTGGCCGAACAGCAGGACGCACTCGCGCGGGAACGTGTAGCCCTCGATCGGGATCGAGCCGGGCACGTTGTCGATCCCGATGACCGGGAGGCCCGCGCCGCCGCGCTGGGCGGCCGCCCAGTCGAGCAGGTCCTCGACCTGCGGACGGTGACTCACGTGCTGATAGCGGTCGGTGACCATGGCCCCACGGCGGTTCCAGCGACGGCGACCCACGATGTGCACCTCGGCCGCGTTGAACGCGTTGGCCGTGCGCACGACCGAGCCGATGTTCAGGTCGTGACCCCAGTTCTCGATCGCGACGTGGAACGGGTGGCGCCGCGTGTCGAGGTCCGCGACGATCGCCTCGACCGTCCAGTAGCGGTAGGCGTCGACGACGTTGCGCCGGTCACCGTGCTCCAGGAGGTCGGTGTCGTAGCGCGGATCGTGCGGCCAGGCGGCCCGGCCTCCCGGCCAGGGGCCGACCCGACCTCGAGCTCGTCCTCCTTGCGCGGCTCCGTCGCGGCACGCAGGTCGTCGGGCGCTGGCGGTACGGGCGGCACGGGCGGCACAGGGAGGTCGGTCACGGTCCCCATTGTCCCGGGCCGCACGGCCGGGACGTGATCCACGCACGATGTTCACGAGTGCTCGACGAGGTCCCGGGCCGGGCGGCAGGGCGCCCACTACGCTGGGGCGTGCTCAACGACCTGTTCCTCACCTCGGCGCTGCCCGACGCCGCCGCCGCGCTCTCCGTCGTCGACGGGTCCCAGGTGGTCGCGCTGGGGCCGGACTGGCTCGATGCGCGGACCATGATCAGTGGCTTTATCGAGCGGTTCGGCGTGTACGCGGTGTTCGGCATCGTCGCCGTGGTCTTCATCGAGACCGGGCTCCTCTTCCCGTTCCTGCCCGGCGACTCGCTGCTCTTCACGGCGGGTCTCCTGGTCGCCCAGGACGAGCTGGACCTGTCGATCTGGGCGGTGTGCGCCATGATCTTCGCCGCCGCGTTCCTCGGGGACCAGCTCGCCTACCTCATCGGCAACAAGATCGGCCCTCGTCTCTTCACGCCGGATGCGCGCGTCCTGAAGACCAAGTACATCGACCAGGCGCACGACTACTTCGAGCGCTTCGGCGGCCGCACCGTGATCCTCGCGCGCTTCGTCCCGTTCCTGCGGACGTTCGCCCCGGTCGCCGCCGGCATGAGCGGCATGCGCTACCGCACGTTCGTCGCCTACAACCTGGTCGGGGCGTTCGTGTGGGGCGTCGGCGTGACGCTGCTCGGCTACTGGCTCGGCAACGTCCAGTTCGTCAACGACCACATCGAGACGATCCTCGTCCTGATCGTCGCCGTCTCGGTGATCCCCGTGGTCATCGAGGTGCTTCGAGCGAGCCGAGAGTCCAAGCGCGCGAAGGCCCAAGCGGCCGCCACAGCCCCGTCGGCGACGGTCGACGGGACCACCGCCCGGCGACCGAGCTCGAGAAGCCGACCGGCACCGTCGAGCACACCCCTGGAGAGGACCACCGATGACCCGCGTGATCGAGAGCTGGCTCACCGACATGGACGGCGTGCTCGTCCACGAGGGCCATGCCATCCCCGGCGCAGCCGACTTCGTCCGCGCGCTGCGCGACAAGGAGCGCCCGTTCCTCATCCTCACGAACAACTCGATCTTCACCGCGCGAGACCTGCGTGCCCGCCTCGCGACGTCGGGCATCGACGTTCCCGAGGAGTCGATCTGGACGTCTGCGCTGGCCACGGCGCAGTTCCTCAGTGACCAGGTCCCCACGGCAGCGCCTACGCGATCGGCGAGGCCGGGCTCACCACCGCGCTCTACGAGGCCGGGTACACGCTCACCGAGTCCGACCCCGACTACGTGGTCCTCGGCGAGACCCGCACCTACTCGTTCGAGGCGATCACCAAGGCCGTCCGTCTGATCCTCGGCGGTTCGCGCTTCATCTGCACCAACCCGGACACGACCGGCCCCTCGCAGCAGGGACCTCTGCCCGCCACGGGTGCGGTCGCCGCCATGATCACCGCCGCCACGGGCCGCGAGCCGTACTTCGTCGGCAAGCCGAACCCCATGATGTTCCGGTCCGCGCTCAACCGCATCGACGCGCACTCGGAGACCACCGCGATGATCGGTGACCGCATGGACACCGACGTCGTGGCGGCATCGAGGCCGGGCTCTACACGTACCTCGTGATGACGGGCTCCACGAAGCTCAACGACGTGGACAGGTTCCCGTTCCGGCCGAGCAAGGTCGTCGACTCGATCGCGGAGCTCGTCTCCATCGTCTGACGTCACCGGACGATCCAGCAGGACGGCGGGCGGGCCGGGACCTGGTGAGGTCCCGGCCCGCCCGCCGTCGTCGTGCAGCGTGGCGCGTCAGGCGGTGACGCGTGCCCGACGGCGTCTGCTCACCGCGAGCAGGCCCGCGCCGCCCAGGAGCAGCATGACCGCGAGGGCGGTGACGTCCCCGCGTCGGATCCCGTGGACGCGAGCCCCGAGAACGCGTCGCACTCGACGTCGCCGCCGATCGGGAAGCTGAACGTCACCGGGGCCAGGGCCGTCCCCGCGTCGTAGAAGCCGGCGAACGCCTTGGCGCCCGCGGCCGTCAGCGTGGCGGCGCACCGGTCCACGTGAGCGTGCTGCCCGAGGTGGACTTCTTGCCCGACAGGTCGAGGCTCGCGAACGCGACGCCCTTGCTCGTGGACTTGTTGCCCTCCATGTCGCTGCTGACCACGTCGACGACCAGCGTGCCGCGGGAGCCGTCGACCTGGACCCGCGGGTTGGAGATCTGCAGGTCGAGGATGCCCTCGTGGCCGGTGAAGTGCACGGTCCCGGCGAAGGCCGTACGGCCCTTGCCGAGATCCGTGTTGAACGACCCCTGCCGCCGCTCCACGTGAACGAGGAACCGTTGTCCTTGGCGCCGCTCGTGGAGACGGACCCGTGGGCGATCGGACCCGCGATGTAGGCACGGAAGCTGTCGCTCACTCCCCAGGACAGCGTGGCGCCGTTGACGCCCTGCGCGTAGCACTGCTGGGCCGGGGTGCCGCCGGTGCTCGTGCCCGCCCCGTGACCGTGATGGCCGCGGACGCCGTGTGGTTCGCCCCTCCAGGGAGAGCGTGTGCTCACCTGGAGCGAGGTTCCGGGGATCGTCACCGTGGCCGACGCGGCGCCACCGGCGTTGGCCGTGATGCCGGTCGCCAGGACCTGCGGCTCGGACCGGATGACCGAGGTGATGCCGCTCTCCTCCGCACCGAAGCCGACACCGCTGATGGTGACCGTGCCACCGGGGCGACCTGGTAGACCGAGAGCGTAGCCAGGGCGGGTCGACCGTCCCGGCACCGGTGCCGGTGTCGGGGTCCCGATGACCCCACCGCCCTCGCCGCCGCCGGTGGTGCCTGCGGAGCCGAGGACGAACGAGATCGGGTCGAGCGGGTGCCCGGCGCGTAGAAGCCGGAGAAGGCCCGGGAGCCGTCGTCCGTGAGCGTCGTGGCCGCGGACCTGTGGACCACCGAGCCATCGCCCTGGACCTCGCCCGACGTCAGCGCGACCGAGGCGAACCGGACCCGCTTCGCGTCGAACGTCGTGCCGTCGAGGTTCGCGGAGCGCACGTCGACGACGAGGGTCCCCGGTCCGACGACGACACGTCGACCGTCGGGTTCGAGAGCGTCAGGTGGAGCAGGCCGTCGTGGCCGGTGAAGGTGACGGTGCCGCCGTAGTTCGCCGAACCGGTCGACGAGCCTGCCTTCCACGTGCCGCCGGCGATCTGCCGGAAGCCGAAGGTCCCGTCCGTGACCGTGGCCCCGGCCGACGCCACCGCGCCGCCCTTTGCGACGGGTCCGGTGATGTAGGTGCGGAAGGACTCCTTGACGCCCCACTGGAGGCTGCCCGGTCGGACGGAAACCGGCGGAGCGACGGGCTTGGCGACCACCGTGACGGCCACCGCGCCCGAGGCTCCGCGACGGCTCGTGACCGACACGGGCAGCTCGCCGGGGACCTGATCCGCGGGCACGGTCACCGTGACCGAGCCACCGTTCGCGACGAACGTCGCCGGTGCATCGCCCAGGCGGACCGCTGAGACCGTGTCGCCGTCCGTCAGGCCCGCGACCGTGAAGGTCAGCTTGGCGCCCGCCTCGACCGAGGGGAACCGGGCGTCACGGTCAGCGGAGCGGTAGTCGGGGCGAACGTGACAGGGACAGCGAGCTCCTGCGCAGCGTTCGTCACGCCACCGGCGCCGTAGGTGTAGACACCGTGACGGCCGCCCTCGAGTGCCGCAGGAGCCTTGATCGTGAGTCTCGCGGTGAACGTCCCGTCGTCCGCGATGTTCGCCCACTGGCTACGGATGGTCCCTTGGAACATGGGCGGCACCTGGTCCAGCACCGACTCCGCGAGCGCCCAGGCCTGCGTCCCGACCTCGCGTGTCGAGGAGGCTGCACCCGACGAGGGCTGCCAGGTCTCCGCGAACGAGCCGAACACCACGTAGGTGCCCTGCGGCAGGTTCGCCGGGATCGGCGCACCACGACCACCCACGTTCGCCGCGGGGTCGAAGCCGGAGCCCTTCACGACGATCTCGTCACCGGGGATCACGAGCGTGTCGGCCAGGGTGTCACGCCGTCAGCGGCGAAGACCTCGACCTCGGGCTCGAACGCCGGCGCGGGCTTCTCCGTGAAGTTCACCGGGACCGCGATCTCCTGAGCAGCGTTCTTCACGCCGCCCGCGCCATAGGTGTAGACACCGAACGAGCCGGTCGCCGGCCATGCGACGTCGGTGCCGTCCTGACCGCGGGCTTGAGGGTCAGCTCCGTCGTGAACGTCCCGTCCTCGGCGAGGGCGACCCACTGGCCACGCACCGCGGGCTGGTACGCGGGAGAGATCGCGTCGAACGCCGCCCGGCTCAGCGCCCAGCGCTGGTCGCCGACCACGCGCGCCGACGACGGCGCCCCGCAGAAGGCTTCCACTCGTCCGCGAACTTCCCGAACACGACGTAGCTACCCGCGGGTTCCCGCGGAGATCGGGGCGGCTGCCCTCGGGCGCGATGTTGCCGACCGGGTCGAACCCGGCCCCTTCACGACGACCTTGTCGCCGCACGCGCGAGGGTGTTCCCCAGCGGCGTCACGCCGTCAGCGGCGAAGACCTCGACCTCGGGCTCGTCGACCGGAGCCTGGGGCTCCTCGCCGGTGAGCGTGATCGGGGTGAAGGTGTCGAGCGAGCGGTCGGTGGCCGAGAGGCCGTGCGCGGCCGACGTCGCGACCACGAAGTCCTTGCCCCGGACGAGGGACCCAGCAGGCACGGTGATCGTCGTCGTGAACGTCCCGTCGACGACCTGAGCAGGCTGCACCCAGTTCAGACCGAGCCAGCCGCTGGCCACGAGCGGTCCGTCTCCCGTCCAGATCGAGGCGTCGCCCAGCACGACATACGCCCCGGACCTCGCCCCGCACCCACGAACCCGGTACCGGTCACGGTGAACGTGTTCTCCACCGCAGGATCCACCCCACCCGACGGCAAGACCGTGACCCGCGGGTCCGCCACCGGAGCCGGCGGCACGACAGGCTTGGCCGTGACGGTGTGCGCGACGGTCGTGGACGTCGATCCCACGAACGCGGAGGCATCTGCCGGGGTGAAGCGTGCCGAGATGGCGTGCTCCCCACCGCGGAGGCTGCGAGATCGAGGCGAGCGACGCCGTCGGACACTGCGACCGTGCCCAGCGACGTGGCTCCGTCGAGGAACTCGACGCTGCCCGCCGCGACCGGGGTCACCGTCGCGGCCAGCGCGACCGCGACGCCCTCGACGGACGTTCCGGCAGGGGCGACCGCGAGCGTCGTGCTCGTCGGAGCGGCAGGGAGGGCCGGGAGAGGTGCGACGAGCGTCGCGGTGAGCGTGGACATCGCCTGGCCCACGTACTGGGCGAAGTTGCCGTCCAGCGCGCCCACGTCCGACGACAGGTTGCCGTTCGCCGTGACCGTGAGCGTGTCTCCGTCGCGGGAGGTGCTCACGGAGACGGCGGCGACCGTGACGTCGACCGACGTCCCGGCCGCCGTCGCGAAGTCCGCGGTGAGGACGCCCGTCGTGGGCGAGGTGATCGCGAGCTGAAGGTCGGAGACCGTGATGTCCAGCGCGCCGCCGTGGGCGTTGTAGTTCGTCGATCCCCGAAGCGGACCGTGCCGACTCCCGACGACGGGTCGACGGTCCCGCTCGCCGGCGAGTACACGGACTTCCCGCCGGTCAGCGCGGGCGTGATCGTGCCTGCCCCGCCGACGTAGGCGGTCCAGCTGTCCTTGAGGTTCCAGGTGGCGCCGCCACCGGTCACTGTGACGGTGTCTGCCGCGCTTGCCGGGGCGACCCCGACGAGAGCGAGACCGGCGACGAGCGCTCCGGTCAGGAGTGAGGCGAGAGCGCGACGGCGCCCTCCCGTTGCGTGATGAGCACTCGGTCTCCCGTGATGGTCCTTGGCCGCCGGCGATGGCGACGAGATGGCGGCAGGCTCGACCTCACCGCCTCGTGGACCATATAAGGCGTGCCTCACCAAAGCAAGGCTTACCTTAGTCAGGGTGGCGGGGATCACACGCAGTGCCCGCGGCGAGGCATGACGAAGGGGCGGCGCGCTCTCGGCACACCGCCCCTCTGACCATCCGCCGGACGTCGCGACGTCAGCGGTCGATGATCGGTCCGTTCCCGTTGAAGTCGAGCCGCGGCGCGTTGCGCACGGCCGGGTTGTCGACCTCGAAGTACTCCGCCCGCTTGAACCCGAACATCTTCGCGATGAGGTTCGGCGGGAAGGTCTCGACCTTGGTGTTCAGCGTGCGCACGTTCGCGTTGTAGAACCGGCGACCCGCCGCGATGCGGTCCTCGGTGTTCGTCAGCTCGGACTGGAGCTGACCGAAGTTCTCGCTCGCCCGCAGCTGCGGGTAGGCCTCGGCGACCGCGAAGAGACGACCCAGTGCCTGAGTCAGGTCGTTCTCCTTCGCTGCCTGGTCCGCAGGGCCCGACACCGGACCGGCAGCAGCCGAGCGGGCTGCGGCCACCTGCTCGAACACGCCGCGCTCGTGCGTCGCGTAGCCCTTCACGGTCTCCATGAGGTTCGGGATGAGGTCATGGCGCCGGTGCAGCTCGACGTCGATCTGACGCCACGACTCCTGCACCAGGTTCCGCAGCCGGACGAAGCCGTTGTACTGCGCGACCGCCCAGAACAGGACGATCAGAACGATGACGCCGATGACGCCGATGACGATCAAGGCGATGATGCCGCCTGACATGCTGCCCCTTGGGCTGTGGTGGTCGGACCGCTCGACCCGAGGGCCACGCGACCGGACCTGACGGCCGGGTGCGCGACGCCGTCGGGCGACGGAAGGTACGTGCATCGTAGCGGGGCGCACCCGCCCAGGACCGACGCGTCAGGGAGCCGGCGTCCCCACGTCGGCGCAGAGCTCGGCGGGTCCCCTGCCGACGCGGCGGCAACGCCCCGCGGTCGAGCCAGACGTGGTCCGGGATCGCGTCGGCCACGACCACGAGCCGAGACAGGAGCGGGAAGACGTTGTCCTCGACGGTCCGGCCGCCCGTCCAGCCGAGAATCGCGTCGCCCTCGATCCGGAGGTTGCGGCGCGCGAAGTCCGGCTCGAGGAGGCGGTGCATGATCCGCGGGTGCAGGACGTCGTGCGCGAACCGGAGATCGCTCGACTCGACCCGCCAGGCCCGGTTGAAGCCTTCCGACTCGAACTGGATGTCCTGCCCGCCGAACACCTTGGCGAGCCGGGCGCCGAGGCCCTCGGGCGTCAGCTGCAGAACCGGCAGCGAGGAGTGGAGGAACAGCACGACGACGTGCGCCGAGTGCGTCGTCCTGTTCTTCCCCGAACCCGTGGTCCAGCTGTAGGTGAACGACAGCGCCGACCGGCCGGCGTACGGACCCGTCAGGACCTCCGCCGCCCGCCGTGCGCTCCCTCCCCGAACGGGTCGCCCGCCAGCGCCGCGTCAGCGCCGGATCAGCGCCGTGATGCACCCACCCGTTCCGGGCCGCCCAGCGGTCGAGCCGCTCGACACGGACCTTGCGCGTCCACCACCCGAACAGCAGCGACGCGATGCCGAGCACCCCGACGACGACCAGGAACCAGCCGCTGTCCACCGTTGCCCCCGCCGCCGTCTGCGCGTCAGGCCAGGTCGAAGTCCGACAGGCCGAAGATCGAGTGGTAGGGAACGCCCAGCGCCTCGATCTTCTCGCGCGCCCCGTGTCGCGGTCCATGATCGTCGCGACGCCCACGACCTCGGCACCGGCGGCGCGAGCGGCCTCGATAGCGGCGATCGGCGTGCCGCCCGTCGTGGTGGTGTCCTCGACGACGACGACCCGGCGGCCCGAGATCTCCGGCCCCTCGATCCGTCGCTGCATCCCGTGCGTCTTGGCCTCCTTGCGGATGACGAAGGCGTCGAGGTCCTGGCCCGCGAGGCGGCGGCGTGCAGGAGCGCGAGCGCGATGGGGTCGGCACCCAGGTCATGCCACCGACGGCCTCGATCTCTGCGGTGCCGAGGCCGGCCTCTTCCAGGAGGTCGAGCAGGACGTGGCCGACCAGAGGAGCGGCACGGTGGTGCAGCGTGATGCGGCGCAGGTCGACGTAGTAGTCGGCCTCGTTGCCGGAGGAGAGCGTCACCTTCCCGTGCACGATCGCGAGCTCGGCGATCAGGTCACGGAGCTGCTCGCGGGGCGTCGGGGACAGGTGTGTGGAGGTCTCGGTCATGGTGACCAGGCTAGCGGCCCGACGACTCCGCGGGCCTCGTCCCTCACCCTGCGGACGCTCGCCGCCGGGGACCAGATCGAGGACCCCGGCGAGAAGCTCCACGGTGTCCCGCACCGTCGACACGGGCACGACACGGTCGAACCACGAGACGACCGCGCCGCTCTCGAAGCGCAGTCGGGCCCCGTGTACGCGGGGTCCAGGAGCAGTCGACGCAGCGGAACCGCGAGGAGGTCGTGGGCGGCGTCCGCGTCGGGCGAGAGCACCCGCCAGGACGCGGGGCGAGCCTAGGGTGCGATGAACCGTGCTTCGCCGCGGCAGGAACGATCGACGGGACGAGGAGGAAGCCTCAGCGCCCTCGAACGCACGCACCGCCGCACGCGGCGCATGCTTGAGCACGCCGGACGCCAAGCGGTACCGCAGCGACGGGGTCGAGATCACGACGCCGCGACGAACGTCCGCGAGGGCCACGGTGACGACCCGGTCCGCGGTGAGCCACGCGACGTCCGGGAACCGCGTGAAGTCGATCCCGGCCCGCTCGTGGAACTCGGTGCGCGTGAGCCCGGGCTCAGGGCCGTCGCCGTGACGCCGGTCCCCGCAGCTCGACCGCGAGCCCCTCCGTGAACGTCCGCACCCATGCCTTGGCCGCCGAGTACGTGCCGCTCGCCGTGAGCGCCGCGACCGACGCGACGTTGAGGATCGCGCCACGCCCGCGCTGCGTCATCTGGCGCGCTGCGGCGTTCGAGAGCACCAGGACCGCACGCACCATGACGTCGAGAGCCTGGATCTCGGCCTCGATGTCACCGCCCACGAACCGCTGGTTCACCGCGTAGCCCGCGTTGTTGACGAGCAGGCCCACCGGCCGCTGTCCTGCCTCGTCCTCCTCCACCAGGGCGAGCCGCTCCGCGACGCGCGCGACGTCGTCGGGCACCGAGAGGTCCGCCGGGAGCACCTGGACCCGCACGCCGCCGCGGCCGGATCTGCGCCGCGACGCGCTCCAGGCGCTCCGCGTCGCGCGCGACGAGGACCAGGTCGTGACGGGCCGTGGCCAGCTGCCACGCGAACTCGAGCCCCAGGCGGCGCTCGCGCCGGTGATCAGTGCAGTCGCCATGGGCCCAGCCTAGGGGCGCGGGGCGGTCGGGGACCTCGTGCCCGACGGCGCCACGCACCGTCGGGCCGTCGGCTCGCCACCCACCGGCGCCGGGCGTGGGTCGCCACGGTTAGCCTGTCGCCATGCGCCTCGCCACCTGGAACATCAACTCGATCCGCGCCTGCGCCGAGCGGGCCGTCGCCTTCCTCGAACGATCCGGCACCGACGTGCTCGCCCTGCAGGAGACCAAGTGCAAGGACGCCCAGTTCCCGCACGAGGTCTTCGAGGCAGCGGGGTACGAGGTCGCGCACTTCGGGCTCAGCCAGTGGAACGGCGTCGCGATCGTGTCCCGCGTGGGCATCGAGGACGTGGAGACGGGCTTCGCGACCCAGCCGCACTTCGGCGCCGAGCCGCACCTGGAGGCGCGGGCCATCGGGGCCACGTGCGGCGGCGTCCGGGTGTGGAGCCTGTACGTACCGCACGGGCGCGCGCTCGACGACCCGCACTACCCGTACAAGCTCGAGTGGCTCGGCAACCTGCGCGAGCAGGCCGCCGGATGGCTCGCGGCCGACCCGCGGCGCAGGTCGCCCTGGTCGGGGACTGGAACGTCGCGCCGCTCGACACCGACGTTTGGGACCCGGCCGTGTTCGCGGGCACACGCACACCTCCCCGCCTGAGCGCGCGGCGTTCGCGGCGTTCGCCGAGGCCGGGTACACCGAGGTGACGCGGGAGTTCCTCCCGGAGGAGCACACGTACACGTACTGGGACTACCAGCAGCTCCGCTTCCCCAGGAACAAGGGCATGCGGATCGACTACGCCTACCTGTCGCCTGCGCTGCGGGCCGGGCCACGGGCGTCGAGATCGACCGGGACGAGCGCAAGGGCAAGGGCGCCTCGGACCACGTCCCGGTGATCGTCTCCTTCCGCTGAGTGCGGAGTTCTTGCGAAACGCCGGGCGTTTCTCGCAAGAACTCCGCACCTACGGTGCGCTGCCTGGACTCAGCGCCTGTGGACAGTGAGGTCGTCCACCGGTGCCGACTCCTCACCGCCACCGGGTGGACGACGTCGGGCACCCTGCGGGCATGCCGATCCATCCACTGCCCGCGGGGCCGTTCCGCACTCACACCGCACTCGCCGCCGGGGTAACGCCGTACGTGCTGCGCCAGCGCTGGCTGGGCTCTGCGGTCCGCGGCGTCAGGACGATCGGGACCGCTGACCAGCACGACACCGCCGCACGCTGCCGGGCTGCGGCCCTGGTCCTTCCGGCCCAGGCGGCCTTCAGCCACGTGACTGCTCTGCGGTTGCTGGGCGTCGAGGTGCCGTGGCGCCTGGGCCAGGATCACGTCGACTCCGGAGCCCACGGTGCAGACGGCGTCGACGCCGTCGACGCCGTCGAACCCTTGCACGTCGTCACCCGGAGCGCGCGTCGCGCTCGGCCCGGCGAGGCGTCGTCTGGCACTTCTGCGGTCAGGCAGCCCTGGCGACCGCCCGGCACCGCGGGCTGCTCGTGACGACCGCCGCGCAGACGTGGCTGCACCTGTCGCATCGGCTCACTGTGGACGAGCTGGTCGTCCTGGGCGACGCGATGCTCCGGCGCAAGCGACCGGTCACGAGCCTCCACGAGCTGCGCGCGCTCACGGAGTCGACCCACAAGATGAAAGGGCTGACGAAGGCGCGCGCCGCGCTCGACCTCGTCCGGCCCGGCACGGACTCCAGCATGGAGACTCGGGCCCGGCTCCTGCTGGTCCACGCCGCCTCCCTGCCCGGTCGTCAATCGGACCGCGGTCGACGACCACGGCCGGTTCCTCGCCCTGCCCGACATGTCCTACCCCGACCAACGCATCGCGATCGAGTACGACGGCGACGTGCACCGCACCGATCCCGCCACCTGGCGACGCGACGTCGAACGACGCCAACGCCTCGAGGCCGCCGGCTGGATCATCGTCACCGCCACCGCCGACGACGTGCTGCGCCACCCCGAGCGCTTCGTCGCCCGCGTCCGCGCAGCCCTCAGAACGCTGAGTGCGGAGTTCTTGCGAGAAACGCCCGGCGTTTCTCGCAAGAACTCCGCACTCAGCGGAAGGCGCTAGCCCAGCGTCACGACGACCGTGACCTCGGAGCCCGCAGGCTGCACCGGGATCGGCTGCGTCGGGTCGAGCTCGACGCCGTCGAGCGTCACCGACCGCACGCCCTTCGAGACGTGGTCGGGGTTGCGGACCTCGATCTCGTAGACCGCGCCGCGCCACTCGCGACGCACCTCGAAGCCGTCCCAGTCCTTGGGGATCGACGGGTCCACGACCAGGCCGTCGAGGGCCAGCCGCACACCGAGGATGTACTTGGTCGCTGCCGTGTACATCCAGCCGGCCGTCCCCGTGAGCCACGGGTTCTGCGCCTTGCCGAACCACTCGTGGTCGCGGCCGTACAGGAACTGCACGTAGGCGTACGGCTCGGCCCCGCGGACCTCGATGTTGTCGTTCTGGTTGTACGGGAGGATCGCGTCGTAGAACTGCACGGCCTCGTCGCCACGGCCGAGCATGGCCTCGGCGATGATCGGCCACGCGTTCGGGTGCGAGAAGATCGCCGCGTTCTCCTTGATGCCCGGGTACACGCGCGTCACGAAGCCGACCGTGTCGTCGACCTTGGTGAAGGCCGGCCAGTTCAGGTGGTTGCCGTACTCGGAGCCCAGGAGCTCGCGTACCGAGTCCATCGACGCCTCGCCACGCTCCTGCGTGGTGATGCCCGCGATGACGGGCCAGGCCTGGTGCTCGAGGAAGATCTTGCCCTCGTCGTTGTCGTTCGAGCCGATCTTGACGCCGTCGCGCGTGTAGCCGCGGATCCACCAGGCGCCGTCCCAGAGCTGGGTGTCGGCGACCTTGGCGATGCGCTCGAGCTCGGCCTCGTACTTCTCGACGTCCTCGGTGCGACCCAGGGGCGAGCGAGCTCCAGGAAGGCCTGGATCGCCCACGCGTGCAGGAACGTGACGAGCGAGGTCTCGCCGCCGCCCAGGTTGAGGCAGTCGTTCCAGTCCGCGCGAAGGCCCAGGGCCACGCCGTTCTGGCCGATCTGCTCGCTCGAGAAGTCGAGCGCGCGCTTGAGGTGCTCGTAGACCGTGGCGGGCGTGCCCTCGGCGAACGGGATCTCCTCGTCGAGGAACTCGAGGCGCCCCGTCTCCTTGACGTACTCCACGACCGACGGCACGAGCCACAGGTGGTCGTCCGAGCAGGTGTCCTCGAGCCCGTGGATGAGGTCCTGGGGTCCGGCGTGGGGACGATCGTGGGCGACGGGACGTCAGGCAGCTTGGCGCGTCCGGGTCGAACGCCCGGGGTCGAACAGGTGCAGGCCGTAGCCGCCTCCGTCTGGGCCCGCAGGAGCTCGACGATGCGCTGGTGCGTCTTGGTCGGGTTGGTGTGGATGACGCTCATGACGTCCTGGGCCGTGTCGCGGAACCCGAGGCCGTTGCGGCCACCGACCTCGACGAACGACGCGAAGCGCGACCACACGACGCAGGTCTCCGCCTGGAGCAGCGTCCACGAGTTGATCATGGTGTTCATGCCCTCGTGGGGCGTGCGGATGCGGAGCTTGTCCTGCTTGGCCTTCCAGTAGGCGGCCAGGCGGGCACGCTCGGCGTCGACGTTCGCGACGTCGGAGTACTTGGCCTGCATCGCGCGGCGGCCTCGGCACGCGAGCCGTAGCCCAGCATGTAGACGAGGCGCTTGGTCTCGCCCGGCTGGAGCGTGATCGTGTGCTGGAGCGAGCCGCAGTGGTTCTGCGTCGTGGCGCTCTCGTTCGAGCCGTGCCCGCGCTCGATCGCGATCGGGTTGGCCTCGGACCGGTAGGGGCCGATGAAGTTGTCGCGCAGCGAGTCGTACGACGCCGGGGCCTCGCTCGAGGCGAAGTAGTGGAACGTCCACGGCTCGTAGTAGGCGTCGTACTCGATGATGCCGTCCTCGTAGGACGAGCCCGACGAGTAGAGCGACATCTGCAGGTTCTGGTTGTCGATCGTGATGGTGTGGAAGCTGAACTCCACGTACGACCCGACGGTCAGCTCACGGACCTCGTCCGTCGTGTTCGTGAGGCGCACGTCCCAGAGCTCGACGTCGTCGTCCAGGGGATGAAGATCGTCTGCTGGGCGTCGATGCCCTTGTACTGGGCCTCGAACGTCGAGTAGCTCAGGCCGTGGCGGGTCGTGTACTGCGCTGCGTCCGGGTGTCCGTCGACGGCCAGCCCCTTGCCGACCGGCTGCCAGGACACCGACCAGAAGTCGCCGTCCGCCTCGTCGCGCAGGTACACGTAGTGCCCCGGGCGGTCGAGCGGGACGCCGTTCTGGCGGAAGCGCGAGATGCGGCCGCTCTGCGACGACTTGTAGTACGAGTAGCCGCCACCGTTGTGCGAGAGCACGGTGCAGAAGTCCTTGGTGCCCAGGTAGTTCGTCCACGAGACGGGGACGTCTGGTCGCTCGATGACGTACTCGTCACGGGCGGTGTCGAAGTGGCCGTAGCGCATCGTCGGGTCGGTTCCTGTCGGTGAGAGGTGGGTGGGGAGGAGGTGCGGGAGGCTCAGACGCCCGCGGTGACGAAGCCCTTGAGCCAGTCGAGCAGCTCGGTGGCCTTCTCGGGGAGTCCGCCTCGACGAACATGCGCAGCACCGGCTCGGTGCCGGAGAACCGCAGGAGCGCCCAGTTGTCGTTCTCGAGGACGATCTTGGTGCCGTCGAGGTGGGAGATGCTCACGACCGGGTAGGCGCCGATGTGCGTGAGGGATCCGCCTCGAGACGGCGCGGCACGGCGACGCGCATCTCCGGCGTGGAGTCCACGCCGGCCTCGAGGGTGTAGAGGCGACCCGTGATCTCGTAGATCATCGCGCGCAGCTCGGAGATCTTCTTGCCCGTGCGGGCGAGCATCTCCACGACCAGGGCGCACGCGAAGATGCCGTCCTTGCCGAGGATCCAGCCACGGACCGTGAGGCCGCCCGAGGACTCGCCGCCGAGCACCGCGCCGATCTCCTCCATGCGGCGGTGACGTGCTTGAAGCCGACCTTCACCTCGCGGGACTCCTCGCCGAAGTGCGCAGCCAACCGGTCGAGCAGGTGCGTCGTCGCGAGGTTGCGCACGACGCCACCCTTCGCCCCGGACCTGGTGCAGGTACCAGTAGAGGAGGAGCAGGAGGTCGTTGGTCGAGATGTACTCGCCGGTCTCGTCGACGATGCCGATGCGGTCGGAGTCGCCGTCCGTGGCCATGCCCAGGTCGAACCGGCCGTCGCCCTGCTTGATCATCGAGATCAGGGTGGACAGGCGCTGCAGGTCGGGGCCGGGGCGATGCCGCCGAACAGGGGTTGTGCGAGGCGTGGATGAACTCGGAGCGCACGCGCATGTCGTTGAGGATCGTGCCGAGCGTGAGCTGGCTCGTGCCGTACATGGGGTCGACGATCACGCGCAGGTCGGAGCCGCGCACGGCGTCGACGTCGACGATCTTCTCGATCGCGTCGACGTAGGGCTCGGTGAGGACCTTGTCCACGACGAGCCCGGCCTTGCGGGCGATCGCGAGGTCGAGCGTGATGACGTCGTCGACGGTCAGGGCGTTCGCCTCGTCCTGGTACCGGTCGGTCTCGTCGTCGAGCGGCAGCGAGCCGTCCTGGCGGAAGACCTTCATGCCGTTCCACTCGGGCGGGTTGTGGCTCGAGGTGACGATGATGCCGTACGCGGCGCCGAGGTACGGGCGGCGAACGTGACGAGGGCGTGGGGACGTCGTCGGGCAGGAGCGTGACCGGGATGTTGTTCCCCGCGAAGACCTCGGCCGCCGCGACGGCGGACTCGCGCGAGGAAGCGGCGGTCACCGCCGATCACGACCCCAGGCCGTCGATGCCCTTGCGGACCGTCTCGTTCGCGATCGCCTGGCACAGCCGACGCACGTTCGCGAGCGTGTACCCTCGCCGATGATGGCGCGCCATCCGCCCGTGCCGAACACGATCTTGGTGTCGGTGTTCTTCTTGGGCGTGAACAGCCGCTTGAGCAGGATGTCCGCGGCGTCCTGGAGCTCCTCGGGGTGTTGATGCCCCGGACCTCGTCGGTGTCGTAGATGCGGTACGAGGAGATGCTCTTGTGCTTGGCGATGACGCGGCGCGCGAGCTCGGTGAGCCGGTGCTCGCCGCCCGCGAGCATGGTCTCGAGCTCGGCGAACAGGAGTGCGGGGGCCGCGACGTAGGCGCCCACGTTGACCTCGGTGGGGTGCTGTCGATCCCGGCGTCGGCCGGGCGGTCCTCCTCCTCGAGGATGGCGGTGATCTCGCCGTCCTCGCGGACGATGCGCCCGTAGGTGGGCAGGTCCTCGGAGACGACGGCGGCGAGCAGCGAGAGGTCGGCGCGCTTGAGCGTGTGGCGCGTGAGGAGCCCGAGCAACGACTCGGAGCGCAGGAGCGGAGTGTCGGCGTAGGCGACCAGGACCGCGTCGGCCGGGGTCCCGAGGCTCTCGATCACGGCACGGGCCGCGAGCACGGCGCCTCCCGTCCCGGGCAGGGCCACCTGCTCGACGTACTGCAGGTCCTCGCCCAGGAGCGTGCGGACCGCGGTGTCGCCGGGGCCACGACGACCACGATGCGGTCGGCGGCGACGATCTTGCGGACGTTCGCGACGGCGAGCTCGACCACGGTCGCCTCCCAGGGGCGGGTGATGAGCTCGCGCGAGGCGTCGTCGTGACCGGCAGCGAGGACCACCGCCGCTCGGTTGCTGGTGGGGTGAACCTGTGCGCTCTGTGGCCGCGTCATGACGTCCTCACTGCTCGGTGATGCGTCCGCGACCAGTGCCGGTCGCGCTCGGTGGCACCGGAGAGCCGAGCGAGAAAAGCACGACTCCTTCCAAATCCCCGTAGGAGGGACCGCGGAGGTCCGGTACCAGGTCCGATCATAGACACGCGCAGCCCTTCCCCGTAGGCCAAAAGTGATTTGGGGTGGAATCCTCACAAAATAATCGCGAGGGGCCGAGGCGCTGCGGTCGGAGCCCCTGTGAGGACTCGCCGACACAGGTCGGGGCACGTCGCTACGGTTCTCCCATGACCTCACTCCCGCCGCAGGGCTCCGGAGCTCCGGACCAGGAGCCGACACCACCGGCAAACCCGTACTTCTCCCCGGTGGACCGCCACGCCAGCCCCGCTGGTCCCCTATCGCCCGCCGTCGGCCGGCATCGAGGACGCCCCGTCGCCCCCGACCCGTACGCCCTCCCGCCGGACCGGCGGGAGCCGGATTCCGACGGCGCCTCCGCCGTCGGGCACCGCGCCCCACCCCGTACGGCGCACCCGGCACGCCCGTCTACGGGAGCCAACCCGGCTACGCGCCGTCGCCCTACCCGCCGGGCCCTCCGCGCCCGGTCCCTACGGCCCCTACGGCCCCTACGCCGCCGGGCCGTACCCCTGCCTGGCAGCAGGGAGCGCCCGGCGCTCCGTGGGCGTCGTTCGCGCCGCCACCCCGGCAGAACGGCCTCGCGCTCGCGTCGATGATCACGTCGCTCGCCGGGCTGGTCCTCTGCATGCTGCCGGGGTCGTCGGACTCATCCTGGGCATCGTCGCGCTGCAGCAGATCTCGCGGGACGGGACCACGGGACGCGGGTACGCGATCGCCGGGATCACCGTGGGCGCGGTGGGGACGGCCTTCGTCGTCCTGTGGGTCATCGCGATGGCGGCCACGTCCGCATGACGACCCCACCACCCTCCGGGATACGACACGAACGTCTACTACGCCCGGGCTGGCAGCCGCCGACTCCGCGGACCGAACCGCTGGCCGTCGTCGCGATCCCGACGGGCCTGCTGCTGGGACCCGTCGGGATCGGGATCGGCGTCGCGGCCCTCGCCCGCATCCGCCGGGACGGCACGCGCGGGACCGGGCTCGCCTGGGCGGGGATCGCCCTGGGTGCCGCAGCGACGCTGACCGCGATCGCGGTGACGGTCGCCCTGCTCCTGGGCGCCTCGGCCACGCGACCGCTCCCCGCGGACGTGTCCGAGCCGCGGTCCGCCCACGCCCGCCAGCTCGTCCTCGGCACCTGTCTCGAAGAGCTCCCGCCCGACGGCGCGGTGTCCACCGTGCGGGTGGTCCCGTGCGCCGACCCGCACGGGGCCCAGGTCGTGGCGCGGACCGACTTCGCTGCGGACGCCGCCTGGCCCGGGCAGGACGCGGCCGACGCGCGCGTGTCGCGGATCTGCACCCCGCGGTCCTGTCCGACGACGTCGACCCGGAAGGCATCGAGCTGTCCGTCTGGGCGCCGTCCGAGGACTCCTGGTCCAGCGGGGACCGGACCGGCCTGTGCCTGGCGAGCACCGCGGCGCTCGTCAAGGGTCCCTGATCGACTGACTCGACCTGTCGAACCCTGTTGCCACCCGTGCACGGTCGCTCTAGGTTCGCCCCATACCGTCGAGCGAGTGGAGGGACCCACCATGTCCGTGACCGTGGAGCTGACGCGATTCCGGGTCGAGCCGGGCGGCGAGGCCGCGCTCCTGGCCGCGAGGCGGCGATGCTCGCCGCCTTCCGCGCCGACCGGGAAGGGTTCCTCGGGGCGGAGCTCGTCCGCCTGTCGGGCGACGAGTGGCTCGACGTGGTCCGCTGGCGGTCCTCGGAGGACTTCACGGCATCGCGGGAGAAGGGCGCGAACCTGCCGGCGATCGGGGCGTTCTTCGCGACGATCTCGGCGCTCGTCAGCTCCGAGGAAGGCACCCTGACGGAGCTCGACGGATCCTGACCCGGCGACCAGGCCGTCGCGTCAGGCGCCCGGCTCCTCGGAGTCGCCGCTCTCTCAGCGGCGCCGCGGCCCTCGGTGAGGATCAGCGCGAGGTAGGAACGCAGGGCGCCGGCCATGTCCACGGGGCCGCGAGTCCCCGCGCTCCAGCAGGAACTGCACCTGGAGCCCGTCCATGAGCGCGATGAGGGCACGCGCTGTGCCGTCGACGTCCAGGTCCTGCCGTAACCGGCCCTCGGGCACCCGCAGTGCGAGCGCATGGCGAGTGCGCGCGAGCACGTCGTCGTAACGGTGCTGGAAGAACGCATGGGCAGGGTGGTCCGGCGCGGTGGCCTCGGCGGACAGGATGCAGTAGAGCTCGACGATCCCCGGGCGGGAGGCGTTGCGATCGACCAGCCGGACCAGGGACTCGAAGTAGTCGCCCCCGCCTCGAGCTCGGCGTAGAAGGTCGCGAAGTCCACGTCGTCGCGATGCTCGAGGACGGCCTGGAGGAGCAGCTCCTTGGTCGGGAAGTGGTGGAGCAGGCCGGGGTGGGAGATCCCGACGCGGGAGGAGATCTCGCGCAGGGAGGCCGAGTGGTAGCCGACCTCGCCGAAGAGGCCCATGGCGGCCTCGAGGATCTCGTCGCGCTTGGCGCGCCCTTGGCATACCCGCGCGGTGCGGCGTCGGCTGTCGGACGGGGCCTGCTGTGCGCGCGCGTACGCGCCTCGCCTGACGTCGTGCTGGGCATGAGCCCTCCCCGAAAGTGTCCGATGGTCCTCGCCGCGACCACTGGACGCGCGTCGATCGTGACCCTACCGCCGACAGCGGCCAGCGGCTGGCTGCGTCCCAGCCGGGATCCGGCGCGCCCGGCGCGAGGACCGGCGCGCAGATCACGGCCGAGGTGCTGAGTGTCGACGGCGCGCGTGAACTCGTCTCGCTGTCGCTCAAGGCGCTGACGTCAGGCCGCCCTCCCCGACGGTACCCGGCTGACGCCACCTCCGCCGGAAGTCGCAACCCACCTTCCCCTCCGCCAGAAGCGCCCGCCACCGCCCCGAAGACAGGCTGGAGGCACGGCGCGCGGCACCTCCGCAGCGCAGCCGGAGGAAGGGAATCCTCGTGCCAGCCATCGAGATCGCGGGCCTGCGCAAGTCCTACGGGACGTTCGACGCCGTCCGCGACGTGAGCTTCGCCGTCGAGCCCGGAAGGGTCGTGGGGCTGCTCGGCCCCAACGGCGCCGGCAAGACCACCACGCTCAACGTCCTGCTGGGGCTCGCGTCCGCGAGCGCCGCACCGCGACGATCCAAGGGCGCCCGTTCGCGGCGCTGGATCGTCCGGCTCCACCGTCGGGGCCCTGCTCGACGCCGGGGCCTGCACCCTGGCCGCAGCGGTCGCGACCACCTGCGCGTCCTGGCCACCGCCGGTGGGATCGAGGGCGGCGGGTCGAGGAGGTGCTCGCACTCGTCGGGATGGACCGTGCCGCGGACCGGCGCGTCAAGACCTACTCGCTGGGCATGCGGCAGCGCATCGGCCTGGCCGCGGCGCTGCTCGGTGACCCGCAGGTCCTCGTGCTCGACGAGCCCGCGAACGGCCTGGACCCGGCGGCATGCGGTGGATGCGCGAGGTCCTGCGCTCGTTCGCGGAGGGTGGTGGTGCAGTGCTGCTCGCGAGCCACGTCCTGGCCGAGGTCACGCAGGTGGCCGACGACCTGGTCGTGATCGGGCAGGGCGAGGTCATCGCCGACGGCCCGCTCGCCGACCTCGTCCGTGGGGAGTCCCTCGAGGACTTCTACCTGAACCTGACCGCCGAGACCGAAGGAGTGCGCTGATGTTCCGCGCCGAGCTGCTCAAGCTACGCACGACCCGTGCCCCTGGATCCTGGGGATCGTTGCCCTCGCGGGGATGGTCCTGGTCCAGGCGTTCACGATCGCCCTGCCGCGCGTCCTGGCCGGGTTGGAGGGCCTCGGAGGTGGGGCCACGGTCGGCTACCAGGCCTCACCCGAGATGGCCGCTGACCTCGCCCTCTCAGCGGCCTGACCGACCTGGGTTCGGCATCCGTCCAGCGCAGCATGCTGGACCTGCTGGGCAACGGCCCGGCCGCTCCGGCTCGGCAGGAGTGTCGGTCATCTGCATGCTGCTGCTGGGTGTCCTCGCGGTGACGACCGACTTCCGGACGGGCGGGATCGTCCCGACCGCCCTGGTCGTCCCCTCACGGTCGCGGATCCTGGTCGGCAAGGCGGGGCGACAGCCGTGGTCGCCCTCGTGATCGGCGCGGCTCTCGCGGTGCTCACGGCTCTCGGCCTGTTCGCGGCCGTCGCGTCGTCGTCGGGAGCCCAGCTCATGATCGGCGCCGGGGACGTCCTGGGGTGTGGGGGCGCGGCCTGGTGGTCCTCGTCCTGTTCGCGTGGTTGGGCCTGGGGATCGGCACCCTGATCCGCGGGCAGGTCGCGGCGATCCTGGTCGTGGTCGGGCTCGTGATCGTCGAGCCTCTGGTCCAGGCCGCGGTCATGCTGCTCTCGGGCGGGGCGTCGAACGCGACGGCCTGGCTGCCTCTGGGCCTCGGTGCGCTCGCCTCGACCGGCCAGAGCGCAACGCAAGCGCTCGGTGGCCTCGCCCCGATGGGGGTCGGGGCCGCAGTCCTGGGTCTGGTCGTCTGGGTCGCGGTCCTGCTGGGGTCGGGCACAGCGGTGTTCCGTCGTCGGGACCTCGTCTGACGGTCCTCACGGACCGGTCCGGCCCGTCGGGCACCACGGCCACGTACCGTGGTGCCCGACGGCGCCGCTCACCCGGGTGCGCGGGACGCCCTCCGACGCCCCCACCCACGCCTGCTGAGACATCAGAGACCGACCGGCCCGCCGCCCGGAGACGACAGCTCGACCCGAGAGGAGCCCTCGTGCTCGACGCACTGCACCGCCGGCTCGCCGCAGTGGGCATCCGCACCTCGACGGGTCGCGACGCACTGCTGGGCGCGGTCGTCGCGGTCCTCACGGTCGTCGTCCTGCTGGCGGTCGAGCGGGTCGCGCTGACGGACCTCGGCATCGTGGTCGAGGGCGCGCCCGACGACCTGCGCTTCTCGACCGGCGGGCGGATCGCGGCGATCGTGCTCGTCGTCGCACAGGCCATGGCACTCACGCTGCGCCGTCGCGCCCGCTGCTCGCCCTCGCACTGACCGTCGTCGGCCAGGTCGCGCTCGTCCCCGTGCTCCCCGCGTTCGTCTCGTTCCAGGCGCCCGCGACGCTCGTCGCTGCCTACTCGGTCGGGGCGTACGCGCCGCGACGCACAGCCCTGTGGGCAGCGGCGGCGCCGCGGGGTGCAGGTGCTGCTGAGTTTCGTGCTCGGCGGGCCCGTGCCGATCACGACGCCGGGTGGCCCTCCTGTGGCGGTCCAGGTCTGGGGCGGCCTCGCGTCGGCGCTCCTGACGTACGTGGCCTCGGCGCTCGTGGGCGCGTACGTCGGCACGCGCCGCGAGCTGTTCGCCCAGCTCCAGGGGCGCGTGGCCCAGGCCGAGCGCGAGCGCGACATGCTCGCCGCGCAGGCCGTCCTGGAAGAGCGCGGCCGCATGGCCCGCGAGCTGCACGACGTCGCCGCGCACCACCTGTCGGGGATCGTCGTCCAGGCGGCCGCGGCCGAGCGCCTGGTCGACCGCGATCCCGAGCGCGCCAAGGAGTCGATGCGTTGGATCCGCACCCAGGGGCGCGAGACGCTCGACAACCTGCGCCTGGTCGTCGGCATCCTGCGCAGCTCGTCGCAGGCCGGTCCCGGCGAACCGGGCGAGGAGGCACCGGCCGCGCCGCAGCCCACGCTCGACGACGCGGGCGAGCTGCTCGACCTCGCGCGCGCTGCCGGCGCCGACGTGCGTGAGGTCCGTCGAGGCGCGCCGTTCGGGCTCTCCCCGCCGTCCAGCTCACGGTGTACCGCGTGCTCCAGGAAGCGCTGAGCAACGCCCGACGCCACGCCCGGGGCGCGCGATCGAGGTCGCGACCGACTACCAGCAGGCCGCACTGGTCCTCACGGTGACCAACAGGTTGCCGGTCGCGGCGATCGGCTCGGGAGGCCGTGCCGTTAGGAGCGCAGGCCGAGACCTCGATGCGCGCGACGGGCACGGCGCTTCGGTGTCCGGTGCAGCGCCCGGCACGTCGTCCGGTGCGGCGCCCGGTACCCAGGCCGCACCCGGGCACGGCCTCATCGGCATGACCGAGCGCGCGTCCCTCGTCGGCGGGGCGCTCAGCGCAGGCCCGGTCCCGGGCGGCGGCTGGCGGGTCCGCCTCACGGTCCCCGGCCTGCAGACCTCCCGCACCGACGAGCGCAGTGGCCGACCCCGGCCCGGTCACCACCCCCATGCCGCGACCGGGCTGTCCACCGCCACGGCCCGGGCCGTGTCCCCACCATCCCCGAGCGCTCGGCGACGTCCGCGGACGAGCCGGGTTCCGCCGTCGGGCAGGAGACCCCATGACCCGAGTGGTGCTGGTCGACGACCAGGCCGTCGTCCGCGCAGGCTTCACCGTGATCCTCGAGAGCGAGGGCTTCGAGGTCGTGGGTGAGGCGTCCAACGGCGCGGACGCCGTGCGCGTCGCGCGCCGAGAGCGCCCGACGTCGTGTGCATGGACGTCCGCATGCCCGGCGGGGACGGGATCACGGCGACACGCGCGCTCGCGGGACCCGGCGTCGTCGACCCGGTCCCGGTGCTCGTGGTGAGCACGTTCGACCTGGACGACTACGTGTTCGGCGCTCTGGAGGCCGGGGCGAGCGGGTTCCTCCTCAAGGACGCCGAGCCCGACGTGCTGGTCGACGCGGTGCGGCGCGTGGCGTCGGGCGAGGGGCTCGTCGACCAGACGCTCACGCGGCGCGTGATCGAGGAGTTCGCCCGACGGCGGTCCCCGCCTCGCCCGACGAGGTCGCCTCAGGTCTGCTCACCTCGCGCGAGCACGACATCCTGGCCTTGCTGTGCCGTGGGCAGTCGAACGCCGAGATCGCGGCGACGCTCTACCTGGAGGCGAGCACCGTGAAGTCGCACCTGAGCCGGATCATGACCAAGACGGGGATGCGCGACCGCGTGCAGCTCGTGGTGTGGGCGTACGAGCGCGGGATCGCGGCGCCCTCGCCGAGGTAGACGTGCTGTGCGCGAGGTAGAACGTGCTGCGCGAGGTAGTGCGTGTCGCGTTCTACCTCGCGCAGCACGTTCTACCTCGGCGGCACCGGTGAGGTCGCCACCGGCGAGGTCGCCGAGACCGGCAGGTACACCCGGCCGCCCGCGTCCGTGAACTCGGCCGACTTCTCCGCCATCCCGGCCTCGATCGCCTCGACCGAGGTCAGACCGTTCTTCTCGGCATACTCCCGCACGTCCGCGGAGATCCGCATCGAGCAGAACTTGGGCCCGCACATCGAGCAGAAGTGCGCGGTCTTGGCGGGCTCGGCGGCAGCGTCTCGTCGTGAAAGGCGCGCGCCGTGTCGGGGTCGAGCGAGTGCGAACTGGTCGTGCCAGCGGAAGTCGAAGCGCGCCCTCGACAGCGCGTCGTCACGCAGCTGTGCGCGCGGGTGCCCTTGGAGAGGTCGGCCGAGTGCGCCGCGATCTTGTACGTGATCACGCCCGTCTTGACGTCGTCACGGTTGGGCAGTCCCAGGTGCTCCTTGGGCGTGACGTAGCAGAGCATCGCGGTGCCCGCCTGGGCGATGATCGCCGCCCCGATCGCCGACGTGATGTGGTCGTACGCAGGCGCGATGTCGGTCGCGAGCGGGCCGAGCGTGTAGAACGGCGCCTCCTCGCACAGCTCCTCCTCGAGCCGCACGTTCTCCACGATCTTGTGCATCGGAACGTGTCCCGGGCCCTCGATCATGACCTGCACGCCGTAGGACTTCGCGACCTTGGTCAGCTCGCCCAGCGTGCGCAGCTCGGCGAACTGGGCCGCGTCGTTGGCGTCCGCGATCGACCCGGGCGCAACCCGTCGCCGAGCGAGAACGTGACGTCGTACTCGCGCAGGATCTCGCACAGCTCCGCGAAGTGCGTGTAGAGGAACGACTCCTGGTGGTGCGCGAGGCACCACGCCGCCATGATCGAGCCGCCGCGCGACACGATGCCCGTGACGCGACGCGCCGTCAGCGGGACGTAGCGCAGCAGCACGCCCGCATGCACGGTCATGTAGTCGACGCCCTGCTCGGCCTGCTCGATCACGGTCTCGCGGTAGATCTCCCACGTGAGCTTCGTGGGATCGCCCTTGACCTTCTCGAGCGCCTGGTAGATGGGCACGGTCCCCACCGGGATCGGGAGTTGCGCAGCACCCACTCGCGCGTCTCGTGGATGTCCTTGCCCGTCGACAGGTCCATGAGGGTGTCAGCGCCCCAGCGCGCGGCCCACACCATCTTCTCGACCTCCTCCTCGATCGAGGACGTCACCGCCGAGTTGCCGATGTTCGCGTTGATCTTCACGCCGAACGCCTTGCCGATGATCATGGGCTCGATCTCGGGGTGGTTGCGGTTCGCGGGGATCACGGCCCGGCCGCGGGCGACCTCGTCGCGCACGAGCTCGACGTCCACGCCCTCGCGGGCCGCGACGAAGCGCATCTCGTCCGTCACGATCCCGGCGCGCGCCCAGGCGAGCTGGGTCCGGGCACCACCGGTGCCACGTTCGCTCGCGGCGGCGTCGGGCCGGAGCCAGGACGCCCGCAGGGCAGGCAGGCCGACCGCGAGGTCGAAGGCCGAGTGGTCGTCGGTCTCGGTGTACGGGCCCGAGGTGTCGTACAGGTCCAGGTGCTCGCCGTTGCTGAGCTGCACGCGGCGCTCCGGGACGCGCAGGTGCTCCGCGCCGGGGACCGGTGGTAGATCTTGCCCGACCCGCGATGGGTCCGGTCGTGATGGTGTGCGCGCCGCTCTCGGCGGCAACGGGCACAGCGGTGGTGGGCACAGCGGTCTCAGAGCTCATGGCTCTCCCTACGTCGGCATGATCCGAACAGGTTCGAACGGTCGGCGGCGCTGAGCCGCCCTCTCAGCTCGCTGCTGCGAGCTCCCGTGGGGTGTGGAGTTGTGGGTCGTGCTGGTGGTGCGTGATGCGGTCGCCACCGTAGCGCACGTCGGCGGGCCTCGGCGCGACCGTCCCGCGTTCGGCGCCGCCTCGGCAAGTGCGGAGTTCTTGCGAGAAACGCCCGGCGTTTCTCGCAAGAACTCCGCACTCACGGCCTCATTGCTCGAGCCGCGTCATCCGCCCGTCGACGCACGCTCCGCCACGCCGTCGGACGTGTCTGCCGGGTCCACGCACACCCATAGCGCCCCAGCCCGGACGCTGACCTCGAGCTTCTTCGACGGCTCGATCACGTCACCGTCAAGCTGTCGCGGCTGCGGCCGTTCGGAGAGCACGGAGATCCGCGACCCGCGCAGCACCTCCATGTTCGGGACCCGGCGCGTGCGCCTGAGCACCCGACGAGGAGCTGGACCCAGTGGCCGAGGTTCCGTGGGGCCAGGACGGCGACGTCCATCTGACCGTTGTCGGGTACAGCGTCTGGCAGCAGGTTCACACCGCCCCGAGCTGGCCGACGTTCCCGATGACCACGCTCCGTGCCCGACGGCGCAGCACCGGGTAGTCGTCGACCCGTACCTCGACCTTCATCTCGTCGTCGGCGAGGTGCTTGAACGCCGAGACGACGTACGCGAGCGCACCGGCCTTGGCCTTGAGCGCGGTCGGCGCGTCCTCCATCATCGCGGCATCAAGGCCCATGCCCGCCATGACCGCGAAGGCCTGCCCGTCGACGTCCCCGATGTCGACGGATCGACGCCCGCCCTCGAGCGCGAGGCGGATCCCGTCCTCGGGCTTCGGCGGGATGCCCAGGTTCGTCGCGAGGAGGTTGCCCGTGCCGCCGGGCAGGACCGCGAGCGCGGCGTCCGTCCCTGCGAGGCCCTCGATACAGGCTCGGACCGTCCCGTCACCGCCGCTGACGAAGACGACCTCGGCGCCGTCCGCGACCGCCTGTCGGGCCTGACCGGTCCCGGGTCCTCGGCGGTCGTCTCGAGCCAGGCGGGGGCGGGCCAGCCGGCCTCGGCGAGCCGCGTCTCGATCGTGTGCCGGAGCTCGTCGAGCCCTTCGACGCGGTGCGGGTTGACGATCACCGCCGACCGGAGCGGGGCACCGTCGAGGCGATTCTGGGCGGCGGTCTCGGAGTGTGCTTCGTGGGACGGGTTCACACCTGAGTATGTCCCGGTCGGCGGTGGCTCGCCCCGCGGAAGACGCCGCAGGTGCACCGCTCAGTACCCGAAGACCTGCACCCAGGTGTTGCCCACGCGCCCCAGCCCCATGGTGGTGAAGTCACAGTTCAGGATGTTCGCCCGGTGCCCCTCCGACCCCATCCAGGCGTCCATGACTGCCTGGGCGGTCTGCTGGCGGCCGCGATGTTCTCGCCGCCGGGGCTCGCGTACCCTGGGCCGTGACGCGGTCGCCGAAGGTCCGCCCGTCGAGGCTGGTGTGGCTGAAGTACCCTGGTCCACCATGTCCTGCGCGTGGAGGACCGCAGCGCGCTCGAGCTGGCCGTCGGCCCGCAGCGCCGGGCAGCTCGCGGCAGCTCGCTGCGCGTTGACGATGTCCAGCACGGCCGCCATGTCTCCCGCGCCCGACGGCGTCACGTCCTCCGTGGAGCCGGCTCCACCGGCCGCGGTGGTCGGGTCCGCGAGCAGGGCGGCCCTGGTGGCCGCACCGGCGACACCGTCCGACTCGAGTCCTTGCGCCGCCTGGAACGTGCGCAGCGCGGTGTCGGTCCCCGCGCCGAAGTCGCCGTCGGCCTCGATCGTGGCGCCGTGCACCTGGAGGCGCTCCTGGATCTCCTGGACCTCGGGACCGCTGGCCCCGCTGCGGCGGGCCGACGGGCGCGGTGGCCTCCGGGTCGGCTCGGGCGACGGCTCGGGAACCGCGTCCTGCGGCACCTGCGGGACTGGCGCCTCGGCCCCCGGCTGCTGCGCGGCCTGTCGGGCGGGCGCCGGGGACGGGGACGCAGCCTCCGCGAGGAGCGCCTCGCGAGAACCGTCGCCCCGGCTCGCACGCTCGGTGTCCCGGCCGAGCGCGGCGTCCCACCGGGCTCCGACGGGCTCGAGGCCCGGCCCTCGCCGCCGACCTCCTGGGCGGCCGGGACCACGAGGAGACCGCCGACGAGCCCGAGCGTGATCACCACGATCTGGGGCAGCGCGCTCGGACGGCGCATGTCGGTCCCCGAGCGCGCGTGCCGCACGGCCTCGGCACGGCGGCGACGCCGGACTGCCCGGGACGGCGAGGTCGCAGCCTCCTCCGCGCGCCGCGCGCGCGGGTCGCCGGAAGGTGGTCAGACGCGTGGGACTCGGGCGTCACGGGCGGCCTTCCGTCGGTGGCATGTGGGCTGATCGTCCAGTATGCCCGTTCCGGCGGAGGCAAAGCCAGACGGGCGTCCGACGGCTCCCGGACGCCAGGGGCCAGGCCCGCGCACCCGCACGCACGAAAGCCCGGCCCCACGGGACCGGGCCTTCGCACCTGAGGCGAGTGACGCCGTCGGGCAGGAGACATCCCTGCCCGACGGCGCGCCGCCTACCTGGCTCAGTGCTGGACGTGCAGCGCCAGCCCTCGCCCTCCGTCTGCGAGCGGTCGACGACGATCGTCTCGCCGTCCGGGATCTCGCCCGCCAGGAGCTTGCGCGCCAGGCGGTCGCCGATCTCGCGCTGCACCAGGCGGCGCAACGGCCGCGCCCCGTACGCGGGGTCGAAGCCCTCGAGCGCGAGCCACTCGCGCGCCGCAGGCGTGACCTCGAGCGTGACGCGACGGTCCGCGAGGCGCTCCCGAGCCGGTCGACCGCGATGTCCACGATCCGCCCCAGCTCGTCGAGGTTCAGCGGGTCGAAGATCACGACGTCGTCCAACCGGTTGATGAACTCCGGCTTGAAGCTCGACCGCACCGCCGACATGACGCCCTCGCGCTTGGCGGAGTCGTCGAGCAGCGGGTCCACGAGGAACTGCGAGCCGAGGTTCGACGTCAGCACCAGGATGACGTTGCGGAAGTCGACCGTGCGGCCCTGACCGTCCGTCAGGCGACCGTCGTCGAGGACCTGGAGGAGGATGTCGAAGACCTCGGGTGGGCCTTCTCGACCTCGTCGAGCAGCACGACCGAGTACGGCCTGCGCCGCACGGACTCGGTGAGCTGGCCGCCCTCCTCGTAGCCGACGTAGCCCGGAGGGCACCGACCAGGCGCGCGACGCTGTGCTTCTCGCTGTACTCCGACATGTCGACGCGCACCATGGCGCGCTCGTCGTCGAACAGGAAGTCCGCGAGCGCCTTCGCGAGCTCGGTCTTGCCGACGCCCGTGGGGCCGAGGAACAGGAACGAGCCCGTGGGCCGGTCCGGGTCCGCGACGCCCGCGCGGGAACGCCGCACGGCGTCAGACACCGCGGCAACCGCGGCCTTCTGCCCGATCAGGCGCTTGCCGATCACGTCCTCCATGGCCAGGAGCTTCTCGGACTCACCCTGGAGCATGCGGCCCGCGGGGATGCCGGTCCACGCAGAGACGACCTCGGCGATCTCGTCCGCACCGACCTTGTCCGCGATCATGGGCGCCTGCTCAGCCACCCCGGAGTCGTCGGCACTGGCCTCCTCCTGCTCGGCCACCTGGAGCTGCTCCTGGAGCTGCGGGATCTCGCCGTACTGGATGCGGCCCGCGGTCTCGAGGTCGCCCTCACGGATGGCGCGCTCGACCTGGACGCGCAGCTCGTCGAGCTTGGCGCGCAGCTCACCCACGCGGTTGTGGCCCGCCTTCTCGGCGTCCCAGCGCGCGGTGAGCGCGGAGAGCTCCTCCCGGCGGTCGGCCAGGTCGGCGCGCAGCTTCTCAAGGCGCTCGCGCGAGGCGGGTCGTCGGACTCGGAGAGCACGACCTCCTCCATCTCGAGGCGCGTGACGGCTCGCTGCAGCTCGTCGATCTCGATCGGCGAGGAGTCGAGCTCCATGCGCAGGCGGGACGCGGCCTCATCGACCAGGTCGATCGCCTTGTCCGGGAGCTGACGACCGGAGATGTATCGGTCGGACAGCGCAGCGGCGGCCACGAGCGCCGAGTCGGCGATGGTCACCTTGTGGTGCGCCTCGTAGCGCTCCTTGAGCCCGCGCAGGATCGCGACCGTGTCCTCGACCGAGGGCTCGCCCACGAAGACCTGCTGGAAGCGCCGCTCGAGGGCGGGGTCCTTCTCGATGTGCTCGCGGTACTCGTCGAGGGTCGTCGCCCCGACCAGGCGCAGCTCGCCGCGGGCCAGCATCGGCTTGAGCATGTTGCCCGCGTCCATCGCACCCTCTCCGCCCGCGCCCGCACCCACGACGGTGTGGAGCTCGTCGATGAAGGTCACGACCTCGCCGTCGGACGACTTGATCTCCTCCAGCACGGCCTTGAGGCGCTCCTCGAACTCGCCGCGGTACTTGGCGCCCGCGACCATGGCCGCGAGGTCGAGCGAGATGAGCTTCTTGCCCTTGAGCGAGTCCGGCACGTCGCCCGCGATGATGCGCTGGGCCAGCCCTCGACCACGGCCGTCTTGCCGACGCCGGGCTCACCGATCAGGACCGGGTTGTTCTTGGTGCGCCGCGACAGGACCTGCACGACGCGGCGGATCTCCGAGTCGCGCCCGATCACCGGGTCGAGCTTGCCCTCGCGGCCGCGGCCGTGAGGTCCTGCCCGTACTGCTCGAGGGCCTTGTACGTGCCCTCGGGGTTGGCTCGTCACGCGGCCCGAGCCGCGGACGGCGGGCAGCGCCGAGCGCAGCGCGTCGGCACTCGCCCCGGCGTCACCGAGGATCTGCGCGGCGGGCGAGGAGCCCGCGGCGATGCCGATGAGCAGGTGCTCGGTCGAGACGTACTCGTCCCCATGCCCTGGGCTTCCTTCGAGGCCAGGTCGAGGGCGGTCGACGTCGCACGCGACGCCGTCGGCTGGGCGACGGCGGAACCGCTCACGGTGGGCAGCGCGACGAGCGCCGCGCGCACCTTCTGGCCGATGGCCTGGGCGTTCGCACCCACAGCGTCGAGGAGCCCGACGGCGACGCCCCTCCTGCGTGAGCAGCGCGGCGAGGAGGTGGACGGGTTCGAGCTGGGGTTGCCCGCGGCCGAGGCGGTCTGGATCGCCTCGCCGATGGCCTGCTGGGACATGGTGGTGAACTTGGTGTCCATAGGATCTCCGGTACTTCGGGGTCAGGGTCTACCTGGATCAACGCGACCAAACTTGAGCGTATTCCACTCAACTCTGCTCGTCACGTCGACCCCTGTGCGGGACAGATGTCATACCAGTCGCTGGTGTCCCCTTCTCTCCACCCACGATCCACGGGATGCTGTGGGCGTGACTACACGACGGCTCGAATCTCCTGCCACCATCGCACCGCCCGGCTCCGCCCGCACGACGGCACCGGCCCCGGCCCCGGCCCCTGGGAGCCGAGCGCTCCTCCGACGCAACGGTCGGAGGCACCCGATGAGCATCACACTCGTCGCGATCGTCGTGATCGTCCTCCTCGGGCTCGCCGTGATCGGGCTCGTCACCTGGCTGCTGCTGCGCCCCAAGAAGGCGCCGGCGCCTCAGCCGTACGGGTACGGCGCTCCGGCCGAGGGCCAGCCGGCGCAGGCGGCGTACCCGGCCAGCCGGCGCAGGCGGCGTACCCGGCCAGCCCTATGGCGCCCCGGCTCCCGCGGACGGATACGGGCAAGCCGGGCCACCGTTCCCGCCGCAGTCTGCCCCTCGCCGCAGCCGTACGGAGCCCCGATGCCGGGCGGTCAGTACCCCGCTCAGCCGCCCGTCCCCGTGCCCCCGGCGCCCGCTCCGACTCCGGCCCCTGGCCGGTCCAGCCCCGGAGCCCCAGCAGCAGTTCGTCCCGCCGCACGCGCAGGCGCCCCAGGCCGCACCGGCTCCTCCGGCACCCGCCGCACCGGCGTACCCAGCCACGCCTCCCGCGCCCCTGCCCCGACCTGGACCGCCCAGGTCACGGAGCCGGGGATCGCGCAGGTCGACGATTCCGAGCTCGACGAGACGACCCGTCTGCGCGAGGACCTGCGTCCCGCCCTCGGGCCACGCCGCCCGCGCCTCCTGCCGGGGCGCCGTCGGCAGGTCCCACCCCGCCGCCTAGTCGCGTCACCGTCGTTGTCAGAACGAGCGTGACCACGAGGTCACGCTCGTTCTGACACGCGGGACGTCGGTCGACCGGTGTCAGAACCAGCGTGGTCCCGGGCCCACGCTCGTTCTGACAGGCCCTCCGGCGAGGTGCACAATGGCGGCACCGCGGCACCGCCCGAGTGCGCGGGCGAAGGGCGGCACCATGACGCACGGCTGGCACCAGGACGTCCTCGGACCCGCGTGGGCGGCCCGCACCCTCGACCTCCCCGGCGGCGACACGGCCACGCTCGTCCGCAAGGCGAAGCCCCGCTGCCCGACGGCGCCGCACCGGCCACCGACACCCAGACCTCGCCCTCCGCGGGCGACACGCGACCGGGAGGTGGGCTCCGCCGTCGGGCCGTGCTGTACGTCCACGGATTCGTGGACTACTTCTTCCAGGCCCACCTCGGCGACGCCTTCGAGGAGCACGGCTACGCGTTCTACGCGATCGACCTGCGGGGATACGGCCGCTCGCTCGCGCACTGGACCGAGGCCGCAAGGACCCCAACATGATCGACGACCTCAGCGTCTACGCCCAGGACCTCGACGCCGCGGCCGCCGTGATCCGGGCCGAGGGCCATGACGAGCTCGTGGTCGTAGGCCACTCCACAGGCGGCCTCGTCACGAGCCTGTGGGCGAACGTCCGACCCGGCAAGATCGCCGCGCTCGTGCTCAACAGCCCGTGGTTCGACCTCAACTCGACCTGGTTCGATCGTGTGGTCTTGACGCGGGTGGTCGACGTCGTCGGGCGCTTCGCTCCCCGTCTGCAGGTCGGCTCGCCCGACGACGCGTACGGTCAGGCGCTGCACCGCGGGACCGGCGGCGAGTGGGACTACGACCTCGCCTGGAAGCCGCACGAGGGCTTCCCCGCCCGGGCCGGCTGGTTGCGCGAGATCCGCCGAGGGCACGCGCGGATCGCCCGCGGCCTGCACATACCCTGCCCGGTCCTCGTCCTGACCTCTGCCCGGTCCGGCCCGAACAAGGGTGGCACCCCGAGCTCATCAGCACGGACAGCGTGCTGGACGTCGACCACATCAAGGACCGTGCACCCGGGCTCGGCGACGACGTGACGCTCGTGGCGATCGACGGCGGAGCGCACGACCTCGCCCTGTCCCCGAACCCGCGCGCAGCGCCTTCCTCGACGAGATGTTCCGCTGGCTGGACGAGCGGCTGCCCGCCTGACGCGCCGCGGGCTGGCTGCCCGCCGCGGCTGACGCCCGCCGCCGCGCCGCCCGCCGCTGCCACCCGCCGCTGCCGAACCCGAGGTTCGTCAGGCAACCGCCCGAGTTGCCTGACGAACCTCGGGTTCGGCAGCCAGAGGTCGCCGGCATCGCGCCGCGTCCGACGGGAACAGGGACGGCTCGCTCGCCGGCGACACCGAGACGACCGCGCCGGCGATCACGGACACCGCGGTCGCGCGTCGCTCGAGGGCGTCGATGCGCTCGGCGACCACACGCTCGTCGTCGTCCCCACCAGGTCGACGCTCGCGACCAGGTAGAGCGAGCGCGGACCGACGTACTCGAGGCGCAGGTACGTGACGCGGTCGACCTCGGGGTCGGCGAGCAGCTCACGCAGGACGGCGTCCCGCGTCGCGGCGCCGGCCGCTCACCGACCAGGAAGCGCCGGTTGCGGTCGATGAGGACCCACGAGATGACAGCGAGGATCAGCCCGACGACGATCGACCCGATCGCGTCCGGGACCGGCGACCCCGTGACCTGGTGCAGCAGGATGCCGACGAAGGCCACCACGAGACCCATGAGCGCGGCCGCGTCCTCCGCGAAGACAGCCCGCAGCGTCGGGTCGGAGGTGACCAGGACGTGCTGGAGCAGGTCCCGCCCGCAGCCTGGGCCTCCTTGCGGGCCTGCCTGCTCGCCTTCAGGAAGGACACACCCTCCAGCACGAACGCCAGCGCAAGGACTGCGTACGCGACACCGAAGTCGCTCGCCGCTCGGGGTGGACGAGCTCCTGGATGCCGTGCGTGATCGAGACGCCAGCACCCACCGCGAACAGCCCGAGCGCCGCGAACATGGACCACACGTACGCCTCGCGCCCGAACCCCAGAGGATGGTCGTGGTTCGCGGGTCGCCGCGACCGCTTGTTGGCCAGCAGGAGGAACACCTCGTTGCCGGTGTCGGCCCAGGAGTGCACAGCCTCCGCGACCATCGACGCGGAACCAGTGACGGCCGCGGCGACCGACTTGGCGACCGCGATGAGGAGGTTGGCGCCGAACGCGACGATCACCGTCAGCACGCTCTCGGCGTGCTCCTCGCTCTGACGACGCGAGGACTGTCGGCGACGGGGGCGATGCGTCCATCTACCGGGTCTATCACCCGCCCCGTCCGGGCGCGCGGCGTGCGACGGGGTCAGGCCCGTCACCCTCGGCGCCCAAGCCCGTCACCCTCGGCGGTCAGGCCCGTCACCCTCGGCGCCCGCGGCCGCCTCGCGGTCCGCCTCCACCTTCTCTCGTCCGCCGCGTCCTGGTCCGCGGTGAGGTCGTCGAGCGCCAGCAGGTCCGAGCGGACCTTCCCCGTCCGGTACCCCGCACGGCCGACCATGTGCGCCGCGACGGGAGACGTCATGAGCTGGAAGGCCACCACGAGTGCGAGCATCCCCACGGCCGCCAGCTCCGCAGGCGCAGCGCGAGCGCGATCAGCACGAGGATCAGCCCCAGGACCTGCGGCTTGGTCGCGGCGTGCATGCGGGCGAGCAGGTCGGGGAAGCGCACCACCCCGACGCCGCCGCGAACGCGAGGAAGGCCCCGCTCAGGAGGAAGATCGCGGCCAGGACGTCGGCCACCACGGTCCAGCTCATGAGCGCGCCTCCTCAGGTCCGGTGGAACCGTCCACGACGGGCGCCGCAGCAGGCTCGTCGTCGTCGGGCTCGTGCTGCGACCCGTGCTCTGGATCGACGGCCATGTCCCGCTCGACCTCCTCAGCCGCGATCCGCTCGGCCTCCTCCAACGCGATCTCCTCGCGGGTCTTGATCCGCCCTCGCCCTCGGGCTCGACCGAGGCGAACCGCGCGATCGTCACCGACCCGACGAAGCCCACGAGCGAGAGCACGACGAGGATCGGGATCGTCTCGGTGCGCCGCGACCAGGCGGCCTCGAGCGCGATGGTGCCGACCAGGGTCGTGGTGAAGACGTCGAGCGCGATGGTGCGGTCGAGCATCGACGGGCCCTTCTCGGCCCGCACCACGGCGAGCGCCGCGGCCGAGGCGAGGAGCACCGCACAGATCAGGACGACGACGATCATCGCTTCTCCTCCCGTCGGCCGGTCCGGCCCGGGCGCCGGGCACGCGACCGCTGCCCGACGGCGTCGCACCGGCAGGCTCGCGTCCCTCGCCCGGGTGGACGTAGAGCCCGCCGCCCTCAGGTCGTCGTTGGAGGCGAAGGCGCGCAGCACCCTGGCCTCGAGGTCGAGGGCGTCCTGGCGGACCTTGTCCGCACCGCCTGCCGCGTCGAGGTCGAGCACGTGCAGGTAGAGCATCCCGGTGAGCCGGTGCGCCTCGATGACGAGCGATCCGGGAACGAGCGAGCTGAGCTCGGCCGTGATGGTCATGTAGATGTCCGAGGGTTCCGCAGCCGGACGCCAACCACGGCCCCGTGCGGGTGTGTCGGAAACGGAAGGCCTGCATGCTCACCTGGAACGAGGCGACCACCAGGTCGCCGACGAACCGGGCGACCAGGACCAGCAGCGGCCAGGGGCGGACGGTGCCGCTCGTGGCGATGGACGGGAGCGGCATGAAGGTGATGAGCAGGCTCGCGAGGACGATGCCCGCCAGGGCGTTGCCCCACGAGAGATCGCCCCACAGCATGATCCACACGACCGTCAGCCAGGCGACGGTCCGCCACTGCGCGACGAGCGGCTGTACCAGCCGCCGGCGAGCGGTCCTCTGCGACGGTGCAGGCTCACGAGTCCTCCCCTCCTGCTCCTCGACGAGGTCGTTCGACTGCCCCTGCCCACGCCCCGTGTCGTCGGGGAACACCGCGTCGACGTACGTCGAGGGTTCCATGAGGTTCCCGGCCGCCCGCTCGGCGTAGGAGTAGAGCGGGCCCGCCGCGAACGTGAGGGCCAG
The DNA here is from genome assembly GCA_038070415.1 of Oerskovia sp. M15. GTDB lineage: Bacteria > Actinomycetota > Actinomycetes > Actinomycetales > Cellulomonadaceae > Oerskovia. The sequence continues at coordinate 1,323,689 of JAMYWF010000001.1, forward strand.
TCCGAAGGCCACGAGCGCCGTCGTCGGCCCGACCATGCCGCGCGGGGTTCCCGACGACGGCAGCTCGACCGGGGCCGTCTGCCAGAAGGCCTTGTTCCAGGCCTTGACGATCGCGTAGAGCGTCAGGAGCGAGGTGACGACACTGCCGACCACCAGCGCCCAGGTGAGCGGTGTCCCCTGGGCCACGCCCTCCTGGAGCAGGCCGACCTTGCCGAGGAAGCCCGACATCGGCGGGATGCCCGCGAGGTTCATCGCGGGCACGAAGAACAGGATCGCGAGGCCGGGGCGACCTTCGCGAGCCCGCCCAGCTTGTCGAGCGACGTGGAGCCGCCACGACGTTCGATGAGCCCGACGACGAGGAACAGCGTCGTCTGCACCGTGATGTGGTGCACGACGTAGAAGATCGCCGCCGCCATGCCGCCGCCGAGGCCAGCGAGATGCCGAAGATCATGTACCCGATGTGGCTCACGAGCGTGAACGACAGCAGACGTTTGATGTCGTTCTGCGCCACGGCGCCGAGGATCCCGATCACCATGGTCAGCAGCGCGAGCCACATCAGCACCGTGTCGACGCGGTTGTCAGGGAACAGCAGCGTCTGGGTGCGGATGATCGCGTAGACGCCCACCTTGGTGAGCAGACCCGCGAACACGGCCGTGACGGGTGCCGGGGCGGTCGGGTAGGAGTCCGGCAGCCAGGCGGAGAGCGGGAAGATCGCCGCCTTGATCCCGAACGCGAGCAGCAGCAGGAGCTGGAGCGTCATCCGGACGCCGGGGTCGACGTCCGGGAGCCGCTCCGCGAGCTGGGCCAGGTTGATCGTGCCGGTCGCCGCGTAGGTGAGCGCGATGGCCACGAGGAAGATCACCGAGGACAGCAGCGCGACGACCACGTAGATGGATCCCGCCCGGATGCGCTCCCCGTGCCGCCGAGCGTCAGCAGGACGTACGAGGCCGCGAGCAGGATCTCGAAACCGACGTACAGGTTGAACAGGTCACCCGAGAGGAAAGCGTTCGCGACTCCCGCGGCCAGGACCAGGTACGTCGGGTGGTAGATCGAGACGGGGCCTTGTCGTGGCCGTCGGCCACACCCTGTCCCAGCGAGTACAGCAGGACGCACAGCAGCACGAAGCTCGACACCGTGAGCATGAGCGCCGAGAGCCGGTCAGCGACGAGGTCGATGCCGACGGGCGCCGCCCAGTCCCCGACGTCGACCACGATGGGTCCGCTGTCCGCGCCGACGAGCAGGCCGATCGATGCCGCGAGGACCAGGGACAGCGCGACCACCGAGATGATGTGCTGGGCGCGCGGGTGGCGCCACAGCGCGAGCGCGAGGCCCGCCGCGAAGAGCGGCAGGACCACGGGCAGCGGCACGAGGGTCGCGAAGCCGTAGGTGATGCTCATCGGCCCTCACCTCTTCCGGTGCCTCGTCTGCCCGACGGCGGGGTGGCGTTCGTCGACCGGGCGTCCGTGGCCCCGTCCCCGTCACCGTCGGTCTCGTCGTAGACCTCGGCGGCCTCGTCGTCCAGGGTGGCTCCGCTCTCTTCGGTGTCACTGTCCTCGAAGGCCGGGCGTTGCGCGCCGCGTGGCGCGCGACCCGGCGGTCCTCGAGGTCGTCCTGCACCTCGTCGTGACCGTGCAGCTGCCAGGACCGGTAGGCCATGGCGAGCACGAAGGCCGTGAGGCCCAGGGTGATGACGATCGCCGTCAGCACCATCGCCTGGACGAGCGGGTCGCTCATCTGGTCCGGGGTGTGCTCCCGATGACCGGCGCTCCGCCGGCGCGCCCTCCGGCCACGAGGAACAGAAGGTTCGCGCCGTTGCCGATGAGGATGAAGCCGATCAGGACGCGCGTCAGGCTGCGCTCGAGGAGCAGGTAGATCCCCGTGGCGAACAGGACCCCGATCGCGACCACCAGAACCAGGCTCGGGGTCATGTCGATGCTGTCCGTGGTCCGTGCCACGTCGGCCGGGTCGATGTCCGCCGTGGGCAGGAGGAGCGGTGCGAGCAGGTGCTTCATCGAGCTCATCGTCGCCCCTCCGATCTGGTCCGGTTCCATCGCTTCCAGGGGCCTGCGTCCTCGCGGGCCGCGGCCTCGCCGTGCCGGTCGATCTCCGCGCCCAGGGTGCGCAGGATGTCCAGGACGAGGCCGACCACGACGAGGAACACCCGAGGTCGAAGAACAGGGACGTGACGAGGTGGATGGTGCCGATCACCGGGAGGTGGACGTCGATCGCGACGCTCTGGAGCACGCTCTCGCCGATCAGCAGGCCGATGAGCCCGACCCCGACTGACAGGAACAGGCCCGTGCCCAGCAGCAGGCCGGGATGGACCGGGGCCGCCTCTCCGAGCTCGTACCGGCCGCCTGCGAGGTAGCGCACGATGAGCGCGATGCCGACCACCAGCCCGCTGCGAACCCGCCGCCAGGTGCGTTGTGCCCGGAGAAGAGCAGGAAGACCGCGAACACGATCATCGAGTGGAAGAGCACACGGGTGACGACCTCGAAGATGACCGAGCGTCGTTGCGGGGCCAGGGTCCGTCCGGCGCTCAACCACACCAGCATGCGCGGCTGCTCGCCGACCTCCACAGCCTTCTCCACGCCGCGACGGCGCAGCGCGGCGCCCGGGTCCGTCTCGTTGGCCCAGATGCCAGGCGAGGCCGCCCCGGAGGACGTCGCGTCGCGCTCGCGCAGGATCTCCCGCTGCGCGTGCGCAGGAAGACCAGCGACGCGACCCCGGTCGCCGCGACGAGCAGCACCGAGATCTCGCCCATGGTGTCCCAGGCGCGGATGTCCACGAGGGTCACGTTGACGATGTTCTTCCCGTGGCCGTACACGTACGCCTCGGCCGGGAAGTCGAGCGAGATGGGGCTCGCCACGCGGGCGAGCGGGACGGTGAGGGCGAAGCCCATCATGACCACGCCGACCGCGAGCCCGAGCCCCAGCCGCACCCATCGCGATGCGGCGAGCGGACGGTTCGAGAAGTACGGAGGAAGCCGGCGCAGGACGAGCACCATGACGACGAGGGTGATCGTCTCGACGAGCACCTGGGTCAGCGCGAGGTCCGGGGCGCCGTGCAGCAGGAAGAGCATCGCGTTGCCGTAGCCCGCGATCCCCACGAGGATGACGGCCTTCAGCCGTCGTCGCGAACGGGCCGCAAGGATCGAGGCGATGCTGATCGCCGCCACGGCGACCAGCTGGGCCGGTCGGTCCCACGCCTTGACCTGCTCGGGCCAGTGCCCGCCGACGATCATGAGGAGCCCGGGGCCCGCGACCAGGACCACGAGGATCGCGCCGAGGTAGAACGGCAGCGAACCACGCTGGGTGACCGCGGTGACGTCGGCCGCGACGTCGTCCAGGCGGCGCATGATCCGGCGGTACGTGCGGTCGGCCTCCGGCCCGGTCCACACCGACGCCTGGAACCGTTCGACGGCCTTGCGCTGCCAGAACAGCAGTGCGCCGACCAGGATGATCATGACCGTGAGGCCGAGAGCGGGCGTGAATCCGGCCCACAGGGCCAGGTGGCCGGGCTCGCCGGTCGGGTACGTGTCGGCGTAGGGCGCGAGGAGGTTCTCGCCGAAGTGCGGCACGAGTGCCGTCGCCAGGCCGAGGAGCGCCAGGACCAGGGCGGGCCACACCAGGAGCGCAGGCTGCCGGTGGATGCGTGCCGGGTCGATCGGCGCGTCGTCGGGCAGCGAGAGCCCTCCTGCGGAGCCGCGCGGCGCGGAGACCTGCTTCTTGCCCGTCGCCCTGAGCCGGACGTGCTCGTTGGCGCGGGCCACGGCCGCGGCGACGTGCTTCTTGGTGGCGAACGCACCCCAGAAGAACCGCGCGCCGTACGCGACGGTGAACATGGAGCCCACGACCACGCCCGTCAGGACGACCGCGTCGACCCACACGGGCCCCTCGCCGTGCAGCAGTGCCTCGAGCGCCGCCTCCTTCGCGACGTACCCGCGAGCGGCGGCAGTCCGATCATCGACGCGGTCGCGAGGCCACCGGCCAGGGCCGTCAGGGCAGCGCCCGCCCGACGCCCGTCAGACGGCGCAGGTCGCGGGTGCCCGTCGCAGCGTCGACCACGCCGACCACGAGGAAGAGCGACGCCTTGAACATGGCGTGCGCGCCGATCATCGCGAGTCCCGCCAGCGCGGCTGAGCGGGTCCCGAGGCCCACGAGCAGGACGATCAGCCCGAGCTGGCTGACGGTGCCGAACGCGAGGACGAGCTTGAGGTCGTGCTGGCGCAGGGCGCGGTAGCCGCCCACGAGCAGCGTCCCTACGCCCAGCGTGATGACGATCGCGCGCCAGACCGTGTGGTCGGAGTAGGCGGGCGCGAACCGGGCGACGAGGTAGACGCCGGCCTTCACCATGGCCGCGGCGTGGAGGTACGCGCTGACCGGTGTCGGTGCGGCCATCGCGGCCGGAAGCCAGAAGTGCAACGGGATGAGCGCGGCCTTGCTCCCCGCACCCACGAGCAGGCAGACGATCGCAGCGGTCACCGCACCGCCGGTGGGTGGGTCCGCGATGATCTCCGACAGGCGGAACGTCCCGCCCTGGACCCCAGGATCACGACGCCCACGAGCATCGCGAGCCCGCCGGCGGTCGTGACGACGATGGCCTGCATCGCGGCCCGCCTGCTCGCCTTGCGGTCCGCGTAGTGGCCGATCAGGAGGTAGGAGAAGACCGTCGTGAGCTCCCAGAAGATGAACAGGAGCAGCATGTCGTCGGCCGTGACCAGGCCCACCATCGTGCCCGCGAAGGCGGTGAGGACCGCGCCGAAGCGCCCGAGCCCCGACGCCGTCGGCGAGAAGTACGCCGAGCAGTAGACCAGGACGAGCGCCCCACACCGCCCACGAGCAGCAGCATGAGCCACGACAACGTGTCCATGCGGAACGCGAGCTCGAGGCCCAGGCCTGGCACCCACTGGGTGACCTCGGTGGGGTGCACGCCGTCCATGACGCGCGTGGTCCAGCTGAGGGCGTACACGGTGGCGGAGGCGGGCGCGAGGGCCATCACCAAGAACGCCTTGCGGCCGAGCACCGACACGAGTGCGGGCGCGCCGAGTGCCATTGCCAGATGCGCAACGAGCAGATAGAGCACGTCCGCTCCGTCCTGGTCGGGGGCGGGTGGGCGAGAGCACGGACCGGGCGGGCCGTCGCGACCGGCTCGGCGGGCACGACTGCGCCCATGCTGAGGACGGCCCTGTGACACACCGGGTCCGGAGATGATTTTACCGTTCAACGGGGCGTCGAAGACCACCGGACGCTCCGGGCGCCGGTGGGTGATGTCACAGGTTCGCCCGGAATGCGCAGGTTGACCGCTCCTCACCCACCGGCGGCGGAGGGCGCGGCGCCGTGTTCCTCCACGGCACCACGCCCCGCTCGCCTACACGGCCGACGAGAAGGAGCAGGACGATCACAGACTGCACCGCCCTTCCGTCAGAGGGCGGGGTCGCCTCCTGACGGAGAAGCGTCGTCGTCCGGTGCCGGGGCTGACCCGCAAAGGACTCGGCAGGGTCGCCGGCGGCACGGCGCCGCCACCCTCGACACCGTCGAGGGTGCCGTCCGCGATGCGGCGCGCGAGGACCTCGGTGTACCGGAGCTCCGCGCGGAGCATCTCGAGCTCGTACTGGGACTCGACCATGAAGAGCTCGGGCAGCTCGCCCACGACCTGCTCCAGGTCGTCCTCGATCCGGCGGACCGTGACCCGCAGCGCGTTGACGCGCGAGCGAAGGAGCCCGGCGACGTCGTCGGGCGAGAGGATGGGCATGAAGCTCAGCGCCGCCATGAACTGCGGGTACTCCTTGACCGGAGAGCTGAGGAGGCTGCGCATCCAGTCGTCGACCTCTGCGCGGCGGCCTCGGTCAGCCGGTAGACCGTCCGCTGCGGACGGTTTCCGTCCTGCTCGGTCCCGGCGGGCTCGACGAGACCGTCCCTGCCCAGGGCCGTGATGACGGAGTAGAGCGAGCCGTAGTTGAGGCGCACCGACTCGTCCTTCTTGCGGTCCTTGAGGGTGCGCGCGATCTCGTACGGGTGCATGGGCTTCTCGGCGAGCTGGGCGAGGACGGCGAGCGCCAGGGCGTTCCCGCGCCGCCGCGTCGTCGCAGCCGCTGCGCTGCTTGCCGTGCCCTCAGCCATCGCCGCCTCGTTCCTCACTACCCGGTCTCGATTACTTTATCCAGAGTATTCGCGGGCCATGGAGAGTGCAAGCACCGGGAGGAGGAGCGCGGGCGGCGCGTCGGCGCCCCGCGCCCGCGTCAGACGTCCTGCGGCTCCACCAGGAAGTCGGCCTCGTCAGCGATCTCGCCACCGACCGCGCGGTAGAGCGCCGGGTCACGTTCCCGATGAGCTCGGCGGCCCGCTTGCGCGCGATCTTCAGCTCGAACGAGGGCGACTCCATCTGGGCCTCGACGAGGTCCCGCGGCTCCCAGCGCAGGCGGTACGCCACAGCCCCTGCGCGGCCCACGGGAGGTTGCGCAGCAGCAGCGGCAGCTGCTCCTCGCCGCCGATCTCCACGGCCACGAGCCCGTCGACGCCCATGTCGATCAGCAGCCCGTACCCGTCGAGGACCTTGCCTCCCGTCAGTGCCGCGATGTCGATGTCGTCGGCCTGGGCGTGGAGCGCACGCCGCAGCTCGGGTTCCATCTTCTCGCCGGGGTACAGCGGCAGCTCGCCGATGCCCTGCGGCGGCCCTCGTACGAACGACCCTCCGTCGCGAGCACCACACGCGGGTGGACGGCCGAGACGACGGCGAGCGCCGCTTCCGGGTCCAGCCACACGTCGGAGAACACCGACATGTTCACCGCGACCCCGGGTCCGGCGTGAGCACGACGGCGGGTGCGGCCGGATTGTCGGCATCGATGCGGATCGAGCCGCCCAGGCGGCGCGCGACCTCGACGAGCCACACGACGACGCGCTCCTCCTCACGCCAGGGCAGCCCGGCAGGGTAGGCGCGGCCGATGCCGTCGCGGTCCCCGCCCCGGGAACGGGACGTCCCGCGCTCACGCGGGCACACGACGTCGAACACCTGCTCCGTGCCCGGCGGGAGGCCGGGTTGACCCCGTCCGCGGACCACGGCGAGTAGGGCCCGGTCAGCGTCGAGTGCCGCGAGGTACGCAGGACCCCGGGCTCGCCCGGCTGGCAGCGCGGGGCGCCGGGGTCAAGGGATCCGTGCCCGACGGCGCCACGTCCCACCGCGCCCCGGAGAACCTGGACACGGCAAGGGTCTCGACCTCGTCGATCTCGACGTCCCCGGCAGCGCGAGCAGGTGCCGCGCCTGGTGGCCCTGCGCCGACGACGCGGGGAACGGTTGGAGGGTCGAGCTGGGCGCCTGGGACACGGTGGTGTCAGCCTCTCTACGGTGAGAACGTCCGATCTGGCGGGCTCGGGCGAGCCGGCTGGGGATCACACGTCGGTGCGGTGGAAGTTCTGCCAGGAGCGCGAGGCCGTGGGGCCACGCTGACCCTGGTACCGAGAACCATAGATCGACGAGCCGTAGGGTGCTCCGACGCCGACGACAGCCGGAAGAAGCACAGCTGGCCGATCTTCATGCCGGGCCACAGCGTGATGGGGAGCGTCGCGACGTTGCTCAGCTCGAGCGTGACGTGACCGCTGAATCCGGGGTCGATGAACCCGGCCGTCGAGTGCGTGAGGAGGCCGAGGCGGCCCAGGCTGGACTTCCCTCGAGGCGCGCCGCGACGTCGTCGGGCAGGGAGACCTGCTCGTAGGTCGAGCCCAGGACGAACTCGCCCGGGTGCAGGATGAACGGCTCGCCTGGCTCGACCTCGACCAGGCGCGTGAGGTCCGGCTGGTCCGTCGACGGATCGATGAACGGGTACTTGTGGTTGTCGAAGAGCCGGAAGTACTTGTCCAGACGCACGTCGATGCTCGACGGCTGGAGCATCGACGGGTCGTAGGGTTCCAGCCGGACTCGCTGGGCGGCGATCTCGGCGGTGATGTCGCGGTCGGAGAGGAGCACGGGCCAACGGTACTCGCGCACGAAGCGCCGGGACCGGGGTGCCGAACCCGAGGTTGGTCAGGCAACTGGGCCCAGTTGCCTGACCAACCTCGGGTTCGGCACCTGCGGAGTCAGCTGCGGAGCGGGCGGCCCGTCGAGTCGACCGAGTACTGACCACCCTTGGCCGTCAGGTAGAGGATGCCCTCGACGAGGCCCCAGATGGTGACGAACGGGGCCAGGACGCCGAAGGAGAGCACCGAGAGGAGCAGCATCAGGACTCCCATCCCGGTGTGCCCCAGGTAGAAGCGGTGGATACCGAGGCTCCCGAGGAAGATGCCGAGCAGGCGGCAGCGAGCCTCGACTTGGCGTTCGGGTCCTCGTAGTAGCCGGTCTGCTGCGCGCCGTAGGCACCGTACGGGGCCTGCGGGTACTCGGGCCCTGGGCGTAGGGACCCGGCTGCGCGCCGTAGCCGGGCTGCGCGCCATAGCCCGGCTGCGCGCCATAGCCGGGCTGCTGCCCGTAGGGTCGGCCGGCGCGCCGTACCCGGGCTGAGTCGGCGCACCGTAGGCCGGTGCAGCGGACGGCTGGGGCCTCGCCGTACTGGCCGTACGGGTCCGCTCCAGCGGCAGGATCGGTGGGCTGCTGCTGGTACGGGTTCTCGGACAAGGCGCCTCCTCAGGCGTAGTGCGGGCATCGATGCTGGCATCAAGGCTCGTGTTGGGTATGATCGTGGACGCACACCGGTTCCTGACCGGTTCGCACCAGCCGGAGACGGCCTGCGAACGTCAGGGTTCCACGTCATGCGGATGTAGTTCAATGGTAGAACTTCAGCTTCCCAAGCTGATAGCGCGGGTTCGATTCCCGTCATCCGCTCCAGCACGACGAGGCCCCGCACCTGATGGTGCGGGGCCTCTTGCCTGTCCGACCACGGAGCTCGCCTCGAGCACTGCGAGAGCCGCGGCGGCTTCGAGTGCCTTCGCCGTCCGCAGCCGGTACGTACGCCGTGCCGCCGGAGACGTCGTGACGTAGGGCGCTCGGCGCAGGAGCGGCTCCCGACGATCGGATCCGCCCGGGCGGAAGACGCTCGGTCCTCGACCCGCAGGGGTTCCCTGCCACCACCCTCGTTCCGGCTCGGGGACCGGGTGCGGACCACCTGCTCGATGCTGCGACAGGCTCAGTCAGCGGGTGACGTGAGAGTTCTCAGAACCGTCTCGAGAGACTCCAGCCCGTCTGCTCCGACCCGTTCGGCGAGGCGTGTGCGGAGCCGGTCGAACTCTTCGGCGCCGATGGTCATCATCTCGTGACCCCGGGCGTGACGATGAGCTTCTGCGACGGGCGTCCCCAGGTCGCTCTGACGTCGGAGGTAGCCGAGGCCCTCAAGAGCTGCGATGGACTTCGCTGCAGCCTGCTTGGACACACCAAGACTCCTCCCCAGCTCGGATGCGCTCTGAGCCCCGTCGTCGATGGCCTGCAACGCGAATTCGTGCGTCGCCGTCACGCCGGGTGCCCCGGCGCTCGAGTTCGACGACGACCTCGTCCACCAGCGTGGTGAAGCCGCTCAGTAGAAGCTTGGCCAGCGCGGCTCCCGAGAGTGGTCCATGAGCAGAGAGTATCTGGTCCGCCCCTATAGACAACCATGTTGTCTACCAATAGTCTGACAACCATGTTGTCCATCTGATTGTTCCTGTCCGTACAGAATGAGGCCTGAAGTGAGCGCACCCAGCACCCCGCCACCATCCCGGCGGTCGACCACCACCACGTCGACGTCAACGGCACGACACTGCACTTCGTCTCCGCCGGAACCACTGGTACCCCGATCCTGCTCGTGCACGGATTCCCGGAGTCGTGGTGGGCGTTCCACAAGGTCATTCCGCTGCTGGCCGATACGCACCAGGTGTTCGCCGTCGACCTGCGGGGCTTCGGTGACTCGGCCACCGCTCCCGAGGGATTCGATGGCGCTATCGCCGCCGAGGATCTCCATCTCCTCATCCAGACTCTCGGGGCAGGTCCGTTCACCTGGCCGCTCAGGACATCTCTGGCGGCACCGCCTTCCGTCTCGCCGCCACGCACCCGGAAGACGTACTGAGCTTCACGGCCATCGAGATGGGACTGGCGGCTTCGGGCTCGAAGGCCTCGCCGACGTCACCCACGGTGGCTCATGGCACATCGGCGTTCTCGCCACCCCAGGAATCGCCGAGATGCTCTTCGCCGCCGCGAGCAAGAGGTCATCGGCGGCTGGGCCTTCCCGGCGATGACCGCAGAGAACAGTTCTGTCACCGGCGATGACGTTGCCGAGTTCGCACGCACCTACTCCCGCCCCGACGGGTGGCGAGGCGCGATCTGCCTCTACCAGTCGATGCTCGCGGAAGGGGACACCCTCAGAACCTTCGCAGAAGGTAACCCGATCACCGCTCCAGCTCTGGCGATCGGCGGATCCGGAGGGCCCTTCACCGTCGGAACCCTCAGCCAGGTCGTCACGGGCGATGTCCAATCAGTCCAGCTCGACGGCGTCGGCCACCACGTCGCCCTCGAAGCCCCACCGCTCTCGCAGACGCGATCCTCGACTTCACACGACGCGTCGACGCTTCCTGACGGCCCGGGAGGAGCCACCCTTCTGAAGCCTTCTGCCCGAGATCGGTCACGCGTCCCGAACCTGATCTTGACCGGTGACACACCGCGTCTCGCCGCACACCTCATCGCGACGCTCCGCACCTGCGGCACTATGCTTGCTTTCGTGCCGCACTTTCGGATCCGCGACGCCGCCAATCTGCTCGGCGTCAGCGACGACACCGTCCGCCGCTGGGTCGACGCCGGGAGCTCACCGTCACCCTCGACGACTCGGGGCTCAAGGTCGTCGACGGCGCACAGCTCGCCCGCTTCGCCACCCGCAACGCCCAGTCCCCGCGTCCGACCCTCGGGAGTCGCACGCTCGGCCCGGAACCGCTTCGTCGGGATCGTGACCCATGTGGTCAGCGACACCGTCATGTCCCAGGTCGAGATGCTCTGCGGCGGGCAGCGCGTCGTGTCGCTCATGAGCACCGAGGCCGTCCGCGAGCTCGGCCTCGAGCCCGGCAGCCTCGCCGTCGCCGTCGTCAAGGCCACGACCGTTATCGTCGAGACGCCGGGCGGGCTCGCGTGACCCGTACCCCGATCACGCTCCCCTGGCGGCGGACGGCCGTCACGGCCCGCCCGCCGCGTACTCACCCTGGCGACCGCCGCCGTACTGACGGCGGCCTCGGCGCGTGCGGGACGCCGTCGGGCATCGACGGCACGGCCGACGATCGGACCCTCACCGTGCTGGCCGCCGCGTCGCTGCGCGACGTGTTCGCGGACCTCGCCGAGGACTTCGAGGCCGAGCACGAGGGCGTGACCGTCGCGCTGTCGTTCGCCGGATCGGCAGACCTCGCCGACCAGCTGCTCGCCGGCAGCCCCGGCGACGTCTTCGCGTCGGCGGACACCACGACCATGGACCGCGTCGTCGAGGGCGGGGACGCCGCCGACCCCGTGGCCTTCGCGACCAACTCGATCGCTGTCGTCGTCCCGGCCGGGAACCCCGCCGATGTCACGTCGTTCGCGGACCTGTCGCGCGAGGACCTCAGGTCGTGGTCTGCGCCCCGAGGTGCCGTGCGGGTCCGCGACCGCGAAGGTCGAGGCCGCCGCAGGCTCGACGATCCACCGCGTGAGCGAGGAGGCGAGCGTGACCGACGTCCTCGCCAAGGTCACGGCCGGGGAAGCCGACGCCGGGCTCGTCTACCTCACCGACGCGACGCTCGCGGGGACGACGTCGAGGTGTTCGACGTCCCGGAGACCGGGAGCGTCGTGAACACCTACCCGATCGCGGTGACGTCGGGGGCGGCGGACACCGCGCTGGCCCAGGAGTGGCTCGACCTGGTGACGGGCCCCGTCGGCCAGGGCGCCCTTGCGGAGGCGGGCTTCGGAGCACCGTGACACCGGACCGCGAGCCCACCGCAGGCCGGGTCCGGGCGACCACCCGGACGGCCTGCTGATGCGCGGGCTCCCCGCTGGATCGTGGCCCTGGCGGTCCTCGGCGCGCTGTTCGTCGTCGTCCCCGTGGTCGCGATGGTCGCGCGCCTCGACGTCACCGGGGCCTCGGCGGCATTTGGGCCCTGCTCACCTCACCCACTGCGACCGACGCCCTGTGGCTCTCGGTGCGGACCTCGCTCGTCGCGACCGTGTGCTGCGTGCTGCTTGGGGCACCCATGGCCTTGGTGCTCGCACGGACCACGTTCCCCGGGCAGCGCGTGGCCCGTGCGCTCGTGCTGCTCCCGCTCGTCCTGCCGCCCGTCGTCGGGGCATCGCGCTGCTCTACACGTTCGGGCGACGCGGGCTGATCGGGCAGCACCTGTCGGTCCTGGGGATCGAGGTCGCGTTCACCACCACGGCCGTGATCATGGCGCAGACCTTCGTCGCGCTGCCGTTCCTCGTGCTGAGCCTCGAGGGGCGCTGCGGACCCACGACGCGCGCTACGAAGAGGTCGCTGCGACGCTCGGGGCCTCCCCACGACCGTGCTGCGCCGGGTCACGCTGCCGCTCGTGCTGCCCGGCCTCGCGTCCGGGCGGTCCTGGCGTTCGCGCGCGCGCTCGGCGAGTTCGGGGCGACCATCACGTTCGCCGGAGCGCTCCAGGAGTGACGCAGACGCTGCCGCTCGAGATCTACCTGCAGCGCAGCGCGGACCGGACGCGGCGGTCGCGCTGTCGCTGCTGCTCGTGGTCGTGGCGGTCGCCGTGACGGCGTCGGTACACGGGGCCGTTCGGGAGTGCGAACCCGCGTGTCCGGGGTGCGGGACCGTCCGCCGAGGGTGACCGGGGCCCGCCGAGGGTGACCGGGGACCCGATGCCGCCGGGGCCCGCCGAGGGTGACCGGGGCCCGCCGAGGGTGACGGACCCGTCACCGTCGGCGGACCGAGCGGTCACCCTCGGCCAGCAGGTGCGTCACCCTCGGCGGTCGGGCCCGTCACCCTCGGCGTGCGGGTGCGCCTTGCCGAGCGCGGCGTCGACCTCGACCTCACGGTCGAGCCCGGTCAGGTCGTCGCGATCCTCGGGCCCAACGGCGCCGGGAAGTCGACGCTCCTCCAGGTCGTCACGGGCCTCGTGCCGAGCGCACGCCAGAGCAGGCGTCCCCGCACGGCCCTCCCCGACGAGCTGCGCGTGACCGTCGGCGGCGCCGTCCTCACGGACACGTCCCGCCGGATCTCGGTCCCGCCGCGCCGCCGTGGTGTCGGCTGGCTGACTCAGCGCCCGCTGCTCTTCTCGCACCTGGACGCGGTGGACGACGTCGCGTTCGGGCTCCGCGCTCGGGGCGCCTCGCGCCGCGCGGCCCGCGCCGACGCCCGCGAGCGCCTCCGCGAGCTCGACGCCGCTCACCTCGGTGGGCGCCGCCCACGGGAGCTGTCGGGCGGGCAGGCTCAGCGCGTCTCGATCGCGCGCGCGCTCGCGACCGACCCGCGCGTCCTGCTCCTCGACGAGCCTCTCGCGTCGCTCGACGTCGGGGTCGCGCAGCAGGTGCGCCGCGTCCTGCACGATGCGCAGCGGGCCCGCCCCGCACCACCCTCCTCGTGACGCACGACCTGCTCGACGTGCTCCTCCTCGCCGACCGTGCCGTCGTGCTGGAGGAGGGCCGTGTCGTGGAGGACGGCCCCGCGCGCGAGGTCCTGACCCGCCCACGCTCGCGCTCGCGGCGCGGCTCGCGGGGATCAACCTCCTCACGGGGTCGCGACGCCGGAGGGCGGGCTACGCCTCGGGGCTCCCGCCACGGACTCTCGTCGTCGCGGGAGTCGGCGCCGACGAGACGGACCTCGTCCCCGGCGAGCCCGCGGTCGCGGTGTTCGAGCCCGGGCGGTCGCCATCCACCGGGAGGCGCCGTCGGGCAGCCCGCGCAACGCCTTCGCGGTGACCGTCACCTCGCTCGAGCCGCACGGGCAGCTCTTCCGGGCCTGGGGAGAGGTGACGGGGACGCGGGAGGTGCGCGACGCCGTCGGGCACCTGGCCGCCGACCTGACTCCCCGCTCGGTCGCCGACCTGCGCCTCGCCCCGGGCGAGCGCGTGTGGTTCGCCGTCAAGGCGGCCGAGGTGCAGATCTACGCCGCGCACTGAGTGCGGAGTTCTTGCGAGACACGCCGGGCGTTTCTCGCAAGAACTCCGCACTCAGCGGGGACCGGGGCAGCCGGGGATATGCCGGGGTCAGCGGGAAGCCGCAACCTTGACCGACTCCGCCAGGCTCCCCGACACGGGCACGTCCGCCAGGAGCAGGGCCTGCCCTGCGTGGTAGATGTCCGGCTTGCCGTCCCACACCGCCGACGACGGGCGGTTGTGGACGTCGAGCTCGTGGTGCCAGGAGCCGTGCTCGGCGTCGACCAGGTGCGTCCGCGCGTACGCCCACCAGTCCTCGGCGAGCTGCGCGTACCGCTCCTCGCCCGTGACCCGGGCGAGGACCTCCGCGGCGCCGATCGCCTCGGCCGCGACCCAGTGGAAGCGCCGCTGCACGATCGGGCGCCCGTGCCAGTCGACCGTGTAGAAGAACCCGCCCTCGACCGTGTCCCAGCCGTCGGCGAGGGCTCGGTCGAAGAGGTGCCGGGCGGCGTCGAGGTGCGGGCCGGGGATCCCGGCGCCCGCACCGGCATCCGCACCGGCATCCGCACCGCCCGCACCAGCGCCCGCCGCGTCCAGCTGCAGCAGCAGGCGAGACCACTCGAAGCCGTGCCCGGGGTCGACCCGTAGGGCTTGAACTGGTCGTCGGGGCGCTCGGCGTTGAGCTCGGGCTCGGGCCGCCAGGACGCGTCGAAGTGCTCGACGACGCGCCACTCCCGCTGGGCGGCCCACCCGACGACACGGTCGGTGATCGCGGTCGCGTGCTCGAGCCACCGGGGTCGCCGGTCGCTGAGTGCGCCGCGAGCAGGGCCTCGACGCCGTGCATGTTCGCGTTCGCACCCCGGTAGGTCGCGCAGGTCGTCCAGGCGCGGTCCCACTCGTCGCGCAGCATCCGTTGGTCGGGCTCCCAGAACTCCTGCTCCAGGACCCGCAGGGCGTCGTCGAGCAGCTCGCGCGCGCCGGGGCGCCCGGCAATCGTGCCGCTCGACGCCGCGAGCACCACGAACGCGTGCGCGTAGGCGCTCTTGGTGTCGCCCACGGCGTCGGCCGGACCGCGCGAGGCGAACCAGCCGCCTTCCGCCGGGTCCGCGAGGTAGGTCCGCAGACCGCTGAGCGCGAGGTCTGCCCACTCGTCCGCGCCCGGCACGCCGAGCAGGCTCCCGAGCGAGTACATGTGCGCCATCCGCGCGCTGATCCACGTGTGCACGGGCTCGCGCGGGTCCGGTGCGCCCTTGTCGTCCAGCCAGCGGGCGCCACCGTCGGGCCCCAGCGACGCCTCCGCGAAGGTGAGCAGCCCGTCGAGCTGGCTCCGGCGCCATGGTGCGGCGTCCGGTGCTTCGGCTGCGTCGTCCCTGGTGTTCATGCTTCCCCGTTCCTCGTCACTGCTTCTGATCTTCCGGGCGGGTGCCCCGCCGTCGGGCGTTCCGACGGCGGGGCACCTGCTCGGAGGTGCTGCGGCTAGCCGCAGGTGGACGCTCCGTAGGCGACCTCGTGGGTGACGACGACCTCCTCACCGTCGACCGTCGCCGTGGCGGTCACCGTCGTGGTGCCCGCCTCGATCGAACCCGCACGCGTCGCGAACGACTGGTGCGCGCTCTTGCCCGACCCGACGTTCGTGAACGTCTTGGTGCCGAACGGCGTGACGACCTTGACCGTCACCGGGAAGGACTCCTTGTTGACGGCCGTGACGGACAGCGTCACCTTCTTGCCCGTGCACTGCGCCGTGACGGTGGTCGCGACGTCGAGCGTGGGCGCGGTCTCGGTGACCGTGACGGTCACCGGGACGACCTTGCTCGCGTACCCGTCGTCGACCACGACGTACGCCGTGTAGGTGCCGGGCTGCGCGTACGTGTGCGAGCCCTTCACCGTCACCGCGGCGTCAGCGGTGACGACCGTCCCGACGGCGATGTCGCTGCCGTCTCCCCACGTGATCGCTGCCCGCAGCGGCGCTCGGCGCTCGCCCGACCACCGGTCACGGTCGCGAGCGTGGCGTCGAGCGCGGCTCCCGCCGCGACGCTCACGCCCTCGGCCGCCTCGACGACCAGCGGCGCGTGCTCCGCCGGGGTGCCGTCGTGAGCGACCGTGACGACGTGGATGCGGCCGTCGCTCGAGAGCGACCCCGGCTGGTCCGGGAGCGTGAGGCTCACGGGCCGCTTGCCCTCAGGGAGCGTGATCGGCGCCGTCGCGAAGAACGCGGCGGGGTGCCGGTCTGCGGGCTGCCACCGCGCAGGCGGTTGTCGGTCACCGCGACCGCGATGTTGCCGAACACCGGGTTGCGGGCCGCGCCCGACCAGTCGCCGAAGCTCAGGTCGATCGCCTGCGACGAGCCGTCGTCGAACGTCAGGGTCCCGGAGGCCACCTGGTTCTTCTCCGTACCCGTGCCGATCACCGAGAGCTGCTCGGAGTCCGCGGGGACGTCGAGCTCGATGGTCTGGCCGTCGCCGGTCGCGTTGTCGGGCTGTCCGGCGGGGATCGCCGGGACGTCGAACGCGAGGTCTGTGCCCGGCACCGTGCCGCGCTCGCCCTGCACGAAGCCCTTCGCCGCGAGCTGGGCCCGGTCGAAGAACACGCCCTGGCCGTCGCAGCTGCCGACCGTGGACCCGGCGTCGCCGATGCACACGTTGTCGTAGGCCCCGAGGAGCGAGTGCTCCCGGACGAGATCGACCGTCACGAGGAGCGATGCCGTCACGGTGTCGTCCCCGCGCGTGACCTCGACCGTGACCGGGTAGACGCCCGGTGCGGTGAAGACGTGCGGGCGGTGACGGCGTAGCCGCCGAGCTGGACCTGGTGAGGGTTCCGGCGGCAGGTTCGCCGCCGTCCCCGAAGGTCACGGTCGCGGTGACGTCGCCGGCGGCGATCTCCTCCGGGGTGACCCCGACGAGCATCGCGAGCGACGTCTTGACCTCGGTGCCGGTCGTGGCCGTCAGGTCCTGACCGGCGGTGAGCGTCAGCTCGGTGTCCGACGAGGCCTGGGGTCGGCGAGGAGCTCGAGCTCGGCGAGCGCGAGCGCCTCCTGACCGGACGTCGCCGTGATCGCCACGCGGTACTGCGAGTACGCGGCGGGCTCGGCGAGCGTGAAGGGCCGGGTCTGGACGGACCAGCGGAACTCCTGGTCGGCGCGCTCGTCGAGCGTCGTCCAGGTCTGGCCGTCGTTCGACCCCTCGACCTTCCAGGCCTTCGGCGCAGAGGTGCCCGCCGGTCCGGAGGTCAGGGTGTAGGACGTCACGGTCGGCTGGAGGCGGCGGCCTTCCACGTGACGACGGGGTGCCCGTCGCGAAGGTCGTCCGCGTCTGCGACGTGTTGTCGGTGAGCGACGCGAGCTGGGCGGCGGGGTGCCGTCGGAGACGGTCACCGTCCCCAGGCCCGACGACGTCGCGTCCGTGTCGGACTCGGGCACGGCATCACCGGTGGTCAGGGACGGCGGCGCGTCGTCCTCGCCCGTTCCCCAGGCGGAGGGCTCGGAGCCCATCTCGAAGTCGAGCGTGGTGCCGCCCACCAGGTCGGAGTGCTTGATCGACGTCGAGGTGTGCGCCTCGCCGTCGACCGTCAGGGACTGGACGTAGACGTTGTCCACGCTGTTCTGCGGGGCGTTGACGACCAGGTCGCCGCTCTCCATGTGCACGGTCGCCCTGGTGAACTGCGGCGAACCGATCGCGTACTCCTCGGAGCCGACCTGCAGCGGGTAGATGCCGAGCGAGGACAGGATCCACCACGACGACATCTCGCCGTTGTCCTCGTCGCCCGGGTAGCCCTGACCGATGTCGCTGCCGACGAACAGGCGGCGGAGCGCCTCACGGACCTTCTCCTGCGTCTTGGCCGGAGCACCGGCCGCGTCGTAGAGGTAGGGGATGTGGTGCGAGACCTGGTTGCTCATGCCCCACTGGCCCATGCGGACGTCACGTGCCTCGAGGCGCTCGTGGATGCCGCCGTTCGGCGCCTTCTCCGGGGTGGAGAAGAACGTGTCGAGCTTGGCCTCGAGCCCGTCCTGGCCGCCGTAGAGGTTGGCCAGACCCTGGCCGTCCTGCGGTGCGTGGAACGCGAAGTTCCAGCCGCTGGTCTCGGTGTAGGGACCTCCCCAGTCCTCGGGGTTGAACGTCTCGGGGACTCCTCGAACGTCCCGTCCGCGTTGCGGCCCTGGAAGAAGCCCGTGGCCGGGTCGAACAGGTTGACGTAGTGCGTCGCACGCTCGAGGAAGTACGCGGACTCCTCGCGCAGCTGCTCGCGGCGAGTGTCGGGCGTGGCGGGGTCCTCGGCGAGGGCCGCGGCCATGTTGCCGATGCCGAAGTCGTTGATGAGCCCCTCGAGCCCCACGACACGGACTCGTGCGTGGACGCCTGCGTGTAGCCGAGGAACTGCGACGTGTCGAGACCCTTGCGGCCCACGGCGTTGTTCGGCGCCAGGACGGTCGCGTTCTTCAGCGCGGCGTCGTAGGTGGCGAGCGGGTCCTCGAGCGGCACGCCCTTGAGGTACGCGTCCGCGAAGGCCACGTCCGAGCTGGTGCCGGTCATGAGGTCCGCGTAGCCCGGGGAGGACCAGCGTGCGACCCAGCCGCCGTCGCGGTACTGCTGGACGAACCCGTCGACCAGCTCGGCCGCGAGCTCCGGGTAGAGGAGCGAGTAGGCGGGCCAGGCCGTGCGGTAGGTGTCCCAGAAGCCGTTGTTGACGTAGATCTTGCCGTCGACGATCTTGGCGTTGGTCGTGGTGTCGCTCGCGCTGCCGGTCTTGGCGGCGACGGGGCTCGCGTACTGGTACGTCGGCGCCTCGGCCGTGCCCGTGTTCTCGAACTGGGAGTTCGGGTAGAGGTTGAGGCGGTAGAGGTTGGAGTAGAGCGTCGTGAGCTTGTCCTCGTTGGCGCCCTCGACCTCGATGACCTTCAGGCGGTCGTTCCAGGCGGACTGCGCCGCGGAGCGCACGTCCTCGAAGGACCTGCCCGTGACCTCGAGGTCGAGGTTCTTGCGCGCCTGGTCCTGGCTGATGAAGGACGTGGCCACGCGGAGCTCGACGGTCTTGTCCGACGAGGTGTCGAACGTCGCGAACCGGGCGTTGGCGCGGTTGCCCGCGGCGGTCCCGACCGTGCTGGGCAGGCGGTCGAACGTCCCGGAGATGAACATGCGCGAGCGGCCGCCGAGAGCCCGCTGCCGCCGTCGACCCAGCCGGAGAGCGTGCCGCTCGCGGCGTCGTAGGCCAGCTTGGCGTCGCCGCTCACGCTGTCGACGAGGACCTGGCCCTGGTCGGTCGCGTAGGAGAAGCGGAGCACCGCGCCGTGGTCGGTCGGGGTGACCTCGGCCTGGATGCCGTTGGTGAACGTCACGCCGTAGTAGTCGGGCTGGGCGGTCTCGTCGTCGTGCGTGAACTCGAGCGCACGCGTGCCGAGCGTGGCGTTGGGCGTGGCGCCGCCCGCCGCCGGCAGGAACGCGAGCTGGTTGCGGTCGCCCATCCAGGGGCTGGGCTCGTGCGAGACCCCGATGCCCTGGAGCTGCGGCTTGTTGTTCGCGTTGTTCTGCTGCTGGTACGCGTAGAGCCAGCTCTGGGACGCCGCGTCGGTCATGGGCGTCCAGAAGTTGAAGCCGTTGGGCATCGCGGATGCGGGATGTTGTTACCGCGCGAGAAACCGCCGGTCGCGAACGTGCCGCGGCGCGTGTCGACGTAGTTCGTCAGGCTCGACCCGTCGATCGTCTCGGGGCTCGCGGTGAGCTCGATGTCGTCGACCCAGCCCTGGAAGCGCGTGCCGCCTTGCCCGTGGGGTTGTCGTACCCGAGCAGGACCTCGTCGACGGTCTTGCCGACGGCGACCCCGCCCAGGTCGACCTGGAGGAGTTCCACTGGTTGGGGTAGAGGATCTTGCCCGCGCCCTGGCCCTCGGGCGAGAACGGGGTGTCGTGCTGGTCGCGCGCGCCGAGCTCGGACAGGTAGGTCCCGTCGGTGAACTTCACGTCGACCGACGCGTAGGTCGAGGGTAGGCGAGGTCGTTCAGCAGCTCGGGGAAGATCGTGTAGCTCAGCCGCGTGTCCTCGCCCACGGTGACGTCGACGTCGTCGTACAGGAGGTTGGTCGCGCTCGAGGGCCCGTCGGCGGGCTGGCTGCCCGCATACCGCAGGGCCTTGGTGCCCGTGAAGCCGACGTTGGTCTTGATGGTCGGGCCGCTCGAGGGGCCGCTGCCGACGTTGGTCACCATGGGCGTCTGCACGGGGCGGCGTTCAGGTCCGTCGAGAGGTTCCAGTCGGCGAGCTGGGTGAGCGGGTCGCCCGAGTTCGCGGTCACGTTGAGCCGGTAGTGCTGGTAGCTGCCGGGGTCGTGATCTCGAAGACGCGTGCCTGCTTGCGCTGGGGAAGTTCTCGTCGGTCCGCTGGTCGAGCGGGACCCAGGTGGTGCCGTCGGCGGAGCCCTCCAGGGTCCAGTTCTTGGGGTCGCGTCCCTCGGAGTCGTCGCCCGACGTCAGGGAGTAGCCCGTGATCCTCACCGGCTCGGTGAAGGCGTAGGCGACCCAGCCGGTCGTGGTCCGGGTGAGCCACTTGGAGCCGGAGTTGTCGTCGGCGAGCTTCGCGGCCCCTCGTTGGGGAGGTTCTCGCCGCTGGCGGTCACGCCTGCGAGCCCGCCGAGCGCGCTGCCGGGCAGCGTGCCGACGGATCCGGTGACGTTGCTCTGCCAGGGGCGCCGTCACGCTGGGCGACGGTCGTGTCGAGCGCGGCGGCGTCGCCGGTCTCGAACGAGGTGGCGAAGTCGCCGGGTTCGGGTGCGGCCGAGGCCGTCGCGGCCCCGAGCGGGAGCAGGGGCAGCACGAGGCCCGCGGCGAGGACGCCGGCGATGCGGCGCCGTCCCTTGCCTGCGGGCGTGCCTGGAGTGGTGGGCGTGATGCCCGACGGCGCATCCGCCGTCGGGCGTCCGTGCGTGGGTGGATACCAGCTCATGTCGTGCGATCTCCTTCGATCGTTCCGGCCACAGTTGGTGCAGCGGGGTCTTCTTCCGTGCGGTGCGGACCACCGGGCGGTGGTTCGAGGATGTCGGGTCTCCCGTCCCCGGGAGCATCGACAGCGCTGTCAACGTCGTGCAAGCAACTCCCTCGGCGACCCTTCTCAGAGGGTCGACGAGGAGCGCCGTTCCCGGTGCACAGCGTCGGACACCGGAAGTCTGGGGCTCGGCATGGCCGTCGGTCCGCCCGGGCACCCGGGCGGACCGACAGCCTGGCGTCAGCCCTTCACGGAGCCGGACATGAGCCCGCCCATGAAGTACTTGCCGAGCAGGATGTAGACCACGAGCGTCGGGAGCGAGGCGAACAGCGCGCCCGCCATCGAGACGCCGTAGTTCTGCAGAAGGGCGCCGTTCGCGAGGTTGTTCAGCGCGAGGGTCACGGGCCCGTTCTGGCTCGAGGAGAAGAACACCGCGAAGAGGAAGTCGTTCCACGCCGAGGTGAACTGCCAGATGAGCACGACCACGAAGCTCGGGATCGAGATCGGCAGCACGATCGACCAGTACGTCCGCAGCATGCCCGCGCCGTCGACGCGTGCCGCCTCGATGAGCTCGTTGGGGACCGTCTGGTAGTAGTTGCGGAAGATCAGGGTCGTGATCGGCAGGCCGTAGACCACGTGCAGCAGGATCAGGGTCGGGATGCCGCTCGGCAGGTTCAGGTCCTGGACCAGCTGGTTGAGCGGGATGATCACCGCCTGGTACGGGATGAACATGCCGAACAGGATGAGCGTGAAGACGAGGTTCGCCCCGCGGAACGTCCAGCGCGAGAGCACGAACCCGTTGAGCGACCCGAGGAACGCCGCGATGATCGCCGAGGGGATCACCATCTGCAGCGTGCGCAGGATCGCCGGCGACAGCGCGGTCCAGGCTGCCTGCCAGTTCTCGGTCGTCCATACCTGGGGAAGGTTCCACGCGCGGGTCGGGGCCGCGTCGCCCGCCCCTGAAGCTCGTCACGAACAGGACGTAGACGGGCACGAGCACGATGAGCACGAACAGGATGAGGATCGCGTAGCGGAGCGTGCGCCCCACGGAGAAGCGCTGGACGGGCTTCCTCTGCCGGTGCGACCCGGCCGCGCCCGAGCCCGATCCCGAGCCGGGGTCTGCGCCTCGACGGGCGTGGCGACGGCGGTCATCGGATCCTCTCCTTGCGGTTCAGGGAGATCAGGTAGGGCACGATCACGAAGGCGACGATGACCAGGAGGATCGCTCCGACCGCAGCCGCGTTGGCGTAGTCGAAGCTGGACTTGAAGACGTACATGTCGACGGCCGGGACCTTGGTCTGGTAGTTCGAGGGCTTCGAGATCGACATGATGAGGTCGAAGGCCTTGAGGGACATGTGGCCCACGATGATGAGCGCCGAGAGGGCGATCGGCGTGAGCTGCGGGAACAGCACGTAGCGGTAGAGCTTCCACTCGTTGGCGCCGTCGATGCGCGCCGCCTCGCGCAGCTCCTCGGGGATGCCCGGAACCCGGCGAGGAAGAGCGCCATGACGTAGCCGGAGAGCTGCCAGATCGCGGGGATCGCGATCGCCGCGATACCGAACGTGACGTTGTTCCACCAGTTGTTCTGGAGGGCGTCGAGACCGATCATCTGGAACAGCCGGTTGAGCCCGCTCGCCTTCTCGTCCTGGTTGGAGTTGAGGAGCCAGCGCCACACGACACCCGAGGCGACGAACGAGACCGCCATGGGGAAGAGGTAGACGGCGCGGAAGAAGCCCTCGCCCTTGATGGGCTTGTCCAGGAGCCATGCCCAGACGAACCCGACGACCATGGTGCCGACGAGGAAGACCACGGTGTAGATCAGGAGGTTCAGCAGCGAGTGCTGGAACTCCGGGCTCGCGAGCAGGTCCAGGTAGTTCTGGAAGCCGACCCGGGTCACGGGCGCCTGTCCGGTGGACTGCGCGGCCTTGTGCATGTCCGTGGTCGAGGTGGAGAAGTTGATCCCGATGAGGCCGTAGACGAAGACCCCACCAAGATCAGTGACGGGGCGACGAGGAGCATGGGCGGGCCCCATCGTCGAGCGGACTGGATCACCGGTGATCCTCCCAAGAGTGCGGGCACCTTCCGGCTGCTCTCACGGCGCACCAGGGTGCGCCCGGGCCTACCGGGGTGGTGCGACGGAGACGAGCTGCGGGTGCGGCTGGATGGTGTGCCGCCGGGGCCCGACGCGGAGCTGCTCGCACAGCTCCGCGTCGGACGTCCGAGCGGGTCCTGCGTGCTTACTCGGCGACAGCAGCGGCCAGGTCGGCCTGGTACTGGGCGAGGTCGGAGGCGCCGGAGGTGAACTTGCTCGTCGCGTCGGAGATCGCGTTGAGGACGGCGACCGAGGCGGCCGCGCCGTGGGCGAGCGACGGGACGATGGTGTCGTCCGCGAAGGACGTGATGGCGGTCTGCTGGTACTCGGAGAAGTCAGCAGGGTTCGCGTCGGTGCGTGCCGGGATGGATCCCTTGGCCTTGTTGAAGGCCGTCTGGCCCTCGAGGCTCGACACGGTCTCGATCCACGCCTTGGCACCGTCCGGGTTGGGGGCGCCGACAGGGAGCGTGAAGGAGTCGGCGAGGAAGCCGAACATGCCGTCCGTCCCGGGGACCGGGAAGTAGACGAAGTCCGTGCCGGCGGTCTTGCCCGCCTCCTCGAACGCTGCCACGGCCCAGTCGCCCATGACGTTGAACCCTGCCTGGCCGTCCATGACGAGCTGCGTCGCCTCGGGCCAGTCGAGCCCGTCACGGTCGGTGTTGGTGTAGCTCATGAGCTTCTCGAAGTCCTCGAGCGCCGCGGTGACCTCGGGGCTCTCCCAGTCGGTCGAGCCGTCCCACAGGCCGTTGTAGGCCTCGGCGCCGAGGTCGGCCATGAGGACCGTCTCGAGCAGGTTGACCTGGGTCCACGTCGTGGCGACCGAGAGCGGGTCTTGCCCGTGGCCTCGACCGCGTCGAGGGCGACGAACCAGTCGTCCATGGTCTCGTAGGTGGCGGCCGGGTCGAGGCCCGCCTCCGTCAGGACGGCCGGGTTGGCCCAGACCATGTTGGAGCGGTGGATGTTGGAGGGCATCGAGTAGATCTTGCCGTCCACCGTGAGGAGGTCGATCAGGTCCGAGGGGAAGACGTCCGTGACGCCGAACTCGTCGTACAGGTCGGAGATGTCCTCGAGCTGTGCGGCGTCGATGTAGTCGGTGAGCTCCTTGCCCGCGTGGGCCTGGAAGGTGTCCGGCGGGTCGTTGGCCTGAAGACGGGTCTGGAGCAGGTCCTTCGCCGCCGAGCGGCGCCACCGGCCACTGCGCCGTTCTCGAAGGTGAAGTCGGGGTTCTGCTCGTCGAAGACCGCGACGAGAGCGTCCAGGCGGCCTTCTCGGAACCGGCTGCCCACCAGGTGAAGACCTCGACGTCGCCGCCGCCGCGGCTGAGCCACCGTCGGTCGAGTCGTTGCCGGAGTCTCCGCTACAAGCGGCCAGGGCGAGGAGGGCTGCCGTGCCCACCAGTGCCCCAGCGGTACGCAATCCGTGACGCATGGGATCCTACTTTCGTGTTGACAGCGCTGTCAGGAACAGGACGAACGTACGGCCGCTCGGAGGCCCTTGTCAAGAGGAGCGACGAATCGTTATCTGGGGAGACATCGGCAGGGGTCGAAGTGGACGACGACGACAAACCACTCACCCGCCGAGCCGCAGGTTCACCCCGTCCCGCCTCGGGGAATGGCGCGTCGAGGAGGTGCGCGGACGTGACGCCGCCGCTCCCTCAACCGGTCGCCGGCACGCCCTCCAGCGGAGTCGCGAGCGCGATCTCTCCGGATCCGCGAGGGACCAGCACGGTGGGCACGACCCGCAGTCGGGCGGGCCTCCCTGGCGCCTCGATACGGTCGACCGCCAGCCGGGCCGCCTCCTGGCCCATGGCGGACACCTCGTAACCGACCACGCTCACCTCGAGGATGTCCGCGAGCTCGAAGTCGTCGAAGCCGACGAGCGCCACGTCCCGGCGGGCCCCACGGGCCGCGGGGTGCAGCGCCCGGAGCGCCCCTGGGTGATCTTGTTGTTCGCCGTGAGGATCGCCGTGGGCGGCTCGTCGAGCGCGAGCAGCTCCTCGACGGCCGCGCGTGCGGTCTCGGCGTCGTGCAGGCCGTCGCGCACGTACCGTTCGGGCTCCTCGATGCCCGCGTCCCGCAGAGCGTTCACGAACCCCTCCCGTCGCTCGCGGAAGGTCCAGATCCTCGGCAGGTCGCCGACCAGGGCGATCCTGCGGTGCCCCTGGTCGACGAGGTGGCGCGCGGCGGCGGCGGCCCCGGCCCGGTTGTCGAGGACGACCGTGTCCGCGTCGATCCCGCCGGGGGCGGTCGAGGAAGACGATGGGGACGCCGTCGGCCAGCTCGGAGCGCAGGTAGGAGTGGTCCTCTGCGGTGGGAGCGATGAACAGGGCCGCGACCCGCCGCTCGATGAGCGCGTCGATCAGCTCCCGCTCCCGCGCCGGATCCTCGTCGGAGCTCGCGGTGATGAGCTGGAGGCCGTGCTTGCGCAGCTCACGCTCGATCCCGCTCGCGAGGTCCGAGTAGAACGGGTTGGCGATGTCACCGGTCACGAAGCCGACGAGCCGGGAGACTCCCCGCGAGCCAGGTCGGCCGCGACGGCGTTCCGGCGAAACCCGAGACCGTCTGCCGCGGCACGCACCTTCGACCGGGTCGCCTCGGAGACGCTGGGTTCGTTGTTGAGCACGCGGGAAGCCGTCTTGAGACTGACTCCCGCGGCCTCGGCCACCGCGGCGAGGGTCGGGCGACCTCCACCACGCGCAGCACGACCGCCTGTGGTCACTACATCCACCCCGCACGCTTGACTGGCGGGGATTCTTACACCCCGACACGCCTCGTCCCGGAGCGTCCGGCGCCAGAACGCTCGTGACGAGGGGCTGGTCAGGATCACTCCGGTGTGTATAGGGTGAGTACACCCGACCATGACAGCGCTGTCAAGCCGAGACCGACACGACGCAGCAGGACAACACGCCCTGCCCGTCGGCCGAACGGCGGGCGCCCGACCCGATGTACCCACCCACCGTTCGCCCCTCCGCCCGCACCGTCACCCGACAGCCCGACGACGTCCCGTTCCTTCGCGAGGCGTCGTTCCCGGGCGAGGCCGGGGCCGGTTGCGGGCCACCGAGAGGACACCTCCCTTGCCCGCCTCCCCGCCCGCCCACGGCACCGCCTGCCCGCGCTGGCCGCAGCGGCAGCCCTCGTCACCGGCCTGGGGCTCGCTGCCCCAAGCACCGCTCTCGCCGTGCCCGCTCCTGCGTCGGGCCTCGTGGACCTCGACCCGTTTGCCGCGGTCGACCCCTGGATCGGCACCGCCGAGGACTTCTCCCAGAACAAGGGGAACGCGGCCTACGGCAACACCTGGCCGGGGCCACGCTGCCGTTCGGCATGGTCCAGTCGAGCCCCACGACCTACCGCAGCAGCGACGGGGACATGCGAGGCGGCTACGAGTACAGCGCCGACAAGATCCGCGGCTTCGGCATGAACCGCTTGTCCGGGACGGGCTGCGTCAACCGGAACGGCGCGTTCGACTTCCCCGTGCTGCCCTACGCGGGTGGCCTCACGGACCAGGGCGCGCTCCTCCTCCCCGGGACCGACATCAAGCCCTACTACCTCGCGTTCGACCACGCGGACGAGGTCGGCGAGCCGGGCTACTACTCGGTCGACCTCGCGAACGGCGTGAGCACCGAGCTCACCGCGACCACCCGCACCGCGATCAGCCGCTTCGACTTCCCTGCCGACGCCGAGTCCTCGACCCTGATCTTCGACACCACGGGGTCGAACAACAGCGTGTTCGGCAGCGGAGTGACGATCGAGGGCAGCACGGTCTCCGGCTGGGTCGAGACCGCGCCGGTGTGCGAGGGCGGCGGACGCTACAAGGCGTACTACTCCGCGACCTTCGACCAGCCGATCGTCACGTCGGGCACCTGGTCCGACGGCGACGTCACGACCGGCTCGACCAGCGCGTCCGCCCAGAAGCGGCACGGCGCCGGCGTCTTCGTGACGTTCCCCGAGGGGCAGAGGTCACCGTCAAGGCGGGTCTGTCCTACGTGAGCATCGAGAACGCCGCGGAGAACGCGGCCGCCGAGGCCGCGGACGTGACGTTCGACGAGGCGCGCGCCACCGCGGAGAACACCTGGCGCGACGCGCTGAGCACGATCGACGTCGCGGGCGGCACCGAGGCCGAGCAGGTGAAGCTTTACACCGCGCTCTACCACTCGCTGCTGCACCCGAACACCTACGACGACGTCGACGGCGAGTACTTCGGCTACGACGGCGCGGTCCACCGGGTCGAACCCGGGCGCCACCACTACTCGACGTACTCCGGGTGGGACATGTACCGCGGGCAGGCGCAGCTCGTCGCGATGCTCTTCCCCGACGTCGCGTCCGACATCAACCAGTCGATCGTCGACCTCGTGGACCAGTCGGGCTACTGGCCCAACTGGCCGCACCTCGGCGTGGCACAGCAGAAGATGAGCGGCGACTCCTGCCGACGGTCCTCTCGGTCATCGACGCGTTCGGCAGCACCGACTACGACCGCGAGGCGGCGCTCGCGCACCTCGTCTCGTCGCAGGCCCTGCCCCAGGACAAGGCCCGGAACAAGCGGGAGAACGGCTACCAGTTCGCGGGCCTCGGCTTCGTCGAGAACGCGAAGAACGCGGCCTCGACCTCGACCACGCTCGAGTACGCGACCAACGACTTCTCGATCGCCCAGCTCGCCCAGCGCCTGGGCGACGACACGTCGTACGACGTGTTCATGCAGCGGGCCCAGAACTGGCAGAACGTGTTCGACCCGGTCACGCGCGAGATCCGTCCGCGCGGGCGCAACGGTTTTGACCGCGGGTTCAACCTGGGCGAGCGCGGCAACCAGTTCGACCAGGCGACGGGCTACCAGTACGGCTGGGCCGTGCCGCAGAACATGAGCACGCTCATCGCCAAGCGGGCGGGATCGAGAAGGTCACGGCCGACCTCGACAACCACCTCACGAAGCTCGACGCCGGCGTCTACAACACCCCGTACGCCTACATGAGCAACCAGCCCAGCACGTCGACCCCTGGGTCTACCACTGGCTCCAGCAGCCCGCGAAGACCACGGACGCCCTGGACCGGGCTCGGGCCGAGCTCTTCACGACCGCCCCACGGGCGTTCCCGGCAACGACGACCTGGGCTCGCTCTCGTCCTGGTTCGTGTGGTCGAACCTCGGCCTCTACCCGCGATCTTCGGCCGCGCCGAGCTGCTCGTCTCCTCGCCCGCGTTCGACCAGGTCACCATCACGAGCCGCGTCGCCGACGGCGCACCCGCGTCATCTCGCTGTCCGCGCCGGGCGCGTCGAGCGGTTCGCGCTACATCGACTCGCTCCGGGTCGACGGCGTCGCATCCTCGGCCTCCTGGCTCCCGGAGTCCTTCACGCAGCAGGGCGGCGAGCTCGACCTCACCATGCGCTCGACCCCGGGCACCTGGGGCACCGGCGAGGCCGACGTCCCGCCGTCGTTCACCGACGGGAGCGACGCCTTCAACAACATCGGCACGACGACGGACGGCAAGGGTGCGACGGGTTCGATCGACGCGTCCGACAACACGCTGTCCCGCGCCGACCTGGCCGCAGCCGGCGCGACCCCGGGCTCGCCTGCCCTGGGCACGACCGGCGTCACGTACACCTGGCCCGACGCCGCACCGGGCGCCCGGACAACTGGGTCCCCACGGCCAGAACGTCCCGATGGGTGTCGCGGTCGAGAAGATCTCGTTCCTCGGCCTGGCCACCAACGGTCCGGCCAAGGGCACCGCGACCGTCGTCTACACGGACGGCACGCGGCAGGACGTCCCGGTCGAGCTGACGGACTGGACCCCGGCACGAGCTACCAGTTCGGCAACGTCCCGGTCGTGACGACCACGGGTCGGAACAAGGTGAACGGGACCAAGGACACGACCCAGGCGAAGGTCTTCGGGACCGTCCCGGTATCGGTCGACCCGAACCGCACCATCGAGTCGGTGATCCTGCCGCAGGGCACGGACAAGGAGTGATGCACCTGTTCGCGGTCGGCACCTCGGAGCCGATCGTCGACCAGGGTGTCGAGATCGTCGCGAGCGCCACGGCGCAGTGCACGGGCCGGACGGGCGCCGTGGTCGTCCGCGTGGTCAACGGTGACACCGTCCCCTCGACGTCGTCGTGACCACCGTGTCGGGGACCAAGTCCTTCACGCAGGTCGCCCCGGCAAGTCTGCCGCGCAGACGTTCTCGACCCGGTCCTCCGACGTCGAGGCGGGGAGCGCAACCGTGACCGCCCGCCCGAGCGACGCGGCCGACCCCGCGAGACCGTCACCGTCGTCGAGTACGCGGCGGTGACCTGCGGATAGTCAGCACGTCCCCTGGGGCGGGAGCGCCCTCCCGCCCCCAGGGCCCGCCTCCTCCGCTGCGTCACCGACGACGCAGGAAGAAGCCGACCATGCACCGCACGAACCACCGTCCCCGGGCAGACCACGCTCCCGGGCCACACCCTCCGCGCAGGCACGGTCGCCGCGCGATCCGCACGGCCGTCGTCGCCCTGACCTCGGGCTCGCTCCTCCTCGCCGGACTCACCGCCACGGCAACGGCGACCACCACCGCCCCGGGCGCGCAGACCATGGCGGCCGCCCGGCGTACGGCGCACCGGACGAGACCGCAGCCCTGTACTACGAGGCGCTCCTGCGGCACACGATGGGTCGAGTCGGTGTACGACCCCGCCACGGGGTCTACCAGCTCAAGGACATGAACTTCGCCGTCGTGCTCGGCAACGCCGTGCTGGTGACCCAGGGCGAGTACGACGCGGAGCTCGCGGGCATCTCGCGCGACACCCTGAAGCAGCACACGCTCGCCACGATCACGCACTACGCGGCGTCGAACCGCCTCGTGAACCCCAGGGGACGTGGGGACGGCAGCTGTTCTGGGAGTCGACCTTCCAGTCGTACTTCCTCGCCGCCGGCCGCTCCTCTGGGCCGACCTCGACGCGACGACCCGCGCCAACCTCACGACGATCGCGACCGAGCAGTCGCGCTACGCGGCCGACCTTGACTTCGCCCAGGACCCCTGTCGGGCGGGTGGAACGCCCACTGGCCCACGGGCGGGTACCAGGGCGACACGGCACAGGAGGAGGTCGGCGTCTACACGCAGGCCCTCGCGCCGGGTCTCGCCTGGGCGCCCGACGACCCCGACGCGGACCGCTGGGCCGACCAGCTCGCGACCTGGGGCGCAACGCCGCCGGTCAGCCCACCGCGGACCGGAACAACCCCGCGGTCGTGGCGGGTGCGCCGATCTCGGACAACACGATGCAGAACATCTACGACACGTACATCGTGGAGAACCACGGGTCGTTCGGACCGCACTACCAGTCCGACGTCTGGCGTTCGGGCGCGCGCAACGCGATCCACTTCCTCCTTGCGGGGAGCCGGTCCCGGAGATCCTGCTCGAGCAGCCCAACTCGGCCGAGCTCTGGCGCTCGATACAGCTCGTCATGTCCGACCAGGGCGAACCCTTCATGCCCATGGTCAACGACCGCGAGTTCCTCTACGGGCGCGACGTCCTGCCCATGGCCTTCCTCGGTCAGGTCCTGCGGGACCCCGACGCCGCACGCGCGGAGGCGAGCCTCGCGGGCGCCCTCGCGGACTACCAGATGTACGCGCCGGTCTACCGCCTGACGAAGTTCTCGGGCGAGGCCAAGTACGAGCCCGAGGCTCGCGCCGAGATCGCCATCTCCTACCTCCTGCACGTCGCGAGCGCGGAGTCCCCGAGGGGTCCGTGACCCCGACGCCCTCCGACGAGCTCTTCGAGCGGCTCGCCGGGGTCCGCGACTTCGGCGCGGGACCCGGCCTCGTGGTCCAGCAGACTGCGAACGCCTGGGCAGGTGCGGTCAGCCGCCAGGGTTTCGTCAAGTTCCCTGGGTGCCGGAGCAGGACTCGTGGCTCTTCCATCTCTCGGGAAGCTCGCCCTTCCTCTACCCGAGCGCCTCGGCGCAGGTGAGCGGGCGTTCGGTCGACGTCTCGACCGCCGCGAAGGACGGCTTCGACGGGACATCCTCGGTCTTCCGCATCGGTGACGGGTACGCGGGCCAGGTGACGCTGCCGACGGGATCGGCGATCTACGCCTCGACCGGCGCCGGTCCCACCGACGGGACCGTGACCGTGCGCAACCTCGACATGGGTGGCTACAACGGGCTCGACGGGTCCCGCACCTACACGACCTCCGAGGGCGAGGTCACGGCGGCCACCCCGTCGTCCCCGCCAAGGAGCCCGCGGACGCCAACGCGGCGCGCGTCGACGACCTGCCCCTCGAGGAGATCGAGGCCCGGTACGTCCGCATGCAGGGCGTCCGCGGCAACGCGACCTACGGCTACTCGATGTACGCGTTCCACGCCTACGGCCCGGACGGTTCAACCGACCTGGCCGCGAAGAAGCCCGCGACCGCGTCGAGCCAGGACGCCGAGGGCGGACGCACCGCAGCGCGGGTCACCGACGGCAGTCCCACGACGCGGTGGGCGGTCTCCAAGGCCGATCGCGCGCGCCCGACTCCTGGGTCCAGGTGGACCTGGGCGAGGTGCGGACGCTGTCCTCGGTACGCCTGGCGTGGGAGGCCTCGGCGGCGCCGAGTACACCGTGGAGACCTCGCTCGACGGCACGACCTGGACCGTCGCGACCCGTTACGGCAAGTCGGCCCAGGACGCCGCCGTCTCCCGCCTCGACACCGTGGACCTCACCGCCCAGGACGGGTCCTCCCCGCGCCCGCGCGTTTCCTGCGGATGCAGGGTGTCCGGGGCAACGCCGACTACGGGTACTCGCTCTACCACCTGCGCGCGTTCGGCCCGGGCGGGTCGACGAACCTCGCCGCGGGCAAGCCCGCGAGCGCGTCGAGCGCCGACGACGGCAAGCCCGCCACCGCCGTCACGGACGGCAGGGCAGACACCCGCTGGGCCGTCTCGCGCACGGACCGCACCCGTCCGGACTCCTGGATCCAGGTCGACCTCGGCACGGTCCAGGACGTCTCCCGTGTCGAGCTCGGCTGGGAGGCGTCAGCGGGCGACGTCTACGTGATCCAGACCTCGACCGACGGCGTCACCTGGCACGACGCCGGGCGGCACGAGGAGAAGGGCAACGAGGTCCTGCGGTCGCAGGGCGGCTGGGTCAACATCGAGGACAAGGGCGGGTTCGTGGTCCGCGGCACGTCTGCCCCGGTGACCGTGACCCGCTCGGGTGACGCGAAGCACGTCGTGCGCCTGGCCGACGGCGCGACGGGCCCCGGCTCGTCGAGGCCGTCGTCGGCGACGCGGCCACGACCGCGCAGCAGGCCGGGAGGCCGGTCCCGACGAGCAGCGCGACCGGGACGCTCGTGAGCGACCTCGACGGCTACCTGTCGGTCTTCAACCTCACCCCGGCACCGGTCACGACGACGGTCACGCTGCCCGGTGACGGCGCGTCGGCCGCCCTGTACCAGGGCAGGCAGGTCGTGACGGCGGCGGAGTCGCGTGTCGAGGTGACGATCGCCCGGGCAGCGCGGTCGTCCTCGCGCCCCGCGCGACCGTGGACGTCTCGAGCTTCGCCGGGGCGTCGGTCGACGTCGAGGTCGCCGACGCACGGACGATGGCCTTCACCTCGACCGTTCCCCTGTCGCTCAACGTCCGCAACGTCGAGACGGGTGACGTGCGCGCGGTCGCCGTCCGGGGAAGGAGTCGCCCGCGACGCTCCGCTTCCGCGGAGCCACGCCGTTCCCGTGCCCGACCTCGCCCTGAGCACGCTCACCTTCCCGGCATCGGTGCTCCCGACGGGGATGACCTCCCCGTCGTTCGCGGTCGACGGCGACCCGTCGAGCGCGTGGTCCCCGGGTCCGCCTCGGGACGCATGGTCACCGACCTCGGCGCCCCGCAGGAGATCGGTCGGGTCGTGACCCGCTGGGACGGAGCGGCCCCGCCGCCACGGTCTCGGTCAGCGACGACGGCCTGACGTTCACGGACGTCGGCAGGATCACCGCGGGTCCCGGACGCGGCTCGGTCGACGTCGGAGCGACCGCGCGGTACGTCGCCCTGGTCGTCGACGGATGGGCATCGGGCGGGTCCGGGCTCACGAGCCTCCAGGTGCTCACCCCGGCGCTCCCGACCCGGAGCTCGCGACCGACCTGTCGATCGACACGACGGTCACCACGAGGTGCACCGCCGGGGTCCAGTACGTCTCGGTCCGGGTCGTCAACGCCGAGCAGGTCCCGCTCGACGTCGTCGTCCGGACCCCGTCCGGCACCAAGACGTTCGTCGGGGTCGCGCCCGACCGGTCGGCATCGCAGACCTTCCGGGTACGCGACGCCGTCGACGGCACGGGACTCGTCGAGACCGAAGCCACCGGCGCCGACGGTGCCAGCACCGTCGACGAGACCCCTTCCAGCCGGCTACCTGCGGGTAGCCCCCGAACGCCGTCGCGTCGCCCGTCCCCGGGCGGCGCGACGGCTCCACCCGAGGAGACCTTCATGTCCCGGTACGCCTACGTCCCCGACGCCGAGAACAACGCCGTCCAGTCGGTCATCGACGAGCTCACGAGCCCCTGACGCGGGCGGTCCTGCGGCACCTGGTCGCCCACGACGGCCTCATGAGCGGCCAGCTCGCCCTCGCGACGGGCGCCCACCAGCAGTCCGTGCTGCACGTCCTCGGGCGCCTCGAACGCCATGGGCTCGTCCGCGCCGACCACCCGCGCGAGTCACGGCAGGGGCATCGTGTCCGGTACACCGCCGACGTGGAGAGGGTCGACCGGATGATCGCCCGGGTGCGCGACTACCTCCTGCTCCCCGAACCTCGGTCGAGGGTGTCGGCCCACCGCCCGGTGTCCGCCTCGGCCTGACTCCGGGCCGTCGCGAGGTCCCGGGCGACGTGCCTGGCACGGGTGCGCTCCGCCGTCGGGCGCACTGCTGGCTGGACGGATTCGTCGCGGCTCAGCCCCTCCGCTAGCCTTCGATCGCCCTGCCGGTCAGGACGCCGCCGCCGGGTTGAACGCAGGTGACCAGAGCAGCAGGAGGCCTGATGGGTCGCACGGCTCCCGGGTGGTATCCGGACCCGGCCGCGACCGGCACGGAACGCTGGTTCGACGGCGACCGCTGGTCCGAGCACACCCGCCCGTCGCCCTGCCCACGAGCACGCAGCGGCTCCCGCTCGGTGTCGGCACCCTCGGCGGCGACGCCCTGCGCACCACCGCCCCCGCGGTCGAGGCGACGTCCGGCACACCGTTCGCCGGAGTCCGGCCCTCGGCCGAGGAGCGGCCAGCGACGTACGCGCCGGCCTCGTCGGTCCGCGCCCTCCCACCCGTGCCGGCTCCGCCCTCGCCTTCTCCTGCCGGCCCGACGGCGCAGCGCAGCCGCGCACGCAGCTCCACCTCGCGGCGTGGTCGCCTGTCGGGGCCCGCGCTCTGGATCGGCTGCGCCGTGCTCGTGGTCGCCGTCGCGGGCAGCGGGTCGCCCTCGCCGCCGGGAGGACGAGCCCGAACCTCCCGCCGTGGCGGCACCCTCGCCCTCTTCTGAGCCCGTCGCCGACCCTGCCGAGGACCGGACGCCGGACTACCTCGAGGTCGCCAACTCGGCCCTCCTCGACATCGCGGACCTGGACGTCGAGAAGATCATGGCCGCCGCCCCTCGCAGAGCGCGCTCGCGACGCTCGCGCTCCTCGAGGTCGGCGAGCGGGACCCGTGGGCGGGATACTCGGCCCAGGCCTTCGGGGTCCGCTTCGCCGACACCGACGGCAACGGCTGCGACAGCCGCAACGACGCGCTCGCGCGATCGATGTCGGACGTCTCGTTCCGACCCGGCACACGGGACTGCGTCGTCCTGACCGGGGTGCTGACCGACCCGTACGGGGGCAAGGAGGTCGCGTTCGAGCGCGGCCCCTGTCCTCGGCAGCCGTCCAGGTGGACCACGTCGTCGCCCTGACCGATGCCTGGCAGAAGGGGCGCAGGCCTGGGACGTCACCCGCCGGGAGGCCTGGCGAACGACCCGCTCAACCTGCTCGTCGTCGACGGCGCGCTGAACCAGCAGAAGGGGACGGCGACGCGTCGGCCTGGCTCCCACCGGACGAGACGTTCCGCTGCGCGTACGTCGCGCGACAGGTCGCCGTGAAGTACACCTACGACCTGCGGGTCACGGTCGCCGAGCGGGCTGCCATGGCATCGGTCCTGGCCACGTGCCCCGACGAGGCGCTCCCCGAGGGTGCGACGCTTCCGCCGCCGCGGGACCCCGTCGTCCCCGAGCCGGTCAAGCCCAAGCCCAAGCCCAGCCCGACGCCGACCCCGAGGCGCCGCCCGTCGTGGCCGAGGCCCCGCCCGTCGTGGCCGAACCGAAGCCCACGCCGAAACCCACGCCGAGCCCCTCGCCCACGCGCACGCCCACCCCGTCACCCAGTGCGACTGCCACCCCGATCCCGGCCGACTGCAAGGTCAAGGGCGTCTACGACCGACCGAACAGCCGCGACACCAACGTCTACTTCGTGCGCGGCACGATGTGGAACTACGACGACGTCGTGGCGGACGTCTGCTTCAGCAGCGAGAAGAAGGCCAAGGCCGCTGGGTTCACCAACGGGTGGGCCTGGTGGTGACCCGCTCAGTCGAGCGGGTCGCGGGCGACAGGGCAGGTCATGCAGTGCCCACCACCACGACCACGGCCGAGCTCGGCGCCGACGATCGTGATGACCTCGACACCCTGGCGCCGCAGCGCCGCGTTCGTCAGGGTGTTGCGATCGTAGGTGAAGACGACGCCGGGCTCGATCGCGACAGCGTTGTTGCCGGAGTCCCACTGCTGGCGCTCGGAGGCGTAGACGTCGCCCGCGGTCTCCACCACCCGGAGCGTCGACAGGCCCAGCGAACGGGCGACGACGTCGACGAACCGGGAACCCCTCGTCGGTGACCTCCACACCGGGAGCCTTGTCGCTCGGGCGCAGCACGTACGGGTGGATACCGTCGACGATCGTGGGGTGGACGGTCACCAGGTCGCGGTCAGCGAACGTGAACACCGTGTCCAGGTGCATCGCCGCGCGCAGCTTGGGCATGCCTGCGACGACCACCTGCTCGGCCGCCCCGGCATCGAAGAGGGCCTTGGCGAGCTGGGTGATCGCCTGGCGGGAGGTCCGCTCGCTCATGCCGATCAGGACGACGCCGTTCCCGACGGGCATCACGTCTCCGCCCTCGAGGGATGCCTGGCCCCAGTCCTGCTCCGGGTCGCCCCACCACACGGTCGAGTCCTTGTAGTCGGGGTGGAACGAGTAGATGGACTTCATGAGCAGGGTCTCGTCCCGACGCGCCGCCCAGTACAGAGGGTTGAGGGTGAGCCCCGTAGATCCAGCAGGTCGTGTCACGGGTGTAGAGCGTGTTGGGCAGCGGGGCAGCAGGTACTCGCGGGGATCCGGGGACTCGCTGGCCAGCGTGACGTAGTCGGTGCGGTAGTCGGCAGGTAGGTCGCTGGTCGCCAGCCCTCCGATGAGGAACCGGCCGAGGTCGCGCTCGGGCAGCGAGTCCAGGAAGGCCCGGGTGCCGTCGACCAGGCCCAGCCCCACCCGGTTGGGCACGACCTTGCGGTCCAGCAGCCAGCCCGGGCTTCGGGGATCGCCATCGTCTCGGCAAGCAGGTCGTGCAGCTCGACGACCTCGACGCCCCGGTTGGTCAGCTTGTTGACGAAGTCCAGGTGGTCTCGCTGCGCGTTCTCGACCCACATGACGTCGTCGAACAACAGGTCGTCCGAGTTGGAGGGGTGAGCCGCTCGTGGGCCAGCCCGGGTGCGCACACGAGCACCTTGCGCAACCGGCCGACCTCGGAGTGGACGCCGTGACGAACGGACTCTGCGGGCAGGGCGCTCATGGTGGAACCTCTCGTCGACAACGGTGGGTACGGCTGAGTGCGTGAGCCGGGCGCGACAGGGCCGGGATCGTCTAGATAGCGATCCAACCTGCGACGAGCCCGGTCACGGCGATCACGGCGACGATCGCCACGACCACGAACAGGGCGAGCTCCGCGGGGCGAAGACCTTGCGCCTGCTCGCGCCGGGTCATGACGAACAGGACGGTCGCGGGCGCATAGAAGAAAGGAGACCAGCACCAGGTCGAGGCCGCCGCGAAGACCAGGAACGCCGTGTAGACGGCGGCCAGCACCGACCACCAGATCGCCCCGCAGCGTCGAGGCCCGCGCTCCCTCGTACGTCTCACGAGTGGTGCGGAGCTTGATCGCGTAGAGAGCCGCGAGCAGGAACGGGATCAGCGTCATCACGGCGGTCATGTCGAGCGCGAAGTCGAACGCGTCCTCGGAGAAATACGTGAGGACCAGCACCACCTGGGACAGCGCGGTGCTCAGCAGGAGGGCGTTGACCGGCACGTCGCGGTCCGACTGACGGGCCAGGAAGCGAGGCATGTCCCGGTCCCGGCCGGCGACGAACAGGACCTCGGCCGCCATGAGCGTCCACGCCAGGTAGGCGCCTAGCACCGAGATGATGAGCCCGACGGCGACGAAGACGCTTCCCCACTCCCCGACCGCCGCCTCGAGCACGCCGGCCATCGAGGGCTGGCGCAGCTCGGCGATCTCGCTCATCGGCATGATCCCGTACGAGACGATCGTGACCGAGGCGAAGATCGCGAGCACGCTCGCGAACCCCAGGATCGTGGCGCGACCGACGTCCTCGCGGCGCTTGGCGTGGCGGGAGTAGACGCTCGCGCCCTCGACGCCGAGGAAGACGAAGACCGTCACCAGCATCGTGCCCCGCACCTGCTCGAACAGGGAGCCCGCGTAGTCCGCGCCGCCGAAGTTCTCCGCGAAGACACCCGGGTCGAACACGAACAGTGCCAGCAGGACGAACACGATGATCGGGATGACCTTGGCGACCGTCACGATCCGGTTGATCGCCGTCGCCTCCTTGATGCCGCGCCGCACGAGGAGGAAGAAGAGCCACAGACCGATCGTCGAGAGCCCGATGGCCAGCACCGTGTCCCCGGTGCCGAGAGCCGGATCCACTGCCCCAGCGTCGACATGATGAGCACCCAGTAGGTCACGTTGCCGACGCAGGCGCTGGCCCAGTACCCGGCCGCGGAGAAGAATCCTGTGTACTCCCCGAACCCGGCCTTGGCGTAGGCGTACACCCCGGCGTCGAGATCGGGCTTGCGGATCGCCAGGCGTTGGAAGACGAACGCGAGCATCAGCATGCCCGTTCCTGCGACCACCCACGCGACGAGCGCTCCCGCGACCCCTGTCTCCTGCGCGAACCGGCTCGGCAGGGAGAACACTCCCGCACCCACCATCGACCCGACGACCATCGCCGTGAGCGTGACCAGTGTGACCTTCGTCGCGCCGGCTGCAGTCGCCGTACCT
The DNA here is from genome assembly GCA_038070415.1 of Oerskovia sp. M15. GTDB lineage: Bacteria > Actinomycetota > Actinomycetes > Actinomycetales > Cellulomonadaceae > Oerskovia. The sequence goes on from JAMYWF010000001.1 coordinate 1,362,045, forward strand.
TCGGGCGCCATCAGCCCGTCCCCTCAGTCGGTCGGATCGTCCGATCGGGCCTGTGGAGACGCGCGCCTCCGGAACCGATGGTTGCACCACCCGTCGAGGTGCGCGCGCCGACGGCCGACGGCCTGGCGCTCGTTCGTCGCACCCGTCACCGGCTCGTCCCGGCCGACCTGCTGAGCTCAGTCGATCCAGAGCACGAAGCCGGTCAGGCCCGTGAGCACCGCTGCGACCCCGCTCGGACAGCGGCGTCGCCGCGCTCGGGAGTGAAGGACGACGGGTCGAAGCTCGACGAGGCCCCGAGCCCCTCCCCGCGGAAGGAGGCCCCGGCCCACTCGACGGACGTGACGTTGTGGGTGGGCTCGGGTATCTCCGCGCCGATGACCAGGAACTCCTGGTCGAGGTGGTTCGGCGAGACGGTCGCGAGCGGATCGACGAGGTCGTTGCCCGCGCTGACGATGAGGTCGGGCCCGTGCTCCATGGCCGAGACGATGCCACCGATCAGGTCGCCGTCGGCATCCACCGTCCGCAGGTCGACGTCTTCGTCCTCCGCCCACGCCTTCACGGCCGATGCGAGCGCCTTCGTCGGCGCGTCGTCGCCCGCGGTCAGGAGCACGACACGCATCCCTGACGACGGGCGTACGTCGGCCCACGAGCCCGCGGGGCCGGATCGTCGACTCGGGAGAGGGCGTGGGGTGGGGACGAAGCCGGGTGCCGGCGTGCCGATCGCGCTCGGCGCCGCCTGGGGCTCTCCCAGGGGTCCGCGCAGCCGGACAACCCGAGAGCGAGGGCGCCGACCAGCAGGAACGACGTGATGGATGGTCGGCGCAAGATTTCGTCCTCTTGTGGTAATAGCACTGCCGGATTGTCGGAATGGCGCTCGGGCGCAAAGTCCCACCTTTCATCACCCCAGGCTCCGCGCCAAGTCGGCAGCACAATGTTCCTCGCCTGTTTCCCCGCCATAGTTATTTCGTTCATCTTCGATAGCGAATCTTGCCGCTGCTGCGAGACCGACACCGAAGGAGAGCCGACGATGAACCGCGTCCGACGCCGTACGTTCAACATGCTGGGTGGACTGCTGGCACTCGGAGCGCTGATGGCCGGGGCCACCACAGCATCCGGCCACGGGTTCACCTCGGTCGTCTACGCGGACATCACCGCGGGCGACCCGGGCACGTGAAGTCCGAGCTCCAGCTCGAGTACGACCTGCTCGTGGTCTCGGCCGCCGACGCGGAGGGCGACGACCTCCTGTTCCAGGAGGGCACCGCCGCGTTCGAGGCGATGGACCCCGATGCGGAGGCGGCGGTCCTGACCGCTCACCGCGAGTCCGTGCTGTCGTACCTCGCCGACCGCTTCACGGTGACCTCGGGCGGGGACCCGTGCACTCCGACGTGGGACGGCGACGTCACCATGATCGAGCGGGAGGGCGCCCCTACGCCGTGCTGACGCTCGATGCGACGTGCGAGACGCCCAGCAACGCGCACGTCGTCACCAGTGCGCTCTTCGCCGACGACGAGGAGTACGTGACCGGGACCAAGACCATCGTCACGTACGACCTCGACCTGCACTCGGGAAGTGCCGCACTGGAAGCGTCGCACCCTCGTTCTCGACCGAGCAGAGCTTCGGCGAGCGGTTCTGGGAGTTCTTCGTCCTGGGCGCCGAGCACCTGCTGACCGGCATCGACCACATCCTGTTCCTCCTCGCCCTCATCGCCGGTTCCCGGCGCCTGCGCGAGGTGGTCCTCGCAGCGACTGCGTTCACGATCGCCCACTCGGTCACGTTCGTCCTGGGTGCGACGGGCATGGTGAGCCTGCCGTCCACGATCGTGGAGCCGGTCATCGCCCTGTCCATCTCGATCGTCGCCGCGTGGCACCTGGGAGGACTGTGGCGCAGCCGCAGGTCCGGACCGGAGCTCGTCGCACACGACCTCGCCCCGGGAGACTGTCCGTCACGAGCGGCCCGCTGGGCCTGGACCGGACCGGATGGGTCCGTCTCGGCGTGGTGTTCCTGTTCGGCCTCATCCACGGCCTCGGCTTCGCCTCCGCCCTGGGCATCGACGAACCGTGGTCGTGGACGCTGCTGTGGTCGCTGCTCGTCTTCAACGTCGGGATCGAGGCGGTGCAGATCGCGATCATCGCGATCGTCTTCCCGCTGCTGACCCTGCTGCGCCGGCGGATGCCGCGCACCGGTGCATGGGTGACGGGTCTCCTTGCCGCCGCCGTCACGGCCGTGGGGCTCTTCTGGTTCTTCGAGCGCATTCTCGGAGGGTGACTGCGAGCGCCCTTCGCCGGTGAGCTCGCGAGGTGCGGAGAATTCGTCTCGAGCTCAGATTGTCAATGCGAAATAAACCCGGATTATCCTCCCCGTTCACAGCCGATTCATCTTCTCGATGAACCGTTGCCTCGGTCACCGGCTACGGTGACCGTCTCATGGCACACGTGAAAGAATGGATCCCACATGACCTCGCGCACTGCGCGGCCACCGCGGAACGACGCACACATCGTTCCGCGGCATGGCTCACAGCAGCTGTTCTGAGCTCCACTCTCGCCTTTGCCGGCGCTCTCTCCGCTCCCGCGGCGATGGCTGCCGACGGGCCCCGGTCGCGAAGACCGGGATCATCCTCGAGTCGGCGCCAACGAGTCCCAGCGCATCGTGACCTGGTACTCGTCGGAGGACACCGACCAGGTCGTCCAGGTCGCCCCACGGCATCGCTCCTTGACGGCGCGTTCCCCGGAGACGCCATCACGTTCGCCGGGACCGGCGCGGCGAACATCACGTCGAGCGGCGGCTTCAACCGCCACGCGACGATCACCGGCCTCAGCGAGAGCACCGCGTACTCGTACCGCGTCGGCGCCGAGGGCGACTGGTCGCCGCCTACGCCTTCAAGACCCAGTCGTTCGAGGGCGACTTCGACTTCCTCTTCTTCGGCGACCCGCAGATCGGCTCGTCGGGCAACGTCGCGCGCGACGCTGCCGGCTGGGCCGACACGCTCGACGTCGCCCTCACGGCCGACCCCGACACCGAGCTGCTCGTCTCGGGCGGAGACCAGGTCGAGTCGGCGAACGTCGAGGCCCAGTGGGACGCCTTCCTCGGCTCGGACAGGCTGCGCCAGTACCCCTGGGCTGCGACGATCGGCAACCACGACGTCGGCGGCAAGGCGTACGAACAGCACCTGTACACGCCGAACACCGACCGCTCCGGCGCCTTCTACGCCAACGGCAACCCGGCGAGCAACACGTCGGGCGGTGACTACTGGTTCCTGTACAAGGACGTGCTGTTCATCGACCTGAACAGCAACAGCTACAACCCTGCCTCTGGTGGCGGCGGCGACGCGGCGCACGTGCAGTACGTGAAGGACGTCGTGAACGAGCACGGTGGCGAGGCCAAGCACACCGTCCTCGTCTACCACCACTCGATCTACTCGGCGGCATCGCACGCGAAGGACGGCGACAACAAGGTGCGTCGCGTCGACTTCCCGACGACGTTCTCCGAGCTGGGTGTCGACCTCGTGCTGCAGGGCCACGACCACGTGTACACCCGCAGCTACGAGATCAAGAACGGCGCAAAGGCCAACCCGGACGAGCAGCCCGGCCAGAACGAGGTCTTCACCGGTCCTGGCGGCGTCATCTACGTGACGGCGAACTCGGCGTCGGGCTCGAAGTACTACAACATCACCGCTCCGGACAACAGTGGCACCAGCGGTGCCGGCAACGGTGCGGACCCGCTCAACCCGACCAGCTACTGGTACAACTCCTCGCAGAGCCAGGAGAGGACCCGCAGCTACGTCAAGGTGGCCGTGGAGAAGGACCAGCTCGTGGTCCAGAGCATCCGCAGCGAGGCCAACGCGAAGGGCGAGGTCGGCTCGTTCATCGACGCCGTGACGATCCACCCCAGCCACGGTGACGGCCAGGACATCCAGGTCGACGTCCCCACGGCAGCCCCGGGCGAGTTCGGTTGGACGATCGACGGACACAACGGACTCGTCGACCTCGGCACCGCGCAGGAGAAGGACTACCAGTACTACGAGGCCACCGGTGAGATCAACCCGATCACCGTGGCGGACACGCGGCGCTCGCTCGCCCCGTGGTCGCTCTCCGCGTCGGTGGGTGACTTCCAGGACGGTGACAAGACGTTCTCCGGCAAGTACCTCGGCTGGGCTCCGAAGGTCGTCGAAGCCGGCGCAGGAACCGGCGCCGGTGCCGCGATCGAGTCGGGCTACTCGAGCGGTGAGGGCCTCTCGGTCTCCCGGACGCTCGGTGCGGCGACCCAGGGTCACGAGCGCGGCGACGCGAAGCTCGGTGCCGATCTGGAGCTGAAGCTCCCGAACGACGTCGACAAGGGCAGCTACCGCGCGACGCTGACGATCACGGCTCTGGCCGGCTGATCCGACGCTTTCCTCCGTCGCGGGCGGGCTCCACGCCCGCCCGCGACGGCATTTCCAGGCAGAACAGACAGTCCAGAGGACACCATGACGATTCTCTCCGCCCCTCCCGCCCTTCCCGTCTCGCGCGTGCCGCCATCGCCCTGGCCCTCGCCACCGGAGCCGCCTTCGCGGCGCCCACCGTGGCTCTCGCCGCCGATGACGCTCCGCCGCCGACGGCGCCGTGACGTGGACGGTGCGTACGGAATCCAACGACAAGGGTGCCGCCCGCACTGCCTACGACTACGCGATCAATCCCGGCGCGACGGAGAAGGACGGGCTGGTCATCGCCAATCGAGGCACCGAGTCGCTCGACCTCGCCATCTATGCCGCCGACGGCTTCACCACCGACAGCGGCCAGCTCGATCTCCTTCCCGCCGGCGAGGAGTCGGCGGCATCGGCGCCTGGGCGCAGGCCGACACCGACCGTGTGACCGTCGCCCCGGAGAGACCGTCACGGTGCCGTTCACGGTCACCGTGCCGGCGAACGCGACCCCGGTGACTACGCCGGCGGGATCGTGACGTCGCTGACCGAGCCGAGCGACGAGCCGGGGTCAACGTCGACCGCCGCCTCGGCATCCGGATGGGCGTGCGCGTGAGCGGCGACCTGCAGCCGGGCCTCGTCGTGGAGGACGTGGCTGTGACCTGGAACGGCGGCCTCAACCCCTTCGCGGGCGGGGACGCCACCGTGACGTACACCCTCCGCAACACGGGCAACGTCGTCCTCTCCGCTCAGCCGACAGCGGCCGTCGGCGGTCCGTTCGGGTGGTTCGCGAAGGACGCCGAGGCGGTCGAGCTGCCACCGCAGCTGCTGCCGGGGAGACCTGGGAGCAGACCGCGACCGTACCCTCCGTGGCACCGCTCCTGCTGCTGAACGCGAACGCCTCGGTCACACCGCTCATGACCGATGCCTCAGGGTCGACGACGCCACTCACACCGGTCGCCGCGACCGCCGTCGGCTGGGCCGTGCCCTGGACGCTGCTGATCGTGGTGATCCTCGTCGTGGGTGCGGCGATCCTCGTCCCGCGCCTCCTGAAGCGCCGTCGCGCCCTCGAGAAGGCGCGCGAGGACGCCCGCGTCGCCGATGCTGTCAGCCGTGCGTTGGAAGACGTCGAGCGGCCGAAGGAGACGACGCCGATCGGCTCGTGACCCGGCTGCCTCCACCGGGCAACGCACGAAGGGATTCGAACCCCAACCTTCCGTTGGGAAAGCCCGGCTTCAGTGGACCACTGTTGATGCTCAGAGGAAGATCGAATCGGCTAGATCCGACCCCGCTCCCCGGCACTGGCACTCGCTGACGGTCGTTCGCCATCGTCGCTTCCGGTGTGTAGACGATGGGTCCAAAGCAGGAGTTCCACAGGCGGCGCGATGAAGGGCAACGCGTCATAGTGGTCGCAGATGAGATCCACACCCACGAACGGCATCGAACCAACTTCAGCAACTACCGCCGCGTCGGCACACCTGGCCACCAGAGCAGCAGACTGCCGCAGCTGCTCGATACGATCCACTTCGGTCCCTCGAAACACAGCCGGCTGCTGGCGTCCTGCACCCGCGACAGCGAACTCGCGCCGCCCGATCTGCACAGACACTGGCCGGAACGCCAGTTCTGCGCCCGATCGGAGCAGGGTCCGGACTCCCTCGGCCAGCTGCGCAGTGACGGTTCCCGACGGGACCGCCTGCGACAGCATGACGGGCTGCAGTCCTTGGTTGATCGCGTCCTGTGACATGCCGGCTGCGGTCGCCTGGTTGATGAACGCCTCGCGACCCTGTCTGATCACGACGTTCGCGGCACCGCTGGACCCGGTCGCTTCCTCCGGGGCGACGGCGTACCCGAGGATCTCGTCCTAGAGGTCGATCAGGGCGCGCTGGTTCGCTCGGCTGGCCTCGGTGCCTGTTGGCTACAGAACTGGCTGCACCCGGTGTAGTTTCAGCCCTGGAACGACGAAGGCGCGGCCCCTAGTTTCCTAGGAACCGCGCCGACTCGCCTACTGTGCGCCCGAAGGGATTCGAACCCCAACCTTCTGATCCGTAGTCAGATGCTCTATCCGTTGAGCTACGGGCGCCCGGCTGTTCGCGATTTCTCTTGAGCAGCCGTCGAGAAGACTACAGCGAACTTCGCCGGATACTCAAACCGATACGGCCCGACCAGCTACTTCGTGACGCACGACACCTCTCACCGCTCCGCGGCGCCCAGCCCTCAGACCACGCAGAACTCGTTCCCTCGGGGTCGGCCATCACGACGTGGTCGAGGTCTGCTCCGGATCGATGCTCCGCGAGCGTCCGAGCACCCGCTTCGGTGAGCCGCGCGACCGTCTCGCGGATCGCCAGCTCCCTGCTCGCTTGGTCGGCGCCGCGCCCGCCCGACACTTTGAGGTCGAGGTGGAGCCGGTTCTTCGCGCTCTTGGGCTCAGGGACCTTGAGCAGCGAGAGCGTCGGGCCCTGACCGTCGGCGGGCGCGAGGTACGCGCCGTCGTCCCACTCGTCCTCGGGCACGCCCTGCGCGGCGAGCCAGTCGCCCCAGGTCGCGTACCCGCTGGGCGGGTCGGGTTCGCGGTACCCCAGCGCGAGCGCCCAGAAACGCGCCAGCCTGGCGGCTCGGCACAGTCGATCGTCAGTCCCCACGTCGTCATGAGCCTCTCCCGTCGGGCGCGCTGAATCCGCATCGGTTCCTCGACCCTACCGAGGGACGTCCGCGACCCACCTCGACACGATCGTCCGCCCCTCCCGTCCCCGCGAGGAGGGCACCCGTCCCCCAGGGCATGACCCGACGTCGGGCAGGTCGACACCGTGGCCGGACGCGGACCACCCTCTCCCCGCGAACCATGGAGAGCATGACCAACCTCAGCCCTGCACGCTCGACAGCCTCACCTCTCGTCGCCTCCGGGCTGACGAAGGTCTACGGCACCGACCTCACCACCACGCACGCCCTCGCGGGTGTCAGCCTCACGGTCTCCCCGGCGAGTCCGTCGCCATCATGGGTCCCTCGGGCTCCGGCAAGACGACTCTCCTGCACTGCCTCGCGGGAATCATCAAGCCGACGTCGGGCGCGGTGTCCTGGCGCGGCGACGACCTCACGACGCTCAACGAGGGTCGCCGCACCGCCCTGCGGCGCAAGGACTTCGGTTTCGTCTTCCAGTCGGGTCAGCTCCTGCCCGAGCTCCCGGCGGTCGAGAACGCGGCCCTTCCTCTCATGCTCGACGGCGTTCCCCGCGCCGAGGCCACGCGGGTCGCCGCGGGCTGGCTCGCGCACCTCGGCCTGGCCGGGATGGAGCAGCGCCGCCCGGGAGCTCTCGGGCGGCCAGGCCCAGCGCGTCGCGATCGCACGCGCCCTCGTCGGCTCGCCCGGTGTCGTGTTCGCCGACGAGCCGACGGGCGCGCTCGACCAGGCCACGGGTGCCGAGGTCCTCGCGGTCCTCACGGGCGCGGTCCAGGCCTCAGGCGCGGCCCTCGTGGTCGTCACGCACGACGCAGGCGTGGCCCGCTACTGCTCGCGCACGGTCACCATGCGCGACGGGCGCATCTCGGGCGAGTTCTTCGCGGATGCCCCAGCGATGTGGTCCCGTCGGCGACGCAGCCCGGCACGGCGCACGAGGCGACACGATGAAGGCCACGCTCGACCTGTGGTGGCTCCTGCGCCGCCGCAGCTCCGACAGCCGTGACCCGCAAGGGCTCACCAACGTCCTGGCGATCATCGCGTTCGGCGCGACGACCGCGATCCTGCTCGTCGTCGTCGGCGGCGTGGGCGCCTTCCTGGGGCGTGCGGGCGGGATCGACGGCATGACCCAGGGCCTCGACGCGGGCGTCACCTCGTTCGACGTCCAGTACCCCTCTTCGCCGCCATCGCCGCGCTCCTGCTGCTCATCCCGCTCGTGACGCTGGGGCGCCGCCGCCCGCCTCGCGGTCGCACGTCGCGACGCCCGCCTGGCGTCGCTGCGCCTCGCGGGAGCCACGACGGGACAGGTCGCCACCCTCACGGTCCTCGACGCCGCCACACAGGCTCTCGTGGGCGCGCTGGCGGGTCTGGTCGGCTACGCGCTCCTGCTGCCCCTGGTCGCGCAGCTGCGATTCCAGGGCAGGACCTTCGAGATCTCCGAGCTGTGGGTGGGCGTGCCCGCGATGCTGCTCGCCGTGGTGGGTGTCGTGCTCGTCGCCCTGATCTCCGCGTCGGTGTCGCTGCGCCGGGTCGCGATCACCCGCTGGGCGTCGCCGCCCGCGTCACCCCGCCAGGGATGAAGGCCGTGCGGCTCGTCAGCACGGGTGTCGCGTTCCTCGCGATGATCGTCGTGACCAACGTGTCGCTCGGCAGCGACGCGGTGGCCATCACGGTCCTGGTCCTCGTCCTCGTCGCCGGGTTCGCGACGCTCAACGTCGTCGGCCCGTTCGTCATCTGGGTCGTCGGGCGGATCACCGCGAACCGCGCCCGGACGGTCCCGACGCTCCTCGCGGGCCGCCGCATCGTCGACTCCCCAAGACGGCGTGGCGCTCGGTCGGCGGCGTCGCCCTGGCCACGTTCATCGCCGGGATGACGAGCATCTTCGCCCTCATCGATCCCGGTATGGGCGCGGACCCGGCGGAAGCCCAGTTCCTCGGCGACCTCACCACGGGCGGCTTCCTGACCCTCGCGATCGCGGGTGTGCTCGCCGCGGTCTCGACGGGCGTCATGCAGGCGGGCCGCGTGATCGACCAGCGGGTGAGTACCGCACGCTGACCCTTGCGGGCACCGACCTCAAGACGCTCGACAAGGCCCGGCTGCGCGAGACGGTCATCCCGCTCGTCGCGAGCGTGGGCGTAGCCACGACGGGCGCGCTGATGTTCATGGCGCCCATCATCGGCCTCAACGCGTTCACGAACGTCGACGTGGTCCTGCAGTTCCTGGCCTGCGTGGTGGGGCCTCGGCGCTCGTGCTGGCCGGGGCGGCCGCGTCCCGCTTCGTCGTCCGGTCGGTCCTGGCGGCCTGAGCCGGGCTGCCCTGACCGGTGCCCGACGGCGGAGCGTGCGTTCCGGCGTCGGGCACACGTGCGCATGGGGTGGGTGGGCGGGCGTGGAGCCCGTGCCGGCGGCCCTCGACGCGCTGGACGCCCGGGTCACATCACGGGCAACAGAAAAGGCCCCGGGCCTGACGCAGCCGGGACCTTCCTGAGCGGAGACGGAGGGATTCGAACCCTCGAACGGGTTACCCCGTTACCACCTTAGCAGGGTGGCGCACTAGACCTGGCTATGCGACGTCTCCTCGCTCGGATGCTAGGCACCGAGCGTCGCTAGGCTACCTTCTCGCAGGCCTGTGGAGCAAAACGGGTGCCCGGCACGTCCTGTCTCCTCCTCCAGGAGGAGACGGCCGCTCGGTCGATCTCGGCCGCTGGTAGGTGCTCACGTCCTGACGGCCTCCGTAGCGTCGACGACGGGCAGGAGCTCGAGCACGCGGCGCCGCCCGGCGACGACAAGGAGACGCATGATCCAGGTAGAAGCGCTGACGAAGCGCTACGGGACCGCCACGGCCGTGGACGGGCTGACGTTCTCGGCCCGCCCAGGCACCGTGACCGGGTTCCTCGGCCCGAACGGCGCCGGGAAGTCGACGACCATGCGGATGATCGTGGGGCTCGAGCGCCCGACGTCGGGCACAGCGACGGTCGACGGCGTGCGCTACGCCGACCTGGCCGCACCACTGCACGCGGTCGGCGTCATGCTCGACGCCCGCTCCGTGCACCCGGGCGCACCGCGTACCGGCACCTCCTGGCGCAGGCCCGGACCCACGGCATCCCCGCTCCCGGGTGGACGAGGTGATCGCGATGACCGGCCTCGAGTCCGTCGCGGGCCGCCGGGCGGGAACCTTCTCGCTCGGCATGGGCCAGCGGCTCGGGATCGCCGGTGCCCTGCTCGGTGACCCCAGGACGCTGATCCTCGACGAGCCGGTCAACGGGCTCGACCCCGACGGCGTCCTGTGGGTCCGAGGGCTCGTGCGCGACCTCGCGACCGAGGGACGGACCGTCTTCCTCTCCTCGCACCTCATGCACGAGCTCGCCCTGTGCGCCGACCGGGTCGTGATCATCGGCAAGGGCCGCCTGCTCGCCGACGCGCCCGTGCAGGAGATCATCGACGCCTCCGCGGGCGGGACTCTCGAGCACGCCTACCTGCAGCTCACCGCAGACGCCGTCCAGTACCGGGGCGCAACGCCGACGGCGCGGCGGACCTCTCCTCCGCAGGAGGTGCGCGATGAGCTCGCCCGCCACCGTGTCCGCCCCGCTCTCCACCCCGCGACCGACCACCAGGCGGGGCAACATTCCTGCGGGTCACCGCGTCGGAGTGGACCAAGCTCACCAGCCTGCGTTCCACGTTCTGGATCGCGGCCGCCACGGTCGCGGTGTCGGGGGCTCACCTACCTCTCCGCGAACGCGTCGTCGGTGGACCCGGGCTTCGATCCGATCGACTCGCTCACTGCGGGCCTCCTGCTCGCTCAGGTCGGCCCCTGATCCTGGGGATCCTCGTCGGAACGGGCGAGTTCAGCACGGGCACGGCCCGTGCGACCTTCACGGCGGTCCCCGACGTCTGCCGGTGCTCACCGCGCAGACCGTGGTCACGGGCGCGTTCGCGCTCCTCACCTCCCTGCTGGCCGTCGCCGCGGCCGTGCTCGGCCTCGTGCCCGCAGCGGGTTCACGGGGATCTCCCTGGACCTGATCGGGGCGGGACACCCCAGCTCCTGGTCGGCATGACGCTCTTCCTCATGGGGACGGCCCTGGTCGGGCTGGCGATCGGCGCGCTGCTGCGCCGCCCGTCCCGGCGGTCGCCACCGCGGTCGCCCTGGTGCTGGTCCTCCCCGTCGCGCTCATGCTCGGGTCCGAGGTCGGGAGCGACCCGATGGCGGCGTCCGCGGCCGGTGCCGTGCCGCCGCAGCAGGCCGTCGTGAACACCGTCATCACGTTCCTGCCCAGCGGCGCCGGGTCGCTCCTGATGACGGCGTCGGCGAGCGGCGGCGTCGAGGGGCTCCCGACCTCGGCCCCTGGGGCGGAGGGCTCGTCCTCGCCGCATGGATCCTCGTGCCGCTCCTCGCGGCAGCGGTTCGCCTGCGCTCCCGTGACGTGATCTGAGCATGGTCGGCACCATCGCCCCCGTGCGGCGCTCGACGCGCTCGCGACCCGCGGTCTCCTTTCCGCGCGTGCTCGCGGCGGAGTGGACCAAGTTCTCCGGTCTGCGTTCGTCGCTCTGGATCGCTCTGGGCACCGTCCTCGCGGCAGCAACGCTCGCGTACGCGCTGGGGATGTTCGTCCGGCCGGGGACGCGCGCTCGGGGCGTCGCTCGTCGTGTCCGGCTACGTGCTCGCCCAGCTCGGGTTCCTGGTCCTGGGGCTGCTGGTCGGGACCAGCGAGTACACCACCGGCACGTTCCGGCCACCTTCGCCGCTGTCCCGCGGCGGCTGCCTGTCCTCGCGGCCCAGGTGCTCATCACGGCCGCTGCCGCCCTCGTCACCGCCGTGGCCGCGCTCCTCGCGTCGTACCTGGTCACGATCTCCTCACGCGCCGCCAACGGGCTCGTGGTCGACGTCACCGACGGCGAGACGGCGCGCGTCCTGGCAGGCTTCGTGCTCTACCAGACAGGCGTCGCGCTGCTCGGGCTCGGGATCGGGGCACTGCTGCGTCGACCGACCGCGGCGCTCCTCACCGGGGTGATGCTGCTCCTCGTCGTCGACCAGGTGCTCGCCATGAACCCCGGCCGAATCGCCGACACGGCGCGCGCCCTGCTCCCCGGGTGGGGCTCGCCTCCTGCACGACGACGCCCGGCTCGCCGCGCTGGACGTGACGAGCCTCGGCCCGCACCTCGGCCCATGGGACGCGGGACTCGTCCTCGGACTGTGGGTGGTCGGCCTGCTCGTCCTCGCGGGATACCGGCTGCGTCGCCATGACGTCGCCTGAACCCGCGCCGTCCGGCTCCGCCGTCGGGACCGCCGTCGGGCCCGGCGTCGAGCCGCGCCCGTGGGACCGGAACGCCCGAGCTGCGGTGACGGCGTGACGACAGATGGGAGAGTGGGGCCATGCCCACGTCGCGCGCCGCCGCACCTCCCGCGCGCGGAGCGATCGACGACGTCGTGCTGACGGAGACCCAGATCCGGAGACGCGGACCCCTGGGGCGCCTGATCACCGCTCGCCCTTGGGTCGCCGACGTGGCGCTCGCAGCGGCCGTGCTGCTGCTCGGGACCGTCTCCGCGGTGGTGGCGTCGATGACCGTCGAGGGTCCACGGGCCTCGGACTCTTCCTGCCCGGCACCAGCGCGGCACGGACGGTCCCGGCGACGTGGCTCGTTGGGGCCCTCCTGGGGCGGCGCTCCTGATCGCTCGCAGAGCGTGGCCGCTGGGCGTCACGGCCGCTCTCACCGCGCTGGCCGTCGTCTCGCTCGGCACGGCGGGCGTGCTGGGAGTCCTCGGGGTCTGTCTCGCGTGCGCGCTGTACTCCGTCGCGGTCGCCCGCGATGCACGGACCACGTGGATCACGTGCGCCGCGGTGTTCGTCCCGGTCTCGCTCGCGCTGTGGTGGTGGCAGGACATCGGCCTCGCCGAGATGCTCCTGTGGAGCGGGCCGACGATCCCGTCGCCGGACGGGCCCGCCCGGCAGCTCGTCGAGCCGCCGTTCTCCTCGGGGCGCCGGTCTGCCTCGGTGACGCTCCTGCTCGCGCTCCTGCTGCTCGGGGTGGCGACGGGATCGGGGCGCGGGCCCGCCGCCTCCACGCCCTCGAGCTCGTCGAGCGCTACGACGCGATGGCGCGCGAGCGAGACCAGATCGCCGCGCTCGCGCGAGAGTCGGAGCGCGCCCGTATCGCCCGCGAGATGCACGACATCGTCGCGCACAACGTGTCGGTCATGGTCGCGCTGTCCGATGGGGCGGGCGCCGCGCTCGACCGTGCCCCGACCGCTCGCGCGAGGCTGCGCGAGCTCTCGCGGACCGGGCGGGCGGCGCTGTCCGACATGCAGCGGGTCCTCGACGCCCTGGATCCTGGCGAGGGCACCGACGAGACGCGCGGGCGACCCGAGCCGACGGCGACAGACCTGGGCGCCGTCGTCGAGCGCTTCCGGGCCGTCGGCGTGCCCGTGACCGCGACCGGACTCGACGTCCCGCTCCCGCAGGACACCGCTCTTCGCCTGGCCGTCGTCCGCATCGTGACCGAGGCCCTGACCAACATCCTCCGGCATGCTCCCGGCACCCGTCGGCCGTGGTCGCGGTGCGACGAGGCGCCTCGACCGTCGAGGTCGACATCGTCGACGACGGCGGCACGCGTCCGGGGACGGGCGGCGGCACCGGGCGGGCGTCCTCGGGATGCACGAGCGCGCCGCGCTCCTCGGCGGTCGCGTCGATGTAGGTCCCCGACCTGACGGAGGATGGCGCGTGCACGTCGTCCTGCCGTGCGCCGACGAGGAGGCACCCGCATGACGACGGTACTGCTCGTGGACGACCAGGCGCTCCTGCGCATGGGGCTTCGGCTCGTGATCGAGTCCGAGCCCGACCTCGAGGTGGTCGGGGAGGCGTCGGACGGCAGGGTCGGGCTCGAGCAGGTCGCCGCGCTCGCCCGGACGTCGTCCTCATGGACATCCGCATGCCGGGCATGGACGGCATCGAGGCCACCCGACGGATCGTCGCCGAGCACCCTCGACCCGGGTGCTCGTCCTCACCACGTTCGACGTCGACGAGTACGCCTTCGCAGCCCTGCGATGCGGTGCCAGCGGTTTTCTTCTCAAGAACGCCCGGCCCGGGGATCTCGTCGACGCGATCCGGACCGTGGCCGAGGGAGCTCGGTCGTCGCGCCGCGCGTCGTGCGCCGCATGCTCGACCTCTTCGCCCCGCACCTCCCCACCAGCGCGGACACCTCGCATCCCGACGGCCCCGATCCCCGTCTGCGCACGCTCACCCCCGTGAGCTCGAGGTCCTGCGGTGCGTCGCGGAAGGCCTGTCCAACGCCGAGATCGCGGAGCGCTTCGTCCTGTCCGCGACGACCGTGAAGACGCACGTCGGCAATATGCTGGCCAAGCTCGGGCTGCGCGACCGGGTCCAGGCCGTGATCGTCGCCTACGAGTGCGGACTCGTCGGGTCACGCCGGTAGCGCCCCGAGGGGTCCTGTGAACGGCGGAAGCCGCCCTCCCGGGTCGGGGAGGGCGGCTTCCGGCCGCGATCACACGTCAGGACTCAGTCCGCACGGGAGTGTCGTCATTCTCGGCGGCGTCCTCCCTGAAGGGTCCGCCGTCGTGCCGTCCGCCGCGATGTCCGCGCCGACGTGCCCGTGGGGGTGACGCCGTTCGAGAGACGCCCCTCCACGTCGACGTCCGGAAGGATCTTGTCGAGCCAGCGCGGCAGCCGCCACGCCTTGTCGCCGGCGAGGTGCATCAGCGCCGGGACGACCATCATCCGGATGACGAACGCGTCGACGAGCACCCCGAAGGCGAGCGCGAAGCCGATGGGTCGGATCATCGCGCTGTGCGAGAACACGAAGCCGCCGAAGACCGCGATCATGATGATCGCCGCCGCCGTCACGACGGACCTCCCGGCCCGGAAACCCTGCACGACGGCGATACGCGCCGGGGCGCCGTGAGCGTAGGCCTCGCGCATGCCGGAGCCGAGGAACAGCTGGTAGTCCATCGCCAGACCGAACAGGATCCCGACGAGGATCGTCGGGAGGAAGTTCAGGACAGGGCCGGGGCTCTCGACGCCGAACACCCCGCTCAGCCATCCCCACTGGTAGATCGCGACGACGCCGCCGAGCGCGGCGAAGTACGACAGGATGAAACCGAGGGTCGCGATGACCGGGACGAAGATCGACCGGAACACCAGGATCAGGATGACGAGCGAGAGACCGACCACGACCGCCAGGTAGATCGGCAGCGCGGACGCGAGCTTCTCGGAGATGTCGACGTTGCCGCTCGCCGAGCCCGCGACGCCGATCTCGTACGTCCCGTCGATCGGCGACAGCCCACGCAGCGTGTGCACGAGCTCCTCGGTGGACTCGCTCGTGGGTCCCTCGGCGGGAACGACCTGGAACGCCGCGACGGTCCCGTCCTCCGACGTGCCGACCGGCGCGACGGCCACGACGTCGTCCTGGTCGAAGAGCACCTGGGCGATCGCCACCTGGGAGGCCAACGACTCGGCCTCGGACGGTGAGCCCGGAAGGTCCGCCACGACGAGGAGAGTGCCGTTCTGGCCCTCCCCGAACTTCTCGGCGAGCGTCGCGTACGCCTGGTACTGCGTCGAGTCGTGCGCCTCGGTCGAGCCGTCGGGCAGGTTCAGGCGGAGGCCGAGCGCCGGCAGGGCGACGAGCAGGAGCACCGCGACACCGACGACGACCCGGACGACCGCCCACCCGTCGACATGGGGCGGAGTGCGGCTGACGGGGCCGTGGCCGCCGCGGTGCTCGTGCCGCTCGTGCTGGTGCCGCTCGTGCTCGTGCCGGTGCCGACCTCGAGCCGCGCGCGCTCCTTGCGGCTGAGGATCCGCGGGCCCACGAGCGCCAGCAGCGCCGGCGTGAGCGTGATCGCGACGAGCACGGCGATCGCGATGCACAGCGCACCCACCGTGCCCATGAGACCCAGGAACGGGATGCCCGTCACGTTGAGCGCGAGCAGGGCGACGAGGACGGTCGTCCCGGCGAACACCACCGCGTTGCCCGACGTCCCGTTGGCCAGCGCGATGGACTCGCGCAGGTCATCACCCTGCTTGAGCTGCGGCGGTGCCGGTTGACGATGAACAGCGAGTAGTCGATCCCGACGGCGAGACCCAGCATGAGGCCGAGCACCGGGGTCACGGAGGCCATGTCCACCACGCCCGACAGCGACAGCGAACCCAGCGCTCCGATACCGACGCCGATCAGCGCGGTGAGGATCGGCAGTCCGGCACCGATGAACGTGCCGAGCATGACGACCAGCACGACGGCTGCGACCAGGAGGCCCACGATCTCCCCGCGCCGATGATGCTCGGAGCTCCCCGAACATGTCGGACGAGAGATCGATCTGCAGCCCCTGGGGCGCGTCCTCGAAGATCGCGACCAGCGCGTCCTTGGTCTCCTGCGGGATCTCCATCTGCGGATCCGTGAACGAGATCATCACGACCGCCGCACTGCCGTCCTCCGACACGGTCCTGATCTCGGACGCCATCTCGAGCAGGGTCGCGCCCTGCTCGAGCTGCGCCTTCTGCTCCTCGAGCGTTGCGAGCCCCTCGTCGATGGCCGTCTGCTGCGCGTCGAGCTCTCCCTGGACCTGCGGGAGCGCCCTGCGGCCTCGGCCTGTGCGCGGGCTGCGTCGAGCTGGGCCTGACCGGCTTCGAGCTGCGCGCGTCCCTCCTCGACCTGGGTCCGCCCGGCCTCGACCTCCTGCTGCTGAGCCGCACGGTCCGCCTCGGTCTGGAACGGGTCGATGACGGAGCTGACGCCGTCGACGTCGGACGCCTCGGCGACCAACCCCACGACCGCTTCCTGCTGCGCGTCCGTGAACGGCGCGCCGTCCTCGGTCTGGACGACGACGGTCCCGTGCCGCCCGACGCGTCGGGGAAGTCGCTCTGCAGGCGGTCCGTCACCTCGGCGGTCGGCGTGCCGGGGATGGAGAAGGTGGTCGCGAGGGTGCCCCGCCGACCGCGAACGCCACGCCCGCAGCCACGAGGATCGCGAGCCACGCGACGACCACTGTCCGTGCACGCCGCGCCGACCAACGGCCTACGCGGTAGAGAAATTCAGCCATGGGAGTCCTTCGGTTGCGCGCGAGTACGCGATGAACAATTTTCAGTCGGAGCGGCGGGACGACGCGACCGAGCGGTGCCCGGTGCGTGTCGCGTCGAGAAGTTGTTCGAGGAGGGTCGCCCACGTCTCGCGGGCGGCGACGTCGTCCGTCGCTCCGGTGACGTCGACCCAACGGAGGTAGATCACGATGAGCCCGCTCATGAGCGATCCGACGAGGAGCTCGATGTCGAACGGTTCGTCGTCGGGGTGGCTGGCGGCGAGCCCGGCCGTGAGCGCGCGCTCACGTCCGCGAAGACCGTGATGAGGGTGAACGCGCGACGGGCGACGGGCGGCCTCGCCGCCGAGCACCCGGGTCAGGTAGGTCAACGGGGTGACGAAGTCGGTCGAGCGCAACGCCTCGGCGATCTCGTCGAACATCGCGACGTCGCCGTGCGGGTGCTCTCGCCGGACGCGATGGCGTCGAGGCGGTCGAGCGCCGCGCCGACGACCTCGCTGCAGACCTCGGTCACGACCTCGTCGAGAGACCCGAAGTGGTTGAACACCGTGCGCCGTGAGACGTCGGCTCGTCCAGCGAGCTCGTCGACCGAGAAGTCCGTCCCTCCCGACTCGCCGATCAGGGCGGCCGCGGCATCGACGATGGCCCGCCGGTGGCGAGCCTTCAGCGCAGCACGACGATCACCGACGAGGAGGGAGGACATGTCCATACACTAGGTACATCAATGCACTGGGTGCAACAATCGTGCGCGCCAGAATCTGCCGGTCGGCGGGGCCCGCTACCGCTCGAACGTCCAGTTCTTGTCGGTCAGCATGCGTGCCACCGCGAGCCCGATCGCCAGGGCCACGATCACCAGCCCCGCCTCGACCGTCGACGCCAGGGCTTCGGAGGTGGACCCGCTGTTGAACTCGTAGACGGCCCGGTACGCCGTCACCCCGGCACCATGATGACGACGGCGGGGACCGACATCGTGATGCGCGGCACCTTGATCGCCGGGGCGACGTAGGCGGCCAGGATGCCGACGACCAGGGCGGTCGACGCGGCCGCGGCCTGCGGGGCGAAGCCCGCGTCGACGAGCAGGAGCCGTCCCACGTTCGCGACCATCCCTATCGCCGCCGCTCCGGTCGCCATCTTCCACGGGCTGTTGAACATCAGGGCGAACCCGAGAACTCCCGCGAAGCTCGCCAGCGCCCGCAGCCCCAGCCGCACGGACTCGTCCAGGACGAGCGGCGGCGACGGGTCCGGCTGCAACCCTGCCACCGCAGAGACGGCCCACACGGCGAGCGCGGCCGACGCCAGGATCATCAACGCGTAGGTCATGCGGGCGATGCCCGCCGAGAAGTCGAGCTTGGCGAGGTCGAGCGCGGCCGTCACGAGGGCGAAGCCCGGGACGAGGAACAGGACCGCGGAGACGTAGCCGCCTCGTGGCCGCCCGCGACGTCCACCAGGTTCTCGAAGCCCAGGATCACCAGGAGGTAGGCGACGGCGGCCACTGCCGCCGCGAGCATCGTCGTGCCGAACTGGTTGATCCCCTGGTGCAGCATGGCCCGTCGCACCCCTGGCCCAGGAACGCCCCGGCGAACACCGCTCCGCACTCGATCACGCCACCGTTGTTCAGGAACGCGAACGCCGCACACGCGATACCTGCCCACACCGCGTTGAGGACGCCGCCGTAGAGGAGCGGCTTGCCGCGATGCGATCAAGCCCGGCGTCGACCTCCGCGGCCGTGATCTGCTCGGGCAGCTCGCTCACGTAGGACTCGAGCTCGGAGAGCCGGTCCGAGTTGATCCCCACCGCCCGCACCTCCGCGACCTCCGTGCGAAAGTTCCGGTCGCGGTACGACGTCGCGGTGATCTCGGTGAGCGTCACGTGGGCCGCGGTGCGGTCGAGGCCCAGCGCTTGCCCCACCCGCGTCATGTGGGACTTCACGCGGTAGCTGCCCGTCCCGGCCGAGAGCGCCAGACGTCCGACGCGCAGGACGGCCCCCGACTGCCGGACCAGCTCGCTCGGCTCCAGACCTGGCTCGTCCGACGCTTCAACTGTCACTCGGCCATGATGTCCCGTCCAGTTCGTCCGCGCACCCACGGCCGGGCTGCTGAGACGGTCGAGTCCACGCGCGCGCTGTGCGTCGTCGTCCGCGGTGCCGGCTGGGTCGGCGACGTCCGGTCCCCAGCGCGCGCGCTACCCGGACACGGCCCCGACGCACGCAGAAGGCCCCGGACCGCGACGGTCCGGGCCAGTCCCTGGCGGAGGGCGAGGGATTCGAACCCCGGTTGCTTGCGCAACAACGGTTTTCAAGACCGTCACATTAGGCCGCTCTGTCAGCCCTCCTGGATGCTACGACGCACATTCTGGCACGTCCGGGCACCTGCCCCCAGCGGCGCCCTCGACCGGCACGACGGCGGGCCACCCTGGGGAGGGACCGCCGTCGTCCGGACGTCACCGAGCGGCGGGCCGCCCAGGCCGCGCCATCCAGGGTCAGGCAGCGCCCGAGCGGAGCTGACGCATCGCGAGCTGCACCAAGGAGATCAACGTCTGCTTGGTGGCCGCACGCGAACGGGCGTCGGTGTAGAGCATCGGGACGTGCGCGGGGATCTGGAGCGCCTCGCGGACGTCCTCGAGCTTGTGCTTGGCGACGCCGTCGAAGCAGTTGACGCCCACCACGAACGGGATGCCGCGCGACTCGAAGTAGTCGATCGCCGGGAAGCACTGCTCGAGGCGATCCGTGTCCACGAGCACGACCGCGCCGATCGCGCCACGCACCAGGTCGTCCCACATGAAGAGGAAGCGGTCCTGGCCAGGGTCCCGAACAGGTACAGCCAGAGCGAGCCGGGGAGCTCGATACGACCGAAGTCCATGGCGACCGTCGTCGTCATCTTGCGGTCGCTCACGCCACCGGCGTCGTCGACCCCGACCGAGTGCTCGGTCATCGCGGCCTCGGTGTTCAGCGGCTCGATGTCGGAGATCGAGCCGATGAAAGTCGTCTTGCCGACGGCGAAGCCACCGGCGACGACGATCTTCACGACCGTCGGTGCGGTCCGGGTGGCCTGGGGCGCGGGAGCTGCCGCCTGCTGGGCCGTCTGGACGGGCGACGGCTGGGTCGGCGCCGAGTGCTGGACCGGGGCGGCCTGCTGGACCGGAGCCGCCTGCTGCGCGGGCGGCGTCTGGTGGATCGTCGGCGCCTGCTGAGCGGCGGCCGGAACCTGGCTCGGCTGCCCGGCGGCGGGGCCGCGACGGCCTGCCCGCTCAGGACGCTCTGCCGGACCGGGGCCGCGGACTGTGCGGGGTCCGGCTTCGAGGACACCACGGGAGCCGCACCGACAGGTGTGGCGACCGGAGCCCACGACGGGCCCGTCGCTCCCGGGCGCGCCGGTGCATTCGCTCCGGGGCCCCGGTGACCAGTCCGCCGGCACGGGCGAGCTGACCGGCCGCAGCAGCGTCAGAGGGTGGAAATGCCATTGAGAACACTCTCCAAGATGCTCAGGGACAGTCCCGAGTTGCTGCCGCCGTGGCCGGTGTGCACGTTCAGCGGGGTCGACGTATGAACCGTCAGGTAGTTGTCCTCGGCGAGGTCGGCGACGAGGATGCGGGTCACCCGAGGGGCATCCGCAGGAGCGCCGAGAGCTCGGCGATCGACACGTAGTTGTGAGCAGCGTGCTGGAGGATCGCACGCTTCTCAGGAGGCAGGCCGTAGCTGTTCACAGCACCCGGCATCACCTCGACGAGAGCCTCGAGCGGGAGGTCCGAGGTCGCTGAGCGGACGCGTCCGCCGGTCACCGCGTACGGGCGCACGGTCGCGGCCTCGTACGAGTCCGAGCTGTGCGCTCCCAAGCTGCCAAAAGATGCGTTCGTCATCGACCTAACCTCATCCCACCGGGGCTCGTGTTGCTCCGTCAACAGGCAGGCTACCGCGCATCTCCGAGATCAACTGAGGCGTCAATGTCGCCTCGGTGCGGGAGACGAGAAGTGCCATCTCGTAACCGATCAGTCCGATGTCGCACGTCGACTCGGCGACGACGCCGAGGACCGATCCGTTCGACACGTTCATGAGGAAGAGGAACCCGTTGTCCATCTCGACGATCGACTGACGGACGTTGCCGCCGTTGAGCTGGCGGGCTGCGCCACGGGTCAGGCTCGACATGCCGGACACGATCGCGGCGAGCTGGTCACCGCTCGTGCGGTCCAGCTGGTCGGACATCGCCATGAGCAGGCCGTCGGCCGACACCACCAGGGTGTGCCGACTTCCCGGTACGGTCCGCACGAAGTTGTCGAGCAACCACCCGAAATTCGTTGCTTCGGTGCTGAGCGAGTTCACACTTTCTCCTTGTCAGTTACCACAGACGGCGAGCTGGTCGTCACCGCGACCGCGGCGCTGCGTCAGGGACATCATTCCCGTGCGAGGACAGATCCGTCGAACCCGTCTCGTCGTCGGCCTCGACCCGTCCCCGGGCCGTGGCGGACTGGAAGGCCGCGAGGCGGGCACGCAGCTGTTCGGGGTCACGATCGATCTTCGCCGTGAACCGGTCGACGTAGTCCTCCCGGTTCACGGTCCGCGCACGCCGGGTCAGTCCGGACGCCGTGACGCCGGCCGTCTCGGGCGGGCTGTACGTCCCTGCCGACTCCGCGAACGCCTTGCCCTGAACCTCGGACCCGTTGCGCAGGAGCGAGGACATCTCCTCGTACAGCACCGCGGAGGCGATCCAGTCCGAGCGTGCCTCGACGGAGTCGGACACGTACCGCGGGTCGAGCGGCTCGATCGGCTCCTGGACCTGACGGCGTACCAGTGGCGCGGGGCGGCTGGCTGGCTGACCGGCGCCGGGGCGGCCACGGGCTGCTGAGCGGTGGCAGGGTACTGCGCGGGCGCCTGCGGCGGCTGGAAGGCGACGGGCGCGGGTGCTGCGCGGGCGCCTGCGGCTGCGGCTGCGGCTGCTGGTAGGCGACGGGCGCAGGGTGCTGCGCGGGCGCCTGCGGCTGCTGGTAGGCGACCGGCTGGTTCTGATACGGGGTGGAAGGCTGCTCGGGCTGCTGCGCGGCCCCAGCAGGCTGGGACGCCAGCGCCGCGGCCGACGGGCGCACGACCGGCATCATGCCCGTCCGCGGGCGACGGTTGAAGATGCCCGCTTGCGCGCCTGGCTCTCTCGCAGGGACCGACGGGTCGGGAGGTCGGCCATGAGGTCCTCGAACCTGGGCAGAGCCTCGAACGAGAGCTCGTCGGGGATCTCCTCCTGCTGGGCCGGGGTGGCCACAGCTGCAGGAACCTGCTGCTCGACGACGGGCGGCGCGAACTGCTCGGCCGGCACAGGAACCTGCTGCACGGGTGCCGGAGCCTGGGCCTGGGCCGCGACGGCCCGCTGCGGCAGGTCCGGCGTCGCAGCCACGACCTGCGGCTGGGCAGCGGGCTCCTGCGCCTCAGGGACCTCGACGAGCGAGGCCTGCTGCGGCTCCACGACGGCCGTCTCCTGCTCGGACGCGCCGAGAGGCTCGATGGCGAACTGCGGGGCCCAGGTGCCGTCCTCGGGCACGAAGTCGGGGACCGAGATGTCCGTCGCCGTGACGTCCGGAGCGGCATCCAGCTCGACCGTCTGCAGCTCGCCGGTGCTCGGGTCGGTCGTGCCCAGGGCGCGGAAGCTCGAGAACATCGCGGAACGCGTGCTCACGTCGAGAACCGGGATCTCGGCCGACACGGGCTGGACCGGCTGGACCGTGCTCGTCGTCTCGGCCGGGTCGTGGCGCGAGCGCGGCTCGGGAGCGAGTTGCCCGACGTCGCCACACCTTCCGGCGGCGACCAGGCGTCAGGGCGGCCGGGAGGTCCAGCGGGAGCGACGGCGTCGCGAGCGGCGGCAGGATGATCGAACCCGTCTGGGGTCCCGCGACGAACGACGCGCTCGGCGCAGAACCGGCCGGGTCCATGCCGCGCGATCGACGACGGGGCATGCCCGTCGAGGTGGCGCCGTCGGTCAGCGCAGCAAGGTCCACCGGAACCGCGACGGGAGCGTCGTGATCGACCTGTGGGGTCGAGGTCGTGGCAGGTCCCGAGTAGGCGGACGCGGACGGCTGGGTGGGCGACGCGAACTCGTCCACCGCGACCTGGGTGCGGTTGTCCAGCGGGTCCGTCGGCATGGGCAGCGGGACGCTGGAGTCGGGCACGAAGAGGACGGTCGGGAAGCTGACCGTGACGAGCGTCCCGGCACCCTCGGGAGCACGTTCGAACGTGACGCGAGCACCGAGACGGTCGGAGATGCGGCCGACCACGTACAGGCCGAGACGCTGGGAGCCGACGACGTCCGACGCGGCGTGCGCGTTGACCTTGCGGTTCGCCTCGCCGATCTCTTCGGGGTCATCCCGAGGCCGTGGTCCCGAATGATGATCTTGACGAAGCGCTCGTCGCGGCCCGTGCTGACCTCGACCGGCGTGTGCGGCTCCGAGAACATCGTCGCGTTCTCGAGGAGCTCGGCGATGAGGTGCGCGGCGTTGAGAGCGTTGTGCCCCAGCATCAGAGGGTCGACGACCAGGTTCAGGCGGACGCGGTCGTACAGCTCGATCTCGGAGGATGCCGTTCGGATCACGTCGGAAGCGGCATGGGCTGACGGACGCGACGGCCCGAGTCGATGCCGCCAGAACCAGCAGGGACTCGGCGTTGCGCCGCATCCGCGTCGCGAGGTGGTCCAGACGGAACAGGTTCGACAGCGTGTTCGCGTCTTCCTCGGAACGCTCGAGGTCGTCGAGGAACGCCAGCTGACGGTTGAGGAGCACCTGGTCACGTCGTGCCACGTTGACGAACATCTCGGCGATCGAGCCACGGAGCGCAGCCTGCTCGCGCGCGACCTGGATCGTTGTCGAGTTCACGTCGTTGAACGCGTTGGCGAGCTGACCGACCTCGTCGGTGGACTCCACCTCGATCGGCTGGATGCTGATGCCCGGCCCTGGCCCGGATGGAGACCTGCTCGACGAGGCGCGGCAGCTGGTCCCGGACGTCCTGGGCGGCGTCGGTCAGACGACGCAGCGGGTTCACGATCTGGCGCGCGATCGCGCCGCCACGGCGATCGAGGCGATGAAGGCGAGCACAGTCACGATGATCGTGAGGACGGCCCGCGTCGCCGCGGCGGCGGCGTTGTCGGACGCGAGGTCAGCCGTCAGCCCACGCACCTTGTCACGGACGGGGTTGATGCCCTCGAGGTCCGCGGTGGAGGCGGCAGCCCACTGCTGCTTGCCGGTGCTGGCGGCGGCGTTGTTGACGGAGATGTTGCTTCGCAGCCCACGTAGTCGCCGACCGGCGACGGGATCGACTCCCGACGTGCAGTTCACGCACTGCCTTGCGAGCCTCGGTGTGCTTCGCGTCGCCCTCACCGATGAGCCGGGCGACGGTGAGGCCGTCGGAGGACGTGAACTCCCCGCTCGCGATGTCCTGGAAGAGGAACGCCACCACGGGGAGCTCGAGGGTGACCTGGCTCATGAGGACGTTGGAGGCGACGTACGCGTCGAGGTACTGGGCCAGGTCTCGCTCCTGCACCGTGTCGGAGAGCACACGGGGCACGTTCAGCGCGGAGTCGATGAGGTTGTTGTAGGACGCCGTGAAGCCCTTCTCCTGCATCGCGCCGGTATCGATCTGCTTCCGGAGCGACGCCAGCTCGTCACGGTCCTTGATCGTCGCGTCGAGAGCCTCCTGCACACGCTCGTCGAGCATCGACAGGTTGAGATCGCCGTACACGGCGTCACGTCGGTCCAGGGCCTTGTCCGTCGCGACACGGGCCTCCTCGACCATCGCATCAGCACCCTCGGCCCCGTGGACGCGCTGGATCTCGACGGCGCGCTCGGCGGCGACCGCCTTGCCCGCCGAGTCCTGGACCGAGAACGCCCCCACCAGTGCCGGGACTGGCTGGCGACGCGTGCCTGGTTGATCGCCTGTACCGAGAAGACCGTTGCGGCCAGGAACAGGACGAGGACTGGCAGCGCAAGTGCCGCAAGGATCTTCCCGCGAACGCTCAACCTGCGGAGCATACGAACCTCTCTCCAAACCCTGTGACCAGCGGAAGTTCGTAGGGACCGGTCGGCTCCGACCGTCCCCACTCGCCAGACGTGCGTACTAACTATCGGTGCACTTCCCCGAAGACCTAATCCGGTCATCCGGGTCAAGCCGGTACCTCGCGGAGGAACTCCGGCAGGACAGTACGCGGCCCTCGAGGAAGAGGTCGTAGTGTCCTTCGTGTGCGAGCCGTCACGATAGCCGCCCCAGGCGGGCCAGAGAAACTCTCCGTGTCACACGTCCCCGACCCGGCGCCCGGCCCCGGCGAGGTCCTGATCGACGTCGTCTCGAGTGGCGTCAACCCTGCTGACCTGCTACAACGCGCCGGAAAGTACCCTCCGCCACCGGGTGCGCCGGTATGGCCGGGTCTGGAGGTTTCTGGGGTGATTTCTGCCGTCGGATCGCGTCTCACAGGTTGGGACGTCGGCGACGAGGTCGTCGCACTCCTGGACGGAGGAGGCTACGCGGAGAAGGTCTGCGTCCGCGCCACCCAGGTCATGCCGCTTCCCGACGGCGTCGCGCTCGTCGACGGGCGGCCCTGCCCGAGGCGGTGTGCACGGCCTGGAGCAACCTCGTGGACGTCGGGCGGCTCACGCAGGGCGAGACGTTGCTCGTGCACGGCGGCTCGGGAGGCGTCGGATCGATCGCGACGCAGATCGGGCGGCGCTCGGCGCGAGGGTCGTCACGACCGCGGGGGCCCCAAACGGGTCGCGCGCTGCCTCACGCTCGGGGCGGTGGCCGCCGTCGACCACCGGACCCAGGACTTCGTCACCGCGGTGCGCGACGTCACGGGCGGCGCGGGCGCCGACGTGGTGCTCGACGTCGTCGGCGCCGCGTATCTCCCCAAGAACCTCCGGGTGCTCGCCACCGACGGACGGCTCGTCGTGATCGGACTGCAGAAGGGTGCCCGCGGTGAGCTGGACCTGGGGATGCTGCTCGCCAAGCGCGCTCAGGTCAGCGGGACCACGCTCCGCGCCCGCCCGCCCGAGGAGAAGGCCCGACTCGTCCGCGACGTGCTGGAGCACGTCTGGCCGATGATCGCCGACGGACGGGTGCAGCCGGTCGTCCACGCCCGGCTGCCCTCGACCGGGCCGCGGACGCGCACCGGCTCGTGGAGTCGGGCGTGGTCTTCGGCAAGGTGCTGCTGCTCCCTGAGACCCGTCTGCCCCGGCCGTCGCGCTCCGTCGCCGATCGGGTCAGACTGGGGCTATGACCGACGAGCCACGCATCGAGCAGACCCCGAGCCCACCGAGCGGCCGGACGCCACGGAGAGCGAGGGCGCCCAGCGCGTCACCGTGATCGGCCCGGACGGGAAGGGCGTCCCTGTCGACGACCCGGCCGACGATGACCGCAACCCGGCCGCGGTCATCGAGGAGCCGCCAAGGTCATGCGGATCGGCGGCATGATCAAGCGCCTGCTCGAGGAGGTCCGCGACGCCCCGCTCGACGAGGCGGCCCGCAGCCGGCTCGCCGAGATCCACGAGCGGTCCCTCAAGGAGCTCGAGGAGGGCCTCGCCGGACCTCGTCGCCGAGCTCCACCGCATCTCGCTCCCGTTCACCGACGAAGCGGTGCCCTCGGACGCCGAGCTGCGCGTCGCGCAGGCACAGCTCGTGGGCTGGCTCGAAGGGCTGTTCCACGGCATCCAGACGGCCCTGGTGGCACAGCAGATGGCCGCGCAGGCCCAGCTGTCCCAGATCCGCCACGCGCTGCCCCGGGCAGCCTGCCCATCCCCGGCATGCCCGGGCACCCTTCGCAGAAGGGGCCCCTGGCGCCAAGCCCGAGGAGCGCGACGGTCGTCCGTCTCCTGGTCAGTACCTCTGACGTCGCCCTCCGCCCGGTCCCGCTAGGCGGCGGCGGGTCCGTCCGTTGGGCCGCCATCGCGATCGCTCCGGAGACCAGGACCAGGCCGACCACCTCGAGCCACGAGGGGACCTGCCGGAGCACGACGGCGCCGATCACCACCGCGGTGGCAGGCAGCATCGCGAGGAGCACCGAGAAGGTCGCTGCGCTGACACGCCGCAGGATGACCTGCTCGAGCACGTACGGGACCACCGACGAGCACACCGCGATGCCCACGACCGCGAGCAGGAGCTTCCCGTCCGCGAGGACCGCTCCCGACGACGGTGCCAGGAACGGCGCGAACACGAGTGCGCCCGCGGTCATGGCGACCGACAGCGACGTCACCCGGAACCACCGAGCGCCACCCGCCGACCGAGCAGGATGTAGGCGGCCCAGCAGCCTGCAGCGATGCCGATCGCGACGAGCCCGACGACGACGTCCTCGCGGGGCAGGTCGGACCCGAGCGTCACCCCGCGAGCAGCACGACGCCCAGGGCTGCGACCGCGATCCCCGCGCTCGCGCCAGCCTCGACCCGTGGCCGCTGCGACGGCCACGGGCCCGATGAACTCGATCGCGACGGCCGAACCGAGCGGCAGGTGGTCGATCGCGACGTAGAAGGACACGTTCATCGTGGCCAAGGCGATCCCGAACACGACGGCCCATACGAGCGAGCGCCGGGTCCAGCGCTGCCGCCACGGGCGGCGCCACGCCAGCAGGAGCAGCGCCGCGACGACGATCCTCAGCCAGGCGACCTCGGGCGCCCCGACGACGACGAACAGCCCCACCGCGATCGCGGCGCCCAGGTACTGGGTCAGCCCCGAGACGACGAAGAGGGCAGGCGGCGGGATCCGACCCGCCACGGAGCCGAGGGAACGGCCAGGAGTCAGAGGCACCCGACGACCCTACGTCGGGGCCGACCACAGGGGCGCCGACGGGAGTGGCGAGGTCCGCCGTCGGGCCTGCGCGGCAGACGCCACGCCGCGAAGCCGGCGAAGCCCCTCGCCGCCAGTACCCCGGCGGACCCGCACCCTCGCCGCCAGCACCCCGGCAAGCCCGCCACGGCACGAGGGGTGAAACACAACGCAGTGACGCGGGACCGACCGTGCGCGCTGTCGTGGTCGGGTCTGGCGGGGTCCCGAGGAACGAGGGCCCTGGAAGACCGCGCGCACGGTCGGTCCGGCGTCACCCGGACCAAGAACATCACCCTTGACGGAACCCGCCAGGAGGCCTCGGACGAAGTACCGCTGCAGAGCCAGGAAGACGATCAGCGGGACGACGATCGACACGAAGGCGCCCGCAGTGAGGAGGTGCCAGGCGTTGCCGCGGGTTCCCGCGAGGTCCGCCACCGCGACCGTGAGGGGCGCGAGTCCTGGTCGGCGAACGTCAGCCCGACGAGCAGGTCGTTCCACACCCACAGGAACTGGAAGATCGCGAACGAGGCGATCGCCGGGACCAGGAGGGGCATGAGGACCTGGAAGAAGATCTTGACGTGACCGGCGCCGTCCATGCGCGCCGCCTCGATGAGGGACGCGGGGATCTCCTTCATGAAGTTGTGCAGGAGGAAGATCGCGAGCGGGAGCGCGAAGATCGAGTGGGACAGCCAGACGGTCCAGAAGGTGCCGTTGATGTCGGCGTCCACGTAGGCCGCGAGCAGGGGGATGAGCGTGACCTGGATGGGCACGATCTGGAGGGCGAAGACTGCGACGAACAGGAGGTTGCGCCCCTTGAAGTCGATCCATGCGAAGGCGTAGGACGCGAGCAGCGCGATCGAGATCGGTATCACCACTGCGGGGAGCGTGATGACGATCGAGTTCACGAAGAACGACGCGAGGTCGGCGCTCCCGAAGAGCACGTCGTCGTAGTTGTCGAGCGTGAACTGCGGGTCGCTGAACACCGTCCACCAGCCGGATCGACGGATGTCGAGCGCGGGTCGGAAGGACGTGACGAGCAGGCCGACCGACGGCACGGTCCACAGGATCGCGATGAGGATCGCGAGACCGGAGGCCCACGGCGAGCTGAGCCTCCCCTGACGGCGATCGCCCGGCGCTCGGCGCGGGACAGCTTGCCGATGCGCTGGATGTCGCGGGACTCCTCGGTGTCGATGGAGGCGGGCAGCGTGGGCGGGACGGCGGTCATCGGACATCCTCGGCGAGGCGGAGCTGGCGGACGTTGTAGACGACGATCGGGATGACGAGCACGAAGAGGATCACCGCGAGCGCGGCACCCAGCCCTCGTTCGCCTGCCGGAAGCTCTGCGTGTAGAACTCGTTCGCGATGACAGACGTCCCGAACTGGCCGCCTGTCATGGTCCGGACGATGTCGAAGACCTTGAGCGTCCCCATGGCGATCGTCGTGACGACCACGACGAGGGCGGGACGGATGCTCGGCACCGTGATGAAGCGGAACATCCCGATCCCGTGCAGGCCGTCGAGGCGTGCTGCCTCCACGATGTCGTCCGGGATCGCCTTGATGGCGGCCGAGAGGATCGTCATGGCGAACCCGGTCTGGATCCAGATCATCACGACGATGAGGAAGAGAGTGTTGGTCGGCTGGTCGATGAGGAACTGCTGCGGGGATGCCGACCCACACGAGGAGCTGGTTGAGGAGCCCCGTCTGCTGGATGTTGCCCTGGTCCGGCCGGTACTGGTAGACGAACTTCCAGATGATCGACGCACCCACCATGGAGATGGCCATGGGGAGGAAGACCAGGGCCTTGGCGACCTTCTCGAACCGCGTCCGGTCGACCAGGACGGCGTACACGAGACCGATGAACGTCGAGACGATCGGGACGAGGATCACCCACACCGCGGTGTTGCGCAGGACGACCTGGAACTGGCCCGTGGTGAAGGCCGTGACGTAGTTGTCGAGGCCGACGAACTCGGCGCCCGTGCGGTTCTTGAACGACGAGATGATCGTGAGGATGCCGGGGTAGACGAGCCCACCCGCCACGAGCAGGATCGCTGGGCCCACGAAGCACAGCACCACGACCCAGCGCGGTACCCGTTTCGGTTTGTCGACGGCGAAGAGCAGTCCTCCCATCACGCCGACGAAGAGAAGGATCGCGAGGATCATCAGGCCGAACTTCTCGGCGGTGGTCTCCGGTGAGGTGAAGAAGTCCATCAAGGCCTCCGGTCTGCCCGACGGCGTCGGCGGGCTCAGGCGGTTCGGTCACCCGCGTTCGCGGTCGAGCGGGTGAGGAGCTCAGGTGCCGACCTCCGGCGGGACGTGCTGAGCCGGGGCCCGTCGCATCCGACGGGCCCCGGCCTCACTCCCTGGTGCAGGAGTGGCGTCAGGTCAGGAGGCCGCCAGGACGCCTCGATCTCGTCGACGACCTCCTGGGTGCTCGATCCGGTGAGCCAGTCGACGATGCCCGTCCAGAACGTCCCTGCGCCGACCGCACCCGGCATCAGGTCGGAGGCGTCGAAGCGGACCACCGCGTTCTCGTCGGCGAGGATCGACGCGGACAGCTTGTCGAACTCCGTCGCGAGGTTCTCGGGGTCGAGCTGCAGGTTGGCGTTCACCCATCCGCCGTTCGGGGTGGACAGGGCCTTCGCGTTCGCCCAGTCGGCGCTCGAGATGTACGTCTGGAACGCCTGGACCTCCGGACGGTCGTTGAAGGCGGCCGCGAACGTGCCGCCGACCTCGACCGGCTTGATGTCGGTCTGGTTGGTGGGCAGGTAGAAGGCGAAGACGTCGCCTTCCTCGGAGACGTCGGTCCCTTCGGGGAACTGCGTCTGGTAGAAGTTCGCTGCGCGGTGGAGGAAGCAGGTTCCGTCCAGCAGGCCGAAGCCGGCGTCCGTCCACGGGGTCGTGGCGATCGAGTCGACCTCACCGAGGCCCGCGTTGACCATCGCCGGGTCCTTGAGCACCTCGCCGCCGCGTCGAAGGCCGTGACGACCTGCGGGTCGTTGAAGGGGATCTCGTGCTTGTACCACTGGTCGTAGACGTCCGGCCCTGCGGTCCGGAGCATCATGTCCTCGACCCAGTCCGTGCCGGGCCACCCGGTCGCGTCGCCCGACTCGACCCCGGCGCACCACGGCTGCATGCCGTCGTTGTCCTCGGAGTACTGCTCGGAGAGCGCCATCAGGTCGTCCCAGGTCTCGGGGACCTCGTAGCCGGCGTCGGCGAAGGCCGTGGGCGAGTACCAGACGTAGGACTTCACGTTGGCGTCCATGGGAGCGGCGTAGAAGACGCCGTCGACCGTCCCGTAGTCCTTCCAGGAAGCCTCGAAGAAGTCGTCGACGTTCTTGGAGACCGCGTCCGGTGCGGGGACGATGGTGCCCGTGTCCCGAACGATGGTCTGCAGGAGGCCGGGCTGCGGGAGGAACGCGATGTCCGGGGCGTTCCCGGCCTTCACGCGGACGAGGAGCTGGGCTTCGAACTCACGGGAGGCCTCGTACTCGACGTCGACGCCCGTGCACTCCGTGAACGGCTCGAACGACGCCTGCATCGTCGCGCCCTCCGGGTCGACGATGGACGTATAGACGTGGACCGAGGTCCCGTCGATGTCCGCGAACTCCTCGTAGGGGCGCAGTCGATGCTGGCCGCCTCAGCGGTCCCGGTGGACTCGTCGTCGTCCCTCCCCGCTCGAGCAGGCGGTGAGTGCGAGGGCGAGGCTGGCTCCGCTGGCGACGGCCGCGAGAGTGCGGCGCTTGACTGACAGGGTACTTCTGGCCATGACATTTCCTCCACAACGTTGTGGTGCTGACATCGCGGTCGGCCCGCGCGTGTCGCGGTCCGTCGGCTCGACGGGGACCGCCCCACCTGCCATGCAAGCGTTTACATCGGGTAGCGCAAGCGCTGACGAGGGAACTTCAGTAACGATTCCGTTACTCAAGGGACCTCGCAACCGCCACGGTGGTCGCGCTCCCACGACGGGGCTCCCGGAGACCGGACGTTCGGCCCCTCGCCTCAGCGCGGCGGCGCGGTGGACGACCGTCTGACCAGGTGCGTCGGGTACGTCAGGCTCTCCGGCACCGGAGCGCCGTTGATCATCTCCATGAGGAGCATCGAGGCGTCGGCGCCCTGCTGGAAGGCGTCCTGACCGATCGTCGTCAGCCCGACCAGCTCGCCCAGGTCGTGCCCGTCGACCCCGATGACCGACAGGTCTCCCGGCACGTCCAGCCCGAGGTCACGCGCGGCCAGGATCGCCCCCATGGCCATCTCGTCCGAGGCGGCGAAGATCGCGGTGATGTCCGGGCGACGCCGCAGGAGCTCTGCGGTCGACGAGCGCCCGCCCGCGACGTCGAACCCCCGTTGACCACCAGGTCTGCCGACACCTCCAGGCCCGCCTTGGCCAGCGCCCGCTCGTAGCCCGTCGACCGCTCGATCGGGGGCGACCACGAGGACACCAGGTCGGGCATCCCGGTGATGTGTCCGACGACGCGGTGCCCCAGGTCCAGGAGGTGCCTCGTGGCGAGCGACCCGGTGCGGACGTCGTCGAGCCGGACCGTGACCTGGTCGGCGGGGCCGGAACCCACGAACGCCAACGGGGTCCCGAGGTCGACGAGCGACTGCACCTCGTCGTCGTCGAGCGGGAGGCCCACCACGAGCGTGCCGTCCACCCGGCGTCGCAGGACCGTGGGGTCGACCTTGCGACGCGGCTGGTCCTGACCGACCTCGAACGTGTAGAGCAGGACGTCGTACCCGACGGACCGCAGCGCGCGCTCGGCCCCTCGATGACGTTGGCGAAGAACCACCGGTTCACCCACGGGGTGATCAGCCCGATGGTCCGGGTCCGCCCGGTGGCCAGCGAGGCCGCCGACGGCGACGGGACGTACCCGAGCCGCGCGGCCTCCGCACGGACCCGCGCGCGGGTCGACGCCGAGACGTTCGGCAGACCCTCAGCGCGCGCGAGACCGTCGCGGTCGAGACCCCGGCCGCCTGCGCTACGTCGTCAATTCCTGCCACGAGGAGCGATTGTCCCCGTCCGGCGACAGCACGCGAGAAGGGTCCGCCCGGAAGGGCGGCGCGCGCCGTCCCGTGACCGGTCCGTGGACGCCGCCGGGCTCGGGGCGTCGAGGCCGCAGTTGCACCCCTGTCGCCTCTCCGTGACACCCTGGGAGCACGCCGGACCACCCGCGGAACCCGCACACGGACCCGGCGCCCACTGTCACGCACCGAGAGGAACACCATGATCGAGCTGAGGACCCCCGCGAGATCGAGCAGATGCGCCCGGCCGCCGCTTCGTCGCGGACGTCCTCACGCAGGTCAGCGCCGCCGCGAAGGTCGGCGTCAACCTCCTCGAGCTCGACGCACTGGCGCACCGGATGATCAAGGAGCGCGGCGCCGAGTCGTGCTACATCGACTACCACCCTCGTTCGGGGCGAGCCCGTTCGGCAAGGTCATCTGCACGTCCGTCAACGATGCGGTCCTGCACGGCCTGCCCTTCGACTACCGCCTCCAGGACGGCGACCTGCTGAGCCTCGACTTCGCGGCCTCGGTCGACGAATGGGTGTCGGACAGCGCGGTCTCCTTCGTCGTCGGGACGCCACGCGCGGGGCGGGAGCCGAAGCCGACCAGAAGCTCATCGAGGCCACGCAGATGGCGCTGGCCGCCGGCATCGAAGCGGCCCGACCCGGGAACAAGGTGGGCGACATCTCCGCGGCGATCGCCGCCGTCGGGCACGCCGCCGGATACCGCATCAACACCGACTTCGGCGGCCACGGTGTGGGACGCACCATGCACGGCGACCCGCACGTGCCGAACGACGGGCGCAAGGGTCGCGGCTTCCCGCTCAAGCCGGGCCTCGTGATCGCGATCGAGCCGTGGTTCCTCGAGACGACCGACAAGATCGTCACCGACCCCGACGGCTGGACGCTGCGCAGCGCCGACGGCTCCCGAGGCGCGCACTCGGAGCACACCGTCGCGATCACCGAGGACGGGCCGCTCGTCCTGACGGCGCGCGACTGAGTCCCCGCCTGCGCCTCCCGCTGCGCCTGCGCCTCCCGCGAGGTAGAACGTTCTGCGCGAAGTAGTGCGCGTGGCGTTCTACCTCGCGCAGGACGTTCTACCTCGGCGTCGAGCGGCCGAACGTCCTCAGACCAGGGTCCGCAGCACCGCGACCGCGCCGGCCTCGTCGATACTGCCCGTGACCTCGTCCGCTGCCGCCTTGACCTCCGGCTCGGCGTGCCCCATGGCGACCCTCGACCAGCCCAGCGCAGCATGTCGATGTCGTTGCTGCCGTCGCCCACCGCGACCGTCGCGCCCGGCGCCACGCCCAGCAGCCCGCGCACCCGCTCGAGCGCGCTCGCCTTGGTGATCCCGAGCGGCGCGATGTCCATCCACGCCGTCCAGCCGACCGAGTACGTGACGTCGCTCAGCCCCAGGGAGCGGGCGACCTCGCTGAACTCCTCGCTCGTCGCCTCAGGGCTGCGCACGACGACACGCGTGACCTCGCCGGACCACAGCTCCTCGAAGTCCACGACGCGGTGCTCGCCGTCCAGCTCCCCGTGCGGGAAGAGCTCGTTCATGCGGAAGCCGACCCCACGTCCTCCACCGCGAACAGCGCGCCGGGCAGGTGGTCGCGCAGCAGCCGCAGCGCGCTCTCCGGGTTGAACGTGATGACCTCGTCGATCACGTACCCCGTGGGCGACTCGTCGTCGAAGCGCGCCGTCACGGCGCCGTTCGAGCACACCATGTACCCTCGGCCAGACCGAGGCGCTCGGCGATGGGCAGGACCGCGATGAGCGAGCGCCCGGAGGACAGCATCACGTGGTGCCCGCCGCGCGGACCGCCGCGACCGCCTCCACGACGCCGTCGCTCAGGACGTCGTCGTGGCTGAGGATGGTCCCGTCGATGTCGAGCGCGACCAGCAGCCGCCCTCGCCCGGGAGACTCCGTAGCGCGTCACCCACCACCCTGCCCGACGGCGCCACCTCCCCGGGTGCGTCGCCGCACCCGGAGCGTACCGTCGTCGGGCCTGGTGGTGCTGGTGACGTCCATGCCGTCCGGCACGCCCGTCACGCAGTGCCCGACGTCGAGGCGACCTTGCCCACCGGCTCCAGGATCTCGAGCCCGCCCAGGTACGGCCGCAGGCCCTCCGGGACGCGGACCGAGCCGTCGGGGAGCTGGTGGTTCTCGAGGATCGCGACGAGCCAGCGCGTCGTGCCGAGCGTGCCGTTGAGCGTGGCGACCGTGCGGGTCTCGGACTTGCCGTCGACCTCGACGCGCTCGCGCACGCCCAGGCGGCGGGCCTGGAACGTGGTGCAGTTCGAGGTCGAGGTCAGCTCGAGGTACCGCTGCTGCGTGGGCAGCCAGGCCTCGCAGTCGAACTTGCGGGCCGCGCTCGACCCGAGGTCGCCCGCCGCCGTGTCGATCACGCGGTACGGCAGCTCGCACTTGCGCAGCATGGCCTCTTCCCAGCCCAGGAGGCGCTGGTGCTCGGCCTCGGCGTCGGCCGGGTCGATGTAGCTGAACATCTCGACCTTGTGGAACTGGTGCACGCGGATGATGCCGCGCGTGTCCTGCCGTACGAGCGGCCTCGCGGCGGTAGCAGGCGCTCCATCCGGCATAGCGCTTGGGGCCGTCCGACAGGTCGAGGATCTCGCCCGAGTGGTAACCCGCGAGCGCGACCTCGCTCGTGCCGACCAGGTACAGGTCGTCGGCCTCGAGGCGGTAGACCTCGTCCGCGTGGGAGCCCAGGAAACCCGTGCCTTGCATGATCTCGGGACGCACGAGCGTGGGGTGATGACGGGCGTGAAGCCCTCCTGGAACGCCTGGTCCATGGCGGCGTTGAGCAGCGCGAGCTCGAGGCGTGCCCGATGCCGGTCAGGTAGTAGAACCGCGCGCCGGAGACCTTGGCACCACGCTCGGTGTCGATCGCGCGCAGGCCCTCGCCCAGCTCGAGGTGGTCGCGGGGCGTGAAACCCTCGGCCTCGAAGTCGCGGATGGTGCCCTCCTCGCGGAGCACGACGTAGTCGTCCTCGCCGCCGGGAGGGCGCCCTCGATCACGTTCGAGATCTTGTAGAGGATCTCCTTGAGGGTCGTCTCGGCGTCCTCGGCGTCCCGCTGCCGGGACCGGACGCCTTCCGCGAGCTGCTTGGTGTGCGCGAGCAGGGCGGTCTTCTCGTCGCCCTGAGCCTGCGCGACCTTCTTTCCGAGGACTTCTGCTCGGCTCGCATCTGCTCGAAGTCCGTGAGCGCACTGCGTCGGCGGGAGTCGGCGTCAAGCGCCTGGTCCACGAGGGCGGGGTCGTCGCCGCGAGCCACCTGGCTCGCGCGGACGACGTCGGGGTTGTCGCGCAGAAGTCGGAGATCGATCACCACTAGAGGGTATCCAACGCGCGGGTGGCTGGGGCACGGTTTTCACCGGGGTGACCGAGAAGCCCGCCGACGGTGACGGCTTGCCCGCCGACGGTGACCGAGAAGTCCGCCGACGGTGACGGGCTTGCCCTTCTCGACAGGGAACCGCCGTCACCGCCGACGGCAGCAGCCGTCACCTTTGGCGGTCAGGTCGGTCACCCTCGGCGGTCAGGTCGGTCACCCTCGGCGGTCGGGTTGGTCACCTTCGGCGGCCAGGTTGGTCACCGTCGGCACGCTGCGCGTTACCGTGTCCGACATGGGTTGGGAAATGTGGTTGGGGTCGCAGCGGTCACCATCTCCGCCATCGCGCTCACCATCGCGCTCACGGTCTGGTCCCAGCAGCGACGACGACGTCGGCTCGACCCCGGCCGTCGCGCCGGCCGAGCCGCCGGCGGAGGACGTCGGGCAGCTCATCGCGTTCGTCGCCAACCCGTCCAAGCCCTCCGCCGCCGCCCTGGAGCGCACGGTCCGCCGCGTGTGCGCCGAGGCCGACCTGCCCGATCCCCTGTGGCTCGAGACGACGATCGAGGATCCCGGCGTCGGACAGACCCGCGAGGCTCTCGCCCGTGGTGCCGACGTCGTGGTGGCCGTCGGCGGCGACGGGACCGTCCGGGCCGTCGCGGAGGCGATGGTCGGCACGGGCAAGCCCATGGGCCTCATCCCCATCGGCACAGGCAACCTGCTCGCCCGCAACCTCGACCTGCCCATCACGGACCCCGAGGAGGCGCTGCGCATCGTCGTCGCGGGCGCCGACCGGGTCATCGACGTCGGGTGGGCGCGCGTCCTGGAGTACGCGGAGCCCGACGACGGCTCCCGCAGCCCGGCGGCGAGCGGCGCCAGGCGCGCGGGCTCCGCAGCGGACGCACCCGACACCGCGGAGGGTGCGACAAGCGAACCGTCCGAGGAGTCCTCGGCGGCCAGGACACCGAGACCGCACACATCTTCCTCGTCATCGCCGGTCTCGGTTTCGATGCCGCGATGGTCGCCGACGCCGACGCGACGCTCAAGGCCAAGGTCGGCTGGGTCGCGTACTTCGTCGCCGGGATCCGCCACCCGCACGGCCGCCGCTCAGGGCAGAGATCCAGCTCGACGACGCCCCGCCCGTGACCGCGAAGCTGCGCACCCTCATGGTCGGCAACTGCGGCAAGCTGCCCGGCGGCATCACCCTGCTCCCCGACGCGGTGCTCGACGACGGCATCCTCGACATCGCCGCGATCGACACCCGCGGTGGGGTCGTCGGGTGGGCGCAGCTGTTCGGCGAGGTCGTCATGCAGGGCTTCGGGGTCACCAACGACCTGCCCGCCAAGATCGGGCGGATCGACCACGCACGCGCCAAGCGGGTCCGGGTCCGGGTCGAGGGCGGGGAGCAGGCGCAGGTCGACGGCGACGTCCTCGGTCGCGCCGTCGAGCTCGAGGCCTGGGTGGAGCCGGGCGGGCTGGTCGTGCGGACAGCCTGACGCCGGGGCATCATTCGACCTGACGCACCGACCTTCACCACCGAGGAGCACCTCCGAGATGACCGCACCGCAGGACGCTACACAGCACCAGGGCCTGGCCCCGTCCACCCGGACGCTGCTCAGCCTGGCTGCCGCTGTCATCGTCCTCGCCGGGGTGTACGTCGCCCGGGGCTCCTCGGCCCGCTGGCCCTCGCTGCGGTCGTTGTGATCATCGTGCAGCCCGTGCGTGGACCGCTCCAGCGCCGCGGGTGGCCGCGCTGGGCCGCGACGACGGCGACGATCGTGGTCGCCTACCTGATCCTCGGAGCGCTCGCCGCGCTGCTCGCCTTCGCCGGCGTGCAGTTCGCGCACCTCGTGGGGCAGTACCTCGACGACCTGTCGGCCACGGTCGACCAGGTGACGACCTGGTTGGAGACGTTCGGCGTCGAGGGCCAGGTCGCCGACGCGCTGTCCTCCTGGCTGGACCCGAGCACACTGGCGGGCTTCGCGGCGACGATCGGCGGGATGGCCATGACGGTCCTCACGGCCTTCTTCTTCGTGCTGGCCTACGTGATCTTCATGGCCGCGGACGCCACCCGCTACCAGGGCGCCCGCGCGCGCTTCGGCGCGCAGCGTCCCGCGACGATCGACCGGATCGCGGCCTACAACTCCGGGTGCGCCGGTACTTCGTCGTCAACGCGTCGTTCGGTGCGGTCGTCGCCGCGATCGACGGTGTGGCCCTGTGGTGGATGGGCGTCCCTGCCCCGCCGTCTGGGCGATCCTCGCGTTCGTCACGAACTTCATCCCCAACATCGGGTTCCTGCTCGGGGTCGTCCCGCCGACCGTCATGGCGCTCGTCGTGGGCGGCTGGCCGCTCGCGCTGGGCGTCGTCGCCGTGTACTGCGTGGTCAACGTGGTCCTGCAGGTGCTCGTGCAGCCAAGTTCGTCGCCGACGCCGTGCACCTGAGCCTCACGCTGAGCTTCTTCTCGGTGGTGTTCTGGACGCTCGTGATCGGCCCCTGGGTGCGATCCTCGCGATCCCGCTCACCCTCCTCAGCCGGGCGCTGATCCTCGAGGGCGACCCCGACTCCGGTTGGTTGCGCTGGTTGTCAGGAGACACGACGGCGGGTGAGCCGCCGGCGCCGCAGCGGTCGGCCAGCGCGGGCGCGGACGACGCTGAGAGTGCGGACAGTGCGGACAGCGCGCCGGAATCTGGATCTGGGCCCGAGGTCTCGGGTACGCAGACCACCGACACCGACGGCGCAGCCCCGACCGCGACCGCTGACCGAGGTCAAGGTCGAGGTCAAGGTCGAGGTCGAGGTCGAGGTCGAGGTCAAGGTCGAGTACCCGATCGTCCTGAGCGAGCTCCGCGCCGTCCCCAGCGGCAACGGTCCCCGGTGCGCCGACCTCGTGGAGGATCCGTGACCAACCCAGGCTTCGGCAGGCCGTCCCGGCCGACGCCCGTACGCTGGTCCGGTGACGAACCCGGCCGCTGACCTGCCACTCTCGCGACCGCGTACCCTCCGAGTTCTCGTCGCGGTCCTGCTCGCACTCGCCTGCGTGGTCGGTACCGCACTGCCCGGCCAGGCACTCGCGCAGGGCCAGGCACTCGCGCAGGGCCAGGCGCTCGCGCAGGGCCGCACGGCTGCGGCGCAGCTCGCGCACGCTCCGGTGCAGGAGTCCACCGAACCCACGCCCGTGATCCTCGTCGCCGTCGCGGGCCTCTACTGGCGCGACGTCTCCCAGGCCGCCACCCCGACGTTGTGGAGCATGATCCGGACCGGTTCCGTCGCCTCTCTCAGCGTCGGGCGGACGGCCTGCACCACCGACGCCTGGCTGACCTTGTCGGCGGGACAGATGGTGTCGACGGGCTCGACCTCCTCCCAGCCGGAGATCCCGGCCGCGCCTGGCGAGACGGACCCCACGCTGTCCGGGTGCCCCGACCTCCCGCAACCGCCCGTGACGAGCACGGGAGCCCCGGAACCCGCCGAGGTGCCCGGGTGGGCGGCCCTCACCCGCCAGCCCGACGAGGTGACCACCCAGCACCCGGCCGGCACGCTCGCCGGACGTCTCGCCGACGTGGGCGTCTGCTCGACGGCGGTCGGCCCGGGGCCGCCGTGATGCTCGCCGACGCCTCCGGGCACGTGGCGAGCTACGCCGCGGGGATCGACGACGTGCCCCAGGGCGACCTGCAGGCGTGCCCCGTGACCGTGATCGACCAGGGAGAGCTCGTCGACACCGCGTCGCGGCGCGGTGAGAGCCTCGAGGCGCTGGACGCGACCCTACGTCGCATCGTGAAGGAGGCCGACCTCGGCACCCGGGTCCTGGTCGCCGGGGTCTCGGCCGGACCGGTCGGTGAGCCCGGGCTCCAGGTCGTCGTCGACTGGCGACCCGAGGTCTCGACCTCCCGCTGGCTCCACTCCCCTCGTCCCGGAAGGACGGGATCGTCCAGCTCGTCGACCTCTCCGCGACCGTCGTCCACGAGGCCGGCGGAAGCACGGAGGGCTCGACGGCGCCCCTCACCCTCGGCGAGAAGCGGCGCATGGACGTCGCCCGGACGGTCGAGAACCGCCAGTACCTGAACATCCTGACCAGCACCATCCCGAGCCTGTACCCCGTGCTCGTCGGGCTGCTGGTCGCTGCCCTCGTCGTCACGCTGGGCGGTGTGCTGTGGGTGCGCAGGACCGCACAGCGACGCGGCTCCCCAGCCCCGCCACCCGGGCGGGTGGGCGACGCACCATGACTGCCGTACTCCTGGTCGTCGCCTCGGCACCGGTCGGGGCATCGCTCGCGAGCCTGTCACGGTGGTGGGTGTGGAGCGCGCCGAACGCTGCCCTCACGCTCGCCCTTGCCGTGGCCACCGTGCTTGTCGCGCTCCTGTCCTGGACGGTCTCCCGCCTGCTCCCACGACGCCCCTGGACCCTGCCCGCCTCGCTCGCCGGAGTGACCTGGCTGGTGCTCACGATCGACGGGGCGACGGGCACCACGTTGCAGCAGGCTTCGCTGCTCGGGACCTCCGCGGTGGTCAACTTCACGCGTTTCTACGGGTTCAACAACGTCACGTTCGCGATCTACGCGGTCGCCGGGATCGTCCTCGCGGGGGCCTCGCGAGCGCTGCCGTCGCCCGCGGGCGTCGACGGCTCGCGACCGCGCTCGTCGCGGCGGTCGGGATCATCACGGTCGTCATCGACGGCTGGCCCGGGTTCGGCGCGGACCTGGGCGGGATCCTGGCACTCGTGCGGCGTTCGCGGTCCTGGCACTCCTGGTCGGGAAGATACGCCTGACGCCGCTGCGTGTCGCGGTGGTCGCAGGCGCCACGGTCCTCGTCGTCGCGGTGATCGCCGTGATCGACTGGCTCTCCCGTCCGGGAGCTCGCACCTGGGAGGGTTCGTCCAGTCGTTGCTCGACGGCGGGGCCTTCGAGGTGATCGCGCGCAAGGCCGCCGGGGCGTGGACGACGGTCGCCAACCCGGCGGGTGCCGTGGCGACGGTCCTCGTGATCGCCCTGAGCGTGGTCCTCCTGCGCCCCGAGCGATGGCGTCTGCCGGAGGTCGCCGAGGCGTACCGGACCTGGCCGCTCCTCAAGCCCACCGCGATCGCGCTCGTGGTCGTCGCGGGTGTGGGCTCCTGCCTGAACGACTCGGGCATCATCATCGGGATCATGGTCCTCGTCGTGGGGCCGCGATGATCGTCCCGGGCTTCGCGGCCGAGGCGACCCCGACGGCCACCCTGCCTGAGGAGCCGGGGTCCGGCGGATGCCGACCATGCTGGCGACGGTCGGTGGTGGCCTGTTCTTCGTGGTCCTCCTCGCCTCGAGCGTGCTCGGCGCTGCGGGCTTGCGTCAGCCGTCCGCCACGGTCCCGGCCGGGACGGAGGTGAGCTCGGGCCGGTCCGACGTGATCGCCGCGGACGAGCCCCTGGTCGTGGTCGGCACGACGGGTGTCACGTGGGACGACGTCGCGTCCGGGCTGACCCCGACGCTCAACGAGATGCTCACCGACGGCGCGGGCGCGGCGGGCCTCTCAGCCCACGGGCGCGGCGTCCCGCTGCGCCGTGGGCGGCTGGCTGGCGCTGTCGGCCGGTCAGCTCGCCGCGGTCACGGACGAGCGCGCTCCGGACGGCACCTGGGCCTGCCCGGACGTCACCCCGTCACGACCGGCGACGGCGCCGTGGTGTCGGGCTGGGACGGGCTCGTCTCCCTGCAGCGCGGATCCTCCTACCAGGCACGCCTGGGCGTGCTCGGTAGCGCGCTGACGACCCGACCTGCGCGACCGCCGTCGGGCCCGGAGCTGCCGTGGCACTCGCGGGGCCGGACGGCACCGTGTCCCGCTACCGCGACCCGCCGGGGCCTTTGCCCCGGGTGCGGACACCTGGTCGTGCCCGATCACCGTGGTCGACGCCGGTGACGCGACCGCCCCGGCTGTCGACCCGAGCCGGAGCTCCGCGGAGCGGAGGCTGCCCGCGGCGAACGTCTCCGCGCGGTGGACGAGCGGGTGCGCGCGGTCCTCGACAGCGCGCCGTCCGGGCGACCCTGCTGGTCGTGGACGTGAGCGGTACGCCGAGCGCTCGGCCGGTCCTGGGTGTGGCCCTCGCCCGCCCGGGCTTCGACGGACCGGATCAGGCGCGGTTCCTCACGAGCGCGGCCACCCGTACCGACGGCGTGGCCAGGCTCCTCGACGTCCCGGCGACGATCCTGAGCGCGGCCGGGGTGGCGCCCGGCACGTATCCAGGACACGCCGCTCGCGTGGGGTTCGGTCCGCGCCCTGACGCCGCGACCACGGCGTCCTCGCTCGCGGACCTCACGTCGCGCGACCACGTGCGCCGCACCGTGTACTCGTTCTTCGTCGACGTCCCGCTGTACGCCGGGCTCGCACTGGCGGTGGCGTGCCTCGCCCTCGCACCGACGGCGTCCCGCGCCCGCTC
The DNA here is from genome assembly GCA_038070415.1 of Oerskovia sp. M15. GTDB lineage: Bacteria > Actinomycetota > Actinomycetes > Actinomycetales > Cellulomonadaceae > Oerskovia. The sequence continues at coordinate 1,404,672 of JAMYWF010000001.1, forward strand.
GGCGCGGGCGCGCGCCTGGTGGGCCCGCGGCTGGGCCTGGGCTCGAGGGGCAGCCCTCGTGATCGCGGCTCTTCCCACCGCCGCCTTCCTGACGTCGCTCACGGGCTGGTGGAAGTTCGGGAACCCGACGGTCGCGATCGTGCTGTCGACCGTGGGCGCGACGGCTGTCGTGGCGGCGCTGGGGGCTCGCTCCCCGCCGACCCGTATGGCTGGGCCCCGGGATCGTCGCGGGGATCACGTTCCTCGTCCTGAGCCTCGACGCCGTCATCGGCACTCCGCTGAACCGTGCCAGCCCGCTCGGCTCGGCACCGACGTTCGGCGCCCGCTTCTACGGGTTCGGGAACCCGACGTTCTCCATCTACGCCGTCGCCGCCCTCGTCCTGGCGGCCGCCCTCGCGCAGTGGCTCGTGCTCCGGCAGCGTCGGGGCGTCGCCGCGGTCACCGTCGGGGTGATCGGCGTCGTGACGATGGCGGTCGACGTCTGGCCCACGTGGGGCGCCGACCTGGGCGGAGGCCTGGTCCTCGTCCCGGCGTTCGCCGTGCTGGGGCTCGCGGCCTCGGGTGCGCGGGTCACCTGGCGACGGTTCGTCCTCGTGGCGACCGTGGGAGTCGCCGCGGTCGCCGCGGTGGGGTCCTCGACTGGTTGCGGCCACCGGACCAGCGCTCGCACCTCGGCCGTTTCGTCGCCCAGGTGATCGACGGCAGCGCGTGGGAGACCTTGGCCCGCAAGGCGGCTACGCCCTGCGCTCGGTCCTGGGTGGTGTCCCGGTGTGGCTCACGATCGTCGTGCTCGTCGCTGCCGCCCTGCTCCTCTTCGGGTCCAGGCGGTTCACCCACGGTGGTTCGCGCGGACGGAGGCCGCCTGGCCCTCGTCCGCCCGACCCTGCTCGCGCTGTGGATCGTGTGCGTGGCGGGGTCGGTCGTGAACGACTTCGGGGTGCGGATCGCGATGATCGCGCTCATCCCGGCCGTCCCGCTCCTGACCGTGGCGGCCCTCCACGCGGCGACGCGTCCGGGCGAGGACCTCGCTCCGGCCCCGACGGCCGACGCGCCCGAGGACCGGGCGGCCACGGCCCTGCCGCCGGGCAGTAGCGACCTGCCCGACGACGAGGCCGCACCCTGCGACGGGACGGGACCTCCGGCGTCGGGCAGGCAGCGACGTCGAAGCGCCCGTGCGGAGACCGCCCGGGCGCTTCGACGCACGACCTACTTCGAGTGCCTGGACCCGCCGATCGCGTCGAGCGCGCTGCGGACCCGGCGCGAGCCGACCGCGAGCTGGACGTCGCGGTACTGGTTCGCACGATGGATCTGACCCTTGAGGTCCGTCCCGGAAGGGCGGTGCCTCAGGTCGCACGGGATCTCGAGAGCGACGTAGCCCTTGCGGAGCAGGTCGATCGTCAGGCCGGTCTCGACGCCCCAGCCACGCGCGAGCGGCGTCGCGGCCTCGAACGCCTCGCGCGTCAGGCAGCGCATGCCGGAGAGGGGCTGCGTGGGTGTCCAGCCGGTCATCGACTGGATGGCCCGGCGTGCTGCACCCACGACGATCCCGCGGCCACCGGCGCCGGGTTGCGGCGGCAGGAGTGCGATGGACATGTCCGCGAGGCCGTCGAGCACCGGGGGCACGAGCGGGGCCGTGTTGACCGCGGTCTCGCCCAGGTCGCCGTCGATGAAGAGGAGGAGGCGCGCAGGGCGGTCCGCGACGTCGCGCATAGCGACCACCGCGGCGCCCGTCTCCATCGCCGCGGCCTTGCCCCGGTTGTGGGAGTGCCGCACCACCACGGCGCCGGCCTCGCGGGCGACGTGCTGGGTGGTGTCCTCGCTGCCGTCGTCGACGACCAGGACCAGGTCCACGTGCGGGATGGCCTTGGCCGCACGGACCGTGGCCGCGATGCGCCGTGCCTCGTCCTTGGCGGGGATGATCACCGCCACACGCTGCTTCTGCCGGCCGCCCCGAGGAGCGCCGCCGTCGCGGTGTCTTCGCCACGGGGAGCGCGTGCGTCCTGTTGGCGGGGACGCCGCTGGCGTCTCCGGTAGTTCCGGTGTTCTTTCCCGACTCGGTCGACCGATGGTCCGCGTTCACGCAATCCAGCCTAGTAGTGCAAAGAGTTTCCCGCAGTTTGCCACACCCGAGGGGAAAGTCACGGGGATGTCCCTGTGAACGGTGTTCTCGGGTTCTGGACCAGGTATCGGCCGAAGCGCCCGAGACCGCTTTGTCCGGGTATGACGTTCGGCATGACCTGCGCGGCAGACGGGCGACGATGCCACCGTCCGCCGAGCGGATGGTGCCGGGTGGCGAAGGTCAGCGGAGCGTGACCTGGCGGGAGACGATGCCCGCGCGTGCGCGGCGCTCGTTCGCGTCGAGCGGCTCGGTGACCGCGAGCGCCGCGTCGAGCCTCGCCTTGAGCTCCTGGGCGGGCTCCTCCAGGTCGGCCGCCTCGGTGCCACGCGGCAGCTCCCAGACCGGGACCAGCAGGCCGCTGGAACGGAAGGCGCCGACGAACTTGCCGCCGCCCAGGCCCGACTCGCGCTTGGCGTGCAGGCGGGAGATCGCGTCGATCAGCGCCTCCTCGCCCACGGGCCAGGCCCAGCGCAGGAACTCACGGCTCATGGAGCACCAGTACGCCGACTCGACCGACTCGAGCTTGACCGTGGGCACGATCGACTCGGACGCCTGGTCGAGGGACGCCTTGAGGTCCGGCGTGACGTCCGTGGTGGGGTCGAGCCAGAACGAGAAGTCCTCGTGGACCGTGACCTCGAACGGCACCGACAGATCCAGGACGTCCTGCAGGCGCGGACCCGGACCGGGCAGCTCGCCCAGCTCGATCGACGTGCCCGGCTCGGCCGCGACGGCCTCGAGCAGGGCGGCTGCGAGGTCACGGCTCGTGTCACCGGAGCCTGCGATCGTCTGGAGCGCGAGGAGGACGGTGCCGTCCTGACGGTGGAGCGCGGCCCAGCCTGCCGGGAGGACCGTCACGACCAGGACGTCGCGCGCGCCGTGCTCCTTGGTGGTGCGGGCAGGTGCCGAGGCCGAGGGGACGACCTCCCGCAGGGCGACCCAGTCGGTCTCACCGGGCAGGCCCTCGAAGGGGCGCAGCACGAAGTCGGGCGTCGAGTTCTTGGCCATGGGGAAGTGTAGTAGGACTGAACTGCACGTTGACCCGTGTGACGAAGGCGCTCCCGGCGCGACCGGCGCGCCGGTCGCGCCACCCTCCATGATCGGCAAGGCTGGATCCGATGAGCACCACACGCCGCACCCCGCCCCGTTGGGTCCGCTGGACCCTCGCCGTGGTCGCGGTCCTCGTGCCCTGCGTGGCCTGGGGCGTGACGACCGCGACCGCCGACCTGAGTCTCGGGCCGCACGAGGCGCGCTACGAGGTGTCGACCAACGGGCTCGTGACCGTCGACCTCGGGCCGCTCGGCACCCTGCAGATCGACTCTCCCTCCCGCTCGGCCTCGGGGCCGACGTCACCGTCAAGGAGATCCCGGCAGACCTCACCGCGGTCGACCAGGCCACGACCCTCGCCGGGCTCACGGGCGATCTCGAGGGCTACCTGCAGTTCTTCAGCGGACCGGAGGAGTCGATCGGTCACGCCGTCCGTGCGCTGATCGTCGACGCGCTGCGACGCACCGGGTTCGCGATCCTCGTGGTCGGCGCGGCGGCGCCGTCGGGTACTGGGTGCTCGGCGCGGCCCGACGGCGCGAGCTGACCACGACCCTCGCTCCCCGCACCTGGGAGATCACCGCGAGCGTGGTGCTCGTCGCCCTCGTCGCGGCGTCGCTGTCCTCGTCGACCAACGACCTCGAACGCAACCCGACGATCCCCACCTCCACCGTGTTCGCCGGCACCCTCTCGAGGGTGCCCGGATCACCGGACGGCTCTCCGGCATCGTCGACACCTACGGGGCATGGTGGTCAACTTCCTGCGGGAGAACGACGAGTTCTACGCCATGGCCGACAAGAACCTGGTCGCCGCCTGGGACGAGCGCGACGCGATCGACGAGGCCGAGGCCGCGAGCGCCCCGTCGGAAGGCACCGACGGGGCTGGTACGGGCGACGAGCCGACCGCCGCGAGCACGGACGACGACGCCCAGGACCCGGCTCAGCCGGGGACCGGGAACCCACGGGTCTGCCCTCTCCCGCGTCGAGCCCTGGGTCGCCCTCCACCTCGAGCCCCGCGGAGGACGCCGAGCTCGTGACGATGCTCCTCATCAGCGACCTGCACTGCAACATCGGGATGGCACCGCTGATCCGGACGGCGATCGAACGGTCCGGGGCGACGCTGGTCCTCAACGCGGGCGACACCACCATGAACGGGACCGCCGTCGAGAACTTCTGCGTCGACGCGTACATGTCGGCGCTCCCGAAGGGCACGACCATGGTCGTCGCCGACGGCAACCACGACTCGACCGAGACCTCGGCCCGCGAACGGTCCCGAGGGGCCAAGGTGCTCTCCGGCAAGATCCTCGACATCCAGGGGATCCGCATCCTCGGCGACAGCGACGCCATGGCCCCGGGCCTCATCGAAGGGCCCACAGTCCGCGGCGAAGGCCCGATCGCCCAGGCCGAGCGACTGACGGAGGTCGCGTGCGAGGCCGAGGACGGGATCGACATCCTGCTCATCCACACCCCGCGGGTGGGCAACGCCCGATGGAGTCCGGCTGCGTGCCCGTCCAGCTCTCCGGTCACATGCACACCCGCGCCGACCCGGAGCAGATCGGGCAGGGCATCCGCTACGTGAACGGCAGCACCGCGGGCGCGATCGCGAACGCCTCCCGCATCGGCCCCTCAAGGGCACCGCCGAGATGACGCTCCTGCGCTTCGACCCGGACCTGCGTCGGATCATGGACTGGCAGCTCATCTCCGTGACCCCGGACGGGACCGCAGACGTCGGACCACGACGGGCCTGGCCGCTCGTCGCCGAGCCCGAGGCCCTCGAGGAGGGACGGGCGTCCCGGGCGACCCGGACGTCCCGGGCGACCCGGGCGACCCGGAGACCGAGGCGCCGGGGAGGACGGGGCGGTGGACGAGGTCCCGGCGGGTAGACATGCTGCTGGGCCTGCTGTGCGGCCCGCATGGAGTTCCGGTCACCCGCTCGCGGGGAGGACCCGAGCTCCAGGCCGAGTCTCGCTACCGCTCGACCGGCAGCCCGCGCTGCGCCCACGCGGCCATGCCGCCGTCGAGGTTGGTCGCGTCGAAGTCGCCCTGGTTGAGCCACGCCGCGGCGCGTGCCGAGCGTCCGCCCGAGTGGCAGATCACGAGGATCGGCACCTCGGGGTCCAGCTCGCCCCAGCGCACGGGCAGCTCGCCGAGGGGATGTGGACGGCGTCGGGGGCGTGGCCCGCGTCCCACTCGTCCTGCTCGCGCACGTCGAGGAGCACGACGCCCTCGGGCACGGGGCGGCGGCGTCGAGCTCGGACACGTCGGTCGTGGGTACCTGAGGCGGGAACATGGTGACCAGCCTACGTTTCCGTCGCGCCGCCGTCGGGCGTGGTTCGCGGCACGACCACCACGGACCGGGAGGCCTACCCGCCGAACAGGCGGTTGGCGTCCGCCGAGCATGCGGTTGGCGTCCGGATCCAGCCCTTCCACGACGACAACCGCATGCTCGGCACCGGAACCGGACCCCGCACGTCTCACCCTGGTCATGCCTGCCACGACGCCCTGACCAGTGGCAGGATCGACGCATGGACCCACGCGCCGGAACCCTCGCCCAGCCGTCAGACCTGATCGACGTGGACGCCGTGGTGGGCGCCTACTACGACCTCGCCCCCGACGTCGACGACCCGGCGCAGAAGGTGGTGTTCGGGACGTCGGGCCACCGCGGGTCGAGCCTGGACCACGCGTTCAACGAGGCGCACATCCTCGCGATCACCGCGGCGATCGTGGAGTACCGGCGGGCGCAGGGCACCGACGGCCCGCTGTTCATCGGTCGGGACACGCACGCCCTCTCGCTGCCTGCCTGGCAGACCGCGATCGAGGTCCTCACCGCCGCGGGCGTCCAGACCTTCATCGACGCGCGCGACTCGTACACCCCGACCCCGCGGTGTCCCAGTCGATCCTGCTGCACAACGGCGCGGCGACCGAGGCCGGGGTCCGCACCACGGGACCCGAGCTCGCGGACGGCATCGTCGTGACGCCGTCCCACAACCCTCCCGCGACGGCGGGTTCAAGTACAACCCGCCGCACGGCGGCCCGCCGACTCGGAGGCGACCGGCTGGATCGCGGACCGCGCGAACGAGATCCTGCGATCGGGCGTCGGGCAGGTCGAGCGGGTGCCCCTCGAGCGTGCGCTGACGGCCGAGACCACGCACCGCCACGACTTCCTCACGGCGTACGTCGACGACCTGGCCTCGATCCTGGACCTCGAGGCCATCCGGGCCTCGGGCGTCGCGATCGGCGCCGACCCGCTGGGCGGGCGTCGGTCGAGTACTGGGGCGAGATCGGCGAGCGCTACGGGCTGGACCTGACGGTCGTGAACCCGCAGGTCGACCCGCGCTGGGCCTTCATGACGCTCGACTGGGACGGCAAGATCCGCATGGACTGCTCGTCGCCGTACGCCATGGCGTCGCTCGTGCAGAAGATGACGGACCCGGACGCGACCTCGACGTTCGACATCGCGACGGGCAACGACGCGGACTCGGACCGCCACGGGATCGTGACCCCGGACGCGGGCCTCATGAACCCCAACCACTACCTCGCGGTCGCGATCGACTACCTGTACGGCGGCGCGCGTCCCGGCTGGCGCCCGGACGCCGCGATCGGCAAGACGCTCGTGTCCTCCTCTCATTGACCGGGTGGGCGCGGGCCTGGGCCGTCGCGTCGAGGAGGTGCCGGTCGGCTTCAAGTGGTTCGTGCCGGGGCTGCTCGACGGCTCGGTGGGCTTCGGCGGCGAGGAGTCCGCTGGGGCGTCGTTCCTGCGCAAGACCGGCAGTGTGTGGACGACCGACAAGGACGGCCTGCTCCTCGCACTGCTCGCCTCGGAGATCCTCGCGACCACGGGCAAGACGCCCTCCGAGCATCACGCCCGGCTCGTCGAGCGCTACGGCGAGTCCTGGTACGCCCGCGTCGACGCCCCGCGTCGCTCGAGGAGAAGTCGGCGCTCGCGGGCTCAGCCCCGAGCAGGTGACGTCCACGACGCTCGCGGGCGAGGAGATCACCGCGAAGCTGACCACGGCCCCGGGCAACGACGCGGCGATCGGCGGCCTCAAGGTCACCACCGAGAACGCGTGGTTCGCGGCGCGCCCTCGGGCACGGAGAACGTCTACAAGATCTACGCCGAGTCGTTCGTCTCGGCCGAGCACCTCACGCAGGTCCAGGACGAGGCCAAGCAGGTCGTCTCGGACGCCCTGGGCGGCTGACGCCGGGGCGAGGTGCCCGACGGCGGCGCGCGCCGTCGTCGGGCACCTCACCACTTCGACAGCGACCTCAGGTCCGCTCGCGGCACACAGGGGAACCGGCCCGCGTCAGCCACGACCAGGTCCTGGTACTCCTCGTGCAGCTGCACGTACGCGCGGATGAAGGGGCACAGCGGCACCACCTTCTGCCCCGATGCACGGACGTGATCGAGCGCCCCGCGGGCGAGCGTCGACCCGACGCCGTGTCCCGCGTAGGCGTCGTCGACCTCGGTGTGCGTGAACACGACCTGACCGGGTTGTCGGACGTACACGGCGAAGCCCGCCACCTCCCCTCGGGGTGCGCGCCTCGTACCGCTCTTCCGCCGGGTTGTCGACGATCGTGATCGCCTGCGTCTGCTCACTCACCCGTCCATGATGCGGTCCGCCATCCGTTCGCGCGCGTCCGACCGAGCGGTGACACTCGGAGAGGCGCCGACGGAGTGCGCCGAGGATCACGCCCGCGGCCGGGCAGCGGATGGGAGAATGAGACGGTGGTACAGGATCCCCTCGCGCAGCGGCCGACGACTCCCGCAACCCCTACCGTGTCGTCCTCAGCAAGCCAGGGGCTCTGAACTTCTCGGCGGCAGCCGTCGTGGCACGCCTCCCGATGTCCATGGTCGGCATCGGGATCGTCCTGATGATCCAGGGCATCTACGGCTCGTACGCTCTGGCGGCCGCGTCTCCGCCGCCTACGTCATCGCGCAGGCCATCGCCTCCCCCAGATCGCGCGCTACGTCGACCGCGTCGGCCAGGCCAAGGTCATGCGCCCCTGCTGGTCGTCAGCACCCTGGGGCTGGTCGGGCTCATCACCGCGGCGGTCACCGAGGCCCCGAGATCTGGCTCTACGTGACGGCCGTCGTCGCGGGCGCGAGCATCGGTTCGTACGGTTCCATGGTTCGCGCCCGCTGGAGCCACGTCGTGAAGGACGCGCGCCAGCTCCACACCGCCTACTCCTCGAGTCCGCGCTCGACGAGCTGGTCTTCGTCGTCGGCCCCGTCCTTGCGACGCTGCTGGCGACCGAGGTCACCGAGTCGGCGGGCATCGTCGTCCCGGCCGTCGCGGCCGTCGTCGGAGGCATCTGGTTCCTGTCCCAGCGCCGGACAGAGCCCCCGGTGGTCCCAGCAGTCCCTGGCGTCAAGCACGGCTCCGCGATGCGGTCCCCAGGCATGATCGTGCTCGCGGTCGTCTTCGTGGCGATGGGCTTCATCTTCGGCGCCACCGACGTCTCGACCATCGCGTTCGCCGAGGAGCAGGGCTCCAAGTCGGCGTCGGGCCTGATCCTGGCGGTCTTCGCGATGGGTTCGCTCATCTCCGGTCTCGCCTACGGCGCCCGCCACTGGGTCTCGCCGCTGTGGAAGCGGTTCGCGATCGGCATGGTGGCCCTGGCCCTGGGTGTCTCCCTGTTCTTCGTGGTGACGTCGCTGCCGATGCTTGCGCTCGTCATGTTCGTCACCGGCTTCACGATCGCCCCGACGCTCATCAACGGCAACGCCCTGGTCCAGAACCTCGTCACCCCGAGCCAGCTCACCGAGGGGCTCGCCTGGGTCGGGACCTCCCTGGGCGTGGGCGTCTCGTTCGGCGCGTCGATCGCAGGGTCCCGCATCGACGCCGCGGGCGCGCACGCCGGGTTCCAGGTCGTGATGATCGCCGCGGGTCTCGCGGTGGTCGCGGTCCTCGCCTCGCTGGGGTGCTGCGCCGGAACGCCCCGCGCGACGACAGCATGGGCGTCACCGACGAGGCATAGTCCCGTCCTGCCCGACGGCGGCGCCTCGCGGCGCGACCGGCCCGGCTCGTGAGAGGGCCCGCGGGTCGGGGCCCTGTGACGCACGGACGTGACGAGCGGAACGGCTCCTGCGGCTGCGCTTCCTCTGCTCACGGCGCACGATGGACAGATCCCATCCCCTCGTGCGGAGGTTCTCCCATGGCTCTCGGTCTCGGTCGTCCCCAGGACAAGCGGAACAGGACGGTCGCCGACCTGCTCGTCGCCCAGCTCATCGAGGCCGGGGTCGAACGTATCTACGGGATCGTGGGCGACAGCCTCAACCCCGTGGTCGACGCGGTCCGGCGCAGCCAGAAGGGAAGGGCAAGGGCATCGAGTGGGTGCACGTGCGCCACGAGGAGTCCGCGGCGTTCGCGGCCGCGGCCGAGGCCGAGGTCACCGGGAAGCTCGCGGTGTGCGCGGGATCGTGCGGGCCTGGCAACCTGCACCTCATCAACGGGCTCTACGACGCGAACCGCTCCAAGGTGCCGGTCCTCGCGATCGCGAGCCACATCCCGAGGGCGCAGATCGGGACGAGCTTCTTCCAGGAGACGCACCCCGACCGCCTGTTCACCGAGTGCTCGGTGTACTCCGAGATGATCTCGTCGGCCCAGCAGGCGCCCCGCGTCATCAACTCCGCGATCCACCACGCGTACGGCGCCCCGGGCGTCGCCGTGCTGACGATCCCCGGCGACGTCGCGGACCTCGACGCGGCGTCCGAGGTCATCGACGTCGCCGTGCACCCGCCAGGCCGCGGGTCATCCCCGACCCCGACGCGCTGCGGACGCTCGCCGACGCGATCAACGCAGCCAAGAAGGTCACGATCTTCGCGGGCGTCGGGACGCGCGGCGCGCACGACGACGTGATCGCGCTCGCCGACAAGATCGCGGCGCCGATCGGGCACTCGCTGCGCGGCAAGGAGTGGATCCAGTACGACAACCCGTTCGACGTCGGGATGAGCGGCCTGCTCGGGTACGGTGCCGCGCACGACGCGATGTACGGGGCCGACCTGCTCATCCTGCTGGGCACCGACTTCCCCTACGACCAGTTCCTGCCCGAGTCCGTGCGGACCGCGCAGGTCGACATCGACCCCACGCACCTGGGGCGGCGCACGCGCCTCGACGTCGCGGTCGTCGCGGACGTGGGCGAGACCGTGCGGCTCCTCATGCCGCTCGTGAACACCGCCAAGAACCGCTCGTTCCTCGACTCGATGGTCAAGAAGCACGAGAAGTCCATGACCGGTGTCGTCGGGGCGTACACCAAGGACGTCGAGAAGCACTCGCCCATCCACCCCGAGTACGTCGCGGACCTCCTGGACCAGGAGGCCGCGGACGACGCGGTCTTCACCGTGGACACGGGCATGTGCAACGTGTGGGCCGCCCGGTACATCAGCCCCAACGGCGGCGGCGCGTCATCGGGTCGTTCCTGCACGGCTCCATGGCCAACGCGGTGCCGCACGCGATCGGGGTCGCGGCCGCGCAGCCCGACCGCCAGGTCGTCGCGATGGCCGGCGACGGCGGGCTCTCGATGCTCCTGGGCGAGCTCATCACGATCAAGGCCTACGACCTGCCCGTGAAGATCGTCCTGTTCGACAACGCGAGCCTCGGGATGGTGCGCCTCGAGATGCTCGTCGACGGCCTGCCGATGTTCGGCACCGAGTCCCCGCACGTCGACTATGCGGCCGTCGCGAACGCGATCGGGATCCCGTCGGTGCGGGTCGAGCGGGCCAAGGACGTGCGGGGCGCGCTGCGCGGGCACTGGACCGTCCGGGCCCCGCGCTCGTCGACGTCGTGACGGACCCCGGGCGCTCTCCTGCCCCCGACCATCACCGCCGGGCAGGTGCGCGGCTTCGCGGTCGCGATGAGCAAAGAGGTCCTGGGCGGCGGCATGGGCGAGGTCGTGTCGATGGCGCGGGCGAACCTGCGGAACGTGCCGCGGCCGTGAGGCTGCACGTCGACGGACCGGCACGCCTCGGGGCAGCGGGTCCGTCGACGGCTGTGCACGGCATCGCTGCCGACGGGCCCGTCGGTCGCCGATCGAGCCCGCTCAGCCCGCCGCGATCCGGGCGAGCGCGGCGAGTGGGCCGCGACGGTGCGTCGCCCGTCGGGAGTGAGGGTGACCCATGTCAGGCGCCGCGCGTCGCTGCGGTCCGGCGAGCTCTCCTTGCGCACCGTGACATAGCCGGCGTCGCTGAGCACGCGGAGGTTCTTCGACAGGTTCGCGTCGGTCAGGCCGAGAGTGTCGCGGAGCACCGCGAACTCGAGCTCCGCTCCCCGCCGGAGCGCCCGCAGATGCGCAGGCGCACGGGCGAGTGGATGACCTCGTTGAACACGGGGACGACGTCGGTGCTCACCGGTCCTCGCGCCCCTGTCCGGCCAGCTCGCGACGGAAGGCCTTGTCGTACAGCGGGCCGAGCACGATCACCGCGACGAATCCGACGGACGTGGGCACCAGCACCCACGTGTACTCGATCGCGGAGAACTTGACGAACAGCATGGCGGCAGTGAAGGAAAGCAGGATCGTCGCCATCATGTACCCGTAGATGCGCCTCGAACGAGGCCCCGCGGGCTGGCTGAACCAGAGGCCGTAGCGGCGACGATAGACGAGCACGAGGACCGGCAGCCCGAAGAGCGCGACCGGCAGCGTGATGAGCGATGCGGGTGAGGGCAGCGCCTGTGTGCTGATGATCAGGGCCACGATCGCGCCGAGCGTCAGGTGGTACCACCAGGGCGTGACCACCTGCTCGGCGAGCCTTGCCCCGTCGACGCCGAGGCTCGCGAGCGCGTCCCGCGCCTCCGCCGGGAGGGTCTGGGCGTGCCGTCCTGAGGGTCGCCGCCACGGAAGTCGTTTTCCATATCGGCAAGTCTATGAGTGACTTGCCGAGTTGGCAGGAATAGTTCGCGCCGCGTGGCCGCGTCCTCCTCATGTCGCACGTGGTCCACAGCGACTTCAGCCGCGAGGTGCTCGACGGCGACGTACTCGGACCGGGGATACCGGGACTCCGCGGCGGGGAACCCCGGCGCGCTGCTCGACCAGCTCTCCCGCCGACGTGTCAGAACCAGCGTGGTCTCGAGACCACGCTGGTTCTGACACGACGGGTGCCGATGGTGAGTACTCCCCATCTCGTCGAACGGCAGGCTTGAGTCACGATAGAGTTGGGGCAAGTTCACGATCGCGTCAAGTGTCCGAGTGGCCCGTGCTCGGCGACGTGACCGACCCCAGGGGTATGCGGTGATCACGTTCGTCGTCGTCGGCATCGTCGGGCTGGCGCTCGTCCTGTTCTCGATGATCCTCGGTGAGTTCATCGAGCTCGGCGACGGCGCCGTGTCCGGGACCTCGCTCGGCGTCGGGGCCCTCGTCTTCGGCGCGACCGGCGCGATCGTCGTGTCGAACGACCTGCCGACGATCGTCGCCTACGTCGGCTCCGCGATCCTCGCCGCGCTCGTGGTCCTCCTCGTCCACGTGGTCACCACGAAGCTGCGCGAGACCGACGACGCCGTGACCGTGTCCCTCGTGGGCGTCCAGGGCACCGCGACCAGCGACATCTCCTCCGCGACCGGCGAGGTCTCCCTCGACGCCGCGCACGAGCTCGAACGACGCCTCGCCTGGGCCGACGAGCCCATCCCGACCGGAGCCCGCGTCGTGGTCCTCGAGCAGTCCGGCACGCGCGTGCGCGTCCGCCGCACTACCCCAACGACTGACCCACCCGCCAGAACACCGGCAGCAGCACCGCACGACCCGCTCGCACGACCCGCCACCGAAGGAGTCGCGCCGCAGGCGCGTACCGCCATGCTCGAAGATTCCAACGTCGTCGGCATCATCGCCACGATCGCCCTGATCATCGCGTTCTTCGCGATCATCACGTTCATCGCCAAGCGCATCCGCCGCGTGCCTCCGAACGAGGCCCTGATCATCGTCGGAGCGGCGCGGGCCGCAAGGAGGCCGCCGGCACGGGCCAGCGCGTCGTCACGGGCGGGCGCACGTTCGTGTGGCCCATCCTCCAGCAGGGCTTCTCCATCTCGCTCGAGCAGCGCCAGATCGGCATCACGGTCGAGGGCGTCGACAAGAACCGCATCAAGATCGCCATCAAGGCGTCGATCAACTTCAAGGTCCGCGGGGACGAGGAGGGCGTGCGCCGTGCGGCCCAGCGCTTCCTGTCCCAGCAGGGCACGCTGACCGAGATCATCAAGGAGTCGCTCGAGGGCTCACTGCGCTCCATCGTCGGCGACATGACGATCGAGCAGATCATCTCCGACCGCAAGGGCCTCTCGGACCGCGTCGTCGAGTCCACCAAGACGGACCTCTCGGAGCAGGGCCTGCAGGTCGACCTCCTCAACATCTCCGACATCTCGACCCCGGGCTCCGACTACCTCGCCAACCTCGGGCGTGCGGAGGCAGCTCGCGCCCGCCAGGTCGCCGAGGTCTCCGAGGCCGAGGCGCAGCGTGTGTCCGAGTTCGCCGCGATCGACGCGGCCGAGCAGATCGCCGAGCGCCAGAAGGCCCTCGACCTCAAGCGCGCCATCATCAAGGCCGAGACGGACAAGGCCAATGCCGAGGCCGACGCCGCAGGACAGCTCGCCCGCGCCGAGCAGGAGCGACTGGTCGCCGTCGAGGAGCGCGAGGCACTCTCCGAGCAGGCCCGCGTGACGCAGGAGCGCCTCGACATCGAGATCCGCAAGCCTGCCGAGGCCGCGGCCTACGCCGAGGTCCAGCGGGCCAACGCCCAGCGTGACTCCTCGAACGCCGCCACCGAGGCTGACGCCTACAAGCGCACCACGATCGCCGAGGCCAACAAGACCGCCGCGATCCAGGACGCCGAGGCCTCCGCGGCCGCCGTCCGTCGCGCGGGCGAGGCCGAGCGTGACCGTCAGGTCGCCCTGGCCGTCGGTATCAAGGCCGAGGGTGAGGCGCGAGCCTTCGCCATCGAGGCCGAGGGTCGTGCCGAGGCCATCGCCACGGACGCCAAGGCCGAGGCTCTCCAGAAGTACGGCGAGGCGGCCCTGGTCCAGGAGCTCATCGAGCGTCTGCCGGAGATCGTCCGCGCGGCCGCCGAGCCGATCGGCAAGATCCAGGGCATGACCGTCATCTCGACCGACGGCGCCAGCGCGATCACCAAGAACGTCGCGTCGGTCCTGGGCGAGGGCCAGCAGGTCATCAAGCAGCTCACCGGGGTGGACATCAACCAGCTCATCGCCGGGCTGGCCGGTGGACACCTGACCGGCCAGACGGCGTCGAACGGCTCGCCGCCGCGGCCTCGAACTGACGCCACCCGCGCGGTGAGCGACGCCGTCGGGCCGCAGGGCGTCGTGCTGCGCACAGCGTTGCCGGGGTGGACGCCTCTCATGTCTACCCCGGCAACGCCGGATCAGGACCGACGGTCAGGACACCGCCGGTTCAGGACTCAGGTGGCTCGGGGTACCACCCCAGTGACCGTGCCCCCATGGCCCCCGTGGCCGCTCGCGTCACCGCCGCCGTGACCGTGACCGCCACCGCCTCCGTTGCCTCTCCCTCGCTCGGACGTCAGCCCGTCGCGGGTGAGCAGCACGGTGCTGTCGAGCTGGCCGTCCCGGGTGTCGGCGATCGCGACCGTGACCGTCGCGACCCTGCGTGCCTTCACCTTCGCCTCGCAGGTGAGCTCCGTGGTGAATCCGTTGAGCTCGGTGTCGAACTGGCCGGCGCCCGGATCGTTCGGGGCGAAGTTCTGCCGGAACCGGTCCGCGTTGGTCGTCTCGTTGATCGTGCTCGTCGAGACGAGGTCTCGGGTCCTCGGCACGTAGGAGCACGGCTTGCCGTTGACCAGGATGGCGAACGAGTCGGTGTAGTCACGCTCGGACCACCCCGCGTACTCCTCGCTACCGAACACGTACTTCAGCGTGAGCGTGTCCGCCGCGGTACGACCTTCATCGTCAGTACCGCCGCGTCGTAGGTGGTGGTGCCGAACAGCGCCTCGAGCTCCGGGGAGCCCTCGCCGCCCAGGTCTCCGGTGGTCGTGAGGCTCACGTTGGGTCCCAGGATCGAGGACCGCGTGAAGTCGACGTCGTCGGGTGCCTCAGGCTCGGCCGGGATGACGGAGCCTGTGGTCAGTGCGACGCCGCGTCGGATGCCGGTGTCTCCGAGGCCGTTGAAGCGGCCTGCCTGGACGTCGAACCCCGTGAAGGTGGCGTCCCGGACGTCGACGTTCCGTCCGGCGATGGATTCTGCGAGCGCCTCGGCGTCGGTCTGACGCAACGAGTCGACTGACTGACCGGGCGAGGCCTGCGCGAACGCGGCGCCTCCTGCGGCGATCAGGACGGTGACGACGGTGGTGGCCACGGTGCGCTGGATCTTTCGGTGGCGACCGTCGGCACGTATGGCACGACTGGGTTGGGTTGGGTGCTTCATGATGCTCCATGAGTTCGTCGGGATGCGCCTGAGGCGCCGCCACGCCGGAGCGTGACCCTTGCTCCATGGAGGGGAATGTTGCCGTTCTGACCGAAGCACGTGTGGTGACCGGCGATGTCGCCGGTCGTCAGGGCGACGGAAGCTCCGCCCTGGTTATCACCCCGTGAGGTGTTGACTTCTCATCCGCCGACTGCTTGACAGATGTGGTGTGCGTCACACTACTCTCGAAATCGTTGGGGAAAACCCGTTGAGAACCGAAGACGTCCACGCCAGCCGAGAGAGAGCGAACGGACGTGAAGTCTTCGACACGCATACGACGACCACGCACAGGAAGGCTGACGAGCGCGCTGCTCGCCACGACCCTCCTCATCGGGACCGCAGCAGTCGGTTCCCTCCCGCGATCGCCGCGGAGCAGGATCCCGCGTCGACGTCCACCCAGGACCCCGCGGAAGCCGCACCTCCGATCCGTCGCAGGACGATTCCGGCTCCGATGCCGGTACCGACCCGGCGACCGACCCGACGACGGACGCGCCGGCCACGGAGTCGCCGCCACCAAGGAACCAGCCACCGAGGCCCCGCCACCGAGGACCCCGTCTCGCCGGACGCCACAGAACCCGCACCGGAGGACACCCCGTCCGACGACGCGACGGTCTCGCCGTTCCGGCTCCCGGGCTTCCGGCCCCGTCCATCCACAGCCAGCAGGCGCACGACCCCGAGTCGGACTTCACGTCTCGGTGGACGCGCGCGGACGCCCTCCAGCTCCGCGCCTTCTCCGACCCGCAGCACCCGGCGGCGCGAACTCGATGCCGACCGAGTACACGATGCCGGACATCCCGCAGGACTTCCCGGTCATGACGGACCAGAACGGCCAACAGGTCTGGGTGTGGGACACCTGGACACTCACTGACGCAGCAGCGAACCAGATCAGCTTCAAGGGGTGGGAGGTCATCTTCTCGCTCGTCGCGGACCCGAACGCCGGATACACGTTCGACGATCGGCACACGCACGCTCGCATGGGCTTCTTCTACCGCAAGGCGGACATCCCCACCGAGGACCGGCCGGAGAACGGCGGCTGGATCTACGGCGGCCACGTCTTCCCGGACGGTGCCGCGGGCTCGATCTTCGAGGACCAGTCGTTCTCGACAGTCACGGAGTGGTCCGGCTCGACCCGGATCATGGACGGCAACAAGCTGCGGATCTTCTATACCGCGGTGGCCTTCTACCGGGATGCGAACGAACAGGAGCTCAAGCCGCCGACCCGAGGATCGTCCAGACCGAGGCTCGGCTCTTCGCCGACGAGGACGGCGTGTGGCTCACCGGAGCGCGTGATCAGCACGAGCTCCTGAAGCCGGACGGGACGTACTACCAGACGCGCGATCAGAACCCGTTCGTCAACTTCCGCGACCCGTTCACCTTCGAGGACCCTGCCCACCCGGGCAAGACCTTCATGGTCTTCGAGGGCAACACCGCCGGTGACCGCGGATCGGTCGCCTGCACGGCGGCGGACCTGGGGTACCGGGACGGTGACGCGTACGCCGAGGACCCGGCGACGGTGACGGCATCCGGTGCCAACTTCCAGATGGCGAACGTCGGCCTGGCCGTGGCGGACAACAAGGCGCTCACGGAGTGGCACTTCCTGCCACCGATCCTCTCGGCGAACTGTGTCAACGACCAGACCGAGAGACCGCAGATCTACATGCACAACGGGAAGTACTACCTGTTCACGATCAGTCACCGGAACACGTTCGCCCGGGGTCCCGGGTGGACTCCACGGATCCGCGGTTCTGGTACATGGACGGTCCTGACGGTGTCTACGGGTTCGTAGGCAACGGTGTCCGGTCCGACTTCCAGCCGATCAACGAGGGCAGCGGGCTTGCACTGGGCAACCCGACCAACCTCAACTTCCCCATCGGCACGCCCGCCATCCCGGCCCCGGCCAGACGGCGAACGCGTTCCAGTCGTACTCGCACTACGTCATGCCAGGGGCTGGTCCAGTCGTTCATCGACGCGATCGGCAACCCGGACGTGCGGCGTGGGGCACGCTGGCCCCGACGGTGAAGCTCCAGATCGCCGGTACCAGCGCGGTGGTCGACCGCTCCTACGGGAACGGTGGGCTCGGTGGCTACGGCGACATCCCGTCGAACGAGGCGCAGGACGTGCCGCAGACGCCCAACCCGCGGCCGGTCCCGTTCCCCTAGAAGGAGGAGGATCTTCAGCAGACGAAAGCCGGGCGGACCCGTCCTGGACGGGTCCGCCCGGCTCGCACTCGCGAGGGAGGTGAGGTCGTTGGCTGGACGGTCACGCCCTGCGCTGGGCTGGGGTGCGGTGGTGGCGGCAGCGCTGCTGCTCGCGTCCTGCACGGGCCCGACGGCGGAGCCCACCTTCTCGAGCAAGCCCACCGCGTCCGTGACTCCCCAGGCGGCGCCGCGTACTCCGAGCCGTGGCGCCCGCAGTTCCACTACAGCCCGCTGCGCGGCAACATGGCCGACCCGAACGGCCTGGTGTGGTTCGAGGGCGAGTGGCACCTGTTCCACCAGCAGGACGGCACCTGGGCGCACGCGGTCAGCACCGACCTCGTCCACTGGGAGCCGCTGCCGACCGCCCTGGAGCACGACGAGCTGGGACAGGCCCTGTCGGGGAGCGCCGTCGTGGACGACGCGAACACGAGCGGCCTGTTCGACGGGGTCGAGGGGGCGGCCTGGTCGCTGTGTACACCTCGACCGAGGGCGGCGAGGCGCAGAGCCTCGCCTACAGCTCGGACCGTGGCCGCACCTGGCAGCGGTATGCGGGCAACCCTGTCATCCCCAACGACGGCCGCACCGACTTCCGTGATCCCAAGGTCTTCTGGCACGAGCCCACGCGCTCGTGGGTCATGGTGGTGTCGGTCGGCGGCGCCGTCGACCTCTACGCGTCCCCGAACCTGCGGGAGTGGCGCTACCTGAGCACGTTCGGTGAGGGGCAGGGTTGCACGCCGCTGTCTGGGAGTGTCCGGACCTCTTCCCCTCGCCCTCGACGGTGACCCGACGGACTCCCGCTGGGTGCTGACGGTGAGCGTGGGCGACAATGCCGAGACGAACGGCTCGACGGCCCAGTACTTCGTCGGCTCGTTCGACGGGACGACCTTCACCCGTGATCCCGGCACCCCGCGGAGACGGTACAGATCACGGACGTCGGGCAGGACTTCTACGCGGCGCAGACCTTCGAGAACGCTCCGGACGGGCGGCGGACCTGGATGGGCTGGATGGGGAACTGGCGGTACCCGTACTCCGCACCGACGCAGGCGTGGCAGAACGCGATGAGCATCCCCGGGTGCTGTCGCTGCGGACCGTGGACGGTCGCCCGACCCTGGTCCAGGCACCGGTCGACGAGCTGACCGGGCTGCGCGAGGACCCCGTGACGGTCGAGGACCTGGCCGTGCCAGGAGACACTCCGCTCGAGGTCACCCGCACCACCTTCGAGTTCACCGCGGAGATCGACGTGGGCGACGCCGACGAGGTGGGACTGCGCGTGCGCGAGAGGCGGGCCGGGGACGGGTCGGTCGCCGAGGCGACGGTCGTCGGGGTGGACGTGGGCGCCGGCGAGCTCTTCCTGGATCGCTCGCAGGGCGGGCTCGCGACGATCGACACGCGGGACGGCGGAACGTTCGACTTCGCCCTGCGCCGCACGGCCGCGTACTCGCCGCCGGACGGGGTAGTCCGCCTGCACGGGTTCGTGGACGAGTCCTCGATCGAGGTCTTCGTCGACGACGGCACGCTCACCGGCACCCTGCTCACGTATCCGTCGGCCGACGCGGACGGGCTGTCGCTCTACGCGACCGACGGGACCGCGACGCTGCAGAACCTCACGGTGTACCCGCTCCGCTCGATCTGGAGGTGACCGCCCACGCCGCGACGCCGTCCCCGCGTGCGGGCAACTACCGCCGCCGTGCCCGCACCACGGTGTCGTGGATCGTGACCGGCTGCCCCTCGGGGCCCGTGATCTCACGTGCGGGCGCGCTGTTCGTGACGACGTCCCACTCGTGCGGGTCGAGCCCGGCCACGACGTCGTCCCCGTGTAGAAGTAGTGCTCCTCGAACGCGCTGCGGACCGTCGCGTGGTCCGAGGGGTGGTGACCGACGACGAGCAGGCTCCCCAGGTGCGACGGCCTCCGCGAGGCGCGAGAACGCCCGCTCCTGCAGGTCGCCCGGCAGGTGCATGAACTGGGCCGTGACCAGGTCGAACCGCTCGTCACCCGGCTGCCACTCCAGGAGGTCGGCCTGGCGCCACTCGATCCGGTCGGCGACCTCGGCGCCCACCGCCGCCGCGTTGTCCGCGGCCCGCTCGAGAGCCACGGGCGAGATGTCCAGCCCGACGACGCGCCAGCCCTGCTGGGCCAGCCACACCGCGTCGGCGCCCTCGCCGCTGCCCACGTCGAGCGCGCGGCCCGGGGCGAGGTCGGCCGCCTCGGTCACCAGGTGAGGGTTGGGGTTGCCGCTCCACACCGAGAGCGCAGAGCCGTAGCGCTCGTCCCAGAACGCCTGGTCGAAGTGGTGCTCCTGGTGCTCGTGCTCGTGCTGGTGCTCGTGGGTCATGCTCGCTCCTCGCGTCGGTGCGGGCCACCGGTCGGCCGCACTCCTCGACCATGCTGTCCCGTCGGCCCACGGGGCAAGTCCTGTTGCTGTTTCGGCAAACGGGTCAGCCCATCCACCCCAGCCGCACGACCGCGTCCTCGCCACCAGGAACCCCACGATCCCCACGACCCACGCGGTCGTCGATGCCGCGTTCCTGGTCATCCACCCATTGAGCCGCGCCAGCACGGGCTCGACCTGACGAGCCGCGAGCACGCGCCCAGCGGTCAGGACCAGCGCCGGCAGCACCATCACGACGCAGTAGCCGGCCAGCACCCGGCGTTGCCGGGCCAACCGATGCCCGACGACGTCACGAGCCCGATCGCCGCCAGGTACGGGAGCATCGTGGCCACCTCGAGCGCCGCCGCCCCCAGGGCCAGCCCCACGAGGGCCGTCACGGAACCGGCGGCCGCGGCGTCACCGCAGCCGCCCTGCGCCCGGCGCACCGACGTTCCGGGTGGGCGCCGCCGTCGGGCACGGTGGCGTGCGCGAACTCGATCCCCGAGGTGCCCATCGCCCGCTCCCGCCACCGCGCGACCCGGCCCGGGCGACGGGGCTCCGCGCCCTTCTTCGGGTCGAGCCGGAAGCTCAGCGCGAACAGCCCACGCCGACCAGGAGCTGGGCGATGATCACCGGGCGGGCGTCGAGCAGGTCGCCGAAGCGATCGAGGAACGCCCGGCACCCAGCATGATCACGAGACCGACCGCGAAGTAGAACGCGACGATCGTGCCCAGGTAGACGAGCATCCGCGCCACGCGGACACGCCCCGGGTCATGAGGAGCCAGACCGGGACGAGCAGCGTCCCGACGCTGGTCGAATCGATGAGGGCCAGGACCACGAGACCGCCGAGGAGAGAAGTTCCATGCCGCCACCCTCGCGCCCTGCGGGAGCGACGTCGTCGGGCGGAGGACGGATTCCCGCGGCGCGCTACATCGTTCGGGCGATCCGCCCACGGTCCCGCTGTGCTGAGATGGGACCGTGCCCCACTTCTGCCGCCCGCCGATGCAGCGCCCGACAGCGCGCTCCGGCGGCTCGGGCATGCCACAGCCCAAAGTCTGCGCGCCGACGACCGTCGCGGCGACGTGTGGGCCGCGATCCTCCTGTTCGTCGTCGGGGTGGCCCTCGTCGCGATCAACGTGATCAGGGTGTGGGCCGACATCGGGTGGTGGGTGCCCGTCGGCGCCGCCCGGTGGTGGCACGTCGTCCCGCTCGCCGTCGGGTGCGCGGCCATGACGTTCAAGCGCACGCGCCCCGTCCTGGCACTGACGATCGGCGGGGTCGCCTTCGTGGCCGACGCCGCGATCGCGGGAAGCCTCGGCATGATCCTCGTCCTCTGGGACCTGCTCTACGCGAGCGGCCTCTACGCGAGCGGCGTGCCCGCACCGGGGTCTGGGTCGCGGTGAGCGCGGTGGTCCTCGGCGTGGCCGTCACGACGGGAGAGCTGACCCGGGACATCGAAGGCTTCGTCCTCGGAGGGATCCAGGCGGCGCCATCCTCGTGACCCCTGTGGTGGGCCGCGAACGTCCGGCAGAAGACCGAGCTCGCGGCGCTCGCGGCCGAGCGCGAGGGGCTGGCGGCCGAGCGCGCCGAGCTCGCTGCCCAGCGAGCGACCGACCTGGAGCAGATCGCCACGCTCGGCCAGCACGAGGCCGTCCGTGCCGAGCGGGCCGCGATGGCCCGTGACCTCCACGACGTCATCGCCTCGCACCTGTCCGCGATCGCGATCCACTCGGGAGCCGCGCTCGCCGCCCGCCGGACCCGCACGCGACCGGGCCGCGCTCGAGCTCGTCCGGTCCAGCAGCCTCACCTCGCTCGAGGAGATGCGGGCCATGATCCTGCTGCTGCGCTCGGACCTGCCGCGGGACGGGGCGCCGCCCGCGCCGTCCACCCCGCGGACCAGCCGTCAGAACAAGGCGAGGGTACGGACCGGCTCGGTCCCGACGACGGGGCCGCGCGGACCACGGTGCTCGCGGGCGAACCGGTCGCCGCCCCGCGCGGCTCGCACGTCTCGACGACGTGCTGGCCTCCGCGCGGGCCCACGGGCTGACGGTCGACCTCGTGGATCCTGACGGCACCCGAGGAGCGGGCTCCCGGCGGCCGTCGACCAGGCCGCGCACCGGATCGTGCAGGAGTCGCTGACGAACGCCGCGAAGCACGCGCCGGGCGCGACCGTCCGGGTGGCGCTCGGGTGGGTCCGGCCGCCCTCACGGTCGAGGTCGAGAGCACGCTCACCGACGCGCCGCAGCCGCTCCCGGCGAGCCTCAGCGCCCACACCGGTCTCCTCACGATGCGCGAGCGGGCCGAGGCCCTCGGCGGGACGTTCGCGGCCGGGCCCGAGCAGAGCGGCAGCGCGTGGCGGGTCCACGCGGTCCTGCCCTGCCGTCGAGCCCAGGTGCGCCACCGGCGACGCGTTCCGCGGCCCCGAGAGGAGCCGGCGCATGATCCGGGTCCTGCTGGCCGACGACCATGCCGCGATCCGTGCGGGTCTGCGCTTCCTGCTCGCCTCAGCGGACGACATCGAGGTCGTCGGCGAGGCCGCCGACGGGTCGAGCGCGATCGCCAACGCCCGCGCCCTGCGCCCCGATGTCGTCCTCATGGACCTGCGCATGCCGGGATCGACGGCATCGAGGCCACCCGGACGATCGTCGCCGAACAGCTCGCCGAGGTCCTGGTCCTGACGACGTTCGACCTCGACGAGTACGTCGACGAGGCGCTGCGTGCAGGGGCTGCCGGGTTCCTGCTCAAGACCGCGGAGCCTGCGGCCCTCATCGACGCGGTCCGCCGGGTCGCCGCGGGCGACGGGGTCCTCGCCCCGAGGTCACACGCCGCCTGCTCGCGGCGTTCGCCAGAGCCCCCGGCCCGACGGCGCCGCTCACCTCCCTGGGGAGTCCCGCCGTCGGGCACGGGACGGCTGGGCGACCCGCGGCTCGTCGACCTGACCCCACGAGAGGTCGACGTGCTCGCGGCTCTCGGGCGCGGGCTGTCCAACCAGGGCATCGCGGACGAGCTGTTCATCAGCGAGGCGACCACGAAGACGCACGTGTCGCGCGTGCTCGCGAAGGTCGGGGTCGCGACGCGGATGCAGGCCGCGATCGTGGCGCGGGACGCCGGGCTCGCGTAGCGCCGGAACCTCAGGCCGACTCGACACCCTCAGGCCGACTCGACGATATGACCGCGCTTGATGACGAAGTCGTCACGCATGGCCTCGAGCTCCTTGCCGCGCGTCTCCGGGATCTTGTAGAAGACGAAGAACAGCGACAGCAGCGCGAAGAACGCGTAGAACGAGTACGCGAAGCTCAGGCCGATGTCGGACAGGACCGGGAAGCTCGTCGAGATCACGAAGTTCGCGACCCACTGCGCGGCCGCAGCGACGGCCAGCGCACTCGCACGGATGCGGTTGGGGAACATCTCGCCCAGCAGCACCCAGACGACCGGCCCCACGACGCCCCGAAGAACACCACGAACGCGTTGGCCGCGATGAGCGCGACCGTGGCCCAGCCGCCGTCGAGCGCGGCCGTGGTGGTGCCGTCGGAGGCCGTGGTCAGCGTCGCCTGCGTGAACGCGACCGCCATCATCCCGAGCGAGACGAACATGCCCGCGGACCCTGCGAGGAGCAGGGGCGTCGGCCCACCTTGTCGATCAGCATGATCGCGACGATCGTCACGACGATGTTGGTGACCGAGGTGATGACCGAGGTCAGGAGGGCGTCGTCCTCCGAGAACCCGACCGACCGCCACAGCGTCGTCGAGTAGTAGAAGATCACGTTGATGCCGACGAACTGCTGGAAGACGGAGAGCAGGATGCCGACCCAGACGATCGGCTTGAGTCCCAGCCGTTTGCCGCGCAGGTCCTTGAGCGAGGCCTTGGTGTCGGACTTCAGGGAGTTCTCGATCTCCTCGATCCTGTGGTCGACGTCCACCTCCCCGTGAACTCGCGCAGCACCGCCGCGGCCTTCTCCGTCTCGCCCTTGGCGACCAGGTAGCGCGGGGACTCGGGGATGCGCAGCGCGAACAGGCCGTACGCGACGGCCGGGACGGCCGCCGCCATGAACATCCAGCGCCACGCCTCCTGGCCCAGCCACAGGACGTTCGACGCGCCGCCCGCGGCACCGGCCAGCGCCGCGTCCGTGAGGAGGGAGGCGAAGATACCGGTCACGATCGCGAGCTGCTGCAGCGATCCGAGGCGGCCACGGATGCGGGCCGGGGAGACCTCCGCGATGTACGCGGGGCGATCACCGACGCGGCACCGATGCCGAGGCCTCCGACCACGCGCCACCCGATGAGGTCGATGACCGAGAACGCCAGGCCGGAACCGAACGCCGACACGAAGAACAGCGCGGACGCGATGACCATGACCTTGATGCGGCCGATCTTGTTCGCGATCGGGCCCGCAAACCAGGCGCCCACTGCACACCCGATGAGCGCCGAGGAGACCGCGAACCCCGTGATCGCCGCGTTGAGCTCGAACGTCTCGGACAGGGAGTCGACGGCCCCGTTGATCACCGCGGTGTCGAATCCGAAGAGGAAGCCACCGAGCGCGGCCGCCAGGCTGATCCCGATGACCTTCGCGTTCAGTCTCTTGGCCTTGGCCTGGGCGTCCCCAGCCGCTCCTGCGTCGCTGCCGGTCATGGCAACCCCTCCGTGTCAGGTTTCCCTTCGACGATAGTGAGGTGTGACCGTGGCCGCGCGGTGAGCGGACCCTACGGCTCGGGGTGCAGCGCGTCGTACTTGAGGAAACGCGGCTGCGTCCGCAGGATCAGCCACACCACGACGATGCAGGCCAGGCCACCCCGACCGCTGCCCACGCCTCGCCGAACCAGCTCGCCTGCGCCCCGAGGACCACCTCGCCGAGCCGAGGGCCGCCGGCGACGACCACGATGAAGACGCCCTGGAGGCGTCCGCGCATGTCGTCGGGGGTCGCGGTCTGGAGGATCGTCTGGCGGAAGACCGAGCTCACGGCGTCCGACGCCCCGGCCAGTGCGAGGGCGATGCACGCCGCGATCAGGCCGCCGACGAGGATCTGCGGCGGGTCGGTCGACCCGACGACGAGCAGCACGGCGCCGAACGCAGCGATCGAGAGCCCCACGACGTGATGGCCCAGGCGATCACGCGCCCTGCCAGCGCACCCGTGAGAGCGCACCGGAGAACACGCCCGCCAGGACGGCACCCACGGCGAAGGCTGCGCTGAGGACGCCGGTCGTGGTCTCGCCGCCGCCGATGAACAGGACGCCGACCGCGGGCAGCAGCACGCGGGGAACGCCAGGATCATCGCGGCGAGGTCGACCAGGAAGGTCGTGCGGACGTTGGGCCGGGTCGCGAGGTAGCGCAGCCCGTCGATCACCGAGCTGATGCCGACGACCGTGCGGCGCGGAACGTCGTCGACCCCGACGGCCGTGGTGTCAGAACCAGCGTGACCTCCAGCGCTCGCTGGTTCTGACACGTCGACGGGCTCAGGGCGGCGGGATCGCCGGCAGCCGCCACACGGCCCACAGCGCCGCCGCGAACAGCACGACGTCGATCGAGTACGCGATCCCGTAGCCCCACAGCGCCACCAGGAACGCCCCGACCAGGGGCCCGACCGTCAGCGCGATGCTCCACGAGATGGTCTGCAGGGCGTTCGCGGCGGCCAGCAGCCGGGGCTCGACCAGGCGCGGGATGATCGCCGAGCGCGCCGGGTTGTTGATCGCGAACGCCGCGGACTGGAGTGCGACCAGCCCGTACAGGACACCGACCGACCCGACGTCGAGCCACGCCTGGAGCGCGAGCAGCCCGTGACGATCCACAGTGCCCAGGACGCGAGAAGCGCGACCTTGCGGCGGTCGTAGGCGTCGACCAGAGCGCCGCCGTACAGGCCGAGCACGACGAGCGGCACGAGCGCGAAGATGCCCAGCACGCCCACGGCCAGCGTCGAGCCGGTGAGCGCGTAGACCTGAAGCCCACGGCGACGACCGTCAGCTGGGAGCCGAGGTTCGAGACCCGAGCCCCCACCACAATCGGCGGAAGGGCGGGGAGACGCGCAGCGGGTGGTGTCGGCAAGGATGCCGTTGAGGCGGGGCACGATCGACGAGGCTACCCCGGCAGGCCCGCGAAGACCGTGTCCCCGGGCGACCGTCTCAGAAGGGCGCGCCCTGTCGCGCGGGTACGCGACGCCGTCGGGCCCGTTCAGGTCGTCCCGGACGGCCGCCCTGGCGCCTCATGGCGTGAGCGCCGCCCTGACCTCTCCCACGAGTGCTGCCATGGCGCGCTCCGCGTCGACCGCGTCGCCCGCGGCGACGGCGCGGGCGACGGCCTCGTGCTCGTCGAGAGCCTCGGCGACGGGCGCCTCCGGCATGAGCCCGAGGTGAGTGCGCCCGGCGAGGACCTCGCCCACGACCTCGGTCAGCGCCGCGAACATCTCGTTGCCCGAGGCGCGCAGGATCAGGGCGTGCATCCTGGAGTCGAGGCGGAGGAACTCCTCGAGGCGCCCGGCCTCACCGAGCTCGCGCATGCGCGAGGCCAGCTCGACGAGCTCGGTGCGAGCCTCGTCGGTCGCGTGCCGGGCGGCACCGGCCGCGGCAAGGGTTCGACGGCGCAGCGCAGCTCAGTCAGCGAGCGCAGCTGCGCGTCGCGGCCGGGTCCGGCGAGACGCCAGCGGATGATCCGGGCGTCGTAGACGTTCCAGTCCTGCTCGGGAAGGACCACGAGGCCGATGCGTCGTCCGGAGCGCACCAGGCCGAGGGCTTCGAGCTGCCGCATGGTCTCGCGGGTCACGGTGCGGGAGACGCCGAACTCGGTGCCGATCCCGTCGAGGGTCAGGGTGCTGCCCGCGGGGAGGTGACCTGCGGTGATGCGCTGACCGAGGACATCGGTCACCGAGCTGTGGAGCACAGTCGCGGACATGGGTCGAGCCTACGGCGCTTTCATTGGTCACACCATTGCCTTGCCAAAGGTGATACCAATCGTGCATGCTCGGTGGGCGGCCGCAGAGCGCCGCTCCCGACGCAGCAGTCGACGCACAGCCAAGGAACCCCTCATGGACACAGACGTCACACCCACCCGGGCCCGGGGAGCGACACCGGAACCGTGCACCTCGTCATCATGGGCGTCGCCGGCTCGGGCAAGACCACGGTCGCGACCCTCCTCTCGGAGCGGACCCACCGACCGTACGCCGAGGCCGACGATTTTCATCCACAGGCCAACATCGACAAGATGCGCGCGGGCACCCACTCACGGACGAGGACCGCTGGCCCTGGCTCCGGGCGATGCGCGACTGGCTCGACCATCAGGCCGCCGAGGGGACTCCGCCGTCGTGACCTGCTCGGCCCTCAAGCACGGCTACCGCGACCTGCTGCGGACGGCGCACGGTCGCGTCCGGTTCGTCCACCTCTCCGGGAGCCCGGCACTCCTCGAAGAGCGCATGACGCACCGCAGCGGGCACTTCATGCCCCCTCGCTCCTGCCGTCGCAGCTCGCCACGCTCGAGCCCCTCGCCCCGGACGAGGACGGGATCACGCTCGACGTCGGCGCACCGCCCGAGGAGCTCGTGGACCGGATCCTCGAGTCCAGCACGCTCCCTCACCCCCGATCCCCGTGGCCCGCACCACCTGGCGGGCGCGCCCACCACGCCGAGGAACGTTGACCCACCCTCGCCTCGCACCCGGTCGTCGCAGGAGCCCTGCGCGACGCCCGGGCCGCCGGGGCGTGACTCCGGGGCCGGGCCGCCGGGGACCGGGCCACCGGGGACCGCGTCTGTTTTCCGCGAATCGCCCACATGTGGGCGATTCGCGGAAACATACCGGCTCACCCGACCGTGGACCGGGAGACGAGCGAGGAAGCATCGCGGAGGGACGAGCCCGGCCCTGCACCACCCGACTACCCGACTACCCGACCGTGGCCCCGAAGATCAGCCCCAGCGCGTACGTCGCGGCCGCCGCGCCGAACCCGATCGCGAGCTGGCGCAGTGCCCGCCTGATCGGCGACGCCCCGGACAGGAGCCCGACCGTCGCTCCCGTGACGAGCAGCGCGAGCCCCACGAGCACGCTCCCCACGAGCACCGCCGGACCGCCGTGGAGGCCGAACAGGTACGGAAGTACGGGGATCAGCGCACCCGAGGCAAAGAAGAGGAACGAGGACACCGCGGCACCCATCGCGGAGCCGTGGGTCTCGAACTCGTCCGCGGGAGCCACGGGCGCGATGACCGTGGACGCCGTGTACGTCGAAGGACCTCGTCCGCGTGCTTCGTCGCCTCGTCGGGAGACAGGCCGCGCGCCCGGTAGACGAGTGCGAGCTCGTTCGCGTCGACGTCGAGGTGCGGCAGCGCGGCGGAGGCCAGCGGGCTGGGGTGGACGCGTCGAGCAGCTCACGCTGCGAGCGCACCGACACGTACTCCCCGCGCCCATCGACAACGCTCCCGCGAGCAGGCCGGCGAGGCCCGACAGGAGCACGGTCGAGTGGGAGGCGCCCGACGCGCCGATGCCGAGGATCAGCGCGAGGTTGGAGACCAGCCCGTCGTTGGCCCCGAACACCGCAGCGCGGAACGTCCCGGACATGCGCATGCGTCCGCGCGTCGCGAGCCCGCGCACGACCTCCTCGTGGATGCGCTCGTCGGCGGCCATCGCGGCGGTGGCGTCGTTGTCGGTCTCGTAGGTCGAGCGGGCCTCGGCCCGCTGAGCCAGCGCCAACACGAAGACCCCGCCGAAGCGGCGGGCGAACAGGCCGAGCGACCGGGTACGCCAGTCGCCGCGCAACGGCCTGCCCACGTCGTCGCCGAGGAGCGCGAGCCAGTGGTCCTCGTGCCGCTTCTCCGCGTCGGCGAGCGCCAGCAGGATCGCCCTCTCCTCACCGCTGCGCCGCGACGCGAGGTCGCGGTAGGACGCCGCCTCGGCGCGCTCGTCGGCAAGGTAGCGGCGCCACCGGCGGATCTCCTGAGGGTCCGACGGCGGTCCTCGCCCTCGTGCGCGGGCACGCCGGACGTCGGGGTGGCGGGGAGTCATGCAGCCATCATGGCAAGAAACGGCCCTCCGCAGGTTTCGGGACACCCAACTTTTCCGCGCGGTTCAGCGGTTCTCGGAGTTCCGGCCGCCGCCCGGGGCCCGTCGCGTGGTTGGATCGGAACATGTCCGAGAACACCGAACGCACCCGTCCTGAGGTCGACGCCCCGAGGGCCCGGCCCCACCGAGCTCGAGGTCGTCGACCTGATCGTCGGCGACGGAGCCGAGGCGCAGCCCGGTTCCACCGTCAACGTCCACTACCTGGGCGTGGAGTACGACTCCGGCGAGGAGTTCGACTCCTCCTGGAGCCGCGGCCAGTCCATCAACTTCCCGCTGCGCAGCCTCATCGCCGGCTGGCAGCAGGGCATCCCGGAATGAAGGTCGGCGGGCGCCGCAAGCTCGTCTGCCCCCGGAGCTCGCGTACGGCCCTGCCGGTGGCGGCCACCGCCTGTCCGGCAAGACGCTCGTCTTCGTGATCGACCTGCTCGGCGTCAGCTGACCACGCTCGACCCCTCACGACGCCCTCGTTCCCCGGTCACCGGCGGGGCGGGGCGTCGTGCTGTCCAGGTCCTCTCCCGGCCCGGTTGTCAGAGCGAGCGTGAGGCCCAGGTCACGCTGGTTCTGACAGAACTCAGGTGCCCGACGACGGACCGCACCTTCCGCTCCCAGGTGCGCTTCGTCGTCGGGCAGACGCCGGTCCCGGCCCCACGAAAGTCGGGGACAATGGGCGCGACGGACTTCCGACTCCGATGAGCGAGGACGCACAAGTGATCACTGTCAGCACCGACGGCTCGTGCCTGGTCAACCCGGGTGGAGCGATCGGTTGGGCGTGGATCAACCACGACGGAACCTTCGACTCCGGTGGCGGTGCCAGCGGGACGAACCAGGTCGCAGAGCTCCAGGCTCTGCTGGAGGCGGTACGCGCCCATCCCGGCGCCGAGCCCCTCCTCATCGAGTCCGACTCCCAGTACGCCATCAAGTGCGCGTCGGAGTGGCTCGAGGGCTGGAAGCGCAAGGGCTGGCGGACAGCGGGCGGCAGCCCGTGAAGAACCTCGAGCTCGTGCAAGGCATCGAGGCCGCGATCCAGGCCCGCCCGGGCCGGTGCGCTTCCGCTGGGTGCGCGGGCACGTCGGCAACCACTTCAACGAGCGGGCCGACCAGCTCGCCGCCTTGCGGCGCAGGACTGGGCCGCGGGCGCGGGAGGAGCGGGCGACGCTCGCGGGGACCGACGACCTCGCGGTCGCGCCCGCCAAGCGGCCGGCTGCTGCGGGCCGTCCGGCCGCCAAGGTCGGGGCCAACGCTGTGAGCAAGGCTGCTGCTGAGGCCTGGACCGAGTCGACGCTCTTCGACTGAGCGGCGCTGCCGCCGCGCTGGTTCGAGCCCCGCTTGTTGCCGAGAACGAGGTTGAGGTCGTTCTGAGGTCGACGACGGCCTCAACCTCGTTCTCGACGCCGGACCCACAGCGGCCCGGTGCGACACTGGAGCGATGACCGCGTCCCCGCTCCCCGCACCGGCTCTCGCCGGTCCTGGACCGGCCGACCCGCTCGACACCCTCGCCGAGCCGCTCCCCTGGCCCTCCGCTCCGAGCGCCCGCTCGACCTGCGCTCGACGCTCGCGAAGCTCTCCCGCGGCCCCACGACCCCACGTTCCGCGTGGTCGCCGCCGCCCGCACGCCGGGACCTGGCGCACGAGCCTCTTCCCGACCGGACCCGTGACCTACCGCCTGGTGCAGGCGGGGTGCGTGACGTCGTCGGGCAGGCGTGGGGCCGGGGCGGGCGAGCTCGCCGCGTCGCTCCCCACGCTCCTCGGGGAGCCCGACGACGCAGCCACCTTCGCGCCTCCCGCTCGCCTCGCGGACGCGCACCGCCGCCACCCGGGCTGCGCGTCCCCGCACCGGGCGGGTGCTCGAGGCACTGGTGCCCGCGGTCCTGGAGCAGAAGGTGCAGATCGTGACCGCGCACCACGCGTGGCGCTGGCTCCTCGCCCGTCATGGGACTCCTGCGCCGGGGCCTGCTCCGGAGGGCATGCGCGTCGTGCCCGACGCCCGGACCTGGGCCGCGATCCCCACGTGGGACTGGCACCGCGCGGGCGTCGACCCGCGGCGGGCCCGGACCGTGATCGAGTGTGCGCGCGTCGCGCGGCGGCTCGAGGAGTGCAGCGCGATGGAACCCGTCGCGGCGCAGGCGCGGTTGCAGCTCGTGCCCGGGGTCGGGTGTGGACGGCCGCCGAGGTCGCGCAGCGGCCCTCGGAGACGCGGACGCGGTGTCGGTCGGGGACTTCCACCTGGCCAAGGCCGTCGGGTGGGCGCTCGCCGGCGAGCGGACCGACGACGCCGGCATGCTCCGGCTGCTCGCCCCTACGCGCCGCACCGGTACCGGGTCGTGCGGCTGCTCGAGGTGTCGGGCCTGGGGCTCGCGCCGCGGCGGGTCCGCGACTGTCGATCCAGGACCACCGGGGAACTGAGCGGTTCGGGGCTGCGCCGAACATGCGGTTGGCGTCCCACGACCATGCGGTGAGCGTCGAGATCCAGCACCGAACGAACGCCAACCGCATGCTCGGCAACGAGGGCACGGGAGTCTGTCCGTTGTGAGCCATCCCACTGAACCCCAGCGGTCAGCGGAACCACACTCCCAGTCGATGAGGATAGCCTTACCTCTAGCACCCCTGTGCAGCACCCGACCGAGGAGCACCATGTCCGCCCGCACTCACTCTCGCCGGCTCCGGCCCGCGGCCCTGGTCGCCGCGACCGTGGCCTCCGCACTCGTCCTCGCGGCCTGCTCCGGCGGCTCAGCCGATGACGACTCGACGTCGACCGGCGACAGCCCGCAGCCGGTGACAGCGCCTTCCCCGTCACGATCGAGGGCGCGCTCGGCACGGCCGAGATCACCGAGGCCCCGAACGCGTCGTGACCCTCGGCTGGGGCGCTGACGACATCGCCGTCTCGCTCGGCGTGATCCCCGTCGGCGTCGAGAAGGACGACTGGTCCGGCGACGAGAACGGCCTGCACCCTGGTTCGTCGACGCGGTCGAGGAGGCCGGCGGCGAGCTGCCCGAGACCGTCGCGATGTACCCCGAGCTCGACATCGAGGCCATCGTGGCGCTTGAACCGGACCTCGTCCTGGCACCGCAGACAGGCATCGATCAGGCCACCTACGACCAGCTCGCAGCCTTCACCGAGGTCGTCGCCTACCCCGAGGGCCCCTGGATCACGCCGATCGACGAGCAGATCGAGATCGCGGCGCAGGCCCTCGGCAAGCCCGACGAGGCCGCCGGGCTGATCGCCGGGATCGACGACTCCTCGCCGCCGCCGCCGAGGAGAACCCGGACTTCGCGGGCAAGAAGATCGCCTACGTCTACGGCGGGACCGAGCAGGGCACGCTGAGCGTGTACGTCCCCGGCGACCCCGCATCGACACGCTCCTGGGTCTCGGCTTCGAGCTCGCACCGTCGGTCGCGGACCTCGAGCCGCCGGCGGGCATGTTCTCCGTGGACTGGGGCCTCGAGAACGCCGACCGCCTGAACGACGCGGACGTCCTGTTCACCTGGTTCAACACGGTCGAGGAGCAGCAGGCCACCGAGGCGCAGCCCCTCTTCGCGTCGATCCCGGCGTTCGCGTCCGGAGCCTACGTGCCCATGCTCGACCGCCAGCTCGGCCTCGCCGTCACGACAGGCACTCCCTGAGCGTCCCCTGGGCCCTCGACGCCTACGTGCCGATGATCCAGGACGCAGTGTCCAAGGTCGGCTGACACCTTGACCAGCACGGTTCACGACGCGCAGGCCCGGGCAGAGCTGCCCGGGCCTGCGCGTCGTGCACGACTCTCCTGGGGCCTCTCCGGGGCTGGTCCTCGCCGTCCTGCTCATGGCCCTCGTCGCCGGGCTCAGCCTGGCGGTCGGGTCCAACCAGCTCCCGCTCGGTGTCGTCTGGACCTCCCTCGTCTCCCCGACGACTCGTTCGCGTCGACCGTCGTCGCCTCCCGCATCCCCGGACCCTCCTGGGTCTCCTCATCGGTGCAGCCCTCGCCGTGTCGGGCGCACTCATCCAGGGCATCACGCGCAACCCGCTCGGCGACCCCGGTCTGCTCGGCGTCAACGCCGGAGCATCGGCCGCCGTCGTCGCGTTCACGGCCCTGACAGGCGCGATGATCGTCGGCTCCGGCGTGATGCCGGTCGCCGTCGCGGGGCGTTCGCCGCTGCGGTGGTCGTCTACGTGGTCGGCTCCGGGCGCGGTGGGCCCACACCCGTGCGTCTCGTGCTCGCGGGCGCAGCCATCACGGCGGCCCTGACCGCGTTCGTCCAGGCCGTGACCCTCACCAACCCGTCAGTGTTCGAGAGCTACCGGTACTGGGTCGTCGGCTCGATCGGCGGCCACCCGCCGTCCACCGTGCAGATGATCTGGCCGGTCGTCGTGGCCGCGCTGGTCGTCGCGCTCTTCCTCGGCCGCCCCTGAACACCCTTGCGCTCGGGGACGATACCGCGCGCGCGCTCGGCGCCCATGCCGCCGCACCCGCCTGACGGGCGCGGTCGTGGCCACGGTGCTCTGCGGTGTCGCAACCGCCGCGGTCGGCCCCATCGCCTTCGTCGGCCTGGCCGTGCCCCACATCGTCCGCAGGATCACAGGCTCCGACCACCGCTGGCTCATCGCCTACTGCATCGCGCTCGGGCCCGTGCTCCTTCTCGGCGCGGACGTCCTCGGTCGGGTCGTCGCCCGGCCCGGCGAGCTCATGGTCGGCGTCGTGACCGCCTTCCTCGGCGCCCCGTTCCTCTACTTCGCGGTCCGTCGCAGCGGGAGCGGGCTGTGAACCAGGCACCGGCCGAGTCCCCGTCGACGCCACCGCCCCTGCCGAGCAGGACCGGCGCAGGTGGGTCACCACGCTCGGGCTGGCCCTGCCGTGGAACCCGCGCGCGACGGCGGTGGTCGCTGTCGCCGTCCTCGGACTGATCGTCGCGACGCTCCTCGCCCTCAGCCTCGGCGAGCTGGGCATCCCCTGGCCGAGCTGCCGGGCGTCCTCGCCGGGCAGGGGTCCAAGATCCAGCAGTGGGTCGTGTTCGAGAACCGCCTCCCCGTTCGCTCGTCGCGATCGGGGCGGGCGCCGCGCTCGGCGTCTCCGGCGCGATTTTCCAGTCCATCACGCGCAACCCGCTCGGCAGCCCGGACATCATCGGGTTGAACGCCGGCGCCGCGGCGGGTGCGGCCGCGGCATCGCTCCTGTGGCCCGGGATCGTCCCCGTGCCCGTCGGCGCCCTCCTCGGCGGGCTGCTCGCCATGACCCTCGTCCTGCTCGGCGCCGGTCGAGGCTTCGCCGCCCCTACAGGATGGTCGTCATCGGTATCGGCGTGGGCGCCATGGCGATCGCGTTCGTGCAGTTCGCCGTGACGCGCGCACGCCGCGAGGACGCCACCGAGATCGCCTCGTGGATCGCCGGGACGCTCGCCGCACGCGGGTGGTCCCACGTCCTGCTGATCGGGATCGCTCTCGCCGTCTTCGGGACCCTCGCGCTGCTCCTGACCCGCGGGCTGCAGCACGTCGAGATGGGCGACGACCTCGCCCTGGCCGTCGGTGTGCGCCCCGGTCGCGTCCGGATCGGTGCCGTCCTGGTCGGCGTCGCACTGTCGTCCGCCGCGGTCGTCGTGGCCGGGCCCATCGCGTTCGTCGCCCTCGTCGCACCGCAGGTCGGCCGTCGGCTCACAGGCTCCACCGGGCCCGGGCTCGTGGCCTCCGGGGCTCTCGGCGCGCTCCTGCTCGGTGTCGCCGACGTGCTCGCGGTCCACCTCCCTGGTCGTCCCCGCTGCCGGTCGGCATCATGACCGCAGGGCTCGGCGGGGTCTATCTCGCTCTGCTGCTCGTGCACGAATGGAGAAGAGGAACCACATGAGTCCCGCTGGACAGCCCCTCGACCGCGAGGACCACGGCCCGGCCGCCGCCCTGACGGCCGCGGCGAGCGACGCCGTCGGGCGGGATGCCCGCTGCGGGGCGCGGCCTGCGCCTCGCCTACGACCAGCGCGTCGTCGTCGACGGGCTCGACGTGGACATCCCCGAAGGTTCCTTCACGGTGATCGTCGGCCCCAACGGGTGCGGCAAGTCGACCCTGCTGAGGGCGCTGGGACGCACGCTCACCCGCGGGCAGGGACCGTCGAGCTCGACGGGAGGCCCATCGCGTCGATCCCCAACAAGGAGGTCGCGCGGCGCCTCGCCCTCCTGCCACAGAGCCCGATCGCCCCGAGGGCATCACGGTCCGCGACCTGGTCGGCCGCGGACGCTACGCGTACCAGACGTTGCTGCGGCAGTGGTCCGTGTCCGACGCCGACGCCGTCCGCGCCGCGATGGAGGCCACGGGCACGACCGCGCTGGCCGACCGCAAGGTCTCCGAGCTCTCGGGCGGCCAGCGCCAACGCGCGTGGATCACCATGATCCTGGCGCAGGACACGGGCCTGCTGCTGCTCGACGAGCCGACGACGTTCCTCGACATCACCCACCAGGTCGAGGTGCTCGACCTGTGCTCCCGACTGCACCGCGAAGGGCGGACCGTCGTGGCGGTGCTGCACGACCTCAACTTCGCCGCCCGCTACGCGACCCACATGGTCGCGATGCGCGAGGGTCGGATCGTGGCCACCGGCACGCCGCACGAGGTCGTGACGCCCGAGCGCATGCGGGACGTCTTCGACCTGAGGTGCCGCATCATCGACGACCCCGAGTCGCACACCCCGCTCGTGGTGCCGCTCGTGTCGACCCTCGCCTGAGGCCGCCCCGGCGACTCACTCCGGGAGCGCGCACACCCGTCGACGCAGACCGCGGCGTCGTCGCTCCCGATCATCGTGAACGGTGCCGCCGCCTCCGCAGCGGGCACGTTCATGAGCGTGGTGCGGCGCGGGTTCGCGATCGAGTGGAAGGGATTTTCCTGGACGGGGTCGGTCATGAGGATCTCCTGGAGGTCACGTGCTGCGGTGCTCGTGGTGGGTGGGACGGCTGGTCGTCTCGAAGGGAGGACGGCTGCTCTGCCACCGGGACCAGCGACGCTGCGGGTTTCCCGACAGTCTCGCTGATACTCGGTCGCATTTGCTACCGCTCCTGCTGTGATCTCGGTCGCTTTCCAGGTGGTAGGCGTGCGCGACCAGAAACTCGGGCGTGGTCAGGCCACCGACTCCGCCGCGTCCGCGACGACCTGGTCGAGGACCTGACGGAAGGTCGCGGGCTCCTGCGCCCCGAGACTCCGTACCTGCCGTTGAACACGAAGAACGGGACGCCGCTGATGCCGTAGGCGCGAGCCTGCGCGATGTCCTGCTCGACGTCGTCCGCGAAGTCGCCGTTCTCGAGGACCGTACGGGCCTCGTCGGCGTCCAGGCCGACCTCGGCCGCGAGCGACGCGAGATCCTCGATGCGTCCGATGTGGCGGCCCTGCTCGAAGTACGCCTTGAGGAGGCGCTCCTTCATCTCGACCTGCTTCCCTCCGACTTCGCGAAGTGCAGCAGCTCGTGCGCCTTGAGCGTCTTGGTGTGCTGAAGGGCGTCGAAGTCGTACGCGAGGCCCTCGGCAGCGGCCACGGTCGTCATCTGACCGAGCATCTGCTCGACCTGCCCCTTCGGCATGCCCTTGTGCTTGGCCAGGAAGTCGACCTCGGTGCCCTCGAAATCCACGGGGTGTCCGGTGCGAGCTCGAAGGAGTGGTATTCGATCTCCACGTCGGGGGCGCCGTCGCTGCCCGCGAAGTCGGCCAGCGCCGTCTCGAACCGCCGCTTGCCGACGTAGCACCAGGGCACGCCACGTCGGACCAGATGTCGACCTTCACCTTTTCGCTCATGACCGTCTCCAACGACGAGCGCGCCCGGAGGATTCCCCGGCTGGTGTGATCCTGGCGACGGGGGTCGGCCGGCCGCCGCCCGCCCGGCCGGTCGCCCGGCCAGCCGCCCCGGCCCGCGTCCCGCGGCGGATCAGCCTCCGTGCCGCGCCCGGTAGAGGTCCTGCAGCACCATGATCTCGGCGCCGTGGTGGATGAGCTCGCGGTTCATGTGCAGGACGAGGTGCCCGAAGGGTGCCTGCGCGTCGATCTCGGTCGCCTGGCTGAGTCCCACCGTGAAGACCTCGTCGTCGGGGAGCGAGTCGACGCCGTCGCGCCACAGGTCCA
Source organism: Oerskovia sp. M15 (assembly GCA_038070415.1). Classification (GTDB taxonomy): domain Bacteria; phylum Actinomycetota; class Actinomycetes; order Actinomycetales; family Cellulomonadaceae; genus Oerskovia. The sequence continues at coordinate 1,441,896 of JAMYWF010000001.1, forward strand.
CCCACCGCGTCAGCCCTTCGATCGCGGGGTCGACCTCGCCCGAGAACGCGACGGAGTCCCGACGCGCGATGCGTTCTCCGAACGTCCACTCCCACCGCTCGAAGAACAGCTCGGTGAGGTGCGCGACGAGCCACGCGATGGTCCGCGGCTGCGGTGAGTCCGCCTCCCGGGCCACTCCATGACCCACTCGCCGATCCCGAGGGTCCGGGGCGTGCGCTCCTCGCCCGCCGCACGACCCGCAGCGTCCCCGGCCCGGGCTCCCACTCGAACTCCTCCTGGCTGAGCGTCACGAGTCTTCCGAGGACCTCGAGCCACGAGAAGCCGAGCTGCCCGCGCACCATGGCGAGGGGCGTGGGGACGGTCAGCACGGACCAGTCGAACTCGGGGCTGCCGTAGGTCGCGTCGTCGCTCATGGGTGGCTCCTGGGTGGGTGGATGGGTCTCGCTCGTGCCCGACGGCGTCGCTCACCTCGGGCAGTTCTGCTCTCCTGCGCGATCATCCCCGAGGCACCCACGGACCGCCTCCCGAGGAGCAGGTCATCGTTGAGACCGCAGCTCGTCGTGGAGCAGCCGGGCGGCGCACCCGAGCGCCTGCTCGGCCGCAGGCTGGATCCTCGCCGGGACCGTCGACTCGCTCAGCACCGCGATCGCGAAGGCCGAGCCGTCCTGGTGCTCCAGGACACCGGCCTCGTGGCGCAGGTGGAGAACGTGCCCGTCTTGGACGACCACGTCGACGCATCGCTCTCGAGATCCGGTGCGAGGCGGTTCCGGAGGAGATTCTTGGCGAGGAGGGCGCGGGTCGTCTCGACGGTCGAGCGCTCGAGCACCTGCCCGGTCCACACCTCGCGGAGCAGCCGGACCAGCCCACGTGCCGTTCCGGCGTTCGCTTGCGTCACGTCGAGCTGGGGACGAGGTGCCCGCGCCCTCGGTCGTCGACCGGATGGCCAGCGAGAGCGCGAGGTGCATCTCGTCCGGGCCGAGCCGCTCGCGAGGGTGCGGTGCAGCTCGTGGATCGGGTGCCGCAGCGTGATGTCGGCGATACCGAGCGAACGCAGGGTGGCGTTGACCTCGGTCGGCGGGCACAGGGCGAACAGCGCGTCCGCCGCGGCGTCGTCGCTCACCGCCATCGCGAGGTAGAGAAGGTCCTCGACGGCGACGCTCGCCGCGCGCCGGAACTGCGAGAGCCCGGTCGGGCCCGGCGTCCTCTCGGAGGCAGTCGTCGCCACTACCGCCCCCAGGTCGATCTCCCCACGGCCGCTCGCTCGAGGACTGCGACCACGAGGGGCAGCTTGACGACCGACGCGAGAGGGTAGGGCACATCGGGCTCGATGCCGAGCTCCCTCCCGGAGCGCAGGTCCCGGACGAGGACCGAGGCGCGCAGGCCCGCGTCGGCGAGCACCCGACGGCTTCTCTGACCACCGCCCCGTCATGCACGTGCGGTCTCCCGGTCGGTCGTCGACGCGGTGGCGATCGCGCCGTCCGACCCGAGCATCGTCGCGACAGCGGTGGAGCAGAGCGCAGCGAGGCGCGACCCGAGGCTCTCGTCGACGGCGGCCAGCGCGTACGCCCGCACGGGTCGTGGAGCCCCGAGGGCCGCCAGCGGAAGCCGTGGGCTTCGGCCTCGGGTCGCGTGCAGAGGACGACGTCGTCGGAGGCGAGGACCTCGGTGAGCGCACGGACGGTCGACTCCGCGACCCGGACCTGCCGGGCACGAGCCCGGCGTGGTCCCTGGCTCGTTCGACGCGGTCGCGGACGTGCGGCACGTCGTCCTCGGGCTGGAGCCAGAGACGTCGTGACGCTGCGGCCCGGCGCCCTCTGGAGGGCCGCAGCTCCCCGAGGTGGAACGTCCCCGTGGACTCGTCGTCGGGGTGCGAACCGATCCCGAGCACCGCGACCCAGCGCCCTCGGTCCGCGGGGACGTTCTCGAGGAAGAGCGACGTCCTCCCCGAGCGGAAGGCCTCTGCGCGTTCCGACGGGTTCCCTCGACCAGGGTCACCGCAAGCCCTCCGGCCGCCCCTGCTGCACACACCTCCGCGAGCAGGTGCGGGGGACAGCGGCGGCACACCCACGCTCAGGGGTCGTGAGCGTGCGCGTCTCGCGTCGTCCACCAGGTCACCGGCGGCGCGGACGAGCCGTGTCGCGCCCGGCAGCACCCGCGACCGAGGGGGTCAGCGAGACGCGCCGCGACGTCCGGTCGAAGAGCCGACCCCGAGGTGGTCCTCGAGCGCCGCGACGCGTCGGCTCGCCACGGACTGGCTGATGCCGACCGCAACAGCGCCGACCGTGAAGCTTTCGCGGTCGGCGACCGCGACGAACGCCTCGCACGCTGCCAAGACATCGAGTGATCGACTCATGGATGCCACTCTTGCATCAATACGTCCTTATGCTGCTTTGTCAGCATCGACCACCTCGCCCAAGACTCGTGGCATGACTCCTCCTCGAGGACAGCCCGCCCGTCGCAGATCTCCCGCCGCTCGGTCCTGACCCTCGGTGCGCTCGCCACCGCCGGGTTCGCGGCCGCCTGCTCGACGTCGCGCCCGACCCCGGCAGGCACCAGCCCGGCCCCGGCCACGCCGTCGAACCACGGGCGACCCGACCTCGACGAGGCCTTGCGCGACCTCGAGCGGTCGAGGTCGCTGACCGTCGGGGTGAGCGTGCGCGGCGGAGGGGCCGACTACGGCTACCGGCAGTCGGAGAGGTTCCCGATGTGCTCGTTGTTCAAGCCGATCGCCGTCGCGGCGCTGCTCGCGGAGAAGGGCTACGACGACGAGTACTGGTCGCACGAGATCACGTTCGGCCCCGAGGACCTCGTCGTGAACTCCCCATCACCTCCGCGACGACGACGTGGCGCGCGTCCCCGCGCAGCTCGCCGACGCTGCCCTCCGCTTCAGCGACAACACCGCCGGCAACCTTCTCCTGCAGGAGATCGGCGGGCCGACGGCGCTCACGGCGTTCGCCGCGTCCCTGGGGGCGACGTCGACGCGTCTCGACCGGATAGAGCCAGAGCTCAACGAGGCGACGCCGGGCGACGAGCGCGACACGTCGACCCCGGACGACATCGCGCAGCTCTACGGCTCGCTGCTGCTCGATCGAGGAGCGGGCGCCCTGACCTCCGCGCGGCTCGGGGACTGGATGCTGCGCAACACCACGTCCGGCAAGCGCATCCGCGCCGGCCTCGACGGGGACCACGAGCTCGCGGACAAGACGGGTGCGGGCAGCTACGGCGTGGTCAACGACGCGGGGTCCTGTGGCGGTCCGGCAAGGAACCCTGACACTCGTGATCATGACGCGCACGGACTCCCCGGAGGCGGCAGGGGACAACGAGGCCGTCGCCGCGATCACCCGTCTCGTCGTGGCCTCGTGAGCGCAGGACGCTGGGTGCTCGGGAGCCTGGTCACGATCCTGGCGGTCGGCACCCTCGGGGCGGTCCTCGTGCTGGGCGCGGTCGCGCTGCACCTCGACACCTGGGCCGATCGCTCGGCGAACCAGCCCGCGGCACGGCCGTCTCCCACGGGCTCGCCCTCTCCGACGGGCGCCTGCCCGGCGACCGACGACGACACGCCGGGCGGCTGCCTGCCGTACGACCCCGACGCGCTCATGCGTTCGAACGACGCGTACCGGCAGCGGAGCGCCACCCGGAGAACGCGGCTCTCGCGGCGCGCTCGGTCCCGGCGGTCGAGGCGGCGCTGGCTGCGCTCACCGGGTCGGGTGCGACGTTCCGCTCGCAGGACGTCGTGGACGCCCTGACCGCTGCGGGCTTCACCACGGTCCAGACCACGGGCGACACGAACACCTGGGGAGACGACACGACGGCTTTCGGGATCGGCGTGAGCGTCCCGGGCGGGTGCGTGTTCGGCGATGTCCGGCCGGGCAGGCTCGAGCTCGAGTCAGGCGGACCGATCGCCGACGGCGGCTGCCTCGAGATGCCCTCGCACTAGGTCGTGCGCCGCGCGCCCTCGACGAGCTGCACGCCCGGGCGGTCGAGATCCCGACCAGGGCACAGGGCCGTCGTGCACCGCCAGGTGGGCGGCACCGGGCACGGCCCCACCTGCCTAGGATGGTCGGGTCCCTTCCCCGCGCCCGCGCAACCAGTGCGGACACACGACCCCGGCAGGAGTCCCATGCCCGTCCGTCCCCGCACCGTCCTGCTGATCTCGGTGGGTGTCGCCGTCGTCCTGCTCGGGTCGCTCGTGGTCTTCCTGTCCGTCGTGGGACTCGACGGCGTGGCCTGAGCCGGGTGGCGTCACCGAGGTGTCCTCGTCGGTCTGCGCGGCGCCGTCGGGCCGGACGAGGTGCGCGCCGGACAGCTCAGAACGCTCAGACGACCTCGTGCGCCCCGGTCCAGGAAGCCACCGTGCGGTCGTCCGAGGCCTGCAACGTGAAGGACGTCAGCGGGAGGTTCCCGCTGCGCTTGCGCGCCCGGACGACGTCGAGCGCCGCCTCGTCGCTCTCGGCCTCGAACGGTTCCCTCGCAGCGCAGCGGTGACCGTCAGGATCGAGTAGGTAGTCATGACGGTCGAGCCTAGAGGTACCGACGGGCATCCGACGACCCCACCTCCGTCACACCCCCGCCCACCCCGTCCCTCACGCGGGGCGGGACGACCGCCCTGCGGGTGCTCCGCCGTCGGGCCTGAGAGATGCTCAGGGGACCACGTCCCGACCTCGGAGGCCCCCATGCCCGACTCCCAGCTCGTGCTCCTGCGCCACGGCGAGACCGAGTGGAGCCTGACCGGTCAGCACACCGGCACGAGCGACATCCCCTGACACCGCACGGCGAGGACCAGGCGCGGGCCGCGGGAGCCGCGCTCGCCGGGCGCTCGTTCGCCCTGGCGCTGCACAGCCCGCTGGTGCGCGCCAAGCGGACCGCCGAGCTCGCAGGGTTTCCCGACGCCGTCGCCGACCCGCACCTCGCCGAGTGGGACTACGGCCCCGTCGAGGGCGGACAGCCGACGACGTGAGCAGCGAGCTCGGGCGCGACTGGCTGATCTTCCGCGACGGCGTGCACGTGGTTCCTGGCAGGCAGGACGCCGCGGGCGTGCCAGGCACGCGGCCCGGTGAGTCGCTCGACGACGTCGCCGAGCGTGCGCGCACCGTCGTGCGGCGTATCGAACCGGTGCTGCGCGACGGCGGCGACGTGCTGCTCGTCGCGCACGGGCACCTGCTGCGGGTGCTGGGCGCGGTGTGGCTCGAGCTCGACCCCGCGACCGCTGCACGGTTCGAGCTGGGGACCGCGAGCATCAGCCTGCTCGGCTACGGGCACGGCCTGCACACCATGGAGGGCTGGAACCTGCCCACCTGAGCCCCCGTCGTCCCCGGAGGACTCGCGAGGATGGCACGATGCTCCCCATGAGCGTGAACAAGAACCTCGCCGAGGGCGAGACCGTCGTGATGGAGCTCCGGACCCACCCCAAGGCCCTGTTCCTCCCGATCCTGGTCCTGATCCTGGTCGTGGCAGCGGCGACGGCGATCCTGCTGCTCTCCCGGAGCACCCCGTGATCCTCTGGGGACGCTCGCCGCCGCGGCCGTCGCCGTGGTGATCTGGGTCGTGGTGCCGCACCTGCGCTGGCTGACCACCCAGTACACCGTGACGACCAAGCGCCTCTCGACGCGCACCGGGATCATCACGCGCACGGGCCGCGACATCCCGCTCTACCGGATCAACGACGTCACCTACGAGAAGAACCTGATCGACCGCATGTTCGGCTGCGGGACGCTCATCATCTCCGACGCCACGGCCAAGCCCGGCATGATCCTGCCCGACGTCCCGCGCGTCGAGGACGTCCAGGTCCAGCTCCACGAGCTGCTGTTCGCGGCCGACGACGGCTCGGACGACGGCGAGTGGCCGCCGACCGAGCCGACGCGCCCGGCGCGCACGCGCTGAACCTGCGGAGCGCCCGCTGGGCCCGCGCTGAGTGCGGAGTTCTTGCGAGAAACGCCCGGCGATTCTCGCAAGAACTCCGCACTCACGGGACCAACAGATCCCGGCTCAACGGGACCGGGGCAGATCCGGCCCAGCCCCACTCAGCGGGAGAGCACGGCCCGCTCGGTCCGCTCCCGCATCTCGGCCGACAGCCGGATCTCCCCGCGGCCTCTGACGCGAGCAGCCGCCTCGCCAACTCGACCGTCGTCCCGCGACGCGCGACCCGAACCAGTCCGCGACCGTCACGCCGTGCGACGGTCGGAACACGACCTCGACCGTGTCCCCGGCCCGCACCTCGCCGGGCGTCACGACCCGCAGGTAGGTGCCCGTGCGGTTGGCGTCGGTGAACCGCTTGACCCAGCGCTCCTCGCCGAGGCGCCGCGCGAACGTCGAACACGGGGTCCGTGGCTGCGTGACCTCCAGAACCGCTGTCCCGACCTGCCAGCGCTCGCCGATCACGGCCCGCTCGCCGCGACGCCGAGCGTGCGGAAGTTCTCGCCGAAAGCCGGGCGTCACCTCGTACCCGAGCTCGGCCGCCCAGTGGTCCGCGTCCTCCTGCGCGTACACGTAGACGGCCTGCTCCTCGCCGCCGTGGTGCGCACGGTCGGCCTGGACGTCGGCGTACAGCCCCAGGGGCGGACCTTGACGGGTCCCTCGACGGCCCGCTTGTCGATCGCCGTGACGCCGACGGCGCCGGGTCGGGCAGCAGCCCGTGCACGCGGCAGACCGCGAGGAGCTCACCGGTCGCGCCGAGCGGTGCGCCGGGACGGGCAGGTTCCGGATGGCAGTGGTCACGCGCCGATTCTCCCAGGTCGGCTCGCCGCGCGGACACCGGCCCGACGACGACGCGCCCGGCGGGCGGGTCCGTCACCGTGGGCAGTCGGGAGCGTCACCCTCGGCGGGCGGGTCCGTCACCGTGGGCAGTCGGAAGCGTCGCCCTCGGCGGGCGCGACGCCCGCCCGGCCGACAGACTGGAGCGATGGCCAACGGTGTTCTGCGTCGTAAGTCCGTCGAGGACTCCTCGCGTCGCTCGACGACCCGGAGCGCTCGCTCAAACGCGACCTCAACGCCTGGGACCTCGCGGTCATGGGCGTCGCTGTGGCGGTCGGGGCGGGCATCTTCTCGGTCGGCGCGACAGCCGCTGCGAACTTCGCCGCCCGTCGGTCATCATCTCGTTCGTCATCGCCTCGATCGTGTGCGCGCTGGCCGTCATGTGCTACGCCGAGTTCGCGTCGGCGCTGCCCGTCGCGGGCTCGGCCTACACGTTCTCCTACGCCACCATGGGCGAGCTCGTCGCGTGGATCATCGGCTGGGACCTCATCCTCGAGATGCTGCTCGCGGCGGCCGTGATCGCGAAGTTCTGGGGAATCTACCTGGCCGACGCGTTCGCGCTGTTCGGCGTGGACCTGCCGCTGAGCATCCCGATCGGCCCCGTGGACCTGGAGTGGGGGCCGGTCTTCATCGTCGGGGTCTTCACGACGCTCCTCGCGATCGGCACCAAGCTCAGCAGCCGCATCAACAGCGTCTTCACGATCATCAAGGTCGCGATCACGCTGTTCGTGATCGTCGTCGGCTTCTTCTACGTCAAGGCCGAGAACTACACGCCGTTCATCCCGCCGTCGCAGCCCGCGCCCGAGAAGACGGCTCTCGAGCAGACGTTGTTCGGCTTCCTCACGGGCCTCGAGCCCACGACCTACGGCGTCATGGGCCTGCTCGCGGGCGCGGCACTCGTGTTCTTCGCGTTCATCGGGTTCGACGTCGTCGCGACCACGGCCGAGGAGGCCAAGGAGCCGCAGCGCACCATCCCGAAGGGGATCCTCAGCGGCCTCGCGGTCGTCACGGTGCTCTACATCCTGGTGACGCTGGTGGTCACGGGCATGGTCTCCTACACCGACCTCGCGGCCTCCGACGACCCGTCGCTCACCACGGCGTTCATCCTCGTGGGTGCCGACTGGGCGGGGCGCGTGATCTCGGTCGGCATCCTCATCGGTCTCACGACCGTCATCATGGTGCTGCTCCTGGGCCTCACGCGTGTCATGTTCTCGATGAGCCGCGACGGCCTGCTGCCCCGTGGCGTCTCCAAGACCTCGCACCGCTTCCACACCCCGGTCCGGCTCCAGGTCGGGGCGGGCGTCGTGGTCGCGCTGATCGCGGGCCTCGCGCAGGTCGAGCTGCTCGAGGAGATGATCAACATCGGGACGCTCTCCGCGTTCGTCCTCGTCAGCTTCGGCATCCCGATCCTGCGGCGCACCCGCCCCGACATCGCGCGCGGATTCCGCGTCCCCTGGTCGCCCGCGCTGCCGATCTTCTCGGGTGTCGCGTGCCTGTGGCTCATGACGAACCTGACGACGCTCACGTGGTTGCGATTCCTCGTGTGGGTCGTGATCGGGCTCGTGATCTACGCGTCGTTCGGGTACCGGAACAGCCTGCTCTCGAAGCGCAACGTCGCGGCGCACGAGGCGGCTGCCGCTGCCGGCGCGCCGGGAGACCCGGCTTCCCCGTCCTGATGCTCCGTGCCGACGGCGCCTCCTCCGGCGAGAGTCTCGCCGGAGGAGGGCGCCGTCGAGGCCGCCGAGGTAGAGGACCGCGTCCTCTCCCTCGGCGACGAGGTCAGCAGGTGAGCGCCGCGTAGTCGACCGTGTAGGTCTCCTGCGAGCCCGCGTCGTCCCAGGCCCTGACGGTCACGCTGCCCGCGGGGAGCGAGCCCGCCCGGGCGCTGAACGACTGGTGCACGTTCTTGTCCGGGTTGACGTGGTTGAAGGTCTTCTCACCGAACGGCGTCGTGATGCGGACGTCGAGCGGCTGGTCCTCGCCGTTGGTCGCGAGGACCGAGAGCGAGGCCACCTTGCCCGTGCAGCGCGCGGTCGCCGTGAGCCCCGTCAGCTCGGGGTCGACGGGAGAGACGACGCCGTTGATCGCTGACGTGTCGGCCGCGAGCGACGCCGTGGCGTGCGCGATCGCCTTGACGTTGATGTCGAGCGCGACCGGGTCGATGTTGTCGATGTCGTCGTCTGCCGAGTGGTAGTTCGGGTCCTGCCAGATCCCGGCCGTGCCGCCGAACAGCGCGACCTCGGCCTCGGTCTTGACGTCGTCGGCGCCCGTGAACAGGCCCGACGCCGGGACGCCGTTCGCGATGAACGCCTGGTAGTCGGAGCGACCCGAGAACTCCGAGTCCACCCACGCCTGCCCGATCCCGTCGAAGTAGTCCGTGAAGACGTCCTCGGTCTCCGAGGAGCCCGGCGGCACCACGACCGGCGCGGGATACGTGGACTCGTCGGCGTCGTAGACACCGATCACGTAGTTCGGCGAACCGACCATGTCGAAGTTCAGGTACGTCGCGATCTGGTCGAGCGTCGTCGGGTCGTTCGCGACGAGGTCGTCGACGTAGTGCGTGGACCCGACGAGCCCCACCTCCTCGGCTCCCCACCAGGCGAAGCGGACCTGGTTGTCGAGCGGGCCTCCGTGCTCGGCGAGCTGGACCGCGGTCTCGAGGATCGCCGCCGAGCCCGAGCCGTTGTCGTTGATGCCCGGCCCCTCCGGCACCCCGTCGAGGTGCGCGCCGAGCATGACGACGTTGTCCGCCCGTCCTGTGCTCGTCTCCGCGAGGACGTTGAAGGTCGTGTGCGAGACCGTCGAGGTCTGGAGCACGTACGTCGCGGCGGCCGGTCCGGCCGCGAGCGCCGCGATGATGGCCTGACCGGAGGCCTGCGTGATGCCGACCGTCGGCACCCACGCGTCGCTGACCTCGCCCAGCGTGGGGCTGATGGGGCCGATCGTGTTGTTGTAGATGATGACGGCGGCGGCGCCGCCTCGGCGGCGTTCAGGACCTTGATCGAGAAGTTGCAGGAACCGCGGCTGACCAGGGCGACGCCGCCGGTGGCCTCGACTCCGGTCCACGTGTCGGCGGTGCATCCCTCCTTGAGCTCGTCGGCAGGCTGGACGACGGGACCGGTCACGCCGCCCGCCGGGGTGTCGGGGCGAACTCGGCGGGTAGATGTCGTCGGTGACGGTGACCCCTGCGGCGACGAGCGAGAGCTCGTCGACGTTCAGGTCCTCGAACGTGAAGTACTGGCGCTCGGGCGTGTACCCGGCGTCAGTCAGGACCTGCTCGACGTACGCGGCGCTGGCCTCGTAGCCCGGGTCTCCATGGCGCGGTTGCCTCCGTTGGCGTCCGCGATGGACTGGAACTGCTCGAGGTGCTCCATGACGGCCGCGCCCGAGACGTGGTCCTCGAGCGGGGCGGGCGGGGCAGGCGGGGCTGCCGCTGCCGGTGGGACGAACACCGCGGCGAGCCCCAGGCTCAGCGCGGCGACGGACGGGACGATCGGACGTGTTCTCACACTCGTTCTCCTCCACTGGTCCCCACGCAGGCGAACGCGCACTCGGCGCGACGTTGCGGGAGTTCGGTTGTCGCGAGCGTAAGGGCACGGGCGCGGCGCGACAGAGGAGGACGGGGATTTAACGCGGTTCTTACGGGATCGTCCCTTTGCGGGTGGTGTGCTCGGAGGTCGGCGGCGCCGCCTCCGAGCAGCCACGCGGTCACTACTCGCCGGGCAGCATCAGGTCGCTCGGGCCAGTCAGGACAAGAACTCCCTGTCCGTCGAGCGAGACGAAGTCCGGTACCGCCTGCTCGTCGCCCGCGATCACCTTCCGGCGCCACGGGCTCGACGGCTCCCACTTGTACTCTTCGAAGAACCGCGATCCTCATCATCATCGGCAACGGCACGGTCGCGAACGTGCACCTCAAGGGCTCCAAGGGCTACCGCGGCGGCTGGAGCCTGATCGCCATGGGCTACGGGTTCGGCGTGATGATCCCGGCCCTGATGTTCGGCGGGATCAGCGGGAGCCACATCAATCCTGCTTTCACGGTCGGGCTCGCGTCGTGGGGCATGTTCCCGTGGTCCGACGTCGCTCCGTACGTGGTCGCGCAGATGCTCGGGGCCATGGCGGGTCAGCTCGCGATCGTCGTGACCCACAAGCCGTACTACGACCGGACCGAGGACGTTGACGACGTCCTCGCGACCTTCTCGACCGTCAACGCCGCGCACAGCCGCGCCAACGGGTTCGTCAGCGAGCTGCTCGGGTCGGTCATCCTGTTCTCGTGCGCGCTGGCGATCATCAACTCGCCGCTCACGACGACCGAGCCCGGCTCGCGCACCTCGCGCTCGGCTTCCTGGTGTGGGCGCTCGTCGCAGGACTCGGCGGCCCGACGGGCCCGGCACTCAACCCGGCCCGCGACCTGGGGCCACGCATCGTGCACGCCCTCGTCCCGCTCAAGCACAAGGGCCCCTCGGACTGGGGTACTCGTGGGTGCCCGTCGCCGCGCCCCTGATCGCCGGCCTCGTCGGCGTGGGCTGCTGGAGGCTGCTGCTCGGGTGACCCGACGGCGGGGCGCGCGCTCCGCCGTCGGGCCTCGAGCGTCGAGCGTCAGGTCACTCGACGAGCTCGAGGTACAGCGACGTCTCGACGCCGTCCACGGGCTGGGTGTAGCCGAACGCGACGTCCTGCACCCATCCGTCGACCCACGTGCCGCCGCCCTGGCACTCGAGGACCTTGACCGTCGTCTCACCGGGGGCGGGCGTCTGCTCGGTGAAGAGGTTGTCGGCCAGGACCCGCACGTCCGCGATGTCGCTGAGCTGCGAGTCCGGCTCCGCGCTCGCCGTGGCGGCGACCACGTCGAGCGCCGCCTGCTCGCACATCTCGAGCGCGCTCTCCTCGGCCGTCTGGGTCTCGACGACGACGCCAGGCTCCTCGGCGGTCTCGTCGGGCGCGGGCTCGATGATCTCGGTCTCGGGCTCGATCTCGGCCAGGAGGGACTCGACATCCGTGACCGAGGTCGACGCCACGTCAGAAGCAGCACGGGCGAGCAGGATCCCGCCGATCACGACGGGGAGCCCGACCACCAGCAGGATCCCCACGCCGATCAGCCACCATCCCCAGGCGGGCACGCCGGAGCGCTTGAACAGCGCCCACCCGGCGGGTGCAGGGCCCCAGGCGGGGTCCGGCTGCCAGCCAGGTGGCGGGGTCCACCCGGGTGGCGGCGCAGGCCAGTTGGGCGGGGTTGTACCTCTGGGCCACGCGGGTCACCTCTCGACGGGGCGCCGTCGATGACGCCACGAGGAATCTAGCGTGCGCCCTGTCGACGGGCGGACCTCACAAACCGGTCGTCAGCTCCAGCACCGCGGCCAGCACCTCGTCGAACTCGCGCTCGGGCTGGAACACGAGCCATTCGAGCCCCGCGACGAGCGTCGCCCCGAACACCGACGCGGCGAGCAGCGACACGTCCGCCCGGGCCGTTGCTCGCGCAGCGCGGCCGCGTAGAACTCGATGACCTGGGCGCGGATGTGCCCGACGGTCTCCTGCCACTCGCGCCCCACCCGGAAGACCTCCGCGGCGAGGAGCTTCGCGAAGTCCGGATGGGCGCGGATCTGCTCGAGCAGCGACGCGATGAGCGCACCGAGCGCGGCCTTGCCGTGGAGCCCTCGCGCGCGGCCTCGAGCGTGAGCGTCAGTCGTTCGAGCCCGCCCGCGAGCGCGGCCTCGAACACGTCGGACTTGGACCCGAAGTTGTAGTAGACGCTGCCCTTGGCCACGCCCGCGGCAGCGGCGATGTCCTCGACGGACGTGGCGGTGAAGCCCTGGTCGGCGATGAGGTTCACCGCGGCGTCGATGATCTGCTGCCGGGTCCCGGCGCGGCGGGCCGCGAAGGCCTGCTCGCGCCGAGTCCCCGTCGACACAGCGGGCTCGCCCGTGGGGATACCGGGCTCAACGGGCCCGACGGCGTCGCGCCCGTCCGCCGCCGGGTCCGCCTTGGTCGTCGTCATCGCTCGTCCAGCCCTCGGTGTCGTGGTGCGTCAGATCTCGAGCGCGGGGTGCAGGCGGTCGAGGGTCCAGGTGCGCATGCGACCTGCCCGCCAGGCGCTGATCGCCAGCGACGCTAGCAGCAGCACGCCGAGGTAGGCCACCGCGAACCAGAGCCGTCCGTCGACCCCGCCCGTGATGGTCTGGCGCAGGCCGTCCACGGCGTAGCTCATGGGCAGCAGCGGGTGGATGACCTGGAAGAACGCGGGCGTGGTCTGCACCGGGTAGGTGCCGCCCGAGGAGGCGAGCTGGAGCATGAGCAGCGCCAGGATCGCGACCTTGCCCGCGGCCGGGCCGAGCAGCGCCATGAGGGCCTGCTGGAGCGCGAGGAACGTGGCGGCCACGAGCGTCGTGAACGCGACCGTCCCGAGCGCGTGCGTCATGTCGAGGCCCACGCCCCAGTGGATGACCGCGAGCATCACGGCGACCTGCGCGAACCCGATGCACAGTGCCGGCAGGAATCCGGCGAGCGTGGCCCGCAGTCCCGAGGCGGCGTGGCGAGGGCGCGCGAGGGCAGCGGCCGCATGAGGAGCCACGTGATGAGCGCGCCGACGAACAGGGCGAGCGGGATGAAGAACGGCGCGAAGCCCTCGCCGAAGCCCTCGGCCTCGGCCAGGTCGGTGTCGGCGACGGTCACGGGGCCGCGATCACCTCGGCCCGCTGCTCGCGCAGAGCCGTGCTGTCGTCAGGGATGGCCTCGGAACCCTCGGCCAGCTTGTCCGTGAGCGTCTGTGCGCCCTCGGTGAGCCGGGTCCCGCCGTCGGCGACCTGCGTGGCGCCGTCCGCGAGGGTGCGCGTGCCGTCGGCGAGCGTCCCGGCGCCGGTCGCGGCGGACTGCGCGCCGGTCGCGAGCTGCTGGGCACCCGAGTACAGGGACGACGTCCCGGCCGCGAGCGTGCCCGCACCCGACGCGAGGGACGCGTTGCCCTGCGCGAGGTCGGACGCGCCGCCCTCGAGGGTCGTGAGACCGCTGCTCAGGGTCGCGGCACCGGCGGCCACGCCGTCGACGCCGTCACGAACGGTGGTGTCACCCGCGCCCGGACGGAGCTGGGCGTCGATCTGCGCCGCCCCGGCCGAGGCCGCCTTGATGCCGGCCGACAGGGCGGGCAGGCCGCTCGTGGTGTCGGTCGCGAGCTGCTTCGAGCCGTTGGCGAGGGTCTGGAGGCGGCCGCGCTCTGCGCGAGCTCGGCGTCCGAGGGCAGCCGGTCCAGGGCCTGCTGGTTCGCGGCCGCGAGCGCCTGGGCCTGGGGGTCGGCCGAGGCGCCGAGCGCCGCCGCGTTCTGCTGGAGCAGCGCGCGGAGCGTCGGGACGTTCCCGGCGAGCGAGGTGACCTGTCCCTGGACCTGCGCGACGCCGTCGGACACCTGCTGGGCACCCGCGACGGCCTTGTCCGCCCCGGCCACCAGGCCGGTCGGGGCTGTGAAGCCCGCGGCGAGCTGGTGCGAGCCGTCCGCGAGCCGGACCATGCCCGACTGCGTCGTGGCGGCGACTGCGGCGAGGGTCGACGCGCCGTCGGCGGCGGACGAGGCGCCCGCGGCCAGCTGCGAGGCTCCCGCGCTCGCGGAGGACGCGCCGTCGGACAGCGTGCGGCCCCGCTCGCGAGCTTGCCCGCGCCGTCGACCGCGCTCCCCGCGCGGCGGCGAGCTGGTCGATCCCGGCCGCGAGCGAGCCTGCGCCGTCGGCGGCGGCGGTTGCGCCGTCGGCGACCTGCGTCGCGCCGTCGGTGAGCTGCCCGCTCGCCGTGGTCAGCGTGAGCGACCCGTCGGAGGCCTGCGCGAACCCGTCACGCGCGCTGCCGAGGCCCACCAGGACCTTGTCGACGGCCTGCGCGCCGATCTCCTCGCGCACCGCGCCCTGGACCTGCGTCATGGCGCTGCGTCCCAGGGTCGTCGCAAGGAACGAGTTCGCGTCGTTGTACGTGACCATGAGCTGCGCGGCCTGCGGGTCGTCGCCCGCGGCGCTCGCGATGCCCTCGGAGAAGCCCTCGGGGATGGTCAGCGCGAAGTAGTAGGTGCCGTCCTTGACGCCCTGCTCGGCCTCGGCCGCGTCGACCTGGGCCCACTGGAGGTCGCCCGAGTCGACGAGCGTGGTCGTAACCTCCTCGCCCGCGTTCAGGGTCTCGTCGCCGTCGTCAGAGCGGATGGTGGCGCCGGTGTCCGAGTTCACGATCGCGACGGGCAGCTTGTCGAGGTTGCCGGTCGGGTCCCAGAAGGCCCACAGGTACATCGCCCCGTAGAGCAGGGGACGAAGATCATCGCGCCCACGGCGAGCTTCGGCAGGAGTCCGCGGCGGAACCGCCGCAGCTCCGTGCCGGTCGAGGTCCAAGACATCACGAGAGGTGTTTCCGTTCTGTACGTGCGAAGAGTGAAGGTGCCCGACGGCGGAGCGTGGGCGGGGCGAGAAGGTCGCCGAAGGTGACGGAACCGACCGCCGAGGGTGACGGAACCGACCGCCGAAGGTGACGGGGATCAGGCCGCGACGAGCTGCGGGCCGGTCGCGAGCCGCACGACGTGCGGGCGCGACCCCAGTGCATGGCGTCAACCTCGCCGGCAGAGGCGACGGACCCGACGACCGTCACGCCCGTGGCCGCTATCGCCTCGAGGCGCTCCCAGACGATCTGGCGGCGGGCCGAGTCGTGGACCTGGTCGAGGTCGTCGACCGCGAGGAGCTCGGGCTCCTGCGCCATGGCGATCGCGATGCGCAGGAGCATCGCGTCGACCTCGTCGAGGTCCCAGACCATCGAGCCGAGCGCGGGCAGCTCGCGCGGACCGAAGACCGGGCGGGCCAGGCGCTCGTAGACCTCGTCGGTGACCTTGGGCGTGCGGCGGTACCAGGGCGCGAGCCAGGTCAGGCGCTCGCGCACCGAGTCGCCGACCGTGACCGCGTCGTCGAGCTCGTCGATCCCGTGGAAGCCGGCGATCGCCGCACGGCGCTGGACCGCGTGGCGACGCGCCCGCCGACCCGTGAGGCTCTCGCCGAGCACGACGAGCCAGCCGTGCTCGGTGTCGTCGGGAGCCATGCGGCCCGCGAGGGTCAGGAGCAGGCTCGAGCGCCCGGCGCCCTGCGGTCCCTGAAGGACGACGACCTCTCCGGCCGGTACCTCGAGGTCGACCGGTCCGTAGACCAGGCCGCGCGGGCCGTGGAGCTGGAGGTCGTAGGCACTGATCGCGTGCGGGGTCGCGGTGCTGCTGAGCGGGCCGCGCAGGGTCAGGTCCTCGGCGATGTCCGCGGCGGCGAGCTCGCCCGGCGCGAGGTACGTGGCCTCGTCGCTGCTGTGCCGTGCGACGGGCTCGTTCATGGTGGTTCCTCCGAAAGTTCCGTCTCCATTCAGTCTTTTAGACTGACCAGTCAGTTCGAAGTTACGCCTCGTCGCGCCCGGTTGTCCACCGCGTGCGGGCGAGCGCGCCCGCAATGACCGAAATCACACGTCTATATCTCGTATGTAAGATGCGAATTGAGCTACGTTCGCCGAGTGCAGCTCACCCAGTTCACCGACCTCGGCCTCCGCATCGTGATGCGCCTCAGCGTGCTCGGGCCCGACGAGACGATGAGCACGCAGCACGTCGCCCAGCAGATGGCCGTGTCCTACGCGCACACCACGAAGGTGGTGACGCGGCTCGCGGAGCTGGGGTCGTGCACACCCGTCGTGGCCGAGGTGGCGGACTCACCCTCAACGACGCCGGGCGTGCCGTCTCGGTCGGCTGGCTCGTGCGGCGCCTCGAGGGCGACGGCGAGGTCGTGGGCTGCGAAGGCCCCGCACCATGCCCCTGCGCAACGCCTGCCGACTGCGCCACCTCCTGCGCGACGCCCAGGAGGCCTTCTTCCGTTCGCTCGACGACCACTCCGTCGCGAGCCTCGCCAGCGCGCCCACCGGCCCCGTCCTCCTGGCCCTCGCAGGCCCGGCCAGGACGCCACGTCCCCGCACGTCCCCGACACACCCAGGATGGGAGCAGCTGATGCTGTCCGAGAAGTCCACCGAGATCGTCCGCGCCACCCTGCCCGTCATCGGCGCAGCGATCGGCGACATCACCCCGATCTTCTACCAGCGGTTGTTCGCCGCCCATCCCGAGCTGATCCGCGACCTGTTCAACCGGGGCAACCAGGCCCAGGGCGACCAGCAGCGGGCGCTCGCGGGCGCGATCGCCGTGTACGCGACCCTGCTGGTCGACCCCGACCCCGACGCCCCTCCCCGCCGCGCTCCTCGGTCGCATCGCCCACAAGCACGCCTCCTCGGGATCCTCCCCGAGCAGTACCCCATCGTCCACGAGCACCTGTTCGCCGCGATCGTCGAGGTCCTCGGCGAGGCCGTCACGCCCGACGTCGCGGCAGCCTGGGACGAGGTCTACTGGCTCATGGCGCACGACCTCATCGCCGCCGAGACCGCCCTGTACCGGCAGACCGGCGTCGAACCGGGCGACGTCTGGCGCGACCTCGTCGTCACCGATCGACGCCTCGAGTCCACCGACACGGTCTCGTTCGTCCTCGCCGCGAGCGACGGCTCCGATCTGCCGCCCTTCAGCCCCGGCCAGTACGTCTCGGTGCAGGTCGAGCTCCCCGACGGCGCCCGGCAGATCCGCCAGTACTCGCTCTCCTGGGGACCCCAGCGCGGGCAGTGGCGGATCGGCGTGCGCCGCATCCTCGCGGCGGCACGGCGACCGGCACCGTCGTGCCTGCCGGAGAGGTCTCCAACCACCTGTACGAGAACACTTTCGAGGGCGACCGGCTCCACGTGTCCCTGCCGTTCGGCGACCTCGCGCTCGACGAGACCGACTCCCCGCTGCTGCTCGTCTCCGCCGGCATCGGGTGCACGCCCATGCTCGGGATGCTCGACCACCTCGTGGCCGGACCCACGCAACGCAGCGTCGCCGTCGTGCACGCCGACCGGTCCCCGGCCCGCCACGCGCACCGTGCCGAGCTCAAGGAGCTCGTCGACCGTCTGCCCGACGCCGCGTTGCACACCTGGTACGAGACTGCGGGGTCCGGCAACGCCCACCAGGCGTCCCGCAGCGGGTACGTCGACCTGTCCGAGATCGACATCGCTCCCGGCACCACCGCCTACCTGTGCGGCCCGCTGCCGTTCATGTTCGCGATGCGCGACGCGCTCGTGGCCCGCGACGTCCCGGTCGACCGCATCCACTACGAGACGTTCGGCCCCGACAGCTGGCTCGTGGACTCCCTGTCCTGACCGCTTCCGGCCGGGAGGACGCCCCTCCCGGCCGGAAGGACGCCCTCCACGTCGCCGGGTCCACGTCCCGTCTCGCTCCCAGGACCACACCCGGCATACGCTCGTGCCCCGGACCACCCGGCACATCGTCGTGTCGCACCACGAGACGTATCGAGAGGCACACAGTGAACGACGGCACCGCAGCGCCTGGCGCGAAGCACACGCACCCCGGGCGCGCGACACGCTCCCCACGTCGTGGTCGTCGGCGGCGGGTTCGCCGACCTCGCGGCGATCAAGGCGCTCGCCGGTGCCCCGTGCGCATCACGCTGATCGACCGCCGTGTCTACAACACGTTCCAGCCCCTGCTCTACCAGGTGGCCACGGGCGGGCTGAACCCGGGTGACGTCACGTACTTCCTGCGGGCCCTGCGCCTGCGCCAGCCAACGTGCGCGTGGTGCACGAGCACCTCGTGGGCGTCGACCCGCAGCAAAGACCCTGCGCCTGCTCAACGACGAGGAGATCCGCTACGACTACCTCGTCCTCGCCAACGGCGTCACGACCAACTTCTTCGGGACGCCGGGCGCCAAGAGCACGCGTTCGCGATGTACTCGCGCTCGCAGGCCCTGAAGATCCGCGACACCCTCTTCGTGCGCCTCGAGCAGTCGGCGAACACCCGGGGACCGACGACGGCCTACGCGTCGTCGTCGTGGGTGGCGGCTCGACGGGCGTCGAGGTCGCGGGGCGCTCGCCGAGCTCCGCACGCAGGGCCTCGCACCTGCCTATCCCGAGATCGACGGCGACGCGTTCAGCGTGAAGATCGTCCAGCGGGGCACCGAGCTCATCAAGCCGTTCCCGGCCAAGCTCCGCACGTACGCGGCGCGCGAGCTCCAGCGTCGCGGCGTCGACCTGCACCTGGGCGCGGGCGTCGCCAAGGTCCTCCCGGACTGCGTCGAGCTGACCGACGGCACCATCATCCGCTCGGACCTCACCGTGTGGGCCGCGGGCGTCGCCCCACGAGGAGGTCGCGCGCTGGAACCTCCCGCTCGGGGACGGCGGCCGCATCCGCGTGGGCGACGACCTCCAGGTCGAGGGCCTGGCGGGCCACTTCGCGGCCGGGGACATCGCGATCTCCCCGCGGGTCTGCCACAGCTCGCCCAGCCGGCGATCCAGTCGGGCAAGGTCGTGGGGCGCAACGTCCGCGCACTCGTCGAAGGACGCCCGACGACGTCGCTCACCTACCTCGACAAGGGCACCATGGCGGTCATCGGGCGGCGCGCGGCCGTCGCGGACATCGCCGGGAAGCTGCGGCTGACCCGGGGAGCGCGTGGCTCGCCTGGCTGTTCGTGCACATCATGAGCCTCATCGGGCCGCGCAACCGTCTGACGACGCTCGCCGGCCTGGTCACGCGCTACGGGTTCCCGTTCCACCGCCGACCCGTGCCGATCGTCGGGGACGTGCCGACGGTCCGACCGCCAAGGGCTGGGTGCCCGCGGACGGTCCGCACCCGCTGCCCGAGGTCACGCCGAACGACTGAGGGTCGAGCGGATGTAGCGTCCGGAAGAATCTATACATTTTTCTGGATAGATTTGCTACGCTGCTGTCATGTCACTCCTGGTCCCGTCGCGTCACATCTCCGTCACCGAGGCTTCCGCTCGCGGTGTCGCCGGGCTCGTGAAGGATGTGGGCACCAGCGGCGACGTCATCGTCACCCGACACGGCAAGCCGGTCGCTGCGGTGGTGTCGACCAACCACCTCGACGAGCTGCGCGCGCTCGAGACCCAGCTGAGGACGCCGCCCTCGTCATCGTTCGTGCTGCCACCGACAACGGGGCACGCAGCTCGCTGGACGATGCGATCGGTATGTTCGGACTTGACCGGGCCGACCTGGAGGCTGAGCTCGAGGCCGACCTGGCCGCAGGTCGAGAGTGACGGACAACGCCTCCCGGCGGCACGCCGTGCCCTGGTGAGGCTCACGGAGCCGGCGGTCGGCGACCTGCACAAGCTCATGCGGAAGGATCCGCAGATCGTCCGCTGGTGCTTGAAGAAGATTCTTCTCCTCGAACGCGACCCGCTGGCGGGCGAGCCGCTCGTGGGTGGCCTGGTCGGGTTCCGGCGTCTGGTCGTCAGCGACAGGCACTGGCGCGTGGTGTGGCGAGTGACGACGGACGCCTCCGGGACATCGTCTGTCGAGATCGCCGAGGTCTGGGCGGCGGGCACCCGCGCCGAGTCGGAGGTCTACGACGAGATGAACGAGCGGCTCGCCGCCCTCGGCGACACGCCCGAGGCCAAGGCGCTTCACGAGGTTGTGTCGACGCTCGGCCGGATCGATCGGGATCTCGACGTCGCGCCAGAGCCGGGCCCCGAACCCGTCCCCAGTGGCTGAGGACGGCACTGACCACGACGGTGGGCCTGACCACGGCCGAGACCGATGCGATGAGCCCGGACGAGGCGATGGCTCGGCTGCAGGCTCACTGGAGCTCGCCACCCGCCATCGAGAATCCCGAGGCCTGACCTCGGCAGCTCGCGGACGGCCGGTTGCACCATCCCTCCGTATCCGTCGGACAAGGTCCCGATGCGGGTCTTCGTGGGCGTCGGTAGTGTCGCGGGACAGTCCCTGTCCTGGCAAGGAGCCACCCATCTCGCAGAACCCGACGCCCGAGCCCCGGCCACGGCGCCTGATCCGCCGGACGCCGGTGCCGGTGCCCCGGAGACGCCCCGGACCGGGCCCCGAAGGTGGCCCGGTCCCCGCGGAACCACGCCCTGCGCGTGCTCGTGTGGTTCGTGCTCATCGGCGGGCTCACCTACGTGGTCATCCCGGAGATCAGCGAGATCCCTCGCATGGGCAGGCGCTGCGCGACGCGCAGCCCGCCTGGGCGATCCTGGCCGTGTTCTTCGCCGCGACGGGGTTCTTCGCGGCCGCGGCCTCGCTTGCCGCGTGCTCCCCGATGCATCTGCCGTTCCTGCGGACCACCGGGTCCAGCTCGCGAACGCGTTCGCGGGCACCGCGACCCCGGCGAGCGTCGGGTCGCTCGCGCTCAACGTCCGCTACCTGTCGAAGTCGGGCATGAGCACCGCGCTCGCGACCGGCACGGTCGCGCTCCAGAGCATCGTGCAGGTCCTCACGCACCTGGTGCTCCTGAGCATCCTGGCGCTCGTCGCGGGGCGCAGCATCGACCACCACATGCCGGGCTGGGCCAGGTGGGCGCTGCTCGCGGCGGTCGTCGCGGTCGTCGTCACGGTCGTCACGGTGCTCGTGGTGCCGCGGTTCCGGCATGCGGCCCGCACGCACGCCCGCGACGACGTGCTGCCCGCGTTCCGTCAGCTCGGCGGGCTCGCGAAGGACCCGCGGCGGCTCGGCCTCTCGATCCTGGGTGCGATGGGCACCACGCTGTCCTCGGCCGCGACCCTGTGGGCCTGCCTCCTCGCGCTCGGCGGCGGCAACGACCCGATCGCCGCGGCGTTCTCGACCATGGTCGGGCAGACACTCGCGTCGGCGGCCCCGACGCCGGGCGGCGTGGGCGTGGTCGAGGCCGCACTCACGGGCGGGCTCGTGAGCTTCGGGATCGCGTCCGCGATCGCCCTGCCCGCGGTCCTGCTCTACCGCCTGATCTCGTGCTGGATCCCGGTCCTGCTCGGCTGGATCACGCTGCGCCTGCTGCAGCGGGAGGACGTGGTCTGACGCGACCCGCCCGACGGCGCCGCTCCCCGGGAGGCGCGCTCCGCCGTCGGGCCGGTGCCTTCCGGGCGAGGGTCAGCGCCGACGGATCCCCTGGGCGAACACGTCCAGCACGGCCAGGATGCCGTCGTGCTGCCAGATGCGGTTGCGCTGCCTGCCGGTGCGCTCCTGGAGCACACCGGCGTCGGAGAGCTGGCCCAACGCGCGTTGCGCGGTGACGGCGTTCATCCCCAGCCCCGGTCAGGAACGCCGCATTGACGACGGGGTGGGCGACCAGGTGGGGACGACCTTCCAGGCCGCGGCTTGCGGACGCAGGCTCCCCAGCTGCTCCTTCGCCTGCGAGATCTGCGCCCCAGGTCGTCGACGAGCCTCGCACCGGACCGTGCGGCATAGCGGCGGCCCGGGCGAACTGCTCGACGATCGGCCGAGCGTCTCCCCGCGAAAGGCCGTGAGCGCCTCGAAGTAGGCCTCGGTGTCGACCAGGAGTCCTGCCGAGACGGGGGCGGTGGTGTGTCGGACCGTCCCCTTGGACCGGAGCAGGGCGTGGACGAGGGCGCGCCCGTGCGTCCGTTCCCGTCGACGAACGGGTGGATCGTCTCGAACTGCGCATGAGCGACGGCGGCCTGGACGAGGACGGGGAGATCGTCCCGATGCATGAAGTCCACCAGGTCCCTCATCGCGGGCGCGACCAGCTCGGGCTGAGGGGCGACGTGCGAGGCTCCTCGCGGGCTGATGCTGCTCGTCCCCACCCAGACCAGCCCGTCACGGTATCGACCTGCGTGCTGCTCCCAGCCGCGTTGCCCCGAAAGGAGCTCGTGCTGCATGGTGAGGATCGCGGTCTCGTCCAGCCGGTCGGCCAGCGCGAGCGCTGCCTCCATCGCGCGCACGTTGGCGACGACGGTCTGCGCGTTCGCGCTGGTCGACTGGTCGATCTCGGCGAGTGCGAGCTGCCTGGCCCCACCGTGAGGTTCTCGATCTGGGAGGACGACGCCGACTCGGTGCGGAGCAGCACCGACGCCATGGGCCCGAGTGCGGGGCTGTCCACGCCGAGCACGGTGCGTGCGTACACGTCGAAGCGTGTGAGCTCGGCGGTTGCCACCTCGACGTCGGCGGCGAGGTCGCTCGGGACGTCGGGAGCCAGGTCGGCGATCTCGGCGGGGACCGTCGAGACATACGGGCCGGACCCGGCCGTGACCTGGGCCCGGGTGGACAGCCCGTCGTTCTCCGCCACCCAGACTCGTCCCTCGTGGCCGACCGGGGCGAGCACGAGGGGCATCAGATCTGTCGTCACACCTCCAGAGTACTAACATTTTTACTGAAACTGTAAGTAAGGCGCGCGGGCTGATCACAGTTCGCCCGACGGCGCCGCTCCCCGGGAGGTGCACTCCGCCGTCGGGCAGGGGCACCCGGGCGACGCGCTACTCCCGCACCGGCGCACCCGTCGGCACCGCCGGCGCCTCCTCGACCGGCACGTCCTCCTTGCGGCCCAGGGCGCTCGGCCACCACATGTGGCGTCCGACGTCGAGATTCAGTGCCGTGACCAGCACCGAGCGCACCACGAGCGTGTCGAGCAGGACGCCGAACGCGACCGCGAACCCGATCTCCGCGAACGCGACCACGGGCAGCGTGCCCAGCACCGCGAAGGTCCCCGCGAGCACGAGCCCGGCCGACGTGATGACGGCGCCCGTCGCCGCGAGGCCGATGAGCGCACCGCGCCGCGTCCCGACGCGCAGCGACTCCTCGCGCACGCGGGTCATGAGGAAGATGTTGTAGTCGATCCCGAGCGCGACGAGGAACACGAAGACGAAGAGCGGCAACGAGGTGTCGGCGCCGTCGAACCCGAACACGTACGTGAACACGAGCGCGCTCACCCCGAGCGCCGCGGTGAAGGACAGCACGACGGTCGCGACGAGGATCAGCGGTGCCGTGATCGCGCGCAGGAGCAGCGCGAGGATCACCAGCACGGTCAGCAGGATGATCGGGATGATGAGCTGGTTGTCCGCCGCCGACGCGCGCTGGACGTCGAGCGTGATCGCCGTGGCCCCGCCCACCTTGGCGTCGGCGTCCGGGACGGCGTGGACGGCGTCGCGCACGCGGTCCACGGTGTCGAAGGCCGCCCGGGAGTCCGGCTCGGAGGTCAGTGTGCCCTCCAGGTAGACGTAGCCCCCGGACGACACGGGCTCGGACACGGTGGACGCATCGATCCCTCGGTGCCCGCGAAGGCGTCGCGGACCTCGGCCACCGCGGTGGCCGAGGAGTCGTCCGCGACCACCACGACGGGCGACCCGGAGCCGCCGGGAAGTGCTCGGCCAGCACCTGCTCGCCCACGATCGACGGCTGCTCGCCGCGGAACGACTCGGCGCTCGACAATCCGTTGGCGTCGAGCTGAGTGATCCCCAGGCCCAGGACTGCGAGCACGACGGACGTCACGACCACACGCGCCGCGGCGGCGGGAGATGCGCGCACCGAGCCGTGCCCAGACGCCGTGCTCGGTCGGCTCGTCGTCGCCCAGGTGCGGCACACGAGGCCAGAAGACCCATCGGCCCGTCGCGACCAGCAGCGCTGGGAGGAGGGTCAGCATGACGAGCAGCGCGACCACGATCCCGACCGCCGCCACGGGCCCGAGCCCCGCCGTCGAGCTCATCTGCGCGAACAGCAGGCACAGCATCCCGAGCGCGACCGTCGCGCCGCTCGCGACGATCGCCGGGCCTGCGCGGTGCAGCGCGAGCGCCATGGCCTCGTGCCGGTCCTCGTGCCGACGGAGCTCCTCCCGGTAGCGCGCGACGAGCAGCAGGGCGTAGTCCGTCCCCGCCCCGAAGACCAGGACGGTGAGGATGCCCGCGCTCTGCGCGTTCACGGTCAGCCCGGTGTTGTCCGCCAGGACGTAGACCACGGCCTGCGAGACCGTCAGAGCGACACCGGCCGAGATGACGGGCAGCAGCCAGAGGGTCGGGCTGCGGTAGGTGAGCAGCAGGATGACGATGACGACCCCGGCAGCGGCGTAGAGCAGCGTCGAGTCGATGCCCTCGAACGCCTCCGACGAGTCCGCGGCCGAGCCCGCCGGCCCGGTGACGTAGACCTGCAGCCCGTCGGCGCCCTCCTCGGCCGTGGCGCGCAGGTCCGCGACGGCGTCCGCCGCGAGGCTCCATCCCTCGCTGCCCAGGTTCAGCGGGACGATCGTCTGCGCGGCCTGCCCGTCCTCCGAGGGGATGGGCCCGACGACGTCCCCGTCCAGGGTGTCGAGCTCACCGAACGTCGCGGCGTCCTGGGCGACCTTGGCCAGGTCCTCCTGCGTGAGGCCGGACTCGCGCACGTACACGATGACCGCGGGGATCGTGTTGGGCGACGAAGCTGCTCGCGACGTCGAGGACCTCGGTCGACTCCGCACTGGCCGGGAGCCACGACTTCGCGTCGTTGTCCTGCGCTCCCGTGAGCTTCCCGGACAGGGGCGCGGTCAGGGCCAGGACGACCGCCCAGAAGGCGATGACGACCCACTTGGCATAGCGGTGCGTGATCCAGCCGGCGATGCGAGACATGGGTTCCCCTGGAGATCCCTGGCGCGGAACTCCAGCGCACACCCGCGAGGGCGCAGGTGTCAACGGTTCCGGGCGACCGGGAACGGTTTCACCCGTCTCGGGCCGTGCGGCTCGTCTCGACGGCGCGGGGCCGCTCTGCCACCATCGAGAACATGGTCGTGAACACCGACGGATGGACCGAGAGCACCCTCGAGACCGCA
This sequence comes from Oerskovia sp. M15, assembly GCA_038070415.1. GTDB lineage: Bacteria > Actinomycetota > Actinomycetes > Actinomycetales > Cellulomonadaceae > Oerskovia. The sequence continues at coordinate 1,467,250 of JAMYWF010000001.1, forward strand.
GGGCACCGCGTGTTCTACCGGCGGAGCACCGACGTCTCCAGCGGTCTGCCGATCGTCCACGTGCACGGCTTCGCGATCTCGGGCTCCTATCTCATGCCGACGGCCCGGGTGCTCGCCGCGCGGGCCATCAACGTCGTCCCTGACCTGCCCGGCTACGGCAAGAGCGACCGGTGGGACTACACCCTCGGTATCCGGCCCTGGCGCACGCGCTGATCAGGATCCTCGACGCCCTCGAGCTGGAGAAGGTGGTCCTGGTCGGCAACTCGATGGGCTGCCCCGTCAGCCTCGAGGTCGCTCACAGCGCGCCGGACCGGGTGGACCGGATCGTGCTCGTGTCGCCCGCGGGCGGCGTGCACAACCAGGGTCTCGGTCGGGCCATCCGGCAGCTCGCCATGGACGGCCCGCGCGAGAGCCGAAAGATGGCGCGTGTGGCAGTCCCGGACTACGTGCGGTTCGGGCCGATCAACACGTTCCACTTGTTCAGCGAGCTCACCCGGTTCCCCTCCTGGAACGCATCGTCACGTCGGAGGTGCCGACGCTCGCGGTCATCGGGAGCAGGGACCCGCTGATGCCGCCCCGGCGCGGGTCCGGGAGGTGAGCCGTCTCGCCGGCGAGAACACGACGGTCGCCCTCATCGAGGGGCAGCGCACGCCATCAACTTCAGTCACCCCGGGAGCTCGCGCACGTGATCGGGTCCTGGCTGGACGGCGTCGAGATCGTCGACGACCCGGAGTCTCCCGGCCTGACCCGCGTCCTGCAGCTCCCCGCTCCTAGGGCCCGACGATCCGCTCGACCAGGAGCTCGTGCAGTCGCGGGTCCGCCAGAGGTCGGAAGTGCCCCGGGTGTCGAGCACCACGTCCTGCGCGCCGACGAGGGCGCTGCCGCCGGGGATGTGCGGGTCCCACCGGCTGTGCACCGAGGTGATCCGCTCGTTCACGGCCAGCTCGGCGGACAGGGCGACGATCGTCGCGTCGCTCGGGACGAACGCGCGGACCGCGGGCGCGACGAACCAGCGCGCGAGGGTGGACCCGGCGAACGGCGTGTTGATCGCGATCATCGAGTCGATGCGACCGTCGGGGTCCTCGCTCACCATGGCGAGCTTGCCGATCAGCCCGCCCTTGCTGTGCGCGACGACGACCACGTCGTGCAGGTCGTGCTCCCGGACGTAGCGACCGAGGACGGCTGCGGCGTCGGCGACCGGCCCGCGGTTGGCCCGGAGGTCCGGGAGCACGTGGACCGCCACCCCTGGTCCTGGAGGAGGGTGGCCAGCGGCAGGAGGAACTGCCAGGACTCGTACACGCCCGGGACCAGCACGACGGGCGGACCGACCGGGTGGTCCGGGTGGCGCAGGTCGTCGGGACCCACGCGGGACACGATCCCCGTCGCCTGCCAGCGGAGCACGCTGGCATAGTCGCGGACGCGCCACCAGGTCCGTCGCAGCCCCGACTCCTGCCTCGGCCTCCGTCCTGCATACCCCGACTCCCCTGTCCGGCACGGCCCTGGTCGGCCCCGTGCCGCGTCCGGTCCGTGCCACGATCATCATGGCACCGGCGCAGCCCTCCCACGCAGCAACGCCCGTACCCCGTACACCGCCACGATCACGCCCACGAGCACCGCGGTCGACAAGAGCTGGCCGCGCGGCGTCGTCGAACAGCATGAGGGCGACCAGCCCTGCGAGCCCGGCGAGCGTGGCCCACGTGAGCCACGGGTACGCCCACATGCGCAGGGTCATCTTCTCGGCCCCACCCGCGGAGGCCTCGAGCGGCGCCGCAGCCGGAGCTGCGAGACCGCGATGAAGACCCAGACGACGAGCAGTGCCGACCCCACGGCGTTGAGCAGGATCCCGAGCACCTCGCCCGGCAGCAGCCAGTTGAGCCCCACCGACACGAGCCCGAAGAACACCGAGAGCAGCACCGCGACCCACGGGACGCCCGTCGGCGAGACCCTGGTCAGTGCGGGTGGCCGTCGCCGCGACCGGCCAGCGAGAACGCCATGCGCGAGGTCCCGTAGACGTTGGCGTTGAACGCGGACAGCAGCGCCACGACGACCACGGCCTCCATGAGCCGGGCCGCGCTCGGCAGCCCCGCGAGCTCCAGCACCGCGACGAACGGGCCGCTCAGCAGCTCGGGCGCGTCCCACGGCAGCACGAGCGCCATGACGGCGACCGCACCGACATAGAAGAAGAGGATGCGCCACACGATCGAGCGGGTCGCGGTCACGATGGCCTTCTGCGGGTCGCGCGCCTCGGCCGCGGCGATCGTCACGATCTCGATCCCGCCGAACGCGAAGACCACGACCAGCAGCCCGGCGGCGACGCCCGGCAGCCCGTTCGGCGCGAAACCCGCGAGCGAGGCCGGGTCGCCGAAGATGTTGGTCGTCCCCACGGGGTCGGTGCCGGGCAGCCAGCCCAGCACGAGCAGGACCCCGATCACGAGGAACGCGACGATCGCCGCGACCTTGATGAACGCGAACCAGAACTCGAACTCGCCGAAGTGCTTGACCCCCACAGGTTCACGACCGCGAACACCCCGACGAACACGAGCGCGACGACCCACTGCGGCACGCCCGGGACCCATCCCGCGACGATCTGCGAGGCGCCCGTGATCTCGGCGCCGAGCACCATGACGAGCGTGAACCAGTAGAGCCAGCCCAGCGTGAAACCGGCCCAGCGGCCCAGCGCGGTCTCGGCGTAGACGGAGAACGACCCGCTCGACGGCACGGCCGCCGCCATCTCCGCGAGCATCCGCATCACGAGGATCACGAGCAGCCCCGCGACGGCATAGGAGACGAGGACAGCCGGGCGGCCGTCGCGATCCCGACACCGCTGCCGAGGAACAGCCCGCCCCGATCGCCGAGCCGAGGCCCATCATCGTCAGGTGCCGGGTGCGCAGTCCGTGCGAGAGCTGCTCGCCGCCCGGGCGAGGGACCCGGCGGGTGCGTGCCGTCGTCGGGCAGGCGAGAGGAGGAAGCGCGGCCGGGTGTGCCCGACGGCGAAGGTGCGTTGGTCATGGGGTGCGGTGGTTCCGTGGTCGAGGAGGGCCGCCGAGGTGACGACGATTCACGGTACCCGGGCGTACACCCCGGTCGCACGCCCGGGCTCCTCCGCTGACCGAGCACGTCACAGCGCGCCCAGCAGGCGGCCCGCGCCTCCTCGGTGCACCGTGGAGAGAGCAGCACTTCACCCGATGAACCGAGGAGAACCATGAACGTCGCCCTGATCGGAGCCCACGGCAAGGTGGGCCGCCTGCTCGTCCCCTCCTCACGGACCACGAGACGACCGTGAGCGGGGTCGTGCGCTCCGAGTCGCAGCTCCCGCTCGTCGAGGAGCTCGGCGGGACGCCCGTCCTGCTCGACATCGAGAACGCCTCGACCGAGGAGATGACCGAGGCCCTGCGCGGCCACGACGCCGTCGTGTGGTCCGCCGGCGCGGGCGGGGAGCCGGAGCGGACCTACGCCGTCGACCGGGACGCTGCGATCCGTTCGATGGACGCGGCCGTCGCCGCGGGCGTCCCGCGCTACGTCATGGTCTCGTGGATCGGCTCGGTGCCGGACCACGGCATCGACCCGGACAACAGCTTCTTCCCCTACGCCGACGCCAAGCTCGCGGCCGACGACCACCTGCGCGGCACCGACCTCGACTGGACGATCCTCGGACCCGGCACCCTGACCAGCGACGACGCGACGGGCGCCGTCACGGTCGATGCCGAGAACGGCAGGACGTCGCGCGGGAACGTCGCCCTCGTGGTGGCCCAGGCCCTCAAGTCGCCGTCGAGCGTGGGGCAGTTCGTCCGTTTCGTCGATGGCGACACGCCCATCCTGGAGGTGTTCGGCCGGTAGTCGCGCGGCTCGCTCCCCAGGCCCGGGCCTGCGCCTCATCGTCGGTGTGAGCCGTTACGGTGTGCCCCACGGCATACGAGGAGGTGAGCACGTGGTCAGGCGCAACAGGGCGAAGGAACGGGCCAGATCGGGCTCGTCCCCGCAGGTCGCGGCGGCACCGACGGGTACCGCGGAGGCCCCGACGAGGCCGCCGCTCGAGGCCCACCGGGTCACCGGGGCCGAGGGGCTCGGCCCTCGCGGAACGCCTGCTGACCCCGGGTCGTGCCTGGCCGGTGGTCGCGATCTCGGTCGCCACGGGGCACGACGCCCCTACGTCGACCTCGACGACCTGCTCGACGAGGTCGCGGGTCTCGCGGAGGTGGTCGTCCTGCCGACCGGCGAGGCCTCGTGGGCGTTCTCCGCGATCATGCCGCCCGGGACGCAGGTCTACGGTGGCGCGGCGCGCGTCTACCCCGTCGACCACGAGTGGGTCGCGACGCCCCGCCGGAGCAAGCTGCGGTTCGCCTACTCGGACGCCGACGCGAGGCGCCTGCTCGACCACCTGGTGCACGACTGCCTCACGGCCGCCCTCGGCGCCGGCCTGCTCGGCACCTCCCCGACCCGGACGCGCCGCGCGTCGAGGGAACGGTCCGCTCGATCCTCGGTCCCCGCGCGATCGTCGCGCTCGACGACGACTCGCTCGCGAGCATCGCCGAGGAGCTCACCGTCCCGGGGTCCTGCTCGCGCGCCTGCTCGTCGTGGGGCAGCGGGTCGCCGGGACACTGGACCGGGAGAGCCACCGGCTGGACGTCCGCACGTCCCTCCGCCCGCCCGACGGCGCCACGCACCCGGGTGGGGACGCCTGCCTGGGCGGGTACGCCGTCGGGCAGGTGGTGCTGGCCGACGTGACCGCGGTCGCCCACGCGACCGTGCGGCTCCGGCTCGTGCCCGGCCTCGAGGTCCTCGTGTCCCGCGGCTACGTGACCGGGAACCCCATCGACGCGCTCGACGACCTCTTCACCGTGGGCGAGGTGGTCCTCGCACGGGTCGTGTCCACGTCGCCGTGGACGCTGCGGCTCGACGACGTCGACGACGCGGAGGAGGAGCCGGTGCTGGCCCCGAGCCTGCTCGCTGGCGGGCCGCCGTGGCTCGTGCTGCCGGAGGTCGCGCACGCCCGCCAACGCCGCCTCCGTTGCCGGTGATCGCGCCGCTGCTCCTCCCGGAGCTCGACCGGGCGCCGGAGGAAGCAGTCCTGGCCGAACCGCCGTCGGCCCAGGTGCCCCGGTGGCGACCGACGAACCCGAGGCCGCTCCGGACGGTGCGCTGCGCCGTCGGACACCGCTGGACCTCGTCGCCGACTCGCCCCGACGCGACGCACCCAGCCCCCGCGCCGACCAAGGGCGCTCTGCGGGACGTGAGCCTCGCGCTCGAGGCGAGCCGCATCCACGCACGGGCGATCGAGGCGGACCTCGCCGCGGCGCAGGCCGAGGTCGTCGCGCTCCAGGCAGCGTCCCAGGCGACGACTGTCGAGCTCACGGGGCTCCGGCAGCGTGCGGCCGAGCTCGATCTCGACCTCACGGCCGCGCAGCACCGGGCCACGAACTTCCAGACCAAGTATCGCAAGGCGGACCTCAGTCGGCAGCGGCTCAAGAAGGCCGAGAGGTCGGCCGCGCACGCCGACGCCGCCCCGGACGACGGGTGGCGTTCCTGACCCGGTCGAGCAGTTCCGGTTCGAGGTCACCATGGCGTGGGTCCGGCGCGTGCCCGCCGCGGAGAAGACGAGCAAACCGCTCGCCACGTACGTCGTCGGAGATCGTTTCCTGTCCTCGCTCGCCGCGGTCGAGGGGTGTCGCGGGCAAGGTCGTGGACGTCGTCGTCGAGGTGCTCACCGGGGACGCCGAGCGCATCGCCGCCGCGAGCTGCACCCGCTGCGGATCAACGAGGGCGGCGGCAGCCGCCGTGGTCCGGGAGGACGGCGCCACGTGCTGGCGGGCCTCGCTCCAGTCCAAGAGCGCCTCGGCCCGACGGCTGCACTACTGGAAGCGCGGGGAGCGCATCGAGCTGTCGCGCGTGGTGCTGCACGACGACATGGAGCCGTAGGTCGTGTCCTGCGCTCCAGGGTGCTTGAGCCGTCGCGCGGGCGCGAGAACTCGCCTCGCCCGGGGGCGAAGTTTTCCGTGGAGCCACAACTATTGTTGCGGCTCCACGGGAACTCCCGGGGCTCGCGCCCTGCCGGTGTCGGCGCCAGCACCGCGAGGGAGAGGGACCATCGGTCCCGGCCGCTGAACCCCGATTGCCCGGACCCGGACCGCGGTGGGCGGGGCGCCGCGGAGGTACGGTCGAGGAATCAGACCCGCCCGACCCCGAGGAGCACCGGTGAGCAAGGCCAACCCCACGCGCTGGGAGCAGAAGACCGCCGTCGACCCGTCCCACTCCACCTGGTACGTCGAGCGGTTCCGTGCGATGGCCGCGCAAGGCGCTGACCTCGCGGGCGAGGCACGCCTGGTCGACGCCATGCTCCCCGCGGCGCCCGGGTCCTCGACGCGGGCTGCGGCCCGGGCGCGTCGGGGCAGAGCTCGCGGCACGCGGTCACCAGGTGGTGGGCGTCGACGTCGACCCGGTCCTGATCGAGGCCGCCGAGGCCGACCACCCGGGTCCACCTGGGTCGTCGCGGACCTCGCCGAGATGGACCTGCCGGCCGCCGGGGTCGCCGAGGCATTCGACCTGATCGTGTGCGCCGGGAACGTCGTGACGTTCCTCGCGCCGGGCACCGAGGTCGAGGTGCTGCGCCGCTTCCGCGCCCACCTAGCACCGGGCGGGAGGGCCGTCATCGGGTTCGGGGCGGGGCGCGGCTACGCGTTCGACGCCTTCTTCGCCGACGCCGCCGAGGCGGGGCTCGAGGCCCAGCTCAAGCTGTCGACGTGGGACCTGCGCCCGTTCGCAGAGGACGGGGACTTCCTGGTGGCGGTGCTGGGAGCGCCTGGGGCCTGACCGCGACCCGGCGATCCGAATTCACCCGGTCGTGGATGCTCACGCGACGATGCCGCCCGCCTAGCCTCGGAAGGGACGGTCGATCAACGGCCGACGCAGGCGGCACTGCAGTCGCGGCGCCAGCTCGACGAGGAGCCCACCATGACCGCACGCTTCAACCCACCCCGGGCTGGCCAGTCCCACCTGACGGTTGGACTCCGGATCCGTCCTGGAAGCCAGATGCGACGTGGCCCGCACCTCCACCTGGATGGTCGCTCTGGATCGACGACGCGTCGACCGAACAGGCCGAACCGGCCGAACAAGCGATGCTGCTGCCGGTCGCGGACGGGGCCGGTGGCGCAGGCGGCGCAGGTGGAGCTGCCCACAGTGACAACCGGACCCGGCGCACCGTGCTCGTGGCGTTCCTGTGCCTGGCGTTGCTCGTGGCCGGATTCCTTGTCGGTAAGGGCGGAGCGTCCTCGCAGCTGGCCTCTGCCAGGTCTACTCTCGTGGACGTCGAAGAGGAGCGTGCGCGCCTCGGCCAGGACGAGGCTGAGCTCGCCACGGCCCAGGAGGAGCTGGCGGCGGACCAGGCCGCGACCGCGGAGCGGGAGAGCGCGGCAGGGACCCTGGAGGCCGGGATCACGACTCGCGAGTCCGCCGTGGCGACAGCCGAGACCGACCTCCAGGCCCGACTCACCGCGGTCGAAGCACGCGAGAGCGCGGTTGCGACGGCTGAGACCGACCTCCAGGCCAGGAGCGCAGCGACGGACCGATCAGGTACGTCGAGCGTCCCGAAGGCGACGACGCCTGAAGCTCCCGCCGGGATCGTCGGCGGAACCGACAGTGCGGTGTCGTACGCGAACTGCGACGCGGTCCGGGCCGCGGGGAACGCGCCGATCCGTGTCGGTGAGCCCGGATACTCGAAGAAGCTGGACCGCGACGGTGACGGGATCGGTTGCGAGTAGACCTACCGGTCCCGGCGTTCGTCCACGGCGAACGCCGATCTGGAATTGAGCGAGGGTGGCTCAAGTTGTACCCGTCAGAGGTTCCATCACCACAGAAGGAGTCACCATGACGAACACCCTGACCACCGTCCCCACGTTCGACCGCGCCCTTCGCGACCTGCTCACCGCGCGTCCCGTTCCGGGTGTCCCGGCCACCGCCGACGTCTACCAGGACGGCGACGACCTGGTCGCCCGCTTCGACCTGCCGGGCGTCGACCCGGCGCAGGACGTCACGGTCGAGGTCGAGGGCGCAAGCTCGTCGTACGCGGCGAGCGCAAGGACGAGCGCTCCGAGGAGACCGAGGGTCGCCGCGTCCGCGAGGTCCGGTACGGCGCGTTCCACCGCGTCGTCACCCTCCCGAAGGTCGCCGACGCGGATGCGGTCAGCGCCCGCTACGACGCGGGTGTCCTGACCGTCACGGTCGCCGGCGTCTTCGCCGGTTCGACGCCGCAGCGTATCGAGGTTGCCACCTCGGCCGCCTGACGGTCGTCCCAGACTCCCCGCCGCAGGTCGTCCTCCCCTTCAGCCTGCGGTGCGGTGAGGCCGACGGGGTCGGTGCGCGAGCACCGGCCCCGTCGCGCTGTCCGGAACGGTGATGGTCGTGTCCGGTGTGGAGCAGGACGTGCACGCCGTCGGTGCCGCCAGGAGGACGGCCAGGTGCGCGAGGGCGATCCGGCCGACATCATGGCTCATCGCGATGTCCATGGCCTGCTCCCCGATCAGCAACGTCTACGCCGCACACCCGAGGAGTCGGACACGGACCACGAGCAGCGGCGGCCGATGCTCCGCGAATGGGTGTCTACCGCCACCGCACCGCAGGAGGCATCGACCGCTGCGCGCGGACGACCGGCTGGTATCAGTCGATGACGGCGTATGCCTCGACTTCGATGAGCACGTCGGGTTCGAACAGGTAGTCGACCCCGATGAACGACAGCGGAGGCAGGGGCTGAGGATCTCGAGCTCCTCGACCACGCTCTGGATGCCGCCAGGAAGTCATCCATCTTGTCGGGATGCCACTGCGTGGCGAAGAACCGGAGCCGCACCACGTCGGAGAAACTCGCTCCGGCACCGGCAAGCCCGCGTGCGGTGTTGCGGAGAGCCTGAGCGACCTGACCGGCGAGGTCTCCGGTCGCGATGCGATTGCCGTCGCCGTCGCGGGCGATCTGCCCGCGACGTGCACGTGGCGGGAGCCGGTCGCGATGGACACGTGGTGGTACGGGACGGGCTCGAACATGCCCTCGGGGTCAGCAGCTGCACGGTCATGCGCTTCCTTTCGTTGGTGGTATCCCTGGTCTACTTGGTAGACGAAGGAAACTTCAACGAGACTAGGTTTCATGAGGGAAACCGCCGAGGACGCATCCGATCAGTCGCAGGTGACCGCCCAGCACCGGGAACTGCTGGACCAGGTGCTCGACAAGTGGTCGTTGCAGGTCCTCGACACGCTGTGCGAGCGGCCACGCCGCTTCAATGAGCTTCGCCGCGCGATTCCGGTGGTGACGCAGAAGTCGCTCGCGGCGACGCTGCGACGGCTGGAGCGCAACGGCATGGTCGAACGAGTCATCGTGCGCACGCGCCCGCTCGCCGTGGAGTATCGGATCGCGCCGCTGGGCACGACCCTGCAGGACCTGATCGATGCGCTGCTGCACTGGACCGCCGCCCACATGACTGACGTCCAGTCGGCGCGCGACCAGTTCGATGAGGCTCTCGACACGGAGCTGGGTCTTCACCCCGACGACGCCTTGTGACGTCCGCAGGCTCGATGCGGCTCCTGCCATCAGTGGCCGCTGCCGACAGCGAGCGGTGCGCCCGGTGCGGTCGACTCGGGACGCTGTCGCGAGGCGGCTGCACGGTGCGAACCGAGGTTGGTCAGGCAACTGGCCCCAGTTGCCTGACCAACCTCGGGTTCGGCAGCCAGAGGGAACGGTGCGACGCTGGGTCGATGAGCGAGAGCCCCGGGCGGGCAGCGAGCAGAGCGTCGACCAGCTGTTCGCGCTGCCGCTCGACGAGTTCGTCGCCGCCCGGAACGCCGCGGCGAAGCAGGCCACCGCGGCTGGCGACTCGGTCGGGGCCGCCCGGTTGCGCGCGCTGACCAAGCCGACCGTCGCCGCATGGGTCGTCAACCAGGTCGCACGCTCGCACGCGCAGCAGATCGACGACCTCGTGGCGCTCGGCGACAAGCTCCGTGCGGCGACCGAGGCCCGGACCGCGACCGGCTCACCGAGCTCGACCGCGAGCGCCGGCGACAGGTCGAGGCGTTGGTCGCGGAGGTGTCGACGGCGGGCGTCGACGGGCGGGCCGTGTCCGGCGAGGCGCTGCGCAGGCTGGGCGAGACGCTCACCGCCGCGGTCATGGACCGAGATGCCGGGGCGATCGTGCGGGCCGGGAGGCTCACGCAGGCGCTGCAGTACGTCGGGTTCGGGATCGTGGACGAGACCGGCGAGACCGCCGACGTGGTGTCGCTGAGCGCGGAGCGGGAGGCGCGGCGGGCACCGGTTCGCGTCGGGCTACCCTTCCGGCGCCGCTGCGCTCCCACAAGAGAACGCGGCCGACCAGGCTGCGGCCGACGAACCCGCCGGGCGCGATCACTCGACATCGGATACCGCCCTCGAGGCGGCCGAGCGTGAGGTCGCCGAGGCAGCCGCGGTGATCGATCGACTCGAAGGACGCCGCGACCAGGCCGCCGACGCAGTGCGTGAGGCGAGCGACGCCGTCGGGCCGTTGGATGCGCGCCTAGCCGCACTGGACGAGGAGATCGCCCGGCTGACCGCCGAGCGCGACGACGCGCACAGCGCGCTCGACGCGGCGCGAGCGGCGCTGGCTGCGGCGGAGGGCGACCTGGCAGCGGTCGACCACGACCTCGAGACTGCGGAAGGGCGGGCGGAGGAGGCGAGGCGACGACGTCGGGCGGCGCGGGCGAAGGGCTGAGCCCGATGTCTCAATGTCTCTATTCTTGCGACAACTTCCGGATCCTGTCATCCTGTTGTCTCTAGATGAAGGACATTGGGACATGATCTATACCCTTCCCCACTAACCCCGCGGACGAGAAGGTTCTCGGCGAGCTCGCCTCCATGCGCGAGGCGCTCGTCGACCAGATCCGTACGCCCCGACGATGGGTGGGACGGCTGCGCAGGACTGCAGTCGCCCGGGCGATCCAAGGCTCGAACAGCATCGAGGGGTACAACGTCGAGCTCGACGACGCCGATGCCGCTGTGGAGGGGACGAACCGATCAGCGCCGACGTTCCGACCTTCCGGGAGATCGCGGGCTACCGCCAAGCCCTCGGGTTCATCCTCGCGACCGCCGGAGACGAGAACTTCACGCTCGATGCCTCAGTCATGCGGTCCATGCACTACATGCTGATCTCCCACGCGCTCGACAAGAGCCCCGGTCAGTACCGCCGCGGGAGATCTTCGTCTCCGACGAGTCGACTAGCCGTCACCTCTACGCCGGACCGGACGCCGCACAGGTGCCAGGACTCGTCGACGAGCTCATGGGCTGGATCGACGACCACCCGGACCTTGATCCGTTCGTCCGAGGCGCGATGGCCCATCTCAACCTCGTCATGATCCACCCGTTCCACGACGGCAACGGCCGCATGGCACGCGCGCTCCAGACCTCGTCCTGACCCGCGCGGGTCTGAGCGCACCCGAGCTGTCGAGCATCGAGGAGTGGCTCGGCGCGCACACCCAGGACTACTACCAGGCCCTCGCGCGCTCGAGCGACGGCACCTGGAGCCCCGACCACGAAGCATCGACGTGGCTGACCTTCTCGCTGCGCGCCCACCACATGCAGGCCCAGGCCGTCCTCGACCGGGTCTCGCGTGCCGCGACGGTCTGGGGAATGCTTGACGATCTCGAGGCGACCCATCGGCTCCCTGATCGATCGCTCGACATCCTGTACTCAGCCGCGCTCGGCATGCGGGTGCGCCGTGGCCCGTACGTCCGGGAGGCACAGATCGACGAACGCACGGCGAGCCGCGACCTCAGCTGCTGACCGACGTCGCGCTGCTGCGTGCCGTCGGCAACACCAAGGGCGCCACTATGTCGCCGGGCCGGGACTCGACGCCGTGGTCGCCGTCCGCAGGTCCGCCGCCGAGCCGGTGGATCCGTATCCCGGCTTCCGCGCGAGCCTCTACTCGTAGTCCGCGGTCCTGGGTCGGACAGATACCCACGGCGTCGAACGACCTTCCCGATTCGACCGCTCAGGGAACAGGCCTCGCGCCGCCGGCGCCGGAGGCGGCGAGAATCTCGTACTACGGGCAGGCCTCGTCGAGCTTGACCGTGGCTTCTCGGCGCCTGCGCGCAGCGGGTGAACCTGGGCCGGGTGTACCCACGGTGCCCGCACGCCCTGTGGACGACTTCGCTGCCCCGTGCCCCACCTGGCACCCTGTTCCCCGTGCCCGGATTCGCCGTGATCGACCTCGAGACCACAGGGTTCTCCCTCGCCAGCACGACCGCATCGCCGAGGTCGCCGTCGTCCTCACCGACGCCGCCGCCGCGTCCAGGACGAGTGGTGCACGCTCGTGAATCCCGAGCGCGACCTGGGCCCGCAGCACGTGCACGGGATCGGCGCGGCTGACGTGAGCCTCGCTCCGACGTTCGCCGTCGTCGCCCGCACCTCGCGCGGCTCCTCGAGGGCGCGTGATCGTCGCGCACAACGCGAGCTTCGACACCCGGTTCCTGCGCGCGGAGTTCGGGCGCGTCGGCCTGCCCGTGGGGATCGATCCGCTCGCGTGCCTGTGCACCATGCGCCTCGCCGGGACGTTCCTGCCGGCCGCACCGCGCGGGCTCGCGATCTGCTGCGAGCTCGCGGGCGTGGTGCACGACGGCGCCCACTCCGCCCTGGGTGACGCTCGCGCCACGGCCGGGCTCCTGGAGCACTACCTCGGCCTCGACGACGCCGACCCGCTCTGGGCCCAGGCGCACGAAGCCTCGGCGTCGCACTCGTGGCCGGGGCTGCCTTCGTCGGGCGCTTTCACCCCGGTCCTGCGCGGGGCGAGCCGACCGACCGGCCACTGGCTCTCAGGGCTGTCCGACCGCCTCGACCGCGTTCCCGAGCCCGCGCAGGCCGACGACTACCTCGCGCTCCTCGACCTGGCCCTGCTCGACCGCTATGTCTCGTTCACCGAGCGCAGCGCCCTGCTCGCGGCCGCCGAGGAGGCCGGACTCAGCCGTGCGCAGGTCGAGTCGCTGCACCACGGGTACCTCGACGCGTTGGCGCGGGTCGCGCTCGACGACGGCGAGCTGTCCGACGCCGAGGTCGCGGACCTCCACGAGGTTGCGGGCCAGCTCGGGATGGATGCGGACGACGTCGCGGCGGCGGTCGCGCGGCCGCGGGTGCCGTCCGTGGTGCGTACGCCGCAGGTGGCGCGGGCAGCGTGATGCCCGACGGCGGAGCGCACCTGGGCGCGGAGGCGAGCGACGTCGTCGGGCGGGGTGGGCGGGAACTTCGGCGGGCGCCGCCGTGGCTGCTGTGGCGACCGTGGCCGCGAGGCCGCGGTTCGCGCTGGCTCGGGGCGACGAGATCGTGCTCACCGGGGCCATGACGCGGGCTCGCGAGGAATGGGAGCGCGATGCGCGCGCGGCCGGGCTCTCGCCCTGGCCGAACGTCACCCAGCGCACGCGCGTCGTGATCGCGGCCGACCCGGACTCGTTGTCCGGGAAGGCGCGGACCGCGCGCCGGTACGGGATCCCCGTGGTGGGCGAGGGGCGTTCGAGGAGCTGCTGGGGCGAGTCGGGCTGAGTTGATCGCAACGTTGTGACCCGGAGACCCAGGCGAGTCCGGGTCCCCGCCTACATTTCGATCCACTCGCGGAGGTCCGGGTCCCACGTCGCTTCTCGAGTGACGAGCCCTGTGTAGACCGGGTCGACGAACAGGGCGAGCGCGGCCATCTGGTCGTCGAGCAATGGCTCGCAGCGCTCCTGGAGTTCGTTCCTCTTCCGCCAAGCCATCCACTTCCCTTGGCCCACGTCCCCGTAACCGACGACTATGGGCGCGACAGGCCCAAGTGTCGCGGCCCGGTGCTGCGCGACAGCCTCAGCGGCACCGAGCAGCTCGTCTGCGCGGAAGTGGTGAGCGCGAGACAGGTTGACCACGTCGACGTAGTCGCGCCAGCGGGTACTGGTCGTTCCACGCTGAAGGATCGTGACGGTCTTCTCCGCGACCACGGTCACCATCGGGTGGCCCACGATCCTCACGTCGTCGCCAAGCAGACCTGGGATGACGACCTCCTGCGCCCCGGGATGATGGGGTCGCCCGTCGAGACGTCCAGCTGCACCCGGATCGGAGAGTGCCCCAGGGTTCCCGTGAAGATGACGCGCAGTCCTTCGTACTCGTTGTCCTCGCGGATCTGGTCGACTCGTGGGCTCTGGCCGTCGAACTCCAGACCGTCGTCGCCGTCAACCCTCGCGATCGCCTCGACGACCGCGACCATGCGCTGTGCGGTGACCTCGAGGGCACGCGCCTGCAGATCGATGTCCGGGTGATGCGCCGCTGGTCGAAGGCTGCCAGCAGGACCCCGCCCTTGAGGACGAACGCGTCAGCATAGGGCGTGCGCGTGAGCCGGTCGAGGGCGCGCTCAAGCCCGTACAAGAGCTGCAGTTCGCCAAGCGGGCGCCTGCGCCGTCGCGCCTCGGCCCGCAGAGCGCGCTGCACCTCGTCCGCGCGCGTCACGTGAGCACGTTCAGCGCCGAGCGGATCGCATTTTCGGCACGGGGACCTTGCGTCCGACCTCGAGCAGGCGCGCCGGGTGGTTGCCTCGTACCCGTAGCCACTGCTTGGTCGCAGCGATAGCCTCGTCGCGGCGGTGCGGGATGCGAAAGAGGTCGGCAATCGTTCGTTCGGCCGAGAAGATCCAGATCGACAGGTCGCTGGCTCCCGGGACGCGGTGCTCTTCACGCCCGACCGTGTACGTGGCGACGTCGAACCGGTGGAAGGTTGCGGGGCCCGAAGCGCAGGCGGGTGCGTCCCACGAGCGATCGCCAGGTCGTGGGACATGGGTATCTCATCGGTGAGGTCGTGCCACGCCAAGGCGCTCGTCAAACACAGCGTCGCGCGTGAGGCGCGCACTGCGATCTCCACCAAGTCGGTGTCCACCTGCGGGAGATCGAGCGGGCGATACACGCCGTGCCCGATACGCTCGTACTTCTCTGGGTCGCTCAGATCCTTGTGCGCCTTGCCCGCGCTGACCTTCCTGCCGGCCACCTCGCCCCAGGTAACCACCGACGAGGGTGGGCTCGCGCTCTCCGCTGGATGCCCCTGCCTGTCCGCCATGAAGCAATGCTATACAGATTCGCTCATCTGTAAAGGGTTGTTTCAAGCTTCACGGGCGCGCCCAGTCCGCCGGTCCCCGAGAGTGTCCACGGAGCGGTCGCGTACGGCACGAGACCGTACCGGCGGATGTAGACGTCGGCGAGCTTCTGCGAGGCTGCAGAGACGATCACGGTCTCGCCAGCAGGCACGCTCGCTCGCACGTGCGCGGCGATCGCGGCCATGCCGCCGACGCCCGCGCGCGACGCGGCCGCCTCCACGACCCAGCGCGCAGCGCGGGCATGAGCCCGATCGGCCCGACGCTGCTCAACGTCATGAGCTCTACGCGCCGCACGCGTGACGCGGCGTAGCCCAGCCAACGTCCTGAGCACCAACGCGCCCGTCACCACGACCCCGAGGCCAGGAGCGCGCCCCGAGGGCCAGGGCACCCTCCGCGGCCGCCAGCGGCCACGCGCCGTGCGCCGCCGGCAACATCACGACCAACGCCAGCCCCACCAGGGTCACGACACCGGCCATGAGCCCCGCCAGCTGCCGCGCCTGATGCCGCCAGCCGCGCTCGTGCATCCGCACAACCACCACACGATCAAGATGCAGCGCCGGCGTGAATGTCGTGGTGAGGATCCAGAACGGGAGCGCGAGAACCGTGAGGACTGTACCGGTCACCGTTCCCTTGCGTCCCGGCGGCACAAGAGAGGCAGCCGATGTCCAAGCGACCAGGGGCACGTCGGGCAGACGTACCGGGCGAAGCACGGAGGGCGGACTCACGGCGCCACACGTAGCGGTGTTGGCGCGCAAGCGCCCGACGTATCGTCCGGCGGGGCCGGCGGCCTGGTCGTCCGGTGGGTGCTCACCGACGGTCGGCGGCGAGGTCTGCGGTCAACGAGTCCACCTCGAGCACGGGGAAGCGCAGCGCGTTACGACGGACGTCAACGAGCAGGGCCTCGAGCGAGGGCTTAGCCGCCAGGTCGTCGAGGGCCTGGGCGAGATACTCCTGCAGCGAGCGTCCCGAGGCTGCGGCGCGCGAGGCCAGCTCGTCGCGCACCTCCTGCGGGACGTCGCGGATCGTGATCGAGACCATGCTTGCAACGTACTGCTGATGCTGCTCTTCTGTCGGCGCTCAGCAGGGTCCGACCAACGCCCACGCTCCCCACTGCATCGTTCCCGGGTCTCGCCCTGGCTCCACCACTTGGCCGTGTAGGTGCTGCCCGCGTAGGAGACCTTGGCTCCGCCCGTGTAGACGGCGGCCGCGCTCCACGCCGGCGCGGTGCACGCGGGCGTGGTGGGCGACGGGGAAGGTGAGGGCGTCGGGCTCGGGGTGGGCTCCGGCGTCGGGCTGGGTTCTGGCTGGGTCCGCCGCCCAGCGGCGAGACGGGGATGCCCGGGTTGACCAGGCCGTCTCCCCGACGACGGTGTTGTCGCTCGTCACGGTCACGGGACAGGTCGTCGCGTCGTAGACGGTCACCTCGATCGCGTACCGCCCTGCCCGACGGCGCCGCTCAGGTCCGAGGAGTTGTTGCGGAAGGTCGTGCCGCAGCCCCAGCCGGGCGACTGCTGGTGCGTCTGGAAGCCCGACTTGGTGGTCCCGACGCCCGTGTTGCCCTCGACGACGTAGTCGTTGCCCTTGATGTCGACCCAGGAGTCGTCATAGTTGGCGCCCGTCAGGCCGTCGCCGTAGAAGGTGTTGCCCGCGATGCGGCCGCCGCGCGTGCCCTCCTTGATGTCGACGTTCTCGCCGCGGACGAGCGGGCCGATGACGTTGTCGAGGATCTGGACGTGGTCGGAGTTGTCGCTGTAGGTGTTGGCGGACCCGACGTACACGCCCTCTCCCATGCCGCGCCCGTCCTGGCCGGTGTCGAAGATGCGCGAGTTCCTCAGGACGCCGTAGCTGCTCGACGTGCGGAAGTGCACGCCCTCCATGGTGAGGTCGTGGACCGTGACGTCGTCGATCGTGACGTGGTCGATCGTGACGTGGTCCGAGGAGTCGACCATGATGCCCTTCTGGGCGTTCTGGACCGTGATGCCGCGGACCGTCCAGTAGTCGGCGTCGGTGAGCTGCAGGACGTTGCCGCCGCCGCTCGAGGTGCGCAGGACGGCGTTCTCGGTGCCTGTGAGGGTGATCGGAGCGGCGGAGGTGGCCGCGCGACCCGTGACCTTGAAGTTGCCGGTGTAGACGCCGTCGGCGAGCTGGATGGTCTGGCCCGGTGTGGCCGCGGCGAGGGCGGACTTGAGCTGGGTGGCGGTCGAGACGGGGATGGTCTCGGCGGCGGCTGCCTGCTGGGGTGACGCGACGGTGACCGCGAGGAGGGCGAGGGTCGCTGCGGTGGCTGCGGTGGCTGCTGCGGCGAGAGGGCGCGGGACGCGGCGTCGTTGCCACGCGGTAGGTGTTGTCATGCGTGGAGGATGCGCGCGCCGGGGTGGGTGGTCAACGGGTGGGTGGGAAGAATGTCCCAGGAGGCGTCGGCCAGTCGGCCGACGCCTCCGCGGCTCAGGGACTTGGACCAAGCCCTCACGCTCGACCAGGTGGCCTTCCCTCACGGCCGCATCCAGGACGTCTTCGAGGCGAGGGCGAACCTTCGAGGCGAGACGTCCGACGCCGAACAGTCGGGCGGTCTCCCGCAGGGTGTCCTCGTCGGTCAGGCCGTGTGCCCGGCGGACGACCGCCACCATGGCGTTGCGGAGCTCGTGATAGGGAACGTCGCTGATGTCGCGCTTGTCCTCGCCATCACCGAGTCGGAACTCAGCGTACGTCTCCGGGTCCGAGCCCATGGGCCACGCGATACGGTCACCGTTGAGAGCCTTCTTGACGACACCGCGAGGAACGAGCGACAGGATCTGCTCCTTGCGCCCTCGCGCACGCGCGTCAGATCGAAGCGGCCTGCGAGGATGCGCGCCAAGCGATCGGCGAGGATCGGCCCTCGGCCGCGACGATGTCCTCAAGCTCGGCACGGACGATCTGCTTGGACCGGGCAGACGACGAGTCGTCGAGCACCCACGTCGAGTGCCGCAGTCCGTCGGCTGCCGCGCGGAAAGCGGTGCTGCCCGCGATCACAACGATCTCCTCGGACTGCACCGCACCAGCGTATCGAGGCAGCACGGTCATCTCGTCCTCGACCGCTCGGCCCGCGCCACTCGGCTCCCCATCGCGTCGCCGCCGCCCAGGTCCGGCCCCAGAACTGGCTCGACCGGCACCTCGATGACCTCAGGAGCGATCTCCGTCGCCGCCCCTACGGCCTTGGCCGCTGCCTCAATTGCAGCAACAACAGCTTCGCGGTCCCGGATCCAAGTTGGGAGCCAGATTCGTTCGACTCGAGCCCAACCCATCGAGCCGACCAGCACGGCCGACGGCAACCCTTCGCGGTCTCCCACGCTACCGCGAGAGGCCCAGACGGGACCGTCGAGCATGACCGCGACCCACGGGCTCGACTCGTCGGTCCGCACCGCGAGGTCGACCGTGAAGTCCGACAGGCCGATGTTCGAGCGGATCTCGAGCCCGGTTTCCTGGAGCGCTCCGACGACCTCTTCCCGGTGACGGTCCCGTGCCGACGGCCGCCGGAGACTGGCGTTCTCGACGCCATTCTTCGCCAGGAGCAGATAGTCCTTCAGGTGCTCCAAGCCCACCGACGCGGACGTGCTCAGGTCCAGGTCATGAGGGTCGAACGACGCGAAGATGACGACTTGCTCCTTGGCTCGTGTCACGGCGACATTGAGTCGGCGCTCGCCACCCGCGCGAGTGAGCGGGCCCCAGTTGAGTGGAACCTTGCCGCGCGCATCCTTGGCAAAGGCAAGCGTGAAGAGGATGACGTCCCGCTCGTCTCCCTGGACGTTCTCCAGGTTCTTGACGAAGACTGGTTCGACCTCCCGATCGAGTGCCGCACGGATCCGCAGGTCAGGGTCGGAGTCGAGCGCATCGAAGATGAGGTCACGCTGCTGGGTGTTGAACGTGACGACGCCGATGCTCTGTCCAGGGCTCTCGACAACCCTGCGGCGGACCTCCTCGACCACTGCCTCGGCCTCTGCGCGGTTGACGCGGGCCGATCCTCGCGAGCCCCTCCCACTCGCCGTCGATGCGGCGGAGCAGCAGCGCACTCGTGGTGCCGCCCAGCGGAGGCGTCGGGAAGCTCGAAAGTCTTCCGTCGTAGTAGTGCTGGTTCGAGAACGCGATGAGCGACTCGTCGCGGCTCCGGTAGTGCCAGGACAGGAGGAGCCTGGGGAGACGAGACTCACTCGCCTCGCTGAGGATCGACTCGAGGTCGGTGGGGACGGGGAGGGACTCCTCGTTCAGGGTCTCTTCCTCGTCCTCCGACGCACTCGTCGAGGAGAACATCGCGGTCGGTGGCATCTGCTTCGAGTCGCCGACAACTACCACCGCCTTGCCCCGCCCCATGGCTCCGATAGCCTCGGGGACCCGGATCTGCGACGCCTCGTCGAACACGACCACGTCGAAGTCGACGGCATTGGACGGGAGGAACCGTGCGACCGAGTGCGGGCTCATGAGCACGCACGGAGTGATCTCGGTGATGAGAGCCCGTAGCGGTGCAGCAGCTGCCTGATCGGGAGCCCGCTGCGCCGTCGGCTGAGCTGCTGGCGCAGGTCGGCGACCATCCCGACCCGTTGGCTCGGGTCGAAGGTACGCGCCCGGACGATGCGGGCTGGGAGCTCGGCGATCATGCGCTTGCGGACATCCTGGCCGGTGTCGACAAAGCGCTCGACGAGCCGCGACCGGGCAAGGTCGTCGAAAGCCGAGAGCCCGGTCGAGTCGAATCGCTCGGCGAGCGCCTCGCGCGCGACGGCGAGCCGCACGCTGTTCTCGATGTCGGACCCCGGCAGGAGGCCTGACAGCACGGGGCGCTCCATGACCCCGAGACCGAGGGCGACAAGCGCATCCAGCGATCGACGCACCGGGCCCATCGCTGGAGGCGGATGAACGCGCCCCGGCGGCGTCCGCCGTCCACTGGAGAAGATCCTCCGACAGTGCGGACCCACGGTTCCTCCCGGAGAGCCAGCGATCGATCCCCTGGGAGTCTGAACCGAGCACAGTCGTGAATCCGTCCCAGGCGGAACCGAGCTCCCGCGCAACCGCCCCGGGCATGGCGGCGGCCGGTGTACGGACTCGCAGCACCTCGACCGTCACCGCATCAACCGTCGCCTGGGTGATCTCGGCCTCCGGACGCCCCGCACCAAGCGTGGCGCGCAAGCGATGGGCTGCGTCCAGGCCATAGACAGAACGGTCGACCTCCGCTGCTTGCCCGTGGTCGAGGGGTTCCATGCGTAAGGAAGGACGACTCCGGGGAGCTGGCTCGCGTAAGCGACAAGTCCGCGCATCGCCTCACGGACGGACACCAGCCCTCGGAGGACAGTCGTCAGGGTGCCGGGTGCGAATGGCTGCGGCTGGTTCGTTGCGACCGTCATCACGGGTGCGAGCTCTGCCAGCAAGGCAAGACGCCCCTTCTTCTTGCCGAGCAGGTGACCGTCGACCTCGACCGATCGGGCGACGAGGCTGTCCAGGTCATACGCCATGATCCCGGCCGAGAAGGCCCCAGCTGGGGCCGTACGTCGCACGGAACTGCGCCACGGCGTTCATCGTCTGCTCGGCATGAGCTCGCCACTGTGGCGTGACGAGGGTGTGCGCCTCGACAGCAGAGCGCCCGGCGCCCGCACGGACGGAGTCGAGCCAGACCGCGATCGCCTCGAACTCGACCGGGGTGCGTGCGATCGAGGTCATCGCGCGGAGGATCGGGTCAGTGACAGCCTGGTCTGCTGCGACGACCCTGGTCAGTGCTCCTGCGATCGCCGTGCGGTCAAGCGCATCTGCATCCAGCCCGCCCGCGAGGCGCCAAGGTGAGGCAGCGGGAGCAACTCCCAAGTCGAGCAGCGCGTTGCCGAGGTTCCGCGCTGCGTCGTAGACCGAGTCCAGCGACGTCGCCCCCATCACGAGGGCGCGCGGCACATCGATATCCGCTTCGATCCCTCCCGCAATCTCCTGCAGCTCGAGCAGGACCTGCCGCGCCTCCCAGGAGGAGACTCCGACGGGCCCTTCTTCGTGAACCTGGTCGGGGTACCGGCTCAGGCTCTCCACGAGTCCGCGGTAGTTCGAGCGCAGCGCCTCCCAGGTGGATGCGCCGTCGACCTGCGCGTCGAGCGCAGCGGTGAGCTGCTCGCGCACAGCCGTCACGGTCTGGTTGCGGCCGTGCAGATCGAGGCTGAAAGCACCGAGTCCGACGTCGTCGAGTCGCTTCTTCACCACCTCGAGCGCTGCAGGCTTCTCGGCGACGAAGAGCACCTTCTTGCCCTCGGCGAGGAGGTGGGCGATCAGGTTCGTGATCGTCTGCGACTTCCCGGTTCCGGGAGGCCCCTCGAGGATGAACGACTTACCAGCCGCGGCCCACCGCACTGCCTCAAGCTGCGAGCCGTCAGCAGGGATCGGGAGGTAGGTAGTCGCCTCGGCCGTCCTGTCTGCGGCCGGCACGTCGATGTCGTCGACGAACGGCTGTCCCGCCGTCTCGACGAGGTGACGCACAGCGGGCCTCTCCATGAAGGAGGCCCAGTTGGTGCTGAGGTCCCGCCACATCTCGAGCGTGGAGAACTGCAGGAGGGCAAGGTGCGCTGTCTCCTCAACGTGAAAGCTCGTGGCGTTAGAGCGCAGGATCGCCGTGCGCACGGCTGCGAACGCGCCGTCGATGTCGATCCCAGAGTCGTCAGTGCCCGGGTTGCTGAGCTCGGGGATATCGAGTCCCCAGGTCAGACGGAGCTTCTCGATCAGGCAGTAGTTGGGCTCCATCTCACGGGTCTCGTCGACCTCGAGCGTGAACGGCGTGGTAGCCCGACCGCCGACGAGCTTGACGGGCAAGAGAAAGAGCGGGCGACGCCCTTCTTGGCGCGCTCCATCCACTCAAGGGTCCCGAGCGTGAGGTAGAGATTGTTGGTCCCGGTCTCCTCGGTGACCGTTCGAGCCTGCGCGCAAGGCTGGCCAGCTTGGCCTGGTATTCCTTGGTGCTCAGTGCGGCGTAGAGCGTGTTCTCCTCCTCGAGGATTCGCCGCAGGACGACCGTGTCGATGTCGCGTGCCGTCCGGGCACCTTGAGCGGCGTGGATCGCCGCGAACTTGTCGTGCGGGACGAGGCGAACTCGCTCCTTGCCGGCAATCTTGTCCTCGAATGCGCCGATCCCCTGCGGGAACGTGGAGCGGGACGCTGCTCGATTCTTTTCGCTTGAGGAGAGGATTAAGGTAGGTCATGTCGAGCAGTGCGCGACGCCACTTCTCGATACGGGCGGGTGCTCCGCTTCCACCTGGGCCTGCCGTCGTCGGGCCCGACGAGGGCAGCCGCCTTGCGGGAACCGGTACGGACTCCTAACCACCTCGACGACACGGGTGTCCCCTCCATGCGAATCGTGGGCAGAGGCTTGACGCGACGGTGCGCTGCTTGGACGTCGAGGAGAAACTCCATCTTGTCGAGGTCAGATGTCCACCACGTCCGGACGCGACCTCGCGCCTCGTCGAAGGTGGCGGGCTTGTCGCCCTCGCAGAGCATGGTCGTCTCGACCGCGTCAAAGAGCGACGAGTCGGCGATCGTCACGACGATTCCGGGTCGTCTACTGCGATGGTGGGAAGTTGGCTGTCCTCCGTCAGGAAGCCGGCGAAGGCGTGGCCCTCGACCATCGCAAGGATCGGGTGCACCCCAGCCTGCTCGAGTGCAGCCGCATAGGTGCAGGCGAGGTCGAGGCACGTGCCCCAGCGCTCGTCGAGCACCTGCGCGTGCGTCCGGACCCGCTGACCGTTTCCTCGAACGAGGCGGGCGCCTGGATGTATCGGATCCGGCGGGCCTGCATGGCATCGTAGATCGCCTCGGCGATCTGGTGCACGCGCTCTGGGCCTGACTGATAACCCTCGAGCGACGGCGAGCCGGTCCTGGCTGAGAGGAGCTCCGCTGCGTCGCTGAGAAGCGTCACGATCGCCGGGTCGTTCGGACGGACGAAGGCCGCGATCGACTCGGGATCCCCGCGCCCACCACTCGTCGACCGTAAGGAGGCGCAACGGACCGGAGTCTCGAAGGCCCCGCCCGAGGCGCGGACGGTCAGGGTGATCGTGGTCGTTGCAGACTCGTCGAGCGCGAGGAACGGGCGACATTGAGTCGCCAGGCGAGCTGATGTGACGGCACGTCCACTTCGGCGCCAGGGGCGAGGGTCCCCGGACGAAGTACGAGCGGGACCGCGACCGGGGCGTCGGCGCCCGCAACAAGGGGTTCGATCGTCAGCTCGATCGACTCGATCTCGATCGGGACGTCACCAGAGTTCCGCAGTCGTGCTGCAACGATCGGTGAGACGTTGTTGTGGATCAGCGCGTAGTTGATTGCCTCGTGGTGAGCCACGAGGACGTCAACGCGCCGGAGCGGACGGTCAGGTAGCGAACGCCCTTGCTGACCTCGGGGACTCAGCTCCGCGCGCCGGATCGAGCACGGCTGCCTCCGCCTGGGGGCCCTGGTCTCGGCGGCTCGTCGACGTCGCGCAAGACGGCTGCTGACGCGTCTGTCGGTGCGGTGGCCGGGGCATCGAGCGGCGGGACGATCAGGGGACCGGACACCACGACGTCTACGGGTGCGTCCGTGGACACCTGGGCCGGTGAGCCCGCCCGCAGGGTGACAAGGCGCTCGATCGTCAACTCCAGCTCCAGCGTCTCGGCAAGCAGGATCATCGTGTCGAGAGCCCGATCGGTCTGCTGCCGAGTGATCGACGCGGCGTGTGCCCAACGGTTCGACGTCTGGATCAGTTCTTCCGCCCAGGCACGCTGCGACGCGTCGATGTCTGTGAAGACTGCCCGCTCGTGCCGCAGGATGCGCAGGAGCAGGCGCGGGTCGGATGCCTCAGCCTTGTAGGGACGGCCTAGCCGAGCCGATTCCTTTGCCCCGTAGAGCGGGACCCACGGCTTGCCGTGGACCGCCGTGGTCATCCGCTCGTCGACGATCGGCCGAAGCCCTTCGCCGAGCGTGTCGAGCCCACGCCCGAGGCGTTCCTTGTCGGTGAGGTCCATGCGGGGTTACCTGTGTTCCTTGCGCCCGTCGAGATGCGCGGCGCCGCGCCGATCGCGCGACTTGGGCGATCCAGGTGAATCCTGGCAGAGGGTGCGACAGGGGTGAATTGCTGGAGGGTGAAGTGAGGGACCGGTCCAACAGTGTGAACGGAGGTCAGCGCACCGTGATCATCCCCGGATCTCGTGAGCCACCCGGTTGGCCGCTCGCCACTCACCCCTTCCGCAGCGACGAAGAGAGCCACTCCCACCTGATCCCCACAATGAAGGGCATCAGTAGTGAATCCTGCTACCGAGAACCAGAACGCATCAGCACCTTGAACGTTGGCACCTCGCAGTGCGAGTATCTCGGACCGTCCCGTACGTCGTGCGCGTGCCGAAACTCCTGCGACGACCTGGCGTCCTCGCAGATCAAAGTCGGGGTCTTCGCTCGAGCGGACATCGTGGTAGCCGAGCTCTCTCAGAAGTCAGTGGCCGCGTCGTCAGCCCCCGCCAGTCGCTACCGATCCGAGGGGAGAACGAGCGCCCTCTCGCCTTGAGTGCACTACGTGAGTTGAGTGCAGCAACCCTGGCGACAAGATCCTGTTCGAAGCCTTCCAGCAGTGAGCTCAGCTGGGCGATGTCTGCTCGAGCACGCGCGAGCCGTCGTCCCGACGTCGGGATGCTCGTGTACCGCACCAGCCGTCGTCGGACGGCTCCGAGGAAGTGTCCGGTCATGGCGTCGAACTCGTTCTGGACCGCCACTCCGTAACCGATCCATGCAGCGTGCAGCTCTCGACGAAGCACACCACACCAGGCATCAGGTAGCCGTTCCTCCTGGACGAGGGTCAACAGGTAGGTCCGCAGGTTGGAGGCAGCATGGACGCACACGTGGTGCGCCTCACGTAGAGACTGTTTTGACGGGACGTCCGACGGCATGACGACCCCAGCCTGCGCTGCGGAAGCCAGCGGGGACAGGATGAGCGGTGAGCAATAAGCCAAGGTCACCGAGATCGACTCAACCCAGTCGAGGTCGTGCAGGAGCCCTTCAGGAGTGGTAGCCATCAAGCGACTGCGTCTGTCGATATCGAATGCCACGGCCCGTAGCCGCTCCTCGACGATCGCCGCATCAGGCTGCCAGAACGGCCAGCCGGTCGGCGCACGCCCCAGGAGCGCGGTGCATTCCATCCAGTGGGCGGAGCCCACCCACGTTCAGCGGGTGGCCAACCCGGCGGGGAGGTCCACACCAGCGGAACCGTCACGTAGTCGATCGCCCCCAGGCGCGCGGGGAGGCCTCCCTCTCGACGATCTCGACGACCCTCCGGAGCCTATCGACCGAGGCCGCGTCAGGAGGGAGGAGTCGACCAGCGACCACCAGCGCCAAGCGGAGTCGGGCCTCTCCCACCCAGGATTAGGTTCCCAGAGAGGTGATGGATGCCACCCGGCTCGCGGTACCGGCCACCCGGGGCTGGGCGCCACACCAGTGCAGCGCCAGACAACCGCAGGAAGCCGTCGAGCAACCGGGAATCCTGATCGAGGTGAGCGGCCCAGGAAGACCCGTCCCACCACCGCAGGTGCTCCGTTCCGCCGGGATCCAGATGCCACCCGGGCGAGGTCAGCGCGCCACCCGTCATGTCCGCGCCGACCAGGTCGCTCACGCCACCTCCGGCAGTAGCTCGCTCGGCTCGCCCTTCCACATCACGACGAGCTCGTCGCGTGCGCGCGTCGCGGCCACGTAGAGCAGCGAGCGCTCGCGCAGCCTCGCGTCGTCGCGGTCGGCCTCGGGCAGCTGCGAGAGCCTCTGCAGACCCGGCACCGAGTCGAGGCCGAACAGCAGGACCCGCTTGAACTCCATGCCCTTCGAGCGGTGCATGGTCATGATCACGGGCCTGCCCTTGTCGACCGTTGCCTCGCTGGAGACGAAGCGTGCCTCGACACCGTTGTCGGCCAGGCCGCTCTGCAGCTTCCCGGCGACCGCCTGCGTGTAGACAAGCAGCCCGATCGTCTCGGGTGCGTCGCCTGCGTCGATCCATCCGCGGACGATGCGCGCTGCCCGCTGGTACTCCTCGGCGAGCGAGATGCAGGGGACGAGCTCGGGCGTCGGGCCGGTCCGGGCGGAGCGGTACCCGTCCGACGACGCGGCAGCTCCGTCCAGGTCGACCACGCTCTGCTGGTCGAGGATCCTGGTCGCGTAGTGCAAGGTCTCCGCGGTGGTCCGGTAGTTCAAGGTCAGGCGGCGCGACCGACCACGGATGTTGATGCCGTACTTCGAGAGCACGATCTTCTGCCCGTAGATGCGCTGCTGGGAGTCCTCGGCGAGGAACAGGTCGTTCTTCCCGGCCTCGGCGAGCGAGCGCAAGAACAGCAGCCTGCTCGGTGAGAGGTCTTGCCCTCGTCCACGAGCACATGGTCGGCGATCCGGGCACCTCCGGCGCCGCCACCGTGTCGAGGTAACTCGCAGCGATGATGGCCTTCTCGTCCCAGTCGGTCGACCCGGCCGCGGCGGCCGCGGCACGGTAGGTCTCCACGACGTCCCACACGGCGTTGCGCCGAGCACGGTCGAGCGCGACCCCACGCCCGGGCGCCTCACCTTGAGTAGGTCTCCCGCGTTAGCACGCGGTTCGGCAGGACGACGGTCGTGTACTCCGCTTCGACGAACGCCTCGCTGCGCAGCTCGGCGGGAGCTTCGTCCCCGTTGTCGATGGCGGCCCCCACGCCGCATGTGCAGTGGCCTCCAGGACATGGGGCGGGCGGGGACCGAGCACGTCAGCCACGGCTCCCTTGTCACCGGCCGCGTTGCCCCGAGCCGCGCGTCGGCGCCCACGAGCACCCGGCGCGCGATCGCGTCGACGCTCGCGACGTAGATCCCGGGTCACCGAGCCGGTCGGCGACCGGGAGCCGCGGGTCGAGCAGCCGGAGGTTCTCCAGGAGCGACGACGCGAGCGTCTTGTTGTAGGTGGTCAGCACGATCCGTGCCGAAGGATCGGTCCGAACGAGGTGCTTCGCGCGGTGCAGCAGAACGACCGTCTTGCCGGTGCCGGCACCGCCAGAGAGGCGGAACGACCCGTTCCTGGACCGTGTCGCATACTCACGCTGCTCGGGGTGCAGGAAGACACGCCACTTGCCGAAGTCTTCGTCCTCGATCGCCTGCCGCAGCTCCTCGTTGTCCTCGATGAAGGCGAACTCGAGGCTTGCGGCGGGTGCTGAAGGGCGACGAGCAGCTCGTCGTCGGTCTCTTCGCCGGCTGCCACAGTGGGCGGCGCGACGACGGTGCCGTCGGGACGCGGTACTCCGATCCCGTAGCTCAGCTTCACCGCGTCGAGCTTCTTGCCCGTCGCGAGGTCGAGGACGACAAGCCCCTGCCACGTCGAGCTCGTCGCAGCAGTGGCGTCGAGCAGCTCACGCTCGCCCGTGATCGTGAGGACGCGCTCGGCGAAGGCTCGCTCGATCCCGAGGTCGAGCAGCTGGTCGAGCGTGATGCCCTGCGTCTCGAGCAGGGGTAGTCCGTCGTGTCGACGTCCTCGGGAAGCGGCTTCGCCTTCCCGACTGCCACGACCGGGGCAGACGCCCCTCCTCGAGGGCCCCGGCAACCGCAGCCTCGACCGCGGACTCCGCGTCGGCCGCCACGAGCTCGGCGATCCCGTTGCGCGGGTTGATCACGAGCTTGACCATCTTCGCGAAAGCGATCGCGTCGTCGTGAGGATAGGCGCCCAGGTAGACGTAGTGCGCGTCGGAGGCCTGGCCCTGGACCTTGACGAGCACCGCGCGCCAGAAATCGTTGATGCGCCCCGTGCGGACCCGGGAGTCGATGGTCCCCTCGATGGGCTCGATGTGCAGACCGGGGTCGCGTCGCTCTCGCCGAGCTTCTCGAGGAAGGCGAAGGCTGCCTTCTTGACGCTCCCGTCAAGCTTTCCGGTCTGCTGGGGCCGAAGACGATCTGGGGCATCAGGCGTGCCTTTCTGCGGTGAGTGCTGCACGGAGTACATCGATGTCGGGTTCGACGAGCTGCCACCCGTCGGAGAGCAGGTCGTCACGGTCTTCGTCCGTGAGCTCCTCGTGGAGGATCGTGACGCGACGGTCCTCCCAGGCGAGCGACAACGTGATGCCGTCCCCTGCTCGGACCCGAGCGTCGGGCGGCCAGGCCGCCGCCGGCCAGGTCCGCGAGCGCCGCAAGGAGGTCCTTCTCGACGCCCATCGCTTCCTCGTAGACGAGGCGCCAGTCGCCCGCGGGCAGGTCGCTCTCGGCCGCGGTGGCCGCCGTCTCGCTGCCCGACGGCGGAGCGACAGCCGCGAGGGGCGCGTCGCTCAGGTGGTGCGAGCGTGTGGTGACGACGGTGGGTGCGACCCGCAGGTTCAGCAGGTTGGCGAGGCGGAGCCACTCTCGCCACGCCTCGCGATGCTGCTCTCCGAGCGTGCCGACGGCATCGTCGAGCACGAGTGCGACCTCGGTCGTGAGGCTCGATTCGTCGAGCAGCCGGACGGCCAGGACGAGGGTGTCGTACCGCCAGAACCACGTCATGGCGTCACCGGCAGGCAGGCTGTCGCCGTCGAGCACGCCGAGGGCGAGGTCCGTGAGCGGGTCCCTGCGGGCGCCGCGCCGCTGACCTGGGCCTTCCCCACCGCGAGCAGCGGGAGCCACCGGGCCAGGGCCTCGCGGGCGGCGGGTGCGGCGCCTGGAGCCAGCCGAGCAAGAGCTCCAGGGGTTGCGCTGCACGAGGTCGAGCGTGGACGGCGTGATGGTGCCGTGAGAGTTCTCGAGCACCAGGGCCTGGCTCCCGGGCGTGAGCCACGGCACGGGCACGGGCTTTCGCTGGGCTTCTCGGCACCGTCCAGGTCTGCCCAGGTGAGCGAGATGACCTGGTACCCGGCGTCGCGCAGGTTGCGCCGCTTGGCGGCATCGTCGGCGACCCGGTCGTGGGACGGCGACGCGTGGTAACGCCACCCGTCGGTGAAGATCGCGACGGGAGGAATACCCGGTTGACCCGCAGTGAGGACGAAGTCCGGCTTGGCGCCCTTGACGAACTGCTGGGGTCCAGGCGCCACTGCGCCCCACCTCCGAGCGTGATGCGCCACGAGCTACCGACGCTCGTGGGCTGTTCCTGACGGTCGCTCCCATGCTCTCGAGGCGGGCACGCAGCACCTGGCGGAACTTCTGCTCGAGCTGGGACTCGGGGTCGGGAGCTGGGGCTCGTCGGCCGTGACGGTCCAGGCCATCTCCTCAGGGACCATGGGTTCGTCCTCACCCGGTTCGGTCCTCTGGCCCGAGCGCAGGATCTCGCCGAGGTAGCGCTGCCCGGTGGCTCGGGAGGTCTGGCCCACCAGGTGGGACGAGGCGAACGGCAGCAGGCATCGGTCGCACGCGAGCTTTCCCTCGAGCTGGCAGGGGCAGTCGCGCAGCACCTCCCACGCCCGGCGGAGCATTGCCCAGACCGCCTTCTCGTCAGCGAGCTCGGCGAGGTAACCCGTCCCCGGGGACCTTGTCGTGCAGGAGCAGCGCGCTGGGGTTCTGTCCGGAGTCGTGACGCGTGGGGTCGACGATCGACGTGATCTCGATGTGGTCGGGCGAGCCTCCGAGCCGCTCGCGCAGGGCGAGCAGCACCGCGGCGGAGAGCGAGGGCATGGAGAACCCGTCGCCGACCGTCACGGACGTCGGCAGGCGCATGACGAGTCCCTCGGTGCGCAGGCTGCGGGCGAGCGCGATGCTCGCCGTCTTCTCGGTCGACGCCTTGCGCTGCGGGCACCAGGGGCGGTGCTCGGCCGACGTGTTGGCGCCGGTCGAGGTGTCGAGCTTGCCGCAGCTCGTGCACACGCGGAACAGCGGGGCGTCGACGATGTTGCCCGCGATCTCGTGGGTCGTGCCTCGGCGGCGCTCCTGCCGAGGTTGAGCCAGCGGATCGAGAGGTCGCGCAGGTGCTTGGCGCCGAACCCGTAACCGTCGACGTACCACTGGCGCGTGATGTGCGAGGGCTCGACGTCGGCGAGCGTAAGGATGGTGAACCCTCGCGCACGCGCTCGTCGCGGCGGTCGTCGATCGCCGCCTCCTCACGCCGGACGGCGGCGGAGACAGACCTCAGCTCGATCACCTGGAGGCGTTGGTCGACGTCCGCGATCGCCTGGTCGTCGCACCGCGGGCAGGCGGCACGGAGGCGGTCGTCCCCGTCTCCCCACGTCCAGGACGAACCCGCACGCGGGACAGCATGCCCAGGTCCGCACGGCCTCGTTGTCCCGGCCGAGCTCGATCGCGTCGATCTCGATCGCGTAGCCGCTCGCATAGAACGTCGCCCGGGGCGAAGTCGCGCAGCGCCTGCGCGGACCCTCGTTCGAGGACGAGGGGCTCGTACTGGTACGTCTGGGTGTCGGGGTCCATCCAGCTGACGGCGACCTCGAGGGACACCGAGTCGTCGAGCAGCGTGTAGTTGGGGAAGAGCCCGAACTCCTCGAGCACGCTCACCCAGTACTCGCCGCGCAGGCTCGCGAGCTGGCCGCGCGTGAGGTGCAGCGCGGCGTAGGCGGTGCGCCGGTCGATCCGGTCACCGTCGGTCGCGGCGGGCGACTCCGCGCGCTGGTCGAGCTCGACCAGGCTCTTCTGGATCTCCAGCTCGCGGAACTGCAGGGCCTCGACCCGCGTGGTCCACGCGTGCGACGCGGCGTGGCAGCGCACACCCAGGCCGCTCGTGCCGGGTACCTCCCGTCCCGGACGGCCCAGGCCCGCAACCGCGCCACCACGTCGGGGTTCAGACCGTCGAAGCCCGCGAGGAACCGGTCGAGGTGCGCTGACGCGTGGGTCTCCGCCTCGTCGACCAGGACACCCAGGTACGTTCCCTCGTCCGAGGACCCGAGCGCTTCTCGCGCTCTTCGGGTGGGGCGTCGGCACGACGCGCGAGCACGTCCGCGACCGAGGCGAGGTACTGGCGCTGGAGGATCTCCTCGGCGTCGAGGTAGGTCGCCGGCGGGCGCACCTCGCCGTTGATGACCTTGAGCGGCTCGGCGAACCGCGGGAGCTGGTCGCCGCGGCCCGTGACGAACGCGAGCGCGAGCGCGTTCCCGGTCAGTCGGCCCGCGCGGCCGATGCGTTGCAGGTACGACGCGACGCTCCGCGGGAGCGAGGCGAGCATGACGGTCGACAGGTCGCCGATGTCGATGCCCATCTCGAGCGTCGGCGTGGCGACCAGGACGTTGGGGGCGTTCGGCGCCGGGTTCCTCGACTTGAACTGGTTCTCGTACTCGAGGCGCACCTTGTCGTCGAGGAGGCTCGTGTGCTCTCGGGCGACGACACGGCGCACGTCGTGCGACGCGTACATGTCGCGGTAGAAGTTGTCTCGCACCTGGAAGCGGTGCTGGGTACCGGAGCACCGGGCGACGAGGCACCCGGCTCCGTCGAGCTGGTCGACGACGCGCTCGGTCCCGTGCGTGACGGTCCGGCAGACGTCGCACTCGAGGGCGAGTCGGCCGCCCTCGAGGTCGGCCAGCTGTGCCGCCTGGACCACGACGTCTCGCGGCTGGAGGTGGAAGGTCTGGGCTCCTGAGGTCGAGGTCTGGGCGCCGACCACACCGCGGCGTTCGAGGTGCTGGAAGAGGAGACGGGCGAGCACGGCACCGTCAGCCTTGGGCACGCCGAGGCACTTCGCGGTCCACCCGGCATACCACCCTTGGCAGCCCCGACGGGCTCGAGATCCGAGTCCTGACGGCTCCCGCCCCGCCGACGCGCGGGAAGGCGGGGCGCTGTTGCCGCGCCCGAACCCGGGCATCCCGTCCTGGCGCGGACGCCCGCCCGTGATCCACCAGCGGTTGCCGTCCTCGCGCCGGAAGCGGTCGAACCACTCGTGCTGGATCGCCCCACGCGTCCGCAGGCGTTCGACGACGCCGCGCACCCAGGCGACCAGGTCGCGGTGGTCGGGGTGAAGGTGTCGAGCGCCCCTGGACGGTGGCGTCAGCAAGGGCGCCTTGCGCGCTGGCCGTCATGACGGCCTCGTCGACCTGGACCTCGGCGACGACGCTGCCCGTGGCCTCGAGCGTGCGCCCGACGGCGGAGCGCAGCCCGAGCTCGAGCATCACGTCGAGCAGGAGCCTCGTCGTGACGCGCTTGCGTGCCTTGTCCGACGGCGAGGGCATGGTCTCCGCCTGCCAGAACGGTGCGAACTTGTCGCGCTCGGCGTATGCGGGCGGCAGGAGGCGATAGCGCGCGTTCTTGTCGTCACCCGCGAGGTCGATGACCGCGCGGGTGAGCGCCTCGAGGTCGGTCGGTTCGTCGCCGATGGCCTGGCGCAGGACGGCGCGCAGGGTGAGGCTGTGCGACCGCGCCTGGACGAACCGGCCCGGTGCGCTGCGTCCTGCACGCTGTCGGTGAAGACGAGCGCCTTCTTCTCGGCGATGTCGAGTCCCGAGGTACCGAACAGACCGGACAGCGTCACCGACAGGAGCGTCGCGATGGCCGAGCCGAGGAAGCGGATGCCGTCCTTCTGGGCGCACGACGGGCAGGTATCGTCGACGGACGCCTCGCCGGCGCCCTCGCCGTGGTGGGTCAGGACGGGCAGCACGGTGTCGTCGCCGAGGTCGGCCTCCTCGGGACGCGTCGCGACGAGGCGGCGCTCGGGGACGACGAACCACCAGAGGCCGTCGACGTTCTCGCCCGCCCGGGCCTTCTCGTCCTCCGCCGCGGCGTGCACGAGCGGGCGGAAGCGGTCGTCGCGCCGCGCGTGGCGCTGACGGATCGTGACATCGGTCGGGTCGAGGTCCGTCCCCGTCGGGGCAAGCACGACGCCCACCCGGACCGGCCGCAGTGCCGGCAGTAGATCGCAGGAAACACCTGGCCCGCTGTGCTGGTGGCCCCGGGTCGCCAGCGTCGACGAGCATCCCGTCGTCGCTCCACGAAAGTCGTGCGGTGTCGGTCGCGGCACGGTCGACGCGCGTGAGCTCACGCACCCAGAGGTGCACGTCGACCGAGAGCCCGCGGAGCTCGATGCCCTTGGTAGCCCGGAGGTGGCTGAGGGCGCCGAGGACGGCCGTCAGCGCGACGACGGAGTCGCCGGGCGTCTGCCAGGGTCGCGGACCTCGGGCAGGACGGCGGGGACCAGGTCGGTCAGGTCGGCAGCGTCCTGGGTCTCTTCGACGAGGCGCTGGACGAGCGGGTGAGCCTTGGCGAGATCCAGCAACAGCTCGTCGTCGGCCTCCGTGAGGTCGGGGTGCGACCACGTCTTGTCGGCCACGCGACCGCCATCTTCCCTCCCGTCCGGCACCGTCCGGTACAGCTGAGAGGACGGTGCGGGTCGCCCGGGCTGGCGACTGCTTGCCGCCGGCCTCGAGAGCCGTGATGAGCTCGGCGAGCGACTGGGCGTCGAGGTCGAGGGCTCCCAGCCGTTGCGCGCGACGACGTCCGCGGCGTCGCCGACCCACTCGTCGAGGTCGAGCCGCGACTCGGTGATGACGGCGTCTTCCGGGAAGTCCTCGCCGAAGACCGTGCGGGCGAAGGAGAGCATCGCGCTGGCGTCACCCTTGTCACCGAGGGTCGCCGACGTCGCGACGGGGTGATGCGCCCGAGCGGGCGCTGCCAGTCCTCGGCGGTGAGGCGG
This sequence comes from Oerskovia sp. M15, assembly GCA_038070415.1. Lineage (GTDB taxonomy): Bacteria > Actinomycetota > Actinomycetes > Actinomycetales > Cellulomonadaceae > Oerskovia. Next base: position 1,500,880 of record JAMYWF010000001.1, read on the forward strand.
GCGTCGTCCTCGGACCAGTAGCTCTTGAGCGTCAGCCCGTGGCGTCGCAGGAGCATCGAGACGTCCGTCCCCTGCGCTCCGTCGTAGGTGTGGAACTCGTCGAGCACGAGGTACTGGAGGCTGTGCGCGCTCTGGGCCCAGATGCTCGCGTCGGGTTCGCGCAGCAGCATCTGGTCGAGCATCTTGTAGTTGGTGAGCAGGATGTCGGGAGCGGTGTCCCGGACGATGTCGCGGCTCGTGATGAGGCTGTCCGCGGTGACCCTGGTGCGCTCCGGGCCCTTCTGCCCCGTGAACAGGGCGGCGGTGATCCCACCGAGCGCCTTGTCGCGCGTGATCATCGATGCGAGGCGCTGCGCCTGGTCGTTCGCGAGGGCATTCATCGGGTAGAGGATGATCGCCTTGGTCCCCGTCACGCCCGCGCGCTGCGCTCGCAGGACGTGGTCGAGGATCGGATAGAGGAAGGCCTCGGTCTTTCCCGAACCCGTCCCGGTCGTCACGAGCGTCGGCAGCGGCCGGGGCGCTGTGCGTCGAGACCCGCGCTGCTCAGCCGAGCGATGGTCGCCGCCTGATGCCCGTAGGGCGTGAATCCTCCGTCCCAGTCGAGCGCGTCCCGCCAGCCGTCCTGCGCGGGGCGGAACGGCAGTCGCAAGCGCACGTACGGGCCGCGAAACAGGCCGTGCTCGGGGACTGGAGGAACTCTCCCAGCGCCGCCTGCATGTCGTTATCGGCCAGAGCGAACGTCGTCGTGAGGTACTCGAGCAGGTTCTTGCGCAGGGACTCGGCCTGGGATACGGGAAGGAGCTCGCTCACGACTGCAACCTACCGGGCAACTGTGACATCTGTCCCGGATGCTCGCGCGGTTATCGTGACCCTGTCTCACCTCTTCTCAAGAATGGGTGAATTTCAGAGACAGCTGCAAGCAGTTGCCCTTAGCACCACTAGGTTGCCCTCATGACGACGCCCTCCCCGTACGAGCAGCAGGCATGGAACGACCTGGTCGAGGGTCACGCTCGGCCGACGCGGCAGTTTGCCCGCGCCCTGGAAGAGAGCACGGGCAACGCCGCACGGCAGGCGATCGCCTGGGCGGGAAGACTGCCGAGCGCGCCCCGCTCCTTCAGAAGGGCGCACAGGCAGTGGGGCGGGCCGGTACCAAGCTGGTCGGCACGATCCCGGAGTCGGTTCGGAAGAGCTCCGGGGACTGGGTGAGCACGAGCGCCGGCGCTGCCGGTAAGTCCATCGCCCGGGCGAGCAGAGTCGGTTTGACACCTCAAGCAGTCGTGAAGAAGCACGTGCGCAAGGGCCACACGGTCGAGCGGTTCCACGATCTACGGCAGCTCGATCTCGAGCAGATCGACGTTGTGCGCATGCGGAACCTCGACATTGCCTATGCCTTGACCGCCGCGACGAGCGGCGGTCTGGCGGCGCTCGCCATGACGGGAGGTCAGGTGGGAGTGGCGTCCGGGGTGGCGAGCGCTCCGGGAGGTGCGGTCGTCGCCAGCGCTCTGGCTGGAGACGTCGTCGCTGTCCTGGGTCTGACCTCCCGCGCAGTAGGTCAGGTTGCGCTGTCCTATGGCTACGACCCGGAACGCCCGAGGAGAAGGCCTTCGTCCAGAGCGTGATCAACCTCGGCACAGCGGCTTCCACGGCAGCCAAGGAGGCCGCGTTCATCGACCTCGTGCGCCTCACGCAGCTCCTCGTTCGGGGCGCGACGTGGGAAAAGCTCGGAGAAGCGACCTTCGTCAAGATCGCCCAGAAGCTCACCGCGGCGCTGTCGATCCGCTTCACCAAGAAATCGCTGGGCAAGCTCATCCCCGTGGTCGGCGTCGCAGTCGGTGCGAGCTTGAACTGGGCGACGCTCGAGGCCGTGGTCGACTCGGCGGACATCGCCTACCGGCGTCGCTTCCTCCTTGCCAGTACCCCGACCTCGCCGACGACGGCGACATCCCCATCGTCGAGAGGTTCCTTGGCGCTGACGAGACCGACGGGACGGACGAACCGATCAGCATCATCGATGACCTCGCAGAACAGGACGATCTCACACAGCATCTGTAGACCGGGCGCGGTGATGGCGGCACCTAGTGAAAAGAGTTCACCAGTAGCCTGACGGACGCGAGAAAATGTGCACTCGAGGATCAGGTAGCCGTCGACTCAACCACCAAGGAAGCCAAGTGGGAGCTCCGCTCGTCAAGCCAGTGCATCTTTATATCAAGACTCATCGCGTGACTGGGTTAAAATACTTCGGCAGAACGACAGAGGATCCCCGAGTACTTGGGCTCTGGCGCCTACTGGACAAGACATGTTGCACAGTACGGAAACACCATCAGCACACGTATCGTCGGTACTTATACGGATGGCAATGAACTTTGCGCTGCCGCAAGGTCCTTTTCCACTGAGCACGACATCGCGTCGAGTACCGACTGGGCAAACCTCCTTCCTGAAGACGGAGGAGTGTCGGGTGAAGGGTGGAACCCTTTGCACGAATATAGCGCGGAAGCCGCGGCGCTCGATATGGCCGTGCGGCGCCGCTCGCGAGAAAAGTCCAGAATCCAACGCGCAGAACATCGAAGCCACCAATGCCAAAGGCTCCTTTGGGCGCCTATTTGCCACCTGTCTAGTTCTCGCCTCAATCGCCGGCGGGATCTATTTCCAGAGCAGCAACCTTCCCACCGACGGGTACGCCGACAGGTACCAGTTCTTTTGGCGCGCTCATGACTGCAGTCACCCCGTCGGCTGGATCCTTGCGGGATTCGCAGCATGGATCGTGGACAAACTCTTCAACTCATAGCCTCCCAGGCCGCTCATCCCGCGGATTGCGCCGGATCGGGGTGCGGCGTGACCGACGTCCGCGCCGCGGAGGTGCGACGGGGGTCGAAGCCGATGCCTCCCGTGTCGCACTGGTTCCCGTCAATGTGGCCTCCGCCCCTTCGATCTCAGCGAGCCAGCTCGTAGCGATCGCGTTGCGGCGGTCCTCACGCCAGGTCAGAAACAGGAGGGCGATCCCGAACAGCACGAGGAACGTCGCGACGATGCCGAGTCGAACGACCGACCAGACCGCATCTTGAGGGTCCTCCTCGGTGAGCCCGCGACGAAGACCAGGACCGTCACGGTCACGGCGATGAAGCCTGCGACGACGGGAACCGTGGCGCGAGCGTTGCCTGGGGTCGACGCTCAGACCGCGTAGCGGAGGTAGGCGCGGACCTCCAACCGTTCGCTGTCGGTAGACGTGCGGTATCTCTCGACGTCGCACGTGGTGATGAGTCGCTGCAGGTGCACCCCGTCGGGCGTGGGTACCTTCATGTCCTCATCCCCGTTGACGTTCATCGATGGTGTTCGGTAGATCAGGGCCGTTCGCGTTCCGCGAGGCGGCGCTCGAACTCGGCGTACGCGATGCGCATGTCCTTCTCGCGGTCGAGGGTCTCGAACGGGAGCTCGTAGACATGCTCGACCCCGCTGCCCGGGTGGGTTGCGGTGCGCTCGGTCTCGGAGATGCGGTCGCCCTTCGAGCGCCACACCGTGATGACGCTGTTCGGGACAATGCGGCCGTTCGCGTCGTAGTGGTCACGGTTGCGGTCGTAGCCGTAGAGCACCGGGAACTGGGTGCGGTAGGTCGTGCAGAGCTCGTCCGCGGTCAGGCCCAACGAGAGCGCGACGAGGGCGTCGATCTCGAGCAGCGCCTGCCGACGGTCCTCTGCACGACGCAGCGGGGTCTCAGGAGTCCACTTGGGCTTCACGTCGCCGAGGTCCACCCATCCTGACCGTTCCGGCAGGCCGGTCCACGAGTCCTCGGTAAAGGCAGGGGCGAAGCACTCGGCCCACAGGTCGGCGTAGGCGTCGGTCAGGCAGTTCAACCGGAGACCACGCAGGACGATCTCTCGTCGAAGAGAGCCGTCTACGAAGGGAAGGCGCTCGATCGTCGCCGACGAGATCGTCGACTTGGGAGCCGATCGCACACCGAAGTCGTGGATGAGGGATGCCACGATCGTGGCGACCAGCGCCAGGTCGGTCGACGTGCCACCGGGCAGTCCCACCGATGAGACCCCATGAATGTGCGCCGCTCCCGGCGGCATGAGAGCGGGATGAGTGTCCGCTCGCCCGTGTTCGCCGCCATGTTTCGCCACGCCAAGCGATAGAACCCGCGGGCCGATACCGTCTCCGTGCGGACGCGGGTGCCGCTGGCATCAACACCGTACTCGACATCGCGGATGTACCGCGGGTCGACGGCGAGTACCGCGTCGAGGTCAGAGCCGTCCGGGTTCTCACGAACCTCCCGAACCCAGTGAGCGTAGGATGCGTCGTATTGGGCGCGGTCGGCACGCGGTTTGTAGGACGTTGCCAGGACAGCGTCAGCCCGGAGCGACTCAAGGTCGACCGCGGACCAGTCGAGGTTGTGCTTCATCGTGGCGTTCGGCGTCTTGTATGTCGGGTTGGCCACGTGCATGTGCGGACCTTGGAGGATGACGTCCTGCCAAGACTCCGGGGCGCCCCACTTAACGTCGAAGTGTCCTAGTTTGCGGTCGCGGCTCTCGTCCCAGCCGCGGGAGAAGTGGAGTTCCAACGATGCAATCCGTGGTGCGCTAGCCAGCTTGTCGAGAACGCTGGCCGTCGAGAGGTTGACGGCGTAGATCATGCGGGTCTGACGCACCGGTACAGGCTCGGCCTCAAGGACCTCGTGCCACGTCCGGAGAACCGACTCGTCGACCGTGATGATTCGGTCGCGATGCGGCCGAATATCCCAGCGTCCATCGGGATCCTTCAGCCCTGGCTCGTCGCCGGAGCCATCATGCGCATACGAGCGGGCCACCGTCTCAGGATGGAAGAGCGAGGCGGCCTGCTGAAACACCGGCTCGCGAGCAACACCATAGACATGGACCCCGTAGCTGACGAGGTGGTGCACCTCGAAAGCGTAAGCTCGTTGATGAACTGCCAGTGCCTCCTCAGGCGCCCATACGTCGCGGCACGCAGCGGGCCAGCTTTCTCGTCCGTAAAGTGCGACTCAGAGGTTTTCTCACCAGTTTGGTCTGCGGGTTCCGCGTTGAAGGTGGAGTAGGGCGAGGGCTGCGGCGGTGATCTTGGTGGTGCGGTTCGGGTCGAGGGTGATCAGGCGTAGGGCTCGCCAGGTGTTCTTGAGCAGCGCGTTGCCACGTTCTGCCGTGGCGCGTAGCGAGATGAGGATCTTGTCGCGGGCCAGGTCGTCGACGTGAGCGGCCCTCGTGAGACGCAGCGGGTGCCGGATCCCGATGCGGCGCCCTGATAGCCCTTGTCGGTCAGGGTCGGTAGTCCGGCGGCGGCGGCGGGTAGAGCTCCGGCAGGACGAACCTGCGGGCCGCGGTGATGTCGTGGGTGGAACCGGGACTGGCCGCCGAGACCCACACGGGGTAGCCGGTCGGGTCACACAGCACCTGGATGTTGGCACCGTGCCGATGATGCTTGCCCGAGTACCAGGACTCGGCGCCGGTCGGGTTGCGCGGTCCGTGCAGCTGCGCGATCGGCACGAGCGTCCCGTCCAGGGCCACGAACGGCCACTGCTCGGTGCGGGCGGTGGCCAGGACGTCGTGCAGGTCGGGTGCCTGGTCAGCGATGACGTCGATCGCCTCGTGCAGGTACCGGTAGGCCGTCGCCAGCGAGATGCCCGCGTCCCGAGCGAGCAGGTGCACGCGGGTCGCGTCCTTGAACCAGCGCAGCACGAGCAGTGCTTGGGTGCGCGCGGTCGCGGCGCGCTGCCAGGGACGGATATCGCGGGCACGTCGATGAGCCGCGATCCAACGAGTCACGACCGTCAGGGTGCGGGCGGGCACGTCGAGGGTGGCACCATAGGTGATCAAGCAGGGTCCCAGTCGTCCAGATTGTGTGTTTGGCGACTTGCATCCTGGTCCTGGGACCCTGCTGCTGCCAAACTCCCGACCGGACGAAACCCGCAGGTCAGCCCGCCGTCACACCGATCAGATCACCACGTCTGGTGAGAAAACCTCTCAGGATGAATTAGACCGATCGACCCTCGGGTGGAGACGTGTCGCCAAGTCTGCTCCATGAAGCAGCGATACAGATCTGGCTGCAGGCCAGGAAGACGCGGATAGTTTTCAGCTGAGCCGAAATACTCAATTGATGCCGACGTTTCACCTATTCCATCAACAACGATCCCAGCGACAAGAACGTCGGTGAATGCTTCGGCGCGCCTTGCAACAATATCGACTTGAGAGGGTCTTGATTCCAGTTGCCACCATGGGTCGCCTTCCGCAAGCAGCGAAGCCAAGTCCGTACGAGGCCGCACCCAGGGAGGGTTTCCCACTGGAGGTCAAACCCGCCACCTGTCGCAAACACTGGCGCAAAGTCCAGCTCCCAGTGGAAGAAGCCCTGGCGCTCGGCCACCTGTTCACACACAGCGAGCCACGGGTGCCTGTCCTTGACCTTCTCGGGGTCGAGCGCGTTCGCATACCCCAGGTCAAGGAGCTCGGCATCGTTGAGGGCGTCCCAGTCCGACCCCGAGGTCAGCAGCTGATCGCCACCGCGCCACTTCTTGCCCGTTCCCGACGCCCCGCCGCGGTGTGGATCCCGAGCAGGAGACGCAGCGCGTCGATCCACTCGTCGAGCGTCGGGGCTCGATCCGCACCTGCTGCTCCGCGCCGTCGTCTGCAGTCACCGTCCGCGTCGTGAGCTCGTCCGTGAGCGGCCAGAACCACAGTGCGCACCAGGCGTCCATGACTCGCCGGAGCCGCCGGTAGGCACCCTTGGCGTCCGCGAGGCTGTCCTCGATCTGCTCTCGGGTCACGGCCCCACCGGTAGGCAGGTCATCGGCTCCCCAGACGTCGACCGCTCGCCGGACCTCGGACTCCGCGATCGTCAGGCGTCGCAGCGCGATCTGCCACAGAGTCTCGACCCGGAGCGACAGATTCTCGAGCGCGTGGGCCTGCTTCTTGGTCGGCATGACGAGCACGCTCCTGCGCCAGTCCTTGATCCGGGCACGGTTCTCCGCGAACAGTGATGCCGCTTCTCGAGCTTCGTTGACCCCGAGAGTGGCCCCCAGCCGTCCGCGGGCAGCAGGAAGTGGTGGATGCCGCCGTCGAGCCCTGTCGCGAGACGCTCGTTGTCCATGTCGGCGGCGAGCGAGGTCATCGCATGGTCGTCAGGGATGCCCTTGAGCCAGGCCTTCTTGGCCAAAGCATGCCGCCCGAACACCGCACGACGGGCGCCGATCAGAGAGTTGCCGGCTCGCAGGTGCAGCCCGAACCACGGCGCCTGCAGTCCCTCGCCCATGGTGTCGAGCCACAGCGAGATCTCCGCGAGCTCGACCGCGGTCGCGTTGAGGTCGACGCCGTAGACGTTGTGCAGCGCGATGTACGCCTTGACCTTCTGCAGCTCGCGCGCGTAGGCGTCGGGGTCTATCCGCTGGCCCAGCTCGTCCTGACGGCGCTTGAGGTACGCCGCGCCGAGCTGGCGCACGGCCTCGATCGCGAATGCTCCCGACCCGAGGGCGGCTCGCAGACCGTCAGGTTGAGGATCTCTCGGGCGGACATCTTGCGGGGTACCTCGCGGCCCTCCCACTCGACGGAGCCCTCCTTGATCTCCTCCGGCCCGATGAGCTCCTCGAGCGCCTGCCCCACCGTGAACCGTGTCAGCACCTCGGGCGTGTAGTAGGACGCCGACTGCTGACGCTCACGCCCCGCGAGCCGGAAGACGAACGTCCCCGCTCGTGCAGGACCGGCTTGTCCTCGCCCGTCACGGGGTCGGAGACCTTGACGAAATCCTTCGCCTGGATCCCGTCGGCGCGCCGGGTGGGGACCACCCAGGACCCCTTCTCGCTGTTGCCGTCCTTGGCGACCTCGAACAGGTCCTCCTCAGCGAAGAAGCCCGTGTAGCTCATGAGGCCCTCGTAGACCGCGCCGAGCTGATTGATCCCGAGCTCGGCGTACGAGATGAAGCCGCGGTCCTTGCCCTTGACCTCCTTGCTCAGCAGCAGGTGCTGGAGCACCCGCTGGAGCTCGGCGTTCCCGAGACCGACCTGGTCGATCAAGGCGGTCGCCTGGGTGCTGAACAGGTCCGCCTTCAGCGCACGGAAGACCAGTCCCGGCGCCTCGGCCCCGTCGCGGCCGGTCTCTCCGCCGTCGTGCCCCTGGTCGACGCGGTGGAACAGCACAGCGAGGGACTCGTAGAGGTGCGTCCCGTGCTGGGCCCGGGGCTCTCGATCGCCACGAGTGTGAGCTCGCGCAGGCGATCCAGGCTGTAGCCCTTCTCGTACGCCTGCTCACCGGTCGGCAGGACCCCAGCTCGGGCGACGCCTCGGCGTAGAGCAGGAACAGGATGCGGTACAGGAAGCGCAGCGACTGCTTGGCGAGCGGCTGCGCCTCCTCCGTGGGGAGCGGATCGAGGCCCTGGGCGGCGCGTCGGCGCACCACCTCGTTCGCGATGATCTCGATCGAGAGGCGCACGCCCTCACGGAGGTCCTGGAGACGCCCACGGTGTGCTTGACCGACTCGTCGAGCACACCGGGCCACCAGAGGTTGCCCTCGGCGTCGGGCGCGAGCGACTCGGCACTCAGGCACGTCAGCGCGCGATCGATCTCGCCGCCACGCTTGTCCTCGGCGCGCTCGCACACGAGCTGGAGGTCGACCGCGAGGTAACGACCCTCGGCCCACCGCTCCTTCTCGGCGACCAGCGCCGTGCCGCCGCCAGGACCAGTGCGAAGTCGGGGGCGTCGGCTGCCACGAACAGGTGCGAGAGCAGGCGCGCGACCGAGACGATCTGGGTCTTGTCGTCGACGTCGTACGGGATGAGCAGCGTCTTGTCCGCCTCCCGAGGGCGCAGGGCGTCGCCTTTGGCGAGCAGCACCTCGGCGTCCTTGACCGCAACGGCCTCGACGATCGCCAGCGGTGCGTTCGCCGTCAGCCCCGTTGCACCGATGCGGACGACCGAACCCGAACGCTCTGCCGAGAGCCCCATCCCGGCGAAGCCGAGGATCTCGCGCAGACGCTCGTAGAGCGCGGGCAGGTCGTCGCTGCGACCGCCCTCCTCCCCGAAGCTCGCAAAGGTCGACAGGAGCTCCCGGCGCGCGTCCGCGAACCGCGAGCGCACCGTCGCGTTCCCTCCGCCTTCTCGGCGTCCCACGTCTTGCGACGGTCGAGCACGCGCGCATGGAAGGACTGCTTGCCCTCGGTCGCGAAGTAGTGCTCGCTGATCCAGTCCTCGCCGACGACGATCGCGTCGCTCACGGCCATCAGAGTGCTCCGTCCAGCAGCGGCTCAGCCGACTGCGCATGTGCCGGCTCGTCGCCGACGATCTCCGACATGTCTGTGTCCAGCGGGACGACCACCACGAGAGGACGGACCAGGGTCCGGTCCGGGAGCATCGTCTGTGCGAGCTTCGATTCCTCGTTCACATCCTCGAGGCGACGCTCCAGGTCCTGACGCTGGATCAGTGCGCCTGACTCGATGCGCCACTTCTTCGACCGCTCGGTCCACCGCCTGACCCTGTCCTCGGTCTCGGTGCGGATCGCAGCGACCTGCTGCTCGAGAGGCGCGGCGGCTGCACCGACTGCTGCGGCCACGAACGGCTGGAGCCGGTCGGCGCCAGCCAGAGCGCCCGTGTTCACCGTGGCGAGGCGGAGGGACTCGACCGCCTCCTGGCCGCTCGGGCGCACCTGTGCGGGCGCGAAATGCTCGTTGGTGACGTCCGGAAAGACCACGTGCAAGTAGGAGGTCGCGACCACCTGGCCGCGCTTGTTCGTCAACGTCGCCTGGAGGAGGACCGTCAGGACATCGACGTTCCCACGGACCGCGAACACCTCGTCACGGCCAAGCTTCGCGAGCGCCCGGTCAGCAGCCCAGTCGACGATCGGGTGCAGAGGTGCGAGATAGTGCGCCTCCGGACTCGGCGTTCTTGGCCTGCTCGATCTCGCGCTTCCCGCGAGTGGTGTTCGTCGCCAGTCGGAGCGTCTCGGTCACCCTGCGAGCAGCCAGGTACGACTGCGGCAGCACCTCGAGCCGCTGGCGCAGGTCCCGTGGCGGCTCGATGCTCACGATCTGCTGCTGCGGGAACGTCTTCCACGACACCCGCCCTTCGCGACCGGCAGGCCGGGGTCTCGAACGCCTCGAGGAGAGCGTCCTCCAGGAAGCTCAGCTCGTCGTCGTACACGCCCGAGCCGCCGTTCGTGGAAGGTGCCGTGGGCACCTGAGGCGACGCTCCGCCGTCGGGCACCGTGCTCTCGCTGCCCAGGCTCATGAGGCGCGCCAGGAAGCCCGCGGGGCGGCGCTCGCCGCGACCTCCTCGACCGTGCTCACCACGTCCTCGAGCTGCTTGCGTCCCCGGACGACGTCGCGGATCGCGTCCTCCTCGGCGGCGACGTCGTACGTGCCCATGAGGGACGCGGTGTCGCCGAGCGCCTTGTGCGCCTCGTGCTCGCGCGCGACCAACTTGGTCAGGACGTGGAAATCACCGCCGAAACGGCCCTCCGGGCTGAGCAGGAGCGTCGTGATCTGCGGCCGGTGCTTCTGCCCGTACCGGTCGATACGGCCGTTGCGCTGCTCGATCCGGATCAGGCTCCACGGGATGTCGAAGTGCACCAGGTGGCGGCACTGGCTGTGGAGGTTCACGCCCTCCGAGGCGACATCCCCGTGACCAGCACGCGGATGGGCGACGAGGCGAGCTTGAACGAGTCGACGATGTCCTGCTGCTCGGTGTCGCTCAGACCGCCGTGCAAGACCCCGACCTGCTCCTTGCTGAGGCGCAGATCCTTCATGAGGCGCTGCTGGAGCCAGTCCAGCGTCGCGACGCGCTCGGCGAAGACGACGGCGCGCCGCTCGCTCTTGGGGCCGACCCCGATCTTCTGCAGGTGCGCGAGCAGGCGTCGTACTTGCCCGACGGCGCACTCAGCGCGCGCGCGGCCAGGTCCCGCAGCGTCTCGAGCGCCTCGCGCTCCGTGGCCGCCGCCGCCCGTCGCCCAACCGCTTGAGACGTTCGCGGACGCTCGCGGCGAGCGCCGCCGGGGACGACAGGAACGCCTTGGCCAGGGTCCAGGGAAACAGGCTCGCCGTCTTGCCCGAGTACGGGCTGACCCCACCCTCGGGCCACAGCCACGTCTGCTCGAGCTCGCGGGCGATCTCGTTCTCCACCGGCGACGCAGCGACCTCCTGGTTGTCGGGCTCGAGGCGCTCCGCCCAGTCCGCTCCCACCACGCTCGCCACGTCCGGGTGGTGCCGGTGACGGCGGATGATGAGGCGCTGCACCTCCTCCTCGACGAGCGTGCCGTCGGGCTTGACCGCGCTCGGCTCGAGCATGCGGACCAGCTCCGCGAACGACTCCGCCTTGCCGTTGTGCGGCGTCGCCGACGCGAGGATCAGGGCATCGGTGCGCGCCGCGAGCATCGTGGCGAGACGGTTGTTCTGCGACGACGTGTTCGTGACGTTGTGCGACTCGTCGATCACGACGGCGTCCCACCGCTGCTTGCGCAGGTGCGCGACGTACTTGTCGCTCTTCAGCGTGTCGATCGAGATGATGACCCGCTTGAAGTACGTGAACGGGTTGCGGTTCGCCGGCAGCTTCTGGCGGATGCGCTGGATGCCCGTGCTGTCCAGGCGCACGAACGGGAGCGCGAAACGCGTCCACAGCTCGAACTGCATCTGCTCCAGGACATGCTTGGGCGTCACGACCAGGATGCGCTCACCCTCCCCTGCGGACCAGCTCGGAGAGGATCATGCCGATCTCCAGCGTCTTGCCCAGACCCACCGCATCCGCCAGGAGGATGCGCGGGCGCAGGTTGTCCGGGTCCAGGGCCTTGCGGACCGCGGCGTACTGGTACTCCAGCGGGTCGGCGAGGGCGCGGTGCGCGGTCGTGAGGCTCGGGTCCGCGATAGGCACCGGCGTCTTGCGGAGCATCGCCTCCAGCCACAGGCGCGTGCGGCGGTTGCCCTTGGACGCGTCGCCCTTCACCTGCGTGGCCGCCGGGTCCGCCTGATGGATCGTGTCCAGGGCTGTGCTGAAGGTGGCCTCGGTGTCCCGCACCAGCTCCGAGAGGCCGATCACGCTGACAAAGAACCCGTCCGCCGCGGGCTCCACCCCGTGACCAGCCAGTCCTCGTCCCTGACGACGACCACTGAACCGGGGCTGCGTTGAAGGTGGAGTCGGTCCTCGCGGACACGGTGGTGCTCATGGTGCGGCGGCGCCCCTTAGACGGCGGAAAAGTAGGACGAAGGGTCCCAGCGGATCGTACCTGGCGGGGTGGTGGTGGAGGGTGGGGTGGGCCTGGGCTATGCCCGCGTCGCCGCGCCCGGTGTGACCTTTCTGGAGGTCCGCTCGCCCCTGGACGTGAGACCACCACGCGCCGCCCGCAGCCACAACCGTCACGGCAGGGTTCCCCGCGCACTTGTCGCTTACGACAGGTCGCACGCCAGGAATTCTGCCGAACACCAGTTCGAGAGCGGGTGAATTTTGATCAGAACGTCACGTCGCAGGGCGCGGAAGACCTTCAGCGCCCCGCATTGTCATATGCATCCCATAGGTTACGGCGTGGATACCGGACAACGGATTCCACTCGCTGGCGAGGACCGAGCCGATGGATTGGTGCAGACGTGCAGTTGCAGGGTTGGGAGCGTGGCGCATCACGCCTCGCGGACGTGGTAGCCGAACAGACCGACCGCTGCCTTGAGGTGTACGAGAAAGATCCGAGCCGCATCGAGCAGGATGCGAACAACGAGCTCCGGATCTCCTCGGGCGGCTACAACGACCGCCAGCTCGAGGAGCTCGTCCAGAACGCGGTAGACGCGGCCCGCTCGGGGAGAGCGCATCGAGGTCGTGCTCAACCAGCGCGCGCTGTATGTCGCGAACGACGGCAAGCCCTTCGACGAAGCGGGCCTCTTGTCGATCATGGCCTCCGACATCTCGACGAAGGACCAGGAGTCGGTGGGCAAGTTCGGCATCGGCTTCAAGTCCGTCCTGGCGGTCTCGACAACGCCCAAGGTCCTGAGCCGATCCGTTTCGTTCGGGTTCGACCGCGACTGGTCCGAGAAGATGCTGCGTGAAGAGGGCTACGTCTCGCCCTCCTACCCGGCGATGCGCCTGGCCCGGCTCGTCGATCCGGCCGCTGAGGCGTCTTCAGACCCGCAGCTGGCCGAGTTGATGTCTTGGGCCAGTACCGTCGTCGTCCTGCCCCTGTCGACGTCATACCTCGAGCTCGCGGAGGCTCTACGACTTTCCCGCGGAGTTCGTGCTGTTCTCGCCGCACATCCGGCGCGCGACCCTTCGCAATCTGGCCGAGCCCTCAGACCCCGTCGGAAGCGGAGCCGAAGCCGGTCCGCGAGGTGGTCGCGGAACCGGGGAAGGGCCGTTGACGACGCTCCGCGCGGGTGGCGAAAATACTACGTGGGCCGTTTCTGAGGCCGTGTATCGTCCGAACGCACAGGAGCTCCAGGACGGCGGACACGTCGCGGCGCGCGACGAGGTGACGGTGCGTTACGCGGTGATGATTCCGCCCGGCACGGCTGACGGGGCTTTCTGGGCGTACTTCCCAACACGGGAGGGGACGACGCTTTCTGGTCTCGTGAACGCTCCCTGGAAGCTCAGCGACGATCGGACCAGGCTCCTCGCGGGCGACTTCAACGAAGCGATCCTCCGGCGCGTCCTCCCAAAGCTCGTGGGTGAAGCCATCGCGGCCTTCGACCGCTCGGACAGCGCGGTGAGGGCCCTCGATGTCCTGCCTGCCCGTGGCAAGGAGGAACGCGGGTGGGCGGATGACGTGATCAACCAGCCCGTGTTCGACCGGCTTCGGGAAGTCCGATCGCTGCCTGACGGGAACGGTGTCCTCCACATCCCGGCCGAGCTCCGCTGGGCTGGAGACCTTCCCGCCAAGTGGACGGACTTCTGGAGTGAAGTCCCCGGTGCACCTCGAGACCGCTGGGTCCACCCCGACGTCAACACGAACCCCGAGCGCAGGACGAAGGTCAAGCGTCTGCTCCGCTGCGAAAGGTCGGAGGACGAGGGTAACGCGGGTATCAACGAGTGGCTCGAAGCCCTCGTCCAGAACGGCACGGCAGAGGAGTCGGCGGCTGCGATCCGATTGGCGGCGATGATTGTCGGCGACATCGGTCGGCGGGAGGAGCGCGTTCAGATCCGAGCGCAACGCGGACTCGCCAACGCTCAGATCGTGCGGCTCGAGGACGGGTCCTTCCGCTCGCCTACACGCGGTAAGGTCTTCGTCCGGGTCAACGGGGACAACCGTGACGACGTGGAGTTCGTCGATCCGGTACTGGCTTCGATGCCTGGTATCCGTGATGCGCTCGCTACGTTGGGTGTCGTCGTCATGGACCGCAGCGGTGAGCTGCGAGCTCTCCTGACCCGCGCGAAGCAGCGCGAGTTCATCCGGAGCCCCGGTCCCGTCTGGGAACGTATCTGGGAAGTGCTCCGCGACATCCCGCCCGCCACCGGTCTGGAGATCCTCCGCGAGGACCTCGGCCATCGCCTCGAGATCCAGGCGCGCGTCCGCACGGCGGCCGGGACCTGGGTCTCCCGGGCAACGCCTACCTGGCCGGAGCGATCGTTCCCGCCGACGGAAGTCGCGACCGCGACCGGCTCATCGACCCGCACTTCCACCGGGCGGACGCCGAGCTGTTGCGTGAGATCGGTGCGGTTGACTCCCGGTGTGGCGGCATGACACGCCGCACGAGGTCTGGCTTGACCCGTACGACGACGCGGTACGGGACAAGTTCGTCGCCGACCAAACCGGACCTCGGCCCGATCGGTCAAAGCTGGTCGTCGACGGCGCCGCACCGCCCTGGCCGCTTCAGCCCCTCCTGGAGATGAGCGCCGACGCACGCGCCGCCGCGACTCAGCACATCCTGGCGCGCGGCAAGCCCGACGCCTGGACCGTTCGGCACACGACCAACAGCAGCTACGGCTCCCAGCGCTTCGGTGCACCTGAGATCTACTTCGTCCGCAAGTTCGGCCTCCTCCCGACCGCCTTCGGCCTTTTGCCACCGCATCGTGTCCTCACGGCGAACGATGCCTACGATCCGAGGGTTCTCCCGGTGTTCGAGATCAGCGACCAGCTCGCGAAGTCCATCCGTCTCCAGGAGGACCACGAAGAGTTCCGGAGAACGACTGGTTGTCGCTCAAGACGATCGCCGACGGGTGGACGGTTTCTGACGACGACGACGTCCGGCGTTCTGATTTCTACACGTGGCTCGCGGGCAATCTCGAACCTGAGCGGTTGGTGGTCCGGGTCGGGCGTGGACGGCAGACTGTCGAACGCCAGCACGTCGGCGTGACTGCGGACCCCGTCGTCTACTCGTCGATGATCGATGCGATGGTCCCCGCTCTCCTGGTGACCGATCCCGAAGACGTCGACCGCCTCATCGGGCTCTGGGGCTCCAGGCCGGGAAGAACCTGCTACAGGAGGAGATCGTGGTCGAGCGGTCGGGAGAACCGTTCTACCTCACGGACGCCTTCCCTCCGCTCAAGTTCCGTCTCGGCCAGGAGGACCGAGACGTCCAACTGCAGCCGTGCTCGCGCATCGTCAGGATGATCGCCACGCCGCAGGGACAAAGGCCAAGCCGATCCCGGCCCTGCGAGAAGATCAGATCGTCCACGTGACGGCTACTGCGCCCGCCGAGCGACTCGTCCAAGCGTCCAACGTGCTCGGTCTGGGTCTCGATCGGCAGGCGATTGCGAAGATCTTCGACGAGATGGAGCGGTCAAATGCCAACCAGCGCCGCCAGAAGATCCGGAAGGCAGCAAGCGACGATCTGCGGCTGCTCGAGGCGGTCGGCGAGGAGGCGCTTCGGCGCATCGTGCCCAAACAGGCGCTAGACGCGCTCGAGAACCGCCCGATGGTGTGCAGGCCGAAGAAGTCGCGGCACTGGCGCGCGCCGTGCACGGTGTGGGCATTCTGAGATCCCTGAAGGCTGCTCTTGAAGAAGCAGGACTCGAGCCTCCCAAGGAGTGGGCCGGGCGTCGACTCACACGGACCTGGGTCGAGTCGCTGGGCTTCCCGGCGGACTGGGCGGCTTCCCGTCAACCCCACGGCCAGCTGTGGAGGTCATCGACGGACCGGTCGAGCTCAAGCCCCTGCACGACTACCAGGAGAACGTCACCGACCGGATCAAGAGCCTGCTCCGGCATATCGGTCCTGACCGTGGCATGGTCTCTGCCGACCGGTGCGGGAAAGACGCGCGTGGCAGTTGAAGCGCTCGTCAACGGGTTGCGAGACGGCGACATCGACATCATGAAGCCCTTGGTGTGGATCGCCCAGACCGACGAGCTCTGCGAGCAGGCCGCGGAGAGCTGGACCTATGTCTGGCGCGCGATCGGCCCGCAGATCCCGATGCGCCTCGGACGTCTCTGGGCGGCAATGAGATTCCGGAGGAACCCGGAGCATTCCAGCTCGTCATCGGCGGCGTCGACAAGCTCAGGGCCATCAAGGATCGTTCCGGGGCACCTACGAGTGGCTGAGGCAGCCGTCCGTCGTCGTAGTCGACGAGGCCCACACGTCGATCGCCCCGACGTACACGCAAGTCCTCGAATGGCTCGGACGCAGCGGGCGGGCGCGCACAGAGGGCGATCGCAGGCCCCTCATCGGCCTGACCGCCACGCCGTTCCGAGGCATGTCGAAGGAAGAGACAGAGCGCCTCGTCGGACGCTACGACGGAAACCGCCTCGATCGCGGGTCGTTCGTCCACGCGGACAACCCTTACCCCGAGCTACAGGCCCAGGGTGTGCTCGCCTCCGTCCGCCAGGAGGTGATCGACGGTTCCGACGTGACGTTCACAGATAGCGACATCGACGAGATCGAGAAGCTCCGACGACTGCCGTCGGCGGTGTCGGAGCGACTCGGCGGGGACCTCGACCGCACCCTGCGTGTCGTGGACTCGATCGCGGGGCTTCCGGACGACTGGACGATCATCGCGTTCGCGCCGTCCGTCGAGAACGCGCGGGTCATGGCGGCGCTTCTGTCGCACCGCGGCATTCCTGCGGTGTCGATCTCGTCCGACACCGAGGCCGCCGCGCGACGACACTACGTCGAGGAGTTCAAGGCGGGCGCATCAGGGTTCTGACGAACTACAACGTCCTGACTCAGGGCTTCGACGCTCCGAAGGTACAGGCCGTCTACGTCGCGCGACCGACCTTCTCGCCGAACGTATACCAGCAGATGATTGGCCGGGGTCTTCGGGGACTGAAGAACGGTGGCTCGGAGGAGGTCCTCATCGTCAACGTGAGGGACAACTTCGAGAAGTACGGCGAAATGCTTGCCTTCAACGAGTTCGAGTACCTATGGACCCGGTGACCGACCTGATCATGCTGGACGACAGCCAGCAAGCCGCCGTGGAAGTGGTGGCGGGCACCCGCCAGGTCGTGGTCGCAGGACCTGGATCGGGCAAGACGGAGGTCGTCTCAGCCCTGATTGATCGATTGATCGAGGAGGAGGGCGTCGACCCTGACGACGGGATCCTCGTCGTCAGCTTCTCGAACGCGGCGGTACACGCCGCGGACGCGAGGCGCCGCCGACGGGGAGCCGAACCTGTCGTGATCATGACTCTCGACTCCTCGCAGCGCGCATCGTCCGTGACCACGCCGACGGAGCAACGGAGCAACTGGACTTCGACGGCCGGGTCTCACTGGCGACACGCATCCTCCACGACGGCGATGCGGACGAAGTCCTGGAGGACGTCGAGCATCTCGTTGTGGACGAGATGCAGGACGTGGTCGGCCTGCGTGCCGACTTCCTGCTCGCCATGCTCGACCACCTGCCTGAGGAAGCGGGTTTCAGCCTTCTGGGCGACCCGGCCCAGGGCATCTACGACTTCCAGATCCGCTCTGACCGCTCGGGGAGGCGCCCTCGATCGTTGACGACCTCCTCGGAGCTGATCAGCCAGGTCCGAGCGATGCGCGACGTCGAGTCGAAGGTCCTCACCGGACAGTACCGAGCGACGAGCCGGGACGCCCGCTCGGCGGCCGCGCTGCGTGCACTCGTTCTCGAGGACGAGGGTGGCTTTGAGGTCGCCGACTTCGAGGCCACGCTCGTCCCGGTCGGCGACGTCGCGGACGCGATCCGCATGTCCGAGCGGTGGCTCGGGACGACGGCGTTCCTGACGGCGACCAACGGCCAGGCGCTGCTCGTCGCCCGCGATATCGCCGACCATGGACGGTCCGTGGAGGTGAGGCGTAGTACACAACAAAAGGTGCTTGCCGGATGGATAGCACGCGCGCTCGCCGACGCCCCGCCGGGTCGGTGACAAGAGAGGAGTTTCGGGCCCGGGTCGCTGGCGTCCTGCCCCATGCCGACACCGCGGCGCTCTGGCGGGTTGTGCGGGGAGTCGTAGGTGGCCGAGGTACCGAGGTCGACGTCAGGGGCTGGCGAGGCGACTGACAGCCCGGGGTCCTGGTCGTCGACCTGATGGATCGACCACGAGCTGACTACGTGGTCTCCACCGTGCACAGGGCAAAGGGTTTGGAGTTCGACAACGTCGTTCTCGTCGACTTCCCCGACAAGCCGTGGCGCCCAAGTGATCCCGACCCCGGCGAGGCCACCAGGACCCGCTTCGTCGCGGTCACACGTGCCCGCGATCTGATCGCTCGGGCCACCGGACCCGAGGACCGACAGCTACGTCAGACCCCGATACGCACCGGTGGTACCGACAGGGCCGCGAACGGTGGCAGACCTTCGGATTTGAGATCCGCGTGGGCGACATCGATACGACCACGCCCGGAGGTGAAAACCTGGCACAAGCCCAGGACCACCTCGCGACGTACGTCCAGTCCGGTGACCGGCTGAACCTCGTCCTCGACCAGGACCGCTCGAGCCTGACGGCCCCGATCTACAAACTCGTCCACGAAGATGTTCCAGTCGCGCGCACCTCACGCGGCTTTGGGGAAGACCTGGTGGCGCGCATAAGGACGATCGAGCGAGGCCGACGTAGTTGGCCCAAGCTTTCCGGAGCTCGGGTGGAGTCGGTGGCGACGGTCGCGGGCGAGGCCCAATCAGGGACCGTCGGCAGGCACGGATTGTGGCTCGCACCGGCCATCGCCGGGATCGTTGACCTCGACTGGAAGGAAGATCCTCGTGCATGACCTCCGACCCTGGTATCAAGCCCGAGAGCGAATGGTTGATGCGGTCGTCGCAGACCTCCATGGTTCCGTCCGGGACGATGTCCTGACGGAGGAGCCGCTCGAACGGTTCATCGTTGGCATCCTGTATCCCCAGTCATCGAACGACAGGGCGGTCGTCGAAATGGCGGACGAGGCCCCGACGGCGAGGCGGCACTGCACCCGACGCGGACTACGACCCCGGGGTCTCGTTCGCTCACCTCAGGTACCCGTCGACGATCGGGCTCACTTGTGGTCTCACCACCTCCACCACCCGCTTGGTCGTCGAGATCGAGGCAGACCGCTATGAACCGGCCACGACCGGGCATGAGGTCGTAGTGGAGGAGAGCGTCGCGAGTCGTGCCCACTCGTCGCCACGATCGGTGGGAGCTCGTGTGCGAGCGACCAGAACCTGTCGAGATCGACCTCCGAGGCGCATCGACGACCCGGACTCAGGTCGCCGACGGGCTCGAGCTACGCACCGTGGTCCGGGTGCCCCAAGATGGGGTCACTAGCGTGACGCTGGTCCTGGTTAACACCAAGCAGCGCCCTGACAAGGGCAAGTCCGACGCATTGTGCTGGTTCCGACCTGTCCTGCGGGTTCACGCCCAGGACGGCGCACTCACGGACCGGAGCCCCGGAACCTGTCGGAGCACCGCGACCTTGACGAGCTCAGCGGCGACCTCCTCTACCGTGCCGAGCGTCATCTAGCGGTCGGCCACGGTGTCGCCGTGACCTGGGACGAGGGACAGAGCGTGACACAGGTCGAGACGACGTTCTTCCCGCAGCACGACCTCCGGCTCGCCAAGGCGGACCGAGAGGACATCATCGGTCTGAGAATGTCTCAGCTCGGCGAGGCCCCAACCATGAGGCCTTGCGCAACCCGCTCATGGCGCTCGTCCGGCGCTACGACGACTGGATCGGTAGTCAGGAAGAGAAACTGGCCGACCTGCCCACCAGCCATCGCGCGACAGCGCGCCGGCACCTCGACGACGCACGCGCGGCGGCCACGAGAATGGGGCGAGGCATCGACTTGCTCACCGAGGATCCCCAGGTCGAACGCGCCTTCCGTGTGATGAACCTCGTGATGCAGGAGCAAAGAGCTAGACAGGAACTCGTCCGAAACGGCCCGGACTCCGAGATGCGGGGTGTCGTCGGTGAATGGCGCCCCTTCCAGATGGCGTTCGTCCTCCTGAACCTTGAGGGTCTCGCAGACGCCGAGAGCGACGACCGGGAACTCGCCGACCTCCTGTGGTTCCCCACCGGTGGTGGAAAGACCGAGGCATACCTCGGTCTCATCGCCTTCTCTCGTCCTCCGGCGACTGCGCGGAGTCGGCGCGGGAAGCGACGGTGCCGGCGTGGGCGTGATCATGCGCTACACACTTCGTCTCCTCACGTTGCAGCAGTTCGAGCGCGCAGCCGGCCTGATCTGTGCTCTTGAGGATCTCCGCGGCAGGGACCCTGAGCTCAGCAAGAGGGCGCCGTTCTCCCTCGGGCTATGGGTCGGGCAAGGGCGACGCCCAATGACGCCGCGGCAGCAACCAAAGCCATCCGCAAGCGGCGCCTCGGAGAGGACCCGGGGACGGAGGAGATCCGGTCCAGCTCCTCCACTGCCCGTGGTGCGGCCACAAACTGACTGCGGATGACTACGAGGCAGACCGACATGCGGATCGGGTCGTCGTGCGATGCCCGAACCTCGAATGCACGTTCCACCAGGGCGACGGGCTCCCGGTCCATCTCGTCGACTCCGATGTGTACCGCGAGCGACCGTCGCTCGTCATCGGAACCGTTGACAAGTTCGCCATGCTCGCCTGGCGTGAGCAGGCTGGGCGACTGTTCGGATCCGGTCACGATGCTCCCCGGACCTGATCGTCCAGGACGAGCTGCATCTGATCTCGGGGCCGCTCGGCACCCTCGTCGGACTGTACGAGACGGCGATCGATCACCTCGCCACCGACCGACACACCGGTGCCCGTCCCAAGCTCGTGGCGTCAACGGCCACGATCCGCCGAGCTGCCCGACAGGTAAGGGCAGTCTTTGACCGGCCCTCGGCACAGTTCCCACCGCCCGGTATCGACGCGGAGGACTCGTTCTTCGCTGTCGATGCCAGCCCGAAAGGGAACCCGGCGCTACGTCGGTCTGATGGCCCCGGTACCAGCCATGCGACGTTGCTCGTGCGCACCTATGCGGCACTGCTGCAGGGAGCCAAGGACCTCGACGCCCCGGACGAGGTGAAGGACGCCTACTGGACGATCCTCGGCTACTTCAACAGCCTTCGGGTCCTCGGCGCCGCCTACATCCAGTCCATCGACGATGTCCGGGATCGTATAGGCGTGGTCGCCGGACGCCACGGCTCGGTGAAGCGAGAGACCCGAGACCCGCGAGAACTGACTTCCCGTAAGAAGGCCAGCGAGATCCCGGAGGAGCTTAAGGCGCTTCAGACGGCGATGCCCGATCCTGCGAGTCCCGATGTCGTGCTGGCCACGAACATGATCTCCGTCGGAGTGGATGTCGACCGCTTGGGACTCATGGCAGTTATGGGACAGCCCCAGACGACGTCGGAGTACATCCAGTCGACGAGCCGGGTCGGCCGCCGACACCCGGGGCTCGTGTTCACCTTGTTCAACGCGTCGAGGTCTCGGGACCTCTCGCACTACGAGTCGTTCACGACGTACCACCGTGCGCTCTACCGACAGGTCGAAGCGACAGGTGCGACTCCCTCTCGCCACGAGCTCTGGATCGTGGTCTCCACGGGCTCTCGTGATCCTCGCCCGGCACCGCGTCGACGGCGCCTCAGGTGACAAGGCAGTGCGTGTCCCGGTGGATTCCGACAAGCTCCGGTCGGTGGCCGACATCATCGTCGCTCGAGCCCGTTCTGTCGCCGGAGATGAGACCGCCAAAGAAGTAGGCGATTCGCTCGACGCGCTCATTGACCAGTGGGAGAGCGGGGTCGACGACGGGAATGTCCTGCAGTATGCCCGCTGGGCCATGCAGGGCCACGACGTGAAGGCCCTCATGACCCCCGCCGGCTCGTCGACGGACGGATCCGACGGCGTCGCGCTCCTGGAAACCTTCCCGCCTCCGGATGCCCCTGGCCCACTCTCACAAGCCTGAGGAACGTCGACCGCGAGAGCACTCTCAAGATCATCTCGACCAGAAGGACCAAGGCGGTGTCAAACAATGGCGACGAATGAGAAGCCTAAGGCCAGACAGAGTCAGCTCGTCACAACCTATGGCGTCGGCTCGTTGTTCCCCGCCGGCGACCAGAGCTTCATGATCTGCGGTACCGATGAGTGGGACGAGAAGTGGTCGCCACATATCGAAGAGCCACGGCTTGCACGTTCGCTGGGGTACACAGCTTCCGAGCCCCATCGTCGGGTAAGAAGTCGGGGATGTGCCGGTGGTCCGATTCCCGGCGTACCACTACTGCCGGGCTGCCGCCGTCTCGACCGCTTCTGGAGGTTCGACGCCAGGACGATGCAGTGCTCAGACTGTATACGGGACCTCACCCCGTCGCGATTCATTGCTTGCTGCGAGAACGGGCACATCGAGGACTTCCCGTACTTCCAGTGGGTGCACCGCGGCAGCGTGACGTCCGGCGACGAACATCGGATGAAGCTCGAGTCCAGGGAGCTTCGTCCTCCCTCGCCGACGTCGTCGTGAGTTGCTCCTGCGGGGTGAAGCCCTACAACCTTGACGGGTCCTTCTCCCGCGGGTCCCTCACGGAGATCAAGTGGTGCGGAGGAAACGGCCTTGGCTTCCCGGGGCGCCCGACGAGCAGTGCGACAAGCAATTGCGGGTGCTGCAGCGAGGCTCGTCCAATGTCTGGTTCGGCGCCGTGCGGTCCAGCATCTCCATCCCACCCTGGTCGAGTCCCAACTCCCGGTTCGTGACAAAGCACTGGGACGTGCTGGAACACGTCCCCATGGAGGCCTTGTCCTCCGTTCTCGCCAAGATGGTCGAAGGGCATCCTGGGCTAACGGTCGGTGGGGTCTCAGACATCCTGCGCCAGCGAAAGGGACTCGACGAGGGCTCAGCCCCGACGGACAAGGACCTTCGTGAGGAGGAGTACCGCGCGCTCATCGACGGGAACGACGGCGGGTCGCACGACGCTTTCCAGTGCCTCCTCGTCGAGCACGACCTCCGTCTGCAAGGACTCGTGGCGCAGGTCTCGAAGGTCACGCGCCTTCGCGAGGTGCGGGCTCTGGAGGGTTCTCACGAGTGACACCGATGCCAACGGACTCCACCAACCCGAGGCTGGCCCGGCTCAGCGAGAACTCACTGCCGTGGCTCCCGGCCACCGAAGTCCTGGGTGAGGGATCTTCGTCCGACTCGATGAGAGCTCCGTCGCTCGCTGGGAGTCCGGGTCGTTCGCCCGGATTCGTGAAGCTCTATTGGCGGAGGCCCTGCGCTGGCGTGCAGTGGAGTCCGGCGCCCCGTTGCCAGCGCACCGACCGCGCGTTTCCTCGCCGTCCACTCGCTCACACATGCGTTGCTACAGGAGTTGAGCCTCGATGCTGGGTACCCCGTTGGTTCCTTACGTGAGCGCATCTACGCGGAGCCCGGGCAATCAGGCTTCCTCATCTATACGGCCTCATCGGATGCCGCGGGAGTCTCGGGGGCTCGCGGCACTCGCCGACGCCGCACCCTTCGCAGATGCCCTGATCGGAGCTGCGAGCAGAGCCCAGTGGTGCTCGCACGACCCCGTGTGCGCGGAGTCTGGAGCGTCGGGGTCCGACGGCCTGAACATCGCGGCATGTCACGCGTGCCTGCTCCTGCCCGAGACCAGCTGCGAGCACCGGAACATCTACCTCGACAGGCTCTCGATCGTCGGTCCTCTCGAAGGCTCCTTTGAAGGCCTCGTCGGACCACTCGGAGGGGCCGAGCAGGATGCCACGTCCGACGGAGGTGCGACGGGCGGCGAGGTACTCACTGACCTGCTTATCGGCGCCACGATGTCCGAAGCGGCGTTCGTAAAGGCACTCATCCGCGCGTACCCGTCGTTGCCGTTGCCGGAGATCGGAGGCGAGGTACTTGACGGGATCCCGCTCGCGATCGCTTGGCCGGATAGAAGAGTAGTGGTCATGGCGCCTGACATGACGCCAGAGATGGTCCAGGAACTGGAGGCGAACGGCTGGGTGATCGTTCCACCGGATGTCCAGCAACTCAGTGGAACGCTCGGCGGGACATGACTGCCGCCTGGATGGCATCGGCCACCGATTTGCCTGCCTCATGCTCCCAGAACCGCAGAACCATCCAGCCCCGGCCTTTAAGGTGTGCCGTGGTGTCGTCGTCTCGAGCAACGTTGGCCTGGAGCTTGAAATCCACCAGCCGCCGTTTGCCGTTGGGCTGGTCCCATGCTCAGGACAGCTGTGCCAGAAGCAACCGTCCATGAAAACGGCTACCTTCACCTTGGTGAAGGCGATGTCGATCGTACGTCGCGGACGTCCCGGTACGGGATAGGCCACCCGGTATCGGAGGCCGCGAGCATGAAGGATGCGCCGGACGTCGATCTCCGGCCTGGTGTCCCGACGACGTGCGATGCTCATGCGGCGGCTCACCTCCGACGACGAGGCTCCAGGATGCGGTCGGACGAGGGCCATTCACTCACGCTAGCGGGAGTCCGGAGAAATGGCGGCGTGAACCAGCCCGATCGTGGCGTAAGTCTCGCCACACCGCATAGGTGCAGGTCAAGAGCAGGCGGCAGGGGACCTACGATTGTCGGATGAGCCTTGTGGACCGCCGCCTCGAGCCGATCACGGTACTCGATCTGTTCGCCGGATGCGGGGGCTCACCGAGGGCTTCCACGGGTACCGCCCACTCGGCGCTGAGGACCGACCCGTTTTAGGAGCGTTGGGGCGGTCGAGTGGGAGCCGCCGCGGCAGCGTCATACGAGATGAACTTCGGTGCACGCTCACCGAGGCGACCTCGCGACTTCGAGCCGCCCGTTGTGCACCGCGGGGACATCGTCGGTTGGACGCCCTCGTGGACGCCGGGTGAGATCGACGTCGTCGTCGGTGGACCACCATGCCAGGGTTTCTCGGGTCTGAACCGGCAAAGGTCAGGGCCGAGCGCAACCAGCTCTGGCAGGAGTTCATCCGGGTTGTCGAACGCGTGCAGCCCAAGGTCTTCGTCATCGAGAACGTAGACCGATTCGTCAGGTCGCCAGAGTTCAACGACCTGCAGAGTCGCATGCAAAGCGGGGACCTCGAGAACTACATCCTGGTGGATCCGCCCGGGGTCGACGCTGACGATCCGGCCCACGTCCGCGCACGTGGCTATCTCTTGAACTCAGCCGACTACGGGTCTCCGCAGGCCCGCCGACGCGCGATCGTGATCGGGGTCAGGACGAACACCGGGCTAGACGCTGAGCGGTTTCGCTACCCCAGGCCGACGAACGGCCGTGCCGTAGTAGCGGCCGACAGCCGGGCAGAGTGGGACCTCGCGGGGATGCCTGGACTTGAGCCGTGGGTGGCCGCCAGCACCGTCTTCGAGGACTCAGCCGAGAGGGCGCTCACAGGAGTCGATCTGCCGCGCCGGGAACGGATGATCGACGAAGTCGCCGGACCGTATTTGACAACCGACCTGCACATCACCCGGAATCCCGAGCCCCTGTCCTTGGCCAGGTACCGGGCGATCTCACCGGCTGGCAATCGGAAGGACCTCCGCGGCACCTACCTCTGCACCTCCGACGACGGCCCGACAGACCACCTGATCAGAAAGGTCGGCACGTTCCGAGAGGGTGACGGCGAACTCGCTGTCGAAGGTGACTATCTCGTGCTCGATGGCGAGCACAGGGGATTGTCTGTGTCCGTCACGCTAGCTGACGGCGGACCTCGGAGGCGCGTCGCCACTCCTGGGAGGCGCCGGTCGGAGAGCTACTCGGTTCAGGTGAAGAGAGGTGCCATGGCGTTCAACGCGCGACTGGACTACCTTTCCACCGCGTCATGGGATGCCCATGACGCTGGATCCGGCGACGTGATGGGCCGAGTCCGCGCTGGCGTGCCGTCGGTGACGATACGGACCGAGTTCTTCAAGCCGGAGAAAGGGCGGTACCTCCACCCGACAGAGTGCCGACCGATCACCCACTACGAGGCGGCAAAACTCCAGGGCTTCCCGGACGAGTTCCTATGGTGCGGTTCGAAGACTGAGATCGCCAGGCAAATCGGCAATGCTGTTCCCATTCCCCTTGGCCGCGGTATCGCTCAGTCGATCTACGAGTATCTGAGGAGTACCGTCTCCGCGACGGACTGACGATCGGCAGCAGGACCGCGCCGCACCCAGTCTGGGTAGGGGACCGATCCAGGGGCCATGTCGAGGACACTAAGCCTTGGTCGCGGGCACCCTGATGCAGAAGACTTGAGTGCGTGAGTCGCCCCGGCCCGGCGCAGCACCCGCGCCATGCAGGTGACACCCGAATCTCCGGCACGGGACTCGGTAGCTGATACCTGAACGTACGCAGCCGATAGTAAGGGGATGTGCCAAGCTGTGGCGCATGGAGAGCAACAAGCCCCAGCGGGCATGGCTACTCATGGCCGCCGGTGACAACCGCGGTCATGGCGGCAACACCGGGTACGACGACCGATATGACGCCTACTACTCGTGGGACAGCAAGGTGCCGAACCATAAGAACCTCCACGTCGGCGATCCCATCGCTCTCTGGGACAAGGTGAGGCTGCTTGGAGTCTCTGTGATCGAGGAGATCGAGACACGACGCGGTCCAAAGGTCCTGAATCGTTGCCCCGCATGTGGCAAGACTCGCATCCATGAGCGCACGAAGGTAGAGCCGCGATGGCGATGCTCGAAATGCTCTCACGAGTTCTCCATTCCCGACTCGACGGTCGTCCAGGTGGACCAGTACGTGGCAAGATATGACGCCGCATGGACGCCCCTCCACGGACTGCTGGGGAAGGACGACCTCAGATCAGTTCAGGCAAATGCGATAGACATCAACGCGATGCGCCCACTCGACTGGGCCGCCTTCCGGGAAGCACTCACCGTCAAGGACGCGGCTCGGGCAATCGATCGAATGAATGCGCGTATCGAACTTTCTTGGCAGCCGAGATCCGTTCCACCAATCGACATGCCTCAAGGTTTCACCCACACCCTCGTCCGAGTCCGTAGAGGGCAGCAGCAGTTCCGAGAGAAGACACTCGCGGCCCAGGGAAGCGTGTGCGCGTTCACAGGCGCCGCTCCTCAGCGTGTCCTGGAAGCTGGACACCTCTACAGCTACGCCCAGATAGGAACGCACTATGAGCACGGCGGCCTGATGCTCAGACGAGATATTCACCGGCTGTTCGACGACGGACTGATAGCGGTGGATCCGTCTCGCCTTCAAATCGACGTCGGGTCGGAGCTCACGATGTTCCCGCAATATGCCAGGCTGCACGATGAACGTCTGACCGTGCGGTTGAAGGACGAGCAAGTGGACTGGTTGGGCAAGCATTGGGACGAGCACCGAGCACCGAGAGCCCAGGCAATGGTTGAGTCTCACCGTTCCCTCATAGCGACCGACACGCCATGACCCCGGCCACCTCTTCGTCCTCAACGGCCGCCTTGAGGCCCTCGGCGTCGACGCCGTCGTCATCTCGACGGACTCGCGGTTCAGCGTCCGTGATCACTGGCGCCTGGCCGCGGGCCTGGGCGCCCGCGAGGACTGGGCCACCCTCCGTCCGCACGGCTGGCAGCACGGCTCCGCGCTCCCCGCGAGGCGCCAGCCCACGACAACCGGCAGGTCTGGTTCCTCGACGCGATCGGCTCCTCCCCGACGAGGTCGGCCGCGCCGCTGGGCGGGCCGTCGAGCAGATCGCTCAGACCGACAATCAGCTCCTCCGCACCACCGCGCGAGACGCCGGTCGAGACCTCCCGCTCATCGCGATCCCCGTCCTCGGCACGGCCGGCGGTGGCCACGACCTCGAGCGCGGGCTCGTCATCGATGCCCTTCTCGCTGACCTCACGACAGCGGCCAGGGAGCACGGGGTCGACGTCGCACTGGTCGCCTCGAGCCGCTCCGACTATTCGGCGCTCCAGCACCGCCGCCGCGCGTCGGGCCGCGCCAGCCTTCCCGACGCTCACCTCGCACGCCAGGCACAAGTCCTCGGCGACCGAGCCGCCCGCGGCGACCTCGCCCTCTTCTTCGGCGCCGGCGTGAGCATCGCCGCAGGCCTGCCGTCGTGGAGCGCGCTCCTGGAGAAGCTCGTCGAGGCGATGCACCTCGACATCATCACCGCGAAGGACTTTCAAGGCCTCGGCTCGCTCGAGCAGGCCGAGCTCCTGCAGGTCACGTTGGCCAAACGATCGGGCGGCACGACGAGGCTGCGCGTCGCGACAGCCAGGAGCAGCTGGGCCGCCAGGTCGCGTCGATCCTCGCCAGCGACGACCTCCGCCCGAGCCTTGCCCACTGCCTGCTCGCGGGCATGCGCATCCCCGAGGCGGTGACCACGAACTACGACCACCTCTACGAGGAGGAGGTCGCGACGTCTTCGGGCCTTCCTGCCGACCAGCACGACCGCGCGATCTCGACCCTCCCTGGGACCCCACCGACGCCTCGCGCCCGTGGGTCCTCAAGATGCACGGGGACGTCGACCGCCCGGCGACGATCGTGCTCTCCCGCAGCTCGTTCGTCCGCTACGACACCCGCTGGAAGCCCGTCGGCTCGCTCGTGCAGTCGCTCATGATGACCAAGCACCTCCTCGTCGTGGGCGCCTCGATGACCGACGACAACCTGCTCCGCTTCGCCTACGAGGTCGCCGGGCTCCGTGAGGAGCTCGTCGCGGCGGTGCGCCCGGCGGGCCGGGGAGCGAGATCGGGACCGTCGTCCACCTGGCCGACGACGCGGCCTTCAGCCGCCTCTGGGAGGGCCGCTTCGAGGTCGTCGTGGCCTCACCGCCCGTGCCCGACGACGTCGCTCCCGCCCGCGCGACCACCTCCCGCGGGGAGAAGGAAGCCGAGGCCGCGAGCCGCCGTCGGGCCGCCCGGGGCCTGACCGTCTTCCTCGACGCCGTGGCGATGCACGCCGAGCGCGACGCCCCGCACCTGCTCGACGACCGCTACCTGCCAGCCAGCCCCGACGAGGCCGCGCTCGTGCGACGACTGCGCGAGGACTCGCGCGCAGTGCGGAAGCTGGCCGATGTCGGGGTGACCGGAGTGCGGGGTGGCTCGAGCTCGCGGAGTCGCTGGAGCGGTTCGGGACCGAGCAGTAGCGCCAGACCTCGGCATTTAACCATCGAATTTCCGATCGTTAGGGGCTATTATGGTCAGAACTTCGACCATCAGGAGCAGCCATGGCGCGCCCCACCCCGCACGAACCCGCTTGGCCGCGGCGACTATCGGCGAGCACCTGACCACCTGGCGCAAGCTCCAGGGGCTCACCGCGGAGCAGGTCGCCGAACGGGCGGGGATCTCACGCGGCACGCTGCGGACCCTGGAGTCGGGCGAAGGCGCCGTGCGACTCGAGACATTCCTCAATGTCGCACGCGCGCTGGGCGTGCTCGACCGCCTCGTCGATTCCTCGACCCGTACGACACCGATCTCGGCCGAGCCCGTGCGGACCAGGCGCTGCCCAAGCGGGTGCGACGGTGACCACGAAGCAGGTCGAGGTCTGCATCGAGCGCGACGAGGGCACAGTGCCGTCGGGGTGGCGTACTTCAGCGAGCGCCGACGAGTCCTCACGACGACCTTCCGCTACCACGACGACTACCTCGCCCGTCTCGACGCGGTCGCGCTGAGCCCCGACCTCCCGCTCGCGGACGGTAGCCATCACACCGACGGCCTGCCTGGGGCGTTCCGCGACAGCGCACCCGACAGGTGGGGCGCAACCTCATCGACCGACGGCGGCGCGCTTCGACGACGACCTCGGGCACGACTGCGCGCGTCGCCTCGGAGGTCGACTATCTCGTCGGTGTCGCCGACCAGACACGTCAGGGCGACCTGCGCTTTCGGAGCGACTCGGGCCCCTTCCTCGACCCGGACCACGACGTGCCGCCGGTCATCGAGCTCCCGCGACTGTTCGCCGCATCCGATCGCGTGGCTCGCGACGACGACGACCTTGCTGCGGTGAAGGAGCTCCTCGCCGCCGGCACCGGGTCGCTCGGTGGCGCACGCCCAAGGCCTCGGTCCGCGACGGGGACCGACTCCTCATCGCCAAGTTCCCCACCCTGGGGACACGTGGGACGTCTTGGCCTGGGAGGCCACCGCGCTCGAACTCGTGCAGGCAGCAGGGTTCCTGTCCCTCGGCGGCACTTCACCCGCCTGGACGGTCGCGGCGCGCTGCTCCTCGAACGGTTCGACCGGAAGGACGACCTGCGTGTCGGGTACGCCTCGGCGATGACCCTCGTCCAGGCGCACGACGGTGACGTCCGGGACTACCTGGACGTCGTCGACGCGATCACAGAGCACGGCGCTCGCGTCCGAGCCGACCTGCGTGAGCTGTGGAAACGAGTCGCCCTGTCCGTGGCGCTGCACAACACGGACGATCATCTGCGGAACACGGGCTTCCTCCGTGCGAGTGGCGGTTGGGTGCTCTCGCCAGTGTTCGACGTCAACCCCGAACCAGACCCCGAGCGCGGCCGCGTCACCGGGATCGGCGGTGTCGTGACGCCGCCCGACGAGATCGAAGCACTCCTGAACGTCGCCTCGTACTTCGATCTCGACGAGCGCGGGGCGACGGGCATTCTCCGAGAGGTACTGGCGGCGACCGAGGACTGGCGCGCAGTCGCCGACCGCCACGGTGTCGCGCCGACCGAGGTCGACCGGTTCGCGCCGTCCTTGGACTCAGCCCAGGGCACGATCCGCCGGGTTCTTCGCTGAGGCTGCTCAGGCGGATTCCGTCCTGCTCGAGAACCGCGCGCCCACGAAACCGACCTACCCCGCTCCCGCGGCGCGAACTGCGACAGCGTGAGCTGCGCTCCCTGCGGGTCCCGCACCACGGCCTCACGGGTCCACTCGTTCTCGCTCGTCGACAGCACGACCCCACCGGCCCGCTCAGCCTCAGCCGCGCTCTCGTCCCGGTCGGCGACCGTGAACATCACGTCCCACCGCGCGGGCCCGGCGTCGGCCACGACGCCCGCGACGACGTCGGCAAACCCCGGCGGCGCGAACTCCTGGCGCTCGAAGATCCGGGGTCGATCGTGTGCGCGAGGTGGTCGCCGTACCCGCGACGCGGAACATCCCCGCCCGAGCTCGGGGTCCAGATCCCAGCCGAGCAGCGGTCCGTAGAAGTCGAGCGCACGGGCGGGGTCGGGAGTGAGGAGGTCGCTGAAGTTCCAGGCCCCGGCTCGTTGGCGCGCTGGGCACCGAGGCGCGTGCCGCCTGCCACAGGCGGAACCGTGCGCCTTGCGGGTCCTTGACGGACGCCATGCGTCCGGGCGGGCCGACGGTCTCTGGTCCGGAGACCAGCGTCCCGCCGCCGGCCTCGACAGCACGGGCAGTCACACCGACGTCGTCGACGGCGACGTACGTGATCCACTCGGGCGTCGCGTCAGCGCCGTCGGGCGGGGAGGCGATCGCCGCGACGTCCTGCCCGTCGAGCGAGGCGACGACGTAGCGCCCCGGCGCGTCGGGCGGCATCTTGTCGGTGAACGTCCACCCGAACAGGGCGCCGTAGAACGCGGTGGCGGCGTCGACGTCGGGCTGCTCGGTGTCTACCCAGCACGGGACCCCGTGCGGATACGTGCGGGGCTGCGTCGGTGAGCTCATCACTGCCTTCCCGGCCCCGCCAGGTGCGGGCCTCCCGCGTTCCACCTTCCCAGCCGCCACCGACACCTGGCATCCCGGGCGTCCCGTCATGACCTGGGCGCGCCCACCCAACCCCGCCCCGCTCCCCTACGCTCTCCCCGTGACCTCACACCGCGCCCCGGACCCCGTCCTCCTCGACCGCGCCGCGGGAGTCCTGGTCGCGCAGGCGTGCGGCGACGCCCTGGGCGTCCCGTACGAGTTCGCGATGCCGCCCAGCGCCGACGAGGTCGCCGTGTTGCGTGGCGGCGGGCTCGGCCCGTACGAGCCGGGCGAGTGGAGCGACGACACCCAGATGTCGGTGTGCGTCGCGCGCGTCGCGGCGCGGGGTCTGGGCCTCACGGCGGAGGACCTGCTCGACGACGTCGCGTCCGCCTTCGAGGACTGGCTCACCGGGGCGCGTCCGACGTCGGGACGCAGACCGCCGCCGTGCTGCGCGACGCGACCCATCTCCCGGGCTGCCCGCGGCC
Source organism: Oerskovia sp. M15 (assembly GCA_038070415.1). Classification (GTDB taxonomy): domain Bacteria; phylum Actinomycetota; class Actinomycetes; order Actinomycetales; family Cellulomonadaceae; genus Oerskovia. Next base: position 1,533,144 of record JAMYWF010000001.1, read on the forward strand.
GGCTGCGCGCCGCGAGCGAGGCCCTGCACGCCGCGACCGGCAGGACCGCGGGCAACGGGCGCTCATGCGGACGGGGATCGTCGGGGTCGTGGCTCTGGACGACCGTGCCGAGACGGCCCGTGCCGCCCGCGCGGTCGCCGAGCTCACGCACACCGACCCGCTCGCGGGCGAGTCGTGCATCCTGTGGTCGGAGGCGATCCGGGTCGCGGTCACGCTCGGGCGCCTGGACGTCCGCGCGGGCCTCGACCTGCTGCCGGCCGACCGTCGCGCCCCGTGGGAGGCGTGGATCGCGGACGCCGAGACGGAGCGCCCCAGCGCCGACCTGCGCGCCAACGGTTTCACGGTCACGGCGCTCCAGGCCGCGTGGCACGCGGTCACGCAGACCCAGGCCGCCCCGGTGCCCGACGACGGAGCGCACCTCGCGCCCGAAGGCTCGCCCGCGCCGTCGGGCAGCGAGGCCACGAACGAGCCGCACGTCGTGCTCGCGCTGCAGGCCGCGGTCCGGATCGGAGGCGACACTGACACGGTCGCGGCGATCGCGGGCGCGCTGCTGGGCGCGCGCTATGGCACGGGCGACCTCCCGGCCGAGTGGCTGCGCGCGGTGCACGGCTGGCCGGGTCTCGACGCCGAGGGCCTGGGCGAGCTCGCGCGGCACACGGCCCTGGCGGCACCGCGCGAGGCTGACCCGATCGGCCCACGACGCAGCACGGCCGCCGAGGCAGGCGTGTTCGCCCACCTCGGCGGCCGTCCGCCGCACCCTCAGCTCAGAGCCGACCCTCCCCGCCTGCGCCGTCGTGAGGTAGCAGTACCAACCGGGGTGCGTGCGCCGTCGGGCTGGAACGTGATCTTGTTGACGACCCCGTTCCGGTTCGTGATGGCCGTCCACGGGAGCGGCCCGCGGGCCGCGTGCGCGAGAGCTGCTCGACGGCGTCGCGCGACGTGTCGGCGTTGACGAACACGTCGTACCCGCGACCTTCGCCTCGAGCAGCTTGCGGCCGCCGTAGCTGCCGATCTCCCCGATGCTCGCCGCCGACGTGGCGTCCCGCCACTGCGTCAGCCAGGCGAGCAGCTCCCGCTCGGAGAGCTGCGCGGTGGGCACCGCGGGCGGCCCCACCGGGCGCGCTGCGGCCCGTCCGCGTCCCGCGCTCGCTCCCCTGCGGCCCGGCCCGCTCCTCGGCCGTGAACCCCGCGAACGTGTCGCGAGCTGCGGCGGCGGCGCGCCCGCCGCGACGCCCTGGCGGAGCCGCGACATGCTCGCCGACGCCGCCCCGTACGCAGCACCGGCGGACACGCCCTCGTAGGTCAGCGACCGCTCGCGGGCGACGCCGATCGACTCGCCGACCTCGATCGCGTCCTGGTTGGCGCCCATGTAGAGGAAGGTCCACCCGAAGAGGGTCTCGCGCTCGGTGACGAGCGCCTTGATCGCGGCGTGCGTGTACTCCTTCGAGGCGTTCTCGTGGCCGTCGGTCATGATCCCGACGATCACGGTCGCGGGCCGCTGGTCCTCGGGCAGCTGCGCGATCCGCACGCTCGTGGAGTGGACGAGCCGGGCGATCGAGTCGAGCAGAGCCGTCATGCCGCGGGGCTGGAGGTCGAGCGGCGGGACGGCCGCGATGTCGCGGTCGGTGTAGACCTCCTCGTACTCGTTGTCGAACTGCGCGAGGGTCACGGTGCAGCGCCCGGCGACGCCGCGCTGCTCGAGCATGAACTCGTCGAAGCCGGCGGTCGTGGCGTCCTTGATGGACTGCATGGAACCCGACCGGTCGAGGAGCATCGACAGGTGGGTGTAGGTGGCGTCAGCCATGGGGTACTCCTCGGGTCGGGGCGGGTGGGGACGGCGGGTGGTTCAGGTGCGGCGGCGGAACCGCAGCGGGTGGTGGCCTCGGGTTGAGCACTCACGTGCTTGCCCTGCTCGACGTCGTAGCGCGCCCTGGCGATGCCCTCTGCGGTCACGCGGTCGTCGGGTCCCTGGTAGGAGCCGAGCGCTGCCGTGCGAGCGACGCGGGCGGGACCGTGTTGGGCGCGACTCCCGCGTCGGCAGCAACCGCACGGAGCGACTGGCCGGCGAGGAGCGCCTGCGCCATCGCCTCGTCGAGAGCGGCGTCGAGCTGGACCCGCGCCTCGGCGAGCGCGGCGACTGCCTCGGCAGGAGGCAGGCGGCGGCGCTGTCGAGAGCGGCCCGGGCGGATGCCAGGCTCGGCAGCCTCTCGGTGCCGTGCGGTGCGTTCGTGTCGGTAGCCATGTCACGAACGTAGCGCATCAACTGCACATGCGCAATAACTGCACGCATGCAGTTGGTGCACAGGGCGGACCGCCTGCGCCCAACGCTCTCGCCCCGTCGGCTACCCTCACGGGATGCCGATGACGTCTCGAAGGGATCCCGTCGTCCTCGTCGCCGGGCTGCTGACCTCGATCCTGTGGATCGGGACCACGGTGCTGAGCGACTGGGTGACCGCAAACTTCACGTACCGGGTCCACAGCGCGATCGTCCGGACGGTGCTGCCCCATCCGACGGGTCCCGTCGCGGGCGGCGCGCCCGTCACGGGCCGGACGATCCTGGCGGCGCTCCTCGCCGGGCTCGTCGTCGTGGTGGTGTGCTACCTCGCCACGCGCCGGCTGCCGCGCCGCACCGGCACCTGGGCCCTGTTCCTCGCGACGTGGTTCGCCGTCGTGGTGGGCGGGACGGCCGGTGCGCTCGCGGACGCGGTCGCCGACGTGACCTTCCCGCAGCCCTCCAACCCGATGCCCCAGCTGCTCGTCTCGTCGTTGTCCGGCAGCTATTGGGGCCTGGCCGACGGCTGGCTCGTCGCACTCCTCGTCGTCGGGACGCTGGCACTGACGAACCGCACCGACAGGTCCTCGCTCCCCGCGACCCGTCGCGCGCGCAAGCCGCTCCGAGCACGCGCCTACCCGACGGTTCTCGTCGCGGGAGCCACCGCCGCGCTCGTCTGGGCCGGTGTCGGGGCCGCCGGGTCGTGGGCCCTGTGGCACAGCTCCCTGGGGCCCGCGGCCCTCCTGCTGGAGGTCAGGGACGGAGCCATGGTCCTCGGCTTCGCCCCGCGCACCGAGCTGCTCGCGCCCGCGGAGGTCGCGTACGCCGTCGTCATCGGCCTGGTCGTCGCGGGCTGCGCCTGGCTCGCGACGCGGCGGCTGTCCCCGCAGGCGGGTCGCTGGACCCTGGTGCTCGCGGTCTGGTTCGCCGCGATCCCTGGTGCTGTCCTCGTCGCGGCCGCGAGGTTGCTCGCGATCTACGCGGCGCCGCCGGGCGGGCTGCACGCCTCGACGCTGTCCATGGTGCTGCCGAGCATGCAGGGAGCCGTCTTCTGGTCGCTCGCCCTGGGATGGGTCGCGGGGCTCCTCGCGGTCGTCGTCTACCGCAGGACAGGCGGCACGACGTCGGCCGACGCCGCACCGGAAGACGCTCCCGCGCCGGAGGCCCACCACGAGCAGGGGCCAGACGACGCTCCCGGAGCGCCCTGGACACCGGCGCCGAACTGGCCTCGACCGTCCCCTGAGGGGCTGGGCTGGGCGGGTCAGACGACGAGCGGCAGGTGCTCGCTGACCGACGGGCCGAGCAGATGTTCGGCGTCGCGGGCCCAGGCGTCGAGCGGCCGTCCGGGGCGGTCGCACTCGACCGCCAGCCATGCCACGGTCCGGACGTGGACGTCGACGTCGTTCCCCGTCCAGCGCGCCCCGTCGGAGCGCAGTCGTGCAGCGATCTCGTCGGCCGTCCAGCTCTCGAGCGCGTCCGGGATCATGACGAGGAGGTCGAGGTCGTCGCTCGCGGTGCCATCGCTCCGAGCGGCCGACCCGACGACCGCCACACCGATCGCACGGCGGACGTTCTCGTCGATGACCACCTCGTGGAGCAGCTCGGCGACGCGACGCCGCAGCTCCCGCCACGGGTGCAGCGCGTCGAAGAGCGCCTCGATCGCTGGCCAGCACAGGTGCTCGGTGTTGACCCGGTAGTAGTTCGTCGTCCCGACGGCTCGCTGCCTCACGACGCCCTGCTGCACCAGGCGACCGAGTGCTCGCCGGACGCCCTCCGGGGATCCGGCGTGCGTGACCCGGTACACCTGCCCTCCGGTCAGCTCGTCCTCGCGGGCCCACAGCCCTCGAAGGACCGCGCCCTCCAGCCCGGGAACCACCGCCGACACCGGGCGACTCCAGTCCATGCGTTCCCCTGCTCGTCGGTCGTTCGCCGTCCTGGGTGGGCCCTGCGCGTGGGCGGCGGGCCGGGGCAGGGACCGGGCGGTGTCTGGGGAATCGCCCACAATGTGGGCGATTCCCCAAGAACACCACCTCGCCCACCAGCCGACACGCCCGGGACTCCGCGGCCGATGCCCACCGGACATGATGGCGGCTCGGCGGCACGTCACGCTGAACGACAGGACAGCCTGTGGACGAACCGCACCGGCTCGCACGGCATACGTAGAACCCCTACGTGCATTGACCATCTCGACAGGCACGCCGCAGGCTCGCGGACGACCCCTGTTACCGACGAGAGGCACGTGCATGTACACGGCACGAACGACACGACGACCAGCGACGATGCTGGCCCTGATGGCACTTCTCCTGACGACGGCCCTTGCGGGCTGTCGGTGGCCGGTGCCGCCCTCGCTCCCCGCGCAGCAGCGGCCGACGCGTGCGCCGCAGCCTGGAGCTCCTCCGCCGTCTACACGGGCGGCGCCGTCGTCTCGACCGGCGGCCACAACTGGAAGGCCGGCTGGTGGACGCAGGGCGAGACGCCCGGCACCACGGGCCAGTGGGGCGTCTGGCGAGACCAGGGCGTCTGCGGCGGCTCGACCGGCGGCGGCACCGGAGAGGGCGGCAGCAACCCGTCCGGCTTCGTCGTGAGCGAGGCACAGTTCAACCAGATGTTCCCGAACCGGAACCCGTTCTACACCTACCAGGGGCTGGTCGACGCACTCAGCGCCTACCCGCAGTTCGCCACCTCGGGCGGCACCGAGGTCGCCAAGCGTGAGGCCGCGGCGTTCCTCGCCAACGTCGACCACGAGACGGGAGCGCTGGTCTACATCAAGGAGATCAACACCGCGAACTACCCGCACTACTGCGACATGAACCAGCCCTTCGGCTGCCCTGCGGGTCAGTCCGCGTACTACGGCAAGGGCCCCATGCAGCTCTCGTGGAACTACAACTACAAGGCAGCGGGCGACGCCCTCGGCATCGACCTCCTGAACAACCCTACCTGGTCGAGACCAACCCGGCCGTGGCCTGGAAGACCGGGCTCTGGTTCTGGAACACGCAGTCGGGCGCGGGCACCATGTCCGGGCACCAGGCGATCGTCGGCGGCTCGGGCTTCGGCGAGTCCATCCGTTCGATCAACGGCTCGATCGAGTGCAACGGCGGGAACCCCGCGCAGGTGCAGAGCCGCATCGCCTCGTTCCAGCGCTTCGCGCAGATCCTCGGGACGACGACCGGGCCCAACCTCGCCTGCTGAGCAGGCCGACGTACACCGGCGCGTCACGCACCACCGGCACAACGCCCGACGGCGTCGCTCACCCCAGGTGAGCGGCGCCGTCGGGCGTGGCGTGCAGCCGTCAGTACTCGGTCCGGCGGCGCCGCGTCACGAGGAACACTCCTGCCAGCAGGAGCAGCACCGCGCTGCCGCCAGGACCGGGAGTCCGGCGACGCCGGTGTGCGACAGCTCCCCGCCAGGTGCCGGGGACGGTGTCGCCGGGGAACTGCGTCGCGGGCTGGGGCACGTCGAACTCTGCCCAGACCGCTCCGCTCTCCGGACCCTCGAACGTGATCCGGTGCTCTCCGGGCTCGATGTCCGTCGGCAAGGTCACCGTGAAGGTCACCGTCCCGTTGGCGTCCGCGACGGCCGACCCGAGGTCCACCGGGTGGACTCGAGGAGCTCCGTGATCACCTAGGAGCGCGTCGCGAACGCCGCGAGCGACAGCGCGACCGCATCCTCCACGACTGCGGCCTGCCAGTCCGGGCGCCTCCCGACCGCGGCCGCGCGCCACGCCGCACCGCCCCACGTGCGGCGGCAGCACCTGCTGCACCGAGGAGGACCGGGACGAACACGCCGACCTCGGCCCGCCGCGCCAGCACCAGCGCACCGAGGGCCCCGAGGCCATGCGGGCCTGCGGGCCGGGCTGTTCGAGCCGGGACCTCGCCCTGGGGCTCTTGTCCCCGCGAGCTCGGCCGCGATCCCCAGGGCCCCACCGACCTTGGCCACCACGGCCCACGGACCGGTGTGTGACGAGGTGAGCAGCGGGGCCGCCAGCCCCAGCGAGGACCTGCACCCCGCCGCCACACCGATCGCGGCCGACCGCACGAGGACGTCGAGGGGAAGCGGGAGGCGTCGCGGGATCGGGTCATGTCCCCACGATCACGCTCGACCGGGCGACCGGCAACCGGTCCGCCGTCGCGCTCGACTGAGGGCGGTACCCGGAGCAGCAGGACGGGTGCAGGTCGACGGCGCTCGCTTGAGTGCGGAGTTCTTGCGCGAAACGCCGGGCGTGTCGCGCAAGAACTCCGCACTCAGCGGAAAGGGCTCGACGGCGCGCTCTCACCGCCCCGGCCGTACCTCCCCAGGAGGTGCTGCCCGTACGTCCCCGTCCGTAGGCTCGCCGGGCACCATGTGGTGCCCGGCCGCGAACGCCCCGAAGGTCTTGCCCGGCAGGCGCACGCCCGCGACCGCCCGCCTGCTCCCGGTTGCACGCGCCCAGGCGTGCGCGGCCTCCGGCCCGTGATGCGCTGGGGTCCGCCCACGTCCCCGACCCGGCCCGACGGCCCGGCGGCGACGATCTCCACGAGGCGCGCGGCGACGTCGGGCACGGCGATCGGCTGGACCTCGAGCGACGGCGTGAGCAGGACAGGTGAGAAGCGCTGCGCCGTGAAGAGCCCGACGATCAGCTGCGGGAACTGCGTCGCCCGCAGGATCGTGTGCGGCAGGCCGGACGCGGCGAGCATCTGCTCGACCTCGACCTTGGCCTGGTAGTAGCCCAGCGGGATGCGGTCGACGCCCACGATCGACTGGAAGACGACGTGCCCACGCGTGCGTCGTGGGCTGCGGCCACGAGGTGTCGGCCCATCGCGACGTCGGCACGGGGCCACGGGTGGCGAGGTGCAGGACCGTGTCGACGCCGTCGAACGCGTCGCGCAGCCCCGCGCCCGTGGTCAGGTCACCGGTCACGAGACCTGGCTGGGGCGATCGGCCGGTCGAATGGCTGAGGACGCGGACGTCGTACCCGGCGTCACGGAGAAGGGTCACGGTGGGGACGCCGAGGGTGCCGGTGCCACCGGTCACGAGGAGCATGGTCATGCGTTCATTCTGCTGGCTCAGACGTCGTCCACAACCGATGCCCGCGGCTGCTCGTCCACAGGGGCCGCGCATGTCCTGCGAGGGTGGGCGACGTCGCGTCACGCTCCCCATGAACCACAGCACCCGGTCCTCGCACCCCGCCGGCGCCCGACCCCCGGCACCCCGTCTCGCCCTGGACGCGCGCACCCTGCGCGCGGTCTGGAGCGGCAGGCCGCCGAGGCCGACGGGCCGGGCGGCTTCCACCACGTCCACGGCCCGCACTCCCACGGCTGGCTGCTCGACGACGCGGTGCCCGAGCTCCTGGAGGGATCGTCCATCCCGACGACGAACCGCTCGAGCCGACCTTCTTCGCGAACCTCGACGCGCCGGTCGCCGAGGCGCTGCTCGCCCGGTTCACGACGGCGAGGCTGGTGCACCGGTCGAACGGGTCACCGACGCTCGGCAGGTTGCTCCGCTCAACGGTCGAGCATCCCGACCAGGTCTCGCTCCACGGGTTCGTGCTGGGTCCGGGGCGCTGCGACGAGCGCGTGGTCGCGGAGGGGCCGTCGTGCGCTTCGAGGCGGACCTGCTGATCACGGAGAGGCACGTCCCGGGCTGCGAGTGCGAGCTCCTGTGGGCCTACGCGGAGGACGAGCTGGGGCTCGACGACGCCGTCCATGCACCGCACCGGATCCACCGGATACAGCGCGCGGACGCCCCGGACGAGACGTGGTGGCGGCTGCTGTGGGCGTAGCCCTACCGCCCTCCCTGTCCCTACCGAGCCCGGTCGATCCGTGCCTATTACACGCGGGCAACCCCACGAAACAGTGTCCGCATAGCGTCCGGGTCCTGACGTCCCCTGACCGAAAGGCTCTCGTGAGAACCCTGACCCTGACCCTCTCCGGCCGCGCCCTCGCTGCCGGCGTCGCGCTCCTCCTCGCCCTGGTCTCGCTCGTCTCCGTCGTCGCCTACTCGATCGCCGAGTCGCGCACCACGACTGCGGCGCAGGGCAGCAGCCGTTGGTCCTCGCGTCGGGCACGACCCGCTGGGCATCACCTCCAGCAGCTACCAGGCCGCGACCGCTGCGGCCACGACGTCCAAGCCCAAGGTCGTGGTCGTCGCGACGGGCGGCACCATGGCCGGCAAGGCCAGCACGCGCGACGGTTTCACGAGCTACCGCGCCGGCACCTATCTCATGTCGGACATGCTGGACACGCTCAGGCCCGAGATCGACCAGATCGCCGACGTCACCGCGGTCCAGTTCGGCAACGCCGCTCGTCCGGCTACACCATGGAGCAGTTCCACGCCCTGACGCTCGAGGTCGAGAAGCAGCTCGAGACCGCCGACGCCGTGGTCGTCACGACCGGCACCGACACCCAGGAGGAGTTCGCGTACTGGCTCGACCTCACGGTCCAGTCGCGCAAGCCCGTCATCACCTCGGGCTCGATGCGCCCGTGGGGCGCGGGCGACACCCGGCCGACGCGGCGGTCTTCGGGTCCGACGCACCGGCCAACCTCTACAACGCCGTCCGGCTCGCGGCGAGCCAGCAGACGTACTGCTTCGGGACCGTCCTCATGCTCAACGACGAGATCCAGGCGGCCCGCGAGGTCACCAAGACGAACGCCTACCGCACCGACACGTTCCAGACGCGCGAGTACGGGGTCCTGGGCTGGATCGACGGCGCCGACATCACGCTGGGCCGCGCGCCGCTCGCGTCATGAGCTGTGACGACGAGTCGTGGTTCACCCGTTCGACGTCTCGAAGGTCGACCCCAAGACCCTGCCGCGCGTCGAGATCGTCATGTCCTACCAGCAGGCCGGCGGCGAGGCCGTCAAGGCGTTCGCCGACGCCGGGGTCAAGGGCATGGTCACGGCGGGCACCGGCGCGGGCGGCATCTCGGGCGCCATGAGCTCGGAACGCAGCAAGGCCGTGGCCAAGGGGTCTGGTTCGTGAGCACGACGCGCACCGGGTCCGGCTCGAGCCACGGGGCGGCAACGGGGTCCTCGCCGGCGAGGACCTGACCGCGGTCAAGGCCCGACTGCTCCTGGTCCTGTCCCGGCCTTCACCGAGGACTTCAACCAGGCCAAGGACTGGTTCACGACGTTCGGCACGCCCACGTTCGAGCAGTCCGGCGCCGCGTCGACCATCCCGGCCGAGCCGGGCGGGACGTCCGTGCTTCTCACCTCGACCGCGACGGCCGCGTGCAGTGGCCGGACCGCGACCATCCAGCTCAAGGTCACGAACACGGACAGCGTGCCGATCGACGTCCGCGTCACCTCGGCCGCGGGTGAGCACAAGTTCAGCAAGATCCCCGTGGGCAGCACCGTCGAGCACACCCTGACCCGGGGCGCGGCGCTCGACGCCGGGGAGGCCAAGCTCGTGGCGTACAAGAACGTCGACGGCGCAGGCGTGCAGAGCACGAGCACCGCTGCGCACGCGGCGGTCACCTGCCGGTAGCACCACCGGCCCGACGGCGGCGCTCACCCTCCGGGTGGGCGCCGCTCGTCCCGGTCGGCTACGGCGTCGACAGTGCGGGCCGCGCGCGCGCAGTGCGAGGAGCCCGACCGTCACGGCCGCTCCGAGCGCGGCCCCGTCGTGTTCAGCACGACGTCCTGCACGGTCGAGTAGCGCCCGGGGATCACGAGCTGCGCGAGCTCGATCGCGAGCGACAGCGCGAAGCCCGCAGGACCACGAGCCCGGCTCGCCGCCAGCGCGACCACCCGGACCGAGGTCCCAGGTCGCGGCCCTCGTCACGCGGCCCCGCCACGAGGAGCAACCCCAGCACCCCGAACGGCAGGAACATCACCACGTTCGCGGCGGCCTCGAGGAACACCACGGTCATGGGCAGGCCCACGGAACGGAACGCGTCGACGACCGCGAGCGCCCACCCGGTGCCGCCGTGGACGCGGGCGACGGCCAGCAGGTCACGACGAGGACAGCAGCGAGGTAGACGGCGAAGGTCCAGCGGAGGGTGCGCACGGCTCACACCCTACGGAAGGATGGTCGGGTGACCGCGACCTCGCCCCTGCCCGACGACGCCCGCTGCCCCTGCCTGTCCGGCGAGGCGTACGGGCGTGCTGCGGACGCTTCCACGTCGGGCTCGCCGCGGGCGGGCGGGTGCCCCGACCGCCGAGGCCTTGATGCGCTCGCGCTACGCGGCGTTCGCGGTCGGCGACGCGGACTACCTGCTGGCGACGTGGCACCCTCGACGCGCCCCGCGGACCTGGACCTCGATGACGACGTGACGTGGCGCCGTCTGGACATCGTGGCGACCAGCGCGGGCGGTCCCTCGACCGGGAGGGATCGTGGAGTTCGTCGCGCACTTCCGGTCCGCGGAGACCCGCGAGCGCGGCTCGCTGCACGAGGTCAGCTCGTTCGTCCGCGAGGGCGGCCGCTGGTACTACGTGGACGGCGAGCACAGGGGCTGAGCGCGGTCGGCGTGCCGTCAGCCGCGCTCGTCGTCGGACGCATACGACTCCAGACGACGCGCCAGCTCCCGTGGGCGGCTGAGCAGGACGTAGTGGCCCGCGTCGATCTCGTCGACGGCGATGCCCAGCCGATCCTGGACGACCCGTCGCATGAACCGCGGCGGGAAGAAGCGGTCCTGGCGGCACAGGAGGAACGTCGTCGGCACGTCGGGCCACCGCGTGAGCGGCCACGGTTGCTCGAACGGTGTCCCGGACTGCCTCCGTTCCCGCGCCATCGCCTCTCCCTGATCTCGGCGGGCACGTCGTGGAAGAACAGGTCGATGTCCGACGGCGGACCCTCGGCCCGGACGTCCTCGACCTCCCGGGCCTCGTACCCGGTGTTCGCCCACCAGTCCGCCGGTGACTCACCGGGGACGGGATCATGGCCGACACCAGCACGAGCCGGCGAACGGCCACCCGGTCGCACACCAGCGGCGCCGTGAACCCGGCGAAGGAGTGCGCAACCAGGACGACGCCCTCCCGGTCTCCGACGGCATCGCCGGCGTCGACGGTTGCGACGACGACGTCGGCGTACTCGGCCAGCCCGGCGGAGTCGTCGTCGGTCGGCAGATCGACCACGACCACCTCATGTCCCCTGTCGAGCAGCTCGGCCTCCACCAGGTGCCAGTGCCACGGGTGCTCGCCGCGCCAGGGATCAGGACGAACGTCGCCATCGTCAGCAGCCCTCCTCGTACGCCGGGCGCCCGGACACGAGCCCCGGCTCGCATCATCCCCGAAGCGCCGACGTCCCACGAGCCGAGCCCACGAGCCGAGCGCCCGATCCGCCCGATCCGCCCGATCCGCCCGATCCGCCCGAGGACGTTCCTCGCCCGGCCACCTGTCGGCCTTCCGCTCGTCACCGGTTCGCCTTAGGTTGGCTGGACCACTCGTCGACGAAGAGGAGCCTCACGTGTCCACACGACCAGCCGCGCTCGCCCTGATCGCAGCCACCGCCACCGCGCTCGTCGCCACGTCGCTCGCGGGCCCCGCCGCGGCGGCCCGCCGCACGGCGGAGGCCACGGGCACGGGGTGGCGGCTCGTCGTCGGACCCCTCCGTGTCGCGACCTACAACCTCAGCCTCAACCGAGCAGTCGCCGGTGAGCTCGAGGCGGACCTGAGCACGGGGACGACGCGCAGGCCCGGACGGTCGCGGAGGTCATCCAGCGGGCCCGTCCGGACGTCGTGCTGCTCAACGAGTTCGACTACGTCCCGGACGGCCGGGCGGCCGACCTCTTCCGCGACAACTACCTCGAGGTGGCCCAGGGCGGGGCCAGGCCCATCGAGTACCGCTACGCCTATGTGGCGCCCTCGAACACGGGCGTCCCCAGCGGGTTCGACCTGAACAACGACGGCACGATGGGTGGCGGCGACGACGCCCTCGGGTTCGGCGCGTTCGAGGGCCAGTACGGGATGGTCGTCCTGTCCCGCTTCCCGATCGACACCCGGGTGTCCGCACGTTCCAGGAGTTCCTCTGGAAGGACATGCCCGGCGCGCTCCTGCCGGACGACCCGGCCACCGCCGCCCCGGCCGACTGGTTCACGCCCGAGGAGCTGGACGTCGTCCGGCTGTCGAGCAAGTCGCACTGGGACGTCCCGGTGAAGGTCGGGCGCTCGACGGTCCACGTGCTCGCCTCGCACCCCACCCGCCGACCTTCGACGGCCCCGAGGACCGCAACGGGCGGCGCAACCATGACGAGATCCGCTTCTGGTCGGACTACGTGACGGGCGGCCGCACGGCCGCTACGTGTACGACGACGAGGGCGGCCGCGGCGGCCTCAAGAACGGCGAGTCGTTCGTGATCCTCGGCGACCAGAACGCGGACCCGCACGACGGCGACTCAGTCGACTCCGCCATCACGCAGCTCCTCGACAACCGCCGGATCACGGACCCGCTGCCGACGTCGAAGGGCGCGGTCGAGGCCGCAGCACTCCAGGGGCGCGAACACCACGCACGTCTCCGACCCTCGCTCGACACCGCGGACTTCGCCGACACGGCCCCGGCAACCTCCGAGCCGACTACGTGCTCCCCTCGAAGGGCCTCAGGTTCGGAGCGCCGGCGTCTTCTGGCCGACCCAGGCCGACCCGCTGTCGCGCCTCACCGGGGTCTACCCGTTCCCGAGCAGCGACCACCGCCTCGTGTGGGTTGACCTCGCGGTCTCCTCACGGGACGGTCGCCACTGACCGCAGGAATACCCTGGTCCGGTGCCTCAGACCCCTCGTTCGTTCGCGTCCGACAACTACGCCCCGGCCCACCCGGCGGTCCTCGCGGCCCTGACCGCCGCGAATGAGGGGCATGCCGGTGCGTACGGCGCGGACCCGTGGACCGCGCGCCTGCAGGAGAGCGTCCAGGGCACTTCGGCGAGCAGGCGACGGCCTACCCAGTCTTCAACGGGACGGGGGCGAACGTCGTCGCGCTCATGTCGATGCTGCCGCGCTGGGGTGCGGTCGTGACGTCGGAGCACGCGCACATCCACCAGGACGAGAACGCCGCCCCGGAGCGGGTCGGCGGGATCAAGCTGCTCACGGTGCCGTCGCCCGACGGGAGGCTCACCCGGCCGCGATCGACCGGTTCGTGGGCGACCTGGGCGACCAGCACCGTGCCCAGCCCCTCGTGGTCTCGATCACGCAGGCCACCGAGCTGGGCACGGTCTACCTGCCTGACGAGATCCGCGCGATCGCCGACCGCGCGCACGCCGCCGGGCTGCGCGTCCATCTCGACGGGGCGCGTCTGGCCAACGCCGCGGCCTCGCTGGGGTGTCGTTGCGCGAGACCACGACCGATGTGGGCGTCGACGTCGTGTCCTTCGGCGGCACCAAGAACGGCCTGCTGTTCGGCGAGGCGGTCGTGGTCCTGGACCCCGACGCCGCCCAGGGCGTCGACTTCGTCCGCAAGATGACCATGCAGCTCGCCTCGAAGATGCGGTTCGTCTCGGCTCAGCTCACCGCGCTGCTCGAGGACGACCTGTGGCGCGCGAACGCGTCGCACGCCAACGCGATGGCCGCGCGCCTGCGCGCAGCGCTCCGGGCCTGGACTTCTCCCAGCCCACGCAGGCGAACGCCGTGTTCGCGGTGGTCCCGCGCAGCGTGGCGGAGCGCCTGCGCGCCGACTCTCGTTCTACGACTGGGCGGACGCGTCGTCCGATCCGGTCTCGGGCGACGAGCGCGTCGAGGTCCGCTGGATGTGCTCGTGGGACACGAGCGAGGCGGACGTCGATGCGTTCGCGACCGCGGTCCGCTCGGCCCTGGGACTGTCAGAGCGCGCGTGACCCGGAGGTCACGCCCGCTCTGACAGTCACGCGGGCGCCCGCCCGTCAGGTCCTCATGCCCGACGGCGTCGCGCACCCACCAGGAGCGCGGCACCCCACCGACCAGCAGGAGAGCGACCGCGGCGATCCCCGCACCGCCCGCACCGGTGGCCCTCCAGAGATGCGTACGGGCTCAGTGACCGCCGGAGGCGAGGAACCAGATCCCGACGGCGATCGCCGCCACCACGGCCCCGAAGCACACCACGGCTCCGGCGAGACGGATGCCCGTGGGCGTGCCGTCGTCGGGCCTGCCACTCCCGTGCCCGACGGCGTGCCCTCGACCGCGAGCGCCTCGCCTCCCGCGGGGCGAGCAGGCGGACGCCCAGCGCGAACAGCGCGGGCAGGCCCGCACCGATGATCGCGCCGGCGACGACGACCTGGAACAGCGCGTCGAGCTGGATGAACTGGCTCATGCGGGGACTCCCTCGCGACGGGTCGGGCGGCAGGCGCCCCAGCGATCGTGGCCTGCGCCTCGGCGGTGACCTCGGCAGCGCTCGCCGTGAGGGACTCGGCTGCGTCGACCACGGCGGCCGGGGTCTCGTCACCGTCCCACTCGTCGTTGACGTTGTCCGCGGAGATCGGCGTGCGGCGCGACGCGATCCAGATCGCGGCCGAGACACCGATCAGCAGTGCGAAGACGGCGGCGACACCGCCCACTCCGCCGATGGTGGCCTGGAGCCAGAAGCAGAACGCGCCGACCAGGCCGGCGGCCGGGAGGGTGAGGCCCCAGGCCGCGAGCATCTTGCCCGCGACGCCCCAGCGGACCTTCGCACCCGGCATGCCGACGCCGGACCCGAGGATCGAGCCCGTCGCGACGTGGGTCGTCGACAGGGAGAAGCCGAAGTGGCTCGAGAGCAGGATGACCGCGGCCGAGGAGGTCTCTGCGGCCATGCCCTGACGGGAGTCGATCTCGACGAGGCCCTTGCCGAGCGTGCGGATGACACGCCAGCCGCCCAGGTAGGTGCCCAGCGCCATGAACGTGGCGCACGCGAGGACGACCCAGAACGGGACGCCCGAGTCCGCCGGGACGGCGCCGCCCGCGATGAGCGCGAGCAGGATGATGCCCATCGACTTCTGCGCGTCGTTCGTGCCGTGCGCCAGGGAGACCAGGGAGGCCGAGCCGATCTGGCCCCAGCGGAACCCGCGGCTCGTCGTGTCCTGCGACAGGCCCTTGGTGATGCGCGCGACCAGGGAGGTGCCGAGCGCGGCGACCCCGATCGCGATCACGGGCGCGATCAGCGCGGGATCATCACCTTGGACAGGACGCCGGCCCACAGGACGCCGCTCGTCCCCACCGCGGCCAGCACCGAGCCGATCACGCCGCCCACCAGGGCGTGCGATGAGCTCGACGGGATGCCCAGCAGCCAAGTCAGCAGGTTCCAGGTGATGCCACCCACCAGACCGGCCAGCACCACCTCGAGGGTGATGACGTTCGCGTCGACGAGTCCCTTGGCGATGGTCGCCGCCACGGCCAGGGACAGGAACGCCCCGACCAGGTTGAGGACTGCAGACAGCGCGACGGCGGTCTTGGGCTTGAGGGCACGTGTAGCGATGGACGTGGCCATCGCGTTGCCGGTGTCGTGGAAGCCGTTCGTGAAGTCGAAGGCCAGGGCCGTCACCACCACGAGCGCGAGCAGAATCGTCTCGGTCACGTACTCCATGGTGAACGCTGGGAGGCAGGGGTCTGAACCAAGTAGGCGAGTCGTCGACGACTGTTCACCTGGTGTTCATCTGGCGTTCGAAGGCCCTTCGAAAGGGTCTGTGGGGCTGCGCGGAGCGGGCCTGATGGGCGGTTTCGGCTCGCCATCCGGACGGATCAGGGCGCTCTGACCACTCTCCACGAACGTGCACCGGCACGCTCCGGCAGGAACGCTTCACGACTCACTGATCAACACCCAGGATGGTCCCGTCGGCCCCATGGCACCAGCATCGATACGACGACACGGCCGGGGAACAGGCCGGGTACTTGACAGAGCAGCACCGGTGTTCATTATTGACCTATGTTCACTAGCACTGAACGCGATGATGAAATGAACACGCAGATCGTCGAGCGAGTTACGGGGACTCTCCGTCGCGCCGGCGTCGACCTCCGCGTCCTGGAGTCACACCCTCGGACGGCCGAGGTCCGCGTCCGGGGAGTCCAGCGGCGATACCAGCTGCTGATCCGACCCGACCTGACGAGTCGGAGCGCCGCGAGCCTGCCGATCCACTCCGACCTTCCCCTCATCCTGACTCGGCATCTCTCGATGAACGTCGCCGACACCCTCCGCTCGCTGGCTGTCGACTCTGCGGACGAGGCGGGGAACATGCGGCTCGACCTCGGCGAGGTGCTCATCGACATCAAGGCCGACGCCGCATCCCGGAGCCGAGCACCACCCGCGCGGGTCTTTCGGCCGCGTTTCGCCCCGCAGGTCTCCGGGTGGTCTTCGCACTGCTCACTTGGGAGGATCTGGCCGATGCTCCGTACCGCACCATCAGCGCCCGAGCCGGGACCTCGCTCGGCTCGACGACCTATGTGATGGACGACCTTGAACGCTCGGGCTTCCTCCATGTCGCCAGGAACCGGCGACGCCTGCTCCGGACGGGTGCGCTGCTCGACCGTTGGGTCGAGCTGTTCAACCTCTCGACCGCACCGACCCTCGATCTGGGACGATTCACGTCGAGCGCCCGGGGTGGTGGCGGGACGACCTGGACGGGATCCGCTCTTCGGACGTCCTGATCGGAGGCGAGACCGCCGCCGATCTGCTGGGCACGCAGCTCTCCACCAGGAATACGGTGCTCTATGCGCAGCATCTGCCCGCCGCACTCGCGGCGCGTCATCACTGGCGGAAGGCTGACGGGCCGACGGCGGTCGCTGACGTCGAGGTTCGACGGCGCTTCTGGACGCCTCCGCCAGAGCGCGGAGACGACCTCGTCGCTCCAAGCACCCTCGTCTATGCCGATCTCCTCGGTTCGGGCGACCCTCGCCAGAGACAGGCCGCCAACGAGCTGAGGACGACCGATGATCTCCTTGTCCGACTCGACCGATCCTGACGTCGCCCTTGCCGCACACGTGATGAAGGTGGTGCAGCCCCTCGCCGTCGCGCTCGACACCCCTGTGCTGCTCGTCGGCGCGACCGCCCGCACAGTCTTCTCGATCGGGTGCTGGAAGCAGTCCCGCCCGCCAGACGAAGGACGTGGACATCGCCATCGCCGTCGATTCTTGGGCGGCGTTCGCTCGGTTGACCGCCCGCTGAGGCGCCAGGGGCACAAGCGCACCGCTTCGTGATCGATGGCATCCCTGTGGACATCGTGCCCTTCGGCCCGCTCGAGACGGCCCGTCGGACGATCACCTGGCCGGACGAGATCGAGATGAGTGTCATCGGATTTCACGAGGCGGCGACGGATGCGCTGCACGTGGCATTGCCCGACGGAATCATCGCGAAGATCCCGTCCCCGCGGCGCAGTGCCTCCTGAAGCTCGTCGCCTGGAACGACCGGCGAGACCGAGACACCAAGGATGCGGTTGACCTGAGGACGATGCTCTCGTGGTTCAGCTCGGGCCCGCTTCTCCAGTTCTTGTACAGCGAGCACTTCCCGCTCGTCGAGGCTCACGACTTTGATCCTGTGCTCGCCGGGGCCGAGCACGCCGGCCGGATGGTCCGGTCATTGCTGAACCCAGAGACGGCACCGATCGTCTCGTCCATCCTCGCTGACTCGTCTGCCGCCGGCTCCTCGCTCAGGACATGGGAGATCGCTCTTCGATACCGGTCGGCACGACCATCATGTCGCGCTCATCGACGCCTTTCACCAGGGAATGTCCGTCGAGTCCACCTAGTCCGTCGACCGAGGCGAGATGTCCTCACCCTCGCGCCCCTCCAGGACCGCCAGGTAGTGCGGGTTCTCCATGACGCCGAGCACGTTGCCGAACGGGTCCACGACGGCCGCGGTCACGAACCCGCCGTCGCCCTGCGGCGTCACGGGCTGGTACTCGGTCCCGCCCAGCGCGAGCAGTCGCTCGTAGGTCGCCCGGACGTCGTCGACGTGCCAGTAGACGACCGCACCGCCAGGCTGCGTGGCGGCCCCGGGGGCGTAGCGGCGGTCGATGATCCCGAGCTCGTGCTGGTAGTCACCCACACGGAACTCCACGTATGCGGCTGGGGCGGCGCGGGCGGCATGGCGTAGTACGGGTCGACGCCGAACACCTCGGCGTACCAGGCGACCGCGGCCGGGACGTCGTCGACCCAGAAGCTCACGGTCGTCAGGCCGCGCGGGGTCGTGACGGCGGTGCGGGCGGTGGTCGCGCTCGGGGTCGTGCCGGTCGTGTCGCTCATCGTCGGGCTCCTCGTGCGGTGCGGTCCAGCAGCGGCTCGTGCTGAGGTCTCCCACGCTAGAGCCCTTGTGGAACCTGCGGTTCCTCAATGCCTGCAAGACTCGACGAATGTTGGATACCTCGGTACGGCTCCTGCGGTTGCTGTCGCTGCTCCAGGTGCGGCGCGAGTGGTCGGGCGCGGACCTCGCGACCCGGCTCGACGTCACGACCCGAACGGTGCGCAACGACGTCGAACGCCTGCGCCTGCTGGGCTACGAGGTGCGTTCGCGCACCGGGACCGCGGGCGGCTACCGCCTCGAGGCGGGCTCCGAGCTGCCGCCGCTCCTGCTCGACGACGACGAGGCCGTCGCGGTCGCCGTGGGCCTCCAGGCCGCGGCCGCGGGTCGGTCACGGGCATCGAGGAGACGTCGGTGCGGGCCTTGGCCAAGCTCGAGCAGTCACTCCCGTCGCGGTTGCGCCACCGTGTGGACGCGCTGCGCCGGGCGACCGTGTCGGCCGCGGCGGGCGGCCCGACGGTCGACGCCGAGGTCCTCACCGCGGTCTCGACCTCGATCAGCCGCAGCGAGCGCGTGCGCTTCGACTACGTCGGGCGCGACGGCCTGCCGACCCTGCGCGACGTCGAGCCGCACCGCCTCGTCTACACGGGCCGCCGCTGGTACCTGCTCGCGTGGGACACCGCGCGCGAGGACTGGCGGACGTTCCGCGCCGACCGCATGAGCCCGCGCACGCCGGGCGGGCCACGCTTCGTCCCGCGCGACCCGCCCGAGCCGGACGTCGCCCAGCACGTCATGCGCGGCGTGGGTTCGACCGCGTGGCGTCATCGGCCGCGCATCCGCTTCCTCGCGCCGGCGACGGAGATCGCCGCGCGCGTCACCGACCGCGGGCATCCTCACAGGGTCCGACGACGGCACGTGCGTCCTGGAGACCGGCTCGGACTCGCTGCTCGACGTCGCGGGCTTCCTCGCGACGATCGACACCCCGTTCGAGGTGCTCGACCCGCCCGAGCTGCGCGACCTGCTGCGCCGCCTCGCCGACCTCTACGCCGCGGGGCGCGCGGGCCGTCGGGCGGTACCGGGGCCTGGCCGTCGGCTGACCGCGGGTGAGGGCGCTCCGTGGTGGGTACCGCCATCCGGCGGAACTCGCCACCGGGGCGCGCGTGACTCTCCTCACCGGCTCTGCGGCGTCATGGAGTCGACCCGGACCGGTCTCTCCGACCAGAAGCACAACCAGGAGGTAGAACCATGAGCACGCAGCACGCCACCGAGCCCGCACCCGTCACCGCGGGCCTCTCCCGCCGAGAGATCCACCACGTCGCGGCCGCCTCCCCGCGCCGAGCCTCGGGGACCGCTTGCAGCGGACTCCCGCCCATCCCGTCGCGATCACGGTCGGGACGATCGTGCTCGGCATCCTGGCGGCGTCGGGACGGGTGCGCTGCTCAGCCTCTGAGCGCCGAGCGGGGCCCGTCACGGTGTGCGTCAGGGGACCCTCGAGCTGTGGGACAGCCGACGTCAGCATGCCGGGCAGGTATCTGCGGCAGAGCCTGTCGTCAGCTGGGAGTCGGCGACCCCAGCGTCGTCGCGCCAGAGGTCCTCGTCCTCAGTGTCCCGGTGACCCCACGGCCGCAGCCGAGCAGCGATCGCTGCCGCGATGCCGCGGCCGGCAGCCAGAGCGGGCAGCGCGGGCAGCTCCGGCGACTCCAGCCATGCCTGGAAGAGCGCGCCGAGGACCTGCCGGAGATCTCCTCGGCGAGCGTGGTGAAGTCGGCGGTGGTCGCGGTCGCCCCGCCGAACCTCGCGGTCCAGGTGCGCAGCACGGTGAAGAAGGCCTCGTCGCCGATCGTGAGCCGCAGCGCGTGCAGCGTGAGGGCACCTCTCTGTAGACGCGGTCGTCGAACATCAGCTCGGGTCCGGGGTCGGCGAGCACCAGGTCCTGGTCCAGGGTCGCGAGGCGGCGTGATGCGCGAGCGCCTTCTCATGGGCGCTCGGGCCGCCCGATCGCTCCGACCAGATCCACTCGGCATAGCAGGCGAAGCCCTCGTTGAGCCAGATGTGCTGCCAGAGGCTCAGTCCCACGCTGTTGCCGAACCACTGGTGGGCGAGCTCGTGGGCGATCAAGCGCTCCAGCCCACCCGCTCCGTCGATGTGGTTCGCACCGAAGATGCCCATGCCCTGCGCCTCGAGCGGGATCTCCAGGTCGTCGGCGGTCACGACGACGGTGTAGTCCTCGAAGGGGTACCCGCCGAAGGCCTCCTCGTACACGGCCATCATCCGTGGCAGATCGGCGAAGTCGGCGTGCACCCGCGCGGCCAGCGGCCTGGGGTAGTACACCTCCCCGCGACGGATCCCAGCAGCACCCGTTCGCCGGTGTACCGCCCGATCTGCACCGTGGCCAGGTACGTCGCGGTGGGCGCCTCCCGCTCGAACACCCAGGTGGTCTTCCCGCCACGAGTGGTGCGCGAGACGCACCGCCCGGCGACGACCGTGTACGACGGGTCGGTCGAGAGCGACAGTCGATAGGTGGCCTTGTCCGACGGGACGTCGTTGCACGGGAACCAGGTCGGGGCGCCGGTGGGCTGCGAGGCGACGAGCGCGCCATCCCGAGCTCCTCCCACCCGATCGCCCCCAGCGCGATCGACGCGGCCGCGGCGCACCACCGTACGAGACGGCGACGGTGAACTCGTCGCCCGTGGGCAGCGGCACGCTGAGGGTGATGCGCAGCTTGCGGTCGCTCTGCCGGTACTTGGCACCCTTGTCCCCGGTCACACGGACCCGAGATGCCCTCAGCCCCACCAGGTCGAGCGAGATGGTCCGTGTCGTGGTGGTCACCCGCCCGCGAATCACGGCGTCGCCGCTGAGACGGTTGGTCGAGACCTTGTAATCGAGCGTGAGGTCGTAATGATCGACGGTGATGTTCGGATCACCGCTCTGGGGCGTGTACGGGTCGCTGATCACGAGCGGCCGACTGGTACGTGCGCACCTTGACCGCTCGCCATGGCCCGATCGGGTTGCCGCTCCACCTGCTTCCCATCGGCACCGCCTCACCGCGCATGACCAGCGATGCGGGGCCGACCGTGGCGTCCGCACCGATGGTCGCTGCGGGAAGGATCACGCTGTGCGGACCCAGCGTCGCGCCGGCCTCGATGGTCACGGTGTCGATGCTCATCACCCGATCATGGAACAGGTGCGTCTGAACCACACACCCGCGGTTGACCGTTGCGCCGTCGCCGAGAGTCACCAGATCAGGCTCGGGCAGCCAGTAGCTGTCGGTCCAGACACCCGGCCGATCTTCGCGCCCAGCGAGCGCAGCCACAGCGCGAGGGCCGGTGTGCCGGACGCAGCGTTGGCGAACCACGGCGCAGCGACCATCTCGGTGAAGGTGTCCGACACCTCGGTGCGCCAGATGAAGCTCGACCAGAGCGGATGCTCGCCGGGGCGGATCACGCCGACGAACGCCCACTTCGCGATCGTGGTGAGCCCGGCAGCGACCGCTCCGGCGACCAGCAGGACCACACCTGAGAGCGCGGCGGCGGAGACGAGACCCCATGCTTCGACCATCACCGCGAGGGCGAACAGCACCCCGAGACCGATCGCGCAGGTGACGAACACCGGGACGATGCGACAGAGCTCCCACAGGGTGCGCGCCCATCGCAACGCGGTGCGCGGCTGATAGGTGCGTTCCAGGTCCGCCTCGTTGACCACGCGCCGCAGGCACAGCAGGTGAGCCCAGCCAGGACGAACCGGGCTTCGACTTCTCCGGGGCGACCGACAGCACGGCGACGAGCCCGTCACGCGGCACGCGA
Source organism: Oerskovia sp. M15 (assembly GCA_038070415.1). Taxonomy (GTDB): domain Bacteria; phylum Actinomycetota; class Actinomycetes; order Actinomycetales; family Cellulomonadaceae; genus Oerskovia. The sequence continues at coordinate 1,555,299 of JAMYWF010000001.1, forward strand.
TGCCCGGGTCCTGCCATGCCGGAGTTGCCGAGGAAGGCGCGCTTCCCGATGCGGGCGTGCGCCAGCCGCATCCATCCGCCCTTCAGCTCGTAGGCCGCGACCATCGTGTCGTCGGCCAGGAACGCGCCGTCGTCGATCGTGGTGAGTGAGGGCAGCAGGAGGACGGTGGATGCCTCGACGTCGCGCCCGACGCGCGCGCCCAGCATCCGCAGCCAGACCGGCGTGAAGAGGCTCGAGTAGAGCGGGAACAGCATGGTGCGGGCGGAGTCCAGCAGTCGCTCGATCGTCCACGCCTGCCATGCGATCCGGCTGCGCACGGGTGCACGCCCTCGTCCAGACCGACCGACAGCAGCCGCACGAGCGCCCACACGGCGCCGGCGAAGGTCAGGCCGGTGACGAGTACGGCGGGCACGAGCCACGCGAGCGTGCCCGGAACTGCGGCGGCGAGCGAACCGGCCCCGCGGATGCCCTGCGCCACCACGAGACCACCGACGATGAACGCGACGAACGGCAGCAGCCCGAGCACGGCCGACGAGGCGACGTACGCCCACAGCCACCGCCGCGGCGCAGGTGGGCGATCCGGCGCCAGAGGGCTCGAGGTGCCGCCGACGCGCGCGGCGGGTGACCCAGCCCAGCGCTGACCTGCGCGCACCCGGCCGAACACGGCCGAACCGGGGCGATCTCGGCGTCGCGACCGATCCGTGCGCCGGGCGCCAGCGTGCTGCGCGCGCCGATCGTGGCGCCGGCGCCGATCCGGATGCCGCCGATGCGTACGGTGTCGCCGTCGATCCAGTAGCCGGACAGGTCCACCTCGGGTTCGATCGCCGCGCCGCTCGCGATCTCGAGCATGCCGGTCACCGGCGGGAGCGCGTGCAGGTCGACATCGGGGCCAATCCTCGCCCCGAGCGCTCGCGCGTAGTAGGTCACCCACGGCGCCCCGGCGAGACCGACGGGATCGATCTGGTGCGCCACCTGCTCGGCGAGCCAGAGGCGCAGGTGGACCCTCCGCCGCGCGGGTAGTCACCCGGCCTGACCCCGGCCAGCAGCAGCCGGGCAGCGACGGCCGAGATCGCCATCCGGCCGAACGGGGTGACGAAGACGAGCAGCCCAGCACGATCGCCCACAGCGGGGCATCGGGAAGGAACTCGAAACCGGGCACCAGCTGCAGCGCCAGCTCGCGGTCAGAAGCCACAGCATCCAGCGCGCCCCGGCGAGGAACAGCGGGACGCCCGCCACGCTCTGCACCCACTGCATGACCCGCGGGGTAGGCCGCGACGTGCTGAAGGTCCCGGGCCCTCGTCGACGGATACGGCGGCTTCGACGGCGTCGGCCATGCGACGCAACCTCGGCAGGTCGTAGATGTCGGCCATCGTGAACTCCGGTGCGCGGACGCGGATGCGCGAGACCAGCTGTGCGGCTGCGAGCGAGCCGCCGCCCAGCTGGAAGAAGTCGGCGTTCTCGTCGGTGGGACGGGTGCCCAGCACCGCCATCCACTGCTCTGCCAGCCACGCGGCGGTGCCGGTGAGTGGAGTCGTCCGCGTCCGTGTCGACGATGGGCCACGGGAGGGCGGCCTTGTCGACCTTGCCCGACGTCCGCACCGGCAGGTCGTCCATCACGGCGAGGAGCGGGATCAGCGGAGCGGGCAGGGTCTCGGCGAGCTCGGCGCGCGCGGTCTGCCGGTCGAAGCCGTCGGTCGGCACGACGTAGCCGACGAGCAACGGCACACCGCCCTCGGAACGCTGCACGACGACAGCGGCCGCCGAGACCGCAGTGAGCGCCTGCAGCGCAGCTTCGACCTCGCCCAGCTCGATGCGCCGGCCGCCGACCTTGACCTGGTCGTCGGTCCGGCCCTGGAAGACGAGCCCGGCCCGCTCGGCGCGCACGAGGTCCCCGAGCGGTAGGCGCGCTCCCACCCGAGCGTCGGCAGGGAGCGTACTTCTCCGCGTCCTTCGCCGGGTCCAGGTAGCGCGCCAGCCCGACGCCGCCGATGATGAGCTCACCCACCTCGCCCTCGGCGACCGGCCGACCGTCACCATCGACGACCGCGAGGGCCCAGCCCTCGAGCGGCAGGCCGATGCGTACCGGCACCTGACCGTCCATCAGCGCAGCGCAGGCGACCACGGTCGCCTCGGTCGAGCCGTAGGTGTTCCAGAGCTCGCGTCCGTCGCCGAGCAGTCGTGCGACGAGCTCTGGCGGGCACGCTTCGCCGCCGAAGATCAGCAGCCGGACGTTCTCGATCGCGTCCTGCGGCCAGAGTGCCGCGAGCGTCGGCACCGTCGAGACCACCGTGATGCCGTGACCGAGCAGCCACGGGCCGAGGTCTTCTCCGGATCTCACCAGGGCGCGCGGCGCGGGCACGAGGCAGGCTCCGTAACGCCACGCCAGCCACATCTCTTCGCACGACGCGTCGAACGCCACCGACAACCCGGCGAGGACGCGGTCGCCGGGCCCCAGGGGGCATCCTGCAGGAAGAGCATCGCCTCGGCGTCGACGAACGCCGCAGCGGAGCGATGACTGACGGCCACGCCCTGGGCACGCCCGTCGACCCCGAGGTGAAGATGATCCACGCGTCGTCCTCCACCGTCGGCGGGGACACGACCGGGAGCCTGCTCGAGCGCGGATGCGGGCGTCCTCGTCGAAGAGCCGCGCAGGCGCAGCCGATCCGTCGACTTCCCAGGGCTCGTAGACGCCCCGGCGGTGATGACACCACGGACGTGGGCCTCACCGAAGACGAGGTCGGCACGCTCCTGGGGTCGTCGGCGTCGACCGGCACGTAGGCGGCGCCGGCGCCCAGGATCCCGAGGATCGCGACGTAGAGGTCACGGTCGCCCGAGGGCATGCGCACACCACCCGGTCGCCTCGCCGGACCCCGTGCTCGTTCAGGCGCGCGGCCGTCCGCCATACCTGCGCCAGCAGCTCGGTATAGCTCAGGGCGCCGTCGGAGTCCTCGATGGCGGATGCCTCGGGATGCCGTCGGGCGGATTCCCGCAAGATGTCGATCAGCGTGCGAGGGCGGCGGCGGTCGCCCTACGGTCGAGGTAGGTCTGCACAGGCGAGTTCAGGACGACAGCAACGTGACGAGCTGCGCCTTCGTGTACCGGGAGAAGCCCGAGTGACCCGCTGCGCGGGCGCGCTCCTTCAGCTGCGCGACGGTCAGCGCCGACAGCTCCGCAGAGTCGGTTGCGGGGCGGGCTTCACGGGGCGGGCTTCGTCGCCTTCTTCGCGGCGATCTTCTTTGCGGCGATCTTCTTCGTGGCGGCCGCGGCCCGGCCTGCTTCGCCTCGGCCTTGTCCGCAGCCAGGCCGAGGCGCTCGGTCGCCGAGACGGCCGCCTTCTCGACCTTGCGGGGCTTGCTCGCGACCTTCTTCGGGGACGCCTGTGACACCTTCTTGGCCTCGTCAGCGAGGGATCGAAGCTTCTTCGCGTCCTTCTTCGACAGCGTCCTGCTCAGGCGCTTGGCATCCTTCGCCGCGTCCGCCGCTGCACTCAGGGCCGTCTGTGCCGACTTCACTGCTTTCGTTGGCTTCGCCATCGTCGGACCCTTTACCTCACGGTCTCGCAGCACCGGACGACGGCGCCCTGCCGCGCTCAGAGTACAGGTCGGACAAGAGTGTCGGGCGGTTTCCGGTCGGTGCAGGTGCCCGTGCGCCCTGCGGCGCCCAGGCTGCACGTTCCGCCGCCGGTCTCCCTTCCCGCCTCGACCGCACCGTGGGAGCCTGGGGTGACAGTCCGAGGCGCGGTGCTCCTTCCGCGAGCACGCAGGCGCCCGGGAGGGAGACGTGCGATGAGCTGGATCCGAGAGGCCGACGAGAACGAACCCGGCGGAGCCGTGGCGGCCGCCTTCGAGAAGGACCGGACGACCCGCGGCTACGTCGCGAACCTCACGCGGCTCCTGGCGAACCGGCCTGCGGTCCTCGACGCGTGGTTCGGGCTGAACGGTGCGATCAAGGCGTCGATGTCCCCGCGGCGCTACGAGCTCGCGACTCTCGCGGCCGCCCTCCGGCTGCGGTCGACCTACTGCTCCCTGGCGCACGGCGCGATCCTCGCCGAGCACCACATCGGGGCCGACGCCGTGCGCGCGGCCGCGGAAGGGCACGACACCGTCCAGCTCTCACCGATCGACCGTGCGGTCATGGACCTCGCGGACAAGGTCGCGAGCGGAGCGGCCGCCATGACGGAGTCCGACCTCACGGAACTGCGGGACCTCGGCCTCGACGACGGCGAGATCCTGGACGTGATCCTCGCCGCGTCCGCTCGCTGCTTCTTCAGCACAGTCCTCGAGTCGACCGGGACGCTGGCCGACCCCAGTTCCACGACCTCGACCCGGCACTGCGCGACGCGCTGACGGTCGGGAGGCCGATCGAGGAACCCCGACGTCGGGCCGCCATCTCGCACGGTGAAGGCCGCGAGCGCCCGCTCACAGGCGGCGAGCATCTCCTCCATCCGCCCGATCTCCGCGGCCTGGCCCGCCACGACGTCGGCCGCCAGCTCTCCTGCGTACAGGTCGAGCCCGTCGACGAGAGTCGTGGACGCCATGTCCACGGCACCCTGATGGTGCAGGATCATGCCTTCGAGGAACAGCCGGTCGAAGTCGGGGCCGTCAGCGCCCTCGAGGACGACCATCTGCTCGTCGGTGAGCATGCCGGGCATGTCCTCGGGGTCGTGGTCCTCATGATCGAGGTCCTGGGTGCGCGGCCCGGTCCCGTCCAGCGCCTCGGCTGCCGCGGGAACCGGTAGGCGCCGCGCTTCCAGCCAGGCGACCAACGCGTGGATCTCCGGGCCCTGTGCGGCCGCGATGCGCTCGGACAGCGCCGTGACGCCGTCGTCGGCCGCGCGGGTCGTGGCGAGGTCGGCCATGTCGAGCGCCTGGAGGTGGTGGTCGATCATCATCGTCACGAAGGACACGTCGGCCTCGTTCCACTCGCCGACGTCGCCGTACTCGTCGGGCTGGAGGGTCGTGTTGCCCTCACCGGGCTGCCCCGGGCGGATCACGTCGCTCAGGGCCTCGACCGACCCCGGTTCGGCCGGAGGAGGTGTGCAGCCGGCGAGCGTCGCGGCCAGCGCACCCCGACGGCGAGGGCTGTCAATGTCCTCATTTGTTCCCTCCAGGTAAATTTTTCCAGCCTATGTCCCAGTATGACTGGTGGCACAGGTCACATTCAGTCATGGTGGTCGGACCATACCAAGGAGGTGTTTCGCTCGTGAGCCACACCATGACTACCCGAAGAGCACGGCAACGGAGCCGCGCTCTCACGGCAGCCCTGACCGGTGCCCTGCTCGTCTCCTCGCTCATCGTCGCTGCTCCGGTCCTCGCCGAGGAGCCCGGCGACGGATCGGACTTCTCGGTCACCGCCCAAGGCATCGTCGCCCTGGACGTCTCGGCCGCGACGCTCGGGGTCGGCCAGACCGCCTCGAGTCCCAACATGCAGCTGCTCGCCAACGTCCCGAAGAACGGGGCGTTCGCTCCGGAGGGCAGTACAACAGCGACCTCGCGTTCAAGGACCACTACGTGTTCGCCGGCAACTACGGCGGCTTCACGGTCTACGACATCAAGAACGTGCGCAAGCCGAAGCAGGTGGCCCAGGTCGTCTGCGCGGGATCGCAGAACGACATCTCGGTCACCGGCAACCTGCTGATCCTCAGCACGGACTCGAGTCGCAGCAACGACTCGTGCGACAACGTCGCGCAGTCCGCCACGATCAAGGAGTCGTGGGAGGGCATCAAGGTCTTCGACATCAGCAACCCGAAGAGCCCTCGGTACGTCTCGTCGGTCGAGACCGCGTGCGGTTCGCACACGCACACGCTGGCCCCAGCCACGACGGCAGGGACGTCTACGTCTACGTCTCCTCGTACAGCCCGAACGCGGCGTTCCCCGACTGTGCGCCGCCGCACGACCTCATCAGCATCGTGAAGATCCCGGTGAAGTCGCCGGCTTCCGCCTCTCGTCGCCGCTCCCGTCCTGTTCCCGGAGGGGCAACCCGGCGGCAACGGTTCGTCGACGACGAGCGGCTGCCACGACATCACCGCGTTCCCGGCCAAGGACATCGCTGCCGGCGCCTGCATGGGCGACGGCGTCCTCATGGACATCTCCGACCGGGAGCACCCGGTGGTCACGGAGACGGTCCGGGACACGGTCAACTTCGCCTTCTGGCACTCGGCGACGTTCAACAACGAGGGCAACAAGGTCGTCTTCACCGACGAGCTCGGTGGCGGTGGCTCGCCCACGTGCAACGAGACCGTGGGGAGCCAGAAGGGCGCCGACGCGATCTACGACATCGTCGACGGCCAGCTCGTCTTCAAGAGCTACTTCAAGATCCCCGCACACAGTCGGCGACCGAGAACTGCGTCGCCCACAACGGCTCGCTCATCCCGATCAAGGGCAAGGACATCATGGTCCAGGCCTGGTATCAGGGCGGCATCTCCGTGTGGGACTTCACGGACTCGGCCCACCCCGTCGAGCTCGCCTGGTTCGACCGCGGCCCGCTCTCGGCCGATCGACTCATCCTGGGTGGATCGTGGTCGGCCTACTACTACAACGGGTACGTCTTCTCGAACGACATCCAGCAGGGGCTGGACGTCCTGAACGTCCACGACAGTCGGCTCGCAGGAGCCAAGGGCTATCGCTGGGACGAGTTCAACCCGCAGTCCCAGGCCGTCTTCCCCAAGTGACGGTCTGACACGCGCGACGGTGCCCTGCCTCCCGAGGAGGCAGGGCACCGTCGCGCTAACACAGTCCGATCGTCGGGCCCACCGGTCGCCGTGCTCTTCGTCCACCGCTGTCCACACGTTGTCACCGCGACTGTCCACACAGTTATCCACAGACCTGGGGACAGTGTGTGCACCAATGATCACGGGCCCGTCACGCCACCCCGAGGTACGCCTCCTTGATGCTCGGGTCCGCGAGCAGCTCCTTGCCGCCCCGGACCGCACGACCTCACCGGTCTCCAGCACGTACGCGCGGTGCGAGCGCGACAACGCCTGCCGGGCGTTCTGCTCCACGAGCAGCACGGTGGTTCCCTGCGCGTTGATCTCGGAGATGATCCGGAAGATCTGCTGGATGACCATGGGGCCAGGCCCATCGACGGCTCGTCGAGCAGCAAGAGCCGCGGCCGTGCCATGAGTGCGCGCCCGATGGCGAGCATCTGCTGCTCGCCCCGGACATCGTCCCGCCCACCTGCGCCGTGCGGTCCTCGAGGCGCGGGAAGAGCTCGAAGACCCGGGCCAGCGTCTCGTCGTGCGCAGCCTTGCTCCCGAAGGTCCGGCCGTAGGCCCCATCTCGAGGTTCTCCAGGACCGTCATGCCGGGAAGATCCTCGGCCCTCGGGAGCCTGGACGATCCCTCGAGCACCCGCAGGTGCGGCTTCATGCGCGTGATGTCCTTGCCGTCGAACACGATCTTGCCGCGCGACAGCGGACGGATCCCCGAGACCGCGCGCATCGTCGTCGTCTTCCCGGCGCCGTTCGCCCCGATGAGGGTCACGAGCTCGCCCTCCTCGACCGTGATCGATACTCCGCGTACGGCCTCGATGCGGCCGTACGCGACCGTCATGTCGGTGATCTCAAGCAGGGGCATCTGCGTCTCCCTCGGCCAGCTCCTCGTCAGGGACGCCCAGGTAGGCGGCGATGACCTTGGGGTCGGACGTGACGTCCTCGGGGTGCCGTCGGCGATGACCTTGCCGAACTCCAGCACCACGATCCGGTCCGTCACGCCCCGGACGAGCCGCATGTCGTGCTCGATGAGCAGGACCGTGTACCCGTCGTCCCGGATGTTGCGGATGAGACCCATGAGGGCCTCCTTCTCCGCCGGGTTGAACCCGGCCGCGGGCTCGTCCAGGCACAGCAGCTTGGGCTCGGTCGCGAGCGCCCGCGCGATCTCCAGGCGTCGCTGCTCGCCGTAGGAGAGGTTGCGCGCCTTCTCCGTGGCCCGCGATCCGACCCCGACGAACTCGAGGATCGCCATGGACCGGTCGATCGCGTCTCGCTCCTCCTGGCGGTGCCGCCGCGTGCGCAGCAGCGCCCCGGGACCGAGGTGCGGTGCCGGGCGTCCGTCCCGACGACCACGTTCTCCAGCGCCGTCATCTCGTTGAAGAGCCGGATGTTCTGGAAGGTCCGGGCGATGCCGAGGCGCGTGATCTGGTTGCGCTTGGCCTTGCCGAGCACCTGCCCGTCGAAACGGACCTGCCCGCTGGTAGGCCGGTAGACACCGGTCATCGCGTTGAACGCCGTCGTCTTGCCCGCACCGTTCGGCCCGATCAGCCCCAGGATCTCCCCGCGCCGGATGTCGAACGTGACGCTGTCCAGGGCGGTCAGACCGCCGAAGACCACCGACACGTCCTCCATCTTCAGCAGCGGCTCGCCGACCTCGGCGAGGACCTCGCGGTCTGCCGCGACGATCTCCGCGACCAGCTCGGGATCCGCAAGCTCGGGGCGCACGTCCGTGACGTCGACAAGGGCGGCTCGTCGAGCCCGGCTCCGGGCAGGTACTTCTCGGCCATCGGCTCGCCGGCCTCTGCGGACAGGGACAGGTGCGCGTCCCCGACGTCGCCGCCGCCCCCATACCGCCAGGATCGTTGCTCATCGGTTCCCCCGTCCGTGGTCTCGTCGTTCGGTTCGTCCGCCGGTGCGCGGTCCGCGGTGCTCGAGGAGCTCCCGCTCCCCACCCCGCCCGACGCCGGAGCGGAGGTCGCGTACGCGGCCCGCGGGCCGCCGTCGGGCACCTTGGCGAGCGCGCGACGGGCCGCGACGTACAGCTCACGCCCGTACGTGAGGAGCTTCTGCCGGACGGGTATCAACCCCTGAGGCCTGAAGATCATCAGCACCATGAGCGCGACGCCGAAGAACAGGTACTTGTAGTTGGCGATCGCGTTGCCGTCGATCGCGATCCCGAACAGCGACGTGCGGCCCAGGAAGAAGTTCGGGAGGTACACGATGATGAACGCGCCCAGGATCACGCCGAGCTTGTTGCCCTGGCCGCCGAGGACCACCGCGCACAGGAACAGCACCGAGTTGATGATGTTGAAGTTCGTCGGGATGACGAACTGCACCTGACCCGCGTAGATCGCTCCCGAGACTCCGCCGATCGACGCCCCGATGATGAACGCCCACAGCTTGAACTTGAACGTCGGGACGCCCATGATCTCCGCGGCGTCCTCGTCCTCGCGGATCGCGACCCAGGCCCGGCCCACGCGCGAGCGCTCCAGGTTCCCCACGAGGAGCAGCGAGATGATGATGAACACCAGGGACAGCCAGAACCACCACACCCCGGAGTTCAGCGTGCTCCCGACGTTGCCCGCCGAGAAGACGCCGTTGGGCAGCTCCTCGCTCACCCCGACCCGCGGGTAGGCGACGGACTTGAGCCCCTGGCCGCCGCCCGTGATCTCGTCGAGGTTGTCGGCGAGCAGTCGGACGATCTCACCGAAGCCGAGCGTCACGATCGCGAGGTAGTCGCCGCGCAGACGCAGCGTCGGGGAGCCCAGGATCAGGCCCGACATCGCCGTGATGGCGACCGCGACGGGCAGGACCGCGAGCCACGCCCAGTCGTCGGACAGCCAACCCTCGGGCTGGGTCACGTTCCACGGGCTGTCCGGGCTCGTGAGGATCGCGACCGTGTAGGCGCCGATCGCGTAGAAGCCCACGTAGCCGAGGTCGAGCAGGCCGGCCTGGCCGACCACCACGTTGAGGCCGATCGCGATGAGCGCGTACATCCCGAACTGGGCCATGACGGCCCCGAAGTTGGTGCCGACCGTGGTCAGGACCGGGATGTTGAGGATCGGCAGGAGCGCGATGAGGAGGACGAAGGGACCTCCGACCGCCCACTGCGCGGGCGCGCGAGCGCGTCCCACCAGAGGCGGAACCTGTCCCCACGCCTCCGTGGGGCGCTGGGTCACGGGCGTCTGGCCTGCCGGGGAGCTCGGGACGAGGCGCTGCCGCATTCGCCGCAGGTGTGCTGGTGCTCATGCTCGTGCCCTCCCCAGGACTCGCCGAGGATGCCGGTCGGGCGGAACATCAGGACGACGATCAGCAGGACGAACGCGACGACGTCGCGCCACTCCGTCCCGAACACGACCTGCCCGTAGTTCTCCATCACGCCCAGCAGCAGGCCACCGAGCAGCGCGCCGCGCAGGTTGCCGATACCACCGAGGACGGCCGCCGAGAACGCCTTGATCCCGAGGATGAAGCCACCCGAGTAGATGATCCCGTTGGGGACCCGCAGCGTGTAGAGCAGCGCCGCGGCCCGGCCAGGACGCCACCGATGAGGAACGTCAGCATGATGATGCGCTCGCGCGAGACCCCATGAGGGTCGCCGTCACCGGGTCCTGCGCGACCGCGCGGATGCCGCGGCCGAACTTGGTCCGATTGATGAACATGTCCGTCGCGAGCGCCAGGATCAGCGCCGACAGGATGATGATGAGCGTGACGTTGGTGACGTTGGCGCCGAAGATCTGGAACTGCACCTCGGGCTCGACCAGACGGATGGGCTGCTCGGCGTTCACGCCGCCCAGCTCGCCGCCCGTCATGGCAGGGAGCACGAAGTGGACGAACTCCTGGATCACGAAGGACGCGCCGATCGCGGTGATGAGGAACACCAGCGAAGGGGCCCCGCGTTTGCGCAAGGGTCTGTAGGCCACGCGTTCCAGCCCGACGGCGGCCCCTCCCGCGACGACCATGCCGCCGATCATCGCGATCCCCAGGTAGAGGACGGTCAGCAGGATGCCCTTGTCGAACGCGTCACCGCTCGGGTAGAAGCCCAGGGCGAGGGCGTGGCGTACTGCCCGAACATGCCGAGCATGAAGATCTCGGAGTGGGCGAAGTTGATGAGGCGCAGCACGCCGTAGACGAGCGTGTAGCCCACCGCGACGAGCGCGTAGACCGCGCCGTAGGTCAGGCCGTCGACGGTGAGGGCCCAGAAGTTGCGGCCGAGGGCCGCGAGGTCGAACCCGATGAGTGGGTCTGCGGCGAGGACGCCGTGGACGAGCATCGACATGGTGCTCCTTCGAGCTGGAGGGAGGGCGGTCAGCCGATCGCGGTGCGCCCGCCTCGCGTGGAGGCGGACGCACCGCGATCTGCTCGGGAGCTGCCGTCACGAGCGCACCGCCCGGACCCGGTCGATCCCGACCGGGTGGGCGGTGCGCTCCGACCGGCGAGCGCCGACCCGCTACTTGACCTCGTAGATCCAGATCAGGGCCGAGGAGAGCTCGCCCGTGTCGTCCCACTCGTAGGTGCGGGCCAGGCCCTCACCGTCGTAGTTCGCCACGAAGTCGAGCATCCCGGCACGGTCCGTGACGCCGGACGCGATCGCGGTGAGCATGATCGTCGCCAGGTCGTAGCCCTCGACCGAGTAGACGCCAGGAGCCTGTCCGTTCAGCTCCTCGTACGTGGCGGCGAACTCGTCAGGTGCCGGGCCGCAGGGGCAGGAGAGGATCGCGCCCTCGGACGCCGCGCCCGCCTGGGTGACGAACTGCGGGTCGTTGGTGCCGTCTGCGGAGACGAACGGGATCTCGACGCCCGCGTCACGCAGCTGCTGCGCGAACGGCGCGGCCTCGGCGTAGTAGCCCGCATAGAAGACCGCGTCCGCATCGGAGCTGGAGATGAGCTGCGTCGCTGCCGCGAAGTCCTTGTCGCCGACCTTGACCTCGGCCGAGCACGAGTCGTCGACCGCGTCGCCGAGCCCGGCGGTGATCTCCTTCGCGAGACCGACACCGTAGTCCGAGTTGTCCTGGACGACACAGACCTTCTCGTAGCCGAGCGTGTCGACCATGTACTTGGCGACCGCCGGGCCCTGGACCGCGTCGTTGGCGAGACCGCGGAAGAACGTCTTCCAGCCGTTCTTGGTGATGTCAGGGTTGGTGGCCGATGCCGACAGCGACGGGAGACCCGCCTGGCTGAAGACGTCCCCGGTCGCGGAGGTCTCCCGGAGAATGCCGGGCCCAGGAGGGCGATGACGCTCGCGTCGCCGACGATCTGCGGCGCGACCTGGGTGGCCTTCTGCGGGTCTCCCTCGGTGTCGAACTCCTTGAGGGTGATCTGGCAGCCGGTGTTCGCGGCGTTGAACGCGTCCACGGCGACCTTGGCGCCGTAGAGGATGTTCTGCCCGAGTGCGGCGTTGGGTCCGGTGAGCGCTCCTGCCATCGCGATCGAGGTGCCCTCGGCGCACTCGGCCGTGCCGTCGCCGGCCGGGTCGACGGGGTCGCCCGACGTCTCGACCTCGACCTCCTGGCCGTCGACATCGATCTGGACGGTGGGCACGATCGCCAGCTCGGCCGATCCTGACTCGCTCGATGACTCGGTCGTCCCTGGATCGTCGCCCTGAGACTGAGTACCACATGCGGTGATGGCGAGGGTGGCTGCCAGCGCGAGGGCCAGCCCACCCGTCGTTCGACGTGCCGTGCGTTGCATTCCGAACCTCCGTGCGCCCAGATCGCACCCAGGGTGCCCCGATTCCCTGCACCCGCGGTGGATCGCCTGAATATTCAGCACTGAATATCGTGCTGACGATGGCACAGGTCGGCCGAGCGCGAAACCCCAGATGCACAATTGCAACCAGAGCGTCACACGCGGCGAACCGGACAGTGGGTCCGAGGATCCGAGCGTCGGTCCGACGACCTGCGTGCCTGGAACCTACGCGGGCGCGGTTACACGAGACTCCGTCCCGCGTTACGGCGCCGTCACGGGGACGTCTCGATTCGGCTCAGGCGGGGGCGAGGCGGGGCGAGGCGGGACCCGCCGCGAGATCAGGCCGGGTACTGCGAGAACGCGGCCGTCGCAGGATCGGAACCGATCCGTGCCGCGGAGTCCAGGGCGTCGATCGCCCCGATCTCGTCGGCCGAGAGCTCGAAGCCGAACAGGTCGATGTTCGTCGCGATCCGCTCCGGGCTCACGGACTTGGGGATGACGATGCGCCCACCCTGCACGTGCCAGCGCAGGATCGCCTGGGCGGCGTGACGCCGTGCGCCTGGGCGACCGACACGACCGCCGGGTGGTCGAGATCCGCTCCTCGACCGAGCGGCGAATATGCCTCCACGGCGATCCCCGCGGCCCGTGTCGCCTCCTGCGTCGCGCGCTGCTGGTACGTGGGGTGCACCTCGATCTGGTTCACGGCGGGCACCACGTCGGTCTCGGCGAGGAGTCGGGCGAGATGGTCGGGCAAGAAGTTGGACACACCGATCGCACGGACCGCCCCGTCGGCGAGGAGCTTCTCGAAGGCACGCCAGGTCTCGACGTACAGGTCCTTCGCGGGGACCGGCCAGTGGATCAGGTAGAGATCCACGACCTCGACGTCGAGTGCCTCGCGGGAGTCCTCGAACGCCTGGAGCGCGGACTCGAACCCCTGGTCGCCGTTGCGGAGCTTGGTCGTCACGAAGAGGTCCTCACGGCGCAGCCCGCTCGCACGCAGCGCCGCGCCGACCCCGGTCTCGTTGTAGTAGCCCGCCGCGGTGTCGATGTGGCGGTAGCCCGCCGCGAGTGCCTGCTCGACGTTCTGCTGCGTCGCGTCGTCCGGCACCTTGAACACGCCGAGCCCGACCTGCGGGACGGCGACGCCGTTGTTGAGGACGACGTCGGGGACCTGGGAAGGGAGACCATCCCTCAGTTCTACCCCTGCCCACCCGGGACGCACCAGAGCGACCGCCAGGTGGTCGCACCACGGTCCCGGCGGCGAGCCTCACGCGGTCACCTGCGACGCACGGTCGAGGTCGGAGGGGCGGCGAGGGGCGGCGAGGGGACCAAGGCCGCTCGTTCCGCCCGCGAGCAGCGAGATCGGCGGCACTGTGACGAGTCTCCCTCTCAGCCCGACGACGATCGACCCCGTGGGCGGCGACCCTCCGGGACGGGACGCTCAGGGACGTGTCTCCGACCGCTCGGCGGCCCTCGCAGGCGTCCGACCTGGGGCGATCCTGCCGATCGCGCGGGATCCATGCCTGGGCAGCGAGCGCGTCGCCAGCGTCGGCGCGACCCGCAAACGGCCGACTTCACCCGTGCCGGGGCGCCCGATCTGATCGGTCATGACCCGGTTGGGGAGACACGTACTTCAATCGTTAGCATCAGGGCTAGCACACTCGCGGCATCCCCTGTACCGTTAACGATGAGATTGCAGTGCCTCGCTTGTCCTTGCGCAACGGCCCCATGCCACCGCGAACCTTGTTACCAAGAGTTGACGACGAACACCGTGATGTTCGGCTCCAGATCATGGAGCTGTTTGAAACTCTAGAAGGAGATCCCCATGGCATTGGGAACCGTGAAGTGGTTCAACGGCGAGAAGGGCTACGGCTTCATCGCACCTGAGGACGGCAGCGCAGACGTGTTCGCGCACTACTCCGCCATTCAGACGCAGGGCTTCCGCTCGCTCGAAGAGAACCAGCGCGTCGAGTTCGACGTGACGCAGGGCCCCAAGGGCCCGCAGGCGGAGAACATCCGCCCCTCTGATCTCACTCGCCTCCGGGCGTAGCTGATCATTGAACGAGTGCCCCGACCGGTTCGCCGGTCGGGCACCTGCGTCCAGGCCAGGACCCCGCGCCTGACCTGTGACGTCCGTGGTAGAACTGAGAGTGGTCCAGAGGACCAGCGAACCGCCCTCCGGCGTGCTGGTCCGGCAACCGCGCGACGCGCACGGTGCTCCCGGAGGAAGACCCGCCCCACGGCCGTGGGGAAGAGCGTGCACGCCCGACGCCGCAGCTCGCCGCTTCGTGTCCTCACGCTGGGCCTTGCCAGGGTGGGATTCCGTACGTCGGTGAGGGCCGTCGTCGGGCCGGAGAAGGAGAACCATGGCCGAGCACGTCATGGAGCGCACCGCGACGACACCCGGGCCGGACTGTGCCCCACCCGCCGTGTGCGACCGCTACGACACCGGGCACCACCTGCACCCCGTCCACGAACGGATGCTCGCGAACCGCCCCTGGGGCTGGCGCAGCGGCGTGGTCGACGCCGTCCGGGCGAACGCCGACGGCGGTGTCGAGGTCGTGGTCGAGTACATGACCGACAACGGCTCGTGCCGGGTGTGGCACCACGCCGCGCTCGAGCTCGTCCGCGGGCTGCCCGTGCGCGTGCACGAGCAGTACCACGCCCTCGAGGTGAGCGGGCGGGCCCTGAACGTCCGGCTCCTGCGCGGGCTGGGCAGCGTGCCGGAGCCCTCGCCCGCTGAGTGCATGATTCGGCTGCGACTCGCCGGGCGTTTCGCAGCCGAATCATGCACTCGACGGAACGGCGGGTCGGAGTGCTGCGTTGGACCAGTGAGAGCACCCGCCCTCGACACCGGCTCCCTCGAAGGACACGCACATGGGATTCCTCGACCGCCTCCTCGGCCGCACCCGCAGGACGACGGGCCGCCGCGCCGCTACGCGACATACGCAGGCCACGAGACCCCGGTGTACGGCACCCCCAGCCCGGGCCCGCCGGTCCCGCGCGCAGCGAGGACGACGTCGCGATCGAGCGCTACCGCTACCTGCTGCGCACGGCTCCCCGGAAGCCGTCGAGCAGGCGCACGCCGAGGCGTTCGAGCGCCTCACCCGGAGCAGCGGCAACGCGTCCTCGCCGACCTCGGCCAGGACCTGCCGCAGTCCGAGCGTGCCGCCTCCGACGACCCGAGCTCGCTCGCCCGCATGGCGACCCGTGCCGAGATACGCAACCCCGGCACGCTCGAGCGCTCGTTCGCCGGACGCCAGGGCGGCCCGGCATGGGCATGGGCTCGATGATCGGCTCCAGCATGCTCGGCACCATCGCGGGCGTCGTGATCGGCTCCGCCGTGGCGAACGCGATGTTCGGCCCGACGTTCGGCGACCCGACGGCGAGCTTCGCCGGCGACGGTGGCACCTCCGGCGAGGGCGCGGGTGATCCCGGCGCGACCGAAGCCGGTGGCGCGACCGAAGGCGGCGGTGGGGACGTCACCGAGGCCGGGGCGACCCGGGCGGGTTCGGGGACTTCGGCGGCGGCGACTTCGGAGGGTTCGACTTCTGACGCTCACCGCCCCGTCCGGCACAGCCCGATGAACGCGCCCAGCTCCGCGAGCTCCTCGGGGTGCGTGGGCAGGTAGTCCGTGAGTCGCGGCGAGCGGACGACGACCACGCACCACTGGCCGCGCGAGACCGCGACGTTCACACGGTTCCGGGAGAGCAGGAACTCCATGCCGCGGGCACGTCCTCGGGGGCGGAGGCGGTCATCGAGACGATCGCGACAGGGGCCTCCTTGCCCTGGAACTTGTCGACGGTCCCCACCCGCACGTCACCGAGCCCCGCGGCCTGGAGCGCGTGCCTGACCGTCCACACCTGGGCGTTGTAGGGGCCACGACCACGAAGTCGTCCTGGTCGAGCGGCCGCGGCTCGGTCACGGCCCCGTCGGCGCCGTGACCGCCGGGATACCAGGTCGTCCCGAGGAGCTCCCTGACCTGACGCACGATCTCTTGGGCCTCCTCGACGCTCGACACGGCGTTCCCGGCGTGCTCGACCTCCAGGACGTGCACGCCCGGCTCCACGCCCACCAGGAGCCGCTCACCGGCTGCCCCTCGGCCTTCAGCCGCCCTCGTACGCGAGCTCGGACACCGCGTCGCACAGCGCAGGATGCATGCGCCACGACCGGGCGAGGAAGTAGCCGAACTCCGGGGCAGCACGTCGTGCCCGCCCCGGCACGGGTCAGCCACCCCAGGGCCGACTGGTCGACGGGCTCGGGATGCTGCCCCTGCGAGACCTGGGGAGCTGCTGGGGTCCCCGAGCAGCAGGAGCCGCTGAGCAGACCGCGACACCGCGACCGTGTTCGCGAGGGAGAACTGCCCGGCCTCGTCGACGACGAGCAGGTCGAGCTCCCCGTCGCCGAAGCGTTCGACGTGCGCGAAGTCCCACGCCGTCCCGCCGACGACGCAGGGCCCCTCGCCGACGAAGGCCGCGGTCTGCGGGGAGTCCACGAGACGCCAGGGCACGAGCCGGGATCCCTCGGGAGGGCAGCGGCCGCGACGTCGTCGGGCAGGGTGTGTCCGACGTCGCGACCGACGGCCGAGACGTCCCTTCCCTTGACCCCGGAGGCCTTCTTGCCCACCCGGTCCGCGGGCACGCCGCCCTTGGCGATGACGCCCGCGAGGACGTTCTCCACGACGTCGTGCGACTGGGCGACCACCCCACCCTCCAGCCCTCGGCGACGAGCCGACCGATGACGCGGGACGCGAGGTGCGTCTTGCCCGTGCCCGGCGGGCCCTGGACCCCGAGGTAGGAGCCGTCGAGGTCCCGTACCGCGTCCGTGACGGCGTCGATGTACCGTTCCGTCCCGTCACCGAGGACAGGTAGCGGGCGGCCCGACGTGGTCCGGGCGGACGCCTGCGCAGCAGGTCCAGCGCGGGATGGTCCGGCAGGACGAGGGGCGTCCGCCGGGCCCTGCAGCTCCCGCACCCGCGTGGCCAACGCGCGGATCGAAGCCTCCTGGTGCGGGGTCTGCATCACCTGGCCGACCGTCAGGGCCATGGGTAGCACGTCGTGGGTGGCGACGCCCTTGGGTACCGGCATACGCACGTCGAGGACGTCCACCTCCCGCCCGCTCGCCAGCCGTCCCCGCTCCAGCCCGTGCACGCGGACGTTTCCCGTCGACCAGCGGCCCGCTCCTGCGCGGGCTCGATCCCGTCCGGTGACGGTCCCTCGAAGAGAGCCGTGGCGCCGTCGTGCCCGGCCTTGAGCTCGCTGCCGTCCGGCAGCTCGCCGTACAGCCGCAGACGCCGGGACGGGTTGCTGCGCGGCGTGGCCCTGGCCCAGTCCTCGACGACCTCGGCGTGCTCCACGAGGAAGTACGCGCGGGGATTCTGCCACTCGTCGACCGGCTCTCGGAGGCGTGCGAAGTACTCCTGCCAGAAGGGCTTGGCCTCGCGCCAGTAGTACCCGACCCGGCGCCCAGGAGAGCGACGGCCTCCTCGTCGTCCGTCCGGCCCAGCGTCGAGCGTCCGGACCCGCCGCCAGCGAGCGCCCGCACGTCGAGCTCCACCTGCTCCGCGTCGGCCCGCTTGGCCCGGCGCGCGACCTCGGCGTCGCTGAGCTCGAGCGCGGGAGGCAGGTCGTCGTCCCAGCCGTTGCCGACAGCGAGGGACGCGGTCGCGCCGGGCTCGCCCCGGTGGGGTCGGGCGACCGGCGAGGCCCAGCAGGAACTCGTGCAGGCGCAGCGTCGAGAGACAGTCGTACTCGTTGTAGTCGGCGATCCCGTGCAGCAGCCGGGCCGCCTCCTCCTCACGCCCGGCGTCGCGCGCCGCGCAGTACGTCGCATAGGCCACGACGGACGCCGCGGCGTCCGTCACGTCGCCGCCGCGCAGCTGGTCGCCCATGTAGAGCGGCTCGAGCTTCTGATCGAGTACGACGGCGCCGAGACCTTGAGCGCGTGGCGCACGGTCGAGTAGAGGTCGACGAGCACGCCCTCGCGCAGGAGGTCGTCCACCTCCTGCTCGCAGACGCCGTGCCGGGCGGCGATCGACAGCAGGTGGGTCTTCTCGTAGGACGCGTAGTGGTAGACGTGCAGCCCGGGGAACCGTGCACGTCGCTCGGCCAGGTAGGCCAGGAAGTCGACGAGCGCCTGCTTCTCCTGCTCGAGGTCGTGCGCCCAGAAAGCACGGAACGGGGCTTCTCGCCCGGCGCGACGGGTCGCTCGACGAGCCCGAACAGGTAGTCGATGTTCCACACGATGCCCTCGGGCGAGGCGTCCGGGCGGACCACAGCGGGTCTCCCTCGAAGTCGAAGAAGATGTCACCCGGGTCCGGAGGCGGAAGGCTGCGCAGCGGAGCGGGGTCGACGACGACGTAGGACAGCGTGTGCTCCTCGGCACCCTCGCCGTCCTCCGGGCCGCCCGTCGCGGGCGCGCGCCACGTCACCGACCCGCTGGGTCCGGGCCCGACGTCGGGCACCGCTCCCCGTCGCCCGGCACGTCGGCCAGTCCCGCCTGGAGCCTGGCCTGGACGCGCAGCGTGTCGAACGTCCGTGCCGCGAGGCCCCGCGGCGCGGTCGTGGCCGACGCAAGCGCGGTCATGGTCGTGATGCCGCCCGCACGGAGCTTGACGCGCTGCGTGCTGCGCAGGCCCGCGACCCGCAGGAGGTCGTCGTGCTCCTCGACCTGCTGGGCGCAGTAGGGGCACGTCCCGCACTGGCGCAGGCCCGGCGTGTCCCAGCGGGCGGGCTCGCCGCCGCCCGGTGCGAGTCGAGCAGCCGCAGCAGCTCCTCGCGCCGCTCCCGGAAGACCGGCAGGACGTCTCCGAGGCGGTGCTCGGTGACCGCCCGGGTCCCGAGGATCAGGTGCAGGCTCGGGGATGTCGCCACCCCGCCGCGAGGAGCTGGTCCGCGTAGGCCGCGAGCTGGAGCAGCGCCGGGACCTTCGCGCGGCGCGCGAGCTTGGCGTCGTACACCGCGTAGACCGGGCCGTCCGAGCCGGGACTGCCCGGGTGGGCTGCGCCGTCGGGCCAGGACGGTGCGGGAGAGGTGGGCCGCCGGGCTGTCCGTACGGATCAGGAAGTCCGCGCGGCCGTGGAACCGGCCGTCGAAGAACGAACCCTGGTAGACGACGTCGACACCGTCCCGCAGGGCGGCGAGGGTCGCGGCGTGCGCGGCCTCGAGATCCTCACGGCGCATCGAACGCGCGGCCGGGATCTCCCGGACCCCGCAGCCCCGACGCGCTCCACGAAGCCCGTCAGCACCTGCTGCTCGTGCACGTCCCCAGGGCGGCGGTGCGCTCCAGCATGTCGTCCACCTCGACGACGGCGCGCGCGGTGCGTCCGACCGTCGCGTCGAGCGTCCGCAGCAGTCGGTACTCGCACTCGCTCGCCGCCACCAGGTCGCTCGCCGAGAACACGAGCAGCGGCACGGTGGACGGGTCCGGCTGGTCCATCAGGAACACGGAGACTCCTCGGGATCGTTCACGCACGCTGCCGGTCGCTGGTGAGCACCGCCGTTCGAGGACCGGAACATGCGCGCCGACCCGGTTCCTTTCTACCGGGAGCCGCCCACAGCACCGGGAATTGGCGTCAACGGGCCGATCTGCAGCATAGTGAGCGCGCTGGAACCGTCGAAGGAGCTCTCCCATGGCCGTGCATTTCAACCCGCCTCCTGGCTGGGTGGTACCTCCCGGTTTCGCCCCTTCCTCGGACTGGCACCCGGATCCGTCCTGGCCGGCCGCCCCGCGGGCTGGGTCTTCTGGGTCGAGGCCGCGCCCCTCCGGTGCCGCCCGCTCCCCGGCTCCCCTGCCTCGGGCGTCGAGGCGTGGTCCCGCGAGACGCCCGCCGGCGGGATCCCGGTCCTCTTCCCCACGGCCGTCGTGCCGTCGGCTCCGGCCTATCAGACCGCGTCGCCCACCCTGGCGACGTCCCCGGACGGGAGCGGCGCCGTCGGGTCGACCAGACGTTCCCGCCGGGACGTCGGCGCGGACGCTCCCGCGGAGGCACCCTCTTCGACCATGATCCTGCCGGTCGTCGGGGCGCTGCCGGGCTACCTGGCGCACCCGCCCGGTCGGCGCCCCGCCACACCTCCCGTCGAGCCTCCCCGGCCCGCCGCTGCGCCGCGTCAACAGCTGCGCCCACCGCGGCGTCAGCGAGCGACCGGGGCCGCTCGCGATCTTCTCGGGCGACGAGGAGCCCGCGAGGAACGCACGTACCTGCGCTGGCTCCTGCCCGTCGGGGTCGGCGTCGGCGGGGTCGCCCTGGGCTGATCCTCGGCCTCGGCGTGACGCTCAAGGCGCAGTCGGAGGCCGGGGACGCGACCGCGGCCGCGGCGCTGACGACCGACCAGATGGCGGCCGATCGCGCAGCGCTCGACGCCGAGCGCGCCGACCTGGACGCCCAGCTCGGCGGCATCGCGACCTCGACCGACGCCGTCACCGCACGCGAGACCGCGGCCGCCACCAAGGAGGCCGAGCTCGACGCACGGGACATCGCCCTCGACGAGCGCGAGGTCGCGCTCACGGAGCGCGAGGCCGCCGTCGAGAAGAACAACAACAACAACGGCTGGGACCCGGGCAAGGTCAACGGGATCTACCTCACGTGCGCGGCCGCCGAGCGCGACGGCAAGACGCCGCTCAAGCAGGGCGACGACGGCTTCAACCCGCCCTCGACCGGGACGGCGACGGCAAGGCCTGCGACCGCTGACCCTCCGGCCGCCCTGGCCGCAGGCGCGGCGCAGACGCGGCGCAGCTGTCGCAGTGAGGCGTGGCCCCTGGATCGGACGATCCAGGGCCACGCCTCAGTCTCGGTGCCCGCCCGCGAGCGGGCGGCCAGAACCGCTACAGCACGTGCGCCAGGAACTCCGGGTCCGCTCCTCACGCGGGTTCGTCAGCACCTCGCGAGGATCGCCCTGCTCGACGATGACACCCTCGTCCATGAACACGACGTGGTCGCCGACCTCCCGCGCGAACCCGATCTCGTGGGTCACGACGATCATCGTCATGCCGCTCTGCGCGAGGTCGCGCATGACCGCGAGCACCTCGCCCACGAGCTCCGGGTCGAGCGCCGACGTCGGCTCGTCGAACAGCATGAGCTCGGGGTCCATCGCGAGCGCACGCGCGATCGCGACACGCTGCTGCTGACCACCCGAGAGCTGCGCCGGGTAGTGGTCCATGCGGTCCGAGAGGCCGACCCGCTCGAGGATCTCCTCGGCCCGCGTCCGGGCCGCTGCCGGAGAGCCCGCGCACCTGCACGGGCGCCTCCATCACGTTCTGCAGCGCCGTCATGTGCGGGAACAGGTTGAAGCGCTGGAACACCATGCCGATCCGCGACCGCTGGGCCGCGATCGTCTTCGGGTGCAGGCGGTGCAGGCGCTTCTTGCCGTTGCTCTCCACCTCGCGATAACCGATCAGGTCGCCGTCGACGTAGATGCGCCCGGCCGTGAGGTCCTCGAGCTCGTTGATGCAGCGCAGGAGCGTGGACTTGCCCGAGCCGGACGGTCCGAGCACCACGCACACCGAGCCGCGAGGGACCTCCAGGTCCACGCCGCGCAGGACGTGGACGTCGCCGAACGCCTTGTGCACCCCGGCGATCTGCACCATGGGGAGGTCGGACGGGCTGTCGAGTGCGTCCGCGGTCACGGGGTCACCTCCAGGAAGGGGTCGGCGTTCGCGGTCGTGCCCGACGCCGCTATCGCCTCCTGCTTGCTCGGCTTCGTGGGGCCCTTGCCGGGCTTGCGACGGCGACTCGTACCCGTCGACGTACCGAAGCCGCGCCCGTAGTACTGCTCGATGAAGTGCTGGCCGACCATGAGGATGCTCGTGATCAGCAGGTACCAGATCGCCGCGACCATGAGCAGCGGGATCGGGAGGAAGATGCGGTTCGCGATCGCGTTCGACGCGAACGTCAGGTCCAGGCTGAACGGCACCGCGAGGACCAGCGACGTGGTCTTGAGCATCGAGATGGTCTCGTTACCTGTGGGTGGCACGATCACGCGCATGGCCTGCGGCAGGATGATGCGCCGCAGGATCTTGCCGTCCTTCATGCCCAGGGCCTTCGCGGCCTCGGCCTGCCCAGGGTCCACCGAGCCCAGGCCCGCACGGACGATCTCCGCGAGGTACGCGGCCTCGTTGAGCGCGAGCCCGAGGATCGCGGCGCGTGCGGCCGTGATGAGGTCCCCGGTGTCGAACACGAACCACTCCGGCCCGAACGGCACGCCCAGGCTGAGCTTGGGGTAGAGCACCGAGATGAGACCCCAGAACACCAGCTGGGTGTAGATCGGAGTGCCGCGGAAGAACCAGATGTAGAACCAGCTCACCGCTCGCATGACCGGGTTGTCCGAGCGCCGCATGACCGCGAGGATCACCGCGAGCACGACCGCGATAGCCATCGAGGAGAACGTCAGGATCAGGGTCCAGCCCACGCCGCGCATGATCTGCACGTCACGCAGGTAGAGCCAGACGACGTCCCACCGGAACTTCTCGTTCGTGACCAGGCCGTGGACGGCCATGACCGCGAGGACGACGAGGACCACGGCCGCAGCCCAGCGTCCCGGTCGAGGCACCGGGACCGCGTGGATGCGGTCCGGGATCCGGTCGGCGGGCGCGGGCGCCGTGCCGGTGCTCGACGAGCCCCGCTCGGCGAACCGTCGGGCGGTGGGGTGCTGGGCGGCTGGGCCATGGCTACCTCTGTTCTGTCAGGGGATCGGCTCAGGAGACCACGGGGTTGAGCTCGGCCGTGGTGACCGCACCCGAGGCATTGCCCCAGGTGTCGAGGATCGAGGTGTAGTCGCTGTCGTCGATGAGCTTCTGGACCGCGGCCTGGACGGCCTCGGCGAGCGCGACGTCGTCCTGGGCGATCGCGATGCCGTGCAGCGAGTCGGCGAAGATGTCGCCGAGCTGCTCGATCTGGCCGCCCGTCTGAGTCACGGCGTAGGCCACGACCTGTGAGTCCGCGTACATGACATCGGCCTTGCCGCCCACCAGGTTGGTCGTGACGTCGGCCTGGCTCGCGTAGCGCAACGGCGTGATGTCGGGCTTGCCCGCGGCCTCGCAGTCGGCCATGAGGTCGTCGAGGGCCTCGTCCTCGACCGTGCCCGTCTGGACCGCGATGCTCAGGCCGCAGACGTCCGAGGGTCGACGTCCTGGGGTTGCCCTGTGCGACCGCGAACGCCTCACCCGCGCGGAAGTAGCTGACCATGTTGACCTCGGCCAGGCGCTCCGGGGTGATGGTGAAGCCCGAGATGCCGACGTCGAACTTGCTGCCCAACGCCGGGATGATCGCCGGGAACTCGGCGTTGACGACCTCGACGTCCAGGCCGAGCACCGCGCCGATGGCCTTGGCCAGGTCGACGTCGTACCCGACGATCGTCGTGCCGTCGTCTCCGATGAACTCGGCGGGGGCGTAGGTCGCGTTGGTGCCAACCGTCAGGGTGCCTGCCTCGGCGACCTGCGGGGAGCATCGCGGCGATGGTCTCGTCCTTGGCGACGGTCGACGGGTCGAACGACGCGGCCGACGAGCCGCCCTCGGAGGGGCTCGCGCCCGAGTCCTGGGAGGCGTCGGTGCACGCCGTGAGCGCGAAGGTCGCGGCCAGGGCAGTGAGGGCGGTGAGGGCAGGCAGCCTGCGCATGGGGGTCTCCCGTTTCATGGTGGTGAGCTCCGGTGCCGACCTCAGGTGGGTGGGTCGAGACACCGTGCAACGCGGGCAGCACGGAGCGGCGCCGCACCGTTGCCCTCCCAGTTTCCCGCGCGGGCGCCCGACTGGCAAAACGACGCCGGTCGGACCTGAGCGGTGGGTGCTGGCTTGGTGCCGCTTGGGTGCGCGGCGGTGCCGAACCGAGGTTGGTCAGGCAACTCCGTGGAGTTGCCTGACCAACCTCGGGTTCGGCACCCAGCGACCAGCACCTCGGTCGGCTCAGGAGGCGGCGGGTTCACCACGGACTCGTCCAGCGCGCCGTCCGCGTTGCCCCACGAGGCGAGGATGTCCGTGAACGTCCCGTCCTCCATGAGGACCGTCAGCGCGGCCTGGATCGCGGCCGCAAGCTCGGCGTCCGCCTTCGCGGTCACGATCCCTGCGGCGCGGAGTCGAACACGTCGCCGACCTGCTCGATCGCCCCGCCGGTCTGCTCGATCGCGTAGGAGACGATGGGCGAGTCCGCGTACATGATGTCGGCCTTGCCACCCACGAGGTTGGTCGTGGCGTCAGCCTGGTTGTCGTAGCGCAGGACCTCGAGCGGCTGCTCACCATCCTCGACGCACGTCGAGCTGATCTCGTCGGCGCCCTCGTCCTCGACCGTGCCGGTCTGCACCGCGACGGTCAGGCCGCAGATGTTCGCCGGGTCGACGTCCTTCGGGTTGCCCTTCTGCACCGAGAAGGCCTCGCCCGCGTTGAAGTAGCTGATCATGTTCGCCTCGGCCATGCGCTCGGCCGTGATGGTGAACGACGAGATGCCGACGTCGTACTTGCTGCCCAGCGCCGGGATGATCGCCGGGAAGTCAGCCGACTCGATCTCGACCTCGAGCCCCAGGACGGCGCCCACGGCCTTGATGATGTCGATGTCGTAGCCGACCGGCGTCCGGCCGTCCGCATCGATGAACTCGGCCGGTGCGTACTCCGTGTTGGACGCGACCGAGAGCGTGCCCGAGCTCGCGACGGCCGCCGGCAGGAGCGCGGCCGCGGCGTCGTCCTTCTGGATCGACGTGAGGTCGAACGGTGCGGCCGAGCTGGTGTCTCCAGCCGTGTCCGACGACGAGGAGTCAGGCGACTGTGAGGCATCGGTGCAGGCCGTGAGGGCCAGGGTCGCCGCTGCCGTGACAGCGACGAGAAGGTGCGACTTGCGCATGAGAGCTCCGATCGGGTGGGTACGTCGTGGCGCGCAAACTCTAGGGGCAAACGTCTCGCTCGCGTCACGCGGGCATTTCGGTTCGGCACCGATGGCCGAGGTGCTGCCGCTACGCCGGCTCGCGCACGAGCGTCGCGACGCTCGCCAGCAGCCCCGGCACGTCGGCGTCCCGGTCGTGCGCGAGCAGCCAGGTGCCGAGCTGCACCGACGCCTCGACCACACGGCGGGCACGGTCGACCCGGCGTTCGTGGAAGGCCCCCAGAGGGCCTCGTCGACCACGTCGGAGGAGAGGAGGAGCTCTGCGAGCACCGCCGCGTCCTCCGCAGCCTGCGCAGCGCCCTGCGCGACGGTCGGAGGACAGCTGTGTGCGGCGTCGCCGATCAGCACCACACGGCCTCGGTTCCAGGGACCGTCGATCATGTGCGCGGTGAACGTCGTGTAGCTGATTCGCTCGGCGCTCTCCGGTGTGAGCTCTGCCCGGATCTCCTCCCATGGGCCGTGGTACCCGGCGGAGAGGTCACGGACGATCGCCACGGCCTGCTCGGGAGTCACGCCGGAGCGATCCTGGACGTCCTCGACGAGGTAGGCGTACATCGAGTCCTCGCTCGTCGGGCAGTACCCCGCGATGTAGGCGGGGCCGCCGTGGTAGAGGTCCGTGTGTGTCACGGAGGCCGGGCGTGACACGAGTGCCCGCCAGATGCCCATCCCGGTGGGCTCCGGCCGCTGCTCGATGCCGAGGAGCGAACGCACCGTCGAGTGCACGCCGTCCGCACCCACGAGGAGGTCGTATCGCCCGGTGCTCCCGTCGGACAGGTGGACGTGGACCCCGGTGGGGTCGGCCTCGAACCCTGTCACCGCCGTGCCAGGACGGCTCCTGGCACCGACGGCCTTGACCCGGTCGCCGAGGATCCGCACCAGTGCGGGGCGGGAGATGCCGAGCGTCGCCGGGTAGTCGGGACCACCCGTCCGGAGGTCGGGGATCTGGGCGATCACGGTCGCCCCGGGTCCCGGGCGCGCAGCCCCAGGAGGTCGAACCCGTACCCGGCCCGGCGGACGTCCTCCCAGACTCCGGCCTGGTCGAGCACCCGCAGAGCGTTGCCCTGCAGGGTGATGCCCGATCCGAGAGCCGCGAGCGTCGGCTTGGCCTCGAAGAGATCCACTTCGACGCCCTGCGCGGCGAGAAGGATCGCGGTGACCGAGCCCGCGACCCTCCGCCGGCGATCGCGACCGTGTGCACTGCGGACATGTGCTGCCTCCTGCTCGACCGGATGGACAAATACGGGTGTTCCTGGCATTCATCCTGCGGTGAACCGGGCGATCGGGCAACTGTCGGAGCCCGCGCAGGGTGCCAGACCCGAGAGGGTCAGGACGCCAGGTACTCCACGCCCCAGTGCGTCGCGAGCCGCCGCGCCTGGGCCTCGAAGGCCTCCCGCTCGGGCGGGGTCAGCGGCCGGAAGAGCTGGGTGTCGAGCCGGAGGCTCCTGGTCGTCAGCACGTGGCGCCATCGGCCGACCACCCGGCCGTCGACCGCGACGACGTGCAGGAAGGGCGACTCCTCCGCGCCGGGCGGCCGCAGGGCAGCACCGCGGGCGCGTCGTCGGAGAGCGGGTCGCGCGCGAGGTCGCGGCTGTCCTTGTACGACACGACGTACTCGTCGTACCCTGGAGCAGGTCCACATGGACAACGGGCTCGGGAGCGAGGATCGGCGGCCCGTCGACGAGCCGCCAGAAGACGAGCCCCGCCCCGCTCCCGTGTCCTGCGCGCCCACGACCTGCTCGACCTCCGCGCCCAGCATCTCCAGGCCGCGCCTCGCCTGCCTGAGCGTCAACCCGGACCAGCCCGCGAAGTCCTTGATGGTCGCGAGACCCCGGCTGCGCAGGTACCGCCGCACGAGCTCGACGAGTGCCACGTCCTCGTCGAACGACGTGCCGAGCGGCCCGTACCCCACGGGCACCCGCTCGTCGAAGGCCGCGTACGTCTGCTGCTTGCCGCGCAGCCCGCCGCTGATCACCACACGGTCGAGCTCCGCCCGCATCAGGATGTACGTGAACGGGATGCCGGTCGACGGCAGCCCGCGATCCGCGAGCAGCGCCGCGAACTCGGCCCGCGTGCGGTGGTTCCCTCCCGCGACGGCCTCGGCGAGCAGGTCGGACGCTGCAGCATCCTGCGCCGGACCGCCCAGGTCCGGGTAGTACGGCGCATTGAGCCGGTGCACCCGGGCGCGGTGAGCTGCAGGAGCCAGCGTGCGTCGTCGGGCAGGACCGTGTGCCACGTGGGACGCAGGACGTGCGTGCGCAGGATCTCCCCGCGGAGAACGCCTCGCGCGCGGCCGCAGCGGACGGCGTCCCCGCCGTCCGCTGCGCGAGGCCCCACAGGGACGGGTGGAACTCCTGCGCCTGGACGGCCCCAGATGCCCGACGACGTCGCGCAGGTTCGAGGGCCCGTCACCCCGGAGGCGGTGCGAGCCCAGGCGGGTCGCGACGACCCTGGCGGCATCGAGAGCCGGCGGCCCGGCGGACCCGCTCGGAGGCCCCGTCACCCCGTGGTCACGACGCCGCGAGCTCTGCGAGCGCGACGTCCGTTCCGGCCAGCTCCACCCGGATCGCACCGTCCATCACGCCGACGGACGTGAGGGTCACGCCCGAGGGAGGTCGAGAGGACCGTCACGTTGGTCACGAGGTTGGCGATCGGCGCGGGGAGATCCGAGATCGTGATCGTCGCCGGGCCGAGCGTCAGGGAGTCGACGTCGACCGCGATGGTGTTGCCGTCGACCAGCGGCGTCAACCTCGCCGCGAGGTCCAGACCCAGGACGTCCATGCTCGCGACGAGCAGCTCGCCCTCGGTGCTGAAGGTGACCGGCGCCCCGGCAGCCTCGCTGACGGGGGCGTCGAGCGAGGACGCCGCAAGGAGGCCCGTCGCGGTGCCCGACTGCAGGACGTGCGGCTCGCTCGTCGAGACGCCACGGGCGTCCAGGTGGACGTCGGTGACGGTGTAACCCCGAAGGTCGCCGAGGCCGCCGTGCCGGTGACGTGCTCGAGCTCGCCGCCGATCACCTGGGTGAGGAAGGGGAACCCTGGATGTCGAGGTTCGCATCCGTGAGCTCCACGTCGCCCTGCTCCATGGACCGCACCGCAGCCCTTCGGAGACGCGCACCGCGACGCGGTCGACCACGACCAGCACGAGCACCAGGACGACGAGCCCGCCGATCAACCGCCACCAACGTTTCATCCGCCCACAGTAGGTCGGGAGGGCGCCCGTCGGCGGAGACGTTGCGGATCCGTGACCTGTGGGGCCATCTACAGTGAGGGGCATGACTCGTCCCGTACGCATCGGCGTCCAGCTCCAGCCACAGCACGCCGACTACCAGCAGATCCGTGACGCAGTGGCCCGCGCCGAGGACGCCGGTGTCGACGTGATCTTCAACTGGGACCACTTCTTCCCGCTCAGCGGCGACCCCGACGGCAAGCACTTCGAGTGCTGGACCATGCTGGGTGCCTGGGCAGAGCAGACGAGCCGCGTGCAGATCGGCGCGCTCGTCACGTGCAACAGCTACCGGAACCCCGAGCTGCTCGCGGACATGGCCCGCACGGTCGACCACATCTCCGGAGGACGCCTGATCCTCGGGATCGGGGCGGCTGGTTCGAGAAGGACTACGACCAGTTCGGCTACGAGTTCGGCACCGCGGGCTCGCGCATCGCCGACCTCGCCGAGGCGCTCCCCGGATCAAGGCCCGCTGGGCCGCGTCCAACCCGACCCCACCCGGGAGATCCCGATCCTCATCGGGGGCGGAGGCGAGCAGAAGACCCTGCGCATCGTCGCCGAGCACGCCACGGCCTGGCACTCGTTCGGCGACGCCGAGACGCTCGCCCGCAAGAGCACGATCCTCGACAAGCACGGCGCCACGGTCGGGCGTGACACGGCATCCCTCGTGGAGCGTTCCGTCGCCGTCTCCCGCCCTCCGGCCGAGGTGGGCGACGAGCTGGTGGACCTCGGCGCCACGCTGCTGACCGTCGGGGTCAGCGGCCCCGACTACGACCTCTCGCTCGTCGAGCAGTGGGTCGCCTGGCGCGACGCTCGCGCGGAGGGCTGACCCCGGCCGACGCTCCCGACGCGTCGGTAGGGTCCCGTCTCACCCATCGGACGCCGTACGGTGTCCGGGAACAACGACCCGGTGGTGGGGTTGCCGCTCACATGGCCACCCCACCACCAGCGTCCACCCTGCCGCGGCGACCGACCCGTCAGCCCCGCACACACCCGTGCCACGCGCATCACGGTCGGTTTCGTGCTGCTGCTGTCGGCGCTCACCGCGATCGGTCCGCTCACGATCGACCTGTACCTCTCGGCCTTCCCGCAGATCGTCGACGAGCTCGGCACCACCGAGTCCCGGATCCAGCTCACGCTGACGGCGACGCTCGCGGGCCTGGCGCTCGGTCAGCTGCTCATCGGCTCGATCTCGGACGCGGTCGGACGCCGGGTCCCGCTGCTCACGGCCCTGTCGCTGTACGTCGTGGCCTCGGTCGGGATCGTGTTCATCCAGACGATCGAGATGCTCACCCTGCTGCGGTTCGTCCAGGGCCTGACCGCGGCCGCCGGCATGGTCCTGTCGATGGCGATCGTCCGCGACAACTTCGAGGGCTTCCAGGTCGGCAAGGTCATCGCACGCCTGATGCTCGTCGTGGGCGTAGCCCGATCCTCGCCCGACCATCGGCGCCCAGTTCCTGCGCCTCGGGTCATGGCGCCTGATGTTCGTGGCCCTCGCGGCGTTCGGGGTGCTCCTGCTCGTGCTGGCGTTCCTGCGCCTCAAGGAGTCGCTGCCCGCCGAGCTGCGCCGCACCGGTGGGACCTCGGCCGCCCTGCGCTCCTACGGTTCGCTCGTGCGCGACTGGTCGTTCTTCGGCCTCGCCCTCCTCGGCGGGTTCTACATGGCCGCCATGTTCACGTACATCTCCGCCTCGACGTTCGTCTTCCAGGAGCAGTTCGGCCTGAGCGCCCAGGAGTACGCGATCATCTTCGGCGCGGGCGCGGTGTCGGTGACCATCGGCAGCCAGGTCAACGGCGCTCTCGTGGGGCGCGTGACGCCCGAACAGATCTTGCGCGTGATCGTCCCGGTCGGCATCGTCCTGTCCGCAGGCCTGCTCGCCGCGACGCTGAGCGGCGCCGGCCTGCCCGTCCTCGTCGCCCTGATCGTCCTCACGCTCGGCACTGCCGGGTTCGTCATGCCGTCCGTCCCTGCGGTGGCGCTCGAGCGCAACGCGCACCGCGCGGGCAGCGCGGCGGCCCTGCTGGGCGCCATGCAGTTCGGGGTCGGTGCGGGGATCGCACCGCTCACGGGCCTGATCGGTGGCGACACCACCGTCATGATGGCCGCGGTCATGTTCGGCGTCATCTCGATCGCTGGACTCCTGCTGCTCAGCCTGACCCGATCCCTGCGGGCAGCGCCGGTTGGCGGACTGGCCGCCGGGCCGCCGCCGTGGCACTGGCCGCCGCCGACGCACCCAGGTCCGCCGAGACGACGATCGTCGGCGGCGACGTCTCCGAGGTCGGGATCGTCGCCGCGGCCGACGCTGTCCTCGAGGCGGAACCAGCTCTCGCTGATCACCGGGCACCATCTCTCGCGCCACGAACGGCTCGCGAGATGGTGCCCGTCGTCGACGGGTCGAGCGTTTGCCAGTGGAAAACGTTATCGATAACGATTGACACCCGGAGGACGGGTCTGCCACAGTCCTCGTGTCCACGAGTCGACGACGACAACGACGACGAGTTCCAGATACCTGTCCGCCATCCTCGCGGCGCAGCACGCCGCTCGGCAGCACGACACGAAGCATGCGCCCGTCCGAGCGAGCGTCCTCCGGTACGACCCTGAAGGAGTGCAATGACGCACAGAAGACCCATCCAGAGACTGACGTCCGCGCTGGCGGTCGCAGTCCTTGCCGCGACCGGCCTCGCCGGTCCGTTGGCACTGTCGGCCAGCGCCTCACCCGCGGGCATCCTGTCGCTCGACGGCGAGACTCTCGCAGAGGCTGGTTCACCCACGATCGTCCTGTCCGACGACTTCGAGGCTGGTCCGGGCGGCTGGGTCCCTCGCGCGTCGGGCAGCGGTCAAGGAGTCCTCGCGACGACAGCCACCGAGGCGCACGGCGGCAGCCAGGCGGCCTTGCTGACCGCACGGACGTCGCAGGGCGACGGGATCGGCCATGACGTCACGGGCCTGCTCGTGCCGGGCACGACGTACGAGCTGAGCGCATGGGTCAAGTACGCGCCGGGACAGGCGACGGACGACGTGTGGTTGAGCATGGCCCGCACGGTGGGCGACTCGACGTCCTACGACACGGTCGCGCAGTTCACGGGGATCTCCGACACCACCTGGACCCAGGTGACGAGCCGCTTCCAGATGGGCGCGGCGGACTCCGCGCTGCTGTACTTCGAGTCCGCGTACCAGGGCGGAGCCGCCGGCAACACCTCGGACCTGCTGCTCGACGACGTCACGATCGCCCTCCCGCGGCGGCGAGGTCCAGGACCTCACTCCCCTCAAGGACACCACCCCTTCCCCTGGGCGTGGCGATCGACAGCCGGGAGACCTCGGGCCAGGCCTCCGAGCTCCTGGTGCGTCATTTCAACCAGATCACGGGCGAGAACTACATGAAGCCCGAGGCCTGGTACGACGCCGAGAAGAACTTCACGGTCGGAGCCGAGACCGACGCCTTCATGACCTTCGCCCAGGCGCAGGACCTGGCGGTCTACGGGCACACCCTCGTGTGGCACAGCCAGACTCCGGAGTGGTTCTTCCAGGACGAGGCCGCACGGCCCTGACCTCGAGCGCCGCGGACCAGCAGGTCCTCAAGGACCGCATGCGGACCCACATCTTCTCCGTCGCCGGCTACCTCAGCGACACCTACGGGAAGTTCGGTAGCCCGACCAACCCGCTCACCGCGTTCGACGTGGTGAACGAGGTGGTCTCCGACGGCGCCGAGAACGCCGACGGCCTGCGTCGAAGCCCGTGGTTCACCGTGCTGGGCGAGCAGTACATCGACCTCGCCTTCCAGTACGCGGACGAGGCGTTCAACACCACCTATGCGGAGCCCGGGCGGACCGGCCCGTCACCCTCTTCATCAACGACTACAACACGGAGCAGAGCGGGAAGCAGGTCCGGCTGCACGACCTGGTGTCCCGGCTGCTCGAGCGCGGCGTACCGGTGGACGGCGTGGGGCACCAGTTCCACGTCAGCCTGTCCACCCCGGTGTCGGCGCTCGAGACCGCGCTCGTGGCGTTCGAGGACCTGCCGGTCACCCAGGCGGTCACCGAGCTGGACGTCACGACGGGGACCCCGGTCTCCTCGGCCCGCCTCACCGATCAGGGCTACTTCTTCCGCGACGTGTTCCGGGTCCTGCGCGACCACGCGGACAGCCTCTACTCGGTCACCATCTGGGGTCTGACCGATGGTCGGAGCTGGCGCTCCGACTCCGGCGCCCGCTCGTCTTCGACGACCAGCTGCAGGCGAAGCCTGCCTACTACGGGATCGTCGACGGGGATCTGCCGCCGCGCGAGCGTGCCGCGAACGTGTTCCGCGGGGATGTCCCGCTGGACGCCCAGGCGACGTCGTCGGCCACCTGGAGCACGCTCCCGCTGCACGACATCGAGGAGCGGGCAGCCTTCCAGCTGCGCTGGGAGACCGATCACCTCACCGCGTACGTCAAGGTCGAGGACGCAAGCATCGACAGCACCGACGCGGTGGTCCTGGTCCACGGCGACGCCACGACCACCGTCTCCGGGACGGGAGCGTGACC
Source organism: Oerskovia sp. M15 (assembly GCA_038070415.1). Classification (GTDB taxonomy): domain Bacteria; phylum Actinomycetota; class Actinomycetes; order Actinomycetales; family Cellulomonadaceae; genus Oerskovia. The sequence goes on from JAMYWF010000001.1 coordinate 1,588,301, forward strand.
GGTGCCGAGGGTGCCGAGGCCGTCGTGAGCGAGGTCGACGGCGGGTACGTCGTCGTCGCGCACCTGCCGGTGTCCGTGACAGAGGGCTCGACCCTGCCCTTCGACGTCCGGGTCGCTGACGGCGACGACTCGTCGGGGTGGAACACCCGGCGACCCTGGGGACGCTGACCTTCCTGGAGCCGTTGTCCACCGTGGACGTCGCCGAGGCGTCGCAGGCACCGACGATCGACGGGACGGCGGACACGGTCTGGGGCGACGCGCAGTCCGTCTCGACGTCCAGGCAGGTCGAGGGCGTGGACGGCGCCGTCGCCGAGGTCAAGACCCTGTGGAAGGACGACACCCTGTACGTCCTGGCAACGGTCGCGGACCCGGTCGTCGACGTCAGCGGGAGCGACCCTGGGTCCAGGACTCGGTCGAGCTCTTCGTCGACGCGGGGAACCACAAGAACGGGTCGTACCGACCCGAGGACACCCAGATCCGGATCAGCGCGACCAACGTGCTCTCGTTCGGCACCGGTGACGAGGCCGCACAGCGCGCCCGCGTCGAGAGCGCGACCAGCCTGGTCGACGGCGGGTACGTCGTCGAGGCGGCCGTCCAGCTCCTCGGCACGGGAGGCGTCGGCACGTTCCACGGGCTGGACTTCCAGGTGAACGATGCCGAGGTTGGCGCGCGGCACGCCGTCAACTCGTGGGCGGACCCCACGGGCACGGGCTACCAGACGACCGCACGCTGGGGCGTGGGCCAGCTGCTGGCAGCTCCCGAGGTCTGCGAACAGCACCCGGGCAAGGGCCACGGCAAGGGCCACGACAAGGGTGGTCACGGCAAGGGTCATGACAAGGGTGGCCACGGCAAGGGCCACGACAAGGGTGGCCACGGCAAGGGCCACGACAAGGGTGGCCACGGCCACGCCGGGGACAACGCGCCGGACACCTGCGAGGGGCTCCGGGCAAGTCCTGACCAGCTACGGGAAGAGGCGGTCGTCACCGGTCAGCACATGACCGCTTCTCTCCGTACCGTGGGAGGGTGCCCGGCTCCTTCGGGCGCCCTCCCACGAGCGACAGGAAGCGACTGACCATGGACTGGAAGCTCGAGCTCATCGCCGTGCCGGTGTCTGACATCGACCGGGCCAAGGCGTTCTACGTCGACCAGGTCGGGTTCAATGCCGACCACGACATCCCCGTCAACGACGACCTGCGGTTCGTGCAGCTCACGCCACCCGGCTCCGCGTGCTCGATCGTCCTCGACGTCACCATGACCGACATGCCCCCGGGTCTCAGCGCGGTCTCCAGATCGTGGTGCCCGACGCCGACGATGCCCGTCAGCATCTCCTCGACCACGGGTGGACGCCACCCCGTCGAGGACCTGCCGTGGGGCCGGTTCACGTACTTCGCGGACCCCGACGGCAACACCTGGGCGCTGCAACAGCTCGTCCCCAGCCGGCGTGAGACCGGCCGAGCCCCGTACGTGAGCCCCTCGGAGGGCACGGCACCGCGCGGGTGCGCCCGCCGTCGGGCCCGACCGCGGGTGCGCCCCGCCGTCGGGCCCGACGACGTCACGTACCCCTGCAGGCACGTCCCGCTGGGAGCATCCCTGCACTCGACCGGGTGCTCGTCGAGTGCAGGGCCTGCCCGCGCCTGGTCGCGTGGCGCGAGCAGGTCGCCGAGGTGAAGCGGGCCTCGTTCCGCGACGACACGTACTGGGCGCGGCCTGTACCGGATTCGGCGACGAACGGGCTGACGTCCTCGTCGTCGGGCTGGCACCTGCCGCGCACGGCGCGAACCGCACCGGACGGATGTTCACGGGCGACCGCTCCGGGGACTTCCTGTTCGCCGCGATGCACCGTACGGGTTTCGCGAACCAGCCGACCTCCGTGAGCGCTGACGACGGGCTGGTCCTCACCGGGATCCGCGTCACGGCCCCGGTGCGCTGCGCGCCGCCCGCCAACAAGCCGACCCCGGCCGAACGGCACACGTGCGCGCCCTACCTGGGCCGTGAGCTGCAGCTCGTCGCTCCGCGTGTCGCCGTGGTGCTCGGCGGGTTCGGGTGGCAGGCGCTGCTCGCCACTCTCGATGACCAGGGCTGGGTGGTGCCGCGTCCGCGACCGAGGTTCGGGCACGGGTCCGAGGTCCGGCTCGCGCACCCTGACGGGCGCGAGCTGGTGCTTCTCGGCTGCTTCCACGTGAGCCAGCAGAACACCTTCACGGGACGGCTGACCCCCAGATGCTCGACGCGGTGCTGCGACGGGCGCGGGAGCTCTGTCTCTGACGACTGAACCCTGCGGTGCCGAACCCGAGGTTCGTCAGGCGGGGACGGCGTCGTGCCTGACGAACCTCGGGTTCGGCAGCCTACGCCGGACCGTGAGCGTGCTCGCCCCGTTCGGCAGGCGTCGCACCTCGACACGTTCCGCGATGGACTGCTTGAGGGCGTCGACGTGGGAGACGACGCCGACCACGCGCCCGCCCGCCCGGAGCTTGCCCAGCTCGCCGAGCACCGCCTCGAGGGTCCCCGGGTCGAGCGATCCGAACCCCTCGTCGACGAACAGCGTGCCGAGGTCCACTCCCCGGCCTCGGCCGTCACGACGTCGGCCATGCCGAGCGCCAGGCAGAGCGACACGTAGAAGGTCTCCCCACCCGAGAGGGTGCGAGGGTCGCGGGCCGTCTCGGTGCTGTGGTCGAGAACCTTCATCGCGAGGCCCGTCCGACGGGTGCGGACGTCCTCCTTCTCGTCGGACCGTTCGAGCTCGTAGCGCCCGTCGGACATCTCGCGGAGTCGCTCGTTGGCGGCCGCCACGACGTCCTCGAAGCGTCTGACCAGCACGAACGTCGCGAGCGAGAGAGCCTTGGCGTTGTCGGTCCCCGATCCGGCGGCGAGGGTCGCCATCCGGGCGACGGGAGCCGCCTCGGCACGGGCGAGGGTCCAGTGCTCGACCACCGTCTCGATGTCGGCGGCCGCACTTCCGGCGGCCTGCGCCCGCCGGGACGCCCGTCGGCCTGGAGCGCAGCCATCCGCTCGGCGTTCTCCGCCTGCCCGACGACGGCGCGCACCCCTCGAGGTCGACGTCCACGTCCGGTGGAAGGGTGGCGACCGCGTCCTCCGCGAGTCCGCGGCGGATCCGTTCGACGTCCGCGTCCACGGCCCGGAGCCTGCTCTCCAGGGCCTCGCGCTCGGCGCCGGGGAGGATCGCGTCGAGCGCCTGCTGCTCGTCGTCGAACCCCGACCCGGCGACGACCGTCGCGACCTCGGCGATCCTGGCGGTCACCGCGTCCTCCGCGTGAGTCACCGCGGACTGGGCGTCGAGCAAGGAGGTCACCGCGACACCGCGGTCGCGGAGCGCTGCCTCGAGCACGGCGACGGGGTTCGCGGGCGCTCCTCGTCGGCCAACGGGTCCGGGAGGGCCGCGTCGGCGAGGAGCGGTCCGGTCGCGTCGAGCTCGGTGGCGATCTCGAGACGGTCCCGCTCGATCCCGGTGGCCAGGGCGTCGAGCCGGGCGGTCTCTCCGGCCATCCGCTCGGCGAGCCTGGAGGCCAGGGCGGTCGACGCCGCCGTCTCCGTGTCGAACGCCGTGAGGGCCGCTGCGGCCTCGGCGCGCTCGGCCACTGCGGCGGCGGACTCGGCGACGAGGTCCTTGGCGCTCGCGACCTTCTCCCGTGCCTCGTCGACGCCCACGCCGTCCGCGGCCCGCAACAGCCCGTCGAGCCGTTCCGTGAGGGTGGCCAGCTCTCCGGACGCGTCTGCCAGGACCGACTCGGCGTCCCGCCGTGCTGCCTCGGCGGCCTCGACCGCTTCTCGACCGACGTGCTCGGCGCCGGTCAGCGCCGGGCGGGTGCTCCTGCGCACCGCAGACCGGGCACGGGCTCCCCGGCTCGAGCTCTGCGGCGAGGTCGCCGGCGATCCCGCCGAGCCAGGCAGCGCGCAGCCTGTGCTCGCTGTCCGACGCAGCACGGACAGCCGTGACGGCGCTCTCCCTGCTCGTCCGCGCCGCGTCGAGGGCGAGGCCCGTCTCGACGGCCTGGCGCGCTGCGCCCAGGACCGACTCCGCGCCGAGGACCCGCTCCTGCCGCTCTCCGAGCCGACCGGCGACCTCGACCAGCTCGTCCCTCCGCACCTCGAGGCGGGCTCGGACGCCGGGCGCGCCTCCAGGTCCGCGACGGTCCTGCTGCGCTCCTCGCGATCGCGGTCCACCTCCTTGCGGCCGTCGACCAGCTCGCGCTCTCGGACCGGGAGCGACTCGCCGACGGGGAGCAGCCGGGTCAGGCGGGTACCGGCGGCGGCGAGGCTCGACCGCAGCACCTCGAGCGTGGACTCGTCGGCCGTCGCCAACGAGATGGGGATGCCTGTGCGTGCGAGCAGGAGTCGTTCCTGGGCCGCTGCGGCCTCCTGGGCAGCCCGGCGGGCGCCGGCGAGCACCGGCTCCACCACCGCGGCCCGTCGAGCCGCGGCGAGGGCCCGCCGGTCGTGCGCGACCTGCTCCGCCGCGGCGGTGAGCACCGCCTGCTCGGCGAGCAACGCGTCGCGCCGGGTCACGGCGGCGCTGAGCACGCGGGCAGACTCGAGAGCTTCGCGGGCTGCGACGAGGACGCTGTTGGCCGCGATCTCCTGGGCGCCCAGCTCCTCCGCGGACTGCCGCAGAGCGGCGACGTGCCGGGCCACGAGAGTACGGACGGAGAGGGCTGGGCCGTCGGGTGCTCCCTGCGGGCCTTCGACCCACGCCTCGACCGGCCCCGCGAGGTGAGCGTCGTCGCGTGCGGCCTCCCGCAGGGACGTGGCGTCGTCGCTCGTCAGCCCGGCCGCACCGACGAAGTTCTCGACCGATCCGGTCGACGCTGCCCTTGCCGCGGCCACGGACCGCTGCGCCTCGCGGTGCAGCTCGGCGAGCTGAGTCTGCACACGGTCGTAGATCTCCGTGCCGAAGACCTTCTGCAGGAGGTCACGACGGTGCTCGGGATCCGCCCGGAGGAAGTTCGCAAACTCGCCCTGGGGCAGCACGACGGTCTGGACGAACTGTCTGCGGTCGAGCCCGACGGCTCGCTGGATCTCGAGCCCGGCCTCGTCGAGCCGCGTCGAGAGCAGCTCTCCGGGTACGTCGTCGGGATCCGCGCCACCCGTGCTGCCGCGATCGGCCAGGAGCGCCGCCTGGTCCGCCCCGGCGAGGCGCCAGAGCCTGACGCCGCCTGCTGCGTCGTGGTCCCGTTCCCTCGCTTCTGGCGCGCCGGAACTCGGGGCTTCGGCGCACCCGATAGATGCCGGAGCCGGTCTCGAACACGAGGTCGACGAACGACTCGACGTCGGCCGTCGCGTAGGCGGAGCGGAGCCGGTCCTCGCTCGCTGCCTCCGATGCGACCTTCCCGTACAGCGCAAAGACGACCGCGTCGATGATCGTGGACTTCCGGCTCCGGTCGGACCCTCGAGCAGGAAGATCCCGGCGGTCGCGAGCCCGGCGAAGTCGATGTGGTGGCGGCCCGCAAAGGGCCGATGGCCTGGAGTGTCAGTGCGTGCAGGTGCATCAGGCGCTCCGCTCGCTCGCGAGGGCACGCTCGAGCGCGGTGCGCAGCATGGCGACCTCGGCGGGCTGGGGTCCGGCTCCCGTGACGTGCTGGACGAACTCCTGGGTCACGTCGAGCGGGTCACGCCCCATCCCGACGACGGAGATCACCTCGCGCTCGGCACCCTGCGGTGGGCGGTGCTGGACCTGGAGGGCGTGCGGAAACCGGCCACGGACGCGCGCGTACATCTCGGAGGGCCGGGCGGCGTCCGTGACGAACACCCGCAGCCAGTTCTCGGTGTGCTGGTCGCCCGCGGCACCGAGCAGCTCGTCGAGCGTCCCGCTGACCTCGGCGAGCCGCCGTGGGACGGGTGCGGGGACGATCTGCGGGCAGCATCCCCGGCCGCATCGAGGTCGACGAGGACCGTCGACTTCTTCTGGTGCCTCTCCGAGAACGAGTAGGCGAGCGGCGACCCCGAGTAGCGGGCGACGGTCCCGACGCGGGCGTCCTGACCTGTGGTTTCACGTGAAACATCGCTCGGCACGGTGACCACCTGCGGGCCGTGCAGGTGTCCCAGGGCGACGTAGTCGATGCCGACACCCCGAACACCCCGGCGGGCACCGAGTCCACGCCGCCGACGCGGATGTCCCGCTCCGACTCCGAGGCCTGGCCGCCGACGACGAACGCGTGCGCCATGACGACATTCCGCGGCCGGTCGCCCGAGCCATCACCGCGCCGCCGTGCGATCTCCGCCGCGACACGTCGCATCGCTGCGGCCGTCACGGCCTCGTGCGATCGCGGCAGCGGGCTGCGAACGGCGTCGTCCTCGGTCGGCCCTCCGTGCCCAGGTGCGACCTCCCCGACGGACGCTCCCCGTCCGCGAGCTCCCACCGGACCGCGTCCGGGTCCAGGTACGGCAACGCGTAGACCGCCACCCGTGCGCCCGAACCGCCGCGGGAAGCGGGTCCAGGACGACGGGAGCACCGACGCCGGGCACGCGGGTGCGGAAATGGACGCCCGCACGCATGAGCGATGCGCCGAATCCGAGACGGATCGCCGAGTCGTGGTTGCCCGGTGTCAGCACGACGTCCGCGTGCTCCGAGAGTCGAGCGACAGTGTCCGAGAGCAGTTCCACCGCATCGACGGGCGGGATCGCCCGGTCGTAGACGTCCCCGCCACCAGGACCGCGCCGACGCCCTCGGAGCGCACGAGGTCGACGAGGTGGTCGAGGTACGCAGCCTGGTGGTCCAGAAGGTCGACGCCGTGCAGCGTACGACCGAGGTGCCAGTCCGAGGTGTGCAGGATGCGCATGACCCGAACGGTAGCGGGAGCCACCCACAGCCCGTGCCCGCCGTGGCGTGACGCACGCACCGCCCGGCGGCTCTGGACGCTACGCTCCTCCCGGACGCACCCGACGTACGGAGGACCCCGTGGACCGCAGGACCCTGGACATCGCCGTCCCCGTCACGTTCGGCCTGCTCGTCGCAGGTTCCACGATGTGGTTCGGCGCGGCGCTGATGCCGATCACGATGGTCGGCGGCGTGCTCGTCGGGCTCTACTTCTCGGCGTTCCGACAGAAGCTCCCGCAAGAGGTCGCACCGGCGCCACAGCGGCCGGAGGTCGAACCTCCTGCCCGCGACGCGATCACGCCGAGCGACTCGACAGCTCCGTGGGGCTCACCACCCGCCGTCGAGGACCGTCACGACGACATCTGAGCGCCGGCCGGCGGCCGGGAGAGTCAGGCCGTCGAACTTGTCGACGCCGTCCGCATGATCGGGATGGTCCCCCATGCCGATCATCTCGAGGAGCTCCTCGAGCGTGCTCGTCGGGTCCTGGAGCACGACGGGCCGCCCGTCCTCCGAGCCCAGCATGTAGACCTGCAGGATGAAGGCGATGCCCGAGGAATCGATGAAGGTCACCCCGCCGACGTCGATGGTGATCGGGCCGGGATGCGTGATGACCTGCGCCATCGCGTCGCTGGCGCGGTCCCTCAAGGCTGCGTCGATCTCTCCCCACAGCGTGATGAGCGAGCCGTCGGGAGTCGCCTCGTAGGTGATGCCTGCGTCAAAGGTACTGGGGATGGTCATGCTGTCTCGTGCTCCGTCAGTCGGTGAGGATGGCCTCGCGGACCGTCCTCCTGGTCAACGATCGGGCATTGAACGATGTTCCCGGGGTCAGGGCCCGTGAGGACCGAGCCCTGCGAGGCTAGACCGGCTCGGTCACGTCCGCGACCTGCGCGCCCAGGACCGTGGCAAGCCTCGCGCCGTCCACGGTCGCAGCGACGCCGAACGCACCACCGCCGATCGAGACGAGGGGCGAAACGCCGTCGGGCTCACCCAGGTCCTCGCCCGCCGCGTCCTGCCCGGCGATCCCCGGCCTCGCGGAAGACCACGCGGGAGTCCGCGACGACCGGCCACGCGACCGCCGCGCCGAACGGCGTGATGGTGCCGCGCTCGTAGCCCGTGACCTCCCGGGCCACTTCCTTGTCCGGCATGGACAGGCGTGAGACGCCCAGGAGGGACCGCAGCTTGGGCCAGGAGATGGTGCGGTCTCCGGGGACGAGGACGAACAGGTAGTCCTCGTCCCCGCGGCGCACCACCAGGGTCTTGATGATGTTCGCCGAGGGGACGCCACGCGCCGCAGCGGCCTCCGCGAGGGAGTTCACGGGGCCGTGGCGGGTGATCGTGAAATCGATCCCCGATGCCTCCAGTGCGGCCCGTGCGCGCTCTTCGCTCATGCGTCAGACCCTAGGCCTCCCCGCCGACATCCACCCTCCAGGGTTGCTCTCGGCACAGGTCGTCCACGCCACCTCCCCGGCCCGTCCCGTCCCGGCCCGCTCCCGGTCGCGCGATCGGTCCCCGGTGCTTACATCGAGGGGACGTCCGGGCCCCGGACCAGGAAGGAGAGCGGATGCCCGTCGAACCGCCTCCGCTCCTGCGACCCGAGCGCCGGGGACGCTTCGGCATGGACCGGGTGGGGTCGGTCGCGACCGCGCTCGTGCTCCTCGCGCTGGTCGCCCTGTGGCTCGTCCCGACCGCGGTCGACGAGGGCACCCGCCCACCGAGACCGAGATCGCCGCGGGTCGGGTCGTGACCGTCTCGGACGGCGCCTCGACCGCGACGATCCGCTTTCCCGCCGGGTGGTCCACGACGGCCGACATCAGCCCGTCGGGCGATGCCAGCGGGTCGACCTTCGAGGGCGGCAGCCTCACCGTTGTCCGCGCCGGCGTCGGCGTCGAGATCGAGGTGGCCTCGGGGTCGAGAACGCCAACGTCTTCTTCACGCGGCGCGCCCGGCTCGCCGAGCTCTCGACCGGCACGAGCCTGTACGACGCGCAGATCGTCTCCGACGGCGACCCCGCGGAGGTCTCCGGGTGTTCCGGTCGGACGGCCCGGCGGCCGCGGCGCTCACGGTCAAGGTCACCCGCCAGTACGCCCAGGGCGGGGTGTCGATCCTCGCGTACGGGACGGCATCGGACCTGCAGGCCCAGGCCGAGGCCGTGGCAGCACTCGTGAAGGCGGTGACGATCTCATGACCGACCAGCCCCGCAACGTCCCCGTGGTCCTCCCTCGGGCGCGCCCGTGCGACGCAGCCGCGGGCTCTTCCCCACTACCAGTGGGCGACCTGGCTCTACTGGGCGTGCCTGGTCCTGACCGGCGTCTCGATGCTCCAGACCGCTCGCCAGGATGCGCTGCTCACTCCGGAGGGGCTCGGGATAGGTGTGCTGCTCGCCGCGCTCGTCACGCTGCTGCTCACGGTGATCATCCGACGGCTCGACCTGTTCGAGGACGAGCCGGGTGCCATGCTCGTCGCCGCCTATGCCTGGGGCTTCGTGGCCGCCCCGACCATCGTCGTGGTCGCGAACGACCACCTGATCTCGGCGCTCGAGCGCGTCGGCCTGGCCTCCTGGTCGGCGGCCTCGCGGGGCCGACCGACGAGAGCTTGTCAAGATGCTCGGCGTGGTCCTGGTCCTCTACGCGGGCCGCGCGCACGTCACCCGACCTCTCAACGGCCTGGTCTACGGCGCCATGGTCGGCCTGGGGTTCGAGGTCAGCGAGAACGTCAGCTACATCGTCCAGGGCGCGATCATGGACCCGAACTCGGACGCCGTCGGCGCGCTCCAGGTCGGGCTGAGCCGCGTCCTGATCGGCCTGGGCGGGCACGCCATGTTCACGGCCATCGCGGGGTTCGGCGTGGCCTACGCGCTCACCGCGTTCCGCGTCCCGGTGGCCCGGCGCATCGGCATGGCCGTCGGCGCGTACCTGCTCGCCTGGGCCCTCCACTTCGCGTGGAACGCCCCGCGATCTTCTTCGACTCGTCCGAGGCCGGCGCCTTCGCGTCGGTGTTCCTCAAGTACGTGGTCCTGATCCTCGCGTTCGTGCTCGTCTTCCGGTACGCGCGGCACATCGACCACGACTGGTTCGAGACGGTCCTCGCGGACCAGCCCGCGGACGTCGTCACACCGGGCGAGATGGAGGCCCTGCGGTCCGTCCATGCGCGCCGGGCGGTGCGCAAGGCCGCACGGCGCGCGGGCGGAGCCGCTGAGAGCCGCCGCCTCGCCGATCTCCAGGAGGCGCAGCTCCGGCTCGCGACCCTGCTGGGGATCTATCCCGACGGGCGCCGCCCGTCGAGGTCCAGAAGCAGGTCGTGCGGGAGATCCGCTCGCAGCTCGCGGTGCCCGTCTAGCAGCCCTGGCCGAGCGCCCGTCCACGGCCGGACCGCTAGCCGAGGTGCACCACGTCGCCCTTCCACGTCCTGCGCAGCCACCGGTCGTGCGACGCGATGACGACAGCCCCGGCCACGTCTCGACCGCGGCCATGAGCTCCTCGGCGAGCGCGAGCGAGATGTGGTTGGTCGGCTCGTCGAGCAGCAGCACGTCGGGCGCCTGCGTGACGAGCATCGCGAGGACCACGCGGCGCCGCTGCCCGACGCTCAGCACCCCAGCGACCGGTCGAGGTCCGCGGTGCGACCAGGCCGTGCGCGTCGACGAGCGGGCGGTCCGCCGGGTCCTGCCCCGTGACGAGGGCGAGCAGGTCGCGCGGGTGCGCTCCTCGTCGTGCAGGCGGACGTCCTGCTCGAGCAGGGCGACCTCGACGCCCGCGCGCGCCCACAGTGCCCGACGCGGGCGGGATGTCCCCGCCAGGACGTGCAGGAGCGTGGACTTCCCGGAGCCGTTGGCCCCGGTCACGAGCAGCTTGGCGCCAGGGGCGAGGTCGATCGACGGGGACCCCGCAGCCCTCAGGTCCAGGCGAGGGCGGCCGGGCGTCGCGGGATCGGGCTCGGTCGGCCCACCCTGCACGACGACGTCGCGCGCCCAGAGCGCGAGGCCGTCGGTCCCGTTCGACCTCCCTGGGAGCCGCGCCTGCCTGCGGAGCGGCCGGGCGACGTGCTCGCCGCCCGCTCGCGCGCCAGGTGCGGCGGTGCGAACCGCAGGGCTCCGGCGGCCTCCGCACCTGCTCGGCCTGCAGGGTGTCGAGCCGTTGCTGGGCGTTGCGGACGCGCCGCGAGACCTGCGACTGCACGCGCTCGCCCTTGGCGTCGTAGAGGAGCTTGGACTGGTTGCCGCGCTCGCGGTTGTGCGACACGTTGCGGGCCGTCGTCTCGACCGACCGCCGCAGCGCCTTGAGCTCGTCCTGCTCGGCGGCGAACTGCTGCTCCCAACGGGCTCGCTCGACTCGCTTGGCCCGCAGGTAGTCGCGGTAGCTCCCGGCGTACAGGGTTCCTCCGGTGCGGCGGCCGAGCTCGCCTCCTGCGAGGGTCGAGGTCGAGGATCTCGGTGCAGACCTCGTCGAGGAAGACTCGGTCATGGCTCGCGAGCAGCACGGCACCCGGCAGGGCGCGCAGGGCCGACGCGAGGAACTCGGCGGCCTCGTCGTCCAGGTGGTTGGTCGGCTCGTCGAGCAGGAGTGCGCCGGGTTGCCGGATGAGCAGAGCGGCGAGGCCGAGGCGCGTGCGCTGCCCGCCGGACAAGCGCGAGACCAGGCGGCCTCGGTGGATGACGTCGAGGCCCAGGCCCGCGAGGGCGCGCGCCGCCGGGCGTCGGCCCCCAGACGTCGGACTGCTCGGCCCGCGCGAGGGCCAGGTCGTACGCCGCGGTCAGGGCGTCGGCAGCCGAGCTGTCAGAACCGGCGTGGGCCATACCCTCGCAGGTTCTGACAACGAGGCGAGCGCGGCGCCGGCCGACTCGAGCTCGCGCTCGATCTCCCGGACCCCGCCAGGGCGTCCTCGACGACCTGGCCCACCGTCGTCGTCGGGCGGTAGGGAAGCTCCTGGTGCAGGTACCCGAGGTCCGCGGGGCGGGTGACCGTCCCCGAGTCGGGATCCTCGAGGCCCGCGAGCAGTCGCAGGAGCGTCGACTTGCCGACGCCGTTCTCACCGACCAGACCCGTCCTGTGGCCAGGGTCGACGGCGAGGCTCACCCCGCCAGGATCGTGCGGTCGCCGTAGGACTTGGTGAGGTCCGTGGCAGTGAGGAGTGCTGGGGAGGGATGGGGCATGGGATCACCTGACTGAGAGGGCGCCCGGCGGCACGGGGTGCTACCTGCCGACGTCGAGCTCGGCCGGGAGATGACGAGCCGAGGCCATCACGTCGCGGGGCGACGTCGGGGCGCGAGGGGAAAGGGGTCTCGCGGGCAGGCTCAGATCCACATGACCCCACCCTACGGGTGGGAGTCCGGGGTCGCGAAAGGATATCTCGACCCTCCGCACCAGACTCAACCTTTCGTTCCCTCGACCGTGTTCTCATCATGACGATGGCGATGACCGCGGCCCATGCCGCCCCGACGACGACCCGAGTGAACCCGACAGGCACTCCCTGCCCCTCGTGGCCCTCGGCGAGGCATCTCGACCCGTGACCACGAGGCCGAGTTCGCGGCCTTCATGAAGGAGGCCGCGCCTGCTCTGGCTCGCACCGCGTGGCTGTTGTGCGGCAACCGGCACCAGGCCGAGGAGCTGGTTCAGCAGACGCTGATGCGCACGTACCTGTCCTGGACCGCGGCCAGGCGTCGCGACCCACTGGCCTATGCGAGGAAGACCCTCGCGAACCTGCGGATCGACACCTGGCGCAGGCGTCGGCGCGAGGTGCTCGTGGCGCCGACCGACGTTCCCGAGCAGATCTCGGCCAGCGTCACCGACCAGCACGCCGACCGCGACCAGCTCGTCCGAGCGCTCGCCACCCTCAGCTCACGGCAGCGCCGGGTCGTAGTCCTCCGGCACTTGGAAGGCCTCTCCGAACGAGAGGTCGCAGAGGACCTCGGCGTCTCGCTCGGGACCGTGAAGTCGACCGCGTCGCGAGGGATGGCTCAGCTGCGTGCGGCACTCACGACACCTGAGGACGGGGAGTCCGGTACCGGCAGTACGACGACCACGTTCATGAGAAGGAGCAGATCATGACCGACGACCAGGAGTTCGCAGCCCGGCTGCGCGAGCAGGTGGACGCGGTGGTCCCGACGTTCTCCGTCGATACCACGAGCGTGCTTCCTCGGGCGCGTCGCCGCCGTACGGTCGCCCGGACCAGCGGGACGATGGCCCTGGCCGTCGCGCTGGTCGGGACCGGCTGGATGGTGCAAGCGCAGCCGTGGGACACCCGACCCCGCCGGCAGGGGTGCCACCTTCGTCCCGAAGGAGGCACCTGCCGGCGCCGACCGTCGACCCCGGCTGGCCTGATGCCCCTTCTGGTACACGCTCAGCGAGACGGAAAGCGTCATCGTGGGCGGGCCCGACGACGGTGAGACACAGGTCGGACGCAACGAGCACTGGAAGGGCCACGACCGACCGGGTCTGCTGATGGCCGAGGGCGACCCGTCCACGGCCGCGGGGACCGGGCCGGCGAGCTGGGGCGAAGTGCTGATCGACGGCGACCGGATCCTGGTCGACTGGGACTCCCTGTACTCGTTGCCCACGGACGAGACGGCCCTGGGACAGCTCCTCCGCGCCAGCCTCGACCCTGGGAGAGGTAGCGGCACCGACGACGACAAGGTGTTCGAGGCTGCGCGAGAACTCCTGACGGAGAGCCCCGCGCCTCCCGCGCTCCGGCCGCGCTGCGGGACGTCATGGCGTCGCTGCCTGGCACGACCGTGACTCCGGGAGCTTCCGACGCTGTCGGCAGGGTCGGCACGCTCATCCAGCGCCGCTCACCGGAAGGCGTGACCCTCCGACTCGTCGTCGACTCCGAGAGTGGTCATCTCCTGGAACAGTCCACAACCATGGAGAATCCTCCGCCCGCACAGCCGGAGACTTCTTTCACATCGAGCTGGCGCGCTACCTACCTCGAGGAGGGACCGACCGACGACACCCCTGTCGAGCCGACCTTCGAGAACAGCGGGTGTACCTCCTGGGCAACCTGCTGACAGCGCCCACCGCACGAGCGGCGCCCGTCCCCTGAGGACGGGCGCCGCTGTCATCGGTTGGTGGTCGCCGACCAGCTTCCGGGGGCGTCACGGTGTTGCGGTGGTCTCCTCGGGACGGGCTACCTCGGACGTCGCGGTGGGGACGGCACGGAGGACTCCGTGGGGGCGGTCGTGGTCGGCGCCGGGTCCGGAGTTGGTGCGGGAGTCGTCGGGTCCGGCGTTGGTGCGGGAGTCGTCGGGTCCGGCGTCGGCGTCGGGGTGGGGTCCGGCGTCGGCGTCGGGGTGGGGTCCGGCGTCGGCGTCGGGGTGGGGTCCGGCGTCGGGGTGGGGTCCGGCGTCGGAGTGGGGTCCGGCGTCGGCGTCGGGTCCGGGTGGGTGTCGGGTCCGGCGTGGGCGTCGGCGTGGGCGTCGGCGTGGGCGTCGGGGTGGGTGTCGGCGTCGTCGGGTTCGTCGGCGCAGGGCTCGTCGGCGGCGTGGTCGGGGAGTCGTCGGCTTCACCGGCGGGTCCGTCGGCGTTGCTTCCGCTCCGGGCGTGTAGCGGTCCGGCATGGACCCTGCGGCGTAGAACTCGAAGTGCCAGGGCTCGGGCTTGCGGCCGTCGGAACGGGCCCAGGTGGGTTGTCCCACCCGTAACCGGGCGCGTGCAGACGCATCCACAAGTACTCGGGGCTCGCGCCGGTGGACACCGGCTGACCGACGTCGATCGCCAGCCCCACCCGTGCTGGGACGTCCCCGGTACGGCGGCGAGGAACGGCTTCGCGGCCTTGACCGCGACCTGAGCCGAGTAGCTGCGGTACGAGTCGGTGATGCGCAGCGGCTTGCCGAACTCCTTCTGGTACTCGGCCGCGAGGGCCTCGAGCTGCTCCGCGGCGTCGCAGCGCAGGCTCTGGCCCGGCGCGAAGTCCAGCGAGCACAGCACGGACCCGGCAGCTGCCCGTTGCCGTACTGCGCCGTGCTGTCCGCGTACTTGGCGACCACGGCGGCCAGCTGGTCCGCGAGCGTCCCCTCGGCGGGCGCGAGGCCCGCCGCCGGCAGGACGTCACCTGGGGCGAGCGCATAGGAGGGGCCCATCAGCTCGGCGAGCTGGGTCGCGGCCACGACGATGTCGTCGATCGTCACCAGCTCGTCGTGCTCGGGAGCCTCGTCGTCGGTCGGGTCGCCGATCTCGTCGGTCGGCACGCTGAGGTCCTGCTCGGCCGCGTCGTCCGCGGGAGCATCCCCTGGAGGAAGAGTGTCCGACGGCTCGTCCTCGCCGGCGGTGTCCAGCGCGGCGGCGTCGTCAGGGTGTCCGCGCTGATCGGGTCGGGCGCTGTCTCGCCCCGGTCCGTGGCGAGCGCGTCGGCCGCAGGCTCGTCGCTGTCCGGCATCTGCGGGCTCACCGGGTTCGCCGCCTGGGTAGCGGCACCGACGCCGGAGCCGCCGGGGACGGCCGGGGCGATGAGGGAGGCCGGGGCGCCGGGGACCGTCAGCTCCTCAGATCCCGGCGAGGCCTCAGGGACTACCGGGGCTTCAGGGACTACCGGGGCCAGCGGCGTCAGCGGCACGGGAGCAGGGTCGCGGCCAGACCGTCCCTGAAGAAGCTGCCGAGGCTACCGGGACCCGTCCGTCGACCGCACCCGGCGCGGCCTTGCCCGCTGCGGCCTTGCCCGCTGCGGCCTGCTGCGCCTGGTAGGTGGCCAGCAGCATCCCGAGCTCCGAGCGCGCCTGGAGCACGACGTCCGATGCCTGGACGTCTT
Organism: Oerskovia sp. M15; assembly: GCA_038070415.1. GTDB lineage: Bacteria > Actinomycetota > Actinomycetes > Actinomycetales > Cellulomonadaceae > Oerskovia. The sequence goes on from JAMYWF010000001.1 coordinate 1,603,866, forward strand.
TCGCGACGTACTCGTCGGAACGCCCGAGGGTCGCGATGACCCGCTCGAGCTGGACGTCGTCCTCCGGCGCCTCGTAGGCCGCCGGGAGCACGCCGAAGGCTGCCCTGCCGGCGCGACGTCCTCGGCCGCGTACTGGACCGACCACGTCTCGCGATGGGTCAGCGCCGACCCGACGAACCCGACGGTCATGGCCGACCCGAGCACGAGGGTGGTCGACAGGATCAGGGGACGGCGCGCGAACCCCTGTGCGCGGGTCTGGCCGCAGCGAGACACGGCGGCGTCGCCTGACGGTGGTCGATCGGCGCCTTCCCGTCGACGGACGGGGTGGACGCGGGTGGGCCGTCCGGGCTTGCCTCGGCGTGGGTCCCAGCTCCGCCCACTGAGCGGCTGGAACGCACCCGGTGCGTCGGCAAGGTCACCACGAGACTCCAATTGTCCGGTCTTGCGTCTTTCGACGTTGCGAGGTTATCGCGAACATGGCCAAACTCCAGCCTGCTGGAGATTCGGCCTGTGCGCCACCCGATGAGTGAACAGTGAGGTGACATCCAGGAACCGCGGGCAGAATGGACCGTATGGACACCCCGACCACGATCCAGACGACGCCGGCCACTCGCTCTCGACGTCCCCGACGGAGCGCCGCCGTCGGGCTGGCGCTCGTCCTGTCCGCCTCCTTGCTCGGCGCCTGCAGCGACGACGGGACCATCACCCTCCCGGAATTCACCCTCTCGAGCGACCAGCTCGACGAGCTTCTCAACGACGCCAAGGCACAGGTCGAGTCCATCGGCGGCGACGTCGAGTCGCTGCTCGACCGGCTCGGCACGCTCCCCGAGGACAAGCGCGCGCAGGTCGAGGAGGCCGTCACGGCGGCCCAGAGCGCGTCGCAGGATCTCCAGACGGCGATCGACGAGGCCGCGAGCGCCGGCGAGGACGCCAAGGCGCAGGCCGAGCAGCGCGTGGTCGACGCACGGGAGAAGCTCGACGACGCCTCTGCTCAGCTGCAGTCCGCGTCGGACGCCGTCGAGTCCGCCGACCAGGCCGTGAGCTCCTCGCTCGATGACCTCCGCAAGGAGATCGACACCTTCTCGGCCGACGTCGAGGGTGCGACGTCCTGACGACCGTGTGACGCAGCAGGGCCTGTGACCAAGCGGGAGACTGGGTCATGCCACCGACCTCCACGCCGCCGTCCGGACAGGACCACGACCAGACACTCGCGCTCGCCGGCATCGCCCTCGGCGCGGCGCTGTCCGAGCCGGAGCCTCTGGGCGGCTCGGACCGCTCGACCGTCCTGCGGGCCCGGGTGGTCGCGGGCCTCACGACCGATCGCCTCGACACGACCCGGGCATCCGCGCACGCCCGGGGCAGCACGGTCGTGGTCAAACGGTTCCTGGCAGGTCGAGAGGAGCCGGACTTCCCGTTCGAGCGCGAGGTCGCGGGCCTGCTGACCCTGACCGCACTCCCGTGCTGCTCGCGGTGGACGAGCAGCACCGGTTCCTCGTCATGAGTGACGTGGGCAGCGGTCCGACCCTGGCGGACCTCCTGCTCGGCGCCGACCCGGACGCCGCGTGGCAAGGCGCCCGCTCCTGGGCCGCGGCGCTCGGCGACCTCGCCGGGGCGTCGGGCAGGCACGTCGAGAGATTCTCCGCGGAGCTCGCGGCGCGCGGCGTGGTGCGCGGATGGCACCTCGACGCCGACGCCCGCGCCGGGCGCACCGGCTCGTCGAGACGCTCGACGTCACGGACCCCACCTCGGACCCCGACCTGCGGACACTCCCGAGGCATCCCAGGGCACCTGGCTTCCCGCGACCGGATTCGGCGGCAGCCAGCTGCTGGCGGCGGCCGCCCTTGTCCTCCTGGGTCTCACGGTACGGCGGCTGACCCGCGTCGGCGGCTGATCACCAGCACGGCACCGACGCCGTCCGACGTCCGGCGTCGGTCTCCCGGCCGCCGACATCTACCGTGCCGGGCCGGTCACGAGCCACACGCCCCAGGGCACGTGACCGGCCCGAGCCGGACGGTCGAAGGGGACAGGCTTCCTGAACAGGCCATAGGTCCCTTCGACGCCCGACCTTCGCCTCAGGTCCCGACTCCGCTCTCTCCGATGGAATGGAGACAACGCACCGGAAGAGATTCCGGTCCTGGAGACGAGGAAGACCGACGACATGAGTGCAACGATCGAACGCCCGACCAGCTCGGCCCGCTCGGCCCGAGCAGTACGTGCCGTCCCGCACGAGGTCACGGGAGCGACCACGATCGCGAGCCTCGCGGTCCGCGCCACCCTGCCGACGCAGATGGTGCTCGGGATCTTCCGGATCGTCATGGGCTTCTACTTCGTGTGGGCCTTCCTGGACAAGACCTTCGGGCTCGGGTTCTCGACCCCTCGGAGCGCGCCTGGGTCAACGGCGGTAGCCCACGGCCGGGTTCCTCGGCGGGGTGCAGGGCCCGTTCGCGAGCCTCTTCAACGGGATGGCGGCGCCGCCTGGGCCGACTGGCTCTTCATGATCGGCCTCCTCGGGATCGGGCTCGCCCTGGTGCTCGGGATCGGGATGCGCATCGCGGCGATCGCCGCACGGTCCTCCTGGGCTTCATGTACCTGGCCTCGCTGCCCCTGACGACCAACCCGATCATCGACAGCCACGTCGTCGAGGCGCTCGCGATCATCTCCCTGGCCATGATCGGCGCGGGCGACACCCTCGGCCTCGGTCGCCGGTGGAAGAGCCTGGCGATCGTCCGCAAGAACCCCTGGTTGATCTGATCACCGGTTCGGCGACGCGATCCGCTCGCCACGGCGACACAGCCAGGTAGGCGCGGGGAACCTCAGGGAACGCGAGACCCTGCCCGCCCGACGGCCCTCCCGGACACCACCGGAGGGCCGTCGCTCTTTCTGACAGACTCGAGTGGTGACCGAGTCCCTCCCTCCGCTGTCGCGCACCGCGTGCTCGACGCCGTCGTCGCCATCTCGAGCAACCTCGACCTCGACACCGTGCTTCGTCGCATCGTCGAGGCCGCCATGGATCTCACCGGGGCCCGCTACGGCGCGCTCGGGGTCCGCGAGGGAGACCGGCTGGGCCGGTTCGTCCCCGTCGGCATGGACGACGCCCAGGTCGAGGCGATCGACCACTGGCCCGAGGGGCACGGCCTGCTGGGCGAGGTCATCCGCCACCCGCACTCGCTGCGCGTCGAGCAGATCGAGGGCTACCCGCCGCGTCGGGCTACCCCGCCGGGCACCCGCCCATGCACTCGTTCCTGGGGTGCCCATCCAGGTCCGCGACTCCATCTACGGCAACCTCTACCTCACGGACAAGCACGACGGTGCGCCGTTCACGAAGGACGACGAGGCGGCCGTGACGGCACTGGCCGCGGCAGCGGGCGTCGCCGTGGACAACGCCCGCCTCTACGAGGACGGTCGACGTGTCGCGGTGCTCGAGGACCGCGAGCGCATCGCGCGTGACCTGCACGACGTCGTCATCCAGCGCATCTTCGCCTCGGCGATGACGCTCATGAGCACCACGAAGCACATCGAGAACGACCTGGTCCGCTCGCGCGTCGAGGAGGCGGTCGACGACCTCGACGACACCATCCGCGAGATCCGCTCGACGATCTTCGCGCTCCAGGCCACCACTCCCCGGAGGCGAGCCTTCAGGAGCGGCTCACCGCCGCGGCGGCGCCGTGACGTCAGCCCTGGGCTTCGCGCCCTCGGTCGTCATCGAGAGCGACGACTCGTCGCTCGTGCCCGCAGAGGTCGCGGACCAGCTCGTGGTCGTCGCGGGCGAGGCTCTCACGAACGTCGCCCGGCACGCGCGCGCGTCCCGGGTCGACGTGCGGCTGCGGGTCACCGACGACATGATCGCGCTGAGCGTGGTGGACGACGGGATCGGCTGCGCCGGCGTCGACGCCGCGGACCACCGGGGCGGCCTGCACAACCTGCAGACGCGCGCCGAGGCGCTGCACGGGAAGCTTGCCGTGGGACCCGCCGAGGCCGTGGCCACCGAGATCGTGGGAGCGGGCGGGCCGGGGGCGGGTATGCCGACGGGGCGTCCGCCGACCCGCCGACGGCCCGCGGGACCGCACTCGTGTGGAGGATCCCCAACTCCTGACCAGACGGCCCGCCGACGGTGACCGGACCGCCCGCCGACGGTGACCGGACCGCCCGCCGACGGTGACCGGACCGCCCGCCGAGGGTGACGCGACCCGCCCCCAGGGCGACGCATGCGCCCGGCTGACGCTCCGCCGTCGGGCCTCCTGGTGGCGCGTCAGCCGCGCGGGCGGTCCTCCGAGCGCATCTCCGTCGCGAGGACCGCGACCTGCGTGCGGCGCTGGAGCCCGAGCGTCGAGAGGATGTGCGACACGTAGTTCTTGACCGTCTTCTCCGCGAGGAAGAGGCGCTCGCCGATCTGCCGGTTGGTCATGCCCTCGCCGATGAGGTCGACGATCTGACGCTCCTGCGGGGACAGGCCCTCGAGGCGGTCGACCTCCTGCGGCTGCGGAGAGCGCAGGCGGTCCAGGAGGCGCGCAGTGCTCACCGGGTCGAGCAGCGACCCGCCGCCGGCGATGGTCTGCACCGCTCCCACGAGGTCCGAGCCGTGGATCTGCTTGAGGACATAGCCCGAGGCGCCCGCGAGGACGGCCTGGAACAGAGCCTCGTCGTCCGCGAAGGACGTGAGCATGAGGCAACCGATCTCCGGCATCTCGGAGCGCACGTCACGGCAGACCTCGACGCCCGAGCCGTCGGGCAGGCGCACGTCGAGGACGGCGACGTCGGGCCGGACCGCACGGATGCGGGGCAGCGCGGACGCGGCCGTGCCGGCCTCGCCGACGACCTGTATGTCGTCCTCGGCCTCCAGCAGGGCGGCGACGCCGCGGCGGACGACCTCGTGGTCGTCGAGCAGGAAGACCCTGATGGGGTCGGGGAGGTGCCCATGAGGAGAACCTATCCGAGTCTTGCGCAAACCGGTGCTGAGCGCGGACGAGACCCGACGGCGCCGCGCACCCAGGCGCACGGGTTCCGTGCCGCCTCGCGTGGGCAGGCACGGCCCGCGCGACCGTCCTACGGTGACAGGATGCCGCCCCTGCCGCCGTCTCCGCCCCGCCCCCGGCGGACGTCTCGCTTCACCGGCCTCATCAAGCCCCACGAGGCGCTCCCGGCAGTCGCGCGCCTCGACCGCCGCCTGAACGACCGGAGGTACCGGCGTCGGCTCGGGCCGCGGATGGACGCGGCCCTGGTGCGGCTCTCGACCGCCGCGAACCACAGCGTCCTGTGGACGGGGCTGGGGTCGGGCTCGCCGCGACGGGGCGCGCGGACGGCGGGCTGCCGTGCGCGGCCTGGGCACGCTCGCGGTGGCGAGCGTGGCGTCCAATCTCCTCGGCAAAGGGTTGTTCGGCGGAGATCGACCAATTCCGAGGTCCTCCCCTCGTCCGGCGGCTGCGCCACTACCCCACGACCCCTCGTTCCCCTCGGGCCACTCCGCCTCCGCCGCGGCCTTCGCCGCGGGCGTGACCATCGAGTGGCCGGTCGCCGGGCTGGTCGTCGTCCCGCTCGCGGGCGCCGTCATGTACTCACGACTGCACGTCGGCGCCCACTGGTTCTCGGACGTCGTCGCGGGGCGGCTCTCGGAGCGGGTCTCGCGGTCCTGGGGCGCTGGCTCGTGCCCTCTCCCCGGGCCCCTACCCCGACGTGCCCGCCGGCCCCGGGCCGAGGTCCCCGCGCTCCCCGACGGTGAGGGGCTGTTCGTGGTGGTCAACACTGCCGCCGGATCCGGGCGGTTCCTCAAGGTGGACCCGCTCGAGGTCCTGGCGCGGGACCTGCCGAAGGCCAGGGTGCACGTGCTCGCCGAGGGCGAGGACCTGCGCGAGCTCTACGACCGGGCCGCGCGGGTGGGGCGCCGGGGCGACGGGGCCGGGCCGGACCCGGCGCGGGTGCCGGGCCGCGCTACCCGCCGTCGCGATCGGGATCAGCGGCGGCGACGGGACCGTGTCGGCCGCCGCGGCGGCCGCCCGAGAGCACGACCTCCCGCTCGTCGTCTTCCCGGCGGGACCCTCAACCACTTCGCCAAGGCCGCCGACCTCACGTCGATGTCGTCGACGATCGCCGCCGTCCGGTCCGGGACCGGTGTGAGCGTCGACGTCGCCGAGCTCCGCGTCGACGGGCAGGAACCCTTGATCGTCCTCAACACGTTCTCGCTCGGCATCTACCCCGAGCTCGTGACCCAGCGCGCACGGGCCGAGAAACGGCTCGGCAAGTGGCCCGCGACCGTGTGGGCGACGACGCGCGTGCTGCGGTCGGCCCAACCGTTGCGGATGTCGGTGGACGGGGTGGTCGGCAGCTACTGGTCGTTCTTCGCCGGAGTGAACCGGTACGTCCCGCAGAACCTCGCGCCCGTCGAGCGCATCCGGCTCGACGACGGGGTCCTCGACATCCGCACGGGCCGCGCCGAGATGCGCCACAGCCGGGTGCGCCTCTTCCTCGAGACCCTCGCGGGCGGCGGCGCCTCAACGCTCGCCGAACGGGTGCGGCCGCTCGAGCCGCACCTCGCGGTCGACGCGTACACGACCCCCAAGATCTCGCTGCGTTTCGGCGACGGCGCACCCCACGACCCCGTGATCCTCGCGCACGACGGCGAGACGCTCGAGCTCGACGGCGACCGTGTCATCGACGCGACGCTCACGATGCTCCCCGCGGGCTGCGGATCTACGCGCCGTCGGACCCTCCGCAGGGTGAGGCCAGGCTCGCCGCAGAACGCCGTCAGACGGCCGGGTCGTCGTCGAGGGAGGTCTCGCCGGCGGGACCGCTGTCGGCAGGCCCTCCCTCCTCGCGGAGCCTCGGCTCGGTCCTGCGCGACGGCACGAAGCCGGACTTGTCCGCGTAGAACGCGCGGACAAGGTCCATGTCCGCCCGCACGTCCCCTGTGAGCTCGAGCGTCGGGCCGAGGCCCGTCGTCATGGTGGTGCGGTCAACGTAGCCGAGGGTGACGGGCATGCCGGTCTCGCGGGCGATCCGGTAGAAGCCCGACTTCCAGTACTCGCCCTTGCCGCGCGTCCCTCGGGCGTGATGACGAGCGAGAAGACCTCGCCCGCACGGACCCGCGCGACGATGTCGTCGACGACCCGGCTCGGGCCCGTGCGATCCACCGGGATGCCGCCGAGCGCGCGGGCGAACGGCCCCACGAACCCCGTGAAGAGCGTGTGCTTGCCGAGCCAGCGGACCTTGATGCCCACGCTCGCCGAGATCGCGAGCATCAGCACGAAGTCCCAGTTCGAGGTGTGCGGCGCCCCGATGAGGATGCCGGGACGGTCGGTGGGGGCTGCTCGGTACGCAAGGTCCATCGGCTGACCGCCCAGTAGGCGCGCGCCAGGGCGCGGCGGATCATCGGGCTGCCTCGGAGGCTACGGGTGGGACACGACCGCAACGCTACCCGGGTGGGCACGTCGCGGCCGTGCGGCGTCGGGCCCCGGTGTGCTGGGGCGAGATCTCCACGAACCGTCCGTGTCCTCCCTGTCTTTTCCCAGGTTCACCGTGCAGACTCCTCGGCATGACGTCGCCGAAGACATCACGACCTGCCGCACGGCTCGCCGCCGCCAGCTTCCTCGCGCTCGCGATGATGCTGCCGCTGAGCGCGACCGCCTCGGCTGCCGAGGTCACGCAGCTCATCGAGGACGCGCAGTGCCAGGTCGACTCGATCGGCGAGGACCTCGAGAAGGCCGCCACCCAGCTCTCCTCCCTCCCGACCGGCCTGCGCGCCGAGGTCGAGGACGCCGTCGGGAATGCCCAGGCGGCGACCGACGAGGCGAACGCCGCACTGGCCCAGGCCACCGCGGACGACTACGGCGACGGGCGCGCCGTCCTGGCTCTCACGGACGCCCAGGTCGCGCTCGACGCCGCCTCGGCCCAGCTCAGCTACGTCGCCGACAAGACCGTCGCCCAGGGCGCGGACGTCGGCTCCACGCTGCGCGACGTGCAGACGACCATCGACCACCTCCGCGGCGAGACGAGCCGCGCGGTCGTCTGAGTCACGGGGCGACCAGGTGAAGAAGAAGTCCCGCGAGGCCGGCTTCGACAACCAGCTCGCCACGTGGGGCCTCGTCGCGTCTTCCCGCGGGCCGCATGCGGTGCGACACTCCGAGGATGACCGAACATCGCGCGCACTTCGACGCCCACGTCGCCTTCGCCAACGGCGGCAGCCTCCGCGCGGAGGGCTTCCGCCTCGACGTCCCGTCGAGCGACCTCCTGCCCGACGACGTCGCTCACCTCCTCGTCCGACACCTCGGCCTCGCGCTGGTCGGGTCGGTCGAGGTCACGGGCTGACGATCGTCGAGGAGCCGCACGTCGGGAGCCGTGGAGCGGATGCCGAGACCGGCCCCGACGCCGGGGTCCCGGGCCGCCGCTGTTCCGGCGACGCGGCTCGTCGACCTGAGCCACACGATCCGCGAGGGCCTCGTCACCTATCCCGGCCTGCCGCTCCGAGATCACGCCGTTCCTGACCCGCGCGGACTCGATCGCCAAGTACGCGCCAGGGACGCAGTTCGCGCTGGACGTCATGACCATGATCGGCAACACCGGCACCTACATCGACAGCCCGTTCCACCGGTACGAGGGAGGGACCGACCTCTCGGGCCTGGACCTGGAGACGCTCGTCGGCCTGCCCACCGAGGTGTTCCGGCTGACCGAGGCCGTGGACGCGTCACGATCCGGGACCCGGGGCATCGGCGCCGAGGTCTTCGGTGACCGCGACCTCGCCGGGACGGCGGTGCTGCTCCAGACCGGGTGGGACCGGCACTTCGGCACCCCGCGTACGGCGAGCCCGCGCCCTTCCTCACCGAGGCCGGGGCACAGCACCTGATCAACGCGGGCGTGACGCTCGTCGGGATCGACTCGCTCAACATCGACGACACCGACCCTGTCACGTCCGGCGGGGCCCGCCCGCGCACTCGCTGCTCCTCGGGGCGGGGATCCACGTCGTCGAGCACCTGACCAACCTCGGTGCGGTGCCGCCGCGCGGGCACGGTTCACCGCGGTGCCGCCCAAGGTCGAGGGTTCGGGACGTTCCCGGTGCGGGCGTTCGCCGAGGTCGCCGAGGGTGAGGGGCCGCCGCCGAAGGTGACCGACCAGGCCGCTGAGGGTGACGGGACCGGCCGCCGAAGGTGACCGACCAGGCCGCTGAGGGTGACGGGGCCGCCGCCAGAGTCGGTCACCGTCGACAAAGCAGTTGGTCACCCTCGGCAGTCACGCACGTCACCCTCGGCAGTCATGCGCGTCACCCTCGGCAGTCATGCGCGTCACCCTCGGCAGTCACGCACGTCACCCTCGGCAGTCATGCGCGTCACCCTCGTCGTAGGCTCGCCGCATGTCCGACGACCTGAGTCCCGCCCACGACGTCCTCCCGTTCGGCCGTGCTCCGCGCCCGGATACCGGCCCGGCGCTCGCCGACCGGGTGCGCGAAGTCATGACGACCAACCTCGGCGCCCACGCCACGGGCCTCGACCGGGTCGGCATCGATGCGGTCACGGTTCCCGGCGGCCCCGACATCGCGAGCCTCGACGTCGACGTGACGGGTCTCGTCGTGCGCGCCGCGCACGGCTCCGACGTCCCGGACCCTGCCGAGACGGTCGAGCACGTCGCCCGACGCGAGCCGCCGTGGCGCGGGTCGTCCGCGCCCAGGGTCACCCGTCACGATCGCCGACGTGGCCGTCGACCTGGATGCCGAGCTCCGCGGCTTCCGCTTCACGTGGGTCGAAGGGACGGACGGGTCGCTCTCGATCGAGGAGGCCGGGCAGAGCACCGAGCAGCCCGTGAGCGGTCACCTCCGGGCGGCCGCAAGCCGGGAGGCGCTCGTCACCACGGTCCGCGAGCTCGCGACCAAGGCCCTCGCGGACCAGGGCTTCACGCTCACGGCCCTCGACGTGGACCTCGCGTCCCGTGGGCCGCGCGCGGCCTCGATCGTCGCGTCCGCGAAGATCCGCAAGGATTCCTGTCCGCGAGCGCCCGGATCACGGCGACCGCGGAGATCGACCAGGCCATGGTGCTCACGCTGAGCGACGTCGGCGCGGCGAGCCGCAACCCGGTCGTCGCGGCTCTTCTGCTCGCCGTCCGCAGCAAGCTCGAGGAGTTCGAGGGCAAGCGGATCGACCTGGCCTCGTCGCTGCCCCGGGGTCCACCTCTCGGACGTGCGGCTCGACGTCGGCGAGCAGCTCGTGCTGAGCGTCCGGCTGGGCTGAGCGTTCGGGTCGGCGAGGCGACCAGTCCGGGACCCCGGCTCGCCGAGCATGCGGTTCGCGTTCGTCGAACATGCGGTTGGCGTTCAATTTCTCGCTTGGACGAACGCCAACCGCATGCTCGGCACCGGTGAGGAAGCGCCGGGCGACGAGGCACCAGGACGACGCCACCGGTCGCCCTCCGCTCAGCGCGTCCCTCGAGGGAAGAACAGGCTCTCGGGTCGCGGGATGTCGACGCCGTCGAGCCGGAGATCTGTGCGCTCGCACCAGAAGGCGACGTAGCCCCGGACCCGCACGGCGTCGGACAGCGGCTCCTCGTAGCTCCAGCCGATGTCCGCGCCGTCGGGGTCGCCCGAGGCGAGCGACCAATACCTCGCATGGCCCTTGTAGGCGCAGGCGCTGCCCGTCTCGCTCGGCACCAGGGCCTCCCACCGCACGTCGTCGCGCGGCACGTACCAGCGCAGCGGCAGGTAGGTCTCGGTGAGCGCCATGGCTCGCGTGCTGTCCGCGAGGACCACGCCGCCGAGGGAGACGACGACGTGGCGCGAGCTGGGCACGACGTCGACCCTCTTGAACGGGTCGCGCGGATGCGCGGCGAGGGGCTGGTCCTCGGCGAACCAGTCGTACGCCTGGAAGTCGACCAGGACGTGACCTTCGAGGTCCTCGTCGTCCGGCCGGAAGAACGGGCTGATCTCGCCCTCGCCGGTACGACCTGGCCCGGGTCCCGGGAACCACAGAGCAGTACCAGCGCACGTGTGCCGCTCGAAGTGCAGCGGGTGCGGGATCAGGCCGTGCCTCACCTGCCCGTCCAGGTGCTCGCCCTCGACGAGGGCACACGCACGTCCGCAGCGGGGACCGCGTAGACGGGCAGCAGGCGCCACGGTTCCCAGACGAGGCGGGCCGAGGTCGAGCTGAGCACGACGTCTGCCGGGTTCTCGCGGCGCACCGCGCTGATCGTCTGGGCAACGGGGAACCACCGCAGCCGATCGAGGTCGAGCTGCCAACGGTCCGCCCAGGACGTGGCCATGACCCCAGAGTCCTCCCGGGGCGAGGGTGTGCAATCGGACGACCTACAGCTCCCCGATCGCGTTCCCCAGGACCGTCGCCCCGATCACGAGCAGCAGCACGCCCATGACGAGCGACGTGTTGGCCGTCAGCCACTCCCGGAGTCGGTCGAGCCAGGGCGCGACGCGGTCGGGGGCGACGAGAGTCGCGACGAGGGCACCAGGACCGACAGCCCGGCCACACCGACGAACAGAAGGACGACGACGACCTCCTGCACGACGCCGAGTGCAGCACCACCCACGGAGACGCCCGCGGCGAGCACGATCGCGAGCTCCTTGGGGTTGGCGACCGTGACCAGGGCACCGAGCACAAGACCACGCGCAGGTGAGGCGTCCGCGATCGAGGCCAACCAGCCGGGGAGGCTCGCCGTCTCCCCTCGGGCTTCGGGCGCCACTGCGTCAGACCGAGCACCACGAGCGCGGCGCCGAGCACGATCCGCACCCTGCAGGCAGCCCGCTCGACCCCAGGACGTGCTCGATCGCGTCCGATGCCGCGACGACCACTCCGAGCAGCACCCCGAGCGTCAACAGCCGGGCCAGGACGAAGACCACGCCCGAGGCGCGCCCTGGCGTGAGGTCAGGAGGAGCGCGAGCGCGATGACCGGGAGCGGGCTGAGCGCGACGGCCACTGCGAGCGGGAGAGCGGCGCCGACGATCTCGGCCACGGAGTTCACGTCGTCACCGTAGCGTCACGCTCGCGTCTTCCTGCGACGCCTGGCCGGGCCGTCCAGCGACCGCCGAGGCAATTGACGTTGCGACGACTTGAGAGAATGTTGGTCGTGAGCACCGAACCGCACGGCCCCGCACGGCCCGCCGTGGACAGTCCCAGGACAGGACTCCTGCCAGGACCGCGGGCAACCCTGCGGGAGCCTCGACCGGCGAGCCGGGGCGGGAGCCGCGAGCAGGCGGGGCCAACGCCGTCGACGCGGAGGACGCGGACGGGCGAAGCCCCAGGTCACCGAGCAGAACCCGACCGGCGAACAGCCCGACGAGTCCGGGTCCGGCGAAGGTTCCCAGCCCGCGCGAACCACGACCGGTCACGCGCCCAGGGCGAGAAGAACGACCGGGGCGGGCGTCCGCCGTCGGGCACCTCGACGCGCGGCGGCGGCCAGCGCGGACCCGCCGGCAGCAGGTGAGCCGCGCCCAGCTGGAGCGGGCCGCCGAGCGGCGCGCGGCGGTCGTCGTGCCACCCATCACGTATCCCGAACAGCTGCCCGTCTCGGCGCGGCGCGAGGACATCGCGAGGGCCATCGCGGAGAACCAGGTCGTGATCGTCGCGGGCGAGACGGGGTCGGGCAAGACGACGCAGCTGCCCAAGATCGCGCTCGAGCTGGGGCGCGGTCGCACGGGGCAGATCGGGCACACGCAGCCCCGGCGGATCGCGGCGCGCACGGTCGCGGAGCGCATCGCCGAAGAAGTTGGTACGCCGCTCGGCGAGATCGTCGGCTACCAGGTCCGGTTCACCGACCAATCGAGCGACCAGACGCTCGTCAAGGTCATGACGGACGGCATCCTGCTCGCGCAGATCCAGCGCGACCCGCAGCTCCTCGCGTACGACACGCTCATCATCGACGAGGCGCACGAGCGCTCGCTCAACATCGACTTCCTGCTCGGGTACCTGACGCGGCTCCTGCCGCAGCGCCCCGACCTCAAGGTCATCATCACGTCGGCGACGATCGACTCGCAGCGGTTTGCGCGGCACTTCGCGCCGGGCGGTCCTTGCCGCCGCTCGCCGCGGACGAGCTGTCAGACTCAGCGGGAACTCCAGGTCACGCTGGTTCTGACACGAACGAGGGCCCGACGGCGCCGCGCACCTTCCCCGACGGCTCCTGTCATCGAGGTCACGGGTCGCACGTACCCCGTCGAGATCCGGTACCGACCGCTGAGCCCCGACGTCGACCCGGCGACGGGCAAGACCAAGCGAGCGAGCGGTCCCGCCAAGCAGGAGAAGGACCTCGTCACGGGCATCGTCGACGCGGTCGAGGAGCTCATGACCGAGGGGCCGGGCGACGTCCTGGTGTTCCTGTCGGGCGAGCGCGAGATCCACGACACGGCCGACGCCCTCGAGTCCCGCCTGGGCGAGCGCACGCGCGACGCCAAGCGCCCCGACTTCGTCGAGATCCTGCCGCTCTACGCGCGCCTGTCCTCGGCCGAGCAGCACCGCGTGTTCCAGGCGCACTCCTCGCGCCGCGTCGTGCTCGCGACCAATGTCGCCGAGACGTCGCTGACCGTCCCGGCATCCACTACGTCGTCGACCCGGGCACGGCCCGCATCTCGCGCTACTCCAAGGCGACCAAGGTGCAACGCCTGCCGATCGAGCCCATCGCGCAGGCCAGCGCCAACCAGCGTTCGGGCCGCTCGGGTCGTGTCGCGGACGGCATCGCGATCCGCCTGTACTCGGAGGAGGACTTCGAGTCCCGCCCCGAGTTCACCGAGCCCGAGATCCTGCGCACGTCCCTCGCGTCGGTCCTGCTGCAGATGATCTCGGTGGGCGTGGTCTCCTCGCCCGACGACGTCGCGCGCTTCCCGTTTGTCGAGCCCCCGGACACGCGCTCGATCCGGGACGGCGTGCAGCTGCTGTCGGAGCTCGGTGCTCTCGAGACCGTGTCAGAACCAGCGGGGTCTCGAGACCACGGTGGTTCTGACAACGCAGCCGGTCCTGGCGGTGCAGCCCAGCCGGGGCGCGCAGTCACCCGCCTCACCGAGATCGGCCGCGTCCTCGCCCAGCTCCCCATGGACCCGCGCCTGGCCCGCATGATCTGGGAGGGCTCGCGCCGCGGCGTGGCCCGTGACGTCGCGATCATCGCGGCCGTCATGTCGATCCAGGACCCGCGCGAACGACCCGCCGAGCTCCGCGCCCAGGCCGACCAGCTCCACGCCCGCTTCGCCGACCCCGCTCGGACTTCCTCACCTACCTGAACCTGTGGGAGTACGTCCGCGAGCAGCAGCGCGAGCTCTCGTCGTCGGCGTTCCGGCGCCTGTGCAAGGCCGAGTTCATCAACTTCCTGCGCGTGCGCGAGTGGCAGGACGTCGTCGCGCAGCTGCGCGAGATGAGCAAGCCGCTCGGCATCGACATGTCCTACACGCCCCGCACCCGGGGCGACGCGACCGCCGGACGGGAGCGCCGTCGTCGGGCACCACGATCGCCGAGGCCGCCGACCAACCCGTCGAGCGCCGCCTGACCTGGGACGACGACACCATCCACCAGGCCCTCCTCGCCGCCTGCTCTCGCAGATCGGCATGCAGGAGGCGACCGAGGTCAAGGCGTCGTCCGTCGCGCACCTGCGCGGCCCGCAGAAGGAGCTCGCCATGAAGCGGGCCAGAAGCAGGCCCGCAACGAGTACCTGGGCGCCCGCGGTGCACGCTTCGCGATCTTCCCCGGCTCGCCCCTGTCCAGAAGCCGCCCGCGTGGGTCATGGCCGGCGAGCTCGTCGAGACCAGCCGCCTGTGGGGGCGCGACGTCGCCAAGATCCAGCCCGAGTGGGCCGAGGAGCTCGCCACGCACCTCGTCAAGCGCACCTACTCCGAGCCGCACTGGTCCACCAAGCAGGGTGCGGCGCTGGCCAAGGAGAAGGTCCTGCTCTACGGCGTGCCGATCGTCGCCGACCGCACCGTCCTGTACGGCAAGGTCGACCCCGAGGCCGCACGCGAGCTGTTCATCCGCCACGCCCTCGTCCAGGGCGAATGGACCACGCACCACCAGTTCTTCCACGAGAACCGCCGCCTCCTTGAGGAGGCAGAAGAGCTCGAGGCCCGCTCCCGGCAGCGAGGGCTCGTGGTCGACGACGACGTGCTCTTCGCGTTCTACGACGAGCGCATCCCCGAGGACGTCGTCTCAGCACGCCACTTCGACACCTGGTGGAAGAGTGCGAAGCGCCAGGACCCCGACCTGCTCACGTTCACGCTCGAACAGCTCGTGCCCGACGCCGAGTCCGTCGACACCTCGCTCTTCCCCGAGGCCTGGTCCCAGGGCGACCTCACACTGCCCCTGACCTACCAGTTCCAGCCCGGTACAGATGCCGACGGGGTGACCGTACACATCCCCATCACCGTGCTGAACCGCGTCGTGCCCGACGGCTTCGACTGGATGGTCCCAGGACTGCTCGACGAGCTCGCGACCGCAACCATCCGCTCGCTGCCCAAGCCCGTCCGCGTCCAGCTCGTCCCCGCCCCGACGTCGCGCGCGACGTCGTCGGCTAGCTCCGCGAGAACACCCCGCCTGGGCCGACGTGACCCGCGCGGGAGACATGGCCGAACCCTTCCACGTCGCCTTCACGCGCGCCGTCCGCGCACTGCGCGACGTCGTCATCCCCGACGACGCGTGGGAAAGTGCCCGCACCGAACGCCTCCCGAGCCACCTGCGCATGACCTTCCGCGTCATCGAAGAGCGGCGCGGCGGCGAGGTGATCCTCGACGAGTCCAGGACCTCGTCTCGCTCCAGCGTCGCCTCGCGCCCCAGGCGCAGGCGGCGGTGCGGGCGGCGGTCAAGGGGCGGTCGGTGCTGCGCTGAGGGAGGCTGCTGCTGTTGCTGGGGACGCTGGGAGGGGCGGAGGGAGAGGCGGGATCGGCGCTCGGTCTTCCGGGTCTGCTCGTTCCTCGCAGACCCCTGCCAGACCCACCACGACCTTCGCCACCGATCCCGCCTCTCCCTCCGCCGCGTCCGGGTCGCCTCGACCTGGGGAGGGCTTCGGGGTACTGGTGCTTCGGGGGTGCTGGTGCGTCTGGTGGGCCCGACGGCGGCGCTGCCTCCGTCGTCGTCGCCGAGGCCACCGGGCTCACGACGTGGCCCGCCGGGCTTCCCGACGGGTGCTGCCCGAGGTCGTGTCCACGCCCGCCGGAGGCGGATGGTCGTGCGCGGTACCCGCGCTCGTCGAGGAGAGCGACGCGAAGGGCAAGCCGTCGGTCGCGCTCCGCGTGCTCGCGGACCGCTCGACGCAGGACATGACGCACGCCCGTGGGGTGCGGCGCCTGCTGCTCGGCGAGACCGCGCTCCAGACCCCACGGATCACGAGCCGCTGGTCCGGGACGCAGTCCTCACCATGGCAGCGAGCCCGTACCGGAACACCGAGGCCCTGGTCGCAGACCTGCAGTTCGCGGCGGTCGTCGCGCTGACGTCGGGCGGGAAGTCGGCGGGCACCACCCAGTACGGGGCCCTCCCGGACGCCGTACACCTGCGCAGCGCCGACTCGTACGCGACGGCTCGAGACCTCGTGAAGCGACACCTGGAGAACGAGGTGCACCAGATCGTCGGGCATGTCGTCGCCGCGCTGACCGCTGCCCGGAACCTGGACGGCGAGATCCGCTCGGCCAACAGCCTCGCGCTACTCAACACGCTGCAGGACATCCGCGACCAGGTCGCAGGGCTCGTCTACGCGGGCTTCGTCTCGCAGACCCCGCCCACCGCCTGCCGCACCTGACCCGCTACCTGCGAGCGGCGTCGTACCGGCTGGAGAAGGCCGTGGCCAACCCGAACCGTGACGCCGAGCTGGCATGGCGCGTGCACGACGTCGAGGAGGCGTACGCCAAGGCACGTGCGGCTTACGCATCGGGGCGCCGATGCGTCCCGCCTCGCCGAGCTCACCGAAGCGCGGTGGCTCATCGAGGAGTTCCGGTGTCGCTGTTCGCCCAGCAGCTCGGGACGGACGGGCCCGTCAGCGAAAGCGGATCCGGAAGGTGCTCGCGCCGGGCGGGTGGTAGAAGCGTTCGCCAAGCACTGGCGAAGCTTGGCGCAGATCTGGCGATCGGCGATCACGAGCACGTAGGCTCCGACTCGACACGCATACCGACGAGGGGATCTGGTGAAGGTACCTGCACCACCACCCGACTTCGACAATCTGATGCAGGTCGCCCAAGCGTCAGGTCGGCTGCTGTCGGTCTTCGAGGCGAGCGCTTCGACGAGCCCGCTGACCAGCGAGTACATCCCGTGGGACAAGCTGCGCTTCAAGACTCCCCGACGGCCTCGACCACGAAGAGTGGTGGCTGGCCGTCCGTCTGGCACGGCGCGGTATCCAACGATCGGTCCCTCTGCTGAGACAAGTCGACGGAACACCATTCACCTACGCGCTTCCGGACGACGTGCTTCGCGAGGTCGAACACATCAATCGTCACGCGAGCGGAAGCATCGCGATCAGCGAGCAGGTCACCAACCCGGGGACTCGCGACACCTATGCCATCAGTTCTTTGATCGAGGAGGCCATCACCTCGAGCCAGCTCGAAGGAGCAGTGACCAGTCGGCGTGTGGCCAAGGAGATGATCCGTACCGGTCGCCCACCCGTGGACCACAGCGAACGGATGATCTTCAACAACTATCGGGCGATGCAACGCGTCGTCGAGCTTCGCCATCAACCACTCACACCCGAGCTGATCCTCGAAGTGCACCGCATCGTCACCGAGGGAACCCTCGATGACCCTCGTTCTGCGGGCCGGATCCAGGACGACGACACGCTGCGCGTCAGCGTCTTCGGGGACGGCGACCAGGTCCTTCATCGCCCACCACCCGTCGCGGACCTTCCGGACCGCATGGCTGCGCTGTGCTCCTTTGCGAACGACGACAGCGCGACGACGTACGTGCCGCCGGCTCTCCGCGCGATCATGATCCACTTCATGATGGGATACGACCACTACTTCGAGGATGGCAACGGTCGCACCGCCAGGGCGATCTTCTACTGGAGCATGCTCCGCCAAGGCTTCTGGCTCACCGAGTTCCTCACGATCTCGCGAATCCTCAAGGGCGCTCCAGCACAGTATGCGCGGTCGTTCCTGCTGACCGAACAAGACGATGGCGACCTCACGTACTTTCTGCAGTATCACCTCGAAGTGATTCACCGCGCGATCGACGAGCTTCGCGAGCACCTCGACCGCAAGGCCGACGAGCTCCGTGCCGTCCAGGTCGAGATGCGAGCGCTGCCCGGTGAGTTCAACTACCGCCAGCTCGTGCTTCTCGAGCGTGCCGTCAAAGACCCTCGACGGTCTTCACCGCCCGCTCGCACGGGTCGAGCCACGGCACCACGACCGAGACCGCGCGCCAAGATCTCAGCGCGCTCGAGGCCAGGGGCCTCCTGCTGAGGAGCAAGTCGGGCAAGCAGTTCGTGTGGCGCGCTGTGCCGGACCTCGTGCAGCGCCTCAACAGCCAGCACTCTAGCCCTTGCGCCAAGCCTTGGCGAAGCTTGGCGAAGATCTGGCGGCCGCCGCGGGAAGGCGGGACCTTCGTCACGACCCTCGGACAGAGGTCCCGAAGGCCCGTTTTCCGCGGATTCGCTGGCTAGTCTGAAGGAGACGGTCAGGACATGGGACTGGCCGCACACGCTGCTCTGGAGGGCATCATGCGCACCGTCGTCGTCACCGGCTCCGCCTCGGGCATCGGCAAGGCTCTGAAGGGTCTGCTGGAGGCCGACGGCCATCGCGTCGTCGGGGTCGACCTGCGCGACGCCGACGTCGCGGTCGACCTGACGACCGACGCGGGTCGGGCCGAGCTCGTCGAGAAGGTCACCGCGCTCAGCGGCGGCACGATCGACGCGGTCGTCGCGAACGCCGGACTGTCGAACGGCAGCCCGCGACGCTCGCGGTCAACTACTTCGGTGCGGTCGCGACCCTCGACGGCCTGCGCCCGCTCCTCGCCGGGTCGGACGCACCCGCGCCGCGGTCACGTGCTCTATGGCGAGCCTCCTGCCCGTCGACGACCGGCTCGTCGAGCTGACCCTCGAGGGCGACGAGGCCGCTGCCCTGGCCCGCGCCGCCGAGCTCACCGCGGCCGGGACGGGCGACATCATCTATGGCAGCAGCAAGGCCGCGGTCGCGCACTGGCTGCGCCGCGTCGCGCCGACCGCCGACTGGGCCGGGGCGGGCATCCCGCTCAACGCGATCGGCCCGGGATCGTCCAGACGGGCATGACCCGCGAGATGCTCTCGACCGACGAGTCGACCAAGGCCGTCGAGGCCGTCGTCCCCATGCCGCTCGGCGGCATCATGGGCCCCGAGGTCCCGGCCTACCTCCTGCGCTTCCTCGTCTCCCCGGAGAACAGCCACATGTGCGGACAGGTCGTCTTCGTCGACGGAGGTTCGGACGTGGTCTTCCGGAGCGACAAGGTCTGGTGACCTGACCGGCTCACCTCGAGGAGGCGGCCCGACGGCGGAACGTGCGTACCGCCGTCGGGCCGCCTCCGCACGTCCGGCGAGGGCGGGCGCCCGCGACGTGCGCGAGCATGGGAGGCATGCGCCTCACCGCAGAGCTCGGAGACATCACGACGGTCGACGTCGACGCGATCGTCAACGCCGCGAACTCGTCGCTGCTGGGCGGGGCGGGGTCGACGGCGCCATCCACTCGGCGGCCGGGCCCAGGCTGCTCGAGGCGTGCCGCGAGCTGCGGCGGACGACCCTGCCCGACGGCCTGCCCGTGGGCGAGGCGGTCGCGACCCGGGCTTCGACCTGCCGGCACGGTGGGTCGTCCACACCGTCGGACCGGACCGGCACCGCGGCCAGACCGATCCGGCCCTCCTCGCCTCGTGCTTCACGACGTCCCTCGACGTGGCCGCGGGGCTCGGCGCCCGCTCGGTCGCGTTCCCGGCCGTGAGCGCTGGCGTCTACGGGTGGGACGGGAACGAGGTCGCACGGGTCGCGGTGCAGTCCGTGCGCTCGTGGGGACGGGACGATGCTCGGGGATCGAGGACGTGCGGTTCGTGCTGTTCACGCAGGGACTGCTTCGAGCGTTCGAGGACGCGCTCGCCGATTCCGCGTGACCTTTACCAACTTGTGATTTTCGAAGTATCAGATACTTGCTTTCTTTCCTCTCCAGGCCGTTGCTAGCCTCGATAGCGACGTACCTGATACTCGGAGTTTCACCAATGATGGTGGGGCATTCCCAGGTCAGACCGGCAACGAGGCCGCCACGAGAGGACCCTCGCACATGACAACCCACGCTCTCCCGCGCCCGTCGCGCGCGCACACAGCCCTGACCATCGGCGCCCTGGTCGCGTTGGCGCTCACCGTCGTCGTGCTCGTCGGCTATCTGCTCCTCTTCAACGGCAGGGTCGCCGACGGCGCCACGCGCCTCGACGACGGCGCCACTCGCCTCGAAGCGGGCGCAGCCGAGCTGGCCGACGGCGCAGAACGCGCCGAGGACGGTGCGGGCAAGCTGGCCGACGGCTCCGAGGACCTCAAGGAGGGGCGTCCAGCCTCTCCGACGGCGCGACGAAGGCATCGAGCGGCGCGACACAGCTCGCTGCCGGTGGCGTGACCGCCCTGGACGGTGCCGCCAAGATTGCTGCCGGGGCCGACGAGCTCAACGCCGGGGCGGCGAAGCTCGCGCCGGGGCCGCGGACGCATCCGCCGGGGCGAGCAAGGTGGCTGCGGGGCTGGCGAGCTCGACGCAGGCCTCACCGGGCGGCTCGCCCGGGAGCCGCCAAGGTGGCGGACGGCGCTGCGCAGCTGCACGCCGGGTCGGGGGCGCTGAGCGCGGGTCTCGACGAGAAGCTCGCACCAGGTGCCGCCCAGGCCGCAGCAGGCGCCCAGCAGGTCGCGACCGGTGCCGCGGACCTGAGCGGAGGAGCGACGGACCTCTCGGTCGGCGCCTCCGAGCTCTCGACCGGCACCGCGAAGCTGTCCGCCGGCGCTGCTCTGGTCGCCGGGAAGAGCACCACGCTCGCCGAGGGCGCCCGCACGGTCGCCACCGGGCCGACGGCGTCGCCGAGGGCGCCGGAAGCGTGGCCGTTGGGCCGCCGCGGCCCACGTCGGGCGCGCGCGCTCGCCGAGGGGCCGCAGGTGTCGCCGGCACCACCGAGTCCCTGACGGCAGGATCTGCCAAGGTCGCGCAGGGCGCAGCGGGCGTGAGCGCAGGATCCGCGAAGCTCGCGAGCAACCTCGCCGCCCTCGCCGGCTCCGTGCCCGCCGGCTCTCCCCTCCGTGCGCAGCTCGACCAGCTCGTCGCCGGCGCGGACGAGGTCGCGGCGGGTGCCGACGCGGTCAAGACCGGATCGGCATCCGTCGCGTCCGGGACGGCCTCGCTGCACGCAGCGATCATCGCGGAGAAGGGCTCCTCGCCGCACCCGTTCGCTCGAGACCGGAACCGCCACGCTCGAGACCGGGTCCGCCGAGCTCTCAGCGGGCACTCAGAGGCTCACGGTCGGCGCCCAGCAGGTAGCCGCTGGATCCGGTGAGCTGTCTGCGGGTCTGGGCGACCTCTCGGTCGGCGCCGCCACGGCACGGGCGGGCTCTCTGCGGCTCGCCTCCGGCGCCGGAGCGCTCACGGCGGGTGCGTCGAAGATCGCCGCGGCAACGGGACTCGTCGCGGACGGGACCTCGCAGGTCGCCGTCGGCGTGCAGGACGCGGCGACCGGTGCCGCAACCCTGGACGCCGGGCTCGGTGTCCTCGCTCCGGGCGCAGCTGAGGTCTCGGTCGGTGCTACCGACGCGGCGAAGGGATCGCAGAAGCTCTCGACCGGCGCCAAGGAGCTTGCCACCGGCAACGCGAAGCTCGCCACCGGCGCCCGGGACCTGTTCGCGGGGACCACCAGGCTCGAGGACGGCTCGCTCTCGCTGCACACGGGGATCACGACGCTGTCGAACGGCGCCACGACCCTCGCCGCAGGAAATGCCGCCCTCGCCGACGGCGCGGGCACCCTGCACGCCGGGACGACGACGCTGGCCGACGGCGCGGGGACCTCGCGGAGGGCAGCTCGACTCTCGCGGACGGCGCCGGGACGCTGGCTGACGGGACCGTCGAGATCTCCGACGGCACGGCCAAGATGAGGTCGGACGTCGAGAACAGCCCGCGGGCAAGCTCTCGCTGGGCGCCTCCGCGGTCGTGGGCGGCGGTCTGCTCGCCGGGGTCGTCGGCATCGGACTGGGACTGCGCCGCCGCTCACCATCTGAGCACCGGCTGATCAGCGCGATCCCGCGCGGCGCCTTCACAGTCGACGGTGACGCCGCGCATCTCGAGGGTGGCGGGGCCGCGTCCATGACCTGGACGCGGCTCCCGCAGCCCTCGCTCTCTGCTCGCACCCGGATCCACGCCGCCCACAGCCACCGGGTGCGTCGAAGAAACTAGATTCACTTCCGGCCACTACTTGCCATATTGGAAAGTACATGCTTCGATAGACCCATGAGCAACGAAGCACGTCCGAGCACCATCCCCACCCGCAGGAAGCGGCCGCGGCGCTCGCCGGAGCCACGGGCCGGACCCTGCAGACCCGCCGCCTGGGCACCCGCTGGCTGAGGATCTACCTGCTGACCTGGGGAGTCGCCGGCATCGGCTTGGTCCTCGCGATCGGCATGGGTGGCAAGGCCGGGCTCATCGTGAGCATGTCGGCCTGGGCAGTCCTGGTAGGAGTCGGCGTGACCTGGGCTTCGCGGCAGGGTCTGATGGCCAAGGGGTCACGGACCCGCACGGCTGTCGGAGCCGGCGCCTGGGCGGTCGTCTACGGGGCCGTCCTCTTCATCGGGCTGCCGGACCAGGCCGGACACCTCGGCTACTGGCTCCCCGCCGCCCTGGCCACGGCCGTCCCGATGATCGTCGTCGCCCTCTGGCCCCGCCGCGAGGAGCAGGCAGCATGACCGAGACCCACCCCGCCACCAGCTCGACGACGTCATCCACTCCCCGTCCGGCTCTCGGTCGTGGCCGCGCTCGCAGGAGTCGACAAGGCCGACTTCAAGTCCTTGCGGGACGCCATCGAGGTCTCCGACTCGGTCCTCTCCAAGCAGCTCACAGTGCTCGAGGCAGCCGGCTACGTCGAGATCAGCAAGGATCGGGTGGGGCGTCGGCCACGGACCTGGGTAGCCATCACCCCGGCCGGCAGGTCCGCGCTGACCGGTCATCTCCAGGCACTGCGCGCGATCGCCGAGCAGCAGCTCCCACCCTCGGTCACCGACGCCTGATCCACGGCCCCGGGATCCGAGCCGTGCACAGGCACGTACGCTCGGCGGCCCCTCACATCCGAGGAATCGGACTCAGCGAGCGTGGGTGCCGTGCGGGAGAGTGGCACCTATGACCACGACCGAGGCGACCTCTCCCACACCCCGCGCCCAACCCGCTCGCCGCACCGTCCGACGCCCCGCCAGCCCCGCAGCGGGAGCCCGCTGCTTCGGCGACGGCGACCCTTCTACGAGGCGTACCACGACACCGAGTGGGGAGTCCCGGTCCACGGTGACGAGGCCCTCTTCGAACGGCTCGCACTGGAGGCCTTCCAGTCGGGGCTCGCCTGGATCACGGTGCTGCGCAAGCGGCCGGCGTTCCGCGAGGCCTTCGCGGGCTTCGACCCGGAGGTCGTCGCCCGCTTCACGGACGAGGACGTCGACCGTCTCCTGCAGGACGCGTCGATCATCCGCAACCGCCTGAAGATCGAGGCGACCATCTCCAACGCCCGCGCGCTGCTCGCGCTGCACGAGCAGGGCCGGACGCTCGACGAGCTGATCTGGTCGTTCGCCCCAGGCGGTTCGCGCACGCCCGACGACGGCACTCGCCTCTCCCGACCCCGCCCGCGACCTTCGCGGACGTCCCGGCCAGCACCCGGAGTCGGTCGCCCTGGCCAAGGCGCTCAAGAAGGAGGGTTCAAGTTCATCGGCCCGACGACGGCCTACGCGGCGATGCAGGCGTGCGGGCTCGTCGACGATCACCTGGCGACGTGCCCGGTCGTCACCGGAAGGGACAGGCGGGACGGGAGGGACGCCCAGAGGACCGCCGAAACCTCCTGAGCGGACCGCACACTCGAGGTGAAGATGTCCGCCCTCTGAGACGAGGTGCAATCATGAGGACCATGTCGTCGTACGTCAGCGTCCTCGACCTCTTCTCGGTCGGCATCGGACCCTCGAGCTCGCACACCGTCGGTCCCATGCGAGCCGGCACCACGTTCGCGCGCTCCCTCGAGGAGGTCGGCACGCTGGACCAGGTCGTCACGGTCAAGGTCGTGCTGTGCGGCTCGCTGGGTGCGACGGGGATCGGGCACGGGACGCCGGACGCCGTGGTCGCGGGGTTGCGCGGCCTCGACCCGGAGACCTGCGACCCCGACGACGTCCCCGGCAGCTGCCAGCGACTCGGCGACGGCAGCCAGGTCCGGCTGCTCGGTCGCAGGTCCACGACCATGGCCAGCACCGATGTCCGCCTCGCCCCGCTCACCCGCCTCCCCGGTCACCCGAACGGCATGCGGTTCACAGCCCTCGACGAAGCCGGGGCCGTCGTGGCCGAGCAGGTCTACTACTCGGTCGGCGGCGGGTTCGTCCTCACCGAGCAGGACCTCGAGGCCGCCGCCGCGAACGAGGAGGCCCAGCACGCCGCCGAGCTCGCGGGCACCCCGATCGACCTGGCGACCGAGCCCTCGGACGTCCCGCACCCTTCGCCAACGCGGCCGAGCTTCTCGCCTCCTGCACGCTCGAGGACCGCACGATCGCCGAGACGGCCTGGGAGAACGAGGTCTCCCTGCGCCCGGCCGCTGAGGTCGGGGCCGGGCTCGACCGGATCTGGCGCACCATGAGCGAGTGTGTCGACGCGGGCTTGGACCGCCGAGGGATGCTCCCGGGGAGACTGAAGGTCCGCCGTCGGGCGCGGGCGCAGCGCGAGAAGCTCGAGGCCGCAGAGGCCGCTTCCGGTGCGGCCCTCCGCAACGACCACTCGATCGAGTGGCTCCAGGCCTACGCCATGGCCGTCAACGAGGAGAACGCCGACGCACGCCGCGTCGTCACGGCCCCACCAACGGGGCCGCGGGGATCATCCCGGCCGTCGGGCGGCACTACCTGCGCATCCACCCGGACCTCGCTGCCGACGACGAGGCCACGCGCCAGGCCATGCGCACCTTCCTCCTCACGGCAGGCGCCATCGGCGCGCTGTACAAGCGCAACGCCTCGATCTCCGGCGCCGAGGCAGGCTGCCAGGGAGAGGTCGGATCCGCGTGCTCCATGGCCGCCGGGGCGATCTGCGCGGTGCTCGGCGGTACCCCGCGCAGGTCGAGAACGCCGCGGAGATCGCGATGGAGCACAACCTCGGGCTCACGTGCGACCCGGTCGGCGGGCTCGTCCAGGTCCCGTGCATCGAGCGCAACGCGATCGCCGCCTGCACCGCGGTGTCGGCCGCCAAGCTCGCGCTCCAGGGCGACGGGGCGCACGTCGTCTCGCTCGACACGGTCATCGAGACCATGCGCCAGACGGGCCTCGACATGTCCACCAAGTACAAGGAGACGTCGACGGGCGGCCTCGCCGTCAACGTCATCGAGTGCTGAGCGCGCCCTGGGTGCACGCGAGTCCCCGACGCCTGCCATGATGGCGAGATGTCCGGCTCGTCCCCAGCGAAGGTGCCACGCGCACCAAGAACCCGCATCTCGCTGCGTGCGCTCGGCGCGCCGCTGGTGTCGGGGACGACCGTCCGGGCGGCGTCTTCCTCGTCGTCGGCGGGCTGGTCGCCGGAGCGTACGCGCTGCTCGTCGCAGGGTTCGTGCAGATGTTCGCCGACCCCTGACCGCTACCCCACGACCGTCGCGCTCGCGGTGGTCGCCACCGTTCTCGCCGTCACGCCGCCGTTCCTCGCCCCGGTACGGACGGTCGAGATCCTCGTGGTCAGGACCCTGCTGGACGTTGAGGTTCCCGTCCCTCGGCCCCGCCCGGTGCGGCCACGCGCTGGCGCGCGGCGGCATGGTTCGCGCTCCACCTGCTGCTCGGCCTTCTCGTGGTGGCCGTGCTGCTCGTCGCTGTGCCGCTCGTGCTCAACCTCCTGCTCTCGACGTTCGGGGCCGAACCGTCGGCCGGGCCCGAGTGGTTGCCGTGGTGGCAGGAGAATCGCGTCGCGTGGCTCGTCCTGGCGCTGCTCGTGCTCCTCGCGCTCCCGTACGCCGTGTCCGCGGCGCGTGCGGTGCTGCGTCAGGCGGCACCGGCCCTGCTGGGTCCGGACCAGGGTGAGCGGATCGCCGAACTCGAGGCGCAGGCCGCCAGGCTGACCGCTCGCAACCGTCTCGCCCGCGACGTGCACGACGGCGTCGGACATGCCCTGACGATCACCGTGCTCCAGGCCGCCGCGCGCGCACGCTGGAGACCGACACGACGGCCACGCGCCGTGCCCTCGACGCCATCGAGGAGACGGGACGCCACGCCATGGCCGAGCTGGACGACCTCCTGCACCGTCTGCGCGAGCCGGAGCCCGTGTCCTCGCCCGTGCGCGACGTGCCACCCGAGCACAGCGAGATCGAGACCCTCGTCCGCCACGCGCGCGAGGCGGGTGCGCACGTCACGCTGCGGGGCGCCGGCGAGGTCGGCAACGCACCTGACGCGGTCGCTGCCGAGGTCTACCGGATCGTCCAGGAGTCGCTCACCAACGCGCTGCGGCACGCACCGGGCGCCCGATCCACGTCGAGGTCGTCACGACCGACGATCTCCGGATCGAGGTCACGCACCCTGGCGCACGCCGTCCGGTCGGGCCGGGCCTCGGCAGGGCCACGGCCTCCAGGGGATGCAGGAACGCGTCGTCGCGCTCGGCGGTTCCCTCGTCGCGGGACCCGACGGCGACACGTGGGCCGTGCGCGCGGCGCTGCCCTCGTGGAGGAACGGTCCGCGTCGGGGAGGCGTCGTCGTGAGCCGAGCAGGCACCCGCAGGGCGACGTCTCCCGACCCGTGCGCGTCCTCGTCGTCGACGACGAACCGCTCGTCCGCGTCGGACTCCGCGTGATCCTCGACGCGGAACCCGACATCGAGGTCGTCGGCGAGGCCGCGGACGGCACCGAGGTGCCAGGGCCGTCACCGCGACCCGGCCCGACGTCGTCCTGATGGACGTCCGCATGCCCCGAATCGACGGGATCGCCGCCACCCGGGCGATCCTGGCCCGTGCCCTCCCCGGGTGCTCGTCATGACGACCTTCGAGAACGACGACCACGTCCTCGATGCGCTGCGCGCGGGCGCCACGGGTTTCTGCTCAAGCGTGCCCGCCCGGAGGACCTGGCGCAGGCGGTCCGGGTCGTCGCCCACGGGGAGTCCCTGCTCTTCCCCGACGCGGTGCGCCGGCTCGCGGCCGCTCACCCTCGCACGGCGATGCCCTGCGCTCGGCTCGGCTGACCGAGCGCGAGGGCGAGATCCTGCGCCTCATGACCACCGGGAGGTCGAACCAGGAGATCGCCGGCGAGCTCTTCCTCGGGTGGAGACGGTGCGTACCCACGTGGGGAACCTCCTGGGCAAGCTCGGTGTCCGCGACCGCACGCAGGCGGTCATCGCCGCGTACGAGTCCGGGTTCGTCCGCCCGGCCCCTAGGGCGGCCCCTGGCGCGGCGCCCGCCACGCTCACCCGTCCGGGGATCCCGCTCACCTCCGGAGGTGATCCCCGCACGGTCGTCGGCCGCGAGCCTGGAGGGACGGATCGCCGCACACCGCCGCGACCATCACCGCTGGAGCGACCATGGACCACCAGGACATCACGGCCACGACCTCGCAGACCTCACGAGCGCCGGCTCCCGACGAGCGGGGCGATCGGCGGACCCCGTCCCCTGCGCGGGGCCGACGCCCCGACCCGACCACCTCGATGGCCCCGGTGGGTCCCTGCCCTGACGATCGCCTGGTGGTTCGCCGGGGCCGCGACGGCCCTCGTGCTCACCCTCACGGGTCGTCTCCTGCCCGCCGGGGCTGCGACGGCCAGCGCCTCGGGCACGGTCGTGGGCAGCGTCCCGAGCGACACCCTGACCGCCGCGCTCGCCGGTCTCGGCCTGCTCGGCGCGGCGCACGCGACCTGGCTGACGACTCGGGCAGCGCGACCGGTCTCCGCCGCGGTCCGGGGAGCAGCCGTCGCGACCACTGCGCTGATCGCCGCAGGCGGACTTCTCCTCACCGACAGCAGCCTCCTCGCCCGCCTCGGCTACCTCCCGCTCGTACTCGTCCGAGCCTCCTTCGACCCGCGCTATGCGGCGGTCATCGACAAGTACGTCGCGCCGTCGTTCCTCCTGCAGCTCTTCGTGCTGTGCGCCACGGTCCTCCTCGCGGCGACCACCGTGCTCTTCGTCCGGCGCAGCCTGCGAGCGTGCGAGGTCTGCGGTCGCGGCGAGGAGTCCGTGCACGTCGACGGTGCCGATCCCACGACGGCGGCTCCTGGCTCGGGAACGACCGTGGCGCCGTCGGGCCTCGTGAGGTGGGGACGCGTCGCGGCGGTCGTCGCGGCGATCATCCGGGCGTGTATGCCGCGACCCGGCTGGTGTGGGTCGCCGGTTTCCCGCTCGGGATGAGCAGGGAGACGTTCGAGGAGATGCGGGACTCGGGATGCTCGTCACGGCAGCCGGGCTGGGCCTGTTCGCCGTGGTGGGTTCGGTCCTGACGCTCGGGCTCTTCCAGCGGTGGGGCGAGGTGTTCCCCGGTGGATGGTCGGGCTCGCCGGCAAGCGCGTCCCCGTCTCCCTGGCCGTCGTCCCGGCAAGCCTGGTCGCGGTCGCGGTGGTGCCGGCCGGGCTCGAGATGATCGCGTCCCTCGTGCGCACGTCACCGGAGATGGACGTCTCGAGCTGGGCCATGTTTGGACCAGGCCTCCTGTGGCCCGTGTGGGGCGTGGCCCTCGGGGTCGCGACGTACGCCTACGCGGCCCGACGACGCGGGATGTGCCGGGTGTGCGGCCGCGCGGCGTCGGTCACCTCGGTCCGCGTCGCCCGATGAACCCTGCGTCCGTGTGCCAAGGTGGTAGACCAGCACCTTCGACGATCGGACCTCATGGACCTGCAGCGCACCCCGTCCCCGACCCTCCTGTCGAACGGCTGCACCTCTCGGCGCGCCTGGAGGACCGGGTGCGCGCCGCCACGGGCGGTTCCTGCGCTCGCGCGGCTGGACACCCGCATCGAGCCGTACGTCGGCTACGGCAACGAGGGTCGGTGCGGGTGCTGGCCCGCGTCCTGCTGAGCCGTCCGCACCGCCGGGCGGACCTGGTCTGGAACCGTCGAGGGTGGCGCAACTACCTCACGGTGACCGCGCCCGGAGAGGTGGTCCGGGCATCCGTCCTGCGGACCGACGGGCCGGGACCCGACGAGCGCCACGTCGCGGATCTCGTCGCCGACCGGGACGGCTACGTCGACGGGATGCTGGACGTCGCCCTCGAGCCCGGCTGGCACGACGTCCGCCTCGCCACGGCGAGCGGAGCCGCCGCCGTGGCGAGGGTCTTCGTCATCAGCCCGGGCGCCGCCTCGGGATCATCAGCGACATCGACGACACCGTGATGATCACGGCCGTCCCCAGCCTGCTGCGCGCGGTGTGGAACACGTTCGGCCTCCACGCGAGCGAACGGCGACCGGTGCCCGGCATGGCCGATCTCTACCACGGCATCGCCTCCGCACGTCCCGAGGCGCCCTTCGTGTACCTGTCGAACGGGCGTGGAACACCGCGGGAAACCTCGAACGCTTCCTCGACCGCAACGGCTTCCCTCCCGGCGCCATGCTCCTCACCGACTGGGGTCCCACCGCGACCGGCTGGTTCCGCAGCGGTCAGGAGCACAAGGGCAACGCGATCGACCGCCTCGTCCGCGAGCTGCCCGACGTCGGCTGGCTGCTCCTCGGCGACGACGGCCAGCACGACCCGAGATCTACGCCGCTGCCGCCGCACGGCACCCGCGCACATCGCGGCGATCGGCATCCGTCAGCTGAGCCCCACGCAGAAGCTCCTCGCCCACGAGCCTCCCACGGCGTCGGCGCGGAACGGCGGAACCTCCCGCGGCGGGACGGGGACGCCCGGCTCGCGCCGCACGCGACGTCCGCCCCACGGTGTTCCCACGGCAGGCGGGCCCGACGGCGGAGCGCTCGCCCGAGCGCTCGGGCGCGCCCTGCGCTGACCGGCTCTGGCGCAACTTCTGCCCGGGATGGCCCTGTTCGTCACGAGATGATTCCCTGAGGGCATGACAGACGACCAGGGCGCCTCGGGCAGCCAGGACCCCACCTCGCCGATCTTTCCCGGCGGACCCTCCGGCCCGCCTCCCGAGGGACCTGCGGGGACGTCCGGGAACCGCGCCTGGTGGTGGGCGCTCGCCGCCGTGGTCGTCGTCGCGATCGTCGCGGTGACCGTCTGGCTCGCGACCCGGGGTGAGGCGGAAGGTGACGGCGTGGCCTCGCCCGACGCGACGCCGTCGGGCGCCGTGACCTCGGCCGCACCGTCCGAGGACCCGAGCCCCGAACCGACCACCGAGGTGACGACGCCGCCCGTCACGGGCTGCACCCCACCGAGGGCGGCACGCCCGAAGGGCGAACACCCACGAGATCATCGACGTCGACCTCGACGGGCGCCTCGACACCGCGTGGCTGACCACGGGAGCGGACCGCAGGTTCGGGATCACGACGGCCTCCGGCGCCACGTTCTCCGCGCCCGTCACCACCGCGAGCCCGATCCCGGCGAGCGCGATCGTCAACCTCGTCGCCACGGGCGACGGGGAGGCACCGATCGGGCTGGTCGACGTCGGCCGCGAGGTCCTGCTGTACTCGGTGGCGAACTGCGCCGTGAACGTCACGCAGAATCCCCAGGACGAGCCGTACACGTTCGACAAGGGGTTCAGCGGCTTCGGCACGGGCGTCGGGTGCACGGCCGTGGACGGGGTGCTGCACCTGGCCGGGCTCAACGCGATGTCGAACGACGGCGACACGTACGTCGTGGCACGGACGTTCATCGACCTCGACGAGTCGGCGCGGCGCGCGTCGAACGGGCAGACCGAGACCGTCGCCGAGGGTGCGCCGTCGAGCGACCCGGTGGTCGTGACCGCCCAGGAGACCAGCTGTGGCGACCTGGTCGCGGGCGGCGACGCCCGGGAGGACCGGTCGAGCCGCAGGGCTGAGCCGGGATCGGGAACGACGTGGGGCAGTCGTCCGGTGGACGACGGCCCCACGTCATGTTCGGCACCGCGCTGTGCGGCACCCTGAAGGAACGTCAGGCCTGCGGGGCCAGGGCCGCGATCATCGGGTCGTCCTTCTCGATCATGCCCATCTTCGCCGCACCACCCGGCGACCCCAGATCATCGAAGAACTCCACATTCGCCCGGTAGTAGTCGCTCCACTCCGACGGCACATCGTCCTCGTAGTAGATCGCCTCCACCGGACACACCGGCTCACACGCACCACAGTCCACACACTCGTCCGGATGGATGTACAACGACCGCTTGCCCTCATAGATACAGTCCACCGGACACTCCTCAATGCACGCCTTGTCCTTCACGTCCACACAAGGCTGAGCAATCACATAGGTCACGGCGGACCACCTTTCTGCAGGGTTACTGGCTACCCGCAGGAAGACCCCGGCCGCGTCGCGCGAGCTGCGCGCCGCAGTGCCGGGGTCTTTCCCGTTCACGCGGGTCTCGTCGAGACGGACCATCGCGGTCCGTCCGGAGGGAGAGGGTCAGGCGGGGATGATGAGGCCTTCGCCCTGGGTGCGGGCGCGGGCGAGGCGTGCGTCGGCGTCGGCCCAGTTGACGAGGTTCCACCAGGCGGTGACGTAGTCGGCGCGCACGTTCTGGTAGTCGAGGTAGTAGGCGTGCTCCCAGACGTCGAGGAGGACGATGGGGACCAGGCCGAGGGCGATGTTGCCCTGCTGGTCGTAGAGCTGGACGATGATGAGCTTCTTGCCGAGGGTGTCCCAGGCGAGGATGGCCCAGCCGGAGCCCTGGACGCCTGCGGCGACGGCGGCGAAGTGCTTCTTGAACTTCTCGAACGAGCCGAAGTCCTCGGTGATGGCTGCGGCGATGTCGCCGGTGGGCTCGCCGCCGCCCTCGGGGACAGGTTGGTCCAGAACGCGGAGTGGTTGACGTGGCCGCCGAGGTTGAACGCGAGGTTCTTCTCGTGGAGGTTGACCGCGGCGAGGTCGCCGGTGTCGCGGGCCTCGGCGAGCTTGTCGAGCGCGGTGTTGGCGCCGGTCACGTAGGCCTGGTGGTGCTTGGAGTGGTGCAGCTCCATGATGCGGCCGGAGATGTGGGCTCGAGCGCGCTGTAGTCGTACGACAGCTCGGGAAGGGTGTAGACAGCCATGGTGTGTCCTCTCGTTCGGTGACGGCCACGCTAGGACCTCAACCGCGGTCGAGGTCAAGTCGGACGCCCTGGAGCGCGGAGCACGGCAGGCGAACCCGCCGGACGCGATCTTCGGGGCACGTGGCCCTGCACCGAGCACATCACGACCGGCCGGGACCTGCACGTCCTTCTCAGGAACCGGGCTGCTCCGGGTGCCGAACCCGAGGTTGGTCAGGCAACTCCCTCAGTTGCCTGACCAACCTCGGGTTCGGCACCTGGCGGACGCGGGGATCAGCTCGCGCGCTGCTGCCCGCTCATCACGTGGATCGACTCCATGACCTGATCGGTGAGCTCGCGCCGCCTGCGCCGGGCGGCCCGATGTGATCTGGCGAACCGGCTCGATGGGCTTGCCGAACTCGACCGTCACGCGGTGGATGCGCGGGAAGCGCGAGCCGACGGGCTGGACCTTGTCCGTGCCCTTGATCGCGACGGGCACGATCGGCGCGTGGCCCGCGAGCGCCAGCCACGCGACGCCGGTGTGGCCCTTCTGGAGCCGCCGTCGCGCGAGCGCGTCCCCTCGGGTAGATCCCGAACGCTCCGCCGCGGTTGAGCACCTCGAGCGCGTCCTCGAGAGCGCTGCCCGGCGCGCGGGTCGTCACGCTGCACGGGGATGTGCCCGAGGGTCGTGAAGAACCACCGCGAGATGCGCCCCTTGAGCCCGGTTCCGGTGAAGTACTCGGCCTTGGCGAGGAAGGTGACGTGCCGCGGGGCGACGATCGGGATGAGCAGCGAGTCGACGAACGACAGGTGGTTGCTCGCCAGGATGACGGGTCCGCGACGGGGATGTTGTTGAGCCCGGTCACCCGTGGCCTCAGCAGCGTGTAGGCCAGGAGCGACAGGATCAGCTTCAGCACCCGGTACGTCATCCGTACATTGTGCACCGACGTGCAGGCGGGCCCGACGACGGAGGCGGCCCCGCGCGTCGCCGGCGGCGACCGCCCCACGGTTGACCAGGAAACGAGACAGTTCGTGCACACATGTCCACGCGGGTGGGCGCGCGCGCATCATGGCTGTGCGGCGCCGCGGCCCGTGCGTCAGCCGAACGCGATGATCCGCTCGCCGTCCAGTCCGTAGAGCCGACCGTCGAGAGCGAGGACGTTCCACGCGTCCGACGAGAACTGTTCGTCCCATCGCTCGCTGCCGTCGACGAGGTCGATCGACACCCATCGTTCGTCCCGGCTCTCACCCAGCCCCATCGTCAGCGACCCACGACCGGCGAAGGCGGACACGACACGGACGCTCGACGACCCGCCGCCACCGCGGACGTCCAGCTCCAGAGCTTCTCGCCGGTCGCGGTGTCCACCCCGACGACCCCGGATAGGTCGCGATAGCGGTCACCTCCTTCGTCACGAGGAGCACCTGGGTCGTGTAGCCCGGAAGGCCCAGATCTTCTGGCCGGACTCGTCGAGCGCGACCACACCGGAGCCGAGCTGGGAGAACAGCAGCCCTGGCGCCGTGCCGTCGGTCACGAGGGACTCGCTGACGTGTCCCTCGACGGTCCACAGCACACGGCCGCTCGCGTCGAGGACGTCGGTCGTGACCATGTCGCCGCCCGCGCGGAGGAGTCGCCCGTCCCGCGTCGGCTGGATGTAGCGCATGTGGTCGGAGGACAGCACCTTCCCGCGGAGCGACAGGGTCGCCTGCCCGCCGCAACCGTCCGCGACGACGACAGCCCCGCCCACGTCATGGACGGAGTCCGATGCGCGGTCCTCGATCACGGTGTTCTCCGCGGTCTGGATCTCGCACCCGAAGCCGCCGCCCTCGACCTGCTCCGCGGGGACCGTCCGCGTCCATCGCACCTCGCCGGTCCGCGCGTCCTCGAGGAGCACGACGGCGTCGCGCCCCGCCCGGTGCACCCGCAGCAGGTTCCCGTCCGGGCCACCGTCGTGGAGCCTCGTGCGCCGTCCAGGTCACGTTCGACGATCGTCGCGCCGTCGAGCCGAGGACCGAGACGGACGTCGGCGGCACTTCCGGCACGCCGAGCATCAGGTCGGCGGGGACGCCCCGCCCACGCACGTGATCGACGACGCGGCGAGGGCGGCGTGCCCGAACTCCCCGAAGACCCCACAACTGTGCGACGTCAGATCCTCGCGCCGCCAGGCCTCCTCCCCGACCTCAGGTCGTACGCGACCACTGCCGCTCCGAGGACACGACGAACACCCCACCGGCCACGACGGGCCACGCGTCACCGATGTCGACGCTCCACAGCTCACGCGGCGGCTTCTCGAGCCCCACCACTCCCCGGGCGCGGTCCGCAGGAGGGCGTTCGCGTGACGCGCGCGGGCAGCGTCGACGAGCGTCAGCCCGCCGATCACGAGGACGAGCGCGGCCGCCACCCCACCGAGCAGGAGGCGCCGACGTCGGCGGGCACGCGGATCGGGGCAGCCGGCTCGGTCGGGGCGGCGGCCCGTCACCCGCGGCCCCGCCGCCGTCGGCGACGTCCGCTCCCGCGTGAGCTGCGCCGTCGGGCGTCCGGGTTCCGGGCACCGCGGCGACCGGAAGGGCGAAGACGTCGTCGTCGTCCAGGTCGTCGACCACCTCGAAGGCGATCCGGCGGGTTGCTCTCCACGTCGAAAGGGCACGCTCGGGCGTAGCCGCCGGGCGTGCCCTTCCGGACGCGATGCTCAGCGCGCGGCGACCGTCACCAGGTAGTCGTCGGCGTCGTCGTCCCAGCGCAGGTCGATCGCGCCCGCGGTCTGCGCGGCCTTGCAGAACTGGAGGAAGCTGCGGTAGCCCAGGGCCTTCTCGCTGAAGTCGGGGCGCTTCTTGCGGAGCTGGTTCTTGAGCCCGGACAGCGGCACCGAACCGCCCTGGTCCGCGACGACCGTGCGCAGCAGCGCGAAGTCGTCCCCGGCGTGCCCGCGCTCGGGCAGCGAGACCTCGGGGTCGCCGGTCGCGGGCCCGGCACTCAGCTGGACGACGCCACGCTCCTCGAGGTAGCGCAGGAACTCACCGAAGTTGCGGAAGCCGTAGTCGGCCTCGCTGAACGTGGGGTCCTTGCGCAGCAGGGTGCGCTTGAGCGTCGAGGCGACGACGGCCCCGCTCGACGAGCTGGACAGGTCGGCGAGGGTCTGGGCGACGAGGACCGCGAGGTCCTCGTCCTCGTTGACCGAGGAAGCCCCGTGCTCGACGGCGGACTCCAGCTCGGCCTCGACGTCCAGCGGGGCGGGGTCGGCTCAGGAGCCGTCTCCGCGGCGGGTGTTGCCGGTGCGACGGGCTCGACGACCGGGGTGGCCGTGGTCCCCTTGGCCGTACCGGACGAGGACCTGCCCGACTTGCGGGTCGTGCTGCGGTTCGAGCTGCCCGACGACCGCTTGCGCTCGACGGGCTCGTCCGGGATCTCGACGCCCTCGAGGCGGTCGTAGAAGAGGAACTCGTCGCACGCCGGCGGGAGCAGCTTGGACGTCGAGTTCTCGACGCCGATCCCAATCACGCGCTTGTTGAGTTCGCGCAGCTTGTGCACCAGGGGCGAGAAGTCGCTGTCTCCCGTGCACATGACGAAGGTCGAGATGTACTCGCGCTCGAAGGCCATCTCGATCGCGTCGACGACCATCTTGATGTCGGCGGCGTTCTTGCGCGATGCCCCATGCGCTGGGGCATCTCGATGAGCTCGACCTGGTGGCGGGTCAGCGAGCGGCGGTCCTCGTCGAAGTACGACCAGTCGGCGTAGGCACGGCGGACGACCACCCGACCGCGCGCGGCGAGCGCGTCGGCGATCGGCTTGAAGTCGAAGGTCATCCCGCCCAGGTGGTCGCGCGCGCCAGCGCGAGGTTGTCGTAGTCGAGGAAGACGGCCAGACGTTCTTCGGTGTCCATATCGGCCAGGATATTGCCCGGGCGGGCCGAACGCCCATCCGCCGGGGTCCGGGGCGGCTCATCGGCACCTTTTCTGCTGGCTGCGTCGGCGGGGCACGCACGGAGCATCGTGGCCGGGGAGGCGGGAGCCGCCAGACCGCCCACGACGGAGCGGAGCGGCGTACGTTGGAGGTGGACCGGCTGGCCGGGAGTCGTGGTCGGGGCTCGGACCGACCGCGAGGGCGACGAGACCGCCGTTTTCACCGACTGTCTCACGCTTCGAGCAGATAGTGGCTCAGATCATGGATTCCCCTACGATCGTCAACACCATCCAGAGCGGTCGAGAGTCCTGGCTCGTTGACACCGCAGCAACCCCAACGGAAGCCTCTCGCGGGTACGGGTGCTACAGCCAGGTTCGATGGAGCGATTCATGACCGAGGCAATCTTCCGCGCACCGCTGGGGCCGACCGCCCTGTGCGGCGCCCCTGCGCCGTCGGCGCCACGCCCGCAGCAGGCGACCGATGAGCATCGTCGACCTGGGGCACTTCGGGCACGAGGCACCGCGTCCCACGGTGTCGTTCGAGCTCATGCCCCGCGCCGCCCGGACGCCGCTCCCAAGTTCTGGGAGACGGCCCGGCGTCTCGTGGCGACGTCGCCCGACTTCGTGTCGGTCACCTACGGCGCGGCGGCACGGACCGCGAGACCTCGCGCCGCGTCATCAGCCAGCTCCTGCACGGCACCCCGGTGCTGCCCATCGCGCACCTGACCTGCGTGGGCGCCTCTCGGGAGGACGTCGAGGACGTCATCTCCGACTTTCTCGACGCGGGTGTGCGCAGCTTCCTCGCGCTGCGGGGACCCCGCGCGACCAGCCCGACTGGCGGCCCTCCGAGGACGGCGTGCGGTCGAGCACCGAGCTCGTCGCCCTGCTGCGCGAGGTCGAGGCCGCGCGCTGCGCTGCGAGCCCGAGCGTCGCGCTGCGCGGCGCAGCGCGCCCGCTGACCATCGCGGTCGCGACGTTCCCCGACGGGAACCTCGCTGCCGGGACGAGCCGCACGCAGGAGGTGCGCCGCCTGTGGCAGAAGCAGCAGGCGGGTGCCGACTTCGCGATCACCCAGCTCTTCTACGAAGCCTCGTCCTACGTCGACTTCGTGGCCGAGGCCCGGGCGGCCGGCGTGACGATCCCCATCCTCGCGGGGCTCCTGCCGATGACGGACCCGGCCCGCCTCGCACGCGTCGAGGACCTCACCGGCGTCCCCGCGCCGCGCCGGATCGTCGAGGCCCTCGTGGCCGAGGACGACCCCGAAGCGCGCCACGCCCTGGGCATCCGGCACTCGGTCGAGCTCGCGCAGAAGGTCCTCGCGGCCGGCGCCCCGGCCTCCACATCTACACCTTCAACAAGCACCAAGCCGCTCTAGACCTGCTCGAGGGAGTCAACCTCGGCGGTGGGGTAGCGGGAGGCGCCGAGGGCGCCTCGTCCCGCACCCCGACCTGGCCAGCGGGCCGTGGGTCTCCGGCACTCCCTCCCTCCTCCGAGCCTGCCCTCGGCAGCGCCTCGGTCTGACCAGTTCAGAGGTATTCACCATGAGTGCTCCCACGTTCCCGTCCGGTTCCGTCCTCGGATATCCCCGCATCGGCCCGCGCCGCGAGCTCAAGAAGGCCGTCGAGTCCTTCTGGGCGGCCGGACCACGGCCGACGAGCTCGAGGCCACGGCCTCGGCGCTGCGCGTCGCGGCCGCCCAGCGTCTCGTCGCCCTGGGCCTCGACGCCTCGTCGGGCGCCGTGCCCGGCTCCTTCTCGTTCTACGACCAGGTGCTCGACGTCGTCGCGCTCACCGGGCGGTCCCGTCCCGCTTCGCGTCGCTCGCCGACGAGGAGGGCGCGCTGGACCTCGCGGGCTACTTCACGGTCGCGCGCGGCGCCGGTGAGGACGCCCCGCTCGAGATGACCAAGTGGTTCGACACGAACTACCACTACCTGGTCCCCGAGATCAGCGAGTCCACGCCGTTCCGCTTCGCGGACGACCGCGTCGTGCGCCAGTTCGTCGAGGCCAAGGACGCGGGCGTCGTGACCCGGCCCGTCGTCGTCGGGCCCGTCACGTTCCTCGCCCTGTCCAAGGCGGCTGACGACAGCGCCCCGGCTTCAGCCCGCTCTCGCGCCTCGCGGACGTCCTGCCCGTGTACGTCGAGCTGCTGCGCGCCTTGGCCGCAGCGGGTGCACCGTGGGTGCAGCTCGACGAGCCCGCGCTCGTGTCCGACGCGATCGACGTGCCCGCCGCGGAGGTCCACGCCGCGATCACCGAGGCCTACCGCGTGCTCGCGACCGAGCTCGCGGTGGGCACCGAGCGTCCCGCGATCCTCGTGGGAGCGCCGTTTGGCGGGCTCCAGGGGATCTCGACGGCCTCGCGCTCCTGACCTCGACCGACGTCGAGGCGATCTCGCTCGACCTCGTCAAGGGTGCTGTCCCGGCAGAGCCCGTCGCAGGTCTCGAGAGCAAGACCCTCGTCGCGGGCGTGGTCGACGGCCACAACGTCTGGCGCGCGGACCTCGCGGCGAAGCTCACGGTCCTGGAGGGACTCTCGGCGCTCGGCGCCGGAGCCGTCACGGTCGGCACCTCGACCTCGCTCCTGCACGTCCCGCACGACGTCGAGGACGAGGACTGGACGAACGGCTCGATCGACCCGCGCCTGCGCGACTGGCTCGCGTTCGCCGACGAGAAGGTCGGCGAGGTCGCGGTCCTCGCCCGGCCCTGACCGAGGGCGTGACGCGGTCGCCGACCAGATCGAGGCGTCCCGCGCGGCGGTGGCCTCGCGCGCGGCGGCAAGCGGCGTCGCCGTCCCGCGGTGCGTGAGCGTGCCGCAGCCCTGACCGAGGGCGACTTCTCGCGCGGCGACTACGCCGAGCGCGCCGCGGCCCAGCAGGCCAAGCTCAACCTCCCGCTGCTGCCGACCACGACCATCGGGTCGTTCCCGCGAACCCGGAGATCCGCCGGGCCCGCGCGCTCAACGTCAAGGGCGAGCTGTCCGACGCCGGCTACACGACCGCGATGCAGGACGAGATCCGCCGCGTCGTCGAGCTCCAGGAGCAGATCGGCCTCGACGTCCTGGTGCACGGCGAGCCCGAGCGCAACGACATGGTCCAGTACTTCGCGGAGAACCTCGATGGGTTCGCGGTCACGGCGAACGGCTGGGTCAGTCCTACGGCTCGCGCTGCGTGCGCCCGCCGATCCTGTGGGGCGACGTCACGCGTCCGGCCCCATCACGGTCGACTGGTCGACGTTCACGGCCTCGCTCACCGAGAAGCCGGTCAAGGGCATGCTGACCGGACCGGTCACGATCCTCGCGTGGTCGTTCGTGCGCGACGACCAGCCCCTGGGCGACACGGCCAACCAGGTGGGCCTGGCGCTGCGCGACGAGATCGCGGACCTGGAGGCGGCCGGGATCGGCATCATCCAGGTCGACGAGCCCGCACTCCGCGAGCTCCTCCCGCTGCGCAGGGCCGACCAGGCCGCGTACCTCGACTGGTCCGTGAGCTCGTTCCGCCTCGCGACCGCGGGAGTCGAGGCCGAGACGCAGATCCACACGCACCTGTGCTACTCGGAGTTCGGCGAGGTCATCGGGGCGATCGACGGGCTCGACGCCGACGTCACCTCGGTCGAGGCGGCGCGGTCGCGCATGGAGATCGTGCCCGAGCTCGCCGCGGCGGCTACGCGCGCGGCATCGGCCCGGGCGTCTACGACATCCACTCGCCGCGCGTCCCTCGACCGAGGAGGTCACCGAGCTGCTCGAGCTCGCCGTGAAGTCGATCGACTCGCGCCTCGTGTGGGTCAACCCTGACTGCGGCCTGAAGACCCGCCGCTACGAGGAGACCGTAGCCTCGCTCGAGAACCTCATCTCGGCGACGAACGCGGTGCGCGCTCAGCTCGCCTGACACCGGGACACCCGGGGAGCGGTGTGCCCCAGGCCCACCGCTCCCCGGGAAGCTCTCCCGTTCCGCCCGGGCGGCCGCTACCAGTAGCATCGCCGCGCACGCCATCGCTCCACCGTGGGGCGATTCGCCGTCCCGTTGGGGAACCATGCACGCCGCCGAACCTGCACCGAGCACGACCACGACCGACCAGCCGCTCTGGGTTGAGGGCCGCAAGAAGATGCGGCTGACCGCCGCCGTCTCACCGTTTCTTGCTGCGGCACTGCTCACGCTTCTCGCGTCCTGGCGCTTCGGTGACGAGGGCTACTTCGGGCTCGTCCTCGCCCTCTCGATCGTCGCGGTGCTCGCGATCATCATCCCGTTCCTCGTCTACTGGGTGCGCGAGGCGAAGCCCTTCTCGGTGAACCTCCAGGCGCGCACGCTGCGTATCGGCGACGGGCCCGCCCGCCCGTTCTCCGACGTCACCTACGCGTACACGCGGGTCGAGCAGGGCGCCCTCACGCTGCGCTTCGGGTTCTCGGAGACCGACCGCACCGCGATCCTGCGCAACCTCACGCAGGTCGTGACCTTCCGTCTGTCAGAGGCCGACGCGCGCACCCTCATGGAGGTCTTCGCGGGCTCGAGCCTGCCCGAGGAGAGCGCAGCCACGAAGGGCTTCATGGCGCAGAAGGTCCTCCTGGGCAAGGCCGACGCGATCGACGTCGTCGCTGCGCTCGCGCAGCTCCCGCGCATCGCCTGAGACGGGCACCGCCTGAGACGCGCACTGCAGGGGCCTGCTCCCGGGCCGCGCGGCGGGCGAAGACCGCCGGAATCGACGAGGGCCCAGCACCGTCCGGTGCTGGGCCCCTCGTGGTGTGCGGTCCGTCGTCAGCGGTCGCGACCGGCAACCGGCAGGTAGAAGCCGAGGGTGACCATCGCGAGGCCCGCGGAGAAGATCCAGGCATGACCCGACTCGACGGTGAAGGCCCACCCGAAGGCGACCATCCCGCCCACGAACAGGATGAACGCCACGAGGAAGCGGGCGACGGCCCCGGCTCGTTCGGTGGCCTCGTTGCGCTGCGTCGTCTGGCTGCTC
The DNA here is from genome assembly GCA_038070415.1 of Oerskovia sp. M15. Lineage (GTDB taxonomy): Bacteria > Actinomycetota > Actinomycetes > Actinomycetales > Cellulomonadaceae > Oerskovia. Next base: position 1,644,890 of record JAMYWF010000001.1, read on the forward strand.
ATGCTCGTCGCTCCGTACTGGTCGTGTCGTTCGGTGAGGTCACGCGGGTTCCCCGCGCGAACGGGATCTGCTGCCCGACGACGGCTCGCACGCGCGGCGTCGGGCCTTCAGTCCAGGTAGTGCTCCACCGTACCGGCATCCCGGATCGACGCTGCATCCGGATCACTGCCGAACTCACGTGCGGCGTCGCGCTGGCGCAGCAGGTCCCAGCACTGGTCGAGCTCGGTCTCGATCGCGCGCAGGCGGGTGCGCTCGTCCGACGCGGTGATCTCCCCGTCCGCGAGCTCGGCGCGCAACCGCCGCTCCTCCGCCACCAGGTCGCCGATGTACTGCCGGATCCCTCGGTCGTCGGTCATCCCCACGGTACGACCGGGGCTCTGCGTTCGCCCGGCGGCCCGGCCACGCCAGGTCGCACGGGGCCTCGATCCTGCGCGCACGGGTACGCGTGGTGCCATCGACCGCGGCCCGTCGCAACCGGGATCCCCAGAACGTGACGTGTCCGACGTTCGGCGCCTTTCGACGTGCGAGCCCCGCTGAGGGTGTCAGGGTGGGTATCTACCGGCCAATAAGGCACATACGGGACAAAGGAGAATGACAATGGGCTTCATCGCATTCATCGTTCTGGGACTGCTCGCCGGACTCATCGCTCGCGCCATCCTCCCGGGCAAGCAGACCGGATCGATCCTCGTGACGATCCTCCTCGGCATCGTCGGCGCGCTGCTCGGCGGCTGGCTCGGGAGCGTCCTGTTCTCGCGGCCCCTCGAGGAGTTCTTCTCGATCCAGACGTGGCTGCTGGCGATCGTCGGCTCGGTGATCGTCCTCGGGATCTATGGCGCTGCGCGGCCGCAACGGTCGCACCGCCTGACGCCAGAGCCTGGCACGACGGACCAGCAGGGCCCGGCGCTTCCGCGATCGAAGCGCCGGGCCCTGCTGCGGTCTGAGAAGGTTCGCGCGTCGGCACTCACTTCACGACGGCGGCGCCCGGGCCACCAGCCCGGCCTTGTCCGAGAGCTTGACCTCCTTCATGAAGAAGGCGATGACGAAGCCCAGCACGCCGAGCGGCACCAGGTACCAGAAGGCGGGCGCCAGCGCGTCGGTGTAGGCGTTGACGACGAGGTCGTGCAGCGCTGTGGGCAGCTTCTCGACGACCTCCGGCGTGAGGGAGTCCGTGCCGAAGTCCTGGGGCATCTCGCTCGCGGGCACCCCTTGGTCGCGTCGGTCAGGTTGGACGCGAGCTTCGTCGTGAACACGGTCGAGAACACGCTCGTGCCGACCGCAGCACCGATCTCCCGCAGGAAGTTGTTGGTGGACGTCGCCACGCCGACCATCTCGGGAGAGACCGAGTTCTGGACCGCGATCACGATGGTCTGCAGCACCAGCCCCAGCCCGAACCCGAGCACGAAGATCATGGCGCCGAAGGTGACCATCGAGATGTCGGACGTCAGCTGCGTGAGCAGGGCCAGGCCGATCGTCGCGATCCCCATCCCGAGGATCGGGAAGATCTTGTACCTGCCCGTACGGGCGATCAGCAGACCCGAACCGATCGCCGTGATCATCAGGCCGACCGTCATGGGGAGCATCAGCAGCCCGGACTCCGTGGCGCCGTAACCGTGGGCCATCTGCAGGAAGGTCGGCAGGAAGGACAGCGCCGCGAACATGGTCATGCCCAGCAGCAGGGCGATCGAGACCGAGACGGAGAACGTCCGGCTCCTGAACAGGTGCAGCGGGATGAGGGGTCGTCCACCCTCGTCTCCACGACGAGGAAGGCGATGAACCCGAGGATCGTCACGACCAGGAGCGCGAGGAGGGCCGGGCTGCTCCAGTCGTACTTCTTGTCGCTCGAGATCGAGCTCCAGCTCGTGAGCAGGACGATGCCGGCGGTCGTGATCGCCATCAGGATCGCGCCCCGACGTCGAACCGCTTGCTCGGCGTGCGCGACGGGAGGCGAAGCTTGAACCAGGCGATCCCGAGCGCGAGCAGACCGATCGGCACGTTGAGCCAGAAGCACCAGCGCCACCCGGGCCCGTCGGTGAACCAGCCACCGAGCAGAGGTCCGGCGACCGTGGCGATCCCGAAGACCGCCCCATGGGACCCATGAACTTGCCGCGGTCCCGGGCCGAGACGATGTCGGCGATGATCGCCTGGCTCAGGATCACGAGGCCACCAGCGCCCAGGCCCTGGACCGAGCGCCACACCACGAGGTCGACGAACGACGACGACAGCGCCGACCCCGTCGAGCCGACCACGAAGATCACGATCGCGACGAGGAACGGCAGGCGCCGCCCGCGCAGGTCCCCGATCTTGCCGTAGATCGGCATCACGATCGCGATCGCGAGGAGGTAGGCCGTGATGATCCAGCCCTCGTCCTGGGTCGCGCCCAGGTCACCCACGATGGTCGGCAGCGCCGTTCCCACGACCGACTGGTCCAGCGCGGACAGGAACATGGCGGCCAGCAGCGCGCTGAAGATCACGTAGATCGTGCGCTTCGAGAGCACCAGCTCCGGTTCGCCCGTCCTGCTGGAGGGGACGTCGTATCGCTCATCGCAGAGTCCTCGCTAGCGTGTCGGGTCCGGCAGGTGCCTGACGGGTGCCATGGCCGCCTGCGTGCAGGGCCGCACGGCCTGAGGACGCCCGGAGGCGTCCTGCAGCTCGGTAGTCGCGTGTCTTCGATGGTGATACGGGGAGTTCTGGGTCGCAACACCTGGGGTTGGCCGCCGCGAGGCGCCCCGTCACACCCGGGATCTCCCCACCCCGCGGTGGCGCGTCGCGTCCGGCGCGGCACGACGACGGTGAGGAAGCCCATCGTGGTCGCCATGACGTAGCTGACCCCGACGTCGTCGACCGTGGCGACACTCGGGTTCACGAACCCGTGGAAGATCCCGGTCGTCAGGACCGTCGCCGTCGCCCGGCGGACGGTGCACCAGACGTCGGTCAGCGCGTGGCGCACGAGCTGCACGGGCCTCGTGCTCCCCATCGGGGCGTCCGTCATCCCGTCACCGTACGTCGAGGCGGGTTCGCGAGCGCCCGGAAGGCTCCCTGCACGGGCAGCTCCCACCGCGCCCTGCCAGACCCCGACCCCGACGAGGGGCTACCCGAACTGCCCCGGGTCCGCTCCGCCGTCGGGCGTACCATCGACGGTGAGCTGTGCCGCGGGACGAGCCCGTGGCCACCGACGACGGAGCGCATCACCATGCAGCGAGGAAGCGGGGCGGCCGTCCTGGCCTGCTCGGGCGCGGACCGGACGCCCGCCCAGCACGCCTGACGCCCTTGGGCGACATCCACCGGCGAACCTCACGGGTTCGCCGGACGATCGGCGTACCTCGGTGGGACGTCCATCCCCGGTGACCTGACGTCACCGGCGGTCCGACACCCTCCGCACGAGAGCCGTAGACCCCATGAACCCCTGACCGAGAAGCAGATCCGCGCGTCCTTCGTGAACGCGTCGCGCCGCGAGGCGTCGCAGCTCACCGTCCCGTCCGACCTCGCCGACCACCGCTGGGACCGCCTCGACTACCTGGGGTGGGTCGACCGCAAGGCGCCGCTGCGCTCCTACGTCGTCCTGACCGTCGACGACGCCCTGGTGGGGCTCGCGCTGCGAGCCCCGAGGGCACGGGTCGCGCCGACGCGCGGTGTGCGCCTGGTGCGAGGACGTGGTCGCGACCGACGACGTCTCCCTGTACGTCGTACGCCGGGCGGCACGGCCGGGCGCAACGGCGACACGATCGGCACGCTGATCTGCACGACGTTCGGGTGCTCGCGGAACGTCCGCCGCACGCCGACGATCGTCGAGGCGGCCAGGACCCGCGGGGCTCGTCGAGCGACGCATCGCGGGCCTGCGCGAGCGGTCCGTGAAGTTCGCGCGCGAGGTGCTGCGCGAGGTCTGACCCTGCCGGACGTGGGCCGTGGCGGTGCCGGACATCCGGCACCGCTACGCTCCCCATGCTCCGCCTCGAGAACGCCACGTACCTGGTCCGCGACCTGGACGACGCCCTCACCTTCTTCGTCGACGCACTCGGTTTCACGCTGCGCCAGGACGAGACCTTCGAGGGCGGGTGGCGGCGCGTCGTCGTCAGCCCGGCCCGACGACGCGTCGGGAGCAGGTCTGGTCCTCGCGCTCGCGGGCTCCGACGACGCCCGCGCACGCGTCGGTCGCCCGGTGGGTGACGACGTCGCGTTCTTCCTGCAGACCGACGACTTCGCGGCCCAGCACGCCCGCATGGTCGCTCACGGGTGCGCTTCCGCGAGGAGCCGCGCCACGAGACCTACGGCACGGTCGCGATCTTCGAGGACCTGTACGGGACGCCGTGGGACCTCATCCAGCCGCCGAGCGCCTGACCGGGCCTCAGCTCCGACCGCTGTCCGTCCGCCGGAGCGCCCGTCCGCCCGTGCTACGCAGCGACCGCGGCGGTAGCGTCAGCAGCGTGACCCCATCCCCGGACCCGCCCGTTCTCGCAGGTCGACGTCTTCACGACGACTCCCTACCGGGGCAACCCGGTCGCGGTGGTGCATGACGCCGTCGGGCTGGGGACGACCAGATGGCGGCCTTCGCCCGCTGGACCAACCTCTCCGAGACGACCTTCCTCCTGCCGCCCACCGTCGAGGGCGCGACGGCCGGGGCCGACTACCGGCTGCGCATCTTCACGCCCGCGGGCGAGCTGTCCTTCGCGGGGCACCCGACGCTCGGCTCGTGCCACGCGTGGCTCGCGGCGGGCGGGACGCCGCACGAGCCGGGCGTCGTCGTCCAGGAGTGCGGGATCGGGTTGGTCCCCTGCGCCGCACCGCGGCGACGAGCAGCAGGCCCGACGGCGGAGCCGCCCGGGCGCTCGCCTCGCGTTCGCGGCCCCGACCTCCTGACGGACGAGCCGATCGACCTCGCGACCCTCGCCACGATCACGCGGGCGCTCGGGCTCGACGAGCGCGACGTCGTCGATCACCGGTTCCTCGACAACGGACCCGGCTGGCGGGTCCTGCTCCTCGGCTCGGCCGAGAAGGTCCTGGGCTGGACCCCGACTTCACGGGCCTCGGCGACCTGGCGATCGGCGTCGTCGGGCCGTACGCGCGGACCGGTTCCCCGACGACGCCGCGGACGGGACTCGGTACGACGGCCCCGACGGGGCAGCGATCGAGGTGCGCGGCTACGCGCTCGACATGGGCATCCCGAGGATCCCGTGACGGGAAGCCTCAACGCGGTGGTCGGGCAGTGGCTGACGCCCGGGGCCTGCTGCCCGGGACGTACGTCGCGAGCCAGGGGACCGCGCTCGGGCGGGCGGGCGCGTCCACGTGACGCGCGAGCAGGACGGGACCGTGTGGGTCGGCGGGGACGCCGTGACCTGCATCGAGGGGACGGTGCTGATCTGACGCCCGCCCTGGTCGTGGCCGCGCGCGGCCCGCCTCGGCGTACCGCATGACAGACGTGGTGAACGAGCCTCCGCTCGCGGCATAGAGTTCCGTGAGTGTCTGAGAACCCTGCAGTCGGTCGCGCCCGCTGGTCGTTGATGGCGCTCTTCGCGCTCTTCGGCATCGTGGGCACCAGCTGGATGACGCGGCTGCCCTCGGTCCGCGACGCGCTCGGGGTCTCGTCCGCACAGCTCGGCCTGATCCTCATCGTCGGAGCCGTCGGCGCCCTGTTCGCGGTGGTCTCTACCGGGGCGGTGGTCTCCCGCTTCGGCAGCCGCCGGACGCTCGTCTCCGCGACGGCCTTCAACCTCGTCGCACTGCTCCTCGTCGCGTGGGGCACCGCGACGGGCAGCATCGGGATCTTCGCGGCCGGGTGTTCGTCAACGGCGTGAGCGCGGCGCTCATGAACGTCCCGATCAACCTCAACGGGGCCATGGTCGAGCAGCGCGTGGGCGGGCGATCCTTCCCCACTTCCACGCCGCCTTCTCGATCGGTGCCGGTGCGGGCGCCCTGGTCGGCGCCGCCTTCTCCTGGGCCCACGTCCACATCGCGGTGCAGCTCGTGATCGTCACGGTCGCCGTCGCCGTCGCGCGTGCGTTCCTCATCGCGCCGGCGACGGTCTTCGCTCCCGAACGTGTGCGCGCGGAGACCGCCGAGCTCGCCGACGCCCCGCCGGCGCGGGCACGGAGCCGCCGTGGCACACGGCGTCCTGGCGGACACGGCCGCCGCGGCGCCGCCTGCGGGCGGCGTTGTCCGCGTGGCGCGAGCCCCGCACGCTCCTCATCGGTGTGGTGCTCCTGGCGGCTCGCTCTCCGAAGGGTCGGCGGGTACCTGGCTCTCGATCGCGATGGTCGACGGCTTCGAGGTGCGCGAGGCGATCGGCGCGATGGCCTACGGCACGTTCGTCGGCGCCATGACCGTGTTCCGCTTCGCCGGGACGGGCCTCATCGACCGGTACGGGCGTGTCACGGTGCTGCGCGCGTCGGGGGCGTCGGCGCTGCTCGGCCTTCTGCTGTTCGGGCTCGGCCCCAGCTCTGGCTCGCGTGGGTGGGCATCGTCCTGTGGGGTTCGGTGCCGCGCTCGCGAACCCGATCGCGATCGGGGCCGCGTCGGACGACCCCTGCGGGCCCCGCCCGCGTGGCTGTCGTCACGTCGTTCATGTCGTTCTCCCAGCTCACCGCTCCCCTGTCCTGGGCCTGCTGGTCGACTCGATCGGCGGCCGTCACGCGCTGCTGACCATCACCGCGGCGACAGTGCTGAGCCTGGCCCTGGCCGGCTGGGTCAAGCCGCTGGACGCGTCGCAGAAGGTCGACCGCGCACCCGAGCGCAGCAAGGAGCTTCCGGCCCGCTAGGCCTGTTGCGGAAAGGGGTGGGCGGCGGCTGATCCAGGCGAGGACGTCGTCGGCGACGATGTTCGGGCGGCGTCAGCCACCACGACGGAGATCCCCTCAGAGCCACGAGCGCTCCCGCAGGTCGAAAGCAAAGGAGACTGGGGCTCCGGTCGTCGTTCGCCAGAGCCCAGCCGCCGACCCCTTCCGTAACAGGCTCTAGCCGACGGGCTGCTCGTCCCGCTCCTGAGCGCCTGGGCCACTGCCTCGGCGACCTTCCGGTCGTTGCTCGCGCGCCGCCGTCGGACCCTGCGGCCCTGGAGGAGGACACCTGCGACGACCAGGGCGAGCAGCAGGAGCGCGGCCCACGGCAGGGCGAACGTCGAGGCCGTGCCCGTGGCGGACGAGACCGGGAGGGGCGCCGCGTCGGCCGCACCGGTCGCGGTGACGACCTCGGCGGACACCGTCACGTCCGCCGAGACCCGGCCGAGGGCCACACGCCGTCGACCGTGACGGTCCGGGTCACGGACGTCCCCGGAGCATCTCGGGAGCTCGACGCGCGGCGCGCTCTGCGCCCGGCCCCCACGGCCCGCGACGCGCACGGCCTCGCCGGCGGCCAGGCGCGTGTTGCCGTCGTTCGTGACCGTGAACGTGACGGTCGCGTCACCCGCGGCGAAGGGTTGAGGGTGCCGTCGTAGGCGACGGACACGTCGTCGACCACGACGGCCGGGACCAGGTCTCCCGCGACGCGCACGTGCATGCGCGAGCCCAGGCGCCGGTCGACGCTCACGCCCTCGGCGTTCTCGACGAGCAGCGAGGACACGACGCCGCCGCGTAGTCGCCGGGCGTCGCGTCCGCGGGGACGGTCAGGGTGAAGGGCACGGTCGCGGTGTCTCCGCCGCCGATGGTGACCTCGGCCGCCTCGAAAGCCACCCACGAGCCGAGCGCCTGCGACTCCTCGCCGGCGGGCAGCAGGTCGAGCTCGCCGGCCTCGGTGATGAACCCGTCGGCCGCGTAGACGCGGAAGGTCAGCGGGCCCTCGGTGTAGTTGGAGACGATGATCCCGTCGTCCAGGCTCGCCCGGGGTCCAGGGCGTAGGCGTAGTTGGGGCGGTCGGTGCCGTGCACGGTGTCGGCGGGCGCACTCCCAGGTGACGGGAGTCGTGACCGCGGGCGCGTCGGGTTTCGCGAGGGCGAGGGCCGAGGCCCCGGGCGAGCACCGAGACGAGCAGGCCCACGACGAGGGTCGCGACGAGGACCGCGAGGAGCCACAGGGCATGGGAGTGGCCGTTCTCCCGCTGGTGCGCTCGCACGTTGTGCTGCGCCGACCGCGCGGCGTCGTCCCGGGCGGGCCGGACGGAGAGCTGCTGGTTCGCCATGGTCGTGCCTGCTTTCGTGGAGTCCGACCGAGCGTAGCCGGGGGTCCCGTGGACTGCCGGCTCGGTCGGGGAGAGCTGTCGAACGGTGGTGCCGACCGACCCGAGGAGAGCGGGCGGCCGGCACCACGATCACGCCGTGACTAGCTGAGCGCGGTCAACGTCAGGGTCGCGTTGTAGGTTCCCTCGTTCACCGAGAGCGGGAGCTTCAGGTCGAGCTCCGCCCCGATGACCGCAGAGCCGCGGGCGTGCCCGGCCTCCGCGCTGCCCAGGGTGCGAGCGACGGACAGGCCGTCACCCTCGACGAAGCCCGAGGCCACGGGTGCGCCCGCGACCGCTCCGCCGTCGTTCTCCAGGAGCTCGGGCGTCCAGCCGAGGTACTTGCCGGACACCGTCTCGCCGCCGGCGACGAAGTCGCCGACCTGAGCGGACACCGACCACGCCGGGGCGTTGATGCGGCTGTCCGTGACGCGGACCGGGACGAGGTCGCCCGAGGCCGCGAAGTGGTCGCCCTCCTCCTCGGCGACGCCCAGGTCGACCAGACCCGTGGAGCCCTCGAGGCTCCACGTGAGCTCGCCCGGACGGGGCTCGGGGATCACGACGGCGACCGACTGGTCGCCTCCCACGAGCGCACCGGGGCCGTGCCGGTGAGGTCGCCCTCGACCGAGCCCGCGGTGTTGCCCGGACCGAAGTTCGCGGCCGGGGCGTTGTCCGCCAGGCGCACGGCCCCGTGGACCGTGGTGCCGGCGACCTGGAGGTTCGCGGTGTTGCCGGTCAGGACGAGTTCCCCACCCACCGTGTTGCCCCACTGGTCCGCGGACCCGTCGCCCTTCGCGCCGATCAGCGCGTCGCGCGAGGTGCCCGAGACGGTCAGGCTGCCCGTGACGACCGCTCCTCCGACGCTCACGCCGAAGTCGCTGTCACCGAGCGAGGCGTCGCCGCCCACGCTCGTGCGCACCAGGTCGACGTACGTCGCTGCCTGCGTCGTGAGGTTGCCCGTGATCTTCGTGTCCGAGATCTCCACGTCGATCCCGCCTGCCGCGACGCTGCCGCCCACGCTCAGGTCGTACAGGTAGAGGAACCCGACGCGCGAGCCCGCGGTGTACGAGCTGATGTCGCCCCGACGCTCGCGCCGTCGATCAGGACGCCGTAGGCGTCCGTCGCGACGACGTCGCCCTCGATGACGGCCTCGGTCGCGTCGAGCCACGCGTCCTCACCGACCGTGATCGAGCCCTGGACCGTCGTGCCGCCGAGGACGCAGTTCTCGCCCGCGGGGACCACCAGGTCGCCCGCGATGATCGTGTCGTCGAGCTCGGTCGTGCAGTCGGTGCTCGCCGCGTACGCTGCCGGCGCGGCGACCGCGACCAGCGCGAACGCTGCGGCCGCGGCTGCTGAAACCTTCCACTTCATGTCGATTCTCCTGTTGTCTCGGGGATCAGCCGCGAAGGCCGTAGATGGAGGTGTAGCTGCGTCGTGCGTTGCCCAGCGAGTTCAGGGGTTCGGCGGCTCGGCGACCGAGCTCGCGTTGTCCTGCTCGTACAGGCCGAAGTGCTGGCCGCGCTGGCGCAGCTGCGACAGGAAGGACTCGTAGTCGATGCTGCCTGCGCCGAACTCGATGATGTCGTAGCCGTTCGCGCTGGCCGGGTTGGTCTTCCCGTCCTTGAGGTGGAGCATCGGGAAGCGTCGCGGGTCGCGCTTGATGTACTCGATGGGCTCGAACCCGGGTACTTGTGCTGGCCGACGTGCGCCCAGTAGACGTCCATCTCGAAGTAGACGAGGTCGGGGTCGAACTCGTCCCAGAGCAGGTCGTAGACGCGGCGGCTCGGGTCGTCGCTCGTGAAGCGGAACTCGCCGTCGTGGTTGTGCGCGTAGAGCTTGAGGCCCGCGGCCTCGGCCTTGACCCCATGTCGTTCCAGGTCTGCGCCGCGGCCGTCCACGCGGCGACCGTATTGGTGTTGTTGATCGGCCCGCCCTGGCCCAGGTGGGGCATGCCGAGGATCAGCGCCTTCTCGATCTCGGCGTCGATGTTGGTCGGGTTGAGGTTGACGTGCGCGCCCACGGCCCGCAGGCCGTTGTCGTCGAGCAGCTGGCGGATCTCCTGCGGGGTGATCGCACCGATCTGCCCTGCGTGTACCCGGCGAACTCGATCTCGGGTAGCCGATGTCGGCGAGCTCCTCGAACACGGCCCGGAACCCGAGCGAGCTGACCTTGTCGCGCACCGTGTAGAGCTGGATGCCGATGCGGTTGACGGGGACCAGGCGGCTGCGACCGCTGGACGGCGCCGCGGCCACGCCGCCGAGGGCCGACGCCGCGGTCGGGCCGAGGGTGGCACCTACGCCGACGGCGACCGTCGAGGCCGCGAGGGCCTTGAGCAGGTTCCGCCGGCTCATCGGGCGAGCCGGGATGGACTCGTGCTGGTGCTCGTGTGAACTCATGTCTCTCCTTCGAGGTGAGGTTCGGCGGCCCGGGCGTGAGCCCCGGCCGCCACGTCCTAGTTGCGGACGGTGAGGTTGAGCGACGTCGCGCTCTTCGTGACGCCGGTCGAGCCCTGGTAGGCGATCTCGACCTTGTAGGTGCCGACCTGGGGAAGCTTCGGCAGCGTGACGACGACGGCACCGGTGGCGTCGAGCGTCCCCGTGCGGGTGGCGATCGTGGCGTTGTTGCGCTTGATCGTCACCTTGACGTCACCGGTGGCGACGACGCCCGTCGAGCTCTCGACCTGGATGGTCGCCTTGGCGGCGATCGAGGGCTTGACCGGGTGGGGCGAGATGGTGCCCGACACGGTCGAGGTCGCGGCGGCCACCGTGAGGCGGACGGTCGACGAGGACTTCTTGAAGACCTGGTCGGCCTGGTAGGTCGCCTTGAGGGTGTGCGTCCCGACGGCGAGCGAGGGTCGAGCGCGACGGTCGCCACACCGTTCGCGAGGGTCCCGCGGCCGACCTCGGTGTCACCCGAGGTGAGGACGACGTCGCCGGTCGGCGTACCGCCGGTTCCCGTGACGGTGACCGTGGCCTCGCCCGGTGCCCCGAAGGAGACGCGGGCCGACGGTACGGAGGCCGTGGTCGCCGAGGCGACCGTGGGCTCGTCGGGTGCCGTCAGGTCGATCGCGAAGGAGACCGATCCGACCGTGGAGACGTTGCCGCCCGTGTCGGTGGCGCGGTACTGGAGGTTGCGGACGCCGTCGGTCGTGAAGTTGACGCCGTAGACGCCGTTGGCGGCCCTCACGGTGGTCCAGGTCGCCCCGTTGTCGGTCGAGTACTGGACGCTCGCGAGAGCGCCGTCGTCCTCGACGTCGAGCGTCATCCTGACGGCCTTGTTGTAGACGCCGCCCACACCGGTGGGCGCCGCGGGTCGAGCGCGTGCTCGATCGTCGGTGCCTTGACGTCACCGGCGCCCGGTCCCTGGAAGTCGAGCGAGTCGACCGCGAGCTCGTTGGCCGACGTCACGTAGAGCGTGCCCGAACCCTGCGGCGCGTTCGTGAACGGCACCGTGACGTCCTTCCAGCCCGCCCCGGCCGGGATCTCGGCCGTCGCGAACGGTGCGGCGTCGGCGGCGCCCAGCGGAGCTGGAGCGTGCCGCACCGTTGGCGCGGACCACGACGCCGTCGATCCCCGTGAAGTTCACGGGGCTGTAAGACAGGTGGTCGCCGTTGCCCAGCCCACGGACAGCCTTGCCGGCGCTCGCGTCGGAGTCCTCGTAGACCACGACGCCCTGGGCGTCGGCGTGCTCGGCCTGCTGGACGAACGGGTTGAGCTGCACGGTCGCCTCGCCGGGAGCGGCGGGGAGGCCGTTGTGGCCGTTGTCGGTGTAGGAGACGACGACGGCGCCGTAGATGTTCGCGCCCTCACCGTGCTGCGGCGAGTCGGGCGACGTCTTCCATGCGCCCGTGCAGCCCGTGCCCGAGACCTCGGGGTGGGCATGCTCGTCGTGGCCCAGTCCGTAGGTCCACGCCACGCGGTTGCAGGCCGTCGCGGTGCCGTCCTCGGCGTCCTGCGTGGACACCTTGTACGGGACTGCCTGGCCCCAGCTGAAGAACGAGCCGTCACCGGGGTAGTCGACCGTGACGGCGGGAGCCTGGTTGCCGACCGAGATCACCTTGGAGGTCAGCGTGAACTTGCCCTTGGAGTCGGTCACGCGCAGACGGGCGTTGTACTGACCGAGCGTCGTGTACGTGTGGTTCGCCGTGGCGCCGGCCGCGTCGAACGAGCCGTTGCCGTCGAAGTCCCACTGGTAGGTGAGTGCGTCGCCGTCGGGGTCGCTCGAGGTGCCCGCGTCGAAGGCGACCGCGAGCGGCGCCTCGGACGAGGACGTCGGGGTCGCGGTGAAGCGGGCCTGCGGGGCCTTGTTGCCCTCGGCGTAGGACACGCGGTAGAGACCGGCGTCCGGGTTGGCGCGGAAGAAGCCGTCACCGTAGTCGAGGACGTAGAGCGAACCGTCGGGTCCGAACTCCATGTCGATCATGTTGTCGTTGAGGGGCTGGGCGTTCTTGCTCAGCTCCGCGTTGGGCGTGAAGTCCTCGATGTGCGTGACGCCGTACGTCGACCAGTCGACCGTGAAGGCTGCCAGGTAGTCCTGCGAGAACTCACCGAAGAACGCCTTCTTGTCCCAGTACGCCGGGAGCTTGGACGTGGAGGGTTCTCGGCGTCGTAGTGGTAGACCGGGCGGCCATGGGCGCCTGACCGCCGCCGGAACCGAAGTTCACGAGCTCGTCGTGCGGCTGGTCGCCGGGGCGTCGCCGTAGTAGAGCGTGGCGGCGCGTGCCGGGGCAGGTCCACAAGACCCGTGTTCCAGCGCGAGTTGTTCTTGAGCGCGGCGGGGTCGAAGAACCCGCGCGGCGTGGCGGTCTCGTAGTTCCACTCGTCGTACGCGGCGTTCGGGCCGTGGACGTACGGCCAGCCCGCGTTGTGCGCGTCGTCGAGGCTCACGGTGTTCCACTCGACGTAGCCCATGGGGCCACGGCCCGCAGTGGCGGCGGTCGCAGCGGTCGCGTCGGGCCCGTAGTCGCCCCAGGAGAGGCTGTTCGTCTCGGCGTCGACGTCGATGCGGAAGGGTTGCGGACGCCCATCACGAAGATCTCGGGGCGGGTCTTCGCGGTACCCACCGGGAAGAGGTTGCCCTCGGGAATCGTGTAGCTGCCGTCGGCCTGGACCGTGATGCGCAGGATCTTGCCGCGCAGGTCGTTGGTGTTGCCGGCGCCGCGACGCGAGTCGAATCCGGGTTCATGCCCGGTGCGTCGTTGTTGGGCGCGAAGCCGTTGGAGCCAGGCGTGCTGGCAGGGGTGTTGTCACCGGTCGACAGGTAGAGGTTGCCGTCGCCGTCCCAGTCGATGTCCGCGCCGACGTGGCAGCACTGACCGCGCTGGGTCTCGACGTCGATGATCTTCTGCTCGGAGGCCAGGTCGAGGCCCGTGCCGGTCCACTTGAACCGGGAGAGCCGGTTGACGCCCTTCCACTGGTCCCAGTAGCTCTCGTCGGCGCCGGCCGGCAGCGTGTTGGGCGCCGAGCCTGCGGGAGTGCCGCTCAGGGGCGCGTAGACGAGGTAGACCCAGCTGTTGTCCTCAAAGTTCGGGTCGACCGCGATGCCCTGCAGGCCGTCCTCCGAGTTCGCGTACACGGGGACCTTGTTGGTGACGGTGGTGACGCCGGTCGCGGGGTCCGTGAGCCGGACGTCGCCGTTGCGTGCGGTGTGCAGGATCTTGCCGTCGGGCAGGATCGCGAGGTCGATCGGCTCACCCACGTCCTTGGTGAGCAGGATCTTCTCGTAGTTGGACCAGTCGAGGCGGCCTCGGCCCCGGCCTCTCCGCCGTGGTCGACGCCGTCGTGCGCGGTCGCGGGCCCGGTGGCTGCCGCGAGATCCGTCAGGGCCAGGACACCAGCGAGCGAGGCGGCGACCACCCTGGATCTCGCGGTCCTTCGTGCAGGAATAGACTTCACAGTGATGCAGCTCCTCTTGGGGTTCATCGCCGGACCGAGCCACCGCTCGCTGCTGACACAGCGGGATCACGGGTGGTCCGGTCTTTGTCTGTTGAGGTGGCGCAGGTGTGCTTCCGCCTCGCCACGGGTGTTGCCCTCCCTCGCCATCGAGCGGTGGTGTCTCCGTCACCTCATGACGGCCGGCACCGGCTGACCGCCGACAGGGCCGACGGAGGGTGCTCGCGCGGAGCGGGCTACCCGGAAGATGCTGAAATACGGTGATGATGCGACGGTCTTCTTCGACCGCTTGGTAGGAATCTAGGTCGACTTCTACCGCCTGTCAATCAAAAGTTGAAACCTACCGTTCAGTAGTAGTACACAGATCGAGAAGAGTTGCGCGCTGGAACGCGTACTGGCACAGAACTCCTCGGCCCCGGAACCCTCGGGCGCCGATCCGGTAGGGTCCCGAGGTGCACATCCTCGGCCCCCAGGACGACGTCGCCGCTCACCTCGGACGCAGCCCTCGCCGCATCCTCGTGGCCGGGATCTCAGGATCGGGCAAGACGACACTGTGCCGCCGCATCGCGGCGCGGCTCGAGATCGCCCACACCGAGATCGACGCGCTCTTCCACGGACCCGGCTGGACACCCGGACACCTTCCTCGACGACGTGCGCGACGTCGTCGGGCGCGAGTCCTTCGTCGTCGAGTGGCAGTACCGCGCCGTGCGGCAGCTCCTGCTCGAGCAGGCCGAGCTGGTGGTGTGGCTCGATCTGCCCACCGCGACGACGATGCGTCAGGTCGTGTCCCGGACGGTGCGGCGCGCAGCGCCGCGAGGTGCTGTGGAACGGGAACGTGGAACCCCGTTGCGGACGATCTTCTCGGATCCGGAGCACATCGTGCGGTGGGCGTGGTCGACGAGGCAGAGCCTGCGAGACCTGCCCGAGGTCGCCGCGCGGCAGGAGACCCCGTCGTGCTCGTGCGTCTGCGCAGCCGGCGCGAGGTGGAGACCTGGCTCAGACGGCTTCCCGCGCCACCCGGTCGCTGAGCGCCTCGACGATCCGCACGTCCCCGTCCAGCCAGTCCACGCTCCCCACTCCCCACGGGCAACCACGAGAGCGCGTCGTGCTCGACCAGGGCTCCGGTTCGCCCGTGACGATCCGGGCGAGCCACAGGCGCATGACGTGGCGGTCGGTGATGTTCCAGCCTCCGTCGTCGGGGCCGGTCACCTCGTCACCGAGCTCGACCTGCACACCCAGCTCCTCGCAGAGCTCGCGGTGAAGTCCTTCGACGGGGTCTCCCCGGGTCGACCTTGCCGCCAGGAAACTCCCACCGACCGACCAGCTCGGCGGCCGGGAACGGCGCGCCGCAAGGAGAAGGCGGGCACTGCGAGGTCGTCGACCACGGCCGCGGCGACCACGAGACGGCGGGAAGTCATGCGCAGAGTCTTTCATGACGACCATGACGGGACATCGCCGGACAGGTGTCCAGCACGTCACACGTGACGGACTCCCCGCCCGCGGTGCGAACCCGTTTCCCGTCGGCGGCGCCTCCCCAGGGTCGTCAGCGAATGCCGGCGTCCTTGGCCCACTGGACCGCCTCGGCGCGGGTCGAGACGCCGATCTTGCGGTAGAGGCTGCGCACCTGCGACTTCACGGTGTTGCGCGTGACGAAGAGCTTGGTGGCGATCTGCTCCAGGGTGATGTCCTCGGAGAGGTTCGACAGCACGACGTGCTCACGACGGGTGAGCGGTGCTGAGAGCTGGACGGCGGCGACTCGGCCCGGGCCAGTTCGATGATGCTCATGCTTCCTCCAGTTGCTGACCGGTCGCTCCATCGCGTCATGGATCGATCCGGTGCGTTGCTGCTACTGGGAGAGATGGGCGAGTCTGCGATTCATGACGCGGTTTTAACCCTCAATCTCAGAAGGCATGCCGGACCGGCGCCCCACCCCGACCCGCACGACATCTCTGCAGGTCAGAGGCGATATCCAGCGAGGCTGCCGGCATCAACCGAAATCTCCGATGTGCCCCAGATCACACGCTCGTCGTTACGAACAGAAATGTGACCTGCCTCACATTCTGGCTCCACGGCGCGCAGTGACAACCGGAGGGCCCGCGACGACACCGAGGGCCGCTCCGGCCAGAGCCCCTCGGTGTCGTCGCGGGACTCTCGTCAGCCGCCCACGAGGGCGCTGTACTCCTCGGCCGTGAGCACCGGGCCGGTCTCCGTCACGTCGACCTTGATGAGCCAGCCACCCGCGAAGGGCTCCGCGTTGACGAGCGACGGGTCGTCGATCGCGGCCTGGTTGACCTCGGCGACCGTGCCGGTGACCGGGGAGTAGAGCTCGGACACGGACTTGGTCGACTCGACCTCGCCGATCACCGCGCCGGCGGTGACGCTCGCCCGACCTCGGGCAGCTCGAGGTAGACGATGTCACCGAGAGCCTCGGCGGCCGTGCTGGTGATGCCGATGACGGCCGGGGTCGAGGCGTCGAGCCATTCGTGCTCGGCGGTGTACTGGAGGTTGCCGGGGAAGTCGGCCATGAGGTTGCTCCTGGTCTGCTGGTGCGAGGGGTGCGGGCCGCGTGTGCGCCCGCGGTGCGAGGTCCGGTCGAGGCGGGTTCAGGACACCTGAGAACGACGGTAGAACGGCATGGGCACGATCACCACAGGTTCTTCGCGGCCCCGCACGTCCACGGCGAGCTCGGTGCCCTCCGCGCTGAACTCCGGGGTCACGTACGCCATCGCGATCGGGTGGCCGAGCGTGGGAGAGGGGCGCCCGAGGTGACGAACCCGATCTGCACAGGCGGGACCTTTCCCGGCAGGACGACGGCGTACCCGGCCCGCGCAGGCCGCTTGCCCAGACCCTGGAGGCCGACGAGCACGCGCGCCGGTTGGGCGCCACGACGCGAGGCGAGCGCGGCTCGCCCGACGAACTCGAGAGGCCTGCCCTCCGCGTCCACCTTGTCGAGCTTCACGACGCGCCCGAGGCCCGCCTCGAAGGGCGTGGTCGTGGTGTCGAGCTCGTGGCCGTACAAGGGCATCCCGGCCTCGAGGCGAAGCGAGTCGCGGGCCGAGAGACCGGCGGGGACCAGGCCGAGGGCTCCCCACGGCAAGGACCGCCTGCCACAGGTCTCGGGCCTGCCCGGCCGGGACGAACAGCTCGAAGCCGTCCTCGCCGGTGTAGCCGGTGCGAGCGACGAGCACGCTGATCCCGGCGATCCGCGCCGGAAGAGAGGCGTAGTACTTCAGGTCCTTGATGGCCTGTACGTCGGCCCCAGAGGCGAGCGTGGTGACGATCTCCTCGGCACGCGGACCCTGCACGGCGACGAGTGCGGTCTCCGCGGCCTGATCGGTCACGGTCGCGTCGAAGCCCTCGGCCCGACGCGTCAGCTCCGCCGTGACCAGCGGTGCGTTGCCCGCGTTCGCCACGACGAGGAACGTCTCCGGGGCCAGACGGTAGACGACCAGGTCGTCGAGGACCGAGCCGTCCTCGGCGCAGATCATGGTGTAGCGCGCGCGGCCGACGGACACAGCCGTGAGGTTCCCGACGAGGGCGTGGTCGAGCGCGGCGGCAGCCTGGGGTCCGCTGACCTCGATCTCACCCATGTGGGAGAGGTCGAACAGGCCCGCGGCCTCCCGGACCGCGCGGTGCTCGGCCAGGTCGCTCGTGTAGCGCAGCGGCATCTGCCAGCCGCCGAAGCTCGTGAGCGCGGCCCCAGGGCGACATGCTCCTCGTGGAGCGGGCTGAGGCGGTCCGCGGCGGACGCGGTGTGCTGCTCGGACTCCGTCATGGTGATCCTCTCTGAGGTGTCAGAACCAACGTGACCTCTGCATCACGGTCGCTCTGACAGGTCTGGGTTGAGCTGCGAGGTGTCAGAACCAGCGTGACCTCGAGGCCACGCTGGTTCTGACACTCTCAGGAGTAGGACTCGATCGGCGGGCAGGAGCACACCAGGTTGCGGTCGCCCCGCGCCCGTCGATCCGGCGCACGGGCGGCCAGTACTTGCCGCCCGCAGCGAGGCGAGCGGGTAGGCCGCGACCTCCCGGGAGTAGGGCTTGGCCCACGCGTCCGAGATCACCGCTGCGGCCGTGTGCGGCGCACCGCGCAACGGCGACTCCTCGATGGCCCACGTGCGGCCGCGACCTCGTCGATCTCCGCCTTGATCGCGACCATCGCGTCCACGAACCGGTCGAGCTCCGCGAGGTCCTCGCTCTCGGTCGGCTCGACCATGAGGGTCCCCGCGACCGGGAAGGACAGCGTCGGGGCGTGGAAGCCGTAGTCCATCAGGCGCTTGGCGACGTCCTCGGCGGTCACGCCCGTCTGGGAGGTGATTCCGCGAAGGTCGAGGATGCACTCGTGGGCGACCAGCCCGGCCTCGCCCGTGTAGAGCACCGGGAAGTGCTCGGTCAGGCGGCTGGCCAGGTAGTTCGCGGCGAGGACGGCCGTCCTGGTGGCCGCCTCCAGACCGTCCGGCCCCATGAGCGCGACGTACGCGTACGAGATCGGGAGGATGCCCGCCGATCCGAAGGGCGCGGCAGAGACGGGCGAGGCCCCTCCCCGTCAGCGGGTCGCCCGGAAGGAACGGCACCAGGTGCTCGGCCACCGCGACCGGCCCGACGCCGGGGCCGCCGCCGCCGTGCGGGATGCAGAACGTCTTGTGCAGGTTCAGGTGCGAGACGTCGCCGCCGAACTCCCCGGACGGGCCAGCCCGACGAGCGCGTTGAGGTTCGCACCATCGATGTACACCTGCCCACCAGCAGCATGTACAAGGTCGCAGACCTCGCGGACGTGCTCCTCGTAGACGCCGTGCGTCGAAGGGTAGGTGATCATGATCGCCGCGACCTGCGGGCCGTGCTGCTCGAGCTTGGCGCGCAGGTCGTCGAGCTCGACCTCACCCTTCTCCGACGTCGCCACCACCACGACCCGCATGCCCGCGAGGGCCGCCGAGGCCGCGTTGGTGCCGTGAGCGGAGGCCGGGATGAGGCAGACGTCGCGACCCTCCTCGCCGCGCGAGCGGTGGTAGTCGCGGATGGCCAGGAGCCCCGCGAACTCGCCCTGCGAACCCGCGTTGGGCTGCACCGAGACCCCGGCGTAGCCCGTGATCTCCGCGAGCTGCGCCTCGAGCCCGTCGATCAGCTCGGCGTAGCCGAGCGCCTGGTCGGCGGGCACGAACGGGTGCATGTCCGCGAACTCGGGCCAGGAGATGGCCTCCATCTCCGCGGTCGCGTTGAGCTTCATGGTGCACGAGCCCAGCGGGATCATGGTGCGGTCGAGCGCCAGGTCCTTGTCCGAGAGCGCACGGAGATAGCGCAGCATCGCGGTCTCGGAGCGGTGACGGTGGAAGACCGGGTGGGTCATGTAGCCGGTCGTGCGGAGGAGCTCCTCCGGCAGGACCGATCCGCCGCCGACGAATCCCACGTCCTCGCCCGAGGCGAAGACCTGGACCAGGGCGAGGATGTCGTCCTCGGTCGTGGTCTCGTCGCACGCGATCTGTACCTGATCGGCGTTCGGGTTGTACACGTTGATGCCCGCGGCGGCAGCGGCCGCGACCAGGTCGTCCGCCCGGCCGGGGACCACCGCGGCTACGGTGTCGAAGAAGACGTCGTGCCGCACCTCGACCCCGCCGCGCGCAGACCGTTGGCCAGCGCAACGGCTCGGGAGTGGACGCGCTCCGCGATCTCCTTCAGGCCGGCGGGACCGTGGTAGACCGCGTACATCGAGGCGACGATCGCGAGCAGCGCCTGCGCGGTGCAGATGTTCGACGTCGCCTCTCGCGGCGGATGTGCTGCTCACGGGTCTGCAGCGCCAGACGGTAGGCCTGGTCGCCGTCGGCGTCGACCGACACGCCCACCAGACGACCCGGCAGCGACCGCTCGAGCCCTTGCGGACGGCCATGAACGCGGCGTGCGGGCCGCCGTAGAAGAGCGGGACACCGAAGCGCTGGGCCGAGCCCACCGCGACGTCGGCCCCGAGCTCCCCGGGGAGACGAGCAGCGTGAGGGCCAGGAGATCGGCGGCGATCGTCACCAGGCCGCCCAGCTTCTGGTCTCGGCCACGAGAGGGCGCAGGTCCCGGACCACTCCCGACGAGCCGCTCTGCTGGAGCACCACGCCGATGAGGGTGTCGTCGGCGACCCCGGCCGCGGCGAGCCCGGCCGCCAGGCCGTCCGCGAGGTCCACGACGACCACGGGCAGGCCGACGGACTCGGCTCGCGCCCGGGTCACGGTGATCGTCTGGGGAAGAGCTCGGAGTCCAGGGCCACGACGCCGCCCCGCCCTTGGCCGCACGCCACATGAGCGCGACGGCCTCGGCGACCGCGGTGGCCTCGTCGAGCAGGGACGCGTTGGCGACCTCGAGACCCGTGAGGTCCAGGACGACGGTCTGGAAGTTGAGCAGAGCCTCCAGGCGGCCCTGCGAGATCTCGGGCTGGTACGGCGTATAGGCCGTGTACCAGGCGGGGACTCGAGCACGTTGCGGCGGATGACCGGGGAGTGATGGTCCCGTAGTAGCCGAGCCCGATCATCTGCGTCTTGACGACGTTCTTCGCCGCGATCTCCCGCAGGTCCGCAAGGACCTCGGACTCGGTCCGCGCGGCGGGCAGGTCGAGCGGACGGTCGGTGCGGATCGAGTCCGGGACAGCGGCATCGATCAGGGCGTCGAGCGACGCGTAGCCCAGCTCGGCGAGCATCGCCGCGACCTCGCCCGTGGGAGCGTCGGATGAGTCTGCACCGACCGGGCGGGGCCGAGGTGGCGGAACGGGAAGTGCGCGCGATCGAACGCGTCGCTGGACTGCTGGGTCACGGAGGTCTCCGGGGTCGGCGAGGAAGACGGCGGCAGGCTCGTGAGCCCACCAGTCCCTCCCCGCTCTGTCATCGGACGCGCAGCGTCGACCTGAGAGTTTTGCCGGTCCGCCATGGCCCCTCACGGGACCCGGGGCGCGCCGCTTGCACCGTCGGTAGGGAGCGGCGGCCCGTCGGGGCGCGCGCCGTTCCTCGCTTTCCAGAGTTGCCTCGCCATCGCGGTACGTCGGCCTGAGAGTTTCTCGGGGAGGAGTTGCTCCTTCGGCGCCGGTGGCACCGTGAGGTGGCCGGGCTCTCCGCGGTGGTTCGAGCAGCAGTATGTGGTTGTGGTCGTTCGGGTCCCAGCCTACCGGTCACCGTGCGCCCCGGGCGAGGATCGTCCGGCGGGTGCCTCCTGCACGACGACGGAGCGCACCGTCGCCAGTCGGCGCACCGCCCGCTCGAGTGCCCGGGCACGACGCTCGCTCGCCCGGAAGGTCACGTAGATGGTCCCGGCGTCGCCGTCGCCGTCCACGGCCCCGTCGTGAGGGACTCGAAGCTCACGCCCCGCGTGGAGAACACGCCGGCGAGCCCGGTGAGGGTGCCCGCGCGGTGCAGTCCGTGGACCTCGGCCGCCCAGGACGGCTCGACCTGGTCCGGGTGGGAGGGCGCGTCACCGAGAGCGCGAGCGGACGCGACCTCCATCGCCGCCCGGCTGTTCCGACCGACCCCGACGCCCCGGCACCGTGGCCCCAGCGCCGGCGCCGGCGTCCGCCTCGATCCCGGCCGCCCGCAACGATGCCCCGACGGCGGCTGCCGCTCCGCGCAGACGGCGGGACTCGTCGTCGGGCAGGGTATCCAGGAGGACTTGCTTCCACCCCTCCGGGCCCAGGACCACCGGGACGCCCAGGACGCCCCTGAGAGGAGCGCCCGAGAGCGACACCTCGCCGTCGAGGGCCACCTGACCTGCGACGACGATCTCGCGACCGTCCAGGACGACCTCGACCAGGTCGACGGTCGCGGACGCGGTCGCGGTCGCGGTCTTGGCCCCGCTCTGGTGCGTCATCCACGGGCGTGAGACCAGTCGCAGATCCGCGGGCCACGTGTCGATCAGCCGGTATGCGGCGCCGACGTCTGCGGCCGCGACCTCGACCAGCTCGGCCTTGGCCGCGGCGATGTCGCGGACGAACCCGTCGAGCGTGCGCCCGCGGCGCAGGAGGCGCACGGCCCGGGCGCGCTCGGTGTCGTCGAGCCCGCTGACGCGGACGGTCGACCACAGCGGGACGGCGTCCTCGCCGTGCTGCCCCGCGACGAAACCGCCCACGCTGTGTCGCCGGACGCCCAGCTCGGCCGCGACCTCGCGCCGGAACCGCAGCGTGTCGAGCCACGCTCCCATGCCGATCACGCGGTGAGCACCGAGCGTCCGCGCCATGACCGCGACGCCCACCTCGACGGGGTTCGACACGACGATCACGATCTCGTGGCCGGAGCCGTACCTGGCGATCGCGTCGGCATACTCCGTGAAGACCTCGCGGTTGCCCACGGCGAGGCGCGTGCGGTCGAGCGAGGCGCCGGCGCGCGCGGGGACGTCGCGCCCGCCGCGACGACGATCACGTCGGCCACGACGTCGCCGGGGAGTGGGCCACGTCGATCAGGGGCGTGCTCGTCGTAGGCATCGACCAGGTCCGCCCGCAGGCCGTGGACCGCGCGGCCCGACGGTCCACCGGGTCTGCCGACGAGCTGGAGGCGGGAGGTCGTCGGCAGGATGCGTCGCTCGATGAGCTGCGTGCACACCTGCCGCCGACGTCCCCGGTCGCACCGAGCACTGCAACGTCCATCCGAGCAGGCTACGTCCAGGGCGTTTTGTCCGCAGTGCGGCGGCCACCGGCCCCGCGTACGGCAGGGACCCACGCACGTAGACCCGGCGCCCCGTCACACGGTCTCGGAGACCAGCTCCTTCTCCGGCGCCGTGGTCTCCACCCGGCGGCGGCCGCCGCGGTCTTGGGCGCCGTCGTGCCGCCCCACGCTTGGCCGCGGTCCGCCCGTAGGTGACGTAGAGCGGCAGCCCGGTGAGGAGCACGCCGCCGACCAGGTTCCCGGCGACCGTGGGGATCTCGTTCCAGATCAGGTAGTCCATGATCGTGAACTCGCCACCGAGGAGGAGGCCCGAGGGAAGAGGAACATGTTCACGACGGAGTGCTCGAACGCCATCGCGAAGAAGAGCATGACCGGCATCCACATCGCGATGACCTTGCCGGGAACGTCCTTCGCGACCATCGCACCGATGACTCCCGCCGAGACCATCCAGTTGCACAGCATCCCGCGGACGAACAGCGTGAGCATCCGGACGCGCCGTGCTCGGCATACCCGAGCGTGCGCCCCTCCCCGATGTGACTGATCATCTCGCCGACCTCGTTGGGCTCGACCGAGAACCCGTAGGTCACGACGATCGCCATCATCACGGCGACCATGATCGCGCCCGCGAAGTTCCCGACGAAGACCAGGCCCCAGTTGCGCAGGACCGCGCCCACGGTGACGCCCGGCGCTTGTCGAGCCACGCCAGGGTCCCGAGCACGAAGACGCCGGTGAGCAGGTCGTAGCCCAGCAGGTACAGGAGGCAGAACCCCACGGGGAACAGGAGCGCGCCGATGAGTGCAGAACCCGTCTGGACCGTGATGGTCACCGCGAAGGCCGCGCCCAGGGTCAGGATCGCGGCGCCCATGAACGCACGGATCAGGGTGTCGCGGGTGGACAGGAAGATCTTGGACACGCCGGCGTCGATGATCGTCGGGACGAGCTCGGCTGGCTTCACATAGGACATGGACGGTCTCCGGATGGTGAGGGCTTCGTTGCCGACCGCACCGGGCAGCGATCCCGACGCTAGGAGCCCTGGGTTTCACCGGCATGTCGTCCGACGCGCCTGGCGCGTTAACTCTTCGCGCAGCGAGCGACGTGTCGTTGTGAGGTCTCGTCCGGCTGCCCTGCACCACACGATCTCCACGACTCGCCCCACGCACCCGCCCACCCTCGCCGGGCGCGCCTCGGGACGGGACCGGGGCTGCAGGAAGGATGAGGTGCTCACCCCGTCGTGCCTGCGGCCGGAGGGATCGTCGCGAGCGCCCCGAGGGGAGTCACCCAGCATGGACACGAGTACGCAGGAACAGCCGCCGAGCATCACCGCCTACGTCCCACGGCATCTCGCCACGCCCGACGCCGCCTGGGCAGGCCCGACCTTCCTGCGGATCCTCGCTCCACCCGGTGGGACCGTTCCGTCGGTACGCTCTCACGGCTGCTCGACGAGCTGGCGGGCCTCGACGAGGGCGAGCTCGCCGCGGCGCGCTGAGCGCCTCGCCCAGAACCTGGAGGTCCGGTTCAGCCCAGCTCGATCGCTGCCGCCGCCGCGATCATCTCGTCGATCACCGCGTTGACCACGGGTCGCGGCTCGTGCCGGGTGGCCCGGTGGCGCGCGACGAGCCGTCGAGAACCGAGACCCGGCAGCGGGACGACGGTGACGCCGTCGGGCGTCTCTCCTGGACCGCGAGCGCCGGGAGCATCGCCACGCCCTGCCCGGCCGCGACGAGCGCGAGCGCGACGTCGAAGTCGTAGTACGAGTGACGCGTGCGGAACGTGGTGCCGAGGGTCCGCGAGGCGCCCGAGCGCGCGGGCAGCGGCGGTCGTGGGCTCGGGGCCGAGCCAGACGGCGTCGCGCACGTCGTCGAGGCGTGCGGGAGTGGGGAAGGTCGCGGGGACGACCAGGCGCCACGGCTCGTCGAGGAGTGCGACCTCGCGCATGCCGCGCAGGGCGTTCGCGGGCTCCTTCTCCTGGATGTCGAGCTCGAGCAGGACGATGTCCAGGTCCCCGGTGCGCAGGAGGCGCAGCGCGTCGGCGGGCTCGAGCTCGTGGACGTCGAGCACCACGCCGGGTAGCGGGCGTCGACCGAGGCGAGGGCCGGGGCGACGACCGAACGGATCGCCGTCTGGAACGATCCGACGGACACCGTGCCCGACATCTCCTCGCTCATCGCGACGATGGCCTTGCGCGCCTCGACCATCTCCGCCTCGATCCGTTCGGCGGCGTCGGCGAGGATGCGGCCCGCAGGGTCAGGGTCACGCCGCGCGGGCCGCGGTCGAGGACCTGGATGCCCTCCTCCGCCTCGAGACGCGCTATTTGCTGGGACACGGCGGAGGGAGTCAGGTGCAGGACGTCGGCGGCCGCCAGGACACCTCCTGCTCGGTGCACGGCAAGGAGAAAACCAAGTCTCGTGGGTCCGTGGCCATGTAGTGATGCTAAATGCCCACGTCAGAGTTCTTCAATTGTGCTGAATGATTTTGGGGTCCACACTTGTCACGTGGCGCCGGCCGGTCCTCCTCAAAGGGGCTGGCGTCCACGATCCACCTGGTCGCCGCAGCGTCGCGGCAGCCCCAGGTCCCCCTCCCCGATCCCTTCGTGACCCCTGCCCGGAGACCGCCATGTCCGCTGCCCCCACCCTCGTCGACATGGTCGTCACCCCGCTCGGATGGATCGGTGCCGTGGCCGCGGTCACGGCCTATGCGATGGTGACCCGTGGCCGCTGGTCGGCGGACTCGCTGCGCTTCCAGCTCACGAACTTCGTGGGGCCGGGCTGATGTGCCTGGTCGCCGCGGTCAACGGCGTGTGGCCCTCGGCGGTCGCGAACGTCGTATGGATCGTCATCGGCGCGCAGGCCATCGCGGTGCTCGTCAGGTCCCGACGGCGTCGCGCGACCGAGGCCGTCGTCCTCCCTCTCGAGATGCCCGCCCAGGCGCGCGCCGTGGACCTGGCGGCCTGACTCTCACACCCGCCGGTAGCCCGCCGCGCGCCACGCCACGATCCGGTCGACCGCCTCGGCGACGACCTCGGGCGCGGCCGCGAACGACAGGCGGACCCATTCGCCGCCGCGCACTCCGTCGAAGTCCGTCCCCGGCGTGAGCGCGACGCCGGTCTCGGCGAGCAGCCGCTCGCACCACGTGACCGAGTCGAGCCCCGACTCGGCGACGTTCGCGTAGACGTAGAACGCGCCGTCCGCGGGGCGACCGGGTCCCATCCGAGGTCGTCGAGGCGCGCGAGGACGAGCGCGCGCGAGTCCGCGTAGCGGGCGACGTTCTCCGCTGCGGCCGCGTACCCGCGGGGAGAAGGCCGCGACGCCCGCGTGCTGGGCGAGGGCGGGCGGGCTGAGCGCGATGTTCCCCGCGAGCGCGTCGATCGCACCGACGAGGTCCTCGGGCAGCAGGAGCCACCCGAGCCGCCACCCCGTCATGGCCCAGTACTTGGAGAACGAGTTCACGACGACCGCCCCGTCGTCGAGGTACTGCGCCGCGGTGGCGGTCTCCCGGTCGGCGAGGCCGGGTCGGCGTAGACGATGCCGTGGTAGATCTCGTCGCTGATCAGCCGGACGTCGCGATCGGCGCACCAGGCCGCGAGCGCCGCGAGGTCGCCCGGCGGGATCATCGTCCCGGTCGGGTTGGCGGGGCTCGCGACCACCAGTCCGTCGAGACCGCCCTCGTAGTAGGCCTCCATGAGCTGGGAGACGGTCGGCTGGTAGCGGGTCTCGGGGCCGCAGTCGAGCTCGACGACCTCGCAGCCGAGGGCCGTGAGGATGTTCCGGTAGGCGGGATACCCCGGGCGTGCGAGGGCGACGCGGTCCCCGGCGTCGAAGGCCGCGAGGAACGCGAGCATGAACCCGCCCGACGACCCGGTCGTCACCGCGACGCGCGCAGGGTCGACGCTCACGCCGTACGTCCGCTCGTAGTGCCCGGCAATGGCCTGGCGGAGCGCCGGGACGCCCATGGCCTCGGTGTACCCGAGGTCCCCGACTCGAGGAGCTCGATCGCCCGACGCCGCACGACGTCCGAGGCACCCGTCGAGGGTTCGCCGGCGCACAGGTTGAGGACGGACTCCCCGGCGTCGCGTCGCGCGTTCGCTGCGGCGAGGACCTCCATGACGGCGAACGGGGGACGTGCGACCTGCGCGAGACCTTCATGTCCCCATCATGCCCGGGATTCCGCGGGAGCCAGGGCCTCGTGGTCGTGCAGGTCACGTGACGGGACGCGCCCGGGAAGAAACCGCGCCCGAACTTCCGTAACCTGGCTCAGGTCCCCGTCGACCGCACGACGGGCCAGGTAGTGCCGCAGGAGACGAGCGAGAGGCGATCCATGCCGGAGCAGAAGGTGCAAGGCGGTGTCCGGATCGACGAGTCCGGGCCGCGATGGATCATGTGGGGCGAGGTCGACGCCGCGGTCCAGGACCGGTCGGAGAAGGATCTGACCCGCTCGCTGCAGCGCGCGGAAGGCCCGATCACCATCGACCTCAGCGCCGTCACCTTCATGGACTCGGGCGGTCTGCGCCTGCTGTACCTCTCGATCCTGGCGGGCGGCGCCCCGCCCGTCCTCGTCGGCGTCCCGGAGCGCATCCTGGACCTGCTGGAGATCAGCGGCGTCCTCTCGCAGTTCACGCTCGCCGACTGACGTCTCCCGCCGCACCGGCCACCACCCCGGCCGGGACGGCGCCCTCGCACTTCCCGAACGACCCGACGTACCCTCGGAGGAAACTCATGGACACCACGATCACCTCGTCCCGTCCCCGGAGACCTTCCACCTGGTCCGCGCCTGGCCGCTCGACTCGATCGACGAGCTCGCGACGTTGCGCGCCTCGCTCCACCAGGAGCTGACCGGACGCCCCTCGCCCCCAACGGTGCGCTCGCCGAGGTCCCCGAGAAGATCGTCCTCGTCGCGAGCGAGCTCGCCACGAACGCTCTGCGGCACGGGCGCCCGCCGACGACCGTCCAGCTCCTCACGGACGGCGAGGAGTACATCGTCGACGTGATCGACCAGGACACGAGCCGCGCCCCCGTGGTGGCCGCACCGCGCCTGCCGGGGACGGGGCTTCGGCCTCGTCCTGGCCCAGCGGCTCGCGCTCGACGTCGGGTGGTTCGTCGCCGAGGGCAAGCACGTCTGGGCCCGCCTCGGCACGCCCCGCACGGGCGCTCCGGCGTCCCCGGTGGGGCTTCGGCCTCACCCTGAGGGCCCGGGTGAGATCGCCCGGAGGGGCGCCCGCGCTCAGCCCGCCGCGCCGACGGTCTCCTGGCCGTCCAGCGCCCGACGGCGGAGCACCAGCAGGGTCGCGTCGTCCTCCGACGCGGGATCCCGGGTCGCGCGCAGCACCGCGTCGACGTCGCCCACGTGCTCGGCGAACGAGCCCGCGAGCCGGCGCAGCCCCACCTTGAGCGACTCGTCGCGGCGTTCGAAGAGTCCGTCGCTGTAGAGGACGAGGGCCCCTCCGGCTCGATCGTCATGTATCCGGCCACGAGAGCCGCCCGCGCAGGCCCAGCGGCCGCCCTCCCAGCAACCTGCCCCAGACGACGCCCGTGCCCGGGACCAGGAAGAACGGCGGCGGATGGCCTGCCGTGACGTACTCGACGGTTCCCGCGACGAGGTCCACCACCGCGACCACGAGCGTGGCGATCTGCCCCGGCATGGTCCACTGCACGGTCTCGGCCAGCTGCTCCACGGCCCCGTGAGCGGTCCCGGCACGGACGAGCGCGGCCCGCAGGGCGTTGCGGATCTGTCCCATCGCCGCCGCGGCCTGGAGACCGTGGCCCGTGACGTCGCCGACGACGAGCGCGAGCGCCCCGAGGGCAGCACCAGCGCGTCGTACCAGTCCCCGCCGACGAACCCGCCGCCCGCGGGCTCGTAGCGCGCGGTCACGGACCAGCCGGGGTGTCCGGCAGGGACTCGGGAAGCAGGCTCCGCTGGAGCGCCTCCGCGGCCCGCACGTCCCGGCGCCCCTCAGGTAGAGCGCCTCCACGAGGTGGCTGCGCAGCGCCCCGGCACTCTCCACCGCCTCCTCGGGCCAGGGCTGGGAGTGTCCGCTGACGACCTCGCGCCACCGGTCGAACGACTTGCGGGGCTCAGCCGGACCGCGTCGCCCTCGCTCCGCGCGATGGCCTTGTTGTGCGGGTCGCCTCCCCAGTCCACGCTGCGCAGGACCTCGTCGCGGAGCCAGACGACCGCTTGGCCGTCGCTGAGGAGCACGGCGAGGACACCCGCGACGTCGGGCAAGCGGTCGGCGATCTCCGGTGCGGCGACACGCAACGAGTCGACCGCCACGACCTCCTCGCCCTGAGCGGTGAGCCACGGCACGAGCTGGGCGACGTCGTCGGCGTCGGGCACGCGGCCGAGCGACGCGGAACGGCCTTCTGCGAGGACCACGACGCCGTCGGCGTCCACGAGGTCGAGCAGGCGGCCGTCGCGCGTGATCGCCTCGACCAACGTCGTGTCCTCGTCGCGGCTGTCCGCGACGAGGCCGGCGAGCAGGCGGGCCGACTCCTCGACGCCTCGAGGCGGTCCTCCTCGCTCTGCGCGACCAGCAGGACCGAGAGCGCCGATCCCAGGAACTCGGCCGCCACCCGCACGGCGTACGAGGGGTGGTGCGGCCCGGAGTAGTGATGGCAGGCGATGAGCCCCCAGAGCTTCCCGTCGCGCAGCAGCGAGATCGACATCGAGGCGCCGACCCCATGTTGCCCAGGTACTCCAGGTGGATCGGGGAGACGCTGCGCAGCGTGGAGTGCGTGAGGTCGAGCGGCTGCCCCGTCGTCGGCAGATCGGT
Organism: Oerskovia sp. M15; assembly: GCA_038070415.1. Classification (GTDB taxonomy): domain Bacteria; phylum Actinomycetota; class Actinomycetes; order Actinomycetales; family Cellulomonadaceae; genus Oerskovia. Next base: position 1,674,306 of record JAMYWF010000001.1, read on the forward strand.
CGGGACGACGTCGCACGGGACATAGCCCACGTCGTCGATCAGGCGGATCCAGTTCTTCTCGTACAGCGCCCGGGCCTGACGCGGGATGTCGGTCGCGGGTAGTGCAGCCCGAAGAAGGAGTTGAGGTCCTCCCGCTTGGCCTCGGCGACGACCTCCCGTTGTGGTCGGCGTCGAAGCGGTAGACCATCACCCGGTCGAAACCCGTGAGCCGACGGACATGCTCGGCGGCGGTCCCGAAGAGACCCTCCAGCGTCGAGGCCCGGTCGAGGTCCGCGAGCGCCGTCCGCACAGCCTGGTAGGTGGTGGGGAAGGTCAGGGGCCGCACGACCGCGGGCTCGAGCTCGATCACGACGACGGGCTCGGCACCCGCCGGCAGCGGGGGCGGTGCAGGATCGCGTCGGTCGCCGACTCGTGGCCAGCGCCGCCGATGCGGATCTCCACGGGGTTGTGCGGGCGAGGTCGACGTGCCGCGCCACGTGGTCCAGGAGCCTGGCGCCGTCCACCGGCCCGAGGACGTCCGGCAGCGACGACCGGAGGACGTCCGCCGATTCCTGCTCCAGGAGCTCGTGCACGTTCGTGGAGCACTGCAGGATCTTCCCGTCCCGCTCGCGCACGACGAGCAGCGCCCGCGGGCTGGATCCGCCCGGGGATGTGGATGGGTTCGCGCGCGCAGTTGTCGAGGTCGACGGCCTCAGCCGGACTGTGAAGCTCATCGTCAGTGCTCTGTGTCATTCCAGCTCCACCTCCCGCAGGTGCGGGCCGTTCACGGCAGCACGGCTGCCAGGGCTTCTCCCAGCGGCTTCATCACCGGGAGCGAGCACGCCCGCCTGTCGGAGCACGGCCGACCAGCGTACAACGCCCCGCCCCGATCCAGAGGCCAGGGCTCCCGCCGCGCCTCTTCACCGTGGGCACGCGGCCAGGGAGGATGGGGCAGGACCGACTCCAGGGAGGCAGGATGAGCGAGGACGATCCCGTGCGCCGGGCCGCGCAGTACCGCGTGGACCGGGAGAGCGCGCGCGAGGCGGCGAGGGTGACGCGGAGGGCGAGAGCGTCGCCCCGCCACACCCGGCCGCCGCTCGAGAACCGCGGCCAGTGGGTCGACGAGCTGGTGCGGCAGGCCATGGCCCGGGCGAGTTCGACGACCTGCCGCTCGCGGGCAAGCCGATCCCGGGCTCGGCACCCGCCACGACCCCGACTGGTGGCTCAAGAGCCTGGTCGAGCGCGAGAACATCACCGGGATCCTGCCTCCGGCCCAGCTCCGGCGTGACGACGCCCAGCTCCGCGACCAGCTCGACCGCCAGTTCACCGAGGAGACCGTGCGTGAGGTCCTGGAGGAGTTCAACGCACGCGTGGTCGACGCGCGACGCCAGCTCCAGGGCGGGCCGCCCGTGGTCACGCCCTGCGGGACGTCGAGCAGGAGGTCGTGCTGTGGCGTGAGCGTCGTACGGCCCGCAGTGCGCCGTCCGGCCCGACGGCGCCAGGCACCACCGGAGAGGGCTCGCCCCGGGTGGGGCACGGGTCGGGCGGGACAGGCACGCGCCGGTGGTGGCGCCGTCGGGCCGGGCGGGACGACCCTGCTCCCGACGGAACCTGACTCACCGCGCCCGCCCGGGTGCCGAACCCGGGTGCCGAGGTGCCGAACCCGAGGTTGGTCAGGCAACTGAGGGAGTTGCCTGACCAACCTCGGGTTCGGCACCACCGTCCGGGTCAGAACCGCGCCCGACTCAGGCCTGACGCCGCGCGAGCTCTGCCCGCACATGCTCCACGATCCCGTCCGCCGCGGCCTCGACCTGGGCCAGGCAGTCCTCGAAGTCCTGCATGCCGCCGTACCAGGGGTCGTCGATGTCGAGGAGGTGCTCGTCGCGCTCCGCGTGCACGGGTGCCACGACCGGCGCGGCCGGGTCGAACGACCGGTACATCCGCACGTTCCCGTCGCCGTGCAGGCGGCGCAGCGCACGGGCGTGCTGCGCCGTCATGGGCAGGACCAGGTCGCGCGACACGACGTCGCTCGGTCGGACCTGACGCGCGTGGTGCCCGTCCCCGGTGTCGTAACCGTGCTCGGCAAGGACGCGGCGGGCGCGACGGTCCACCGGGTTGCCGTGCTCCTCCGCGCTGATGCCCGTCGAGTCCACGACCACGCGGCCGCCCAGCCCCGCGGCCTCGAAGCGGTCGCGCAGCACGATCTCGGCCATGGGGACCGGCAGATGTTGCCCGTGCACACGGTCATCACGCGGTAGGGCTGATGGCCGGGGCGGGGTCGCGGCGGCATCACGGGGAGGTCGGTGTCGTCACGTCACCAGTCTCCTGCATGTCCTCGAGCGCGAGGTGGGCGGTTGCGCGAAGACGGGCCGCCTTCCTCACGCCGCCCCCAGGCGGTTCCTGCCCGCCCGGCCTACCGTGGATGCATGACGATCAGGACGGACTCGGGGCTCGTCGCGGTGACCGGGGCGAGCGGTCGGCTGGGCTCGAAGCTTGCTCTGCGGCTGGCCGCGGAGGGCGCCGAGCAGCGGCTGGTCGTGCGTGACGCGACGCGCGCGCCGCGTCTTCCGGACGGCGAGTCGTTGCCCGACACGGAAGTGGCCGTCGCCGCCGGCTACACGGACATGCCGAACATGGTCCGTGCCTTCAAGGGGTGAGCTCGGTCTTCCTGGTCTCCGCACGGGAGTCCCCGAACCGGGTCGAGGAGCACCGCACGGCGGTCGACGCAGCAGTCGCCGCGGGCGTGGAGCGCATCGTGTACGTGTCGTTCCTCGGGGCGGGGCCGGAGTGCACGTTCACGTTCGGGCGGGACCACTGGCTCACCGAGGAGTACATCAGGGGCACCGGGCTGAAGTACACGTTCCTCCGGGACAACCTCTACCACCAGGGCCTCGTCCACATGGTCGGGGACGACGGGGTGATCCGTGGCCCCGGCGGCGACGGGCGCCTGTCCTCGGTCTCCCACGACGACATCGCGGACGTGGCCACCGCGATCCTCCTCGACGAGCGTCCCGCCCAGCACCACGAGAAGACCTACGACGTGACGGGTCCCCAGGCCCTGACTCTCGCGGAGATCGCCGGGCTGCTCTCCGGCGCCACGGGCCGCTCCATCAGCTACCGACCGGAGACGCTCGAGGAGGCCTACGCCTCGCGCGCCGTCTACGCCGCACCGCCGTTCGCGGTCGACGGCTGGGTCTCCTCGTACACCGCGATCGCCGCGGGGAGCTGGCCGAGGTGAGCGACGTCGTCGAACGCTTCGCCGGGCGCCCCGCCCAGGGCTTCGCCTCGTGGCTGGACGACAACCCCGAGGAGTGGGACCACCTGCTTCCCGCCTGATCCCACCAGCCACGCGGCTCTGCACCACGGTCACCCCATCGTGAAGGAGCACCGATGAGCACGCAGTCGAACAGGTCGAGCGGAGCCGGCGAGCCGCTGGTTCCCACGCCACCGAAGGGCACCAAGGACCACCGGTGGGCGGGACTGTTCGTCCTGGCGACCGCCCTGTCGATGATCGTCCTGGACGGGACGATCGTGGGCGTCGCGCTCCCGACCATCATCAGGACCTGCACCTCGACCTGAACGATGCCCAGTGGGTCAACGCCTCCTACTCGGTCGTGTTCGCTGCGCTTCTCCTGACCGCCGGTCGCCTGGGTGACCGCCTCGGCCGGCGGAAGATGCTGCTGGTCGGGGTCGTGGTCTTCCTCGCCGGCAGCATCCTTGCCTCGCAGTCCCACGACGCCGGGACCCTGATCGTGGCCCGCCTGATCCAGGGGTCGGCGGTGCGTTCGTCCTCCCGGCAACCCTGTCGACGGTCAACGCGACGTTCCGCGGCAAGGACCGCGCGGTCGCGTTCGGCATCTGGGGAGCAGTGATCTCCGGGATGGCCGCGGTCGGGCCGCTCCTCGGTGGCTGGCTCACGACGTCGTTCACCTGGCCGTGGATCTTCCTGGTGAACATCCCCATCGGCGTGGCGGTGATCATCGGCGCGTTCCTCGTGGTCCCCGAGACCCGAGCGCACATCACCACCACCGGTCTGGACGTCGTCGGCCTGCTGACGAGCGCGATCGGGTTCGGTGCGGTTGTCTTCGCCCTCATCGAGGGGCAGTCGCTCGGCTGGTGGGCACCCAAGGGGAGCTGCGGGTCTTCGGCCTCACCTGGGGACGGACGCCCCCGTCTCACCCGTCCCTGTGATCGGTGCGATCGGCGTGCTGTTCCTCGTCCTGTTCGTCCTCTCGGAGCGTCGCCGCCACCGGCTGGGTCGCTCTGCGCTGCTCGACCTGACGCTCTTCCGGATCGCGACGTTCCGCTGGGGAACGTCACGGCGATGCTTGTCGCGATCGGGGAGTTCGGTCTCATCTTCGTGCTGCCGCTCTTCCTCGTGAACGTCCTGGGGCTGACGAGCCTCGGCGCGGGCGTGGTCCTGGCGACCATGGCCGCGGGCGCATTCTTCTCGGGGCGATGGCCCGGCATCTCGCGGCTGCGATCGGGTCGCCCCGGACGATCGTCCTCGGCCTGGTCCTCGAGGTGGTCGGTGTCCTGGCCGTGGCCTTCTTCGTCACCCCGACGGTCTCTTCGTGGCTCGTCGCGGCCCTCCTCGTGATCTACGGCCTGGGCCTGGGGCTCGCCTCGGCCCAGCTCACGGGCACGACCCTCGTCTCCGTCCCGGAGGACGAGTCCGGGCAGGCGTCCGCGACGCAGTCCACGGCACGTCAGCTCGGTTCCGCGCTGGGTACGGCGTTCATCGGTGCGGCCCTCGCGATCGGGCTCACCACCGCGGTCCCGCCCGCGCTCGAGGTGGTCGACGGCGTGCCCTCCGCCGCCGCGACACAGGTCGCCGACGCGACGGTGCAGTCCGCAGGAGGAACCATCCCGGAGCTGCGGGCGGAGGGCACGCAGGGGCAGTTCGGCGAGAAGACGCCCGACGTCCTCGACGCCCTCTCCGACGGCTTCAGCGACGGCACCCGGATCTCGCTGTTCGTCGCCGCGGGCTTCCTGCTCGTCGGCCTGCTCTCCTCGACGCGGGTCGTCGCGGCGGCGCGGCGCGAGGACCAGGCCCGGCCGACGACGCCCCGACCACCCGGGACCCGCCGAGGACCCTTCGGGGCGACCCGCGGCAGACCCCGCTGAGCCGTGAGAGAAATACTCTGGCGAACCCGGCGAGGGCAGGCGTAGCGTCGTGGACACCGACGAGAGGAGGTGGTCCACGAAGTGAAGATTCTGGGACGCTCGAGGTGGTTGCGCGCTAGTCGTGCGACCACCAGGAGCCCGCGGGAGTTGCGCAGTCGTCCAGCGCGACGGGTGGAGGATCCACCGGCCCGCGGGCTTCTCCACGCCCGGACGCGAGGGGCCCGACGACGGAGCGCGGGTCGCGCGCGGACGCTCCCTCGGCGGGCCCCGCCGTCACCGACGACGGCCACGCCGTCGGTGCGGGCGATCGGACCTCAGAACGGCTTGCGCGCCACCACGAGGAAGCGGGGCGCCTCGTCCACGAACTCGTTGCCCGCCGCGAAGTGCATGTGCAGGGCGCGCAGCGGCGCCTCGTACCGGGCGATCGCCTCGGGCGACAGGTCGGCGACCTCCGGACCTGCCACGCGATGACCTTGAGGTACCAGAGCAGCGAGCTCAGGTCGTGGAAGTGTCGTGTCCCCACGTGCTCGCGGGCCACGTCGATCACGAACCCGGCCTCGGCCAGCTCGGCCGTCGCGCCCTCGATCGTCACGTCGTCCGGGTCCCACGGCAGCTCGGCACCCAGCGCCGTGTTGACCCGGATCCCGTCGCGGCTGTCGACCTGCTGCGTGAGGAAGACCCCGCCCGGTTCCAGGACGCGCAGCACCTCCGCGGCGTCGAACTCCTCGTGCCGGTCCAGGACCACCGCGAACCGGCCGTCGAGGAACGGGAGCATGAGCCCTCGCCCTTGCTGCTCCCCACCTGCCGGACGTCCACGCCCAGGGTTCGAGGCGCCGTCGGGCGACAGGGACGTTCGGGGGCCAGCCCTCGGTCGCCGCAGAGCCCTCCGGCAGGGGCGCGAGCGAGGCGTAGATCTCGCCGCCACCCGTCCCCAGGTCCAGGACCGGGCCGCGACCGCTGCCCACCAGCTCCCGCGCCAGCACCAGGTAGTCCCAGGGCGGGGATCCTCGATGCAGCGGTCGTCGATCGGGGACAGGTCGAAGCCGTCGACCGGCGTCGCGCGCGCCCACTCGATGTGCGCCTCGAACGGCGCGGCGCGATCGGGGACAGGGACGGCTCCGGCTTCTGACATGCGTCGATTGTCTCCCGACCGGGTGTGGAGAGTCGATGCGGCACGCCCGGCCCGAAGCCCTCGTCGGACGACAGCCCCCGGTCGGGACGACCGCCCCGCCCGCTCAGCCCAGGGCCGTGGCGACCTCGGCCAGCAGGGGCGAGACCGCGCCGTCGGGCCTGCTCGCCGCGTCGCGCAGCGCCGCGACCTGCAGGACCATCCACGGGCTGAAGGCCCACGGCGTCGCGTCGACGGCGCGGCCCAGGTCACCCGGACCGGTCCACTCGAGCTCGGCGACCTCCTCGGGTTCGCCGTCACGCCGCTCGCCGCGCGCGCCACGTACACGGGCAGATCTCGTTCTCGACGACCCCGACGCGTCCACCGCCCGGTACCGGAACCCCGGCACGGCCACCTCGAGGTCCTGGATCTCGAGACCCAGCTCGTGGGCGGCGTGGCGGGCGATCGACTCCTCGGTCGTCTCCGTCCACCGCGGGTGCCCGCAGAACGAGTTGGTCCACACGCCCGGCCACGTGCGCTTCGACAGCGCGCGACGGGTCACGAGGAGGCGGCCGGCGCCGTCGAGCACGTAGCAGGAGAAGGCCAGGTGCAGCGGCGTCTCGGTGGTGTGGACGGCGCTGCGCTCGAACGTCCCCGTGCGGGTTCCCTCGTCGTCGACGGTCACGACGTGGTCGGCGGCGACGGGCACGTGCACGTCGGTCATGGTTCCTCCAGGAGTGCTGCGGTGCGGTGGTGCGCCGGTCGGTCGACCGGTCCGAGCTGTGGGCGCGAGCGCCGCGCCCGGGTATCTCGGCCCACTGTCACACACCGGGGAGAGGAGGAAGTCCGTCCGGTCGGGTGCGGCCGGGTGCGGCGGCGGCCCGACGGCGGAGCGCGCCCTACCGCCCGTCCCACCACTCGAGCACGAGGGCTGCGTCGAGGGTCAGCCACGGCGACGGCTCGCCCGCCGGTACGTCGACCTCGAACCACACGCACCCGGGTGCCGCGGCTCCTGGAGCCACGTCCCGTCGTGCTGCCGTGCAGCGCGGACCAGCTCGATGGCGTCGGCCGCCCGTGGATCCGGTGGCGTCCCGTCGAGCAAGGACGCCTCGCGAAAGTACACGGCTGCGTTCAGCACGCTGTAGTACGAGCGGTACGGGTAGGTGAAGTAGCGCACCCACGGCGCGACCGGCTCTCCCGTCGACAGCCGACGGAACAGCCCGCGACGCAGGAGGTACTCCTCCCCGGTCCGCCGGGCCTCGCGGATCTCGTCCGAGCCGCCGGTCGCCGCCTCGTAGGCGAGCAGCGCCTTGAGCGTGTTGAGGGTCGAGTGGAACGACGACCGGACCGACCCGTCGACCCACTCGCAGTTCCAGCCGCCGTCCGGCAGCCGCATGCCGAGCATCGCGTCGAGGAGGCCGCTGACGTCGGCGCTGAGCCAGACACCGTTCGCCAGGGTGGAGGCGTTGATGCAGCAGTCGACCTCGCCTCCCCAGTAGGGAGGTCGTCGTACTCCCAGCGGCAGTTCTGCGCGAGGAGCTCGACGGTCCTGCGCTCACGCAGGACCGTCGGGTCGAGCCCCACTCGCGCAGCGCGTTCAACGACCAGGTCGTCGCGGTCCACGGCTGCCCCGCACCGTCCGGCCCCTCGGGCCCGCTTTCGTAGTCGAAGTCGGCCGGGAAGAACGCGCCGCCTGCCCACTGCCCGTCGGGGTCCTGCAGGGCGAGCAACCGAGAGCCGAAGCCCTCGGTCGCGACCCGCGAACGGGTCTCCTGCCAGACCTCCGGGGCGCCCGGAGGAGGTCCCGCTCGACGCGCCACCGCAGCGCCGGATCGGAGTCGAGAAGCCACTCGACGAGGATCGCGTCGGTCATCTCCCGAGCGTACGACGGGCGGCGGAGGGCGGACGGTCAGACGAACCCGAAGACCGGCGGGAAGGCCACGACCACGACGGCGGCCCACACCGCGTACACCGGAAGGAACTGCGTCTGCCACCGGACGAGAGCACCGAACGGGCGACCCCGCAGGAACCCGGCCATGTGCAGCGCCGAGCCCACCAGGTGCACCAGCAGCAGGACGTTCAGGCCCAGCGCCGCGACCTTGTTGGGGCTGAGGCCGAACTCGGCGATGCGGGTCAGCATCGCGGTCAGAGCCACCGCGTCGACTGCCAGGGCCGCGACGACCAGGACGAGCAGCAGTCCGTCGAACAGCGCCGGCGGCGCGAGCGGGTCCCGTGCCGAGATCGAGTAGAGCAGCAGGCACAGGACGAGCACGAGGATCGCGTCCATCAGGATGAGCAGCCCGCGGTCGACGTCGAGCAGGCCGCCCGCGGCCACGAGGACCACGAGGAGGACCAGCAGCATGACGATCGTCAACGGCGTGAAGACGCGGGTGAGGACGGGCGCGATGTTCTCCACGACGTTCTGCTTGGCCTCGACGAGCCAGGCCGCGACGACCAGGGCGCCAGGGACGCCGAAGGGCATGATCCAGGCTTCGAGGAACGGTTCGAGATCCGTGCCGACCAGGTCGAGGACCCCGAACGTGAGCCCGATCAGGACGGCACCCCGAGCGCCAGGAGCGTGAAGTAGATCGCGAGCTCTCCCGTGAACCGGGCGAAGTCCATGCGACCGCCGTCCGAGCGCCACCGCCCGCCGACGTAGGCGATCCCGACGAGCGCCCACAGGACGACCGGGGCGTGCACGGCCGCGAGCAGGAGCGTGGAGCCCTCCGGCTCGAAGGGTACACGTTGAGCACGACCGCGAGCACCGCGAACGGGATCGCGAGCATCGCGCCCACGCCCACGTCAGGCGGCGCTTCCACGCGAAGTACCCGCGAGGAACGGGAAGACCAGCAGGCCGATGTTGCGCAGCAGGACCGTCTCGTCGCTGATGGTCTCCGCGGCGACCTTGACCGCGAGCCCCGCGCCGACGGCGAGCGCGAGGACGACCGCGAGCTCGCGCCAGCGTGGTGCCCCTCGCTCGTCGTGGAGGCCTCGGGGACGAGGACGAGCTGCTTCCACAGCCGGTCGGAGTGCTCACGGGCGAACTCGCGCGAGACCGCGTCGAGGTTTCCCATGCGCTTGACCGCGACGAGGAAGGCCTCGTCGTCGTCGAGGCCGGTCGCGGTGAGGTCGGCGACCTGCTCGCGCAGGTGGTCCTCCATCTCGTCGACGTCGGCTGTCGAGATCGCCTGCCGGCGCTGGACGTAGCCGCGCCACTGGTCGATCTGCGCCTCCAGCGCGGGGTGCGTGCCCATCAGGCCCACCCTTCGGCGACGGCCCGCGGAGCCGATGTGTCGCGGGCGTCGCTCCACACCTTCTGGAGCGCGTCGGCGACGACGCTCCACTGCGCCTGGCGCTCGGCGAGGGCCTCGCGCCCGGCGGGGTGATCGCGTAGTGCTTTCTCCTGCGCCCGACGTCGGACACGCCCCACGACGCCTCGACGTGCCCGAGGCGTTCGAGCCGGTGGAGCAGGGGTACAGCATGCCGTCGGTCCACTGCATGTGACCGCCCGACAGCTCGTTGACGCGCTTGACGATCGCGTAGCCGTACGACTCGCCGTCTGCCAGGATGCCGAGGACGAGCGGTGTGGCCGAGGCGGCGACAAGGTCCTTGTCGATGTGCATGGGACTCCTACGCCTAGGACTGCTAGGGGTTCTTAACCTAGCAGATCTAGGTATGGGCCGGTGGGGCTCGACCACCACGACGAGGGCCCCGGATCATCGACCCAGGGCCCTCGTCGTCACGTCAGGAGTCCGACACCACTCGACTACCCGGCGTAGGTCTCGAGCTCCGCAATCCTCGGCGTCCCTGTCGCGCCGGTGATCTCGAAGACGATCTTCTTGAGCGAGGTCGCCGGGAACGTGATGGTCCCCGCCCGCTGCCCGTCTTCAGGACAGCGCCCGTGTCGTTGTTCACGACTCGCCACGCCCCCAGGGTGCCGCCACCGGCGGCCTCGCGGACGACGAGCTTCGACACGGAGGTCGCGCTACCCCACTTGACCCCGATGCTGCCCGTCGATCCCGACGGCGACCAGTAGGTCGCGAGGTCGCCGTCGATCACGTTGCCGTAGCTCGTGCCGCTGGCCTTGCTCGAGCCGTCGGAGCCCGCCCGAGGCTGAGGTTCGTGCCCGACGGCGGATCGGTCGGGTCCGTGGGATCCGTCGGGTCCGTGGGATCGGTCGGGTCGGTGGGGTCGGTCGGGTCGGTGGGGTCGGTCGGGTTCGTCTGACCGCCGAAGGTGACCCGGAGCGATCCGTCGGTCGCGAAGGACCAGTCGAGCTCGCCGGCGTACGCGCCACAGGCCGCGGCGTTCGAGCCGCTCCAGAACGAGTTCGACCCGGACAGCGTGCCGACCGTACGGTCGTTCGACCCGCTGTCGCACGAGACGTTGCCGCTGAAGACCGAGGTGCCCTCCTCGAAGTTGAAGTTCCGTTCCGCGTTGCCGATGCTCACGTTCCCGGAGACCTTCAGCGAGCCCGGGTTGCTGTTGAACGTGAACCCGTGCTTGCCGTTGTGATAGGCGATGGAGTTCCGGACGACGTGGTCGACCTTGATGTCCTCACCCCGAGCTTGTACCCGTTGCGGTCGCCGTTGCCGCCTGGGAGCCGTCCGCCAGCGTGCCGTTCTCGTAGGCGAGCGAGCTCTCGATGGTCACCGCACCGATAGGACCGGTCTCGGTCTTGGTGTACAGGTCCCAGCCGTCGTCGATGTTGTTGTGCGAGACGGCGTACCGGAAGACGTTCCCCGGGCCGGACGTGAGCTTGGCCGCGAAGCCGTCGGCGTCCTCCCCGTCGGAGTCGACGTTGTCGTGGGACTCGGTGCTGAGGACGAGGTTGTTCGCCGGCCAGTCGGAGGCGGGCGTGTCGGCCGCGATGCGGGAGATCTGCAGACCGGAGTCGCGGTTGTGCCTGGTCACGACCCGCTCGACGACGTTGTTGCTGCCGCCGACGAAGATGCCGTTGTCCCCGGCCCGCTGGACGACGACGCCGTAGAGGCGCCAGTAGTCGCCGTTGAGGGCCAGGCCCCGGTTCGCGGGGTCCTCGCCCTGAGCGGAGAAGTCGAGCACCGGGGTCTCACCCGGGTACGCGGACAGCAGCGTGCGGTCGCCCGCGGTGCCGTCGTTGCCCGGCGCGACGACGACGGTCTGCGACAGGTTGTACGTGCCTCCGCGCAGGAAGATCTCACCACCCGAGGCGACACGGGAGATCGCCGCGGGAGCGTCGTCGGCGCGGAGACCGTGCCGCCGCGCCCGTAGTTCCGTTCGGCGCCACGTAGATCGTCTGGGCGCCGGGGTCGGCTCGTCGGTGGGCTCGTCGGTGGGCTCGTCGGTGGGCTCGTCGGTCGGCTCGTCGGTCGGCTCGTCCGTCGGGTCGGGGTCGGGCGACTGCGGCGTGCAGCTGCCGTCCGACACCCGCAGACCCTTGTCGGCCCCGCCGTCTGGCGCACGACGTCAGGAACGCAGCTCGCACCGTCCAGCGTGTAGGCGTACGGGATGCTGACCGTGGTGGTCGACGTCGGGTTGGGGCCCGCCGGCTGGTTGTCGCCGCTGGGGCTCGTCCACGTCACGTTGTCGAAGACGTTGCCGCTCACCTGCCAGAAGCCGGCCTGGTCCGTGTAGAAGGTGCCCAGGACGTCCTTGGAGTCCTCGAAGTAGTTGTTCTCGACCTTTGCCTTAGCTCCGGCCCGCGAGTTGATGCCGGACTCGTTGAGGTTCAGGTAGTGGTTGTTGTACATGTGCGCGACGCCGCCACGCAGCAGGGGCGCGCGAGTCGATGTTCTCGTACAGGTTGTGGTGGAACGTGACGAAGCCGTTCGAGCGGTCGCTCTCGCTCGAGCCGATGAGGCCGCCACGGCCCGAGTTGCGCAGGGTGCTGTAGGACAGCGTCACGTACTGGGTGTTGGCCTTCATGTCGAAGAGGCCGTCGAAGCCCTCCGACTCCCCGCCCGAGGCCTCCAGGGTCGCGTGGTCGACCCAGACGTTCCGGACGTCGGTCTCCATGCTGATCGCGTCACCGCCGTTGGACGTGGGCGACCCCGACTTCTTGACGTTCTTGACCGTCACGTTCTGGATGATGATGTTGCTGGACTCGCGGATGTGGATGCCCACCTGGTCGAAGACGGCCCCGCTCCCGACACCGACGATCGTGACGTTGCTGATCTGCTTGAGCTCGATCACGCCAGCAGCGGTGTTGCAGCTCGCGCCCGAGACCTTGCTCGTGTTCGCGTGGTTGATGGTCCCCTCGACCTCGATCGTGATCGGGGTGGTGCTGCTTGCCCGGTTGCACAGGGCCGTGTGGATCGCGGTGCCCGTGGTGGCCCTCACCGTCTGCCCACCCGCGCCGCCGGTGGTCCCGCCGTTCCCGGTCGCGAACCCGGTCGCACTGCCCGTCGCCGCCTGGGCGCCGGGTATGGAAAGGGCCGTCACGCCGATCGTGGCGACCAGGGCCATCGCGGCCCCGCCGCAAGAGTTCGTAGTGCAGCTGGATGTCTCATCGTTGCCTCATCTTCGTCATTGAATGCGGGCTGTTGCTCTGAGTTCCGAGCAGGTCGCGGCGGGTCTACCGCCGGATCGTGCTGATCTGAGCTCGCCCGAAGTCGGGGCGACTGCGTCTGTGCAGCCGACCGTCGAGATCTCGTGCGCACTCACCCGGACGACGTCGTGCCCACCCTGTAGCGATGCCGGTGCGGACCGTGCCCGCACCGTTCATCACCGACTGAATCGTCGAGCGCGCTCGTCCCGACATTGGAGCGAGCGACACCCGGATGAGACACAGAACATCGGGAGACCGGTTTCCCGATCGTAGGATACCGGTTTCCCATCGCGCAAGCCCCAACGCCTTGGGCGCCTCTTGGTCTTCCCGTGACCTTCAGAGGAATGTGCCCTGAAGGTCTCGGGTCGCCCTCGGGTGGGAACGGGCCGCCGCAGAACTGCTGCTGCGGAGCTCCGAACCTGCCGGCCGATACCTCTCGACGGAGGGGCACACCGCAGGAAGGGCGGGGCTGGGAACGACGAAGGCCCCGGGTCTGAGATCCGGGGCCTTTCGTCCATCATGTGTGGTTTCGGCGCGCTGAACAGCGTGTATGCCTCGTTCGATGATCTCGGTGCGCTGCGCGGCGTCGACCGCACAGAGACCCCTGGAACGGACATGGGACTCTCCCGTGACGATCCCCAGGGAAGACCACCTCCGCGTCCCTCGCAGGGCCCCGGGAACCATTTTGCCGTTCTGGCCATGTCATCCGAGCTGACGCTTTCGGGTGTAGATCGAGCCACTGAAACCTTTCGGTGTGTCGCCTTCCCGTGGGTCAGGACGCCCGCGCGAATGCTGCGTGACTCAATCTCGGGGTGTCGGCTCATGTGGTAGCGGATGACGAACGCGAGGGAGGCGGCCACGATGACCGCCGCGTGCACAGGGTGGAGGTCCTTCGAGGGGCTCCCGCGCGGTCGGGGCCGATGGCCCAGGCCGCGAGGCCGCTGGCGTAGGTGGCCCCGACGGCCACGGCCCACCAACGCAGGGCTCGTAGGTTCGCGTTGCGGAGCACGGTGGCCGTCAGCACGACGACGGGCACGACGGCGACCATCGCGAACTGTCCGACGATCAGCACGGGGATCGCCCAGGCGGACAGGATCGCTCGGTTCCCGCGTCGGGTCCTGTCGTCCCTGTGGACCTTGGTTCGGCTGCCGGGACGAGTGCTCTCGGGAATGGCGCGCATGGTGTTTCTCTCGTGCCCGCGTGTCGCGGGCCTTTGTTCGATGTCCAGGCCGGCTGCCCGACCTGCGCGGGCGACGACCTGCGACTCTCGGCCCGTGGAGCACGTGCCCTCAAGGTGCGCGTCGTCATGGCGTCAGTCCCACAGGCTGAGCGCAAGCACGAACGTAGCGATCGGGAGCAGCAGCCAAGGCTCGGCGAGCGCGAAGAAGCGGTGACGCCGAGGGATACCCATCCCAGTGCTTTGGCGATGTGTCGGCGGCGCACCTTCGTCCTTCGCTTGCTGGCCTTTGTCTCGGCCTTGGCGCGCAGAAGGTGGAGCCACGAGCCGAGGAGGCATCCAGCGCTGCGCGCAGGTTCTCGGTGTCGGCTCGGACGGGCTCGCCGTCCCATGAACAGCACCGCCACCGCCCCGACTACCATCGACGAGTCCGCCACCGTGGTCGTCCGACGCGAGATCCGCATCGAGGCACCGATCGACGTGGTCTGGGCCCTGCACACCGACGTCATCGGCTGGCCCGCGTGGCAGACGGACGTCGACTCCGTACAGGCCGACGGCCCGATCATCCCCGGCGCAACATTCTGGTCGGTGGTGGGGTTGGCGCTGCGCGCGCGGCCTGGACGGGGTGGGGCGGGGGCTGGGTCGGGGTGGCTTGCCGACTCACCTTGCTAGACACTTGCTAACCGTCGCTAGCGTGTGCTAGCGACCGCTAGCGGGGCTAGATCGCTCTACCAAAACAAGGGGAGGACCCCACCCTTCGGAACACCCTCACCGACCCCGCCGACCCCTCGACGACCCCGCCGACCCCAACCCGACACCGACCACACCCCCGAACCCGAGGCAAGAGCGGCCTCCAGCCCACGCCCCCGGCACCGATTGGGCTTCGGCCAGAAGCACACAGGCGGGCAAGCCCAGGCGGGCGCCAACCCAGGGCGGGCGGGCTCACGAGCTGAGCGCCCGGTCAAGCTGATCGGGGTCCACCATCGCGGCGACCCGGCAGAACGTCGCGGCCGACGGCACCCGCCGCACGACCCCGACCGCGTCCAACAGGTCCACGTCCAGGTCAGCAGCGACCTCCGCGATCTCGACGAACGTGCGCGCCCGCAACACGTCGCGAGCAACGCCCACGCCGACCACGCGGGTCCGCCACCGCGTCCAACGCCGCCATCAGACCATCGAGCTGCCCACGCAGCACGCGCTCACGCGCCGTGGGCTGGTCAAGAACAGCAAGGACAGGCGAAGATACATGCACGGGCGCGGCTCCCACAGGTTCTGGACATCAGGCGTAGACACCCAGATCATCCACCACCCCTGGGGCCGCGCCCGCCAACGCATCCCCGCAGGTCACACCCCTGCACAATCCCCAGATCAACTTTGCAATCGCCCTGGGACTCAACCCGCCTGCGCGACGTCTTGTGGATGGCCTACCGCTCGGCCCGCACAAATCCAGGGCGGCGACGGGTCGACTTCCGCGTGCTGCGGGTGCGCAACCAGGCCGGAGCGAGCACGGCCCTTCCTGTGACGCTGTCGCTCGAGCTAGACGCTGGTGACACTGGAGAGCCCGTCGCGACGGTGATGCTTCCTGAAGAGGATTAAAGCCTGTCGAACAACCTCCGTGGGTGCCGGCAGCGTCGCTCTCGGACGTCCCTCACCGCCACCGCGGCATAGGGACGTCCGAGAGGACGCTGCCGTACACCTCACGGAGGTTGTTCGACAGGCTTTAGACGACAGCTCGACCCTGCACCGCGCCCCGACACCGAAGACCCGCAGTTGTCGCCTCGGCCCTCTCTGACCCCCACGGCGCCCCTGCACCCCCACCGGGTGCGGGGCGCCGTCATGCTCACCGGCCCGCCACGTCGACCCCGAGTACGCGGTCCTGCCGGTCACGGCTCCGGCCTGAAGGGCTGTTCACTCTCCCGAGAACAGCTAGGACGCGATTCGCAACGGCACCTTCGCCAGGGGCATCCCCAGCCGTGTCCAGTCTCCTACGGCGTGCGAAGGACTCGCACGGGATCTGCTCTCGCGGCTGCGAGGGCAGGCGGTATTGAAGCGATGGTTGCGGCGAGAAGAGACAGCGTAGCGGTCCCGATGAGAAACACCGCCGGAGGCGTCGTAGCCCAGGTCGCGCCGGCTAGTGCCCCGATCGCGGTCCCGAGTATCGCCCGGTGCCCGCTGCGGCGGCAGTTTGCGTCATGATCAGAAGCGCAACTGCCTGCCTGGAGGCCCCAACGCTCGTCGCCGCCCAAGATCGGACCGACGCACGAGGACGTCTGCCGACACAACCATCACCGTCAGGACAGCACCGCCCGACAAGACGATAAGCAGAAGGTTCCCCGCGAAGGTACCGAGGTCCTCACCGACGCTGTCCTGGAGGCCGGCGAGGATGTCAGGTGCCTGGACGGAGACGTCATTGAGCGCCGCGGGAGCGACGATGCTCAGTGCGATCTGCTGCACCCGGGCGACATCGCGTCCGGGTTCGGAGGTCACATAGAGCGTTCGCGCGACATCGGCGGTGGTCGCCGCAGCTACGACGCCGCTCTCGAGCTCAGGCACCGCGCCGCGCGTACGGAACGTTCCGACGACAGCCCACTGGCGAGAACCCGCGTCGACCGAGCCGGTCGAGGACGTGAACCCGAGCACATCGACCAACGCGGACGAGATGAGTGCCTCACCGGCCGGGGCCATCGGCCTGACTCGAGCTCAACGAGGGAATCCGGATCGCCGACCACTGCCCAAAGAGGTATCTTCACACCGCCTTGGCCCTGGTTCGTTGCAGTCACGTCGCGCGGCGACGTCAGGGCTGCGGCTCCCGTGACTGAGTCCAGTGCTGCAACCGAGCCGACGACCGCAGCGCCGAAGAGGCCCTGATCACGAGTATCTGTGACGGTCAGCAGTCGAGCGCCCGCGGACTCGAGCCTTCCTGGACCTGTGCTTGCGCAGCTGAGGTACGGCCGACAGTAAGGACCGTGGTCAAGCACATCGCTGCGACAAGCAAGACCACCAGGAGCGTCGGCACGGGCCGGCGAATACTGGCGACCAGGGCTTCACGAACCAGCGCCATCGGTTTCATCGCATCCTCACAGCGCTAGCACGTGATCGGCGTGGTCCACGACGAAGGGGTCGTGGGTAGCGATCACGGTCGTCACCCCTTCGCAGCGGTGCGGAGCGCATCTAGCACTGTTGCAGCGTTCTCACGGTCCAGATTTCCCGTCGGCTCGTCCGCAAGCAGAACGCCCGGCTCGTTCACGAGCGCGCGGGCGACCGCTACGCGCTGAGCCTGTCCACCGGAGATCTCGCCCGGACGATGGTCGGCGCGTTCTCCCACGCCAAGCTGGTCAAGTAGATCTCGCGCACGCTCGAGCGCGCTCTTTCGCGCTCTGCCTGCGTAGAGGGCGGGTTCCAAGACCGAGTCGAGGATCGTCCTCGTTGGGTCCAGGCTCGCATCCTGGAAGACGAACCCAATGCTGTGGGCGCGCAACGCGGAGCGGGCCGCATCCGGGAGCCTGCCGACATCAGCCCCATCAAGGCGAACCGCACCGGATGTCGGGGCGAGCAAGAGACCGACGATGTAGAGGAGCGTCGACTTCCCGCGCCCCGATCCGCCAGTGATCGCGGTCATCTCACCAGGCGTGAAGTGATGAGTCAGCCCGTCGAAGAGCTCCCCGAGCGACCGCGGTACATGAAGGACAAGTTCTCAACCGAGAGATTCACGTGGCACTGTCCGGGCTGAAACTCGCCGCTCCGACCTTCACTTCCTGCCCGATCTCCAGCCCTTCGACGACAGCAATGCCCTGCGCTGAGCTTAGGAGCTTCACCGGCGCCTGTGATCCATCGCGAAGTTCGACATAGGCAGAGCCATCCTGAGCGGTGATGACCGCCGCAGTGGGGACGCTGGGCCCGGTCACCTCGGGGACGATCACCGCTTCCGCGGAGCGTTGTGCGTTCAGCCGCTGGAAGGAGATCGCAGAGGTCGCCACACACGGAACCCCGTCGGCCCCTGTAGCGTGAGCACGGTCATGCCGCTCTCGTCCTGCCTCGATTCTGAGACACGGGCACCCCACCTTTGATCCTCAAAGAGAACACGGATGAGGGTCTCGGGCGCTACCAGCTTTGCCTGCTCCTCAGAGAGAACCACCTCGAAAACCAGGTCGCCGGTGGTAGCGAACACGGACTGCTCTCCACCAGCAAGGAGAGCACCCAGCGCGATGTCGTCACCGATGCGGATCGCTGCCGGAAGTGTCGGAACGGCGACAAGCGTGCCGCGCGGCACGATGCCGGTTCGTTCAACTCCGACTGATCGCTGCCACACACGCACGGCCTCGCGCGTCGTCGCCCGGAACACGCCGTCCGGTTCGTGGTCCAGCAAACCCAACCCTGCAGCATCTGCTGAAGCTGCTCGACATCGGCGCCCTTGACGCCTACGTCGAGGTCTCGGTAGAAGGGCACGTCTCCCTCGGCCGCACGGACGCCGACTCCGTCAACGGCGTAGAGCAGGTCGCCAGGCCGGACGTCGGCCGCCCCGACTTCTGTAACGACACCAGGGAGAAGGTTCGTCGCAACCGCACGGGCAGGTTGCGAGAGCGTCACCCCGACTCCAATAGACCGCCCGACACTCGACTCGACGACTGTCGCCATCGTAGGGACATCCGCACCCTCCGATGTCGGCCGCACGTCCGGAGGCGTCGTGACACGTCCCGCCCACCACCCCAGCACGACGGCAAGAACGAGCAGCGCGGCCCAGAGGCCGACCTTGCCAATTCGCCTGATGTTCGGCTTCCGTGCATCCTTTAACGCTCTACTCCGTGCCACAGCTGTCTGGGCCACCTCAGTCGATCGCAGGGTAGAGGTCCGGCGCATCATGTGGGCACTTCTCAGAGAAGATCGAGCGCTGTGGAATCGGCTCCTGACGTCGCGTCAATAACGAACGGATCCCAAGCGCCAGCGGCCGCATAGTACTGACCTAGCCAGGTCTGCAAAGACGGCGGCTCAGGTACCTCGAACCCTTCCGCACGTACGCACGGCATCACAGTCTCCACGAGATGGGTGTACTGCATCTCGGCACGGACACGCGGCAACTTGCCCTGCGTCCGCGGATCGGTCGGGTACTGCGCAGCGCACACATACGCGGCCTGGTTGACGATATCTCCCTGCTCGGGCGGCACGTCGTCGAAGTAGACCCCGCCCTGTCCGCCCAGCCTCGCCCCGATGCCTTCGTCGGCGAGGCAGTCGACCTGCGCCTGCGCCCACTGGTCCTGCGCGACGAATCGCACGAGCTCAGTCCCCGGCGGCGCCTCGACCCCATACTGCTCAGCCAGACCTGGGAGGCCCGCCTCATAGAGCGCGATCAATGACTTCCGGTCCTGGGCCCAGTCGTCGCCCTCGGGAGGAACCCCGGCGAGAGACTCCTCCCCACTGGTGGGGTCCACGTCTTCGGAGACGTCAGGTCCCGAGCAGGCACCCGCGATCGCAACGATCACTGTGATCAGGGCAATCGACCGGAGCGCCCGCGGACGCCAGCGGGGCTCAGACGCCACAGGCCACCCCGGACGGGCAGTAGCACGATGCGGCGTGCGAGACAAAGACACCAGAGGTGCCCATGGACGCGATGCGCGTCCCCGCCGAAATCGCCCCAGACCAGCTGTGCGCACCGCTCGTGCTCCACGAAACCTTCACAACGTTGTCGATGCGGTTTCTCATCGCTCAGCCCTCTTCTCCTGCGGCGAAGAACCCAAGCGCCCCGCCTGGGCCGAATGCTACTCAACTCGGCCAGGATCGTCCAATGAATGCGAGGGGCTCAGATGCGGGCTTGTGCTTGTTTGAGGGCTCATCGCAGATGAGGGTGTAGTGCGGGTCTGAACCCGCCGGCTTCGAGGAGCGACCTCGCGATGTAGTGGGTGAGGTTGCGGAAGCCGAGGGCGGAGCCGCGGAGGTGTTCGAGGCGACCGTTGATCGCTTCTGTGGGGCCGTTGCTGGTGCCGGGGCGGTCGAAGAACGCCAGCACGTCAGCCGCTCGCTTCTTGAGGGTTCGTCCGAGGGTGACGAGCTCGCTCAGGGCCGCCGGGACCCCGCCGCTCAGGGAGTCGATGACTGCGGTCATGAGCGCGCGGCCTTGGGTGTGGTCCCGGTGGCGGTAGGCGGCGATCATGCGTTGGTAGATGCCCCAGGTCGCTTCGACCTCGACGTGTTCCTCGGTCGCGAACAGTGCCTTCAGGCGTGCGCGTTGGTTGTCGGTGAGCAGGTTGTCGCCGGTGTGCAGGGCGGGCGCGGTAGAGCGGGTCGTTCTTTCGGCCGCGGTGGCCCCAAGAAGCCCTCGGGTGCCCTTGAGCCCCCAGCGCCCCACACGCCCCACAAGAGCCCACAGAACGCGCGAGAAGGGCACGCGCGAGGGCGCAGGGGTCGACAACGGCCCTAGCCTGACGCCACGCGGCCCCGTCACCCTCCCCGGCACGACGACGGCGCCCCACACCCCGAAGGGGTGCAGGAGCGCCGTGGAGGGCCGTCAGAGCGTCAGAGGGAGGCCGTGCCCCAGATGAAACGCTTACTGGGACGTTCCTTCCAAAGTAACCTCACCGCTCTTGAGCCGGTCAACAATGCAATCGGCGAGATCCACCGCATCCTCATGACTGACCGACTCACCCAGCGTCACCGTAGCGTGCGACGACGGCAGATCAGCACTTTGGATCGATGATCCGATTTCGAGGTCGGACTCCTCGACGCACGTATACCAGTCACCATCGCCCTCAAGGACAGCAATGGTCCAGGGTGCTGCAAGACCATCACTCTTATCCGTTAGGGAAGCCGATGAATCGCTCTGAGCGCAGGCAGATAGGGCTGTGCTGGCACACACGGTCGTGAGCAACACTCTCAGCGCCAGGGCGCGACGTGAAAACTCCACAGATAGCCTCCAGGAGGTCGCGGGCGCGGCTTCGCGCGCCCGCGACATTGTTAGGATGTGGGGACGTACCATCCGAGAACGGCCGCGATGGTGTTCACAGAGACAGTAACCACTGTCGGACTGCAAGCGCGCGTGCTACTACCTGCAACTCCCGTACAAACGGGTGGTGCATCTGCCGGAATCGCAGAGATGATACCTACAGCATAACGCTTGAGTCCGGTGCTGGTGTTGACGAGTTGGTACCCGGGGCCCCGCTGTCACCGTTACCAGCGGCAGGAGTGCCTGCATTGTTGACCGTGACAAATCCTGTGACGGATGTTAGATCACCGCCAAGGTTGTAGTTGATGCTCGGTTCCACGACGATGTTCCCGCATACCAGGCCGCTGAACGAACCGCTGTAGCAGAGCTCCTGGCCGACATAGTGATTCGCCACTCCGTTGATCTGCGCATAGACACTTGCGTTCCACGCGTTCATCCAGATGTACGGGTTCGAGAAGCCAGATTCCATGATCGCACCATCATAGGGAGTGGTGCGCTGAGTGATGGGCCCCAGGGTAGGCATATGTTCCGTCGCTTGAGATCCACTGCGATCCTGTCGCGCCGCAGTGCGCGGCGAACATCATTCCGTGCTTACTCGGATCGTTGAGCTTGCGAACGGCAAACCCAGACGTGCAGTTGCCCGTAATGAACGGGTCCGAGAACCGGGATATTCTTGCACCACCAAAGTGGTATCCGGTGTCGGTCTGACGGCTGTTTGCACCGATGTATCCGCCATCGGAAACCCTAATGGGGATACCCTCAACGGAGGACTGAGAACTTCGAGCCTTGGCTTTCGGCGGCGTAGCGGAGGTGACGTTGACATACGAAGCATCCTTCGGAATGCTCACCGAGGTGACAGATGAATCCTCTTTGAGGATCCGTTGTGCCAGGTCTCGCACCGCTCCAGGCTCGAGGGGTCTGCGCGATTTCGACCGGAACAGCGGGCTCGCGGTCGAGAATCTGTTGCAACTCGTTGGTCACCGCACCGTGCCAGTGGACGATAATCTTGTCACGCTCGAGGGTGACTTCCGCGGATGCGAACTGCGAGTCATCAGCGAGTGCGCCTGTGAGTTCGGAGGCGAGTCGTGCCATGTTCTCGTCGACCGGAGGCGCGGTAAGAGCCTTGGCATCAGCGTCGGTTACGTTCTCAGATGAGACGGTCTCGGCCTGTGTTGGACTGGGAGGTGAAGAGAGTGGAGTTTCAGTTGTACCCTGCGCTGTCGCGACGAGCGTTGCGCTCAACAGCACAGCGAGAGCTCCTGCTGCGCTGCTGCGCCTCAAGATCGGACTTCTTGACATACTTGTCCCCTATCATCTTGTCAGTGATGATCACACGCGACCGTCATTGGCCACGCACGCGCAGCCTGGCATATATAACTTCTGTCGGCCATTGCGACGCGCGGTCGCGCTGAGAACCTTTGGCCCTCGTGCAAAATGCCGCACCCATGGTGTCCCCTTATGCACCGCGAGATCGTCTCTGCGGTCGGTCGCCTTCGTTCGCCGAGCATCCGACCGAAATCCCATGGGTTGGCGGTTTCCACGCGCGACATGAACGACGGAGCCCCTGCACCCGATGGGGCGCTGGGGCTCCGTGTCGGGACGTGGTGCGAGGTCGAGCTGTCGTCAGGCCGTCGGCTTGAACGGTTCGAGGGCGCGCGCCTGGACCACCCAGGTCTTGCCGACCTTGGTGCCGGGCAGCGACCCGGACTCGAGGCGCTGCAAGACCGCCTGCCGGCTCACGTCGAGTTCCTCGGCGGCCTCGGTCACGGACACGAGCTCGGGCATGGGGTCGAGCCCGTTGCGCTGGTCGAATTCGGCGGTCGGCAAGACCTCGAGCGCGAGCACGTCGGCGCCGTCGAGGGCTGCGCGCACGGCACCGGTCTCGGCGATCGCGAGTGCGGTCGTGGCGGCCTGGCGCAGCGACTCGGCGGGCAGGGTGATTTCGGCTGCGACGTGGCCGCGTGCGCCCGCGAGACGGCGGGGTGGTAGTCGACCAGGGCGTCGACGAGCTCGTCGTCGTCGCCGCTGCGGGTCGCCCACTCGATGTGGGCGTTGTACTCGGTCATGGTGTGCCTCTCTTTCGTTGGGACGGTGCAAGATGGAAGGTCCCGGGTGGGAGGTGCTTACCTCACCTCCCACCCGGCCTACTCACCCCGAGGGGCCAGCGGAACCCGCGACGCTTGAGCGGGCCAGCGCGTTCCGCAGGCTGCGGAAGTCGCTCGGCGTTCCCGAGAAGGTCGTGACCTTCTCCCCGTCCCGCGTGTAGATCTCGGGGTGACCCTTCCGGTTGCATGCGCCACCCGCACCACTGGTATCTCGAACGCGGACTCCCCGACCCCTGGCAGATCGAGCTCGACGAGAAACCCCACCGACACGAGCCGGACTGGATCTACCGCACCCGCGGCCCCTGACCCCGCCAAGCCTCCAGACCGCGACCACGTCACCAGCCGCCAGACCTCGACCGCATCAACGCGCCCCGAGACACCCGCGTGCCAGCAAAACCGGGCCAACAGCACCCTCCGAGCGGCAACACCACGCTCGATCCACCCGGCGACATCCACCGAGACACCCAGAACGACGAATCTCCCGCCCGGATAACTCCGGACAGGAGATTCGTTACAACATGGGCTGTCAGTCGATAACAGCCCTCACGTGAGGGGTATCGGGAAGTGGCTGACCCGCACGGATGTGAGACTTCGCCGAGGCTCAGGCACACCCGAACCGGGCCTCGAGGCACACCTGTTGGCGCTCTCGGCGATGGGTGACGTCGCAGCGTTCGTTCCGCCGCACCCAGATCCCGGCATGGAAGTCCTGGATCACTTCCGCAAGACGGCACCTGCCCGCCTCTTCCAGGCTCCGCCGATAGCATCCCTTATTTCACCTATGTCTGATACAGACAAGGCCCGAGCGCGCGGCTGATGGCGGCAGCGCT
Organism: Oerskovia sp. M15; assembly: GCA_038070415.1. Classification (GTDB taxonomy): domain Bacteria; phylum Actinomycetota; class Actinomycetes; order Actinomycetales; family Cellulomonadaceae; genus Oerskovia. The sequence goes on from JAMYWF010000001.1 coordinate 1,698,092, forward strand.
CGGCCACGCCTCCCAGGGCCTCACGATCGATGGCCGCCTGCATGGCGCACGATTCTGGTGACCCAGAGAGTCATGACGCTGTCAGTGGGGGCTGAGCCATGGCCCGGAGGACGACCCCAGAGCGGGTTCGTACACGTCCCCAGAAGTACGTTTCTGCTGGTCAGAAGACTCCGCGGGCGGCTGCGGACAGGCACGGACCAGGGCTCGTCGGGGTAGCCGCGGGGTATGGCCGGGTGGCATGGCCTCTTCGGAGATCACCGTGCGGATGCTCCTGCCGTTGTATCAGCCCCAGCGGCGAAGTACTCCGGTGTCTCGTCAGCTCTCCGACGTTCGTCCCGTCTTGACGGCTCCGAGGATCACTTGAATACCGAGTCCGAGGATGACGAGGTCGAGCAGGACTTGCCCTGCGACGAGCAGCCGCACTGCTTCGGATCGAGGCGCGATGTCACCGAAGCCGACTGTTGCGAACGTCGTGACAGTGAAGTACAGAGCGTCAGATCGGGTGAGGGGTTCGCTGAAGGTCTCCGGGGCTTGGAAGCTGAGCATGAAATAGGTCGAGGCGAACAGGAGAAGGAAGAGCGGGACGATCGTCGCCAAGGCTTGGGTAGCTCGTATACCCGGGTATGTGGACCGGATGATGGCACGAACCTGCCAGTACGACGTGGCCACGAGCGCCGTCAGTCCCAGGATCAGGGCGAACGTCAGGTAGGACACGGAATCGCGGTCGAGGGGCAGCAGGTAGTAGAGGGCGACGAGGAGGATCGCGGTCACTCCGGCTCGAAGGAGTCCGAGCGTGATCAGGGTCCGTCGGCGCCTGGTGCTGAGGCTGCCCGGTCGAGGTGTCGCACTGTTGCGCCTGGCCTCAGGCTCTTCGTCGCGGTGTTCGGGCTCGTGTGCTTGCACGTCGGCCACCTTCTGCGCTGCGGACAGTGAGCTGGTCTTACTGGAGCATCCGTCGCACCGTGGGCTCTGCACGGCCTGCGACGCGGTCGAAGAAACCCTGTCGGCGTAGACGTGTGATGCCCTCGGCAGCGACGACCCAGGCGGGAACAGCCAGGATGAGGCCGACGATGCCACCGACGAGTCCGCCCAGTGCGGTGACGACCAGGACGACCAGCGGGTGGATGTCGAGCGTGCGGCTCATCACCCTGGGTTCCACGAAGTTCTCCAGGAGCAGGTTGGAGGCGAACACCGCGACCAGCATGATCGTGGCGGTCGCGAGCCCGCCTTCGCCCAACGCGATGATGACCGCCAGGCCGCCGCCGAGGAAGGCACCTATGTACGGGATGTAGCCACCGATGAAGTTCGCCACGATGGTCGTGAAGATCAGCGGTAGGCCGAGCAGGAGCGCGACGAGTCCGATCACGACGGCGACGATCGCGGACATGATGGTGCGTCCACGCCCGTAGTCGCGCAGAGTCCGACACGAGTCTCCGATGAAGCCGTCGATCTCGGGTTGTGCAACGGGGTTGAACTGGGTGACGACCGCTCGTCGGATCCGGCTGCCGTCCTTGAGGAGGTAGTACATGATCAGCGAACCGAGGATGAGCCCACTGGCTAGACCGATGATCGTGTTGATGCCTCCGAGAAGTCCGGTCAGGAATCCGCCGGTGATGCTCGGTGCTGCGTCCTGAACCGCCTGACGTATCCCGTTCAGTGCCTCCTCGTCGGCGTCGACCTGCGCCACGAGCTCGTCTATTGCCGCGTCGACAGAATCGCCGATCTGCGCGGTCTGCTGAACGATGCCACGCACTGTGGCAACGGCGACGAGCGTGGCCAGAGCGAGCAGTCCGATGACGACGACGATCGCGGCGATGCTGTCCTTCAACCCATGGCGTTGCAGCTGGCGGCTACCGGCTTGAAACAGACTGCGAGCACGGCCGCGAAGGTGAGGGGCAGGATGATCTCGCTCACTGCGGCCAGTGCGTACACGATGATGACAGCTGCCACGATGACGCCGACGAAGCTCCAGGACCAGATGCCGAGCTTCGGGCCCCAGGAGAGGACCTTCCTCCCCAACGTCCTCGTCGGCCGAGGAAGTGTCGTTGGCGTCCTGTCCCGAGTCGGCGCTCATGAGTCCTACACCTCGTTCTGGTCCTCGATGTCCGCGATCGCCACCGCGATCTCGAACGCGAGCGACTCGGCGATCCCAGCCGATGCCTCGATCACCCGTGGCGTGCCGACGATGGGGCTACCGCGGCGAGCACGCCGGCGATCTTGTCGGCGTCGACCCTTCCTCCACGCCCACCTCGAGGTTCGCCAGGTACGACACCGGGGCGCACCCACCGCGACGAGGGCGGCGAGCCGGACGAGCATCAAGGTCTCGCTGTCCAGGCTCGACGCCTCGACAGAGTCCGCCGTCATCCCGACAAGCAGGTCGAGCACTGGGGTCTCGTTCGTCGGTTCGCTCATGATCTCTCCTCTTCAGGTCGATCCAGTTCCGGTTCGACATTGCCGATCAATCCAGTCGCCTCATGAGCCGAGCGATCGTGACATGCAGGGCCCACCAAGCTCCACAGGTGACCTCGATGTGCGACGACCGCACACTTCCTATTGGGCACCCTCGCCGAGCGTCGTGCGTCACGCAGATCACGTGAACCTGCTTTAGACAGGGGTCCTCGCCTGGTCCGACTGGGCCTGATGGCCGTCGGACTGTCTGCGTGACGTCCTGAACACTGATATTCCGCGCCGAAGACACCTCGTGGAGGACAGAGCTTTCACGCGATACGCGTGATTCGACGTGGGCCTCCCCGCGGTTCGATGAAGTCAGGGCCGCTCGACGGCCGGACCGGCCAAGCCCGTACGGGGTCGTCCCGATCGACCGAGACCTGGCCCGCCCGGACCATCCGGTCCGGTTCGCACGGTTGGCGACCGAAAGGACTCGAAGATGACTCAGCAACCCACACCGAACTCGCCGACAGCCGATCAGAATCAACCGCGCAGTTCCTTGGCGACCGGCATCATCGTGTTCGCCGCGGTGATGATGATGCTGGCGGGGCTTTCCAGGCCATCGCCGGGCTCGTCGCTCTGTTCCAGGACGACTTCTACCTCACGACTCCCAACTATCTGCTGCAGTTCGACACCACCACCTGGGGTGGATCCACCTGTTGCTCGGCCTGCTCGTCCTGTGCGCGAGCTTCGCAGTTCTGGCGGCAAGGTGTGGGGTCGCACCATCGGGATCATCCTGGCCAGCCTCAGCGCTCTGGCGAACTTCACCTTCATCCCCTACTACCCGGTGTGGTCGCTGGTGGTCATCGCCTTGGACGTGTTCGTCATCTGGGCACTGGCCGCACACGGCCGCGACATCGTCAGGTGACTGCCCCACGTGCTCGGGTGGCGCCGTCGAGCCCGGGCCGGAGGCAGCTCCCTGACCCCGTCGGTAGCGGCACACTGCCCGGCCGCGTGAACAGAGAGGTCTCGCATGGAGCTCCTGCCCGTGTGCGTGGCGCTCGCTACGGTCTTCGCGTGGTGCGCACTGGCCGGTCGACTCGAACGCACCGGCCTGACCGCCCCGATCGTGTTCGTGGCGGTGGGTTTCGTGCTGGCCGAGGTCTTCGATGCTCTCGACCTCGGGGTCGAACCTGAGCTGGTCAAGCTGATCGCCGAGGTGACGCTGGTCTGGGTCCTGTTCGGAGACGCGTCCGGGGTCCGCTGGCGAGAGTTCCGCCGTGACCTCGGTACGTACTGCCGCCTGCTCGGGATCGGGCTCCTCTCACCGTGGCTCTCGGAGCAGGTGCCGCGATGGTGATCCTCGGCCTCGACCCTGGCCCGCCCTGCTGGTCGGCGCCGCCCTCGCGCCCACGGACGCGGCCTTGGGTGCGAGCGTGATGTCCAACCCTCGGGTGCCCGACAGGGTGCGCAGCGCACTCAACGTCGAGAGCGGTCTCAACGACGGCATCGCCACACCGGTCGTCCTCGTCGCCATCTCCGGCACGGCGGTCGCCGAAGGGATCGCAGGGTGGAAGGCCCCGGCCTCGCAGTGCTCTCGCTGCTCGTCGGTGTCGCGGTGGGTGCGGCGATCGGCGCACTCGGGGCCTGGGGCACCAACGAGCCCGCGAGCGGGGATGGCTGCGCGACGACCTCGACGGGATCGCCGTCCTCGCCCTCGCCCTGCTCGCCTACGCCGGGGCCCTGCTCATCGACGGCAACGGCTTCGTCGCAGCCTTCGTCGCCGGGCTGGTCTTCGGAAACGTCGCCGGACGCCGCCGGAGAAGGAAGTCACCCTCGTCGAACAGTCCGGAAGTCTGGCATCGATGATCAGCTGGTTGATCTTCGGTGCCCTGGCCGTGCCGGTGATCGTCGAGCGATGGAGCTGGGGCATGCTCGCCTACGTCGCCCTCAGCCTCACGCTCGTGCGCATGCTCCCGGTCGCCGTCTCACTGCTGGGTGACAGGTTCGACCGCTACTCCGTCGTCTTCATCGGCTGGTTCGGACCCCGTGGTCTCGCCTCGGTCATCTTCGCCCTGCTCACCCTGGAAGGACTCGGCGACAAGGGCCAGAAGTCGTGGCCGTCATATCGCTCACCGTCCTGATCAGTGTCCTCGTCCACGGGTTCAGTGCCAGACCCTTGGCGGACAGGTTTCCCCTGCCGTCAAGGACGGCGTAACACCACCTGCGCCTCCCGGCGTGCCGGGATGGAGGACATCGAGCAGTCGATCGCCCGCACGCGGGCCGCGGTCGCCTATCGGCGCATGTGGGGAGGTGGCCGACGCGGTCTCGCCCTCGGCCCTGCGCCGAGCCCGCTCGCGGTGACGTTCCGGCCTGAGATGCGTCGACTCGTCGACCGAGGAGCTTGGCGAGAGGACTTGCCTACCTCGGCTTCCTGACGGTGCAGAAGCGGACCGTCGGCCGTTGTCATATCGCCTGCCTCTCTACGCCGCCGTTGCCGACTCGATCAACGAGCTCGCGCTTCCGATCACACAACCTGCATGAGGACGGAGGCACAGGTCCGCCATACGTTTGACCAGAAGGACAGATCGTCGAGCGTCTGGGAGGGCACGATGAACGCGCAACAGGGTGGGGTCACCGCTGAGACGTTGGCGTCGATCTCGACGCCCGACCTGGTCGAGACCCGCCTCGGGACGCTGGAGTTCGACGACGGCGCACCGTCGGAGGCAACCGCTGCGCTGCTGTACGACAACCTCGACTTCATGCACGGCGTAGAGGCGTTCATCAACAGCTTCCCGGAGCGTCGTTGGCGGCCATGCGTCAAGGGTTCTTGGGCATCGGTGTCCAGGACAACGACGTGCTGGCCTTTCCGGAGCTGATGGACTCGCAGTCACTGTTCCTGACCGCGAACTGCGACACGCTCTACTTCATCTCGTTCCTGGACCTGTCGAACGGCCCCGTCGTCGTCGAGCTGCCTGCACTCGGTCCGCCGACGGGAATCCTGGGCGGGTCGACGACATGTGGTTCGGCTGGGTGACCGACATGGGGCTCCCGGGCGTGACCGAGGCGCCGGCGGGCGCTATCTGATCGTCGGGCCGGGATACGACGGTCCGCTCCCGGACGACGGGTACTTCGTGGCGCACTGCCGCACGACACGGGCGTGGTGGTTCGCTCGCGCGTTCAAGGTGGACAACGACCCGGCGCCGGCGGCCGAGGTCATCCGCAACGGGTTGAAGATCTACCCGTACCAGCCGGGCGGGGTGGGATCGCCGGTTGCGTCGTACCTGTTCGGTGCCGGTCCGTTCGGGCCTGCTGCCGAACCCGCGCCCACGCGCTTCGTCGACGCCGTGCACAAGTCGTTCAACACGATTCCGCCAGTCGACGACTCCTACTGGGACCTGATCAACGACGTGGTCCAGACAGAACCTGTGGAAGCGGGAAACCCGGAGATCCTCGGGCTGCTCGCGTCAGTCGGGATCGTCAAGGAAAGCCGTTCGCCCCGGACGCGCGGATGCGCGCGATCCTCAGCGACGCGGTCAAGGTGGGTAATGCGACCGCCCGCACCCTGGCATTCGACCCGCGCGAACAAGAAGGCTGGGCCTCCTACCCCGGCTCGGCCTGGTTCACCATGATGTGGGAGGGCTACGAGTTCCTCACCCCACCACCGTTCATCACGGCGAACGGGTCGAACAGGCCCCGAGCGACGGGGCCCGCAAGCACAACGCTCGCATCGCGTTCTTCTACGCCTACACCGGCGTGACGCCGGCGATGTGCATGCGACTGACCGGGATCGGCTCGCAATACATCTTCGCCACACGAGACTCTCATGGCGACTACCTCGACGGTGAGCGCACCTACCGCATCACGCTGCCACAGGACATTCCCCAGAGCCGGTTCTGGTCGGTGATGGCCTACGACCGTCAGACGCGATCCATGCTCCAGACGGATCAGGCGATGCCGGACCTCGGCAGCCAGTCGGGCACGGTCCAGGCAAACCCCGATGGCTCGACCGACATCTACTTCGGTCCGACCGCCCGGAGGGCAAGGAGTCGAACTGGCTGCAGACCGTTCCCGGGAAGGGCTGGTTCCCGATCCTCCGCCTGTACAACCCGCTCCAACCATTCTTCGACAAGATCTGGCGCCCCACCGAGATCGAGCCGGTCTGACGAACGTCTAGCCCACCGGTACGGCACGACCGGTGGGTAGGTGGCGCCCAACCAGGGTGGAACCGCCCTGCCCGTGCCGGGATCGCGCGAACAATGCCAGGGCCAGGTGCGTGCGACATCGACCCAGCCCGATCACGGCCGGTCATCAACCCGCTTGTAGGACGAGAGCTGAGCCAGCCATGCCGAAGAAGCGGTCCAACGAACTCGTCGCGCCGCCCCGCGGTCGTTGAGGACGCTGGTGCCGATCACGCGCTGGCTGCCTCGCTACCGGTGGGGGCGGATGCTGCCGCCGACCTCATTGCGGGCATCGCTGTCGCGGCACTGCTCATTCCCGAGTCCATGGGGTACGCCGGGGTCGCCGGCGTACCGCCGCAGGTCGGTCTGTATGCCGCGCTCGCCGCGGTGTTCGCGTACGCCGTCACGGGCGGGACCTCGATCCTCGTCGTCGGGCCTGCCTCGGCAGTCGCCGCACTGTCGGCGTCGATCGTGGCCGCCTGGCCGAAGACACCAACCCCGTCGTGGCCACCTCGGCACTGGCGCTGGCGTCGGGGATGCTGCTGCTGCTCGCGGGCTGATGCGGTTCGGGTGGATCGTCAACTTCATCTCCCGTCCCGTCCTGCACGCGTTCGTCGCGGGCTGTCGATCTCGATCATCATCGGCCAGCTCGGTGGGCTCTTCGGTGTGGAGGTCGAGGGCGATTCCGCCGTCTCGAAGCTCGTCGACACGTTCCGGAACATCGGCGAGTGGCAGCCGGCCACCGTGGTGGTCGGCCTCGCGTCAGTGGTCGTCCTCCTGCTGCTCAACAGGTTCGCCAGAAGCTCCCCGGTGCCGTCATCGTGGTGATCGTCGGCATCCTGCTCGTCGTGGCCTTCGACCTGGACTCCCTCGGCGTCGCCATCGTGGGTGACATCCCCAGGACTGCCCGCGGTCGGGGTGCCCGAGCTGTCGAGCTCGGTCTGGTTCGACATCCTCGCCGGCGGCATGGCGCTCCTGCTGGTCGGGTTCTCCGAGAGCTACGCCTCCGCGTCCGCCGTCGCCGCCACACGGGCGAGACCGTCGACCCCGACCAGGAGCTGGTGGGCAGCGGGTGTCCAACATCGCGTCGGGACTCGTCGGCGGACTCGCCGTGAGCGGCAGCCTGTCGAAGTCGTCCGCCGCCCAGGCCGCTGGAGCCCGCAGTCAGGTGTCCAACCTCGTCGCCGGTCTCATCGTCGTCGCGACGTTGTTGTTCCTCGCCCCGTGTTCGAGCAGCTCCCGGAACCGGTGCTGTCCGCCGTCGTGATCGTCGCGGTGGTCGGCTCGGCCAACCCGACAAGAGTGTGGGCGATCTGGCGGGTGAACCGGCCCGACTTCGCCGCCAGTGTCGTCACCTTCGTCCTGGTCCTCGTCTGGGAGACGCTGCCCGCGATGATCGTCGGCATCGTCCTGTCACTGGCGTTCGTCGTGCACCGGGCGAGCTTCCCCGACGTGCTCGAGCTGCGCGGCGCGGCCGGTCCCGACGGTCCGATCCACGCCGTCACGGGCACGTCGACAGACCCGCCACCGGCCGCCGACGTCGCGATCCTTCGCTTCGAGGTGCCCCTGATCTATGCCAACGCCGAGCGGTTCGTCCGCGCGGCCTTGCGTCTCGTCGAGGGCCGAGCCGAGCTGACCCGTCTGGTCGTGGACGCCGAGATGCTGTCCGACCTGGACGCCAGCGGCGCCGACCGGCTCCAGCGCCTGGACGACGAGCTGTCCGAGCGTGGGATCACCCTGCACCTCGCCCGGATGCACACTCGGGCACGCGCACAGATGAAGCGATCGAGCCTCGATCCCAGGTTCAAGGGACGCATCCATCCCACACTGGCCGACGCCGCGACCAGCGGTGAACGCTCGGTGCCCGAGCCGGAGCAGGAGTTGAGCTAGACGCCCGTGCTGTGGGCCGACCTGGAGGACCGTGGCGTCGCCGTGCTGGGACCGGTCGAGGGTGGACTGCCCCGCTCCACGTGCCCTCCCTGAACGTCGGGGACGTCCTCGCAGTCGCGCCCTCGGCGCTCGCCCTTACGCTCGTCGCGCTGGCGGAAGGCCTGCTGACAGCGCGGAGCTACGCGGAGCGGCACGGCTACCCGGTGGACCCCAACGCCGAGCTGCTGGCGTTCGGCGGGACCAACGTGGCAGCCGGGCTGTTCGGCGGCTTCGCCATCGGCTCGTCGGGCTCCCGCACCGCCGCTGTGGACCAGGCGCGATCCCGCTCGCAGTGGGCGACGGTGGTGGCGGCCATCCTGGCGCTCGCACTCCTGCTGTGGGGCACGGGCTGCTCACCGACATCCCTCTCCTGCGCTCGGCGCGATCGTGGGAATCGCGGTCGTACCGATCCTCGGCGGGCGCCAGCTCGTCGGGCTCTGGCGCGTGCGGCGCAGCGAGTTCGCGGTGGCCGTCGCCTGCTATCTCGGAGTGCTGCTCCTGGGACCGATCCGCGGCGTGCTCGTCGCCTTCCTGCTCTCGGTGATCGACGTTGTCCGCCGGGCGGCGGATCCGTCGGTGGACACCTCGGCCGTGCCGCGGACGCGCCCGCTATGTGGCGACGACGAGCACTCCTGACGCCGACTTCCCCGACGGCGTCGTCGTGCTGCGGTTCTCGGCGCCGGTCTTCTTCGCCAACGCCGCCATGTTCCAGGAACGTGCCACCGAGGCCGTGGCACCCGCCGACGGTCCGACCGCCCGCGTTCTCATCATTGATGCCGAGGGCATCACCGACGTCGACGTCACCGGGTCGACGTCGATCAACGCGGTGCTGGACCGCTGTGACGAGCTTGGGGTGCTCGTCCTAGCCACGCGACTGCGCGTCGACCTTGCCGAGACGCTCGCCGGCTACGGCCTGCTCGAGCGGCTCGAGGTCTTCGACACCAATGCGGCCGCCGTCGACGCAGTGTCGTAAGGGCTTGGAACCGAGACGCCATCTACTCGCTTCGTGCGGAATGCGTGATGTCCACGCATTCGTGCCGCACCTAGCGGCGAAGCACTGCAGGGCCCGCAGCTCGACGGAACGTCGATCACGCGCTTCACGAACTGAGAGGAAGGATCCGAACGAGCGAGAACCCCAGCAGTGCAGCAGTAGGCCTGACCGTCTTCGCCGGGACCATCATGGTGATGATCGGCGCCCCGCACGCGATCCAGGGCCTGGTCGCGCTGCTCAACGACACCTTCTACGTCGTCGGTGAGGAGTACGTCTTCACTCAATCGGTGTGATGACCGGCGTATGCGCCCAGGCCTAGGTTTTCAGACACAGGGGAAGACAACTCGAGGAGGCCGCGATGCCCGCGGACACGACGAAGACACCGGTGCCGCAGCCGTCAACACTCCCTCGCGGGTGGAGGCCGGGATCGGAGTGCTGAACTTCACGGATGGCTTCCCGAGCCGTGATACCGCCGAGAGGCTTCGCGACCACCTGGACTACCTCCACGGTGTCGACGCATTCATGAACACCATCCAAGGAGTGTCGAGCTACGCGATCCGGCAGGGATTCCTCGACGCCGGGATCAACGACGGCGACTTCCTGATCTGCTCCGAGCTGATGGACTCGCGCGGGCTGTTCTTGACCCCGAACGCCGACACGGTCTACTTCTGGGGCTTCCTCGACCTCACCGACGGTCCGCTCGTGGTCGAGACACCAGAGAACACGCTCGGCGCGATCGACGACCTGTGGTTCGGGTGGATCACCGATTTCGGCCTCCCGGAGCGGACCGCGGACAGGGCGGCTCCTACCTGCTGGTCGGACCCGCCTACGACGGACCTCTTCCCGAGGGCGGCTACTACGTGCGCCACTCCCGCACCAATCACGTGGATCTCGTCGGCCGCGCCTTCATCAACGAGAACGAAGGAAACGAGCCCGGCCCCACGGTCGCCACGATCAAGGCGCAGCTCAAGGTCTACCCGTACGCCGCCGGCGGCCTGGGCAGCAGCATCGGCGGCTACCTGACCGGCAGGGGACCCTCGGCGCGCCAGCTACGCCCGCCGCGCCGCGCTTCGTGGAGGGCACGGGTCTGCGCATCAACACCCTCCCGCCCGCCGACTTCGGCCACTTCGAGATCCTCGACGCGCTCGTCCAGCTCGAGCCTGCCAAAGCCCTCGATCCGGAGCTGGCCGGGCAGTTCGCGGCGATCGGGATCGTCAAGGGCGAGAAATTCGCGCCCGTCGACCGCCTGCGCGCGATCCTGGACGAGGCTGCGGCGGTGGGCAATGCGGCTTCCCGTGCCCTCGGGTTCGGCGCCCTTCCGGGCGAGGGCTTCCGGTACTACGACGGCACCAGCGCATGGTGGAACATGCTCTTCGCTGGCGGGTTCGAGTTCCAGACCCCCGCCTGACATCACGCCGGACGGCATCCGCCCCACGAGAACAGGGGGCGCGGAAGCTACACTCGCGCACGTCGATGTTCTATACCGCGACCGTCATCACCCCGGCGATGTGTATGCGGCTGACCGGAGTCGGCTCGCAGTACCTCATCTCGAACGTCGACACCTCGGGCGCCCCTTCGACGGGGCCAAGGTCTACCGGTGCGGCTGCCCAGGACATCCCCGCCGCGCGGTTCTGGTCGTTCACGCTCTACGACAACCAGACCCGCTCCATGCTGCAGACACCCCAGCTCTATCCCCGGGCGGCAGCCAGGAGTACCCCACGCCCGCCGCAGAGACCGAAGCGGACGGCTCCACGGTCGTCTACTTCGCCCACCCAGCCCGCCGACGTCGGCCGCGGCAACTGGGTACAAACCGATCCAGAACGGGGATGGTTCGTCGTCCTGCGGCTCTACAGCCCGTTGCAGCCGTTCTTCGACAAGTCCTGGCGGGCCGGCGAGGTCGAACTCGTCACCTAGCCCTGACGGGCCCACAGATTCGGTGGAGAAGAGGCGGCGATGGGTGCATTTCGGTGGGGACTACTTGCCTCCTCGTCGCTGATCGCGAGCTGGTTCAACCTCAGCCTGCGCGTCATCGGGCTGATCATGGCTTCGGGGCCGGCGTGCTCATCAGTGCGGTCGCATTCGACCTGGTCGAGGAGGCTGCCGACAGTCGACCGGTACCGGCTGGGCCATCTGGGGACTGTTCATCGGGTACGCGGTCTTCGCCGGCGGCGACTGGCTGATCGCGCGGTTCGGTGGTGCTGACCGCAAGGACGCCGGCGGCGGCCAGGAGGACGGTTCCACGCTGGCGATCGTCCTGGGCACCGTGCTGGACGGCATCCCCGAGTCGCTCGTGATCGGCCTGACCATCTACGAGGGCGGTGCCGTTGGCGCCTCGTACCTCGCCGCCGTTACCTCGAACGCGGACTCCCAGACCCCTGGCAGATCGAGCTCGACGAGAAACCCCACCGCCACGAACCCGACTGGATCTACCGCACCCGCGGCCCCTGACCCCGCCAAGCCTCTCGACCGCGACCACGTCACCCACGAGCACGACCTCGAACGCATCAACGCGCCCCAGAACACCCGCGTGCCAGCAAAACCGGGCCAACAGCACCCTCCGAGCGGCAACACCACGCTCGATCCACCCGGTTACAGCCACCGAGACACCCAGAAACGACGAATCTCCCGCCCGGATGACTCCGGACAGGAGATTCGTTACAACATGGGCTGTCAGTCGATAACAGCCCTCACGTGCGCGAGGGGACTTGAACCCCACGCCCTTTCGGACACTAGCACCTGAAGCTAGCGCGTCTGCCATTCCGCCACTCGCGCGTGCCGCAGAAGATTATCACGAGAGGAGACCCGAGCTTGCATCGGTCCTCCAGTCTTGCTCGCGAGGCCTTCCACCGGCGCCGCTCCCGGACCAAAACCGGATGCAGCACCAGAGAGAACAGTAGCCGCTCTGCCGCCCGCCTCACGCCCGAGGCACCCGATCTCCCGCGATCTCCCCTCGCCTCGGGGATTCCCGGCCCGGCGAGGCCCGAGGTCGTTACGATCTAGGTAGTCTGCCCGGGGACCGTGTACCCCGGTCGAGGGAACGTCGATGAGGGAGGAGGTGGCATGGGAGTCCTGGATCGATTCGAGAGGGCGTCGAACGCGTCGTCAACAACGCGTTCAAGGTCGGACGTAGCGAGGTGAAGCCCGTCGAGCTGGCGAGCGCACTGCGCCGCGAAGTCGACGACCGGGCCGCCGTCGTGGACCGCGACCGGACCGTCGTACCCAACCAGTTCACCATCGAGCTGTCACCGGACGACTACGCGCAGGTCGACGGCTGGGGAGCCGAGTCGCTCGCCGACGAGCTCGCCGCCAACGTCACCGAGCACGCCGCGTCGCAGCACTACGCGTTCGTCGGTCCCGTCAGCGTGTCCTTCGAGCAGAACGACACGCTCGACACGGGCCGGTTCCAGCTTCGCTCCGCGAGCGTGCGCGGGAACGTCGCCCCGCGACCAGCTCCGCGCCGAGTGCCCGCCATCCTCTGGTGGACATCGACGGCCAGCGGTATCTCCTGACCGGCCCCGTGACCGTCATCGGACGGGGCTCGGAGGCGGACATCGTCGTGGACGACCCCGGTGTCTCCCGACGGCACCTCGAGATCCGGGTCACTCCCGACGGGGTCATCGCCACCGACCTCGGTTCAACGAACGGTCTCTTCGTCGAGGGCCACCAGGTCCCGGCCGCTACCCTGCTCGACGGGAACAGCCTGACCATCGGGCGGACCCGCATCATGTTCTGGACGGGTGCGCCCGAGAACGAGGAATGGTGATCCACCCCGCATGACCGAGCTGACGTTCACCCTGCTCCGGCTGGGCTACCTGGTCTTGCTGTGGGTGTTCGTGTTCGCCGCCATCGGCGTGCTGCGACGCGACCTGTACGGCACCAAGATCACGCCGCGCAAGGGCCGGGCCAAGGAGAGCACCCGCGCCCGGCGCCCTCGTCCGGGCGGTCTCCGGCGACCTCTGCTCCGACTCCCGCCGCTCCGACCCCGAGCGGCCCCACGCGACTCGTCGTGACCGCCGACCCGCTGCGCGGGACCACCGTCCCCTCTCCGCGTCCTCGATCCTGCTGGGACGCGCCCCGAGCTGCACCCTTGTCCTCGACGACGACTACTCGTCCTCCCGGCACGCCCGGATCTTCCCGCAGGGTGGCACCTGGTACGTGGAGGACCTCGGCTCGACGAACGGCACCTACATCAACGAGCAGCGCATCACCGGGACCCAACCCTCGCCCCAGGCGTGGGTGTGCGGGTGGGGCAGAGCATCGTCGAGCTGCAGCGGTAGCGCCCCATGAACATCGCGCTCAAGTACGCAGCCGTCTCGGACGTCGGCCTCGTCCGGTCGAACAACCAGGACTCGGGCTACGCCGCCCGCACCTCGTCGTCGTGGCCGACGGGATGGGCGGGCACGCCGGCGGTGACGTCGCGTCGTCTCGCGATCGCCGCGCTCGCGCCGCTCGACGGCGAGTCCCACGGCTCCGACGAGGCTCTCGCGCTTCTCGAGGCCTCGATCGACGCCGCCCGCCTCGACCTGGTCGAGCGCAGCGAGCTGACGCCCGAGCTGGCCGGCATGGGCACCACGGTCACCGCGATCCTGCGCAGCGGGAACACGCTGGCGATGGCACACCTGGGCGACTCGCGGGCGTACCTCCTGCGCGACGGGCTCCTGACGCAGGTCACGACCGACCACACGTTCGTCCAGCACCTCGTCGACACGGGGCGGATCACGCCGGAGGAGGCCGAGTACCACCCGCAGCGCAACGTCGTGATGCGGGTTCTCGGCGACTTCGACGTCGACCTCACCCTGACATGTCCGTCCGCGAAGCCCGCCCCGGTGACCGCTGGATGCTCTGCTCCGACGGGCTCTCCGGCTTCGTGAGCCTCGAGACCCTCGAGCACACGATGATCTCGATCACCGACACCGACGAGTGCGCCGAGCGCCTCCTGCACCTCGCGCTCCGGGCGGCAGCACCGACAACGTCACAGTCATCGTCGCCGACGTCGTCGACCTGGACACCCTCGCGGACGGGACGGGCCCTCGACCGTGCCGCTCGTCGTCGGCTCCGCGGCGATCGACCGGGACCGCCCGACCTCCGCGCAGGACGGACCTGCCGCGCGCGGCGGCGCTCGTCGCCGCCGCGACACCCGCCGCGACGACCGGGAGGACTCCCCGCAGGAACCGGGGAGGACTCCGCCGAGCCGCCACGAGCGACGGCGACGGCGACGACTCCACGGGGACGATTTCGACGTCCGGCCAGGCAAGCGGAGCAGGCGCTGGATCGCCCCGTGGTCACGGTCCTCGTCCTCGCGGTGCTCGCTGCCGGGGCTTGTACGGCTATCGATGGACCCAGGAGCAGTACTACGTCGGTGTCGCCGACGGCCAGGTCGCCGTGTTCCGCGGCATCCCGCGAGCGCGGGCCCGCTGACCCTCTCCACCCCATCGAGCTCACCGGGGACAAGGTCGACGACCTGCCCCTACGTCGTCGACCGTCTCACGGAGACCATCTCTGCGACGTCGCTGGCCGACGCCCGCGACCGGGCGACGCGCCTCGTCGCGGACGCCCAGGAGGACGCCGGCACGACGACGGAGGAGCCCGCGGGCACGGAGCCGACGATCGGCACGGACGCAGTCGACCCGACCGACGGCACGACGACGCCTGCCGCGACGACGGACCCGGCGGCGCAGCCTGATGGCTACCGTCGAACCCCATGCAGGACGTCCCTCCCGGCGGGCGGAGGCCGGGCTGCTCGTGCTCGCGCTCGCGCTCGGCATCGGGGCCTACGCCTCCGTGGGGCTCGCGCTCCTCGGCGAGCTCCCGACCAACTTCGTCGTGTACAGCCTGGGCCTGGTCGCCCTCGCCGTGGTCGGTCACGTGATCCTGCGCCTCAAGGCGCCCTATGCCGACCCGGTCATCCTTCCCGTCGCGATCGCCCTCAACGGGATCGGCCTCGGCATGATCAGCCGGATCGACATCGGTACCAGGGTCACGGGCGGCACGCAGGACCTGGCGTCGAAGCAGCTCATGTGGACCGCCCTGGGCGTCGTGGGCGCATGCGCGGTGGTCTGGTTCCTCAAGGACCACCGGACGCTCCGCCGCTACTCCTACACCGCGATGATCGTCGGCCTGGTGCTCGTCGCCATGCCGTTGCTCCCGGTGATCGGCCGGAACATCAACGGCGCCCGGATCTGGGTCAACATCGCGGGCATGTCGCTCCAGCCTGCGGAGTTCGCCAAGATCGCGTTCGCGATCTTCTTCGCCGGGTACCTCGTGACCAACCGCGACACGCTCGCGCTCGCGGGGCCCAAGGTCCTGGGCTCCAGCTCCCGCGCCTGCGCGACCTCGGCCCGCTGGTCATCGTGTGGGCGGCCTCGCTCGCGGTCCTCGTCTTCGAGCGCGACCTGGGCACCTCGCTCCTGTTCTTCGGCCTCTTCGTCGCCATGCTGTACATCGCCACCGAGCGCTTCAGCTGGGTCGTGATCGGCCTGAGCATGTTCGCGGTGGGCGCCGTCCTCGCCGCGTCGGCGTTCCCGCACGTCCAGGCGCGCGTCGACGTCTGGCTGCACCCGCTCGACCCGGAGATCTTCGGCCGGTCCCCGGCGGCTCGGGCCAGCTCGTCGGAGGTCTGTTCGGTCTCGCGAACGGCGGCCTCTCGGGCACCGGTTGGGGCCAGGGTACCCCGCCTCGTGCCCTACGCCTACTCCGACTTCATCTACACCTCGCTCGGCGAGGAGCTCGGCCTCACGGGCCTGCTCGCGATCCTGGTCATGTACCTGATCCTCGTCGAGCGCGGCCTGCGCACCGCGATCGGCGTCCGCGACGGCTTCGGCAAGCTCCTCGCGGGCGGTCTCGCGTTCGTCATGGCCTGGCAGCTGTTCGTCGTGATCGGTGGCATCACCCGGATCATCCCCTCACGGGTCTGACCATGCCGTTCGTGGCGCAGGGCGGCTCCTCGCTCCTCGCGAACTGGCTCGTCGTCGGGCTCCTGCTGCGGATCTCGGACAATGCGCGTCGTCCGTCCTCGCTCCCCGTCCGTGGTCAGGTCGCGCCGTCGCACGCGTCGACCGGCCCGAGCACGGGCAGCCAGCCCGTCGTGGTCAGGACCGGCGCCCAGGAGACCGTCGCAGCGGGCGATGGGCGCTCCGCCGTCGGGCCGTCCCCTGAGCACCACCCTGCGCAGGACCTGCCCACGCAGGTCGTCCGTACCGATCTCCCGGAGCTCGGCGGCGGCCCGGCGACGGGGCGACCGAGATCATCGACGACACCGAGTGGAAGAACCCGTGAACGTCCCCTGCGCCGTGTGGCGACCGTCGTGCTCGTCATGTTCCTGGCGCTCATGGTCTCGACCTCCTACATCCAGTTCGTCCAGGCGGACTCGCTCAACAGCGACTCCCGCAACGTCCGGCAGATCTACCGCGAGTACGGGAACTTCCGCGGGCCGATCGTGATCGCGGGAGAGTCCGTCGCCCTGTCGACGCCCGTCGACGACCCGTACGGCTTCCAGCGCTCGTACACGAACGGCCCCTGTACGGCCACGTCACCGGGTTCTTCTCGATCGTCAACGGCACGACGGCGATCGAGCGCACCAGAACGATTTCCTCAACGGGCAGGCCAGCACCCTGTGGATCGACCGGCTCCAGGGTCTGATCACGGGCAAGAAGCCCCAGGGCGCCTCGGTCGAGCTGACGATCGACCCCGCGGCTCAGCAAGCCGCCTACGACGCGCTCGGCGAACAGCGGGCGCGGTCGTCGCGATCGAGCCCTCGACCGGCAAGATCCTCGCCCTGGTCTCCAGCCGTCGTACGACCCGAACGTCCTCGCGTCGCACGACACCAAGGCCGCGCGCGAGGCGTACGCGTCGCTCATCAACGCCGAGGGTGACCCGCTCGTGAACCGCGCCATCGCGGGCAACACCTACCCACCGGGGTCCACGTTCAAGCTCGTGACCGCGGCCGCCGCGCTCGAGTCGGGCCAGTACACGCCCGAGACCGTCATCCCGCGCCCGACGAGTTCCCGTACCCGAACTCGACGCAGACCATGAAGAACTTCGGCGGGGCACGCTGCTCCCCGACGGGCGAGCAGACCCTCGCCGACGCGATGCGCATCTCCTGCAACACCGCGTTCGCGGACCTCGGCGTGACGCTCGGGGCGACGCGATGCGGTCCCAGTCCGAGGCCTTCGGGTTCGACTCCGAGCTCAGCATCCCCATGACCGTCGAGCCCAGCCGCTTCCCCGATGCGGAGGTCACCGACGACGGGGTCAGCTCGCGCGCGCCTCGATCGGCCAGGGCGACGTCCGCGTGACCCCGCTCCAGATGGCCATGGTCTCCGCGGCCATCGCCAACGGCGGCAAGCAGATGACGCCCTACACCGTCGCGACCGTGCGCGGCGCAGACCTCGACGTGGTCCAGCAGAACGAGCCCTCGCTCCTGCGCACGTCCGTCTCGCCGACCGTCGCCTCGCAGCTGACCTCGATGATGATCAGCGTCGTCGAGGGCGGCTCGGGCAAGGCAGCGAAGATCGACGGCGTCCAGGTCGCGGGCAAGACCGGGACGGCCGAGCACCAGTCGGGCGCCGCACCGCACGCCTGGTTCACGGGCTTCGCCCGGTGGACAACCCCAGGTCGCGGTCGCGGTCATCGTGGAGAACGGTGGGGACAGCGGCAACGAGGCCACGGGCGGCGCAGTGGCCGCTCCGATCGCCAGGGCTGTCATGGAGGCGGTGTTGAACAAGTGAGGCCGGTCGAGGGTCTCTCGCTCGGCGACCGCTACCGGCTGGTCCGCCGCATCGCGATCGGCGGCATGGGCGAGGTGTGGGTCGCCAACGACGGAGCGCTCGGTCGCGAGGTCGCGGTCAAGGTGCTGCGCGAGGAGTACGCAGGCAACGAGGACTTCCTCGAGCGCCTGAGGACCGAGGCCCGCAACAGCGCGGCGCTGTCGCACCCGAACATCGCCCAGATGTACGACTACGGCGAGCAGAACTCGTCTGGCTACCTCGTGATGGAGCTCGTCATGGGCGAGCCCATGGCGGACCTCCTCGAGCGCGAGCCCGTGCTCTCGCCGTCCCGTCTGCTGCCAATCCTCGCGCAGACGGCAAGGGCACTGCACGCCGCCCACCTCGCCGGCGTGGTCCACCGTGACGTCAAGCCAGGCAACATCCTCCTGGAGTCGCGCGGGGTCGTGAAGATCACCGACTTCGGGGTGTCGCTCGCGGCGAACCAGATCCCCATGACGGCGACCGGCATGGTCATGGGCACGGCCCAGTACCTGTCCCCGAGCAGGCGATCGGCCAGGCGGCGACAGGCGCGTCGGACGTCTACGCACTGGGGATCGTGGCCTACGAGTCCGTCGCCGGGAACAGGCCGTTCACCGGTACGACGCCCGTCGACATCGCGGTTGCGCACGTCAACGAGAAGGTGCCGCCGCTGCCCGCGCACGTCCACCCGTCGCTGGCCTCCCTCATCTACGCGATGCTCGCGAAGGACCCCAGGCCCGGCCCATGCCCGCCTCCGCGCTCGCGGAGACCTTCGACGACCTGGTCGAGACCATCGCACGGGACCCGTGGGGAGCGACCGCACGGTCGGGCGCTGCGGCAGCCGGAGCGTCGAGGCGCTCCCGGCGCACCCAGCCGCCCGGCACGGCGCGGCGCCGCCCCCAGCTCGCCGACGCCGCTCGAGATCCCCGTCGACCTCCGGTCGCGCCCGCTGCCCATGCCCGCACCCGCAGTCGACGCGGGCTCCGCGTGGTCTGCGCACTCTGCTCTGCCGGCAACGTCGGCCACGCCGGTCACGTCCTCCGAGGACGCGAAGCCCGTCTTCGACGGCCAGGCCTTCCCACCGCCACCACCGGCGCCGCTGGACGCAGCTCCCGAGGTACCGAGCGCGCTCCCCTGGGAGCGCACGACGCCGAGCCCGCCCGCGGTCGCGGCAGCCCCGGCGGGCCCCGCTCCTACCCACCGCGCAGGAGATGCACGGCGCGCAGGCCCCGCCCGCGTCGCCCGGAAACAGGCCCGACGGCGTCGCGCACCTCCGCTCCTGCGTCCGGCGGCCCGACCGGGGTCACGCGGGCAGAACGGCGACGCGCGTCCCAGGAGTCTCCTCCGGTGCGGACCTCGACGACGACCGGCCAGCGGATCGGTGGATTCGCCAAGGGATTCTCGTGGCCCCTCGTCGCGCTGCTGATCCTGCTGGTGGTGGTGCTCGTCGCAACCCTCGTCGGCGGCGGTCCGGACCAGCCCGACGGCGCATCCGCGACCACGACCGTGACCAGATCGTTGTACGCGTCCCCGACTCGGCGTCCGTCGATGGGATGATGCTCAGTACTGTGCCGGAGACCTCTGCGTCCTCGGCTCCGACAACCTCGAAGGATTCCTAAGTGGTGGACAACGCTCCCCGGGTACTCGCCGGCCGGTACGAGGTCGGTGAGCTCATCGGCCGAGGCGGTATGGCCGAGGTGCACATCGGCCACGACACCCGACTCGGCCGGACCGTGGCGATCAAGATCCTGCGATCCGACCTCGCCCGCGACCCGTCCTTCCTCGCACGCTTCCGTCGGGAGGCCCAGGCGGCCGCGGCCCTCAACCACCCGCGATCGTCGCCGTCTACGACACGGGCGAGGACATCCACACCGAGCCGGGCGGCGCGACCGCCCACGTGCCGTTCATCGTCATGGAGTACGTCGAGGGCCACACCGTCCGCGACATCCTCGGCGACGGCCAGGCGGTCCCCATCGACGAGGCCATCGAGATCACCGCCGGCGTGCTGTCCGGCCTCGAGTACTCCCATCACGCGGGCATCGTCCACCGTGACATCAAGCCTGCCAACGTCATGATCACGCCGACCGGTGCGGTCAAGGTCATGGACTTCGGCATCGCCCGGGCGGTCGCGGACTCCGCGGCGACCATGACCCAGACGCACGCCGTGATCGGCACGGCCCAGTACCTGTCGCCCGAGCAGGCGCGCGGCGAGACCGTCGACGCACGCAGCGACATCTACTCGACGGGTTGCCTGCTCTTCGAGCTCCTGACCGGGCGTCCGCCCTTCATCGGCGACTCGCCTGTCGCCGTGGCCTACCAGCACGTGCGCGAGGCCCCGGCGAAGCCGAGCGACCTCGCACCCGACGTGCCCGAGGTCCTCGACCGCATCACGCTCAAGGCCCTCGCCAGGAGCGCACCGCGCGCTACAGCAGCGCGGCGGAGTTCCGCAACGACCTCGAGAACGCCGTGCGCGGCGGACACATCACCGCGCCGTCCCTCGGCGTGGCAGCCGCTGCGGCCGCGGGTGCCGTCGCCGGTGCCGCACTCGGAGCGACCCAGGTCCAGCAGCCGCTCGAGAACGCGACGCAGGTCATGAGCCCGGCCGTCGCCACCCGCCCAACCCGTGGGAGACCACGGGCGCACCGGCCACCGTCCCGCCGGGTCAGGGCCCCGGCGGGAGCTCGCCGCGGAGGAGCCGGAGGAGGAACCCGGCAGAAGCGGGGCCTCCTGTGGGCCCTGATCGCGGTGGGTGTTCTCGCGCTCGCCGCGATCATCACCATGATCGTGATCAACTCACGTCCGGACGCCCCCACGCAGGTGGCGGTCCCCGAGTTCACCGCGACCACGACCGAGGAGACCGCCCAGGAGGCCCTGGAGGCCGTCGGGCTGGTGTTCATCGGCGCTATCGACACGGAGTCCACGCTCCCCGAGGGCACCTTCACCAAGTCGGACCCCGTGAGCGGCACGCCGGTCGACAAGGGTACCGAGGTCGAGGTCTACTTCTCCGCCGCCCCGAGTCGGCGGTGGTGCCGAACGTCGCCGGTCTCTCGCAGGAAGAGGCGCGCGAGCAGATCACCGGCGCCAACCTCGTCGTCGACCCGACCGTCGAGACCGAGGACAGCGGGACGGTCGAGAAGGGCCGCGTCACGCGGACCGATCCTGGTGCCGACGAGTCCGTCCCTGCAGGTTCGACCGTGAAGCTCTTCATCTCGAGCGGCAACGTCAACGTCCCCGACCTGGTGGGCAAGACCCAGCAGGAGGCCGAGGCCGCGCTGGACGAGCTGGACCTCAACTACAGCACCAACGAGGAAGCGAGCACGGAGACCGCAGGGACCGTCATCCGACAGTCTCCGGGAGCCGGTCCCACCCGAC
Source organism: Oerskovia sp. M15 (assembly GCA_038070415.1). GTDB lineage: Bacteria > Actinomycetota > Actinomycetes > Actinomycetales > Cellulomonadaceae > Oerskovia. Next base: position 1,719,696 of record JAMYWF010000001.1, read on the forward strand.
AGGGCCAGAAGATCACGCTGACGATCGCCAAGGCGGTCGAGGAGACGGGCCCGGAGATGACGAACGTCCCCGACGTGATCGGCATGACGCGCGCCGAGGCGGAAGAAGCGCTCGGCGGCAGCGGGCTCAACCGCGGGAAGGTCACCGAGCAGGAGTCGGCGGACGTCCCCAAGGGGCAGGTCATCTCGACGAGCCCCGGGCGGATGCGGTCCTCGAGGTCGGGAAGAGCGTGGATCTCGTCATCTCCAGCGGGCCGCCCGCAGGTAGCACCGGCGGCGGCGGCGAAGACGAAGGCGACGACGACCCGACGCCGTGACGCAGCTCCAGGCGAGCAGCTGAATCTGGTCGAGCGGGGCTCGCCCCGACTCTTCGCCGGTCCGGTCTGACCTCTGTGCTGCGGGCCCCGACGACGCCGTCGGAGCCAGCAGCCGTACCGGCCCACGCGGAAGACCACTCCTTCGGGTCGCCGCCCAGCGCTACGGACCGGGCCAGGACCGGAGGGTCGGGCGGGGACGCGAGCAGTCGGACGGGGACGCGAGCAGTCGACCCAGTCGCTGGATGCGCCGTCATCCGCCGTTCTTCTCGAAGGCGTCGGTTGGAGCCGGTTGGAGCCGGTTGGAGCCGGTTGGCAAGAACCACCGTGGCCGTGTTCACCCTGGAGAGAATCGTCAGGGGACCTCGGCGCCCAAGGCGATGTCGAAGCCGGCGCCGTTGCGAGCCAGGCCCACCAGGAGGACGCTGGCCCATTCAAGGGCGTAGGCCATCTCGAGCCCTCCTGCGTCGAGGGCCCGCATGCCCAAGCTGTCCAGAAACTCCGCGACGTGTGCCTTCGCCTCCGCGCTGTCGCCGGCGAAGAACACGTCCAGAGGCTTGTCTTCGGCAAGGACGCCGCGGAGGATCGAGTTGAATGCCTTCACGACGTGTGCGCCCTCGGGGGCGACGGCAGCGATCTGCTGGGACACCGAGCTGCCCACGGTGGTCACGAGTCCACTGACGTCGGCGTTGAACGGGTTGGTGATGTCGACGAGGATCTTGCCGGCCAGCGCATCGCCGTAGCGCTCGACCACGTCAACCGCGCTGGCGTACAGGACAGCCACGATGACGATGTCACCCGTTGGCTTTGCACCGAACGTGCCGACGGTGGCTGCGTTGCCGATCTGGTCGGCGAGCGCCTGAGCCTTGGCGGTGTTGCGGCTCATGAGCTCGACGGTGTGGCCGTGCTTCGCTGCCCTGGTGCCGATGGTGGCGGCCATGTTGCCCGAGCCGATGATGCTGATGGTGGTCATGAGGTGTGGTCCCTTGTCGTGTATGGATCAGTGGCTCGTGGGGACTTGCTGCCGTGCTGGGGGCGTCGAAGGTTCGCCGGCGCCCGGGTGTCGGATCGGCCCGCTGTCGGGCTGGTCGACGGGCTCGGGCAGGCCGACGGCGCCCGCCGGGCGCGCTCAGATCACCGTGGTGCCGCCGTCGGCGACCAGTTCCATGCCGTTGACGTAGCTCGAGTCGTCCGAGGCGAGGAACAACGCGACCGAAGCGATCTCTTCAGGGCGGCCCATCTCTCGCCGCGGGATCACGGACTCGAACATCGCCTTCATCTCCGCGCTCAGCACGTCGCCCATCATCGGCGTGGCGACCGAGCCGGGGTCAGCACGTTCACCCGGATCCGCCTGTCCCTCAGCTCGGCCACCCATACCCGTGCGTAGGCGGGCAGCACGGCCTTGCTCGCTGCGTACACGCTCCATTCGGGGTAGCCCGGAGCGAGGCGTTCGACCCGGTCATGAAGATCGAGCCTCCATCGTTGAACAGCGGCAGCGCCTTCTGGACCGTGAACAGCGTGCCGCGCGCGTTGAGCGAAGGCGGCGTCGAACTGCTCCTCGGTGATCTCGCCGAGCCTGCCCGGCACGCCCGCCCCAGCGCTCGTCCAGAGCACGTCGATCGAGCCCTTCTCCTGCTTGACCGTCTCGAACAGACGGTCCAGATCATCGAGGTCGGCCGAATCGCCCTGCACACCAGTCACGTTCCGGCCGATCTGCTGGACGGCTGCGTCCAGCGCGTCCTTCCGCCGCCCGAGATGAAGACGTGAGCCCTTCGTCGACGAACGACTTCGCACCGGCCAGCGCCATACCGCTCGTCCCGCCTGTGATCACTGCGACCTTGCCATCGAGCTTTCCCATAGCTACTCCAACCACTCGCCGCGCCAGTGTTAAGTACACCGATCTGCGTGCTTAACGTAGCGGGCGGCCACCTGGTGCGCAAGCTATGCACACCGAGCGGTACCCAAGTGGGCTATGCTGGGCGCGTGACAGAGCTGGAGAAGGGCCGCGAGGCTTGCGCCGCGGCAGGGGCGCACGAGAGCGAATCCTCAACGCGTCACAACAGCTGTTCCGCGATCAAGGCATCAACGGCACCGGTATGGACCAGCTCTGCGCGGTGGCTGAGGTGTCCAAGCGCACGCTCTACCAGCACTTCACCGGCAAGGACGACCTGATCGCCGAATGCCTACGCCGTTTCGATCCCGAGATCCTGCCCGAAGTGTTCGACCGCACCGACCTCACACCTCGCGAACGACTCCTCGCCGCCTTCGACGTCCACGCGCCCCTGTGCCCGTTCATCGCGGCGGCCGTCGAGATCCCGGACCCGGAACACCCGGCACGCGTGTATGCCCGCGACTACAAGATCGGCTTTGCCGCCAGGCTCACCGAGACCGCTCGCGAGGCCGGTGCCGCCCACCCCGAACAGCTCGGTGAGCAGCTGGCCCTCGTCCTGGACGGCGCATCGGCCCGCAGCCGAGTCCTCAACACCGACGCGTTCGCCACCGCTGCCGCCATCGCAGCCGTCCTCGTCGACCACGCCATCCCCACGGCAGCGGCAGCAGCCGACGCAAGTGCTGCCGAGCACCCTGGCCAGGGCCGCGTCCTGACCGCATCACGGAGCAGAAGTGATCGGAAGGTCTTGCTGAGCCGACCAGCGCGCGCAGAGCGCTCTGGACGTCTCCGAGGGTGCGCTCGATCGAGCCCGCGCCGCCGCCCGTCTCGCGTGCGTCGACGTCGAATGAAGTGCCGCGGGTCTGCACAAGGCGTCGCCCGGCGACTGGGTCTTCGATCTCGTTTCCGCCCAGTACCCCGGCGCTGCTGCGTACTCCTCGCGCACCTCGCTCGACGGCCGACAACGCACGACGCTCGACCGGGTTCCCCAGCCGAGCGTCGAGATGTCTTTCCGACGAGCATCCAGATCGTCAGGAGTTGCACCTCCCGACGATCCGCCAGGTGGTGCCGGGCCCTTCTGCGTGCGTCACGAGGACGCTCAGAGGCGCACCAGGGGCGCAAGCCCCTCCGAGCGCGCCACGGCATCCGGCGCCCCGCACACCGCCAGCCAGTTCGCGAGCAGGCGATGCCCACCCTCCGTGAGCACCGACTCCGGATGGAACTGAACTCCGTGCAGAGGCAGGTCGCGGTGCTGCAGGCCCATCACCACCCCGGTCTCGGTCGCCGCCGTGACGAAGCTCAGCGGGGACCGTCTCGGGAACCACCGCGAGCGAGTGGTAGCGCGTCGCCGTGAAGGGAGAGGGCAGGCCCGCAAGGACGCCGGCGTCCTGATGGGCCACGCTGCTCGTCTTGCCGTGCATGAGCTCGGGAGCGTGCGTGACGGTGGCACCGTAGACCTCGGCCAGCGCCTGGTGGCCCAGGCACACGCCCAGCATGGGCGTCCGGGACGCCGCGCAGGCACGGATCACGTCCTCGCTCTGCCCGCCTCGCGCGGGGTGCCGGGCCAGGCGAGACGAGGACGCCGTCGAACATGCCGCCGCCGTCCAGGAACCGGCCGTCCGCACCCACTGCGGGGACGGCGTCGTTGCGCACGACGACCGTCTCGGCCCCAGCTGATTCAGGTAGCCGACGATCGTGTAGACGAACGAGTCGTAGTTGTCCACGACGAGGATGCGGACCATCCCTTACCCACCTGTTCCTTCGACTGTCGTTGTGCTGGACGGGCCGGGCACTGGCAGGCCGGGCGGCACCTTCTCGGCGCTCCGGACATCATCGCGCCTTGACCATCTGGCTCGTCGGTACGTCCAGGCGCACTGCAGCTCGCCTGCGTCGTCATCCGGTCTCGCCGTCCGTCGCCGAGACCCGTGCGAACTTCAGGTCCGTGGCTCCCTCGAAACGCGGCAGCTCCAGCGTGGGGACTTCTCGACCTTCCACCCGAGGCCGTACTCGTCCACGTACTGCTGGTAGATCCCGATCGCCTCCGACCGGTCCAACGCCCGCTCGAGCGACGCTGGGTCACCGATCGCGGAGACCACGTAGGGCGGTGAGAAGACGCGGCCGTGAAGGTTGAGGGTGTTGCCGACGCACCGGAAGGCCGTCGTCGGGGTGACTCGCTGGCCCTGCAGGGTCATCGCCTCGGCGCCTCCGGCCCACAGCGCGTTGATCACCTCCTGCAGGTCCTGCTGGTGGACCACGAGGTCGTCGACGCGCGCATCGGGTCGGACCTGGGTGACGGGCGCATCATCGAGCCAGACACTGATCCCCGGGCCGGTCACGGCAAGCGCACCCGACACGATCCCGGTCCGCTCGACGAGCTCCGGAGACTGCTGCTCCACCGGTCCGGCCTCGGCGGCCAGGGCCGTCACCTCGCCCTCGAGCTGTACGACCTTCTCCGTCATGTCCTGGACCCGACGCTCCTCGCTCTGCACGAGGTCCGTGAGGTTCTCGGGGTGTCGCCCGTCCTGACCTCGCGCCAGCATGGCGCTCGCCGAGAACATCAGACCCGAGAGTGCCAGCACGATGAGCACCGTGACCCTGGACCGGATGCGCCGCGCACGGGTCGGGGCACTCCTGCAGAGACTGCCTCGTCAGGGGAGCCTCGCAGCAGGGCGGGGCGAGGCCCGGCCCGCTCCTCGCGGACGGTCCCCGGCGTCGTGTTCCCTGGAACCCACTCCCGACCCACCTCCACCCGCTGTGTGCACACGTCTATTCTGTCCGCCCACTACGCTAGACGACGAATGGCGTCGCCATTCACGACGTCGCGCAACGGCGCTTCGTCCCACCCGACACAGCTCCTGCACACTCCCGGTGCCAGGAACGCGCATCCCGAGGACAGGAGCCAGCTCTCGTGCCCGAGTCGAAGTCCCGCAAGAAGCCCGCCCAGGTGAAGCAGCCGCAGGTGAAGAAGCCTGATACCGGCAACCCCGTTGGCTCGTCCCGACCATGCTCACCCTCATGCTGCTGGGGCTGGCATGGATCGTCATCTTCTACCTCACCAGCAGCGGTCTCGGTCTGCCGATCCCAGCCCTCGACAACTGGAACCTGGTCATCGGGTTCGTGCTGATCATCGCGGGATTCGTCCTGACGACCCGCTGGAAGTAGGCGCGCCCGGTCGGCGGGCGCGTCCCGCCAGCATGTCGTGCACGCCGAGGGGAGGGATCGCAGTGCTGCCGTCCCTCCCCTTGGCGTGGGTTCTACCCGACGGGAGCCAGTGGCCGACCGCGCGCTGTCCACAGATTGACGCGCCTGTGGATAACTACATCGCTGTAGTTCCACACCTGTGAGTAACTCTGTGGATAACTATCCGATGTCGAGCAGTCGGCTCAGGACAGGCCGAAGTCCGGCACCGAGGCGTACTTCAGCAGGGTCGCCGCCAGCAGGGCCGCCGCGACCAGGAGCGTGACGCCGATGCTCCACGCCCGTCGCTTCTCCTTCGGCGCGTACGCGTAGCCCGCGCCCAGCGCGAGTCCCACGACGAGCCCGCCCAGGTGCGCCTGCCACGCGATGTTCGAGACGAAGAATCCGATCGCGAAGTTGATGGCGATCAGGACCAGGATCTGGGCTGCGTTGCGCCCGAGGCGCCGCAGCACCAGCAGGATGGCGCCGAACAGACCGAAGACCGCACCGGAGGCCCCACCACGGCCGTGACCCAGCTCGCGGAGTAGGGGCTCGCCAGGAGCAGCACCCGACCGATCCACCGACTGCGGACAGCAGGTACAGCGCGACGAACCGTGCCCGCCCGAGCATCTGCTCGAGGAACGGTCCCGTGATCCACAGCGCATACATGTTGAAGAGGATGTGCAGCGGGCTCGTCGAGTGGAGGAAGGCCGCCGTGAGGAAGCGGTACGGCTCGAGGTCTCCGACGACGGGCGCGAACGCCCACTGCCGGGTCCACGCGCCATCGGTGGCCAGCTGGACCAGCCAGCTCACGAGGCACAACCCGATGATCGTCAGCGTGACAACGGGCCGACCCGCGCGGACGGTTCCGCCGAGGGCTGTCTGCGTCTGGGGGCCGACCGCGCCTGTTCACGGACGCAGTCGATGCACTGGACCCCGACGGCCGCCGGACGCTGGCACTCCGGGCAGGCAGGACGGCCGCAGCGCTGGCAGCGGACGTACGTGACGCGGTCTGGGTGTCGGGGACATGTCGGGGCGGCTGAGCGCCCCGACGTCCGAAGGCGGGGACGGAGATGGTCAGTCCTCGATGGTGACCGAGCTGATGACGATGTCGTCGACCGGGCGGTCGCCCGGACGGGTGCGCGTCGTGTTGATCGCGTCCACGACGGCGCGGGACTCGTCGTCCGCGACCTCGCCGAAGATCGTGTGCTTCCCGTTGAGCCACGGCGTCGGGATGGTCGAGACGAAGAACTGCGACCCGTTGGTCCCTCGACCTCGCCCGAGACCGGGTTGCGCCGTGAACCGGCGTTGGCCATGGCCAGCAGGTACGGGCGGTCGAACTGGAGCTCGGGGTGGATCTCGTCGTTGAAGGTGTAGCCAGGACCGCCGGTGCCCGTGCCGAGCGGGCAGCCGCCCTGAAGCATGAAGTCCTGGATCACGCGGTGAAAGATCAGACCGTCGTAGAACGGTTCGTTGCGCTCGGCGCCGGTGCGGGGTCCGTCCAGGTCGTGGAACCCTTCGCCAGACCGGTGAAGTTCGCCACCGTCTTGGGCGCGTGGTTCGGCAGAAGCTCGATACGGATGTCACCAGCAGTGGTGTGGAGGGTTGCGAACATGCCCCATTCTCACACGGTGACCTGTGCGGCGTGGTGCGGCACGACTTGTGTCGGCCCGTACGGCGCGCTTGTCTCGCGGGCCTCCAGACCCGGTGGCAGAGTGGAGTGCCAGCGCATACTGCCGGTACCGAACACCAGGAGTCTCCATGTCCGACCGAACCCACCGTTCCGCTCGCGCCGTGAGCGACACGATCTCGACGATCGATACCGAGAAGTTCAAGGATCAGGCCGCCGAGGTCGCTGCGCTCGTCGGAGAGGCGGGCGCCAAGGCACAGACGACGGCCGCTCAGCTCGCCGACCAGGCCAGGATGCCGCCGCCAGGCGAAGGACTGGGGCTCCCCGAAGGTCGAGGCCTTCGTGGAGTGGCTCACTCCGCGCGTGGAGAAGGCGTGGCAGGACAGTCTCCAGGCCGCCGCCCCGGGTCGAGAGGGCCGCGGAGAAGGCAGCCCCGCGATCGACACCGCCCATGACAAGCTCGTCGAGGAGGTCCTGCCCGCATCGTGGCGAGCTTCAACGCTGCCGCTGCGGCAGCAGCCGAGGCAGCGGCCCGTACGACCGATGCCACGAGCGAGTCCGCCGCGACCGCGCAGACACTTTCCAAGAAGGCTGCGAAGAAGGCCGCCAAGGCCGCCAAGAAGGGACTCGACAAGGCAGCGGGGTCCGCTCACGGAGCGGCCCGAGTCGTCCCCGTGAGGCTGACGGCCGTGGCTGAGTCCGCCGACCCGCAGAAGAAGAGCAAGGCGTTGTGGTGGGTCGTGGGAGGTGTCACGGCGGCGGCGGGGCCTACGTGCTGTGGCGTCGCGCCCAGCCCACCACCGACCCCTGGGCCGAGCCGTGGGACCAGGTCCCGGCCTCGAGCTTCGAGGACGCACGCGCGGCCGTCGGCAACGCGGCCGAGGCGGTCGGGGAGGCTGCGGGAGTGGCAGTGGCCAAGGGAAGGGAGACCGGCGAGAAGGTGCAGGACGCGGTCTCCGACGCGGGCGAGAAGATCACGGGGAAGGTCCAGGGGCCGTCGTCGAGGCCAAGGAGGCCACGCGCAAGGCGACGGGGCGCCCCAGGACGCTGCGCCGTCGGGCGAGGGCGACGCACAGGACGACAAGCCCACCGTCTGACCCACCTGGAACGACGAAGAAGCCCTGACCGGCGATGCCGGTCAGGGCTTCTTCTGTGGAGCCAGGGGACTCGAACCCCAACCCCTGCTTGCAAAGCAGGTGCGCTACCAATTGCGCCATGGCCCCAGAATGCTCGGAACCGATTCGTGGAGCACCGTCACTCGAAAGTGTCGGTGACCTCCGCCCAGAGGTCTCGCTCGCTGTTGTCCTCGGACACCTTGCGCCAGATCAAGAATCCGGCGCCAGCAACGAGCAGCAGTACGAAAAACTTCTTCATGACGTTCCCCTTCGGTGGGTTCCGGCAGTGGGCCTAAGAGGACTTGAACCTCTGACCTCTTCCTTATCAGGGAAGCGCTCTAACCGTCTGAGCTATAGGCCCTTGCTGTGCTGCGGCAGCGCTTGAGACTACCGCACTTCTTCGGGTGCGCCCAAACCGGGACATCGTCGGGAGCCGCCCTCGGCAGCGCAGCGACGTGCGACGACCTCCGGCCGGGTGACCGATTTGTCCTAGTCGTCCGTCATCGTCAGGTGGATTCCGCCCACCATGGCGGCAACCAGGTTGTAGATGAACGCCATGATCGTGGACAGCGCTGTGATGAGCACCATATTCACGATCGCGATGAGGGTGGACAGGGCCACGACGCGGTTGAACTCGACGAACTGGAGGACGTCGACCTTGGACTCCGTGCCGACGATGTTCTCGATCAGCGCGTTGGCCTCGGTGAACACCCCATGCCGTCCAGCACGGTCCAGAAGACCGCGGTCGCCACGACCGTCATGATCCCGATGGCCACCGCCAGCAGGAACGACAGCTTCATGACCGACCAGGGTCGACCCGGAAATCGCGAGCCGGACCCGGCGGGGTCCGTCGGGCCCGGAGCGCGGCGCAGACGTCGCCCCGCAGGGACGGAGCGCCAGTGGCGGCGCGGACGTGGTCGGCGCCGCGGACGGCGTGGTACCCGTCACGGGCCGGGCAGACCCGCTGAAGCCTGCCGCCGTGTAGTGCATCGCAGGCACCTCCTGCGTACCACCGGCGGTCGGGGTCGAGGTGCCCGTCGAGGTCTTTGTCACGCGAGGCACCGTTCGGTCGTCGAGCTCGTCGGAGGACTGCACTGCCGGCGCTGACGCCGTGGGGCGCGCGGACGCCGGGGACGGGCGGGTGAGGCGACCGGCGAGGCCGGCTTAGCGGCCTGGGGGCGGCTCCGACAGCTTCCTGGCGGCAGCCTTGGCCGTGGCCATCGCCGCGGCAGCCGCCTTGAGCGCGCCCGAGCGGGCCGTGGCACCTCCGGGGCGGGCGGTGGAGGGACGGGAGCGACGCTCCGGGCGACCCCGGAGCATCCGCCGCGGGAGGAGGAGGCGGGACCGGGGCGTCCGCCCCGACCTGCGCACCACTGATCGTCCCGCCCCGCGGGCGTGCGGTGCCGGAACCCGCCGCGGGCGGGTCGCGGTGCTGCTCACCTCATCAGGACGCGGCGGCACCACCTTCGGTGCGATCGTCGGCGGGGAGTTCTTCTCGCTGCTCATCTACCATCCTCGGTGGCTCCGGGGCCGCTTCCGGCGAAGTCTCCTGCCCAGGGTGCTGGTGGGAGAGGCGACGTCAGGCTGCCCCTGCTCGGACGCTTCCTCGTCCACGGTATCCCGATCCTCTCCCAGTCGACGTTCGACATTACGGGCGACCGCGATGATCTTGTCGTTCTTGTCCGGCTTGGCGAAGATCACGCCCTGCGACGTGCGGCCCGTCGGCTTCACCTCGTCGACCGACGATCGCACGATCTTGCCGCGCTCCATGATGACGAGCACCTCGTCGTCGTCGTCGACCACCAGCGCGCCGACCAGGTCACCGTTGCGCTCGGGGAGGTTGGCCACCTTGATGCCGAAGCCGTTGCGGCCCTGGACGCGGTAGTTGTCCTCGGTCAGCTGCGTGCGCTTGGCGATACCGCCCTCGGTGACCGTGAAGAGATAGGCGTCGTCACGGACCACGTCCATGGCCAGCAGGTCGTCCTCGGCCGGAACTTCATGCCCGTCACGCCCGACGTCGAGCGCCCCAGCGGGCGCATCGCGTCGTCGTCCGCGGTGAACCGGATCGACTGACCCTTGCGCGAGACGAGGATCAGGTCGTCCGTCGCGTCCACCAGACGGGCCGAGACCAGCTCGTCGGTGGTGCCCTCCCCGTCCTCGCGAAGGTTGATCGCGATCAGGCCACCCGAGCGCGGCGAGTTGTACTCCGCCAGCCGGGTCTTCTTGACGAGTCCGCGTCGCGTAGCGAGCACCAGGTACTCGGCGGCGTCGTAGTCGCGCATGTCGAGGACCTGAGCGATCTTCTCCCCGGCTGGAACGCCAGGAGATTGGCCACGTGCTGGCCCTTGGCATCGCGGCCACCCTCGGGCAGCTCGTACGCCTTGGCACGGTAGACCCGTCCCAGGTTCGTGAAGAACAGGAGCCAGTGGTGCGTCGTCGTGACGAAGAAGTGGTCGACGATGTCGTCCTCGCGCAGCTGCGTGCCCGCACGCCCTTGCCGCCACGCTTCTGCTGACGGTAGTTGTCGCTCCGGGTGCGCTTGGCGTAGCCACCGCGCGTGATCGTGACGACGACCTCCTCCTCGGCGATGAGGTCCTCGATGGACACCTCGCCGTCGTAGGGCAGGATCGTCGTGCGGCGCTCGTCGCCGTACTTGTCGACGATCTCCTGGAGCTCGTCCCCACGATCTGTCGCTGACGCTCGGGGCGGGCCAGGATGTCGTTGAGGTCCTTGATCGCCGCCTCGAGCTCGGTGTACTCGTCGACGAGCTTCTGCCGCTCCATCGCCGCGAGGGCGCGCAGCTGGAGGGTCAGGATCGCGCGCGCCTGGATCTCGTCGACCTCGAGCAGGGCCATCAGACCCTCGCGCGCGTCCTCGACCGTGGCCGACGCGCGGATGAGGGCGATGACCGCGTCGAGCGCGTCGAGCGCCTTGAGGTAGCCGCGCACGATGTGGGCCCGCTCCTCCTTGGCACGCAGGTCGAACCGGGCGCGACGCATGACGACGTCCATCTGGTGCGTCGTCCAGTGCCGGACGAACGCGTCGACGCTCAGCGTGCGCGGCACGCCGTCGACCAGCGCGAGCATGTTCGCGCCGAAGTTCTCCTGGAGCGACGTGTGCTTGTACAGGTTGTTCAGGACGACCTTGGCGACCGCGTCGCGCTTGAGCACGATGACCAGGCGCTGGCCGGTGCGACCCGACGTCTCGTCACGGATGTCCGCGATGCCCTGGACCTTGCCGTCCTTGACCAGGTCGGCGATGCGCAGTGCCAGGTTGTCCGGGTTGACCTGATAGGGCAGCTCGGTGATGACGAGGCAGATCCGGTTCTGGATCTCCTCGACGTTGACGACCGCGCGCATCGTGATCGAGCCTCGACCCGTGCGGTACGCCTCCTCGATGCCCTTGTGCCCCAGGATGGTCGCGCCGGTCGGGAAGTCCGGGCCCTTGATCTTGGTGAGCAGGACCTCGAGGAGCTCCTCCTGGAGGCCTCCGGGTGGTCCAGGTGCCACTTCACGCCGTCCGCGACCTCGCGGAGGTTGTGCGGCGGGATGTTCGTCGCCATGCCGACGGCGATGCCGGCCGAACCGTTGACCAGCAGGTTCGGGAACCGGGCGGGCAGGACGACCGGCTCCTGGGTGCGGCCGTCGTAGTTGTCCTGGAAGTCGACGGTCTCCTTGTCGATGTCCCGGACCATCTCCGTGGCCAGCGGCGCCATGCGGCACTCGGTGTATCGCGGCGCGGCCGCAGGGTCGTTTCCGGGGAGCCGAAGTTCCCCTGGCCCGCGGCCAACGGGTAGCGCAGCGACCAGTCCTGGACCAGGCGGACCAGGGCGTCGTAGATCGACGTGTCGCCGTGCGGGTGGAACTTACCCATGACGTCGCCGACGACGCGGCTGCACTGGAGAACGCCCGGTCGGGGCGGTAGCCGCCGTCGTGCATCGCGTACAGGACGCGACGATGGACCGGCTTGAGACCGTCACGCACGTCCGGGAGCGCTCGACCCACGATGACGCTCATCGCGTAGTCGAGGTACGAGCGCTGCATCTCGAGCTGGAGGTCCACCTGCTCGATCCGCCCGTGCTGCACGGCGACCGTGCCGTCGGTCCGCGGAACCGCCTCGGTCCCGTCCCCGGGAGGGTCCCCTGGTTGTCGTCCTGCTCGGGAGTCTCGTCCGTCACCGTCGTCTACCTCGTCCTGTCGTGGTCGTGCTGTGTGGTGAAGCTGCGTCGTCGTGGCGCGGGGCCGTCGCTCCGCGGCCCGCCCGGCGAGTCCGTGGCAGGTCTCGTCGGCCGGGGCGGGGACGCTCGCGGTGGGTCGCGGTGGGAGACGTGGCGTGCGACCGGGTGGGAGACCCGGCCGCTCCACGGCACCGACCACGATCCACCCGCTAGATGTCCAGGAACCTCACGTCCTTGGCGTTGCGCTGGATGAAGTTGCGTCGCGACTCCACGTCCTCGCCCATGAGGATCGAGAAGATCTCGTCCGCGGCCGCGGCGTCGTCGAGCGTGACCTGGTTGAGCGTGCGGTGCTCGGGGTCCATGGTGGTGTCCCACAGCTCCGAGTAGTCCATCTCACCGAGGCCCTTGTAGCGCTGGATCCCGTTCTCCTTGGGGATGCGCTTGCCCTCGGCCTGCCCGCGAGCAGGAACGCGTCGCGCTCACGGTCGGAGTAGACGTAGTCGTGCGGCGAGTTGGACCACTTGAGCCGGTACAGCGGGGCTGCGCCAGGTACACGTGGCCGTGCTCGATGAGGGGTCGCATGTAGCGGAAGAGCAGCGTGAGCAGGAGCGTGCAGATGTGCTGGCCGTCGACGTCAGCGTCTGCCATCAGGACGATCTTGTGGTACCTGAGCTTGGCGATGTCGAAGTCCTCGCCGATGCCGGTGCCGAACGCCGTGATGAGGGCCTGGACCTCGTTGTTCCCCAGGGCGCGGTCGAGTCGTGCACGCTCGACGTTGAGGATCTTCCCGCGCAGCGGCAGGATCGCCTGGTTGTGCGGGTTGCGCCCGCGGACCGCCGAGCCACCTGCCGAGTCGCCCTCGACGATGAAGACCTCGCACTCCTCGGGCCGGTTGGACTGGCAGTCCTTGAGCTTGCCCGGCATGCCGCCCGACTCGAGCAGGCCCTTGCGCCGCGTCGCCTCACGCGCCTTGCGGGCGGCGAGACGAGCCTGCGAGGCCTGGATCGCCTTGCGGATGATGTCGCGTGCCTCGGTCGGGTGGGAGTCGAACCAGTCCGTGAGCTGCGCACGCACGACGCGCTGGACGAACGACTTGGCCTCGGTGTTGCCGAGCTTCGTCTTGGTCTGCCCTCGAACTGCGGCTCGCCGAGCTTGATCGACAGGACCGCCGTGAGGCCCTCGCGGATGTCGTCACCCGTGAGGTTGTCGTCCTTCTCCTTGATGATCGTCTTGGCGCGCGCGTACTCGTTGACGAGGGACGTCATCGCCGCGCGGAAGCCCTCCTCGTGCGTGCCGCCCTCGGTCGTCGAGATCGTGTTGGCGAACGTGTGCACGGACTCGGAGTAGGAACCGGTCCACTGGAGGGCGATCTCCACGGAGATGCGCCGCTCCTTGTCCTCGGACTCGAAGTCGATGATCTCGTCGTGGATCAGCTCGACCTTCTTGGCGCCGTTGAGGTGCTTGACGTAGTCCACGAGCCCGCCGTCGTACTTGTACGACACCACGCGGGCTTGAACTCGTCCTCGCCCTCGGGAGCCGCGACGAGGTCCTCCTCGGGGCAGCGACCTGGCCGGTGACCTCGTCGTCGGTGTCGAGGAACTGGCGGCGCTCGTCCGTCAGCGTGATGCGCAGGCCCTTGTTCAGGAACGCGTACTGCTGGAAGCGGGAGCGCAGGGTCTCGAAGTCGAACTCGGTGGTCTCGAAGATCTCCGGGTCGGCCCAGAACGTCTGGGTCGTGCCGGTCTCGGTCGTGGCCTCGCCACGGACCAGGGCCCCGTCGGTCTTGCCGCCGTCCTTGAACTTCTGGGTCCACACGTACCCGTCACGCTTGACGACCGTCTCGACCTTGTGGGACAGCGCGTTCACCACGGAGATGCCGACACCGTGCAGTCCGCCGGAGACCGCGTAGCCGCCTCCGCCGAACTTTCCGCCGGCGTGGAGGATCGTCATCACGACCTCGACGGTCGGCTTGCCCTCGGTCGGGTGGATCTCCACGGGGATGCCGCGGCCGTTGTCCGTGACTCGTACACCTCCGTCACCCAGGAGTGTCACGTCGATCGTGTCGGCGTAGCCCGCGAGGGCTTCGTCCACAGAGTTATCCACAACCTCGTACACCAGGTGGTGAAGGCCGCGCTCACCCGTGGAACCGATGTACATGCCGGGTCGCTTGCGGACGGCCTCGAGGCCCTCGAGGACCGTGATGTTGCTGGCGTTGTACGTACCGCCGGACGGATCCTTGTCCGTGCCAGGTCTGCCACCACTCTCAGGCGGCAGGCTGGAAGTGACGTTGTCTGTGTGGTCTGCCACGGGCGGAAGCGCTCCTCGTCATCATGCACGCGACAGGTTCACCCGCTGGGGAGGATCGCTGCACGGCTCATCGGTTCCGGCTCGCGGGCGCACCAGACGGCGCGCGCGGAGATACCCGGAATGACCTCACCATTCTACCTGGGAGGTGGCCAAAACAGCGGATCATGAGCCTTCCACAGCAAGTTCTCCACAAGGTTCTCCACAGGTTGGGAGAACTCTCCGTCGGTCGCGCACCCGGGGACCCCGCGCGGCCACCAGATCGGGACGAATCGGACAGCGCGTCTATCCGTAGGTGTCGCGGGGACCGCGTCCTCGGACGGTCTTGGGACCGCGTCGAAGCTCGGGCGGCAGGCCCGAGGACCGTGACCGTCTCGACCACTCCGTCCCCACCTCTTGCGCGAGCCGCTCGAGCAGCCGCGGGGTCAGCAGCTGGACCTGGGTGGCCCAGGCGGTCGAGTCCGCGCGGACCACGAGGACCTTGTCCTCGAAGGTCTCGGGTACGCAGTGGTCGGCGACCTGGTCGCCCACGACCTCGCGCCACCGACCGACGACGCCACCGACCGAGACGTCCTGGACCCAGCCTCGCTCGTGGAGCAGCCGCTGGACGACCGCACCGAACGTCTGTGGGTCCCGTCCGCCGGGACGGGCCCCGGACGACGGGGAGGGTCGGCCAGGACGCGGCGGACGGCTGTCCGGGCCTGATGCCCTTCGCGCGTGCCGCGGCCGGGCCCTGTTGAGCGCCTCTCGCGCGACCTGGGCCGGTGGCGTCAGATCGACGACCTCCCCGACCGGCAGGCCGGAGGGCCGCTCGTCCTCGGCGTCCTCCGTGCCCTCGTCCGGTCGGTCACGCACGACGGGTCACCTGCCCGTCGCGCACGTCCAGCCGACGTCCCGCGAGCTGGGCGGGGACGTCCTCGGGCACAGCGGCGGTGATGATCACCTGGTTCGCCCCGGCGACGAGGTCCGCGAGCCGGTTGCGGCGACGCACGTCGAGCTCGGCGAAGACGTCGTCGAGCAGGAGGACGGGCTCGCCGTCGGGCCCCAGTCCGGCGACCAGAGGAGCGAGCCGGACGCCTCGGGCGGTCCGTCCATGAGGAGCCGGTAGGACGCGAGACGCAGTGCGAGCGCGAACGACCACGACTCCCCGTGGCTCGCGTACCCTTGGCGGCAGGCCGCTGAGGGTGAGGACGAGGTCGTCCCGGTGCGGACCCACCAGGCACACGCCACGCTCGATCTCCTTGCTGCGCAAGGAAGTCATGGCGTCGAGGAGCTGCGCCTCGAGCACCTCGACGCCCTGCAAAGCCCCTTCCTGCCCGACGGCGTCGCTCGCCTCCTCGAGCGCGGCTGCCAGCGAGGAGCGGTAGGCGACGTGCGCCTCGCCCTGACCGGAGCTGACCTGCTCGTAGGCGGCCGCCACGTACGGCTGCAGGGCCTCCACGAGCTGGAGCCGCAGGGCCATGATCTCCGCGCCCGTCGAGGCGAGCTTGGCGTCCCAGACGTCCAGGGTCCGAAGATCCGGCGTCTGCGACCGCGACGCGCGCATCGCGCCTCCGGCCGACTGAGGAGGGCGCTGCGCTGCCGCAGGACGCGGTCGTAGTCCCCGAGCACGCCGGCGAACCGGGGACCAGCAGGACCGCGAGCTGGTCGAGGAACTTTCGCCGCCGTCGGGGTCCCCTTGACCAGGGCCAGGTCCTCCGGCGCGAACAGGACCGTGCGGGCGATGCCGAGGATGTCGCGCGGCTTGCCTGCGGGCGCGCGGTTGATACGGGCACGGTTGGCCTTGCCCGGGTGATCTCGATCTCGACGGTGCTCGCCCGGTCACCGCGGACGATCCGGGTCCGGATCACCGCTCGGGCGGCACCCGCCCGGACCAGGGTGCGTCCGAGGGGACCCGGTGGCTACCCAGGGTCGCGACGTAGCCGATGGCCTCGACCAGGTTGGTCTTGCCCTGGCCGTTGGGTCCGACGAGCGCGTTCACGCCGGGCTCGAGCTCGACATCGACAGAGGTGTACGAACGGAAGTCCGCGAGAGAGGTGAGAGATGTACATCTGGTCCTACGGCGTGCGGTCGACGAGGGAGTGCTGTCCACAGGGCGGGGACCGGCTGTGGACCGGAGAACCGCGGGGCGGTCCCACCAGTGTGACGCCTGGTCCGGGCCCCTGCGAGAGGAGCCGGGGCCCGACGCCGTCAGGAACCCGGTCCCGCGGGCTTGACCGCGTGCCCGCCGAACTGCTGTCGCAGCGCCGCGACAGCCTTCATCGCGGGCGAGGCCCCTTGCCGTGACGCGAACCTGGCGAACAGCGCGGCGGAGATCACCGGGAGCGGGACCGCGCTGTCGATCGCCTCGTCGACGGTCCAGCGACCCTCGCCCGAGTCCTCGACCCAGTCGCTGATCGCACCGAGCTCGGGATCCTCCTCGAGCGCCTTGACCAGGAGGTCGAGGAGCCAGGATCGGACGACCGTTCCGCGCGTCCAGGCCTTCAGGGTGCCGGGGACGTCCGTGACGATGTCCTTGGCCTCGAGGAGCTCATAGCCCTCGGCGTAGGCCTGCATGAGGCCGTACTCGATGCCGTTGTGGACCATCTTCGCGTAGTGCCCGCGCCGACTGCGCCCGCGTGGACGAAGCCCTCGTCGCGCGGACCGTCAGGGCGCAGCGCGTCGAAGACCGGCAGGACCGCCTCGACCAGCGCCGCGTCGCCGCCCACCATCAGGCCGTACCCGTTCTCGAGGCCCCAGACGCCGCCCGAGACCCCGACGTCGAGGTAGCCCACACCCTGGGGCGCGAGCTGTGCAGCGTGCTCCGCGTCGTCCGAGAAGTGGGAGTTGCCGCCCTCGATGACGATGTCGCCCCGGGTCAGCAGCGCGCCAGCTCCGTGACGACGCCACGGGTGACAGGACCGGACGGAACCATGACCCACACGACGCGCCGACCCGCCGGGAGGGCGTCGACCAGCTCGGCGAGCGACGCGACGTCGGTGACCTCCGGGTTGCGGTCGAAGCCTGTGACCTCGATGCCCCGGCACGCAGGCGCGAACGCATGTTCGCGCCCATCTTGCCGAGTCCGACCAGACCGATGTGGGTGACCATCACGTGCCTCCGTGCCGTTGAGCTCGTGTACTGCGCGGGCAGGCTCGAACTAGCTCGCGAAGCGGATCGGGACCAGGAGGTACCGGTAGTGCGAGAGTCCTCGCCGTCCAGCGACTCCTGGCCGGTGAACTCGACCGGCTTGTTCGGGTGCGTGAAGCTCAGGCGGACGAAGTCCGTCCCGAGCGCGCCGAGCCCGTCCAGCAGGAACTGCGGGTTGAACGCCACCGAGATCTCTTCGCCCACCAGGACGGCCTCGAGGGCCTCGGACGCCTGGGCGTCGTCTCCCTGGCCAGCGTCGAGCACCACCTGACCGTCCGTGAAGGACAGCCGGATCGGGGTGTTGCGCTCGGCGACGAGAGCGACTCGCTTGGCTGCGTCGATCAGCGGGCCGGTCGCCATGACCGCGTGGATCGGGGTCTCGTCGGGGAAGAGGCGACGCACCGCGGGTAGTCACCGTCCACGAGCTGCGAGGTGGTGTGTCGCCCGCCCGCCTCGAACCCGATGAGGTCGACACCGGTGCCGCCGTGAGACCCACGTTCACCAGGCCCGAGCTGCCCAGGGACTTCGCGACGTCGTTGAGCGTCCGGGCACGGACCAGCGCCACGGCCTTGAAGTCCGGGGTCCCGGGGTCCAGGTGAGCTCGCGCAGCGCCAGACGGTAGCGGTCCGTCGCGAGCAGCGTGATGCGCTCGCCGTCGATCTCCATCCGCACTCCCGTCAGGAGCGGAAGCGTGTCGTCACGACTCGCCGCAACCGTGACCTGAGCGACCGCATGGGTCAGCTCGTCGCCCGAGACCCTCCCGGAGAGCTCGGGCATCGCGGGAGCGCCGGGTAGTCCTCGACGGGCATGGTCAGGAGTGTGAAGCGGCTCGCCCCACAGGTGACGATGACCTTGTTGCCCTCGACGGCGAAGTCGACCGGCTTGGCGGCAGTGCGCGGGAGATCTCGGCGAGGAGACGACCGGAGACGAGGACAGTCCCCGGCTCGGTGACCTCGGCGGGGATCTCGGAACGTGCGGAGACCTCGTAGTCGAAGCTCGACAGCCCGATGGTCCCGACCGCGTCGGCCTCGATGCGCACACCCGCCAGGACGGGGGCAGGAGGTCGGGTCGGCAACGTACGGGCCGTCCAGGTCACTGCGTCTGCCAGGACATCACGCTCAACCCGGAACTTCATGCCACACCCTCTCGTCCATGGATCGATCTTCACATGTCAGGCACTCGACCGCTCGGTGCACAGGGGTGAGTTCGTCTGTGCATGAGGCTCGCACCGACGACGCAGTCCTGCATCCTCCTCGCCGTCGTGGAGGACGAGACGAGACCTTGCGCGGGTCGCCGTGCCCGCATGAACCCTACGCGAGTCCAGGAGGTCTGCGTACCTCTGGCGGCTTCTGAGGATGCTGGTGGATCCTGGCGTCGCGTGCCCGATGCGTCGTCATATGTGACGGCGGTCACACTGCGCGACTTGAGGTCGATCGAACGGCGCGGGACCAGATGAAGGCGTGTGGATTTTCCCTGGTTAGAGATCATTCGTCGTAGTCATCGGGGTTGTGCATAGTGTGGAAAACGTGTCTATCCGCAGGTCAGGGCCTGTTTCTTCGTGTGGACGAGCAGGGGACGCGCCTGTGGGTAAGTCGCAGGCACTGTTGACGGCCGGTTGTCCACAGATCGCCGTCCACCGACGGGACAACCTCTGTCCACACGATGCCCACCGCCGTCCACAGTTATCCACAGGCAAGTGCACAAGCTGTGGTGGAGACGCGTCGGCGACTGGGTCGTACACAGGACAGGTTGGGCTGTACACAGGCGGATGGGGACAGACCGCGGTCGATCTGGGGACGGACGACACCGTGTGGTGGACATCCCCGGGCCCTGTGGACAACTGTGGGGACGGCGATGTCCGCGCGAGCACTTGTACACATCGGTATCCACGAGCTGTGCATCCACCGAACGCGATCGTGCTGTCTACCGTGCGGTGAGTCACGACGTCGGGCATGTGTGGACGGGTTCGCGGGTGATGGAGGGCTACCGTGCGGCAGAAGGGGCAATTGGTTCATATCGGTCGCGTCTGCGTTCTTGAGCCGCCGGTCGCCAACGGGGTCAATGGTCGCTGAGGAGGGGCTGTATGCCCATGGCTCGGCGCTGGCGAGCCATGGGCTCGACCGCTCACGAGAGCCGTGCCGCCATCCCGGCCTCATGGGGCGCGCAGCGCCAGGCAGGTGCGGGACGGCGGGCTGTGGCATCCGTGTGAAGGAGGCGACGCGTGTGGAGGAGGGCGCAGCAGAAACCCGAGCGTGCCAGGCCCGCGGGCGCGCTGCCCACACCTGCTCGGACGTCCAGGACCAGGTGTACCGCGCTGGGCGGTGTTCAGCCCCGGTGCTGCTGCTTGATCCTGCTCGTCAGCTCGGTGACCTGGTTGTACGTCGAGCGGCGTTCCGCCATCTGCTCGGTGATCTTCCGGTTCGCGTGCATGACCGTGGTGTGGTCACGACCGCCGAACTGCTGACCGATCTTCGGCAGCGACAGGTCGGTGAGCTCGCGGCACAGGTACATGGCGATCTGTCGTGCGGTCACGAGCACCCGTGAGCGCGAGCTGCCGCACAGGTCCTCGATCGTCAGTCCGAAGTAGGCGGCGGTCTGGGCGATGACGCTGGCGGGCGTGATCTCGGAGGCGTCGTCGTCCGTGATGAGGTCCTTGAGGACGATCTCGGCAAGGGCCAGGTCGACCTGCTGACGGTTGAGGTTCGCGAAGGCCGTCACGCGGATGAGTGCGCCCTCGAGCTCACGGATGTTGGTCGAGATCTTGGAACCGATGTAGGACAGGACGTCGGCGGCGCGGCCAGCCGCTCGCTCGCTGCCTTCTTGCGCAGGATCGCGATGCGGGTCTCGAGGTCCGGGGCTGGACGTCGGTGATGAGGCCCCACTCGAACCGGCTGCGGAGGCGGTCTTCGAACCCGTTGAGCTGCTTGGGGGCAGGTCCGAGGTGATGACGAGCTGCTTGTTGGCGTTGTGCAGCGCGTTGAACGTGTGGAAGAACTCCTCCATCGTCTGTTCCTTGCCCTGCAGGAACTGGATGTCGTCGATGAGCAGGACGTCGACGTCGCGGTAGCGGCGCTGGAACGTCCCGGCCTTGCCCTCGCTGATGGAGTTGATGAAGTCGTTCGTGAACTCCTCGGAGTTCACGTAGCGCACACGCACGTTCGGGTAGAGGTTGTGCGCGTAGTGCCCGATGGCGTGCAGCAGGTGCGTCTTGCCCAGTCCGGACTGCCCGTAGATGAACAGGGGTTGTACGCCTTGGCAGGGGCCTCGGCGACCGCGACCGCAGCCGCATGTGCAAAGCGGTTCGAGGAGCCGATGACGAACGTCTCGAAGATGTACTTCGGGTTCAGTCTGGTCGGCTCGGCGTGCGGTCGCTGCGGCACCGGCGCCGGAGAGGTCGTTCACGCTCCAGCTCGGCGTGGGCAGGCCTCGACGGTTCGGGTGCGCTGGCCGTGAGGGCCGCCGCCGACTGGGGTTCGGAGCTGAGCTCGGGGTCGACGGTGATCCCGAATCTCACGTCACGCCCGAGAGCGCCGGACATCGCCGAGACGAGCTCGTCCCGGACGCGAGTCTCGAGGTAGGTGCGGGTCTGCTCATGGGGAACCGCGATGAACACGGTGTCGTCGAGGATGGCCAGGGGCTTCGCGAGCTTGATGAACGCGATCTGCCGCGGAGTCATGTCGGGGCTGGCTTCGAGAACGGCGATGGTCTGTGCCCAGACGTCAGTGATGTTCTCGTCGGGGTGGGGCACCAGGTGATTCCTTCGTCGTCGGGTGGAGCATGAGGAGCAGGATCAGTCTGGAGTGTGCCACGCAGACCCGTTATCCACATAGTTTTCCACAACCTGTGGGGTGCTAGCGGGATCGCCCTCCCGGGTCAAGCCCTGACGGGTTCCGGTCGACGCTCCGCGGGCCAGGGAGAGGACCTTCGGACTGCGTGAGGCGAGCGCGACGTATCGACCATCGCGCGACATATCATGACAGGACTGAGCACGCTGCAGCCCAGCTTGACCCGGGGTTCCGCGGCGTAACGTCATACAGCCGTTCCAGGTACTTTCGCGCGCCCTCACGGGGCGAATCCACGGACTGATCGTGGCGGGTACACGGGCGGCTGGGATGCAGAACTGCATCTCTACCAGCTGTAGCACTGCATCGTCGAGGACATAGACGGTGTACCTCCCCGACGTTCTTGGAGTACCTCGTGAGCAAGCGGACTTTCCAGCCGAACAACCGGCGCCGTGCGAAGACCCACGGTTTTCGGCTGCGTATGCGCACCCGCGCCGCCGCGCCATCCTGGCTGCCCGTCGTCGCAAGGGCCGCACCGAGCTTTCTGCCTGACAGCAGGTGCTGCCCGCGGCGCACCGCATGCGCCGTTCCGTAGATTTTGAACGGGCGGTGCGCAGCGGCGTGCGCGCGGGAAGATCGACCGTGGTGGTTCATCTCGTCCAGGATTCTGGGGAGACGAGCCACCACAGGTCGGTTTTGTCGTATCCAAGGCTGTGGGCAACGCCGTGCACCGGAACAGGGTGAAGCGGCGTCTGCGCGCTGCCTCCTGGCGCACCTGGACACCCTTCCGCCACAGACCCGCTTGGTGGTGCGTGCGCTTCCGGCGTCGTCCGCCAGCGACTTCGCGCAGCTGGACGAGGACCTGGCGTCCTGCATCAAGCGCGCTGTGTCCCGTTGGGGTCAACGGGTGGCTGCGTCATGAGTGCGGCAACACCTGTGCAGCACGTTCCTCCAAGTACTGGTGGGTGGGGAGCGCGATCCCGGCAGTTCGTCCGCCGGCTCCCGCAGCTCGCGCTCGTGGGCATGATCCGGGGCTACCAGAGCATCATCTCCCCGATGACAGGCCCGACCTGCAAGTACTACCCGTCGTGCTCGCAGTACGCGCTCGTGGCGATACGACGTCACGGAGTACTGCGGGGCGGACGACTCGCCGTGTGGCGGCTGCTGAGATGCAACCCTGGAGCAGCGGTGGCGTCGACGACGTCCCCGACACGCTGAGGAAGCACTCGCACTAGTCCTCCTGCCGGCGACGCCGGTCAGGACCCAGTTTGTTGAAGGTTAGGAGTAGTACGGATGAACTTCTTCGCGTTCCTCGCGCCGATCGAATGGGTCGTCGCGTGGATCATGTACCTCTGTCACCAGGGGCTCGTGTTCCTCGGGTTGGGCGATGGTCCCGGTCTCGGGTGGGTCTTCTCGATCGTCGGACTCGTGATCATCATCCGTATCCTGCTGATCCCGCTCTTCTTCAAGCAGATCAAGGCCTCGCGCGGTATGCAGATGCTGCAGCCCGAGATGCAGGCCATCCAGAAGAAGTACAAGGGCAAGTCCGACCCTGCGTCCCGCGAGGCCATGAGCCGCGAGACCATGGAGCTCTACAAGAAGCACGGCACCAACCCGTTTGCCTCGTGCCTGCCGATCCTGCTGCAGTCCCCGATCTTCTTCGCGCTGTTCCGCGTGCTGAACGGACTTGTGCCGATCTCGAACGGCGATTCCAAGGCTATCGGCCCGATCGACGCCAGCGTCGCCAGCGACATCGAGAGCTCCTCGCTCTTCGGCGCCCACCTCTCGGACGTCTTCCTCAGGACAGACGACCTCCAGGTCAAGATCGTCATCGGCTGCCTGATCGTCGCGATGTGCGCCACCACCTTCTTCACGCAGCGTCAGCTGACCATGAAGAACATGCCGAAGTCGGCACTTGAGGGCCGATGGCCTCGACGCAGAAGATGATGCTCTACGTCTTTCCCTTCATCTTCGCGGTCTCCGGGGTGAACTTCCCCGTCGGTGTCCTCATCTACTGGACGACCACCAACCTCTGGTCGATGGGTCAGCAGTTCTACACGATCAAGCGGATGCGGCACCGGGGTCCGAGGCCGAGCGTCTGATGATCGAGCGCAAGGCACGCAAGGCTGCGGCCAAGGGCATCGTCGAAGATGCTGCGCCGGTCATCGAGCAGCCGCGGGGTCAGCGCCAGCAGCCAAGCGCAAGGACCGCCAGAAGCCCGGTGTCCCGCGCGTGATCAACGGAACTACGGCTCCCTCGGACCAGATCGAGGACGCAGTGTCCGACGACGAGTCCGGCGGCGAGCCTCAGGCGACCGGCAAGGGTTCGCCGTCCCCGAAGAAGCCGAAGAAGTAGCCCCAGTCCTGTTCCGAGAGCACCGAGGATCCTCCGCGACCCGGGGTTCTCATGACCCCAAGGAGTCAGCATGTCGTCGACCGACGCACCCGCTGCCGAAGACCAAGCGCCCGACGAGCTGACGCGCCTCGAAGACGAGGGCGAGGTCGCGGCGGACTACCTCGAGGAGTTTCTCGACATCGCCGACCTTGATGGCGACATCGACATCGACATCGACCACGGGCGTGCCGCGCTCGAGATCGTGGCCGACGACCCGGCCTCCGTGCGTCACCTCGTGGGCAAGGAGGGCGAGGTGCTCGACGCACTCCAGGAACTCACCCGCCTTGCCGTGCAGGCGCGGACCGGGGAGCGCAGCCGGCTGATGCTCGACATCGCGGGCTTCAGGGGCCAGCGCAAGGTCGAGCTGACCGAGCTGGCAACACTGGCAATCACCACCGTGCGGGACTCCGGCGAAGAACTGTCCATGAAGCCCCTCAACGCCTTCGAGCGCAAGGTCGTCCACGACGTCGTGGCCGCAGCCGGGCTGACGAGCGACTCCCGCGGAACCGACCCGGAGCGTTACGTCGTCATCCGGCGGCCGCGGGCGCCTGAGAGGTCATCGCCTGCATAGAGCCGCTCGGTGTTTCACGTGAAACACCGAGCGGCTCAGTCGTGCGTGCACCTCCTCGCCCGGGTCACGTGGAGCGCGTTCACGAACCGGGAGTACCTGCCGCGTAGGAGTCTGCGGACGGAGGTGCTCGGGTGCTCCGGCACCCCGGCACCATGGTGAACCCGGTTCGGCTGCCAGGGCCGGTCCTGTCGCCTGACCCTGGACGGCTGAGTATGTCACCGTGAGTTGGCCCCACCGTGACGGTCAGATATGGCCCCGCAAGGATGCTAGGTGTTGCGGGACAAAACGTTGACGACGTTGGATGTGGATCGATGGCCGGGCCTGTTGGCCTGCTCAGGCAGGGTTGGCTCCTGCGCAGTCGCACCGAAGGGACCATAGGTCTCACTCCCGATCCGCGCGGCTTCGTCGATGTAGTGGGCTAACGCCTCTCGGGAGCGGGTTAGCGTGTCTATCTGGTCGTCCAAGCGACGCAGCCGGGTCCGCATCGCCGTCAGCAGTTCTGGGCAGCCGACGAGTTCAGGGTTTCTCCGGTTGCACATGGCAACAGGTAGGCGATGTCCTCGGTCGACAGTCCAGCGCCCAGGAGGTGCCGAATCTGCTTCACCTTGACGACGTCCGTCTGGTTGTACACCCGGTATCCGGCCACCGTGCGGTCCGGCTCCAGCAGTCCTTGCACTTCGTAGTACCGCAGCTGATGGGCATTGATCCCAGTCCGACGGCTCAACTCTCCGATATGCATCGTTCCTCCTTGACCTTCACACCGGTATCAACGTTCACCATGATGCTATGGCTACTTCGACCACATCAGACGTGACAATCATCGGCTTGGGACTCATGGGTAGAGCGCTGGCGGGCGCATCCCTCGCAGCAGGGCACCGGATCACCGTGTGGAACCGGACGGCCGCCAAAGCAGAGGATCTGCTGGTTCAGGGGCACTACTTGCCGACTCGGCCACCGCTGCGGTCAACGCCAGCCCGGTGATCATCACGTGTGTCTCCGACTACGCATCCCTCCAGCAGGTGTTCGCCCCGATCTCCGAGGAACTCGATGGTCGACTCCTGGTCAACTTGACGTCGGGCGACTCAGCGCAGGCCCGTGAGATGGCCCGATGGACTGAGCAACGAGGTGCCTATTATCTCGACGGTGCGATCATGGCCGTCCCGCCGACGATCGGCACCGACGAGGCAGTGATTCTGCTGAGCGGCTCGAAGACCGCCTTCGAGACGCACCAGCCCACCCTCGGGGCGCTAGGAACTGCTACCTATCTCGGTGAGGATCACCGTCTGTCTGCTCTGTACGACGTCGCCGGCCTGAGCATGATGTGGGGTGTCCTGAACGCCTGGCTTCATGGAGTGGCCCTGCTCGGCACCGCCGACGTTGACGCGTCCACCTACACGCCGTTCGCGGTGCAGATGGCGCAGGGAACGGTCGGGTGGTTGGCGGCTATGCCGACCAGGTCGACAGTGGCACTTACCCACCCGACGACGCGACGCTCGCCACCCATGCGGGCGGAATGGCGCACCTCTTGGAGGAGAGCGAGAGTTGGGCGTCAATGCCGACCTCCCGAGGCTGTTCAAGGCGCTGGTGGATCGGGCGATCACCGCAGGCCAGGCAGGACAGAGCTACCCCGTTCTGATCGAGCAGTTCACTCAGGAGTCGCGGACCTCATGACGGGCGAGAAAGGCGACACGGTTGCCGACCTAGTGGGGGCGTACATCTCGGTGTGGAATGAGCGGAACCCACAGACCAGACAGACGATCGGTGACGAGGTATTCACCCCCGACGCGTACTACGTCGACCCGAACACTTCGGCCCAGGGCAGATCAGCGATCGACACCTATGTCGCAGGCTGGCAGGAACAGTTCCCCGACTTCAGCTTCGGTCTCGATGAAGTGCGCAGCCACCACGATGTCGCACACTTCACCTGGAGCTTCGGTCCAACCGGCGGCCCACCGGCAGCCTCGGGCGAGGACGTCGTGGTGATCAAACGGGGCCGAATTAGCAAGATTTACGGCTTTTTCGACTAGGTACCAAGGGACCAAGTCTTGAGCCAATTTCAGCCGGCTGCTTAGGCGCGTGAGTGCGCGAGCCGGTAGGAGTGGGTGCCGGTTTCGATGATGGTGCCGTTGTAGGTCAGGCGGTTCACGATCGCAGCGCACAGGCGAGGATCGGTGAAGGTGTCGGTCCATCCGGAGAAGGACTGGTTGGACGCGATCGCGATCGAGTTCTTCTCCTCCCGCTCGGTCAGGACCTGGAGGAGGAGTTCGGCTCCGCGACGATCGAGTTCCATGTGGCCGAGTTCGTCGATCATCAGCAGGTCGACGCGTCCGTAGCGGGGTGGGGCCAGATCAAACCGTCACGGTGGGGCCACATCACCCCGTCAGAGTCAGACGGCTTCTGGACCGCTCCTGGACCGCTCATAGAGGAGCCGGTGCCGTCACGACACGCCCGCTCTGCTGTCCCTGGGGCCCGGCCTCGCCGGGCCAGCAGTAGTGCACTCCACCCGCGTAGCCGTGGGACATGACACCATGGACCCTGGCTGTCACGCACCATCACAGTCCCGCCTTTGTGGGAGATCAGCACCGAAAGAGGAGTACATGACGAACGAGACGAGCGACGCCGTCGCGGGCGATGTTTCACGTGAAACGCTCGCTGATTCGCCGGAGGTGCAGCAGTACTTCGGCGCTTCCTACCCGCTCATCTCTCGGTTCGCCGAGCTGTTGCACGATCAAGGTGAGCTCCGAGGGTTGATCGGGCCACGGAGCTTCCCGCATCTGGGAGCGGCACATCTTGAACTCCGCCGCTGTGGTGCAGTTCCTCCCGAGGTCTGGCGTTGTCGCCGACATCGGCTCAGGGCCGCCTTCCGGGCATCGTCATCGCGGCCATGTTGCCGGATGTTCAGGTGCTGCTGATCGAACCGATGGAACGCCGATGTGTCTGGCTCAACGAGGTCGTCGCGGAACTCGAGCTGCAGAACGTCGAGGTCAAGAGGGGCGTGCGGAGGAGTACCACGGCGCCTTCCAGTCTGGGGCGGTGACATCGCGTGCCGTGGCGGCGCTCGACAAGCTCGCTCGGATGTCTCTGCCGCTCGTCGAACGTGGCGGTGAGATGGTCGTCCTGAAGGGGCGGAACGTCGAGCAGGAGATCGAGCCTGCGCGAAAGGTCCTGCGGAAGTACAAGACCGAAGAACCCGAGATCCTCGAGGCCTTCAGCGTCGAGGGTGTCGAGCCGACCACGGTGCTGCGCATTCGGCGGACCCCGGCATAGGGTTCCTGCGAACATGGCGACGCGGCCGGTTCACGGCACATCGGGCCGGTCACCGCAGCCACCGAAGTGTGCTCCGACCGCTGGTCGAAACGGCATAGGGTGGCCGGACGGCTCGTCCGTGGGAGGGCGTTCTCGAGCGTTGCGCAGTTGGGGTCCGACACGCGCTCGTGACTCCGTCGTTCGACGGCAGGCAGAGCGCATGCTGTGATGTGGGTCAAGTGAGGGAGATGGGCGTGACGGAAAGTTCCGACCAGTACCAGAGCGTGCCGCTCGAGCGTCGGCAAGCGGCGTCCTTGACGGATGTTTCACGTGAAACACCACAGGGTACTGACGGCAGCCTGGGCGCCTCGTCGACCAGCAGTGAGGACGAACGTCGAGCCGCGCTGATGGCGAGCCTGCCGGAGATGGACGACGAGACTCCACTGGCCGCACAGCTGACGATCGATGCACGGCGGCGAATCGACCTGCACGGCAGACAGTTCCCTCGTCCGGCCACGACGCGCATCATCACCATCGCCAATCAGAAGGGCGGCGTGGGCAAGACCACCACGACCGTGAATCTTGCTGCGGGTCTCGCTCAGGCGGGGCTGAACGTCTTGGTGATCGACAACGACCCCAGGGCAACGCCTCCACCGCCCTGGGCGTCGAGCACCGGGCCGGAACCCCTCGGTCTACGAGGTGCTGGTCGACGGCGCGCCCCTCGCCTCAGCGGTCCAGCAGTGCCCAGATATCCCCAGTCTGTGGTGTGTGCGGCGACGATCGACCTGTCGGGTGCGGAGATCGAGCTCGTCTCGTTGGTTTCACGTGAAACACGACTACGGCGAGCCGTTGACGTCTACCTCGCAGATCGGGTCGCACAGGGACTTGATCCCATCGACTACGTCCTGGTGGACTGCCCCCGAGCCTCGGCCTCCTGACAGTGAACGCCTTCGTGGTGGGCCGTGAGGTCCTGATCCCAATTCAGTGCGAGTACTACGCACTGGAGGGACTCAGCCAACTGCTGAAGACCATTGAGCTCATCAAGGCTCATCTCAATCCCCAGCTCCACGTCTCGAGCATTCTGCTGACCATGTACGACGGACGCACGAACCTCGCACAGCAGGTTGCCTCCGAGGTCAGGGAGCATTTCCCGGACCAGACGCTCAAGACGACCGTGCCACGATCCGTGCGGATCTCCGAGGCGCCGAGCCACGGCCAGACAGTCATCACCTACGACCCGAGCTCCACGGGCGCCCTTGCCTATCTCGAGGCGGCACGCGAGGTTGCTGATCGTGGCCGTCCTGTTCCCGTTCAACCCGTCGACGGAGCATCTCGCGACGTCTCCCGGCAGAACTACCTCGCCGAGCGATGGGCAGTGCTGCCTAGCTACCAGGAGGATGCACGATGAGTGAGAAGCGCCGTGGGCTCGGCCGTGGACTGGGAGCGTTGATTCCGACGAGTCCTGAGCGCGAACGGCCGGTGGACGTCTTCTTCCCGTCGGCGCCGCAGGCGGTCCCCGCCGAGCAGAACGCGAACGCCGACGATGGGGAGTGGGGGCGACGAGCGGAGGCCCGGTCGTCCTCACGATCGAGCGGGACGGCTCGGACTCCCCGATCGGCCTGACCGGGATCGTCGATGTCGAGCTCGATGCACCGCCCCTGTCTCGCCCCTTGATCCCCACGGGTGACCTCAGCAGCGCAGACCGTGCGGGACGAGTGACTGCCTCCGGCCCCTCCCTCGATGTTTCACGTGAAACACCCGACGTGGGGAAGGCCAGTGAGGACAGGCCCAGGACGACGCATCCGCGGGCACAGGACTCCTCCCTGTGCCCGGCGCGACGTTCGCAGAGCTGCCGGTTAACCTGATCCGCCCGAACTCCAGGCAACCGCGCACGGCGTTCGATGAGGGTGAGCTCGACGAGCTCGTCGGCTCCATCAAGGAGATCGGCGTGCTTCAGCCCGTGGTCGTTCGTCGCGACCCGGAGACCGAGGGAGCGTACGAGCTCATCATGGGCGAGCGTCGCTGGAGGGCGACGCAGGCGGCGGGCCTGGATGTCATCCCGGCGATCATCCGGGACACCGAGGACGGCGATCTCCTCCGCGACGCCCTCCTCGAGAACCTTCACCGCAGCGCCCTCAACCCGCTGGAAGAGGCGGCTGCCTACCGTCAGCTCCTCGACGACTTTGGTTGCACGCACGAAGAACTCGGCTCAAGGATTTCCCGAAGCCGGTCGCAGATCTCGAACATGCTTCGCCTCCTTCGGCTCCCTCCGCTGGTCCAGCGGCGGGTGGCGGCGGGTGTGCTGTCCGCGGGTCACGCGCGCGCACTCCTCGGTCTGACGGACGGCGCAGAGATCGAGCGCCTCGCCCAGAGGATCGTCTCCGAGGGCCTGTCGGTCAGGGCCACGGAGGAGATTGTGGCCCTGGGCGGACTGGACGCGAAACGCCCTACCGAGCGGACCCGCGGCCAGGGCAGAGGATCGCGGCGATCGACGACTTGGCCTCAAGGCTCTCTGACCGCTTCGAGACCCGGGTCAAGGTGGACCTCGGCAAGAGCAAGGGACGTCTGACGGTCGAGTTCGCCTCGGTCGAAGACCTGAACAGGATCCTCGACCTCATGGCACCAGAAGACCCAGGTCTGCTGCGCCCGTAGGTCACGCCCGTGCTGGATGACCGCACGGAGCGTTTCACGTGAACATCGGCCCCGGTGAGCTCATGCTCATCGGGGCCGATGTCTGTCTGCAGTTGATCAGGCCGCCTGCGTCGTCCGGCCGGCGGCTTGGGTGACGAGCGTGCGGTAGAGGTCTCCGAGGTGAAGACCGGCTGCCTGAGCAGCCTGGGGAAGAGTGAGGTTTCGGTCATGCCCGGTGCCACGTTGACCTCGAGGAAGTAGGGAGTTCCTGCCGCATCCACGATGAGGTCCGAACGTGAGAGGTGGCGCAGACCCAACACCTCGTGTGCGCGCACGGCGACGTCGGCCACCCGGGCCGTGACCTCGGGGCTGAGGCGGGCCGGAGCGAAGTAGCTGGTCCGTCCCGGGTTGTACCGGGCGTCGTAGTCGTAGGTGCCGTCGGTGACGATCTCGACGGCCGGCAGCGCACGGGGCCATCAGGCCCGTCGATGACGCTGACGGCTACCTCGGTCCCTCTACCGCGTGCTCGATCAATGCGGTGTCCCCGTAGGAGAAGCAGTCAACCATCGCTCGAGGGAGGTCTTGGGAGCGAGACGAGAGTGACGCCGAGAGCGGAGCCTCCTCGCGCCGGCTTCACCACGAGCGGGAGGCCCAGTCGACGGACGACGGCGTCCAGCACGAGCTGTGCTCCGAGCTCACGGAACAGGCTCTGAGGGAGGGTGACGTAGTCGGGGTAGCGATCCCCGCGCCGAGGACGACGTTCTTCGCGATCGCCTTGTTCCAGGCGGCCCGTGACGCCCGAGGGCCGGTGCCGACGTAGTCGATTCCGAGCAGCTCGAGGATGTCCCGTACCGAGCCATCCTCGCCGCTGGCTCCGTGCAGGAGCGGCCAGACGACGTCCGGGCGATCGGTCGTGAGCAGTGGCAGGAGATCGGCATCGACATCGTGGACCGAGACCTCGAGGCCCGCACCCCGTAGCGACTCGGCGACGCGGCGTCCAGAGCGGAGCGAGACCTCGCGTTCGTGAGAGAGTCCACCGGCCAGGATCACGATCCGATGGACGTCGCGCTCGTCGTGCGTTGACAGGTCGCTCTCGCCGGGCCTCTCCATGTTCTCGGCGACGGTGGCTGGATCCGCAGCAGTGCCCACGCTCTTGGTCCTCTCGATGTCGTGCAAGGTGCTCACGTGTACGGGGGTGGTGCTCACGCGAGGTTCGGGCTGGGGTTCTCGACGTCGCTCAGGTCCGCGTCCGGCGTGCCGGAGGTGCCGAAGATCTCCACGAGCTCCCGCTCAGCGGAGACGACGCCGGCGAAGCGTCGGACACCTTCCTTGATGCGCTCGGGCGTCGGGAAGCAGTAGGAGAGGCGGACGTGGTCCGCGCCCGCCCGTCGGCGTAGAACGCGGTCCCGGGACGTAGGCGACGCGCGCCGTAACTGCGCGCGGGAGCATCGAGCGGGCGTCGAGGCCCTCGGGAAGCTTGACCCAGGTGTAGAAGCCGCCGTCCGGCACGGTCCAGCTCGCCGAGGGAGGTACTCGGAGAGCGCGCCGATCATGGCGTCTCGTCGTTCACGGTAGAGCTCCCGGAACTGCTTGATCTGGCCCTGCCAGTCACACGTCTCGAGGTAGGTCGCGATCGCGAGCTGGGAGGCGTTCGAGGGGCACAGGATGGCGGACTCGCTGGCCAGCACGAGCTTCTCCCGCACGGCGTGCGGTGCCACGACAACCGACCCGGTAGCCGGGAGCGAAGGTCTTGGAGAACGACCCGAGGTAGAGAACGCCCTGGTCGTCGAGGGAGCGTAGGGCGGGGAGGGATCTCCGTCGAAGCCCAGGAGGCCGTAGGGGTTGTCCTCGATCACGAGGACGCCGAACCGCTTCGCGATCTCCAGGATCCGCGGGCGTCGCTCGAGGGAAAGGGTGACGCCGGCCGGGTTGTGGAAGTTGGGGACGGTGTAGAGCAACTTGACGCGGCGACCCTCGGTCGCGAGCCTCGTCAGTGCTTCTTCCAGGGCCTCGGGGATCAGGCCGTGCTCGTCGAGGGGACGTGAACGATGTCGGCCTGGTAGGACCTGAAGACTCCCAGCGCGCCCACGTAGCTCGGCGCCTCGGCGACGACGACGTCGCCCGGGTCGATGAAGATGCGCGTCACCAGGTCGAGTGCCTGCTGAGAACCGGTGGTGACGACGACGTCGTCCGGGTGGCACTCGATTCCCTCGAGCCGGACGACGTCGACGATCCGTTCGCGCAGCCCTTCCTCGCCCTGGCCGGAGCCGTACTGCAGTGCGGTGGTGCCGCGCGTCGCGATGAGACGCTGCATGGCGTCGGCGATGGTGTCGAGGGGAGCCCCTCGAGATACGGCATCCCACCGGCGAGCGAGACCACCTCGGGGCGATTCGCGACCGCGAAGAGGGCGCGAATCTCCGACGCTCGCATGCCGTGGGCGCGCTCGGCGTAAGCGCCGAACCACGGGTCGAGGCGGGTACCCCGGAGGAGGCAGGCTGAGCGGGGTGCGTCGGTGTCGTGCTCACGATCCCCAGTCTCCCATGGCGAATCAGGGAAGCCGTGAAGCGCCATGCTCCGGACGGGCGGAGGGCACCGCGCGGAATACGGAGGGCACCGCACGACAACGGAGGGGCGACCGGTCGTCGGACCGATCACCCCTCCGGAGTGTCCTGCGAACCGTCCTGGGGACGGCCCGACGTCACGCGATCAACGCGTCGATCTCCTCCATGAGGATCCGCTTGGGGCGGCCCCGATGATGGACTTCACGAGCTCGCCGCCGGAGTAGAAGTTGAGCGTCGGGATCGAGACCACGCCGTACGCGGCGGTGATCGCGGGTTCTCGTCGGAGTCGAGCTTGGCGATCTTCACCTTGCCGGCGTACTCGCCCGCGAGCTCTTCGAGGATCGGGGCGATCTGCAGGCAGGGCCCGCACCAGGTGGCCCAGAAGTCCACGATGACAGGGATGTCGGACTCGAGGACTTCGGTCTTGAACGTGTCGTCGGTGACCTTGATGGTGTTGGTCATCGGATCTCCTCCAGTGCCTGTGGCAGCTCGTCGGGGTTGGGGACGTCGGGGTGCCGGCGATCTTGGGGAGACCGGCGGCGTCCTCGAATGCGTCGGCGAGCTCGGTGAGGTAGCGCTGGGCGTCCAGGGCTGCGGAGCAGCCGGAGCCGCTGCGGTGATGGCTTGGCGGTAGGTGTGGTCGACGGCGTCGCCGCAGGCGAACACGCCTGGGAGGTTGGTCGCGGTGGTGCGTCCGATGACGTGGATGTAGCCCTCGTCGTCGAGGTCGATCTGGCCCTTGACGAGCTCGGAGCGCGGGTCGTGTCCGATCGCGACGAACAGCCCGGTCGCGTCGAGCGAGCGCTCTTCGCCCGTGAGGGTGTCGCGCAGGGTGAGGGACTCGACCTTGTTCTCGCCGTGGATGGCGATGATCTCGCTGTTCCAGGCGAACTCGATCTTGGGGTCGGCCTTGGCGCGGTCGGCCATGATCTTCGAGGCGCGTAGCTCTCCGCGGCGGTGGACCATCGTGACCTTGGACGCGAAGCGGGTCAGGAACGTGGCTTCCTCGACCGCGGAGTCTCCGCCGCCGACGACCACGATGTGCTGGTCGCGGAAGAAGAACCCGTCGCACGTCGCGCACCAGGACACCCGCGCCCGGACAGGCGCTTCTCGTCGTCCAGGCCTAGCTCGCGGTACGCGGAGCCGTCGCCAGGATCACCGCGCGCGCCGTGTAGGTCGCACCGTTGCCCGTGACCACGGTCTTGACCGGTCCCTGCAGGCGCAGCTCGATCGCGTCGTCCCACTCGACCTCGGCACCGAAGCGCTCGGCCTGCTTCTGCAGGTTCTCCATGAGCTCAGGACCCATGATCCCGTCCGGGAACCCGGAAAGTTCTCGACCTCGGTCGTGTTCATCAACGCGCCGCCGCCGTGATCGAACCCGCCAGGACCACCGGCCGCAGACCAGCACGCGCGGCATACACCGCAGCCGTGTACCCAGCAGGACCCGAACCCACGATGACCACGTCCCGCAGGGCGGTCGTGGGGTTGTCTTCCGTCACGTGTACTCCTCAGTAATGGGTTGTGCACCGGGTGCAACGCCGCGAGGCGTCCGTCTGTTCCGAGCGGACCGGTGCCGGTAGGTCCTGCGGGACCGGTCGCGGTGCGCTCGGCGGACTTGAGCGCACCGCGACCGGTCAGTAGACCGTGATCTCGTTGAGCTCGACGTGGTACGAGCCGTCCGGGGCCTGGGGAGCTCGGTGACCAGGAGGACGAACGTGGTTCCCTCGGTGGGAGGGTCCAGCTCGAGCTCGACGGTGTCCGCGAAGGTTCCCGAGGCGAGGGCGCCCCCGTCCGGGGCATCCGGAGTCACGGCACGGAGCTCGAACGCTCCGCCTGTGTTGTTCGTGCTCAGGACGACGCGTTGGACCGTCGCGGGTTCGTCGAGCGTGAACGTGTATCCGGTGCTCTTCTTCAGGCCGGCGAAGTCGGGGCTCTTGTAGGAGTACGTGAACCAGAACGTCGCCGGGTCGCCGTCGATCGCCAGGGGCACGGCCTCAGGCTTCTCGCCGGCGTCCGCCGGGTCGTCGATGTCGGGGTCCAGGAGCCCACCGGAGGCGATCGCAAGGGGCTCGTCGTTCACAGGAACTTCTTCAGCGTCTCCGTCTCCTGGGGTCTCCGAGCCCGTCGACGTTCCTCCGCCCTGACCCGCGTCCGGCGTCATGACGTCGTTGAAGTCGTTGAGTCCGAACCTCACGCCCACACGACCGCGACGACGACGAGCAGCAGCACGACGGGCATGACGATCCAGGTGGTCCGGGTGCCGGACTTCCTCCTGCGGCTCGCCGAGGGTCCAGGGCCCGACGGCGGAGCGACCGCCGGCTGGCCGCCCGTCGGCGGGGTGGTGGCACGGGAGCGCTGGCCACGGGCGCGGGAGCAGCGACCTGAGTGGCGTACGGGGCCTCCTGCGTCGGGTAGGAGCCGTTCGCCGCGGCGGCCGCATAGGCGGGGACAGGGGTGTCGGCATACGTGGGAACCGGGTAGCTGGCACCGTCGGGCAGGGCCGCCGTGCCGCTGAGGGGACGCGGTGGATCCGCCCGGTCGTGGGTCGGTGGAAAGGGACCGCGGGGAGGGTGCCCGGAGGGTGGAGAGGGACGTCGAACGCGCTCCTGATCGACTGCCGGCTGACGCCGTTCGTGGTGGGCGGAGCGGGCCGCTGGACGAACGTCGGGAGTGCGGCGACCACAGAGAGGGTGCCCCAGGGTTCGAGCGCGGAGACGAGGTCGGCAGGCGAGGTCGGTCCCGGGACGGCGTCGTCCTCGGTCGAGCTCGCGGTGTCCGCGAGCACCCGGGCGCAGAGCTCGGACAGGTCCGACGGGGCACCGGGGACCACGGCAGCGAGGGGAGGACGCCGGAGTCGTCACGCTGCGCGGGCAGCGGGTGCACGGAGTCGGGAGCGATCCACGGGACGTCCAGACCGGGGCGGCCCAGCGGGCGGTCATCGCGTAGTAGAGGAGTGCCGCAAGTCCGACGGTGTCGATGCGGGACGTCTCCGCGGCGTCGTGCTGGTCCTGTCCGCTGATGCCCGCGTCGAGCCCCAGGCCCGTGACGAGCACCTTGTTGCCGTCGACGCGCACGGCCTCGGGGCGTAGCGCGAGGTGGTGGACGCCACGTCGCCGTGCGACCTCGAGGGCCGCCGCGGCCTCGCCGACGATGACACGGGCCTGCTGCGCGTCGACTATCCCACCGGCCACGACCTCCGACAGCGTGATGCCGGCGAAGGGTTCGGTGATGACGTACGCGGTGCCGTCGTCGGTCCCGACGTCGAGGACCCGGGTCAGGCGGGGTCGGCGACGAGCGCGGCGCGACGGGCCGAGTCGATGGCCTCCGTGACGTGCTGCCCGGTGATCAAGGAGACGCGGACCGGTCGGTCGAGCACCGAGTCGTGTGCGGACCAGGCGGCGACGTCGACCAGGTCGCTCGCCAGTCGTTCGGCCAGCAGGTATCGCCCTACCAGCGTCGTGCCGGGTCCTGCTGCGGTCACCTGCCCACCTCGTACTTCCTTGCCGTCGACATCTTCCCCACATGGTACGGGCGTCCCCTAACTCTTGGCCGGGCGTCGTCGCCCGAGCTTCCGGAGCAGCGGGTCGGCGAGCTGGTCGAGCTCACGGACACGCATGATCTTGAGACCGCCGATGTACACGGCGGTCATGACGATCCCGACGACCGACGTGACGACCGCGGCGCGAAGCCACGACAGCCCGTACAGGTCACCGAAGAGCTGAAGGACACCCCACCCGATCGCGGCGCTGACCCCGGCGGCGAGAACCGTCTTCACGTGCATCCGCACGATCCGGTAGGCGTCGAGGCCATGGAGCTTGCGACGGAGCCCAGCGGTCCGCAGGAGGACGACGATGACGTTCGACAGCGACATCGCGGCGCCGACGCCGACGACCCACCAGACCGGGTCGAGCGTCCGCGTGGCGAGCCAGGCGATCCCGACGAGCGCGATCGTCGCGGGCACCTGGATCAGGAAGACGGTCCTGCCGTCCTCGTACGCGAAGTAGACCCACTTCATCAGCACCATCCCGCCGAGGGGACGAGCCCGAACGCCATGGCGACCAGGATCTGGCTCACGGCGACCGCACTCGCCGGAGGGACGGTGATGAGGAGGAGCTGGTGAGGGGAGGGCGAGGATGGCGAAGACCGCGGTCGCGAAGACCGTGAACACGCCCACCGTCCGGACGCCCGGGAGAGGTCGTGGCGGACCCGTGCGAAGTCACCAGCGCCCGCGGCCGCTCATCCCGGTGAAGAGCGCGGTGGCGATCGACACCGTGACGAGCGAGTGGGGCAGCAGGTAGATCATGAGGGCCTGCGTGTACGCCGCGTTGCCGGCGACGGCGAAGGCCTCGGGGCCCCGGTGACGACACCGGTGGCCAGACCGTTCGCGAGCGGGTCCGACGCGTAGGAACCGAACGTCTGTCGCAGTGCCGCGGCAGGGGCGCCCGAGGCGAACTGCGTGGTGAACAGGACGCCGACCTGCTCGAGGATCACGGCACCGAACGTCCAGATCGCGACCTGACCGGCAGAGCGCAGGCCGATCCCTCGCAGGCCGAGCCGGAAGTGCCAGCGGAACCCCGACCGCCACAAGGGCAGGATCAGGATCAGCGCCTGGGCGGCGACACCGAGGTCGCGGTCCCCGCGAGGAGGGCGATCTTGGTCCCGTCCCAGGTGCCGAGGTTCTCGACCGCCCCGGTGGCGTAGGGACCGTAGACCATGATGAACAGGACGAAGCCGACGATCGACACGAGGTTGTTGACCACGGGGCCCACATGAACGGCCCGAACTGCCCGCGCGCGTTGAGGACCTGCCCGAGCAGCGTGTACAGACCGTAGAAGAACAGCTGTGGCGTGCACCAGAACGCGAACGCGACGGCGAGCGAGAACTGTGCCGATCCCCAGCCGTCGGTGTACAGCGAGACGATGACGGCGGCGCCCGACGTCAGGAGCAGGCTCAGCCCAGGAGCAGCACTCCGGAGAGCGTCAGCAGCTTGTCGAGGCGTTCCTGCGGGTTCCGCGACCGGAAGGCGCGGACGATCTGAGGACCAGGACCGCGTTGAGGACGCCGCCCGCGAGGATCGCGAAGAGGACGTTGGGGATCTTGTTCGCGACGTCGAAAGCGTCGGCGGCGAGCCCGGTGGTCCCGATCGCGGTGATGAGGAGGACGTTGCGGACCAGCCCGAGGGCGCGCGAGACAGCGGTGCCGGACGCCATGAGCATCGAGCTGCGTCCGAGTCCGCCCCGCGAGGTGGTCGAGTCCGGGGTACCGGCGTCCGCCGGCGCGGTGGCGTCGGCACCGGGAGGGTCGGCGCTCCGTCGTCGGGCAGGGAAGGGTGAGGCGGCGGACACCGCGGGGCGCACGTGCTTCATCCGTCCTGTCCCGTCGAGGTGCCCGACGGCGGGGCCGCGTCCCGGTGGCGGCACCCCGTCGCGGGGTCAGCTCCGCGACCCGGCGTGGTGATCGTCCGCGGCGGATCGTGCGCCACAGGCCGCCGATCATCAGCAGCGCCACGAACCCGGCGAAGACGGCCGTGCCGACCGTCTCCCAGTCGGCCCGGACCCGGACCACGAAGTCGGAGGACGGGGCGATGACCACACCCTCAGGGACGGCGAGGAGCTCGACCTCGACGCCGACGTCGCCGCTCCCGATCGCCCGGACGGGCACCTTGAAGCTCACCTCGGTGCCGGGTGCGAGAGGGCCGACCGGGAAGGAGACGACCTGAGGCGGGCGTTGTCCGGTCGGAGGGCCACCTGGACGACGACCTCCTGGTCGAGGGTGTTGCGTACCGAGACGGGGATGGTCCCTGACGTGTTGATGAGCAGGACGCCCGAGTCGCGGGGACCACCGAGACGGAGGCCCGGATCCTGGCCGCGTCGGCGATCGCGATGTCGGCCGCGGCGCTGCGCTCGGCAGGGAGCGAACGGTAGGCGACCGCCGTCGGGACGACGAACGCGGGTTCGGCGCCCTGGACGATCGCGGTCGGGTCGGCCGCGATGGTGGCGAAGGTCGAGATCTCGCCCTCGCCCGCTGGATCGCCGTCATCTCGGCGGCCGGCATGGCTGCGTCGGCCTCGGAGGACACGGGCAGCCCGGTCCGCGCGACGTCGGGGGCAGGGAGGGCCAACAGGTCCTCGATCGAGGAGACCTCCAACCAGGGGCGCCCTCCAGCGCGCCGAGGACGGCGTCGAGAGCGGCCGGGTCGGGGTCCCATCCCTGGAGAGGGCGATCAGGAAGTGGCGGTTCTCGGAGGGGCGCTCCGAGGCGATGACGGCTGTCTCCGCG
Organism: Oerskovia sp. M15; assembly: GCA_038070415.1. Taxonomy (GTDB): domain Bacteria; phylum Actinomycetota; class Actinomycetes; order Actinomycetales; family Cellulomonadaceae; genus Oerskovia. The sequence goes on from JAMYWF010000001.1 coordinate 1,758,892, forward strand.
AGGAGCCGCTGCGTGGCGTCGACCGTCGAGCCGTCGTCCGTGGCGGGGTCATGGGCCGTGCCGCCAGCGAAGACCCGGCCAGCGCGGAGTCGGAGACGAGAGCTGTCCCGTCGCCCGAGTCGGTCTCGACCGTGGCGAGGCCGGTCGGCGAGTAGCTCACCGAGTCGGCCGGGGCGAGCCCGCCCCGGACGACGACGAGCGGCGACCCCGCCTGCACGGCCGTGGCGACCGTCGCCTGATCGGGGACGGCGTCACCGGGGTACGTGAGGTCGGTGCGCCAGGACGGATCGAGCGTGCCTCCACCAGGGAGCGGGGTCGTGGCCGCGGGAAGCTTCGCACCGACCTGCGCGTACGCGACAGGATCCGGGTCGTAGGGACGCAGGGCGAAGACGGTACGGCCGACCGTCGCGTCGACGAGCGTGGTCGCCCACGAGACGGCTCCCGCGTCCCCGACGACTGCGCGGCCGCCACGAGGGCAGGGTCGACGGCCCAGGCGATCTTCGGGTGTCCGGCCGTCGCGGCGACGAGGCGCCCGAGGCGCTGGTCGTTGCCGACCGCCTCCTCCACCGCACGGACGTCGACGGACGTCTCGCCGGCCGTCTCGACGGTGCTGGTTCCCTCGACGGTGCCGGTGCCCTCGACGGCCTCCGTGCCCTCGCTGCTCGTCGGTACGAGGCCCAGGGCCGGACCGGTCACGGGAGCGACGATGCTCAGACCGACCGGCTGGGGCGCCGCGGAGTCCTCCCACAGGAGGAAGGTGCGCAGGACGTCGAGCCGCGCTGTCCCTTCGGTGACGGTGATCGAGAGCGGGCGGGGCCCCAGGTCGATCCGGGCTCGAGGTTGAAGTCGTCCGTGTCGAGGGCGAAGGTGACGATCGCGTCCTCGCCCGGTGCGATCGGCGCGAGGACCTCGGTCGCCATGGCCTCCGCCGGACGCTGCGAGGTCGGGGCGTCCGCCCATGCGGCGAGTGCCGTACGGGTCCCCAGGAGGCGCCAGCTGACCCCGAGGGTCGCCCGCGGAGAGCTGATCGTCTCGGCCGTGCCGTTGTGGATCGTCGCGACCACGGTGATGGTGCCCCGGGGCCGACGGTGCTCGGGGTCATCGATACCAGAGAGGTCGAGACGGTCTCGGGTTCCGTCGTCGGGGAGGGTTGCGTCCTGCCTCGCGGGTGCCGTGATCGGCCGATCCGTCGCGGCCGCCACGGAGGTAGCCGGAGTCGGCGCGCCGATGACCGCCGACGACGGGACGACGCCGAGGGCGAGGACGAACAGCGGTGCGAGCAGGCCCACGACCAGGGCGCGCAGGCTCGGGCCGGACAGGACCGGGGAGGATTCGCGAGCTCGCCGGTGACGACGGCTCGTGGACCCAGGTGCGGCGGTCTCGGCGCGGCGGCGTCTCGGTGCACGGGGCGCACCGCCGGTGGTGTGAAAGGTCATGGGTGGTCGGTCGGGTTCCGTGGGTGGTCGGGTGCGGCCTGGTGGTACGGACGACGGTGCGAGTCACGGTACCCCGGAAGCGGGCGGTCGTGCGCCGACCTCGGAGAACGTCGTACGCCACGGCCGCGAGCCGACGTTCGTTCGGGTAGGACAGGCGGTCCGGGAGGTCCTCGAACGGGATCCAGGCGACGTCCTCCGCCTCGCCGTCGGGGTCCCCTCGACCGTGAGGTGCCCACCCGTCGCGCGGAGCAGGAAGTGGTGGACGACCTTGTGCACGCGGCGGTCCTCACCCGTGAACCAGTAGTCGATGAGACCGAGCGGCATCTGGACCGATCCCGTGATCCCGGTCTCCTCCGCGATCTCGCGGACAGCGGCTTCCGCAGGCGTCTCGTCGCCCTCGAGGTGCCCTTGGGCAGGCACCACTCGAGCCGCCCGCCACGGTTGCGCCGAGCGATGACCGCGGCGCGGTACAGGCCCTCGAACGTGTCGACGACGAGGCCACCTGCGGAGATCTCCTCGACGACCGGCATGGCGGCGGCGGGCGAGGGCGCCGGGTCGCGGCCCGCGCGACCTCCGGGTCGATCCGCAGCGCGTGACCACCGGGCGGTGCAGGGACACCGCGAGGGTCCGGAGAGTGCGCTGGGGTGGACATGACCCAACTTTACCGAGTGTGGAGTCAGCGCTTGATCTGGCACGCTTGTATGTCGTGCCGACTACTCCCCAGAACTCCTCGTCCCCGACCCTCCCGCGGAACGCGCGGAGGGTTCGCGTGGCGTGCCGACGACGCCCGAACAGCTCGAGCTCCTCCGCCGCGCCCTGGCCGTTCTGACCGAGCTCGCACCCGCGGCGATCGAGCTGGGCGAGCTGTTCCGCGCCGAGGGGCACGAGCTGGCGCTGGTCGGTGGCCCGGTCCGCGATGCCTTCCTGGGACGGGCGAGCAACGATCTCGACTTCGCGACGTCAGCGGACCCGGACCAGACGCAGGCGCTGCTCGCGGCCTGGGGACGCGCACTGGGACATCGGCAAGGAGTTCGGCACGATCGGCGCCAAGCGCTTCGCGCCCAGGGCGGCCCACGGGGACGAGCTCGTGGTCGAGGTCACCACGTACCGGTCCGACGAGTACGACCCGACCTCCCGCAAGCCGCTCGTGGCGTTCGGCGACACGTTGGTCGGGGACCTGTCCCGGCGTGACTTCACGGTCAACGCCATGGCGGTCAGGGTTCCGGAGATGCTGTTCGTGGACCCTCACGACGGCCTGGCGGACCTCGCCCGGGAGTCCTGCGGACCCCGATCGCCCCGAGCGCTCGTTCGACGACGACCCGCTGCGCATGATGCGGGCGGCACGGTTCGCCGCGCAGCTGGGCTTCGAGGTCGAGCGGCGACGCACGCTGCCGTCGTGGACATGGCGTCGCGCATCGAGATCGTCTCCGCCGAGCGCGTGCGTGACGAGCTGACCAAGCTGCTGCTGTCCGACGCCCCGCGCAAGGGCCTCGAGGTCCTCGTCGATTCGGGGCTCGCGGACCACGTGCTCCCCGAGCTCCCGGCCCTGCGCCTCGAGATCGACGAGCACCACCGCCACAAGGACGTCTACGAGCACTCGCTGATCGTGCTGGAGCAGGCGATCGCCCAGGAGACCGGACCCGACGGCCCCGTCCCCGCCCTGACCTGGTCCTGCGGCTCGCGTCGCTCCTGCACGACATCGGCAAGCCCGCCACGCGGCGCTTCGAGCCGGGCGGGGAGTCAGCTTCCACCACCACGAGGCCGTCGGCGCCAAGATGACCGCGAAGCGGCTCAAGGCGCTGCGCTTCGACAAGGACACGGTCAAGCAGGTCTCACGCCTCGTGGAGCTGCACCTGCGTTTCCACGGGTACGGCGAGGGAGTGGACCGACTCCGCGGTGCGGCGGTACGTCACCGATGCCGCCCGCTCCTGGAACGCCTGCACCGGCTGACCCGGGCGGACTCCACGACCCGCAACAAGCGCAAGGCCCAGCGGCTCTCCGACGCCTACACCGACCTCGAGCAGCGCATCGAGCGGCTCCGGGCGAAGAGGAGCTGGCCTCGATCCGTCCGGACCTCGACGGGCAGCAGATCATGGCGGCCCTGGGTATCGCGCCGGGGCCGGAGGTCGGGCAGGCCTACGCGTTCCTCCTGGAGCTCCGCCTGGACCGCGGCCCGCTCGCCGAGGACGTCGCCCGCGAGGAGCTGCTGAGGTGGTGGGCAGCTCGCGAGGCGTGACGCCCGGCGTCCGTCGGCGCGCGCCCTGAGCGCTCGGACGAAGGAAGGGCGGGCACCGAGGTGCCCGCCCTTCCTTCACCTCCAGGACCGGTCGGGCCCAGGCCCGACCGACCTGGACCGGTCAGCGGCGCTCGGGAACCTCCGCGACCGTCGCGAGAGCCGCCACGGTCTCAGGTGCGGACGCGACGTCGTCGAGAACCTGCACCGGGCTCTCGGCGACGACCGGCTTGCGCAGCAGGAGGGTCAGTGCGACCGCGACGACCGTGACCGCCGCACCCCAGACGAACGCCGAGCTCACACCCTCGGCGAGGGCGACCTGCGGGCTCGCACCCTCGGAGGCCGCCGAGATCGAGCGCGACGTCATGACGGCGACGAACAGCGCCGTGCCTGCCGCACCGGCGAGCTGCTGGACCGTGCCGATCATCGCGCTGCCGTGCGAGTACAGCGACGGCTGGAGCGCCGAGAGCGCGCCCGTGAACAGCGGCGTGAAGACGAACGCCAGGCCCAGGCTGAGCACCACGTGCGCGCCGAGGACGAACCACGGCGAGGTCGTCGCGCCGATCGTGGTCAGGGCGACGAGCGAGACCGTGACGGCGATGAGTCCCGGCAGCACGAGGGGCGCGGGCCGATCCGGTCGTACAGACGGCCGACGGTCGGGCCGAGCAGACCCATGATGAGACCGCCAGGCAGCACCAGGAGGCCGGTGTACAACGGGTCGAGCCCCAGCGACTCCTGCAGGTAGAGCGGCAGCAGGATGATCGAGCCGAACAGCGCGATCATGCTGACCGCCATGATCCCCAGCGACACCGTGAAGCCGCGTGAGGAGAACACGCGCAGGTCGAGCAGCGCCGCGTCGTGGCGCTGGAGCACGAGCTGGCGGGCGACGAACAGGACGAGGAACACCGGCCCGACGACGAGCGGGACCCACACGGGGACGACCGGCGTGGCGCGCGGCCTCACCCAGGTTGGACAGGCCGTAGACCAGGCCACCGAACGCGATCGCGGCCAGGAACAAGGACAGCGGGTCGAGGCGGGTGTGTGTACGGTCCGCCGAGTCCTTGACGTACTTCGAGCCCATGACGAGGGCGGCGAGCGCGATGGGCAGCACGACGCCGAAGATCCAGCGCCATCCCAGGGTGTCGAGGATCAGACCCGACAGGGTCGGGCCGAGGGCCGGTGCGGCAGCCATCACGATCGCGACGTTGCCCATGATGCGGCCCCGGGCCGTCGGAGGGACCAGGGTCATGATGGTCGTCATGAGCAGCGGCATCATGATCGCCGTGCCGGAGGCCTGGACCACACGTGCGCCGAGCAACCAGCCGAAGGTCGGCGCGAACGCGGCGAGGGCCGTCCCCACGCTGAACAAGGACATCGCGAGCAGGAACGCGCCGCGCGTCCCCAGTCGCTGGAGGAGGAAGCCCGTCGCCGGGATGACGATCGCCATGGTGAGCATGAAGGCCGTCGTCAGCCACTGGCCGGTGGTGGCCGTGATGCCCATCTCTGCCATCAGGTGGGGAGGGCCACGCCCATGGTCGTCTCGTTGAGGATGACGACCGAGGCCGAGATCAGCAGGAGGGCGATGACGAGGAAGTTCTCGCGCGTGAGCTTGTCGGGAGGGTGAATGGACGGGGCTGTGCTCTGCGGTACCTGCATTGCTCTCCTGTGGGGTCGGTGCCTCCCGGTGCCGTCGGGGAACGGGGCGCGGCACGGAGACGAGGAACGTCGGTGGGGAAGTCGTACGCCCTACGAGAAACGACGCTCAGCCATCCTGAGTTATTCCCCGACCCTGACGACTCCTTTTCCGAGGAGGACTCATCGGTGGCCCGCCCGTCCACCTACTCGCCGGTGGCGGCCGCAGGAGGAGCGACGCCGTCGGTCTCTGCGGGCTTGCGTGCGCCGAACCGGCCGAACACCAGTGCCGCCGCCGCGTACGCGATCGCGAGCACCACGAAGACCGGGCGCGAGTAGCCGGTGTCCGGCAGGGTGAACGCGGCGAGGGCCGCAGCGCCCACGAACGCAGCGTTGTACAGGACGTCGTAGAACGCGAAGGCGCGTCCCCGGAACGCGTCAGCCGTGTCCCTCTGCACGATCGTGTCCACCGCGATCTTCGTGCCCTGCGCGGCGAGGCCGAGGAGCGTCGCGCCCGCGTAGACGACGACTCGCTCCGGCGACGCGACCAGGAGGAGCTGGCTCGCCGACGCGAGACCGAGCATCAGGGCGATCCACAGGTGCGGGCCCGTGTACCGGGACAGCGTCGGGGTGAGCACGACGGCGAACGCGCCCCGAGACCCGTGAGACCGACCACGGTCGCGAACGTCGCCAGCCCAGCGTTCGCGTTGCCCGGGTCCGAAGAAGATTGCGAGAGATGAGGATCGACGCGATGAACGTGACGCCGTAGAGGAACCGGTGCGTCGCCATGACCGCCAGGGCCTGTCCCGGGGTGAGGCGGGCGACGAGGTAGCGGGCACCGTCCGTGAGGCCGCGAGCCACCTTCGCGATCTCCGTGCTGATCGCCGCCTCCGCAGGCCTGTCCGGGCCCAGGAGGCCGCGCGGCATCCGCAGGGCCAGCGCCGACGCCGCGCCGAACACGACCGCCGCGCACAGAAGAGCTATCGAGTCCTTCGCGCGGCCCGGCTCGAACAGCAGGCTCAGCAGGAAGCCGACGCCACCGCCGACGAACGCGGCCGCAGCGCCGAGCGTCGGGGTCAGGAGTTGGCCGTCAGCAGAAGCGGGCCGTCGACGACCCGGGGCAGACCCGCCGAGAGGCCGGCGAGCAGGAAGCGGTTCACCGAGAGGGTCGCCAGCGCCAGGACGTAGATCCACGGGGAGACGCCCGTCGTGAGCATGAGGACCGCAGTCGTCGCGGTCAGGACCACGCGCACCGCGTTGCCCACACCAGGACCTGGCGCCGGCTCCACCGGTCCAGGAAGACGCCCGCGAACGGACCCACGATGGTGAACGGCGCCAGCATCACCGCGAAGGCCGCCGCGATCGAGGCCGCCGTCCCCTGGGACTCCGGGAGAAGAAGAGGAGCGACGCCAGCCCGACCTGGAACATGCCGTCGCCCGCCTGACTGACGAGCCGGACGGCGAAGAGCTTCCTGAAGTCGCGCAGCCGAAGCAGGACACCGAGTTCCGAGATCACACCCACCGGTTCAGGGTATGCGGAACTGTGCGCGCTCATGGCCGCTCATGGCCGCTCATGGCCGCTCATGGCCGCTCATGGCCGCTCGTGGCCGCTCGTGGCCGCTCATGGCCGCGGATGCGCGGCTGGTCCCGAGATGGGCCCTTCCGCGCGAGGTGGGCCTATCGGCACGAGAGGGCCCTTCCGCGCGAGATGGGCCTCTCGGAGGGTCCCCGGGGCTGGTCTCGCGCGAAAGGCCCATCTCGTGTCCGGGCACCCTGCTGCGGGAGGTGAGCGACGCCGTCGGGCATGCGAAGAGGGCCCGGAACCCTGAGGTCCCGGACCCTCTGCACGACCTGTCAGAACGAGCGTGGGCCATGGCTCACGCTCGTTCTGACAACTACGAGCTCACTGCGGATCAGCGCTTGTACTGATGGTCGCGCTGGTTCTGCGTTCGCGAGCTCACTGCGGATCAGCGCTCGACGTCACCGGCAATGAAGGCCTCGAGCTGCGCACGGCCCTTCGTGTCCTCCATCTGGACCGGCGGGGACTTCATGAAGTACGTCGATGCCGACAGGATCGGGCCACCGACGCCACGGTCCTTGGCGATCTTCGCGGCACGGACGGCGTCGATGATGATGCCGGCCGAGTTGGGGAGTCCCAGACCTCGAGCTTGTACTCCAGGTTCAGGGGCACCTCGCCGAACGCGCGACCCTCGAGGCGGACGTAGGCCCACTTGCGGTCGTCGAGCCAGGCGACGTAGTCCGACGGGCCGATGTGGACGTTGCGGTCGTCCTTCTTGCCGGCGAGCGGGCCCGTCAGGTTCGACGTGACCGCCTGCGTCTTCGAGATCTTCTTCGACTCGAGGCGCTCGCGCTCCAGCATGTTCTTGAAGTCCATGTTGCCGCCGACGTTCAGCTGGTACGTGCGGTCCAGCACGACGCCGCGGTCCTCGAAGAGCTTCGCAAGCACGCGGTGCGTGATGGTCGCGCCGACCTGCGACTTGATGTCGTCGCCGATGATCGGGACACCGGCGGCCTCGAACTTCGCGGCCCACTCGGGGTCGGAAGCGATGAAGACCGGCAGGGCGTTGACGAACGCGACGTTCGCGTCGATGGCGCACTGCGCGTAGTACTTCGCAGCGACCTCCGAACCGACCGGCAGGTAGCAGACGAGCACGTCGACGCGCGCCTCCTTGAGCGCTGCGACGATGTCGACCGGCTCAGCGTCCGACTCCTCGATGGTCTCGCGGTAGTACTTGCCGAGGCCGTCGTTCGTCACGCCACGCTGGACCGGCACGCCGAGCGGCGGGACGTCAGCGATCTTGATGGTGTTGTTCTCGGAGGCGTGGATGGCCTCGGAGAGGTCGAAGCCGACCTTCTTGGCGTCGACGTCGAAAGCGGCGACGAACTCCAGGTCGGACACGTGGTAGTCACCGAACTGCACGTGCATCAGTCCGGGCACGGTGCTGCTCGGGTCAGCATCGCGGTAGTAGTGCACGCCCTGGACCAGGGAAGATGCGCAGTTTCCGACGCCAACGATGGCGACGCGGATGGAGGACATCCTCGCTCCTTGCTGTCAGTGCCGGGGCGCTGCGCGCCGACGGCTTCGTAGTTAGTGATGGTCTTGCCCGTGATGGTTCTCGGGGCCGCTCGACGGCCGGGTGCGACGACGGTCGCGCTCGGTCGTGATCAGTCCGTCGAGCCAGCGAACCTCACGCTCGACCTGTTCCAGGCCGTGACGCTGCAGCTCAAGGGTGTATTCGTCCAGGCGCTCGCGAGTGCGGGCGGCGGACTCCTTGACCGATTCCAGCCTCTCGGTGAGCGGCTGCGCCGCCCTCGAGGATGCGGAGCCGGGTCTCGGCGTCGGTCTGCGCGAAGAACGCGAACCGGACGTCGAAGCTCTCGTCCTCCCAGGCAGCGGCCCCGAGGTCGCAAGGACCGTCTGGAGACGCTCCTTGCCCTCGGCGGTCAGCTGGTACACGATGCGCGCCCGCTTGCCGGACAGCGCATGGGGAGGGTGGTCGGGGACTCGGTGCCGACGATGTGGCCGTGGGCGACCATCGACTTCAGCGCCGGGTAGAGGAACCGTAGGAGAAGGCCCGGAACGAGCCGAGCATCAGGTTGAGGCGCTTGCGCAGCTCATACCCGTGCAGCGGGGACTCGTGGAGCAGGCCGAGGATGGCCGTCTCGAGCACGTCGGACCGACTGCGCACTGGGCTCCTCCTCTGCTGGCTCTGACGCCGCGCGGAGGGCGGCTCGGGCTGGTTCACCTACTCGATGTATCGACTCGATACATCGACAGGTTAGGTGCATTCGATGTACTGCGCAATACGCCGCACCCCGTCAGATGTGAAGGACTGGGGACCTGCGGCGTGGCTGTGGCGAACAATGGCGGTCCCACGCCCGGAGGCCTTGTCCGGACGAAGGGACCGCCTATTGTTCAGGGTGGTCTGATGCATGCTCCGCTACGAGACGCCCCGACCCGGGGCGGCGGCGCGGCACCCGCGCAGACCGGCACAGACCCCAGAGGAAGGTGAACCGTGGCGAGCTCCGCGAAGCAGACGAAGGGCACGGCGCGCGCCAGCACGGCGACGCGCAAGCGCCGGTTCTTCAACTACCCGCGCTCCCACGTCAAGTCCTTCCGCCGTTGGCTCCCGTCCTGGCGAGTGCTCCTGGGGACGTTCCTCGCGGGGACGGCCCTCGTCGCCGGCGTCGTCATCGCGGCCTACGCCACGACGACCGTGCCGGAGAAGCCGCCTACGCGACGCAGCAGCAGAAGACCACGGTCTACTACTCCGACGGCGTGACCGAGATCGGGACGTTCGCCGAGGAGAACCGGGTGATCGTCCCCTTCGACACCCTCCCCGACTACGTGGGCAACTCCGTGGTCGCGTCCGAGGACAGCACGTTCTGGGAGAACTCGGGGTCGACCTCAAGGGCATCGTCCGTGCGACCTTGAACAACCTCCAGGGCAAGCCGACGCAGGGTGCCTCGACGATCACCCAGCAGTACGCGGAGCGCTACTACTCCGACGCGACGATCTCGGACTACGTCGGGAAGTTCAGCGAGGCGATGCTCGCCCTGCGCCTGACGCAGGAGCAGGACAAGGAAGAGATCCTGGGGAACTACCTCAACACGATCTACTTCGGCCGCGGTGCGCACGGTATCGAGGCCGCCGCCCAGTCGTACTTCGGGGTCCCTGCGGCGCAGCTGACCATCTCCCAGGCGGCGATGATCACCGCGGTCGTGCCCAACCCGACGAACTTCGACCCGGCCGTCAACCCCGACATCACCCAGGAGAAGTGGGGCCGTGTCATCAAGCGCATGGCCGACCAAGGGTTCATCACCCAGGCCGAGCGCAAGGAGGCCGTCTTCCCTGAGGTCAAGGAGAGGGTCCAGACCAACAGCAAGGGCGGTCAGGCCGGCTACCTCCTGGACCTGGTCCAGCGCGAGCTGGTCGCCTCGGGGATGGAGGAGGGTGACCTGCAGGTCAAGGGCTTCACGATCGTCACGACGATCGACAAGTCGATGCAGGATCTCGCCGTCGCGACCGCCGAGTCCATCCCCGCGAGGGCGACTACGCGGCCTCGCCCTACCTGAAGCCGTCGATCGTCTCGATCGACCCGGCCGACGGGGCGGTCAAGGCCGTGTACGGCGGCCCGGACTTCGTCACGAAGTCGTACAACTCTGCGACGAGGGGTCGGCCAGGCTGGGTCGACCTTCAAGCCGTTCACCTTGATCGCCGCCCTGGAGAAGGGCATCGACCTCACGGAGAAGTACGACGGGAACAACGACGTCCAGGTCGACGGCTTCTACGACGGCGACCGCAAGGTCGTGAACTTCGACGACGGCAAGTTTGGGCAGACCGACCTCATCGAGGCGACCGCAAAGTCCGTCAACACGGTCTACGCGGCCCTCAACATGGAGGTCGGGCCCCAAGCCACCATGGACGTCGCCGTCAAGGCCGGCATCCCTGCAGACACTCAGGACCTTGCCGCCGTCCCGTCGAACGTGCTGGGAACGGCCTCGGTCCACCCGCTCGACATCGCCCACGCCTACGCGACGTTCGCGGCGCAGGGTTTCGAGTCGACTCCGCACGTGGTCCAGTCCGTGACGCGGCTGGGCTCCGGGCGGAGGTCTACAAGGTCCCGGCCGGAACGGGCGGGTCATCGAACCCGACGTGATGGCCGCTGCGACCTACGCCATGACGCAGGTCGTGGAGATGAAGGGCGGTTCCGGCGAGGTAGCGCAGGCGCTCGAGCGTCCGGTCGCCGGCAAGTCGGGCACCTCGAACGACAACAAGTCGGCGTGGTTCGCCGGGTATGTCCCTCAGCTCACGACGGTCGTCGGGCTCTACCAGGACAACGACGAGACCAAGACGCAGGAGCAGATCACGACATTCGGCGAGTGGGCAGCCAAGCGGAAGCCGCAGGCGATCACCGGTGGCACCTGGCCTGTCCAGGCGTGGACCTCCTACATGCAGGGCGTCATGGCGCTGCCCCAGTACGCCGAGGTGCAGGACTTCCCCAAGTTCACCCCGAAGAAGCCGGTGCCCACCGCGACCCCGACGGAGGAGCCCAGCGACCTGCCGACGATCGAGGAGCCGGAGGAGCCGGAGGAGCGGCACAGCCGGAGACGGTGACCGTCCCGACAGATCTGGCGGGAAGGTCGAAGGCCGAGGTCAAGCAGCTCTTGTCGCAGCTGGGACTGAAGGCGTCCTTCACCGAGGAGTCGTCCGATTCGGTCGCGAAGGACGTCGTGATCCGCGTCGGTGGCGCCGGACAAGCGGTCGAGAAGGGCAAGACGGTCACCGTCGTCGTCTCGAAGGGCCCGAGATCAAGCCGACGCAACCTCCCGAGGAGGAGGACGTGCTCGTCGACGTACCGAGCGGCCTGGTCGGCATGACTGTGGGGATGCCGTGAAGGAGCTCCGGAGAGCGGGTCTGAACCCCGCCTACACGGGCTCGGAGAGGTCCATCGTCACGTGGGCCGAGCCAGGCTCCGGGCAGGTATCGGCCGGTAGCACCGTGACTCTCACCTCGTCCCCGTGAACCTCTCCGGGCGGCCGCCCCACAGATTTCCGAGACCGGCCCTGACCGGGTACCTTTGGGAACTTGCTGTGTCTCGATCCATGCTGCCATCAGCACGGTGAACTCACAGCGACGCACAACCCTCCTGTCACGGAGATTCCGTGACCGCTGAGTCCGCAGGAGGTGGGTTAACCGCATGCGTCAGTACGAATTGATGATCATCCTCGACCCCGAGGTCGAGGAGCGCACCGTTGCTCCGTCGCTCGACAAGTACCTGACCGTCATCAAGACCGACGGTGGCACTGTCGACAAGGTGGACATCTGGGGCCGTCGCCGCCTGTCCTTCGAGATCAACAAGAAGTCCGAGGGCATCTACGCCGTCGTCGACTTCACCTCGACGTCGGACACGGCCAAGGAGCTGGACCGTCAGCTCGGCCTCAACGAGGTCGTCCTGCGCACGAAGGTCCTGCGCACCGACGCTCGCTGATCGCCTCGCACTTCTGACTTCCCTCGCGGCACCTCCGGTGCGCTGAGCGTCCTTCCCAGGACAGCGTCAGTGGCACGTGGTGGGATGTCCGCGGACGGGGTCGTCCCCTTCGAAGAGTCTTCGATACGTAACGAACAATGAGGAGCTGGCATGGCTGGTGAAACCGTCATCACGGTGGTCGGAAACCTGACCGGGGACCCGGAGCTTCGCTTCACCTGCAGGGGCTGCCGTCGCCAACTTCACTGTGGCGTCCACGCCGCGCACCTTCGACAAGCAGGCCAACGAGTGGAAGGACGGCGACACGCTGTTCATGCGCTGCTCGATCTGGCGTGAGGCCGCGGAGAACGTGGCCGAGTCCTGACCAAGGGCATGCGCGTGGTTGTCCAGGGCCGTCTGGTCCAGCGTTCGTACGAGACCCGCGAGGGAGAGAAGCGCACGGTCGTCGAGCTGCAGGTGGAGGAGATCGGTCCTTCCTGAAGTACGCCTCCGCGAAGGTCACCCGCGCCCAGCGCTCGGGTGGCGGCAACTTCGGTGGTGGCGGCGGCTTCGGCGGCGGCAACGCTTCGAGTGGCGGCAGTGGTTTCAGCGCTTCCGGCGGTGGACAGCAGAGCAACGACGACCCGTGGGCCACGGCTGGCCCGGCGTCGTCGGGTGGTACCTCGTTCTCGGACGAGCCCCTTCTAGTCACCGCTCACCCCAGACAAAACCCTTCCCGGCAGGGCAGGTGCCCGACGACGGCACTCGCCCCAGCCGGGGATAGCACCTTGTGAAGGAGCAACACCATGGCGAAGCCAGTGGTGCGTAAGCCCAAGAAGAAGTCCAACCCGCTGAAGTCGGCAAAGATCGAGTCCGTCGACTACAAGGACACGACCCTGCTGCGGAAGTTCATCTCCGACCGCGGGAAGATCCGTGCCCGTCGCGTGACCGGCGTCTCCGTCCAGGAGCAGCGCCAGATCGCACGTGCCGTCAAGAACGCTCGCGAGATGGCGCTCCTGCCGTACTCGTCGTCCGCACGCTGATCGAGAGGGATAGAACATGGCAAAGCTCATTCTGACCCACGAGGTCACCGGCCTGGGCGAGCCTGGCGACGTGGTCGAGGTCAAGGACGGGTACGCCCGTAACTTCCTCGTGCCCGTGGCCTGGCGACCGGATGGTCCAAGGGTGCCGAGTCGCAGATCTCTGCGATCCGCAAGGCACGCAAGGCTCGCGAGATCGCGACGCTCGACGAGGCCAAGGCCACGCGCGACTCGCTGCAGTCGAAGCCTGTCGTCGTGCAGGCCAAGGCGGGCCAGGGCGGCCGTCTGTTCGGTGCGGTCACCACCGGTGACATCGCTGAGGCCGTCAAGGCTGCCGGCGGCCAGTCCGTCGACAAGCGCAAGATCGAGATCGGCCAGCCGATCAAGTCGACCGGTTCCTACACGGTCACGATCCGCCTGCACGCCGAGGTCTCGGCGAACATCGCGGTCAACGTGGTGGCAGCCTGATCTTCTGATCCTGTCGGTCCCGAGAGGGTTGACTGATCAGCGATCTCGTCTGACGGCCCGGTCTCCTCCTCGGAGGGGACCGGGCCGTCGGCGTTCTGTCTCTTCGGAGGTGACAGGGACGCTCAGGTGCCGGTCACCATCCACCGGTCGTTGCGCGCACGCAGCCCGTCGTCAGTGCTCGCGCCGCCATGAAGACCCCGCGAAAGCCGCCCACAACCACGCAAGGCCCGCGGCGCCGTCGGGCGCGAGCTCGCGGACCGCCAGAGCGAACGGGACGTAGACGACGAGGGTCGCCATGCCCGCCCACGCGAGGTAGCGGCCGTCCCCGGCGCCGATGAGGACGCCGTCCAGGACGAACACCCAGCCGCCATCGGGAGCAGCAGCCCGCACACCGCCATGCCCAGCGCGACCGCTGTGCGCACCTGGGGGTCGGACGTGAAGAGCAATGCGAACCACCAGCCGCCCGCAGCCATGGCCAGGCCGAGCAGCGCCCGGCCGCGACGCCCCACTGGAGCGTGCGTCGCAGGACCGCGCGCACCTGCGATCGGTCTCCCGCGCCCAGGCCGTGCCCGACGAGCGCCTGCGCGGCGATCGCAGAGCGTCGAGCGCGAAGGCCGCGAGCCCCACACCGACGCGACGACCTGGTAGCCGGCGAGCGTGACCTCGCCGAGGCCGGCCGCGACGAACACCGTCAGGAGGATTGCCAGGCGCAGCGAGAGCGTGCGGACCAGCAGAGGAGCCCCGCGCGAGCGTTGGACCAGATGCCGCCGGCGGCAGGGCGCAGTGACGCGCCTTCGCGTCGGGCGCCCGCACGACGACGACCGAAGCACGGCGCCCATCGTGAGCTGGGCGATGGCCGTGCCGATCCCCGAGCCCGCGATGCCGAGCCCGACGCCGTACACCAGCACGACGTTGAGGATCGCGTTGAAGATCGCGCCGCCGGCGGCGACGTAGAGGGCGTGCGGGTGTCCTGGAGGCCGCGGAGCACGCCCGTGGACGCCAGGACGACCAGCATGCCGGGCAGGCCGAGGCCGGACCAGCGCAAGTAGACGAGGGCGTGGTGGGCGACGTCCCCTGTGCCGCCCATCGCGGTGAGCGCCCACCCTCCGCCGACCCAGAGGGCCGCAGCGAGGAGGAGGCCGAGGCCGAGAGCGAGCCACATGCCGTCGATGCCCGACTGCAGGGCCTCGCGCCGCTGGCGGCGCCGATGCGGCGCGCGACGGCCGCAGTGGTCGCGTACGCCAGGAACACGCAGAGCCCGACGAGGGTGAGGAGGATCGTGGAGGCGAGGGAGAGGCCGGCGAGCTGTGCGGTCCCCAGGTGCCCGACGACGGCGCTGTCCACGAGCACGAAGATCGGCTCCGCGACGAGCGCGCCCAGGGCCGGGACCGCGAGGGCGAGGATCTGCCGATCGAGGACACGACGGCGGCCCGGCTGGTCGGTGGTTCCTGTGGAGGAGCGCTCGTCGCCTGTGGACGACGACGCGGCGCCGTTCCCTGCGTCGGTGACGTCCGGGCGGTGCTCGGGTGAACGGGGTGAACGACCGGTGTCGGAGGGCTGACCGGGAGAGGGTTGGCGTGTCGGCGGCGTGTCGCCGGGATTTCTTTCGTCCACATGCCTGAGCCTAGTGAACGGGCTGCTCATCGCGCTGTGCAGGGGAAAACTCGTCACTTGTCCACATGGTTGTCCACAAGTCTGTGAACAGCATGGCGGGGTCTGTCCACAGCCTGTCCACACGTCTGTGAACAGGCACGTTTGCGGGCGGTGGGAGGGCGATCTACTGTCGCTGAGTCGTGCAGTGCTCGGGCCTCGGAACGGTCGACGGTGTACCACCAGCGATACCCCTCGGCGATGCGGGCGCAGGCGTGTCGGTGGGCCGGAGTAGAACAGACGTGCGACGCAAGACGATACCCGGCCTGGCCGGGGAGTGAGGGGCCCGCATGTCGATCGACGAGCTCGAGTCGAGCTTTGGACCACCGGCAAGCAGTGGTGGACCCGGGTTCGACCGCACCCGCCGCAGGACATCGCCGCGGAGCAGAGCGTGCTCGGCGGCATGCTCCTGTCGAAGGACGCGATCGCCGACGTGATCGAGCAGATCCGCGGGACCGACTTCTACCGGCGGCGCACGAGTCCGTCTACGACGTCATCATCGACCTCTACGGACGCGGTGAGCCCGCGGACGCCATCACGGTCGTCGCGGAGCTGACGCGGCGGGGAGAGCTCAGCCGGATCGGGGTGCCCCGTACATCCACGACCTCATGGCGATGGTCCCCACAGCGGCGAACGCGGGCTACTACGCGCGGATCGTGCGCGAGCGCGCCGTGCTGCGCCGCCTCGTGGAGGCCGGGACGAGGATCGTCCAGCTCGGCTACGCGACCGACGGCGGCGACGTCGACGACGTCGTGAACAACGCGCAGGCAGAGGTCTACGCGGTCACCGAGCGACGCACGGCCGAGGACTACATCGTGCTGGGCGAGGTCATCGGCGGGACGGTCGACGAGATCGAGGCCGCCGGGCACCGCGGCGAGGGCATGGTCGGCGTCCCGACAGGGTTCGCGGACCTCGACCGCCTGACCAACGGCCTGCACCCGGGCAGATGATCGTGATCGCGGCACGTCCGGCAATCGGGAAGTCGACGCTGGGAATTGACATAGTTAGGAGTGCTTCCATAAAGCACAACATGACGTCCGTCGTGTTCTCGCTCGAGATGAGCCGCAACGAGATCACGATGCGTCTGTTGGCTGCCGAGTCGCGCATCCACCTGCAGAAGATGCGCAACGGCTCCATGGGGAGGACGACTGGCAGAAGCTCGCCGGCACCATGGGCAAGATCTCCGAGGCGCCGCTCTTCATCGACGACTCCCCGAACATGTCGCTCATGGAGATCCGCGCCAAGTGCCGCCGTCTCAAGCAGAAGCACGACCTCAAGCTCGTGGTCATCGACTACCTGCAGCTCATGACGTCGGGCAAGCGCGTCGAGTCCCGTCAGCAGGAGGTCTCGGAGTTCTCTCGCGCGCTCAAGCTCCTGGCGAAGGAGCTCGAGGTGCCGGTCATCGCGATCTCGCAGCTGAACCGTGGCGCTGAGCAGCGCACCGACAAGAAGCCCGCGATGTCCGATTTGCGCGAATCTGGGTCTATCGAGCAGGATGCCGACATGGTCATTCTTCTGCATCGTGAGGACGCCTACGAGAAGGAGTCCCCGCGAGCCGGTGAGGCGGATCTGATCGTCGCCAAGCACCGTAACGGCCCGACCGACACGATCACCGTGGCATTCCAGGGCACTACGCGCGGTTCGTGGACATGCAGGTCTGAGTCCATTGATGTCGTGTCGACGTGCAGCCTAGATTGCACGATCGTCCCGATACGTTTCGTACGCTCTGCAGAACGTCCCCAACCGCATTCGTCACGCCGAGGCGAGGATCTCGTCGAGAGAGACGGTGAACCAGCGGTCGCCGGAGAATACGTGGAGCACGTCTTGGTGACCCATCATCTGTAGACCTTCACCCGCCGCGATGCGGGGCAGGGCGAGCCGTCCCTGGGCGCGGGGTCCTCGCAGAGTGTCGGCGCCGAGGTCCCAGACCCGGAAGGTCGACTGGTCCCCATACGCTCCGAACGTCACTGCTCTCCTGCCGTCGGTGATCAGGGCCCGTACCCCGCGTCAGAGGTCGGGATCACGCGCTCGGAATCGGCCGAATAGATGCGCAGCGGGAAGTCCATGTAGGTCGAGGCCCACAGGTCTTCACCGACGAGCGTTCCCGCGTACACGTCGGCAATGTCAGGCTCTGGTTCCCAGAGCTTGGTGAAGTCCTGGCTGGACCAGCGCACGACACCGGCGCTGCCCAGAGGGCCGCCCGCCCACATCTCCCCAGCCGAGGTTGCCGAAGATGCCCTCGTCGAAGTACCCGGCCCAGACATCTCCGCTCGGCGTCGCGCGGACGAACGTGATGCCGTCGCCGATGCAGCCCCGACGCAACCGCTTCCCGTTCAGGTCTCGGACCTCGGCGTTCAGCTCGGGAGTACCTGTCCGGCGGCTGCATCGTGTCCCCACCAGGAGGATGCCGTCGGGCAGGATCTGCGCGGCCGGGAAGCGGAGGCGAAGTCCGTTCACGGGCACAACGAGGTAGGGCTCACGGGTTCTGTAGGCCGCGACCACCACGTTGGTCGGGACAATGAGCCCGTCGTCGGCGGGGAGAACACCGCCTCGGGGTCGTTCGTCTCGTCCATGACCCACACGGTCACGACGTCCCCGCCGCACCGACGTCGATCGAGCACAGCGAGGCCTTCTCGACAGGGCGATCGAGCCTGCCCTGCTTTCGTAGTCGCACACGCGCACCTTTGCCGTGTCTACGCACAGTCTCTCGACTCCTGGCGCCCTCTCGCCAACGACTCGAACCTTCTCGATGGGGAGACGGCGCGTGCGTGAACGATGGAACCCGGCTCGCGATGACGATCCAACCGCCCCGCGAACGCGCTTCACGCTGATTCTGCTCGTCGGAGCCCCGGATACGCATGCGTGCAACCTACCTTTCGCGAGCTGTGCGCAACGCCCGGGATCACGCAGAGTACAGCGGCGTGTCCGCGCAATCTGCGCTGCACGTCGACATGTCGTGTCGACGTGCAGCCTACTTCGTAATCCTCCAGATACCCCGGGAGACATGGCGGGACTCGCAGCGACGTACGTCGACGTCGGCCTGGCGCGCACGTGCGCGGTCGCGGGCGAACGGGCGTTCTGCTGGGGCCGTGGAGGGATCGTTGGGCAACTTCAGCACGGTGAGCCCGTGGAACGCTCAGGACTCGGCCGTCCCCGTCGCCGTGTACGCGGACCCTGCGGGGAGCGGTGAGTTCGAGTACGAGTCACCTCTCTACGGGAGGACCGTGAGGTTAGCCGCCGCGGGCGACGCCCTGGGGTGTGCAGCCTCCACGGACGGGGCCGTCGCGTGCTGGGGAACCAGGTGGGCTTCCCTCGACCGACCGACCAGGCCGAGCCGACACACTGGCCAAATGCCCTCTCCCGGTGCCGACCGACACGCAGGGCCCGTTGAGCCGCCTGCCGGACGGGGTTCCCGTCACCGGCCTGACGAGTGACTTCAACACCGGGTGCGTGATCGCCGGCGGCGAGCTGTACTGCTGGGGCGAGAACCAAGAGGGCCAGGTCGGTAGCGGGGCCCGTGTACGGCGGTGACCGCTCCCGCACTGGTCGTCCCCGGGAGATGACGGCGCGGCCGGTGACCCACGTCGACGGCGGGACGTTCCACACCTGCGCGCTCGCGGCCGGATCCGCCTATTGCTGGGGCTGCGTTCCTCCGGCCAGATCGGTGACAGCACCGATCAGACCGGCGACGGCGGTACCGGGAGCTCATTGTCGCCACGGCGCGCGGCGCTACCGGAGGAGGTCACAGTCGTCGACGTCGCCGCCGGTGGTGGGACGACGTGCGCACTCACCGCGAACGGGGTCGTCTACTGCTGGGGCAACAACCTCTACGGGCAGGTCGGCGACGGTACGGCGGTCAACGCGATGCTCCCGGTGCCCGTGGACACGTCCCTGCTCGCCGAGGGCGTGACCTTCACGGCGATCGCCGTCGGCAGCACGCACACGTGCGCCGTCGGGTCCGACCGCGAGGTGTACTGCTGGGGCCAGGCGGCGCGCTCGGGACCGGCGCCGGACAGGTCGACGCATTGCGTCCGACGGCACCGGTCGTGCAGACGTGGGGAGTGCTCCGTGAGCGTGCTGCGTCGTCTCGTCGACGTCCTCCTGACCGTCGCGGCGGGTGCGGGAGTTCTCGGTCTGGCACTCTTCATCCTCGTCCAGACAGGGTCGTGCAGACCCTCGTCGTGACGTCCGGGTCGATGCGTCCCACCTACGACGTGGGCGACGTCATCATCAGCCGCACGCTGCCCGCCACCCAGCTCGCGCCGGGTGACGTGGCGACGCTACGGGACGCGGGCGGTCGACTCGTGACACATCGCGTCACGGCAACGGAGGGTGGCACCCACCCGGGACGACGGACGTGGTGATGAAGGGCGACGCGAACGACTCCCCTGACGCAACTCCTACACGGTGACCCAGGCCCTTGTTCCGGTCGTGCGCGTACCAGGCGTGGGCCCCGTGGTCGCCGCGGTGCAGCGTCCGTCCGTCATCGTGCCCGGACTGATCACGATCGCCGCACTCGTCGCGATCGCCTTCGTCCCGGGCGGCAAGCAGAAGCTCCCGCGCGATGGGGCAGAGATGGCCCCGCGGCGAAGCCCACTCGTCCGGAGCGCACGAACCGGGCCACTCGCACCTGAGGTGTTGCCAGGCCGGTGCGCGTCGATCTGACACCTCGGCCGCACCGGTCCCGGCTCCCCGGGCCACTTCTCGGCTGTGCTTCTCAGGCCCGTTCCGACCGCGGCGACTCGGGTCGGCGGAACACCATCGGCCCGTAGAACGCCACGTCCGCGGCCTCGATGCCGTCGCCCACGCTGCGCCCCTCGCGGTCCAGAGCGTCGGTGTCCTGCCGCCGCGCACGGTCGGCCCCAGGATCGTCTCCAGGAAACTCATTGCGTGCCTCCGTCGTCGTGCACGGCCTGGCCGGTCGTGTCATGAGGATGACGAACGAGGACCGGGAAGATCGACACTCTTGACCGCGGAATCTGGCGTGCCGACCTCGCGCGGCGGCCCGCGCTGACGACACTCCTGCTCGAGGTCGGTCAACGCATAGGCTGCGGCCGTGAACAACTCCTCGAGCCCGTCCGGCCAGCACTGGACCGAAGCCTTCCCGAGGTCGCCCAGCGTGCCGCGACGCTGCTCGGCGTCGACCTCGCGACGGTCGCGACCCACCACCGCGTGGTGCCCGGCGGGTTCCACGTCTGGGTCCCCGGGCGGGTGGCGCGCAGGCGATCGTCGGCTTCGACGGCTCGGCGTACGTGCGCGAGTCGTCGTTCACCGCGGCCGAGCTCCTCGCTGCCTATCAGTCGGGCGTGCGCAACGACGCGACGCTCGTCGAGAACCCCGTCAACCATGCGGCGTCGGCTGTCGCGGCGATGGTCGGCGTGCTGCGGGGTGAGCCTGCTCGCCAGGCCACCCCGGCCGCCCGAGCGAGCAGCAGCTCGCCGAGCTTGCGGGCGCACCGTTCCAGGAGACGACTCCGGACGAGCTGGCCGACCGGCTGCGGGGGCGTGGGCAGGGTCGTACTCGATCCTCGGCATCGACCGTGAGCACGGTCCGGGCACTGGTACGTCGCGTACTTCGACGGGAGCGACGTCGTCGTCCTCGACCCGATCGCGAACCGGACCGTCGGCTGGCCGACGGGTGATGCCTCCGGTGGTGGGCCGACGGTGAACCCACGAAGATCCCTGCAACGGTGGTGCTCGACGCGCGTTCCCGGCACGGCAGGCGGGTCTGGCTCCGGACGACGCCCCGGCTCGCCCCGCAGGCCCGAGGCCTCGTGGACTGGTACGCCTCGCAGCCGCCCGAGCGGGTCGCGAAGGGTCTCGGGGTGTGGCACGGGTTCTGGTGGTCTGCCCTCTCCGCGGAGGGAGACGACCTCCGGGTCGCCGCGACCGACCTCACCAAGCCCACGATCGACGCCATGTCCTGGGACGTCGACCCCATGCTCGAGGCGCTCCGGAGCCAGGTCGAGATGGCGGCGTTCTGCAAGGTGCCGCGGGAGTCCATCCACTTCACCGACACCGTGCTGGTCTACGAGGGCGTCTACGAGGCGCCGGAGATCCACCTCGAGAGGTACGCGGCGACGCAGGGCTCCTCGGGGTGGGTCGTCAAGCCGTTCGCGGAGCGGCCGCGTGGCGGCACGGTGGCGGTGCCCGCGCACGAGGTGTGGCGCAGGGCCCCACCTGGTGCGGTTCTTCGGGCTGCCCGTCGGATTCCACACCGTCTGGTCCGGCGGGCGCACGAGCCACATCTGGAACCCGGCCGGTGAGCTCGTCTGGGATGCCGAGGCCCGGGACCGCGCGTCGAAGGCACCCGCCCAGCCGCCGCCGACCGGCGACCGCAGGGCAGCGTCGCCTACGAGGAGGCGCGGGCCGCTCTCGGGGACGCGACGTCGAGCATGGATCGGCTGCTGGCCGCTGGGAACGGGCTGCGCGATGCGTTCGTGCGCAACGAGCACCTCATCGGTCTGCTGCCCGTGGACGCCGAGAAGGTCATGGTCGACGCCTATCGCAGGGCGGACGCCACGGGGTCGCGCGAGGCCGCGCTCGCGTGGGTGCGCGAGTCGTACTTCCGCGAGCTCGAACCGGCCGACGACGCCGCGTCGCGCATCGACGGGCTCGTCGCCGACGACCCGGACGGCACCGCGCACGTGCTGCGGGGCTGGATGCGTTTCAACGGCTACGGTTTCCCCAGGGACGCCACAGCCGCGGGGAGCGACCACGAGGTGGCGGCGCTCCGAGGCAACCCCGACGCGCTCTTCGAGGTCTCGGTGCTCAGCGCCACGGGACAGGGGTTCCGCTCGACGAGCGGCGGTCCCGGCAGCTCCTCGAGCAGGCGGCCGACGCCGGTCACCCGCGCGCCCTCTACAACGTCGCGGCCGAGCACGCGACGGGCGAGGCCGCCCGCGGGACCCGCTGCGAGCGTTCGCGCTGTACGTGACGGCCGCCGAGAAGGGACACGGGAGGGCGGCCTTCACGGCCGGCGTCATGGCGCTGACCGGAGACGGCACGACGGCGGACGCCGTGCGAGCCGGTGCGCTGCTGCGCGATGCGGAGGAGCTCGGGTTCGACGTCCGGGAAGCGGCCGTCCAGCTGCCTGCGCCGATGGGACAGCAGGTCGTCGCTGCCCTCGAGGCGCGCTGAGTCAGGGCGGAGCTCATAGCGCCCGACGGCGAGCGCGAGGCCGCGTGGGGCACGGTCGGCAGGGACCACCGGGTGCGGTGGCCACCACCGACCGTGCCGGTCGGTGAGGTCAGGACCCCGCGCAGGTCACCGTCGACGGCGCCGTCGGCGCGCTGCCCGTCCCGATGAACCCGAACGTCGCCGAGCCACCGGCCGCGAGCGTGCCGTTCCAGGCAGCGTTGGTCACGTGCACGGCGTCGGCCGTCGACGTGTGGAGGCCGCCCAGAGCTGGGTGAGCGACGCGCCCGCGGGGAGCGAGAGGCCGACGGACCAGCCGTCGATCCGCTCGGTGCCGGCGGTGACGGTCACCTCGCCCTGCCATCCGCCCTGCCACGAACCCACGACGCGCAGCGACGCGGCGCAGTCCTCGGGCTCCTCGGTGGGCTCCTCGGTCGGCTCGCCGGAGCCGCCGAACCACGACGCCTCGACGGCCGTCTCGCGCAGGCCGTCCGGCCCGTCGACGACGCGCGTGCCCCAGGCGCTCTGGTTCGCCGCGTCGAAGCCCAGGACCATGTCGAGGTATGGGTCGGTGTTGCCGCTCCACGACCAGGCGAGCCACCCGAGGTCGAGGCGCTCGGCCTCGGCGAGCACCACGTCCTCGTCCACGTCGGAGGACGTCTGGCGCCAGCCGAACTCGCCCACGATCAGTGGAAGGCCCGCGTCGACGAAGTGCTCGAGATACTGGGTGACGGCCGAGGCCTGCGCGTACACGCCGTACATGTGGATCGAGAAGACCGTGTTGGCGTCGGGGTCGGACGCGAAGACCTCGTCGGCCTCGGCGCGCATGACGTTGGTCCAGTCCTGGCCCCAGTTCGGAGCGTCGACGACGATCGCGTGCTCGTACCCGACGTCGCGCAGGCGCTGGATGGCGGCGGACGTCTCGGACCCCAGCGGGTGTTCGTCGCAGCGTCGTTGCCGAAGGGCTCGTTGCCGATGTTGACCATGACGAAGTCCTCGGTCCCCGCGAGCGTGGGGTACAGGTCCTCCCAGTAGTCCACGGCCTGGTCGAGCGTCCCGGCAGCAGGCGCGTTATCGTCGCCGTAGCCCGTGGTGTCGTGCACCTCGAGGAGGCACACGAGACGGTTCTCCTCGCAGAGGTCGACGATGTGTGCGACGTCGTCCGGAGTGTTGCGCGTCCACTGGTCGCCGCTGGACAGCACGACCCGTACCGAGTTGGCTCCAGCGTCCTTGATCGCCTCGATCGACGACGTCTGGTGCGTGAACCAGGTGTGGGCGTGGTTCACGCCGCGCAGCACCAGGTCGGTGCCGTCGCCCTCGACGATGCGACCGTCGGAGACGTGGATACCCGGGTCTTGGCCTCGGCGGCGTGGGCGGTGAGCGCGGGGACCGTCACGGCCGCGACCGCGATGGTCGTGAGCAGCGCCGCCGTGGTCAGGCCCACGACGACGGGTGCGGATCTGTGGGTGGCGGCGTCGGGCGATGGGGCGGAGCGGCGCATCGGACGTCCTCGTCTCTGTCGGCTGCGCACGCACGGACGTGCATGCCCGGTCATCGTGCGAACGGCGGTTCGCCGTGGACCAGTGGGTGAATCGTTTAGCCCCACCCGGCCGCCGCCGCGGGATGCACAGACGATCGGGTGAAGGCCTTGCGGCAGGGGAGGTCCGGGGATTGTTGCGCGGGTCAGGTCAGCGGTTCGACGACGGAGCGTTCATCGGGAAGGCCCGACGCCCTGTCGAGGGTTCACGAGAACCACCTCGCCACTCCCGGAAGTCGCGGAACGCGACCGGGATCCCTCGGGCCACGGAGAAGTCCAGGCTGTCCGTGACCTGCACGTGCACGTGCGGCTGGGTCGAGTTCCCGGAGTTGCCGCACTCGGCGACCTGCTGGCCCACTCTCACGTGCTCGCCGACCCGGACCTGCAGGGAGCTGCGCCGGAGGTGGACGACCGACACATATCCGCGGTCGCCGGGGAGCGCGATGGTCACGTGGTTCCCGGCCAGCGCATGCACTCCCTCCCGGAGCCGTGACGCGGCCCCGAGCGCGTACGGCACCAGGGCCAGCTGCGACCGGCGGGCCTCGTGGTCGGTCTCGCCGTCGTGCACCTGGACGACGACGCCGTCCGCGGGCGCGAGGATGGGGCGACCGAACGCGACGAACCGCTCGGGCGGCTCGGTGGCCACCAGGGTGCGCCAGTCGCGCACCGCAGCCGTGCGGTGCCGCCGTCGACGCCGACGAAGTCGATCGCGTACCGCCCACCCATGAGGTCGACGCCGTGGCTGGGGACCCGCCGGGCGGGCTGTTCTGCACGAGCCATCTGTCCCGGAACGGCAGCGCGAGAGACACGGCCGAGCTCATGCGTACCTCCTGCGTCTCGTGGGCATCCTCATTCACTCTAGGGTCGGTGGCTCGCCCGCCGTGGGACGACGCGTGCCAAGATGCCCTGTGACAGATCCTGAGCTGCGCGCCGCGCCGGGCTGGCGCCCGGGACCGTGCGGGACGCCGCCGGGGATCCTCGCGCTCATGCTCGCAACCTTCTTGGCCATCACCACCGAGCTGCTCCCGGTCGGGCTCCTGCCGCTGATCGGCGACGAGCTCGACGTCTCGGAGTCGACCGCCGGCCTGCTCGTGACGGTGTACGCGCTCATGGTCGCCGCGCTGGCCGTGCCGCTGACCCTGGCGACGGTACGGCTCCCGCGCAAGGGCCTGCTGCTCGGGACGCTCCTCGCGTACACGGCGAGCAACGCCCTCGTCGCCCTGGCGCCGACGTTCGCAGTCGTCGCGACGGGGCGGGCCGTGGGCGGGATCGCGCACGCCCTGTTCTTCTCGGTGAGCATCGGGTACGGCGCGCGACTGGTGCGACCGCTGTTCACGGGCGGGCCCTCGCGCTCGTGACCGCCGGGGCGGCCACGGGCTTCGTCTTCGGCGTTCCGCTGTCGACCTCGCTCGGCGCGGCCGTGGGTGGAGGACCGCGTTCACCGTCCTTGCCGGGTGTGCGCGCTCACCACGGTGCTCGTGGCCGTGCTCCTTCCGGCGGTCCCGGGCGGGGCGGCGCGCGAGACGATGACCGCGGGCAGGGGACCCGCCGAGCTCGGCTCGCCGTGGTCTCGACCGCGAACGTGCTCGTCTTCCTGGGGCAGTTCTCGGTGTACACGTACGTGTCGGTGCTGTTCCTCGCCGCCGGACTCTCGGTGTCCGGCGTGGGTCCGCGCTCCTCGGGCTGGGCGCTCTCGGGCTGGTGGGGACGTGGTTCGCCGGGGCGTCGCTCGACCGCCGCCCTCGCACGAGCATCCTCGTGGTCCTGACGACGCTGACGCTGGGGTTGTGCGCGCTGGGCCTGGCGTTTCCCGCCCTGGTCGGCGTGCTCGCGGCCGCGGCCGTGTGGGTGCGGGCTTCGGCGGTGTGGCGTCGGTCTTCCAGACGGCGGCGATCCGGACGCGCGGCGCGTCGCCCGACGTCGTGGGCGCGCTCGTGAACTCCACGGCGAACATCGGGATCGGCGGGGAGCGGCGCTCGGCGGTGCGGTGCTGGCCACGCACGGGGTCGGGTGGTTGCCGTTCGTGGGAGCCGCTCTGGTGCTGGTCGGCCTGATCGTGGTCGTGGTGGCACGCAAGGCGTTCCCCGCGACCGTGCACTAAGACAGCAGCGCACCGACCCTCGGGCCGGTGCGCTGCGTCGAGCCGTGCGCTACTTCTGGAGGAAGGCGAAGCGCCGCGTTGACGTCCTCGGCGTGGGTCCAGAGGAGGCCGTGCGGTGCGCCCTCGACCTCGACGTAGTCGGCCTCGGGAAGGCTGCGTGGAACGGCCGTCCGGTCGAGTCGATGGGCAGGATCCGGTCGGCCGTGCCATGCAGGATCAGCGCGGGCTTGCCGCTGGCGCGGACGGCGGCGACGTCGTCTCGGAAGTCCTCGAGCCAGGCGGGCACCACCGCGTAGGCCGCGACGGGGCCGAGGCGGTGGCGGTGTTCCAGCTCGCGGTGACGACCTCCTGGGAGATGCGCTCGCCGAGGTTCTCGTCGAGGTTGTAGAAGTCGTTGTAGAACTGGGTGAACCAGGCGTAGCGGTCTGAGGTGGCTGCCTCGGAGATCCCGTCGAAGACTGCCTGCGGGACGCCCGTGGGGTTGTCGTCGCGCTGGAGCAGGAAGGGCTCGAGCGACGCGAGGAAGGCGAGCTTCGCGACGCGGTCGTGGCCGTGGTTCTTGACGTAGCGGGCGAGCTCTCCGGTGCCCATCGAGAAGCCGACGAGGATCACGTCGCGGAGATCGAGCGACTCGAGGACTGCGTCGAGGTCGGCCGCGAAGGTGTCGTAGTCGTAGCCGGTCCCGACCTTGCTCGACTGGCCGAACCCGCGACGGTCGTAGGTGATGACGCGGTAGCCGGCGCCTACGAGTGCTCGCGACTGCCGCTCCCAGCTGTTCCCGTCGAGCGGGTAGCCGTGGATAAGGACGACGGCCTGTCCTGTCCCGTGGTCCTCGTAGTGGAGCTCGACGGGGTGCTGTTCTCGTTGCCGGAGGTGATCTTGCCCATGATGCGTCCCTTCACGGAGGAGCGTGAGAACGATCGTTCTCGCCGCTGGCCATGACACTAGAGAACGATCGTTCTCAGCGCAAGTAGGATGGTGCACATGACAGCAGAAGGCGCTCGGGAGCAGATCGTCGACGCGGCGGACCGGCTCTACTACGCGAAGG
Source organism: Oerskovia sp. M15 (assembly GCA_038070415.1). GTDB lineage: Bacteria > Actinomycetota > Actinomycetes > Actinomycetales > Cellulomonadaceae > Oerskovia. The sequence continues at coordinate 1,786,161 of JAMYWF010000001.1, forward strand.
GCTATGCCGCCGTCGGGATGGACGAGCTGCGCCGCGAGGCGGGCGTGTCCCTGCGGCGTCTGTACGCGACGTTCCCCTCGAAGGACGACATCGTCCTTGCCGTGCTGGCGCGCAAGCACGAGCAGTGGGAGCAGGGCATCACCGAGCGCGTCGGCAGCGAGCCGGACCCGCGCCTGAGGCTGCTCGCGGTCTACGACTACCTGGCCGACTGGTTCTGCGCCGACGACTTCCGCGGGTGCGCCTTCATCAACGCCTTCGGAGAGCTCGGCGCGAACCGCCCGGCGGTGGCGGACGCCGTCCGGGCCCACAAGGCCTCGTTCGCCGCCTACGTCGCGCGACTGGTCGACGCGGCGGGAGCCCGCCGACCCTCGCGGGACAGCTGGTCATCCTCGCCGAGGGAGCACAGACCACGGCCGCGATCTTGGGTGACGCTGAAGTGGCCGCCCGTGCTCGAGCCGCCGCCGAGACGCTGGTCGACGCAGCGCTGAACACCCTGGTACCCACACGTAGCCCGGTCAGTCCGGACCGCCGCAGTGCGCCGAACGCCCCGTCGACCACAGCGCCCACGCGACGAGCACCGGCTGGAAGAACAGGCGCCCGAACCGCTTGGCGTCGGTGTCGAGGCCGAACCCGTCCTTGTGCTCGAGCCACTGACCGATGTTCCCCGGGAAGATGACGACGAAGAACGCGGCCGCGACGAGCCCCACCGCGACGCGCCGTCGTGAGAGGACGACGAGCGAGGAGCCGAGCGCGATCTCGACCGCCCGGATGCGAGGACCGTGACGTCCTCGTTCACGGGGAACCAGCCGGGCACCTGGGCGCGGAACTCCTCGCGAGAAGGTCAGGTGGCTGATCCCGGCGAAGACCAGGCTCAGCCCGAGCGCCACACGCCCGACGCGGCGGGCGACCGTGTCGGGCGGTGGGTCGGCAGTCAGCAGGTGCGTCATGCTGCCATGGTCCTCGTGGTCGCCGCGGCTGGCATCCGGGAGAGGCAGGACGTCAGGGCCCGACGGCGCCGCTCGCCCTGGTTGGCGGCGTCGTGTGGGCCATGGCAGGGCCCCGGACGCGCCTCGCTGAGATGTGGCTGGTCCTGTTGGCGCTCAGCCGTCCAGTGCGCTGCTACCGACATAGCCTCGTCGTGGTGCGCCGGGTCGGTGACGATGACCAGGCTGTGGTCGTGGTCGCTGTACTGGATCAGGATGTTGATCCCGCTGTCGCCCAGCCGACGGGTCAGCGCGCCGAGCTGCCCGGGCACCTCTTGATCGAGCTTCACCATGATGACGGGATGGATGGTCACGGGGCCGATCCCCACGGCTTCGAGCGCAGCCTGTGCTGTGTCGGCGTCGGCGACGAGGAAGTGTGCGATCGACACATCCCGATGGGTGAAGACTCCACCACCTTCGAGGCTCACCCCGGCTCTGCCCAGGGCCTGACCGAAGTCGGCGAGAGCGCCCGGGGTATGGGGAGCCTTACCTCGATGTCACGAAGCGTGCTCATGCGTCGATCACCGTGACGACCAGACGAACCGGGCACGTGAGCGTGTTGGCGACGTAGCACTCCTCGTGCGCGGACTTTGCAATCCTTCGGACGTGATCGTGATCGGTCCCTGCGGCAACGCGGATGACCGGCTCGAGAGCGATCTCGCTCATCCGCGCCGGGTTCGCCTCGGTGTCCAGGATGGCGGTCGCAGCGTCCTCGTAGTCGCGGACATCGAGCCCCGCCTGGCTGGCTGCCGCCAGAAAGGAGAGCAGCTGGCAGGAGCTCGCGGCGATGGTGAGCAGCTGTTCAGGGTTCAGCAGGTCTGGATTGCCGCGAAACGCGGGATCCGCGCTGAGGCCGAGCTCGGCCCGGGCTGGTCGTGCGACGGCAGCATGGTCTCGCGAGTAGCCGCGATATCCCGACGCGGTCGTGCCCTGCCACGCGAGGTGGGAGGTGTAGAGGTGGTGTGCCATCTCGGCACCGTACCGACGCAAAGGTTCGGCTCGCACCGAAGCATGTCCGTCCTACAGTTGAGCGATGAGCAAGGACTTCTCCGTGATCGGGCGTGCTCTCTCCGCCCCGGCCAGGTCGACCATGCTCAACCTGCTCATCGACGGGACGAGCCGTCCGGCCTCGGAGCTCGCCGCCGCAGCACGAGTCAGCGCGTCGACCGCGAGCGAACACCTTGCAGTCCTCTCCGACGCAGGACTGACTGTCGTCACGACCCGAGGACGGCAACGGTTCTACCGGCTCGCCGATCCGGCCGTAGCCGCCGCTCTGGAGCAGCTCGGACATCTGTGCCCACCCGCACCCGTCGTCTCCTACCGGCAGGCGCGGCAGGCCAAGGACCTCGCGAGGGCTCGCCTCTGCTACGACCACCTCGCCGGACGCCTCGGTGTCGCGCTGACCGAGGCCATGGGCGAGATGGGGTGGCTGCGCACGGACATGGACCTCGAGGCCACCGAGAAGGGACTGCACGCGTTGGGCGGTATCGGGGTCGACGTCAGGACGAACACCTCGTCCCGCCGCCCCTTCTGCCGCGCGTGCCCTGACTGGACCGAGCGGCGACCCCACCTCGCCGGCCGGCTCGGCGCCGCCCTCGCACGCCAAGCCGTCCACGCCGGGTGGGTGGAGCGCTCACACCAAGGCCGGGGCCTCCTCATCACGTCCGCGGGCCTCGCCGCCTTCGACGAGCACTGGGGAGTGAACGAAGGGGATCTCGCGATCGAGCCCTGTCGCTGAGCGTCCGAGGCGGCTGCCCGCTCCACCTGGGAGGAGGGAGGGCGGTCAGCCTCCGCTGACCACCCGGTCCCGCCCGGGCCCAGGAGGAGCGTGAGGAATCCGAGGCGCTCGCGGTAGCCGCCGAGCCACTGCGCCCGGTGCTCGTCCGCAGCGGCGAGCGCCTGCCCGGCGTCGGGGTGCTGCGGGTGCTCCAGCGCCCAGCGCGCAAGGGAGCCCGTCCATGACCACTCGTAGGCGTCCCACTCCTCCAGAGAGCTGACGTGGCCGTGGACCGGGACCCACCCGTGCCTCGTGACCGTCTCGATCGTGCCGGGCAGGTCGCCGTACTCGTCGGTCGTGATGCCGAGGTCGTCGAGGAGGTCCTGGTCAGGAGTGCGAGACCAGAAGCAGTCGGCCAGGAGGAGCACGCCGTCGTCTCCCAGGTGCTCGCGGCACGCGGACAGCGTGGGCTCCAGCCCGCCGAACGCGTAGGCGGCGCCGATGCTCAGCACCGCGTCGACCGGCGCGGGTGAGGCGTAGTCGCGTGCGTCGGAGCGGTGCAGGGTCAACCGATCGGCGACCCCGGCCGCCGTGGCCCGCGCCCGGGTGTCGTCGAACCCCGCGTCGGAGTGGTCGACGCCGACTGCGGTCAGGTCCGGGTGCATCTGGAGTGCCCGCAGGAGCCAGGTCCCGTCGCCGCACCCGAGGTCGAGGACGCTGCGACGGCCGGTCAGGGTCCGGCGCAGCAGGTCCTCGACGGTGGTATCGCCCAGGGGCGCGGCGACGGGGTGCTCGACATGGGCTAGGTGCGACAGCGCGGATCGGTCCATGCTCGAGAACCTACCGGCAACCGGCGGCGCCCCTCGGGCTCGGTGGCGCGCTCGGCGTCGGCTCAGTCCGACCCGTCCCCGTCGAGCACGGTCCGCAGCGCGGCCGCAAAGCCCTCCGGGTCTCCCGGCATGCCGTACTCGTCGCCCATGAAGCCGCCGTGGTTGCTCGGGAACGCGACGGCCTCGGTGCCGAGGCTCTTCGCGATGGCCCTCGCCGCGCGGGCGGCCATCTGCTGGCCCGACTCGTCGCCGCCGCGAGAACCACGCGGGTCGAGGCCGCGGTGAGCGCCGCGTAGTCGGGCTCGTAGTGGGTGCAGGTGATGAGGTTCTGTCCCAGCAGGGCATCGTCGCGGGACCCGTCGTCGCCTGCGGGGAACCCGAAGGCGGTGGGGTCGGGAGTCGGCAGCTCGGTGACGTCGTCGGGGAACGGCCCTCCCAGCTCGTGAGGGCGATGAACTGCGCCATCCCGCACCGAAGCCCTGCTTCTGGTAGGTCTCCGAGACGGCCTCGGTCGCAGCGAGCGCGGCCTCGCGGTCGGGCAGCGCTGGGCCCGACGGCGGCTCGTGGGCCACGAGCGTACGTACCTGTTCGGGGTGCTCGGCCACCAGGGCGAGCGCGTTGACCGCGCCGCCGCTGCTCGCGAGGATGTCGACGGGCCCGACGCCCAGGGCGTCGATCACGCGGTGCAGGTCATCGGCGTGGACGACGGGGTCGACGACCGAGCTGAGGTCGGCGCGGACGCTGCGCGAGACCCGCGAGGGTCGTAGGTGACGACGGGGCGGTCCGTGAAGTGCGAGGCGAGCGTGCCGAAGCCCTCGGCACCCATGGGCGAGCCGATCAGCAGCAGGGCGCGCGAGCCGTCGGTGGCTGCGCTCAGGTCGCCCCTGATGTCATAGGTCATTGTTGCGCCGGGCACCTCGAGGGTGCGGGTCTCGATCTCGGTCATGATGGAGCCTCTCGGTCGGTCGAGCGGTCCGGTGTGCTCGCGGCCCGTCTCGTCTGTTCGTCGGGGTAGACCTTCGGCGTGTCAAGAACTCATCGCGCGCGCCCGGACCAGTGTGTCCAGAGGAGGTGTCGTCCCGCGCGCGCCGCACGCTGCCGACCTCGTCGCCGAGCCTCCTGCTAGCGTGACGGACGCCCAGCCCTGTGGCGTCGTCGAGAAGTACGGAGCACCGGTGAACACGTCGAGCGCGGCATCGGGTATCGAGGCAGATCTGCCCGTCCCGCCCAGGGCATCTCCTGCCGCGACCCTCTGGCGGCTGCTGCTCGTCGTCCTGGGCGCGGCGCTGGTCACGGCGCCCGTCTGGGTCGTCGCGACGACCGGCGACACCGTGCGCCACCAGCACTGGGCGCTCGCTGCGGTCCTCGGAGCCAGCGTGGTCGCGGGTTGCTCGTTCTCGCGGCGGCCCTCCTGGGTGCCCGCCGACGTGATCGTGGTCCTTCGCCACGGCGACCGCAGGCTCGCCGTGTCCTGCGTGGGGTCGCCGTGGGTATCGGGATCGCCCTCCTGGTCGTCCTGGCGGCGGCCGTCGTGGCTCCGGCCCTTCCCGCGACGGCGCCCGCGCTCGCAGCTCTCGAGAGCGACGGCTCGGTCGAGGTCCGCGACGAGGCGGGCTGGATCGCGTTCGTCCCGCGGGACGGTGCGGCGACGACCGGCCTGGTCTACTCGCCCGGCGCCCGGGTGGACGTGCGTGCGACCGCCGCCGTGCTGCGCCCGCTCGCCGAGGCCGGGTACCTGGTCGTGGCTCTCAAGGAACCGCTGGGCATCGCCTTCACGTCACCGAACCAGTCGGCGTCGGCGATGGCAGCGTTCGACGAGGTCGACACATGGGCGGTGGGCGGCCATTCCCTGGGCGGCGTTGTCGCGGCGTCGTTCGCCGCCGCGCACGACGACGAGGTCACCGGCCTGCTCCTGCACGCCTCGTACCCGTCGGGTGACATGAGCACGGCCGACGTCGAGGTGACCTCGGTGTGGGGATCGCGCGACGGCCTGACGACGCCCGACAAGATCGAGGCGTCCCGCGCCGACCTGCCCGCCACCGCCGACTTCGTCGAGGTCCCAGGGGCGTCCACGCCTTCTTCGCCGACTACGGCGAGCAACCGGGAGACGGTCAGCCAGCCACCAGCCGGGCCGATGCGCAGGCGCAGATCGTCGAGGCGAGCATCGGCGCGCTCGACCGCCTGGGGCTCAGGGCTCCTGAGGCTGGTCAGCGGTGGGATCGCTCGACGGAGCCCATCCAGGACTGCAAGGCCTCGACGGCCCCTCTCGCTCTCGGCGTCGTCCCACCAGCAGGGGAAGGGCGACGCGAACCGGTCGAGGTCCTCCCGCCAGGCCTCCGCACAGCTGTCGCGGCGCTCGCGGACGGCGCGGCTCCTCGTGGCCTCCTCGTCCCAGGTCGCGAGCCAGGGGTCGACGAGCAGGATGACCAGCTGCGGGAGGATGCGGCGGACGATCGCCGGCTGGTCGGTCCAGTGGAGCGGGTCCTTCGTGGCGACCCGCAGCACCAGGTCGTCCGGCAGCAGCCCGTCCGAGGTCCTGAGCAGTGCGCTCTCCTCGTCGCTGAAACAACGACCGCACCCGCGATCGTCAGGGTGGGCGGTCGAGCCGGAGAACAGGGTCGAGATCCTGGTGACGGCTGCAGCGACGTCAGTGTCCGGGAGCATGGCTCTCCTTCACGACTCCAGCGAGCCCGGCCCGCCGAAGAGAGCGACACTACCGGGCTTCCCGGTTCCCGGCTGCTCCCCGCGGCACGACGGCCGTGGCTCATGCCTCCGCGTCGAGCAGCGCCTCGTACGGCGCCGTCTCGACCACGCCCACGACGGCACGGGCCAGGTCGGCGTCGGCGGTCACGAGCGCGATGCCCCGGAGCCGGGCGAGGGCCACGTACTCGGCGTCGTACGTCGGGGCCAGGCCCAGCTCGTCCGCGACCTTCCACGACGTGCGGCGCAGCACGGCGTCCCCGAACAACCTGACCGGGAGGCGGCCGACGCGATCCAGGTGCTCGCGCCCGACCGCGGCCGAGAGGTCGCCGCGGTGCACGGCCTCGTGCAGCGCGGACAGGGCCTGCGACCGCAGGAGGGCAGGGCGAACAGCTCGTGTGCCTCCGGGACCTGGGCGTCCTCCGCGACGAGTCGCAGGGCGGTGCCGGCGTCGACGACGAACTTGGTCATGTTGCACCTCGCGGGTCAGGGGCAGGACGTGTCGCCCCCATCGTCGCGCTCGCCCGTGACACGCGCACCCGCGTGCGTGGCGGCGTCGGGCAGGGTCGCCGGGCAGCGGGCCCCGCGCGCAGGGACCATGCTGGGCGGATGGAGATCGAGGCCGTCGGCGAGGTGTGGCACTGGCGTGGACCCGCGCCGTTCCACTTCGTGTCCGTGCCCAACGACGAGAGCGCGCGCATCCGCGAGGTCGCGTCGCTCGTGACCTACGGCTGGGGCATGATCCCCGTCTCGGCCCGGATCGGGGAGACGACGTGGACCACGTCGCTGTTCGCCAAGGACGGGCTCGACGTCGTCCCGCTCAAGGACCGGATCCGCGCGGCCGAGGACGTCGAGCTGGGCGACACGGTCACGGTGGTGCTGACGCTCGACGTCAACCGTTGAGCACCGCTTGATCCTCCCCGTCGGCGGCCCCGCCTGAGCCCGCGCGACGTGCGAGCGTGCGTGCTCGATCGCGGGCGGGAGGTCGGCGAACAGGTGCTTCTCGTGGCGCAGCTCGTCGAGCACGCCGACGCGCGTGAGCACGGGCAGGTGTGCGGGCTGGATGCCCTTGACCAGGACCGTGACGCCCGAGCGTTCGAGGTCCGCGACGAGCTCGCCGAGCGCGTGGGCACCCGTCGCGTCGACGAGGCGCAGGTGCGAAGCCGCAGGACGACGACCAGGGCGTCCTGGTCGTCGCGGATCTGCGCGTGGATGCGGTCTGCGGCGCCGAAGAACATGGCGCCGTCGAGCCGGTAGAGCGCGACGTGCTCGTCGCCCGGCCGGGCGGCCCCGGAGGGCTCGCGATGGACCGCGGCAGCCTGCGCGACCGAGCGCAGCGCGAAGAACGCCGCGACGAGCAGCCCGATCTGCACGGCCTCGATGAGGTCGACCGCGACGGTCACGACCGCGGTCACGACGAGCACCACGGCGTCCGCGCGCGTCGAGGTCAGCACGGCCCGGAGGGTCGCGACCGAGACCATGCGCACCGCGGTGACCATGAGGACCCCGGACAGCGCGGCGAGCGGGATGGCGGAGACCGGGCCGGTCGCGAGGTAGATGACGCCCAGGATCACGACCGAGTGCACGACGGCCGCGAGCCGCGTGCGGGCCCCGGCGCGCACGTTGACTGCGGTGCGGGCGATGGCCCCGGTCGCGGGCATGCCGCCGAACGCGCCGCTCGCGATCGACGCGAGCCCTGTCCCACGAGCTCCCGGTCGGGGTCGTAGCGGTGGGTCGCGTCGTCGGGCACGGCCGCGCTCCCGGACGCGCCACGCCCGCTCCGCTCGGGGACGGCATGGCCGCGGCGACGCGGGCCGAGAGGAGGACTCGATCGCGGCGAGCGCCGCGACCGCGACCGCGGGGCCGATCAGCGACCGCAGCATCCCGGCGTCGAGGTGCGGAATGGACGGCAGCGGCAGGGAGTCGGGCAGGGCGCCGATGCGCGCGACGGGGGCGCCGACGAGCTGGGCGACCACGGTCGCGAGCACGACCGCGACGAGGGAGGCGGGCAGTGCCGGCGCGACGCGGGGCAGGACCAGCATCACGACGGCCACGAGTGCAACGGTGCCGAGGGTCCACAGGACGGTCGGGCCGTCCCCGAGCGCGGCGACGGCGGAGTCGATGGCCACGCGCAGCGGGTTGCCGCCCACCGCACCCGTGACACCCAGGGCCGCCGGCACCTGCTGGAGGAAGATGATCGCGGCGATCCCGGCCGTGAACCCTCGACCACGGGCCACGGGATGAAGGTCACGACGCGTCCGAGCCGCGTCACCCCGGCCAGGAGCACGATGACGCCCGCGAGGATCGCGACGAGCGGCACCGCGGCGGGGCCGTGCTGGGCGACGATCGGGGCCAGGACCACGGCCATCGCGCCGGTCGGCCCGCTGACCTGGACGCGCGAGCCGCCGAACACCGCGGCCACGATGCCCGCGACCACGGCCGTCACGAGGCCCGGCCCGGCCCCACCCGGCGCTCGCGCCGAACGCGAGGGCGAGCGGCAGGGCCACCACGCCGACCGTGATCCCGGCGAGCAGGTCGGCGCGCAGCGTCCGGGGTCGGAGGTCGACGTCGGCGCGGGACGGCAGCAGGTCGCGTACCGAGCGGACTGCCCGGCTCACTGCCCGGTCCGTTCGCTCGCCCCTGGAGCGGAGGCAGCTCGTCCGCAGCGGCGAGCTGTCGGCCGGACGCGTCGAGGGTCTCGCGCAGAAAGGCGCGCGCCACGACGAGCAGCTCGGCGACGAGCGGGCGGCTCAGCCGGTAGACGACGGTGTTGCCCGTGCGGGAAGACGTCACGACGCCGGCACGCTTGAGGACTGCCAGGTGCTGGGACAGGACCGAGGCCTCGACTCCGGTCGCGGCGAGCAGGTTGGACACGGGGGCCTCGTGGTCGGGCGCGGCGCTGAGCACCTCGAGGGCCTGGATGCGGGTGGGGTGCGCGAGCGAGCGGAAGAGCTCGGCCTTGATCGCGTAGAGCGGCGCCGTGGTGGCGGTGGTGGGCACAGGACCTCCTGGGGACTTGGCGAGTTTAGCAACTCACCAAGTCGGGTCGGTCCCTCAGTCCTGGCGATGGCCGAGATCGTCGGCCTGCTCGCCCGGTAGCGCCAAGCGCCTGCCGCGCCTCGCGCGAACGCTACCGGCCGGTAGCGGCCTCCCGTGGCTACACGTCCCGGACGTCGGGAGAAGGGGGCAGCATGGTCGACAGGGAGCTGTCGGAGATCGTCGGGACGCCCCAGGACGGGGCCGGTCGGTGCTGACGACGGTGCAGGCCTCGATCTTGTCGGGGCTGAGCGCGGGGCTCACGGACGAGGCCATCGCCGGTCGCCTCGGCATCAGCGTCCGCACGTGCCGACGGCACGTGGCGACGCTCTTCCAGGTGCTCGGTGCGACGAGCCGTTTCCAGGCGGGGTCCTGGCCGCGCAGCTCGGCTGGGTCGCGCGGCGCGTGCGGCACCGACCAGAAGGTGCGCCCTTCTGACCGATGAGTTCTGCTGGTCGGTGCGGTCTGACCCTCGACCGCACCCGCTGGGCCGAGAGAACCGAGGACCCCATGTCTTTCCGGCGTACCTGGACACCATCGAGGACAAGACGGGCTCACCCGCGCGAGCTCCTGACGATCGCCCAGGAGATGGGTTTCGACGCCCCGTCCGTGAAGGCCGGCGTGATCGTGGAGTGGCTCAAGGAGGACTACGACCTGGGCCGCGGCCACGCGATGGCGCTCGTCCACGTCATCAAGAAGGGCCCGCAGATCGACAGCAAGCACGTGGGCTCGACGGGCACGCACCGGGACGAGTCGGACACCTTGTGGTTGGACGGCAAGGCGACCAGGCCCGCCTGAGTGCTGCCGTGCCACGGTGTCCGACGGCGATCCGCACCTTCGAGCGAAAGGTGCGGTTCGCCGTCGGGCGGGCGCGATGTCCGACTCGCGCGGTTCGTTACCTCATTGTGACAATCGCAGTGTTGCCATGTACCGTCGATTCTGCTTCGCAGAGAGACCTCTCGCTGAAGTGCTCCGGTGGACGCCGAACCCTGTCACCTCCAGAGCTACGAACTACACCCATGGCAGGGGTGGGGACCCATTCTTGTGGGCACCGGAGACGGTGTCCTTGGGTGAAGCCGGACGGACCTCGGTCCGCACGGCCGGGTGTGCTTCTCCGACCCGAACCCGACAGCTGACCTCTCAGGCGTCCAGGAGAACAACACGTGACCTCTCGCTCACGTGCGCGCCACCGTGCCGCGCACCGCCCCATCACCCCATGACGTCCCTCGGCAGAACCGCAGCGACCGGTTTCAGCACCGTCGCCCGCCGCAGCGCGGTCGTCGCCGCGTCGTCCGGCCTGCTGATCTCGGTCTTCACGGCCCCGGCCAACGCCGCCCCGGCTTCGGACCAGCAGAAGGCATCGCTCGGCACCGTCGACCTCGGCGCCGTAACGGCGCAGGCTCGCGAAGCCCTGCAGACCAGCCCCACCGTGACCGTCGCCTCCGACGCCTCCCTCGCGATTGAGCAGGCTCCCGTCGCGGTGACCCCGGCACCGGAGCCCGAGCCTGAGCCCGAGCCGCCCCGGCCCCGGCGCCCGAGCGCACCCAGGCGACGTCGCGCAGCGTCGAGCGCACCCAGCCTGCAGTCGCCGAAGAGGTCGTCGAGGCGTCCGCCCCGGCGCCCGCAGCAGCCTCGGGCTCGGCGATCGTCGACATCGCGATGCGGTACGTCGGCGTGCCGTACGTCTACGGCGGCACCTCGCCGAGCGGCTTCGACTGCTCCGGCCTGACGCAGTACGTGTACGCGCAGCTCGGCATCTCGCTGCCGCACCAGTCGGGCGCCCAGCGCGACGCCGGCACGGCCGTCTCGAGCTCCGAGGCCCGTCCGGGCGACATTATCTGGAGCCCCGGCCACGTCGCGATCTACGCCGGCGGCGGCATGCAGATCGAGGCCACGACGCCCGGAAGCACCGTCAAGTACAGCAAGATCTGGCAGAACAGCCCGACCTTCATCCGGGTCGGCTGACACCCGCCCCGAGGCCCCGTCCACACTCCTGTGGACGGGGCCTCGTGCGTTCACGGGCAGTGGTGCCCGTCCCCGGTCAGGACGCGGACCTCGGCAGCGGGAAGCGTGGACCACCAGTGGTCGTAGCGGCGATAGACCTGCGGTTCACGGTCCGCGAGGAGCGCGACGAGCGACCGGGCCTCGGTGGCGAGCGCGTTCCACGTCTCGTCGGTCAGCGGCTGGAAGGCGGTGACCTCGATGCCGGACGGGGCCGGGCGCCAGACCCCGGCGACATAGCCGTCCACGAGCACGGTGGGCAGCACGTCGCCGTTGGACCGGGTCACGAGCCGCCGATACCCGGGCGGGATGAGTCGACCACGGTCCGCGTAGGCCAGCAGGACACTGTCCCACATGGCCAGCAGTCGGGGTGGGGCCTGAACGTCCTGCGAAGGACGCAGCGCCCCGGGGACATCGAAGAGCGCCGTACCGTCGGGTCCCTCCAGGCTCTCCACCTCGCCGCTGTCCGACAGCACCTGCACGGCGACGCGGGCCCGCGCCCGCTGGACCAGCGTGAACTGCGCGATGTCCGCGATCGAACCAGGGCCGAACCCGCGAGGTAGCGCCGGACGACGGCGGGGAGGAGCTGGTCCGGGACGTCGGTCCCCGCCGGCAGGTGCGGCGAGACGGAGGCGGTGTACGACGGGCGAGGCGCGAACGACCACGAGCCGCCCGTCGGTGCGTGGACGAGCGGCGCGAAGGTCCGCAGTGCCCACCAGGCGCCCTTCGGCGACCCGTCGATCCGATCGCCGAGCCAGGCCTCCATCTCCGCGCCCGTCCGTGGTTGGTCGGCGAAGTCGAGGAGGTCGGGAACCAGCGCATGGGCGTCGGCAGGGCTGAGCCCGCTGGCCGTGAAACGGCGATCGCCGAGCCGAGGGCCGCGCAGCGTCGGCTGCAGCGCCGAGTGCATCTGCGGGTAGTCGTCCGCGTGCACCACGTGGAGCGTGATCCGCATCAGTGTCGCCTTGACCAGAGTGCCGTGGGCGAAGGCTGCGTCGAGATCGGTGGGGTCGAAGGTCGAGAGCCGGTTCCACAACGCGATGTACGGAGAGGCCGGATGCTGGCCCTGCAGCGCGACCACGCGTCGGACGGCGTCGTCGACGCCGAGGTCTTCCCGTCGGAGCAGCAGCTGGCGTCCGAGGGTGGCCCGGTTGAGCTCGCGTGCGGTGATCCTCACGTCGCGATTGTGCCCCACCCGGGCCGCGGCCGGGCGGGCTGGGGCGACGAGGGTCCACAGGCCCAGCACCTACGCGGACAACGCCCAGATCTCCCCGCGACCGCCCACGGTCGCAGGGCCCCGCACTATCCTGACCCCGTGCGCGTCGAACCGGTCAGCAGGGACGTCGTCGTCGCCCGGGTCGCGGCGCTCGTCGCGGAGCGGCCTCGCGACCGGGCGCTGAGAGTCCTCCTCGACGGCCATCCCTCGACGCATCCCGAGTCTCTCGCCGACGACCTGGTCGAGCCGCTGCGCGTCGCCGGGCGCCCGACGGCACGGATCAGCGTGCGGGACTTCCTGCGGCCCGCGTCGTTGCGGCTCGAGCACGGGCACGAGGACGCGGACGCCCTGCTCGACGAGTGGATCGACGTCGGTGCGTTGAACCGGGAGGTGCTCTCCGCCGTCGGGCCTCGCGGAGAGGGCGGTACCTGCCCTCCCTGCGCGACCCTCACCTCGCGCTCCACGCGCGCCCGGTACGTCGCGGCGCCCCCGGGCTGGTCGTGCTGCTGGACGGTTCGCTCGCGATCGGGCGCGGGCTCGACGTCGACGTCACGGTCCACCTCGCCCTCCAGGACGCGACGATCGCGCGACGGACGCCACCAGCGGAGGCCTGGACACTGCCCGCGTACGCGAGATATCGCGCGGAGGTCGCGCCCGAACGGTCGGCGGACGTGGTCGTGCGCGTCGACGACGCGCGCCACCCGCCTGGGTCGACGCTCGGGCGTGAGGCGCTGCGCCGGGCGGACGCGGCGCCGTCGGGCCGTGACGCCTGATGGCGGCGCGACGCCTCAGAGCGTCCCCACTCCCGCGCCCGGTCGGCCAGGTGCCGCTGCACCGCGTCGAGGCCCGGACCCGGGCCGCCCCGGCCTCGCGTCACCAGATAGAGGGTGTTGAGCGGCGGGGACACCGGGGAGTGCAGCTGCTCGACCGTCCCGTCCGCGATCGCGCCCGCGACCAGATAGCGGGGAGTGCCGTGATGCCCGCGCCCGCGGCCACCGCGGCGAGGACGGCGCGCAGGTCCGGGACGACCAGGGCGACCGGGTTGGGCGGCCGCCTCCCGAACTCGCTCCGCCAGTACCGCCGGACGATCGCCAGGTCCTCCGAGTACGCCACGAGCGGCAGGTGGGAGAGGGCGGCGACGGGGTCCGTCGCCAGGCGCTCGTGGTCGACCGAGTGCCTGGTTCCCGGCGGGCCGACCAGGACGAACTCCTCGTCGACCAGGGGCACCCCGTGGAGCCCGGGCTGTGCGGGACGCACGGCCGAGACGACCAGGTCGAGCCGATCCTCGCCCAGCGCGACGAGGAGCTCCTGGGCGAGCCCGAGCACGACACGCACCCGCAACCCTCGGGCGGTCAGCGGCGCCAGCGCCGCACCACCCGGAGCGACATGAGCTCAGCGGCTCCACCGATCCGGACCGTCCCGTGGAGGTCCGGCTCCTCGTCCCCAGGAGCAGGGCGTCCCGGAGGCCGTCGAGGTGACCGCCGATCCTGGCTGCGAGTGCGTTCGCGACGGTGGTCGGGACGACTCCCTGACGGGTGCGGACGAACAGGGCGACCCGATCTCGCTCTCCAGCCGGGCGAGCTGCGCTGTCACCGCCGGCTGGCTCAGGCCGAGCCGAGCGCAGCGGCGGAGACCGAACCGGTGCGGAAGATCTCCTGGAAGGTGTTGAGCAGGTCGAGGGTGGTCACGCAAGGCCCCTGTCATCAGATTCGTGATGACCCAGACGCTATCAGCGGGACGCTTTCGATGACCCGGAGCGGTTGTCCCCGGTGCAGGCCACGTCCGTGGCCCGCACGGTTACTCACCGGCACCCCGCGTGCCGAAGGAAGCAGGTCACCCATGGCGAAGGTCCTCATGGTCGTCTCCGGAGCGAGCACGCTCACGCTCGCGGACGGGACGGAGCACCCCACCGGCTACTGGGCGGAGGAGGTCGCGGCCTCGCACCGGGTCCTGAGCGAGGCGGGCCTCGTGGTGGAGATCGCGACGCCGGGCGGGACGGTCCCCGTGATCGACCCGATCAGCCTCGACGCACGCGGAGGCGTCGACCCCGCGGAGGGCGAGTCCTTCAGCGCGTACCTCGCGACCGTCGGCGACCTCGCCACGCCTCGTGCCCTGGGAGATGGCCGTGCTGAGGACTACGTCGCCGTCTTCGTCCCGGGCGGCCACGCGCCCATGGCGGACCTGGCGGACGACCCGGACCTCGGCAGGCTCCTGACGGAGAGCGACACGGACAGGCGCCTGGTCGCCGCGCTGTGCCACGGGGTCGCGGGCCTGCTGAGCGCCCGGCGAGAGGACGGGTCGTTCGCCTTCGCGGGTCGACGCGTCACGTCGTTCACCGACGAGGAGGAGCGCCAGGGCGGTCTCGGCGACGCGTCGCCGTATCTGGTGGAGTCACGGCTGCGCGAGCGGGAGCGATCGTCGAGACCGGCCCGGCGTGGAGCAGCACCGTCGTGGTCGACCGGAACCTCGTGACCGGACAGAACCCGCAGTCCAGCACCGAGACGGCGCGTCGTGTCGTGGAGCTGCTCGCCTCCCGTTGACAGTCGTGTCAGAACCAGCGTGACCTCGAGGCCACGCTGGTTCTGACAACACCCCTCAGCCCTGGGAGACCGCGACCCGCCCGTTCGACGTCGACACGTCGAGGTGGAACTCGCCGTCCGGGTCGTCGCGGACCGAGACGTCGGTGCTGCCGTTGTCCGTCTCCGCACTCACGCGATAGCTCCCCGCGGGGACCGTCAGGCGCACCGCGCCGTTGTCGGTCGTCGCGCGCACGTCCTGCGGGCGGTGAGCGTCAGGTCGATCTCGCCGTTGGACGACTCGACGTCGACCCCTCGGTGCCCCCAGCCCCGTCCCGGTGATCTCCCCGTTGGAGGTCCGAACGGTGACCTTCCCGTCCACCCCGGCCAGGACGATCGCCCCGTTGCTCGTCCGGACGTCGACCTCTCCGGTCGAGGTCAGGTCGATCTTCCCGTGCGACGTCTCTCCGCTGACGGGGAGCCCGGCGGGAAGGTCGACCGTGTAGCTCGCCGAGCAGTGCTGGCCGCAGCCGCCAGCACCAGGACACCGTCCTCGACTCGATGGGTGTCGCCCTCGGGGAGAGTGCCCGTGTAGTCGAGCGTCCGCGAGATGGATGCTGCTGTCACCTCGTCGCTCCCGCGCAGCATGACCGAGCCGGCGTCGAGGTCGAGGCGTACCGACGTGATCTCGTCCGTCTCGGTGTAGGTGTCGGTCGCCGTCGAGCGCGGGCCGAACCCGCACGCCCCGAGAGCGAGCGCGGCAGCGACGGCCGTTCCACCCGCCACCACTCGTCGGTGTGTCGCACGCATGTCATTCCCCTGTCGTTCGCTTCGTAGCCTGCTCGGGCCCGCCCTCGGCGTGCCTCCTCGTCGAGGCTATGCCCCGCCCGGTGCCGCACGATATGGGGTGTTCCCCCATTCTCGGTAGGGAGAACCCCGAGCCCGCGCGACTACGGATCGGCGCTGAGTCCTCACCGATGAGTTGTCAGAACCAGCGCGGTCTATGGACCACGCTGGTTCTGACAGCTTTGCGAGGATCGGCCCGTGTCAGAGGGAGCGTGGACCATGGACCACGCTCGCTCTGACAGCTCTGACAGCTCCGCCGGCGAGGCGGCAGGGTCGGAGGGAGACCCGCCCGGCCCTGGGCGGGAGGACAACAGGAGAGGACGACCCCGATGACATGGTGGATCTGCCGGACGTGCGCCGTGGAGCACGCCGAACGGCCCGAGGTGTGTGCTGTCTGCGCCGACGAGCGCCAGTGGGTGCCTGCCGACGGGCAGGCCTGGACGACGCTCGACGAGCTCGCCGCCGAGGGCCACGACGTCACGGTCTCCGAGCTCGAACCCGACCTCTTCGCGCTCCAGGGCATCCGGGCGTGGGGATCTCTCAGGAGTCCAAGCTCGTGCGGACCCCGGCCGGGATGCTCCTGTGGGACCCCGTCGGCTACGTGGACGACGAGGTCGTGCGGAAGGTCCGCGCGCTGGGCGAGGTCGTGGCGGTCGTGGCGAGCCACCCGCACATGTACGGCGTCCAGGTCGAGTGGAGCCGGGCGCTCGGCGGCGTGCCGGTCCTCGTCGCAGAGGCCGACGCGGGCTGGGTCGCGCGCCCCGACCCGGTCATCGAGACCTGGTCCGAGGACCGCGAGATCCTGCCCGGTGTGACGCTGAGCCAACCGGGCGGCCACTTCCCGGCAGCGCGGTGGTCCACTGGGCGGCAGGCGCAGAGGGCCTGGGGTCCTGCTCACCGGGGACACGATCTTCGCCAACCCCGACCGCACCTCGGTGAGCTTCATGCGCAGCTACCCCAACCGCATCCCGTTGTCCGGGGCCGTGGTGGAACGCGTCGCGACCCATGTCGAACGCTTCGCCTTCGACCGGCTCTACAACAACTTCGACGGCGTGATCCCGGCCGACGCCCGGCGATCGTCCGGCGCTCGGCCGACCGCCACGCCGCCTGGGTGCGGGGACTTCGACCACCTCACGTGAGGGCTCAGTGCTGTCAGAACCAGTGTGACCTTGAGGTCACGCTGGTTCTGACATCAACCTGGGAGCGACGTGGATGTCAGAGCGAGCGAGGTCCATGGCCCACGCTCGTTCTGACAACGCCTCGCGCAGAATCCGTGGACAGCCGCACGGCCCCGGCAGGATGGCCGGATGACCAGCGGCCCCGCCCTCGATCCCGAGATCCTCGACTTCTACACCGACCGGTACCGCGAGGAAGGTCGCCTCCACCGGACGGCCAACGGCCGACTCGAGCTCCTGCGCACGCGCGAGCTGCTGAGCCGGTCCCTCCCGTCGGCCCCGGCGTGGATCGTCGACGTCGGCGGCGGTACCGGGGTGCACGCGAGGTGGCTCGCGGCCGCCGCCACGACGTGGACCTGATCGATCCCGTTCCCTCGCACGTCGCTCAGGCCGCCGAGATCCCGGGAGTCCGGGCACAGGTCGGTGACGCGCGTGTGCTCCCTTCGACGACGAGTCCGCGGACGCCGTGCTCCTCCTCGGCCCGCTGTACCACCTCACCGAGCGGCAGGACCGGCTGCTCGCGCTGCGCGAGGCCGCACGGGTCGCCCGGCGGGCGGCGTCGTCGTGGCCGCCGCGATCAGCCGATACGCGGGCCTCCTGGAGCTCGCCGCGGTGGGCCGGGTCGCGGACGACACCGAGCCGTCGCTGCTCCGGGCGCTCGAGACGGGGCTCCACGACCCGCGCTCGGGTTCACGACGGCCTACTTCCACCGCCCCGAGGAGCTGGCTGACGAGCTCGAGGAGGCCGACCTCGACGCTGTCGCGGTCTACGGCGTGGAAGGGCCGAGCGCCCCGGCGCTGGACAACCTGCCCTGGAGCAGGCCGAGCAGATGCTCGGTTCTGCGGTCCGGACGGCCCGCATGCTCGAGTCGGACCCGGCGCTGATCGCCGCGAGCCCGCACTTCCTCGCGGTCGGTCGGGTGCGCTGAGCGCATTTCGTGCGTGCCGCGTCACCACCGCTGCGAACCCCTGCGGATGATGGGACGATCGGACCGTCCTGAGGTCCCGCGCCGGAGGGGAGTGCGATGAGACCGCTCGTCGGAGGTGTCGCTGCCGCGACGGTCACGATCGGCGCCCTGCTCCTGGCCCGGCGTCTGACCATGACCTGGGGACCCGCGACGGCGAGGCGTCCGACGTGCTGCCCGGCGACGAGCTGGTCCCGGCGGCTGACGTCGTCGCCACCCGTGCCATCACCATCGCCGCCCCGCCGCGCGAGGTGTGGCGCTGGGTCCTTCAGCTGGGCCAGGGCCGGGGCGGCTTCTACAGCTACGAGTGGCTCGAGAACCTGGTGGGCTGCGAGATCCGGAACGCCGACCGGATCGAGCCGCAGTGGCAGCGCCTCGCGGTGGGCGACGAGGTCCGGCTCCACCCCGCCGTCGCGCTCAGGGTCGCCGCGATCGTCCCCAACGGCACCTCGTGCTGCGCGGGCGGTCCCGGTCGGGGCCACCCCGGCCCCGACCGGCTTCACCTGGGCGTTCGTGCTGCGCCCAGCGCCCGACGGCGCCACACGCCTGGTCGTCCGCGAGAGGTACGGCTCGACGCGCTGGTGGGCGAGGGCCGTCGTCGAGCCGGTGCAGCCCGTGAGCTTCCTCATGAGCGCCCGCATGCTGCGGGGATCCGCGACCGCGCCGAGGGACGGGTCGGAGCGACGGCCGCCTGAGGTGAGCGCCGCCGTCGGGCGGGAGGAAAGGGATGGGGCAGGCGCCCGCATTCCGCTTGGACTCGCTCGGCTGGCCCGGGATGATGGTCCGGTGTCCACCGTCCCGCGCCGAGGCCTTGAGGTGAGCCCCGCCCTGATCATCCCCGAGGGCGAGCTCACCTGGCGGTTCTCGCGCGCCTCCGGCCCGGGCGGGCAAGGCGTGAACACCACGGACTCGCGCGTCGAGCTCTCGTGGGACGTGACCGCGTCGGCGGTGCTGAGCGAGTCCCAGCGGGTGCGGCTGACGGAGCGGCTCGACAAGCGGCTGGTCGCCGGCGTGCTCACGGTGGTCGCCTCCGAGCATCGCGAACAGCTCCGGAACCGCGCCGCCGCGAGGTCCGCCTCGCCGCGCTCGTCGCCGAGGGCCTGGCGCCCCGGCTCGCGCGCGCCGCGCCACCCGACCCACGCGCGGCTCGCAGGAACGTCGCCTCACCGCGAAGAAGCAGCGCACCACGACCAAGCAGATGCGTCGCCGCCCCACGGACTGACCGCGCGGCCCGACGGCGGCGCGCACGCCACGCGACCACCTCACCCGCCGAGGTCCGGACAGCACGACGGCGGTGCCCGGCCCACGAGGCCGTGCACCGCCGTCGGCAGCAGGCTCAGGGCCTGCGGTGATCGCCGGGGATCAGAAGAGCGGCTCGGTCGAGATCTCGTCGGCCGAGGGGCGACGACCTGCAGGTCCTCGCCCCAGTTGGAGAACGTCATCTCCATCACGGAGCCCTGGACGTCCATGACGACCTTGCGCATCAGGTCGTCCGCGTCGATCCAGTACTGGTAGGTCAGCGTCTCCGGGAGTGCGGATCCGGCGGCGTCGGCCTGCTCCTTCATCGAGCCCGTGAGCTTCGTGGTGTCGACCACGACCGTGTACGGCTGAGCCTTCACGCCATCGATGTCCACGGGGTCGCCGTCCTTCTCGACGCTTACGATGGCGCCCTCGAGCGCCTCGACGCTCGCTGAGGGATCCATCTGCTCCGTGAGGCCATCGAACGCGGACGCCATGGGGTTGGACTCGTCCGCAGGGTCGATCGCGACGAACTTGTTCTGGCTCGTCTCGCCCAGGTTCAGGTAGAAGATGCCGTCGACGACGCGGATCTGCATCTCGCCCGAGCCGGGGACCGTCATGGTCATGGCGAGGTTCTGCGAGCCGTCGGTGAAGACGATGTCGCCCGCCATGTCCATGGCCGTACCCTCGACCTCGGTCGAGGTCGCCATGGTGACGCTGCCGCCGCGATCTGTGCGTCCGTGATGCGCTGGACGAAGTTGTCGGCCGTGAGGTCGGAGGAACTCTCCTTCGCAGGAGCCTCGTCGGTCTCCGCTGTGGCGGACGAGGTCGAGGCGGGGGCGTCGGAGTCGGAGGTGCAGGCGGCGAGGCCCAGGACCCCGACGGTTGCGACGGACAGGACGGCGATACCGCGGACGAGACGCACGAAGAGAGCTCCCTCAGGATGGTGGGCTGGGTGTGGCGTGGGCCACTACTCCACCCTCCCTGGTGCGGGGCCGACCCGCAATGGGGAGAAGTGCCCCGAACACGTGATGTCCACCGCATCTCGGGCAGCTACTTGCCCCAGTGCGACGGGCGTGTGACCGCTGCCGGGAGGCGAGTGGCAGTGTCGCCCCGCGCCGCGTTCACCTGGGCCTGGGTGAGGAAGAGGGCGTCCGTGAGGTCGGCGCCGCGCAGGTCCGTACCGCGCAGGTCGGCACCCACCAGGTCGGCGCCGCGCAGGTCCGCCCCCGCAGGTCGGCACCGAGGAGCAGCGCGCCGCGCAGGCTCGCCCTCGCAGGTCTGCGTGAGCGAGCCGCTTGCCGATCAGATCCGCCCCCGGCGGTCCTTCCTCCGCCCTCGGGCTGGTGCCTCGACCGGGCACGGGCAGCCTCGCTCGCACGCAGCAGGAGGATTGACGCCGTCGCGCAGCGCCGTGAGGTCCTGGGCGAGGAGCTCGTCGGGTGTGCCGAGCGAGAGGCACTCGATCCGGCCCACGGCCACGCGGAGCTCGGCGACGAGGGCGCGTCGTGACCGTCGACGAGCGAGATGGCCTCCGTCAGGTACCAGAGCAGCTCGTGGACGTGGCGGAGCACCGGCAGCAGCGCGAACATCGCCGACCGCACCTCGGGGTGCTCGCGCCAGTCCTGCCCGGCGAACGTCGCCCGAGAGATCTTCTGACCCGCTCCGAAGCAGTCGTAGACCGTGCAGCCCACGAAGCCGCGCTCCCGCAGCTCCGGATGGATGCCGCACCGGTGGTCGGGGCGGAGGTTCTGGCACGGCTCGCCGACGTCCTTGTCGATCGGGAAGTCCGCCGAACGCGTGAATGCCAGGGCGACGCAGCACAACCCGAAGCATCTCGCGCAGTCGGCGTGCAGGCCGAGGCGTTCGCGATCTGCGGCGGGTGCGGCGGTGACGTCGTCATGAGGCTCCTGGTCGGTCGAGCTGGTCTGGCCTCCAGTACATCCCGCCCCGAGGGCCCGAGTCGAGCGAGTTTACGGGTGCGCGCGCCGTCGGACGCGGGCGCCCTGCGGGTGCCCTGCCGAGATGTGAAAGAGTTGCCCGTGCGCCCATCGGCCGGTGTGGCGCGTCGTTCGCAGAGAGGTCGTCATGGGTTTGCTGAGCTGGTTCAAGGGTCGTCGGCAGAAGGCGCAGGCCGCAGAGACCGAGCCGTCGGTGAGCGTGGCATCCCTGTTCGACGCCGCGCCGACGCCCGTCGTCGCGACCGAGCCCGTCGTGGTGGCGGCGACCGCCGCTGCGGCTGAGGTCGCGACGACGCCCGTCGTCGTCGCGGTCCTGGAGCCCTCCGAGGTGCCGGAGAAGGACACCGAGATCGAGGCGGTCGAGGTCGCTGAGGTCGTGGTGCCGGAGCCTGTTGTCGAGGCCGTCGAGGCCGTCGAGGTCATCGTGCCGACGGAAGCCGTCGAGCCGGAGCCTGCTGCCGTCGTCGAGCAGGTCGAGGTCGCTGAGGTTGCGGCCGAGGTCACTGACGAGGCCGTCGTGCCGACGGAAGCCGTCGAGCCGGAGCTTGCTGTCGTCGTCGAGCAGGTCGAGGTCGCTGAGGTCGTCGAGGCCGTCGAGGCCGTCGAGGTCGTCGTGCCGACGGAAGCCGTCGAGCCGGAGCCTGCTGCCGTCGTCGAGCCGGTCGAGGCGGAGCCTGCCGAGGTCGTCGTGCCGGAGCCTGCTGACGAGGCCGTCGTGCCCCCGCCCCGAAGGGCACCGGTTACCTGCTCCCCGGCGAGACCACGGCGGCGATCCGCACGTGGGCGCTCGCGAACGGTCACACCGTGAGCCCCAAGGGTCGCCTGCCCAAGGTCGTTCTCGTCGCGTACCGCGCGTCCGGCGGGAAGCTCCGGCGACCGACTGACGCCACGCACCGCCCGCGCCGACCTGCTGTCGACGCACCACGGCGGCCGGACCGGGACGCACCCGGCCGCCGCCGTCGTCGTGCCGGGAAGGACTCCTGGTCCTTTGGTCTGACCCGTGATCGTCCCGACTGCCGATGTGCGCGTCCAGGTCGCCCGCATAGTCTCGCCGCATGCCGAGAGACACGTACGTCCCGCGCTCGCCCTGGGGCACCACCTGGCGGGTCTCCGCCGCCGTGGGATTCGGCCTCCTCATCCTGGTCGTCTCCCTTGCGACCCTTCCGCCCGAGCCGACCGCGCGCCAGGGCCTCTTCGTGCTCCTCGACCTTCTCCTGGGCGTCGTCGCGATCGCCCTCCTGCCGTTCAGCCGCCATGCACCGCTGACCATCGGCCTGATCCTGGCTGCGATGTCCGGGTTCACGGCGTGGGGCCTCGGGGCCGTCGCCATCGTGCTGATCTCGCTCGCGACGCGGCGGAGGTGGCAGGAGATCGCGCTCGCGGGCGCGACGTGGACGGCCTCGATGTTCGTCTACGAGTGGATGCACCCACGCTCGGCGTCCCCTGGTGGGGACTCCTCCTCTTCGCGCTGCTGGTCTATGCGCTCCTCGTGGCGATCGGCGTGTCGATCGGCAACCGCCGCGACCTCCTGGCGTCCTGCGGGAGCGTGCGGAGACCGCGGAGCGGGAGCAGGCGGTGCGCCTCGACCAGGCCCGGTCCCTGGAGCGCACGCGGATCGCCCGCGAGATGCACGACGTCCTGGCGCACCGGATCTCGCTCGTCGCGATGCACTCGGGGGCCCTGGCGTACCGTACCGACCTGGCGCAGGAGGAGACGGCTGCGGCAGCGACCGTGATCCGCGACAACGCCCACCTCGCGCTGTCCGAGCTGCGGGAGGTCCTCGGCGTCCTGCGCGAGACCGATGTCCCGACCGGGGTCCCCGAGCGGCCGCAACCGACGCTCAGCTCCTGCCGGAGCTCCTGGCCGAGGTCCGGGGACCTGAGGGCACCGAGGGGAGCGTCAGGTGCGACGTCGCCCCGGCACCGCCGAGCGCCTCCCGGAGCTCTCGGAGCAGGTGAGCCGGAGCGCCTACCGGATCCTCCAGGAGTCCCTGACGAACGCCCGCAAGCACGCGCCGGGCGCCCCGTGCGGGTACAGATCGAGGGCGAGCCGGGGAGGGGCTCACCCTCCGGGTAAGCAACCCGCTCGTCGCAGCCCGCGTGCCCGACGGCGGTGCCGCCCTCGCGTCCGGTGCTCCGCCGTCGGGCCTGGGCCTGACAGGGATCGCCGAGCGCGTGCGCCTCACGGGCGGGGAGATCGCCGTGGGGCCGGACGGGGCGGGCCGCTTCCTCGTGAGAGCGTGGCTCCCGTGGACATGACCCCTCAGACCCAGGCCGTGCCCTCGGTGCGCCTCCTGCGAGTCGTCCTGGTCGACGACGAGACGCTGGTCCGCGCGGGTCTTCGTCTGATCCTCGGCGGGGACCGGTCGATCGAGATCGTCGGCGAGGCGGCCGACGGCGTCGCGGCCGTCGCGGAGATCGCCCGCGCCCGGCCGGACGTGGTCCTCATGGACATCCGCATGCCGCGCCGCGACGGGCTGGCAGCCCTGCAGATCGCGCGCGCGGCGGACCCCGCGCTCAAGGTGATCGTCCTGACGACGTTCGACGCGGACGACATGGTCCTGACCGCGCTGCGCCTCGGCGCGAGCGGATTCCTGCTCAAGGACACGCCGCCGGTGGACCTGGTCGCGGCAGTCCGGCACGTCGCGGAGGGCGCTCCATGCTGTCGCCGTCGGTGACGCAGCAGCTCATCGCGGCCGTCGCGCGCCAACCCGTCGACGACCGGGCCACGGACGCTCGCGCGCGACTCGCCCGTCTGACCGACCGGGAGCGCGAGATCGCCGTCGCGATCGGGTCGGGACTGTCGAACGCGGAGATCGCGACGCGCCTCTTCCTGAGCGTCGCGACCGTGAAGACCCACGTGGGGCGCGTGCTGGACAAGCTGGGCGCGGACAACCGCGTGCAGGTCGCGATCTGCGTGCACGACGCCGGGGCGTCGTGACGGGAACCGGTCAGGGCACCTCGTAGACGAGCAGCGCGACGTCGTCCCGTGCGCCGCCGCGAGGAGCTCGGCGAGCAGCGCGTCGGGCAGATCGGCCGCGGGTGGTCCTCACGGATCGCGAGGGCCGCGCGGGCGAGACGGCGCAGCCCTTCGGACAGGTGCTCGCCGCGCCGCTCGACGAGCCCGTCGGTGTAGAGGACGACCGCGTCACCGCTCGCGAGCGACGCGGTGGCTCTCGCGGGGCCGTTGAGGAGGGTGAGGGTGTTCCGCGTCCCTCGTTGAGCCAGCGCGTCTCGGCCGTGCTGACCACCAGGGGCGGCAGGTGGCCGGCCGCCGAGTACGTCAGGGTGCGCGCGTTCTCGTCGACGATCGCGCAGAGCACCGTCGCCAGCTCGGCACCGGGAAGCGTCCGCGCGAAGCGGTCGAGGCCCTCGAGCGTCGCTGCCGGGCCGTGGTTCTCCAGGAGCAGCGCACGGCTGGCGCTGCGGAGCTGACCCATGACGGCCGCTGCGCGCAGGCCCTGCCCACGCAGTCGCCGACGACCAGGCCGAACCGCCCCCGACAGGTCGACGACGTCGTACCAGTCGCCGCCGATGAGCAGGCTGTCGTCGGCCGGGCGGTATCGGGTGTGCCACCCGGGCGCCGTCGGCTCGTCGGGGAGCATCGCGTCCTGGAGCGCGTCCGCGACGCTCCGGAGCTCGCCGACCATGCGGATCTGGGCGAGCGTGCTGCTCAGCGCCGTGCCGACCGCGGAGGCGACGAGCTGGAGGAACGAGCGCTGGGCGTCGTCCTCGGGACGGTGAGGGTTCCCTCCAGCACGATCACGCCGGCGGCCACCCGGTCGCGGGTCGCCGCGAGCGGGGCCACGATGGCGGAGCCCACCTGCTCGAGCTGGCGTCGGTCGGCGACCTCGCGCAGGACCTGCGACGGCACGGACTCGTCGTGGCGCTCGTGGGTCGAGGCGAACGGCACCAGCCCGGCCTCGGTGTCGAGGTAGAGGTCGGCGCGCGTGACGTCCGCGCTCCGGCCCAGCACGCCCACGGTCGCGGCGGCAAGCTCGTCGACGTCGCCCTGGAGGCCCTGGAGCGTCGCGGAGAGCGTACCGAGGGTCTGGAGCGGCGTGCGTCGATGACGTGGTCGGTCGTTTCGGTCGCGACGTCCATGACGCCGCAGATCGTGCCGTCCTCGTCGCGCAGGGGCTGAAGGAGAACGTGAAAGCCGTCTCCTCGTCGAAGCCCGAACGGTTCATGATGAGGGCTGGTCCTCGGACCAGGTCGCGACGCCGGTCGCGAGGACCGAGGTGAAGAGCGGCTCGATGTCCGGCCAGTTCTCCTCCCACACGAGGTGCGCAGGAGATCCCATCGCGGTCGGGTGCTTGTCCCGCCCGAGCATCGGCCGGTAGTCGTCGTTGTAGATCATCAGGAGCTCGGGACCCCAGGCGATGAAGATGGGGAAGCGGGTGCTGAAGCACAGCCGCACGGCCGCGCGCAGCGTCTTGGGCCAGGTGTCGGGCGAGCCGATGGAGGTGGTGGACCAGTCGACGGACCGGGCCAGCTCACCGCACTCGGTGCCCTGGGTAGCCAGGTCGAACCAGTCAGAACTCACGGCTCATGATAGGAGGGTTTCAACAGTGCGCCTCGCATTCCGGGTCCGGCCCCGCCCTGCCCGCCCTGCCCCGCCCAGCGCGCTCGCGGCGGCGCTCTGCGTGCAGGAGCTCTCGACGACCTCTATCTCCCGCTCGTCGAGAAGTGCTGGTAGTCGACCGGGCCGGACCAGTACCCGCCCCAGTACCAGCCTGCGGCCCGGAACGCACGGACCGTGGCGTCGTCGGGCTGGATCACGCCCGCGACCGCAGGGCGCGACGCGAACTCCGCGCCCGCGGGCGGCTCGACCGCCTCGTCTTTGACCCACGGGTTCTCGACCGGGTTGAGGTCGAGCGCGCGCCTGACGCGTGCTCGGACCACCGGCTCGTGCCCGCGATCGGGCGGCAGTTGAAGGCCGAGGTGTTGTCGGCGGCCATCGAGGCGTCGTCGTCGCCTTCGAAGTCGTCCACGAGCCGCATCGACCGGATCGGGTAGCCCGCCTCGAACAGGTCGCGGAAGACCTCGACGATCCCGTCCGCGACATCGGCGTGCACGACGAGCTCTCCCGTCGCTGCGCCTCCCTCGAACGTCCGGTGGCTCACGGTGACGTAGCGCAGGTCGGCGAGTGCGACAGGGCACCCTCGCGCCACGAGGTGGGCGTCATGCGCGCGGCGAGGTCGGGCGTGATGGGCCCGACGGCGGAGCTGAAGACGGGCGCGGGAGGCTCGGCAGGGGCAGGGGCAGGGGCAGGGCAGGGGCAGGGGCAGGGGTTGTCGGTGCCGGTGCCGGTGCCGGGGCGACTGCTTCGCGGGCGGGGCGCCGCGGTGACGGTCACGGCGGGCGCGCTCGCCGTGACCGAGGCGCCCTCCGGCGCTGCCGACGGAGTGCCGGCCGTGCAGCTGACGAGCATGCCGACGAAGAGCCCGCCCACGACGAGGCCGCCGCCCAGCCGGACGGCGCCCGGCAGCCTGCTTGGGGCGTGCGGCGCATCTGGCCAGTATCGGCGCGGGCGGCTGGTGGCACCAGGGTGCTGTCAGAACCAGCGTGGTCCCCAGGTCACGCTCGCTCTGACAGGCCGACCAGCCCCGACTCGTACGCCGCGATCACGAGCTGCACCCGGTCCCGGCAGCCCAGCTTCCGCAGCACCTCGGAGACGTGCGACTTCACGGTCTGCTCGGTGATGAACAGCTCGGCCCCGATCTCGGCGTTCGACAGCCCTCGCGCCACCGTGAGGAGCACCTCGCGCTCGCGGACGGTGAGGTCGTGGAGACCGGGCGCTGCCCGGGTGGTGCGTTGTGCGAAGTCGCCCACCAGGCGGCGCGTGACGGTCGGCCCCAGCAGCATCGACCCGTCCGCGACGAGCCGCACGCCCTCGACGAGGCGCGGCGCCGGGGTGTCCTTGAGGAGGAACCCGAGGCGCCCGCCTGGAGGGCGTCGAACACGTACTCGTCCAGGTCGAACGTCGTGAGGATGAGGACGCTCGTTCCCGGGTGGCGCGCGCAGATCGCGGCGGTCGCGGCGATCCCGTCCATGACGGGCATGCGCACGTCCACGACGGCGACGTCGGGCCGGTGCGCAGCGACGACGTCGAGCAGCTCGGCCCCGTTCCCCGCCGAGCCGACGACCTCGATGTCCTCGGCCGCGTCGAGGATCGCGGCGAAGCCGTAGCGGACCACGGGCTGGTCGTCGGCGACGACGACGCGGGTCACGCCTCGGCCTCGACGTTCGCGTCGGGTGCGGCCGCAGCCGACACGTCGTGCTCGTCGAGCGGCAGGGTGAGCTCCACGACGAACCGGCCGTCCTCCTCGCCCGCCGTCATGGTTCCGCCGATCGACTCGACGCGCTCGCGCATCCCGAGCAGCCCGCGCCCAGGGCGGCGGGGAGGTGCGGGGACGAGTGGAGTGGAGAGTCGCACGGTCAGGACCTCGCGCGTGCCCGACGTCCCGAGCGTCAGCGTCACCGGTTGCCCGGGGCGTGGCGGCGCGCGTTCGTCAGCGACTCCTGCACCGCGCGGTAGAGCACGAGTCCCTGCGCCGCGGGCAAGGCCGCACCTCGCCCACGAACGTCACGGACTGACCGGCCGAACGGGCCGCGTCCACCAGCGAGACGACGTCCCCGGCGCCGGGCTGGGGCGCTCGGGCGGCGCCGTCCTCGGTGCGCTGCAGCACCGCGAGGACCTGCCGCAGCTCGCCCAGGGCGTGTCGCGCGTCGTCGGCGATCTCGGCGAGCACGACCCGCGCCTCTTCGTCCATCGACGGGTGCACGTACGGCGCCGACTCCGCGCGGACCGCGACGAGGGAGATGTGGTGCGCGACGACGTCGTGCAGGTCGTGGGCGATCCTGGCCCGCTCGACCGCAACGGTCTCGACCTCGAGGGCGTGCTCGGACGCGCGGGCGGCGTCGGCGGTGCGGGCCTTGGCACGGCGGTTCGCACCGATCGCGGCGCTGATGGCGACCACGGCGGCGGAGCAGGCCACGTAGACGACGAAGGTGATCCAGGTGTCCCCGCTCCCAGGCGTCACCGGGCCGACGGGAAGCATCGCGTACATGCCTGTGATGCAGTACACCACGGCGACGGCAGTGGCGAGAACGAACGGCGCGACGGCTCGGCGCCACCCGTCGACGGCAGAGACCACCGCGATGGCGAGGAGTGCCAGCCACCAGGCCCAGACGAAGGTCGCCACGAGTGGTGTCAGGAGGAACGGCCAGGCAGCGAGCACGCAGGCCAGCCCTCGCGACCGACGCGAGAGGAGGACGCCGGTCGCGGCGCTGAGGCTGCCGAGCATCATGATCGGCTCGGCCAGTGGCACGGTGGCGAGGTTGTCCCCACAGGCCCAGAGGAGCTCCGTCGAGGTGGATGAAGGGTGTCACGATCGCGAAGAGTCCCACGAGCAGTGCGAGCATCGCTGGAAGAACCCAGGGGCGCAGGTCCCGGCGAGTGGTCGATACGACGGACCGTGCCGCGTCGGTCGGTCCGGGCGAGGCGGGGAGGGAGGTGGACCCGGGGCCGGGGCGTCGGTGACCATGTGGTCGATTCTGCGGGTCCGGCCAACGCGCCGACACCGGCCCACGACCGACCGCGTCTCCCTCCTGCGGGGAGAGGCCAGCGAGGCGGGCGGCCGCCGGGCCGACCCGGGTGTCAGAACCAGCGTGGCCCCAGGTCACGCTCGCTCTGACAGGCCGACTGGTCCGGCCGCCGGGCCGACCCCGGGTGTCAGAGCCAGCGTGGTGCCCAGGTCACGCTCGTTCTGACAAACCCACTGGTCAGACGCGGACGACCATCTTGCCCGTGTTGGCCCCGCGCATGAGGTCGAGGAACGCGTCGACCGAGTTCTCGATGCCGTCGACGACGGTCTCGTCGAACACGACCTCGCCGCCTGGAGCCAGCCACCCATCTCGCGGGAGAACTCGGGGAAGTGGCGCAGGTAGTTGCCGACCGTGAAGCCCTTGAGCATGAGCCCGCGCGTCACGATGTTGCTCATGTTCCGTGGCCCGGCGGCGGGCTCGGTGGTGTTGTACTGCGAGATCGCGCCGCACAGCGCCGCGCGCCCGCCGTCGTTGAAGGCGCCCAGCGCGGCCTCGAGGTGCTCGCCCCGACGTTGTCGAAGTACACGTCGATGCCGTCCGGGGCCGCCACGGCGAGCTGGTCGGCGACGGGTCCGTCCTTGTAGTTGAACGCGGCGTCGTACCCGTAGCGCTCGGTGAGGAGCGCGACCTTCTCGGCGTCCCGGCCGACCCGACGACGCGGCCAGCGCCCTTGAGCCGCGCGATCTGGCCGCCGCGGTGCCCACGGCCCCGGCCGCGCCGGAGACGAACACGGTGTCGCCGTCCTGCATGCCCGCGATGTCGAGCAGCCCGACGTACGCCGTGAGCGCCGTCATCCCCAGGATCCCCAGGTAGGCGGACAGCGGCACGCCCGGGATCTCGGGGACCACGCGGAACGCGGCAGCGTCGCCCTGGGACACGTCGCGCCATCCGAGCTGGTGCAGCACCACGTCACCGACCGAGATCCCTCGGCCGTCGAGGCCACCACTCGTCCGACTGCGCCGCCCGTCATGGTCTCGCCCAGCGCGTAGGGCGGGTGTACGACTTCACGTCGTTCATGCGTCCGCGCATGTACGGGTCGACGGACACGAACTCGTTCCGGACGCGCACCTGGCCGGGCGCGAGCTCGGGGAGCTCGACCTGGACGGTGCGGAAGTCGTCGTGCGTCGGCCAGCCGGTGGGACGGTTGACGAGCTGGATCTGCGTGGAGGTCATGGAGGGTCTCTCTGTCCTTCGGTTGCGGTTCTGCGAGGGGTACGCACGCCCGCGAGGGTGCGCACGCCCGACGGCGCCGCGTCGGCCGGGTGGACCGGTGCGGCGGTGGGTGGAGCGAGGTCAGGCCACCAGGGCGATGACGAGAAGCACGACCGCGATCGCGGGCGCGACGAGCTGGACGAGGCTGCGCGGGCCTTGGCGGGCGACGAGACGATCAGCACGAGCCCGGCGAGGACCATCGAGCCCGTCGCGCTCAGGACGAGCGCTGCGCCGACGCCCGTGTGCCCGGCCGCGAGCACGACGATCCCGATCGCGGTGATGATCGCGAGGAACAGGTTGTAGAAGCCCTGGTTGAAGGCGAGCTCCTTGGTGGCTCGGGCCTCCTGCTCCGTGGTCCCGAACGTGGCGCGGGTCCTCGGGGCCGTCCAGGACACGGACTCCAGCACGAAGATGTAGACGTGGATCAGCGCGGCGAGGCCGGCGAAGACCAGTGCGGTCGCGGTCATGTGGTGCCCTTCGAACGGTATTGTGCAACGGTCGGTCTACTAACCGACGGTACAGTTGTGTACCGGTCGGTGCAATATGAGTCGAGGAAAGTGAGGCGGTTCACGTGGGCAGGTCGCAGTCGTTCGACACCACCACGGTGGTGCAGGCCGCGAGGGACGTGTTCTGGGATCAGGGCCTGGACGGAGCATCCCTCCCGGACCTCGAACGCGCCACCGGGCTGAACCGCTCGAGCCTCTATCACGCGTTCGGGTCCAAGCGCGGGCTGTTCGACGCAGCCGTCCAGGACTACC
The DNA here is from genome assembly GCA_038070415.1 of Oerskovia sp. M15. GTDB lineage: Bacteria > Actinomycetota > Actinomycetes > Actinomycetales > Cellulomonadaceae > Oerskovia. The sequence goes on from JAMYWF010000001.1 coordinate 1,816,925, forward strand.
TCGACACCGTCATCCGCCCTCGGCTGCGCATCCTCGTCGAGGCCTCCTCAGGGAGTGCGACCCGCTCGAGGCGGGCGCGGCCCTGGTCACGTACTTCGACGGCCTGGCCTCCGCCGTCGAGCAGTTGCCCCCGACTCGCCCCGGCGCGGCTGCCTCCTCGTCGGCGCCGCCTCCGTGGCCGCCGGGCACGACGAGGCGCTGCGCGCCGTGGTCGACGCCTACCGGGCCGAGCTGACCGACGCGCTCTCCCGTGCGCTGCGCGCCGCGTCCCCGGGCTCGCGGAGCCGCCCCGAGCAGCGCGCCCGCCTGCTGCTCTCGTTCCAGCTCAGCGCCCTCGCCCTCGCTCGCGTCAACCACGACGAAGCGACCGCGATGTTGCGTGCCGCGCGCGACCAGGCCGCGGAGTGGGGCTCGTCCGACGCGTAACGGTGCCGCTGCAGGTGCGTCGTCTGATAGGAAGTAGTTCCCCGAACGAGACGAGATGCCCCATGGAGCTCGCGCCCTACCTGATCGCCGGCGTCCTGGCGGTGGTGGGAGTGACCGCGCTCGCGCCGCGCCTGGGGTCGCCGCCCCGCTGATCCTCGTGCTGCTGGGCGTCGCGGTGTCGTTCGTCCCGGCGGTGCCGCCGTCGAGGTCGAGCCTGAGTGGATCCTCGCCGGCGTCCTGCCGCCCCTGCTGTACTCGGCCTCGGTCAGCATGCCCGCGATGGACTTCCGGCGTGACCTCAAGGCGATCAGCGGGCTCTCCGTGGTGCTCGTGGTCATCAGCGCCGTCGCGCTCGGCTACCTGTTCTCGCTGCTCGTCCGGGGATCGGCCTGGCCACGGGCATCGCGCTCGGCGCCATCATCAGCCCCACCGACGCAGTCGCGACGTCGATCGTGAAGAAGGCCGGGGTCTCGCCGCGCGTCGTGACCGTGCTGGAGGGCGAGAGCCTGCTCAACGACGCCTCGGCCCTGGTGCTGCTGCGCTCGGCCATCGCCGCGACGGCCGCGACGGTCTCGATCGGCGAGGTCGCGGGGACTTCGTCTACGCGGTCGCGCTCGCCGTGGCGATCGGCTTCGTCGTCGGCAAGGCGAACCTGTGGCTGCGCTCGCGGGTGCACGAGGCGACGTCGAACACCGCGATCTCCTTCGTCGTGCCGTTCATCGCGTTCCTGCCCGCGGAGCACCTCGGGGCCTCTGGCCTGGTCGCTGTCGTCACGGCGGGCATCGTCACGGGCCTCGGCGCGCCCAAGCACCTCAGCCCGCAGGACCGCATCGCCGAGAAGGCGAACTGGAAGACCGTCGAGCTGCTGCTGGAGAGCGGGTCTTCCTCATCATGGGGCTCGAGGTGTTCGGGCTCGTCGAGGAGGTCCGGCCGAGCACGGCAGCCTGTGGATGGCGGCGGGCCTCGCGCTCATGGCGGCTGTCGTCGTGATCGCCCTGCGGTCCGTGTTCGTGGCGACGCTGCTGTGGCTCATGAAGCGTTCCAACCGTCGTAACCCCGAGGTCCGCGAAGCTCTCCGCGGTCACGGACAAGCTCGAGCGGGTGAGCTGCCGACGATCGAGGACCGTGGGCGTGGGAAGGGCAGCGGCCCCGGGCGGGCCGGGGAGCGGGATGCGTGGAACGGGGTCCCGGGCTTGGACGGGCCGCGCGGTCTGGGCGCGGCGCGTGGTGTGGGCGAGCGCGCGGACCGCGCGCGGCCCATGACCCGCGCACGGCGGACGACCCGCGTCTCCAGCCACGCCTGGCACGTGTCCAGACGTTCCTCACGCGCCGCATCGCGGACATCGACTACCTGGCGCAGGAGCCGCTCGGGCGACGCGAGGGCGTGCTGCTCGTGTGGGCGGGCATGCGCGGCGTCGTCACGCTGGCAGCGGCGCAGTCGCTGCCGGCGAGCACTCCGCACCGGGCGCTGCTCGTCCTCATCGCGTTCTTCGTCGCGGCGGGGACCCTGCTGGTCCAGGGCGGCACGCTGCCGTGGGTCGTCCGCCGTCTCGACCTGACGGCCGACCGCTCGACCGAGAGCGACGAGCGCCTCGCGCTCCTGGGCGAGCTCTTGCGCGTGGCCTCCGAGGTCGTCGAGACGCCCGGTCTCGCTCGCCCCGACGGCACGCCCTACGCACCCGAGACGATCGAGCGGGTGCGCCAGGAGATCGCGCACGACGACCTCGTCGACCGCGAGGCCACCGAGGGCGACGACCGGCACCGGCAGTACCGGGAGCTGCGGCTCGCCGTCCTGGCGGCGCAGCGTGCCGAGCTGCTGCACGTGCGCGACCACGGCACGTACAGCTCAGGAGCCATGGACGAGACGCTCAAGGTGCTCGACGCGAGCCAGATCAGCGTCGAGATGCACGCGCCGCCGCCGAGCGGTGACGCCGGTACGCGCGCTGAGTGCGGAGTTCTTGCGAGAAACGCCCGGCGAGTCTCGCAAGAGCTCCGCACTCAGCGAGTACTGAGCGGTGAGCACTACGCCGTCTGGTCCCGCGCGATCCGCACCAGGTGCAGCAGCGCGTCCAGGTCGATGTCGGCGAGCGACTTGAAGCCCACGCTCGAGCTGCCGATCTTGGCGCGGCCCAGCGTGTGGGCGTACTTCTGCGCGAGGTACTGCTGGTCCTCGACGGCGTTGATGTACATGCTGAGGTAGTTCTGCTGGACGGCGAGGCCGACGACGAACCACTCGACGCTCCCGCCGCGGGGCCTGGACTGGAGCAGGTCGCCGTACCCGATGATGCGCTGGTCGGTCCCGCCCCAGAAGACGCCCTCCCACAGGACCCGCGACCGGCCCGCCATCACCTCCGAGATCGCGGCGTCGAGCTGCTGGGCGTCGGCGCGGAAGCGTTCGGGGAGGGTCGAGAGGAACTCGTCGGGATCGTTGCCGGTCTTCTGCACGGAAGGCTCCGTCCGGTGGGGTCGGCTGGTCGGTCGAGGCTATGCGTCGCGGCCGGAGGGCGAACCGGCGCGCGGCCCGTGACCACTTCGTTGCCCCACGACGCTCGCCGACCCCTTGCATCTAAGGTGTTATCGTCGAAGGATGTCGCCTCGCAAGAAGCCCGACGACCAGGCCCCCAGCGCCGTGGAGCGGGCCTTCGCCGCAGTGTCGGCCTCGATCATCACGGGTGAGATCGCGCCTGGCTCGCTGCTCACCGAGGGCAAGGTCGCCGACGAGCTCGGTATCAGCCGCACGCCGGTCCGTGAGGCGTTCCTCCAGCTCCAGACGTGCCGCCTGCTGACGCTGTTCCCCAAGCGTGGAGCGGTCGTCGCCCCGGTCACGGACAAGGAGGTCTCCGACCTCCTGGCGGTCAGGATCATGCTGGAGTCCGCGGCGGTCCGCGCCCTGGGAGGCCGCCCCTGCCCGACGGCGTCGCCCACGACCTCGACGACCTCGTCGCCCAGCAGGTGGTCGCCGAGCGCGACGAGGACCTGCTCGCGTTCTCGCACGCGGACTTCGCCTTCCACTCGCGAGTGATCCGCGCTGGGGACAACGACGTGGTCGAGGACCTGTTCATCCAGCTCGGCCCGCGCCTGGAGCTGCTCACGCACCGCGCGGTCCGCCGCGACGCAGCCTCGCCCGCCCGGCTCCTGGCCGACCACCGCAGGCTCGCGTCCCTGGCGCGGGCGGGTGTTGCCGAGGAGTACGAGGCCGAGCTGCGCGCGCACGTCCAGCGGGGCCACTACGGCTGAGGTGCGTGCCCGCCGCGACCCGGTTCCCGGCGCCGCGTCCCCGGCCGTTCCGCCCGCCACACATGTCGTGCCGAAAGTCGCGTCATCTTTCCGGATCCGGCTGTCTCTCAGGTAGAAGCCGAACCGGAAAGACCGTCGCGCGGCGTGCGTGGCGGTCAGCGAGCGGAGGAACGCATGTCCATCAGCGAACGACCGGCGCAGGAACCGCCGCAGGTCGCGGGGAACGTCGCCCTGTCACGGCGGGAGAAGATCGTCCTGTCGAACCTCTCGGAGGACATCACGCTGGAACGGCTGGCGGCGGACCTCTTCGTCACGCGCAACACGGTCAAGTCCCAGCTGCGCAGCATCTACCGCAAGATCGGCGTCTCCACCCGGGCAGAGGCCGTCGGGTGGGCGCGCGACAACGGCATCCCGACCCTGTGAGCCGCCGGTCGCTTCGGCGTGCGGGAGCGGCGTGCGGTGGGATGCTCGAGAGAACGCTCGTCGACGGAGACGGGCCTGACGTTCCGAGGCGAGAATGGGACAGGACCAGATCAGCGCGCAGGACGACCCGACGGTCACCGACCCTGACCATTACCGGGTGATCTTCGAGAACGAGCGGGTGCGCGTGCTGGAGTACCGCGACGAGCCCGGCACCCGGACGCATCCCCACCACCATCCGGACAGCGTGATGTACACGCTGAGCGGCTTCGAGCGTCGCATCTCCTCGGGGAGCGCGTGATGGAGGTGGCGCTGGAGCCGGGAGAGACCCGCTGGCTGCCCGGCCAGGTCCACGTCGGGGAGAACACCGGGACCACGGCGACCCACGCGGTCTTCTTCGAGCTCAAGGAGCCCGGCCCGGCGCGGGCCCGGGAGCGCCCGGAGGACCGGACGGCGCCCCGGCCCCGGACCTGACCGCGTCCCGGCGCGCACCGGGTCAGCGGAACTCGTGCCCCGCGTCGTCGGTCCCGACCGCCTCTTGGCTGACGTCCTCTCCTGGTGCCGAGGGGAGTGCGACGAAGCGCATCTCGACCAGCACGACGTCCTTGCACTCAGGGCACAGGCGTTGTTCTTTCCATCGACGGTGCGGCATCGCGATCCTCGGTTCAGGGATGGGACACGGGCGTCGCAGGTTGCTCCTGCCCGGCCATGGCAGGGAGGGGCACCTGAGTCGCGAGAGTGGTGCGCAGGACCGAGGTTCGCGACACCGGGGCTGATCGTAGCCCCTGGCGACCGTCGTCGGGCAAGGCGATGCCGTTGGTCGTGGCCGCTGGCGGACGTCGACCGCAGTTCAGCGCGCCAGCCGCTCCACGACCGTCCCGTAGAGCCCGGGGCGTGGGCGGCGAGAGGCACGATCGCCCGTCGCGCGGGGACGTCGCCCACGTCACGAGCCCGGCGGTCAGCATGCGGTAGTCGCGCGTCACGCGGGTCCAGTCGCGCTCGTAGGCGGCGGGATCGTCCAGGTGCCCGACGGCGGCGCTCGCCTGGGCGAGCCCCACCCGCAGGCCTTCGCCCGTCAGGGCGTCGACGTACCCCGACGCGTCCCCGACGAGGCGCACCCGGCCGGTGCTGCGCCGTCGGGACCGCTGCCTCAGGGGCCCGCGCCGCGGACCGGACCCAGCGGCTCGGCGTCCCTCAGGTGCTCGCTGAGCTCGGCGAAGCCCGCGAGCGCCTCGTCGAAGTGCGTCCCGGTGGGCCCGAGCAGCGCGATCCCGACGACGTCGGGCGCCACGGGGTCACGTAGGCCTCGATGCGGTCTCCCAGTGGACCTCGACCAGGTCCGTCCAGGCGGGGACGTGGAAGTGGCGTCGCAGGCCGAAGCGCCGCCGAGGGTCGGGACCGTCGCGCGGTGTGGGCGCTGCCGCCGAGCTCGGAGGGATCGCCGCGGCACGCGCGAGGGTCGACAGCGGCGCCCGAACCGGGGTCGGCGCCGCGACCCCGGCCAGCAGGGGCTCGCGTACGGCGGCGCCCGCGCCCACCTCCAGCCCGGCGAGACGCCGCACGGTCGAGTGCAACCCGTCGCAGCCGAGGAGCCAGCGGGCGCTGATCCCCGCGGCGGACACGGAGACCGGATCCTGCTCGATCCGCTCGACCCGGCCGGGGACGGTCACGGCACCCAGCGCGGCCGCCCGCTCGGCGAGCGCGGCGTGCAGCGTGGTCCGTCGCACCCGCGTCCCAGCCCGCTCGTGAAGAGATGGTCGGCGTGGCGGTGGGCGTCGCGGTAGCTGATGCCGCGCAGGTCGTGACCGCGCGGGTCCACGTCGAGCGCCTGGAGCGCCCGCAGCGCGCCGGGCATGAGGCCCTCGCCGCACGCCTTGTCGATGGGGCCGTCGCGGGCTCGACGACGACGACGTCGTAGCCGGCGAGCCGTGCCTCGATCGCGGCGGCGAGCCCGACGGGGCCGCCGCCGACGACGAGGACGTCGGTGTCGGGCGTCACGCCCGCGCGAGCGCGTCGAGCGCGCGCTCCTCCGCCGGGAGCCGGAACCGCAGGAGCAGCACGGCGTTGAGCACCGTGAACACGAGCGCCGTGGTCCAGCACGAGTGCACGAGGGGCAGGGCGAAGCCCTCGACGATCACGGCCACGTAGTTCGGGTGGCGGAACCACCGCTGACCCGGGTGCTGCGCGATCCAGTGGTAGGGCCCGCGGTCGACCAGCGGGAGCCCGGGGACGACGATCACGCGGGTGTTCCACCGTGGCCCGAGCGACGTGATGCACCACCAGCGCAGCGCCTGGCTCGCGAGGACCAGCGCGAATGCCGCCACCCGAGCCACGGCAGGAACGGGCGGTCCGCGACGTTGACCTCGACGACGCACGCGACGAGCAGGCCGGTGTGCAGGGCGACCATCGCCGGGAAGTGACCGCGTCCGCTCTCGACGCCCCGCGCGCGAACGACCACGCCGCGTTGCGCGCGGACACGACCAGCTCCGCGAGCCGCTCGAGAGCCGTCGCCCCGACCACGACGTAGAAGAAGACGAGCATCAGCCCTCCCCAGGCCAGCGCAGCAGCACGAGCTCGGCGCTCACGCCGGGTCCGAACGCCATGAGGACGCCGGGGGCGCCTGGCTCGCTCCCGGCTGTGCGCCGCGGTCCGCGTCCCGGTCCGCGTCCCGGTGCGCGTCGAGCGTCGCCGCAAGCACGTGCAGCACCGAGGACGACGAGAGGTTCCCGACCGCGGCGAGCGAGCGCCGGCTGAGCCACAGGTCGGCCTCGTCGAGGCTCAGGGAGTCGCGCACGACGTCGAGGATGCGCGGCCCACCCGCATGGACCACCCAGGTCCCGATGTCCTCGCGGACCAGGTCGTGGTCGGCAAGCAGCGACTTGAGGTCGCCGGCGAGGTGGGCGGCGATGACCTCGGGCAGCCCGGCGGACAGGACGATCCCGAACCCGCTGTCGCGGATGGTCCAGCCGAGGTGGTCGGCGGTCTCCGGGTAGAGGCGGCTGCGGGTGTCCACGACGTCGACCCCGGTCGCTCCCGCGCCCGCGAGCGCGGCCGGGTGCGCGTCCCCGACCATGACGACCGCGGCGGCGCCGTCGCCGAACAGGCCGGTCGAGACGAGGTTCGCCACCGAGTCGTCGCCGTGCTGGAGGGTCAGGAGCACAGCTCGACCGAGACGAGGAGGGCGACGTCCTGAGGGTGCCCGGTCAGGTAGTCGTGGACGCGCGCGATCCCCGCCGCCCCGCGACGCAGCCCAGCCCGAACGACGGCAGCCGCTTGACGTCGGTCCGCAGCCCGAGGCGCGTGACGAGCAGCGCGTCGATCGAGGGCGCGGCGATGCCGGTGACCGAGGTGAAGAGCAGGAAGTCGACGTCGCCCGGATCGATCCCGGTGGCGGTCAGCGCGGCGCGGCACGCCTCCTCGGCGAGGTCCGTGCCGACACGGATGAAGTGGTCGTTGGCCATGCCGAACGAGGTCAGCCCGGCGTACTCGTCGAGCGGCAGGGCGGTGTGCCGGGTGGTCACGCCGCTCGCCGCGTGGAGCTTGCTCAGGACGGCGCGCTTGGCGGGCGACGGGTCAGCAGTGGCCCGATCGTGTCTGTGATCTCGCTCTGGGAGTGTGCGACGCCCGGCAGAGCCGCCCGACCGCGAGCAACCGCGACATTCCCGCATAGTGTCACGGGGACGTGCGGCCCGCGCGTTGCTAGCGTCGGGCGGGTGGAGGTCGGCTGATGGCGGGAGCGGCGAGCACCCTGCGGGGCTCGCGCTCGCGAGCCATGCGGGCCCCACGGTCGTGGTCACGGTGCTGGCGGGATTGTTCGCGATGGGCGTGGGCTCGGGCCCCGGCACGACGACGGCGGTCACCGCCGCGGTCCTCACCGGCCAGCTCTCGGTCGGCTGGTCGAACGACTGGCTCGACGCGCGACGGGACGTGGCTGTGCAACGCGCGGACAAGCCGGTCGTCGCGGGCCTGGTCTCGGTGCGTCAGGTGCACGGCGCGGCGCTGGTCGCGGTGGGTCTGTGCGTGGTGCTGTCGCTCGCGACGGGCCTCGTCGCGGGACTCGTCCACCTGGTGGCGGTCGTGAGCGCGTGGGCCTACAACGCCTGGCTCAAGTCGACCGTGTGGTCGTGGGTGCCGTACGCGGTGTCGTTCGGGCTGCTGCCGCTCTTCGTCGTCCTCGCGGCGCCGGGGACCGGGTGGCGGCCCCTGGGCCATGGCGGCGACCGCGCTGCTCGGCGTGGGGCGCACGTCGCGAACACCCTGCCGGACCTCGAGGACGACCGCTCGACCGGGTGCGGGGACTGCCGCACCGGCTCGGCCGGACGGGGCGAGCGTGCTCGCCCCGCCGTGCTGGTCGTGGCCGTGGCGGTCGTGGTGATCGGCCTCCCGGCGCACCGACGCCGCCGCGTGGGTGGGCGGCGCGTTGGCGGTGGCGCTCGCGGTGTCCGCGGGAGTGGTTGCCGTCCGTCGGACGACGAGCCGCCTGCCTTCGCGCTCAGCATGGCCGTGGCGGCGGTGTGCGCGACCCTCCTGGTGCTCGCGGGACCGGACGTCGCGCTGCCGGGGTGAGCGGCGGCGTCGGGCACCGGAGTGCGGTCGCTAGCCCAGCTCGCGCGCGAACGCGTCGCGCTCCGCGGCGAACCATGCCTCCTTCTCGCGGATCCGCTCGCCCGCGCCCTGGTCCCACATGCGCTGCCAACCGCCGCCGCGCGTCGCCGCGGCGTGCCGCATCGCGTACCAGCCCCGCGCGAACCGGCGCTCGAGGGTGACGAGCACGGCGAGGCGGTCGGCCCGGTCGAACCCGTAGGCCTCGGTGAGGATGCGGGCCCTGCGCGGCGCGTCGAGCGCGGTCATGCCCTCGGCGCGCAAGGCGGGCGGCCCGATCGGGGCCCAGTGGAGGAGCGTCGTCGCGACGTCGAGCAGGCGCGTCGTCGGGCGGCCAGGTCGAAGTCGACGACCGCGGCGAGCGCGGCGGCCGTCCGGCGCCGTGGCGAAGATCGTGTTCTCGACCGTCACGTCGTTGTGCCCGACGACGTCGGGCTCCTCGAAGACGTCCGGAACCTCGGCGAACTGCGGGCGCTCGGGCCATGCGACGCCGTGGGCAGCACCACGTCTCGGGAGACGTCGTGCAGTGCACGCTGCCACGTGCCGAGCTCGACGAGCACGTCCTCGTCGAGCGCCCAGGGCGACGGTGGCCTGCCGCCCCACTCGCCCTCGACGAACGTCACGACCTCCCGGTCCGCGTCGTCGATCCCGAGGAAGCGCGGGCGCGCTCGAAGCCGACCCGTTCGAGGTGGAGCAGATAGGCCTCGACCGCGGGGCTGTGCTCGCCTCGTGGCCGCCGGACGGTCGAGCCGCGCCGCACCAGACCGTCCGAGACGTCACCGCCCAGGAGCGGGACCTCGGACTCGGAGCCGACCTCGATGTAGGGGTACGTATCCGTCATGGTGGACACTATGGCACCCCTCAGGTGCGTGGGCGGGACCTGCACCGCCGCCGGAAGCCCCGCCGAGGACGAGCGACCCGCGGTCGGAGCTCAGGGAACGGCGTGCAGGCCGACCGCCATGATCCGCCTGCCCACCACGAGGATCGGGACCGCCGCCAACGAGGCCACGACGATGAACAGCGCGTGATCGACGTCGGCCGCGACCAGGACGTCCTCGCCGCCCGAGGTCTGGAGCACGACGGCGGCGTGAGGAACAGCGGCACGATCCAGAACGGGCTCCGCAGCAGGACTCGCACCGCGATCCCCGTCAGGACCAGCGAGAGGGCGACGAGGACGAGCGGGAGATCGCGCAGCTCATGGGCGATCACCGCGGCGAGCACCGTCCCGGCGAGAACGTCGACGACTCGCGTGGCGGCGCGCGCGAGCCCCGCGGCGAAGTAGGGCTGGACGATCACGAAGGCGATCAGGAGCAGCCACCACCTGTTCCGGCTGTCGGTCCAGTCATGGACCGTGTGGGTGATGACCCCGCCAGGAGCCCCAGGACCAGCCCGAAGTACGCGGCCGCCGCCGCGGGACGGGTCGTGGTCCGAGGTCGGCAGGCCCCGGGCCAGGTGCCCTCCGACCAGCGTCGTCCACAGGCCGCCGGCGAGGACCCACCCGGCCATGGCGGTGAGTGCAGCCGGCGAGTCGACGGCGCTCACCGTTCCCGACGGCAGGGCAACCTGCGGGTCGCCCAGGACAGCGAACGCCGCCAGCGGGCCGACGATGCTCCCGATCCCGTGCCACCCGACGGCTGCGGACAGCCCGACCCTACCCCGAGGACCAGCATGAGGAGCGCCCGCTGAGCGGGAGAGGCCGCAGGGACGCGCCGACCAGCATGACCGCCGGCGCCAGCGCGCTCGCGGCGACCGCCGCCCGACGGCTCACCAGGAGAGCGGCGCCTGCGGGCAGCATCCCGAGGTAGACCAGCGTGCCGTCGTGCCGCCAGGGCGAGAGCAGCAGCCCGACCGCCGGCGCGACGAGCACCAGGGCCAGGAGGATCCGCCGGGCGCTCATACGGTCACAGTAGGTCGCGGTGCCCGGGCCGTCGCGCGTTGGCCGGTGGGCCCGGTGAGGGCCCTCAGGTCGTGGTCCGTGTTCGGGACGAGAGGATCCCGTGCCCCACCGCGAGGACAGCGACCGCGACCACGGCGGCCGCGGCCGTGAAGAGGGCACGCTCGAGGTCGGCCGAGAGCAGCACGTCCTCGCCGCCCGAGGTCTGCAGGATCACCGCAGGCGTGAGGAAGAGCGTGAAGACCCAGTACGGGCGCTTGAGGTAGGCCCATGCGGCCGCTCCCGTGAGCACGAGCGCCACGGCCGACAGGATGCCCGGAGAACCGCTGAGCAAGTGCGCCACCAGGCCCGCGAGCACCGCACCCGCGAGCGTGCCGACGACCCGCGCGGCCGTGCGCGAGCGTGGCCGCGAAGTACGGCTGGACGATCACGAACAGCGTGAGCAGCAGCCACCACGAGTTCGGGGAGTCGATCCAGCCCATCGCGACGTAGGTCGCCACACCCGTGAGGAGCGCGAGCGCGACCGCGAAGTACGTCGCCGCACGCCGGGGACGGCCTGGGGACCCGGCAGGCGCATGCCGCGCGTGAGGACCCCGCCGATCAGCGCGGTCCACAGCCCGCCGAACGCGACCCAGCCGCCATGGCCGCGAGGGCACCGACCGACGTCGAGGCGCCGACCGTGCCCGAGGGCAGGGCCACGAGCGGGCCGCCGATGAGGGCGAACGCCGTCTGCGGGCCCACGAACCCGCCGATCCCGTGCCAGCCCTTGACCGCGGACAGGCCCACGCACGCCCCGAGGGCGGCCATGAAAGGGCCCCGTGAGGGCCAGTCGCTCAGCGAGACGCCGATCGCCATGCAGACCGCCGTGAGCGGCCCGGCGACGAGCGCGGGGCCCCGGCCCACGAGCAGACCCACCCCGCGGGCAGCATGCCGAGGTAGACGAGCGTGCCGTCGTGCTTCCACGGCGAGAGCATGAGCGCGACCATGGGGCCACGAGCAGCAGGACCAGGCCGACCTTCTTGGGGCTCATCGCGCGGCCTCCTCGGTCGTTGCCGCTGGCGCTGCGGGCGCGGGCGCGGCGACCAGCGTCAGGCAGAACGGGTGCCCCACGGGGTCCGCATAGACCCGGAACGGGTCGTCGGCGTGGCCCTCCTCGGCGGGGTGCCGGTCAGCGGCCGTGCTCCAGCCGCGACGGCGAGCTCGTGCCCCGCGCCCAGGTCCGGGACCGCGACGTCGAAGTGCACCCGTGCTCCGGTGCGCCACGGCGCGACCTCGGCGTCCGACCGCTGGAAGGCGAGCCGTGGGCCCGGGCCGGGCGGCACGATCGCGAGCCACTCGTCGCCGGACGGGTCCGACGTCTCGTGGCCCGGCACGTAGTCCCAGCCGAGGAGGCGGCGGTAGAACTCTGCGAGATCGCGCGGTTCCGGGCAGTCGAGGGAGACCTCGAACAGGGCGAGGGGCTCATGGGCGACACCCTAGGCCGTGCGGGCCGGGTCGGCGCGGCGGCGACCCCGCCTCCCGCGTCATCGGGCGGCCGGGCCCGGGACGAGGAGGTCGGTCAGAGCTGCGCGCCGCCGCAGCTCCGGGTCGAGACACCCTCGAGGCGCATCTGCGCGGTCCAGGTCCAGTCGTCGCCCAGCTCGTCGAACGCCGAGGCGGGGATCGTGACCGAGCCGGTGCTGGTCGAAAAGGTGCCGTGCGCGGAACCGTCCGCGTCGACAGGCTCGATGAAGGTTGCCTCGGTGGCGCCGTCGGCACTCGTGAGGACGACCTCGAGGTCGGCCTCCGTCCCCGGTTCGACGGCGCCCTCCCAGTCGAGCGTCGCGGTCGAGGCCGATCGAGCCGCCGGATCGGGGTGGGTGATGCCCCACCGCGTGATCGTGCCGGTGCCGGAGTAGCTGAACGTGGCGCCGGTGAAGGTCACGGGATCCTGACGGGCCGAGTCGGTCCAGGTGGTGCACGCCGCCCCGAAGGAGGTCCCCTGCCAGGCGGTGGGTCCCCAGGCGTACAGCACCCCACGCTGCACAGGACGGTCGCGCCGATCGTCACGGCCCGCGTGCCGGATGTGACGGCCCGCGTGCCGGACTCCCACGGCCGGGAGCGGCCCGCCCCGCCTTGCGGCCGACGGAGCGGGGCTGCACGACGATCGTCGAGAGCAGGCTGTCCGCGAAGGTGCGTCGTTCCTTGTCCCACAGGGTCGTAGATACCCGATCCAGAGGATCGCGTCGAGGAAGTGGGCGAGCCAGCGCAGGATCGTGGTCACGATCCCGACGGGCCGACCGGTGTCCCGGTTGACGACGGCGATCCCCATGGTCCGCTTGCCGGGCGTCGCGCCGGTGTAGGCCTGGAGCAGCGCCATCGTGAGCACCGCGCCGATCATCCACAGGCTCTCGGACCAGCGCAGGCCGCCGGACGCCGGACCCAGGCTGCCCCAGTTGTCCAGGCCGGGCAGCATGCTCGGGGCGATCCCCGGGCCGATGACGACGAACATGAGCCCGGCCAGGACGGCGTTGTCGAGCAGGAACGCGACCACGCGGCGCGGCCACTGCGCATGCGGGCCGAAGGGTGCGACGTCCTCGAGGTCGAACGCGTACAGCGCGCGGGGTCCGCGAGGCCGTGCTCCGGCGGGCGGTCGGGGCTGAGGCCTCGATCGTGGAGGCGGCCCTGCGGCTCGGGCGGCCCCGTCCCCGGTGCCTGGTCGTCCTGGCCGTGCTGCGGTGCTGGCGTCGTCGCCGGGTCCCCATGGGGACGAGGGTCCCAGGTCGGGGACCGGTTGTCACCCGCCGTGCTCACGCGGTGGCGCCCACGGGTGCGGGCGCACGCGCGCCCGCGGGCAGCTCGTGCAGCGCTGCGACGAGGGAGCGAGCTCCTCGACCTGGCGGGCCTCGTCGAGCGCGTTCTCGAGCGCGGAGTCGTGCGTGGGCCTGGCCTGGCGCAGGAGCTGCTCGCCCTGCGGGTGAGCTCGGTGTAGATGCCGCGGCGGTCGTCCTGGCACAGGATGCGCGTGAGCAGGCCACGGTCCTCGAGGCGGTTGACCAGGCGGGTCGTGGCGCTGCTGCTCAGGGCGGCAGCGCGCGCGAGCTGCTGCATGCGCATGTGCCAGCCGTCCTGGCGGGAGAGCGCGTCGAGCACCTGCTCTCGGCCCTCGCCCCCACGTACGAGCTGCTGCTCGGGGACGCATCCTCGCGGCCCTGTGCCACGGCGCGTTCTTCGGGATCGGCGCGGTCGTCGCGGCCGACATGGTCGCCCCTCCAAGCGGGCGGCGCCATCGCGATGATGTTCGCGGGCCTCACGACCGCCAACGTCCTGGGCGTGCCCTTCGGCACCTTCCTCGGCCAGCAGTACGGCTGGCGTTCCACGTTCTGGGCGATCACGGTCATCGGCGTGGTCGCCCTCGTCGGGATCCTGCTGCTCGTGCCGTCCACGCGCCGGGCGTCCGCCCCCACGTCCTCCGCCTCGGGTGAGGCCGTGGACGCGACGGGAGCGACGCCGTCGAGCACGCCGTCCCTGCGCACCGAGCTCGCGGCCTTCCGCAACCCGCAGGTCTGGTGGTCCATCCTCGTGACCGTGCTCGGGTTCGGCGGCATGTTCGGCGCGTTCACCTACATCGCGTTCACGGTGACCGACGTCGGCGGGTTCGCCACCACGAGCGTCCCGTGGCTGCTCGTGCTGTTCGGGACGGGGCTCTTCGCGGGCAACTACCTGGGCGGCAAGGCTGCGGACCGCCACCTGACCACGAGCCTGTTCGTGATCCTCGGCGTGCTCACCGCGATCCTCGCGGTCTTCGCGCTCACGGCGTCGAGCCAGGTCATGACCCTGGTCTCGCTGTTCCTCATGGGGCCTTCGGGTTCGCGACGGTGCCCGGCCTCCAGATGCGCATCATGGGCCACGCCGAGGCCGCCCCGACCATGGCGTCCGGCGCCAACATCGCCGCGTTCAACGTGGGCAACGCCCTGGGCGCGTGGATCGGCGGCCTGACCATTGCGGCCGCCTCGGCTTCACCTCGCCCCTGTGGGCGGGCGCCGCGCTGACGTTCCTCGCGGTCGTGGCGCTGGGCGCCGCGACGCTCCAGGAGCAGCGGACCGTGGGTCTTCGGTCGGCCGCCGTGCCCGACGACGCGGACCGCGTCGCGGTGCGGTCGGCCCCTGCCGCCTGACTTCTTCTCGTACACCACACGCGCAGGAGAAGCCATGACCAGCACTACCACCGTCCCCGCGGTCGCTCTGCGCGGCGGGACGAGCATCCCGCAGCTCGGCTTCGGCGTCTTCCAGGTGCCCGACGGCGAGACCGCCCAGGCCGTCTCGCTCGCCCTGGACGTGGGTTACCGCAGCATCGACACCGCCGCGGTCTACGGACTCACTTCTCGGCGCGCCGGGTCCTGCCCGATGCCGCCGGGAACGCATGTCGCCGTGCCCCAGCACGATCCCCACGACCGGCGCCGCGAGCGCGAGCGTCGCCCACGGCAACGCACCGGACCCGCCCGCACCCAGCACCACGCCACCCACGATCCCGCCGAGCGCGAGCGCCCCGTTCCACGAGGTGACGAACGCGGACTGCGCGACGTCGGCCGCGGGCCCGCGGCTCGCGCGAGCGCGGTCTGGAACAGGGTCCCGCTACCGCCGAACGCGAAGCCCAGCGCGGCGACCGCGGCGTAGACCGCGACGGGGAGTCCGCCCCGACCGCGAGCGTCAGGCCCGCGACCCCAGGAGCGACGCGGCGAGGACCGTCATGACGCGCAGGTGCGTGTCGATCAGCGCACCGATCACGACGAGGCTCGCGAACGACGTCGCGCCGAGCACCGCGAGCAGCACGCCGGTCTGCGCGCCGAGCCCGACGTCCTCGAGGAATACCGCGACGTACGTCGAGAACACGTTGTAGGCGAGGACGGTCAGGCCCGTCACGAGCACGACCGGCGCGACGCCGGGCAGCCGCAGCGCCCGCCCGATCGGCTCCTGCGTCCCGCGCGGCTCGCCCGGAAGTCCCGCACGCCCCAGCGCACCCACGCCGCCAGCCCGAGGCTGAGGATCGTCATGGCGCCGAACGCCCAGCGCCACCCGACGGTCGCGCCCAGCTCGGTCCCGGCAGGCACCCCGAGTGCCAGCGCGAGCGGCGCGCCGCCCATCGCGATCGCGAGTGCCCGCCCGGCCTGCTCGGGCGCGGCCAGGCGCCGTGCGTACCCGGCGAGCAGGGCCCAGGTCAGCCCGGCGACGAGCCCGGCCGCGAAGCGAGCGCCGAGCGTCAGCGCATAGCTCGACGAGACGGCCGTCACGGTGTTCGCGACCGCGAACCCGGCGATCGTCGTGAGCAGCAGGCGGCGCCTGGGCCAGCGGGCCGTTGCCCGGCTGAGGGGATCGCGGCGACGATCGCCCCGATCGCGAAGACCGTGACGGTCTGTCCGGCGGCGCTCGCGGAGACCCGAGGTCGGCGCTGAGCGCGGGCAGCACGCCCGCGGGCAGCACCTCGGTGAGGAGCGTGACGAACCCGGTCGCGGCCAGGGCGAGCAGGGGCAGCAGGGGAAGCGCGCGCCCGACGGCGGAGCGTCCGCGGGTGCGTCGGTCCGGTCGGGGAGCGTGGTCGTCTGGCGGGGCGCCGGGGCGCTGTGGACGTCGGGGAACCCGCAGGCGCCGTGAGCGCCGAGGCCGTCGGGGAGCGCCGGTCGACGACTCGGTCGGAGTGGTGCACGTGGTCATGGGGTTAGCATGAATGTCTGACATGGGTGTGAAGGTCAAGCCCGACCCGCGAGAGGGTGCATCACATGCGTATCGGCGAGCTGTCCCGCCGCACCGGCACGGCCACGCGCCTGCTGCGGTACTACGAGGAGCAGGGCTCCTGACCCCGCAGCGCGAGGAGAACGGCTACCGCGAGTACGGCGAGCACCTCGTCGACCGGGTGCTCCAGATCAGGGGCCTGCTGGAGGTCGGCTTCCCGACGCGGATCATCGCCGAGCTGTTGCCGTGCCTCAACCAGCCGCGCGAGATCCACCTGCACAACGCCTACCCGGACAAGATCGCGCTGCTCGAGACCGAGCTGGCGCGGATGACCGAGCGCATCGACACCCTCACGAAGAACCGGGACGCGATCGCGGACTACCTCGAGTGCATCAGGGTCGACGCGGCGCCGGCTGACGTGGTGCGCGAACCGGCCGCGCTCGCCGAGAAGTGAGCAGATGCCCTGATCCGAGCGATTCAGGGGCGTCTACTCACTTCTCGGCGGCCAGCAGCCAGGCGGCCAGGCGGCCACGCCTGCACCCTCACCGCAGCGGGTCGAACGCCCTGATCTCCTGCGGCACCGTCCCGGTGACGATCTGCTCGGTGAGCAGCTTCCCCGTCGCGGGCCCGAGCACCATGCCCCACATCCCGTGCCCGCCCGCGACGTAGACGCCGGGCGCCCGGGTCGCCCGACCAGCGGCAGGCCGTCGGGGTCACCGGCCGGGACCCGACCCACTCGTCGTGCCGGTCGTCGAGGTCGACGCCTTGAGCAGGTCGCGCACCGACGCGAGGATCGCCTCGATGCGCCGCGGCTGGAACGGCTCGTCGGGGCCGCGGAACTCCATGGTCCCCGCGATGCGGAGCCGCCCCTGGTACGGCGTGCACGCGACGCGGCGGGACGGCAGGTAGATCGGCTGCTCGACGGGTACGTCGGTCTTGACCGTGAACGAGTAGCCGCGCCCGGCCTGGACGAGCGTGCGCACGCCGAGCGGTCGCGCGAGCCCGGGCAGCCAGGCGCCGGTCGCGAGGACCGCGACGTCGGCGACCGCGGGGTCCTGTCCGTCCACGAGCACCTGCACGCCGCGCCCCTCCTGGGCACGCAGCCCGGTGACGGTCGCGTCGGTCACGATGCGCCCGCCGCGCGCGCGGACCGCGTCGCCCAGCGCGCCGACGAACGGCCCGGGCTCGATGAACCGCTGGCCCTCGAGGGCGTAGACCGCGCGCACGCGGTCGGTGAGCTGCGGAGGACGCCCGACGGCGTCGCTGGCTCCAGGTTCTCGGGCCCCACCTGGTCGCGTCGCGGGGAGGCGTGCCCGACGGCGTCGCGCGCCCGGGCGCTCGGCCAGCGTCCGGGGATGTCGAGGAGGAGACGTGCCCGACGATGTCGCGTACCTCGGGTGCCCGCCCCACCCGGGTGCGACGGACCGGAGGGTGGGCGGCGCCGTCGGGCTGGTCGATGCGGCGCAGCGGGACCACCTGCCCCGCCGCCTCGACCTGGTCGATCTCGTGGAGGAACGGCGCGGCCTGCCTCTCGTCCTCGAACCCGATCACGAACGGACCGGGCGTCGAGCGGGCGGCGACGCCGTGCGCGCTGAGCTCGTCGAAAGCGTCGAGCGCGAGCCGGTCGATCGGGGTGAGCGCCGCCATGGCGCGGTCCCACGCGCTGGGTCGCGTGCGCCGCGAACCGGGCGAGGAACGACCACAACCGCGGGTCGAGCCGCGCCGGGATGTGCAGGGTGCGGCCGGGTCGAGCAGCGCCTTGGGGCGTAGGTCCACAGCGTGGGGTCGGCGAGCGGCATGGCCATGCCGGGCGTGAGCCAGCCGGCGTTGCCCCACGACGAGCCTGCGGCGACGCCCTCGCGGTCGAGGACCGTGACGTCGACGCCGCGCTCCTGCAGGTGCCAGGCGGTCGCGAGACCCACCATGCCGGCGCCGACGACGACTGCCGTGCGGGGAGTGCGTGAACCGGTCGGGGTGATGCGAGACGGGGTGGTCATCGGGGCTCCTTTGCCCTGGGACGATTTCGACCCGGCCTCGAGGATGCTGAGGCCGGGTCGTGGGAGACGGGTTGCGCCTCACGGTCAATGTTGGAGGGATCTTCGGTACGGTTCAAGGCGGGCGGCCTGATCTTCGGGAAGTGGCCTGTCCAACGAACATCCTTCTGTCCTGTGGAGCGAAAGGGCGAGCATGCCGAACGAAATTCGGGCCGGTGCGGCCCACGTCCAGGCCGCGGTCCTCGACGAGACCGACCGGCGCATCCTCGCGCTCCTGGAGGCCGACGCGCGGGCCACGAACAAGGCCGTCGCGGACGCCGTGGGGATCGCGCCGTCGACGTGCCACACACGCATCCGCTCGCTCCAGGAGCGCGGGGTCATCCAGGGGTTCCGCACCGAGGTGGACCCGGCGGCCATGGGGCGCAGCCTCCAGGCGCTCATCGCGATCCGCCTGCACTCGCACGCCCGCTCGGGGCTCACGGCGTTCCGCGACTACCTCGCGGGGCTGCCGAACGTCGAGGGCATCTACTTCGTGACGGGGACCGTGACTTCATGGTGCACGTCGCGGTGCGCGACTCGTCGGCGCTGCGGGACCTGGTCGCGAGCACGCTGAGCGTGCGCCCCGAGGTCGCGGGCACGAGCACGACGCTCATCTTCGACTACCTGAAGCCGTGAGCGTCCCTCGCTCGTGGACCAGGCGGTCGAGGAACGGTGCGACGAGCTCTTCGACGCTGCTCCACACGTCGTCGAGGGGCGCCGGACTCGATCATGCGTGAGGCGGAGTTCACCACTGCGTTGATCAGGTCCGCCGAGCGGGCGACGTCCCGGGTCCCGAGGGCCTGCAGGGCGTCACTCAGCGGCCGCACGAGCTCGTCGTGCATGGCGCGAGAACCTTCCATCACGGCGTTCGGCGGGCCGACGGTCGCGAGGGCCGTCGCGAGGGCGTGCTCGCCCTGGGCGACGAGCTCGAGGTTCGCTCGGAGGTAGGCGACGACGCGGCCGCGGTCGTCAGGAGCAGCATCCATGGCCCGCGCGACCGCAGCGGACCACCGGGGAAGACGTCCTCGACCATGGCGAGCAGCAGGTCGTCCGCGGAGCGGAAGTACTGGTAGAGGCTGGGACGGGCGAGGCCTGCGCGTTCGGCGAGCGCCGAGAACGTCGGTGGCCTTCCCGTCTCCGCCAGGAGCGACCGTGCGGCATCGAGGAGCACTCGCATCTGCGCCGCACGGTGCTCGGCGACGGTCGGGGCGCTGATGCGGGGCACGGTTCTCCTCACGGCGGCTTCCTGCCCGCTCGGGGCAGGGAAGCGTGGATCAAGCGCTCAGTCTCCCATCCTCCATGTGGACGACACGGTCGCAGTGCTCGAGCACGTCGTGGTCGTGGGTCACCATGACGGTCGCGACACCGTGGTCGTGGGTCTCGGCCGCGAGCAGCCGGACCACCTCGTGGCTGCGCGCGCGGTCGAGTGCCGCCGTGGGCTCGTCGACGAGGAGCAGCGCGGGGCCGTGACGAGGGCGCGAGCGATCCCCACGCGCTGTCGCTCTCCGCCGGACAGCTCGTGCGGTCGTCGGTCGGCCTTGTGCCCCATGCCCACGTGCTCGAGCAGGGTCAGGGGTCGCGCCCGCGGTTCTTCCCGCCAGAGACGTGGAGCGCGAACCGCAGCTGGTCGAGGGCGGTCAGCGCGGGCAGGAGGTTGCCGGACTGGAACACGAAGCCGATCCGCTCGCGTCGTAGCGTGGCCTGGCGGCCGAGGGCATCGCCGAGATGTCGGCACCGTCGATGCGGACCGTCCCCGAGGTCGGCCGGGTCAGCGCTCCGGCGACCGCGAGGAGGCTCGACTTGCCGGCCCCTGAGGGGCCGAGGACGGCGAGCAGCTCTCCTGGGGCGACCGTGAGGTGCACGCGGTCGAGCGCGGTGACGGTCGAGTCGCCGTCGCCGAGCGTGAGGAGACGTCGTCGAGCACGAGCCCGGCCCGGGTGGCGGTCGAGGCGCTCGAGACCTGCTGGGTGGGGTGCGTCATCGTTGGCCTCCGAGAGCCGTCAGGGGATCGACGTGGGCGATGCGGCCGACCGAGGCGGCGGCGCCCGCGAGGCCGAGACCGACGAGCAGCACCGCGGCGAGCGCGAGGGCCCGGCCTCGAGGGCGAACGGCATGGGGGTCGAGGTGAGCAGCGCGCCGAAGCCCACGCCCGCGACCATGCCCACCGCGGTGGACACCACGAGAGCACCGCCGCCTGGCCGAGGGCGTCGCGCACGAGGTACGACGTCGAGGCGCCCATGGCGCGGGCCACGGCGATCTCGTGCTTGCGCTGGATCGTCCAGACCGTGAAGAACGCACCGACGACGAGGGCCGAGATCGCGTAGAGGAAGACCTGGATGAGGTTGAGCGTGAGCGTCTCGGCCGCATAGCCCGGTGACCCGTCGAAGGACTCCGTGAGCGAGACGGCCGCGGTGCCGGCGGCCGCGTCGCCGACCGCGAGGTCGAGGTCGGCGCCGTCGACGGCGCGAGCGCGACGGCGGTCGCCTCGTCGTACGCCTCGGGCCGCACCTCGGCGGCGTCGGTCGCGCCGGCGTGGATCTCCTGCCAGGTCGCCAGGGTACGTAGGCGACGTCGACGTGCCCGAACGTGTGCTGCCCGTCGAGCACGCCGACGATCGTGAGCTCGGTGCCCAGCCGTTCGATCGTCACGGTGTCCCCGATGCCCAGACCAGGTCGCCCACGGTCTCGCTGACGACGATCCCGTGCGGGTCCCCGAGGATCTCCCGGTGGCCAGGTCGGTCGTGGACGGCGCGACGAACGACCCTGGCTCGACGCCGAAGAGTGCCAGGTCGACGGCCTCGCCGCCGGGGCCCTCGGCGTTGACGAGCTGGTTGCCGAACAGCGCTGCGTCGGCGACGTCGTCGCGGGCGGCCCAGCGCTCGGCCTGCTCGCGGTCGACCGTGCTGCGGGAGAACGCCGAGTCGACGGAGGTGTCCGCGCCGAACGCGAAGGCCGCGACGGGCAGCTTCTTGAGGCCCGACACGCCGTCGTTGACGAGTCCCGAGGACAGGCCTGACAGGAGGACGACGAGCACGGACACGAGCGCGACGACACCCCCATCAGGGCAAATCGTGAGCGCGCGAACGACAGCTCGCGCCACGCGAGAAACATGGTGCTCCTTCCGGGTCGACACGGGTTGCCGACGCCTTGTCGGCAAGGATACCAACGTGGCGTCGGCAACTGGTGCCGCTCCGGGGTCTCTGCGCCGGAGCCGTCAGAGCGCGAGCACCCGCGCCTCCTTGTCCGGGTCGAGCCCCACCCGGGGCGGTCGGCGCGCTGGGGAGCGCCGCCGTCGGGCAGGGTCTGCAACCATGCCCACGTGTCCGCGACCGTCTCCTCGACGGGCCGGTTGCGCAGGCCCGCCTCGACCGCGCGCGTGACGTCGCCGCGGTGCAGGGCGTCGTGCAGCTCGCCCGGCGGCAGCCAGACCGGCAGCTCGGTCCAGGGGCGATGCCCGCGGCCTCGATGACGTCGGGCGCGGTCCAGCGCAGCTCGGCGTCGGAGCCCGTGGCGGCCACGCAGGCGTCGAGCAGCTCGCCCATGGTCGTGTGCCCGCTGGGGCTCACGACGTTGAACGCCCGCCCAGCCCCTGCTCGGTCGCGTCGAGCACGAACGCCGCGAGGTCGCGCGCGTCGACGTACTGCAGGGGCAGCTCGCGCGGCCGGGTGCGAGTACGGGCCCACCGCGCGCGACGCGGTGCAGCCACCACGGCAGGCGCCCGATGTTCTCCACGGCCCCAGGATCAGTCCCGCCCGCGCGAGGATCGCGCGGTGGCCGAACGCCTCCTGGGCGGCCAGCTCGCCGCCACGCTTGGCGCGCGCGTAGTCGTCGTGGGTGCGGTCGTCGGGCGAGGCCTCCACGACGGGCGCGTCCTCGTCGAGCCCCGCGGCGGTCGGGTAGGTGTAGACCGACCGGCTCGACACGTACACGTACCGGCCCACGCGGTCGGAGAGCGGTCGTGCCGCGTCGCGGACCGCGGACGGGGCCCACGACCACGTGTCGACGGCGACGTCCCACTCGCCCTCCGCGAGGCGTCCAGACCCCCGACGGCGGAGCGGTCGCCGCGCAGGTCCCGCACCCCGGGTGGGCGTCGTGGGTGCCCCGGTGGAACATCGTGACGTCCCAGCCTCGGGCCAGGGCGTCCTCGACGACCGCCCGACCCACGAACTCCGTGCCACCCAGCACCAGCAACCGCGTCCCGTCCGTCATGCCCTCGACTCTGCCCGCTGCGAGCGAACTGCGAAAGTCCGCGACGCCCATGGCAGACGGCCCGGCGCGTGCGACGGGTCAGGGCCGCGTCCTGGCCCCGGCGCCAGGCGCCGGGGCCACTCCACCTCGCGCTTGAACGCCCGGTGGAAGGCGGCCTCGGACGAGTAGCCGACCGTCGACGCGACCCGAGCGATGCTGATCGACTCCGACTCCATCAACCTCGCGGCGAGCTGGAGGCGCCACCGGGCGAGGTACTGCATCGGGGATGTCCACGTAGGCGGTGAACCGTTCGGCGAACGAGGACCTGGACATGGCGACCTGGTGGGCCAGGGACTCCAGCGTCCAGGGTCGGCCGGGCGCCCGTGCATGAGCCGGAGGGCGGCGCCGACGGATGGGTCGCGCACACCAGCGAGCCAGCCACGCTCGTCCTCGGGAAGTGCGGCCAGGTGGCCGCGCAGCGCTCGACGAACATCAGCTCGGCGAGCTTGGCCAGCATCGCTTCCCGTCCCACGCCGCCGTCGCCCGTCTGGGTGGCTGCTTCGAGCAGGCTCGACACCCACTGGCGGCTCTCGTGGGAGACAGGCGAGTGGACGATGTGCGGCAGCGAGTCGAGGAGCGGGTTGAACGGGCGGTCGTCGCAGCCGAGGAAGCCGCACACGAACTGGGTGTGGTCGGCCGTGGGGTCCCTGCTCATCCGCATGTTGAACGGCAGGACGTGGTCCGGCGGCCGGACGTACAGCGTGGGTCGGGCCGTCCCCGCATCCCCGGTGCGGACTCCATGACGTTGGCGTCCCCGCCGGGGAACGCGACCATGTCCCCGGCCTGGAGCGAGACCGGCGGTTCGGCGTGGTCGAGCGACTCGGCCCAGCACGTCCCCTCGGTGACGACGTGGAACGCGATGACGTGCTCGGCCCCGGCCACCAGCTGGTCACCCATGGCGGCGATGCTCGGCGCCTCGGTCACGAACGGCGAGCGCGCGTCGACGGAGAAGAAGACAGCCCCGGTCAGGCGTACCGACATCAGCACGTCGGACAGCACATCCATGTCGCCTCCCGAGATGTTCGGTCGACGTCCCCGGACGGTGGGCCAAGGACCTCGCCAACCATGGATCTTCGGCCAACGATGCCGGACGCTGGGTGATTCCGCACCCCGGCGCCGGTCGTACGTTCGAGTCGAGCCCCTCGTCGGAGGTGGCGCCGAAGGAGTCACATCATGACCACCACCACCACGGAGCTGGACGTCCGGCTGCGAGGACCCGTCGTCACGAGCGAGGACCCGGGTACGACGACGTCCGCGCCCTCTTCAACGCGATGATCGACAAGCGCCCGCTGCTCATCGCCCGCTGCGTCGACGCGGCCGACGTCGTCGCATGCGTCGAGTACGCCCGTCAGGAGGCTCTGGAGGTCGCTGTCCGGGGCGGCGGCCACAACGGGCCGGGCTCGGCAGCGTCGACGACGGGCTGCTGATCGACCTGTCGCTGATGCGCGGCGTACGTGTCGACGCGGCCGCCCGCACGGTCCGGGTGGGTCCCGGGTGCACGTCGGGCGACGTCGACCACGCGACGCACGCCTACGGGCTGGCCGTCCCGTTCGGGATCGTCTCGACCACGGGGGTCGGGGCCTCACCCTCGGTGGCGGCATGGGGTACCTGAGCCGCCAGCACGGACTGACCATCGACAACCTGCTCGAGGCCGACGTCGTGCTGGCCGACGGCCGGCTGGTGACCGCCAGCCCGACCAGTCACGCCGACCTGTTCTGGGGCTGCGCGGGGTGGCGGCAACTTCGGCGTGGTCACGAGCTTCCTCTTCCGCGCTCACCCGGTCGGCCAGGTCTTCGCGGGGCCGGTGTTCTGGGGCTTCGAGCACGCTCGTGACGTGATGCGTGCCTACCGCGCGTTCCTCGCTCGGGCTCCCGAAGAGCTCGGTGCGTTCGTGGGGATCAAGAGGGTCCCGGCGACCGATCCGTTCCCCGTCGAGCACCAGGGCAAGCTGGCCTGCGCCGTCATCTCCTGCTTCAACGGCCCGGCCGACCGCGGGGCCGAGGTGATGGCCCCTGCTCGACGCGCTGCCGGCGCCCTTGTTCAACTGGATGGGCGAGATCCCCTTCCCGGCGATGCAGACCGCGTTCGACGGGCTGCTCCCCAAGGGCCTCCAGTGGTACTGGCGTGGCGAGTACGTCCACGACCTCACCGATACCGCCATCGAGACCCACCTCGAGCACGCCGCGCAGATGCCCGGGACCCTGTCGCTGATGCACCTCTACCCGATCGACGGAGCCGTGCACCGTGTCGGACCGGGCGAGACGGCGTGGCACGAGCGCTCGGCCACCTGGACCATGGTGATCGCCGGGATCGACGCCGACCCGACGACGGCGCCCGCTCTCGGCGCCTGGGCCAAGCGCTACTGGGCGGCCATCCACGCGGGCACCGGCAACGGCGGCTACGTCAACTTCATGCATGGCGACGGTGACCCGGAGCGCCTGGCCGCGACCTACGGCGACAACTACGCACGGCTCGTCGCGCTGAAGCAGAAGTACGACCCCGCCAACTTCTTCCACCTGAACCAGAACATCCCGCCGGTGCTCGTCTCCTGACCCGAGACCCGAGACCCGAGACCCGAGACCCGCACCGATCCGTACCGACCCGGTCCGCCCGACGAGGAGGGAGGGGAACATGTCCGCGCACAGCCTCGGCGTCGTCGCGGGGACGGTGTCCACCCTCCTCTTCGTCGTGAGCTACCTGCCCATGCTCGCCAAGGCGGCGCGGACCCGCGACCTCTCCTCCTACAGCGTCAGCAACCTGGTCGTGGCGAACGTCGGCAACGCCGTCCACACGCTCTACGTCCTGTCCCTGCCGGCCGGTCCGCTCTGGGCGCTCCACGGCTTCTACATGGTCAGCACCGCCTTGATGACGTGGTGGTGGCTGCGCTATCGGCGCCCGCCGGGCGCGACGAGCGGAGGGCCGGGCGCCGTTCGACGTCGACAGGGACGTTCTGGGGACGGCGTCGTGCCACGCGCGGCTCTCCACGGGCGGCCGTGCGCACGGGATGATGAGGGCCCCTCCCGTCGAACGGGCAGCACCCGAGGAGACCCCATGACCGTCGTCCGCTCGATCCTGCTGTTCGGCGCCGCCGCCCTCTTCGAGATCGGCGGCGCGTGGATGATCTGGCAGGGGATCCGCGAGCACCGCGGGTGGGCGTGGATCGGAGCCGGGTCGTCGCGCTCGGGCTCTACGGCTTCTTCGCGACGCTCCAGCCGGATGCGAGCTTCGGTCGGATCCTCGCGGCGTACGGGGAGTGTTCGTCGCCGGGTCGTTGGTGTGGGGCATGGCTGTCGACGGTTTCCGGCCGGACCGCTGGGACGTGATCGGTGCGCTGCTGTGCCTCGTGGGAGTCGCCGTCATCATGTACGCGCCGCGTCCGCAGTAGACGCAGTCCCGCGGTTGCCCGGACGCCGCGCGCGGAACGTGACCCGCGCCACCCGGGCGCTCGGGGAATAACCCGCCCTTCTCCCGGTTCACGTCAAAGTACATGCAAATGCATCAACCTGTAGGACGAGGGAGCAACCCCATGCAGTTCGGCATCTTCACCGTCGGCGACGTCACCACCGACCCCACCACCGGTCGCACGCCCAACGACACCGAGCGTGTGCGGGGCATGCTGACCATCGCGAAGCACGCGGACGAGGCGGGCCTCGACGTCTTCGCCACGGGTGAGCACCACAACCCCCGTTCGTCCCGTCGTCCCCACGACCATGCTCGGCTACCTCGCCGGGCAGACGAAGAACATCATCCTGTCGACCTCCACGACCCTCATCACCACGAACGACCCGGTGAAGATCGCCGAGGACTACGCGATGCTCCAGGTCATCTCGGACGGCCGCATGGACCTCATGATGGGCCGCGGCAACACCGGCCCCGTCTACCCGTGGTTCGGCAAGGACATCCGTGAGGGCGTCAACCTCGCCATCGAGAACTACGCGCTGCTGCGCCGCCTCTGGGAGGAGGAGGTCGTGGACTGGCAGGGCAAGTACCGCACCCCGCTCCAGGGCTTCACGTCCACGCCGCGCCCGCTCGACGGCGTCGCGCCCTTCGTCTGGCACGGCTCGATCCGTACCCCGGAGATCGCCGAGCAGGCCGCCTTCTACGGCGACGGGTTCTTCCACAACAACATCTTCTGGCCCATGAGCCACACGAAGCAGATGGTCCAGTACTACCGCCAGCGCTTCGAGCACTACGGCCACGGCCAGGCCGACCAGGCGATCGTCGGGCTCGGCGGCCAGGTCTTCATGCGCAAGAGCTCCCAGGACGCCGTCCGCGAGTTCCGGCCCTACTTCGACAACGCACCCGTCTACGGGCACGGCCCGTCGCTCGAGGACTTCAGCGCCCAGACCCCGCTGACCGTGGGCAGCCCGCAGGAGGTCATCGACCGCTACGGCGCCATGCGCGAGCACGTGGGCGACTACCAGCGTCAGCTGTTCCTCATGGACCACGCGGGCCTGCCGCTCAAGACGGTCCTGGAGCAGATCGACCTGCTGGCGGCGAGGTCGTCCCCGTCCTCCGCAAGGAGATGGAGGCCAAGCGTCCCGCCCACGTCCCGAGCGACCCGCCGAGCCACGCCCAGCGCGTCGCGAAGGCCCGCGCCGAGGGCACGATCGCGGAGCAGGTCGTCGCGGCCGCGGACCACTGGACGGGCAAGACCGCCGAGGACGACATCCAGGCAGCGGACGCAGCTGCCACTAAGGGCTCGGCCTTCGGTCTCTGACCGAGCACCCCACAGCACGCACCACCCGAAGAACCCTCACGAACCAGGAGCACCCTTTCATGACCGCTCGCCAGATCGTCGCGATCTCCGCAGGCCTCGGCCAGCCGTCCTCGACCCGCCTGCTCGCCGACCGCCTCTCCGCCGCGACCGTGGCCGAGCTGGGCGACCGGGGTGGCCGCCGAGGTCACGACCGTCGAGCTGCGCGACGTCGCCCACGCCGTCACCGACGCGATGCTCACGGGCTTCGCGAGCGGCGACCTCGCCGAGGTGATCGAGAAGGTCACGGGCGCCGACGCGCTCATCCTGGTCACCCCGTTGTTCACGACCACCTACTCGGGCCTGTTCAAGTCCTTCGTCGACATCCTCGACAAGGACTCCTGCAGGGCATGCCCGTGCTGCTCGGCGCGACGGGCGGCACCTCGCGCCACTCGCTCGCGGTCGAGTACTCGATGCGCCCGCTGTTCACGTACCTGCACGCGGACGTCGCGACGACGTCGGTCTTCGCGGCCACGGACGACTGGGCCGCCGAGGGCGACAGCACGCACGACGCCGCCCGCTCCCGGTCCGCGTCCGCAAGGCGGCCAAGGAGCTCGCGGGCACGGTCGCGGCCAGGACCCGCGCACGGCGACCGGCATGTTCGACGCCGTGCCCTCCTTCGCGCAGATGCTCGGCAAGTAAGGGCGAGGGCGCGGGTGAGTCGCGCGGCGCCCGGCATCACTCACCGCCCGCAGGGTCTCCTCCTGGACGTGCGCCCGACGACGAGGCGCCGCACCCGCCACATCCTGAGAGGCACGTCCTTGTCCACCCTCTCCGTCGACGGTCCGGCGTCCTGGGTCCCCGCCGCCCGCGCCCGGGACGGTGCCCGAGCAGCCGACCGAGGAGACGCCGCTCGGGCCGCAGTGCCATCGGTACCGCGACCGCTGCCGCGGTCAGGACCCACGCCGAGTAGTCCAGCCCGAGGAACGCCCAGATGCTGGCGTGCATCCCGGTGACCGCGAGCACGAAGGGGATGCGCGTGACCCGGATCGCGAGCCACAGGGTGCCGTGAGCTCGAGCGCCAGCGCACCGCCCGCGAGCGCCTGAGTGAGCCATCCCTGGTCGGCGACGGTCTGGACCCACCCGGGACCGAACGGTGACCCGCCCCACCCTGGCGCAGCACCCACGTCATGTTGTCGCTGAAGACCCAGTCGGTGCCGCTGTGCCGCAGCTTCTGCGCCCCGTGAGGAAGTACACGGCGCCGAGGGCCGCGAGCGCCGCGCGCGGGGCCAGCCCAGCGCACGCTCAGCTCCCCGGGGGCGACGAGCGCGGCGGGTCGGCTGCGAGCAGGAGCGTGACGGCGACCGTGACGGTCAGGACGTCGTTGTGCATGACTTTTCCCGAGCTTCCCCACAGGGCCGCGAGCGCGGTGAACGCGCACCAGGCGAGCGCGAACCCGACCTGGGCCCGACGGCGGGTGACCACGAGCGCCACCCCACGAGCCCGGCGACCTGGACGGCGACGAGCAGCCACGCGGGCGGCGTCAGGTGCAGCCATCCCATGACGTTGGCGTGATCGGTGAGGGCTGCGGGTCGGTCGGCGACCACGGTCCAGTCGCGCGTGACCAGTCGCAGCCCGATCACGAGCGCGAGCAGCGTGCGGACCTCGAGCAGCCGGTGGGCGGGGCCGGGCGCGAGCAGCGCGTGGTCGACGGCGAGCGCGGCCCGGCGCAGCGACGAGCCGGCGGCCCGCTCACGGCGCGACCTCCAGGACCGTCTCGCGGGACCTCTCGACCCAGGTGTCCCCTGCGGTGGCAGGTGCCGCACGGCCCGTTCGAGCCGCACAGTACTCACGCTCGCGGGGTCGATCCCGGCCAGGCCGAGCCAGGCGGTCACCATCTCGTGGCGCCTCTCGGGCGTGGCCGCGGCGAGGTCCTGGTACTGGCGGGTGGTCGTCATGAGAGGCTCGGCCCGATCGGCGGGCCGGACGGGAACGTCTCCGCCGGTGGTCACGGCCACGAGGTCGAGGCTCACGGTGGTGCCGGTCCGCACCCGCTGAAGAGCCGGTAGGCCGTGAGCGGCCAGAGCTCGGCCTCGCTGGCCGCGGCCAGCAGCAGCGCGAGCAGGAGCCCGTAGGTGACGAGGCGCGCGCGTCGCGGCGTGTCGTGGGGCGTGGTGCTCGGGGTGCGGTCGGACCGGCTCGTCCAGGGCGCGGCCCAGGCGGGCCGGCTGCTCTGCGCGGTGCGTGCGTCGTTGCGGAGGGTCACGCATCGACCCTTCCAGCGTCGAGGGCGTCGAGACATCGGCCCGACGGCGGCGGCGCCCCGCCCCAGGGTGCGGCCCGCGTGGGGTGAGCCAGCCCTGGGCTGATGCGGCCCGGTCGGGCACGGAGTCCCCGGGCGCGCTCATCGCCTGCGCGTGCCACGCTGGGCGCATGCCCGAGCGGGACGACGACGTGCCTGCCACGCCCCTTCGACGCCCGCCGCACCTATGCCGCCGGACGCCCCGCCCTGCGCACGTTGCTGCGGCTCTCGGTCCCCGCGGTGCTCGTCGGGGTGGTCGCGGCGCTCGTGCTGTACGCGCTCGACTGGCTGTCGGCAGCCGCCGAGGACGTCCTGTGGACGGACCTGCCCGGGGCCCTGGGCGTGGACCCGGACTCCCGGTGGTGGATCTTCGCGATGCTGACCGGGGCAGGCCTGCTCGTGGGGCTGGTCGTGTGGCTCGTGCCGGGGCACGGCGGGCGCGACTCGGCCACGACCGAGCTCATCGCACCCCGCTGCCGCTGCGGGTCCTGCCGAGCCTGGCCCTGGTCACGGTCCTGGGGCTCGCCGGGGAGTGAGCCTGGGGCCGGAGAACCCGATCATCGCGATCAACACCGCGCTGCTCGTCGCACTCGTCGCGCGGCTGTGGCCCCAGGTGCCGGTGGACCTCGTCGTGCTGCTGGCCGCGGCGGCGACGATCGGTGCGCTGTTCGGGACCCCGTGGCGGCCGCGCTCGTGTTCACGGGGTCGTCGCCGGCTTCCGTCGTGGAGGACCCCTGTTCGACCGGCTGTTCCTCCCGCTCGTCTCGGCGGGCGCGGGGCCTTGACGATGGACGCCTTCGGTCGTCCGTTCGGGTCCATGGACCTGCCGGATCTCGGGACACCGGACCTCGCCGACGTCGGGATCGCGCTCGTGGTCGCGACGGTCGCTGCGGGCGTCGCGCTGCTGGGCGTGGTCGCGTTCCGGCACGTGCACCGGGCCTTCCACGCGCTGCGCAACCCGGTGCTCTACGTGACGCTCGGCGGGGTGGTGCTGGGCGTCCTCGGTGCCGTCGGCGGGCCGCTCACGCTCTTCAAGGGCTCCGAGCAGTCGTTCGAGCTCGTCCAGCAGCGGGCGGACCTCTCGACCGGGAACCTGGTCCTCATCGTGGCCGTCAAGCTCGTCGCGCTCGTGATCGCGGCGGCCGCGGGTTTCCGGGCGGGCGCATCTTCCCGCGGTGTTCATCGGCGTCGCGATCGGCGTGGTCGTCAATGCGGCCTTCCCGGACGTCCCGATCGGGCTCGCGGTCGCGTGCGGGTGCTCGGGTGGTCCTGGCCGTGGGGCGCGACGGGTGGATCGCGCTGTTCGTCGCGGTCGCGGTCGTCGGGGACGTCGAGGTGCTGCCCCTCCTGTGCCTCGCGATCCTGCCTGCGTGGCTGCTCGTGCGGGCGCCCCGGAGATGCTGGCCGCGCCCGAGCCGCCGAGGGGCCGCCGTCGCGGGGTCACCCGCACCGGGTGCGCGCCCCGAGCCCGCGTAGACGCCTCACTCCCAGCCCCGCGCGAGTCCTCGTGCATCTCGGGGCACGTGCCACCCGGTTCGATGACCGCCTCGAAGTGCCACATCTCGTTCGCGTAGGTCCGGCACAGCCCCAGCTCCTCGCCGTGCTGGCCGAGCCACAGCGCACCGTCGGTCGCCCCACGTCGATCGCCGTGCCCGCCACGTGCGCCGAGGACTCCGGGGCAGGACCCAGCGCTTGGCCTCCTCTTGCGAGCCGCGCTTGCGGACCACGTCCTCGACGACCTGCGCCTGCTCCTCCGCGGATCGCCATCCCGAGACCAGGGTCAGCTCGATCCCGTCCTCGGCCGCGAGCGCCTGCGCCCGCTCGAACCGCCGCACCAGCTCGGGGTCCAGCCCGGACGCCGGAACGGGCTCCTGGGAGGCCGAGGCACCGGCGCGGGCCGCACCCTCGGGACCGGAGAGGGCCGACGAGGCGGACGATTCCGGCGAGCCGAGCAGCTCGTAGGCGGCGACCCCGCAGGCCACGAGCGCGGCAGCGACCACCGCCGCGTAGGCGCGGTTGGCGGGGTCCGGCGCCGTCGGGCAGGCCGTGCCGTGCAGGCAGGCCGTGCAGTACGGGCAGGCCGTGCAGTACGGGACGAGGGAGGGGCGGAGGAGGAGCGTCGAAGGTCATGCCTCGAGCCTCGCCGCGCACGGGTGCCTCAGGCATCGGCCCGCCGTCCGGTCCTGGTCCTGGCCGCAGGGCGAGGACCGGGCGGGCGCGCTCCACCCCGGGACGGACGCGGCGTCGTCGGGCACCAGCCCTAGGGTGGTCACGCCCGCAACCCGTCCTCGCTACGGTGGGACCGTGCAGCCCACTCGTCGGGTCCCGGTGTGGGCCCAGGACCTCCTCGTCGCGCTCGCGGTCGGGCTGGTCTGGTTCGGGGAGTCGGGTTCATGTACCAGGGGACTACTGGATACCGGACGCGATCTCGCCGTACTGGTGGACGGGAGCCTGGCTCGTCCCCGCCTACGCGCTCCGTCGCACGGCCCCGGCGGGTGTCTTCTGGGCGACGGTCCTCTTCTACCCGGTGGTCGTCCCGGGACCCCTGCAGAACTCCTTCCACCTCCTTCCCTCCTGGTCGCAGGCTTCGGGGCGACGCGCCAGGGGCCGTGCCGCCTGCCCTCGCGGCGCTCGCGGCCGGCGTCTCGGGTGGGCGCTGCACCTGTGGGGCGGCCTGATCCTCGTGGACGGACGCTTCTACCTCGTCAGGGTCGCCACCGGTTCGTCCCCGTCGGACATCCTCACGACGGTCGCCCTGGCGCTCGCGGCCGTCGCGCTCGGGTGGATGGTGCGGCGCATCGTCGTGACCGGCGAGGCGCTGCGCCAGCGCAACGAGGAGCTCACGGCCCTGCAGGGTGCTCGCCCAGCAGGCCGTGCTCGCCGAGCGCACGCGCATCGCGCGCGAGCTGCACGACGTCGTCGCGCACCACATGTCCGCGATCGTCGTCCGGGCGCAGGCCGCGGACCGCGTCGCGCCAACCAGCCCCAGGCTCCGGCCGAGGCGGTCACCTGGATCGCCGACGAGGGCAAGAAGGCCCTGACCTCGATGCGCTCGGTCGTGCACGTGCTGCGCCGCGAGACCGGGGACGCGCTCGAGCTCGCCCCTGCCCCGCGCTCGACGACGTCCGGGCCGCGGCCGCACGCCTGACCGAGGCCGCCGGGACGTCGAGCTCGACCTGCCCGACGACCTGGGCGACCTGCGGCCCGAGGTGAGCCTCGCCGTCGTGCGCATCGCCCAGGAGGGACTGACCAACGTGCTGCTGCACTCGCTCGCCCCGCGCCTGAGCCTCGAGGTCGTCGCGACGCCCGGGTACGTGCGCGTGGCCGTCCGCGACCCGGGCCCCGCTGCCCGACAACCCCGACCTGCACGGCGGCAACGACCTGCTGAACATGCGCGAACGAGCCCTGTCCTGCGGCGGCACGCTGTCCGCAGGGCCCGACCAGAGCGGCGGCTGGCGCGTCCAGGCCGTCCTGCCCCGGGAGACCCCATGACCTACAGCCCCGTCCTGTTCCCCTCCCGGACGGCGTCGCGCCCCGGGCGCCCGACCAGCCCGCTGCACGTCGTCGCCGAGAGCCGACCGTTCAGCGAGCCCGTGCGCGTCGTCGTGGTCGACGACCAGGCCACCATCCGCCTGGGCCTGCGCATGATCCTCGACAACGAGCCCGACATCACGGTCGTGGGCGAGGCCGCCGACGGCGTGCAAGGCGTCCGCATGGCACGCGCCCTCCTGCCCGACGTCGTCCTCATGGACGTGCGCATGCCCCACCTCAACGGGATCGACGCCGCGGCCCAGATCTCCGCGGACCCGGCGCTTGCGGGCGTGCGCACGCTCGTCCTGACGACGTTCGACGACGACGAGTACGTCTACGGCGCGCTGCGGGCCGGGGCCGCGGGTTCCTGCTCAAGGACGCCGACCCGGAGTCGCTCGTGAGCGCGGTGCACCGCGTCCGGGCGGGCGACAGCCTGCTCGACCCCTCGGTCACGCGGCGGATCATCGAGCGGTACGTCGAGCTCTCGGACTGGCACGCGACCTCCGGGGCCGCGACGGCGCCCACCGCCGCGGCGGGACTGGACCTGGCGACACCGCGCGAGCGCGAGGTGCTGCTGGCGGTCACCCGCGGCCTGTCCAACAAGGAGATCGGGGACGAGCTGTTCCTCTCGGAGGCGACCGTGAAGAGCCACGTCCGGTCGCTCCTCACCAAGGTGGGGCTGACGAACCGGGTCCAGCTCGTGATCCTCGCCTACGAGGCGGACCTGGTGCGGCCGGGGAGTCGGGGCGGTAGGCGCGCGGCGTAGGCTTTCCCGGAGGCTCGGCACGGGCCCACCACACTTCCCGAAGGACACAGGCAGCACCATGGTCAACCTCGCGTACGTCATCGCCGGATCGGAAGCCACCGGGGTGCCGCATCCAGGCAGACCTCAAGACGTTCCAGGAGCTGGGCGTCTACGGCGTCGGGACCCTGACGTGCATCGTGTCCTTCGATCCGAAGAACGACTGGGGCCACCGGTTCGTCCCGATCGAGCCGCAGGTCATCGCGGACCAGTTCGAGGCCGCGACCAGCACGTACGACCTCGACGTCGTGAAGATCGGCATGCTCGGCACGCCCGCGACGATCGACGTGGTCGCCGAGTTGCTCGCGAGCCAGCGCTGGCACCACGTGGTCCTCGACCCGGTCCTCATCTGCAAGGGCCAGGAGCCGGGCGCTGCCCTCGACACCGACACCGCGCTGCGCGAAGATCCTCCCCTTCGCCACGGTCATCACCCCGAACGTGTTCGAGGCCAAGATCCTGTCCGGCATGGAGAAGATCGAGTCGATCGACGACCTGGTCGAGGCCGCCGAGCGCATCCACGCCCTGGGCCCTGACTTCGTGGTCGTCAAGGGCGGCGTCGAGCTGCCCGGCCCGGACGCCGTCGACGTCCTGTTCGACGGCCAGGAGATCACGGTCTTCTCCGTCCCCAAGGTGGGCGAGGAGCGCGTGAGCGGGGCAGGCTGCACGTTCGCGGCGGCGATCACCGCGGAGCTCGCCAAGGGCAACGACGTCGAGCGCGCCGTGGGCGTCGCGAAGCAGCTCGTCACCGAGGCCATCGAGGCGCGCGTGAGCTCGCACGCGCCGTTCGACACGGTGTGGCAGGGCGCGTACACCGACTGAGGTCGCCTCAGGGTCCTGGCTGTCGCAGGCCGCGCCCGACGACGTCACGCGCCCGGGCGAGGCCTCCTCGCCCGGGCGTCGTGCTGTCCTGGGACGCCCCGAGCGCCCTCGGCGGGTCCGCCGCGGACCGACCATCAGGCAGACGGTTCGACGAGCCGGGACGCGGAGCGCCTAGGCTACGGACCCGTGAG
This sequence comes from Oerskovia sp. M15, assembly GCA_038070415.1. Lineage (GTDB taxonomy): Bacteria > Actinomycetota > Actinomycetes > Actinomycetales > Cellulomonadaceae > Oerskovia. Next base: position 1,851,833 of record JAMYWF010000001.1, read on the forward strand.
CGACAACCTTCCCCGAATCCACCGACGGCAACGGCCGCACGGGCGCACGGCACGAGGTCCCGGCGCCGCTGCGTGACGACGTCCGGCTCCTCGGCCGGTTGCTCGGCACCGTCCTGACGGAGACGGGCGACCCTTCGTTGCTCGACGACGTCGAGCGGCTGCGCGAGCTCTCGATCCGCGCGTACGGCGAGCACGCCGGTGCCGCGCTCGAGGAGGCGGAGCGCCTCGTCGAGGGCTTCAGCCACGAGCGTGCCGAGCAGGTCGCCCGCGCGTTCACGGTGTACTTCCACCTGGCGAACCTCGCCGAGGAGCACCACCGGGTGCGCGTCCTGCACGACCGCGAGGCCGAGCTGGCCCCGTCCGTCGTCGACGACTCCTGCCGGAGGCGTTCACGCAGCTCGCGGACGAGGTCGGCCACGAGGAGGCGCTCGCGCGACTCCAGCGCCTCGAGTTCCGCCCGGTCCTGACGGCGCACCCGACCGAGGCGCGTCGTCGTGCGGTGTCCGCCTCGATCCGCCGCATCTCCGCACTCCTCGTCGAGCGCGATGAGCTGCCCGACGGCGGCGCGTCCTTCGCGGAGAACGAGCGCAAGCTGCTCGCCGAGATCGACGGCATGTGGCGCACGTCCCCGATCCGCGCCGCGAAGCCCTCGCCGATCGACGAGGTCCGCACCGCGATGAGCGTGTTCGACGCGACCCTCTTCACGGTCTTCCCGGCGGTCTACCGCCGCCTCGACGACTGGCTGCTGGCCGACCGTGCAGGCCACGACCGGCCCCTGGCCGCGCCCTTCGTGCGCCTCGGCACCTGGATCGGCGGCGACCGCGACGGCAACCCGAACGTCACCGCGGAGACCACCCGCCAGGCCGCGGCCATCGCGGCCGACCACGCCCTCCAGGCCCTGGAGCGCGCGGCCCAGCGGATCGGGCGCACACTCACGCTCGACGAGCACGGCACGCCCGCCTCGGACGGCCTGCGGGCCCTGTGGCAGAAGCAGCGACAGCTCTCGGAGGCCATCACGGCCGAGGCCGCGGCCGACTCCCCGAGCGAGCCGCACCGCGCGGTCATGCTCGTCGTGGCCCGCCGCATCGCCGCGACCCGCCTGCGCGACGCGGACCTCGCGTACTCGACGCCCGAGCAGCTCGAGTCCGACCTCAAGGTGGTCCAGGACTCCTGATCGCCGCGGGCGCGCCCGCGCCGCGTACGGCGACCTGCAGCAGCTCGTGTGGCAGGTGCAGACCTTCGGGTTCCACCTGGCCGAGCTCGAGGTCCGCCAGCACTCGCAGGTCCACGAGGCCGCCCTCGCGGAGATCGCCGAGCTCGGCGTGCACGGCGCGCTGTCCGACCGCACCCGCGAGGTCCTCGACACCTACCGCGCGATCGGCTCGATCCAGCAGCGCTACGGCATCCGCGCCGCGCGCCGCTACATCGTCTCGTTCACGCAGAAGCCCGAGCACCTGGCCGCGGTCTACCAGCTCGCCGAGCACGCGTTCGACGGCGCCGACGACGCGCCGGTCATCGACGCGATCCCCTCTTCGAGACCTTCGCGGACCTCGAGGCCAGCGTCGAGATCCTCGAGGCCTCGCTCGAGCTGCCCCAGGTCCAGCGACGGCTCGCGGAGAACGGCCGCAAGGTCGAGGTCATGCTCGGCTACTCGGACTCGTCCAAGGACGTCGGCCCGGTCTCCGCAACGCTCGCCCTGCACTCCGCGCAGAGCCGCATCGCCGAGTGGGCGCAGCGCCACGAGATCAACCTGACCCTGTTCCACGGCCGCGGCGGCGCCTCGGGCGTGGCGGCGGTCCCGCGAACCGCGCCGTCCTGGCCCAGCCCCGGGCTCGGTCGACGGCCGCTTCAAGCTGACCGAGCAGGGCGAGGTCATCACGGCCCGCTACGGCGACCCGACGATCGCGGCCCGGCACATCGAGCAGGTCGCGGCGGCGACGCTGCTGGCCTCCGCGCCATCGGTCGAGCGCCGCAACGCCGAGGCCACCGCGCGCTTCGCCGACGTGGCGAGCGCCCTGGACGTGACCTCGCGCGAGCACTTCCACGCGCTGGTCCGCAGCGAGGGTTCCCGCAGTGGTTCTCCGAGGTCACCCCGCTCGAGGAGGTCGGACTCCTGCCGATCGGCTCCCGTCCGGCCCGCCGCGGCCTGTCCGTGGAGTCGCTCGAGGACCTGCGTGCCATCCCGTGGGTGTTCTCGTGGTCGCAGGCCCGCATCAACCTCGCGGGCTGGTACGGCCTGGGCACCTCGCTCCAGGCGTTCGGCGACCTGGAGCGCCTGCGCGAGGCGCACCGCGACTGGCCGCTGTTCGCGACGCTCATCGACAACGTCGAGATGTCGCTCGCCAAGGCGGACGAGCGGATCGCGGAGCGCTACCTCGCGCTGGGCGACCGCGACGACCTCGCGGCGAAGATCCTCGAGGAGCTGCGCCTGACCCGCGAGTGGGTCCTCAAGATCTCCGGCAACGAGTGGCCGCTCGCCGGCCGGCGTGTCCTGGGGCGCGCGGTCCAGCTCCGCAGCCCGTACGTGGACGCGCTGTCCCTGCTCCAGCTGCGCGCGCTGCGGGTCTGCGCTCGGGTGCCGAGGGCCAGTACAAGGACGGCCTGCAGCACCTGCTGCTGCTCACCGTCAACGGCGTCGCGGCGGGCCTGCAGAACACGGGCTGATCGTTCCGGGGCGCCTCGTCGGTGCCGCTCGTCGGTGCCGAACATGCGGTTGGCGTTCGTTTCGACCCAGAAATGGACGCCAACCGCATGTTCGAGCGACGCCAACCGCATGTTCGACGGCGGAGCGGTCACGTCAGCACACCGCCCGGACGGCCTCGTCACCGCACCGCCCGGACACCCGGCCTGGGCTGATCTCGACGCCCACCGGACACGGACGCCCGCGGTGAGCTCCGCCGTCGGGCCAAGGGCTCAGCCCAGGGCTCAGCCCAGTCGCTCCCGCAACCAGGCGATGTCCGGACCCATGTCGCCGTGCGTCTCGCAGATGACGGGCGCCCCGGCCGAGGCGATCACCGCGACCAGCTCGTCCGGCGGGATGAGTCCGTCGCCGAAGTGCGCGTGCCGGTCGGCGCCCGAGTCGAACGTGTCGCGGCTGTCGTTCGCGTGCACCAGGTCGATGCGGCCCGTCACGGCGCGGACCTGGTCGGCGGCCGTCGTCAGGTCGATCCCGCCGCCCAGGCGTGGCACGTGTCGAGCGTGAAGCCGACCTGGTCGCCGCCCTCCGCGGCACCGATCGCGTCCCACAGCCGTCCGATGCTCTCGATCGTGCGGGCCATCGACTTGGCCCCGCCCGCGGTGTTCTCGACGAGGACCGGCACCTTGGCGTCCAGTGCTTCGATCGCCTTGCGCCAGTTGTCGTAGCCGACCGCGACGTCGTCGTCCGCCGTGACGTGACCGCCGTGCACGATCACACCCTTGGCGCCGATCTCGGCGGCGCCGTCCACGATCTTCTGCAGCGACTTGCGGCTCGGGATGCGGATGCGGTTGTTGGTGCTCGCGACGTTGATGACGTACGGCGCGTGCACGTAGATGTCGAGGTCCGCGGCCGCGGCGTCCGCGCGCAGGGCCTCGGCGCCGCCCGGGTACGTGAACTCGGCACCCCTCCACCCTGCGGGTCGCCCAGGAAGACCTGGACCTGGTCCGCGCCGATCGCTCGTGCCTGGTTGACGGCGTCGGCCTGGTCGACGTGTGCTCCAATTCGCATGGTGCCCACGCTACGGCTCGACCCCGGACCTGTCAGAACCTGGTGAGGCCTGGGCGTCATGAGCGTCTGACAGGTGGGTGGCCCGGGGCCCCTGTCAGAACCTGGTGAGGCCCTGCACGTCCGAGCGTCTGACACGAGAGCGCTCGGCGCGACCTGACGGACGCGGCATGATGGCCTCATGGCCATCTTCGCTTTCTCCGTCGCTCCCCTCGGTGCGGGCGAGTCCGTCACGGACTCCGTCGCCGAGGCCGTCCGCATCGTCCGCGCCTCGGGGCTGCCGAACCGGACGACGTCGATGTTCACCGAGATCGAGGGTGAATGGGATGAAGTCATGGACGTGGTCAAGCGCGCGACGGAAGCCGTGGGAGCCGGCGGGCACCGGGTCTCCCTGGTCCTCAAGGCGGACATCCGCCCAGGTCGCACGGGGAGCTGACCGGGAAGATCGAGCGCGTCGAGGAGCGCCTGGCCCGCGACTGAGCGCCCTGCACCCCGCGTCCCACAGGGTGAAACGGGCGTTTACGGGGTGCGTGCGCGGGCGTCGTAGGCTATGCGGCAACGCCGCCGTTCCGGCAGCGCTCGAGGCTGCACCACGAGCCGTGTCACAAGTCGCAGGAGACCATGATGCCCCTCTTCGAGGTGGACGCCGAGCGTCCAGTTCTGGTCCGCCCGTCGCAGCCGGCGGGTGGGGATTCGGCACGGTCGCGCAACGCGTCGTCGACGGTCACCTGGACGGCCTGCTCGGCGAGCAGATCTTCCCCGTGAAGCAGGGCTCGTCGCTCGACGAGCCTCATCTGCTGGCGCTGGACGCGGCCGGGCTGCCGGTCGTCATCGAGGTGGTCGCGGAGCTGACCGAGGAGACGCTCACGCGGGCCATGAACCACGCGGGCCGGGCCGGGCAGCTCACTCGCGCCGAGCTCGCGAGTCGATACGCCGGCGGCGCTGCCCGCTTCCAGCAGGACGTCACGACGTTCTACGACAACGTCCCCTGACCCGCTCGCAGGCCACCTCGCGGGCGACGGGTGCCCGCCTGATCGTCATCTGCTCGAGCGCGGAGGAGGGGATCGTCGATGCCCTCGACTTCCTGCGCCAGCCGGGTCGTCGGTGTCGGTCCTCAAGCTCGGGGTCATGCACGGGCGGACGGTCGACGGTTCGTCGACGTGTCCCCGCTGGTCCCGGAGCGGCCCGCACGTCCGGCCGTCCCTGCCGCACCTCCCCGGGCCGCCCTGGCGCCTCGGTCTGCCGCGCGCACCGCGGACTTCGAGGAGGGGTCGCCGTCGGGCGCGCGCTCACGGGCAAGCTGCCGATCGTCACGCAGCGTTCGCGCGCGGACCGTCGGCGCGGCACGGACCTCGAGGCCGCGGGCACGATCTACGGCTCGTCGCCGAGCTCGGCCGCCGAGACCGGCCGTCTCGAACCGGTCCTCGACCCGCTGCTCCCCGAGCCCGTCCCCTGGCTCCCGAGCTGAGCCTTCCGCCGGCGCCTCCTCGCCGCCGACCGTGCCACCGGTGCCCCTGCTGGCCGCACCTCCTCGGGACGAGGCGAGCGAGCAGAGCCGCTACTCGTCGTCTGCTTCCTCGCCGGGCACCGCCGAGGATGCGTCGTCCTCGCGAACGCCCAGCCGCTCGTCGATCCTGACCCGGGAGTCCATCCGCACCCGGGAGTCCGTCCGGACGCGTGAGTCGGTGCTGACCCGCGAGTCCTACGAGGCCGAGGCGCCGGCGTACGACCCGTTGTCCTACCGCCCGCCGGCTGACGTCCCGGTGGTCGACGCCCTCAGCTCGATCGACCCGCTGGGCCAGGACCTCGTGCCGTCCCCGCCGCTCCCCGTCGTCGGCGCTGGACGACGACCCGGACGACGACCCGGACCTCCACGCTCTCGCGCGCTCGTTCGGCACCCCGATCTCCCTCGTCTGGTCGCGTCCCGCCGGGGCAGCGCTTCGAGGCGGTCCTGTACCCGGACGGTTTCATCGAGCTGACCGACGGCGCACGCTTCCGTCACCCGGACGCGGCGGCGGTCGCGGCCTCGGGGGCGACGACGGCCGACGGGTGGAGCGTGTGGCGCCTGGGCGACGGCGGGCCGACCCTCACGGACGCGTTCCGTGAGCAGTACGCCTGATGCGTCGGTAGCGAGCTCGACGAAGGGGTGACGCGCAGCAGCGCGTCACCCTTCGTGCGTCTGCCGGGTCAGTCCGTGCTGCGTACCATGGTCCGGATCCCCACAGCCAGCCCGACGGCGGCGGTCGCCACAGCGGCCACCCAGCCCCAGGCGGCGGCCGAGGAGGTCAGGTCTCCCGCGAAGAGCGAGCGCTCGGCGTCCACCACGTAGGTCAGCGGGTTGAGGTGCGCCGCGGCGCGCATCCACCCGGGCCGGTCTCGAGGGCAGCAGCATCCCGGACAGGATCATGAGCGGGAAGACCAGCGTCTGCTGCACGAGCCAGAACATCCACTCCTGCTTGCGCACCGCGAGCGCGAGCGCGTAGCTCAGCGACCCGATCCCGACGCCGAAGATCGCGAGCATCAGCAGGCCGAGCACTGCGCCGGCGGGGTACAGCTCGAACCCGAACGGCAGCATCACGAGGATCACCACGACCGCCTGCGCCGCGATCGGCGCCATCTCCTTGAGCGCTCGGCCGACGAGCAGTGACGGCCGCGACAGCGGGAGACCAGCATGCGCTCGTGCGCCCCGGTGTTCAGCTCCTGCTGGAGGTTGGCGCCCGTGGTCGAGGTGCCGAACAGCGTGGTCATCACGAGGATGGACGGCACGAACCACTGCCAGACGCTGCCGCCCAGCGTCCCGGCCGCCCGCCCTCCTGACCGCTGAGCGTGCCGACGAGCAGCGGCCCGAACAGGGCGAGGAACACCAGCGGCTGGACCAGGCCGAACACGACCGAGAACGGGTCGTGGAGCAAGGGCCTCAGCTCGCGGACCAGGACGATGCTCGTATCCCTGGCGAACGTCGCGAGCGGCCGCGGGGCTGCCTTCGGTGCGCCCGTCCGTGCGGCTCGGGCCGCGCGGGGCTCGTGCAGCGGGTGTGCGTCCCTCGCCGGAGACGGTGGTCGTGGCGTCGGCGGTGCTCATGCTGCGTCCTTCCCGAGAGGCCGGAGCCCTCGGCGGTCTGTGTCGTCTGTGCGGAGGGGCGGCCCCGGTCTCCCGGAGGCTACGTCCGGTGAGGGCGAGGAAGACGTCGTCGAGCGTGGGGCGGTGGACCTGCGCGGTCGCGACCGTGATGCCTGCGTGGTCCGCGGCGCGCAGCAGGGCCGGGAGCATTGCCGGGCCGTCCACGGCCCGGGCCGTGACCCGCGTGGTTCCGGTGCTGCCTCCACCTCCCTGACCCCGTCCCCGCGCGAGACGAGCTGCATGAGGTGAGCGACGTCGTCGGGCACCGCGGCCTCCAGGACCACGCGGTCTCCCGCGAGGTCCGACTTGAGCGCCTCGGCGGTGTCGTCCGCGATGACCTCGCCGTGGTCGACGACGACGACCCGCTCGGCCATGGTGTCCGCCTCGTCGAGGTAGTGGGTCGTCAGGACGATCGTCATGGGGTCACCCGTCGCGCCCGGTCCCGTGCTCTGCGACCGCAGGTCGAGGACGTGCTCCCACAGGTTGGCGCGGTTGTGCGGGTCGAGCCCGGTCGAGGGCTCGTCGAGGAACAGGAGCGACGGCGCGTGGACCAGTCCCATCGCGACGTCGAGTCGACGACGCTGCCCGCCCGAGAGGTCGCCGACCTTGCGCGCGCGCAGCGCGGTCAGGTCCAGGGCCTCGAAGAGCTCGTCCGCCCGTCGGCGGGCGGCTCGCCGGTCCAGGCCGTAGACGACGCCCTGGGTCACGAGCTCGTCGAGGGCTCGCTGGTTGTGGCCTGCCGCGTTGCCCTGCCCGACGTACCCGATGTGGTGACGGACCTGCGCGGGGTGCGTGGCGACGTCGTACCCGCGACCGTGGCTGTGCCCGAGGTGGGCGCGATGAGCGTGGTGAGCATCCGCAGGGTCGTGGTCTTGCGGCCCCGTTGGGGCCCAGGACGGCGACGAGCTCGCCGGGCTCGATGTCGAGCGAGATGCCGCGCACGGCGTGCACGGTCTCGTGGCGGCTCACGACGAAGTCCTTCGTGAGGGAGCGGGTGTGGATCACGGTGTCCTCCAGGAGTGGGTGATGACTCCACCCTGTCGGAGGTAGCGGTCAGGTTCTGTCCGCTACCTCGTGCGACTCTGGGGCATGCTCGAGACCTCGGCCCGACTCCTCGCCCTGCTCTCCCTGCTCCAGGCGCGCCGCGACTGGCCCGGAGGGCTCTCGCGGACCGCCTCCACGTCAGCCCGCGCACGGTGCGACGTGACGTGGACCGGCTGCGCGAGCTCGGCTACCCCGTGCGTGCGACCAAGGGACCTGACGGCGGGTACCGCCTCGACGCGGGCGCCGAGCTCCCGCCCCTCCTGTTCGACGACGAGCAGGCGGTCGCGGTCGCGGTCGCCCTCCAGACGACGCAGGTCGCGGGGATCGAGGAGCCCGCGCGGCGCCCTGGCGACCATCCGGCAGGTCATGCCCGCCCGGCTGCGCGGGCGGATCGACGCGCTCGAGGTGACGGCGGTGCCGTCGTCGGGTGACGCACGCCGCCGGTCGTGGACCCGGGACGCTGGTGACGATCGGGACCGCGGTGCGGGCGCGGGAGATCCTGCGCTTCGACTACGACGGCGGATCGTCCCCGTGCTCGGCACGGGGACGCGGTGTTCAGGCCCCACGCCGCGTCGAGCCGCACCACCTGGTCACCTGGGGAGGGCGGTGGTACCTGGTCGCGTGGGACCTGGAACGTGAGGACTGGCGAACGTTCCGCGTGGACCGCATGGCGCCCAGGACGCCGGGCGGTCCGCGGTTCGCGCCCGGCGCTCCCGCGGTGCCCGCACCGGGTGGTGGAGCTTCGTCGATGCCCGACGTCGCCGCGTACGTCACGCACGCGTTCTCCCGTCCGCGATGGCCCGTCGAGGGCGAGGTCGTGCTGCACGTGCGAGCGGACACGCTGGCCCCGTGGGTCGGGGACCAGGGGTGATCGAGGCGCTCGGGCCCGACCGCTCACGCCTCACCGCCGGATCCTGGTCCTGGCGCGGCCTCGCGGCATGGATCGGGATGTTCGACGTGCCGTTCGACGTCGTGGGGCCCGACGCGCTCCGGGACGCGATGCGCGAGCTGGGAGAACGTTTCCGCGGGGCCGTCGAGGCCGAGTGAGCGGCCGGAGGGTGGTGGTGCCGACGGGTGGTCTCTGCGGTGATCGGGGTCACGTGAGGCCGAGTTGACCCGAGGGTTCACGTAGCCGTAATGTTCTGGAAGTCAGCCCGGCAGGGAGAGACAGACACCACTGCGAAGCTCCTCGGAGCCGCCGCGAAGTGGCTGTTCCCCGGGTCTGAAACCCGACATCTCGACGTGGAAGCCTCGTGCCTCCAGGCCTTGAGGTCGGGGATCGTGATCCGAGTTTTGACCCGGTTAGCCGGGTTTGAAACAAAGAAGACGGTCTGGTAAGTTTAAGAAGTTGCCCCGAGTGAAGGCCTGGAAACGGGTTGGAGTCGGTGCGTGTCGGTTGCTTGAGAACTCAACAGTGTGCTTGATAGTTAATGCCAATTGTCCTTCGTGGGCGCGTGGCTCGCATCTTCGGTGTGTGTTGTGTGTCTGTGTATGAGACTACTTTTGGTATGAATTGAAAACGTCATGTTTTCGGTTTGTAGCCTTGATTATGGACCTTCGGGTCCGCTTCGTATGGTTGTTAACCCTTTTGGGGTTGATAGCAAACATTTACGGAGAGTTTGATCCTGGCTCAGGACGAACGCTGGCGGCGTGCTTAACACATGCAAGTCGAACGGTGATGCCCAGCTTGCTGGGTTGATCAGTGGCGAACGGGTGAGTAACACGTGAGTAACCTGCCCCAGACTCCGGATAAGCCTTGGAAACGAGGTCTAATACTGGATATGAGATGCCCTGCATGGGAGTGTCTGGAAAGATTTATCGGTCTGGGATGGACTCGCGGCCTATCAGCTTGTTGGTGGGGTAATGGCCTACCAAGGCGACGACGGGTAGCCGGCCTGAGAGGGCGACCGGCCACACTGGGACTGAGACACGGCCCAGACTCCTACGGGAGGCAGCAGTGGGGAATATTGCACAATGGGCGCAAGCCTGATGCAGCGACGCCGCGTGAGGGATGAAGGCCTTCGGGTTGTAAACCTCTTTCAGCAGGGAAGAAGCGCAAGTGACGGTACCTGCAGAAGAAGCGCCGGCTAACTACGTGCCAGCAGCCGCGGTAATACGTAGGGCGCAAGCGTTGTCCGGAATTATTGGGCGTAAAGAGCTCGTAGGCGGTTTGTCGCGTCTGGTGTGAAAACTCAAGGCTCAACCTTGAGCTTGCATCGGGTACGGGCAGACTAGAGTGCGGTAGGGGTGACTGGAATTCCTGGTGTAGCGGTGGAATGCGCAGATATCAGGAGGAACACCGATGGCGAAGGCAGGTCACTGGGCCGCAACTGACGCTGAGGAGCGAAAGCATGGGAGCGAACAGGATTAGATACCCTGGTAGTCCATGCCGTAAACGTTGGGCACTAGGTGTGGGGCTCATTCCACGAGTTCCGTGCCGCAGCAAACGCATTAAGTGCCCCGCCTGGGAGTACGGCCGCAAGGCTAAAACTCAAAGGAATTGACGGGGCCCGCACAAGCGGCGGAGCATGCGGATTAATTCGATGCAACGCGAAGAACCTTACCAAGGCTTGACATACACCGGAAACTTCCAGAGATGGTTGCCCCGCAAGGTCGGTGTACAGGTGGTGCATGGTTGTCGTCAGCTCGTGTCGTGAGATGTTGGGTTAAGTCCCGCAACGAGCGCAACCCTCGTCTTATGTTGCCAGCACGTTATGGTGGGGACTCATAAGAGACTGCCGGGGTCAACTCGGAGGAAGGTGGGGATGACGTCAAATCATCATGCCCCTTATGTCTTGGGCTTCACGCATGCTACAATGGCCGGTACAAAGGGCTGCGATACCGCGAGGTGGAGCGAATCCCAAAAGCCGGTCTCAGTTCGGATTGGGGTCTGCAACTCGACCCCATGAAGTCGGAGTCGCTAGTAATCGCAGATCAGCAACGCTGCGGTGAATACGTTCCCGGGCCTTGTACACACCGCCCGTCAAGTCACGAAAGTCGGTAACACCCGAAGCCGGTGGCCCAACCCTTGTGGAGGGAGCTGTCGAAGGTGGGACTGGCGATTGGGACTAAGTCGTAACAAGGTAGCCGTACCGGAAGGTGCGGCTGGATCACCTCCTTTCTAAGGAGCATCACTCACAGCCGGCCCCTGGGTTGGTTGTGCAGAGGCCATGGTGCCCACCGAACGTGTGGGTGGATGGTTGCTCAAGGGTGGAACATTAACGAAGAGCTTCGTCCAAGACGGTTCGTGTCAGTACCTGTCCACCTTGTGTGGGCGGTGGAACATCACGGGTACGGGGATGGGGTTTGCCAAGCACACTGTTGGGTCCTGAGGGAACCGCCCGTATGGGTGGGGTCGCTCTGAACGGGCCATCGCGTCTCCTGGGTGAACCGCCGACCTCGTGTTGGTAGGCCGTGGGAGCGGGTGGGATCGTCCGTAGCTTGAGAACTGCACAGTGGACGCGAGCATCTTTGTAAGATCAAAGATTTATCTTTGTTCTCTGCAATTTTTGTTGTCAAGTTTTAAGGGCACAGGGTGGATGCCTTGGCACTAGGAGCCGATGAAGGACGTTGTAGCCTGCGATAAGCCTCGGGGAGTTGGCAAACGAACCGTGATCCGAGGATCTCCGAATGGGGAAACCCGCTGGAGTCATGTCCAGTGACCCGCACCTGAATATATAGGGTGTGTGGAGGGAACGTCGGGAAGTGAAACATCTCAGTACCGACAGGAAGAGATATTCCGTGAGTAGTGGCGAGCGAAAGCGGAACAGGCCAAACCGTTCATGTGTGATAGCTACCAGGCGTTGCATGGGCGGGGTTGTGGGACCTTTCAGACCGGGCTGGTACCCGGTCAGGAGTCAGAAAGCCGCGTTATAGTCGAAGGGCATTGAAAGGCCCGGCGAAGAGGGTGCGACCCCGTAGACGAAATGACGCGGCCTCCCGAAGGGATCCCAAGTAGCACGGGGCCCGAGAAATCCCGTGTGAATCCGGCAAGACCACTTGCTAAGCCTAAATACTACCTAGTGACCGATAGCGGACCAGTACCGTGAGGGAAAGGTGAAAAGTACCCGGGAGGGAGTGAAATAGTACCTGAAACCGTGTGCCTACAATCCGTTGGAGCCTCCCTAGCAGGGGTGACAGCGTGCCTTTTGAAGAATGAGCCTGCGAGTTAGTGCTCAGTGGCAAGGTTAACCCGTGTGGGAAGCCGTAGCGAAAGCGAGTCTGAATAGGGCGAATGAGTCGCTGGGTCTAGACCCGAAGCGAAGTGATCTAGCCATGGGCAGGTTGAAGCGTGGGTAAGACTACGTGGAGGACCGAACCCACCAGGGTTGAAAACCTGGGGATGACCTGTGGTTAGGGGTGAAAGGCCAATCAAACTTCGTGATAGCTGGTTCTCCCCGAAATGCATTTAGGTGCAGCCTCGCGTGTTTCTTGCCGGAGGTAGAGCTACTGGATGGCCGATGGGCCCTACAAGGTTACTGACGTCAGCCAAACTCCGAATGCCGGTAAGTGAGAGCGCGGGAGTGAGACTGTGGGGATAAGCTCCATAGTCGAGAGGGAAACAGCCCAGACCACCAGCTAAGGCCCCTAAGCGTGTGCTAAGTGGGAAAGGATGTGGAGTTGCACAGACAACCAGGAGGTTGGCTTAGAAGCAGCCACCCTTGAAAGAGTGCGTAATAGCTCACTGGTCAAGTGATTCCGCGCCGACAATGTAGCGGGGCTCAAGTACACCGCCGAAGCTGTGGCATTCACACAAACGCTAGGCCTTCGTGGTCCAGGCGTGTGGATGGGTAGGGGAGCGTCGTGTGGGCAGTGAAGTCGCGGGTAACCCAGCGGTGGAGCCTACACGAGTGAGAATGCAGGCATGAGTAGCGAAAGACGGGTGAGAAACCCGTCCGCCGAATGACCAAGGGTTCCAGGGCCAGGCTAATCCGCCCTGGGTAAGTCGGGACCTAAGGCGAGGCCGACAGGCGTAGTCGATGGACAAGGAGTTGATATTCTCCTACCGGCGAAGAACCGCCCATACCGAACCCGGTGATGCTAAGCGCCCTTAACCCGCACCGTCTCCTTCGGGAGGCAACGTGGGAGCAGCGCGCGACCCGAACCAGTACTAGGTAAGCGTATTAACAGGGTGACGCAGGAAGGTAGCCCAGCACGGCGATGGTTGACCGTGTCCAAGGTTGTAGGGCGAACAGTAGGCAAATCCGCTGTTCACATAGCCTGAGAACTGATAGATAGCGCGTATGCGCGAATTGGGTGATCCTATGCTGCCAAGAAAAGCCTCGGCGCGAGGTTCTAGCCGCCCGTACCCTAAACCGACTCAGGTGGTCAGGTAGAGAATACTAAGGCGATCGAGAGAATCGTGGTTAAGGAACTCGGCAAAATGCCCCGTAACTTCGGGAGAAGGGGCCCGATGCGTGACGGAACTAGCTTCCCGAGCGTTGACGGCCGCAGAGACCAGGGAGAAGCGACTGTTTACTAAAACACAGGTCCGTGCGAAGTCGCAAGACGATGTATACGGACTGACGCCTGCCCGGTGCTGGAAGGTTAAGAGGACGGGTCAGCCTTCGGGCGAAGCTCAGAATTTAAGCCCCAGTAAACGGCGGTGGTAACTATAACCATCCTAAGGTAGCGAAATTCCTTGTCGGGTAAGTTCCGACCTGCACGAATGGCGTAACGACTTCTCCGCTGTCTCAACCGCGAACTCGGCGAAATTGCACTACGAGTAAAGATGCTCGTTACGCGCAGCAGGACGGAAAGACCCGGACCTTTACTATAGCTTGGTATTGGTGTTCGGTGCGGCTTGTGTAGGATAGGTGGGAGACTGTGAAGCATGCACGCCAGTGTGTGTGGAGTCAACGTTGAAATACCACTCTGGTCGCTCTGGATATCTAACCTCGGTCCGTAATCCGGATCAGGGACAGTGCCTGGTGGGTAGTTTAACTGGGGCGGTTGCCTCCTAAAATGTAACGGAGGCGCTCAAAGGTTCCCTCAGCCTGGTTGGTAATCAGGTGTCGAGTGCAAGTGCACAAGGGAGCTTGACTGTGAGACTGACAAGTCGAGCAGGGACGAAAGTCGGAACTAGTGATCCGGCGGTGGCTTGTGGAAGCGCCGTCGCTCAACGGATAAAAGGTACCCCGGGGATAACAGGCTGATCTTGCCCAAGAGTCCATATCGACGGCATGGTTTGGCACCTCGATGTCGGCTCGTCGCATCCTGGGGCTGGAGTAGGTCCCAAGGGTTGGGCTGTTCGCCCATTAAAGCGGTACGCGAGCTGGGTTTAGAACGTCGTGAGACAGTTCGGTCCCTATCCGCTGCGCGCGCAGGAAACTTGAGAAGGGCTGTCCCTAGTACGAGAGGACCGGGACGGACGAACCTCTGGTGTGCCAGTTGTTCCGCCAGGAGCACGGCTGGTTAGCTACGTTCGGAAGGGATAACCGCTGAAAGCATCTAAGCGGGAAGCCTGCTTCAAGATGAGGTTTCCATCCCGCAAGGAGAGGCTCCCAGCTAGACCACTGGGTAGATAGGCCGGATGTGTAGAGGGGACTAAAGACCCTCGAAGCTGACCGGTACTAATAAGCCGACAACTTGATAACACACAAACTTTTGCTACGCGTCCACTGTGCGGTTCCCGAGATACGGGCACACCCCACGTAACCGGGGACCCGAACATCTCCATAGAGTTACGGCGGTCATAGCGAGAGGAAACGCCCGGTCCCATTCCGAACCCGGAAGCTAAGCCTCTCAGCGCCGATGGTACTGCCCTGGAGACGGGGTGGGAGAGTAGGTCGCCGCCGGACAACCATTCACCAAAGGCCCACCCACACGGGGTGGGCCTTTGCATACCCAAAACACCCCCACTCACGCCCGGTGCCCTGGTGCAGGTGCGCAGGACACACATGTCAGAACCACAGTGACCCCACCCCACGCAACCTCTGACACCCCCACCAGCCCGACGCCGACGACGTCGCGCCGAGTCGGTTCACCTCGACCGCGGGGCTCGTCGGTCGTGAGCTGCGTGGCCGTCGTGACTCCGAGCTCGGGCGAGATAGCGACGAGCTCCGGTTCGCGCTCCTGCACTGACTGCCGTGCACGACGCTCGACCTCCGCCGTGATGTGAGCCTCCAGGCGCGCCGCTCGGCGTCGTCGCCTCCGGACCGCCCACAGGACGGCGGCGACGATGAGCAGTGCAGCGACGGCCGCCCAGGGACGACGACCGTGCTGGCCGTGGCGATCGCCGGGGCAGGGTCCTGCTCGGGCGGGTCGCGGTCGACGACTACGGGCGCGACCGTGAGTCGGGCACGCACAAAGAGCGCGGGGCCGCGACGTCCTCGATCGACGTCGTCACCCGGACGCGGTCCCCGGGCAACAGCTCGACACCCTCCTGGCCTACCGGCGTCGTGGTCGTCGGCGGCCCACCACCGACGTCGCGCCCGAGAACGTCGCGCAGCTGCACGCTCGCCTGCGCGCGAACGCGCGCGTTTCCGGTGTTGACGAGCGTGTATCGCAGCGTCACCCGAGAGCGGACGTCGGGACGAGGGCTTCGTCCGCACGGACCTCGAGACCCTCGATCGTGAGTGCGGGCCGGACCGGACCCGTGACGCGCACGTCGACGACAGTCCCGAGGCGACGGTCGACGGAGAGGCCGCCTCGTCGTCCTTCCACGCCGTGAGGAGCGCGAACGCATGATCTCCCGGTTCGGCATCCGGGGACGGCGACGTGGAAGGGAACGCTCGCCGAGGTCCCCGGTTCGACCGTGACGGATGGCGCGTCGAGCGTCACCCACTCGGCCGCTCCTTCAGGCTCGTCCGCCGCGAGCGCAGCGGCGGCGCGCCGTCCGGCCCTGTGCGGACGTGCGCGGGATAGAGAGCGAGTCCGAGGGGCTCGGGCGAGTAGTTTGTCACCACCACGGCATCGCTCGCGGTCGAGCCCGGTGCGACCTCGAGCCGCAAGGTGGGGCGTTCAGCACCGTCGGCGGTCTCCGCCGGACGCACGCCCAGGTGACGTTCCCGTCGGGCGCCTCGGGGCCGGGGTCGGCCAGGGCGGGCGGGGCCCAGAGCGCTCCGGCAAGGATCGTCACGAGAAGGGCGAGGTACGGGACCGGCGCACGACGCCCGCCGGTCCCGTACCTCGTGACGTCGGCCATCCTCAGCCGAGCGCGGTCAGCGTGAGGGTCGACGTGTACCGACCCGTCGGTGCCTCGACAGGCGCCTCGAGGGCAAGCCGCGCGCCGAGGACAGCGGTGCCCGCTCGTGGCCGGGTGCCGCTGACCCCAGGACGGCGGCATCGCGAGCCCTGCGGGCCAGCAGGTCCGGCTGGACCGTGGCGCCTTGGCGCGTGCCGCCACCGGCGCGGAGGAGCTGGGGCTCCCAACCGAGGTACGAGGCGGCCAGGGTGGAACCCGAGCCCGACCGGAAGTCACCGACCTGACCGGTGAGGTACCACGCGGGCGAACCCTGGCGCGTGTCGGTGACACTCACCTCGTGCAGGGTCCCGTGGGCCGCCGTACGGTCGCCGGCAGGCGCGGCGACGCCCAGGTCGACGGGTGCGTCGCTCGCGACCGACCAGACCAGCTCGCCGGGGTGGACTCGGCCGTGACGCTCACCATGAGGTCGACACCGGAGCGGCGCCGGCCGGCCGCCGATCGTGAAGCGGTCGAGGACTCGCGGCTCCCCACCGGCGGCGAGATCGATGTCGTAGCTCGTGACCTCGCCCGTCGCTGTGTCGAGCGCCGTGAACACCGCGTTCGTGTTGCTCTGGACGAACGGGAGCGGCGTGCCGTCGGGCGTCCGGTGCGGGTTCACTGTCGGGACAACCGGGGCGAGACCGCCGGGATTACCCTGCGCGAGGTAGTTCGACGCGTCCCACGGCGCACCCGGCAGTGGACGGGAGCGGCCGGAGAGCGCGTGGAACGCACCGTACGTGTTGCCCGTGTTGGAGGTCTCGAGGAAGTGGGTGATTCCGTTGTTGCTCTCGAACCGGTTCCAGAGGTGGCTGTGACCGTTCTGGACGAGGTCGACGCCCGCACCCTCGAGGAGCGGCTGAAGGTCGTAGAGCAGGGAGTTCTCCGACGTCGGGTACTCGTAGCGGATGCCGACGACGGCACCTGCCCCGTCCTTCTCCTCGATCCTGACCGGGTCAGCGAACACGGGCATGATGTTGTCCCCGAGCCCCTGCGGTCCTCGTGGAGGATCACGACGCGATACCGGGCGTTCGTGAACTCCTCGCTCTTCAGCTCCTCCGTCAGCCACGCATACTGCTCGCTCGACGCGTCAATCCCCTCGAAGACATGCTCTCCGTATCCCTGGGCGAGCGGGTCGTCGAGGTTCGCGGGGCCTCCTGGTAGCGGGACGTGCTTGTGCGTGCGGCGGGATCCGCCTGGGCGGCGGTGCCGCGCCAGATCCGGGTGGAGTAGAGCGAGACCAGCCTCACGTCACCGAATGTCGTCGCGTAGTAGGTCTCGCCACCGGGCGAGCCCTCGGGGAGCGTGAAGATCTCCTCGTAGGTCGTGGTCGAGAACGAGTTGTCCTCGATCCAGCGTGCCTTGACGGCCGGGTCGTCGCCCGGGTTGACGCTCGCCGCGACCTTCGCGTACTCCGCTTCGGCGACCTCGCGCGGCACGGGGCACCGAAGGACGAGCTGAGGGTCGACGCGCCGCCCTCCGACCCTGGACCTCGTGATTGCCGACGGCGGCGTACAGCGGCGCGTTCTGGAGGATCTGGCCTCCCTGGTAGACGGTCCCGTTGGTCGACGCCCGGCCCCGCGGCCCTGCATGCTCGGGAAGAACGCACTGCCCCGCGCATCGTCGAACCATTCGGAGGCGCGGTCAGGAACGTTGACGAGGTCGCCGGCAAGGAACACCGCGTCGATGTCACCGAGCGTCTTGGCCGCTGCCTGCAGGTTTGCCGGCGTGTTCACCATCGCCTGGTGGTCGCTCGTCAGCAGGATCGTGCTGCCCTCGCCGGGTGCCGGTTGGGGCTGGAGGAGAAGGTCCCGGACGCCGCGACGGCGCCACGGGCCGAGCTGACGACACGGTAGGGAACAGAGACGCCGGGTTCGAGGCCCTCCACCGCCGCCTCGTGCCGGTACACGGTGCGATCCACGATCCCGTCCTCGGCGCGCGGCTTGCGCTCGGGCGGGAGCTGGGACGATGCGTCTTCCGCGACGCGAGAGGCGTTGTGGTCCGGGCCTCGACCCGAGTGACGCCCGCAGGGACGCCACCGTTGGCGGCCACCGCGAGCTGGGACGGTGTCAGGGCCGCAACGCCGTCGCCGACGAGCGTCACGCTGTCGGTGGCCTCGAACTCCGTGAACCACACGACGTGGACACCGTCGACGGTCGGAAGCTGGAGGAACGGGTCGGACAGGAGGTCCAGGTCGCCGGTCGGGTCTGTCGCGGGCATCGGGGCCGTGCCGGCTGTCCCCGTGGCGGGCGCCGAGGCCGCAGACGCGGGGACAGCGGCAAGGGACGCGATGAGTGCGAGGCTGACGAGCGTGACCAGGGGAGGGACGGGACGTGGTCTGCGGTGCAGTGTTCTCACGGGGCGGCTTCTCTTGGAGTCGTCGTATCGCTGCCAGGTCGGCAGTCACGCCAACTGTTTCCACATCGGGTGGCGACCGGTGTATCCCGCGCCATCAAGGGATGACGAATCGATGTCCGGATTTCCGGAGATGTCGGATCGATGGACCATCGGTGAACGGCGATGGAATCCTTTCGTCCCCGCACGCGGCCCGCGTCACCCTGTGGCTAGCGTTGCCGTCGTCCTGCTTGTCGAGTCCCTCGCAGAAGAAGGAGCATCTCGTGCCTGCAGCAACCAGATCCCGTCACCGCCTTCGCGCACTGTCCCTGTCCGTGTCCGCGCTGATCGGTCTCGCAGCGGTCGCGGTCGGCGCGGCGCCGCCCAGGCCGCCGGGTGCGTCGGCGGCATGTGCGGCGGCGTCACGGCGAGCCCGTACACCGCACTCCCCGTGAGGTACACGACCCAGTGGGCGACCTCGCCCGCCGTCTCCGGACGCTCTACGCGGGTCAGGCCGCCGGCGGCTGGTGGTCCGAGGTCGATGTCGACGGCTTCTTCGTCCCGCAGTACTGCTACGCATCCGTCAGCGGCTGGAGCTCGTCGAGCGCCGGAGCAGGTTGGCACAAGATCTCGACGGACCAGCAGGTCACCGTCAACATCCAGTGCGCCTGACGTGAGGGTCGGGGTGGCGGGGCGACGTTCGCCTCGCCACCCCAGACCGCGCGGGCAGCGCAGGGCGCGACGCCCGCGGGCCCGCGCAGGGCGCGACGCCCGCTCGGCCCGCGCAGGGCGCGATGACCGCGGGCGCGGTTCGAGTCGAGTCGCGTCTCGTCGCCGGGTCAGGCCTCGACCCACTCGTCGGGGTGCGTGCGCCCGCGCGGCAGACGGCCGCGACCTCGTCGAGGTGCCTTGAACACCCTGCAGAGGACGGGCCGCTCGACGTGCGCGAGCGGTCTCGCTCCCGCGGAACCAGCGGTCACGCCGGCGCGCATCCTGCGTCCAGCCGCCGTTCGGCCGAATGGCCGGGTGGGGACTGCGCCCGGTGTTGAACAGCAGGGTGACCCCTCAGCCGTCGCGTCGACGTACAGGTCGGTCGTGGTTGCGGTTGTGGCCGAGGGCACGGCCACGGCGAGCCGCTTGGTGTGCGCACCTGCCGCCGACGACGTAGCGAGAGAACACGTCGAGCACGAACTCCGCGCAGACCGGCTCCCGTACGCGCGGATGCAGGTGACCTCCTCGACCCCGAACCAGGTTCGGGGCCGCGGCGACGACCGTGCGCCCAGCCCGCTCAGGGCCGCTCTGACCCTGCGTCCTCGCAGATCGTGGGTGCAACGGCGATTCTCCCGCGAGATCCCCACGGTTCTACGGTGCAGCAGGCCGCAGTCGCGCCCATGCAGTTCAGCTCGCCCCAGATCCTCCTGGCCCCCACAGACGAGCCAGCTGTCGGCGCAAAGCCCCTGGGACCTGCAGCCACTGCTGCCCGTGTCGCACCGACGGCACCGACGGCACCGACCGCACCGACCGCGCAGACGCGGTCCGCGTGCTGGCCGCGTCGACGATGCTCGGCGCGCCGGCGCCTCCAGGTGCGACGGAGCCACCGGAGCCGACCCGGCGAACGGTGACCGGGTCACCGTCACCGGGTTTGACCCGCAGCGTCCACCCACGTAATGTTCTCTGAGTCAGCCCGGCAGGGAGGAACAGACACCACTGCGAAGCTCTTCGGAGCCGCCGCGAAGTGGCTGGATCCCCGGGTGAGCAAAACTTCCTTGAGACTTCTGAGGACACTTACGTCCTCGAGAAGTAGGGAATGTAGCCGGTTCAGGCGGCGCACCTCACGAGAAATCGGGAGGTCGAAACGCCCCAGAGAATCTGATAAGATGTACTAGTTGCCCCGAGTGAAGGCCTGGAAACGGGTTGGAGTCGGTGCGTGTCGGTTGCTTGAGAACTCAACAGTGTGCTTGATAGTTAATGCCAATTGTCCTTCGTGGGCGCGTGGCTCGCATCTTCGGTGTGTGTTGTGTGTCTGTGTTGAGACTACTTTTGGTATGAATTGAAAACGTCATGTTTTCGGTTTGTAGCCTTGATTATGGACCTTCGGGTCCGCTTCGTATGGTTGTTAGCCCTTTGGGGGTTGATAGCAAACATTTACGGAGAGTTTGATCCTGGCTCAGGACGAACGCTGGCGGCGTGCTTAACACATGCAAGTCGAACGGTGATGCCCAGCTTGCTGGGTTGATCAGTGGCGAACGGGTGAGTAACACGTGAGTAACCTGCCCCAGACTCCGGGATAAGCCTTGGAAACGAGGTCTAATACTGGATATGAGATGCCCTGCATGGGGAGTGTCTGGAAAGATTTATCGGTCTGGGATGGACTCGCGGCCTATCAGCTTGTTGGTGGGGTAATGGCCTACCAAGGCGACGACGGGTAGCCGGCCTGAGAGGGCGACCGGCCACACTGGGACTGAGACACGGCCCAGACTCCTACGGGAGGCAGCAGTGGGGAATATTGCACAATGGGCGCAAGCCTGATGCAGCGACGCCGCGTGAGGGATGAAGGCCTTCGGGTTGTAAACCTCTTTCAGCAGGGAAGAAGCGCAAGTGACGGTACCTGCAGAAGAAGCGCCGGCTAACTACGTGCCAGCAGCCGCGGTAATACGTAGGGCGCAAGCGTTGTCCGGAATTATTGGGCGTAAAGAGCTCGTAGGCGGTTTGTCGCGTCTGGTGTGAAAACTCAAGGCTCAACCTTGAGCTTGCATCGGGTACGGGCAGACTAGAGTGCGGTAGGGGTGACTGGAATTCCTGGTGTAGCGGTGGAATGCGCAGATATCAGGAGGAACACCGATGGCGAAGGCAGGTCACTGGGCCGCAACTGACGCTGAGGAGCGAAAGCATGGGGAGCGAACAGGATTAGATACCCTGGTAGTCCATGCCGTAAACGTTGGGCACTAGGTGTGGGGCTCATTCCACGAGTTCCGTGCCGCAGCAAACGCATTAAGTGCCCCGCCTGGGGAGTACGGCCGCAAGGCTAAAACTCAAAGGAATTGACGGGGCCCGCACAAGCGGCGGAGCATGCGGATTAATTCGATGCAACGCGAAGAACCTTACCAAGGCTTGACATACACCGGAAACTTCCAGAGATGGTTGCCCCGCAAGGTCGGTGTACAGGTGGTGCATGGTTGTCGTCAGCTCGTGTCGTGAGATGTTGGGTTAAGTCCCGCAACGAGCGCAACCCTCGTCTTATGTTGCCAGCACGTTATGGTGGGGACTCATAAGAGACTGCCGGGGTCAACTCGGAGGAAGGTGGGGATGACGTCAAATCATCATGCCCCTTATGTCTTGGGCTTCACGCATGCTACAATGGCCGGTACAAAGGGCTGCGATACCGCGAGGTGGAGCGAATCCCAAAAGCCGGTCTCAGTTCGGATTGGGGTCTGCAACTCGACCCCATGAAGTCGGAGTCGCTAGTAATCGCAGATCAGCAACGCTGCGGTGAATACGTTCCCGGGCCTTGTACACACCGCCCGTCAAGTCACGAAAGTCGGTAACACCCGAAGCCGGTGGCCCAACCCTTGTGGAGGGAGCTGTCGAAGGTGGGACTGGCGATTGGGACTAAGTCGTAACAAGGTAGCCGTACCGGAAGGTGCGGCTGGATCACCTCCTTTCTAAGGAGCATCACTCACAGCCGGCCCCTGGGTTGGTTGTGCAGAGGCCATGGTGCCCACCGAACGTGTGGGTGGATGGTTGCTCAAGGGTGGAACATTAACGAAGAGCTTCGTCCAAGACGGTTCGTGTCAGTACCTGTCCACCTTGTGTGGGTGGTGGAACATCACGGGTACGGGGATGGGGTTTGCCAAGCACACTGTTGGGTCCTGAGGGAACCGCCCGTATGGGTGGGGTCGCTCTGAACGGGCCATCGCGTCTCCTGGGTGAACCGCCGACCTCGTGTTGGTAGGCCGTGGGAGCGGGTGGGATCGTCCGTAGCTTGAGAACTGCACAGTGGACGCGAGCATCTTTGTAAGATCAAAGATTTATTCTTTGTTCTCTGCAATTTTTGTTGTCAAGTTTTTAAGGGCACAGGGTGGATGCCTTGGCACTAGGAGCCGATGAAGGACGTTGTAGCCTGCGATAAGCCTCGGGGAGTTGGCAAACGAACCGTGATCCGAGGATCTCCGAATGGGGAAACCCGCTGGAGTCATGTCCAGTGACCCGCACCTGAATATATAGGGTGTGTGGAGGGAACGTCGGGAAGTGAAACATCTCAGTACCGACAGGAAGAGATATTCCGTGAGTAGTGGCGAGCGAAAGCGGAACAGGCCAAACCGTTCATGTGTGATAGCTACCAGGCGTTGCATGGGCGGGGTTGTGGGACCTTTCAGACCGGGCTGGTACCCGGTCAGGGAGTCAGAAAGCCGCGTTATAGTCGAAGGGCATTGAAAGGCCCGGCGAAGAGGGTGCGACCCCGTAGACGAAATGACGCGGCCTCCCGAAGGGGATCCCAAGCAGCACGGGGCCCGAGAAATCCCGTGTGAATCCGGCAAGACCACTTGCTAAGCCTAAATACTACCTAGTGACCGATAGCGGACCAGTACCGTGAGGGAAAGGTGAAAAGTACCCGGGAGGGAGTGAAATAGTACCTGAAACCGTGTGCCTACAATCCGTTGGAGCCTCCCTAGCAGGGGTGACAGCGTGCCTTTTGAAGAATGAGCCTGCGAGTTAGTGCTCAGTGGCAAGGTTAACCCGTGTGGGAAGCCGTAGCGAAAGCGAGTCTGAATAGGGCGAATGAGTCGCTGGGTCTAGACCCGAAGCGAAGTGATCTAGCCATGGGCAGGTTGAAGCGTGGGTAAGACTACGTGGAGGACCGAACCCACCAGGGTTGAAAACCTGGGGATGACCTGTGGTTAGGGGTGAAAGGCCAATCAAACTTCGTGATAGCTGGTTCTCCCCGAAATGCATTTAGGTGCAGCCTCGCGTGTTTCTTGCCGGAGGTAGAGCTACTGGATGGCCGATGGGCCCTACAAGGTTACTGACGTCAGCCAAACTCCGAATGCCGGTAAGTGAGAGCGCGGGAGTGAGACTGTGGGGATAAGCTCCATAGTCGAGAGGAAACAGCCCAGACCACCAGCTAAGGCCCCTAAGCGTGTGCTAAGTGGGAAAGGATGTGGAGTTGCACAGACAACCAGGAGGTTGGCTTAGAAGCAGCCACCCTTGAAAGAGTGCGTAATAGCTCACTGGTCAAGTGATTCCGCGCCGACAATGTAGCGGGGCTCAAGTACACCGCCGAAGCTGTGGCATTCACACAAACGCTAGGCCTTCGTGGTCCAGGCGTGTGGATGGGTAGGGAGCGTCGTGTGGGCAGTGAAGTCGCGGGTAACCCAGCGGTGGAGCCTACACGAGTGAGAATGCAGGCATGAGTAGCGAAAGACGGGTGAGAAACCCGTCCGCCGAATGACCAAGGGTTCCAGGGCCAGGCTAATCCGCCCTGGGTAAGTCGGGACCTAAGGCGAGGCCGACAGGCGTAGTCGATGGACAAGGAGTTGATATTCTCCTACCGGCGAAGAACCGCCCATACCGAACCCGGTGATGCTAAGCGCCCTTAACCCGCACCGTCTCCTTCGGGAGGCAACGTGGGAGCAGCGCGCGACCCGAACCAGTACTAGGTAAGCGTATTAACAGGGGTGACGCAGGAAGGTAGCCCAGCACGGCGATGGTTGACCGTGTCCAAGGTTGTAGGGCGAACAGTAGGCAAATCCGCTGTTCACATAGCCTGAGAACTGATAGATAGCGCGTATGCGCGAATTGGGTGATCCTATGCTGCCAAGAAAAGCCTCGGCGCGAGGTTCTAGCCGCCCGTACCCTAAACCGACTCAGGTGGTCAGGTAGAGAATACTAAGGCGATCGAGAGAATCGTGGTTAAGGAACTCGGCAAAATGCCCCGTAACTTCGGGAGAAGGGGGCCCGATGCGTGACGGAACTAGCTTCCCGAGCGTTGACGGCCGCAGAGACCAGGGAGAAGCGACTGTTTACTAAAAACACAGGTCCGTGCGAAGTCGCAAGACGATGTATACGGACTGACGCCTGCCCGGTGCTGGAAGGTTAAGAGGACGGGTCAGCCTTCGGGCGAAGCTCAGAATTTAAGCCCCAGTAAACGGCGGTGGTAACTATAACCATCCTAAGGTAGCGAAATTCCTTGTCGGGTAAGTTCCGACCTGCACGAATGGCGTAACGACTTCTCCGCTGTCTCAACCGCGAACTCGGCGAAATTGCACTACGAGTAAAGATGCTCGTTACGCGCAGCAGGACGGAAAGACCCGGACCTTTACTATAGCTTGGTATTGGTGTTCGGTGCGGCTTGTGTAGGATAGGTGGGAGACTGTGAAGCATGCACGCCAGTGTGTGTGGAGTCAACGTTGAAATACCACTCTGGTCGCTCTGGATATCTAACCTCGGTCCGTAATCCGGATCAGGGACAGTGCCTGGTGGGTAGTTTAACTGGGGCGGTTGCCTCCTAAAATGTAACGGAGGCGCTCAAAGGTTCCCTCAGCCTGGTTGGTAATCAGGTGTCGAGTGCAAGTGCACAAGGGAGCTTGACTGTGAGACTGACAAGTCGAGCAGGGACGAAAGTCGGAACTAGTGATCCGGCGGTGGCTTGTGGAAGCGCCGTCGCTCAACGGATAAAAGGTACCCCGGGGATAACAGGCTGATCTTGCCCAAGAGTCCATATCGACGGCATGGTTTGGCACCTCGATGTCGGCTCGTCGCATCCTGGGGCTGGAGTAGGTCCCAAGGGTTGGGCTGTTCGCCCATTAAAGCGGTACGCGAGCTGGGTTTAGAACGTCGTGAGACAGTTCGGTCCCTATCCGCTGCGCGCGCAGGAAACTTGAGAAGGGCTGTCCCTAGTACGAGAGGACCGGGACGGACGAACCTCTGGTGTGCCAGTTGTTCCGCCAGGAGCACGGCTGGTTAGCTACGTTCGGAAGGGATAACCGCTGAAAGCATCTAAGCGGGAAGCCTGCTTCAAGATGAGGTTTCCATCCCCGCAAGGAGAGGCTCCCAGCTAGACCACTGGGTAGATAGGCCGGATGTGTAAGAGGGACTAAAGACCCTCGAAGCTGACCGGTACTAATAAGCCGACAACTTGATAACACACAAACTTTTGCTACGCGTCCACTGTGCGGTTCCCGAGATACGGGCACACCCCACGTAACCGGGGACCCGAACATCTCCATAGAGTTACGGCGGTCATAGCGAGAGGAAACGCCCGGTCCCATTCCGAACCCGGAAGCTAAGCCTCTCAGCGCCGATGGTACTGCCCTGGAGACGGGGTGGGAGAGTAGGTCGCCGCCGGACAACCATTCACCAAAGGCCCACCCCACACGGGTGGGCCTTGGCATACCCAAAACACCCCCACACCCACGCCCGGAGCAGGGGACACACCCATGTCAGAACCACAGTGACCCCCACCCCACGCAACCTCTGACACACCCCCACCAGCCCGACGCCGACGCCGACGACGGGGCGCTCGTCCTCACATCAGGGACGCTGCAGAGCTGCCGCTCCCGTCGCGGTGCACTGCCGACGCACCGCTTGACGACAGCCGAGCTGCCGGGCGAGGGCGCTCGATCGCGGCGTAGATGTGTGGTGCCGGTGCCCGGTGCGCTCCCATCCTCTAGTGCGCGCGGTCGCGTCAGCTCCAGCCGTATCCGGCGAGCCAGCGGGTGATCTCCCGGTAGAACTGCGCCCGCGGGCGGGCCGGAGAGCGCCAGGTCGTGGATCCCGCCGGCGATGCGGGCGATCGTCGCCACAGGTCCAAGGAAGGCCGCACGTCGCGCGAGCAGTTCGACGTCGAGCACGATGTCCGCGCGGCGCATCTCCTCGCCCAGCGGGGCTGATGATGGTCTTGTCCGAGGTGAGGACGATGATCGGGCAGGCCACGGCGAGCCCGGCGGCGACGGTCGCATGGCCCTCGATGATTCCTCGGAGCCACCCGGCCCGGACGGGAAACGATGGCACGGGCGCCACGCGGGTTGAACTCCCATGCCCCGCTCTCGAGGTCGCGCAAGGTGCGGGCGTAGTAGCCGGCGTCGATGTTCGGCAGGGGGCCTTGGGCTGGAAGCGCGCGAGCTGGCGGATCGCCGGAGCGGACACGGTTCGCAAGGTCGATGACCCCTGCAGCTCGAGCCACGGGCTGTTGAGCACGAGGCCACCAAGTCGCCCGGGTTGCGGTTCGCCCACAGGACGCCGGTCAGCCCACCCGTGGAGTGCCCCACCAGCATGATCGAGGCGTGGGTCCCCAATTCGGCATGGATCGTGGCGAGGGCGGTCTCGAGATCCTCGTCGTACTCGTCGAGGTGCTCCATGTATCCGGGGTCTGGTGGGGTCGGAGGCTGCGCCCGTACTTGCGCAGGTCGATGGCGAAGAACGCTGCCCCTGCCCGTGCCAGTACCGCGCGAGCTCGGTCTGGAAGAAGTAGTCGCTCCACCCGTGCACGTACAGGACCGCGCGCGCTGGCCGGACGGCTTCGTCGGTCGGTGGGTCGTACCGGACGAGCGTGGCCACGACCTCGCCCTCGTCGTCGGGCGCGAGCTGGAGAGTGAGGCGACGGAAGTCCGGCCCGAGGACGTCCTCCTCCCAGCGGCCGCGCTGCGGCCGCAGTCGGAGCCGCGGCACGACGGCAGGACGAGCGGGAGCGTCGGAGGCGTCGGGAGCGGCGGCGTGCCGGAGGCCGCTCAGCGTGACGGTCCGGGGCTCACGGCGCGCGGACGCCGCCCGGCCGCGGTGCGCGCGGTCCCGGTCCCGTCCTGGTTGCCGCCCGGTCCGGGTGACCGGGCCGGGCGAAGCGGTCCGGCCCCGCAGCCTTGCCATCCTCCGTCCCCCGACCTCGGTCATGTCGTGAGCACGATCTTCCCGAACTGTTCGCCGGCCTTGAGCCGGGCGAGCCCGGCAGCAGCCTGGGCGAGCGGATGCACCTCGTCGACGGTCGGGCGGACGTTCGTGCGGGCGAGGAACCGCAACAGTGCCGCCAGGTCTTCCCGGGATCCCATCGTGACGCCGCGCACCGTGATCTCCTGGAAGAAGATCCGTGAGAGCTCGGCGGGGCTCGCGTCCCCGGAGGTGGCCCCGGCGACGACGACGGTTCCTCCGGGCCGGACGGAGCGCATCGAGTGCGACCACGTCGCCTGCCCGACGGTCTCGATCACGGCGTCGACCCGCGCGGGCAGCCGGGCGCCCGGCTCGAACACCGCCGCAGCTCCCTGCGAGAGTGCCCGCGCCCGCCTCGCGGGGTCCGCGAGGTCACGAACACCTCGACGCCCGCGGCAGCGGCCAGGCGCGTCGCCGCGCTAGCGACCCGCCCCCGGCGCCTTGCACCAGCACGCGGTCGCCCGGGGCGAGCCCCGCGACGGTGAAGAGCATGCGGTAGGCGGTGAGCCACGCCGTCGGGAGGCAGGCCGCCTCCACGAAGGTGAGCTCGGGCGGCTTGGGGACCAGGTTCTGGTCGGCACGGCGACCTGCTCGGCGAGCGTCCCGGGTACTTCTCCGACAGGAGGGTGCGTGACTCTCCGGGACCCACGCCGTGCCCGTCGGCGCCGATCACTCCGTGAACGACGACCTCGGTCCCGTCGGGCGCGATGCCCGCTGCGTCGGTGCCGAGGATCATCGGCAGCTGCTCGGCACGGAGCCCGATGCCGCGCAGCGACCACAGGTCGTGGTGGTTGAGGCTCGCGGCCCGGACGTCCACCACCGACCAGTTCTCCCGGGGCTCCGGGCGGGGCGCTCTCCCACGGTCAGCCCTGCGAGCGGGTCCTGCTGGTCGAAGTGCGTCACGGAGGCGGCAAGCATGTGTCCAACCTACGGTCTCCCTGTGCGGAGCGCGTCCCCGCCGGCGTGCGTCGGGCGCGAGCGCAGGTCAGCGGTGGATGCCGCCGGGCACCGGGTGCCACCGGGGTCCGTACCGGCGCGTGAGCAGGGCCCCGCTCACCTCGACGTGCGCCACCGCTGCGGCGCGGACGGCGCGCGCGATCGCCGCGGCCTCGTCGTCGTCCTCCGCGAGGAAGCGCACGGTGATGCGGGCCTCGCCGCTCACGACGCCCAGGTCGTAGGCCTCGACCTCGGTCAGCTCCCGGCCCGCGGCGGCGGCTGCGGGCAGCACGGCCTCGGGGAGGCGCCGGGGCGCAGCATCCCGACAACGAGGCTCACCCGGTAGGAAGTCACCGGTGCACCCTTGCACAGGACGGCCCTCGCGGCCGAACGCATCGACCAGGACACTGCACCCGATATTCCTGCAGGAGCGGTGACGACGCATCGTCATACTGTCAGCATGCGCATCACCGCCAAGATCGACTACGCCGTCCGCGCGTGCGTGGAGCTCGCCGTCGCCCGCGACGCAGGGTTCGTCACCGCGGACCGGGTCGGGAAGGCGCAGGGGATCCCGGCGTCGTTCCTCCTGGGCATCCTCAACCAGCTCCGGCGGTCGGGCCTGGTCGAGAGTCGTCGCGGCGCCGAGGGCGGCTTCCGCCTGGCGGCCGAACCGGCGCGCATCGCCGTCGCCGACGTGATTCGCGCGATCGACGGCCCGCTCGCCAACATCGCGGGGTCCAGCCGGAGGACACGTCGTACGCGGGTCCGCGGCCGCGCTCCAGCAGACGTGGTCGCGCTGCGGGCTGCGATGCGTTCGGTCCTCGAGCACGTCACCATCGCGGACATCGCGTCAGGCACACTGCCCGACGACGTCGCGCGCCTCGTCGGGTCCGACGAAGCCTGGGTGACGCGCCCTTCGGCGAGGAAGTGGAGCTGCGCGGCGGGGAGCCTGACGAGTCGTCACCGTCGGGGTGTGTCGGTCACCGTCGGCGGGTGTGTCGGTCACCCTCGGCGACCAAGCGCGTCACCCTCGGCGACCAAGCGCGTCACCCTCGGCGACCAAGCGCGTCTCCCTCGGCGGGCTTGCCGGCAGGTCAGCCCGAGCGGTAGTCGCCGTAGCGCGCCCACCGCACACGCACCCGGACCAGCACGATCCCGTCGTCGGTCAAGGATGCGGCGAACTGGGGAAGGCTGCCGCGTACGCCGCGGCACAGCGCTCGCGGTCAGGCCCCTCGGGCAGGTCGGCCTCGCCCTCGCACTGCAGCGTCGTCCCGTCGGCGCCACCGACCGTCACCGCGACGCGGGGTCCCGGCGGAGGTTCGCGACCTTGCGCGACGTGACCCGGGCGTCGAGCACGATCTCGCCCTGATCCGTCGCGGTGAGCGGGAGGTATGCCGCTTGCGGCGCACCGTCCGGTCCGAGCGTCGCGACGACGCCGTCCCCTGCGCGCGGACGTACGCGACGAGCTCCTCACGATCCATGAGGGAATCATCGGGTCCCGGGCGGGCAGGTGTCCAGGGCCCGGCTCGGCGGCTCAGCGCCGCGGGAGCTCCGCACGGCGCGGCGGGTTCGCTCCCGCGCGGGAGACGGTGATCGCAGCGGCGGTCGCGCACTGCTCGAGGAGCTCGGTGAGCGACCCGAGGTCGATCGCCCGCAGCGCGTCGCGTCGGTCCCCGCCCAGGAGGTCCCGTTCCCAGAGCCCGTCGATGAGCGCACCCATGAAGGTGTCCCCGGCGCCCACGGTGTCGACGACGTCCACGCGAGGGGACGCGACCCGGCCTCGCCCGCAGCGCACACGGCGACCGCGCCCTCGCCGCCGAAGGTCACGACCACGATCGCTGGGCCCTGCGCGGCCCACTCCCGCGCGACCGCGACGGGGTCGGCGCCGGGTACAGCCACGCCACGTCCTCGTCGCTCACCTTCACGACGTCGGCGGCCGCGACGAGCGGTTCGATCCGCGTGAGGGCGGCCTCAGCGGTGCCCATGAGGCTCGGGCGGGCGTTCGGGTCGTAGGTGATGGTCGCGCGGGCCCAGGCGGCGAGGACCAGGTCGTGCACAGCGGTCGCGCCGGGCTCGAGGACTGCTGCGATGGAGCCGGTGTGGACGGCGATCGTCCCCTCGGTCGCTGCGGTGCCGGGGCCAGGTCCCAGGTGATCGCGAAGTCGTACGTCGCTGCCCCCGACCCGTCGAGGACGGCGCGAGCGACGCTCGTGGCGGCTGCGCCGTCGGACCCGGGTGCGAGGGCCACGCCCGAGTCGGCGAGCCAGGCGCGGATCGTCTCGCCCCCTCGTCCTGGCCGAGGTGTGCGGCGAGCGACGTCTCGCGCCCGAGTCGGCCGAGAGTCAGGGCCACGTTCGCGGGGCTGCCGCCGGGGTGATCGTCGACCGTGCCGTCGGCGCGCTGCACCTCGTCGATGAGGGCCTCGCCGACGACGAGGACATGCGGGGCGCGGTGGGACATATGAGCTCCTTGACCGGTGACAGGGTGCGACGGTGCAGCCGAGCCTTGAACGATGCTGCACCGATGACAGCGTTGTCAACCGCGTCTCGTCGGCCCATGGGGCCATCCCGTGGACCGCCCGGAGTGTGGGATCCTCGTCCGCCCGCCTGCGGCTGACGTCGCGGGCAGACGTCAGGGCGGAGCGGCGCCGCTCACCGCACCGACGCGAACGCCTCCAGCACCCGGTCCACGCTCGACCGCAGTCCCCAGCGCTTGGCGAGCTCGTCGAGGGCCGCGGCGTCCGCGGGGCGGACGGTACGTCGTCGGGCACCGTGGGGAGCGGCGCGTCGCGCGCGACCTGGACCACGAGCGGCGCGACGTCCAGATAGTCGGTCGCCTCGGTGAGGCGGCGGCGCTGCGTCGGGCTCAGGCCGGGGTCGCTCTCGTCGCGGGCTCGCAGGATGCTCGCGAGGTCCCCGTAGCGGGCCAGCAGGCCCGCGGCCGTCTTCGCCGATGCCCGCGACGCCCGGCAGGCCGTCGCTCGGGTCACCGCGCAGGGCGGCCATGTCGGCGTACGCCTGCCCGGACGTCACGCCGTACCGCTCGGCGAGGCGCTCGACGTCCACGACGTCCATCTTCCTGAGGCCGCGTGCGGTGTAGAGGATGCGGACGGGCACGTCGTCGTCGACGAGCTGGAACAGGTCGCGGTCGCCGGTGACGACCTCCACAGGCCCGACGGCGTCGCTCGCCTCAGGCTCCTCGCCCGCCTCGCGCAGGGCGCGCCGTCGGACCGACTCCCGCTCGACGAGCGTGCCGATCACGTCGTCGGCCTCGTAGCCGTGGCAGCCGACCCGCGCGATCCCGAGGGCCGCGAGGACCTCCACGATGATCGGGACCTGCGCCGTCAGGGCCTCGGGCACCTCCTCGATCCCCGTGGTCCCCGGGACCTCGGTCGCCACGCGGTGGGCCTTGTAGGACGGGATCGCGTCGACCCGGAACGCGGGACGCCAGTCGTCGTCCCAGCAGGCCACGAGCCGAGCGGGGCGGCGTTCGGTGACGAGGACCGCGATGGTATCGAGGAAGCCCCGCACCGCGTTGACGGGCGTCCCGTCCGGCGCCTTCACGGAGTCCGGAACCCCGAAGAACGCGCGGAAGTACTGGGAGGCCGAGTCGAGGAGCAGCAGACCGCCGCTGCCGGGGAGCTGGGTGTCGCGCAGGGTGCGGGCGTCGCCGGGTCCGTCATCCTCCCAACCTACCGGCGCCCGCCCGGCTTCTTCTGGGTCGAGTGCATGATTCGGCTGCGAAACGCCGGGCGTGTCGCAGCCGAATCATGCACTCGACGGACGGTGGCGGCTCAGCGGACGGTGGCGAAGAACTCCCGCACGTCCGCCACGAACGTCTCGGGCTCCTCCATCGCCGCGAAGTGCCCGCCGCGGCCCTCGACGTCCGTCCACCGTGTGATCCGGTGCTGGGCCGCGGCGTAGCGGCGGATGCCGACGTCGTGCGCGAACACGATGACGGCCGTCGGGACTCCGGTCGGGGCTTGGGTGCGTCCCACGCGCTCTCGCTCGCGTACGCCATGTACGCCGACGACCCGGCCGTGCCGGTCAGCCAGTAGATCATCACGTCGGTGAGCATCCGGTCCCACCCGAGGATCTCGTGCGGCAGGGCGTCCGCGGGGAACGTCCAGGCCTTGAGCTTGTCGAGGATCCACGCGAGCTGCCCGACGGGCGAGTCCGTGAGCGCGGCGCCGATCAGCCCCGGGCGTGTGCCCTGGATCGAGACGTACCCCAGCTCCTCGGTCATGAAGCGCCCGATCCGGCCCAGGCGGTCGCGCTCGAGGTCCGTGAGGCTCGCGAGCTCCTCCTCGCCGATCTCGTGGAACGCCATGCCGATGTTGCCGTTGAGGTGCACGCCCACCACCGGGCCCGTGGTGCCGTCGCTCCCGGTCGTGCGTGCGACCTCGGGCGAGACCCCGCGCCGACGTCGCCGCCCTGCACGCCGTAGCGGTCGTAGCCGAGCCGGCGCATGAGCTCGGCCCAGGCCACCGCGATGCGTGCGCTGTTCCAGCCGGCCTCGGTGGGTCCGGAGAACCCGAAGCCGGGGAGCGAGGGGACCACCACGTGGAAGGCCTGGGCGGGGTCGCCGCCATGCGCGCGCGGGTCGGTCAGCGGCCCGATCACGTCGAGGAACTCTGCGAACGAGCCGGGCCAGCCGTGCGTGAGCAGCAGCGGCAGTGCGTCGGGCTCGGGGAGCGGACGTGCAGGAAGTGGACCCGCTGGCCGTCGATCTCGGTGAGGAACTGCGGGTGGGCGTTGAGGGCCTCCTCCTGTGCGCGCCAGTCGTAGCGATTGCGCCAGTGCTCGACGACCTCGCGGAGGTAGGAGACGGGGACCCCGGTGTCCCACCCGTCGCCGGGGAGCGGGCGGGGAACCGGGTCCGGGCGAGGCGCTCCGCCAGATCGTCCAGCTCGGCCTGGGGATCTCGATGCGGAAGGGTGGATCGCGGAGCTCGTCGTCGTGTCCATGTCCTCGACGTTACGTGCAGAAGCGGTCAGGTGCTGTCCGCTATCCGGCCGACGGCGGAGCGCACCTCCTGCGGGAAGGTGCGCTCCGTCGTCGGGCCGGTTGTCGAGTGCATGATTCGGCTGCGAAACGCCCGGCGTTTCGCAGCCGAATCATGCACTCGACGGGTGGGTGGGCGGGCGGGCGGTCCGCTCAGCGGGAGGCGCGGGGCGGAGCAGCGCGACCGCCAGCGCCCCAGGAGGGCGAACCCGCCGCGCACCCAACGCCCGCGCCGCACTCGTCGTGGGTCAGGTGGTGGGGCGGCCATGGCGGTCATGCATGGGAGCCTAGCCAGGACGGTCGAGGTCGGCGCGAGCGGGACGTGCCGCCGGTCGACGCGCTCGAGAGCGAGCCTCGCGCTATCCGGCCTCGGCTTCCGCCGAGTCGTCACCGGGCGCGGGCAGTACGGGCAGGACCACGACGGGACGGTGCTGCAGGTGCGACAGCCTCCCGGCGACGGACCCGCCGAGCGCCTCGTTGCGCCACCCGTCGGCGCCCGCGCGGTGCGCGCCAACGACCACGATCGCAGCGTCGTGCCGCACAGCCGCCTCGTCGAGCTGGCGGGCGACGTCTCCGTCGCCTGCGACGACCAGGCTCCACCCGACGCCGGTCCCGCGCAGTGCACGGTCGAGCTCGGTCTTCACCCGGTGCTCGCCGCTGCCCTCGTCGGAAACCGGCCCGACGTCCACCCACACGCACACGATCGTCGTCGCCAGGGCGTGGGCAAAGCCGGCGGCGCGCTGGACGATGTCCGGATGCTGTCCGGGTGCACTCCGACGAGCAAGGGTCGGATCATCTGTCCATCGTGCCACGGGCGCGCCCGGCGGTCGCCATGGGCGGGCGGACGCATCGGGGCGGCAGGCCACGCAGGCCCGACGGCGCCGCTCGGGACGGCCTTCGGCGCGCCGGGCGGGACGTCAGCCGAGCGAACGCTGCAGCAGCACCGTGTCGAGCCACCGGCCGTGCTTGAAGCCCACGCGTTCGAGCCGACCGACGAGCCGGAAGCCGAGCTTTCGTGGAGCACCACGGACGCGGGCGAGTCGGCGTCGCTCACGACGGCCACGACCTCGCGCACCCGGCCCGCTCGGCCTCGGCCAGGAGCGCCGTCAGCAGGGCGCGACCGAGCCCGCGTCCCTCGTTGCCCGGAGCGAGGTAGACAGTATCCTCGCCCGTCGCCGCGTAGGCGGGCCGCTCGCGCCAGGCGGTGACGTACGCAAACCCGGCGACGCCGTCGGGCGGCCGGTCCCCGGGAGGGTGACGACCAGGAACGGGCGGCCTGCCGCCCGCAGCGACTCCACCGCTCCTCCCAGCCGGCGAGCGGGAGGGGATCCGTCTGGAACGTCGTGACCGTGTGCAGGACGTAGTGCGCGGCGATCTCGGCGATCGCGCGCAGGTCGTCACGGGTCGCGGCGCGGACGGTCACGGTGGGGTGTGGGCCATCACGGCACACTAGCGCGCCGGGCTGCCGGTGCGGAGACCGTCGCCGGGGTCGTGCAGCTCGCGCGGACCGACCAGCACGTGGCGCTGGAGGCGGGGTGGGGACGGTTCATGGGGCGTGCCCAGGCCGTCGGGCAGCGCGGCGCGGGTCATGCACCGCGGCCCCGAAGCGCCCGACGTCAGCCCGACGACCGCCCTTCCGTGACGGGGACCCCGTCGTCGTCCAGCTCCTCCGGTCCCGGCGACCGGACGCCCAGGCGCGCCGCGACCCATGGTCCCGTCAACCCGTAGACGATCGCCGTCAGGAGGATGACACCGAACACGACCGGCACGAGCTGCTCGAACGGCTGGCCGTCATTCTCGAACCGCAGGGCGAAGACCGAGGCCGTCGAGGCGGCGACGATCCCGCGCGGGGCCATCCAGCCGACCATCACGCGCTCGCGGCTCGAGAGCACGCTGCCGGTCGTCGCGACAGCGGCGACGAAGGGCGCAGCACCAGGACGAGGAGGGCCACGATCAGGAGCGTGGACAGCGCGTAGGTCATGAGCGCGTCGAGATCGACCCGTGCCGTGAGGAGGATGAAGAGTGTGCCGATCAGGAGCAGGCCGATGTGGCTGCCGAACTCGTGCAGGGGCTCGATCCGGGCCCACCGCTGGTTGGCGAGGACGATGCCGAGGGTCGTGGTCGCGAACAGCCCGGCCTCCTCGTGGAACGCCTCGGCCACCGCGTACGTGGCCAGGGCCGTGGCGAACGCGAGCGAGACCTCGGTCGCCGCCGCACCCTGCCCCAACGGATCGCCGCGACGTAGACGGCGGCCGCGACGGCGCCCGTGAGCACCCGTACAGGGTCGTCGCCCCAGGTGCCCCGGCGCGGAGTGGAGTGCGACGTTGGCCATCCCGAGCGCGATCGTCGCGCCGATCGGGTCGATGAAGATCCCTCGAACGCGAGGACCGACTCGAGCGGCTGCTTGGGCCGGATCATCGCGAGCAGCGGCCCGACGACGGTGGGACCCGACACGATGAGGATCGCGCCGATCACGGCGGCCCGGGAGAGCGGCAGGTCGAGGACGGTCCAGCAGATGATCGTGGCGCCGATCCCCGTGAGGACTGCGCCGAGCGTCACCAGGAGCGCGACGGGACGCCGCGCGCCACCTCGTAGCCGGGTCATGTCGAGCTTGAGCGACTCCTCGAAGAGGAGGAGGCCGACCGCCATGGACACGAGCGGGAAGAGCGCGTCCCCAGGAGCGCGTCCGGGTCGACCAGGCCAGTGACCGGTCCGGCGAGCAGGCCGAGTACGAGCAGCAGCAGGATCGACGGAACCCTGAGCGACTTGGCGAGGACCTGACCGAGCACCCCGAGCCCGACGACGAGGGCCAGCCCACCCGTGAGTTCCATGGACCCATAGTGGTTCGCCGTCGGCATTCACGCAGCGGATGCCGTGCGGGCCGCTCGGTGCCACGATCAGGGGAGCAGAACACCCTCGGGCGACGTCGGGCGTCATCGCCGGTCGAACGTCCCCGCCCGACGTGAGCGAGGAGTCGTCACATGGCACGGTCGTCGCAGGTCACCGCGTGGGTGGGTTGGGTGTGGTTCGCAGGGATCGTCCTGGTGACTCTCGGGCTGCTCAACGTGATCAGCGGCGTGGTCGCAGCGTTCTCGCCGGAGAAGCTCGTCGGGATCGGGAACGAGGGCATCGTGGTCCTCGACGTGTCGACCTGGGGATGGATCCATCTGGTCGTCGGCGCCCTCCTCGTGATCGTGGGGTTCTCGCTCCTGTCCGGCCGGGGCTGGGCGCGCCTCGTCGCGATCGTCCTGGCCGTGCTCAACGTGCTGACACAGTTCGTCGCGCTGCCGTCCAGCCCGTGGTGGTCCGTCGTCACGATCATCCTGGGGTTCTTCGTGCTGTGGGCGCTCGTCGTCCACGGGGACGAGGCCGAGCGCGCGTCGTCGTCCCCTCGCACCTGCCCTGAACCGACCACCTACCCCGCATCGAAGGAGCGTCACCCATGGCCTCAACCACCTTTGGCCCGGTCGAGTTCGTCGCGATCGCCTTTCCCGAGGAGCGCATCCCCGACGCGGTCAAGGTCGCGATCGCGGATCTCCTGGGGTCCGACGTCGTCACGCTCCTCGACCTGACCGTCGTCCGCAAGGGGCGGGCGGGGAGGTCGACGTCGTCGAGGTCGAGGACCTCGGGGACGAGCTGGACATCACCGAGACCCAGCTCGGCAGCTCGGGTCTTGCGGGCCAGGAGGACATCGACGACGTCGCCTCGAACCTCGAGCCCGGGACCTCGGCTCTCGTGCTCGTCGTCGAGCACACGTGGGCGCGCGAGTTCATCGGCGCGGTGCGCAGCGCGGGAGCGGCCGTCATCGCGCAGGAGCGGATCCCCGCCGACGTCGTCAACGAGATCGTCGAGCTCGCCGAGATCGGCTGAGCGACACCGCAGAACCATCGCACCCATCGCACGAGGAACGGAGCACACCATGCCACTCCGACGGAGAGGTCGCCCAGGTCTGCTGGGAACCGTCGCCCGCACCGCCGTGATCGCGGGAACGGCCTCGGCCACCGCCGGCGCCGTACAGCGGCACCAGCAGGGCAAGGCCGACCAGCAGGCGGCGACCCAGGAGTACGAGGCGCAGCAGGTGCAGCAGCAGCAGCTGTTCGCCGCGCAGCAGGCGCAGGCCGCCCAGGCTGCTCACGCGCCGCCGCCGGCCCCGCGGGCCAGACCGACCTCCTGGCTCAGCTGGAGAAGCTCGGCCAGCTGCGTGCCTCGGGGATCCTCGACGACGCCGAGTTCACCGCCGCCAAGGCCAAGCTGCTCGGCTGAGAGGAGACGATCATGGCGACGTTCACCGTCTGGTCCTTCGACACACCTGGTGGCGCCGACGAGGCGTCCGGGATCCTGCGAGACGTGGCCTCCGAAGGGTTGATCAAGATCGTGGATCGCGCGGTCGTCAGCTGGCCCCAGGGCGCCTCACGACCGACGACGCGGCACAGCCGCGAGGACGAATGGCGTGGGACCGGGTGGGGTGCGTTCTGGGGACTGCTCTTCGGGGCGCTCTTCTTCGTGCCCGTGCTCGGGGTGGTGGCCGGAGCGGCGCTCGGCGCGATCCACAAGTCCATGGAGGCCGTGGGGTTGAACAAGGACCAGCTGGAGCGCATCCGTGCCCAGGTCACCGAGGGTACGTCGGCACTGTTCGCCGTGACCGAGGACGGTGACCTGGACCGGGTGGGTGAGCGGTTCCACGGTCTGCACGGCGACCTCATCGCCACGAACCTCACGGACGAGGAGCGTCGGCTGCTGCTCGAGACGTTCGACTGACCTCAGGCGCCCGCGGGCCCCCGCCTCACGCGTCCAGGTGCGGGGCAGGCCGAAGAGCGGGAACCACGCGGCGACGTCGAGGAACGAGTTGATCCCGGTGACCTTGCCCCGGAGGTGTCGATCACCTGGAGCGCCCACGCGTCGTAGCCGCCGTCGGGGAGATCCGGTACTGACCGAAGCCGAAGGTCCCGTTCGCCTGCACGGGCACCATCCGTGACCCGCGGCACTCTGCGCCCGGACCGACCATCCACCGCTCGATCTCGACGGGGCCCTGCATCCACAGCGCGTAGGGGCATGGAGAGCGTGGCCTCGTCGTGGAGCAAGGCCACGAGCGCCTGCATGTCGTAGCGCTCGAACGCGTCGAGGTAGCGCTCGAGGAGCTCGTTCTGCTCCTCGGTCGTGGGAGTCGCGGGAGGTTCGCACCGTCCGTCCGGGACCTGACCCGTAATGAGCCTGGGCCGACAGGGTGGCCCGCGCCCGCTGGAGGGCGCTGTTCACCGAGGCCACGGACGTCTCGAGGAGCTCGGCCACCTCCGTCGCCTGCCAGCGCAGGACCTCGCGCAGGATGAGGACGGCCCGCTGCTTGGGAGGCAGGTACTGGAGCGCGGCGACGAACGCGAGACGGATGGACTCGCGCCCCACCGCGACGTCTGCCGGGTCACCGTCACGGGGAGCACCCGGTCGTCCGGCACGGGCTCGACCCACGTCTCCTCGGAGAGCTGCTCGCCCAGGTTCCGCTCCTCGGCTGACTGCGCAGCCCCAGGCCCATGGGGCGCTCGCGGCGCTTGCGCTGGGCGAGGTGGTCGAAGCAGACGTTCGTCGCGATGCGGTAGAGCCAGGACCGCAGAGCGGAGCGGCCTTCGAAACGGTCGTAGGAGCGCCAGGCGCGGACCATGGTGTCCTGGACGGCGTCGTCCGCCTCGAAGGAGGAACCGAGGAGGCGGTAGCAGTAGCCCGTGAGCTGGGACCGGTACTGGTCGAGGAGCTCGCCGAGATCCTCGTCCGCGACGGTCGCTGTGCGGTCAGTCATGGTGTCCTCTCGTGGGCGCGCGGCGGTGCGCATCTCATCACACGTTAGCGCGCCCCGGTGACACGCGTTCGGGGGCAAGGGCGTCATCGCGCGAGAGCTCGAACCACACGGTCTTGCCCGGGCCACCGGTGGTCCGTTGCTCGACGTACCAGCGGTCGGCGAATCGGTCGAGGAACTGGATCCCGCGTCCACCGGTCTCGTGGGGTGCGGGTCGTGGAGCGTCGGCTCGTCCCGCGAGCCGTCGCGGACTCCGACGCGGACGAGCGTGTTGCTCACCTCGACGATCGCCTCGAGCGGCCCCTCCGCGTGCTGGACCGCGTTGGTGAGCGTCTCGCTCGCGAGGAGCATGATGGTGCGACGCTGGTCGCGGCTGATCAGACAGCTCTCGAGGATGTCGTCGACCCAGCGCCTCGCGGGGAGATCGCCGCGGTCGTGTGCTCGACGCTCCTCGTCGTCCGGGTGGGGCACGCCGGGTGGGGCGCGAGTCCACGGCGGCCCG
The DNA here is from genome assembly GCA_038070415.1 of Oerskovia sp. M15. GTDB lineage: Bacteria > Actinomycetota > Actinomycetes > Actinomycetales > Cellulomonadaceae > Oerskovia. The sequence continues at coordinate 1,891,361 of JAMYWF010000001.1, forward strand.
CACCCGGACCGCGAGGACGGCGATGTCGTCCCGCTGGTCGCTCCCGACGAGGCGCTTGACCAGGGCGTTCGGCAGGGCCAGCGTCGAGCCGTGCCGGAGCGCGACGAGCGCCTGGGCGAGGCCCGCGAGCCGGGAGCTCTGCGAGACTCCGCGCCGCTCGATGAGGCCGTCGGTGTAGAGGAGCAGGGTGTCGCCCGGGCCCAGGTGGGTCAGGTGGTCGCTGCGGGCCGCGTTGGGGACGAACCCGAGCATCATGTCCGGCCGGGTGTCGAGCATCTCGACCTTCCCGTCCGCCCGGAGGATCAGGGGAGGGTGACCGGCGTTCGACCAGGACAGGTCGTAGAAGTCGCCGCGCCGGTCGAGCCGGACGACGACGGCAGTCCCGCTCGCGTGCAGCGCGAGCCCGGAGTTCGCGCGGTCCAGCAGGCGGAGCAGGGCGGACGGAGACTCGTCGTGGCTCCACGCGAACGTGCGGAGCATGGAACGGAGCTGGCCCATCTCGGCCGCGGCTCGCATGTCGTGACCGGTGACGTCCCCGATCATGAGGACGGACGCATCCTCGTCGTGGACCACCGCGTCGTACCAGTCCCCGCCGACCTGGTCGGTGAGGGTCGCGGGGAGTAGGTCGACGCCAGCTCGAGGTGGGGATCTCGGGAGCTCCGTGAGCATCGCCGCCTGGAGGGTCGTCGCGGCGTCGCGGCGTTCCTCGAGCAGCCTGACCCTCTCGAGCGCGTGCGCGACGAACCCCGCCAGTCCGGCGCGTGACAGGGACTCGTCGTCGGCCACCTTGCCGCGCTCCCAGCCGAGGAAGATGACTGCGAGCAGGGTGGTTCCGGAGATCACCGGCAGCAGGGCGCGGGACCCGACCGTCGGGTTGATCACGTCCGCGACCTCCGGGAACGCCGCGAGGATCTCCTCCTGGTCGCGGAAGAAGAGCGACTGCTGGCTGCGCGCCACGAACGACACGATCCGGTCCGGCGCGTCGAGGCGGGCATGCCGGGACGAGGGCCTCAGCCCGGGCTCCAGGTGGTCCAGGCTCGTGTAGGTCAGGCCCTTGCGGGACGGGTCGACGACCGCGAGCCCGGCGTACCGCGCCCCGATCGCGGACGACGCCACGTACGCGAGCGTCTCACCGACGTCCTGGACGGAGGTCGCGTCGGCGAAGGCCTCGCTGAGCATGAGCAGGAGGCGGTTGCGCCGGGTCGCCTGGATGGCGAGGTTCTGCATCCGGGTCGCGCGCTCGTGCGCGATGCGCAGCTGCAGCTCGGACGTGCAGGCGGCCGTCAGGTCGGCCAGCGTCGCGAGGTCCGCCTCGGTCCAGTCGTGCGGCTCGTCGTCCATGGCGCACAGGGTCCCGACGACGCGCCCGCGCTGATCGAAGATCGGGAAGCCCGCATAGGCGATGACCCCGAGGTCCGGGATGGCCGGGTTGTCCCAGACCCGGCTGTCCTTGCGGGCGTCGGTGACGACGAGCGGCTCGCGGTCGTTCGTCACGTACCGGCAGAACGAGTGGCTCAGCGGAGTCCGGCGGCTCGCCTGGATGTCCTCCGGCAGTCCGTGGGCCCCGGGTATACCTGCTCCTCGGCGAGGACCAGGGACACCGCAGCGGTGGGGACGCCCAGCTGCCGCATGGCCAGCCGCGCAAAGCGGTCGAACGACTCGTCGGCGATCGGGGAGCCGAGCCCCGCCTCGACCAGCTCGAAGATCGCCTGGGCCTCGGTCACCGCCCCAGTATGACCTGCGAGGCCTGCCGCGTCGCGGTCACGATGGGGTGAATCGGGCACTGATGCGGGCACGACGACGGCGCGCCTCCCGGGTGGGTGGCGCGCCGTCGGCGGTGGGTGGGGTGGTCAGCAGGTGGTGGCCTCGAAGGTGTGGGTGTCGGTGCTGGTGGAGCCGTCGGCGCGGGTCGCGACGACGGTGGTGGTGCCTGCGGCCAGGGTCTGAGCGCGGGCGGAGAAGGTCTGGCTCGCGGACTTTCCGGGGCGACCGCCTCGAAGGTCTTGGTGCCGAGGGGTGGTCACCACGATGTCGAGGGGACGTCGCTGGTGTTGACGGAACGGACGGTGAGGGTGGCCGTGCGTCCGGTGCACCGGGTGCTCACGGTCGACTCGACCCCAGGTCGGCCTGGGTCACGAACGTGACCGTGGAGGCCGACGTCGTCCCGTCCTCGGCCGTCACCGTAACGGTGGCGCTCCCCGGACGGTCTGGGCCTGCGCCACGGCGACCGTGGCGTAGGGTCGGCGGTGACGGCCGCGACCGCCGGTGCCTCCCCGGCCTCGACCTGGACCTCGTACGACGTCGTCGCGGGGTCGAACCCGGTGACCGCCTCACCGTCGACCGTGAGGCCGGAGAGCGTGGCGTCCGACGACGTTCCCGGCGCCTTGGCGAGGACCTGCACCTCGCTCACGACCATGTGGGTGTTGTCCCGTGCGGTCATCACGACCCGCACGGCGGAGGTGCGCGCGTCCACGGGGACGTCGACCACGGGCGCGCGGCTCGCGTCGTCGCTCACCGCGACCGACGAGCTCACGTCCTTCCACACGCCTGCGACGAGCGCCTGGACCTTCAGGCTCTGCGCCCAGCTCGCGGTCGAGCCGTCCCGGTAGAAGGTCGTGACGACGTGGGTGACGTCGCGTTCCGCGGGGAGCGTGACCGTGAGCGTGTCCGTGGTGTTCTTGCCCGTGGACTTCCAGTTGGACCACGCCTTGTCCGTGGTGTTGCCGTCGACGATCCCGGCCGCGGAGTATCCCGGCTCGGTGAAGGTAGCCGAGGCGGTGGTGCCGCCGAGGCGGTGGCGCCGGCATCGACGGCTGCCGTGACCTGGACCCGGACCGTCGCCGGAAGGGTCTCGCCCAGCCCGGCGTCGGCCGTCCCGGCGAGCGTCACGACCCCGACCTCGGCGAAAGCGCCGCCGGCGCCGCCTCCCAGGTCACCGGGCGCTCGACCTGCTGCCCGCCGGCGGTGACCGCCGGGACCGTGGCGGGCAGGACGGGCGTGCCGCCCACGTAGGACTTCGCCCGTGCGGGCAGCGTCGTGGCCAGGGTGTCGACCAGGACGCTCGCCGTCGCGGCCACGGGGCCGCCGGGGTCGTCGCGATGCCCTGGACCTCGACGGTCCCGGCGGTCGCCCAGGCGGACTCGGCGGCAGGTCCCAGGTCACGGGCAGGGTGCCGCGTGCGCCGTCGCGGTAGACCGGCACGACCGTGGTCGGCAGCGTGGGGACGGCCCCGGGACCGTGAACGCCTGGACCGGCGTGATGCTCAGCACGGTCTCGTCGGTGATCTGCCACAGCTGGTTCTGGCCCGAGTTGGCAAAGTACGTGGACACGGGCGCGCCGTCGGCCGAGGACTGGCCGCCGACCTCGAGCGTGCGCCCGCTCGCCGCGTTGACCAGCGTGAAGGTGTCGTTGCCGGTCGTGGAGAGGATCCACTGCGCGGTCGCCGCCGGCTGCTCCGCCGCGTCGACCAGGACGGCCGACCCGTCGGCGACCACCGAGAGCTGCCTGCCGGTCGCCGTGGACGTCACGGCGTAGCGGGTCGTGTGCGAGCCCGCTCCCTCGGGAGCACCGAGCGGCGTGAGCTCCCACACCTGGGCGGCGCTCGCACTGTCGGTCGTGCGGACAGCGACGCCCGAGCCGGTCGCTGCAGGGGCGAGGGACTTGCCGGACTGGACGCCCTGGAGGCGGTAGACATGGCCGTCCTGGGCCAGGGCGCCGTCCTCCGCGACCCCGCGACGCCGTCGACCACGAAGGTCGTGACGGACTCCGCCGGGACCGTGAGCGTGGCTGCGCCCGACTCCACGGCGACCGGCGTGCCCTCGACGAGGGCGCCCGAGGTGCTCGTGACGAACGGGGTGACCGTGGCACCCTCCTCGATGCTCGCGAAGCCCGACAGGTCGAGCGTGACGGCGCGGGCGCTCGTCGTGCTGTTGACGTGGACCACGGTCGCGGCGTCGCCCGAGGCGGCCACGGCGGCGGTGCTGCCGACGTCGTCGACACCGATCAGGTGGTCACCCGGAGCGATGAAGTGCGTGAAGTTCTGCGTCGTCTGGTACTTGGTGTTGGTGTAGATGGGGCACGTCTCGAGCGTGTCCTCGGCGGTGCAGTCGAAGGGGATCTGGATCTCGCCCCAGTTCATGCCCGCGGCGCTCTCGCCGCCCGGCGCCATGTTCGTGTAGTCCTCGACGGGCTGCCAGAACACCCACGCGGAGGGCTCGAGCTCACGCAGGTCGTCCGCGATCTGCTGGGCGCTGCCCAGACCCGACTCCATGCTCACGAAGTCCTGCCCGGTGCTGCTCCAGAACCCGCCGACCTCGCTCATCCACAGGCTCTTGCCCTCGCCCTTGGCGATGTCGCGCACCGCGGTGCGCTGGCCCGTGCCGTACGTGTGGACGTTGAGCTGGTCGACCTTGGCCTTGACGTCGGTCGGGTAGGTGTTCCAGTTCGTCGCGAACGTCCCGGGTTCGTCTCGTCCATGGCCGCGATCCCGGCGGCCGTGTCCGCGCCCTGGAGCGCCGAGTCGAGCGCCGTGATGACCTTCTGCTGGAGGGCGGGACCCATGTGGGCACCCTCCTGCCGGCCGCCCGTGGGCTGGCCGTCGGCGCCGAGCGTGGTCCGCCAGTAGTTCGTGTTGGGCTCGTTGAACGGGTCGATCGTGCCGACCTCGATGCCGTGCGCCGCCTCCAGCCGCTCGGTGACCCCGACCATGTAGGCCGCGAAGTCGTCGATGCTCTCGGTCTTGAGCTGGTCGTCGGTCGCGTTGAAGCTGCCCGACACGTAGCCGTTGGGCGTCATGAAGTACGGCGGGAGTTGCTGAACGTCTCCCACGTGTCGACGTCGTCCTTGATGCGGTCGACCCACCAGCGCTGGGTCGCGTCCGCGTCCTCGTTCCAGTCGGCCGGGTCCTCGGGTCCCACCAGTCGACGTCGGTGCGGGTGGTCCCCTCGGGGCGTTCCACCAGCCCTCGACCGCGCCGCCCGCGCGCAGGTAGTCCTGGACGTCGGGCGCGTGCCCACCGCCCACGTTGTAGCGCGCGATGTTGAGGTTGAGGCCCTCGTCGCCGAACACCATGTCCGCGAGCCTGTCGCGGATCTCGTCCGGGTAGTCGCCCGTGGCGTTGGCGAACCAGACGAGGCTCGTGCCCCAGCCCTCGAAGTCCTTCCCGGCGTAGCTCGGGGCGGGGCGGACGGTCACCCGGGCGTACCGGCCGCGGCCGCTGCGGTGACGCCCGTGGCGAGCACACCGCCCGACGGCGTCGCGTGGGCCGTGGCGCTCAGCGCACCACAGCTCAGGGTCACGGCGGCAACGCTCAGTGCGGCGAGCCACCTCCTCGATGCTCCTGCGTTCATCCTTGAACTGCCTCTCTCGCTTCTCTGCGAACCTGGCGACGTGCACGCCACGCGCCGGCGCCTGCCGTCGTGCGGGCAGGCGCCGGTCGTGGACGCGGGAGGTGCTGGTCGTGCGGTCGTGCGGTCGGTGCTGGTCGGGTGGTGCCGGTCAGCTCTTCGGGCGGCGCAGGACGGCGACGCCGCGCGGCGCCAGGACGACCGTCCCGTCCGGGGCCCCGCCGGTCCGGCGGCCGACCAGCACGTCCCCGGCGACGCCGTCGACGTCGACCTGCTCGGCCGTGCGGTTGATGAGGAACCAGAACTCGTGCTCGCCCGTGCCGCGCACCGCGAGCTCGACCTTGCCGCGCACCGAGGCGGGCAGGTCGCTCGGGACGTGGGCGTCGTCGAGCAGGGTGCGCAGGACCGGCTCGAGCCCGGTGCCCAGGCGCGTCGAGACGTAGGTCGCCGAGCCCGAGCCGACCGGGCGGCGCGTGATGGCCGGACGGCCACCCTGCTCGCCGGTCTTGTACCAGGCGAGGATCTCCACGCCCGGGTCCGTCACGGTGATGGGCTCGGACCAGAGCGAGCCCTCGTTGCCGTCGTCGAGCAGGACCGTCTCACCCTCGAGCAGCGGTGCGAACTCCTCGACCCGGATACCCAGGAGGTCGGCGAACGCCCCGGGTACCCACCCAGGTGGATGTGGTCGTTCTCGTCGACGATGCCCGAGAAGTAGGTCGCGACCAGGTGGCCGCCGTCCGCGACGTACGCCTGGAGCCGCTCCGCGAGCTCGCCCGGGACGACGTGCAGGACGGGGCCACGACGACGTCGTACCCCGAGAAGTCCGAGCGGGCCGGGACGACGTCGGCGCGCACGCCTGCGGCGAGGAACGCCGAGTACCAGTCGAGGGCCTCCTGGCGGTACCGCAACGAGTTGTTGGGGTGCGAGTCGAGCTCGCTCGTCCACCAGGACTCCCAGTCGAACAGGATCGCAGCGCGTGCGGGGACCTGCTCCGAGCGGCGATCTGCGCGAGCGATCCCAGCGTCGCGCCGAGCCCGCGGACCGCGCGGTGCAGCTCGCTGTCCTCGCCGGCGTGCGGCACCATGCCCGAGTGGTACTTCTCCGCGCCCGCCCGGGACTGGCGCCACTGGAAGAAGCAGACGGCGTCGGCGCCGTGCGCGACGTGCGTGAGGAGTCGCGAACCAGCTCGCCCGGCTTCTTGGCGACGTTGATCGGCTGCCAGTTCACGGCGCTCGTGGAGTGCTCCATGAGGAACCACGGCAGGCCGCCCGCGATGTGGCCGGTCAGGTTCGCGGAGAAGGAGAGCTCGTCGAGGGCCTGGACGCCCGGCAGGACGTAGTGGTCGTTGGACACGAAGTCGATCTCTTCGGCCCAGTCGATGTAGTCCATGCCCTTGGTCTCGCCCATGACCATGAAGTTCGTGGTGACGGGGACGTCGGGCGTCAGGTCGCGCAGGATGTCGCGCTCGGCGCGCAGGTACGTCTTGAGCGCGTCGGACGAGAAGCGCTTGAAGTCGAGCTGCTGCGTGGGGTTGGGGTGCGAGGCCGCGAGCCGCGGCGGCAGGATCTGGTCCCACGCGCTGTAACGCTGCGACCAGAACGCCGTGCCCCAGGCGTGGTTGAGGTCGTCGAGCGTGCTGTAGCGGTCGCGCAGCCAGGTGCGGAAGGCGCGCGCAGCGTCGTCGCTGTAGTCGTAGATGTTGTGGCAGCCGAGCTCGTTCGACACGTGCCAGGCGGTCAGCGCCGGGTGGTCGCCGTAGCGCTCGGCCATGGTGCGGACGAGGTTCAGGGCGTGCTCGCGGAAGACGGGGACGTGGGGCGCCAGTGCTGGCGGGCGCCGGGCCACAGGGTCTCGCCGGACGCGGAGACGGGCAGGATCTCCGGGTGGGCGGTCGTGAGCCACGGGGAGGCGACGCGGTCGCGGTCGCGAGGTCCACCGCGATGCCGTTCGCGTGGAGCAGGTCCAGGATCTCGTCGAGCCACGCGAAGTCCCACGTGTCGGCCGTCGGCTGGAGCCGGGCCCACGAGAAGATCGCGACCGACACGATGTTGACCCCGGCGGCCCGCATGAGCCGCACGTCCTCGTCCCAGACCTCGCGGGGCCACTGCTCCGGGTTGTAGTCCGCTCGAAGCCGAGCCGCGGCGTCGCGCCGTCTCGGGCCACCGCAACCAACGGTGCGGTGTGGGGTCGATGACATGGGATGCTCCTCGATCTCTCGTCGACCGGGGCGGCGTCTTCGCACCCGGAAGGGACGCCGGCGTGCGTCGTCGGGTGCACGCCGGCGTCGGGTCGGTGGGCCGGGCTATACGCCCGGCCCACCGGGCAGGTCAGTCGTTCGTGACCGTGAAACCCTGCCCGTTGCCGTACGTGGTGATCTGGTCCTGCCATGCCGTCAGACCGTCGGCGATGGGCGTCGCGTTGCTGAACGCCTGGCGGCCGTGTCACCGAAGACCGAGTTGGCGTAGACCTGGAAGGGCAGGTACTGCCAGCCCGAGCTCACGTCCTGGACGCCTGGACGAAGACCTCGTTGGCAGCCTGGCCGCCGAAGAACTCCGACGTGGCACCGAGGAAGTCGGTGTCGGCCATGATCGAGCTCGTCGACGGGAAGAGGCCCGCGTCGACCTGCGACTGCACGGCCTCCGAGTCGGTGCTGAGCCAGCGGGCGAAGGCCAGTGCCGCCGCCTTGTTCTCGCCCCGGCGAGGACCGTGGTGCCGGATCCACCGTTCTCGGCGTTGGCGGGGTGCCTTCCTCCCACACGGGCATGGTGGCGGCCTTCCAGCTGCCGGCCGTGGAGGGGACGTTCGTCTCGAGCGAGCCCGGAGCCCAGGCGCCGGTCATCCACATCGCGTAGCGGCCCGAGTCGAGGAGCGCCAGAACGCGTCGTTCCAGCCGCCCGCGACGTCGACGAGCTTCTCCGAGACCAGGGTGTCCCACAGCTCGGTGAACTTCTGGGTGCCCTCGTCCTCGAACGAGATGTTGACGTCGGTGCCGTCGATCGAGAACGGACGGCCGCCGGCCTGCCAGATCAGCGAGTCCACGCCGCCCGCGTCACCCGGGTCGATCGAGGCGATGAAGTTCTCCGGGTTGTCGGCCTTGATGGCGCGGGCGACCGTGAGGAACTCGTCCCAGGTCGTCGGCGCCTCGACGCCCAGGCGCTCGAGGATGTCGGCCCGGTAGAACATGACCATGGGGCCCGTGTCCTGGGGAACGCGTAGTGCCCGTCACCCGCGGCGACCTGCTCCCACGCGGAGGCGGTGTAGTCGGACTCGAGGTCGGACAGGCCGACGGCGTCGAGGCTCACGAGCGACTCGCCCAGCGCGAACTGCGGGAGCGCGAAGTACTCGATCTGGGCCAGGTCCGGTGCGCCGGAGCCTGCCTTGATCGCATTCTGCAGCTTGGTGTACTGGTCGGCCGACTGACCGGCGTTCGTCAGCTCGACCTGGATGTTCGGGTGGGACTCGTTCCACAGGTCCACGGTGGGCTGGAGGTTCGGCACCCAGCTCCAGTACTGCAGGGTCGTGGTGCCCTCGGCGTCGAGTGCGGCGTCGATGTCGGCGGCAGTGACGTCGCCGCCACCACCGTTCGCGCCGTCGCCCCGTCGCTGCCGCCGGAGCATGCAGCGAGGGTGAGGGTGAGGGTGAGTGCTGCGGCCGTGACCGCGGCTCCGCGGGAGCGGGTGATCCTCATGGGGTGACTACCTTTCACTTCGGTGTGGAGAGGGTCCGTCGGGGAGCCGACGTGGGGTGGTCCTACTGCTTGACGGCGCCGGCCGCGAGGCCGGACTGCCAGTACCGCTGGAGGAAGAGGAAGACGATGATCAGCGGGACGATCGCGACGAGCGACCCGGTGAGCACGAGGTTGTAGACCGGCTCGCTCGCACCGGACGAGCCCGCCTGGGCGCTCCACTGGTTCAGGCCGACCGTGAGCGGGTAGAGCTTGGGGTCGGTGAGCATGATGAGCGGGAGGAAGTAGTTGTTCCAGGTCGCCACCACCGTGAAGAGCAGCACGGTGATGAACCCGGGGTCAGGAGCCGCAGCGAGACCGAGAGGAACGTGCGCAGCTCGCTCGCGCCGTCGAGCCGGGCCGCCTCCAGCAGCGACTCCGGCACGGAGTCCTGCGAGTAGACGTACATGAGGTAGAGGCCGAACGGGCTGGCGAGCGCCGGGACGATCACGGCCCAGGCGGTGTTGACCATGCCGAGACGCGAGAACATGAGGAACGTCGGGACGGCCAGCGCGGTCAGCGGCACCGTCATGGCGCCGATCACGCCGGCGAGCACCCACTTGCGCCCGGGAAGGAGAACTTCGCCAGCCCGTAGCCGCCGAGCGTGGCGAGGATCGTGGCGCCGATGCCCCGACCCCGGCGTAGAGGACGGTGTTCAGGAGCCAGTGGGCGTAGATGCCGCCCTGGTAGGAGAACAGCTTGGTGAGGTTCTCGCCGAGCGCGAAGTCGTCGGCGAACCACAGACCGAACGAGTTGAACAGCCCGCCGTTGGTCTTGGTGCTGCTGATGACGAGCCAGAGCAGCGGCACCACCGCGTAGAGCAGCATGAGCGTCATCAGGATCGACAGGGTGGGCGAGGTGCGGCTGCGCGAGGAGGCTGGGCGGCGGCGGCCACGCCTCGGCTTCGCCGGGGTGGACCCGCTCGGGGTGCCTGCACGGTGCTGGTCTGCGTCATCACTTCTCTCCTGCTCGGCTCAGGCGTTGCGCGAGCGCGGCGACGATCACGGTGACGGCGCCGACGATGATCGCCACGGCGGCCGAGTAGCTGTACTGCTGACCGTTGAACGCGAGGTTGTAGGCGTACATGTTGGGGTGAAGTAGCTGCTGATCGTCGTGGGGCGAGCGCCCGCAGCACGTTCGGCTCGTTGAAGAGCTGGAACGAGCCGATGACCGAGAAGATCGTGGTCAGGAGCAGCGCGGGCCGGAGCGCTGGGAGCTTGATCGAGAAGGCCGTCCGGATGGCTCCCGCGCCGTCGATCTCCGCGGCCTCGTAGAGCTCGGTGGGGATCGAGCGCAGCGACGAGTACAGGATCAGCATGTTGTAGCCCACGAAGGACCACGTGACGATGTTCCCGATCGCGACCAGGACCCACGAGGCGGAGAGCAGGTCGGGGTCGCCAGCCCGAGCGCGTCCCCGACCTGGCGGATGAGGCCGAACTCGTTGCCGTACATGTAGCCCCACATGAGGGCTGCGACCACCGAGGGACGGCGTAGGGCAGGAAGAGCGTGATGCGGAACGTGCCCTTCCCGCGCAGGCGGCCCGAGTCGATCGCGAGCGCCGCGAAGAGCCCGAGGCCGAGCATGATCGGGACCTGGACCGCGAAGAACAGGAGCACGCGTCCGAGGCCCACGTGCAGCAGGGGTCGGTCAGCGCCTGTGCGTAGTTCGCGAAGCCCGCGAAGAACGAGCCGCCGACGAGCCGGTCCTGGAAGAAGGAGAGGTAGACCGCGTAGAGGAGAGGGGCGACGATCGCGAAGACGAAGACCGCGAGGAAGGGAGGACGAACGCCAGCCCGGTCCACTCGCGTCGTTCAGGTGGGGCCTTGGCACGCCGGGGCCTGCGGGGCGGTGCGCTCGTCGTCACGGACGTCATCGTCATCTTCCTCAATTCGGGCAAGCATGTTTGCGCAACCATGCGCGTGGCGTTCAGCATCACACGTCATTTCCGAGTGGTCAAGCCGTTCCTGAACGGCGCATAGAAGATGACGGGCTGCCACGGCACTCATCAGATGGTTGCGCAACCGTGATCTCCGCTACAGTTCTGCGCACAGGACCGGAACGAAGGAGTACGTACCCTCATGACCGATGCGCCCGCTGTGCGGCACGGCAAGGTCCCGACGATGGTCGACGTCGCGGCGGTCGCCGGCGTCTCGCCCCAGACGGTCTCGCGGGTCTCGAACGGCTCCCCGAACGTCGAGGCGACGACGCGCACCAGGGTCCTCGAGGCCATGCGCTCGGTCGGCTACCGTCCCAACGCCGCGGCCCGTGCGCTGACGACAGGCCGCTTCGGTGCGATCGGGGTCGTGGCGTTCTCGCTCTCGCGGTTCGGGGACGTCAAGACGGTCGAGGCGCTGGCGCTCGCGGCCAAGGCCCACGGCTCTCGACCAACCTCATCTCGCTCGACACCCCGACGGCGGCGGGGTGAGCGCGGCCATGGCCCAGCTCGCGGCCCAGAACGTCGACGGGTTGATCGTCGTCGAGAGCGAGATCCTCGAGCGCCCGTCCGTGGTGTTCGCCCCAGGGATCCCCGTCGTCGTCACCGACGACGTCGCGGAGACCTCCTACCCGCTCGTGATGACCGATCAGGCGAGCGGGTCAGGAAGGCGGTCGAGCACCTGCTGCGGCTCGGTCACCAGACCGTCTGGCACATCGCCGGTCCGCCCAGCGGCAACGCGACCCGCGTCCGCCGGGACGCCTGGGAGGCCACCCTCGTCGAGAACGGGTGCCCGTCCCGCCCGTCTACCACGGTGACTGGACGCCGGCCTCGGGCTATCGCCTGGGTGCGCTCCTCGCGGACCGGATCCCCGACGAGATCACGGCGATCCTCTGCGCGAACGACCAGATGGCCCTGGGGCTCATGCGCGCCCTGCAGGAGCGCGGGATCTCGATCCCCGGGGACGTGTCGGTCGCCGGCTTCGACGACATCGACGTGGCCGAGTACGTCTGGCCGCCGTTGACCACCGTGCGCCAGCACTTCGACCAGGTGGGCCAGCTCTGCATGGACCTGCTCCTCGAGCAGATCGCAGGACGCCGCCCGACCCCGGCAAGGTGCACGACGTCCCGGTCGACCTGGTCGTCCGGGCCAGCACCTCGGTCCCCCGCACCCAGGTCCTGACGCGGCCCTTCGGTCCGACCCGCCCGCCCCACCCCGAACGGAGATCTCCCATGCTCGCCGGCCGAATGGTCCTCAACCCTGCTTTCCAGGTCGCCCCTGTCTCGCGGCGCACGTTCGGTTCGTTCGTCGAGCATCTCGGACGGTGCGTGTACACCGGCATCCACGAGCCGGGCCACGCGACGGCGGACGCGGACGGCTTCCGCGAGGACGTCCTGGACCTGGTCCGCGAGCTCGGCGTCTCGACCGTCCGCTACCCCGGTGGGAACTTCGTCTCGGGCTACCGCTGGGAGGACGGCGTCGGGCCGGTCGAGGACCGTCCGGCCCGGCTCGACCTCGCGTGGCACACGCTCGAGCCCAACACGTTCGGGCTCCACGAGTTCGTCCGCTGGGCCGCCAAGGCAGGCGTCGAGCCCATGATGGCGGTCAACCTCGGGACCCGCGGGGTCCAGGAGGCGCTCGACCTCCTCGAGTACGCCAACATCGCCGGCGGGACCGCGCTCTCCGAGCAGCGCCGCGCGAACGGCGCCGACGAGCCGTTCGGGATCACGATGTGGTGCCTGGGCAACGAGATGGACGGTCCGTGGCAGGTCGGGCACAAGACGGCCTCCGAGTACGGGCGCCTCGCGTCCGAGACCGCGCGCGCGATGCGCCTGGTCGACGACCGCCTCGAGCTCGTCGCGTGCGGCTCGTCAGCCCCGACCTGCCGACGTTCGGCGAGTGGGAGCGCGTCGTCCTGACCGAGACGTACGACGAGGTCGACTACATCTCGGTGCACCGGTACTACGAGATCAAGGGCGACGACCTGCACTCGTTCCTGGGCTCCGTGGTGGACATGGACCGGTTCGTCGACTCGGTCGTCGCGACCGCGGACCACGTCAAGGCCGTCAAGAAGTCCGACAAGCAGATCGACCTCTCGTTCGACGAGTGGAACGTCTGGTACCAGTCCCGTGCCGCGTCGGTCCCGCCCCAGGGCGCGGACTGGCCCGTGGGGCCGGTGCTCCTGGAGGACCAGTACTCGGCGGCGGACGCGGTGGTCGTCGGGAACATGTTGATCTCGTTGCTGCGCCACAGCGACCGGGTGACGTCGGCGAGCCAGGCCCAGCTCGTCAACGTCATCGCCCCGATCATGACCGAGCCGGGCGGGCGGGCGTGGCGCCAGACGATCTTCTACCCGTTCGCCCAGGCCTCGGCGCTCGCGCAGGGCACGGTCCTGCGGGTCGAGCCCGTCTCGCCGACCTTCCCGACGGCGCAGCACGGGGACGTCCCTCGGTCGACGCCGTCGCGACCTGGGACGAGGAGTCGGGCGGCTGGCGCTCTTCCTCGTGAACCGGAACCCGTCGGAGCCGGTCACGGTGGACGTCGATCTCGGCGCGTTCGGCCCGCTCGCCGTGCTCGAGGCCACGACCCTGACGAGCGACGACCCGTACGACCACAACACGGCCGACGAGCCCGACCGCGTCGTCCCGGCGGCCCGAGGTGACGTGAGCGTCGAGGGCGGCGTCATGACGGTCGAGCTGCCCGCGGTCTCGTGGTCCACGGTCGTGCTGGCGCCGCAGGGCTGAGGGCATCCGGCGCGGCCCGCACAGCCGCGCCGGCCGCCCCACGTGCGGTGACTTGGCTCGGTCTGCACGAGTTCACCCTGAATCAGGCTTTCTTCACCGCGCGCACACTCCCGCTCCTCAGTAGCCTGTCGTCAGCGACCTCGCGCGCCGCGAGCGCTGACGGCACTTCGAACGGGGCTTCACATGGATTTCTGGGACTTCTTCTGGCTCCTCATCTGGTCCTTCGTCTTCATCGCCTATCTCATGCTGCTCTTCCAGATCCTCGCGGACCTGTTCCGTGACAGGGAGCTCAGCGGGTGGTTCAAGGCGATCTGGATCATCGGACTGATCGTGCTGCCGTTCCTCACGGCGCTGATCTACATCATCGCTCGAGGCAAGGGCATGACGGAACGGCAGATCGCCACGGCCAACGCCGCCAAGGCGCAGGCCGACTCCTACATCCGCGAGGTCGCGACAGGCGGTCAGTCCGCAGCCGACCAGATCCACACCGCGAAGGCGCTCCTCGACGCCGGCACCATCACGCCCGAGGAGTTCGCGACGCTCAAGGCCAAGGCTCTCGCCTGACCCTCGTCCACCTGCCCGACGACGGCCCTCGCCCCTCCCACCCCTCTCACCTCGTGAGGGACGGGAGCGGCGAGGGCTTTCGCGTACCCTCGACAGGTGACCCAGGTGTGCTCGACGGACGTGGTACGTGACGCCGTCGGGCGCGATGCCGCCCGCCGTGGTTTCTCCCTCGATCCGGGCCAGGCCGCCGCCGTCGATGCCCTTGCCGCCCTGGCAGCCGGCCTCGACCATCCCGCGCCTGCGCTGAGCGGCCTGTACCTCTGGGGTCCCGTCGGGCGCGGCAAGACGTGGCTCATGGACGCGTTCTTCGGCATCTACGGCGGGGACGCGCGTCCAGGTGGTGGTGCAGTGCGGGTCCACTTCCACGACTTCCTGCGCCGCCTGCACGGCGAGCGGTTCCACCGCGGGTCGATCGACGCGGCTCTCGACGCGATCCTCGGCTCGGCGCGGCTGGTCTGCTTCGACGAGTTCCACGTGCACGACGCCGGGGACGCCATGCTGGTCGCCCGCGCCGTGCGAGCCCTCGACGCTCGCGGGGTGAACGTGGTGCTGACGTCGAACTACCCGCCGTCGGGCCTGATGCCGAGCCCGGCCTACCACCACCTGTTCGTCCCGACGATCGACCTGCTCGTCGGGCGCCTCGATGTCGTCGAGGTCGGCGGGGACCACGACCACCGGCGCTCGCCGAGCGACGTCGTGGACGGCTTCCGGGACGGTTCGTTCTGGTGGCCTGCCACGGAGGCTCAGCTCGCGGGCACGCGGCTCGACCGCCCCACGCCCGACGAGGCGACGTCCGTGCGCATCGGCACCCGCGAGCACCCGTCCTCGCGGTCCGGGGGCCGGGGCCGGTACCGCGCGCGGCGCGGCGGGCGGCACGGTGTGGCTCGGCTTCGGGCACTGGTGCGCGGGACGGACGGCGGTCTCAGACGTCCTGCACCTCACCGAGCGCTTCGGCGCCGTGGTGCTCGACGGCGTGCCCGCCCTGGGTGACGAGTCTCCCGACACGGGCCAACGGTTCGCGAACCTCGTCGACGTGCTGTGCGACCGGGACATGCCGCTGCACGTCCTGGCCGGCCAGGACCCGGAGGAGACGCTGCGGCAGCGCGATGAGGAGGCCGTGGCGCTCGACGTGGAGCGCACGGCGAGCAGGCTCGCGCTGCTGCGGTGGACGGGCCCGGTGCCCGCAGGGCGTTGATCGGCCAGCGCCGGAGGTGGCGGCCGGTGCGACGTGTGGTCTGGTGCAGACGCGGCCGTCGGTGGTCTGCGCCATGATCGTGGAGGCGGTGCCGCCCGGGCCCCGCGTTCTCGAGGGGAGCCACACGATGGCCGACGTCCTGCTGTTCCACCACTCGCTCGGACTGACGGACGGGGTCCGGGCGTTCGCGGAGACGCTGAGGGAGGCCGGGCACGTCGTGCACCTCCCCGACCTCTACGAGGGCCGGACCTTCCCCGACATCGAGAGCGGCATGAGCTACGTGGGGAGATCGGGTTCGACACGATCCTCGCGCGCGGCGTGGCCGTGGCCGACGGGTTGCCCGACGAGCTCGTCTTCGCGGGATTCTCGCTCGGCGTGGTGCCCGCGCAGATGCTCGCCCAGACCCGCGAGGGGCCAAGGGGCTCTGCTGTTCTCCTCCTGCATCCCGACGTCCGAGTTCGGCGACGACGGCTGGCCGCTCGGCGTGCCCGTGCAGGTTCACGGCATGGACGCGGACCCGTTCTTCGTGGACGAGGGCGACCTCGATGCGGCCCGCGCCCTGGTCGAGGCGGCGCCGGGCGAGGCCGAGCTGTTCCTCTACCCGGGCGACCAGCACCTTTCGCCGACGCAAGCCTGCCCTCGTACGACGAGCACGCAGCCCGCCTCCTCACCGAGCGGGCGATCCGCTTCCTCGACGGGATCGGTGGCTGAGGGCGGTCAGACCGGCTCGAGCCGGAGGTGGTCACCCTCGGGGAGCGTGATCTCGATGCCGTCGCCCGCGGAGATCGTCCCTCCACGCTCGACCGCCGTCATGATCCCGGCCTTGCGGACCACGTCGCCCTGACCGTCAGGGACCGCCTCGCCCGCCCTTCGGCGACCCGTACGGACGTTCGACGGTCCTTGCTGAAGTCGTGGCTCGGGCTGGACGCCACCGCCACGACGTGGGGTTCGGGGTTGGTCACGGCGTCATTGTCGCGGACGCGAAGGACGCTGCGGAAGGGTGGGTCCGCGAGGACCTGCGTCTCAGACGGTGCCCGCGAGAGCGTGCCCGACCGCGGCGATCGCGTCCTCGTTCCGGCGGTAGTGGGAGAACTGCCCCACGCGGGTGCAGGTCACAAGGCCCGCGCGCTGGAGGACAGCCATGAACTGGGACGCCGTCGACTGCGACACGCCGGCGCGCGCCTGGATGTGCTTCAGGCAGACGCCGACCTCGGCCGCGGGTCGGTCCTGCGGCGGGAACGCCTCGGGATCCTTCAGCCAGCCCAGGATGGCCAGGCGGGTCGGGTGTCCGAGCGCCTTGAAGACGCCGCCAGGTCAGCCTCGCTCATGTTCTCCACCCGGTCAGCGTATCGCAGAATCGTTGTATCGCGATTTGCCGATTTATGATACGAATTGATCGTCAGATCGCGATCTAACGATGGAGGACCTCATGAGTGGACGAACGGCGCTGGTGGTCGGGGCGCGCGGAGTGATCGGCGGGAACCTGATCGAGCACCTGGAGAGCGTCGGCGGGTGGGACGTCGTCGGACTCTCGCGCCGTGGCGGGCAGGACCGCGGTGTGGTCCGCCATGTCGCCGTGGACCTCCTCGACCGGGAGCAGACCTCCCGATCGCTCGCCGGGCTCGACGACGTGACGCACGTCTTCTACGCCGCCTACCAGGATCGCCCACGTGGGCCGAGCTCGTCCCGCCCAACCTGGCGATGCTCACCCACGTCGTCGACGCGATCGAGCCCGTCGCGGCGGGGCTGGAGCACATCAGCCTCATGCAGGGGTACAAGGTCTACGGCGCTCACCTCGGACCGTTCGCGACCCCGCCCGCGAGGACGATCCTCCGCACATGCCGCCGGAGTTCAACGTCGACCAGCAGCAGTTCCTCGAGGAGCGGCAGGCCGGGGCGTCCTGGTCCTGGTCGGCCCTCCGCCCCTCGGTCGTGGCGGCGTCGGGCTCGGCAACCCGATGAACCTCGCGATGGTCATCGCCGTCTACGCCTCGATCAGTCGAGAGCTCGGCGTGCCCTTCCGCTTCCCCGGCAAGCCCGGCGCGTACACGAGCCTGATCGAGATGACCGATGCCGACCTGCTGGCGAAGGCCGCCGTGTTCGCCGCCACGAGCCCGAACGGTCGCAATCGCGCCTTCAACATCACCAACGGCGACATGTTCCGCTGGTCGTCGATGTGGCCGAAGATCGCCGCGTTCTTCGACCTCGAGGTCGCGCCGCCCCTGCCGATGAGCCTGACCGAGGTGATGGCGGACAAGGCCGAGCTGTGGGACCGGATGATCTCCCGCCACGACCTGGTCCCGACGTCCTACTCGGACGTCTCGTCGTGGGAGTTCGGCGACTTCGTCTTCGGGTGGGACTACGACGTCATCGCCGACACCTCCAGGTCGCGGCGAGCCGGCTTCCACGAGTACGTCGAGACCGAGGAGATGTTCCTGCGGATCTTTCAGGACCTTCGCGACCAGCGGCTGATCCCCTGAGCCGACCGCCGCGAACGGGCGGGCGGAGGACCTCGGGTATCGGGTAGAGGTGCGGCCCGGGCGGAGCCCTGCATACCGCTAGCATTCGCCCATGCAGAGCACTGTCGTAGCCGACCTGGTCAAGGGCGAGCCGATCGCCGAGGTGGAGCGCCGTGCGCGCATCGTGAGCATCCTGTGCCGGATCGCTCCCGCCCGCGTCGGGGGCGCGGTGCGATACGGGTGGGAGAACGGCGGTGGCGAGCATGCCGCCTGGTACTTCCTGCCCGACGGGCGTGCGTTGCTCCTTGTTGCCGACCACATCTCCCCGCTCAACCAGTACGCCGAGTGGGACGTGGTCGCGCAGCGCTCGTACCTCGACGGTCTGCCCGAGGACCTCCTCGCCGTCGCGCTTGCCCAGTGTGAGGACGACCTGGTCCTCACGATCACCTCGGACGACGACGCGGTCTCGGTACCGTTCGCGACGGGTGTGTTCTGGTTCGACGGCGAGCACTGGCGCGTGGCCGCGGGCCTCCAGCGCCACTGCACGGAGCACGACATCGACCTGTGGGACGAGAGCGGGTTCGGGCTGTGCACCGGCGACCTGCGCCTCGGCCGACCGTTCACGAGGGAGTCGGTGCTCGCCGTGCGTGGCACTGCGGTCTCGGACGGCTGGTCGGACGAGGCGGTCCTCGCGGCGTTCGCCGACGACGACACGGGCCGCTCCGAGAAGTGACCACGGGCCACGTCCGCAATCGGGTTCGGTGAAGGGTCCTCACGGTCGGCGTCAGCTGAGCGAGCGGTCATCGCGTGCCACCGCTCGGCACAGCTCCGAGGCGGCGACCAGGCGCCGAGCCGGGCGCACCAGCTCACGCTTCGCTCGTGACGCTCGTGGCAGGCCGCCCGCGGAGCCTCGGAGGGCCCCGCGGGCGGAGGTTACGGCGACTCCGCGATGCGCCTGATCGCGGCGAGGCGGCGGTCCCACTCGGCGCCGATCGCGTCGAGGGCTCGAGCGGTCTCCGAGAGGCGCGCCCGAGGGCCGGTAGCGCACCTCGCGTCCGACCCGCACGGGCTCGACGAGCCCGGCCTCGGCGAGGACGGCGAGGTGCTTGGCGATCGCCTGCCGGGTGACCGGTAGGCGCGAGGCCAGCGCGGACGCCGACAGGTCCGCACGGCCGAGCTCCTGGAGCACCTGCCACCTCGTGTCGTCGGAGAGTGCCGCGAACACGGGTGCCAGCGTCGTGGCACTCACGCCGCTGGACCGTCGCTGGCCGCGTGCGTGGCGCCCTCGAGGAAGGCGACGAGCTCGTCGAGCTCGCCGGTCCAGCCGCCACGGTTGCTCTCCATCGCGTTGCCGGAGGCTTCCCCAGTCGCTCGAAGCCGGACTCGACGACGCTGAGCACCGTGCCCTCTCCGTCGGCCGCGAGAGTGAAACGGACCTGCGTGGAGTTGTCGGCGCGCAGGGCCGCACCGGGCTGGCTGGTCCACGTGAAGCCGAACGTGACCGGTTCGTCGTACTCGTCGATGCGGACGGCCACCTCGCCGTACCCGTCGAAGCCGAACGTGCCTTCGCCGCCGACGCGCAGGTCGGGCAGCGAGGCCTTCTGGCCGAACCACTGGGCGATGAGGTCGTCGCGGGTCAGGGCCGCCCACACCCGGTCCGGCGTGGCGCGGACGAGCACGGTGCGCGTCACCTGGAACTTTTCGGAGTCGATGACAGCCTGCTGGTCGATGGACGTCATGGTCGTTCCTCTCGATAGAAGTGTCTGCAACCTCAGAGTTGCACGTTGCGAAGGAATGCGCAACCCTGGGTTGCAGTGACCCTGTCCCGGACGCTCGCGCCCTGAGAGCTTCCGCGTCCGATGGTGCCGAACCCGAGGTTCGTCAGGCAACTCGGTCGAGTTGCCTGACGAACCTCGGTTCGGCACCTGGGTGACGTCCGTCAGGCCGTCGGCGCCGCGCCGTCCGTCGGGTGGCTGCCGGCCCCGTCGCCGTCCACGGGCTTGCCCAGGACGTTCTCCCGGACGACGCGGCGCAGCACCTTGCCGATCTGGGAGCGCGGGAGGTCGGGGACCACGAACAGCTGCTTCGGCAGGGCGTAGCGGGCGAGCTTCTGCTCGCCCCATGCACGCACGGCCGCCAGGTCGATCGGGAGCCCGCTCGCGGTGGTCGCTGACTCGTCGAGGACGACGGCCGCGGCCACGCGCTCGTCCGAGCCCTCGCCCGGCAGGCCGACGACGGCCACGTCGAGGATCCCCGGCATGAGGCGCAGGTGGTCCTCGACCTGCGACGGGTAGATCTTGAACCCGCCCGTGATGATCATCTCCTTGATGCGGTCGACGAGCGTCACGACGCCGTCCGCGTCGACCGTCACGACGTCGCCGGTGCGCAGCCAGCCGCCGTCGAGCAGCTGCTGGGCGGTCTCCTCGGGGCGGTTCCAGTAGCCCTGGAAGACCTGCGGTCCGTGGATCAGCAGCTCACCGCGGACCGTGCCGTGCTCGTCAGGGACGGCGTCCTGGGTCGGGTCGTCCTGGTCGACGACGCGGATGTCGGTGCTCGGGAAGGGAGCCCCAGGGTGCCGGGTCGCCGGTCGGCCGAGACGGGGTTGCCGAGCGCCACAGGGGAGGTCTCGGTCATGCCGTAACCCTCGATGAGCAGACCGCCGGTCGCGTTCTCCCAGGTGCGCGCCGTCGTCGGGCTGATGGGCATGGCTCCCGCGAACGCGAGACGGATCGAGTGCAGGTCCACGGGCTTGCCCGCCGCGCGAGCCTTCGCGGCGGCCGTCGCGATCCGGTCGAACATGGGGGCGACGCCCGGGAGGAACGTCGCGGGCGGCGCTTCTGCGCGGCCAGGACCGAGTCGGCGTCGAACTGGGGAACGCGACGAGCGTCGCGCCGATCCGGGCCGGGAGCGTCAGGCAGAACATGAGCCCGAACGCGTGGAAGAACGGCAGGACGCCGTAGACCGTCTCCTCGCCCTCGCGGAAGGACGCCCACGCCTGGCCCTGCACGGTGTTCGCGACGAGGTTGCGGTGGGTCAGGACCGCGCCCTTGGGCGTGCCCGTGGTGCCGCCCGTGTACTGGAGGAGGGCGACGTCGTCGGCCGTGGGCCCGGGCGTGGACGGGTCGAGCGGGTCGGCCGAGGCGACGAGCCGGTGCCAGTCCTGCACGCCCGCGGAAGCCGGGCCGCGCAGCGTCACGCTGGGTGCGTGCCGCCGTGACGGGAAGGTGCAGCGCGAGGCGCTTGAGGAGCGGCAGGTCACGAGCGACGTCCACCGACACGACGGCGCGCAGGTCGGTCTGCGGGCGTGCGGTGACCACTGCGGGGACGGCCTTCTGCCACACCAGGGCGACCGTGGCGCCCGAGTCGGCGAGCTGGTGGGCGAGCTCGTCGGAGGTGTAGGTGGGGTTGTGCTCGACGACCGTCGCACCGAGGCGCAGCGCGGCGTAGAAGGCGACGAGGTGCGAGGTGCAGTTCGGCATGACGAGCGCGACGCGGTCTCCGCGACCGACGCCCAGGGTGGACAGGGCGCTCGCTGCGCGGTCCACCTTCTGGGCGAGGCGTGTGTACGTGATGGTGGCACCGAAGAAGTCGACCGCGACCCGGTCGGGCCAACGGGCAGCAGCGCGGGCGAGCGCCGCGGTGACGGGCTCGTCGGGGACGTCGACGGTTGCGGGCACCCTGGGGAGTACCGACTCAGCCAGGGCTGCTTTGCCAAGGTGTTCACTACTACACGGTAACTTACGGATGCGTAGGTTATGTGACGGCGATCTGGACGTGACCTCGACGGGGCCTGCCAGGACCCCGGTGCGAACGCGGAGGGAACCTCCGGGTGGTCCGCTGCGTGTTCCGTTCGTGATGACACAGCAGGGATCCTCGCCGAGCAGGTCGGGCGCTCGGGTCGCAGGGGCAGGACCGGGTCGCGGTCGCGGTACCGGGGTGCGCCATCATGACGTGGTGGTTCGTGGCGCCGCGCCGTGTCGCGGTGCGTGGGGCCCGCATCGTGGCGACCGACGACGACAGGGGTGGCTGGTCGTGCGCCGACCGCTGGGCGGGTGCTGCTGGAGGCGTCGCGCTTCGGTGCGAGCGGTGGTCAGCGAGTCCTCGCCGATCGCATCGTCCTCGCCTACCTCGCCGACACGGCAGGTCTGGTCGAGGCGCTCGCGCTCCTCGACCGCGTGACGGCACTGCACCGCCTCGAGCACGACCCGTCGGCAGCCGGGTCGCGCGGTCGGGCCCTGCTCACCCCTGAGCAGCGCTCGCTCCTGGCCAGGCACGTGCGTGACGCGCTGGTGCGGGAGGTGGAGCTCGTCGAGGCACGGCGGGGCCGCTCCCGCACCGGGTCCTGCCCGCACCGAGGATCGCCGCGGGCGGGTGCACCCGTGACGGTGGTCCTGCCGCTGGTCGGCGGCCCGGATGGGACGGACAGCGGCTCACGGCGCGGCGAGCGGCGAGCGTCCCCGCCCGACGGCGCCGCGCCCGACACGTTCGACGCGGACTTCGACGGTGGTCACCTCGCCGACGACGTCGTGGTGCTCCGTGCGGCCAGGAACGCCGAGTTCACGGTGTTCATGGAGCAGGCCGTCGGCCCGCTGCACCGCATGGCGTACCTCCTGTGCGGCGATCAGCACCGAGCCGAAGAGCTCACGCAGCAGACCTTCGAACGCACCTACCGCGCCTGGTCGCGGGCCCGCGACGGCGACCCGCTCGTCTATGCCCGACGCATCCTCGCGAACCTCCGCATCGACACGTGGCGCAGGACGCGACGCGAGGTGCTCGCGGGCCCCGAGGACCTCCAGGAGCACGCCGAGGCACCGCGCGTCAGACTGGGCCACCGCCCCGAGGGGCCGCACCCCGACCGCCGTGGACGACCGCGACCTGGTGGTCCGTGCCCTTCTCCAGCTCCCGCTCAAGCAACGTCGCGTCGTCGTCATGCGGCACCTCCTGGACCTGTCGGAGACCGAGGTCTCCGACCAGCTCGGCATCCCGGTCGGCACCGTGAAGTCGACCGCTTCCCGGGCGCTCGCCCGGCTCCGCACGCTTCGTCGACTCCTCCCTGAAAGGTGGCACCTGATGAGCATCCCGATGGACGACCTCGTCGCACGGCTGCACGCCGCGGCCGACGCGGTGCCGCCCTCCACGCTCGACCTGCCGGTGGTCCTCCGGTCCAGCCGACGCAAGGCGACGGTTCGGCGCTTGGCCACGGGGACCGCAGCTTCACCGCCGTCGCCGTTCTCGGCGTCGGCCTGGCGAGCGGTGTCCCGGTCGAGCTCGCACGGGAGCTGACGCCCGCTGTGGCGTACGAGACGCTGAGCACGGACGTGGTGCACGAGGAGGTGGCGCCAGGGATCACGGCGGTCGCAGAGGCGGCGACCTACGAGCTCCCTGACAAGACCGTCGTGCTCGACACGGGGATCGAGACCGGGGAGCACGGCGACCGGTTCCTGATCGTCTCGACGGTCGAGCTCGTTGCGGGCGTTGCTGACGAGGAGAGCATCACGAACGATCCGGGAACCGGTGTCGTTGTTCCGATCCGGGACCCGAAGGATCCCGCCTACATCCAGGAGATGGCCGCGCTCGGCTATCTGCCCATCGAGAACCAGCGCGTCCAGGTGGTCGTCGGGGACGAGGACGAGCTCAACCGCATCAGGTCTGGCGCCGCGCCCACCACAGTTGTCGTCCCTGAGGTCGGGTCGACCGTCACCGTCGAGACGGGGATGAGCGGTACATCTTCGGGACGGCGAGAGGCGAGAGCCATGATGGAGACTCAGACACCTACGTCTCGTCGTGGGACCCGTTCAAGGGCGCGGACGGGTCGATGGACGCGACGCTTCTCGTGCCGACGCTCAGGCTGACTGAGCGTCCGTGGGACGCCTTCGTGCTCGCGGTGACGGACGAGTCGTTGTTCGCGCCTCAGATGGTTGTCTCGTTCGCGGCCTACTCTCGCTCGGGAGGCGCCTGTTCCCGGGCGAGCGACGGGTGCTTGGTGTCCTACGACCCGGAAACCAGGGTCGCGGTGCCATCCGCCGAGGTGGACCCACGGTGGGCGACGCCCGTCGACCCTGTGCAGATCGAGATGAACGCCATGGACGAGAGCAGGCTCGGCACGGCGGTCCTGTTCCGATGCCTTGAGCTCCGTGGTGCGGCAGCGGGCCTCACCGAGGGAGACCTCGCGGTGAACCGGCAGGACCGGATCATCGACGACACAGACACCATGGTGCAGTGCGCGGTCGACGAGACCATTGCCCGTTCCTCGGTGCTCGGTGTGGACCCGTGAGTCACGTCCCCGCGCTGCTCCAGTTCGGCCAGCGCGACCTCGGCACGGTCCGCGTCGAGGTAGCGGCCCCGCGGTGCACCGGGACGAGACGCACCTGGGTGGCCTTCGCCGCCCGGTTGCGCTCCGCCGTCGGGCAGTGAGGGCTCCCGCGTGAAGCGGTAGACGAGCGGGTGTCCCGTGGGGATGTTGAGGACCTGGACCTCGGGCGCCGTGAGGCGGTCGACGAGCATGACGAAAGCCCGCAGCGAGTTGCCGTGGCCCACGACCAGCAGGTTCTCGCCCCGGTCGAGAGACTCCTGCACCGCGCTCCACAGGGGTTCGAGCCGGTGGACGACGTCGGCGAGCGACTCGGTATCGCGACGGATGCCGCTCGGGCGGCGTCGGGCAGGCGCAGGAACGTGTCCGCGACGCGGGCCGCAGCCACGCTGCCCTCCTCGACGGGCGGGGGCCGGTGGTCGAACGAGCGCCGGTACTCCCAGAAGGCCGTCTCGCCGTGCTCGGCCCGGGCGGACTCGCGCAGGTCGTCGGTGAACGCACCGTAGTGGCGCTCGACGAGACGCCACTCGGGGACCAGCGACGGGTTGCCAGGCAGGGCCGCGGCGACGATCGCGGCAGTCGCCGAGGCGCGGACGAGCGGCGACGTGAGGATGCGCTGGGGGCGAGCGAGGAGTCGTGCGCGCACGCGGCCGCGAGCTGCGCCCCGCGAGCTCGGCCTCGTGGACACCGTGGTCGGAGAGGTCGACGTCGAGCAGGCCCGTGAAGCGGTTCTCGGCGTTGTAGACGCTCTGGCCGTGGCGCAGCAGGACGAGGGTTCCAGGGGCTCGGGCGCTCATGGCGTCCAGCGAACCACACCCGCGCCCCGTCAGACCTCGATCAGCCCGCGCTGGTGAGCGATCGAGACGGCCTCCGTCCGGCCCGAGGCCCCGAGCTTCGCGAGCACGTTGGAGACGTGGACGCTCACGGTCTTGCCGCTGATGAAGAGACGCTCGCCGACCTGGCGGTTCGTGAGCCCTTGCGCGACGAGCAGCAGCACCTCCTCCTCGCGGTCCGTGAGGACCGTGACCGAGCCTCGGCGCAGGCCGGGCAGGTCCAGGCGTCCTCGACGGGCCAGGTCCCGCAGCGCGGTCGTGAGCGGCACCGCACCCATGTCCTCGGCCTCCTCGAGGGCCTGGCCCGCCTGGGTCACGGCTCCCTCACGGTCACCGACCGCGAGGAGGACTGTGCCCAGCGCCACCGGGAGCGGGCGACCTCGTAGCGGTAGCCGTAGTCGAACGCCTTGGTGGACTCGGCCCAGAGGGTCGGCTCGTTGGTTCCCGAGAGCGGCTGTGCTCGGCGCGTGCCCGGACCAACCAGGCGATGCCCTCGGGGCCGAGCTGCCCGCCGCGTGGTCTTCCCCGCTGCGCGGTGGTCTCGGCCTCCGCCAGCAGGGTGTCGCCCTGGGCGAGGACGTCCTCGACGGGTGAACCTGCCAGGCGGCACGCCTCTGCCGTGTCGGCCAGCGCAGCGAGCGCGAGGGCAGAGATCCATATCCTGCCGAGAAAGTAGTCGCTCCATGTGCGGCCGAGGTAGGTGATGAGCTCCTGCGCGAGCGCGAGGGCCTCGCGCTGCGTGGCCCACACGAGCGCGTCGATCATGCAGCCGCCTGCGATGAGGGCGATCTGCCCGTCGCGTCGCCATGCGGGGCGCAGGGCGCGGGCCCGCTCGATCGCGTCGTCGTCGCCGCGGGCCACGGCTGCGTAGAGCTGCGCGCTCGAGAGGGCTGCGGCCGCGCTCGGCGGCATGGGTTCGGGTGGCCCGGGAGGGCGGAGGTCACCGGTCGCGTAGCGCACCAGCTCGCCGAAGAGCCGTAGCTCGACCCCGTAGATGTTCCACCCGAGTCCCGCTGCGACGGCATGCTCCAGCCCGGTGTGCACCTCGACGAGGGCTTGGTCCAGGTCCCCGAGTAGTAGCGGTTGGCCGCGATGTTGTACCAGCAGCGCATCTCCGTGAGGAGGTCGCCGGCGGCCTGGGCGCGTTCGCGGGCCGTCGCGAGGAGCTCGGCCGCGCGGTCCGCGTCGTCGACCTCGAGCACGGCGAGCGTGGTCAGGGCGTCGGCCTCGACGTCCGGGGCGTCGATCGCGCGGGCCACGGCGATGGCCTCCTCCGCGGTCTCCCGGGCGACAGCGTCCATCTGGGGCTGGTCCATGTTCATCGCGGCCCGGGCTCGCGTGGCCAGCGTCCAGGCCCGGTCGCGCGACGGCGGCTCGGTGGGCAGCACCGCGAGGGCAGCGGCCGTGTGCTCGATGACCTCCTCGATGCGCTCGATGCCCAGGAGGTGCAGGGAGAGGACGTGCCGCAGCGATGCCTGCCGGAGGGGTCGTCGGCGGTCGACTCGACGACCTTGCGGGCGATGGCGACCGCGCGGTCGGGATCACCTGCCCGGCTCGCGGCGCTCGCCGCCGCGACGGCCACGTCGACACGGTCCTCGCCCAGGAGCTCGGTCGCGTCCGGCACCACGTCCCACAGGCGCAGCACCTGCTCGAGGTGCCGCAGCTCCTCGGCCGGGGCCAGGACGCGACCCGCACGCCGGGCGGCCTCGCGGGAGGCGACGAGCGCCGTCGTCGTCTCGTGGGCGGACAGCGCATGGTGAGCACGCAGCGCGGAGAGCCCAGCGACGGGTCGTCGGTGAGTGCGACCAGGTATGCGCGGTGCAGGGCGACCTGCTCGCCGGGCAGGAGGTCCGCCGCGATGGCCTCGGCCAGCAGGGCATGGCGGAAGGCGATCTTGCCCGACTCGATCGAGAGCACGTGGTGGGCCACGGCCTCGCGGAGCGTCGCGTCGAAGGACTGGTCGCCTGCGGCCCGGGTGATGGGCGACCCGCGGTCCGCAGGCTCCCGAGCGAGAAGAGCCCCAGGTCCTGCCCGACCACGGCCCGCAGCAGGGGCTCGGCGATCACGCGCCCGGAGAGCGAGGCGATGCGGGCGAGCTGCTGGACGTCCGGCTCGAGCTGTTCGAGGCGCGCGTGCAGCACGTCAGCGAGCGACCAGGGCAGTGCGTCGGCCTGAGGTCCGGCCTCGACGAGCTCCTCCGCGAAGTACGCGTTGCCCTCGGAGCGCTGCATGACGCGTTCGAAGTCGTGCTTGGGCAGGGTCCGTCCAGCGACCGCCGTGGTGAACTGCCTGAGCTCGGCGGGCGTAAAGGGTCCAGGTCGAGGTGCTCGACGCGCGGGTGACGCCGGAGCTCGGCGAGGACGGGCCGCAAGGGTGGCGCCGGTGGAGGTCGTCCGCGCGGTAGCTGGCGATGACGAGCAGGTGCTCGGCGCGCATGCGCGCGAGGAGGAAGCGCAGGACGTCGCGGGTGGACGGGTCTGCCCAGTGCAGGTCCTCGATGATCAGCACCAGGGGAGCGTCCGGGCGCCCAGGGGCGGTGACGGCGGCGGTGATGCTCTCGAAGAGCTGCAGCCGGCCGGCCTGGTCCTCGCCGTTGCCGTCGAGGGACGAGGGCCGACGTCGAGCAGCCTGCCGAGCGCGGGACGGGTGCTGATGGTCTCGTCGACGACCTCGTGGACCGACCTCAGCTCGGAGAGCGCCTCGGTGAAGGGAGATAGGAAGCCCCACGTCGCCGAGGTCGACGCAGTGGCTCACGACGACCGTCGCTCCTGCTCCCGTGCGAGCTCCGCCGCCCGGACGAGGAGGCGCGACTTGCCCACGCCGGCGTCGGCGCCGAGAAGGATCGCCCCGGGTCGCCCGCGCCCGCCCGCCCGACCGATGCGGCGATGACGTCGAGCTGCTGCTGGCGGGCGACGAAGTGGGCCTGGGATGGGCGCGGCATACCGCCCATCCTTGCAGTGGCCACGGACAGCGGCCAGGAGTTTCCTGAGATCCCGCGCCGGGAACGGCCGCCCTCTTCCAGCCGGCTCGCGACTGCCGAGCTCGATGGTGCCGAGGACGATCGTCGTCCCGGCACCATATGGCCGGAGAGGAGGTCGCTCACCCCGGTGGCCTTCGCTCCGCGCACTGTGGCTGCCCGCGCGGTGGCTGCGGATCCAGTGCATGAGGACGTTCTCCCGACGCACGAAGTCGGCGCGGACCTGCTCCTGGTGGTAGCGGAAGTCGGTCTCGAGGACGGACCGATGAACTCGTTCATGATGCTCCCCGTTCTGGGCTGGCCCGGTGGCTGCCTGACACCTACTTTCGCGCTGAGGAGGAGGACGGCGTATCGGTCGAGCGGGCAGGTTCTGAGGCGCAGACACCTCAGGCCCGACGGCGGCTCTCACCTGAGGTCGTCTGAGGCGCCTTATGTGGGTGAGAGCGGAGCCCCAGCCGTTGCCAACAACGGGAGGCGGTCGCAGACTGGAATGGACCGGACCCCTTGATGGAGGTGCCCTCGTGACATCGACGTACGACGTGCTACCGATGCTTGGACGCGGCAAGCACCGCAACCCGAAGAAGGGCGCGTGCTTCATGGAGCTCGCGTCGTATCTCGCCGGCGAGCGCTGGAGCGATCATCCCCAGTGCACGCACCCGCTGGTCGCGATGCTCGCGCGAGCGGTCAACGACCTGACCAGCGACGCGGCCCGACCGCGCCTGGCGATCCTCATCCCGTCGGTGATCGGGCTCCGCAGCGACGACCCCGCTGGAGCGTGTGGATCTCTCTGCGCGCGGCGCAGATGGCGCTGCCGGTCTCACCCAGCGACCGGCAGGACGTGCTCGCGGTCGCGATCATCGCGGGCGAGCGGATGCTCGACCAGCTCGAGAAGCGTGAGCCGGGAACCCGGACGCAGGCTTCGCAGGATGCCCTGGACATGGTGCCGCGGACGGCCGCCTGGGCCGAGTCGTTCTGCCGAGGGTCGCGTCTGCGCCCGCGCGGTTCGCCCGCGACGCGGCGCCGAGCATCGTGGCGGCAGCCGTGCAAGGGATCTCCGAGGCGGGGCCCGGGACGCGGACGACGAGCTGTACGAGCTGCTCTCCTCGACGATCGAGGCGGCGCGGGGCTGGGCGGCGGCCGAGCCGCCGAAGCGCTCGAGCCCAGCGACTGGGAGCCCGTCGTCAAGAGCGTCGGGGCACAGGTTTGACGGCGGCGGAGGACGGCGGCACGCCCGACCTCGAGGTGTCCCTCGACCTGACGGTGCCGCCGAGCGGTCCGGGCTGTGCCGAGTGCGATCAGAACGAGGGCTGGTGGGTGCACCTGCGCCGGTGTGCCGAGTGCGGCCACGTGGGCTGCTGCGACACGTCGCCGTCCCAGCACGCCACGGCGCACTTCACCCAGACCGGGCACCGTCTCATGCGCAGCTACGAGCCGGGCGAGGACTGGTACTGGGACTACGTCACGGGGCAGTCGTTCGACGGGCCGGAGCTCGCCCGCCGCTCGCCCATCCCGAGGACCAGCCGGTCCTGGGCCGGCGAGCCGGGTGCCGGTCAACTGGACGGAGCTCATCCACTGAGGGCGGGACCACAGCCCGACCTGGACGCGATCGAGTCCCGGTTCGTGGGGCTGCTCGACGGTTCCATGAGTCGTGACGAGGTCGACCGGTGGGCGGGACGCTGGTACACCGACGACGAACTGGAGTGGGACGAGGTCTCGCTCTGGGCGCTCGAGTGGTTGTACGGGATCGACCTGACGCACGGGCGGCCGGGCGACTACCTGGATTCGGATGAGGCTGTTGCCGCGTTCCTCGAAGAGTTCCGGAACCGGCGCGCTGGCCACGCCGAGACGTGAGTAGACGCCCCTGATCCGCGCCGATCAGGGGCGGCTACCCACGTCCCGGCGGCGCCGGATCAGACCTGGATCACCCGCGCCAGCGCGTCGAGCGCAGCGAACGGGTCGTCGGGGCGCTCCGGGTCGGGGCTCGTCGGCACCACGACCACGCTGCTGACTCCGTTCGCCTCGAGCGCCGCGATCCGCGCCCGGACTGCCTGGGGCGACCCGACGATCGCAAGCTGGTCGACCCACTCGTCGGGCATGGCCCGGGCGAACTCCTCGGGCGTCGAGGTCGAGTCGCGCAGCCCGCGGAACTCGGCCGCGAACGGCAGCGGGTCGATCTGCGCGGACCAGTCGGCCGCACCGAACGTGGCCAGTGCGGGCCGGACGATCGCGCGGGCCGTCGCGACGTCGTCGTGCACCACGGCAAGGCTGAACGCGACCAGCTGGTGCTCTGGCGGGGCGCTCGTCCCGGCCGCGACCCGGCCACGCTCGACGTGCTCGCGGACCACCCGAGGTACTCCGGGGTCACGGGCATGTCGAGGATCGTGCCGTCGGCGACGCGTCCCGAGACCTCCAACGACCTGGGTCCCCGCACCCCGTTGAGGACGGGTGGCGCCACGGCCGGCGGACTGTACAGGACGACATCATCAAGTTGTACGTAGCGTCCGTCGGTGCTGATCCGCTCGCCGTGAAGGAGCGATCGGACCGCGCTCGTCGTCTCCTCGAGGAGGGTCAGGGGCTCTTCGGCCAGACCCCGATCTGCCGCATCCACTCGGGCATCCCGTGCCCGATTCCGAGCAGCAGCCGACCCGGGTGGAGCTCGGCGAGCGTGCCTGCCTCGAGCGCCGTCATGGCGGGGCTGCGCACGGCGGCGGGAGGATCCCGATACCCACGTGGATCGACTCCGTGCGCGCCAGGATGGTCGCGGCCTGCGCGACGCCCCGCGGAAGAAGCAGTCCTCGACCACCCAGATCTCGTCGAGGCCGATCTCCTCGGCGCGCAGCGCGAAGGGCAGCAGGTCGCTGATCGGCAGGTCGCGCGGGACGATCACGCCGAGGCGGGGACGGGGCACGGTGGTTCTCCTTCGAAGGGTTCGGACGAGGAATCTGCAGGTCATCGTTGCGCGGAGACGTTATCCGAGCGAGGCGTCGAACCCGGTGGTGCGGAGGACCTTCGCGGGGACCCCGGCGACGATCGTGTCGGGCGGGACGTCCCTGGTGAC
Organism: Oerskovia sp. M15; assembly: GCA_038070415.1. Classification (GTDB taxonomy): domain Bacteria; phylum Actinomycetota; class Actinomycetes; order Actinomycetales; family Cellulomonadaceae; genus Oerskovia. The sequence goes on from JAMYWF010000001.1 coordinate 1,922,501, forward strand.
GACCGCCCCGGCGCCGACGATCGCACCGTCACCGATGGTCACACCGGGGACCACGGTGACCGCAGCGCCGAGCCAGACCTTGCGCCCGATCCTGATCGGGGCCGGGATCATGTCCGCCCGGCGGGCGGGTCGACCGCATGGTTCAGGGTCGTCAAGGTGCACCCATGGCCGATGAGGGTCCCGTCCCCGATCGTGATGCCCCGGTGTCCTGGAAGCGGCAGCCGCTGTTGAGGAACACGTCCTTCCCCAGGGTCAGGTTCTTGCCGAACTCGCAGGAGAACGGCGGGAAGACCGTGACCGACTCGTCCACGACCACCCCGTCAGCCGGGACAGCAGTGCGCGCACCTCGTCGGGCGTGCGATAGCCGGAGTTGAGGTCGGCCACGACCCGTAGTGCGTCCTGGGCGGCCCCGTGCATGAAGGCGTGCTGCTCGGACCCGCCCTCGATCAGCTCGCCGCGGTTCACGTGGTCCAGAAATTCCGCGAGGTTCATCGTTCGATCCTGCCACGCCCCGATCGAGCGGGAACTGCCGGCTCGGCCGGCCCGGACGGGCCCACCGTCGAAACCATGACCCCACCCCGGCGGACTTCTCCGAGATCGGCGACCACCTCCGGCAGGCCGCGGCGGCGGCGGAAGGAACGCCTGACCGCTCGCGTGCAGCGGCCACGAGGGAGCGTCCCACCCGTCGTCCGCATTTTTCCGGAAGGTCCGGCGTCCGCTAGCGTGACCCGGCCAGCCGCAGCCCAGGGAGAACACGTGCCGACCGATCAGGTCAACCGCAACCTCGTCTACGTCTTCGACGTCTCCGGAGGCGACCCTGCACTCCTGGACGACGAGGCCACCGTCCGCACCTGCATCTCGCAGGTCGTCGAGAGGGCCGCCTCACGCCGCTGGGCGAGGCCTCGCACCGCTTCGCGCCGCAGGGCTTCAGCATGGCGACCCTCCTCGCGGAGTCCCACCTCGCGGTCCACACGTGGCCCGAGGACGGGACCGCCTACCTGACGCTGACGACCTGCCGCGCCCCGTCGTCGGGCAGCTTCGAGGAGGACACGCGCAGCCTGCTGCGCGAGACCTTCTCCGCAGCCGGCGTCACCGTCCGGACCCTCCTCTGATGGCGCCCCGACCCAAGGCGCGGATGACGCTCGGCAAGCACCTCATCGGCGCGCCGCCGTGGCGCTCGCTGCCGCAGGGTGTCGTCGTCTACGGCGAGAAGGACCCCAGCGACGGCGTCACGTACTACTGGAGGAGTGGGAGGTCCTCGGGTACGAGAACCTCGACTTCTGGGTCGAGTACGACCACTACACCAAGGCCGTCACGCTCTACCGCCCGGCCGAGAGCAAGGAGCACCTCGACCCGACCCGGATGCGCAAGGGCAGGTCGTCGGTGTCACGCTGAGCGGCCGGACCTACCGGACGACGGTGTCCGAGGTCGGAGTCGGGACCATCCGGTCTCTCGACGGGTCGTTCACGTACGACCTGACCGTGGGGCAGCCCGTCGCCTACGCCGAGCTGCGCACGAACGACATGGTGCTGTCGATCGAGAAGTTCGACGACCGCATCATCGACCTCTACCACGGCACGGTCCTGGACGTTGCAGGCCAGAAGGCCCACTTCGGGAAGCGGGTCGCTCCGCGCAACGTGTCCGTCAAGGCGGTGGCGGCCGTGATCGCGGCGTCGTTCTTCGCGGTCGTGCTCTTCAGCTCGTGCGGCCCCGGTCCGAGACCTACTGCACGCCACGGACGGTCGAGCAGGCCGCCCCGTCGGACCAGGTCGTCTCCCAGGACGACAACCAGACCTGCTACCGCCGCTCGGTCTACGGCGGCGGTGGCGGCGGCCTCGGCAAGTAGTCCCGCCGCAGCCGCGACACCCGACCGACCACACCGACCACACCGACCACACCGACCACACCGACCACACCGACCACACCGACCACACCGACCACACCGACCACACCGACCACACCGAAACCCGGAGCAACCATGAGCATCCTCGACGAGCTGCGCCTCGACGCCTTCCTGTCCACGATCGTCTACTCGGTGCTGGGCATCGTCCTGCTCGTCGTGACGATCGTCGTCGTCAACTACCTCTTCAAGCTCAACCTGCACCGCGAGCTCGTCGACGAGCACAACACCGCCTTCGGGATCATGATCGCGGGCTGGCTGTCGCCATCGGCATCATCATCGCGGGGACGATTCTCTCCTGAGCGAGGCCACGGCATGACAGGCACCACCACGCACACGGACCCGGCGGGGCGGCACCTCGGAGCCGGGCCCCACGGGAGCCGGAAGCACCTCGCCGGGCGACCTGGACGCCGGGACGGACGCGCCGCCGTCGGGCACTCAGACACAACCGGGTGCCGAGCCGTCCCCGGGCGGGCGATGGACAGGCCGACCGTCTTCGCGGCGGCGCTGCTCGTCGCCGTCGGCGGGATCATCTACGAGCTGATCCTGGGGACGGCCGCGTCGTACCTGTTCGGCGACTCGGTCGTCGCGTTCTCGGTGGCGACGGGCCTGACGCTCTTCGGCATGGGCATCGGTTCGCTGCTCGCGACCCGGCTGGCCACGAACCCGGGCCTGAACTTCGTCCGCAACGAGGTGGCCCTGGCGCTGCTCGGCGGCAGCTCGGTGCTGATCCTCTACGCGGCGTTCAGCCTGACGGAGATCTACTGGCTGGTCTTCGTGCTCCTCTCGCTCGCGATCGGCGTGGGGATCGGCGTGGAGATCCCGCTGCTCGTCGCGCTGCTCAAGGAGCAGGGTCGCGACGAGTCGGTGGGGTTGCTGTCGAAGGTCCTCGCGGTCGACTACTTCGGGGCGCTCGCCGCGTCGCTGCTCTTCCCGTTCGTCATGCTCCCGTACCTGGGCCTCATGCGGACGGCGTACGCGGTCGCGCTGCTCAACGTCCTCGTCGCGGTGTTCATGCTGCGCCGGATGGGTCGGCGCACGCGCTGGACGTGGTTCAGCTGGGCGACGGTCGTCCTGCTGGTCGCGTGCTTCGCGGCGTCGAGCGCGATCGAGGGTGCGATCAACACGCGGCTCTACCAGGACCCCGTGGTGCACTACGAGTCGACGGCCTACCAGAAGCTCGTCCTGACGACCTTCGGGGACGACGTCCGGCTCTACCTGAGCGACCAGCTCCAGTTCTCGTCGGTCGACGAGGCGAGGTACCACGAGACGCTCGCGCACGCGACGCTCACGTCGGTCGCGGCACCTGCGTCGGTCGCGATCCTCGGGGCGGGGACGGGCTGCTCGCGCGCGAGGTGCTGCGCTACCCGAGCGTCCGCGAGGTCACGGTCGTCGACCTCGACCCCGCGGTCACGGAGCTCGCGCGGACCAACCGGCTCGTGAGCGACCTCAACCAGCACTCGTTCGACGACCCGCGCGTCACGGTCGTCAACGGCGACGCGTTCCGGTTCATGGACACCACGGACCAGACGTTCGACGCCGTCCTGATCGACCTCGTCGACCCGTCGAACGAGCGCATCGCCAAGCTCTACTCGACCGAGTTCTACGCCATGGTGGCGAACCACCTGCGGCCGGGAGGTGTGTACGCGACCCAGGCGACGTCGTCGTACTTCACGCCGAACGCCTACTGGCAGGTGGCCGCGACCGTGCGGGCGGGCTCGCCCGGGCGGACCGTGGTGCCGTTGTCGGTCAACGTGCCGTCGTTCGGGGAGTGGGGTTCGTGCTGTCGTTCCCTGCCGGGGCGCAGGGTGCGGACGGCGACCTGCCCGACGGCGGAGCGCGCCTCTTCGGCGCCACCCTCCCGTCGGGGCTGCGTTTCCACACCCTCGACTCGTTGCGGGCCACCGCGACGCTCGCGGGGACCACCCGGGGACCGAGGTCGAGATGAAACCGTCGACGCTGCTGTCGCCGCGGATCTACCGGACCTACCAGCAGGACATGTCGCGCTGGCGGTACTGAGACCGATGCCTCCCGCTGAGTGCGGAGTTCTTGCGAGAATCGCCGGGCGTTTCTCGCAAGAACTCCGCACTCAGCGCGTGGAGCCCTGCGGCGCGCCCGAGTTCGAATTGTCCGGTCCTCGGCGTCTACAGTCTGCGCATGCTCTTCTCGATCCTTCCCGCCGACCTCGTGCACGCGGCCGCCGCGAGCGATCCGGACCTGGGCGGTGTCGCGGGGTGGGCCGTGGCGCTCATGGAGACGCTCGGCGTCGTGGGAGCCGGTCTCGCGATCGCGCTCGAGAACCTCTTCCCGCCGCTGCCGAGCGAGGTGATCCTGCCGCTCGCCGGGTTCACGGCGAGCCGGGGAGCTTCTCGGTCTTCGCGGCGGTCGTCGCGACGACGATCGGCTCCCTGGTCGGGGCGATCGCCCTCTACTACGTGGGTGCGCTGGTCGGGCGCGAGCGCACGCGCAGGATCATCGGCTGGCTCCCGCTGGTCAAGCTCGAGGACGTCGACCGCACCGAGGCCTGGTTCCACAAGCACGGCAGCATGGCCGTGTTCTTCGGCCGCATGGTCCCGATCTTCCGGAGCCTCATCTCGCTGCCCGCGGGCGTCGACCGGATGCCGCTCCCCAAGTTCATGCTCCTGACGACGGCCGGGAGCCTGATCTGGAACGGCATCTTCGTCGGTGCGGGCTACGCGCTGGGGAGAGCTGGCACCTCGTCGAGGAGTACGCGGGGTCCTGCAGAAGATCGTCATCGCGGTCGTGGGGCTCGCGGTGCTCGGGTTCGTGGTGCTCCGGGTCGCGAAGGTCGTCCTCGGAGGCGCGCCGCCCGCGCACGCCCGCCGCCCGCGCCCCACCCTGCCCGACGACGGAGCGCCACCCCTCGACGAGGGCGGTGCTGTGCGGTCCAAGACGCCGACGACGACGCTCGCGCTCCCCGCGGAGTGTTCGAACGGTCCGGGGTGTCGGCCGGGAGACGCACGCAGGACTGAGGGACCGGCGAGGTCGCTACCGGGTCGGGGAGGTGTGGCTCAGAGCTCTGTCCCGCGGTCGATGCCGAGGGTCGCGACGAGGTCCTCGTGGAGCTCGAACCAGACGCGGTGGCAGGAGTCGACGTCGGTGCGGTCGACCCAGCCACCTTCCCTGCCCGGGCGCGTCGGAGCGCCGCGGTGAAGCGCGCGTCGTATCCGCCGAGGCGGACGAGGACGTCCCCGAGGCGGTGCGCGAGCGGGCGAGCGCGCGGTCGATGGCGCCGAGCTCGTCGAGGACACCGGCGTCCCAGCCGGGATCTGTGTGGTCGTTGACGGCGAGACGATCGTGGGGTGGGCCGAAGCTGCCAGTCGGTGCAGGCCCGCTGCAGACGGGAATTCAGCGGGAGGAACTCCCGGTAGATCGCGCGGATCTCGTCCGCGCCGCCGACGCGAGCGAGCTCGGCCGCCAGCAGGCGCTCGTTCTCGGTGCGACCCGCCTCGGTCAGGGACCAGCCCCGATGCCGGCGAAGGCGGCGTGCTGCACCAGCCGCGGGCTTCGGCGTCACCCAGCTCCTCGCTCGTCTCGGCGGGATCAAGCCCGAACCGGTGGGCGAGAACGGGGTATCGGCGAAGCCGGTGATGCGGACGGCGTGCAGCACGAGCAGGCCGGACGGGGAGTCCTGCGTCACGAGCGGCTCCTTGCCGGGCCGCGAGCCGGTTGTAGTGCTGCTGGCACGCCTGGGGAGAGTTGAATCCCGTCGCGTCCGCGATCTGGGCCCAGGTCAGACCCGCGCTGCGGGCCGTGAACAGCAGCCCGTCCTCGAGCCCGTCGACCTCGGCGCGTGCGGCGGGCAGGAGTGCGAGCGCACTGAGGAGGTCGTCCTGAGCCAGGTCGGCCGATCGCCAGAGCGCGAAGCGCGCGAGGTCCACCGCCGACGGCGGGACGGGCGCAGGCTGCCAGGGACGGGCGTCGAGCTCGTCCGCGCCCAGGTCCAGCAGGTGCTTGCGCGCGTCCCGTTCGCGGCGCGCGCGGTCCTGATCGGCGAGGGCCGCCTGGGCGATGTCGTCCTTGCGTGGCATGCGACGATCCTGCAGAATCAACACTCTGTTGTCAATGTTCTGTTGAAGGCGGCTCGGATGATCGTTCCCCTCGTGGATGCCGTGCCCGAGACGTGCGGGGCAAGGCGGCGCACTCGGTGCGCTGCGGCGTGCGGGCCTGCGGGTGCCCGACGGCTTCGTGGTGCCGTTCGACGCGTACCGCACCGACTCCCACCCGTTGCCCCTGGCCTGCTTGCCGCGCTGGGCCGCGGGCTCGCCTCGCTCGGTGACCCGCCCGTCGCTGTGCGGTCGTCGGCCGCCGACGAGGACACCGCGGCGGCGTCGGCGGCCGGGCAGCACGAGAGCGTCCTCGCGGTCGACGGCGTCGACGGGGTCACCGACGCGGTCCGCACCTGCTGGGCCTCGCTGCACTCGCCGCGCGCGACCGACTACCGAAGCGGCGCCGTCCGTGACCGGCCGACCGTCGATCCGGTGATGGCCGTCCTGGTCCAGCGCCTGGTCGACGCCGAGGTCTCCGGCGTCATGTTCACCCCCGCCGCCCGGACGACGTGACCAGGATCGAGGCGTCGTGGGGCCTGGGTCCCAGCGTCGTCGGCGGCACGGTCACGCCGGACGCCTACCGCGTCGCAGCGGACGGATCGGTGGACCGTGCCATCGCGGACAAGCGCGTCCGCCTGGACCGGGCGCCACCGGGCTCGTCACGCGAGACGTGCCCAGCCCCGAGCGCAAACAGCCGACGCTCGACGACGCGACCGCCGTGCGGCTCGCCCACCTCGGGCGCAGGGTCGCCGCCGTGCTGGGTGCGGCGCAGGACATCGAGTGGGCGATCGTCGACGACACCATCTGGATCCTGCAAGCCCGCCCCGTCACCGCCGTGCCGCCACCCCGACGTCACGCTCCGGCGCGACCGGCCCGTCTCCCGGCACGCTGACCGGGACGCCGTGCAGCCAGGGCACCGCGACCGGCGCCGCGCGGATCGTCCGCGGCCCCGCCGACTTCGCCCGCGTGCACCCGGGGACATCCTCGTCTGCCCTCACACCGACCCGGCCTGGACGCCCCTGCTGCGCATCGCCGCCGGCGTCGTCACCGAGACCGGAGGCGTGCTCTCCCACGCCGCGATCGTCGCCCGCGAGCTCCGCATCCCCGCTGTCCTCGGCATCCCGGACGCGACCACCCGGCTCCGGGACGGCAGCACCCTCACACTCGACGGCGCCTCCGGGACCGTCACGACGACCGTCACCTGACACGAGAGGAGCGTTCACCCCGTGGGCACCAGACATCTCTACCTCGCTCGCCATGGTGCGGCCGACCCGTTCGGCGAGCTCACCGACGTCGGCCGTCGCCAGTCGGACCTGCTCGGTGCCCGCCTCGCCAGCGTCCCCGTCACCGCGGTCTGGCACTCCCCGCTTCCCCGAGCGGCCGCCAGCGCGCACGAGCTCGCTCGACACCTGCCGGACGCGACCGTGGCCGAGGCCGCAGAGCTCGTCGACCACGTCCCCTACGTCCCCGGCCCGGCCGAGACGTCCCCGTCCTGGAGGGGCTTCTTCGACGGGTACGACGATGCCGAGGCGGCGGCCGGTCACCGGACCGCGGCAGCGCTGGTCGACCGCTTCGCGACGTCGCCCGACCCGCACACGCACGGGCTCGACGACGTCCACGAGGTCCTGATCACGCACGACTACCCGATCGCGTGGCTGGTACGCCACGCACTGGACGCGCCGCCTGCGCGCTGGCTCGGCCTGAACAGCGCCAACGCCGCCCTGACCGTCATCGAGTACCGGCCCGGCCTGCCACCGGCGATCGTCATGTTCAACGACATGACGCACCTCCCCGCCGACCTGCGCTGGTCCGGATTCCCCGGCCCCGCGAGACCGTGAGGCGGCCACGCCTGACGACCGTCGAACCGGTGCTCCCCGCCGTAGGCTCGACCTCGTGACCACCTCTCCTTCGCCACCGACAACCCGCTCGACGCCCTCACCCCGGACCAGCTACGCCGTCGGACCGGCCTCAAGTGGCGCGCCTACGCGCCCGACGTCCTGCCCCTGTGGGTGGCCGAGATGGACGTCGAGCTCGCTCCGCCGATCGTCGAGGCGGTGACCGCCGCGATGCGGTCCGGAGACACCGGGTACGACTACGGGAACACCTACGCCGAGGCCCTCGCCGAGTTCGCGCGGCGGCGCTGGGACTGGTCGTTCGACCCGGCCCTCACCCGCACGCTCCCGGACGTGATGCTCGGGATCGTCGAGATCCTCAAGGTGCTCACAGGGCCGGGGACGCGGTCGTCGTGAGCCCGCCCGTCTACCCGCCGTTCTTCGGGTTCACGCAGAACGAGGGTCGCCGCGTCGTCACCGCCCCTCTCCGCGGACTTCCGCCTCGACCTCGAGGCGCTCGACGCGGCCTTCGCGGACGCGACCGGCGCGGCGCTGAACGGCACCGGGCCGGGCAGTGGCCGCCGCGCGGTGTACCTGCTGTGCAACCCGCACAACCCCACGGGCACGGTCCACTCCCGCGAGGAGCTCGAAGGGCTGGCGGCGCTCGCCCGGCGCCACGGGTGCGGATCGTCTCCGACGAGATCCACGCACCGATCACCGCGCCGCACGTCGCGTACACGCCCATCGTCACGGTCGCCGGGGCCGAGGACGCGATCGCGGTCCTGTCCGCCTCCAAGGCGTGGAACCTCGCGGGCTCAAGGCCGCGGTCGCGATCGGGGTCCCGACGCGACCACGGACCTGCGACGCATCCCGGAGGAGGTGGGGCACGGCGTCGGGCACGTGTCCGTGATCGCCCACACCGCCGCCCTGACCCAGGGCGTCACCTGGCTCGACGCGGTCCTGCGCGGTGTCCGCCGCAACAAGCTGCTGCTCGCCGACCTCCTGGAGGAGCACCTGCCGCAGGTCCGGTACCAACCCATGCAAGGCACCTACCTCGCCTGGCTCGACGCCTCAGCGGTCGCCGACGACCCCTCCGGGTTCTTCCTCGACCGGGCCAAGGTGGCGCTCAACGACGGGCGACACTTCGGCCCGGGAGGCGCGGGGCACGTCCGCCTGAACCTGGCGACGAGCCAGGAGGTGCTCAGCGAGGCGGTCCGCCGGATGGGCGAGGCCGCGCAGGCGGCGCCCGCGGCGCAGGGCTGACCTCGTCACGGTCGACGTCGCCCCGCAGGAGAACCTGTGACGGTACGGGGTAGATGGCCGGGCCGTGGCAGCCCGCCCGAGCGGGCGTGGGCTAGCCTCGCAGGCGGGCGAGGATGCCCGGATCGTCGTTTCTGTCGGTCGCCGACCGGCACGTCATGAGGGGAGCCCGTGAGTCTCGTACAGCAGCGTCGGTCCAGGGGCGCGGGCCCGTGCGTGTCGGTGCCCTCCTCCTCGTTCCTGCCCTGGCGCTCGTCCTCACCGCGTGCAGCGACGACCCGCCCAGCGCCGAGGACGCGGCAAAGCGACTCGCCACCGCGATCTCCGGGGAGACTTCGAGGGGTCGCTTTCACGAAGGCCACCATCGATGTCGCCGCTCACCGCGACGCGGTCCTCGAGCCGCTCGCCGAGGTCGAGCGCACGGTCACGTTGAAGAGCGTGGACGTCGCGGACGAGGGGAGGAGAGCGGCAAGCAGGCCACCGCGACCCTCACCTACACCTGGGACCTCACGGAGGCGACCCCTGGACGTACGAGACGACCGTCGACCTCGCGCTCCAGGACCCGCCGGAGGGCGAGGACGGTCCGGCGCGGTGGGCCGTGGCCTGGGCGCCGGACGTCCTCGTCCGGACCTCGCCGACGGCGATCGCCTGGCCGTCACGCGGGTCCGCGCCGAGCGGGCGCAGATCCTGGGCGGGGACGGCACACCCGTCGTCGAGCCACGGCCCGTCCACCGGATCGGCGTCGACAAGATGAACCTCGACCCGGCCCGCCAGGACGCGGTCGCGCGAGAGGTCGCCGCTGCGGTCGGCGTCGACGTCGAGGCGTACGCGCAGAAGGTCGCGGGGCCGGGGACAAGGCGTTCGTCGAGGCCATCGTGGTCCGTCAGGACGACACCGCGGGCATCGACGTCGAGGCGGCACGGACCATCGACGGGGCGTCCGTGCTCGACGGCGAGCTCGACCTCGCCCCGACACGCACCTTCGCGCGCGCCATCCTCGGGCGCGTCGGGGACGCGACGGCCGAGTCCGTCGAGGAGTCCGAGGGAAGGTCGTCGCGGGGACACGGTCGGACTCTCCGGGCTCCAGCGGCAGTACGACGTCCAGCTCCGCGGGAACCCCGGCATCACGGTGAGCATCGTCGACGACGGCAGCGCGGGCGAGGACACGGGTGAGGACGCCGACCTGGACGGGGAGGCGGACCCCGTGGAGGACGTCACCGACGTGTTCACCGTCGAGCCGGTCGCGGGCGTGCCGCTCGCGACGACACTTCGCACGGACATGCAGGTCGCGGCCGAGGGGTGCTCGCGGGAGTGCCCTCGGCCAGCGCGATCGTCGCGATCGAGCCGTCGACGGGCAACGTGCTCGCGGCTGCCAGCGGGCCGGGCGGCGACGGGACCTCCACGGCGACGACCGGGAAGTACGCGCCCGGATCGACGTTCAAGGTCGCCTCGACGCTCGCGATGCTGCGCACCGGGATCACCCGGAGTCGGTCGTGAGCTGCACGCCGACCATCTCCGTGGACGGGCGCGAGTTCCAGAACGTGCCCGGCTTCCCACCTCGGCCCTGGGCGAGGTGCCCTTCCGCACCGCGTTCGCCAACTCGTGCAACACCGCGATGATCTCTCAGCGGGAGGCCGTCTCGCAGCAGGCCCTGCACGACGCCGCAGCCGACCTCGGCCTGGGCGTCGAGGCCGACCTCGGGGCACCCGCGTTCTTCGGCTCGGTGCGGCGTCCGCCGAGGGGACCGAGCACGCGGCGTCGATCATCGGCCAGGGCAAGGTCGAGGCGTCCCCGCTCGGGATGGCGACTCTCGCCGCGAGCGTGGCGCACGGTGCGCGGGTCTCGCCCGTCCTGGTCCGTCCCGAGGTGACAGCCGCCGCGGACGAGACGCCGGCGCCGTCCGGGCTCACGGCCGAGGAGGCCGCGACGCTGCACAGCCTGATGCGGTCCGTCGTGACGGACGGGAGCGCCGTGCTGCTGGCCGACCTGCCGGGGACGTCGCCGCCAAGACCGGCACCGCCCAGTACGGCGACGGCAGCCAGGCGCACGCGTGGATGATCGCGATCCAGGGAGACCTCGCGGTGGCGGTGTTCGTCGAGACGGGCGACAGCGGGTCGGGCACGGCCGGACCCTCTTGAAGGCGTTCCTCGACCTGCCGAACGCGGGCGAGCAGTAGCGGGGCGGAAGCCCGCCGAGCAGGAGCAGGGCGGAAGCCCGGACCGGCTCGGGAGCGCCGGTCCGGGCGCCGGGCGAGGCCGCCGGGGCCTCGTGTCGACCCCGGAATAGTTCCCGAGCCCGATGACGTTCCCTGGTCGGCTAGTATCGGTAGCCGCAGGCGACAATCGCCTGGGCCGCCGCCCCACGGGCCGGTCTGAACGGGAGTCGAATCTTGCTGAACCGGTGGAACTTCACCGCGCGCCGTGACGTCGATCTACGACGTGTCGCCAGCGCGCTCTGTTGTTGACCCACTGAACCGCGGGGCCTCATGGCCCGCACAGCAGTCCTCCCCACCCTCCTGAGACCGGCGCACCGCAGCGAGCACGCCCACTTCCACGGGCCGCTCGTCAGCACCGCGCCGGGTTCGAGGCGCGTCGCCCGCTCGGGCGCCCTCCTCGTGACACTCGTCGGGCACCCCACCACTGCCGGGTCCGGGACGACTGCACTCCCTCCCCTCGCGATCCGCGCGACCCTGGGCACCCGTGCCCGTGACGAAGAAAGCAGAACCGTGCCTACCTCCTCCTCCTCGCAGGCCGCGGCCACCGCCGCGCCGGAGAAGCCCGCGAACGGTGCCCCGCACCCGAGCGCCGCGTGAAGCTCCCATCGTTCTCCGTCCAGATCCTCGTCGCGCTCGTCCTGGGCGTGCTGCTCGGCTGGGCCGCGCTGTCGATGGGCCCCGCCTCGGCGCCGGCACCGACAACGAGGTGCCGAACTGGCTCGCGACGACGCTCGCGACGATCGGCTCGTCGTTCGTGACGCTGCTCAAGGCGATCGTGCCGCCGCTGGTCTTCACCGCGATCGTCGCGTCGATCGCGAACCTGCGGAACGTCACCAACGCCGCGCGCCTCGCCGCCAGACGATCCTGTGGTTCGCCATCACGGCACTCGTCTCCGTGGTGATCGGCATCGGCCTGGGTCTCGTGCTCGCCGGGCGCCAACACCACCCTGTCGGCCGCCGACGGCAGCGAGCCCGGCGGTTCGGGCTCGTGGCTCGACTTCCTCAACGGCTTCATCCCGGGCAACTTCCTGGGCATCGGCGCGCACGCAGCTCGAGTCCGCTGAAGGGCCGTGAGCGGCGCCAGCACGTCCATCTCCTTCAACGTGCTCCAGATCGTCGTGATCTCGCTGATCATCGGCATCGCGGCGCTCAAGTCCGGCAAGAAGGCCGACCCGTTCCTCGCGTTCAACCGCTCGGCGCTCTCGATCATCCAGACCGTCCTGTGGTGGATCATCCGCCTCGCGCCGCTGGGCACGCTCGGGCTCATCGGCAACGCCGTCGCGACCTACGGCTGGGACCTGCTCGCGCCGCTCGCGACGTTCGCGGCCGCGATCTACATCGGTCTCGCGCTCGTGCTGTTCGTCGTCTACCCGGTGATCCTGCGGACCAACGGCCTGCGGATCACGAGCTACTTCAGGGCGCGTGGCCCGCGATCCAGCTCGCGTTCGTGTCGCGTTCCTCGATCGGCACCCTGCCCGTCACGCAGCGCGTGACCGAGCGGAACCTGGGCGTCCCGCGCGAGTACGCGTCGTTCGCGGTGCCGCTCGCCGCGACCACCAAGATGGACGGTTGCGCCTCGATCTACCCGCGATCTCCGCGATCTTCATCGCCCAGCTCTTCGGGATCGACCTGTCCTTCACGGACTACCTGCTCATCGCGTTCGTGTCCGTCGTGGGTTCCGCGGCGACCGCGGGCCTGACCGGTGCGATCGTCATGCTCACCCTGACGCTGTCGACGCTGGGCCTGCCGCTCGCGGGCGTGGGCCTGCTGCTCGCGATCGACCCGATCCTCGACATGGGCCGCACCGCGGTCAACGTCGCGGGACAGGTGCTCGTGCCGACGGTCGTCGCCAAGCGTGAGGGCATCCTCGACATCGAGCAGTACAACGGCGTGAACGTCGAGGACCTGTTCAGCGATGGCGCGGACGACGAGTCGGCCGACGACTCTGCCGCCGACGAGGCCGCTGGCACGACGACCGACAAGCCCGCGGCCACGGCCGCCGACGAGGAGCTGGTCGGGCGCGCTGACGCCACGTCCCACCCGCCTCCCGCTGAGTGCGGAGTTCTTGCGAGACACGCCAGGCGTGTCTCGCAAGAACTCCGCACTCAGCGTTTCCGGAGGTCTACCGCTGCTGCGAGAGCACCTCGAGCCGCTGGCGGTACTCGGTCTCGTCGATCTCGCCGCGGGCGTACCGCTCGCCGAGGATCGAGACCGGGTCGTTGCCGCCCCGCCAGGCGCCCGGCCGCCGGCGTGGCCCCAGGGCCGCCGCGCCGCGCACGCCGCGCGAACAGGAAGATCACCGTGGCGAACAGCGCGAACCACAAGAGCGGGAAGACGAACCACCAGGGCCCGGGTCCCCAGCCCGCGCCGCCGTGGGCGAGGACGTCGGTCGTGGCGGTGGTGAGAGTGGTGAGCATGGGAGCCTCCAAGGTCGCGAGCGGGGACGAGCCGCCGCCGGTGCGGCCACGACTCCAGGCTTCCGCGAGAGGCGCGGCGCGGCATCGGCCCAGGGATGTCTGTCGACCACCCCTGGTGCCGTCCCGCTCAGCGGGACCGGTCCCAGCCCGGACGGACGATCCCGGCCTCGTACGCCGCGACGACGACCTGGGCCCGGTCGCGCGCCTGCAGCTTGGTCAGGACCCGCGACACGTGGGTCTTGACGGTCGACTCCGACAGGAAGAGCGCCCGCCCGATCTCCTCGTTGGACAGGCCGCCCGCGACCTCGACGAGCACCTCGTGCTCGCGCGGCGTGAGGTCCGCGAGACCGGGCACGGGCACGACGTCGCGCGTCGCATCGGCCACGCGCGCGAGGAGGCGCCGCGTCACGGTGGGCGACAGCAGCGCGTCGCCGCCCGCCGCGACCCGCACCGCCCGCACGAGGTCCTCGGGTTCGGTGTCCTTGACGAGGAACCCGCTCGCACCGCTGCGGATCGCCTCGGTCACGTACTCGTCGAGCTCGAACGTCGTCACGACGACCACGTGCACGCCCACCGCCGCCGGGTCCGCCACGATGCGTCGCGTCGCCTCGAGCCCGTCGAGCCCGGGCATGCGGATGTCCATGAGCACGACGTCGGGCGCCAGCTCGAGTGCGAGCCGCACCGCGTCGTCCCCGGTCGCGGCCTCGCCGACCACCTCGAGGTCCGGTTCGGAGTTGATCAGCGCGCGGAACCCGCCGCGCACGAGCGCCTGGTCGTCGGCCAGCACGACGCGGATCATGGGTGCTCCTCGGTGTCGGGTCGTTCGTGGGTCGTCCGGCTGCTCGCCGGGTGTCCAGGTCACCGTCGTCCTGCCCGACGGCGGAGCGCGGCTCCCACGGCAGCCTCACCTCGACCGAGAAGCCGCCGCGAGCCCGGGGCCGCCGCGAGCATGCCGCCCGCACCCGTCACTCGCTCGCGCATGCCGCGCAGGCCGTAGCCCTCGGAGACGAGCCCGTCGTCCTCCCCGTCCGGCCACGGCCGGTCCGCCGCCGGACCGGCCAGGGTGGCTCCGTCGTCGGACACCGTGACCACGAGCGCGCGGGCCGGGCCAGGACTCAGGGCCGACCGTGCACCGCTGCCCGTGCCGACCACCCGGACCTCGACGACCGCGCGCGTGGCCCCGGCCGCGTGGCGCTGCACGTTCGTCAGCGACTCCTGCACCACGCGGTAGACGATCCCGGCGAGGCGCGGAGCAGCGTCGTGGGCCGCGTCGTCGACCGTGAGCGAGACCTCGACCCCGGGTACCTGCGCGACGAGCCGCGGGAGGGCCGCGAGATCCCACACGGGCGAACGCGGGACCTCGCCGCCCTCTGCCCGGACGATGCCGAGGACGGTCCGGACCTCGTCGAGCGACTCACGGCTCGTGGCGCGGATCGCGGTGAGGGCCGCGCGCGCCTGCTCGGGGTCGCGGTCCAGGAGGTGCAGCCCGACGCCCGCCTGCACGGTGATGGCGGACAGGAGTGGGCGAGGACGTCGTGCAGCTCGCGCGCGATGCGCAGCCGCTCGGCCGTCACGGCGTTGACCTCGTGCTCGCGGCGGGCGGCCCGGAAAGCGGCCACCCGCGCGGCCCGACCCTGGCTCCGCCGGCAGCCAGCAGCGCGACCGCGGTCCAGGCGAGGCCACCGAACAGGGCCGCCGCGGGCGGGCCGCCGTGCAGCGCCGCGGCCGCGACCGCGGTCCCCGAGAGGACCACGACCCCGGACCAGGCGACGACCCGGCCGTGCGTCGCGGGCCCCGCGAGCAAGGCGCCGGCGAGGACCGCGACCGCCGGCACGAAGACCGGCCCCACGGGTAGCCGAGCAGGAGATACACGCCGGTCGCGACGAGGCTGAGCGAGACGGCTGGGACGTGGCGGCGCGGGATCGTCGCGAGGACGACGGGCGAGACGAGGACCAGGGCGAACGCGAGCAGGTCGAGGGGCCGGGCGTCGGGCTGACGGTGCGCGGCGCCGAGCGTCCCGACGATGCCGACCAGTCCCGTGACGATCGCGAGGAAGAGGCGTGGGCGCCGGTGGTCCAAGGGCCGGTCAGGTTGCTGGCGTCGGCGTCGGCGTCGATGTCGCCGCCGTCGCTGTCGCTGTCGGGCCAGGAGCCGGGCGGCCCCGCCGTCCCGGCCGGGCGTGCCACGGTCCCGAGGACCCCACGGTGGTCCCCACGGAGCCTCCGGGGTCCCCGCGGACCTCCCGTCGCCGACCATGCGGCCACGCTACGCCGGGCGGTGGCCGGGCGCGTCCGCCCACGGTGCCGTGGGCGGCACGGGGTGCCGCACTGCTCGGTCCGTCACCTCCTGCTCGGTCCGTCACCTGCTCGGTCCGTCACCTGCTCGGTCCGTCACCCCACGAAGTAGAACCTTCTGCGCGAGGTAGAACGCAGCGCGCACTACCTCGCGCAGAACGTTCTACTTCGGCAGATCGGGACCGCCGCCGCCGCCCGCCGCCGCCCGCCGGGGACCCTCAGCGTCCAGTCGGGCGACCAGCCGAGGACCGGCGACCTCGCGGTAGGACATGTCGAGCAGCTCGGCGACCTCCTGCCAGTCCACCGGGGCAGCCTCGAGGTCGAGCGCGAGCCAGCCGAACGGGCCGTAGTACGCCGGCAGGTAGAACCGCGGATCCTGCGCGAGGGCCGGGTTCTCGGCCGGGTCCACCTTGACGAGCACCGAGCTCGGGTACTGCCGTACGGGCAAGGTCGGCGTCGACTTCGTCATGCCGCCGTAGACCGCGAAGATCAGTCGAGCCCGGAACGTCACGCGCCCGTGCGACTCCCGCTCCTCGACGCCCGGGAAGGCCAGGGCCAGGCGACGTAGCTCGGCGAGGTGAGAAGCGGCGTCGGGCACGGGGACGGGGCCATGCCGCCCAGCGAACCACGCCCCACCCACATGCGCCGAGCGTGGGCGGACGCGGGGAGCGGTCAGACCTCCAGCACGACCTTGCCCCGCACGTGCCCGCCCGCGACCTGCTCGACCGCCGCCGCGGCCTCCGTGAGCGGGTAGCGCGCCGAGATCTCCGTCGTGAGCAGCTCGGCCTCGGCGAGTGCGAGCACCTCCGCGAGCGCGCCCTTCTGGGAGACCTTGCTCGCGATCCCTGCGGCGAGCGACTCCTCGGTCTCCACCAGGGTCACCGCGCGCGGCTTCCCTCGCGCGCCAGGCCGTCCGCGCCGAGGAGCTCGACGGTCTGGTCGACGGTCTCCTGGCTCCCGACGACGTCGACGACGACCGTCACCGCCGCGAGCCCGTCCGGCAGCGCGCGGACGGCGTCGACGAGCCGTGCGCCGTACGCCACGGGTGTCGCGCCGAGTCCGCGCAGGTACTCGTGGTTGCGCTCCGACGCCGTGCCGACGACCCGGGCACCGAGGGCCCTCGCGATCTGCACCGCCGCCGAACCGACGCCTCCCGACGCACCGTGGACCAGCACCACGTCCGCGTCCCCGACTCCCGCCTGGACCAGTGCCGAGAACGCGGCCGCCGCAGCGACCGGGAGGACAGCAGCCTGCTCGAACGGGACGTTCGCGGGCTTGATGCGGGCCTTGGCGGCTCTGACGACGGACTTCTCACGCTGCGCGCCCGTGCCGCCCACACGACCTCGTCGCCCACGGAAAAGCCCTCGACCCCTCGCCGACGGCCTCGACCACGCCGGCCGCCTCGAAGCCCAGCACCTGCGGAACTCGTTCCCGGCCCCGAAGGTGCCGGCGAGCTTCTTCACGTCGGCAGGGTTCACGCCGATCACCCGGTTCGCGACGACGAGCTCCCCTCCGCGGGTGCCGGCAC
Source organism: Oerskovia sp. M15 (assembly GCA_038070415.1). Lineage (GTDB taxonomy): Bacteria > Actinomycetota > Actinomycetes > Actinomycetales > Cellulomonadaceae > Oerskovia. Next base: position 1,940,015 of record JAMYWF010000001.1, read on the forward strand.
GGGCTCGTCGTCGACGCGCAGGACGTCGGCCCCGCCGTGGCGGTCGTAGAAGATCGCGGTGCTCATGGGGTCTTACCTCTTCAAGAAGTGGGGGCGCAGGGAGGAGATGTGCGGTTCGCGCGAAACCGGCTTTCCACTCTTCCATCCCTGACGGAGTCCTGTCATGCCGACGGCGGAACCTCACCCGGTTCCTCAGGTGCGGCCGGGTGTCGGGAGACCCGGCCGTGGGTCGGAGACTGCGCCTGCTCCCGCACCGCGGCGAGCACCTCCGGTCGGCGCAGCCTGCGCAAAACCGTTGATCCGCCGCTGGATGTCGCGCCTCAGGAGCCAGGTGCCGACGCGCTCGGCCAGGGCGCGAGCCAGGTCGGACGACACGTGAAGCTGTAGCGCCACACGGCCCTCGTCGCTGCGGGCTCGGGGTGTCCGACGTCACGGCCCGGGCGGGCGAGAAGCGCCAGCCGCCGCCATGGTCGCGAAGAACCACGGACCCTCGACCATCTTCATCCCGACGTTCGTCGGCGGGTTGTAGGAGACGTACTCGCTGACCATCCGCAGCCCCGCGCGGTGACGCGTGAGGGTGCGCACGCCCTTCGCGGGAGCCGTCGCGTCGTCGAGGAAGCGCTGCGAGCGGATGAACGGGTCCCAGCGCAGGCGGACGTCGCCCGTGGTCTGCGAGACCGCGAACGCGGTGGCAGGGTCCACGGGGACGATCACGGACGACTCGACGACAGGCATGAGGTCGATAGTTGCACGGGGGCCGACAGTGCGCCGGGTGACGGCCGGGGAAGCCGGTCCTGGCCCGACGAGACCCACCTTGGCCCCGGCGGCCTGTGCCGCCTGCGCCGACCTGTGCCGCCTGTGCTGGCCTGTGCTGAGCCCGGCCGCACGCGCCGGCTGCACAAGGTGGCCGCACGCGCCGCCGCACAAGGTGGCCGCACGAGATGGGCGGTTGCGTCCGAGATCGGCGGCTGGGAGCCGACCCTGGGGCCATCTCGAGCGCAACCCCCATCTCGAGCGGAGCGGGGAGCGCCTCGTGCGGCAGGAAGCGCGTCGGCCGCCCCGGTGTTGCACCAGGCGTGGACGACGCACGCACCCGGGCCGACCGGGACTCGGTCGCCGCGCCGCACGGAGCCCCGCGGCCCTGGCGACGTGCCCGCGCCCGCCGACGCGCCCGCGCCCCCGACGCGCTCTCGACGTCCGCACCACCCACCGCGACGGGACCGCTCGAGATGCGTGACGCCGTCGTGCGTGCGCGGCTGCTCGCCCTGCGTGACGAGGCCGACGCCCGCACCGAGGCCCTGCGCCGCGAGGTGGCCGGAATCGTCGAGGCGTCCAAGGACTCCAACGCCGACGACGAGCACGACCCGGATGGCGCGACGATCGCGTTCGAGCGCGCTCAGGTCGGTGCCCTGCAGCGGCTCGCGGTGCAGCAGCGCGCCGACGCGGACGCGGCCCTGGCCCGGCTCGAGGCGGGGACGTACGGGACGTGCGAGTCGTGCGGCCGACCCGTCGGGGACGGCCGGCTGGAGGCCCGCCCGACGGCTCGGCAGTGCATCGGGTGCGCGTCGGCGGACGGGCGGGGCAGAACCTCGGGGCCGAGGTAGGCCCCGGGAGCCCGCGGCGGCCGCTCGGTCCGACGAGGCGCATCCACCACGCGGCGCGGCGCGACGGGCCTACTTGTGGGGACCCCGCGATGAGCCCGCCGTCGATGACGAACTCGGACCCGGTGGAATAGCTCGACTCGTCGCTCGCGAGGAAGAGGACGAGCTGCGAGACCTCCTCCGGCTCGGCGGCGCGTCCGAGGGGATGTGGAGGTCGTCGGCACTGATCGTCGAGGTCATCGGGGTCTTGATGAAGCCCGGGTGGACCGAGTTCACGCGCACGCCCGACGGGCCGAGGTCCAGGGCCACGGACTTGGTGAGCCCGCGGACGCCGAACTTCGAGGCGACGTAACCGTGCAGGCCCGCGCTGCCGCGCATCCCTCGACCGACGAGATGTTGATGATCGACCCGCTCCGGGCCTGAGCCATGATCGGCGAGACGGCGTGGATGCCGAGGAACGTGCCCGTGAGGTTGACGTCGATGATCGTGCGCCACATGTCGGGGTGAACTCGGTGATGGCGGCACTGTTCGCGATCCCGGCGTTGTTCACCAGGACGTCGATGCGCCCGAACGTCTCGAGCGTGAAGGCGACGGCCGCGGCCCAGTCGTCCTCCTGGGTCACGTCGAGGTGCGTGTAGGCGGCGTTCTCGCCGAGCTCGGCGGCAAGCGCTGCGCCCTTGGCGTCGTCGAGGTCGGCGATGACGACCTTGGCGCCCTCGGCGACGAGCGCGCGGGCGTGGGTCACGCCCATGCCTCCGGTTCCGCCGGTGATGATGGCGACCTTGTTGAAGACTCGGCCCATGGTGGGGCCTCCTTTCGTGTGCCCGGGTCGGGTGCGCCTTGGTGAGGTGCCCGACGACGGAGCGTGCGGTGTGCGGTCGTGCCCGCCTTCGCGGGTGGTTGCGCCGTTCAGTTCGGTGCGGTCCACCACGAGGCGAGCGACGTGCGGGCGATCCGGGGAAGAAGTCCGGGTCGCGTGGGACAGGGGTGGCCAGCCAGGCCTCGAGGGCTCCGACGGAGCCGAGGGCGACGTAGGAGGCATAGGCGTGAGCGGCCCGCTCGACGTCGACGGGCTCGGCCTCGCGAGGAGCGGCATGACGTACGGGTTGCTGAGGAGGAAGGAGCGGAGCGTCTCGGTGAAGTGCTCCGCGAGGAGGCGGAACAGCGGGCGCTGAGTCCTCCCTCGCGTGCACGTTCGTAGATCGCAGCGTGCGCGTCGACGTGGGCGGCGACCGAGTGGGTGATGGCGTCGACGAGGTGGCGGGGTCCGTCCGGCGGGCGCCCGCGGGCCGGCGGTCGGGTCGGGTGCCATGCCCTGGGTCGCCGCGAAGAAGCCCGTGCGGATCGCATCGAGCTCGGTGCGCAGGATGCGCGTGAGGAGGTCGGCGGGTTGCTCGCGTAGTCGTAGAAGGTCGCGCGGTTGATCCCGGCGCGGGCCGCTACCTGGGAGACCGTGAGCGCGTCGATGTCCTGCTGGGCGGCGAGCTCGAGGATCGCGGTGCGCAGGGCCGCGGTGGTGCGCTCGGTGCGGGGATCCATGGTGCCTCCTACCGGGGTGGGTCGGGCGACTCGCGGGCGCTGCCGAACGGCTGACATCTCGACGGTACGCCGAGGCGATCAGTTAGGCAACAGGTGTCGCCTAGAAAGTCCGGAACGCCGAGAATGCGCGGAAAGTCGGGGAAGTGGAACCTCGTGCTGGCGCGGGCGGGCTCCCAGGCGCGCTCCGGAGCGCGGATCTACCGTGGGGTGAGCAGGGCTGGATCCGGTGACCCGACAGAGCCGAACCCACCCGGTGGGCAGCTCGACCGACCTGCCCCTTCCCTCAGAGGAACGAACATGTCCGGATCGAATCGCGCCGCCGAGTCCGAGGACCGGGACGTCGTGGCCATGAACCCGCTGTTCTCCCGACCGGGGAGTCGACCGAGCTCCCCGCAACGTCCTGCCACCGGGGAGTCCTTCCGGAGACGGCCTACCAGATCGTCCATGACGAAGCCATGCTCGACGGGAACGCCCGGCTGAACCTCGCGACGTTCGTCGGCACCTGGATGGATCCGTACGCGCAGAGGCTGAACGCCGAGACGGCCGACAAGAACATGATCGACAAGGACGAGTACCCGGCCACCGCCGCGATCGAGACCCGGTGCTGGCGGATCCTCGGTGACCTGTGGAACGCCCGGACCCGGCGACCACGATCGGGACGTCGACCATCGGCTCCTCCGAGGCGGCCATGCTCGGCGGCCTCGCGCTCAAGCGGCGGTGGCAGCACGCCCGTCGGGCTGCCGGGAAGTCCACCGAAGCCGAACCTCGTCCTGTCGAGCGCGGTCCAGGTGTGCTGGGAGAAGTTCTGCAACTACTGGGACGTCGAGGCCCGCTACGTCCCCATCTCGCTCGAGCACAAGACCCTCGACGGGTTCGAGCTCGAGAAGTACGTCGACGAGAACACGATCGGCGTGGTCGCGATCCTGGGGTCACGTACACCGGGGCGTACGAGCCTGTCGAGAAGATCGCAGCCGCGCTCGACGAGATCCAGGCCGCGACCGGCCTCGACGTCCCCATCCACGTCGACGGCGCGTCCGGCGCGATGATCGCACCGTTCCTCCAGCCCGAGCTGGTCTGGGACTTCCGCGTCGCGCGGGTCGTGTCGATCAACACCTCGGCCCACAAGTACGGGCTCGTGTATCCCGGCCTGGGGTGGGTCGTCTGGCGCGACACGGCGGCCCTGCCCGCGGACCTCGTCTTCTCCGTCAGCTATCTCGGCGGCGACATGCCGACGTTCGCGCTCAACTTCTCCCGACCCGGCTCGCAGGTCCTGCTCCAGTACTACCTGTTCCTCCGCCTCGGCTACGACGGCTACTACAAGGTCCAGAAGGCGTCGCAGGACGTCGCGCTCTACCTCTCGGGAGAGATCGCCGCGATGCCGCAGTTCGACCTGTGGAACGACGGCAGCGACATCCCGGTCTTCGCGTGGAGCCTCAGGACGGCTACACGGACAAGTGGAACCTCTACCACCTGTCCGAGCGGCTGCGGACGAAGGGCTGGCTCCTGCCCTCCTACCCGATGCCCGTCGCCCTCGAGGACCTCACCGTCCAGCGGATCGTCGTGCGCAACGGGCTGAGCCGGGATCTCGCCGGCAGCCTGCTCGCCGACATCAGGACGGAGGTCGCCTACCTCGACGCCCTGCAGGCGCCCATGCCGGTCGAGGCCGTGAGCAAGGGCTTCCACCACTGAGGGGCGCGCGAGGGCGGAACGGAGGTGCCGAACCCGAGGTTCGTCAGGCAACCGAGCTGAGTTGCCTGACGAACCTCGGGTTCGGCACCCTGGAAAGGGCACCCTGGGTTCGGCACCCTGGGTTGGGGGCGCCCGGGTTCGTCGGGTCAGTCCGCGAAGCTCCCGCGCTCCACGACGCGGCCCGCTCCGCGCCCGCCGCCGCCGAGCGGTCCCACGTGTACACCTCGGTGCCCGTCACGAATACGTTCTCCGCGCGCGAGGTCACGTCGAGCGGGTCGCCCGACCACACCACGACGTCGCCGTCGAGCCCGGGCCGCAGCGACCCGACCCGGTCGTCGAGCCCCAGGAACGCGGCGGGTTCGTCGTGAGCGCCTCGATCGCGACGTCGCGGTCGAGCCCTTCCTTCACGGCGAGCGACGCCTGGTGCACCAGGAAGTTGATGGGCACCACGGGGTGGTCGGTCGTGATCGCGACGCGCACCCGGCCCGTGCGAGCGCTCCGAGGCTGGCGATGTTGCGGTTGCGGAGCTCGATCTTGGAGCGCGACGTGAACAGGGGCCGAAGATGACCGGCACGTCGCGCTCGGCGAGGACGTCGGCGATCGCGGCGCCGTCGGTCCCGTGGTTGATCACGAGCTTGTAGCCGAACTCGTCCGCGAGGCGCAGCGCGGTCGCGATGTCGTCCGCCCGGTGGGTGTGCTGGTCCCAGTAGAGCTCGCCCGCGAGCACGCGACCCAGGGTCTCCTTGGCGAGGTCACGCTCGAACGGCTCGTCCTTGGCTGCGGCGGCGTCGCGCTTGGCGACGTAGCTCTGCGCGTCGACGAACGCCTTGCGGATGACGTTCGCGACGCCCAGGCGCGTGGAGGGAGCTTCTTCTGGTCGCCGTAGACGCGCTTGGGGTTCTCGCCGAGCGCGGACTTCACGGAGACGGCCTCGCGGATGACCTGCTCGTCGACGGTTCGCCCGCCCCAGGTCTTGATCGCGACGGTCTGGCCCCGATCGGGTTGCCCGAGCCGGGCTTGATGACGGCCGACGTCACGCCGCCCACGAGCGCGTCGCGGAAGCCCTCGTCCTCGATGTTGATGGCGTCCAGGGCGCGCAGCGCGGCGCCGTTCGGGTCGGTCATCTCGTTGGTGTCGTTGCCGGCCCAGCCCTCCGCCTCTTCCATGACGCCCATGTGGCCGTGCGACTCGACGAAGCCGGGCAGCACCCAGCGGCCGCCGGCATCGAGAGTGCGGACCCCGTCGGGGACGACGACGTCCTGCCCGACGGCGGTGATCACGCCGTCCTCGATGAGCACGGTCGCGTTCTCCAGGGGTGCGGAGGCGACGGGGACGACGTAGCCGTTGGTGATGGCGATGCTGTTGCGTGTGGTCATGCGCTCTATCCTCTCCCCGACCGATCGGAACGAGCACCAGGGGAGCGATGGGCGGCAGGGAGAGCTTCGCGCGCGAGGCGGGGCGGGAGGTCGGCGGGATGATCCTGTTCGGGTCGGTGGCGCTGGGGCTCGTCGTGATGCTCGTGGGTGCGTGGATGTGGGCCACCGGGGTGCGGGACGGGGCACGGCTCAGGACCTGGCTGCTCGCGGCGTCCCGACGACGGCCTCGGGCGCGCGGCTCGTCGTCGAGGGCAAGGAGGGTTCGTCCGGGATCCAGGTCGACACGGTCGAGGTGCTCGTCGCGGGGGCGGTCGTTCCCGTGAGGCTGCAGGCCGTCGACGATGCCGAGATCGGGGTCGACCCGGCGCCGTCGACGCGCCGACCACGATCGATGCCCGGTTCGACAACCCGTACGCGGGAGCCGTGGCCGTGGTCGTCGACCCTGAGGACCCGGCGGTCGTCATGGCGCAGAAGGATCTCGACAGGATGCTCGTGGGAGGCGATGTCGTCCGGGACCGCACCATGACCGTCGGCGGTGCGGTGTGGACCGCCGTCTCGGGCCTGGTGCTGTGGGCCGTGCTCGCCCGCGGCGGCGCTCGCCGGAGGGCGGTCGCAGCCCGATAGGGTGGTCACCGTGCTCACCCAGGTCGCCGGTCCGCTGCGCGTCGCGCGCGCGGGTCTCGTCGCGGCCCTCGTGCTCGCCCTCGCGGCGCTCGCGCACCGCGTCGGCGGTGGCACGCTCCCGGACCCGCTGATCCTCGCCGCACTGGCCTCGTTCACCCTGGCCGGTGCGACGTTCGCCGCCCGCTTCCGCCTCACGTTCTCGCGCCTGGTCGCGGTGCTCGGCACCGGTCAGGTGGCGCTGCACTACGGCCTGGGGCTTTCCGTGGCGCCTCGTGCGGCCCGGTGGTCGCCGCTGGGACGGGCCACGCGGGCCACGCAGAGCAGGTCGCGGCCTGCTCGGGCGCACCGCTCCTGCCCGACGGCGTCGCGCACCTTCCGCACGACGCCTCGGCGGGTGCATGGATGGTGCTGGCGCACGTGCTCGCGACGCTGCTCGTGGCCCTGGTCGTCGCGCACGGCGAGCGGGCGCTCGGCCTGCTGCTGACGTGGCTCGCGCCGCGGACAGCGCTCGCGGGCCCGCTGCCCGTGCTGCCTGTCCGGCGCAGACCCTCGACCCCTGCGGCCGGACCGTCCCACGTCGCGACCGTCCACCTGCGGGTCCTGACCACGCGCGGGCCACCGCTGCTCGCCCGGCCCGTCGCCCTTCCTTCCTGACCCTGCCCGCGCTCGCGCGCGGACGCTCGACGAGGCCGGCCGCAGTCCGGGTACCCCTGCGCGAGCTCGTGCCGCGCCTCATCGAGAGCTACCTCCATGTCTTCGCACACCGACCAGTCCCTCCCGGCCCACCGTCCCCTCGTGGTCGCCGTCCCCGACGGTCCGCGCCCACGGGTCCGGCGCGGATCCTCGTCGCCGCGCTCGCGGCCCTCGCCACGCTCCTGGCGACCCTCCTGCTCGGCATCGGCGGCGCGACCTCCGCGCAGGCGCACGACCGCATCATCAGCTCGGACCCTGCGGACGGCGCCCAGCTGGCCGCCGCTCCGGCCGCCCTGACCATGACCTTCAGCACCGAGCCCCTCGACGTCGAGCCCCAGGTCGTGGTGACCGACGCCGCCGGGGCGATCGTCGCGCAGGGCAACCCCACGATCGAGGGCACCTCCGCGACGTTCCCGTGGCCGGCTGAGCTGACCGGCAGCACGTACTCGGTCGCGTGGCGTGTGGTCTCGTCCGACGGGCATCCGATCGAGGGCACCTTCTCGTTCTCGGTCGCGGCCGCTCCCGAGCCGGTCGAGACCACGGCGACCGAGGAGCCCGGGCTGCGACGCCGTCGGCCACGGTGGACGAGCCGACGCCCGAGGCGACGACGACCGCTCCCGCGGAGTCCGACACCGCAGGGCGCTCGGTCGCCCCTCCTGATCGGGATCGGCGTGCTCGCGGCGGCAGCCTTGGTCGTCGCGGTGCTCATCGTCCGCCGCCGCTCGCAGCAGGACTGACCTCGCTCGCCTCGCTCGCCTCGCTCGCCTCGCTCGCGTCGTCCGCCCCGTGGTGGGCTGCCGGTGCGGGTGCCCGGGGCTCGTGCCGGGAACCCGTCTGCACACCGTGACACCCGATGTCAGAATGTGACGGGGTCACGTCGATCGGACGTACCAGACCGGCACGTCCTCCCTCTGCTACTGGTGAGTGCTCGGCAGTCGATGGGGGTCGAGACGAGCGCGAGGGTCGGAGGCGGCCCGTGGTGTGAGCGCTGCAGGGGCGCTCACGCGACGGGTCGCCTTCGGCGTGTCCGGGCGTCGTCCCCGGCGGCGCCCACGACGTGCCGCGGGGAGCGGGTCAGCGCGGCGCCGCTGTGCTCGCGCGCACCGCGAGCTCGGGCACCACGACCTCGGGCTCGTGGACCCTCGTCGGGTCCCCGATGAGCGCGATCACGTGCTCGACGGCGAGGCGCCCGGTCAGGTGGAACGGCTGGCGGACCGTGGTCAGCGGCGGCGAGCAGTACGCGGCGAGGGCGATGTCGTCCATCCCGACGACCGACACGTCCTCCGGGACGCTCCGTCCGAGCTCGGTGAGGCCACGGATCAGCCCGAACGCCATCTCGTCGCTCGCGACGAACACCGCGGTGACCTCGGGCAGGCGTCCGAGCACCAGCCCGTTGCGATACCCGGACTCGGGGCTCCAGTCGCCGTAGAGCACGGGCGGCTCGGTGCGCCCGGCGTCCTGCAGCGCGGTGCGCCACCCGGCCGTGCGGCCGTTGGCGTCGTTCCAGGAGGCGGGGCCGCCAGGTGCCACACGGTCGCATGACCCAGGTCCAGGAGGTGCTCGGTCGCGACGCGACCGGCCGCGACCTGGTCGACCGCGACGACCTCGGTCGCGGAGGACTGCATGCCGTCCACGACGACCGTCGGGGTTCCGCGGATCAGGTCTCCGAGCGACTCCTCGTCGCGCACCGGGACAGCGATCACCAGCCCGTCGACGCCCTGGTCGAGGAGCCGGTCGACGGCCTGGGCGATCGACGCGGGGAGAGCGACGCGGTGCTCGCGGTGCTCACGAAGTACCCGCCGTCACGGGCGGCGCGCTGCATCCCGAGCATCATGGCGCTGCCCGAGTAGAAGTCGGTCTCGTGCGTGATGACACCGAGGGTCCTGCTCCGCCCGGTCACCAGCGCGCGGGCGAGGCTGTTGCGGCGGTACCCGGTCTGCTCGACCGCGGCGAGCACCCGGTTGCGGGTGGTCTCGTTGACGTGGGGTGCCCCGACAGGACGCGCGAGACGGTCTGTGCGGACACGCCGGCGACGCGCGCGACGTCGACCATCGCGGGGCGCGGCCGCGCGGGGAGCGAACGTGGTCGTGCCTTGCGTCGGCTCCGACCGCTCGGACCGTGACGGTGGTTCCACGTGCTCTCCTTCGGGCATGAGGGCCGGTCGCGGAGCGTCGGCACCTCGGTGTGCGTGGTCACGGGTTGGTCCGCAGCGTAGTGGACGTCAACACCGCGGGCCTCCCTGGTTCACGCCGTCTTCACCTCGATGTCATGAATGTTGGCGATAACAATCATCTTACGCAGCCAAAGTGACTGAAACACGCAGACCGTGCATCGGCGTGGTGCAAGGTTTGTGATCCATATCATCCGTGTGTCAGAGTGTGCCCCACGCAGCCCGCGGCGCCGTTGCCGCTCCATCCTCAGCACAGTGTGGTCAGAAGGAGAGTCATGAAGTCATCGATCATCAAGGCAGCCGGGGTGGTGTCGATCCTCACCCTCGCCGCGGGAGGCCTGACGGCCTGCTCGTCCGGCTCGACGTCCGGCGGTGGCTCGACCGAGGGCGACGGCAAGGTCAAGGAGGTCGAGGTCTGGACCTGGGCCGGGGCTTCGACGAGGCGGCCGAGGCCTTCAACGCCTCGCACGACGACATCCAGATCAAGTACACGCAGATCGAGTCGGGCAACAAGGGCGGTTACGACAAGATTCGTAACTCGATCACCGCGGGCAACGCCCCGTGCCTCGCCCAGGTCGGGTTCGAGACCCTCCCCAGCTTCGTGGCCGAGGGCAACGTCGTGGACGTGACCGAGCACGCCTCAGCGGACAAGGACCTCTACGCCCCCGCGGGCTGGGCCGGCGTCAACGTGGGTGGCAAGGTCTACGGCGCCCCGCAGGACCAGGGCCCCATGGTGCTCTTCTACAACAAGGCCGTGCTCGACGCGAACGGCGTCGCGGTCCCGACCACCTGGGCCGAGTACGAGGCAGCGGGAGTGCAGCTCAAGGCCGCCGGTATCGCGCTGACCGGCACCTACGAGGACTACGACTACACGGGCTTCGCCTGGCAGGCCGGCGCCCCTGGTACGAGATCGAGGACGGCGCCTGGTCCATCACGCCCGACTCCCCGGCCAACCTCGCGCTCGCCGACTACTGGCAGGGCCTCATCTCCGCCGACGTGATCGGCGCGGGCATCTGGAGCGACGAGTGGGCCGCGGGCCTCGGCGACGGTTCGATCGCCACGATCGTCGGCGCCGCCTGGTTCTCCGGCATCCTCAAGGACTCCGCCGCGGCCTCCGCGGGGACTGGGCAGTGGCCGAGCTCCCCAGTGGAAGGCGGGCGACGCCAAGACCGGCAACGTGGGCGGCAGCCTCTCCGCGGTCCTCAAGGGCTGCGACGACCCCGCGGCCGCGTGGACCGTGGCCAACTGGCTCAGCACCGACCCGGGCTCGGTCGACATGCTCATCGAGGGTGGCGGGATCTACCCGCCTCGGTCTCGGGCCTCGAGTCCGACCTCCTCTCCTCGGGCGACGACTACTTCGGCGGCCAGGTCATCGGAGACGTCTTCAAGACGGCGTCCAGCCAGGTCGACGTGGAGTGGGCCTGGGGCCCCGGCGTCTCGACACTGGTCGGAACGCTCGCCACGGGCATGAAGCAGGCCTACGCCAAGGAGGGCGGTGCGACCGTCGAGACCGCGCTCATGGGCGCCCGCGAGGCGACCGAGTCCGAGCTCACGCAGCAGGGCATCGCCGTCAACGAGTGACCGCGCGACCCGACCTCGACGGTCGGGTTGCGCGGACCCCAGCACCACCGCAGCTTCAAGGCCCGACGACGCCACGCACCCCGAGCACCGGTGCACCTGGGCGCGCGACGTCGTCGGGCACCACGACGCATCCCCTGAGGAACCCACCATGACCACGAGCCTGACGTCGGCGGCACCGCCGCCGGTGGAGACGAAGCCCCGGCGACCTCGCCGCCCCAGCGGCCGCGCAGCCGGACCAGCAGGTACGCGGTGTGGTTCGTCGGACCGTTCGTGGTGCTGTTCGTCGGGATGTACGTCGCACCGATCCTCTTCGCGGTCTACAAGAGCCTCTTCGGATCCAGCGCGACGCGCTGGGCCTGGGTGGTACGCAGGAGATCTTCGACCCGCTGTTCAACTACGCGTACGCGCTGAGCGACTCGACGTTCCTCACCTCGATCGGGCGGGTGCTCCTGTTCGGCGTGGTGCAGGTGCCGGTCATGCTGGTCCTCGCGCTCGGGATCGCGCTGCTCATCGACTCGGCCTCGGCCCGGGCCAAGGCCTTCTTCCGCCTCTCGAGCTTCGCGCCCTACGCGGTACCGACCGTGGTCTCGGCGCTCATGTGGTCGTTCCTCTACTCGCCGACGAACAGCCCGGTCAACCAGCTGCTCGAGGTGTTCGGGCTGCACGTGAACTTCCTCAGCCAGGACCTCGCGCTGTGGGCCGTCGCCAACGTCGTGACGTGGGGCTGGACGGGCTACAACATGATCATCATCTACGCCGCGCTCCAAGGGGTCCGGGAGAGGTGCTCGAGGCAGCCAAGATCGACGGCGCCTCGCCGTGGCGCACCGCGTGGAGCATCAAGGTCCCGCTCGTGCGGCCCGCGATCCTCCTCACCACGATCTTCTCGATCGTCGGCTCCGCGCAGCTCTACAACGAGCCGTTCGTGCTCAAGCAGAGCACGGGGCGATCGACGCGGGCTTCACGCCGATCATGGCCGCGCAAGCCTCGCTCCAGTCGGCCAACTACCCGTACGCCGCAGCCCAGTCGGTGCTCCTCGCCGTCGGGGTGGCCGTGCTCTCCGTCCTCTTCTTCCGTCTGACGTCCAGGAGGTCCTCGTGACCACGAGCAGGGTGCCCGCCGTGGCCGAGAAGACCGCAGGTGGCGGTCAGCGCCACCGCCGAGCCGCCCGCAAGGAACTCGGGCGGCTTGCGGTCCGACACGATCGAGACCACCGCCATGAGCCGCTTCGCCGTCACCGCGGTGCTGGCGCTCACGGCGATCTACTTCCTGTTCCCGCTGTGGTGGCTGTTCGTCGCGGCCACCAAGGACGCCGGGTTCACGTTCGCCGGCAGCCCCTGTGGTTCTCGAATTTCGACCTGTTCGGCAACATCGGCGACCTCTTCGCGTACAAGGACGGGATCTTCGCCGTCTGGATGGCGAACTCGGCGCTCTACTCGATCGTCGGTGCGGCCTCGGGACGCTCATCGCGGTCGCGACGGGCTACGCCCTGGCGAAGTACGAGTTCCGCGGCAAGGGCATGCTGTTCGGCGTGGTCCTGGGTGCGGTGCTCATCCCCAAGGTGCTGTTCACGCTGCCGTTGTTCCTCATGTTCTCCGCGACGGGCATCGTCAACACCTACTTCGCCGTGCTCCTACCGAGCATCGTGAGCCCTTTCGGGGTCTACCTGGGCCGCATCTTCGCCGCGAGCTCGGTGCCCGACGAGATCATCGAGGCCGCACGCCTCGACGGCGCGAACGAGGGTCGCATCTTCTTCGGCGTCAGCCTCAAGATGATGGCGCCTGCGCTCGTCACGATCTTCCTGTTCCAGTTCGTCGAGATCTGGAACAACTTCCTGCTCCCTCCCAGGTCCTCATCTCCGAGAACCTGCGGCCCGTGACGGTCGGGCTGGTGAGCTGGAACGCCCTGGTCCAGGCCGGCCAGATCGAGCGGCACATGGTCATCATCGGCGCGTTCGTCGCGGTGGTCCCGCTCGTCCTCGCGTTCCTCTCCCTCCAGCGCTTCTGGCGCTCCGGCCTCGCCGCGGGGCCATCAAGTGAACCAGCAGCCCCAGCCGACCGGGCCTCGCGCCCGGTCGGCAGCCGGCCCTGCGCCCTGAGGGCGCGGTCCCGTCGACCCTGAGCGCCGAGGGCGCGGTCCCGTCGACCCTGAGCGCCGAGGGCGCGACCCTCCTGCGGGACGGCGCCCCGCACCGGCTGCTCTCGGGGTCGATCCACTACTTCCGCGTGCACCCGGACCTGTGGGAGGACCGCCTCCTGCGCCTGCGCGCCATGGGCCTCAACACGGTCGACACCTACGTCCCGTGGAACTGGCACGAGGCCGCGCGCGGGACGTTCGACTTCACGGGGTGGCGCGACGTCGAGCGGTTCGTGCGCCTCGCGGGCGACCTGGGCCTCGACGTCGTGGTGCGACCCGGCCCGTACATCTGCGCCGAGTGGGACAACGGCGGCCTGCGGCGTGGCTCACCGCGACGCCCGGGATCCGGCTGCGGTGCAGCGACGAGACGTACCTCGCCGCGGTCGCGGTCTGGTTCGACGAGCTGCTGCCGCGCATCGCGGCGCTCCAGGCGAACCGTGGCGGCCCGGTCGTGGGCGTCCAGGTCGAGAACGAGTACGGCAGCTTCGGCGACGACCACGCCTACATGGCGTGGGTCCGCGACGCGCTCGTGGCGGGCGGCATCGACGAGCTCCTCTTCACGGCCGACGGCCCTACGGATCTCATGCTCGACGGCGGGACGCTCCCGGGCGTGCTGGCGGCGGCCACGTTCGGCAGCAGGCCGGGTCAGGCGCTCGACAAGCTCACGGCTCGCCAGGGCGAGCGTCCGTTCGTGTGCGCCGAGTTCTGGAACGGCTGGTTCGACCACTGGGGCGATCCGCACCACGTGCGCGGTGCGGACAGCGCCGCGGCCGACGTGCGCGAGCTCCTCGACCTCGGGGGTCCGTGAGCCTCTACATGGCGCACGGCGGCACCAACTTCGGGCTCACCGCAGGGCCAACCACGACGGGACCCGCCTGCAGCCCACGGTCACGAGCTACGACTCGGACGCCGCGGTGGCCGAGGACGGCAGCGTGACCCCAAGTTCTTCGCGCTGCGCAAGGTGCTGGCCGAGCACGCGTCGCACGGGACCCGGATCCCCGAGGGGCGCAGGACGACCGGTGGATCGCGGCGCCCACCCGGCTCGCCCCGGACCCTGCCGGCCGTGCAGACCCAGCCGCTCCTGCCCGCTGCGCGCGCTCGGCACCGAGACGGCCGCACCGTCGCCCCTGACGTTCGAGCAGCTCGGGCAGAACGCCGGGCTCGTGCTCCACACGGCCACGCCGATCCTCCCGCCCGGGAGAGCGTGCTCTCCGTCCTCGGCCTGCACGACCGCGCGACGGTCTACGTCGACGGTCGGGAGGTCGGCGTGCTGGAGCGCGAGACCTCGCACCGAGGTTCACGGTCCACGGGCACGGTGAGCCCGTACGGCTCGAGATCCTCGTGGAGAACCTCGGCCGCATCAACTACGGCCCCGGCTCGGTGAGCACAAGGGGATCCTGGGCGACGTCCTGGTCGAGCGCCGGATCGTGCACGGCTGGACCTCACGGTCGCTGCCGCTCGACCTGCTGCCCGTCGACGCGCTGTGGGCGGCGGGGAGCCCGACGCCGAACCCGACCCGAGTGCGACCCGCGACGCCGTCGGGCCCCAGGGCGTCCTTGCCCGGACGACCCTCGAGCTCGACGAGCCTGCCGACACCTTCCTGACCCTGCCCGGCTGGACCAAGGGCTTCGTGTGGGTCGACGACGTGCTGCTCGGCCGCTACTGGGAGCGCGGCCCCAGCACACCCTCTACGTCCCGGCCCGCTGCTGCGCGCGGGGAGCAACACCGTCACGGTCCTCGAGCTGCACCAGGCGGGGCCGACCTCCGCCTGCTGGACGAGGCCGTCCTCGGTGAGCCCGAGGAGTACGTCGAAGAGCTGTGACGCGCGCCGAGCCCGGCTCCGCTGTCGGCGGTTCTGAAGGGTCCCCGGGGCCCGGGAATATCTGCGGGCCCGCGGACGCTCTGACCCTACAGAGAACGATTCTCATCAGCCGGGCCTCTCGTCCCGACGAGGAGCGTTCTTCGATCCAGTGGCTGGGTGCCGTTCCCGGGTCGACGTGTCAGGCTGAGAGTGGGCGCCCAGGGAATCAGGACGATCGACGGTCGAGGGGCCGACGCGGTCGTCGCCGGAATCATCGCTCGAGGGAGTAGATCTGATGGCAGCACGAACCGAGCTGCGTCCCGTGGTGAGACTGCGCTCGACCGCAGGCACGGGGTACACGTACGTGACCCGCAAGAACCGTCGCAACGACCCGGACCGGCTGTCCCTGCTCAAGTACGACCCGGTGGCGCGGCAGCACGTCGCGTTCCGCGAGGAACGGTAGGAGGGCCGCATGGCCAAGAAGTCGAAGATCGCGCGCAACGAGCAGCGCGAGGTGATCGTCGCCCGGTACGCCGAGCGACGAGCCGAGCTCAAGAAGATCATCGCGTCGCCCAGCACATCGGACGCCGCCAAGGAGGCCGCCACGACGGAGCTGCGCAAGCAGCCCCGCGACGCGAGCGCGACCCGCCTGCGCAACCGCGACGTGGTCGACGGTCGTCCGCGCGCGTACAACCGGCGCTTCGGTCTCTCCCGCATCAGGCTGCGCGACATGGCGCACCGCGGGAGCTTCCGGCGTCACCAAGTCCAGCTGGTAGCAGTCGAGAGTCGCAGAGGAGCACCCATGAAGAAGGACATCCACCCCGAGTACGGACCGGTCGTGTTCCGTGACATCTCGGCGGACTTCGCGTTCCTGACGCGTTCGACCCTCGCGGGCAGCAGCCCGTCGGGCGCGGGCCGTCCCGACAAGACCATCGTGTGGACGGACGGCAACACCTACCCGGTGGTCGACGTCGACATCTCGAGCGCGAGCCACCCGTTCTACACGGGCACCGCGCGCGTCGTGGACACCGCAGGGCGCGTGGAGAAGTTCCGCCAGCGCTACGGCCAGGGGCCACGGGCGGTGCCGCGAAGAGCGACGGCCGCTGAGCAGTCGATCGTCGCCGGTGCTGCGTTCCCGCCGCCAGAAGAGCCGCTCACCCTCGGGGTGGGCGGCTCGTCGCGTGTCGGGGCAGGGTCGAGAGCGCCGGAGGGCGACCGGCGGCGTGCCGCCGCGTGTGCGAATACTGTGCGCAACGGGCGCCCGGAGGGTCCGGGGCGCCCAGTAGGTCACATCATGGGCAAAACGGGCAAGATTCCGCGTTCAGTGAA
Source organism: Oerskovia sp. M15 (assembly GCA_038070415.1). Lineage (GTDB taxonomy): Bacteria > Actinomycetota > Actinomycetes > Actinomycetales > Cellulomonadaceae > Oerskovia. The sequence continues at coordinate 1,956,551 of JAMYWF010000001.1, forward strand.
ACTCGTTCGGCGCGGAAACGCGCGGAAACCCCGTAGATTCCTTAGTGTTGTCCACGAAGCCACGCCTCACGGCTGGCAAACTGAGACCTCAACGTCGCGCGGTGCCACCGCGGGGCGTGAACCGATGAAGGGATCCGCATGTCGCTCAACAAGTCTGAGCTCGTCTCGGCCATCGCCGCGAAGTCCGGCCTCACGAAGTCCGACGCTGAGAACGCCCTCAACGCGTTCCAGGAAGTCCTCGTCGAGTCGCTCGGCAACGGCGAGGCCGTCAAGGTCACCGGCCTGCTCTCGGTCGAGCGCGTCGAGCGCGCCGCTCGCACGGGCCGCAACCCCGCACCGGCGAGGAGATCCAGATCCCCGCTGGCTTCGGTGTCAAGATCAGCGCCGCAGCCTCCTGAAGAAGGCCGTCACCAGTGATTCTTGCGGCGCGCTGAGGCGCGCCGCACTGCGGGCCCGCCCGTGACCGTGCAGAGGCCCGGGTGACCGACGACGTCGGACACCCGGGCCTCTGTCGTGCTGCGGGGCGGCGGGAGCCTGGGCCGAGGGTGGATCTCTAGCGAGAACAGTTCTCATTCTCTAGAGTGGGCGAGTCCTGGGCGCGTGCCCGGCCACCGATCGAAGGGCACCATGACCGTCCCGCACTCGACGAGGCGAGCACCCGGAGGACGGAGGATCTCCGACCGCGGTGGCCACGCCCACAGCCACGGCCATGCGCACGGCGACGGCGCGACGTCCCCGCGACCCGGCAGGTCCGGCTCGTGCTCGCGTCGATCCTCGTCCCCGCACTGCTTCTGACGATCCTCGGAATGGTCGCGCTGTGGCCCCGGGGGCGGACGTCCCGGACCGGATCCCGCGACGGCTCAGGGTGCCTACGTGCTGTTCGGCGAGGTGGTCGGCGAGGTCGTGATCGAGACCGCGCTGGTCCCGGTGCGCCTTGACGACGGGACCGAGGTCGAGGTGGTCGCACCACCCGAGTACGTCGACCACGGCTTCGAGGTCGGCGATCGGCTGCGCCTTCTCCACCTCCAGCAGGCCGCGGGGACGGGGCACCCCTACGTCTTCCTGGACTTCGCCCGCGGCGTCCCGATCGCCGTGCTCGCGATCGCCTGCGCGGTCCTGGTGCTCGTCGTCGCCCGGTTGCGCGGTCTGGCGGCGCTCGCAGGGCTCGCCGTCGCGCTCGTGGTGATCGCGCAGTTCACGCTGCCTGCCCTGCTCTCGGGGCAGAACGCCCTGTACGTCGCCCTGGTCACCTCGTCGGCCGTGATGTTCGTCGTGCTCTACGTGGCCCACGGGTTCACTGCCCGGACGTCGACCGCCATGATCGGGACGCTCGTGGGGCTGGCACTGACCGCCGTCCTGGCCTCGTGGGGTGCCCGGACCTCGCACATCACCGGGCTCACGTCCGAGGAGGCGCTCTGGCTCCCGTCCTACGCCCCGGCGATCGACCTCCAGGGCATCGCGATCTGCGGGATGGTGCTCGCCGGGATGGGTGTGCTGAACGACGTGACGATCACCCAGGCCTCGACCGTCTGGGAGCTGCGCGCGGTCGCGCCGGGAGCGTCGCGGCGCGAGCTCTTCTCGCGGGCCATGCGGATCGGTCGCGACCACATCGCCTCGACCGTCTACACGATCGCGTTCGCCTACGTGGGGCGGCGCTGCCGCTGCTCATGGCGGTCTGGCTGTCCGACCAGGCGCTCGGCATGAGTCTGACCTCGGAGAGATCGCGGAGGAGGTCGTCCGGACGCTCGTCGGGTCGATCGGGCTCGTGCTCGCGATCCCGCTCACGACCGCCATCGCGGCCGTGACGGTGCCAGAAGCGCAGGCAGCGCCGCCCGCGAGACACAGCCCGTGGCTGTCGGAGCGCCAGGGCCCTCGCGCCGTTCACCTGATCGACACCGACACCGCACGGGACGAACCGCCGCGCGACCTGGGAGTTCGTCATGATGTGCGCATGACGGAACCCTGGGTCGAGGTCGCGACGAAGCGTTTGCGTGACCAGCACGCCTGCCCCGAGTGCGGGACCAACCTGACGTCGAACCGCTGTGAGGGCTGCGGTCTCCTCCTGTCGGGTCCGTGGGCCACCGAGGTCCTGCGCGCGTCGCGCGACGCGGCCGTCGCGCTCGACCGGCGGACCGCCGCGCTGGGGCTCTGCGGGCCGCCGACGAACGGTCCCGTGCGACGGGTCCCGTCCTGCGTCCCGTGGCGGGACCCGTGCAGCCGCTCCGGGCAGCCCGCCGCGCCCCGCCGCACGCCCGCTCACCCCGGTGCGGACCGGCCTGCCGACGTCGGCCACCGCCACGGCAACCCTCCCGGCTCGTTCGAGCGTCGGTCTGCAACCCATCCTCGCGAGCGCAGGGCCGGGCTGCTCGCGGTCGCGACCATCGTGTTCGTCTTCTTCACGCTCGCCGACGACCTCGCGGTCCGTGCGCTCGTGACGGGCGTGGTCACGCTCCTCGCACTCGGCTCCGCCGCGTTCCTGCGGGTGCGGGGCATGGGCGCCTCGGCCGAGTCGATCGGAGCGCTCGGCGTCGTCCTGCTGCTCGTCGACGTCGAGCTGCTCCTGAGCGCGCGGCTGCTCGGGACCGTGGACCCGACGGTCGCGCGCGGGCCCTGCTGCTCCTGGTGGCGGCGGGCCTCCTGGCGGCCGGGCACCGCGTGCGCATGCGGAGCTGGAGCGCGGCCGGACTGATCCTCGCGCCCGTCGTCCCCGTGGTGCTCGCGGGCGCCGTGGACGGCGGGTCCGGGATGCGGGCGGCGGCGCTCGCCGTCGGGCTCCTCGCGTCGAGCCTCGTGACCCTCCTGGACCTCCCCGTCTCCCGGATCTCGGGTGCGAGGCTCGGTTCCGGACTCGTCGCGGAGTCGACCGTGCTCCAGGTCGTGCGCTACCTCACGTACCCGACGGCGCTTCTCGTGGGGCTCTCCGTCGCCCCGTCGCGTGGCTCCCGGGCTGGAGCGGTGCGGCACTGGTCATGATCGGCGCTGCGGCGACGGCCGCGGTCCTGGCCCGGTGCACCGGGCAGCGGTTGTGGTGGTGGGTGACGGGCGCGGTGACGGTCCTCGCGGCGGTGCTGCTCGGCGTCGGGCACGGGTCCTGGTCGCTCGGCCTGGCGCCCGCTGCCGGGCTCGTGGCGGGTGCCGCCCTGGTCGCCGTCGCGACGGCCGCGAAGGCCGACGACCGCTCACGGGCACGACTCGTCACAGGCGGGCTGGTGATCCTCACCGCTGCGGCCCTGCCCGCGGTGGCGTTCCTGGCCGCGCGGGTACTGGTCGCGCTGACGACGGTCCGGACCGCCCCGTCGCAGTGGTCGTTCTCGAACTTCCCGCTCGCGGGAGGGTGTTCGACGACGCGACCACCACGGCGGCGCTCGTCGGCGTCGGGACGCTCGCCCTGGCGTTCCTCGGGCTGAGCAGGATGGACGCCGGCGCAGTCGCGGCGAGCCGTGCCGTCGTCGACGGTCCGGGGACCCTGAGGGCACCGCGACGACGGCGCGCGCGTGGTTCGCGCCCGTTGCCCGCGGCGGCCTGCCGTGGGTCGTGCTCCTGGTGCTCGCCGGGATCGCGCTGCACCCGGCGTGGGCCGCCGTCACGACGTTCGGGCTGCTCGTGGCACTGGCCCTCGCGCTGCTCCTGCTCGCCCATCGGTGGGCCGAAGCACGCCGGGCCGGGGAACCGTGGGCCCTCGCCGCGCTCACGGGTGGGTTCGTCCTGACGGGCATGGCGGCCGTCGTGTCCTGGTCGGCGCGCCCCACCGCGGTCCTGGGTGGCGTCGTCGTGCTGGGTCTGCTGCTGCTCGCCCGCCCGATCGTGCGCGCGGTCGCTCGCCCGTTCCTCGTGGGCCTCGGCTACGGGTACGCGCTCCTGGTCCTCGGCATGACGCTCGGCTGGGCCGGGCTCGCCGCGGTCGAGGCGCTCGCGGTCGTGTCGATCACGGCCTCGGTCGTCGCGATCGTCGTCACGCGGCTGCGTGCGGTCGATCAGCCGTCCTGGTGGGCCGTGCTGGTCACGACGTCGGTGCCGTTCCTCCTGGGGTGGCCTCGGTCCTCGAGGAGCGCAGCTACTGGTCGGCCGCAGCGGCCGCCACGATGCTCGCCCTCGAGGCCGTCCTCGTCCTGACCCGTCGCCCCGAGATGACGCGCGCGGTCCGGGTCGCGGCGGCCGGGCTCCTGCTCCCGACGGCGTCGGTGGTCCTCGTGTGCCTGGGTGCGGAGGTCGTCCGGGCAGCGGGTCGCCCGTCGTGCTCCCGCTCGTCGCGATCCTCACGGCCGCCACCGCGGTGGGCGTCCCGCAGGCCGTGGCGTTCCTGGCGCGCGCGGGCTGCCTGTCCGGCACCCCGAGGAGGTCGGGCGGGCGGTCGAGACCAGCGCGCTCGTCACGGCCGTGGTCGCGGTCCTGCTCTCGCTGGTGCGCGTCTCGGCAGGGCCCGAGACCGCGATGGTCGTGCTCCTCGTGCTCGGGACCGGTGCCGCCGTCGTCGCGGGACGGCCGCACCGGCGCTGGGCATGGTGGCTCGCCGCAGCGATGTGGGTCGGCGCCCTGTGGTCGCTGCTCGCCCTGCTCGGGGTCGGGCTCGTCGAGGCGTACACCGCGCCGCCCGCGCTCGCGGCCGTCGTCGTCGGGGACTCCTCGCCAGGCGTGGCCCGACCGGCTGGCGTCTCGCGTCCGGTGGGCTGGCCCTGCTCGTGGTGCCCTCGCTGCTCGTCTCGATCCTTCTGCCCGACTCCGGTCCGTGGCGCAACCCGCCCTCCTCGGCCTGGGGCTCGTCCTGGTCGCGGGCGGCGAGGCCGCCCGACGGGCCGCCGCCCGCGGCGCACGGGTCAGCACCTCCTGGGCGCGGGACGCCGCGACGTACCTGTCGCTCGCCGCGGTCCTCGCGGCCGTCGGCGGACTGGCCGCGGCGCTCCAGGTCGTCGCCGACCCCGGCATGAGCGACCCGAGCCCGACGAGGGTCTTCCTCGGAGCGCTCGCCTGGTCCGCGGCGGGGCCGCGGTCGCGGCGCTCGCCGGGCACCGGCTGGTGTCGGCCGCTTCCACGCCGGGCAGGGGCAGGGCACCGGGCCCGACGACGTCGCTCACGTCCCGCTCGCACCCTCGGCCCGCCGGTGGTGGGCCGCGCCCGCGATGGTGCTCGCCGTCGTCGGGCCCGTGGCCGCGGTCGGCCAGAGCTGGACCGCCATCACCCTGACCTGGCTGCTCGAGGTCGCGCTCCTGGCGCTCGTCGTCCGCACGGTCCGGCAGGCCCTGCGCGCGACCGGGCCCGAGGACCTGCGCTGGCCGCCGCCTGGTTCGTGTGGGCGCTCGCGCTGGTCACCGCGATCGGCGCCTGGAGCCCGCGCGAGCTGCGCGTCGAGGTCTTTCGCTGCCGCTCGGCGCGGGCCTGCTCGTCGCGGGCTACCTGGCGTTCGTGGCGTCGTCGGGACGGATGTCGGGGAGCGTTCGGGAGCCCGACGGCGACCGCGCGGCCCACCCGCCCCGCACTCACGGCGCGCTTCGCGGACTGGCCCGTCGGGTTCGTCGGCTCGTGGCGCACGCTCGCGGTCGGGATCGTCGCGACCCTCGGGCCCTCGGTGCTCGCGACCTACACCGACGCCCGCACCTGGCGGGCGATGCTCGTCGTCGGGCTCGCGCTCGCGGCCGTGCTGGTCGGGACGCGCTACCACCTCGCCGCGCCGTTCGTGCTGGGGTCGTGGTGCTCCCGGTCGAGATCCTCGTGGTGTTCGTGAGCCAGCTCGGGACAGCCATCTCGGCCGGGCCGTGGATGCTCACGCTGACCGCCGCGGGCGGGCTGCTGCTGATCCTCGCGGTCTACTACGAGCGGCGCATGGCCGCGTTCGACGGAGCGGCGGCGTACCTGCGGGACCTGCGGTAGGGCGTGCGCGTCGCCACGGCGCTCGCGACCCGTCGCACGGTCAGAGGGCCTTGCGCGCCCGCTCGATCAGCGGCCGCACCCGGTAGGGGATGAGCTCGCCCATCGAGAGCGACGTCTCGGTCCGCTCGACGCCGTCGATCGCCAGGATCGCCGCGTCGATGCGGAACAGGTGGTCCGTGGTGCGGCACGCGACCAGGACCCGCAGGTCCGACGTGCCGCTGCGGCCGTGGGCCTGGAGCACCTCGGGGATCTCCGCGAGCGTCGCCACGATGCGGCTCAGCTCCTTCTGCTTGACCTCGACCTCGATGAACGCAGTCAGGGGTGCCCCAGGAACTCCGGGTCGATGCGCCGGTCGAAGTCGAGGAACGCCCCAGCCTCCTCGAGGTGGGCAAGGCGGGCGTGCACCGTGTTCCGCGACAGTCGTAGACGCTGCGCGAGTGCGACGACCGTGCCGCGCGGATCCTTCGCGAGCGCGATGAGGAGATCGAGGTCGACGGCATCGTAGCTGCGCACATTGTTCAGCCTAGCCCGGTGACGCGCAGCACACTGCCCAGCCGTCACGTGATGACTGGAGCCATGTGCGGGCGGGGTTACGTTCGCGGTATCCGGTGCTCGACGGGGAGCAGCGGGACGCTCGACGGTGAGCACGGAGAGACGTGAGGTGACGCGATGACGCCCAGCCAGGTGGACAGCCGGGTAGTGCAGCGGGTGCGGCAGGACGTCGTCCAGCTGCTCGACGAGACCGGTGCGCGGCAGGGACCGACCGAGCACGACCGGTGGCTCGAAGGCCTCGACGCGGACCCCGCGCTCGCGCTGCGCCTCTACGAGGACATGGTCGTGGTGCGGCGCATCGACGCCGAGGCCACGGCCCTCCAGCGGCAGGGCGAGCTCGCGCTGTGGCCCCGCTGCTGGGCCAGGAGGCCGCGCAGATCGGCTCCGGCCGGGCGCTGCGGGCCGACGACTTCGTCTTCTCGAGCTATCGCGAGCACGCCGTGGCGTACACACGGGGCGTCGCACTCGTGGACCTCGTGCGGGTCTGGCGCGGCGTGACGGCGTCGGGCTGGGACCCCTATGCCGTGAACATGGCGACGCCCCAGGTCATCATCGGCGCGCAGACCCTGCACGCGACCGGCTACGCGATGGGCATCCAGAACGACGGGGCCGACGCCGTCGCGGTCGCCTACCTCGGGGACGGCGCGATGAGCCAGGGGACGTCAACGAGGCGTTCGTCTTCGCGGCGACCTATGGGTCTCCCGTCGTGTTCCTCTGCCAGAACAACCAGTGGGCGATCTCCGAGCCCGTGACGCTCCAGTCGACCGTGCCGCTCGTGGACCGGGCCGCGGGGTTCGGCCTCCCGGGCGTGCGCGTGGACGGCAACGACGTGCTCGCGGTCCACGCCGTGACCAACGAGGCCCTCGACCGGGCCCGCACTGGCGGTGGCCCCACCTTCATCGAGGCCGTGACCTACCGCATGGGACCGCACACGACCGCTGACGACCCCACGCGCTACCGCGACCCCGCCGAGCTCGAGACCTGGGCGGTGCGCGACCCGATCTCCCGCTACCGGACCTACCTCACGGACCGCGGCCTGCTGACCGCCGACGAGGAGGCCCGCGTCCAGGGCGTCGCCGACCGGGCCGCGGCCGAGCTCCGGGCCGGGTGCATCGCGCTCGAGGACCCGCCCGCGCTGACGATCTTCGACCACGTCTACGCCGAGCCGCACGCGGCGCTCGCGGCCGAGCGCGCCGCGTACGCGCAGTACCTGGAGGGTTCGCGGACGGACCCTCCGGCCCGGACGGACCGGAGGGACCGGAGGGACCGGACGGACCTGACGACGCGACCGACGCGACCGGCGCTACCGGCGCCCACGCGACGGCGTCCCGACCGGCGGTGCCCGATGACCACCCTCACCTCGCCAAGGCCCTCAACGCGGGCCTGCGCCGATCGCTCGCGACGGACGAGAAGGTCGTCGTCATGGGCGAGGACATCGGCCGTCTCGGCGGCGTCTACCGCGTGACGGACGGCCTCCAGGCCGAGTTCGGGCCGCGCCGCGTGCTCGATACGCCGCTCGCAGAGTCGGGCATCCTCGGCACCGCCGTGGGCCTGGCCTACCGCGGCTACCGGCCCGTGTGCGAGATCCAGTTCGACGGGTTCGTGTACGTGGCGTTCGACCAGATCGTGTCCCAGCTCGCCAAGATGCACTCCCGCACGGGCGGCGCGGTGCGCCTGCCGATCACGATCCGCATCCCCGTGGGCGGGGCTCGGCGCGGCCGAGCACCACTCCGAGTCGCCCGAGGCGTACTTCGCGCACACCGCGGGCTTGCGCGTCGTGACGGTCTCCGACCCGCAGGACGCGTACACCGTGCTCCAGCAGGCCATCGCGTGCGACGACCCCGTCGTCTTCTTCGAGCCCAAGCGCAGGTACCACCTCAAGGGCGAGGTCAACGAGGCGGCCGACCTGCGGTCCGCGGACCCCATGGACTCGGCCCGCGTCGTCGTCCCCGGCACCGACGTCACCCTGGTGACGTTCGGCTCGCTCGTCACGACCGCGCGTGACGCCGCGATCGCCGCCGCCGACGAGGGCACCTCGATCGAGGTCCTGGACCTGCGCTCGCTCTCGCCGATCGACCACGCTGCCGTGGCGGCGTCGGTCCGCAAGACCGGACACCTGGTCGTCGCGCACGAGGCGCCGCACCAGGCGGGCCTCGGCGCGGAGATCGCCGCAGCGGCGACCGAGCGCTGCTTCGACCACCTCGAGGCACCGCCCGTGCGGGTCACGGGCACGACGTGCCCTACCCGCCGCCAAGCTCGAGCAGCACCAGGTCCCGGACCTGGACCGGATCCTCGACGGCGTGGACCGCGTCCTGGGTCGGGGGCGGACGACGGGGTGCGTCGGTCGGCGTGCCGGGAGCGGGCGTGGCGTTCGAGGGGCGGCACGGTGATGAGCGCTCGCGAGTTCCGCCTGCCCGACCTCGGCGAGGGCCTCACCGAGTCCGACCTCGTGAGCTGGCACGTCGCCACGGGCGACCGGGTCGAGCTCAACCAGGTCATCGCCGAGGTCGAGACGGCCAAGGCCCTGGTCGACCTCCCGTCGCCCTACGCGGGAGTCGTCACGGTCCTGCACGCCGAGCCGGGGCAGACGGTCAACGTCGGGGACCCGCTGATCACGTTCGAGGTCCCGGACGAGGGCGGGCTGCCGGGGCCCGACCGCGCAGCCTCCGCGAGCGCGTCGATCGAGGCTGCACCGGGGACCCCGCTGCCCGACGGCGCCGCGGCCGCCGGTCCGTCGGGCGACCGCGGCGAGGAGCCCACCGAGGAGGCGCCCCAGCCGAACCTCGTCGGGTACGGGGCGCGGCCGGAACGATCGGGCCGACCCGCGCGTCGCGCGCGGCGAGGACCCGTGCGGACGTCCGCCGAGATCGGAGTTGTTGTCGCCGGTGCGACGGTCGATGCGACAACGAGCCCGAGTTCGACCGATGCCTCCGCGCCCGGCACGGCCGAGTCGTCGGCCGAGGGTGCGCCAGGGTCGTCGGTGGGCGGGGCCGTGCCGCCGAGCGCCCCGCTCGACCCGCCCGTCCGTCGCCTCGCCAAGCAGCTCGGGGTTCACCTCGAACGGATCGTCGGGACCGGCGCCCGCGGGCTCGTGACGCGCGAGGACGTCCTGGCCGCGGTCAGCTGCGCGCACGCGGTCGACGGCGGCGTCGACACCGACGCGGTCAAGGACGGCCTCGACGCCGTCGCGGTCGACGACGACGATCACGACGTCCGCACGTCGGGCCGACGAGGTCCGGCCTCGCTCCGAGACATCCTCGGCCAGTCGGGTCTGGCCCGCGCTGCGGCCCGCCGCGCCGGCAGCTTCCGGTGCCCGACGCTCCCGTCGCGCCAGCCGCTCCCTCGCGCCGACCGCACCTGGCCGCGGGACGCTCGCACCGCCGTCGGGCACGGAGCGACCCGGCGAGACCCGCGTGGCCGTGCGCGGCGTGCGGAAGCACACCGCGGCCGCGATGGTCGCGAGCGCGTTCACCGCGCCGCACGCGACCGTCTTCCTCACGGTCGACGTCACGGCGAGCAGCGAGCTCCTCGCCCGCCTCGCGACGCACCCGCTCGCACGCGGGACCCGGATCACCGTGCTGGCGCTCGTCGCGCGGGCGATGTGCGTGGTCCTGCCGCGGCACCCTTCGCTCACCAGCCGGTGGGAGGACCTGCCGGACGGGAGCGCCGAGATCGTCCACAGCCCGCGCGTGCACCTGGGGATAGCGGTCGCGACCGATCGCGGGCTCGTGGTGCCGCACGTGCCCGACGCGCACACGCTCGGGCTGACCGGCCTCGCCGAGGCGCTCGCCGACCTCACCGCGACGGCCCGCAGCGGTCGGACCGCACCCGAGCGGCTCACGGGCGGGACCATCACGATCACCAACGTCGGGGTGTTCGGCGTCGACGCCGGGACGCCGATCCTGGTGCCGGGCGAGGCCGCGATCCTGGGGTCGGCGCGGTGCGCCGGCGCCCGTGGGAGCACGAGGGCAGGTCGCGCTGCGCGACGTCGTGACGCTGAGCCTGTCGTTCGACCACCGCGTGGTCGACGGCGAGCAGGGCGCCCGGTTCCTCGCCGAGCTCGGGCGCTGCTCGCGGACCCGGCCCTCGCGCTGCTGCTCGTGGGGACCCGGGCGCGGCGCCCCGCCACGCCCGGACCGGGGTGGCCTCATGACCGCGACCGCGCCGACGACCCGGGCCACCGCGCCGTCGACGGTCGGCGCGGTCCTCGGACTGCCGTCGACCCGGCGTCGGAGGCCGCACGCGCGAACGCCGCCGCCCAGCGCGCGCTGGTCGACGGGCTCCGCGCGCGCACGGCCCGCGCCGCTCTCGGCGGCCCCGAGGCGACACGCGCCCGGCACGTCGCGCGCGGCAAGCTGCTGCCGCGCGAGCGCGTCGAGCACCTGCTCGACGAGGGCAGCCCGTTCCTGGAGATCGCGCCGCTCGCGGCCGAGGGACTGTTGGGCGGCGAGTGGCCCGGTGCGGGCGTGATCGCCGGGATCGGGCTCGTCGAGGGGCGGCAGGTGCTGGTCGTGTGCAACGACGCGACCGTCAAGGGCGGCACCTACCACCCGCTGACCGTCAAGAAGCACCTGCGGGCGCAGGAGATCGCGCTCGAGAACCGGCTGCCGTGCATCTACCTGGTCGACTCGGGCGGCGCCTTCCTGCCTCTCCAGGCCGAGGTGTTCCCCGACCGCGACCACTTTGGCCGCATCTTCTTCCACCAGGCCCGGCTGTCGGCCGCGGGCATCCCGCAGATCGCGGCCGTCCTGGGCTCGTGCACCGCGGGCGGCGCGTACGTGCCCGCGATGAGCGACGAGAGCGTGATCGTCCGGAACCAGGGGACGATCTTCCTGGGCGGACCGCCGCTCGTGAAGGCCGCGATCGGCGAGGTCGTGACGGCTGAGGAGCTGGGCGGCGGCGAGATGCACGCGCGCCGCTCGGGCGTCACGGACCACCTCGCGGAGGACGACGAGCACGCGCTCGCGATCGTGCGCCGCATCGTCGCGACGCTCCCGCCGGACCCGCTCCCGCGTGGGCGGTGCAGGAGGACGTGGGGCCCGCCGTCGGGCAGGACGAGCCGGTGGGCCGGGCCCGAGCCTGTACGGCGCGGTCCCGGTCGACGTCCAGGCGCGCTACGACGCACGGGAGATCATCGCGCGGCTCGTCGACGGCAGCGTGTTCCACGAGTTCAAGCGCGAGTACGGCGACACCCTGGTGACCGGGTTCGCGCACCTGCACGGGCACCCGTGGGATCGTCGCGAACAACAGGGTGCTGTTCAGTCCCTCCGCGCTCAAGGGCGCGCACTTCGTCGAGCTGTGCGACCAGCGGGGCATCCCGCTCGTGTTCCTGCAGAACATCTCGGGGTTCATGGTCGGCACGGACGCCGAGGCCGGGGCATCGCCAAGGACGGCGCCAAGATGGTCACGGCCGTCGCGACGACGCGCGTGCCCAAGCTGACGGTCGTGGTCGGCGGGTCGTTCGGGGCGGGGAACTACTCGATGTGCGGGCGCGCGTACTCGCCGCGCTTCCTGTGGTCGTGGCCCGCGAGCAGGATCTCGGTCATGGGCGGCCCGCAGGCCGCGTCGGTGCTCGCGACGGTCAGGGGACCAGCTCGCCGTGCGCGGCGAGGAGTGGGCGCCCGACGACGAGGCCGCCTTCCGCGAGGACATCCGGTCGCGCTACGAGGAGCAGGGAGACCCGTACTACGCGACGGCCCGGCTCTGGGACGACGGCATCATCGACCCCGCCGACACGCGCCGCGTGCTGGGACTCGCGCTGGACGTGTGCGCCCGCACGCCGCTGGCCCCGATCGAGGGCCCGCGGTTCGGGCTCTTCCGGATGTGAGGGCCATGCTTCCGATGCGCCACACCGACCTGGTGTCAGAACCTGCGAGCCCTCGAGGTCACGCTCGTTCTGACAACGGCACGCCACCTCCTGGGGTCAGAACCTGCGAGCCCTCGAGGTCACGCTCGTTCTGACACCCGCAGCGCCCTTCCGCACGGTCCTCGTGGCCAACCGGGGCGAGATCGCGTGCCGCATCATCGGCACGCTCCGGCGCCTCGGTATCCGGTCCGTCGCGGTCCACAGCGACGCCGACGCCGGTGCGCGCCACGTTACCCTCGCCGACGTCGCGGTCCGGATCGGCCCGGCGCCCGCGGCCGAGTCCTACCTGAGCGTGGCCGCGATCCTCGACGCGGCGCGCGCGACGGGGCCGACGCGATCCACCCCGGCTACGGGTTCCTGTCCGAGAACCCCGAGCTCGCGCGGGCCTGCGCAGCGGCCGGCATCGTGTTCGTCGGGCCGAGCGTCACCGCGCTCGAGGCCATGGCCGACAAGATCACGGCCAAGGAGATCGTCGCGGCGCGCGGCGTCCCGGTCGTGCCGGGCAGCACGGGCCGCGACCCGCCACCGGGGAAGCCCTCGGCGACGAGGCCCTCGCCCGGGCCGCCCGCGACCTCGGCTTCCCGCTGCTCGTCAAGCCTTCGGCGGGCGGCGGCGGCAAGGGCATGCAGGTCGTGACCTCGGCCGACGAGCTCCCGGCCGCGCTCGCGAGCGCCCGACGCATCGCGACCCGGTCGTTCGGCGACGGCACCCTGCTCGTCGAGCGCCTGGTCGCCGGGCCGCGCCACATCGAGGTGCAGGTCCTCGCGGACTCGCGCGGCGCCGTCGTGCACCTGGGTGAGCGCGAGTGCTCGCTCCAGCGCCGCCACCAGAAGGTGATCGAGGAAGCGCCGTCGCCGCTGCTCGACGCCGCGACGCGCGCCCGCATCGGCGAGGCCGCGTGCGAGGTCGCGCGCAGCGTCGACTACGAGGGCGCCGGGACGGTCGAGTTCCTCGTTCCCGCCGACGACCCGCCACGTTCTTCTTCATCGAGATGAACACGCGCCTGCAGGTCGAGCACCCCGTCACGGAGATGGTCACGGGCCTCGACCTGGTCGAGGCGCAGCTGCGCCTCGCGGCGGGCGAGCCCTCGGGTTCGCCCAGCAGGACGTCGAGCTGCGCGGGCACGCGATCGAGGCCCGCATCTACGCCGAGTCCCCGGTGCGCGGCTTCCTGCCTGCGACGGGCACGGTCCTCGCGCTCACCGAGCCCGACGGCGAGGGGTGGCGCCTCGACAGCAGCCTCGCCGAAGGCCTGCGCGTCGGGGCGACTACGACCCGCTGCTCGCGAAGGCCGTCGCGCACGGCTCCGACCGCACCCAGGCCCTCGACCGGCTCGACCGCCTGCTCGCGGAGACGCTCGTCCTGGGCGTCGACACCAACGTCGGCTTCCTGCGGGCGCTGCTCGCGGACCCGGACGTCCGCGCGGGAGGCCTCGACACGGGGCTGATCGACCGGTTCGTGGCACGTGGCGGGTTGCCTTCGGGTGCGCCGACCGAGGGGACCTCGTGGCCGTCGCGCTGTTCTCGCTCGCCGGGCGACCTCGCGGTGGCCCCGGCGCGGCCTCGCGTGCACCGAGGCCGTGGGGCGTCGACGACGGCTGGCGCCTCAACGCCCGCCGCGGCCCTGGCACGTCGTGGTCGGTGGACCCGGTGGCGCCGGTGACCTCACGGACGAGCCGCACGAGGTGACGGTGACGGGCGAGGCGAGCGACGCCGTCGTGCAGGTGGACGAGGCCGAGGCCCGACGGGCCGCGCTGACCCGGTCGCCGGACGCGCGCACGCGTGGCGCTACGTCGTGGACGGGGTCGGCGAGGTCGTGCACCTGGCGACCGACCCGGCCGACGGCAGCGTCTGGCTCTCCCGCGCCGGCCGCGTCCTCCAGGTCGCGGTCCCGACGCGCGCCGAGCTCCTCGCCGTCCGCGCGGCCGCCACCCGCCCGGCGCCACCGACGGCCCCACGAACCCGAGGTCCGCGCGGGCATGCCCGGCACGGTCGTCGCGGTCGCCGTCGCAGACGGCGAGGCGGTCGCCGCGGGCGCCGTGCTCGTGACCGTCGAGGCCATGAAGATGGAGCACGCGCTCACCGCCCGCACGCGGGCGTCGTGCGGCTCACGGCCCGCCGGGCGACCTGGTGCGCCGCGACGAGGTGGTCGCGCGCGTCGAACCGGTGCCCGACGACGTCGCTCCCGTCCCGGCGGACGGGTCCGCCCCGCGCTGGTCCCGTCGTCCCCGCACGTTTCCTCCCAGGCCGGTACCCCGGCCGACCCCGTCACCTCCCACACCCCAGGAGCGCCATGAACACCGAGCTCACCGACGAGCAGCGCAAGCTCAGCGACACCGTGCGCGAGTTCGCGGACACCGTCGTCGCGCCCGCCGCGTACACGTACGACACCGAGCGCCGGCTGCCGCTCGACATCATCCGCGAGATGGGCGACCTGGGGCTGTTCGGCCTGCCGTTCCCCGTGGAGGTGGGCGGCCAGGGCAGGACTACCTGTCGCTGTGCCTCGCGGTCGAGGCCCTCGCACGCGTCGACCAGAGCATCGCGGTCACACTCGAGGCGGGCGTCGGGCTGGGGATCATGCCGATCGTCCGGCACGGGACCGTGGAGCAGCGCGAGCGGTGGCTGCCCGACCTCGTCACGGGCGGGCGCTCGCGGCGTTCGGGCTGACCGAGGCCGAGGCGGGCTCCGACGCGGGCGCCACGCGCACGACCGCCCGGATCGAGACCGGGCCGGACGGCGGCGCCGGGGTGTGGGTCATCGACGGCAGCAAGCAGTTCATCACCAACTCCGGGACGCCCATCACGAGCGTCGTCACGGTCACCGCGGTCACGGGCGAGGAGACCCGGGCCGACGGGACCGTGAAGAAGGAGCTGTCGTGCATCCTCGTGCCCTCGGGAACGAGGGGTTCGAGTCGGCCCCGCCTACGACAAGGTCGGCTGGCACACGTCCGACACCCACCCGCTCACGTTCGACGACGTCCACGTCCCCGAGGCGAACCTCCTGGGCGAGCAGGGCCGCGGGTACGCGAACTTCCTGCGCGTGCTCGACGAGGGCCGCGTCGCGTTCGCGGCGCTCGCCACGGGGCTGCCCAAGGGTGCTTGGAGGAGGCGCTGCGGTACGCGCGGACGCGCAACGTGTTCGGGCGCGAGATCGGCTCGAACCAGCACATCGCGTTCACCCTCTCGCGCATGCAGGCCCGCGTCCACCAGGCCCGGCTCTGCTACTACGACGCCGCGTCGAAGATCGCGAACGACGTGCCCTTCAAGGTCGAGGCGTCGATCGCGAAGCTCGTGGGCAGCGAGGCGGCCATGGCCAACGCTCGCGACGCCGCGCAGATCTTCGGCGGCTACGGGTTCCTCAACGAGAACCCCGTGGCCCGCCACTACCGGGACTCCAAGGTGCTCGAGATCGGGGAGGGACGTCCGAGGTGCAGCTCATGATCATCGCGCGAGGGCTGGGGCTGAGGGCCTAGCCCCGGCGTGCCGAGGACGAGGTTCAGGGCAGGGGCAAGGCGCCAGGCACCGACAGGAAGGAGCGCAGGATGCGGGAGATCGAGCAGCGCGGGCTCTACTACGAGGAGCTCGAGACCGAGGTGCGCTACGTCCACCGGCCGGGGCGCACGCTCACCGAGGCGGACAACGTCCTGTTCACGACGCTGACCATGAACACGCAGTCGCTCCACCTCGACGCCGCGTGGTCGGCGGGCCAGTCGTTCGGCCAGCGCCTGGTCAACTCGATGCTCACGCTCTCGACCCTCGTCGGCTCCTCGGTCGCCCAGCTCACGCAGGGCACGATCGTGGCCAACCTCGGCTTCGCGGAGGTCGCGTTCCCGCACCCGATGTTCCACGGCGACACGCTGTACTCCGAGACCGTGGTGCTCGAGAAGCGGCCCTCGGCGTCGCGACCGGGTCAGGGGTCGTCACGCTCGAGCACCGTGGCCGCAACCAGGACGGCCTGCTCGTGGCGCGCGCGGTGCGGTCGGTGCTGGTGTGGACGCGCGGGCGCACGAGGCGTCGGGGGCGTCAGGCGCGGGCCCGACGGCGGGAGCGCTCGCGCTGTGGTCGACGAGGGCGCCCGGCCCGCCGGCTCGTCGGGCGGGCACGTGCGGGAGCAGTCGCGCAGGATCCGCGCCACCGGGCGCGCCGAGACAGGGCCCTCCCGAAGACCACCGCGCAGGGCGCGCCGGACGCGGACGCGCGCCCGCCGTCGGGCAGGAGAGTGGCGACTCGTGACGACCTTCGACCTGGGCCCCGCGCTCCTCTTCTGCCCCGCGGACCGGCCCGACCGCTACCGCAAGGCCCTCGACCGTGCCGACGCCGTGATCCTCGACCTCGAGGACGCGGTCGCGCCGGACCGCAAGGAGGCTGCCCGGCGGGCGCTGCTCGCCGAAGCGCTCGACCCCGCGCGGACCGTCGTGCGGGTCAACGCGGTCGGTACCCCGGACCACGTCGCGGACCTGGCCGCGCTCGCGCGCACCGCCTACCGGACCGTCATGGTGCCCAAGGTCGACGAGCGGCTGCCCTCGACCTGGGCGGCCTGCGGGTCGTCGCGCTGTGCGAGACGGCGGCGGGCGTGCTGGCGGCGCCCGAGCTGGCCCGGCGACCCGGGGTCGTCGCCCTCATGTGGGCGCCGACGACCTGGTCGCGTCGCTCGGCGGGACGTCGAGCCGCTCCCCGGACGGGCGCTACCGGGACGTCGCGCGGGCCGCGCGCTCCGCGGTGCTGCTCGCCGCCGGGGCCGCGGGGATCGCGGCGATCGACGCGGTGCACCTCGCGATCGAGGACCTCGACGGGTTGCGCGAGGAGGCCCTCGACGCGGCGGCGGTCGGCTTCGCCGCGACCGCGTGCATCCACCCGTCGCACGTGCCCGTGATCCGGGAGGCGTACGCGCCGACGCCACAGGCCGTCGTCGCGGCGCGCTCCCTCCTGGCTGCGGCCCACGGGCACGACGGCGTGTTCGTGCACGACGGCGTGATGATCGACGGTCCGTCGCTCCGGCACGCCGAGGCGGTGCTGCGCCGGGCCGCTGCCGCCGGGCCGCCGCGGCCGCCGGTCCCGCCGCCGGGGCCGCCGGGGCCCTGCCGCTCCCACCGACCGAGATGCCCTCCCCACAGGAAGCAGGCACACGACATGACGACGCAGGCGAACGACGGCGCCGCACCACGCGGCGTGACGCGGTACCCGGCGCGGCCGACGCCCTCGACGGGCTGCTGCACGACGGGATGACGATCGCGGTCGGCGGGTTCGGGCTGTGCGGCATCCCGTCCGACCTCATCGAGGCCGTGCGGGACTCGGGGTGCGGGGCTGACCGTCGTGTCCAACAACATGGGGTCGACGGCAAGGGGCTCGGCCTGCTGCTCGAGAGCGACCAGGTGGACAAGGTCCTCTCGTCCTACGTGGGGAGAACAAGCTGTTCGCGCGGCGGTACCTCGACGGGGACCTCGAGGTCGAGTTCGTGCCGCAGGGGACTCTCGCGGAGCGGCTGCGGGCGGGCGGCGCAGGCATCCCGCGTTCTACACGGCCACCGGGTGGGGACGCCGGTCGCCGAGGGCAAGCCGGTCGAGGAGTTCGACGGTCGTCGCTACGTCCTCGAGCGCGGCATCGTCGCGGACCTCGCGCTCGTGCACGCGCACCGCGCCGACGCCTTCGGCAACCTCACCTACCGGTTCACCGCGCGGAACTTCAACCCGCTCGTCGCGACGGCCGGGCGGGTCACGGTGGTCGAGGCCGAGGTCCTGGTGGACGAGCCTCTCGACCCCGACGCCGTGGTCACCCCGGCATCTTCGTCGACCGGCTCGTGCCCGCGAGGCCACGGGTCAAGGACATCGAGCAGCGCACGGTACGCAGCGCGGGCGCCGCGGGTGCGGCTGTGCCCACCACCGCGAGCGCACCCATCACGGCGAGCCCACCCAGCACCGCGACTGCCGTGAAGGAGGCCTGACATGCCCTGGGACCGGGACCAGATGGCCGCGATCGCGGCGGCCGAGCTGCGCGACGGCGACTACGTGAACCTCGGGATCGGCATCCCGACTCTCGTCGCCAACCATCTGCCGGACGGTGTGTCGATCACGCTGCAGAGCGAGAACGGGCTGCTGGGGATCGGGCCGTTCCCGGTCGAGGGCCAGGAGGACGCCGATCTCGTCAACGCGGGCAAGCAGACCGTGACCGCGCTGCCCGGGCGAGCTTCTTCGACTCCGCGACGTCGTTCGGGATGATCCGGGGCGGGCACGTCGACATCGCGATCCTCGGCGCGCTCGAGGTCTCCGAGACGGGCGACCTCGCCAACTGGACCGTCCCGGGAAGCTGGTCAAGGGCATGGGCGGGGCCATGGACCTCGTCGCGGGCACCCGCGGATCGTGGTGCTCATGGACCACGTGGCCCGCGACGGGTCGCCAAGCTCCGGCACGAGTGCGGGCTGCCGCTCACGGGGCAGGGCGTGGTGGACCGGATCATCACGGACCGCGCGGTCTTCGACGTCCTCCCCATCGACGTGTCAGAACCAGCGAGGTCTCGAGATCACGCTGGTTCTGACATCCCGGCCGGGGAGCGTCGCCTCGTGCTCCGCGCCGTCGCGCCCGGCGTGACCCTCGACGACGTGAGGGACGCGACCGAGGCGAGCTACGCCGTCGGGCTGGACGCCCTGCCGGGACCACCGTCCGTTCAGAGAACCTGGAGGAGTCATGACCGTCATCGTGGGGTTCGCCCGCACCCCTTCGTACGTTTCAACGGCGCGTTCGCTGCCGTCCCCGCCGCGACGCTCGGTGCACACGCGCTGGGTGCGGCGCTCGCGGACGCGCGCATCAGGCCCGACGACGTCGAGGTGGTCCTCGCGGGACAGGTGCTCCAGGGCGGGGCGGCCAGAACCCTGCTCGGCAGGCCGCCGTCGGGGCGGCGTGCCCTACACGGTGCCGCCATGACGCTTAACGCGGTGTGCCTCTCGGGCATGGAGGCCGTCGTGCAGGCGCACCGCCTCATCACCGCGGGCGAGGCGCAGGTCGTCGTGGCGATCGGGCAGGAGTCCATGAGCCTCGCCCGCACGCCTGGGTCGGGTCACGGTCCGGCCAGAAGTTCGGGGACGCGACGCTCGTCGACACGCTCGCGCACGACGGGCTGCGCGACGCGTTCGAGCAGGACTCGATGGGCCTGAGCACCGAGCGGCACGGCGAGGGTCTCGCGATCAGCCGCGAGTCCCAGGACGCGTTCGCAGCATCGTCGCACGCGCGGGCCGCCGCGGCCGCAGAGTTCCTGAAGGGCGAGATCGCGCCGTTCCAGACACCTGGCCGCGGCGGCCGGTCGGTCGAGGCCGACGACGGCGTGCGCGCCGACACCACCGCGGAGGTCCTCGCGCGGCTCCGCCCGGCCTTCCGCGAGGGCGGCACCATCACGGCCGGGAACGCCTCGCAGATCTCCGACGGCGCAGCGGCCCTGGTGCTGGTCAGCGACGAGGTGGCCGCGCGGCGCGGGCTGACCGGCGCCCGCGTCCTGGGGCATGCGCTCGTCGCCGGTCCGGACGTCTCGCTGCACGCGCAGCCGTCCACCGCGATCCGCGCGGCATGCGCGCGGGCCGGGCTCGAGGTCGGCGAGCTGTCCGCGATCGAGATCAACGAGGCGTTCGCCGCGGTGGTGCTCGCCTCGGTGGACGCGCTGGGCGTGGACCCGCGATCGTCGACGCGAACGGCGGGGCGATCGCGCTCGGGCACCCGATCGGGGCCTCGGGGGCGCGGATCGTCGGGCACCTCGCTCGGCGGCTCGCCGCGCTCGGGGGCGACGCGGTGGGCGCAGCCGGGCTGTGCGGAGGCGGGGACAGGGCTCGGCCGTGGTGCTGCAGGGGTAGGGAGTCGGGAGATCCGGCCGAACGCCACCGCTTGTCAGAAGGTGGTGAGGCCCGAGCGTCACCAGGTTCTGACACGCCGGCCGGGGCGGCGACGCCCTACAGGTCGCCCTTGCGCTGGAGGAACCGCATGGCGCCCCAGCCGATCGGGATGCGGGCCCAGTAGGTCGCGACGCGGAAGAGGATCGTGACCGAGGTCGCGAGCGGGGTCGAGACGCCGGCGGTCGTGAGGCCGAGGATGAGCGCGGCCTCGATCGCGCCCAGTCCGCCGGGCGTCGGGACCGCGGCGCCCGCCGCGTTGCCGACCAGGTAGATCACGGCCACGTCGACCAGGGCGAGCTCCTGGCCGAACGCCGCGAGCGCCGCGTCGAACGCCAGGACGTAGCCGAGGGTCATGACGATGTTGCCGGCGAAGCCCAGTGCCAGTCGCCCGGGCTGGCTGAGCATCTCGGACAGGCGCGGCCAGACCTGCTGGATCGTGGGGCGGATCTTGGCGATCGCCCAACGCCGGATGGCCGGGACGAGCAGCGTCGCGGTGACGGCGAGCGCGACGCCCGTGATGGCGAGCAGGACCGTGACGGACGGGAGCTTGATGAGTCCGCCGGACCGGGCCGTCATCGACAGGACGACCAGCAGCAGGATCGTCACGGCGAACTGCGACACCTGGACCAGGGCGACCGTGGCGACCGCCATGGGCGTCGAGACCCCGCGCTTGGTGAGCATCCGGAGGTTGAGGGCCGCGGGACCGATCCCGGCCGGGGCCGCGAGAGCGACGAACGACCCGGCCATCTGGGTGAGCGTCGCCCGCAGCATGGGGAGCTTCACGGGCGAGAACGCCACGAACGTCAGCGCCGCACCGAACCACGTCACGACACCCAGGGCGAACGAGACGACCGCCCACCACGGGTTCGCGTCGGTGACGGCCTCGGTGATCTCCTCGAAGTTGATCGTGGTGACGACCACGGTCACGGCCACGATCGTCAGGGTCAGCGTGAGGATGGTCCGGGCGCCGAACCGGGTGATGCGCTGGGGCTCGACGTCGGCCTCCGGCAGCCGCTCGACGAGGGCAGCGCGCAGCTCCTTGAAGAGCTCCTTGTTGGCGCGCATCTCCTCGCGCGTGCTGATCGGCAGGGCGATCGACTGGAGCAGCGGTCCGATCGCGGCGATGTCCACGTCGGGCAGGGTGCTCACGGCCGAGGCGACCGCGCGCTGGGCGCCGACGCGGAGGGCGAGGAGCGCGACCATCTGCGTGAGGTCCATGCGACGGGAGAGCTCGGAGGACGCGATCTCGCCCTGCTCCCAGCCTGTCAGCCAGACCTGCACCTCGCCGTCGTCGCCCCGGCTCACGAGCATCACGTCGGACGTCAGGGCACGGTGCGAGAGCCCGCGTCGTGCGCGAGCCGGATCTGGTGCCAGGCCTCGGTGAGGACGGCGTCGGTGACCTCGTCGTCGGGCAGGTCGCGCAGCGAGACGGCGCCGACCGCGTGCTCCTGGACCAGGATCATCGAGTCGTCGGACTGGGCGACCCCGAGCAGGCGCGGCGTCCGGACGCCTGCCGCGCGGGCCGCGTAGGCGAGGAGCGCGGTGCGCTCCGCGACGGCCTTGAGGGAGATCGCGGCGCGTCCCTCGATGCCCGCAGCCGGAGCGACCGCCAGAGCCGGGTGAGGAAGCCGACGACCTGCCGGTCGCCGTCGAGGACCACGACGTCGCGGCGCACGCCGTCGTCGGTGAACATCGCGTAGACGCGGTTGTCGCCCGAGCGCGTGAGGGCGATGGCCGAGGGTCCGACGGCGCCGCAGCGGGCTCCTGGACGCCGTCGCCCAGGGCGCCGGGCAGGTGGTCGCCGGTGAGTCCGGCGTCGGCCGTGAGGGCGGAGTCCTCGTCGGAGCCGGCGACGCGGACGACGCCGATGTGCACCTCGGCCGTGATCTCGCCGTCGGCGTTGACCTCGGTGATGGGGTCCTCGGCGGCCTCGGCGAGCTCGGCGGCTCGGCGACGTCACGCACGCGGACGAGCGCCGTGGGGAGTAACCGGCGCGGCGCACGCCGTCGAGCAGGTCCGGGCCGTATGCCCGCTCGCTGCGGACCCCGGACACGTACCGGACGGCGTTGCCGGCGATGCGGCCGAGGAGCAGCGTGATGATCGCGCCGGGCAGCGAGACCTGCGCGGTGATGAGGACGACGCCGAGCGCGACGAACAGCAGGTTCCACGACCACGCGACCGTGCGACGCCGGGTGCGGGGACCTGCGGCCGTGAGCAGGGCGCTGATCGCCGCGACGTAGCCGGGGATGCTCAGCCGCCACTCCCGCCGATACGGACCGACAGTCCTTGGATCAGGTCGGGCGAGCCGAACGTCAGGACCGCGAACGTGACGGCGAGCCCGAGGAGCATGCCGACGGCTGCGGCGGCGATCGACTCGACGACCTGTCGCCCCAGCTTGCGGATGCCGAGCTCGATGAGCACGGCCGTGGGGATCGCGAGGGTCACGAGTCCTTCGAGGACGGCCACCGGGATGAACAGGATCCTCGCGAGCAGGTCCGAGAAGCCCTGGACGTCCTCGGCCACGCCCGCGGTGGTGCCGTGCGCGTAGACGGACATGAACATGACGAGCGCGACGCCGAGCGCGCACAGCACGATCCCCAGCAGGTCGCTCGGGTGGCGCACGCGGCGCTCGGGGTGTCGACGATCCGGACCGTCACGTCCGGCCCGTCGTCCCCGACGGGCCGTGGCGCGGTGAGGAACGAGCGGAAGGAGCGGGCGCGGACGCGGGTCGGGCTCGCCGAGCGATCCGACCTCGTGGACGTGCGGGCGCGGCTCCGCTGTTGCCGAAGGGTCGGCCGGGTCGGGAGCGCGCGCGGACATGCATGCGAGTCTAGGGCGGTAGGTCCCGGGTGGCGCGGTAATACGCCATTTTCTCCCGGGTGATTTGCCCGCTTGGTGACGGTGTCGAGTGCCTCTCGCCGGGCGAGTGTGACCAACCTCCAGGAGGATGACGGCAGGTAGCGCTCCCACCCGAGGGACGTCGTGACCACCGCCGCGCGTCGCTCGCCCGGCGACGCGACCCGCGTCACCGTCGGGTGCTCGGCGCATGACGCGAACGGTGGTGGCCCATGGTCCGGAGCAGGCGCAGGGGACAGGACGACGTCGCCCTCCCGGAGCCCCTCAACGCGTTCAAGAACGTCTGGTGGCTGCCCGTGGTGCGGGCATCTTCCTGGTCGTCCTCGGGCTGCTGCTCATGATCCAGCCGCTCGAGGCGCTCGAGACGCTGCGCTGGGTCTTCGGGCTGTTCCTCGTGGCAGACGCGGTGCTCGTCGCCTCCCAGGGGCTGGCCCACCGCAAACAGGTGGGGTGGACCTGGTGGCTCGCGCAGGCCGTCGTCAACGTGCTGTTCGGCGCCGCGGTGATGTTCTGGCCCGACCTCAGCGTCGTCGCCCTCTACTACGTCCTGGTCGTGTGGGTCCTCGTCCTGGGGATCACCGCGATCGTGGGGCGGCGGGCCTGGTGCGCAACCGCGACCTGGGGTGGCCGTGGATGCTGACGTTCGGCATTGTGTCGACGCTGTTCGGCCTGCTGCTCGTCACGCGCCCGTGGACGCCGACGACGTCCTGGGCCTGACCGTCATCGTCTTCGGGTTGTACGCGTTCGTCGCGGGCTCGATCCACGTGGTCTCCGGGTTCGGTGTGCGGTCGGTCGCGCGAGAGCTCGCGGAACTACGGTCCCAGGCGCAGGCGGCGGGAGTGGTCGTCACGGGAGGGTCGGTGCTGGGCGCGGGGCCGACCGCCCCGGTGGTCGCCGAGGCGGCTGCGGAGCCGGCGACGGAGACCACTCTGGCCCCGGGCCCGACGGCGGAGCTCACCCCGGGGAGACGGCACCGGTGTGGAGGCCGGGACGGGCGACGTACCCGAGATCGAGGGTGTCCCGCGCGGGCCGGAGGAAGCGGTGGCCGAGGGACGGGGCCGAGGTGGGCGCCGAGAGCGCGCTCGACGCACCGACCGAGGAGCCGCGGCTTCGTCGCGATCCCGACGCGGCGACGTGACCGCAGGAGCCGGGCTCCGGCGTCGGGCAGGAGAGGTCCGGGCGGTGGACCGCACTGTCCGAGTGCGGAGCGGCCGGCTGGAAAATGCTACAACGCGCTGGAAACGTACTCCTCGGTAACTTCGCGGACGGGCGCCGTCTCACCATGTGGAGCCGGGGTTACGACCCGGTAACAAGATGGCCGGACGCGCCGCAGCAGGCCCTCCGGGTCGCTTGACCGAAACAACTGTGTGTTAGACATCACGGACCTGGGTCACGTTCCCAGGCCGTGGGAGCGTCCGCGCACCTACCTCACGAACCCCGAAGAAGAGGTGTGACGGATGACGTCCGTTTCGAGGAAGCGGCTTCTCGCCGCAACGGCAGGCATCGCCGTCGTGACGTTCACGCTCACGGCGTGCGGCGGATCGGACGAGGACGGCGGCAGCACCACCGGCGCGGGAGGCGCGCTGACGATCGGCACCACCGACAAGGTCACGACGCTCGACCCGGCGGGCTCCTACGACAACGGGTCCTTCGCGGTCATGAACCAGGTGTACCCGTTCCTCCTGAACACCCCGTACGGCAGCCCGGACGTCGAGCCGGACATCGCGGAGTCCGCGGAGTTCACGGCGCCGACCGAGTACACCGTGACGCTCAAGCCGGGCCTGAAGTTCGCCAACGGCAACGACCTCACGTCCTCCGACGTGAAGTTCACGTTCGACCGCCAAGTCGCGATCAACGACGAGAACGGCCCGGCCTCGCTGCTATACAACCTGGACAGTGTCGCGACCCCGACGACACGACGGTCGTCTTCACGCTCAAGTCCCCGACGACCAGGTCTTCCCGCAGATCCTGTCCAGCCCGGCCGCCCGATCATCGACGAGGACGTCTTCGCGGCCGACGCGCTCACGTCCGACGCCGACATCGTCGCAGGCAAGGCGTTCGCCGGTCAGTACTCGATCGCGAGCTACGACTTCAACAACCTCATCTCCTACGAGGCCAACGCCGACTACCAGGGCGTGCTCGGCCCCGCGGCGACCGCGAAGGTCAACGCCAAGTACTACACCGACGCGTCCAACCTGAAGCTGGACATCCAGGAGGGCAACATCGACGTCGCCTTCCGCAGCCTGTCGGCGACCGACATCGACGACCTCCGTGGCAACGACAAGGTCAAGGTCATCGACGGTCCCGGCGGCGAGATCCGCTACATCACGTTCAACTTCGACTCCCAGCCCTTCGGTGCCAAGGCCGACGGGGCCGACCCGGCCAAGGCGCTCGCCGTGCGCCAGGCGGTCGCCGACCTCATCGACCGCGAGGAGATCGCGAGCCAGGTCTACAAGGGCACCTACACGCCCCTGTACTCGTACGTCCCGGCGGGTCTGACGGGCGCGGTCGAGCCGCTCAAGGAGATGTACGGCGACGGCCAGGGCGGCCCCGACGCCGACAAGGCCAAGGCATCGCTCGAGGCGGCCGGGGTCACGGTCCCCGTCGTGCTCGACCTGCAGTACAGCAACGACCACTACGGCCCGTCCTCGGGCGAGGAGTACGCGCTCATCAAGGACCAGCTCGAGAAGAGCGGCCTCTTCACGGTCAACCTGCAGACCACCGAGTGGGTCCAGTACTCCAGGACCGCACGTCCGACGTCTACCCCGCGTACCAGCTCGGCTGGTTCCCGGACTACTCGGACGCCGACAACTACCTCACGCCGTTCTTCCTCCAGGAGAACTTCCTCGCGAACCACTACGACAACCAGGAGGTCAACGACCTGATCCTCCAGCAGGCAGCCACGCCCGACGCGGCAGCCCGCACGGCCCTCATCGAGGACATCCAGGAGAAGGTCGCCGCCGACCTCTCGACCGTCCCGTACCTCCAGGGTGCCCAGGTCGCGGTCGTCGGCTCCGGCGTCACCGGGACCGAGGACACGCTCGACGCGTCCTTCAAGTTCCGCTACGCGGCGCTCTCGAAGGGCTGACCTCGTAGCCCTCGGGGTGGCCGGGCCGACAACGGCCCGGCTACCCGGGCAGGGACGGTGCCGGAGGCACACCCGCGCCGCAGCATGAAAGGCAACCGAGCAGCGTGGCTCGGACCACGACGAACGGACGACATGACGACGACGACCGACCAGGTGATCACGGCGGACCCGCCAGGCACCGGGACACCACGCCCCACCACCCGAGACCCAGGAAGTCCGGAGGAGGTGGGCTGGGGCGGTACGTGCTGATCCGGTTCCTCCTCATCATCCCGACCGTCTTCATCCTCGTGACGACCGTCTTCTTCGTCATGCGCGCGACGGGCGACCCCATCACGGCGGCGCTCGGCGGCAGGCTCCGGGCCGACCAGCTCCAGGAGCGCATCCACGCGGCCGGTTACGACCGCCCGATCCTCGTCCAGTACCTCGAGTACCTGGGCGGGATCCTGCGCGGTGACTTCGGGACGACGATCAGCGACAACCGTCCGGTGTCCGAGATCCTGACGACCTACGGTGCGGCGACGCTCGAGCTCGCGGTCTACGCGTTGATCATCGCGTTCCTGGTCGGGGTCCCCTCGGCCTCCTCGCGGCGCACCACCGGGACAGGATCCCCGACGCGTTCCTCCGCGTCTTCGCGATCCTCTGCTACGCGACCCCGTGTTCTTCGCGGGTCTCCTGCTCAAGCTGATCTTCTCGGTCGGGCTCGGGTGGTTCCCCGTCGCGGGCCGCGCCTCCACAGGGCCGAGCTCCAGATGATGGCCCTGCCGGACCCTCGGGCTTCTACGTCGTCGACGCGATCCGCACGGGCGACCCCGCGGTCCTGGGCGACGTCCTGCTGCACGCGGTCCTGCCGGGCGTCGCTCTGGGCCTGCTGACCGCCGGGGTCTTCCTGCGGCTCGTGCGCACCAACGTGATCGGGACCCTCGCGACCGACTACGTCGACGCCGCCCGCTCGCGAGGCGTCGCGGAGCACCGGCTCGTCCGGACCCACGCGTGGCGCCCGCCCTGATCCCGATCATCACGGTCATGGGCATGCAGATCGCGATGCTCCTGGCCGGAGCGGTCCTCACCGAGACGACGTTCGAGTGGAAGGGGCTGGGGTTCATGCTCGCGCAGTACCTCCAGGCCCGTGACTTCGTCGCGGTCCAGGGATCGTCGTCCTGCTGGCCGTGATCGTCGCGGTCACGAACTTCCTCGTGGACGTCCTCGCGGCGTTCATCGACCCCAGGGTGAGGTACTGAGATGAGCAGACGACTCTCCTGGGGCCGCCTGCCGGTGGTCCACCAGCTCCGCCAGAGCGTCGGTCTCCAGCGCGGCATGCTCGTTGCCGGCCTGATCGTCACAGGACTCTTCGTCCTCACGGCCCTGGCCGCCCGCTGCTCGCGCCCTTCGGCTTCAGCCAGCTCCGCAGCGCGGACGGACCCTTCGGGCGCAGCAGCCGCCGTCGGCCGAGCACCTGCTCGGCACGACCGTGGGCGGCTACGACGTCCTTTCGCGCGTGATCTGGGGCGCTCAGACCGCGGCCCTCGTGATCGTGGTCGCGATCGCGGCGTCGATCGTGATCGGCGTCCTGCTGGGCCTGGTCTCCGGGTATTTCGGCGGGTGGCTCGACCGCGTGCTCGTGGTCGTGTGCGACGCGATCTACGCGTTCCCGTCGCTGCTCCTCGCGATCCTGCTCGCGATCGTCATCAGCGGAGGCCAGTCGAGCCTGTGGGGCGGCATCCTCGCGGCAGCGCTCTCGATCACGGTGGTCTTCATCCCGCAGTATTTCCGGGTGATCCGTGCGGAGACGGTCCGGATCAAGGCCGAGGCGTTCATCGACTCCGCCCGCGTGATCGGCACGCCGCACCGACGCATCATGGGCCGCCACGTCCTGCGCAACGCGACGCGGACGCTCCCGCTGATCGTCACGCTCAACGCGTCCGAGGCGATCCTCACGCTTGCCGGACTGGGCTTCCTGGGCTTCGGCATCGAGCCGACCAAGGCCGCCGAGTGGGGCTACGACCTCAACAAGTCGCTGTCCGACGTGACGAGCGGAATCTGGTGGACAGCCCTGTTCCCGGGTCTCGCCATCGTCCTCGCGGTCCTCGGCATCACGCTCCTGGGCGAGAGCCTCAACGACCTCGCCGACCCGCGCCTGCGCAGCCGCCGGGCGGCCGCGGTCGGTGCGGGCGAGGTTGCCGAGACCTCGGTCGTGCCAGGAGGCTCGCTCGCCGCGGGCCTGCCGGGCCCGACGGTCTGGAAGGTTCGGGGACGCTGGGCGACGAGGGAATCGAGGTGCGCCCGTGAGCGCGCAGCAGGACGAAGCAACGGCACCCGCAGGTGCACCGAGCCCGACGGCGCCCGCGACAGGGTGCGGTCGTCACCGTCCGAGACCTCTCGGTCTCGTTCGCGACCGACGCCGCCCGATCCTCGCGGTCGACGGGGTGGACCTCGAGGTCGCACCGGGCGAGGTGCTCGCGATCGTCGGCGAGAGTGGCAGCGGCAAGACGGTGACCGCCAAGACGATCCTCGGCCTGCTGCCGGAGACCGCGACGGCGAGAGGCGCCGTCGTGCTCTCGAACAAGGCGGGGACGAGCGAGTCCGACGTCGTCAGCCTGAGCCGGTCCCAGCTCCGGCCGTGCGCGGCACGGACGTGGCAATGGTCTTCCAGGAACCCTCGGCCGCGCTCAACCCGGTCTTCACCGTGGGGTGGCAGATCATCGAGGGGCTGCGGGCGCACCGGCGCGTGCGCCGCGCGGAAGCGCGCCGGCAGGCGATCGACGTGCTGCGCCGGGTCGGGATCCCCGACCCGGAGACGGCCGTGGACAAGTACCCGCACCAGTTCTCCGGCGGGCAGAAGCAGCGCATCATCATCGCGATGGCGCTCGTGCTCGACCCGGGCTGATCGTCGCCGACGAGCCGACCACGGCGCTCGACGTGACCGTCCAGGCCGAGATCCTGGACCTGCTGCGGCGCTGCCGCGACGAGTTCGGCACTGCGATCGTCCTCATCACCCACAACATGGGCGTCGTGGCGGACCTCGCCGACCGCGTGGCCGTCATGTACCAGGGCAAGGTCGTCGAGCAGGCGGACGTCCGTGCACTCTTCGAGGACCCGCAGGCCGACTACACGCGCACGCTCCTGGAGGCCGTGCCGCGCGTCGGTGGCGGCGTGGTCAACGCCGCGGCACGGGTCGCGGCCCGGGCCGACGGCTGGGCCGAGGCGGCGCCCGTGGTCGTGGCCGAAGGGCTGCGGATCGAGTACCCGGGCCGGTTCCGCAAGCCCGCTTTCGTGGCGGTCGACGGGGTGGACCTGTCGATCCGTCCCGGCGAGGTGCTGGGGCTGGTGGGCGAGTCGGGCAGCGGCAAGACGACCATCGGCCGGGCCATCGGCGGCCTCACACCGGTCACGGGTGGGTCGCTGTCCGTGCTGGGCGTGGAGATGAAGGAGCGCGCGAGCGCGACGTGAAGCCCGTGCGACCACGGATCGGTTTCGTGTTCCAGGACCCCGCGTCGAGCTTCAACCCGCTGCTGACGATCGCCGAGTGCGTGGCCGAGCCGCTCGTGGTGCACGGGCGGGCCACCGATGCGCGGGACGCCCGCGCCCGGGTCGACGAGCTCCTGGAGTCCGTGCAGCTGCCCCGCACCTACGGCGACCGCTACCCGCACGAGCTGAGCGGTGGGCAGCGCCAGCGCGCGAGCCTGGCGCGGGCGCTCGCGCTGGAGCCCGAGCTGCTGGTCGCGGACGAGCCGACGTCGGCGCTCGACGTGTCCGTCCAGGCGAGGGTGCTCGAGCTGTTCGCCGAGCTGCAGCGCGAGCTCGGTTTCGCGTGCCTGTTCATCAGCCACGACCTCGCGGTCGTGGACCTGCTCGCGGACCGGATCGCGGTGCTCTACCGGGGACGGCTCGTCGAGGAGGGCACGGCGGTCGAGGTCTTGGGCGCGCCGCAGCACACGTACACCAAGCAGCTCCTGGCGTCCCTGCCGGTGCCGGACCCGGCGCTCCAGTCGGCGCGCCGGGAGGAGCTGCGGGCGCTGCGGGTCTGAGGGTCTGAGGGTCTGACGGTCCGACCGGCCGACCGTGCCGCCCTGACCGGCCGGTCCTGCCGCTGAGTGCGGAGTTCTTGCGAGACACGCCGGGCGTTTCTCGCAAGAACTCCGCACTCAGCGTCGGTGGTCGGTGGTGGTGGCGGCGGTCGGTGGCGGCGGGCGCTGGCGTCTCAGCCGACGCCCAGCGCCTCGAGCCACTCGGCCGGCACCAGGGCGTAGCCCACGAACGCCACGACGTCGAGGATCGTGTGGGCGATCACGAGCGGCACCACGCGGTGCCGCCCCACCTGCTCGTGTAGAACCACGCGAACACGACACCCATCACCACGTTCCCGATGAACGGTCCGATGCCCTGGTACAGGTGGTACGAGCCGCGCAGGAGCGAGCTCCACACGACGAACTTCACGCGACCCCAGCCCAGGTCCTTGGTGCGCTCGAACAGGTATGCGACCGCGATGACCTCCTCGAGCAACCCGTTCTTGAGGGCCGCGAGGATCAGGATCGGGATGGTCCACCAGTAGTCGGCGAGGTTCGCGGCCTGGACCTCGACCGTGATCCCCACTGCGCGCCCGGCGACGTACAGGCCCAGGCCCGGGATGCCGATGACCGCCGCGAGCGCGAACCCCAGCCCGTGTCGCGCCACGGGCGGCTGCCGTCGAGCCCGATGGCCCGCGTGACCGAGCGCCCGCGCGCCGAGAGCAGGTAGAGCGCGAGCGCGACCGGGATGAGCGCGAAGCCGATGCTGAGGATCTGGTAGGTCAGGTCCAGGTAGGGGCGGGGCGACTGGCTGTTGTTGAGGCTCGTGCTCTGGTCCGCGAGCGGCGTGCCCTCGGTGAGCCGGGCGACGATGTTGACGATCGCGTAGACCCCGGACCGGCCGAGGCTGAGCCCCAGCAGGATCCAGATCTCCGCGCCGATGCGACGTCGGGACTCGGGCCGGTCGGCCGTCGTGGGGCCAAGCAGGCCCGCTTGCCGGCGGCGGCTCGGCACGAGGGACGTCGGCGCCGGGGAATGGTCACCTCGTCGTTATAGCACCAGTTGATACCGACTGTCGCACGGTCTTCACACGATCCTCGACGGTTGGTCGACGGGTGTCCGAGCGGCCTGCAGACCGGCTTCCTACGCTAGGAGGACCGTGACTTCTCAGCAACCACCCTCCCTCCGCCCGACTGCCCGTGACGACTCCGCGACCTCGCGCGCGACCGACGACCTCGACGAGAAGCCGCCAGGCCTCTCCGTCACGCAGGTCGTCGCGAGCGCGCTCGCTGCCGTGAGCTCGACGGTCCTGCTGTCGTACCTGGGTGTGGCCGGGACGATCATCGGCGCGGGCATCGCCTCGGTCCTGACCATCGTCGGGAACAACATCTACACGCGCTCGATCCTCAAGACCCGGCGCCAGATGAAGGCCGCCCTCCAGGCGGGCGTGGTCATGCCCGTCGGCAAGAACGGGCGTAAGGTCCTGCTGCCGACGCTTGCAGGGTCGCGCGCGTCGGGAGACGACCGCTCGGGCGGCGCGGACGATGGGACGGTCGGGGGCGCGGACGCGACCCGGGACGACGGCGTGACCAGCGAGAGCACTGCGGTACTGCCCGCCATCGGCGGCACGGGTGGCCTCGCGGACACTGCGGTCCTGGGCTCCGACGACCTCGCGGGCACTCGCCTCGCCGACCTGCACACTGCGGCGGGCACGCACACGGGAGACGGGCCCGACGGCGCCACGGACCTTCCTGAAGACGGCGATGCCTCGGGCGACGAGGCAGCGGGCGACGAGGCCGCCGACGACTCGACGGGGACGACGCGGCAGGCCCGCGCCGCCGAGCCGCCGGACCCTGGTCCTGTCGACCATCGCGATGTTCGTCGTGCTCCTCGTGGGCGTGACCCTCGTGGAGGTGGTCGCCGGGCGACCCTGAGCGAGATCCTGCGCGGCAACGAGGGCACGGGAACGACCATCAGCCACGTCGTCGCGCGCGAGCCGGCCTCGACAGGGAACGGCGGGTCCGTGCCCGACGACACCTCGACCGACGCTCCGAGCACGGGCACCACCCGAGCCCGACCCCGGCGAGACCGCGCCCGCACCGGCGCCGACGGCGCCCCGACCACGGGCCCGGTGGAGCCGACCCCGAGCCCACCGCACCGGCGCCGCCCCGACTCCGGACACGGACACGGGAGGCACCGACACAGGAGGAACGGGCGACGGCTCGGGCTCCGACGGCACCGACCTCGAGATCCTTCCCGACACGGGCAGCGGGACCGGCGCGGACAGCGCCTCGAGCACCGGGTCCGGGGCCGTCGGCCCGACCTCCTGAGCGGTCCGCGGTCGGCTGCACCCTGCGCGTCACCCGGTCACCGGCTCGGGCTCACGCCCGCGCCGCACGAGCTCCGCGCTCGACCCTCCCGGCCTCGACCACGTACCGCTCGGCCGCCCGCAGGATCCGCTCGGCCGCCACGGCGTCGACCCGCTCGAGGTCGACGATCAGGAGAGGTCCAGGGCTCCCGGCGCGTCGAGGACGTGCAGGACGAGAGTGACCCGCCCTGGTTCTCGGGGACGTCGCCCCAGGCCAGCCGGCGGTGACGTGTGGGCGCGCGCGAATCGCCGGGTCCGGGCCGGTGCCGCGACGGTCGTTGTACCAGCAGGTGCCGTCGTACTGCGCCGTCGGGTCGAGCGCCGCGTCCTGGAGGAGCCGGTCCTTGTCGTAGTAGGCAGACCGGTACGCGGCCATCGACGCCTTCCACACGCGTCGCACGACGGCGTCGAACGGTGCGTCGAGACCGTCGACGTACAGGAGCCCCTCCATCGCGACGGGCGAGACCGCGCCGGCGAGCCCGGCACGAACCGGTTGTTGACCATGACCTGCACCACGCAGTCGTCGCGGGCGGCGACCTCGGCCGTCGCGGCGCACGCTGCCGCGAGGAGGATCGTCGAGGAGGACACCCCAGCCGGTCGGCCGCCCGGTCCAGCGCACCCACCACCCGGCGCCCGCGCAGGACGGCCTGCCGGTAGCGGGGCGCAGCGGTGCCGGGGAACATGACGGCGGCGCGCTGCGCATCAGCGCGAACGTGCGCGACCTGGCCGACTCGTCACGTCGGCGGCCGTCCTCGCTCGCCTGGTAGGCGGCCTCGGCCAACGGTTGCAGCGTCGTCCGGGAGCCGACCAGGTCCCCGGAGGGACTCCTTGCGCGAGCGCGGCGAGGTCGGTGCCGAACCGCGGCAGACCCCACCCGTCGACCGCGGTGTGCGACACGGCGAGCACGATGTGCCGCACGAGCCCGCCGCCGTGACGAGCCCGACGCGGACCGGCCACTCGTCCGCGTAGGCGAACGGGTCCGCCAGGAGCTCGGCGCGAAGCCGCTGGGCCACGCCCTCGGCGACGGCGTCGCGCCCGTCCGCCGCGCTCGGGAGCGCCACCACGTCCTCCACGACGGCGACCTCCCCGTCCGCGTGGACCGTCTGCTCGTACCCGCCGTCTCGCTCTCTCAGGAGCGTCCGCAGCGACTCGTGGGTCCAGAAGAAGTCGCCGACGACGCGCAGCGCGAGGTCCACGGGGACCGGCTCGTCGAGCCGGCTGCTCCACTGGATGTTGAACTGGTCGTCGTACGGGGCGAGCGCCGCGAGGGCGCGGCGGATCGCCGTCTGGCCCCATGTCGTGGGTCCGACGCCGGACGTCGCGCCGGCGAACGAGGCCGTGCGGGTGTGGCGGGTGACGGGCGGAGTCGTCGCCTCGTGCGTCATCGTGCTCCTCGTTCTGCGGGCCAGGGCCAGTCGGTCGTGCGGAGGGTGCGTGCGTCCTCGCCGGGGACAGCGAGCGCGCCGACGTGGCCGTCGGGCACGTCCAGGTCGGAGAGCCACCAGGTGTGGCCTGCCCAGGGACCGGCGACGCACGTCACGACGCCCGGGTGCCGGGTGTCCAGGTCGAGCAGGTCGAGCAGCCGCCCACCGACGGCCTTGGCGCACGCCTCCTTGCGGGCCAGGGCCTGAAAGACGGCGCGGCGGGGTCGGTCTCGCCGTGCGACGGAGTCGTGCCGGGAAGAAGCGTCGGGCGAGCCGGTCCGTGTCCACCCGGGGTCGAGCACCTGCACGTCGACCCCGACGTCGGTCGACGTGCTCACGGCGACGGCCGCGAGCTCTCCGCTGTGGCTGAGGTTCCAGCGGACCCGCCCGTCGTCGAGCGGTCCGGGCTTGCCGTGCGGGCCGACGTCCCAGGTCAGCGCCGCCGGGTCCGCGCCGAGGTAGGTCGCCAGGATCTGCCGGGTGGCGACGTGGGACAGGACGAAACGGCGAGCGTCGTCGTGCGTCGCCAGGCGGTGGGCCCGGGCGCGCTCGCCCGCGTCGAGGACCGCGCCCAGCGGCCCGTCGAGCACCGCCTCCGGCTCTGCCGCGGCCGTGACCCTGCTTGCTGCGGGGACAGGTCCACCAGCCAGACGTCGAGCAGCGCGCTCACGCGCTGACGCCTGCGACGTCCGCCGTGGGTGTCTCGCCGACGACGACGTCCAGGCCGTCCGTCGTCGGGACGGCTCGCACGGTCCTCAGGTCGAGCGTGCCGAGCGTCGCTCCGGGGACCGGGGCTCGTCCCACCGAGAGGACCGTCGCGCCGGCCTCGCGGGCGGCGGCGGCGCCCGCTGCGGAGTCCTCCAGAGCAAGGCACTCCTGTGCGGGGAGGTCGAGGAGCGCAGCCCCCGGAGGAAACCCTGCGGGTCCGGCTTGCCGCGCTCCACGTCCTCCGAGCAGACGAGGTGGCGCGGACGGGGCAGCCCGCCGCGTCGAGGCGTGCGAACGCGACCTCGCGAGCCGCCGACGTGACGATCGTCCACGAGCCTGGCGGCAGCCCGTCGAGGAGCTCAGCCGCCCCGGGGACTGCGAGGACCCCGTCCGTGTCGTCGCACGAGAGGCGGTGCAGCCAGTCCACCTCGCGCTCCGCGTCGGCCCAGGGGCGAGGAACGGGATCAGCTCCGCGTCGCGGCGCCCGTGCGAGGCCGCGATGACGTGGTGCGCCGGGAGGCCGACGCGCGCGGCCCACAGCTCTGTGTGCCGCTCGATCGCCGGGAGGAGTCGACGAGGGTGCCGTCGAGGTCGAAGAGCAGGCCGCGGCCCGACCACCTCCACGCGGCGGGCGCCCCGGCGCCACGAGCCGGGTGCACCAGGCTCGGCAGCAGGCTCACAGGAGCCTCGACGCCTCGGCCAGGCGGAGCTCACGGCAGGTGCGCGCGAGGTCCTCCAGAGCGCCCGCCCGGGACCTGCGGCGACGTGCGGCACGCCGAGGACGGCGGCCACGGATCCTGTCCGGGTGGAGACCGGCAGGATTCCGGTAGTCCCGTTGCGGGGTTGCCGGGCCGTCCCACCATGCCCGCTCGGCACGGGCCAGCTCGGGCAGGGCCGCCAGCACCTCGCCAGGAGACGGGAGGCCGTCGGCGACGGGCAGGAGGCCGGTCAGGTGGACCGCGCGGGTGCGATAGTGCGCCGCACCGTGCCGGGCCAGGGCGAGGAACCCGCGGACGGTGGGCTCCTCGCAGGCCAGCATCTGCAGGTGTGCGCGGTCGGTCGGGAGCGCCGGGTGGGAGGCGTCGCCCGATCCGCCGGGGCCGAGGCGCCGGGGCCGAGCCGTACCGGACGGCGCCACCGGCGCTGTGTCGTGCGACGAGTCCGTCGAGGACCTGTTCGCCGCGCGTCCCGCACCACGGGCACGTCACCAGCTCGACGTCGGTGGGTGGGGCGTGGCGGCCCCACCGGTCAGGGTGCGGGCCTCCCTGAGCACCAGGTCCGTGGCGGCCTCGACCGTCGGCCCGACGTCGGGGACGGCAGCGGCCGAGGACTCCGCCTGAGCGCCCGTCGCGCCCGTCGTTCCCGTCGCGGCGCGGGCACCCGCGTCCAGCGCCGACAGCCCGAACGCGACGAGCGCCTCGAGGGCGCTGCCGCCTGGTCGTCGGCCGATGCTGCGGCGTGGTCGGGGATGCCGAGGACGGCCTCCTCGTCCGGGCGGCCAGACCCGACTGGACCCAGGTGCGGATCGCCGAGTCCCGCTCGGCGTCACCGGGGAGCGCCGTCCCGCGGGCGGCCCCGGCGTCGGTCGGTGCGCCGTCCGGCCATGCGGTGTGTGCGGCGTCGAAGCCGAGCAGGAACGCGGCCGCCCCGACCTCGGTGCGCAGCCGACCGGGGAGGTGCGCGGCGCCGGCGGGTACGGGCAGGTCCGCGACGGCCGTCGCGACGCCCTGCGGGTCCGCGCCGAGCCACCACGCCCAGTCGGCCCAGTCCCACCCGAAGGGATGCTCCAGGGTTCTCCGACGTGCGGGCGCAGCACCCGGACCGTGCACCGGGAGTCGCGCAGCTCGACCGCCACCGGGCTCCGGGCCTCCGACCGCCGCGAGGGAAGGTGTCCGCGCCGGGGTCGACCACCGGTCCACCGGCAGGACGCGCGCACCCGCCGGCACGGTCGCGTGCCGCGGCCCGTGCGACGCGTTGCCGGCGAGGCTCGGCCCGCTGCCGTGCTCGAGCAGGTGCGGCACCGTGGCGACGACCGGGTAGCCCTCCTTGGCGCAGAACGTGACCACGGCCTCGTCGTCGTCCCGGTAGTCGTCCGGGAACGTCGCGAGGTGCTCGGCGAGCCGCCGGGCGGCGTCGGCGGGCAGGACGAGGCCCAGGGTCGGGACCCACTCATGATGACCGAGCGGAGCCCACACCTGACCCGAGACCGCGGCAGACCGCACGAGGTACGCGTTGTGCGGGCTGTTCCAGTTCGTGTACAGGGCCAGCGCGTGGCGGTCGCGGTTCCGGACGGCGTGGTGGACGTGCTCGGCGAAGCCGCCGCGGGGTGACGTCGTCCTGGAGCACCATGTGGTGCGTCGCCCGGGCGATCGCCGCCCACGCGACCTTGGCGGTACGCAGCGGGCTGGGCGGCCCTGCGGGTCCGGGTCCTCCACGACCCGCACGTCCAGGGCGGCACGCGTCGACCAGTGCGTCCACCGGGCCGCGGGCCGGATGGTGCATGACGACGGCGCTGATGACCGGTCCCGTGGCGCGCGCCGTCATCGGTCGACGCCCGACTCGATCGAGTGGTCGACGTCGACGTCGGAAGTGTCGACCTCCGCGCCCACCGGGGCGGCAGGGACCTCCGCGGCCTTCCTGCGCACGAGGCGGAAGGTGAGCGGCAGGACGACGAGCACGCCGACCGCGTTCGAGCACGCAACCACCAGGTACAGGGCCTCGGGCCCGCCGCCCTGCCGGGCGAGGATCCCCGACGCCGAGCGACAGGGCGGCGTAGGCCAGGTTGAGCCCCACGGCGACCCGCCCGTGCCCGAGCTGCTCCAGGAGCGTGAGCAGGAAGAGCACGATGCCGAGGCCCGCGAGCGAGGGTCCGACGACGCGCAGGTACAGCTCGGTCTGTTCGACGACCCCGGGTCCGCAGCCATGAGACCGGCGACGAGCGGGGCCGTGAGGAACGCGAGGAGCCCGATCGTCACGTAGACGCCGACGACGATCCTCGTCCCGACGTGCAGCGTGCGCGGCAGGAGACCGAGGTCGCCGAGACCCCACTGCTGGTTCATCACGACCCCACGGCGGCTGCGAGCCCGATGGCCGGGACGATGAGCACCGTCTGGACGGTCGCGGCCGCGCCGTAGCCGGCGACCACCGACGCCCCGGAAGGCGACAGGATCCAGACCGTGACGAAGTTCGTCACGGTCAGCAGGAGGTACGACAAGCCCACGGGCACGCCGATCCCCAGGAGGAGACCACGGACGTCGACGCCGGGTCCGGGAGCCTGACCTGCGGTCTTCTCGACCTCGGTGGGCTCCTCGACCTCGGCGGCCTCCTCGTCCCCGCCGGTGCGGCTGGGCGAGGTCCGCGGACCAGCCCGTGCGCAGCAGGAGGAACGACGCGGTCGCCGTGCCGATCACCGCGGACGCCGCCGTGGCGATCGGGACGGACATCACCCGAGGCCGCCCACCTCGCCCACGAGCCAGACCCCGCCCACCTGGACCACGGCCGCGAGCACCGACAAGATGGCGGACAGCCCGGTCGACCCCAGCCGCGCAGGGCGGCGGCGGCAATCGTCGTCGGCACGGTCAGCGCGCTGGCGACAGCCATCCAGCGGGCGAACTCGACGAACTGCGCGGTCTGCTCCGCGGGCACCCCGAGCAGGGACGCCAGCCAGGGCGCGGCGACGGCGATGACGAGCGCGGTCACGACGAAGACGATCGCCCCGGCCCGGACGAACGCCCGAGAGTGCGCCGCGTCCGTGCCACGTCCTGCGCCCCGCGGAGGTGGGCGAACCCGACCTGCGTCGAGATGTCGAGACCCTCCTGCAGGGCGAGCACCAGGAACGCGACCGGGATGAACACGCTGCGGACGTAGAGGGCGTCGTCGTCGCCCATGTGCCCCAGGAGCGCCGCGATGACCGACTGCGCGGCGGCGCCGACGATGACGGCCGCGCAGATCGGCAGCGCGAGCCCGAAGATCCGACGGCGCAGCACGGCCCGGGCCTGCGCTTCAGGCGATCGCGACATCGAGCGTCCTGCCCTGGAGGTAGCCCCGCGCGACCGTGAGGCGCTGGATGGTCGTCGTGCCCTCCATGAGCTCGAGCCCACGAACGTCGCGGATCAGCTTGTCGAGGAAGGGTGCTCCCACCGGCTGCCCGCCCCGAAGAAGGCCGGGCTGCGGCGGTGAGGTCGTCCGCCAGGGTGACGGCCGACGCCTTGGCGACGGCGGACAGCGTGCCGTCGGTCGGGTCGTGGTCGGCTGCGGCCGCGGCTGACCGGATCAACGTGCGGGTGGCGTGGAGCCGGTCGGCGAACCGGTCGAGGCTCGCTCGCTCGTCGACGCGCAGCGCGCGCCGGTTGTCGGTGACGTAGTCGTGGGCGGCCTGGGCCACCCGAGGCCCAGGGCCCCGACGACGGGACGCAGGCGCGTGAACGTGCGCACGGCCCCGAGCAGGCCCCGACGTGTCGGCGACAGGTGCCGACCGAGGACGTCCTGTGGCTCGACGACGACGTCGTGCAGGTGGATCTCGCTCAGCTCGACCCCGCGCAGTCCGAGCGTCGACAGCCCGGTCGCGTCGAAACCGGGCCGGGTCGCGTCGACCAGGTAGACGCCGACGCCGAGCGGGCCGGGCCGGTGGCGGGCGAAGAGCACCCGATCGACGCCCGGGCGGCGTTGCCGACGTACTTCTTGGTGCCCTGCAGAAGACCTCCGCCCACGCCGTCGCCGCTGAGGGTCGCGGTCATCGCGCCGGCGTCCGAACCGCGGTCCGGCTCGGTGAGCGCGAAGAACGTCCACGTCGGCGCGCCGGCGACGACCGAGTAGTAGCGGTCGCGCTGCTCGTCGTCGGCCAGGTCGTCGACCAGGACGCCGGACATCGAGGGCCCGTGCGCGCCCACGACGACGGACGCGTCGCCCCAGGCCAGCGTCTCGGACGCGACCGCGCGGGCCAGGCAGGTCCGGATGTGCAGGGCTCGCCGTCAACGAGCAGGGGTCGTCGACGTACTCGGGCGGCAGCCCGGAGAGCTGCCGGAACGGCACCTCTCCGGAGCCGAGCAGGGAGTGCAGGGCCGCAGGGTCGGCGTCGATGGCGAGGGCGTGGCGCCGCAGCACCTCGGCGTGAGGGCGGAGCGCCGCCTGGAGCGCGTCGGTGTTCATGAGGCCTTTCCGTCGTGCGCGGTCTGTTCCGGTGCATGGGGACCGTCCCGCTCGCGTGCCCGAGCAGCTCGGCCGCGCGGGCGAGGCGGCCCGGCGCGTCGTCGAGGTAGCCCGAGGCGCCGAACAGGTTGAGCACCGCTCGGCCCGAGTCGTCGAGCGCGGCTGCCACGGTCCCCAGAGTCGTGGCGGGCAGCGCGTCCTCGGCCGTGGACAGCAGCGCCCTCGACGTGAGGTGCGCCAGGACCGCATCGGCGATCGCCAGGCGGACGGGCGGCAGGTCGATCGTGGCTGTCCCGGCGACCGCCCGGCCTCGCAGCCTGGCGCTCGCGGTCTCGAGGAGCTTTCGGACAGCCCGAGGCGGACCCACGCGACGCCGGTCCGCCACGCGAGGTCGGCGGAGGTGGTCCGAGGGTCGGTCCCCGCCAGCGTGCGGGACGTGCCACACGGTGAGTGGGGCCTCGGGCGTGGGGACGTCTGTGACGCGGACTGCGCCGTCGGGCGGGGTGAGGTCCTCGGGCAGCAGGACGTAGCCGCCGGGGACGCAGGCGAGGGGCACGATGCTCGCGAGGGCGCTGAGCGCGGTGGCCGCGCCCTGCGTGCGGGCGAGGGCGCGGACGTCCTCGAGCGTGTCGGCCACGGGGGCGCGGTGGTGGTGGTCGCGCTCATCAGGCTGCTCCGACTGTCTCGAGGGCACGGGCGCCGGCGGGGCGTCGGCCAGCGGGCTGAGCCGCAGCTCGCAGCGGTAGCGCAGGTCCAGGTCCTCGTCGACGACGAGGAGGGCATCCTCGTCGACCGCCGGGTCGCCCGTCAGGCGGCCAGGACCTCCCACACGCCCGTCGAGTACGCCTCCGGGTCCGTGCGGTGGGCGCTCTCTGGCGCGGCAGGCCGTCGGCGTCGAGAGTCGCGACGAGGGAGCCCGCGCCGGGCGGGCGGCGGACGCCCGCCGGACGACCAGGTCGCCGACCGCCCGCCCGACCGCGCCGTGGTCGGCGACGATCGCGACGACCCGGTCGCGTCCGGGTCGCCGTGAGCCGTCGGTCGGCAGCGTGCACTGCTCGAGCGCCATCACGACGGCGCGCCCCGGTGCCCACGAGCTGCTCGTGGGCGAGGCGCAGCGCGGTGAACGGCCCTGCCGAACCCTGGTCGCTGACCGCGAACGCGAACGGCACGTCCCCGAAGAGCTGCGCGACGAACCCGCCGAGCAGCCGCTCGTGCTGGAGGTCCGGTACCGCGACCGCGAGGACGACGACGCGGACGTCGTCGAGCGCTCCCGCTTCCCCGAGGGCCCGGTGCGCCGCCCGGATCATGGTCGGGTAGTCGAGGCCGGTGCCCTCGTCGAGCCATCGGTCACCCGCCTCGCCGCCGTAGATCCAGCGGAGGGTCTCGCCGGGCGCCGACGACCCGCTGTCGGGCAGCACGTCATCCAGCGGGACGTCGAGGACCAGCGGAATCCTCAGCGGCGCGCCCGCAGCGGTCGTCGGTCGCACGGTCAGCGCTGGGTCGAGTGCTCGACGACGAAGTCCGTGAGGGCCCCGACGCTCTCGAGGTGGTGCTGCTCGAGCGCCTCGGGGTCGACCTCCATGCCGAGGGAGTCCTCGAGGGCCATGAGCAGGCCCAGCACGCTCGTCGAGTCGAGGTTGAGGTCCTCGAACAGCCGGGTATCCTCGGTGACGTCGGTCAACGGTCGTCCGAGGACGCCCGAGAGTGCCTCGACGATGGCAAGGACGATGGGCTCGCGTGAGGTGGCGGCCGTCGTGGTCATGGTTGCTCCTGGGTTCGGTGCGCCGCGTGGCGCTGCGGTGTGTACGGGCGAGACGGGTGGGGACCGGCGGTCCCCGGCACTGCGCGGAACGGTCAGACGGACACCGGCACTGCCGTCTTCGGACGGGCGACCTCGGCGGAGAGGTCGTGGAAGACCTGCGGACCGAGGAGGTCCTCGACGAGGTCGCGGCGTCGCACGAGCCACGCCTCGTCACCGTGGAGCAGCACCTCGGCCGGGTACCCGTGGCTGAGGAAGTGCACGGGCGAGGCCGTCACGCCGTAGGCGCCGGACCGGTCCACCGCGACGAGGTCGCCCTGGGCCAGGTCCTCCGGGAGCGCCACGGCCTTGCCGATGGTGTCGTTCGGGGTGCAGAGCGGTCCCGTGACGTTCCAGGGGACGCTCTCGGCGAGGCTCTCCCGGTTGACGAGGCGCATGGGGAAGTTGCGCTTCACGAACGAGCCGATCCCGACCGCGGCCATGTGGTGGTTGGTACCACCGTCCGCGACGGCGAACCGCTCACCCATCGACTCCTTCACGAACCGCACCTGCGTCACGTAGGTGCCGCACGTGGCCACGAGGTACCGGCCGAGCTCCATTGCGAGCGACGTGCCCGGGTGCGCGGCCGCGAACTCCGCGATGACGGGGTTCAGAGCGTCGGTCAGGACCTCGACGTCCAGGTCGCGCTCGCGCTCGAAGTACGCGACGCCCAGCCCTCCGCCCACGTCGACCAGCTCGAGCTCGAAGCCGAGGAAGGCCGCGACCCGTTCGGCGAGGTCGAAGATCCGGCGCGTGTTCTCGACGATGGTCTCCTCGGTGAGGATGCGCGTGCCCATGTAGGCCTGGACGCCCATGAGCCTCACGGCGCCGAACCGCGACGCGAGCGTCGGGTCCGCCAGGAGCTGCGCCTCGTCGATCCCGAACTGGCGGGGCTTGCCGCCCATCGTGAGCCCGCTGCCCTTCACCGTGAAGGAGGGTTGACGCGCAGGACGACCTGCGCCGTGGTCCCGAGGTCGCGCGCGACGTCGTCGATGAGCTCGAGCTCGCCGAACGACTCGCAGATGATCGCGCGCACTCCTTGCGTGAGGCACTCGACGATCTCCTCGCGGCTCTTTCCCGGGCCGAGGAACAGGATGTCCTGCGGGGCGACCCGGGCCGTGAGCGCGGTGTGCAGCTCCGTGAGGGAGGAGACCTCGGCCTTCGCACCCAGCGCGTGCAGCAGTCCGCAGACGCTGACGTTCGGGTTGGCCTTGAGCGAGTAGTAGATGTCGATCGCCGGGTCGAGGCGGTCGCGCAACCCACGGAACTGGGCCGTGAGGACGTCGCCGTCGTAGAGGTAGAGCGGGGTACCGAAGCGAGCGGCGAGATCGGTGACCTCTGCGGGCGTCCTGCTGCCCGCTGCCCAGGTGATCTCCCGGGTTTCCGGCTGCGTGTCAGTCACGTGCTGTTCCTTCCGTGAGGCGCGCGGCCACAGAGTCGTCGAGGTGCGAGAGCTCGTCGTCTGACGTGGCGACGAGCAGGCCGTACAGCCGCCCGAGAACGAGGCTCCTGCCGTGCGGGTCGAGGCGGCGGCGTTGACCGTCGCGG
This sequence comes from Oerskovia sp. M15, assembly GCA_038070415.1. Taxonomy (GTDB): domain Bacteria; phylum Actinomycetota; class Actinomycetes; order Actinomycetales; family Cellulomonadaceae; genus Oerskovia. The sequence continues at coordinate 1,999,646 of JAMYWF010000001.1, forward strand.
TGTTGTCGACGAGCAGACCGTGACCACGGTCCGTCGTGTAGAGCAGGTCGCCGAGCCGTTCCGCGAGCGCGTCGAAGCTCACGGGGCATCGAGGGTCAGGTCGTACTGGCGCGCGAGCGCCACGCCGTCGTCGGGCAGGAACTGCTCCTGGAGGCGCACCTGGTAGGTCGACATGTTGTTGCGCGCGTTGATCTCGAGGACCGGGAGGAGGCTCCCGTCGGTCAGCAGGATGGCGTCGACGCCCACGATCCCGTGGAAGCCGTCCTGATGGAGGCGCGCGCCCAGACGGGCGGAGAGCTCGCTGAGCTCCTCGACCCGCTCCGGGAGCAGCCGCGAGGGGATCCGGTGGCCCTGGTGCACCCTCGCCTGGTGATGGCCTCCTTGACGAAGTCGAACGTGACCGCCCGTCGAGCGCGACCGTGAAGTGGTAGTTGAGGTCGGTGGCCTTGTCCGCCCACTCCTCGATGACGACGGAGATCCGCTCGTCCCCGGACCGTTCGGCCCGGCGCACGACCATGCGGAGCAGCTGTTCGAGCGGCGCTCGTCGTCGACGACGAGGATCCCCTGCCCGACACCCCGTACGCGTCCTTGACCCCGACGGTCCGACCGGCGGCGACGGCCTGCGACGCCTCGGCGACGGCTCGGGTGAAGTCGTCGACCGTGCGGCAGGCCCACCCCGCGCCTGTCGGATGCCCAGCTCGGCGCAGAGCTCTCGGCTGTACACCTTGCTGTTGACGGTCTTCGTCGTCGCGGCGTCCGGCAGGGCCGAGGCCAGTCCCGTCGCGGCGCACAGCTCCTCCTCGGCGGTCGAGGTGCCGTGTGCGAGCAGCCGCGCCCCGTCGGCGGCGACCTCGCGCAGCCTCGCCTGCAGGCGAGGCGAGTCCAGGGCGTCGCGCGTGACCGTCCGCAGCGGGTCGTCGACGTCGGTCACGAGGACCTGGGGCAGGTCGAGCCCGAGCGAGTCGAGGTAGGCGAGGTAGCCCGGGTCCGGTGCGGACTTGAGGACGACGTGGTCGTCCTTGCCCGCGAGGAGCAGCGCGAACTCGTCCATCCGGTTGACGACCGCGCTGGACGCGCTCGCCCCGCGGACGCTCGGCAGCCCGATCTCGCCGTGTGCCCATTCGTCCTCGACCTCGAAGTTGCCGAGGAACACCAGCGGGGTCGTCGCGTCGCCCGTGAGGGCCTCCTTGACGCGGTGCACGAACGGGGTGCGTGCGGTGGTCGTGCCTGCTGTCATGCGCGTGCCTCTCGGTACTGGAAGACCATGGCGGAGAACGTGGCGCCGAGACCGACCGCCGCCATCAGGTAGTGGTCGCCGTCGGCCAGGAGGCGGCGGCGTCGGCGTGGGAGTAGTTGATGAAGGCGTCCGCGCCGAAGCAGTGGCCGGTCACGGGGACGAGGTCGAGGTGGACCCGGTCCATGGGGTAGCCGAGGTGACGGCACACCCGCTTCCACGACACCCGGTTCACGTTGTGCGGAAGGATCATGCGCAGGTCGTCGAGCTCGAGCCCGGCCTGGGCGACCGCCTCGGCGACGACCTCGGCCAGCTCGGTCGTGTAGGCCTGGCCGAACGGTGCCGCGAGCTCGGCGGGCAGCGGTACCTGGTGGTACTCGCCGAGCGTCCGGGTCGCGTAGGCGAGCAGCCGGTCACCCGGCGCGGAGGCCGAGACGAGGCACGCGGCGGTGCCTTCGCCCATGACGGTGGTGCCCTCGATCATGCGGGTCCCCGGGCTGGAGGCCTTCTCGCCCGTGATGATCAGCGCCAGCCCGTCGGGCTCTCCGTCGGAGGCGAGCAGGCGACCGGCGAGGTCGATCGCGAGGAGGCCCGAGGCGCACGCGTGCTGGGTGAGCGTGAGGACGACGGCATGCTCCAGGCCGAGGGCGTCGGCCACCTCGTGGATCGGGTTGCGGCCGAGGGGCCACGGTGGCCACGGTCCGCGCGCCGATCACGTACCGCACCCGGTGCTCGTTGCCGCGTAGTCCGGGCAGCGCCGCGCGGCGGCGAGGAGGAGCGCCGTGAGGTCGTCGTCGGGGGCGGTGCGGATCTCCCTCAGGCCGAAGAACCGCTGGAAGACACCGAGGTCGAGGGGCGCGATGCCGAGCTCGTCGGCGATGTCGGCGATGTCGACCCGGTGGGAGGGATGTGCGCGGCGACGTCGACGAGCGTGGTCATGCCGCGCCCCGGTCGGCCGACTGCAGCTCGAGGAGGAACGAGCCGAGGGACTCGAGGGTGGGGTAGTCGACGATGACCGCGGGGTCGATGCTGAGGTCGAGCTCGTCCTCGAGGTCGCCGCACAGGGCGAGGATCTGCACCGAACCGAGCCCGAGCCCGGTCAGGGTTGCCGAGGGCTCGACGTCCTCCGGCGGGCAGCCGAAGCTCGGCGACGCGTTCGACGACGAGGTTGCGCAGTTCCGCCTCGTGCATCCGGGCTGGTCCGGGGTCATACGGTGGCTCCTGCGTGGTCGTGGCGGGTGTCGGGGCTGCGTCGCGCGACCCGCAAGGAGTGGAGCGGTTCGAGCGCGCCGCTCTCGAGCGCGTCGCGCGTGCGGCCCCGCTGGATCTTGCCGCTCGTGGTCCGCAGGACGCGTCCTGGGCGGACGAGGACGACGTCGGCGACCTGGGCGCCCGAGACCTCGGCAAGGCGGGCGGCCATCTCACGCACGACGGCGTCCAGCTCGGTGAGCGCCTCGGCCTGCGTGACGGGTCCGTCGGCCGCAGCGCGGCGCGGAACTCCTGGACGGCGACGACCGTGCCGGGCCGGTCGGTCGGGGTGAAGACCGCACCTGGTCGGCCTTCCGCGCCGGGGTGCACGGTCTGCAGCAGGCGTTCGAGGTCGTAGGGGAACAGGTTGCGGCCGTGGATGATGAGGAGCTCCTTGAGGCGCCCCGTGACGACGAGCGAGCCCTCGTGCAGGGCGCCGAGGTCCCCGTGCGCAGCCAGGGACCGCTGCCGTCGGCCGCGATCGCGCCGAACGTCTCCCGGGTGGCGTCCTCGCGTCCCCAGTACCCGGCGGCGATGACCGGTCCGCGGACCCAGATCTCCCCGATCTGCCCCTCGGCCAGGCGTTCGCCCGTGGGGTCCACCAGGATCACCTCGTCCTCGCGGGGTCCCGCACCCGACGAGACGGGTGGTTCCGTCGGCGTCCGGGTCGCCCGGCACGGCCTCGAGGCGTCCTCGGCGAGGGCCGACGACCGGACGGTGACGGTGGTGTGCCCGGTGTCCGCGGACGGGTAGGAGACCGTGAGCGTGGCCTCGGCCAGACCGTAGGCCGGTGCGTGGCACGTGGTTCCGAAGCCGTAGGCCGAGAAGCGGCTGGTGAAGCCCTCGAGAGCTCGCGGGTCGATGGGCTCGGCGCCGTTGAGGGCGGTCCGCACCCGGCTCAGGTCGAGGCCCTCCAGCTGCCTGTCGCGTGCCTGGCGGAGGCAGTGCTCGTACCCGAAGTTGGGAGCGCCGATCACCGTCGCCCCGCTGCGGTCGACCAGGTGCAGCCATGCTGCGGGTCGCTTGAGGAAGTGCGAGGAGGTCATGAGGTAGGTCGTGGCTCCCACGCCCAGGGGACGAGGAGCATGCCGATCAGGCCGAAGTCGTGGTAGGCCGGCAGCCAGCTGCAGAACACCGAGTCGGGACCCAGGTCGAGGGACTGCGCGAAGCTCCGCGTGTGGTGCGAGACGTTCGCGTGGGTGACCATGACCCCTTAGGGTCGCCCGTCGACCCCGAGGTGTACTGGAGGAATGCCAGGTCGTCCGGGGCGACGGGGGCGGGAGCGGTGTCCGGTGCGGGTGCGTCGGGACCGTCCGCAGCCGTGAGGGGTTCGATCAGGGCGACGCGAAGGGCTCGGACGGGTGCGCTCCCGAGTCGGCGACCCAGCCCGGATCTCCTCCTCGTGCGCGGCATCGGTGAGAGCGAGGGTCGCCCCGGCGTCGGCCACGATGCCGGCGAGGCGTTCACGCTGGTGGGCATAGCCGCCGGGGAGGGGACGGGAACCGGGTGACGCCCGCGTACATGCACGCGAGGAGACTCTGGACGAATTCGAGGCCCGTGGGGTGCAGCAGGAGCACGCGGGCGCCTGGTGAGCACTGCTGGGCGAGACGGAGACCTGCGGCGCGGGCCGAGCGATCGAGCTCACCGTAGGTGATCGAACGGTCGGCTCCGGACTCCGGGCGAAGACCACGGCGGCCTTGGAGGGTGGCTCGTCGCGTGGGACACGAGATCTTGCACGAGCGTGCGGACACCAGGCAACGCCGACCTCCTCAACCGATAACAACCTTGTCACGGGGAGTGTAGGGACAGTTACGCCGGACTGTCTACAATTTGCCCGATCTATGACATTTCGGTGAATCAGAGAGTAGCGGCAATTTCGACCCGTCGTTGACGGTGTCCGAATCGGCTCGGAACCCTTGCTCATTCATTGGTCGGGTGGCAAACTACTTTGTATTGCAAAGTTGCTACCCGACGATCTCCAGGAGTCAAGATGACCACGCCCCCGGCGGCCTCGGCGACGACCAGCCGCTCGATCCCGCCGAGAGCCTGCGCCTCATCGCCGCCCAGCAGGAGAAGGCCAAGGAGATCGAGCCCGACGGCCGCGTCCTCTACGGCGTGTGGGGACTGGCCTGGCTGCTGGGCTACACGACGCTCTACGTCAGCTCGCTGCGCACGGCCGACGCAGCGACCTCGGCGACCCCGACGGCCGGGGAGCGCCGTCGTCGGGCTGCCCGAGCCCTGGGCCTTCGTCTCGTTCGCGTTCCTCATGGCCGCGGCCGTGGCCCTCACGATCGTGCACATCATGACCCGCACGAGCGGCCTGCGCGGCGCGAGCGCCCGCTCCGGCGCGCTCTATGGCTGGGCCTGGTTCATCGCCTTCGCCGCGATGAGCATGCTGCTCGGCGGACTGGGCAGGGCGGCGCGAGCCCCGAGGTCATGTCGCTCGCGAGCAACTCGATCTCCTGCCTGATCGTCGGGCTCATGTACCTCGCGGGCGGCGCGATGTGGCAGGCGACCCGGCTGTACGTCCTGGGCGTGTGGATCCTGCTCGTCGCCGGAGCGGCCACGCTCGCCGGACTTCCGGGACCTACCTCGTCATGGCCGCCGCGGGGTGGCGGGTTCCTGCTCATGACGCTCGTCGAGCAGGTCCTGCGGGTGCGGACCGTGCGCCGGATCGGCGGAGGTGCCCGTGCCTGATATCGAGCTCGACCCGGTCATCCACGCCCAGGCGCGGCTCCGCGTCGTCGCGACGCTCTCCGCGCTCGGGGCCGGTGACCAGATCGCGTTCCCCAAGCTCCAGAAGCTGCTCGAGATGACCGCGGGCAACCTCTCGACGCACCTGCGCAAGCTCGAGGACGCCGAGTACGTCGCCGTCACCAAGACCCACGAGGGCCGCACGCCGCCACCTACATCAGCCTCACCCCGCGGGCGCCGCGCCTTCGAGGTCTACACCGAGTCCCTGAGCATGCTCCTGAGAGGAGCTGGATCGTGACCAGTCAGCACGCCACCGTCTTTCCGGGAGGGCACCCGGCATCCGCGCCGCCCGTCCCGACAGCGCACACAGCGTCACTCGTCTCCGCGCAGCACGTCACGCGCCGCTTCGGCGACGTCGTCGCGCTCGACGACGTGACCCTCGAGGTCGGGGCGGCGAGCTCGTCGGGCTCCTCGGGCCCAACGGTGCCGGAAGTCGACGCTGCTCTCGCTCGTCAGCGGGCAGCGCAAGCCCGACTCGGGCGTGGTCCGGCTCTTCGGCGGCGACCCGCGCGACGCCTCGTCCCGCCAGGGGCTGGGGCTGACCCGCAGGAGACCGGCCTGCCTGCGACGCTCAAGGTGCGCGAGGTCGTCGACTTCGTCGGCAAGCACTTCGCGAACCCGATCCCCACGGCCGTGCTGCTCGAGCAGTTCGGGCTCGCCGAGCTCGCCGGGCGGCAGACCGGTGCCATGTCCGGCGGGCAGAAGCGACGGCTCGCGGTCGCACTGTCGCTCGTCGGGCGCCCGCGGGTCGTGCTGCTCGACGAGCCCACGACGGGCCTCGACGTCGGTGCCCGCCAGGCCCTGTGGGCCGCGATCCGCGAGTACCACGCGGGCGGCGGGACCGTGCTCCTCACGAGCCACTACCTCGAGGAGGTCCAGGCGCTCGCGGAGCGCGTCGTCGTGATCGACCAGGGCGTGGTCAAGGCCGACGACACGCTCGACGCGATCCTGCGCCGGGTCGGGCTGCGGCGGGTCGTGGTGCGCAGCACCGCGGACCTCGGGTCGACCTGCCCGGTGTGGTGCGCTCGGAGCGCACGGCCGACGGCGCGGCCGGAAACTCCGGCGCCTGGCGCTACGAGCTCTACACGGCGGACGCCGACGAGCTGGTCCGCACCCTCGTGACCTCGGGCCTGCCGTTCCACGGTCTGGAGATCCGGGGCGCGAGCCTCGAGGAGGCGTTCGAGCAGATGGTCTCGGGCCGACCCGTGGGTGCCGAACCCGAGGTTCGTCAGGCAACGGGGTCCTCGAACCTGACGAACCTCGGGTTCGGCAGCACGGACGCGACCACCACCCGCGGCGACGCGAACACCCCGACGGACGTGGCGCCGTCGGGCACCCTGGACCAGCAGACCTCCGAGGAGGAGAGCACGCGATGAGCACCCTGGACATGACCACGACCCCGGCGTGACCGGCCGCCCGCCCAGTGCGGCGACCCTCACCTGGATCCACCTCAAGTACCAGTTCCTCGAGACCGTGCGCGTGCCCATCGCGGTCCTCGGCAACCTGCTGTTCCCCGCGCTCGCGATGTTCTTCTTCGTGGTGCCGCAGCAGGAGGTTGCGGGCAACCCCGTCGCGGCGACCACGGCCGTCGCAGCCCTCGGGCTGTTCGCGATCTGCTCCGCGAGCCTGTTCACCTACGGGCTGGGCGTCGCGGAGGACCGGGCGCTGCCGTTCGACCCGTTCCTGCGCTCGCTGCCCGCGGGCCCGCGCCGCGCATGATCGCGCGCATCCTCAACGGCGGGATCTTCTCGCTGTTCGGGCTCGTGCCGCTCATCCTCATCGGCTGGCTCCTCACCGCGGCGGCCGTCACGTGGTCGCAGCTCCTCGCGGGGTGGGGACAGTGCTGCTGGTGTCGGTGCCGTTCGTGCTGCTGGGCATCGCGATCGGATACTCGCTCTCGGCCAAGGCCGCCCTGCCCGTGGTGCAGGTCATCCTGTTCCCGCTCGCGTTCGCCGGCGGGCTGTTCCTGCCGCCGTTCCTGTTCCCGCCGTGGCTCGACACGATCTCGATGGCCACCCCGACGCGCGCCGCCGTGACCTCCTCGTCCAGGCGCTCACGGGCGAGCAGGCGTACCCGCTCGCGTGGGTCGTGCTGCTGGGGTGGACCGTGGTGTTCGCGGCCCTGGCCGTGTGGGCATACCGGCGGGACGAGGGGCGTCGGTTCAAGTAGCCCGCCCCGCTCTCCCCGCCCCCGCTCCTCCGCCCTCCGCTCGGTGCCGAACATGCGGTTGGCGTCGTGAATCACGTGATTCACGACGCCAACCGCATGTTCGTGCAACCGCAACCGCATGCTCGGCACCGAAGAGCCGTGACCAGGGCGGCGACAGGGGATCTGCTCAGCCCGCCCGGCGCAGCCGCAGCGAGTTCCCGACGACGAGCGCCGAGCTCGCGGCCATCGCGGCCCCGCGATCATCGGGTTGAGCAGACCGGCCGCGGCCAGCGGGATCGCCGCCACGTTGTAGGCGAATGCCCAGAACAGGTTCTGCTTGATGACGCGCAGCGTCTGGCGAAGAGCCGGATCGACGTCGCGGCAGCGCGCAGGTCGCCGCGGACCAGCGTGATGTCGCTCGCCTCGATCGCCACGTCGGTGCCTGTGCCCATGGCCAGGCCGAGGTCAGCCGCGGCGAGGGCAGCGGCGTCGTTCACGCCGTCCCCGACCATCGCGACGACGCGCCCCTCCGCGCGCAGGCGGGCGACGACGTCGACTTTGTCCTGCGGCAGGACCTGCGCGAGGACGTCGTCGTCCGTGATGCCGACCTGCTGCGCGGCGACGCGCGCCGCACCGGCGTTGTCTCCCGTGAGGAGGATCGGGCGCAGCCCCAGTGCGCGCAGCTCGGTCACGGCCTGGGCCGAGGTGTCCTTGACGGGGTCGCGCAGGACGAGGACGCCCTGGGCGGCGCCGTTCCAGGCGACGACGACGGCGGTCGCGCCCGTGGCCTCGGCCGCGTCGAACGCGCGGCGCAGGTCCGTCCCTGCGTTGTCAGAGCGAGCGTGGTCCCGAGGGCTCGCTGGTTCTGACACGTCGAATGAGATCCCTTGCTCGGAGAGCCACGCCGGACGACCGACCAGGACCCGCCGGGCGTTGAGCATCCCGGCAGGGGAGAGGCCCGAGTGGGCCGTGCGGACGAGGCCACTGACGCCGCCACCGGGGAGCTCATGAAGTCGAAGACCTGCGCGGAACCGATGACGACGCCGTCGGCCCCGGTCTCGACCGATGCCCCGGTCTCGACCGATGTTCCCGCCGACCCCGACCGACCGACCGCCACGGACGAGTTGTCAGACTCAGCGAGGGCTGTAGCTCCCGCTGGTTCTGACACGTCCGCGTCAGGCAGGTCCGAGCCAGCCTCCGAGCCCGAGACGTGCGCGGCCGCCGCAGCGATGGCCTGCGCGATCGGGTGCTCGCTCAACCCTTCCACCGCGCCGGCGAGGCGCAGGGCGTGGTGCGCGGCGCCGTCGGGCTCCTCGCTGGACGAGCTGTCAGAAGCACGCCGGGCGGACGCCCGGCCACTTCTGACACCAGGTCGAGCTCGGACTCCCGGGTGATCACGCGTTCGAGCGCCATGCGGCCCTGCGTCACGGTGCCGGTCTTGTCGAGCACGATCGTGTCGACCCGGCGCGTGGACTCCAGGACCTCGGGGCCCTTGATGAGGATGCCGAGCTGCGCACCACGGCCGGTCCCGACCAGCAGGGCGGTCGGCGTCGCGAGCCCCAGGGCGCACGGGCACGCGATGATCAGCACGGCGACCGCGGCCGTGAACGCGAACTGCGTGCTCGCGCCCGCGAGCAGCCACCCGCCCAGCGTCAGCACGGCCAGGACGAGCACGATCGGCACGAACACCGCCGAGATCCGGTCCGCGAGGCGCTGCACGGGAGCCTTGCCCGTCTGCGCCTGGCTGACCAGGCGCCCGATCTGGGCGAGCGTCGTCTCCTCGCCCACGTGGGTCGCGCGGACGAGCAGGTGGCCCGAGGCGTTGACGGTCGCGCCCGTGACGTCGTCGCCCGGCGCCACGTCGACAGGGACGGGTTCGCCCGTCAGGAGCGAGGTGTCGACGGCGGAGGTGCCCTCGACGACGACGCCGTCGGTCGCGACCTTCTCGCCCGGGCGGACCGTGAACAGGTCGCCCGTGCGCAGGGCCGAGGCTGGGACGCGCTCGGTGACCCGTGCGCCGTCGGGGCCGGTCGTGACGCGCTCCGCGTCCTTGGCACCCATCGCGAGGAGCGAGCGCAGCGCGTCACCCGCCTTGCGGCGCGAGCGGTGCTCGGACCAGCGGCCCGCGAGGAGGAACGTCGTGACGACCGCGGCGACCTCGAAGTAGAGCTCGGGCATCGCGGCGTCCGCACGCGAGGGATGAGCGACGGCTGCATGCGCACGCCGATCTCGCCCGCACCGCCCAGCAGCAGGGCCCACAGGGACCACAGGGTCGCGGCGATCACGCCGATCGACACGAGCGTGTCCATGGTCGAGGCGCCGTGGCGGGCCGCGCGGAAGGCCGCGGTGTGGAACGGCCAGGCACCCCACGTGACGACCGGGAGCGCGAGAGCCGTGACGACCCACTGCCAGCCCGAGAACTGCAGGGCCGGGATCATCGACAGCAGGAGGACCGGGAGCGTGAGGACCGAGGCGACCGCGAGGCGGCGCCCGAGGTCCGCGCCGCGGCCTCGTGCGGGGCACTGGCGTCGGTCGGGGTGTCTGTCGGGGTCGGGGCCGGGGCCGGGTGCGCTGCGGCGACCGGGCTGTCAGAACCGGCGTGATCCCGAGGGCTCGCTGGTTCTGACACAACGGCCGTTGCCGCCGCGGGACCCGCCGCCGCCGAAGCCGCCGCCGCCGAAGCCGCCGCCCGAGCCCCGCGACCGTCGCCGCACGCCGCCCGTGACCCGAGCCTGGTACCCCGCCTTCTCGACGGCCGTGACGAGCTCGGCGTCGGTGACGCCCTCGGGCAGCACGACGTGCGCGCTCTCGAGCGGCAGGTTCACGGTGGCCTCGACGCCGTCGATGCGGCCCAGCCGCTTCTCGACGCGCGCGACGCACGACGCGCACGTCATGCCCTCGATCGCGAGGTCGACCTCGACGAACGTCGGGCCCGCGGTCAGGCCGGTGGGGGTGGTCATGGGAGCTCCTCGAAGGTCCGGTGGTTCGTCCGGGGTGACGCCGGGCGAGTTCTCCGCCGCGGCCCGCGGATGGCGGGCGGGACGGTGGGCGCAGTCCCGGGGTGCGGGGTGCGCGGCGCGGGCGGCCTGGGTCAGCGGCGTGAGGGGCCGGTGAGGTGTCGGCAAGCAGCTCGCGGGTGGTGCGGTGCCCGACGGCGGAGGGCGGGTCGGGCACCCGGCCGGGGCTCCGTCGTCGGGCGGGTTTGTCAGAAGGAGCGTGATCCAGAGGTCTCGCTGGTTCTGACAACCTTGTTCTGACCCCGGCGGGCGGTTCAGGCCCTCGGGACCTGGAGGTCGTAGGTCTTCCGGGCGGGCGCGGCGTCGGAGGGCGAGTCCGTGCCGCAGCCGCAGCTGTGCGCCTTGCGGTCCGCGGCCTGCACCGCGGACTGCGCGGCCTGGGCGTCGAGCTGGACGTCGTAGCTCGCGACGTCGTACCCGGCCTCCGCCACGGCCTCGCGCAGCGCGGCCTCGTCGAGCGGCTCGTCCGAGAAGACGGTGACCTCGGAGGCCTCGCCGACGTTCAGGTCGACGCTGACGTTCTCGACGCCTGCGACGGCGCTCACGTCCTTGGTGACGTGGGAGACGCAGTTGCCACAGGTCATGCCGGTGACGCCGAGGGTGGTGACGGTGCTCATCAATGCTCCTTGAAAGGGGTGGGGATCAGCTGCGGACGAGGCGTGCGATGGCGTCGGACGCCTCGCGGACCTTGGCGGCGCCCTCTGCCTCGGAGGACCGGGCGGCGTCGACGACGCAGTGTCCGAGGTGGTCCTCGACGAGTCCGATGGACACCGCCTGGAGGGCCTTGGTCACCGCGGAGACCTGGGTGAGGATGTCGATGCAGTAGACGTCCTCGTCGATCATGCGGGCGATCCCGCGGACCTGCCCTCGATGCGGCGCATGCGCTTGAGGTAGGCATCCTTGTCGGAGGCGTAGCCGTGCGGGCCAGTGTGGGTGGAGGCCGTGTCCGGCACGGCCTGGTCGACAGGGTGCTGGGTGGTCGTGTCGCTCATGCTGGCCTCCGTGATCGCTCGCCGGATACCCCAGCGGGGTACCGTGCTACCAAAGTACCCCGAGGGGTATGCGGTTGTCAAGAGGTCGAAGGTCCCCAGCCGGTCAGCGGGTCCGGTAGCGCGCGTAGATCAGGCCGCTGTCGAACGAACGCTCCTCGACCAGGTCGAGGTCGAGGCGCACACCGTCCGGGAAGAAGCGCTTGCCACCCCGACCACGCTCGACGTGATGAACAGGTGATACTCGTCCACGAGACCGGCCGCGATCGCCTGGGCCGCGAGGTTCGGCCCGTCGACGGTCAGGTCGTGCTCCGACTCGGCCTTGAGCGGCGCACTGCCTCCGGGTCGAAGGTCCGCTCGATCCTGGTCCGCGCGCTCGACACCGCGTCGAGCGTCGTGGAGTACACGACCTTCTCCGCGGCCTGCCAGTCGCGCGCGTACTGCAGGATGTGCGGCGGGACGTCGGGCTCGGCGTCCGCCGTCTCCCAGAAGACCATCGTCTCGTACATCCGCCGGCCGTAGAGATACGTCCCGACCGAGCGGAACACGTCCCCGATGAACGTGTGCACCTCCGGGTCCTCGGCCCCTGCCGAGGTCCCCTCCGCGGCCTCGGCGTAGCCGTCGAGCGAGGTGATCATCGAGTAGACGAGCTGTCCCATGTCTCTCCTTCGAGTACGAGTGCGCGTGTGAGTGTGAGTGTGAGTGCGATGACGAGCGGGTGACCCTGCCAGTGTTCCTGCGGACCGGGACTCCCGCAGGACATGAACCTCGTTGGCGGGCCGCCGAGCCCCCGCCCTTCCCGTCGCGAATGCACCGTTCGCCACGACATGCGGCCGTTTCGGGTGTTCGATGAGAACCGAACAGCCCGCAGGATGGTGCTCCAGCGTTCCCGGCGGGCATGATCCGACGTCAGGAGCCCACCATGGCCACACAGGACCCGATCCTCACCGCCTTCTCGACCACCGCCAGGCAGGTCTGGTACTGGCCGGTGATCCGCGGGTGATCGCGATCATCTTCGGCATCATCGCGCTCGCCGCGCCGATCGAGACGGCGGCGCGATCGCCCTGGTCGTCGGGATCTTCGCGATCGTGGACGGCATCGTCGAGATCGTCGACGGCATCCGCTACCGCGAGTACGGGGCCTCGGGCTCCGCGTCACGCTCGGCGTCCTCACGCTGCTCTTCGGCATCGTGCTCCTGGCCTGGCCGGACAAGACCGTCACCGTCCTTCTCTACCTGATCGCGATCTGGGCGATCATCGGCGGTCTCGTGCAGGTCGCCGTCGCCGTCTCGCTCCGCAAGGTCCCGGGCAGCGGCTGGGGCTGGGGCGTCTTCGCGGGCCTCCTGTCCGTGGCCTTCGGCATCCTGATCTTCACGCAGACCGGGGCCGCGCTCACGGTGATCATCGGGATCATCGGGATCTGGGCGCTGATCTTCGGGGTCCTGATGACCGCCTTCGGGTTCCAGATCCGTAGCCTCGGCAAGAAGGCCGGTCAGGTCGGCCGCTGACCGCGGCGCCGCTGACCGCGGCGCCGCTGACCGCGGCGCCGCTGACCGCGGCGCCGCCAACCGCGGCCCCGACCCCGGCCGTGCCGCCGACCGCGGCGAGGTCGTGGCGCGACGCAGCCCACCCGTCGGACCGCCTACCCCAGCGCCTGGCCCGGCCGCGCAGGACTCAGGCCGTGGCGCGCGCCGCGGCCCTCGCGCCGGCAGGAAGCGCCGCGAGGATGCGCTCGACCGCGGTGTCGTCGTGCGCGGAGGACACGAACCAGGCCTCGAAGACCGACGGCGGCAAATTGACCCCGCGTCGAGCATCGCGTGGAAGAACGCCTTGTAGCGGCAGTAGCTGCGTACCCGGCCGCTGCCGCCATGTCGCCGAACATGATCGAGAACAGGTTTCCTGAGCGCTGCAGGGCGTGCGCGACGCCCTCCGCGGCGAGGGCCGCGCTCGCTGCGTCGCCGACGACCTGGGCGACGTGGTCCACACGGGCGTACACCGCGGCGTCGGCCAGGCGCAGCGTCGCGAGGCCCGCCGCGACCGCGACGGGTTCCCGAGAGCGTCCCGGCCTGGTAGACCGGGCCGAGCGGCGCGAGCTGGTCCATGATCGCCGCAGGTCCGCCCAGCGCCGCGACGGGCATGCCGCCGCCGATGACCTTGCCGAACGTGTAGAGGTCGGGCGTGTACGTGGGCACCTCGCCCGCGGTGGCGCCGAGTCCAGGCCCACCAGCCGCTCGGGCCCACGCGGAAGCCCGTGAGGACCTCGTCGAGGATCAGCAGGGCGCCGTGCGCGGACGTGATGCGGCGCAGGCCCTCGTTGAAGCCGGGGCCGGGAGGCACGATCCCCATGTTCGCTGGGGCAGCCTCGGTGATGACCGCGGCGATCTCGGATCCGCGCTCGGTGAAGGCGCGCTCGACGGCCTCGAGGTCGTTGTACGGCAGGACGAGCGTCTCGGCCGCGGTGGCCTCGGTGACGCCGGCCGAGCCGGGAGCGCGAGCGTCGCGACGCCCGAGCCCGCCTCGGCGAGCAGCGAGTCGACGTGCCCGTGGTAGCAGCCCGCGAACTTGATGATGAGGTTGCGGCCCGTGAAGCCGCGCGCGAGGCGGACCGCGGTCATGGTCGCCTCGGTGCCCGTCGAGACCAGGCGGACACGCTCCGCGGCGGGGACCCGACGGCGGACCTCCTCGGCGAGGTCGACCTCGCCGAGGGTCGGGCGCCGAAGGACAGGCCGCGCGCTGCGGCGTCCTGCACGGCGGCGACGACCGCGGGTGGGCGTGGCCCAGGAGCGCCGGGCCCCACGAGCAGACCAGGTCCACGTACTCGCGACCGGTGACGTCCGTGACGTACGCGCCGCGGGCGCTCGCGATGAACCGCGGGTCGCCGCCGACCGAGCCGTAGGCCCTGACAGGAGAGTTCACGCCCCGGGATCGCGCCCTGTGCGCGCACGAACGCCTCGTGGTTGTCGTGGAGGGTGGTCGCGTGCTGCGGCGATCCGGTCGGGTGGATGGTCATCGGTGTCACCGAATCCATTCTGCGATCTCGAGGGCCCAGTAGGTGAGGATGATGTCGGCGCCTGCCCGCTTGATGCCGAGCACGGACTCCGTGATGGCTCCGCGCCGGTCGATCCAGCCGTTCGCGGCCGCCGCCTCGATCATCGCGTACTCGCCGGAGACCTGGTACGCGGCGACCGGTACGTCGCTGCGTGCGGCCACGGCCGCGAGCACGTCGAGGTAGGAGCCGGCGGGCTTGACCATGACCATGTCGGCGCCCTCGGCGAGGTCGATGTCCGCCTCGCGCATGCCCTCGCGGAAGTTCGAGGAGTCCATCTGGTACGTGCGGCGGTCGCCTTCGAGCGTCGAGTCGACGGCCTCGCGGAACGGCCCGTAGAACGCGCTCGCGTACTTGGCGCTGTAGGCCAGGATGCTGACACCGGTGTGCCCGGCGTCGTCGAGCGCGTCGCGGATCACGGCGACCTGGCCGTCCATCATGCCCGACGGCGCCACGACCTCCGCTCCCGCCTCCGCCTGCGTGAGGGCCATCGACGCGTAGCGGACCAGGGTCGCGTCGTTGTCGACCTCTCCCGTCGAGGTCAGGACCCCGCAGTGGCCGTGGTCGGTGAACTCGTCGAGGCAGAGGTCGGCCATGACGACTGGGGCCTGCCGGGAGCGGACTCCGCGGCGTGCCGGGCGACCCGGATCGCCCTGTTGAGGATCCCGTCCGGGGCGTCGGCCTGCGATCCCGTCGCGTCGCGGTGCTCGGGGATGCCGAACAGCATGATGCCGCCGATCCCGCGGCCGCGGCCTGCGCCACGGCCTCGGCGAGGCTGGCCTCGGTGTGCTGCACGATGCCCGGCATCGACCCGAGCGGCTTGGGCTCGGTCAGCCCCTCCTTGATGAACAGGGGAGGACCAGGTCGGCGGGGTGCAGCCGGGTCTCGGCGACGAGCCGGCGCATCTGCGGGGTGGACCGCAGGCGGCGGGGACGGTTCACGGGTGGTGCCTTCCTTCTGTGGAGGGTGGGGCCTGTCGGGTGTCAGAGCGTGCGTGGTCTTGAGGGCTCGCTGGTTCTGACACGGCGGAGCCGTTGTCAGAGCGTGCGTGGTCTTGAGGGCTCGCTGGTTCTGACACGGCGGAGCCGACGCGCAGCACCGCAGCAGCCAGGGCGTCGTCGGTCGCGGTCCCGGCGATGGCATCTATCCGCAGCCCGACGGCGTGGGCGGCCTCCGCAGTCGGCTCACCGATGGCGACTCCCGCGACCCGCGGGTCCGCGCCGAGCTGGGCGGCGACCTCGCGGGCCACGCTGCCCGATGTCAGCACGACCACGTCGACGGCGCCCGCGCGCCACGCCGCGACGACCTCCGCGGAGAGCGCGTGCGACACGGTCCGGTAGGCGGTCACGACGTGCGCGTCCCAGCCGCGGTCGCGCAGCCCGTCGGCCATGGTGGGCCTCGCGAGGTCACCCTGGGGAGGAGCACGCGCCCCTCGTGTCGACGGACCCGTTGTCGGAACTGGCCCGGGTAGCTCGTCGAACGCCGCGAGGAGCCCGCGCGCCGAGTTCACGGTCGCCTCGAGGTCCACACGGATGCCTGCGGCCTCGAGGGCGCGCCGCGTCGCGGGCCCGACCGCCGCCCACCGCGTGTCAGAGCGAGCGTGACCTCCGGACCCCGCTCGTTCTGACACGTCCGTCGGCACGACGTCGGCACCGGACACGTCGGCGAGCGACAGTCCCAGCCGCTCCGCGCTCGCGGCGAGCTCGTCGATCGCGTTGACGCTCGTCACCACGACCCACGCGAACGCGCCGCCGCGAGACCTGCCACGGCACCGTCCATCGCGGCGGTGTCCACGATGGGCGCGCGCTCGATCGCCGGACTCACCAGCACGGTCGCCCCTGTGCCCGCAGGAGCGCGGCAAGGGCTCGGCGCGCGCGGGGAGCGGGGCACCAGGACGGTGGTCGCGCTCAGCGGCCCGACGGCGTCGCTCGGGTCGTCAGCAGCGGTCGCCGCTTCTCGGGGCGCGGTCGCGGTGTCCTGCCCGACGGCGCCGCTCGCCTCGGAGGAGTCGGTCGCGGCTTCCCGAGGGGCACCGGCGGCCGCGCCGTGACCGGGAGGTCGCGACCGCGCTGCGGGTCGCGGAGACGCCCGCCATCAGCGGCTCTCCGGGACCACGGGGCGTCGGTGCCGCCGACGGTCAGGTCCTCGTCCACGGCTCCCGCCGCGTCCGTGCCGGGAGCCCACAGCGAGCCGGTCGAGGCGCCACCCGGTCCGGTCGCGCGCAGCGGCGCCAGCTCGGCGGCCCCGCCGGCCAGCAGGGCGTCGGCGACCTGGGTGCCCAGGCTGCGGGCCAGGGCGTCGGCGGCGTCGTGCGATGTGCTGGTCGCGCCCGCTCCCCGGGAGGGCAGCGCGACCCGGGCCGAGTGGGTCAGGACCCGGCTGCCGTCGAGCCGGGCGACGACCGCCGAGAGGTGGATCTCGTCGTCCTCGACCACGGCATGAGCCCCGACAGGTGCCGCGCAGCCGGCCTCGAGCCGGGCGAGGAGGGCGCGCTCGGCGAGGACCGCGAGGCGGGTCGGGAGGTGATCGAGGGCAGCGACGACCTCGGCGAGGTCGAGACCCTGCTGCGTGCCGCCGTCGGGCAGGAGGTCGAACGACGACAACGGCGAGAGGTCCGCGGTCCGGACCTCGATGCCCAGGGCGCCCTGACCAGGGCGGGGACATGACGCGGACGTCGATGACCTCGGAGACCGCGTCGAGGCGGCCGAGGCGCGAGAGGCGGCGTACGCGAGGACGACCGCGTCGAGATCCGCGTCCTCGCCGAGCGCGCGGGCGAGGCGGGTGTCGACGTTGCCGCGGATGTCGAGCACGTCGAGATCGGGGCGGACCGCGAGGAGCTGGGCGGCGCGTCGTGGGGAGCCGGTCCCGACCTTGGCGCCGCGCGGCAGGGTCTCGAGGGTCCACCCGTTGCGGGCGCACAGGACGTCGCGGGGTTCTCACGCTCGGGGTGACGAGGGTCAGGCCCTCGGCGGGGTCGTCGGGAGGTCCTTGAGGGAGTGGACGGCCACGTCGCACCGACCGTCGAGCAGGGCCTCGCGCAGTGCGGTGACGAACACCCCGGTCCCGCCCATCGAGGCGAGCGAGCCCGTGCGGACGTCGCCCTCGGTGCGGATGCGCACGATCTCGACCGGGTGCCCGGTCAGCTGCTCGATGCGACGGGCGACGAGTCCCGTCTGGGTCGTCGCGAGGGCGCTGCCACGGGTTCCGACACGAATGCTCACGGTCCTAGTGTCCTCCGGGTCGCGACAATGCCGAAATGCACCCGGATCCCTTCCGACCGTCTTTCCGCGGAAATGTCCCGGAGTGACATGGACCTGACAACGAGTCAGCACGAAGAGACGAATTGTCAGGAAGCGCGAGGCAATTGGCGACCGTGGAGATTCAGAGCTGCTCAGCGGACTCCTGCGCGTGCCCGACGATCGCCGCGAGCCCCGTCCCCGCGATCCAGCCGCCCGTCACACCAAGCCCGTCGACGTGCGAGACGCGCTCGACGAACGCCGCGACCTCGCGCCGGTAGACGGGCGTGGGCGGCGGGAGCGAACCGTTCCAGCGCGTCGACAGGTGCTCACGCACCCGCCCTTCGAGGTCCACGCCGAGCAGCACCGAGGCGTCCCGGACCACCTGGTCGAGCGCGGGCTCGGGCGGCTCTCCCCGATGCGCCCGTAGCTGAGCCGCACCACGTGGTGCCCCGGCCCGACGGCGTCGCTCACCCGGGCGGCCAGCCACGGCCACTTCGCGGTCGAGTGGGTCAGGGCCTTGGCCTGGACCGTGTCGTGGGCGCCCGCACGGTGGTTCTCGTCGCGGGTCGACCACGTGCGGGGCCGCGGGGCCACGAGCAGGCCGCTCCCGCGCGGCGCGGTGTCCAGCTCGGGGACTGGAGCAGGAGCGTGACGAGGCGGATGTCGGCGCCGGGCTCGGGGTCCGGGACCGGGTCCGCGGTGCGACCGGCCAGCGGGGAGACGAGGTCCACGACCGCGGGGTCGTCACCAGGAGCCGTGGGGCCCGGAAGGTCTCGGGGCCGGAAGGCCCGTCGGTGTGCACGGCCCAGCCGGGCTCGGACCTCGGGGCGCGGTCGAGGCCGACCACCTCGTGACGGGTGAGCAGGACCCCGGGCGGGCCGACGCGCACGGCGGGGCTGCGTCGTCGGGCCCCTCGCCCGTGACGGCCAGTGCGAGCTCCTCGACCAGGCGGTGCATGCCGCCGTCGATGCCGCGGACCGCCGAGCCTGCGGGGCCTGGGCGCGCAGCGCAGCCACCGCGCGGCTGAGCGAGCCCTCCCGGGCGTAGGCGTCGCGCAGGCCGGGGCCACGGCGTCGACGTCGAGACGTTCGGGCGGCGCCGAGTGGACCCCGCGGCGACCGGGGCGACGAGGCGTTCGGCCACGCGGCGGCCCAGGCGCGAGCGCGCGAAGGTCTCGAGGTTCTCCTCGTCGACCCAGCGGCGGGCTTGAAGCGGTCGAGCCCGGCGCGCAGGGAGCCCGGCCAGCCGACCGCCCGACGCACGTCGGCCGCGAAGGGATGGGCCGGGATGCCCATGATCCCGGCCTTCGGCAACGGGAACGCGCGGCCCGCGGCATAACCCCAGGCGCTGACCGGGGCGGCTCGACGACCGTCAGGCCCAGGTCGCCGACCAGGTCGCCCACAGCCGAGCCGCGGGCCGCGAACGACTCGGCGCCGACGTCGACCGACAGTCCCGTCGAGCCCAGCTTCTCGCCGTGCACGGGCCACCCGGTCGGTCGGCTGCCTCCAGGACGAGGACCCGCAGACCGCGGTGACGCAGCGTGCGTGCGGCGGTCAGCCCGGCGATGCCGCACCGACGACGATCGCGTCGAACGGGGTGGGCGGTGCCACGGGAGGATTGGCGCCGACGGTGAGGTCGGGAGACGTGCGGGCGAACCATCAGCAGCGGGTGCACACGACCAGTGTGCCCCGCTGACGGGTGTGTCAGACCGAGCGAGACCCCGAGGTCACGCTGGTTCTGACACGTTCCGGACGGAATGAACCAGCTCGACCACCCGGGTGAGGACCGTGGGGTCCGTCTCCGGCGGGACCCCGTGGCCCAGGTTCACGACGTGCGCCGGGCGGCGCTCCCGCGGCGCAGGACGTCGCGGACGTGCGCCTCCAGCACCGGCCACGGGGCCGCGAGCAGGGCGGGGTCGATGTTGCCCTGGACGGGTACGTCCCCGCCGAGGGTCTTGGCTGCCTCGTCGAGCGGCGTGCGGTAGTCCACGCCCACGGTCGGGTGCGTCACACCGGCCTCGGTGAGAGCGTCCCGCATCGCGCCCAGCAGGTGCCCCGTACCCGTCCCGAAGTGGATCGCCGGCACGCCCAGGTCGCTGACCTGCGACAACGCAACGGTGCTGCCCGGCTTGGCGCCTGCGAGGTAGTCCTCGAGGGACAGGCTGCCCGCCCAGGAGTCGAACAGCTGGGCCGCGCTCGCCCCGGCCAGGACCTGCGCCCGCAGGAACGCGCCGGTGATCTGCGCGGTCCACGCCGTCAGGCGCGCCCACGACTCCGGGTCGGCGTGCATCAGGGTGCGTGCTGCGAGGTGGTCGCGCGAGGGCGCCCCTCCACCAGGTACGCCGCGAGGGTGAACGGCGCCCCGCGAAGCCGATGAGCGGGTCGGCCCGAGCGCCGCGACCGTGAGCGCGACCGCCTCCGTGACCGGGGCGAGCGACTCCGGGGTCAGCTCGTGCTCGACGAGGCGGGCGATGTCGTCGGGCGTCCGGTAGGCCTGTCCCATGACCGGTCCGACGCCCGGGACGATGTCCACGTCCACCCCGCGAGCTTGAGCGGGATGACGATGTCCGAGAAGAAGATCCCTGCGTCCACGTCGTGCCGACGGACCGGCTGCAGCGTGATCTCGCTCGCCAGGTCCGGGCGCAGGCACGAGTCGAGCATCCCGATGCCCTGGCGCAGCTCGCGGTACTCCGGCAGGGAGCGGCGGCCTGGCGCATGAACCACACGGGTGTGGTCTCCGGCCGCTCGCCGCGCAATGCGCGCACGAGGGAGAATTCGTCGTCCGGCCGTCGACGAGAGGGTGGTTGGCGGAAAGCGCGGTGAACGTCACAAGAACCGATTCTGCCTTGTGCCCGGGGCGGTGATTAAATCGGAGCACTGTGGTTCTCCTGTCGATGACTGCAAGTCACCACGAGCTGGACATGTCCACCCTCGAGCTCCTCTCCACCGGAGCCGGGTCGGTCGGACGGACGGCCGTCGCGACCTGCCAAGCGATCACCGGTGCCGTCGTCATCGCGACGTGCAACCGGTTCGAGGTGTACCTGGACATCGACTCGCCGGTCGACGGGAGGGGCGTGCAGCACGCGTCGCGCGAGATCGCGCGGCTCGTCGCCGCCGCGTCCGGGGTCGACGAGGACGTCGCCATGAGCGCGTTCTCCACCCGCACGGGGCCCGACGTCGCCGCTCACCTCTTCGAGGTCGCCGCCGCCTGGACTCCATGGTCGTCGGGGAACGAGAGATCGCGGGCAGGTCAAGCGTGCCCTCGAGGAGGCGCGGGAGACCGGCTCGACGTCGACCACGCTCGAGCTGTTGTTCCAGACCGCCTCCCGGACCTCCAAGAAGGTGAGCAACGAGACGACGCTCGGGGAACGGCCGGTCGGTCGTGTCCCTGGGGCTGGACCTCGCGAGCGCCGAGCTGCCACCGTGGCGCCAGGTGCGGACCGTGCTCATCGGGACCGGGTCCTACGCCGGGGCGTCCCTCGCGGCGCTGCGGGCACGGGGCTGCGAGGACGTGCGGGTGTACTCGGGGTCGGGGCGTGCGGAGCAGTTCGCCGCCGACCGCGGCGTCACGGCCGTACCCGACCTCGTGGCGGCGCTCGAGGACGCGGACCTGGTGGTCTCGTGCAGCGGGCGCGGGGACGGGCGCGCTCCGGAGGCGGGCGCCGCGCGGGGACGGAGCGCCCACCGACGGCGACGCGCTGGGCCACGTGCTCGACGCCGCCGCCGTCGTCCGCGCCCGGTCGCGCGCCGCGGAGGCCGCGGGAGACGAGGCCTCGCACCGACCCATGGTGGTCCTCGACCTGGCCCTGCACCGGGACGTGGACCCACGCGTCGCGGACCTCGACGGCGTCCTGCTCTACGACCTGGCCTCCCTCAAGGCGCACTCACCCGCCCTGGGGTCGCTCGTCGTCGGGCAGGCGCGACAGATCGTGGACCGGGCGACGCAGGACTTCGAGGAGACGCGCCTGGGACGCGCGGCGGACACAGCCGTCGTGGCGCTGCTGGACGACGCCGACCAGCGCATCGCGGCCGAGGTCGCCGAGCGCGTGGCCGAGCGCCGGGGCGTCGGTACGACGGTCGGCGACGCCGAGACCGAGGCACTCACCCGCTCCGTCCGCCGGCGCGTGCACGCCGAGCTGCACGACGCGATCGTCTCTGCCCGGTCGTCGGCGCTCGCGACGGCCCAGGCCGAGGCCTCGGCCGTGGTGGCCGACGCCGAGGAGGCGCTCCGCACCGCCGGGACCGACGGGCTCGACGTCGAGGCGTGCGTGGGGCGCTGATCTTGTCCGGCCCTCGGTGCCGAGCATGCGGTTGGCGTCGTGATCGGGCCGGAATCGGACGCTGATCGCATGCTCGGCGAACGGCACCCGCATGCTCGGCCGACGGCCCGCGTGGCGGCACGCAGGGTCAAGCCGCGAGCTCTCCCGTGTCCAGCAGGTGCATCAGGACGATCCGGCCTGCGGGCGGGACACGGTGCGCGTCGTTCGCCGTGACCCACGTGAGCTCATGGACTTCGGCACGAGGTGCCGCTCAGGGACCCGGGCAACAGGTCGGCGTAGAGGCAGTGCATCCGCACGAGCCGCCCGTCGAGCCCGTGGCCGGGCGCCTCGGCGACGAGGCCGGGCCGCACCGTGGCAGGGTCGAGCAGGACGCCGAGCTCCTCCTCGATCTCCCGGACCAGGGCCTGCTCATCGCTTTCGCCGGGGTCGAGCTTGCCGCCCGGCATGAAGAACAGGTCGTTGTCCCGGCTGCGGACGACGAGCAGCTGCCCGTCCACGACGTGGATCCAGCCGACGGTCTTGAGGGGTTCAGCGAGGGGGTGGGGAGGACATGGGGAACATCCTGTCATCCGGTGCGTCACCGTCGGCGTGTGCGGCCGTCACCCTCAGCGGTCTGGTCGGTCACCGTCGGCGTGTGGGGCCGTCACCCTCAGCGGTCCGGTTCGTGAGAGCAGATGTGCCAGAAGCTCGTCGATAATTCCGTTTCAGAACGAAAGTCGATACTGTGCCGATCGCGGTCGAGGGCATCAGGCGCCGACCGTCAAGACGACAGGTCACGCGCGGCGTCGGCCGCCCGAGTCGACGGAGAGCTCGATGGGATTCATCAAGGCCTTTGCTGGTGCCCTTGGCGGCACGCTCGCGGACCAGTGGAAGGACTTCCTGACGCCTCCGACGAACCTCGCACCGACGGCGGCACTCTTCCCGGCCGTCGCGCAGGGTCAGAACGCAGGGCGTGGAGCCAACACCAAGGGCTCGGCGAACATCATCACGAACGGCAGCCGGTTCGTGGTCCCCGAGGGCTACGGGCTCCTCACGTTCCAGGACGGTGCGCTCACGGGGTTCGTGGCCGAGCCGGGCGGGTACGTCTTCACGTCGGACGACCAGAACTCCCAGTCGATCTTCGCCGACAACGGCTTCCTGAGCCCGCTGATCACCACGTCGTGGGAGCGGTTCACGTTCGGTGGGCAGCCCGGCTCGCAGCAGCTCGGGTTCTACGTGAACCTCAAGGAGCTGCCGAACAACCGGTTCGGCACGCAGTCGGAGATCTACTGGGACGACGCCTACCTCGGCGCCCAGGTCGGCGCGATCACCCGCGGGTCCTACTCGCTGCGCATCGTCGACCCCATCCTCTTCGTCAAGCAGTTCGTGCCGCTCACGTACCTCGGTGCCGGCGCGAAGGTCTTCGACTTCTCGGACCTCGACAACGACGCCGCGAGCCAGCTCTTCACCGAGGTCGTCGGATCGCTCGCGGCCGCCTTCTCGAGCTACACGAACGACCCCGACAAGGGGAACCGCATCACCCGGATCCAGAGCGACTCGGTCGGTTTCGCGCAGTCGCTCGCGGGAGCGGTCGAGGAGGGCTACCAGTGGACCTCGTACCGTGGCCTGTCGATCGTCAAGGTCGCGCTCGCCGCGATCGAGTACGACGAGGACACCCGCGCGCTGCTCAGCGACGTCAAGAAGGCCGACGCGCTGGCAGGCGCCGGGCAACTCGTTCCTCCAGCAGGCTGCTGCCCGCGGCATCCAGGCAGCCGGCGAGAACCCGGTGGTGCGGGAGGAGGGCGAACATGGCGATCCTCGGCATGGGGATGAACGCCGCGGGTGGCGCGATGTCCGGGCTGCAGCAGCCGGTCGTGCCGGTCCAGCAGGCGGCTGCTCCTGCCGCGTCGGCGACGCCGCCTGCCGCGCCGCCCACCCCGCGGGCGAGGACCCCGTGG
Organism: Oerskovia sp. M15; assembly: GCA_038070415.1. Lineage (GTDB taxonomy): Bacteria > Actinomycetota > Actinomycetes > Actinomycetales > Cellulomonadaceae > Oerskovia. The sequence goes on from JAMYWF010000001.1 coordinate 2,023,536, forward strand.
CGAAGCTCACCCAGTTCAAGTCGCTGCTCGACCAGGGGCTCATCACCCAGGCCGACTACGACGCCGCCAAGGCCAAGGTCCTCGGGTTCTGAGGCCCCGGCGATGACCGTTCACCAGCCGGAACCGGCGCCGCCGACGGCCATGGAACCACCACCGCCCGCGGTGCTGCCCGCCGGCGCCCTCGGGCGTGCCAGGAGCCGGAGGCCCGACCGTCGTCCGCACCGACGCGGGTGCGAAGGACGGCCTGGTCAAGTGCGCGCAGTGCGGCGCGACAGAGATCTCGCTCAACGTCGCGACGGGGAACCTGCGCTGCGAGTTCTGCCGGTACGAATGGGTGGACGCCGGCAAGCTCGTCGACCTCGGTCTCGACGGTGACATCGGCGCGCTGCGCGGGTCGTGGGCGGGTCTGGTACTGCCGACATCGTCCCGTCGACCGACGAGATCCTCACGTTCCGGTGCTCGGCGTGCGGTGCGGACGTCGTCGTCGACACCGCGCACGGCACCCGGGCGCGATGCCACTGGTGCCGCAACGTGCTCTCGGTCAACCAGCAGGTCCCCAACGGCGCCGTGCCCGACGTCGTGCTGCCCTTCCGTCTGCCCCAGGACGACGCGGTCGCCCGCATCCGGGAGTTCGTGGGCAAGCGGCGGTTCTACGCCCACCGGACGTTCCGCGCCGAGTTCAGCCCCGAGACCGTCGTCGGCGTCTACATGCCGTACCTCGTCGCAGACCTCAACACCCGGGTGGGTCTGGCCGGGCAGGGCGAGCGCCTCGTGCGTTCGTACACCGTGAAGGTCAAGGGGTCCGACGGCCAGGATCGGGACGAGCGACGCTACGACGCCGACGTCTACGACGTGGTGCGCGAGTTCGACCTCCACGTCGACGACCTGACGATCGAGTCCTCCGCGGACCGGCGCGACCACACCGCCGCGGCCAGGACGAACAACATCATCAACACGATCCTGCCGTTCGACGTCGAGAACGCGGTGCGCTACGACTCCAACTACCTCTCGGGATTCACCGCGGAGCGGCGTGACACCGACATCGACGACGTGCGTGACCCCGCGCTCACGCAGGCGAAGGAGATCGCCCGGTTCCGGGCGCGGGACATGATCGAGGCCTACGACCGCGGCGTGCGGTGGGACCAGCAGCGGATCGACGTCGTGGGCGAACGCTGGGTCGCCGCTTACCTGCCGGTGTGGCTGTACTCGTACCACGAGGTCCGCAGGAACGGGAGCTCGCTCCTGCACTACGTCGCGGTCAACGGGCGGACCGGGGAGACCATGGGTTCCGTCCCGGTCAACCGGCGTCGGCTGTTCGCGGTGTCCGTCGTCGTCGAGGCCGTGGCGGCCGTGGCGGCCCTCTTCGTCATGATCGGGTTCTGATGCACGTGCTCGCCCTGGACACGCTCGCCGTCGTCGCGGAGTCCTCCTCCGCCGAGGAAGGCGGCGTGAAGCTCGTCGTCGTCGGCGTGCTGCTGCTCGCGGGCCCGCTCTTCTACTGGTTGACCTGGCGGCGGTACCGCAACGCCGGCGAGCGGCACGACCACCGGAGGGAGACCCGGTCGGACGTGCGCGACGTGCGGGCTCCGACGTCCACGTGCGACGGCTCATCGGTCGGACGAACAGCTCGATGTCGGGCGCGAACCACCGGTCGTAGGCCCACGGCCCGGGGTCACCAGGAGGCCGCGAGCCGAGGACGCGAGGACCCTACGCCCACGAGCTGACGCGGACGATCTGGTCGAAGAGCCCGGTGAGCGGCTCCTCGAGCTCGCCCGCGGGAGCGCTGAAGGTCACCAGGACGAACCGCTTGGTCCCCGGACCGTCATCCAGTACTCGGCCGCGAAGGTCGGCAGGCGTTCCTCGCCGTCCGGGTCCGCGACGACGTGCCTGCGCGTGCGCCGGGCGACCTCTGAGACTCCCGCGGTGAAGCGGTGCAGGAGTCGGCGCCGCCCTCGGTGAGATCAGCCAGGCCGCGCTCGAGGATCGCCATGGTCGCGGACGCGCTCGTGCCGATCGCGGGCGTGAGCTGCTGCGCCGGGAGCGCCACCATCGCCGTGACCGCGAGCGGCACGCCGGGGACGATCGACAGGGCGACGTGGAACGCCTGGCCGTCCCCGTCGATCGCGTCGTCGAGGGCCGAGAGGACGCGCCGTTCGAGCTCGATCCGCACGCTCGTGCGGTCGTCGGACGGTCCGACCTGGACGGCCACGAGCCGACGGACGGAGGCGCGCGCCTCGTCGCGGTCGTGCAACGGCACCTGCCACCAGCTTCCGGGCAGGCGCAGGCGGAGCTCGGGGAGGGCGGGCGCCGTCGTCGCGTCCTGCGTCTCGGCCGGGGCCGCGCTCACGAGTCGGCCCGCGAACCGTAGGTCGCCGCGAGGGACGAGGCCTGAGCGACGAACGAGCGGTCGGCCGCGCGACCGGGAAGGTCGCTCCCGTCCGACGCGCGCTCGAGGACAGTTTCGAGCGCGGAGTCGAGGGCTCCGACGATGGTCGTGGTCTCCTCCTGGGTCGTCGTGGGCATGGACAGGGCGATCACAACCTTCTGGGAGGAGACGTCCGTCTCGGAACTGGACGGGGAGCAGCCGGCGAGGATCGTCACGCCCGCTGTCGTCAGCACAGCTCCGGCTGCGCTCCGGATCCTCACTGGCTGCCCTCCTCGGCCTGGGGCCGAAGCGTCGCAGCAGCTCACGCTCGGGGAAGGTCAGCGTCGTGCGCGAGGCGAGCACGTCGTCGCCGAGGGCGGGCTTCAGCGGGGTGACGTCCATCGCTCGGTGGTCACCCATGCTGTCCCCGGCCTGGCGGGCTCCGAGGACGATGTCGATGTTGACGTCGTCGACCTGGCGCGACTGCGACCTCCAGGCCGCTCGGACCGCCGACTCGACGGCTTCCACGATCGCGTCGGGCTGTTCCGCAGCAAGGCCGGGCAGGTAGACGCGCAGGTCGACGTCGACCGTGAAGGGCGAGATCCGCGTCCGGCCCATCGCATCGACGACACGAGGGTCGGCGGCGCGTGCAGCGGCGGCGATCCGTCGTCGCCGGCGTGCGCGCGGCGTCGTGACGCGCCACCGAGAAGTGCGAACAGGTCGGGCAAGTTCTTGCTCACGAGGCGTCCCGCTTTCCGTAGCGTTCCGTCAGAACCTCGGACGAGACGGAGAGGAGGGACTCGCGTGCATCGTTCTCGAGCCCCAGGGCCTCGTCGATGCCCTTGCCCTCGAGAGTCACCCCGCGGGGATCCCCGACCACGTCGCCCTCGTCGAACGGGGCGAGGACGACCTCGAGGTTCACCGTCGAGGGCTCCGACGGGGAGGTCGTCCAGGCCCGGTCCAGCGCGATGTCGATGGCCTCGGAGAGCGCTGCGTCGTCGTCCGCGCTCGCGGTCGGCATGGACAGTGCGAGGTCGAGCTCGTTGCTGAAGACGTCCGTGCGGAACCGCACCAGGACCTCCTCGACTCCGGGAGCGTCAGCGACGATCGCCGCACGGATCTCCTGGGTGTCGCTCTCGGAGGACGAGCCCGAACATGCGGCCAGGGCGAGCATCGGGGCGAGCGCGACGATGCCGGTCATGGCGCGAGGACGGGTAGAGAACCGCACTATTCGCTCCCTCGTACGTGTAGTAGCCTCGTTGTCGCTGAAGAACATCGACTGGTCCTCGCTCACGTTCTGGTAGGCGGACTGCGTCGTGCCCGAGACGTATCCTCCGTCATGGAGCGACCCGTCGGAGAGGTGCTGGGCGGTGACGGCGTACTTCTCGGAGTTGTGACGGCCTGCGTCCACGAACGGGCTGGACGGTGGTGCGCTCGGTCCGTCCCAGGTGTCCGTCTCGATGGTCACCCAGTTGTCGCGCGGCGGGGCGGTGCCTGCCCGTCCAGCCGGTGGACCGGGTCCCCGGTGCTGGAGCGCGACCACCGAGACGTCCGACGGGATGTCCATCGCGTCGATCGGTGCCCCGGCCACGACGATCGCCTCGATGTTGAACGGCACGTCCGGGTCGGCGGCCAGCTTGCCCGCGAGGATCCCGCCCTGGCTGAATCCGACCATCATGACGTGGTCGTCGGGCCCGATGCCGGCGTTCTCCATGGCCTGGAGCACCATCCGCTCGTACGCGGCCTTCTCCTCGGGGCGAGCATGAGCGCCAGGTTGGAGCCCAGGTCGTTGGCGGCCCCGTGTCGCTCCCGAGCTCCCAGTCCTGCGTGCTGGGCGGGATCACGCGCCAGATCGGCAGCCCGTCGGGTCCGGTGCCGACACGGACGATCCGGACGACCGTCTTGTCGGGACCTCCGGCGTAGTCCACGTCGTGAGCCTCCATGAGGGCGTTGTAGTACGGGTCGTCCGTGGACGACCCGACACTGGACCCGGTGAACTTCATCTCGGGCGTCTCGCTGCCGACCTCGAACCACAGGGCAGGCACGAGGAGGGGGCGAGCCCTTCAGCAGGATCATCGTGGCGCCGATGCCCGCATCGAGGACCTGGTCCCAGGTCATCAGCCCCAGGGCCGCGGGGATGCTGAGCAGGACGAACGCGAAGACCACGAGAGCGAGGGCCAGGACGACGATCACCAGGTCGGAGAGCCACTGGAGCACCTGCTCCAGGACGTCCACCAGCCACTCGCCGATCGCCGCGAGGAACTCCCCGACCGCGCCCAGGGCGTTCCCGACCTTGTCCAGGAAGCTGTCGTTGAGCTGGTCGAGCACGGGCTGGATCACGTCGGCCGCGTGGCGCGCCGCCTCGTCCTTGGCGTCCTCGGCGTCCCGGAACCTCTGCAGCGCGACGCCCAGGGCGTCCTCGTGCTCCTGGACCCGGCGCCGCCCGGCGCAGCTCGTCGTGCGCGTCGTCGACGACGTCCTGCGTGGAACCGGCGGCCGACGCGCGGTAGATGTCCTGCTCGGCCTGGTCCCGCAGGTCGTAGAGGGTCCAGAGCTGGTTGCGCTCGTCGTCGATCGTGACGAGTGCCGCCTGCGCGGCGCTCTGCGCGTCCGAGAGGGCGACCGCGTACACCTTCATCGCGTTCGCCGTGGTCTCGTAGCGAGGGATCACCAGCTCGACGTCGTCTGCGACGTCCTGCGCTCGGCCGCGCAGCGTCGGCGGACTCGCCGATCGACTCGCTGCGGCTCGAGATGTCCGCGAGCCCGCGGCTCACGGCGCGGATCTGGTCCGCGACGGTCAGGTAGTGGGTCCCGGCCTGCTCGAGCTGGGCGGGGTCGCCGGTGAGCGGCTCCAGGTACGGGACGGCGGTCGCGTGCACCATGTCAGTACTCCACAGAGCTGATGTGCTCGGCCAGTGCGGCGTCGAGCTCCCGGAAGGTGTCGCAGATGGCCTGGGTGGCGTCCATGACGACCTGGATCTCTTCGCCGATCTCCTCGCGCCGGATGTTCCATGCGCTCGCGAAGTCGCCGATCGTGCCGCCGAGGCGGCCGTGCCCGGTGGCGTCGGAGAGTCCCCGGTTGAACTCCTCCGTCGCGAGGAACTCGTCGCGCAGAGTGCTGAGCCGGGATCCGGTCTCCTCCATCGCGTCGAGGTCCAGCTTGAGGTCGGGCATGCGTGTTCTCCTCGCGTGGGGGCGGTGCAGGCCACACGCTAGCGGAGACCGTGGTCGACCGGGATGGGGAGGACTCCCCATGGGCGCGTGGGCCCGGTTCCTCGGGCGCACCACCGCTACCGTGGGCGGATGCGACTCGGAGTGCTCGACATCGGTTCCAACACCGTCCACATGCTGGTGGTGGACGCGGTGCGTGGTGCCCGCCCGACCCGGCGGCCTCGGGCCGGACCGTCGTCCGCCTCATGCGCTACCTGCAGCCCGACGGCTCGATCTCCGCCGAGGGCGTGCAGGCGCTGCTCGCCGCCGCGGACGACGCGGCGGCCCTCGCCCGTGAGTACGACGTCGACGAGTCCCTCGCGCTCGCGACGTCCGCGCTGCGCGAGGCGACCAACGGCCCCGAGGTCCTCGCCGCCATCGCCGATCGGGTGGGGTGCCGATCGAGGTGCTCTCCGGTCCCGAGGAGGCGCGGCTCACGTTCTCGCCGCGCGCCGGTGGCACGGCTGGGCATCGGGCCGCCTCATGGTCCTGGACATCGGCGGCGGTTCACTGGAGATCGCCACAGGCCTCGACGAGGAACCCGAGGCCGCCGTCTCGGTCCCCTGGGCGCCGGGCGCATGACGATCGAGCACCTTCCGAACGACCCGCCCACCGCGAAGCAGGTCGCGGAGCTCCGCTCGCACGTCCGGGAGGTCCTCGCCCGGGCACTCGGCGAGATCAAGGCACTGCCTCGTCCCGACCACGTCGTCGCGACGTCGAAGACCTTCCGCTCCCTCGCGCGTCTCGCGGGGATGCAGGTCGAGGTCGTCGGACCCGAGGAGCGGTGGCGCATGCGGCGCTCCCAGCTCTCCGACTGGGTGCCCCGGCTGGCACGCCTGACGGCCGAAGGCCGCACCGAGCTGCCGGGCATCACGGCCGAGCGGACCTTCCAGATCGTCGCGGGGGCGTGGTCGCGGAGGAGACCATGAAGGCACTCAAGGTCGCCGAGGTCGAGATCTGCCCGTGGGCCCTGCGCGAGGGCGCGATCCTGCGCCGACTCGACCAGATCTGACCTGCCCGGCCGCCCCGCGCGTCACACCCCGACGACCGCCTCCACGTCGCCTGCGGCGATCGCGTCCAGCAGGGCCCGGTGGTCCAGGGCGTTCTGGTCGGCGTACCGGTGGGCGTACTCGGCGAACGAGCGGTCCGCGACGTCTCCCTTGCCCAGGTACGCGCTGATCGCGAGCGCCTCACCCGATCGCGCGTGCCCCGCGCGAGGACCCACGCGCACATCTGGGCGTACGCGTCCATCGCCTCCGGGAGCATCGCATCGAGGTCCGCCGAGACCTTCCAGTCCCAGAGCTGGCGGAAGTAGTAGTCGTGCGGTCGGTCGTCCCCGCTCACGGTGTTCCAGCCGAGCAGGGCGTCGCTGGTCGCCTGCAGGAGCCGCTGCCCTCGACGACGCGCCGCCCGTGCTCGCGGTATGGGCTCGGGAACGTGTACGGCTCGAGCACCGACGCCTCGGCTTCCTTGACCTGGAGGAACAGCGGGTCGTCGTTGTCCCGGCCGACCAGCAGCGCGACCCAGCAACGCGTCCCGACGCTGCCCACCCCACCACGCGCCGGGCCAGGTCGACGAACCGGTAGCGCTCGAGCAGGATGCGGCGTGCGCCGGTCAGCGAGTCGCCGTACGCGGCGAGGGCCGCGGCCACGATCTCGATGAGCCGGGCCTGCTCGTCCTGGTCGAAGAGGTCGCGCACGGGGACGAGCAGGGGCGGGTTGCTGATGAACCGCAGCTCCCGTCCTCGTGGACCGCCGTGAGCCGCCGTCGCGCCTTCTGGCGGTCCTTCGTCCGGGCCTTGCGCAGGGACGTGCGGAGGTTCTCGATCGCCACCCGAGGCACCGAGCCGCTCCATCTCTCGATGATCTCCTCGCCGCCGAGCTGCACGTGCCACAGGTCGAGGTGCCCCAGGTCCGCGAACGAGCGGAGCGTCTCGCGGTACTCCCGCGCCGCAGCCAGCACGATCCGCTCGCGCGCGTGGTGCGGCAGTCCCCGGTGACGGCCCGCGATCTCGAGGCTTGCGACGAGCCGCTGGAGGTCCCACTCGAAGGGCCGCGGTGCGTCTCGTCGAAGTCGTTGATGTCGAAGACGAGGGAGCGCTCGGGAGAGGCGAACCCGCCGAAGTTCGCCAGGTGGGCGTCGCCGCACAGCTGCACGGACAGGCCGGTGTCCGGGCTGGCGCCGAGGTCGGCTGCCATGACGGCCGCCGCACCTCGGAAGAACGAGAAGGGTGTGGCGGCCATGCGGCCCATGCGGAGCGGGACGAGCTCCTGGACCCGGGTCGCGTTCTGGGCCTGCAGGATCGCGACGGGATCGCGGCGGTCGGTCGGAGGTTCCCAGGCCGCCGTCGAGCGGCGGGGTGCCGGGCGCGCGGCCCTCCCGTGATCCTTGAGGACCGTGGCCGCGAGCGTGCCACGCCGAGGTGCGGCGTCCGCCCGATCGTCTGCGGCTGCGTGAGGCATGATCGCTCCTCGGGTCGGTGGGCGGGCGCCCTTCCCCATCATGGCGCGGGTGTCCGCAGCGGGCGCGGGCAACCGTCATCCGGGGCCCCGGCAGATGTCCGCGTCACCGCGGGCACGCGTGTCACCGGAGGTGCTCCTGCCCTCCCTCTGGGGTAGCGCTGCTCGCGCCCCACCTTCCGAGAGGGATTCCTCATGACTGCCCACGAGACCACGCAGGACCTCGTCCTCGCCGCGCTCACGCAGGCCGTGACCGGACGCGTCCTGCCCGGCACCGACCCCGCCGCCCGGCTCTCGGGCATGAACGTCGCCGTCGAGCACCACCCCGACTACGTCGTCCACGCCACCTCTGCCGAGGACGTCCAGGCCACGGTCCGCACGGCCAAGCTCTTCGGTCTGCCGATCACCGTGTTCAGCACGGGGCACGGCTTCGCCCGCGGCATCGACGGGGCATCGCGCTCACCACCGCGGGACTGACCGGCGTCGAGGTCGACGAGCGGCGCGCACCGCACGTGTCGCGGCCGGGTCGCGCTGGAAGGACGTGCTCGAGGTCGTCACGCCCGTGGGGCTCGCTGCCGTCACCGGGTCGTCGCCCGACGTCGGGGCCGTCGGGTTCTTGCTGGGCGGCGGGATCGGCCCGCTCGCGCGGGAGGTCGGCTTCGGGTCGAGCTACCTGGTCGCGGCTGACGTCGTCACGGGCGACGGAGACCTGCTGCACGTCGACGCCGAGCAGCACCCCGAGATCCTGCGCGCGCTGCGCGGGGCAAGTGGGGCTCGGGATCATCACCTCGGTGACGGTCCGCCTGCTGCCGCTCGCGACCGTGACCGGGGCAACTTCTTCGCGGTCGGCGACGACGCGGCCACGCTCTTCCGGGCCTACGCGGACTGGGTCGCCACGGCCCCGAGCGACATCACCACGTCCGTGGCCCTGCTCCGGTTCCCCGCTCGACTTTCTGCCCGAGCCCTTGCGCGGCCAGTACGCCGCGAACGTCCGGGTCGCCTCGACCCGGCCGCTGGCCGAGGTGGCCGCGGCCATCGCGCCGCTGCGCTCCGCAGCCCCGATCCTGCTGGACTCGATCGCCGAGATCCCCTACGCCGCGATCGGCGGCGTCCACGCGGACCCGACCGACCCCTGCCGGTCCTCGACGGGTCGACCCTCCTGCACACGTTCGAGCCCCGGACGGCCGAGGCGCTGCTCGAGGCCGTGGGGCCGCAGTCGACCGCGCCGATCATGATGACGGAGATCCGCCACCTGGGCGGGGCGCTCGCGGACGGGGACCACGGCCCCGACAGCGTCACGGGCCGGGACGCCGCCTTCTCGCTCTTCGCGATCGGCCTGCCGGTCCCCGAGCTCTTCGAGACCGCGGTGCCCGCTGCGATCCACGGTCTGCTCGAGGCCGTGCAGCCGTGGTCCCTGGGCCGCACCCAGGCGAACTTCACGGGAGTGATCAGCGAGGCCGCGACAATCGATCTGTGGTCGCCCGCCGACCAGGCCCACCTCGCGGCCGTCCGCCGTGAGATCGACCCGGACGGCCGGTTCGTCATGCCCGTGTGAGCCTGTGGCGACGAGGTAGACCCCGTGCGGGGAAGACCTCCGGGAGGTCCTTCTCGCACGCACGGGGCTACGTCGCGGCCGATGTCGGCGGGTGATGCGGCTCAGACCGAGCGGCGCGCCTCGCTCGGCCTCGACTCGTTCCACAGCCGGTCGAGCGCGGTCACCACGTAGGTGTACCGCTTCCCGCGCAGCGCGGTCGTGTCGAGGTAGTCCTGGAGCACTCGCCGCTCTGCCCGCTGCGTCGCGACCAGGTTCGCCGGGTTCTCGACGTCGACCTTCTTGACCCACCCGTCGACCCGGTAGATCGCGAAGGACGTCGCCGGAAGCGGCGCCCGCCCGCGTCGGTCCAGTGGACGCGGACGCCGTCGTCGCGCCATCCGGCCCACGCGAGCACGGGCGTGCGGACGGGCTGGGCGGGGAGCTTCGGCGAGGCGGGCACGAGCGCCGGGTAGCGGTAGTGGTCCTCGAGCACGCGGCTCATGGAGCCCTGCGGGTCGGCGGGTACGTGCTTGGCCGAGAAGTAGACGTTGCCGAGGACGGGCGCGACCTCGGCGTCGACCTCCTGCGTGTAGGTCAGGTGGTTCGACATCTCGGCGGGGTCGGTGAAGACCCCGGACGTGACCTTGTAGAGCGCCTCGCCGACGAAGAGCTGGGTGCCGGACTGCGCCGCGACCTCGGCCCACCAGGGCACGAGCTTCGCGTAGTCCGCGACGGCGAGCCCGATCTGCCAGTAGATCTGGGGGTTGATGTAGTCGAGCCAGCCCTCGGTGACCCACTTGCGCGTGTCGGCGAACTGCATGTCGTAGGACTGCGAGCCGCTCGTGGCGGAACCGCGGGGGTCCGTGGAGGCGTTGCGCCAGATCCCGAACGGGCTGATCCCGAACTTGACCCACGGCTTGGTCGCCTTGATGCGCTGCGAGACGGACTGCACGAACGTGTCGACGTTGTGGCGCCGCCAGTCCTCGATCGTCGCGAAGCCCGCGCCGTGCGTCGCGTAGGTGTCGGCGTCGGGGATGGTCTGGCCCGCGACCGCGTAGGGTAGAAGTAGTCGTCGAAGTGGACGCCGTCGAGGTCGTAGTTCTCGACCGAGTGGAGGATCGCGCGCTGGATGTGCTCCTGGGCCTCGGGCAGGCCGGGGTCGAAGTAGAGCTTGCCGCCGTACGCCCACACCCACTCGGGGTGCTGGCGGGCGGGGTGCTCGGGGACGAGCTGGGCCGGGTCGGTCTGCATCGAGACGCGGTACGGGTTGTACCAGGCGTGGATCTCGATGTTCCGCTTGTGCGACTCCTCGACGACGAACGCGAGCGGGTCGTAGCCGGGGTCCTGGCCCTGGGTGCCCGTGAGGTACTGCGACCACGGTTCGTACGGGCTGGGCCAGAACGCGTCGGCCGTGGGCCTGACCTGCACGAACACGGCGTTGAGCCGGTACTGCTCGGCGACGTCGAGCCAGTGCAGGTACTCGGCCTTCTGCTGCTCGGCGCTCAGCCCGGCGGCCGAGGGCCAGTCGATGTTGACGACGCTCGAGATCCACATGGCGCGCAGCTCGCGCTTGCGGGGCACGGGGCCCGACGGCGTCGCTCCCGTCCCAGGGACGGGTCCGGTCGCTGCGGCGGCCGGGGAGAGGAGCCGATCGTCACGCTGAGCGTGCTCGCGGCGATGCCGGCGGTCGCGAGGGTGAGGAAGCCGCGGCGGCCGAGGCCGGTCTGCCGGGCTTCGGGCTGGTGGTCGGGAGTGGGGCGCCCGTGGTGGGATCGCTCGGGTGGTGCGTCATGTCCATGCCTCCGTTGGTACGGGTCAGATGCATGGAAGAGAATTTCACAGTTCTTAGAACTTGTGAAGGTTTGCGCCAAACTGGGGTGCCGAGAACGAGGTCGAGGTCGCTCTCCGATGGACAACGACCTCAAACTCGTTCTCGGCAGCGCCGGCAGCGCCGGATCAGGCTCCCGACCGACTCGTGGTCACCAGTGCGCGTTCGCCGCGAGCTCGAGCGCCACGTCCTGCCACCACGCACCCGCGGCGGGGCCTCCGTTGCAGGCGCCGTCGCTCTCGCCCGGCAGCTTGACCCACAGGAGTGCCGCGAGATGCGTCCCGTCGTCGACGAACCGCGGCCGCTCTCCGAGCGCCCGGCCGCGGGGTTGCACCACTCACCGTTCGCCCCGTTGCCGTTGCGCGACGTGTCGATCACGAACGGGCGACCACCGGTCAGGGCGGACACCTGCTCGCCGTAGGCGCGCGACTCCGCAGTGGTCCGGTAGTTCGAGGTGTTGAGCGCGAACCCTCGGCGTGCTCGAACCCGACCTGCTGGAGCCGGGACGCCACCGCCCCGGCGCTCAACCAGGCCGAGTGACCCGCGTCGATGTAGACGTGGGCGCCCGCCTCGCTGAGCACCTGGGAGGCGTAACGGAGGTAGCCGACCCTGTCTCCCTGGCCCGAGCAGTCGCCGAGCTGGGCGAGCGCGTCGGGCTCGAGGACGACCCACGGCTCGCCCTGGATCCCTGACGCGACGGTGTCGATCCAGCGTGCGTACTCGCTCGTGCCCACGCCTCCTGCGGAGTGGTTGCCGCAGTCGCGCCCGGGGATCGCGTAGACGGTCAGCAGCGGGGTCCGGCCCGCGGCCACGGCGCGACCCGTGTAGTCGGCGACCTCGTCGCGGGCGTGCGTCGCGTCGGTCCAGTTCCCCACCCAGTACGACTGCGGGGTCAGGGCGATCATCTCCAGCAGCGTCCTGGTGGGTCCGGAGGCCGCGCTCCAGGCGGTGTGCGCCTGGGTCGCGGTGTCGACGTAGAGGTCCGAGGGGCCGTCGGCTCGTCGGTGGGCTCGTCGGTGGGGTGGGGTCGGGTCCGGCGGTGTGGTCGGGGAGTCGTCGGCGGCGCGACGGCGCCCGTGCACGCGGTCCCGTCGAGCGTGAACGACGTCGGCACCGGGTTCGTGCCGCCCACGAGCCGATGAAGCCGATCGAGGTGCTGGCCCCGGTCGCGAGCGACGCGTTGTGCCCGGCGTTGCGGACCACGACGGCGCTCCCGGTCTGCTGCGCGGTGCCGTTCCAGGCCTGGATGACGCGCTGGCCGTCGGCGAACGTCCACGCGAGCTCCCAGTCGTCCACCGGCGAGCCGAGGTTGGTGACGTTCACGGCCCCTGGAACCCGCCGCTCCACTGGTTCGAGACGACATAGTCGACGCGGCATCCGTCCGTGGTCGCGGCGTGCGCGGCGGTGACGGCGCCGGCGGCGCCTACCACCAGTCCGACGGCGACCGCCGTGGCAGTCAGTGCTGTGCGCTTTCTCGGGTCTGACATGGTCCACCGTTCCTGGCCGTGCGGGACGGTCGGCCTCGTCGCCGTCCGCCGTCGGGCGCGCCGTCGGGGCCGCGTCGGACCCGGTGAGGCTAGGCCGGGCGGCGCTCCCGACGGCAGGGGTGAATCGTTTAGGTCCGGCTCCTGGCCGCGGCGCGTAGTCGCCGAGAACGAGTGGAGGTCGCCATCCGATGGATAGCGACCTCAATCTCGTTCTCGGCAGACCAGGTGGACCGAGCTCAGTCCAGGTACTCGCCGACCAGCTGCTCCGCGATGCCCGTGTACGTGCCCGGGTGAGGTCCGTGAGGCGGCGCGTGACGTCGTCGGGCAGGCCGAGGCCCGCGACGAACTCCCGCATCTCCTCGCCCGTCAGACGGTGACCGCGCGTGAGGTCCTTGAGGCGCTCGTACGGGTTCTCCATGCCGGGGACGCCCGCGACCGACGCCGCGCGCATGGCCGACTGGATGGGCTCGCCGAGCACCTCCCAGTTGGCGTCGAGGTCTGCGGCGAGCAGGTCCGCGTTGACCGCGAGGGCGCGCAGGCCGCGCGAGACGTTGTCGATCGCGAGCAGCGAGTGACCGAACGCCGGGCCGATGTTGCGCTGCGTCGTCGAGTCCGTGAGGTCGCGCTGGAGGCGCGAGGTGACGAGCGTCGAGGCGAGCGTGTCGAGCAGCGCCGAGGAGATCTCGAGGTTCGCCTCGGCGTTCTCGAAGCGGATCGGGTTGACCTTGTGCGGCATGGTCGAGGACCCCGTCGCGCCCGGCACCGGGATCTGCTTGAAGAAGCCGAGCGAGATGTACGTCCACATGTCGGTGCTCAGGTTGTGGAGGACACGGTTGAAGCGGGCCACGTCGCTGTAGAGCTCGGCCTGCCAGTCGTGCGACTCGATCTGCGTCGTCAGCGGGTTCCACGTGAGGCCGAGGCTCTCGACGAAGGACTTCGAGACGGCGGCCAGTCCACGCCCGGGACGGCGACCGTGTGCGCGCCGTACGTGCCCGTCGCGCCGTTGAGCTTGCCGAGGTACTCGGCGCCCTCGATGCGGCGCAGCTGGCGGCGCAGGCGGTGCGCGAGCACCGCGATCTCCTTGCCGAGGGTCGACGGCGTCGCGGGCTGGCCGTGCGTGCGCGAGAGCAGCGGGACGGCCGCGTGCTCGCGGGCCATGTCGGCGATCTGGTCAGCGAGGGCCGTCGCAGCGGGCAGCCACACGTCCCGCACCGCGCCCTGGACCATGAGCGCGTAGGACAGGTTGTTGATGTCCTCGCTCGTGCACGCGAAGTGCACCAGCTCGCCCGCCGACGGCAGCACCGTGCCGTCGCCCAGCGCGCTCGGGGCGGCTTCGAGGCGGCGCTTGATGTAGTACTCGATCGCCTTGACGTCGTGGACCGTGACGCGCTCGATCTCGCCCAGCTCGGCGATGCCCGCGGCGTCGAAGTCCGTGACGATCGCGCGCAGGTACGCCTTCTCGGCCTCGCTCAGGGCGGGCGCGCCGGGCACGACCTTCCCGTCCGCGAGCGCGATGAGCCACTCGACCTCGACGTGGAGGCGCTCGCGGTTGAGCGCGGCCTCGCTCAGGTGGTCGACCAGGGGCGCGACGGCACCGCGGTAGCGCCCGTCGAGCGGACCCAGGGCGATGGGCGGGTGATGGCGGCGAGCGTGGCGCGCTGGGGGTGGTCACGGCAGCGGGCGCGGCGGAGCCGGCGGAGTCCGTAGGCATGGCGCCATTCTCCCACGGCTGCCCGACGGCGGAGCGAGCGTCTCGCGGTCGGCTCACGCAGGGCGGGGCCTCACCGGGCGGGCGGGCCGTGCACAGGCACGCGCCCGGAGGCCGATCCCACGGGTCGGCTACCGCCCGCGCGCGTCCCGGTGGACGTCCCTACGGTCGTCGCCATGTCGACCTTCTCGTATGTCCCGTCCTTGCTGCCGGCTGTGATCGATGCCCTCGACCCGCGGCCCGAGCTGTGGCGAGCTGCCGACCACGCGGCCGAGGCGATCGTGCTGGTCCGCCGCACCACGGCGATCGGCTGGGCCGGGAGCGCGGCGACGGCGTACGGCGACCTGGTGGCGGAGGTGGTCGGCGAGCTGCACAGGGCCGACCGGGCAGCGGACCAGGCGGTGGGCGGCGCGGTGCACTATCTGCGGACGGTCGAGGCCGCGAACGCCGAGGCGCGGCTCGGATGAGCACCACGCCCGACCCGACGGCAGGGATCACCGTCTCGGGTGGCCTCACGGTCGTCGAGACGATCGAGCTCGTCGCAGCGGCGACCGTCGTCGCCGAGGCCGTGCTGCGCGTGGAGTCCGCGCTCGCCGAGGCTCGCCGGGCCCACGGCCTGGTCAGCGGGTTCGTCACCCCGTTCGGTGCGGCCTCGTCCGTAGGCGGGTCGTGGGGCGGGTCTCCCGGGTGTGCGAGGCTCCCGCGGTCTTCCCGCGCAGCACGTGGCCCGCTGCGGTGCCGCCGGAGGTTGCCGTGGCCCGCGGCGCGGTCCTCGACGAGATCGCCGCGTACGCCGCGGTGCTGACCGCGGCCGCCACTCTTCTGGAGACCATGATCGAGCGGTTGCGGAAGGCCGCCGGGATCTACGAGGAGAGTGAGTCGGCCATCGAGACCGGGCTCTCGTGGCTTGCCGAGATCCCGGTCGCGGGTCTCGTGGTGCTCGCGGCCGCGGGACTGCGGGAGTGATCGAGGGTTGGCGGCGGCGAGGGCTTCCAGCCGAGCCGGTTCGTCACCGGCTCGGCGGCCTACCACGAGCCGGTCATCCGGGGACGAGCTCGCTCGTCGGGGCCGTGAACCCGTTCCGCAACCCGTTCGCCCGGCCGAGCGTGGAGGACGGCGCCGGGTTCTTCGCGCCTCGGCGGAGACCTACCGGGGCTCTTCGCCGCGCAGGTGGTGACGACGGAGCTGACCGGGTCGGAGCTCCCGGCGGGTTCAGCAAGCCCGTCGCGACGACGGCCGAGGACCTGCTGTCCGGGATCGACGTGGTCTACGGCAAGGGCAACGAGCTACCGGACTCGGTGGTGTCGGTCGAGAAGTACGTCGGCGAGGACCTGAAGCCGACGTGGGTCGTGACGGTGCCGGGCACCCAGCTGGGGACGCTGACGACGCCGTTCAGCATGACCTCGAACTTCGACCTCGTGCAGGGTTCCGACGCCGACAGCACCGCCCTCGTCCTCGCGGCGATGAAGGAGTCGAACATCCCCGCGGGGAGGAGGTCGTCCTCGTGGGGCACTCGCAGGGCGGCATGGTCGCCATGGCGGTCGCGAGCGCGGTGGTCGGCGGCGCAGGCGGGGCGGTCGGCACGCCCGGTACGACGTCCGGCACGTGCTGACCGCCGGTGCGCCGGTCGGCGGCATGAGCCTGCCCGCCGGCGTGCGCGGCACGCACGTGGAGATAGAACAGGAGGGGTCTCGCAGCTCGACGGCACCGAGAACCCGTCCAACCCGGACCGGGTCACGATCCACGCGGACCTGGCCGCGCCGGGGCGCCGGGCACCGAGGGACGGTGCCGCACGGCGTCCCGTTCCACGTCGAGGTCCTCGAGCGGGCACGCGAGGTGGGGCAGTCGGGGCTCACCGACAACCTCGACGCGCTCGAGGGGCGATCTCGGGGATCGTGTCGAGGAGCACTACTTCCGGGGCGCCCTCGATCTGGACCCCAGGCGGCGGTGCGGACCCTCACCGGGGCGGGCACACCGGCCGGGGTACTGGACGAGGTCCTCGACCGGGTGCGCAAGATGCGCGGAGGCGGTGGGTGAGCCGCCCGAGGTCCTCCCTTCGAAGGACCCTGCGCGCCGGCCGATGTCGTCCCTGAGGACGTCCCGCGGGAGTACCGCCCGCTCCTACGTTGGGGTCATCGCCAAGGAGGAGGACTCCCATGATCCAGGCAACAGGCCTGACGAAGAGGTACGGGGACAAGACGGCCGTCGACGGTGTCTCGTTCACCGTCCGCCCGGGGTGGTCACAGGGTTCCTGGGGCCGAACGGTGCGGGGAAGTCGACGACGATGCGGATGATCGTCGGACTCGACCGTCCGACGGCAGGGACCGTCACGGTGAACGGCGCGCCCTACGCGCAGCACCGTGCCCCGCTGGGCGAGGTAGGCGCCCTGCTCGACGCGCGCGCCGTGCACACCGGACGGTCGGCCCGCGAGCACCTTCTCGCCCAGGCGAGGACGCACGGGATCGGACGTCGTCGGGTGGACGAGGTGATCGAGGCGACGGGCCTCGGCCAGTGGCGCGCAAGCGCGCGGGAGCCTTCTCGCTCGGCATGGGGCAGCGACTCGGCATCGCGTCGGCCCTGCTGGGCGATCCCGAGACGCTGATCCTCGACGAGCCGGTCAACGGGCTCGATCCCGAGGTGTGGTGTGGGTGCGCACCCTGCTGCGGGGACTTGCCGCGGAGGGTCGGACGGTCTTCCTGTCCTCGCACCTCATGAGCGAGATGGCGCTCACGGCCGACCACCTCATCATCCTCGGTCGCGGACGTGTGATCGCCGACGCCCCTGAGCGAGATCGTCGACCGGGCGCAGACCGCGACGGTCCGGGTCCGGACCCCGGGACCACGTGGCTCGAGGCGGAGCTGCGTCGGCGGCCCGGGACGGGCGTCACATCCGTGGAGCACGACGTGCTCGACGTGACGGGCTGGACCGCACCGGAGATCGCCGCCGCGGCAGCGGCGGCAGGCGTCGTGATCCACGAGCTCGCCCCTGTGAGGACCTCTCGAGGACGCCTACATGCAGCTCACCGCGGACGCGGTGGAGTACCGCTCGACCCCGTCCCCGGCGCGACCGCGTCGGGCCGTCCCACCGTCGGAGTTTCACGATGACCTTTCCCGCCGTCACCACCGCTCCCACCGCACCGGGCACAGCGCCGCACCGACGCGTGACCGTGCGCCCCGCGACGTTCGGACGGCTCGTCGGTGCCGAGTGGATCAAGTTCCGCTCGCTGCGGTCCAGCTGGTGGGTCCTCGGGGTGGGCCTGCTGTTCCTGCCCGCGCTCGCGGTGTCCAGGATGATGAGCATCGCCCAGGTCCCCGAGGCGGTCGGGAGCCCGAGCCTGGTCGGGGCCGTTTACGTCACCTCCGGGGTCGTGCTCGCTCAGCTCGCGTTCTGCACCTTCGGCGTGCTGGCCGTCACGGGCGAGTACGGGACGGGGCAGATCCGGTCGACGCTCGTCGCGGCGCCGTCACGCGTGACGGCACTTGCTGCCAAGCTCACGGTCACGGTTGCAGCGGTCGTGCTCGCCTCGCTCGTCGGGGTCGCGCTGGCCTGGGTGGGCAGCGCGGCATGGTTCGACGTGACCGGGATGTCGATCGACCTCTCCCACGCGCAGGATGCCCGGATCGTCCTGGGGTCCCTCTCTACCTCGCGGCCGCGGCGGCACTCGCGTTCGGCATCGGTGCGATCGTGCGCAGCTCGGCCGGGGATCGCGATCGTGCTCGGGCTGCTGCTCGTGGTGGAGAATGGGCTCGCCGCCATCCCTGGGCACCGGTCCAGACGCTCGTCGCCCACATGCCGTCGAGTGCGGGGAGCCGGTTGTTGCAGTCCGACGCGGTCGGTTCCGTGATCACTACGTCGAGCAGCACGGCGCTGTCGCCCTGGGGTGGCTACGCGGTCATGCTCGTGTGGGTCGTCGCCGTGCTCGCCGTCGCGGGAGTGCTGCTGCGCCGTCGGGACGCCTGAGGCGGGTCTGCCTTGTCCAGGAGGGTGTGTCGTCGTCGAGGAGAGTGCATGAGCAGCGAACCGTCGGCGCGGGCCCCGGTCTTCACCGAGCTGTCCGCACGCCGACTCGGCCCGGTGCGGCGCTACCTCGTCCGGCACCCGGCCGTCATGGACGGGCTGCTCGTCCTGTGCTTCGTCGCCTGGGCGCTGGTCATGGGTCTCGGGGCGGACTCGATGTACGTCCTGCACGCCTACCTGGGCGGTGAGCAGGTGCTGCAGATGCAGTACGCGTCGCTGGCCCTCACGGTCGCGGGTGCGGTGGCACTGGTCTGGCGTCGCCGACGTCCGGTGCTCGTGGCCGTGATCACGAGTCTCCTGGGTGTGGTCGCGCTCGCGACCACCGGTGCGACGTCGGGGTTCGAGGTCGGGCTCGCGATCGCGCTGTATGCGGTCGCGACGTCCGAGCGGCCCTCGTGACCTGGGCGATGTGCGCCGGCTCGGTCGCGGCCCTGCTGGTCGCCGCCCGGGTGTTCCCCTGCCCGCGGCGGTGGGGTCCATCACCCTCGGGCTCGATCCTGCGGACGTCGGGGAGATCGACGCCGTCACCGGGTCCGCGCGCAGCGGAGCTTCTTCAGAGCGCGGTCTGGCACCAGACCGCGGTCCCCGTCCTCGTCCTCGCACTCCTCGCGGTCGCCGTCGGGACGAGCGTGCGCAACCGCAGGCTGCACGTCGCAGCGTTCGTGGACGCCGCCAACGCGCTGGCACGCGACCAGGAGCAGCGGGAGCGTCTGGCGCAGGCGGGCGAGCGCGCGCATCGCCCGGGAGATGCACGACGTCGTCGCCCACAGCCTCTCGGTCATGATCGCGCTCGGTGGCGGCGCCTCGGCCGCGATCGACTGGGCCCCGAGCGGTCCCGCGGGGCGCTCGACGAGCTGGTCGCGACCGGTCGCTCGGCGCTCGGCGACATGCGGCGCGTCCTGGGTGTCCTGCACGACGGCGCGGGCGGGCCGACGGTGGCGATCGATGCAGCACCCGCCGGCAGCGATGCGCCGCTCGAACCTCAGCCGGGCACCCCGACCTGGCCGCGCTGGTCGAACGCTTCCGCACGGCCGACCTCCCGGTGCGGGCCGCAGGTCTGGCGGACAGCAGGCTCGACGAGCTCGACGCGAGCCTGCAGCTCGCCGTCTACCGGATCGTCCAGGAGTCCCTGACCAACGCGCTGCGCCACGCGCCGGGCACCCGGTGGTCGAGGTGGACGTCCACCGTGGCAGCGATCACGTCGAGGTCGTCGTCACCGACCAGGGCCCCACGGTTCCCGTCGAGCAGGCGCACGGGGCGCAACGCGGACTCGTCGGCATGCGTGAACGGGCCGCGGTGTTCGGCGGCACGGTCGAGACCGGACGGCACGGCCGAGGATGGCGGGTCAGGGCGATCCTGCCCGTGGACGAGGGAGACGCATGACGAAGGTCCTGCTGGTCGACGACCAGGCGCTCGTCCGCATGGGCTTCCGGCTCCTGCTCGAGAGCGCGGAAGGGATCGAGGTCGTCGGGGAGGCCGGGGACGGGCGTACCGCGCTCGACCAGGTCGGTGCCCTGCGGCCGGACGTCGTCGTCATGGACGTGCGCATGCCGGGCGTCAACGGGATCGACGCGACCCGGAACATCGTCCAGGCACACCCGGGCGTGCGGATCCTCGTCCTGACGACGTTCGACCTGGACGAGTACGCCTTCGCCGCGCTGCGCGCCGGGGCCAGCGGGTTCCTCCTCAGGATGCGGGCCCCGCCGACCTCGTCACCGCGGTACGCACCGTGGCCTCGGGGACGCTGTGGTCTCTCCGCGCGTCACGCGGCGCATGCTCGACCTGTTCGCCGAGCGTCTTCCCGAGTCCGGCGAGGCGCCCGCGCCGGGGCGCCGCATCCTCGGCTGGCGGGCCTCACGCCCCGAGAGCTCGATGTCCTGCGCTGCATCGCCGACGGCCAGTCCAACGCCGAGATCGCCGTGCGTCTCTTCCTGTCGGAGACGACCGTCAAGACTCACGTCGGGCGCATCCTCGCCAAGCTCGGTGTCCGCGACCGCCTGCAGGCCGTCGTGCTCGCCTATGAGAGCGGGCTCACCCGCACCGGCTCCGTCTGAGGCCGGACGGCGCGCGTCGGCACGGCCGACCGCACCCGTCCGGCGGTCGGCTCAGACCCGTGCCTTGGCGCGACCACCGCGGAGATCGCGAAGTTCAGCACCCCGATGATCAGCGCGGCGAGCAGTGCCCACCAGAAGCCGCCCTCGATGCGGATGCCCCAGTCGGTCTGCTCCGTGATCCAGGCCGTCAGCATCAGCATCAGGGCGTTCACGACGAGCGTGAACAGGCCGAGCGTGAGGATGTAGAGCGGGATCGAGATGATCTGGACGATCGGCTTGATGATCGCGTTGACCAGGGAGTAGATGAGGGCGACCGCCAGGATGATGACGATCTTCCCGCCGGCCGAGTCGGAGCCGACGATCTCGAAGTGGTCGCTGAGGAACAGACTGGTCAGCCAGATCGCGAGACCGGTGACGAGGACGCGGATGACGAAGCTCATGCCGGTCATCCTGCCATCACGGTCCGGGCGTTGTCCTGCACTACGGTCGTTGTCACACGTGCTGGCACCCGGCACCCGGCACCCCGGCACCCCGGCACCCCGGCACCCCGGCACCCCGGCGCCCCCAGTCCCAGACCGCCCTGGCACTTCTGCGCGCCGTGCTCGCGATCTGCGCCGTCGACGCGTCCCGGGCGGCAATAGTGCGAGGCGGCGGCAAACCGGC
Organism: Oerskovia sp. M15; assembly: GCA_038070415.1. Lineage (GTDB taxonomy): Bacteria > Actinomycetota > Actinomycetes > Actinomycetales > Cellulomonadaceae > Oerskovia. The sequence goes on from JAMYWF010000001.1 coordinate 2,044,861, forward strand.
CCTGCAGCACGACGGGGTCGACTTCTCCGTGTCGCACTCGGCCGGTTCGGCCGGCTACGCGGTGGCCCTCGCGCACGCCCCGACCGGTCCGCCAGAGTCGGGGTCGACTCGCGTGACGCGTACCGGCCCGTCGAGCGCACGGCCTGACGTCGCACCTCGGCCCGCGAGGTGGGCGGCGCCGTCGGGCAGCGGGGACAGTGGCATCCTGGTGGGCGTGACCGACACCGCACCCTCCGTGCCTTCCGTGTCCCGCGTGCCGCTACGTCCCGCCGTGGCTGCGCTGCCCGCCTACGTGCCCGGAGCGCGCCTCGCGTCCGGGTCGAGCGCGTTCAAGCTGTCGTCCAACGAGAACCCGTACCCGCCGCCCGCCGCGGTCGTCGCAGCGATCGTCGACGCCGCCGCCGACACCAACCGGTACCCCGACATGTACGCGACCGAGCTCACCGAGGCGCTCGCACAGGACCTCGGGGTGGCCGCGGCGCAGGTCGTCGTGGGCAACGGCTCGGTCGCCGTGCTCGCGCACATCCTCTCGGCGGTCGTCGACGCGGGCGACGAGGTCCTCTACCCGTGGCGCTCGTTCGAGGCCTACCCGATCGCCGTCGCGGTCGCGGGCGGCACGTCCGTCCGCGTGCCCGTGACTCCGGCCGGGCGGCTCGACCTGCCCGCCATGGCCGCGGCGATCAGCGACCGCACGCGGGTCGTGCTGGTCTGCACGCCCAACAACCCGACCGGTCCGGTGGTGCATGCGGACGAGCTCGCGACCTTCCTCGCGGCCGTTCCCGGCGACGTCCTGGTGGTCCTCGACGAGGCCTACCTCGAGTTCGTGCGCGACCCCAGGCGCCCGACGGCCTCGCGGTCCTCGCGGCCCACCCCAACGTGGTGCTGCTGCGCACGCTGTCCAAGGCCTACGGCCTGGCCGGGCTGCGCGTCGGCTATGCGGTCGCCGAGCCCGCGCTCGCTGCGGGCGTCCGCGCGGTCTCGACGCCCTTCGGCGTCTCGCACGTGGCCCAGCGCGCGGCGCTCGCCGCCCTGTCGGTCAAGGACGAGCTGCTCGAGCGCGTCGCTCACCTGGTCTCCCGGCGCGAGCGCCTGGTCGAGGGTCTGTGCGACCAGGGTTGGGACCTGCCGGAGACGCAGGCGAACTTCGTGTGGTTCCCCTCGGTAGCCCGACGGCGGAGCTCGCCGCGAGCGCATCGGCCGCCGGTCTGCTGGTGCGCCCTTCGCGGATGAGGGCATCCGGGTGAGCGTCGGCGAGGAGGAGGCGACCGAGGCGTTCCTGAGGGTCGCGGCAGGCTGGCGGTAGCCGGTACCTGTTGCTGGAGGGGTTCAGCGAGTGAAGACTCGCGTCATGGACACTCCCTCGTACGACCAGCTCCAGGACGATTACGGCTGGCTCTTCGGCACGGCGGCCCTGATCGTCTGGGCCGCGGTCGCGATCATCTTCCTGATCGCCTACATCCAGATCATCCGCAAGGCCGGCTACTCGGGATGGTGGGTCCTGGTCGGGATCGTGCCGCTCCTGAACATCGTGATGTTCCTCGTGTTCGCCTTCTCGAACTGGCCGGTCACCAGGGAGCGGGACGCCCTGCGTGCGCGGTCGGGAATCCCTGGCTCGTATCAATAGGAGTCGCCGCGTCCCGCGGCGTCGCGGGGCCGCGCGGACGGTGGTCCCTCCATCGCTCGCCGCGCTGGAGCCTCTTCGCCGGTGCGTCGGGGACCGGAGGGAGTCGCCGATTCTGACGTGTTGCGCCAACGATCTGCCCGTGAAGGTCCCGTTCGTCCCGGGCGCCCGTCGGGGCGTTGGAGACAACCTCCAAAGACGTGCGGGAAGTTTTGTCCTCCCCTGACGGAGGAGGCTACGGACTCGTAGCCTACGCTTGCGTAAGCTACGGTGACGTAGGTTCGGTCGGAGACGGCCGACGACCGACCCCGAGCGACCCGGCCCCACGCCTCCGGCCGCACCGAAGGAGAACGCGTGAACCAGCAGAACACTGCCGCCGCGGCCGACCTCGCAGCCCGCCTGCCGGCGATCCGCAGGCGGACACCGGGGCGGACCTCCCGGTCGACGCGGACCTGCTCCAGCTCCTGAGCCCCGCCGGAGTGCGGGTCGAGACCCCGAGAACGCGGCCTACCGCGAGCGGGTCGCCCACCTGGACGCCGACGCCCTGCGCGGCCTGTACCGCGACATGGTTCTCACGCGCCGCTTCGACGACGAGTCCACCTCGCTGCAGAGGCAGGGCGAGCTCGGGCTGTTCCCGCAGTCGCTCGGCCAGGAGGCGGCACAGATCGGCTCCGGCCGTGCGCTCTCCCCAGGACTACGTCTTCCCGTCCTACCGTGAGCACGGGGTCGCCCACACGCGTGGGCTCGACCTCGCCGACATCCTGCGTCAGTTCCGCGGCGTCGACCACGGCGGCTGGGACCCAGAGGAGCACAACTTCCACCTGTACACGCTCGTGATCGGCTCGCACACGCTCCACGCGACCGGCTACGCGATGGGCATCCAGCGCGACGGCCTGGTGGGGACGGGCGACCCGACCAAGGACGCCGCGGTCGTCACCTACTTCGGGGACGGTGCCACGTCCCAGGGCGACGTCAGCGAGGCCCTCGTCTTCGCCGCCGTCAACAACGCGCCCGTCGTGCTGTTCTGCCAGAACAACCAGTGGGCCATCTCCGAGCCCACCACCAAGCAGTCGCGCACCCCATCTACCAGCGCGCGCACGGGTTCGGGGTCCCGAGCCTGCGGGTCGACGGCAACGACGTCCTCGCCTGCTACGCGGCCACCGCCGAGGCGATCGAGCGGGCCCACTCCGGCGGAGGCCCCACGTTCATCGAGGCGTACACGTACCGCATGGGTGCCCACACCACCTCGGACGACCCCACGCGCTACCGGACCTCCGAGCAGGAGGCGGTGTGGCGCCGTCGGGACCCCATCGACCGCCTGCGCCTCCTCCTGGAGGCCGAGGGCGCGTGGGACGAGCAGTGGGCCGCGGACCTCGCGGCCGAGGGCGACGCGCTCGGCGAGCGGCTGCGGACCTTCGTCCGCGGCCTGGGCCGCCCGTCGACCGAGTCGATGTTCGACCACGTCTACGCGACCGAGCACTCCGTCGTCACGGCCGAGCGCCAGTGGTTCGAGGAGTACGAGGCGTCCTTCACGGACGACGGCGCCTCGCGGACGCACGACCAGCACGGAGGAGCACGATGAGCGCGCCGACCACCACGCCACGGGCCACGACCCGCCTCACCCTGGGCAAGGCCATCAACGAGGGCCTGCGCGCCTCGCTCGCGAGCGACCCGAAGGTCCTGCTCATGGGCGAGGACATCGGCCCCTCGGCGGAGTGTTCCGCGTGACCGACGGGCTGCAGGCGAGCTTCGGCGAGGACCGCGTGGTCGACACCCGCTCGCGGAGTCCGGCATCGTCGGCACCGCGATCGGGCTCGCGCTGCGCGGGTACCGGCCGGTGTGCGAGATCCAGTTCGACGGCTTCATCTTCCCGGCCTATGACCAGATCACGACGCAGCTCGCCAAGATGCACTACCGCTCGCGAGGGCGCCTGAACCTGCCCGTGGTGATCCGCGTGCCGTTCGGCGGCGGCATCGGCGCGGTCGAGCACCACAGCGAGCCCCGAGGCCCTGTTCGCGCACACCCGGGGCTGCGTGTCGTGGCGCCGTCGACGCCTCAGGACGCGTACACCATGATCCGTGAGGCCATCGCCTCGCCGGACCCCGTGCTGTTCTTCGAGCCCAAGGGCCGCTACTGGGACAAGGGGACGTCGAGCTCGACGGACCCGTCGGCGACACGACCCTGAACTCCGCGGTCGTGGTGCGCGAGGGACCGACCTGACGCTCGTCGCGTACGGCCCGACCGTCCCGACCGCGCTCAAGGTCGCCGCTGCGGCGGCTGCCGAGGGACGAGCATCGAGGTCGTCGACCTGCGCGCCATCTCCCGCTCGACACCGCGACCGTCGTCGCATCGGTCCGCAGGACCGGCCGCTGCGTCGTCGTCCACGAGGCCGCGACGTACCTCGGTTCGGGCGCGGAGATCGCCGCCCGCGTCACCGAGGAGTGCTTCTACTCGCTCCAGTCCCCGGTGCTGCGCGTCGGCGGCTTCCACACGCCCTACCCGTGGCCAAGCTCGAGCACGAGTACCTGCCGAGCCTGGACCGGGTGCTCGACGCCGTCGACCGCGCGATGTCGTACTAGACCCTTCGCCGCGTCAGTCGCGCCTCCGCGCGGCGCTCGACCGACATGACCAGACGACCCAGACCCCACCGAGGAGCAGGCAGTGCCCACCTTCGAGCAGTTCAAGCTCCCCGACGCCGGCGAGGGACTCACCGAGGCGGAGATCGTGCAGTGGCACGTCGCCGTCGGTGACGAGGTCACGGTGAACCAGACGATCGTGGAGATCGAGACGGCCAAGTCGCTCGTCGAGCTGCCGTCGCCGTACACGGGCGTGGTCACCGAGCTTCGCCGCCGAGGGGTCACGGTCGAGGTCGGCGTCCCGATCATCGTGATCGACACCGACCCGTCGGGGCGCCGTCCGCCCGGCGGCGGCCACCGAGGCCGAGGCCGAGGCCGCAGCGGCGCGGTCCTGGTCGGCTACGGCGTCGCCGAGCAGGCGAGCGCCCGTCGCCCCCGCAGGAGTACTTCCGGCCCGACGGCGGAGCCCGCCGCTCCCGCCGCCGCGCCTGCCGCTCCGGTCGCCGCACGGAAGCCCGCTGCTGCTGCGCGACCGGCGCCGTCGGGCCCGATCGTGGCCCTGGTCTCCGCCGCGACGGCGGGCGGACCGTCCTCGCCAAGCCGCCCGTGCGCAAGCTCGCGCGCGACCTGGGCGTCGAGCTCGGTTCCGTGCCCGCGACCGGGCCCGGCGGGATCATCACGCGCGAGGACGTGCTCGCGTACAACGCGCGCTCCGAGCCGCGCACGCTGGCGACCTACGCGGGCGACGACTCGCCGTGGCTCGACGACGCGGGCACGGAGAGCTCGGTGACGCCGACGGGCGCCAGACGCGCGTCCCCGTGAAGTCGGTGCGCAAGCGCACGGCTGAGGCCATGGTGCAGAGCGCGTTCTCCGCCCCGCACGTGACCGAGTTCCACACGGTCGACGTGACCAGGACCATGAAGCTCGTCGCCAAGCTGCGCGAGGACCGCGAGTTCAAGGACGTGCGCGTCACGCCGCTGCTCATCACGGCCCGTGCACTGCTGCTCGCGGTGCGCCGCCACCCGGACATCAACGCGAGCTGGGACGAGGCCTCGCAGGAGATCGTCTACAAGCACTACGTGAACCTGGGCATCGCGGCGGCCACCCCGCGGTCTTGTCGTCCCCAACATCAAGGACGCCCACCGCCTGGACCTCAAGGGGCTCGCCCTGGGGCTCTCGGACCTCACCGCGACGGCCCGCGCGGGCCGCACGTCCCCGCGGACATGTCGGACGGGACCATCACGATCACCAACGTCGGCGTGTTCGGGATCGACACCGGCACCCGATCCTCAACCCCGGCGAGGCCGCGATCCTCGCATTCGGCGCGATCCGCGAGCAGCCGTGGGTGCACAAGGGCAAGATCAAGAAGCGCTGGGTCACGCAGCTCGCGCTGAGCTTCGACCACCGGCTCGTCGACGGTGCGCTCGGTGCCTACGTGCTGAGCGACGTCGCCAAGATCCTCGAGGACCCGGCCCAGGCACTCGTCTGGGGCTGACGACGAGGAGATGCCCTGTCGCTCGTCGGTGCCGCGCTGGCAGGATTGTCGACGTCGAGCATCGACCCGGAGGGACAAGATGACGCAGGATGACGACTTTCTCGAGGTGATCGCTGCCGAGGTGGCGCACGATCCGCAGAATGCGGCGCTGCGAAGGACTTCATCACGTTGCTGCTGCAGCACGATGTGGACCGCGCAGCCCACGAGGTGGGGCCTTCGAGGCGCAGGGCGGCGACCCGACGCGGGTGCGCCTGCTGCGCGCTCGCGTGATGGCGACCCGTTTGCGCGGGGCGCCGTCGGTACCGTCCGGACGCACCGAACCCGACCCGACGCCGATCCCGGCGCCGGCAGCGCCCGACCCCGCGGACGACGACTTCGACCAACCCGGGCTGTGGGATGCCGAACGCCCTGCCGTCACCCTGGCCGACGTCGCAGGCCTCGCCGACGTCAAGCAGCACCTCGATTCGACGTTCCTCGCGCCGCTGCGCAACCGGAGCTCGCGGCCGCGTTCGGCCAGAAGCCTGGCGGTTCGCTGCTGATGTACGGCCCGCCGGGATGCGGAAGACCTTCATCGCCAAGGCGATCGCGGGCGACCTCGGCGCTTCCTTCATCCATGTGACGCTCGCGGACCTGCTGAGCAAGTGGCTCGGGGACAGCGAGAAGGCCATCCAGAGCGTCTTCCGGGACGCGCGCGCCGCAGCGCCCTGCGTGATCTTCTTCGACGAGTTCGACGCCGTCGGTGGCCGGCGGACGTCCGGCGGGGGTCGCAGTCGATGCGCATGATCGTGACCCAGCTGCTCGAGGAGCTCGACGGGGTCACCAGCCAGAACGACGGCGTCTACTTCCTCGCCGCCACCAACCGACCGTGGGACATCGACCCTGCGCTCCGACGTCCGGGACGCATCGACAAGACCGTGCTCGTGCTGCCGCCGGACGCGGTCGCGCGCGCCGCCATCCTGCAGGGCGACCTCGAGGGCAAGCCCGCCGACGGCGTCGACGTCGTCGCGGTCGCGGCAGCGACCGAGGGTTTTCGGGCGCCGACATCGCGCAGGTGGCGAAGGTCGCGCTGCAGCAGTCGCTGACCGCGTCGATGAGCGCGGGCGCGATCGTGCCGGTCACCACGCACGCGCTGCTCGATGCGGCGGCGGCCTCACCCGTCGACGACGTCGTGGTTCGACCAGATCGCACCGGTGCTCGAGTACGGCATCGATGACGGCACGTTCGCGCAGCTCCGCTCCTACCGTGTGAAGAACGGCCTGCGATGAACGAGCCGTTGGACGTCGAACGGGAGTCGATCGAACGAGACCGCGACCTCGCGTGGGAGCTGTTCGAGGCCCGACCCCAGCACCCGCGGATCCCACAGCTCGCGCAGAGTGTCCTGGCCGGGCGCCGCAGTTCACCGGCATGATCATCCTGCTCGCGATGCATCGAGAGGCGTGCGGAGAGATCGACGAGGCCCGCCGGCTGCTGCAGGAGCTGATGGGTCGGCGCGACCGTCAGTTCCTTGGCGCCGTCCGGCGCCTCCGCGACCTCGAATACTCCGACCGCAACTACGCCGAGTCCCTGCGGCTCGCGGAGCTCGTGCTGCGGGAGGACCCGGAGGCCGACTGGCTCGACCGGATGGATCTCGGCAGCGCGACGGCCTTCGCGGTGGACCTCGAGGCCGGCTGGGCACTGATCGACGACGCCGTCGAGCTGTGCGCCCGCACCGACACCGACCGCTACGCCAGAGCACTCGGACAGCGCGCATTGCGATTCCTGGCCTCGGGCACCCGCCGGAGCGCTTCCTCGTGGCGGCGCAGCTGGCGATCGAAGCGGATCCGAGCGAGTCGAGCATCGCGACGGCACTGGCGTTCGCGTACCTGTACGACTACCGTCCCGAGGAAGCGACCGAGCTCTTGCGGCGCGTGCTCCGGGAAAACCCATGGACGAGATCGCGCAGGGCGCCATGGTCGTGGCCAAGGCATTCCTCGACTCCCTCGAACGCGGTGTCAGCACGATGGACGACCTCCGCAACGGTGGCATGGGCGAGATGGCATGGCGCATCCTGCGGGACAAGCTCTTCGAGACCGGCATCGACCTGGCGCTCGCCGCGCTGGACACCGTGATGCCGGACGCCCTCGCCCGATCGCTGCGTCCACCTCTCGACCGGGAGGCGGCCCGGGCGAGCGGGGCGAGGACAAGGTCCTCGCGTGGCACGACGGTCAGCTACCCGGCACCGGCGCGCTGTGGGGCGACGGCCAGCCCTTCCGGCTCATGACCGGGGCCGAGATCCACGAGATGGACGACGCGATCGAACAGCATCCGGAGAGCTGGCCGGGGTGGGACGGCGAGGGCGAGTACTACACGCAGATCTTCACCGACGACGCCGGCGCGTACCTCATCGAGGGCACCGGTGGACGGCTGTACCGCCGTGGCACTGGAACGGCGGACCAGCAGGCGGCGGCGAGCCTGGCCGACTGGATCTGGGACCGCGTCGTCGCGTTCGGCGGGAGGACCCTCGTCCAGGTCGAGCAACGGCGAGGACGACGAGGGACTCGGAACGCGGCGACGATGACTCGCCACCCCAAGGTCCGGGAGCGGGCAGTGCGATGCCGGGCGGTGCGATGCCGGGCGGTGTGGCAGCAGATCTCGTCCGCGCGCTTGTCGACAACGTCGGCGGTCCCCGGGTCGACCGGGAGGGCTGGCAGTCGATGGCGATGATTGTCGAGTTCTTCGAGAGCGCGTTCTTTCTGCGCACGGTTACCTCTACTCGCCCGACGGTGGGGTCTCGCCTGTGGCATCGGACCCGAGGGCGGTCGGCTCCACGGTGAAGGCGTACATGGACAGCCGGTACAAGCCGGGTGAGGCGCTGCCGGTGAAGATCCTCGTGCAGTTCGACCGCGCGTCCGGTCGATACAACGTGATCTTCGAGGACACCGACGAGGGCGTTGGAAGGTGACCCGCGGAACTACGAGGCGCTTCTCGAGGAGCTGCGCCCAGCATTCGACTGACGGCGTCGGTGGATCCCGGCGACCTTCAGCGGGTGTTCACGCCGCTCGACGGGGTGTGGACGGTGTCCGCCTGGCGAGGTTTCCCTCCTCCCGTAGCCGGGTAGCCTAAGTGGATCGGTGCGCCGATTACGCCGGCCACTGCCCACGTGTCAATCGAGGAGGCATATGCGAGCCGACGCCAGGAAGAACTACGACCGCCTGCTCCTGATCGCGCGCGACGTCGTGACCGAGCAAGGAGCCGACGCGTCGCTACGGGACATCGCCCGCCGAGCGGACGTTGGACTCGGCACGCTGTACCGTCACTTCCCGACGCGCGAGGCGCTGCTCGAGGCCTTGATCCGTACGAACGTCGACGCGGCGACGGCACGGGCGGCCGATCTCGAAACGTCGAGCACACCCGAGGATGCCCTCTTTGCGTGGCTCCGCGACAGCGTCGCGATCACACATGAGTACCGGGGCGTCGGGACACTGCTGACTGCCGCCATCGAGGACACGGAGTCCGCACTCCATGCTTCGTGTGTTGCGCTGCACGATGCAGGCGCGCGGCTCCTCGAGCGCGCTCAGGCCGCGGGAGCAGCGCGGGCCGACATTGACGGCACAGACCTGTTCGCGCTGGTCGCGGCCCTTGCGTGGCTCTACGATCAGCCCTCGCTTGCGCTACGTGCCGATCATCTCTTCGATGTGATCTCGAGCGCGGTCCTGCCGAGTCACGCGGGCAGCGGGGTCAGCGACGAGCCCTCTCGGGCCCGCCGCTGAAGTGAGGGCATGCGAGATCGCTCGGACCTGGGGATCGGTGCGTTGCTCGTCACCCTCCCCGACTGACTGACTGACTGACCGGCTGTGCCGCGCCGAACCGGCCCTCCGCCGAGCTGGGCCCCGACGGGCCCCGACAAGCCTTGCGAGAACCCGCTTCCCGGCCGGTTCGATCACGACCACATGAAGCGATCTGTCGCGCGACCTTCCAGGACGTGGAACGTCGCGCGCGCACTCGCCAAGGCCGACGAGACGGCTGTCCCCCAGGTCGTCTCGATCAAGGTGACGCGTTGCAGGGGCGGCCGAGGCGCCACCGTGCGGCTAGCTTGTTGCGGCGGCCAGGGCCGCGCGGATGGCATCCTCACCGGCGGCTGGCCCTTCTCGTCCGAGTACGGTCCATACGGGGTCCCCACACCGGCGTGCCCGTCGCCTGCCGCCAGCCATCGGCCAGCGGTCCTGCGTCCACCACGCTGTACCCGATGGAGTCGATGAGCTCGGTCACCGCGGCCTTCGCCGGCTCGGAGTCGCCGGCGATCGGCAGGTACGAGCGGTCGACCGCCCCGCCGGGCGGGCGAGCGACAGCAGGTGCTTGAAGAAGATGTTGTTGAACGCCTTCACGAGCAGGGCGTCCGGGATGTACCGCAGCAGCAGCTCGCTCGAGGTGAGCGACGTGCCGTCGAGCTCGAGGATGTGCCCGTCCCGCTCGGGGCCGTAGTTGCACGTGTCGATGACCGTCTTCCCCGCCAGTTCCGCGGCGGGCACGTCGGGAAGGCGCTGACCGGCACGGTGACCACGATGATGTCACCGGCCGCTGCGGCCTCCTGCTCGTCGCCGCAGACGCCTGCGGCCCCAGTCCCGCGACCGTGTCCGCGAGCGTCTCAGGACCGCGCGAGTTGCTGAGCACCACCTGGTGCCCGGCCTCGATGGCGAGGCGAGCGATCGTCGTGCCGATCTGTCCGCTTCCGATGAATCCCACAGTTGTCATGCTCTCGGCGTCCCTCCAGAAGATGCGTTCTCTTGTCATGTGCCGGACTCGTCGCGATCCGGGGTGCCTGCCGTCAGTTGGGGAGAAGTAGTGGCCGTTGTCCAGATCGGCGAGCAGGCTGGGCTGGGCTGGTTCCCAGCCGAGGGTTCGGCGGGTGATGAGGTTGGACGCCGGGTAGCTCTGCGTGACGATGTTCGCGATGAAACCGAAGTACCCCGGCACCATCAGCTCGTCCAGGGGAATGCTCACGGCGGGCAGGCCCAGGCGGCTGCCGATGGCCTCGGCGATCTCGCGGAACGGGATCCCTCGTCCTCCACCGCGTGCCAGTAGCTGCCGGCCGCCCTTCTCCAGCGCCAAGCGGTACAAGGGGCGACGTCGCCGATGTGTACGGCGTTCCACAGGTTCGCGCCGTCTCCGGGGTAGCCGGCGAAGCCCTCTCCTTCGCGAGCGCGATCAGCATGGGCAGGAAGCCGGCATGATCGGTCGTGCCGTGCGCGATGTTGGCGATCCGCACGACCGAAGACCGCACGCCCTGCTGGGCGAGGCCGATGACGGTCGTCTCCACGACGTTGCGCACCCGGAGGGTGCCCTTGTGCTCGTCGTCGACGACGAGGGCGAGGTCCTCCTCGGTGGCCGGCCGCCCAGCTGCCCGGGCGAGCCGATGCTTCCCGCGACGACCAGCGGCTTTCCGGTTCCCGCGAGCGCCTCGCCATAGGCGAGCATGACCGGGATCTCCGCGGCGGACACGGCGTCCATCCCGCCGGTCGGGAGCAGGTCTTGCCTGTGGGCTACGTGGATGACGCCGTCGGAGTCGGCGGCTGCCTCCTTGAGCCCGTCGAGGTCCTGGAGGTCGCCGCGGCGCACCTTGGCGCCGAGCGCGGACACCGCCGCCGCGGCCGTGTCCGACCGGGCCAGGCCGGTGACCTCGTGCCCGGCGGCGATGAGCTCGGGGATGATGTACGAACCGGAATGGCCGGTCCCGCCGGTGACGAAGACGCGCATGCTGCTGCTCCTGGTGAGTGAGGCGGCGGATGAATTGGCGGTGCGATTGCGCTCAGTCGGGGAGGTTGACGCTGAGAGAGGTCGAAGCTTCCGCGCCGTGGCGGGCCAGGCCCATCATCAGCGGACCGACCCCTTCCAGCCAGCGGGCCATCTCCAGGCCGCCGACATCGAGCGGACGCAGTCCGAGGCTCTCGATGAACGCCGACACGCTCGCCTTGGACTCCGCGTCATCTCCGGCGAAGAACACGTCCAACGGACCCCTGGGCCAGGACGTGACCGAAGACGGTGTTGAACGCCTTCACGACGTGCGCGCTCGCCGGCACGGCCTTGGCGATCTCCTGCGCGCCGGAAGTGCGGCAGGTGTGACCAGCCCGGTGGCGTCGGCGTTGAAGGTGTTGGAGATGTCGATGATGACCTTGCCGCCAGTGCATCCCCGTACTGGGTGACGACCTGCACGGCGCTGGTGTACGGCACGGCGAGGACGACGATCTCGCCAGCAGGGACGGTGCCGAACGTCCCCGCCGTGGCCCCGCCGCCGAGCGAGGCGGCCACGTCCGCGGCCTTGCCGCGTCGCGGCCGATGAGCTCGACAGTGTTGCCGCCTTCGACCGCGCGAGCGGCCATGGCGCGGGCCATGCCCCCAGGCCGATGAAGCTGATGCTGCTCATGATGAGTACTCGCTTTCTCTAGGTCTGAATCGGCCCTCCGTTGAGGGCCGACCACCGACCAGGCGTCGCTGATGAGTGACACCTCAAGGTCGGCCAGCTGAGCCGCTCCAACCGGAGCGGTAGTCCGATTATGCGGAGCACCGCTCCACTTTGCAAGTGTGTGGCGCGGTGCGGCGAGGCGCGGCGCCGTTGCCCCAGCTCCCGCCTGCCGCTCAGGCGTTCGCGGTGGCGGGTTCGCGCTGCGCCAGGGCCCTCTCACGGACCGGGCGGAGCGCGTCGGACCATGCCACGACCTCGTCGAGCAACCGGCCGAGCTCGTCCACGTGCCGCTCACGGGCGTGAACCGCGCGAATCCTTCGTAGTCGTCGTAGAGCGAGAGGCCGACCTGGGTACGGACATCTGCGAGGAGCAGCTCACCCGCGATCGTCCGCAGGTGCTCGACGGCGCGCGTCCCGCCCTGCACTCCGTATCCGACGAACCCGACCGCCTTGTGCGACCACTCGGCGTACAGGTGGTCGATCGCGTTCTTCAGCACGCCGCTCGGTGCGTGGTTGTACTCGGGGTCACGATGACGAACCCGTCGAAGCTGTCGATGGTTCGCGACCACTCCCAGGTCAGCGGGTTGGTGTACTGGCGCAGTCGCGGCGGGAGCACCTCGTCCCAGAGGGGAGCGGGTGGTCGGCGAGATCGATCAGTTCGTACTGTGCGTCGTCGCGGCGCTGTGCGTGCTCGAGCACCCAGCGCGCGACGGTCTCGCTCTTGCGGCCGCCCGGTTGCTGCCGGTGATGATGCCGATCCTGGTCATGGGTCCTCCGGTGCGTGACGCATCACCAAAGTTGGTGATGCGTCACCGTAACCCCGTTTCGGTGACGCGTCAATCAATTGGCTAAGATTGTCCGCATGACGGGACACCCCATCCAGTCCGAGGCGGAGCGTTCCGCGTGGACCGCCTTCCGAACGATGCAGAGCCAGCTCGACGGCATCATCGAGGCAGGCCTGCGCACGGACGGTGACCTGTCTCCCGCGGAGTTCAGCGTCCTCGGTGCCCTGCACGCCGAGCCCGACCGTGCACTGCGGATCGGTGAGCTCGCGACGGCCATGGGCTGGGAGCGCAGCCGCGTGTCCCACCTCGCCAAGCGGATGGGCGAGCGGGGCTCGTCCAGCGCGGCGAGCGCGCCGACGACGCGCGCGGGACCTGGGTCCTGCTGACCAACGACGGGCGGCGGGCTCTCCTGCGCGCCATCCGTGGCCACATCGCCCTCCTGCGTCGCGTCGTCTACGAGCCCCTGGGTGAGGACGGGCTCGTGCACCTCGAGAGCATCTCCCGGCGGATCAGCCACGCGGTGGAGGAGGCCCTGCAGGACGACGTCGGCTGAGACGCGGCACCCGCCTCACGTGCCGGGCGACGTCGGCTCGTCGGCGCTCGGCGTCGGCCGGTCTCACCCTCACGCCTGAGCGCGGCGTCTCCGCGAGATCCTCGATACCGACCACGGGCGGGCGGGTACGCGTCGACAGCCCGCCTCCTCTGTGACCTCCTACGACGTGGTGAGCGCGCGCAGGACGTGGGTGATGAGGGAGTCGAGGTGGTCGGGGTCGGGCATGTCGAGGTGAAGCGCCATGCGGTGGTAGATCGGGCCGTAGAGCAGGTCGAGCGCGACCTCGAGGTCGGCATCGGCGGGGAGCTGGCGGCCTCCTGGGCCCGGCGAAGGCGTTGCTCGAACGTCGCGATGCGGGGCTCGATGAGGCGTTCGCGCAGCTCGCGACCGAGCGCGGGGTCCTGCAGGGCCTCGGCGATCAGACCCGTGGCGGGCGAGGTGTGAGGCGGCGTGAGCATGCCGATGACCTCGGTCAGCAGGGTGCGCAGGTCGGCGGCCAGGTCGCCGGTGTCGGGCGGAGCGGCCGCTGCCGTCGCGGTCTGGTCGAGGAGCTCGAGGACGACCGCGCCCTTGGACGGCCACCATCGGTAGATCGTCGTCTTGCCCACGCCGGCACGGGACCCCTGGACTAACGGCTCGCCGCGCTCCAGCGATCCTGCGTGTCGTAGGGCAGCTCGTCGTCGTAGTACCAGCCCTCGGGCTTGCGGGAGGATCGAACCAGACGTGCCCGCCCCGGGTCCACCGGCGGCGGTATGCGATGATCCGCTCGGGCGTGGTGTCCTCGACACCGCTCTCGGCACCGCAGCAGTCGCAGATCGCGTGGGTGGGACCCTCGAGTGTCCAGCCGGGCTCCTCGAGGTCCCAGGCACACACGCGGCACAGGGTGGCGCGGTTCTCGACGTCGCCCGAGCCGTCCTCCCGAGCGAGGCGCAGGAGAGCGGAGAGCACCCGCAAGGGTTGACCGTTCCGAACGCGGTTCTCTGACGCGCCATGCGCGGACCCTTCTCCTCGATCTCAGCCGCCCGACGGAGGTCCGGCGGCGTCGCCCTCCGCGGGCCGGAGTGCGCCCCTCCGGTCGCTGAGGACGTGCAGGTTTGCGTGATTCTAGTCCGCGAAGAGGGAACGGGACAGGATGAAACGCCGAACCGGTTGATCAGAGACGGTGCGGGGCGGGCTGCTCACAGTCGGCGGCCCCAGGGTGTGCGCAAAGCCTTACGGACGGGAAACGGTCGACTCGCCCCGGGAAACACGCATTTCCTACGGTCACGGGTACTGGTCGAGCGCCGCTCGACGTCCCCGGTCCCCGCTCCAGGAGGCGCCATGTCCGTCCCCGCAGGTCCCACCCCGACCGCCTCGACCGTCACGACCACCGACCACGCCGTGCCCGCCTCCCCGGCGGACGCTCCGCCGTCGGGCAGGGGCGAAGGGAACCGGGCGACGGCGACCCTGCCCGCCTCGCGCCGTGGGCGCTGGATCGAGCACTGGGACCCCGAGGACCCGACCTTCTGGCGGGACGGCGGGCGCAAGGTCGCCACCCGCAACCTGGGGATCTCGGTCTTCGCGGAGTTCCTCGGCTTCGCGGTGTGGGCGCTGTGGTCGATCGTCGTCCCACAGCTCGGCGCGGCGGCTTCTCGTTCACGGTGGACCAGCAGTTCTGGCTCATCGCCGTCCCGAGCCTCGTGGGCGCGACGCTGCGCATCCCGTACACGTTCGCGGTGCCGCTGTTCGGCGGAAGGAACTGGACCATCGTCTCGGCGCTCCTGCTGCTGGTGCCGACCGTCGCGCTCACCGTCGTCGTGCAGAACCCCGAGACGTCGTTCGGCGTGATGCTGCTCGTGGCGGCGCTCGCGGGGTCGGCGGCGGAACTTCGCCTCCTCGATGGCCAACATCTCGTTCTTCTACCCGGAGAAGGAGAAGGGCAAGGCCCTCGGGCTCAACGCCGCGGGTGGCAACCTCGGCACCGCCGCGGTCCAGTTCGCCGTGCCCCTGGTGATCGTCGCCGGCGCGGGCATCGCCCTCGAGCGTGCGGGCCTCATGATGATCCCGTTCGTCCTGCTCGCGGCATTCCTCGCGTGGCGGTACATGGACAACCTGACGCACGCCAAGGCCGACTTCCGCTCGTTCGCGGCCGCGACCCGCAACCGGCACACGTGGATCATCTCGTTCCTGTACATCGGGACGTTCGGGTCCTTCATCGGCTACTCGGGCGCGTTCCCGACGCTCCTGAACAACCAGTTCCCCGAGGTCACCCTGTCCATCGCGTTCCTCGGGCTCTCGTCGGCTCGGTGTCCCGACCACTCGGCGGGATCGTCGCGGACAAGGTCGGTGGTGCACGCGTGACGATCGGGGCCTTCGTCGTCATGGCGGTCGGGGCGTTCGGCGCGATCCAGGCCCTGGGCTCGCACAGCTTCGGCCTGTTCTTCGGGTCGTTCCTCCTGCTCTTCGTCGCCACAGGCATCGGCAACGGCGCGACCTACCGGATGATCCCCGCGGTGTTCGCGGCCTCGGGGAGGAGACGGCGGCGTCGCTGCCCGAGGCCGAGCGCGTCGCGCACCGCACCCGGATCCGCAAGGCTGCGGCGGGCTGCATCGGCATCGCCGGGGCGATCGGGGCATTCGGCGGCTTCCTCATCCCGCGTGGGTTCGCGATCTCCAACGACCTGGCCGGGTCGCTCGTGCCGCCCTGTGGATCTTCATCGGCGTCTACGCC
Organism: Oerskovia sp. M15; assembly: GCA_038070415.1. Taxonomy (GTDB): domain Bacteria; phylum Actinomycetota; class Actinomycetes; order Actinomycetales; family Cellulomonadaceae; genus Oerskovia. Next base: position 2,061,038 of record JAMYWF010000001.1, read on the forward strand.
GTCATGGCCCTGTGACGTGGGCCGTCTACCAGCGGCGTGGCGCACCCATGGCCGCGGCCGGGATCTGAGCATGGTCCTCCACCCGGTCGTCCACCCGGTCGCCGAGACGACCGGCGCCCCGGCGACGCCGCACGCCGGGGCGCGCGACGCCGTCGGGCCTCGCGGGGAGCACGCACTGCCCCTACTGCGCGCTGCAGTGCGGCATGTCGCTGACGCAGGCGCCCGAGGCCCTGCCCGACGGCGGCGCCCGCCCGCGTGGCCGTCTCGCCGCGGGAGTTCCCCACCAACAAGGGCGGGCTGTGCCAGAAGGGCTGGACGAGCGCGAGCCTGCTCACGGCGAGCGACCGGCTCACGGCGCCCCTGGTGCGGGACCAGTCCGTCGACGCCTCGGGGACCGTGACCCGCGGCGAGCTGCGGCCCGCGACGTGGGACGAGGCGCTCGGGCGCGTCGTCGACGGGATCCAGGCGATCCAGGCCGAGTCCGGGCGGGATGCCGTGGCGATCTTCGGTGGCGGGGACTGACGAACGAGAAGGCGTACGCCCTGGGGAAGCTCGCGCGGACGGTCCTGCGGACCGCGAACATCGACTACAACGGGCGCTTCTGCATGGCGAGCGCGGCTGCGGCGCCAACCGGGCGTTCGGCGCCGACCGGGGCTGCCGTTCCCGCTCGCCGACCTCGCGGAAGCCGATGCCGTGATGCTGCTCGGGTCCAACCTGGCCGAGACCATGCCACCGTCGGTGCAGCACCTGGCGGAGGTGCGGTCGCGGGGCGGGCTCGTGGTCGTGGATCCGCGCCGGTCGGCGACGGCCGCGCTGACGGCACCCTCGGGCGTGTCAGAACCTGGTACGGGTCTGGCCTCACCAGGTTCTGACAGGTCCCCGGGCGGCGGGATCCACCTGCAGCCCGTCCCAGGGACCGACCTCGTGGTGCTGCTCGCGCTGCTGCACGTCGTGTGGGCCGAAGGGCTCGCGGACGAGGACTACCTGACGACGCGGGTCGACGGGGCCCAGGAGGTGCGGCGCGCCGTCGCGGCCTGGTGGCCCGAGCGGGCCGAGTCGGTCTGCGGGGTCGCCGCCGACGAGCTGCGTCGGGTCGCCCGGCTCCTCGCGGCGGCCTCGCCCTCGCGCGGCGGGCGCGGGGCGTACGTCCTGACGGGGCGCGGCGTCGAGCAGTCGACCCAGGGCACGGCGACCGTGACCGCCGCGATCAACCTGGCCCTCGCGCTGGGGCTCCCGGGCGGCGCGGGTCCGGGTACGGCGCGATCACCGGGCAGGGCAACGGCCAGGGCGGGCGCGAGCACGGGCAGAAGGCCGACCAGCTCCCGGGCTACCGCAAGATCGACGACCCGCCGCGCGAGCTCACGTCGCCGCGGTGTGGGGAGTGGACCCTCGTCGCTGCCCGGGCCGGGCATGCCTGCGGTCGAGCTGTTGCACTCGCTCGGGACGCCGGGCGGGCCGCGGGCGCTGCTGGTGCACGGGTCGAACGTGCTGGTCAGCGCGCCCAACGCCGGGAAGGTCGCGGAGCGCCTCGACGCCCTGGACCTGCTGGTGGTGTGCGACATGGTGCCGTCCGAGACCGCGCTGCGGGCCGACGTCGTGCTCCCCGTGACCCAGTGGGCCGAGGAGGAGGGGACCATGACCTCGCTCGAGGGGCGGGTGATCCGACGCCGGCAGGCCGTGGCTGCGCCCGAGGGCGTGCAGTCCGAGCTGTGGATCTTCGCGGAGCTGGCGCGACGGCTGGGGTCGCCGGTGTCGTTCCCGGTGGACCCCGCGGAGGTCTTCGACGAGCTGGCCAGGGCCTCGGCGGGCGGGGTGGCCGACTACTCGGGGCTGAGCCACGCGCGGCTCGATGCCGACGAGGCCGTGGGCGGGCCGGGGCTGTTCTGGCCGGTGCGGCTGCGACCGTGCCCGCCGAGCCGGTGCCCGCCGAGCCGTTGTCAGAACCAGCGGGGTCTCGAGGCCACGCTGGTTCTGACAGCCCTGGCGGGGAGCGCCGCACCCGGCACGCCGCGTCTCTTCCTCGATCGGTTCCTCACCCCGACGGTCGAGCGCGCATGATCGCGGTCGACCACGTGGGACCCAGCGACGACGTGCGCCCCGACGCCCCGGTCTACCTCGTGACCGGCCGCGTCCTGCAGCACTACCAGTCCGGCGCGCAGACGCGTCGCGTCGCGGAGCTCGACCGGATCGTTCCGGGCCCTTCGTCGAGATGCACCCGATCCTCGGCTTCCGCCTGGGCATCCAGGACGGGGACCCGGTCCGGCTCACCTCGTCGCGCGGCGAGGTCCGGGCGCCCGCGCGCTGGAGCGACCGGATCCGCACCGACACGGTCTTCATGCCCTTCCACTGGAGCGGCATCGGCAGCGTCAACCGGATCACGACCGACGCGACCGACCCGATCTCCGGGATGCCCGAGTTCAAGGTGTGCGCGGTCAACGTGGCGCCCGGCGGGCCGAGCCCGTCCCCGACGACGTGTACGACGACCAGTCCACCGACCCGCTCCCTGCACGTCTCCCGGAGGTGGTCGCATGACCGACCCAGCTGCTCCCCGCTCCACCACGGTGTCAGAACCAGCGAGGGCCATGGACCCCGCTGGTTCTGACGGCGTGTTCCGGGTCGTGGTCGTGGGCAACGGGATGGTCGGGTCGCGCTTCGCGGCCGACCTCCTGGTCGCTGCCGCCCGCGACCCACGCGCCCGCTCCACGTCACGGTCCTGGGCGACGAGGTGTACGAGCCGTACAACCGTGTCCTCCTGAGTGAGGTCGTCGCGGGAAGCGCCGACATCGGGGCCCTCACGCTGCCCTCGACCGGCGACGAGCGCGCGGACATCCACCGCGGCGCCTCCGCCATCGCGATCGACCGCCGCTCCGGGAGCGTCGTCACGGGCGACGGGGCCTTCCTGTACGACGCGGTCGTGCTCGCGACGGGTTCCGCCGCGCGGATCCCGGACGTCACGGGCCTGCGTTCGGGGCCGGGCGGCGGTCTGCCCGCGGGAGCCCATGCCCTGCGGACGCTCGACGACGCCCGCGAGATCGTCGCCAGCATCTCCAACGCGCGTCGCGCGGTCGTGATCGGCGCCGGAGTGCTGGGGCTCGAGGTCGCGTGCGGCCTGGCGCGCCGCGGCCTCGCGGTGACGATCGTCCACGGCGGCGGGAGCCCCATGGACCGCCAGCTCGGCCCGGATGCCGGGCTCGCGGCCTCGCGCACGCTCGCGGAGCTGGGCATCGCGGTCCGGACCGGTGCGCGGACACGCGAGGTCCGGGTCGAGTCGGGGCGCGTGGTGGGTATCTCCGTCGTGCCCGACGCCGGACCCTCGCCCCGCGGTATCGGCTCACCCGCGGAGCGGGATGCCGACGCGGGCGCTCTGGACCCGGGGAGATCGCCGCCGACCTCCTGGTGCTGGCCTGCGGCACGGTGCCCGAGGCGACCCTCGCCCGGACCGCCGGCCTGACGGTGGACCGTGGCGTCGTCGTCGGGCACGGGCTGGCGAGCCCCGAGGACCCCGACGCCTACGCGATCGGCGACCGCGCGCAGCCGCCGGAGGGAGGGACGGGGCTGATCGCGCAAGGGTGGGAGCAGTCTCGGCGGCTCGCCACCCTGCTCGCGGAGAAGCTGTCAGAACCAGCGAGCCCTCCCGCTCACGCTGGTTCTGACACCGACGGGGCCACGTGCACCTGCGGTTCACCGACGAGGACCGCCCGAGCATGGCCCTGCGGATCGCCATGAACGTCACGCGCCGGGGTGAGCTGGGAGCAGCGCCTGCGGCGCCGACCTCGGCCCTGGCGCCGATGCCGTCGTCCGGCAGGCCGGAGGCCCTGCATCGGCCGTCCCTGCCTCGACGCCCACCGACGTCGTACGCCTCAAGGCGGCCGGGCTCGACGTCGTCGCGATGGGGTCTGCGGTTCTCGCCGCCCGCAGGACCCGACCCACCGGACGGTCCGGCTCACCGACCCCGACGCGGGGAGGCACGTCGAGGTCGTGGTCGCGGGGCTTCCTCGTCGGCGCGACCGTCGTCGGCGCACCGCAGATCGGCGCCGACCTCACGGCCACCTACACGCGCCGGATCCCGGTGCCGTCCGACCCGGCGCACCTCCTGCTGCAACCGGTCGCGCAGGCGGCGGCTCCGGCGTCGGACCCCACGCACATGCCCGACCGGACCACGGTGTGCAGCTGCAACGGGGTGACCAAGGGGACATCGTCGCGAGCTGGCGCGACGGCGCGCGCAGCACCGCCGACATCGCCCGGGCGACCCGGGCGACGACCGGGTGCGGGGCTGCAAGGACGTCGTGTGCGGTCTCGCGGACTGGTTGCGCAAGGCGGACCCGGAGCAGGACGGCCCACCCGCCCGTGCCGCGAACCGCACCCTGGAGCCCGTGCGCACCCGAGGGTGACGCCGACGGCCGCGGCCGCCGGTCCGTTCTCACGCGCGACGCGCCGATCGCGTGAGAAGAACGTTACGGAGGGGCAAAGGGGAGGCGCTGAGCGGAAACGGCGTGTCTCTAGTGTCCAGAACAGCAGCTGTTTCCCCGGACACCCGGACCGCACCCCAGGAGCCCCGTGACCGCACCATCGAGCCCACCCCGCCACCTCGTGATCGTCGGCGGCGGCATGGTCGCCCAGCGTCTCGTCGAGGCGTTGCGTGCCCGTGACACCGCCGGCGAGTGGCGGGTCACCGTCTTCGCCGAGGAGCCTCGCTACCCGTACGACCGCGTGGCACTGACGTCCTACTTCTCGGCCCGCGACCCCGAGGAGCTGAACCTCGGCGACCCGGCCCTCTGGGACGACCCGCTCGTGCGCCTGGTGCGTGACTGCCGCGTCGACTCGATCGACCGCGAGGCACGCCAGATCACCGACCGGCTAGGCCGGGTCCACGACTACGACGAGCTGGTCCTCGCGACCGGCTCGGACGCGGCCCGCCCCCGATCCCCGGCAACGAGCTGCCCGGCGTCTTCGTCTACCGGACGATCGACGACGTGGCCGCCCTGCGCGGCTGGGTCGAGGCGAAGCGCGAGGAGCGGGCGGGGACGTCGTACGACCGTCCCGTGCGCGGCGCGGTCATCGGCGGTGGACTCCTCGGGCTGGAGGCCGCGGGGCCCTCAAGGCCCTCGGCGCTCAGGCGACCGTCATCCAGTTCGGCACGCACCTCATGGACGCGCAGATCGACCTGGGCGGCGGTCAGGCGCTCGGCCGCCTCATCAACGACATGGGCATCGCGGTGCGCGTGAGCACGGCGACCAAGGAGATGCGCCCGCGCGGGCGACCGGTCACGTGGGCCGTCTGGACTTCGTGGACGGCGGCCGCTCGACGTCGACGTCGTGGTCATGGCGACCGGCGTCCGACCGCGCGACAACCTGGCTCGCGACGCGGGCCTGCCGGTCGGCGAGCGCGGCGGTGCCGTCGTGGACCTCGTGCCGCACCGAGGACCCGCACGTGTGGGCGGTCGGCGAGGTCGCGTGCATCGAGGGTCGGTGCCTGGGTCTCGTGGCCCCGGTTACGCCATGGCCGAGGTGGTCGCGGACCGTCTGCTCGGTGGGTCGGCGACCTTCCGGGTGCGGACACCGCGACCAAGCTCAAGCTGCGCGGCGTCGACGTCGCGAGCTTCGGCGACGCGTTCGCGCGCACCGAGGGCGCCATGGAGCTCGTCTACGCGGACCCGGTCGCGGGCGTCTACAAGAAGCTCGTCCTGTCCGACGACGCACGGACCCTCCTGGGCGGCGTGTTCGTGGGCGACGCGACGCCGTACGCGTCCCTGCGTCCCATGGTCGGGCGCGAGCTGCCCGGCGACCCCGGGCGTTCCTGCTGCCCGAGGGGTCGTCGGGTGGCGGCGCGGCGGGCTCGAGCTGCCCGACGACGCGACCGTCTGCTCGTGCAACAACGTCACGGCGGGCACGATCCGCTCGGCCGTGACCGAGCACGCGTGCACCGACGTCGCCGCGGTCAAGTCGTGCACCAAGGCGGCACGAGCTGCGGCTCGTGCCTGCCGCTCGTCAAGAAGATCACGACGACCGAGCTCGAGAAGGCCGGCATCGAGGTCTCGAACGCGCTGTGCGAGCACTTCGAGCTCTCGCGGGCGCAGCTCTTCGACGCGGTCCGCGTCGCGGACCTGCACACGTTCAGCGAGATCATCGCGCGGTTCGGTCGCGTCCCGGCTGCAGTCCCCAAGATGCCCGACGGCGTCGCCCGGCCGGGCTCCCGGCCGCGGGCCCCGGCCGTGGTTGTGACATCTGCAAGCCGGTCATCGCGTCGATCCTGGCGTCGCTGGGCAACGGTCACATCCTGTCGGGCGAGCAGGCCGCGCTCCAGGACACCAACGACCACGTCATGGCGAACATGCAGAAGGACGGCACCTACTCGGTGGTCCCGCGCATCCCGGGCGGGGAGATCACGCCCGAGGGGCTGCTCGTGATCGGGCAGGTCGCGAAGGACTTCGGGCTCTACACCAAGATCACGGGCGGCCAGCGGATCGACATGTTCGGTGCGCGGATCGAGCAGCTCCCGCTGATCTGGCGCCGCTCGTCGAGCACGGTTTCGAGTCGGGCCAGGCGTACGGCAAGTCGCTGCGGACCGTGAAGTCGTGCGTCGGGTCGACCTGGTGCAGGTTCGGCGTGCAGGACGCGGTGGGCATGGCGGTCGAGCTCGAGCTGCGGTATCGCGGGCTGCGCTCGCCGCACAAGATCAAGCTCGGGGTCTCGGGGTGCGCGCGCGAGTGCGCCGAGGCCCGCGGCAAGGACGTCGGGGTGATCGCGACCGACAAGGGCTGGAACGTGTACGTGGGCGGCAACGGCGGCTTCACGCCCAAGCACGCGAGGCTCCTCGCGGAGGACCTTGACGACGAGACCATGATCCGCACGATCGACCGCTTCCTCATGTACTACATCCGCACCGCGGACCGCCTGCAGCGCACGTCGGTGTGGGTCGACGAGGTCGAGGGCGGTCTCGACGGGATCCGTGCCGTGATCCTGGAGGACTCGCTCGGGATCGCCGCGGACCTCGACGCCGCCATGGCCGGGCACGTGGACACGTACGAGGACGAGTGGCGGGCGGTCCTGGAGGATCCCGAGAAGCTGCGGCGGTTCGGGTCCTTCGTCAACGCGCCGGCGACGGCCGACCCCGACCTCGCGTACGTCGTCGAGCGTGGGCAGCCGCGACCGGCGACGACCGCCGAGCGCGAGGGCGCTGCGACGGGTGGGGTTCTGATTGCCGGGACGACTCTGGAGGTGCGGAGATGAGCACGAACACGATGGGAACCGGGGCTGTGACGGCGTTGTCAGAACGTGGTGAGGGACGGGTGCGAGGGGCCGGAGGCGGCACGGTCTGGGAGGCGGTGTGCCGGGCGTCGGACCTCGCGGTCGAGCGCGGTGCCGCGGCCCTCGTCGATGGGCAGCAGGTCGCACTCTTCCGCCTGACCGACGGCCGCGTGCTCGCGGTCCAGCAGCTCGACCCGTTCAGCGGGGCGAACGTGATGTCGCGCGGCATCGTCGGCACACGGGCGGGGTCCCGACCGTGGCGTCGCCGATGTACAAGCAGATCTTCGCGCTGGAGACCGGCATCTGCCTCGACCCCGTGGGTTCCTGCCGGTGGTCGCCACGGGCCCGGACCTGGTGACGTGGCCGGTCGAGGTGCGTGCGGGCGTCGTGCACGTCGCGTCCTCGGTCGACCGAGAGACCCCGCGGACGGCGCCGACGGGCCCACACCGTGACCACGCTCCTGCGTCTCGACCTCCGGGACCGCCGCGTCCTGGTCGCGGGCGGCGGTCCCGCCGCCGCCCGCCAGGCCCGTGGGCTGGCCGACGACGGGGCCAGGGTGCGCATCGTCGCGTCGAGCGTGTGCGAGGACATGACGGACCTCCTGGCCGCATCGCCCGCCGTCTCCTGGCGTGTCGGCGAGGTCGCGGCCTCGGACCTCGCCGGGGTGTGGCTCGCGGTCGCTGCCACGGGCGACGACCGCCGGGACCGTCAGGTCGCGGCCTGGGCGCAGGCCCTGCACGTCTGGTGCCTCGGCACCGGGGCCGGGTCGGCCACCGCCCCGGCGGTCGCGCGCAGCGGGGAGGTCCAGGTCGCCGTGACCGTGGACCCCGCTCCTGCCACCTCGGTGCCGACCCTCCTCGATCAGGAGTCAGGAGCCCACCGGGCCATGGACCGGGCAGGTTCCGACACTTTCGCGGGTGCCTACGCCGAGGCCGTCCGCGACCGCCTCGCCGAGCTGCTCCGCGAGGGAGCGTCGACCTGCGCCGTCCGCGCGTCGACGAGGGCTCGGAAGGTCACCGGGCCACCGACCGGTCCCGTCCTGCCACCGGATCCGTGATCCTCGTGGGCGGGGTCCCGGCGCGACCGACCTGCTCACGCTGCGCGGCCGCCGCGCCCTCGCGACCGCCGACGTCGTCGTCACCGACCGCCTGGGGCCCGTCACGGTCCTGGACGAGCTTCCCGCGAGCGTCGAGGTGATCGACGTCGGCAAGACTCCCGGCCACCACCCCGTCCCGCAGCACGAGATCAACGCGATCCTCGTCGAGCAGGCGCAGCGCGGCCGGACCGTCGTGCGGCTCAAGGGCGGCGACCCGTTCGTCTACGGCCGCGGCGGCGAGGAGGTCATCGCCTGCCGTGAGGCCGGCGTCCCGGTCGAGGTCGTCCCGGGCGTGAGCAGCGCTCTGTCCGTCCCGGCGCTCGCAGGGATCCCGCTGACCCACCGCGGGACGGTCGGCGCCTTCCACGTGGTCAACGGCCACGACGGCCTCGACATGGACGCCCTCGTCGCCGTGCGCGACCGCACGGCTACCCTGGTGATCCTCATGGGAGTGTCGATGCTGAGCGAGATCACGGACCAGGCGGTCACCGCCGGGGCCGACGCCGCCACGCCCGTCGCCGTGATCGAGTCCGGTTCCACGGAGCGTCAGCGGGTCACGCGCGCCACCCTCGGGACGCTCGCCGAGCGTGCGGCGCAGGTCGGTGTGCGAGCGCCGGCGATCGTCGTCGTGGGCGACGTCGCTGCCGAGGGCTCCTCGAGCCCGCCCTCGGCCCGGAGCGGGCGCGGTGACGGGTCCGTCGCCGCGCGACGAGACGCTGGCCGCACCGGCCGCACCCGCCGCCGCAGCCGTCCAGCAGCGCCCCGCCCTCGGCCAGGTCATGGCGGCTGCACCATCCTCGTCACGGCCGACCGCCGCTCCGCGGAGCTCGCGGCGGCCCTGATCCGGCGCGGCGCCGAGGTGCGCCACGCGCCCGCACTCAGCATGGTCCCCAACGAGCACGACGACGCGCTTCTCGAGGGGACGCGTCACCTGATCGCGCACCCCGACGTCGTGGTCGTCACGACGGGGATCGGGTTCCGAGGCTGGATCGAGGCGGCGGACGCCCACGGACTCGCGGACGAGCTGCTCGTCGTCCTGGGCGACGCCCGGCTGGTTGCCCGGGGCCCAAGGCGCGCGGCGCCATCCAGGCCGCCGGACTCCAGGCCGACTGGGTCGCGGAGTCGGAGACGTCGGGGAGATCGCAGACGTCCTGCTCAGCGAAGGGGTCGACGGGCTGCGGATCGCGGTCCAGCACCACGGTGCGGGCGCTGACGGGCTGGACGTCGTCTTCGCGGAGGCGGGGCGGACGTCGCGAGCCTCATCGTCTACCGCTGGGGCCCGCCACCGGACGAGGTGGCGCTCCGCGCGTCGGTCCACGCTGCGGCCGGTGGCGAGATCGACGCCGTCGTCTTCACCTCGGCCCCGGGGCGGAGGCCTGGCTCGCCGCGGCCGAGTCGGAGGGCGTCGGGGACGCCGTCGTCGCACGGTTCGCGCGCGGGACCATGGTCGCCGCGGCCGTCGGCCCCATCACGGCCCGGCCCCTCGCACACCGCGGGATCGAGACCCTCCAGCCGGACCGTGGACGCCTCGGCGCGCTGGTCCGTACCCTCGTGGGGCACTACGAGCACGCCGAGACCCTCGCCCTGTCGACCGTCGCCGGCATCCTGCAGATCCGTTCGCGGGTCGCCGTCCTCGACGGGCGCGTTCTTCCGCTCTCGCCGAGCGGCCTGGAGGTCCTGCGGCTGCTGGCCGAGAGCGCGGGGACGTCGTGACCCGGGACCAGGTCCTCACGGCCCTGCCCGGGACTCGCGCGACCCGCATGCCGCCGAGGTCGCCGTCGCCCGTCTGCGGGAGGCCGTGGGGAGCGCACCCTCGTCAAGACCGTCGTCAAACGTGGATATCGACTGGAGCTGGCATGAGCACGGAGATCCTGGGCTTCCCTTCCAGCGCACCCGAGGGGAGCGCACCGTCGGGAGCCGGCGGGAGCGTCGCGCCGGTCCTCGTCGGTTGCTCGCACGGCACCAACGACGCGAACGGCCAGGCGGCGATCCGCGCCCTGCTCGACGACGTCCGCGCGACGCGCCCGACCTCGACGTCCGCGAGGCGTTCGTCGACGTCCAGCAGCCCGAGGTGGCCGACGTCGTCACGCAGGCGGTCGCCCCTCGCGTCGGGTGAGGCGTCGGCCGGGCGGGCCGTGGTCGTCCCGCTGCTGCTGTCCACGGGCTTCCATGTGAACGTCGACATCACCGAGGCCGTCTCCCCGGACCACGACGGACGCGGCCCCGAGCACGGGCGGCGACCGCCGCCCGTGCGCTCGGACCGGATCCGCGGCTCGCGGAGATCCTCGCGGACCGGTTGTCCGCTGCTGGGGTCCGCCCGCAGGACTCCGTGGTCCTGGCGGCGGCCGGGTCGAGCAGACCCGGGCGGCCCGCGACGTGGAGGCCGTCGCGACCTTCCTGCGCGCGCACCACGACGGCCCGGTGACGGTGGGCTTCGGGTCCATGGCGACCCCGACGGTCCGCGAGGCCGTCGCGGCAGCACGCGAGGCGCTGAGCGACGACCCGGACTCCCGCGTGGTCATCGCCGCCTACCTGCTCGCGCCCGGGTTCTTCCACGACCGGCTGCTCGAGGCCGGCGCGGACCTCGTGACCGACCCGCTGGCCCCGACGCTCGCCTGACGGCGATCGTGCTGGACCGGTACGCCGAGGCCACGGCGACGCTGCCGCTCACGCCCTAGGTTCCTCCGGCGTCGTGGAGCGCCCGTCGCCGCGCGCGACGAGCTCCCACAGGTCGCCGACCTCCCGAGGTGACGGAGCTTGTCGGGGTTGATCTGGTTGTCCACCCCATGGACCCGGCCCCCGAGACCTCAAGGCTGAAGACGCTGACGATGCGGCCGTCCGCGTCGACGACCCGTACCCCGGTTGCCCGCCGACCACCACGCTGTCGGCGACGAGACCCATGCGACCCGCGGATCGGAACAGGCCCAGGACGAACCGGGCCACCCGGGTCCGACCCGACATCGGTGCGTTGATCGCCGGGGCGTTGCCGCCGCCGTCGGCCACCAGGACCACGTCCTCCGTGAGCAGCGCCTCCAGCGCGGCGAGGTCCCCGTGGCGGCGGCCGCGAGGAACCGGTCGGCCATCTCTGCACCACGCGCCGGGTCGGCCTCGAACCGTGGTCGGCCCTCGTCGATCCGGCGCCTGGCCCGCCGCAGGAGCTGGCGGCACGCGGTCTCCGTGCGACCGACGACGTCGGAGATCGTCGCGTAGTCGTACACGAAGACCTCGCGCAGGAGGAAGACGGCCCGCTCGGTCGGGGTCAGGGTCTCGAGGAGGACGAGAAACGCGGTCGAGACGGACTCGCGCACCAGGGCCCTCTCGGCCGGGTCGCCTCCGGCGGGCTGCCGGTCGGGAGGTCGGTCGCGAGCAAGGGTTCGGGCAGCCACGAGCCGACGTACCGCTCACGACGGACCCGGGCCGAGCGCAGGACGTCGATCGCGAGCCGGGTCGTGACGGTCACGGCATACGACTCGGGGACAGCACGGCCGCGCCGTCGACCCCGTGCAGGCGGACGAACGCGTCCTGGACGACGTCCTCGGCCTCCGCGACCGAGCCCAGCATCCGGTAGGCGACCGAGAACATCAGCGGCCGCAGGTCTGCCTGCTCGGCAAGGTTGCCCACCCGTCGATCCAACCACGGGCCCCTCCGTGGACGTCCGTCACAGGTGGAGCCGCTGTCTCGTCCTAGGTCATGACGCCGACCGAGGTCATGGGACCCGAGGTCGTGAACGAGAGGAGCAGGACCATGCGCATCTTTCTCGCCGGTGCTACGGGAGCGGTCGGGACCCGCCTCACCCCACGGCTGGTGGCCGCCGGGCACGACGTCGTCGGTACGACCACCTCGGAGGCCAAGGCGGCCGTGCTGCGGGCGCAGGGTGCCGAGCCGGTGCTCCTCGACGCCCTCGACGCGGCGGCGGTCCGGCGCGCGGTCGCGGCAGCTCGGCCCGACGTCGTCGTCCATCAGCTGACGGCGCTCTCGGGACCGTCGTCCTCAAGAAGTTCGACGAGTCCTTCGCCCCGACGAACCGCCTGCGCACCGTGGGGCTCGACCACCTCGTGGCGGCCGCGCTGGCGGCCGGGGTGGGCCGCCTCGTGGCGCAGAGCTTCACCGGGTGGACCAACCCCGGACGGGTGGACCGGTCAAGACCGAGCTCGACGGACTCGACCCGCACCCACGAGGGCGTCCCGCAAGACGCTCGAGGCGATCCGCTACCTGGAGGACACGACGACGGGGACCGACGGGATCGACGGGATCGCGCTCCGGTTCGGCCTGCTCTACGGGCCGGGCACCGGGTGGAGCGCATCGGGCGAGCAGACTGCGCTGGTGCGTGCCCGCAGGCTCCCCGTGGTCGGCGGTGGAGGCGGGATCTGGTCGTTCGTGCACGTGGACGACGCCGCCGAGGCGACGGTCGCCGCGCTGGACCGGGGAGCACCCGGGCGTACGGCGTCGTCGACGACGACCCCGCGCCCGTCCGGGAGGTGATCCCCTACCTCGCCGGGCTCCTCGGTGCCGGACCGCCGCTGCGCCTGCCGCCTGGCTCGCGCGACCGCTGATCGGGGAGCACGGGATCTCGATGATGACCGAGGTCCGGGGCTCCTCCAACGCGAAGGCGAGGCGTGAGCTGGGCTGGGAGCCGCGGTACCCGAGCTGGCGGGACGGGTTCAGCGCGGAGCTCAGCCTGGGACCCGCGTCCGCGGTGCGACGCCCGCCGCGAGCAACGCGATCACGACCATGACCGCGAAGCAGACGACGTAGGCGAGGAGGCCGAGCGCGTCGTGCAGCGCCCAGAGCATCGAGCCCGTCACCGCGAGCGCGATCGCCGCCGAGAGGGCGTCCGAGACCTGGAGCGCCGAGCTGTTCGCGCCCTGCTGGTCCTCGGGGACAGGGCGAGCGTGAGCACCGACAGCGTCGGGTGGACCATGCCCATGCCCAGGCCCGCCACGGTCCACGCCAGCATCCCGACGATCGGGGCACGGACGGCCAGGCGAGCAGCGCGGTGCCCGAGACGCCTCCTGCGATGAGCATGGACCCGATCAGGACGAACCGTGCGTGCGGCCAGCCCCAGTGCGCCTTGCCCCGCAGCCACGCGCCCGTCGACCAGCCGATCGCGCCGAAGGTCAGCACGGCGCCCGCCTCGGGGCGGACAGCCCCGCTCGGACTGGAGGAGCAGGGGCAGCAGGACCTCGGTGCCGGTGAACGCTGCCGCGACGAGGCCACGGATCGCGATGACGGACGGCAGGCCGCGTGCGGCCCGCACCGTGCCACGCGGGAGCAGGTGCGGCACGCTCACCGCGACGAGCGCGAGCGCGATCACGAGGGCGACGTACAGGAGCACACCCTCCTGCTGTCCGGCGACGTGCAGGAGCCCGATGCCCACGGCGGCCGCCACGGCCCACCAGAGGGTGCCGTTGCCGGCGCGGTCGGCCTGCGAGCGGCCGCGGCGGTCCTCGACGACGGCCCGCAGACCGGGGCGCATCATGAGGACGGCAGGGACGGCGAGCAGCGGCACGGCGAGGAAGACCCAGCGCCACCCGACGTGCTGGACGACCAGTCCTGCGACCAGCGGGCCGACGATCGAGGGCACGACCCACGCCGCCGCGAAGGCCGCGAACACGGCCGGGCGCCGTTCCTCGGGGAAGACGCGGGCGACCAGCACGTAGAGGGCCACGATGTACATCCCCGTGCCGAGACCCTGCACCACACGGCCCGCGACGAAGATCTCCATGGTCGGGGCGAGACCGGACACGAGCAGGCCGGCGAGGAACAGGCTCACGCCCGCCCACAGCGACGGGCTCGGGCCGTAGCGGTCGCACCAGCGGCCTGCGGCGACCATGCCGACGACGCTCGCCGCGATCGACCCCGCGAAGGCGACGGCGTAGAGCGCCATGCCGTCCAGTGCGGTCGCGACGGTGTGCATCGCTGTCGCGACGGCCAGGGCCTCGAAGGCTCCGAGCAGGACCAGGGCGACCATGCCGACGAGGACGGCGCGCTGGGTCGCGGGGACAGACCCGCGGCAGGGACGGGGGCCGGGGCGGAGACGGCCTCGGGCGAGGTGACGGCCTCGGGGGCGGCGACGTCGTCGGGCATCAGACGAGCACCACCTTTCCGGACGTCGCGCGGGACTCGAGCTCGCGGTGCGCGCGTGCCGCCTCGGCGAGCGGGACCTGGTGGGTCAGCACCCTCCACGTCCCGTCGGCGGCAAGGGCGAGCGCCCGCTCCTGCAGGGTGAACAGGTCTCCCCAGGGCGGTGCGTCCGGTCCGACGGCCCAGGTGACGTCGACCGCGGAGGCCGCGTCCGGACGGGCGGCCGCGTTGGGCTGCCCGGACGACCAGCCGATCATGAGCAGCCGTCCCGACGCCGCGAGGAGCGAGGCGGCATCCGCCCCGAGCTGTCCGGCCACGCCGTCGACGACGAGGGTCGCTCCGTCCCGTCCCGCGGTGGTGGTGGCTGCGCGGGCGACGTCGAGCCATCCTGCCGTCGTGTAGTCGATCGCGGTGAGCTGCGCCGACGTCCCGGGCGTCGCGAGCGAACGGACGAGGTCGACCTTCGCGGGCCCTCCGGCCAGGGCGACCACCCGGCTCCGGCGGCGAGGTAGGACTGGACGACGAGAGAGCCGACGCCGCCTGCTGCCGCGAGCACCACGACGGTGTCGTCGGCGGTGACGGGGACGAGGTCGAGCACGCCGACCGCGGTCCGGCCGGTCCCGATCATGGCCACGGCCGCGGGAGGTCGAGCCCGTCCGGGACGGCGTGCAGCGTCCCGACCGGAGCGACCGCCAGGCGCGCGTAGCCGCCGCCGGAGACGCGGGCGCCGAGGTGAGCGGCGACCCGACGACCCAGCCACGCGGCATCGACGTCCTCGCCCACGGCCGTCACGGTGCCGGCGATCTCGCGGCCCGGGATCGCGGGGAGGTCCGGGAGGGCGAGCGGTCCGCCCGCCTCGCCGCGGCGAAGCGTCGTGTCGAGCAGATGGACACCGTGGGCAGCGACGGCCACGAGGACCTCGCCGGGTCCGTGGACGGGGTCCGGGAGGATGTCGAGGACGAGGTTCTCCGGGGCCGAAGGCGTGCAGGCGGATGGCTTCCATGGGATTCCTCGCAGGGTCGGGCGCGGGCGGCGGGGGCGCTGGTGTCGGAGGCGCTCGGTCGAGCGCTTCGAGTAGTCTCAAACCTCAACCATTGTCGAGGTCAAGCGGATCTCGTGTCGTCGAGGGACGGAATGACGAATGCCTGGAGCGATCATGCCTGGTGAGGGACCCGACCCCGACGACGAGCTCACCGTCGGAGAGCTCGCGCGTCGCAGCGGCGTCTCGGTGTCCGCGCTGCACTTCTACGAGCGCGAGGGCCTCCTGGTCGCTCGACGCACCCCGGCAACCAACGCCGCTACCCGCGCGAGACCCTCCGCCGGGTGTCCTTCATCCGCGTCTCGCAGCGGGTGGGGATCCCTCGCCGAGGTCCGCGAAGCGCTCGGCACGCTGCCGCAGAACCGGACTCCGACCGCCAGGACTGGCGGCGCCTCTCCCGCGAGTGGCACGCGGACCTCGACGCGCGGATCGAGCAGCTGGTCCGGCTCCGCGACCATCTCACCGACTGCATCGGGTGCGGATGCCTGTCGCTGCGCAAGTGCGTTCTCGCCAACCCGCACGACGTGCTCGCCGTGGAAGGGCCAGGACCGCGGACGCTGCTCGTGGAGGGCCTCGAGGACTGAGCGGCCGGTGCGGTTCCCGTGGTGGCGGTTCCCGTGGTGCTGGAACCGGTCGTGTCAGAACGAGCGTGACCTCGGGGTCACGCTCGTTCTGACACGAGGCTCAGGCCAGGACCGGGAAGTTCGACCGGAGGGTGCCGTGAGGATCCCGCGCCCGCTTGATCGCGCGAAGCCGGTCGATCGTGCCCTGGTCGAAGGCCGCGGCCGCCCGCTCGCCCGGAGCGAGGAACGTCAGGGGCTTGCGTCCCGACACCGAGGCGGCGAGGTCCCGCGCGATCTCCTCCTGCTTCGCCCCGACCGCAGCCCCGAGCTCCGGGGTCAGCGGCAGCCCGAACAGGTACAGCAGATACGGCTCGGCGACCGAGCCGCTGGCCCCGACCCTTCACGCTGCGTCGTGAGCGCGCCTCCGAGGTGGCGGAGCTGAACCGTCAGGAGCGGGTCGACGGACCCGCTGAAGAGCTTCTCGACGGCTCCGTCCTCGATGCCCGACAACAGCTCGGCACGTGAGCGACCAGGGGCGGGATCGACGGGGTCCCCGGTGATCGCGCCCAGGTCTGCCACGGCGAGAGCCCCGGGTGTCGCGGAGCGCGCCCTCGATCGACCCGAGCGGGCGCAGCGGCTCGCGGGCCTCGCCCTCCTCGCCGAGGAAGGCCGTGTGCAGGGTGATCAGGTGCGGGCTGCCCGGGATCTGGAGCGGCTGAGCCAGAGGCTCAGCTCGGGCGGCGCGCCGGACGTGATCGCCTGGAACGCCTCGAAGACCTCGGCGGCTCGATCCGCGGGCCACGCCAGAGCTCCGCCGAACAGCGCCCGAGCCGGATGCAGGTCGATCTCGACTGCGGTCACGACGCCGAAGTCCCCGCCGCCTCCCGGAGCGCCCAGAAGAGGTCGGGGTCCGACGACGCGGTGACCGACGTCAGGTCGCCGTCGGGCGTGACGACGTCGAGAGCCCGCACCGAGTCCGAGGCGAAGCCGTGCCGTCGGCTGAACCACCCGAGCCCCCGCCCAGCGCGTAGCCCACCACGCTGACCTCCGGAGAGCTGCCCGGGAGACCGGTGAGACCGTGGGCCCCGCTGCCCCTGCAGCTCGCCCCAGCGCACACCCGCCCCCAGGCGCGCGACCCGCTCCTCGGGGCGTACCTCGACCCCGCCCAAGCGGTTCGTGCGGAGCAGGACCACACCCTCGACGTCGCCCGTGGCGCCGTGCCCGCTCGGCTGTGTCGAGACGGTGAGACCCGCCTTGCGCGCGTACCGGACCAGGGCCGTGACGTCGTCGGCGTCCTGGGCCTCGACCACCGCGGCGACCGGCTGGCTGATCGCCAGGTTCCACGGTGTCGACGCCGCCCGAAGCCGGAGTCTCCGGGCAGCAGCACGCGGCCCTTGATGGCGTTCCGCAGCTCGTCGTTCGTCATGATCGCTCCTCGGGTCGGGTCGTGTCAGACCTCTGTGGTTCTGTGGGTCACTGGTATGACACCGCCCGGCGAAGGAGTGTGACGGATGGAGGAGGACCAGTTGCTCGCGGACCGGTTCGAGGAGCACCGACCCCGGATGAAGTCGGTCGCGTACCGGCTCCTGGGCTCGCTCCCCGACGCGGACGACGCCGTCCAGGAGTCGTGGCTCCGGTTCCAGGGCTCCGACAGCAGCGCCGTGGAGAACCTGGGCGGCTGGTTGACGACCATCGTCGCGCGGGTGTCCCTCAACATGCTCAGGTCGCGAGGCAACCGGCGGGAGTCGGCCTGGGACACGCACGTCCCCGACCCCGTCGTCGGGCTGGCCGACGGTCCGGAGGCGCAGGCCGTGACGACGGACTCGGTGGGCCTCGCGCTGCTCGTGGTCCTCGACCAGCTGCCGCCCGCGGAACGCCTGGCGTTCGTCCTCCACGACCTGTTCGCGGTCCCGTTCGACGAGGTCGCGCCCGTGGTGGACCGCTCCGTCGCCGCGACGCGTCAGCTCGCGAGCCGGGCGCGCCGTCGTGTCCAGGGGCGGTCCCGGCGCAGGAGGTGGACCTCGAGCGCCGGCGCGAGGTGGTCGAGGCCTTCCTCGCAGCTTCCCGCGAGGGCAGCTTCGAGGCGCTCCTCACGCTGCTGGACCCCGACGTCGTGGTCCGTACCGACGACGGGCCGGCCGGACTCTCCCGCATCGTCCGGGGCGCCCAGGCGGCGGCAGCTCAGGCCCGCACGTACTGGCGGTACGCGGAGTTCTCGCGGCTGGCGATGGTCAACGGGTCTCCCGGGCTCGTCAACGTCCAGTCCGGTCGGTACTTCTCGGTGCTGGCCTTCGCGGTCCGGGACGGGAGGATCGTGCAGATCGACATCCTGGCGGACCCCGAGAGGCTCGGGAGGATCGGTGAGGTGCCGGCCTGACGCCCGGGCTCACCAGTTCTTGGTGGACCCTCCCTCGCCGTCCTCGCCCGTCCCCGCCGGGTCGTCGCCCCGAAGTGCTCCTGGTACTCCTGCGGCTCTCCTCCTCGTCGTCCTTCGCGTCGGAGTTCTGCTGCTGGAGCTTGTCCTGGCGCTCTGCCTCGGCCCGCTCCTCCTCGCTCTGGTCCAACTCCGGCTGCTCAGACTCCTCCTCGCCCTCCTGGGGTTCCTGAGGCGGTAGTGGCTGGGCGTCCTTGGCCTGCTGCTGCTTGTCCTGGAGGCGCTGGACCGACGCCTCGTTCTGCTCCTTCTCCTCCTCGGACTGGTCCTCGCAACCGGGCCACCCGCGGACCTGCTCGGCCGTCGCGTAGGACCGCTCGGCGAAGGAGAACCACGTCGTCGCGTCGTCCTGGACCTGCTTGGGCGTGACCTCGTTGCCGTCGCCGTACGGGTCGATGATGTACTCGTCGTAGTCCTCGCCCGCCTCACGGGACGCGAGGGCCTCCTCGAGGGCCTTCTTCTGCGCCAGGTAGTCGTCGCCGGTGATCTTCTCGTAGTCCCCGGAGGTCTCGTAGGAGATCGACAGGTTGATCTGGATCCGGCAACGGACCATCGGTTCCTCGCCCTCGGCCAGGTCGTAGGCCGCGTGGAGGTCGTCGATCGCGCTGTAGTCGTCGCCGCTGCTGTGGCTGGCCGTGCCGGCGTTGAACCACGCCTTCCAGGGGTCGACGACGTTCATCGTCTTCTGCAGGCCGAACGTCCCCGCGGCGCTCGTGTACTCGCCGGTGTCGTAGCGGTCGGACGCGTACGAGGCGAGCACCGGGAGGAAGGCGAGCTTGATCCCGAACACGATCGCGGCGATCAGCAGCGGGACGGGCAGGAGGAGCATCAGTGCCCGACGGCGCAGCCGCCTCGAGCGCAGCGCCGCGGCCTGGGGCGAGCGCAGGCGCCCGGACCGGGTGGGCCGCGGATACGGCGCGCCGGGCCGGATCGTCGCGGGACCGGCCCAGCCGGGACCGGCCGGGCCCTGCTGGGCCGGTCCCGTCGGCCCAGGGGCGTCGGGGCGCCCGGGTTGCCCGCACTGCCCCATGGGGGCGGGGCTGCTGCGGGGCAGGCCGTCGCTCATGCGCGCACCCCACCCGGCGGGAGGCGGACCGACCGGCGAACCAGGCCTCGATCCCGAGGAGCCCGGCCGCGACCAGAGCGAACGGCCAGACGACCGGACGGAACGCGGTGACCTGGCGCCTGCCGTCGGCCGCGACCTGCTCGGGGTCGACGCCCGCGACGAGATCCGCCGTCGGGCCTGCGGTCTCGCGGTGCACGTACGGGACCCCAGCTGGTCGGCGATGGTGCGCAGGTTCTCCTCGTCGATCGTCGACAGGGCGTCCGGTGACCCCGTGTCGTCGACCGGCGCCTGCGACGGGTCCTCGATGTACTCGGCCGCCGCGGGGTCCTCGGCGGCATGTACTCCTTCATGCGCCCACCCTCCGGGGTGCCGTAGCCGAGGACCGCGCCGCCGTCGACGAGCGGGGCGAGGTCCGCGTAGGAGCGGGCTCACCCTCGGCGGTCTGCTCGCCATCGGACAGGAAGAACACCAGGCGCATGTTGGACGGGCGGTCCGTCGAGGCGCCCGGAGCGCAGCGCTCAGCTCGTCGAGCGGCCGGTCCGTGAGCGACCCTTCGAGTAGAGCGTGATCTCACGCTTGAAGGTGTCCGCCCAGGACGTGATGGCCCGCGCGTCGGTCGTCAGGGGCAGCTGGCGGCTGGCCTGGGAGTCGAACGAGATGACCGAGTAGCGGGCGCCCGGATGTCGCCCGTGAGGCTTGTGATGTCGTGACGGACGCCGTCGAGGCGCTCGCCCGTGCCCTCGAAGTCCTCCGCGGCCATGGATCCGGTGCGGTCCACCACGAAGAACATGTCGACGTTCGCGACCGAGGTGTCCCTCGCCGTCACGGGTACCGACGGCCCGAGCCCGATCACGGCGAGCAGCGCGACGAGCGCGGTGCGCCGGACCCAGGCGTCGCGAGGGCGGCGGGGTGCTCCCGGGTCCGCCGTGCCCGCGAGGCGCCACGGAGAGCGACCACGAGCTGCCACACGGCCAGCCCGAGCAGCGGTACGAACACCACGGCCCACGCCCACAGAGGGATCAACGGCTGGAGAGTCATTCGCGCAGCCTCCAGCCGACGACGACGAGCAGGGCGACACCGGCGGTCGCCACGAGGAACCAGAGCGCAGGCAGGTCCGTCACGATGACCTCGGGGCTGGCGTCGAGCTCGACGGCCTGCTGCGCGACGACGTCGTCCACCATGCCCTCGACCGCCTGCGGGTCGCCCGCGAGGAAGTACAGCCCACCGCCCGCCTCGACGACGTCGCGGTACTCGACCTCCTCCGGGGTGCCCGCGTACAGGTCCGAGCCGCCGTAGATCCCGTGCAGGGTGATGTCGCGCGACTCCACCAGGGCCGCGGCCTGCTCAAGGGTGTAGATCGGCTCGCCCGCCACGTAGTTGTCGGTCGCGAGGATGATCGAGCGCGAGCGGTCGGTGGCCTCCTCGTCGAACTGCAGCGCGCAGTTCGCCAGGCCGTCGCCGATCAGGCTCGCCGCCGACTCGTTCGCGAGCGTCCCCGCCGTGTACGTGAGGTACTCGAGGATGTCCTTCTCGTCCCCGCGTCGCTGAAGTCGAGGTCGCTGGGCTCCTTGTCGAACGCGGCGATGCCCGCCGTGAGCTGCTCCCCGACCAGGGCGTAGTCGTCCGTCAGGGGAAGACCGTGCGGGACGTCGAGTTGAAGATCGACAGCGCGATGCGCTCGCCCTCGAAGCTGTCGACCAGCTCCGAGTACACCTTGAGGATCTCGCCGTCGTAGGCCGTCATCGAGCCGGACACGTCGAGGCACAGCACGATGTCCCGGGTTCCCAGGCGGTCCACGACGACGTCGGTCTCGACCGGCCTGGCCGCGACAGCCCCCACCCCGAGGAGCGCGACGAGCAGGCCCACGAGCCCCGCGACCTGCAGCGCCCGGTAGCGGCGCACCCACGCCGCGAAGGCGGGGACCTGCGCGAGGTAGGCGGAGTTCGCGACCCATGTGACGCCGTCGGCGTCCTGCTTCTTCTCCGCCCGTGCCCGACGGCGGCGCGCGAGCCACCAGGCCGTCGCACCTGCCGCGAGGGCCAGGACCAGGACGGCGGCGAGCAGCCACGGCCACAGGATCGAGGCGCCCTGCGGGCCCGGCACCAGGGCTGCGGGCGTCACCACGTCCTCACCACCGAGCGGGCACGGTCGATCGAGTCCTTGCCCGTGCGGGTGCCGCCCTGCTCGTCACGCAGGAGCGACGGGTCGACGTCGTACTCCGCGAACGACGGTCGGTAGTACCGCGCGATGAGCCGGGTCAGGTGCTGGGTGCCCGTCATGTGTTCGATCTCGGAGAGCGTCAGCACCGAGGCGTCGACGCCCAGGCGGCCCGAGGCGAACCCGCGGACCTCCTTGGACAGCGCCAGGTGGAGCGTGCGCTCGTCGAGGTCACCCGCCAGGTAGCGCTGCTCGACCGCGTCGAGGTGCGCCTCGAACTCGGCCCGCAGCCCCGCGTACGCGTCGTAGCCTCCGGCTGAGGGGCGCGGGGCACCCACTGGGCCTTCTCCTCCGCGGACGCGCGCGTGGACAGGAACGCGAACACGACCCAGCCGACCACCGCCAGCAGCAGGGCCACCCGAGGACCGCCCACCAGCCGCTGTAGAGGACCGGGGCGTAGAGCTCATCGTCGGGCACGCTTCTGCCTCCCCAGCAGCTCGATGAAGCGGGGCACGACGTCGTCCGTCCCCTCGACGGACACGGCCTCGACCTGCAGGGTGCGCAGCAGACCCACGACGGACTCGCGCCGGGTGCGTGCGGCCTGCGCGGCGCCGTCGGCGATGTCCACGCGCCCCGCAGGAACGGCGGCAGATCGAGCGTGCCGTCGACGTCCGCAAACGTCCTGGCGGCCACCGCGTGCCCCGACGCGGCCGTCGCGCCGGTCGGAAGTCCGACCGGAGACAGGTCCGCGACCGCGACGACCATGACCTCGTGACGCACGCGCATGCGCGCAGCAGGCGCTCGTGCTCGGGTCCGGGCCGCGCCTCGTCGGTCACGACGACCATGAGGGAGCGGCGCTGGAACGCGTTGAGGGCCCGGTCGAGGGCCGGTTCAGGTCGCTCGCCGGAGCGTCGACGCCCAGCTGCCGCTCCACGGTGCGGAGCATGAGCTCGAGGTCCTGCGTGCTGGCCCGCGGCGGGAGCTGGACGATGCGTCCCGCGTCCGCAGCGACCAGTGCGACCCGGTCCCCGCGGTCCCGTGCGAGGTAGGCCACGAGGGCGCAGCAGAAGCTCACGACGTCGGCCTTGGGCTCGCCGCTCGCCGCCGTCGCGCCCATGTTGCGGCCCGTGTCGACGACGAGGACCAGGTTGACGTTGGACTCGCGCACGAACCTGCGGACCACCGGGATACCCGCGCGGGCGCTCGACTTCCAGTCGATGTCGCCCACGTCCTCGCCCGGCGCGTACAGGTGGAGGTCGTCGAAGTCCTGGCCGTGCCCCTTGAGGACCGAGCGGTGCCGCCCTCGAGCAGCCCCGAGGCCCGCCGGGCCAGCGGGAGCTCGAGCCTGGCCCGACCTGGGCCAGTCGCGACACGTCTGCCATGAACCGGCGCCTACGGGTGGGGACGGCGTCGAACACCGCGTCGATGAGCTGCTCGGGCTGGACGTTGGTCGCGAGCGCGTCGAACGTGCGCACCAGGCGGTGGCGCAGGACCGAGTAGCGGACCGCCTTGATGTCGTCCGGGATGACGAACGCGCGACCGGCCTGGATCGCGAGGGCCTGGCCGACGCGCATGAGCGCGATCCCGCCGCGCGGGCTCGCGCCGACGCGCACGTGCTGGTCCAGCCCGGCGACGGGCGCGGCCCGGACAGGCGGGTCGTGTTGATGAGGTCGACGATGTACCTCTTGATCGACTCGTCCACGTAGACGTCGTCGACGAGGTGCTGGAGGAACACGACGTCGTCGATGCCGATGGGCTCGGCCGTGATGGGCGCCGACATGCGGCCCGTCGAGATCCGGTCGAGGATCTCCAGCTCCTGCTGCGGGGCCGGGTAGGTCAGCACCTCCTTCATGAGGAAGCGGTCCATCTGGGCCTCGGGCAGCACGTAGGTGCCCTCCTCCTCGATGGGGTTCTGGGTCGCGAGGACCATGAACGGCGAGGGAGCGGGAAGTTCTCGCCGCCGATCGACGTCTGCTTCTCCTGCATGGCCTCGAGCATCGCGGACTGCGTCTTGGCGCTGGACCGGTTGATCTCGTCGAGGAGGACGAGGTTCGCGTGCACGGGCCCGAGCTGCGTGGTGAACGACCCGGTCGCGTAGTTGTAGATCTGGGTGCCCACGATGTCGTTGGGCATGAGGTCGGGCGTGCACTGGATGCGACGGAAGGAACCGGTGATCGAGGCCGCGAGCGTCTGGGCGGCGGTCGTCTTCGCGAGTCCCGGACGGACTCCAGCAGGATGTGGCCGCCCGCGAGCAGCGAGCTGATCAGGGCCGTGCGCAGGGCCTCCTGCCCGACGACGCGCTGGTCGAACACCTGCTCGACGCGCTTGAGCAGGTGGCTCGCGCGGTCCAGGTCCGTGGTGGAGATGCTGCCGTGACCTGTGGCCATGGTGAAGTCCTTCGCGTGTGCTCGGGGAGGTGTCACGGGGTCCAGCCCGGAGGGAGTGCCGTGCGAACCCGGCCCAGTATGCCAGCGGACCCTGACCGTGCTCGGGGATTTCCACAGGACGGTAGGGGCAGGTCTCGCTGCGCTACTGCCCGCCGGGGTTGTCAGAGCGAGCGCGAGGTGGAGGTCACGCTGGTTCTGACAACTGGGTGGGAGAGGCGGGCTGTCAGAGCGAGCGTGAGGTAGAGGTCACGCTGGTTCTGACACACACCGCGGCCGGCGCAGGGCGCGGGGCCCACCGACAACGGGCCGGAAGAGCGGGGAGCGGCGGGAATACCGCGATCCGCCGCTCGCCGCCTACCCTGGACGCGTGACCGCCACCGCCCCCGCACCTCAGGAACCGCGCCCGACCGGGCTGGGCGAGCCACCGGCCGGGTCGTCCTCGACCCCCGCGCAACCCCTGGTGGCTCGTGCTCGCAGGACCCGCCGCCGTGGTCGTCGCGATCCTCGCCGTCGTCGCGGCAGGCGCGTTCTCCGGGCCTTCGAGGCGCTCGCGGGCTTCTCCGACCCGGGGCGATCTCCCGCTGGGGTCTGCCGATCTCCACCGTCCTCACCGAGCTCGCGATCGCGCTGACGATCGGCTCCCTCGTCCTCGCGGCCTGCGTGCTGCCCGCCGGACCGCCCTGCGCAGGGCGCTCGCGGTGGCGGCGCCGCATCGGCCACCTGGGCCGTGCTGACGGTCGTGCAGACCGTGCTGCGGTACTCGGTCCTGTCGAGCATGCCCGTCTCGAGCATCGGGTTCGGCGACCAGCTCGCGGCGTTCGTCACGCAGCTCTCGCTCGGACGCAGCCTCCTCGGCATCACGATCGTCGCCGCGCTCACCTCGGCGTGCGCGCTCGCGGTCCGCACCGCGACCGGCGCCCTGTGGACCGCCCTGCTCGCGACCTCGGCCCTCGCGTTCCAGGCCAACACCGGGCACACCGCGGGCGCCGCAAGCCACGAGCTCGCGATCTCCTCGATGTTCCTGCACCTCGGCGGTGCGGCCCTGTGGATCGGCGGGCTCGGGGTTCTCGCGATCGTGCGGCTGCGCGGCGGGCTCGACCGGACCGCGTTCGCCTCCTCGGTCGCGCGCTACTCCGCGATCGCGGGCTGGTCGTTCGTCGCCGTCGCCGTCTCCGGCGTAGCGAACGCCTGGATCCGGCTCGGTGGCCTCGACGGGCTGAGCACCGACTACGGCGTCCTCATCCTCACCAAGGTCGCGCTCATCGTGGTCCTCGGGGCCTTCGGGTTCGCGCACCGCGAGCTCGTGGTGCGCCGCCTCCGGGCACCACCGGCGCGCCCGCCGGGCGATCCCCGCCCGCGGTGAGGTGGCCGGGGGCGACCTCCGCCGTCGGGCAGGGGAGGACGACGGCTCCCGCAGCGACGCCTCCGGCCGGCGAGAAGGCCGCGACCTGGTTGTTCTGGCGGCTCGTCGCCGTCGAGCTGCTCATCATGGGTGCGGTGTCCGGCGTGGCCGTCGCCCTGGGCTCGACCGCCCCACCCGTCCCCGACGAGCCCATCGAGCTCCCCACGCCCGCCGAGCTCGTCACCGGGCACCCGCTGCCGCCCGAGCCGGACCTCGCCCGCTGGTTCACCGAGTGGCGCTGGGACCTGCTCCCCGCGTTCGCGTGCGTCGCGGCGTTCGTCGTCTACCTGCGCTGGGTGCGGCGCCTCGCGAAGCGCGGCGACCGCTGGCCCGTGGGACGGACCGTCTCCTGGTGCCTCGGCATCGCCATACTGTTCTGGGTCACCAACGGCGGTCCGGCGATGTACGGGCACGTCCTGTTCAGCGCGCACATGGTCCAGCACATGATCCTCGCGATGGTCGTGCCGATCTTCCTGGTGCTCGCCGCCCCGTGACGCTGCTCGTGCGGGCCGTGCCCGTGCGCAAGGACGGCTCGCGCGGGCCGCGAGTGGGTGCTCGCGCTCGTCACGTCGAGATGGGGGCAGTTCTTCGCCAACCCGATCGTCGCGGCCGTGAACTTCGCCGCTCGATGATCGTCTTCTACTACACGCCGGCGTTCGAGCTCGCGCTGACGACGTACATCGGGCACCTCGCGATGCTCCTGCACTTCACGCTCGCCGGGTACCTGTTCGCTAACGCGCTCGTCGGGATCGACCCGGCCCGCGCCGCCCGGATGGCCGCAGCGGCTGCTCCTGCTGTTCGCGACCATGGCGTTCCACGCGTTCTTCGGCGTCGCGCTCACCACGGGCGAGGCACTCCTGGTGCCCGAGTGGTTCGGGCTGCTGGGGCACGACTGGGGCATCACGGCGATCGCGGACCAGCAGCGCGGCGGTGGGGTCGCCTGGGGATCGGCGAGCTGCCGACGCTGTCGCTCGCGATCATCGTCGCGGTCATGTGGTCGAAGTCCGACGAACGCGAGGCCAGGCGGCGGGACCGGCGCGTGGACCAGGTCGGCGACCTCGAGATGGACGAGTACAACAAGATGCTCGCGGAGATCGCGGAGCGGGACGCGAAGGACTGACACGCTGCTGGTGCCGGCGGTGCGGCGCCGAACATGCGCTTGGCGTCCGGTTTCCGCTGATCCTCGACGCCAAGGGCATGCTCGAGGAACGCTGATCGCCTGGTCGTGGGCGGCCGGAGTTGTCCACACCCTCCGCGCCGTCTCTGTCCACGGCACCTGCTGCCGGCGCCGTCGTTCTCACCGCTGGCCCGCTGCACTGGTCCGATGCCACGTCACCCCGCCCCGCCCGACCTCCTCGCACTCGCCGCCCGCCAGGCCGGCCTCGTCGACATCCACCAGGCCCGCGCCGCCGGACTCAGCGAGGGCAGATCCGTGGGCTCGTCGCCCGGACGCAGTGGCTCCGCGTAGCGCGCGGCGTCTACGACACGTCGAACATCCCGCTCTCCGAGCGCCCGTTCACTGCCCGGCGGCGCCGCGCGGCATGGGCTGCCCTCCTCGCCTTCGGGCCGGAGTCGGTCGCGGTCGGGGCCTGTGCACTTTCACTGCACGGCATCCAGGGTCTGCCGGGCGTGATCCGCCCGCGGCAGCCCTCCCTCGAGGAGCCAACCGCCAAGATCGCCGTGGGATGAGTCTGCGCCAGTTCGACGACGGGATGACCATGCGCGCCCTCGGCGGGCGGCGGCTCGTGACCCTCGACTGGGCGCTCGCCCAGGCGGTTCCCGAGCTGCCACGGGAGAACGCGCTAGCTGTCCTCGACTCGGCGCTGCACCTCGGGGCGATCAGCGCACGAGGGCTCGAGGTGGCGCACGACATGTCGCGCGGGCGGCGCGGAGTCGCGCGCACCCATGATCTGTGGGAGGTGGCGGACGGTCGCGCCGAGTCCCCGCTCGAGTCGTTCGGCAGGCTCGACTGCCTCGACGCGGGGTCCCGCCGACGACGTTGCAGCTTCCGATCGAGCATCCGGGCGGTCACGCACCCTCCGGGCGGACATGGGGTGGCGGCGCGCAGGTGGCCGGTGGCTCGTGGCTGAGATGGACGGCGAGGACGTCCACGGGCAGCCCGACGCTGTGTACGCCGACCGGCAACGGCAGAACATCATCGTCAGCACCGGGAAGGTCGACGTACTGCGCTTCACCCACCGTGACCTGCCTGGGGTGGGCAGGGTGGTCCGGGAGGCGCTGGGACGGTGAGCCTCGGTGCCGAGCATGTGGTTGCCGTTCGTCGAACATGCGGTTGTCGTTCGACATCGTGCAATTTCGAACGCCAACCGCATGTTCGGCACCGAATGGCCCCGGCACCGACCGCCTCAGCCCGGGTCACGACCCAGCCGTCGCCCGTCCTCGCGCCACGTACAGCGTCGCGCTGCCCGGGCTGAGGATCCTGTTGGCGATCGAGAGGTTCTCGGTGCAGACGTCGGCCTCGGCGAGGCGCAGGGTCGCGGTCTGGGCCACCTCGTTGTTGTTGACGAACACGATGTAGCCCGTGCCGACGTCGACCGTGCTGGGGATGTCCCCGGTCACCGGGCCCGCGTCGCTCCCCGCTGCCTCGGCGATCTCGGCGCTGTCGTCTCCTGGGCAGACGATCACGGCCTTCTGCCAGTCGAAGTGCGTCGTGCTGATGAGGTCGAGCTCGCCGCCACCCCGGCCCGCGGCGTCGATCCCCGTGAGCACGGTGGCGTCGAGGTCTTGCGCGGGTTCGGAGCCGCAGCCTGTCAGGAGGAGCCCGACGGCGGCGCACACGGTCAGGACGGGGAGGGAGCCTGGGGCACGTGTCCAGTATGCGCTCGATGGGCAGGTCTCGAGGAGCCGGCGGCGCGACGTGACGGGTCGCCGATCAGGTGGTTGCCGTCCGTCGAGCAGGTGGTTGCCGCTCAGGATCGGGCTCCGAGCGACCGCAACCGCATGCTCGTCACCGACGAGGGGCGAGCAAGCCGTGATAGGACGGTGCAGTGACCCCGACCCTGCCAGCGCCGCTCCCGAGCCCGGCGCCACCCCATTCCACGACCTCGACGAGTACATCGCGATCCCCGCACGGGCGGCCTCGTGATGTCACCGGACGGACGCCGCCTCGTGACGAGCGTGTCGACGCTCGACGCCAAGCGCACGAGCTACGTCTCGGCGCTGTGGGAGGTCGACCCGACCGGCCGCGCCCCGCCCGCCGCCTGACGCGCAGCACCAAGGGGAGTCCGGAGCCGCGTTCACGGCCGAGGGCGACCTGCTCTTCACCTCGGCCCGCCCGGACAGCGACGCGTCGGCGACCGCAGACGCGGACCCGACCTCGGCGCTGTGGCTCCTGCCCGCGACGGGCGGCGAGGCCCGCATCGTCGCATCGGCCCCGCCGGGTCTCGGCCCGCTCGTCGCGCGCGGCGCGCCGTCCTCTCGCTCGCCGCCGACGTCCTGCCCAGCGCGCGCGACCTGGCCCACGACGCCGAGCTGCGCACGACCCGCAAGGACAAGAAGGTCGCCGCGATCCTCCACACGGGCTATCCCGTGCGCCACTGGGACCACGACCTGGGACCGTCCGAGCCGCACCGCTTCGTGACGGACCTCTCGCACCTCTCGCACCTCTCGCACCTCTCGCACCTCTCGGACCTGACCGACGAGCCCGCGCGCCCGCTGCCCGCAGACCCGGCCACCCGGGCGACCCCAGCCGAGCCCGCGAGGCGCCTCGAGCTGCGGGACGTGACCTCCGCCGTCGGGCCTGCGCTGCGCGAGCACTCCGCCGACCTGTCCGCCGACGGCACCACGCTCGTCACCACCTGGTCCGTCCCCGGACCGGGGCCTCGGCGCGCTCGATCCTCGTCGCGATCGACACCGCCACGGGCGAGCGCCGCACGCTCGTCGACGAGCCGGGGCCGAGGCCGCCGCCCCGGTGATCTCGCCCGACGGTGCCTGGGTCGTCTTCATCCGCGAGACCCTCACGACCCCGCAGACCGCCCCCGAGCAGAGGCTTGCGGTCGTCCCGCTGCGTGCCGGGGACGGCTCTGACGGCGACCCTGGGGACGGCGGCGCGAACCACGGCCTGCGCTCGCTCGCCGCGGGCTGGGACCGCTGGCCGACGTCGGCCGCGTGGCTGCCGGACGGATCGGGCCTTCTCGTGACCGCCGACGACGACGGGCGCGGCCCGGTCTTCCACGTCGCGTTCACGCCCGACGGCTCGGGTGACGACGGGGCCGTGGCCCGCCTGACCTCGGACGACGCGACGTTCACCGACGTCAGCGTCGCGCCCGACGCCTCGGCCGCCTACGCCCAGCGGACCAGCTACCTCGAGCCCTCGCACCCCGTGCGGATCGAGCTGTCGGACTTCCTCGCCGCCCCGGCCGGTGAGCGGGCCCCGTCGCGGCGACGCCGCTGCGCGGCCCGGTCGCGAGCCCCGACCTGCCCGGCACGCTCACCGAGATCGAGACCGCGGCGGCCGACGACGTCCGCGTCCGCGCCTGGCTCGCCCTGCCGCACGGAGCGAGCGCCGAGAACCCCGCGCCGCTGCTGCTGTGGATCCACGGTGGCCCGCTCGGTTCGTGGAACGCGTGGAGCTGGCGCTGGAACCCGTGGATCCTCGTCGCCCAGGGGTACGCGGTCCTGCTCCCGGACCCGGCGCTGTCCACGGGTTACGGCCAGGACTTCGTGCAGCGCGGGTGGGGCTCGTGGGGCGCGGCCCCGTACACCGACCTGCTCGCGATCACCGACGCCGCCGAGGCCCGCCCGGAGATCGACGAGACCCGCACGGCCGCGATGGGCGGGTCGTTCGGCGGGTACATGGCGAACTGGGTCGCGGGCCACACCGACCGGTTCAAGGCCATCGTGACGCACGCGAGCCTGTGGGCCCTGGACCAGTTCGGCCCGACGACGGACGCGGGCTACTACTGGCAGCGGGAGATGACGCCCGAGATGGCGGCCGAGCACTCACCGCACCGCTACGTGCAGGACATCGTGACGCCCATGCTCGTCATCCATGGTGACAAGGACTACCGCGTCCCGATCGGCGAGGGCCTGCGGCTCTGGTACGAGCTGCTGTCGGCCTCGGGGCTGCCCGCCGCGGCCGACGGGAGCACCGACCACCGGTTCCTGTACTTCCCCGACGAGAACCACTGGGTGCTCCAGCCGCAGCACTCGATCGTCTGGTACCAGGTGGTGCAGGCGTTCCTCGCGGAGCGCGTGCTGGGCGTGGCCCCGGGCGAGGGACGGCGCAGATCCCGACGACGCTGGGCTGACTCGGCTCAGCCCGTGCGGGAGGCGCGAGGTAGAACGTGGTGCGCGAGGTAGAACGCGGCGCGCACTACCACGCACCACGTTCTACCTCGGCGGGAGGCGGGCGTCGGCGGGGGCGGGCGGAGGCGGGAGGTGGGCGTCGGCGGAACCTTATGGATGGGGTGGTCAGACCGCGGGTTCACCCTATGGTCGAGTGGTCACTGACGGGTCAGTAACCACAATGGAGTGCACATGCTGCCCAGCATCTCTCGGCTGTTCTCGTCCGCCTCGCACCGCTCGTCGCGCCCCCGCGCGGGATCAGGTGCCGACCCGACCGTCGTCCCGCGACGCCCCGACCGAGGACGAGACCCGGACCGGGTCGTGCGCCGGGCGCCTCCGTCGCCGCCGTGCTCGCGCTCGTCGCTGCCGGGTGGTCCCCGCCGTCGCCGCTCCGGAGGGCCCCGGGCTCGGTGATCTCGCGCGCGACGCCGTCGTGACCGCGAGCGCTTTCCAGGACGACCAGGACGGCCGTTTCCCGCCCGACGCCGCCACGGACGGCGACCCGGGAACGCGCTGGGCCAGCGGCAACGGGCCGGACGAGGACGTCGAGTTCCCCAGTGGTACCAGCTCGACCTCGGTGAGGTCGCCGACCTCGACTCCTTGCGCCTGGCCTGGGAGGCCTCGTACGCGACCGGCTTCACGGTGCAGGTCACGAGCCAGGACCCCGCAGCGGGTGGCGTGTGGCAGACGGTCGCCACGGAGACCGACGGCGCGGGCGGGACGCAGGTCGTCGACCTCCCGGACGGCACCGAGGGTCGGTGGGTGCGCCTCGACATGACACAGCGCAACGCCGCGACCTGGGAGGCGCCGACGCTGCACTACTACGGGTACTCGCTGTACGCGCTCGAGGTGTGGGGCACCGCACCCACGCCCGTGGTCGGCTTCGACTCGTCGGCCTCGGCCGTGGACGCGGGCGGCACCGTGAGCGTCCCCGTGCGGCTCTCGCAGCCGCGCGAGGTGGACACCACGGTCCACGTGACCTCGGGCGACGAGACGGCGGCAGCGGGTGGCGACTACGTCGCGGTCGACACCGACGTCGTGATCCCCGCCGGCGAGACCGCCGCAGCGGTCGAGACGACCAGCACCGACCACGGCGCGCTCGCCGGAGACCGCGACTTCACGCTCACGCTGAGCGATCCGTCGCAGGGCACCCGGCTGGGAGCCGCGCGACGCACACCGTGACGCTCCGCGCGCACGGCGACCTCCCGAACGTGGGGCCGAGATCCCGCTCGACGACTTCGAGTCCGAGCCCCTCCCGGTCTTCGCCTGGGGCGCCGACGCGGCCGCCACCCTGTCCTCTCGCGCGTCGAGACGACCCGACCGGGTGCCGCGGCAGGGAGCCACGGTCTGCGCGCGGTCGTCGGCGGGGTCGCGCCGGGCGGGTGGGGCGGCTTCTCGCACGACTTCGCGACCGCGCAGGACTGGTCCGGTGCGGGCGCCTTCACGTTCTGGTTCCTCGGGACGGGCAGCGGGTCGACGCTGCGGTACGAGGTGAAGTCCGGTGGCGCGAGCGCGGGCGGGGCGACCTCTTCGAGGCGCCCTTCGTGGACGCGGCCGAAGGGTGGCAGCACGTGAGCGTGTCGTTCGCCGACCTCCGCAAGAAGGGGCGCCCACCGCGGCGGACCGCTTCGACGCCGCGGTCGCGTGGGGGTACGCGGTGACCCTGACGGACCTGGGCGCCGGGACGTGGGAGTTCGACGACGTCACGCTCGTCGAGCGAGCAGCGACCGTCGACGACTTCGAGGGCGACGTGCCGCTGTCCACCGACGCGGACCCGGTCGGGATCTTCGCGTGGGGCAGAGCGCCGCGACCAAGCCGACCGTCGAGGTCACCGAGAACGACCGCCTGGGGCAGGCTCCGGCGGGCAACCACGTCCTGTCCGGGACTTACCAGGTCCCTTCGGGCGCATGGGGCGGCTTCAGCCACAACCTCGCCACCCCGCAGGACTGGAGCGGCTACGGCGGCCTCCGGTTCTGGTGGTACGCGTCGCAGGACTCGCGTCCTGCGTCCCCGACCGCCGGGGCAGACATCGTCGTCGAGCTCAAGGACGACGGCGCCGACGGCGAGCACGCCGAGCTGTGGAAGGCGACGTTCAAGGACAACTGGTCGGCGGACGGGAGCCGGTGGAAGCTCGTCGAGCTGCCGTTCTCGGCCTTCACGTGGAGGGGCGACTACCAGCCCGGCCCCGTGGGCATCCAGGACCAGGTGCTCACCCTGAGCCGCTCCTGGGGCTACGCCCTGACCATGCCCACGGACACCCCGCCGACCGGCTATGCGATCGACGACGTCCAGGTCTACGGCTCGCCCGAGGTCCCGACCGCGGCGACCGTCGCCGCGACCCCGTCGATCGTCCTGGTCGACGCAGGCCAGACTGCGGAGGTCGTGCTCGCGCTGACGACGAGCGACGGCGAGCCCCTGGCGTCGGACGTCACCGTGGCGTACACCCGGGCGAGGGCGGGACCGCCGTGGTCGGTGAGGACTACACCGCCTTCGGCGGGACCGTGACGTTCGAGGCGGCACCGAGTCCGGAGCCACGCGCAGCGTCGACGTGGTCACGACCGGGGCCGACGACGCCTCCGAGGCGCTCACGATCCCCGTGGCGCTCACGGGGACCGGCGTCGAGGTCGTCGGGGAGCCCGCGTCGTGATCAACGCGCAGGGCCTGCCCTATCTCGACGCGTCGCTGCCCGCCGACGAGCGCGTCACCGACCTGCTCGGACGCATGAGCATCGAGGAGAAGGTCGGTCAGATGGCCCAGGCCGAGCGGCTTGGGCTCAAGCAGGCGAGCGACATCTCGAGCCTGGGTCTCGGGTCGCTGCTCTCGGGCGGTGGCTCGGTGCCGACGGACAACTCGGCGACGGGCTGGGCCGACATGGTCGACGGGTACCAGCGCGAGGCGCTCACGACGCGCTGGCAGGTGCCGATGATCTACGGCGTCGACGCCGTCCACGGGCACAACAACGTGGTCGGGGCGACGATCTTCCCGCACAACATCGGGCTCGGAGCCTCGCGCGACCCGGCACTCGTGGAGGCGGTCGGCACGGTCACGGCCACGGAGGTCCGGGCGACCGGCGTGCCGTGGACCTTCGCGTCCTGCCTGTGCGTGACGCGGGACGAGCGGTGGGGGCGCAGCTACGAGTCGTTCGGCGAGGACCCGTCGCTGGTCGCCGCCTTCGCGGCGCCCTCGGTCCGCGGGCTCCAGGGGACGACCCGTCCGACATGGGCTCGCCCAGCACGGTGCTCGCGACCGCGAAGCACTGGGTCGGAGACGGCGGGACGACGTACGACGAGTCCGTCACGGGCAGCGGATACCCGATCGACCAGGGCGTGACGCGCGTCGAGAGCGAGGCGGAGCTGTTCCGGCTCCACATCGACCCGTACGTCCCCGCGATCGAAGCCGGTGTGGGATCGGTCATGCCGTCCTACTCCGCGGTGTCCGTCGCGGGCGGGGAACCGCTGCGCATGCACGAGAACGCGCACCTCAACAACGACGTCCTCAAGGGTGACCTCGGCTTCGAGGGGTTCACCGTCAGCGACTGGGAGGGCATCGACAAGCTGCCCGGGGCACGTACCCGCAGAAGGCCGTGCGATCCGTCAACGCGGGCGTCGACATGGCGATGGCGCCGTACAACTACGACGCCTTCATTGCGGCGATCGAGGCCGCGGTGGAGGACGGCTCGGTGACCCAGGCCCGCATCGACGACGCGGTCGGCCGCATCCTGCGGCAGAAGATCGCCGTCGGGCTGTTCGAGCAGCCGTTCGCGGACCGGAGCGGGATCGACTCGGTCGGGTCCGCCGAGCACCGGGCCGTGGCCCGGAAGGCTGCCGCCGAGTCGCAGGTGCTGCTCAAGAACGACGGCGTGCTGCCGCTCGCGGCCGGCGCGAACGTCTACGTCGCCGGATCCACCGCGGACGACCTGGGCCGTCAGCTCGGGGGCTGGTCGATCTCGTGGCAGGGTCAGCGGGAGAGATCACCGAGGGCACGACGATCGGGGACGCGATCACCGCGGCCTCGACCGGCGACGTGACGGTCAGCCCGACGCGTCGGCGCCCATGACGGGGCCGACGTGGGTGTCGTCGTCGTCGGTGAGAAGCCGTACGCCGAGGGCGTCGGGGATGTCCGGTACGCCGCGGGCAGCGCGTTCTCGCTGTCCCTCACGGCGCAGGACCAGGCGACGATCGACACGGTCTGCGGCGCGATGGACTGCGTGGTCCTCGTGGTCTCCGGCGGCCGCAGCTGGTCGCCGACCAGCTCGCTGACATCGACGCGCTGGTCGCCTCCTGGCTGCCAGGTACGGAGGGCGCGGGGTCGCGGACGTGCTGTTCGGCACCGAGCCCTTCACCGGGCGGTTGCCCGTGACGTGGCCGCGGACCGACGACAAGGTCCCGGACAACGTCGGTGACGCCGTCTACGACCCGCAGTTCGCCTACGGCTGGGGCTCCGGACGGACTCGGCGCGTGCCCGGCTCGAGGCGTTCGCCACCGACCTCGAGGCGGGTCCGGCAAGGACTGCGGTCGAGGCGGTCCTGGAGGCGGACGTCTGGGCGCAGGACGGTTCGGTCGACGACGCCGCGGTCGCGCTGCCGCTGCTCCAGCAGGCGGGTGCCCAGCTGCGCGGCACCGACCTGTGGACGCAGGCCGATCCCGTCGTGTCGGTGGCCCGCGACCTCGCCCAGGCGGCGGTCACCGGCGGCAGTGCCGTCCCGGGCACGCGGCGCTGACGAGCGACGCCGAGCACGCGCTGCTCACGGGCGAGCCGGGCACGGCTGTCCGACTCCTCGCGGCGGCGGTCGGCATCGAGCTGCCCGTCTCCGGCGACGAACCGGGTGACACCTCGGTGCACGCGGACGTTCAGGTCCGGTCCAAGTGCATCGCGGCGGTCGCGTACGTGTCCGCCCGTGTGGTGAACGAGGACGGTTCGAGCGTCGACGCTCGTGTCACCACGCCGTTCGGCTCGAAGTCGTTCGCGGGGATCCTGCCGGGCAAGAGCGCCAACTTCCAGGCGAGCTCCCGTAGCACCTCGATCCCCGGAGGAACGGTCAAGGTGGCGCTCTCCACGCCCGACGGGCGCAGCACCGTGACCGACCTGCCCTATGAGGCGCTCAGCTGCGGCTGACGGTGCGCGGAGACGACCGCGGCGGAGGACGGACTCGTCCCCGCCGCGGTCGTCGGCGTTCGGTCGTCGGCGTTCGGCGAGGGCGGCCGCTCTCGGCGGGAGCCGGAGCCCGGGTGAGGGGCGACCGGTCCCGTCAGTGGTAGACCTTGCGCTGGTGCGGCGGGACGTGCCGTTCGTGGGCTGCCTTCACCAGCTCGACGATCGAGAACACGAGGATGAACGCGACGAGCAGCGCACCGAAGAGCAGGAACCAGTTCGCGGGACCCGCCCCGTCGGGACGTAGATCGCAGCATCGACGCTGCTGGCCAGGACGATTCCGGACATGTCGTTCCTCCCTGCCGGGGAGCTCCGGGTGGAACCCTTCCTTCCAGGATGCACCTGCACGGCCTGGTTGTCCCCGGTGAGAACGCAGCCGCGCTCACGCCCGAGCAGCCCGCACGATCTCCGCCGCGAGGTCCGCCGGCCGGGAGAACATGGGCCAGTGCCCGGTCGGCAGGTCCACGTACGTGACGTCGAGCTCGCCGAGCTCGGTGTGCAGAGGCGGCCCGGGGTGGGCCATCTGCTTCAGCACCTCCGAGGGCAGGCTCGTGCAGATCGCTGTCGCGGGGACGCCGAGCGGCCCGGGTCGCTGACCCGGACCCTGCCCCGGGCGACGCCTGCGGGCTGCGGAACCGCCCGCGCCCGGAAGCGTGCGAGCCCGGCGTCGTCGATCCCCTCGCTGCTCGTGCCGTCCGCGGCGAGGTCCTCCCACGAGGGAGCGGGATCTCGAGCACGCCGTCGTGGAGGTCGGGGCTCAGCGAGGCCCCGTCGACCAACGGTCCGGAGTCGACGTAGACGGCCCGTCGGATGCGCGTGGGGTCGCGGTCGACGACCTCGTGGACCACTGCGCCGCCGCCGCTGTGCCCGACGAGCACGACCTCCCGTCGAGCGGCGAGACCACGTCGAGCACCGCGCGGACGTGGTCCTCGCGGGTGATGGTGCTGCGGTCGGTCGCGACGTCGTCGAGCCCGGGAAGGGCGACTGCGTGCGGGACGAGACCGGCGGCCTCGAGGTGAGGACGACGTCGTCCCACGCCCACGCCCCGAGCCAGAAGCCCGGGACGAGGACGACGTGGGTCTGCGATGTGCTGGTGGCGTGCTCTGAAGTGGTCATGCCTCCACCCTGCCGAGGCGTCGGTGACACCTGTCTGTCACCATTGATCGACGGGTCTCACCGAGGAGCCGACGGCGCCACGGAGGCAGCAGTGAACAAGACCGAGCGGCTCTACGCGGTGGCCGAGGAGATGCGCCGCGCGGGACGGACGGGGACCACGGGCCCGCGCCTCGCGCGGCTGCTCGAGGTCAGCGAGCGGACCATCAAGCGCGACGTCTCGGCGCTCCAGCAGGCGGCCTGCCCATCTGGGCGCAGGCTGGCCCCGGGTGGCTACGTGCTGGACCCTCGGCCTCGCTGCCGCCCGTGAACTTCACGCCGCAGCAGGCCGTCGCGGTCGCGGTCGCGCTCGCCGCGCTCCCGCCAGCCAGCCCCTTCACGGTCGACGCCGCCGCCGCGCAGGGCAAGGTCTGGGACGCGCTGGGTCCGGAGGCTCGGGAGCGGGCGTCGGCGCTCGCGGCGAGTGTGGATCGACCGGGGCGCAGGCCCGGCGGGCGATGGTGGGTCGGCGGGACCCGCCGTCACGCCGGACCATGCGACGCCGGACGATGCGACGCCGACCGATGCGACGCCGGACCATGCGACGCCGACCGTCGGGACCTCGGGCGGTCCCGTACCGCGCGCCCACGCCTACCTGCGGGTGCTGCGCTCGGTCGAGCAGTCGCTCACCCGGTCGCTCGTGCTGGCGATCCGCTATCGGGACGCCCGCGGGAGCGCGACGGCCCGGCGCGTGGAGCCCGTGATCCTGGCCCACATGGACGCGACCTGGTACCTGGTCGCGTGGTGCCGGACTCGCGTGGGGATCCGCTGGTTCCGGCTCGACCGCATCGAGCGCGCAGACCTCACGGGCGAGACCTACGTGCCGCGGCCGGTCGCGGAGGTGGGGACTCCGCCGTCGGGCGCGGCACCTGTCGCCTGAGCGGCGGCGAGGTAGCAGGAGGAGGCGCCACCGCCCCTTCCGCCCGCGCCACCCCGGGCGATGATGGCCACTGCGCGCACCGGGCCGTCCCGGCGCGTCCCCGACCACCGAGGAGCCCAGCCCGTGAGCATCGACCGCACCCGCGCCTTCTTCGACGCCGCGGCCCCGACCTGACGGTCCTGGACACGGGGCGGAACACCGCGACCGTCCAGATGGCGGCCGACACGCTGGGCGTCCAGCCCGGGCAGATCGCCAAGACGCTCGCGCTGCGCGACGGCGAGCGCAGCTTCCTGCTCGTGACCCGCGGCGACGCACGGGTCGACAACGCCAAGTTCAAGGCGGCGTTCGGGGCCAAGCCGCGCATGCTCGACGCCGAGAGCACGACGGCGCTCACCGGTCAGCCGATCGGCGGCGTCGGGCCTTTCGGGCATCCGAGCCCGTGACGGTGTACTGCGACGTGTCGCTGCGGGGTTCGAGACCGTCTACCCGGCCGCGGGCAGCACGTCGAGCGCGTTCGCGATCCCGCCGGAGCGACTCGCGGCGCTGGCCGGCGCGGAGTGGGTGGACGTCAGCCGGTAGCCGTCACGTCCGAGGATCGCCGACGGGGCTCAGGCCGCCATCTCGCAGGTCATGGCGGACGCCGAGGAGATCGCGGAGGCCTCGAGCCAGCGGCGGACGAGCCGCGCGTCCGCAGAGCGGCGGCCCGGGCTGCGCAGGCTCAGGTGCGCGGACGCCCTGTGCTCGACGAGGGCGGCGCGGTCGAAGTCGAGCGCCCAGAGGATGGCGCAACGGATCTCGTCGGTCGAAGGCCGAAAGGCGTGGTCGAGGTGCATGGTCCGTCCGCTGGGGTGAAGGCCGCGGGTGTGCGGCGGAGAAGGTGTACACCTCTCAAGAGGGGCGAACCGGCGATTCATGACGCAACTTCTGCAGGAAGTTCTCCTGGCTTTGGTTCCCGCGGCAGCAGATTCGCGGTTTGCCCCGAGGGGCACCGCGCGCGTGTCGGTGGGTTGTGCCAGCCTCGACCCATGGACAGGGACGAGGCGCGAGAGATCAAGGTGCAGCTGGCGGACCTCGCACGCGATCTCGCGGAGCGTGCGGGCACGGACGTGACGGCGAGCGCGGCCCGCGCGGGTGCCCCGACGAGGCCGCGCAGGCCGTGCGGGCGCCCACGCTCGCACTCGGGCTGGCGCCGCGGGAGGACGGCGGGTACGGGATCGCGGTCCGCTATCGGCTGGGCGTCCCGGCCGCTCGGAGCATCGCCCGTCGTGTCGCCTCCGAGGCGGGGCGGTGGTCGACGTGCGCCGCACAGGGCGGATCCGCCCGCTCGTCCGGACGGGCGGCACGGGGCCTCGTCCCCGGTCGTGACCGCGCAGGCAGCGGGGAGACCGGCCGGGTGCGCCCGCTGCGGCCCGGGATCTCGATCGCGCACGTCGACGTCACGGCGGCACGCTCGGCGCGTTCGTGCTCGTCGGGGGCGTCCTGCACGCGCTGTCCAACTACCACGTGCTCGCGGGCTCGCCGGGCGCGAAGGTGGGCGACGCCGTCGTGCAGCCGGGGCGCCGACGGCGGACGTGCGCCTGCTGACCAGGTCGGGACTCTCGCCGCGACCGTGCCCCTCACGCCGGGGCGGACCGCGACCGTGGACGCAGCGATCGCCCTGCTCGACGACCCCGAGGTGGATCTCGACTACCCGGTCGGGCGCATCACCACGACCGCCGTCGCGGTCGGCGGCGAGGCGGTCAGGAAGATCGGCCGGACCACCGCGGTCACGGCCGGGCGCGTGACGGCGATCGAGCTCGACGACGTCGTGGTCGGCTACGGCGACGAGCTGGGGGCGCTCCGGTTCGACGACCAGATCGAGGTCGAGTCCACGGGCACCGGACCGTTCTCTCGCGGCGGCGACTCGGGGTCGCTCGTGTACCGCGAGGACGGCGTCGCGCTCGGCCTGCTCTTTGCCGGGTCGGAGACCGGGGAGAATGGGACCGGGCTGACGTACGTCAACCCGATCGACACCGTCCTCGCCGCGCTCGACGCCCGGCTCGCCCGCTGAGGCGAGACCACGGCCCGCGCCGCCCGGCGGTGGGAGGAAGTGCACCGTGGCGAGCCTCGAGCAGGCCCGGGAAGCAAAGTCGGCACTCAAGCACGCCCTGGCGGGGCACGAGGGCGTGACGGGGATCGGGCTGTCGCGCGGGCCGGCGGGCGGTGGCGGCGCGGGGATGCCGATCCTCGGGCCGAGCCCGCTGAGCAGCCCGACGCCACCTGGTACCTCCAGGTCAACGTGGTCGACGTCGAGGCGCAAGGCGAGCTGCCCGAGGAGTTCGACGGGGTCGCGGTGCGTGTGCGCGTCGTGGGCCCGATCGAGGCAGGCTGACGCCGAGCTGTCAGTCGGACAGCGTGAGGATCAGCTCCGTGATCGTCGCGTCGCGCGCCGGCGCGAACGAGTCCTCGCTGCCCACGCGCACGAACCCGTTGCGCTCCAGCACCCGGAGGGAGCCGGGTTGTCCTCGGCGACCCGGGCGTGGAGCGGGCGCGTGGGCACCTCCTCGAGCAGGGCCGCCAGAGTCGCGGTGGCCACGCCGCGGCCCCACCAGCCCCTCTGGATCCAGTAGGTGACCTCGGTGTCGCCCTCGATCGGGAAGACGGCGGCGCTGCCGACCACCTCGCCGTCGACCTCGACGACCCTGTTGACGATCGCGTCGTCGGCGAGGATCCTGCGGAACTTCGCCAGGTAGGCGTCGCGGTCGTTGGAGGTCGCGTCCGTGAAGGCCGCCAGGTGCTGGGCGTGGGCGTCGAGCTGGATCTCGAACATCGTCGCGAGGTCGTCCTCCCGCATCGCCCGGAGCGAGACCCTGCGTGCCACGTCGTCGTCCATCGCGCCTCCACGCCCTGAGGAGCGGCCGTCGCACCTCAAGAGACCGCGAGGCTAGCATCCGCGTGGCGGCCACGCGCGCGGTCTGGGGAGAATTCTCGGGTGAGCTCTACGACCCCCACGCCCGCTTGCCCGCGTCCGCGCCTCCGAGCTCGTCGGCCGCGGCTGGCTCAACACCGGCGGGTATGACGTCTCGCTCGCGGACCTGCGCGGCAAGATCGTCGTCCTCGACTTCTGGACGTTCTGCTGCGTCAACTGCCTGCATGTCCTCGACGAGCTGCGCGAGCTCGAGGAGGCGCACCGCGACGAGCTCGTCATCGTCGGCGTCCACTCCCGAAGTTCGAGCACGAGGCAGACCCCGTCGCGCTCGCCGCCGCCGTCGATCGGTACGAGGTGCGCCACCCGGTCCTCGACGACCCCGAGCTCGTCACGTGGTCCGCCTACACCGCGCGGGCCTGGCCGACGCTCGTCGTGATCGACCCCGAGGGCTACGTCGTCGCGCAGATGGCCGGGGAAGGGCACGCGTCGGCGCTCGCCGCGCTGGTTGACGAGCTCGTCGCGGAGCACGCGGCCAAGGGGACGCTCCACAGGGGCAGCGGTCCCTATGTCGCTCCCGCTCCGACGTCGGGAACGCTGCGCTTCCCCGCCAAGGCGATCGCGCTCCCGGCGGCAACCTCCTCGTCGCGGACGCGGGACACCACTCGCTCGCCGAGCTCCTGCCCGACGGCGAGACTCTCGTCCGGCGCATCGGCTCGGGCGAGCGCGGGCTCGTCGACGGCGAGCCCGACGACGCGCGGTTCAGCGAGCCGAACGGGCTGTGCCTGGTGCCGACCGAGCTGCGGTCCTTGCTCGACTACGACGTCCTCGTCGCCGACACGGTCAACCACGCCCTGCGCGTCGTGCGGCTCGCGGACGGTCACGTGACGACGGTCGCGGGGAACGGGCAGCAGTACATGGTGGGCGCCGCGGACAACGCGCTCGTCGTGCCCGACGCGGGCCGACCCCGGTGGTGTGCTCGCCGAGGTCGACGGGCCGTTCGCGTCACGGCTCACGGTCCTCGCGGGTTCCGAGGTGCCGGAGCACGCCCGGCCCGTGGGCTTGGCCGCGACGATCGAGAACGCGGGCGGCGCGGTGCTGCAGAAGCCTCGTCGCCGTGGGACGTGGTCTGGGTCGACCAGATGGGGCGTTCCTCGTCGCAATGGCGGGGAACCACTCGCTGTGGGCCTTCGACGGCGAGCAGGGGTCGATCCACCTCGTGGGCGGAACCATGAACGAGGGGCTGCTCGACGGGCCGCTCGTCGACGCGTGGTTCGCGCAGCCCTCCGGACTGGCCGTGGGCCCCGACGGGCGGGTGTGGGTCGCCGACTCCGAGACGTCCGCGCTGCGCGTGGTGATGCCAACCCGGGTCGACGGCGGCGACGTGCACACCGCGATCGGGCAGGGGCTGTTCGACTTCGGGCACCGCGACGGCGCGGCCGACCAGGCGTTGCTCCAGCACCCGCTCGGGGTCGCTGCGCTGCCCGACGGGAGCGTCGTGCTCGCCGACACGTACAACGGGGCGATCCGCCGCTACGTCCCACCTGCCGTGTCAGAAGGAGCGAGCCCTCAAGACCTCGCTCGTTCTGACATGGGCGTCGGTTCCCACGCGGTCACGGGTCAGGTGACGACCTTGGCGACGGGCCTCGCGGAGCCGAGCGACGTCGTCGTGCTCCTGGACGGCGAGCCGTGGGCGCCTGGCGCGCCTGCCGCGCCCGGCGCGCGGATCGACCTGCTCGTCGTGGAGTCGGCCGCGCACCGCATCACGCGCGTCGCGCTCCCGGCAGATGTCGCTGGAC
Source organism: Oerskovia sp. M15 (assembly GCA_038070415.1). Lineage (GTDB taxonomy): Bacteria > Actinomycetota > Actinomycetes > Actinomycetales > Cellulomonadaceae > Oerskovia. Next base: position 2,103,707 of record JAMYWF010000001.1, read on the forward strand.
GCCTCACCGGCGCCATGCTCGACGGCGGAGCGCACCGCACGCAGCGACCCGTGACCGAGGTCGTGGCCGGGGAGCTGCGTCTCGACGTGCCCTTCGCACCCGCGCCCGGGCAGAAGCTCGACGACCGCTACGGCCCGTCGACGCGCCTGACCGTCAGCTCGACGCCGCCCGAGCTGCTGCTCGAGGGGCGGCACGGGGACCGACCTGTTCCGCGCGCTCGTCGTCAACCCCGGGTCGGCGAGGGTGTGCTGCACGTGACGGCGCAGGCCGCGTCGTGCGACGTCGTGCCGCTGCTGGCCGACGGGACGCCCGACCCGACGTGTTCCCCGCGTGCCACCTGGCGCAGCAGGACTGGGGCGTGCCGGTGCGGGTCGTGACCGAGCGGATCGTGCCCGGTCTCGCGGACACCACCCACCGCCGGGTTCTGACGTTGCCGCTGCGGGGCTGACCCTCCGGGCCCAGCATCTGTCAGAACGAGCGTGCCCTCGAGGTCACGCTCGTTCTGACACCGAGGTCAGCCCCAGGTCAGCAGCGCCTCGCCCCGAGAGATCCACGACCCCTCGGCGGCGTCGGGCTCGATCGCGATCCCCAGGCCGACGAGGCCCGCGGAGAAGACCGGGTCGTCGACCGGGTCGCTGCAGCGGCGGGCACCCCGAGGGTGAGCCGACGTCGCGGCGTGCGTGCCGTCGTCGGGCGGGGATCGTCCGGGAACGCCCGACCGGTCAGGCCGAGTCCTGCTCCAGGTACGCGACCAGGGTCTCGAGCGCGGCCAGGGCGTGGACGTCGTCGGTGTCGGTCGACAGGACGACCTCGTCGCCGTGGCCCGCTCCCAGCGTCATGACACCGAGGATCGAGGATGCATCGACGGCCTCGCCGTCGCCCTTGCTGATGGTCACGGGTACTGCCTGCTTTCCTGCTTCGGCGGCGAACAGCGCCGCGGGTCGTGCGTGCAGCCCGTCCGGGAGGGCGACGACGGCGGTACGTTCCATGAGGGTCCTCCTGTGCTCGGGACGGCTGCGACGGTCAGCATCCTGCCAGAGTTCGGGGCCTCGTAGGACGCCCTGTGAACGACGCCCATCGGGCGGGTCTAGGGTGTCGAACATGCGCGAAGCGACGACGCCCGACGCCCTGCCGCCCGTCCCGGGCGAGCCCGGCGGGGACGAACCCGGATCAAGGTGACGCTGTCCAGCGCCAGCGTGTACCCGCGCAAGGCCCCGTTCGCGTTCGAGGCCGCGGCCCACCTCGGGTACGACGGCATGGAGATCATGGTCTGGTCGGACGCGACCTCGCAGGACGCGAAGGCCCTTGCGAAGCTCTCGGCCGACGTCGGTGTCCCCATCCGCAGCGTGCACGCCCGACGCTCCTGGTGAGCCAGCGCGTGTGGGGTCGGCTGCCCGGTCCCAAGCTCGAGCAGACCGTGGACCTGGCGCTCGAGCTGGGCGCCGAGACGGTCGTGGTGCACCCGCCGTTCCGCTGGCAGGGACTGTATGCGCGGGGCTTCGCCGACCACGTCCGGGAGCTGAGCACCGCGACGGGCGTGACTGTCGCGGTCGAGAACATGTACCCGTGGAGGGGTCGCAAGCGTGAGGTCCAGGCCTACCTGCCTGGCTGGGACCCCACGGACCACCCGTACGACGCCGTGACGCTCGACCTCTCGCACGCGGCCGTCGCCCGGCAGGACAGCCTGGCCCTGCTCGACGTGTTCGGCGACCGCCTGGCGCACGTCCACCTCGCCGACGGCACGGACTCCATGAAGGACGAGCACATGGTCCCGGGCGCGGCACCCAGCCGTGCGACAAGGTCCTCGGTGAGCTGGTGCGCCGGGGTTGGGAGGGGACGTCGTCATCGAGATCGCGACGCGACGCGCCCGCACGGCCGCCGAGCGGTATGAGGACCTCGCGGCCTCGCTCGCGTTCGCCCGCACGTACCTCCAGCCCGAGCCGCACGAGGTCTACGTGCCGCCGCAGGGCCACGAGCACCGGCACCTGGACGCTTGGTAGCTCGGGCCGTCACTGGTCGGGGCGGATGCCGCCGGGAGGGTGGTGGTCGGGGCGGCCTCGACCGGGGAACCTCGGGTTCGGCTACGCCGCCGACCCAGCGAGCGCCGCCTTGGCGTCCTTCGCAGCCGTGCTCTGCGCGAACGCCGCGACGAGGATCACGACCCCGGTCACGACGAGGTAGAGGCCCAGCAGCACCGTGATGGTCTGGAGCCCGGTCACCGGGCTGACGAGCACCAGGATGCCGAAGACGACCCAGAGCGCGGCTGTCACGAGCTCCCAGTCCCAGCCGGGTTCGCGGGTCCTGCGGGCGCGCAGCGCGCCGACCAGGCCGACGAGCCCGGCGACGAGCGCCCAGATGCCCACGAGCCGCAGCACGAGCGTCACGCTGGCCGAGGGCCAGAACGCGAGCGTGAGGCCGACCGCGACACCCAGGCCACCGACGACCCACCGCCAGACGGCTCCCTCGCCGTTCCTGCGCTGGCGTCCGGCCTCGACGAGGAAGAGGATCCCTGGACGGCCGCCATCGCGGCGACGAGCCACGTGAGCCACCTGATGCCGCGGTCGGGCTCGACGAACAGCACCACGCCGACGACGAGGAACAGCAGGCCTCGCAGGTAGGCGAGACCCCAGAGCCGGCGGGCGAACTTCGTGGTGCGTCCGGTGAGGGACTCGTCCTGCTCGGTCATGGTGTCCACCGTCCTCGAGGGGCCGCCCGCGGTGGTCCGCAGGGCGTCGGGGCCTCGTTCACGGAAGGTAGCGCGCACGAGCGTCGGGCGCGCGGCGGAACCGCCTCAGCCCGCTCGCGCGCCCGGTCGATCGTCATCTCGACGCCGTCGAGCAGCCGGTCGAGCGACGCGTCGAAGGGGTCGTGGGGTGTCGAAGCCACCTGCCTCCCAGATGCGCGTCATGACGGGGTAGCGCTCGACGTCGAACCAGTCCGCCCAGAAGCTGCTCATCGACGTCCAGTACTCGTCGCTGCTCATGCCGCTCGCGTCGTTCTCGACCGACTCCGCGACCGCGGCGCGAGCGAGGCCGCGGACGAACGCGTCGACCAGGCCGAGGATCTCGACGACCTGGTCCGTGGGCAGCCCGGTGTCCACGAGGGTCCGCAGCCCGGCCTCCTGGGCGTCGAGGACGTGCGGGGACAGGGGAGCCGCCACATGTTGGTCTGGAGGATCCACGGGTGGCGCTGGTAGAGGTTCCACACCTCACGCGCATAGCCGGACAGGCCTTCGCGCCACGGTGCGTCCGCCGCGGGCAGCTCGAGCTCGCCGAACGCGCGGTCGATCATGAGGTCGACGAGCTCGGTGCGACCGGGCACGTAGGTGTAGAGGGACATGGCGCCCACGCCGAGTCGCGCGGCGACGCGTCGCATCGAGAGAGCTTCGAGGCCGACCTCCTGCGCGACGGCGGTCCCGGCCGCGATGACCTCCTCGAGCGTGAGGCGTGCCTTGCGTCCGCGGGTCTGCGGTGCGGGCGGGTCCCACAGGAGCGCGAGGCGCCGCGTCACGTCCGCGGAGCGCGGAACCTGGTCGGTGGGGTCGTCGACGTCCTCGGGGAGGAGGTCGACGGCGTCGACCGATGAGTCCGGAGTCGGGTCGGAGTCCACCCCGTCGGAAGGGGTGGGCGAGAGGAGTCGCTGGCCATGGTGCTCGATCCTTCCACTTCCGCACGGTCCGGGGACTCTTCAGTTCCCGTACGCCGTATGCTAACGTGAAACTCCTTCCAGTACACCGTACGCGAGAGGCGTGAGTCATGATTCATACCGAAGGGCTGACCAAGACGTTCCATCGCAAGAAGGAAGTGGTGGAGGCCGTCAAGGGCATCGACGTCGACGTCCGCGAGGGCGAGCTCGTCGCGTTCCTCGGCCCCAACGGCGCAGGCAAGTCCACGACCTTGCGCATGCTCACGAGCCTCCTCGAACCCACCTCGGGGCGCGCCGAGGTCGCGGGCTTCGACATCCGCACCCACCCCGCCCAGGTCCGGTCCCGGATCGGCTACATCGGCCAGGGCAACGGGGCGGCTTCTCCTACCGGGTCGCCGACGAGCTCCACAACCAGGGTCGCTTCTACGGCATGCTGGCCGCCGAGTACCAGCGCCGCGCGGCGGACCTCCTGGAGGCGCTCGAGCTCGAGGGCCTCGGCAAGCGCACGGTCCAGAGCCTGTCGGGCGGCCAGCGCCGTCGTCTCGACGTGGCCCTCGGCCTCATGAACCACCCGCCGCTCCTCTTTCTCGACGAGCCCACCACGGGCCTCGACCCGCACAGCCGCGCCAACCTCTGGGAGCACATCGGCGCTGCGCGAGAAGTACGGCATGACGATCGTCCTCACCACGCACTACCTCGACGAGGCGGACAGCATGGCCGAGCGCGTCGTCGTGATCGACCATGGCACGATCGTCGCCGACGCCCCACCGGCCGCCCTCAAGCGCGACTACGCGGACGACGTCGTCACGCTCGTCGTCAGCGGCACCACCACCTCCCAGGACGGCGTGCCCGACGACGTCACGCGCGTCCGCGCGGCCCTCGCCCTGCGGGTGACGAGGTGGGGAAGGACGTGCAGGCGTCGGTCGGTGCGGGCGGCGACGTCACGGTCGTCCTGTCGACCGCGCACGGTGCGGACCGACTTCCCGAGGCCATCGAGTCCCTGCGGGTCGCGGGACTCTCGGTGCGGTCGGCCGAGCTCAAGCGGGCGAGCCTCGACGACGTGTTCCTCAACCTGACCGGTCGGAGCCTGCGCGAGGAGGCGGCGTGATGGACGAGCAGACGAACCCCGCCACGGGGACAGGTTCGGGAACAACCCAGGGTGCCGAACCCGAGGTTGGTCAGGCAACCAGGCAGTCCAGCCTGACGAACCTCGGGTTCGAGGCCGGGAGCACCGGGGCGAGACAGCCGACCGACCGGCGCTCCGACGTCGGACGCTCGGGGCCGCCAAGTTCCTGGGCGACACCTGGGCCGTTTTCACGCGCGAGATCCTCCTGGTGCTGCGCGACCCCTTCACCCTGATCTTCTCGCTGCTCCAGCCGCTGATCTTCCTGGGGCTGTTCGGGCCGCTGCTGACCGGCGCCGTGGGCGGCGGGATGGGCGGACCCGGCGGCTCGACAGCCGCGACGCTCCAGTGGTTCGTGCCCGGCGTGATCGTCATGATCTCGCTGTTCGGGACCTCCATGACCGGCTCCAACCTCCTCTACGAGATGATGACGGGCTCCTACGAGCGCGTCCTCGCGACCCCTCGACCGGTCCGCGATCCTCGTGGGCCGCGCACTCAGGAGTTCGCACCCTCGTGGCGCAGGGCCTGATCATCGCGCTGGTGTGCATCCCGTTCGGGTTCACGTTCTACCCGCTGCACGCGCTCGCCGGGCTCGCGCTGCTGGGGCTGTTCGGGGTCGGGGTCGGGCGCTGTCGTGCGCGCTCGCGCTCGCCGCGAAGAACCGCGAGTGGCTGTTCTGGGGCGTGCAGCAGTCGCTGCTGTTCCCGCTGCTCATCCTGTCCGGGATGATGCTCCCGCTCGAGGCGGGCCCGTCCTGGATGCAGACCGCGTCGAAGTTCAACCCCTGACCTACATGGTCGACGCCGAGCGCGCCCTGTTCGGCGGGACGTTCGCGAGCCCCGAGGTCCTGTGGGGTGGTCGCCGCCGCGGTCACGTGCGCCGTGGGCCTGTGGGTGGGCATCCGCCGGACCCGGAAGTCGGTGTGAGCCGCATGAGCAGGGTGACGTTCGACGTCGGGGTCTCGCTCGACGGGTTCCTCGCGGGCCGCACCAGTCCTCGAGAACCCGCTCGGCGAGCGCGGTGAGGAGCTGCACCGGTGGATGTTCGAGGAGCCCGAGGCCAACACTGCCGCGCTCCAGGCGATCGCGGCCCCCACCGCGTTCGTCATGGGCCGCAACATGTTCGCCCGGGGCGCGGCCCGTGGGACGAGGCCTGGCGGGGCTGGTGGGGCGAGGAGCCGCCGTACCACGCACCGGTCTTCGTCCTCACGCACCACCCGCGCGACCCGCTCGTCATGGCCGGTGGGACGACGTTCACGTTCGTGACCGACGGGATCTCGTCCGCGCTGTCGCAGGCGCTCGCCGGGTCGCGGGACGGGCACGTCGGGATCGCCGGGGAGCGCAGACCGTGCGGCAGTACCTGGCCGCGGGGCTCGTCGACGAGTTCGGGCTGCACGTCGCCCCCGTCCTGCTCGGGAGCGGGAGCGGCTGCTCGACGGGCTGGGCGACCTGCGCGTCGAGGCCGGACCGGTGAGCGGCAACCACCTGGTCACGCACCAGTCGTACACCGTGGTGCGGGGCTCGTCGGGTCGTGACGCGTGCTTGACTGACGCGATGACCACCGCGACGCCGCGCACCCGCCCGAGCCTCCGACGTCGGGCCTGACGCTGCCCGCGCTCTCCGAGCGCGTCGAGGCCGTGTCCGCGCTCTACGCGCGCAAGTTCGGGATCGAGCGCGACCCCGACTGGTTCGTCCTCAAGCTCGCCGAGGAGATGGGCGAGCTCACACAGGCGTTCCTCACGGTCACGGGTCGCACGCGTCCGCGCGTCACGCCGGGTGCGGGCGGCGCCGTGCCCGACGACGGACGGGCGGCGCTCGCAGCCGAGGTCGCCGACGTCCTGGCGCACCTGCTGCTGCTCGCACGGTCCCAGGGCGTCGACGTCGAGCGGGCCCTGGAGGAGAAGTGGCTCGTGTGGGAGGGGAGCTCGGGCGGGGAACGCGCGCGTCTGGCTAGGGTTCGCACGTGACCACCGACGCGCGAACCGACCCACGTACCGACCCGCCACGAGCCGGCGACGAGCTGACCCTCCTGACCGGGTTCCTCGCGTTCCACCGCGAGACCCTGCGCTGGAAGACGGCCGACCTGGACACCGCGCAGCTCGATCGGACCCACAGTCCGTCGACCATGACGCTGGGCGGGATGATCAAGCACCTCGCGCTGGTCGAGTCGTACTGGCTCACCGAGATCTTCCGAGACGACCCGGCACTGCCGCCCTTCGACACCGTCGACTGGGACGCCGACGCGGACTGGGACTGGCACAGCGCCGCCGGAGAGACCGCGACCGAGCTCTGGCAGCTCCTCGACCGGGCGATCGCCGCCTCGGACGCGATCGTCGCTGAGACCCTAGCGGACCCGGAAGGTGATGGGCTCGCCACCCTGTCCGTCCGCACGAGCCGCGACGGCGACCGCTGGAGCCTGCGGTGGATCCTGATCCACCTCGTCGAGGAGTACTCGCGGCACAACGGGCACGCCGACCTGATCCGCGAGGCGATCGACGGCAGCGTCGGGGAGTAGGTGGCGGCGTGGGCCGTTGCGCCCTCGCCGAGGTCGCGCCAGGATGTCCGGCATGACCGTGCCCTCGATCCCTGCACCGGACAGTCCGCTGCGCCACGGCCTGAGTCGAGGTGAGCTGCTCGGGTTCGTGGGCGGCGTGCTGCTGGTCGGCGTCGGTGCGTGGTTCGCGTCGAGGCCGTACTCCTCCGGGTGGTTCGCCTACGCACCGCTGTCGGGTGAGACGTTCGAGCCGCCCCAGCCGTTGTCCCGGACCCTGGGGCAGGTCGCGCTGGTGGCCGCCTGCTGGTCGTCGGGTTCGTCGCCGGCTGGGTCGTCGCGACCCGGCGAGGTAGAGGGCCGACGTCGAGGTAGAGGTTCCGGGCCCCTCTCGACGAGAGTCCTCTACACCGGCAACAGCAGGTCGGCGTGGCGCGGGAGAATCGTCCCGTGACCACGACGAACCCTCCCTACCGCCTCGCCCTCCTCGACCTCGACGGCACCCTCACCGACTCGGCCCCGGCATCATCTCCTCGGTCCGGTACGCCTACCGGGCCCTGGGGATCGAGCTGCCGACCGACGAGACCCTGCGCCGCTTCGTCGGCCCGCCGCTCGGCGAGACGTTCGGCCTGAACGGCGTCCCGGCCGGTCGTGTCCAGGAGGCCATCGCCGCGTACCGCGAGGTCTTCGCGACCGCCGGTCTGCTGGACAACTCCCTGTACCCCGGCGTCCTGGAGTGCCTGACGACGGTACGAGCCGCGGGCGTCCGGCTCGCCGTCGCGACGTCCAAGCCCGAGGTCTACGCACGCCGCATCGCCGAGCACTTCGGCATCGACGCGCTGGTCGAGGGGTCTACGGCGCGACCCTCGACGGGACGCGAGGCTCCAAGGCGGACGTGATCGCGCACGCGCTGGCGTCGCTCGCCGCGACCGAGCGGGGCGTCTCACCGCACGAACAGATCGTCATGGTCGGGGACCGCGAGCACGACGTGCTCGGTGCCGCCGCGCACGGCATCGGCTGCCTCGGCGTCGCCTGGGGCTACGCGGTGCCGGGCGAGCTCGAGGAGGCGGGCGCCCTCGCGGTCGTGTCGAGCACCGCAGAGTTGACGCGGGTGCTGCGGGGCGAGTGACGCCGTCGGGCCCGTGAATCACCCTTGACCTTGACGTAGCGTCAACTTCTAGGGTCGATCCTGCTGCCTCACCCGAGGCGATCCATGAACGCCAACCCCAGGAAGGAGAGCGCATGACCCCGCACACCACACCCGCGACCGACTGGTCGATCCAGGAGATCGCCCGCCTCGCCGGAACCACGAGCCGCACGCTCCGTCACTACGACGCGATCGGGTTGCTCGCGCCCAGCAGGGTCGGACACAACGGCTACCGGTACTACGACGGCCCGGCGCTCGTCCGCCTCCAGCGGATCCTCCTCCTGCGGGACCTCGGCGTCGGCCTCCCGGCCGTCGCGGAGATCCTGGACCGGGACGGCGCAGCGGGCCCCACCGTGCAGACGAACGCACTGAGGACCCACCTGGACGCGCTCCGGGGCGAGCAGCAGCGGTTGGCGCGACAGATCGCGTCGGTCGAGCACACGATCACGACCATGGAAGGAGGTGGGCGGCTCATGGCGGACAAGATGTTCGACGGGTTCGACCACACCCAGCACGAAGCGGAGGTCACCGAGCGGTGGGGTGCCGACGCGTACAGGACGGGCGACGCCTGGTGGCGGGGCATGTCGGCCGCCGAGAAGGCGGCGTTCCAGGACCGGACCCGGCAGCTCGGCGAGGACTGGACCGCGGCCGCGGCGTCGGGTGCTGCGCCGGGCAGCGACGAGGCGCAGGCGCTGGCTCGGCGGCACGTCGAGTGGCTGAGCGGGATCCCGGGACCCCGGGCCACGGTGCGGCGCCGCCAAGGAGTACGTCGTCGGGCTCGGGGACATGTACGTGGCCGACGAGCGGTTCGCTGCGAGCTACGGCGGCGTCGAGGGGCGACGTTCGTGCGTGACGCGCTCGCGGTGTACGCGGAGCGGAGCCTGTAGGGCCGTCGGGCGTGGGACCGGGCCGAGGACCGGGACCGGGACCAGGCCGAGGTAGAACGTACTGCGCGAGGTAGAACCCGACGAGTTCTATCTCGCGCAGTACGTTCTACCTCGGCGACGACGGCGGTGGAGGGTAGCGGGGTGGAGGGCAGCGGGGGTCAGGGGTCAGGGAACGCGCCGGCAGGATGATCGGCGCCCCGCCACCGGGGTGGTCCACGACCTCGACCGGGTAGTCGTACACCTCGCTCAGCCGCTCGGCCGTCAGGACCTCACCGGGCGCGCCGTCGGCCACGACCCGCCCGCCGGACAGGAGCGTCACCTGGTCCGCGTAGGCCGACGCGAGCCCCAGGTCGTGCACCACGACGACGACGGAACCGCCGGCGGCCGCGTGGCGGCGCGCGATCTGCAGCACGAGCTCCTGGTGCTTGAGGTCGAGCGCGGCGGTCGGCTCGTCGAGCATGAGCAGCCCGGTCCGCTGGGCCAGCACGCGGGCGAGCGCAACGCGTGCCTTCTCGCCCCGGACAGCGACGGGAAGTGACGGTCGGCGAGGTGGGAGACGTCGGTCGCGGCGAGCGACTCGGCGACCACGGCGTCGTCGAGCAGCTCGGCCGCCGTCCCGCGCCAGGGCGCGCGGCCCATCTGCACCACGTTGAGCGACGTGAACGGGAAGCTCAGCTGGATCTGCTGCATGAGCACGGCCCGGCGCATCGCGAGCTCGGTGGGCGTCCAGGAACGCAGGGGGCGTTGTCGACGAGGATCTTCCCGTCGTCGAGCGGCAGGTCTCCGGTGAGCGCCCCGAGGAGCGAGGACTTGCCTGCGCCGTTGGGGCCGAGCAGGGCCGGACCTCGCCGCCCGCACCGCTACCGACACGTCGCGCAGCACGGTCGAACCCCGAGCGAGAGCGTCGCGCCGCGCGCCTCGGTCACCACCGCACCGGGGACGACGGCGCCGGGCAGCCGCGAGGACCGCCGCCGCCCGTGACTGCGGTCCGCAGCGACGACCAGAAGCTGCTGCCCTCGTGCCGCGCCTCGAGCTCCACGGTCCCGGACGTTCCCCGGCTCATGCCCAGCCTCCCTGGCGTGAGCGCGTGCGGCGAAGCAGGTAGAAGAAGAACGGACCGCCCACGAGCGAGGTGATCATGCCGAGCGGCAGCTCGACGTTCGCGACCAGGGTGCGCGAGACGAGGTCCGCGAGCAGCAGCACCACGGCGCCGCCCAGGGTCGAGGCGGGGATGAGCCAGCGGTGGCTCGGCCCGCAGACCATGCGCACCAGGTGCGGCACCACGAGCCCGACGAACGCGATGATCCCCGTGAAGGCCACGCCCGCTGAGACGAGCAGCGCGACGAGCACGATGACGATCTGGCGCAGCCGCTCGACGTCGACGCCCAGGTGGTGCGCGGCTCGCTCGCCCAAGGAGAGGAGGTCCATCTGGCGACGCAGCAGCATCGCGCCGGTCACGCCGACGATCGCGATGGGTGCGACGACGGCGACCGATGCCCACGTGGCCCCCGAGCGAGCCGAGCTGCCAGAACACGATCTGCTCGCGCGCGGCCGGGTCGGCGACGAACGTGAAGAACGCGAGCAGCCCGCCCGCGAACGCGTTGACCGCGATGCCGGTGAGCACGAGCGTCACGACCTCGGTGCGCCCTCCGGACCGCGAGGCGCGTAGACGACGAACGTCGTGATCAGGCCGCCGACGAACGCCGCCGCGGCGACCCAGGTCCCGGAGACGAGCGAGCCGCCGTGACGATGACGGCGCACGCTCCCACGGCAGCGCCCGCGGACACCCCGATCACGCCGGGCTCGGCGAGCGGGTTGCCGAACACGCCCTGCATGAGCGCGCCCGAGCAGGCGAGCGCGGCCCCGACCAGGATTGCCAGGACGACGCGCGGGAAGCGCACGACCCACAGCGTGTTCTCGCCCTGCGGGTGCGAGGGCATGGGGCCGATGTCCAGCCCCAGGTGGTGCATGAGCGAGCCCAGGACCTCGGCGGGCGACACGGGCACCTGCCCGGTCATGCCCGAGAGCACCGTGAGGAGGAGGAGTGCGACGCCAAGCCCGATCATGAGCCAGATCGCCGCACGACGCCGCCCTGCCCGACGGCGGGGAGCGCGTCGGCTGCGCCTGTGCCGCCGGGAGCAGACCCTGCCCGACGGCGTCGCTCACCCGAGCGTCCGGCTCACCGCCGACCGTGCTCGTCCCGTCCGACGTGCGCTGCTGGGTGGTGGCGTATGCCGGGGTGGTGCGCGACGTCGTGGGGCGGCGGGTGGAAACCCGGCGTCACGGCGCGGCCGTCCCGGCGTCGGACGGGCTGTCGGCCGAGGCGACGGCGGCGATGTCCGGCGCCGGGACGCCGTAGAGCGCCTCGATGAGCGACGCGATGGTCTCGCCTGTGCGGGGCCGAAGGTCAGGAGGCGACTGCCGTCCATGTCGATCACACGCTGGTTCTGCCCGGCCGGGGTCTGCGCGAGGCCGGGATCGCCATCATCGCGTCGAGTCCGCCGCTCGACTCGAGGCCGTCGGTCATGACGAGGTACGCCTGCGGGGCCGCGGCGATGATGGCCTCGCTCGTGACGGGCGCGTACTGCTGCGTGAGGCCGATAGTGGTGCCTGCGTCCTGCCCGCCGATCTCGCGGATCAGGTCGTCGGCGCCCGAGCCCGGCCCGAACAGCATCTTGATGGTGGAGCCGCGCAGGTACAGGAACGCGACGAGGGGTTGCCCGTGTCCGCGGGGACTCCCGCGAGGGCCGCGCAGATCTGCTGGTCGGTGCGCTCGACGAGCGCCGCCCGGCCTCGGGGACGCCGAGCGTGGTCGCGACCGCGGTGATGCGGTCGTCGATCCCGTCGAGCGTGCGGGCCTCGTCGAAGTACACGACCGGGATGCCCGAGGACTCGAGCTGCGAGCGCGCGGTGTCCGTGAGGAGCGTGGCGTCGGTCAGGATGACGCTCGGGTTCAGGCCCAGGATGGTCTCGATGTTCAGGGCGTGGCCCGCGCCGGTCACGACAGGGACGTCGGCGGCCTCGGGGAAGCCCGTCGGCAGGTCGCGGCCCACGACGTTCGCGCCCAGGCCCAGGCTGTAGATGATCTCGCCGAGCGTGCCATAGAGGTCGACCGCGATGATGCGCGAGGCGTCGGCGACCGTGACCTCCCGCCCGTCGAACGACTGCACGGTCACGGGCAGGGCCGGGAGGGCGCCCCGACGATCGGGTGGATCACGGTGTCGGCGAACGTCGCGGTCGTGGGCCCGGTCGGGAACGTCGTGGGGTCCACGGCGGCGCGCTCACCGGTCTCGAGCACCCGCACGCGTCGAGGGCGACCGGCTCGGCGGGCTCTGCGGGCGCGGCCGACGAGGCCGAGGTGGGCGCCGTCGTCGGGCGGCCGGCTCGTACGGGAGCGGTGCGCAGCCCGTGGCCAGCAGGACGGAGGCGAGCGTCGCGACGCCCGCGAGGGAGGAGCGGCGCAGGCCGCGCGCCAGGGGACCACGGCGCTGCTCGTGGGACGGGACGCGGGCAGGGTGCGACATCGAGGCTCCAGCGGGATCGGCCGCGCACGCGAACGGGCGGCTCCGGGTAAGATGAGGCTAACCTATCTTCGACGATCGATGGGCACGTCTGTGCCAGGACCTGGTGTGACGTTGGAGACGCTGCTGGCTCGCTGCGGCTTTCGCTGCCGAGCATGCGGTTGGCGTCGAGAACCCTGGATTCTCGACGCCAACCGCATGCTCGACGGACGCCAACCGCATGCTCGACGCCCGGGGCGGGCGCGGCCTGGCGCGGCGCGGCCTCGTGCGGCCCGCACCCGGCGGGCTCAGCGAGCGGTCAGCAGTGGACGGCGCCGAGCTCCGCGAACAGCGCGCTGTTGAGACGGAACGCGCGCTTGGCCTCCGCGACGGTCTCCGCGATCTGCTCGTCCGTGAGGTCGAGGGCGTCGAGGCGCTCGCGGTAGACGTCCTGAAAGGCTTGGCCTTGGGGATCTCGTCGAACGTGTAGAAGGCGAGGCCGTCGGGGCCCAGGCCGTAGTGGCGCTCCATCATGCGCTTGATGATCTGACCGCCCGAGAGGTCGCCCAGGTAGCGCGTGTAGGCGTGCGCGGCGTACGCGGACAGCGAGGTGCCGACGTCGAGCAGCCGGGCGACGTAGGCCTCGGTCGCGGGCAGGATGCGGATCTCGGTGGCCCAGCGCTCGCCCACGAGGAATGCGAGGTCCTTCTCGATCGAGGGGTGCGGGTGAGCTCGTCGAACACGAGGGTCGCGCCCTGGGCGTCGTCGCGGATCCGGGCGCCGGCCTGCTCGAGCGCGCCGTAGATCGCGTACTGCTGTGCGGCGAGGTCCGTGTAGGCGGCGACGGTGAGCTCGCCGCCCATGAGCTTCTCGACGAAGCCCGTGGTCTCGGCCTGCTGGTGCTCGGGGCGGGTGCCTTCGCGCAGGCGCAGCGACAGCGGCGCGGGTGCGGCATCGGCAACGGAAGGGTCTGGGCGGTCACGGTGGCTCCTGCGGTCGTCGTGTCACGTGCACGACGTCGGCACCACCATCGGGCGGTCGGCGCAGGGCGAGATGTGGTGACACATCGTCATGACGTCGCGTCAGGAACCCTACAACAGTAAGGTGAGGTTTACCTATCCTCACACGGACATTCTCAGGAGTGGACACCTCGTGCTCCACCACGTCCTCGGGGTCGGGCAGGCCGTGCAGGAACCGGTAGCCGCCTGCCGCGAGCGCGGCGGTGAGACCACCCGCCACGAGGAGCGGCGTGGTCAGGTCGATCCGGGCGAGCAGCCCGCCCAGCAGCGAGCCCAGCGGCATGGTCCCCAGAGCAGCGTGCGCCACGTGCCGTGGACCCGTCCGAGCAGGTGGCCGGGATCGCTGCCTGGCGCAGCGACATGACCAGCACGTTCCACACCGAGGTGGACCCGAACGACACCGCGAAGCACACCGCTGCCACCGGCACCGTAGGGACGAACCCCATGACGACGAGCGCGATCGGACCCACGAGGTTCGCGGCCGCCATGACCGGCCCCGCGCCGAAGCGGGTCTTGAGTCGCCCACGACCGCGGCCCCGATGATCCCGCCGACCGCTCCCGAGAGCATGAACACCCCGAACCACTGTTCGGGCACGTCGAGGCGCTCCAGCACGAACAGCACGTCCGTCGCGATGGCCGCCGAGAAGAACAGCGCGATGGCGATGCTGAGGAACCACAGGGGCGCAGCATCGGGTGCCCATGATGAAGCAGTAGCCGTCGGTGAGCTGGCGGCGGAACGTGGTGCGGACGGGTGGGAGCGCCGAAGGTTCCCCGCGCCGTCGACCCCGCCCAGGTCGGCGGCGTCGGCCTTCCGCAGGTGCGCCCGGTGCGCCCGGCCGCCGCGGCGGGCAGGAAGAAGGCGAGCACCCCGGCCACCGCGTAGGACAGCGCGCCGATCCCGAGCGGGATCACCACGGCCACCGCGAACAGCGCCGAGGTGAGGGGACGGCCAGGAAGTTCTGGACGACGAGCTCGCCCGCCTCGATGCGCGAGTTCGCGCGCGGCAGGTCTGCGCGACGCACGATCGCCGGGACGACCGCCCGGATCGCGCCGTCGTACAGCGTCTCGAGGGCGCCGTACGCGAAGATCACCGCGTACAACCACCAGATGTTCAGGGTGCCGGTCGCGAAGAGCGTCAGCAGCACGGCCGCGAAGGGTGCGCGTGCCGTTCGCGATCGCCATGGCGCGGCGGCGGTCGATGCGGTCGAGCAGCACCCCGACGGGATGGCGAAGAACAGCCACGGCAGCATCGCGACGGCCGCGATCCCGGCGATGAGCAGCGGGTCTTCCGTGAGACGGGTGGCGAGGAGGGCGCGGCGACGCGTGCGATCCCGTCGGCCAGGCTCGAGCTGATGTTGGCCGTGAAGACGTTGGTGAACGACCGGCCGAGGCCACGGCGGGCGCGGTCGTCGGGACGCCCAGGAGGCGTCCGGGCAGCGTCAGCGAGGAGGAAGGTTCTGCGGGGGCACCGGAAGACTCTAGGTGCTTGCGCTGGAGGTGGCCGCCGCGCTACTCCTCGGCCGGTGCCGTGATGGCCAGACGGCGGAGCCCCAGCGCTGCTGTCGGGTGCGGCCCGCGGGCAGAAGTATTTTCTGTTGCGTCGCAACAATTGTTGCGACGCAACAGAGAACGCTGTCCAGGGGAGAGGGCATCACGGCGAAGGGCCGGACTGGACGGCACGCGACGGCACAGCAGGCCAGCTGGACAGGCGCCCTACACCGCCACGTCCTGCGCCCGACGGGTCACGAGCGCACTCTTGCCGCGCTTGCGCTGGGCCGCAGCGAACATCGCCATGAAGACCGCCGTGGTCACGAGCGCGGCGACCGCGTTGGCGACCGTGCCCGACGGCGTGCTGTTGCGCTCGTCGAGCGTGAGGAGCAGGGCGACGTTCACGAGCCAGTGGACGAGGGTTGCGAGCGCGACCCGCTGCCACACGGTCCTCGCCCGAAGTGCCCCATGAGCACCGACAGGGCGACGGCCGCGAGCAGGAAGCCGACGATCACGACGGGCCCGGCCGTGAAGATCTGCACGTGCCACACGCCCACACGAGGCCCGTCACGATGCTCGCGACGAGGAGCGAAGCGGTTCTCGAGCAGCGGCTGGAGCATCCCGCGCCAGCCGATCTCCTCGCCGCCGCGCCCACGAGGTACGTGAGGAGCAGCAGCACGAACGGCACGCCGGCGACCGAGTGGATGCCCTCGAGCGGCTCGCCTTGCAGGAGGAGGACGACGACGAGCACGCCTGCGTACAGGAGGCCCGCGCACAGCGCCAGGACGAGGTGCGCGACGAGCTGGCGGCGCGGGACGGCGTCGGGCAGGAGGGGCGCGAGGCGCATCCGGAAAACCGCGAACGTGAGGCCCGCCCCGATCGCGGGGCGAGCTGGACGAGCGACAGCACGCCGACGTCTATCCCCGAGGCGGGCTGCAGCGCGAGCATCGCACCCGACGCGAGGAACGTCAGCAGGACGAACGTCAGGGTCGGGGCGAGGAAGGCGCGGGCCGCGGGGCCGGGCGGTCGAGGTCACGCCGCAGGCTCCCAGCCTGTCGCGCGGCGTGTCAACCTCAGCCGGCGACGAGCTCCTGCGCTCCGACGGCCCGCAGGACGAACGCCTCGGTGGCCTCGATCGCGCGCTCGCGGGCGGCCGGGTCCTCGGGGATGAGGCGACCCGAGAGGCAGGCGTTGACGAGCTGGACCGTGGTGTCGAGGTCCTGGTCGGGGAACTCGTCGCGCTCGATCCCGGCCGTCAGGATGCGGCGCAGGGTGTCCTCGACGATCACGGCGTGCTCGCGCAGGCGCTGCTGGGTGCCGCGCGAGAGCACGGTTCGCAGGTCCGGGCCGGGGCCAGGTGGAACACGCGCTTGAGCTGGGCCTGCTGGCGGATGTAGGTGCGCAGCTGCTCCACCGGGTCGTCGACCCGTCGAGCGCGCGCTCCAGGGTGCCGACGTACTGCTCGGTCTCGTGCGTGATGAACCCGAGGAGCAGCGACTCCTTGTCGGGGAAGTGGTTGTACACCGCGGTGCGTCCGACGCCTGCCGCGGCGGCGATGTCGGCGAGCGAGATCGCGTCGAAGCCGCGGTCCATCATGAGGTTCGAGAGTGCCGCGAAGAGCTTCTGACGGGTCTGTGCGCGGTGCTCGTGGAGCGAACCGCCGATGATCTTCGGCATGCTGACATCATAGGCGCTGCTTGTCAGCATGCTACAACGCGCCGCTCGCGGGCCGGGACGCGGCGACCGCCGCCGCCTACACTGGCGGCACATCCGGCTCGACTCGACGACGGTGTCGAAGGAGGCGATCGTGACCGACCATCCCGAGCGCCTTGGCGCCGCCGGCGCGGTCGCTCCGCCCGCCGCGTGGCACGGACAGGACGGGCCCGCCGAGGTGCGCGCCGCGCGCGAGGCGTTCCTCACCACGGGAGCGCTGCCGCTCGGCGTCCGCCCCTCGTCGTCGAGTCGTGGCGCCGCAGCGCCCGCAGCGGCGTCGACCCCGACGCACCCCAGCCCGACGTCTCCATCACCGACGCCGACCTCGGTGCCTACCGGTCCCAGCACCCGCTCGCGCGCGCCATGCCGATCGTCCGCGACCTCCTGGTGGCGGGCCTCGCGGGGAGAGCGCGGTCGTCGCGATGACCGACGACGCAGGTCGCCTCCTGTGGGTCGAGGGCAGCCCGAGCGTGCGCGACGAGGTGGGGCGCATCGGCTTCGTCGAGGGCGCGGTGTGGTGCGAGGAGCGCGTCGGGACCAACGCCCCGGCACCGCGCTCGCGACGGGCCGCCCGTGCAGGTCCTGGGCGCCGAGCACTTCACGCGCCCCGTCCAGTCGTACAACTGCGCGGCGGCCCCGTGCGGGACCTCCGGTCGGGGCGCATCCTCGGGGTCCTCGACGTCACGGGCGGGCTGGTCGCGGCGTCGGGCCTGGTGCTCTCGCTGGTGCGCGCCTCGGTCGCGGCGATCGAGCGCGAGCTGGCCGAGCGGGGACCGCGCGGCGGAGCGGCGGCTCGCCGACCCGCCGCGAGCGCCCCGCGGCTCGACGTCCTCGGCGCCTCGAGCGGCACCCTTCGCGCTGCGGCGGGGCAGGGCCGGGTGGCCCGGCCCGTCCACGTACGCACCGGTGCCCGACGGCGGCACGCACGCCGCGCCGTCGGGCCGCCTGAGTCTTCGCCACAGCGAGATCCTCCTCCTGCTCGCCGCGCACCCGCGGGTCTCGGTGCCGACGAGCTGGCCGTGCTGCTGCACCCGGGTGACCTGTCCGACGTGACGGTGCGGGCCGAGGTGTCGAGGCTGCGGCGAGCGGTCGGTCCGTTGCTGGGCGGCTCGCGGCCGTATCGGCTCGCGGCGCCCGTGTGCACGGACCTCGACACCGTCCGCGACCTGCTCGCGACCGGCGACCTGCACGCCGCTCTCGGCGCGTACCCGGGTCCGGTGCTGCCGCGCTCGGTCGCGCCGGGAGTCGAGCGGCTGCGCGACGAGCTGTCCGCGGAGCTGCGCGGCGCGGTCCTCGCCTCGACCGACCCCGGGGCCGTGGGGCGCTGGCTCGCGAGCGACGAGGGCGCCGACGACCACACTGCGTGGAGCGGCTGGCTGCGCTCTCCCCACCGGGGAGCCCGGCGGGCGCGCGGGCGCGGGCGCGGCTCGCGCTGCTGGACCGCTCGCTGCGCTGACCTGGTTGTCGGACCGCTGCGCTGAGCTGGCTGTCAGAACCAGGGTGACCTCGAGCCCTCGCTCGTTCTGACACGTTGACTGCAACCCTCCTGCAACCCTGTCCCCGTAGCGTCCTGATCAGCCCGGCGCAACGGTGCGCCGAAGGCTGTGGACCGCGCCGGACGGCGGGCAGACGACACCCGCGGGGCCACGCACGGCACAGAGCACTGCGAGGAGGCAGACGCACATGACCGTCTACGCTGCCCCGGGCACCCCGGAGCGATCGCCGAGTACAGGTCCCGCTACGACCACTGGATCGGCGGCGAGTACGTCGCCCCGGCGAGCGGCCGATACTTCGAGAACCCGAGCCCCGTCACGGGCCGTACCTTCACCGAGGTCGCGCGCGGCACGGCCGAGGACATCGACCGCGCCCTGGACGCCGCCCACGGGGCCGCGCGCTCCTGGGGAGGACCTCCGCCACCGAGCGGGCCGTGATCCTCAACAAGATCGCCGACCGCATGGAGGCCAACCTCGAGCAGATCGCGGTCGCCGAGACATGGGAGAACGGCAAGCCCGTGCGCGAGACGCTCGCCGCGGACATCCCGCTCGCGATCGACCACTTCCGGTACTTCGCGGGCGCGATCCGCGCGCAGGAGGGCTCGATCTCCGAGATCGACGAGGACACCATCGCCTACCACTTCCACGAGCCGCTGGGCGTGGTCGGCCAGATCATCCCGTGGAACTTCCCGATCCTCATGGCCGTGTGGAAGCTGGCCCCGCGCTCGCGGCGGGCAACTGCGTGGTCCTCAAGCCCGCCGAGCAGACCCCGGCGTCGATCCTGTTCCTGATCGACATCATCGGGGACCTGCTGCCCCGGGCGTCCTCAACGTGGTCAACGGGTTCGGCGTCGAGGCGGGCAAGCCGCTCGCGTCGAGCCCCGCATCCGCAAGATCGCGTTCACAGGCGAGACCACCACGGGTCGGCTCATCATGCAGTACGCGAGCCAGAACATCATCCCTGTGACCCTCGAGCTGGGCGGCAAGTCGCCCAACCTGTTCTTCGAGGACGTGGCGCGCGAGAAGGACGACTTCTACGACAAGGCGCTCGAGGGGTTCACGATGTTCGCCCTCAACCAGGGCGAGGTGTGCACGTGCCCGTCGCGCGCGCTCATCCAGTCGTCGATCTACGACTCGTTCCTGGGCGACGCGATCGAGCGCACCCAGGCCGTCAAGCAGGGCAACCCCTCGACACCGAGACCATGATCGGCGCGCAGGCGTCCAACGACCAGCTCGAGAAGATCCTCAGCTACATCGACATCGGCAAGGCCGAGGGGCCAAGGTCCTCACCGGAGGCACCCGCGCGGAGATGACCGGCGATCTCGCGGGCGGCTACTACGTGACCCCGACGATCTTCGAGGGAAAGAACTCGATGCGCATCTTCCAGGAGGAGATCTTCGGGCCCGTCGTCGCGGTCACGGACTTCGCAGACTTCGACGACGCCATCACGGTCGCGAACGACACCCTGTACGGGCTGGGCGCGGGCGTGTGGTCGCGCGAGGCCAACATCGCCTACCGGGCGGGCCGCGAGATCCAGGCGGGCCGCGTCTGGACCAACTGTTACCACGCGTACCCGCGGCGGCGGCGTTCGGTGGCTACAAGGGCTCGGGCGTGGGCCGCGAGAACCACAAGATGATGCTCGACCACTACCAGCAGACCAAGAACCTCCTGGTCAGCTACTCGGCCACGAAGCTCGGCTTCTTCTAGGCCTGGCCCGGCCCGCCGGGTGCGGGGCACCCGGACGTCCTGGGTGTCCCGCACGCGGTGGGTGCCGCACCGTTCGGACCGTTCGCCACGAGGGAAGAAGGAACAATGCCCGACGACGTCACGCCCGCCCCGCAGGTCACCGCACCGGGGACGGTGGGCGTCGCGCCCGGTGGGGCTGCCCGAGCGCGTCGCACTCACCCCAGCGGCGGCCGATCTGCTCGCGCGGCTCCGCGTCCAGTACGGCGAGCTCATGTTCCACCAGTCCGGCGGGTGCTGCGACGGTTCGTCGCCCATGTGCTACCCGCTGGGGAGTTCCTCACGTCCGACGCCGACGTGCACCTGGGGAGCTCACGGTCATGGACACGTTCTCTGCGCTGTCGGCGCCCTCGCTGTCGGCGCCCCGGCCGTCGGCACCCTCGCCGTCGGCACCTGCTGTCAGAACCAGCGTGGGCTCCGGACCACGCTGGTTCTGACACGACGGCGGGAGGACACACAACGACCGGGGACACACGACGGCCGGGGCCCACGTTCACCGGGGCCCACGTTCACCGTCCCCTTCTGGATGAGCCGCAACCAGTTCGAGTACTGGAAGCACACGCACCTCACGGTCGACGTGGTGCCGGGGCGCGGCTCGGGGTTCAGCGTCGAGGCGCCCGAGGGGTCCGGTTCATCATCCGGTCGCGGCTGTTCTCGGACGAGGAGACGGTGGCGCTGTCGGGCCAGGTGCTGTGAACGAGCCACGGGGCTGAGAACCTGACCCGACGCCGTGGACCGGTTGCCCGAACGACACCGGGCCATGCACCGGGCGAATTCTGACAACGGGTCTGTGCCGTCAGCCCGCGAGGAGCGGGCACGCGTCGCACCGCGTCATCGCGCCTGGCCCTCCCCGTCGTGACAGGGTTCCGGGCATGACCGCTGAACCACCCGTAGCGCCCCGGTGCACGCAGGCGTCCCCGCAAGGTCGTCCTCGCGTGCCTCGCGGCCGCGCTCGGCGGGCTGATCTTCGGGTTCGACACGTCGGTCGTGAACTCGGCCGTCGGCGCCGTGAGCGAGCACTTCGAACTGGGAGCGAGCCTGCGGGGCATCACGGCCTCGCTCTCGCTCCTCGGATGCGCGGTGGGTGCCTGGTTTGCCGGCTCGGTGTCGGAGCGGGTCGGCCGCGTCCGGGTCATGGTGCTCTCGGCCGCGCTGTTCGGTACCTGCGCAGTGCTCGCGGCGTTCGCTCCGTCGGTCGCGGTGCTTCTGCCGGTGCGCCTCCTTGCGGGCGTCGGGATCGGTGCCGCCTCGGTGATGGCCCCTGCGTACATCGCGGAGATCGCACCGGCCCGCGTCCGCGGGCGCCTCGGCGGTCTCCAGCAGCTCTTCATCACTGTCGGGATCTTCACGGCCCTCGTGATCGGCCTGGCCATGTCCCGAGCGGCCGGGGAGCGGTGCACGAGCTGTGGGCGGGTCTCCCGGCCTGGCGCTGGATGTTCCTCGCCGAGCTCGTCCCGGCCGCCCTCTACGCACTCGCCGCGTTCCGTCTGCCCGAGTCCCCGCGCTACCTGGTCGCCCAGGGGCGCGAGGACGAGGCGGACGCGTCCTCCAGCGGTTCACCGGGGTGAGCGACCTCGAGGTCGACGAGGCGGTGAACGAGATCCGCGCCTCGATCGGTGAGCACGCCACCAGCTCGCTGCGGGACCTCCGTGGCGCCGCCCGGGGCTCAAGCCCATCGTGTGGATCGGCCTGGGGTCGCGGCGCTCATCCAGCTGAGCGGCATCAACGCGGTGTTCGTCTATTCGACGTCGCTGTGGGAGTCGGTGGGGTTCGCCGAGTCGCAGGCCCTCACCATGTCCCTGGGGACCGCGGCCGTGAACATCGCCGTGACGGTCGTCGCGATCGGACTCGCGGACCGGTTCGGCCGCCGTCCGATGCTCGCGACCGGATCGGTCGGCATGGCGCTCTCCCTCGCGGTGACGGCCGTCGCGTTCGGGCAGGCGACGACGTCGGCCGCTGGCGAGCTGGTGTTCCCGCAGGTGTGGGCCATGACGGCCCTCGTGGCGGTCAACCTCATGGTCGTCTCGTTCGGCCTGACGTGGGGACCCCTCGGGTGGGTCCTCCTGGGCGAGATGTTCCCTCCGCCGATCCGGGCCACCGCGCTCGCGGTCGCGACCGCGGTGCAGTG
Source organism: Oerskovia sp. M15 (assembly GCA_038070415.1). Classification (GTDB taxonomy): domain Bacteria; phylum Actinomycetota; class Actinomycetes; order Actinomycetales; family Cellulomonadaceae; genus Oerskovia. The sequence continues at coordinate 2,126,082 of JAMYWF010000001.1, forward strand.
GCTCGCGAACTACACGGTGACCAGGTCGTTCCCCGTCCTCAGCGAGTCCTGGGGCCTGCCTGCGACATACGGGATGTTCGCCGCGATATCCACCTTCGCGGTCTTCTTCGTGCTGCGGTACCTCCCGGAGACCAAGGGGCGCCCGCTCGAGCAGATGGGTGACACCGCCAGATGGTCGTAGCCGACCGGTAGATCACCCTGTCTGCTTCTTCACAGGCTCCGCGGACACTCGTAGCGTTGGATCGATGGGAGGCCGCACATGTTCACGCAGGTTGTCGTGCACCGCCCCAGGGGAGTTCCGTGGGGCGACCTTGGCGTTCCTCCAGCACGTGACCGAGGCCTCGCGAGCGCTCGCCGGGATCATCGAGGCCGTCGTGTGGGCCGAGGCGGACGGCGAGCGGTTCGTGCTCACGACGACATGGGAGTCGCCTGCGGCGTTCACCGCGGGCGAGGACGCCCTGTTCGACCTTCTGCAGAGCATCCCGTACGCGGAGTGGATGGCCGAGCCCCTCGACGTCCTGCTCCTGGACGAGATCCCGCCCCAGGCGCCGTGAGCCCGTGGGGGCAGGGCTTCCCGCGGGCCTACGATGCCGTGCATGACGACGACGCCTGCGCAGCCCACCCCGACGGACCCGTCCGGCATCGCCCCGGACACCAAGGACTGGACGTGGGTGCTGGACCGCCCGTGCCCGGAGTGCGGCTTCGTGTCCGCGACGGTCGCCCGGACCAGGTGGGGCCCGCGGTCCGTGCCGCGATCGGGCGTTGGCAGGAGGTGCTGGAGCGTCCCGACGTCACCCTGCGCCCGGACGAACACACGTGGTCCCCGCTGGAGTACGCGGCCCACGTCCGCGACGTGTTCGGCATCTTCGACGTGCGCCTGGCGTCGATGGTCGAGGGCGACGACCCGCAGTTCGCCGACTGGGACCAGGACGCGGCCGCGATCGAAGGTGACTATGCGCACCAGGACGCTCAGGTCCTGTCCGGGAGGTCGCGATCGCGGGCGACCGGATCGCGGGCCGCTTCGACGCCGTCGGGCCGGACGACTGGGAGCGTCCGGGCGCCGCTCGAACGGTTCGGCCTTCACGGTCCGCACGCTCGGTCAGTACTTCCTGCACGACGTCGTCCACCACCTCCACGACGTCGGCTCACCGACCGCCTGACACGTCGCGCGGACTCACCCGAGCGACGTCCCGGCATTCTCCGGGGCGGTCCCCGCTGGACGGCGAGACCGCCGACGACGGGACCTGCAGGTGGTGGTGCAGAAGGGTGGTCAGGAGTGCCGGCGGTGCTGGGAGGTCTCGGCGTCCGAGGTCGAGGAAGGCATCGGAGGGGAGAGCACCGCCCGGTTCTGGGTGTGAGCCGGTCGCAAAGTTATCCACAGATTCTGTGCACAAGGCTGTGAGGCGTTACGTGAGGACGCCATTCTGGCTGTGGACGAACCTGTGGTCGAAGGACTCCCGGAAGGAGATGCCGCCGAGGTCTTGCCGGGGTGCCCGGCACAGGACTAGAAACGAGATTGTTGGCTTCGACGGGTACGGAAGAAGCAGCCCGACGACGCCCTCCCGTACGGGAGGACGGACCGGCAAGGACGCTGGAACCACGCTCGGAGAGCCCCAGGCTGACCGGAAAACGGTGGGACGTCTCGTGACCGCAAGGTCTCGAGCTGCGGGTGACGACGCAGGTCTCCAGCGGACCGGAAGGCGGCCGTGAGAGCTGACTTCCAGGAGAACAGGACGAGCCCCTGCCCGTGCTGGGGAAGGCATCGAGCCGTGACGTCGACGCGGAGCCTGGTCGGACCCATGGGTCCGACCGTCCAGGCACACGGTCATCAGCGAGGCCCCAGCATCTGCTGGGGCCTCGCTGAGCACCTGGTCCGTGAGGGCGTTCAGCCGACAGTCAGCACGGTCTTTCCTGCGAGCTTGCCGCTCGCGGAGTCGTCGTGCACGGCGGGCAGCTCGTGCAGCGGCCGTCGATCGACGATGTTGAGCGCGATCCGCCCTCGTCCAGGCGCGACACCAGGTCCGCCAGATGTGAGCCGTTCGGCGTCACCCACACGCTCGCGGTGCGTACCGAGCGCTCGTCGTCGGTCGGCACGGCTCCGGCGGAGCTGACCGCGATACCCCGTCGGCCACATAGGCCGTCAGCTTCGCCAGGCCTTCAGGGTCGAGACGAACGTGGTTGATCACGACGTCGAAGGGCCCGTTCACTGCCGCTGGGCCCGCGTCGAGATCCAGCGGGCCGACGACGGTCGAGGCGCCGCTCTCGAGCAGACGGTCGGTGTGCTGAGGCCCGTCGACCGCGGTCACGGTCGCACCGGCGTCGGAGGCGAGCTGCACGACGATGCTGCCCACCGCGCCGCCGCCCCGATGACCAGCACGCTCTGCCCTGCCTGGACGTCGGCCAGCTCGATGGCGGCCTGACGGGCGGCCAGCCCGGTGAGGGAAGCGCAGCGGCATCGACGAGCGGAATCGTGCGGGTGCAGCGGCGAGGAACTCGGCCGCGATGACCGCATACTCCGCGGCGCCGCCGTGCTCGTCCAGAGGGAACATCCCGATGACGAGGTCATCGATCCTCAGTCCGACGACGCCCTCGCCCAGTTCGACGATCGTGCGGCGACGTCCAGGCCGGGCGTGATCGGCAACGGTGTCGGGATGGCTGCCGCCAGCATGCCACGGCGGATGTGGTCGTCGACCGGGTTGAACGAGGTTGCGGCGACCTTCACCAGTGCCTGACCGGGGCCGGGCACGGGCGCTCGACCTCCTCCGCACGCAGTACCTCGGTGCCGCCGAACTGGTGGTAGCGGAAGGCCTTCACAGGAGTCTCCTCATGCTGACTGTCGTCGTCGGACCTGCGAAGAGCAGGGCCGCGTGCCAAAGCGGACTTGCCTAGGCAACTGAGAAGGACTCTGTCGGACTTGCTTCGGCAAGTCAAGTTCTCGTTGCGAGTACGCTTGCGTGTCATGACCGATTCGCCCCGCTGGCTCGACGAGCAGCAACAGGCGGTGTGGCAGGACCTGCTCACCGTCGTGATCGCGCTGCCGACGCTGCTCGATCGTCAGCTGGAGCGCGATGCTCAGATGACGAACTACGAATACAGCGTCCTCGCCCGCCTCTCCATGGCTGCCGATCTCACTCTTCGCCTCAGCGACCTGGCTGCCCAGTGCGACAGCAGCCAACCCAGGATGTCGAAGGTGATGGTCCGGTTCGAGCAACGCGGCTGGGTCACTCGATACCCGGACCCGGGCAACGGGCGATACACGCTCGCCACGCTCACCGAGGCCGGGTGGCAGAAGGTCGTCGACAGCGCCCCTGGTCATGTGGATCGGGTGCGCGAGCTCGTGTTCGACCCGCTCAGCACCGTCCAGCAGCGCAACCTCGGCATCGCGCTCTCCCGCATCGCCGGGACGGTCCGCGAACAGCTCGACGACCGCTGACGGGCGCCTGCAGAGAAGCGGCACGAAACCCGGCACGCTTCAGGTCCTGAGTGAGCCGAGACCGTGCGTAGCCGATCCTCGTTCCCGTCGTGGGCCGCGGCTGTCCAGCACGCCTACGCTCGACCCATGAGCAACCTCGAGACCCGGCCTCGCGAAGAGGTGTGCGCCGCTGGGAGCCACGCCCGTCGTCGGGCAGCCAGGACCCGTCCACCGCCGGCGCCCACCGCGCGCACGGCCCCGTCGAGATCCTCGACCACCGCGACGTCCCGCTCGGCGGGACCCGCGCCATGGACGTGCGCCGCACCCTGCCGCAGCGGGCCCGCTCGCTCGTGGGCGCGTGGTGCTTCCTGGACCACTACGGGCCCGACGACGTCTCGACCTCCGACGGCATGCAGGTCCCCGCACCCGCACACGGGACTGCAGACCGTGAGCTGGCTGTTCGAGGGCGAGATCCTGCACCGCGACTCGGTCGGGTCGGTGCAGACCGTGCGACCGGGCGAGCTCAACCTCATGACGGCCGGGCAGGGCATCTCGCACTCGGAGGAGTCGCCCGCGGGCGCGCGGCCGCCGCTGCTGCACGGCGTGCAGCTGTGGGTCGCTCTGCCGGGGACCGGGTGGGGACGAGCCGTTCTTCGAGCATCATGGCGACCTGCCGGTCTGGACTGGACCGGGCGGGGAGCGCGTCCAGGTGCTCGTCGGGGCGCTGCGTGTCGGGGACGACGCTCCGGTCGGACGCGACCGTCTTCACGCCCCTGGTCGGGGCGCAGGTCGACGTGCCCGTGGGGGCGTCGGTCGAGATCGAGGTGGATCCGCGGTTCGAGCACGCGCTGCTGGTCGACACGGGCGAGGCCTCGCTCGAGGGTGTACCCGTGCCGGTCGCGTCGCTCGGCTACGTCGAGCCGGGCTGCTCGGTCCTGACGGTGTCCGCGGGGCGACCCCGTGCGGGCCGTGCTGATCGGCGGCGAGCCGTTCGCCGAGGAGATCGTCATGTGGTGGAACTTCGTGGGGCGCTCGCACGACGACGTCGCGGCGGCCCGCGCGGAGTGGATGGCGCAGGTCGAGGTTGCCCCGGGTGCTGAGGACCGTGCTGTCCCGAGCCCTTCGGCGGCGCCGCCGTGCCGGTCCCCGGCGACGGAGGGACGCGGTACAGCGCGGGAGCCCCTGGGCGCCGGTTCGGAGAGGTCGTCGGGTACGACGGCGGGCCGCTGCCCGCGCCCGTGCTGCCCGACGTGCGGCTCAGCCGCGGAGGCGCCCGGCGCGCTGAGCAAGAGGTGCCGCCCTGAGCACGGGTGCTCGGTGACGAGGTCTGCGGACGACCAGACCGCTGGTGCCCCTGATCGGACGGGCGGTAGCCTGACGGTAGACGACGGGGTCCGATGCCTTCCGACAGGGCGACCACGCCATCGGAGGGCACCATGACCTCATCAGCCGACCGCGGTCGCACCGCCTACGCGGAGCATCGGTGGAACGATGCCTTGCGCGCCTGGACGGATGCCGATCAGGCTGGTCAGCTCCTCGCAGAAGATCTCGAGCGATTCTCGACGGCTGCCCTGCTGGTCGGCCAGGAGACCCTCGGGATCGACGTCGCGACGAGGGCGCACCAGGAGTTCCTCGCCGTCGGGGATGTCGCCGGCGCAGCCAGGAGTGCCGGGTGGATCGGGCTGTACCTGAAGAGCGCGGGGACATGGCGAGGAGCGCCGGCTGGCTGGCGCGTGCCCAGCGCGTCCTCCAGGCGGTCGCCGAACCCGGTCCCGTCGAGGGACTCCTCCTCATCCCCGTCGCGCTCGGCGCGCTGGACTCCGGTGATCCGCAGAGGGCTGCGTCCACCTTCGACGAAGCCTTCGCCATCGCCGATCGATTCCGCGACCCCGACCTGATGGCCCTGGCCCAGCTCGGGCAGGGGCAGGCGAGGATCATGCTCGGGGAGCTGGACGACGGGCTGAGACTGCTCGACGAGGTGATGGTCGCGGTCACCGCCGGGGAGGTCTCACCGGTTCCCTCGGGCATCGTCTACTGCGCCGTGATCGGGAGCTGCCATCTCGCCCTCGATCTGCGCCGCGCCCAGGAGTGGACGATCGCACTCGACCACTGGTGCGGCGGACGGCCGGACATGGTGCTCTTCAGCGGTGTGTGCCAGATGCATCGTGCCGAGATCTACTTCCTGCACGGCGCGTGGAGCGACGCGCTCGCCGCGGCGCAGGCAGCACTGGAACGAGGTCGGCGCGGGGACCGGGACGCGGTCTCCGGGGCCTGGTATCGACAGGGTGAGGTGCAGCGGCTGCGCGGAGAGATCGACGCGGCCGAGGAGTCGTACCGCCGGGCCGTTCGGTCAGGGTACGAGCCTGAACCGGGGCTGGCGCTTCTCCGCCTGGCCCAGGGCAGACCAGGGCTCGCTCAGTCGCTGATCCGTCGCGCCCTGGACGGCGTCGACCCGGCGACCCGACACGGGCTGCTGCCAGGCGTGGTCGAGATCGAGCTCGCGGCCGGGGACGTCGCTGCCGCCCGACGCGGCGCCGACGAGCTGACCGCGATGACCTCGACCGGCGCCATGCCGATGGCGCAGGCCATCGCCGACCAGAGCGAGGGCGCGGTGCTGCTCGAGGCGGGTGGGGCTCGCCGTGCACTGACGAGGCTGCGCCGGGCGTGGAGCCTCTGGCAGCAGCTCGATGCTCCCTACGAGGCGGCACGCTGCCGTGTTCTCACGGCACGTGCTTGCCGCGTGCTCGGCGACGAGGACTCCGCGTCGATGGAGCTCGAGGCCGCGCGGGGATCTTCGCGGAGCTCGGTGCGGGACCCGCGCTCGTCGAGCTGGCTGCCTTGTCACGGGCGGCTCGGAGGACGACGCCGGTCCCCTGACCCCGCGTGAGGTCGAGGTCCTGCGCCTGGTGTCCACGGGCAAGACCAATCGGGCAGTCGCGGCCGAGCTGTACCTCAGCGAGAAGACGGTGGCCCGGCATCTCAGCAATCTGTTCACGAAGCTCGGGCTCTCGTCGAGATCGGCCGCCACCGCGTACGCCTACGAGCACGGGCTGGTCTAGCGTGGGCGTGAAGGATGCCGTGCACAACCTCCCCTTCCGCCCGGTCAGGTCGTCGGCGTCGTCGTCGGCGTGCTGCTCGACCGCCTCCGTGCGGCGCGGCTGCCGGGCCGCGGATCGCCCATCGAGCAGTGGGCGCAGGGCTGGTGGCGGTCGGAGGCGCGCTGACCGTCTGGGCGGTGATCGAGCGGCGACATGACGTGCTCGGAGGTTTCGATCTCGAACGACCTCAGCAGCTGGTGACCACAGGCCCCTACGCGGTGAGCGGCATCCGATGTATGTCGGCTGGTGGCTCGTCCACCTGGGTCTCGGGTGCTGCGAAGTTCTGCCTGGGTCCTCGTCACCGTGCCGACGGCGGTCCTGCTCGAGCATCCTGCGGTTCTCGCGGAGGAGAGGATTCTCGCCGACGCGTTCGGCCGGACGTTCGTGTCCTACGCGGCGCGAGTTCCGCGATACCTCAGGACGCCTCGACCTCACCCCCAGCGTGACGGGCGAGCGAAGCGGCTCGTAGGCCTCTCGGTACGCTCGCGGGCCGAGAACCGGTCCGGCGAGATCCGCCACCAGACCGGCAGTCCCGCGATGCGTGACATCCGGTCGGTCGCGGCCCGGACGGAGTCCACCCGGGGCGCCTGAGCCTTTCGAGATCGGTGCCGACGACGTCCCAGCCGTCCCGCCTCGCGAGCAGCTCCGCGAGGACGAGACCGTCCTCGAGCGCCAGGGCGGCGCCCTGCGCCCAGACCGGTCCCATGGCGTGCGCCGCGTCGCCGATCAGGGTGACCCGCCCGCGGCTCCAGCGCTCGGCGTGCACCTCCTCCACCGGTGAGCGGTAGAGGCCGTCCGGGTGGCCAAGGCGGCGGCGACCGCTTCTGCACCGGCCGCGGAAAGCGCACGGAGGCGTCGGCGAGCCGCCCGAGATCGTCGATGCTCGTCCCACCGCGCGTGGTCGACACGTAGCCGTAGACCGTCTCCCGGTCGATCGGGATGAGAAGGAACGTGCTGTCACGACCTGACCACGCGGTCCAGCACTCCACCCCGGACTTGGTGCGAGAAAGCGCCAGCTCGTGGCCGACATCAGGGAGGGGCGCAGCGTGTCGTCGCCGGTCACGGCGGGCCGCACGGCTGAGTGGACGCCGTCCGCGCCGACGACGTAGTCGTACTCCTCGGCGGGACCCGATGCCAGCCGAACCCGGACGCTCGTCTCAGCAGGTTCCACGCGGACGACCTCGGTGCCCCACCGGACGCTCACCCCGGTCCGCAGCGCGTCCAGCACCGCGGCCCGCCGTAGGCAGACCGACGGCCCGACGTCGCCCCAGAACGATTCCTCGTCCACCGCGAACAGCGTGCGACCCGAACGGCTGCGGTACTCGCGTCGCCGGATCCGCATCCCTGTCCGCGTCACCTCCTCGGCCACGCCGAGCTGGGCGAGTGCTCGGAGCGCGTTGCCGGGAAGGTTCAGGCCGAGACCCGACGCGGGGGTTCCGGGAGGCGGTCGACGATCGTGCACGGCACGCCGCGCAGCGACAGTGCTCTGGCCAGACCGAACCCCGCGATCCCGGCGCCGACGACCAGGATGCCCCCGGCATCAACGCACCCGTGGTTCCGTCGGCACGATGTTGCGGTTCGTCCGGAACAGGTTGTCGGGATCGTAGCGGTGCTTGATGCTCACGAGGCGTGCGTAGTTCACGCCGTAGCTCGCCCGCACGCGATCGTCGCCCTCGTCGGCGGTCTGGAAGTTGATGTAGGTGCGGTCGGTGGCGAACGGGCGCTGCCGCTGCCAGGCGTCGCGGATCCACCGCCGGTAGGCGTCCGCTCGGGACTCGTCGGGCTCCCACATGCCGTTGGTACCGATGACGTAGCGCGCGTTCCTGTTCCCGACGGCCCCGTCGTCCTCGTCGCGCTCGTTCAGAGCGCCACCGATGTGGAGGAAACCCAGCTCCGCACCCGGGACGGGGCACTCGGCGAACTGCTCGCTGACGGTCGTGAGGAGCTCGTCGCTGAGCTCGACGGCATACCCGGTCTTCCAGTAGTAGTGCTGCCCTTGGGTTCGCCGTCGTCGAGGGAGGACTGGATCTGGGTGTACGGCTGCTCGGCGAGGAGATCCACGATCGGCGCGCCGATCGCCCGGATCGGCGCGATCACCTCGTCGATCCGGTCCAGCCCTCCCGTGTAGCAGACCGTCATGGCGCAGATCTTCCTGCCGTGCCATACCTCCGGGACGAAGGGCTCCGGTGGTGCCTGAAGGAGCAGAAGCCACACGGCAAGCTCTCGGGGCGCCTCGCTCGTCATCGTCCGGTAGGCACGGAGGATCTCGTCAGTCCGGTCGGACGGCCACGCGATGAGCCCGCCGAACACGGTCGGGCCGACCTCGTGCAGCCGGAACGTGAAACGGGTGACGACGCCGAGGTTGGCTCCGGCCCCGCGGACCGCCCAGAACAGGTCTGCGTTCTCCGTGCGACCGGCGATGCGGATACGGCCGTCCGCCGTCACGATCTCGACCTCCTCCAGGTTGTCGACCGTCCAGCCGAACCGGCGGGTCAGGTAGCCCAGGCCGCCGCCGAGCGTCAGGCCGGCGACGCCAACCTCGGAGATGAAGCCGAGGACGGTCGCCAGCCCGTGCTCCTGTGTGGCCCGGTCGACGTCGTGGAGCAGGCATCCCGGCCCGACCTGGGCGAGCCGGGCGCGCGGGTCGACGGTGATGGCATTCATGAGCGACATGTCGAGGGCCAGCCCACCCTCGGCGAGGCCGGTGCCGGCGATGTTGTGGCCACCGCCCTTGATGCTCAGGAGCAGCCGGAGCTCACGCGCGAACGTGACGACCGATGCGACGTCACGGGCGTCGCGTGGCCGGACGACGAGCGCAGGTTGCTTCGCCACGTCGCCGTTCCAGAGCTGGACGGCCTCGTCCCAGCCCTCGTCGCCGGCTCGCACCAGGGGCCCGGCGACCCGCGAGGCGAGTCCCTCGAGCTGCTCGTCCGTCAGGTGGACGTCCACGCCGTCGAGTCCGGCGATGTCGAGTCCGTTCACGGTCGTGCTCGTTCCGACCGTGGGGTCTGCCTGGCTTGTCATCGTGGTCCTCCCGGTGCCGAGCGAGATACCACGAGGCTAGATGTCGGCGGCTGGATGGCGCGTCGGGCGAACTGCTCACATCGCCCCGCCGGCGCATGGGCAGTTCTGCCCATCTCGTGGCGACAGTTCTGCCCATCTCATTGCTACGTGCCACGCGAACCCGGCGCCGCTCGTGCCGCCGGGGCCCGCCTTGACAACGGGACGGGGTTACGGCACGTGCAGGATCCGTACTGGGTCCCTGTGTGCTGCGGCCAGTGCGGGCGGTACTGCGCCTGCGAGGGCGATGAGGACCGCGAGGGTCGCGACGCCGGCCGTGAAGGTGGGGTCGGGCAGGTTCCCCGTGAGGTGGTGCACGGCGGCGAGCCCGCCTCCGACGCCCAGGACGACCCCGGCGAGCGCGGCGACTCCTGTCTGGACGAGCACGAGCACGACGATCGCGGTGCGGGTAGCCCCGAGGGCGCGGCGCCGCCGAAGTCGCGGCGCCTGCCCGCGACGGCCCCGAGCATGGTGATGGTGATGAGCGCGAGCCCCACCCCGAGTACCACGGCCATGAGCTGCCGCGAGGAGGCGCCGAGTTCTCCGGCGACGACTTCGCGCGTTTGCAGCTGCTCGGCCATCCACGCGTCCGGAGCTTCCTGCGTTGGAGTGGGTGTGCAGGCGGCGCACGCGAGGAATAGTGCCGGCGCGACAGTCTGGGGCGTCGGGCGAGATCGTGAGGCCCCGGATTCGTGCGCGCGCTACTCGCCGACTCGGGCGAGACGCAGTTCTCAGGAATGCCGGAGTCGGTCGTCGCTGGGCTAGATCGATGTGGCCGGCGGTTCGGGGAGGTCCTCGGGTACGACGGCGGGCCGCTGCCCGCGCCCGTGCTGCCCGACGTGCGGCTCAAGCCGCGGAGCCGCCGTCGTGAGCTGTGGGCGGACGCGGTCACGCGGTGGACGACTGCGTATGAGATCTAGACCGTGCACCATGGCGCATCCATGATCGAGCGACTGAACTGAGTGTGACGACACACATTCAAGGAGGTCATGATGAAGGTCATCGTCTTTGGAGGCACCGGCAGTGTCGGAAGCCTCGTGGTCGGGCAGGCACTCGAGCAGGGGCACAGGGTGACGGTGTTCACGCGACGTGCACCATCCGTTGCCACGATGCAGACGCGACTCACCGTTGTCGAGGGCAGCGTATTCGAGATCGACGACGTCGCGTCCTCGATCGAGGGACACGACGCCGTCATCGTCACACTCGGCAACGGAGCGAAGGGTGGAGTGCGATCGCGAGGCACCGCGACGATCGTCGCGGCGATGCAGCAGGTCGGTGTACGCCGCCTCATCGTGCAGTCGACGCTGGGCGTGGGGACAGCTGGGAGAACCTCACCTTCCTGTGGAAGCGTGTGATGTTCGGCTTCCTTCTGCGCATGGCCTACACCGACCACGTAGAGCAGGAGCGAGTGACGCGCGACAGCGGCCTGGACTGGACGATCGCGCGGCGGCGGCGTTCGTCGACGGACCGCGCACCGGACAGTACCGGCTCGGTTTCGGACCTCGAGAGGCTGGGTCATCGCTCAAGATCGCTCGTGCCGATGTCGCTGACTTCGTCGTCTCGCAACTCACACCGATGATGCCTGGCTGGGGAAGACCCCAGCGTTGGCCTACGCGTGAGGTGAGGTGATCGCTGTGGCGAAGTGGGTCGCGGCCGACGTGGCAGATCAGCGCGGACGCACCGTCATCATCACCGGTGCGAACAGCGGACTCGGTGCCGAGATGACGCGTGTGCTCGCGGGTGCGGGCGCGCGAGTCGTCGCGGCATGCCGCGACATCGATCGGGCATCTGCGTTCGCCCGCACTGTTGTCGGCGAGGTCGAGGTGCGCCACCTCGACCTCGCCGATCTCGCTCGGTGCGGGCCTTCGCGGCCGGCATCGACTCTGGCGTGGACGTGCTCATCAACAACGCCGGTGTCATGGGCGTTTCGAAGGGCCGCACGGCCGACGGCTTCGAACGGCACATCGGTACCAACCACCTCGGGCCGTTCCTCCTCACGAACCTGCTGCTCGACCGGCTGTCCGCCCGAGTCGTGACGGTCACGAGCGGCCTGCACGTGCTCGGCACGATCTCGCCCGACCTCAACTGGGAGCATCGCCGCTATCAGCGGTGGTTCGCCTATGCGCAGTCGAAGCTCGCCAACGCGCTCTTCGCCTACGAGCTGCAACGACGGCTCGCCGCCGAGAATCGCGACGTCGTCTCGATCGCCGCGCACCCGGGCGTCGCTGCAACCCAGGGGCAACGCCGGGACACCTCCTGCAGGGCAAGATTCTCGCTGGCGGCCGCGCCCAGCCGCCGGCGATGGGTGCCCTGCCCATCCTTTCGCGGCGACGGAGCCGAGCATCCGGGCGGAACCTGCATCGGGCCTGACGGTCGATTCCAACGCAACGGCTTCCCGACCGAGGTGCACACGAGCCGCACCTCCCGCGACCTGACGATCGCAGCGAACCTCTGGCGCGACAGCGCACGACTCACCGGGCTGCTTTCGCCGGTCGAGCGGCTATGACGTGAGCGACCGAGCCCGGTGCTCCTTCGGCTCATGCCGCGCTCGCGCTTGAACGCGGTACTGAGCGCAAAGCCAGTGCTGTATCCGACCTCGCGGGCGACCGCTTCAATCGTCACGTTCGGTTGCAAGAGACGATCGGCAGCGAGCGCGAGGCGCCACCCGGTCAGGTAGGTCATGGGCGGCTCTCCGACCAGCGTCGCAAAGCGTAGGGCGAGCGCTGCACGCGAGACGCGCACACGTGCCGCGAGCTCAGCGATCGTCCACGGGTACGCAGGGTCGTCGTGCAGCAGCCGCAGGGCGTGGCCGATGATCCGGTCGCTCAGCGCGCCGTAGAGCCCGGCGCGTTCCGGTTCCGCGTGAGTGACCCACGCGCGCAACACCGCGACCAGCAGCACGTCGAAAAGACGATCGAGCACGGCTGACTGACCGGGCGCATCCCGCACGATCTCAGAGGCCAGGATGCTGATGAACGGGGTATCGAATGCGGGCGCCCGCACGTGAATGACGGGCGGAAGGGCGCTCAACAGTCGCTGCGTGACTTCACCGCGCACCTGGTAGCAGCCCATGAGCATGACGGTCGCGCCGTCACGATCATTGCCCCATGCTCGCAAGCCGAGTGACCACTCGTCGTCGACATCGCGGCCCTCAGGGCTTTCGACGCGCATGCCGGGCAGGATGACGACGTCAGGACTGACGCCGGGCTCATACGAAACGGTGACGGCAGCGGGTCCGCGCGCGACCGCGACATCACCCGCGCGCATCTCCAGCGGGTGCCTTCGTCGCCTTGGACCCAGGCCGAGCCGCGCACGATCGCTATCAATCCCAACGGCGACTCGTCGGCGAGCCGCACCGACCAGGGGCGTCAGGCTCGCGCGCAGCAGGTAGGCGTCGCGACCGCGAGGAGCGTCGAGCAGGCGTGCGAGCGCATCCATGGGTTCAGCGTAGTAGTGGTGCTCCGACGACGTAGCGTGGCCGGATTGTTCGGCGTGCTGGCAGTGTGGTTCCCGGTCGTGCTCGAGTCGTCTCCGACGTCGCCCTACCCGCCCGGCCGCTCCGACGGGTCCCAGCCAGGTCGCGGCTCGCGCGAGGCCACGGCCGCGTCGCGCGAGCGGTACACGATGTAGGGCCGGAACATGTACGGCACGGGCGCGGAGAACGCGTGCACGAGCCGCGTGAAGGGCCACAGGACGAACAGCAGGTTCGCGGCGACGATGTGCAGCTGGAATGCCGCAGGCACGCCCGCCATGAGCTCGGGCTGCGGCTGGAAGTACCAGAGCGAGCGGAACCACGGCGAGATGGTCTCGCGGTAGTCGTACCCGTGGCCGCCCGCGAGGATCTGGGTCTGGACCGTCGCCCAGGTCCCGACCAGGATCGACGCGGCGAGGAACACGTACATGACCTTGTCCATGCGCGTCGTCGCCAGGAACACCGGGCCCGTGGTCCGCCGCCGGTAGATGAGGATGAGCAGCCCCGCGACGAGCACGAGTGCCGCAAGTGCGCCCATGTAGGTCGCGACGAAGTGGTAGGCGCCCTCGCTGATCCCCACGGCCTCGGTCCACGCCTTGGGGATGACGAGGCCCATGAGGTGCCCGAGGATCACGAAGAGCAGCCCGAAGTGGAACATGGGCGACCCCAGTCGCAGCAGCCGCTTCTCGTAGAGCTCGCTCGACCGCGTGGTCCACCCGAACTTGTCGTAGCGGTACCGCCACACGGACCCGACGACGAACACTGCGAAGGTCACGTAGGGCAGGACCACCCACAGCAGGATGCTTCCCGTGCTCGCACCGGTCATCGACGCACCTCCTCAGGCGGCGCCCCGCGGGCGCGAAGGGTTCGAGCGGTCCCATGGCGGACAGCCCGACCATCTCGGTCGGCGGCCCGGACGTCACGAGCTCGAGGTACCGGCGCTCGGTCTCGGCGTCGAGCGGGGCAGGGTCAGGCACACGGCCTCGACCACGAGCGCGTACGGGCTGGACATCGCGGCGAGCGCCGAGCGCAGCACCTCGATGCCCTGGCGGTGCGAGCCGAGCAGGCCTGCGGCGATGCGTTCCTCGTCGCGCGAGGTGGCTCGTGCGGAGAACTCGAGGGCCATGGGCAGGTAGTCGGGCAGCTCCTCGCCGTCGACCTCCCACCCGGCAGCCCGGTAGGCCTGCACGAACCGTACGAGGGCCATGCCGCGCTTCCGCGTGTCCCCGCCGCGTAGTAGGAGAGGTACATCGAGCACTTGCGCTTGAGGTCGAACGTCGCGACGTACCGCGCCTCGAGCGCGGCGGGCTCGCCGGCCTCCAGGTCGTCGAGGAACGCACCGAGCCGTCGCTGCACCTGGTCAGGAAGCTGCCCGACGACGCCGCGCACCTCTCGCGTCGTGGCGAGCGTCCCGGCGTCGGGGTAGTCGAGCAGGAGCGAGGCGGCCATGTGGGTCGTGCGCCGCTGTGCCGGGGTGGCGCGAACCGGGGCGAGGGGCTCCAGGAGCGGGGTGCGCGCCGTCGGGCGGGGCAGGAACGTCGTCGAGGGTGACTTCGTGAACAGTCCCATCAGCCGACCGCCGTGTCGTCGTCGGACGTGTCCCGCCCGGGCCCTCTGTCCCGCCCGGTGACCCCGGCGGGAACAGGCCCGCGGGCCTGCCGTTGCCGTCCCAGTTGAGCAGGTTCACCCGCCCGGGGTGGCCGCCCGTTGGGGAGTCGGCGGTCTGGCGAGCCTGCAGGACGTGGAAGTTCTCGACCGCGACGGGCACGGGCGTGCCGCTCGACGACCCGAACGGGCCCGCGCCACCCATGCCGCCCATGCCCGGGCCGCCGTCGAAGTCGAGCGAGCAGCTGATCTCCTCGAGCTCGCGCGCGATCTCCTGGTGCGCGGTGGGGATGACGTAGCGGTCCTCGTACTTGGCGATCGCGAGGAGCCGGTACATCTCCTGGATCTCGGTGCCCGTCATGCCGACGGCGCGCGCGATGGCTTCGTCGGGCTCGTCGCCCAGGTTGATGGCGCGCATGTAGGTGCGCATCGCGGCGAGCGGCGCAGCGTGCGCTCGACGGGCACGGTGTCGCCCGCGGTGAAGAGGCCGGCGAGGTACTCGAGCGGGATGCGGAGCTTGGAGATCGCGGCGAACAGGGTCCGCGGGTCCTCGCCGTCGTTCCCCGACGAGCCGACCACGTCGACCACGGGCGACAGCGGCGGGATGTACCAGACCATGGGCATGGTCCGGTACTCGGGGTGCAGGGGCAGGGCCACGCGGTACTTCTGGATGAGCGCCCAGATGGGCGAGGCCTGCGCAGCCGTGATCCAGTCCTCGGGGATGCCCTCGGCGCGCGCGGCCTCGACGACCGCAGGGTCGTTCGGGTCGAGGAACACCGAGCGCTGCGACTCCAGGAGCTCGTGCTCGTCCTCGACCGACGCGGCCTCGGTCACGCGGTCCGCGTCGTACAGCACCAGGCCGAGGTAGCGCAGGCGTCCCACGCACGTCTCGGAGCAGACCGTGGGCAGTCCCACCTCGAGGCGCGGGTAGCAGAGCGTGCACTTCTCGGCCTTGCCGGTCTTGTGGTTGAAGTAGACCTTCTTGTACGGGCAGCCCGTGACGCACATGCGCCAGCCGCGGCACTGGTCCTGGTCGACCAGGACGATCCCGTCCTCGGCCCGCTTGTACATGGCCCCGGACGGGCACGACGCGACACATGCGGGTTGAGGCAGTGCTCGCAGATGCGCGGCAGGTAGAACATGAACGTCTGCTCGAACTCCGAGGCGACGTGCTCGCTCATGTGCTGCAGGATCGGGTCGTCCTGCATGGTCTCCTTGGACCCACCCAGGTCGTCGTCCCAGTTGGCCGACCACTCGATCTTCATGTCCTCGCCCGTGAGCAGGGACTTGGGCTTGGCGACCGGGTGTGGGCCTGCGGGCGGAGAGGAGCATGTCGTACTCGTAGGTCCACGGCTCGTAGTACTCGTGGATCGAGGGAGCTTGGGGTTGGAGAAGATCGTCGCGAGCTTCTGGCGCGGCCGCCGGCACGGAGCTTGAGCTTCCCGCGCTTGGTGCGGATCCAGCCGCCCTGCCACTTCTCCTGGTCCTGGTAGGTGCGGGGTAGCCGAGCCCCGGACGGGTCTCCACGTTGTTGAACCACACGTACTCGACGCCCGTGCGGTTGGTCCACGCCTGCTTGCACGTCACCGAGCACGTGTGGCACCCGATGCACTTGTCGAGGTTCATGACCATCGACATCTGAGCCATCACGCGCACGGTGCCACCTCCTGGCGGGGTTTCGGGGTCGTGTGCGCTGTGCGCATCAGTACGTCACGTCCTGCGATCGGCGACGGATCGTCGTGACCTCGTCGCGCTGGTTGCCCGTCGGGCCGAGGTAGTTGAACGCGAAGCTCAGCTGTGCGTAGCCGCCGATGAGGTGGCTCGGCTTGAGCAGCACCCGCGTCAACGAGTTGTGGATGCCGCCCCGCAGGCCCGAGGTCTCGGCGATCGGGACGTCGATCGTGCGGTCGGTCGCGTGGTGCATGTAGACCGTGCCCTCGGGCATGCGGTGCGAGACCACGGCCCGGGCGACCACGACGCCGTTGCGGTTGTACGCCTCGATCCACTCGTTGTCGCGCACGCCGATCTTGACGGCGTCGCGGGCGACATCCAGATGTTCGGCCCGCCGCGGGACAGCGAGAGCATGAACAGGTTGTCCTGGTACTCGGAGTGGATGGACCACTTGGAGTGCGGCGTCAGGTAGCGCACGGCCACCTCGGCCTGGCCCGCGGACCCGGGGTAGCCGCTCGGGGAGCGGTCGCCCAGCGGCGGGGAGTCGGGGAACAGGCGGTGCATGTCGAGCGGCGGCCGGAACACGGGCAGCTGCTCGCCGAGCTCGGTCATCCAGTCGTGGTCGAGGAAGTAGTGCTGGCGCCCCGTGAGGTGTGCCACGGCTGAGCCGTTCGACGTTGATCGCGAACGCGGTGTACCGCCGTCCCCGTGCTCCGAGCCGGACCACTCGGGGAGGTGATGACCGTCGTGGGGCGGGACTGGACGTCGGGGAACGTGACGCGCTTGCCCTGCTCGTCGCGCGCGAGGTCCGCGAGCTCGACGCCCGTGCGCTTCTCCAGGTGCTCGAACCCCTGGACCGCGAGGCGACCGTTGGTCGTCCCCGACAGGGCCAGGATCATCTCGCACGCGTGCGTGTCCTTGTCGAGCCGCGGACGGCCCGCCGCGGGCCCCGAGGGCACGAGCCCGTTCTTCTGCCCCAGGACCCGCACCTCCTCCGCGGGCGAGAACTGCACGCCCTTGGTGACCATCCCGAGCTTCTCGGTCAGCGGGCCGAGCGAGGCCATGCGGTCCGCGAAGGCGGGTAGTCGCGCTCCACGACGAGCAGCTTGGGCATGGTCACGCCCGGCACCAGGGGCGCCCGGCCGTGCCCTCGCCCGAGTCGACGATCGTCCCGTGCGGCACGGACATCGCGTCCGGGGTGTCGTGCAGCAGCGGCGCGGCCACCAGGTCCTTGCGGACGCAGGTGCTCGATCGAGTACACGCTGATCTTCTTCGCGATCGTGTGGAAGATGTTGAAGTCCGTGCGGGTCTGCCACGGCGGGCTGATCGCCGGGTTGAACGAGTGCACGAACGGGTGCATGTCCGTGGTCGACAGGTCGTGCTTCTCGTACCAGGTCGCCGCAGGCAGCACGACGTCGGAGAACAGCGTGGTGCTCGTCATGCGGAAGTCGAGCGTCGTCAGCAGGTCGAGCTTGCCGCGCGGCGCCTCCTCGGCCCAGTCGATCGACTGCGGGCGCCGCTCCGGGTCCGACTCGTCGGCCAGCACCGCCGAGTCGGTGCCCAGCAGGTGCTTGAGGAAGTACTCGTTGCCCTTGCCCGAGGACCCCAGGATGTTGGCCCGCCACACCGTGATGCACCGCGGAAGTTCTCCGGGGCGTCGGGCGCCTCGACCGCGAAGCGCAGCCGCCCGAGCGGAGCTCGTCGACCACGTAGTCCGCGGGCTCGACCCCGGCCGCGGCGGCCTGGTCGACGAGGTCCAGGGGTTGCGGTCGAACGTGGGATAGCTGGGCATCCAGCCGCGCTGCGCGGACTCGACCAGGCAGTCGGCCGTGGTCCGGCCCGCGAACATCCCGGTGCCCAGAGGTGTCGCGAGCGCGTCGGCCGGCAGGCCGTCGTAGCGCCACTGGTCCGTGGCGACGTACCAGAACGCCGTGCCGATCATCTGCCGCGGGGCCGGGACCAGTCCAGGCCACCCGCGTACTGGGCCCACCCCGTGACCGGCGGCACTTCTCCTGCCCGACGTAGTGCGCCCACCCGCCGCCGTTCACGCCCTGGCAGCCGGTCATGGTCGTCAGGGCGAGGAACGCGCGGTAGATCGTGTCGGCGTGGAACCAGTGGTTCGCCCCGGCACCCATGATGATCATCGAGCGACCGCCCGACTTCTCGGCGTTGTCCGCGAACTCGCGCCCGATCCGCGCCGCCGCGGCCGCGGGACCCCGTGAACTGCTCCTGCCACGCCGGGGTGCCGGGGCGTCGGCGTCGTCGTAGCCCGTGGGCCACTCGCCGGGCAGGTCCAGGTCCTCGCGGTTCACGCCGTAGCGGGCGAGCAGCAGGTCGAACACCGTGGTGACCAGGTGCGCGCCGACGCGCCGGACGGGCACGCCGCGCGTGATCGAACCGGCGCCACCGGTGTGCAGGCCATCGTCGCCCTGGTCAGGGTCGGGCGAGAGGTCGAAGCGCGGCAGGTCGACGCGCACGGTGGTCGGGTTCGCTGCGTCGGCGGCGGCGCTCGGCGCGCCGTCCGCGACCGACAGCAGCGGCTCGACGCCCTCCAGGTCGAGGTTCCACTTCCCTCGTCGGCCTCGCCGAACCGGTGCCCGAGCGTGCCGTTCGGGATCACGGGCGAGCCGTCGGCGTCGAGCAGGACGGGCTTGAACGCGGCGTTGGCGGCGCTCGCTGCCCCGGCAGGACGTCCTCCGCGAGGTCGGCCGCGGTGAGGAACTTACCCGGGACGTAGGTGACGTCTCCGGTCGGGTGACCTCCGCCGTCGGGCCCTGTTCCCCGGACGCCGGGCTCCGCGTGAGCGTCACGAGGAACGGTGAGTCCGTGTACCTCGTCATGTAGTCCACGAACGGCGCGGTGCGACGTTCCACGTGGAACTCCCGCAGGATCACGTGGCCCATCGCGAGGGCCAGCGCGCCGTCCGTGCCGGGGTGCACCGCGAGCCACTCGTCGGCGAACTTGGTGTTGTCCGCGTAGTCGGGCGAGACCACGATCACCTTCTGGCCGCGGTAGCGCGCCTCGGCCATGAAGTGCGCGTCCGGGGTGCGGGTCACCGGGATGTTCGAGCCCCACATGATGCAGTACGTGGAGTTCCACCAGTCGGCCGACTCCGGACGTCCGTCTGGTCGCCGAACACCTGCGGCGAGGCGACCGGGAGGTCCGCGTACCAGTCGTAGAACGACAGCATCGCGCCGCCGAGCATCGAGATGAACCGCGACCCCACGCCGTGCGAGACCATCGACATGGCCGGGATGGGGAGAAGCCCGCGATGCGGTCCGGCCCGTAGGTCTTGATGGTGTGGACGTGGGCCGCCGCGACGATCTCCGCGGCCTCCTCCCACGACGCCCGGACCAGGCCGCCCTTGCCGCGTGCCTGCTTGTACGCACGCGCCGTCTCCGGGTTTCCCGTGACCTCGGCCCACGCCAGCACCGGGTCCCCGTGCGGGCCTTGGCCTCGCGGAACGCCCGCAGCAGCACGCCGCGGACGTACGGATAGCGCACGCGGGTCGGGGAGTAGGTGTACCAGCTGAAGGCCGCGCCGCTCGGACAACCCGCGGCTCGTACTCCGGCGAGTCGGGACCCACCGACGGGTAGTCCGTCTGCTGCGTCTCCCACGTGATGATGCCGTCCTTGACGTACACCTTCCACGAGCACGAGCCCGTGCAGTTCACGCCGTGCGTGGAGCGCACCACCTTGTCGTGCGACCACCGGTCCCGGTAGAAGACGTCGCCCTCGCGACCGCCCTTGAGGAAGAGCTGGCGCAGGTCCGGCGAGACTTCCCGCGGCGCAGGTGCTTGCCAAGACGGAGGAGGGCGTCCTCACCGCCGCCACCAGGGGATTCAGGGCGTGCGGCGCCCCGGCGCGGGCGGCGGTGCCCGGGCCTGGGACGGTGGACTGCGACATGCGGCCTCCTGGGGCGAGCAGGATCTTGCGAGTGCGTTCGTCTGCCTCGCAGTATGCCCACGTTCCAGTGGTTCTGCCCGGTGAGCGGCGCGTGCCTTCCCGTCCCGCCGGTGGAGTGTTTACGGTGCTCTCATGACCTCGTTCGACGGGCCCCGCACGGTCTCCCCTCGCCCGCCTACCCGTCACCGTCGTCACGGTCTCCGACCGCGGCTCGCGCGGTGAGTCGCCCGACCGCTCGGGCCCGCTCCTGGTGTCGCTGCTGGAGACGGGAGGGTTCGAGCGGGTCACGCTCCGTCTGGTGCCCGACGGCGTCGACTCGGTCCGCGACGCCCTCACCTCGGCGCTGGTCGAGGGGCGCGGCTCGTGATCACCACGGGCGGGACGGGCATCGGCCCACGCGACCACACCCCGAGGGCACGGCCGAGGTCGTGGACCAGGAGCTGCCGGGCGTCGCGGAGGCGATCCGGCGGCGCGGCGCGACCGTGGTGCCGAGCGCGGTGCTCTCGCGCGGGATCGTCGGGACGGCGCCCGCGGCGCACGGGACGCGCGCGCTCGTCGTGAACCTGCCGGGGTCGCCGGGTGGGGTGCGCGACGGCTGGACGGTGATCGAGCCCCTGCTGCCGCACGTGTTCTCGCAGCTCGCGGGCGGGGACCACTGACGCGTCGTTGAGTGCGGAGTTCTTGCGAGAAACGCCCGGCGTTTCTCGCAAGAACTCCGCACTCAACGGAAGGTGGGCGGCCGGAAGGTGGGTGGCCGGAAGGTGGGTGGCTGGGGCCGGGGCCGTCAGCCGCCCGCGAAGGGCGGCAGCACGTCGACCAGCTGGTCGTCGGTGAGTGCCACCTCGTGGTCCGCGGTCCGCACCCGCCGACCAGCACCGAGCAGCGGGCAGCACGTCGGCCAGCGCGGGGTGGCGCGTGGTCATCGCGGTGTAGAGCTCGCCGACCGAGGCCCCGGGAGCGACTCGGCCTCGATCCCAGCGGCCTCCGCGGCACCGGCGAAGTAGCGGACCTGCGGCACGTCACGCCCTCTCGAGGGAGTGGCGGTCTCGGCAGGGTCGGCGGCCGCCTCGTCGAGCGTCGGCTCGACCTCCCAGGCGAGCGCGAGCTCGGTCGCGCGCTCCATGGCGTCCAGGCCGGGTGGTCCGCGCCCTCACCGGCCGAGAGCCCGGCGACGTAGCCGGCGATGAACGTGGTCAGGGGCCGCGGGCCTCTCCACCCGGTGTGCGGCGTCCCGCGCCAGGTCCAGGATCGCCCCGATGTCCACCGCTTCGCGGTCCAGGTCGAACTCGTTGACGAGGGCGTCCACCCAACGTTCGAGGTTGCTCATGCTGTGCCTCCCGATGATCCGTGCAGGTCCTGCCTCGCAGTGCCTTCCTGAGCGCGGCGTTGCGCGTATGACTCCGCATCCTGCCACGTGTCGACGTCCGTGCTCAGGCCGTCCACGTCCTCGACCTCCTGGAGGCTCAGGCCCGAGACGAGGCGCCGCACGGGAGCGCCGTGCAGCCCCTGTCGGCCTGCGCTGCCGGGCCTGCCCACCGGGGTGTCCCCGGCGAGTCGCGCCACGGCGCCGTCCAGGGCCTCGCGGCGGTACAGCCCGACCAGCCACTGGGCCCGCCCGTCGTGCGCGAGGTGGACGCCGTCGGTCCCATTGCCTGCCCTGACGGCGGCCGTCACGAGCAGCGGCACGGCCTCTGCGGCGCGGGGACGTCGCACGCGAGGAGCAGGACCCAGGGGCTCCGCCGTCGGGCAGGGCCGTGAGCCCCGCGGCCGTCCCCGCCACCGGACCACCGAACGACGGGTCCTCCCGCGTGAGGACGTACGCGTCCGAGGTGAGGTCGTCCGGCCCGACGACGACGGTCGCCCGGGCGCCGCGGGTCGCGGCGAGCACGTGGTCGAGCAGGCGCGCACCGTCGAGGACGAGCTGCGGCTTGACGTCCCGAGGCGCTCGGCCCGGCCCCGGCGAGCACGACGGCGTCGAACGAGAGGACCTCCGGCGGGGAGTGCTCACACCGCGCGCACCCAGTCGCCCGACTTTCCCCGGTCTTGGCCTGGAGGCGGATGTCGCCGAGCTCGACCGACTTGTCGAGCCCCTTGACCATGTCCACGACCGCGAGGCCCGCCACGGCGACGGCGGTGAGGGCCTCCATCTCGACCCCGTGCGGTCCGCGGTGCGCACGGTCGCGCTGATCTCGACACCGTGGTCCTGGACGTCGAGGTCCACGGTCGCGCCGTGCACCCCGATGATGTGCGCGAGCGGCAGCAGCTCGGCCGTCTTCTTGGCGCCCTGGATGCCTGCGATGCGCGCGACCGCGAGCACGTCGCCCTTGGGGACCTCGCCCGAGCGCAGGGCCGCGACGATGTGGGGCCGCAGCGGACCACGCCCGTCGCGGTCGCGGAGCGGACGGTCGGCTGCTTGAGGGTGACGTCGACCATGCGGGCGTGGCCGCGCTCGTCGAGGTGGGTGAACTCGCTCATGCGATCACCATGACATGCACGGTGTCGCCCGGCCCAACCGCCTCGACCTCGGGCGGCACGACCGCGATCGCGTCCGCCCGGGTGAGCGCCGAGACGTGGTGGGCGCCGGGACCGATCGGGGCGACGCCGCGAGCACCGACGAAACGGACCGGGAGGAACTGCTGGCGGCCCGCGGGAGAGCGCCACCCTCGGCGGCGACGCGCTCGTCGAGAGGCTCGGCGGCCTCGGGGTGGCGGCGAGCCGGCGGACCGCGGGCGCACGAACGCCTGGAAGGACACGAACGCGCTCACCGGGTTGCCCGGCACCCGACCATCGGGGTCCCGCGCCAGCGCGCGACCGCCTGCGGCTTGCCCGGCTGCATCCCCACAGCGACGAGCCGGACCTCCGACGGTCCGCCCGCCGGGTCCTCGGGTCCGCTCAGGACCTCCTTGACGACGTCGAACGCGCCTGCGCTCACGCCGCCCGAGGTGACGATCAGGTCGACGTGGGGGCGACGTCGTCGAGCACCGCACGCAGCGCCTCGGCCGTGTCCGGGACCGCGCCCACGCGGACCGGTGACCGCCCGCATCGCGGACGCACGCCGCGAGCAGGAGCGAGTTGAGTCGGGGATCTGGCCCGGTCCCGGCGCGGTGCCCACGGGGACGAGCTCGCTGCCCGTGGACAGGACCGCGACGCGCGGGACGCGGTGGACCGGGAGCGTCGCGTGGCCCGCGGACGCTGCGGCCGAGACGAGGCGGGAGGTCACGGGCGCACCGGACGCGGCGACGAGGTCGCCCACGGCGACGTCCTCGGCGCGGCGACGGATGTTCGGGCGGGAGGCACCGGTGACCTGGATCAGCGTGTCGACCGGGGCGCCGGGGACGAAGCGTCGGGTCGAGGTCCGCTCCACGGGGACGACGGCGTCGCACCAGTCGGGCACGGGGCGCCCGTCATGATGCGGATCGCCTCGCCGGGAGCCGCGTGGTCGTCGGCGGTGTTCGGGTCCGCTCCGACCGGGGCCGCGGCGATGTCGCCGACCACCCGGAGCGTGACCGGTGCGTCGGTGCTCGCGCCCGCGAGGTCGGCGCTGCGCACCGCGTACCCGTCCATCGCGGAGGCGTCGAAGCGGGCACGTCCAGGAGCGAGTGCACGTCCTCCGCGAGGACGCGCCGCGCCGAGGTCCCGGACGCGAGGTCGCCGAGCGAGATCTGTTCCGCGGCCAGCGGTGCGACCAGCGCGAGCACGTGGGACAGGTGCTGCTCGACCGTGACCGGTGTGCTGCTCACCCGACTGGGCCCGGGGTCAGGACGCAGCCGGTCCCCGGTCCGGGGGCTTCTGACAACTCGTCCGTGGCGCGGGGATCCATGGGGACACCGTAGGCGGTCGGCCGCAGCGGCGGTCCCCGGACCACGCTCAGCCGCGCGTGCTGCGCGGCTCAGTCGCGCGTGCCGCGCCGGACCGGGCCGAGGGTGAAGAGCAGCGTGAGGAGAGCGGTCACGGCGAGCGCCGCGAAGCCCGCGCCGTAGTTGCCGTTGAGCTGGTAGACCGCGCCCATGACGAGCGGCGGGATGAACCCGCCGAGCCCGCCGCCGCGCCCACGAGCCCGGTGACCGCACCGACCTTGTCCTGCGGTGCCACCTTGGCCACGAGCGCGAACGTCGCGCCCGACGAGGCGCCGAGGGCCGCGGCGAGGCCGAGGAACGCGATGGTCCCGATCGGCACGAGGTCCGGCTGGAAGGCGACGACCGCGGCCAGGACGGTGACGGCGGCGAAGCACGCGACCGAGACAGGTACGCCGCCGAACCGGTCGGAGAGCGTTCCGCCCACCGGGCGCATGACGACCGCGAGCACCACGAACCCGGCGGTCCGGGCGGCGGCGTCGGCGGCCGTCAGGTCGTACGCGTTCACGAGGAACGTCGGCAGGTACACGCTGAACGCCACGAAACCGCCGAAGCCCACGGCGTAGAGCCACGAGAGCTGGAGCGTC
This sequence comes from Oerskovia sp. M15, assembly GCA_038070415.1. Lineage (GTDB taxonomy): Bacteria > Actinomycetota > Actinomycetes > Actinomycetales > Cellulomonadaceae > Oerskovia. The sequence goes on from JAMYWF010000001.1 coordinate 2,150,746, forward strand.
GCGGGCAGCCGGAACGTGGCCCAGGTGCGGGCGAGGAAGTTCCCACGCGCAGCGGGTGAGCGTCCCGGAGCATCCCGCAGCAGGAGCCAGGAGACGACGGCGTAGACAGCGAGGATGATCGCCACGAGGACGAACGGGGCACTCTTGCCGTAGGAGTCCGCGATCCGCACGGTCGTGAACGCGGAGATCGCGGTGCCGCCCATCCCGATCCCGAAGATCCCGATCGCCGTCCCGCGCCTGGCGGGCGGGTACCAGGCGTTGACGAACGGGACGCCGACCGCGAACGCCGTGCCACCGAGGCCCAGGAAGAACCCGCCCAGGATGAGCAGGGGATAGGTGTCCGCGACGAACCCGATGAAGAGCACGGGAACGATCGTCGCGGCGCTGACCAGCGGGAAGAGGATCCGCGCGCCGAACCGGTCCGTGAGCGCACCGACCGGGATCCGACCGACCGATCCCACGATGACCGGCACCGCGACCAGTACCGACTGCTGGACGGCCGAGAGGTCGAGCGCCTTGCTGTACGAGCCGCCGAGGGGCTGACCAGCGCCCACGCCCAGAAGTTCACGGCGAAGCCGATCGTCGCCAGGGCCAGCATCAGCGTGGCAGGACCGCCGGTCGCGGCGCCGCCCGCCCGGGCGTGGCCGCCTGCCCGGTTTCAGGAGACACCGGTGGCGTGGCTGCTTCGTCATGATGTGTCACTGCGACTCCCGGAGGGTCGGTCGCCCGTCGTCGGACGAATCGGTGGGGCACGAGGCTTCCGCGCGACCCACGCTAGCGGCGAGGGCGACGTGTCGCGCGGGCTGGCGGAGCCGCCGTCGGGCCCTACCGTGGTCCCCGAAGCCTTGCCCGGCCACCCGTCCGACCCCTCGAAGGGCCACCATGACCCGGCTGTTCCTCGGCGTGATCCTGATCAACGTCTTCGCGTTCGCGCTCATCCTCCTGCGCGCCGCGCTGTACCGCACGGAGGTGTACCGGCCCATGCTCCTCAACATCGGGTTGTCCGTGCTGCCGGTCTTCGTCCTCAGCGCCTGGATCATCGGCGACCTGGCGCTCGGTGCGGCCGGGGCGCCACTGTGGCTGGTGGCGACGATCGCGGGCGTCGGGCTGCTGATCTGGCTGCTGCTGCTCCCCAACGCCGGGTACCTCGTCACCGAGCTCAACTTCAGCCATCGCAAGGACGGTGAAGGGGTGCCGCTCTGGTACGACATCGTCGCGGTCCTGACCCTCGCGATGTCGGGGTGCTGAACACCGTGGTCAACATCTTCCTGGTGCAGATGTTCTACGCCGTGCTGCGCTTCCCCGACGACCTCACGCCGTTCGAGAGGCCCGGCTCGTGGCTCGTCGTGCTCGTGGTCCTCGTGCTGGTCTCGTTCGGGATCTACCTCGGTCGGTACATCCGCTTCAACAGCTGGGACCTGATGCACCCGGTCGGGTTCCTGAAGAAGTTCGTCGGCTACTTCCGCGGACCGGGAAAGGTGCGCGACGCGCTGCTCTTCTGCGTCTTCTACACGGTGTTCTTCGCGCTCATCTACCTGGTCGTGGTCGGGTCCCTGCTCGAGATCATCACCGCAGCGGCTGCGCCGAGGTAGACACCTTGCGCGCGTCGCGCGGTCGGCGCCGTCGGCCCGGTGGAAGACTCGGCGGCATGCGATTCCGTACGACGATCCTCCGGCGGCGCTGCCGCCGAGGCCCGCACGGCGTTCGACGCGCTGTCGTACAGCCGCAAGCGCGCGCTGGTCGAGCCGATCGGGGCGGCGAAGACGCCCGAGACCCGGCAACGGCGGATCGAGAAGGCGATCGCGGAACTGACCCCGCGACGTAGGGCGCCGAGGTAGAACGCCCTGCACGAGGTAGAACGCGGCACGCACTACCTCGCGCAGGTCGTTCTACCTCGCGCCCGAGCCGCGTCAGGACGCGCGGGCGACGAACCGCTTCACGACGCGTTGGCCTCGCGCCCGGCGAAACGCCGCGCGAACACGCTGGCTGCGGCCGCCGCAGCGGCGAAGGTCACGGCGCTGACGATGCTGACCTCGGGGTCGTCGAGGTCCTTGGGCGCGTCGTGCCCGGTGGCTTGGCCCACACCACGGTCACGACCTTCTGCGCGACCCAGCCCGCGGCCAGGGTCAGCGCGACGGTCGCGACCTTCTCGGTGAGGGTCTGCTCGTTGTCGGCCATGGGTTCCTCCAGATGAGGGTGGGTGGACGGGACGCACCGACCGTCGTGCAGGGTGCCCGACGGCGGAGCTCACGCCCCACGGTAGCCGTCGCCACGTGCGGTGCGCGCCCGGGGCGACATCACACGCCGGGCCACTGCTGCGCCGTCGGGCCGCGGTGTAAAGTCGCAGGTGAACGACAGGGAGCGCCGACCGCCCGGAGACAACGGGCGACGGGCGCTGAGAGTGCGGACCACCGCAGACCCTCGAACCTGATCCGGTTAGCACCGGTGGAGGAAGTCGGGCTTCTCATGCCTCGCTCACGGGACCTCCCGTGCGCGAGGTCCCCCTGTGACGTCCAAGGAGGACACGTGAACACCATCAGTACCCGCCGCAGGCTCGGTCTCGGCCTCGTCGGCGGGCTCAGTGCCCTGGCCCTCACGGCGTGCGCCGGCTCGACCGACACGGGCGCCGACGCCGGCTCGTCCGGCGGCGCGGACAGCACGACCGTCACCCTCGTCACCCACGACTCCTTCGCCGTCAGCGAGGACGTCCTCGCCGCGTTCGAGGCGGAGTCCGGGCTGACCGTGAAGCAGGTCGCCCGGGCGACGGCGGCGCGCTGGTCAACCAGCTCGTCCTGACCAAGGACGCGCCGCTCGGCGACGTCGTGTTCGGCATCGACAACTCGTTCGCGACCCGCGCGATCGACGAGGGCGTCCTCGAGCCGTACACGCCCGCGGGACTCGCCGACTCGGCGGCCGAGTACGCGGTCGGCGACGGCGAGCTGTCCGCGGTGGACCTCGGCGACGTCTGCGTCAACGTCGACCACGCCTGGTTCACCGCCGCGGGCATCACCGAGCCCGCGACCCTCGACGACCTGACGAAGCCCGAGTACAAGGACCTGCTCGTCGTCACCAACCCGCGACCTCGTCGCCCGGGCTGTCCTTCCTGCTCGCGACCGTCGGCGCCTACGGCGAGGACGGCTGGGAGGGCTACTGGAGCAAGCTCAAGGACAACGGCGTCAAGGTCGCCGACGGGTGGTCCGACGCCTACTACGTCGACTTCTCCGGCTCCGAGGGCAAGGGCCCGCGCCCCTCGTGCTGTCGTACTCGACGTCCCCGCGTTCACGGTGACCGAGGACGGCAGGTCGACCACCACCGGTGCTCTGCTCGACACCTGCTTCCGCCAGGTCGAGTACGCGGGCGTGCTCGCCGGGGCCGAGAACCCCGAGGGCGCCAAGAAGCTCGTCGACTTCCTCGTGAGCGACGCGTTCCAGGTCGACATCGCCGACAACATGTACATGTACCCGGCGAACGCCGACACCGAGCTGCCCGAGGGTGGGCCGAGTTCGCGCCGCTGGCCCCGAAGCCGTTCGACGTCGCGCCGGCCGACATCACGGAGAACCGGGACGCGTGGATCAAGGCGTGGACGTCGACGGTGATCGGCTGAGCATGTTCTCGGTGAGCCCGACGACGGCGCGCTCGTGCTCGTGCTCGGGCCGGGCGAGGCGCCGTCGGGCGCTCGGTCGGAGCGTGCCGTGAGCCGCGGCCTGCCACCTGGCGTGCAGCGCGGCGGGCGGGTCCTCTTCTGGGGCTCGCCGCCGGGCTTCCGCTGCTGTTCCTCGGGGTGTTCTTCGCCTGGCCCGTCGTGACGCTGATCGCGCGCGGGTTCGTCACCCAGGACGCTGCTGGCGCCTCCTTGGATCTCTCCGGCTTCGCCGAGGTCTTCTCGAGCCGCGGACCTGGCGGATCATCGGGCTCACGCTCTGGCAGGCCCTGCTCGGGACCGCGATCTCGGTGCTGCTCGGAGTGCCCGGCGCCTACGTGCTGTACCGGTGCCGGTTCCGTGGGCGCACGTTCCTGCGGGCGTTCGTCACGGTGCCGTTCGTGCTGCCGACCGTCGTGGTCGGCGTCGCGTTCCGGTCGCTGCTGGTCGAGGGTGGGCTGCTCGGCTTCCTGCGGCTCGACGGGACGTTCGGGGCGATCGTCCTGGCGCTCGTGTTCTTCAACTACTCGGTCGTGGTGCGGACCGTCGGGGCCTCTGGGAGCACCTCGACCCGCGCGCCGAGCAGGCCGCGCGCGCCCTCGGGGCCTCGCCCTGGCGTGCGTTCCGGTCGGTCACACTGCCGTCGCTGGCCCCGTCCATCGCGTCGGCAGCCTCGATCGTGTTCCTGTTCTGCGCCACGGCGTTCGGCGTCGTCCTCGTCCTGGGCGGTGTCCAGTACGGGACCATCGAGACCGAGATCTGGATCCAGACCACCCAGTTCCTCGACCTGCGCGCCGCAGCGGTGCTGTCCGTGGTGCAGCTCGTCGTGGTGGTGTGCGCTCTCAGCGTCGCCAACCGGACGCGGGCCCGGCGTGAGCGGGCGCTCAACCTCTCCGCCGCGACGTCGGCCGCCCGGCCGCTGCGGCTTCGGGCCGACGCGGTCCCCGTGGTGGTGACCGCCGTCGTCGTGCTGGGCCTGATCGCCCTGCCGCTCGTCAACCTCCTCGTGCGCTCGTTCCAGACCCCCGACGGCTGGAGCCTGCAGAACTACGCGAACCTCGGCACGACCGGTGGGCGAAACGCCCTGAGCGTGACCGTCTGGGAGGCCGCAGCGAACTCGGTGCGGATCGCGGCGATCGCGACGATCCTCGCGGTGCTGATCGGCGGGCTCGTCGCACTCGTCGTCTCGCGGCGGCCTCGGTCGCGCACCGGGCGGCGCGCGATCAGTGCGCTCGACTCGGCCTTCATGCTCCCGCTCGGTGTGTCCGCGGTGACGGTCGGGTTCGGGTTCCTCATCACGCTCGACAAGCCGCTCGGCATCGACGTGGACCTGCGGACCTCGGGACTCCTCGTGCCGATCGCGCAGGCGGTCGTCGCGATCCCGCTCGTGGTCCGGACGGTCCTGCCGGTTCTGCGCGCGATCGACCCACGCCTGCGCGAGGCCGCGGCGACGCTCGGGCGTCGCCCGCGCGCGTGTTCGCGGCAGTCGACGGGCCCATCGCGGCCCGGTCGCTGGGCCTCGCGATCGGGTTCGCGTTCGCGGTGTCGCTCGGCGAGTTCGGGGCGACGTCCTTCCTGGCCCGCCCCGACACCGCGACCCTCCCCGTGGTCATCTTCCGGCTCATCGGGCGGCCCGGCGCGGAGAACTACGGCATGGCCCTCGCCGCGAGCGTCGTCCTCGCGGTCCTCACGGCAACGGTGATGATGGTGGCGGAACGCCTGCGCGGCGACCGCTCGGCAGGAGAGTTCTGATGAACGTACCGAAGGTGTCAGAGCGAGCGAGAACTCTGGACCTCGCAGGTTCTGACAGCCCGACCGGGACCACGGTGGGACGAGGGCTCGCGGTGCGCGACGTCGTCGTGCACTACCCGGACCCGGCCACCGCCAAGGGGCCGGAACCACCGCCGTGCGCGGCGTGAGCCTCGACCTCGCTCCCGGCGAGGTGCTCGCCCTGCTGGGGCCGAGCGGGTGCGGCAAGTCGAGCCTGCTGCGCGCCGTCGCGGGCTCGAGCCCGTCGCGGGCGGGACCATCGCGTGGGACGGGCGCGACCTGGCCGGGTGCCCGTGCACCGGCGCGGGTTCGGGCTCATGTTCCAGGAGGGCCAGCTCTTCCCGCACCGCGACGTCGCGGGAACGTGGCGTTCGGGCTGCAGATGGCGGGCGTGAAGCGCGGCGCAGCGGCGGATCGGGTGGCCGAGCTGCTCGAGGTCGTTGGGCTCGCCGGGTACGCGCAGCGTCCGGTCGCGACCCTGAGCGGGGAGAGCGGCAGCGCGTCGCGCTCGCCCGGTCGCTCGCGCCGGGCCCCAGCTCCTGCTGCTCGACGAGCCGTTGTCCGCTCTCGACCGCGGCCTGCGCGACCGGCTCGCGACAGACCTGCGCGCGGCCCTCGTCGCGACGGGGACCACCGCACTGTTCGTGACGCATGACCACGACGAGGCCTTCACCGTGGCCGACCGGGTCGCGGTCATGGACGCCGGGCGGCTGCTCCAGGTCGCGGCGCCCGAGGTCCTGTGGCGCGAGCGGCATCGCGACGGGTCGCGGAGTTCCTGGGCTACCAGGCGTTCGTCGCGCTGCCCTCGACTCGTGCCTCCGAGGAGTTGTCAGAACGTGCGAGGGTATGGCGCTCGCTGGTTCTGACAGCTCGTCGGTGGAGGGCGGTGAGCTGCTCGCGATCGGCCCGACGGGATTCGTGCTCCGGCCGGGCGATCCCGCGACTCCTGCCCCGCCACGCCCGCGTTGTCAGAACGTGCGAGGGTATGGCGCTCGCTGGTTCTGACAACGGAGCGGGTGGTGGGCCACCGTCGTCCGCAGCACCTTCCGGCGCGGACGCACCGAGGTCACGGTCGACGTCGACCTGGGGCACGGCCCGCAGCGCGTGGTCGCGCTGAACACACCGTCCGTGCCCGACGGCGGCGCCCACCCGGACCCGTCCCGCACCAGGCGAGCGGGTCCGGTGGCGCTCGACCTCGCGGGTGCGCAAGGGTGCCGGCGTAGGCCGTCCGGCTCTGCCGAACAGGCGATCATCGCTGCACGAGCATGCGGTTGGCGTCCGAGATCCAGCGATTTCCGACGCCAACCGCATGCTCGGCACCGGGCCGGTGCACGACCGGCCCGGGTTCACGACCGGGCCGATTCACGTCCGGCCCCGGTGCAGCGACCAGTCGCTCACGACCTCCGGATCAGGAGCCGCAGCTCACCGCCTCGTACGCCACCTCCTGCACCTGGCTCCGCTCGGCCCCGCCGGCAGAAGCCGTCGCGGTGACCGACAGGGTGCCGGCGTCCACGGAGGAGACTCCCGACTCGAACCCGCGGTACACGGCCGCGCCCGGTGCGACGTCGGCCCATTCCTGCTCGCCGAGCGTGCTGCCCGCGTGCACCTTGATCGGGGTCGACCCCGTGTTCACCGTGTGGACGGCCACGACGGCCTGCTCGCCCCAGCACTGAGCCCGCACCGAGACCCGCGTGGGCACGGTGTTCATGAGGTCAGAGGCTTGACGTGCGTGCCACCACCGGGGTTCTGGTTCCCCGTGCGGTCCTGACCGACCACCGTGATCCCGTACGACCCGTCGGGGAACGCTCGCGTGTCGATCTCCGTGGACCATGCGCCGTCGACGACCGGTGCCTGCACCGACGTCAGGAACCCGTCGAGCTTCCCGTTCGCCTTGACCTTGCGCAGGTGCACGGTCACCTCGTCGATCCCGGACCCGCCGACGTCGGTCGCCGTGCCCGAGACCGTGACGGTCCCGGCCAGGATCCCACCCGTCGACGGTGCGCCGACGGCCACGACGGGGCCGTCTTGTCGGCGACCGTGGTGAACACGGCCGCCTGCGACGCCGCTGCGCCACCCGCCGAGCTGGTCGCCTCGACCGTCCAGGCGTGGACGGTGCCAGGCTTCGGCGCGGCCCACGTCACGGACGCGATCTCTCCGGACGGGACGGTCGCCCGGCCGATGACCTCGTCGGTCGGGGAGAAGACCGTCACCGCGTCGGTCTGCAGGCTCGTCGTCCGCGTGGCGAGCTCGATCGGGACCGTGAAGTTGTCCTCCGTGCCGTTGTAGCGATCGGAGGTGTCGTACTCGGTGGCGCCGAAGTTGTCGAGCCACGGTGAATAGGTGTCGACCACGAGCTCGGAGCGGTCGACGTCGAACTGGAGGAGGCGGAAGAAGCTGGAACCGAGGCGCAGGCCCTGGTCGGGCGCGTACCCGCCGATCTCGGTGAGGCCGGCCTCCTCGGCGGTGACCTCGTAGAACTGGTAGTCGGCGAGGAGCGCGGTCACGCCGTTGCCGGGGCTCCCCACGGAGCCCTTGACGTTGATCGCGACCCCGTGCTCGTGACCGGAGAGGACCAGGAACACGTTCGGGTTCGGGGCGATCACCTTGTGGTAGACGATCGCGCCGTCGGCCGAGAACTCGCCGCCGCGTCCGTCGGGGCTCGTGCTCGGCGAGGTACGCGTGCGTGAGGATCATCGCGTTGCGGTCGGGGTACTGCTCGAGGATCTGGTCGGCCCAGGCCGCCTCCTCGTCGGTGACCCCGTACGACAGGTACACGGCGACGAAGTCGAGCCCGCCGCCGAGAACAGGTCGTAGTGGTTCTGGTTGTCCCCTCGCGCCACGGCGCACCGTACGAGGCGTTCTCCCAACCGGCGGAGAGAGCCTGGTAACGCTCGGGGCCGTAGTACTGGTTGTACAGCGAGCCCGCTCCCGTGTCGGCACCCGAGGCGTTGTCGTGGTTCCCTGCCAGGATCCCGTTGGGGATCCCGGAGTCGTCGAGGCGCTTCTGCGCGGCGGAGGAGAACTCGTACTCGCCCGTGGCCTGGTCGATCATCGCCGGGTCGGTCTGGATCTTGGTGTAGTTCTCCACGACGTCCCCGGTGTGCGTCGCGTACGCGATCTTGTGCGCCTCGGCGTTACCCACGACCCAGTCGACGATGTCGGTGTACGCCTTGGCCCAGACGGCGCGCTCCTCGGGAGCCTCCTGCTCGACGGCGCCCTCGGACAGGTACTGGGTGTCCGTGAAGTGCGCGACCGAGAAGTCGATGTCGCTCGGGTCGGCGAAGCCGTTAGGGTCGCCCGTCGTGGGATGTCGTCGGCGAAGGGTCCTCGCCGGTGACGAGGACGTGCACGGTCTTGCCGTCGACGTGGTCGTCCCCGACGTCGGCGCTCAGGGTCGTCGCCCGTCGACGACGCCGCGGACCTCCACCAGTCGGTCCCAGGCCCGCGTCTCGACGTTCCACGCATGGAGCGCGGCGAGCCGCTGCGGGTCGACGACGCCCTCCCACCGCACGACCAGGTCGGCCGTGCTGCGCTTGCCCACCGGCACGTCGAAGCGCTGGTAGGCGACGTCCTCGCTGCTCGGCGAGGTGAGCGCGACGCCGTCGCCGGTCGTCAGCCCTCGGCGGAGGCCTTCTTCTGACCGTCGATCTTCAGGCTCGTCGGGACGGTGGGCGAGATGCCCTGCCAGACCTTCTTCGGGGCCAGAGCCTCGGCCTGGCGGAAGGTCGCCGTGACCTGACCGTCGCCCGGGGCAGCGACCCTGGCCGACAGCTCGACGTCGCCGACGAGCCCGCGGGTGCCGGTCGCGGGGCTCAGGTCCGTCGGCACGGCGGGGATCCCGAGGCTGGTGAAGGTGATCTCGTGCTGCGCCGTGTTGCCCAGGACGTCCGCGGCGGACACGACCAGCGTGTGCTCGCCCTCGGCGAGGCCGGGGCCGACCGGGTCGCCGATCGCGACCGGAGTGCCGTCGAGGGTCACGTCCGGTCCGGACGCGACACCGGCAAGGTCTTCGAGCTCGACGGCGAGAGCCGCTGCCGAGCCGAGCGTGCTGCCGTCCGCCGGAGTGCTCGAGACGATCACAGGGCCGGTGTTGTCCGTCGTCACCGTCCGGGTGGAACGCGCGCCGGACACGGAGGTGGCGGTGACTTCGTGCTCGCCGTCGGGCAGCGTGGTGGTGTCGAGGTCGAGGCGCAGGCCGGTGGGGGTGGCGGCGTCGGGCGTGACGTCGACCACGAGGTCGAGCTGCCGCGGCTTGGTCGTGTTGGAGCCGCAGTCGCCGTCTCCCACGGAGTAGCTGGGAGCGAGGTCACGGATGGTGGCGCTGCCGCCGGGGACCGTGACGCCGAGTGCGCTCACCGCGAAGTCGTCGCGGTTCGCGCCACAGCTCGTCGTGAAGGTGCCGGTGACGAACGAGAGGTGGTTCTCGCCGGGGACGAGGTACGTGGCAGGGATCGGGATGCCGACCTCCTGGGAGACGTAGTCCTCGGTGAGATCGATGCGCAGCCCGTTGACGAGCAGGTGGTTGACGTAGCGCGCCTCGATCGAGTTGGACCCGACCGTGAAGTCGAAGGACGCGTCGGGTCCGCCGAGCGTGGTCGTGGGCTGCGTGGTGGCGCCGTCGAGCGTCAGGGCCGTCGCGCTCTCCGCGCGGGGCGGCCAGCACGGTCTGGGGCCCCGTGAGGAGGGCTCCGTCACCCGGGGTGAGGCGGGGAGCCCGGCTCGCCGTTGTTGACGATCACACGGTGCGTCGTGGTCGACTTCTTGCCGGCGATGGCGCGCAGCTCGTGGTCGCCGTCCGTGATCGTCGTGGTGTCGAGCGTGGCCCGCAGCCCTGTGGTGGCACCGGGCTTCCCGTCCACGGTGAACGTCAGGTCCTTCGTCAGGAGGCGGTTCTTGTTCGACCCGCAGTTGCCGTCACCGAAGGGCAGCGTGAACGGGTTGTCGTCGTCCACGACGGTGGCGCCGGTCACGTCGAGCTGGACGTCGGACAGGTCGAAGTCGTCGTAGTTGACGCCGCAGGAGGTGGTGATGGTGCCCACCGCGAACGTCACCGTGTTCTTCCCGCTGACCAGGTGCTCGTTAGGGACGTCGAGGGTGACGCGCTCGCTGACGCGGTCCTGGTCGAGCGCGAGCGAGTGCCCGTTGACCTGCACGGTGCTGCCGTAGCGGGCCTCGATGGAGTTGCCGCCCACGTTGAAGGACAGCTGGGAGACGCCCAGCACCGTCGTGGCGTCGAGCGGCTCACCGTCGAGGAGGAGCTGGGTGACGGAGGCACCGGGAACCGTGGGCGTCGCGACGACGTCGACCGTTCCGGCGAGGTAGGCGCCCGTCGCCGGGACGAGGTCCGGTCCCGACGGCGTCGTGCCGGCGGAGGGCTTCGTCGGCCCGTGGGCGGCGGACACCTCGGTTCCGGCGGCGGGGACGAGGTGGCGACGAGGGCGCCGAGGACGAGGGTGCTGAGAATTGCCCGTGATGCGCGTTGCGATGTTCGTCGTCGTGGATAGGCGTGCATGGAGGCCCTTCCGGCGGGTGCGCCCTCGGTCCCTGGTGGGACCGGACTCGGTGCGCACCTCACGGACACCCTCCAGGGCGCGGGTGAACAACCGGACACAACGGACAAGACAGTCGGTGAACGGCGCGGCGCGCGCGAGTTCATCCGCCCGGGAGTCGTCAGCCTGCGTACCCACGACGCCCTCGGCCCACGCTGCGACTGCACGGCCGCGGCGTTAGCGTCGAAGGATGAACGACCACACGATCGACCACACCGAGGAGAACGGCGGCAAGGCCGCGAAGATCCTGTACCGGCCGTTCGGGCTGGCGAGCTCGATCATCGGCGGCCTGGTCGCCGCCAGGTCTTCAAGCAGGTCTACAAGCGGGTGTCTCCTGGTCATCGCAAGGACGCGCCCAAGCCGCTGCAGTCGGAGTACTCGCTGCGCGAGATCCTGATCACGGCCCTGATCCAGGGCGCGGTGTTCTCCGGGGTCAAGGCCCTGATCGACCGTGGCGGGGCACGCGCCTTCCAGAAGTGGACGGGGAGTGGCCGGGCGACTGAGCGGCCGGGGCCCGCGTCGGCCCGACGCCTCGTGCGGCCCCGCGTCCGACGTCGGCGTTGCTCGCCCGCGACCCACGGCGAGCGCGACGTCGTGGCCGCGGCGGGAAGGGCTCCGGGTGAGCGGACCTGGATGGTGACCTGTGCCGTCGTGCTCCTGGTGTCCCTGCGGTCCGCTGGGCGCGACGACCGTCGCGACGATTCTGATGCTGGTGCGTCGCACCTCACCGCGGGGCCCAGATCGCGTCCGGCCTGCGGTGCTGACCGCCCGACGGCGTCACGCACCCCGGAGTCCCGCGCGCCGGGGTGCGTGCCACCATAAGGACCGACCGATGAGTTCGGCAGTCCGGTCCGGTCCAAGCACTCGCACTGACAGACCCCGAAGGGAACTCACGATGGCGAAGCTCGTCTCCACCTTGTTCATCTCGCTCGACGGCGTGGTCGAGATCGACCCGACCTGGCACGTCCCGTACTTCGACGAGCACATGGGTGCTGCGGTCGAGGAGGACTACGCGGGCGTCGACACCCTCCTCCTTGGACGCGTCACCTACGACAGCTTCGCCGGCGCGTGGCCCGGACGGGAGGAGGCCGGTGAAGGACGCCGTGTTCGCGAAGCGGCTCGGCGACCTGCGCAAGGTCGTCGCGACGCGGGGCGACGCGGACCTCGGCTGGCGCAACGTCGAGACGATCGGCGGCGACCTGGTCGAGGCCGTGACCGCGCTCAAGGAGACCCCGGGGCTCGCGAAGGTCCTCGTTGCCGGATCGATCTCCGTGGTCCGCCAGCTCCTCGCCGCTGGGCTCGTGGACGAGCTGAGCCTGCTTGTGCACCCGGTCGCCGCGCGCTCGGGGAGCGGCTCTTCGACGAGGGCGACGCGATCTACCCCTGCGGCTGCTGCGCTCCGAGGTGTATCCCACGGGCGTGGTGCATCTGGTCTACGCGCCCGGGGAGCTGCCGGGGAGCGAAGGGTACGACGAGGTCAAGGAGCACGTGCCGGGCGGCTCCGAGGGCTGATCCGGGCGGCCGGGCCGCCGAGCGCGAGGTTGTGGCCGATCTGAGGTCCAGAACGGCCACAACCTCGTGCTCGGCGGCCCGTGCCCGGTAGCCCGTGCCCGCAGCCCCGTCGCCCGCCGTCAGCCCCGCTGCTCCAGGTACCAGCCGATGAGCGCCTGCGTCGAGGGTCCTGCTCGGCCAGCGCCGCCGCGTCGCCCGCGACCGCCGGGGCGATCTCCGTCGCGAGCTTCTTGCCGAGCTCGACGCCCCACTGGTCGAACGAGTCGATGCCCCACACGACGCCCTGGACGAACGTGATGTGCTCGTAGAGCGCGATGAGCTGACCCAGCACGGACGGCGTGAGCGCGGGGCGAGGATGGACGTCGTCGGGCGGTTCCCGGAGAACACGCGAGCCGGGACCACGGCCTCGTCGGTGCCCTCGGCCGGACCTCGTCGGCGGTCTTGCCGAACGCGAGGGCCTTGGTCTGCGCGAAGAAGTTCGCGAGGAACAGCGAGTGCACGTCGACGGGCTCGTCGCCCGCGGCCACGTCGGTCAGCGGGTGCGCCGGGTTGGCCACCGCGATGAAGTCCGCAGGGATCAGGCGCGTGCCCTGGTGGATGAGCTGGTAGAAGGCGTGCTGCCCGTTGGTGCCGGGCTCACCCCAGAAGACCTCGCCGGTCTCCGTGGTGACGGGCGACCCGTCCCAGCGCACCGACTTGCCGTTGGACTCCATGGTGAGCTGCTGGAGGTAAGCGGGGAAGCGGTGCAGGTACTGGGCGTAGGGCAGCACGGCGTGCGTGTGCGCCCCAGGAAGTTGACGTTCCACACGTTGAGCAGACCCATGAGCGCGGGGACGTTCTGCGCGAGCGGCACGGTCCGGAAGTGCTCGTCGATCGCGTGGAAGCCCGCGAGGAACTCCTCGAAGCGCTCGGGGCCGACCGCGATCGCGAGCGACGCCCCGATCGCGGAGTCCACCGAGTAGCGGCCGCCCACCCAGTCCCAGAACCCGAACGCGTTGGCGGGGTCGATCCCGAACGCCGCGACCTTGTCGAGGGCCGTGGAGACCGCGACGAAGTGCTTGCTGACGGCGGCCGTCCGGGAGTCCTCCGTGTCCTCGATCGCACCGACCGCCGCCAGCTCGGTCCACAGCCAGGCGCGGGCGAGCCGCGCGTTGGTGAGCGTCTCGAGCGTGCCGAACGTCTTGGACGCCACGATGAACAGCGTGGTGCGCGGGTCGAGACCTGCGGTCTTCTCGGCGACGTCGGTGGGGTCGATGTTGGAGACGAACCGCACCTCCAGGCCCTCGGCCTTGTAGGGCAGCAGGGCCTCGTAGGCCATGACGGGCCCGAGGTCCGAGCCTCCGATTCCGATGTTCACGACGGTGCGCACGCGCTCGCCGGTCACGCCCTTCCACTCGCCCGATCGGACCTTGTCCGCGAACGAGTAGATCTTGGCGAGCTCGGCGTGCACGTCGGCGTCCACGTCCTGTCCGTCGACGACGAGTCCCGGGTGGCCCCGGCGAGTCGACGCAGCGCCGTGTGCAGCACGGCCCGGTCCTCGGTGACGTTGATGTGGTCGCCGCGGAACATGGCGTCACGGCGCCCGCGAGGTCGACGTCCTGCGCGAGGCGGACGAGCAGCTCGAGCGTCTCGTCGGTCACGAGGTTCTTCGACAGGTCCACGTGGAGGTCCGCGGCGTCGAACGTCAGGCGCCCGGCACGCCCGGGTCCTCGGCGAACCACGTGCGCAGGTCCGGGGCGAGTGCGGCCTGGTGGGCCGTCAGGTCGGCCCAGGCGGGAGTGGTGGTGGCGTCGGTCGGCGGTGTGCTCGCAGTGCTCACGATGGTCTCGCTGCTCCCTGGTCGGTGGGGTCTTCGGGTGTTCCGGGGTCTTGGCCGGACCCGACAACCGTAGGCCCGGGCCTGCGGCGTTGTCCTGGCAGCCCACGGTGCGAGAGGAAGTGAGGTGCGCTGCCGGACACCCCGAGCGTCCGACGGCGGGGCGTCCGACGGCGGGGCGTCCGACGGGCGCGCGGGGCTCGGTGACTCGATCGGGCGGGGAGGTCAGGCCTCCAGCTTCAGCTGCCACTCCGCGTCGACGCTCGCGACCTCGAACCCGAGCGCTTCGTTGATGCTCAGCATGTGGCGGTTCTCCTGGGCGTTCCAGGTGTGGATCCGTCGCGAGGAGGGACGGACGCGCGCCAGCTCGTCGAGCACCGCGATCTTGACGAGCAACCCCAGCTGGTGGCCACGGTGCTCGGTCAGGACGAGGGTGTCCTCCTGGAAGACGACCTCGGGTCGGTCGTGCGGGTAGGCGACCATCGAGAACCCGACGAGCCGTCCCGACGGCACGTGCTCGGCCACCGCGATGAGGTATCCCTGGCCGCGGTCGATGAACGCCTGGGAGGCGTCCCGCACGCGGTCCGCGTCCCACGGGTCCTCCTCGAGGTCGAGCCCACCCGAGGGGCGTCGGTGCTCATCCGGGTCTCGAGGACCGCGAAGTCATCGATCCATGCGTCGGGCACTTCGGTCTGCCAGATGTGCACGCGGTAGTCGTCGCCCGCAGCCGCCCGGGCGGCCTCACGCAGCGGGTCCACGACCTCGGCGCGGGCGGGCAGCGAGATCGTCGAGTGCCGCATGACCTGCTCGAGCGCGAACCCGCGCCTGACCGCGAAGCGGGTCCCCGGGTCGTCGGTGGGCACTCTCCCGCTCCCGGTCGGCGACTCGAGCGCTCCGGGGCCGGGCGCCGCTCGGGGAGTGCGACGAGTCCGACAGGATCACCGTGCGCCCGGCCTCCCGGGCGATACGGATGCCCTCGTCCCAGAGCGCGGTGCCCGCGCCCTGGCCGCGGAACTCCGGGTCGACCCCGACGTAGACGATCGCGACGTGCGAGTTGCCCTTCTGGGGCAGGCCGACCATCCCGCGCCCGACGACGTCCGTCGCGGCCGGGGACGTCCTGTCCTCCGTCGAGATCGTCCCTCGCGGCCACGGCAACCAGCCGGACGTTCTGCTTGTACTCCTGCTGGGCGGTCATGCTGATCAGCGCCGTGGCAGCGTCGAGCGCGAGGTCGGTGTGCCCGTAGATCTCCCGGTCGATCGACTCGCCGACGAGCACGGTCCCGTGCACGGCCCACGCCTCGGGTGCGTCGAGCGAGTCCGGGACGGGCACGCTCAGGACGCGCCACGCCGTCGGGCCGCTCACGCGCCCACCTTCTCTGCCAGCGGCGTAGCCGCCGCCGGTGTGAAACCCAGGTCGATGTTGATCGCCAGCATGTGGTCGTTCTCCTCCGCGTTCCAGGTGTGGATGCGTTCGGTCGTGGGGCGGCGGTCGGCCAACGCGTCGAGGTTGGCGATCTTGACGAGCATCCCGAGCCGGTGTCCCCGGTGCTCACGCAGGACGAGGGTATCCTCCTGAAACGCGAAGTTTGGGCGGTCCTGGGGGTATGCGAAGACCGAGAACGCGGCGAGCGTGGCCGAGGGACGTGCTCCGCGACCGTCATGAGCAGCCCGTGCCCCTTGCCGAGCAGCTCGTCGACCCACACCCCACCCGCTGCGCGTCCACGGGTCCTCGCGGAAGTCGATGTCGCCGGTCGGG
Source organism: Oerskovia sp. M15 (assembly GCA_038070415.1). Lineage (GTDB taxonomy): Bacteria > Actinomycetota > Actinomycetes > Actinomycetales > Cellulomonadaceae > Oerskovia. Next base: position 2,166,789 of record JAMYWF010000001.1, read on the forward strand.
ATGTCGGTGCTCATGCGTGTGAACAGGGTCCCGACCTGCTCGCGCCAGGCGTCAGGAACATCGTCCTCCCACACGAGCGTGCGGTAGTCGGGTCCTGCGGCGGCGACGGCTTCAGCCCGCAACCGGTGCCGGAGCGCCGGGTCGACGGGCAGCGTCAGGATCGAGTGCCGCTCGACCTGCTCCAACGCGTAGCCCTTGCCGGTGATGAAGCGCGGCCCGGGTCGTCCGCAGGGACGCGCCGGCGCCCGTGCGCGCCTCGAGGGCGCGCGGCCCGGCGCGGGCTCGACGCCGTGCTGGGTGTCCGTGAACAGGACGGTGCGGCCCGCGTCGACGAGGATCTTCTCGCCCATCTCCCACAGCGCGGTCCCGATCCCGTGGCGTCGGTGCGCGGGTCGGACCTTCACGGACAGCTCGCCCAGGTGCGTGTTGCTGCTGGTCGGCAGGGCGGCGGCCAGGTGACCGAGCACGTCCTGCGGTCGCGGGGTCTCGGGTGCGTCCGCGCGGACGGCGACGACGCGCTGCTTGGTCGTGAACTGCTGGCTGTTCATCCCGGCAAGGACGTCGCGCGCCTCGTCGGCGAGGTCGGGGTAGCCGTGGATCTCGGTCGTGACCTCGGCCTCGACCTCGGCGATCCCCAGGTAGGCCCACGCCTCGGGTGCGTCGAGGCTGGTGGGGTGCGGTGCCTCGACGATGCGCCAGGTCGACGTCGACTTGGTGGGTGAGCTCATGACCCCAGCGTCTCGCGTGGGGAGGGCGTGGTCCACGGAAATTCGATGGCAGCGGAACGGCCCGGCCCCGAGGGGACCGGGCCGTGCCGAGAAAGCGTCGTCAGGAAGGTGCCCGACGGCGGAGCGTGCGTCAGGCCTTCGCTCTGCGGCCCGCGATGAGGCCCCAAATGAACAGCACGACGAGCGAGCCGATGAAGGCCCAGAACCAGGTCGAGAACGACCAGAACTCTTCGTTGGGGTCAGAGCCGAACGCTCTGCCGACAAAGCCCCGACGAACGCGCCGACGACTCCGACGATCAGCGTGACGACCCATCCGCCCGCCGCCTTGCCCGGCATGATGGCGCGGGCGATCGCTCCCATGATCAGACCGATCACGATCCACGACAGAATCCACATGGCCACTCCGTTCTCAGGTGACTTCACCGAATGACAGGCCCGACCGGTACTCCGGCAGGGAGCGTCGGTTCATACCCACGGTGGCACGGGTCGACGGGTCTCGCACGCCAAAGGCGACAATCCCCGCAAGGTCGGCGGGGCTGCGGAAGCCGACGGGTGGCGGGCAGAGGTCGCTGCCGGGCTGTTCGACGGCGGCCTGCACCTGGTGGCGGCGGACTCGTCCCGCCGGTCTCGGGCCGGACGTGAGCCGCCTACGCTGGGGTGGTCCGACGTCGGGAAGGGAAGTGACCATGCGGGTCGACAGCTGGCTCTGGGCGGTCCGCCTGACCAAGAGCCGTTCGGTCGCGACGGCGGCCTGCCGTGCGGGCACGTCAAGGTCGACGGGTGCGCGTGAAGCCGTCCGCGGCCGTCAGGATCGGGAGCACCGTGACGTTCCGGGCGGGGACCGGGAGCGGATCGTCGAGGTCGCCGAGCTCCTCGCCAAGCGGGTGGGGGCGCCTGAAGCGGCGAAGGCGTACGTCGACCACAGCCCGCCCGTGCTGCCGCGCGAGGCCGTGCCCTTCGTGCCCGTCCGCGACCGCGGGCCGGTCGCCCGACCAAGCGTGAGCGGCGCGAGATCGACAAGCTGCGTGGGCGTGACCTGCCGCCGGCAGGCTGGGAGGACGAGGGCGAGTAGTCCCGGGCGGCGAGAGGGGCGTCTGCGCTCGAGATGGGCGTCAGGGGCGCCGCGTCAGGGGCCGTCTCAGTCGCGGACGCCCATCTCGCGAGCACTCGCCCTCTCGACCCGACGCGCCACCGACTCCACCGACTCCACCGACTCCACCGGTTCGACGTCGTCCACAAGGTCGCGCTCGTCCACAGGTCCGACGGAGATCGCCCGCGGGCACCGCTGTACGGGCACGCTCTCGGCCATGACCTCCCCGCTGCACGACCGAGCTGCCCTGAGATCCCTCGCGTCCCGTCAGCGGGGCATCGTCCTGGCCGACCAGGTCCTGCGACCCTCCTGCAGGCCGCACTCGCCGAGGGCCTCCTCGAGAAGGTCCGTCATGGCGCCTATCGGCTCAGAGAGGTCGACGAACCGGTCACGGGGCACGTGGTCGATCGGCGGCGCGCTCATGCTCGCCTCGAGGCCGTGTCCCGCCAGCTGCGCGCGCCCTTTGTGTTCTGCCAGGACAGTGCCGCACTCCTCTGGGACCTGCCGCTGTGGCGGACACCGGCGCGCGTGCACGTCGTGCAGCGCAACCGCCCCGCGAGAACGGCTACGGGTTCGGACCTGGTACGGCACCTCGCGGTCCTCCCTGCGACCGACGGTGCAGTCCGCCGCGGACTTCCGGTGACCTCGCTCGCGCGGACGGTCGTCGACTGCGCACGTGCGCTGCCCTCGCTCGACGCGCTGGTGGTCGCCGACGCGGCACTCCACCGCGGCCTTCCCGGGAGCAGCTGCATGCCGCCCTCGACCGGGCGGGAGACGGACGGGGATTGCGCGAGCACGCGTCGTCGTCCGGCTCGCGGACCCGGGAGCGGAGTCGCCCGGCGAGTCGGCGGTCCGGTTCCACCTCCTGCGTCACGGGCTTCCCGCACCGAGCACGCAGATCGCCGTGGTCACGCGACTCGGGACGTTCCGCGCCGACCTCGGTTGGCCCGAGTGGCGGGTGCTCGTCGAGTTCGACGGGTTCGTGAAGTACTCGGACCTTGCACAAGGGACCCGCGCGGGTGCTCTTCGAGGAGAAGCGCCGCCAAGAGGCGATCGAGGAGGAGGGGTGGCGGGTGCTCCGCGTGACCACGAAAGACCTCGGGGATGGTTCGGAGCTGGTCCGGCGCGTGCTCCGGATGCTCCCACCGTCTGCGGCGGCGGATCGGGCGGTCCGCCCTCGCCTGTGGTTCGGGGCCGTGTAAAGGGGCTCGTGGGGTCGAGAGGGCCTCTGCGCATGAGATGGGCCTCCCGGTGGCCCCGCGCAGGCCCATCTCGACCGCGGACGCCCATCTCGGCCGCGCCGGGCAGGCGACGCCCGGGCCACCTGACGCTCCAGGCGGCCCGGGCGCGGTGCCGGTGCCGGCACCGGCGCGGTCACGGTCGGCCGGTTCTCCGTCGGGCCGACCGGTCGGTACTCCTCGTCAGCAGGCGCCGAGGTCCTTCCACGCCCCACTGCCCGCTCGCGCCGGGGTTCTCTCCCGTGGTCCACCACTTGGCCTCGTACGTCTTGTTGTCGTACGAGACGCGGGCGCCGCCCGTGTAGACCGAGCCGCTGACCCATGCGGCAGCGGTGCAGGTACCGGTGCCGGTCGAGCCGCCCGTGGTGCCCCGGTGGTGCCGCCTGTCGTGTCGCCGCCGGTGGTCCCACCCGTCGTCCCGCCGCCGCTGACCGTGATGTCGACGCAGTTGTAGAACGCGTTGACGGTGTTGGACACGTTCCAGCGTGCGAGGACCGTGTGGTTGCCGGCCGGCAGGTTCGTCAGCGTGTGCGCGATGTTGCTGGGGCTGTGCGCCACCCTGGCTGAACGTCTGGTGCAGCTGGCCGTCGACGAAGTACTCCCAGGTGCTCGTGTTGTGGGCCGCCGTGAGGTTCCACTGGAACGTCACCGTGGAGCCGACGCTCTTGCGAGGCCACGGCTTGCTGGTGTCGTCGAGGATCGTGAACCCGCTGCCGCCCGAACACTTCATTGAGCCCTTGGGCGCCTCGACGCTCTGCGGCTCGTACTTGATCCCACCGCAGTCGAAGGACGTCGCACCGGTGGCGCAGTTGCCTTGCCTGCTGGGCGGTGACGTGATCCACCCGTGTGCGGACGCGCTGGGCGCCACGATGATCGGGGCAGCGATCGCCGCCACACCCAGGACGACGGCGAACACCGCCGAACGTAGTCGTCTCATCTTTTCTTCTCGCTCTCCATGGTAGTCGGTAGGCCCCATTGCCAGGCGACCTCCTCATGTCGAATCGGACACCCCCGACGTTATGGAGAGAATTCGGCAGGCACAATCCGTCAAAGCACGTACGTGTTTCCACGTAGAGCGACAAAGAATGACGCCGGGGCAGGAATTCCTGACCCGGCGTCACTCACGGTTCACGCCTCACACGACGTGAGTCCGACCTCAGCAGGCGCCGAGGTTCTTCCAGGGCCCCACTGTGCGGCGGCGTCAGGCTGGTCGCCCGTGGTCCACCACTTGGCCTCGAACAGCTGGCCGTCGACCGAGACCCTGGCACCACCCGTGTAGACGGCGCTGGCGTCCCAGGCCGCCTCGGAGCACTGGCCCGGCGTTCCGCCGGTTGTGCCACCCGTCGTGCCACCCGTGGGGTCGGTGCCCGTCGGGTCCGTTCCCGTGGGTCGGTCCCGGTCGGGTCGGTCCCGGTCGGGTCGACGCCGGTCGCGCCGCCGCCCGTCACGGTGAGGTCGACGCAGTTGTAGAACGAGTTGACGGTGTCGGAGACGTTCCAGCGTGCCAGGACCGTGTGGTTGCCAGCCGGCAGGTTCGTGAGCGTGTGGGAGATGTCCTTCGGCGGCTGCGCGCCGCCCTGGCTGAAGGTCTGGTGCAGCTTGCCGTCGACGAAGTACTCCCACGTGCTCGTCGAGTGGTTGGCGGTGAGCTTCCACTGGAACTTCACGGAGGAGGCCACCGTCGTGCGGGGCCAGGGCTTGCTGTCGTCGTCGAGGATCGCGTAGGCGCTCCCGCCGCTGCACTGCAGGGAACCGTGCGGAGCCTCGACGCTCTGCGGCTCGTATGCCAGGCCGCCGCAGTCGAAGGACACGGCGCCGGTGGCACAGCTGTCCTGACGGCTCGGCGGGGAGGTGACCCAACCGTGGGCGGAGGCGGCGGGCGCCAGCACCACGGGGGCGACAATGGCGGTCGCGCCGAGAACGGCGGCGATCATTGCCGCGCGAAGTCGTCTCATCTGCATCTCGCTTTCGTTGTGGTGGACGGCGAGACCCGCGGCCCCGGTCCACCTCGACCAGAACGGTGCGACGGTAGGCAGAAATCCTCGTGTACTCAAACGGGGCGGCGGGGTAAGGGATATCACGTAGGCGCGACGGAAAGGTCCCCGGAGGCGCGCTCTCTTGCCGATGGCGAGCACCGCCGTCGGGCGGCGAGAGCGCTGCGAGGCGGTGACGCCGCGGAATCGTGTGGAGAACACCTATACGGACAGAACGGACGATACGGCGCTCCTCCGTGCCCGGTGCCCGGTGCGGGTGCCGGCGCGCGGCGCGCGTCACGGAGGACCAAGGTCCCTGCTTCCGGGACCGTCGTCCGTGGCCACGGAGTGGGCGCTCACGGAAGGCTGGGAGCATGTCGAACCGTGGAGAGAACCTGAGCGCTGCCGTCGTCTTCGAGTCGATGTTCGGGAACTGCGGGAAGGTCGCCCGCCAGATCGCGGCCGGGATGGAGACAACTGTCCCGGTGAGGGTGATCGACGTCGCGGACGTTGTCGCGGACCCGTCGCTCCTGGACGGCGTCGACCTGGTGGTCGCCGGTGGGCCGACGCACTCCATGTCGATGAGCCGCCCAGGGACGCGTGCCGAGGCGGTCCTGCGGTCGGGCGGGACGGTGCTTGCGCGCGACGTCGGGCTGCGCGAGTGGTGCGTCGCGCTCGCGGAGCGGACCGAGGGCTCGGGCCCCGCTGGGTCACGACGTTCGACACCCGAACGTCTCTCGGCCGGGCCATCCCGAGCTCCGCGGCGCGGGCCGCGGCCCGCATCGTCACGCGCAAGGGGTACCAGATGCTGGTCCCGCTCCGGTCGTTCCTCGTCGAGGACGCCGCAGGCCCGCTCGTCGACGGGCACATGGAAGAGGCCTACGTCTGGGGCGAGTCGATCGCCGCCGCGCTGCGCACCCAGGCCCCGGTCGCCGTCTGAGGCCGTGAGCAGACGATAGTCGCCCGCGGCTGAGCACGGACGGGGAAGACGGGCTCAGCCGCGGACGGGACGTCCGGGTACGGCCGGGAGACCGGTCGGGCGGACGATCACCGAGATCGCGACGACTGCGGAGACGAACCCGAACACCGTGCTGAGCACGAGCGCGGCGGCCGCCCAGGGTGTGCGACCGACGTCGTCGAGGGCCGCGGCCGCGACGAGCAGGACTGCTGCCGTCCCGAAGCCCACGAGGACCTGGGCGCCCGAGCGCGTGCGCCACGCTCAGGCGCCGGAGCGCGAGGTCCTCGCGGGACGACGCCCGCTCGATCGCGTCACGCGTCGCGACCAGGCGGATCACGGCGAGCGTGGCGACGGCCGCCAGTCCCAGGGCGACGAGGAGCGGCACCGCGAAGGGCCAGCCGGGGTAGGGCCCGCGGTCCCTGACGCGAAGGGCAGGTCCTCGGTGAACGTCGACGAGGTGACGTGCCGCCCGCCGGGTCCGGCGGTCACGCCGCACACCACGAGCACGACGGCGGAGACCGCCACGGTCGCGAGGAATGTCGTGAGCCGTCGCCCGCCCAGGGTCGGGACGGTGATGCGGGCGGCACCGGGCCCGGGCCGTCGGTCGGGACGAGCATGCCGGGCGTCCGGGCGAGCGTGATCTCGCCGGTCGCGCGGACGACGGCGTGCACCAGGGCCGCCGTGTACGGGATGGTCGCCAGGACGAGGTCGGTGTGGTCGGGGTCGGCGTCTGCCCGCAGGGCGATCCACACCGAGATGCCCGCCGAGACCAGCGCTGCTCCAGCGGCGGCCAGCGTGGTCGTGCGCTCCTGGCGGAGGGGCGGTGAGGTCGTGGCGGGCGATGTCGTGCCGACGGCTCGTGGCGTCCGAGGTGCTCGTGGCGACGAGGGCGACTGCTGCGACCACGCACGGCAGGACGACTGCTGCCAAGGACAGGATGACCACGAACCCCTCGACCCGCCGCTTCCTTGCTGGTGTCCCAGTATCGGCCGACAGCAGGGAGGGCGACCCGAACGGCCGCGGCGTGTCAGGGCGGGCTGCTCTCCTCGCGCTGCTGCTGGAGCAGTCCCGCGACGACGTCCAGGATCACGGAGTCCTCCATGCCGAGCATGCGGCCGCGGTTCACCAGGTCCGTCGCGAGCGTGGCGAACGAGCGCCGGTCGGCCGCCGAGGTGTGGTGAGCGGGAACGGCGACGACGGTGCCTGTACGCCGCCTCGACGTGACTGCTCCGGCCGCCTCGAGCTCCCGGTAGGCGCGCTGGACGGTTCCCACGGCGACTCCCAGGTCACGGGCGAGGTCGCGCGACGAGGGTAGGCGGTCCCGGGAGCGAGCGCCCCGAGCGAGACGAGCGCGGCGATCTGGCTGCGGATCTGCTCGTAGACGGGGACCGGTGCGTCGAGGTCGACCGTGAGGGTCCTCATGCAGGGGCGGCCAGGTATGCCGCGGGGCGACGGGGACGGGGAAGGGTTGACGGACCAGCACCGAGAGCGCGACGACGACCGACGTGATCCCACGGCGGACGCGACGGCGAACACGACGACGGCGGCCGCGAGGTGGTCGGTGTGGTGCAGGGCGAGCGCGGCGAGGAGCATCACGGCCGCGGAGCCGAGGCCGACGAGCAGCTGCGCGCCGGCGAGCACGTGGGCCGAGCTGAGCCGTCGCAGCGCGTCGTCCTCCTCGGCGGTGGCGCCGCTGACGACGCCACGCCGGGAGACCAGCCGGAGGACGCCGACCGTGGCGAGGGTGGCGACGGCCAGCATCACGAGGAGGGGCCGCCGTAGGCCCATCCCGGTAGGGCCCGGCGCTCCCGGTGGTCCAGCCGTCGGGCGTGATGACGACCGCCGCGTCCACGCTGCGTCCGCCTTCGCCGGCGGTCAGGCCGAAGGTCACGAGTCCGACGGCGGAGGTCGCCACGGTCGTGAGGAACAGCGGCAGGCGCCACTCGCCCAGGGTGCGCACGCTCCTGCGGGTGAGCGGCGCGGTCCTGACCGCGCTCTGGGGCGGGGCCAGGTGAGCTCGCCGATCGCCCGCACGACGAGGAGGACCACGGCCGTCCCGAACGGGGCGACGGCGATGAGCACCCCGGGGTGGCGGTCGAGCTCAGCAGGCGGGTGGCGCCGCCCGGGGAGAAGGTGTACGCCAGGACGAGCACGGCCAGGAGGCCCCCAGGACCGACGTCGTGCGCTCGTGCGTGAGCGCCGCGTCGAGCACGTCGCGCGTCGGGTGCGGCGGGAGCGGACCACGTCGGCGCCGACCAGCGCCGCAGCGGCGACGGCGAAGAGCAGGGCGAGTGCGACGACGGGCAGTCCGGCCATGAAGACACCTCCATAAGATCAATGAGTCATAGTATTGACTCATTGAAGCCGGGTGTCCACCCGCGCCACGAGCATCACGACCACCCGGAACGGGTGACGCGCCGTCGGGGCCCAGGCCGCGGGGAACCGGCCTGAGCCCCGACGGTCAGTCGACCGTCACCGCGTCGAGCACCGGCAAGCGCGCAGCCCGCAGCGCGGGCCACCCGCAGCCAGGACGCCGACGAGCACCGCGATGCCCACCATGGTCCCGAGCCCGGCCCACGGGATCGCCAGGGCCGTGAAGCCCGTGCTCGCGAAGACGGTGGGCATCGCCGCGGCGAGCCCCACACCCACCGCGAGCCCCAGGAGGGTGCCGAACACCGCCGTGAGGACCGACTCGATGACGATCGTCCCCGCGAGCTGTGACCGCCCCAGCCCCACGGCCCGCAGGAGCCCGATCTCACGCGTCCGCTCGATCACCGACAGCGCCAAGGTGTTGACGATGCCGAGGACCGCGATGATGATCGACAGCCCCAGCAGGGCGTAGAGGATCATGAGCATCTGATCGATCTGGCTCGCGAGCGCCGAGACGTACTCCTCGTCGTCCATGACCGACACGATCATGTACGGCTCGGCGGCTGCGGTCACCGCGGCGTCGAGCTCGGCCTGGGTCACGCCGTCGGCGGCCTTGACGAGCAGCAGGGTCGACATCTCCGCGGGGGCTACCGAGAGCTCCGCGAACACCGTGTCGGGCACGATGACCGGGACGCCCAGGGCGGGCGAGTCGAAGATCGAGCCGATCGTGACGTCCACGCTGCCCTGCTCGGTGCGGAGCGTGAGCTCGTCGCCCAGGAGCCAGCCCTCGTCGGACGCGGTGGCCTTGAGCACGCTGACCTGTCCGTCGGCGAGCGAGTCGAGACTGCCTTCGACCGTCTCGGTCTGCCACGTGCGGCCGAACACGCCCGGGTCCACCCGAGGACGTACAGGGTCGACGCGTCGGCAGCGTCGCCCGAGGACGGCCCGACGAAGTACCGGTCGGCCGTCATCGAGTCGGCCGCACCGACCTCGGGCAGCGTCGAGATGTCGCTCACGGCCCCGAGGAACCGTGCCCGTCGCGGACTCCACGACCAGGTCGGCCAGGGACTCGTCAGCCACGATGCTCTTCATCGATGCCTGCATCGACACGGCCAGGACCGAGGCCGCCCCGACGAGGGACATACCGATCATGAGGGCGCTCGCGGTGCTCGCGGTGCGGCGCGGGTTCCGGTGACGTTGCCGCGCGCGAGCGTCCCGAGGGGCTTGGCCCACGCGACGAACGGAGCGGACATGACGTGCAGGACGCCGCGCGCGAGGACGGGCGCGAGCAGGAGCGTCCCGACGACCACGCCGAGCGCCCCGAGGCCGAGGAGCGCCCGGTGCTCGCGGCCTCGTCGGCCGCTGCCTGGACGACCGCGAGCACGACCGTCCCGACGCCCGCCCGGCGACGACCGCTCCGACGATCCCGCGGACCCGGAGCGACCCCGCCTGGGCGGGGAGTCGTCGCGCATGGCCTCGACCGGGGCGACGAGCGCCGCGCGTCGGGCAGGCAGGGCGGCCGACGCGACCGAGACGACCACACCCAGCACGAGCGAGACCACGACGGTCGTCGCGTCGAGAGGATGTCGCCCGCGAGCTCCATGCCCATCGACCCGAACACGGACTTGAGCGCCGTGACGAGCCCCAGACCCCGAGCACCCCGAGCGCGCCGCCGAGCGCACCGATCACCGCGGCCTGGACCAGGATCGAGGCGAACACCTGGAGCGGCGAGGCGCCCACGGCGCGGAGCAGAGCGAGCTCGCGCTGGCGCTGGCGCACCGTCATGGCGAACGTGTTCGCGATGATGAACCCGCCGACGAACAGCGAGATCCCCGCGAAGACCAGCAGGAACGTCTCGATGAACCCGAGCTGTGACGCGATGTCCTCGCGGGCCTCGTCGCGGGCTGTCTCGCCCGTGACGACCTCGACGGGGTCGGCTGTGGACGCGGCAGCGTCGTCGATGGCGCCCGCGATGCGGTCGGCGAGCTCCTGCTCGCCCACGCCGTCCTCGGCCAGCACCGAGAGGGTCGAGACCATGCCGTCGGGCGCGAAGGCCTCCGCGGCGGTCGCCTCGTCGAAGAAGACGATGCTCGCCCCGGCCATCGAGGCGCCCATGTCGACGATCCCGGTCAGGGTGGCCTCGGTGATCCGGCCTGCCACGACGATCGACGTGGAGTCCCCGACGCTGAGGCCGCTGGCCTCGGCCGTGCCGGCCTCGAGCAGGAACTCCCCGCTGCCCGACGGCGCCGCGCCCTCCGCGATCGGCGTCGAGGGTCCGCGGCTCGCCACGCGAGGCCGAACGTCGGCGCGCCGGTCGTGGGCGGCGGGTGCCGTCCGCCCCGACGAGCACCAACGGACCGGTGTAGTCGGCGAAGACGTGCGCGACGCCGTCGACCCCTGGACGGTCTCGGCGAGTGCGGCCGGGATCGTGTTGCGGACCGCGCCCGCGCTCGCGTTCTCCTGCGTGAGTGCTGAGGAGTCCTCCCGCCGCGCAGGTAGACGTCGGACGAGGACCCGGCGTCGACGATCCCGTCGAACGTCGAGGACAGCATCTCGCGCAGCGAGAACGTGCCCGCGACGAAGGACACGCCGAGCACGACCGCGAGGATGGACAGCCCGAGGCGCACGAGGTGCGCGCGCACGTTGCGCAGGGCGACGCGCAGCATCAGGCGGCCGCCTTCTTGCGCGTGAGGGAACCCAGGACCTGCAGGACGGAGTCCGGCGTCGGGTCCGAGATCTCGTCGACGATCCGGCCGTCCGCGAGGAACAGGACGCGGTGCGCGTAGCTCGCGGCGACCGGGTCGTGCGTGACCATGACGACTGACTGACCCAGGTCGTCGACCGACTCGCGCAGGAACGTCAGGACCTCGCGCGAGGACGTCGAGTCAAGGTTGCCCGTGGGCTCGTCCGCGAAGACGACCGACGGCCTGGAGACGAGCGCCCGCGCGCACGCGACGCGCTGCTGCTGGCCGCCGGACAGCTCGCTGGGGCGGTGCTTGAGGCGGTCCGAGAGCCCGACGGCGTCGACCACCTTCGCGAGGTACGCCCGGTCGACGGGCTTGCGCGCGATGTCGAGGGGAGCGTGATGTTCTCCTCGGCCGTGAGCGTCGGGACCAGGTTGAACGACTGGAAGACGAATCCGAGCGGCTGCGGCGCAGCTTCGTCAGCTGGCGCTGGTTCATGGTCGAGACGACCAGGTCATCGACGACGACCGTGCCCGCGGTCGGGTGTCGAGCCCCGCCATGCAGTGCATCAGCGTGGACTTGCCCGAGCCCGACGGGCCCATGATCGCGGTGAAGCGTCCTCGGCCGAAGTCGACGTCGACCCCGCGAGCGCGTGCACGGCCGTCGGGCCCTTCCCGTAGGTCTTGACCAGGCCACGGGCCGTCGCGATCGCGCCGGGTCCGAGGGAGGGGCTGTGCTCAGGAAGCTGCTGCGCCCGTCGCGGGGAGGCGACGGACGTCGTGGCGGATGACGTGGAGGACATGAGCGGCTCGTCTCTGGGTGGGTGCGCTGGGGCTGTGCAGCGAACCCGTCCGGGCGAGGTGGCGGGGGCGTTCTCACCCGCGGTCACTCTCCGAGCCGCTGCCACCATCCTGGCGCGCCGGCGGTCCGCGGTGAATCGGGGTTCCCCTGAGATGGACCCTGAACGTCACCTGAGACGGGGCGGGACCGCGTGAGGTCACGGGGCGGCGGCGGGACGGCAGGATCCTGCGGAGGCGCCGGATCGGCCGGAGCTGCCGGTGCCGCCGGTGCGTCGTCCCGGGAGCCTTCTTGGGTGGCTTCGGTGCAGGGGCCCGACCGACCATGTCCGGGTCCGGCCCCGGAAGCCGATCACGGGGTTCCCTCGAGCGCCGTCTCCATGAACGAGCGCCAGGTCGGGGCCGCGAGCGTCGATCCGTACCACCGCTTCTCGTACCGACCGTTGATCGACATGTAGCTCATCGAGACGTCGCCCTCGGCGTTGCCGATCCAGACCGCTGTGACGATCTGCGGCGTGTACCCGATGAACCAGGTGTGGTGGTTGTTGTTCGCCGTACCGGACTTGCCGGCGCTCGGGCGGGAGAGCTGGGACTGCTTGCCCGTCCCCTGGGTCATGACGTTCTGCAGGGCGAACGACACGGTGTTGGCGATCCGGGGTCGAGGGCGCCGGGGTTGCAGTGCGCCGACGGGATGGGGAGATCCGTACCCTCGGCGCCGACGACACGGGTGATCGCGATGGGATCGCAGTAGGTTCCCCGCTCGCGAACGTGGCGTAGGCGGCGGCGAGCTGGAGCGGCGAGGAGTTCTGCGTGCCGATCGTCATGGTCGGCATGACGTTGATCGAGGAGGCGTCGCCGGTGAGCTCGGCGGTGCGCGAGGGCGGAGGCCGATGTTCCAAGCCATGTCCCGTACCGCGCACAGGTCGAGCTGGGACTCCATCGACGCGTACCCGGTGTTGACCGAGTTGTACGTGGCCCGCAGGACCGGGATCTGGCCCTGGTCGGTGGACCCGTCCGAGTTGCCGGGCGACCAGGGGATGCGGTCGAGGCGCGCGCACGACGCACGGAAGTCCCTGCTGGGTACGTAGGTGCGCTTGCTCGCGTTGATCGTCTCGCTCAGCGTGTGACCGGCGCGCAGCCATTCCGCGAGGGTGAACACCTTCCAGGTCGAACCGGGGAGAACCCGCTCGACGAGCCGTGCAGCTGGTCGGCGCTGTAGTTCACGGCTGTGGTGCCTGGAGCGGGCTCACGGGAGACGTCGTAGGGGCGGTTCTGGGCCATCGAGAGGATCTTCCCGGTACCCGGCTCGACGGCGACGATCGCGTCCTCGAGCCCGCTCGGATCACTGGCCGGGACCGCTGCCGAGATGTTCGCCTCGGCTGCCGCCTGCAACCGGGGGTCGAGGGTCGTGGTGATGTCGAGCCCGCCGCGGTAGAGCAGTGCCTGACGCTCATTCTTGGTCTCACCGAAGGCGGGGTCGGAGGTGATGACCTTGGTGACGTAGTCGCAGAAGAAGGCGGCCCGCCCGCCGTCTGGCAGCCGCCGGAGATCGGCTGGACGTTGAGGGTGGTGGGCAGCGGGTCGCGACGGCCTCGTCGTGCTCCTGCTGCGTGACGTAGCCCTGCTGCAGCATCCTGCGCAGCACGACGTTGCGGCGCAGCTCGGAGTCGCCCGGGTTGGTCACGGGTCGTACCTGGTGGGTGCGTTGGTCACGCCGGCGATGGTCGCGGCCTCGACGACGCTCAGCTCGGACGCATGCTTGCCGAAGTAGTGCAGGGAGGCGGTCTCGACCCCGTAGACCCGGATGCCGAACTGGGCGATGTTCAGGTAGCCCTGGAGGATCTCGTCCTTGGTCATGACGGTCTCGATCGAGATGGCGAGCTTGGCCTCGCGGGCCTTGCGGCCCAGGAGTCGTCCCGGGCGGCGCGGACGGCGATCGGGTCGTCCTTGCGCACGGCCTGCTCGATCAGGACGTTCTTCACGTACTGCTGGGTCAGGCTCGACCCGCCCTGGGTGTCGCCGCCCGTGAAGTTGTTGACCGCGGCCCGGCTCACGCCTTCCGGGTCGATCCCGCCGTGCTCGTAGAAGCGCTTGTCCTCGATCGCGATGACGGCGTTCTTCATGGGTTCGGACACCTGGTCGAGGGGACCACGATGCGGTTCTCGGTGTAGAAGGTCGCGAGCAGCGTCGTCCCGTCGTTGGCGTAGACGCGCGACTTCTCGGAGAGCGGGCCCGGCTCGAGGTCGTCGGGGAGCTCGTCGAAGATCTGCGTGACGTCCTCGCTCACGGCGTTCGCGCCGGCGGCGATCGGCAGCAGGAGCCCGGCCGCGAGGACACCCCGACGGCCGAGACCAGCACGAAGGCGAGCAGGAGTGCGAGCGCCTTGAAGGCGTTGGTCTGCTGGCGGGGTCGTGAGGGCTGGCCCATCTGCCGACTGTACGACGGGAGGTGCGGTGAGGCTCGGCGACGGGCGGACTGCTGCCAGGCTGTGACCTGACGGCGCCGGGGCCGCCCCGAGGCCGATTGCATGAATATTCGTACCTCTGTATATAATTGAGTCGTGTCCAAGGTTCTGACTTCACTTCCGTCCGGCGAGCGCGTCGGCATCGCCTTCTCCGGGGTCTCGACACCTCCGTCGCCGTCGCGTGGATGCGCGACAAGGGTGCGGTGCCGTGCACCTATACCGCTGACATCGGGCAGTACGACGAGCCCGACATCGACTCGGTGCCGGACCGCGCGACGGCCTACGGCGCCGAGCTGGCGCGCGTCGTCGACTGCCGCGCAGCGCTGGTCGAGGAGGGCTCGCCGCGATCACCTGCGGGCCTTCCACATCCGGTCGGGTGGTCGCTCCTACTTCAACACCACGCCGCTGGGCCGGGCCGTGACCGGCACGCTCCTGGTGCGGGCGATGCTCGAGGACGACGTCCAGATCTGGGGCGACGGCTCCACGTTCAAGGGCAACGACATCGAGCGCTTCTACCGCTACGGTCTGCTCGCCAACCCGAACCTGCGCATCTACAAGCCGTGGCTCGACGCCGACTTCGTCACCGAGCTCGGTGGCCGCAAGGAGATGTCGGAGTGGCTGGTCGCCCACGACCTGCCCTACCGCGACAGCGCCGAGAAGGCCTACTCCACCGACGCCAACATCTGGGGTGCCACGCACGAGGCCAAGACCCTCGAGCGCCTCGACAACGGTGTGGAGGACGTCGAGCCGATCATGGGCGTGCGGTTCTGGGACCCTGCGGTCGAGATCGCCACCGAGGACGTCGCGATCCGCTTCGAGCAGGGACGTCCGGTCGCCATCAACGGGCACGAGTTCGACGACGCCGTCGCCCTGGTCATGGAGGCCAACGCGATCGGTGGCGGCACGGGCTCGGCATGTCCGACCAGATCGAGAACCGGATCATCGAGGCCAAGAGCCGCGGCATCTACGAGGCCCCGGGCTGGCGCTGCTGTTCATCGCCTACGAGCGGCTCGTCAACGCGATCCACAACGAGGACACGATCGCCAGCTACCACAACGAAGGCCGCCGCCTCGGCCGGTTGATGTACGAGGGCCGTTGGCTCGACCCTCAGGCCCTCATGATCCGCGAGTCGTTGCAGCGCTGGGTGGGCAACGCGGTCACCGGCGAGGTGACGCTGCGGCTGCGGCGGGGAGGACTACTCGATCCTCGACACGACCGGCCCGAACTTCTCCTACCACCCCGACAAGCTGTCGATGGAGCGCACCGAGGACTCGGCCTTCGGCCCGACGGACCGGATCGGCCAGCTCACGATGCGCAACCTCGACATCGCGGACTCCCGCGCCAAGCTCGAGCAGTACGCGGGCCTCGGCATGGTCGGCGCGGAGCACGCAGCCCTGATCGGCACGGCGAACACCCAGCTGATCGGTGAGCTGCCCGAGGGCGGCGCCGAGGCGATCGCGTCCCGCGGGGAGGCCTCGTCCGAGGAGGACAAGGCCCTCGACCGCGCCGCGATGGAGTCCGGCACGGACTGACGGGCAGGATCGCCGGGACCCTCTATCCTCGAAGTGATCAGGAGGTGACCTGCTCACGTCCCGTACGCCACGTGGCCTCGACCGCCTCGTCAACTTCACCGACGCTGCGGTCGCCATCGCCATCACGCTGCTCGTCCTGCCCCTCGTCGACCTCGTGGCCGACGGTGAGGCGCACTCGGTGCGCGCGCTCGTCCAGGGCGAGAGCGGGACGTTCCTCGCGTTCGCCATCAGCTTCGTCGTGATCGCGCGCTTCTGGACCGCGCACCACCGGGTGTTCGAGCACCTGCGGGACTACTCCGAACCCTCCTGTGGGCAAGCTTCCTGTGGCTCGCGAGCATCGTCTTCATCCCGTTCACCACCCAGCTGCTCGCGGACCAGGGTGTCGACGACCCCGCCGTGAACGCCCTGTACATCGGGACGATGGTCGTGACCACGGCGAGCCTCGCGCTCGTCGAGCTGCTCGCGATCCGCGACCCCGAGCTCCAACGACCCGAGGTCCGGGCGAGATCGACGCCCGCGGAGCGCTCGTCGCGATCGCTCTGCTGCTCGTCGCTCTGCTGATGAGCGTGCTCGCACCGAGGATCGGGTTGTACTGGCTGCTCCTGCTCTTCCTGTCCGGCCCTTGACCAGGCTGCTCGGCATCCGGACCCGCAGCGCGGGCCCGGTGCCGAGCGCCACGACGAGCCGGAGACGTGAACGCACGCCACCCCTTCCGGCTCGCCGGCCGTGCTCGAGGAGGTGCGTCGTAGCCGACGATCTCGATCCACCACGGCAGGCCGCGCGAGAACGTCACGCGGAGGTCGGCACGGGTCCCGTGCACTCCGTCGCCGGCGAGCCGCTCGAGGAGCGGCGCCGAGAGGTCAGGGCGTCGCCGTCGAGCTGGTAGTCGCGGCCCTTCTTGAGCTTCTTCCGGTCGACGTATTCGGCGACCAGCGCGCTGAACACGGGCTGTATCCGCGAGGCGTCGCCCTCGCGCTCGATGAACCCGTCCGGTCCCCGTCCCGTGGTCGTCATCGGCGCAGTCCCTCAGGTGCAGGCGGCGTTGTGCGCGTCCCACGCCACGACGGGCGCAGCAGCGTGGCCTCGTGCCCCTCACGCTCTGCGTCCTGCTCTGGGCGGTCGACGGCCAGGTCGAGCCCTCGCACGCTACGAGGACGAGGTCCTCGCGCTCGTCCCGCGCCATGGCGGGCGGGTGACGTCGCGGTTGCGGAGCGTGCCGGGCGAGGACACGGCCCGGCCCACCGAGGTCCAGGTCATCGAGATGCCCGACGACGCGGCGCTCGCCGCGTACATGGCCGACCCGGACCGCCTGGCGCTCGCGGGAGAGCGGGACCGTGCGGTCGCGCGAACCGAGATCGTCCGTGTCGAGCGGGTCGGTTGACGGCCCGTGGTCGGCTCTCCCGACGCCCGCCCGGCGCAACCACCGAGACACGTCCTCGAGGAGTTCGGCGCGGTCGGCCCGTCCCGGCGGCTGGCCGGTGGTCGCGGGCACGGCGTGGCGGGTCGGTGACTTCGTGCTCAAGCCTCTCGACGTGCTTCCCGGCGAGCTCGAGTGGTTGCGCCGGTACACGCCGGACGAGCCCGTCGACCTCCGGCTGAGTCGTCCGGTCACGAGCCGGAGCGGCGACGTGCCCAGGAGTCGAGGTCAGATGGCCTGCGGAGCCTCTCGACACGGAGATCCCTCGCCCTGACGGTCGGGCTGTCGTCCCGCACCCCTCGAGCTCGGCCACCAGCCCAGCGACGATGCCGACGAATCCGCCGGACCGCGAGGCTGCGAGATGGGAGATGTCGATCTCGCCGAGCGGGACGACGACACCTGCCTCCGTCGTCCACTGCGCCACGGCGCGAGGGCCGTCGATCTCGAGCACGGCGCGCCCGTGCGGATCTGCCAGGTCTTCCCGGGTGAGGACCATCTCGCCGTCGGCGTCGGCCCGCACCGTCTCGACGACGGCCCCTGACCGACCCGGCGCACCACCACTGCAGCCCAGGCCGCGGCCGAGTAGCGCACCGCCGCACCGGTCCGGACGCCGTCCGGGACGTCGACGAGCTGGACCTGGGCCGTGGAGCGGTGAGCCGTCACCCGGCGACCCACGAAGGCGGGAGCCGGGCTCGGCAGCCCGTCGCCGCCGCCAGCGTGAGGGCACCGCCGGGTGCGTCGGTCACGACGTCGGCAGGGAATCGGCGGACGGCGATCAGCTCCTCCTGACGCGGCCCGGACGGGACGTGGCCACCGTCCGGCACGGCAGCGACAGGCCGCGGCGGCTCGGGCACCAGGGTCCCTACCAGAGGGGCGAAGACCGGCCATCCGTCCTGCCAGAGCACCGGCGCGAGGTACGTCTCACGTCCGAGGGTGTCGGCTCCGTCGACGGGCGGGAGGCGAGCATCAGCGCCCAGGAGGTGCCGTCGGGGGCGTCGACGAGGTCTGCGTGCCCGACGTTCACGACGGGGGCGTCCCGTCCCAGGTGGCGATGGGTGAGCACGGGGTTGGCCGGGTTGCCGACGAACGGCCCGGTCGGATGCTCTGCCCGCGCGACGACGATCGCGTGGTGGTAGCCCGTGCCACCCTCGGCGGTCAGGAGGTAGACGGTGCCGTCGCGCCGGTAGAGGTGCGGGCCCTCCGCCCAGACGGCTCCTCGTACGGCCCCCGACCAGACCACGTGCGTCTCGCCCTGGAGCCGCAGGGTGCTCGGGTCGAGCTCTCGCACCCAGACCTCGGTCTGCTGGTCCCACTCCGGGTCGAGCGACAGGCTGGTTCCGTGCGCCCACAGGCGACCGTCGTCGTCGACCAGCAGCGACGGGTCGATCCCGTCGTTGTCCCACCACACGGGATCGGACCACGGGCCCGCCGGGTCCGCGGCCGTCACGACGAAGTTCCCGCTCGCGCCCGGCTCGCCCCCACGAGCGTGCACACGACGAGGAACCGCTCGCCGTCGTGCCTGATGGTCGGCGCGAACAGCCCCCGGAGTCCCGCACGGCACCGAGGTCCAGCTGTCCTGGTCGTTCGACGGCGTGACCGACGAGCTCCCAGCCGACAAGGTCTCTCGACCGGTGGATCGGCAGCCCCGGCAGGTACTCGAAGGTCGAGTTCACGAGGTAGTACCAGGTGCCGTCCTCGCCATCCACCCGGCACACGGACGGGTCGGGGTAGAAGCCGGGCAGCACCGGGTTGGTGGCATTCCGCCACGGCGTCGGCGCGGCAGCGATGGAATCAGTCATGGTTCGTGAACCTCTCGGTGACATCGAGGACGAGCGGGCGCGCGCTCGTCCAGGTCAGGGCGACGAACGCCCAGGCGAACAGGAGCAGCACGGCCTCGGAGCCGAGGAAGACGACCCGGTCCCTGCCACGAGCAGGGAGAGCAGGCCAGCGAGACGCGCCACTGGGCGACGAGCTCCACCGCGGCGATACGGGCGGCGTCGCGGGTGCGGAAGGAGAACACGGACGTGATGACGAGCAGATGCCCGCACCACACCCCGAGCACCCGAGCACGACGAGACTGACGGGCCTCAGCGCGGCTCCGCCCGGCACGTCGCCCGCGAAGGCGAGGTTCGTCACGAGGACGATCGCGACCGCGAGCACGGGCAGCCACCACGCGACGACGTCGCGAAGGTTGACGCGCAGACCGCGCCAGAAGGCCCGCGCCACCGCGACGTCGCCGTCGTCGGACCACGCGCGCACGGTGTAGAGGCCCGCCGACAAGGCAGGGGCGACCGGCAGGGTCGCGAGCGCGAACAGCCAGAGGTTGGCGGGATCGCGCACGAGGGCCGTCCACGCGACGACCGTGGGCAGACAGGTGATCGCCAGGAGGACGCCCAGGACCAGGTGCCGGTAGACCGCCGAGGCGATCTGCGACAGCGGGCCCTGGCCGGTCCCTGCAGCCGACGACGCCGCGCTCACGAACGGCGCCCGACGACGGTGGTCTGACCCCACGGGTGGCCGACCGTCCCGCGAACGGCGCAGGTGCTCGCCCGTGGCAGGAGGCAGGACGCCGTGCTCGCTGATGCTGCGTAGGTGCTCATGATCTCCGGTGCGCGCGCGAGGCGGGCGGTGTCTGGCGCCGTACCGCCGGCGCGCGGGTGAAGCGGACCACCTCAGCCCTTGATCGAGCCGAGCATCACGCCCGAGACGAAGTACCGCTGGATGAAGGGGTAGATGCACAGGATCGGGATGATCGTGAGGATCATCGTCACGGCCTGGATGTTGGCAGAGATCGCCGCCGTGGTGGTCCCCGCGGCGGCCGCACCCTCCGAGGCGGTGGTCGAGGCGCCCGCCACGAGGTTGCGCAAGAAGAGCGTGACCGGGAAGAGGTCCTGCTTGTCGAGGTACAGGAAGGCGGCGAACCAGTCGTTCCAGTACGCGACCGCGTAGAAGAGGACCATCGTCGCGATGACCGCCTTCGACAGCGGGAGGACGATCCTGCCGAAGATGCCGAACCAGCCGAGCCCGTCGATCTGCGCAGCCTCCTCGAGCTCCTGGGGAGGTTCTCGAAGAAGGACTTCATCACCAGGAGGTTGAACACCGAGATCGCTCCCGGCAGGATGACCGCCCACATCGTGTTCTTCATCCCGAGCGAGGAGATGAGCACGTAGTTCGGGACGATGCCGCCGTTGAAGAACATGGTGAAGACGGCGATCCCGATCAAGGCGTTGCGGCCGCGCAGGTGCTGCTTGGAGACGACGTACGCGAACGTGGTCGTGAGGACCATCGCGATCGTGGTCCCGACAAGGGTGTAGACGACCGTGTTGCGGTAGTTCCCCAGAACATCTCGTTCTGCGCGACGGCGCGGTAGGTGTCGAGGTTGAACCCGACGGGCCAGACGTTGACGAGGCCGGCCTTGATCGCCCCTGGGCTGGAGAACGACTGCGCGATCACCGTGATGAACGGGTAGAGCATCGCCGCGCACACCAGCACGAGCACGATCGTGTTGGCGAGGGTGAAGGTCTTGTAGGCCTTCGTGTCCCGCGGACCGACGGGCGTTCCTCCGTCCGATGAGACGGGCGCGGACATCGCGTTCTGGGTCACCACAGGCTTGCTCCTACCACTCGTCGTGAGATGAAGTTCGCACTCAGCACCATCACGAGGCCGATGCACGCCTGGAACAGGCCGATCGCCGCCGCGTAGCTGAGGTTGTTCGACACCAGGCCGACCCGGTACAGGTACGTCGAGATGACGTCGGCCGTGGAGTAGGTCAGCGGGGTGTAGAGAAGGAGCACCTCTCGAACCCGACGTTGAGGAAGGTCCCGATGTTGAGGATCAGCAGCGTGACCATGGTGGGCCGGATGCCCGGAAGGGTGACGTGCCAGGTCTGTCGCCACCGGTTGGCGCCGTCGATCCGCGCCGCCTCGTAGAGGGACGAGTCGACGGTCGTCAGCGCGGCGAGGTAGAGGATGGTGCCCCACCCGACCGTCTGCCAGACCTCGGAGCCGACGTAGATCGTCCGGAACCACTCGGGCCGCTGCAGGAAGGGGATCGCGTCCCCGCCGAAGGCCTCGATGATCTGGTTGGCCGTCCCCTGCAGGGACAGCAGCTGCATGGTCATGCCCGCCACGATCACGACGGACAGGAAGTGCGGAAGGTAGGAGATCGACTGGACGGTCACCCTGAACGCCTTCTTGCGGACCTCGTTGAGCAGGAGCGCGAGGACGATCGGGAGCGGGAAGCAGACGACGAGGGTCAGGGACCCGATGATGGCGGTGTTGCTGAACACGTGCCAGAACGTGGGGTCGCTGATGAACATCTCGACGTAGCGGAGACCGACCCACCTCGCCGAAGATGCTGCCGCCGGGACGGAACTTGCGGAACGCGATGACGTTCCCCAGCATCGGGACGTACCGGAAGATCAGCAGGAAGACGATGGGCAGGAGCGCCATCAGGTAGAGGGCGCCGTCGCGCCTCAGCGACTCCCGCCACGCGATCTTGTGCCTGGTGCTCTGCCCTTCGCCGGGCGTCCGGGACGAGGCCGCGGACGACCAGGACGAGGTGACGGTCCTGTCGTGGGCCTCGTCTCCGGCAGGGCTGCCGCAGTCCCTACCTGGGGAGCCGTGACGGCAACGGCGAGCTCGCTCTCACGGGTGACTTTCATGTCGAACTCCTTCGTGAGGCCAGGTGGGCCGCCGATCCTCGGCGACCCACCCGGCGGATCCTCCACGGACTAGCCGTTCTCCTGAGCGAAGCGCTCGGCGGCGCCGTTGACGAGGTCGAGGTATCCCTGCAGGTTCTGCCCCTCGAGCTCGGTCACATAGGCGTCCCACTCGCTGAGGTCACGCTCTCCGAGGATGAACCTCAGCGTGTTGGTGTCGACGGTGTCCTTGAGCGGCGTCGACATGAGCGACGCCTGCTCGAGCTCCGCCTCGTCCAGGGAGCGGGAGGGAAGGGATCACGCGGCGTCCTCGTGCTGAGCACCGTGTCGATGTACTCGAGGAACTGGGGAGAGTTGTACGACTCCTTGAGCTCCCGCGACTCGGTCGACTCGACCAGCACGTTCGGCGAGAAGCCCAGGTCCTTCTGCAGGTCGGTCGCGCCGTCGGGGTTCATGTTGAAGGCGTCGAACGAGACGTCCGCGTCGAGCGTGTACTGGCCGTCACCGGACGTGGTGTACGTCTCTCCTCGACTCCCCAACGAAGCATCTCGCGCGCGTCGGGGCTGTAGTAGAGCCAGTCCAGGAACTGCAGGATGGCGATGAAGTGCGGGTCGTCCTTGGCCTCCGACGTGACCATGAAGCCGTTCCAGAAGTTGCGCGGCTCGACGATCGCCCCGGCAGGCCCGCGGGCGGCGCGATCTGGACGACCTCGTAGTTGCCCTTGCCCGCGGTCGCGTCGAGCGCCGTCGAGAACTCCTGCACGGTGCCCGCCGCGCCCGACGCCACGAAGACCTTGCCGTTGGCGACCTTCTCCGTGACGGTGCTCGCGCCGTCGTTGGTGGCCGTGAACGACTCCGGATCGAGCAGGCCGTCCTCGACGAGCCCGTGGAAGTACTCGACCATCGCCCGGTAGCCGTCGGAGGTCGCCCCGTAGACGAACTCCTCAGCATCCTCGTCGTAGAACGTCCCGTCACCGAAGCCCCAGCCTGCGGTGGCCCCGAAGGCGTGCGCGGCGTAGTTCAGCATCGACTGGCCCTCGAACCCGTCGGCCAGCGGGTAGCTGTCCGGGTACTTGGCCTTGATCTTCTCGAGCCCGTCCCGCAGGTCGTCCCACGTCTCCGGGACGGGAGCCCCGACGTCGTCGAGCACGTCCTGGCGGAGGACGAGCGAGAAGGTCGGGACCGAGACCTCCTGGAGGCCGGGCATCATGTAGTACTTCCCGTCGGCCTGACGCAGGTTGTCGACCATCGGTCGCAGGTCCCACTCCTCGATGTACTTCTGGAAGTTGGGCATGTACTCCTCGTAGTCGCTCAGCGGCAGCACGGAGCCCGAGGCGGCGAAGGTCTTCTCCTCGCCGGAGTAGACGAGGGGATCACGTAGGGCGCGTCGCCTGCGCTGATGAGGAGGCTGCGCTTCTCGGTGGCATCGCTGAAGGGGATGTTGGTCAGCTCGATCGAGACGTTCGTCCGCTTCTCGATCTCGTCGAACAGCTCCCACGAGTCCTCGACCGGGAGGTCCGGCCAGTCTGTCCAGAGCATGGACAGGTCCACCGGCTCGGTGGCCTTGAACTGCTCGTCGGCCGCGAACCCGCTCATGGAACCGGCGGTCTGCTCCGTGCCGACGACGTCACCGCCAGGCCCTTCGTCGTCCGCGCTGCAGGCTGTCAGGGCCAGCAGCGCCATCGCGGTGACCGCTGCGGTCGCGCGCGCACCAGCACGTCGCCCCGCTCGCGAAGTCAGGTCACTTGTCATGTCTCTCCTTTGAGAACTCACTCCAGGGCACCGACGCTCGGGCATCACCTATGACAGCCCAGCTCCGACCGCTGACGGTCGATCCACCCGCCCGTCGGGATCGTCTGCTTGAACGATCCACGCCGGATTTATCGTTAAACTAACGCCGAGTCCTGATCAGGTCAACCCCTGGCGAGGCCCGTCTCGACGCCCCTCGCCGGGGACGGCCCTCGCCGGGCGGGGCGCGGCCTGGCCTGCGCGAACCGTCGATCGCCCAGGCGCTAGACGTCGAAACGCAGCCGGAGCTCCTGCCGCCCTGCCTCGAGATCGACGACGGCATCCCCGATGCTCGACGCCACGTCGTACCGGCCGGCGAACCCTCCACGACGATCCGCCCGGCCTCGTCGGTCCGCATCGGCGTCGGGTCGAACCACCACTCACCTCGGACGAGTGCGCGGAGCGCGTCATATGACGGCTTGGGTGACCCGTCGCGCCGCACGAGCCCGATCGGAGCCCCCAGCCACGCACCGCAGTCCTCCATCCCCAGTACGTGATCGACGAGACCGCCGGGTGCTCGACCAGCGTGCTGTAGTGCTCGACGATGTCTGCCGCCTGACGGGCCTCTCCCTCCGTGGTCGACGGCCACTCGTCGACCTCGAAGTCGTTGAGGTCCTCGATCGTCGCCGGCATGAGATTCCCGGAGACCAGGGACGTCTCCGTCCAGTGCAGGGGAGCCCGAAGCGAGCGAACCGGTCGGAGATCTCGCGCAGCTGCTCGGCGCCCGGAATCCCTGGTGCATGTGCGACTGGAGACCGATCCCGTCGATCGACACGCCTGCCTCCAGCAGCTCCTCGATCAGATGCTCGTACTCGGGTCCGAGGTCGAAGTCGTTGATGAGGAGCGTGGGCCTCGTGCCTCCGCTCCGCGCCTCGTCGACGGCCATCTGCACCATGGGGACCCGCCCTTGCTCACGCAGAGGCGGGTGATCGCGTTCGGCACACTGTCCGGCTCGTTCGTGAACCGCGGCATGATGACGACCTCGTTGATCACGTCCCACGTGTCGATGAGCCCGGCGAAGTCGCCGACCTCGCGCCGGATCCGGCCGCGGAGCAGCTCCTCGGCGTCGGGCAGGAGACCTCGTCCACCCAGGGCGCCTTGACGGTGTGCCAGACCAGCGGATGCCCCTGAGGCGCACGTCGCGCGCGTGGAACCAGCGCGCGGACTCCGTCAGCCGCTCTCGCTCGGTCTCGCCGCGGCGCGCTCGTACCTCCCAGTAGACCGGGAGCGTGGCGGTGTCGAAGACGCCGAGCCACATGTCGTGGAGCTGCGGCGTCCACTCGGGTACGTCGAAACCGGTGCAGCCGAACTCGAACGCGTGCCGCACCTGGCGGACGACGACGTCCTGGTGCGCCACGGGAGCGCCGCTCGCGTCGACGACGGTCACGACGGACCGGGTTCGTCGGTGATCGAAGGTCATGGTGTCTCCTGGGGTTCGTGGGGATGGGGGCGGTTCACGACGAGCAGCCGGCACGCGGTCACCGCGCCGATGCCCGCGTGGCGAAGCCTCAGAGTGCGTCGAGCCGCTCCCACTCGGCACGACGCAGCGGCAGGACCGCACCGTGCTTGGTGTTCTCCGGAAGGTCGAAGTCGGCGTCCGCCACCGGTTCCCACCTGCCGGAACGTAGATCGGTCGTGCTCAGAGCGTGATATCCCTGGGGCATCTCGGCGTACTGGTCGAGCCACAGGTACCAGCGTTCCTCGGAGTTCGAGCGGAAGACCAGCGGGCCCTCGACCTTCGCGCCGAAGCCCTGACCGAGCCCTTGTGCGAGCGTCACGAAGTCGTCGGCATGGAGGGACGACCCCACCTGATGAAACACCTGACGCGAGCCTGGGGCCGCGTCGTCCTGCTTCGCGAAGCGATGCACCTGGCCGTCCGCCTGTGCGACGGTCATGTCGATCACGCCGCCAGGGAGCTCGAGATAGGGCTGGGCGGGGCTGAACTCGTGGAAGTCCTCGGTCCTGGTCACCAGGAGGCGTGCCAGGCACTCGCCCTCGTGGTCCGGGTCGTGCTCGTCATAGAGTGCCGCGGCGAAATGCACCACGAAGTCGCCGGTCTCCTCGTCGCAGACGGCCTCGGGCGCCCAGGCCATCCCCGCGTTCGGCGGCGCCACGACGACGTACCGCGGCGACGACCAGCTCACCAGGTCGGGCGAGTCCCACACGACGATGCTGCGGCTGCCTCGTCTCCGGAAGGCCTCCCAGTCCTGACCCTCGTCACGCCAGACCCGCAGGTCGGTGGCCAGGACGTGAAATCCGCCGTCGGGACGGCGGACGATGTGCGGATCGCGTACCCCGGTGGTGCTCGAGGCCGAGTGCAGCAGGGTTCGCCGCCGTTGAGCCGGCGCCAGCGCAAGGGGTCGTCGCCTCGGCTCAGGGTGAAATAGATCCTCTCGCCGTGTCCCTCGTGATCCTCGACGAAGTGCACGAGAAGGTAGCCGTACTGGTCGTCACGTCGCATCGGCAGGGCTCCTGGTTTATCGATATTTCACCGAACTCTGACACCATGCCCTCAGGCCGTCAAGGTGATGAGACGCGGCCGGATGATGGCAGGATTCCGCCTGGAGGTGGCAATGGCGAATGTGACGATGAGTGACGTGGCGCGCGAGGCCGGGGTCTCGATGATGACCGTGTCCAACGTGCTCAACGGCAGGCGGAGGGTCGGCGCGCCCACCCGGGACCGCGTCCTCGCCGTCGTCGCCGAGCTCGGCTACGAGGTGAACCTCACGGCACGGCACCTGCGCTCGGGGCGGACGGACACGGTCGCGCTCGTCGTCCCGAGCTTTCACGACTACTACAGCGACCTCGCCGACCAGATCGCGCCGATCGTCGAACAGGCCGGGAGACACCTGGTCGTCGAGCGGACCAGCGCGAACCCCAGAACGAGATCGAGTCGCTGAGCATCCCGCGGCTCCAGATGTACGACGGGGTGCTCCTCTCGGTGGCGGGTCTCGATCGCGACACGCTCGATCAGGTCCACACCAAGGCGCCGATCGTGCTCCTGGGCGAACGTGACGTACCCCGGCGGTTCGATCACGTCCAGCTTGCGAACGAGGAGGGTGCCCGACTCGCCACCAGCCACCTCCTGGCACGCGGCTCCCGCCGGATCCTCGCGCTCGGCGGAACCCTCGAGCGTGACTTCGGCATGCCCTCCACGCGGCGTGAAGGATGGGAGGTCGCGCACCGCGAGGCCGGTTTGCACGCGGCCGACGAGCTCGTGATTCCTCTGACCACCTACACCGCGCCCGAGTCACGCGAGATCGTGCGTCACCTGCTCGCGTCCGGGTTCCCCTTCGACGGGGTCTTCGCCGTGACCGACGGCGTGGCCCTCGGAGCCATGTCGGCGCTGACGGAGCATGGCGTCGCCATCCCCGACGACGTCCAGGTCGCAGGGTTCGACAACCTCGAGGTCGGGTCCTTCCTGAGCCCGGCCTCACCTCGGTCGATCCCAACCACCTGGGAGTCGCCACCGACGCGATCCGCCTGCTCGAACGGCGGATGCAAGGATCCGCAGACCTGCCGGAGCACATCGTGGCGCCGGTCCACCTGGTCGTCCGCGGATCGACGCGCGACTGAGAGCCGCCGGGACGGTCCCCGGACGAGGTCGCGGAAGGCGGTCAGTCGCTGAGCGGGACCAGCGACGGGACGACGCACGTGGTCGCCACCTCGAGGCGGCCCTGGCCGCGGGCCGCCCGCAGCACGGTCTCCATGGTGTCGAGCACGTGCATCGCCACGTCGGCGGAGGCGCGGCGGCGAGCCGGTCCGGCCCGCGGGCCACGTCGACCAGGCCGTAGCCTCGCGCCGACCCGCGGTACCCGGCGCGGACCGGGAGCGTCGTCCACTCTCGTCCTCCAGCTCGCACCTCGACGTCGCCCGAGAAGGAATTCGGGTCGGGAACCACCATCGACCCTTCCTCGCCGTGCACCTCGATCGGCATCGCGCGGCTCGACGGTGCGTCGAAGCTCATCACCAGCGTCGAGACGGCACCTGAGCGGTGCTCGCAGAGGGCCGTGACGTGCGTCGCGACCTCGACGGGCACCCGCTCGCCCGTACGCGGACCGCTGCCGATCGTCCGTTCGTCCCGGGGACGCCGGGCCACCGCCTGGACGGCCTGCACAGGACCGAGGAGGTGGACGAGGGCGGTCAGGTAGTAGGGGCCCATGTCGAACAGGGGCCGCCCCGGTGGCGTAGTAGAAGTCGGGGTTCGGGTGCCACAGCTCGTGGCCCGCACAGGCCATCGTCGCGGTGGCGGAGACCGGTCGACCGATCACCCCGGCCTCGAGAGCAGCGCGAGCGGTCTGGATCCCCGTGCCCAGGACGGTGTCGGGGGCGCTTCCCACGCCCAGCCCGGCCTCGGCCGCGGCCTCGAGGACGCGCCTCGCCTCGTCCGTCGTCGCGCAGAGGGCTTCTCGTTGTAGACGGAGAAGCCGCTCGTCAGCGCCTTGAGCGCGACGTCGGCGTGCGCGCCGGGCGTGGTGAGGTCGAGGATCCACTCGACCTCGTCGTTCGACCACAGGTCGTCGAGATCGACGGCCCGCACGCCGTGCTGCTGCGCGGCCCGCGCGGCCCTGCTCGGGTCGACGTCGGAGACGGCCACCACCTCGAGGTCGGGGACACGGGCCGCCGTCTCCAGGTAGGTCGTGCTGATGACGCCACAGCCGACGACGCCGATCCTCAGCGCATCGCCCATGACATGCTCCTCTCGATCATGGTGCGGACGGACGGATGGCCGAGCGTCTCGACGTCGTGGCCGGGGTGACCACGCAGATGCGGCCTTCGCCCCACGACCGTGTCCAGACGGCCGGCCGTGTGAGCGGCCGGTGCCACGGCTCCCACTCGGGGCGGGCAGGGTCGTCGTCGCGAGGACGTCGCAGAGGTCGTCGCTGAGCACCCAGTACTGCTCGGAGACCAGGTCGAAGCTGGCGATGCCGCCACGATCGGGTGGTCGGCGGCCTCGGGGACGATGTCGATGGTGTGGGGCACGTAGTTGTCGGCCTGGTCGCCCCGCCGCTCGTCCGGCTCCCTTCCTGGATGGCAGGCGAACTGCCCGCCGATCAGCTGCAGGTAGTCCGAGCTGGCGCGGAAGGAGTCGGCGATGCCTCCGTGCCACCCGACCATCCCGGTTCCGGCCGCCACGGCCCGACGGAGTCCGGCCACGGCGTCCCCGAGATCTCTCCCATCGTGTAGCACTGCACGACGAGGTCGATCTCACCCATCCTGTCCTCGGCGTAGACCTCTGGCGAGGTCTCGACACGGACGACGTGCCCTGCGGCCTCCAGGCCGGGGATGAACAGATCGGTCGTGGCCACCGGGGCATGTCCGTCCCAGCCGCCGCGAACCACCAGTACATGACCCATGTGCGCCTCCTTGAGCGGGTCTTCACAGCGAGAGATCGATCTCTCGCCGCCGAGCGTAACGCCCGGCGGGCGATGCTCCGAATCGGCCGTGGAGCGCCCGTCAGACCGACTGTCGCACGGTCAGCGTGGTGGGCAGGGACTCATGACGCGGTGGCCCGCCCGGAACCTGCAGCGCCTCCAGGACGATCTCCGCCGCTCGCTCGCCCAGCTCCCGCAAGGGCTGCCGGACCGACGTCAGGGGCGGGTCGGAGGTCTCGGCGACCACCGTGTCGTCGAAACCGACGACCGACACGTCCTCGGGGACCCGGCGGTTGCTCGCTGCCAGCACCCGCATGGCGCCGACCGCCATGAGATCCGACCCGCCGAAGAGTCCGTCGAGGTCGGGAGCGCGCCGCAGGATCTGTGCGGCTGCGACCGAGCCGGACGAGAGGCTGTAGTCCCCGCGGACGACGAGCTCGGGCCGAAGTCCCCACTCTGCGAGCTCGTCACGGAATCCACGCAGCCGCTCGGTGGAGGGATGTAGCGCAACGGCCCGGCGATCGTCGCCAGCCTGCGGCGACCCGCCTCGAGGAGGGCACGGGCGGCAAGACGCCCGCCGCCGTAGTGATCGGAGTCGACGACGCTGAGGGCCGGACCCATCTCCGAAGCGGGCGGCCGACGAAGATGATCGGCAGGTCGAGCTCCGCGAGGTCGCGAAAGAGTGGTTCCGACTCCGCTGCAGCACGACGACGGCGGCGTCGACGTGCCCGGAGGACAGGTATCGCACCAGCGGCCCGCGGTCCCTCTTGTCGTCCAGAAGCAGCACGGGCTGGAGCGAGCGCTCGAAGAGGACTGCAGATGCCCCACGCAGCGGGCGCTCACGAACGGTCCCACCCCGTCGTCCAGCTCGCTGGAGGGTGCCACGAGGGCGACGGAACCGGTCGATCCGCCCGCAGTGCGCGCGCCGCGGAGTTCGTCCGGTAGTCCAGCTTCGCTGCGGCGTCGACGACCCGGCGAGCGAGGTCGGAGTTCACCGTGGTGACGCCCGAGAGCACGCGCGACGCTGTCGCCCGAGAGACCTCGGCGGCACGCGCGACGTCGATCAGCGTGGGCCGAGCTGGCGGGTTTGGCACGCGTACATGGTGCCACCCGCGTCCGACCCCTCGGAACGGTGCGGTGGAGGCATCGGCCGCCGTCGTGCATACTGACCGGCAAGAGAACGATCTCTCAGATGGCCATGCACGCTGCAGTGAACCTGGACCCGCGACCGAGAGCCATGTGCTGCTCACCGAGCTGTGAACGCTGACGTGAACTGCAAGGCGTCATGTGAGCGCTCACATGACAAGCGGATCGCCGACGGCGCCGGTCCCGGCCTCAGGAGGAGAGCCCTGTGCAGGACTGGTATCCCGTCAGCCCTGGTAGCGCTCTGCGTGGCATGACCACGACGTTCAGTCGCACCACTAATCAAGGAGGATCTATGAGGCGACACGACAGGCAACGGAGCCGAATCCGGGGCGTGCTGGCAGGTGCAGTGCTTGCGGGGCTGATCTCGTCAGCGATCTCGGTGCTCCCGTCGCAGGCCGCGGAGGCAGAGCTCATCGTCAACGGGGGCTTCGAGGACGGCACGAACGGGTGGTTCGTCAACGACGGCAACCCGACCGATCACGGCACCCTGTCCACGACCCCGGACGCGTTCTCGGGCCAGGCCGCTGCGCTGATCACCCAGCGCGCGACCACAGGGTCGGGGCCCATCCAGGTCCTGAGCGGCAAGGTCGCGGCCGGGGAGACCTACCGGCTGTCAGCGAAGATCCGGTACGACGCCGCGGACGCGCCCGCATCCAAGCAGTTCTTCGCGACGATGCACTACGGCGGCGGGACCTACACGAACCTCGTGAGCGTCACCGCCACCAAGGGGAGTGGGCAACTCTCCAGGGGAACTTCACGATCCCGGCGACGCAGAACGTCTCGACCGCGCGGCTGTTCCTCGAGACGCCCTGGACGAGCGACCCGCGGCAGATCCCGCGACGCATCTCATGGACTTCACGGTCGACGACGTGTCGGTGACCGGCGCTGCCCACCGGCGCCTCCGTCGAAGACCATCGAGGTGCTGGGGAAGATCCCGGGCGATCACAACCCGGTCATCTCCCACAAGTTCGGCGCGGACGCCTTCGGGTTCGTCGACGACGGCCGGGTCTACCTCTACATGACCAACGACACCCAGGGTACGCCCCGAGCTCGTCCACCGGGATCTCCCGCAGATCAACTACGGGAACATCAACCAGATCACGCTGATCTCTTCTGAAGACATGGTGAACTGGACGGACCACGGCGAGATCGATGTCGCGGGGCCGAACGGTGTCGCGCCGTTCACCAGCAACTCCTGGGCCCCGGGCATGGCGAAGAAGGTCGTGAACGGTCAGGAGAAGTACTTCCTCTACTACGCCAACGGTGGCGGGTCGAGCAACGTGATCACCGGCTCGTCTCCTCTGGGGCCGTGGACCAGCGAGCGGACGAGCCCCTCATCGACGGGTCGACGCCGGGGCAGAAGGTGTGGCCTGGAAGTTCGATCCGGCGCCCTTCGTCTCGAAGGACGGCACGCCGTACCTGTTCTTCGGCGGTGGACCGGCCGCGACGAGCATGCCCGCTGCCGAGCGGTTCAACAACCCGAAGAACATCCGTGTCATCGAGCTCGGTGACGACATGGTCTCGACCACCGGCACCGCTGCGGTCGTCGATGCGCCCGTCGCCTTCGAGGCCGCTCAGGTCTTCGAGCGCGAGGGCACGTACTACCTGTCGTACTCCTCGCACTTCGGTGGTTCCGACTTCGGGGCAACCAGGTCGTGCAGCCCGGGTACCCCGGGGTGGCCAGATCGGCTACATGATGTCGAACGACCCGATGTCCTGGCCCAAGGAGAAGTACGCCGGCGTCCTCTTCCCCAACCAGAGCCAGTTCTTCGGCGCCGCACGGGGCAACAACCACCAGTCGGTCTTCGAGCTCGACGGGAAGTACTACTTCACCTACCACGCGCCGACTCTCAACAAGCGCATCAACGGCGACGTCACGCAGGGATACCGCAGCACCCACATCCAGGAGCTGAGCTTCAACGCGGACGGCACGATCCAGCAGGTGGTGGGCGACTACGCCGGCGTCGACCAGGTCAAGGACCTCGACCCGTACCAGGTCATCGAGGCCGAGACGTTCGCCTGGCAGCAGGGTCTGGCCACGAACAAGGTCGGCACCGGGTCGGAGCAGTTCGGCAGCGGTGCTCCTCACCTGGTCGTGAGCGACGTGGACGCCGGCGACTGGTCAGCCCTGTCCGCCGTGGACTTCGGGTCGGGAGCTGCAAGCGTCTCGGCGCGGGTCAAGCCGCTTGTCGCCGGTGGGAGCATCGACGTCCGGCTCGACGAGCGGGACGGACCCGTGGTCGGGACGATCGCGCTCGACACGGCGGTCGGCGAGTGGGCGGACGTGACCGCAGCGCTCACCGGCGTCTCGGGCGTGCATGACGTCTACTTCACCTTCTCCGGGCCTCAGGGCAACCTCGCCGAGATCGACACGTGGTCGTTCGAGGCCGCAGCCGAGAACCCGGAGGTCGCCTTCACGCTGTCGGCCGACTCTCGTTGCGTCGCGGGCAAGGCAGTCGTCACGGTGCGCGCCGTGAACGACGCCGAGATCCCGGTCGATGTGGCAGTTTCGACGCCGTACGGCGGGAAGAGCTTCCAGGGGTGGCGCCGACGAAGAGCGCGTACCAGGCGTTCCCGTCACGCGCCGCCGCCTGCAGGCCGGAACGGTCGCCGTCACCGCGACGACGATCCTGAACGGCCAGGAAGCAGCGACGACGCAGGAGGCCGCCTTCACCGCGGTCGACTGCGGCTGACGATCTCGGGGCAGGGGCATGACGAGGACCCCTGCCCCGAGATCTGCGGGCTGCCGGTCGATGCCGTGCGCCTCAGTGGCGTAGGCGGATCGGCATGACCAGGTGGACGTCGTCCGGGCGGTCTGCCGGGGAGACGCTGAGGGCGGACCGTTCGTCGAGCGCCAGGGCGACGTGCTCGCCACGGCTGCGCGCACGCTGTCGAGCAGGAAGTTCCGGGAGAAGCCGAGCGTGTCCGGCCCGCCTGGCGGGCGAGCTCCACCCGGCCGTTGTCGAGGCGCACGACGACGACGTCCTCCGCGCCCGCGACGGTCTCGACCAGCTCGTCGGACGGGACGGTCGCGCTGCGCGACCGGCCCGAGCGAAGCAGTCCCTCGTAGTCCGGGTACGCCGCGTCGAGCGGCTCGCTCTGCCGCCCAGGACCTCCAGGACGTTCGTGCTCAGGGTGACCGGTCCGACGTCGGGCAGCGTCGCCGATGTGATCTCGTCCAGGAAGGCAAGGGGCGCGATCACCCGAGCAGACGGGCCCGAAATCTGCCGCGCTGGAACGGTGGCGACGGCGAGACGGCGGCGGTCGCAGCCGACGAGTCGGAGCGTGGACCCGTCGACGTGGAGCAGGATCCCGGCGAGCCCGGCCAGGCCGGGTCGGCGCCGACGGCATGCCTGACGGCCGCGACCGCCCGACGAGGTCCTCGGCGGCGACCGTGCAGCGTCCGGGCTGCGCCAGGATGCCGCTGGCCTCGTCGAGGTGAGCACGGGCCGCGACCAGGTCCTCCTCGAGCCGACGGCGATGGCGCGCCAGGACGCCGTGAGCCTCGTGGGGAGCCGCGAGGACGGCGACCAGCTCGGCCACCGGGAGCCCCGCCTGGCGCAGGCTCGCGACCAGCCGAGCTGTGTGGACCTGCGCGGAGGTGTACCAGCGGTAGCCCGTCGTGGGGTCGACGTGCGCCGGCCGGAGCACGCCCGCGGCGTCGTAGAACCGGAGCGCGGACACGGGCACGCCACCGGCGCGGGCGAGGGCCCCGATACTGAGCAGGTCGTCGTGCATGAGGCAACTGTGAGCCCTCGACCGACGTGAGGGTCAAGCGGGGCGGCGTCGACGACGCCCGACGGCGGGCCCAGACCGCGCACGCCGCCAAGCCTGCGGCCGTCACGCCCAGGGCCCAGTGCGGTGACGTGTGGTCGGCCAGTGCGCCGAGGGCCATGTTCGTCACCATCACGGGCACGAGCTGGGCCAGCCCGACGAGAGCCTGCACGCGGGCGAGGTGCGTCCGCGGCGCACTGCCCAGGACGAGGGGCGCCAGCCGCGCCACGAACATCCCGTTCCCGCACCCGAAGACCAGGGCGCCGACGACGGCGATCACCGCGGACTCGGAGCCGCCGAGCACGGGCCCGGCCGCGAGGACGAGCGCGCCTGTCGCGCTCACGGCGAGCCCGGTTGCGGCAGGCGCGGCCCCGGGTGCGGGCGTCCGACGTCGGGCCGCGAGGAGCGCCGCAGCGATGACCCCGACCCCACCGCGCCCGCGACGGCCCCTGTCCACCCGCGCCCCAGCTCGATGCCCGGCCGAGCAGCGGCACGAGGAGTGACGGGACGGGCAGGATCAGGGCAGCGCCCGCACCGGCAAGGAGGAGCGCCGCGTGCAGTCCTGGGGTCCTGGCGACGACGCGGAAGCCGTCGGCCAGGTCGAGCCGCGGGCGCGCGATCCAGGGTCGGCACCTTGTCCGACGCCGGGCCCGACAGCTCAGGGATCGCGACGAGCACGCACAGCGAGACGCCGAACGTCACCGTGGCGGCCCAGGCGATGGCAGGGACGCCGACTCCGCCGACGAGGAGTCCGCCCAGCGGCGCGGCGGTCATCAGCACGACCTGGCTCAGGCCCTGGCGCAGCGCGAGTGCGCGGGTGAGCTGGTCGTCCGGGACCATGCGCCGCGGCATGGATCCCGTGGCGGGCAGACAGAACGCGGTGACGGAGCCGAGCGCCAGCGACGAGGCGAGGAGCAGCCAGGTCGTCGTGCCGTACCGGGCGAGCGCCAGGGCGAGGACGGCAGTCAGGGCGAGCAGGGCAGCCTCCCGGCGATCAGGATGCGCCGCGCCCCGAGACGATCGGCGACCGCGCCACCCACGACCATCAGGACGAGGCGAGGCAGCCCGTTGAGCGTGAGGACGAGGGCCGCCGTCGTGCCGCCCCTTCCGGCTGCGGCCCAGCCGAGTGCGAAGGCGAGGACGGCGTCACCGAGCCGCGAGACGGTGACCCCGGAGAGCCAGGCGAGATAGGGCGGGGAGCGCATGCGCCGGTGTGTCGATCGTTGTCATGGCGGCACGCTCGCGCCTCGACCTGGTCGAGGGTCAACGCCGCGTCCGTGCCACAACGGCTAGCGGATCGCTATATCACAACGACGAGGGTCGGCACGAGGCGCAGCGGCGCGCTGCACTCGACGCTCGCCCGCATTCGCGGCTCCAGGGGATGGCAAACGTTATCGATAACGTTTGCTAACTAGTCATTCCGTGACTAACGTCACGTACGCGCAAGTTCGCGCCGACGGTCCAACGGTGGGCCGTCCGGGAAGAAAGAGGATCAACGATGACCCGAGCACTATCCCTGCGCAGGACGAACGGCAGGAGGTCGGCCGCTCTCGGCGCCCTCCTGGCCATGGTGATCACCACCGGAATCGGCGTCGGCACCGCTCATGCGGCGGCTCCACCCTCGAGGCCGCGGCGGCCGAGTCGGGCCGGTACTTCGGCACCGCCCTCGCAGCCGCAAGCTGTCCAACTCGACGTACTCGACCATCGCGGACCGTGAGTTCGACACGATCACGGCCGAGAACGAGATGAAGATGGACGCGACAGAGCCGTCGCAGAACCAGTTCAACTACTCCCAGGGCGACCAGATCGTCAACTGGGCGACCAGCCGCGGCAAGCAGGTCCGGGGTCACGCGCTCGCCTGGCACTCCCAGCAGCCGGGCTGGATGCAGAACATGTCGGGTTCCGCTCTCCGTCAGGCGATGCTGAACCACGTCACGCAGGTCGCGACGCACTACCGCGGCAAGATCTACGCGTGGGACGTCGTCAACGAGGCGTTCGCCGACGGCAGCTCCGGCGCGCGGCGCGACTCGAACCTGCAGCGCACCGGGAACGACTGGATCGAGGCCGCGTTCCGCAGTGCCCGCGCCGCAGACTCCGGCGCGAAGCTCTGCTACAACGACTACAACACCGACAACTGGAGCCACGCGAAGACCCAGGGCGTATACAACATGGTCCGCGACTTCAAGGCGCGGGCGTGCCGATCGACTGCGTCGGCTTCCAGGCCCACTTCAACTCGGGCAACCCGGTCCCGAGCGACTACCACACCACGCTGCAGAAGTTTGCTGACCTCGGCGTCGACGTGCAGATCACGGAGCTCGACATCGAGGGCTCCGGCGCGTCGCAGGCGGAGCAGTACCGCGGCGTGGTCCAGGCCTGCATGGCCGTGTCGCGCTGCACTGGCATCACGGTCTGGGGCGTGCGGGACACGGATTCGTGGCGCGCGTCTGGCACGCCTCTGCTGTTCGACGGCAACGGCAACAAGAAGGCCGCGTACACCTCCGTCCTCAACCAGCTCAACAGTGGTAGCGGCGGCGGCACGACGCCCCGGTCGGTGACGGTTCCTGCACCGTGACCGTCGTCCCGAGCGACTCCTGGGGCGACCGCTTCAACACGTCGTTCGAGGTCTCCGGCTCGGACGACTGGACCGTCACGATCAAGACCGCCTCGGGCCAGAGCCTCCAGAGCTCCTGGAACGCCTCGATCGCCGGCACGAGCGGCACCCTGACCGCCACGCCGAACGGCAACGGCAACGGCTTCGGCATCACGCTGTACTCGAACGGCAACACCACCCCGCCGACGGCCACGTGCTCGTCCGCCTCGGGTGGGGACAACGGCGGCGGGGCAGCTCCTGCACCGTGACCGTCGTCCCGGCTGACTCGTGGGGCGACCGCTTCAACGCCACGTTCGAGGTCTCGGGCTCGGACAGCTGGACCGTCACGATCAAGACCGCCTCGGGCCAGAGCCTCCAGAGCTCCTGGAACGCCTCGATCGCCGGCACGAGCGGCACCCTGACCGCCACGCCGAACGGCAACGGCAACGGCTTCGGCATCACGCTCTACTCGAACGGCAACACCACCCCGCCGACGGCCACCTGCTCGGCCTGACGCCAGAAGCCGCCGAGGTGCTGGGTTCCCTGCGGACCCAGCACCTCGGCGGTTCGTGTACCCGGCGACGTCGAGCGTGCCCGAAGTGCGCCGGAAACGGCTGGACCCACCCGTCCGCGGTTCTGTCGGGGACAATGGGTAACAGCAATGTTTGCCGAGACGAGGAGTACTCAGTGCCCCAGGGAACTGTCCGATGGTTCGACGCCGACCGAGGGTTCGGCTTCATCGACCTCGGGAACGAGGCCGAGGACCTGTTCGTGCATGCGTCCGAGATCGACGGCGACGACGGACAGAGGCTGCTCCGCGAGGGCAGACCGTCGAGTTCGAGGTGGGGAGGGAGACCGTGGCCCGCAGGCGCGCCGCGTCCGTGTCACGGGCGACCGGGCCGCCGACGCGCCCTTGGGCGTGCTCGGCACCGTCACCTGGTACGAGCCGCCAAGGGATACGGCTTCGTCACGCCTGACCACGATCGCGTCGAGATCTTCGTGCACAGCTCGGCCATCGTCGGGGCGGTGTGATCTCGGAGGGGCAGCGCGTGGCGTTCCTCGTCGTCGACGGGGAGAAGGGCCGCAGGCGGACCACCTGCTACCGCTCGGGGCCCAAGTTGCCCAGCATGCTGTGCCCTCCGACGGCGCGGACGGCACGGTGTCCTGGTACGACGACGTCAAGGGCTTCGGGTTCGTCGCTCCCGACTCGGGTGGCGACGACGTCTTCGTCCACGTCAGTGCACTCGGCTACGGGTTGACCGAGCTCTCCGAGGGGCACGCGTGACGTATGACGTCGTCGAGGGCGACAAGGGCCGAATGCCCGCAACGTGCAGCTCGTGCGCGGCTCCGGCAGTGCGCGCGCGGCCACGGACAGCGGCCGGTCGAGCCGCCCCGGGCATCCGGGCGCCCGTGCGCGGAGGCGAAGGCACGGTCGCGCGCTACGACGAGGAGCGTGGATTCGGTTTCATCACCCCGACGCCGGGGGCGAGGACCTGTTCGTGCACGTGTCGGTCGTGCGGGGCACCGAGGTCCTGGAGGAGGGCGACCGGGTCCGGTTCAAGGTGCGTCAGAGTGACCGGGGACCGCAGGCCGACGCCGTCGAGCTGGTCTGAGCCAGGCGACAGCGTCGCGAGCGAGGGTCTGGGCGGTTCCGGTGAGCCGCCCGGCTACCTCGGGGACGAGCACTGATCTACGCCCGCTGGGCCGACCCGTCGACCTGGTCACGATGGGATCCGGGGTGCGGTCGGTGACGTTTGCTGGCCCGCGGAGGTAGGCGCAAAAGGCAGGCTTCGTCCGCGAAGCGGTCCACCCTCAAGGTTCGTGATCCCCGAAGCAACCACCGGAAAGGTGCTCACGGACACGGGGTCGCTGCCGGGGCCAAGCTCGACTTTGTCCACCTCGTCCAGCCCGAACCCCATGGCGGGAGCACAGTTGCCAGGCGCCACCGGCCCCGGAACGCTCGATGTAGTGGCTAGAGCCGTTTCGCTCAGGCGCTGACGAGGCCGACTTCGAGGTGCTTGCCCACTGCGCGGGCGAGGCGGTCGAGGGTGGTCAACGAGGGATCGCGCCAGCGTTCTCCATCCGGGCGATGACGCTCTGGTGGGTGCCCATCCGCCGCGCGAGCTCGGTCTGGGTCAGGCCGCCGCGGTGCGGGTGTCGTAGACGATCTGGGCGAGCTGGAGCGCGAGCTCGGTCTGGTCGTAGGCCTCTCGGTACTCGCGCTCGTCCACCTCGCTCATCTGAGCACGGCGCTCTTGACGCGCGTCGCTGAACTTCATACCCATCTGGCTCACCGTCCCTTTCGATCGCTGCCGCGATGATCACTCAACACCCCGTGAGCACGGCCCACCTCACGCGCCTCGTTCTGGCGCTGCTTACGGAACGTGGTTGACGCGAAGACCTGACGCTGCGGATCGAACTTATAGGTCACGCGCCTTGCGACACCATCGCACGTGAACCGCAGCTCGAACAGTCCCTCGCCAAGCGAGCGCGAGTGGGGCATGCGCAACTGGTTCCCCGCTCGGCCAGGAGGTCGAACACTCGATCAGCCACACCGGTGTCCTTGACCGACAGGCCCAGGTATCAGGCTGCGACTTCGTCAGATAGCTCGATCGCCCAACTCACGATCGACTATAACATTCATGCTATATCTCGATGGCGGCGAGGCGCCGCCTGCGTCGCGAGGGAAGCGATCTAGCGCGGGTGGTCCGTGGCGTACTTCTCCTGCTTGGCGGTCAGAGGGAAGAGCGCATCGGCGACGCTGTGTGCTTCGTCGTATGAGTCGTCGTCAAGCCAGGTCTTCGCCTTGACCTGGAGATCCATCTGGACGCGGTCGACGCGGTCGTGCCGTACGTCATAGGCGTGATCTGGCGCGACCAGAGCGGTCTCGGTCAGGGCCCACTGCGGTGCGAAGTACTGGATGAGTGGTCGTGCAAGGTGGTGCCTATCGGCGAACACCAGTGACTCGGCGAGGGTGCCGAAGGTGGCTGTTGCGCTGGGCCGTTCGTCGAGCCCCTGTCGCCGAGCTTGCTCGTCGAGAATGACCAGGATGTCCTCGCTCGTTTTGGGCGCTCGCCACACGACCTGGCCGCGCGGGTGCCCTCTCGGTTGACCAGGTCGATATGCACTCCAGCGGTACCGCTCGTTGGTTGGAAGACGAGGTAGAGGCGTCCGCCAGTGGAGAACGGAGCTCGAACTCCAGTTCTTGCGAAGAGGCCGAGTGTTCGTGCGCGGGCGAGCGCTTGGTAGACCTCTGGCAACCCGGTGCCTGGTTCGGTGATGGCCCGGAAGAGGTCGTGATCGGCAGCGCGCTTCTCGTCGAGGCGACTGGATACGGCCTGGTCGAACTGCCGCAGCGAGTCAACGACCTCGGTCAACGCCTCGAGTCCGGCCTGGCTTTCCTGGCGCACCTCTTCGACGAGGTCCTGTTGACGTTCCTCGGACTCAGCAACGTCGCGCCGTACCCGGGAGATGAACAGTTCGATGGGCACCACGAGCAGGACTGCAGCGCCGACGTTGACGAGCACGGCCTCGAACCATGCCCACGCTCTCGGCGGTTCGTCGGGCCACCACAGCATCCGAGGGACGAGGAACGAGGAACGACACAGCCAACAGCGCCAGCGAGACGAAGACTACGCCGACGATCAACAACCCCTCACGCGTAGGGCGCCGACGCTTTGCTCTACGTTCAGCGGTCACAGCGGCATTCTCCCAGGGCGGGGCGTGCAGAGGGTGCGCGCCGAGGAGCTCACCCTCCGCCACCGGTAGGCTCCAAGATCGCGTCCAGCCGCCGCAGGATCGTCATGGGCAGGATCACCGACCCGTACTCGTGCGGGTGGTACGGGCCTCGCAACTGGTCCGCGATGGACCACACGAAGCTGCTGAGCTTGCTCACGGGTACTTCCTCGTCTTCCTCGGTGCGCGGTGCGCGCCGTGTCAATCTGTCGCGAGGTGTAGGTTCTCGCGGTACCTGACGGAGGCCCGGGCTGTGACCTGCGGGTTCGCAGCAACGTGTCGTAGCCCGATTCTCACTAAGGTGGCGGTTTCCTCTCCGTCGGGGCCTCTGGTCCACGAACGCCTGGGATCCGTCACCCATCTGCGATCCTCTACCCATGACTTTGGGAAGACCTGACTGTGGCGGACTCGTTCCGTCACTCCGTGGACAGCAGGTTTCGTGCACCGGCAAGACCTACGTCGATGGTGAGTGGATGCAGCGCACCGCGCTCCATGCGGCGATTGGCGGGCGGGGTGGACAGGTAGTCAGCGGCACCAGGAACCGGAACATCACACTGCTGGTGGTGGGAGATCTGCCGAACGTTGTGACGGATCCGGTGAACCATCGAAGTCAGAACCTCGTCTACGCCGAGCAACAGCGAAGGCAAGGCAATCATGTCTGCATCGTCGACGACAGCGGCATTAGCGTGCTGCTCCGTGGTGGAGCGGCACGGTGTCTGCGCTCGCGAGCCGTCGGCTCCGGTGCCGTTGAACTGAGTCTCCCTTCGCCGCAACTGCCATCGTTGCCTCGGCTCATCCCACTGACTGTCTGGGCCGCTCCGAGCCATGAGCCAACAGGACTTGAATTGGACCTATCCGGCCTGGATATGGGGACCGCGGCTCACCAGAGAACTCTGAGACTCCTAGTCGCGGAGCTCGCGCCTACCCTCGCGCAGGCACTGAGCGCGCCGAAAGTCGACGCTGCGTGGCGTCATCGGGGACAGGACGGTGCTCGCGGTGGCGGAGGTCAAGAGCCTGACCGGCGCTGATCAGTCGCAACAGATCCGGCTTGGCATCGGTCAGGTTCTCGACTACGCAGTCAGTCTCCGAGCGTGCCTTCCACATGGCATCGGGACGATCGTGCCCGTACTCGTGCTGGAGAAAGAACCCATCGATCCTGATCGATGGAAGGCGGTCGCTGCTGTTGCCGGCATCACGCTCACCTGGCCACCGCTCTTTGCCGAGCTTCCATTCTGACGGTGCGTCGCGGCGGCACTTTCGAACGCCGGTGAGCGACGTCGTTTGGGTCATGGCCGATGACTCGGATATGAGTGGCTCTGACCGAACCGAGCCGAGCCGCCAGGCGAGGTAGCGAGTATGTGGCTGAACCACCATGACCCAAACGAGAGGGTCGTTTCGCTCTCGTGCACAGTCGCTCCCGCCTACTCGTGCCGGAGCTGGAGCCGGGGCTTGTGCCAATCACCGTCACGGACTTCCTTGCTCGGCTCAGTGCTACGTAAAGTTGTCTCGGATCGGTGAATCTCTGGACGTTCGCGATGATCACGTGATCGAACTCCAAGCCTTTCACTAGCAGAGTCCTGGATGCGATTCGCCTGCGCTCAACTCGCCCGCTACGACGCAACCTGTCACGAACTACCGCAAGGGCCTCCTGTGGGGATGTGCCATCCTGGACGCTCCTCGCTACTGCGCGGATAGTGTCGTCCCATGCCTCTTGTCGGTAGAGGGTCAAACCGGGTGCTTCACGGATAGCAGCCGCCGAGACCCTAGCTGCTCGTACATCGGGTTGGCGACAAGTCCATCGAGGGCCGCTTGAACGTGCCCGAGCCCGTCGCGCTTGAGATCCGAAATTGTGCGTCCCTTCGCAAGCCGCCCTTTGCCGTGCTATCCAGGCCCGCCAGTCCAACAAAGCAGCTCTTTGCCATTTGAGCGAGCCAAAGCGCGAGGGTGAAGTCCTTCTCGCTCGGAAGGCTGTCGAGCTGCTCGGCCATGAATCGTCCTCCAACGTCCTCCATCACCGCGTAGGAACCGCCTAGACGCCTAGCGTGATTGGCGACGTCAGGCGCCCACTTGTCGAGCAGGACGACTGAATCCCCGTGTTCGAAAGGCGGTGAGCCGCAGTGCTGACCGTGCGCATCGCAGTCTTGAAATCGCAAAGACGCCATTCGAGACCAGCGACCGAGTGAGTTGAGAAGTCGAACGCGCCGCCGTCGACCAAGTGCGGTCGGATGTCGAGTAGCCATTTCCCCAGGGCGACGTTGTGGTTGTACCAGCGCTGGGGCACGTGCGGGACGGTCTTGACTGCGTACCGCGGCGACACGTGAGTGTCCCAGTCCATCAGGGGTCGACTGGCGTCAAACCCGAAGATGCCCTGAAGGCGGTCGCCCAGGATCACCGTTCGGGGATAGCCTCGGAGATCTCAACTATCAGTCCATGCTGGTCGACGGTGCAGTCCTGGTACTCGTCCACAAAAGGTATCCAAAGCTTACTGCGTGCACGCGGCGAACGGCTGCGGTCGCCGCGACCAAGGTTGCACCATCGACGTAGGCCCGAGAGTCGTTCCAGTTGGGAACTCCTGGGACATGGATTCCGGCGATGCCAGGGTACGACCGTGAGAGGGTGAATGCCCAACTGGTGATCGTCTCGACTCGCGCCATGTTCGACGGGACGCCGAAGCGCCTCAGGCGCTTTCGGATCGCCTCCACGCCAGCGTTGGTGTGCGTCAAGACCAGCGACCGCTCACCCTGCTCAGCTGCCATGGCGACACTGGCGGCTAACAACTCGGTTTTCCCGGTCCCGGCGG
This sequence comes from Oerskovia sp. M15, assembly GCA_038070415.1. GTDB lineage: Bacteria > Actinomycetota > Actinomycetes > Actinomycetales > Cellulomonadaceae > Oerskovia. Next base: position 2,209,907 of record JAMYWF010000001.1, read on the forward strand.
GCATCTCCAGCGAACACGGCGCCTCGCCAACCACCTCCGCTGCCAGGTGGCGTAGCTCATCGCTACCCATCCGCGCCGCCTGAGTCCACGGCGTGGTCTAGAAGTGGCTCTCCGTAGACGAACGCTTTGATCTGGTCGAGCCTGGAGAACACTGCAGAAAGGTTCGGCGAGTTGTGCCGTGCCAGTAGCCACTCGCCAAGGGAACGGCCTCCGTCAACATCCTTGAACCAGCCGCGCCTACCGTTGCTCGCCGCGAGTGCCACCAACTGGCGTGCATCCTCGATGCTGTGGATGAGAAGCCAGTCCGCCACGATGAGGTTCGGCACTTGGCGGTCCTGGTCCCGGCTGTTGATGTCATCGAGCACGGTGCTCTCGGACCCCGACGCACGACGCCGAGTGAGATGAATTCCTGAAGTTCAGCGGTATCAAGGTTGGAGCAGATCTGCGCCTCGATGCAGAAGCCGTGGTCCCATCGGACGACCGTTGCGCCCGCCCGTTCAGCTTTTGCTGCGTGCGGGTCGGCGGTACGAACGTCATTGTCGACCAAGGCCAGCACGGCGCACCCGAGTGGAGCCATCGCTTCGGCGCGGTTGACCGCCTTCTCGCCGCCGTTGCCATCCTGGATGGCCAGGCCTTCACCCGCCGAAGTTGTGAGTCCGATCGTGCGGCGCGATTGGTCCCAAGCATCGAAGCAGGCCGCCAGAAGGCCATGCTCGGACTTACCCTCTCCGATAATCACCTTGCGGGCGAGGAGCGATGACGGAGCCGCTCGACGGAGCGCCTTCATGACCTCGCCCGCGCCCCCGAGTGACGTGATTGTCAGTTCGCCGCCCGACGTCTGGACCACCGACAGGCTCGCAATTGAGGCCTGCTCGACCACGACCGGCGAGTGCGTGGTTACGAAGACCTGAGAGTAGGGTCACTGTCCAGGTAGGTGAGCAGCTGGACGGCCCGATGCGGTTCGAGGCCGCTCTCAAGCTCGTCGATCACGGCGATAGCCCGCTCGCCGGCTGCCATCTGCTGTACTGCCAGACTCACCAGGCGACGGCTGCCGAGACCGTATGCCATGAGGGGAACAACGTCTTCATAGAGCGCGAGGTTGGCGCCCATGCCGGAGCGAGAGGCATCAAGGCCAGCGCGGATCGCCTTGAAGTTGCTACTACCGACCTCATTGGCGTGGTTCTGAACATCCTTGAGCAACTCGTTCAGAGAGGTGCTGTCGTGCCCGTTCAGCGCCTGGCGAGCGGCTCGCTCGGCTGCTGCCAACGCTTGACGCTCTGCGCCGTCCTTGGCAGAAATACGCCCGAGAGCGGACGTACGAGTCCAGCGTAGTTGGGCATCTGTTCGGTCATCGACGCGGAATGTTGAGAACTCGCGTCGCTGGCCGGACGTGATTCTGCGGGCGTCGCCGTCAGCTCGGACGACCTCCCACTGTGGCTCGAGCGTCTCGTCCACAGTCAGGCGGACCACGAGGCAGGGCTCAAGCCCCTCCTCTGGTTCCTGTTGTACCTGGCCGTCCGCGTTAAAGCCGCTCTGCCAGAAGCCGAAGGTGTTGTCCTGGAGTAGTGAGTCGGGCACCTCGGTCAGGACAGCCATGATCTGGATCGTCGTTGAAGGGTCGACACCGTAGAAGTCGACGTCCGAGAACGAGACGCTCCACCGGTCGCCGAGCAGCAGGTGGATCGCTTCAGGATCGTTGACTTGCCACTGTCGCCAGGGCCAATCAACGTGATCAGGCGCTGGTCGACAGGCAAGGTCCAGTCGAGTTTCTTCACACCACGAAAGTTCTCGATGCTGAGTTGGCGAACTCTCATGGCTGCTACTTGGTCTCCTTCGCGCCGTCACTGGCGCCTCTAGTTGCTGTTGTTCGACCGTCCCTGGAGGCTAGCCGTGAGGTCTGACATTGACGTGGCGCCTTGACTCGCGTGCGTCGAGACGTCGGACTCTTGACGCAGGGCACGGCCGGGGATCCTAGCGGCGCTTGGAATCTCGCTCATGCGGATGTCGCTGCCACCGCGGCGTGGAGCATCGACCCGACCTCCAGGATGATCTTGCCCGAGTCGGCGTGGCCCGATGCGATGTAGTCAGCGATCGCGTTGTGGGAATCCTGGGTGTCGAGCACGGCGTCGATGACGGCGTGGTTGAGGTCCGGGGACTCCTGGAACTGAGCGCGAGAGTTCGCGCGCGCCTGTCCGACCAGGTCTTCGTTCTCGAGCAGGACCGCGCCGAGGGTGTCGACGAACCCTTCTACCTGGCTGCGGGAGAACTCTGCCCCGAAGAGCTCGTTGAGGCGGTCGATCACGACCTGGAACGCGATCAGTACGGGGTCGGGGTCTTGCCGGTGCGGCGGCCACGACCCGCGCAGACCGGTGCCGTCTCCCAGGCTGATGTCGATCTGCGTGTCCTTGGTGTGCTTGACCTTCCTCAGCACGACGTCGGACAGATCGATCTCCGCGGTGACGGTTGTCGGCCTGATGTACCGCTCCAGCAGGCGCAGGAAGATGGAGCGCTTCTCCAGGTCGGTGTCCTCGTAGTCCACAACCTGGCTCATGAAGTCGTACAGGCGCACGTACGTCGACACGTCCTTGCGGAACGTGTCGAGGGCTTCGATCTCCGCGCGGTCGTCGCGCTTGACCGCGTCGATGTACCTCTTGGCAAACTCGTCACGGGCGGGCTTGATGGTCGCGGCCAGTGCGTTGTTCCCAGCGCGGGTCAACCACGCGGTCACGCACGCGTCGACCTGGGCGTCGGTGAAGATGTTCGCCTGGTCGAGCTTGGCGGAGATGTCATGGACGATGTTCGGGTCGGTCGTCGTCTCCAAGGTGGCGTCCGTGTAGTACGGCTCGAACGCCTTGCGGATCTCCTCGGGGTCGTTGACGAAGTCCAGGACGAACGTGACGTCCTTGCGCTGACCTGACGGGGTCCGGTAGGTGCGGTTGAGCCGGGACAGGGTCTGCACGGCCAGCACCCCAGCAAGGCGCTTGTCCACGTACATCGCGCTCAGCAGCGGCTGGTCGAACCCGGTCTGGAACTTGTTCGCGACCAGCATGACCTTGTACTCGGGGCCCGCGAACGCTGAGGCAATGTTGGACCCGACCTTGGTGGGGTTCATGGACGTCTCGGTGAACGGCCCTGGTCCCGTCTCGGGTCGTCGACGGACCCGGAGAACGCGACCAGGGTCCCGATGTCGGTGTACCCGCGCTTGGCGATGTACTCGTCGATCTGCGTCTTGTACCGCACGGCCGCCTTGCGCGAACCGGTGACGACCATGGCCTTGGCGTGCCCGTCGAGCAGGCGGCGACGTTCTCACGGAAGTGCTCGACGATGATGGCGCACTTCTGGGAGATGTTCGTCGGGTGCAGCGAGACCCACCGCATGAGGCCCTTGGTCGCCGCTGACTTCTCGACGAGCTCGTCGTCGTCGATCAGCGTCTCGACGGGCTCCGCGCCGTCGGGGCGCCGGACGCGCGGCGGGCGATCTCGAACGCCGTCTTGTACGTCTGGTATCCGCGCAGCACGTCGAGGATGAACTCCTCCTCGATGGCCTGCTTCATCGTGTACGTGTGGAACGGGTGCGGAATGCCGTCGGCGTCCGGGACGCCGAACAGCTCCAGCGTCTTGGCCTTGGGTGTAGCAGTGAACGCGAAATACGACACGTTCGGCGTCGTGGCCCGCGCGGTCATCTGCGCGGCCAACTCGTCTTCGGCAGAGATCTCCCCGCCATCGTCCAGGTCGGCCATCTCAGACTCGGAGAGGATCTCGCGGATCTTGCCCGCAGTGGCCCCGGACTGGGATGAGTGCGCCTCATCGGCGATGACGGCGAACGTCTTGCCGGCCAGCCCCTTGTTCGCAGCGATAGCTTCCATCGCGAACGGGAACGTCTGGAGCGTGACGACCACGATCAGCTTGCCGCCGGTCAGCGCGCCGCCAGGGCACTGGACTTCGACCCGGACCTGCGCGCCTCGACCTCATCGACCGTGGTGATGATCCCTCACCGCGCTTAACCCCAGTGTCGGCCGCGTCGATCTGGCGGACCGCGACCTGAAGCTGGTCGTCCAGGACCGTGCGGTCGGTCACGACGATGACGGTGTCGAACACCTTGCGGTCGTTCTCGTCGAAGAGCCGGGCCAGGCGGTGCGCGGTCCACGCGATCGAGTTCGTCTTACCGGACCCAGCCGAGTGCTGGATCAGGTACCGCTGCCCGGGCCCGTGGGTGCGCGCGTGGTCGACCATCTTCGTGACGGCCTCCCACTGGTGGTAGCGCGGGAACAACAACGTCCTGGTCGTGGTCTGCTCGCCAGAGATCGGGTCGCGGCTCGTCTTGGTCTCGGTGTGGCAGAACTTGCCCAGGATCATCAGCCAGTTGTCCCGGTCCAGGACCTTCTCCCACAGGTACGACGTCGCGGACCCGCCCGGGTTGGGCGCGTTGCCCTTGCCGCCGTGCCCGTCACCGGCGTTGAACGGCAGGAAGTACGTCTTGTCCCCGCGAGCTTCGTGGTCATCCACACCTCCTCGTTGGAGACCGCGAAGTGCACGAGCGCACGGTTCCCGAACCCGAGCAGCGGCTGCACGCGCCCACCCGCGTCCTTGGGCGCCCGGTCCTTCTTGTACTGCTCGATCGCCTCCGCCACGGACTGCGTGAAATCCGTCTTGAGCTCCAACGTCGCGACCGGCAGGCCGTTGACGAACAGCACCAGGTCGATCGAACGGTTGTCCTTGGTTGAGAAGTGGACCTGGCGCATGACCCGCACGCGCACCTTCGCGTAGTCCGCGAGGGTCGTCGCGTTCAGGCGGGTCGCCGGGGCGAACTGACACACGCGCAGCGAGACGGGCACAGCCTTGAACCCGCGCCGCAGTACATTCAGCGTTCCGCCGCCCTGCTCGACGTCCGCGTCCAGCACCTTGCACAACCGGTCAAGCAGCGCCCTGCGCGCACCGGGCTCGGACGCTGTTCCCGCCTTGATCACCTTGGCGAACGCTTCAGGCTGGGTGTCCTCCAACCAGCCGAACACGTCACCGGGGATGATCGCCCGCTCCCGGTCGTACTCCGCACCCGGTTCATGATCCGTCGCCGAGTACAACCAGCCGCGCGACGCCAGGTGCGCGCACAGCTCGTCCTCGAAGGGCTTCTCGTTGTAGTCCGCCATCACGCCACCACCATCTCGACAGGAGCCGCGGTGCGCACGTCGATCTGCCCCGTCACCGCCGCCGTGATGAGCGCAGCCCGCCGCTCCTTCGCCAACCCGATGTGCTCCTGCGTCTTCGCGATCAGCGCGTCTATCCGCGACGTTTGCTCGTCGAGGTAGGCGACGATCTCGCCCTGCTCGATCGGCGGTGGCGAAGGCACCCGCAGTGACCGGACAGTTTCCTGGCTGATGTTGGGCTGTCCGCCGCCCGTCGCGAGATTGACCAGGTGATCCCGTGCCGCGAGCAGCACGTACTCGAAGAAGCGAGCGTCACCCGCCCTACAGGCCGCAAGCGCGCAGCAGGCTTGGTTTACGGTCGCCGGAATACCCAATGTGCCTAATCGGCCGATTGTCGCACCATACATCGCAATTAGCAGCGACCCCGTCGGGTAGACCTTGAGCGCACCCAACTTCGCAACGGTTTCGAACGAGACGGCTCGCGCCGTGGACGTGATCGTCGACTCGCGAAGTTCGCCAGTTGTCACCCAGGCGACGTCACCCTCGTCTGGTTCGAGCTGATCCTCATTCGCTGGAGTTGTCCCGCTACCGATTTGTCGAAACACCCACGAGAGTCGCGGTGTCGCCCAACCGCCCGGAGTCGACCCGAGCCACTCGACAGCAGATCCACTCGCTGGCACGGAGCCTTTGAGGCCACGTTCGAGCACTTCGCGGACCGTCGCAGTCCGGCGTTCGCGGAGGATGTCGATGAGCTGGGTCTGCTTGGCGATCAGCGTGTCAATCCGCGACGTCTGCTCGTCCAGGTAGTCCGCGATATCCCGCTGCTCGTCCAGCGGCGGGATGGGTATCGCAACCTTTGCGAGGTCGGTGCTTCGGATCCCGACGCGCGTCACGCCTGACGCCTGGACGCTCCACTGGCCTAGGACCGGGTCGGAACCCATGACCCAGTAGAGGAATCGGGGTCGGCTGCGCCGGGGTCGGGGCGGACGATCGCGAGGTGGTAGCCGCAGATGAGGTCGTCGGCCTCGTATCGGACGTACGACGGGATTCCGATGTCGTCGGCGGTCTCAGAGTCCTTCGTAATGAGAGTGTCGCCGACCCTGATTCTGAAACGTTCGATCTGCTCCGGGCTCGCGGTCGCCTCCATGAACGTCATCGAGTCGGTGATGGAGTCGTTCCTGTAGACGTCCGTGTAATTGCAGAGGCGCACAGTGGGCTCACCCGCGACCGTGTGCTTGTCGACGTTGCTGGTCCAGGCAGTCGCTGCGTGCGAGACGACCCTCAATAAGCCGCTCGGGCATGGTGCCGAGCCACCGACTCCCGGAACTTGCCTCCGACTGGAGCGTCACGCCTCAACCTCCCGCAGCAGGTCCATGATCTCGGCGACCACCATGTTGAGGTCGGCGTCGATCTCGGCCAGGGGCGCGGCGGGACGTAGGTGTAGAAGTGACGGGTGAAGGGGATCTCGTACCCGACCTTCGTCTTGGTGTACTCGATCCAGGCATCGGGGACGTGAGGGCGCACCTCTGCCTCGAAATAGGCGTCGATGACGGCCCGCTCGGTGCCGTCGGCCTGTGCGGTCTTCGGTGTGCCGTTCCAACCGAACGCGATGTTCTCGGTGTCGCGGAGCTTGGGGTCAGGCTCGATGACACCCGTGGCGTCGCGGACCTCGTCAGCGGTCTCGTCGCGCTCGCCGAGGGTCATCCACAGGGTCTTACGCTGCGGGGTCGTCAGCGTGACGCCGTGGGCACCGAGGTGCTTGCCGAGGTCCTTCATGAAGGCGTCCTTGTTCCGGTACACCTCCTCGCCGAAGTACCCGAGCACTTCGGCAAGCTGTTCGCGGTCGATCGCCTTGAGCTTCGGCTCGATGCGGACTCGTTCGACCCGATCCGGGGTGCAGGTGAAGTTCAGGCGCAGCGGTCGCTCGACGGTGATGGTCCAGTACCCGAAGTCTTCGGTGTCGAAGATCTTCGAGGTCTCGGTCTCCTCGAACGCGTCGTAGTCGGCCAGGATGCGGTCGCGGTCGCGGTCGCTGATCTCCACACGCTTGACCCCAACGATTTGCGCATCTTGACGAAGCGCTTGGACCCGTCGATGAGTTGGACCTTGCCGCCGCGCTCGGGCGCCTTGAGTTGTCGAGCACCCACACGTAGGTGGAGATGCCGGTGTTGAAGAACATGTCGTTGGGGAGTGCGACGATCGCTTCGACGAGGTCGTTCTCCAGCAACCACCGGCGGATCTCCGACTGACCAGACTCGGCGCCACCGTTGAACAGCGGGGAGCCGTTCATGACGACGCCCACGCGCCCACCACCTTGGGAGGCGGGCGCATCTTGGATGCCAGGTGCAGCAGGAACAGCATCTGGCCGTCTCCCACGCCGGGCAGACCAGGCCCGAAGCGGCCGTTGAACCCTGCTTGTGCTCGTCCCTGACGGCCTTTTCCGACGACTTCCAGTCCACACCGTAGGGCGGGTTCGCCATGCAGTAGTCGAAGGTTTTGCCGGGGAACTTGTCGTCGGCCAGGGTGTCACCAAGCTTGATGTTCTCCGGGTCCTGACCCTTGGCGAGCAGGTCCGACTTGCAGATGGCATACGACTGGTCGTTGTACTCCTGCCCGTACAGCGTCAGGCGGGCGTGGGGTTCTGCGTGAGCAGGTGCTCCTCGGCCAACGACAGCATGCCCCGGTGCCGACGGTCGGGTCGTAGACCGTGCGCACGGCGCCCTTCTCCAGCAGCGCGTCGTTGTCCTCAGCAAACATCAGGTCCACGACCAGGCGCACGGCGTCGCGCGGGGTGAAGTGGTCGCCAGCGGTCGCGTTGGAGGCTTCAGCGAATCGGCGGATCAGGTCCTCGAACAGATCACCCATGTCGGCGTTGGTCATGACGTCGGGGTGCATGTCGACCTGGGAGAACCGCTCGACGACGTTGAACAGCAGGTTCTTCTCGGCGAGCTTGGCGACGACCTCGTCGAACTTGAAGCGGTCGAACACGTCGATCGCCGAGGAGAAGGAGTTCGCGTACTCGGTGAGGTTCGCCGCCAGCCCGTCCGGGTCCTTGAGCAGCGTGGTGAGCGTGAACTTCGAGGTGTTGAAGAACCGCAGCCCTGTCGCCTGACGCACTATCGAGGTCTGGCGCAGCTCTGACTCAACCCCGTCGATGAGTTCAGCGATCTGCATGCGGTGCGGCTCCAGGATCGCGTCCAGGCGACGCAGGATCGTCATCGGCAGGATCACCGACCCGTACTCGTGCGCGTGGTACGGGCCTCGCAATTGGTCCGCGATGGACCACACGAAGCTGCTGAGCTTGCTCACTGGTACTTCCTCATCTCACGGGGGCGCGTCGTGCGCCAACTCGATCTGCGGTGAGGCTATCGCGCGCAGCCCGCCGGGAGACCAACTCTGCTGGGTGATCTGCTGCACTAGCGCTAGCTCTCGCTCGGTTGGTCCAGCGTCCATGTCTCGAGCCGTTGGGTTCCTGTGGTGTAGTCGACGAGCGCGAAGCGTGCCCGTGCGGAAAGCGGTCCCATGGTTTCGATCACTTCTCGGGCCGTTGTCGCCCGGCGGATGGCATACGCGGTGTCGAGCATCTGGTGGAGCCCGAGGAGGTGGGACGTCGACCCTTGTCGGCCATGACGTGGGCAAGGGTGGCCACTTGTCGTTGCCGTGTAATCGCCTCGTCCCCGAGCAGCCATTGCAGGAGTAGGTCTTCATCTGTGGGCCGTCCGGTGCTGGCGCCCGCGCATGTGCGCGGCGGGGTTGTTGAGTGTTCTGGCGGGGCCCGGCACTTCAAGGCGGAGTCCATGTCAGCGGTCCATCGCGGAGCTGCTTGGGAAGCAACGCTTCCACTCCCTCGAGTGGTGCTCTCGTGAGGTCCTTCGAGATGCCCGGATGCCGAGGGCGGCGCTGGTCCAGGTAGCTCGGTGGTGCGAACATCTCAGTTCCGCCGGTGTACAGCGCCCAGAGGCCCCGACGGACCTCATCGACGGGCGGCCGATGGGCTGCGCCTTCCGAACTTGGCTGATGAGGTTGGGACGAAGGGCATCTGCACTCCAGAGCCTGGAGCGACGAGTCGCGTAGTCGATGGGTGGTGGATCGGCGTGGACCTTGTGGAAGAGGTCGTCGAGTGCGCGGAGGTACTCAGGAGCGCGCCTTGCCGTTGAGATGCTGCCCCAGATTCGTTGCAGCGGTCCCGAGCCCCACGCGGGGAGCCCCAGCCCGGTTGCAATCTCGCGCCATGCGCGGGTGGTGCCGTATCGGGCGAGGCACATCGAGATGAAGGCGCGCCCGCGCACGGTGTCGAGGCCGAGTGCGGCGGCGTCAGGCATGTCGAGGAGTTCGGCCAGATGACTTGCGGGAGCCAAGCGAGGGGAGGCCCGGCGCGCGTCGTGCGCCTGTAGGTGACGGTCGTGATCCTGCCAGCCGTCGGGGTATCGAGGGCGTGTCGAGCCCATCCGGAAGCGCAGCTCGTGGGAGGGCGAATACGAGCCTCGCAGGTGGTCGAGCCACATCGCGGTGATCAGGGGTTGCGCGCATACGTCCGCACCGTGCCCTTTGGTTCGAGGACTTCGAGCGCGTCGGTCGGCCAGATGAGGTCCCAGCATCGAGCCACCACGTACGCGCTGGCCAAGGTGGGACTGGTGAGTACCTCTGTCGCTCTGCGGATCACGTCAACGAAGTGATGGGTAGCGTCGGCCGGGATCGGGAGCCGGGTGGTGCCCGTCACCTCTTCGACCATCTCGAGTACAGCCTCGAAGACGACTTGTACCCGGGCTTGATGCCACAAGCGCGCACGAGCTTATCTGGCTCGTCTGCGGCACTCATGGCCAGTTCGAGGATGAAGTTCTGGTCCTCGACGGCGAGGTCTTCGCCCGCTGCGTGTGAACGCGATCGAAGCGCGTCGCGCAGCGCCGACGATAGCGTCCGCCGTCTGACGTCTCGTGCTCGACGAAGGTCGGACATGCCAGGGACTGTCCAGTGACGTGGCCCAATCCGCGGTCGAGTAGGGCACGGTCTGGCATGCAGGGCATTCGGAGGCGAGCTTGACGGCGTGTTCGGGGCAATAGATGTAGAGGGATCCGACCAGGACTCTTGCCAGTAGCCGCTGGAGCCGAGACAGTCGGGACACCACCGAGTTCCGCGCATGGAGTGGCGAGCAACCATTCCGCGAAACTCGGTGCGGTGGCGCGTCCTGGTGACGAAGAGTGCTTGACTCAAGGGCGATCGTGTCGACAGCGAGTCAGGAACGAGGCCGAGCCGCGAGGCGACACGGGCAGCAGTCTCGTTGTCGAACAGGTCGCTCATGCGCAGCAGACGTTGCGGGGCTATCGCGACACCAAGCTCAACGAGCATCGCCCGGGATGAAGACCGTACCGATTCGCGGTGCGATGGAGCCACGACTCGAGTAGCTCTCCCTCATGCCGAGGAACGCTGATCGGGAGTCGGCTGATGTCGTATCCGCCAGGAATCGCCCGTAGGTGCCGCCGCTCCGATTCGTGCGAGGTGTGCCGCTGGGCGCCAGGTCAGAGTTGTTGAGCACCGCTCTCCCCAGCGTTGTCGATACGGACCCTCGACATGACTTCGTCAGTGATGCGCTCAGCACCAGTGGCGATGGCGACGTAGGAGGCGCGGTCGAGGAGCGTTGTCAGTGAGACCATCCGGCCCTGGGTGCGACGGTGAATCTCCTGGGCCAGAGGAACGAGCATCTCATCGTCCGCATCGGCGAGCTTGATGTGACGGCCGAACGCACGCAGCAACGCGATCCATGCGGCCATGCCTGCATCCGTCCCCACCGAGAATGGTGCAACCGGCACTCGAGTGGAGCGTCGAGCAGTCTGCGCGTAGATCGCGTCACCTTCAGCGAGTCCTTCGCTGAAGAACTTTCGTCCTTCGAGGCCTATACCGGCGAAGACGAAAGTGACCGGTAGCTCGTTGGCCAACCACTTGAGGTGGTTGGACATCTCAACTCCTCTGGTGTTGCCAAAGTCTACGAACTGAAGCTCATCCACGATGATCAGTCGCGTCTCGCACGCCTTGACGCAGTCAAGTAGCAGGGACGCAAGTCTGTCCTTGGTTGACCGCTCGGCCGCGGGGTGGCCGTAGAAGCGCAGGAGCCGCTGGTTCAGTCCTTTGAGCGTGATCGTCGAGGAGAGTCCGATGTAGGCCACCGGGAGGAACTGGTGGCCATCGGAGGTTTCGGGTCCGTAACGTCGGTACTGAGCCTTGTGGAAGGCCCGCCCGTAGCGGGTGGCGATGGTCGTCTTGCCGAGCCCCGCTTCTGCATCGATGACAGCGGATCCCCGGAGCTTGTCCCCGTCGCGGCGTGCAGAGGCCATGACCATGTCGATGATGGAGTTGGCCCGTTCGAGTTGTGGGGTACGGACGGTCGGAAGGTTCGCGTTCCAGACCATCCGCGCCTCGTTGTAGTCCGCGAGGTCGTCCTCCCCGAGCCGTGCCATCTGAGCGCGGTCGAGGGTCTCGAAGTCCTCACGCTGGGCCCCGTTGACGAACCGATCCCAGCCCCGCTTCGCCCAGGATGAAGCGATCTGGGCCGTACGTGCGCAGCCATGCGGCCCAGACGTTGGTCACTCGTCGATCACCGCAAATCCGAACTCGTCGGGTGGGAACTCCTCGAACACGCTCAACTCGTCCTCCTGGATCGTCGTGCGCCGGCGTGCAGATCGTGCGTCGGAGAGATTGGCGACGCTTGGAAGTGACGTGACCTGTTCAGCCGCTGAAGGCGTTCCGGCGAGAGGGTCGCCGCGTTGCGCGCTGAGACGGATCGCCAGGTTGCGGTCGCGTCGATCGGTCACCGCATTCCGGGACCATTGACGCATCAGGTCATCGAGGGCCGACTGCGGATCGACGTGCCGGTCCTCGCGGACTGCGAGGCGCTTGACGTAGTCGACGGCGTCCTGACTCATGGGGCACTAAGCCCTGCGGCATGCTCCCATTGCAGAGAATGCCAGATGCCGTCGGCGGGGTCCTTGAAGTGCACGCTGCGCACGTCGTGCGCGTCGACGTAGAAGGGCCACTTGCCAGCGTGCTTTCCCGTGAAGCTGGAGCGCCGTCCCCGGTAGGGTTGAGCGCTCTGCCGTCGTAGCGCAGCCCGCCGATCTCGACGCCGTAGTGCTGGATCGTGCGCCACTGGACGTCAAGGAACTCGAAAGCCAGTCCGGCATGCGCAGGCAGCACCATGCCGCCAGCACGCGCGAGCCCCAGGTTGTATGCCTCGACGGGGCTCAGTGCCGCCCGCGGAAGCTCCGGAACAGCCAGTCCGTCGTGCGGGGAATGGTGATAGATCGCCGTGACCCACTCACGGATGACCTGCTCCAACTCGGGCACCCACAAGAACGCCTGACCCTCGACGTCCTGGCCACGTGAGTGCACATTCGGACCCTTGTACGCGGGTAGGTGCTGCAGCAGGCCTTCCCGCAGGGTGCGGAAGAAGCGCTCGATCGTCGGCTTGTCCGTCGGCTTCTTGGGGTTCGCGGGCTGCACTGAGATCCCCAGGCGCGCCGAGGCGCTGATGACGTGCGAGGAGATGTACTGCTTGCCACGGTCAACCACGATGGTCTCGGCGAACACTGCTGGCAAGGCGCCTTGTCGGGAGAGCAGGCGCTCGTCGGGCACCTCGGTGCCGACCAGGACAGCGTCCGGGACACCGTGGTACGGGAAGCCCGGCCCCTGCTCTGACTCGTTGGACGGCCGCACGCACTGGTAGAGCACGCTCGCGACATCCACCGCCTTCGTCGACACCGGCGTCACCTTCAGCCCGACGATGCACCGCGAGTACAAGTCCATCGCCGCTGTGAGCTGCACCTTCACCCAACGCAACGTCACCGGCTCCATCGCAAAGACGTCGAGGTCATTAGTATCCAAGACGACGTACTGCCCGGGACGGTCGGCCCTGAGACGGCCGAGAACTCCTTGAGGCCTCTCAGCGACGGATCGTCGCCCCGCAGCGCTGCCGAAGCTCTGCTTGCCCTTGGCGAGGCTGTTCAGCCGTCGGTACGCCGTCGTCGTGGCCGGGATTGCCACGACATCGGGGCCGTACTGATCTTCGAGGTCGCGGGCGATCTGTGCGAGGACGGCTGAACGGGTTGGAGTCGACGCGTACGTATAGGAACGCAGCACGCGGACGCAGGCCTCGTCCCAGCGCGGGTCGACAAGTGAGGAGCGTGTTCGCGTCGCCCGCGAGTCCACCAGTCCGGCGACGCCCGTTCGGCGGTAAGCGGCGATGCGGCGCTCGAGTGAACGTGGCGATATACCGAGTTTCTTCGCGGCGCGTGCCACCCGAGGAGCGAGTGGGGACGCGTCGTCCAACAGCTGCTGGACGACACCCGCCAGCTCTTCGACCTTGCGCCGATCCGCGGCGTCCAGGGATGCCAGAGCCGCAGATCCATCGAGGCTCGTATCGGGACCGGCGTCCACGCTGTGGTGACCTTCGTCGATCACACACCGTGCCAGCTCGCTGATCGTTACCGCGACTGATCGGCCGCGAAGCGCGAGCTGGGCCATTCCGTCACCGAGCCCACGGACCTCCCAGACTTGGCCGTCCCACCACGCACGAGATCCGACGGATAGGTTGACGACCTGGCGCTCATTCAACTGCTGGCTCCAACCAGGTCCGCGAATCGAGAACGTGGGACAGGTCACACCGCAGGTCGCCTTGCCAGAGAGCGCCGAGGATCTCCATTCGTGGCGCGGGCCGACCAGCAGCGCTCAGCCTTCGCTCGAGCACCTCGAAGGTGCATCCGTCAGCGACCTGTCTGGAGGTCGTTGGAAGGTCGAGCGTCGACGATACGTGTGGCGGGCGCGCCGCTGAAAGCCACCTCACGTTTCGCAGCATGGTCGGCTCCGGCCCGGTCCAGACCTCGTAATCCCAGCCTCGATCGCGAACGACGCCGCCTGTCCAGGACAGCGAAGCCTTGACCTCGGTCTTCGCCAACATCGCCGAAGGCTTCACGTCGATGACACGGACGGTGCCGTCCCGCATCACGCTGATGAAGTCGGGGATCCTGTTGCGCATCCGGGCCACGTCGTGACCCCGCAACACCATCGGTTGGGCGGCGATCCGCAGGACCTTCGGGTCGAAGTCCGCGAGCCAGAGCCAGGAGAGCTCTAGCAGGCTCTCGTAGACTACGTGCCGCCTCATCGTCGACGACCAGAAGAAGCCAGAGTAGTTCCGTCGTCCCACGTAGACCGGGAAGTCGCGAACGGGGATGCCCTCGGCTATGCGACGCGCGTCGACGCGCGAGATGTCCGCGGTGACCTCGTCACCGACGTCAGTCACGTAGGTGACCCGAGTATTGCCCGTTCCGACCGGCATGTCCGGATCGTAGCGCTACGACACGTTGGTGGAAAGACTCGCCACGACCACGACACCTTGGTGGAAAACTCGCCACCTTAGGTGGAAACCTACACGAGGTTACCGCCTCGACATCGGCCCCCGCCCACTCTCGGGAATACCCGCCTCACCCCAAGGTTGAGCCTGGTGGACTCAAGTTCTCGGACCCACAGCTTGCGTAGCCCGACAGACCGGCATAACTTGAGTGAAGACGACTCAACCGGCTGCCGGGTGGCAACGCATTGGTGACCACCGGGCAGGGAGGGCTGACGCGCGCGCCACCACGCGCCGTCGGGCAGTGAACCGCCACGGCTGCCGAGCAGACGACAGCAGCACACACAACGGAGGCACGAACATGGCACGAGCGGTCGGAATCGACCTGGGCACCACCAACTCGGTGGTCGCCGTCCTCGAAGGTGGCGAGCCCACCGTCATCGCGAACGCCGAGGGCGCCCGCACGACCCCTCGGTCGTCGCGTTCTCGAAGACCGGCGAGGTTCTCGTCGGTGAGATCGCCAAGCGTCAGGCGGTCACCAACGTCGACCGCACCATCAGCTCGGTCAAGCGCCACATGGGCACCGACTGGTCGGTCGAGATCGACGACAAGACGTACAGCGCGCAGGAGATCTCCGCGCGCGTGCTCGGCAAGCTGAAGCGCGACGCCGAGGAGTACCTGGGCGAGCCCGTCACCGACGCGGTCATCACCGTCCCGGCGTACTTCAACGACGCCGAGCGCCAGGCGACCAAGGACGCCGGTCAGATCGCCGGCCTCAACGTCCTGCGCATCGTCAACGAGCCCACCGCCGCCGCACTGGCCTACGGCCTGGAGCGCGGCAAGGAGGACGAGCTCATCCTCGTCTTCGACCTCGGTGGCGGCACGTTCGACGTCTCCCTCCTCGAGGTGGGCAAGGACGAGGACGACTTCTCGACCATCCAGGTCCGCGCGACCTCGGGCGACAACCGCCTCGGTGGCGACGACTGGGACAACCGCATCGTCGAGCACCTCATCGCGCAGGTGAAGAACAGCTCGGGCGTCGACCTGTCCAAGGACAAGATCGCGCTCCAGCGTCTGCGCGAGGCTTCTGAGCAGGCGAAGAAGGAGCTTTCGTCCGCGACGAGCACCAACATCTCCATGCAGTACCTCTCGATGAGCGAGAACGGCCCCATCCACCTGGACGAGAAGCTCACGCGCGCTCAGTTCCAGCAGATGACGCAGGACCTCCTGGACCGCACCAAGGCGCCGTTCCACAAGGTCATCTCCGACGCGGGCGTCTCCATCAGCGAGATCGACCACATCGTGCTCGTGGGTGGCTCCACCCGCATGCCCGCCGTGACCGAGGTCGTCAAGGAGCTCACCGGTGGCAAGGAGCCCAACAAGGGCGTCAACCCGGACGAGGTCGTGGCCGTCGGCGCCGCACTGCAGGCCGGTGTCATCAAGGGCGAGCGCAAGGACGTCCTCCTCATCGACGTCACCCCGCTGTCCCTGGGCATCGAGACCAAGGGTGGAGTGATGACCAAGCTCATCGAGCGCAACACGGCCATCCCGACCAAGCGCAGCGAGGTGTTCTCGACCGCCGAGGACAACCAGCCGTCTGTGCTGATCCAGGTCTTCCAGGGAGAGCGCGAGTTCGCCCGCGACAACAAGCCGCTGGGCACGTTCGAGCTCACGGGTATCGCCCCGGCACCGCGCGGCCTGCCGCAGATCGAGGTCACCTTCGACATCGACGCGAACGGGATCGTGCACGTCGGCGCCAAGGACCGCGGCACCGGCAAGGAGCAGAAGATGACCATCACCGGCGGCTCCGCGCTGCCGAAGGAGGACATCGACCGCATGGTCAAGGAGGCCGAGGAGCACGCGGCCGAGGACAAGAAGCGTCGCGAGGAGGCCGAGACCCGCAACCAGGCCGAGTCCTTCGTGTACTCGACCGAGAAGCTCGTCGCGGAGAACAAGGAGAAGCTCCCGCAGAGGTCGTCACCGAGGTCGAGGCCGACATCGTGTCGGTCAAGTCGGCCCTCGAGGGCACCGACGGCGAGGCCGTGAAGACGGCCCACGAGAAGCTCCTGGCCTCGAGCCAGAAGATCGGCGAGGCGCTCTACGCGTCGGCCGAGCAGGAGCAGGCCGCGGGCAACCAGGGCGCTGCTGACGCAGACGCCGCTGCGGCCGCCGGTGCGACCTCCGCGCCCGACGAGGACATCGTCGACGCCGAGATCGTGGACGAGGACGACAAGAAGTGACGAGCGACCCGCAGGGCCCCGAGGAGCAGAACGGCTCCGAGGACCAGCCCTTCCACTTCACCGACAAGCGCAAGGTGACCCCGGAGGGCAGCCCAAGGCGGCTGCCCCGAAGGCCGGCTCGGCCGGTGATGACGCAGAGACCGACCCCTCGCCGGGCTCGACTTCGAGCCCACCGGTGAGGCCGGCGACAACGCTGCGTTGATCACCGCCCAGGCGGAAGCGGCACAGCACCTCGACGCCCTCCAGCGCGAGCGGGCCAGCTTCACCAACTACCGCAACCGGTCGCTGCGTGACCAGGAGGCCGCGCGGGTCAAGGGCGTCGAGGACGTCCTGGCCGCGCTCCTGCCGGTCCTCGACGACATCGACCGGGCCCGCCAGCACGGCGAGCTCGACGGCCCGTTCGTCGCGATCTCCGACAAGCTCGACGCGAGCCTGGCGAAGTTCGGCATCGAGCGGTACGGCGTCGTGGGCGAGGAGTTCGACCCGAACGTCCACGAGGCGCTCATGCACCAGGTGGACCCGACCGCAACCTCGGCCACGGTCAACCTGGTCATCGAGCCCGGCTACCGGATCGGCGAGAAGGTCGTGCGCGCCGCGCGCGTCTCGGTCGTCGGACCGGAGTAGAACAAGGAGCACGACGGGCGCGCGAGCGCCACGCCCGGATGCCCGACGCCGGAGCGCACCCTCCCCGTGAAGGTGCGTCTCCGCCGTCGGGCACCCGAAGCAGCACGACCCTTATGAATCTAAGAAGAGACCACCGGCCCCGGGCCGGTGACACGACGAGAGGAGGCGCCTTGACCGGTCAGGACTGGATCGAGAAGGACTTCTACGCCGCGCTGGGCGTTCCCAAGGATGCCGACGACGCCGCGATCAAGAAGGCGTACCGCAAGCTGGCCCGCACCTATCACCCCGACCAGAACCAGGGTGACGAGAAGGCCGAGGCGAAGTTCAAGGAGATCGGCGAGGCCTACGCGGTCCTCTCCGACACCGAGCAGCGCCAGCAGTACGACGCGATCCGTGCCATGGCGGCGGGGCGCACGCTTCTCCGCAGGAGCCGGTGGACCCGGCGGCGGGGCAGGCGGTTTCGAGGACATCTTCGGCGGCATGTTCGGCGGCGGCGCAGCCCGGCGGCGGCGGTGGCCGCGTGCGGTACTCGACCCAGACGGGCGGAGGCGCCGCTTCGAGGACATCCTCGGGTCGATGTTCGGCGGCGGGGAGCCCAGCCCGGGTTCCGTCCCAACGCCGGCTACCAGCGCCCGCAGGCCGGAGCTGACGTGCACTCGTCCGCGACGCTCGGGTTCCGTCCCGCGGTCGAGGGCGCGACCGTCACCGTCAGCACCGAGGGCCGGACGATCACAGCCCGCATCCCGGCCGGCGTGCGCGACGGTCAGAAGATCCGCCTCCGCGGCAAGGGACGCCCGGCGTCGCGGGCGGCGCCCCGGCGACCTGGTCATCACGGTCCACGTCACGCCGCATCCCGTGTTCTCCGTGGACGACAAGCACAACCTGCGCCTGACGGTCCCGGTGACGTTCGCGGAGGCCGCGCTCGGGGCGACCATCGAGGTCCCGACCCTCGACGGCGCGTCCGTCAAGGTCAAGGTCCCCGCAGGCACGCCGTCCGGCCGCACGCTGCGCGTCAAGGGCAAGGGTGTCACGACGGCCAAGGCGACAGGCGACCTGCTCGTCACGATCCAGGTCGTCGTGCCGCAGAAGCTCTCCAAGGCCGCCAAGGAGGCCATCGAGCAGCTCGCCGCAGCGACCGACGGCAACGACGGCGCCGACGTGCGCTCCGACCTGTTCGGACGCGCCGCAGAGACGACTGCTCCGACAGGCCGTAGGCGTGTCGGAGCGCGGAGGAGAAGGGCGAGAGGAGGCGGAGCATGGTCAGGAATGAGACAGGCGGAGCGGCGGCCCAGGTGCAGTCCAACGCGCACGACGACGCCCCCGAGCTCGCCATCTCGCAGGCGGCCCTGCTCGCGGGGATGCACCCGCAGACGCTGCGCCAGTACGACCGCCTGGGGCTCGTGACGCCGCGCCGCACCCTGGGCCGCGGACGTCGCTACTCCCAGCGGGACGTCGCCAAGCTCCTCGAGGTCCAGCGCCTCTCGCAGGAGGACGGCATCAACCTCTCGGGCATCCGTCGGATCCTCGCGCTCGAGGAGCAGGTGGATCGGCTCGAGACCCGTCTCGACGCCCTGTCGGCGCGGGTCGAGGGCGGGCGCGTCTTCGCGGCCGGGGTGAGCGGAGACGTCGTGATGGTCCCGCGAGGTCGCCGGGTCCGGCGCGGGTCGGACGAGGCGAGGGACCTCGGACGCCCGGTCGTGGGGCAGGGTACGGAGGCCCGCGCGCTCGTCCTGTGGCGGCCCGGGCGCGGGACTGAACCCGGTCGGTGAATTCGGTGGGGACGGCATCGCCCCCAGGAGCGGTCATCGCGCTCAGGGAGCGGACGCGGACGACGGCGCACGCCCCAGGGAACCATGATGTGCGCGACGAGCCGGTGTCCACCGGTTCGCGTGGCGGAGGAACGATCCCTGGGGAGCTATGACGCCGCAGACGAGCACGCGGGAGACCCGGCCGGGGCGCGGTCGCCCGGGCGGTGGGGTTGACCGGGGCCTACGCGGCGGCAGGTCTCGTCGCGGTGATCGTCGCCGGAGTTCTGGGCGGGCCGGTCCGCGACATCCAGACGGGCCTTGCGCTGCGCGCCCTGCTGGTGGCCGTCGCGCTGGTCCTGGTCACGCTGCTCTCGAGCCGTCACCGGCCATTGCTGCACCTGTGCGGGATCGCGCTCGCCGCGTACATGGCCAACCCGCCACGTGGAACGGTCGGGCCTTCCTGGCGCAGGTCTGGTTCGACCCCGGCGTCACGACGATCCTGCTCGACGGCGTGGCCTGGGTGGCGGTGGTCGGTGTGACCGGGTGGTTGGTGCGGACGTGGGCCGGGAGAGGCGCGCGACGCGTGCAGCGGTGAGGATGCTTGGGCCGGGCTCTGGGCCCAGGGACCCTGGTTGCGCGGAACGCTCGGCCCTAGATTGAACGTCGCCGGCAGGGACGTCGGCACTGTCGCCGACGTCGAGCACGACGTCCGGTCCGGGATGTGCGCCCGCGAGGAGACCTCTCCTCGGCGCGTCCGCCCCGGCCAAGGACGCCCACCAGAAGGAGTTCCCGATGACCGGCGTCGTGCAGGCTCCCACCCCTCGACCGCGTCCGTCACCGTCGCGACCCCCGATGCTCCTCCGATCGAGGGCTTCCCGGTGACGAGGGACTGCTCGTGACCGGCGGGCCTCGGCCCTCGCCGGAAGGCGCCGGGAGCGCGGCCGGGCCGCTTGAGGGGCGATCGGGCGCTGGGACCGTCGAGCACCTCGGTGTGACGACGGTTGCCGTGATCCTCGTGGTGGCGCTGATCACCGCGTTCGTGGGCTTCCGCTACGGCGACGAGCTGTCCGCGACGCTGTGCCGGATCACCGCGGCCATCTCCGGGGCGACGGAGGATCGTGTGCGGCGCCGGCGCCCGATCGCAGTGCGAGCGACTACGTCCCGCCGGCTCCGTGCGTCGTCTCCGGAACCGGGACGTCGGTGAGTGCCTCGGTCGCCGTGGGCATCCAGGTGGGGAGGCGTGACCGCGTGGGTGGAGGAGCTCGGTGACGGTCGCTTCCGCGTGACCAAGACGGACAGCGCGAACGTCGGTATCGAGGGGCTTCGGGTTCGACGTCTCGGCCATCGTGGACGACAACCGCTATGGCCTCGCCGCCACCGTGGGGCGAACGTGACGGCCGCGATGCGCAGCGGCGACGTGTACTACGCGAACGATGCCGGGGAGCTCGAGGACATCCTCTGGGCCGAGACGGACGACACGATCAAGGACAGCGTGGTCGGCGACGACTGGTTCGGGCGCGACATCGCGGACTGGGTGACCGAGCGGTTCACCGGCGACCTCGCAGAACCCGACTCCGTGTTCGTCCGCGCGGGCGTCAACGCCATGGGCAACGCCGGGGCCACGCTCATCACGGGCGACGCCAGCGCGGAGGTCGAGGCCGGGATCTACGAGGGTTCGACGGTGTACCACGACGGGCGCTCCACCGACTCCTACACGGCGAGCTCGTCGGGCTCCGCGCAGGCCTCAGCGCTGCTGGGAGAGGGTGGGGTCACCGACGACGTGTCCGCGGTCGCCTCCTTCTCGGGCGACGTGACGGTCGAGATCGACCGCGACGCCGACGGCAACCCCACGGCGATGCGGATCGTGACGACCGGGTCGGGCCACGCCGACGTGTCGGCGTGGGAGAACGAGAAGGAGGACCCGACGTACACCCAGTCGACGTGGCAGGTCCCGTTCGACAGCACGGAGAACCGGCAGATCGCAGGGCGCGTGCTGTGGGGCCTGGGAATCTCGTCGGTGGGGGTCACCGACACGCTGGACACGTTCGACCTCTCCGGGATCGACTACGGGGAGCTGGGGCGCCTTCATGGATCTGGCGAGGTCCGAGGGGTACATGTGGAACCAGGACTACCGGCTGGGCTCCTCCACCTACGGAGGTAATGTCGATGCCGCGTGGTTCCTCAAGGCAGGTCTGAGTGGCGAGTACAGCAGCTTGACGCGAGAGGCGACCGGCTACAGCTATTGGGACGGCACGCAGTTCATCGAGCGCGCCGGGTGCATGTCATGAACCGCCACATGTCGCACCGCACCAACCTTCTGGCACGAGACGAGGAACGAACCATGGGCATCCGAGGCTGGATCTCGACCGCGACCGCGACCGCCCTGACGCTGATGGTGGCTGCCTGCTCCAGCGCGGAGCCCGCCGTCGACCCGGCGAGCACCGACGCGTCGTGGGCGACGCACACCGTCGGGCCGGTCGTGCTGCGGATCCCCGAGGGTGGACGGAGCTCGCCCCGCGAAGGAGGACGCGGACGGAGTGACGCGCGCGACGTTCGGCGTACCCGACGACGGGTCGATGGTGCGCCCCGGCGTCTCGGTGAGCGTCCTGCCCGAGCGGACGCGTGACGCCACGGCGGAGGCACAGTCCCTCGTGCTCGGTGAGCGTGCCCAACGAGGCGCGGAGGACGTCGAGACCACCGAGGTGGAGCGCACTGACGCCGAGCTCGCCGTCTCGGTGAGCCTGTGGAACGAGCACCGCTCGGCCGACGGTCCGGTCGAGGTCGCGTCGCGATGGGTCGTCGCTGACCTCGCGGGTGGAGAGCAGGTGGTGGTCGGGGTGCTCGGTCCCAAGGACGAGTTCGCAGACCTACCGCTCGACGAGGTGCTCGACGCCGTCCAGTTCGAGAGTGAGGCGTCGTGATGTCCGGCCTTCCCGTGCGCAGCACCGTCCGCGCGTCAGGCTACGTGGCCCTGTTGGGCGTCCTGTTGTTCGGCATCGTCGGACTGTGGCAGGTGACGGCCGACAAGGGACCGAGAGGCCCCTACGCGAGCGACGTGGTCCCTGCGGGCACTGTGGTCGACACCGAGAAGGTGAACGGCACCATCATCTGGGGTGGCGGCAGCGGCCTCGTCCCGGACGAGGTCACGTGCACGGTCACCCGGAGGGAGGGAGGGACGGCGGAGCTCGACCTGACGAGCACCGAGCCCCGCGCGACCGCCGCTGTCCTGCGGCCTCGGAGCGCGGAGACCCCGCCCGGCGAGATGACGGTCCTTGCCGAGATCCCACACCTCCCCGGCACGGACCTCACGTGCTCCGGAGGCGGGCTGGAAACCTTCGCCCTGGGGAGCTTCGCCCAGGCCCACCGCCCTGGATCGTAGGAGTGGGGTTCTTCGTCCTCGCAGGTGTCGCGGCGATCTGGTCGTTGGTGACGCTCACGCTCACCCGGCGCCGGGCTTGAGCCCAGTTGGCCGGCGAAGGTGTTGGTCATGCGGCGACGACGAGGTGTGCGGCGGCTTGATCGCGTCGGGTGAGGGTCCGGGAGTCGATCGAGCACCCTCGAAGAGGTAGGACGATGCGTGGCCGCCGTCGACACCGACGGAACCTGGAATACGGAGAACAAGCGGGCGTGCTCCGGCAGGTGAGACAGACCTGTGTGAGCACCTCCGTCTTCCCAGGTCAGCGCACGCCCGCGCCGCTACCCAAGACCCATCACACCACCGGGCGCACCCCGGTCAACCGACTTTGCCGGAGCCCCGGTCGCGACATGCATGTCAAGCAGGCCGAACAGCCGCTTGCCCCACCCTTTGTGTGATGGCTCACCATTTGGACACTTCGTGCGAAAGCACTCGGGAGTGTGGAAACTGTGCCGAGCGTGAAGGAGTGCTCCGTTCAAGGTTGTCCGGAGCATCAATCGTATGGATCGTGGGGAGTCTCGCGGTTCACCTATGGAGGGGTTCCATGTCGATCAGTCTCAAGTCGCTTCACCCATCATTCGCAGTTGAGGTCACCGGGGTCGACCTCCGTGCACCGATGTCGGAGGACGTGTTTGCCGAGATCCACGACGCCTTCGACCGGTGCGGGGTCATCGTCTTCCGAGAGCAGTCCTTGAACGATGACGAGCAGCTGACCTTCAGCCAGCGATTCGGCCCCATCGAGGAAGCCCCGAACTACGCGGGAAGGCCTTGCGGTTGCCCGGTGAATTCACCGACATCTCCAACCTCGACAGCGAGGGCAAGCTTCTCGACCCCGAGGACCGTTTGGCAAAGTACAACCTCGGAAACCAGTTGTGGCACACCGACAGCTCGTTCAAGGCCATCCGCGCGAAGTGCTCGCTCCTGTCGGCCCGCGAGATCCCCGACAGCGGGAGCGTGACACAGTACGCAGACTTGCGTTCCGCCTATGAGGCTCTCTCGGAGGAGCGCAGGCAGGAGATCGGCGGCCTCGTCGCCGAGCACAGCATCGCCCATTCTCGTAGCCTCACGGGATTCGACGGCTTCAACAACGACGTCGCGGCCTCACTGCCCCCGGTGCCGCAGCGCTTGGTCGACCACTACGACGGTGGGCGTTCCAGTCTCTTCCTCGCCTCGCACGCCTCGCACATCGTCGGGTGGCCCGTCGAGAAGGGCCGAGCCTTGCTCACGGACCTCATCGAGTTCGCGACGCAGGACCAGTTCGTCTATTCACACGACTGGACGGTGGGTGACCTTGTCGTGTGGGACAACCGCCGCACGATGCACCGCGGACGTCCGTATGACATGACGAAGCGCCGGGTCTTGCACCGCACGACCGTCTCGGACGTCGAGACACCTTTCAACGCAGCCCTTGTCGGGGCCTGAACCGTGGCTCTCCCTTCGCGGATCGTCATCGTCGGGTGCGGGCACATGGGCCTGGCCATCGCCCAGGGCCTGCTGAGGTCCGAGGCCCCTCCCGAGGTCGTTGCTGTCGAGCGTGACGCCGGTCGTCGCGCGCTGCTCAGCGGCGTCGACGGTCTGACTGTCACCGAGGTCTTCGCGCCGGCGGCTGCCGACTTCGTCGTCCTGGCCATCCCTCCGCAGGACTTTGCACAGTTCGCGGCCGAGAACGGAAGCCTCTTCGGCCGGACGCAGGCGACGATGTCCGTGATGGCCGGGATCACCACCGCAAGCATCGCTGAGGCACTGGGAACCGATGAGCTCGTGCGAGCCATCCCCAACACACCCTCTGAGGTATTCGGCGGGATGACCGTCTACTACGCGCTGCCGGCGGCTTCGTCCGTCGTCGAGGCGACCGAGTCGCTGCTGCGTTCGATCGGCAAGGCTCTTCGAGTGCAGCGAGAAGATCTCGTCGACGACGCGACCGCGATCTGTGGAGGTGGGCGGCGATCGTCAGCTATATCGCCGACGCCTTCTGTCAGTTCGCGGAGTCCCGTGGGTTTTCAGCTGTTGAGAGCAGAGATGGCCACCCAGGTCTTCACCGGCTCTGCCACGCTCATCGCGGGTAGCGCGAAGACACCCATGCAGCTTTGCCGGGAGGTCATGACCGCCGGCGGCACCACGGAACGGGCCATAGCTGTCTTCGATGCTGCAGAGGTGAAGACGACGATATCCAGTGCGCTTGAGGCGTCAGCCCGGCGGTCCCGCGAGCTCGCGGGACTGCTCGCCGACGCCGTCCCCAGTGCATAGAAATGTCAGCCGAGCTCGCACCCGGCATGACACTCAAGGCGCCGCCGGAAGCGGTGTACGCCGCAGCCTTCTCCGGGCATCGTCTTGAGCTCTTCGAGCAGCGTCAGACTTTTCGCGTAAGTCGGGCCGGAATAGCGTTGGGAGAGTTCCTCATCGCTCACACGCTCGAGAAGGAGATGCAGGGCCGAGTCCTCGATCTCGGGACAGGGAGTGGTGCCATCGCCATCCTGCTCCGGGCACTGGGGCGACATCGGTCTGCGCGACCGACGTCTCAAACGTGTCGGTGGAGACCGCGCGTCGCAACGAGCTGCTCAACTTCGCCGCCCCCAGATCGACTTCCGACAAGGCGATCTGTTCGACACCACCGACGGTGCGCTCGATAGCCCGTTCGATCTCATCGTCTTCAACCCCCAGGGTGGCGTACTCCATCGCCTGCGCTCAAGGCTCAGCTCGACCGGCACAAGAGCGGCCTGGAACCGGACGCGATGTTCTATGGCGAGGTTATTCTCCTCAAGTTCCTGCTCCAGCTGCCGCGATATCTAGCGCAAGGAGGGCGGGCAATTGTTGGCTTGAACTCGCTTCTCGGGGTTCATGATCTCCTGGAGCGTCTGGAGACAGCGTCGGCCGGGACCAGGAGCCGAGTCCAACACAGGGTGCTGCACAGGGTCGAGCTTCCGTTGCTCTTCTATACCGATGAGTGGGCATCCGTGCGCGCCGATCTGCTCCAGGAACTCGAGGACGGAGCGGAACGATACGGCGCGAACTTCGTGATGCGTGGCCAGGTGCTGCACTGGTTCTACGAAATCACCGAGTTCACCGTGGTTGAAGCCGACGTGGAGGCCGCGTGAGCTTCATCGGGTCGTCGGACCGAGTCCGGGCACCGACTGTTGGGAGATACGAGCTACAGGGATGGGCGCAATGCGAACCGACGCGAGCCGGGACACGTACGACGTCGTCGTCGTAGGGCTCGGAATCATGGGGCCTCGACCGTGGCCCACCTCGCCGAGCGCGGTGTGCGCGTCCTCGGGGTCGAGGCCGGCGGGCCGACACATACGGCGGGTCCTCGCATGGACAGACGCGCATCTTCCGCCGTGCCTATTGGGAGGGCGGGACGTATCTGCCGCTGCTGGAGCGCGCGCATGCCGGGTGGCGTGAGCTCGACTCGGACGGGTCGGCGGACGGACCCGTCGTGCTGTCTCACGGTGGACTGTTCGTCGGCGCAGGAGCTTCGCGTCTCGTCAGCGGCGCGCGGCAGACTGCCGTGGCGCACGGCATCCCTCACGAGGTCCTCGAGGCTGGTGACATCCGCCGCGAGTTCCCGGCGTTCCACGTCCAGGACGACGAGGTCGCGATCTTCGAGCCTGAAGCGATGATGTTGGCGGCGCAGACTGCCCGCTTGGCATTCCTGGCGCGAGCATCGCGGGCAGGCGCCCACCTTGCCTATGGCCGGAGGGTCGTGTCGCTGAAGAACGGCGACTCCTCCGTCACCGTCTCGGGGACGGCTGGGAAGTGTCTTGCGCGACCGTGGTTGTTGCCGCGGGCGGCTGGGCCGGAAGGCTTCTTCCTGACGAGCTGTCGAGCTTCCTCCGACCGATGCGTATCCCGGTCTTCGAGTTCGGGATCGACCCTCGACAGGCGACCGAGCACCAAGCCGGGAGGTTTCCAGTCTTTCTCTTCGAGGCGGACGACGGGTCGCTCCTCTACGGATTGCCCGCGTGGCGTGCCGGAGGAGGGATGAAGGTGGGGTACCACAACCGGCAGCTCTCGCCCACGGACATGGACCAGCCACGGGGCCCTGCGACGGAAGCAGAGCGGCTTGAGGTCTGGGACCGCATCCGCCGACTCCTCCCGGCCTGCGGCCGGAGGGCAGTGGAGTTGCTTGCGTCTACACGATGTCACCGGACGAGAGCTTCCTCATCGGTATGTCCCGCGAGATCCCGGGCGTCGCCTACGTGAGTGCGTGCTCGGGGCACGGCTTCAAGTTCGCTCCGGCGATCGGGGAGGCGCTGAGCGAGCTGGTGCTTGATGGGCGAACCACGGTCGACATCTCTGCCTTCGACGCGAGCAGGATGTCCTGACCCTTCCGCTGGACTCGGCGGGGCGCCTGAGAGGGTGATGTGGTGCGCTGCGGGACAGCGGTCCCACCGCTGCGGGAGGCAGCGCCGCCCGTCACAGCTGGGTGCAGTGCTTGTTCAGAGGGCCATGGGCGAGAGTGAGATCGGTGTCGCCAGCACGTTCGTGGCGGCAGGGCCCTCTCAACCGTCCAGAACCTTGACGGCGCTCGGTGGTCAGGCACGTACCGCAGCGAAACGGAAGAGCGCGGATCGCAGGCATCTTGCTGGGCAGGCCCAGGCGGGGAACCGACGACACACTCTGACCGACGGCGCGTGCAGCTGGCCCGGTCAGTCCGTCGGTCCTGCGGACGTTCCGCACGCCACGCGGACAAATCCCTCTGCCCAGTCTGCGTCCGCGGACGGGCCGTACATCGCCAACCGGTCCGTGACCCAGCGGATCTCCTCGGCGGGCGAGGGGACCGCTCGAACTGGCTCTCGTGCCTCAGGATCGCCTCGTGCTTCGCGTCTACATGCCGTTGCTCCAGAGCGACGAAGAAGGAGGTGTGCTCAAAGCCGGGCACCCAGATCTCGGACACCGAGTGTGCAGCCAAGCCTTCGCCGAGAAGCTCGGGAAAAGCGCGCGGATTGCCTGCGTCTGGGTAGGCCGCACACATGGCGGCCTCTCCCACGGCCAGGTGGTCCGGGTGCGACGCACCGATCGGAAAGGCGAGCGAACGCAGTGGTTGGTGGGTGAGGAGCAGGTCAGGGCAAGCGGTGCGGATGGCGCGGCTGAGCAGCCGGCGCAACCCGAGTCCGCTCTCGAGAGTTCCGTCGTCGAGCCCGAGGAAGGTGATTTCTCGGACCCCGAGCCGATCCGCCGCGGCGCGTTGCTCGGCACGTCGGCGTGCCCCTAGTTCCGCCGCGTCGATGTCGGGATCCTCGCCACCGAGCGTGCCGTCCGTGCAGACGACGTACGTGACGTCGCTTCCCGACTCGACAAGTCGCGCTACCGTGCCCCGAAGGCGAACTCGGCGTCATCTGGATGCGCGCTGATGACGAGCACGCGCTCGTACGACCGGGGCAGTGGTGGCAGCGTGCGGGTCCGTCCATCGTCGATCTCTCTCACGAGGTGCACCCATCCACACCGAGCGTGCACGCGCGGGTCACGGACTCCCGGAGGGTTTCGAGCTCGTCCGACGAGAGTGACTCGAAGGCCGGGACGAGGATCCTCGACGTCAGCTGCTCGGCCCGGAGTCGGGCCTCACGGACTTCCGACGGGTCGCGGAACGGGCCGACCCATCCCATGCGCATTGCGTAGGAAGGCCCCGTCCGTGGCGGTGGGTGAGGGGCCGCGAGGATCGCGTCCAAGGGGCTGAGACCGCACGCGGCGATGGCGCAGATGTGGGCGGCGCCCGCAGCTCCCGTAGGAGGTGGATGGTGAGGCCGCCCTGCCGGCGAGTGTCATCGGAGGTGTCAGAAGACGCCACCCGGCGAAGAGGAGTCCGAGCGACGCAGGGGCGGCATCGATGACTCGGCGACCCAGCACGTCGATGTGCGACAGCGTGTCCGAGTCGAGGTCGGCGAGGACACGCTCGGCCCAGGCGGTGGGACGTCCACTGTAGTGGACCGCGACGTCGTGGTGGCTGAGCCCCGAAGGCACCGCGTCCCAGGCCCGGCGCACGACGTGCAGCGGCTCGAACGCGATCGCCGCGGCGGCGACCTCGGCGGGACAGGACCCGAGGACTCCCCGCGACCCACCACCCAGAACTGCGCCCCCGTCTCGAACCCCAGGTCTCTGCCGTACTGATCGGTCTCCGGAGCGAGCATCCATCGGCGCGTGTAGTGCTGGATCGGGTCGGCGAGCAGTGCGATGGCCTGTTCGGTGGACCCCGGAGGAGTCGTCGACAACGGTGCGGCTCTCTGCGTCACGATGTCACTCCCGTCGGCTCGGGCCTGAGCCAAGCCCGCAGAACCTCGGCCATTCGGCTGAGATCGGCCATTGCTATGCGTTCTGTTGCTTGGTGGGCGAGGCCGATTGACCCTGGACCGAACACGACGACTTCCCGGGCCAGTCCGGAGTAGCGCAGCGCGTTGGCACCAAAGGGCGCGACGGCGGGATCGGTGCCACAGAGGTCTGCAAGCAGCGTGACGAGGGAGCTGTCGGGGCCTTGGTAGAAGGCGGGCCAGCCAGGTTGACCATCTGGCGCGTCGGGTAGCAGGGAGCGCACGGTGCAGGGGCCGGGACTGGCGGTCTCAGCGATGTCACGGAGCTGCTCCAAGATGTCGGCGGGCCGTTCTCCCGGCACGATTCGGCGACCCACGGTGATCGAGCATCGGTCAGGGATGATGTTGGACCCGGTACCACCGGCGATCTCGGTCACCGAGAGGCTTCCGGCCCCGAGGGCCGTCGACCCTTGCAGTGACTGGAGCCGAGCGTCCTCCGCAGCCATGGCGGCGAGCACCGGTGCCATGGCTGGATCGCGTTCTCTCCGAGCTCGGGCTGGGCCGAGTGCGCGGACACGCCGTGGGTCGTCACCTCAGCCAGCACAAGCGATCTCAGGCCGTAGACCGGTCGAAACTCCGTCGGTTCGGCCACGAGGATCTGGTCGATGTCCAGGCCTCGCTCCTGTACCCAGGAGCGGAAGCGAGCGGCCCCAGCAGACCACCAGCCTCTTCGCTGACGGTCGCGGTCACCAGAAGGGTGGGTTCGGGGAGCAGCCCGGCGGCCTTCCAGTCTTCGAGCAGTGTCAGCAGGACGCCCAAGGTGGCCTTGCTGTCGAGTGCGCCCTTCCCCAGACATGTCCGGCCTCGATGCGGCCGTCGAAGGGCGGGTCGGTCATGTGCTCCACGGAAACGGTATCGGTGTGGACGTCGACGGTGACCAGCCGCTCGGTCCGTCCGGGGAAGAGGGCGTAGACGTTGGAGCGGTCCGCCTCCACCTCGTCCATGACGACCTCGATCGCCCCGACCCGGTGCAGATCGTCGACGAGCGACCGCGCGAACTCGGCCTCGCCGACCGGACCTGCCTCCTCGCCCGCGGTCCCGCGTGCAACGGGTTGACGCTGGGCACCTGAACAAGAGCCGAGACGGCTTGCGCCATCCGCAGGACCTCGTCGTCCTTCCTCGCCCATTCGGCGGAGACGGCCGCAGGCGTCACCTGTGCTCCAGCTCGTAGAGCTTGGAGGCGAGGTCGAACTCGTCCTGCGTGTCGATGTCGATGGTTCCGTTCTTCGCGATGAACCACTGTGGACGCGCCCCGACGACCCCGATGCCGGTGGCCACCTCACGGGTCATGATCGAGCACGTGAGACCGAATTGGTAGAAGGTCGGAAGCTCTTGAGACGGGCGGTGCCACGGCCCGAAGCCGAACCCGAGCGGGTTGAAGTTCTCATCCAGCAGGTAGTCCTTCATCGGATAGACGACGACTACCGAGTCGGTGCTCTCGTCGCGCGACGCCCATGCCTCCTTGACCGCCCTGTGATCATCGAAAAGGGGTCTGTGGCGTGGCACCACATGACATCGTCGTCCCCGGGAGCTGTCGACACACCTCGTTGACGACGGACTGGTACGGGTAGGAGTTCGCCGTGAGGTGCGCCGCCCTCGGCAGGTAGTTGACGCCGTGCTTGTCACAGAACTCCTCTACCCACGGGTCCTCGGACGAGACGTAGATCTGGTCAGGGCTATCAAGGCGGAGGTACTTCTCGACCATGAGGTCCATGAGGGACCTGTCCTGGGCGAAGGTGCGGAAGTTCTTGTCGGGGACCCTCGTCGATGAGCGCTTGGCAGGAACGACATACTTCACCTTGGGTGCTTCCTTCGGGTTGGTGGTGTGGGGAGAGTGGTGGTTCGGGGCTGACAAGGCCGGACGAGAGCGCGGCGGCTCAGTCCACCGGGTCCATAGGCAGTAGTGCGCGCAGCGATGCGAGCCGGGTGGGGTGGCCGCGGTCAACGCTCTAGTTGACGGTGCGGATGTCGATGGATGCCTCGACAGTGGTGGCGAAGTCGTGAAGCTCACTGCGGGACGGCGCATCGACGACGAACGTCAGTGCCCGATCGAACGAACTCTCCAGGGGCCCGACAGTGTCTCCGACCGACTTGTCGCACATGATGACGCGCAGCTCGGCGGGGCCTCGGCCCAGGTCTCGAGGAGCTCTGGCCACATCCAGGTCTCCGCGTACCAGGTGACTCCTGTCCCCAGATCGTCACGCGTCGCGACGTCCGCCAGCGTGCCAGGCTGCGGGTTCACAAAGATCTGCTTTGCGAACCGGGTCGGGGCTGGTGCGCGGCTCTCCGGCCGAGCGCGATGTCGACAATCGTGTCTGCCAGCGGCTTGCCCGTAGCGAGGTTGTACAGGCCGACGATGCTGTCTCCGGGAATCGCGCGGCGATCTCCATGAGGTACACCTCACCGGAAGGTGTGACCTTGAATTCCGCGTGGGATATGCCGTCGCGGAAGTCGAGCCGCGCGAGGACCTGCTTGTTGGCCTCGAGCAAGGCATCGGACTGTTCCACCGTCAGGTCGGCGGGGAACTCGTGGCCCACCTCCACGAAGCCGGTGCCGACGAACTTCTGCGTGATGCCTGAAAAGATGACACGACCGTCCTGGACCAAGGCCTCGACCGAGACCTCATTGCCACCCACGTACTCCTCGACGAGCAGTACCTCGTCGCTGGGGTAGGTCAGCAGCTGTCGACGCAGCTCACTCGAACTCGTGAAGCGGACGACTCCCGAGCTGGAGTTGCGGCCCACCGGCTTGACGACCCCGGACCGAAGGTCGGGGATTCGGGTGTCGTCGTTGCGATCGCCGGGGCGATCATCCAGGACCGGGGCGAGAATTCCCGAAGGTACAGCCTTTGGAGGTGCTTGTTGCGGCATACGCGTCCTGCGCGTAGACCAGGCGATCGGAGGCCCAGGTAGTCGTTGACGATGGTGGAAGGCTCGACAAAGTACTCACCGATCGAGAAGCCACCCGCGATCGAGTAGATGGTGCTCCATCGGGCTGCGGTCCGGAGGATGCCGTCGAGGTCATCGCGTTCGTGATACTCAACCTCACCGATGACCGACAGGGGATGGGACGGGTCATCGACGAGCCCTGGGAGCTGTCCGTCCTTTTCGTCGGGTTCGGTGATGACGAGCGGGGTCAGGCCACGGTCTGCCAGAGCTCGATAGAGTTCGGGGTACCTGGTCAGGACCTTGTTGCTGCCGTAGAGGAGGAAGGCGGAGGCCTTCGGTGATGGCGAAGTCGTTCTCGTCTCGGTCATCGTGCAGCCCTTCCGTCAATGCTCCGTGAGTTCAGTTCTGCGCTGTCCCGTCCGGGGTCTGCGTCGGAATGATCAACCTGTTCGACTACGTCGGGCATGCGTCCACCTGTCGCGGAGCGAGGATGTGTGGCGCGTGGGGATTCAGTGGTCGGCATCGACGTCTTCCGGCACGACGGTCCGTCCGCGGTATCTCGCGGCAGCCGTAGCGGCGGGACCCACTGCGAGCGTGAGCACGAGCAGGATGGCGGCGAGCCCGAGCCAACCGGCAGGCCCGCCGGCGACGACGAGGACCAGCAGCGGCGGACCGAAGATGCCTTGGACGGAGATCCCCACGTTGAATGCGGCCAGGTCCACCGTGCGCCGGTCGGCGCGCGCTAGACGGAACGAGAGCTCCCAGCCACCGGCTGACTGCCAAAGCTCTGCGAAGGTCAGCAGGACCGTCCCCAGCACCAGGAGGGCGACCGCGACCGGGATGCTGGTGACGTCCATCAGACCGAATGCGACCGCGGACAACGCCAGACTCAGGCCTCCGCGACGAAGCGCGGTGGTGGCCGGGTTGATTCCGTCGACGCCCCTGCTGAACACCACCTGCAGCGCGACAGCCATCGCAGTGTTCAGGATGATCGCCAGGGCACGAGGAACTTCGGAAGGTCGGTGACGGCGACGACCCACAGGGAATTCCCACCGAGAGGAGCGTCATGTGCAGGGCGAGGCACCCGTTGACGAGCACGACGGCGAGGAACCTCCAGTCGTCGAGCTCGCGGATGACCTTCCACGGCGCGATCGAGGCCTTCGTCGCCTGCCGCGGGATGCGTAGGCCGATGAGCAGGATCGCCGAGATGAGGAAGGCAACGGCCGTGCTCAGGACCAAGACACGGAACGCCGCCCCGCCGCCCTGTCCGACCAGGAGCGCCGCAAGGCCGCGCCCAGCAGAGCCCGACGTTGCGCACCGTGCGCACGATCGCCATCGTCCGAGTGCGGTCGGCGCCCTGGGTGATGGCCCCGACCAACGACTGCACCGTCGGTGGGGTGGCGCCTTCGGCCACGGCGAGGCTGACGGCCGCGATGACGAAGCCGACGGGCCCGTCGACCAAGGCAAGTGCGACGAACCAGGCGCCGCGCCACGCCATGATGACGACGAGCGCATTCCGAGCCCCTACCCGGTCGGCGATCGCGCCGATCGGTACCGCGAACAGGACTCCTGCCACCGCGGCGACCGACAGGCCGGTGCCGACCTGGGCGTTGGAGAGCCCGACGATCGTTGTGTAGTAGAGCACCGAGCCGGAGAGGAAGAGCCCCAACCCGACCGCGCTGACGAACATCACCAGGACGAAGACGGTCGCCTCGCGTCCCGCCGGGACGTAGTCACGCCATCCGGATCGGTGGCGTGACTCCGGTTCGACGCCCAGCGACGTGTCGCTCATGCGGGTTCTACGGTGAGGACGACCAGGTCCGCCGCGTCCTGGACGGCACGCTCCGCGTTGGCGACCGTGTCGGCGACGGCGAGGACGTATCCGATCCGCTGCCACGAGCTGACGACCTCAGCGAGGCGGTCGCCGACCTCGACACCCAGGTGCAGGTCGACGACACCGGGGATCGAGCGCGCCTCGTCCACTCCTGTGAGCGACGCCAGAACACCGGGTGAACCCTGCAGGAAGCTGATCGCCGACCCAAGGAGCGCCGGACCGATCTCGACCTCCTCACCAGAGAGCACCGCCACGAAGGCCGACGCGATACGCGTCCCGTAGGCCCGGTCGATCAGATGGTGGATCAGGTCGCCCGGGAGCCGACCGGCGCACTCCACGAGGTACGGCTGATTCCCCTCGACGATCCACTCGGCGTGCACCACGCCGTTCTCGAACCCGGTTGCGGCGAGGAGGCGACCGGTCTCGGCGACCAAGCGCTCCCGAAGTGCGTCTGGTATTGAAGCAGGAAGCAGGTGCCCGGCCTCGACGGGATGCCGGGAGCGGGTCACATGGGTCACACGCTTCTGCGTGACGTTCGTGAAGTCCATCCGTGACGCCCTGACGACGGCTTCGACCGAGAACTCCGGCCCGACCAGGCGCCGCTCGGCGAGGAACTGCGGCCGGTCTGCCGTGGGAGCGCGGAAGTTCCGCTCCCCGGCGGCGTTCGCACGAGCCCATGCGGCATCGACATCGTCACCCGCGAAGAGGATCTCGACGCCAACGCTGGCCTGGTACACCGTCGGCTTGACCACGTACCCGTCGGGATGTCTCGACCCGAACGCAGCCAACGCCTCGGTGTCGGACACGAGCTCCCACTCGGGCTGACTGATCCCGGCAGCGCCCGCCCGCTGTCGCAGCGCATGCTTGTCGCGGAAGGTCCTTGCCGCGGCTGTCGTCGCGCCGGGCATGCCCCACTTCTCCGCGAGCGCCGCGGCTAAGACCGTGCCGTACTCCAGACCGGGGATCACTGCTCGCACGCCATCGGGACGCGGACAGCGCTCGACGATGGCGGCGACCTCGTCATTCTCGACCTGGACAGGTAGTTCGACCAGATCGGCGACGCAAGGATTAGCGCGAATCCGCTCACGCACATTTCTCTCGCGAATGACATGCGGGTCTTCGATGACGACGACACTCTTCGCCGGGAGGAGATCATCGAACTCTTTCAGCAAGGTTGCGCCAAATCCGACGAGCACGTATCGCGGGTCCAACACAACCTCCAGGGTGCGATTTGACCGGAGAGTACCGAGATGGTCAGTGACGCTAACCACAACCGTCTCTGACGGCAACGGCGTCCCGCATGCTGGGCACGGGCTCCGTTCGGGCACAGCGGCTGTCGGAAGGGTGCTGCGGCGGCACACCCCGCGCGTCATGGCCACCTTGCGCAGCCCGTGATCAGGCCGATGCGCCCGACACGATCAAGCCGCCGCACACCTCGTCCTCACCGCGTGACCACCACCTTCGCCGGGACCCTGGGCTCAAGCCCGCCCTCGATTCCTGTCCCGAGCATTTACGTGCGTGCAGCGTCACGTAAAATGGCGGAATTTCGCCAGTATGAGTGAGGCCTTCCTTCCTGTACAAGGGTGCGCCAAGGAATACCGTGAGGAAATCCACGGTTGAACGTCCCGCCCCTTCGAGCAAGGAGAGCCCCATGAGCACCCTGATGGAGATGCCCCAGGTCGTCGAGTGTTCGATCGACGGCTGCGGATACAACCACGAGCACGGCTGCCACGCCGGTGCCGTGACGATCGCCGCCCACGGGAGCGAGGCCGAGTGCGTGACGTTCATCCCGCTCACGGCCAAGGGTGGGCTGGAGAAGGTCATCGCCCACGTCGGGGCCTGTCAACGCGGAGAGTGCGCGCACAACGAGTCCCTCGAGTGCGGCGCCTCCTCGATCCGCGTCGGAGCAGGTCCTCTGGGTGCCGACCACGCGGACTGCCTGACGTACAGCCCGCGCTGACCCACGCCCACAGAGTGGTTCAGCGAGTGAGGTCCTGCAGCATGGCGGCTGCTTCGTCGTGCGTGTCCGGCAGGGCTCCACCCAGATGCGCGGCGGCCTCCGGAGAACTGCCGTCACGCCGAACGCGAGTGCGGTGCGCTCGATCCTGTGACCGAGCTCGGTGCGGAGCTCGGCCAGGTGCGAGTCGCGCTCGCAGAGCGAGGCGTAGACACCGCCTCCGAGAGTCGCGACGGGGTGTCCTCCCCGAAGGCCTCGGTGAGGACCTTGCCCATCGCGGCGGCGCGCGCGATCTTCTGCCACCCGTCGATCCGGTCGACCGCCACGTCCACGAGTGCCAGGCAATGGGTCCGCGAGGCAGGCTCGCCGGTGCGGTCGCCGATCCCGTAGGTCTCCCTGAGTCGTTGGACGAGATACCGGGAGGTCGCAAGTCCAGACCGAGGGTCGTTCATCAGGGGCGTCAGGGGCGGCCTCGCTGCCGACGACCCACCCTGTGCTGAGGGCGCGAAAGGTCTTGAGGTCCGTCGGGCTTCCCCAGGTGCTGTACAGGCAGGCGAGGTCGTCGATCGTCTCACCCAGGCTGATCCCGCCGCGGCCCCGGGCCTCACCGAGACGCCCGCGGCGGAGAAGGACTGCGCCCGTCCGTGAGCGCTTCGACGAGAGCCTCCACCGCAGGGTGATACCAGTCGCCGGGGCGCAGCCAGACGGAGTCCAGGCTTGCCGCCCGCCACTCGTCGAGCAGCGTCGCGACAGCTGGCTCGGGGCGTCCAGGTCGTAGGTCCATACCGATGAGACACCGCAGGTCCGCTCCCATGACGCGATACCGGCCGACCGGTTTCCCTTTTCATCCACCCGCAGGAAGCGGCGGGGAGGGCACCATGCCCGATCTGCCACGTTGAGCTAGTGACAAGAGGTGCAAAACGGTCGTGAGACGTTGGAAATGCTGGGGTTCGACGCGTCTAGTATGAGCGTGAGGGCCTCACTGCTACGAGGCGCAGTCAGGGGCGATGACACATGACTCAGGTCGAGACGTACGCGGACGGAGCGGCGACCAGTGACGCCGAGCTGATCACCGCTGTGCGCGGTGGCGACCATGCGGCCTTCGGTGCGCTCTACGAGCGCCACGCGGCCGCTGCGCACACGGTCGCCCGCCAGTACGTCGACTCGAGCTCGGACGGGGACGACGTCGTCTCCGAGGCCTTCGCCAAGGTCCTGAGCATCCTGCAGACCGGCGGCGGACCCGACGTCACCTTCCGCGCGTACCTCTTCACCGTCGTCCGCCGCCTTTCCTACGACCTGGTCAACGGTGTGCGTCGCACGCGACCCACGGACGACGTCGAGACGTTCGAGAGCGCGTTCGGGCCCATGGCGTCGACCGAGGACCCCACGCTCCTGGGGTTCGAGCGGTCCACTGTCACCAAGGCGTACCAAGGGCTGCCCGAACGCTGGCAGGCTGTGCTCTGGTACACCGAGGTCGAGGAGATGAACCCGGCCCAGATCGCCCGCTGCTGGGCCTGACCGCCAACGGCGTCTCGGCCCTGCCTACCGTGCCCGCGAGGGCCTGCGCCAGGCGTATCTCCAGCAGCACCTGACCGGAACGACAAGCAAGGGCTGCGAGCTCGTCAATCCCCTGCTCGGCTCGTACGTGCGAGGTGGCCTTGCGAAGAGGGAGAACGCCAAGGTCGACACCCATCTGCAGGAGTGCGGCGAGTGTCGTGCCCTGGTGCTGGAGCTCGGCGACGTCTCGCACGGTATGCGCGCTGTCGTCGCACCGCTGGTCTTCGGTGTTGCCGGTCTCGGTCTGGTCGGGACGGCCCTGCCCTCGCCGGAGGCGCGGCGGTCGGGACAGGGTGGGGGCGTGACGAGCGGCGCGACCGGAGGCGCCGCGGGTGCCGCGGGTTCAGGTGCCGTCGGCGGCGGGACTGCTGCCGGGAGTGGAGCCGCTGCCGGGGCGGGGTCGCCACGGGGCGGTGCGGCTGCTGGGGTGTCGGTGGTGCTGCCGCCGTCGGGACCGGCGCCGCTGGAGCGACGGTCGGTACGGGCGGCGGAGTCGTGGCCGCGGCCACGGCCACGACGGTGGGCGCCACTGCCGCAGCAGGAGCCAGCACCGTGGCCGCGGCCGGGGCGACCGGGCTGGCAGCGTTCCTTGCCGCATCACCGCTGGTCGCGGTCGCGGCGGCATCGTGGCGGTCGCCGCCGTCGGCGCAGGTGTCGTCGCGGTCACGGGAGGCTTCTCGGTGACGCTCCGCTGAGCGCGGTGGAGAGCCCGTCCGTGTCCGAGTCCCTTCCTGAGCCGACCGCCGCCCCACGACGTCTCCTCCGGCCCCGACGAGCGACCCCACGTCTCCGACGAACCTGGCCCCGCTCGCGGGGACCGAGGCGCCCCTGGCGACGACAGGTGCCGGGGCCAGCGGGGACAGGGACCGGTGGCACCGGTACAGATGCCGGGACCGGGGAGAAGGTACCGAGCCTGGCACGACGGACCTCGTGATCCCCGTGATCCCCGTGACCCCGTGGACCCTGCGCCGCCTGTGGACCCTGCGCCGCCCGTCGATCCCGTCGATCCCGTCGATCCCGTCGATCCCGTCGTCCCACCGACCGCTGCGGCCCTCGACCTCGGCTTCGCGCCGCTGGTGCTCGCGCCTCGCGACCCGGGGATCTCACGCTCACCGCGTCGAACGCGGGTGGGACAGCGGCGGAGGACGTCGTCGTCGAGGTCACTCTCCCGGTCGACGTCGCGGTCGTGAGCTCCACGGTCGTCGCCGGGCGCGGAGTCGTGCCGCCATGAAGGTGGCGGCACTCCCGTGTGGGAGCCCGGTGACCGATCCGACGAGCGGGGTCTCGGTCGTCTCGTGCTCCGTGGGGGTGCTGGCTCCCGGTGAGTCCAAGGAGCTCGTGGTCACCGTCCGGGCCGCCCGAGGAGGGTCTACCAGTTCGACGGGGCCGTCCGGGGCAAGGGGATCGAGCCGACCAGGAGGACGTACAAGCCCGCTCCGGTGCCCAACGTGGGCGGGGAGATCTCGCTCCGCACCCCGTCCGTCGGTCCGCTCCTCAACCCGGGTGCCACCACCGTCCTGCTCCAGTCGTACAACTCCGGTGACGAGCCCGCGGCCCTCACGAAGGTCGAGGTCGAGGGGTTCCCGCCGGGACGCTGCTGCGGTCCGTGACGGACGGCTGGCGCTGCGTCGGCGACGAGGGACGGCGACGTGCGAGCCTGCGGCCCCGGCAGACCTGCCTGTTCCCAGGAGCTCGGCCGCGCCCGAGCTCCTGTACGACCTGACGGTCCAGCTGGTCGCCGACGGGACGCAGGGCTCGACGACGGATGGGGAGGTGTCGGCGAGCGAGCTGACGTTCCGCGCGCTCGGCGCAGACGACCGTGGCCGCGCCCTGTCGGCGGTCAAGCGCGCCGCCTCGAGGTGGGCGCCCGTGGCGCGGTGCGGCGGACGGATCGGTTCAGCACGCGGCCTCCTTCTGCACGGCGGGCGACGATCCTCGTGCCGTCGTGACGGCGGCGTACGAGAACACGACGGCGTACGACGACCTGACCGTCGAGCTCAGGGTGGCTGACCGGACCGGCTCTCGTGTCGTCCTGTCCGGCAAGGAGAGGGGCACCTGCAGCTCGACGAGGACCTGCGGACCCCGGGCGGCAAGGCCACGCTCCGCCTCGGGACCACGGTCGGGGCGACCGGAGCCTTCGAGGGCATCGCCTACACGACACCCTCCCGCAGGGACCGTCGAGGCGGTCGACTGCTTCCACCCAAGCTGCTCGAACGTGACGACGTGAGCGTCGTGCCGCCAACGCGGACGGGAAGGTCCGACTGACCGCGACCGTTCACAACGACACCACGACACCCTTCGCCGTGGCGCTCGACGACGCCCAGTTCGGGACCCCGACGACGCCCACCGTCATCGAGCCCGGCGCGGACGGAGTCTTCTCCGTCGACACGGGTCAGAGCACGCTGAACCCAGGCAGCCTTCGCTTCACGCAGCGGCCGCCCCAGATGCGCAGGGCGACCCCGCGACGATCGAGACGTTCGAGGCGCCGTTCGCCGGGCAGTCGATCGCTCCGAAGGTGCCGGAACCGGCGCTTGGCGTGTGCACGTTCGACGTCGGGTCGGGTGCGTCGGTGTTCGACGTCGTGTTCACGTTCGACAACTCGGCTTCGACGCTGCCGGTGGTGTTCGGTGTGAAGGGCCGTGACGACCTCACGCGGACCGTGGACGCAGGGCAGAAGGAGTCCGTCCGAGCTCCTCGGTTCGTGGTGGGCCTGGCTCCGCACGACGTCGCGATCCTGACGGATGGTCGGTCTTCTGGTTCGTTCTCGCTTCAGGGTGAGAGCTGTTATGTGCCGCGGTGGTCGCAGGAGTTCTCGGTGGCGGCGCAGAACGTGGGTGGCACGGTTCGTCTGGTGGGGACGTTGGTGAACACGTCTGGCGAGGCGATGGATGTGCGGATGCTCGCACCTCAGGGCCTCGGGGACTCGGAGAAGCTGACGCTGGCTCCGGGGAGTCGGGCTCGTTCACGATCGATACCGGCAAGGCCTCGGTCGATGCTGGAAAGGTCACGTTCCGTCAGTACCGCTGGGTGACCGAGGTCGGCGCCCGGGCAAGGGCTACGCCAGCCTCCAGGCGGTTCCTTTCGAGCGCGCGGTCATCGCTCCGGAGGTGCCGGAACCGGCGCTTGGCGTGTGCACGTTCGACGTCGGGTCGGGTGCGTCGGTGTTCGACGTCGTCTTCACGTTCGACAACTCGGCTTCGACGCTGCCGGTGGTGTTCGGTGTGCAGGGTCGTGACGACCTCACGCGGACCGTGGGTGCGGGCGAGAAGGTGAGTGTGACCGCGCCGGGCCTCGTGCAGGGCCTGGCTCCGCACGACGTCGCGATCCTGACGGATGGTCGGTCTTCTGGTTCGTTCTCGCTTCAGGGTGAGAGCTGTTATGTGCCGCAGTGGTCGCAGGAGTTCTCGGTGGCGGCGCAGAACGTGGGTGGCATGGTTCGTCTGGTGGGGACGTTGGTGAACACGTCTGGCGAGGCGATGGATGTGCGGATGCTCGCACCTCAGGACCTCGGGGACGCCAACGACTCGGAGAAGCTGACGCTGGCTCCGGGGAGTCGGGCTCGTTCACGATCGATACCGGCAAGGCCTCGGTCGATGCCGGAAAGGTCACGTTCCGTCAGTACCGCTGGGTGACCGAGGTCGGCGCCCCGGCAAGGGTTACGCCAGCCTCCAGGCGGTTCCTTTCGAGCGCGCGGTCATCGCTCCGAAGGTGCCGGAACCGGTGCTTGGCGTGTGCACGTTCGACGTCGGGTCGGGTGCGTCGGTGTTCGATGTCGTGTTCACGTTCGACAACTCGGCTTCGACGCTGCCGGTGGTGTTCGGTGTGCAGGGTCGTGACGACCTCACGCGGACCGTGGGTGCGGGCGAGAAGGTGAGCGTGACCGCGCCGGGACTCGTGCAGGGCCTGGCTCCGCACGACGTCGCGATCCTGACGGATGGTCGGTCTTCTGGTTCGTTCTCGCCCAGGGTGAGAGCTGTTATGTGCCGCAGTGGTCGCAGGAGTTCTCGGTGGCGGCGCAGAACGTGGGCGGCACGGTTCGTCTGGTGGGGACGTTGGTGAACACGTCTGGCGAGGCGATGGATGTGCGGATGCTCGCACCTCAGGGCCTCGGGGACTCGGAGAAGCTGACGCTGGCTCCGGGGAGTCGGGCTCGTTCACGATCGATACCGGCAAGGCCTCGGTCGATGCTGGAAAGGTCACGTTCCGTCAGTACCGCTGGGTGACCGAGATCGGCGCCCCGGGCAAGGGTTACGC
Organism: Oerskovia sp. M15; assembly: GCA_038070415.1. Taxonomy (GTDB): domain Bacteria; phylum Actinomycetota; class Actinomycetes; order Actinomycetales; family Cellulomonadaceae; genus Oerskovia. Next base: position 2,251,209 of record JAMYWF010000001.1, read on the forward strand.
CAGCCTCCAGGCGGTTCCTTTCGAGCGCGCGGTCATCGCTCCGAAGGCGTCCGCACCGCTCGTCGGGAAGTGCTTCTTCGACCCGAAGGCCCAGTCGTCCGCCGCCCCGTGGCGCTCACCTTCGACAACACGGCCTCGAACCTCCCGGTGGTGTTCGCGGTGACGGGCCGTGATGACCTCGCGCGCACGGTCGCCGCTGGGCAGACGGCGACGGTCGAGACGACCGTCGGCCCCAGGGGACACCTTCACGGTCACGGCCGACGGCGTCCAGGTCGGCAGCCACGCCGTTCCGGGCGTGAGCTGCTACACCCGGACTGGTCCGCGAAGCAGTCCGCCCGATCGGCAGTCGTCGACGAGGTCGTCCAGCTCGCGGGCACCTTCACCAACACCTCCGCCCAGGCGATGCAGGTCCGGATGGTCACGCCCTTCGGCGAGTCCGGGGCGCCGAGCACGGTCGGGGCCGGCGCGTCGAGCACGTTCACCGTGGGCACGGGCAAGACCGAGGTCCCGGCCGCACGGTCGAGTTCCGGCAGACGCGCACGGTGGACGGCAAGGACTACGCGAACACCGTCACCGCCGGCTACGAGGCGGCGCGCTACGTGCCCGACGTCGTCGCGCCGGTCGTGTCCGGACCCGTCGTCGGGAAGTGCTGGTTCGCGGACGACGAGCAGCGCTCGTACCAGCCGGTCACCTTCGTGTACGACAACACGAGATCGACCAAGGCCGTGACGTTCCACCTCGAGGGAACTGCCGCGGTCGTCCGCGACTCGACCCGGACCGTGCAGCCCGGGACCCGCATCGAGGTCAAGGCACCCAGCGCCGGGGAGGCGGGGCGACCTACCGCATCGTCACCGACGGTGGGCAGGCCTGGTCGTTCGAGGTGTCCGGGGCGGCGTGCTTGCCGCCTGGAAGGCGGGGAAGTTCTACAGCAAGGGCGACCGGGTCGCGAGTCACGGCGAGAGCTATGTCGCCACGAGGAGCCACGTCTCCTTCTTCACGCCCCACACCCTCCTGGGCCGCGCGACCTGGGACGAGGAGTAGCCCGCTACCCGGTCAGGGGACCGCGGTGACGTCCGTCCGGACCGGACGCAGGCGTGAGCCGACCACCCGGGACGTGCCGTCGTCATGGACCACGAGGAGCACCGTGACGGTCTGGGAGACCGTCCACGCCGACAGGCGCGCCCGGCGGGGACCGTTCCGATCGTGCCGGTGGTCGGCGTCGGGCGGTCCAGCCCCGGCGAGCGAGACGGCCTGGGTGCACTCGACCGAGACGATCGTGAAGATCCCTCCGCGGCCGAGACCCATGCGGGGTCAGGGCTCCCGGCTTCCAGGGCGCACGTGCGGTCCTCGGTCCCCGCGTCGGGCGAGAGGTTCGTCAGGGGAATCCCTGGGTGTGCGGTGGCGAGCTGGTCGGCGTCGGTGGTGTCGAGCGTGGGAGGGCCTGCCCGGTGCTCGCGTAGTCCACCACCCCGTCCAGGGCGAGGTCCCCTGGGCGCGCACTGCGTCGCCGGGCACGACGGCGGAGCCTCCCTCAGCACGGGCTGCGGCAGGGCGACCGCCGGGTCGGTCGTCAGCTGGTAGGTCAGCAACCACGGCTCCCCGGCACCGGCGCGGGTGAAGAACGTCGACTCGACGTAGTCACCGTCCGCAGCCGCGGTGTCACCCGGGCACGCAGCGAGTAAAACCAGTCCGCCGTCCCGTGCTCGGGGCCGTGAGGGTGCCCGGCACCGAGGTGTAGCGCGGCCCCGGCGCGGCCCCTGGGCGGTCTGCGCGGCGTACGCGAACGCGGAGGAGCGGAGCGCTGGACCGGTCACGACGGGTTCGAGGGCGGCGGCGTCCCGCGCGGCGTTCGCGGCGTTCCTGGTGTCGGAGAGCTCGGCGAAGAGTGTGCCGCCGCCGACCTGGTGATGACGGGATCCCGGGCGTCCACGGGAGCGGCGTCGGCTCCGGTCCCGATGCAGCCTGTCAGCAGGGTGAGCGCGCCGACCGCCACGAGGAGGCCGGCGACCGGTCGGGTGACGCAGGGGAGCGCAGGCACAGCGGGAGGACCTCGGGGACGGAGCGGGTGAACCGGTCCATCCAACCGTGCCTCGGCGACATGGCCAAACCGGCCACGACGTCGACGACTGCACTGCTGGCCTCTCGCGCATGCACAGGCTTCGCCGCTCGTCAGGCGGGATCCAGCATCAGCGCGGGGATGTGCTGCCGGGCCGCACTGATCCCCACGAGACCACGAGCGTCCGACCCGGCAGCACCAGCCCTCAGGCGGCGTCCCCGGGCCGCTGAGGACGACGTGGGTCTGCGGGTCGAACCGGTAGCCGAGCCCGCGCACGGTCGTGATGACGTGCTGGAGGCCGAGCTTCGCGCAGCCGGCGCACGTGGACGTCGATGGTCCGGCTCCCGTCCCGCACGGCGTTCTCTCCCAGACGGTGGACAGCAGCTCGTCCCGGGTGACGACGCGGTGCGCCGAACGGGACAGGTGCGACAGGAGCTCGAACTCCTTGTACGTGAGGCGCTGGACGGAGCCGTCGACCGTCACGCGGCGTCCTACCGGGTCGATGACGACGCGCGGGACGGGTGAGAGCGCGGCGAGCCGGTCGCGGAACGCGTTGACGTCTCCGAGAGGTGCGAGGTCGGGTGCCGGGTGGGGACCTCGGCCCGGCGTGCGGCGCTGCGTCCGCGCACCTTGCGGGGACCGCGGTCGACGAGCGGCTCGTGCACGTCGGCGGCGGGCTCCGAGAGGGTGAGGGCCGTGTAGGTCTCGGCGGTCGGCAGCCACTCGCGGGCCAGCTCGCCGAGGGCCTCGGCGAGCTCCACGAGCTCGGCCTGCGGGTGGCCGTCGGCCGTGGCGTCCATCCCGACGTACAGGACGAACCCCGGGTGGTTGCGGCGGTGGGCGGCGCGGGGCTGGGGTGACTTCTGGGTCAGCGTGGTCATGGAGGTCTCCGTGGGTCTTCTCGCTCGACGGCACGGGCCGGAGCGGCACCGACGACGGTCGGCAGGGTTGTCAGTGGGCTGAGGGAGTCAGGCCGGACAACAGACGCACGAGGACATGCTGACGCTCGGGCACCGGGGTGCCACGGAAGCTCAGCGAGGGGTCACAGGGTGAGCATGGCAGCCGTGTCGAGGGGCGCCAAGGGGAGAGGCGGGAATCTCATGGGGTGAGACGCGAAATGGGACGGGCGCGACTCACCCCACGCACCAGCCCTGGGGAGCGCTCAGACCACGCCGTACAGGCGGTCTCCTGCGTCGCCCAGGCCGGGCACGATGTACGCCTTCTCGTTCAGGCGCTCGTCCACGGCGGCCACGACGAGCTGGACGTCGACGCGGTCGCCGATCGCCTTCTCGAGGACCGCGATGCCTTCCGGGGCCGCGAGCAGGCACACAGCAGTGACGTCGCGCGCGCCGCGCTCGAACACGTAGTCGATCGCCGCGACGAGCGTCCCGCCGGTCGCGAGCATGGGGTCGAGCAGGAACACGTGGCGACCCGTCAGGTCGTCCGGGAGACGGTTCGCATACGTGACGGCCTCGAGCGTCTCCTCGTCGCGCTGCATCCCGAGGAAACCGACCTCGGCCGTGGGCAGCAGACGGGTCATGCCCTCGAGCATCCCGAGGCCCGCACGCAGGATGGGGACGACGAGCGGGCGCGGCTCGGCGATCCGGACGCCGACGGCCGTGGTGACCGGGGTCTCGACCTCGTGCGGCTCGACCCGGACGTCCCGCGTCGCCTCATAGGCCAGCAGGGTCACGAGCTCGTCCACCAGGAGGCGGAAGGTCGGGGAGGCGGTGTCCTTGTTGCGGAGGACGGTGAGCTTGTGGGCGACCAGCGGGTGGTCGGCGACGTGCAGGCGCATGGATCGAGGATACCGCCCGGTAGCCTCAGGAGCATGGTGCCCGACGACGACGCTCGCCCCCGACGCCCGGCCCGGCAGGGCTCGAGCTCCCTGGGCCACCGGGACGTTCCCGCCGGACACGGTCGTGGCCCGCCGCGCCGTGTGGACGAGCTCATGGGGCTCGCGCTGCACGAGGCGACCCACGCCCTGGCCACGGGCGACGTCCCCATCGGTGCGCTCGTCGTCGGGCCGGACGGACGGCTGCTCGGCTTGGGCCGCAACCGGCGCGAGGAGATCGGGGACCCGACCGCCCACGCCGAGGTGCTCGCCCTGCGACAGGCCGCCGCGACGCTCGGCTCCTGGCGGCTGGAGGGCTGCACGCTGGTCGTGACGCTCGAACCGTGCGCGATGTGCGCGGGCGCGACGACCCTCGCCCGCGTCGAACGGCTCGTGCTCGGCGCGTGGGACCCCAAGGCGGGTGCGTGCGGTTCGGTCTGGGACATCGTGCGCGACCGGCGCAACCCCACCGCGTCGAGGTGGTCGGCGGCGTCCGCGACGTCGAGTGCGGCGACCTCATCCGGGAGTTCTTCGAGACGCAGCGCTAGCCGGACGAACCGCTGCGCCTCCGAGCTGCCCCGGTCGTCAGGCAATGACTCCCAGGCGCGCCCCGTGACGGCCACCAGAGCGCCGACGAGCATGAACGGGCCGAACGCGATCGCGGTCGTCCGGGACGCGCGCCGCGAGACGAGCAGCACCACGGCGACCAGCCCTCCCACGAGGAACGGCACGAGCGCGACGGCCCACAGGACGGGCCACCCGTACCAGGCGCCGACGGCCCCAGGAGCACCGCGAGCTTGACGTCGCCGAACCCGAGCCCCGACGGGTTGAGCAGGTGCAGCGCCAGGTAGGCCGCGCCCAGCACGAGACCGCCGAGGGCGGCGCGGAGCAGCGCGTCGAACGTGCCGTCGACCAGTGCCGCGGCGGTCAGCAGGACGGCCACAGCCGCGGCCGTCGGGCCGACGATCGCATCGGGAGGCGGTGCGTCGAGGCGTCGATCGCGAAGAGCGCCGTGCTCGCGACGGCGAGGACCACGAGCGCGGGAGCGGACCAGCCCGGGCCGCTCGCCCAGACGGCCCAGATCGCGGCGGGCACGGCGGCCACGGCCACGGGCGTGCGGTACGGCGCGATCTCGCTGATCGCACGGCGGAGCGTCGAAGGCATGGGCGAACTTTACGCGGACACGTCGCCCGTCCGCGTCAGCCGACCGCGACCGTGCTCCCGACGACGAGGCCCCAGCGCTCGAACGACGGCGCGGGCGCCTCGAGCACGGCGGCGACGCCGTGGCGGGCCGCGTCATGCCCCACGGGCGCAGGCGGTGCACCGCGAGGACCGTGTAGTCGGGATCGAGCAGGGCGACGTCGAGAGGTACGCGCATCCAGGCGCCGTGCACCGAGGTGCACGGACGCAGGAGCAGAGCATCGGGAAGTGCGCGACGGAAAGAAGTCCACGTGCCCGACTTGCCCATGTTTCGGCTATCTCGAGCGAAATGGTCATCTTTCTGTCGATGATCAGCACGGGGAACGGCCACTCTGTGACACGGGTTTTCCTTTCGTGGCATTCGCTTCTATGCTCAGCGCCGCCGTGGTGAATGCCCGAGCGGACAAATAATTCGCTCAGTGTGCCCATGGCCGTTGCCGTGGGCCGCAATGCGCTTCGTGCAACAGGGGAACCTCGTAGCGCGGGTCGAATGGTGCAGCGGGTGAAATCGAGAACTCAAGGAGCCAGGGAGCCTATGTCACGCGCAACTGTGTGCGCCTTCGTCCCGTCCCAACCCGAGCTCGTCGACCGTCTTCGTAACGATCGCCTCGTGGTTCTGGACACGAAGGACCTGCGCGGCTGGATCGACCGTCTCCGGGACGCCGGGCCCGTGGTGATCGTCGGCGAGCGGCGGCACGAGCGCCCGCTCCTGATCGCCGCCGCGGCCCTGTCCGACGCTGGGCTGTCCGTCGCGACCCGTCTGCTGCCGCACGGCCCGGCCGCGGTCGTGCTCGTGGCGCGCGAGGCCGCCTACGCCCCGTCGACGCGGGCGTGGTCCCGGCGCTGATCGACGCGATCGCCGCGCAGACATGGAGCGGAGCCTGGACCGCGAGCGTCGTGGGCCTGACCTCGCCGCCCCGTCGCTGGGTCAGCACGTCGCGTCCTGGTTCCGCCCGCGGCACGGGTTCGTCGTCACGCTGAGCGAGTCGTCCGGCCGTGCGGTCGCGAGCGCGCGCTCAGCCGCCCGCGCGAGGGCCAGGGCTGGCCGGTCCTCACCCTCGCCCACGGGCAGGCACCGGACAGCGTCCGGTCAGACCTGCTGCGCACCGTCGGCGCGAACGAGGTCGCCGCGCCCGACTGGCTCGTGCTGGACCCCGTGGAACGGTTCGGGACGACGCGCGCTCTCGAGGCCGCGGCACTCCCGGCCAACAGCGCAGCTCTGCTCTCGGCCCTCGGCCCCATCACTGGTGAGTGCACCGTCTGCGGGTCCTCGCTGCTCGACACGTTCTGCCCGTACTGCCGGATCGCACCGATCCTGATGAGCTCAGCTGGAGGCAACCTGTGAACCCACGGCAGCGAAGAGGCGTCCTCTTCATCCTGTTGGCCGCCCTCATGGCGATCGTCGTCTTCGCGGCCGTCGCTCTCTACGTGGGCAGCGTCAACTCGCGGGTCGGGGCGCTGGTCACGGTCTACCGCTCCGCAGAGGCGCTGCCCGCCTACAGCGAGGTGACGGAGGGGTCCCTCGTCGCGGAGGAGGTCCCCAGGCGATGGGTCTCCGACAACGCGATGCTCGACCAGGAGGAGCTGGTCGGCCGCCGGATCGGCGTGAACCTCGACGAGGGCACGATGATCACCACGGACCTGCTCGTGCCCCTCGGACCTCGACGCCGACGAGCGTGAGCTCGCCATCAACGTCGACGCGGTCACGGGTCTCGCGGGCCGTGTGGTCCCGGCGACTACGTCGACGTGTTCGCCGTGTTCGGCGACGTCCCGGGCTGCCCAAGCAGGTGCAGGTGCTCGTGCGCAGCGTGCGGGTCGTGTCCGTCGCCGGCAGCCAGGTCAAGGTCGACGAGGAGAGCGACACGGGCCAGCAGAACGTGATCCCCGTGACCCTCGCACTCCAGCCGAACGACGCCCTCGCCGTGACCTACGCGGCTGCTTTCGCCCAGGAGGTCCGGCTCGTCGGGCTGCCGACCGGCAGCGCGGAGGACCGCACCGGTGAGCTCGACGACCTCGACGCCGGCGACCTCGGCGGCACCGCCATCCCAGAAGGAGACCGCTGATGCCCGGAACCGTCGTCATCGCGTGCGCCGACCAGTCGCTGGCCTACGAGCTGCGGTCGCAGCTCGCCGAGGTCGGCGACGTCGAGGTGGTGGGCCTCGCGGAGACCACGGCCGAGCTCATCGAGATGGTCACCACGCACGAGCCCAACGCGGTCCTCGTGCACGACCAGATCGGCCCCTGTCCGTGCACGAGGTCGTCCGTGACCTCGGTGTGCGCCGTCCCGCGACCGTGTCGGTCGTCGTCGCGAGCGACCCCGACCCCGAGGTGCTCGCGGCGGCGATGGACGCCGGGGCCCGCGGCGTGCTCACCTACCCGCTGTCGTTCGACGCGGTGCAGCAGCGTGTCCAGAACGCGCTCGAGTGGTCCCGTCAGATGGAGGCCATGCTCGACGCGACCCGCGCGGGCGGCACGAGCGCACGAGGCCGGGCGACCGTCGTCGTCATGACCGGGTCGAAGGGAGGTGTCGGGACGACGGCGCTCCTCACGCACCTGGCCTGGGACCTGCGTCGCAGGACGCCGGACCTCAAGGTCGCCGTGGTCGACGCGGACCTCGAGAAGGGGACCTCACGAGCTACCTCCCGCGGCGTACCGGACCTCGATCGCGGACCTGGCCAAGGTCGCCGAGGATCTCTCCCGCGCACGGTCGCCGACGCGATGTTCGAGCACGAGTCCGGGCTGCATCTCCTGCTCCCGCCCGAGGACGTCCGCGAGGTCGAGTTCGTGACCCCGCCGCGGTCCGCCAGATCGTCTATCTCCTGCGTCAGCAGTACGACCTGGTCCTCGTGGACGCCGGGTCGCACGTGACCCCGTCCAGGTCGCGCTGGTCGAGATCGCCGACGAGGTGGTGCAGGTCGTCACCCCGACCTCGTGAGCCTGCGCGGTCTGCGACGTGACCTGGCCTGGTGGGAGTCGTTCGGCGCCCGCAAGCCCGAGGCCGTCAAGGTGCTCGTCAACCGTCGCTCGAAGGGGACGAGATCCAGTTCGACGCCGTTCGCCAGATCTCACCCGCGCCCGTCCTCACAACGACGGTCCCGCACCTCGGGCGCCGCCTCGAGTCAGCGGTCAACACGAGGTCGCCCGGCCTCGTGGAGGACCAGGGCTGGTGGAGCGCCCTCCGTGCGCTCGCCGGCGAGCTCCGGGTCGCCCGCGCACTCGAGCAGGACGTCGACGCTCCCGCCGGCGCTCCCGCTGCCGGTCGTGCGCCCGTGCGTCCAAGACACCCCGTCGCAAGGCTCGGGTCGCCGCCCGGGAGCGCGGATCGGCGTCGATCGAGATGCTCGGCGCACTTCCGGTCCTGCTCCTGGTCGCGGTCGTCCTGGTCCAGCTCGCCACGGCCGGTCTGACCTACGTGTGGACAGGGCACGCGGCCTCCCTCGCCGCCAGGGCCGCGGCCGTCGACCCGTGGGACGGCGCCGGTGCCCGCGCGCTCGCCCTCGAGGACATCCCTCCGGGGTCACCGACGACATGCAGGTCGCCCTGTCGGGACAGGGGCACGGCACGGTCGACGTCTCCGTCACGACGAACGTCCCGCTCCTCGCGCCCGGCCTCCTGCCGACGCCCTGGACGCTCACGGTCGAGCGACAGGTGGTGACCGAGCCGTGAGGCGGGACGGGGAGCGAGGAAGCTCGACCATCGAGATCCTCGGCATGCTGCCGGTCGTCGTACTCACGCTCTTCGTGCTGCTCCAGCTGTGCGCCTTCACGTGGGCAGTCGCGGGCGCCAACCAGGCCGTGCGGGACGGGGCGCGAGCCAGAGTCTCGACCGGCCGGTCGCGGCCGCGGTCGAGGGTCGCTGCCCAGCGGGCTGAGCGTGCACAGTCTCCGGGTCGAGGGGAGCGGGTCGTGCTCCAGGTCGAGGTACCGAGGATCGCGGTGTTCCCTCCATGACGGTCGAGCGTGAGGCAACCATGCCGAGGACGATCTCGTGAGGGGCGGATTTGCCGAGTGGAGCTCGGCGCGCCCCGGCCGCGAGCACGGCGTCGAGCCGGAGCGACCTCGACGAAGGGCTCGTCGCGCTCTTCCGCGGCAAGCTGCTCGAGGAGGTCGACCTGCACGAGCTCGGTCGGCTCGACGCCGCCCAGCGCAGGATCCGGCTCGAGCGGGTCGTGGCACACCTCGTCTCGACCGAGGGCGTCATCCTCACGACTCGTGAACGCAACGCACTCATCCGCCGCGTTGTCGACGAGTCCGTGGGCCTCGGTGTCCTCGAACCGCTCCTCGCGGACGAGACGGTGTCCGAGATCATGATCAACGGGCACGACACGATCTACGTCGAGCGTTTCGGTCAGGTCGAGCGTGCCGCCGTGTCCTTCACCTCGGAGGAGCAGCTCCGGCAGACGATCGACCGCATCGTGTCGACCGTCAACCGTCGCGTCGACGAGTCGAGCCCCATGGTCGACGCCCGGCTCCCCGGACGAGCGGATGCCGCGCGGTGCTCGTGTCCACGTGGTGCTGCCCCGCTCGCTCTCGACGGCCCGACGGTCACGATCCGACTGTTCCCCAGGCCTACGGCCTCGACGAGCTGCTCAACCGACAGAGCCTCGACCAGCGCACTGCGGACCTCCTCGCGGCGTGCGTCAGGGCTCGGCTGAACATCGTCGTCTCGGGTGGTACGTCGTCCGGGAAGACGACGCTGCTCAACGCGTTGTCGGCCTTCATCCAGCCGCGGCAACGCATCATCACGATCGAGGACGCCGCCGAGCTCTCGCTCTCGCAGGAGCACGTGGTGCGCCTCGAGACCCGACCGGCGAACGTCGAGGGTCGTGGAGCCGTCACCATCCGTGACCTCGTCCGCAACGCACTGCGCATGCGTCCCGACCGGGTCATCGTCGGTGAGGTCCGCGGCGGCGAGGCCCTCGACATGCTGCAGGCGATGAACACCGGGCACGAGGGATCGCTCGCGACCGTCCACGCGAACACCACGATCGACGCGCTCATCCGTCTCGAGACGCTCGCCTCGATGAGCGACGTCGAGGTCCCGTTCCATGCGCTGCGCGACCAGGTGAACAACGCGGTGGACATCGTCGTGCAGCTCTTGCGCGGGTCCGACGGCACCCGTCGAGTGGTCGCGGTCGACTGGGTCGCGTCGCGGCACCGCGAGGACTTCCGGGTCGAACCGCTCATGCGGTGGGACCCCGAGGCCGAGAACGACCGGGGAGGGCGTGGACACTTCGAGGTCCACGACGTTCCCGCGCGCGTGCTCGACCGGCTGCGGATCGCGGGGAGACCGCCGTGGTCGAGGATGCCCGGCAGAGGAGCGCGCGATGATCTTCCTCCTGTTCGTCCTCACGTGTGCGTTCTCCGCCTTCCTGATCGCGGGCCTCGTGGACCTCGCGGCCGTGTCCTTCCGCCGGCGGGCGCTCGTCGCGGCGCTCGACTCGGGGACAGCGCGACGCTCACGAGTCGGATCGACCAGTGGGACCGCTACTTCCGCCGGACCCCGCCGGGACGATGGGTCGAGCGCCAGCTCGTGCTGGCCGGCGAGGAGGACCGTCGACCGCTGACCGTTGGCTCCGTGGCGGTGGCCGGTGGGCTCGCCGTCGGCTGGGTGCTCGCGATCGGGCTCGCCCGCTGTTCGGGCTCCTGGGCATCGCGGTCGTGGTCGGGGCATCCGGTGGTGGCTCGGGCGCGCTCGGGAGCGACGCCGCGAGCAGTTCGTCGCGCAGATGCCGGAGCTCGCGCGCGTGCTCTCCAACGCCACGAGCGCGGGTTTGTCGATCGCCGGAGCGATCGGTGTCGCCGCCGGGGAGCTGCAGGCGCCCGCGGGTCCGGAGCTCGCACGCGTGGCGTCGAGGATGCGCTTCGGGGCGAGCCTCGACAGCGCGATGGGTGACCTCGAGGAGCGCGTCCCGTCCCGGAGGTCGCCGTCCTCATCTCGACCCTCCTCGTGAGTGCACGCTCGGGCGGCTCGCTCGTCTCGGCGCTGCGTGACATCGCCGAGACGCTCGAGGAGCGCAAGGAGACGCGCCGCGAGATCATGACGACGCTCGCACAGTCGACGTCAACCGGCTACTTGGTCATCGCCCTGGGCTTCGGGCTGCTGTTCCTGCTCAACGCGATCCAGCCGGGCACGGTCGACGCCATGCTGGCGAGCTGGTCAGGCCGGGCCGCGCTCGTCGTGGCCGGATCGCTGTTCGTCGCCGGATTCCTGTTGATCCGCCGCATGACGAGGTTCGAAGGATGACGGGCGCTCTGGTGCTCGTGATTGCGGCCGTGGCCGCCGCGGCCTTGGTCCTCCTTCTCGTGGGGCTCCGCGAGTTCCGGTCGGACGCGCTGGAGATCCTGCACGTCGACGACCTGGAGCTGCTCCGCAAGGAGCAGCGACGGCGTGCCAGGGCGATGGGCCTCTGGCGAAGATCGCTCGGGGTCAGGTGCCCCGTCTGCGGGGACTGCTCGGCGCGCGTCGGGTCGAGGGGCTCCAGCGCCGGATCGACGAGGCGGGGCGTCCTGGTGGCCTCACGGTCGACGGGTTCCTCCAGGAGTGCGCCTCGTGGGGTCTGCTCGTCTCACCGCTGGTGCTCCTGTTCGTCCTCCAGGGCAACTTCCTCTACGTGCCGCTGTGCCTCGCCGTACCGGTGCTGCTGCCGATGGGGCGGGTCGCGGGCGCTCAGCGCAAGCGCCGGGAGCGGATGGACCGCGACCTCCCGGACTTCCTCGACGTGCTCGCTGTCACGGTCATGGCCGGCGTGAACTTCCGCGCTGCCCTCGCACGTGTGTCGTCACGGTTCGAGGGCCCCTGGCCGACGAGGTCATGCTCACGCTCCACCAGATCGCCAACGGCGCCTCGGTGCGGGACGCGTTCGACGACATGCGCCGGCGGTCCTCCTCGGAGTCGGTCGCACAGTTCGTCTCGGCCCTCCTCCAGTCCCAGGAGCTCGGCGCGCCACTGGCCGAGTCGCTCCGGCAGATCGCCGACGACGTCCGCCGGGCATCGGCCCAGCGCCAGCGCCAGGCGGCTGCGAAGACGGCACCGCGCGTGACCCTGGTGACCTCCGTGGTCCTGCTCCCCGCGGCGATGATCCTGATCGTCGTGGGACTGGTCCTCGGTATGGACGTGGACTTCGGGTCCTTGCTGGGAACCATCTGATGCGCTCGGGCACGGTGTGGCAGGACGAGTTCAGCCGGCGGCTGCTGGGCATCGCCATGCTCGTCCGCCTGCTCTCGATCCTCATGGCTTTCGTCGGGCTGGTCGGGGAGCCCCTGACGATGACGGTGCTCGCGTGCTCGTTGGCGATGGGCGGGGCGAGCCTGGCGCTGCTGCTCTCTCCCGCGGTCGCCTCGTTCGTCGCCCGCCATCCGCTCGTGTGCGTGACCGACGTCCTCCTGTCGCTCGCCGTGATCGCGCTCGTGGGCGTCGAGAGCCCGCTCGTGATCGCGACCATGTCGTCCGCGCTCGTGGTGGGTTCCTGTTCCTCCCGGTGGTCGCGTCCGCGTGCGGCATCGTCCTGGTCTCCGGGTACCTTCTCGCGGCAGTGCTCGGCGCGGGCGGAGAGCTCGGCTTCATGACGGCGACGGGGTGCCGACCCTGTACGTCGGGCTCGTCGTGGTGGGCGGCGCAGTACGGCACGCCCACGAGGCCCAGGCGGAGGCGGTGCGGCGCGCGCACGACGCGCAGGCGGAGGCCGTGCGCCTGGTCGCCGAGGCGCGGTTCGCCTCGGCCTCGGCCGACGAGCGGGCCCGGCTCGCCCGGGAGGTCCACGACTCGCTCGGCAAGACGTTGCACGGGATCTCGCTCGGGCCGAGGCGCTGCCTCGGATCCTGGCGCGCGACCCCGGCGCGGCCGCGTACTACGCGACGGCCCTCGCGGACGGCGCCGAGCGCGCGGCGCGGGAGGCTCGCCAGATCCTGGTCCGGCTCCGGGCGGACCAGCCGGACCGGCCGCTCGTCGAGGTCCTGCGGGGCCGCTGCGCCGCGTGGGAGCAGGAGACGGGAGTGGAGTGCAGGTTCACCGCCGACGGGGTCGTGGACATCTCGACCGACGCGCGCTACGAGCTGCTGGCGATCGTCGAGGAGGCGCTCGAGAACGCGCGCCGTCATGCCGATGCGAACCGGTTGGTCGTGCGCCTCGTCGGGCGTGAGGGTCGGGTCGTTGTCGAGGTGCAGGACGACGGACGTGGTTTCGTCCCCGCGTCGGACGGCGCCAGCCCACCGAGGCACTTCGGTCTGACGGGTATGGCAGAGCGGGCCCGGGGCGCCGGGATCGACCTGACGATCAGTTCTGCTCCGGGCCGGGGACCACGGTGACCGTGGGCCTCGCGACGGTGGACGACGATGCCATCGTGGCTGCGGCCCGGACCGGAGTCCGAGCCCGACGAGGGTCGCGCCCGAGGGCGCCGAGGCAGCGGTCGCGCCGGTCGGGGCCGTCGGATGAGCGCCCAGGAAGAGGCCGCGCTCGACCCCGGACACAGTGTCGGTCGCGATCGTGGACGACAACCCGGTCGTCCGGATGGGGCTGCGCGCGATCGTCGAGGCGTCGGACGTGCTCACCTTCGCCGGCGAGGCAGGCGACGGCGACGCCGCGATCGCCATGGTCCACGGCTGTCGACCGGACGTCACGCTCCTCGACGTCCGCATGCCCCGCCGGGACGGGATCGAGGTCCTCGTGGCGATACGCGACGTGACCTCGGTGCTCATGCTGACCTACTCGGACGGCCCGGACGTGGTGCGGGCAGCCCTGACCGAGGGGCTCTCGGGTACCTCGTGCACGGGCACTTCACGGCGCCCGGCCTCGAGCGGTCGATCCTCATGGTGGGCGACGGCGCCTTCCCGCCTCGGCACCTGCCGTGGACGCGATGCGGTCGACGCTCGCGGGGTCACGGACCCAGCAGGTCAGCCGGCCGGACTTCGGGCTCTCCGTCCGTGAGGCGGAGGTGGCTTCCCTCCTGGCCGAGGGCAGGACCAATCCGGAGATCGCCGCGCAGCTCTTCGTCGCCGAGAAGACCGTGAAGAACCACATCAACAGCGTGTTCGCGAAGATGCAGGTGCGTAACCGTTCGGAGGCGATCCTGGCATGGCTGGGCCCGTGGGACCGCGATGATTAGGCCCGGCTCTGGGTCCCTGGGCCCGGGCCAGGTGGGGTGGCCTCCGTAGGCTCCGTAGTGTCATGAACGGGGATGGACCCGTTCAGACGTGGACCCACGAGGAGAACTCTCATGACCCGTGCATTCGTCAAGGCCAAGATCCGTCTGCAGAAGTCGCTCGAGGCCCGCGAGGCAGGTCAGGGCTCGATCGAGTACCTCGGCGTGATCGTCGTGGCCGTGCTCCTGATCGTCGCCCTGATCGCAGTGTTCAAGGGCTTCGACCTCGGCGCGAAGATCCAGACGCAGCTGGACCAGATCAAGTCGTGACCCGTCGGCGCCTGCGCGACGACGAGGGCCTGGCCTCCAGCGGTCTGCTGGCCACGGTCCTCGTCGTCGTCTTCGCAGTCGCCCTGGTTGCCGTGGTGCCCTCCTCCGAGGAACCGAGCAGGGGGCAGGGCGCGCACCGTCGCCGACGCAGCCGCGCTCGCCGGGGCCGAGCGGATCCGCGAGCACTTCCTGGAAGAGCTCGCGGGAACCTCGCTGCGCTCGGTGACAGGCGGGAACGACCTGGGCGGGACGTGGTGGCCGACACGGTCCCCGCTGCCTTCGATGGGCTACTCCGCGGCGAACGACTACGCGTGGAAGAACGGCGGCGAGGTTCTGCCGGCGTGGTATGCCTACGACGTGCGGGGCGGCACCGTGACCGTTCAGGCCCGCCTCGCCGAGCCCGCGCCGGGCGGGGGCGGACCGAGTCGAGCGCACGTGCACGTCTCGGGATCGACCTGTCGAGCTGCTGGGTGAGCGCGGACCGCGAGGAGATCGAGCCGCCCGAGCCGGAGCCCGAGCCGACTCCCGACCCGAGCCCGTCCGAGAGCCCGACGCCGACCCCGTCCCCGACACCGACCGAGCCCCGCCGCCCGAGTACACGGACTGGGTCTTCTCGTTCGGCTGCGACGGCGTCCGCCGGGTGTCGGGTGACGACCTGGGCGACGTCCTGGCGCAGGCGCGTCAGCGGGTCATCGAGGCCGCGACTCCGCGGCTCGTCGACCCTCCGCCCTAGCCGGACAGGTTGGACGCGGTGCTTCAGCAAGGTGCCTGCAGAGGCAGGAGAGTCAAGGAGGAACGACCATGAGGGTTGCTCGCAGGTGGATGGTGGTCCCTGTGGCCCTCGTCGCGGTACTGGCCGGAGGGCAGGTGGCGACGGCGGCTCGTCCGATGCGGAGAGCGCCGCACCGGGCTCGATCTCACCCGTGGTGCGGCACTCGTCGACGGTACCGAGGTCCCGCTGCACGGAACGTTCTCCTACCCGTCCTTCGGCCTGGGCGACGATCCCGTGATCCGGGGCATCGTGCACGGTGCCTACCGCGTCGAGGGCGGCACAGCGCTGTACTACTCGCTCACGGAGGCGACGAACGGCATCGGGTCCGGGGGCGAACGCCTTCCCGACCGATCTCCAGGAGCCGGGCGTCTACGGATACAACATGGCCTCGGCGGTCGCCCTCCTGGACGTCGTCGGCCTGCAGGGTTACCGGCCGCTCGTGGCCGACGGCGCGGCTCTGACGTCGGCGTCGACGGATCTCCAGGCCGAGCCGGGCGAGCTCGCCGTGGCCTTCGCGCTGTTCCCCGAGCTCCCCGAGGGATTGACGACCGTGGACGTGCGGATCGGCCGGGACGTCGTCGCGGGGTTCCCGTGGGTGAGGGCGCGCTGACCCCGGTCGCCGAGGAGCCGCCGTGCTGCTCGGTCAGGGGTGGCCGCAGATCCCGTCGAGCGATCAGATCGCGGCAGCAGGAACCGACGGCGCGGTCTTCGGGCTGAGCCGGCGCACCTCCGACCTCGAGCAGGTGGTCGCGACCGAGGAGACGGTCGAGCAGGTGGCGGTGACGCTCGACGCCAACGTCGTCTTCGACAAGGCCTCGGCCACGCTGTCCCCGGGTGCGCAGACGACGCTCGCCGACGTCGCCGCGGACATCGCTGCCCGCGGGACCGGAGCCGTCGTCGTCACCGGGCACACCGACTCCGACGGGAGCGATGCCGACAACCAGGTGCTCTCCGAGCAGCGCGCCGCGTCGGTGCTGGCGGCGCTCGAGCCGCCGCCGGTGACCAGGTGAACCTCGAGGCCGTGGGCAAGGGCGAGACCGAGCCGGTGGCGAGCAACTCCTCGGCCGAGGGCCAGCAGGCGAACCGCCGGGTCACGGTCGTCTACTCCGTGCAGGAAGGGAAGCGATGAACGTCAGGAAGCGCGCGATCGTGCTGGGGGCCTGCTCGCGGCTCTCATGACCGTGTCCGCATGCACGGGCAGCCCGAGGAGCCCGACGCGTCGGGAGGGCCTCGGGAGACCGCGGGGCCGAGTCGCCGTCGACCGTCCCGGAGGTCTCGGCCCAGGACCTCGCGCTCGCACTCTCCGCGGCCGACGACGCGCCCGCGGTCGGGACGGCCAGCGGCGACGTTCCTGTGGGGGCGGCGGGATGCGCTCGGTCGTCGCCGACGTCGTCTCGGTCGACGCCTACCCCGACAGGACCCTCGTGCGGTTCGCGCTCGCCTCGGGGACGGTCAGGAGATCAGGCTCGAGGCGTACTCGCTCGCCGGAGAGGACTGGAACTTGTTCTACGTGGAAGGGCTGGCGATCGTCGACCCCGAGTCCCAGCAGCGACTCTCGAGCTACCGCGAGGCCGACCGCGAGAAGGGCGAGAGCGCATTCCAGACGTGCTCCGCGAAACCGAAGTCGCTCGGGGCCGAGAAGTTCCCGCAGACCTGCGTGCTCCCGGCGCTCGATCCGGCGACGAAGACCGTGACCCTGGAGATCCCCGACCTGCCCGCGATCGAGAACGTGCCGGTCACCCGGCACGGGAGTGACTGAACCACCGTGGTACCCCAGATGACGAGGGCGCACCAGCGCGGCCGCCGGTCCGTGGCCAGGGCGAGCGCGGTGCGACGACCATCGAGACGTTCGGGATCGTGACGGTCGCGGTGATCCTCGTCGTGGCGCTGCTGTTCGTGTTCACGACGTTCAAGATCGGTGACCGGGTCACGATCGAGCTGTGCAAGCTCGTGACCGCCGTGTCGGGGAGCGGGACGTCGTGCGGCACGGTGCCCACCTCTGCGGCGCCGTCCCAGGACGTGGACTACCAGCCACCGGTCTGCATGCTTTCCGAGACGAGCGAGTCGTACTCCGCCGAGATCAAGATCGCGTTCGTCACCATCGGCGAGAACTCGGGCTTCATCGTTCAGCAGTACGGCGAGGACGGACCCGTCAAGGTGACGGTGACCGACGGCGGAAGCCTGGGAGCCGAGGGTGGGGTCGGTGGGAAGTTCAACATCGGCAACCTCGGCAGCGAGACCAAGGGCGGCGCAGACGTCAATTTCGGCGGCGGCCTGACGTTCGGCTACGGGGACACCTGGGAGTTCGAGAACCCGACCGAGTACCAGGCGATGCGCGATGATCTCGACACCTACCTCGTGCAGCAGGAGATGCTCAAGCAGGAGGGCGGCGCTTTCGCGGTCAAGGGCATGGGAGGGTTCGTGGACCCGCCCAAGCCGCCGAGCGTCAAGTTCACGACGATCGGGATCGAGGCCGGGATCGACGCGGGCATCGGACTCCGCGAACCGACGGGCAAGAAGGACGCTGACGGCGAGGAGGAGTTCCTCGACCCGAACGTCGGCGCCAGCCTCTCGCTCGACGGGGCTGCGGAGGTGGTCGTGGAGACCGACTCGGACGGATCGGTCACGTACAACTACCAGCTCACGGGCACGGCTGAGGCAGGGATCGAGCTCGTGGCCGGATCCGGGGCGGGCGGCCTGAGCGGCGAGGCTGCCTTCTCGGTGAAGCGTGACAAGTCCAACAAGGTCACCGAGATCTCCTTCAAGACCGTCGGCGCGAGCTCGCTCGAGGGTCAGCTGGGCAACGACACGTTCGAACAGATCAACGGGGGCGAGTACGGCCGAGGGCAGCTCGACCATGACCACGACGACACTCAAGGTCGACGACGTCAACCGCGCCCAGGTCGATGCGTGGCTGGCCGAACGTGGGGACGCGTTCAACATTCCGCTCTCCGCGGTGATCCCCGACAAGCCGTCCGACGACCCGTTCTCCCAGCTCCTGTACGAGCAGGCGACGGTGAGCCGGGTCCAGTATGAGAACATCCAGGACGGCTTCGCGTTCGGTGTGGCCGTGAAGGCGGGACTCCAGCTCGGGTTCAGCTTGAGCATGGAGGAGGCCACGGCCACGGCAGTCGAGGCGCACTTCCTCGGCGCTCCCCAGGCGGACGCGATCCGTCCGTGGGTGGACGACGCGGTGTGCATCGGTGGCTGATCACGTTGTGGTGGCCGGAAGGTTGCAGAAGGAGAGAACAGCGATGCAGTTCGGAAGTCGAGCACGTGTGATGACCGCGGCCCTCGTGACGGCCGTCGCCCTCGCGGGATGCTCGGGCGACGCCACTCCTGAGGGTATGAGCTGGTGCAGACGGGCTGGATGCGCGTCGCCGTGCCGGAGGGTGGGTCGAGGGCGGCGAGACCACGGACCGCTGGACCGAGTCCTATCAGGACGCCGAGGGTGATGCCGCGACCGTACAGCTCCTGCTCTCGCCCGAGTGGGGCACCACGGACGCGCTCATCGCGACGAGCAGCGTCATCGCGACGGCGCAGGTCGGTGGGTTCCAGGATTCACGGTCGTCGACAGCCCGGAGACCGACGAGGCGCCGGACTACCGTCACCGCAACCGGGTCGACTTCACCTATGAGGGCGAGGGCGGGACGTACGAGGGCGTGCTGTGGGGCTTGGCGGACGACGACAAGCATGTCGTGATGGCGCAGCTCACCGGCACGGATCTGGATCCGGACCTGGTCGCGACGATCGACGAGAGCCTCGAGGTGACCGGGTGAGCGCCGTGGCGAGGGCCGACGCGACCGCGACCAGATCGCCTCGGCTCGGTGGCCTCCTCCGAGGGTGGGTCTGGGCGCTTCTCGGCTTCCTCGTCGGCGAGTACGGGGCGGGCCTCGCGCTCCAGGTGCTGGTCCGGGCGGACGAGTCCGACCTCGTACGGTCCTGGACCTGGCTTCCGTGGATCCTCGCCGCACTCCTGTGCGGCGTCGGTGCGGGCTGGCTGTTCCCGCCGCTCGGGGCCGTGCGTGGTGGACGTGGGCGTGGCAGCGGCCCCGATCCCGGTCGGCGCCTTCTTCGTGACGTGGTGGTACCTGTCCGCGTTCGATGCCGACGTGGACGGTCTTGTGCTGGCCTCCGTGATCCAGGTCCTCATCGCCGTGGCGGTCGCGACCGGCATCGGTCTCCTGCGGAGCCGGGCGAGAGGCGACGACACGGCTCAGGCGAGGTGACGCCCTCGTCGCGCCTCCGGCCGCGCTTCATCGGCTACCTCGTGGTGGCGGCACTGGGGTCGGGGCGTCCTCCTGATGCAGGACGGCTTCCCCGACCGTAGGCCGGTGCCGGTAGCCACCGCGGCGCCGCTCCCGGTCGTGTCGGTCGAGGAGGCGCAGACGGTGGGTGACGACGTCGCGGTCCTCGGTCCCGACGGTGCCACCTACGGGGCGCCATGGGTGACGGCAGATTCCACTGCCGCGGTCAGGGTGAACCTGACCGTCACGGTGCCGGCGAGCGAGGGCATCGTCGAGGTCCGGCCGCCGGAGGTCACGCTCGTGCGCGCCGGTCGGGAGATTCCCGCGCGTCCGGCTGTCGAGCCCGACTCCGAGGACAGTGGGACGCGACTCCGTGGCGGGGCGCTGCCGGCTTCACGTGGTATTTCGACGCGGACGACGGCGGGCCGGACATCGAGCCCGGTGACCTCGTGACCGTGCGGGTGCGCACACCGGACGGCCTCACCTACGACGTCGAGGGTATCGAGGTCGGGCGGCCTTCCGGGCGGGGACTGAGCCGGTGACGTGCCCGGGACTCGCTCCCGCGGCGTCTTCACGGAGGTCAGAGCTCGTCGGCCAGCACCTCGAGCGTCTCCGAGACCCCTGCCTCGAGCTTGATCGTGGCGAGCGGGTCGCCGCGGGTCGAGCCGCGGTTGATGATCACGACGGGCTTT
Organism: Oerskovia sp. M15; assembly: GCA_038070415.1. GTDB lineage: Bacteria > Actinomycetota > Actinomycetes > Actinomycetales > Cellulomonadaceae > Oerskovia. The sequence goes on from JAMYWF010000001.1 coordinate 2,271,419, forward strand.
TCCGCCTTCACGGCGTGCTTGACGAACCGCAGACCGCTCATGACGGTCAGCGAGGAGCCGGCGACGAGCAGCGCGTCTGCGGCGTCGACCATCGCGTACGCGCGCTCGACGCGCTCGCGCGGCACGTTCTCCCGAAGTACACGATCTCCGGCTTGAGCATCCCGCCGCAGAACTCGCACGCCGCGGGCACGAAGTGGGCGGTCGACTCGATCACGGCGTCGGCATCGGGGCGATCTCGATGTCCTCGACGTCGCCGATGCTCTCGAGGAAGTGCGGGTTGAGCTGTGCGAGCCGCTCGGCCAGGTGCTCGCGCGAGATGACGCGGGAGCAGGACAGGCAGATCACGCGGTCGTAGCGCCCGTGCAGGTCGATGACGTTGCGGGAGCCCGCGTCCTCGTGGAGCAGGTCGACGTTCTGCGTGATGATCCCCTCGAGGATCCCGCGGCTCTCGAGGCGGACCAGCGCCTGGTGCCCACCGTTCGGGTGGGTGCGGTGCACGCGCTGCCAGCCCACGTGGTTGCGTGCCCAGTAGTGGCGGCGGAACGCCTCGTCGCCGACGAACTGCTGGTACGTCATGGGCGTGCGCGGCGGGGAGTCGGGTCCGCGGTAGTCGGGGATGCCCGAGTCGGTCGAGATGCCCGCGCCCGTGAGCGCGGTCAGGCGCCTGCCGCGCAGCAGGTGGAGGACGTCCTCGATGGTGGGGTGGTCTCTGGAGTCTCCGGTAGCACTGTCCGAGCCTACGACGACCCTCGGGCGCGAGGATCACTCACAGGGCGATTATTGGTTAAGACCCTTGGCAAAGGGTCCGTACAAGGCTAATGTGCGAGGCGTCCGAACAAAGTTCCGGGCATGCCCGGAGGAGAGCAACGAGGCCCTTCATGCACGACACACCCACGCGCCGGCTCGCGCCGGTGGCGATCGCCGCTGCTGCGGTGATCGCGGCATCTGTCCTGGTGGCTCCTGCTGCCCAGGCGGTCGCGCCCACCGCAAAGCCCACCGCGTCTGCTGCGGGTCCTGAGGACATCAACGGCTACCGCAGCGTCGGCTACCTCATGTCCGACAGCCCGATCACGCGTGACTTCCACGTCGCCGACCTCGTGTCGTCGGGCGCGACCAAGGACCTGACGCACCTGAACTACGCGTTCGGCAACGTCACGACCGACCTCGTGTGCGACATCAACCAGGTGCCCGGCGAGGGCGACGCGCAGAACGACTTCCTGCGACTCGTGCCCGCCGACCAGTCCGTGGACGGCAAGGCCGACAAGGCGAGCCAGGCGCTCGCCGGCAACTTCAACCAGCTCCGCAAGCTCAAGGCGGTCAGCCCGGACACCAAGGTCCTCGTGTCGCTGGGTGGCTGGACCTGGTCGGACAACTTCTCCGAGGCTGCGTCCACGGCCGAGGGCGCACCCGGCTGGTCGACTCGTGCCTCGACATCTACATCACGGGCAACCTGCCCCAGATCGGTGACAAGGGAGGAGCAGGTGTGGCCGCCGGCGTCTTCGACGGCATCGACATCGACTGGGAGTGGCCCGTCACCGGCGGCGAGACCGCGAACGCCCGCCCCGAGGACAAGGAGAACTTCCTGCTCCTCATGGAGGAGTTCCGCTCCTCGCTCGACGTTCTCGGCGCGCAGAACGGTGAGGACTACCTCCTGACCGCGTTCGCACCGGCCGGCGGATGGAACGCCGGGCAGGGCGGCTGGCTCGACCCGCGCCTCTTCGCCTCGGTCGACTTCCTCAACGTCCAGGGCTACGACTTCCACGGTGGCTGGGTCCCCACCACCACGGGCCACCAGGGCAACCTGCACCCGGACGGCGCCCAGAACTGGGGCCTCGGTCTCGACGGCGCCATGGGCATGTACGTGAACGCGGGCGCTGACCCGCAGCAGCTCAACGCGGGCCTCGCGGCCTACGGCCACGGCTGGTTCGGCGTCGAGGACGGCAGCGCGGGCTGGAAGCCTGCCGAGGGCTACATCGGCACCAAGACCTACGCCGAGCTGCGCAACCTGGGCACGGCGCACTTCGACCCGACGATCGGCGCCTCCTGGCGCTACGACGGTGACCAGTGGTGGAGCTACGACGACACCACGTCCGTGAACGCCAAGGCCGAGTGGCTGGCGGTCCAGGGCTACGGCGGCGCGATGTGGTGGGACCTCAGCGGTGACTACAAGAACGAGCTCGGTGGCACCCTCGGCGCGACCCTGCGCGCCTCGACACCCGGCCCGGCCGTCGACGCCCAGTGCGCCGCCCCTGGTATGCCTCGGGCGTCTACACCTCGGGCGACGTGATCTCCCACGACGGCACCGAGTACAAGGCCAGGTGGTGGACCCGCGGTACGGTTCCGGCGGCGACGTCCGGCAGCCCGTGGCAGAAGGTCGGCCCCTGCGGCACGGCCCCGAGGTTGACGTCGTCGCGTGCGCTCCGGCGTTCTCGCTCGCGGCCACCTACACGGGCGGCGCCGTCGTCTCCCGCGCGGGCGTCAACCACACCGCTCAGTGGTGGACTCGTGGCGAGGTGCCTGGCTCCACCGTCTGGGGCGCGTGGGACGCAGGTCAGCCCTGCTCGGCATGACAACTGCGTGACGACGGTCTGACCGTCACGCTGCACCGAAGCCCTGTGTCCAGGCCGGTCCGGGACACAGGGACAGGTGCCGCACCGTCCGGTGCGGCACCCTGCCGCGTCCCTGCCGCCGGGTTCAGGCAGGGAGCCGGGTCAGCGGCCCGACGGCGTCACGTCCCGCTCGTCGTCGCGTCGCCCGAGGTGTCGGTCGAGTCCGTGGCACCGGGTCGGCGTCCGCCGCCCATGCCGCCCGTCCCGCCGCCCGCGAACTCGCCCGCGACGGCTGTCGCCACCTGCGTCGCACCGTCGGGCCCGCCGGTCGAGGAGAGCCCGGCGGCCTCCGGCGTGCCGAGCGTCCCGCCGGTTCGGAAGACGTACGTCGCACCCGTCGTGATCTCCGGTGAGGAGTAGACGACGCTCTCCGTGTCCTTGGTGACCTCGTAGGACACGAGGCTCGCGCCGTCGTCGGACAGGAGGTGGACCACCGTCCCGGCCGCGGCCGTCTGGTCGAGGTTCGCCGCGACCCAGCCCTGCGCCGAGTCGGCGTCGGGTGCCACGGCCATGCCGGAGCTGCCCGCCGCGAGGAGGTCCCGCCGAGATCGTGAAGGTCCCGTTGACGTCGAGCGCGCCGTTCCCGGCGTTCGTCGGCCCCTGGACCACGGTGGTCCCGCCCGTGATCTCGATCGAGCCGTTGCTGTCCAGGCCGTCGCCGTCGGCGTCCACCACGAGCGTGCCGCCCGTGATCTTGAGCCAGTGGTCGCCCGTGTCGGCGCTCTCGCCGCCGGGGCCGCGCCGCCGGCCGCCCCTTGGCCGCCGGTCTGCCCGTCGGGCATCGCGGGTGGCTCGCCCTCGGGCATCTCTCCGTCCGCCGGGGAGTGAAGTCCCCGGGCATCTCGCCGTCACCGGCCGGGCGCCACCCTCGGGCATCGCCTCAGCGTCCGCGGTGCTGCCCGTGCCGCCCGCGGCGTTCACGCCGTCGTCGGACGACGCGATGCTCACGTCGCCGCCCGCGACGGTGATGGTCGCCCCTCGAGTCCTTCGACGGACTCGCTGACCGTGAGGGTGCCGTCCGTGACCGTGAGGTCGCCGTCGGCGTGGACGCCGTCGTCGCCGACGGCGAGGGTGGTCACCCGCCCGAGACGGACACGGCACCGTTCGAGTGCAGGCCCTCATCGGCGGCGTCGATCGTCACGGTGGAGCTGCCGCCGACGACGACCCCGACGTCGCCCTTGATGCCCTTGGCCGAGGCGTCCTCGGCGACCTCGGTGCCCGCGCCCCGGCGGCGGCGATGGTCACGGTCGCGTCGGCGACGATCGCGTCGGTCTCGGCCTGGATGCCGTCGTCTCCCGACGTGATGTCGACGGTCCCGCCGAGGACCGCGACGTAGCCCATCGTCTCGTCGTCGGCGTTGGTCGACGTGAGGCCGTCGGCGACCGCGGTGACCGTGAGCGACGCGTCGCCCGTCACGACCAGGTAGTCCTTGCCGCGGATGCCGTCGTCGGCCGCGTCGACCGAGATGGAGGCGCCCGCGACGACCAGGCCGTCCTTGCCGACGATCCCGTCGGTCGAGGCGCTGACGACGTCGAGCGACCCGGTGCCGCCGATCGTCAGGTCCGCCGACGAGAACAGGGCGCCGTCGGGCTCGTCGGTGCTGCCATCACTGTCGGTGTCCGACTCGGTGTCACTGTCGGTGTCGACAGCGGCCCCGTCGCTTCGAGGCGGTTCGTCGACCCGTCGGCAAGCACCACGACGGCGCGCGCGGCGTCCTCGACGACCAGGGCCGACGTCGTCGAGCTCGTCACGCTCGCCCCGTCGAGGACGAGGCGGACCACGCCGTCGCCGCTCGAGGCTACGACGAGCTGCCCGTCGGTCAGCTCGCCCGTGACGCGGTAGGTGCCGCCTGGGTGATCGTGACCGTCGAGCCGTCGACGTTCCCACCGTCACCGTCCGCCTGCGCCGAGTCGCCGTCGAGGGAGATCGCCACCTCCTCGGACTCGTCCCACGTGAGGTCCGGGTCGTCGGCGCCCGAGGCGTGCGGCTCGGCGTTCGCGCCCATGGCCTCCTCGGGGTGAGGCCCGCGACCGCTGTTGAGGCGGTGGTCGCCGCGGCGGCCTCGCTCGTGGTCGTGCTCTCGCCGTCCGCCGTGCAGCCGACGAGCGCGGCGGCGGTGAGCGTGGCGGTCAGGACGGCGGTCGAGACGGTGGTCGGTCTGCGGAGTCGCATCAGATGCTCCTGTCGTGAGAGGTGGTCAGGAGGGCTCCACGTAGCGGCGGATGACGCGCCGCCACGGCGTGCCCGGCAGGTCGGGGCGGAGGACCGCAAGGCCCGTTCCGTACTTGGAGATGCGCTGCGGCCGGTGGCCGCTGCGCCAGAGGAGATGGTCGAGGCCCGACGGCGTCGAACCGGTCTTGGTCTCGACGACCACGAGATCGGGGACCGCCGCCGTGCGACCCGTGGGCTCGCCCTCGTCGAGGAGCCACGTGAGCCCGGTGTCGAGGGTCGCCCGGGCTGCAGGAGCTCCCGGCGCAGTGCCGGGGAGGAACAGCGTGGTGCGCCGGTACCGGGTGACGAGCCCGGCGGCGAGCGGCAGATCGTCCGCCCCGGAGATCGAGGCGTTGTCGAGCGTCGCCGCCACGAAGCCCCGACCGTCGCCGAGCGAGCACCGGCCCGCGAGCTCGTGCTCGACCCGCTCCTGACGGTCGACCCGCGGGCCGCGCGGGTCTTGACCTCGAGCCAGGACTCCCCGGAGTCCAGGTAGGTGCGGGTGCGGACCTTGAAGCGGCGCCGGCGGCGGTGGGCGGCGAGGTGGAAGCTCGTGAGGTCGGGGGTGTCGAAGTACACGGACTCGTAGGCGAAGTCGCGCTGCCCTCCGATGTCGAGGACCCGCACACCCGGCTCGCGGTCGACCAGGTCCCTGAGCAGCGCTCTCGCCGCGGTGCGGGGCAGGACGTACTTGCGGTCGATCCGGGTCTGGAGGGAGGCCGAGGCGACGAGGTCGTCGAGCGAGATGGGGGCGAGCCCCACGGAAGGCGCGACGAGGGTGTCGGACGCGGCGCCGTCGGGCAGGAGCGTCGTCATGCCGACACCTGCTCGGTGCGGGCGCCCGGGAAGGCCGCTGCGGGCGCGCCGGACCCGCTGCTCTCGATGATCCCGCCGCCTGGGGTGATCTCGTAGCGGACGTCGACCAGCGTGGTGTCGTTGACCAGGTCGAGCCGCTGGACCGAGGCCGAGTGGATGTGCGCCCCGAGGAGCTGCTCGAGGTAGGCGACCAGGCCGCCTCGTCGGGGAACGCGCGGTCGAGCATGATGACCTGGCTGCGGTGGCGGCGCAGCAGGCGCGGGTGGTCGGCGACCGCCATGACCACGAGGATGAGGACGCTCCCGGCGACGCCCAGCCAGCCTGTGCTGCTCCCGAGCCCACCCAGGAGGCCCAGGGCGAGCGCCGCGAAGTAGTAGGCGACCTCGTGCTGGGACAGCTCGGTGGATCGCAGCCGGATGATCGACAGCACACCGAAGAGTCCGAGACCCAGGCCCGCGCCGACCGTGCTGCTCGCGAGCGTCGCGGCGACCGCGAGGACGCCGACGTTGACGCCCAGGTAGGCGACGACCAGGTCACGACGCCGGTGACGCGGGAAGTAGAGACCGAACGTCAGGACGGTCACGGCGACCAGGTCGACGACGTACAGCATGAGCTGTGGGGCTGGGTCACGGTGACCTCCAGGTGACGGGGAAGCGAACTCCTCCATTCGGCCGGGCGAACCTGTGAGGTCGCTATGACACGGGGTAGGCGGGGTATGAGTTTGCGGCGCCGGTCGCGCCGCCGGTCGCGCCGCCGGTCGCTGAGTGCGGAGTTCTTGCGAGAAACGCCCGGCGAGTCTCGCAAGAACTCCGCACTCAGCGAGGGCACGGTGCCCGATTCGGTCCAGGCCCCGCGAGCGGGTATCCTTCTGCAGCCGGGACTTCCCGGTTGGGTAGCGTGTCCGAGTGGCCTAAGGAGCACGCCTCGAAAGCGTGTGTGGGTGAAAGTCCACCGTGAGTTCGAATCTCACCGCTACCGCCGACCGAAGGGCCCCACCCGCAGAATCCTGCGGATGTGGGCCCTTCGTCGTACCCGCCCTCCGTTTTCACTCCGTTTTACCCTCGGCCTGCTGGATGAGCTGGTCGATGACAGCCCGCAGGTCCGGGGCCACGTGGGTGCGCTTCACGTAGTGCCGGACGGTCGTGCCCTCGTCAGCGTGGCCGAGCAGTGCCGTGGCTCGCTCCGCTCGCTGCGCGCACTCACCCGTCCGGCCGCCCACATGACGAGGGCGGTCTCGAGCCACTCCGAGATCGCCTCACCTCACTGTGCGCCTCGCGTCACCGCTGGTACCGCTGATCCCTCCACCAGAACCCGTCCGCAGGCCCGATCATGCGGAAATCGGCGTCACGCACCCGCCTGCGCAACTCGTTGCCGGCACGGGACGGGGCCGTGCGAATGAGTTCTTCGATGATGTCGCGCGTCTCGGCCACCGGCCTGTGGTAGCCGCAGCATTCCCAGATCCCGCAACTTGTCACGGACGACTCGACCACCGCCGGTGAGCGCATCCAGACCTGCAACGCGATCAGGACCGACCCGCGAGCCAGGGCGGCCTGGCGCTCGTACTGGAGTACCGCGGCCCGTGCCGACCCTGACAGGTCTGCTCCTCCAGCCTTCGGTCTCCGAAGCGGTGTAGTTCGCTGCGCGAGCAACTGCGCATCCGCGCGCAGCTGGGAAGGACGCCTACGAGGCATGTCCCTTCGTGGAGATCTGCATGCCGAGATTCTAGGGCAGCGGTGGCGCGGGCGCGTATCCGTCAGCTTCCGGCCCCGCACCGACAGCCGAGCATCCGGCCGACTCCGGCCCGCATCAAGGGCGCCTGCGGCGTCGCTGCGCGATGGCCTGCGGCCACCCTGACCCGGACCTCCGCCGACCTCTTGTGCTCCGCTATCGGTACGGCGCCTCGGAGTGTCCCCACCGATGAGTCGGCCACAACTCGCGGCTGTGGTCGGTAGCCGATCCATACACTCGTGCTGTGAGCTACGTCTTCAACTCGCTTCTTGGCGGCTGGTCGGCTACCGGCTCTACTCGATCGAGTTCGTCCTCGACTACGTCCAGCTCCACTTCGACGTCTTCCCGACGGCAGATTTGCCAGTGCTGACCTGCGACGTGAACCCGACCGTCATCATGGGCGACCGCGTGCTCGCGCCCGGTCAACACGGATGGGCCGACGCTCTCGTCGCGTTGGCCGGGCAAAGCGTCACGGCAGCGCACGAGGGGTTGGTACGGGCCTCGCCATCGAGCTCGAGACCGGCACGATCCGACTGCGTCCGACTGCAGACGAGCTCTTTGGTCCGGAGATCGCGACGCTCAACGCCTTCGCCGATGGTCGGTGGATGTGCTGGCGCCCAGCCGAAGAGGCGTTCGAGTACCTCCGCGTTGGAGCGCGGGCGCCCCGACGGCCGACCAACAGCAACCTGGCGACGCAGCGGGGTCTACTTCCGGCCCTTCCTGAACCCTGCGACAAATCGAACACGTCCTTCTCGGCAGGCCGGTCAGCAGCACCGAACGAGGGCCCAACAGCTCACCCATTTCACTCCTCTTTGCCAGCCAAACCAGCAAGAACAGGTGCAACCCTTCACAAACCGTGACGAGGCGTCGACCGAGGTCAGAGCCAAGATCGTCCAGCCCGACCAACCTCGTCGAAAGCCTACGACCCAAGCTCACCGCTACCGCGTTCAGCCCGAAGGGTCCCGACCAGTGGTCGGGGCCCTTCGCCGTTGTCGGGACGTGCCGCGTCACTCTCCAGCGGAGCGGATCGCGCCACCAGGTGCCGTCGGCATCGCCCGCGATCTGCTGGTCGGCCTGCCGGACGAGGCGACGGTGCTCACGGGCGGCGTGAGGTGGCGCCTGGTGGAGCCGCACCGGGCACATCGCCGGACCTAGCGGGTCGTGACCACTACCTCTCCGGACAGCAGCCCGTCCCGGAGGCAGCCCAGCACGCGCTCGACGTCGTCCAGGTCGGCGTCGTCGTTGAGCTGTCCGACGGCACTCGACGGGCCTCCCAACCTGCCTGGGGAGTCGGTCGGAGGTCGGTCCAGGGCTCTGGCTCCTCGAGGTTCGCCCCTGTCCCGGTCCGTTGCGGGCATCCCCGCCCGAGACCGACCAGCCCCTCAGGCCCATTGGTGGAAGAGTGTCCACGTGACTTCGAACGACGCCGAGCGCCCAGACGACCAGCCGAGACCGTCGGGCGCCTTCCCCGGCGCGCCAGACGTCGAGTCGGTCTTCCCCGAGCGGCAGGCACCCAGCGGCGAGCCCGGTGAGGGTCCCGGCGATCCGACGGATCCCGCGGAGACCACGACGCCCGGCGATGCCGTGAGGTCCCGTCGCCGCTGGTCCTCGCGCGCGAGATCGGCATCATCGTCGTCGCGGCCCTGGTCATCTCGTTCCTCATCAAGACCTTCGTGGTCCAGCCGTTCGTCATCCCGAGCGAGTCGATGGAGAACACCCTCATCCAGGACGACCGGGTCCTGGCCTCGCGCTTCGTGCCCGGTTCCTCGACGTGCACCGTGGCGACGTCGTGGTCTTCAAGGATCCGGGCGGCTGGCTCCCGGAGGACCCGGGGACGGAGTCGACGGGCCTGGTCGCAGCCGGGGAGACCTTCCTGACGTTCATCGGCATTCGTCCGGTGGACGCGGGGAGCACCTGATCAAGCGGGTGATCGGCCTGCCGGGTGACCACGTCACGTGCTGCGACGAGCAGGGGCGGGTCTCGGTCAACGGTGTGGCGATCGACGAGACCTATATCAAGCCCGGCTCGGTCCCGAGCGAGATCCCGTTCGACGAGATCGTCCCCGAGGGATACCTCTTCGTCCTCGGCGACAACCGCCAGAACTCCGGTGACTCGCGCTACAACACGGACAAGCCGGGGCGGGATTCGTGCCGATCGACAACGTCGTGGGCACGGCTGTCGCGAAGGTCTGGCCGCTCGACCGTGCGGCGCTGATGCGCAACCGGGCAGCGTCTTCGAGGACGTCCCCGAGCCCTGAGCCGAATCACCCGCCGCAGCCGAGCGGCCGCGGCCCGTCTCGCCTAGCGTGGAGGGAGGCTTGCGCTCGGAAGGACATCGCCGTGGCACCACGTCGTGCTCATCCCCGCGGACTTCGCCGCGCGGTGCTCGGTACGGGCGTCGTGATCGTGGCGCTGGTCGCGGGCTGCACGGGTTCGCGCGTCCCGACGGAGAGCGCCGCCCCGTGGTGGAGCGACAGACCGACGAGCCATCACCCTCACGGGAATCTGCCCCGGACAAGCCCACGCCGACGCCGACGCCCACGCCGACGCCCACGCCGACGCCCACGCCCACGCCGACGCCCACGCCCACCCGGGCGGCGTCGAACGTGCCCATGACCAGGCTCGCGCCGGGCAAGAACCCGCCGCAGTTCATCATCTTCTCGTTCGACGGCGCGGGGTGGCACGAGCGGTGGACCGAGTTCCGCGAGGCCGCCACGCAGGTCGACGCCCGCTTCACGGCGTTCCTCACGGGCATCTACCTGCTCACGGACGAGCATCGCGACGCCTACACGGGCCCGGGCACGCGCCAGGCAAGGCGTCGGTGGCCTTCGGTGGCGACGCCGCGACGGTGACGACTCTCGTGGGCGACCTCAACGCCGCCTACCTGGAGGGCCACGAGATCGGGACGCACTACAACGGGCACTTCTGCGCGGACAACCCGCCCGGTGGCGGGGACTGGACCACGGCCGACTGGAACAGCGAGCTCGACCAGTTCTTTGGCTTCTGGAACGACTGGCAGGAGATCAACGGCCTCCAGGGCTCGCCCCGCTCGAGATCCCGGCCTCCGAGGTCACGGGCGGTCGGACGCCGTGCCTCGAGGGCAACTGGGACCAGATCGCCCCGGCGTGGGCCGCGCACGGGCAGACGTACGATTCGTCGATCCCCGGCAGCGGCATCGCGTGGCCCAAGCAGGAGTACGGCGTCTGGGAGTTTCGCATGCAGACGACGAGCTCTCCGACGCTCGGCACCGTCATGGCCATGGACTACAACTTCTGGTACAAGTTCAACAAGGCGCAGAACCAGCCGGAACGCGCCCTGAGATCCATGCCGCGGTACTCGAGACGTACCGGCACATGTACGACGTGGCCTTCACCGGCAACCGTGCGCCGGTGCTCGTGGCGAACCACTTCAACCAGTGGAGCGGCAACGCGTTCAACCCGGCCGCGAAGGACTTCATGCTCGAGGCGTGCGGCAAGCCCGAGACCATCTGTGCCACGTACCAGGACGTCATCGACTGGATGAACCTGCAGGATCCGGCGGTGCTCGCCGAGCTCCAGGCGCGCCCCGGTCTCGTAGGGCGTGGGACGTGGCGAGCAGCGCGGGACTTCTCCTCTATCGGGTCGACGACGTCGGCGCGGTCGAGGTGCTCGTCGGGCACATGGGTGGACCGCTGTGGGCGCACAAGGAAGAGCGTGCCTGGACCATTCCCAAGGGCGAGCACGACCCCGACGAGGACCCGCACGCCGCGGCGGTCCGCGAGTTCACCGAGGAGCTCGGGGCCGCGCCGCCCGAGGGCCGGAGATCGACCTGGGGCAGATCAGGCAGCGCGCGGGCAAGACCGTGCGCGCCTGGGCACGCCGCGCCGACTTCGACGCGAGCACCGCGACGAGCAACACGTTCGAGATGGATTGGCCCCGCGCTCCGGCCGGACGGCGACGTTCCCGGAGCTCGACCGGGTCGCGTGGGTGCCGCTCGCGCGGGCGCGCGAACTCGTGGTCGCGGGCAGGTCGAGCTGCTGGACCGCCTCGAGGAGGCGGTCTCCCGCCCGTGACGCGGGACCGCGGGAGCAGGCTCAGGCGGGGACCGGCAGCGTTCGCAGCAGGTACCGCTCGGCCGAGCCGCCCGCTGGGCCAGATCCCACAGGGTCGAGGACGCTGCGCCCGAGGTCTCGGGGCCGTGCCGTCGGGCGCGTTCTCGCCCGTCGGGTCATCGGGGCTCAACGCCTGGAGGACCTGGTCGAGCTCGCCGCGGGTCAGCTCCGTGGCGTCGGCCAGGACGGTCAGGTCGCGCAACCCGTTGCGCAGCGTGTCGAGCTCGGCGAGCTGCCTGTCGTCGAGCTGGTCGCGGTCGGACACCAGCTCGTCCTGCAGGCGTACGGCGTCCCGGAGCAAGGCGATCTCCTCGGGCTGCTGTGGACCGGTCCTTCCCGACGAGGCACGGAGCGCGGTCGCGGTGGCTTCGGTCGCGGTCTCGATACGTCGTCGCAGAGGTGGGGCCGGAAGCCCGGGATCACGGCGAAACCAAGGACCAGTCCGACCAGCACCGCGCTCAGGGTGAGCCCCACGTACTGCACCAGGAGGTTGACCGCGTTCAGGTCACGGGTCACGGAGTTGAAGCCGACGCTGACGACGACCATGAATGCGGCGCCCAGCGCCGGGCGGGTGACGATGTACCACAGCCCCAGGCACAGGGCGACGACCGCGACCAGGGTGAGATAGCGCGACGGGACGACCAGCAGGACCACCGCGACCGTGAGCGAGCCCGCGACCAGACCGATGACCTTGTTCCTCGCCTTGGTCAAGGTGTTGCCCCAGCTGGCCTGGAGGATGCTGAAGGTGGTCAGCAGCACGGTCGAGACCAGGGGTCGCCCCGTTCCAGGCCGGACGTGATCAGCAGCATCAGCAGCACTGCGAGCGCAGTGCGGAACGCGTGCCGGACCTGGATGGACTTCAGCCTGGCCGTGGGTGCAGCACCGCGTCCTGGAGCTGGTGACGTCGGTCTCGATCGAGCGTGACCTTGGTGGTGTCGCGCTTCTGGATCGCCTGCTCGACGGAGTCCAGAGCGCGCGGCGTCGGTGAAGGGGCCTCGGCGACCGCTGATGCCGGCGAGGCCAACGGTGCCTTGACGGGCTTGTCCCGCCGGGGCTTGGCCTTCATCTCTTCGGCCAGCTCGTGAGCCCGCCCTCGGAGCGCGGCGTCGTCGGGACCGCCCGTCGCCGCGAGGTCTGCCGCGTGCAGGGCGAGGCGGTAGCGTGAGGCGCCCTCGAGCGCGTCCGCGAGCCAGCGCTGCCTGCCGTCGCTGAGCCAGGTGCTGAACGCGGTGGCGGTGGCGGCGCTCGGATCGTCGGCGACGAGCACCGCGGCGACCTGCTCGCGGGTCTGCTTGGACGGGTCCGAGATCCCCATCAGGATGCGCAGGATGAGCGCCACGGCGACCCCGCGACGGCCGCCGCGATCACCTGCCGATGATCGGCCCCACCCATCGGTGCGTAGCCGTAGCCGAACACCGTGGTCATCCCCAGCCCCATCCCCGCGTTGCCGAAGCGTGGGCCGAGCAGGGGAGAAGTGCGGCCACGAACACGAGCACCACGACGAGAGCGATCGCCGCGGGCGCGAGGTCTCGGCCACCAGGCGCGGGACGGCTGCGGCGAAGATCAGCAGCGGGCCCATCACCGCGGCGATGCGGAGGTCGGCCCGGAGCGGACCGCCCATGAAGGCCACCAGCGCGAACATGCCCGTCAGGCCGCCGATGATCCCCACCGGGCCAGCCCCACGCATCGGCGAGCAGCACGGAAGGGAGGACCACGATGATCATCAGCGCGATCAGCATCGGGCTGCCCGGGGACGCTTCGGCGCCTCGGCTCTACCAGAACCCTTCACGGGCCCTCCTCGAATGTCGGTCGGGCCGTTCATCCCTCGACGGTACGGCGGAAGTGCACGGGCTGCCATGCGCGGAGGAGGCGCTCGCCCGCCCTGAGGGGCCCGACGACGCAGCGCGCCCGGGCGACCACGTCGCGCGGTGAGGTGGCCGCCCGGGCGGGCGGCGCCGTCGGGCAGGAGGTCACCCGGCGAGGCCCGAGACCCCGTCAGCTCGTTGGGGACCACGTCGAGCGTGGTGCTCGCGTAGACCTTCCCCGTCTCGACGTCGACCGCGTGCACGGCCTTCGTGGAGGGTCGGTCACGTAGGCCGTGTGGTCGAGCACGAAGAGCGTGGGGCGCGGGGCCTGCCAGTCGTCGGGCTCGGTCCAGGCGTCGATCACGGGGACCGTGCTCGTGATCGCGCCCGAGACCGGGTCGATGACGCGCAGCGACCCGTCGGTCCCCAGGACCAGGGCCTCGCCGTGCGGGCCGCGGCCGAGCGAGCGGAACGTGTAGCTCGCGCCCGTGTCGACGAGGGTGATCTGCCGGCGAACGGTGTCGACGAGCGAGATCCGCTGGGGCGCTCGAGCTCTGCGTCGGGGTCGGACGTGTAGTCGCCCAGGATCACGGGCGACTCGTCGGACCCGGCCTGGTTGCCGATGCGGCCGTACGCGTCGGGGACGCGATCTTGGTCAGCTCGCCGCCCGAGTAGACGACGACGCCGTCCTCGCAGCCCACGACCACGGCCTCGTCGGCCGCCACGGCCTCACCGTGCACACCGGGGCAGGCGTCGGTGCGCGCGATCTCGTGATGTCCTCTGTCGAGGACGACGACGCTCGAGCGCGCGTCCTCGGTGCCGTCGGTGATCAGCAGGTCACCGTTCTCGAGCTCGACCGCGACGCCGTGGTGCGGGACGGGTCGTGTACGTCGTGGTCTCGGGTCGCCGTCCGCGAGGTCGTGCGGGTCGAACGACTCGACGAGCCCCGAGCCGTCGTTGAAGAGGACCGTGCGGCCTGCGTGGCGGACCACGTGCCCGGGTGGTTCGCGGCGAACTCGGTGGTCGTGAAGGCCGGGTCGGCCGTGTAGAAGTGCGAGTGGGTACCGTGCGGCTCGCCCCACGTGCCGAGGTCGAGGACCCGGAACGCGTCGCCTGCCGAGACGATCGCGTGGCGCTCGTCGCCTGCGGGATTGATGCGGGTGAAGCCGTCGATCGGCAGGTCGGCGACCTGCTCGAGGCTCGTGCCGTCGAGGACGACGATCCCGCCGTCGTACGTGAGGGCGATACGCGGGTGTCGGTCGCGGCCTCGGTGCCGTGACCGCCCTCCTCGTGCTCGTCGTGGTCGTGGTCGGTCGCGTCGGCCGAGGCGGCAGGGCGGTCTCCCGGTCGCGCAGCCGGCGAGGACTGCGGCGGGCAGGGCGAGGGCGATCCCCAGGGCGAGATGGCGGTGTCGTGTGCTGGTCATGGCGTTAGGGGACCCCGGTGGGTCCCACCGTCCTTCCGGTAGGTGCGGTGAGTCCGGCGCAGGGAGCGACGGAGCAGGCACACCGTAACAGAGAATGAGAACCACTCTCATTAGCAATTGCTCACCTGCCGATGCTCGCAGGATCGGGTCGGCATTTCCGTGCACGACAAGGGTCGGCCGCGCCAGCTCGCTCAGGCGTGGGCCGTGCCGCTGGGCGCCGATCTGCCGACTCTGGGCGTCGCTGTCACGCGGCCCGCTGTCCACGAAGCGCAGGAATCGGGCGACGCGTCGGTGCGCATCAGGAGCCTCGTCCGGAGGTCAGGTGTTGGCCGTGGGCTCGGGATCCTGGCGGGAGGACGGGGCTCGGCACCCGTGGGTTCGTCGACCGTGGGCGCGACAGTCACCGACGCCGCACTCGGGAGGACCCGAGGCCCAGCCGCACGAGCTGGACCACCGCACCGACGAACAGCACCACGAGAGCCACGTTCCGCACGGCCGCGACCGCGACCATCCACGGCTCGCCGACGGTGAACTCCCAGTAGGCGACCGGGTAGAGGAGCTGGGTGAGGCCCGCGGTCCCCAGGACGGCGAGGGCGGGAGGGGACCAGACCGTGCGCGCCCCGGCCCGGCGAGCGCGATCGCCACGGCCACGGGCGGACCGATCCAGGCGACGAACTGCGGTGAACCCACCTTGTTGAAGACGATGAGGCTCAGCAGCAGCGCGGTCACGGCCAGCAGGAACACGTCGGTGCGGACCTCCGGGCGACGTCGCACGGCCCACCACGAGGTGCCGGCGACCGCGAGCACCGCCACGGGCAGCAGGACGTCGAGCAGCCGACCCGTCGCCGTCGTGCCCGGCCGAGGATCTCGAGGGTGCGGATGTCCGGGTTCATCCAGACGCGCACCCGCGGGTCGAACAGCCGCAGGACGCTGAACGGGGTCGCGAACACGGACTCCGACTGGAGCCCGCGCGAGTCCTGCGTCCCGAAGACCCCAGGACGCGCGAGCCGCCCCGCCCGCGAGGGCGAGCGCGACGACGACCGCGCTGACCGCGGCGCCGGGGAGGATCACCGTCCTCCAGGGGCGCCTGGCCGTCGTCAGGAGCGCCACGACCACGGCCCCGGGAGCGATCTTGACCCAGGCGCCGAACGTCGCGATCGCGGTCGCCAGGGCCGGCGGCGCACCGCGACCGCGAGCGCGATCACGAGGAGGGCTGCGGCGACGCCGTCGAGCCTGCCCAGGAAGATGGGGCCGAGCGCGACGAGGAACGCGAGCCACCACCAGGCTGCGATGCGTCCGCGGCCAGGCAGCCGCGCGAGGAACCACAGGGCGACCGCGTTCAGCACGACGATCAGCACGAGGAACTGCGCGTAGTACGCCTCGAAGGAGGTGCCGACGAGCCCGGGGCGGCGACCGGGAGCAGGGCGCCGACCGGGTACACCCAGTCGTAGTCGAGCACGGGCCAGATCCCGCGGTCCCAGCCGGCGCGCGCCCAGACCCAGTAGAGCTGCACGTCACCCGAGATGCGGTAGCCCCAGGTGAGAGCGTCGACGATCAACGAGGCGTGGACGAGCACGAAGCCCGCGACCAGGGCCCACGGGGAGCGCAGCATCCACGCGAGGACCGTCCGTCCGGTCGAGAGGGCCGGGTGGCGGCGGTCTCGGGCACGCGCACATCGTCGCACGACGGCGCCACTCACCCGGGTGCGGCGACACGCCCTGGACGCCGGGCGCCGTCGGGCAGGAAGAAGCGGCCCGTCCGGAGGTGAGGGCCTCCGGCCGGGCCGCTGGGTCGCACGGCGAGGCAGCGCCGCGCGACGCGAGGAGAACGGCTCAGACGCTGAGGATCAGTGCGTCCCCTGGCCGCCGCCGCCGCACAGCGCAGCCGCCCCGACGCCGCCGCCGCGGCGATGGAGGGCGAGGGCCAGGTGCAGGGCGAGGCGGGCTCCCGAGGCGCCGACGGGTGGCCCAGGGCGATCGCGCCGCCGTCGGTGTTGACGATGGCGGGGTCGATCCCGAGGTCCGCGACCGACTGGAGCGCGACGGCCGCGAAGGCCTCGTTGATCTCCACGAGGTCGAGCTCGTCGGCCTTCATGCCCTCGCGCTCGAGCGCGTGCTCGATCGCGCGGGCGGCTGGGAGTGCAGGGAGTTGTCGGGCCCGGCGACCTGGCCGCCGACCGGATCTCCGCGAGCCAGGTCAGGCCGCGCGAGACCGCGAAGGCCTTGCTGACGACGACGACCGCCGCGGCGCCGTCGGACAGCGGGGACGACGAGCGGCCGTGATGGTGCCGTCCTTGACGAACGCGGGCGCAGGCCCGCGAGGGCCTCGACCGTGGTGCCGGGCCGGATGCCCTCGTCGTCGGCGACGACGACGGGCTCGCCCTTGCGCTGGGGACCGAGACGGGGCGATCTCCTCCGCCAGGCGGCCCTCCGCGCGCTGCGGCGGCCAGCTGGTGCGAGCGGGCCGCGAAGACGTCCTGCTCCTCGCGTCCGATGCCGCGGGTCGTGCAGCCGCGGTCGGTGGCCTCGCCCATGATCTGGTCGTCGAACGGGTCGCGCAGGCCGTCGTGCGTGAGCGAGTCCGCCATGGTCACGTCGCCGAACGCGAAACCCTTGCGCGAGCCGAGCACCAGGTGCGGGGCGTTCGTCATGGACTCCTGGCCGCCCGCGACGACGACCGACGCCTCGCCCGTGCGGATCAGGCGCGCAGCGTCGATGATCGCGGTCAGGCCCGACAGGCACAGCTTGTTGATCGTGACCGTGGGGACGTCCCAGCCGATGCCGCCGCGACAGCCGCCTGGCGGGCAGGGCCCTGGCCCGCGCCGCCTGGATGACCTGACCCATGATCACGGTGTCGACGTCGGAGGCCGCGACCCCGAGGCGTCGAGCGCGCCGCGGATGGCGTGTGCACCCAGGTCGGTCGCGGACAGCGAGGCGAGCGCGCCCTGGAAGCGGGTGAACGGCGTGCGCGCGCCGTGCAGGAGGACGGGGACGTGGGCGTCGTTGCTCATGGGGTGCTCCGTGGGGAAGGGGATCGGGCCAGCGCGAGTCAGGTGCGGGTCGGAGGTGTCAGGTGGACGAGGAGGTCCGGTACTGCGCCGGGTGGTCGGTGGTGCGGCGCCCGGTACGGGGCGCCGCCGGTGAGGGCTAGACGAACGCCGAGACGCCCGTGATGTCGCGGCCGACGATGAGGGCCTGGACGCCTCCGTGCCCTCGTAGGTGTGCAGGGCCTCGACGTCCGCGAAGTGCCGCGCGACGCGGTTCGCGAGCAGGATCCCGTTGCCGCCGAGCATGTCGCGGGCGCTCGCGGCGATCTCGCGGGCGCCGCGCGTGCACGTGTACTTGGCGATCGACGCCTGCGGGCCGCTGAGTGCGCCCGGGCGTCGAGCCTGGTCATCTGCGCGACGAGGAGCTGCATCTGCGTGAGGGTCGAGAGCATCTTGGTGAGGCGCTCCTGGACCATCTGGTTCGCTGCGAGGGGCGTCCGAACTGGACGCGCTGCTTGGCGTACGCGACGGCGGTCTCGTAGCACGCGGTCGCATGCCCGACGGCGGCCCACGCGACCCGAGGCGCGTCGCCTGGAGCACGCGCCCGGTGTCCTTGAACGAGCGACCGCCGGGGAGCATGGCCGAGGCCGGGACGAACACGTCGGTCAGGACGATGTGCGCCTGCCAGATCGCGCGGAGCGAGACCTTGCCCTCGATGGTCGTCGCGACGTAGCCGGGGTGTCCTGCGGGACGAGGAAGCCGTGGACCTGACCGTCCTGGGTGGAGCGGGCCCAGAGCACCGTGATGTCACCGCACGACCCGAAGCCGATCCACTTCTTCTCCCCGTCGATCACGAAGCCCTCGACGCCGTCGCGGGTCTCGGTCGGGCCGAGGTCTCGAGCGAGACGGAGTCCGAGCCGTGCGTGGGCTCGGTCAGCGCGAACGCGCCGAGCTTCGCCGCGCGCGAGCGGGCCGAGCCACTGGCCTTCTGCTCGTCCGAGCCGAGCATCTGGATCGAGCGCAGCGCGAGGCCGCCCTGGACGCCGCAGATCGTGGCGACCGAGCCGTCGCCGCGCGACATCTCCATCTCGACGAGGCCCGCGCCCATCAGGCTGATCTCCGGCGAGCCGGGGACGTCGACGCCGTCGCGCAGGAGGTCGAGCTCGCCCATGCGCTGGGTGAGGCCGAAGGGGACCTCGGCGCGCTCCCAGTACCCGTCGATCACGGGAGGACCTCGTCCTGCACGAACGCGCGGGCCCGCTGCTGCAGGGCGCGGTCCGCGTCGGTCGCGTCGAGGAACGCGCCAGCGTAGTCGATGTCGAGCGGCTGCGTGAGGTCGTAGTCCGGCTCGGTCACGTTCTGGCGGACGGGGTTCTCGATCGTCATGGGGTGCTCCCGGTTCGGGCCGGACGTCGGTGTCGGGCAATGCCTTCCATGGTGCGTGATATCGCGTCTCAGGTCAAGAGACGGGGTATCACTCCGGGATCGTGGGTCCCGCGATGTTGTCCAACCAGGTCACGCCGAAGCCCTCGGGTATCCACCGGGGACGGAAGGAGCGGCAGGGGACGATCAGCCCGCTCGACCGCCGTGGCCGCTGCCAGGCGCCGCGCCGTGGAGCGGCGGTCGATCCGCCACCACACGAAGAACCCGACGAGGGTGAACGCCCCGTAGAACACGTACATGAACGCGGACGCGTAGAAGCCGGCGTCGACCAGCAGGGCACGCCCACCACGTCCACGGCCACCCAGATCAGCCAGAACTCGACCCAGCCCTTGGCCATGCCGTACGTCGCGAGCAGCGAACCCATGAAGATCCAGGCATCGGCCCACACGGGCTCGTAGGACTCGAGCATCCGGAAGATCGGGGTCAGGACGATCGTCCCGCCCACGAGTGCCACGACCAGGAAGCCGCGCTGGCGCCAGGTTGCCCAGCGCGGTTCGACCGACACCCCGTGGCTGTCCGCGTCGACGCCCGCCGTGTCTTGGCCGAGGCGTGCGCGGGTGCGTCGCCACTGCACCCACCCGTACACGGACACGATGACGAACATGACCTGGCGGCCGCCTGGCCGAGGAGGTTGACGGGTTGGGCGTCGCGAACACTGCACCCAGGAACACCGTGAGGAGCAGGAGGTTGCCGACGATCCCCACGGGCCACGCCCAGATCTTGCGTCGCATGCCCCGAGCGCGGAGGCCAGGCCGAACCCGTTGCCCACGATCTCGCGCCACAGCAGGTGCTGGCCGCCGATCGTCAGCTGCGCGTCGAAGAGCGCGTGGATCAGGTCCATCGATGTTCCCTCGTCCCGGGCACGTCGGCTCCGGGTGAGGGCGGGCGACGGGTCGGGGAGCCCGGTCCGGCTGCCCGACGGCGGCGCTCACCACGGCGAGACCGGTCCCGACGGTCTCCGGGCGGGCTCGACGGATCGTCGTGCCCGACCCGGCCGGGGACGGCCGTGCCGCACGTGCTTCCTCCCATCCGGACTTTCACCGTCGGTCCTGGAGTTCCACCAGGTCAACCGCGCGTGGGCGCGGGTCGCGGACTGTCACCGCCGCTCGGAATTGCACCGACCCCGGAGCACGTTCGTGCGTACTGCTTGCTGCGTTCTGCAACCGCTGATGCTACTCGCGCATTCCCTGTGTCCCGCACCGGGAGGGCTGGATCACGTGAGGGCCTCGCGCACCGCGCGGGCGACCTCGTCGGCGTCGGGGTCGCCCTCCAGCACGGTCACGACGACGCGGCGAGCGCTCGGCGCGCTCGAACCCGACGCACGCGGAGGGGACAGGGTGAGGACGTGGGCTCGGTGTCGGCGCCCGAAGGATGGCGTGCCGCGCGCCGCAGGTCCGCGAACGCTTCCTCGAGCTCGGGGCGCAGGTCCTGGTCGGGATCGCGCAGCCACCGTCGCAGGATCGCGTTGTGCACCGCGACGACCGACGCCGCGAACGCGACCGACGCGGTCGAGCTTCGGTGTCCGCCGGCAGGGAGTCGCGCAGGTAGGACGTGAACGCGCGCTCGTAGCGGTGCGTGGTCACGAGCTCGCGGTCGCGCAGCGCGGGAACGTCCTGCAGGAGGCGGTGCCGTGCTACGGAGGTCTCGCGCTGGCCCACGTGGTGGTCGAACACGAGTCGCGCCGCCTTGCACACCTCGACGTACGGGTCGACGTTCTCGAGCTCCTCGGGTGTGACCCCGGGCGGCGGGACGGGTCTCGCCGAGCAGGACCACGACCGCGTCCAGGAGCAGCTCGTGGTCGGCGAAGACCACGTCCTCCTGGAGCGGAAGCGGCGGAAGAACGTGGCTCGGCTGATCTGGGCGGCGTCGGCGATGTCCTCGACGGTCGTCTGCTCGTAGCCCTTCCGGGTGAACAGCTCGATCGCCGCGTCGACTGCCTGTGCGTGGGTGTTGCTTCGTGCGGCGCTCATGAACGGGACGGTACACCGCGCGTGAGACCCGACGTCGTCGCTACAGTGACGGGGCGGCCGGAGGCGGGCCGACGCGACCGGAGGGGACGCGGATGACGGACGGCGACGACGGCACGGAACCTGGGCGCAACGACCACCACGCCCAGCGCGACGCGCTCGGCGAGCGGTTCGCTCGCGGGGCCCGGCGGACTTCCTCTACGGCGCCGTGGTCGCGGGGTTCATGCTCGCGGTGTCGAGCACGCACGACGCGTCGAGCGAGTTCGTGGTCGTCGCGGTCGCGGGCGTGCTGGTCGTCTACTGGGCTGCGCACGTCTACGTGTCCGCGCTCGGGGACGGTTCCGGGACACTGACCACACGATCGTCGAGCGGCTGAGGCTCGCGTCGTCCGACGAGGTGTGGGTGCTGATCGGCGGTGTGCGGCCCTCGCGGTGTACCTGGTGGGGCGGGTGCTGGGCCTCGGCGTCTCTGCTGCGGCGCTGCTCGCCCTGTGGTTCACGGTGCTGATGCTGGCGGTGCTCGGGCATCTCGCCGCGCACCGGGCGGGGTGCGGGCTGGGCGTTGACGGTCGAGACCGTGATCGCGGGGCGTTCGGGCTCCTGATCATCGGGCTGAAGTCGCTGCTGCACTGAGGTGCTGTCGCCGTACGTGCCGGGGCCCAGCAGGAGGGACATGCGGTACCGGCCACCGGAGGCGATCCGCGCCCGGTCCACGCGTCTGGCCGTCCAGCCGGTCAGCACCGCTGCGGGCGACGTCGACCTGTCCGGCTACCCCTTCGCCCGTGCCAGCTCGCCGCAGCCCAGCTCGACCGCGAGCGTGTTGCCCGGCGGGGCGAGCGGACACACCCAGGCCGGGTCGTACGCGCACGACGGGTTGTACGCGAAGTTGAGGTCGACGACCAGGCGCGCGCCGCCGTCGGGCAGGAGCAGCGACGCCGCAGGTCCCAGGTCGGCGCCCTTGATCGTGTCCAGCAGATACCGCCCGCCGCCGTACGTCGCCGGCGAGCGGTCCTGACCGGGACGAACAGCCCGCCACCGTACGAGCGCAGCGCCCACACGTCGAGCGACCCCACTCCGGGCAGGTCGAGGCGCCCGACCCGCTCGAACGGCACCACGCCGTCCGTGGCCGTCGGGACGTCGAGCCGTTTCGCGTCCGGCGTGCCGCTGGCGGGATCGGGGACGAGCGGCACCTCGAAGCGCATCGACGGGTCGTACGGTCCCACCGGCAGGCCCGTGAACCCGGCCCGGTCCTCGGGCAGCAGCGGAGACGCGGGTGCTCGGCGAGGAGGTCGTCCCGGAGGCGACCCAGTACTCGTGCGCCGCCGCAGGGTCCTCCTGGGCCAGGTCGCGGACGCGCGCGTACAGGTGCTGGACGCGGCGGCGCCAGTCGACGACGTGCAGCTCGGTGATCATCCCGCCAGGGTGTCAGCCCGGACGCGCACCGGCACCCGACCTGACCGCACGACCGGCGAGGGTCAGTGGTGCAACCGATAGAACCGGAAGAAGCTGAACCCTCGATCGGCAGGATCTCCACGCGATCGAACCCGGCCTCCTGGGCGTACCGCTCGAGCGTCGCGGGACGCATGACGGTCCCCGTCCCCATCGACGGCGACGACGACAGCCCGTCCGGCAGGCACACGAACTGGCTGAACCCGTACATGAGCCGGTCGACGTCGTCGCCCGGCGCGGTGAACGTCTCGGCGACGGCCTCGTCCATGACGATCACGGCGCCGTCGGGCAGGACGGCCCGACGCACCGCGGACAGCACCTCGACCGGACGCGGCATGTCGTGCGTGCACTCGAACGCGAAGGCCGCGTCGAGGGGATCGTGTCGGGGAGCGCCGCGGCGTCCGCGACGCGGAACGTCACGCGGTCCGCGACCCCGCGGCCTCGGCGTTCACGCGGGCCATGTCGACCGACGGGACGTCGACGTCGTACCCTCGAACCTGGCCTGCGGGTAGGCGCGTGCGAGCGCGACCGTCGACCACCCCGCCCCGCACCCCACGTCCGCGACCCGAGCCGTGGGCCGGGACAGGATCGCATGCAGGTCCGGCACCGTGCCGAGGGCCCCGCGAGCTCGTGCTCGAACCACGGCCGGTTGAGATCCGCCTGCGCCTCGCGCGCGTCCGCGCCGAGCCGCTCCCAGGACACCCGCCGCCGTCGCGGTAGGCGTCCAGCAGCTCGTCGAACGTGCGCCCCACGGCCGCGAACAACCGGGGCAGCGGACCCAGGTACGCGAGGCTGTGCTCGTCGGTCAGCACCTCGGCGGGGCCGGGCGGCAAGGTGTAGCGACGGCTCGCGGGTCGGCCTCGGGGACCGTCAGGATGCCCGCGACCGCCTGACCCTCGAGCCACTCGCGCGCGTACCGCTCCTGCGTGCCGGTCCGGGCCGCGAGCTCGGTCGACGTCGCGGGCCGTCGGCCACGAGCGACCGGTACCAGCCCAGGCGGTCGCCGATATACACCCCGAAGACCTCGATCGCCCCGAGCGAGGACGCGAGCAGACGCTCGGCGAACTCGTCGGTGCCCGGGCCCGGTGGGTCTGCCGAGGGTGCCGGGTCGTGCGGCGTGCCGGTCGGCACCTGCGATGTCGTGGCCATGACTGTTCCGTCCGTCGAGGACCCGGCCCGCGACCGTCGTCGGCACGCGGGCGTGCGGAGGTTCCTCCCAGCGTAAATCTGTTGCGCCCCGTGGGAGCATGCACAGCATGCTGGTCACCCTCACGACGACCGCCGGTGCGCCGCCGCGACCGCCCTGTCCAGGACCGCCCTGTCCGGAGCCGCTCAGCCCGCAACAGGGTGCCCGCAACAGGGTGCAGGACGCGACCGACCTCGGGTACCTGCTGCACAAGCACCCCGGCCGCGCGCAGTCCTTCGACCTGCCCGTCGGGACCGCGCACGTCTTCTACCCCGAGGCCGACGTCGCGCGGTGCACCGTCGCGCTGCTCCTCGAGGTCGACCCCGTGGGATCGTGCGGAACAAGCGGTTCGGCGGGCGCGACTCCTTCTCCCTGGCCCAGTACGTCAACGACCGCCCCTACGCGGCCTCCTCGATGCTCGCCGTCGCGCTCGGCGCGGTGTTCCGCACCGCGATGACGGGCCGCTGCGACGCGCGGCAGGCGCTCGCGGACGCCCCGATCCCGCTCGAGATCCACGTGCCGCCCTGCCCTGCCGAGGGGAGCGCAGCTTGCGGAGCGCCTGTTCGCACCCTCGGCTGGGCGGTCGAGGCGCGGCCCGAGCCGCTCGACCCGACCGTGCCCGAGTGGGGCGACTCGCGCTACGTCGACCTCCGCCTGAGCGGCACGGTCCGCCTCGCCGACGCCCTGCACCACC
This sequence comes from Oerskovia sp. M15, assembly GCA_038070415.1. Classification (GTDB taxonomy): domain Bacteria; phylum Actinomycetota; class Actinomycetes; order Actinomycetales; family Cellulomonadaceae; genus Oerskovia. The sequence goes on from JAMYWF010000001.1 coordinate 2,295,827, forward strand.
TCTACGTCCTGCTGCCCGTGCTCGACGACGCCAAGCACTACTGGGTCACGGGCGACGAGGTCGACAAGCTCCTGCGCGCCGGGGCGGGATGGCTCGCCGACCACCCCGAGCGCGACCAGATCATGCGCCGCTACCTCGCGCACCAGCGCCGGTACGTCGAGGACGCGACCGATCGGCTCGTGTCGCTCGACGACGGCTCGCTGCCCGAGGACGAGATCCCCGCAGAAGGGGACGACGCCGCTCCGGCGAGCTCCGCCGTCGGGCAGGAGAAGGCGCCGCCGCTCGCCCGGCAGCGCGCCGAGGCCGTGATCGCGGCCCTGCACGAGGTCGGGGCGCGCAGTGTCGTCGACCTCGGGTGCGGTGAGGGGCGCTGCTGCGCCTGCTCGCGGTCGACCGCCGCTTCACGCGCCTGCTGGGCACCGACGTCGCCGCGCGCGAGCTCGAACGTGCCGCCGCCCGCCTGCACCTCGAGGACGCGAGCGACGCCGAGCGCGAGCGCGTGCGCCTGGTCCAGTCGTCGCTCACGTATCGCGACGAGCGGATCGCGGGCTTCGACGCCGCGGTGCTCATGGAGGTCATCGAGCACGTCGACCCGCCGCGCCTGGGCGCGCTCGAACGCGTCGTGTTCGCCGAGGCGCGGCCGGGGACGGTCGTCGTCACCACACCGAACGTCGAGTACAACGCGCTGTACCCGTCCCTGGAGGGGACGGGCACCGCCACACGGACCACCGGTTCGAGTGGACGCGCGCCGAGTTCGAGGCGTGGGCCGACGGCGTCGCGCACCGTCACGGGTACACCGTCACCTTCCGGGACGTCGGGCCCCAGGACGTGGGCCGGCGGGCCTGGGCGCGCCGACGCAGATGGCGCTGTTCACGCTCGTGCCCGGGGCTGTCAGAACCAGGGAGGTCCCGAGGCCACGCTGGTTCTGACACCACCTCGGTCGACGGGACCACTCGGACGGAGGCAGGGCATGACCGAGGAGTCGCACGTGACCAGCACCAGCGAAGCGCCGGGCGCGCCCAGCTCACCCGAGCCGCGCGATCCCCGCGGCCTCGCCGTCCCCGAGCTCTCGCTCGTCGTCCTCGTCGGGATCTCGGGCTCGGGAAAGTCGACGTTCGCGCGCGAGCGCTTCGCACCCTTCGAGGCCGTCTCGTCGGACTTCTGCCGCGGCCTGGTCTCGGGCGACGTCAACGACCAGTCGGCCACGGCCGCGGCCTTCGAGGTGCTGAACGTCATCGTGAGCAAGCGCCTGGAGGCCGGGCGCCTGACGGTCGTCGACGCGACCAACGTGCAGTCCGCGGCGCGCAAGAGCCTCGTCGCGCTCGCGCGGGCCCACGACGTCCTGCCCGTCGCGATCGTGCTCGACGTCCCCGAGAAGGTCGCGGTCGAGCGCAACCGCTCGCGCCCCGACCGGGACTTCGGGGACCACGTCGTCCAGCGCCAGCGTCAGGCCCTGCGCTCGTCCCTCAAGACCCTGAGCCGCGAGGGCTTCCGCACGGTCCACGTGCTGCGTGGGTCGAAGAGATCGCCGCCGCCACGATCTCCCGCGAGCCGCTGCTCAACGACCTGCGCGCCGAGACGGGCCCGTTCGACGCGATCGGCGACGTGCACGGCTGCCGCGCCGAGCTCGAGACCCTCCTGACCGAGCTCGGCTACGTGATCGAGCGCGACGACGCCGGCTGTCCGGTCGACGCCGCGCACCCCGAGGGTCGTCGCGCGATCTTCCTGGGCGACCTCGTCGACCGCGGCCCCGACTCGCCGGGCGTGCTGCGCCTCGCGATGGGCATGGTCCGGTCGGGCCACGCGCTCGCGGTCCCGGGCAACCACGAGCACAAGCTCGTGCGCGCGCTGTCGGGGCGCAACGTCACGGTCAGCCACGGGCTGGAGACGACGCTCGCGCAGCTCGCCGAGGAGCCTGAGGAGTTCCGGAAGGACGTCGAGTCGTTCTGCCGCGACCTGGTCTCGCACCTGGTCCTCGACGGCGGGCGCCTCGTCGTCGCGCACGCGGGGCTCAAGGAGTCGTACCACGGGCGTGCCTCGGGCGGGTCCGCAGCTTCGCGCTCTACGGCGACACCACGGGCGAGACCGACGAGTTCGGGCTGCCCGTGCGCTATCCCTGGGCGAACGAGTACCGCGGCCGGGCCATGGTGCTCTACGGGCACACGCCCACGCCCGAGGCCGAGTGGGTCAACAACACCCTGTGCCTCGACACGGGCTGCGTGTTCGGCGGGAAGCTGAGCGCGCTGCGCTACCCGGAGAAGGAGCTCGTCTCGGTGCCGCCGCCGAGGTCTACTACGAGCCGCCCGCCCGTTCCTGCCGGAGGCGGCGCGGGCGGCGCGGGCGGCGCGGGCCACCAGCGCGACCCCGACGTCCTCGACGTGACCGACGTGCTCGGCCGACGCTCGGTCGTGACGAGCACGCGCGGCCGCATCACGATCCCCGAGGAGAACGCCGCAGGCGCCCTCGAGGTCATGAGCCGGTTCGCCGTGGACCCGCGCGCGCTGCTCTACCTGCCGCCGACCATGAGCCCGGTCGCGACCTCGACGCTGCCCGGCTACCTCGAGCACCCGGACGAGGCGTTCGCGGCTTTGCGGGCGACGGTGTGGGACAGGTCGTGTGCGAGGAGAAGCACATGGGGTCGCGTGCGGTGGTGCTGGTGTGCCGCGAGGCGTACGGGGCTGCGGCGTGGCGGTTCGGGGTCGATGTCCAGCCGGGCGGGCGCGGGTCGCGCACACGCGCACGGGCGCCCGCTCTTCTCCGGCCCGACGGCGGAGGCTCTCCTCGAGCGTGTCGCGAAGGCTCTCGACGGGGCCGGGTCGTGGGACGAGCTGGGCGCCGACTGGGTCCTGCTCGACGCCGAGATCCTGCCGTGGTCCGCGAAGGCCGACCAGCTGATCCGCGACCAGTACGCGAGCGTCGGGGCGGCGGCCCGCTCGGCCATGCCCCTGCACTCGCCGCGCTCGGGGCTGCCGTGGCGCGGGGCGTGGACGTCGAGGGCCTGCGCGCGCGCACTGCCTCGCGCGCCGAGGACGCCGAGCGGTACACAGAGGCGTACCGGCGCTACCGCTGGCCGGTCGACGGGCTCGACGGCGTGCAGCTGGCGCCGTTCCAGGTGCTCGCGAGCGGTTCCGCCGACGGCGGCAGCACCTATCAGGACCGTGACCACCTGTGGCACCTGGGCGTCGCCGACCGGCTGGTCGGGGCGGATCCGGTGCTGTTCCGCCCACGCGTCGGCTCGTCGTCGACCTCGCCGACGAGGCGGCGCGCGCCGAGGGGTCCGTTGGTGGGAGGAGATGACGGGGCCGGCGGCGAGGGGATGGTCGTCAAGCCGCTCGCGAACCTGGTGCGGGGACCCAGGGGCTCGTGCAGCCGGGACTCAAGGTCCGTGGGCGCGAGTACCTGCGGATCATCTACGGCCCCGAGTACACGCAGGAGCGGAACCTGGTCCGGTTGCGGGACCGCTCGCTCGGCCGCAAGCAGTCGTTGGCGCTGCGCGAGTACGCGCTGGGGCTCGAGGCGATCGATCGGGTCGTGGCGGGGAGCCGCTGTGGCGGGTCCACGAGGTCGTCTTCGCGGTCCTGGCACTCGAGTCCGAGCCCGTCGACCCGCGCCTCTAGCGACGTGTCAGAACCGGCGTGACCTCGAGGTCACCCTGGTTCTGACAGGTGCGGGTCAGCCGAGCGTCGCGAACGAGCTGAGCGCCAGTGCGGAGAACAGGGCGATCGCCACGACCACCGAGCCGGCGACGAGCCAGCCGTTCGCGCGCTCCGAGGCGTCGGGGTCGCACCCGGCGACCCGACCGCGGGGCGGGTGCTCCGCCGTCGGGAGGGTGGCGAGGCCCGAGCGGCAGGGTGCAGCGCCGCGCGTGCGCGGCGCGCCGTCGTCTCGTGACCGCGGAGCGCGACGCGGATCGGTGCCGAGGTCGTGACCTGTGTGGTCATGTCGCTCTCCCCTGGAAGAAGTTGGCCGCCCGCTGTCGCGGGCGTGCTACCAGTCTCTCGGGGAGGGGCGGGCACATCGGCCCTCCGACCCATCCTCGGTGGGGGCCTCGTCCTCCCGGAGGATGACGGGCGCCCGCCCGATGGGGACATCCCTCCGGGACGCCCCTGAGGGGTGGTGCAGACCGGCGAAGAGCCTAGCGCGGGCGTTGCGCTGGTGGTCGCTGCGCTGCAGGTAGCGGACCTCACGGAACCCGACGGCGACTGCGACGACCAGCGGGAACCACGCCCACGTGCGCCCCTTGAGCAGCGAGAAGAGGCTGACGAGCCCGACGACGACGCACCCGAGCACGGTGAACAGGCTGGACCAGCGGATCGTGCTCATCGTGGCGTCCTCACGTCCGTCGTGCTGCTCGCGGCAGCGGGGTGCTGCAGCGGAGGTGCTGCGGCCGCCGCCGCGAGGACGACGCCCTCGACGCTGCGGACCGCCATGCGCAACGCGTCGTTGCGTGACGCGCCGTCCTCGGTCATGACCGACCAAGCATTGAAGAGTGTCCACCACACGGTGCGCTGGTTCCAGGACACGGTCAGTGCCGGATCGAACACGCCCAGCTCCTGGCCCCGTGAGAACAGGGCGCGGACGGGTGCCTCGGCGGCGTCGCTCCGTCCCAGAACGCCTCGTCCTCGGCGAGCGAGGCCTCGTGGAACAGCAGCATGTACCAGGGGCCGAGGTCGAAGTACTCGATGACCAGCCGGCGCAGGGCGGCGGCGGGTCGCCCTCGTCGAGCCGGGCGGCCCGGATCGCGGCGCGCGTGCGGTCGAGCGCCTCGGCGCCGACGGCCCGGATGAGGTCCGCGCGCTCGGGGAAGTAGCGGTGGAGGGTGCTGCGGCCGACCTGCGCGGCCTGGGCGACCTCGCCGAGCGACGCCGAGGCGTTGGTGCTGAACACCTCGACCGCGGCGTCGAGGATCGCGCGCCGGGTCCGGGCGCGTGCGCCGGTGGCGGGGTCCCGCGAGGTGGCTCCGTGCCTGCTTCCGGGGAGCCGCCGCGGTGTCGCTGACTGTCACGTGCCCAGAGTATCCGCCACGACGCGGGACGTCTCTTGTCGAAAATGGGACACGCGTGTTCCACTGGTCGCATGGCCGCTCCCGTACCCGTGCCGACCGAACCCTCCACCGAACCCTCCACCGAACCCTCCACCGAGCCGTCCGGACCGACCGAGACCAGGGGCCGCTCGTACCGCGCCTCAAGGTCCTGTGGACCTTCGTCAAGCCGCACCGCCGCACGCTGGCGCTCGGCCTGGCCCTCGGGCTCGGCACGACGGCGGCCAGCCTCGCGACCCCCATGGTCACCAAGCGCGTGCTCGACACCCTCGGAACCGGTGCGTCCCTCGCCCCGGCCGTGGGACTCCTGATCGGTCTGCTCCTGGTGGGCCTGGTGCTCGGACTGTGGCAGTGGATCCTCCTGGGGACCCTGGCCGAACGCGTCGTCCTCGACGCCCGGACCTCGATGGTCCGCCGCTTCTTCCGCGCCAGGATCGGCGCTCTCGGCGCCCGCCCGACGGGCGAGCTCGTCACCCGCGTCACCTCGGACACCGTGCTCCTGCGCGAGGCCGCCTCCTCCAGCATCGTCAACCTGGTCAACGCGGTCGTCGGGCTGGTCGGGACGATCGTCCTCATGGCGGTCCTCGACATGGTCCTGCTCGGCACGACGCTGCTCGCGATCGTCGTCATCGGCATCCTCGTCGGCTCGCTCATGCCCCGGATCGCCAAGGCGCAGGAGCAGGCGCAGGAGTCCTCGGGCGGCTCGGCGGCGTCCTCGAGGGTGGTCTGCGCGCCCTACGGACCATCAAGGCGAGCCGTGCCGAGGAGCGCCAGATCGACCGCATCGTCGCCGACGCCCGAGACTCCGCCCGGCACAGCGTCCGGTCGGTGCGCACCGAGGCCGTCGCGTGGACCATCGCGGGGCGGCATCCAGCTCGCGATCATCGTGATCCTCGCGCTCGGCGCGTGGCGCGTGGACCAGGGCCTCCTCGCGGTCTCCAGCCTCGTCGCGTTCCTGCTCTACGCGTTCCAGATCGTCGACCCCGTCACGAGCCTCACGCAGAACGTCAGCCAGCTCCAGGCGGGCATCGCGGCCGCGGGCCGCATCCGGGAGATCGAGGCCATCGAGATCGAGGAGCCGGAGCAGGGCCTCTCGGCCGCCACCGCGCCCGGGCGAGGCGAGGCGGGAGGCCGCGAGGCGCCGTCGGGCGTGCGGGTGTCCCTGCCCGACGACGTCCCGCCCCCGTGCTCGCGTTCCAGGACGTGACCGCGCGCTACCTGCCCGGCGGTGAGCCCGTGGTCCGTGACCTGACCTTCGAGGTGCCGCGGCGAGGGCAGGTCGCGATCGTCGGGCCGTCGGGAGCCGGCAAGACGACGACCTTCTCGCTGCTCCTGCGCTTCCTCCAGCCCGAGTCGGGGACGCTGCTCCTCGACGGGCGCCCCTACGCCGACTACACGTTCGACGAGGTGCGCGCGCGCATCGCGTACGTCGAGCAGGAGACGCCGGTCGTGCCAGGACCATCCGCGAGAACCTGCGGCTGTCCGACCCGGACGCGACCGAGGAGGCCATGTGGGAGGCGCTCGCCAAGGTGCGGCTCGACGCCAAGGTCCGCTCGCTCGAGGACGGTCTCGACACCTCGCTCGTCGGGACCACGGTCTCGGTGGGGAACGCCAGCGCGTGGCCCTGGCTCGTGCGGTGCTGCACGCACCCGAGGTGCTGCTCCTCGACGAGGCGACCGCGCAGGTCGATGGGCTCACCGAGGCCGCGGTGCACGCCGTGATCGAGGACCTGTCCCGTGACCGGGCCGTCGTGACGATCGCGCACCGTCTGTCCACCGTGATCGACGCCGACCAGATCCTCGTCATGGAGGACGGGCGCGTGCGTGCGCGCGGCACGCACGCCGAGCTGCTCGCCGCGGACGAGCTGTACCGCGACCTCGTCGCCGCGCTGCGGATCTCGACCGAGCTCGAGGGTCCCCGGCCGACGCGGGCGTCGAGGTGGGCTGAGGTACGTGCAGCGGGCGGCGCCTGACGTGGCGGGCGCCCGTGCCTCAGCCCAGCTGCGCCAGGCCCTCGGTGGCGATCTTCTCGAACGTGGCCTGGTCCGCCGCGAACTGCGAGTCCGGGATGGGCCAGTGCAGGACGATCTCCGTGACGCCCTGGTCCCGGTAGGCGGCCGCGGTCTCGACGAACGCGTCGACCGAGTCGAGCGGGCGGTCCGGGGTGAAGCCCGTCAACAGGATGCGCTCGATGCTCTGCGGGTCGCGGCCGACCTCGCTGCACGTGGCCTCGAGCCGCGCCACCTGCGCGCCGACGGCAGCGCGTGACGCGGCCGCCGCGCCGTCGGCCCCGACCTGGTCGTCGCCCGTGGTGACCCAGGCCTGGCCGTAGCGGGCGGCCAGCCGCAGTCCGCGAGGTCCCGTCGCCGCGATCGCGAACGGGATGCGCGGCCCTGCACCGGGCCGGGGATCGTCCGGGCCTCGTGCGCACGGTAGTGGCCCTCGTCATGCGTGACGGCGGGCTCGGTGAGCAGGCGGTCGAGCAGTGCCGTGAAGTCACGCAGGCGGTCCGCCCGCTCGCGCGCCGACCACCCTCGCCGCCCAGGACGGTCGCGTCGAACCCCGTGGTGCCCGCCCCAGGCCGAGCGTGACCCGTCCCCGAGACGTCGTCGAGCGTCATGAGGTCCTTGGCGAGCGTCACCGGCTCGCGGAAGTTCGGCGACGTGACGAGCGTCCCGAGCCGGATGCGATCCGTGACCGCGGCCGCGGCCGCGAGCGTGGGCACGGCGCCGAACCAGGGTCCGTCGCGGAAGTTCCGCCACGACAGGTGGTCGTACGTGTAGGCCGCGTGGAACCCCAGGTCCTCGGCGCGGCGCCAGACCTCCCGTCCCTCGGACCAGCGGTAGATCGGCAGGATCACGGTGCTCAGTCGCATGGTCCGACCCTACGGTGCTGCGGGCGGCCGGGCGGGCGGGCGGGCGGCCTGGCGGGCGGCCGCCGGCGCGGTGCGGAGAAGACCGTCGACGTGTGATCTGCTGTCGGGAGTCCGTCCCACGCATCACCGGAGGTTCACATGGCTGTCGTCGTCAACGTCTCCCACCGCTACCCGCGCGCCGGGTCGCGCGACCAGCAGCTCGCGGTGGTCCGGGGCGACTGGCCCGTCCCCGAGGTCGACACCCCGAGGCGTTCGCGGACTCGGACGACGCCCAGGAGCTCCTCGACGCCGCCGACGTCCTGGTCGCCGCGGCGAGCAACGAGATCGTGGACGTCCAGCGCATCACCGGGCTCCAGGTGGACGAGGGCGGGCACGTCCGCTTCGAGACGGTCGACGAGCCGGTCCTGGTAGGGATGCTCGGGCGGCAGCTCAGGGTGGGAGCGGCGTGGGAGCCGGGCGAGAGCTGGCCCGTGAAGATCGTCGAGACCGCGGCCGACGTGACCGAGTACCTCGACCTCGCGGAGGGCGAGGCTCGCACCGGCGCGGGGAGTGAGGCGCCCGCGGGCCGGGACGAGGCCGCGGGCCTCGCGGTCGGCGACTTCCGTGTCGTCCTGACCGACGACGGCGACCTCGTGGTCTCGGCGCCGCCGGGGCGCTCGGTCACCGTGTCGATCGCCACGTCGGACGCCTGACGCGTCCTGGCGCCGCCGATGACGTGGGAAGGTGGACGGCATGACGATCGACCTCCGCATCTTCACCGAGCCCCAGCAGGGCGCCACCTACGACGACATCCTCGCGGTCGCACGCGCCACGGAGGAGCTCGACTTCGACGCGTTCTTCCGCTCCGACCACTACCTCGTCATGGGGACGGCGACGGGCTCCCGGACCCACCGACGCCTGGACCACGCTCGCCGGCCTGGCCCGCGAGACCAGCCGCATCCGCCTGGGCACCCTCGTCACGTCGGCCACTTTCCGCCATCCCGGTGTCCTCGCGATCCAGGTCGCGCAGGTCGACCAGATGTCCGGCGGTCGCGTCGAGCTGGGCCTGGGGCGGGCTGGTTCCCGCAGGAGCACACGGCGTACGGCATCCCGTTCCCGGCCAAGCGGTTCGGGATCCTCGAGGAGCAGCTCGCGGTCATCACGGGGCTGTGGGAGACGCCCGTGGAGAGAAGTTCGACTTCGCCGGCAAGCACTACACGCTCACCGACTCCCCGGCGCTGCCCAAGCCCGTACAGAGCCGCATCCCGGTGATCGTCGGTGGGCACGGCCCACGCCGGACCCCGGCGCTCGCGGCACGCTACGCGACCGAGTTCAACGTCGCGTTCCCCGACCCGGGCGTCCTGCCCGACCGCATCGAGAACGTCCGCGTCGTGTGCCAGGACGCCGCCGCGACCCCGACGACCTGATCTACTCGGCGGCGTTCGTGGTGTGCGTGGGCAAGGACGAGGCGGAGTTCCGCCGCCGGGCCGAGGCCATCGGCCGGGATCCGGAGGAGCTGCGGACCAACGGCATCGCGGGTACGCCCGCGGAGGCTGCGGACAAGCTCGCGGCCGCGAGCGAGCAGGGGCGACGCGCTTCTACCTGCAGGTCCTGGACCTCGCGGACCTCGACCACCTCGAGCTGATCGCGCGGGAGGTCAAGCCGCAGCTGAGCTGACGGCCCTCTCCTGCCCGACGGCGGAGCGCACCTTCTCCCGAAGGCGCGCTCCGCCGTCGGGCGTCCTGGTGGCGACGTGCTCGGGAGACCGGTGCGCCCGCAGCGCACCGACGGGTGAAAAGGGTGCACGAACGGCAGTACCCTTCCTCTGGCACTTCACCAAACCTTCACGAACGGAGCCCCTCATGGCAGCACTCGGCTGGAAGATCCACGGAGACGGGAAGCGCATCGAACCCGGCGCCGTGGTGAGCACCGACGAACGCCTGAGCTGGCCGCGCACCATCGGGATCGGCATGCAGCACGTCGTCGCGATGTTCGGTGCGACCTTCCTCGTCCCGCTGCTCACCGGCTTCTCGCCGGCGACCACGCTGTTCTTCTCGGCGATCGGGACCATCGGGTTCCTGCTCATCACGCGCAACAGGCTCCCCAGCTACCTCGGGTCGAGCTTCGCCTTCATCGCCCCGATCACCGCGGCGACGGCGTCCGGCGGTCAGTCCATCGCCGTCGGCGGGATCCTCGTCACCGGGCTCGTGCTCGCGCTCATCGGTGTCGTGGTGCACTTCGCCGGACCCCGCTGGATCGACCTGACCATGCCTCCCGTCGTGACCGGCACGATCGTGGCTCTCATCGGCCTGAACCTTGCGCCGCCGCGTGGGGCTCGTGCCAGCAGTCCGTGGTCGACGGCGAGATCGTGTCCACCTGCACGAGCGGCTTCCGGCGGCACCGGTGACCGCGACCATCACGCTCGCCTCGATCATCCTCATCACGGTCCTCTTCAAGGGCATCCTCGGGCGCCTCGCGATCCTCGTCGGCGTGATCGTCGGCTACGTCGTCGCCACGATCCGCGGCGAGGTCGACTTCGCCCGGTGGGCAAGGCGGCCTGGGTCGGCCTCCCGAGTTCGTCACCCCGACGTTCGACGTCGCGGTCCTCGGCCTGTTCGTCCCCGTCGTGCTGGTCCTGGTCGCGGAGAACGTGGGGCACGTGAAGTCCGTCGCGGCGATGACCGGGAAGAACCTCGACGACCTGACGGGTCGTGCGCTCTTCGCCGACGGCCTCGCGACCACGTTCGCGGGCATCGGTGGAGGCTCCGGCACCACGACGTACGCCGAGAACATCGGTGTCATGGCGGCCACGCGCGTCTACTCCACGGCGGCTTACTGGGTCGCGGGCGTCACGGCGCTCGTCCTGAGCATGTCGCCGAAGTTCGGTGCGCTCATCGCGACGATCCCCGCGGGTGTCCTCGGCGGCGCGACTACGCTGCTCTACGGCATGATCGGCATCCTCGGCGCGCGGATCTGGGTGCAGAACAAGGTCGACTTCTCCGACCCGGTGAACCTGACCACCGCGGCGGTCCCGCTCGTCATCGGCATCGCCAACTTCACGTGGGTCATGGGCGACGTGACGTTCGAGGGCATCGCGCTGGGCACGGCGTCAGCGCTGGTGATCTATCACGTGATGCGGAACATCTCGCGGTGGCGCGGGACGTCGCAGGAGCCCGCGAGCCCGGCGTCGGTGCCGGGAGGCGAAGAGCTCGCGGACCGCTGACCACCTGGGGTGCCGAACCCGAGGTTGGTCAGGCAACTCGCTGGAGTTATCTGACCAACGTCGGGTTCGGCAGCCGACGGCGCCCTGTGGACAACTCACCCTGTCCACAGGGCGCCGTTCTCGATCTTCATCGGGGCACGCAGATGCGGTCGGATGTCCGAGTGCCTCGCCCCTCCCGATACCGCCCGAGCTCCTGGCCATCGCGATCCCCAGGAGGGACTCGTGACGACAGAGCAGTGCAGTGCGGTCGGCATGACCCGTGACCGTCTGGCGAGAACGACTGCCACGGCCGGGTGGGCCCGCCTGACCCGAGGTGTCTACGACACCGACGCGACTCCCGTGGCATCGAGGTCGCTCGACCACCGCCGACGACGCGCGGCCTGGGCCGCCCTGCTCGCCTTCGGCCCTCGCTCGATCGCGGTCGGTCCCTGCGCCCTCGCACTCCTCGGAGTGTCAGGTCTACCGCAGCGAGTCGTGCCGCAGGCTGCGCTTCCGGTGGGCGCGCAGCTCGGTCCCGCGACGGGATCGAGCTGCGGATGTTCGATGACGGCATGTCCGTCTGCATCATCGAGGACCGTTTCGTGGCGACGCCGGACTGGGCCCTCGCCCAGGCGGTCCCGGAGCTCGAACGACGGCAGGCAGTCGCCGTCATGGACTCCGCGCTCCACCTCGGGCTCGTGACCGTCAAGGACCTCGAACGCGCTCACGACATGGCTCGTGGCAGGAGGGTGTGGCACGCACGCATGCCTGGTGGGAGATGGCGGACGGCCGGTCCGAGTCCCCGCTCGAGACCTTCGCACGGCTCGACTGCGGTGACGGTGGGGTTCCCCGGACGTACTCCAGCTCCCGGTGCGCGACGACCACGGCCGGATCATCGCGCGTGGTGACCTCGCCTGGTCGTTGGGCACGGACCGATGGCTGGTCGCGGAGGTCGACGGCGCGGAGTTCCACGACACCCGCACGCGGTCTTCGCCGATCGAGACCGGCAGAACCTCCTGGTCGCGAGCGGGCGGGTCGAGCTGCTGCGGTTCACGGCGCGCGACCTGGCGGTCCCGGGCGCGATGGCGCGAGATGTCCGTGTGGCGCTGCGCAGGCTGCGCTAGGGTGCCGAACCGAGGTTGGTCAGGCAACTCGCCGGAGTTGCCTGACCAACCTCGGTTCGGCAGCAACGGCCGACAGCAGCAGCAACGGCCGACAGCAGCAGCAACGGCCGACAGCAGCAGCAACGGCCGACAGCAGCAGCCGGCGGCCAGCAGCCAGCTAGAGCTTGAGGCCCAGCACGTAGCCCTGCGGCGTCGCGAGGCGCTCGAAGCCGAGGTGCTCGTAGAACCCGATCGCCGAGGCATTGGTCTCCGAGACCCCAGATGAACTCCCGTGACGTCGCGCTCACGCAGCGCGTCGAAGAGTGTCTCGAGGAGGCGGCGGCCGTTGCCACCGCCCTGGGCCTCCGGCAGGAGGTCCACGTGGAGGTGTGCCGGGTACGGGCCGAGCAGCGCCGGGTCCGCCGCGGACGGGTTGTGCATCGTGGTCACGAGGTGCCGGTCGGCCGTGCCGGCAGGGAACGTGTCGAGCGGATACCTGTCCCGCAGGCTGGGCCACCACTCGCGCTCGCACCGCTCCTCGAAGGCACGCGTGTCGCGGGTTCCGACGACGTACCCGATCGCCCCCGTCCCGTCGTCGACCACGAACGCAAGGTCGGGCTCCAGGGCCAGGTACGCGCCGAGGTAGATCTCGCCGAGGAGGCGCGGATCACGATAGCTCGCTGTCGCGTCACCGCCGTCGGCGCCGGTCCGCAGGCAGATGTCGTACAGGCGGTCGACCTCGGCGGGGTCGGTGACGCGAGCGGGTCGGATCGGGAGGGAGGCCATGCAGGGCCCTTTCGGCGAGGAGGTCAAGGGTGTCACGCGTGTGGCAGGGGAGGGCGAGGGCGTGAGCGGGCGTCACGTCGTCTCGGGGCTCCGTCGGACCGGGTCAGGCGGGAGCCCGCGGGCTCCGGGCGACCGGGTCTCCCGTGGCGTCCGGGGCCGAGCGCACGTCGCCGGGAGGGCCGGGAGACCGTCAGCCTGCGGCAGGGGCTTCCTCGACCGGGGCTTCCTCGACCGGGGCCGGCGGGACGTAGGCGGGCTGCGGCGTGATCGTCTCGACCGCGGCGCACCCGGCCCGGCTCTCCAGCGGCGTGGCGGTGTCGAGGCCGACCAGCTCCTCGTCGACGAGGTTCTCGAAGTTCTTGCCGAGCACGAGGTCGACGGTCGCGTCGGCCCGGTCGTCGAGGACGAGGATCGGGGACTCGTAGTGGGCGGCGAGCGTGTACGCCTGGGCGATCCCGGTCGCGCCGAACGAGATCTGGGTGGCGGTCTGCGTCGTGTTCTTGCCCTCGGGCGTCATGAGGTCGTCGGTGGCGACGACCGTGAAGTCGCGGCTGGCGAGGATGTCCGCGTTGGCCGCGGCGAGACCACCCTTCCCGGAACCGTTGAAGACCCGGACCTGCACGTCGGCATAGGCGACCGGCAGGGTCCCCTCGGGCAGGCAGGGGAGTGACCTTCGCGAACTGGTCGTCGACCTTCATCGTCGTGAAATTCCGGTCGAAGGGGCGTCCACCGCGCCGGTGTAGACCGCGAGCGCCCCGATGCCGGTGATGGCCAGGAACGCGACGAGCAGCCCGAAGACCACGGCCTGACGTTCGTGCATGCGCCGTCGTCGGACGGTGCGGGAGGATCGGAGCCGGGCTGCGTGGTCACGCCAGCAACTTACCCGACTGCGCTGGAGTTGAGCATGAGCACACGGGCGTGCAGGATGGCCCGTTGCTGCAGCGCGGCCCGGACGGCGCGGTGGAGCCCGTCCTCGAGGTACAGGACGCCTTGGAACTCGACGACGTGTGCGAACAGGTCGCCGTAGAACGTCGAGTCCTCCGAGAGGAGGGCGTCGAGGTCGAGCGTGCGCTTGGTCGTGACGAGCTCGTCGAGCCGCACCTGCCGCGGAGGGACGCTCGACCAGTCTTTGGGCGTCACCAAGCCGTGATCGGGGTACGGGCGCCCGTCGCCGACGGCCTTGAAGATCATGCGGGCCAGTCTAGGGTGGGCGCCGCACGACCTGTGTCGGTTCTCCCGGGTGCCCCACACCTCCACGTGCCCCACACCTCCACGTGCCCCGCACATCCGGGAGCTCCCGCGTCCTGGGCGCCGTCGGGCCGCCTCAGGCACCGACGACGTCCCGTCGTCGGAACCCGAGGTGGGCGAGTGCGACGAGCGTCGCGGCCACGGCGGTCAGCGCGACGAGCGCGGCGGGCGATGCGGGCTCCAGCGGGACCTGGGGACGTGCGTGAAGGGCGACAGGTCGCGGGCCCACTGCGGTAGCCCGAACAGCTCCCCGAGCTGCCCGACGACGAGCACGAGGGTCACGATGCCCCAGCCGAGGGCGACGAGCCGCGGCCACCAGCCGTAGAGGACGAGCACGAGCCCGGCGACGACGAGAGCCGCGGGCACCTGCACCAGCCCGGCTCCCACGGCGTCCCCGAACGCGGTGCCCCATCCGCCGGACACCAGCCCGTGTCCCAGGCCCATCATGAGCCCGGCCCACAGCGGGACGGCCACGACGCCGACGACCAGCATCGCGACGTGCGAGGAGAGGTAGCGGGTGCGCGAGACCCCGGTCGACAGCACGAGCTCGACGCGCCCCGAGGTCTCCTCGCCGTGGAGCCGGGAGACGAGCGTGACGGCGAAGGCGGCCGCGGCGATCCCGACGAAGCCCATGATCGCGACCTGGAACACCTGGGCGAGTGCCCCGGCCCCACCCAGCTGCTCGATGATCTGGTGCATCTGGGGTGAGGTGCCCGCGATGTCGTCGACCGAGTCGAGGAGGAAGCCGACGAGCAGGCAGTAGGCGCCCACCCCAGGGCCCACGACACGATGCCGGGCGACTGCACCCTGCGTGCGAGCGCGAGCGAGGTCGTCAGGAGGTCGTCCCGGCAGGTCCCGGCCGGGCTGCACGAGCCCTGCCCCGAGGTCGCGCCGGAGCGAGAGCCGTCCGGCGGCCAGCACGCACGCGGCGAACAGGGCGACGCACAGCAGCACCGGCCCGGCGGCGTTCGTTCCGAACGGGTCGATTTTCTGGACCCACCCGACGGGGACACCCAGTGCAGCCAGCCGGCGGCGGGTTCGATGTCGGCGACCCGCGCAGCGCGTAGCCCGCGACCAGGAGCAGCACGCCGATCGTGCCGGCCGTCCTCGAGGACGTGGCGACCTGTGCGCAGACCGCCCCGATCCCTGCCCCGGCCAGGCCGAGTGCGGCGAGCTGGAGGCCGAACGCGACGGACGAGGCGCCGTCGGCTCCCTGGGCCACGAACATGGCCGTCATGAGCGCGCCCGTCACGACGGACATCCCGGCCGCGACGAGGATGCCCGTGGCGAGCGGTGCGAGCGCGCCCACGCGCGCGGCCCGGACGAGCTCGAGCCGCCTGTCTCCTCCTCCTTGCGGGTGTGGCGCACCACGGTGAGGACGGCCAGGACGCCGAGGACCAGGATCATGAAGAGGCCCACGCGCCAGGACGTGGTCGACGCGACGGATCCGGTGTGCTCGAGCGGCCCCAGCAGGGCGAGGAACGCGCTGTTGGCGCCCATGCTCGCGGCGAGCTCGTCGCGCTCGGCCTGCGTCCCGTAGACCGAGGTGAGCGATGAGTATGTCGCCGCGACCATGAGCAGCACCACGACCACGTACACGGGCAGGACGATCCGGTCGCGACGCAGCGCGAGCCGGACGAGCGCGCCCGTCCCGGCCAGCGCGCCGCGCACCGACAGGGTGGGGCGAACCGTCCGGAGGGGCCGAGGTCGAGAGGTCGGTGAGCGCGGTCATCGCTCGGCCTCGCCCTCGAGCAGGGCGAGCTCGTCGCCGTACTGCCGCAGGAACAGCTCCTCGAGCGAGGGCGGCTCGATCGTCAGGCCGTGCGGCTCGAGGTCGGCGAGCGCGCGCGTGACCTGGGGAGGGCGTCGTCGTCGACGTGGAACGTGAGGTGCGAGCCGTCGACGACCAGGTCGTGCACCCGGCCATCCCCGAGCGTGCCGGTCGCGGGCGAGCCCGCCGCGGTGGGCCCCACGGTCGCGACGACCTTGGAGCGCGTGAGGTGCCGCAGCTCGCGCAGCGTCCCGGTCTGCACGGCCCGTCCGCTGCGGATGATCGTCACGGTGTCGCACAGCGCCTCGACCTCGGCCAGGATGTGGCTCGAGAGCAGCACCGACGTCCCGCGCGACGTGGCCTCGCGCACGCAGTCCTGGAAGACGGCCTCCATGATCGGGTCGAGACCCGATGTCGGCTCGTCGAGCACGAGCAGCTCCGCGTCGGCGCTGAGCGCGGCGACGAGCGCGACCTTCTGGCGGTTGCCCTGGAGTAGGTCCCGGTCTTCTTGGTGGGGTCGAGCTCGAAGCGTTCGAGCATGCGTGCCTTGCGTGCCTCGTCGACGGTTGCGCCGCGCAGGCGCAGCAGCAGGTCGATCGTCTCGCCGCCCGACAGCTGGGGCCACAGCGTCACGTCGCCGGGCACGTACGCGAGGCGCCGGTGGAGCGCCACGGCGTCACGGAACGGGTCGCCGCCCAGCAGGGTCGCGGTGCCCGAGTCGGGGCGCAGCAGCCCGAGCAGGACGCGGATGGTCGTGGACTTCCCGGCACCGTTGGGGCCGAGGAACCCTGTGACCTCCCCGGCGCGGACGGTCAGGTCCAGGCCGTCGAGGGCCTGGGTGGTGCCGAAGGACTTGCGCAGGTCGTGGATCTCGACCGCTGGTCCACGGGTCGTGGCGGGAGCGGTGGTCGTCCGGGTCGCAGTGGTCATGGTTCCTCGTCGGGTGGGAGGGTGCGGTGTGCTGGAGGGTGCGTGCCGCCGTCGGGCCGGAACGTCAGTGCCCGACGGCGTCGCTCGCCCGGCGCGGGAGCGAGCGGAGGGCGCCGGCCGGGTCGGGGACGTGGCGAGGGAGCAGCGTCCCGGGCGGCGGCTCGGCGTAGCGGAGGTACGCGTCGAGGATCGTGCGGTCGGTGAGGAAGCCGTCGGTGAAGAGCTCGACGGCGGGCAGGCCCAGGCGGTCGAGGTAGCCGCGGACGATCGCACCGGTGTCGGTCGGGTCGGCCGGCGGGTGGAGCGTGAGGTCGAGGAGGATCGTGCCGAGCGACTGGGTGACGACGTAGACCGCCCGCGCCTCCTCGTCGCGCGAGGGTCTGATCGTCCCGGCGGTCACGCCGTCGGCGATGTACGCGACCGCGTCCTCGACCATCTGGGCCATGAACGAGCGGGCGAGGTCGCCGCCGTCCTGGAGGCTGCGCAGCACGTAGCCGAGGACGGGACCGAACTCCTCGACCCGCGAGAGCCGCCGAGGATGTCCAGGGTCCGCTGCGCGAGCCGTGCTCGTCGCCGAGCACGCTGCTCTTGTTCTCCCGGATGAGGGCGAGGACGCGCTCGTCGCACGCACGGCGCAGCCCGTCCTTGGAGCCGAAGTGGTGGATCACGAGCCCCGCGCTCACCCCGGCGTCCGCGGCGAGCGAGCGGACCGGGACGCGGAAGCCCTCGCTCGCGAAGCGGGCCAGCGCAGCGTCGCGGATGCGGGCACGAGCCGTGAGGTCGGGGTTGTCCGCGGCCTCCTGCCGCTCGGCCCCTCGGCGCCGTCGGCGGATCCTGTGGTGTTGAACGCATGTTCACTACGCTAAACGTGTGTTCAGCCCGTGCGCAAGGGTGTCGGCGTCAAGGAACCGTCAGGGTTCCCGGACCGGGGTCGGGCCAGGGCAGGACCAGGGAAGGATCAGGGGACTTCCCGATGTGCGTGCGCGGGCCCCGGCGTACGGTCGGAGCATGAGCCAGATCCTCTCCAGACCGCGCCGCGGCACCGTGATCGCCGGCGTCTGCGCGGGCCTCGCCCGACGCTTCGACATCAGCCCGACGCTGGTCCGCGTGCTCGCGGTCGCGTCGTGCATCCTTCCGGGCCGCAGGTCCTGGTCTACATCGTCCTGTGGATCGTCCTGCCGCGAGACCCGGAGTGACACGAGCCAGGTCGGCGGTGCGCTGAGCAGGCGCCGCACGCGGCAGGGCGCGAGGCCGCTCAGAGCCGCAAGGCCAACAACCGCTGCGCGTACCGGTCCTCGTTGAACGCAGGGACGTCGACGTACCCTCGCTTCGCGTAGAGCCCCAGGGCCTCGACGAGGTCGTGGCGGGTGTCGAGCCGGACCGCCGAGGCGCCCAGACGCCGCGCCGCCGACTCGGCGTCGTCGAGCAGGGCGGCACCGATTCCGTGGCCGCGGAAGCTCGGGTCGACGAACACGCGCTTGAGCTCCACGGCCGGTTCCTGAGCGCCGGGCACCAGCTCGATCCCCGCGCACCCGACGGCCGCGGGGCGTCGCCGCGTTCTGCCCAGGCGACGAAGAACGCGCCCGTCGGGGCGACGAGGCCCGAGGAGTCCTGGTCCGCGAACCCGGCTGCGAGCTCGTCGGGTGGCGTGGGGCGCCCGTAGTACCGGTCGCTGACCTCGGTGTAGTAGCGGAGCAGGAGATCCTGGGACTCGGACGCCTCGACCGGGTGCTCCGCCACCCGCCACGGCAAGGCAGCGAGGGTGGGGTGATCGTTCGTGGTCGGCACGCCGCCATCCTGCCAGGAGTGCCCAGGGTTTTGTCCTGGGCTCCGACGCCGTGGCACCATCCGAGGGTGCGCCTCCACCCGACCAGAACCGCTCTGCTGCCCCTCTGCCTCGGTCTCGTCGCCGTGGCGCTCGCGGGCTGCGCGTCCTCGGCCTCGTCGGCACGCTTCACCGACCCGACGTCGCCCCCGGCGGCGGGAGGAGCGGCGCGGTCGCCTACGACACCGCGACGGTCGGCGGCGCCCTGCTGCTGGCGGTGTCCACCGAGCTCGTCGAGGCGCTCCTCCCGGAGGGTTCCAGTACGTCGAGACGGTCGACATCGACGTCGCCGGTTCCACGAGCTCGATCTACGTGCAGGGCCAGCCCGAGGAGCAGGGCCGGGCCTGTACGTCTACGCGGTCCCGGCGGGCGCCGAGGTGGAGTACCTGGGCGACGACTGGGCGCCCGAGACCGTCACCGGGCTGTCCGGCGACCTTCCGGTCACGGTGGTCTCGGACCCCGACGGGCAGGTGCGGTCGGTGGTCTCGATCGACGCGTCCCCGGCCGGTGTGGTCCGGCTCATCGGTGACGGTGTCCCGCGCGAGGAGCTGATCGCGATGGCGGGGCGTCTGCTCGACGGCCTCGCCTGACACGTTGCGGCTGCCGCGCCCTCAGTCGGCCTCCGGCGCGGCCACTGTCACGGGCGCGAGCGTGATGCGGTCGGGCGTGCGACGCGAGCTGCGGGGAAAGATCGAGCCCGCCGTGCGCAGGTGCCGCCCGGTCCCCGCGAGCTGCCAGCGGGTCTTGGCGACCTGTCCCTGGACCAGCCAGTCGAGCCGCTCGACCGGGCGGCCGAGCTGGCGGCGGAGCCAGTCCCCAGCCCACGCCCCGAACGTCTCCGCGTCGGCGTCGAGCCCCTGGACCGTCAGGTCGTCAGGGCCGTCGCCGTGGCTGTCGAGGATGCGGTGGTCCCCACGCGCCCGTGAGTCTCCACCCGCCGGGAGTGGTGCTCCAGAAGCCGACCTGGAGCACGGCGCCCACTGCAGGGAGGTCCACCGAGACGAGCAGCGGGTCCCTCGCGGTGTCCGCCCCGGTCAGGTCGGGGTCGAGGCCGGGCAGGTCCCAGCTCGCTGCGTCGGCGCGGAGCCGGTCAAGGAAGGCCTGCTCGCGCGGCGTCCTCGGCTCGTCGCCCGAGAACCAGGTGTCCGTCATGGGCTGCACGCTACTCGTGCGGGCGCGCCACCAACCGGGCGTGGCGCGGCTCCGGAACGACGAAGGGCCCGCAGCGCAGGCTGCGGACCCTTCGGTCTGCGGAGGATGGGGATTCGAACCCCGAGGGCTTTTAACCCAACACGCTTTCCAAGCGTGCGCCATAGGCCACTAGGCGAATCCTCCGTGCTGCAGCGACGAACCACGAAGGCGTTCGGCAGCGTGTCGAGAATACCGGACGGAGGCCCAGCGACCGAATCGGGCCGTCGCCGGCGGCGCTGCTGCGGTTCCCGGCTCTCCGGAGCCGGGCTCCGGTCGTTCTCCGGTGGCCGGTTTCTGGCGACCGCCCGTCCTGGGCTAGGCTGGGTCCAGACCCCTCGTGCGGCGCTAACTCACTGAACTCCCCAGGGCCGGAAGGCAGCAAGGGCAGGTGGGCTCTGGTGGGTGCACGGGGTCCTTTCATGTCCGGACGCCTTCGACGTCGCCTTGCGCCGCACCGGCACCGGCACCGGCACCCGCATCGGCCTGACGGTCCGGCTCGCCTCGCTCGGGCAGGTGTGGCCTGCGTCATAGACGGGCGGCCGCTGCCCTGCAAATTCCCGAAGATCCGCTCGCGGTCCACGATGCGGTCGAGATTCCGTCCAACATCTGGACTTTTCAGGGGCGCGCTGGTCTCGCGCAGCCTGGCATGCGCATCATGGAGCCATGACCCGCCCCACGAGCACCGAGCTCACGACGCACCGCGCAGCCTCCTGCTGCCGAACGTCGTGTCGCTCCGTCCTGCGTGGCGCCGGTCGAATGTGCTGTCAGTCCTGACCTGACCCCCGGCACCACCAGCCACGAGCGCAGCCCGGAGACGACCGGAGCCCGCGCCGTCGGCCCCGCCTCATCCCTCCTGACTGCCGACCACCGGCGACGTGTCCTCGCGACCCGCGCTCCGTCGTCGGGCAGGAAGGGCCCGCCCCACCCCGTCACCACCGCGACGCCCCCACGAACGCCACGCGACAACCGTCGGCGCTCGCCACCGGAAGGACTGACCATGTTCCGCAAGAACTTCACTCTCGCTGCGATCGCAGCAGCAGCCGCCCTGACGCTCGGGGCGTGCGCCACGACCCCGCCGACAGCGGTGCCTCGGGCGGCAGCACGGACGACGTCGTCAAGATCGGCGTGGTCGGCGCGAGCGACGACAAGTGGGCCGTGTTCGAGAAGGTCGCCAAGGAAGAGGGCCTGAACATCGAGATCGTCGACTTCGGCGACTACCAGCAGGCCAACCCGGCGCTCTCGCAGGGCCAGATCGACCTCAACCAGTTCCAGCACCTGCAGTTCCTCGCGGGCTACAACGTCGAGGCCGGGGACGACCTCCAGCCCATCGGAGCCACCGCGGTCTACCCGCTCGCGCTCTACTCGTCCAAGCACACGGCGCTCGAGGACATCCCCGCGGGCGGCGAGATCGCGATCCCGAACGACTCCACGAACCTCGCCCGTGCGCTTCTCGTCCTCCAGGACGCGGGCCTGATCGAGCTCAAGGACGGTGGCAGCTCGCTGTCGACCGAGGCCGACGTGCTCCCGTCCTCGAAGGTCAAGGTCACCCCGGTCTCGGCCGAGCAGACGCCCATCGCCCTGCAGTCGGTCGACGGTGCGATCGTCAACAACGACTTCATCAAGGATGCCGGGCTCAACCCCGACGACGCCCTGTTCCAGGACGACCCCGACTCCGCAGCCGCCGAGCCCTACATCAACGTGTGGGTCGCCCGTGCCGAGGACAAGGACGACGAGACGCTCCTGAAGATCGCCGCGCTCTCGCAGAACGAAGAGGTCATCGCCGCGGAGAACGAGTCGTCGGGCAACTCGGCCGTCATCAAGAGCAACACCGCCGCAGAGCTCCAGGAGATCCTCGCCGGGATCGAGGAGAACTACCGCGCCCAGGGCTGAGCCCTGGGAGCAGCACCGGTGCCCGACGGCGTCACTCACCTGACGCCGTCGGGCACCGGTGCGCTCGCCCGCCGCGGTCCCAGCGTGTTGGATAGGAGCTACCCGCACGCCGCCCGGCCAGCACCATCCACCGCACCGCACGGAACCGGGGCTCGCATGAGGAGCCCGGCCGTCGCATCCCCGCACGAGAGGCCCTCCGTGAGCACCAGCTCCGACACGATGATCAGCTTCCGCGACGTGACGAAGGTCTTCGGGACCGGGTCGTCCGCCGTGGCCGCGGTCGACGGCGTCACCCTGGACGTCCGGTCCGGTGAGATCTTCGGCGTCATCGGCTACTCGGGAGCGGGCAAGAGCACGCTCGTGCGGCTCATCAACGCGCTCGAGCCCGTCACGTCGGGGACCGTCGTCGTGGACGGCGACGAGGTGAGTGCGCTCAAGGAGCGCGAGCTGCGGCCGGTCCGCGCGAGCATCGGCATGATCTTCCAGCAGTTCAACCTCCTGTCCTCGCGGACCGTGGCGGGGAACGTCGCGTACGCCCTCAAGGTCGCCGGCTGGGACAAGGCCCGGCGCGAGGCGCGCGTCGCCGAGCTCCTGAGCTTCGTGGGCCTGACGGACAAGGCGCGCGCCTACCCGTCCCAGCTCTCGGGCGGGCAGAAGCAGCGCGTCGGGATCGCCCGAGCCCTCGCCACCTCGCCCAAACTCCTGCTCGCCGACGAGGCCACGAGCGCACTGGACCCCGAGACGACGCGCGACGTGCTCGCGCTCCTGCGCCGGGTCAACGCCGAGCTCGGCGTGACGATCGTGGTCATCACGCACGAGATGGACGTCGTGCGCTCCACGTGCCACCGCGTCGCCGTCATGGAGCACGGGAAGGTCGTCGAGGTCGGCGAGGTCTACGACGTGTTCTCCTCACCGCAGGCGTTGGCGACCAAGAAGTTCGTCGGGACGGCCCTGCGCGACCGGCCCGGCCCCGAGGCGCTCGAGCGGCTGCGCCGCCGGCACCCCGGTCGGCTCGTGACGGTCGGGGTCCACGAGGACGGGACGTCCGGGCGAGCCTGACCCGGCTCCTGCGTCAGCACGGGCTCGACGGCGCCGTGGTGTTCGGCGGGATCTCCGAGATCGGGGAGCGGCCCTTCGGGTCGCTGACCCTCGAGCTCGTCGGGGACGACGCGACGATCACGGCCTTCCTGACCGAGCTCGCGGCGACCACCGACGTCGTGGACCTCGGGACCGCCGCGGACCCGCGCGACGACCCGCGCGTCGTGGCCGGGGCGAGCGACGAGTCGGGTGAGGCCGACGACGCGACCGGGCTCCGCCGTCGGGCCGTGCCGACGAACCCGACCCGCGCGACGCGTGGCAGGGCGAAGATGGCCCGGACGGGCAGCACCGGGATCTCGGGGCTCGGCCGCCCCGGCACGCAGGGCACCCAGCCCGGTGACTTCGGCACCGAGCCCGGCACGTTCGGAGGCGTGCGATGAACCGCGACTGGTCCACCCTGTGGCCGATCCTGCTGTCCTCGCTGGGCGAGACGCTCTACATGGTCTCGATCGCGCTGCTCGCGGGCGGGCTCGGCGGCCTGGTCCTCGGGCTCGCGCTCTACTGCACGCGCAAGGGCAACCTGCTGGCGAACGGTGCGGTCTTCAACGTCCTCAACGTGCTCGTCAACATCGTCCGGCCCATCCCGTTCATCATCTTCCTGACGATGATCTACCCCGTGACGCTCGCGGTGGTCGGGACCACGATCGGCACCGAGGCGTTCATCCTGCCGCTGTCCGTCATGACGGCTTTCGGGACCTCGCGCATCGTCGAGCAGAACCTCGTGGGCATCGACCCGGGAGTGGTCGAGGCCGCGCGCGCCATGGGCGCCTCCCGTGGCGGATCATCCGGACGGTCCTCATCCCGAGGCCCTCGCCCCGCTCATCCTGGGCTATACCTTCATCTTCGTGGCCGTGATCGACATGTCGGCGATGGCCGGGTACATCGGCGGCGGCGGGCTCGGTGACTTCGCGATCCGGTACGGCTACCAGCGGTACAACTGGGCCGTGACGGCCGTGACCGTCGTCGTGATCATCGTGATCGTCCAGGTGGTGCAGTTCTTCGGCAACTGGCTGGCGCGCAAGGTCCTGCGGCGCTGACGCGGGCGCGGCGGGTGCCCGGGAGCGTGCCGGGAGACCCGCTGTGCGGGCTGTCAGCCACGCCGTCTAGAGTTGCCGGGGTGAGCACCGCCCTGTACCGCCGCTACCGGCCAGAGACCTTCGCCGAGGTCATCGGGCAGGACCACGTCACCGGACCCTGCGGCAGGCACTGCGCAGCGGACGCGTGAACCACGCCTACCTCTTCTCCGGGCCGCGAGGCTGCGGCAAGACGACCTCGGCGCGCATCCTCGCGCGCACCTTGAACTGCGCACGCAACACCGAGGAGACGCCCGTCGACACCCCTGCGGGGAGTGCTCGTCGTGCATCGAGCTCGCGCGCGGCGGGTCGGGGAGCCTCGACGTCATCGAGATCGACGCGGCCTCGCACAACGGAGTCGACGACGCCCGCGAGCTCCGGGAGCGCGCGACGTTCGCGCCCGCCCGCGACCGGTACAAGATCTTCATCCTCGACGAGGCCCACATGGTCACGCCGCAGGGCTTCAACGCGCTCCTCAAGCTCGTCGAGGAGCCGCCGCCGCACGTGAAGTTCATCTTCGCGACGACCGAGCCGGACAAGGTGATCGGGACCATCCGCTCCCGCACGCACCACTACCCCTTCCGCCTCGTCCCGCCGGACGTCCTGGGCCCGTACCTCGAGCAGCTCTGCACCGCGGAGGGCGTGACGATCGGCGCCGGTGTGGTGCCCTCGTCGTGCGCTCCGGCGGAGGCTCGGTGCGTGACTCGCTGTCCGTCCTGGACCAGCTCATCGCGGGCGCGGCGGCCGGTTCCATCGACTACGAGCGGGCCGTGGACCTGCTCGGCTTCACGCACGCCTCCCTGCTCGACGACGTCGTGGAGGCCCTCGCGGCCCGCGACGGCGCGAGCATCTTCCGGGTCGTCGAGCAGGTCATCACGACCGGACACGAGCCGCGGCGGTTCGTCGAGGACCTCCTCGAGCGGCTCCGGGACCTCATCGTCATCTCAGTCTCGGGCGGAGCAGCGGATGCCGTGCTGCGCGACGTCCCGTCCGACCAGCTCGACCGCATGAAGGCCCAGGCGCAGAACCTGGGGCCGCGGAGCTCTCCCGGGCGGCGGACCTCGTCAACGCGGCGCTCACTGAGATGAGCGGCGCCACCTCGCCACGGCTGCACCTCGAGCTCCTGTGCGCGCGCCTCCTGCTCCCCGGGTGGACGACGGCGCAGCAGGCCTCGCGGCGCGCATCGACCGCCTCGAGCGAGGCGGGCTGGGAGTCGGCGGCATCGCCCCGGCGGCGGTACCGCAGCGTGCCCGGGGTCCGGAGGATCTCGTGGCCGCACCACCCGCGCTGGGCGGGCCCAGGAGGACGCCCCGGTCGCGGCCGCCCACGGACTGAGCGGCGCCGCGGCCGCACGCGCCGCGCTCCAGGCGCGCAAGGGTGCGGAAGCGCCCGCCGCCTCCGGTGGTTCCGCGGCTCCTGCGACGGTCGCAGCGGCTCCGGCGGTCGAGGAGCAGGTCGCTCCGGAGCCCGTCGTCGTGGCGGCAGACCCTGCGGCGCAGCCCGTGCCCGCCGTCCCCGTGCCCGCCGTTTCCGCCGAGGTGTCCGGCGCGACGTCGGAGGACGGGACCCCGCACCGGAGCGTTCCCCGGCCGTCGAACCCGGCGCCACCCGTGCCGAGGCCCCAGTCACCGAGGTGCCCGTCGCCGAGGAGCAGGCCGCCCAGGCGCCGGGCGCGGAGACGGTGCCGCCCCGCGGTGGGAGCACCCGCACCAGCGCCCGTCCAGGCGTCGGGCGACGCGGACGCCCTCAGCACCGAGGTGCTGCGGCGGCGCTGGCCCGAGGTGCTCCAGACCCTCAGCTCGAGCCGCGTCACGTGGTCCTCGTGAGCGGCAACGCCCAGGTCGGTGAGCTCACCCCGGACACCCTGTACCTCGCGTTCCAGACCCCGCCCTCGCGCGGACCTTCTCCACCTCCCGCCACACGAGCGCGGTCCAGACGGCCGTCTACGAGACGCTGGGCTTCCAGGTCCGCGTGGA
The DNA here is from genome assembly GCA_038070415.1 of Oerskovia sp. M15. Lineage (GTDB taxonomy): Bacteria > Actinomycetota > Actinomycetes > Actinomycetales > Cellulomonadaceae > Oerskovia. The sequence goes on from JAMYWF010000001.1 coordinate 2,321,814, forward strand.
GGCCCGCCTCGACGAGGGTGGCGGATCCGCACCGAGCGGCCCTCCGCCCACGGCACCGCCAGCGCCCCACCGGGACGAGCCCTCTACCGGCTCGGGCAGACCGGACGCCGGCCCCGGTTCCACGTCCATCGCGCCGAGCGCCTCCGCCGATCCTGGGCACGGCGCGGCCACGTCCACCTCCCTCGCCGGAGACCTGGGCGTCGCGGTCCGGGCGACGACCACCCGTCGTCCCTCGTCCGGCGAACGCCTCGGTGCACGTGGAGCAGCGAGGTGGCGTCGCGGTGCAGGACCGCCCGGCCCCGACCACCCTCGTCCCGCCACCCCGCGCCCAGGCGGCCTCGGCAGCCCGGAAGTCTCGGCACCCACCGAGGCGTCGGCGCCCCGGAGGACGAGCAGCCGCCCGTGGTCAACGCTGCCGACGAGGCCTGGCTCGCCGGGCTGCCCGTCACCGAGCCCCCGTGGACTTCGACGAGGGCCCGGAACCGCCGCCCGTGGACGAGAGGCGTGCTGCGCCGTCGGGCACCCGCGCCGACGCCCGCACCGCCGCCCGCGCCACCGCCCCGTGGCCGCCCCGTCGCCCCGAGCGCCCCTGCGCCGGGCGTCCGCGAGACGCGTCGCCAGACGCTCGAACGGCAGGCGGCCGAGCAGCGGGCGCGGCAGTCGTCCGCCCGCTCGGCCGTCTCGATCGAGGACGACTCTCCGTCCGACGACGACCCGGACCTGGCCTCGTCGGGCCTGGTCGGCGCGCCGCTCGTGGCGCAGCTGCTCGGCGGTGTGGTGATCGACGAGACCATCGACACGGGGATCTGACGTGAACAGCCCCGCGGGAGCTGCACCACCTCGAGCTGTGGGTCGAGGACCTCGACGCCGTGGAGAGCTCGTGGGCGTGGCTGCTCGACGAGCTCGGCTACACGCGCTTCCAGACGTGGGCCACCGGGCAGAGCTGGTTGCGGGCTCGACGTACATCGTCCTCGAGGCCAGTCCCGCGGTCCGCGCCGAGGGCCACGACCGCCTGCGCCCCGGTGTGAACCACCTCGCGTTCTCCGGTGGCCGCCGCAGCGAGGTCGACGACCTGGCCTCCCGTGCCCGCGACCACGGATGGACCCTCCTCTTCGCCGACTCCCATCCCTATGCGGGCGGACCCGAGCACTACGCGGCCTACCTCGAGAACGAGGACGGGTTCGAGGTCGAGATCGTCGCGAGCGACGACTGACCCGAGGGCCGGGCGCCGAGCCGGTCCGTCGCGTGGGCGGCGCCCCGTAGGCTGGGGGCGTGTACGAAGGCGCAGTCCAGGACCTGATCGACGAGCTCGGCCGACTCCCGGGGTCGGCCCCAAGAGTGCCCAACGCATCGCGTTCCACCTCCTCGCGGCCGACGCCGCGGACGTGCGTCGGCTCGCCGACGCGCTCAACGAGGTCAAGCTGCGCGTGCGGTTCTGCGAGATCTGCGGCAACGTCGCGGAGTCCGAGCAGTGCCGCATCTGCCGTGACCCGCGGCGTTCCGCCGAGGTGATCTGCGTCGTGGAAGAGCCCAGGACGTGGTGGCGGTCGAGCGCACGCGCGAGTTCCGCGGCAAGTATCACGTGCTCGGCGGGGCCATCAACCCCATCGACAACGTCGGTCCGGACGACCTGCGCATCCGCGAGCTCCTCACGCGCCTCGCGGACGGTGCCGTGCAGGAGGTCATCCTCGCGACCGACCCCAACGTGGAGGGCGAGGCCACGGCCACGTACCTCACGCGCATGCTGTCGCCCATGGGCTGCGAGTCACCCGCCTCGCGTCGGGCCTGCCGGTGGGTGGAGACTTGGAGTACGCGGACGAGGTCACGCTCGGCCGTGCCTTCGAGGGACGGAGAGTCGTCAGTGGCTGAGATGAGCGAGGCCCCGGGTCCGACCTCCGGTCGGTCGCCGCGTCAGTGTCGGCCCAGGCGCGCACGTTCCTGACGACGACGGCGGAGGTAGCCTCGGGCGTCGCGCCGGAGGCCGCGATCCCGCTGCTGCTCCTCGCGACCTCGGACATGCTGGCCGCCGGCGCTGGCTCGGCGCCATGATGGACGTGGTCCCGGACCAGCGCTTCGAGCCGGACGCGGGTCGCGAGACGGACCTCGACCCGCTGCGTGAGGCCCTCGCACAGCTCCTCGACGGCCTCGACGAGTATCCGGAGATCGTCGACCCGGTGCTGGGCGCCGTCGTCGGGCAGGCGTTCGTCTCCGGTGACATCGCCTGCATCGCGGAGGCCCTCGCCAAGGGCTCCAGCACTACGACTCGGGCCAGGAGCTCGAGGCCCTGTGGTGGTGGCAGTTCTCCTACCTGTCCCTGTGGGTGAGCGCGCCGCGAGCGCTGCTGCGCGTGCTGCAGCTCGTGCTCGCCCACCTGCGTCTCGACGTCGAGGACGACGTCGCGGCCGAGGCGGAGTACGACGCCCTGCAGTCCTGACGCCCATCACGGCCGGTACACCCCGAGCTCCTCGCGCCGTGCTCGGACGCGGTGCTGGCCGTGATCCTCGACGAGATCGAGGACGACCTGTTCGACGAGCACGACGGGCGGCCCTCCGATGAGGAGGGCCGCCAGCGCCGGTCGTGTCAGCCTTGCTTGACGTCGCTGCAGAAGATGTCCTGGTCCGGCAGTTGGCCGGTGATCAGGAAGTCGATGGTCGCCCCGTCGGCGCAGGCCGAGCCCGCGTCGTAGACGTAGTGCCCGCCATTGTCGACACCGACGAAGGCAGCACGGTCGCCGAGGACCTTGCGCAGCCCTTGTCCGGAGTCCCAGGACGTGGCGTGGTCCCGGCGGTTCTGCAGGATCAGGATGTCACCAGAGCCCTTGTCGGTCACCGTGACCGGCTTCTCGATCGGGGCCTCCCAGAAGGCGCACGGCCAGATGTTGGCGGCATGCCCGCCGTGAGGGGCCAGGCCGTGCGGTCGGCGGCACTGTGGATGGCGTAGTCGGCAACGTCGTGGGACCACTCGGCGTCACCGCAGGTGAGTGCCAGGAACATGGTCGCCTGGTTGTCAGCGGGGACACCGGGGTGGGTGGCGTCTCGGCGAACACCTGCGCGAGCACCTCGCCGTCGGCCGCGGTGAGCTGACCGGCCGCGAGGTTCGCGACGGCCTTCCAGACCTGCGCGAGGATCGGCAGGTTCTCGTTGTCGAGGAGCAACGCGTAGGTGACGGTGCGCAGCATCGCTCCGTCCATGGACTGCTGCGTGCCCGGAACCGGTGCCGCTCACGGTCGAGCTGATCGGCGAGCGCGAGATAGGTCCGCGTGACCTCGTCGGCGGTGCCGCCGAGCCCGAGAGTGTCGTTCTGTGCCGCGGCGACGGCGGCCGCGTCGGGGAACCGTTCGGCCATGCTCTTGCCCCAGCCCTCCAGCACGCCCGACCAGACCTCGGTGGGGTCGATGTTGCCTTCGAGGATCATGCGGTCGGTGTGCTCCGGGTACAACGAGCTGTAGACGGCACCCAGGTAGGTGCCGTAGGACTGGCCCCAGTAGGAGATCTTCGGCTCGCCGAGCGCCTCGCGGATGCGGTCCAGGTCACGAGCGGTGTTGGCGGTGTTGAAGTACCGCAGGTTCTCCCCGGCCGTGGAGGCGCACCTCTGGGCCTCGGTGCGAGCCAGCTCGACGTTCGCGTCGATCGAGCCGTCCGCGGCGGGATAGGGAAATGCCCTGGCACGCTGGGGATCTCGAGGCCACAGCTCTGCGGTGTGCTGTGCTCGACGCCACGCGGATCGAAGCCGATCAGGTCGTAGCCGTCCAAGACGGACTTCGGCAGCGTAGGAGCCATCGTGCTGGGCAAGTCGAGACCCGACAGGGCGGGACCGCCCGGGTTCAGCAGCAGAACGCCGTGCCGCTTCGTGGGGTCGGCGGTGGCCAGCCGGGAGATCGCCACCTCGATCGACGTGCCGTCCGGCTCGTCGTAGTTCAGCGGGACCTCGACCGTTGCGCAGGTCAGCCGGGAGTCCCGGACCACTCCCGCCGCCGCCTCCGGGCAGGGTCCCCACTCGATCGCGGCGGCCTCGGTCTGGTCCGCGGGTACCTGGCGGTCTTCCTCGTGCGCGGCGTCACTGCAGCCGGTCGCGACGGTCACCGCCAGTGTCGCGGCCGTCAGGGCCATGGCGAACCGGCGGCCTCGTGATCGGCCGGATATCCCGACGCTACGTGTCTTGTTCATCGCCCTCGTCCTTCGCATCGGCTCGGCCTACCGCGTTCGCGGAGGCCCTGCTGATGAGGAGATTATCGAGAACGGGATACGGCCCACATCGCCCCTGAGTGGACACATCTGGTGGCTCGCACGGGGACAGAGACCGCGGATGTGCCCGTCGTCGGGGCCTGTGGGTGACCTCTCCGCCGTCGTGCAAGACTGCCGTGTGACCTGGGACCTCGCCGCGACGCTTCCCCTCGTGGCGCACGCGCCCTCGCGACGGGCGACGGGATCGTCCTGCCCGGCTCGGGCGGGCTCGAGCTCGACCTCCTCACGATCGGCCTGCTCGTCCTCGCGGGGCTGGCCGCCGGGTGGATCGACGCGGTCGTGGGCGGCGGAGGGCTCGTGCAGCTCCCGGCGCTGCTGCTCGTGCCGGGGATCAGCCCGGTCCAGGCGCTCGCGACCAACAAGCTCGCGAGCATCATGGGCACCTCCGTCAGCGCGACGACGTACTACCGGCGGGTGGGCCCCGACCTGCGGACCGCCGGACCCATGGCGCTCGCGGCCCTGTTCGGGGCGATCGGCGGTGCGGCGCTCGCGTCGAAGATCCCCGCCGAGCTGTTCGAGCCGATCATCCTCGTGGTCCTGATCGGGGTGGCGGCGTACACGATCGCCAAGCCCAGGCTCGGGCACACCACGAACCTGCGCTGGGAGGGCAACGGGCACCGGTGGGCCGCCGCCGGGATCGGGCTCGCGATCGGCTTCTACGACGGGCTGCTCGGCCCGGGGACCGGACGTTCTTCGTCATCTCGCTCGTCAGCATCCTGGGGTACGCGTTCCTGCCCGCGTCGGCGCTCGCCAAGATCGCGAACTTCGCGACCAACGCGGGGCCCTCATCTTCTTCGTCCCGTACGGCGCGGTGCTGTGGGGCCTGGGGCTCGCCATCGGTGCGGCGAACCTCCTGGGCGCCTACATCGGGGCGCGCATGGCGGTCGCCCAGGGCAGCGGGTTCGTGCGGGTCGTGTTCGTGGTCGTGGTGGGCGCGCTTATCTGCAAGCTGGGGTACGACGTCGTCGCGAGCCTCGGGGAGTGACCTCGCCTGCCAGTCGGTGATCGCTCAGATCGCGAGCAGGCGCTCCGTGTACCCGCCGAGGAACCGGCCGGTCGGGTCGTACCTCTCGACGAGCGCGTGGAAGTCCTCGAACCGCGGGTAGCGTGCGGCGACCGAGCCCGGCTCGTGGGTGAGCGCGTGCGACAGCTTGCCCCAGTGCGGGCGCGCGCCGAGCGGTGCGAGCGCGGACTCGAGGTCGGGCAGGAGGCGCGCGACGTCGTCGAGCAGGGGCTTCCACGTGAGGTGGAGGGCGACCGTGGGGCCGTCGAACGGGCTGAGCCACAACGGCTCGGGGTCGGCGGCGACCGTGCGGATCTCGCCGACCTGGAGGAGCGGCGTGATGCGCGGACCGAGCTCGCGCAGCACCTCGAACGCCGCGAGCGCGTGCCGGCGCGGGACGAGGTATTCCGACTGCAGCTCGTCGCCGTTGCTCGGCGTGAAGTCGAGCCGGAAGTGCGGGAGCCGCTCGTTCCACGGCCGGTGCGCCGAGCTGCGGCGTGCAGCTCGCGGGTCGATCCCGGAAGCATGTGGAGCGGCGTCGTCGCGGGCGTCGTACCGAAGAGGTCCGTGCGCAGGGTGCTGACCTCTCCCGGAACGACGCGCGACTTGCGCCAGACCTGCTGCGCGCCGTCGGGCCCCAGTCCGTGAACAGGCTCACCGAGTACGCCGAGGCCGTGAGCTCGTCGTAGTGGGCCGTGAGGGCGTCCCACGAGAGTCCGACGTGCAGGTCCTGACGCACGTCGAACGTCGGGACGGTCTCGATCTCGAGGCGCGTGACGACCCCGATCGCGCCCAGCGCGACGACCGCGCCGGGGAAGTCGGCGTCGCCGCGCCGCAGGGTGCGCGCCTCCCGTCCCCGGTCACGAGCTCCAGCCCGACGACGGCGCTCGCCAGCGAGGCGACCTCGTCGCCCGAGCCGTGGGTCGCCGTCGCGACCGAACCGGCGACCGAGATGTGGGGAGCGACGCCAGGTTCGCGAGGCCGCGGCCCGCGGCCTGCACGTGCTGCGTGACGTCGCCGTAGCGCAGCCCGGCGGCGACGGACGCGACGCCGGTCGCGGGTCGACCTCGACGGAGGGGCGACCGTCGTCGTACCGGTCGAGGGCGACGTGGGTGCCGGGCGTGTCCGCGACGTCACCGAACGAGTGGCGTGAGCCGACCGCCTTGACCCGCGGCGAGCGGGCGACGACGGCGCGCAGCTCGTCGAGGTTCGTCGGGCGCACCGTCTCTGCCGCGTGATAGGTGATGTTGCCGCCCAGTTCGTGGTCCGGCCGGAGGTCGTCGGGTGCGTCGTCACGGGTGCCACCCTGCCACGTCCAGGCTGCCCGCCGACCGCCTGCGTGTCGAGCACGAGGTCGAGGCCGTCTCGAGCCCAGAACGACGTCGATCTCGTGCTCGGCAGGGCGTCGCCACCCGGTCCGCACGGGCGGCCGCCCGCATCCTGGGCCTCCTCCCGGCCGCGGCGGGGCCCGGGCTATCATCGACCGACTCGTAAAACATCTGGTGGACGTTTAGATCAACGGGACCAGTGACGTGACGGAGCAGGCTAGTGGCACTTGTGGTGCAAAAATATGGTGGCTCGTCGGTAGCTGATGCGGAGAGCATCAAGCGGGTGGCGAAGCGCATCGCAGAGACCAAGCGGGCCGGGCATGACGTGGTCGTCGTGGTCTCGGCCATGGGTGACATGACGGACGAGCTCATCGATCTCGCCCAGCAGGTCACCCCTTCCCAGCGCGAGATGGACATCCTGCTCACGGCAGGTGAGCGCATCTCGATGTCGTTGCTGGCGATGGCGATCAACAACCTCGGCGTGAAGGCGAAGTCGTTCACGGGCCAGCAGGCCGGCGTGATCACGGACGCCGTGCACGGCAAGGCGCACATCGTCGACGTCGTGCCGCACCGCATCCGCGAGACGGTCGAGAAGGGCTCGGTCGCGATCGTCGCCGGGTTCCAGGGCGTCACGCAGAGCACCAACGACGTGACGACGCTCGGTCGCGGTGGCTCGGACACCACGGCTGTCGCGCTCGCGGCCGCCTGGGCGCCGACGTCTGCGAGATCTACACCGACGTCGACGGCGTGTTCACCGCGGACCCGCGCATCGTGCCGACGGCCCGCAAGATCGACCGCATCTCCTACGAGGAGATGCTCGACATGGCGGCGAGCGGGGCCAAGGTCCTGGTGCTGCGCTGCGTGGAGTACGCGCGCCGCTACAACGTTCCCTCCACGTCCGCTCGTCGTTCTCGACGAGGCCGGGGACCATCGTGTCGAACGACGCGCGCCCCGTGCCCAACGTCCCCAGCAGGCTCCCGGTCAGCAGACCGGCATCGAGGTAGAGGCCATCATGGAAGATCCGATCATCTCCGGCGTCGCGCACGACCGCAGCGAGGCCAAGATCACCGTCGTCGGCGTCCCGGACGTGCCGGGACCGCCGCCCGCATCTTCGAGGTCCTGGCGGCTCCGGAGCGAACATCGACATGATCGTCCAGAACGTCTCGGTCGCCGCGACGGGCCGCACCGACATCTCGTTCACGCTGCCCATGGACGACGGCGTGCTCGCGACCACGGCGCTCGACGCCGTGCGTGAGGAGATCGGGTTTGCGTCGCTCCAGTACGACGACCAGATCGGCAAGGTCTCGCTCGTCGGGGCGGCATGAAGTCCAGCCCGGGCGTCTCGGCGCGGCTGTTCGGCGCACTGCGCGACGCGGGCATCAACATCGAGATGATCTCGACGTCGGAGATCCGTATCTCCGTCGTGACCCGTGTCGACAGCCTCGACGACGCGGTGCGTGCCATCCACACCGCGTTCGAGCTGGATGGCGAGAGCGAAGCCGTCGTCTACGCCGCACCGGCCGTTGAGCGAGGAGAGAACCATGAGCAACCAGAACACCGCAGGCCTCGTCGTCGGCGTCGTCGGCGCGACCGGCCAGGTCGGCGCGGTCATGCGTCGTCTTCTCGTGGAGCGCGACTTCCCTGTTGCGCAGATCCGTTATTTCGCCTCGGCGCGGTCCGCGGGGACGACCCTCCCGTGGAAGGGCGAGGACGTCGTCGTCGAGGACGCGGTCACGGCCGACGTGACGGGCCTTGACATCGCGTTGTTCTCCGCGGGCGGTGCCACCTCGAAGACCCAGGCCGAGCGCTTCGCCGCAGCCGGGGCCGTCGTGATCGACAACTCGTCGGCGTGGCGCATGGATCCGGACGTCCCGCTGGTCGTCTCCGAGGTGAACCCGAGGCGATCCACGAGGCACGCAAGGGCATCATCGCGAACCCGAACTGCACGACGATGGCCGCGATGCCCGTCCTCAAGCCGCTCGCGGACGAGGCCGGGCTGGAGCGACTGATCGTCGCGACGTACCAGGCGGTCTCCGGTGCGGGGCTGGCCGGGGCGGCCGAGCTGCGCGACCAGGCGGTCGCGGGCGCTGAGCAGGACCTCACGGGCCTCGTGCACTCGGGCAGCGCGGTCTCGTTCCCCGCGCCGGACAAGTTCCCGCGGAACATCGCGTTCAACGTGGTGCCGCTCGCGGGGTCGATCGTGGACGACGGCGAGGAGGAGACCGACGAGGAGAAGAAGCTCCGCAACGAGTCGCGCAAGATCCTCGGGCTGCCCGAGCTCCTGGTCGCGGGCACGTGCGTGCGTGTCCCGGTCTTCACGGGCCACTCGCTCGCGATCCACGCCGAGTTCGGGCAGGCCATCACGCCCGACCGGGCACGTGAGCTGCTCGCGGCCGCGCCCGGCGTCGAGCTCTCGGACGTGCCGAACCCGCTCGAGGCCGCAGGTGCCGACCCGTCGTTCGTGGGGCGCATCCGCACCGACCAGAGCGTGCCGGGCGGTCGCGGCCTGGTGCTGTTCATCTCGAACGACAACCTCCGCAAGGGTGCCGCGCTCAACGCGGTGCAGGTTGCGGAGCTCGTCGCGGTCGACCTCTTGAGCAAGGCCTCTGCCTCCGCGTGACCCGGGTGTCAGAACGAGCGTGATCTCGAGGTCACGCTCGATCTGACACAGTGCCCGACGGCGCCCCTCACCTTCCGGTGGGCGGGCGCCGTCGTGCTGTGCGCCTGGCGGTGCCGAACCCGAGGTTGGTCAGCCAACGGGCACGAGTTGCCTGACCAACCTCGGGTTCGGCACCCGGGTACCTTGTGCTCCGCGCCGTTCTATGGTTCATTAGTGGAGTAATGAACCAGAGAACGGGCAATCGGCGAGAGGATGGGCACCATGTTCGACGGACCTGAACCCATCTACCTGCAGATCGCCCAGCAGATCCGCGCCCAGATCCTGAGCGGCGATCTCGCCGAGGAGGAGCAGGTCATGTCCACCACCCAATACGCGACGACCTTCCGCATCAACCCGCGACCGCCGCCAAGGCGTTCGCCGGGCTGGTCGACGAGGGGTTCTCTACAAGCGGCGCGGTGTCGGCATGTTCGTCGCCCCGGAGCGCGCGAAGCTGCTCGCCGAGCACCGCGACCGCTACTTCGCCGAGATCCTGCGGCCCGCCCTCGTTCAGGCCGACCTGCTGGGCATCACGCCCGCCGAGATCGTGGACCACGTCCTCGGCCGCGGACCCCAGGCCCACCCCACCCCACGGGAGAGACCTCATGACCGCCCCCACCCGCCCCGAGCCGTTCGCTGTCGAGCTGCGGGACGTGACGCTGAGCTTCGGCAAGGACGAGAAGCATCCCGCGCTCGACGGCCTGAGCCTCCAGGTCCGTCCCGGCACCATCACGGGCCTGCTCGGTCGCAACGGCGCGGGCAAGACCACGGCCCTCTCGCTGATCGCGGCCATGCGTCGCCCTGATGCCGGGACCGTGCTGGTCGACGGCGAGGATCCCTTCGAGAACCCCTGGGCCATGGCGGCACGCAGCTCGTCCGCGAGAGCGGCGACACCATCGCCATGACCAAGATCGCCGACAGCCTGGGCTACTACGCCGACATGCGCCAGCACTGGGACGCGGACCTCGCGGCCCGCCTGGTCGACCTCTTCGAGATCGAGCTGCGCAAGAACCCGGAAGACCTCTCGCGCGGCAAGCGCTCGGCGCTCGGCGCGATCATCGGGCTCGCGTCCCGCGCGCCGCTGACGATCTTCGACGAGGTGTACCTCGGCATGGACGCGCCCAGCCGGTACGCGTTCTACGACGCGCTCGTCGAGGACTACACCGAGCACCCCGCACGATCATCCTGTCGAGCCACCTGATCGACGAGGTCGAGCGGATCTTCGAGGACGTCGTGATCGTCGACCGGGGTCGGGTGCTCCTCGCGGAGAGCGCCGAGGCGGTCCGTGGCCGGGGAGTCAGCCTCACGGGGTCCGTGGCCGTGGTCGAGTCGTTCGTCGACGGCCGCCGCGTCCTGGCCCGCCAACGCCTGGGAGGCACGGCCCAGGTCACGCTCTTCGGCACGCTCGACGACGTCGAGCGCACCGCCGCGACCGAGGCGGGTATCGAGCTCGGTGCGGTGCCGTTGCAGGACCTGTTCGTGCACCTGACCCGAGAGGAGCGGTCATGACCGAGAACCTGACGAGCCCTGCGGTCCGCACCGATCGGGAGGCGCAGCGTGCCACGGTGCGGCGTACGGCCGAGAAGCGGTGGCTGCGCGTCGCGGCGTGGTCCATGAGCGTGGGAACGTGGCAGATCGGCCTCTGGTTCTGGGTGATCGTGCTGATCACCGCGGGCATCATCGGCTACGTCGAGGTGCGTACCGACATCCTCGACGGCAGCGTGATCGACAGCATCGTGGGTGGGCCTGCGAAATTCTTCCTGTTCGTCATGGGCATCCTCACGCCCATCTCCTTCATCGCGGTGCACGTCGCGGCGGGCGGCACCCGCCGGTCGTTCATCCGTTCGACCTGGTGCACGGCCGTGATCCTCGGGCTCACGTTCGCCCTCGTCGCGGCGGCGCTGGGCTACGTGGAGTGGCTCGTCTTCCAGGCGCAAGGCTGGTCGCCCGAGCTCGACCAGGTGCAGCTCTACACCGACGGCGGGCAGTTCGGCGTCGCGTTCCTGGTGCAGGCGTTCTTCTGCAGCGTGTACTGGCTCACAGGTGCGGCGATCGGCATGGGCTACTACGGCCTCGGGGTGTGGCGCGGAACGTTCGCGATCCTGCCGCTGGTGCTCCCCGTGGTCCTCGTCGAGCTCGCGTTCCAGAGCGGCTACTTCGGCAAGCCGTTTGCCCAGGCCGTCGGCCTGGCCGACGCCCAGGTGCTGACCGCGGTCGGCGGCGGCCTCGTGGCCCTGGCCGCAGCGGCGTTCATGTTCCATCTGGTCACGCGGTCGGTGGCCATCGCTCCTGTCACGACCTGACAGCCCTGGCGTCCCTGACGTCTTAGTGCGACGCGTCCCCGGTCGGGGACCGGCGCGACCGACAAACAGCTCGTCCATCCCGTCCAGCGGACGGCGCCCGACCACCGGGCGCCGCCCGGCGGGCGAACACACCTCAGGGAGGGCACCATGACCACCGCACATACCGTCCCGTCCATCCCACCCGCGTCATCGACCGCGCCGTCACGCTCTGCACGCACGGTGCCCGACGGCGCCGCACCGGCGATCGAGGTCGTCGCCCTTCGCAAGGCGTACGGGAGCAACGTCGCCGTGCGCGACGTGAGCTTCGCCGTCGGGCCGGGGAGATCTTCGGGTCCTCGGCCCCAACGGGGCCGGCAAGACCACGACCGTCGAGTGCCTCGCCGGGCTCCGCCAGGCCGACTCCGGGACCGTCCGGATCCTCGGCCGGGACCCGCAGAGGGACCCGGCCTCGGTGCGCGAGCTCCTGGGTGTCCAGCTCCAGGAGGCCGAGCTCAACGAGCGTATGACCGTGGCCGAGGCGCTGCGGCTGTACGCGTCGTTCTACGAGTCGCCCGCCGACACGAGCGAGCTCCTGGACCTCCTGGACCTCGCACCGCACCGCGACCAGCAGTTCGCCAAGCTGTCGGGCGGGCAGAAGCAACGCCTGTCGATCGCGCTCGCACTCGTGGGGAATCCGCAGGTCGCGATCCTCGACGAGCTGACCACGGGCCTGGACCCGCAGGCTCGGCGAGCCACGTGGGAGCTCGTCGAGCGTGTGCGCGACCGTGGCGTGACGATCCTGCTCGTGACTCACTTCATGGACGAGGCCGAGCGCCTGTGCGACCGGCTCGTCATCATCGACCAGGGAGTCGTGGTCGCGGCGGCTCGCCCGCCGAGCTCATCGAGTCGGTCGATGCCACGCGCGTGCTGCGGCTGCGGGTCGAACCGCACGAGGAGGCCGACGTCCTCGAGATCCTCGACGGTCTCGCAGACGTCCAGGCCGTGACGCGCGAGGGCCACGAGATCGAGGTGACCGGGACCCGTCGGGTGCTGCCCGCCGTCGTGCTGGCCCTCGCCGAGGTGGACATCGTGCCCGACGTCCGGACCGTGACCCGATCGCTCGAGGACGTGTTCGTGCACGTCACGGGCAGGACGTACGACCACATGGGGCGACAGGCCCCACGCCGACCGACGACCGGTCCGACACCGAAGGAGCATCGTGATGACCACGCAGACGGCACGACACCCGCAGGTGACAGCACCCCGACGTCGCAAGATCGCGGGTACCGGCTGGCCCGGCCTGCGAACCCTGACCCTGACCGAGGCCCGGCTGCTGCTCCGCGACCCGGGGACGGTCTTCTTCGCTCCTCTTCCCGACCGTGCTGCTCGTGGGGTGGGCTTCGCGATCCCCGGCATGCGGGAGGTCATCACCGACGCCCCGCCGCCATGGGAGGGCTGACCGCCGTGGCGGTCTACGTGCCCGTCGCGCTCGCGATGGCCATGGCGACCGTCGCGCTCACGACCATGCCCGTGTACTTCGCGACGTTCCGCGAGAAGGGCGTGCTGCGCAGGCTCTCGACCACGCCCATGAGGCCGCAGGGCCTGATCGGCGCCCACCTGTTCATCAACTTGGTGATGGTGTGCGTGGCAGCACTGCTCGCTGTGCTGGTGGGAGGTCTCGTGTTCGACCTTGCGATGCCTGCGAACCTGGTCATCGTGCTCGCGGCCTTCCTGCTGGGCGTCCTGTCGATGTTCTCCCTCGGGATGCTGATCGCGTCGCGAGCGGCCAAGGCGAGCACGGCGTCGGCCATCGGGATGACGCTCTACTTCCCGATGCTCTTCCTCGCAGGGTGTGGACGCCCGGACCGATCATGCCCGATGCACTCAGGACGATCGGGGATTCACGCCGCTCGGCGCCGCGACGCAGGCCATGACCACGGGGTGGTTCGAGAGCGGGTGCCCGTTCAGGAGCTCGTCGTGATGGCGGTGTGGACCCTGGTGCTGCTGCCGCTCGCGGCGAGGCTGTTCCGGTGGTCGTGACCTGGTGGCGATGATTCACCCCACCAGCGCGGGACGCCCTGGGAGGCAGCACCTACGATGGGCGCGTGGACGTGAACGGTCGTCTCAACGTGCACGTCAGCGGCCGGTCCGGGGCGCCGGCGATGGTCTTCGCGCACGGATTCGGGTGCAACCAGTCCATGTGGCGCTTCGTCGCCCCGGCCTTCGAGAAGAGTCACCGGGTGGTCCTGTACGACCACGTGGGATCGGGAGGGTCCGACCTCGCGTCCTACGACCCCACCGCTATTCGACGCTGGACGGGTACGCCCAGGACGTGACCGACCTGCTCGATGCGCTGGGGTCGGCCCGGCCGTGTTCGTCGGTCACTCCGTGAGCTCGATGATCGGGGTCCTCGCCGCGGTCGCGCGCCCGGAGCTGTTCGAGCGCCTCGTGCTCGTCGGACCCAGCCCGCGGTACATCGACGACGACGGGTACCGCGGCGGGTTCACGGCCGCCGAGATCGACGAGCTCCTCGAGACCATGGACGCCAACTACCTCGGGTGGTCCTCCGCCATCGCCCCTCGATCATGGGTTCCCCGAGCGGCCGGAGCTCGGGGAGGAGCTGACCGAGCTGTTCTGCAGCACCGACCCGACGATCGCGCGACAGTTCGCCCGGACGACCTTCCTGTCCGACAACCGGGACGACCTCTCGAAGGTCCGCACGCCGAGCCTCGTCCTGCAGTGCCGGGAGGACATCATCGCGCCGGTCGAGGTGGGGCGCTACGTGGCGGAGCACCTCGCCGACAGCGAGCTCTGCCTCCTGGACGCCGTCGGCCACTGTCCCAACCTCAGCTCGCCGGACCAGGTCGTCCAGGCGATGCGTAGATACCTCGCGGCATGACCTCGCGCGGCGCCCAGGACGAGGGTCCGGACCACGGTCCGGACCCGAGCCTGCGCGCCTGGGCGCAGTCGCCGGTCGCGCTGCTGTGCCTGGACGGGGACGGTGCGATCACCGCGGCGAACGACGTCTTCCTCGCGTGGGTCGGGCGCCGGGACGTGGCGGACGTCGAGGGCTCGCGGCTGAGCAGCCTGCTCTCGGTCGGGGCCGCATCTACTGGGAGACCCACATCGCGCCGCTGCTCCGGCTCCAGGGGCGGATCGAGGAGGTCGCGGTCGAGCTGCGTGGGCCGGAGGGCCGGATGCCGGTCCTGTTCTCCGGGGTCCTGAGGTCCGTCGACGGGGTGCCTGTCGTGGACGTCGCTCTTCGCGGCGAAGGAGCGCTCCCGGTTCGAGCGCGAGCTCCTGAGTGCCCGGACGGTTGCGGAGCGATCCGCCGAGCAGCTGCGGATGCTGCAGGCCACGACCGCGGCGCTGTCCCGGGCGGGGAGGCTCGAGGAGGTGTGCCGGGCGCTCGTGGACGATGCGGTCGACGTGCTCGGCGCGGAGGGGCCACGGCGTGGCTCGGGTCCGACGGGGTCCCGGTCGCGAGGCACGCGTCGAGGGAGTGACGTCCGGCCCGGGGCACGAGACCCCGCCCGACGAGGTGCCGGAGGACGTGAGCATCCGGACGGACGGGAACGTGGTCGTCGCTCTGCGGGACCGGAACCGGCTGCACGGCGCACTGGTGCTCGCGCTGCGCCCCGCCCGGGCGACGGATCCGCAGGCATCGACGTCCTGCGCTCCGTGGGTCAGCTGGGGCGACCGCGATCGATCGGGCGGTCCTGCACGAGCAGAGCGTCTCGGTGGCCGATGCGCTGCAGCACGCCATGCTGCCGGGCGACCTACCGGCCGACGGCCGCTTCGGCGTCGCCACGATCTACCGTCCCGGGTAGCCACCCTCGAGGTGGGCGGCGACTGGTACGACGCCTTCTGGACGGACGACCGGACGCTGGCTGTCGCGGTCGGGGACGTCGTCGGCCGGGGTCTGAGGGCCGCGACGGCGATGGGGCAGCTGCGTACCGCCGTCCGTGCCGTCGCGGAGCCCGGGTTCGGACCGGCCGGCGTCCTCGACCGCCTCGACCGCTTCGTCACGGCGAGCGGTGTCGGCTTCATGACGACGCTCGCCTATGCGGAGGTCTCGGTCGACACGGGGCAGGTGCGGTACGCCTGCGCCGGGCACCTCCCACCGCTCCGGCTGACCTCCGACGGCTCGTCGGCCACCTACCTGTGGAAGGTCGGTCGCTGCCGCTCGGGCTGGGGCGAGGACCCCTCGGCTCGACGCGGGAACCAGGCTCGGCCCCGGGGACCTGCTGCTCCTCTACACCGACGGTGTCGTCGAGCGCCGTGACCGGCCGCTCCCTGTCGGGCTGGAGCTCCTGGCCGACGCGGCAGCGACCCTGCGCCGAGCCGGGGAGCGTCGACGACCTGGTGGCCCGCGCGCTCGAGGACGAGCCCAACGAGCGCGACGACGCATGCCTGCTCGCGCTTACGTGGCACGGGCGGCTGCCGGGCAGGCGGGGCCGCCGGACGCCCGCGCTACCTGACGAAGTAGGGACCCTCCGTCGGGTCCGCGAGAAACTCGAGGGCACGGCCCATCCGCTCGCGCGTCGAGGCCGCGAGGTCGGTCGGCAGGTCGTCCGGGCGAACCACTCGACGGCGAGCGACTCGTCGTCCCCGACGTGGGCAGCCGCCGCCGCAGCGGGGAGATCGGGCGGCACAGGAAGCACAGGTCCAGGTACTGCGAGCGGTCGCCGTTCGGGTACTCGACGGCCGGGGTCACCGTGACGCCCGTCAGGGCGACGACGTGCACGGCGACCCCGGTCTCCTCGAGCACCTCCCGCGCGAGCCCGACGGCCGGGCCCTCGCCCGGTTCCAGGATCCCGCTCACGATCGCCCACTGGCCGGTGTCGGCACGCCGCCCAGCAGGAGGCGGCCGTCGTCGTCGATCACGACGCCCGAGACCCCGGCATCCACAGGAGGTCTGTCCCGACGTGGGAGCGGAGGGCGGCGACGAACTCGGGGATGGGCATGGGATCGAGCGTAGACGGCGTGCTCGCGTCGAGTCAGAACGAGCGTGAGCCCGAGGTCCCGGTGGTTCTGACACCACCCGTGCCAGGCGCCCGCCTGGAGTCTGAGACACGCGCCCCGTCTCCTGAGACCCCTGTGCTACGGTCGTCGCGTGAACACGGTTCGTTGGTATTGGCGCTTTACGCTGGCTCCTGGAGGGCCGAGCGGGCGTTCGCCTGACCAACCTTCCCCGGAGCCAGCACAGGGCCTTGGACGCAGACCGCGTCCGGCCCTTCGTCATTCAGACGGGCCGACTCCGGACACAGAGCAGGCCGCACGGCTCCGTCTGATTCACCTTCAGATCAGGAGCCCTCGCATGACCGCCACGACCTCGACCGCCGTCTCGCCGGAGACCGCCGACGGACGTCACCCCGAGACGGGCACCTCCCCGCCGGCGCAGGTGACACCATGGAACCCGTGACCTCCCACCCCGAGTACGAGCTGCAGGCGCCCACGAGCGACCTGCGCATCCGCGCCCTCGACCCGCTGCCCGCCCCCGTCGACATGCTCGCGGAGCTTCCGCTCGGCACGGCTCGAGGTGACCTGGTCACCCAGTCGCGCCGCGAGATCCGGGACGTCCTGGCGGGAGACGACGACCGTCTGCTCGTGATCGTCGGCCCGTGCTCGGTCCACGACCCGCAGGCCGCGCTCGAGTACGCACACCGCCTGGCGGGCGTCGCGAAGGACCTGTCCGAGGACCTCGCGATCGTCATGCGCGTGTACTTCGAGAAGCCGCGCACGACGGTCGGCTGGAAGGGCCTCATCAACGACCCCGACCTGGACGGCTCGCACGACGTCAACCGCGGCCTGCACCTGGCGCGCGAGGTCCTGCTCGGCGTCCTCGACGCGGGGTCCCCGCCGCGACCGAGTTCCTCGAGCCCACGAGCCCGCAGTACATCGCGGACGCCGTCTCGTGGGCGCGATCGGCGCCCGCAACGTGGAGAGCCAGGTGCACCGTCAGCTCGCGTCGGGCCTGTCGATGCCGGTCGGCTTCAAGAACGCGACCGACGGCGACATCCAGATCGCGGTCGACGGCTGCATCACGGCGGCCAGCGAGCACACGTTCTTCGGCACGGACGGCGCGGCCGCGCCGCCGCGGTGGAGACCGCGGGCAACCCGGACTGCCACATCATCCTGCGCGGTGGCCGCAGCGGCCCCAACTACGGGTCCGACGACGTCGCGTCCGCACTGCGCGTGGCCGCGGCTTCCGGCCTGGGCGGGGCGGTGGAGCAGGGTCTGGTCATCGACGCCAGCCACGGCAACTCCGGCAAGGACCACGTGCGCCAGGCCGAGGTCGTGCGCGAGGTCGCGACGCGGATCGCCGAGGGCGAGGCCGCATCACGGGCCTCATGATGGAGAGCTTCCTCGTGGCCGGGGCGCAGGCGCCGCCCCGAGCGGGCTCGTCTACGGGCAGTCCGTGACCGACAAGTGCATGGACTGGGACACCACGGCGGAGCTGCTCGGCGAGCTCGCGGAGTCGGTGCGCGCCCGCCGCGCTCTGAGCCGCCTTGCCCCAGGACGACGGCGGTCGCTCCCTCGAGGCGAGCGACCGCCGTCGCCTCGGGGAGCGTCAGGGGAGGTGCTGGTCCTGGGGTCCAGGAGCCGATCTCCACGGTCGCTCCATCGAGGATGTCGACGCCGCTCTCGCCGCCCCTCAGCGCGGTCACGGACAGACGGACGGCGTCGGCGCCGACCACGGTCTTGACGAGG
Organism: Oerskovia sp. M15; assembly: GCA_038070415.1. Classification (GTDB taxonomy): domain Bacteria; phylum Actinomycetota; class Actinomycetes; order Actinomycetales; family Cellulomonadaceae; genus Oerskovia. Next base: position 2,340,041 of record JAMYWF010000001.1, read on the forward strand.
AAGCTCGTGGTCACGTCCGGGTCGTTGGCCGTGGACATCGCTCCCCACCGGATCAGCGACTCGACGGTCTGACCGGGAAGCACGACGACCCGGACGGAGCTGCCACCATCCATGTACGGCTCGAGGGTGACCCGGGCTCGGTGCCCGAGGCGCGGAGGAAGCTGAGGTCGGGTCGACCGTCGACCGCGCACGGTGCGCCTGAGTCGTTCGTCGCGAGGACGATCGCGAAGCGCGACCCAGCTGCCGCGTCGAACCCGGCCAGCTCCGGGTCGAGGTCCGGTCCGGTGCAGGCCGGGACCCCGTCTGCGTCCGCGGCGGCAGCGTCCGCGGCGTCCTGTGCTGCGACGGCCGGGTCGGGCCCTGCTGGTTCGAGCTCGCTGACATAGCCGGTCTCGGGTGCTCCTGCGCCCTCGACCACGAACTGGATCGGGCGCCCGAGGAGCTCGGCCTGGCCCGAGGCGCGCAGCCAGGCCGCGGTGGGTGCTGGGTCCCCGTCGACGCGGACGGTCAGGACCGGGGCGGCATCGTCGCCCGGAGAGGCTGCCTCGATCGAGGGACCGGCTTCGTACGAGACCTCGGTGACCTCGTCGCGCGCGGAGGCCTCGGCGAGCAGCGCGACGGCAGGTAGCGGCGGGGCGTGAGGTAGTCGCCGCCGAAGTACCGGGCACGTGAGTCGTCGGTCGACAGCGAGACGATCCCGTGCGTCAGGTCGTGGGCGGCCTCGCCGATCGTCACGAGATCCTCGGAGGCACGGGCGGTGACGGCCGTGGTCGCAGCGTCGAACAGGACCGAGGTGGCACCGGCGTCGAGGAACCCGACGCCGGCGGCGACCGAGTACATCCCGGTGCCGTCCATCGCGACGCGCAACGTCGAGCCGGTCCCGGGGATCTCGTCGACGACCCAGGTCTCCTGGGTGCCGCGGACACCCGAGTCCAGGAGCAGCGTGCGGGCACGGTCGGCCGTGGCCTGCGACGCCTGGGGACCGGTGAAGCTCTCGAGGTCGATCGTCATGACGAGCCGCAGCGACGGCCCGCCGTCGGGCCCTCTCCCTCGACGTGCTCGACGGTCACGGACTCGACGCCGTCGAGTGCGCCGACCTTCTCCTCGAGGGCGGTCATGGCGTCCCCGTCGCTGAGCGCGACCGGTGCGCCGGTGCCGGTGCCGGTGCCGGTGCTCGGACGGGACACCGCCCACACGGCCAGGGCGACCAGCACCACGAACAGCACCGCCACCACGACGTAGACGGGTTGGGTCCGGGCGGTCTGCGGCGTCTCGGTCACCCCGCGAGGCTAGCGGGCCGTGGCTACGGTCGGGCGCCCGCTCCGCGACCCGTCCACCATCTCGCCCCTGCTCCTCCACGACCCATCCGACCGGCCGCCCGCGACGAACCATGTGTGACTCAGCCACCGAGGATCCTGCGCCGCCGGTGCGCCACGGTGGGGCCCTGGGGCAGACTGGGCGGGTGCCACCTGTGACGACGAGCGAGTCCGACGCTCTCGATGCCGCGCTCGCCGCGTGCGCCGGGGCGACCAGGACGCGTTCGCGCCGGTGTACGACGCCCTGGCGCCCGCCGTCTACGGCACGGCGCTCGGGGTCCTGCGCGACGGCGACCACGCGGCCGAGGTGACCCAGGAGGTGATGATCGAGGTGTGGCAGACAGCGGTGCGCTTCGACGCCTCCGGGGCTCGGCCCGGACGTGGGTGGTCACGATGGCCCGACGTCGGGCGGTCGACCGGGTGCGTTCCGAGCAGTCCCGGCGTGTCCGGGACCAGAAGGACGTCGACGGTCGGCTCGCCGGGGCGGGCACGACGTCGTGGCCGAGGAGGTCGAGCAGCTGCTCGAGTCGGCCGCGGTGCGGCAGTGCCTCGGCAGCCTCACGGCCACCCAGCGCGAGGCGGTCGTCCGGGCCTACTTCGGTGGACTGACCTACCGCGAGGTCGCCCTGGAGCTGGGGCGGCCGTGCCGACCGTGAAGTCGAGGATCCGGGACGGGCTCCTGCGGCTCCGTGACTGCCTGGGGTGAGCCGTGGTTGACGTCACCGGGAGACCGCCCGAGCGGCCCGAAGGCCAGGGCGGCGGCGACGACCCTCGCGACCTCCTCGCGGCCTACGCGCTCGACGCCGTCGACGACCTGGATCGCAGGGTCGTCGAGCGGCTGCTCGCCGTCGACCCGGACGCGCGGCGTGAGCTCGACGAGCATCGTGCCGTGGTGGCGGCGTTCACGGTGGAGACCGCGCCGCCGCCCGGGCTCCGAGACGAGGTGCTCGGCCGGATCGCGTCGGTGCCGCAGGTCGTGGTGCCGGACGGGGTGAGCGGCGCCGTCGGGAGCGCGCGGGCGGCAGCACGGCACGTCGGCCCCGCCGCTGGGTCGTCGTCGCGGCTGCGGCGGCCGCCGCGGTGGCGGTCGCCGTCCCGACGACGCTCGCCGTCCAGGCCCGGCAGGAGCAGGTCCGGCTCCAGACGCAGGCGGACACCGTCGCGTCGATGCTCGCCGACCCGGCCGCGGAGATCGTCCGTGGCGAGATGGCCGGGGCGGCGACGCGAGCGCGCTGGTGTCGGGCGACCGGGTGCTCTTCTCGGTCACGGACCTGCCCCAGGCAGGGTCCGCCGAGGACTACCAGCTCTGGCTCGTCGAGGGCGAGCAGATGGTCTCGGCAGGCGTCTTCGACGCTCGGGACGGTTCAGCGGCGCTGCTCGTCGAGGCCGCCGGCAGTGCGGGGTGGCGGTGACGCTCGAGCCCGCGGGTGGCTCACCCGCGCCGACGAGCGATCCGCTGCTCGTGCTCGAGACCTGATATTCGATGTCGAGCACTTCTGTCCGACGCATGCGAGGAGCAATGCCCGATCTCGGGTAATTACATGCCTCGATATCGGGATATCTCCGGGTTTGTCATTCCTTCGGTATCGGTGATGCAATACGACACGTTCCCACCTGTGTCGTTTCGCGATGTCGCGCCTCGATGCCCCCGGAAGGAATCCACCACCCGTGAAGAAGCTCTGGCGAGCGCCGCAGTGACGCTGCTCGCCCTCGGCGGGCTGACTGCCACAGCGGTCCCTGCCTCTGCCCACACCCCCAGGTCCGCGCCACCTGTACCGGCCTCGAGGTCGACCTCTCGGCTTACGCTCGGCAGGGAAACCGCCTGACCGTCACCGTCGACGACAAGATCGTCGTGGACCGCGAGTTCGGACGATCGGACCGTGCGGCCGTCGACTTCGCCGACACACGCACTGGCCACGTCTGGAAGGTCGCCGTCAAGGCGTCGGACAGTCTCGCTACGACTGGTCCGAGCACGGGACCACGGCGCCATGCACCTCTCGCAGCGCGAGGTCGGCCTCTACGTCTACCCGAAGAAGGACGCCGACCGTCCGGCCTCGTGGGAGAACTCGGGCGAGCAGACGCTCGTCGCGCACCGTCCGGGCGACAAGTGGTACACGACCTTCCCCGGCGTCCTCCCCGACTTCGTCTGCGGCGACGGCTGGGCCGTCCAGCAGGACCGGGTCCGCCAGGACGGGACGTTCGAGTGGCCCGAGACGATCACCCCGCCCGCGACGAAGCTCGACGGAGTCCTCGTCGAGGCGCGGCACCAGGAGGTCGAGCAGCTCGGGGTCGAGATCCCCGAGTGCGTCGACGAGCCCGGGACCGACCTGCCGGAGATCGACGAGCCCGTGATCGACGAGCCGGAGGCCCCGGTCGAAGAGGTGCCGGAGGTGCAGGAGCCGGTCGTCGTGACCCGCTTGCGCCGACGGCGGCGAGGTGTGCGCGGTCGACGGCAGCGACGTCGTCGTCCCGGCGGACACCGACGAGCTCGACTACGAGCTCTCCGGCGACTCCGTCGTCGTGACCCTCTGCCCGGCTTCGTGCTGGCAGAGGACCTGGCGGCTACGTCCTCTCCGAGGACGGCACGTCCGCGTCGTTCGCGGTGGCGCAGCTGTCGACCGAGGGTGACTGCGCCCTGGTCCCCGGCGACATCGCGAGCATCTGCGTCGCCGACACCCCTACCTGGGCTACGAGGTCTTCCTCCCCGAGGGCTACGAGGCCGAGGGCGACCGCCCGCTGACCATCACGTTCCTGCACCCCGAGGGTGGCGAGGACTACGTCGTCGGTGACCTGCCCCTGGACGGGAGCATCCTGTGGCCCGGCGCATCGGCCGAGGCCCCGCTGTCCTGGCCGGGCTGGGAGCAGCAGGCCGACGGTTCCTACGTGGAGACGGACGACAACTACGCCTGGACCCGTGAGGGGTCGAGGTGCAGTTCGAGGTGAACCCCGGCTTCACCACTGTCGTCGCGTACCCGGAGGCCACCGCCGACTGCGCCAACCCGTCGGCCGCGGCCGCGGCCGCGACCGGTCCCGTGAGCGCCGAGGCGTCGAGCGGACCGTCGCTCGCCTCGACAGGAGCCACGGCCGGAGGTGTGGCCTTCCTCGCGGTCCTGCTCCTCGGTGGTGGCGCTGCCCTCGTCTGGGCCCGTCGTCGGGCCAACGGCTGAGTGCTGACCCGCTGAGCCGTACGAGCGCCCGTCCCTGACGGGCGGACGTGCGAGGAGCCGGTCGCTCCGGACAGGATGTCCGGAGCGACCGGCTCGTCGTCGTCCCCGTGCCCGTCCGGTGAGGCCGCCGCCGCGGCACGGGGACAACCGCGACGACCGGCGTCTGGGGTCACATGGTCGGCATGAGGACCGTGTCGACGAGGTAGACCGTGGCGTTCTGCGTCATGACGCCGCCGCAGATCACCGTGGCATCGTCGACCATGAGGTCGTCGCCCGAGCCCGTCACGGTCACGGTGCCGCCCTCGACCGTCGCGTGCTCACCGACGATCTCGTCCGGCGTGAGCTGGCCGGGCACCACGTGGTACGTGAGGATCTTGGTCAGCGTGTCCGAGTCGGACTTGAGGCTCTCGATGGTCGCCGGGTCGATCTTGGCGAACGCGTCGTCGACCGGCGCGAACACCGTGAACTCGTCACCGTTGAGGGTGTCGACCAGGTTCACGTCGGGGTTGAGCTGCCCGCTCACCGCGGCGGTGAGCGTCGTGAGCAGCGGGTTGTTGGACGCGGCCACAGCGACCGGGTCGGTGGACATGCCGGTCACGGAGCCGGCGCCGTCGGGGACCTGCTCGGCATAGGCGGCACAGCCCGGGCCGACGAGGTTCGCGGCCGGGTCGACCTCGGGAGTCATGCTCTCCTCCGACATGTCGTCCGAGGGCGACGTCGTCTCCGACGCGCTCGTCGTGTCGTCGCTCCCGGAGTCGGAGTCGGAGCTGCAGGCGGACAGGCCCAGGATCGCCAGGGTGGCGACGCCGACCATGGCGTACGAGGTGCGGGTTCGAACGTTCATCGGTCTTCTCCTCGTGTCGTCGCCCCGTCAGGTGCGGGGCGTCTCGAAGGTGGTTCGGAGCCGGGGTTCGAGTGGATGGGTCCGGCTTCCTGTCCGTCCCGTGGCGGCCGCCGACCCATCCGTCGACGCCCTCGCACCGAACCTCGGCCATGGAAACCCTCGTCCTCATCGGCCTGCTCGGTGGCCTCGTCACCGGCATCTCGCCGTGCATCCTCCCGATGCTCCCCGTGATCTTCTTCGCCGGCGGGGTGCAGGGCGCGCGCAGCGGCGCCGCGACCACGCCGGCGTCGGCCCCGACGCGGGAGCCGCCTCCGCGGGCCGCTCGCCCTCCGCGAGGGAAGGGGCGGCAGAGCCGTCGGCCTCGCTCTTCGTCGGCATCCCCGGCGCGGTCCAGGTGGGTGCGCGCGGCCAGGTGGTCACGGCCGTCCGCCCGACGGCCCGCCCGACGGAGGGCGACCCGTCCACCCGGGTGAGCGGCGCGGTCGGGCCGGGGAGGGCGGCGACGCGCGTCGCAGCACACGTCGTTCGTGGCGCCCCTACCTCGTGATCGTGGGCCTCGTCGTGAGCTTCAGCGTCTTCACGCTGCTCGGCTCGTTGCTCCTCGGGGCGCTCGGGCTGCCGCAGGACCTGCTGCGCTGGGTGGGGCTGACACTGCTCGCGGTGATCGGCGTGGGCATGATCGTGCCGCGGTTCGAGGAGGTCCTCGAGCGGCCGTTCCAGAAGATCGCTGCGCTCGGCTCCCGGCGCGGGCGCGCAGCCAGGACCGCGGCGCGTTCGTGCTGGGTCTGGGCCTCGGCGTCCTGTACGTGCCGTGCGCGGGCCGGTCCTCGCGGCGATCACGGTCGCGGGTGCGACGGGGAACATCGGGCCGGAGACGGTCGCGCTCACGGTGTCGTTCGCGGTCGGGGCGGCGATCCCGCTGCTGGTCTTCGCGCTCGCGGGCGCCGCGTCGCCGAGCGGGTCACGGCCTTCCAGCGCCACACGCGCGGCATCCGCGTGGCGGGTGGCGTGGTCATGATCGCGCTCGCCGTCGGGCTCGCGTTCAACCTGCCCGCCCACCTCCAGCGCGCGCTGCCCGACTACACGGGCAGCCTCCAGGAGCGTGTCGACGCGTCCGGGACGGTGCGCGAGGCGCTCGACCTCGGAGGGATCGTCACCGACGAGAACCGCGAGCTGTCGAGCTGCTCGAACGGAGCCTCCGAGCTCGAGGACTGCGGGCCTGCCCCGCGCTGCGAGGGATCGACACGTGGTTCAACACGCCCGGCGACCAGCCCGTCGCGCTCGACGACCTGCGCGGCAAGGTCGTCCTGGTCGACTTCTGGGCATACTCCTGCATCAACTGCCAGCGCGCGATCCCGCACGTGAACGCCTGGTACGAGCAGTACCGGGACGTGGGCCAGGGCTTCGAGGTGATCGGTGTGCACACGCCCGAGTTCGCGTTCGAGCGCGAGACCCGCAACGTCGTCGCGGGGCTGAGGACCTGGGTGTGTCCTACCCGGTCGCGCAGGACAACTCGTACGCGACGTGGACCGCCTACCGGAACCGCTACTGGCCCGCGCAGTACCTGATCGACGCCGACGGGACCGTGCGGCACATCCGGTTCGGTGAGGGTGGGTACGAGGACACCGAGCGACTGGTCCGCGAGCTGCTCGAGGACGCGAACCCGGGGTGAGCCTGCCGGCGGCGACGTCGGTCGAGGACGGCACCCGGACGGCTCGACCACCCCGGAGACCTACCTCTCGGTGGGCAAGGCGGGCAGCTACGCGGGCGAGCCGCGCTACGCCGCGGGGAGCAGCCGTTCACGCTCACGCGTGACCAGCCGACCGACACGTTCTCGCTGGGCGGGACGTGGGACGTCGACTTCCAGGGGCGACCGCGGTGTCCGACGTCGCCCGCGTGCGCCTGGCCTATCGCGGGACCGACGTGTTCAGCGTCCTGGGCGGTGAGGGCACGGTCGTGGCGACCGTGCGCGACAAGGCCGGGAAGGTCGTCGAGCGGCATGACGTCGAGGTCTCGGGGAACCCGACGCTCTACCCGGTGCTCGAGGGGACGGGCCGAGCGAGGGACTGTCGAGCTCGAGGTCCCGGCGGGGATGCAGGTCTTCACGTTCACGTTTGGGTAGGCGCAGCAGGGGCGGTCGACAGACTGCAGGAATCGGGTGGATCTACGGAGGCGGAACAGGTGTAGCCTCCTCTCACCACGATTGGCTGAGAGTTCGCTGTGAGCCGCGGAGGGGCCTGCCCGATGGGGTGTGGGCACGTGCGCGCGCCGTGGGTGCGCCTGGTCTGTGAATAGGTGGTCCAGCGATGGGTCTTTCGTCCGGTCGAGCCCGAGCTGCGGTGGGACTCGCGACAGCACTCCTGCTGCTGATCACTCCCCACGCGACAGCCGCGCAGGCACCAGCAGCGGCTGCGGTCGAGTGCTCCGCCGAGGCTGTCGGAGAGGCCGTCGCGGTCGCCCTCGCGGCGTCGTGCGATCAGGACGTCGAGGTGGTCGACGCCCGTACCGAGACGGACGCCCTCTTCGCGCTGGCCGATGGCAGACTCCGCTGGGAGCGCTCGGTCGGTGCCTCGGGGCGGCCGACGGAGTGGACCGTGATCGGCGCGGGGAAGAAACACAGCACGGCGGGCTACGGGTTCGCCGGAGAACGGCGGGTCGGCCCGTGCACCAGGACGAACGCCCGGCGTGCGCCCGCAAGGACACGCAACGTATCGCCTGGGAGTTCGGCGGGATCGAGATCCTCGACGGCATCGAGCCAGCGGACGTCGTCTCGGCGACGTTCTCCGCGTACAGCACCATCTCGCTCAAGTGCGGCGCGCGAGCCGTGGGGCATACGTCGCGCCGGCGGTGGACCGCAGGACGTCGTGGTCCGGCTCCGCAGACCGCTGGGGCGCGCTCCTGGGACGTCCTCTCGGGGCTCCGGAGCTGGTCTGTGCGGGTGGGCGATGGAAGCGGTTCGACATCACTACGGGCGTGCAGGCAGTCGTGGCCCGCGGCGAGTCGACGCTCGGACTGGGCCTGGCCGCGGTGGACGAGGGTGCACCACGTGCGGGACCGCTCGCTTCGGTGCGGACGCGTCCGTGGTGGTCGTGATCGATCGAGCACCCCGGGTGGACGCTCTGTGGACCTCGATGCCCGCGAGCCAATGCCTCATCGGCGCCGGGCGACCGGTTCTCCGGTCAGCGACGCCACGGCTCCAGGCACAGGTCAGCCAACCCGACGGTCTGAGTGCGGGTGCGCGCTTCGCCGTGCACCGGCTCGAGGACGGCGCTATCGTCTGGGAGTCGCCCGCCGGTCTGCCGATGGCGAGCGGCTCGACGCACTCGCTCACGGTGCCCACCGGGTTGCTGGCCGACGGCGAGGTCTATGTGTGGAGCGCCGTCGCCGTCGGCACCAAGGGCGCGAGAGCGCCCTGTGTCCTGCGAGATGCTGATCGACCTCGTCCCACCCACGTTTGCCCCCACCGTCACGCCTGTAGAGGGATGCCGGCGGTCTATCGCGAGGAAGAGATCGCGGGGCAGGTCGGGCTGGCGGGGCGTTCGTCTTCGGGGACGGAGGCTCGACCGGCGTCGCGTCCTACCGCTACTCGTTCGACGACGACGCCATGCACCTGGAAGCCGCTCCGGGTGAGCAGGTGGGCTTCACTCCGACGACGGCCGGTGTGCACACCCTTGCCGTTCAGTCCGTGGATGTGGCGGCTTCACGAGCCCGGTCCGGCACTACATGTTCCGGGTCGGCACACCGCCGTCACTTCCGTCGTCGCTCAGTGGCGCTTCGACGAGGGAAGTGGTCTCGTGGCAGCCGATGGCTCAGGCCAGGGGAACGACCTCGTGCTCTCGGGTGAGGACCTGTGGGCAGGTGGAGTGTTGGCCGAGCTCGCCGGCGACACGAACGACCACGGTCTGCGCTTCGACGGCCTGACCGACACGGCGTCCAGCGCCGGACCGGTCGTCGCGACCATCGACTCCTTCTGGGTGTCCGCGTTCGTCCGGCCCGACGTCGCGGACGGAGCGGCAGTTGCAGTGAGTCAGGACGGTGAGTTCGGGAGTGGCTTCGCCCTCGGGTTGGCGCAGGGCGAAGAATGCCCGTCCACGACGGGGCATGCTGGGCCTTCGCGATGGCGGACGAGGACGGCATGGGCGTCTCGTCAACGACCGCCCTGGGGCAGACCGCCGTCCAGACGGGGCAGTGGTCGCAGATCGTCGGAGTGCATGACGCGGCCAACGACAGGCTGAGCCTCTACGTGTGTGAGCTGGGCACGGCCGAGAACCCTGTGTTCCCCGAATCGGTGCTTGCGGCCTCGGCGCCCTTCCAAGCGACGTGGTCGGCTTCGGGAAGCGCCAGGCTCGGGTCGGGGTGCGTGGCGGTCGAGCGGCTGACGGGTTCGTCGGGGCCGTCGACCAGGTGCAGGTGAAGCAGGGGATCCCGTCCGAGCGAGACCTGATGCGCACCTGCTCCGGGGCTGACCGCCGGTGCCCTCGCTGAGACCTTCCGTTCCATCGTTCGACCCGCAGAGGGCTTAGATGGAACGGGCGGAATCATGAAGGGTGCTGAGTCTCTCCGAGAACCTGACCGAGCAGTCCCGCGCAGCTCGCACCAAGGTCGAGGGCGCCCGGCACCCTGGCGCTACCTCGTGGCCGCGATGCTCGCGGGCGCCTACATCGGCGTCGGCGTGGTCCTCATGGTGGCCACGGCCGGGCCGTTCCTCGCGGCGGCGCTCCAGCCGAGCGGCTCGTGGCGGCGGCGTCTTCTCGGTCGCACTGACCTTCGTCGTCTTCGCAGGCGCAGAGCTCTGCACCTCGGCCATGATGATCCTGACCCAGGGGCGGTGACGCGGACGATCCCGGTGCGCTCCGCCGCCGGGACGCTGCTGTTCTGCTTCGGCGGGAACCTGCTGGGCTCCATGCTGTTCGGCTGGACGGTCGTGCGGTCGGGCGTCCTGCACACCAACGCCGCGGCCGGCGAGATGATCGCGTCGATGCTCGCGGGCAAGGTCCACGAGACCGGCGGCCAGCTCTTCTTCCGCGGTGTCCTGTGCAACGTCCTCGTCTGCGCCGCGATCTGGGCGTGCGGTCGGCTGCGCTCCGAGGCGGGCAGGGCGGTCGTCATCTTCTGGGCGATCTTCGCGTTCATCTCCTCCGGGTTCGAGCACGTGGTCGCGAACATGACGACGTTCAGCATCGGTCTGTTCGGCCCTGAGGCTCTGACCACCTGGAGCGAGTTCGGGCGGAACCTGCTGTTCGTCGGGCTGGGAAACCTGGTCGGGGAGCGGTCGTGATCGGCCTCGGGTATGCCGCGGTGACCGGGCGCCCCAGGGCTGAGGAGCCCGTCGCGGAGGTTTTCGAGTTGCGTGACCGCTTGACCTGAGGTAACGACCGTCCGTGATATCGCCGCAGGTGAGAGCGTCAAGGGGCCCGCCTCGCCTCTCGGCCGCGCGGTTCCGCCGATCCGAGGCTCCCGAGGCCCGTCGAAACATGGCATGATCCCCATCATGAGCATCAGGACGGTCGATGAGCTCGCGACGGTGGAGGACCCGGCCTGGCCGACGTTGGCCAGGATGTTCGACCGGCCCGGAGTCGAGGTCCTGCCGCCGCCCGAGTGGGCGCCCGAGGTCCTGTACCGGCTGCAGATCACGACGCGCTCCACGCTCGGTGCGCTCGCGCTCTACACCGGTGGCGTGCTGATCGACCACGGGTGGCTGCGCCTCCTCGGAGGTGGCGCGTACGGGTTGCCGGATCTCGCGACGATCAACGGGCTCGGCGACCCGGCGGCGGGGAGCATCGCGCCGCATCGACTCGTCGTCGCGTTCGACGTGCTGGGCGGGACGTTCGCCGTGAACGGCGGTGGCCTCCCGGCCCGCTCGGCGACGTGCACTACTTTGCCCCGGACACGCTCGAGTGGCACTGCCTGGGGTTCGGGCTGGGGCCTTCACGGAGTGGGCCGTGAGCGGTGGGCTCGCCGAGTACGTGGCCGACCTGCGCTGGCCGGGCTGGGCCGACGACCTGGTAGCGCTCCCGCCAGGCCAGGGGCTCAGCATCTATCCGCCGTTGTGGTCGGGTTCGGGGAGCGGGTCGACGAAGCGCAGCCCGGTCCCGCTCGACGGCCTCGCCGCCTGGCACCAGGAGCTGGGGAGCGGATGACCCCGTTCGACGACGAGGGTCCCGAGGGGAGGCCGGTCTCGGCGTCCGGTGACCCCGTGACACCTGGGAGTACGCGAGCCGCCTGGCTCGGAATGGTAGTTGTATACAAGTACGCAGGCGTGTGGCACGATGGGCCGCATGACCGCATCGACGACGACGTCGCCCCCGAGCCGCTCGCCGTCGTCCGCCGTCAGTCCGGGGCCCGTGCGGTCTACGACCTCCTGAGGTCCCGCATCATCGACGGCACCCTCGCTGCCGACGCACGGCTCACCGAGCCGGTCCTCTCCGCTCAGCTCGGGGTCAGCCGTACCCCGGTCCGAGAGGCTCTGCGCCTCCTCCAGGCCGAGGCCCTGGTCGTCGAGCAGCCGACCGGTGGCGTCCGTGTCGCCCCGCTCGACGTCGCAAACCTGCAGCGCGTCTACGACGTCCGCGCCCGCCTCGAGGGACTGCTCGCCCGTGACGCGTGCGAACGCGTCGGACCCTCGACGTCGTCCGCCTCTCCCGCCTGGTCGACCTCATGGACCGCGTGCGGGACCACGAGGACGAGGTGCTGCGCATCGGCGCCCAGTTCCACGGGGAGATCGAGACGCTGGCCGACAACCGCTGGTGCTCGGAGCTGCTGCGCCAGATCCGCGGCCACGTCGACCGCTACCGCTCGCTGTCCGCGCGCGAACGCGTGGGGACGACCGACCACGTCGACGAGCACCGAGCCGTCGCCGACGCCATCGCGAGCGGCGACCCGGACGCCGCCGAGCGGGCCATGCGCGAGCACATCGAGCGCAGTGCCGCGCTGGCCGCGAAGGCCCTCGGCGACGCGGCACCCGCACCCCCACCTGATCGGCACCCGACCCGACCCGACCCGTCCCCGAGCCGCACCCAGCCGTGGAGCCCACCCGACGCCGTCGGGCGCGACGGACACCACCACCCCGGAGGCACCGATGCCCACGACCCACCCCTGCGGGTCCACCGCTCCGCGGAGAACCTCGCCCGCACCGACCAGCTCGCGTGGAAGCTCGCCGAGCTCGCGACCGACCCGGTCGAGGTGACCGATGAGGTCGCCGAGATGATCGTCAACCGCGTGATCGACAACGCTGCGGTCGCTGCGGCGAGCCTCACCCGCGCCCCGCGGTCGCTGCCCGCGGGCAGGCGCTCGCGCACCCGTACGAACCCGGCGCGACCGTGTACGGGACGCCCCTGGCGACCCGTACGAGCCCCGAGTGGGCCGCCTGGGCCAACGGCGTCGCCGTGCGCGAGCTCGACTACCACGACACGTTCCTCGCAGCCGAGTACTCGCACCCGGGTGACAACATCCCGCCGATCCTCGCCGTCGCACAGCATGCGGGCTGCGACGGACGCGCGCTGGTCCGCGGGATCGCGACGGGCTACGAGATCCAGGTGGACCTGGTCCGGGCCATCAGCCTGCACGCGCACAAGATCGACCACGTCGCGCACCTCGGCCCGGCGGCCGCAGCCGGGATCGGGACCATGCTGGGGCTCGACACCACCACGATCTTCCAGGCCATCGGCCAGGCCCTGCACACCACGACCGCGACGCGGCAGTCCCGCAAGGGCAGATCTCCACGTGGAAGGCGTACGCACCTGCGCTCGCGGGCAAGGTCGCGGTCGAGGCCGTGGACCGCGCGATGCGCGGGCAGACCTCGCCCGAGCCGATCTACGAGGGCGAGGACGGCGTCGTCGCGTGGCTGCTCGACGGCCCCGAGGGACGCTACGACGTCGTGCTGCCCTCACCCGGCGAGCCCAAGACCGCGATCCTCGACACGTACACCAAGGAGCACTCCGCGGAGTACCAGTCGCAGGCGCTCATCGACCTGGCGCGCGCGCTGCACGCCGAGCTCCCGTGGCTCGCGGACCCCGACAACATCGTCAACGTGACCATCTTCACGAGCCACCACACGCACTACGTGATCGGCTCCGGCGCCAACGACCCGCAGAAGTACGACCCGACGGCCTCGCGCGAGACGCTCGACCACTCCATCCCGTACATCTTCGCGGTCGCGCTCCAGGACGGCGGCTGGCACCACGTCGACTCCTACACGCCAGAGCGCGCGGGCCGCGCCGACACGGTCGAGCTGTGGGGCAAGGTCACCACGGCCGAGGACCCGGAGTGGACACGTCGCTACCACTCGGTCGACCCGGCCGAGAAGGCGTTCGGCGGTCGCGTCGAGATCGAGCTGGCCGATGGCGGGCGGATCGTCCGCGAGATCGCGGTCGCCGACGCGCACCCGCTCGGCGCCAGGCCGTTCGCCCGCGCCCAGTACGTCGCCAAGTTCCGGCTGCTGGCCGCCGACGTGCTGGAGCCCGCCGAGATCGAGCGCTTCCTCGACCTCGCGCAGCGCCTGCCTTCTCACGCCCGACGAGGTGCGCGAGCTCTCGATCGTGGCCCGCCCCGGGTCCTCGAGTCCGTCCCGTCCCCGACGGGCATCTTCGAGCTGGGACGCCCGGGAGTACCCCTGCCCGACGGCGGCATACACCCTGACGCGTCCGGCACCGGTGGCTCCGGTGTCCCCGCGGCATCGTCCGAGAGCGGCCCGGGAGCCGGGGCCGCCGGCTGGACCATGCGCGACGCGGACGACGCGACGGACGACCCGACCACCGCAGGAGGCAACTGATGCTGTACTCGCACGCCACGCCGTCGGACAAGCGTGCCGGGCTGCGCGCTCGTCTCGCGGCCGGTGAGGTGCTCCAGCTCCCCGGCGCGTTCAACCCGCTGTCCGCGCGGCTCATCGAGGACAAGGGATTCGACGGCGTGTACATCTCCGGCGCCGTGCTCTCCGCGGACCTGGGACTGCCGGACATCGGACTCACGACCTCACCGAGGTCGCGGCCCGCTCCGGGCAGATCGCGCGGATGACGAACCTGCCCGCGATCGTCGACGCCGACACGGGCTTCGGCGAGCCCATGAACGTCGCCCGCACCATCCAGACGCTCGAGGACGCGGGCGTCGCAGGCTGCCACATCGAGGACCAGGTCAACCCCAAGCGGTGCGGCCACCTCGACGGCAAGGCGACCGTCGACCTCGAGACCGCGACCAAGCGCATCCGCGCCGCGGTCGACGCCCGGCGCGACCCGAACTTCCTCGTCATGGCGCGCACGGACGTCCGAGCGTCCGACGGGCTCGCGGTCGCGATCGACCGAGCCAAGGCCCTCGTCGATGCCGGGGCGGACGCGATCTTCCCGAGGCCATGCGCGACCTCGCGGAGTTCGAGGCCGTGGCGTCCGCCGTCGACGTGCCCGTGCTCGCCAACATGACCGAGTTCGGCAAGTCCGAGCTCTTCACGCGCGACCAGCTCGCGGCGACCGGCGTCCAGATCATCATCTACCCCGTCACGCTCCTGAGGAGCGCGATGGGGCCGCGGAGCGCACGCTGGACGAGATCCGGGAGACCGGGACGCAGGACGGGGTGGTCGGCGAGATGCAGACGCGGGCGCGGCTGTACGAGCTGGTGGACTATGCCGGCTACAACCAGTTCGACACCGAGATCTTCACGTACCGGCCGTAGGCTCACCGGTTGTCAGAACCAGCGAGGGCTGGGGCCCACGCTGGTTCTGACAACCCGGCCCGCGCAGCAGCGCAACCCCGCATCACGAAGGAGTGAGCACATGACCACCAGCACCGTTCCTGTCGAGGCCACGGGTGGCGACAACGCCCCGGCCCCGAGATCCGCAAGGGCCTGGCAGGCGTCGTCGTCGACACGACCTCCATCTCCAAGGTCAATCCCGACACGAACTCCCTGCTCTACCGGGGCTACCCCGTGCAGGAGCTGGCCGCGCGCAAGAGCTTCGAGGAGGTCGCCTACCTGCTCTGGCACGGCGAGCTCCCGACCCGGAGCAGCTCGCCCAGCAGGCCGTCGTCGAGCGGGCGAACCGGGCACTGCCGGGCGAGGTCCGTAACGCGATCCTCGAGCTTCCCACGACC
Organism: Oerskovia sp. M15; assembly: GCA_038070415.1. Taxonomy (GTDB): domain Bacteria; phylum Actinomycetota; class Actinomycetes; order Actinomycetales; family Cellulomonadaceae; genus Oerskovia. Next base: position 2,355,444 of record JAMYWF010000001.1, read on the forward strand.
TGCCACCCCATGGACGTGTGTCGCACCGCGGTCTCCGTGATGGGGCCCACGACCCGACGGCCGAGGACTCTCGCCCGAGGCGGAGCACGCCAAGGCCCTGCGCCTGTGGGCGATGCTCCCGGCGGTGGTGGCGCTGGACCAGCGTCGACGGCGCGGGCAGCAGATCGTAGACCCTGACGAAGGGCTCGGCTACGCCGGGAACTTCCTCCACATGACCTTCGGCGAGGTGCCCGACGCCAGCGTCGTCCGGGCCTTCGAGGTGTCGATGATCCTGTACGCCGAGCACTCCTTCAACGCCTCGACCTTCACGGCCCGAGTCATCACCTCGACGCTCGCCGACCTGCACTCGGCGGTCACCGGCGCGATCGGCGCGCTCAAGGGTGCCCTGCACGGAGGGCGAACGAGGCGGTCATGGCGACCTTCGCGGAGATCGGCACGGCCGACCGTGCCGCGGCCTGGCTCGACGAGGCGCTGGCGGACAAGCGCAAGATCATGGGGTTCGGGCACCGCGTCTACAAGCACGGCGACTCGCGCGTCCCCACCATGAAGGCGACGCTCGACGACCTGGTCGCCCACCTCGGGACCGACGACGCGGCGGCCCTCGACGAGCTGTACGACGCGCTCGAGGCGGCCATGACCGAGCGCAAGGGCATCCTCCCCAACCTCGACTACCCGACGGGTCCCGCCTACCACCTCATGGGCTTCGACACCCCGACGTTCACCCCGCTGTTCGTCGCGGCGCGCGTCGTGGGCTGGACCGCGCACGTCGTGGAGCAGCGCGCCGCCAACGCGCTCATCCGACCGCTGAGCCAGTACGTGGGCAGGCCCAGCGCGAGGTGCCGTAGCAGGGCCGCCGGGTCCGGTCAGCCGCGGAACGCCGCCAGGGCGTCCCTGCTGACCGGGCCCGGCGCCCGACCAGCTCCTCGACACGCTCCATCTGCTCCCAGGTGTTCACGGCCATGCCCGCCTGGACGCGGTCGCCCGCGACCCAGAACGCGACGAGCTCGTTGCTCTCGAGGGACCCGCTCACAACCACCTCGGTCTCGGCGGGGTCCTCGACGAACCCCAGATACTCCATCCCGACGTCGTACTGGTCGGAGAAGAAGTACGGCAGCTTGTCGTAGGGCTCGCGCGAGCCCAGCATGGCGCGCGCCACGTGCGGCCCGGTCTCCAGGGCCACTGACCAGTGCTCGACCCGGAGGGGCGCCCGTAGCGCGGCGAGGGATGCTCGCGATGTCCCCGGCGGCCCACACGTCGGGGCCGACGTCCGGAGCGTCGCGTCGACGGCCAGCCCGCCACCCAGCGACCTGTCCCGCAGGGTGATGCCCGCCGCCTCGGCGAACCCGACGTTGGGCGTCACACCCACGCCGACCACGACGACGTCGGCCTCGACGTGCGTCCCGTCGTGCATGTCGACGCCGCTGACACGCCCTCGCTCCCCGTGATCCCGACGACCTGGGCGTTGCGGTGCAGGTGCACCCGTGGTCCGTGTGGACCTTCCCGTACATCTCGCCGAGGAGCGGCCCGAGCACACGGCCGAGGGGTGCACCGAGCGGCCGACGACCGTCACGTCCAGCCCCATGCTCCGCGCCGAGGCCGCGACCTCCATCCCGATCCAGCCGTCCCCGACGACCGCGATCCGCCCTGCGCCCTCCCGACCGAGGCCTCGAGCGTCGCGGCGAGCAGGTCCGCATGCTCGATCGTGCGCAGGTAGTGGACGCCCGCGAGGTCGGCGCCCGGGACAGGGAACGAGCGGGGTGTCGAGCCCGTCGCGAGGAGCAGCCGTGAGTAGGGCAGGACCGTGCCGTCGATCAGGGTCAGGGCGTGCCCCGAGACGTCGACCGCCGCTGCCCGCGTAGCCGTCCGCAGTTCGACGCGGTGGTCTGCGTACCAGTCCTCGGGCAGCGGGAACAGGATGTCGCGCTCCGCCTCGCCGCGCAGGTAGTCCTTGGACAGCGGCGGCCGTTCGTAGGGCCGGTGGGGCTCGCTCGAGACGACCACGAGGTCGCCGTCGTACCCTCGGCGCGCAGCGTCTCGGCGGCTTTCGCGGCGGCAAGCCCACCTCCGACAACGACCATCGGCTCCTCGGCCATGACGACTCCTCCGGTGCGGGATACGGGACCGCCTCATCGTGTCACCGGAGCAGGCGGAGCGCAGCGGGCGACCCGTTCGGCGGGGCCGGGCGGGTGCGTGCGTCACCGTCGGCGGGTGGAACCGTCGCCCTCGGCGGGTGCGTGCGTCACCGTCGGCGGGTGGAACCGTCGCCCTCGGCGGGTGCGTGCGTCACCCTCGGCAGGCGTGGGCGGAGCAGTGCGGAACGACGAAGGCCCGGAGTCCAGTGGACTCCGGGCCTTCGTGCTGGTCGGGGTGACAGGATTCGAACCTGCGACCTCGTCGTCCCGAACGACGCGCGCTACCAAGCTGCGCCACACCCCGATTGCTCCTGTTGCGCTGGGCCGGTACGAGGGACCTCGAGCTGTCCCGCCAAACCTGCGCGCTGGAGCCTGCCTAGAATAGCGGACGTTTGCCCCTGGGACGAAACCGGCCGGTCAGCGCGACGTGAGCGTCACGACCGTGGCCTCCGGGCGGCACGCGAACCGCACCGGGCGTACGGGGACGTGCCTGCCCCTGCGGACACGTTGAGCCAGGTCGAACCTTCGCCGCCGGGAGCGTCGGGCCGAGGCCCGGGCCAACCGTGCAACCCTTGGCCCGCCCGCGGTCGATGTCGCAGTTGGTCACGAGCGCCCCGTAGAACGGGACGCACAGCTGGCCGCCGTGCGTGTGGCGGCGAGGATCACGTCCGCGCCGTCGTCGTGCATCTGGTCGAGCACGCGCACGTACGGCGCGTGCACCACACCGAGTCGCACGCCCGACGGCGCCTCATCCGTCCGGGCGTCCGTCACCGATCGCTCGGGTGCGGGCGGGAAGATGTCCCGGTCGAGGTGCGGGTCGTCGACGCCCACCAGGTCGATGTGCAACCCGTCGATGTCGACGGTGTCGCGCCGGTTGCTGAGGTCGACCCAGCCGGCGGCGGTCATCGCTGCGGCGAGCTTGTCGGCGGGGAGCCTCGGCGACCGGACGTTGCGGAGTCGGGCATCAGGAAGGAGGTAGCGCGCCGGGTTCTTGGGCGAGGGGCGTAGTAGTCGTTGGACCCCATGACGAAGGCACCGGGCGCCGTGCTCAGGAGCGGCTCCAAGGCGTACAGCAGCGGGTCGAGCGAGTCGAGGTGGGCCATGTTGTCGCCAGTGTCGACCACGAAGTCGGGCCGTAGCGCGGCAAGGGACCGGATCCACTCGATCTTGCGTTCCTGGGTGGGCGTCAGGTGCAGGTCCGAGAAGTGCAGGATCCGCAGGTCGTCGTGGCCTGGGGCAGCACGGGGACCGTGACCTCGCGCAGCGTGAAGAGCTTGGTCTCGATGTGGGCGTAGGCGAGCGCCCCGCTCCGACCGCGGCGAGAGCGCCGAGGCCGACCAGTGCGGGTGCACGCGGGACCCGGTCAGTCCTGCTCCCCGGGGTTCCGTCGCCGGCGTCACCTTGGTTGCCGTTGCCGTTGTTGCCCCGGTCCTTGTTCTCGCCGTTGCCCTGGCCGTTGCCGTCAGCGCCGGGCGTGGTGGGCGTGCCGGGCGTCGTGCCCTCGGTCTTCGGCGGGGCGGGGAGCTTCCACCTTGCCGACCATGGTGGGGTCGGGCGCAGGAAATCGACGACGGGTGCGCCCTCGAGGGCCGCGGTCATGAAGTTGCGCCACGTGGGTGCAGCGAGGTCCGAGCCGAACCACCACTGCTTGCCGACGCCGTTGATGTAAAAGCGTCCACGTCCGTTGCTGCGCATCTCGACCAGGTTCTCGGCGTTGCCGATCCAGACGGCCGTGGCGAGCTGGGGTGTAGCCCACGAACCAGTTGTGCGTGTTGAGCTGGGCCGTGCCTGTCTTGCCGGCGCTCGGTCGGCCCTCGAGCTGGGACTTCTTGCCGGATCCCTGTGTCATGACGTTCTGCAGCGCGTACGTCACGGTGCTGGCGACCGCGGGGTCGAGGGCGCCCGAGTTGCAGTTCGCGGACGGTACGTCGAGGTCGTTGCCGGTCGCGTCGACGATCCGGGTGATGGCGACCGGGTCGCAGTACGTGCCGCCGCTCGCGAACGTGGCGTACGCCGCGGCCATCTGGAGGGCGAGGTCTCCTGGGTGCCGATGACCATCGACGGCATCATCTTCACGCCGTCGGCCTGGGCGGCCGTGACGGCGGCTTGAAGCCGATGGACTCCGCGGTCGCCTTGACGTCGCACAGTCGCAGCTGGGACTCCATCGACGCGTAGGCCGTGTTGATCGAGTTGTACGTGGCACGCAGGACCGAGATCCGGCCCTGGTCGTTGTTGCCGTCGGAGTTGCTGGGGCTCCAGGCCTTGGACTCGTTGCGGACGTTGGCGCCGCACCAGTCGAAGTCCTTGTTGTTCCAGCCGCGCTTGTTCGCGTTGACCGACTCGTTGAGCGTGTGACCCGACTTCAGCCATTCGGCGAGCAGGAAGGGCTTCCAGGTCGATCCGGGCGAGAAGCCGCGGACGAGCCGTGCGCCTGGTCGGCGCTGTAGTTCTGGGCCGTGGTCCCGGGGCAGCCTCGAGGGACGCGTCGTAGGGCCGGTTCTGTGCCATCGCGAGGATCTTGCCGGTGCCGGGCTCGACGGTCACGAGCGCGTTCTCGATACCGCTGGGGTCCGACGCGGGGATCGCCGCCGTCACCTCGGCCTCGGCAGCAGTCTGGAGCCGCGGGTCGAGGGTCGTGGTGATGTCGAGGCCGCCACGGTAGAGCAGACCCTGACGGTCCTTGGGGTCTCGCCGAAGATCGGGTCCGAGGTGATGACCTTGGTCACGTAGTCGCAGAAGAATGCGGCACCGTTCGCGGTCTGGCAGCCGACCGCGACGGGGTTCACGTGAAGGGTGGCGGCCAGCGGGGTCGCGACGGCCTCGTCGTGCTCCTGCTGCGTGATGTAGCCCTGCCCCAGCATGCGGCCGAGCACCAGGTTGCGGCGCTCCTCGGCGTTGGCCGGGTTGGTCACGGGTCGTACTTGCCGGGAGCGTTGGTCACGCCGGCGATGGTCGCGGCCTCGACGATGCTCAGGTCTGCCGCGTGCTTCCCGAAGTAGTGCTGCGCCGCGGTCTCGACCCCGTAGACCCGGACGCCGAACTGCGCGATGTTCAGGTAGCCCTGGAGGATCTCGTCCTTGGTCATGTGCTTCTCGAGCGAGATCGCCAGCTTGGCCTCGCGGGCCTTGCGCTCGAGAGTGCTCTCCTTGACGGCCTCCACGGCGATGGGGTCCTCGGCGCGCACGGCCTGCTCGATCAGCACGTTCTTCACGTACTGCTGCGTGAGGCTCGAGCCGCCCTGCTGAGACTTCTTGAGGGCGTTGTTGACCGCAGCGCGCAGCGTGCCCTCGGGGTCGATCCCGCCGTGCTCGTAGAAGCGCTTGTCCTCGGTCGCGACGACGGCGTTCTGCATGTGCACCGACACCTGGTCGAGGGGACCACGATGCGGTTCTCGGTGTAGAACGTCGCGAGCAGCGTCGTCCCGTCGTTCGCGAAGACGCGCGAGAGCTCGGACAGCGGCCGGGCTCGAGCTCGTCGGGGAGCTCGTCGAAGATCTGGACGGTGCTGTCCGTGACCTGGCTCGCACCGGCCGCCAGGGGATCAGGAGACCCGCGCCCAGCACCCCGCCGACGCCGGAGACCAGGACGAACGCCAGCAGCAGGGCGATGAGCTGATAGGCGTTGACTTGTCGACGGGGACGCGCAGGGGAAGCCATGGCTCCAGCCTACGGGAGGGCACCAACGCCCCACGGGCGAACGTACCCGTTGCCCGTGTGCGGGTTCTGTAAGCATCTGCGGGCCAGATCGAGGAGCATCCGTGACCTGAAGACGGACTGTGCGGCACCCGGGGCGGCGGGGTCGAGATGCGTCGGACGATCTGAGCGGGGCCGCGATCCCGGTTACGCTCAGGCGCATGGCAACCACCTGGGAGTACGCGACCATCCCCTCATCATCCACAACACCAAGGCAGTTCTCGACCAGTGGGGCTCGGACGGCTGGGAGCTCGTCCAGGTCGTCACCGGCCCGGACGGCAACGGCCTCGTGGCCTACCTCAAGCGTCCGACCGGCGGACAGTAGTGGCAGCGGCCGTCGCTGCCCGTCTGGCCGAGCTGGGCATCACCCTGCCCGACGTCGCCGCGCCCGTCGCCGCGTACGTACCGGCAGTGCGCACCGGCCGGTACGTGTACACCTCGGGCCAGCTGCCGTTCGTCGACGGCACGCTCCCGGCCACGGGCAAGGTCGGTGACGGCGAGGGTCTCGTCGCGCCGGCTGACGCGACCGCGTACGCGCGCACGTGCGCGCTCAACGCGCTCGCCGCGGTGCACGCGCTCGTGGGGAACCTCGACCAGGTCGCCCGGATCGTCAAGGTCGTGGGCTTCGTGGCGAGCGACCCGTCGTTCACGGGGCAGCCCGGTGTCGTCAACGGCGCCAGCACGGTGCTCGGCGAGATCTTCGGGGAGGCGGGCGTCCACGCGCGCAGCGCGGTGGGTGTCGCGGTGCTCCCGCTGGACTCCCCGGTCGAGGTGGAGCTGATCGTGGAGCTCGCGGACTGAGCGGTCCGCACGAACGGACCACCACGTGCCGAGAGGCCGGTCGGGCAGCCCCAGCGGGCTGTCCGACCGGCCTCTCGGCCGTGCGGGTCGACGCTCAGCGCGCCCGGCGCTCCAGGCGATCGACGTCCAGCAGGACGACGGCGCGCCCTTCGCGACGGACCCAGCCGCGGGTCGCGAAGTCGGCGAGGGCCTTGTTCACGGTCTCGCGAGAGGCGCCGACCAGCTGGGCGAGCTCCTCCTGTGTCAGGTCGTGGGCGACGCGGACGCCCTCCTCGGTCTCCTCGCCGAAGCGGGTCGACAGGTCGAGGAGCGCCTTGGCCACGCGGCCCGGGACGTCGGAGAACACGAGGTCTGCGAGCGTCTCGTTGGTGCGGCGCAGCCGACGGGCGAGTGCGTTGAGCAGGTGCTTCGCGACGCTCGGGTGCATCTCGATCCACTCGATCAGCTGCTCGTGACGCAGCTCGTACAGGAGCGCGTCGGACACGGAGCTGGCCGTGGCGGTGCGGGGCCCGGGTCGAAGAGCGACAGCTCACCGAACATCTCGCCGGGACCGAGGATGGACAGGAGGTTCTCCCGACCGTCGTTCGACCGGCGGCCGAGCTTGATCTTGCCCTGCGCGATCACGTACAGCCTGTCGCCGGGCTCGCCCTCGCGGAACAGCACGTCCCCGCGGGTGAGCTCGATCTGCTGCATCGAGTCGAACAGCGTCCGGGTCTCTTCGCGGTCCATCGTGGCGAAGAGGGGCGGAGAGCACTACGTCGTCGTCCACGCGATGTCCTTCGAATGTTGAGCGGACTTTCCCGGTATGTGCCCGTCTGCGTCGGCGGAGGTTCGAGCGGACCGGTACTCGTGATTCCTCCCACAAGTCTGCCTCATGCGCGCAACTTGGGGCGCCAACCTGCCCGGCACGCCCCGCACGGATCGCTCGGGGGCGGTGTCACCGTCGGGCCGGGAGGCTCCCGGACGGCTGCGTCCGGTCACGCGGTCATGCACCGGCGGCGGCCGGGACCAGCTCGCGCTCGGACTCCTCCGTCGTGCCGGCGGACCTTCCGGGAGGTGCGGGCGGCGGGGATGGCGGCGGCGACCAGGGCCGAGACCACGGCGACTCCGCAGCCGATGATCAGGCCGGTGCGGAAGCCGCCTCGGAGGTGAGGGCGTGGCCGCCGACGTCGACGGTCATCTGGGCGAGGACGACGCCGATCACCGCGGCTCCCACCGACGTACCCAGGGAACGCATCAGGGTGTTGAAGCCGTTGGCGGCCGCGGTCTCGGACACGGGGACCGAACCCATGATGAGGGCGGGCATCGCACCGTAGGCGAGGCCGACACCACCGCTGATGATCATGCCGACGAGCATGATGCCCCAGGCCCACGGCATCAGGAAGAGCGACACGGCGTAGCCGACGGCGATGGTCAGCGCCCCGCAGACGAGGGTCAGCTGGGGCCCCGGCGGTTGGTGAGCTTCGCCCCGACCGGGGAGATGAGCATCATCATGATGCCGCCGGGAGCCATCCACAGTCCGGCGGCGAGCATCGACTGGCCCAGGCCGTGTCCCGTGGCGGAGGGAGCTGCAGCAGCTGGGGCATGATCAGCATGTTGGCGTACATGGCGACGCCGATGAAGATCGAGGCGATGTTCGTGACGAGCACGCGGGGCGGGCCGTGGTGCGCAGGTCCACCAGCGGGTCGCGAGTGTGCAGCTGGTACACGCCCCACCCGAGCAGGATCACCACGGCGGCTGCGAAGAGGCCGATGGTGGTGACCGATCCCCAGCCCCAGTCGCCGCCCTTGGAGACCGCGAGCAGCAGGGCGACGAGGCCGCTCCGAGCCCGATCGCGCCGAGCAGGTCGAACCGCTGACCCTTGGCGCCTGACGGGACCTCGGGAATGATGATCCAGACGAGTACGGTGATCAGCACCGAGAGGACCGCGGCCCCCAGAACAGTGCGCGCCAGCTGGCGAACTGAGCCACCGCGGAGGCGATCGGCAGGCCGAGGCCGCCACCGATGCCCATCGAGGCGCTGACCAGCGCGATGGACGAGCTGAGCTTCTCGGCGGGGACGACGTCACGCAGCAGGGCGATGCCGAGCGGGATCATGCCCATGCCCACGCCCTGGAGGCCGCGCCCGACGATCATCGGCACGACCGAGGCGGCCAGCGCGCACACGACCGACCCGACGGCGAGCGGGACGGTGCAGATGAGCAGCATCTTGCGCTTGCCGAAGAGGTCGCCCAGGCGCCCTGTGACCGGGACGCAGACCGCAGACACCAGCAGGGTGATGGTGATGACCCAGGCCGCGTCGGACTGGGAGGTGTTCAACAGCTGGGGCATCGTCGCGATGAGCGGCGTGACCAGCGTCTGCATGATCGCGGCGACGGTACCGGCCAGCGCAAGGGTGGTGATGATGGCGCTGACGCGCACGGGGGTTGGGGTGCATTCATCCGGGACTCCTCGATGACAGGAAGGAACGATGTGCACCGTGCCTTCCGGCGGCACGGTGCACATCGACGTGCGAGATGTGTGGCCCGCCGGCACCGCGTGAGCGGTTGCTAGAGGCGGGCGAGGACGGACGGTCGTGTCCGTGAGGTCGAACGGTGGCATGCGCGGCCCGACGTCGTCCGTCGTGAGGCGCATCCTCCGTGCGAGGAAGGTAACCGTACGCCCCTGTACGGTTCGAGTCCGCCAGCTAGTCTCTCGAAGCATGAGTGACGACGTTTCCCCGGTGATGAGGCGCGACGCCGCCCGCAACCGAGACCGGTTGGTCGCGGCGGCCCGCCAGGTGTTCGCCGAGCGCGGGCACGACGTCGCGCTCGAGGAGATCGCCCGGGCGGCCGGTGTGAGCCGCACGACGATCTACCGCAACTTCGCGACCCGTGAGGAGCTCGCCGCCACGGTCTTCGAGGACAACGCCGCACAGATCGAGCGACGAGCGACCGAGCTGCGCGAGGAGGCCGACGGTGTGGTGCAGCTGTTCGACTTCGTCCTCGACATGGAGATCGCCAACCGCGGCCTCGCCAAGGTCCTGGCCGGGGCGGACGTCGAATGGTTCGCGAGCCTCTACCACCGCATCGCCGCGTGCTTCGAGCCTCTCCTCGACCGCGGCCTCGCCGCCGGGATCGTGCATCCGGACATCGACGTCGACGACCTGATGATGGCCGTCTCGATGGCCGAAAGGGTCGCCAGCACCCGGGACGCCGCGCGCCGAGCGCCGCAGCTACCGCGTGCGCGTCGTGCTGCACCGCGCCCTGTTCCTCAGGTGAGACCTGGAGGAGGCCCGCCGCGTCTGGTCGAGGCGGAGGCGATGGGCGGACCGCGCCTCGGGACGGACGTCCCGGTGCGGATCGTGGACGGGTGTGTCGGCGGGGCCGAGTAGGCTGCCCAACGTGACCTCTTCGAGTGGTACCTCGAGTCCGCCTGTATCGGCACCGCACGCCGAGTCACGCCTTGCGCTGGTGCGCCGCGCTCGTCGGACCAACCGCGAGCTGGAGGAGACCTATCCGGACGCGCACTGCGAGCTCGACTTCACCACGCCGCTCGAGCTGCTGATCGCGACGGTGCTCTCGGCACAGACCACCGACAAGCGGGTGAACCTGACGACGCCCGAGCTCTTCTCCCGGTACCCGGACGCTGCCGCCTATGCCGCGGCGGACCGACTGGACCTCGAGGACATCCTGCGCCCCACGGGCTTCTTCCGGCCAAGGCGCAGGCGGTGATCGGGATCGGGCAGGCGCTCGTGGAGCGGTACGGCGGCCAGGTCCCCAAGAAGCTCGACGACCTGGTGACGCTGCCCGGGTCGGGCGCAAGACGGCCAACGTCGTGCTGGGCAACGCGTTCGGCGTGCCGGGCCTGACGGTCGACACCCACTTCGGGCGGGTGGTGCGTCGGCTCGAGTGGACCTCCGAGGAGGACCCGGTCAAGGTCGAGGCGGAGGTCGGCGAGCTGATCGAGAAGCGCGAGTGGACCATGCTCTCGCACCGGCTGATCTTCCACGGCCGCCGGGTCTGCTTCTCGCGCAAGCCCGCGTGCGGGCCTGCACCATCTCGCACCTGTGCCCGTCGTTCGGGATCGGCGAGACCGACCCGGAGATCGCGGCGACCATGGTCAAGACCGACTGAGCCCGCCCTGCTCAGCCCTGCGTGGAGGGCAACCAGTCCAGCAGGAGGCGCGTGACGTCGTCGGGCGCTTCCTCCGGGAGGAAGTGACCCACGCCCTCGAGGACCTCGAACCGTAGGCTGCGCGAGATCGCCGCCGCGTCCGCATCGGTGAGCTCGCGACGCAGGAACCCGTCGGAGCCTCCGTGGACCTGGAGGGTCGGGATGTTCAGCGGGCGGCGCAGGGCGCTGCGATAGCGGCGCCCGTCGGGGCGCGGGGTCGAGCGGACGGACCAGCGGATGGCCTCCATCGCGGAGTGGGCCGCGAAGGGGATGCGCATGACGGTCGTGTAGGTGTCCACCGCCTCGGGGTCGAGCGGCGACGCGGCGCCGGCCGCGAGGACGCGCGCGACGAGGTCGTCGCCGGTCAGCGCGCGCTCGGGGAGGGTGGGCAGCTGCGCGAACGCGAGGTGCCGTTGAGCGACAGGCGTGAGGAGACGACGCCCGGACGCGTGCACGTGCGAGGGTGCGGCGCGGCGAGGGCCGCGACGCCCGCTGTCACCGCCGGCTGGAGGGCAGCCATCGCCCAGGCGAGGCCACCCCGGTCCCGTGCCCGACGACGACGGCGCGGTCGGCCCCGAGCGACCGGACGACGCCGGCGACGTCGCGCGTGCGGGTCGGGGCGTCGTAGCCGATCGGCGGCTTGTCCGAGGCGCCCGTGCCACGCAGGTCCATGGCCGCGACCCGGTAGCCGGCCTCGCCGAGGGCCTCGAGCTGGTGGCGCCAGGCCCACCAGAACTGCGGGAACGAGTGCAGCAGGAGCACGAGCGGCGCGCCCGAACCGCTCCCGCGGGACTCGGGACCCGTGAGGGCGACGTGGAAACGGGCGCCGTTGGCGGGCACGAACTCGTGCCGCCACGGGCCGTCGACGAGGGCTGCGGAGAAGTCGCTGGAGTCGGTCGTCACCCGGACGAACTTACCTGCTCACCCGTGGGGACGGACTCGCCGACGACGATGGCGGGTGCTTCGAGCTCCTGAGCGGTCGCCCGCCGGTCCTTGGGCGGGTCGAACCGGTAGCCGACGTTGCGGACGGTGCCGATGAGCTGCTCGTGCTCGGGGCCGAGCTTGGCACGCAGACGCCGCACGTGGACGTCGACCGTGCGGGTGCCCCGTAGTAGTCGTAGCCCCAGACCTCCTGGAGCAGCTGGGCGCGTGTGAAGACGCGGCCCGGGTGCTGCACGAGGTACTTGAGGAGCTCGAACTCCTTGTAGGTGAGGTCGAGAGGTCGTCCGCGCAGCCTGGCCGTGTAGCCTCCCGCGTCGATCGCGAGCTCGCCGCCGAGATCTCCTGGGGTGCGTCGTCGGCGTGCCCTGCGACGAACGCTCGATCACGAGCCGCAGCCGGGCCTCGACCTCGGCGGGCCCGGCGTGCTCCAGCAGCAGGTCGTCCGCACCCCACTCGGCCGTGACGACCGTCAGGCCGCCCTCGGTGAGAACCAGCACGAGCGGCACCGAGAGCCCGGTGGCACGAAGGAGCCTGCACGTGGTGCGTGCCGCCGCCAGGTCCCGGCGGGCATCGAGCAGCAGGACGTCCGAGTCCGGTGCGTCGACCAGCGCTGACGGCTCCATGGGCAGCACCCGTATGCGGTGCGACAACAGTCCCAGCGCAGGCAGGACCTCGACGGACCCACCTGTCGCCGGTGTCAGGATCAACAGCTCTGCCACCGACGCACCTCCTCCCAGTGACCTCCGAGAAGGCCGGAATCATTACCGTAGCGCGTTGACCAGGGGTCAACGGCGTGACCGACGCCATTTGGCTGTTACAACCTTGTTTCGTCTTCGATGTCGGGCGTCATCTGGGAGACTCATGTTCGTGCTCAGCCATCCCGGACCCGGTGCCCCCGCCTCGTGACGCAGGGGAGTGCGCCTAGTGGGCCTCTCCTCGCGCGCTGTCGCCACCGCCGCGGTGGCCGCTGTGGTCGCCGCCGCCGCATTCCTCGGTGTCCTGCCGCTGACTGTCGCCTCCGCGGCTCTTGCGGTGCTGGTCGCGATCGGCTGGCCGTCGTTGCTCAACCAGCCGGCCCCTGGTGGCTCAGGTCTCGTGATCGGCCTGACCGGCGTCGGGGCGGTTGCCGCGGTCGCCGCGACCGAGGGCGAGCCGTCCCTGCGCAACCTGCCGCTCGTGCTGGCCATGGGGATCGTCCTCGCGTTCGTCGCGGAGATGCTCCGCCGTGACGGGCGCCCCGCCTGGTCGAGTCCTTGCTCGGCACCGTCAGCGGTCTCGTGGTCGCGGTGTCCGCCGCGGGTGGATCGCCACGGACCGCACCGATGCGGGTGCCGCTCTGGTGGTGACCTGCGCCGCGACGCTGGCCGTGTCCTCGGCCGTCTCGGCCCTGCCGCTGTCCGGGTGGTGGGGTTCGATCGTCACGGTGGCTGCCGCCGTCGCCGCGGGTGGCGCGCTCGGAGCAGTGCTCCCCGAGGTCGAGACCACCAACGGGCTTTGGACCGGCGCCGTGGCCGGGATGCTCGTCGCGGCGCTGCACGCGCTGTTCGACCAGCTGCCTGCCCTGGAGCGCCGAGCCGCATCCGTTGCTGCGATCGTGCTGCCCGTGACCGTCGGGGATCCTGGTGTTCGTGGTGGGCCGGGTGCTGGTGAGCTGACCGGCTCCCATCTGGTGAGTCGCACGACGTACGACGGGAAGGTCGAACCATGGTCTGGCGCATCGCGGTACTGCTCGCGCTCCTGGGCGTGAGCGCGCTCTTCGGGGTCTGGTGGCAGCGCCGTCAGGGCGTCGTCCGGACGGCGGCACCTGACGCCGGTGGCGACGGGGTCGACTGGGCGTCCCGGGGATCGTCCTGGGCGAGCACCGCACGTTCGTGCAGTTCTCCAGCGAGTTCTGCTCGCCGTGCCGCACACGGCCCGTGTCCTGGACGACGTCGTCGCCGACCGCACGGACGTGACACATCGTGAGATGGACGTCGACGAGCACCACGACCTCGTGCGAACCTTCGGCATACTGCGCACTCCGACGGTGCTCGTCCTGGACCCGTCCGGTCGCGAGGTCGCCCGCATGAGCGGCGGCGTGAGCCGGGCCCATGCGATCGAGGCGTTGAACGTGGCCGTCGGGTCAGTCGTCTGAGCTGCTCGTCCCCGAAGACCCGCCCATCCGAGGAGCCCACATGTCGCACGAGCCCAGCCCCACTGTGAGCGCACGGGAGGGCATCGACCCCGTGGTCCCCGCGTCGGGGCGGCGATCACCGCGCTGCTCCTCGCGGTCGTCATCCTCCTGGGGCCTCGGAGCCTGCGCTGTGGCTGCTCACCTTCGTCGCGCTGAGCTTCCTGCTGGGGACGCTGCGCGGGGCGCAGGGCACGTGGCAAGGCTGGGTCTTCAAGGCGTTCGTCCAGCCACGGCTGAGCCCGACGGCGGAGCGCGAGGACCCGCGTCCGCCTCGCTTCGCGCAGGGGTCGGGTTCGTCGTCACGGGCGTCGGCGTCGTCCTCGGGTTCACGGTGTCGCTCCCCGCGGTCCCGATCGCAGCGGCCGTCGCGATCGTGGCTGCCGTGCTCAACGCGGCGTTCGGGCTGTGCCTGGGGTGCGAGATGTACCTGCTGATCCGCCGGTTCGCCCCGGTTGTCAGAACCAGCGGGGCCTCGGGGTCACGCTCGCTCTGACAGCCGAGCACCGCGCACGGCGCCGTGCCCGCGCGCCCGGTGCTCCGCCGTCGGGCGGCGCGGCATTGCGCACCGGCCGGGCCGCGGTACGTCAGTAGACGAGCGCCTGCGCGCCCGGGCGCAGCGACTCCTCGACGAACACCGCGGCCCCGCGATGCGCACACCGGGAGCACGTCGGCCTCCGTGATGCCCGGCGCGCGGCGCACTGTGTGCAGACGGTCACGGTGCCGCCTCGAGGATGACCGCGAGGAGGTCCGGCAACGCCGCCGCGTGCTCGAGCTCGAGCTCGGCCGCGCGGTCCGGCAGGGCGAACCACGCGGACTCGCCGGTGAGCCAGACGCTGACGTCGACGCCCGCCGCGACGGCCGCAGCCGCAACCGTGAACGCCTGGTTGGTCGCCTCCGGACGCTCCAGGCCGCTGGTCGTCTTGACGACCAGGGAGCGCGAGACGGGGGCGAGGTCGGCCGGGGACTGTGGCGAATCAGGCAGGGAGGTCACGTGCGCGAGCCTAGGGGCCGGACGGTAGGATCGGCGACATGTCCACGCATGCACTCGAGCTCATCTTCCTGGGACTGCTGATCGCCGCGACCGTGACCATCACGTGGTTCGCCGGGTTCGTCGTCTTCAAGCTGTACAAGGGTCAGCGCTGACCTGAGCGTCGCTGTCGGGCGTCCGTCGCCCGCCAGGACCCAGGTCCGGCTCTCCCGTCGTCGCCCACCGGTCCGTTCGGGCCAGCACTGCCGGAGGTACCACCAGATGGCTTTCGCGTTCCCTGAGGGGCTCGCCCCGAGGCCTACCCGCTCGCCTGGCTCGTCGGCTCCTGGCGCGGCGAAGGCGTGATCGCCTACCCGGGGATCCCCGAGAAGCCGTTCGTCCAGGACGTGACGTTCGACCACGACGGCGGCCCCTACCTGCGGTACGGGTCGACCATCCGCGTCCTCGAGGCCGAGGTCCCGGAGACCGTGCCGGAGCACTGGACCGCGGAGCGGTCGATCGACCCGGACGGACCCGTCAGGCGACACGACCGAGTCGACGACCGAGGGCAGCCCCGCCCCGGCCGCATCTGGTCCACCGAGACCGGGTACTGGCGCGTGTCGCCGGAGCGTCCGGACGGGCTGCCGGAGGACAAGGCCGCGCTCGAGGTCATGATCGCCGACCCGTCGGGCCGCATGACCCTGTACCTGGGCGTGACCGGGAACGGTCGGGTCGACCTGTCGAGCGACGCCATCGTGCGCACCTCCACGTCGGCCGAGGTGTCCGCCTCGAACCGGCTCTATGGCAACGTGCAGGGCCAGCTCATGTGGGTCTGGGAATTGGCGGCCTTCGGTCAACCGTTGCAGTCGTATGCGTCGGGGAAGCTGGACCGTCTGTAGGGAGCTCGACGCATGAGAGACGGCCGTCGCCACCGCGCGGCCGGACGGACGTGCGCCGATCGGGCGCCGAGGAGGCTTGCACCGTGACCACTGGCCCTGAAGACACCACCGGACCCGACGACAGCGCCGAGCCCACCCGGAGGAGCCCGCTGCTGACGCGCCCGGGGCCGTCGCCGGCTCCGGGCGGACGCCGGCGTGGCCTGGCACTACGGCGACCCGACCGGCGAGCAGCGTGCGCTCGAGACCGGTGGTGCTGTCGTGGACCTCTCGCACTACGGGGTCGTGCGGGTCAAGGGGCCCGACCGCCTCACGTGGCTGCACTCGATCACGTCGCAGAACCTCCTGGGCCTGGCGCCGCGGACCTCGACCGAGCTGCTCGTCCTCAGCCCGCAGGGTCATATCGAGCACGCCGCGGGCGTCGTGGACGACGGCGAGTCCACGTGGCTCGTCACCGAGGGGTCGCACGCTCCGACCTTCGCCGCCTGGCTCGACCGCATGAAGTTCTCGCTGCGCGTCGAGATCACCGACATGACGGACGACATCGCGGTCCTCGGCGAGCCGCGCGACGCCGAGGGTGCGGAGAGCGAACCCGTCACCTGGCGCGACCCGTGGCCGCGTACCGCCCGGGAGGGACGCGCTACGGCCCGGCGGACGACGAGCACCCGGCATCCACCGCCCGTGGCGGCTGGTGCTGGTCCCCGCGCCGAGCTGCTCGACGCCGTGGCGGCCCGCGAGGCGGCGGCTGGCGGCTGGCCGGTACGTGGGCGAGCGAGGCGTTGCGGGTCGAGGCATGGCGTCCTCGCCTCGCGACCGAGGCGGACCACCGCTCCATCCCGCACGAGCTCGACTGGCTCCGCACCGCGGTGCACCTGAACAAGGGCTGCTACCGGGGCAGGAGACCGTCGCGCGCGTCCACAACATGGGCCGCCCGCCCCGTCGGCTCGTCATGCTCCATCTCGACGGGTCGGGGCACCTGCTCCCCGTGGCGGGTGCGGAGGTCCGTCTCCAGGGCAGCGGACCCGGGCCGGACGGCGTGGTGCCCGCGGGCGTCCCGTCGGCGTCGTGACGTCGGTCGCCCGGCACCACGAGCTGGGGCCCGTGGCGCTCGCCGTCCTCAAGCGCAGCGCTCCGGAGGACGTCGAGCTGGTCGTCGACTGCGACGGCGGCGACGTGGCGGCCGCCCAGGAGGTCGTCGTCCCGGGTGAGGGCGTGTCCGTCGACCGCCCGCCCCGCGCGGTCCGGTGGCTCACGGCGTCACGCCCGGGCGCGGGTGCCCCGCAGAGCATGATCTGATGTCGGTGCAGGTGGGCGGGCACGACCGGATGCGATGAGCGGGAGCACATGACGCAGGCGCGGGGGCGGCCGGGGAGCGACGGCACCGGAGCCGGGGCGGTGGAAGCCGCCCGGAAGGCGTTCCGCCGGCTGCTGGTCCGTGCCCGGCTGCGGCAGGGGAGCTCGCGCGTCCGGGTGGCGTTCTGGCCCATCATCCAGGCGTCGGTCGCGGCAGGGATCGCGTACGGGATCGCACACTTCGTGTTCGGGCACCCGTACCCGTTCTTCGCCCCGTCTCTGTGTGGGTGTGCCTGGGCTTCAGCCTCGACCGGCAGGTGCGGCGGGTGGGCGAGCTCGCGATCGGCGTCGCGGTGGGCGTGGGGCTGGGAGACCTGATCGTGCACTTCATCGGCTCCGGCTGGTGGCAGGTGACGGTCGTCCTCGCGACCTCGGCGCTGGTGGCCCGGTTCATCGACCGCGGCGCGCTCCTCGCGACCCAGGCGGGCGTCCAGGCGATCGTGATCGTCGGGCTGCCGGCCACCCAGACGGGTGGTCCCGGAGGTCGGCTCGTGGATGCACTGGTCGGGGCGCGATCGCCCTGCTCGCCGCGACGCTCACGCCGGGCGACCCGCGCCGTCGGCCCCGGATCCTCGGGGTCGAGGCGACCGCGGAGCTGGCCGAGACGCTCGAGCTGCTCGCCCGCGGGTTCCGCTCGGGGACGTCGATGACTTCGACGCCGCACTGGTCCGTGGCCGGGCGTCGGAACCCGCGCTCGAGGAGTGGCAGTCGACCGCGACGAGCGCCCGCGAGCTGTCCCGCGTGAGCGCGGTGGGGCGCAGGCATCGCACCGAGCTGGGGACCTGGAGCGCAAGGCCGTCCTGGTCGAACGCGCCATGCGCAGCATCCGGGTGCTGGCGCGTCGAGCCCGTCCGGTGGCCGGGACGGAGCGCGATCTCCTGCCGGTGGCGGCGATCGTCGACCGCTTCGCCGCGGGCACCAGGGTGCTCGCGGAGGCGATCGGCGCCGGGAAGGACCCGGTCACGGCGCGCGAGATCCTGGCCGTGACCGCGGCAGCAGCGGACCCGCGGACCGTCGGCGCGGGCGACTGGCAGGTCCAGTCGCTCGTCATGCTCCTGCGCTCCCCGATCGTCGATGCGCTCGAGGCCGCGGGGATGTCGCCGCAGGAGGCCCGCGAGACGCTCACCGAGCTCTGAGCGGCGCCCGAAGATCGGCAGGATTGGCCCGCGTGGAGGTCTACGCAATCCGGGCAGGTGCCGGTACCTTCAGGGGATGGAGGTTTCCGTCAGCGCCCTGCGGGCCGAGCTGAAGTCATGGATCGAGCGGGCGCGGGACGGGGAGGACGTGGTGATCACCGAGCGCGGCATCCCGGTGGCACGCCTCAGCGCCGTGGCCAGCGCGGACCTGATCACCTCGCTCACCAGGGACGGCCTGCTGACGCCCGCCACCGAGGAGCGCCCGGTCCACACGCCGCCGGCTCGCCCGGTCGCGAAGCAGTCGGCGATGTCGGGCCTCGTGCGCCGCATCCGTCGCTGACCGGCGGACCCCGTGGCACTGGTCTACTTCGACGCGAGCGCTCTCGTGAAGCTCTGCGTCGCGGAACCCGGCTCCGAGCTCGCGAGCGCGCTGTGGAACCGCGCGGACGTGGTCGCCACCAGCCGCCTGTCGGACACCGAGGTGCGCGCGACGCTCGCCGCGGGCGAGCGCGCAGGGTCCTCGACCCCGACGAGCGCAAGCAGGCGCTCGCAACCTGGGAGCAGCTGTGGCCCGCCCTCCATCTGGTCGAGGTCTCCCCGGCCGTCCTGGACCGCGCGGGCGCCCTGGCGGGGCTGACAGGCACTCCTGCGCGGCGCGGACGCCGTCCATCTGGCCTCGGCTTTGACCCTGCATCACGACGGGGCGATCTTCGCGGTGTGGGACGAGCGCGTGGCGGCCGCCGCACGCGCAGAATCGCTGCGCGTCCTGCCGTAGGCTCGTGACGTGTTCAGCTTCGGTGGGGCCCAGTTGTTCGTGCTCATCATCCTCGCGGTCGTGGTCTTCGTCGCGCAGCTCGTCGCGCTCGTCGACGCCCTGCGCCGACCCGCGAACGGCTTCACCGCGGAGGGAAGCTGACCAAGCTGATCTGGTCGGCGATCCTGGGTGTCGCCGCAGCGATCGGGTTCCTCGGTCTCCCGCCGATGATGATCACGAGCACCAGCTTCTTCAACCTCATCGCGCTCGTCCCGGCGTTCATCTACCTCGTCGACGTCCGTCCGCGCCTCAAGCCGTACGGCTTCGGCCGGGGATCGGGAGGCTCCGGCGGGTCGCGCGGCGGCCGACCGGGCGGGTGGTGACTCCCGTGGTGCTGCGCTCCGCCGTCCCGCTCGCCGAGGTCGTCCGGGGCGACCTGGTCGAGTCCGTCCACCTGGGCCACCTCGTGACCCTCGACGCCTCGGGCGGTGTCGAGCTCTCGGTCGGTGACCCGACGACGGTCGTCTGGCCCCGATCGTCGGTCAAGCCGTTCCAGGCGGTCGCGATGGTCCGCAACGGCCTGTCGCTGCCGCCGCGGCTCCTGGCCCTGGGCTCCGCGAGCCACAACGGGGAGGACGTCCACCTGGCCGGGGTGCGGGAGATCCTGTCTCGGGTGGGCCTCGACGAGTCCGCGCTGCGCAACACCCCGGACATGCCCGTCTACCCGCCCGCGGCTTTCGCGTGGCAGGAGCAGGGGAACGGCCCGGCGTCGATCACCCAGAACTGTTCGGGCAAGCATGCCGCGATGCTGGCGACCTGTGTCACAGCCGGGTGGGACACCGCGACGTACCTCGATCCGTCGCACCCGCTCCAGCGCGCGATCCGCGAGACGCTCCTCGACCTCACGGGCGAGGACGAGTCGGATCTCCTGGTGACGGTTGACGGCTGCGGTGCGCCGTTGTTCTCGACCTCCTGCTCGGGATGGCGCGCGCGTTCGCCCGGCTGTCGGCGGCGCCGTCGGCCCTGCCGGGAGCCCCGAGGCGCAGGTCGCCCAGGCGATGTCCACGTTCCCCGAGATGGTGGGCGGGACCGGACGGGACGTCACCGACGTCATGGCGGCCGTGCCGGGGCTCGTCGCCAAGGACGGTGCG
The DNA here is from genome assembly GCA_038070415.1 of Oerskovia sp. M15. GTDB lineage: Bacteria > Actinomycetota > Actinomycetes > Actinomycetales > Cellulomonadaceae > Oerskovia. The sequence continues at coordinate 2,375,593 of JAMYWF010000001.1, forward strand.
GACGGCGTCTACGGCGCGGGCTGGCGGACGGTCGCGCGCTCGCGTTCAAGGTCCTCGACGGCTCGTCGCGTCCGCGTCCCGCGGTGCTCGTCGCAGCGCTGGAGGCTCTCGGTGCGGCAGGCGTCGAGGGGTCGACCGTCCCGCGCTCGAACGGCTCGGTCGCACCCCGGTCCTGGGCGGGGCGAGCCCGTGGGAGAGGTGCGCGCTGTGTTCGGTCCGGGCGCATCGCATGAGGGCGCTCCTGCAGCGGGTGACGCGTGCGAGCGTGAGCGTCGGCGGCGAGGTCGTGGGCAGCATCGACCGGCCGGGGCTGGTCGCGCTCGTCGGTGTGACGCACGACGACGGTCCTGCTCAGGTCGAGCTGGTTGCCCGCAAGATCGCCGAGCTGCGGATCCTGAGGGACGAGCGATCGGTGCTGGACGAGGCCGCGCCCGTCCTGGTGATCAGCCAGTTCACGCTCTACGCGGACACCAAGAAGGGGCGTCGGCCGTCCTGGAACGGTGCCGCCAAGGGGACGTGGCGGAACCGCTCGTCGCGGCGGTCGTGGCGGAGCTGCGAGCGAAGGGGTCGAGGTGGCGACGGGTGTCTTCGGGGCGGACATGGCTGTCGAGCTCGTGAACGACGGCCCCGTGACCGTCCTCGTCGAGGCCTGACCGCCAGGTCGATCTGCACGACCGTGGGCGCCCGGACCCGGCAACCTGCGACCGCGGGTCGGTGTCGAGCCCGCCGGGGACTGGATGCGAGCTCGTTCTCCGAGCGCCGCAGCGCGCCGCCGTCGGGCGTTGCTCTCACGTCCCTCTCATCTGCTTCTGGTTCCGTGCTCGTCTGAGGTGCGGAGAGAGCTCGGCCGTCAGGACAGAGGGACCGGGTCGTGCCAGACCTGGTCCTCGGTGCAGGCAACCCCCTGGGGGTGGCAGAACAGATGCTCGATTTTATGTCGGGTTGTTAACATTCCTGAGAGTCGTCCGGCCATCGTTGCTCCGGACGGGAGGGTCTGACATGCCAGCCAGCCAGTATGACTTCCTGACCTCAGCGCAGGGACGCACGTCCCGCACGCCCCCGAGCACCGACCGGAGCGGCTCTCCTCACGTCGGGTGGAGATCGATCTCGCGCTCGCGGCGGTCGCCGACGGCAGGGGCGCCTTCGTGTGGACCGGCGAGCCCGGCATGGGGGCGAGCACCACGCTCGAGCTCGTCCACGAGGCGCTCCACGATGCGGCCGGGTCCCTCCGCCGGTGATCCTCCGGGTCACGCAGTCCGTCGGGCAGCAGCGCTCGGGGAGCGGTGCGTTCGCTCGTGTCCCAGGTCGCCCGGGCCACGGGACGCGGTGTCCCGGAAAGGCTCGTCCGACCGCTCGACGTCGCCGACCCCGAGTACGGGTACCTCCCGGAGATCGGTGCCGTCGCGCTCGCGGAGTACCTCGAGGAGGCGGTGGGCGACCGGACGGTCGTGCTCCTCGCCGACGACCTCCACCTGGTCGACGAGATCAGCCGTGCCGTGATCGTCGGACTGGTGGCTCAGCGTCGCGCCTCGCTCGTACTCCTCGCCACGGCCGCCCCCGACGGTTTCGAGCGTCCGCTGCCGTACCCCATCGAGGTCCGGGAGCTCGCCCCCTCGGACCGGCCGAGGCGCTGCACCTCCTCCTCGTCGAGGAGCGGCTCGCCGTCGCGCCCCACGTCGCGGCCAGGCTGGCGACGCAGCTCGCGGGCAACGCGGCCGCCCTCTCGCAGACCGCTCGGCTGCTCTCCGCCGAGCAGCTGGCGGGGACGGCGATCCTGCCCGACCCCTGCCTCCCGTCCCCGCGGTCCGAGCCCTCCTCGGTCACCGGCTCGAGGAGCTGAAGCCCGAGGAGCGTCGGGCCCTGCTGATCGCGGCCGTCGCCGTGGTCGAGCGGACCGACATCCTGCTCGCGGCGTCGGGGATGAGCATCGACGAGGTGCTGGACGGCCCGCTCGCGGGGCAGCTGTCCCTGGTCTCCGGACGTTTCGCCTTCACCGACCCCGCGTCCGCGCGCTGGTGCACGGCGAGGCGCGCATCGCCGAACGGACCGCGGCCCATCTACGGCTCGCGACGGTCCACACGGCGGTCGGCGAGGAGGACATCGCCACCTGGCACACCGCGCTCGCGACCCTGGCAGGGGACGCGACCCTGGTGCCGGGCTGGTGTCCCTCGCGCAGAGGCTGCTCGATCGTGGGGACGTCGTGTGGGCCCACGAGGTGGCTCGCGAGGCCGCGAGCCAGGCCACGGGGTCCGACCGGAGCGAGGCCTACGTGATCGCCGGTACGGCCGCTCTCCAGTCCGGTCACGTCGACGACGCCGCGGACTGGTTGCGCCGCGCCGCACGCTGCGACGGGGAGTGAGCTCGGCCCGGATCCTCGGCCCGCTGGTCGTCGCGCTCACGCACGTCCAGGGGCAGGTCCCGGACGACGTCCTCGCGCCCTACCTCGCGCTCGCGGACCACGAGGACTCCTGCACGTGCTGCGTCGACCGGGACGGACAGCCTCGGGAGGCGGTCGGCGGCTGCGAGATCGGCGACGTCGTCAGAGGGTTGACGAGCGCTGCGACGCTGCACGCCGAGCGGGCGACGGCGTCGCCGCAGCACAGGCCTTCGACGCGGCAAAGCGGCTGGCGCGGCGCTGCACCCAGGGCGTGGGCGGTCTCGACGTCACCCGGACCTGGCTCGCGAACTACGGCATCGGGGAGCGGGCGAGGGGCCGTGCGTGCCGGGGCAGGGCTGACCGCCGAGCAGGAGGCCTACGCCCAGGTGGGCCGCGCGATCGCCCTGGCCGACGGGGACGCGCTCGACGTCGCGGGCCAGGCCCTGGCCAGCGCGGTCGCGAACCTCGCGCCCGTCCGCTCCGGAGGGCGCTGGTTCGACACCTGGTCCGGTGCCGTGACGCCGTACGTCGAAGCGCACCTGCGCCTTGCCCAGGTCCTGGTCCACTTCTGGTCGGGAAACATCACGAGGGCGCGGCGCGAGCTCGAGGAGGCGGCCTTCCGGCTGCCGGTCGGGCTGCCCTTCGCGGGCCTGGGGTCGCCATCGCGCGCCGCCTCGACATGGCGGTGCACGGGAGCGTCGGGACGGTCGCGACGGCGCTCGAGGAGACCTGCTCGTGCCCGACGTCGCGGCCCGTCCGGCTGGGCCTCCTCGTCGACCGGGCCATCGGTGCGTCGTTCGCCCGCCACCACACGCAGGCAGCCACGCTGCTGGAGCTCGCGGCCGAGACCGACCGGCGGGACTGCGCGCACATGCTGCACCTGCCGGGATGGACGACGTCGAGGCCTGGGTGCTCGCGGGTCGGTCGGACGCGGCCGAACGTGCCTTCGTCCGGCGTCGGGTCGAGGCGAAGAACCTCTCCCCAGCGCACCGGCTCGCGACGCTCGCCCGAGCGGAGGTCGCCCTGGCGCGGCCGGACGACACCCTCGCGCTCCGCGACGCCGTGGCCTCGGCGGGCCGCGGGTTGGCGTCGCCCTTCGAGCACGGGCGCACCGAGCTCTGCCTGGGCGCGCCCTCGTCCGGTGGGGCGACCCTGCCGGCGCCCACGAGCACCTGCTCTCCGCGATCGAGCTCCTCGAGCAGTCCGGTGCGCGGGCATGGGCGCGCCACGCACGGGAGGAGCTTGCCCGGTTCCTGGCGAGCCTCGATCTCGGCGAACAGGCGACGGAAGGCACCCTCGCGCGCCCCGACCGGGGTGACCTCCCACCTGGGCGGAGCTGGACCCGGACGGGAGCGGCGGCGTCGGGCGCGAACGGGCCACGCCTCGCCGCTCGCGAGAGCGACGTCTCCGACGACGCGCTCGACGAGCTGCGCGGACGGTGGTCCCACGAGCTGACCGAGCGCGAGCTGGACGTCGCGCTCCTGGTCGTCCAGGGCGGCTCCAACCGTGAGGCGGCGGAGCAGCTCTACCTGTCCGTCCGCACCGTCGAGGTGCACCTGGGCCGGGTCTTTCGCAAGCTCGGGGTGCGCTCACGCGTCGAGCTCGCGGTGCTCGCGCACCGCGTCGGGCGCTGACTGTACGTAGTCCGGCGTCGCTGACGTACGGGTGATCACCTACGCGACCGCAGTATGTACGCGAGGTAAACATTGTGGGAAACGCTGATTCGCGAAGCGGGTTCGGCTCCTTAGTGTCGAGGTGTTCCTGGGCAACGACGTCCGGGGTGATCGGGCCCCGCCCCCAGCCAAGTGAGGCACACATGCGACTGAGAACTCCACGAGGACGCGCGAGGAAGGTGGCCGCAGGACTCACCGCCGCGGCCATGCTCGCCACGTCCCTGGTCGCCGGCACCGTCGCCGCGACCGCCGCCCCTCCCGCAGCCACCGCGGCCGCCACCTCCGGTGACAGCGCGATCAACGGCTACCGCAACGTCGGCTACTTCACCCAGTGGGGTGTCTACGGGCGCGACTTCAAGGTCAAGGAGCTCCAGGACTCCGGCACCGCCGCGAGCCTGACCCACCTCAACTACGCGTTCGGCAACATCCACCACCAGACGCTCACCTGCTTCGAGGCCAACAAGGCGCAGGGAACCGGACCCACCGGGTCCGACGGCGCAGGCGACTCGTGGGCCGACTTCGGCATGGGCTACACCGCCGCGAACTCGGTCGCCGGCGTGGCCGACTCCTGGGACCAGCCGCTGGCGGCTCGTTCAACCAGATCAAGCAGCTCAAGGCGAAGAACCCCAGCTCAAGGCGATGCTCTCGATCGGCGGCTGGACCTGGTCCAAGAACTTCTCCAAGGCCGCCGCGACCGACGCGAGCCGCAGAAGCTCGTCTCCTCGTGCATCGACCTGTACCTCAAGGGCAACCTGCCCGTCGTCGACGGCCGCGGCGGACCGGGCTCGGCAGCCGGTGTGTTCGACGGCTTCGACATCGACTGGGAGTGGCCCGGCTCGCTCAACGGCGAGGTCGGCAACACCGTCGACGTGGCCAACGACAAGGCGAACTTCAAGGCGCTCCTCAAGGAGTTCCGCACCCAGCTCGACGCCTACGGGGCCACGACCGGCAAGCACTACCAGCTGAGCGCGTTCCTCCCGGCGAACCCCAGGACATCGCGTCCGGGGCTGGAACGACCCGGAGAACTACCAGTACCTCGACTTCGGGAACATCCAGGGCTACGACCTGCACGGTGCCTGGAACAAGACCCTCACGGGACACCAGGGCAACCTGTACGACGACCCGACCGACACGCGTCCCGCTGCCCAGCGCTACAGCGTCGACGACGCGGTGAAGGAATACCTCTCCGCGGGTGTCCCCGCGAAGCAGCTGACCGTCGGCCTCGCGATGTACGGGCGTGGCTGGAAGGGCGCGACCTCCTCGGCGCCCTGGGGCGTCGCGACCGACGCGGGCCCCGGCACGTGGGAGCCGGGCAACGAGGACTACGACAAGCTGAAGAACCTCGGCACCGGGTACTTCGACCCGGTATCCGTCGCCTCCTGGCGCTACGACGGCAACCAGTGGTGGAGCTACGACGACACGAAGTCCGTCGCGGTCAAGGGCGACTACATCGCCTCCAAGAAGCTCGGTGGCGCCATGTGGTGGGACCTCACGGGCAACCAGGACGGCTCGCTGCTCAAGGGGCTCGCGACGAAGTTCCGCGCTGCGCCGGCGGCCCGTCGCCGGTGACCCGACCGGGACCGACCCGACGGGGACTGATCCGACGGGGACTGACCCGACGGGGACTGACCCGACGGGGACTGACCCGACGGGGACTGACCCGACGGGGACTGACCCGACGGGCGGGACGGGGACGGCGTGCGCGCCGCCTGGACCGCGACCGGTGCGTACACCGGCGGAACGACCGTGTCCTACCAGGGCAAGAACTACCAGGCCAAGTGGTGGACGCAGAACAACGTCCCCGGCGCGGCCGGTGCGCCGTGGGAGCTCGTGGCCGCTTGCGGCACGACCGACCCGACCGGTACGGACCCGACGGGTACCGACCCGACGGGCACGGACCCGACCGGGACCGAGACGTGCACCGCTCCTGCCTGGTCCGCCTCTGCGACCTACGTCGGTGGGGTGACCGTCTCCCACGGTGGCCAGAGCTACAAGTCCAAGTGGTGGACGCAGAACAACGTCCCCGGTGCTGAGCAGTACGGCCCGTGGCAGGCGCTCGGCGCCTGCTGAGATCGAGCCGGGGTGGGTCGACACCGCCCCGGCTCCGTCCCCTGACCCCGCCGAGGGCTGACGCCGTTCGAGGCTCCGTCGCCGGTGGGCTCCATGTAGCGGCTCTCGCCGCCCGCCCCGAGGTTCGTCGGGCAGGTCTGCAACAGGCCCGACGGGCCTCGGGTGCGGCGTACCACTAGACCTCCGCCGGGCCCGCCCGGCGGCTCCCTGCGCAGCACGCGCACCGCGTGCCGCGCCCAGCACCACGAAGGCAGATCCATGTACGCAAGACTCTCTGGACACCGCGCCCGGGTCGGGGCCGCGCTCGCGACGGCCGTGACGTTGTTCGCGACGATGCTCGTCTCCGCCACTCCTTCGGCGGCGGCGGTCGACTGCGCTCCGGCCTGGTCCTCGACGACCACCTACGGCGGAGGCGCCACCACCTCCCACAGCGGCATGAACTACAAGGCGAAGTGGTGGACGCAGGGCAACGTCCCCGGCGCCGAGCAGTACGGACCCTGGGAGTCGCAGGAGGCGTGCGGCACCACTGACCCGACCGGCGCCACCGACCCGACGGGCGCCACCGACCCGACGGGCGCCACTGACCCGACGGGGACGACCGACCCGACCGGCACCACTGACCCGACGGGTGGAACCACACCCGAGACCCCGGCGACGGGCCACGAGGCCTGCCGTCCCGACGGGATGTACAAGACTCCCGGCGTCGACGTCCCCTACTGCGACGTCTACGACGCCGACGGCCGGGAGAAGCTCCCAACGGCCTCGACCGCCGCGTGATCGGCTACTTCTCGAGCTGGCGCACGGGAGCCAACGGTCAGCCGCGCTACCTCGCGAGCGACATCCCTGGGACAAGCTCTCGCACATCAACTACGCGTTCGCCCACGTCGGTGCGGACAACAAGATCTCGGTCAACGCGCAGGCCGCGGGCAACGCGTCGACCGGTATGACGTGGCCGGGCGTCGCGGGGCCGAGATGGACCCGAGCCTGCCCTACCAGGGCCACTTCAACCTGCTCGCGAAGTACAAGAAGGCGAACCCGGGCGTGAAGGTGATCCCCGCCGTCGGCGGCTGGGCCGAGACGGGTGGCTACTTCGACGCCGACGGCAAGCGCGTCGCGTCCGGTGGTTTTACACCATGACCGAGTCCCAGGCGAAGATCGACACGTTCGCCGACTCCACGGTCGCGTTCATCCGTCAGTACGGGTTCGACGGCATCGACATCGACTACGAGTACCCCACCTCCAACAAGGGCGCCGGCAACCCGGACGACTTCGCGTTCTCCGACGCGAAGCGCGACAAGCACTTCCAGGGTACGTGAACCTGCTCAAGACGCTCCGCGAGAAGCTCGACAAGGCGGGTGCCGAGGACGGCGAGTACTACATGCTGACCACCGCGACGCCGTCGTCCGGGTGGTTGCTGCGGGGCATGGAGGCCTTCCAGGTCGTCCAGTACCTCGACTACGTCAACCTCATGTCCTATGACCTGCACGGCGCGTGGAACGAGCACGTCGGCGGCAACTCGCCATTGTTCGACGACGGCAAGGACCCCGAGCTCACGGCAGCGGGCGTCTACACGGCCTACAAGGGCATGGGCTATCTCAACGGCGACTGGGCCGCGCACTACTTCCGTGGCGCCATGCCTGCGGGACGGGTGAACCTCGGCGTCGGCTTCTACACCCGTGGTTTCCAGGGCGTCCAGGGTGGCACCGACGGCATGGGCGGCAAGGCCGTCCCGCCGGCAGGCTTCGCGTGCCGGCCGGGACCAACGGCAAGTGCGGCTACGGGGCCGAGGGCGTCGACAACCTCTGGTTCGACTCCGACCCCATGGGCAACGCGGTCCCGGCAGGTGTGAACCCGATCTGGCACGCGCTGAACCTGCAGAAGGGCATCGCGGGTGACTACGCGGCGTCCTACAAGGTCCCGACGACCCTCACCGGCTCGTACGTGCACCACTTCGACCCGGTCACCAAGAACGAGTGGTGGTGGAACGCGAGCAAGAAGGTCTTCCTCTCGGGTGACACGACGCAGGCCATCGGCGCGAAGGCCGACTACGTCGCGGACACGGGCCTCGGCGGCGTCATGATCTGGGAGCTCGCGGGCGACTACGGCTACAACTCGGCGAAGGGCCAGTACGAGATCGGACAGTCCATGGTCGACCTCATGCACTCCAAGCTGAGCGCGACGACCGCCTACGGTGCCACCAAGGCGAACGCAGACCGCGTCATGCCGGTGCAGGCGATCGACCTGAGCATCGACTACACGCAGTTCGCGCTCGGGGACAGCAACTACCCGATCAACCCGAAGGTGGTGTTCACCAACAGGTCGACGACCGACATCCCGCGGGGCGACGATCTCCTTCCAGTACGGGACCACCGACACGGGCGAGATGAGCGACTGGTCGGGCATGAAGACGGCGACGACCGTGCTGGGGCACACGGGCCCCAACGTCGGTGGGCTCAAGGGGACTTCCACACCGCGCAGTTCACGGTCCCTCTCGGCGGGATCCCTGCGGCGGGAGCATCACGAACCAGCTGAAGTGGACCATGCCGATCGCGCAGTTCTCCAACGTGATCGTGACGATCGGGAGCACCTCCTACTCGACCACGTACGACCACCCCGCGGTGTCACGGTCGTCGAGCCGGTCGGTACCGCCACCGGCGGCGGGACGGGCGGGACCACGGGGCACGACAGGCGGCTCGACCGGTACGCCGGGCACCTGCGCGGCGCCCGCGTGGTCCACGACGGCGACCTACTCGGGTGGCAACGTCGTCAGCCACGGCGGCCACACGTGGACCGCGAAGTACTGGAATCAGGAGAGGCTCCGGGATCCCAGCAGTGGGGAGCCTGGACCGACGCCGGCGTGTGCTGACGTCCTGAGCTCGTCGCCGAGCCCGAGGTTGGTCAGGCAAGGACCTCGTCCCACCTGACCAACCTCGGGCTCGGCACCCGGTACGGGTATCCCGTACCCGGCCGCCAAGGATGTGGGAACCCCTCATCACCCTTTCCGGCGGCCGTCGGTAGCGTGAAATCGTCCGAGGCCCCGGCACGACTCTCCCAGTGGGTCGCGCCGGGGCCGACCTACATGAGTAAGGCAGTACCCGTGCACCAGCTTCGTTCGATCCTTCTTCCGACCGCAGCGGCGGCCCTTCCTCAGCAGGCCCGACGACGTCGCACCGGTCGTGCGCGCCTCGTCCCGGTCGTGGGGTCGTCCTGGGGTAGGGCTCCTCGCGTCGGCCTGCACCGGTGGCGACGCCTCGGACAAGGGCACCGCGGACACGGACCCGTCCGGCTCCGGGCCCGCCGCGGCCGAGAGCCACGACGAGCACGAGGGGCAGCACACGAACACCCTGGACGTCGGACCCCTGGCGCTGTTCGCCGCAGACTACTGGTCGGTCGTGCAGCCCTCCGAGGGGACGACCCAGGTCCGCGCGGGTGGTTGTCCGGAGGCCGAGGCGTGCCCCAGCTTCGACATCCTCAACGGTGACGCGGTCTCGGCGATCGACACGACCCAGGCCTACGTCCCGGAGGGAGCCTTCTGCCCTGGTCCCGGCAGGCTCGAGGTCGGCGCGTCGGAGGAGGTGAGCACGCTGGACGTCGAGATCGACGGCTCACCGGCGACCCTGACCCGGTTCGAGCTCAGCTGCGTGGACGAGGCAGGCGTCGAGCAGATGACGGTCGAGCAGCTCCAGTGGTTCGTCCCGGAGTCCCCGAACGGCCCCACGCTGGTCGCCGACCGGTGGGCCTTCGAGGGTCTCGAGACCCGTCTCTACGCGGCGACCTGGGCGACTGCCGCGGCGTAGCGGAGATCCTGCACGACGAAGGGCCTCGGTGGAGCGGATCCACCGAGGCCCTTCGCGTTGCTCACCCGTGCGCCGAGCCCAGCGGTGAGGCCGGGCTCAGCGCGTCCGGACGGGCGTCAGGCCTTGCTCTTGCGGCCGCGGCGTGCGACGAGGACGAACCCGCCGCCGAGGAGAAGCAGCGCCGCAGCGGCGCCGACGAACTTGCCGACGGTGGCGCCCGTCTCGGCGAGACCGCCCTGTGTCTCCGAGGCGCTGGAGGCGGTGGTCACGGTGTGCCCGACGGTCGTCGTCTTCCCGGGGGTCGGTGACGCAGTCGGGGCTGGACGGCGGATAGTCCACCGTCACCGTGGTCTCGGGGTTCACCTGGAAGAGCACGTCCACGGACGGGCGGACCCAGCCGAAGGTTCCTCCTTCGACCCACTCGCCGTCCTCGAAGACCCAGCCCGGCCAGCCCGTGGGCTCGCCCGCGGCGTTGACCGTCGCCCGGGCCACAGGACGCGCCCGGAGAGGGAAGGCGGCCTGGACGACGTTCGATCCCGACGGGTTGAGCCAGGTGATCGTGACAGTGTCGTTCGGGGTGCCGGTGACGTCGACGTCGTACTCGAGGTACGGGACGTCCCCGTCGCACACGGGTTGGAGAACCGTGAGGGCGATCGTCGGGGGCGGCGTCGTCTCGACGTAGTCGCCGGCGGCGGGCGGTTCGGAGGGCTCCACGGACGCGTGCGCTGCAGGGGCAACGAGGGCCGTCGCACCCAGGAGCCCTGCGACGAGGAGTCCTCGCACCCGGAGTGTGGTCCTTGACGTGCTCATGGCGTCATCACCAGTCTTGTTCGTGGCGGTCGATGGTGGGGCAGGGTCAGAGGCTCGGCATGGCTGCGAATCGTCTCCGGCCCTGGATTTGTCAGGGTAGCGACAATCGATCACGAAGTGGGTGGGTGGCCGGGTGAAAGTCGCTGCCCAGCGGCATCGTTACCTTGTGGTGACCTCCCCGTCCGTCACCGGCAGACGGGGACCTCGACCGTCGAGAGCCCGCCCTGGTCGACGGTCGGCGTGGTCCAGAGGTCGATCGTCCGGGTGTCTCCTGGGCCGTCGGCGTCGGCGTCGGCGTCGTCGCTCGGGCTCGTGACCGAGAACGTCACGCTCGTGGTCCGACCGGGCGTGAGCTCCGTGGAAGCGTGGCGACCGCCCGACCCTGGATCTCCACGACCTCGCTGCCGACCAGCGTCCCGTCTGCGTCGACGTTCACGACGCGCCGCCACGCGGTGGGTAGAGGAACAGGTTGGTGCGGATGCTGCCGGGCGGTGTCCCGGAGATCCCCACCGGTCACGTACCAGGGCAGGCTGGTCGCGGCGTCGTCGGGCGCGGTGGACGCGAGGTCGACGCGGAACGTGTCCACGCGCTCGGACGCCGTGCACGCGCTCGACACGTGTTGCACCGCCGAGTCGAGGTAGTAGCTCATCTTCCTGCGGTGGCGTCGTTGAAGAACACGCCGACGGTGTCCTCCGCACGGTCGGACGTCCCGATGTCGCCCGAGACCACGGTGTCCGCGAGCAGAGCCTGCTCGTCGTCGTGGCTGGACCACAGGAGGGTCCGGTGCTCGCTCGCCGCTCGCTGCACGCCGCTGAGCAGGGTCTGCGGGTCGGTGGCTCCGGAGAGCGCGGAGTCGAGCACCCGGGCTGCCACCGCAGCGAAGAAGGCATCCGTCTCGGGGCCGGGCTCGAGCTCCGCGTAGGCGTCCGAGAGGAGGGTCGAGACGGCGTTCCCGGCGTCGATCGTCGTGCCCGCGACCTCGACGGGACCGGTGGCCTCGAGCAGGTAGGACAGCGCGACCGGGTCGATGGTCACGACCCCGTCGACGGCCTGCCCCTGCGAGGACTCCCACATCGCGGCGGCCAGGCTCGCCGCCGTCGGGAAGTCGGGGTGTACACGGTGTCCTGGACGTGGACGGCCATGCCGGCGCCGAAGAGCTCCTCGTCGGCAGGGTCCAGGGGCGGATGCCACCCGGGAAGGGCCGACGTCCTGCGTCGCCGCCTGGTCGAGCATCGTGATCTGACCTGCCTCCGTGCCGATCACGACGAAGGCGCCGGGGATCCCGCCCGGCGCCCGCAGCTCGGCACTGTTCAGCGCCATGACGAGGTACGTGCGGGGACCGTCGGACCCCAGCATGACGGGCAGGAGGGTCGTCGCACGGCGTGCCGTCGTCACGAGGCCGTCGAGAGTTCCGACCTTGTCCTGGAGCTCGCTCACCGGACCCGCCAGCTCGTCGTGCAGGTCGGCGAGCCGGAGGCCGTCGACCTTCGTGACGACGGTGGACATCGTGTCGGCCGCCACCGAGACCTCTGGTGCGGCCGCGGTGAGGGTGCGAGGTCCACGGCGCCGTCCTGGACATGGATTCCTCCCTCCGAGACGAGCGACGCCGCCTGCGTGAGCGGCGGCAGCACGTCCTGGCGATCTCGTCGACCGCCCAGGCCGCGGTCGAGAAGGCGCGGACGTCGGCGCCGAAGAACGGGAGCCGCCCCGCGAGCCACCACAGCGGGCCGTCCGTGCTCGCGCGGGCATCGGCAGTGAGGGGCTGGACGTCGGCGAGGGCCGCCTCCGCAGCGGCGCCGTCCCCGGAGCGCAACGCCTCCTCGACGGCCGGGAGCCGTTCGATCGCCTCGGTGAGAGGAGCGGGCGGCGAGCGCGTCGCGGGCCAGGAGCCCACCGCAGACGAGGAGTGCCACCAGCAGGAGGAAGAGGGCGAGGACCACTCGTCCCGCCGTGCGAGCCCGGCGGCGAGCGGGGTTTGCGGCGTCGGGACGGCGGCGTCGGGGGCGCTCATGCCCTCAGGGTAGAGGCATGATCGAGGCAGAGCCGCGACGCGTGCAAGGTGGCGGCCCGCCACGACACAGGGAGGGTGATGATGCCGCCATCCCACCTGGAGCCCCCGTGACGCCCCCGCCCGCGACGACGCCTGGTTCGACGCGCTCTTCACCGCGCACACGACCGTCGTCTACCGGTACTTCCGCCGTCGGCTCCCTGCCCAGGTCGGGGAGCCGCCCCGACGCGGAGGACCTGACGGCCGAGGTCTTCGCGACCGCATGGCGCCGCCGCGTGGACGTCCCCGAGGGCGCGGAGCTGCCCTGGCTGTACCGCACAGCCGGGTTCGTCCTGGCCAACCATCGGCGCAAGATGCGACCCGTCCTCGTCGCCGACGTGCCGGAAGAGCCGGACGACGTCGACCCGCAGGCGCTCGCGCTGGAGGACGACCACGTGCGCCGGGTGCTCGGCGCACTCTCCCCGCGATCGTCGGATCCTCCTTCTCAACGCCTGGGACGGTCTCACGGGGAGCCAGCTCGCCGAGGTCCTCGGAGTGAGCCGCGGCGGCGCGGACGCCGCGCTGTCTCGTGCGAGGGCGCGGCTGCGGGACGCGTGGGCCGCGCAGAGCCGTGCCGGTGACACGGGCGAGGTGCCGGTCGCGCAGGTCCGGGCCGGACGGTGGCCCCGACGCGGTCGGCGCACCCGGTGCAAGGCCTGGAGCGCTGACGACACAGACGGGGTAGAGGATCCGGGCCCCGGATCGACGAGCTGGAGACTCCCGATGACCACCGACGACCAGACCCCGGATCTACCCCCGGTCCCCGCGACGAGGCGTACGAGCGTGTCCGCGACGCCGACCCGGCCGTGGCCGCAGTCCCGACCTGGCATCGATCGCCGCCAAGGACGAGACGGTGCGGACGCACCTGACAGGAGCTCCCGGCAGGGACGGCGACCTGCCCGACAAGCTGGCCGTGCACCGCGAGCGGCGCCGTCGCCGCTTCCCGCTGACGGCCGCCGCGGCGGTCGCCGGGGTGCTGGCGTTCGGCGTGGGCGGGTACGCCCTGGGGAGCGCAGGAGCGGGGTCCTCGGACTCGCCCGCCTCGACCGCGGACGCCCCGATCACCCTGCAGGCGCCCGCGACCGAGCTGGGGAGCGCGTCGAGCGCGGCGAGCTCGGCGGCCGACAGCAAGATGAGCAGCCTCCCGTACGGCGGCTACGGCGGTCGCACGGTCTTCGGGTCGTCCGGGCTCGGGACAGACGGCGCCTCGGCGCCCGCGTGGCCTTCGACGCCGCAGGCGTGTTCTCCGAGGAGACCGCGACGTCCGTGGCGGCAGCCCTGGGCGTGACGGGCGAACCTCGCGAGGAGTACGGAGCGTGGTCGGTGGGGCCGACCGACGGCAGCGGGCCCGTCGTGGGCCTCCAGCCGGACGGCCTGGCGAGCGTGTCGTTCAACGACCCGACCAAGGACCCCTGGATGTGCACGGCCGTCACGACCGAGGGGCGGACGCGCCGAGCACCGAGGAGATGCAGGTCGACCCGCAGGCGGGCTGCGGCCAGCCCGACCTCGGCGCGGCGCCGTCGGGCGACGCGGCGACCGCAGCCGCCCGCGACGTCCTCGCCTCGCTCGGCGTCGACCCGGCAGGCTACGAGTACTCGACCGAGTCGTTCGACGAGGAGGGCAAGGTCGTGTCGGTGACCGCGTCGCAGGTTCTCGAGGGCAGCGCACCGGGGCCGCGTGGAACTTCACGTACTCCGGGGCGGCCTGGCCTCGCTGTACGGGTCGTTGGCGCCGACGGTGTCGATCGGTGACTACACGGTCGTGAGCCCCACGGCTGCGGTCGAGCGGTTGGGGACCCGCGGTTCGCGGGTTCCGGGATGATCGCGTACGCCCGCGCGGAGGGCATGGCCGCGGACGCTCCGGCGTCGGCCGTCGAGCCGACGGCGCCGACGGTCCCCGCGACGGTCGGCGAGGGCGCGGCGATCGCCTGGCCCGTGACCGAGGTGACGATCACCCAGGCGCGTCTCGGCTGGGCCGTGCACTACCAGCCCGACGGCGGCGCGGCGCTCGTGCCGTCGTACGAGCTGAGCGACGCGGAGGGCAACGCCTGGTCGGTCGTCGCGGTGGCTGATGACGACCTGGACTTCGCACCGGTCGGCTGACGGTCCGCCCGCCGGGGTGACGGTCCGCCCGCCGGGGTGACGCGTCAGCGTTGCCCCGGCACCTTCTTTGTTGTCATTTCTGAGACTCCACGAGAGAACCGTCCGGCTTTTGATTGACCATCGACAAAAGCGGGGCTAGGGTCACTGAACGGCCACCGGCCCGACGAACAGGTGCGCGCCTCGTCCGAGGAAGCGCACCCGCCGCGGGCGTGGGCCCGTCGAGGGCGACGAGGCCCTCGACTCCGCACATCGGCCCCGCCCGCGGGACCGACGGGACCAGGAGCGACGATGCACCTCTCAGCCCACCACTCGACGTGGAACCACGGCCGTACCGGCATCTGGTTCATCGGGGCCCGCGGGTCGGTCGCGACCACCGCCACCCTCGGCCTCGCCGCGATCGCTACCGGCCTCGCCGCCCCACGGGCTGCGTCACGGCGCAGGCTCCGCTCGACGACGTCGCGCTGCCGCCTTCACCGACCTCGTGGTGGGCGGCCACGACATCAGCGACACCCCTCGCCAAGAAGGCCGAGCAGCTCGTCGAGGCCGGGATGATCCCCTTCCGGCTCCTCGAGGCAGTGCGTCCCCAGCTCGACGCCGCCGACGCGGAGATCCGCCCGGGTACGACGCAGCGCACCGCACGGGCTCGCAGGCGGCGGCCGCCGAGCGCCTCGCGGCCGACATCCTCGACTTTCGCGAGCGCCACGGGCTGGCGAGGGTCGTCGTCATCGACCTCGCCTCGACCGAACCGCTGCCCGCGCCTGCTCCCGAGCTCGACGACCTGGACCTGCTGCGCACGGCCCTCAAGGACCCCGAGCGCGAGGTGCTGCCCGCGAGCTCTGTCAACGCCTACGCGGCGCTCCTCGCCGGGGCGCCCTACGCGGGCTTCACGCCGTCGGCGAGCATGAACCTCCGGCGCTGCACGCGCTCGCTGCCGAGCGCGGCGTGCCGTTCGCGGGCCAGGACGGCAAGACGGGGCAGACGTGGTTGCGCTCGGTCCTGGCCCCGGCGATCACGGCCCGCGGGCTGCGCGTCCTGTCCTGGGCGGGATCGAACCTGCTGGGCGGCGGCGACGGCGCGACCTCGCGGACCCGCAGGCGGTGCAGAGCAAGCTCGTCTCGAAGAACCGCGGCCTGCAGGACCTGACCGGGACGACCGTGACCCCGTTGCACATCGACAACGTCCCGGACCTCGGTGACATCAAGGTCGCGTGGGACCACGTCCACGTCGAGGGCTTCCTGGGTTCGCGGCTCACGCTGCAGACCACGTGGAGCGCGTACGACTCGATGCTCGCTGCTCCCCTCGTGCTGGACCTCGCGCGCCTCCTGGCGCTCGCGGACGCGGCGGGCTGTCCGGTCCGGTGCCGGAGATGGGCTTCTTCTTCAAGGACCCGTGGGGTTCGCAGGTGCACTCGTTCGCCGAGCAGGCGCGGATCCTGGGCGTGTGGGCGCACCGGACGAGTGTGCTGGCCGACACGTCTCGGGCAGGGGTCTCGGAGAAGTGACCCTGCGCGACTATCTGGACCTGGTCCGCGCGCCGGCGGTCCTGTCCGTGGTGGGGACACCCTCGCGGGGCTGCGACGGGCGGACGGTTCGGCGCGGGACGCAGCGGCGACGACGTGCGGGCGTGGCGCCTCGCGCTGCTCCCTCTCCTCCGCGTGCCTGTACGCGGGCGGCATGGCCCTCAACGACTACGCGGACCGTGAGCTCGACGCGGTCGAGCGGCCCGAGCGTCCGCTTCCCTCGGGGCGGGTGTCTCCGGAGCAGGCGCTGGGCGTCGCCACGGGCCTGACGGCTGCGGGCCTGGTGCTCGCGGGCGCTGGGGAGGGCGACGTTCGTTCGTCCTGGCGGTCCCGCTCGCCGCGAGCGTGTGGACGTACGACCTGGTCGCCAAGAACCACGCGACGGGCCCGGTCGTCATGGCGGCCTGCCGGGGTCTGGACGTCCTGATGGGCGCGGGCGCGGGTCGGGTGCGCGCCGCGCTCCCGGCCGCTGCGGCACTCACGGTCCACACGGCTGGGGTCACGGTCCTCTCGCGCGGCGAGGTCCACGGCACGACGCCGCCTGTCGCCGCCGCGGTGACCGCGGGCACGCTCGGCGTCGCGGGAGCGGTCGCGGCGGGTGCGTTGCGCTCGCTGCGCCGAGGCCCGACGGCGGCGCTCGCCGCGTCCGGTCCGGCCGCCCGAGGAGCGGCTCCCCACGGTCGCGCACGCACCGTCGTCTCGGCGGTCGCCGCGCTGGCATCGGCGGGGTCTACGTGGCCTCGTGCCTGCCGCAGCAGGCTCGGGCGGTCGGTTCTCCGGACGCGGCGAACGCTTTCGCGGCGACCAAGGCAGGTATCCGGTCGATGGTTCCGCTCCAGGCCGCGCTGGCCGGCCGGGGCGGGAGCCTGGGCGCGGTCGCGGTCCTGGCGGGGTCGAGCTCGCCGGGCGGGCGCTGCGCGCCAGGGGCGTCGCAGCCCGAGCCCGAACCCGGGCTGAGCGAGTCGTGAGCGCCGTTCCCGTGCCTCCCACGGCAGCGTCGTCTCGGCCCGTGCCTCCCATTCCTTATACCCTCGGCTACGGCACCAACGGCTTCACCGACCACCCGCTCGACGTGACGCTCGACGTGCTCGCGCACGAGGGTACGGGCGGTGGCCCTGACGCTCGGGCACCCGCACCTCGACCCGTTCGCGCCGGACGCGGCCGTGCAGGTAGCCCGGCTGCGCGAGCGCCTGGACGACCTCGGTATGCGCGTGGTCGTCGAGACGGGAACCCGCTTCCTCCTCGACCCGTTCCGCAAGCACCACCCGACGTTCCTCGACCCGGACGAGGAGCTCGCGGACGTCCGGGTCCGCTTCCTGTGCCGCGCGGTCGAGGTCGCGGCCGCCTGCGGGCCGAGTGCGTGTCGTTCTTCTCGGGCGTCCTGCCCACCGGCACGACGGCGGAGGCCGGCTGGGAGCGCCTGCTCGCCCGGGTGCCGCGCGTCGTGGCCCACGCCCGCGACCACGGGGTCCGGCTCGCACTCGAGCCCGAGCCCGGATGCTCGTGGAGACGGTGGGCGACGCCCTGCGGCTGCGCGAGGACGTCGGGTCGCCCGCCGAGCTGGGAGTGACGGTCGATCTCGGGCACTGCGTGGTCGTGGAACCCGGGGCGTGCGCGGTGCCCTGCTCGCTGCGGCGCCCCACCTCCTGAACGTGCAGGTCGACGACATGCGCCACACCGCGCACGAGCACCTGCCCTTCGGGGACGGCGAGCTCGACCTGGCCCTCGCCCTCGGCACCCTCGGCGAGATCGGCTACACGGGCGTCGCGGCCGTCGAGCTCCCACGCCACTCGTACGACGCCCCCGGCCTCGCGCACCGCAGCATGACCGCGATGACCGAGGCCTGGGCGGCCTGGTCCACCGCATCCACACCCCAGGAGGCACTCCGATGACTGCACCCGAGCTGACCGACCTCCCCGGCGTCGGCCCTTCTCCGCGGGCCACCCCGACGCCCTCGCGGGCTGCTCACCGACGAGCAGGCCGCCTGGCTGGCCACGGCCTGCGGCGAGATCGCCGCGGACCCCGGCTTCGCCGTCGGGCACCTTGCGCGGGCTGGGCGCTCCGTGGGCGCGCGCCGCTCGTCCCCGACCTGGACCCTGCCGGCGTCCTGCACGGGACGCTCGACGACGCCGCACGTGCTCGGCTCGTCGTGGCGCTCGCGGGCACCCTGCCCGCCGACGGCGAGTCCCTCGCGACGCGTCTGACCGAGACCTACCAGCGCGGTGACACGGCCGAGCGGCGCGGCGTGCTGCGCGGGCTCGACGCGCTCGTGCTCGCGGGCCCCTGCCGCCGGCGGTCGCTTGCGCCGGGACGACCCTCGCGGCCGACGCCCTGCGCGCCAACGACCAGAGCCTCGTGGCCGCGGCCGTCGGGCCGTTCGCCGCCGCGCACCTCGACGACCACGCGTGGCGCCACGCCGTCCTCAAGCTGATCTTCATGGGTGTGAGCCTCGACGCGGTCGCCGCGCTCGCCGAGCGGGCGACGACGAGCTCGCCCGCATGGCCCGCGACTTCGCGGCAGAGCGCCGGGCCGCGGGCGCGTCGTGCCCGACGACGTCTCCCGGATCGACGGCTCGACCAGCCCCGCACCGACCACCGACGGCAAGGACGCCTGATGCGCATCTTCGACCCCACATCCACATGACCTCGCGCACGACCGACGACTACGAGGCCATGTACGCCGCCGGCGTGCGCGCCCTCGTCGAGCCCGCGTTCTGGCTGGGGCAGCCGCGCACGACCGTCGGGTCGTTCCTCGACTACTTCGACGCGCTGCTGGGCTGGGAGCGGTTCCGGGCCACGCAGTTCGGGATCCGCCACCACGCGACGATCGCCCTCAACCCCAAGGAGGCGAACGACCCGCGCTGCACGGGCGTGCTCGACGAGATCCCCGCTACCTCGCCAAGGACGGCGTGGTCGCGGTCGGCGAGGTCGGCTACGACTCGATGACTCCTGCCGAGGACGAGGCGTTCACACGCCAGCTCGCCATGGCGATCGACGCCGCGCTGCCCGTCATGGTCCACACCCCGCACCGCGACAAGCTCGTCGGCACCCGCCGCACGCTCGACGTGGTCCGCGAGTCGGGGATCGCGCCCGGGATGGTCGTGGTGGACCACCTCAACGAGACCAATGTCGCGCTCGTCAAGGACGCCGGCGCCTGGATGGGTTTCTCCATCTACCCCGACACCAAGATGGACGAGCACCGCATGGTCGCGATCCTGCTCGAGCACGGCACCGACCGCGTGCTCGTGAACTCGGCCGCGGACTGGGGACGCTCCGACCCCTCAAGACGGTCAAGACCGGGCGGGCGATGCTCGCCGCGGGGTTCAGCGACGACCAGGTCGACAAGGTCCTGTGGCGCAACCCCGTCGAGTTCTACGGGCAATCCGGCAATCTGCTTCTCGACCCCGTCCCGGGTTCGTCGAGGGCGACCTGCCCGCGGCGGCGTCAGCTTCGAGGGCAGCTCGGTCCTGCGCGGGGCACGGGTCTGACCGTGCTGCTCTCCTACTGCACCAACGTCCACCCGCCGAGGACCTCGACGGCGTGCTCGACCAGCTCGCCCGGTACGCCGGGCCCGTGCGCGAGGCCGCGGGGCTCGACGTGCTGGGGTCGGGTTGTGGCTGCCCGCCTCGCTCGCGCACCGGCTCTCGGCCTCGCCCCGCGCGGCCGAGGACCTGGCACGGCTGCGGGCCACGCTCGCCGAGCACGGGCTGCAGGTGCACACGCTCAACGCGTTCCCCTACGGCGGGTTCCACGACGACGTCGTCAAGCTCGCGGTGTACTCGCCCACGTGGGCCGACGCCGAGCGGCTCGCCTACACGCTCGAGTGCGCCGAGGTCCTGGCGGCCCTCCTGCCCGACGGCGTCGACGGGTCGATCTCGACGCTCCCGCTCGCGTGGCGGGAGCCGGGTGGGTGCCGTGGTCAGCGGCCCAGGACGCCGCCGCGACCAGGGCGTTCGAGGACCTGTCCGCCGGGCTGCGCGACCTCGCCGTCCGGACGGGCAAGGTCGTGCGCATCGCGGTCGAGCCCGAGCCCGGCTGCGTGCTCGACACGGTCGAGGACGTGGTGACCTGGCTCGAGGCGCGTCCACGATCGACCGCGAGCACGTCGGGGTCTGCCTCGACACGTGCCACCTCGCGGTCTCGTTCGCGGACCCGGCCGCGGCGGTCGCCCGGATCACGGGGCCGGCCTGCGCGTGGTCAAGGTGCAGGCCTCGGCCGCGCTGCACGTGGGTGACCCTCAGCGCCCGGGGCGCGCGACGCCGTCGGGCAGTTCGTCGAGAAGCGCTACATCCACCAGGTGCGCGAGCTCGCGGCGAACGGCGAGGTGCTCCCGGTCGACGACCTGCCCGACGCCCTGGGCGACGGGCCGGGCGCCGGGCTGCCGGGGACGGCCCTGGCGCGTGCACTTCCACGTACCCTGCACCACGAACCGGCCCCGCCGCTGACCGCGACGACCGACGTGCTGCGCGCGGCCGTCCAGGCCGTGCGCGCGGCTCCCGCGGCGACGAGGCGCACCTCGACGTCGAGACCTACACGTGGGCCGTGCTGCCACCGGGGTCGCCGGCGTTCCCGGTCGGCGAGTCCGTCACCGTCGACGCCGATCACGGTCACCCTCGGCCGGACGGGGCGTCACACTCGGCGGACGGGGCGTCACCCTCGGCGGACGGTGCGGCGGTCGCGGCGGACGCGGCGGTCGCCGTCGAGCCGCTCGTGGCCGGGATCGCCGCCGAGCTGCGCTGGGCCACGGAGCACCTGCTCACCTCCGACGACGCCCCGCGACCGCGAACACGACCCCGCGAACGCCCCGCAACCTCAGGAGTCCCCGCATGAAGCCAGTGCTGCTGCTCGACGTCGTCGGGCTCACCGAGAAGGCCCTCGCCCACATGCCGCGCCTGCGCCAGATGGCCGCAGGCGGTTGGCAGACCAGCTCGCGACCGTGCTGCCCGCGGTCACGTGCAGCGTCCAGGCCACCATGACGACCGGTCTCGCGCCGGCCCAGCACGGGATCGTGGGCAACGGCTGGTACTTCCGCGAGCTCGGCGAGGTGTTCCTCTGGCGCCAGCACAACAAGCTCGTCGAGGGCGAGAAGATCTGGGAGTCCGCGCGCCGGGCGAATCCCGACCACCGGACCGCGAACGTCTGCTGGTGGTACGCCATGGGGCCACGACCGACGTGACCGTCACGCCCCGTCCGATCTACCACGCCGACGGACGCAAGTCCCCGGACGCGTACATCCGCCCGCCGGCACTGCACGACGAGCTCACGGGGCGGTTCGGGGAGTTCCCCTGTTCACCTACTGGGGACCGACCGCCGCGATCGCGTCGTCGGCCTGGATCGTGGACGCGACCAGGCACGTCCTGCGCACGCACTCGCCCGAGCTGACCATGGCCTACGTGCCGCACCTCGACTACGACCTGCAGCGGTTCGGGCCGGACTCCCCGCAGGCCGACGCCGCGGCCGCCGAGCTCGACGCCGTCCTCGCGCCCCTGCTCGACGACGCGGCCAACAACGGGATCGCGGTCGTCGTGGTCTCCGAGTACGGCATCGCCGAGGCGAACCGGCCCGTGCACCTCAACCGGATCCTGCGGCGCGAAGGCCTGCTCGAGGTCTACGTGCAGGACGGCACGGAGCAGCTCGACCCGTGGACGTCCAAGGCGTTCGCGGTCGCCGACCACCAGGTCGCGCACGTCTACGTCGACGACCCTCGCGGCTCTCGCGCGTGGCCGACCTCCTGCGCGGGTGCCCGGCGTGGACGAGGTCCTCGACCGCGAGGCGCAGGCCCGCTACGGCCTCGACCACGCCCGCTCGGGCGACCTCGTGGTGATCGCCGAGCCCGGCGCCTGGTTCACGTACTACTTCTGGCTCGACGACGCCCGCGCCCCGAGTACGCGCGCGGCGTCGACATCCACCGCAAGCCCGGCTACGACCCGGCCGAGCTGTTCTTCGACCCCGCCGACCCGCTGGCCAAGGCCAAGGCCGGGCTCAACCTCGTCAAGAAGAAGGTCGGGCTGCGCTACGCCATGAGCACCGTGCCGCTCGACGCGTCCCACGTGCGCGGGACGCACGGGCGCCTGCCCGACTCGGCCGCCGACACCCCGCTGATCCTGTGCTCGGAAGCCGAGATCCCGGCGTCGGTCGCGGCACTGGTCGAGCGCGGGGACAGGTGCCCGCCGCGGCGATCAAGGGCCTGGTGCTGGAGATGCAGAACCTGGGCGTGAAGGTCTGAGGGCACCTGCCCCGCCCGCAGAGTTGTCAGAACGTGCGTGACCTGGAGGCCACGCACGTTCTGACACTTCCGGGCGAACCCCGACGACGAGAAGGGCGCGACCCGGAGGTCGCGCCCTTCTCCGTCCGTCCGCCGGCTGTCAGAACGAGCGTGGCCCCATGCTCACGCTCGCTCTGACATGCCCGGCAGGTGAGGTGATCAGCCGCAGCTGATCGCCTCGTACCCGGCTTCGAACGGCGTCGTGACCTGCACGCCGTCGATGGTCGCGACGCCCGTGACCGTCGCCGAGCGGCGTCGATCGAGACCTCGCGCGAGTTGAACGCCTGCGAGGCGGACTTGCCCGGCGCGACGTTCTTGAACGTCTTGGTCCCGAACGCCGTCTCGACGGCGACGTCGGCCTTCACGTCCCCGTCGTTGACCGCGCGGACCAAGACCTGCGCCTTGCCCGCCACGCAGCGCGACTGCGCCGTGACCGTGAGCGCGACCGACGCGTCCAGGGTCGAGACCCCGACCGTCTGCCAGCGCTTGGCCGCGGTGGCGTTGTGCAGGTGGAGCAGGAGCAGCTCACCCGTCCCCGCCTCGGTGGCCGCCGCCGAACGGTTGACCGTCACCGGGGCGTCGTCCGCGCCCACGAACAGGAGCTGCCCGCCGCCGCTGAACCAGTACGCCGGGTCGTAGGGGTCTCCGTGAACGGCTCGACCTGGTCGACGACCCCGTCGGGCGAGTCGGCGTACGAGGAGTACGTCGCCACGGAGAACGACGGCACGGTGCCTGGTTGGATCCCCAGCGCTCCGATGCCGACCGGCACGACGAGCACGTTGCTGTCGAAGATCGACGTGTCGACGTCCCCGAAGACCGTGTTCACCGGGTCGAGCCAGACCGCGTCCCCGGCGGCGAACTCCTCGCCGTCCGGTGCGGTCCAGTCCTTGAGCGTGTAGGTGGTCGCGAGGGTCAGGTCCGACTCGTTGTACTTCTGGACCGCGGTCTCGAACTCCGGCGAGCCGTCGGAGTCGACGTCGGTGTGGACCACGGGAAGACGACCGACCCGAGGGTCGCCCAGTCACCGTCCACGGCCACCCCGATGCCGATCTGACCCTCGCCCGGGTCCGCGCCGGCGGCCGCGTACTGCGGCGCGCTCGACGTGAAGCCGACCGCCCGGATGTCGCCCGAGGCGACGGCCGAGGGCGAGGCTCCGTCGTCGGCGTCCGTCTCGAGCCGCGGGCTGGTCGCCTTGAGCTCGAAGGGGCCACGAGGGACGTCCAGCCGCCCGCGTCGACGCCCCGGCCGTCGAGATCGAGCTCGGCCGAGGAGTCCTGGCCGACGAACGTGACGTCCTTGCCCGTCAGGTCGCTGACCAGCTTGGTGCGGCCTGGACCGGCACGCGCAGCTCGCTGCCCGCCTCCGGCGTCAGGACGAGACGTCCCGTGAGCATGCCCACGTAGTCGCGCGGGACACCCGAGAGGACCTCGGCCGACGTCGGGTCGATCTGCTTCTCGAGCGTCGCGGGGTCCGCGGTCAGGGTCAGCGTGACCGAGCGGGTCTGCCCGGCGGGGACGGTGATGCTCGCCGGGGACACCGTGATCGACGCGCCGCCCGCGGTGCTCGACGTCGTGAACGCGGTGGCGTACTTCACGGGTGACGTGCCGGTGTTCTGCACGTCGACCGTCCTGCGCTCCTTCACGACCTTGTCCGCGACCGGGACGATCCCGTACGACACCGAGACGAGCTCGTCGTCCTGCGCCGCGAAGGCGAGGGTGGAGCCCTTCACCGCGTCGACCGCATCGACGCGGCCCGAGCCACACGCTCGGGGCCGTACGCGGTGCCGGTGCCGTCCTGACCCGTCCACACGTCGTGCGAGGCGGTGTTCATGACGGCGGTCTTGACCTGCGTCGCGCTCCAGCCCGGGTGGGCCTCCTTGACGAGCGCGGCGATGCCCGCGACGTGCGGCGTGGCCATCGACGTGCCCGACTTGATGCCGGGCTGCGTGAGGCGGCCCGAGGCCACCGACGCGATCCCGGTGCCCGGTGCGGCGACGTCGGGCTTCACGATGCCCAGCGACCCGTGCACACCGCGCGACGACCCCGCGTTGAGGGTGTCCCCGATCCGGGGATCTCGACGAACGACGAGTTCGCGAACGACGGGCCGATCGTCATGACGACCCCGCCGGCCTCGATGGCGGCCGCAGCGCGTCGTGGCTCGGGCCCGTGAGCTGTGCCCGGGATGCCCGCGTTGCCCGCGATACCGGCGGCGAACACGTCGAGCTCGGAGGACAGCAGGACGCCGACGGCGCCCGCGGCCTGCGCGTTGTTGAAGCGTGCCGCACTCCCGCACGCCCTCGTGGCGTCGTTGTCGTCCCAGTAGAGGAAGGCGATCTTGCCGGCCGTGGCCGCGGCCTCGGCCGGCGTCAGGCGTGCAGCCGCTCACGGTGGCGCCCAGGAAGGCGACCTCCGCGGTGACGTCCACGCCGCCCGCGTAGCTCTGCGAGTTCTGCGCCGGGTACGCGCCCGCGACTCCGGCAGGAGCCGTGACCTCGACGCCGTCGAACGTCTGGGTGTTGCCCACCGAGTTCGCGACCGTCAGCGCGGTGCGCGCGTTGCCGGGCGAACCGCCGACGTCGGTCATGTCGCCCGCGTTCCCGGACGCGATCACCGAGAGGGTGCCGAGACGCGAGAGCTCGTCGATGAAGAGGTTCTCGGGTCGTCGGCCGGGGAGTTGTCCGAGCCGAGGGACAGGTTGACGATGTCGAGGCGGTCTGACAGGTCGCCGTCGCCGTCGGGGTCGGCGGCGAACTCGAGGGCGTCGATCACGACGTTCGTCGAGCCGCTCAGGTCGCCGAAGACCTTGAGCGAGTAGAGACCGGACTCGGGCGCGGAGCCCGGGCCGACCGTCCAGTCGGAGATGTCCGTGAGGGTCGAGTAGTCCCCGTCGAACGTCGTGCCGTCCGCCGTGACGCCGTAGCCACCGGTCGTGCGGCGACGTGCGAGCCGTGGCCCGAGCCGATCGTGTCGAGCGAGTCGATCGGGTTCTCGTCCGGGTGGGCACCAGGGAGGTGCCCGGACGGTTCCGGAGGCGTCGTAGTCGTACCCGGCGAAGTCGTAGCCACCGAGGTACTTGGCGTCGTCGAAGGTGCCGGCTGGGACGGGGCCCTGCCCTTCTCGCCGTATGCGAGGTCGTAGGCCTCCTGCGTGCCCGGCCCGCCGAACCCGGCGTGGGTGTAGTCGATGCCGGTGTCGATGATGCCGATCCGGACGTCCTTGCCCGTGTAGCCCGTGCTCTGCCACGCCTCGAGCGTGCGGGTGAGGGCGTCGGTGCCCTTGTTGGACGGGGTCTTGGGGATGATCCGGTAGACCTTGACGACCTCGTCGGCTCCGGCCAGCGCGCGCACGCGCTCGGCGTCACCCGTGACGACCACGCCCGAGACCAGCCTGCTCGTGACCGACACCTGCTGGGGCGTGCCCGCGGCGCGGGCGCTGCGGGCGTTCGTCTGCGCGGGGACGACGGTGTCCGCGAGCTGCTCGACGACTGCCTGGTTGTCCTCGACCTGCGTCGCGCTCGCGCCCTGCTCGGACAGCTCGACCCCGAGGGGCGTCGAGCTGGACGAACGCGGTCACGGTCCCGGAGGACTCCACGAGGGACGGGGCGACCTTGCCCGTGTCCAGCGGGAGCGACCCGCGCTCTGCGAGGTGAGGTGGGGCCGGTCGAGCGGCCGGATCGGATGGTGCGGACGCGGCGGGCAGCGTGGACGCCGCGACCACCGCCAGTCCGGATACTGCAGCTAACAACGAACGGTGCTTCATCGACACTCATTTCCCCGGTTCGGACCGGTGGCGTTGAAGGTGCGTGGTGGTTCCCCGTTTCGGTCGCCGACGGCTGTGTGCTGACGACCGTGCCTGCACGCTATAGGGAAGTCCCTCTCCGCCCGGCACCACGCCTCGGGCAACGATCGAGGACAAACCGGGACAGGGACGCGGACTGTGCTTAGGATCGGTCCGGGGCGCGGGACGAAGGAGTTCCGCAGTCGGTCCTCACCCACGTGTCGGGCCGTCCGCGGAGCAGCGGTCGCCGCCCGGCCCACGCTGTGAAGGAGCACCACATGTCACGACGAACACCACGCTTCGCTGCCGTCTCGGCGGCACTGCTGGTCCTCGGGGCGCTGAGCGCGTCGCCTGCGGTCGCGGAGACCCCGGACCTCACCTCGAAGGGCTTTCCCGTCCAGGGCGAGGTCTGCTCGGTCGTCGCCCATCCCGTCCTGGACGGACAGGACCTGCTCACGGCGCCCGCACCCACGAGGGAGTGCTTCGACAGCATCGGTGAGGCCATCGAGGCGGTGACGGGCGAGCCCGTCACGGACCCGCGCGTCCTGGCCGGCGACCGTGACGCCCTGCGGGAGTTCGCGAGCGACCTCGCGGAGGAGGCACCGTCGCAGGAGTGGAAGGCCAGGCCGCCTTCGCCGCTGCCAACCCGTACAAGGTGATGCTCGGGCTGGCCTTCAAGACCTCCAACTTCGCCGGGACCGACGGGACGCTGTTCTGGGGGTCCAGCGGCCTGGGCTGCTTCCCCGGCGTGACCTACGGCTTCCCAGGACGTCGGCACTGCTGCTGAACAACAACATCAGCTCGATGGACGCCTACGCCCGGTGCTGGTCGACGATGTACGACGGCGAGAACTACACGGGCACCACGACCAACTGCGTCCCGCGCTGCAACACCATGGGCTCGATGGACAACCGCACGTCCTCGGTCGTCTTCCGTCCCAAGGGCACCATCGGCTGACCAGCTCACGCCTGACCGCCGGGCACGTCGCTCGAGTAGCGACGTGCCCGGCCTGTCCCAGGAGGGCAGGGGCGTGACCGTCACGACGACGTCGCGCCCGATCCAGCGGCGCAGCGCGTGCGCGGCGGCGTCGGCGGCGCGGGGCGGCCCGACGGCGGAGCACCGGCGGGTGCGTCCGGCACGACGGTGAGGTCGATCGTCCCGTCTGCCCGCTGGTGCAGCTGCCACGCCGCCGTCCCCGCCGCCTGGAGGACCTGGGTCGCGTCGACCGACCCGAGCCAGCGCCCGTCGGCGTGCAGGTAGCGGACGGGGAGCGACCCTCGAGGTCGTGCAGCTCGGTCCGCCCGCCGAGGCCGTGGGGCCGCAGGATCCTGGCGCGGTCACCCGTGCGGTACCGCAGGAGCGGCAGGTAGGGTTCTCGTCCGTGGTGACCACGACCTCGCCGAACGTCCCGTCGGGGACCGGGACGCCGTCGTCGTCCAGGATCTCGACCCACACGTGGCGCGGCACCACGACGAACGGACCGTCGTCCGGGCGTGCGGCGACGGCGCCCGTCTCCCGCAGCCCGTACAGGTCGATCACGGGGACGTCCCACGCGGCCCGCAGCCGTGCCCGCGCCGGCGGGTGAGGTGCGCGGCCCGCTCACCACCGCGACCGGGTGGAGCAGGAGGTGCTCACGCTCGGCGAGGTCGGCGAGCGCCAGCAGGGCAGCGGTGAGCTGCTGACGACCTGGGGGTCGGTGTCCTGGAGGAAGGTCGCCCGGTCGGAGGGCTCGTGCCAGGCGCCCGCGTCGAGGTTCACGCGGGCCATCATCGGGACGGGCGCGGCGCCCGTCGAGCCGGTGCCGGACCCGCCGCTGCCGCTGGACCCGTCGGGGCGCCCCGGCAGGCGCTCGCGGCCCGACCGGAGGCGGCCGCGAACCCGGTCATCGCCGACGCGTACGTGAACGCCGCGCGCTGGTCGACGAGGTTCATGAGCCCCAGCCGGTCCTCGTGCGGCTCCCACACGGCCCCGGCCGCCGTGACGAGGTGACGCAGGAGGGCCAGGTCGGCCGCGACCGCCACGGGTGCAGGGGCACGACGACGGCCGCCCGGTGCTGCCCGAGCTCGTGCCCTCGAGCACCCGGGAGAGGTCCACGTCGACAGGGACGAACGAGGCGAGGTCGGCCCGCAGGTCGTCGCGGCTCACGGGCGTCAGGTCGGTGAGGGGTGAGTGGGCGTGGCTGCGCCGCTGGTCGCGGGCACGCCGGTAGCGCGGGACCACCGTGTGGGCCCGCTCGACGAGGTCCGCGACCCACGAGGGGACGTCTCCGTCGGCAGGGGTCCGGTCCTCCGGTGGGACGTCTCCGTCGGCGGGGCACCAGACCCGGCGCCTGTCCGGTCGTCGACCGCGAACCGTCGCGCCGTCGCGGCGAGCACCGGCAGGTCCTGCGCCGTGAGCCGGTCCCCGGTGGCGTGCACCCAGACGGGGCCGCCGGGTGGTGGCGGAGCGCCTCGAGGTGAGCGGCGCCGTCGGGCGTGAGCGTGGGCCAGCGCTCGGCGTCGCCGAGGGCGACGTTCCCGAACGGCTCGTACTCGCCCAGCAGCACGTCGGGGACGCCGGCGGGCAGGTCCGGGGTGCCGGGGACATCAGGGTGCCGGGGTGCCGGGGACCGCGCCACGACGTCAGTAGTTCGCGTACTGGGCGGCGGCCTCGGCGGCGCGCTTGGCGGCGAGAGCCTTCGCGAGCTCCTCCGAGCGTCGGGCCTCCTCGGCCATCTCCCGGTCGACGCGCTGCTGCTCGACCGTGCTGACCGCGGCCCACCGGTCCTCGGCGATCGCCGTGGTCTCGCCGGACGGCCGCAGGCCGCGGCGCGCAGGAAGGCGCGGGCGGCCTCCTCGCGCCCCTCGGGGTCGAGATCCAGGTTCGCGGGCCACGGACCGGCGCGAGCTGGTTGGCGAGGGTCGCGACCACGGTGAGGAACCACGCGGCGGGACCGTCGGGCGCGGTGTCGCGCAGGCCCGGCAGGTGCAGCACCTCGGGAGCACGCACGAGCCAGCACGCGATCCCCGCTCCGGCGCGCGACGCGGCGGGCGCCCGGAGCCGCACGTCCGGTCCAGGGCGGTGCGCGCGGGGCGTCGAGCTGCCACCAGCCGGGGACGCTCAGGGCCAGGAGGTCGATGGTGTCGCCCACCAGGGCGGCACGTGCACCCCGGGTCGAGCACGTCGGGAGGGGTCAGCGTGAGGTGCTGCACGAGGCGCGCGAGGTCCGGCCCCTCGACGGTGGGGCGGGTGCGGGCGGGTTCAGCGGGCACGGTCCGCTCCCTTCGTGGTCCACAGCGTGCGGGAGAAGTCGCGGGAGAAGCGAACGAGGTCATCGGTCGTGCGCACGGCGAACGTCCGGTAGCCGGGGCGTACGCGGCGACGTCCCGGGCGAGGTTCTCGGACCCTGCAGGACGAGGCTGCCGCCCCGCCGGCCGCCTGGACCGCGCGGGCCGCGACGGTGTCGGCGGCGGCGGCGCGCGGGTCGGACGGGTCGGCGGGCCAGCCCCGAGGTGGTCGAGGAACATCGAGCGGATCCCGTCGTCCGAGATGACCGAGACGTGCGCGGGCCGGGTGCGCACGGGCGGGGCACCGGTGACGGGGTCCCCAGGTGGGTGCGCTCGAGCAGCGGGACCGGGAACGCGGTGCCGCCGCCGAAGTGCGCGACGATCGCCGCGAGGATCGCGTCGGCGTCGCGCGTGAACCCGTCGGTGCCCGCGATCTGACCGGGGCCGCTCCAGGTCGTGGCCTGGACGCGGGCACCGGCCCGGAGCGCCGACAGAGCCAGGACCGCCCCGGCGAGGGCGATGGGGGCGAGGCTCTGCTGCGGGTTCGGCATGGAGCCCGACGAGTCCAGGTACAGGTCCAGGTCGTACGGGCGCGGCACGGGATCGCGCCCTCCTGCTGCTCGTGCACGCGGCGCACGGTCGTGACGCCGGGCACGATCACGGGCGAGCGCAGCACCGTCGCGGTCCAGTCGACGTCCGCGAGGTCCTCGCCGACGTCCCACTGCTCGTGCCCGCCGAGCAGCTCCTCGTCGTCGGGGAGTCCTCACGCACGGGGAACGGGACGAGATACCGCATGGCGTTCTCCCGGTACCAGCGGGCCGCGGACTGCGCGCTCGACGTGGTGAGCCCGAGGAGTCGCAGGACGGCGTCGTAGCTCGCGGGGAGATGGCCTGGCCGAGCGCGTCGGCCGCGCCCCGGCGTCCTGGGCGGGCGCGCCCGGGGCGACGGGGTCGCGGTCCTCGAGGCCCGACGGCGTCGCTCCCGTCACGCGGGGATCGAGCGCGGGTGCAGCACGGGTCGCCCGAGGGTGGGGTCGGTCGCGAGACCGGCGGGCACGGCACCGACGGGCTCCGACTGCGAGCACAGGACCACGCGGGCCCCGTGCGTCGAGCCGTCCCCGTCCGCGGTCCCGTCGCCGACGACGAGAGGTCGTACGAGCGCCGCGAACCCACCAGCGCCTCCGACGGGGTCGTTGGCATAGGCCCGCACGAGGCGGGCGCACAGGCTCGCCTCGCGCTCGGGCACCGGGTGATCCGGGTGGGTGAGCGTCCTGCGCGGGAGGCCCCAGAGGATCTCGTCGGTCCGCATGACCATCTGGGCGAGCGGTGCCCGCCCGGCGCCGAGGACCGCGTAGACCGCTGCCATGTCGAGGCCGCCCGGCGCTGCAGACGGTCGTTGACGAGCAGGTCGCACCAGAGGTTGGCCATGGTTCCCGCGTGCTGGTCCAGGTCGACCAGCCCGTCCCGGACGCGCGAGACGATCCGCGCGCTCGTGGTCAGGTCGCCGGGGCCAGCACGTGGTGCCCGACCTCGTGCGCGAGGATCGCCACGGCGTGGTTCTCGAGGCTGCTCGCGGTCACGTCGTCGAGGTCGATGTGCACCTCGACGTCCACGGTCGAGAACCATGCGAATGAGGACACCCCTGCGGGCGGTCGTCGCCGTGGTGCAGCACGGGCGCGTGCAGCCGGGTGTGGAGCCCCAGGCCGCGAGGGCGTCGGGCCAGGCGGCGAGCCAGCGGTCGCGGAGGCCCGGGCTGGTCGGGGTCCCCGCCGTCGTCGGACCCGTCATCGCGCGGTCCGCACCAGGTCGAGCGAGTACGAGTGCTCCCGGCTGACCAGGGTCAGGTGAGCCGACGGGGTCGTCGTCCTGGCCTGGCCCGTGACGTCGTCGAGCCAGGGGACCCCGGCAGGCGGCGTGAGGTCGAGGGCGCCGCCGCGGGTCGGGCGCCTTCACCCTCGGCGCCCGGGACCGCGCGCAGCGTCGCCCACCCGTGCGCGTCGCACACGAGCGTCCAGTCCTCGACGTGCGGCCGGGCCGTGCGGACGGCCCAGAGGAGGCCGGGTGGGCCGGGCAGCGGCCCGACGACGTGCGGCAGCGTGAGCCACGGGCCCCGAAGCCGCGGAAGCCGCCGAACCGGGTGACGGCGGGAGGCGTGCCGGGCCACCACCACGGGTCGGCGGCGTGCCGTTCCAGCACCGCGGCGACGTCGGCGTCCGGTCCGAGCTCCAGCACAGCCCGAGCCACCGCCACGGGCAGGGCGGCCGCCGCGGCCAGCGCGGCCTGGCGGTAGCGGACGAGGCCGCTGCGCCAGCCGGCGACCAGGAGGGCCGAGCGGATGCCCGCAGCATCGAGCGTCCCGTCGCCCGCGACCTCGGCCGCCGCGGACACCCGGCGACCCCACGCGGTCGCGTCGCCACGGGTCACGACGGGGCGTGCCGCGTCGGCGAGCCCTGCCACGGTCACTGCGGGGCGGAGCGCAGCCAGGGCAGGACGTGGGGAGCGAGGGCGAGAACCGCCCATCGTTCGGCGGAGTCCGGGCGCCACCGACCCGCCGCCACGCTCCGCGTCGCTGTCCCGACGAGTGCGTCCACGACCGGCGCGAAGCCCGCTCGCCCAGCGAGGGGCGAGGGCGTCGGCGAGCGGGCGCAGCCCGCGCACGGCAGCGGCAAGGTCCTCGCGGTCCGCTCCGAGCGCGACCGCGCGGGCGAGCACCGCGTTGTAGCGGACCCGCTCCCGGGCGAGGAGCTCCGCGAAGGGCGAGCCACCGTCGTCGGGCAGCGGTGGCGTCAGGGACGACGTCGGCACGGTCACTGCCCGCTCCACCGCAGCCACGCCAGGTAGTTCGTGTAGCGCTGGTGCGCGTACTTCAGGACCAGGGCGTCCTCGTAGACGTTCCCGTGCAGCTTGACCGCGTCCTCCCACAGGGACAGGAGTCCCTCGATCTGCGCGGTCCGGCGCAGCACCTCAGCCTCGCCCAGGCCCTCGAGCCCGGCCTCGACCCCGCGAGGATGTCCGCCACCGGGTCGTCCAGGTCCAGGCCCGCGGCGTCGTACTGCTGGCAGGCCGTGTCGAACAGGTCACGGATCCACGAGACGCGGTCGGCGCGCAGGGCTCGCGCTCCTCGTCGTCGAACGGCGCGGACTGCAGGTCGGGACCAGCTTGTCGTGCAGCACGAACGGGAGCACGGCGCGCAGGTCCGCGAGGTCCACCTCGGCGTTGCCGCGGAAGAACGCCATGGCCTTGGCGTACGAGATGAGCGACTGCAGGGCACGCACCGACAGGCCGTTGAGGGTCTGCGCGCCGATGTCGCCCAACCGGTCGCGACCCGTGTCCGCCGCGGCCAGGAGGTGCGGGTCGATCCCCGCCAGCTTGGCCGTGTCCTTGGTCCGGTACTCGAACTGCCAGGCGGCCCGCTCGAGGACCTCGAGCTGGCTCGCGAAGAACTCCAGGCGCCGCCGCACCGGGACAGGGATGCGCACCGCGAGGACGTCGCGGTGCAGGCGGTCGTGCTCGTCCGCGTCGAACACGATCTCCGGGGCACGTTCTCCTCGGGGCGCACCCGCGCTCGGCGCGAGCGACCAGGTCTCCGAGGAAGCGGTTGTTGAAGGGCAGCGCGTGCACGACGACGTCGATCCGGTCCCGGAGCGCGTCGACGACCTGGTAGGTCCCGCCACCCGCGTCGTCGTTCGCCGTGAGGTACCAGGCCGCGGCGCCCGTCTCGTAGACCTGGTCGTAGACCTCGACGTAGCCGTCGGCCAGGACCGTCAGGAGCGCCGACTGGGTGCGGGTCGGGATGCGGTTGTACTCGTCGACGATCTTGACGCGCATTCCCAGCCACGTGCGCCACGCCACGTCCACGTCCGCGAGCGAGTCCGCCTGCACCAGGTCCTTGGGCAACGGGGTGCCGAACAGGTCCGAGACCGTGAGCTGCGGGTGCCCGTGCTGCATCGCGCGCCGCACGTCCCGGATCGGGTAACCGGCGAGGATCCCCATGAGGACGGCGCTCGCGGTCTTGCCGCGTCCCGGCCCACCGACCATGAGGCAACGCCCCGCACCGCGAACGTCAGGAGGGGCAGCAGCACGAAGCTCGAGTACGACTGGTCGCTCGGCAGGTTCAGGCGCGCCCGCGAGTCGCCCAGTCGGAACGAGACCTCGGGGCCGTGGGTCCGGCCGAGAACTCGACGTCGTAGTGCGGGCTGATGATCGCGTGGTTGACGACCCAGAAGTAGGCCTGGCGGAGCTTCTCGTCGAGCGGGGCGTGAGTGCCGTGCCGCCATCTCGCCGGGCGTGCCGGTGACGGGCGTGCGGAACAGGTCCGCCACGTCCAGGTCGAACGGGTTCGCGGCCCCGGGCCGGGACGCGTCGGCGCGGAGGAGACGTGGTCGAGGTCCTGCTGCTCGGCGGGGGTCACGGGAAGAGTCTGCCAGGAGAGTGCAGCAGCCCTCCGAACCCTCTATCTCGGCGGAACGGCCGGGGTCCGCGACCTGCCGAGAGCCTTGGCCGCCTCGACGAGCAGGAACACCACGACCGAGAGGCCGAGCGTGATGCCCCATTCGCGCAGCCCGATCGGCGCCGAGCCGAACCACGAGTGCATGAAGGGCGCGTAGACGAACACCACCTGCAGCGCCACCATGGATCCCGCCGAGTACCAGACCGCTCGGTTGCCCCGCAGCACCGCGAGCCTGATGCTCGACCGGTCGAGGAAGCGGCAGTTGAACAGGTACGCGAGCTGCCCCAGCGCGAGCATCGTCACGGCCGTCGTCTGAGCCTCGGGGACGCCCATGCCCCGGTCACGCTCGATGTAGTACACGGCCATGGTCGCACCGCCGATGAGGACCGAGACCAGCAGGATGCGGCGCAGGTACGCGGGGTGAGGATCGACGCCTTCGCGTCACGAGGCGGGCGGGACATGATGTCCGGCTCGGCGCGCTCGTTGGCCAGGGCGAGACAGGGTCACCGCGGTGACCATGTTGATCCACAGGACCTGCACGGGCTGAAGGGGCAGCGCCCACCCCATGAGCACCGCGACGAGGATCACGAGAGACTGCGCCCCGTTGGTCGGCAGCAGGAACAGCACGGACTTGCGGAGGTTGTCGTAGATCCGCCGCCCTCCTCGACGGCCCGCTCGATCGTCGCGAAGTTGTCGTCGGCGAGGACCACCTCGGCGGCCTCCTTGGTCGCCTCGGTGCCCTTGATGCCCATGGCGACGCCGACGTCGGCCTGGGTCAGCGCAGGGCGTCGTTGACGCCGTCCCCGGTCATGGCCACGACCTGCCCGTGCGACTGCAGGGCCGAGACGATGCGGATCTTGTGCTCGGGGCTGGTGCGGGCGTAGACGTCGACCTCCTCGACGACCGCGCGGAGCTCCTCGGTGCTCATCGCCTCGAGCTCGGCGCCCGTCAGGACCTGGGGTCCAGGTGCTCCGGCGCCGGTCGGTGGCACGATCCCCATCTCCCGGGCGATCGCGAGCGCCGTGCCCGAGTGGTCACCCGTGATCATCTTGACCGCGATGCCGGCGTCCCGGCACTGCGCGATGGCCGCCACGGCCTCGGGGCGCGGCGGGTCGACGATCCCGACGAGGCCGACCAGCTCGAGGCCCGCGTCGACGTCCTCCCCGACGAGCGTCGTGCGGCCGGGGTCGCGGTGGCGCGGGCAGCGGCGAGGACACGCAGGCCCTGGGCACCGATCACCTCGATCTGGTCGTCCCAGAGGTCGCGGTCGAGCGGCTCGGGCCGCCGTCGGGCCCGGTCTGGGTCGCGCACCGGTCGAGGACCCGGTCAGGGGCGCCCTTCACGAAGACGTGGAGACCTCCGTCGGGGTCCTCCGCGAGGGTCGCCATGTACTTGTTCTCGGACTCGAACGGCACGAGGGCCACGCGCCGCCACCCGCGGGGTCGAGCCCGGCCTTGAGCCCCAGCGTCCGCAGCGCCCCTCGGTGGGTTCGCCGACCAGGCGCCACCCGTCCCCTCTGCCTCGGGTCGTGCACGATGCGGGCGTCGTTGCACAGCATCATCACCTCGGTCAGGTGGCGCAGGTCGGGTGCGCGTCGAGGCGTGCCGCGGCGCCGTCGAGTGTGACCTCGCCGTCGGGCGCGTAGCCGATCCCGCTGACCGCGTACTCGTGCGCCGCGGTCCGTACGGTGCGGGCCGTCATCTCGTTCTTGGTCAGCGTCCCGGTCTTGTCCGAGCAGATCGTGGTCACCGAGCCGAGCGTCTCGACGGCGGCAGGCGCCGGGTGATCGCACGACGTCGGGCCATCTGCTGGACGCCCAGGGCCAGGGTGATCGTCACGAGGGCCGGGAGGCCCTCCGGCACGGCCGCGACCGCGAAGCCGATGGCCGCCGACACGAGCTCCGGGTGCTGAACCCGTGGACGACCCGTCCGATCACGACCATGACCACGGCCATGACGAGGATGAGGACCGCGAGCCTCTTCCCGAACGCGTCGAGCGTCCGGGACAGCGGGTCTCGAGCGGGTCGACCTCGGAGATCAGGGTCTGGATGCGGCCGATCTCGGTGGTCTCACCCGTCTCGACGACCACACCCGTCCCCGTGCCCGCAGCGACCAGGGTGCCCGAGAAGAGCATGTTCGCGCGGTCACCCACCCCGGCGTCTGCGGGGACCACGTCGGTCGACTTCGACGCGGGCACCGACTCGCCCGTGAGCGCCGACTCGTCGATCCGGAGGTTCACACCGGTCAGGAGGCGCAGGTCGGCCGGGACACGGTCACCGGACCGGACCCGCACCACATCCCGGGCACCAGGTCGTCGGCGTCGATCTGCGCCCACGCACCGTCGCGGCGGACCTGCGCGTGGACCGAGAGCATGCCGCGGATGCCGTCGAGCGCCCGCTCGGCGCGGCCCTCCTGGATCAGCCCGATCGCCGCGTTGACGACCGCTACCGCGAGGATCACGGTGAAGTCGATCCAGTCGCCCACGATCGCCTTGAGCACCGCGGACACGAGCAGGATGTAGATGAGGACGTCGTCGAACTGGGAGAGGACGCGGCGCCACCACGGGTGCGCGCTGCGGGTGCCAGCCGGTTGGGCCCCACCTCGGCGAGCCGCGTGCGTGCGTCCTCGCTCGATAGCCCGCCCTCGGACGACTCGACCTCGGCCAGCACCGCCTCGGGGCCGCGCCCAGGGCGCCCGTCCGCCGGTCGCTGTGACGAGGGGCGCGTCCGAGGCTGTCATAGGCCCATTCAAACCCCTGCTGTCGGAGAGCACCCGGCGAGCCGTCGGACGGGACGAAACGTCCTACGATGCGTCGGTCGGCGCGTGCCGCGCCCTCACGTCGGGCTCGCCGACCGTCTCCGCGCCGCGGTCGCGTACCCGGTACGTCGCACGGCGGCGCACCGGTCCCGGCGGGCTGAGCACCGTGGTGTCAGTACGCGTCCGTCCCGGCCTGCGTCATGGGTGCGGCCACCGTGCGGGGCTCGCGAGCAGCGGCCCGACGGCGTCGATCGCCTGGGCGAGCGGCTCGCCCGGTCCCCGCGGACCTCGAGCCACGGCACGTCCTGCCCGGCCAGGACCTCGCGGAAGCGGTCCGCATCGCGTGGCGGATGTGCTCGCCGTCGCGCAGCCCGTCCTGGACGAACGGGATCTCGTCACCCGTGAGGAGGTAGAGGTCGGGGCGGCGGGCCGCGGCCAGCGTCTCGACGCCCGGGGACCGGTGGCCCGTGTACCGCTCGTGCCACAGCGTGGTCGCGAGCACGTCGGTGTCGCAGACGACGAGCGGCATCGGGTGCGCGCCGCGGCCTCGTCCTCGAGGCGGGCCTGCTCACGGGCGACGAGGTCGAACTCCGCGGTGTGCCACGGCGCCTCGAGCCCGCCCGGCCTGACCTCCGACCACTCGCGGCCGAACTCGAGCACGGGGTCCAGGCCGAAGTGCTCGGCGAGGTGGGTGGCCAAGGTGGTCGAGCCGGTCGACTCGGCGCCCAGGACCACGACCCGGCGTGCGAACCAGGCGCGGACCGGCGCGGGCAGTGCCCACCAGTGCGCCCCGGGTCGGCGCGGACCGCGGTGCCGGACACCGAGACCACCGCGCGGCCCGGGTCGACCTGGACCCAGGCGGCGTCGAAGCGGCGCGCGAGCTCGACGCCGTACCGGTCCGACGTGAACACGACGTCCACCGGCGGGTCGGCCGGGTCGAGCAGCGACTCCATGACCTTGACGTGCTCGGCCCACGCGTCGGGGTCCGCGTAGTCGACCGGTGCGTCGTCCAGTCCTGTGACGACGCGAGCCCCGGACCTCGGCCCGAAGCCACCCGGCGCGGACCTCACCGGGGATCGACTCCTGCGAGGCCGTCAGGACCTGGACCGTCACGCGCTCGCACCGTGACAGCGCGGTGCGGACGAGGTTCACGTGGCCCGCGTGCACCGGGTAGAACTTGCCGATCACGAGGCCGTGCGCGAAGCGGGTCACTGAACCTCGCCCCGTTCGACCGGGACGTGGGCGTCCTGCTGGGCGTCGGCGTGGCCGCGGGCGTCTGCGTCGGCCGTGCGCAGCTCGGCCGACCAGTCGCGCAGGCCCAGCACGCACAGGCCGATGAAGCCCGTGTAGAGGACGGCTGTCAGCCACAACCCCTGGCTCGCGTAGAGGCCGACCAGCATCACGTCGGTCACGATCCACACCCACCAGTTCCCGACCCACTTGCGACCCAGCATGAGCTGGGCGACCAGGCTCGTCGACGTCGTCAGGGCGTCCCAGAAGGGGATCGTCGAGTCGGTCCACGTCGACAGCACCCAGACGAGCAGGACCGTGGCGACGGCCGCGGACAGCGCGGCGACGGGCCACACCCACGTCGGCGTCCGCCGGACCGTCAGCGCGCGGTGCGACTCCCCGCCCGCACCCACCAGTACCAGCCGAGCGCGCCCAGCACGAGGTACACGACCTGGAGCCCGGCGCCCGCATACAGGCCGGTCGAGCCGAAGAGCACCACGTAGACCGCGTTGTTCGCCAGGCCGATCGGGAAGGTCCACACGTTCTGCCTGACGGCCAGCCAGACGCACAGGGCGCCCGTGACGAAGCCGATGATCTCCTCGATGCTCACCGGGACACCCTAGATGTTCATCCGACTGTCCCGAGTTCCCGTGACGAGGTGCGGCCGGAGCCTCCTGCAGGGCTGCGTCAGACGGTGAGGGAACGTCCACGCCCGAGTCAGGGGCTTGGTTCGTCGCGTCGTCAGCGTCGTACGGCACCCAGGCGGGCTCACGGAGGGCGGGGCAGTGTTCCGGTGTCGGATGCTTCGCGATGTCGGTCATGCGGTCGAGAGCATCGCGTGCGGCGGCGAGGACGGCCATCGCGGCGGTGATGCGGTTGCGCTCGGTCGCCAGCATCTCGAACACCTCGGGGAGCTGGCCCCGGAATCGACGCAGGGCAGCAGCTGCAGGATGGTGCGGCTCGACAGGCCGGCGGTGAAGAACTGCTGGATCAGCTGCACACGCTCGACGGCCGACTCGGGATAGCTGCGCTGGCCGCTCGGGGTGCGGCTCGAGGTGAGCAGGCCCTGCTCCTCGTAGTAGCGGAGCGCTCTGGTGCTGACCCCTGCCCGGTGTGCGACCTCGCCTATCCGCATCTGCTTCCTCCTTCGAGCTCGGCCCGCGATTCTCGACTTGACCTTGACGTCAACGTCAGGTTTTAGAGTAGCCGACGGCGGGCCTGGTCTGGCCCACCGAACCCGAGAGACCAACGAAGAAGGCAAGGAATCCCATGAAGGTCGCTGATCAGATCGCCCTCGTCACCGGAGCCAACCGCGGTATCGGCCGTCAGTTCGTCCTGGAGCTGCTCGAGCGTGGGGCGAGCAAGGTGTACGCGACGGCACGACGCCCGAGAGCCTCGACTTCGACGACGACCGGGTGGTGCCGCTACGACTCGACCTGCTCGACCACGAGTCGGTCGTGTCGGCTGCCGCGACCGCGTCGGACGTGACCGTCCTCGTCAACAACGCCGGCATCTCGACCGGAGCTGACCTCATCACGGGCGACCTCACCGAGATCCGCCGTGAGATGGACACGCACTTCTGGGGCACGCTCGACGCGATCCGCACATTCAGTCCCGTTCTCGCGGCGAACGGCGGTGGCGCCGTCGTGAACGTCCTGTCGGCGCTGTCGTGGTTCGCCGTCCCGGGCGCCGGGTCCTACGCCGCCGCCAAGGCTGCTGAGTGGAACATGACCAACGGTGTGCGTATGGAGCTCGCCGGTCAGGGCACCTTCGTGCAGGGCGTTCTCCTCGGCGCTGCCGACACGGACATCTCGGCCGGGTACGACGGACCGAAGATCGATCCGCGCGACGTGCCGCGCCTCTCGCTCGACGGCCTGGCTGCCGCTCGATCGAGGTGATCGTCGACGACTGGACGGCGATGGTGAAGGCTTCGCTGGCGGCGACCCCGCCTCGTTCTACGCAGAGATCGTCGCCCCGCTCGGCGCCGTGAGCTGAGCAGAGCGATCGACGTCGTCCTCTCGTACGGGCTGACGCCTGAGGTCACCCCGGCCCGCGCTGGCCCCTGGACCCTTCTGCAGCTCCCGAGGGGCCGGGCTACCGTCTGTATGTACGGTTTACCACCTCGGACCACGCTCGAAGGAGCCACATCATGGCAGTTCGCACAGCACGCACCGCATGGAACGGGACGCTCATGGAGGGAAGCGGGCAGGTCGAGCTCACCAGCTCCGGGACCGGCACGTTCGACGTCAGCTTCCCGCGCCGGACCGCTGACAGCGCCGAAGGAGTCACCAGCCCGGAGGAGCTCATCGCGGCTGCGCACTCGTCCTGCTACTCGATGCAGCTCTCCGGTCTGATCGGTGCGGCAGGCGGGACGCCCGTGGCGCTCCAGGTCACGGCCGATGTGACGGTCGTCCCCGACCCGGCGGGTGGGCTCGTGATCTCCGGCATCGCGCTCACGGTTCGCGGCGAGGTCGAAGGGCTCGACGAGGCGGGCTTCCTCGCGGCGGCCGAGGCCGCCAAGGCCACGTGCCCGGTGTCCAAGGCACTGACGGGCACGACGATCACGCTGGACGCAGCCCTCGAGTCCTGACCCAGGAGGGCACAGCGTGGGTGCCGAACCGAGGTTCGTCAGGCAACTCGACCGAGTTGCCTGACGAACCTCGGTTCGGCACCTGCTGTCTGCGTCAGCGCGGCAGCAGCGGCGGGCTCTGCGTCCCGGCCCCTCCACGAGCCCTTCGACCACCTCGGCGACCGTGGACCTCGCGTCGTGCTCCGGTGCCCAGTGCAGCAGGCTGCGGGCCCGCGACGCGTCGAGGACGGGCACCGCGAGCGCGACGTCGAACCAGCCCGGGTCCAGCGGGACCAGCCGGGCCGCCCAGGCCAGGGCGACCGCACGGCGCAACGAGGCGGGCGACACCTCGCGGAGCTGTCCCTGCGAGACGATCGCGGCGACGTCGGGCCCTGAGAGAACCCTCCGCGGCGACGTTGAACGTACCCGGGTGGCGGCCCACGAGGATCTCGCGGTAGGCACTCGCGAGGTCGTCGGCATGGACCACCTGGAGCCGCATGCCGCGCGGCCACACGAGCGTCGGCAGGTGGCCCTGCGGCGCAGCGGCGCAGGCAGGAGACGACCGAAGAACAACCGCGACACCTCGCTCGCCGCGTCGCGCTGGAACGTGAACGGCGCCCGCACGCGGGTCACCACGACGCCCGGGTGCGCGTCCGAGAAACGGTCCAGGAACTCCTCGACCTCGACCTTCTGGGCGCTGTTCACCGAACCCGCGATGCCCGCGGTGGGCCACTGCTCGTCGCGCGGGGAGTCGTCGAAGGCGGGCGAGCACGCGCTCGCGCACGTGGCGACGACCAGGTGCCTGGCGCCCGCGCGCCGCGGCCACCGCGACGCGCCGCGTGCCCTCGACGTTCACGCGCGCGAGCTCGTCGCGGTCGTGCGCCGGGTCGACCGCCCAGGCCAGGTGGACCACGGTGTCGGCCCCACGAACGCGCTGGCGAGCCGCGAGGCCACGACCTCCTCCGGGTCGGTGAGATCGCAACGCACCCACTCGGCCGCGTCGAACGGAGGGACGACGGTGCTCGAGCCGTCCGCGCGCGGGACACGGCTCGCGACCCCGACGACGGAGGTCACCACCGGGTCGCCCGCGAGCCTGCGCAGGAGGGCGGACCCGACGTTCCCGCTCGCACCGACGATCACGACACGCATGGGATCTCCTCTGGTCGACCGACGTCCCCAGGCTACCGACGAAGCCGACCGTCGCGCTGCTCGACGACGCACGGTCCAGACGGCACCGCACACAGCACCCCTTCGTCAGGTACGCAACCCGGTCCCCTCGCGGCGATGTCGCGTCCCGCCGGGCCCCGGCGGAGGGGCGAACCCGTCGGGTGGCGGCGCCGGAGCGAGTGCTGGTGTCGCCCTCGGGGGCTCCGGAGGTGCGCTCCCCGGCGGCCCAACGGATGATCGACGGGAGGCTCGAACGCAGCGGATGTGCGCGAGGCTCGCCACGGAGAGGACTGGCAGATGCAGATCACGCTGGACGACGTGCAGGTCGAAGGTCGCCGGTCACCGATGCTCGACGCCATGAGTCTCGCCCTCGCCTCCGGGGAGTGCGTGCTCCTCGCCGGCGAACCAGGACACGGCCACACGGCGCTCGCGCTCGTCGCCACGGGCCGCCTCGCGCCGTACTCCGGGACGGTCACGCTCGTCGACGACGACGGCTCCACCTCCACGGACCCCGCCGAGCTGCGGAGGGTCACGGCGGTCGTCGACGTCCCCGGCATCTCCGAGCCGGACGAAGCCCTGACCGTCGGGGACGTCGTCGCCGAGGAGCTCTCGCTCGCAGGTCAGCGGTCCTTTCCCGGCGACGCCAAGCGATGGCTCGAGGCGCACGACCTGCACGACCGCAGGAGCGAGCGCATCGACGAGCTGCACGGCACGGTGCGGACCGCTCTCCTCGCGTCGTTGGCGTCCGAGCGCAGGAACGTCCGGTTCGTCGTGCTGACCCTGCCCGACCGGCACAGTGGAGAGCCCACCGGGTGGTGGTCGGTCGCGGAGTCGCTCGCCTCGCTCGGGTACGGGTGCTCGTCCAGTGCGCTCGGTCGTCGGCCCGAGACCTCGGGCGGACCTGCCGCCCGCGCGCGGCGACGACGCTCTGCGCACAGCCCCGTCGAGGCGTTGCGGACCCGGCCCCGGCAGCGGTGCGGGGCGGACCTGGTCCGGGCGACGGCGAAGACGATCGTGAGCCGGTCGAGGTGACGGATCCGACCCTGCTCTTCGACCGCGAGGAGACCGGGCGGCACCACGCGGCTCCCGCCGACCCGGACGTGCCCGCTGCTCCCGACGCGCCCGCTGAACCCACCCCTGGTCAGGAGGCCGACCGATGACCGCCGTCCGCCTGGGGATCTCCGAGCTGCGACGCATCAGCGCCGGTACCCTGCCGAAGCTCGCGATCCTCGCCATGATCGTCATCCCGACGCTCTACTCGGGCCTCTACCTCTTCGCCAACGAGAACCCCTACGACAAGCTCGAGGAGGTGCCCGCCGCCCTCGTCGTCCAGGACCGCGGAGCGACCGTCGAGAACGCGACCGACGGGACCTCGAAGGAGACGAACTTCGGCGAGCAGGTCGCCAAGCAGCTGCTCGACGGCGACGGCGGGTTCGGGTGGATCGAGACGAGCCAGGCCGACGCCGAGGTGGGCGTGCGCTCCGGCCGCTTCGACGCGGCCCTCATCATCGGCCCGACGTTCTCCGAGG
This sequence comes from Oerskovia sp. M15, assembly GCA_038070415.1. Lineage (GTDB taxonomy): Bacteria > Actinomycetota > Actinomycetes > Actinomycetales > Cellulomonadaceae > Oerskovia. Next base: position 2,418,994 of record JAMYWF010000001.1, read on the forward strand.
ACCTCGCGTCCTCCGGGAAGTTCGAGCCCCGGCAGGCGAGCCTGACCCTCATCACCAACGACGCCAACAACTACCTGGCCGCGACCATCGCGGACAAGATCGTGGGCAAGGTCCGTGACTCGATCGCCGAGCAGGTCGGCACCGAGGCCGCGGACACGTTCCTCCAGGGATTCGCGTCGATCCACACCAACCTCGCGAGCGGGGTGGACGGGGCGCAGAAGCTGGTCGACGGCGCCGCGCAGCTCTCGGACGGCACCGTCCAGCTCGTCGACGGCACGGCCCAGCTCGCCTCGGGGCGGGAGAGACCGCGAGCGGCGCGTCGAGGCTCGCCGCGGGGCCGACGAGCTGGCCTCCGCGAGCAGCAAGCTCTCCTCGGGCGCGAGCACGCTCTCGAACGGCCTCGACACGTTGCGCAGCAAGACGGCGAACCTCCCGTCCCAGACGCAGGAGCTGGCCGACGGCGCGCAGCAGGTCGCGGACGGGAACGCCCAGGTCGCGGGCTACGGACAGGAGGCAGCGGCGGCGGCGAGGGACGTCGTCGGGCAGCTGGGGAACGCCCAGACGGACGTCGCGGCCCTGCTCGACGCGCTCGTCGCCTCGGGCGACCTCACCCAGGAGCAGGCGGACCAGATCCTGCCCGTGGTGACCCAGGCGATCGACGACGTCACCCCGCGTCGAGGCCGCCGCGACCCAGGTCGAGGGTGCGTCGCAGAAGCTCGACGAGCTCAGCTCCGGCTCGGCGCAGGTCGCGGCAGGGGCCGCGACGCTCGCGGGCGCCACCCCGGCGCTCACGCAGGGCATCGCGACGGCCGCGTCGGGGGTGACGAGCTTGCTTCGGGGCGACGCAGCTCAAGGCGGGGCGGACACGCTCGCGACGAACATGGACACCCTGGCCTCCGGCACGGCCCAGGTGTCCGACGGCGCCTCGGAGCTGGCGTCCTCGAGCGTGACTCTGCGCGACGGGACGGGGAGCTGTTGTCGGGAGTGACCGAGCTGCACAGCGGGCTTGCGCAGGGTCTCGGCAGGATCCCCGACGTCGACGAGAAGACGCAGTCGGACACTGCCGAGACGATCGGGAACCCGGTCAAGGTCGTGAACGACGCGATCGCGAACGCTGGCACCTACGGGCGGGGCTCGCGCCGTTCTTCATGTCGCTCGCCGCGTGGATCGGGGCGTACGTGCTGTTCCTGCTCGTGCGGCCGCTGTCGACGCGGTCGCTCGCCGCCGGGCGCCCGCCTGGCAGACCGCGCTCGGCGGGTGGATCCCCGGCCGTGATCGGCGTCGCGCAGGTCGCGCTCATGTTCGCGGTCGTGAAGTTCGCGCTCGACATCGACCCGGTCTACGCGGTGGGGAGCGTGGTGCTGCTGGTGCTCGCGTCCGCGACCTTCGTCGCGATCCTCCAGGCGCTCAACGTGTACCTGGGCGCGGTGGGGCAGTTCCTCGGGCTCGTGCTCATGCTGGTCCAGCTCGTCACGGCGGGGGCACGTTCCCTGGCAGACGATCCCTGAGCCGCTGCGCTCGCTGCACCGGTTCCTGCCCATGTCGTACACGGTCGAAGGGTTGCGGCAGCTCCTGTACGGGGATCTCGCGACGGTCGCCCGGGACGTCGGGTGCTGCTCGTCGTGCTCGCGGTCGCACTCCTCGCGACGACCTACGCGGCGTACAGGCAGCGGGTCTGGAGCCCGTCGAGGCTGCAGCCGGAGCTGGTGCTCTAGCGAGGTGTCAGAACGAGCGAGGCCCGGAGGCCCCGCTGGTTCTGACACGTCGCCCGCGGCGTCCGGGTGTCAGAACGAGCGAGGTGTGGAGATCACGGTGGTTCTGACAAGGCAGGACACTCCCCGGACCGGCGTCACCCTCCCGGGAGTGGTGGGAGAATCGCCCACGTGACTGCTGAACTCGACGCCGCAGGAGCCCCCGTCCCGCCCCAGGGCACGGAGGCGGACCTCCGGCTCGCCGCGAAGGCGACCGCAGCCGAGGAGACCGCACGGTCCGCGGCTCTTCGTGAGGCCGAGCGTGAGGCCGTGCGCGCGGCGGACGCGGCTCGTGAGGCCATCGCCGCGGCGCTGCGCACCACGACTCGCGGGATCGTCGACACCTCGACGCGGCGCCGTGCCGAGTACTCCACGGACGCCTCGAACTACCGCGTGGTCCCCGAGATGGTGGTCTTCCCCGTCTCGACGCAGGACGTCGTCGCGACGCTCGACGTCGCCCGCGAGCTGGGCGTCCCGCTCACCGCTCGCGGCGCGGGCACGTCGGTCGCGGGCAACTCGATCGGTCCGGGGTCGTGATCGACTTCTCGCGGCACGTCGATGCGATCCTGTCGATCGACCCGGAGGCCCGGACGGCCCGCATCGAGCCCGGCGTCATCATGTCGTCGCTCCAGAAGGCCGCGGCCCCGCACGGGCTGCGTTTCGGCCCCGACCCTCGACCCAGAACCGCGCGACGCTCGGCGGGATGATCGGCAACAACGCGTGCGGCCCGCACGCGGTCGCGTATGGGCGCACCGCGGACAACGTGGTCGAGCTCGACGTGGTCGACGGCACGGGCCGGCGCTTCACCGCGGGCAAGGGCGACCCGACGTTCGCCGCGGTCCCCGGGCTCGCGCAGCTCGTCAAGGACAACCTGGCGCTCATCCGCACGGAGTTCGGGCGCTTCGGGCGCCAGGTCTCGGGTACTCGGTCGAGCACCTCCTGCCGGAGAACGGCTCCGACCTCGCCAAGATGCTCGTGGGCACCGAGGGCACGCTCGTCACGATCCTCGAGGCCACGGTCGCCCTGGTCCCGATGCCGAGCGCTCCCACGCTCGTCGTCCTCGCCTACGAGGACATGCCCACGGCGGCCGACGACGTCCCCGCCCTCCTCTCGCTGGGGCCGCTCGCCGTCGAGGGTCTCGACGCGCGCCTCGTGGACGTGGTGCGCCGCGCCAGGGCGCGGACTCGGTCCCGAGCTGCCGCCGGGGCGGGTGGATGATGGTCGAGGTCGGGGCGCGACTCCCGAGGAGGCGTACGCGAACGCCGAGGCGATCGTCGCGGCCTCCGCGTCGGCGTCCACGCGCATCCTCCCGGCAGGCCCTGACGCCACGGCCATGTGGCAGATCCGGGCCGACGGCGCCGGGCTGGCCGGGCGGACCCCGCGGGCGAGCAGGCGTGGCCGGGCTGGGAGGACTCCGCGGTCCCGCCGGAGAAGCTGGGTGCCTACCTGCGTGACCTCGACGCGCTCATGGCGCGCTACGGCGTCGACGGCCTGCCGTACGGGCACTTCGGCGACGGGTGCGTGCACCTGCGCATCGACATCCCCTCGAGACCTCGGGATCGGTGCTGCGCACCTTCATGACCGAGGCCGCTCAGCTCGTGGCCAAGTACGGCGGCTCGCTGTCGGGCGAGCACGGCGACGGCCGCGCGCGCTCGGAGCTGCTGCCCGTCATGTACTCACCCGAGGCGATCTCGCTGTTCGAGCAGATCAAGGCGCTGTTCGACCCGCAGGACGTGCTCAACCCGGGCGTGATCGTGCGGCCCAACGCCGTGGATGCGGACCTGCGCCGCCCAGGGCTCTGCCGGTGCTGCCGACCAAGGGCGGGTTCTCGTTCAGCCACGACCACGGCGACATGACCCAGGCCGTGCACCGCTGCGTGGGCGTCGGCAAGTGCCGCGCGGACTCGTCGGCGTCGGGCGGGTTCATGTGCCCTCGTACCAGGCGACCAAGGACGAGAAGGACGTCACGCGCGGCCGCGCCCGCGTGCTCCAGGACGCGATCAACGGCACGCTCGTGGGCGGGCTCACGTCGCCCGAGGTCCGCGACTCGCTCGACCTGTGCCTGTCGTGCAAGGCGTGCTCGGCCGACTGCCCCGCGGGCGTCGACATGGCCCAGTACAAGTCCGAGGTCCTGCACCGGACCTATCAGGGCAAGCTGCGTCCCATGACCCACTACGCCCTGGGTTGGCTCCCGCGCTGGGCACGCCTCGCGGGCATGATGCCGCGGTTCATCAACGCGGTGCTCGGCATCCGTCCCGTCGCGAAGCTCGTGCTCACGCTCGGCGGCATGGACTCGCGCCGCGAGGTGCCGCAGTTCGCCGAGGTCCCGTTCCGCACGTGGTGGAAGCGCGGAGGCGCGACGAACGGGTGCCGGGGCTCGCCGTCGGGCAGACTCCGGGAAGCCGCGCGCGAGCACGCGGCCCCAGGTCGTGCTGTGGACGGACTCGTTCAGCGACGCGCTCGCGCCGTCGGTGCCGCAGTCCGCGGTGACGGTCCTGGACGCGGCGGGCTACGACGTGATCGTGCCCGACCAGCAGGCCTGCTGCGGCCTGACCTGGATCAGCACCGGTCAGCTCGACGGCGCGCGCAAGCGGCTCGAGAACCTGCTCCAGGTGTTGGGGCCGTTCGCGGTCAACGGGATCCCGATCGTCGGGCTCGAGCCCTCGTGCACCGCGGTCCTGCGCTCCGACCTGCTCGACCTCTTCCCCGACGACCCGCGTGCGAAGGCCGTCGCGGCCGCGACCCACACGGTCGCCGAGCTGCTGACGCGACCCGAGACGCGGCCTGCGCCGGAGACGGGTGGACGGTGCCGGACCTGTCCGACGTCACGGCCGTGGTCCAGCCGCACTGCCACCAGCACTCGGTCATGGGCTTCGCGGCCGACGAGAAGCTGCTGCGCGGGGCGGGTGCCACGATCGACACGCTCGCCGGGTGCTGCGGCCTCGCGGGGAACTTCGGCATGGAGAAGGGCCACTACGAGGTGTCGGTGCAGGTCGCGGAGAACGCGCTGCTGCCCGCGCTGCGGGCGCCGGGCCGAACGACATCTTCCTGGCTGACGGCTTCTCGTGCCGCACCCAGGCCGACCAGCTCGGCGGAGTGCAGGGCAAGGCGCTCGTCGAGCTGCTGGCGGAGCGGCTGTAGGTCGACGTGGAGTTCCAGGACGTCGTCCGTCGCCGCCGCATGGTCCGCCGCTTCACGGGCGAGCCGGTGGCGCCGGCGCGGTGGACCGCCTGCTGCGCAACGCGGTCCGCGCCCCGAACGCGGGCTTCACGCAGGGTGGGCGTTCGTGGTCCTCGACGTGCCCGACGACGTCGCGCGCTTCTGGTCGGCTACCTCGCCGCCCGCGGTGGGCGAGATGGGCGAGATGGGCGCGGCGGGCGAGAGCCGCTGGCTCGCCGGGATGCGGACGGCCCCGTGGTCGTCGTGGTGCTGACGTCGCGCGAGGCCTACCTCCGGCGGTACGCCGAGGACGACAAGGCGCGGGCCGCGGCGCAGGCGTCGGGGAGGGCGAGTCGCCGTGGGACGTGCCGTACTGGCACGTGGACGCGGGCATGGCGTCGCTGCTCATGCTCCAGACCGCGGTCGACGAGGGACTGGGGCCTGCTTCTTCGGGGTGCCGCCGGACCGGGTCGAGGCGCTGCGCGCGGAGCTCGGTGTGCCCGACGAGCTCCTGGTCACGGGCGTCGTCGCCGTGGGGCACCCGGCCGAGGGGCCGCGGGTGCGGGCGGTTCGCCGACGCGGCGCCCACGCCGAGCGCTCGAGGACGTGGTGCACCGCGGCGGGTGGTGACGTCGCTCGGGTGTTGTCAGAACCAGCGAGGTCTCGAGGTCACGCTCGCTCTGACAGGTTGGTCGTGCGGAGGTGTGGTCAGAACCAGCGAGGTCTCGAGGTCACGCTCGCTCTGACAGGCCGCCGCAGGCGAGGCGTCAGCGCAGGTCGAGCCGCATCAGCACGCGGGGAAGCCGTTGAGCACCGAGTCGGTCGTCGCGGCCTGGGTGAACCCCGCGCCCTCGAAGAGCTTCTTGGTGCCCACGTACGCCATGGTCAGGTCGATCTTCCGCCCCTCGTTGTCGAGCGGGTATCCCTCGACCGCGGGCGCTCCTGCTCGCGCGCGAACGCGACCGCGCCCTCGAGCAGGTGGTGCGAGAGTCCCTTGCCGCGGTGTCCAGGGCGCACGCGCAGGCACCACACCGACCACACGTCGAGCTCGTCGACGTGGGGATCTTGCGGTTGCGCGCGAAGGACGTGTCTGCGCGCGGGTGCACCGCTGCCCATCCCACGACCTCGTCGCCGTCGTACGCGAGCACGCCGGGCGGCGGGTCCTGCCGGCAGAGCTTCTCGACGAGCTCGCCGCGCTCGGGGCCGACGAGCGCCACGTTCTCCTTCGAGGGGATGCGATAGCTCAGGCACCAGCAGACGTTGGCGTCGGGCCGCTTGGGTCCGACCATCGTCCTCACGTCGGGGAACACCGTCGCGGGCCGCACGTCGATCGCCATGCCGTCACCCTGCCATCCGCCGGGGACGGGCAATCGCCTGGTCCCGTGAGCGGGTGTCAGAACGAAGTGATCCGGAGACCACGCTCGTTCTGACACGTGCGGGTGCGCCGATCAGGTGGCAGAACGTGCCCGGACCGTGGCCCGGTGGAGCTCCGACAGCTCGTCGCGCGCGCGCACGTCCGCGGGCAGCTCGGCCCAGTCGTCGAGCGTGTCCAGGTCCACGGCGGTCCCGGACGCTGCACGACGACGGCGCGAAGGCCCCGCAGGTCGGCCTCGGCCAGGTGCGCTTCGAGGCTCCCGACGCCGAACCGGAACGTGAACGGGGCGTCGGCGTCGAGCGCCAGGAGGTTCGTGCCCGAACGCCCCGGTCGGTCGCGACGACGACCGGCGAGTCCTCTGCGAGCAGTGCGTCGACGTCCTCGGGCGTGAGGGCCGGGAGGTCGGCGTGCGCGACCAGGAGCCGGGGAGGGGCTCGTCGGAGCCGCCGGCAGCGGCAAGCTCGCCCGACGTCGATCGCAGCGTTGAGTCCGGGGCGGCTCGCGGGCTGCAGGACGATCTGGAGCCGCCCGGGCCGTCGCCGTCGCCCTCGGCCGGGGATCCGGTCACCGTGGACGGGGCGTCGTCCTGCATCGGCGGTGGCGCCGGCGGGAGCAGGCTGCCGAGTGCCCGCCACGTGAACCGCGGGTCCGACGTCACGACGAGCACCCGGTCCACGTCGCTCGAGGCGAGCAGGGTCGCGACAACGTGCCGAGCGAGCGCTGCGATCAGCCGGCTCCGCGAGGCCGGGTCGAGCACCGACGCCAGTCGCGACTTGCCCGAGGTCCCGTCGCGCAGGGCACGACCGCGGTCGTGCGTCGCCCGCGCGGCGAGCCGGCGCTCCGGGGGCGCGGCGCCGTCGGGCAGCGGGGTCCGCTCAGGCGACGCGACGGGCAGGGGCGACCCTGTGCTGTCTGGCGTCATGCCCGCACCGCGGCGAGCAGCTCCCGGCCCAGCCGCTCCCGCCCCTCCGCCCCACCCATGACCGTGTCCGTGACCAGGACCTCGAGACCCAGGGCCTCGATCGCGGGCGCCAGGTCGCGGTCGGCCTCGTCGATGCACATGACGTCGATCAGTCCCACGTACAGGCGGGCGACCCCGAGGGCCGAGACGTCGTGCCCCAGGCTTGCGAGCACCGACGCCGCGGGGCCCTTGAGGGCGCGGCCGCCGATGATCGGGCTCACCGCGACGCGGCGCGCGCCCGAGCCCGCGAGGGCGTCACGGATCCCCGGACGGCGAGGATCGGTGCGACGGACAAGAACGGGTTCGACGGCGCGACGACCAGCAGGTCGGCGCCGGAGATCGAGTCCAGGACGCCGGGGCAGGGCCGCCTGCTCGGCGCCCACGAACGTGAGGCCCAGCACCTCGTCCCGGTGCTGGCGTGCGACGAAGTACTCCTGGAAACCGAGCCGCCGTCGGCGGTGTCGACGACGGTCGCGACCCGGTCGTCGGTCATGGGAAGCAAGCGGGAGCGCACTCCGAGGACGACGTGATCTGCGCCGTGACCTCGGTGAGCGTCGCGCCGCGGCGCAGGCGCGCCGAGCGCACGACGTGCGTCGCGAGGTCCTTGTCGCCGAGCGTGAACCAGGTGTCCTCGCCCAGCCTCTGCATGGCCTCGAGCGTCGCGTAGGTCTCGCCCGCCAGCCCCCAGCCGCGCACGTCGTCGGCGAGACCCGCGAGCGTGTAGGTCACGGTGTCCAGGTCCGGGCTGATCGCCAGCCCGTGGAGCTCGACGTCGTCGGCCGTGTTGACCACGACCGTGAGGTCGGCCCCGCCCTCTCCATGCCGTGGGCGAGCTTTGCCCCACCAACACCGCCTGCCAGGACCGTCACCCGCATGTCGTCGACCACCGGTCGAGCATAGTGGCCACCGGGGTCGCGGACCGCTGCTACTGTCCGCGCATGTCCTCGAGCCAGCCTGTGCCGTCCGACCGTTTTGTCAGCTCCCGGGCGGTGCCGTTGACGTTCGCCCTGCTGCTCGCCGGCTTCTGCCTGCTGGTGGCCTGGTGGGTCTACTCCGCGGTCCAGAACGGTCGCGTCGAGAGCTCGCCGGAGGACCGGGCGGCGACCGAGGCGATCGCCCTCTTCATCGCCGGCGTGGCGGCCCTGGGCGGCCTCTGGGCGCTGGCCCGCATCCCGGTGATCCTGCGGCACCGCGTCGAGATCGACCGTGGCGGGCTGCAATGGCGCTCCGTCCACGTGCCGTGGGACAGGGTCCGGTCCGTCAGGATCCTCGTGCTGAGCACCACCCAGCCCGTCGTGACCAGCCCGTTGCCGCGCTCGGCCCGGACGTCCGCGCGCATCTACCTCGAGCTGGCTCTCCGCGAGCCCGAGCTCGCCGAAGGGCTGCAGCCCCGGCTCGTCAAGCACCGCATCCCCGGGCGAGGACAGAGGGTACACCCACCAGTTCGCGCTCGGTCCCGGCGCGCTCTTCCCGTCGTCGAAGCCCGCCGACTTCGCGCCGCCGGTCCAGGCCGTCCTCGCCCAGGTGGTGCGCCCGATCTACCGTGGGCGACCATCCGTGAGACCGCGACGACCTGGACCCGCTGAGGCGGCCGGCGCTCAGAGCAGCGGCAGCATCCGCCCGAGGTCCGGAACCGCGTCCGAGGTGTGCAGCGGCGCGAGTGCCCGTGCCAGGTCGTCGACGTCGTAGGGGTGCGACCGGTCGCGAGCCGGACCCACAGGCGGGGTCGACCACCTCGAGGCTCCAACCACCGCGCGTGACGACGATGCGGAGCAGCTCGGCGGCGACGAGGTCCAGGGCGCCCCGGTCGACGGCCTTCTCGGCGACGCCCGGCAGGCTGCGCTCCAGGTCGTCGGCGTGCACGACGAGCTCGATCAGACGAGAGACCACCATGTCGCGCAGCGTGATGGGACCACGGCGTGCCTGGATCACGGTCTCCGTCGGGGCGAGCTCGTCGAGCCGGGCGAACGCGCGACGGGCATAGCCGGAGACGGCGGTCAGGCGGTCGGCGGCGATCTCCTCGTCGAGGACCGGGTGACCTGGGCGATCTGCTCGGCGCGCTCGGGGTAGGAGCCCAAGTACTCCGCGAGCGTGAGGGGTTGGTCCCGGGCGCGACGGGCGCGGCGGCGACGAGCGCGTCCATGGCGCGGCCCAGGTGGGAGACGAGCTCGCCCACGGTCCAGCCCGTCAGGACGCTGGGCTGGTCGACCGCGTCGTCCAGGGCGTCGTCGAGCGAGCCGAGCCACCCTCCAGGCGGTCCCACTGGGTGCGGAGGGCGGCGGTGGCCTCGGTCAGGTCTGTGGTCATGGGGACATCGTGCCTGCTCACGGGCGGGGCGTCACGCACGGCGTGACGAGCAGCCGGGCGAGACGGGCGCGCGGGCGCCCGAGCCTCAGACCTGCGCCCGCTCCTCGAGGAACTCCGTGACCATGGGCCCGAGCTGGTCGAACTCGATGAGGAACCCGTCGTGCCCGAACTCCGAGTGCAGCAGCCGCAGCGGTCGCGCCCCGGGATGCCCGGGCGATGCGGGCGGACTCCTCGGGCAGGAAGAGACGGTCCGTGTCCACGGCCACGACGAGCGCACGCGCCGTGATCTGCGCAAGGGCCGCCTCGACGCCCCGCGGTCGCGGCCGAGGTCGTGCGTGAGCATGGACTCGGTGAGCACCACGTAGGAGTTCGCGTCGAAGCGCCGGGAGAGCTTGTCGCCGTGATGGTCCAGGTAGGACTGGACGGCGTAGCGCCCGTCGGTGAACGGGTCCTCGCCGCCCTGGGGCAGCCGGCCGAACCGTTCGTCGAGCTCACGGGCGCTGCGGTACGTCGCGTGGGCGATCTGCCGGGCGATGCCGAGGCCCACGTGGGGCCCTCGTCGTCGGGCACGTCGTAGTAGTGGCCCCGCGGAACCTGGGGTCGGCGCGGATGGCGCCGAGCTGGGGTGGGCCCACGCGATCTGGTCGCCCGAGGTCTGGGCCGTCGACGCGACGACCGCGACCGACTCGACCGTGACCCCGGACTCGGGGCCGAGGATCGCCCACTCGAGCACGCGCAGCCCGCCCATGGACGCGCCGATCACGAGAGCCCAGGCCGAGATCCCCAGCGCGCGGGTGAGCTCGATCTCGACTGCGACCTGGTCGCGCGTGGTGACGCGCGGGAAGCGCCCGCCCCACGGCTCGCCGTCCGGTGCGTCCGACGCCGGACCCGTGGTCCCCTGGCAGCCGCCGAGGACGTTGGGCGCGACGACGAAGTAGCGGTCGGTGTCGATGGGGGCACCGGGACCGACCATGGCCTCCCACCAGCCCGCCGACAGGTGGCCCGGCCCGGTGGGACCGACGACGTGCGAGTCGCCGGTCAGGGCGTGCAGGACGAGGACTGCGTTGGAGCCGTCGGGGGCGAGCGTGCCCCACGTCTCGTACGCGACGCGCACGTCCGGGAGCCTGCCCCGGCCTCGAGGTCGAACGTGCCGACGTCCGCGAAGAGGCGGGCTCCGGCGTCGTCCCCTCGCGCCACGCGGCCGAGGCCGGCACGGGGAGATGTCCCGTCCACGCGAGTCCGCCGCCGCGCGGGCGGGCGGGCGGACGCGGAAGGGGCGGGGAAGTCATCGTCGACCACTGTACGGCCGGGGTGCCGGGTGCGCCCCGGCCGTCCAGAATCGCCATCGTGGGTCCTGGCGCCCTACTCCGCCGGGACCGCGGAGTCGTCCGCCGCGGACTTCGCGGCGATGAAGCCGGTCTCGAGGTCCGCGAGGATGTCGTCGACGTGCTCGATGCCCACGGACAGCCGGACGAGGCCCGGCGTCACGCCGCCGTGACCTGCTCCTCGGGGCTGAGCTGCGCGTGCGTCGTGGACGCCGGGTGGATCACGAGCGAGCGCACGTCTCCGATGTTGGCGACGTTGGAGTGGAGCCGGAGCGCCGAGACGAACGCCTGGCGGCGGCCGCGCCGCCGTCGAGCTCGAACGTGACGATCGCGCCCGCACCGCGCGGCGTGTACTTCTGCGCGTTGGCGTACCAGGGGCTCGACGGGAGCCCTGCGTAGCCCACGGACAGGACGTCGTCGCGCGACTCGAGCCACGCCGCGACGGTCTTCGCGTTCTCGACGTGACGCTCGACGCGGAGCGACAGGGTCTCGATGCCCTGGGCGATGAGGAACGCGTTGAACGGCGAGATGGCCGAGCCCAAGTCGCGCAGGAGCTGGACGCGGGCCTTGAGGATGTACGCCAGGTTGGCCCCGAGGATCCCGTCCACGCCCAGGTCGCGCGCGTAGACGATCCCGTTGTAGCTGGGGTCCGGGTGTTGAAGCTGGCGAAGCGCTCGGGGTCCTTCGAGAAGTCGAAGTTCCCGGAGTCGACGATCACGCCGCCGATCGCCGAGCCGTGGCCGCCGAGGTACTTGGTCGCGGAGTGGATGACGATGTCCGCACCGAACTCGATGGGCCGCAGCAGGTAGGGCGTGGCGACCGTGTTGTCGACGATCAGCGGGACGCCGACGTCGTGCGCGGCGGCGGCGACGGCCTCGATGTCGAGGATGTCGGCCTTCGGGTTGGGGATGGTCTCGGCGAAGAACGCCTTGGTGTTCGGGCGGGCCGCGTCGCGCCAGGCCTGCGGGTCGTGCGGGTCGCTGACCCAGGTGGTCTCGATGCCGAGCCTGGCGAGCGAGTACTGGAGCAGGTTGTACGTGCCGCCGTACAGCGACGGGCTCGCGACGATGTGGTCGCCTGCCTCGGCGACGTTGAGGATCGCGAAGGTCGTCGCGGCCTGGCCGGACGCGAGGAGGAGTGCGCCCACACCGCCCTCGAGGTTGGCGATGCGGTTCTCGACGACCTCGGCCGTCGGGTTGCCGATGCGCGTGTAGATCGGTCCGAGGTCCTTGAGGGCGAAGCGGTCGGCGGCGACGCCCGCGTCGGGGAAGACGAACGACGTGGTCTGGTAGATCGGCAGCGCCCTGGCGCCCGTGGTGGGGTCGGGGGTCTGGCGGCGTGGATCTGACGGGTCTCGAAGGACCAGTGGGGCTCGGTGCTCATGAGGGTCTCCTGGGGTGCGGGAAGGGGAGCCGCAGGGATCCGGGGCCTGGTTCCGGAGCTGTCCGCGGCGGGTCAGCGGTGGACTGGTGCGCACGCGGTGGGCGGGACCTGCCGGGTGGGTGCGGGCCGACCTGTCGTGGTCGGCGGGTGCATCCCGTCCGGTGCCGCCCCGCAGGGCAGGCGAACGTGCGCTGGTGGTCAGCGACACATTCGGCAGGTCATGTCCTCGAGAGTAGGTCCGCATCTCATCGGGCGATACCCGTATCTTGCGATGTGAGATGCGGGTCTCTCGACAGGTGGCCCCGACCGGTCCGCCCCGGTCGCGCACGTCGGCGGTGCCGGAGAGACTGGACGTCCGCCGCGCCGCAGTGGCGCGGGATCTCGACGGATCGGGGAGAGCGGTGCACCAGCTCCCCTGCCCGACGGCGCAGCTCCCCACGCGAGTACACGTCGCCGTGGCCCCTGGGTCGCCTCGCCCTGGTGGGCGTCCTGGTCGTCACGCTCACCGGGGCGTCGCCCCGGTCGTGCGGGCAGACCCGCCCACCGACGACGACGTCCGGTCTGCCCAGCAGGACGAGCAGGACGCAGGATCCCGGGTGGCCGAGATCGAGGCCGACCTCGCCACGCTCGCCGAGCAGCGGGACGACGCGTGGATCCGGGCCGCCTCGCCGCTGAGGACTACGCCGACGCGCAGGGCGCGCTCGACGCGGCGCGCATCGAGGTCGGGGACGCGCAGACCGCCCTCACGACGGCCGAGGCCGGCGAGACCGAGTCCCGCGCGGCCATGGGTGCCGTCTACCGGTCCACCCGGCAGTCGGGAGGGTCGCTCGACGCCCTGCAGGTGGTCGTGGAGTCGGACGGGCTCGACCAGATCGTCGAGTCCGAGCGTGCCCAGAAGCTCACGGGCCGCAAGGTCGAGACGGTCGCCGACGGGCACCGCACCGCTCGGGCGCTCGCGGACGCCGCGCGCGCCGGTCCACCGCGGCCGAGGAGGCGCGAGCCGCCGCTTCCGAGCGGGCGGAGGAGGCGTTCGCCGCGGCGCAGGAGGCGCAGCAGGCGATCGAGGGTCGATCCGGGCCGCGGCCGCTCGGCGCGACGAGTTCATCGCCGACCTCGCGGCCGCGCGTGCCACGACCGTCGAGGTCGAGCGAGCGCGCCAGGACGCCCTCGACGCCGAGCGCGAGCTCGCCGCCGAGCGTCAGGCGCAGGCCGAGCGGGACGCCCTGGCCGTGCCCACACCCCGTAGACACGCCCGACGCCGGGACGCCCGCTCCGCCGTCGGGCGGGAGAGCTCCGGCGGCCCCGCCCGTCACGCCTCCCGTGACCACTCCCGCCCCTCCGGTCGCCCCTCCGGTCGCCCCTCCGGTCGCCCCACCGGTGACGCCGCCGGTGACGCCGCCGGTCACTCCACCGGTGACCTCGCCCGGGTCGGGCTCAGGCAAGGGCAGGCCGCGGTCGACTGGGCGCGCACCAAGATCGGCGCGCCGTACCTGCTGGGCGGCAACGGGCCCGCGTACGACTGCTCTGGCCTCACGTCGCAGGCCTGGGCAAGCGTGGGGTGAGCATCTCGCGGACCTCGCGCTCGCAGTACGCGAAGGTCGCCAAGATCGGCTACGACCAGCTGCGACCCGGCGACCTCATCTTCTACGGGAGCGACCCGCAGGACCCGAGCTCGATCTGGCACGTCGCGATGTACGTCGGGAACGGCCAGATGATCGAGGCCGTCTACGCGGGCGTACCCGTCAAGATCAGCGCGGTCCGCTGGAAGAGCGCGATGCCGTACGCCGGGCGGCCCTGAGCCGGGCCCTGAGTCGGGCGGCCCCTGAGCCGGGCGGCCCCTGAGTCGGGCGGTCCGAGGCGCACGAAGGCCCGGCCTCCCTGGCGGGGAGACCGGGCCCTGGTGGATCGGCTCGAGGGCCCATCGTCGGACGGCCTGAGCCGTCCGCTGTCAGTGACCGGGCGTGTGGTACCCGGTGTCGATCGCGCGCTGGATGGACCGCTCGATCTCCGCCTCAGCCTCGGTGCGACCCGTCCAGTGGGCGCCCTCGACGGACTTGCCCGGCTCGAGGTCCTTGTAGACCTCGAAGAAGTGCTGGATCTCCAGGCGGTGGAAGTCCGACACGTCGTCGATGTCCTGGCGCCAAGCGGCGCGCTGGTCACCCGTCGGTACGCACAGCACCTTGTCGTCGCCCCGGCCTCGTCGCGCATGCGGAACATGCCGAGCGCACGGCAGCGGATCAGGCAGCCCGGGAACGTGGGCTCCTCGAGCAGGACGAGGGCGTCCAGCGGGTCGCCGTCCTCGCCGAGGGTGCCTTCGATGAACCCGTAGTCGTCCGGGTAGCGCGTCGAGGTGAACAGCATGCGGTCAAGACGGATGCGACCTGTCGCGTGGTCGACCTCGTACTTGTTGCGCTGGCCCTTCGGGATCTCGATCGTGACGTCGAACTCCACTGTTCTCCTCCAGTTGAACCGGCGCACCCGCTCGGTCGCGGTGTGGCGGTCATGAAATCGGCTGTCGTGAGCACGCGGCCCTGGTCGCTCCGGTCCAGCGGGTGGACCACCGAGGGATCGGGCCGCCTTGCGCCCTCTAGTGTGACACGAACGACGTGAGGGAGCAGTGGCCCGACCCAGGAACGTTGCGGTTCCTGAGTGATAATGCGCACGTGAGCGACGCCGTCCAGGACGTCGCCAGCAGGAGAGAAGAGTGACCAGATGGGTTGGGGTGCACGGGCGGGATCACCGCCGGGATCGTGGTCGTCCTTGCGGGCGGCTACCTGACGGCCGACGCCTACGACGTCGTCCCCGGTCTCCTGACCACGGCCCCGGCGGTCGCGCCCGCGGCCCGTTCCCCGTCGCTCCGGGCGCGGTGGACACCGCGTCACCAGCGCAGACGCTCCCCGTGCTCGACGAGAGCGCGCCCGTGCCCGACGCCGCGACGATCGCCACCTCGCTCGACGCGCTCGTCAGGACCAGCGCCTCGGCAGCCAGGCCGCCGGTCTGGTCATGGATCGGATCACCGGTGAGGTCCTCGCGGAGAGCAACGCAGGCGCCCTGATGGTTCCCGCCTCCACGCAGAAGATCTTCACGGCCGCGGCGGCCCTCGCGTCGCCCGGCCCGGAGGTGACGCTCACCACGAAGGCGGTCGAGGTCGGGGACGGTGCGATCGCGCTGGTCGGGGTGGCGACATGATGCTCGCCGCGGGCGAGGGAGACCCTGGCGGTCAACGGCCGAGCCGGGCTCGCGGACCTCGCCGCGCAGGTCGCGGGAAGCTGAAGCTCACGGGGCACGACCGTGCGGCTCGTCGTCGACGACCGGTACTTCAGCGGGCCCACGGTCAGCCCGGCCGTGTACCCGGGCAACGTGACAGACGGGTACATCGCGCCTGTCACGGCGCTCGCGGTCGACGTGGCCCGGCTCAGCGACGCGGAGTACGCCAAGCGGAGCCCCGACCCTCGCTCGCGGCGGCGCAGGTCTTCGCCCAGCGGCTCGCGGACGAGGGCATCACCGTGACGGGGACTCCCGTGCGCGGGAGGCCGCCACCGACGCGGCCGTCCTGGGCGCGGTGGAGTCGGCACCCTGGGGAGATCGTGGGGTACTTCCTTCAGCACTCGGACAACACGATCACCGAGGTCGTCGGACGCCTCGTCGCGCTCGACGCCGGTCTGCCCGCCACGTTCGACGGGGCGACCCAGGCGGTCCTCGCGGGCGTCGAGCGTCTGGGGGTCGACGTGGAGGGCGGTCCTCGCGGACGGCTCGGGGCTGGGGACGGTTCCGCGGTGTCCGCGAAGCAGCTCGGCGCGGTGCTCCAGCTCCTCACCGACCCGGCCCAGCCGGGCTTGCGGGCCGGGGCCGTCGGACTGCCGATCGCGGGTCTGTCGGGAACGCTCGACGACCGCTTTCTCGTCCCCGGCCCGGGCGTCGCCCGGCCAAGACGGGGAGCCTGCCGAACGTCACCGCGCTCGCCGGGACGGTCGTCACGAGCCAGGACCGGCAGCTCGTCTTCGTCCTGCTCGCCGACGAGATCCCGGACGGCGGCTCGTTCGGTGCCCGCCTGCTGATGGACAAGTTCGTCGGGAGCCTCGTGGAATGACGGGCACGGCGGGCCGCCGTGCGCTGGGAGGGTCGGCGCCCCGCCGCACGGGCTACGGTGGGGCGATGACGTCTCCTGCGGTCGGCGCGCCGCTCGTCGACTGGTCCGCCGCCGCGCAGGTCGCGGGGCGTGTTGCCCGCCGGGACCGACGGCCTCGCGGGAAGAGCTCGCCGAGCTGGTCGGTGGCCTGCGTGCCGCCGCGACCGCCGCGGTCCCGCACGTCCTGCGGGTCACGCGCATGAGCCCGGTCCGGGCGACCGCGGAGCCTGGAACCGTCCCGGACACGCTGTCCCACGTCTACGTGGTCGACCGCCCCGGTGGGCGCGGGCGAACACGGAGGTCATGGAGAGCCTGACCGACGGCGTCGCCGCCTCGCTGGCCCGGGCCGGGGACAAGCCCGTCTCGACGAGCACCGCGCTGGTCGGTGCCGCCCAGGTCGGGGCGGTCCTCGCGGCCCTGTCCAGCAGGGTGCTCGGGCAGTTCGACCCGTACAGCGCCGCAGGCGGTAGTACGCCCGGTGCCGCGGGCGGTAGTGCGCCCAGCGCCGCAGGCGGTGGTGCGACCGCGACCGCCGGGACCACGGGCCGTCTCCTGCTCGTCGCCCCCAACGTCCTCCAGCTCGAGCGCGACCTCGACCTGGTCCCCGCCGACTTCCGCCTCTGGGTCTGCCTGCACGAGCAGACGCACGCGCTCCAGTTCGCCGCTGCCCCTGGCTCGCCGACCACCTGCGCGCCGCGGCCCGCGACCTGCTCGTGGGCCTCTCCGAGTCCTCCCGCCACCTCGCCGAGTCCCGCCTGCGGGAGAAGCTGGGGACTGCCGGGCGCGTCGTCGTGCGGGCCGTGCGGGAGAGGAGGGCGGTGTGGTCGACGGTCTGCTGAGCGCGGACCAGAAGCACGCCCTCGAAGAGGTCTCCGGGGTCATGGCACTCCTCGAGGGGCACGCCGACGTGATGATGGACGCGGTCGGGCGGCGGACGGTCCCCACGGTGCGCAGCATCCGGGCCCGGTTCGAGGCCCGCCGGGACGGGCAGGGCAGCGGCACCCTCGACACCGTCCTGCGGCGGCTCCTCGGGATGGACGCCAAGCTCGCCCAGTACCGCGACGGTGCCGCTTTCGTGCGGGCCGTCGAGAAGGACGTGGGCGCGACGGGCTCAACGCCGTGTGGTCCAGCCCGAGACCCTGCCCTCCGCCCGCGAGATCGCCGACCCCGCGCCTGGGTGCGCCGGGTCCACGGCTGACCCCGACGACGATGGTCGGACCCCACCCGCCGACGCCGCCGCACGCCGCGCCGTGCGCGACGCGGTGCACGACCTCGCGCCCGGCTCCCTGCTGCTCGTGGCCTGCTCGGGCGGCGCGGACTCCTCGCGCTCGCGGCCGCGACGGCCTTCGTCGCCTCGCGCGCCGCCTGCGGGCCGGGGCCGTGGTCGTGGACCACGGCCTCCAGGCGGGAGCGCCGACGTCGCGGCACGGGCCGGGGACCAGTGCCGCGCGCTCGGGCTGGCGCCCGTGGAGGTGCGAGAGGTGTCGGTCGCGGGTCGGGCGGGACGGAGGCCGCGGCACGGCGCGCGCGCTACCGCATGCTCGACGACGTCGCTCGCCGCACGGGGGCGGCGGCGGTCTTGCTGGGACACACGCTCGACGACCAGGCCGAGACCGTGCTGCTGGGCCTCGCGCGCGGCTCGGGCGCACGCTCGCTGGCCGGGATGGCGGCGGTGCGAGGGCTGTACCGGCGCCCGCTGCTGGGGCTGCGCCGGACCGAGACCGAGGCGGTGTGCACCGCGAACGGGCTGACCTGGTGGTCGGACCCCACCAACGGCACGTCCGGAGCAGGGAGGAGCGCCGGGGACGGCGGGCACACCGGTCCTGGACCGTCGTCGGTCGAGGTGCTGCCCTGCGCTCGCAGGTCCGCACACGGGTGCTCCCCGTCCTCGAGGACGTGCTCGGTCCCGGTGTCGCCGAGACCCTGGCCCGGACCGCGGACCAGCTCCGGGAGGACGCCGACCTGCTCGACGAGCTCGCGGTCGGGCTGCTTGCGCGAGCGCGGGCCGCCGGTGCCCACGAATCCACCGAAACGGGCATCGCGGACGGCGACGGCCAGGACGCCGCTGTGGTGCTCGACACCCAGGTGCTCCTGTCCGCCCCGGCCGCGCTGCGCCGTCGGGCCCTGCGTGCCGCTGCCCTGGAAGCCGGGAGCCCCGCCGGTTCGCTCTTCGCGAGCCACGTCACGACCCTCGACGCCATGGTCACCGACTGGCGGGGCCAGGGCCCGCCCACCTGCCCGGCGACCTCCGCGCACTGCGCTCCCGTGGGAGACTCTTCCTACGTCCCGCGCGTCCCCGTCGCACGCGCGAACCCCACCCGCAGAACCAGCACAGGAGTGAAACCCGTGGACTCATCCGACGTCGGCAACGACCTCGAGAACATCCTCCTCACCGAGGAGCAGCTCCGCGGGAGGCTGGACGAGCTCGCCGAGCAGATCGACCGCGACTACGCGGGCAAGGACCTGCTCCTGGTGGGCGTCCTCAAGGGTGCCGTCATGGTCATGGCGGACCTCGCGCGTCGCCTCCACCACGACGTCGAGATGGACTGGATGGCGGTCTCCTCGTACGGCTCGGGCACCAAGTCGTCGGGCGTCGTGCGCATCCTCAAGGACCTCGACGCCGACCTCACCGGGCGTCACGTGCTCATCGTCGAGGACATCATCGACTCCGGGCTGACCCTGTCCTGGCTGCTGTCGAACCTGCGCAGCCGCGGCCCGGCCTCGGTCGAGGTCGCTGCGATGCTCCGCAAGCCGGACGCCGCGAAGACGGACGTCGACGTGCGGTACATCGGCTTCGACATCCCCAACGAGTTCGTCGTCGGCTACGGCCTCGACTACGCGGAGAAGTACCGGAACCTGCCGTTCGTGGGCACGCTCGCCCCGCACGTCTACGCCTCCTGACCGTCCTCCCGCGTCTGCCCGGTGACGGGCCGCGGTGCCGCGACCCGGGTCTCGGCACCGCCGCCGGTCGCCGCCGGACCGTGCGCGGCCCAGGCCGCGACGCGTGCGGGTGCGGCTCCTCGGAGCCACGCCCTGGGCGAACAGACCAGCCAACTGCCAGGTTGTGCGTGTAACTTCACTGGCGGAACCATTGCGCGAGTGGAGGGATGCGGGGCTCGTCCCCGTCGCCGATGAACATCAAGAAGATTCTCAGCGGGCCGATCGTCTGGATCGTGGTGGGTCTGGCGATCCTCGGGATCGCCTTCATGGCCCTGTCCGGGCCCAGTGTCCACCGCGTCGACACGTCGACCGGACTCGAGCTCCTCGAGGACGGGAAGGTCGAGCAGGCCCTCATCGTCGACGGGGACCAGCGCGTCCAGCTCACCCTCACCGAGGACTACGAGGTCGACGGCACGTCCAAGGGCAAGAGCGTGGAGTTCTTCTACGTCGCGCCCCAGGGCGAGACCGTGGTGAACGCCGTCGCCGAGGCGAACCCTCCGAAGGGCTACAACTCGGAGATCGCGCGGCCCTCCTTCCTCACCTCGGCGCTCTCGCTCATCCTGCCGTTCCTCATCATCGGCCTCGTCTTCTGGTTCTTGATGTCCCGCATGCAGGGCGGCGGCTCCAAGGTCATGGGCTTCGGCAAGTCCAAGGCCAAGCTCGCGTCCAGGACACCCCGCAGGTCACCTTCGCGGACGTCGCCGGCGCGGACGAGGCCGTCGAGGAGCTCTACGAGATCAAGGAGTTCCTGGCCGAGCCGGAGAAGTTCCAGGCCGTGGGCGCCAAGATCCCCAAGGGCGTGCTGCTGTACGGCCCTCCCGGAACCGGCAAGACGCTCCTTGCGCGCGCCGTGGCGGGGAGGCCGGGTGCCGTTCTACACGATCTCGGGCTCCGACTTCGTCGAGATGTTCGTGGGTGTCGGCGCGAGCCGTGTGCGCGACCTGTTCCAGCAGGCCAAGGAGAACGCGCCGGCCATCATCTTCGTCGACGAGATCGACGCCGTGGGCCGTCACCGTGGCGCCGGGATGGGCGGCGGTCACGACGAGCGCGAGCAGACCCTGAACCAGCTCCTCGTCGAGATGGACGGGTTCGACGTCAAGGCGAACGTCATCCTCATCGCGGCGACCAACCGTCCGGACATCCTCGACCCCGCGCTCCTGCGGCCGGGTCGTTTCGACCGGCAGATCGCCGTCGAGGCGCCGGACCTCAAGGGCCGCGAGGCGATCCTGGCCGTGCACTCGCAGGGCAAGCCGATCGTCCCGGAGATCGACCTGCTGGCCGTCGCACGGCGCACCCCGGGTTCACCGGCGCGGACCTGGCGAACGTCCTCAACGAGGCTGCTCTGCTCACCGCGCGCTCGGGTGCCCAGCTCATCGACGACCGCGCCCTGGACGAGGCCATCGACCGCGTCATCGCCGCCCGCAGAAGCGCACCCGCGTGATGAACGTCAAGGAGCAGAAGATCACGGCGTACCACGAGGGTGGTCACGCCCTGGTCGCCTCCGCGATGCGCTACACGGACCCCGTCACCAAGGTGACGATCCTCCCGCGCGGCCGCGCCCTGGGGTACACCATGGTCATGCCCATGGAGGACAAGTACTCCACGACGCGCAACGAGCTGCTCGACCAGCTCGCGTACGCCATGGGCGGCCGCGTCGCCGAGGAGCTCGTCTTCCACGACCCCACGACCGGAGCCTCGAACGACATCGAGAAGGCGACCGCGATCGCCAAGAAGATGGTCACCGAGTACGGCATGAGCGAGCGCGTCGGCGCCATCAAGCTCGGCATCGGTGCAGGCGAGCCCTTCATGGGTCGTGACATGGGGCACACGCGCGACTACTCCGAGTCGGTCGCCGGCACTGTCGACCACGAGGTCCGCCGCCTGGTCGAGTCCGCGCACGACGAGGCGTGGGAGGTGCTCGTCCAGTACCGCGACGTGCTCGACCACCTGGTCCTCGAGCTCCTCGAGAAGGAGACGCTCAACCAGGCCGAGCTCGCCGCGATCTTCGCGCCCGTGGTCAAGCGGGACGCCCGCGAGGTGTGGCTCTCGAGCGAGCAGCGGTCCGTCTCGCAGCGCCCGCCGGTCCAGACCGCGGCGGAGCGCGCAGCCCAGAACGGCGCGCCGATCATCCCGCAGGACGAGGCCGCCGCTGCGAGCGACGAGCTCCCGCCCGAGCGCATCGGCGAGGTCCCCGCGGACCGCGTGGTCGACGACGGGCAGGTCTGACGGTGGCCCAGTCAGTCGACCAGGGTTGCGCGCCGCCGCCGACGTCCCGGAGTACGACGAGGAGCGGGCCCGCGCCGCGGTGCGCGAGCTCCTCCTCGCGGTCGGCGAGGACCCTGACCGCGAAGGCCTCAAGGAGACCCCGGCCCGTGTGGCTCGTGCCTACCGGGAGATCTTCGCCGGGCTGCGCCAGGAGCCGGGTGACGTCCTGACCACCATGTTCGACCTCGGCCACGAGGAGATGGTGCTGGTCAAGGACATCGAGGTCTACTCGACGTGCGAGCACCACCTGGTGCCCTTCCACGGCGTGGCGCACGTCGGCTACATCCCCAACGCGGACGGCCGCATCACGGGGCTGTCCAAGCTGGCCCGCCTGGTCGACGTGTTCGCCCGTCGTCCCCAGGTCCAGGAGCGGCTGACCTCGCAGATCGCTGACGCCCTGGTCGAGAACCTGTCGCCCGCGGCGTGATCGTGGTCGTCGAGTGCGAGCACCTGTGCATGTCCATGCGCGGCGTGCGCAAGCCCGGCTCCCGGACCGTCACCTCGGCGGTGCGCGGCCAGATGCGCGACGGTGCGACGCGCGCCGAGGCCATGAGCCTGATCCTGGGACGGTAGGCACGCAGCAGTGCGGTTCAAGCACCCCAGCACGGCCCTCACCCTCGCCGGGCTCCCGGAGCTTGCGGGCACAGACCGGACCCTCGTGATGGGCGTCGTCAACGTCACGCCCGACTCCTTCTCGGACGGTGGCGAGTGGTTCGAGCCGCGTGCGGCGATCGAGCACGGCCTGGAGCTGCTCGGCGAGGGCGCGGACATCCTCGACGTCGGCGGTGAGTCCACCCGGCCGGGCGCGGAGCGGGTCCCGGTAGAGGACGAGCTGGCCCGTGTGCTGCCCGTCGTGGCCGCGCTCGCAGCACGCGGCGCCGTCGTCAGCGTCGACACGACGCGGGCGCTCGTCGCCGAGCAGGCCGTGGCGGCCGGTGCGCGGATCGTCAACGACGTCTCGGGCGGCCTCGCGGACCCGGACATGGCGGGCGTGGTCGCACGGACCGGCGTCGTGTACGTCGTCATGCACTGGCGCGGGCACGCGGACGTCATGGACGACCTCGAGAAGTACGGCGACGTGGTGACGGACGTGCGCGACGAGCTCGCAGCCCGGGTCGCGACGCTGCGAGCTGCGGGTGTGCGGGACGAGCAGATCGTCCTGGACCCGGGGTTGGGCTTCTCCAAGGCGGCAGCGCGAACTGGCCGCTCCTGACCCACCTGGACGTCCTGCGGGGCTGGGCTTCCCGTGCTGGTCGGGGCGTCCCGCAAGCGGTTCCTCGGTCACCTCCTCGCAGGTCCGGGCGGGGCGCCGTCGGCTCCCTCGATCGGGACGGTGCGACCGCGGCCATCAGCGCGCTCTCCGCGGCCGCGGGGCGTGGTGCGTGCGCGTGCACGCGGTGCGGTCCTCGGCGGACGCGGTCAGGGTCGCCGCGGCATGGACTCGGGCCGGGAGGACAGGGGAGGATGCCAGCGGGGAACGGTCGCCTCGGCGACCTCCCCGACCCTCGGCAGAGGTCGCCGAGGCGACCGTCGCCCGGGGCCGCCTGTCAGGGCGGCGCAGCGGACGGAAGACGGCGGAACGAACGACAGCGGAACGAACGACAGCGACGACAGGAGTACGACGTGAGCACAGCGTTCGCAGGGGCGGTGCACGGGACCGACGGGCGACCGCTCGACCAGATCCGGCTCACGGGTCTCAGCGCGACCGGGCACCACGGTGTCTTCGAGCACGAGCGGGTCGACGGGCAGCTCTTCCGGGCTGACGTCGTGCTCCACCTGGACACGCGGCGCGCCGCGTCCGGCGACGAGCTCGACGACACCGTGAGCTACGCAGTGGTCGCGGAGGACGTCGTCGCGGTCCTCGCCGGCTCTCCTGCCGACCTCATCGAGACGGTCGCCGAGCGGGTCGCGGCCGTGGTCCTGCGGCACGTGGCGATCGAGGCGGTCGATGTCGCGGTCCACAAGCCCCAGGCGCCGATCACGGTGCCCTTCGACGACGTCGAGGTGATCATCCGTCGGGACCGCGTGAAGGTTCCCGTGGTCACGGCAGAGGTGGCCCGCGTCGTTCCCATCCCGGTCGGTTCCATCACGCCCGCGGTGCTCGGGAACGTCGCCGTCCCGGACTCCAGCGCCCGCTGGTCGTGGACGCCCGGCCGTGATGCCACCGTCGATCCCTCCTGTCTCTCCGGCCCCGCCCGGACCGGTCCGCGGACCAGGGCATCTTCGCGTCCGAGAGCCTGGGCGCGGCCGAGGACGACGAGGCGGTGACGCGTGGCGTGTCGGACGCCGAGTTCGTCGAGGCCCTCGACTCGTTCTACAGCGCCCGGAGGATGCGCTGAGCGCTCCGGCCGAGGTGCTAGCGCAGTCTGTCGAGGTGGCAGAGATCGCCGACGAGGCGCCCGCTCCGGTCGCGGTCCCCGCGACGGCGCCCGCACCCGCACCCGCACCCTCGCCGGAGCCGGAGGCATCCGCGCCGGAGGTCCCCGCGCCCTCGTTGCCCGTGCCCGACGACGTCGCGCCGGCTGCGTTCGGCGCCGAGCCCGAAGCAGTGGCCGTCCCGGCAGAAATCGTGCCCTCCCCGCCGGCTGAGCAGGAGCTCGAGCCCGGGGCCGAGCCACGGCCAGAGGTCGAGCCGGCATCGGTGGTGGCGGCTGACGCCGTGCCGCACCGGCCGCCGTCGAGCCTGCGGAACCCGCTGCCCGAGGACCCGAGGCGGTCTCCGCGGTCCTGCCCGTCGCGGCGATGCCTGTCGAGCCGGGGACGGGGCCGGGCCGGGACAGCCCGCCTCCCTCGGTCCCGTCGCTCCTCCCGCACCTTCTCCGGTCGCCCCGGTGCCCCGGTCGCCCCGGTCGCCCCGGTCGCCCCGGTCGCCCCGGTGGTCGACGAGGCGCCCGCCCCGGTCGTGGCGCCCGCTCCGTTCGAGGCGCTCGACGACCTCGAGCCGGTGGTCGCCGAGCTGCCTCTCGATGCCGGTGCGCCGTTCGAAGAACCCACGTTCGTACCGGATCTCGAACCCGTCCCCGTCCCTGTCCCCGTCCCCGTCCCTGCGGCCGCGTCCTCGGACGAGCCCGTTCCGGCGCCGCAGCCTGAGCCGGTCCGCGTACCCGACCGTCTGGACGAGGCCCCCACGGGCTTCGTGCCGGTCGTTCTCGCGCTGGGTGCGAACCTGGGAGACGCGCAGCAGACGCTTCGCGAGGCCGTCACGGATCTCGACCGGATCTCCGGGCTGGAGATCACCGACGTCTCACCGCTCGCGCGGACCGCGGCCGTCGGCGGACCGGAACAGCCGGACTACCTCAACACGATCCTCCTGGCGCGCACGACGCTGTCGGCACGGGCGCTGCTGAGAGCCTGCCAGGGCGTCGAGAACGCCCACGGCCGGGTGCGCGGGAGGTCAACGGCCCCGCACGCTCGACGTCGACCTGATCCTCTACGGCTCCGTCACGGAGATCACGGAAGACCTCGAGCTCCTCACCCGCGCGCCCACGAGCGCGCGTTCGTCCTGGAGCCCTGGGCGCAGATCGCTCCGGACGCCTTCCTCCCAGGCCTGGGCGGTGGCCCCGTCGCGACGCTCGCCGCGACGGCGCCGGACCGCGCGGGTATCCGCTGGCTCGCGCTGGACTGGTTGACCGACGCCGAGCCGGCGCCGCCGTCGCTCCCCGCGGAGCCGGAGGCCGCTCAGACGTACGGCGCACCGATCGACGAGGTCGGCCCCGCGGCAGCGCCCGAGCCGTCGGCCCCCAGGCCGTGACCGGCCCGGGGTACGCCCCGTCGCAGCGCCCGCACCCGTGCAGGCGCCGGCGCCGCCCCTGAGCCGACCCCCGACCCCGATCCCTGCCCCGGCCGTCCCGGAGCAGCCCGCGGCCCCGGCGGTCCCGGTCACGGAACCGGCGCCGCAGCCCACTCCTGCACAGCCGGAGGACGAGGACGCCGGACCGTTCGTCCCCGCCTTCCACCCCGTGCACCCGCAGGACGGCCGGCAGGCTCCCCGGCGCAGGTGCCGCCTCTCTGGTCCGACGTGTCGCAGCAGGCGGCTCCTCCGCAGGCACTGCCCGGCGGAGCGACTCCGGCCTCCCCGCAGGACGGAGCCGGACCGTCCGGTCGTGCCGAGCAGGCACCCGGACTGCCGAGCTGGTCCGCGGTCTCCGAGCCGCCCCCGGTCGGCCGAGCCCGCGGCTCCCGTCCATGCTCCGATCGCGGCGCCCTTCGCGGCGGCCCCGGTCGAGGGCCATGCCGCTCCCGAGTCCCGCCCGGTCCACCAGGAGCCCGTCAGCACGTTCCAGCCGGCGGAGGTGCAGTCCGCCCAGCAGGTGCGGCGGTCCACGTCGCAGGAAGCCCCGATCACGGGCGTCCCGATGTCCTTCCCGGCGGACCTGCGCGGTCCTACGAGCTGATGCAGCGCACCAAGGTCACGACGCTCGTCCTGGTCACGGTCGTCACGACGCTCCTGGGATGGCTCGTCGTCGTCGGTCTCGAGCGCCGGGGCACCTACCTGCCCGAGGTGCCCTGGGTCGTCGACGTCGCCCTGGTCGCCCTGGCCGGGGCCGTGCTCTGGGCGGGTGGGCTGTCCGTGCGTACCTGAAGGGTCGCCGGCCGTCGCTCGACCCGCTGCGCGCGGCTCGCACCCTCGTCCTGGCCAAGGCCGCCGCGCTCACGGGCTCGCTGCTGGCGGGTGGTACCTCGCGCAGGTCGTCGCGGTGCTCGGCGACCTCGCGATCGAGGCGCGTCGCGAGCGCGCGATCGCCGCGGGGTCGCGGCCCTGTGCTCGGTGGTGCTGGTCGTCGTCGGGCTGGTCGTCGAGACGTTCTGCCGGATCCCGCCCGAGGACACCGACCCGGCCGCTCCGCACCGGCAGGCAGCCCAGGACGGCCCCGCGGAGGCGGGGAGACCGAGCCGACCTGAGTGGGTGGATGCGTCCGCCCCGGATGGGAAGATGGTGGGCATGACCGACCACGCCTCCGACCACGCCGTCGACCCGGCCCCGGTGACCGGACCGAGCGGCCCCTTCGATCCGCCGGGGTGCGCTGGCAGGGTGTGTCGGGCGGCTCGTCACAGCACGGCTCCTGACGGTGGCCATCTCGTTGCTGATCCCGTTCGTCCTGGGGTCGTGCTCGCGCTGGCGTTCGACGTGGTGTGGCTGTGGTCGATCCCGGCCGTCGCGCTCGTGATCGGGATCTGGTGCGCGGCTGTCGTGCCGCGTCAGGTCCGTGCGATCGGGTATGCCGAGCGTGACGACGACCTCCTGATCCGCAAGGGCGTGATGTTCCGCTCGCTCGTCGTGGTGCCCTACGGACGCATGCAGTACGTCGACGTGCAGGCCGGTCCGCTGGCGCGACGGTTCCGCATCGCACAGGTGCAGCTCCACACCGCGTCGCCCGCGACGGACGCCTCGATCGACGGCCTGGAGCCCGCTGAGGCCGAGCGCCTCCGCGACCGGCTCGCGTCCCGCGGAGAGGCACGGTTGGCCGGGCTATGAGCGAGCCCACCACACAGCCCGAAGCCCCTCGACCGACCTCACCTGGCACCGCGTCCACCCCGTCACCCCGGTGGTCCGGGGCTGGTCGGTCATCGCCGTGCTGCTCGTGATCGTCGGCAACCGCACCCTCGAGGGACTTCCCGAGGGGCAGAACATCCTGGCCGGCAACGGCTGGTGGCAGGTCCTGGGCGGGATCCTCGTCGTGGGCCTCATCGGACTGGGCTACTCCGCGCTGGCGTGGCGCATGACGACGTACGCGATCGACGACGAGTCGGTGCGCCTGCACACGGGCGTCCTGTTCCGGCAGCAGCGCAAGGCGCGCCTCGACCGGCTCCAGGCCGTGGACATCGTCCAGCCCCTCGTCGCCCGGCTTTTCGGCCTGGCCGAGCTCAAGCTGGAGGTCGCGGGAGGTTCCGACTCGGGCATCAAGCTCGGCTTCGTCCGGCTCGAGGAGGCGAACCACCTGCGCGCGGAGCTCCTCGCTCGAGCCGCCGGTCTGCGGGTGGGCGGCGTCGTCGTCCCCGCGCGACCCGCGCAGGCGGGCGCGCAGGACGCGCAGGGCGCGTCCGGCGATGCCGTGCCGGCCGTGCCCGCCGAGCCGCCGACGTCGTCCGGCTGGAGGCGCTGGATGCTCCCGAGGCGCCGGAGCAGGCCGTCATGGAGGTCCCGTCGGGCCGGCTGATCTGGTCCCTGGTCCGCACCACCGCGATGATCATCCTGGTCCTCGCGGTGCTGGGCCTGATCGGCGTCGCGGTCGGTACGCGCGAGATCGGGACGCTGTTCACGGCGCTCCCGCTGCTGCTGGGCGTCGGTGGCTACCTGTTCGGGCGCTTCACGCGCGAGTTCAACTTCCGCAGCGCGATCTCCCCGGACGGCATCCGGCTCCGCCACGGCCTGCTCGAGACCCGGTCCCAGACCATCCCGCCCGGGCGCGTCCAGGCGATCCGCCTCACGCAGGGACTCCTGTGGCGCAGCGCGGACTGGTGGCGTGTCGAGGTCAACGTCGCGGGCTACGGCCAGAGCGCGGACGGCACGACCAGCAACAGCGTCCTGCTGCCCGTCGGCACGCGCGACGAGGCCCTGGGAGCGGTCTGGCTCGTCCTGCCGGACCTCGGTACGGCCGACCCTCGCGGCCTGCTCGAGGAGGCGTTGTCCGGCATCGATGCGGGCGAGCACTTCACGACGGCCCCCGCCGGGCCGGATCCTCGACCCCATCGCGTGGCGCCGCAACGGTTTCACGGTCACGGGCCGTGCGCTGGTCCTTCGCCGTGGACGGCTCGTGCGACGCGTCGAGGTCGTGCCGCACGAGCGCACGCAGTCGCTCGGACTGCAGCAGGGGCCGTGGCAGCGACGTCTCGGGGTCGCTACGTTCGCGGCGCACTCGGTCCCCGGGCCGGTCACGCCGTCCGTGCCGCACCTCGACCAGCACGTCGCGGGTGCCCTCATGGACGAGCAGGCCCGACGGGCTCGCGAGGCCCGCGCGCACGCCGGTCCCGAGCTGTGGATGCGTCGCGACGAGGTCGTGGCAGCGGTGGAACGGATCGAGGGCAGCGACGTCAGCAGGGGTGACGATGAGTGACTCAGGTCCGTCCGGGCGCAGGCGTCCCGGGCGTCTCGGCGTGGGCGTGGTGGGCGCGGGGCGCGTGGGCGCCGTTCTCGGCAGGCGCTGCGCGCGACGGGCCACGCGGTGGTCGGGGCGAGCGGTATCTCGGAGGCCTCGCGCGAGCGCATCGAGCTCCTCCTGCCCGGGGTTCCCGTGCTGGAGGTGGAGGAGGTCGTCCGGCGAGCGGAGCTGATCCTGCTCGCCGTGCCCGACGACGCCCTCCCGGGCCTGGTCGTCGGCCTCGCCGAGGTGGGGGCCTGGCAGGGTGGACAGATCGTGGTGCACACCTCGGGCCGCTTCGGTGCGGGGTGCTGGACCCGGCGCGTGCGCTGGGGCGATCCCGCTCGCGATCCACCCTGCGATGACGTTCACGGGAACGTCGCTCGACCTGTCCCGGCTCGAGGGCACGACCTTCGCCGTGACGGGTCCGACGCCCGTCCAGCCGATCGGGCAGGCGCTCGTCGTCGAGATCGGCGGCGAGCCGGTCGTGGTGGAGGAGGGGAACCGCGGGCTCTACCACGCGGCCCTCGCGCACGGCGCCAACCACCTCGTGGTGCTCGTCGCGCAGGCTGCGCAGGCCCTCGAGGCCGCCGGCATCGAGCAGCCGGGCGCGTCCTGGCGCCACTCCTGTCGGCAGCTCTCGACGGCGCGACGCGATCCGCGGACGCGGCCGGGGAGTGGGACCCGGTGCCATCGCCGCCCTCACGGGCCCGGTCTCCCGCGGCGACGTGGGGACCGTGGCCGAGCACCTGGAGGTGCTGCGCGCCCTCGCGGTGACCTCGTCGGAGGAGACCGCGCCGCGCGTCGCCGCGACCGACGTGCCCGCCTCCTACCGTGAGCTCAGCCGCGGAGCCACCAGCCGCGCCCTGGCCGCCGGGCGCATCGACGCCCGCCAGGCCCAGGCGCTGCTCGACGTCCTGGAGGAAGGTCGATGATGTCCGTGCCCACCCTCGTGCAGGGGCCCTGCCGCGCGTCGTGCGGACGCTCGGTGAGCTGCGCGCGGCCCTGGCGCGCCGGTGGGGTCCGCCGCCGACGCTCGCGTGGACGCCGCGCCGTCGGACGGCGGGGAGACGAACCCTGCCGCCGGGTGCGCGCGCCGTCGTCATGACGATGGGCGCCCTCCACGACGGACACCTCCAGCTCGTCCGCGCTGCACGCGAGCGGGTCGGCCCCACGGGCAGGTCGTCGTCACGGTCTTCGTGAACCCCTGCAGTTCGGGCCGCACGAGGACCTCGACCGCTACCCGCGCGACCTCGACGCGGACGTGGCGCTCCTCGCGGGGCTCGCCGCGGCCGGGCGTCCGGCCGTGGACCTCGTGCTCGCGCCCTCGGTCGAGGAGATGTATCCCGGCGGCGACCCGATCGTGCGGGTCACGTCCGGTCGCATCGGTGCCGTGCTGGAGGGCGCGTTCCGCCCCGGCCACTTCGACGGCGTCCTGACCGTGGTGCTCAAGCTGCTCCACCTCACCCGACCCGACGCCGCGTTCTTCGGCGAGAAGGACGCGCAGCAGCTCCTCGCGATCCGCCGCATGGTGGCGGACCTGAACGTCGACGTGGAGGTGGTCGGCGTGCCGATCGTGCGCGACCACGACGGTCTCGCGCTGTCGTCGCGCAACGCCTACCTCTCGGAGCAGGAGCGGTCCGACGCGCTGACCCTGAGCCGCGCGCTGCGTGCCGGAGCGGCCGCCGCAGCGGCGGGGAGGGCGGCGCGGCCGTGCTGGAGGTCGCCTCGGGAATGCTCAACGAGCACCCCGGTGTTGTCGTCGACTACCTGGCACTGGTCGACCCGGCTACCGTGGACGACCTGGAACCGGAGTACGTGGGACCTGCGCTGCTGCTCGTCGCGGCGCGCATCGGCACCACCCGACTGATCGACAACCTGGCCGTTGACGTGGCAGACCCTGCCGCGAGCACGGCCCGCCCAGGAGGCACGCAGTGACCCAGACGGGACCGCAGGACGGCACGCGCCGCCCGCTTCCTTGCAGCGACCCATGATGATCGGGAAGATCCACCGCGCCACCGTGACGCAGGCGGACCTCCACTACGTCGGGTCTGTGACCGTGGACGTCGACCTCCTCGAGGCCGCCGACATCATCTCCGGTCAGCAGGTCGACATCGTCGACGTCACCAACGGCTCGCGCCTGACGACCTACGCGATCCCGGGCGAGCGCGGCTCGGGCAAGGTCTGCATCAACGGCGCGGCCGCGCACCTGGTGCACCCGGGCGACACCGTGATCCTCATCGCCTACGGCATGATCGCCGACCACGAGGCGCGGCACTTCCTGCCGAACGTCGTGTTCGTCGACGCGGACAACCGGATCGTCGAGGTCAGTGACGAGCCGGGCCTGGTACCCGACGGCTTCGGCCTCGAGCCCAGCGGCCTGCCGATCGCCCCGTTCCAGTCGACCTCGGTCGAGTGACCCAGGCCACGGAGGTCCCGGTCGCCCGTGCCACCCTGGCGCGACGCCCGGCCCGGCCGGGCGGGTGCCCCGTCGGTTGGCCCGTCGCCTGGCGGCCCCGGCCCGGGATGGACGACGACGGCGGACGCCATCGTCGTCGGCTCCGGCATCGCGGGACTCACCGCGGCGCTCGAGCTGCGCACCCAGGTGCCCCGGGTCCTGCTCGTGACCAAGGGCGAGCTGTCGTCGGGGTCCACGGTGTGGGCACAGGGCGGTATCGCCGCCGCGCTCGATCCCTCCGACTCCCCGGCGGCCCACCTCCAGGACACGCTCGCTGCGGGCGGCGGGCTGTGCGACCCGACCGCGGTCGAGGTCCTGGTGACCGAAGGACCGGAGCGCGTGCGTGAGCTCGTGGAGCGCGGCGCCAACTTCGACCTGGCCCCGGACGGTGACATCGCGCTGACCCGCGAGGGAGGGCATCACGCCGACCGCATCGCGCACGCGGGCGGTGACGCCACCGGCGCGGAGATCTCCCGGGCGCTCGTCGCCCAGCTCGAGGCCGTGCTTGCCGACCCCGGCATCGAGGTCATCGAGAACGCCCTGGTGCTCGACGTCCTCACCACCTCCTGATGCCCCGGTGGGGCCCGAGCCTGTGGCGTGACGCTGCACGTGCGCGGCGAGGGCTCCCGTGACGGCGTGGGCGCTGCCCTCGGTCGGGCGGTCATCCTCGCGACCGGCGGGATCGGCCAGGTCTTCCGCTCCTCGACGAACCCGCCTCAGGCCACGGGCGACGGCATGGCCGCGGCGCTGCGAGCAGGTGCGACGCTGGGCGACGTCGAGTTCGTCCAGTTCCACCCGACCGTGCTGTGGCTCGGGCTCGGCGCCAAGGGGCAGCTGCCGCTCATCTCGGAGGCCGTGCGCGGCGAGGGCGCGATCCTCCTCGACACCGAGGGCACCGCTTCATGCCGGGGTCCACCCCATGGCCGAGCTCGCGCCTCGCGACGTCGTCGCCCACGCGATCGTGCGCCAGATGACGGCCACCGGTTCGGACCACGTCCTGCTCGATGCCCGCCACCTCGGGGCGGCCTTCCTGCGCAAGCGGTTCCCCACCATCACCGAACGGCTCGTCGACCAGGGCATCGACATCACCGAAGAGCTCGTCCCCGTCGCGCCCGCCCAGCACTACCACTCCGGGGCATCGTCACCGACCTTCACGGCCGCTCGACCCTCGACGGCCTGTACGCCGTCGGCGAGGTCGCGTGCACCGGGGTGCACGGCGCGAACCGGTTGGCGTCGAACTCGCTCCTGGAGGGCCTGGTCTTCGCCTACCGCGCGGCCCAGGAGATCACCGCCCGCGTCGCGGCGGGCGAGCTCCCGCTCGGGGAACCGGTCGAGCGCGACGGCGAGGCAGCGCTCGTCCCTGCCGCAGCGCGCTCCCGGGTCCAGGCGATCTCCTCGGCCGGTCGGGCGTGATCCGCAGCCGCGAGGGACTTGTGACCGCGGCCGAGAAGCTGGCTGCGGTCCGGACGGACGCGCACCGGTCGACGGACGTGGTCGCCGCCCCGCAGGCCGCGGAGTGGGAGACGACGAACGTCCACCAGGTCGCGACGGTCCTCACCGAGGCGGCGCTGCTGCGCGACGAGAGCCGGGGCGGGCACTTTCGGACCGACTTCCCGGCCGTGGAGCCTACGTGGGCGCGGCGGATCGAGATCACGCTCGGGGCCGACGGGGAGCTGCGCCTCGCACGAGGGAGGCAGGACCCGGCGGAGGGTAGCGTGGGCGCGTGAACTCTCCCTCCCTCATCGAGCCCGGTCTCGACCCTCGGTGG
Organism: Oerskovia sp. M15; assembly: GCA_038070415.1. Lineage (GTDB taxonomy): Bacteria > Actinomycetota > Actinomycetes > Actinomycetales > Cellulomonadaceae > Oerskovia. Next base: position 2,451,893 of record JAMYWF010000001.1, read on the forward strand.
GTCGCCGACATCGTCACCCGCGCCCTCGACGAAGACCTCGGCCCGACGCCCGGACGGGACGTGACCACCCAGGCCACGGTGCCGCCGTCGGGCACGGGAACCGCCCATCTCGTCGCGCGGGCCGACGGCGTCGTGGCGGCCTCGTGGTCGTGGAGGAGGTCGCACGGCAGGTGGCGGAGCGCTTCGGCTCCCGCCGGTCACGGTGACGTTCACCGCGCAGGACGGCGACGCCGTGACGCGCGGCCGTGTCCTGGCCGCGCTGACGGGCCCGATCCAGGTGATCCTCACGGCTGAGCGCACGCTTCTCAACCTCGCGAGCCGCGCCAGCGGCGTCGCCACCGCGACCCGCGCCTGGGCCCGTGAGCTGGACGGCACGGGCGCCCAGGTGCTCGACACGCGCAAGACCACGCCGGGACTGCGCGCGCTCGAGAAGTACGCGGTACGGGCGGGAGGCGGCACGAACAAGCGCATGGGCCTCTACGACGTCGCGATGGTCAAGGACAACCACGTCGTGGCGGCAGGCTCGGTCGCGGGCGCCATCGAGGCCGTCCGAGCGATGTTCCCCGACGTCCTCGTCCAGGTCGAGGCCGACACCACGGCCCAGGCGCTCGAGGCCCTCGACGCGGGCGCGGACTTCCTGCTCCTCGACAACATGCCGACGCCGGTGCTCGCCGAGACGGTCCGGCTCGTCCGTGCCCGCGAGGCGGCCCCGGCGGACCGGTGAAGGTCGAGCTCGAAGCGACCGGCAACCTGACGCTCGACCGGGCGCGCGAGGTTGCGGGGACCGGCGTGGACTACCTGTCCGTGGGCGCACTCACGCACTCGGCGCCCATCCTCGACCTGGCCCTCGACCTCATCGGCTGACGGGTCCGGGCAGGGTCTGCGCAGGGTCCGGGCAGCGCGCGGGAACCGGAGACCTCCCTGCTCGCCCCGGTAGAATCGTCGCGTGACTTCCCCGACTCCGCTGCTGCCCTGCCCGATCCCGATGCCGATGACCTCCCCGAGCAGCTGCGGATCCGGCGCGAGAGCGCGAGCGCCTGCTCGCCCAGGGCGAGGAGGCGTACCCGGTCTCGGTGCCGCGCACGCACCATCGCGCAGGTGCGCGCGGCCTACGCGCACCTGGAGAGCGGTCAGGAGACGGACGACGTCGTGGGCGTCGCCGGTCGGGTCGTGTTCCTGCGCAACACGGGCAAGCTCTGCTTCGTCACGCTGCAGGACGGCGAGGGCAACCGGCTCCAGGTCATGCTGAGCCAGGCCGTGGTGGGCGAGGAGTCGCTCGCCGCGTTCAAGGCCGACGTCGACCTGGGTGACCACCTGTTCGCCCACGGCCGGGTCATCAGCTCGCGCCGCGGCGAGCTGAGCATCTTCGCCGACGAGTGGAGGATCGCCGCGAAGTCCCTGCGCCCGCTACCTGTGCTGCACAAGGAGCTCTCGGAGGAGAGCCGGGTCCGTCAGCGCTATGTCGACCTGATCGCTCGCCCGGCGGCGCGCGACATGGTCCGCCTGCGTGCGGGCGTGGTCCGATCACTGCGCGAGAACTTCCACGAGCGCGGGTACCTCGAGATCGAGACGCCGATCCTGCAGACACGTCCTGAGGGTGCTGCGGCACGTCAGTTCGAGACCCACATGAACGCGTTCGACATCCCCTTGTTCCTTCGCATCGCGCCGGAGCTCTTTCTCAAGCGTGCCGCGGTCGGAGGCGTCGAGAAGGTCTTCGAGATCAACCGCAACTTCCGCAATGAGGGTGTCGACTCCACGCACTCGCCGGAATTCGCGATGCTTGAGGCGTACGAGGCGTACGGCGACTACGACACCATGGCCGACCTGACGCAGAACCTCGTTCAACGAGCGGCGCAGGACGCCTTGGGAACCACGACGGTGGTCCTTCCCGACGGCGAGGAGTACGAGCTCGGCGGCGAATGGGCGCAGATCACCATGTACGACTCCCTGTCGAGTGCGCTCGGCGAGGAGATCACGCCGGAAACCACTGTCGAACATCTGTCCAAGATCGCGGCGCGACTAGACATCTCCGTGGACCCCAAGGGTGTCAATCATGGAAAGCTCGTCGAAGCCACGTGGGAGCACCTGGTCGGTGATCACCTGTACGCGCCGACCTTCGTGCGGGACTTCCCGGTGGAGACCTCGCCCTTGACGCGTGACCATCGCGCGGTGCGCGGCCAGGTCGAGAAGTGGGACCTGTACGTGCGTGGCATGGAGCTGGCGACGGCGTACTCGGAGCTCGTCGATCCGGTGATCCAGCGCCAGCGTTTCGAGGCCCAGGCCTTGCTGGCCGCCGCGGGCGACGATGAGGCGATGCGGCTCGACGAGGACTTCCTCACAGCGATGGAGTACGCGATGCCCCGTCGGGCGGCATGGGGATGGGAGTCGATCGCCTGCTCATCGCCCTGACCGGCCAAGGTATCCGCGAGACCATCCTCTTCCCGCTGGTGAAGCCCTCCTCGTGAGGGTGAAGCCCTCCTCGTGAGGGCGAGGCCGCCGGGTGCGTGCCGATCGGTGGCACCCGGCGCCCGGTCGGCGGTCGTAGACTGGCGGGCATGACAGATTTCTGGCGGCCGTCTATGCCTTGATCCCGTCGGTCGGGGTCGGCATCCTCTTCTATTTCGCCATGCGAGCCATCATCCGTGCGGACCGTACCGAACGGCTCGCCCTGGCCGAGCTGGACGCCCAGGCGGACGCGGCCGAACTCCGGGAACAGGCGATGAAGGATTCTCGGGCGGCTTCTCCGCAGCCCGACACGCGCCTTTGACTTTGACGTCTTTCCTTCGCAATGGCATGCTTCGAGTACCAGAGTTAATTCTCGAAGACGTGAGGTAGCACAGTGGCACAGAAAGTCCAGGTAATTCTCGTCGACGACGTCGACGGCGGAGCTGCCGACGAGTCCGTGACGTTCGCCCTCGATGGCGTCTCGTACGAGATCGACCTCAGCTCGGCTCACGCACAGGAATTGCGCGACGCATTCTCGACGTGGGTCGGTCATGCGCGCAAGGTCACCCGTGGCAGTGCGCGCCCGCCGCCCGGAGGACGCGTTCTTCCGCATCGGGCCCGTCGCGTGCGACGGAGATCCGTGAATGGGCTCGCAACAACGGTTACACGGTGAGCGAGCGCGGTCGTATCTCGGCCGACGTGCAGCAGGCATTCGACGCGGCGAACTGATTCGTCGTCGCCTCAAGCAGGGGCGCCCGACCTGTTCTCCGCTGCCGCGGGGACCGGTCGAGGCGCCCTGACGTCTGCCCGGGTGCAACTAGGCTCAGTGCATGACCTCTACCCCGTCGGCGCCCTCGGGCGTCACGAACCCGCGGACCCTGTGGCTCGGTACCTACCCGGACGGTGCGCCCGCCGGGAGCGGCGAGGGCATCTGGCGGGTGGCCGTCGACGGCGCGACCGGCGAGCTGGGGACCCGGTCCTGGTGGCGGTCACGCCGTCGCCGTCGTTCCTCGCGCTGGACCCGAGCGGCGCCCGGCTGTACGCAGTGACGGAGACCGAGCACGGGGCGGTGAGCGGCTTCGCCGTCACCCTGACGGCGGCCTCGAGCCGCTCGGTACGGCGTCCAGCGGCGGCACGTACCCCTGTCACGTGGTCGCGACGGACGACGCCGTGTGGGTCGCCAACTACGGTGACGGCACGTTCGCCGTCCTCCCGACCGACGTCTCGGGCGCCCCCACGTCTGCGCTGCGCCTGGGGCACGAGGGGACGGGCCCGGACGGTGACCGGCAGGAGGGCCGCACGCCCACTTCGTCGGTGCCGTCGCGGGGAGCCGTTCGTGGTGGACCTCGGCACGGACCAGCTGCGCGCATACCCCGCGCGATCGAGGAGCTCCGGGACCTGGCCGCGGCCGGGACCCTCCCGCGTCGCGGCGACGTTCCCCGGCGGTGCCGGTCCGCGTCACTTCGCGGTCCTGGACGCACCCGACGGGACCGTGGCGGCCCTCCTCGTCGTGTCCGAGCTCGACTCGCGGGTCTACGTCCTGGTCCCCGCCGCGGACGGCAGCTTCGAGGTCGCAGGCTCGGTCCCGGCCACTGCGGCCCCGCTCCCCGAGGGCGGCCGCAACTACCCGTCGCACGTCGCGCTGAGCGCCGACGGCGCGCGCCTCTTCGTCGCGATCCGTGGGGCGGACGTCCTGTCGACCTTCGCGGTCACGCGGGCGGGCGGCGGGCCCGACGGCGCAGCACCCGTCCTCGAGCACCTCGCCGACTCGCCGCTCGGCGGGGAGTGGCCGCGGCACTTCGCGGTGCTCGCCCCTGCGGCGGCGCCGCACCGACGTCGGACCTGGTCGTCGTGGCCAACCAGAACTCGTCCAACCTCACGGTCCTGCGGATCGACCGGGCGGACGGGTCGGGTGTGCTCGTCGACGAGCTGGGCATCCCGGTCCCCGCGTGCGTCGTGGAGGCCTGACCATGGTGAAGGAGTCGCCCGCGTCGCGATGCTCACGGTGCACACCTCGCCGCTCGACCAGCCCGGTACGGGCGACGCGGGCAGGATGAACGTGTACATCACGGAGCTGTCGCGGGCGCTGGCCCGTCGCGGTGCCCACGTCGAGATCTTCACGCGCGCGACGTCGTCGGCCCAGCCCCGGTCGTCGAGGTCGAGGACGGCGTCCTCGTCCGCCACGTCGTGGCCGGTCCGTTCGAGGGGCTCGACAAGAACGACCTCCCCGGCCAGCTGTGCGCCTTCACGGCGGGCGTGCTGCGCGCGGAGGCCCGCAGGGACGCAGGCTGGTACGACGTGGTGCACACCCACTACTGGCTGTCGGGGCAGGCCGGCTGGCTCGCGGCCGATCGGTGGGACGTGCCGCTCGTCCACTCGATGCACACCATGGCCCGCGTGAAGAACGCGGCCCTCGCTCCGGGGATGCTCCCGAGCCGCTCGGACGGATCATCGGCGAGGAGCAGGTCGTCGCCGAGGGTGACGCGCTCGTGGCGAGCACCCCGAGGAGGTCAAGGATCTGGTCGACCAGTACGGGGCCGATCCAGCGCGGGTGCACGTCGTACCCCCGGGTCGACCTCGACCTCTCTCGCCGCCGGCGCCCGGGAGACCAAGGAGTCGCTGCGGGCAGCGCTCGGCCTCCCGACGGCGGGCGGCTGGTGCTGTTCGCCGGACGCGTCCAGCCGCTCAAGGCCCCGACGTCCTGGTCCGCGCGCTCGGCGTTCTCGCGGACCACGACGAGCCGTTGCCGACCCTCCTGGTCCTGGGCGGCCCGAGCGGCCGGATGACGGCCGTGCGCGAGCTCGAGGCGCTCGCCTTCCAGATGGGGGTCAGCGACCAGGTGATCGTGCGGCCCCGGTCCCGCGCGAGGAGCTTGCCCGGTACTACCGGGCGGCGGACCTCGTGGCCGTACCGTCCCACAACGAGTCGTTCGGGCTGGTGGCGGCCGAGGCGCAGGCGTCCGGCACCCCGTGGTCGCGGCGGCCGTGGGCGGGCTGCGGACGGTCGTCGAGGACGGCGTCTCCGGGATCCTGGTCCCGGACCACAACCCGTGGACCTGGTCCCGCACGATCAGCGACCTCCTCGCGGACGACGCGCGACGTGCGCAGCTCGCCGTGGGGGCGCGGCGCGTGAGCGAGCGCTACGGCTGGGACGCGACGGCCGACGCCATGCTGTCGGTGTACGCGCAGGCGGCGGAGGTGCGGGCGAGGCGTCCGCGCTGAGGGCTCTGGCGCGCCGGGCGGCTCGGCCGCGCCGGGCGGCTCGGCCGCGCTGACGGCTCGGCAGCGCGGGCGGCTCGGCAGCGCGGGCGGCTCGCCCAGGCCCGCCCGGCTCCCGGCCGGGAGCCGGGGCCCCGAGGTCAGTCCTGTCGTTCGAGCACGAAGACCGGGATCTCCCGGTCGGTGCGCACCTGGTAGTCGGCATAGGGCGGGTAGGCCGCGACGGCCCGCTCCCACCACAGTGCCTTCTCCTCGCCCGTGACCTCGCGGGCCGTGTAGTCGTGGCGCTCGGGGCCGTCCTGGAGCTCGACGTGCGGGTTCGCCACGATGTTGTAGTACCAGACAGGGTGCTTCGCGGCTCCGCCGAGCGAGGCCACGACCGCGTAGGCGCCGTCGTGCTCGACGCGCATGAGCGGAGTCTTGCGGATCGTGCCGCTCTTCGCGCCCAGGGTCCAGAGGATCACGACGGGCATCCCGTTCAAGGTGGTGCCCTTGGTCCCGCCCGAGCTCTCGTAGAGCTCGGTCTGCTGGCGGGCGCGGGCGTCGGGGCTCGGTGCGTACTCTCCGGTGATGGGCATGTCAGTACCAACGCGTGGTGCGCGTCAGCATTCCCGCTGGTCCGGGAGAACCTTCCCGTTCCGTAGATGTTCGGTGACCATTTCCGGGACAGCGCCGCCACGGCTGCCTGGGTGCGGCAGGATGGTCCCCATGACCTACACCCTCGTGCTGCTCCGCCACGGCGAGAGCGAATGGAACGCCAAGAACCTGTTCACCGGCTGGGTGGACGTTGAGCTCTCGGAGAAGGGCGTCGAGGAGGCCAAGCGCGGTGGCGCGCTCCTCAAGGAGGCCGGCATCCTGCCCGACGTCGTCCACACCTCGTTGCTGCGTCGCGCGATCACCACGGCGAACCTCGCCCTGGACGCTGCTGACCGTCACTGGATCCCTGTGAAGCGCAGCTGGCGCCTCAACGAGCGTCACTACGGCGCGCTCCAGGGCAAGGACAAGAAGCAGACGCTCGAGGAGTTCGGTGAGGAGCAGTTCATGCTCTGGCGTCGTTCCTACGACGTGCCGCCGCCCGCGATCGAGAAGGGCTCGGAGTTCTCGCAGGACGCCGACCCGCGCTACGCCGGCGAGCCCGAGGTCCTGACCGAGTGCCTCAAGGACGTCCTCGAGCGTGAGATGCCCTACTGGGAGTCCGACATCATCCCGGACCTGCAGGCCGGCAAGACCGTCCTGGTCGCCGCTCACGGCAACTCGATCCGCGCGATCGAGAAGTACCTCGACGACATCTCGGACGAGGACATCGCGGGCCTGAACATCCCCACGGGCATCCCGGTCGTCTACGAGCTCGACGAGAACTTCAAGCCGATCGTCAAGGGTGGCACGTACCTGGACCCGGACGCTGCGGCAGCAGCGGTGGCCGCGGTCGCGAACCAGGGTCGCTGACCTCCGGTCGCACGGACGCAGAACGCCCGACGGCGCCGCTCCCTCGCGAGGGAGCGGCGCCGTCGGCATTCAGCCGGACCGAGAACGGAAGCGAGAGTCAGGCGCGCGCGGCCTGGCCGCGGTCGTCCGCGAAGTCGCCCGTGACGAGGAACGTCACGCGCTTCGCGACGGACACTCCGTGGTCGCCGAACCGCTCGTAGTACCGCCCCACGAGGGTGACGTCGACCGTCTCCTGCGCGGTGCCGGTCCAGTCCGGTCCGAGGATCGCGGCGAACGTGTCCTGGTGCAGGTGGTCCAGCAGGTCGTCGTCCCGCTCGACGTTCGCCGCGACCGTCAGGTCGCGGGTGGTGAGGAGAGTCGTGGTGCGGCGTGCGACCCGGGTCGCGGCGTCGTGCATCTGGGAGAACGTCCCCTCCAGCAGGGGTTGATCGCGTGCGCGGGATAGCGACCCGCGCGACCTGGGCGACGTGCCGGGCGAGGTCGCCCATGCGCTCCAGGGTGGCGCTCATCCGCAGTGCGCTGACGACGACCCGCAGGTCCGTCGCCACCGGCTGCTGCTGAGCGAGCAGCAGCACGCAGCGTTCGTCGAGCTCGCGTTCCAGGGCGTCGATCGCGTGGTCGGACGCGATGACGGACTGTGCGAGCTGGAGGTCTGCCGTGAGCAGTGCCGTCCCGGCTCGACTGATGGCTGACTCGACCAGCCGACTCATCTCGGCGAGGTCGTCGCCGACCTGCTTGAGCTCGGCCTCGAAGATTTCCCGCATCGCATCCCTTTCATGGTGACCAGCAACGTCCACCATGACAGGCTCGGTGAACCGGGAGATGAACAGTGAGGTGAACGACAGGACGCCGCCAGGTGAACTCTTGGTCGCGCCGTCCCGGAACGGGCGCGGGCGGTCGGGCGGGCCTGCGGGACGACCGTAGGCTGGGGTGGTGGAAGGAATCCAGGAGGGCGTCCCCTGCTCGTCGCCGGGGTGATCGGGCTCCTCGTCGGTGTGTTCGCGACGCTCGCGTTCCGGTTCAGCGAGCGCAGCGCTCACCATGTGCCGGACGGTGAGGCCCCGAGCTCGACGAGGGGCTGGTCCGTGTCCTCGCGGTGCTGCGCTCGGCCGCGGTCGTGCTCGACGCCGAGGGCGAGGTGGTGCGGGCGAGCCCGCCGGCCTACGCGCTCGGGGTGGTGCGCGGCGACGCGATCGTGCACGCCCCATCCTGGACATGATCGCGGAGGTCCAGCGCGACGGTGTCATCCGGGACGAGGAGCTCGAGCTCCCCGGGGCCCCGTCGGGCGCGGCATGGTCATGCTCCAGGTCCGCGTCGCACAGGTCGGCCCCACCACATCCTCGTCCTCGCGGAGGACCGCACCGAGCGCGCCGCGTGGATGCGATCCGCCGCGACTTCGTCGTCAACGTCTCGCACGAGCTGAAGACCCCGTGGGTGCGCTCGCGCTGCTTGCCGAGACCGTCCAGGACGCGGCCGACGACCCGTCGCGGTCCGGCGCTTCACGGGCCGGATGCAGCAGGAGGCCACGCGACTCTCTGCGCTGGTCCAGGAGATCATCGAGCTGTCGCGCCTCCAGGTCGCCGGTGCTCTCCAGGCCGTCACGACCGTGTCCGTTCGTCGTGTGGTCGAGGAGTCGGTGGACCGGGCCCGCACCAACGCGCAGGGCAAGGGTGTCGTCCTGACCGTCGGCGGTGACCTCGACGTCGTGGTCTACGGCGATCACGCGCTGCTCGTCACCGCGGTCCGGAACCTGCTGGACAACGCCATCGCCTACTCGGGGACAACACCCGGGTGGGAGTCGGCGTGAGCGTCGTGAACGACCTCGTGGAGATCGCGGTCGTCGACCAGGGCATCGGCATCTCCGAGGGCGAGCAGAAGCGGGTCTTCGAGCGCTTCTACCGCGTCGACCCCGCGCGCTCGCGCGACACAGGCGGCACCGGCCTGGGGCTCAGCATCGTCAAGCACATCGCCGCCGACCACGGCGGTGAGGTCACCATGTGGTCCGAGCCGGGCCGTGGTTCCACCTTCACCCTGCGCATCCCGGCCGCGAGCCCGACCGCACTGGGGCCTGCCGCACCCGCTGCGGACGAGGGCGCCGGGCCGAACAGCGCGCAGGACTCCCAGACCGATACACCCGAGGTCACGTCACACCGAACCAAGGAGGTGGGTGCGTGACGCGCATCCTGGTCGTCGAGGACGAGGAGTCGTACCGCGACCCTCTCACCTACCAGCTGGCCCGCGAGGGCTTCGACGTCGTGGAGGCGGCCACGGGCCGGAGGCCCTCGCCGCCTACGACGCGGGGTGCCGACCTCGTGCTGCTCGACCTCATGCTCCCGGGCCTGAGCGGCACCGAGGTGTGCCGTGAGCTGCGTCAGCGCGGCAACGTCCCCGTCATCATGCTCACGGCCAAGGACTCGGAGATCGACAAGGTCGTGGGCCTCGAGCTCGGCGCCGACGACTACGTGACCAAGCCCTACTCGTTCCGCGAGCTGCTCGCTCGCGTTCGTGCGGTGCTGCGGCGTCAGGGCGGCGCGGAGGCCGCTGCGGAGCCGGAGGAGGACGGGTGCTCCAGGTCGGGCCGGTCCGGATGGACGTCGAGCGCCACACCGTCTCGGTGCACGGCGAGCTGGTGCCGTTCCCGCTCAAGGAGTTCGACCTGCTCGAGCTGCTCCTGCGCAACGCGGGTCGGGTGCTCACGCGCGGTCAGCTCATCGACCGGGTGTGGGGTGCCGACTACGTGGGTGACACCAAGACCCTCGACGTGCACGTCAAGCGCATCCGCTCGAAGATCGAGCCGGACCCGCGACGCCGCGCTACCTGCTCACGGTCCGCGGGTTGGGCTACAAGGTGGCCGACGGCGACTCGTAGGAGTGTGGTCCGGGTCGCCACGGCCGCTGGTCAGCCTGTCGACGCTCCGCCCGGGTCGTCGCCCCTTCCGTCGGGACGCGGTGCGCCGCGCCGCGACCCGCGCGCGGGCTCCACGGACGCCTGGGTGTCGCCGCCGTAGAGCTCGTCCCACTGCTCGGAGATGGACTCGCTGACCCGGCGCGTGACGTGCTGCGTGAGGGCCTTGCGGGCCTGGGCACGCTCAGCCCGCAGGATCGCGTTGTGCTCGTCGCGCAGCGCGATCACGGTGGACAGAGCCATCCCGATCATCACGACGGAGAACGGCAGCGCGATAAGGATCGCGGCGGTCTGCAGGGCCGTGAGCCCACCGGAGAGCAGCAGCGCGATCGCGAGCAGCCCGGACAGGACGGCCCACAGCACGCGGTTCCAGACCGCAGGGTGCGGGTCGCCGCCCGAGGTGAGCATCCCGACCACGAAGGACCCCGAGTCCGCCGACGTCACGAAGAAGATGCCGATGAGGACGATCGCGAGGGCGGCCATGATCGACCCGCCGGGCAGGTCGCCGAGGACCTGGAACAGGACGGTGTCCGTGTCCACGACGCCGCCCGGTCCTATCAGCCCGCCGGCGCCGAAGATCTCGCGGTGGAGCGCCGATCCGCCGAACACCGAGAACCACAGGAACGTGACGAGCGTGGGGACCAGGAGCGTGCCCATGACGAACTCCCGGATGGTCCGTCCCCGCGAGATGCGGGCGATGAAGACGCCGACGAACGGGGCCCAGGAGATCCACCAGCCCCAGTAGAAGATGGTCCACGACGACTGCCACTCGAGCCCTGCATCGCCCTGGAACGCGGTCGTGTCGAAGGTCAGCCGGATCACGTTCTGCAGGTAGTACCCCATGGACTGCACGTATTCGCGCAGGAGGAACAGCGTGGGGCCGACGACGAGAACCGTGAGGGCGAGGACGCCCGCGAGGATCATGTTGGTGTTGGACAGCCACTTCATGCCGCGCCCGAGGCCCGAGGCGACCGACAGCGTGGCGACGGCCGTGATGCCGACGATGAGCCCGATCTCCAGCGACGTACCCGGGTCTGCGACCTCCAGGAAGCCCAGGCGGCGGAGATCTGCAGGACCCCGAATCCGAGCGAGGTGGCCACGCCGAACACCGTCCCGAGCACCGCGACGACGTCGATGACGTCGCCGAGCCGACCTTGACCCGGTCACCGAGGAGAGGTTCGAGCGCCCAGCGGATCGAGACAGGTCGCCCCTTGCGATGGATCGCGTAGGCGATGGCGAGCCCGGCCACCACGTAGATCGCCCAGGCGTGCACGCCCCAGTGGAGGTAGCTCTGGCCCATGGCCGCCTGCGCGAGCGCGGCGGGATCGCCGGTGACGCCGGGCTTGGGTGTCGCGAAGTGGGTGAGGGGCTCGGCCGCCCCCAGTAGACGAGCCCGATCCCCATGCCGGTCGCGAAGAGCATCGCGAACCACACGGGCAGCCGGAACAGCGGGGACTCGTCGTCCTTGCCGAGCACGATGTCCCCGAACCGGCTCAGTCCCATCCAGAGGGCAAAGATCACGAACGCTGCCACGAGGAGGACGTAGTACCACCCGAACACCCCGATCACGTCGGCCTGCAAGGTCCCGAGGACCGCCGTCGTCTCGTCCGTGAAGGCGATCGCCAGGACGACGAACAGGAGGATCAGTCCAGCGGCGGGGTAGAAGACGCGGGGTACATGCGGCCGGTCGGGTGGGGCCACCGCCGTCGACGCGTCGTCGGGCGTGGCGCGGCCACCGCTCGTGCCGTCTTCTGTCACGAGGCTCTCCTGACGTCGTCGACCGGGTGGCCGCGGTCCGCTTCCCTGGCACTGGGAACCGTGACAGCAGCGAACGACCTGTGCCTGCCAGACTCGCGGACGCGTCGGGATGGGGCAACCGCTGGCCCCGGAGGGCGGCACGGGCGGGTGCCGTGGGCGGCTGGACCCCGGTTATCCACAGGCCGCAAGAGTCTGTGCACTGTTCATCTTTCGTTCACCCCGACAACCGGAGCGCGTCACTCGGACTGCTTAGCGTCGTTGTTGTCACCGGCGCTCGCTGGTGCCCCCGCGTTGAACAGGATGGAACAAGAGAGTGAAGCTCAGCCGATTCACCCGCGCAGGTTCCGCAGCAGCCGTTGGCATGCTTGCGTTGACGTTGGCAGCGTGCGGCTCGAACAGCACCGACTCCGGTGGCGGCGCCACCTCTGACGGCGCAGCGAGCAGCTCGACCGAGGATCTCGCAGGCACGCTCGCCGGTGCCGGCGCCACCTCTCAGGAGAAGGCAGTCGCGGGCTGGATCGCCGGCTTCGGCGACATCGCCCCGGCGTCACCGTCAGCTATGACGCGGTCGGCTCCGGCGGAGGGCGCGAGCAGTTCCTCTCGGGCGCGACGCAGTTCGCCGGTTCGGACTCCGCGCTCAAGGAGGAGGAGCTCGCCACCGCGACCGACCGCTGCTTCGGCGGCGAAGCGATCGAGGTCCCGCTCTACATCAGCCCCATCGCCGTGATCTACAACCTGCCGAGCGTCGACGCCGAGCACATCCAGCTCTCGGCTGAGACCCTCGCGAAGATCTTCAACCGCGAGATCACGACGTGGAACGACCCGGCGATCGTCGCGGAGAACGAGGGCGTCACGCTCCCGGCCACCGCCATCATCCCCGTGAACCGCTCCGACGAGTCGGGTACCACGGAGAACTTCACCGAGTACCTCGCGGACGCCTCGAACGGCGCCTGGCCGCACGAGGCCAGCGGTGACTGGCCCCTGTCGGGCGGCCAGTCGGGCCAGGGCACCCAGGGTGTCGTCGACACCGTCACGGGTGCCGAGGGCGCCATCAGTTACGCCGACGCCTCGCGTGCCGGCGAGCTCGGCACCGTCGCGATCAAGGTCGGCGAGGAGTTCGTGCCGTTCTCGCCCGAGGCCGCAGCCAAGGTCGTCGACGCCTCGCCGCGTGCAGCGGACGCGACCGACAAGCGCATCGTCGTCGAGATCGACCGCACCACGACCGAGGCCGGCGCGTACCCGCTGGTCCTCATCTCCTACTCGATCGCGTGCTCCACGTACGAGACGGCCGAGGACGCCGCGAACGTCAAGGCGTACCTGACCTACGTCGCCAGCGAAGAGGGCCAGGCACGTGCTGCCGAGGCCGCCGTCGCAGGCTCCGCCCCGATCTCGAGCGCCCTGCGCACCGAGGTCCAGGCAGCGCTCGACTCGATCAGCGCCAAGAGCTGACCCGACGAGCTGTACACGGTTCAGTCGGGGCGGGTCGCGTCGAGGCAGTCAGCCTGACGCGGCCCGCCACCGGTGCGTGACCACCGCTCGTCGCACCACCACCGCCGCACCTCAGTCATCGGAGCATCAGTGGCCGTCTCCTCTCCCCTCCACCCGAGCCGAGCTCGGTACCGAGCCCCAGGTCCCCGTGACCAAGGGCGGCCTGGCCGCCGGGTCTTCGCCGCCTGTCGACCGGCGCCGGGCTCCTCATCCTCGTGGTCCTCGCCGCGGTGGCCGTGTTCCTCGTTATCGAGGCGTGGCCCGCGCTGACGGCCAGCCCCGAGGAGCTCCAGACGATCTCGTGGTTCAAGGCCGACTCGTTGCTCGCCTACATCGGCCCCTGATCTTCGGGACGCTCCTCGCCTCCCTCCTGGCGCTGCTGATCGCCGTCCCGGTCTCGGTAGGCATCGCGCTCTTCATCTCGCACTACGCGCCGCGGCGCCTGGCGCAGGGTCTCGGCTATCTGATCGATCTCCTCGCCGCCATCCCGAGCGTCGTGTACGGCCTGTGGGGTGCCCTGTGGCTGCTCCCGATCCTGAATCCCTTCTTCACCTGGCTGAGCGGTTCGCTCGGGTTCATCCCCTGTTCGAGGGGTACCAGGCTCCGGCGAAGAACATCATGTCCGCCTCGATCGTCCTGGCGGTCATGATCCTGCCGATCATCACGGCGGTATCCCGCGAGGTCTTCCTCCAGACCCCCGTCCTCCACGAGGAGGCCTCCCTGGCGCTCGGTGCGACGCGCTGGGAGATGGTCCGCATGGCGGTCCTGCCGTTCGGGCGCTCGGGCGTGATCAGCGCCTCGATGCTGGGTCTCGGGCGCGCACTCGGGGAGACCATGGCTGTCCTGATGGTCATCTCGCCCGGGTTCCTGTACTCGTTCTTCCTGCTCAAGCCAGGTCAGCACCAGACGATCGCCGCGAACATCGCCTCGAAGTTCCCTGAGGCGAGCGGTCTCGCGGTGAGCACTCTCATCGCGACGGGCCTCGCGCTGTTCGTCATCACGTTCGTCGTCAACATGATCGCGCGCTGGATCATCGCGCGCCGCAAGGAATTCTCGGGAGCGAACTGATGACGGTCACCGATCTCACCCCGTCGCACCCGGCGCACCGGACGGCTCCGGTCCCGTCCAGCTCGTCGGGACGCAGAAGCGTCTGCCGGGATGGGCCCCGTGGGCCTTCGCAGCGGGCGGCGTGCTCGTCGCCCTGGGCATCATGGCCGTCACCGGGAAGCCCACGATCGCGGGCGTCCTGGCCCTCGGCGCCGTGCTCTACGCCGTCGGGCTCACCGTCACGTCCCGGTTCGTCGAGGGTGCCCGCTGGGCGACCGACCGCCTGGCCACGACCTTGGTCGCCTTCGCGTTCCTGCTGGCGCTCATCCCGCTCGTCTCGCTCCTCTGGATCGTCGTCTCGCGCGGCGTGGAGCTCTTCGGGGCGACGTTCCTGTCGACCGACATGGTCGGCGTCTACGGCGACATGACGAGCGGAGGGATCTGGCACGCGATCGTCGGCACGCTCCTGATCACGGGCGCGGCGACGGTCATCTCGGTGCCGATCGGCCTGCTCACCGCGATCTACCTCGTCGAGTACGGCCGCGGCGCCCTCGCGCGCTGGATCACGTTCCTGGTGGACGTCATGACGGGCATCCCGTCGATCGTCGCGGGCCTGTTCGCGTTCTCGCTCTTCACGCTGATCTTCGGTCCGCGTTCCGCGCCGGGATCATGGGCGCGGTCGCCCTGTCGTTGCTCATGACGCCCGTCGTCATCCGCTCGGTCGAGGAGATGCTGCGCCTGGTCCCCAACGAGCTGCGCGAGGCCTCGCTCGCCCTGGGCGTGCCCAAGTGGCTCACGATCGTCAAGGTCGTCCTGCGCACCTCGATCGCGGGCATCGTCACGGGCGTCATGCTCTCGATCGCCCGTGTCATCGGAGAGACTGCCCCGTTGCTCCTCACGGTCGGCCTCATCACGCAGGTCAACTGGGACCTGTTCGACGGGCGCATGGCGACCCTGCCGGTCTTCGCGTACCGCCAGTACGAGCAGGGCGGCGTCGGGATCGACCGGGCCTGGGCCGCGGCCCTGACCCTGATCCTGATCGTCATGCTGCTCAACCTCATCGCCCGGCTCGTCAGCCGCCTGTTCTCGCCAAGACCGCTCGCTGACCCGAGCCCACCAGTCGAGCCGCCCGCGCACCTCGCGCGACCGGCCACCGGAAGGAAGCACACCATGTCCAAGCGAATCGACGTCTCGGACCTCAACGTCTACTACGGGGACTTTCTTGCCGTGGAGGGCGTGACCATGGCGATCGAGCCGCGCTCGGTCACGGCCCTCATCGGCCCGTCGGGCTGTGGCAAGTCGACCTTCCTGCGGACGCTGAACCGCATGCACGAGGTCATCCCGGGCGCGCACGTCCAGGGCAAGGCCGTCATGGACGGCCAGGACCTCTACGCGCCCGACGTGGACCCGGTCGCGGTCCGCCGTCAGGTGGGGATGGTCTTCCAGCGCCCCAACCCGTTCCCGACCATGTCCATCAAGGAGAACGTCCTCGCGGGGTCAAGCTCAACAACAAGCGGATCTCCAAGTCCGACGCGAACGACCTGGTCGAGTCGTCCCTGCGCGGCGCGAACCTCTGGAACGAGGTGAAGGACCGTCTCGACCGCCCAGGTTCCGGCCTGTCAGGTGGTCAGCAGCAGCGCCTGTGCATCGCGCGCGCGATCGCAGTGCGCCCGCAGGTGCTCCTCATGGACGAGCCGTGCTCGGCCCTGGACCCGATCTCGACGCTCGCGATCGAGGACCTCATGGCCGAGCTCAAGGACGACTTCACGATCGTGATCGTCACGCACAACATGCAGCAGGCGGCGCGCGTGAGCGACCGCACGGCGTTCTTCAACATCGCGGGCACGGGCAAGCCGGGCAAGCTCATCGAGATGGGGACACCGCGACGATGTTCTCCTCGCCGTCGGTACAGGCGACCGAGGACTACATCTCGGGCCGCTTCGGGTGACGCGGCTGCACGGCTTCGGGTGACGCGGCTGGCTGCCGAACCCGAGGTTCGTCAGGCAACTGGGGTCAGTTGCCTGACGAACCTCGGGCTCGGCACCGAGGATGCACGACGGCGAGGCGCCCTCCACAGGGCGCCTCGCCGTCGTGCTGTGCGTGTCGTCCGGCCGCGACCGCCGCCCGTGCGGCCGGTCCGCCGACCGGCGGATCAGGGCAGGTAGTCCTCGTACTCCGGCAGGAGGCCGTTCAGGACCGGCACCTCGGCGCTCGCCGAGTCTCCCGAGCTGGTCGTGAGCGTCACGGGGATCGTGCCGCCCGGCGGGACGTCGATGTTGGCGAACTGGGCCGCGAAGCCGTTGTCGACGCTCAGGTAGACGGTCTCGCCCGCCTCGAGGGGATGTCGATCGGCTCGGTGCCCTTGGGGAGACCGTGATCTCGATGTCCTTGTCCGAGTCGTTCGCCATGCCACCGAGCAGGGTCCCCGGCTCGCCCTCGGCGGCCGAGATGATCAGCAGGTTGAGCCCGCGCACCTCGTCGGTCAGGTTGATGCGGACGCCGTCCGACGGGGAGTAGCCGATGTCCGTCGTGGTGGGCGAGCAGGCCGACACGGCGACGGCGCTCGCCACGATCACGGGGATCGTGAGCATGAGCGATCGGCGCGGCGTCGTCGTGCGGGACGGGGTGCTGGTCACGTGCGCTCCAATGTGCTGCGGGCAGACTCGGTGTGCGACGGGTCGGCTGGTGGCGGCGCCCCGGGCGCACATGAGCACAGCCTAGTCGCTCCAGCGTGCGTCCTGCTCAGGATCGGGCCGGGGTGACGCAGCGCACGTATCGGGGCTCCGGGGCTTCCGAACGGTCGGGAATCGACTCCGTGGTCGGCCGTCGAGCGGCGGGTGACCAGCGAAAACGCCGCGCTCGTACGAGCCGTGGGCAAGGCAGGGACTCGGAATCCGGGGGTCCCCGTGGTAAGATCGACCTCCGCGAAAGGGGACATCTGCAGATGACGTTCACAGTAGGCGAGACCGTTGTCTACCCACATCACGGTGCCGCAAAGATCGAAGAGATCAAGACCCGCACCATCCGCGGGAGGACAAGATCTACCTGAAGCTCAAGGTGGCTCAGGGCGATCTGACGATCGAGGTCCCGGCGGACAACGTCGACCTGGTGGGCGTCCGCGACGTCGTGGGCCAGGAAGGTCTCGACAAGGTCTTCGAAGTTCTTCGCGCACCTTACACGGAAGAGCCGACCAACTGGTCGCGCCGCTACAAGGCCAACCTCGAAAAGCTGGCCTCCGGTGACGTGATCAAGGTGGCAGAGGTCGTTCGCGACCTGTCGCGTCGTGACGCGGACCGCGGCCTGTCGGCCGGGGAGAAGCGCATGCTCGCGAAGGCTCGACAGATCCTGGTCTCGGAGCTGGCCCTGGCCGAGCACACCGAGGAGGACAAGGCTGAGGCCATCCTCGACGAGGTCCTGGCTTCCTGAGCAGCGACCTCACCACGCACCACCGACGACGCACGGGCCGCTGACGGCCCGTGCGTCGTCGTTCGTGCAGGCGCCGTCGTCACGGGCGGGCGTCGCCGGGCGTCCCCGATCGTCTACCGTGACCGTGTGACGACCCTCGCCATCCTGACCGCCGCCGGCTCCGGCACCCGTCTCGGCTTCGACCTTCCCAAGGCCCTGGTACCCCTGTGCGGGCTCCCGCTCGTCCTGCACGCCGCCCGGCGGCTCGCCGCCTCCGGGGTCGTGGACGCGCTCGTCGTCACCGCACCCGGCGGGCTCGTCTCGGTCGTGTCCGACGTCCTGGAGCACGACCCGCACGTGCGCGTGCCGGTGGTCGTCGTGGCGGGCGGCGCGACCCGGCAGTCCTCCGTGGCGGCGGGCCTCTCCATGGCTCGCGCCGACGTGGACACGATCGTGGTCCACGACGCCGCGCGCCCTGGCGCCGTCGACCATGATCCGGCGCATCGTGGAGACCGTGAAGGACGGTCACCAGGCCGTCATCCGGGCCTGCCCGTGGTCGACACGATCAAGGTCGTCGTACCACGCGACGCGCAGCAGCCCGGTCTCCCGGACGGCGTCGACAGGGTCAGCGCGACCCCGACCGCACCCTCCTGCGGGCCGTGCAGACGCCGCAGGCGTTCGACCGGGCGCTCCTGGTCCGGGCGCACGCGGCGGAGCTGCGCGCGCCCGTACGGAGGCCACGGCCGCGACCGACGACGCGAGCCTCGTGGAGGCGCTCGGCGAGCCGGTCTTCGTGGTGCCGGGTCACGAGCTCGCGATGAAGGTCACGACCGCGCGAGACTTCTACTACCTCGAGACGCTGCTGACGGAGGACGCCCGATGAACCTGCCCGGACCGGTATCGGGACCGACGTCCACGCGTACGCGCCCGAGGGTCAGGAGCGTGAGCTGTGGCTCGCCGGCCTGCACTGGCCGGGGAGCGCGGGCTGGCGGGCCACTCGGACGCCGACGTCGCAGCGCACGCCGCTGCCGACGCGCTCTTCTCCGCGGCAGGACTGGGCGACCTCGGGTCCAACTTCGGGACCAGCGCGCCGGAGTGGGCCGGGGCGAGCGGGGCGTCGCTGCTCGCCGAGGCGGCCAGGCGGGTCCGGGCGGCCGGGTTCGAGATCGGGAACGTCGCCGTCCAGGTCGTCGGCAACCGGCCGCGTCTCGGACCGCGCCGGGCCGAGGGGAGGCTGCGCTGAGCGCCGCCGCCGGAGCATCCGTGACGCTCACGGCGACCACCACGGACGGTCTGGGCCTCACGGGTCGCGGCGAGGGGTCGCTGCGCTCGCCACGGCGCTCGTCGTCCGCGTCGAGGGAGGGCGCCGCACCCTTCTCCCGATCGCTGACCGCGACGTCCGCGGCGTCCGCGACGTCGTGCGGCGCCGCGCGACTCATCCGGCCGGGGTCACGACCACGCTGTCCGTGACGGCCCGGGCCTGGGCGGCCCGTCGACGTCCTCGGTCGCGAAGGACTCGGTGATGAAGACGAACGTGGTCCCGGCTGGTGTCGAGACCTCGACGATCGTCTCGATCTGAGTGACGCGCACCCGTCCGCGGTGCCCGTCCCGCCGGCATCCACGGTGCGCGTCCCCGGTCCGGTAGGCGGGCCGTCCCGCGAGCTCGATCGGCCCGGACTGCGTCGGGTCGACGCTCCATCCCTCGTCCTCCGCCAGGTGCTCGTCGGCCGCCGCGGTCACCTCGGCGAGCGTCGAGGTGCCCGGAGTGCCGGTCGTGACGACGACGTTGGGGTGAAGCCCGGATCGCCGTACGGCTCGGTCGCCCGGACGACCAGCGGATCCTTCTGGCCTGCGTGCTGCCAGCCCGCAGGAGCGGTCAGAGCAACGGTCACCGCGTCCTCGACGAGCTCGATCTGCGTCGTGACGTCCGACGTCGGGGCCTCTGGCACCGGCGTCCCGCACCCGGAGAGCAGGGTGACGAGCAGCGCCCGCGGGCGACGAGAGCGAACGGGCGGTGCGAGCGGGCCACAGGTGTCCTTTCGGGAGCGGGCGGCGACCCGGGCAGGAGCCGCCCGCCCCAGCCTGCCACGTCCGGGTGCTGGTTCACTCGGCCGGGACGGCCCTCCATGAGAAAATCTGACATAGAAGGCATGGTGGACAGCAGGCGTCGTCCGTGCGCACCTGGTCTCGGTCCACGAAGGAGGTCGACGATGAGCCGTATGTCGATCGAGGAACGGCGGTCGCAGCTCGTCGACGCCGCGTTGTCCATCGCGATCCGGGACGGTGTCGAGGCCGTCACGGTCCGAGGTGTGGCTGCCGAGGCAGGCGTCTCCCTGGGAACCGTGCACTACTGCTTCGAGGACAAGGACGCGATGCTCCGGGCCATGGGGCACAGCGTCGCGGTGGTCGCCTCGGAGCCGGTCCGTCTGGCGCTGGACGGTACGAAGGACATCTACACGATCGCCCACGCGGCTGCGGACGGTCTCTGGGAGGGGCTGACGCCAAGGCGCCACATGCGGCTGCTGACCTTCGAGTTCGCGACCGCCGGGTCGCGCAACCGTGCGCTGCGTCCGGTCGCGAAGGCGCACCTCGAGCAGACGTGGCAGATGACCCGGGGATCCTCGACCAGCTCGCCGAGATCGCCGGCATCACCTACTCGATGGACACGCCGTTCCTGTCCCAGATCGTCGCGGGCTACATCGACGGCATCGAGATCGCCTGGCTCGTCCAGCAGGACGACGAGGCGACCATCCGCAGCTTCCACGCGCTCGCGGACTACGTCCTGTCGCTCGTGGTCACTCCGGACGGCAGCAGGCCCGACGGCGTCGCTCCCGTACCTGGGTAGCCGCACCAGGGAGCGGGCCGTCTCAGCGCGGACCGAGGACCTGGTCCGTGTACGGGTTCGCGAACACCCGCCGGGGTCCGCCTGGGACCGGACACGACGGAAGTCCTCGAAGCGCGGGTAGAGCTCCGCGAGCTCCTCGGCGCCGAGCGTGTGGAGCTTGCCCCAGTGCGGCCGACCGCCGACCGCGGCGACGATCTTCTCGACACCCTCGAAGTAGCCGGCGTACGGGAGCCGTGCGTACTGGTGGACCGCGATGTAGGCACTGTCGCGGCCGTGGGCGGTCGACAACCACACGTCGTCGGCGGCGGCGAACCGGACCTCGACGGGGAAGGGGACGTTCTCGCCCGAGGCGCGGACCCACGTGTCGATCTCCTCGAGCGCGGGAACCAGCTCGGCGCGCGGTACCGCGTACTCCATCTCGCGGAAGCGGACCCGACGCGGGGAGACGAACACCTCGTGCGAGGGCGCGACGTAGGTGCGGGCGCGAGCGCGCGGGCGGACAGCGCGTTGATCCGGGGCGTCGCGCGCGGCAGGGCCGTCGCGATGCGGTTGACGACCTCGAACGCCCCGTTGGACAGCAGCTCCTCGTCGACCCAGGCACGGGCGCGGGCATAGGCGTTCGGCCGCTCCCCGCCCCAGACGCAGGAGGCCGTGGCCTCGTCGTCGGGCAAGAGGCGGTCGTTGCGCTTGGTGAGCGCGCGGCGCGTATGGGGAACCAGTAGAACTCGAAGTGGTCGTGTGCGTTCTCCAGGCCCTCGGCGGCCGAGCCGCCGCCACGTCCGCCCGACGCGGTGCTCAGCTCGTCCAGCACCCGGTCCAGGGCCACGGCTCCTCCTGGGCCCGCAGGTGGAAAGCGGGGACGACGTCGAGCGTCACGGCGGCCAGCACCCCGTGGTCCCGAGGCCCAGGCGGCTCGCCTCGAAGAGGTCAGGGTGCTCGTCGGGCGTCGCCTCGGTCACCGTGCCGTCCGCCCCGACCACCCGTACCCCGCGCACCTGCGTCGCGAGCCCGCCGAGCGCGGCCCCGTGCCGTGGGTGCCGGTCGAGATCGCGCCCGCGATCGACTGCTGGTCGATGTCCCCGAGGTTGCGCATCGCGAGGCCTGCGGACGCGAGGACCTCGTTGAGCCGGTGCAGCCGGATGCCGCCCCGACCGTCACCCGGGCTCCCGCGCCGGTGCGCGTCACGTCCTCGACGGCCCGGAGGTTGTCCAGGCTGAGCAGCAGGCCGTCGGTGACCGCGGCCCCGTGAACGAGTGCCCGCTCCGACCGCCCGCACCCGTAGGCCGTCGTCGGCAGCCCGGCGCACGGTCTGCGCGAGCTCGTCGGTGTCGCGCGGGGCTGCGCGGCGCAGGGGATCAGCGGTCTGGTTTCGCGCCCAGTTCGTCCATGAACCGGGAGCCTGCTGGCTCGTCACACCCGGCACTATCTCACGAGGGTAGGTTTCCTTCCATGACCACGACGCCGGTGCGCAGGAGCACGCACGATCCGTCCCCGGACCGTCGGGGCGCCGGAGCCGGAGTGGCGCACGCTCGGCGAGCGGTTGTCCGCCGCGACCGAGCGCATCCCGGGCCGGTCGCGGTCGTGGACCTCGACGTGTTTGACTCCAACGCCCGCGAGCTCCTCGAGCGTGCCGGGGCGTGCCCGTCCGGGTCGCGTCCAAGTCCGTGCGGGTGCGCTCGCTCGTGGAGCGCGCCGGGGCGCTGGGCTTCGCGGGGATCATGGCGTACTCGCTGGCCGAGGCGCTGTGGCTCGTCGAGAGCGGGGCGCGGGACGTCCTGGTCGCCTATCCGACAGTCGACCGCCGCGCTCTCGCGGAGCTCGCGGCGGATCCGGCGGCCCGCCGGGAGATCACCCTCATGGTCGACGACGTCGCGCAGGTCGCGCTCGTGGCCTCGGCTCTCCAGGTGCACCGAGGTGGGGGCGACGGCGGGGACAGCCTGGGGAGGAGGCGCCCGTCCTGCTCTGCCTCGACGTCGACGCCTCGCTGCGCCTGGGGTTCGGTCGGTTCACGGTCCACCTCGGGACCCGGCGCTCGCCCGTCCACACGCCGGACGAGGCAGGGGCCCTCGCGCAGGTCATCGCCGGCATCCCGGGCCTGCGGGTCCGCGGGCTGATGTTCTACGAGGCGCAGGTCGCGGGTCTTCCCGACACCAGTCCTGCGGTTCGTCTCGTCAAGAGGGCGTCGGTCGCGGACCTGGGCACCCGCCGCGGTGAGGTCATCGCCGCGGTGAGCGACGCCGTCGGGCACGACCTGGAGCTCGTCAACTCCGGCGGGACCGGTTCCCTGGAGACCTCGGCCGGGGATCCTGTCGTGACCGAGGTGACGTCCGGTTCCGGCTCTTCGTGCCCGGGCTGTTCGACGCGTACCGTTCGTTCGTCCCGCACCCGTCGGCGTTCTTCGGGCTGGACGTCGTGCGGGTCCCGGCGCCCGGTACGCGACCGCGTTCGCGGGCGGCTACGTCGCCTCGGGCCCCGCCGGACCCACGCGCGTCCCACGGGTCCTCGAGCCCGGCTGGAGACTCACCTCGTCCGAGGGCGTCGGCGAGGTCCAGACGCCGCTGCACGTCGCACGGGGCCGCCACGGCGCCCGCGACCTCGCGGTGGGAGACCGCGTCTGGTTCCGCCACGCCAAGGCGGGGAGCTCATGGAACGCTTCGACCGCGTGCAGCTCGTGCGCGGTGACCAGGTCGTCGAGGAGGTCCCCACCTACCGCGGTGAGGGGAAGAACTTCGGGTAGCGTCGCGGTCGGGCGGGTGAAGACGCGTGCCGAGACGCCATCTCCGAGCGGGCGGGTTCTGCCGGGGCGGTGCACCCCGGTAACCTTGCGGGCGTGAGCCTTCGACTGTTCGACACCGCGACGCGGGACGTGCGCGACTTCATCCCCAGAACCAGGGTGAGGTCGGCATCTACCTGTGTGGGCGACGGTCCAGTCGGCGCCTCACATCGGGCACATGCGCTCGGCCGTGGCGTTCGACGTCCTGGTGCGCTGGCTGCGCCGCACGGGCTCGCGTGTCACCCTCATCCGCAACGTCACGGACATCGACGACAAGATCCTCGCCAAGTCCGTCGATGCGGGCGAGCCCTGGTGGGCGTGGGCCGCGATCAACGAGCGCGCCTTCACCGCGGCCTACGACGCCCTGGGCGTCACCCCGCCCACCTACGAGCCCCGCGCCACGGGGCACGTGACGGACATGGTCGAGCTCATGCAGCGCCTCGTCGACTCCGGCCACGCCTACACGACCGGACCCGGCGACGTGTGGTTCGACGTCCGCTCGTGGGCGGACTACGGCTCGCTCACCAACCAGCGCCTCGAGGACCTCGCCCCGCCCCGGCGGACCCGGCCGAGGACTCCCTCAAGCGCGACCCGCGCGACTTCGCGCTCTGGAAGGCCCCAAGCCGGGAGAGCCCGCCACGGCCTCGTGGGACACCCCGTTCGGCCGCGGCCGCCCGGGTGGCACCTCGAGTGCTCCGCCATGGCCCACCGCTACCTCGGCGGGACGTTCGACATCCACGGCGGAGGCCTCGATCTGCGCTTCCCGCACCACGAGAACGAGCAGGCCCAGTCGCGCGCGGCGGCGACGGGTTCGCCCAGTACTGGCTGCACTCCGCCTGGGTCACCCAGAGCGGCGCCAAGATGAGCAAGTCGCTCGGCAACGGGCTGCTCGTCCGCGAGGTGCTCAGCACGACCGGACCGGCCGTCCTGCGCTACGCGCTCGCCGCGGTCCACTACCGCTCGATGCTCGAGTGGGCCCAGGACACCGTCAGCGAGGCGGAAGCCACGTGGGAGCGGCTGTGCGGGTTCGTGCAACGAGCGGGCGAGCGCGTCGGGGAGATCGACGTCGCCGACGTGCGGCAGGCCGAGCTCCCGGCGGCCTTCGTGGCGGCCATGGACGACGACCTCAACGTGCCGGCCGCGCTCGCGGTGGTGCACGAGCACCTGCGGGCAGGGAACTCGGCGCTCGCCGACCGTTCGCCGCCGCGGACGCCGTCGCGCGCCACCACGTCGTCTCGCTCCGTGCGATGCTCGACGTCCTGGGGCTGGACCCTGCGGGCGAGCAGTGGGCGGACTCCGGCGACAGCAGGTACCGCCACGCGCTGGACGCGGTCGTCACGGCCGAGCTCGACGCCCGTGCGCAGGCACGGGTGCAACGCGACTTCGCCACCTCCGACGCGATCCGGGACCGCCTCGCGGTCGCCGGGATCGTCGTGGAGGACTCCAGCGACGGGGCCCGCTGGTCCTCGCTGCACGCCTGGGCACCTGACAGGCACCTGACGGCACTGTGGCGCTGCCGATGCGGCGCCCGCGAGACCCGCCACCGACAACTTCACTCACTCACATCGACCGACGGGGCAGACCCATGGCTGGAAACTCACAACGACGCGGCGCGACCCGCAGCAGCAACAAGAAGACCGCAGTCGCGGGCACGGGCGGCAAGAACCGTCGCGCCCTCGAGGGACGCGGCCCGACCCCGAAGGCCGAGGACCGTACGTACCACAAGGCTCACAAGGAGAAGGCCGCGGCGCAGCGCCGCGAGGCCACCTCCACGGCCGGCGGCTCCCGTGCGCACGACGCGAAGAGCGCGACCCGCGGCGGACGCCCCAGCGGGCGCACTCCGTCCCGCTCGACCCGCTCGAGCTCGGCGAACGAGGTCGTCAACGGCCGCAACGCCGTGCTCGAGGCCCTGCGCGCGAACATCCCGGTCTCCGCGGTCTACATCGCGACCCGCCTCGAGGCGGACGACCGCACCAAGGAGATCCTCAACATCGCCTCCGGGCGCGGGTACAACCTCCTCGAGGTCACCAAGGCCGAGCTCGACCGCATGACCGACGGCTCGGTCCACCAGGGCGTCGCCCTCCAGGTCCCGCCGTACGACTACGCGGACCCCGAGGACCTCCTCGACCGCGCCCACGAGGCCGGCGAGCCGCCGCTCATCGTGGCCCTCGACGGCGTGACCGACCCGCGCAACCTCGGCGCGGTCCTCGCTCCGCGGGTGCGTTCGGTGCGCACGGCGTCCTGGTCCCCGAGCGTCGGGCCGCAGGGGTCACCGCGTCTGCGTGGAAGGTCTCCGCAGGGGCCGCGGCCCGCGTGCCGGTGGCCCGCGCGACCAACCTCGTGCGCACGCTCACCGAGTACAAGGCGGCGGGCTGCTTCGTCGTCGGGCTCGACGGCGACGGTCCGGTCGCGGTGGGCGAGCTCGCCTTCGGCAAGGACCCGCTCGTGCTCGTCGTGGGCTCCGAGGGCAAGGGCCTCTCGCGCCTCGTGCGCGAGACCTGCGACGTCGTGGCCTCGATCCCGATCCTCTCGGACGTCGAGTCGCTCAACGCGGGCGTCGCGGCGGCATCTCGCTCTACGAGGTCGCGCGCCTGCGCTCCGCCGAGGACTGAGACTCCGCTCGTCCCCAGGGCGCCCCACGGCACCGCCTCCCCGGCGGGCCGCCGGGCGCCCTGCGCGTTCGGGGCTGCTGTCCCGCCGGAGTCCGTGACGTCCCCGGTGGTGCGTCGACGTCCGCGCCACGGGTACGGGGCCGGGCGCCGCGGGTGCGCCCCACGCCTTCGCGGGGATGCTCGCGGGATGGACCCGCATCCCGTCCGCCGCCACTACCGCGTGCTGCTCCTCGTGCTCACGTTCTCGACGGGCATCATCGACGGCATCTGCTACCTCGCGCTCGACCAGGTCTTCACGGCCAACATGACGGGCAACGTGCTCATTCTCGGGATGGGTCTGGCGGCGGGCAGGACGTCCCGACGCTCGGACCCCTCGTCGCCCTCGCGACCTACGTGGTGGGGCAGCGATCGCCGGCTACGCGTTCCGGAACGTCCGCGCGGGCTGGCACCGGACGACGACGGGCCTGTTCGCGGGAGTCGGTGCCGGGGTGCTCGTCGCCTCAGTCGTGGCGTACCTGATCGGTGATCCGAGGGATGGCGGCTGCTCGTCGTCGTGGGGTGCTGGGCGTCGCGATGGGGATCCAGGCAGCGACCGCGCGACACCTGTCCGTCAAGGACCTCACGACGACCGTGGTCACGTCGACCCTGACAGGGCTGGCCGCCGACTACTTCCAGGACAGCCACGGCCGCGAGGCCTGGGTGCGGCGGGTCTCCGCGGTCCTGGCGCTCGGCGTGGGCGCGGCCGTGGGGCGCTCCTCCTGCGGGCTGGTCTCGAGGTGGCTCTCGTGGCGCCGGGGATCATCGCGCTGGGGCCGCGCTGGTGGGAGAACGGTACCGGCGTCGGGACGGCGCGGCGCCGGAGGCGCTCCTGGGGCCGGACCTGCCGGGACCGGCCTGACCCCGAGGCCGCACCCGCACCCGCCCCCGATCACTCCTGCTGGTCCACCTCGCCCGGGCGAGACCCAGGATCGCCTTCTCGTCGGGCCGGTGCCGCAGGACGTTCTCCACGTAGGACGACGTCGCCTCCGCCATGGGGATGTCCCGCCCGGCCTTCTCCGAGATGAACCACCGGTGGTCGAGGATCTCGTGGAAGAGCTGGGCCGGTTGCAGCTTGCGCCGCAGGTCGCGCGGCACAGCCTGGATCGTCGGTTCGAAGACCCCGCTGAGCCAGTCGTGCGCCACGAACTCCTCGTCGTCGTTCTGCCGCTCGGCAGCCGCACGATAGAGTCGAGGTCGTTGAGGAGCCGGCGGGCCTGGTTCTCCTGGACGTCGAGCCCCGTGAGCCGGATGAGCCGGCGCGAGTGGTGGCCCGCGTCGACGACCTTGGCTGGATCTGGACGGTGGTGCCGTCGATGTCGGTCGTGATGTCGAGCTCACCCACGTCGAAGCCCAGGTTGTTGAGGCGTTCGATGCGAGCGGCGACGCGCCACCGCTCGTCCGAGGCGAACGACTCGGCGTTCGTGAGGGCGTCCCAGAGGTCGTTGTACCGCTCGACGAGCGCGTCGCCGACGAGGATCTCGTCGATGTCCTCGTCGAGGAGCTCGCCCGCAGAGAGGTCCATGAGCTCGCCGATGATGTTGGTCCGGGCGAGGTCCACGTCGTAGTTGCGCTGCCCGGGGTCAGCTCGCGGTGCAGGTCACCCGTCTCCGCGTCCACGAGATAGGCGGCGAAGGTCTCTGCGTCCCGGCGGAAGAGAGTGTTGACAGCGACACGTCGCCCCAGTAGAAGCCGATCAGGTGCAGTCGCACGAGGAGCACGGCGAGGGCGTCGATGAGGCGCGTGGCGGTGTCGGGCTGGAGGGCCTGGCTGAAGAGTGCGCGGTAGGGCAGCGAGAACTGCAGGTGCTCGGTGATGAGCACGGCCTCGAGGCGTTCGCCGTTCGCGTCCTTGCGCCCCGTGATGACCCCGACGGGGACGACGCTCGGCACGTCGATGCGGCTGAGCTGGCGCAGCAGCTCGTACTCCCGGTAGGCGACGGACTCGCCGATCTCCTTGATCGCGATCACGCGTCCCGACATCCGCACGAAGCGCACGATGTGCCGGGAGATACCGCGGGGAGGGCGGCGAGGACCTCGTCCGGCCAGCTCTCGAGGGGATGTCCCAGGGAAGATCGAGCAGGGCTGGGTCGGGGCTGACGCGGTGATCTGCAGGTTCTGCACCATGACAGTTCCTTTCTCCGCGGTGGCCGGAGTGCGGGGTGGCTCGGCGGTTCTTCGGTGACGAGGGCCACCCGACGGCACGCCGGGCGGTCGGCACGACGTGAGGCGGTACCACCCGTGCTGTGGGCGCGCGTCACTCGTCCGTCACGGCCACGGACGTTCCGCAGCCACGGGGAAGGATATGCGAAAGGGCGGACCCGGCGTAGTGCCGAGCCCGCCCGTGTCGCTGTGGGTCAGCTGAGACGCAGGCCCGTCGCGGTGGAGAAGATGTGCGTGTTGCCCGGGCGGATCGCCACGTAGATGCGCTCGCCCTTGGCGGGCACGTTGCGCGGGTCGACGCGGACGATGATCTGGTTGTCACCGGCGGCGGAGAGGACGTCGGCCGAAGCCATCTCGCCCTTCAGGGTGCCGTAGACGAACGCGTCGGAGCCGAGCTCCTCGACGATGTTGACCTCGACCGGGAACGCGTTCTCGTTCGCCTGCGTGGTGACCTCGAGGGACTCGGGACGGAAGCCGAGCGTGACCTTGCCCTTGTCGGCCTCGCTGATCTTCGCGGCAACGTCGCGCTCGAGCACGACGCGTGCGGGGCCGATCTCGGCCACGCCGTTGGACACGGAGAACGTGCCGAGGTTCATCGCGGGCGAGCCGATGAAGCCGGCGACGAACACGTTGGCCGGGGTGTCGTACATGTCGCGCGGCGTGCCGACCTGCTGCAGGAGGCCGTCCTTGAGGACCGCGATGCGGTCACCCATGGTGAGGGCCTCGGTCTGGTCGTGCGTGACGTAGACGGTGGTGACACCGAGGCGGCGCTGGAGCGACGCGATCTGCGTACGGGTCTGGACACGGAGCTTGGCGTCGAGGTTCGACAGCGGCTCGTCCATGAGGAACACCTGCGGCTGACGCACGATCGCGCGGCCCATGGCGACACGCTGACGCTGACCACCGGAGAGCGCCTTGGGCTTGCGGTCCAGGTACTCGGTGAGGTCGAGGATCTTCGCAGCCTCTTCGACACGCTGGCGGATGTCCGCCTTGGGCGTGCCGGCGATCTTCAGCGCGAAGCCCATGTTGTCCGCGACGGACATGTGCGGGTACAGCGCGTAGTTCTGGAACACCATCGCGATGTCGCGGTCCTTGGGCTGCACGTCGGTGACGTCGCGGTCACCGATGAAGATGTGCCCGCCGTTGACGTCCTCGAGGCCCGCGAGCATGCGGAGCGAGGTCGACTTGCCACAGCCCGAGGGGCCGACGAGGACGAGGAACTCGCCGTCCTCGATGTGCAGGTTGAGCTGGTCCACTGCGGGGCGCTCGGTCCCCGGGTAGAGCCGCGTTGCGTGGTCGAAAGTGACCGTAGCCATCTTGGGTACATCCCTCCACCGGCAGGTACGTGCCGGACGATCCGTTGTGTAGTGACGTGCCGCGCTTTCACGAGGTGCGTGTCTGCTGTGACACAGAAGA
The DNA here is from genome assembly GCA_038070415.1 of Oerskovia sp. M15. Taxonomy (GTDB): domain Bacteria; phylum Actinomycetota; class Actinomycetes; order Actinomycetales; family Cellulomonadaceae; genus Oerskovia. Next base: position 2,481,448 of record JAMYWF010000001.1, read on the forward strand.
AGTCGAACCTCGACGGTTCCGGTCGCCCGGAGACCTCGATGGTCCGACGTCATCGTTGCTCGGCATCCTACCCCGGTTGCTGAGTTCTCCGTCACACTCGGGTCACGTCCAGGTCACGGTCGTCAGGCGCCCAGGAGGTCGGCCAGCGTGGTGAGGACGTGCGCCGCCTCGGCCGGGTCGGCGACGCGATGGCGCGCGAGGGTCTCGCCAGGGCCGACTTTGATCCCGAGGTCGGTCGCCCCGAGCACCGCGAACGCCTTCTCGTCCGTCACGTCGTCCCCGAGGTAGAGCACGGCGGGGACGCCAGGGCGGCGCGCAGCGTGTCGAGCGCGATGCCCTTCGACGTGCTGGTGACCGCGATCTCGACCACGTTCTTGCCGGTCATGGGGTGGGCGCCCAGGCGCGTGCCCAGCTCGTCGGCGGCGACCGTCGCGCCGTGCGCCTCCGCGGGCGGGGACAGACGGGTGTGCAGGACCGCCGCGGAGGGCTTGTGCTCGACCCAGGCGCCCTGGACGGGGCGGCGATCGCCTCGAGCCCGGCGGTGACCCGAGCCAGCAGCGAGGCCTGCGCGTCGTCCAGCTCGACCGGGATCAGGCGGACGCGCGCCGTCGTCCCGTCGGCGCGGACCTGGCTCTTGCCGCCCGCGGAGCCCGCGTCGTCGGTGGCCCGGTGGGCGTCGTCCCCGCGGGGACAGCACCTCGCCCGTCTCCGCGCCGTGGCTCCCGACGAGCAGCGCACCCGCGGGCGGGGACCCGAGGTGCGCGAGGTCCTCGATCCGCCGCCCCGACACCAGCGCGACCCGCACCCGGTCCGGGTCGAGGGCCGCGAGGCGCGCGAGGGCCGCGGTGGCGGCCGGGGTGGGCCGCGACGCGAGAGGGTCGTCGCCCAGCGGGGCGAGCACGCCGTCGAAGTCGCTCGCGACGAGGAGCGGCCCGCCGTCGTCCCGGCTGCCGGGAGCGCGCGCCGCGAAGGCCGCGAGCGCGCGAACCAGACCGTCACCCTCCGGGCCGTCGGTCCGGGGAGGTGTCCGACGTCGTCACGCGTCGTCCCCTCGTCCGGTGCCGGGAGGCGGGGGTGTCGCGCGAGGGCATGGCCTGCAGGACGCCCAGGAAGGACTCGGACCACTTCGTGACGTCGTCGGAGAGGACGCGTCGGCGCAGGCGGCGCATGCGTTTGCGCTGCTCGCGGGGTCCATGTGCGCGGCCGCGACGATGATGTCCTTCATCCCGTCGATGTCGTGGGGTTGACGAGGAGCGCGCCGCCCGCGAGCTCGTCGGCCGCGCCGGTGAACTCTGACAGCACGAGCACGCCGCGGTCGTCCGAGCGGGCCGCGATGTACTCCTTCGCGACGAGGTTCATGCCGTCGCGCAGCGAGGTCACGAGCATGACGTCGGCCGCGAGGTAGAGCGCGGCCATCTCCTCGGGCGGGTAGGAGTGGTGCAGGTAGTGGATCGCTGCGTGGCCGATCTCCGCGTACTCGCCGTTGATGCGCCCGACGAGGCCCTCGACCTGCTCGCGCAGCTCCTGGTAGGCGCCGACGTTCTCGCGGCTGGGGCTCGCCACCTGCACGAGGGTGACGTGCTCGACGTCGATGCGCCCGTCCTGGAGGATCTCGCCGTAGGCCTTGATGCGGTGGCGGATGCCCTTGGTGTAGTCGAGCCGGTCGACGCCCAGCATCATGACCTCGGGGTCGCCCAGGTCGGCGCGGATCTCGCGCGAGCGCGCCTGGACCTCGGGGTGCGGGCGAGCTCGTCGAAGGTCCGGGAGTCGATCGAGATGGGGAAGGCCGCCGCGCGCACGTGGCGGGCGGGCAGCTCCTCGGTGGCCGGGGTGGTGACGATGGGGCCGCGCGTCGTGTACCCGGTCAGGCGACGGACGGCGCGGATGAAGTTCGACGCGTCGCCCGCGCGCTGGAAGCCGACGAGGTCCGCACCGAGCAGCCCGTCGAGGACCTGGCGGCGCCACGGGAGCTGCTGGAACAGCTCGAGGGGCGGGAACGGGATGTGGTTGAAGAACCCGATGCGCAGGTCCGGTCGCTGCTCGCGCAGCATGCGGGCACGAGCTGGAGCTGGTAGTCGTGCACCCAGACGGTCGCGCCGTGCTCGGCCTGCGCGGCGGCAGCGTCGGCGAAGCGCTGGTTGACCCGCCGGTAGGCGTCCCACCACTGCCGGTGGAACGCCGGGGCGCGATCACGTCGTGGTAGAGCGGCCAGAGCGTGTCGTTCGAGAAGCCCTCGTAGTAGCGCTCGATCTCGGTCGCCGAGAGCGTCACGGGCACCAGTCGCATGTCGTCCGCGTCGAAGGGGTCGACCTCGAGATCAGGGGCACCCGACCAGCCGATCCAGGCGCCGTCGGACTTCTGCATGACGGGCTCGAGCGCCGTGACGAGGCCCCGGGAGAACGCTTCCAGTCGACCTGTCCCTCGTGGTCGACCGTGAAGTCGACGGGGAGCCGGTTGGACACCACGACGAGGTCGTAGCCGTCTTTGCCAGTCAATGGAGATCTCCTTGATAATCGCTGATACGTCCGTGAACCTCCGTCCAGGTTATCGGTGTCACGTGCCGCCTGCTCACGGGAGCGCAGGGCACGGGCGCGATTTGTCGATATCTTGACACCATGGAGGACGTCAGCAGCAGATCCGTCGACCCGGTGCGGAACGACGCTCCCGCGCGCCGGGCGGGCTGCCTGCCGGCAGCGAGGTCGGTGGGTACCGGATCCTCGCGCGGCTGGGGGCAGGAGCCATGGGGCCGTGTACGAGGCCGAGGACGGCGGCGGGAACCTCGTCGCGATGAAGTTCCTGCACGCACACCTCGACGTCGACGCGCAGGGCCGGGAGCGGTTGCGCCGCGAGGCCGTCGCGCTCCAGCGGCTGCGACACCCGGCGGTCGCGCAGATCCTCGACGTGGAGCTCGACGGGTCCGAGGCGTTCATCGTCACGGAGCTGGTCGACGGGCCCAACCTGGAGGAGGAGATCGCGACGGGCGGGCCGCTCGACGCGAGGACCTCTTCGAGCTCGCCGACCAGCTCGCCGAGGCGCTCGAGGCGGTCCACGCCGCGGGCGTCGTGCACCGCGACCTCAAGCCGAGCAACGTGCTGGTGACCCCGAACGGGCCGGTCCTCATCGACTTCGGCATCGCGCACGGACTGGACGAGGCCCGGGCGACGTCGACGGGCCTCGTCATGGGGACGCCCGGCTACCTGGCCCCTGAGCTCCTGCAGGGCGCGGCGCCGAGCGTCAACAGCGACTGGTGGGGCTGGTCGGCGGTGCTCGCCTTCGCGGCCACGGGTCGCCCGCCGTTCGGCATGCGTCCCGTCGAGGCCGTCCTGTCGCGGGCACGGGCGGCGAGGCAGACCTCGCGGGCCTGGGTCCCGCACGGCCGCAGCCCTGGCGGCGGCGCTCCGTGCGGACCCGGTGCGCAGGCTCGGCCCGTCGGAGGTCGCGGGAGTCCTGCGGCGTGCAGCAGAGGAAGGCGACGGCCCGACGGCGCCGCCCGCCACGGGTGCGACCGAGATCGTCCCGGCGACGTTCAGCGGACAGGGCGCCGGCGCTGCCGCGGCAGGTGCCGTCGCCGCCACCCTCGCGGCAGCCGGCAGCGCGGCAGCGGCGGCCGGGGCGACCAGGCTCGCCGGGGCGGGAGCCGGTGGAGCGGCCACGGTCGCACTCTCCCGCTCGGCGGTCGACGTCATGCCGACCACCGTGGTGCCCTCCGTGGGCTCGGCCACGCCGGTCCCGGCGGCCCTCGATCCCGCCGCTCGCGGCGACCCAGATCATCGCCAACGACGGACGGACCGTCGCGGTCCCGACCATCCCTCCCGTCTCGCCCCTCCCTGGCACCTCGGCAACCCCTGGCGCCGCCGTCCGGCCCGCCCTCGGCGTACCCGGCCTCCCCGCCGACCTCGGGCCCCACGCACCGCAGCCCGCCCCCGGCGCAGGCCCCGCCGTCGGGCAGGACGAAGCGGCGCGGGCGCCCGGCGAGCCGGTCGCCGGCGACGACCCGCTGTTCGACGCGTTCGGCAAGCCGCTCGACGAGGCGCCCGGCGGAGGGTACGCCCGTCCGGCCCCGCACCACCGGACGGGGACCGTGCTCGCGCTCGGGCTGCCCCTCGTCCTCCTGGCGGGCAGCCACCCGGGGTGGCGTTCGTGCTGCTCACCCTGATCGTGGTCGTCCTGCGGGTCGTCGGCGTGGGAGCCGACTCGCTCCACACCCACCGCGAGCGCAAGGGCGTCCAGCGCAGCGACGGTGTCCGGCCACGGTGAGCACCCCGTGGTACGTGCTGCGGGCGATCGCCGGTGCGGTCCCGTCGCTGCTCGTCGCCGGATGCGCCGGGCTGCTGATCACCGTCGGGTCGTGGTGGCTCCTCGCGCCCGGCGTCCTGGTCCTCGCACCCCAGCAGACAGTCGAGGCGCGCTCGGCCGGGGAATGAACGAGGACTGGGTCTTCGCCGTGGTCCTGTGCCTCGCGATGGCCGTCGCGGTGCTCCTCGCCTGGTTCGGACCGCTCTCCGCCCTCACCCGGTACGGCGCACGCACGGCGCTGGCGCACGTCGCGCCCGGCCGGATCGGAGCGACCGTCCTCGTGCTCGTCGGCCTGGTGCTCGCGGCGATCGTGCTCTTCGCGCTCGGCGACGGGGCACCGATCGACTGGTCGCCGTTCCCCGGTCCGCCCCGAGCGTGTGACCCGGCGGTCACCGGAATCTCCCAGGGTGTCCGAGTACCCTGACCCCGTGGCCAGGACGTCCGCGCCGGGTGCACCTCACGGTGCCGCTCCCGGAACGCCCCGAGCGAGACCGCGCCCAGCGCTGCGGTCCCGTCGGGCGTGCGCGAAGGGGACCGCCGGTGGTACCGCAGGACGGGCGCTCTCCGCCGTGACGTCGTTGGCCGTCGCCGGGTTCCTCCTCGTCGTCGGGACGCTGACGCTGCTCGCGGACCGCGGCTTCAGCATCGTCCACCAGTGCCTGCCCGCGCCGGGGCTGGGGCGTCGCCGGGGTCCACCTGGCGCTCCTGCGGGAGAGTGCGGAGTGCCCTGCCGGGACCGCGGCCCTCGGTGGCGATCCCGTCCGTGTGGTCACCGTCGTCGGCGTCCTCGCGCTGCCCGTCCTGCTGGCCCACCTCGCGCTCCTGCTCGCCGGTTGGGGCTCGCCGCCGTCGCGCTGCGCGTGCACGACCGGGTGGTCGGCGTCCTGCGCCCCGCAGGCTCGCCGCCCTGCTCCGCAGCCCGCTCGCCCCGGTCGCGAGCCCCGGCCGTCAGGTCGTCCTGTCGGCGACCAAGGTCCTCCGCCACCTCGCCCTCGCGGCGGTGCGGTCGCTGCGCGGACCTCCGGCGGCGCTCGCGGCCGCCTGACGACCCGTCACCCTGACGTGTCGTCGGCGCGCGACCCGGTGCTCCCCGCACCCTGGGCACGCGCTGCGCGGACCGCTACCCTCGCGACCAGTGCGGCCCCTCCCGGGACGCCGCGCCACCACGACCTCCAAGGACTCTCATGCCGACCAACGAACCCCGTCAGACCAAGGCCGACCGCCGCGACGCGGCCCGCGCCGAGGCCCTCGCCCTGCGCGAGTCCCAGGCCAAGCGCGACAAGCGCAACCGTGCGATCACGATCGGCGCCCTCGTGGGCGGCCTCGCGGTCCTCATCGGCGCCTTCCTCTGGGTGTTCATCCCGCGATGAAACAGAAGGAGGCCCGGGTCGACGCCCCGCTCACCGGTGTCACCGCGCCCGCCACGGCCAACGACACCGGTGGCATCCCCATCGGTGCCGAGGGCGAGGCCGCACCAGCACCGACGGCGCGGTCGAGGTCGGCGTGTACCTCGACTACATGTGCCCCATCTGCGGGCAGTTCGAGGAGATCAACAGCGCCTCGCTCGACGAGATGCGCGAGGCCGGCGACGTGAACCTCGTGCTGCACCCGGTCGCGATCCTCGACCGGATGGCCAACGCCCAGCAGTTCTCGACGCGCTCGGCCGCCGCCGCCGCGTACGTCGCTGAGCACGCCCCGCGCAGCTCAATGCGTTCAACTCGGCGCTGTTCGCCAACCAGCCCGAGGAGAACAAGGAGACGCTGACCGACCAGCAGATCGCCGAGATCGCCAAGACCGTGGGCGTCCCGGCCGAGGTGGCCGACGGCATCGCGGCGGCAAGGCGGTCGACGAGTTCGGCGACTGGGTCGAGGGCGCGACCACGCTCACGACGCAGAACCCCGACCTCCAGGGGAGAAGGGCTTCGGCACGCCGACCATCACGATCGATGGCAAGCGCTGGGAGGGCAACTGGAGCGACCCGGCGGCGCTCCCCGCGGCGGTCGAGGCAGCCAAGGGCTGACCCTTTCGGTGCCGAGCATGCGGTTGTCGTTCTTCCCAGGGCGGGAACGAACGACAACCGCATGCTCGCCGGACGTCAACCGCATGCTCGACACCCGTTAGGCTGTTCGCGCACCTCTCGGTGCCGTCGCCCACGGGTGGCGTGCCGCCTTAGCTCAGCTGGTAGAGCATTCGCCTTGTAAGCGAAAGGTCGTCGGTTCGAACCCGACAGGCGGCTCCTCACGGATCGGAGCTGTCGAACCCGAGGTTGGTCAGGCAACGGAGCCCAGTTGCCTGACCAACCTCGGGTTCGGCACCCCAGGGTCCCGACTACTCCGACTGGACCGGCGTCAGCACCGGCACCTTGGGCTCGCGCAGGTCGCCCGAGGACGCCCCGCGCAGCCGCCGCGTCGCCCACGGGTACACGTGCACCCGCACCCACTCGGCGTTCTGCCGGGCCCGGTCGAGGAGCGGCACGGGCGGGAGGGAGACAGCGGGTCGTCCCACGAGGAGTCGTCGGGCCCCTGCCCCAGACCCAGCAGCGCGGCCTGAGCCACCCGACGGTGGCCGTCCGGGTGAGGTGGATGCGGTCCTCGGACCACATGCGCCAGTCGTGCAGCGACTGCATGCCCCACAGGTCCAGGACGTGCGCGCCGTGCCGCCGGGCGATCGACCAGATGTGGGTGTTGAAGACGCCCACCCTCCCGCGCGTGAGCCCCACGAGGGGTGACCCCGACGTGTCGAAGCCCGTCCCCAGGAGGACGTCGATGCCTGCGGCGCGCAGCCGCCCGACAGCGTGGTCGAGGTTGCGCGCCAGGCGGTCCACGTCGGCCGCCGGGCGCAGGATGTCGTTGCCGCCACCGATGAGGCTCACCAGGTCGGGCTTGAGCGCGATCGCGGCCGGGACCTGCTCGGTGAGGATCGACCTGAGCAGGCGACCCCGGATGGCGAGGTTGGCGTACTGGAGCGGGGCTTCACCTGCGGCGCTGCGGCGCGTCGACAGGTGTCCCGCGAGGATGTCGGCCCACCCGCGCTGGCGGTCCGGGTCGTTGGGGTAGGGGTCCCAGAGTCCTTCCGTGAACGAGTCGCCGATGGCGACGTAGCTTGCCCAGGGGGCGTCTTCTCATCGTCCGGGTGCGAGGTGGTCACCGGTCCATTGTGTGACAACGGGCGCCGTGCGTCTCGTGACCCTCCAGCCCGACGGCGCCCGACGGCCCGGTCCGACGCCGCGCCTCAGGCCGTGGGCAGGGTCCAGTCGACCGGCGTGGACCCTTGGGCCACGAGCAGCTCGTCGACTCTCGAGAACGGCCGCGACCCGAAGAACCCGCGGCGCGCGGACAGCGGGCTCGGGTGCGCGCTCGACGACGGGGTGTCGCCCAGCAGCGGCCTGAGCGTCGCGGCGTCGCGTCCCCAGAGGATCGCGACGAGCGGTCGGTCGCGGGCGACCAGCGCACGGATCGCGGCCTCGGTGATCGCCTCCCAGCCCTTGCGGCGGTGCGAGCGGCGTCGCCCGCGCCGACCGTCAGCACCCGGTTGAGCAGCATGACCCCTGGTCGCTCCACGAGGACAGGTCGCCGTGCGCGGGGTCGGGGCGCCGAGGTCGGTCGCCATCTCCGCGAAGATGTTCTGCAGCGACCGGGGACGGGTCGCACGTGCGGCTGGACGGAGAAGGACAGACCCATGGCGTGCCCGGGCGTGGGGTAGGGTCCTGGCCGACGATCAGGACGCGCACGTCGGCGAGCGGTCGCTGGAACGCACGCAGGATGTCCGACGGCGCGGGCTGGTACGGGCGTCCGGCGGCCGTCTCCGCACGGAGGAAGTCGCCCACGGAACGGAGCTGGGGCTCGACGGGCGTGAGGGCCGCGGCCCAGTCGGGGGCCATGATCTCGGCGAGCGGCGGGTGGGCGGTGCCGGGGCTGTCGGGTCCGGGGCGGAGGAGGAGACCTGCTCGTGGGCCCCTCGGGCCGAGGCGTCGCGATGGTGTTCACGCGGTGAGAGTACGCCAGCGGGTGAATGACATGGATGTCGTTCGCGCGTAGTCTGGAGCGGTTCAGGTCCGCACCGGTCACCGGCTGCGCGGCACACCCCGACGAGTGAGGATCCGCCCATGAGCGAAGCGTTCGCCGACACCGAGCACCTCGTCGTGCCGTCTGCTGGCAGCCCCGCGGCGTCTGCGTCGGAAGGCTCCGGGCTCTCGAACCGGGACCAGGAGATCCTGGCGTTCGAACGCCAGTGGTGGAAGTACGCCGGCGCCAAGGAACAGGCTGTTCGCGAGCTCTTCGACATGACGGCGACCCGCTATTACCAGGCGCTCAACGCTCTGATCGATTCTCCGGCGGCGCTCGCCCACGATCCCATGCTGGTCAAGCGGTTGCGGCGGATGCGGTCCACCCGTCAGCGAGCCCGCTCGGCTCGTCGGCTCGGCGACATTTAATCTGCCGGGCCAGACCGGCTACCCTGTCGGCGTGAGCAAGAGCGATTACTCCTACGCGCCTGACGAGTTCGACGTCCCCGCGCCCGAGGGTGCACCTGCGGGAGTCTTCCGTGCTCCCCGCAGCGGGTGGACCAAGACGTGGCCGTTCCTGCTCGTCGCGGTGATCTTCGCCGGGCTGGCGATCGGTGGTGTGGCCGTCATCTCGGGCGGTTTCGGCGGGACGCCCGCGGCCGAGCCCAAGCCGCCGGCGGTCGAGTCGCCGGCCGACGCGGGTGCCGAGAGACCCGGCCGACGACACGACGGCCGAGGAGACCCCGAGGCGGAGACGCCCGTCGACGAGCCGGTCGCTCCCGAGGAGCCGGTCGACCCTGCCGTGGACGTCGCGGCCCTCCTGGCGGCCGCGGACAAGACTGCCTTGGTGCGCGTCCTCAACGACGGCGGTCCGGCCGGTATGGCGGCATCGGGCGTACGTCGCTCGCCGACCAGGGCTTCACGAACGTCGAGGCGTCGGACTTCCCCGATGACTCGGGGTCACGGGCAACGCCGTCTGGTACAACGCTGACCGCAGGGACACGGCGCTCGCGGTCGCGGCGGTGCTCGGTATCCCGGCCGAGCAGGTGAGCGAGCAGACGCTGCGCGAGGGTGACGTCATGGTCGTCATCAAGACCGCGTTCCCCGAGGCCTCCTGAGCCTGCCGTGCCGTGCCCGTGACGGACGTCCGCAGGCGGACTAGGCTCGTGGACACCGAGGGCGGCAGACGCTCTCCGGCGACCCACGGCACGAGTGTGCTGGTATCGGAGGAGACGTTCATGGCTCAGGGCATCGTCAAGTGGTTCAACGCCGAGAAGGGGTTCGGTTTCATCACGCCCGACTCCGGCGGGCAGGACCTCTTCGTCCACTTCAGCGCCATCCAGCACGACGGCTACCGCTCGCTCGAGGAGGGGCAGGCTGTCGAGTTCGAGCAGGGGCAGGGCCAGAAGGGCCCGCAGGCCGAGCAGGTGCGCCCGCTCTGAGCGCCGTGACCCCTGCGCGTCACCTGACCGAGGTGGACGTCGTCGTCGTCGGTTCGGGCCCCAACGGGCTTGCCGCGGCGGTCACGTGCGCCCGGGCCGGGCTGTCCGTGCGAGTCCTGGAGGCGCAGCCCACCGTCGGCGGCGGCTCTCGCACCCTGGACCTCGGTCTGGCGGACGGGCTGGTGCACGACGTCTGCTCAGCCGTCCATCCGATGGCCTGGGCGTCGCCCTTCTTCCAGGCGTTCGACCTGCGGCGCGCGGCGTCGAGCTGCTCGTCCCGGAGATCTCCTACGCCCAGCCGCTGCCCGGTGGGCGCGCCGGTCTCGCGTACCGCGACCTCGACCGGACGGTCGACGGGCTGGGGTCGACGGCGCCGCATGGCGTTCGCTCGTCGGGTCGCTCTCGCGGCACCCGGAGCACGCCGTGGCCATGGCGCTCGGCGACAAGCGCAGCATTCCCGCAGGACTCCTCCCGCGGGGTGCCGACCGCAGCCCGCTTCGGGCTCGGGGTCCTCGAGCAGGGCACCAGGGCGTGGGACCGGCGCTTCGCCGGCGACGTCGCCCCGCACTGCTGACAGGGTGGCCGCGCACGGGATCGCACCCATGCCCTCGCTCGCCTCGGCGGCGTGGCCATGCTCCTCGCAGCCCTCGCGCACACCGAGGGTGGCTGGCCCGTCCCGCGCGGAGGCTCGGGGCGATCGTGACGGCTCTCGTCGCGGACCTCGAGGCCCACGGCGGGAAGTGGTGACGGACCACCCCGTCCGCACGGAGGCGGACCTGCCCCGGCCCGAGCCGTGATCTTCGACACCACGCCCCGCACGGTGGTCGAGGTCTTCGGGTCGCGGCTGACGGGCGCGCGGCGCGTGCGCTCACGGCGTTCCCGTACGGCAACGCGGCCGCCAAGGTGGACTTCGTCCTGCGCGGACCGGTGCCGTGGCAGAACGCGGACGTCGGGCGCGCCGGGACCGTCCACGTCGGCGGCACACGGCCGGAGATGGCGGCCGCCGAGGCCGCCGTGGCGGCCGGGAGGCACGCGGACAGGCCGATGGTCCTGGTCAGCGACCCGACGGTCGTCGACCCGTCACGGCGCGTGGGCGAGCTCCGGCCGTTGTGGACCTACGCGCACGTCCCGGCGGCTCGACGCTCGACGTCACGGAGGTGATCACGGCCCAGATCGAGCGGTTCGCGCCGGGCTTCCGCGACGTCGTCGTGACCTCGCGGTGCGTGCCTGCCGCGCGCATGAGCGAGCACAACGCCAACTACGTGGGCGGGGACATCGCCGCCGGGGCGGTCAACCTGTGGCGGATGGTCGCCCGGCCCACGCCCAGCCTCGACCCGTACGCGACGGGGCTCGACGGCGTGTACCTCTGCTCGGCGTCGACGCCGCCCGGTCCGGGCGTCCACGGGCTCGGGGCTGGTACGCCGCCCAGCGCGTGCTGCGCCGGGAGTTCGACGTCCCCGCCCGCCGCCGCTGGCGCCCTGAGGCCCAGCGTCGTCGAGGCGCCCGACGTCGGCACCACGGCGCTCACGGCTCTGTGGTCTCCGCCGCTGCGGCCGCTGCACGCTGGTCCTCCATCTCGACCAGCGTGAGCACCACGAGCGCCGAGCTCCAGGTCAGCGGGGCGACCGCCGCGGGGACCCGTCCGCGAGGACCTTCTCCGGGATCGCCCGGAGGCAGTCCGGTGCGCGTCGAGCCAGTCCAGCCAGCTCGCCGCGGCCTCCTCCTCGCCGATCGAGGCGCCGGCGAGCGCGAACAGGGCGGTCTGGGGCGTCCACGAGACGCCGTCGGCCCGCCAGCCGCTCCCGGCGCGACACCACCGGCCGGGCGGAGCATCGACATCACCGAGGACCGCCACGCCTCCTCCGCCCCGGCGAGGGCCGTGGGCTGGAAGGGCGGCAGGGCGAAGGTCGTCGCGGCGTCCTGCGGGCCGCCCGACACGTGACGCGGGTAGCCCTGCGATCCGAAGCGGTCCTCGATCGCGGTCCGCAGGCGCAACGCCGCCCGGCCCGCGTCGGCCGCACGGTCCCACCGCTCGCCGTCCTCGTAGAACGACCGGGCGGCCTCCAGGCCGGCGAGGAGAGGCGCGACGGTGCCGAGTGTGAGCTCGGTCGGGTGGACCTCCCAGTAGTCGCTGGACGGCGGCGGGAGGGCGGTGTCGTCGTCGAGCAGCCTGAGGACGTGGTCCGTCGACGCGTCGACGAGGGGAGCGAGCCGCTCGCGGGCGGCGTCCCGGTCCTCGGGATCCTGGATCTCGTCGAGCACCGTCCACGCGGACCACAGGGCCCACCCGTTGCCGTCCGACTGGACACCGCGATCGTCGGGGACCCCGAGGCGTCCGGAAGGTAGCGGGCGTGGAAGGAGCCGTCGGGCTCCTGGACCGAGCGGAGGAAGTCGAGGACGTGCAGGGCGTCGTCGACGTGACTCGTCCTCGCGTAGGCGGCCGCCGTGAACGACGCGTCGCGGGCCACACGAAACGCCAACGCGGCGACGCGGCCGCGAGCGAGGCGCCGTTCGTCAGCGTCAGGGCGTGCAGGTCGAGCAGGGCGTCCTCACCGAGCTCCGCGAAGCGGGTGCTGTCGCCGGGGCCGTGCCGGCGTCGAGCCAGGCCCTGGACGCATCGGCGGCTCGTTCTGCGGCCCCGGCGTCCAGGAGGGTCGCCGCCGTGACACGGGGACCGGCGATCTGGGTCAGGCGGCCGACCTCCCCGTCGGCGGGGTCGACGCCCGAGTCGAGCCAGGCGGGGTCAGGGCTGCAGGGTCGAGGACCCTGCTGCCGTCGAGGTAGGTGGCCGCCATGCCGTCCGGCAGGCGGAAGAGCGCGCCGGAACCGGCCGTGGCGACGCCGTCCTGGTAGAGGTCGATCTGGACGTCGGTGGGCTGCGACGAGGGGTTCGCGCCGCCGTGACCAGCACGACGACGGGGGCGATCGCCGCTCCCAGCACCGCCAGTCGCCACCTCGTCGTCGCGAAACTCACACTGGGCATCCTAGGACGAGCCGGGCGCCTGCCGTTCCGCTGCGGGCGATAGCAGTCCCGTGGCCTTGCACTCGCACCGGCAGAGTGCCAATAATGGCGTTAGCACTCTCGTCATGAGTGACAGTTTCTCTGGTCGTCAGGTGAGGCCCGTGAGTCGGCGTGACATGAACGCCGACCTGCGCGAGCCGTCCGTCGCGGGCGCCGACCGACCGTACACGCCACCAGCGGAGGATCAATCCCCATGGCAAAGATCATCGCCTTCAACGAGGAGGCACGTCGCGGGATGGAGCGCGGGCTCAACGTCCTCGCCGACACCGTGAAGGTCACGCTCGGCCCCAAGGGCCGCAACGTCGTCCTCGACAAGAAGTGGGCGCGCCCACCATCACCAACGATGGTGTGAGCATCGCCAAGGAGATCGAGCTCGACGACCCGTTCGAGAAGATCGGCGCGGAGCTCGTCAAGGAGGTCGCCAAGAAGACCGACGACGTCGCGGGTGACGGCACCACCACCGCGACCGTCCTCGCCCAGGCGCTCGTGCGCGAGGGCCTGCGCAACGTCGCAGCCGGGTCCAACCCGATCGCCCTCAAGCGCGGCATCGAGAAGGCCGTCGAGGCCGTCACGGCTCAGCTGCTCATCGCCGCCAAGGACATCGAGACCAAGGAAGAGATCGCCGCCACGGCCGCGATCTCCGCCGGTGACCCGCGATCGGCGACCTCATCGCCGAGGCCCTCGACAAGGTGGGCAAGGAAGGCGTCATCACGGTCGAGGAGTCGAACACGTTCGGCCTCGAGCTCGAGCTCACCGAGGGCATGCGCTTCGACAAGGGCTTCCTGGCCCGTTACTTCGAGACCGACCCCGAGCGTCAGGAAGCGGTCCTCGAGGACCCGTACGTCCTGATCGTCGAGTCGAAGATCTCGAACGTCAAGGACCTCCTGCCGCTGCTCGACCAGGTCATGAAGGCCGGTCGCAGCCTCCTCATCATCGCCGAGGACGTCGAGGGCGAGGCCCTGGCCACCCTCGTGCTGAACAAGATCCGTGGCACGTTCAAGTCCGTCGCCGTCAAGGCTCCGGGCTTCGGCGACCGCCGCAAGGCCATGCTGCAGGACATCGCGATCCTCACCGGTGGTCAGGTCATCTCCGAGACCGTCGGCCTCAAGCTGGACACCGCGACCCTCGACCTGCTCGGCCAGGCTCGCAAGGTCGTCGTCACCAAGGACGAGACCACGATCGTCGAGGGTGCGGCGACGCCGACCTCATCGCAGGTCGCGTGAACCAGATCCGTTCCGAGATCGAGAAGTCGGACTCCGACTACGACCGCGAAAGCTCCAGGAGCGCCTCGCCAAGCTCGCCGGCGGTGTCGCTGTCATCAAGGCCGGCGCCGCGACCGAGGTGGAGCTCAAGGAGCGCAAGCACCGCATCGAGGACGCTGTCCGCAACGCGAAGGCTGCCGTCGAAGAGGGCATCGTCGCCGGTGGTGGCGTGGCCCTCATCCAGGCGGCGCCGTGGCGTTCGAGACCTCGGCGATCACCGACCTGGTCGGCGACGAGGCGACCGGTGCGCAGATCGTGCGCGCCGCGATCGACGCTCCGCTCAAGCAGATCGCGATCAACGCCGGTCTCGAGGGTGGCGTCGTGGCCGAGAAGGTCCGCAACCTCCCTCGGGCCACGGCCTGAACGCTGCGACGGGTGTCTACGAGGACCTGCTCGCCGCAGGCGTCAACGACCCGGTCAAGGTCACGCGCTCCGCGCTGCAGAACGCGGCGTCCATCGCCGCGCTCTTCCTCACGACCGAGGCAGTCGTCGCGGACAAGCCGGAGCGCAACGCCCGGCTGGCGCTGACGGCGGCATGGGCGGCATGGACTTCTGATCCGTCCGCTCGTGCGGCGAGGCTCCTCGGAGTCGCGCAGCTGACACGAAGGGCCGTCCGGCCAGGGAGACCTGGCCGGGCGGCCCTTCGGCGTACCCGGACGTCGACGGCGGGCCGGGTGACCGCGGCACCTCGTGCAGTCGGAGCTCCTGGCCGTCGCCTGCATGGTCGCCTTCTCCATCGACCTGCTCGAGCGAGGCCCACCGGAGTCCAAGCCCGTCGGCACCTCGCACATCGCCACGGGTGTCGAAGGCTGAAGGCTGACGCCGGCTCCCTCGGACCGACGTGCGATCGGCACCCCGGAGGGACTGCGGTGGGTTCAGTCGGACGGCGCTGCTGCCCGGAGCTTGTCGAGCAGCGGGGCGGCTGCGGAGTCGATGAAGGCCTGCTGTCCCTCGTCGCCGACCTGGACCAGCGCGATGTCGGTGAAACCTGCTTCCCAGTAGGCCGAGACGGCGTCCACGATCGCGTCGAGGTCAGGTCCGCAGGGGATCGAGTCCGCGACGTCCTGCGGGCGGACGAAAGCGCCGGCGCTCGCGAAGGCCTCGGTGGTCGGGAGGTTCGCGTTCACCGGCCATCCCAGGCCGGACCAGCGGAACTGGTCGTGCGCCCGAGCGACGGCGCGCTCCGGGTCGGGATCCCAGCAGATGGGGAGCTGCCCGATCTTCCGGGAACCAGGAAGGGCGGCCTCCTCGCGCGCCTGGTCCCAGGCGGCGATCAGCTCGGGCTTCGGCTCGGTCGCGACGAGGTGGTCCGCGAGCGTCGCGAAGGTCGCCACGGACTGCGCACCGGAGACGGCTATCCCGATCTCCACGGGTGAGTCCGGAAGGTCCCACAGGCGTGCGGAGTCCACCTGGAAGTGCTCGCCTCGATAGGTCAGCAGCTCGCCCGTGAACAGTTCGCTGATGATGTCGACGGCCTCCACCAGAAGCCCGTGCCGTTCGTCGACCGCGGGCCAGCGCCGCCGACGACGTGCTCGTTGAGGTTCTCGCCGGCACCGAGGCCGAGCGTGAACCGGCCGTCGGACAAGATCCCCAGCGTCGCGGCCTTCTGGGCGACCACCGCGGGGTGGTAGCGGATCGTCGGGCAGGTCACGTAGGTCATGAGGTCGACGCGTTCGGTCGCCTGTGCCACCGCGCCGAGCAGCGTCCACGCGTAGGCGCGTGGCCCTGGCTGTCGAGCCAGGGAAGTAGTGGTCGGAGGCCACCTCGAAGTCGAAGCCGGTCCGCTCGGCCGCGACCGCATAGTTCACCAGAGCCTTGGGGCCGGACTGCTCGGTCATGAGGGTGTAGCCGAATCGGGTCATGCCTCGATCCTCACGCTGGTCGTCGAGACCTGCACCCTGACCGGCCGACCGTTGTCGCCTCCGCGGGAATCCTCACCTGTGGCCAGCCGCGTTCGGCGACGCGCGCCATCGCGGCCCTGCGGAGGCGCCCGATCGCCCAGGACGGCTACCGCCGGGAAGAGTGCCGACATCGCCTTCCACCCTCGGAAATTGCCCCTTGCGTCACCGGTACTCGGTGCTACTATCTAGTGGTAGTCAGCATTACTGAGTAGTGAAAGGAGCGCTTCATGGGCAAGCAGATGACCGAGATGCTCAAGGGCACTCTCGAGGGCATCGTCCTCGCGATCCTGGCCGTGCAACCTGCATACGGCTACGAGATCACGGCGCGGCTGCGCGAGCAGGCTTCGCCGACATCGTCGAGGGCACCGTCTACGCGCTGCTGGTCAGGATCGAGCGGAACGGCCTCGTCGACGTCGAGAAGGTCCCGTCCGAGAAGGGACCGCCCGCAAGGTCTACTCGCTGAACGCAGTGGGCAGCGAGTACCTCGAAGAGTTCTGGAAGACCTGGGCCTTCCTCGCAGAACGGATCGAACAGCTCCACGGCGAACGCGTCGACGAGCGCAACCACGAACACGAAGGAGAGAAGTAGACATGGCAAGCAAGTGGATCGAGACCATCACCGGATCGCTCGAGCAGAAGAAGCAGTACAAGCAGGCCAAGGCCCGTGTGGAGGCGCTGCCCGCGCCGTACCGCACCGCAGCGAACGCCGTCAACCGGTACCTCATGTACTACGGAGGCGTCACCGACGGCGACACGATCGTGCAGATGTTCGTCGGCCTCGCCGACCTGTGGGAGCGCGCAGCCGTCGACGGCACGCCCGTCAGCGAGATCGTGGGCGACGACCCGTCGACTTCGCCGAGACCTTCGCTCAGGCGTACGGCGGCACGCAGTGGGTCGACAAGGAACGCACTCGCCTGACCAAGGCGATCGAGGACGCGAAGCAGGAGGAGGGGCGATGATCACCGGACCCGCGATCCAGGTGCGAGGCATCGAGAAGTCGTTCAAGGACCTGCACGTGCTGCGAGGCGTCGACTTCGACGTGAAGGCGGGGAGCATCTTCGCGCTGCTCGGCTCGAACGGTGCGGGCAAGACCACGCTGGTGCGGATCCTGTCGACGCTGCTGAAGGCCGATGCGGGCACCGCCACGGTCCACGGGTTCGACGTCGCCGCGAAGCCCGGCGACGTGCGCGAGTCGATCAGCCTCACCGGACAGTTCGCCGCGGTCGACGAGGTGCTGACCGGCCGGGAGAACCTCGTCCTGGTCGCGAGGCTTCGTCACCTGACGAACCCGGGGCGATCGCCGACGAGCTGCTCGCCCGCTTCTCGCTCATCGATGCGGGCAGCCGCAAGGCGGCGATGTACTCCGGGGCATGCGTCGTCGGCTCGACATCGCGATGAGCCTGATCGGGGACCCGCCGATCATCTTCCTCGACGAACCGACGACCGGACTCGACCCCAGGCGCGCATCGAGGTGTGGCGGAACGTCAAGGACCTTGCTGCCGGCGGCACGACCGTGCTGCTCACCACGCAGTACCTCGACGAGGCCGAGCAGCTCGCCGACCGCATCGCGATCCTGCACAAGGGCACGATCATCCAGAACGGCAGCCTGACCGAGCTCAAGGCGCTCCTGCCGCCCGCCAAGGTCGAGTACGTCGAGAAGCAGCCTTCCCTCGAGGACGTCTTCCTCACCCTGACCGGCGAGACCGGCGAGACCGGCGAGACCGGCGAGACCGGCACCATCGACACCGACCGCACCCAAGGCACGGTCCCGGCACGAAAGGAAGCCCGATGACCTCCTACGTCCTCAGCGACACCCGCGTCCTGACCGGCCGTTCGCTGCGCCACATCCTGCGCAGCCCCGACACGATCATCACGACCGCGGTCACCCCGATCGCCCTGATGCTGCTGTTCGTGTATGTGCTCGGCGGCGCGATCGACACCGGGTCCGGCGAGTCCTACATCAACTACATGCTCCCCGGCATCCTGCTCATCACAATCGCAACCGGAATCTCCTACACCGCGTACCGGTTGTTCCTCGACATGCAGGGCGGAATCTTCGAACGCTTCCAGTCGATGCCGATCGCACGGTCGAGCGTGCTTTGGGCGCACGTGCTCACGTCCCTGGTGGCAAACCTGGTCTCGGTCGCGATCGTCATCGGTGTCGCGTTCGTCATGGGCTTCCGCACCGGAGCATCCCTGGGCGCCTGGATCGCGGTCGCCGGCATCCTGGTCCTGTTCACCCTCGCTCTGACCTGGCTCGCCGTGATCGCCGGGCTCTCGGCGAAGACCGTTGATGGCGCGAGCGCCTTCAGCTACCCGCTGATCTTCCTGCCGTTCATCAGCTCCGCGTTCGTGCCGACCGACACGATGCCCGCCCCGGTCGCCTGGTTCGCCGAGAACCAGCCCGTGACCTCCGTCGTGAACTCCATCCGCGCACTGTTCGCTCAGGAGCCCGTCGGTAGTGAACTCTGGATCGCCCTCGCCTGGCTCGTCGGCATCCTGGCCGTCGCCTACGCCTTCGCGATCGCCGTCTACCGCCGCAAGATCAGCTGAGGCCGCCGCCGCCGCCCGCCGCCGCCTGCGGCCACCCGCCGCCGCCACCACGATCCTCGACCGCTCCTGTGCGGTCGAGGATCGTGCTGTGTCGGCAGGACGGACCTCGGTGCGTGCTTGCTGCCGGTGGACCTTCCGGTCGAGGTGGTCACCTCGGCGGTCGGGGCGCCGCTCCTGCTGTGGCTCCTCCTGCGGGAGAGCCGGGAGGTGCGCTGAGGGGTGCGGGGAGGAGGCCGTGCCGGGCGAGGAGGGATCGACCGTCGACGACCGAGACGGTGGAGAGCGCGACGGGGCGCTCGGGCGAGCAGAGGGCGACGGCGGCGAGGTAGGTCTCACGGGCGCTGCCGCCGAGGGTGACTGAACCGCCGGCCGAGGGTGACGGTCTCGTGCCCCGAGGGTGACGGACGTGCCCGTCGAGGGTGACCGAACCGCCGGCCGAGGGTGACGCCCCGGCAGCATCAGGTCTCGCACCGCGAGCCGGTCAGGCTCCGGGAGCGCGCCCCGGCTGCGCATGATCGCCGCAGGTCCGTCGGCGGGGCCAGGAGCAGGTCGTCGCGCGGGGCGAGCAGTCCCGTGCCGACCGCCTTGAGCACGGCTTCACGGCGCACCCACGACCGGGTGAACGACTCCGCGGTCCACCCCCGGAGGGCGCTCGCGCGGGGACCGCGTCGACGAGGTCGGCGAGGTGGTCCCGGGCAGGGGCGGTGGACTCGACGTCCACGCCGACGTCCACGCCGACGTCCATGCCGACGTCCATGCCGCCGGATATACCGCCCGCGCGTCGCCGCTCCTGGCCGCCGCTGCGTCGAGGACCGCGACCAGGACCCACGAGCCTGCGTGGGCGATCGAGAACGACGGCGCCCCGTCGACGAACGGCCGCCCGGGGTCGCGCCGTCGCGAGGGCTGAGCCGGACCACGACGTCGGGCGGTGGGACACCCAGGCGTTCGCCCAGGGCGGCCCGGACCAGCGCGCGCCCGGTGACGAACCGCTCGCGGTCCGCCGCCTGCCGGAACGCCGAGGCCTTCGTGGCTTCGGCGGAGGTGAGCCAGGCCGCCATCCGCGCGCCTGCTGCCTGCGCGTGCGCGCACCAGACGGTGACGCTCGCGGTCAGGTGGGGGCGGCACATCGAGCCACTCGGTCGTCCCGGGGCCGCGGCGGGGAGGACGGGTCGCATCCTCGACGGCGCAGGCGACGACCCGGCACGACGTCGCCGGGCTCAGAGGTCGCCTCACATTCCCATTCCGCCGTCGACCGGAAGGCGGCGCCGTTGACGAATCGTGCCGCGTCCGACGCGAGGAAGACGACAGCGTCCGCGATGTCCTCGACCGTGCCCAGACGCCCGGACGGAGTCAGGTCGACGACGGCGCCGACCGCTTCCTCGGCGGAGCCGAACAACCCGAGGGAGGCCATGTCGCTCGCGAGGCCTGCGCCCATCGCGGTCGGTACGAGGCCGGGATAGACGCAGTTGACCCGGACGCCGTACCCGAGCTTGCCGCTCTCCATCGCGGCGACGCGCGTCAGGCGATCGACTGCGGACTTGGTGGCCGAGTAGATGGAGATCCGGGGAACGCGATCGTGGCGGCGACCGAGGCGACGTTCACGATCGCGCCGCCCGCACCGGCGGCGCCGCCGGGTCGCATCGCGCGCAGGCCGTGCTTGAGTCCCAGCGTGGTGCCGAGGATGTTCACGTCGAGCATCCGCCGGACGTCGTCGGGCTCGACCTCGGTGAGCAGGCCCGAGATCTCGATGCCTGCGTTGTTCACCAGGATGTCAAGACCGCCGACGGCGTCGATCGTCGCGGCGATCGCCCGTTCCCAGTCCGACTCCACGGTGACGTCGAGCCGGGTGAACGCATGCTCCTGTCCTCCCTCGGACGGCAGATCGGCGGCGACCTGCTTCCCGATGTCCTGGATGTCCGCGATCACGACATGCGCGCCCGCCGTCGCGAGCGCGGGCCATCCCTCGCCGAGGCCCTGGGCCCCGCCGGTCACGAGGGCACGGCGTCCGGTCAGATCGAACACGGTCATGGTGTCTCCTGGGGTGTCTGAAGGTCCGACGGAACAGGGAGAACGGGCCACCCGGGGGCCGTCGCTGCACCAGGTGCAGCCACAAGGTGGAGTGCCTCTGGTCGTCGACCTCGGGACGACCGTCGATCGCTCGTGCCCGGCCTCCAACCGGTCCTTGTCTACCAGAATCCGGAGGAGGGTGCTGATCCGGATCCGCCGGGGACCGGGCACTCGTCCGAGGCCTGCACACGTGACGAGCCGTCGACGAGGCTCATCGAGATCGAGGGTCCGGCGGCATCTGACCGTCGGACGCGTTGATCACGAGACGCGAGCGTCGTGGGCCGCGCGGTGCGTGAGCACCTCGTCCATGTTGCTCTGGGCCCAGGACCTGAGGCCGCGTGTCATGCCGTGGAGAGAGGCCGAGGTCGGTCAGCTCGTACGAGACGGTGACGGGTACGGTCGGCGTCACTGTACGGGTGAGCACACCGTCGCGTTCGAGCGACCGTAGCGTCTGGGTCAACATCTTCTGGCTGGCCCCGCGAGCAGACGCGAGATCTCGGAGTAGCGCATCGCCCTCGCAGCATCCGCCGCACCGGGTTGGTCGGGGCGTCGCCCCGAGCGCGCACAGGACCAGCACGACCCACTTGTCCGAGATCCGGTCCAGCAGCTGGCGACTGGGGCATGCCGCCAGGAACGCGTTGTACTCCACCTTGGCGTGTGCTCGCTCCTGAGCGGCGTTCGTCGTACTCAACCTGGTCACACCTTTTCCTGAGAGTGGGTTACGCACCTTGGAGTGCCTCCTTCCGGACGGCAGGCAATTCCTTGACGATGGTCCGAGATGGCGGGAAGCGCCACCTCGGACCACGGAGCGGAACGACCACGATGAATGTATCCACCACCTCACTTCCCGGCGGCACCTGGGCTCTGGGCGACTCGATCGTCACCCGGTTCGGCTACGGCGCGATGCAGCTCGCAGGCCCGTGGGTCATGGGGCCGCCCGCAGATCACGACGCCGCGCTTGCCGTGCTGCGCGAGGTGCTCGACGCCGGGATCGCTCACATCGACACGAGCGACGCGTACGGGCCGCGCATCACCAACGAACTGATCCGTGAGGCCCTGCACCCTACCCCGACTCGCTGTTCATCGCCACCAAGGTGGGGGCGGGCCGGGACACGCAGGGCGGTTGGCCGACGGCCCGACGACCCGACGAGCTGCGCAAGCAGGTTCACGAGAATCTCCGGTCCCTCGACGTCGAGGTCCTCGACCTGGTCAACATGCGGATGGGTGACGCTGAAGGCCCCGGCGCGGCTCGATCGCGGAGGCGTTCGGGACGCTCGCAGAGCTCCAGCAGGAGGGGCTGATCCGCCACCTCGGGGTCAGCAACGCCACCGCGGAGCAGGTCGCCGAGGCGCAGGACATCGCCCCGATCGTGTGCGTGCAGAACATGTACAACCTCGCGCACCGCCACGACGACGACCTCATCGTCCGGCTCGCCGTCGAGGGCGTCGCCTACGTGCCGTTCTTCCCCTCGGAGGCTTCACGCCGCTGCAGTCCGAAAGCGCTCACAGAGGTCGCCGACCGACTGGATGCCACGCCGAAGTCCGTCGCGCTGGCCTGGCTGCTGCGGCGCTCCCCGAACATCCTGCTCATCCCCGGCACGTCGTCGACGGCGCACCTGCGCGAGAACATCGCTGGTGCGGGGCTCTTCCTCTCGGACGAGAACGCAGCCACGCTGGAAAGCATCGGCCGCTGACCCGCTCGGAGCCGCGGTCCAGCGCCTCGAGTCGGACCGCGGGCTCCCGCGTGGCCCGGGAGCAGACACCCGATGGGTTCACCCCACCGGGCCACCGAGTCCTCGGAGATCCGGAGCAGAGCACCGCCGGAGGCGAGCAACCAGGAGCTGATCGGGCTCTCCTCGGCCCACAGCTCCTCGCCGGTGTCGAGGTCGTAGCACGTCACGAGGTTCACCTGGCCGTCCGAGCTGCTGACGACGATCGCCTGAGTACCGTCGGTGACAGCCGCGAGGGCGTACGCGGACGCCGACAGGGAGGCGGTCCACAGCTCGCGGCCGGTGGCCGGGTCGAGCGCGGACAGGCCGCCCGCACGGTCGTCGACGACCACGACGGTGCTGGTCTGCACGAGCACCGTGTCCGCGTACGTCGTGAGGTCCCACAGTGCCCTGCCGTCGGGGCCACGGCCGCCAGACCGCTCGGGGCGCTGAGGAGAAGAACTCGGACGTCCCGTCGCTGGCGTACGGGGCGAGCAGCTGCCCGTCGACCTCCCAGAGCGTGGCCCCTTCGAGGTCGAGCACGGTCGTGCGCAGGGTCGCGGGATCGAATCGCTTCACCGTGTCGTCGGTCAACGGTTCGACCTGGTCGTCGCGGACACCAGGAGCGTCCAGACGGACCCCGTCACCGCTGAACGCCGCATCGACTCCGCAGCCCTGGACGGTGATGACGTTCCCCTGCATCCAGGCGCTCACGTTTTCGAGCGCGACCCCCAGGGTGTCGTCCACGAACGTCTGGCACCCGGCGAGGTCGCCTGGCGCGACGAACGGCAGGTCCACCTCCCAGAGCGCCGTCCCCGTGATCGCGTCCTCCAGCGCCACAACGACGCCGCGCCCGCCCCGAGGTCGATCACAGTCGGGTTCCCGTGCCCGTCGTGCGTCTCGACCAGACCGATCGGGGACCGACGGGGCCGTCGCGTCGCACGTGGACGAGCGTGCCGCCCAGTCCGATGGCGTAGCTCGACCCTCGTCGACCGCGCCGAGGTCGCGTCGCGCGGTGACCTGACCGTTCTCGTCCAGGACCGAGACCGCCCGGTGCTCCTGTCCATCGGACAGGCAGAGGAGCGGTCCGTCGTCCCGCGCGAACGGCCGCCAGAAGGTGACGCGACCGCACGACGCCTGCGCGCCGACCTCGGCCTGCCACCTCTCGGCGCCGGTCCCGATGTCGAAGGCTGTGACCGTCTCCACGGACACGTCACGGTCGCCGATGAGCAGTAGGTCGCCCGACAGCCCGCTGATGCCCGGCATCTCGAGCGACCACAGCTCCTCGGGCCGACCGGTGAACGGCAGCACCCACCCGGGCTCGCGATCAGCCGCGCCGTCGTGCGCCTGTCCTCGATCGCCCCGCCGATCGTCAGCCCGCCCACGACCACGGCGAGGACGCCCGCGGCAGCGGCATACCGCACCCAGCGCGGTCGCTCGTCGCCAGGAGGTCGGTCCGCCGTCCGGGGTCCTCGTCCCCGTGGGCGGGCCGTCGTCGCCCGACGCCGCGCCCCGTCGGCCGGTGGCAGGCGCGACCTCGCTCTCCTCGGTATCGTCGAGGTCGTCCACCGCCTCGAACGACACGGCGTGCGAGTCGGCGGGGCGGCGACGGAGCGGCATGGAGGAGCCTAGCGGGTCCCGTCCGCCCGCCGGGCGAACGTCAGCGGGCGGACGGAGACAGGTCAGCGCAGGAAGAGCCGCGCGGCCTGCGCCTCGGCGTCGGCGTAGGTCTGGGCCGCCGACCCCAGGGCGGTGGTGATGGAGTCCAGTGCCGTCTCGACGTGGGCCTGAGCCCCTGCCACTCCGTCATGACCCCGGCGAAGGCCGTGGCGGCGCCGCCCTGCCAGCTCGCCTGGAGATCCAGGAGGTTGCGCATCATGGCCCCGACCTCCGCGCGGATGGCCGTGACCGAACCCCTACCGCGGTGCTCGCCTGCGCGACCCGCGCACTGTCGACCTCGTACCTGCTCATGACGTCCTGCCTCTCGACGCGTCCGGGAGCACCGGTCCGGCCCCCGCCGTCCCGGGCGGTGATCCGCGACCGGGTGAGCAGGACGCTAGGGTGCGCGGCGCCGTCGGGCAGGGGAGACGGGGCGACCTGTGGGGAGCGTCAGGACGTCGCGGTTGTGCACGGCCCGTCGGGACGAAGTGCCTGCCGGGGACAGCGGGACTGTCAGGAGGGCGACGGCGCGACGAGGGCGGCGGTGCCGACGCCATGAGCTTCGCCTGCTCCTTGCGCAGACGCTGGAGCTCGGCGTCGAGGTTCTGGCGCGCGGGCTCCTCCCACGCTGCCCCATGGGGCTCGAGAAGAGGCTGCGGCGGTCGAGCAGCTTGGTGATGATCGCGATGCGGGCGCGCAGGTAGTCGGCGAGCGGGATGTGCGCGTACTCGTCGCGCACGTCCTGAGGTACTCCTTGTAGCGCTGCGGCTCCCTGCGAGCATCGCGAGGTCCGCGTCGCACAGCACCGCGCAGTCGAAGTCCGAGGGGTCAGGGGCGTGGCGCACCAGCGCGTTCACGAGGAACGCGACGCGCTGACAGGCCTTCTCCGGGACCCCAGCGACGTGAGCTGGTCGAACGCGAGGATCGCGCTCGCGCTCTCGTCCTCGCCACCCTTGTTCGCGTACGCGGCCTTGCGGGCGGCGTCGAAGATCGCGCCGTGGTACCAGGCCGCGAGGCGGACCACGTCCGCGTCGTGCGTCTCCTGCGCGAGCTCGTCGACCCGGCCGAGGACGTCCGCGAGGTGCCGCAGGTTGTGGAAGTGACGGTCGGGCTGTCCCCACCGCTCGAGGAGTCCTTCGCCGACGGTGCGGATCTCCACGTCGGGGCCGTCGCTCCGGCCCCTCGACAGCTACGGGTCCAGGAGGTGAGCAACCACTGCGGTGCGTCAGAGGTGGTGACGCCCATGAGATCAGCCTTCTTCGATGCGGGAACGGGTGCGCCGTCGAGCCCAGGTGCTCCTTCGAGCCTACGTCTGATCGGCCGACGACCCGTCATCGTAGCCCTGTGTCGGCAGTTCCACATGAACCGTGAGGCCACCGCCCTGCGTGGGGCCACGGAGATGTGCCCGTGGTGTGCGCCGACGATCGCGGCGACGATCGCCATGCCGAGCCCGGAACCCCGATCCACGGTTGCGGGACGAGTCCGCGCGGTAGAACCGTTCGAAGACGTGGGCCGCCTGCTCGGGGTGATGCCCGGTCCGTGGTCCCGGACCTCGAGGACCGCGACGGGCGGATCTCCGTCTCCGCGCCCGGTTGCGTGCCGAGCGCGATCTCGACGGGCGTCCCGCGAGGCGTGTGCTGGGACACGTTGCCGATGAGGTTGGCGAGCACCTGCCGCAGGCGGTCCTCGTCCCCGGTCACGGTGAGCTCCTGCGGCGCGTTCGTGATCCCGGAGGCGCCGGGGCGCGGTGGCCCAGACCCACGACCCGCACCTCGCGGGTCGGGTCCAGGCGTGCAGGTCGCCCGCGGAGTCGCGGGCCAGGGCCGCGAGGTTCACGGGCTCGCGACGGATGGGTCGCCCCTCGTCGAGGCGGGCGAGGGCGAGCAGGTCGTTGACGAGCGTGCCCATCCGGGTCGCGGAGTCCTCGATGCGGCGCATCGTGTCGTCCATCTGCTCGGGCGTCGTGAGGGCTCCCATCCGGTAGAGCTCGCCGTAGCCCCGCACGGTCGCGAGCGGGTGCGCAGCTCGTGGCTCGCGTCGGAGACGAAGCGCCGCATCCGGGCCTCGGAGGCCTCAGAGGCCGCGACGGCGCGCTCGATGTGGTTGAGCATCATGTTGAGCGACGCCGCGAGGGAGCCGACCTCGGTGGTCGGCGGCGCGGGTCGCACGCGGCGCGTCAGGTCGCCGCCAGCGATGTCGGACGCGGTCGCCTCGATCTCCCGGAGGGGACGCAGTGCGCGCTGGACCGCGAGGAACGCGACGGCACCGCCGATCAGGGCGATCCCGACGGCGCTGATCGCCAGCGTCCATCCGAGCACCTTGACGGTCTCCTGGATGCCGCTGAGGGGAGCGCGACGAACGCCGTCGTCCCCTGGTCGTTGATGAGCGGCATGACGCGCCACTGCGTGGGTGGCTCGGGGACTGCGCGTCGTTCGCTCGGGGTCCGACCGTGAAGGGCTCCCCGACGATCCGCTGGACCTCGTCCGTCGACATCTCGGGGATGTCCGGCACGCCGTACCGCTCGACGGTGTCCGGGTCGTAGTAGGGACTGCTCTGCCCGCCCGACCAGCGGTAGAGGATGTAGTAGTCGCTGGGCAACCCGCTCTGCTGCCGGGTGAACTGGCTCGCGGGGTTGTTCGCGACGTTCTCGGCGGTGCGCTCGAGCTGTTGGTTGACCTGCCCCACGAGGTAGTTCGACACCACGGTCGTGGTCGCGACGGCGGCGATCCCCAGGCCCGCGGCGAGCAGCAGCGTGATGATCGCGACGAGCCGCGCGCGCAGGGGAACGCGGGAGAACCAGCCCCAGTGGTCGGTGGGTACGGCCCGGCCGTACGGGCGGGGCTCGTCAGGGACCGGCGGCGTCGGAGGTGTCGAGCCGCGAGCGTCGTCACGGCCCGACGACGGAGCCTGCGTCCCAGGACGCGCCGCGCCCGGGTGCGGGCGCAGAGGAGGGGCGCGACGTCGTCGGGCCGGACGAGGACTGCGGGGTGGCGGCGAGACCGGCGGCTGGGCGCCCGAGGGTCGGATGCTCCGGCCGGGCGACCGGACGAGGGCGTGCTCATGACCGACGTGTGCTCCCGGACTCCGGGGCGTGCGCAGCAGGTACCCGACCCCGCGCTTGGTGTGGATGAGCGGCTGGACGGGCTCCTCGGTGCCGTCCGGACCGGTCACCGTGAGGTTGTCGATCTTGCGGCGCAGGTAGGAGATGTAGGACTCGACGATGTTCGCGTCGCCGCCCCAGTCGTACTGCCAGACGTGGTCGAGGATCTGCGACTTTGACAGCACCCGGCCCGCGTTGAGCATGAGGTAGCGCAGGAGCTTGAACTCGGTGGGCGACAGGTCCACGACGTGCCCCGCGCGACGTACCTCGTGCGAGTCCTCGTCGAGCTCGAGGTCCGCGAAGCGCAGCACCGCCGTGTCCTCGGGCTCCGCGTGGGTGCGGCGCAGCACCGCGCGGATGCGGGCCACGACCTCCTCGAGGCTGAACGGCTTGGTCACGTAGTCGTCGCCCCCGACCGTCAGCCCCGTGACCTTGTCCTGCGTGTCGTCGCGGGCCGTCAGGAACAGTACGGGTGTGTCGGCCCGTGGCCCGCATGCGGCGGGTCACGGTGAAGCCGTCCATGTCGGGGAGCATGACGTCGAGCACCACGAGGTCCGGCTCGACGTCGCGCACGAGCTTGAGCGCGCTCGTGCCGTCCGCGGCCGCGAACACCTCGAAACCGGCGAAACGCAGGGAGGTGGACAGCAGCTCGCGGATGTTGGGCTCGTCGTCGACGACGACCAGCCGCGCCTCGGGTTCGCTCATGGTTCCAGTGTGCGACCGAACCCTGGGAGTCGCCTGGGCGCGAGCGGTGCGCTGAGGTGCCGACGTCTGGCCGTGTCAGAACCTGGTGAGGGTAGGGCCGTCCCAGGTTCTGACAAGGGCGGGTCGAGGCGGAAGGATGCAGGGATGCGCATCAGCGACGACACACGGCGGGCGCGGCTCGTCGCGCACCAGCTCGACCTCGGGGCGGACGGCCCCGACCCGGTGGAGACGGTGGAGGGCGTCGTCGACCGGCTCGTCGCCCTCCACGCGACCGACGCCCCGAGCGTCTACCTCTCGGTCCTGGCCCGCGTGCCGCAGCTGCGTCTCGACGACGTGCGCGCCGCGATGTACGAGCAGCGCTCGCTCGTGCGGGTGCTCGCGATGCGCCGGACACTGTTCGTGGTGGCCCGGGACATGGTGCCGGTCGTCCACGCGGGGCGGGCGCCGCCGTCGGGCGCAGGCTGCGCGCACGGCTGCTCAAGGAGCTCGCGACGCTCCCCATGGACCCGCCGGTCGAGGAGGCGGAGAGCTTCCTCGCTGCGGCGGAGGAACAGGTCCACGACGCCCTCGCCCAGCACGGGCCGCTCACCGGGGCGCAGCTCTCGGTGCGGGCGCCCGTGCTGCGCACCGCGTTCCTGCCCACCACGACCAAGTCCTGGGACGTGCGGCGCTCGATGACCTCGCCGCTGCTGTCGCTGCTGTCGGCCGAGGGCTGGATCGTCCGGGGCGAACCGACCGGAGGATGGTCGTCCAACCGCTTCCTGTGGCGCCCGTCGAGGACTGGCTTCCGGGAGGGATCCCGGAGCTCGACGAAGTGGAGGCGCGGGTGCGGCTCGCGCAGGCGTGGCTCGAGTCCTTCGGCCCGGCGACCCTGGCCGACCTCCAGTGGTGGACCGGGTGGAACCTGGGGCAGACGCGAGCGGCGGTCGCTGCGCTCGACGTCCGCGACGTCGAGCTCGAGGCCGGGGACGGGGTCATGCTGGGCTCGACCGAGCTGGCTGAGAGCCCGGGACTCGGTGCCGCGGCCGGGCACGTCGCGCTGCTGCCGTCGCTCGACCCGACTGCCATGGGCTGGAAGCGCCGCGACTGGTACCTCGGCCCGCACCGCGAGCACCTCTTCGACACGGCCGGGAACATCGGTGCGACCGTCTGGTGGGAGGGCCGCATCGTCGGGGCATGGGCCGTGCGGTCCGACGGCACGCCTGCCGTCCGGTTGCTCGAGGACATCGGGGCGGACGGCGCCGCGGCCGTCGACGCCGAGGTCGTGCGGATCTGCTCGCTGCTGGAAGGGGCGGCGTGACGGCGTCGTTCCCCACGCCCCTGTACCGCGAGCTGCGGGCTGACGTCCGGTGAGGGCTCGGCCCGTGTCAGAACCTGGTGAGGGCCGAGCCGTCCCAGGTTCTGACACGCGCCTTCCGACACGCGCCTTCTGACACGCGCCTTCTGACACGCGCCTTCTGACACGCGCCTTCCGACACGCGCCTTCCGACACGCGCCGTACGACGTGGCGTCAGAGGTAGCGCAGCGGGTCGAACTCCTCGAGCGGGATGATCCGGACGCGCGGCAGGATCGTGGTGAACGCCCCACGTTGTCCTCGAGGTCGTAGAAGCTCAGGCCGCGCGAGGCCAGCTCGGAGAAGCGCGAGTTCACGAACTCGCGGAAGCACAGCAGCCCGACGCGACGGTCGCTGTCCTCGAGCAGCTCCTCGACCTGCGGGATGAAGTCACCGTCGTGGCTGGCGAGGAGCACGTCGCCCGGCGGTCCTTGAGCGCCTCGAGGGTGCGCTGGATACCGATGTCCACGACCTTCTCGGAGCTCGAGCCGCCAGCGGGATGGGTCGGTAGCCCATCGCGAGCAGCGCTTGGACGAACGCCATCGGCATCTGGCCCGACGAGGCGTTGAGGAAGAAGAGGGGTGACGTCCTGGCTCCACAGGGCGGCCGCGAAGTCGACGATGCGGTCCCAGCGGGCCGCTCCTCCGGGTTGGGACGGTGGCCCAGGACGCTCATGCCGAGCGTCGCGTCGATGTTCTCCCCGTCGACGATCAGGTAGGTGCGGCGCCTGGCCTCACCCTGCGTGCTGACGAGGCCGTTCGACGTGCTGGAGTCCGACATGGGGTCCAGCCTAACCGGCGGGAGCCTCCGGACCGGCCGGTCCACGAGTGACCTTCCCCGTACCGTCCCCGGCCTCCGAGGCGTCCTCTCCGGCGCGGAACGGGTCGAGGCGTGGGCACGGTTTGCATGTTCCCCGGGGACGAGTACCTTTCAGCGGTGAACCAGCAGCTTCTCGACCCGGTCCGGATCACGGTCGTCCAGAATTCCGCGGACGCCACCCTGGATGCCTTTGCCGACCGGCTCGGCCCGGACGTCCGCCTCGTGCGCCCCTTCGCGGGCGACACGCTGCCGGACGCGGACGGTATCGGAGACGGCCTCGTCATCCTGGGCGGGCCGATGTCCGCGTACTCCGACGACGTCGCCCCTGGCTCCCGCGCTGCGCGGCCTGCTGCAGACCGCGGTGGCCTCGGACGTCCCGACTCTCGCCATCTGCCTGGGCGCGCAGCTCCTCGCGGTCGCCGGTGGCGGGCACGTGCAGGTCGCGGCCCCTCCCGGGCTCGAGGGCGGTCTGACGCGCGTGTTCTGGAAGACGGGGCCGAGCACGACCCGGTCCTGGGGCCGCTCGCGCGCGCCGCCGCAGGCTCGGGCAAGCGGGCCCGCTCGCTCACGGTCAGCATGCACGGCGACGCCATCATCGACCTCCCTGAGGGCGCCTCCTGGCTCGGCATGTCCGACATGTACCCCTACCAGGCCTTCCGTCATGGTTCGGCGCTGGGCGTCCAGTTCCACCCTGAGGCGACGCTCGCCACGATCCGCGCCTGGGCGGACCAGCACCCGGACGTCGACACCGCGAACGTTCTCGCCGACGCCGCCCCGTTCGAGGGGAGGTCCTGGAGACGGACGCCTCCTCGCGGAGTCCTTCCTCGCCGCCGTGCACGACGACGTCGCTCGCCGGGGCGTGCGGGCGTAGTCGCGCACCGCTCACGTCGGGGTCGTTCACGGTGGGGACTGTTCGTGGTGGGGACTGTTCGTGGTGGGGACGGCGGGCTGCCCGGGGCGAGCGCGTGTCCGCCGGTGAGGAACCCGTGGTCGGTGGCAGGGTGACCGCATGATCCGTCACACCGTCGCCTTCCGCCTGCGCCACCCCGAGGGTCCGCCGCCGAGTCCGCCTTCCTGACCGACGCCCGCGTCCTCGCCACGATCCCCGGCGTGGAGCGGTTCGAGCAGCTGCGTCAGACCAGCGCCAAGAACGCGTTCACGTTCGGGTTCTCCATGGAGTTCGTGGATGCCGCGGCGTACACGGCTTACGACCAGCACCCGGACCACCAGGGGTTCGTCGCCGCCGCTGGGTCCCCGAGGTCGAGGACTTCCTGGAGATCGACTACGAGCCGCTGTCGGCGACCTGACCCCAGGAACCGGTGGGTCGTCCCTGGTGACGACCCACGACGATGAGGCCGACGGCCGGTGACCACGAGGTCACCGGCCGTCGTCGTTCTTCTGACGGTGCTCCGTCCGGGCGGAGCGTGTCGCCTGCCCTCGGCTACCAGCCTCCGCCGGGTGCGTCCTGCGTGCGGCCTCGATCGAGGTGACGGTCGTCGGGGAGATCTGCGGAGCGGGGACGAGCCACCGCTCTTGAGGGCTGCGAGCCGTGCCTCGATCTCGATGTTCGCGCCGGACGTCTCGAGCTCCTCGAACTGCGCGTCGAGCGAGGACGCGGCGACCTCGGCCTGGCCGAGCGCCTTGGCCTCCTCGCGGCGCACCTTCTCCTCGAAGCGCGAGACCTCGCTCGTGGGGTCGAGGACGTTGATCGAGCTGATCGCACCCTGGACGGTCTGCTGCGCCTCGGCGGACTTCTGGCGGGCGATCAAGGAGTCACGCTTGACTTCAGCTCCCCGAGCTTGCCCTTCATCTGGGCCAGGCCGGTCTTGAGCTTCTCGACCGTCTCGCGCTGCGAGCTGATGAGTGGCTCGGCCTGCCGGACCTCGCTCTCGGCGGAGATCTGCTTCTGGAGGGCGACCTTGGCGAGGTTGTCGAACTTGTCGGCGTTGGCGGTATCCCCGGTGGCGCGGTACTGGTCGGCGCGCGCGGAGGCGGCGGCGGCCTTGTCGCCCCACTCGCGGACCGCGGCGACGTCCTCGTTGTAGTCCTGCTCGGCGAGCCGGAGGTTGCCGATGGTCTGGGCGACGGCCTGCTCGGCGTCGGCGATGCTGTTGGTGTAGTCGCGCACCAGCTGGTCCAGCATCTTCTGCGGGTCCTCGGCGCCGTCGAGGAGAGCGTTGATGTTCGCCTTGGCCAGCTGGGTGATGCGCCCGAAGATGCTCTGCTTCTCTGCCATCGGTCGTGCCTTCCTGCTCGTGGGTGCGTGCGTGCGCGTTGCCGTCGTGGTTGCTGAGACGTGCGAAGAACCGGGCCTGTCGGGCCGGGGCTCGCCCTAGAACCGTCCTCCTCTGCTGGAACGGCCCCTGAGCGGCCTCCCGACGAGCCCCTGGAGGACCGGCCGGACGAGCCGCCGCCACCGAACCCGCCACCACCGAACCCGCCGCCGAACCCACCGCCCGATCGCCGCCGCCGCCCCCGCCGCGCAGGATCTGGTCGAGGAGGATGCCGCCGAGGACCATGCCGCCGACGTTGCTCCCGCCGCCGGACGAGCCGCCCCGCCGAACATGCCGGGGCCGTTCTGCTGCGACTCCCACGCGGAGGCGTCCGCTGCGCGAGCTGGGCCGCCGCCTGGGCGAGCGAGTCGGCCTGCTGGGCCGTGGCGAGGGCACGGACGGGGTCCGAGGGCTGCAGGGCCCGCGCCTCGCCGAGGTAGCGGATCGCCTCGGAGAGCCGGGTCCGGGCTTCTGGCCCGACGGCGCCGCGCCGGGTCTCGATGAAGTCGTTCGTCGCGCGGATCTGGGAGTCGACGCGACCGATCGTGTCGCGCAGGAGCGCCGCGGCGCGGGCGGCCTGCTCGGCGCTCTCGCGGAACGGGGCCAGCGCCGCGTCGATCGCGGCCTCGGCGTCCGTGAGTCGACGCAGTGCGGCGATGGGGTCGCCCCGGTGCGGGCTGCCTGAGCGTTCTCGACGGCCGCCTGGGCCTCGGCGGAGCGAGCAGCGACGGTCGGGTCGGCGGGAGCGAGACGGGCTGCGTCGGCGACGTCTGCCGTGATCGAGGCGATGGCCACGTCCAGGCGCTGTCCGGCCTGCGCCAGGTCCTGGCCCGCGGAGTCGACCGCGTCGAGCAGGATGACGGCCTGGCCCACCGCGTTCTCGGCCGCGCGGGCGTGCGCGACGGCCGCGGCGCGGTCCTTGCCCTCGAGGGCGGTGCGTCCTGCGGCGACGGCTTCGCGGGCGCCCGCGACGAGCTGGGCGGCCTGGTCGGGGTTCGCGGTGACCGAGGCGAGCGCCGCTTCGGGGTAGGTGGCGAAGAGGGCCGCGAGGGTGCTGCGGGCCGGGGCGATGCGCGCCTCGACTTCTCCGGCGCGCCGCTCGACGGTGTCGAGGACCTCTGGTGCTCGTGCCTGGAGGTCGCGCAGCTCGTCGAACTGGGCGGACTCCGCGTCGAGCGCGGTGCTCACCTCGGCGCACAACGTGATGATCTGGGCCATCAGGGAGCGGGCGACGGGCTCGGTCTCCGGGGTCTGGTCGTCGAGCTGCTGGCGCAGGGCGAAGGCGCGGGAGACCTTCTGCTTGCCGGTCTCGAGCGCGACCTGGAACTCCTGGGTAGCCTCGAGCCCGAACTGGGCCTGGGCGAAGCCGAGCTCCTGCTCGGACGTCTTGACGGCGTCGTCGATCGCTACCAGCGCCGAGCTGGACCGCCGGTTGAGCTCGTCGGTCGGGAGCTGGGAGAGCTCGTCGGCCTCGTCCGGGCCGCCCGGTCGTGCGGCTGTGCCGCGCCTCTTGTTCAGGATCGAGCGGACCACGAAGAAGCCTGCGATGGCGACCAGGCCCACCACGAGCGCGATCAGCCAGCCCGCCCCGCCCGACGACGACGAACCGGCCGCCTCGGTGCGCAGGGTGTCAGCGGCGACGATCGCGGCCTGCGCCCACTCCTCCTGGCTGAGCTCGTCCTCGACCGCGGCCTGGACCGAGTCGAGCGCGGCGTCCGACAGCCCGATGTTGTTGTCGGCGGAGAGGTCGTAGCGGCGGTCCTCGGTCGCGACCGCGAGGAGGACGTCGTCCCGGCCGAGGCCCGACAGGTTGGCCGTCGCGGTGGCCCAGGTCTGGGCGTCCTGGCCGTCGAACGTGTCGACGTACACGACGAACAGCTGGTAGGGGTGTCGGCCTCGAGGCGGTCCATGGCGGCCTCGACCTCGTCGGTCTGGTTCCCGAGCGCCCCGGCGGGGTCGGTGATCCGGCCAGGAAGGTCGAGGGGCTGCTCAGCCGGGAGCCGTGCGCCGACCTGCGAGGACGGAGCCGCGGCGGCCTCCGCCGGAGTGACGGCCACGGCCGTCGCGACCGGGGACCGGCCCGACCCGTCGGCCGTGCCCACGGCGACGGCAGGGGACCCGAGCGCGGCGAGGCTCAGGGCCCCAGCGGCGACGAGCGACAGCCCGGCGCGCACGACGGCCCGGTCTGGACGACGCGCAGGACGGGAGGGCGGAGAGGACGGACGACGAGGTCACCTCGTGATCCTTTCCCACCGAGTGCGGAGTCGCAATCGCGATACCGGACACATCAGGGCATCTCACCCGCAGACGCCTCGGTGCTCGTCGAGAGTGTCGACGGGCCGCGTCGTCCGCGTCGGTGTCCTGGGGAGGTGGGTGCCTCTGCCCTGCCTCCGGCTAGGGCAAGGCAGGTGGTGTTGCCGAGGAATCCACCACAATTGTGGGTGTTCTTCTCCCACACCATCTCGCCCTCCGACCGACACGCCGGGGCGCCACGCCGAACGCCCGCGGGCGATGGCGAGATCGGAATATCCGTACGTCGTACAGTGTTATGAGTCGACCGAACCCCGACGAGAGGTCTCCCATGACGCCCAGCCTGCCTCCCGCCCCGACGGCGACACCCACGAACACGCCGACTTTCCCGCCCCTGGCCGACCAGGCCGAGCGCCTCGTCGCGCTCGGCGTCCACGAGCTCGCCGGGCTGTCAGCGCGCGAGGTACGTGACGCCGTCGGGCATCTTGCCGACACCGTGCCCGAGGGCGGCCTGCTGGCCGTGGACCCGCGACTCGCCCCACCTCGCCGCTGGCGCCCTGCTGAGGCTCGCCGGAAAGGAGGGCTTCGTCGTGGCCGACATGGACGACGTGGACCGGTTCGAACCGATCGAGGGGCTCGTGCTGCCCGAGGAGGCGCTCTACGTCGTGACGGACCTCGACCGCGGCGACGACATGGCGAACTGGTCCCCGACGAGGCCCTGCCGGAGATCGTCCGGCGAGGTCGCACGCCGCTCGTCCTCAGCGAAGGGATCCACTGGGCCCTGCAGACGCCCGACATCGTGGAGCGCAACCACTGCTACATGACGATCGGGTCGCGGCTCCGCAGGACAAGGGGCGCCTCGACTCCCGCACGCCCGCGGTGTGGATCTCGAACGGCACCGGGCGGGACGGCAAGGAACGCCGTGGAGCGCCCAAGGTCGGGTGGTGCTGGGCGGGCAACCGGCACACGTGGCTCGGGTTTGCGTCGGGTGCGCGCCGCGTCGGCGCGGCGGGATAGAGGTCCCACCCTCTGCGTCGCGGGGCCGCACCCTCGACTGCGCTGTGCTCGAGGGTGCCCAGGTCCGCTATACCTCTGGTCGGATCTGGGCATCGTTCCGTGCCGGGCGGGGCCGCGCTCCTGCGTCGCGGGACCCCTACCCTCTACTGCACGATGCCCAGATCCTCGGCGTCGACGATGCGGTACGCGTACCCTGCTCCGCCAGGAAGCGCTGCCGGTGCGCCGCGAAGTCCTGGTCCACGGTGTCGCGCGAGACCACCGCGTAGAAGTGCGCGGTCCGACCGTCCTGCTTGGGTCGCATGATGCGCCCGAGGCGCTGCGCCTCCTCCTGGCGGGAGCCGAACGACCCCGACACCTGGATCGCGACGGACGCCTCGGGCAGGTCGATCGAGAAGTTCGCGACCTTGCTCACGACCAGCCGTGAGATCTCCCGGTGCGGAACGCCTCGAACAGGCGCTGCCGCTCGCGCACCGTCGTGGCGCCAGTGATGACCGGAGCGTCGAGGTGCTGGCCCAGCTCCTCGAGCTGGTCGAGGTACTGGCCGATCACGAGGACCTGGTCGTCGGGGTGCGCGGCCGCGATCTGCTCGACCACCCTGTTCTTGCCCGGTGCCGTGGCCGCGAGCCGGTACTTGTCCTCCGGCTCGGCGGTCGCGTAGGCCATGCGGTCGCGGTCGGACAGCGTGAGCCGCACCTCGACGCAGTCCGCGGGTGCGATGTAGCCCTGCGCCTCGATGTCCTTCCAGGGCGCGTCGTAGCGCTTGGGGCCGATCAGGCTGAAGACCTCGTCCTCGCGGCCGTCCTCGCGCACGAGCGTCGCGGTCAGGCCCAGGCGGCGGCGCGCCTGGAGGTCCGCGGTCATGCGGAAGATCGGGGCGGGCAGCAGGTGGACCTCGTCGTAGACCACGAGGCCCCAGTCGCGCGCGTCGAGCAGCTCGAGGTGCGTGTAGACGCCCTTCCGCCGGGTCGTGAGCACCTGGTAGGTGGCGATCGTGACCGGCTTGACCTCCTTGCGGGCGCCCGAGTACTCCCCGATCTCGTCCTCGGTGAGCGTGGTGCGCCGGATCAGCTCGTCACGCCACTGGCGCGCGCTGACGGTGTTGGTCACGAGGATCAGGGTCGTGGTCCCGGACTTCGCCATGGCCCCGGCACCGACGATCGTCTTGCCCGCACCGCAGGGCAGCACGACGACGCCGCTGCCCCGTGCCAGAACCCTCGACGGCCTGCTCCTGGTAGGGCGCATGGCCCACGGCTTGTTCTCGTGCGCCGGGTCGGTGGGCGAGAGGTCGATCGGGTGCTTCTCGCCGTCGACGTACCCGGCGAGGTCCTCCGCGGGCCAGCCGAGCTTGAGCAAGACCTGCTTGAGGTGCCCGCGCTCGGAGGGTGCACCACGACGGAGTCGTCGCCGAGCCGCTCGCCCACCAGGCCGCCGTCCGCTTGGACTTCAGGACCTCCGCGAGGACCGCCTTGTCGGTCGCCTCGAGCACCAGGCCGTGCACCGGGTGGGCGACGAGCTGGAGACGTCCGTACCGTGACATGGTCTCCGCGACGTCGACGAGCAGCGCGTGCGGCACCGGGTAGCGGCTGTACTGGAGCAGGACGTTGACGACCTGCTCGGCGTCGTGGCCCGCGGCCCGCGCGTTCCACAGACCCAGCGGTGTGAGCCGGTAGGTGTGGACGTGCTCGGGCGCGCGCTCGAGCTCGGCGAACGGGGCGATGGCCCGGCGGGCGTCGCCCGACAGCGGGTGGTCGACCTCGAGCAGCAGCGACTTGTCGCTCTGCACGATCAGGGGCCGTCGGCCATGTGCGTCCTTCCGTTCGGTGGTGCGTCGTGTCCTGACGCGGGTGGTGCACGAGTGCTAGCTCTCCGTGGAGGGCGCGGGGCGTCGGCGAACACCCCGCGATCCGGTGGACCGCGACGGTCAGCTCGGCGTCGCGCGCCGGGTCGAGCGCGCGCAGGCGCCCGCCCTCCAGGACGAGCGGACGTACGCGGCGCCGGACGGGCTGTCCGGTGGGATCGATGGTCTCGAGCACCACCAGGATGCCCGCCTCGATCGCGTCGCGCAGAAGTCCCAACGCGGCGGGGTTCCGTTGTTCCGCGCGGTGCGGAGTCGAGCGCGGCATCGGGCGTCGACGACGCAGCGGGCGCGGCGAGCGCCGCGGTGTCGGCTGCCCGCAGCCGCGGGACGAGCTCGGCATACCGCACGCGCCGGGCAGCGACGTCCGGAGCGGTGACGTCGCCCGCCTGTCTGCCCTGCCCGACGGCGGAGCGCCCCGGGTGGCGGTGTCGAGCGGGCGTCGCCCACCACGCGGGAGCGGACCGTCGTCCGGTGCCGCTCGGTCCGCACGACCCGTCCGTCCGGACCCTCGACCGTGGAGGCGAGCCCGCGGTCGCGCAGCGCGGCCTGGAGCGCCGCCGCCGGGACGAGCGCGGCGAGCACCGTGGGTGCGATGCGGAAGAGGCCAAGTTGCCGCAGGGAAGGATCCTCGACGAGCCCGGTCAGCAGCGCGGGGTCCTCGGCGCGGACGTAGCTCGATGCGGTGCCCACGCGCAGTCGACCGTGGCGCCGGGCGGTGTCACGGACGAGGTAGTCGAGCGGCTGGGGAGCGGGGCGCGCGAGTGGGCAGCGAGCTCGGCGAGCAGGTCGTCTGCGGTACGGCCGGCGTCGAACGCCCTGGTCAACGACTCCGGGGTGAAGCGGACGGTGATCGCGGCACCGCGGGACTCGACGTCGGCGGCGTCCTCCAGGAGCCGTTCGAGCGGCCCGCTGGGGCGGCCGGGCACGATCCCGGTGAGGTCTCCCTGGAGCAGGAGCTTGTCGACCTCGGGGGCAGGACCGACTCGAGAGCGCTCGCCAGCGCGTTCTCCGCGGTGGGCGCCGCGCCGTCGGGCAGGGGAGCAGGAGCGCGAGACCCGTCGGGGCGAGCGCACCCACCCGTGACCCCGAGGACCGCCGCCTCGTGGAGCAGCCCGTCGATCGCCTGGGCGGGCGGCGTGGCGCGCGGAGAACCCCAGCGCAGGACCTCGAGGAGGTCGGCCGACGTCAGCGCCCGACCAGGCCGGTCGGCGAGAGCGGAGAGCAGGTCGAACCGTAGGCGCGGGACCCAGGGACGGCTCAGGTCCGGCTCGAGCGCAGCGCGCAGGGTGCCGCGCTCGTCGCGGCTGCCGATGGTCCACGGGTGCGTCCGGACCCGGCCCAGGCCGCGGCGAGCTGTGCCCAGCGTCGGGACAACGGCAGCTCGAGCCAGTCCTCTCCTGCGCTCGTCACGGTGAAGGAGGGCGGGTCCTCCTTGTCGTCGACCACGAGTCCGGCCGCGAGGGCGAGCTCGGCGACGAACGCGGCGGTCGGCTCCTCGACCTCCAGGGTCGTCGCGAGGCGGCGCAGGTCGCGCACCCCAGCCCACCGGCGCGCAGGACGCTCGGCGGCGAGGCCTGCCAGAGGGCGAGGAGGTGCGCGACGAGCCGGACCACGTCCTGTGCGGCGCGGGACGCCTCGGCCGCGATGGTGTCGTCGGCGAAGTGCGGGGCGTCGGGCTCCGGCGGGTGGGCCAGGGACGTGCGTGCGTGCGGCCGCCCCGAAGAGCCAGGGCGATCTCGCGCGGCAGGACGACGTGGCGCTCGTCCGAGGCGAGGAGCAGGCGGCGGCGCAGGAGCCAGGTGGTGGCCTCGCGGCCGACGGGTCGGCGCGGGGCCACCCCACGGGCGGCCCCAGGTCAGGGCGTCGAGGATGCTGCGGGCCCCGGTGGGGCGCTGGCGAGCAGGTCGTCGAGCGCTCCGGCGAGCACGCCAGGGCGGTCCCCGACGGCGCGTGGGCCAGCGGCGAGGACGGGTCCGACGGGCCGAGCCCGGCAGGGTACGGGCCGAGGACCTCCGAGACCGGGCGCGACCGCCAGGTCGGTGGCGCTCGACGGGTCCCGGTCCCACAGCAGCGCGGCCTCGTCGAGGTGCGTCACGGCCGCGCGGACGAGCGGGACGTCGGCGGGCTCGGTGGCCAGGGCCGTGAGGACCCGGTCGATCGTGACGGGCTGGTGTGGGCGGCCGGCGCAGGCGGCTGGTCCCCAGGACCAGGACGGAGTCGAGGACCTGCAGCTCGAGGGCATCGAGCCGGGCGACGGCACGGTCCAGGCTGGTACGGCTGGTGGCGCGGGCTGCGAGCGAGCGCAGGGTCGACGGCGAAGGAGTGGCCAGGTCAGGGCGCTGCAGCAGCAGCGCGACGAGGTGCTCGTCGCTGCGGGAGCGAAGAGCCTCGGGGAAGGTCCGGCGCGAAGCCGGAGGCGTTGAGGCCATTCGTCCGATGCTACGCGGTCGGGGTACCTCTCACCCGAATCCGCGGTTCGCGGACAGGCTCGGTGTCGGACGCCGACGGCCGCCACGGAACCCCGTGACCGGCCGTCGACTGCTCGCGGTGCGCAGCCTCCGTGAGAGGCCGCGGGTCAGTCGAAGCTGACGCGCAGGCTGGACACGCTGTGCCCGCCGTCGACCCGGCTGGACACGCCGAGCGCCCGCAGGGCTCGACGTAGGCGAGCCAGGCGTCGTCGCCACCGAGCTCGTCGATGTTCGCCCGCGCGATCGACTCGAGCGCATCGATGTCGAGGAAGAGTCCGGTCGAGGTGGACTTCGCCTCCGGGACGACCGTCGTGAAGGCGGGCACTGCGCCGAGCTTCCCTCGGCAGCGAGCTTCGTGGCGTAGTCGTCGTTCGACGCGATGACGAGACCGTCCTTGGTGGGGGCGCTCGCGAGCGGCTCGACGTCGAACTCCTCGAAGGTCGCGTCGATCCGTGCGACGAGGTCCTCGAGGGCGGCCTTGTCGCCGACCGTGCGTGCACCGAAAGCGACGTCGGCGGGACCCGTCAGGGACGAGACATCGTCGAGGCCCGCGGAGTCGAGCGCGATGACGACCTGCTCGCCGAGCAGGGTCTTGAGGTCCTCCGGCAGCTTGATGTCGAAGGACTTCTCGAGCTCGTCGACCGTGGCCTGGAAGTCGAGGTCGCTGGGCAGGAGGTCGTCGGAGGAGTCGTCGGCGAACAGGTCGTCGCCCGAGAGGTCGTCGGCGAACAGGTCGTCAGAGGAGTCCTCGGTGCCCAGGTCGGTACCCAGGTCGGTGCCCAGGTCGAGGTCCGCGCCGGTGCACGAGGCCATGAACGCCTCGTCGTAGTACTTCGCGTACTCCGCCTCCTCCTCGGCGGTGAGGCCGAGGCCCGAGTAGTCCGCCGCGTACTCCGGCAGGGCCAGCTGCGCAGCGCACTCGGCCTCGGTCGCCGCGGGGAGGACGGAGGTGGTGCGGATCTCGTTCGAGGACAGCGACCAGTCGTCCTCGAACAGGTCCTCGGTGCTGCCGAGGTCACCCAGCCCGCTCGACCCGTACGTGTCCGCGAGCGTGCTCAGCTGCTCCCACATCTGGTCGATCGCGTCGGGATCGACGGTCCCGGCCGAAGCGAACAGCGTGGTGTCCGGGAGCCCGGTGAGGAGCGAGGTCCCCGGCCCTTCAGCGGCTCGAGGGTCGCGTCGTCGGCGCCGACCGCGAACGCGAGCTCCAGGTGGTCCGAGCGGCGCGCAGTGCTCCGGACATCGACGTGACACCGTCCAGCTCGGCGAGCGCCGTGGTCATCTCCTCGGCCCCTCCTGGCGGCGAGCGACTCCTCGACCAGGCCCCGGACGCCCTCGAGGTCCGCCCAGAAGGAAACCAGGCGGCGTCGCCCAGGGCCGCCATGTCCGCGGTGAACAGGGCGTCGTCGGCCAGCGGCGACTTCGCGGCGGCAGCGGTCACGTCGGCGGCGGCGAGCGTCTCGGAAGTGATCACGGCGTACCCGTCGGTGAACGCGACCTGCGCGGCCTTCAACCCTCACCGCAGCCGAGTCCCGACTCGACCGCCGTGCGAGCGGCCCCTCGTCGGTGACCTGGAGGACGAAGACGGGCTCCGGCTCGCCGCCCGACTCCGCGGCGGGCAGCGCGGCGACCGCGGCGCGCTGGCCGATCCACGGCTCGACGTCGGTCGCGTAGTCGACGGTGCACTCACCGCTCTGGGTGATGGCGTCGACGACGAGCTTCCGGATGTCGGCGGTCTCGCTCAGGTCCAGGTCGAGGTCCTTCGCGAGGTCCGGGAAGCGGTTCACGAGGCGCAGCAGGTTGACCTTCTGCGCGGCCGAGGGTCGAGGTCCACGCGGGCGTAGGCGAACGCGGTGTCGGGGAGGGCGGCCTCGGGCTGCGAGCCGCCGCCGTCGAGCGCGGAGTACGCGAAGACGCCGCCGCCCACGAGTACGAGCGCGGCCGTGGCTGCGCCGCCAGGACCAGGCCGGTGCGCAGGCGTGTCGGTCGACGAGCGGCGGCCGCGGAGACGGGCGGGACCTGTCCGGCGGGCGGCTGCCACGACCCGGACGGATCGGCAGGAGGAATGGTGGGCGGCGTGGTCATGAGGAACCCTTGGCTCGATGGCGGCGCGACCGGCGCGGCGGCGGCGATCGCCTGAAGGCTAGTGGAGGGACCGACACCCGCAGCCCTCTCCCATGGGGAGTTCTCCCCAGCGGACGGCGCCTCCCGGAGCGCCGCGCCCGTCCGGGCGTCCCTCCCGGACTTCTCACCCGGTCGTGCGCACGGGGCACGCCCGGGCGGATGCGACGCTGCGGGCGCTCGCCCGGTAACCTGGCAGTTCTGATTCCCACGAGCACAAACGAGGTTCACGTGCCCACCGGCAAGGTCAAGTGGTTCGACACCGAACGAGGGTTCGGCTTCATCGCCAGCGATGAGGGAGACGAGGTCTTCCTGCACGCGTCCGCGCTGCCCGACGGCGCCCCGCGCCCAAGCCCGGCGCCCGGGTGGAGTTCGGCGTGGCGGACGGACGTCGCGGGCCGCAGGCGCTCGCGATCAAGCTGCTCGACCCGGCTCCGTCCGTGGCCAAGGCGCAGCGGCGTCCGGCCGAGGACCTGGGTGTCGTGATCGAGGACCTCATCAAGGTGCTGGACAAGGTCGGCGGCTCGTTGCGCCGCGGCCGGTACCCGGACGCGGCGCAGGGGCCCAGCTCGCCAAGGTCCTGCGCGCTGTCGCCGACGACCTGGAGGCATGACATGGCTGCCGTGGCCGCCGCTGAAGGACCGACCGTTCGTCGCGTGAGCGCGCGCGCCGCCAAGGACGCCGTGCTCACGGGTGCGGTGGACCTGGCGCGTGCCGCGGCGGAGCAGGTCGCCGAGCACCCGGGGACGTCGGGGAGCACCTGGGGACTCTCGCCGTCGAGGACCGCCTGATCTCCCACCGGTTCGCCTGCACCATGCTCGGGTACCGGGGTGGCGCTGGACGGTGACGCTCGCGCGCGTGCCGCGCGGTCGTGTCGCGACGGTGTGCGAGGTCGAGCTCCTGCCTGACGAGGGCGCGATCCTGGCCCCGAGTGGTTGCCGTGGTCGGAGCGTCTGCGTCCGGGCGACATCGGTGCGGGCGACGTGCTCCCGTTCCAGGCGGACGACCCGCGCCTCGAGGCCGGCTACGTGCCGACCGGCGACGAGGAGCAGGACGAGGTCGCGATCGAGGAGCTCGCGCTCGCCCGCGTGCGCGTCCTCTCGCCGCAGGGCCGTGACGAGGCCGCCGAGCGCTGGTACCGCGGCACGCGTGGCCCACGGCGCCGGGCGCGGTCGCGTCGAGCGCCGAGTGCGGGTCGTGCGGTTTCCTGGTCCCGCTCCAGGGGCGCTCGGGCAGCTCTTCGCGGTCTGCGCCAACCCGTGGTCCCCGACGACGGCAAGGTCGTGAGCCTCGACCACGGGTGCGGCGCGCACTCGGAGACGGACGTCGAGCCGCACCCGACCGACTGGCCCGCCGCCGACCCGCTGATCGACGAGATGGACGTCGAGATCGTGCAGCTCCTGGACGATGCCCAGGACGCGACCGCACAGGTTTCCCGTCCGCGGCGCCGTCTGCGGCGCCGGTCGCCGACGCCCGCGGGCACCGGCCGCCGGGCCGTGCCGGACCGCTCGGCGGAGGCCTCGGCGAGCATCGAGCTGGCGCTGTCGCGGATCACGTTGCCGGAACCGGGGCCTCGTCGAGCAGACCTGCGCTCGAGGTCTCTGCGGACGATCCGCTCTCACCCGTTCAGGACGCGGACCCGGACGAGCGGCACGGTGACCGAGGACGCCTTCGCGACGTCGGCCCTGCGCCGGGCCGTCACGGAGGCGTGGCTCGCGTCCCCGACGCGCTTCCGGGAGGACGCGAACACCGAGGAGGACCACGCCCGCGGCTACTACCGCGACCGTGTGGTCGTCGAGCTCGCACAGAACGCCGCGGACGCCGCGGCGCACGCCCGCGTGCCGGGTCGCCTCGTCCTGCGGCTGGGCCCGGACGCCGAGGGCGCGTGGTGGCTGACGGCGGAGAACTCGGGTGCGCCGCTCGACGTCGACGGGGTCGCGTCCCTGGCGTCGATGCGTGCGTCCGCGAAGGTCGGGCCGGGGCGTCCCCGGTGGGATCCACGCCCTGGACCCGACGACGGAGCACCCGTCCGGAGCCGCCGCACCAGGGCGCGTGGGCAGGTTCGGCGTGGGCTTCGCGGCGGTCCGGTCG
Source organism: Oerskovia sp. M15 (assembly GCA_038070415.1). GTDB lineage: Bacteria > Actinomycetota > Actinomycetes > Actinomycetales > Cellulomonadaceae > Oerskovia. The sequence continues at coordinate 2,525,394 of JAMYWF010000001.1, forward strand.
GTCGCCGACGAGATCTCGGTCCGCTCGACCGAGGGTGGCGTCGACTTCTCGCTGGAGCGCACGCGCGAGGCCCTCGAGGCCGCGGTCGCAGCGGCCCGAGAGCGCGACGGTCGCCGATCCGGCCCACCAGGAGGCCGACCGCCTCGAGGCCGCGGTCCGTGAACGGGGCGACGCGCTGCCCGTGCTGCGCCTGCCGTTCGCGGCAGACCGAATGACCCGGGTCCCGGCGAGACCTGGGCGCCCGACACCGTGGTGTCCCTGCGGTTGCGGGACGAGGCCGCGATCGCGGCCGTCCGACGCGGGCTCGAGGAGGTCGACGACGCCCTGCTCCTGGCGCTGCCGCCCTTGCCGAGGTGATCATCGAGGTGACCGGCGTCGAGGGTGAGGCCGACACCGACTCCGACACCGACATCGACACCGGCGCCAGCGCCGATCGCGTCTCGGTGCGCCGCCTCCACGACGCCGCGTCCCGGTGGACCGTCCTGCGGGAGGCAGGCGCGTTCGGCGACGACCTGCTGACCACCCTGCCGGTGGAGCAGCGTCACGCCGGGTGGTCCCTCCTGTGGGCCCTGCCCAGGGTGACCTCCGCGGCGGGCGTGGCAGTTCTGCACGCCCCACGCCGACCGACGAGCGGCTCACGTTCCCCGCCCTGCTCATCGCGTCCTTCCCCTGGACCCCGGTCGTCGCCACGTCCTGCCGGGTCCGGTCACGGACGCGCTCGCGGTCCACGCGGGGAGTCCTACGCCCGCCTGCTCGCTCGGCACGCCGAGGCGGCCCACCTGAGCGGCGCGGTCGGCGACGACCACGTCCTCCGCCTCGTCCCCACCGGGCTCCCGGCGGGGCGATCGACGCTCGTCTCCGGGAGGTGGCTCTCGACGCTCTGCGGCGGACCCGCTGCTCGCGCCGGTCCTGCCCGCCCAGGACGCCCAGGACGCCCAGAACGATCAGGACGATCTGGAGCCCGACGGACCCCACCCCGGCACGCCTCTCGATACATCGCCCTCGCTCGAGGACGGCCCGGTGCCCCGGAGAGCCCGCACCTCGTCGCGCCGAGCGACGCCCAGGTCCTCGCGGGCGAGGTCGGGAGGGACCCGGAGGTGGTCCGCGTCCTCGGTCGTGCGGTGCCGGACCTCGTGGACGTCCCGTCGCCGCTGCTCGCCGTCGCCCGGTCGCTCGGAGTGCGTCCGCGCGATCTGGCGGACGTGCTCGACGAGCTCCCGGCGGGCATCGGACCCGCCGGCTGGCGAGAGGTCTACGGCGCGCTCGCGCCCCACACCGGGCAGCCGGGGTCCTCGACGCGCTCGGCGCGGTGACGGTCCCGCTCGCGGACGGGCGCACGGTGCGCGGGGCGCGCGGAACGTTGCTGCTCCCGCCGGAGAGCATCGACGCGTCGGGCGCCCGAGCGCCGTTCCTCGCTCTCGCCCGCGCACTCGGCCTGCGCGTGGTCCACCGGACGCCGCGCACCCGCTCCTGGAGCGTCTCGGTGCCACGGTCTCCTCTGCGCGCGCGCTGCTCGCGGAGCCGGCCGTCAGGGACCACGTGCTCCACCTGGCGGACGAGGCCGCGGCCGGTGACCTCTCACGGGCGATCTCACCTCGGGCGAGGCGTGGTCGGATGAGGCGCCCGACGGTCGCGACGCCTCGGGTGACGGGCCCGACCAGGTGCCCGCCGCCGTCGAGCAGGTGCTGTCCCTCGTGCGGGCCGCCCTCGCCGAGGGGCTCTCCCGCCGAGCTCCCCTTCTGGCTCGGCGAGCTCCCGCTGCCGACGGTGGACGGCGAGCTCTCCCCGGCGCGCGAGTGCGTCCTGCCGGGATCGTGGTCTGCCGAGCACCTGGACGGGCTGGTGCCGCTCGATGCCCAGGTCACGGACAGCTGGGGAGCCGACGTCCTGCGGGCGGCGGCGTCCAGGCCGACGTGACGGTGTACCGCGTCCGGGACGTCCTGACCCCGTGGGACGCGGGAGCCGACCTCCCGAGGACCCCGACGACCCGCAGACCTGGCTCGCCGGCTGGACCGACTACCTGGCCTTCCTCGCCGACCTCCACGGCGGCGGGGCGTTCGTCGGCGACCTCGACGGGGTCGCGGACCTGGACGCCGTGGCCGACGACGCATGGCCTGCGTTCCTCGCGCGCCTCGCGCACGACCCCGACGCCCGAGCGGCCCTCCTCGCCCGTCCGGGGCAGGGGAGCGCGGGTGGGGACGCGCCGTCGTACACCGCGTGGTGGCTGCGCCGCACCTCGGCGCACCCTTCGCCGCAGAGCCCGGCCGCGTGCCCTTCCTCGCCGACCCTCCCGCGCCGACGCGTGGTCTGGACCCCGAGGTCCTGCGGGCGCTGGGCGGGGTCGCGCGCCTGGAGGAGCTGGACCTGGCGGACTGGCCGGGATACCTGGCCGCGCTGCCCGACGCGGGTGAGGCCCTCCCGCTGAGCGACTCGCTCGCGGTGTGGCGCGGGCTGGGCGCCGTGGCGTCCCGCGCTGCCGGGCGTGAGCTCGACGAGCTGCCGGACCGCCTGCCCGGCCTGCGCGCCGGGCGCGCGACATGCGCGCACGCCGAGGACCTGGCCGTGGCGTCGAGCGCGATGTGGGCGCAGGCGAGGACCGTGGTGCCGGTCGCCGCCGAGGCGGGTGGTCGGGCGGCGGGCGAGGCCCTCGCGGACCTCCTGGACCTGCCGCTGCTCCCCGCGCCGGGCACGCACGGAGTGCCCTGCCCGACGACGACGGCTCCCCAGGCGGTCGACGCACGGGTCGTCGCGCTCGTCCCAGGCGTTCCGACGAGCTGGTTCGAGCACGATGCGCTGAGCGTGGGCGGCGTCGAGGTCGACTGGTGGGTGTGCGCGGGACGCGGAGGCCCGCAGGTCCACGCCTCGACGACCTCCGGTCTGGCACGTGGGCTCGCGGCGGCGGCCGGGCGCCCGCTCGCGCGTCACCTCCTGGAGGCCGCGCTCCTCGACCCGGGCTCGACCGACGACCTGCTCGCCGAGACCGCGTGGGACGGGCGGACCTCACCCCATGACCGGAACCGCATGAGGGGTCCGTGCCGCGGGAAGAGGGCCCTCGGGGATCTTCGACCGTCGCCTGGTGGGTGGCGTGTACGTCCCGACGTTCGTGTTCGAGGTGGGCGTGAGCGCGATCGTGCCCGTCATCGCCCTCACGGCGATCTCCATGGGTGCCGGGATCGCGCTCGCGGGCTTCGTCGTCGCGCTCCTGGGGATCGGTCAGATCGCGGGGACGTGCCCGCGGGAGCCTTCGCGGCCCGGTTCGGCGACCGGCGGGCCATGATGACGGCGGCGGCTGCGTCGATCGTCGGGCTGGTCGCGTGCGCGCTGGCCCCGAATCTGTGGGTGCTCGGAGCGGGGTGTTCTGCGTCGGCGTGACCAACGCCGTCTTCATGCTCGCCCGGCAGGCGTACCTCACCGAGGTCACGCCCGTGCTCAAGCGGGCCAGGGCGCTGTCGACGCTCGCGGGGACGCACCGGATCGGCGCGTTCGTGGGACCTTTCGCTGGGGCGGTCGTGCTCGCGGTGCGGGAGCTGCAGGACGTCTACTGGCTCGCGGTGGGTGCGAGCGTGGTCGCGGGCCTGGTCACGCTGCTCGTGCCCGACGTCGCGGCCGGGTCCACCCAGCACCGGCGCTCCGTGGCCCCGTCAGCTTCCGGACCGTCCTCGGCGCGCACCGGCACGTGTTCGCGACGCTCGGGATCGCGGTCGTGATGGTGGGGCGACGCGCGCGGCCCGGCAGGTGGTGCTGCCGCTGTGGTCGGAGCACCTGGGCTTCAGCCCGCGACGACGAGCGTGATCTTCGGGCTCTCGGGCGCGGTCGACATGCTGCTCTTCTACCCGGCCGGCAAGATCATGGACCGGATGGGTCGCTTGTGGGTCGCGGTCCCGTGCATGGTGGTCCTCGGCGGGCGATCGTCGTCCTGCCCCTCACGAGCACCGTCGCCGGGGTAGCGGCGGTCGCGATGGTCATGGGCTTCGGCAACGGGATCGGATCGGGGATCCTCATGACCCTCGGCGCGGACGTCGCTCCGCCCGACGTCCGCGCGCAGTTCCTCGGGATCTGGCGGCTCTTCCAGGACTCGGGGCCGCGCTCGGCCCTCGTGGTGTCCGCGGGTGCGGCACTGGGGAGTCTCGCCGGTGGGATCGTCGCGTCGGGGACGGTCGGGCTGCTCGGGGCGGTCGCGCTCGCGAGGTGGGTCCCGCGGTGGTCCGTGCACGCGAACCGGACCACGCGCCGTCGGGCCGGGATCGAGAGCTAGGACCTGTCGGCACCGGTGCACCGGTGCCGACAGGTCTCGGTGCACCGGGGCTCGGTGCCGACGTGCTGCGGACGGGTCTCAGCGCGCCGAGCGGTACTGCGCCGTGAGCGGGCACTGGAACGGGTCGCGCGAGGCGATGCCGACCCGGTTGAGGTAGTCGATGACGATGCGGTACGAGTCGATCAACGTCGTCTCGGTGTAGGTGATGCCCTTCGCCTGGCAGAACTCGATGACCATCGGGCGGACCGCGCGCAGCGCCAGGCTCGGCATGCTCGGGAACAGGTGGTGCTCGATCTGGAAGTTGAGCCCACCCATGAAGACGTCCACAGCGCGGCCACCGCGGATGTTGCGGCTCATGAGCACCTGACGGCGCAGGAAGTCGATCTTGACGTCGGGCGCGATGACGGGCATGCCCTTGTGGTTCGGCGCGAACGACGCGCCCATGAGCAGGCCGAAGACGGCGAGCTCGATGCCGATGAACGCGAACCCCATGCCCACCGGCATGAGCAGGAAGACTGCCGCGACGAAGCCGACCAGGCGGATCGTGACGAAGGTGATCTCGAGCGCGCGGCGCTTGACCGGCTCCTTGCCGAAGATCGTCTTGAGGCCGTTGACGTGCAGGTTCAGGCCTTCGAGGAGGAGCAGCGGGAAGAACCAGTACCCCTGGTGCGCCGCGAGCCATGCACGGACGCCGGTCGTGGGCTTCTCGAGGGTCTCGGTCTCCCACACGAGGATCCCGTTGATCATGTCCGGGTCGGTGCCCAGGACGTTCGGCTTCTGGTGGTGCTTGAGTGCTTGTGCAGCCACCACCCGTAGCTGAGTCCTCCGAAGAGGTTCGCGATGACCAGGCTCGCCCAGTCGTTCCACTGGCCGGACCGGAAGATCTGACGGTGCGCTGCGTCGTGGCCGAGGAAGGCCATCTGGGTGAACAGGACGCCCAGCGCCCCGGCGATCGCGAGCTGCCACCAGGAGTCGCCGAGCAGGACCATGCCCACGCCGCACGCGGCGAGCAGGGCGACGATGCCCGTGAACCGGGCCCAGTAGTAGACGTACCGGCGGCGCATGAGCCCGGTCTCCTGGACCATGCGGGTCAGCTCGGAGAAGTCGCTGACCTGTCGCTCTCGAGGCGACGACGTCGTCCCGGGGTGTCACGGTCCAGTACCTCGCTGCGTGCCGTCATCATCGTCCCTTCGTCGCCCGGAGCAGACGTCCAACATGACGCTGCCACGGCGACTCTACGGATGTCGGGGAGCTCGGGCCATGGGGCTGTCCCCCTGTCCGCGAGGAAGGGACTACTGCGGCCCGCGGTACTCGGCGCGGTGCCGGCGCTCCCACATGAGTCCTGCGACGCCCAGCAGGACGCCCGCTCCGCAGGTGGCGGGCGCCTCGTAGGTCGCGCGTCCGACAGCGAGCAGGACCATCGAGACGACGAGTGCGACGGCCCAGAGGCCCATCCCGATGAAGACCACCGGGCGCAGGTCGACGCGCAGTGCCGGTGGGTTGGGCCGGCGTCGTTCCGGGTGGATCAGGAGGGAGATCATCGAGGGCACGGGGAAGTCTATGGGCGCGGAGCGGACGAGCGGGTGAAAAGCTGCAGGTGCTCCACCGGAGCTCCCGGACCTCGGAGCGGCGGAAGGAAGCTCGTCCTGGCACGGGACCGCGATGATGGCCCGCCGAAGATCGGTGTATAGCGGGACAAACTGTGTTATTTCGAAGGGTGCTTTCGTCCAGATGGATGCCCTCTCGGCAGCGGTTGCCCTTTTCACCCGGTGTCGGCCGTCACACCTGCTTCCTTCGACGGTCTCTCTGTCACGAGAGGGTCGTGGACGAACGTTCGACGACCGGACCGTCTGCCGATAGTATCCGAAGGCTCGATGAGCTCTCAGACTTGGACGCCTGTCCAAGGATTCGGGTCGCGCACCGCAGCGTCGCCTCGAGAAGCGTTCTTTCGTGGCTTCGACTTGGACCTCCGTCCAACTCCATTTGACCCGCCCGTTGGTCTTGCTGACCGGGCATCGTGAGCCGCAGGATCCACGGCCAAAGTGCTCGTGAACGTCGAGTCTTCTCACCCGGGTGAAATGGAGCGCAAGTCATTCATTTTTGGATGCCTGCTCTTAGGATGAGGCTTTCCGCGCGGTCCAGAAGCGGCTGCAGGATTTGATCGAGAGGTATCGGGCCCATGGCCGGAAGCGTCATTCACGACACGCGTCGTGGAATCCGCCACATCCTCAGGGCGTCACCGGCAGCTCCGCTCCGGGCCGCTCGCGCATCCTTCGCAGAAGTCTCGTGGGACCGGTCGTACCGGGTCCGCCTGCTCGTCACCGACGTCCTGGCCATCATGGTCGGCGTCACGGCGTCCTACTTCATGCGCTGGGACCAGTTCATCAGCCAGCCGGTACGCGATGACGTGTTCCTCCCGTACCTGGTGCTCAGCGTCCTGGTCGGCGGCGCGTGGGTCGGGTCGCTCGCCATCACCAAGACTCGGGACATGAGGATCGTGGGCAGCGGACCCACCGAGTACCAGCGCGTCTTCGACGCCTCCTGGCGCCTGTTCGCCGTCCTCGCCATCCTGGCCTTCCTCCTCCGTTTCCAGGAGGCGCGGGGTACCTCGTCTTCGCGTTCCCCTGGGGCTGTCGGGCCTGCTGCTGGGGCGCTACGCCTGGCGACAGTGGCTGCACCGCCAACGGGCCGCCGGGTCGCACCGCACCGCAGTCCTCGCGATCGGCCACCGGGACCAGGCCGAGCGCCTGATCCGCGACCTCAACGACCGTGACAGCTCCGGCTACCGCGTCGTGGCGGTGTGCATCTCCAGCGGCCAGGTCCGCGACGGGGAGTCGATCCTGGGTGTCCCGGTCCTCGGGAACCTCCAGTCGGCGGGTCAGATCGCCGCCCGGGTCGAGGCAGGGTGCGTCGCGGTGAGCGGATCGGACGCGGTCACGGCGGAGGTGGTGCGTCACCTCAGCTGGGAGCTCGAGCCCGCAGGGGTGGACCTGATGCTCACGACCGAGCTGGTCGACGTGGCCGCCCGCGCATCACCATCACCCCGGCGGAGTCGGTGTCGCTCCTGCACGTCGACGCACCCCGGTTCACCGGCCCCAAGTTCATGGTCAAGTCGATCTCGGACTGGTTGGGCGCGGCGATCCTCACGCTCCTGCTGCTGCCAGTCCTGATCGCGGTCGGTATTGCGGTATGGCTGACCAGCTCCGGACCCGTCTTCTACTCGCAACTGCGGGTCGGCCGCAACGGCGAGACGTTCTCGATGCTGAAGTTCCGCTCCATGAGGGTCGGCTCGGACCTGGACCTCACAGCGCTCGCCGAGGCGAACGAAGGATCGGGCCCGTTGTTCAAGATCCGCAACGACCCCGGATCACGTCCGTCGGACGGTTCATCCGACGCTACTCGCTCGACGAGCTGCCGCAGATCTTCAACGTCCTGCGCGGCGACATGAGCCTCGTCGGACCGCGCCCCCACTCCAGCACGAGGTCAGCCAGTACGAGCAGAAGGTGCGCCGCCGCTCCTGGTCAAGCCCGGCCTGACCGGACTGTGGCAGGTGGGCGGCCGCTCGGACCTCTCCTGGGAGGAGAGTGTTCGTCTCGACGTCTACTACGTGGAGAACTGGACCATGTTCGGCGACCTCCTGATCCTGGCGCGCACGGCGCGTGCCGTGGTCTCCGGGCACGGCGCGTACTGAACGTAGTTCACTAGCACGTCACAGGTTCGATTCCGGGCGCAACACGAGTTCTGGCAACATTCTCCTCATGACCACCACGACTGACGAGCGCGACGCCCTCCGCGTCCCAGCGGCATCGACCGCTTCTTCAAGATCTCCGAGCGAGGCTCGACCATCGGGACCGAGATCCGTGGCGGTCTCGTCACGTTCTTCGCGATGTCCTACATCATCATCCTGAACCCGATCATCCTGGGCAGCGGGCCGGACGGCACCGGCCAGTTCCTGGGTGGCGGCACGGACAGCGCGAACTTCCCGATGATCGCCGCGACCACGGCGCTGGTCGCCGGCATCATGACCATCGCGATGGGGTCTTCGCCAACTACCCCATGGCTCTCGCCGCTGGGCTGGGGCTCAACGCGGTCGTCGCGTTCACGATCGCCACGATCCCCGACATCACCTGGGCCGATGCCATGGGCATCGTCGTGATCGAAGGACTGATCATCCTCGTGCTCGTCCTCACGGGCTTCCGGGAGGCGGTGTTCCGCGCTGTCCCGGTCGAGCTGAAGGTCGCGATCAGCGTCGGCATCGGCCTCTTCATCGCTCTCGTGGGCCTGGTCAATGCCGGGTTCGTCTCGGGGCGGCGGCACGCCGCTCCAGCTCGGGGCCAACGGGTCGCTTGCCGGCTGGCCGATCCTGGTCTTCGTCGTCGGCCTGGTCCTGATGATCGTCCTGTGGGTCCGCAAGGTCCGTGGTGCGATCCTCATCTCGATCCTCGCCGCGACGGTCCTCGCCGTGGTCATCCAGGCGATCGCGAGCGTCGGCACCAAGGGTGGCGGTGCGGCGAACGGCTGGAGCCTGAACGCGCCCGAGCTCGACGGCAGCCCGGTCTCGGTCCCCGACTTCGGCCTCCTCGGTCAGTTCTCGCTGCTCGGCTCGATCGAGAAGGTCGGCATCATCACGGTCGTCCTGCTCGTCTTCTCGCTGCTCCTCGCGGACTTCTTCGACACCATGGGCACCATGGTCGCCGTGGGCGCCGAGGGCAAGCTGCTCGACGAGACCGGCAACCCGCCCAGGTCGCGCGCCATCCTGATCGTCGACTCGGTCGCCGCGGCCGCGGGTGGCGCGGCGAGCGTGTCCTCGAACACGAGCTACGTCGAATCCACGACGGGCGTGGGTGAAGGTGCGCGGACGGGCCTGTCGGCCGTCGTGACGGGCATCGCGTTCCTCCTGGCGACGTTCCTGTCGCCGCTCGTCGCTCTGGTCCCGAGCGAGGCGGCCGCCCCGGCGCTCGTCCTCGTGGGCTTCCTGATGATGACGCAGATCACCGGCATCAAGTGGACGAACGTCGAGGTGGCCATCCCAGCCTTCCTGACGATCGCCCTCATGCCGTTCACCTACTCGATCACTGCGGGCATCGGTGCAGGCTTCCTGGCGTTCGTCGTCATCAAGCTGGCCCTGGGCAAGGTCAGGGCGATCCACCCGCTCATGTGGGTCGCGGCCGTGGCGTTCATCATCTATTTCACCCTCGACCCGATCCGCGACGTGCTCGGCGTCTGACGTACGCTCGCCTGCGATGACCTCGCCGATCCTGCGCCTGACCCCACGCTCCAGTCCTACGACTGGGGCTCGAGGAGTGCCCTGCACTCCTGCTGGGGCTGGAGCAGGACGGCGCACCGCTCGCCGAGCTGTGGCTGGGCGCGCATCCGAAGGGCCCGTCGTCGGCTTCGGCCGACGGCGGCCTTCGGCGTCCCTGGAGGACGTGATCCGCGCGGAGCCGGTCGCGATGCTCGGCCAGCGGGTGCTCGACGAGTACGGCCCCGGTTGCCCTACCTGCTCAAGGTCCTGGCAGCGGACCGGGCGTTGTCCTTGCAGGTCCATCCCTCGCCGCACATGGCGCGCGCGGGGTTCAACCGGGAGAACCGGCTGGGGTCCCGCGGGACGGGCGGAGCGCAGCTTCCACGACACACAGCACAAGCCGGAGATGGTGGTCGCGCTCACCCGGTTCGAGGGCCTCTCCGGGTTCCGACGTCCCGCGCGGATCCTGGAGCTGCTCGAGGGCTGCGGGCGACCTGGCGGCCCGTATGCGGGCCGCGCTCGTGTCGCAGAGGTCTGCGGCGGCCTTCGGGAGGCGTTCACGCTCGCGCTGCACGCGAGGACGTTGCCCGACGTCGCGGCGGACCTGGCCGTGACGGTCGCCGACATCCGTGCTCGCCTGGTAGCAGGCACGACGTCGCCGCGTGCCGACGCCACCGTGCTCACGCTCGCGGAGCAGCACCCGGGCGACCCGGGCGCACTGGTGTCGATGATGCTGAACCGCGTCACGCTCGAGCCGGGGAGTCGATGTACGTCCCGCGGGGCACGTCCACGCGTATCTCGGGCTGCGCGGTCGAGGTCATGTCGAGCTCGGACAACGTGCTCCGGGCGGCCTGACGACCAAGCGGGTTGATGTCGAGGCCCTGTTGGCCTGTGCCACGTGCGCAGCCGGGCGGCCGCACGGCCGAGGTCCCGCCTCCGGGGAGCGAGGGGCGCGGACGGCACCGGGCGGACTGTGGGAGTACCGGGCGACGGTCCCGGAGTTCGCGCTCGTCATGGGGAGGTGCGGGTCGAGGACGGGGTCGCGAGGCTGCCGGGCGACGGACCCCGGATCGTGCTTGCCCTGGCGGGCCAGGTCGAGGTGGCGGGATCTGCTGTCAGCAGCACGCCACCGGGTGAAAGTTGCGGAGCGTGGTGCGCGCGGGAGCGGCGGTCTTCGTGCCGCACGAGGCGGGAACGTTGGAGCTGCGCGGCTCCGGACGGGTCGTCGTCGCGTACGTGCCGTAGGGACCCGGCGGTGTAGAGGCGTGCGGGCGGTACTATAGTGCCGCACTCCGAGGCTGGCTCGTCCGAGCAAACTTCCCGCGTTCTGGCGGGATCCGGGTGTTCCATTGCAACGAGCCAGGGTGGCGGATGTGACGACTCGCAGGGGCGGGGACTGGGCGCTGTGCGCCGAGCCCTGTGGCATCTTCGGCACGGCGGGGTCTCCCAGCTGCAGTCCTTCCTGCGTCGGCGGCGTGTTCAGTCCCCGGGGACCGGTCGCGGCGGGTACTTCACCAGGGCGGGTCTGACGTTCGACCCGTGGGACTTCTCGGACCGTCGTCCCTCCCGCCCGGATCTGCGCGTCGGCGTCATCCTCGACGACTTCTCCCGACTCGCGTTCGCGTTCGAGTGGGAGCAGGTGCTGCTCAAGCCCTCGTCGTGGCGTCAGACGCTGTCCGACGAGCCCATCGACCTGCTCTTCGTCGAGTCGGCGTGGAACGGCAACGGGGAGCCTGGCAGTACCACCTGACCGGGACGTCCGCGCCACGGCCCGCGTTCATCGAGCTGGTGACGTTCTGCCGCGAGCAGGGAATCCCCACGGTCTTCTGGAACAAGGAGGACCCCGTCCACTTCGAGGACTTCCTCGAGTCGGCGGCACTCTTCGACCGGGTGTGCACGACCGACGTCAACCGGGTACCCGACTACGTCGAGCGGCTCGGTCACGACCGTGTGAGCGTTCTCCCGTTCGCCGCGCAGCCCGCGATCCACAACCCGGTCCGGTCGCACGGGCGCGGCCCGAGCGGGACGTCGCGTTCGGCGGCATGTACTTCGCGCACAAGTACCCCGAGCGTCGCGAGCAGATGGACCTGCTCCTGGGCGGGGCGTTCGACGTCTCGTCCCGCATGGAGCACGGGCTGGAGATCTTCTCCCGCTTTCAGGGCGGGGACCAGAACTACCAGTTCCCGGAGCCGTTGGCGGCCGCGTCGTGGGGTCCTTGGACTACGAGCGGATGCTGACCGCGTACCGCGAGTACAAGGTGTTCCTCAACGTGAACTCGATCGTGGACTCCCCGAGCATGTGCGCCCGCCGGGTCTTCGAGATCACGGCCTGCGGCACACCCGTCGTGACGACCCCGAGCCGCGCGATCGGTGAGTTCTTCCCCGGACGAGGTGTTCGTGGTCTCCGACCGCGCGGAGGCCGGGAACACGGTCCGGGCGCTCGTACGTTCCGAGGAGCTGCGCGACCGTGCGACGCACCTGGGGCAGCGCCGGATCTGGCGTGAGCACACGTACGGGGCCCGCGTGCAGAGCGTGCTGCACAGCGTCGGCCTGGTGGACTCTCCCGTGGTGCCGCGGGGCTCGGTGACGGCCATCGTCTCGACCAACCGCCCGCACCAGCTCGACCACGTCCTGCGGACGGTCGGTGGTCAGGAGGCGGTGTCGGTCCAGCTCGCTCTGTTGACGCACGGCTTCGAGGTCGACGAGACAGAGCTCCGGGTGCAGGCGAAGGACGCCGGCATCGAGGAGCTGGTGCTTCTGACAGCTGGCCCGGACGTGTCGCTCGGCGGCTGCCTCAACCGGCTCGTCGTCGCTGCGGACGGCGACGTCGTCGCCAAGATGGACGACGACGACCTCTACGGCCCGCAGTACCTCTCCGACCAGCTGTACGCCATGGCCTACAGCGGCGCCGAGGTCGTGGGCAAGCAGGCGCACTACATGTACGTCGAGGGATGGACGCGACGCTGCTGCGGTTCGCGGACCGCGAGCGTCGCTTCACCGATCGGGTGATGGGACCGACGATCGTCGCGCAGCGCGGCGTCGCCGCGGCCACCCCGTTCCACGATGTGGGCCGCGGCGAGGATTCGGCCTTCCTCCGGGACGCTGTAGACGCGGGTATGCGCGTCTACTCGGCGGACCGCTTCAACTTCGTGCAGGTGCGCTCTGGTTCGGCTGCGCATACCTGGACGGTTTCCGACGCCGAGCTGCTCGCGAGCGGCCGCGTCGAGTTCTACGGACGTGCGGACTCGCACGTCCTTGTCTGAGCAGGGAGAACGGGAACACCATGGGCATCAGCTCTGTCGCGGTCATTGGACTGGGATACATCGGCCTTCCGACCGCCGCCATTCTGGCGTCGCTGGACGTCACGGTCCTGGGCGTCGACATCAACCAGCGGACCGTCGACGCCGTGAACCGCGGTGACGTCCCGTTCGTCGAGCCGGACCTCGCGACCTACGTCGCGGGAGCCGTGACGCAGGGACACCTTGCTGCAGCGACCACCCGTCGCCGGCCGACGCCTTCATCGTCGCGGTGCCCACGCCCTTCACGGAGGGCATGAAGCCCGACCTGTCGTACATCCGGGCGGCGGCCGAGGCGATCGCCCCGCAGCTGCAGGGCGGCGAGCTGCTGATCCTCGAGTCCACGTCTCCTCCCGGGCGACCCAGCAGATGGCGGACTGGATCCTGGATGTCCGCCGGACCTCAGCCTGGACGGCTCGGGCAACCGCCCGGTCATCCACGTGGCCCACTGCCCGGAGCGGGTGCTCCCGGGCGCGTCATGATCGAGCTCGTCACGAACGACCGGATCGTCGGGGGCTCACGGTCGAGGCCGCTGAGCGTGCCCGCGACCTCTACCAGGTGTTCTGCCAGGGCGAGATCCTCCTGACGGACGCCGTCACTGCCGAGATGGCCAAGCTCGTCGAGAACTCGTTCCGCGACGTGAACATCGCCTTCGCGAACGAGCTCTCCGTGATCAGCGACAACTTGGGCATCGACGTCTGGGAGCTGATCCGGCTCGCGAACCACCACCCGCGCGTGAACATCCTTCAGCCGGGGCCGGGCGTCGGCGGCCACTGCATCGCCGTCGACCCGTGGTTCATCGTCGACGCCGCTCCGGAGGACGCACGTCTCATCCGCACCGCTCGTGAGGTCAACGACGCGAAGCCACAGTGGGTCATCGACAAGGTCCGCGCGGCGGCAGCAGCGGTCACCAGCCCGACCATCTCGACCCTCGGGCTGGCGTTCAAGGCGAACATCGACGACCTCCGCGAGTCGCCGGCACGCAAGATCGTCGCCCAGCTCGCCGACGAGATGGCGGACGCGACCATCCTCGTCGTGGAGCCGCACATCGAGGAGCTTCCTCAGGAGCTGGCGAACCGACGCAACGTCGAGCTCGTGACGATCGAGGATGCGGCCAAGCGCGCCGACGTCTCGGTGCTCCTGGTGGACCACGACCAGTTCCGCGACAACGACCTCATCACCGGCGCGGACGCGGTCCTGATCGACACGCGTGGAATGACCGGCAAGGTGACGAAGGCGTGAATCGTACGAAGATCGATGCTGTCCGGACTCGTGTCGCACGCGCGATCGAGCCGCAACGCAAGCTGTTGAGCGAGGACGTGGAGACGCTGATCGAGCGCTCCAAGGAGTCGTGGAACGCAGGGAAGACCGTGCGTTCGCTGGACTACCTGCGACGCGCCCTCCTCCTCGAGTCGTCTCGAGCGGACCTCTGGTTCCTCTACGGACAGAGGTCGATCGAGGTCGGTCAGTCGGACGTGGCGTTCGATGCGATCAAGTCGACGCTCGATCTTCGACCGTGGCACCTCGACGCCATCGAGCTGCTCAACGAGCTCGTCCGGAACAAGGACAAGAACGCCAAGCTGGTCACCGGGGCGTACGACCAGCTCGTCCTGGCTCTGCCGACCCGGCCGAACGAGCAGCGGGGCGCGGTCGACTTCATCCTCCCGGCACGTCACGTCGCCGGCATCCGGGTCCTCGCGGAGAGCGCCGATCCTGTGGCTCGTGGTGCTGCGCGCCTCTACCTTGAAGAGAGGAGCTCGGCTCCTATCCCGGTGGTGCTCTGGGCTCGCTCAGCGAGGTGCACCAGGGAGGCATCCCTTGCCTACGCTCTGGCCGTCGGCAAGGTGGGCCGCGCGGTGGAGGTGCTCTCCGCCCAGGCGCCGAGCGAAGTTCCAGTGGTGGCAGTTCGCCGAGCAGTGCGTCGACACCTCACACGCGGACAGTTCCGCAGGGCAGACCGCCTCGTGGAGCAGTACCTCCGTGCGCGCCCTGCCGACGGTTGGGGTCTTCGCGTGCAGAAGGACGCCCGCCGAGAGCTCGAACGTCGCGCGAGCTCTGCCGAGCGGACCGGTGCACCGAACAACTACCAGCTCGCCAAGAAGGGCTTTCCTTCAGCCCGCGCGCCGCTGCGCCGGTCTTCGAGGCACGCTCGGAGCGCGTGCTCTATCTCCTCCACAACTCTCTGCCCTACAACTCGGCGGGATACGCAACGAGGTCTCATGGTCTCCTGAGGCAGCTCAGCGAGCGGTGGGAGATGCGCGGCGTCACACGACTCGGCTACCCGTTCGACACCCCGGGCACGACGAGCTCGAGTCGATCCCGTTCCAGGACGAGGTCGACGGCGTGCTCTACCAGCGCCTGACGACGGCGCAGGGGCGCTGGCTCAAGAACCCCATCACCGACTACGTCGCGCAGTATGCCGAAGCGGTCCGCGGCCTGGCTGCCGAGGAACGGCCGTTCCTCATCCACGCAGCGTCGAACCACTGGAATGGGCTGACCGCGGTCGAGGCGGCTCGAACCCTCGGGATCCCGTCGGTCTACGAGGTGCGAGGGCTCTGGGAAGTCACGCGAGCCTCGCGTAATCCGGAGTGGCACGACTCCGGCATGTACCGCTATGTGAAGCGGATGGAGGCCGATGCGCGCGCGGCGCGGACAGGGTCATCACTATCACGCAGGGCCTTCGGGACGAGATGATCGAACGTGGAGTCGACGAGGACAAGATCCACGTCGTGCCGAACGGTGTCGACACACGACGCTTCATGCCCCTTGAACGGGACCACGAGCTCGCCAAGGAGCTGGGGCTCGAGGGCAAGACTGTCATCGGATACATCGGATCGGTCCTCGACTACGAGGGCCTCGACATGCTGATCCGCGCTGTCACGACGCTCGACGCGCGCCGGGACGACTTCCACCTCTTGATCGTGGGGATGGCGCCGAGAAGGATGCCTTCGAATCGCTCGCCGAAGACCTTGGCGTCCTGGGACGGGTGGTCACCTTCACTGGTCGCGTCCCGCACGCAGACGTCGAGCGCTACTACTCGCTCGTCGACATCGCTCCCTTCCCGCGACTCCCGCTGCCAGTCTGCGAGCTCGTCTCGCCGCTGAAGCCGTTCGAGGCCATGGCGATGGGTAAGGCGGTCGTTGCCTCGGACGTTCGGGCGTTGGCCGAGATCATCGACGACGGCGTGAACGGGCTGCTCCACAAGAAGGGGAGCGTCGAGGACCTGACGCGGGTCATCGAGTCCTTGCTCGACAATCCGGCACTGGTCGGTCAGCTCGGAGAGACCTCCCGCAAGTGGGTCGAGACCGAACGGGACTGGGCATCGCTGGCTGATAAGGTCTCCTCGATCTATGAGGAGCTGGTGCAGGGTCGCGCCAAGGACGAAAAGGCTGGATGATGAGCAAGTACTCAAAAGCCACCATTGACCGTGCGCGAATCGTTGCGCAACGACAGGCGTTTGGGGCGGGATTTGATCAGAAGCCTCAAGATGTAACAACGGTCGAATTGCTGGCTAATGGCAGGGTCACCCTGCCGCCGCATCCCGAATGGGCATTCCAGGGGAAGTGGACTGGGGCATTGATCCATTCCAGCAGCGCAACTGGTCAGCGCAGCTCCACATGCTTCGATGGCTCGACCCGATTCGACGGCAGGCCAGTCTCGGGCGAACCGGCGAGATGGAGGTCTGGGAGCGATGCGCAAGGTCGTGGATCGCAGAGAATCCGCCAGGCTCGACGTCCAGTCGATGGGCCTGGAGCGACATGGTGGACGCTGTCCGCGCGCAGACGCTTCTCTTCGGTTTGCCATACATCGAAAAGCCAGAATGGCTGCTCGACGCGCTGGAACGGCACGGTGAATGGCTGCTGGACCCAGAGCATCTGGGCCATTCCAACCATGCGCTCCACCAGCATTCAGCCTTGATGATGCTCGGGTCGAGCCTCGGCCGTACTTCATGGACGACGCTAGCCCTCGATCGCCTCGAAGCGCATTATGCAAGCGCCTATGACGACGAAGGGGTGAACGCGGAGGGGCTCCGGGCTACTGGGCCCTGAACTACAACTGGTCTCGGCAACTTGCCACTCGCCTCGAGCGCGAAGGTCTAGAGGTAGCAAATCTCTCCCAGGCGATCTCCAAGGCACGGCTGACGATCGCACACGCC
This sequence comes from Oerskovia sp. M15, assembly GCA_038070415.1. Classification (GTDB taxonomy): domain Bacteria; phylum Actinomycetota; class Actinomycetes; order Actinomycetales; family Cellulomonadaceae; genus Oerskovia. The sequence goes on from JAMYWF010000001.1 coordinate 2,542,345, forward strand.
ACTCGCCCCGATGGGATCCTCGAGGCGATCGGTGACACTGGTCCACAGCGCACGACGACGGACGGCTCGCCAGAGCTCGAGTACCTCACTACCAAGGGTGGCGCCGGTAGCCCACCCGCGGAAACCGCCCAGGTGTATTCCAGCGGCTATGCATTCGGTAGAAGTGGTTGGGGAGACGGATCGTCGCATGATTGACGAATCGTTCTATTCGCTCATGTTTGGCCGGGCGGACAAGGTGCATGGCCACAAGGATGGCGGCAGCCTGACCTTCTTCTCCAACGGGCGGCCGCTTCTGGTCGATGCCGGGAAGTTCGCATACACGTCCGGGCCGATGCGTGAATACGTCCTCAACCGACTCGGGCACAATGTGGTCCATGTGCGCGGTGCCCGGTATGAGCCGACCTCGAATGTCACTCTGGTTCGGCACCAGTTGACTGACGCGTTCGACAACTATGTGCTGCGGGACACCGGATACGCAGGTGTCGTCATCGAGCGTCAGGTGATATTTGCACGAGCAAGTGAGGCGATTCTCTGTGTCGACACGGTGCGGGCGGATCGGGACGTTGAGGTAGAGTGCCGATGGCACCTGAATCCTGAAGCCGCAGTGCGCGTCGAGCAGGGAAAGGTGCGTGCGCGTATCAAGGGAGCTGACTTCTCGATCGTCTGGGGCGGGACGTTGCCGGAGGTGGAACTCGTCAAGGGTTCCGTGAGTCCGTTTGAGGCATGGGTCTCGCCAAAATGGAATGAGTCGACACCCGCGCCGCTCGTGAAGGCGGTTCAACGCGGGCGGCGCTTCCGGATCGTGACGGCGCTTTGCCCAAATGCGGAGGTAGGTTCTCGGCTGAGCTCCATCGACGTCGGCGGCGGCAGGCGAGGCTTTATCGTCCATGGTCGGGGTGTGTCGGAGGTCATCGCCCTGGACGGCGGCGAGGTCTCAGTCAGCCCTCATGCGCAAGATGCCCAGGCGGGCCCGGTGGTGAAGTTGCGTGAGGCTGTGGCCCCTCGGATGGAGGAGATCGCGGGGTTCGAAGACGAGAACCGCGCTGCGCGCGCTCTTCTGGTCGGAGCCCAGCGGAGAGACGGTCCAGAGTGCGGTAGCAACGCTCACCGCGCGGCTCGGGAGGGGTTGGACTATGGATCTAGCGCGACGCTCCGTGACCTGGCAGTCAAGTTCGGCGGGGTCGTCGATGATGGATTGATCGACTCTCGGACCCGCCCGGGATTACCGGTATCTAGTTCTGGCGAAGTCTTCGAATACTTTGGCAAGAAGCTCACGACTGTCGCGCATCCTGACGTCCCAGCCGTCATCGAGTTTGGTACAGGCGAAAGTGTTCAGCTTGTCGAGGTCGGCGGCCTCACCCTACCCATCAGGATCCTTGCTGGTCAGGGGCCAACCTTGGTTGTGGCATTCAGCGGAGCCCTTGACCGAAGTCGGGCGAAGCTCCCTCGCTTTGAACGAATGCGATCCCTTTCTACCCTCGGGACCCCGTTGCGGTGGTTTCCGATCCGACCCTTGATCTCAGTCAATCGCTTCCTCTGGCCTGGTATCTCGGAACTCGGTCAATCGACCTGCACCGCATTCTGGCGGATGTTGTCGAAGCGATGCGGAAGGGTGCCGGGTGCGAGCGCGTCGTGCTCTTCGGGACATCTGGCGGGGCTTTGCCGCACTACAGGTGGCAAGTCATCTGGGTTCTGGTACGACCGCGGTCGCGGTGAATCCGCAGACGGACATTCGCCAGTATCATAGAAGGTTCTCGTCGGTCGCGATCGACCGCGTCTTCGGAGTCGATAGGGGTCGACGCGGCCTCGGATGAACGACTGAGTGCCCTGACTAGGTATGCCTCCTCGACGTCCGCTCCCGATCTTGTCTACGTGAGCAACCGTGGCGACGAACATCACGTATTGCAGCACGCCACGCCGTTTCTGGGGCTTTTGAAGTCTGAACGCCCAGAGATCAGCGTCGACGAGATCGAGGTCGACTGGGGTCAGGGACACGTGGGTCCGAGCGCCGAGTACTTCAATCTGTTACTGAGTTCGGTCGTGGGAAGGAGTCTTTCCCTCAGGATGGTGAAGAGTGAGTGAGACGAACGCCATCGCGTGTCGTTGACGGACAGGTTCGGTTCCCTGGGCAACTATCGGTTCGTCGCCAAGGGCGTGTGTCCTGGCTCTGAGGTCGGCCCGCGGCAGATTTGCGGCCGCGGGTCGGTTTCGTGTCGTCCCTCCGTCGCAGCGCGTTGATCGCCCAACGGATCACCCGCCTTTGGCGTTGACGGATGAGCAGTGGGAGTTGACCGGCTCTTCCCAGATGAGGGTGTAGCCGCCTACTCGTAGGGTCCTTCGACGGCGAGGGAAAGCCAGCCTGGAGCGCCGCGACCATGCACGAGTGGTGAGCCCAGATCGTCTGGGTGGCCTCGTTGTGGAGCCACGACAGTTCAAGGTGGATGTACCGAGGGTCGTCGTGTGTCGGCTCGCCGCAGAAGGCGCATTGGAACTGGTCGCGGGTGCTCACGGGACGAGCATCCCGCCCGGCGAGCGCGTCGACCAACTTGTTCGCGGGTAACTGCGTCGGGAGATGGGTCGAGGTCCCCTGATGATGGGGTTCCTGCACCGACCCAGCCAGAAGACCTCGACGTGCCCGAACTTACCTTCGATGCCCCTGATCTGACGACCTTCGCGCGCCTGGACGAGCTCGGCCTCGTCGTGGTCGGGCAGCGCCTGGAGCCCGGCCGCGCGGTGCTGGAGTGTCGCGTCGTGGCGCGCGACGATGACGCGTTCTGCCGCGGGTGCGGCGCCGAGGGCGTCATGCGTGACACCGTCTCGCGCAGGCTCGCGCACGAGCCGTTCGGATGGCGTCCGACGATGCTGCTGGTCAGGGTGCGCCGCTACCGCTGCGCGACCTGCCGACGGGTGTGGCGTCAGAACACCACGGCCGCAACCGAGCCACGGGCGAAGCTGTCGCGCGCGGCAGTGCGCTGGGCCTTGGTCGCGCTGGTGACCCAGCACCTGACGGTGGCCAGGATCGCCGAAGCTCTGGACGTGTCGTGGGACACCGCGAACGACGCCGTCCTGGCCGAAGGCAGGCAGGTGCTGATCGACGACGACGCCCGCTTCGACGGCGCCACCACCGTCGGCGTGGACGAGCATGTGTGGCGCCACACCCGCCGCGGGAGAAGTACGTCACCGTCATCATCGATCTGACCCCGATTCGCGACGGCACCGCCCGGCCCGCCTGCTCGACATGGTCGAAGGGCGCTCAAGCAAGCGTTCAAGACCTGGCTCGCCGCCCGCCCGAAGACCTGGAGGGACGGCGTCGAGGTCGTCGCGATGGACGGGTTCACCGGCTTCAAGACCGCCACCGTCGAGGAACTGCCCGACGCCGTCGCGGTGATGGACCCTTCCACGTGGTCCGCCTGGCGGCGACGCCTTGGACCGCTGCCGACGCCGGGTCCAGCAAGATCTGCACGGCCACCGCGGCCGCGCTGGCGACCCGCTCTACCGAGCGCGCCGGACGCTGCACACCGGCGCCGCCCTGCTCACCGACTCCCAGCAGGCACGGCTCGACGCGCTGTTCGCCGCCGAGGAACATGTCGAGGTCGAGGCGACCTGGGGCATCTACCAGCACATGATCACCGCCTACCGCCATCCCGACCGCGCCCAGGGCCGGGCGCTCATGACCACCGTGATCGACTCGGTGGCCAGCGGTGTTCCGACGGCCCTCACCGAGCTCGTCACCCTCGGTCGGACTCTCAGAAGCGCGCCGCCGACGTGCTCGCATTCTTCGACCTGCCCGGCACCAGCAACGGACCCACCGAGGCCATCAACGGCCGCCTCGAACACCTCCGCGGCTCCGCCCTCGGCTTCCGCAACTTGACCCACTACATCGCCAGATCGCTCCTCGAAGCTGGCGGCTTCAGACCACTGCTACACCCTCAGATCGGATGAGCCAGTTGACCGCGCCTCTGCTGCCGTCGGTCACAGACGTTGTGGAAGCGGCACAGGAGGTTTGCCGTGAAGGGCGTCTGGGATCGGGTCCTTGCCCAGATGAAGGCTGGGCCGATGCTACGGGTGAGGTCGGGCCCCGCGACGACGAAAGGGCGGAACGGTTCGCTCTCAACCCGCGGTCGGCCATGGATGACAAGATGCCTCGCGCATTCACGTTCTGCCCCTTGCTCCGCTGATCAATCCGGGCAGGGACCATTGGGAGCCGTGCCCTCGTTACCCAGGCTCCTGGCCGTCCGGACCCGGCCTTCAGCCCAGGGGTGCCCTCAGTTGCGTTGGAGTGTTCCTGGCCTACCAGCGGGACGGCCCGGAGTGCAGGCGTCAACCGGTGCGAAGGTGCATGCGCATGATGGCTCACGTCGTCCAATGTCTGGAAGTAGGGCAGTCTCCGTTGGTGCAGGGAGCAGATTCAGGGTTCCAGGCGGGTTGGTCGAGGCAATGATCCCTGCTAGCCCAATCCGCCCCTGTTGACACGCCCGGCTGACGGTTTCGGTGAATCGACCCACGCGCTTGATCGTGGTGGCTCGTGACTGATCGCGCTCACGGCTGAGAGCAGTTGGGCGCAGTTCGCTGAGGGCACTGGAAAGCGCCCTGGACATCGTCATTCTTCTGGGCCGCGAGCGTTTCGCTAGGGTACATCGGCTGGCGCAACGTTCACCCGCAACATTCGGTCGCCCCGGTCTGCAAGGCGATCCACCTCGTCAGAGAGGACTAGAAGGTCACCTCAGCAACCGTGCGCTGATGGTCGATCTCCTTGCGCCGCACGACGGCATCGGGTAGAAGTTCTCACGCGCGTCGCCCGTGCCATGGTATTGGCCGGGTGCCCCAAGATGCCACGGTGCTGAGGAATCGCTTGCGGTGTGACGGATCGCCGCACCTGGAAGTTCGTCTCCAGGGGGACTGGTGGAGAGTCGCTCGGCCAGGGGCCGAACGTGAAGGCGTCGTGGTCTAGCGGCGGATCTGAGACCTTGACGGTATGAGCGCACGAGAAGTCTCAGGCGATTCTCTATCGGCCTTCTCGTCAGAGATTTCGGGGTAACGGTGCCCGGCTCTATTTTTGTGGGAACCTGAACGAAGAGGAGTTCGATACTGCGACGGCATCCCTCTCTTGTGATACATGCGCGCGCGGTAGATGCCGGGCTGTAGATCGACCTCGAAGTCGGGGTTGCTCTGATACCTCACCTTCCTTACGCACTCCTTTTCCACGTAGAGTTGGAGTGCGAATTGCTCGCCCCATGTCACGGCCGTCGTGATCGTTGCCTGATCTTCGCGCGTTGGTACGACGATCGGGCGCGGCACGGGGAGGCCATTGCTCGAGTCCCGCGTAAGACTGTAGAGCTCTGACGCCAAGGCGTAGTTCGTCTGTTCGTCGAAGTGGAACGGGGAAGGGCCCCATCTGTGTTCTCTTGAAGATCGAGAATCCAGGCCGCGACCGATGAAGCGTGTCTGCGGCAGCTCGCGCGCGATTGCGTCGTAGTAGCGCTCGGACTGGACTGTGTGTTGTTGTGCGCTGAGGCCTGTGCTATCCGGGGTGGGGTGGCCGTCAGTGAACTGTGTGGCCCAAGGTGGCGCGACCACGACGACGCGATCTGCGAGCCCTCTTCTACGCAGCTGTTCTGCCCACACTTGTATCCCTCGTAGCCAGAGATCGAAGTGCTCGTCTGTGGCGAAGGGATGTGTCGCCCGATCGACTGGAGGGTCTTGTCCAGTCCGGAACTGAAGAGTTCGATGGTCCGCGTGACGTATCCACCGGCGACCTCGTACACACCGAGGCGCTCGTCGGTTATGTCCCACAGGACGAGGTCGACGTTGGCGTGACGCTTGTCGAGCTCCCTCACGACGTCGGCGGTGATTGTCCCTTCGACTGCACGCCGTTGGAACCGTGACGTGAGCCTGGAGCTGTCCAAGGCCTCGACAAGATCAGGCACGGACCCCAGCAGGGGAATGAGCGACTGGCGTGGCGAGTAGTGGTTGAGCTCGAACCCGTGATCGGTCAGGAGGCCCAGAAGGTCGCGAGAGACGCAGCTGCCATGGATGAATGCCCGCATGTCTCTCCCCTGCTAGTGGTTCTGCCCAGCGCCGTGCATCGCGCTGATCGCTGCGAGGCTGCGCGGGGCACCGGAGCCGTCGCCGTAGGGGTTCATCGCTCGGGCCATCAGGTCGTAGACCGAACTGTCCGTGAGGAGCTCGGCGACGCTCGAGACGATCCGTTCCTCGTCCGTACCGATGAGTCGGACGGTCCCAGCATCTACCGCCTCGGGGCGTTCGGTGTTCTCGCGCATGACCAGGACAGGCTTGCCGAGGCTCGGTGCTTCTTCCTGCACGCCGCCAGAGTCGGTGAGGATGACCGTCGAGAGAGAGCATCCGCGTGAACTCCCCATAGGCGAGCGGCTCCGTCACGGTGACGTTCGTCAGGCCGACGAGGTACGGCAGGACGGCTTCGCGAACGATCGGGTTGCGGTGTGCGGGGAGCACGATCTCCAGGTCGGGAAAGCTCGAAGCGATGCGTGCGAGCGCGCGTCCTACGCCTTCCATCGCTCCGCCCCAGTTCTCCCGTCGATGCGTCGTCACCAGCAGGATGCGTCGTCCCGACGTCGCGAGTGCCTCCAGGGCGGGATCGCTGAACGGGATCTCCTTGTCGACCGTCATGAGAAGGGCGTCGATCACGGTGTTGCCCGTGACGGCGATGACGGCCTCCTCGACGCCTTCAGCGACGAGGTTCGCCTTCGAGGTCTCCGTGGGTGCAAGGTGGAGCGCCGCGATCTGGGTCGTCAGCTTGCGGTTTGCCTCTTCCGGGAACGGGAGTTGATGTCGCCGCTCCGGAGACCGGCCTCGAGGTGGATGACCGGAATCTTGCGATAGAAAGCAGCGAGGGCCGCCGCGGTGGACGTGCTCGTGTCCCCTGGACGATGACTGCGCTCGGTGCCTCCTTCTCGAGAACCGGATCGAGGCGCTCGATCACGCGTGCGAAGATCTGCGCCAGCGTGGCACCGTGCTCGAAGATGTCGAGGTCGTGGTCGGGAACGATGCCGAAGATCTCGTTGACCTGGTCCAACATCTCGCGGTGCTGTCCCGTGACGACGGTGACGCTGTCGAACGAGTCGCTGGCCTCGAGGGCCTTGATGACGGGGGCAACCTTGATGGCCTCGGGACGGGTGCCGTACACGGTCATGATGCGGGGCGCATCGCTACCTGCTTTCTGCTTCGTCGGCGCGGACCTTTGGCCGCTGCCCTCGTACGTGGCGGGGGTGTAGTGCTTCCCCGGTGGTTCTTCGATCTTGATGAACGTGTCTGCGCGTTCGTTCAGCGCGTCCTCGATGATGGTCTTGGCTTCCTCGGGCTTGTCCTTCGCGAGTGCCCATGCCCACTTCCGATAACGGAGGGCGACGTCCTCCGCCGGACCATCGAGGATGAGCCTCCCATGGTTGAGCCAGATCGCTCTGGTGCAGGTCTCCTCGATGGTCTGCGCCGCATGACTCACCAGGAACACTGTTCCGGCACCGTCTCGCAGCCGTCTCATCCGAGCGTCGCTGCGCTCCCTGAAGGCTGCGTCACCCGTAGCGAGCGCTTCGTCGATCAGCAGGATGTCCGGGTTCGCAGCCGTGGCGATCGCGAAACGAAGTCGAGACCCCATCCCGGACGAGTAGGTCTTCATCGGGAGGTAGATGGACTTGCCGAGCCCTGCGAGCTGGACGACGTCGGGGACCGCGAGAGCCGTCTCCTCGGGAGACAGCCCCATCGCGAGGCATCCCAGGCGGACGTTCTGCTCCCCTGAGAGATCAGGAACGAGGGCTGCGTTGACCCCGATCAGTACAGGAGTGCTTTCAGCGAGCACCTGTCCGCGTGCGGGCTTCTCCAGTCCGGCGATGATGCGCAGCAGCGTGCTCTTGCCCGAGCCGTTCTGACCGACGATCCCGATCTGTTCGCCGGAACGCGCGACGAAGGAGATGCCTGCGAGCGCGCGGACCAGGACCATGGGCTGTCGTCCCAGGATCGACTTTGCTGCCCGAGCGATCGGATTGGCACGTCGGCGTTCAGCCGAGTCGGTCGACGGAACGCGGTATCGAACGTGGACGTCCTGCACTGCGACGGTTGCTGTCGCGAACGGATCAGAGACGCCCATACGACTCCTCCCTTGCCAGAAGACGAGGAAGCCCACGATCAGCGCCCCGAAGGCCCACGCACTCAGCGCGAGCCACGTGGATCCCGCGGGCGTGACTCCGTAGAGCAGGCAGTCCCGGACCATGCTCAGCACCATGAACATGGGGTTCGCCTGCATGAGGGAGAGGATCGTCGGGTGGTCGATGAACTTCTCGTACGAGAAGAACACCGCCGAGCCGTACAGCCACAGACGCATGGCGAACGAGATGAGCTGGTTGAGGTCAGGAACCTTGGCGGCCGCTCGAGCCAGGAGCATCGCAAGCCCGGTGCAGAAGATCACCTGGAGGGCCAGCACACCCGGAACCAGGAGCACACGCCAGGTGACGACCTCTGCTGGTGGGAGGGCGACGAGGATGGCAACCATCGCGGCGAGGACCGGGACCATGTTGAGCATCTCGCGAAGCACGACCGAGATGGGGAGGGCCGCACGGGGAAACGCGAATGCTCGAATGAGGTTTCGCCCGGCCGTGATCGACTTGGCACCACCGGTGACGCAACGAGTGGTGAAGGAGAAGAGGAACACTCCGATGATCAGGTAGCCGAGGAAGTTCTCGATCCTCGCGAGGACTTCAGCAGCAGCCCGAAGATGAGGAAGTAGGTGAGACCGTCCAGGATCGGCTTGATGACGAGCCACGCAGTACCGAGCAGCGTCTCCCGGGTTCCGCTCGTCACTTTCGCGCGCGCGTCCGCCCACAGGAAGTAGCGCCGGTCCCAGAGCTGGGCGATGTACTCGCCCAGCGGCGGTCTCGCGCCGACCCGGTTCAGCCGCCCCGCGGAGATGACCTCGATGCGCGCATCCGGCCCCTTGAACAGCATCGAGTAGAGGTCCGCCGGTGTCGGGGTCCCCTCCGTCTGCCCGGTCGTCGGGGCCTTGGATGCGGCGGTCATACGGTGAATCCTAGGCAACGTCGGTAGATGCCTTGGTATACGTCCGCGTTTTCGCCCACGTGCGCTCGCCGGCGAGTACTCGACCTCGAACAACCAGATCGTCATAAAGAGTGCGTTCGCGACGCAGCAGGTCAACCGCGTCCGCCCAGCCGGAGACGTCCTCGGCGCCCACGAGCAGCCCCGTGCGGCGCGTCGAGCACCTCAGCCAGGGCGGGCAGGTCGGTCGCGATCACGGGCCTGCCGATCGCCATGGCCTCGACCGGCTTGAGCGGGTGACCAGGCGGGTCACGCGGTCGTCGCGGCGGGTACGAGGAGGGCGTCGAGCGCTGCCATGTAGCCTGACGCCTGGCTGTGCGGTACCCGCCCGGGAGGATCGCGTGCGCCCCAGGCTCAGCTCGTCGGCGAGCCGCAGCAGTCCGGGACGTGCGACCCCGTCGCCGACGATCAATGCCGTGACGTCGACCCCGCGCTGCCGGAGGAGGGCGACCGCCCGCAGGATCGTGTCCTGGCCCTCATATCCCACCAGGCTGCTCACTGTGCCGACGACGAACGACGCCTCGGGCAGCCCCAGCGACGCCCGCGCAGCGGCCGGGCTCGGGTGCCCGGAGAGCAGCGACGAGCGGACCGCGTTCGGCACGACCGAGACGCGCTCGGCAGGCACGCCCCGCGAGATCAGCTCGTCGCGCATGGTGGCGCTCAGCGTGACCACGGCATCGGCGGACGCCGCGAGCTCGGTCTCTTTCGCACGCAGCAGCGCGCGCCGCTCCGACCGCTCTGCGACCTCTCGCGCCTCGGGCGTCCCGTGGGAGGCCACCCAGGTCTCTTCGGGCAGCCCCGCACCTCGTAGACCCACGGCAGTCCCAGGCGGTCGGCGGCGGCACGGGTGACCTCGCCGTTGGTGCCGGGTGTCGTGGTGTGCAAGAGGTCGGGGTCGAACGTCTCCGCGGCACGGACGAGCAGGTCGGTGGCGTCCGAGAACCGGCGAGCAGGATCGTTCGGCAGGCCCGACGGGATGAGCCGCCGATAGGGGATGCCGTCGACCACGTCGACCTCTCGCGCGCCCAGTGACCCGATGGTCACCGGATAGCCCGCACGCGTGGTCGCCTCGACCCGCATCCCCGCGTCCCGCTGCGCGGTCAGCACCGCGTGGCTGCGCAGGGTGTACCCGCTCTGGGTGTGCGGCAACGAGTTGGTGAGATGGTGCAGCACGGCGAGCGGCGCCGTCGGGCCGGGGACGGAACCGGCGCCTCACGCGACCTGACCTCCGCGCGCGGCGCGAGCGAGTCGATCTGACCCAGCAGGCTCGACAGGACGCGCCGCTCGGCGCGACCCGACGCGTGTGCGGCGCGCAGTGCCGCGACGTCGCCCCGCTGCCACAGTGCCCGCAGGCCCGCAGGCCCGGGGAGGGAATGCCGTCGAGGAGGTCGGGGCGACCGACCGCGACGGCGACCTCGGCGCCGATGCGGGAGCCGCCGCCAGACGTCTCGAGCAGCCGTGCTGACTCGTCGGCCGCCCGGAGGCATCGCCCGCGAGATAGCGCGACAGGGCGCGCGGGGCCGAGGGGACGGCGCGAACCCAGCGCACGGACCGCGACGGCGCGGATCCGGCAGGCGAGCGCCGAACGGCCTGGATCACGAGCCACACCGGGTCGTCGAGGACGCGCGCGTCCCGAAGGACGCGGCGAAGCGGACGTTGCGGGCGAGGCCGCGCACGGAGGACAGACGGCTCATCGAGTGAGGCCGTCGAGCAGGGCGAGGTAGGTCTCGGCAAGGACGTCGTCGTTCGCATGGGCTGCGACCCACGCGCTGGCAGCATGGCTCGCGACGGGCGCGACCCCGGACGTGGAGTAGCCCGCCCAGAGGTTCGCGAGTGCGTCGACGTCACCCGGGGCACCACGTCGCCTGCCTCGAGGGCCAGGACCAGCTCAGCCGACTCTCCCGCGACGCACGCCGTGACGTGGTGACCCGAGGCCATGACCTCGTAGAGCTGGAGGGCACGGTCCACTGGAACGGCTCCCAGTCGCGCAGGGAGACCACCAGGGTGTCGGCCCAGCCGTAGAGGGCGTCGATCTCGGCGTGCGGGATGGGCGGGCCGATCGTCACGGGAGCGCCCAACGACCGGACGAGCGCGGCGAGCTGCGTCGCGTCGTTGCCGGCACCGACGATCCTGACCTCGATCGGCAGCCCGCGGGACTCGACCACGGCTGCGGCGCGCACCACGACCTCGAGCCCCTGCGACCGGCCGAGCGTCCCGGCGTAGACCACGCGGAACGGTCGAGGAGCGAGGTCCGTGCCGGAGCCACGGCGGGTCGGCTGACCGCAGGAAGGCCGTGCCGTTGCGCACGACGGCCACGTTGCGTGCGCCACGGGAGCGGACGACGTCGGCGAACGTCTCCGTGGTGGTCACCACGAGGTCGGCTCGGGCCTGCAGTCGGGTGATGGTCCGGTGGGCGATCGTCGTCGCAAAGGCACGCGCAGGGCGACGCTGGGCCAGCGAGCCGGTCATGATCCCGCTCGGTCGGATGAGGTCCGGCCAGGCGTCCCGCATCTCGACGACCAGGGCTGCCCGGAAGATCCGTGCGAGCGCCCAGGCCGCGAACATGCTGGGGATCCCGGGCACGGTCCCGATCACGACCGTGGGGCGGACGGCGCGTCGACGCAGACGTCGCCACCCGAGGTGGATCGAGCTCAGGGCAGCGACGAGGTGGTCCAGGGTGCGCGAGACGAGCGACGTCGTGTGCTCCCGGTAGCGCACGCGGATGATGCGCTCACCGTGCGCGCCGCGCGAGACCGTCCCGGGCAGGTGTGCCTCCGATCCGGGGTTGAGGGTCCCCGAGGGGTAGTGCGGGGGCGGAGTGAGGACGCTCACATCGACGCCCGCCGGGACGAACCGAGCGACGAGCGCCCCCACCGGCGCTGCGGGGCCCCGTCTCCGGCGCGTAGTGATGGGTCACGAGGAGGACGCGATGCCCCGACAACGGCTTCCGCCGCGCGTGGAACGCCCCTCGGTGCGCGACCGGCCATGTCCCCTGGTTTCTCTCAGTTGTCCCGGCAGGTCTGCATCGACACTGCTCGTGGTTTGGGCCGGTTTGGCCCGAAATACTGCACGCGCGTCGCGCGTGTTCGACGCGAAACCTCCACAGTCTATCGCCGCGCCAGGGGACTCCTGGCGCGCCAAGAGATGGGTAGGTGGGGTGAACATCCGCGCGAGGGTGCCGAATCCGAGCGTTCGCGGGCCAGTGGTCCCCTAGGATTCTCGCGTGTCAGACAACAAGCAGCTCCCAGTCGGGACCGAGTCCACCCCAGGTTCCGGCGAGGTCGGGGCTGGTCGTCGTCATGTGCGCAGGCGCAGGAACGGGACCAAAACCGCGCTGATCGTCCTGGGAGCGTTGGTCGCCGTGATCGGCCTCGGGGGCGTTGCGGCGGTCTACGCCTTCCGGAACAACCTCGACAGCAACATCGAGAAGCTCGCCGACCCGTTCGAGGGGATCCAGAACCGGCCGGAGGCCGCGCCGAGCGACCCCGCGCTGCCCAACGAGGCCGTCAACATCCTGGTGCTCGGGTCGGACAGCCGCATCTCGGCGGGGACCCGTCCCAGTGGAAGGCGGGGCGCAGCGCACCGACGCGATCATGCTCGTCCACCTGCCGGCGGACCGGAAGTCAGCCCAGGTCGTCTCGTTCCCCGTGACAGCTGGGTGCCGATCCCCGGTCACGGGGAGGCCAAGATCAACGCCGCGTTCTCCTACGGCGGTCCGGCGCTCATGATCGAGACGGTCGAGCAGCTCACGGGCGTGCGGATCGACCACTTCGCGCTCACCGACTTCACGTCGTTCACCTCCTGACCGACGCCCTGGGCGGCGTGCAGATCCGCATCCCCGAGGACATCAGCGACGGCAAGAAGGTCCAGTTCGAGGCCGGGGTGCACATCATGACCGGTGAGCAGGCCCTCGCGTACACGCGTCAGCGGCACGGCCTGGCCAACGGTGACTTCGGTCGCGCGCAGCGCCAGCAGAACTGGATGCGCTCGATCCTCGCCAAGGTCAACAACAGCCGCAACGACGTGCCCATGATGACCTCGTTCTTCACGGCCTTCAGCCAGTCCGTCGCGGTCGACGAGGGCTTCACGATGGACCGGATCCAGGACCTCTACATGAGCGCGCGGGGCCTGTCGACCAACGACGTCACGTTCCTCACGGCCCCGCACAACGGCACGGGGCGCTCGGCCGACGGCCAGTCGATCGTGGTGCTCAACCGCGAGCTGCTCGACCCCTCGTGGCGTCGTTCTCGAGCGACACCGCCGCACAGTTCGTCGAGGAGAACAAGGAAGCGCTCACGGTGCTCCCCGCGACGGTGAAGTGACGGCCTCCGGCGATACGCCCGGCGGTCCCGTCCGTACTGTCCGTGATTCACGGGAGCTGCGTCACGCGCGACGCGTTCGAGCTCCCGGGAGTCGCGCGTCCGGCTCGTGGACTACTACGCGCGCAGCGCGTTCGCTGACCGCGGCCCCGAGGGCTCGACACCTCGACCATCACGTCGCCCTTTCAGCGACGGATGGTCGACCGCGACCTGGGCAAGCACTTCTGGCGCGACCTCGCCGACGTGCGGGCCGACGTGATCGTCGTCGAACGGTTTGGGCTTCCAGGCCTCGGCCGACGCGAACCATCTGCTCGAGTACATGTACGGACGCCTACGGCAGGATCTCGCGCCGCACCAGTTCGTCCGGGTGCGGCGCATCTCGTGGTCGGTGACCCCGACCACCGGTGGGGTCGCTCGCCCGTCCACTACGTCGAGGAGTACTACCGGACCTTCCTCGACCTGCTGGACCGCGCGACGGCGTCGCCGGCCGCTCAGCGACGGCGACGCCCGCCGCTGAGCGGCGGGGCGTCGGTCAGCGACGGGGAGCGGCGGGACGGGGCTGAGCGACGGGTCAGGCGACCCCGTCGAGCACGACCATGCCGTCCTTGAACGTCACGTCCGTCACGCGGGTACCTGGGACGCGAGCCTGGAGGAGGCCCTGGACGTCGAGCGCGATCCGCGCTTCCGGCAGGACGCGTACCGAGCGGCCGGCAGCCCCTTCGCGGCGACGACCGACTCGATCCGGCTCGAGGCGAGGCCGAGGAGCTTGTGCGCGGGAGGCCACCCGCGTGCGCGTCCAGGGACAGCGTTGCTACACCGTCCGTGACGTCGACCACGCGCAACGTGGCGCGGACGGTCGGCGCGAGACGGGTCGCGAGCTTGAGCGGCCCGGGCAGACGCTTGACCTGACGCGGGTCTGCGACGAGCGCGATGGCGTCGTCGTGCCCTGAGACGGACGTGATGAACGAGGGCAGTTTGCGGCCCATGAGCCCGAGAAGGTGAAGTGTCTCGGCGAGGGTGAGTTCCTGGTGCACGGCGCACACGATATCGGACGTTCGGGGTGTCTCGGACGAACACGCGGTCACCGCCTCCCGGTTCCCCTTTCATTACCTAAGGTAATGAGTTAAGGTAAAGAGATGCCTGCTGCGGAACCGACCACGTCCTTGTCCCCACGAAGGCGCAGTGTCGGCCCGCGACCCTCGGTGGCAACCTGCGCGTCGCACTCACGCGCGTCTCCCGTGCCCTGCGCGCGCAGCGCGGTGAGGCCGACCTCCCCGAGGGCCAGTTCGGTGTCCTCACGGTGCTGCACAAGCACGGAGGGATGACCCCGGTGCCCTTGCGACGCATGAGCGCATCCGGCCGCCGTCGATGACCCGCACCGTGAACGCGCTGGTCGAGATCGGCCTGGTCCACAAGCTCGAGCACCCGACCGACAAGCGTCAGGTCGTGGTCACTCACCGACGCCGGCGTGCTCGAGGTCAAGGAGACCCGGCGCCGGCGCGACGCATGGCTCACCAAGCAGCTGTCCAGCCTCACCTCCGACGAAAGAGAGACCTTGGCCCGCGCCAGTGACCTGTTGACCCGGATCGCCGCCCGATGAGCGCGACGTTCTCCTCCCTCAAGTACTTCAACTACCGCCTGTGGTTCGGGTCCGCGCTCGTCGCGAACGTCGGCACCTGGATGCAGCGCATCGCGCAGGACTGGCTCGTCCTGACCGTCCTGACGGCGAACTCGGGCGTCGCCGTCGGCGTCATCACCGCGCTGCAGTTCGCGCCCGTCCTTGCCCTGTCCGCGTGGGCGGGCGTCCTCGCGGACCGGCTGCCCCGACGCAAGATGCTCATGGCCACCCAGGGCGCCTCGGGCGTCCTCGCGCTCGGCCTGGGGCGCTGGTGCTCTCCGGCCACGTCCAGCTCTGGCACGTCTACGGCTTCGCGCTCGCGCTCGGCTGCGTGTCCGCCCTGGACGGACCCGTCCGTCAGACGTTCGTCGCGGAGATGGTGCCCAGCGACAAGCTGTCCAACGCCGTCGGCCTCAACAGCGCGTCGTTCAACGCGGCCCGGCTCATCGGCCCAGGCGTCGCCGGTCTGCTGATCGCCGCCGTCGGTACCGGTTGGGTCTTCATCATCAACGGCATCAGCTTCGGCGCGACCATCTTCGCGCTCTCGAGGATGCGCACCCGCGAGATGCACAGGCTGCCGAGCGCCTCACGCGAGAAGGGCAGATCCGTGAGGGCATCCGGTACGTGAGGGGCCGGTCGGACATCATCGTCATCATGGTGGTGCTGAGCGTCGTCTCGACGTTCGGGCTCAACTTCCAGCTCACGTCCGCCATGATGGCTCGCGTCGAGTTCGGGATGGGAGCGGGGAGTACGGGATGCTCGGGTCGATCCTCGCGATCGGCTCGCTGACCGGAGCCCTCATGGCGGCGCGGCGCGAGCGGCCACGGGTGCGGCTCGTGATCGGGTCGGCGTTCGCCTTCGCGATCTCGACCGGTGTCATGGCGCTCATGCCGAGCTATACGACGTTCGCCATCGCCTGCATCCCCGTCGGGTTCGCGTCGCTGACCATGATGACCGCGGCCAACACGACCATCCAGATGACGACCGACCCCGTCATGCGCGGTCGCGTGATGTCCCTCTACATGATCGTGTTCCTGGGGGCGACGCCGGTCGGTGCGCCGATCGTCGGCTGGATCGCCGAGGCGTACGGTCCGCGCTGGGCGATCGGGATCGGCTCCATCACGGCGCTCCTGGTCTCCGTGGGGCGGCGATCTGGGCCATGCGGAGCTGGAAGT
This sequence comes from Oerskovia sp. M15, assembly GCA_038070415.1. Lineage (GTDB taxonomy): Bacteria > Actinomycetota > Actinomycetes > Actinomycetales > Cellulomonadaceae > Oerskovia. Next base: position 2,558,541 of record JAMYWF010000001.1, read on the forward strand.
TCACGGTCAGCTACCGCGTGACCCAGCGCCCGCACCTCCTGGTGACGTACCCCGAGGGCGGTGCCGCCCGTCGAGCGATCCGCAGCGACGCGCGCGGCCGCTCGGCGTGGAGGAAGCGCAGGACGTGGCGAAGGCCGCGTGAGCGCAGTCCGCGTGACCGCAGCCCGCCGCCGCACCACCGGACTCCGGGGCGGGCCACCTCGCGGGTCTCAGGCCAGCGCGTCGACCACGAAGTCGATGCTCTGCGTGAGCAGCTCGACGTCGGCGGGCTCGATCGCCGGGAACATCCCGATGCGCAGCTGGTTGCGGCCGAGCTTGCGGTACGGGAAGACGTCGAGGATCCCGTTGGCGCGCAGCGCCGCGATGACCTGGGTCGCGTCGATCGACTCGTCCAGGTCGATGGTCCCGACGACGGTCGACCGGTCCTCGGGCCGCGTCACGAACGGCGTGGCCCACTCGCGGGACTCGGCCCACGAGTAGAGGGTCTGCGCCGACGAGGCGGACCGGGCGCTCGACCACGCGAGCCCGCCCTGCTGGTTCAGCCAGTCGACCTGCTCGGCGAACGTCACGAGCGTCGACACCGACGGGGTGTTGAGCGTCTGGTCCAGGCGCGAGTTCGTGAGCGCCGCCTGGAGCGAGAGGAACTCGGGGACCCAGCGGTCCCCGGACTCGATCTCCTCGACGCGAGCGACGGCGTCGGGCGACAGGATCGCGACCCACAGCCCGCCGTCGGACCCGAAGACCTTCTGCGGCGCGAAGTAGTAGACGTCCGTCTCGGCGAGGTCCACCGGGAGGGCGCCCGCGCCCGACGTCGCGTCGACGAGCGTTAGCGCGCCCTGCTCGCGTGATCCGGGACCCGGCGCACGGGGCCATGGCCCCGTCGAGGTCTCGTTGTGGGGCCAGGCGTAGACGTCGATCCCGTCCGCGAGCTCCGGTACCGCGACCGACCCCGGAGGCGCGGTGATCACCTGCGAGGGTGAGAGGAAGGGAGCGCGCGTGGTCGCCGTGGCGAACTTGGCGCCGAACTCGCCGAACGCTGCGTGCTGGGCCCGGTCGCGGACCAGGCACAGGGTCGCGACGTCCCAGAACGCGGACGAGCCACCGTTGCCGAGCACGACCTCGTAGCCCTCGGGGCGTCGAACAGGTCGGTGAGGCCCGACCGGATGCGCCGGACGAGGGACTTGACCGGGGCCTGGCGGTGGGAGGTGCCGAGGACAGCCGTGCTCGCCTCGACCAGCGCACGCACCTGTGCGTCGCGGACCTTGGAGGGCCCGCAGCCGAAGCGGCCGTCGCTGGGCAGGAGGTGCGGGGAACGGTGATCCGGGTGGGCTCAGGCACAGGGCAACGATAGTCCGGCCCGGCACCTGCACCGCCCGACGTCCACAATGTCGGTGGCTCGGACCTAAACTAGGCTCAGCGGCCCGCCGGTGCGGCAGGTGCCCCAAGCCCTCAAGCGACAGGAGCGCGACGTGACCGACCTGATCGACACCACCGAGATGTATCTGAAGACCATCTACGAGCTCGACGAGGAGGGATCGTTCCCCTGCGCGCGCGCATCGCGGAGCGTCTCGGGCACTCGGGCCCCACCGTCTCCCAGACGGTGGCCCGCATGGAGCGGGACGGTCTCGTCGTCGTGACGGGGACCGTCATCTCGAGCTCACCCCGGAAGGTCACTCCAAGGCGCAGCGTGTCATGCGCAAGCACCGCCTCGCGGAGCGGCTGCTGACGGACGTCATCAAACTCGACTGGGAGTTCGTGCACGTCGAGGCCTGTCGTTGGGAGCACGTGATGAGCGAGCTCGTGGAGAAGCGCCTCATCGGCCTGCTGGACCACCCGCACTACGACCCGTACGGCAACCCGATCCCGGGCCTGTCGGAGCTCGGCGAGCAGTTCGAGGAGGTCGAGTTCCTCGACGGCGTGGTCTCCCTGCCGGCCTACGTGGCGGCGGCGGACCGGGCCGGGCGGGTGCCCGGTGAGCTGCGCGTCGTGGTGCAGCGCATCGCCGAGCCGTTGCAGACGGACACGGACCTGCTCGTCCGCCTCGCCGCGGCCGGGATCCTCCCGCGCCGGGAGGTCACGGTCACACCGGAGATCGGGTCGTTCGCGGTCGCTGCGGAGGGTGCCGAGACGGTCCTCGACCTGCCCGACGACGTCGCTCGCCACATCTTCGTCACCGCGCCCTGAGCGCAGCCCAGGAGGCCTCCGCCGCCCGCACCCCTCGTCCGGGGTGCGGCGGCGTGCTGTCCGGGACGCTGCGGCTGCGAGCTCCGCGGCGGACCCAGGGCGTCCCGGCCGGAGCAGTCGCGGGTGCTCGAGGCAACGATCTTGGGGTGCTTCGGCCTGATAAACCGGGCTTTGCCCGGGCATCGTGACGGGAACGTGACATTCCCGGGAGGTCATGTACGGTCGGTCCTGCTCCACGAAAGACTCATTCGTCGGAGCCCTCGCGCGGAACGCCTAACCCTGTCACCGCGAGAGGAGCACCACGACCCGATGACAGGGACGGGGACCCAAATCCGGGTACCGGCAACGGTGCCCTTGGGTGAAGCCAGATGGACCTCGGTCCGGACGGCCGGGTGATTCTCCCACCCGAACCCGACAGCTGACCTCGCAGGCGTCCAGGAGAGGTAACTAGTGAATGCAGTGACGACCCGCGCACGCCATCGTGCGGCGCGGCGCCCGCTTTCCACCCTTGCTTCGGCGGCGACGGCTTCATCCGTCGGCCGCCGCACTGCTGTCGTCGCAGCCTCGTCGGGACTCATCGTCTCGATGCTCGGCGCCATGCCCGCCACTGCAGCGCCCGTCGACCACGACTCGACGAAGCTCAACACTGTCGACCTGAACGCCCTCACGGCGCAGGCCCGTGCGGCACTCGAGTCTGCTCCGACCGTCACGGTCGCTGCCGAGGCCGTCTTCACGATCGAGAGCGCGGCCGTCGCCGTGACTCCTGCGCCGGAGCCGAGCCGGAGCCCGTCGTCACCGCTCGCTCCACCCAGACCTCGTCACGCTCTGCCGCGCGCACAGCGACCACGGCCTCCACGGCCACCACCGAGACGGCGGCGGCAGTCTCCGTCCCGGCTTCGGCGAGCGGCTCCGCGATCGTCTCGATCGCCGGTCGCTACGTGGGCGTCCCGTACGTCTCTGGGGCACCACGCCGGACGGCTTCGACTGCTCCGGCTTCACCCAGTACGTCTTCGCGCAGCTCGGTATCAGCCTCCCGCGTACCTCCGGTGCACAGGGCAACTTGGGGACCAAGGTCTCGCGCGCCGATGCGCAGCCCGGCGACCTCATCTGGACCCCGGCCACATCTCGATCTACGCCGGTGACGGCATGCAGATCGACGCGCCGCGCCCGGCAAGACCATCCAGTTCCGCCAGATCTGGCAGTCGAACCCGACGTTCCTTCGCGTCGCCTGAGACCACCCGCGGGACACTGTTCCCGCACGTGACACGCAGCCCCGTCGTACCGCCTCGAGCGGCGCGGCGGGGCTCTGTCGTGCGCGTGGGCGGCGGCCCGTCAGAACGTGGTGCGGGTATGGCGGCACCACGTTCTGACATGACTCGGAGGCGCGCGGCCCGTCAGAACCCGGTCCGGGCGGGTCTCACGAGGTCCTGACAGTCGACCGAGGAGCCGGTCCTCGAGGAGTCCCGCGCCGCGATGGACTTTGCCTGTTCTTTCGATAGGTTTGTCTCAGGATGGTGATTCACCCTTTGGGAGGAGACGGAACCATGACCCGTGCAGAGATCGTGCTCGTCGGTGTCGACGGATCGGCGCCCAGCCTGCACGCCCTGGACTGGGCAGCGGCCTACGCCCGCCAGGTCGGTTGGCCCCTGCACGTCGTGTGTTCCTACTCGCTCCCGTCGTTCACCGCCGCGTCGCTCGACGGTGGGTATGCCGCGCTGGACGACACCGCGATCCAGGAGGGTGCCAGGGCCGTCCTCTCCGAGGCCACCCAGCGAGCCGAGGCCGCAGGCGTGAGGACGACCGCAGCCATCACGACCGGTGATGCGGCGGGCGTGCTCGTCGAGCTGTCCAAGGACTACGGGCTGGTTGTCGTCGGGACCAGGGGACGGGCGGCTTCACCGAGCGCCTCCTGGGGACCGTCTCGTCGGCGCTGCCTGCCCACTCGAGGTGCCCCACCGTCGTCGTGCCCCTGAAGTCCGACGACGGCGAGCTGCCCGCGATCAAGCCCCTCCGGCGGATCGTGGTCGGCGTGGACGGTTCGCCGTCCGCCGACATCGCGCTGCGTCACGCCATCCGCCAGGCTCGCGCGTGGAGCGCTGAGCTCGTCGCGGTGGCCGGGGTGCCGGTCGGGGCCGGGGCGGGACTGCTCGCCTGGCTGCCCGCCTCGATCGACCACCAGCAGGTCCTCGACGACATCACGGAGGGTCTCAACGTCATCGTGGACCGCCACGAGGCCGAGAACCCCGACGTCCCGATCAAGCGGATCGTCCTGGACGGGACGGGGGCCGAGCTCCTCACGGAGTTCTCGACGGCCTCGGACCTGATCGTCGTGGGGTCGCGCGGACGAGGCGGGTTCACCGGACTGCTGCTGGGCTCGACGAGCCAGGCGGTCCTGCACCACTCGGCGTGCCCGGTCATGGTCGTGACCAAGCGCTGCGAGGACGCGAAGGAGCCGACGGCCAGGACCAGCCGGCGGCGAGCTGATCCACTCCGTCGTGTCAGAACCAGCGTGACCTCGAGGGAACGCTGGTTCTGACACACGCGAGGGCGAGCAGCGCTCAGTTGCGCGTCCGGTACAGGTGCATCGTGATCGGCGCGAAGATCGCCGTGAGCACCACCGAGGCCAGCAGCACCCAGCCGATCTGGTCGAACGTCGCCGTGCCTGCCATGAGCGCGCGCACCGCGGTGGCCAGGTGACTGACCGGGTTGATCTCGGCCCAGGTCCTCAGCGCCGACGGCATGGTCTCGGGGTTCACGAAGATGTTCGACGCGAAGGTCAGGGGCATGAGGACCAGCATCGAGACCCCCATGACCGCGTTGGGGTGCGCATCACGAGGCCCAGGATCGTGAAGATCCAGCTGATCGCGAACGCGAAGACCAGCAGCAGGACCACGGCCAGCAGGACGCCGACCGCTCCGCCGTCGGGCCGGAACCCGATCGCGAGGCCCAGCCCGACCGTGATCGCCGAGGCGATCGTGTACCGGACGGTGTCTCCCAGCAGTGCCCCGACGATCGGGGCGGGACGCCAGATGGGCAGGGAGCGGAACCGGTCGAACACCCCTTGGTGATGTCGGTGTTGAGCGTGAAGCCGGTGTACACGGTGATGATCAGGACCGTCTGCACCAGAATCCCAGGCAGCAGGTACTGCAGGTAGGTCTCGGGGTCCCCGGCGATCGCGCCCCGAACAGGTACGTGAACATGAGGGTGAAGATGATCGGCGTCAGGGTGACGTCGAACAGCTGTTCCGGGACGTGCTTGATCTTGAGCAGCGCCCGCCAGGCGAACGTGAGCGTGTTCGCGAGCGGCGAGGGCCGGGTCGGGGCACGTCGATCGCGATAGCGGCCCGCAGCGTCTGCGCCTCCGGGGTGGTGACCACCTCGGTCTGTGTCGCGGCCATCAGGCCACCTCCTCGCTGTGGTTCTGGTCTTCCTCATCGGCCGGCTGACCGGTGAGGGCCAGGAACACCTCGTCCAGGCTCGGCTGCCCCAACGTGAACTCCGGGACGCCGATGCCCGCGTCGGCAAGCGCGGGCAGGACGTGCGCTGCCGCGTTCGCTCCGTCGTCGGGCACCCGCGCGGACAACGCGTACGGGTCCGCCGCGAGCGTGACCTCCGCGCCGAGGACGCGCTCGACGATCTCCACGGCCCGGTCCCGGTCCGCCGAGTCGGCGAGCCGCAGATTCACCGACCCTCGCCCACCGAGCGCTTGAGCTCGCTCGCCGTGCCCTCGGCGATGACCTTGCCGTGGTCGATCACGGCGATCCGGTCGGCGAGCTGGTCGGCCTCCTCGAGGTACTGGGTGGTGAGCAGGACGGTCGCGCCGTCGGCCACGAGGACCCGCACGATGTCCCACACCTGGTTGCGGCTCCGCGGGTCGAGGCCGGTGGTCGGCTCGTCGAGGAAGAGCACGCGGGGACTCATGACGAGGCTCGCGGCGAGGTCGATGCGGCGTCGCATCCCGCCCGAGTAGGTCTTCACGGGCCGGTTCGCGGCCTCCGCGATACCGAACGCCTCCATGAGTCCGAGTGCGCGCCGCTTGGCGGCGGGCGTCGTGAAGCCGTAGAGGCGCGCGATGACGACGAGGTTCTCGGCGCCGGTCAGGTCCTCGTCGACCGACGCGTACTGGCCCGTGAGGCCGACGAGCGAGCGGACGGCGTCCGGCTGGGCGAGGACGTCGTGCCCCAGGACGTGGGCTGTGCGGCGTCGGGGCGCAGGAGGGTCGTGAGCATCCGGACGGCGGTGGTCTTGCCCGCGCCGTTGGGCCCGAGGACCCCGTAGACGGTGCCCATCGGCACGGCGAGATCGATCCCGTCGACGGCCCGGGTCTCCTTGAAGTGCTTGACGAGGCCGCGGGCCTCGATCGCGAGGTCTGGTGCGCTGGTCATACGTGCTCCCTGTGTCGTGGGTGGTGCACGGGTCTGTCCAGGGGTCGACCGTCCTGGGCTCCAGAACTCATCGGTGCCCGGCGGTGGTCGAGAGGTCGGTCGCCCGATGGTGGCCAGACCTCCATCATGCGACGACGGGCGGCCGCGGACCAGGGGTCCGTGGCCGCCCGTCGGGAGCGGAGCACTGTCAGAGCCAGAGTGAGCCCGAGGTCACGCAGGTTCTGACACCGCCGGGGTCAGGCGTTCGCCGCCTTCTCGGCTGCAGCGAGCAGCACGCACGTCGTGACGCCGTCGATCGCGACCCGCACCTCGTCGAGCGGAGGAAGGGTCGGGGCGAGGCGGATGTTGGCGTCGTGCGGGTCGACTCCGTACGGGAACGTCGCGCCTGCGGGGTCAGGGCGATCCCGGCCTCCTTGGCGAGCTGCACGACGCGGGCAGCGGTGCCGGGCACCACGTCGAGCGACACGAAGTAGCCGCCGAGCGGCGCCGTCCAGGTTGCACCGGCCGACGAACCCAGCCGCTCGCGCAGGATCGTGTCGACGGCCTCGAACTGGGTGCGATCACGTCGCGGTGCTTGCGCATGTGCGCGCGAACGCCCTCTGCGTCGCCGAAGAACTGGGCGTGGCGAAGCTGGTTGACCTTGTCCGGGCCGATCGACTGGGCGGCCAGGTGCTCCTTGTACCAGGTGATGTTGGCCGGGAGGCGCCCAGGAACGCGACGCCCGCCCCGGGAACGTGATCTTGGAGGTTGAGGCGTAGAGCAGCACGCGGTCCGGGTTGCCGGCCTCGGCGGCCAGGGCCAGCGCGGGCGCGGACTCTGTCTCGACGTCCGTGAGGTGGTGCACCGCGTACGCGTTGTCCCACATGATGCGGAAGTCGGGGCCGCGGTGGGCATCGAGACGAGGCGCTGGGCGACCTCGCGCGATACGACCGAGCCGTCCGGGTTCGCGTAGGTCGGCACGACCCACATGCCCTGATGCTCGGGTCGTCCGCGACGAGCGCGGCGACGGCCTCGGCGTCGGGCCCGTCGGCCGTCATGGGGACGGTCACCATCTCGATGCCGAACGCCTCGCACAGCGCGAAGTGCCGGTCGTAGCCCGGACCGGGCACACGAACCGGACCTTCTCCTCGCGCGACCAGGGGCGCTCGGAGCCGGGCAGGCCGAACAGCATCGCGAACGCGAGCGTGTCGTGCATGAGCGTGAGGCTCGCGTTGCCGCCCGCGAGGAGCTGGGCGACGGGGACGTCGAGCAGCTCGGCGAAGATGCGGCGGATCTGCGGCAGGCCGTCGAGCCCGCCGTAGTTGCGCACGTCGGTGCCGTCGGCGTCGGTGACCGTTCCTGCGCCCGGCAGAGCCAGGAGGGCGTCGGAGAGGTCGAGCTGCTCGGCGGAGGGCTTGCCGCGGGTCAGGTCGAGCTTCAGGCCGAGGGACTGCAGGTCAGCGTAGGCCTGCTGCCACTCGGCGAGGCGGGTGGAGGTGTCAGAGGCAGGAGTGGTCACCCTCCGGACTCTACCGATCTGCGGCGAGCTGCGTCAGAGCGTCACGCAGAGCGGCCATCCCGAGATCGAGGTCTGCACGGTCGATGACGAGGGAGGCGCCAGGCGGATGGTCGAGCCGTGCGTGTCCTTGGCGAGGACACCGCGCGCGAGCAGGGCTTCGCACAGGTCGCGACCGGTGCCGCGGGCCGGTTCCAGGTCGATCCCCGCCCACAGGCCGACGCCGCGGACGCCGTCGAGCAGGCCGTCGTCGACGAAGCCCGCGAGCCGCGCCCGCAGCATGGCGCCCAGGTCGCGCGCTCGCGCCTGGTGCTCGCCCGTCTCCAGGAGGTCGACGACCGCGAGGCCCACCGCGCACGCGAGCGGGTTCCCGCCGAACGTCGATCCGTGGGTCCCGGGGTCAGGACGCCCAGGACGTCGCGGCGTCCGACGACCGCCGAGACCGGCACCACCCCGCCCCCAGCGCCTTGCCGAGCGTCACGAGGTCCGGCCTCACGTCCCAGAGCTCGCACGCGAGCGTGGTCCCGGTCCGGCCCAGGCCGGACTGGATCTCGTCCGCGATCAGCAGCACACCGCGCTCGTCGCACACGCGCCGCAGAGCCGCCAGTAGTCCTCGGGAGGCACGACGACGCCCGACTCTCCCTGGATCGGCTCCATGAGGACGGCCACGGTGGTCTCGTCGATCGCGTCCGCGACCGCGCGGGCGTCACCGTACGGGACGAGCCGGAAGCCGGGCGTGAACGGGTCGTAGCCGTCGCGCGCGTCGGGGTCGTCGGAGAAGGAGACGATCGTCGTGGTGCGCCCGTGGAAGTTCCCGTGCCCGACGACGATGCTCGCCCGCCCGGCCGGCACACCCTTGACCTCGTAGCCCCACTTGCGGGCGATCTTGATCGCGGTCTCGACGGCCTCGGCGCCGGTGTTCATGGGGACCATCATCTGACCCGCTGCGAGACCACCGGACAGCAGCGGGCCCACCAGCGCGGTCAACCGGTCCGCAAACGGGTGCAGCAGGTCGTGGTCGAACGCTCGCGAGGTGAGCGTGACCCGCCCGAGCTGCTCGGTCGCGGCGGCGATCAGCGCAGGGTGGCGGTGCCCGAAGTTCAGGGCCGAGTACCCCGCGAGCAGGTCGAGGTACCGGCGCCCTCGGTGTCGGTGACCCAGGCGCCCTCGCCGGTCGCGATGGTCACGGGCAGCGGGTGGTAGTTGTGCGCCAGGTGGTCTGAGGTGTGGGCGGGGTGCCGAACCCGAGGTTGGTCAGGTAGCTCGGCCGAGTTACCTGACCAACCTCGGGTTCGGCACCCCACTGAGCGTGCTCATGACCGGATCTCCAGGGTGCAGCACTTGGCGCCGCCGCCGCCGCGGAGGAGCTCGGAGGTGTCGACCGCGATCGGCTCGTAGCCGCGCTCGGCGAGGACCCCGGCGAAGTGTGTCGCTGCGGGGTGTGGACCACGTGCCTCCCGTCGCTCACGGCGTTCAGCCCGAGGACCAGGGCGTCGGCCTCTGTAGCATGGTGGGCATCCGGGAATCGCTCCGCGAGAGCTCCCGGGAGGCGGGCGAGAAGGCCGGCGGGTAGTAGGCGATGTCGACCGCTGCCCCGGCCGCGCTCCCTCGAGGTGAGCCGGGCCGACGCGGTGAGCGACGTCGTCGGGCACGGGGTGAGGAGCGCGGGTGGCGCGGTTCCTCGCCCACGGCCGCTCGCCGGGTGCCCTCGCTGCCGCGCAGTACCACGAGCGCGGTGTCGAGGTGGTAGAAGCGCGGGTCGACGAGCTCGAGCGTGACGACCGCGCGGCCCCACAGGTCGGCCGCCTCCTGGTGCGCGGTGCGCTCGGTGCGGAAGCCCGTGCCGCCAGGACCACCTCGCCGGCGACGAGGAGGTCGCCCTCGCCCTCGTTGACGTGGTCGGCGGAGTGCGTGACGTAGCCGCGGTCGGCGAACCACTTGAGGTAGGCCGGACCCTCGGGCGCGCGCTCGGGGTGGCGGAACAGCGCCGAGTAGACCAGTCCGTCGACCACGGTCGCGCCGTTGGCCGCGTAGACCATGTCGGGCAGCCCGGCCTCGGGCTCGATGAGCTCGACGGTGTGCCCGAGGTCGCGGTAGACGTCGCGCAGACGTTCCCACTGGGCCACGGCGAGCGCGGTGTCGACCGGGCGGGCGAGGTCCATCCAGGGGTTGATCTCGTAGCTGACGGTGAAGTGCGTCGGGCGGCACATGAGGTAGTGCCGGGGACCGGGGTGGGTCCTGGTGTGCTGGTCGTCATCTTCGCCTCTGTCGGGTCGATGTGGCGTGGGACGTGCAACCGCGCGGGTGTGCGTCGTTGCACGAGTGGTGCTCGGTTCCCGGTGGCGAGGGCGCCCGGGGCCTTCAGGTCACTGTACGACCGGGTCCTACCCCTTGCCGGGTCGCGAGGTCCGGCGTGGCGATCCGCCACCTGATCGATATCAGGGGTTGACTATCGATACGTCAACGATATATCTTTAACGCATCGACGCGACGGTGCAGCAGCAACGCACGGCGTCGACGACCCGGATGCCAGGCCGAGGGCCCGTCGGAGGACCGACGAGAACCCGCCGGCACCCGTCGCCCGAGCCGAACGGCTCGTCGGCCCGCACGGGCCAACCCCACAGACTGAACAGACTCGTCAAGGAGCCATCCCATGCGAACCCCCACCAGCACTCAGACTCTTCCCGTCCGCCCGCGACCGCTCCGGCCGCGCAGGCGCCTTCGACTCCTTCGGGGCCGACCACGTCGCCGTCGCGACGACTTCCCAGAATCCGGCGAGGGCCTCGGCCTGGACCGCGGCGCCGGCTTCGGCGGACCGCGCGGTCGCCAGGGCGGCCGCCCGAGGGCGGCCGCCCGACGGTTCCGGCAGCGGCCGGGCTGATGACCCCGTCGCGGAGCCGAGGGCTCCGGGCGCCGGGCGCGGCCCCGACGGCCACCACGACCACGCCGGTCACCACGACCACCACGGACCCGAAGAACGGTTCGACGACCGCTTCGAGGGACGTGGCCCGCGAGGCCACCGCGGCCCCGGTGGTGGCGGTCCGCGCGGCCGCGGTCACCGTGGACCCGGAGGGCGTGGCCCCGGCGGTCGCGCCGCCGCGGCGACATCCGCGCCGCGGTCCTGCTTCTCCTCTCCGAGGAGCCCATGCACGGCTACCAGATCATCCAGGAGATCGGTGAGCGCACCTCGGGTGGGTGGCGGCCGAGCCCCGGGCGATCTACCCCGCGCTCAGCCTGCTCGAGGACGAGGGCCTCGTGACCATCACGGCCGAGGGTGGGCGCAAGCTCGCGAGCCTCACCGACGACGGTCGCACCTACGTCACCGAGCACGCCGACGAGCTCGGCACGCCGTGGCAGGACGTCGCCGAGGGCGGCGTCCGGCCGCCCGCCAGCTCCGCGGGTCGCTCGCGTCGGTCGCGGCGGCGGTCCAGCAGGTCGCGCGGTCGGGCTCGGACGAGCAGGCGGCCCAGGCCGTCGCGCTCCTCGAGCGCACGCGGCGCGAGCTCTATCTGATCCTCGCGGGACCGGCCGACACGCCGGTCGCAGGGACCGGCCGGGACCGGGCCGAGACCGCACGGGCGGACGACGCCCCACGGACGCGAGCGACGGCACCGAGGACGCGCCGCTGGCGTGATGCTCAGCAGCTCGTGCTCGCCGCCGAGCCGGTGATCGACCGGTGACCCCCGGTGAGAAGGGCCCTTGTGTTTCGTGCCGCTCGCCGGTGCGGAGGCAGGGCCCTTCGCGGTGCGCGGCGGCCACTCCTCGCGTCCGTCCGCGCTGCCGAGCATGCGGTTGGCGTCGAGAATCGCCAGGATCCGGACGGCAACCGCATGCTCGACGGACGTCAACCGCATGCTCGGCAGCGGGGCGCAAGCGCAGGCGGTCCTCCGCACGGACCTCCGGACCGTGCTCCGACGAGTCGTCGGCGTCAGAGCCCCGCGCGACGATCCGGTCCAGACGGCGCAGCGAGATCCGGATCATGAGGTCCAGGACGCGGGCCGCGAACGGGGCGGTGACGGACCGCGGCAGGGGACCCGCGAGGTACACGTCCTCCCACCAGGTGACGGCGCAGCGCTCGACGGGCTCCCGAGGCGTCGCGGCGGGCAGGTGGTGCGCCGCGAGGGGCACGACGACGATCCCCGCCTCCCCGAGCAGCGCGGGCCCGAGCTTCAGATACGTCGCGCGACCGACCTGGGTGCCCGGGCCGGGCGGGTCCCACGCGGTGATCCGCATCCGGTCGGGAAATCCCGGTGCACTCTGCGGGCGAACGGTCCGGAGACCATCGTGAACTCCGCGCCCACCCCGGCTCCCAGGCAGCCGCGGGCAGCGCCGACCCGTCCGGGCCGTGGAACGTGCCGCGGCTCAGGGGCACCACCGCGGGTGCGTTCGCACGTCCGCGACCAGCGCGAAGGCCCGCTCGGCGTCGAGGGGCAGGACGTGCGTGAGCTCGACTCGCCCCGGTCCCGCTGGGGCGCTCGTCCTGTCCGCTGCTGTCACGAAGACTTCTTGGGTCGGCGCCAGCGCACCGACCGGATGCCCGCGGTGCGCCGTCGGTGCCGGCCTCCCGTGCGCCCGGCCAGCCGCCGCCCGTTCGGCCGCCGCCCGTTCGGCCGCCGCGTCGACCACTCCGGGCCCGGCGCCTGGCACAGGCGCGTCGACCAGGCTGAGCCGGTCCGCAGGTGCGGGGACGAGCAGAGGGGAGCGGCGCCGTCGGGCACCTCGATGACCTCCAGCGTGGGCCGGAACGTCGTGGGCGGCGGGCCGAAAGCCCGCCGCGACTGGCTGATCACGGTCTTGCCGAGTGCGCGCGCCCCGCGACGCCCACGACGGCCCCACGCCGAACGGCACGAGCCGTCCCAGGGCGAGGCCACCGTGCTTGACCATCTGCGTGCGCATGAACTTGTTCGTCAGGGCCTTGTTGACCTGCTTGAGCGTGCTCGACGGCATGCTCGTCATGAGCACCTTGCCCCAGGCGAGCGCGGAACCGCCCGACGCCTTCTCGACCGCCTGGGATCCCTTGTCCCCGAGGACCGAGGCCATGAGGAGGGCGCGACGGCGACCCGCGTCGTCGACCTCGAAGCCGTACACGTCCGCGACCGCGAGCGAGAACGCGGCCGACGACCCGAAGAACGTCGCGACGTCGCTCGCCGTCAGCGCGATGCCCACGCCCGTGCCGACGGCCGGGAACGCCGCGGCCGCGCCCACCGCGCCACCCGCGGCCCCGATGACCATGAGGTACTCGCGTTCGAGGATCCCGATGATCTGCGCGGGGAGGAGTGCGGGTTGCGCCGGCGCAGCCCGTCGACGTGCGCGTGGATGGCGGACGAGGGATGGTGACGGCCTTGGCGAGGGCCGCGTCGAGCAGCGGCGTGCTGCGCAGGTCGCCCCAGTCGTCGGTGGTCTGCCCCTCGGGCGCATCGCTCACCGCGGTCAGGTGCCCGTGCTGCGGCTCCGGCCGTACGCTGTCCGACGTTCCCCACACGGCCACCTGGGCCTCTGCGTTTTCTTCTTGCGACTCATCGGACGACTCCCTCCTGTGGCGACTGCTGTCCCTCGTGCCCCGGAGCGTCGCTCGCCGTGCCGGCTACCGCGCCGTCACTCGCCGACCGCACCCACGACCGGGCCGAAGGTGTGTTCCACTGTCGCACCGTTCTTGACGGTACGCCCCACGGTGCACGTGGTCTCGATCGCGCGGTCGGCGACCTTGAGGAGGCGCTCGCGCGCGTCGTCCTCGAGGCCCGACAGGTCGATCTCGAAGTGCTCGGTGATGGCCGTGTAGCGGTCCTCAGCCATGTCCTTGGTGCCGTCGACGCGGATCGTCACCTGGTAGTCGTCGCCCAGGCGGCGTGCGAACGGCGCGTCGCTGCTCATACCTGCGCATGCGGCCAGCGCGATCTTGAGGAGCTCGCCCGGGTGAAGACCGCGCCCTCGCTCGCGGGGCCGATCGACACGCTCGCCCCGCGCGCCGAGAAGCCGGTGTACGTGCGGGTTCCGGTGCGCTCGACCCACAGGGCGTCGGTCGAGGACGGGAGGATGCGGGGATCTCTTCGGCGGCGGCTGCGGTGTTCGTCATGCTGCTGATCTTCCCATCCTCGGGGTGCGGCCGTTCGGTGCGACCGGTTCCCGGACCGACGCCGTCGGGGAGAGGGCATTCCCGGGTTCGGCGTCAGGGAGTCGCGGTGGTGCGCGCCTCGGATCCACTGGTGACCGCGAGGAACTCGACGAGCGGCTCCTGAGGTGCGCGATCGCGACGGAGTCCTCCTCGGGATGCGCGAGCGAAGTCTCGTCCCGTCCGGGGAAGGCTTCCGCGAGGAGGATCGCGCTCCATACCAGTGGGCTGCTCCCGTGGGTGGTGGCCTCCCGAGCCACGTCCGGAAGTCACCGAGCAGGTCGTCGCCGCGCGCCATCCCGAAGCCCTCGACGAAACAGGCGACCCGTTCGTAGGTCTCACGACCGACGACCATCCCAGGGCGGGTCAGCACGGTGTCGGTCAAGTGCTTCCAGGGCTGCATCCGCCGAGGTTAGCGTCACTCCGGCCACGTCCAGCCCGATAGAACCGACGGTTGGCCCCGCCTTGAGAATCGCTCTTCTAGACTTGCATCCGTGGCCACCGACATCGTCTCTCCCAGCGCCCACCCGATCCCGACCCCTACGAGGACCTCCTCCGGCTCGTCCTGGAGACCGGGACGCACAAGTCGGACCGCACGGGGACGGGACGCGCAGCGTGTTCGGCCACCAGATGCGCTTCGACCTGTCGCAGGGTTTTCCGCTCGTCACGACCAAGCGCGTGCACCTGAAGTCGATCGTCTATGAGCTGCTGTGGTTCCTGCGCGGCGACTCGAACGTGCGCTGGCTCCAGGAGCACGGCGTGAAGATCTGGGACGAGTGGGCCGACGAGGACGGCGAGCTCGGCCCCGTCTACGGCGTCCAGTGGCGCTCGTGGCCCACGCCCGACGGCGAGCACATCGACCAGATCAGCCAGGTCCTCGAGACGCTGCGCACCAACCCGGACTCGCGCCGCATGATCGTCTCGGCGTGGAACGTGGGCGAGCTCGACAAGATGGCCCTGCCCGCCTGCCATGCGTTCTTCCAGTTCTACGTGGCCGACGGCAAGCTCTCGTGCCAGCTCTACCAGCGCAGCGCGGACCTGTTCCTGGGCGTCCCGTTCAACATCGCGTCGTATGCGCTGCTCACGCACATGGTCGCGGCGCAGTCGGGGCTCGAGGTCGGCGACTTCGTCTGGACGGGCGGGGACTGCCACATCTACGACAACCACGTCGAGCAGGTGCGCGAGCAGCTGAGCCGCGAGGCCTACCCGGCCCCACGCTGCGCCTGGCCCCGCGCCACTCGTTGTTCGACTACACGTACGAGGACGTCGAGGTCGTGGGCTACCAGCACCACCCGACGATCAAGGCCCCGGTGGCGGTGTGAGCCGTCGGGCTCGCCCTCTGTCGGACTGGTCTGGGCCCAGGCGCGCGACGCCGCAGGCCGTCCGGTGATCGGCGCGGGCGGTGGCATGCCGTGGCACCTGCCCGAGGACCTCGCACACTTCCGTCGCGTCACCACGGGCCACCCGGTCGTCATGGGTCGCGTCACGTGGGACTCGTTGCCCCACGCTTCCGCCCCTGCCGGGGCGCGTCAACGTGGTCGTCACGCGTCAGGAGGGCTGGGTGCCCGACGGCGCCGCTCGCCCGGGCGCCCCGGCACAGGCGTCGTGGTCGCCTCGTCGGTCGAGGAGGGCTCGCGCTCGCGTCGGCCGCGGCCGAGGAGTCGGGCTCGGGGCAGGTCTGGGTCATGGGCGGCGCGCAGGTGTACGCCGCGACCCTGCCGCTCGCGGACCGCTGCGTCGTCACGGAGATCGACCTCGAGGTCGACGGCGACGCGTTCGCGCCGGGGCTGACGACCGGGCCGCAGGGGACTGGGCGCTCTCCGGCGCCGATGCCTCGGGCGCTCCCGGCGCACCGGACGACGGCTGGCAGACCTCCGCTGCGGGTCTCCGGTTCCGGATGCTCAGGTACGAGCGGCGCCGATAGCCGGGAGCGCCCGGGCGGTCGTGGGCCATCCTTCCGTGGCGGCCCTCCGGGCGTATGCCGGACCTCCACGGTGAGCTGCGCCGTCGGGTCCGGGCGTCTGCAGGTGCGCTCGCGCGCCCACGGGATGATCCTTGTCGTGCACCGCGACCGGACGACGACCGGTCGCTCGCCGCACGACGCCCCCGGAGGCTTCGCATGACGACCGAGACCACGCTGGCCGAGTCCTTCGACGGGCGCCGCTTCTCCTACCGTGTCCCGCGGTCGTCGAGCATCGGCCCCGGCGACTTCGTGACGATCGGCGTCACGTTCCCCGCCACGTCCGAGCGCCCCGGGACGCCCTGGTGCTGGGGCAGGTCCTGACCCGGGCGGCCGAGTCCGGTGACGCCGTCGGGCACGGTCGGATCCTCGGGGAGCTGCGCCCGGACGGCACGGTGGCCGCGTCGGGCGGCGACCCTTCACGTCCCACGACCTCGTGCTCGCCGAGGCCGGCGTGCTCGAGGCGCTGCAGGAGCGCGAGCGGGCGACCCTGCGGATCGGCGAGCTCCACCACAGCCGCGGGCACGTCCAGGCCCTGCTCCAGCCGCACCGGTTCAACCGCCACACGTTCCTGTGCGGGCAGTCGGGCTCGGGCAAGACGTACGCGCTGGGGTGCTCCTGGAGCAGCTCCTCATCGACACCGACCTGCCGATGGTCATCCTGGACCCGAACTCGGACTTCGTGCGCATCGGCGAGCTGCTCGCCTCGGCGTCACCCGACGACGCCGCACGGTTGCGCGGACTCGACGTGCGCGTGCTGCGCAACGACGGCGAGCACCACCCGGTCACCGCGCGCCTGACGGCGATGTCGGCCGCGAGCCAGGCGGCCGTGCTCCAGCTCGACCCGTTGACCGACCGCGGGGAGTACAACACGTCCTGCGGCTGCTGGAGAGTGCGATCGGACCTGACGGCATGGTTAAGGATGCCCGGGCAGCGAAGGCAACCGGGCTGGCCGCTGAGGCCGTGCTCGACCCGCACACGATCGCGACCGCGCTCCGGGCTACAGGGAGACCGACGCCCTCGCGCTCGCGCAGCGCGTCGAGAACCTCGGGGTCCTGGACTGGGACGTGTGGGCAGGGTCGGTCAGTCGGTGAGCGAGGTGCTCGCCGAGGGACCGCGCGCGGTCGTGGTGGACCTCGGCAGCCTGCACACGCACGAGGAGCAGCTCGCGGTCTCGCTCGCGCTGCTCGACGACCTCTGGGCGGACCGGGCCTCGCGCACGCCCGCCTCATCGTGATCGACGAGGCGCACAACGTGGTCTCGGCAGAGCCCGTGACCCAGCTCCAACGCCTCACGACCGAACGCGTGATCCAGATAGCGGCCGAGGGGCGCAAGTTCGGGCTGTGGCTGCTGCTCTCGACGCAGCGGCCCTCCAAGATCCACCCGAACGTGCTCTCGCAGTGCGACAACGTGATCGTCATGCGCATGAGCTCGCCCGCCGACGTCGCCGAGCTGGAACGGGTCTTCGGCTTCGCGCCGCCCGAGCTCCTCGCAGCGACTCCCTACTTCCGCCAGGGCGAGGCGCTGGTGGCCGGGGATTCATCCCGCGCCGGCGATCATCCAGATGGGCGCACGCCGCACGGTCGAGGGCGGCTCGGACGTGCCGGTGCCGATGCCGGGGCGCCGGGGTCGGTGCCCATGCCGGGGTACCGGGTCCCGAACCCGAGGTTCGTCAGGCAACTGAGCCCAGTTGGCTGACGAACCTCGGGTTCGGCAGCCGACCCGACCCGACCCGACCCGCCCCGACCCGACCCGACGTCGTCGGCTCGCAGCGCCCTGGACGCGTACCTCTACGTCAAGTCCCCGAGGAGTCCGACGGCGAGTTCGACCGCGGGCCCGTGCGGGCACGGTTGGGACAGTCCGGGGCCGGGACGCTAGGCTGTCGGGCGTCCCACCGGGCCCGATCCTCCGTGTTCGCGCCCACGCGCCTGTAGCTCAGGGGATAGAGCACCGCTCTCCTAAAGCGGGTGTCGCCAGTTCGAATCTGGCCAGGCGCACAACCATTCCCGAGGCATCATGCCCCGATCCGCACGGTCTACCTCTCGTCGCGCCGCTCGACCGACGCCTCGCGCCGCTCGACCGACGCCTTCGTCGCCCTCGTCGCTTCCGACGCCCGGCCCTGCGTCACCACCCGCTCCGCGAACTCCTCGACCGCCGCGACGACCGCGTCGAACCTCATCGAGTGGAACAGGTCGAACCCGTGCTGCGCCCCGGGCAGCTCGGCGTACACGACCGGCGACGACGAGACCTCCCCAGGTGCTGCACGAACCTGCGCGCTCCTCGACCGGCACCATGGTGTCCTGGTCGCCGTGCACCACGAGGAACGGGTGCGTCCGGCCGCACGTAGTCGTCCGGCGACGAGTCGACGGACGCGTCGCAGCCGCTGCCGTAGTACTCGCCGAAGTAGCCGTAGAGGCAGATCACCCCGACCACCGACGTGTCGGCGCCCTCGAACCCGGGCTGGAACCGGGCGTCTCCCGGCGTGAGCGCCGCGAGCGCCGCGAGGTGCGCGCCGCCGAGCTGCCCGCGACGACGACGCGAGCGGTGTCGGCCCCGAAGCGTGCGCCGTGCTCCTGGACCCAGGCCAGGACCTGCTTGGCGTCGACCAGGTGGCCGGGAAGTTCGTCGTCGGGCGCAGTCCGTAGTTCGCGCTCACGCACACCCAGCCGTGGCTCGCGAGGCGCGAGAGCATCGCGCGGGCCTCGAGCTCCTTGCGCCCGCTCACGTACCCGCCGCCGTGGAAGTACACGAGGGTCGGCCCGTCGGGTGGGCGTGATCGGGGCTGTACACGTCGAGCCGGTGCTGCTGCGCGCCGTCGCCGTACGGGAGGTCGCGCACGCGCACGACGTCGCGTCGCCGCCCGCGAACGGGGCCAGAAGGATCCGGTGCCAGGGCAGTCCGCGCGTCGTGACGGTGCCCGGTGCGGTCGCGAGTCCTGCGACGAGCGCACGGTCGAGCGCGGGCGCCGCGCGCAGGCCACGTCGCGCGAGGACGACGAGCCCGGCAGCGGTCAGGGCGGCCAGCGCGAACCCGACGCGGCGGCGGGCGTCGCGCCGTCGCCGTCGACGACCGCGATCACCGAGAGGGCCGTCAGCACGGCCAGCATGGCGAACGGCTGCTCGTTCACGAGGACGCTCAGGCGAAAGCTCAGCCGTCCCAGCCCGGGTGGCCGGCGAGCGGGGACCAGGGACGTCGTGGTGCAGCACGCGAGCAGCACCACCGGGACGAGGTATCCGATCGCCATGGCCTGCTCCTTCGCCGCCCGTGCGTGGACGCGTCGTCCGCGTCTTCCGGTCTACACCGGTGGGCCCGACGGCGCGCGGGCAGGCTGGGTGGGAGTCGTTCCCGTTCGGCGTGGGCGGAGGGCAGGATTCGTCGGCACCGGGAAGGGGCGAAGTGCGGGTCGAGCGAATGGTGGGCTGCGCGCGGACGGCCTTGTGAGGGTTGATCGTGGGTTCGCCGAGAATGCCCGGTGAGGAAGCGGCTCTTCGGCAGGCGCAGGTAGTTGAATGATGGACCACTTCTCCGGGCTGGTGCTTCCTGGGGACAAGGTCCCCGCCGGGGATCCGCGTGGTCATTCCGCCGACGCGTTCGCTCGGGTGGGCGCTGCGCCGATTCCTCGGTCGGTTGCCGGGAGGCGCTCCGCGGTCGAGGCGTCTGCTGTCCGTCGGCCCGTTCGCCAGGCAGAACGCGCGACAGCACCGACGCGCGGGACGGGGCAACCACGCCGACCGCGTCGCCTCGCGTCGAGGCGACGCCTGTCGTGGACGCGAGAGTGTGGCGGAGCCGTCGGCCCGGAATGTGCGGCGCGGGTTTCCGTGCCCGGACTTTCTCGTGTGTCGCCGTCAGGTTCTTCCTCCGAGCTCACTGGTGCAGGTGGCGGGCATTCTTGAAAGACCCGATATAAAGGGTCCCGCCATTCCGTGTCCCGCATTCCCTCGGGTGAATATGTCGTCCGCTCCACCGGTTCGCCCGAGAAGGGTCCACCTGCTGATCGCGCCGTGTCCGTGAAACGCCGCACCCGAGGCTGTGCACCCCGTCCCCCTAGGCTGGAGTCGCTTCCGGGGATGGCCCGGACCGCCGTCCGAAGGGCCCCCACGTATGAGCGACGATCTGCACGACGACCAGACCCTCGACCCGTTGACCGTGACGGGCTTCCGGCACAGTCGGCAGTGGGTGTTCGGCACCATGCTGTTCTCCGCGCTGCTCAGCCTGACCGCCTCGTTCGTCCTGTCGGTGGACGCCGTGGTCCTCGCCGCCAACCCGACCGCCGACCTGTCGTGCAACGTCAACGAGGTCCTGTCCTGCGGTGCGGTGGCCGTCGCGTGGCAGTCGTCGCTCTTCGGCTTCCCCAACGCGTTCCTGGGTCTGATCGCCGAACCTGTCGTCATCACGATCGCCGTCGCCAGCCTGGGAGGAGTGCGGTTCCCCGCTGGTTCATGTTCTCGGCCCAGGTCGTCTACGCGCTCGGTCTGGTCTTCGCGTACTGGCTCTTCTACCAGTCGATGTTCGTCATCGGCGCGCTCTGCCCGTGGTGCTTGCTCGTCACGCTGTCGACGACGCTCGTCTTCATGACGCTCCTGCACTGGAACATCCTGGAGGGCAACCTCTTCCTGCCGCCGCGGGCCCAGGAGCGGGCGCTGTCGTTCGTCCGCTCGGACGCGGACGTCTTCCTCACCGCCGCCTGGATCGTCCTGCTGGCGGCGGGTGTCCTGCTCACGCACGGGTCCAAGCTCTTCGGCTGAGGACGGGACCAGGGCCCTGAATGACACGCCGCGGCGCTCCACGGAAGAATCCTTCACCCCCAACTGGACGCTCGTCCATCTTTCACCCGGCCATCCACCTGGAGTCATTTGACGTATCGCGGACGACCTTGCAGAATCATCTCTGACGGTGCGTATCGCCTGCCCCTGCGCGGTGCGCACCGTCCTCAACTTCCTGGCCGACCGGACTCTGCGCAATGACGCGCACAGCATGTTCGCAGGCGCCGGCTCAACCCCTTTCTGCACGGAGTACCGTGCGTCCCCGTGCCCGGGCGACCCGAAGTCGTCGCCCACGGCGTGCCGGTGCACTCACGGAGGCCCCGACGGTTAGCGTTCCAGAGTGAACGCAGCCGCCCGCACCTCATCTGCCCACGAGTCCGTGGCCGATCTCGCTCGGCCGCTCACCGACCAGGCGGCGCCCGAGGGCGCCCCGCCCGGTGCCTCCCCGAACGTCGAGGACAGCGCCGCCGAGACCCCGAGGCCTGCCCTCGTCGAGCCGCCCACCACGGCCGAGCTCGTCGACGACTCCGTCCGGACCTGGCGCGCCTCGCTCGTCGAGCTGGCGGGCGGATCCTCGCTCGCAGACATCGGTCTCCTCGGTGACGCCGTCATCGACCTCACCGCTGCTCACCCTTCCGGCGTGGCGCAGCTCTTCGCCGGGCGCCCGACCCGGCTGTCCAACCTCTTCCGCGAGGGTGCGTCGCTCCCCGCCGCGCGACGCCGCGCCCGGGCAGTGGTGGTGCGGTCGCAGGAGCACGCGCAGCGGTTCGGCGTGGCCCCGACCTACCTCGCGATCGGGGTGACGACCTGGACCGAGGAGGAACCCTCACGGCTCCCGACCGACGACGTGGCCGCGCTCGCGCACGTCGCGGGATCCACCCACGGTCGCACCATCGACGGGGCGACCGGCCTGCCCGCGGCCCCTTCGGCGGTCGCGGACCTGTCCGGGGACGACTCTCCCCAGCGCGCATCGGGCGACCCTGCACCTGCGGACACGGCCCCGCACGGGCGACCGGCGCCGTCGGGCAGGACGACGCCACGAGGCCCGGGGACCCACCGAGGGGCGGGACCCCGAAGCGCCCTTCCTCGAACCGTGCGGGCCCCGGTCCTCCTGCGCCCTCTCACGCTCGCCCCGCGCGGCGACAGCGAGACGGACTACGAGCTCACGCTCGAACCGACCGTCGAGATCAACCCGGTCCTCGCTCGCACCCTGCGCACCCACGGTGGGCTGATCGACCCCGTCACGCTCGCCCGCAGCGCCTTCACGCCCGCGGGTTTCGACCCGTCCGACGCCCTCGCGCGGATCTCCGCGGTGGGCAAGGCCGTGCTCGGCGACTTCGAGCTGACCCAGCGGGTGCTCGTCGGGACGTTCGTCCACCCCGGCCAGGTGCTCGTCGACGACCTCGACGAGCTGGCGTCCGGCCTCGACCGTCACGAGGTCGTCGCGGCGCTCGCCGGCTCCGACGAAGCCTTGGCTGCCCTGGAACGGGAGCTGCCGACGCCCGCGTCGGTGACGCGGACCCCACCCAGGAGCGAGGGTCGGTGACCTCGACCCCGCCCAGCGCCACGTGATCGACGCGCTCGCCACCGGCAGTCACCTGTTCGTGGACGCACCCGCCGCTCGGACGTCGCCGGGACCCTCGCGGCCGTCGTGGCCGAGGCCGCTGCCAGCGGCCGCGGCATCCTGTACGTCCTGGGCATCGCCGCGCCGCAGACTCCTGACCCACCGGCTCGAGGAGCTCGGGCTCGACGGGCTGATCCTCGACATCGAACCCGAACCCACGTGGCGAGCGACGGCTTCCCACCGCCTGCTGGGTGCCATGGCCGCCGAGGCGGAGGTCGTCGACCCCGACGCGGTCGCGCGCGTCCGGGACGGGCTCCTCGGGGCGCGTGCCCAGCTCTCGGGCTACGTCGAGTCCCTGCACCTGGTGCGCGAACCCTGGGGGTCTCTGCCTACGCCGCCCTGCAGGCCCTCGCCCGCCTCACGGCGCAGCGTCCCGCCCCGCGACGACGGTCCGCCTCGGACCCGACGTGACGGCACGGATCGGGTCGGAGCACCGGGTCGCGCTCGCGGGTCGGCTGGCGGGCGCGGCGGAGGTCGGGGCGTTCACGCTCCGCTCCACCTCGACGCCGTGGTTCGGCGCGGACATCACGAGCACCGCGGGCGCCCAGGACGCGCTGGTCCGCATCGAGCGTCTCGCGGGCCAGACGCTGCAGCAGCTCCGCGACCAGGTCGTCTCGGTGGCGACGACGACCGGCCTGACCTCCGCCACCTCCGTGCGTCAGTGGGGCGCCCAGCTGCGGATGCTCGGCGGGATGCGCGGGACCCTCGATGCCTTCCAGCCCATGATCTTCGAGCGCACCGCGACCGATCTCGTCGAGGCGACGGGCACGCGCCAGTGGCGCGCCGAGAACAACGTCGACATGGGGTGGGCCCACCGGCGCCGCTGCGCAAGCAGGCCAAGGACATGCTCCGCCCAGGGGTCCGCGTACCGGACCTGCACGCCGCTCTCATCCAGGTCCAGGCGCAGCGCGCCGTCTGGCAGGCTCAGTGCCCCGCGGCGGGTGGCCGACCCTCCCCGAAGGACTCGCGGCGATCGAGGACACGTACGAGGCCGTGCGCCTCGACCTCGAGTACCTCGACCCCGTGCTCGCCACGACGCCCGTCGGTTCCGACCTGCTCGACCTCCCGCTCGGCGAGCTGGCCACGCGCCTGGCGAGCCTGCGCGAGGAGAAGGACGCGCTCGAGCACCTGCCGGCGCGCACCGCAGCCCTCCGGGCACTGCGGGAGGAGGGGCTCGGCGACCTGCTCGACGACCTCTCGGCACGGCGCGTCGAGAAGGACCTCGTGGGTCCGGAGCTCGACCTCGCGTGGTGGAGCTCGGTGTTCGAGCAGGTCCTCGCGCAGGACCCGGCGCTCGCCGGGCAGGACGGGCCGCCTGGAGGCCCTCGCCCGCCGGTTCCGCGAGCTCGACCGCACGCACATCGGAGCGTTGTCCGCCCCGTGCGGATCGCTGCGCGCGAGCACCTCGGTGGCGCGATGCGCGATCACCGGCCGGAGGCAGAGGCGTTGTTCACCGAGCTGCTGGAAGGGCGCCTGACGAGCCTGCGCGACGCGCAGGAGCTCTATCCCGAGGTCCTGCGGCGCCTGCGCCCGTGCATCATCGCGTCGCCGACCCTCGTGCCGCACCTCTTCACCCCGGCGCGCACGGTCGACCTCGTGATCCTCGACGCCGTGCAGCACCTCCCGGTCGAGCTGGTGCTGTCCGCGCTGGCCCGCGGGCGCCAGGTCGTCGTCGTCGGTGACCCTCGCGCAGCGTCGGGCTCGGCGGTCGGCGAGCTCGCCTCGATCCTTCCCACGGTCGCGCTGTCGGCGGCGGCACCCGCCGCGACCCGTACCTCACCGCCTTCCTCGTGGCGCACGGGTACGAGGGTGTGCTGCGGCCGAGCCGCTGCCGCGCGCCGAGCCGCTGGTCCACCTCGAGATGGTCGACGGCGCGGGGATGCCCGACCCGACCTCGGGCGCCGTGGAGAGCACGCAGGCCGAGGTCGACCGGGTCGTAGAGATCGCGATCGAGCACGCCATGACCCGCCCCGAGGAGTCGCTCGCGATCGTCACGGTGAGCTCGGTGCACGCCGACCGGGTGCGCGACGCGCTGCTCGGCGAGGTCCGGCAGAATCCTGCCCTCGCAGCGTTCTTCTCGGGTGCGCGCGCCGAGCCCGTCGTGGTGGCCGAGGTCTCGGGGTCGCCGGCCTGTCGCGCGACGCGATTGTCCTGTCGGTGGGCTACGGGCGCACGCCGCACGGACGGGTGCTGCACCGCTTCGGGTGCTCAACGCGCCCGGTGGCGATGCGATGCTCCTCGACACCCTGGGTTCCACGCGCCGTCGCCTGCACGTCGTGACCTGCTTCACCGCGGCGGACCTCGACCCGGAGCGCCTGCGCGGCCGTGGTGCCAAGCTGCTCGCGGAGGTCCTGGACCTGGCCGAGCAGCGCAACGGGCGTGCCGACCAGGTCACGCTCGGCAACGGCGTGGACGTCGGGGAAACCCCGACCGCCTGGTGATCGACCTGGCCGAGCGCCTGTGGCGCGCCGCCTGGTCGTCGAGACCGACTACGGCGTGGTCGGCGGCGACCGGATCCCCTGGTCGTCGGTCACCCCGACCTCCGGGCGAGCTCCTGGTCGCGGTCATGACCGACGACGACGCCTATGTCGCCGAGCGCAGCGTCCGGGTCCGTGACCGTCAGATCGCGGAGCGGCTCGAGAGCACGGGCTGGGTCGTGGCCCAGGTGTGGTCGGCGGCGGCGTTCCTCGACCCTGCCAAGGAGGCCGAGCGGATCCGCCGCGTCGTCCAGGCGGTGCGTGACGAGCGGCTGCCCGAGCGCGGCGGGATCGCGCAGACCGGCGGCGGCGACCGGATCGTCGTCGTGCCGCGGGTCGTGGACGAGGACTTCGGGGACTGACGGAACGATCGTCTCGCCGGTCGGGCCGGGCTTCTCGTCGGCGCGGGTATCGCGGCTGTGCGGACTTGAGACAATGGGGACGTGCCCCCGTCGATCCCGCTCCCCATCCTGACGACCGTGTCGCCGATGTCGCCGATGTCGCCGGTGCGGCCGGTGCGGCCGGTGCGGCCGGTGCGGCCGGTGTCGCGCCGCCCGTCGCGGGCCCCGTCGCGCCGTGCGTCCGGGGACCGAGCAGGCAGGGTCGCCGGGCAGGGCGCCGACGACGACGCCGCACTCTGGGGACGTGCGTCCGGGGCGTCGACCGACAGCCACGACGCCGAGCTCCTGCGCGACGTCCCGCCGCACTGGTCCTGAGCGTCGGCCGGGTCGGCCGGGTCGGCCGGGCTGGCCGACGCGTTCGTGCCGGCGTGCTGGTCGTGCCGGCGTGCCGGCGTGCCGGTCGTGCTCCTCGCGTGCGGGCGCTGACCCGAGGGTGACGTCTGCGCAGCCGGGTCGGCGACGCAGCACGTCACCGGCGGCGCGGGGCCGGATGTGTTCTCAGCGGATCCACCACAATGGTGGTGGATCCGCAGAGAACACCACCCGACCTCCGAGGGCGCACCACGACGAGGAAGCGCGCCTCGAAGGAATCACGACCAGCAGTCGGTCACGACCCGCAGGGACCGAGGCTCGGCCGACCGGCGCCCGAGGTCCGACCGACCCTCAGGGTCCGACCGGCGCTCAGCTGCCGAGGGCCCCGTCGACCGGGCGGCGGCGGGGCCGGCGCGGTGCGCGTTCTGTGCGGCGAGCAGGTCGCGGATCTCCTGGAGGACCAGCACGTCCTCGGCGGGCGCTGCAGGCTCGGCCTCCTCGCCCTTCTTGCGCATCGACGCGAGTTTGTTCATGGGCAGCACGATGATGAAGTAGAGGGCGACAGCGACGATCAGGAACTGCAGGATCGCGTTGAGGAAGCCACCGATGGACAGGACCGTCGGGTCGATGTTGTTGGCCGGGTCGCCGGCGCGGAGCGTGAAGTTCAGGATGCCGAGATGTCGGGCCGACCGAAGATCGCCCCGATGATCGGGTTGATGATGAAGTCGACGACCGCCGTCACGACCTGCGAGAACGCGGCGCCGATCACGACACCGACCGCCAGGTCGATCGCGTTGCCGCGGAGCACGAACTCCTTGAAGCCGTTGAACACGTTCTTCATGCGAGGTTCCTTTCGAGAGGGTTGCGGACCTGGACTGCTGCACCGAGCTCTCGGCGGCGTCCGGTCGGAAGGTGGTCCTCGCGAGATCCTTCCATGCCCGCGCCGTCGTGCACATGTCGCCTCGGCGTGTGCGGAGCATCCCGAGCGCACCGAGCATCCCGAGCCGGTCACGGCACCAGGACGGCCGACAGCCCGCCCCACTGCCCGAGGCCCGCGAGGGAAGCCGCCTCGTCGGGGAGCACGGCAACGAGCGTCACGCCACCCTCGTCGTCGTCCCTCCGAGCAGCCCGCCGGAGGGCGCGTCGGCCGGGGCGCCGGCGAGCACGAGCGCGCGCCGCGCGACGTAGGTACCCGTCAGGCCCCTCGTCGGCCGCGCCGAGCAGGTCCACACGGTCGCCGGGATGCAGGAGCGCGGCGACGGCCGGGTCCGCGAGCCGCACGGGCGCCACGACCGTGCCGGAGGGCGCCGCTGCCGCGAGGTCGCCCGCGGCGACGAGGGACGGCGTGAGGGTCAGTCCGCGCGGCAGCGCCACCGACGTCGTCCGCCCGACGGCTTCGCTCACCCGGGTCAGGGAGGTGCCGGGGACGAGCGGGGCCACGACGTCCACGACGGTGAGGTCCGCCTCGTCCAGCACCGTCCCGGCATCCAGGTCCCGCGCTGCCACGACCACGGGTCGGGTCTCCGGGGCGCGGGGCTCACCCGGTCCACGATGCTCGCGGCCGCGAGGCCGCAACCCAGGGCGACCACGAGGAGACGCGACCGCCACACGAAGGCGCGCACCCGCCGTCGGGCACGGGACGGACGACGGGCGACGGGCCTGGATGCAGGGGCCGGACGGGGAGGCATCCCACGACGCTAGGAGCCGCGGCGGTCCCGGGCAGCGCCCGTCGCCGCGCTGTGGACAAGGGCTCAGGACCGCCGTCTGTGGACGACCCGGAGCGGTGTCAGCTCGCGGAGGAGCCGGAGCTGCTCGACGAGCCCGTCGACGACGACGCCCCGCCGCCCGAGGACGCGGCCGGGCTCGACGAACCGGTCGACGACGCCGTGCTCGACGTCGTCTCGGAGGACGACTTCGCCGGGGTGGACGGTGTGGTCGATCCGGTGCTCGACGACTTCGAGGACCTCGAGTCGTTGCGGTAGAAGCCGGAGCCCTTGAAGGTCACGCCGACGGACGAGAAGACCTTGCGCAGCCGCCCGCTGCACTCCGGGCACACGGTGAGTGCGTCGTCGGTGAACGCCTGGTGGATGTCGAAGGCGTGGCCGCAGGCAGTGCACGTGTACGCGTAGGTGGGCACGGTCTCTCCTCTAGAGGTCGCGGGGAGTGCGGTCGGCACGGTCCAGGTGCGAGCCTGGTCCGTGACGGTCGGCGCATGTCGGGGCAAGGCCGGACTGGCACTCGGGGCTGCTGAGTGCTAATCATACGCCTGGCCCGCCCGGGTAGTCTCGCACCGTGTCTGCTGAAGTCCCCGCCGGAGTCCACGGCGACCCCGCCCCGCCCGTCCACACGTCCCTGCGCGGCGGTTCCCGCGCCCGCCGGGTCACGATCGCGATCGCCGCGCTCCTGGTCCTGCTGATGGTCGCGGTGACGGTCTTCGCGGTCGTCACCGTCCGCCGCCCGCTCCCGCAGACCGGCGGCACCCTGACGCTGCCCGGCCTCGACGCGGAGGTCAGCGTGGTCCGCGACGCTCAGGGAGTGCCTCAGATCTACGCCGACACCCCGAGGACCTGTTCCGCGCCCAGGGCTACGTCCAGGCGCAGGACCGCTTCTTCGAGATGGACTATCGACGCCACGTCACGTCCGGACGCCTGGCCGAGCTGGTCGGGGGCAGCGAGGAAGCGATCGACGCGGACAAGGTCACGCGCACCTTCGGCTGGCGGAAGGTCGCCGAGGAGGAGTGGAAGCTCATCCAGCCCGAGACCAAGGCGTACCTCCAGGCCTACGCCGACGGCGTGAACGCGTACCTCGAGGACCGCGACCCGAGCGAGATCGCCCTCGAGTACACGGTCCTCGGGACCAGTGTCAGCGTCGCGGACCCGGAGCCCTGGGACCCCATCGACTCCCTCGCGTGGCTCAAGGCCATGGCCTGGGACCTGCGCGGCAACTACGACGACGAGCTCGAGCGGGCGATCGCCTACGGCGCCTTCGCGGGCACCTCGAAGGGCGCCGAGGACCCCGCCCGCGTCGCTGACGACGTCGCACGGGTGGGGACGCTCTTCCCGGCCTACCCTCCGACGCGAACCTCCCGATCCTCGACCCTGCCGACGTCCCCACCGCCACCGCGCCGGTCGCGGTCGAGGCCGAGGGCGTCGAGCAGACCAGCTACATGCCGACCTCGCGGGCAGCGAGCTGCAGGCGGCGGTCGGGGCCGCGGACCGTGCGCTCGCGGCAGTGCCCGTCCTCGTCGGGCGGGGCGAGGGCACGGGCTCCAACTCGTGGGTCGTCTCGGGCGAGCACACCGAGAGCGGCAAGCCGCTCCTGGCGAACGACCCGCACCTCACCCTCCAGGCACCCAGCATCTGGGCGCAGGTCGGGCTCCACTGCACCACGGTCGGAGCGGCGTGCGGTTTCGACGTCGCCGGGTTCTCGTTCGCGGGGTTCCCCGGCGTCATCATCGGCCACAACGCCGACGTCGCGTGGGGTCTGACGAACATGGGTGCGGACGTCACGGACTTCTTCATCGAGCGCGTCCGCGACGACACGTACCTGCGCGGTGACGACTGGGAACCGCTCGAGACGCGCACCGAGATCATCAAGGTCAACGGCGGCGACGACGTCGAGCTGGAGATCAGCTCCACGGTCCACGGTCCGATCGTCTCGACGGTCCTGCCGGTCGGCACGGTCGCGGACGCCCCGACCGAGGGCACCCGCTCGGGGACTACGAGGTCGCGCTCCAGTGGACCGCCCTGGAGCCCGGCCACACGGCCGACGCCGTCTTCGCGTTCGACCTGGCGAGCAGCGCCGACGACATGCGGGACGCCGCGGCGCTCTTCGAGGTGCCGCCCAGAACATCGTCTTCGCCACCACCGACGGTCACATCGGCTACCAGGCGCCGGGCAGGATCCCCGTGCGCTCGGTCGTCGAGGGCCCCGTGCCCTCCGACGGCTCGTGGCCCCGGCCGGGCTGGGACGAGCGTTTCGACTGGACGGGGTACGTACCGGCCGAACAGATGCCGGGGTCGTGGATCCCGCCGAGGGATTCGTCGTCGCGGCGAACCAGGCCGTGCTGCCTGCCGGGACCACCCCTTCCTCACCACGGACTGGGACTACGGCTACCGCTCGCAGCGCATCCGGACGCTCCTCCAGGAGGAGATCGACTCGGGCCGGAAGATCGACGTCGAGACGATGAGCACGATCCAGAACGACGACTGGAGCCCGTTCGCTGCGGCGCTGGTTCCCGTGCTCCTGGAGCAGGACATCGAGAACAGCAACGGCGTGCGGAACGCCTTCGGGGCCGAGGGCAGGACCTTCTGGCCGACTGGGACCGGTCCATGGACAAGGACTCCGCCGCCGCGGCCTACTTCGCGGCCGTCTGGCGCAACCTGCTCGAGATCACGTTCTGGGACGACGTGCGGCGGACATCCGCCCGACCGGTGGAAGCCGGTGGCTGGCCGTGGTCCAGACCATGCTCGCGGACGAGACGCACCCTTCTGGGACGACCGGCAGACGGTCAGCGTCGTCGAGACCCGTGACGAGGTCCTCAACCGTGCGCTGGTCTCGGCCCGCCTCGACCTCACGACCGAGCTGTCCAAGAAGACCACCGACTGGGAGTGGGGCAAGCTGCACTCCCTGTCCCTCGGGCACATCGTCCTCGACAACGACGCCGTGCCGGGATTCCTCCGCTCGTACGTGAACCCGCGGGAGGTCGACATGCCCGGTGGTTCCTCGATCGTCAACGCCACGTCGTGGGACGCCTCGTCGGGCAGCTTCGAGGTCACCTCGGGCCCGTCGATGCGGATGGTCGTCGACCTCGACGACCTGGACTCCTCGACCTGGGTCACCGTGACGGGCGTCTCGGGGCACCCGGCCTCGAAGCACTACGAGGACCAGCTCGGGACCTGGGCCGCAGGGGAGACGTACGCCTGGCCGTTCTCCTCCTCCGCCGTCGCAGCAGCGACCCAGGACGAGCTCCGTCTCGTCCCGTAG
This sequence comes from Oerskovia sp. M15, assembly GCA_038070415.1. Taxonomy (GTDB): domain Bacteria; phylum Actinomycetota; class Actinomycetes; order Actinomycetales; family Cellulomonadaceae; genus Oerskovia. The sequence continues at coordinate 2,589,234 of JAMYWF010000001.1, forward strand.
CAGTCGCACGACGAAGGGCCGGTCCGAGCGCAGCGCGCCCGGTCCGGCCCTTCGTCGTGCGGGGCCTCAGTCCTGGACGAGCCAGCGCCAGCCCAGCGGGTCGCGACGGCGTCGATCGTCCGGTCGTGCTTCTCGAGGGGAGCGGGCGGGTGTCGGCGTCGTAGACCTCGTCGGGAAAGACGACGGCGAAGACCTTGGTGCCGGGTCGGATGTGCTCGAGGGCGCGGTCGTACCAGCCGCCCCTGGCCCAGACGGACACCGCGCGTGTCGACGGCGAGCGCCGGGGCGATGACGACGTCGGCCTCGGCCAGCGCTGCGGCGCCGAGGGTCGGTCCGCTCGGCTCCGGCGGGCGGCCGGGAGCGCGTTCGCGGAGGTCGTGCGGACCCGCGTACTCGGCCCAGTCGCGCTGGAGCCCGGCCCCGAGGACCGGGAGCAGCACGCGCACGCCACGGGCCGACAGGCGCTCGAGCATCGCGGTGGTGCCGGGCTCTGTGGGACGCGCGGCGTAGGTCGCGACGCAGCGAGCTGCGAGGACCTCGGGGATGGTCTCGATGATGTCCGCGATCGCTCGGGCCGCTTCGTCGCGGCGTCGCTCGGTGCGGGTGGAACGGGTGGTGCGGATGGCTTTTCGGAGGATCTCCTTCGCGTCCTCGGGTTCGATGCTTCCGTGCAAGGGTAGGGCTGAACCGGGCCACTCATGCGCCTATTGTCGCAAAGGTTCGGGAAAGAAGTGTCCGTGCTCCCGCCACCGGTCGGAATGCGTCCGGAGCGGCGACGCGGCGACGGCCCGGTGGGGGCGGCGTCCTGGCAGGGTGGCAGGATCCGCCCCGCTGGTCTCGGCGCGCCATGTCGTGATACCTCTGTCCCCGGGCGTCATGTCAGTGATGCTGGTGCTCGGAGGCCAGACGTCTCGGGCTCTGCTGCCGGGGACGGACGATCGATGGGCACATGAAGATGACGAACAAGATCGGTCGGGTGTGGAGCATGTCCAGACCGTGGCCCGTGACCCTGCGTGAGGATGCTGTCGACGGCAGCGTGGTGCTGCGCCCGCTGCACCGCCGGGACGGGCACGCGTGGATGACTCTCCGGGCCCGCAACGCCTCGTGGTTGGAGCGCTGGGAGGCGACGTCGCCCCGGCCAGGGTCGCCGGCGGTGGACCACCGACGTTCGGCGAGTACGCGCGCATCCTGGGAGCCCAGGCGCGCGCGGGCACCTCCTGCCCTTCGCGGTGGAGCTCGACGGAGAGCTCGTCGGGCAGCTGACGGTCTCCGGGATCACCTACGGTTCCCTGTGCTCGGCGAGCGTCGGCTACTGGGTCGGCGAGCACGTCGCGGGTCGAGGTGTGATCCCCACCGCGGTCGCGATGTCCGTCGACTACTGCTTCCAGGTGCTGGGTCTGCACCGCATCGAGATCAACATCCGTCCGGAGAACCGTCCGAGCGTGCGGGTCGTGGAGAAGCTGGGCCTGCGGGACGAGGGCCTGCGGGAGAAGTACCTGCACATCCAAGGTCAGTGGTGCGACCACCGTTCCTTCGCGATCACGTCCGAGGAGGTCCCCGAAGGGCTGCTCGCGCGGTGGCAGGAGACGCGTCGCGCGAGCTCCTAGCGCACCGACAGGACCGCGAAAGGACCGACACGCCGTCCGGCGTCCGGTGGAGGGCACAAGGCCTCACCTACCGTCGGGATGTGGAATCGACGGCGGGCTCGGGAGGCGTGGCGGTCCTTGCGCTGTTCATCCTGTGGTTCGCCTACTACGTCCCGCACCGGATCAAGCAGCGTCAGCAGCTCCTGGACTCTCGGGTGGAGGACAGGTTCTCGGGATCGTTGCGCGTCCTCGCGGTGGCTTCCGGTCGCCGAGGGACCGGTCGCGGACCGACGGGCCCGGGGAGCACACGGCCCCGGGAGGCGCGCGCTCGTTGCTCCTGGGACCGGAGCTGGTCACGGAGCCGGATCTCGGCTCCTGCACCGAGTCTCCGATGCGGCCGCCCGACGCCGCACGGACCGCAGGTCACGACCGGGTCACCACCGACCGCCGCCATCGTCGGAGGAGGAGCCGCAGACCATGGAGACAGACGTCCGCGCGAGCGACCCTCGCCCGAGCATCCCGCCGCGCCGTCGGACGGCGGCGCGGGGAGCCGGTCCCGACGACGTGTTCCCGCAGCGAAGGACCGCGTCCCCGTCGCGGCTCGCGCTCCTGGAGCGCCGCGCCAAGGCAGCACGTCGCCGGTTGGCCATGACGCTCCTGCTGCTGCTGGCGAGTGCGGGGCATGGGTCGCCGTCGGGTTCGGTGTCCTGACCTGGTACGCGGCAGTGGGCCCGACGGCGGTGCTCGCCCTGGTGCTGGTCATGGGACGTCAGGCGGTCCTTGCGGGCGCCGGGCGGACGCCGTGTGGCAGGCCGACCGCCGTTCCGCTGCTCGCACGGCGGCCCGAGCGGCGCGCGGTCCTGTGCAAGGCAGCCCTGTCGCCCCGCGCAACGCCATGCCGTCTCGCGTCACGGGGCACGCGGTGCGTTCCTCGCAGGCCAGCACGCAGATGATCCCGCGGGTGACCGCCGAGGACCTGGAGCGTGGTGCTGCTCGCGGTCGGGACCGCCGTCCCGCGGGCGGCGCGACCGCCAGGGACGAGCCCACGACGGAGCCCGACCGAGCGCGTGAGCGGTCCGGGTCCCCGGGGCGAGGTCTTCGACGCGCGGGAGCGTGGGACGCAGCCCGCCGAGCCGGCTGTGGTCGGGGAGGCGGTCGAGCGTGGGCCAGCCGGTCCCGCCCGCGACGAGCGTCCTGCGCGGGCTCCCGTGGGGTCGACGGGTGCGGCCTGGGACCCGGTCCCCGTGCCGCGTCCGACGTACACGATGAAGCCGACCGCTCAGGAGTCGGGCGTTGCCGGAGTCCAGGTCGCGGTTCCGGTCGCCCCTGCCCAGACGCCCCGGGACCAGGGGTGCCCAGCGCGGAGGCGGGGGCGCCGTCGGGCACTGTGCCCGCTCCGGGCGCTCCCACAGCCGGGGACGAGAAGAAGCCCAAGACCGAGACGCTGGGCCTGGATCTCAACGAGATCCTGGCCCGCCGACGGGTGTCCGGGGAGTAGTTTCGTGGCTCGTCCGCCGCGGGGCAGGCGATTCCTTGAGCACGCCGGACAGGTGCTAATGTTGACCTCGCTCCAGGGGCTATGGCGCAGTTGGTAGCGCGTCTCGTTCGCAATGAGAAGGTCGGGGGTTCGAATCCCCTAGCTCCACCAGGCAGAAGGCCCGGAACCGCAAAGGTTCCGGGCCTTCGTCGTTCCCGCGACTCGCGGGGCCCGCGTCGGGTCGGGGATGATCGCGATCCGCACCCTCGGCAGACGCGCGGTTCGGCCACGCCCTCCGCACCCCTGGATCGTCGCGGTCCCGGTGTTCTTCCTCCTCGGTGCCGTGATCGGCTCGATCTTCACGTCGGAGCAATCTGTCACCGGTGCGGCGAATCTCGTCATCGTGCCGCTCGGCTTCATCTCCGGCTCGTTCATCCCGTTGACAGGGATGCCGGACTGGGTTCACGTCGCGGTCTCGTGGAGTCCGCTCTATCAGCTCAACGTCGCACTGAACGCAACTCTGAGCGAGGGGCGCGGCGTGGACGCGGTCCTGGTCCCCACCGCGATCATCGCGATCGCGGGAGTCGTGCTGTTCGCGATAGCGTCCCGAACTTTCCACTGGGTGGGGCGCAACGAGTAGCCGGAGGCCGGTCGGTAGTCGTCTTCCGGCGCTGCGCCGGAAGACGACTCGTCGACCCGGGCTGCCCGGCCCGACCAGGGGCGACGGAGCCCGCTCGGGTACTGTCGCGGGATGACCGAGCCGCTCCTGCCTGACTCCCTCGCGCTCGCCATCGGGTGCCACCACGACGGCCCCCGGCTGGCGGACCTCGCACGCCGACGCCTGCCCACCATGCCTCACCTGCACGACGAGGAGCTCTGGCGCACGACCTACCGGTTCGGTCCCGGCTTCCACCCACGCGACCGATACTTCCCGGTGCTGCGAGAGCAGGGCGATGGCTCGGACGGCCGCGACGACCGCGTCGTCGCGTTCGCCTGGGTCGATGCAGCGCTCGACGAGCAGGGCGGCGTCTCGGAGCCGTGGTGGTGCCTCAACGCGATCGCGGTCTCGGACGAGCGCTCGGGCGCCGGGCTGGGTTCCTACCTGGTCCGCAAGATCGTCGAGCAGGCGCGTGCCGCGGGGTCTCGACGCTCTACGGCCAGACGACGCCCGAGGCCGCGGGTTTCTGGGACCGGCTCGGATTCCGTGTCGGAGGCGTCGACGAGATGCTCGCGTCGGACCGGCTCGTGACCCTCGCCGACGGGCGGACGCTCCGTCCGGTCGTGACGTCCGAGCCGGGGCACCGGTTCTTCGTGCTCAACGGCCTGCAGGGCCAGACCGACGCCCCGAGGTTGCTGCCCGCCCAGTACGAGGCCTGAGCCGCAGCCCAGGCCGATCCGCTCGTCGCTTCCTACGATGGTCGGATGACGACCGAGGGCACCGTCCGGCCCAAGAAGCTCGAGCCCGCCCAGTACGTCCGCGCCCTCGCGGAGATCCTCCGGCTCTCGGCGCGCACGTCGCCGCTCGCGGTGACCATGAAGGCCGTGGGGTCGATCGTCGCGGCCGCGCTCCCGCTCGTGACCACCTACTTCGCCGCCCTCACGACGACGGCCCTGGCCGATGCCTACGCGGGCGCTGTCGGCGCGGGCAACCGGGCCATCGTCTACGTGATCGTGACCGCGGCCCTCGGGTTGTTCATGGTGGCGTTCAGCAGCATCGACCGGTACATCCAGCGGTCCATGCAGTACAAGGTGGGGCCAAGGTCTCCGACATGATGTTCGAGCGCTTCATGTCGCTCGAGTTCTGGCGGTACGACGACAAGGACACGGTCGACCTCTTCGACCGCGCAAAGCGCTTCTCCGAGGCGTACCCGCGCGTGCTGGACCGGCTCGCGACGATCTTCACGCAGATCGTCTCGGTGGTCCTGTCGGTCGCGACGCTCTTCTTCGTGAGCTGGTGGATCGCGCTGATCGTCCTCGTCGCGATCCTGCCGAGCGTGTACCTGCAGTTCAAGCTGTCCCGAGCGCAGATCGCGCACTGGAACTCCCACATCGAGGTGCGGCGCCGGCGGGCATGATCGAGCGCGGCATGCTCCAGCCGCAGTACATCTCCGAGCTGCGGGTCTACGGGATGGTCCGCCACCTGCTGGGTCTGCGCCGGGACCTGCGCGACGAGGACGAGAAGCGACGCATGGAGTTCGAGAAGACCTACATCCCCAAACAGCTCCTGGGCGACGGGCTCCAGGCCGCGGCCGAGGTCACGGCGCTGGTCTGGGTCGTGCGCCAGATCGTGCTGCACGCCCAGCCCGTCGGCCAGTTCGTGCTGGTCCAGCAGGTCGTGGCGCGGGCGCTCGACAGCGCGAACGGCCTCGTCGACTCGCTCAGCAGCATCGACGAGGACCTGGCGAACCTCTTCGACTACGAGGCGTTCATGTCGCTGCCCGTGCGGGTGAGCGCGAGCGCCAGCTGTCCGCCGCCCCGGACACCATCGCGGTCGAGGACGTCACGTTCCGCTACACCGGCTCGGACGTCGACGTCCTCCAGGGGTGTCCCTGACGATCCGCCGCGGACGGCACGTCGCGATCGTGGGGAGAACGGCGCGGGCAAGTCCACGCTCGTGAAGATCATCGTGGGCCTGTATGCGCCCACCACGGGCGCGGTGCGGCTCGACGGCGTGGACCTCCAGGAGCTCGACGTGAACTCGTGGCACGAGCAGCTCGCGGTGCTCCAGCAGGACTACCTCAAGTACGACTTCGCGACCGCGCTGGAGAACATCCAGTACGGCGACATCAACGACCCGCTGGACCGGGAGCGCGCTCTGGCCGCGGCTCACGACGCCGAGGCCAAGGAGTTCCTGGAGAAGCTCCCGCGCGGCATCGACTCCTACCTGAGCACCTGGATGGAGGAGAAGGGCAGCCGCAAGCGCGGCACACAGCTCGGGCGGCCAGTGGCAGCGCCTCGCGCTCGCGCGCAACTTCTACCGCGGAGCGCCCGTGGTCATCATGGACGAGCCCACGTCGGCGATCGACGCCCTGGCCGAGGCGCACATCTTCCGGCGCCTGTTCGCAGACCGCTCGCGCACCATCATCGCGATCAGCCACCGTCTGGCGACCATCGAGAAGGCCGACGTGATCTACATGCTTGCGGACGGCGTCGTCGCGGAGCAGGGGACGCACGCCGAGCTCGTCGCGCTGCACGGCCGCTACTACACGATGTTCGAGGCCCAGCTCTCCGACAGGGATCGCGACGACGCGCCGTCGGCCCCGGGACCGGAGACTCCACTCACCGCGGAGGACACCCGATAGGTTCGGCGGTCATGGACACCACCGCACCGGTCTTCGTCGCCGCCCCGTCTCGTGGAACGAGCTCGTCTACCTCGACTCGCTGCCCGAGCCGCGCTCCCAGACACTCTTCGCCGAGCGCCACGGCGCCACGGTGGGAGGCACCTCGGCGGGGAAGGCGCTCAACCTCCGCGCCCTGGGGCGCGCGGTCACGCTGCGCACGGTCCTGGGGTCCGACGACGTCGCTCCCTCGTGGAGGACGCCCTGAGCCGGGCGGGGTCGCGCTCCTCGTGGAGCCCGCTCCGGACGGCCGGACCGAGCGGCACCTCAACCTCATGGGCGGCGCGGGCGAGCGGTTGTCGATCTATCTCCAGGCGCCGGGCGAGGTGGCTCGAGGGAGTCGTGGGACGCCGCCGTCGCGGCTCTGAGCGTTGCTCCGGCGGTCGTGATCGACCTCGCGGTGCCGGCGTTGCCCTGCTGCGCGAGGCGCGTCGCCAGGGCAGGACGTGTGGTGCGACGTGCACGACTACGACGGCCAGGCGCAGTTCCACCGGGAGTTCCTGGACGCCGCGTCCTTCCTCTTCCTCAGCTCCGACCGGCTCGCGGCGTACCGGGAGCTCATGGAGGAGCGAGTGGCCGCCGGCGCGCGGCTCGTCGTCTGCACCCACGGCGCGCGTGGCGCGAGCGCGCTCACGTCGGACGGAGACTGGTTCGAGGTGTCGGCGTTCCCGGTCGAGCGCGTCGTGGACACCAACGGGGCCGGGGACGCGTTCTTCGCGGGTACCTGGACGCGCACCTGCGGGGCGGGCGTCCAGGAGGCGCTCGCCGCGGGCGCGCACCGGGGCGCCCTGTGCGTGCAGAGCCAGGACCTCGCGCCCCGGTCCTGAGCGGGTGGGCAGGAGACGGGCGACCCGGGGCTGGTCGGTCTCAGGACCCGGTCGGCTGAACGCACTCGATGGCGCGGCCGTTCACCACGTGGTCGCCGGGACCCCGCTCGGCGCACTCGCCCATGAGCCAGACGAGGGTCGCGGCCCAGATGACGACGGCCACGATCACGAGGAACGAGACCGTCATCGCAGCGACCGCCCACCAGTTGTGCTGCCGCGCGCCGCGACCTCACCAGGCCCACGACGCCGAGCACCATGCCCACCGGGGCCAGGGGATCGACAGGACGAGCCCGACGATCCCGAGGGTCTTGCCAGGGTTGTGGACGGTCGGCTCAGGCAGGGTCACGGGGTCCTCAAGGTCTCGGGTGGTCGTGAGCCGGGCGAGCGGCGCCGTCCAAGTATCCCGGACGCTGGACCGACGTGGACTTCTGCCGGACGGCCGCGGGCCCCGACCGACGACCGGTCGAGGCCCGCGGTGTGCGGTGAGGTCAGGGCAGGTGACGACCTCGCCCTGCCAGACGACCGTGTCGCCTGAGGGGATGTTCTCGCACGCCTCGAGAAGGTCGTTGACCAGTGCCCCGCCCGCGACCGCGAAGATGATTCCGCCGACGATCGACGCGACGACCAGGATCGCGCCGACGATGATGCCGGCGAGCGCGATGCCGTTCTTGAAGCCCGCCTTCCTGGACTTGACGAAGGCCACGATGCTGAGGATCAGACCGATGAGCGACGTGCAGCCGAGGATCGACAGCACGAGGCCGACGATCCCGAGCGTCTTGCCGGGGTCCGTGGCAGGCGCGCCGTAGCCGGGGTCGCCGCCGCCGTAAGGGCCTGCGGCGCACCGGCCGCACCGTACTGGGAAGCCTGCGATGCCTGCGGGGCCCACCGTACTGAGGCGCCTGGGGAGGCTGAGAGGCCTGGGGAGGCTGACCGGCAGCAGGGTCCTGGGGCGTGCCGTACGGGTTCGGCGTGCCGGACGGGTTCTGATCGGGCTGCTCGGGTATGACATGTCGCTCCTCGGGATGCGGTCGATGAGCGGTCAGTATGTCGTGAGACCCGTGCCGCGACAACGCTGCGGGCGCCGTGTCGGGAGCGACGTCGTCGGGCTGGAGGGGCGTGAAGGTTTGGTAGCCGTTCCCGGGCGGCGCCCGTCCAACCTACGCTTGCGTAGGTTCTGCAGGTACTCTCAGGAGGTTCACGACGAAACCCACCGTCGGATGTGCTGCCTCCCGGTGTCGCGTCTGAGACGCACCCGAGAGGCCTCCCTTGACGCTCGACGCCACCGCTACCGGCCGCGCACAGTCTCCCCGCGAACGCCAGGTCAGCGAGTTCACCGCCCTCACCCGCACCGTCCAGGAGCTCGGTCTCATGCGCCGCCGCTACGGGTACTACTGGACCAAGTTCGCCGTCCTGCTGAGCCTCCTGGCCCTGACCGGTGTCGCGTTCGTCCTCATCGGGGAGTCCTGGTGGCAGATGGGGATCGCAGCGCTGCTCGCGGTCCTCCTGACCCAGACGGCCTTCCTGGGGCACGACGCGGCCCACCGTCAGATCTTCCGCTCCGGCGGGTGGAACGACTGGGCGAGCCTCGTCGTCGCCAACCTCCTGGGTGGCCTGTCGTACGGGTGGTGGCAGCACAAGCACTCGCGGCACCACGCCAAGCCCAACACGCGTGGCGGCGACCCGGACATGCTCAACGGCGTCCTCGTCTGGGAGACGGAGACCCTCACCGAGACCCGGTCCGGGCTGCGCGCCTGGTTCGCGGCCCGCCAGGGGTACCTCTTCTTCCCGCTGCTGCTCCTCGAGGGCCTCAACCTGCACGTCGCGGGATCAGGACGATCTTCGGTCGCGGCGCGGTCAAGCGCCGTGCCGTGGAGATCACGTTCGTGACGCTCCGCCTCGGGGGTACCTGACCGCGGTCTTCCTGGTCCTGCCCGTCGGCATGGCGTTCGCGTTCCTCGGCGTCCAGCTCGGCCTCTTCGGGTGCTGATGGGAGCGTCGTTCGCCCCGAACCACAAGGGCATGCCCACGGTGGCCCCGGACGCCAAGATCGACTTCCTGCGCCGTCAGGTCCTCATGTCCCGCAACATCACAGGGGCCGCTGGGTCGACGTCGCGATGGGAGGCCTGAACTTCCAGATCGAGCACCATCTCTTCCCGAGCATGCCTCGCCCCTCGCTGCGCAAGGTCCGCCCCATCGTCAGGGAGTTCTGCGCCCAGCGCGGCATCCTCTACACGGAGACGACGCTCGTGGACTCCTACCGGATCGTCGTCCGGTACCTGAACCGGGTGGGCCTGGCCGCCCGCGACCCTTCCAGTGCCCGATGACGGCCCAGTACCGGTCGGTCCGCTGAGGCGAGATGCCCCTGGCGAACCCCGGCTCGGAGCGACAGGCTCGGTAGGAGATGATAGAGGCGTGAATTCACGGAAGGTCCGAATCGTCGCACTTGCCTCTTCTGTCGTCCTAGGGGTCCCGCTGTTGGCGGCCTGCGGGGACGCAGGGCCCTCCGGGGACGGTACCGAGTCACCTGCAGGTGGCCTCCGGGCCGTGGCGGTCGACCCCATCGCCCCCGTCCTCGTCCTCGGGTCGACGGATCCGGCCGAGCTCGCCCTCACCGCGAGCCAGGCGTTCTTCGAGTCGGCCCCGGTCGTGATCCTGGCGGACGTGGACGACCAGGTCGCGCAGGAGGCCGCCGCCGCCGCCGCGCTTCCTCCACGCGCCGGTCCTGCTCACGGGCGGAGCCATCGCGGACAGCGGGCTCGCCAAGGAGGTCGCCCGCCTCGGCGCGGTCGCCGCCGTCGTCGTGACGCCGGACCCGACCCTCGGCCGAGGCCTCGGGATCGGCGGGAGCTCCCGCTGCAGACGTCGAGCTGGTCGCCTCGATCGACGACCTGGAAGAGGAGGCCCGGGCGCTCGCGACCGCCATCGATCCCGCTCTCGAGACGGTCATGCTCGACGCGGGCTCGCTCGTGCCCGCCCCGGACGGCCGTACGGAGATCGACGAGCAGGACCTCGCGGACGTCCAGGAGGATCTCCCGCGACGGAGTCCCTCGGCTCCTGACGGAGGTCCTGGCGCTCGTCGACGAGCGGCCGGAGCACGTGGCCGCAGTCGCCACGGCCCAGGCGGCGGAGTCGTCCCGCTCGCCGTGCCCGGCGGTGACCCACGGGCGTCGAGCGCCACGATCCAGGCCATGGCCCGGGCCAAGGCGTTGGCCGTGGTCGGGATCGGAGAGTCCTTCGGGTCGACCGACGAGCTCACGGCGCGCGTACGGGCTGCCGAGACGGGCGTCGAGCTGGTCGGGGTGGGCAGCTCGTGACGGCGGGCAAGCGCTACGTCGTCCTGCCGGGGACCAGGGTGCCGACCACCGCGGCGAAGATCGCCGACGCCGTCGAGAAGGCAGCGGCCCGTGCGGAGCCCTACGCCGCCGCGCAAGGGCGTCCGGCGCGACCGACCCGACCGTGACGGTCCCCACCCTCGAGCTCGTCGTCACAGAGTCCTCGAGCTCGGCGGGCAAGGACGACAACTACTCGACCGAGCTCGCCGCGAACACCGTCCGACCCGCCGTGGAGGCCTCCCTCGCGGCCGGGCAGCACGTCCTGCTCGAGTTCCGCCCGGGAGATCGACGTTCGTCGAGCAGGTCAAGAAGTATGCCGACCTGCTGGCGCTTCCCGACGTCGGGGTCTCGCTCGACCTCGACGCGCGGCGCGCGGGCGGCGCGGTCAAGCAGGGCGGCGTGGTCCCTGCCGAGGAGATCAACGCGGTCGTGGACTACCTCGCGGACCTCACGGTGTCCAAGGCCCTGCCGCAGAAGATGCTCGTGCTGCACGCGTCGGGCGACGAGTCGATCGAGGGATCGGGGACCTCACGGCGACCGAGGACGAGGTCGCGGTCGTGGTGCACTCCGACGTCTCCGGCTCCGTGGCCACGCGAGAGCGGGCGTGGGACTCGATCGTCGCGGAGGCTCCGGGGCGCTGTGGTGGGGCTGGACGGATCTCGTCGGTGACGCGGCGGCCGGTCGTGACGTGACCACGAAGGACCTCAGCCCGGCGCCGCTGCTCGTCGTCGTGGAGTAGCGGCGGGTGGCCCGGCCACCCGTCGAGGCACTGTCTTGTACCCGCTCGTCGGGGCGGTTACGGTATGTCGGCCAGTACAGACGAATCGATTCGACACGCTCGGATCGAGATCCCACGACGACGAGGTACCCGATGGTCGCCATCATCCCCAGCCCCTGCACGTCGAGACCCCGGTGGGGCCAGCGGCCTCTCGCTCGAGGGCGCCGTCCTCGTCGCCGGTCCCTCCCCGGCCGAGCAGCGGATCGCGGCGTACGCAGCGGACCTGCTGACGCGCACCTCGGGCACCCGGGTCACGGTCGCGGACACCCTGCCCGACGACGCCCCGTCCCTCTCCCTGCGGCTCACGGACGCCGCGGGACCGGAAGGCTCCACGAGCCCCGAGCGCTACACGGTCGAGGTGAGCGAGTCCGGTGCAGTGGTGACGGCCGCCGAGCCCGTCGGTCTCTTCAACGCCGTGCAGACCCTCCGCCAGCTCGTGACCGAGGGCGAGCAGGGCGCGGAGGTGAGTGCCGTCGTCGTGCGGGACGCCCCGCGCTACGCGTGGCGCGGCCTGTCCTTCGACGTCGCACGCAACTTCTTCCCGCTGGCACAGATCGAGCTCGTGGTCGACCTGCTCGCGTCGTACAAGCTCAACGTCCTGCACCTGCACCTCACCGACGACCAGGGTGGCGGATCGAGACGCCGTCGCGCCCCGAGCTGGCGAAGCTGGCGTCGGAGACGTCGACGAGCAGGAAGGCCGGCGGCCACCTCAGCCTCGCGGACTTCCGGCGTCTGCAGGACTACGCAGCCGACCGCTTCGTCACGGTCGTCCCGGAGATCGACCTCCCCGGACACACCAACGCCGCCACCTCCGTCTACGGCGAGCTGCGCGCCGACGGGCAGCCCACGGCCCCGTACGAGGGCATCGAGGTCGGGTTCTCCCAGCTCACCTACGACCTGCCCGCGACCGAGCCGTTCCTGCGCGACATCCTGGCCGACATCGCCGCGATCACGGACGGCGAGTACATCCACGTCGGCGGCGACGAGGCACTGACCCTGGGCGCCGAGGGTATGCGCGTTTCATCACGCTGCTCGAGGAGATCGTGGTCGGCACGGGAAAGAAGGTCGTCGCCTGGCAGGAGGCCGCCCAGGCGCGGACCCGACCCGACACCCTCCTTCAGTACTGGGACAACCGCGTCGACAGCACGCCGTTCCTGGCTGCGGCCGCGCGGGCTCCCGCTTCATCATGTCCCCGGGAACCGGGCCTACCTGGACATGAAGTACACCGCCGAGTACCCCTCGGCCAGGAGTGGGCGGCCTCATCGAGCTCCGCACGGCGTACGACTGGGACCCTGCCGAGGTCATCGCGGGCCTGCCGGTTGACCAGATCGCCGGCGTCGAGGCGGCAGTGTGGACCGAGACCCTGTCCACGCAGGACGAGCTGCTCGTCATGCTGCTCCCGCGCCTGTCCGCCGTGGCGGAGGTCGCGTGGACCGCGCCCGAGCGCAAGGACTGGGAGGACTACCGCACCCGCGTCGTGGCAGAGGCCGCGAGCTGGCGCCGCGAAGGCCTCCCGTTCCACGAGACGCCACAGGTCGACTGGTCGTAGTCGCCCGCCGCGGGTCGGTGCCGCCGACCTCACGGAGCCTCGCGCCGTGAGGTGCGTGAGGTGCGTGAGGTCCGTCGGGTGCCGTCGGGTGCCGTCGGGTGCCGTCGGGTGCCGAGCATGCGGTTGTCGTCCGGGATCCCGGATTCCGGACGACAACCGCATGCTCGATCGACGGCAACCGCATGCTCGGCACCACGGGACCAGCCGAGCGGGCTAGATCCAGCTCGGCAACCACATGTGCAGTCGCCAGAACCACTCGGGGACGTTCATCGCCGTCCAGATCGGGTAGAAGAAGATGCTCATCACGACGATCACGGTGAACAGCGCGGTCGCGCCCCAGATCACCCACCCTCTCGCCGCGCGGTCACGTTCGGTGCCCTCCAGCAGGACCGTCACGACGTAGACGAGCGCGAGCACGACCCACGGGGTGAAGACGATCGCGTAGAACGTGAAGATCGTCCGGTCCGGGTAGGCGAACCAGGGAGCCAGCCCGCGACCAGACCGCAGAGCACCGCGGTGGCCCGCCAGTCCTTGCGCCACACGAGGAGCACGACCGTCGCGATGATCGCCAGCGCCGCCGACCACCACAGGACGGGGTTGCCGAGCGAGGTGATGACCCGCGCGCACTCGTCGTAGCCGCAGCCCGTCACGCCGTCGGACGTGTCGCGGTAGTAGAACGACGTCGGGCGCCACTGCACGATCCAGCCGATCGGGTTCGCGGCGTAGGAGTGCTCGGCGCTGAGTCCCGTGTGGAAGTCCCACATCTTCAGGTGGTACTCCCACAGCGAGCGCAACGCCTCGGGGAGCCACTGGACGCCCTCGCCGGGATGTTGGGCCGCCCAGTCGCGCATGTACGCGCTGGGGAGCGGAACCAGGAGAACCAGGTCGCGACGTAGGTGAGGGCGGCGGTCGGGAGCATGACGAGCGCGGCCGGGATCGCGTCCGCCAGGAGTGCGTCCTCCCCAACGCTTGATCCCGGCGGTGCGTCGTGCGCTCGCGTCCCACAGCACCGACAGCAGGGCGAAGACCGCGAGGAAGTACAGCCCCGACCACTTGACCCCGCACGCGAGCCCCAGCGAGACGGCAGCGGCGAAGCGCCACCAGCGCCAACCGAGGCGGGGCCGTACCGGCCGATCTCCCGGCCGGAGTCCAGGATCGCGGCCATCCTGTGGGCGAGCCGGCGCCGCGACTGCTCCCGGTCCAGCAGGAGGAAGCCGAAGGCGACCAGCACCCAGAACATGAGGAAGTTGTCGAGCAGGCCCGTGCGCGAGTGCACGATCGCCATGCCGTCGATCGCCAGGAGACCGCCCGCCAGGATGCCCATCGCGGTCGAGGCGAACAGGCGGCGCGCGATGCGGGCGAGGAGGAAGACCGCGAGCACCCCGACGAGAGCGGTCGACAGACGCCACGACCACGGGTTCTCGGCGCCGCCGAACAGCTGCATCCCGCCCGCGATCATCCACTTTCCCAGCGGAGGGTGGACCACGTAGTCGGGGAGGCTCAGGAAGGTGTCGACGTTCCCGGCCTCGAAGGCAGGGTTGGGTTCCTCGGGCCACTTGGCCTCGAAGCCCACCCGCAGGAGCGTATACGCCTGCTTGACGTAGTACGTCTCGTCGAAGACGAGCTGGGCCGGGCGGCCCAGGTCCCACAGCCGCAGCACCGCGGCCAGCAACGCGACCAGCGCGGGTCCCAGCCACCCCACAGGCGGTCCTTGGGCGTCGTGCCGAGAGCAAGTCGTCGAGCGCCGAGCAGCCTCAGGAGGAGGCGGTCGCGGACGGACAGCCCGGGTCCGCGACGGAGTCGTGCCGGTCTCCCTCGTGGCGTCGGGAACGGGGACGCCTCGTCGGGGACGGTGCCGGGGAGGGCGGCGTCGGGTCGGTGGAGGGCTGGGGCACGTCGGCCATCGTAGGACGTGGAACGCTAGGGGTATGAGCCACGCGCACCACGCCACCGACCGGACGCCTCCTCCTGACCCGTCCGACGCGCCGTCGGACGGGGCGAGCCGGTCCGAGGAGCGGTGGTCGTCGACGAGGCGGGCGAGCCCGGCGACGCCGTCGGGCACGAGGAGGAGGCCCCGTCGCCAGGTGGCCGCCGGCCCCGCGACGAGGGCACCTCGTCCTCGCCGCCACACCGATCGGGAACGTCGAGGACGCGAGCCCCGGCTGCGGCGCCTCCTCGCCGAGTCGGCGATCGTCGCGGCCGAGGACACACGCCGACTGCACGCGCTCGCCGCGCGCATGGGCGTGTCGATCGGCGGGCGGGTCGTGAGCTACCACGAGCACAACGAGGTCGAGCGGGCCGACGAGCTGCTCGACGTCGTCGAGGGCGGCGGGACGGTCGTGATCGTGACGGACGCCGGGATGCCGTCGGTGTCCGACCCCGGCTACCGCGTCGTGACGCGCGCCGTCGAGCGGGCACTGCCCATCACGTCGGCTCCCGGACCCAGCGCGGTCCTGACGGCCCTGGCGCTCTCCGGGCTGCCGACCGACCGCTTCTGCTTCGAGGGCTTCCCGCCCCGCAAGCCGGGCGAGCGGGCTCGTGCGTTCGGGGCGCTCGCCCGCGAGCCCCGGACCATGGTGTTCTTCGAGGCCCCGCACCGGATCGACGACACCCTTGCCGCGATGGCCGACGGGTTCGGTGCCGACCGTCCGGCAGCGGTCTGCCGGGAGCTCACCAAGACGTACGAGGAGGTCCTGCGCGGAAGCCTGGGCGAGCTCGCCGAAGTGGCCGCCGAGCGGCAGCTGCGCGGCGAGATCTGCATCGTCGTGGCCGGGCGCCCGCGCGTGAGGCCGTCTCGGTCGAGGAGCTCGTGGGGAGGTCCTCGGACGGGTCGACGCCGGGGAGCGCCTCAAGGAGGCCGTCGCCGAGGTCGCGACCGCGACGGGCGTGCCCAAGCGCGAGCTGTACGCGGCGGCGCTCGCTGCCCGCAAGGGCTGACCGACCGGTCCGCCCGGGTGTCAGAACGAGCGTGACCTCGAGGTCACGCTCGTTCTGACACCTCGGTCGGGTGGCGAGCGTGTCAGAACGAGCGTGAGCCCGAGCGCTCGCCCGTTCTGACAACCCTGTGCCGGCGCCCGCTCAGACCTCCGTCGAACGCACCAGGCCGACGCCGCCGCGGCCAGCTCGACCCGCGCCGCCGCGCCGAGCTCGGCCGACACCGGCACGGTCAGGTCGGTCAGGACGCGCGTCGCTAGCCCCAGCGCGTGCGCGTCGAGCGCCGTCGCCCTGACGCAGTGCGACTCGGCGATGCCGACCACGTCCGCCTCGACGATCCCGGCCTCCTGCAGGATCTGCGCGAGGGTGCGGCCTTCGCCGTCGACCCCTCGAAGCCCGAGTAGGCGGCCTGGAACTCGCCCTTCTTGACGCTCGCGTCGGGTGAGAGGTCGGCGAGCGCCGGGTGCAGGTCGGCGTTGGCGGAGCCGGCGAGGCCGTGCGGGGCCAGGTGTCGACGAAGTCGGGGACCTCGGGCGCCGTCGCGAAGTGGTGCCGGGATCGACGTGCCAGTCCTGCGTGGTGACGACCAGGTCGTAACCCGCGCGGTGCTCGGCAGCGAAGGCCGCGATGGCGCCCGCGACCGCGTTACCGCCTTCGACCGCGAGCTCACCGCCCTCGCAGAAGGTGGGTTGGACGTCGACGACGATCAGTGCGCGACCGCTGGGGTGGTGTCGGTGCTGGTCATGGCACCACTCTGCCACTGCCCGCGGTACCCGGACGGGTCGCGGGGCCCTGACGCAGAGCGCCCGACCGGCGTGCTCGCCTCGACCTTCGTACGCTGGGTCCAGACGGACGGCAGGGCGAGATCTCGCGAAGGAGCGACCATGAGCGCGTCAGGTTCCGATGACCTTCCGACCGAGCGCGGACCAGGAGAACGGCCCGTCGGGTACTGGCTCAAGCTGGTGGACCGGCTGATCGACCAGAGCGTCGACGACGTCTTCCTGCGCACGGGGCTGACGCGGCGGCACTGGCAGGTGCTCAACATGGTGCGCGACGGCGTCTCGGACGCCACGACCGTCGACAGCGTCTTGTCCCCGTTCACGTCCCGGGGGCGTGGCCCCGGCCGGGCACGCCGCCGGGGTCAGCGCCGAGATCACCGACCTGCAGACGCGCGGCTGGGTGGCCCGGGCCGGGGACGGGTGGGAGGTCACGGTCGCGGGTCAGCACGCGTACCACGACCTGCTCGACGCGGTCTCGGTCGCGCGGGAGAAGCTTGCGGAGGGATCACGCGCGAGCAGTACGACCGGACGATCGCCACCCTGGAGCAGATGGCTCGCAACCTCGGGTGGTCGCCCGGGGATGAGCCCCTCCGGGCGGCGCGGCCCCGGTCGCGGGAGGCCCGGGGCGACGGATGGACGACGGCGGCGCGCCGAGCAGCGACCCGCGTAACCTGTCGAGCGCGAGTCCACGTCGTGCCGGGATACCCGTCACGGCCGCAGGCCCGGCTCGCGCCCCGCACCCGCCGCGAGACCCCGAGGACCGACGACTGATGCTCCATGACGAGGCCCTCCGCGCCGTGCAGGACCCGGCCGTCCCACCGGCTGTCCTCGCGCAGGTCGCGGGCGAGTTCCCCGACCTGCGCCCGCAGGTCGCCGCGCACCCCGCCGCCTACCCGGAGCTGCTCACCTGGCTCGCTGCGGGCGACGACCCGGCGGTGGATGCGGTGCTCGCGGCCAGGTTCGCCGCGTTCGCCGGGTCCCCGGGGCACAGCTCCTGTCGGACCCACGGTGCCCCGCCGTTCGCGGCGCCCTACGCTACGGCGCCCCACGCACCCGGCGCCGGCGCCCCGTACGCGCCCGCCCGTACGCGCCCGCCCCGTACCCGACGCAGCACCCGCTGAACCAGCATCCGTTCGCCCAGCCGTACCCCTCCGTGACCGGGGCGTACCCGGGCGGGTGGGCCACGCCGTCGGGCCGCAGGGCGGGGCCGTCCCCGGCCGCCGCGCCACGCACGCGCGGACCCGGGTCGCGCTGATCACTCTCCTCGCCGGGCTGGTCCTGGTCCTCCTCGCCGGGGCACTCGTCCTCGTGGTGGTTCGCAGCGGCCCGTCGCCCGCCGCACCTGACGCCCCTCGACGCAGGAGGGTGCCCCGGGAACACGCAGGAGGGCGCCCGGGGAACACCTCGCCGGGCCACGGCGTCCTGGCCGGGTCGGGGACGAGGCGGCCCCGTCACGGTCGAGGTCTACGTCGACTACATGTGCCCCATCTGCGGGCAGTTCGAGGCGGCCAACGGCGCGGGCCTCGCGGCGCTGCGGGACGCAGGGACGGCCCGCGTCGTCTTCCACCCGATCGCGATCCTCGACCGGTACTCGCAGGGCACCCGGTACTCGACCCGCGCCGCGGCGTCGGCGGCGCTCGTCGCGGACCGTGCACCCGACTCGTTCCAGGCGTTCCACGCAGGCCTGCTCGCGGGCAGCCGCACGAGGGCACGGCGGGCCTGAGCGACACCGAGATCGCGGAGGTCGCGCGCGCGGCGGCGTTCCGGCGGACGTGGTGGAGGAGCTGGCCGCCGGCGCCGCGGAGGAGTTCGCGCCCTGGGTCGCCGCCGCGACGGAGGCCGCGACGAACGACCCGGCGCTCGCCGGATCGCGCGGTTTCGGAACACCGACCATCGTGATCGACGGGGAGCGGTGGGAAGGGGACTGGAGCGACCCGCAGGCGCTGACCCTCGCGATCAAGGGCACCACGGTCTGAGCGCCGGGCGTCCCGCGGTCCAGAACGAGACGCACGCCACAGTTTCTGCGGGCGTACCCTGCCTCCATGCCACGCGAGATGGAGTTCCGCCGGATCCCCGGCCTGCCGCCGTACGTCTTCACGATCATCGACGGGTTGAAGCTCGAGGCACGCCGCGCGGGCGCGACGTGATCGACCTCGGCTTCGGCAACCCGGACCTGCCGAGCCCTCAGGTCGCGGTGGACAAGCTCGCGGAGGCCGTCCACAACCCGCGCAACCACCGGTACTCGGCGTCGCGCGGCATCCCCAAGCTGCGACAGGCTGCGGCGGACATGTACCAGCGCCGGTTCGGCGTGACGCTCGACCCGGAGACGGAGATCATCTCGACGATCGGCGCCAAGGAGGGCTTCAGCCATCTCATGTGGGTGCTGCTCCAGCCCGGGGACGCCGCGATCGTCCCGACGCCCAGCTACCCGATCCACATCTGGGGCCCGTACTTCGCAGGGCCGACGCGCGCCAGGTCGCGATCGGTGACGGCACGGACGCCTCGGGGTACATCGACCGGGTCATGGAGGCGTGGGAGTACGGGTGGCCCAAGCCGCGCGTCGTCGTCCTGTCCTTCCCGCACAACCCGACCACGACGATCGCGACCAAGGAGGACCTCCAGCGACTGGTCGACTGGGCGCGCGAGCGCGACGTGGTCCTGGTGCACGACCTGGCGTACGCCGACATGACGTTCGACGGTTGGCGCCCGCCCTCGATCATGGAGTGCGAGGGGCCAAGGAGGTCGCGGTCGAGCTGTACTCGATGACCAAGTCGTACTCGATGGCCGGGTGGCGCGTCGCGTTCCTCGTGGGCGCCCGGACGTGGTCGGCGCGCTCGCGAAGCTCAAGTCGTACCTGGACTACGGGACGTTCCAGCCCATCCAGATCGCGGCGACCGTGACGCTCAACGAGGCGCTCGACTTCCCCACGGAGGTCTCGGCCGTCTACGAGTCGCGTCGCAACACGCTGTGCGACGGCCTGGACCGCATCGGCTGGGACATCCACCGGCCGAAGGGCACCATGTTCGCGTGGGCCCGGATCCCCGAGCCGTACCGCGAGATGGGTTCGATCGAGTTCGCGACCCACGTCATCGAGAGCTGCGACGTGGCGGTGTCGCCGGGGGTCGGGTTCGGGCCGGGGCGACGGGTTCGTGCGCTTCGCGCTCATCGAGAACGAGCAGCGCACGGGCCAGGCGATCAGGAACCTCAAGAAGGGCCTGACGCGGCTGCAGTAGCGAGGTGCCCGACGACGGACCGCACCTGCGCGCGCAGGTGCGCTCCGTCGTCGGGCCGGGGAAGCGGGCCGGTCGGGTCCGTCGCGCGGGTCAGGCCGGCGTGGCCGTCGGGGGCGTGGCACCCGGGCGCTGCTGGTATCGGTCGACGTGCGTCTTCGCGGTCGCGACGGCCTTCTCGTCGACCAGGTCGTAGACGATCGTGCCGACCCACACGATGAGCGTCGCCCACACCCACGTCGAGAAGCCGTTGATGTCGAACCCGCTCGCGAGCGTGACGCCGTAGGCGATCGCTGCGACGATGAAGCTGAGCACCTTCGGGTTCATGATCGGCACCTTCGCTCGGATCCGCGGAACATGAGTGCTCCTTCGAGTGTGACAGCGCCGGGGCTGGCGCGCACCGTCGTCCCTGCACCCGACGCCCCGGAGACGGAGGCCTGGATGAGCCCGAGGCACGGATCGACCGCCGTCGCGCTCCTGGCCGCTGCCGTGCTGACGGGGTCGGCAGCGTGCTCGGCCGGGACGGCCGACGAGTCCCTCCTCCGGTCGTGACGTCGGCGGCGCCGGACCCACCGACGAGGCGACGCCGACCGACGAGGCGCCCGACGACGGGACCGGCCTGCTCGCCGTGCCCTCGGTCCGAGCTGCGGCGACCTCGCTGGTCGACGACCTGCCCTCGCCCTGGGGCCTCGCGGCGCTCCCCGACGGGCGGTTGCTGAGCACGTCGCGCGACGACGGGACGGTCACCGTCCTGGACCCGGTCGTGGGGACGGTGTCGGCCGTCAACGGTCCGGGTGCCGACGACCTCGCGTCCGGCACCGACCACGGTGGCGAGGGAGGGCTGCTGGGCGTCGCGGTGGGCCCGACGTTCGCCGAGGACGGGACCGTCGTGGTGTACCGGACGGGCGAGCACGGGAACGAGGTGCTGCGCGGCGGCTCGACCTGGCGGGCGCGAGCCTGGGTGCGTTGACCGTGGTCGTCGACGACATCCCCAAGGCAGGGAACCACAACGGTGGGCAGGTGGCGTTCGGACCCGAGGGCTTCCTGTACGTCTCGACCGGGGACGCCTCCGAGTCCGGGGCCGCCCAGGACCCCGGCTCGCTGGCGGGCAAGATCCTGCGGGTCACGCTCGACGGGGACGCCGCCCGGGCAACCCGACGGCTCGCGCGTGTGGAGCCTGGGGCACCGCAACGTCCAGGGCCTGGGGTGGGACGCCACGGGACGCATGTTCGCGAGCGAGTTCGGGCAGAACACCCTCGACGAGCTCAACGTGATCGAACCCGGCGGGAACTACGGCTGGCCCGAGCGCGAGGGACGCTGGGCGCGGCAACGGCGCAGGACGGCACGGCGTTCGTCGACCCGGTCGCGGTCTGGCCCACGTCGAGCGCGAGCCCGAGCGGCCTCGCGGTCGCCCGCGACGGCGTCTACGTCGCGGGCCTGCGCGGGAGCGGCTGTGGCGCGTCCCGTTCGTGGAGGGCGAGGTGCCCGACGCCGGCGGCTCACCCTCAGCGTTCGGCGAGCCGCAGGCGTTGCTCACGGGAGTGGGGCGGCTGCGCGCGGTGGTTCCGGACCCTGCCGGTGCGGCGAAGGGTCGGGCCTGGTCGCGCTGCTCGTGCTGACGAACGAGACCGACGGGCGGGGAGTCCCGACGAGGGCGACGACCACCTGCTGCGGGTCGAGCTGACGACGGGCTGACGATCCGTCCGGCGCCTGTCGACGCCTCGGCCACCTGCTGGTTCGGCGGCGCGTCCCCAGGTCCCGGCCAACTACCATGAGGACCATGCCTGACGCAGCCCCGGAGACCTTCTACCTCACCACCCCGATCTACTACGTGAACGACGCCCCGCACATCGGGCACGCGTACACGACGGTCGCGGCCGACGTCGTCACCCGCTGGCACCGCCAGCGCCAGGAGCCGGTCTGGTTCCTGACCGGGACGGACGAGCACGGGCAGAAGGTCATGCGCACGGCCGAGGCCAACGGGTGAGCCCCCAGGAGTGGGCGGACCGCCTGGTCGAGAGCTCCTGGAAGCCCGTGCTGCACACGCTCGACGCGCTCAACGACGACTTCATCCGGACCACCCAGCCGCGCCACACCGAGCGCGTCCAGGCCTTCATCCAGGACCTGTACACCAAGGGCGAGATCTACGCGGGCTCGTACGAGGGGCCCTACTGCGTCGGGTGCGAGGAGTACAAGCTCCCGGGTGACCTGATCGACGGCACGGGCGAGTACGAGGGCCAGAAGCTCTGCCCCATCCACAGCAAGCCCGTGGAGATGCTCTCCGAGCAGAACTACTTCTTCAAGATGAGCGCGTACCAGGACCGCCTGCTGGCCCTCTACGAGGCCCACCCGGAGTTCGTCCAGCCGGCCAGCGCGCGCAACGAGGTCCTCGCGTTCGTCAAGGGCGGCCTGCAGGACCTCTCGATCTCGCGCAACACGTTCGACTGGGGCATCCCCATCCCCTGGGACACCACGCACGTGCTCTACGTGTGGTTCGACGCGCTCCTCAATTACGCGACCGCCGTCGGGCTGGACAGCGACGACGCCGAGCAGCAGGCCAAGTTCGCGGCCACGTGGCCCGCGAGCGTCCACCTGGTCGGCAAGGACATCCTGCGCTTCCACGCCGTGATCTGGCCCGCGATGCTCATGGCCGCGGGGCTGCCTCTGCCCAAGACGATCTTTGCGCACGGCTGGCTCCTGGTCGGCGGCGAGAAGATGAGCAAGTCGAAGCTCACGGGCATCGCGCCGAGCCAGATCATCGACCACTTCGGGTCCGACGCCTTCCGCTACTACTTCATGCGCGCCATCGCGTTCGGCCAGGACGGGTCGTTCTCGTGGGAGGACCTCGCGGCGCTACAACGCCGAGCTCGCGAACGGGTTCGGCAACCTGGCCTCGCGCGTCGCGGCCATGGTCGGCAAGTACTACGACGGGCGCTCCCGCAGGCGGGTCCCGCCGGTCCCGCCGAGCAGGCGCTCGAGCAGGTCGCCGCGCAGGCGGTCAGCGCCGCCGAGAAGGCGATCGACGCGCTCGCGATCCACGAGGCCATCAACGCAGTGTGGACGCTGGTCGACGCCACGAACCTGTACCTCACTGAGCAGGAGCCGTGGAAGGTCGCGAAGCTCCCCGACGAGCAGCTGCCCGACGGCGGGGCCGCCCAGGAGGGTCGTCTCGCCACGGTCCTCGTCACCGCTGCGGAGGCCCTGCGCTCGCTCGCGGTGCTGCTGCACCCGATCACCCGAAGGCCGCCCAGGCGCTCTGGGAGTCGCTCGGTGCCGAGGCGCCCTCGGGGCGCTCGCGGTCCAGCCGGTCGACGGCGCGGCCCGCTTCGGCGCGCTGCCCGCGGGCACCACGGTCACCAAGGGCGCCTCGCTGTTCCCGCGCCTCGAGGACCCGGTCGTCGCCTGATCCCGTGTGCTGTCAGAAGCTGGTGAGGCCAGACCCTCACCAGCTTCTGACAGCGACGCCGAAGCGACGCCGAGTCCGACGCAGCGCCCCGACGGAGGAGTTCCATGGCACGCAAGCGCGAGCGCGGGTGGCCGCCCGCCCGGAGGCGCTCCCGCTCCCCGTGGTCGACGACCACACGCACCTCGAGTCCGTCGCGGGCGTCCTGCCCGAGGTCGACGAGGAGGGCGGCCCGTCCCCGTCCCGAGCGTCGCGGAGCATGTCGAGAACGCGGCGCGGGTCGGCGTGGACCGTATGGTCCAGGTTGGTTGCGACCTGCCCTCGGCCCGCCTGACCGACGCGCTGGTGCGTGAGCACGCGGCCCTGCTCGGCGCGATCGCGATCCACCCCAACGAGGCGACCCTGCACGCGGGCGTGACCGAGGTGGGGCCCGACGGGCTGACGCCGACCCCGGAGGCGCGCCACGCCGTCGGGCTCGACGAGGCGATCGCCGAGATCGCCGAGATCGCGCGCCACAACGACCGCATCCGCGCGATCGGCGAGACCGGCATGGACCTGTTCCGCACCGGACCCCAGGGCGCCGCGGTGCAGCGCGAGTCGTTCCGCGCGCACATCGCGCTGGCGAAGGAGCTCGGGCTCCCGCTCCAGATCCACGACCGGGACGCGCACGCCGAGGTCATCGAGGTCCTCCTCGCTGACGGGGCGCCCGAGCGGACCGTGTTCCATTGCTTCTCCGGCGATGCCGAGATGGCGCGGCTGTGCGCTGCGCAGGGCTGGTACCTGTCGTTCGCGGGCCCCGTGACCTTCGGTGCGAACGACGAGCTGCGTGAGGCGCTCGCCGCCGTCCCGCTCGGCCAGGTCCTGGTCGAGACCGACGCGCCCTACCTCACCCCGCACCCTACCGTGGGCGCCCCAACGCCCGTATCTTCTGCCGCACACGGTGCGGAAGGTCGCCGAGGTGACGGGAACCGCGCTCGAGGACGTCTGCGCCCGGCTGAGCGCGACGGCGGAGCTGGTCTACGGGCCCTGGTGAGCCGACACCGGTCGGGGCGAGGCAGTCCCGGTGCCGGTTCGGGTCGTCGGAAGCGCGACGCGCCGGGCGGGCTTCCACGGACACCCCACCTCCACTACGGTCTGCTTGTCCGTGATGCCCGGAGCGTCACCGGACGACGTGTCGAGACAAGAACGGAAGGTCACGTGGTCGGTGACGACGGGCTGCGCACGCGCACCCTGAACGGCAGGTGGCGGCTCGCAGCGCAGGCGGCGATCCTCGCGACCGTGGTCGGGGCGAGCGGTGTCTTCGCGGTCGCGCACAAGTCCGTGACGCTCGACGTCGACGGCGAGGTGCGGACAGTCGGTGCGTACGGCTCGACCGTCGGGGACCTGCTGGCGTTCCAGGACATCGCCGTCAAGGACAGCGACCTGGTGGAGCCGGCGACGACCGCGGCCGCCCGGAACGGCGAGAGGATCGTCGTCCGGACGAGCCGCGAGATCTCTCGAGCTGGACGGCGAACCCCAGACGTTCGTCACGACCGCCCGCACGGTCGGCGAGCTGCTCAGCGCGCTCGGGCCGCGGGCCGAAGGGCCCTGACCTCGGCGTCACGCTCGCAGGCCCTCGGTCGCGAGCAGGTGCGCGTCTCGACCCTGAAGACGGTCCGCGTCGCGGTGGACGGCGCGATCGTGACCGCCACGACCTCCGAGGCGTCCGTGGAGGGTCCTCGAGCGTGCCGGCATCTCCCTGTCCGTCGGGGACGCGGCGTCGGTGCCTCTCGGAGCGGCGGCCGTCGACGGGATGCTCGTGCTCGTCACGCGCGCGGCCAGCGGCGCCGCGACCGTCACGGAAGCCCTTCCCTTCCCCACGGAGGAGGTCAACGACCCGTATCTTCCGCAGGGGCAGCGCAACGTCAAGACGTCCGGCAAGGTCGGTGAGGCCGTCACGACCTACGCGGTCCAGATCGTCGGTGGCACCGAGGTCTCGCGGACGGTCCTCGACCGGACCGTGACGCGCGAGCCGCGGACCGAGGTCGTCGTGGTCGGCACGCTCGACCCGTCGACGATCAAGGTGGACCCGGGATCCTCCAAGGCGATCGCCAAGTCCTCGCCGCCCAGCGCGGCTGGGGTGACGACCAGTTCGCGTGCCTCGACCTGCTCTGGACCAGGAGAGCCGCTGGAACGCGACGGCGGAGAACAAGTCCAGCGGCGCCTACGGCATCCCTCAGGCGCTCCCCGGCTCCAAGATGGCGAGCGTGGGGCTGACTGGCGGACGAACCCGGCCACCCAGATCACCTGGGGCCTGGGGTACATCGAAGGTCGCTACACGACTCCGTGCGGAGCCTGGTCCCATTCGCAGGTCAAGGGCTGGTACTGACCCGGCTCGGGTCGTGGCGCCCCGGCCGGGGCGGGAGCTCGCGCCGCGGCTCGTGCCGTGCGGACAGGAGACGAAGGACGTGTGAGGGTCCTCTCCGAACAGAGAAGCCGCCCGTGACATAGGCGGAGAAATGCGGACACAGGGTGCGGCAGCCGCTCCCGGGGTTGGCACCCGATAACGGATCGGTTACGGTCAACTGTCGCGCGCTGCTGCCCGTCCCGCAGTCACCCGCTCATTCCCGGGGCATCGGGACCGGAGGGTGCGCGTCCTGCTGTGGCCCGGAGCATCGGGCCGTCGGCGGAACCGACAGCCGGATCGGTCGTTCGGAACCAGCGGTAGGACGTCCTCGGGCGGCCTGCGCCGCACTCTTCGGAGTGCTGGGACCGCCGGTGGCGCTCCGCGCCCCTGAACCCCGTGCCCGGGAGGCTCGACGACTGGACTCGAGTGAACAACCCTTTGACCGGACCGCTCACGCGGCCAGCGCCGACGGCGCAGCCAACGTCCCCAGCCCCCACCTCTCGACGGCGTCGAGGCCGAAGCCTCCGCCCCCACAGCCACCACGCGTCGCCGCTGGCCCCTGATCGCCGGAGCGACCGCCATCGCTCTCGTCGCGACCGGCGCAGTTGCCTACGGCAGCGCCAAGAAGACCGTCCAGCTCGACGTCGACGGCAGCATCACCACGGTCAGCACCTTCGCCGGATCGGTCGAGGGCTCCTCGACGAGCAGGACGTCCGTGTGACGGACCGCGACCTCATCGCCCGGGAAGCGGCGCCGCCCTGAAGAACGGGAGCGACGTCGTCGTGCGCTACGGGCGCCAGGTGACCGTCCAGACCGACGGTGCCCAGAGCGACGTGTGGCTCACGGCCCTCGACGCCGACGAGGCGCTGGAGACTCTTGCCGCACGCGGCGGGGACGTGCGCCTGGTCGCCTCGCGCTCCGGGGCCGACGGCCGTGCCGCGCTCTCGCTGCGCCTCGACGCCGACGGGCCCGTCAACGTCGTGGCCGACGGCGAGACGAAGACCGCGCCCGACGGCAGCATCGGCGTCAACGCCATCCTCGACCAGCAGGGCGTAGTCCTCGGCGAACTGGACCGTGTCTCCGTCGCCCGTGCGGCCGAGCCGGCTGCGGCCGAGCCGCCGCAGGTGAGCCAGCGGCAGATGAGCCGCCGCAGGTGAGTCGGCGGCAGACGAGCCGGACGTCTCGCTGGTCGTCCAGCGCGTCGCGGTGACCGAGACGCCGACCGTCACCGCGATCCCGTTCGAGACGACCACCGAGGAGGACCCGAACCGTTTCGCGGACCTCGCCCAGGTCGTCAAGCAGGAGGGTGTCGAGGGCGCCTCGACCAAGGTCGAGAACGTGACGACCGTCGACGGCGTCGAGGAGTCCCGCGAGCTGGTCTCGGACGGGGTCACCTCCGAGCCCGTGACCAAGATCCTGGTGCAGGGCACCAGGAGCGGCCGAAGGCCGCCCGAAGGCTGCGGCCGCTCCCGGGCCAGCGCCCCTGCGGCGAGTGCTCCGGCTGCGAGTGCACCGGCGGCGAGCGCTCCGGCGAGCTCGGTCGGCGGCGACGTGTGGGCCGCGCTCGCGCGGTGCGAGTCCGGGGCAACCCCGCGACGAACACGGGCAACGGCTACTACGGCCTCTACCAGTTCTCCGCGGGCACCTGGGCCTCGATGGGTGGCTCCGGTCTCCCGTCGCAGGCTTCGGCCGAGGAGCAGACGATGCGCGCGCAGATGCTCCAGGCGCGTTCCGGCTGGGGCCAGTGGCCCGGCTGCGCACGCAAGCTCGGCCTGCTCTGAGCGATAGTCGCTCCTGACCGAGCCACCCGCTCCAGCCGCTGAGTGCGGAGTTCTTGCGAGACACGCCCGGCGTGTCTCGCAAGAACTCCGCACTCAGCGTCGTTGTGCCGACGTGTCCGACGACACTCCTCCGTCACTTGGTGATCGATAACGAATCGGTTACGGTCGAGTGTCCCGCGTGCAGAAGACGCCCTAGTGTGCTTTGGAGCGCGGACGTGGCGCCGCCGGGCGGAAGCCCGGCATCTCGGCGCCCGGACCGCCGGATCGGCCGGTCGAGACCCTGGAGCGACCTCGTCGCACCCGCCACACGCGGCCGGGGCGGCGCACTGCGCGCCATCGACCCCGCGCCCGGACACCACGACGACTGGACCCGAGTGAAGAACCCTTCCGCATCCCCGTGAGCGCCGCGCGAGCACCCCGCGCCTCTGCCGCCGCTCCTGCAGCACCCACCGACCTCGACGGCGTCGAGCTGTCCACGGCCGGTTCCGCCTCCCGCGCCGCCGCTGGCCCCTGGTTGCCGGCGCGACCGCCCTGGCCCTGGCCGCGGGCGGGCCGTCGCCTGGGGCGACGCCCGCAAGACCGTCGAGCTCGACGTCGACGGCACCGTCACCACGGTCACCACGTTCGCCGGCTCGGTCGAGGGCCTCCTCGCGCAGGAGGGCATCCGGATCGCCGACCGCGACCTGGTCGCCCCTGACCCGGAGAGCGCTGCGCGCCGGGACCGACGTCGTGGTGCGCTACGGCCGCGAGGTCACCGTCCAGACGGACGGGCAGCAGAGCGACGTGTGGCTCACCGCGCTCGACGCCGACGAGGCGCTCGAGAGCCTCGCTGCGCGCGGTGGCGACGTGCGCCTGGTGGCGTCCCGCTCGGCGGCCGACGGTCGTGCGGAGCTCGGTGTGCGGCTCGACGCGGACGGTCCCGTGAACGTCGTGGCCGACGGCGGCACCGTGGTCGCGCCCGACGGCTCGATCGGTGTCGACGCGATCCTCGAGCAGCAGGGCATCGTGCTGGGCGAGGCCGACCGGGTCTCGGTCGCCCGTGACGAGGCCGCGGACCCCGCCGTCTCCCTCGTGGTGCAGCGCGTCGTGGTCACGGAACTGCCGACCGCCACGCCGATCCCCTTCGAGACCACGGTCCAGCAGGACGCGAACGTCTTCCAGGACGTGCCCCCACGGTCGCCCAGGAGGGCGCAGAGGGCGTGCAGACGCGCGTCGAGCGTGTGACGACGGTCGACGGCGTCGAGGAGTCCCGTGAGGTCGTCTCGGACGGCGTGACGACCGAGCCGGTCGCGAAGGTCGTCGTGCAGGGCACCCAGGTGCGCCGAGCGGCCCGGCCGGTGCCGGGTCTGCGCGCGAGATCGGGCGTCAGCTCGTCGCGGCCCGAGGCTGGGGCGGCGACCAGTTCGCGTGCCTCGACAAGCTCTACACCAAGGAGTCCGGCTGGAACTCGTCGGCGGCCAACCCGTCGTCGGGCGCCTACGGGATCCCGCAGTCCCTGCCCGCCTCCAAGATGGCGTCCGCCGGGGCCGACTGGCGGACGAACCCGGCCACCCAGATCGCCTGGGGACTCGACTACATCGCAGGCAGCTACGGCACCCCGTGCGCCGCGTGGGGCCACTCCCAGGCGAGCAACTGGTACTGACCGGCGCCTTGCGCCGGGCGAGGCCGACCGGTCCACCCGGTAGGCTTCCCCGCATGAACGACACCCCAACGCCCTGCTCGGTCCGGCACAGATCCGCGACCTGGCAGGGCGTCTGGGCGTCCGGCCCACCAAGACCCTCGGGCAGAACTTCGTGCACGACGGCGGCACGGTGCGCAAGATCGTCCGGACGGCCGGGATCGGCGCGGGGACCGCGTGGTCGAGGTCGGCCCGGGGCTCGGGTCGCTCACCCTCGGTCTGCTCGAGGTCGGCGCGAGCGTGGTCGCGGTCGAGATCGACCCGCCGCTCGCGCAGCAGCTCGCAGCGACCGTCGCGGTGCACCAGCCCGACGCGGTGGACCGCCTGACGGTCGTGGCTGCGGACGCCCTCGAGGTCACCGAGCTCCCGGGCGAGGCGCCCACCGCGCTGGTCGCGAACCTGCCGTACAACGTCGCCGTCCCCGTCCTGCTCACGTTCCTCGAGCGTTTCGACTCCCTGGAGCGCGTGCTCGTCATGGTGCAGGCCGAGGTCGCCGACCGGCTCGCCGCCCGCCGGGAACCGGACCTACGGGTGCCGTCGGTCAAGGCCGCCTGGTACGCCTCGGCGCACCGTGCGGGGACGGTCGGGCGCAGCGTCTTCTGGCCCGTGCCGAACGTGGATTCCGCGCTCGTGGCCCTCGATCGCCGCGAGCCCCCGGTGACGACCGCGACGCGCGAAGAGGTCTTCGCGGTGATCGACGCGGCCTTCGCGCAGCGTCGCAAGATGCTCCGCTCGGCCCTCGCGGGTATCGCGGGGTCGTCCGCGGCCGCGCTCGAGGCGCTCGAGCGCGCAGGCGTCGACCCGACGGCGCGTGGCGAAAGCTGACGGTCGAGCAGTTCGCGCGGATCGCCGAGCAGCTCCCGGCCGTGCGGGCCGAGGCGGCGACAGCGGCGGCGGGGACGCAGGTCGCGCAGGCCGACGCCCCTCGGCAGGCGAGCACACGGAGCGACCTGGCACAGTGGACGCGTGAGCCCCACCTGTCCGCCGCGCCTCCCGTCGCCGTGCGGGTGCGGGCGCCCGGAAGGTCAACTCTCGCTGCGGGTCGGTGCCCGCCAGGAGGACGGGTACCACCCGCTGGTGACGATCTTCCAGGCCGTCTCGCTCGTCGAGGAGGTCGAGGCGACCCAGGAGGTGCCGGGCGCGGGCATCTCCTTGACGGTGTCGGGCGCGCAGGCCGAGCGGGTGCCCGTCGACGAGACCAACCTGGCCTGGCGGGCCGCGGAGTCCCTGGCCCGCTTCACGGGAGTGGACCCGGACGTCCGGCTGCACATCCACAAGGGCGTACCCGTCGCGGGTGGCATGGCGGGCGGATCGGCGGACGCCGCCGCCGCGCTGGTGGCCTGCGACCTCCTGTGGGAGACGGGGCTCGCGCGCCGAGCTGTCCGACCTCGCGGCGGGCCTCGGCTCCGACGTGCCCTTCGGGCTCGTGGGTCACACCGCCGTCGGGACCGGGCGAGGCCACCTCCTGACCCCGCGATGGTTCGGGGCGAGTTCCACTGGGCCTTCGCCGTCCGCGACGAGGGTCTGTCGACCGCGAAGGTCTTCCAGACGTTCGACGAGGTCGTCGGCGGGACCCCGACGTCGAGCTGTCCGACGACACCGAGCTGATGCAGGCGCTGCGCGCGGGGACCCCGTGGGGCTCGGCCGGGCTCTGCACAACGACCTCGAGGCCGCCGCGCTCGCCATGGCCCCGAGCTCGCCCGAACGCTCGAGGTCGCCCGCGAGGTGGGGGCGCTCGGTGCGATCGTCTCGGGCTCCGGTCCGACCGTCGCGGCCCTCGCGCGCAGCCGGCAGCACGCGCTCGCGATCGCGGCCTCGTGGACGGCCGCGGGCGTCGCGGACTCGGTCCACTGCGCCACAGGCCCGACGTCGGGCGCGCGCGTCCTGTCCTCCTGAGCCCGGATCCCCGCGCCGCCGCTGGATGCGGGCGCGGTCGCGCGTCCTGCGGGGACCCGCCGGCGCGTATCCTCGCTAGGGCACCTCCCCATCCGAAGGAACTCATGGCACACCTCCTCGGCGCTGACGACATCCGTCTCGTCGTCGGTACCCGCACCCTGCTCGACGGCGTGAGCCTGGGCCTCGACGACGGCGATCGCGTGGGGTCGTGGGCCCCAACGGTGCCGGGAAGTCGACGCTCCTGCGTCTCCTCGCGGGAGCGCGACGCCCGACGCCGGACGGGTCACCCGGGTGGGCGGGCTGCGGATCGGCATGCTCGACCAGCGCGACGAGTCCCCGAGGGGACGAGCATCCGGGACCTGGTCCACGGGGAGTCGGCCGAGCACACGTGGGCAGGGGACGCGGGCATCCGCGCTGTCCACGCGGGCCTGCTGGGCGACCTGGACCTGGACGCCCCGGCGACCACCCTCTCGGGCGGTCAGCGCCGGCGGGTGGCCCTCGCAGCGCTGCTCGTCGCGGAGCACGACGTGCTCTTCCTCGACGAGCCCACCAACCACCTCGACGTCGAGGGCGTCGCCTGGCTCGCCGAGCACCTGGAGGCGCGCTACGCCCGCCCGGGGCCCGTGGGGCGCTCGTGGTGGTGACGCACGACCGCTGGTTCCTCGACGCGGTGTGCACGCGCATGTGGGAGGTCACGGGAGACGGTTCGGGTGCGGTCGAGGGCTACGAGGGCGGGTACGCGGCCTACGTCCTGGCCCGTGCCGAGCGTGCTCGCACGGCCGCGGTGACCGCCGAGAAGCGGAACAACCTGCTGCGCAAGGAGCTGGCCTGGCTGCGCCGTGGCGCCCGGCCCGCACGTCCAAGCCGAAGTTCCGTCTCGACGCGGCCGCCGCGCTCATCGCCGACGAGCCGGACCCCGCGACCCGCTCGAGCTCACGCGCATGGCGACGCGCCGGCTCGGCAAGGACGTGCTGGACCTCGAGGGCGTCACGGTCCGGATGCCGCCCTCGAGGGGACCCGAACGGTGCCGAGAAGGTCCTGTTCGACGACGTCACGTGGCGCCTCGGTCCCGGGGACCGCTACGGCGTGGTCGGGATCAACGGCGCCGGCAAGACGACGCTCCTGCGCCTCCTGGCCGGTCGGCTCACGCCGAACGAGGGACGGGTCAAGCGCGGCACGACGATCCATGTCGCCGAGCTGACCCAGGACGTCGACGAGCTGGACGAGATCAGCGGCCTGCGGGTCGTGGAGGTCATCGAGCAGGAGAAGCGCACGGTCGCCGTGGACGGCAAGGAGCTCACGGCCGCCCAGCTCGTCGAGCGCCTCGGGTTCACTCGCGAGCGGTCGCAGACCCTGGTCCGCGACCTGTCCGGTGGCGAGCGTCGACGCCTGCAGCTGCTGCGCCTGCTGGTCGGCGAACCCAACGTGCTGCTGCTCGACGAGCCCACCAACGACCTCGACACGGACACCCTCGCGGCCATCGAGGACCTCCTCGACGGCTGGCCGGGACGCTGATCGTGGTCTCGCACGACCGCTACCTGCTCGAGCGTGTGTGCGACCGCGAGGTCGCGCTGCTCGGCGACGGGACCATCCGCGACCTGCCGGGTGGTGTCGAGGAGTACCTCGCGCTCCGCAAGGCCATGATCGCCGCGGCAGCGGATCGTCTCGGACGGGCGGGACCCGCGCGGGCGCGGCGGCCTTGAGGCCGGTGCGTCGTCGTCGGGCACGGGGAGCCCGGCGACGTGACGGACGCCCAGCCCGCCCTCCGGCGCGGACGTGCGGGCCGCGAAGAAGGAGATCGGACGGATCGAGCGACGCCTGTCCAAGATCGCGGAGCTCGAGGCGAGGCTGCACGACAAGATGGCCGCCCAGGCCACCGATCACGCCGCGATCCTCGACCTCGACAAGCAGCTGCGCGAGCTCGCGGACGAGAAGGACACGCTCGAGGCCGAGTGGATGGAAGCGGCCGAGCTGGTCGACTGACCTCGCCGTCCCGCTGAGTGCGGAGTTCTTGCGAGAATCGCCGGGCGTTCTCGCAAGAACTCCGCACTCAGCGCGGCGAGGGGCTACGCCTCGAACTGCCCGACGACCGTGCGCAGCAGGTTCGCCAGGTGCGGCCGCTCGGCGGGGTCCAGGGCCTCGAGCACCTCGCGCTCGACGGCCAGCAGGTCCGTCATGGCGGTGTCGACCCGCTCCAACCCCTCCGGGTGAGCTCGACGAGGACGCCGCGGCGGTCGTCGGGGACCGGTGCCGCTGCACGAGGCCACGGGCCTCCAGGCGGTCGATCCGGTTCGTCATGGTGCCGCTTGTGACGAGCGTCTGCGTGATGAGCGCCCGGGGAGAGCCGGTAGGGCACTCCCGCGCGGCGCAGCGCGGACAGGACGTCGAACTCCCACGTCTCCAGGTGACCGCGCGCGAACGCGCTGCGACGCGCGAGATCGAGGTGCCGGGCGAGCCGGCTGACACGGGAGAACACGGTGAGCGGCTCGACGTCCAGGTCCGGACGTTCGCGCTGCCAGGCGTCGACGATGCGGTCGACCTCGTCCGGGTGCGGGTGCTGCATGACGCGAGGCTACTCGATATTCCTCGACATCAAGAGTCTTGACGGCAGCACCCACCCCGGGCGAGCTCCGGTCAGCTCGCGCGCAGGGCGTCCTGAGCTTGATCCGGCCACCCGTCCGCAGGACCGCGTTCGAGTAGACCTTCCCGGCGAGCCACACCAGGACCGGCACGAGTGCGAGCGAGAGCCCCACCGCCACCAGGATCTCCCAGGTCTCGACCGTGCCCAGCGCGATGCGGATCGGCATGAGCAGCGGCGCGCAGAACGGGATGTAGGAGAGCCACACGACCAGCGGGTTCTCCGGGTCCCAGGGGCCGATCGAGACTCCGATGATGTACGGGATCATCATCAGCATCAGCACCGGCGTGATGACCGAGCCCACGTCCTCCTGGCGCGAGACCAGCGCCGCGAGGCCGCCAGCGCGAGCGAGTACATGACGAAGCCGATGACGAACCACACGAGCACCCAGGCCGCCGTGGCCCCGAGGTTCACGCTGCTCGCGTCGACCAGCCCCAGGGCGAAGGCCGTCCCGACGCCGCCGCCGACGACCACCAGAAGCTGGATCAACCCGATCGCCCCGATGCCCAGGACCTTGCCCGCCATGAGCTGCCACGGCCGGATCGTCGCGAGGAGGAGCTCGACGACGCGGCTCGTCTTCTCCTCGACCACGCCCTGGGCGACCAGCTGACCGCACGTCATGAGGGCGATGAAGATGAGGATGCCGCCGACCATGCCCGTGACGACCTGGGCGGCGTCTCGTTCCTCGGTGGGTTCGAGCGTCTCGACCTGCGGTGCGGCCGACGCGATCTCCTGCGCGACGGCCGACGGGTCCCCGCCCAGGTCGGAGATCGCCCCGGACAGGGCAGCCTGCTGGGCCAGACCGGTGAAGACCGGCGTCAGCGTGGTGCTGAGCTCCTCCTTCACGACGACCGTGAACGAGCCGGTCGAACCGGTGACCAAGGCGTCGAGGTCCCCGTCGGCGAGCTGCGTCCGCCCGTCCTCCTCCGTGACCTCGCTGACCTGGATCTCGGTGCCGACCGCCTCGCCTGCCGCGGTGAGCTGCGGACCGAGGGCCTCGGCGCTGGACGTGACGCCGACGCGCTGAGCCTGCGGGCCGGAGTCACCGACGAGGCCGAGCAGGAGCCCGCCGAGGACCACGCCCACCAGCAGGGCGACCGTGGTCCAGATGAACGCCTTGGACCGGATCCGGGTCGAGATCTCACGCCCGGCGACGAGCGAGACGGCGCCCCAGGTGCTGACGGGCGAGTGGGTGCGCGGTGCTGTCGGCTCTCGCAGGGTGCTCACGCCGAGACCTCCTGTCGGTTCGATGTGTCCGTAGCGTCGCCGGTCGCTGACGGTGCGTGAGCGTCGTCGCTGCTCACGACGTGACGGAAGAGCTCCGTGAGGACGGGCGTTGGGGCGTGAACTCGCGGACGGGGCCCGTGGCCAGTGCCGCGCGGAGGATCGCCTGCTCGGCCCCTCCTGCGGTGGGTCGAGCTCGAGGAGGGTCCTTGCGCCGTCGTGCCGGACGACGCGGACGCCCGGAGGTTGGCCGCCCAGCCGGCCGGCGCCTCCGGGCGTCGACGACCCACTGCGGGCGCTGCGTCGCCCGGAGCTCCTCGATGCCGCCGATCTCGACCATCTCGCCCGCCTTGACGATCCCGACGCGGTCGCACAGCCGCTCGACCAGGTCGAGCTGGTGGGACGAGAAGACGACCGGGACGCCGGCCGCCGCGCGGTCGCGCAGGACGCCGCTCATGACGTCCACCGCGACCGGGTCCAGGCCGGAGAACGGCTCGTCGAGCACCAGGATCTCGGGGTCGTGGACCAGGGCGGCCGCGAGCTGGACGCGCTGCTGGTTCCCGAGCGAGAGCTTCTGGACCTCGTCTGCCCGGCGCCCGTCGATCCCGAGGACCTCCGTCCAGTGCTCCATGGCCGTCTTCGCGGCGCGCGCGTCCAGCCCGTGCAGGCGGGCCAGGTAGACGAGCTGGTCCGCGACCTTCATCTTGGGGTACAGCCCGCGCTCCTCCGGCATGTACCCGATCCGACGCCGCATGGCCAGGTCGAGCGGGCGACCGTCCCACCGGACCTCGCCGGAGTCGGGAGCGAGGACGCCGAGGGCGATGCGCATGGTGGTCGTCTTGCCGGCGCCGTTCGAGCCGACGAAACCGAAGATCTCCCCTGCCTCCACCGCGAAGGACATGTCGCGCAGCCGCGCACCGTCCCGTACGTCTTGTTCAGCCTGTCGATCTCGAGAGTCGCCATGGACCTACGAAACCACGGACACGGAGAGCAGTCACAGGCGAAATGTCACGAGTTCTCGGCAGGCGGTCCGGACTCGGCACGGGGCTTGCTCGTCAGCGCGGCTTCTTCTCCATGCCGGACAGGCCGTTCCAGGCGAGGTTCACGAGGTGCGCGGCGACGTCGGCCTTCTGCGGACTGCGGACGTCGAGCCAGTACTGCCCCGTGAGAGCGACCATCCCGACGAGCATCTGTGCATAGATGGGGAGACCCGCGGGTCGAGACCGCGGCGCTTGAACTGCTCGGCGAGCAGGTGCTCCACCTGGGTCGCGACGTCCCCGATGAGGCTCGAGAACGTCCCGGTGGCCTGCGCGACCGGTGAGTCGCGCACCAGGATCCGGAACCCGTCCTCGGAGTTCTCGATGTACGTCAGGAGCGCGAGCGCCGTTCGCTCCAGCAGCACCTTGGGGTGGCCGCCCAGGACAGCGCGCCCGTGAGCGCGGAGGTCAGGCCCTGGATCTCGCGGTCGACGATGACGGCGTAGATGCCCTCCTTGCCCCGAAGTGCTCGTAGACGACGGGCTTGGAGACCTCGGCGCGAGCAGCGATCTCCTCGACGCTCGTCCCCTCGAAACCCTTCTCGGCGAACAGGACTCGGCTCACCTGGAGGAGCTGTTCGCGGCGCTGGCTAGCCGTCATGCGGGATCTGGGAGGTCGTCTGGAGTCTGCAGCCACAGGCCCATCATGCCGTGCCGGGTCCCTGGTGATCCCCGCCGGGTCGCCGGCCGGACCTCGCCCGGGTCCGCCGGGGCCCGGCGGGTACGGGCATGACGTCCTCCTCACACGTTTTCTCCACGTTCATCGGGCGTTCGGGCGCCGAGCACGGCGTCGGACCTGGCAGACTGTTCCCCGGACGTGCGACGGTGCGCGGGGTCTGGATCCGTCCGCACCTCGCGTCGCGACCAGTCCGATCCGCCTTGGTGTAATCGGCAGCACAGAGGTTTTGGTGCCTTTAGTCCAGGTTCGAGTCCTGGGGGCGGAGCACGTGCAACCAACCCGATGGGAGCCCCAGTGACCGACGCTGTGCCCGACGCACCACCAGTGCCCGCCGCAGTCATCGTCCTCGCCGCTGGCGCGGGGACCCGGATGAAGTCCGCAACCCCGAAGGTCCTCCACACGCTCGCCGGCCGCAGCATGCTCGGTCACGCGTTGGTCGCGGCCAGGACCTCTCCCGCTGCGGATCGCTGTGGTCGTCCGTCACGAGCGTGAGCTCGTGGCCGCTGCGGCGCTCGAGGTCGTCCCGTCGGCGCTCGTGGTCGACCAGGACGCGGTGCCTGGCACCGGGCGCGCCGTGCAGTGCGCGGTCGAAGCGCTCGACGTCAGGGCGCAGGCGGAGGCCGCCGCTCAGGGAGTGCCGATCGGGCGCGAGGGCGTGGCACGGTCGAGGGGCTCGAGGGTCGGTCGTGGTCCTCGCGGGCGACATCCCGCTCCTGGACTCCGCGACCCTCGCCGAGCTGCTGAGCGTGCACACCTCGGGCGGCAACGCGGTCACGGTCCTGACGACCGAGGTCGAGGACGCCACGGGCTACGGGCGCATCGTCCGTGACTCCGCCGGGGACGTCCTGAGCATCGTCGAGCACAAGGACGCCACCGACGAGCAGCGGGAGATCCGCGAGATCAACTCCTCGGTCTTCGTCTTCGACGCCGGGATCCTGCGTGACGCGCTGACGAAGGTCACCCAGCACAACGCGCAGGGCGAGGTCTACCTGACCGACGTCCTGCAGATCGCCCGCGAGGACGGCGGCCGCGTCGGGGCCTTCCGCGTCGCTGACCCGCTCCTCGTCGAGGGCGCCAACGACCGCGCCCAGGTCGCGACCCTGCGTGCCGAGCTCAACCGCCGCATCCTCACGCGCTGGATGCTCGAGGGCGTCACCGTGATCGACCCGGCAACGACCTGGGTCGACGTCGACGTGGACCTCGGCCACGACGTGACCCTGCTCCCGGGACCCAGCTGCACGGCGCCACGACGGTCGGCACCGGCTCGACGATCGGCCCCGACACGACCCTGACGGACATGGAGATCGGCGCGGGGCGAGCGTGGTGCGGACGCACGGCAGCCTCTCGGTTGTCGGCGACGGCGCGAGCGTCGGCCCGTTCGCCTACCTGCGTCCCGGCACCGTCCTGGGCGAGAAGGGCAAGATCGGGACCTTCGTCGAGACCAAGAACTCGACGATCGGGACCGGGTCCAAGGTGCCGCACCTGTCCTACGTGGGCGACGCGACCATCGGCGACCACACGAACATCGGCGCCGCGAGCGTCACCGTCAACTACGACGGTGTCTCGAAGCACCGCACGGTCATCGGCTCGCACGCCCGGACCGGGGCCGACAACATGTTCGTCGCCCCGTGACGGTCGGCGACGGCGCCTACACGGCCGCGGGCTCCGTGATCCGCCGCGACGTCCCGGCCGGCGCGCTCGGCGTGAGCGGCGCGCCGCAGCGCAACGTCGACGGCTGGGTCGCCCGCCGTCGTCCGGGACGGCGGCCGCCGAGGCAGCCGCCCGTGCGCACGAGACCGACGACGAGACGCCCCTCCGCTGGGGCCCAGGCTCAGGCTCAGCTCGCCGAGGCCTCGGCAGCGACGTCCATCCCCGACCGACCCCCGTGCCAGCGAGCCGGGCGTCGCCACCGTCCCTGACGGAACCAGCACCGCACCCAGCAGCACGAACGAAGGGCCTTCCCCACGATGAGCAGCACGATCGCCGGCACCGGGGACAAGTCCTCGTCCTCGCCTCCGGGCGCGCACACCCTGAGCTCGCCACGGAAGTTGCGCGGGAGCTGGGCATCGACCTGCTCCCACGACCGCGTACGACTTCGCCAACGGCGAGATCTACGTGCGGTTCGGGGAGAGCGTCCGCGGCTCGGACGTCTTCCTCCTGCAGAGCCACACGGCTCCGATCAACCAGTGGATCATGGAGCAGCTGCTCATGGTCGACGCCGCGAAGCGCGCCTCGGCCAAGACCATCACCGTGGTCCAGCCCTTCTACGGCTACGGTCGCCAGGACAAGAAGCACCGGGGTCGCGAGCCGATCTCGGCCCGCCTCATGTCCGACCTCTTCCGCACGGCGGCGCCGACCGTCTCATGAGCGTCGATCTGCACGCCGCTCAGACGCAGGGCTTCTTCGACGGTCCGGTCGACCACCTGTGGGCCATGCCCATCCTCACGGACTACGTCCGTGGGCGGGTCGACACCTCCAACGTCACGGTCGTCTCCCCGGACGCCGGCCGCATCCGTGTGGCCGAGCAGTGGGCCGCCAAGCTCGGCGGTGGCCCGCTCGCGTTCGTCCACAAGACCCGCGACATCACGCGCCCCAACCAGTCCGTGGCCAACCGCGTCGTGGGTGACGTCGAGGGTCGCGACTGCGTCCTGGTCGACGACCTGATCGACACGGGCGGCACCATCGCCGAGGCCGTCAAGGTCTGCCTCGCGGCGGGGCCAAGTCGGTCATCGTCGCGGCGACGCACGGCGTGCTCTCCGACCCGGCCGCACAGCGTCTGTCCGAGTGCGGCGCGAGCGAGGTCGTCGTCACCGACACGCTGCCCATCGCGATGGACAAGCGCTTCCCGGAGCTCACCGTGCTGTCGATCGCGCCGCTCCTGGCGCGCGCGATCCGTGAGGTCTTCGACGACGGTTCGGTCACCTCGCTGTTCGACGGCAACAGCTGACGCGTCCCCGGTCCGGACGACGGCCCGCCTCCCCGACGACAAGTCCACGGGGCGGGCCGTCCTCGTTCCCGGGCGGGCTCGACGACGGCGACGGCGCCGCGCGGGCGGCTCCGCCGTCGGGCTGGCAGGATGCCTGCTGTGACCCAGACGCAGACCCAGGACCTGTCCGCCGGCGTGACCACGACCGGGCAGGGCGCGGCCACCGCGGTGCCCGACGTCGTGGTGGTCGAGCTCGGCGCCGAGGCCACGGGCGACGACGTCCAGGTAGCCCTCGACGCTGCCGACGCGGGGCTCCGGGCGGCGCGCGAGGCGTTGCTCGCAGCCGGTGTCGCGCACGACGACCTGCGGACGGCGCAGACCTCCACGTGGACGCAGCAGTCGCAGCAGCCCGACGGCGGCTCCTCCCTGAGCGTCACGGCGCGCCTCACGCTGCGGGTCACGGTGCGTGACGTCCCGTCGTCGGGTGAGCTGGTGCGGGCCGCGCTGGGCGCGGCAGGGCCTGTCGCACGCCTGGACTCGATGCGTTTCGCCGTGAGCGCGCCCGGCCCGCTCGCTGTCGCCGCCCGCGAGGAGGCGTTCGCCGACGCGCGGACCAAGGCCGAGCAGTACGCGTCGCTCGCCGGCCGCGCGCTCGGCGCGGTGGTCGAGGTGAGCGAGCAGGGGAGCGGTCTCGCGCCTGCCCGCGCATGCTGTCGGCCAAGGCGTCGTCCCACGACGCGCTGGCCGTGGACCCTGGCGTGAGCAGGTCGACGCGACGGTCACGGTGCGCTGGGCGTGGGCGGACTGAGGCTTCGCCGGTCGTGACATATCTCAGGGTTCCGGGTCCCCGGGCGCCGCTAGGTTGAGTGCATGCTCATCATCGAGGACTACCTCCTGCTCGTGCTGGACGACGTCACGGGCAAGCCCGTCGGCGACAGCTCGTACCTCCAGCAGATCGCGGGTGGGGCGCTGCTCGTCGAGCTCGCGACGAAGGGACGGGTCGACCTCGTGGGAGACACCTCGGGGTGGCGCTCGGGTCGCGTCGTGGTCCGGGACGAGTCGCCCACCGGCAGCGCTCTGCTCGACGAGGCCCTCGTGACGATCAAGTCCAAGGAGGGCTCGACGCCCAAGAGCCTGGTCCCCGAGCTCGCGCGGTCCAAGCCGGCGAACGCGGCGCTCGACGGACTGGCCGCGCGCGGCCTGCTGCGGCGCGAGGAAGGGCGGATCCTCGGGATCTTCCCGACCACCCGCTGGCCCGCGGCGGACTCGCGCCACGAGGGCGAGCTGCGCGGCACGCTCGCGCGCGTCCTGCTCGACGGCGGTGCTCCCGACGAGCGGACCGGCGCCCTGGTCGCGATCCTGACCGCGACCAGGCAGGCAGGCAGGGTCATGTCCGCGGGCGCCCCTCACGGCTTCCGAGCGGCGGGCCGTGGACCGTCGGGCGAAAGAGATCTCGGAAGGCAGCTGGGCTGCGGGGTGACCCGCAGGTACATCGAGGAGATCACCGCGGCGACGACTGCGGCGATCACCACCACCGTGGTCATCGCGGGTGCGCAGGCCTGAGAGCCGCGGGTTTCCCTGACGCGCCGCGCCCGGGTACAGTAGTTCGGTTGCCTCGGCGAGGACGTCTGACGGCCGGTGAGTCACCGGAAGGTCAGCAGGATCCTGATGGGTCCCCGTAATCGACTGGGCGGTCGTCCTCGTGCGCCCGTCATGTGTCCCGCGCCGACGCTGCCGCCCGTCCTCCGGTGACAACCAGCCGGCCGGACAGCCGATTGCTTCCCACGGGTAGTCGGCCCGCAATCGTTCTTCAGGAGTACACGTGTCCGAGATCAAGCTTGTCGCAGAGGCCCGCACCGAGTTCGGCAAGGGTGCCGCCCGTCGTACCCGCCGCAACAACCAGATTCCTGCCGTCCTGTACGGGCACGGCACGGACCCCGTCCACGTCGCGCTCCCCGCGCACCAGACGACGCTCGCACTCAAGCACTCCAACGCGCTGTTCACGATCGACTTCGCGGGTGAAGAGGTCCTGGCCCTGGCCAAGGACATCCAGCGCGACCCGGTCCGCGACGTCGTCGAGCACATCGACCTCCTCATCGTGAAGAAGGGCGAGAAGGTCGATGTCGACGTCTCCGTCCAGGTCATCGGCGAGCCCGCCCGGGCACCATCCACATCGTCGAGCAGCTCACGCTGTCCGTCCAGGCGCT
The DNA here is from genome assembly GCA_038070415.1 of Oerskovia sp. M15. Classification (GTDB taxonomy): domain Bacteria; phylum Actinomycetota; class Actinomycetes; order Actinomycetales; family Cellulomonadaceae; genus Oerskovia. Next base: position 2,630,918 of record JAMYWF010000001.1, read on the forward strand.
GGCGACCAACCTGCCTGAGGCCATCATCGTCGACATCACCGGTCTCCCGGCGGGTACCGTCATCTTTGCCGGCGACATCTCCCTTCCGGAGGGCACTGTCCTCGTGACGGACCCGACCGCGGACGTCGTGCTCGTCACCGAGCCCCGCGTCGAGCCCACCGCCGCCGAGGTCGCTTCCGCGGCCGAGTCGGCTCCCGTCGAGGCCTGAGCCTCCGCGCCCCGGGCCTGACCCGGGAGCCGTAGGACACGCATGCTCGAGGCGTCCGGTGCCGCACGGCACCGGACGCCTCGAACGTCCCCGTCCGACCTGCACGACCGGTCCTCCTCGAAGGGCCATCGACGAGGAAGAGACCAGGTGACATGACCGACCAGCCGTGGCTCGTCGTCGGGCTCGGGAACCCGGGCCCACCTACGCGGGAACCGCCACAACATCGGTCACATGGTGCTCGACGTCCTGGCCGGCCGCGCCGGTGCGACGTTCAGCGCGCACAAGGCACGCGCCGCGGTAGCCGAGGCGCGTCTTGGCGTCCTCCGGGCGGAGCGCCTGGACCCGCGTGATTCTGGCCAAGCCCTCGACGTACATGAACACCTCGGGAGGACCGGTCGCCGGCCTCGCCCAGTACTTCGGGATCGATCCCGACCACGTGATCGTCGTCCACGACGAGGTGGACATCCCTTCGGCGACATCAAGATCAAGTCCGGCGGTGGCGAGGGTGGGCACAACGGCCTGCGCGACATCACCAAGGCGCTCGGGACCCGCGGCTACCTCCGGGTGCGGGCGGGCGTCGGTCGCCCGCCGGGGCGCATGGACACCGCGGACTACGTGCTGAAGAACTTCTCCGGCGCGGAGGCCAAGGAGCTGCCGTTCCTGCTCGACGACGCCGCCGACGCCGTCGAGATGGTCCTCACCGAGGGGCTGCTCGCAGCACAGGGCAAGTACCACACCAAGGCGTGACGTCCTGCGCTGTGTGTCACCTACCGGACGGCCGGGGTTTCACCCGGGTGACCTGTCCTTGTCGCCCCGTTTCGCCCCGACCCTCCACCTAGGCTGTATCGACATCCATTCTGGGCAGTAAGCCTGACACCTGCCCCACGACGGAGGCACGATGACCGACGGTGTGGCACTGGCGCACGACTACGCGACGCAGCGCGGAGGCGCCGAGCGGGTCGCTCTGTGGCTCGCCGAAGCATTCCCCGGCTCCCCGATGTACACGACCCTCTACGACCCCGAGGGACGTTCCCGGAGTTCGGTGCGCTCGACCTGCGGACGTCGGCTCTGGACAGGATCGGCGTCCTGCGCCGGCATCACCGTCTCGCCCTGCCGTTCCTCGCCCCGTCGGTCTCGGCGCAGCGGGTCGACGCGGAGGTGCTGCTCGCCAGTTCCACCGGGTGGGCCCACGGCTACCGCGGGGCCGGACGGACCGTCGTCTACTGCCACGCGCCGGCCCGGTGGCTCTACCAGCGCGACCGCTACCTCGGCGGTCAGGACGGGGCGAGCAGGGCGGACCGGTTCCGCGGCGGGGTCGCGTCGGCGGCTCTCTCCGCGCTGACGCCGGCCCTGCGCGGATGGGACAGGCGGGCTGCCGAGCACGCCGACGTCTACCTCGCCAACTCGACCGTCACGCAGCGCGCGATCCGCGCGGCCTACGGCATCGAGGCAGAGATCCTGCCCCGCCGCCCGCGATGATGCCTGCCGGTCCCGAGCGCGAGGTGCCTGGCCTCGAGCCGGGCTTCCTGCTGTGCGTGGCACGCCTCCTGCCGTACAAGAACGTCGACGTGCTGATCGAGGCCGCACGCCTCGCCGACCGGCAGCTCGTGATCGTCGGGGACGGACCCGACCGGGTGCGCCTCGAAGGCCTCGCTGCCCGGGGCGGGCAGCCTCCGGACGGTGGGGCACGCCGTCGGGCACGGGGACGTCGCGAGGGGAGCAGGCTCCTGGGGCGTGTCGATGATCCCGAGCTGCGGTGGCTCTACCGCCACTGCGCCATGCTCGTCGCGGCCTCCTACGAGGACTTCGGGCTCTCCCGCTCGAGGCGGGCGCCTTCGGTCGCCCGTCGGTCGTGCTCCGGGACGGCGGCTATCTCGACACGGTCGTCGACGGTGTCACCGGAACCTTCTTTGACGCGCCCGAGCCGCAGCTCGTCGCGCGAGCAGTCCAGGAAGCCTCGGACGTCTCGTGGGATGATGACGCTCTGACCTCGCACGTCGAGACTTTCGCGCTCCAGCGCTTCGTCGGCGGCTCCGCGAGGTGGTCGACGCGCAACGTGGGCTCGTTCGCGTGGAGCCCAGCACGCCAGGGAGAGGAACCCATGACAGTCCGGGAGTTCGTCCGTACGGTATGGGCGGCAAGTGGTACGTGTTGGCGTCGGTGCTCGTGGTGGTGGCCGGAGCGCTCTATTACCTGAACAACCAGGAGACCGTCTACAAGGCGACCGCGACCGTGCTCCTCGTCGGGGTCCAGTCCGCCCAGGGAGGCGAGCAGGTCGTCGAGGTCACCGTCGCCACAGACCTCGACGACGTGACCTCCGAGCCCGTGGTCGCCGCCGCCGCCACGACGCTCGACCACACGGGCGATCCCGCGACGCTCGCGGCGAAGGTCTCAGCCGACTACCCGGCGAGAGCCAGAAGGTCATCGACATCAGCGCCAAGACTCTTGACCCGCAGGAGTCCGAGGACGTGGCGAACGCGTTCGCCGACGCCTACGTCGCCGAGCTCTCGGTCATCCGCGACGGTCAGCTGGCGGCGCTCGACGCGAGGCGGCAGGCGCTCGCGGAGCAGCTCGCCGGCGTCACGACGCGGCTCGTGGCGAACCCGAGGACCCGCTCGCGCTCGCCGAGAAGGAGACCATCGTCACGGAGTACACGAGCCTGACCGTCCAGGCGAACACGCTCCGGGCGATCGGTGCCCCGGGAGGTGCAGGTGCTGGCGACCGGTGCCGAGGCGCTGGGCCCGTCCCGGAGCACGGTCCTGGCGATCGCGGCACTGGCCGGGCTCGTCGCGGGCATCGGGCTGGCCTTCGCCCGCCGCGGTCTCGACGTGCGGGTTCGGGGTGCGGCCGATGCAGCCAGGCTCGCGCAGACCCCGTGCTCGCCGAGCTCTACGGTGTGAGGACGTCCGACCGCGAGTACAGCCACTCGCACGTCCTCCCGGTCTCCCGGAAGGTCGCCACTCCCTTCACCGAGTCGATCCGTGAGCTGCGGACCGCGGTCCAGGTCTCCCTGGCGGAGGCCGAGAAGGTCGTCGTCGTCGTGACCGCGGCGGACCCGCACGCCCCCGCACCTTCATCGCGGCGAACCTCGCGGCGTCCTTCGCGCTCAGCGGTCGGAGGACGATCGCGGTCTCGGGTGACCTGCGTCGACCCGAGCTCGATCGGGTGCTGCCGCCGCCGGAGGGTGGTCGGGCGATGCGCACACGCTGCGACCCACCACGATCCCCAACCTCGGTGTCTTCCCCGTCCCCGAGGAGGAGATGGACCCGGCGGACTTCCTCGCCACGACCCGGGCGAGCAAGCTGATCGCGGACCTGAGCGACGACGCCGAGGTGGTCGTCATCGACGCCCGCCCGTGCTCGCTGCTGCGGACGCCACGATCCTGGGCCGATACGGCTCCGGGGTCGTCCTCATCGCCTCTGCCGGCAAGACCGACCGTGCCGTCCTCGCAGAGGCGTCGGAGAGGTTGCGGATCAACAACGTGCCGCTCGTCGGGATAGCGCTCGCCGGTGTCAAGAGCGACCGGCGCATGCTCTATGCCTCGACGTACGGCGATCCGGAGTCGAGCCCGACCACCAGTGCAGCCGCGGCGCACGATGGCCAGTCGACGAACACCCCGAGCCCGTACCCGCGCCGCTGGTGTCAGCGGAGCGTCCGGACGTGCGGGAGCCCGCCGGGTGGTCGCCGCGGGCGACGCACCGCCCGTCGTGCAGCGAGGGAGAGGGCAGCCGCGGTAGCCACGGACAGCCCGCCGTCGTCGAACGCGGAGGTGCCGTCGCCGAGTGCCGCTGCCCCTGCCGAGGAACCGGCCCTCGATCGGGCGCCAGACCCCGCGCCCGAGGCCGCGGGAGCTCCAGCAGCCGCTCCGGTCCCGCCGCAGTCCTCTGCCCGGCGCGAGGGAACCACGCGCCGGAGCGGTCAGCTCCTTTCTCCCGAGTGGGCAAAGATCTCGGTCATGTCCAGCGCGCCGCCGACGATCGTCGCCCGAAGGGCCCGCGGACGAGGACGACCCCGGAGCATCGCCGGGCGGTCGATCGGGACGCAAGCTGCCTTTCCGTTGGTGAGCGACGGCGCCGCGGGCGCCCGGCCGTTGCGGGTCCTCGTCCTCGACCACACGGGCCAGCTCGGGGGCTGAGCTCGCCCTGGTGCGGCTCTGCCGGGCGGTGGGGCCGAGGTCGACGTGCGGGTGCTGCTCTTCGCCGACGGCCCGCTCGCCGGCCGACTTCGTGACGCCGGGGTGGCCGTCGATACCCTCCTGCTCGATCCTCGGACGGCTTCCGCCCCCGGGAGGCGGTGGGGCGTGCCTCGCTCGGGCAGCTCGTCTCGCTGGCGCGGATCGTTCCCTTCACCTGGCGGCTGGCGCGACGTGTCCGCGCCCTGGGTCCGGACGTGGTGCACACGACGTCGCTCAAGTCGGACCTGCTCGGTGTGGTTCCGGCGCGCTGGGCCCGCGCCTCGCTCGTCTGGCACGTGCACGACCGGATCGCCGACGACTACCTCCCGCGCCGGGTCGTCAGCGCTCTCCGGTGGGCCTCGACGAGGTTCCCCGCGGAGGTGGTCGTGAACTCGGAGGCGACCGCGGCGACCTTGCCGGGCAGGACGACGGTGGCTTTTCCGGGCTTCGGGGCCGAGCAGGACCTCGCGGGCCGACGGGCCTCGGCCGTCGCCGCCCGCGGATCCGCGGGACATGTCGAACCATCCCGGCCCCAGGGAGGCCGCACCGCGCCCGTCGTGGTGGGCATGATCGGTCGGATCAGTCCGACGAAGGGGCAGCTCGAGCTCGTCCGTGCGGCCCGTCGCGTCCTCGACCGGCACCCCGACGTGCTCTTCCGCCTCGTGGGCGCTCCGAGCTTCGGGGCCGAGGCCTACGCGGAGGTGGTGCGCGCCGAGGCGCGCCGGCTCGGGTATCCGACCGCCTCGCGTGGACCGGCTTCGTGGAGGACCCGGCGGTCGAGCTCGACGGATTCGACGTGTGCGTCCACGCCTCGCCGGTCCCGGAACCCTTCGGGCAGGTCGTGGTCGAGGCGATGATCCGTGAGGTCCCGGTCGTGGCGACCCGGGCGGGAGGCGTGGTGGAGATCCTCGCCGGTCCCCGGGAGACCCCGAGCCGCTCGGCACGCTCGTCGAACCGGGGACGAGGAATCGCTGGCTCGGGGCATCCTCGCGGTCCTGGACGACCCGGCCCGGGCGACGGCACGGGCGGCCCGTGCAGCGACGGTGGCGCGGCAACGGTACTCCGTGACACGCACGGCCGAGGTGGTCAGTGCCGTGTGGCAGCGAGCCGCCGGGCGTTCTCGATGACGTCGCGCATCGCTCGGCCCTGCTCGCCCCAGGTCGGGATCTCGTCGTCCTGGTAGATGTCGGTCGAGACCGGTCTCGTGAGCGCTGAGAGCACCACCTGCGGGAAGTCCGCGGGTTCGGCCGTCGTGACCCGGGGTCCCTTGCGTCGCGGAACCCCGCCACAGGGGTCGCCACGACCGGGCGACCGACGGCCCGGTACTCGTAGAGCTTGAGCGGGTCGAGGCTGTCGGTGAAGTCGTCGACGAGATGCGGGACGAAGCACGGTCGCGTGCTGGAGGTAGGCGGCACGTCGGTCCATGGCCTGGCACCGAGGAGCTTCACGCCCGCCGACGTCAGGCCGTCGTACTCGTTGCCCGTCAGGTCGAGGACGGGACCCACGACCACCACCGTCCCGCTCCCGGCGGTCGCCGAGGCGGTGCGTCGGACCAGTTCGAGGTCGAAGCGGTCGCGGTGGACGGTGCCCAGATAGAGGGCGACGGGACCCGTCGGGAGGCTCGCGGGCCGCGAGCGAGGAAGCCGGTAGCGTTCGAGGTCCACCCCGTTGGTGAGGAGGCTGACCGGACGGTCGGCGCCCTTGCTCGCCGCCAGCTGAGGCGAGCAGACGGTTACCTGCTCGCACGCGGAGAGCAGGAGCGCCTCGTCCGCCAGGAGCCGACGGCGGATCTCGGGCGGGCGTTCGGCCGCGAGCCAGTCGTCGGTCACGTCGTAGAGCGACGGCCAGGTCGCCTCGCGGACGAGGGTCGCCGCCGCGGGGTCGTTGACCCAGAGCACGGGACGTTCGAGCCCGATGCGGCGGGCCGCGCGCCGGACCAGGGAGGCGAGCCTGATGTCGACCTTCGGGTCGACGCGGCGGGCAGGACCTTGGTCGGCTGGTAGAGCCACAGCTGGTCGGGGCCCACGCCCTCGACCGGACCAGCCAGGCGAAGACCGCGCCCGGGCCGGGGCGGAACCCTCGGCGCGCCTCGTGGAGAGGGTCGGCCGCCGGCTCGACGAAGAGGACCCGGAGGAGCGGGTCCGCGCGCAGCAGCTCGGTGACGAGGTACTGGTTGCGTCGCCACACGATGTCCCAGGACTCGAGGGAGACCACCACGAGCTCGTGGACGGTGGGATCCGGGCTGTCCGTCACGTCGTCGGGCTCCGATGGTCGTCATGGGTCGGGCGGGAGCGGCGGACGACGCTGCGGTACACGGCTGCCGTCCCTGCCACCTGTGCGCCCGGTGTGAACCGGTCGCGCTGCACGGTGCGTGCCGCGCTGCCGTAGGCGTCGCGGCGCTCGGGGAGGCCGCGAGGACCGCAAGGTGCTCACCCGCGCGAGCGATGTCGGTCGGCGGATAGAGCGCGAGGGGTTCGAGTCCGCCGAGCGTCTCCAGGTGGCCGCCCGCGCCTGCGGCCACGACGGGCAGGGCGTTGGCCATGGCTTCCAGGACGCTGAGCCCAAGTCCCTCGACGGGGCACGGAGCCAGGAGGATGCCCGCTCGCTGCATGAGCGCGTCGACGTCGGACCGGGCACCCAGGAGCTCGACGTGCTCGCCGAGGCCCTCGCGGGCCACGATCGTCTCGAGATCCCCACGCTGCGACCCGTCCCCGGCCACGACGAGCCGCCACCCGTCGGCGGGCAGGCCGGACGCTGCGAAGGCGAGGATGCCGAGATCGGTGCGCTTCTCTGGTTCGAGGCGTTGAACGAGCAGGATCGAGCGATCCCGACCGGCCGCGCCCACTCCCTCGGGCCGGTCGTCGATCCCCGGGTGCACCACGGCGCTGTCGCCGTCGATGTGGTCGGCGACGTACTGGCTGATCGCGATCTGGGCGCGCACCGGGCGTCGAGCCACCGCGGCAGTCACCCCGGCGGCCGGACCGCTCCCGCGCGGGCGGGCGAAGTGGCGCGTGGCGACCACCGGGGCATCCCTCGGACGGTGATCGTCGCAAGGGATGCTGCGACCTCGGCCGACGTCATGTGGACGTGCAGGACGTCCGCACCGGGGCAACCGCACGGATGGTCCCCACCACCTGGGTGAGGGATCCTGCAGCCAGGACCCGGACGGCGGGTTCGTCGATCGTCGCCGTCACCTGCGCCACGTCCCCGCCGACGACGACGACCTGGTCGCCATGGGCCGCCTGGGCGCGAGCAAGTCGGGCGACGTGCCTCTCGACGCCCGCGAACGCGTCGGACTGCACCACGTGAAGGACCCTCACGTCCCCTGCTCCGTCCGGTCGGCCGCGAGGACCGGTCGCCTGGTCGAGTTGGCGCTGGTGTCGAGCATCTCCTCGACCGATCGAAGGTCGTCGGCAGGCAGCGGCGCGGCGCTCTCCTCACGAGCGGCCCGTCGTGACTCGGCATAGGCGTCGGCCCCGACGCAGACCCCGACGATGAGGAAGGGCACCGACACCTGGACCGAGACCCAGAAGAGATCGAACTGACCCTGGATGAAGCGCATCAGGAGAACGGAGAAGGCGAGCGTCCCGAACCGGGGATTGAGGCGCCACAGGACGGCGAGTGATCCGAAGAAGAGCACCAGGAACGCGGCGAGACCGACGATCCCGGCCGAGGTGAGCACCTCCAGCTCGGCGTTCGGCGGTTGGAACACGTACTCGGTACGGTTCGCGACCCACCAGCGCAGGCCGACGCCGACCCACGGGCTGCGCTCCCAGACGTCGATGGCCTGCTCGTACCAGGTGAGTCGTTGGTAGGCGGAGTTGAACTGGTCCTGGAGGCCAGCTGCTCCTGCACCGCCGCCCAGACGAAGTAGATGGCCGGGACGGCGGCCAGCAGGATGAGCCTGGAGCGCTTGCGGTCGGGGTCGGCGCGCAGGGTGATGAGGACGACGCCGATCGCCAGCCCGATCAGCGCCTGGCGCGACTGCGACGCGAGGACGGCGATCCCGCACAGCCAGAAGGCGGGGTAGGCGAACATCTTGGGCCACCCACCCACCACGGCCGCGCGTACGCCAGAAGCGCTGCGCTCCCAAGGACGCAGCCGATGAAGTTCTTGTGCATCGCGAACGGGATCTCGAGGTAGACCGGTCCCGGATGCCCGCGGCGAGCTGCTGGAGTGCCGTGACGCACGTCAGGACAGCGATCACGAGGCACGGGATCATGAAGAGCGTCAGGCCGAGCCGCGCGCGTCCCGACCGGCCGACGGCCCAGCCGACCAGGAGCGCCCCGCCGACCGAGAGCCACGCATGGAACCACTCGACCGTGTTCGCGGTGTACGGGTTGGCGATGACGGTGAACAGCGTGGCGACCTGGTAGAGCGCCGACAGCCACAGGAGCGACCGCATGGGGCGGGAGAGTGGTCGTTGCGAGAAGAAGAGCGCGAACCAGAACGCGCCGAAGAGCGCGAAGTCGCTGAGCGAGAGGTTGACGGCGTCACCGCCGACGCGTTGGACGATCACCATCGCCGGCATGGCGAGGATCGGCATGGCGGCCGGTTCATAGATGCTCATCCCGACGACGAGGACGAGAGCAGCCAGCCCGATCGAGATCGCCGCGTACTCCGGGGCGAGGAATCCGATCCCGGCCAGGACCGCGGCGACGGCGACCGAGCCCGCGGCCCAGGCGACAGATCGACGGATCACGCCTCCGGCTCCTGGCCGCCGAGCGCGAGCCGCTGGAGCATGGCCGCTTCCGCGCGCAGCGGTCCCCGGAGGTAGAGCGACACGCGCAGGCGGGCGGCGTCACGGCCGGTGCCACGCAGCGCGACCGCGCGGGCGACGGAGCCAGCGAGCACGCCCCGCGTGCCAGCTGCCACCCGCCGCGCCGAAGTGCTTGCGGAGATACCGCTCCTGGGAGGCGTGGAAGTGGGTCTCGCGGCGCGAGGGATCGGTGCTCGTCGCCCCCGAGGTGCAGGGCCTGCACCTCGGGGACCGCGGCGTGGCGGCGCCCCAGGAGGGTCGCACGGTAGGCCCAGTCGGTCTCCTCCGCGTAGAGGAAGAAGTCCTCGTCGAAGGGCCCGACCTCCTGAGGGCGTCCGCCCGCAGCAGCAGGACGGAGCCGATCACGAACGACCGGTCCGGCGGCGTGCGGCGCAGCGAGGCGAGGCCGATGGCCTCGATCCACGACCCGGCCGGCGACGGATAGGGCCACACCACGCGCGCGCTCACGCCGTCCCCGTCCACCTGTGCGGGGCCCACGCTGGCGAGGTCGGGGTCCTCGTGAAGGAGCTCCTGGAGCGTCATGACGTCCTCAGGAGTCACGACCGCGTCAGGGTTGAGGAGGAGGAGGTCGGATCTGGGGGTCTGCCGGTTCCTGAGCGCATGGTTGACGCCCGCGGCGAAGCCGCCGTTGCGCCCGGGTCGAGGTAGCGCGCTCCGGCGAGCTCGGCGATCTCCTGGATCTCCGGCAGGGACGAGTTGTCGACGACCGTGAGCGGCAGCTTCCCGACGAGCGGGCGAGCGCCTCCCGCACCAGGTCGGGGAGCCGTAGGCGACGAGGACCACCTCGGGGGCGACGTCGTCCGGACGGTCGCCGTGCACGGCAGGGGTGCGGTCCGGGGTGCGGCGGCCGGGGAGGGACGAGTCGACGTGCCCTCGTAGATCGCCAGGTAGCGGCGAGCGACCTCCGGCCAGGCGCACGACGCCGCACGCGTCGCCCCTGGTCTCGGAGCGTCGCTGCGAGGCCGGGCTCGTCGGCGACCCGGAGGAGCGCGGAACGCAGCGCCCGGGGTCGCCGGGCGGGACGAGCAGGCCTGCGCCGCCGACCACGTCGGGCAGCGCACCGGAGTCGCTCGCCACCACGGGGATCCCGCACGCCATGGCCTCCACGGCGACCCGGCCGAACTGCTCGACCCACCCGGGGGTCTCGAGCGAGGGACGGCCAGGACATCGAGGGAGCGGTAGAAGCCGACCAGGTCCTCACCTGCGAGCGGGCCGACGAACCGGACCCGGTCGCCGAGCGCCCGGGCGCGTCGGCGGAGCACCGGCGCGTCGGGGCCGTCGCCGGCGACTGTCAGGTGCAGTCGTTCGTCCCCTCGACGGCCGTGAGCAGCACGTCGACCCCTTGTGCGGGCGAGCCGCCCGCATAGCCGACACGGACCGCGCTGGACGTCCCGCGCCCCGGCCGACCCGGTGGCGCGACCGCCGCGGCGTCGTCGGGACCGGACGGGGTCGAGGGCGAAGACCGTCAGGTCCACGCCCAGCGGGACCACCTCCACGAGGCCTCGCGCACCCTTGGTGCGCACGATACGCGCCGCGGCAGCGTTGCACACCGATACCGCCGCCGCCCCACGCAGCGCGGCGAGCCTCGAAGGCACGGAAGGGCCATGGGTAGCGCTTGGGGATGTTCTGGGCCGAGTACAGGACGTAGGGCGGTGCCGGGCGTCGGCGGCGACCGGGGAGCCTGGTGCGGAGCCAGCGCAGGGCGAGGATCTCGGCGGTCGCGAGGGCGAACGGCTCCTCGTGCAGGTCCACGACGTCCCAGTCCTCGCCGAGCGCGCGCCAGAGGGGCCCGGGGCATAGACGAAGAGGGCGGGATGCGAGCCGACGGTCCGGACGCCCTGGACGGGCTCACCCGGCCGGGGTGCAGCGGGACGCTGGTCCCGCCCTCGTCCCAGGAGCGGGCCGCGAGAAGGCGGACCTCGACGCCGGCCTTCCGGAGCTCACGCTCCCGCTCGCGCCACGCGTCGACCACGGCGCTGTGCGAGACGCGGAGGATCCTCATGTGGGAGATTGTCCCCAGCGAGAGGCCGCTTCCTCCGCGATCCCACCGATTTCACCCGAGGAGCCCCGTGTCCGACAGACCTGCCGCCGAACCGCTGGTGAGCGTCGTCGTCGCCACCAACCGCGGTGGCCCGTTCCTCGCCGAGGCTCTGGCCTCGGTCACGGCGCAGACCTACCCGCACGTCGAGCTGGTCGTGGTCGACGACGGGTCACGCGACCCGTCCGGGATCAGCGACCTCGTCGCGTCGGCAGGAGGGGACGGTCGTCCGCATCGCGGCGTCCGGGGTGAGCGCTGCGCGGAACACCGGGTCGCGCGCACGCGCGGCGAGCTGCTCGCGTTCCTCGACGACGACGACCGGTGGCACCCCGACCGCCTGCGGCGGCACGTGGAGGCGATGACCGCGCAGCCCGACGCCGTCGTCAGCTACTGCGGGATGCGCACGGTCGACGTGGTGGGCACCCAGCTCGTGGCAGCGGACCAGCGGGTGGCGCGCGACGCGGGCGACGTGATCCGCGGGCGGACCGGGATCATGCTCCCCAACCTGATGATCCGTCGGAGCACGTTCGACGCCGTGGGTGGGTTCGACCCCGCGTACCGGCAGGGCGAGGACCTCGACCTGGTCCTCGCCGCGACGACCCTCGGGCCGTTCGCCTTCGTCGACGACGTCCTGGTGGACTACCGCTACCACCTCGGGAACACGACGCGCGCGTACCGGGACCTGGCGACGGGTATCCGCGTCATCCTCCGGTCCCGCCGCGCGCAGGCCCGTGCCGCCGGTCGCAAGGACCTCGACAGCGCATACCGTGACCGCCTGCGGGCCAACGACCGGTTCGCCGCGTGGAGCGCGGCGCGGCAGCGCGGGCCGAGCTCTCGGGAAGCCGGCTCGGTGCCGCGATCGGACACGTCGCCTGGGCCGCACGCTTCGCGCCGACGGCGCCGGTCGGCTGGGTGCGGGAACGGTTCCGCCGACTGCGGGGACGCGTGGAGGACTAGGGGCGCTCTGGCGCCAGTGCGTCGGCGGGACGATCGGGGCGGCGTCCGGGATGCGCCCGAACCTCCACCCGCGCTCCAGCTCAGCCGCCAGACGAGGTCGGAGAGGTCCCCGGGCGCCGAACCGTCGAGGCCTTGCGGAACGCCTTGCCGACGAGGGAGGTCGCGCGGGCGACGAGCACCCGACCGCGCCGCGCGAGAGCAGTGACGCGCGCCGGGACGCCCGGTGCGCCGGATGCGTCCGGGGCCACCGACGACGACGGGCTCGCCGCACCGGCCTCGTCGGACGGTACAGGCTCGTCCTGGGCAGCAACGGGGAGAAGAAGGGCGTACCGGTGGCTCAGCCACCGCTCGCCCGCACCGTAGGCGAAGGACTGCCGGGCGATGTTCCGGAGCCCGTCGCGCCGTCTGACGTGCAGGACGATGTCCGGGACGAAGACCAGGTCATGGCCTGCGAGCTGCACCCGGATGCAGAAGTCGTCGTCCTCCGCGGTGCGGGCGCCCTCGAAGAAGCCCCCACCTCGTCGAAGACCGCCTTGCGCACACCCATGTTGCCCGAGCGGCGGTGACGAACTGCTCCAGCCCGGGCTTCACGGTCAGCCGGTCCGTCTGCGCGGTCCAGGTGACCGACGACCTCAGGTCGCTGTTGAGCCGAGAGCCCTCGAAGGGACCCGCGACGAACTCGTGCTCCGCGAGGGCGCGGTGGACCGCCTCCACCCACCCGTCCGCGACCATGTCGTCGGCGTCGCAGAAGGCGAGCGCCGTTGCCCGGGCCTGGACGACCGCGATGTTCCGTGCTGCGCTCGGACCGCGTCGCGCCGAGGCGTCGACGAGGTGGAGCTCGGGCATGCGCTCGGACCACTCCTGGACGAGCGGCGGGTCCCGTCGGTCGACCCGTTGTCGCTGACGATCACCTCCCACGGCCACGCGGGACGCTGCGCGAGCAGTGCGCCCAGCTGGACCCCGAGCGTCGCCTCGGCGTCGTACGCCGGGATGATCACCGAGAGCTGAGGAGGAGCGGGGACTCCAGCGGAGTGGTCATGACGGGCGCATCCTCTCGCGGGCCATGCTCATGACCGACTGGTACGTCGACACGAGCTGGTGGGCGGTCCTCGTCCGGTACCCGTCGCTCGACAGGCGCTCCAGGAGGAGGTCGAGCACGTGGGCCCGGTCGAACGCGGGGAACACCTCGCCCGCCGCGAGCGTCTCGGGGTCGCCGCGGTCGTCGTGGAGCAGGAGCACGCTCCCGGGAAGATCGTGGCCAGCGCGCGCTCGGCGATCGCCTCCTCCTCGTCGTGGACCCAGTCAAACGCGTCACCGGACCAGATCACGACGTCGAGGCCCAGGCCCGCGATGCCGTGGGCCTGACGGACCGTGTGGGCCCCGTACGGGGACGGAAGGAGACGATCGGCGTCGAGACGATCGACTCGACCTCGTTCTTCGCGTCCCGGACGTACCGCACGGCCTCGGCGTCGCCCATCGTCAGCAACGACCGGTGGTCATGACCGTGGAGGGCCAGCTCGTGGCCGTCGGCGACGATGCGCCGCGCGATCTCCGGATGGGCCCGGACCTGGCGGGCGAGGGCGAAGAACGTGGCGGTCTCACCGCGTGCGGCGAGCAGGTCCAGGAGGCGAGGGTGTGCTCCGGGTGGGGCCGTCGTCGTACGTGATCGCCACGACCCGATCCGACGTGTTGACGCAGAAGGTGCCCAGCGCGCGGGTCGCGAGACGGGGAGCGGAAGGCGCGTGTAGGCGACGTCCGCGAAGCGGCCGCCCTCTGGCGGGGCGTGCTCTCGATGTCGCGACGCCGGACGACCAGCCCACGCGCAGGACGACGGGCGGTGGTGCCGGGCAGTGATTTGGACATCGGCTGACCCTCTCTGGTCGTCCAGGACGTGGTGCGCAGTGCCGGACGGGCCGGTGGCGGTGGTGCAGATGCTACGGGACGGGCACCCGCCCGCAGGGTGTCCCGAGCGAGGCTCAGGTACGGACGCCGTCGAGCGCCTCGAGCTTGGCGCGGGCCACGGACGAGGTGGCGCTCGCGGCCACGAGCGCGGGCCGGAGAGCGTCGAGCGCGTCCTGGAGCGTGACCCCGAGCATGTGGTGGAACGACCAGTCGTCCTCCGGGTCGAACGCCGGATCCAGGCTCCGGTCCCGAGGGCGGGGATCGTTCCCGGTGATGTCCCCGGAGTCGAGGAACGGGATGCCGGGGTACGCGGGCCGAACGTCTCGAAGTCGGTGACGACGGGCCTGCCGTCGAGCAACCAGATGTTGTGCGGCTGCAGGTCACCGTGCAGGTTGCCCGTGAGGTAGATCTCGAGCAGGACGTCGAGGGTCCAGGCGCCCAGCTCGACGCGACGCTCGCGCGACATCTGCTGGCGGCGACGTCGAGGCGCGAGTCGTCGGGCAGGCGCGGGACCGTGAACCCGCGGCGGTGCCACGCCACGACCGGCATGCGCCACGGCCGGTCTCCGAAAAGGTCCCCGTCGTCCTCTCCGCGCCGAAGGCGTCCCTGCCGATGCGGGTGCGCGCGAAGTACTTCGAGACGGTGGGCTTCCCGAGGTGCGTGGTGTAGACGGTCACGGAGCGATCGGTCGCCTTGACGAAGGTCGCGCGGACCGGGCTGCCGAAGATGTACACCATCCGCGCTCGGTCCACGACGCGGTGGACGAGCGAGCGTGGTGGCCTCTCCTCCTGGACGGCAGGCATGCTCACGACGACTCCTCGACTCCGGGTTGCGGTCGCGGACCCCACGATCGATGTCGGCAACGGTAGCGGTGACGGCTCGTCGAGGTCCACGCCGGAGCCCTGGGCGAGCGGGCGAAATCCGCGCGCAGGGGATCGCTGACCGTGCGCTCAGCGCCGGGACGCGCGGTCCTTGAGCGTGTGGAAGGCCGAACGGAGGCGGTGGTAGGCCCGCGGACGACCTTGGAACGTCCGAGAGTGCGCGCGGCGCGGCTGCGCTTCGCGGACCTCCAGAGCTCACCGGCCGCCACCTTGAGCGGGGGTCGGCGAGGACCGTGAGTCGGAAGAGTGCGAGGAGGCCGTCGTTCCGGTGCACCGCAGGGTCGACCGGCAGCGGCACCGTGTACCCGTGCCCTGCCAGGTAGCCGTCGAGCTGGGACGCCGCGACGGTGTCCTGCGTGATGGTTCGCGCGACGGGTTCCGGCAGCCCTACCTCGAGGGCGAGTGCGGTGAGACGTGCGACGTACACCGGCTTGACCGCCGGCTTCTGCACCTTCGCGTGGTAGAGCAGGGAGAAGAGGTGGTCGTCGTGGCGTGGCACGGCGACGTCACCCTGCCATTCCCGTCGTGCGAGGATCTCGCGCTGCCACTCGGTGTCGAGGTAGCCGTCGCCCACGTGCCGGGTGTCGAAGAAGACATCCTCGTCCCCGACCCGGGTGCGGAACTGCGCACCCTCCGGTCCCGCGTACACCTCGGTGGCGTTCAGGACTGCGGCGAAGTCCGTCTGGTCGTCGCAGAGCACGTCGATCTCGTGGTCGTCCTCGAGCGCACCGGGGAGCTCCTCGAAGTTGCGCAGGACCACGTACCGCGAGGTCCACCGCACGGTCCGGAATACCTGGTCGAGGCTCTCCCAGCCGTGGCTGCCGACGAGGTCCTGCTCGAGCACGGTGCTTCCCGTCGCCGGGGTGTCCCGCTCGAGGATCTCTGCCACCCGCTCGTGCCCGAGGATCAGGGTCGCGTCGCGGAAGAACTCGCGGACGTTGTTGCTCGAGTGGATGCGGTAGCCGCCCGTGAGCCCCGGGCGGCGGCCTTGACCCGGGCGACGTTGACGTTGGTGAGCTCGACGTAGCCCGAGACATTCTGCCGGTATGAATAGGCCGGGGCGCGGTCCTCCAGGACCAGCAGGAGGAACGGTCCGTCCCCGACCTCCTCGTGCTTGGGGACGTTCCCCAGAGGGTCTGCCCGTAGAGCCGCTCGAAGTTGTTGACCATCTTCGCCGCGCTCCACCGGACCTCGATCCGCGCGAGGATCGTGAAGTCGGCCGCGACGAGATCGAGGACCTCGGCCTCGCGCTCGCGTCCCTCGGACCAGATCACCAGGAGCTGGAGATCGCGGTCGAGCTGGTGCGTGAAGGCGCCGACCTCCGTGGACCAGCCGTAGCTCAGTGCCGCCGGGTCGTACGACGAGACAGGGGTCCGGTGAGGACGCTCGCTCGGCGAAGGGTCGAGCTTGCTGCCGGGACGGTTCATGGCGCCGACAGTAACGCACGCCCGGCCGTCGTCATCGGGCAACGGCGCGCGGGAACGTCGCTCTCGCCCGGTGAACTTCGCGCACGGACTACCGCCCGGTTCGGCGCCGATGGTTCGATAGGACGTGGTAGCCGTTCCGGGGTGCGCCGCGACCAGCTGCCGCGGCGTTCGGACCTACCGCTCGGGACTCCGGACAGGATCGAAGAAGATGGCGCGCTCGGACGGACCTTCCCGTCGACCGACGACGCACCGCGGATCCGTGGTGCGGTTCGCCGCCCCTCGTGGTCGGCGCACTCGTCCTCACCCTGGCAGGCTCGGTCGCCTCGGGTGACCTGCGGCCTGCCTCGGCCTCGGCGACCAGGGACGTGCCCGTCACCTCGGTCGAGGGCGACACCACCACCGAGAGCGCTCGGATCGGTGGCGCGGTGGGCCAGGACGTCGCCCCGAACTTCTCCGCGGACGGCGCCGGGCCGGAGACCCCGACGACTGTCGCGAAGACCCTCTGGTGGAGGTGGACGGCTCCGACCTCTGGACCGGTCAGCTTCTCGACCAGCGGCAGCGAGCTCGACACCGAGGTCGCGGTGCGCCCGGTCTCGGCCCCGAAGACCGTCATCGCGTCCAACGACGACGACGGTGACGTCGCCACCTCCCGGGTGACCTTCGACGCGGTCGAGGGTGAGGAGTACCTCGTCGAGGTCGGCACCAAGGGCGGCGAGCCCGGGCTCGTCACCCTGGCGTGGCAGGCACCGGCTCCCGCGCTCGACGCCGCGCCCAGCGCTCCGACCGCACTGGCCGCCGGGACCGCCCTCACCACGACCACCGTCCCGCTGAGCGGCAACACGGGCGAGAAGCCCCAGTCAAGCTGTGGTTCGCGCACGACACCTGGTGGGCCGTGCTGGCCTCAGCGAGCACCACGCCCGCGGGCACCTGGGTCTGGCGCTACGACCAGGCCGCCGGGACCTGGACGAACGTCGTGCGCATCTCCGACCGCACGGACGTGCGAGCCGACGTCAAGGCCGTCGGGGACGTCACGCACGTCCTTCTCCACGGCCCGACGACGTCGCTCGTCTCGATCGAGCACGTCGCCTCGTCGAACACCTACCAACCGTGGTCGCAGCGCACCACCGCGACGACCGTCTCGCTCCCGGGGAGCGAGACCGGGACCATCGACCTCGACTCGACGGGGCGGCTCTGGCTCGTCGCCGACACGAGCACCAGCATCCAGGCACGGTACAGCGACGCGCCCTACACCGCGTTCTCGGCTCCGGTGACGGTGGCCTCGGGGTGCTCGAGGACGACATCGGCATGGTCACCGCGATGCCGGGTGGAAGATCGGCGTGCTCTGGTCCAACCAGAGCACGCGGCGGTTCGGCTTCCGGACCCATGCGGACGGGAGCGACCCGCAGACGTGGACCGTCGACGAAGCCTGCGCAGTCCTCGGCGCTGTCCCTCGGCAACGGGATGGCCGACGACCACATGAACGTCGCGGTCGCCTCCGACGGCACGCTCTACGCGGCCGTCAAGACGTCGTACGACACCCAGGGCGCCACGGTGATCGCACTGCTCGTCCGCCGACCCGGCGGGACCTGGGACCCTCTACGAGGTCGACCGGCTGGGCACGCGCCCGATCGTCGAGATCGACGAGACGACGGGACTCCTACGCGTCGTCTACACCCGTAGCGAAGTCCTCGACGACATCATCGAGAAGGTGACGCCGCGAGGGAGATCAGCTTCGCCCAGAACGCCACGACCGTGGTGGACGGGACGTACAACAACGTCACGGGAGCCAAGCAGAACGTGTCCGGAGCGACGCTCGTCATGGCCGCGTCGAGCTCGACGGCGGGTACCGCGCGGCTCGCGTGGGTCGACCCGCGCGGCCCTGTCGCGACCGCGGGTCTCACGGCCACCTCTGTCGGCACGGCAGCGAGCGGAACTCTCCAGGGGTCCTCGCCGACCGGCGGCGCCCTCATGTTCGAGGTGCTCGCCGCGCCGTCGTCGGGCACGGTGACGATCACGAACCCCGCCACCGGTGCCTTCACCTACACGCCCGCCGCGGGCTTCGTCGGCGCGGACGCCTTCACGTTCCGGGTGCGGGCGGCAGCACCTGGTCCAACGCCGCCACGCAGTCCGTCCGGGTCACGGCCGTCGCCGGTGCGCGGGGAACCTGGGAGCTCGACGCGGGCGCGGGCGTCGTCGCCGCGGACACCTCGGGCTGGGGCCACCAGGGCACCCTCGCCGGTGGGACGAGCTGGGTCTCCGGGGTCTCGGGCAAGGCCGTCCGGCTCGACGGTTCGACCGGACGGGTCGTCGTGCCCGACGCCACCGGCCTCGACGTCTCGACCGCGCTGACCGTCGCCGCCTGGGTCCGCCCGGAGCGGCAAGCCACCCAGTACGTGGTGAAGAAGGCCGTCTCGGGGACGACCGACGGTTACGAGCTCGGGATCTCCAGTGCCGGGAAGCCGTTCCTGCGGGTCAACCAGAAGACCTCGGGAGACACCTATCGCGTGAACGCCACGTCGGCGCTGCCGTTGACCGGGACCACCTGGGTGCACCTGGCGGGCACCTTCGACGGCCAACGGCTGCGGATCTTCGTCGACGGTGTGGAGCAGGCCTCGGTGGCGGCCCGCATCGGTCGGCGTCAACTCGCTCCCGCTCGTCGTCGGCGCCCAGCCGGACGGTCTCTACCGTTCCTGGGCGCCGTGGACGGCGTGCGCCTCTACGACCGTGCGCTGACGGGTGCTCAGGTCACCGCGCTCGTCCAGGGCGGCGGCCCGGTTCCTGCCGCACCCGTCGCGGAGAACGGTGCGTCGACGACCACGGTCGGCGCCGCCGTCACGGGAACCCTGAAGGGCAGCTCGGCGAGCGGCGGCGCACTGACGTTCGAGGTGGTCGCCGCTCCGTCGTCGGGCACCGTGACGATCACGAACCCGGCCACCGGCGCCTTCTCCTACACGCCCGCGCCGGGCTTCCTGGTGCCACCGGCTTCACCTTCCGGGTCCGCACCGCCGACGCGGTCTCGAGCGTCGCGACACAGACCGTCCGCGTGACCTCCGTAGCAGGCATCCGGGGCGCATGGTCGCTCGACGAGGGGACGGGCACGAGCGCCGCTGACTCCTCCGGATGGGGTCAGACGGGCACGCTGTCCGGCGGGGCGACCTGGGTCACCGGGATCGACGGCAAGGCGGTGCGGCTCGACGGCACCGCCGGCAAGGTCTCGGTGCCGGACTCGGACGCGCTCGACGTCTCGACCGCGATGACGCTGTCCGCGTGGATCAGGCCCGAGCGCCAGACGACGCAGTACGTGGTCAAGAAGGCCGTATCGGGGACGACCGACGGGTACGAGCTGGGTCTCTCGAGCGGGGCAAGGCGTTCCTGCGCCTCAACCAGAAGTCCTCAGGCGAGACCTTCCGGGCGAACGCCACCTCGACCTACCCCTCTGACGGCTCCACCTGGGTGCACCTCGTGGGGACCTACGACGGGCAGCGCGTGCGCCTCTACGTCGACGGCGTCGAGCAGGCGTCGATCGCGGGTCCCGCCTCGGTCGGCGTGAACACGCTGCCCCTGGTCGTCGGTGCGCAGCCGGACGGCCCGTACCCGTTCCAGGGAGCGGTGGACGACGTCGGGCTCTACGGCCGGGCGCTCAGCGCGAGCGAGGTCGCTGTGCTCCACGCGTCAGTCGAGACCCGTCCGCCCCGCCGGTCGCGGGGAACGTCTCGGCGTCGACCGTGATCGGTACGCCGGTCACGGGCACCCTGGTGGGATCCGCTCCGGGCGGAGGTGCACTGACGTTCGAGGTGGTCGCCGCTCCGACGTCGGGCACCGTGACGATCACGAACCCTGCCACCGGCGCGTTCACGTACACCCCGGCGGCCGGTTTCGTGGGCACCGCCACCTTCAGGTTCCGTGTCGGCGCGAACGGCGTCTGGTCGAGCGCAGCCACGGTGCGCGTGCAGGTGACAGCGGCGGCCGGTCTGCGAGGCGCCTGGGACCTGGACGAGGGCAGCGGGCTCCTCGCGGTGGACGCCTCGGGCCGAGGGCACGCCGGGACGCTGTCAGGCGGGACGACCTGGGTCACCGCCGGTGGGCGGTCGGCGGTCCGGTTCGACGGCGCGACGGGCAAGGTGTCGGTGGCCGATGCCGACGGGCTGGACGTGTCAGCAGCACTGACCGTCGCTGCCTGGGTGCGGCCCGAGCAGGCTGCCACCCAGTACGTGGTCAAGAAGGCCGCGCCGAGCGCGACCGACGGCTTCGAGCTCGGTCTCTCGAGCGGGGCAAGGCGTTCCTCCGGCTCAACCAGGCCTCGTCGGGCGACACCTACCGGGTGAACGCGACGTCGACCTATCCTCGGACGGCACCACCTGGGTGCACCTGGTGGGGACCTACGACGGCCAGCGCATGCGGCTTTACGTCGACGGCGTGGAGCAGGCCTCGCTCGCCGCCCGGCCTCCGTCGGTGTGAACACCCTCCCGCTGCTGCTCGGTGGCCAGCCCGGGGACGCTTCCCTGAAGGGAGCAGTCGACGGCGTCCGGCTCTATGACCGTGCGCTCGGCGCGGCCGAGGTCGCGACTCTCAGGACGCAGACCCCGCCACCGGCCTGATCGCGCAGCTCGGCCGCGACGTCGAGTCTCGCCTCAGACGCTGACGGCCTGCTGGCGCGGGGCCGTCGAGCTGTCCTCCGGGTGGACCCAGACGGTCGCTCGCCCGCCCGGGATCGGCGGAGGGCGCCGACCCGGTGCGCGAGCGCGCGACGACCGTGCCCCAGCGCCTGGATCTCACGCAGCAGGAGCTGCCCTGGCCAGCGCCCCAGTGCCGCGGTGAAGGACACCGTCCGGAGCCGTGAGGGGTAGAGCTCGTTCTGGTCGGGGTAGAGCGACGGGTGCATGCATGAGTCGAGGAGCTCGAGGCCCGGCTCCTCCGCGAACCTCTTCACCGTCAGCAGGCGTCCGAGCACGCCTGGCGCGAACTGCGCCCAGGCTTCGGCGTACTCGTCGTACCAGGCGAACAGGGTGCTCCCCGAGCGGAGGAAGGCGGCCATGTACAGCGTCTCGCCGGCCGGGCGCAGGGCGAGGACGGTGGCGCGCCCTTGCCACATGGGCAGCGAAGACGTCGGAGAACCACTCCGGCCCTTCGCGCAGCCTGGAGAACCCGGGACCGTCGCGGTCGGGGTCGGCCTTCCAGGTCTCGAGCTCGAAGGCGAGGAAGGCAGCGGGTCGTCGACGACGTCGAGCGTCAGGGCGTCGAGCTCCGCCGCGGCGCCGACTGCCTCGGTGAGGCGCCGCGCTCGACGGCGGACAGCCTTCGCGCGTGATCTCGGGAGATAGCCGAGCGTCCCGGGCGAGTCGACCTCGGCGAAGCGGACGGCAGCCCGTTCGTCCCCGCCCCAGACGTGGAGCGTGGAGCCCTGCTCGGTGAAGGCCTGCTGGAGCGCCGTACCCCGGCGCCGTCGCCCGAGACGAAGGCCATCTCGATGCTGCCGCCGAGCTCGTGCGAGAACCGGCGGAACGCGCGCACGAGCCCCGTCGCCGCTCGCCGCGCGTCGACGTCCCGGAGGAGGGGCAGCCCGAACGACGTGAACTGGTTGAGGATCGGACCGTCGTTCGACGCATGCCGGTGCGGCCAGCGACGGTTCGCCGGCACCATCTCGTACGGCATCACGGCGAGCCAGGTGTCGCCCGACTCGACCACGACCAGGTGGAGGGTGCGGTCGTGGTCGAAGCGCGCGGCGGTCGGGATCAGGAAGTCCGGCCCGTAGAAGACGTTCGGCTCGACGGCGTGCTCGGCGAGGTCGTTCCACCGGGCGAGGTCGACCGGCCCGAGGGTGGCGACCGTGGCGAGCCGGACGGTCAGGAGAGGAGTCGGGAGAAGGCATGGGGACCCGTTCGAGGGAGGCGGCACGCGGAGCTGCCGTACGGCAGTGGAAGCCCAGGCGGGCTGCACGGAGGCGGGGAGGGCGCGAGAGGAGGTGCTCGATCGGCTCGTGGAAGGAGTGCGGAGCGTCAGCGAACCGCCGGGAGGGCCCCGGGGTCCCTCACCGGGTGCTCGAGCCCGAGCGTGGGGCCCGGGTAGGTCGTGCGTCGGAGGTACACCGGTGTCGCCGGGGCGGGGTCGGACGGGCGTCCGTCCACGCTCTCCCGGTGTGCCCGAGCGTCGCCGCAAGGATTCCGCGGTCGTTCCACGCCATCGCCGGTCGCCCTTCACGGGGTGTCGTCACGATCATGATCCTCCTCCCGTGATCTCGCGAGGTGTGCGGGCGAGTCGGGAGCGCAGGCGCCGGAGGGTCGGCACGGACCGGACGAGCAGCCGGGGAAGGACGCCGCGCGTCGCGAGCACCACTCCCACAAGGATCCGGCGGTCACGGTACAGGCTGCTCGGGCCGACGTTCTTGGGGTGCAGGCACGGGTCGAAGCGGTCCGCCGTCGTGCGCCCCAGCACGAACTCCTGCTCCATCATGCGGCCGATCACACCCGGGCTGAACTTCGCGAACCGCTCGTCGTACGTGTCCATCAACGAGTAGAGCGAGCCACCTGCGCCGAGAAGCAGCGACATGTACACGACGTCGTCGCCTGCGACGAGCGCCAGCAGGTGAAGGTTCTTGCGGGAACGCAGCCCGTCGGTCACGTCGGTGAACCACCCGACGGCGCCCGGCGTGACGTCGAGCGCGCCGCCGTCCTGGGCTGCGTCGCCCTTCCACCCCGACGCCTCGAGGCTGACGAAGGCCTCGAAGGCGCGCGGGTCCTGCGCGCGATCCTCCATGACGAGCGTCGCCCCGGCGTGCTCCTCGAGACGTCGGGTCAGGCGGTCGACCTGCCGACGCTTGGACCGGCTCAGGGCGTCGCGTGGAGAAGGGCCGTGCTCCCGCGGTCGAGGACGGCGCGCTCGAACCGTGACCGCTCCAGGACGGGGACGCGGGCCCGGGAGCAGGCGGCGTGGAGTGCGTCGTTCAGTGCGCCCTCGCCCGGGAGGAGGGTGAGCTCGACGAGCGGCGGGAGGCCGTTGCGCCGGTCCGCGAGGAACGTCAGGAGGTGGTCCAGCGCGGTCGCGGCATGCTCCTCGTCGACCAGCGGGGCGCAGAGCGGTGCGTCGTCCTTGAGAAAGGCCCCGGCGGTGGTCGCGTAGCGCAGAGGTGTGCCGTGGAACTTCTCGTCACGGCTGAGCGGCAGCAGCGCGATCATGCGGTCCCCGCGCTCGACGACCAGGAGCAGGATCCCCGCGGTGCGCGCGAGCCACCGGGCCGCCGAGAGCAGGTAGGCGGGCGACAGGAACGGGTTGGGCTCGAGCGCGCGGTCGACGAGGTCGGCCCACCGTGCGGCGTCGGTGGGCGTCACGTCGCTCAGGAGCAGGGTCCGGGTGCTCACCGGGTACTCGGCGGGAGTCATCCGGCCCCCTGCCGTCCGGGCGTGAGCGCCCCGAGGACCTCGTCGAGGCGGGCTCGAGCGTGGGACCAGTCCATCTCGCGGGCCCGCTCGAGTCCGGCAGCCTGGGCGCGCTCGAGCATCGGCTCGTCGTCAGCCAGTGCGGCGAGGGCTTCCGCGAGGGCACCCACGTCACGGGCGGTACGAGGACACCGGCGGTCCCGACCGCCTCGGGGATGCCGCCGATGTCCGAAGCGACCACCGCCGCACCCGCGGACATGCCCTCGAGAGCCGTCAGCGCGAAGGGCTCGGCCCAGCGTGAGGGGACCACGACGACGTCGGCCGTCCTGAGGACCTCTCTGACCTCGGCCCGGGGCAGGAAGCCGGTGAATGTCGCGGGAACGGCCAGACCTGCGGCGCGCTGCCGGACGTCCTTCTCGTAGGCCGTCAGGGGCCGCGGCGTCGAACCCTCGGAGCCGACCACGGTGAGCCGCACGTCCGTCCGGGAGAGAGCGCGGACGGCGTCCACGAGGACGTCCGCCCCTTGTCGGGGATCATCCGGCCGACGAAGACCACGTGGAGGACGTCACCACGAGGCGCTCGCTCCGCCTGCCCACTCTCCGCATCGACGCCGTTGTGGACGACCACGACACGGTCCCGGAGGGTCGGAGGGAGCAGGGACGCCGTCTCGTCGGCCAGGAAGCCGCTCACGCAGACGATGCGGTGCACCGGGGCGAGGGTCCGGACCAGCTCACGGCGCCCGTAGGTCCGAAGAAGCTGGTTGTGCGCGTACAGGACGGGGAGGTGCAGGGTCCCGTCGACGAGCGGGACGAGCTGAGGCGCGTTGTGCGCGATGACGTACGACGGCGCCCAGGAGGCCTGGTCGCGGACGGTCGCCGCGTAGGCGCGGCGGGCTCCGTACCGGGGAGCCCGATCCGCGAAGGACCGCGTCCGTGTAGCGGTCCGACCGCCTGGCGACGGCCTGCGGATACTCGATGACGTGCGCGCCGGGGTACCGGTCCGGGTAGGTCCCCTGCGCGACGACGACGGAGGACGGTGCGGCGTCGTCCGTCGCCGAGCCCCGGACGAGGCCGTCCACCACGGTCGGCACCGCGCTCCCCGTGCGGGGAGTAGTGGTCACCGGGTGTGATGACGTGCACGTGCGGCCGCTCGGGTGCCCCTCGGCGGACCACTTCATCGGGATCCCTCCTTGACCGGGTCAGATCACGTCGGCGAAGCCACGCTCGAGCTTCTGGAAGACCAGCGCACCCGCGGTGAAGCCCAGGACGGCGACGACGACCAGGGAGACGACCTGCCAGAGCTCCGGAGCCGACTGCCCGAGCAAGGACCACCGGAAGCCCGCGAGCAACCAGGTCAGCGGGTTGATGTTGAAGATCCACAGCAGGTTCGCCGGGATGGCCTCCAACGAGTACGCGACGGGGTCGCATACATCAGGACCTGGATGAACCATGGCAGGGCGTAGCCGACGTCGCGGTACTTCACCATGACGGCCGAGCTCGCGACCCCGATCGCGGCGCCGAGCAGCACGGCCAGCAGGGTCCAGAACGGCACGAGCAGGATGGGCCAGCCGGGGTTCACGCCGTAGACGAACAGCAGCACGATGAAGAGCCCGAACGCCACGGCGTAGTCGACCAGGACCGCGAGGACCGTCGAGAGCGGCACGAGCATGCGGGGAAGAAGACCTTCGACACGAGCGACTGGTTGGCCACGAGCGAGGACGCCGAGCGCCCGGCGACGCCGCTGAACAGGTTCCACGCGAGCATGCTCGCGAAGGCGAAGAGGAAGTACGGGACGTCGCCGCTCGGGAGGTCGGCGACCTGACCGAACACGATGGCGAAGATGCCCGCCGCGGCGAGAGGCTGGAGGATGACCCAGGCGACGCCGATCACGGTCTGTCGGTAGCGCAGAAGGACGTCGCGGCGCCCAAAGCTGATGAGGACCTCGCGGGCCTCCCACAGCTCCTTGACCGACGGCAGGTCCCAGCGCCCCGGCGGGTGATCACGGTCTTGCTCATCGTCACCACCTCTCGTACTGGAAGTCGGCCAGGACCATGCCGTGGGTGAGCGCCTCGTCGGAGGTGACCTCCGGGTACGGCGGGTTGGGAAGGACCTCGAAGGCCCCGCCCTTCCCACGCGTCGAGGATGCCTGTCTTGCAGACGTACAGGTCGTACGTGTACCGCCCGGGCTTGAGCCACAGGTCCTTGATGGTCAGCGCGCCGCGCTGGGGACGGTCGGGTCGAGCCACAGGCCGACGAGGCGCGAGTCGCACTGGACGACGATGTTGCCGTTCATGTCGTTGACGTGGCAGGAGATGAAGTAGCTGCCGACGAGGTCCGGGTTGGCGTTGACCGCGAACTCGATGACCTTGTCCTCGGTGGGCTCCATGGTCTCCTCGGCGATCGTCGCCTCGGTGAAGCGGAGCTCGCCGGTGCCGGCGCGTCGGGACGCGTCCTGCTGGGCCACGTGGAAGCTCGTGAAGCTGTTGCGGTACTCCGCGAGCGCGTCCTCGACGTTGCCCGCGTAGGTGAGCTTGCCCTGGTCGAGGTAGATCGCACGGGTGCAGAGCGCGGAGACGGTCTGCGCCTGGTGGCTGACGTACAGCACCGTGCGACCGTCGCGCGCGACGTCGCGCATCTTTGCGAGCGACTTGGCCTGGAACTCGGCGTCGCCGACGGCGAGGACCTCGTCGATCGCGAGGATCTCGGTCTCGAGGTGAGCGGCCACGGCGAAGGCGAGGCGCACGTACATGCCGGACGAGTACCGCTTCACGGGGTCTCGAGGAATTTCTCGACCCCGAGAAGTCCACGATCTCGTCGAAGCGCCGCTGGATCTCCTTGTGTCGCATGCCGAGGAGCGTGCCGTTGAGGTAGACGTTCTCCCGGCCCGTGAGCTCGGGATGGAAGCCCGTCCCGACCTCGAGCAGGCTGCCGACCCGACCACCGAGCTCGATGCGGCCGGTCGAGGGAGCGGTGATGCGCGTGAGGAGCTTCAGGAGGGTGCTCTTGCGGCACCGTTGCGACCGATGATCCCCAGCGCCTCGCCCCACGGGACCTCGAACTCGACGTCCTTGAGGGCCTCGAAGTCCTCGTACTCCGGCTTGTGGAGCGGGTGCTTGACACGATTGATCATCGCTTCCGCGGCCGTGGTCGGCCGGAAGCCGCTCTTCGCGATGCGGTAGGACTTGGAGAGGCCCTTCACGG
Organism: Oerskovia sp. M15; assembly: GCA_038070415.1. Classification (GTDB taxonomy): domain Bacteria; phylum Actinomycetota; class Actinomycetes; order Actinomycetales; family Cellulomonadaceae; genus Oerskovia. The sequence continues at coordinate 2,657,858 of JAMYWF010000001.1, forward strand.
CAACAGCGGGATCCGCCACGGTGTCCCCTTCGGCATGGTGTCCGTGCGGCGCACGGAACGGTGGTGTGGTCGGAGGGTCTCGACCGGTGTAAACCGGGCCTTCTGCGACGCCTGCACACTATCAGCGGGCAGCCGCCGGATCAGAGGTCGGAGCGGGTGGAATTCCGGGACAGCCACGAGACGATCGGCTGGGTCGTGCGTTCCCAGGGCAGCTCTTCCACGGCGTAGCGGTAGGTGCGCCGCCCTCGTCGGTGGCGAGCGACGTCTCGTCGCCGAGCCGCTCGACGATCCACTCGACCCACTCGTCGGTGTCGTTGGTGACCCGTGCCGGCGAGCCGGGGTGAGCGCTCGCCCCGTCGGTCGTCGCGATCACCGGGCGGCCCGTCGCGAGCGCCTCCCGAACTTCACCGGGCTCCGACCCCGGCGCGCACCGGCACGGCCACGACCCGGGACACCGAGGTGAGGGTGGAGAGGCTCGGGATCCGCCCCAGCCCGCGGAACCCGTCGATCTCGGCGAACCTGGCCGGGGTCCCGGAGCCGGCGACGTGCCACTCGGCGTGGGGACAGCCGCCCGCACGCGCGGCCAGACGTCCTTCGCGAACCAGGCGATCCCGGCGGTGTTCGGGGTCCACGACCAGTTGCCGAACATGCCGACGACGGGTGGAGGCGCGGGCTCGCCGGGCGCGGGCCACTCCGTGGCGTCGATCCCGTGCGGCGCGACGAGCCGTAGAGCCACCCACCGTCGGACAGGCGGGCGAGCTCGGCGGGCGAGCACACCGACACGGCCGAGGCGTCACGGAGGACGACGTCCTCGATCTGCTGGAAGGCGCGCGCCTCGCGGGTCCTGCCCAGCCGGGTCAGCCACGGGCTCATCACGTTGTGGATGTCGACGAGTACCGGCGCGTCGAGGCCGCGGGCCGATCCGCGCAGCAGGGCCCACGACTCCAGGTGGGCGACGATCACGTGGTCGAAGCGCCCGAACGGGCCCGGTTGCGGGCCAGGAAGTACCGGCTCGGGTGGGGAGCCGCTTGTAGAGGAACGGGGCGAAGCGCTCGACGGTGGCGAGCTCACGCAGCGACGTGTCGTCCTGGGCGCCGGCGAGGGTCATCACGTGGACGGACCAGCCCGCGCGGACCAGGGCACGGATCTGGAAGTACTGGCGCCGCTGTCCTCCCTGCCCGTCCCGGTCAGGGGTCTCGTTGCTCAGCCAGAGGACGGAACCCCTGAGCGTGCACGGTCTGCATCGCGCGGGTCCGTGTCCATGCGGTCAGCGTAGGGGATGGCCCGCGCTGCGGACCGCCCCACGGCGAGGGTGAAATGTTCCCCGACACCCCCGTCCGCCACCTGTCCCCGACGTACGATCGACCCTGGCCCTCCCCTCGAGGGCCGTCGACGGAGGACCGACGTGACCGACCCGCGTGCGCAGCCCGAGACCGGTACCGCCTGGTGGCGCCGCAGGTGGGTGGTCGGGGTGGCCGGGACGGTCGCGGTCGCCACCGCTGCGGTCCTGGTCGTCCGGGCCGTGGACGGCGGAGCCGCCGAAGGCCCGGGTCGTCGGCTGACCCGATGCCCACGGTGGTCGGCGCGAGCGAGCCGGGGCCGCGCCCGTCTGCGGGTTCCCGGTCCTCGACAAGATCACGCACGACGGCGTGGATCCCGCCGAGCTCGGCGGGCGGCGCACCGTGGTCGAGGACGTGGCGACCGTCTCCGACGGCACCGTGCAGTCCGTGCGTGTCCGCGACGGGCTCGCCTACGTGCTGGAGTGGGACAGGTCGAGCGCCTACCGGGTCACGCGATACGACGTCGTGACAGGGGAGAAGGAGGGCACGACCGACCTCGAGCTGCAGCTCGACGACGGGTACGAGGCCTTCAGCCCGCAGCAGTTCGAGGTCGACGCCGACGGCGGGATCTACCTCCTCGACACCCTCATGCAGCGCCGCGACCTCGTGCGGTTCGAGCCGGACGGCACACGGTCCTGGACCACGCACCTGCCCGCGGGCGATCAGACCGAGGGCGGCGTCCTCGACCTCTACGGGATGGCGATCTGGGACGACGTCGACGGCGGCCGGTGGTCGGCGTGCACGAGACCGCGCGCACCATGCACCTCGTGGGGACGGACGGCGAGCTCGTCGGCTCGCGCGACGACTTCCCGGCCAGGTCCTGGGGCAGCTGCCCGACGGCGGGGTCGTCCTGCAGTCCTCGGGCTCCTCGGGCGGGAACGGGACCGACGACCTGACGGTCCTCGACCAGGACGGCGTCGAGGAGCTGCACCTCGGGGCCACCGCGAACGGCAAGTGGGCGTTCGGCAAGCCGTCCCAGTACTGGTTCGACTCCGCGGTGGGCGTCGCGCCGGCTCCCGACGGCGACGGGCTCGTTGTGGTGGAGGACGGTCTCGGGTTCGAGCACGTCGGCGAGGACGGGGTCCGCCGGGGCGTGTGGCCCGACGCGCGGGCCGACCTCGAGGCCGACTTCACGCTGATGGACGCGTCCCCTCGTGCTCGACGACGGCACGTACTACGCGCTGACCACGGGTGAAGGCATCACGCTCACCGCGATCTCCACCGACCGGATGGCCTACCAGCTCGGTGCTCCCGTGAAGTACAACGCGATCAACGACGGCTTCCTCTCCGTGATGGGGGCGGCACCGGACTGGTCACCGATCGCGTCTACAACTACTTCCCGCCGGGCGACGAGCCGCAGGTCCTCATGAGCCTCGACGAGTCCTGGGGGCGGTGGAGCGGCCGTTATCAGCTGAGGTTCCAGGTGCGCGGCGATCCCCTGGTCTGGGACCCGGTGGTGGGAGAGGAGCAGCTCGCCGACATCCCCGCGGACGGCGGGGACCTGCCCGTGACGCTCCCCGACTCCCGACCGGGTACCTACGAGGTCGACGCCGCCCTGATCGACCTGGAGAGCGGAGAGCCTGTCTCCGGGACATGCCTGCGGTACACGGTCGGTGCGCCCGGGCGCCGCTCGACCTCGCGGGACTGACGGACGGCGCGGACTGGGGCGGAGCGTCGGTGCTGCGCGGGGTGCAGCTCGCGGACCAGCTGGGAGTCGGCAGCTACCGGTGGCAGCTGGACTTCGGGGCCATCGTCTCCGACCCGGCCGCCGCGCCGAGCGCGGACGGGCTCGCCTGGGACTCGCTGCCGAGCGCGGGCATGCCCGAGCCCGAGGAGGGGCCGAGACGGATCCCTTCGCCGAGCTCGCGGCGGCCGCCGCGCTCGCGCAGAGCAGCGGCGTGAAGCTGATGGTCCAGCTGGGCTCCGGAGGAGAGGCCGAGCGGGCGGCGGTCGATGCAGGGACCTGGGAGGGTGGTCACGGGAGATCGTGGGTGCCGTCGCGCAGGAGGCACCGGGCATCGTCCACTGGCAGCCGTGGAACGAGCCCAACAACACCGGGTTCGACGACGGCGCGCAGTACCAGGAGCAGATCGGCGCCCCTTCGCGGTGGGCGCTCGCGCTGCGCTCCCCGGTGTCGTGATCGTCGGGGAACACCCTCGGGATCGTCCCCGACTGGTGGTCGGCGCTCGTCGCCGCGGGCGGCTGCGACTCGATGGACGTCGTCGGGATCCATCCCTACACCGGGCTGAACCGTTCGTGGGAGGAGCAGGGCTTCTCCCAGGAGGGTGACGACCTCGACGCCCTGCGCTCGGCGCTCGCGCCGTGCGCCGACAGGCCGGTCTGGGACACCGAGTCGGGTTGGTGGTCGGACGGCGTCGCCAACTTCTGGGCCGGTGGGCCGGACGTCGCCCGCAAGCTCCTCTGGTACGGCGCGGAGGGATCGACGAGTGGACCTACTTCTTCTCCGAGGGCGGGTTCGGGGAGTCCGGGAACTCCTGGTCGCTGATCCAGTACGGGAGCTACGTGAAGCGGCAGGAGCGTCGTTCGCCGCGACCTCGGCGCTGCTCGCACCGTTCGGCACGCCGTCCTTCGTCGAGACGGGTGTCCCCGGACGTTCGCCGCGTCGGCGTCGGCTCCGGACGGGACGCCGCTCCTCGCGGTCTGGGGCGACGACCTGTCGACCACCCTCCGGCTGACGGTCGACGGTGGTTCGCGCACCCTCCGGCTGCTCGATCCGTACGGGGCCGAGACGACGCTCGAGGTCGGGCCGGACGGGACGGACCTTCCGGTCACCGGCGCCCCGGTCTTCCTCGTCGGCGAGCCGGGGCAGGCCCTGAACGTGCGGGCGATCGAGCCGTTCGGCCCCGACCTTCTGGCCGGTCGACAGGTCACGGCCACCTCGACGCACGAGGAGGCCGACGCCCAGGTCGTCACGTCGGGGACGTTCGACGTGCGTGACCCGTGGCGTTCGGGGCGCCTGGCGGACGACGTCGTCGACGAGAACCCGTCGGTGACCGTGACGACCGACGGACCGCAGACGATCGACCGGATCGGCGTCGCGACCGCCGGCATCCGGTGCTGCAGCATGGGCCTGCGCGACTACACGGTCTCGGTCCAGCTGACCGACGGGACGTGGCAGGACGTCGTCGAGCAGAAGGACCAGTTCGCCGACAGGGTGAGCCTCTTCTCGATCGACCCGGTCGAGGTCACCGCGGTCCGGGTCTCCGTCCCGATGACGACCGAGCGGGGCGTGCCGGTGCTCTCGGCGAACTACTCCGGCGTCGTGGGCGGGTTGCACCCGTCGTTCCTGCCCCTGGCGACCGAGAGCAGCTACGTCGCGACCGTGAGCGCGCTCCAGGCGTGGGGCCCGGGGAACGTAGGTCGGGGTCACGTCGACGGGAGTCGCGGGCTAGAGCCCGGCCACGCCCGCCACACGTCGGCGTGCTGGGCGGCGCTGCGCTCCCAGGTGAAGTCCGCCGAGCGGGCACGCCCGCGCTCGACCATCGCCGATATCTCCGGATCGTCAGAGAGCGCGAACAACGTGCCCTCGGCGATCTCCTCCGGGTGGGCTCGACGAGCAGCCCGCCGTCCCCACGACCTCGGGCAGCGAGCTGGTGCGGGCCGCGACCACGGGAACGCCTGCAGCCATCCCCTCGAGCGCGGGCAGACCGAACCCCTCGTAGTGCGAGGGACCACGATGACGGCGGCGCCCGCGACGAGACCCGGCATGGCGTCGTCGGGCAGGCGACCCACCAGGCGCGTCCCCGCGAGAGGGCCGAACAGCTTGTCCCGGCGCCAGTGCGGCGGGCCGCTCATGACCAGCGTGAGGTCGGGGCGGGCGCCGTGGATCAAGTGCCAGGCGGCGGCCAGCCCTCGAGGTTCTTGCGCCGGGAGGCGCCACCGGCGTGGAGGACGTACGGACCGGTGATCCCGAGCCCTCGAGCGCGGAGGCGCTCGGTGGCGGCGTGCGGAAGTAGCGCTCGTCGACGCCGTTGTAGGCGACGTGCGGTCGAGGGACGCCGAGCAGCTCGGCGATCTCGTCCGCGCTGAACTCGGAGACCGTGACGATCGCCGCTGCGCGCGAGCCTCCTCGGCGCTGCGCGGACGGGCGGGACTCGTCGTCGAACCGCCACGCGACCACGTCCTGGATGGTCAGGACGTCGCGGTGCGGATGGGGCGGAAGCTCCAGCCCGACGCGGTGGACGATCGCGTCGCGCGGGTAGACGACGCGGCCCGCGGCCCGACGGAGCGAGGGCGGCGGCGCCGAGCCGTGAAAGCGGGAGGCGGAGGGTGCCCGGAAGAGGGAGCGGAGCGAGCGGGCGACAGCACGGGAGACGGTCCACGTGGCGGCGGACCCGGTCGGTGTCGAGCCCGGCGGGGCAAGGGCGTCGACAGCCCGGCCGGCGACCTCCTCCTGGTAAACTTGCGCGCCCATGGGCACCTCGACGGCGACGGTCGCGATCACCAGCTGCGGCATGCGGGGAGTCCGATCTCTCACGGCCTGGGAAGTGCCTCACTCTAGCGTCGCGCAGCAGCCGGACCTCGGTCCTGAGAGGGCGAAATGAGTCCCCGGATCGCACTGGTCGCCAGTTCCTACGCGCCGCGCACTGGCGGTGTCGAGACCCATGTCCAGCACGTCGCCCGGGTCCTGGCGCAGCGGGGACACGGTCGAGGTGTGGACGGTCGACCAGGGCGAGCGGCTCGGGACCCGTGTCCTCGACGGCGTCACCGTCCGCTACCTGCCCTGCCCGCAGCCGTCGCGGGGTGCCGGCGGCCTGCTGACCTTCGCGTCCAGGTGGCCTGCCGCCGCATGGCGATGGCTCCGCGCCTACCGCTCGTTGCGCCCCGAGGTCCTGCACGTGCAGTGCTTCGGACCCAACGGCGTCTACGCCGCAGCACTCCAGCGCCTCACCGGCACCCCGCTCGTCGTCAGCTCCCACGGGGAGACGTTCGCCGACGACCACGACGTGTTCGCGACGTCGTGGTGGATGCGCACCTGGCTGAAGGAGTCGCTCGGGCGCGCGGACGCCGTGACCGGCTGCTCGACGATCGTCACGGAGGACCTCGCGGAGAGCTTCGGGCTCCCGGACGCGGTGGTCGTGCCCAACGGGGTCGACCTCGACGTACCGGTACCCGGGCCTGCCGGTGGCGCATCTCGCCCGGTCAGCGCCGACGTGCCCCGATGCTCGTCGCGGTCGGCAGGGTCGAGCACGTCAAGGGTTCGACCTCCTGCTCGAGGCCTTCGCCACGACGGATCTCAAGGACCGTACGCGGCTGACGATCGTCGGGGACGGCTCCGAGCGCGCCGAGCTGGGACGACGCGCCCGCGCGCTCGGCGTCAGGACCGGGTGCTGTTCCCGGGGATGCTGGAGCGGCAGCGGTCGCCGCCGCGCTGGCGGGCGCTGCGGTCGTGGTCGTGCCGAGCCGCAGGAGGCCGCCTCGATCGTCGTGCTCGAGGCTTGGCGCGCCGGACGACCCGTCGTCGGGACCGTGCTGGGCGGCCCCGGACGCTGATCACCGACGGGGTCGACGGGCTGCTGGTGGACCCGCGGGATCCTGCGGCGCTGGCCGACGCGGTCGGAGGGCTGCTCGACCACCCGGAGTCCGCCGCGGCCATGGGCGCCGCAGGCCGCCGGGAGGTCTCCCGATACACCTGGGAGGCCGTGGTCGAGCGCTACGACCGGATCTACGAGCGTGTCCTGGCGACCGGCGGGCGAAGGCGGTCAGCGCGGCGCCACCCGTCCGGCGCTGACCGGGCGGCCCCGGCACCCTCGCCCGAGGGAAGGGCCGCCCCTGGGTGCTCGCGAGCACGAGGCAGGTGACCGCGCCCACGAGCAGGAGCGAGGCGACCACGTCGCTCGGTCGGTGGGCGTGCTCCAGCAGCGACGCCACGCAGGCCACGAGGCTCACGGTGACGGCCCAGACCACGAGCGCACCCGACTGTCGCGGCCAGAGGAAGAGGACCGCGACGCACAGCGCCGTGGTCACCGCGACGTGCCCCGACGGCAAGGTGTTCTGCGGATAGGCGAGGTCGGCGAGATCGGGGCGGTCGAGCGCGCCGTCGCGGAGCCACCGGGCCAGCAGGACGCTGATCCCGACGACGGCGACCGCACGGGCGACCGCCCGTCCCCGGCCGACCTGGACCGCCTGCACCCCGAGGACGCAGCAGACCACGCCCAGCGCGACCGGCAGGGCGGGCCGGAGCACCCGGGCGAATGACCCGAGGAACGGGTTGAGCTGCTGCCACGAGACGAACGCCCCGTTGTCGAGCTCCTGCCCCTCGAGGGTGCGCACCGCGACGACGTAGACGACCGCGAAGAGCAGCCGAGGCCGCCCCGGCGAGCAGGAGCAGGGCGATGTGTGCGCGCCGCGACCGGACGGCCCTGGCGCCGCGCAGCTCGTCGGTGGTCACGGGCTCGCCTCTCCTGGCTCGGTCGGGCACGGAGCGCGCCGACCCGCTGCCCGTACGCCCGGACCCGGAGTGCCCGCGGGTGAAAACAGTGCTCCTACTGTGGCCCGCCGGCCGCACGGTGTCTACCGTCGAACTGCAGACGTCCAGACGCCGGCCCCGAGCGACGGTCGCTCGACCGTTCGATGACGGAAGGTTCTCGTGGCACACAGTCGTGTACTGAGCATCGTCGACCTGTCGGATCAGGAGATCGAGGCGTGGAGGGTGCTGGCAGCCGCGGCCGCCGAACCCAACCCGTACTTCGAGCCGGAGATGCTCGTCCCCGCGGTCCGCGCGCTCAGCGGCGGCGCCGACCTGAAGATCCTCGTGGTGGAACGTGGCCCGGGCGACGCAGACGGCGACCAGGGAGCCGGCCGCCGGAGCCCCGGGTGGTGGGCGGCGCTCCCGTTCGAGATGGTTCCGGGCGACCGGCACTGGCCCTGGCGGCACGCCTCGACGGGTTCGGACTTCCTTGCCCTCTACTGTCCGCTCGGCACCCGCTGATCCACGCTGCCGGCGTGGACGTGGCGGTCACGGCGCTCGTGGACGCGCTCCACGCGAGGAGGCGCGAGCTGGGTCAGGCGGTCGACCTCCACCTGCTCGTGCGCGACGGCGAGGTGGGCCGGAGGCTGGAGAAGGCGTGCCGCAAGCGCAGGACACCGGTCCACGCTTGGGCGGCGACCCGCGCGGGCTGTGCGGTTCGACGTGGGGAGCCCGGCAGCTGGGTCGACCGGATGCCCCGTGGCAAGTCGCTCGCTCGCGGGCGCCGACGCCTGGAGCGTGCCGTCGGTGCTGCACTCGTCCTGGAGGACCGGGCGGACGACCCGGACATCGCCACGACGTTCCTGGACTTCGAGCAGCAGGGCTGGAAGGGCGACTCCGAGCGCGGCGGCCTAGGGTTCCGGAACCGGCGCGGTGGCGAGGAGTGGTTCACCGAGATGCTCGCGGGCTTCTCGACCAGCGGTCGCGCCCACGTCTTCGCGCTCGTCGCGGAGGGACCTTGCTGCACATGAACGTGATCGTCCGCACCGGGTCGACGGCGTTCGGGTACTTCGACGTCTACAGCGAGGACTGGGCCAGGTACGGACCCGGCGCGATCGGTCGGATGATGGCGCTGTCCTGGCTCGACGAGAACGCGGACGTCAAGATGTTCGACAGCTCGATGAATCCCTCGTTGTACAAGGACGCCACGGCACTCTTCCCGGACAGGCTGGAGCTGGTCTCGATGACGGTCGTGACGGGAACGGTCGCTGCGCGTGTCGTGATGCGGGTCGTGCGAGCCGCGGCGCGCATGGTCCGGCGCTTCCGGTGAGCGTGCGGGAGGCAGCGGCGGCCGCACGGGTGTCACGGTCACGAGCAGGGTGGTCCGGGTCGCGGAGCTCGGGGCCGATGACCTGGCCGCGTGGCAGCGGCTGGCCGACGCCTCTCGAGCCGAACCTCTACTTCGAGCCCGCGGTCCTGGCGGTGGCGGCGCGTGAGATGGGTGGCGGGCGAGAGGTGATGGCCGTCGTCGTCGCTCTGGGAGCGCGGTGGATCGCGTTCCTCCCCTTCGAGTCGGTGCCCCGGAACCGCCTCTGGCCGCTCCGGCACGCGAGCCTCGACGGCCCGTTCATCGAACGCTTCGCGGCGCTGCGCGCCCGCTCGTGGACGCCGCCCGGCCGGAGGCCGCCGTCGAGTCGCTCGTCGTCGCGCTCCACAGGGAACGGCGCCTGCTCGGCCACGCCGTCGACCTGCCCTTCCTGCGGCGCCCGAGCAGGGTCACGACCCTGCTGCTGGAGGCCTTCGCCCGGCACCGGTTCCCCGTCCGCGAATGGGACCTGATCTCCCGTGGCGCCCTCGTGTCGGGACCGGACGCCCGGGGCGAGCTCGGCCCGGAGATGTCGAGCACGCGGCGCAAGAGCCTCCGCAGACGACGCCGGCGCCTCGAGGAGGCCTTGGGGACGAGCTGCGGATCGTCGACGCCACCCAGGAGCCCGCGATCGTCGAGCGATTCCTCGATCTCGAGGCGGCCGGGTGGAAGGGTGATCGGTCGCGGGGTGGCGAGGCCCGGCGCGTCGTCCCCGGTGCGGTGGCCTGGTTCACCCAGGTCGTCGAGGTCTACCGGGAGCGCGGAGAGGCCTACGTCCTGCGCGTCGGGCCGCCCGGCGCCCCGGTCTACCTCGCGGTGCGCGTGCGCCGGGACGGGGTGGTCTTCTCGGTGTCCGACGCCTACGACCCGGACTGGTCGGCGTACTCGCCCGGGGCCTGGGGTCGCCTCTTGGAGACGCGATACCTGGCGGCCTGGAGGAGACCGTCGTGGTCGACAGCTGCACCGACCCGCGCAGGTACCCCGAGGAGACGCTGCTCTACCCCGACCGGGTCGACCTGGTCTCGGTAACGTGCGCCGTCGGGTCGTGGCCGTCCCGCACGCTCCTGTCGACGATCGTCCTCGCGGGCAGGGCGCGCAGGAAGGTTCGCGACATGCGCCGCTGAGCCTGCGCGTCCGAGGCTGCGCTGCAGCCGGCGTCGGACCCCGGCGTAACCTGGTTCTCGCACCCTCAGCCCGGACCGTCACGACCTCGGTCCGGGCCGCTCGTGCTGTCCCGGCGCGCCCGCCTCTCGCAGCGGGTCGCGTCGCCCGCGCCAGGCCCCGCCCGTGGACACCCACTCGCCGTCGGTGACCTGCCTGAAGGAACTCATGAACCTCACCGGAATCCTGCCCGCTCTCCTCGCCGACCCCACTGCTCGAGCGGTCGTCGAGCACGCCCGCCTGCGGGGCGCGGTCGACGTCGTCGGGCCGGTCGGTGTTCGGCCACCGCTGCTCGCGGCGATGGCGGGCGCGACCGCGACAGGGGAGACAGGGCCCTCCGTGCCCGAGGGGTCAGGGTTCGCGAAAGGCTCCCGTCCCCTCGTGGTGGTGACCGCGACGGGTCGCGAGGCGGACGAGCTCGCGGCGAGCGTGCGCGCCTACCTCCCCGACGAGCTGGGCGACCTCGTCGCGGTCCTGCCCGCGTGGGAGACGCTCCCGCACGAGCGCCTCTCGCCGCGCAGCGACACGGTCGCCAAGCGTCTGGCCGTCTTCCGCCGGCTGGCCCACCCGCGCAGCGAGATCGGGCAGTCCGGTCCGGTACGCATCCTGGTCATGCCGGTGCGCGCCCTGCTCCAGCCGGTCGTGGAGGGCTCGGCGACCTGGAGCCGGTCGAGCTCGGCACGGGGAGACAGCCGACCTCACGGACGTCGCCGAACGTCTGAGCGCGGCCGCCTACCAGCGCGTCGACATGGTCGAGCGCCGCGGCGAGTTCGCGGTCCGCGGCGGGATCCTCGACGTCTTCCCGCCCACCGAGGACCACCCGCTGCGCGTGGAGTTCTGGGGGACGAGGTCTCGGAGATCCGCTGGTTCGCGGTCGCGGACCAGCGCAGCCTGGAGATCGCGGACCACGGCGTGGGCCCCGCCCTGCCGGGAGATCCTCCTGACCGACGCGGTCCGCGCCCGCGCGGCAGAGCTCATCGAGACGCTGCCGGGCGCCACCGACATGCTCGACAAGCTCGCCGCGGGCATCGCCGTGGAGGGCATGGAGTCCTCGCCCCGTCCTCGTAGACCGCATGCTGCCCGTCCTGGAGCTCGTCCCCGACGACGCGCTGCTGATCATCAACGACCCCGAGCGCGTGCGCCGCCGCGCACGACCTCGTCGCGACCACCGAGGAGTTCCTTGCGGCGGCATGGACGGGCGCGGCCGCCGGAGGCTCCACCCGATCAACCTCTCCGCAGCCTCCTTCGAGACGTTCGCCGAGGTCCACGACGTCGCCGAGCGCCGCGGGCTCGGCTGGTGGACGCTCAGCCCGTTCGGCCTGGGTGAGGGCGGTGCGTCCGAGGGCGAGACGCCCGACGGCGGGCACTCCCGGGTGGGGACGCAGCGGCCGTCGGGCCCGGGCTGACCGAGACGGCGTGACGACCTTCACCGTGCCGGCGCGCAACGTCGAGTCGTACCGCGGCGACGTCGAGCGTGCGCTCGACGACCTGCGCGGCCTCCAGCATGCGGGCTGGCGCCTGGTCCTCACGACCGAGGGGCACGGGCCCGCCCGCCGCATGACCGAGCAGCTGTCCGCGGTGGACACCGCCGCCCGCCTCGTGGCGTCGATCGACACCGAGCCCGAAGGGGCGTGGTGCTCGTGACACCGGCGCCGGTCGGGCCGGGCTTTGTGGTGCCCGAGCTGCGCCTCGCGGTGTTCAGCGAGTCCGACCTCACGGGACGTCAGGGGTCGAGCACGCGCGACATGCGCAAGATGCCGTCGCGACGGCGCAACGTCGTCGACCCGTTGGCGCTGCGGGCGGGGACTACGTGGTGCACGAGCAGCACGGCGTCGGGAAGTTCATCGAGCTCGTGCAGCGCACGCTCGGCACCGGGGGCAACGCCGCGACGCGCGAGTATCTCGTCATCGAGTACGCGTCCTCGAAGCGCGGGCAGCCGGGGACCGGCTGTTCGTCCCGAGCGACCAGCTCGACCAGGTCACCAAGTACACGGGCGGCGAGTCGCCGAGCCTGAACAAGATGGGCGGCTCGGACTGGTCCAAGACCAAGAGCCAAGCGCGCAAGCACGTCAAGGAGATCGCGGGAGAGTTGATCCGCCTGTACAGCGCGCGCATGGCGACCGAGGGCCACGCGTTCGGCCCCGACACCCCGTGGCAGCGCGAGCTCGAGGACGCGTTCGCGTACGTCGAGACGCCCGACCAGCTCGTCACGATCGACGAGGTCAAGGCGGACATGGAGAAGTCGGTCCCGATGGACCGGCTGGTGTGCGGCGACGTCGGGTACGGCAAGACCGAGATCGCCGTCCGCGCGGCGTTCAAGGCCGTGCAGGACGGCAAGCAGGTCGCGGTCCTGGTGCCCACGACGCTCCTGGTGCAGCAGCACTTCCAGACGTTCGCGGACCGCTACTCGGCATTCCCCGTGACGGTCAAGGCGCTCTCCCGGTTCCAGACCGAGGCCGAGTCCAAGGAGACCGTCGAGGGGCTGCGCGACGGGTCGGTCGACGTCGTGATCGGCACGCACCGCATCATCTCCGGATCGGTGAAGTTCAAGGACCTCGGCCTGGTCATCATCGACGAGGAGCAGCGGTTCGGCGTCGAGCACAAGGAGACGCTCAAGCAGCTGCGCACCAACGTCGACGTCCTCGCGATGAGCGCGACCCCATCCCGCGCACGCTCGAGATGGCCGTGACGGGCATCCGTGAGATGTCCACGCTCGCGACCCCGCCCGAGGAGCGCCACCCGTCCTGACGTACGTGGGCGCGTACGAGGAGAAGCAGATCTCGGCGTCGATCCGCCGCGAGCTGCTGCGCGAGGGCCAGGTGTTCTACGTGCATAACAAGGTCGAGACGATCGACCGGACCGCCCAGCGCCTGCGCGAGCTGGTGCCCGAGGCCCGCATCGGGGTGGCGCACGGCAAGATGGGGAGAGCCAGCTCGACCAGACGATCCGAGGGTTCTGGGAGAGGAGCTCGACGTCCTGGTGTGCACCACGATCATCGAGACCGGCCTGGACATCTCCAACGCGAACACACTCATCCTGGAGCGTGCCGACATGCTGGGCCTGTCGCAGCTTCACCAGCTGCGGGGCGCGTGGGGCGCGGGCGCGAACGCGCGTACGCGTACTTCCTCTACCCACCCGAGCGCCCGCTCACCGACACCGCGCACGACCGCCTCGCGACCATGGCCGCCAACACCGACCTCGGTGCGGGCATGCAGATCGCCATGAAGGACCTCGAGATCCGTGGCGCGGGGAACCTGCTGGGCGGTGAGCAGTCCGGGCATATCGCCGGGGTCGGCTTCGACCTGTACGTGCGCATGGTCGGGGAGGCCGTGGCGTCGTTCAAGGGCGAGGTCGAGGAAGAGGCCCCTGAAGTATCGATCGAGCTGCCCGTCGACGCGCACATCCCGCACGACTACATCGCGCACGAGCGCCTGCGCCTCGAGGCGTACCGCAAGATCGCAGCGGCCCAGGACGAGCGGCGCTCGCCGAGTTGCGGGCCGAGCTCGTCGACCGCTACGGAGCGCTGCCCGAGGTCGTCGAGGCGCTGTTCGCCGTCGCGGGCTTCCGCAACCATGCCCGTCTCGCGGGCCTGGCCGACGTCACGGCCCAGGGCAAGTTCGTGCGCTTCGCGCCCGTCGACCTCCCGGAGTCCGCGGAGCTGCGACTCAAGCGCCTGTACCCGGGCACCATGCTCAAGCCGGCGATCCGCGCGTTCCTGGTCCCCTTCCCGACGACGGCGCGCATCGGAGGCCGTCCGCTCCGGGGCATGGAGGTGCTCGCCTGGGCGCGTCAGCTCATCGACGCGGTGGTCGTCGGGGACGTGAGCGCCGCCGCGAAGGTGGGCACGGGGGCGGCGAGACGTTGACGACCTCGTCGGGCGTCGCCACCGGCACCGCCCGACGCCTCGACCCCACCTGTTCACGAGCAGGTGGCGAGCCGGTTCCTCGACGCAGCGGTAGAGGGCGTGGGCGAGCAGGGCGGCGACGACCGTGATGACGAGCGCCGCGAGCAACCCGCTCAGCGGGGTCGCCAGCACACGGCGGATGACCAGCTCGTGCACCAGGTAGAAGGCGTACGAGGCGGAGCCCGCGACGGTCAGGGCTCGGCGCGTCAGCACCGACCGGGTGCCCCGGAGGTCGCGTTCAGCGCAGACCATGAGGAAGAGGGCGAACGGGAGGACGAGGCCGACGCGAGCGACGGCCTCGCTCGCGTGCGCGAGCTCCGCCGCCACGAGCACCAGGACGAAGCTGCCGAGCAGCCCGACCCAGGGGATCCGCGACCTGTGGCCCTCGAGGAACGCGAGCCCTGCGACGACACCCAGCACGAACTCGGGGAATCGGGCGACGGGGAAGTGGTAGAGCACCTGGTAGGTGCTCGGAGCGACCAGCGTGGCGATCAGCGGGATGGCGAGCGCCCCGAGCGCGACCACGAGTCGTGTCCGCGGCGACCACCGGCGCAGCACCGGCAGGACGAACGGGAAGGCGAGGTAGAACGCGAGCTCGCACGAGAGCGACCACGCCACACCGTTGAGCCCGTAGACGACCGAGCTGTCGAGGGACCAGGCCTGGAGCAGGAGGACGTTCGCTGCGAGGATGCGACCGGTGACGGGTGGGCTGCCGAGGATCAGCGCGACGACCAGGGCGGCCACCAGCGTCACGAGGTGATCCGGGTAGATCCTCGCGACGCGCCGCAGGTAGAAGCCGCCCGCGACAGTCCCGGCCGGGCGGTCCAGGTCAGGATGAAGCCCGAGAGGACGAAGAAGAGAGCGACTCCGGTGCTCCCGTAGTAAGCCCCGGGATGTCCAGGACCTGCCAGTAGTCCAGGTGGAAGACGAGTACCGCTGCGGCGGCGATCGCGCGGACCGCCGTGAGCGAGGGAGCTGGCGTCCGACGGTGCCCTGTCCTGCCGGAGTCGTCATCGAGGTCTCCCGCCGCTAGCGCGCAGTTCGGTCCGGAACCCGCCCTTGCATCGTCGGCGCGGGGCCTCGACGGGTCAAGGATGAAGTGTCGCCCCGGGTCGGGCCGAGGAGTCGCAGCAGGGACGTCGAGCAGGGTCCGGTAGCGCACTACGGCGACGAGGAAGACCAGGACGGCGATCATCTCGAGGCTCTCCTC
Source organism: Oerskovia sp. M15 (assembly GCA_038070415.1). Taxonomy (GTDB): domain Bacteria; phylum Actinomycetota; class Actinomycetes; order Actinomycetales; family Cellulomonadaceae; genus Oerskovia. Next base: position 2,673,268 of record JAMYWF010000001.1, read on the forward strand.
GCCGAGGACCGCAAGCTGCCCGACGAAGGTCGACCGGTCGAAGCCCTGGTCCTCGAGGAGGCCCGCCACGGCCTCGAAGCCGACCGCTCCTGCGACGTACAGGACGCCTGCGAGAGCCATGCGACGGAGAGCTCTCGCTGCAACCGCCACAGGAGGGGACGACGACCGCGGCGACGACGAGGGCGAGCGGGCCGTAGAACGCGACCCAGCCGTTGAAGGGGAGGTCCGCGATGCTGGAGAAGTGCTCCTCCAACGACGTGCCCAGGTGTTCGTGGAAGCTGGTCATCTCGTCGATCGAGAGGTAGAGGAGCACGAAGGCGATGAGCCCCCAGGCCCACCGGCGGCCCTTGTCCGGTTCCGCGTGCAGCAGGTCCCCGGTCACGAGGCCCGTGACCGCCAGCAGGATCACGGTGAACCAGGTGGGGACGTTGACCTCCTCGTCCATGCTGAAGTAGTGGACGAGCGGTTCGACGACTCCGCCGTGGAGATCGGCGACCTTCTCGAGGAAGTTCGTGAAAAGGTGCAGGGCGGCCAGGATGACGATCGCCAGTATGAGGCGACGGACGAGAATCCTGACAGGCACGGTGACACGCAGCATGAGTGCTCCATCGACGACCCAGGCGAGCACAGGCTCGGCTCGGCGACCCTAGCAGCGCGGGACCTGGGGTGACCGCCGCCACACCGCAGCACGCGTCCCGCCTGCTCGGTGCCGGTCGGCACCGACCCGCGCGGCCACGCGGGCGGACGACCGGAGCGAGGCGCCGCCGTCGGACCGGAGGGCCCTCGTCCCGGGGCCCTCCGGTCCGCGCTCCTCGATGGGCGCATGACCACGAGCGAGCCGTCCCGCCCCGTCGACCCCTGCGCGAGTCTGTCGCCGTCATGGACCGCCTGTACTCGCCCGGCGGGTGCCCGTGGGACCGCGAGCAGACCCACGAGTCGCTGGTCCGCTACCTCCTCGAGGAGGCGCACGAGCTGGCCGAGGCCATCGAGACCGGCGACCGCGCGGGCATGCGCGAGGAGCTGGGCGACCTGCTGCTCCAGGTCCTGTTCCACGCGCGCATCGCGAGCGAGGACCCGGTCGACCCGTTCACGGTCGACGACGTCGCGGCCGACCTCGTCGCCAAGCTCGTCAGGCGTCATCCGCACGTGTTCGCGGACACCACGGTCACCACGGGCGACGGCCACGCAGCCCTGTACACCCAGTGGGACCAGATCAAGCAGCAGGAGAAGCAGCGGGAGTCGGTGCTCGAGGGGATCCCGCTCGCGCAAGGCGCGCTGGCCCGCGCGCAGAAGGTCATCGGACGGGCGGGGCGCGCGGGGCTGGGCGAGGCGTCGTCGCCGTCCGGCCCGACGGCGGATCTCACGTCGGTCCCGCCCTCCCTCGGGCGAGACGCGCCCTGGGAGGGAGCGGCGCCGTCGGGCACGCCGGACGGCGGCCCCGCGGAGGGCGAGCTGGGCTCCGAACGCGCCTACGGTCGTGAGCTGCTCGACGTGGTGCGCCGGGCGCAGGTCGACGGCGTGGACGCGGAGTCCGCGCTGCGTGGTGCGCTGCGCGAGGTGGAGCGGGCGATCCTGACCGCCGAGGGTGACGTGGGTGCCCGGCGAGGGTGACGTAGGCGCCTGCCGAGGGTGACCTGGGCGCCCGCCCCGGCCGACATGCGGGCGAACCTGTCCACAGGACGACGGCGGGAGCGTGATGTGTTCCCGACCACTAGGCTGGGTTGCGACAACCCCGGACGCGCCCGACCGCCATCGTCGCCTGCCCTGCGCTCCGGACCTGGAAGCACCCTGAAGGAGCAACCGTGGCAAGCATCGAAGCCGTTGGAGCACGCGAGATTCTCGACTCGCGCGGCAACCCCACCGTCGAGGTCGAGGTCGTGCTCGACGACGGCACCTTCGCCCGCGCAGGCGTCCCCTCAGGTGCCTCGACCGGCGCCTTCGAGGCCGTCGAGCGCCGCGACGGCGACACGTCCCGCTACCTGGGCAAGGGCGTCGAGGGCGCCGTCAACGCCGTCATCGACGAGATCGCCCCTGAGCTGATCGGCTACGAGGCCGAGGACCAGCGCCTCATCGACCAGGCCCTGATCGACCTCGACGGCACCCCAACAAGGGCAAGCTGGGCGCGAACGCGATCCTCGGTGTCTCGCTCGCCGTCGCGAAGGCTGCTGCCAAGAGCTCCGGCCTGGACCTCTACCGCTACGTCGGTGGCCCCAACGCGCACGTCCTGCCCGTCCCGATGATGAACATCCTCAACGGTGGGTCGCACGCCGACTCCAACGTCGACATCCAGGAGTTCATGGTCGCCCCGATCGGCGCCACGTCCTTCCGTGAGGCGCTGCGCACCGGCGCCGAGGTGTACCACTCCCTGAAGTCCGTGCTGAAGAGCAAGGGCCTCGCGACGGGCCTCGGCGACGAGGGCGGCTTCGCCCCGAACCTGCCGAGCAACCGCGACGCGCTGGACCTGATCCTCGTCGCTATCGAGCAGGCCGGTTTCGTCCCGGGCAAGGACGTGGGCCTGGCGCTCGACGTCGCCGCGACCGAGTTCTTCAAGGACGGCGCGTACCAGTTCGAGGGCAAGGCGACGAGCTCGGACGAGATCATCGCGTACTACAAGCAGCTCGTGGCGGACTACCCGCTGGTCTCCATCGAGGACCCGCTGTCCGAGGACGAGTGGAGCGCCTGGTCGCAGCTCGTCGCGGAGGTCGGCGACAAGGTGCAGATCGTCGGCGACGACCTGTTCGTCACCAACCCCGAGCGCCTCGCCAAGGGCATCGAGCTCAAGTCGGCGAACTCGCTGCTCGTGAAGCTCAACCAGATCGGCACGCTGTCGGAGACCCTCGACGCCGTTGAGATGGCGCAGCGCAACGGCTTCACCGCGATGGTCTCGCACCGTTCGGGCGAGACCGAGGACACGACGATCGCCGACCTGTCCGTCGCGACCAACGCCGCCAGATCAAGACCGGTGCTCCCGCCCGTGGCGAGCGCGTCAACAAGTACAACCAGCTCCTGCGTATCGAGGAGGCCCTGGACGACGCGGCCCGCTACGCCGGCGCCTCGGCGTTCCCGCGCTGGAAGGCGTGAGCTGACGCTCACCAGCTAGCCGCGGTCTGATCGCGGTCGGCACCCGGACGCCCGGTGGTTCCTCGGAACCACCGGGCGTCCGTGCGTCACCTGATTCGAGTGCCCCGGGTTTGTGAACGCTTGGTGTGGATCCGGCCGCGTTGCCCGGCTCGCCGCGGGCCTTCCGGCAGGCACGGTCCGCGAGGCGGCACAATCGGCACCATGCCCTCGAACCGCCGCCCGTCCACGCCTGGCGCCTCCGCGCGACCGGGCGGTCGCGGTGCGGGAGGGCGCGCGGGGACGGGCGTTCGTCGTCAGGTCGGGCGCGCACCACAGGTTCGAGCCCGACGACGTCGCGCGCCGACGCCGACACCTCGCCCAACACGTCGGTCAAGGGGCGCGAGCTCCACGGCAGGCCGCGACTCCGCGAAGGCGGGCGAGGGCGCGGCGACGCCGAGCGGCCCGGCAGGGAAGAGCAGGGTCCGACCCCAGACGCCCAAGGCCATCCGGTCGGACGCCAAGGCCACCCGGTCAGCAGCCAAGGGTGCGGCCGCGAGGTCCGCCGCGCCCGGTCCCGGCGCCTCCGCTCCACGCGCCCCCGGTCACGGACCACGGCCGGGACCCGCGCCCCGGCCCTCGCCGACCGCCGCCGCAGCAGGTACGGCCTGCTGCTCCCCGAGGTGGTGACGGTCCGTGCCCTGGTGATGTCCGTCGTCGTGCTCCTGGCCGTCATCCTCCTGCTGCCCACCGTGCGCGCCTTCGTGAACCAGACGGGGAGCTGCGGGCGCTGCGCGCCGACGTCGCCCAGGCGGAGCAGACCCGCGACGAGCTCAAGGTGCAGCTCGGACGCTGGGACGACGAGGCCTACGTCGTCGCGCAGGCCCGCGACCGGCTCAGCTTCGTGCTCCCGGGGAGCGGGCTTGGCGGGTCGTCGACCCGGACACGGTCGTCGACGACCTGGACCCGGAGACGGGTCAGGTGGTCACGGACGGCCCGGTCCGGGTCGAAGGGCACACCGGAGCGCCGTGGTACACCTCGTTGTGGCGTTCCGTACAGCTCGCTGGCGAACAACCTGCGCCCGGTGAGTCCGAGACCGCACCCACGGGCGGTACGGACACCGGTGACGGCGAGCAGCCGCCCCCACGGACACCGCGACGCCGTAGGCGGGCGGCGCCCGCGCCTCGCGGATTGCGGTTCCACCCGGGGAGCGGGGACAATGGGAGAGCGCCGGTTCCCGGCGCCGGACCAGCACCGCACGCCGCAGAACGGAATTCCTCGTGAACGACTCGTACCCCACCGCCCCGGACCTGGGAAACCACCCGGACGCGAACGTGCCCGGCGCCACGACGGCCGTCCCGCAGGCGGACCGGTCGCGACCGGACGTCACCCGGAGGACCTCGAGGTGCTGCAGGAGCAGCTCGGCCGACCGGCGCGCGGCGTCGTCGGGATCGCCGCGCGCTGCGTGTGCGGTCGTCCGCTCGTGGTGCACACCGCACCTCGACTGCCCGACGGCACGCCGTTCCCGACGACCTACTACCTGACGAGCCCCGGCGCCGTCGCGGGCGCCTCGACGCTCGAGGCGAACGGCGTGATGAAGGAGATGTCGGAGCGACTCACGCAGGACGAGGAGCTCGCGGCGGGCTACGCCCGTGCGCACGAGGACTACCTCGCAGCGCGTGAGTCGCTCGGTCACGTCGAGGAGATCGCGGGCATCTCCGCGGGCGGAATGCCTGTGCGGGTCAAGTGCCTGCACGTGCTCGTGGGCCATGCGCTCGCGGCCGCCCCGGCGTGAACCCGCTGGGTGACGAGGCGCTCGTCATGATCTCGGGGCGTGGCGCGCGGACCGCTGCACCTGCTGAACCGGGCGCCGCCGGGTGGCGCACCGCTGACCGGTCGAGGCCGTCCGCCACGGTGTACGTGTCCCGACCGGGACCGCGCGGGATGGCACCCTTGATGCCATGACTTCTTCTCGCGTCGCCGCGATCGACTGCGGCACCAACTCGATCCGTCTCCTCGTCGCCGACGTCGACTCCACGACAGGCACCCTCACCGAGCTCGACCGCCGCATGGAGGTCGTGCGCCTGGGGCAGGGCGTGGACCGGACCGGGCGACTGGCCCCGGAGGCCTTGGCCCGCACGCTCGACCAGGCCGCCGAGTACGCGACGGTGATCGAGGAGCTCGGTGCGACGCGTACCCGGTTCGTGGCGACGTCGGCGACCCGTGACGCGGAGAATCGCGGCGAGTTCGTCGAGGGTGTCCTCGCTCGCCTGGGCGTCGAGCCCGAGGTCGTGTCCGGGACCGAGGAGGCCGAGCTGTCGTTCCGCGGCGCGACGGGCGTGGTCGCGGCGAACCACCAGGGGCCGTTCGTGGTCGTCGACCTCGGGTGGTTCCACCGAGCTGGTGCTCGGTACCGACGCCCTGAGGCAGCGTGGTCGATGGACGTGGGCTGCGTGCGGATGACCGAGCGTCACCTGCGATCGGACCCGCCGACCATCGAGGAGATCGCCGCGGCTCGCACGGACGTCCGGGCCGCGCTCGACGTCGCGACGCAGACGGTGCCCGTGGGCAAGGCAACGACGCTCGTGGGGCTCGCGGGTTCCGTGACGACCGTGACCGCGCACGCCCTGGGGCTGGAGCGCTACGACCGCGACCGGATCGACGGCGCGGTGCTCACGGTCGAGCAGACGCTGTCCGCGTGCGAGGACCTGCTCGCGCGTACCCGTGCGGAGCGTGCGGCGCTGGGCTTCATGCACCCGGGCCGGGTGGACGTGATCGGGGCCGGGGCGCTCGTGTGGTCGGAGGTCGTGCGCCGGGTGCGCGACGACGTCGCGACGGCGGGCGGCGAGCTCACGTCGGTCGTCACGAGCGAGCACGACATCTTGGACGGGATCGCGCTGTCGATCGCGTAACCCTTGGGTGCCGAACCCGACGTTGGTCAGGCAACTGAGCCCGATTGCCTGACCAACCTCGGGTTCGGCATCGGCCGATTCTGCGACACGCGGTAGCTCGCTCTGGCCGGTAGTGCGGTTGGCGTAGTAGTGTCTGGCGCACAGGAGCTCGACGAGCAGGGAGGTCAGGGTGGACACCACACAGTTGCTCAAGGGCGTCCTCGACGCGGCGGTCCTCGCCGTCGTCGCGGACGAGGACGGGTACGGCTACGACGTCGTCCGGCGACTACGCGCCGCGGGACTCGTGGAGGTGGGCGACGCCTCGGTGTACGGGACGCTGCGCCGCCTCTACTCCGGGGCATGCTCACCAGCTACGTGGTCCCGTCCGACGAGGGCCCGCACCGCAAGTACTACGGCATCAACGCGCAGGGCGGGCCATGCTCGACACCCAGCGCAAAGAGTGGCAGGAGTTCTCCGGCACACTGACCGGCCTCCTCAGGACCTCGGAAGGAGCCGCGTGATGTCCGCGACCATGAGCCCCGAAGGCGTGATCCTCGATCAGGTCCGCCGCTTCGCCGCGGAGGTCCGTTCGCATCTGACGGACCTGTCGCCCGAGCAGGTCGACGACCTCACCGACGGCCTTGAGGCCGACCTCGCGGAGGCGCTCGCCGACATGCCGGGCGCGCTGAGGCCCGTCCCCGCGGGCAGTCACCGGCCCGACGGCGGAGCGACCTCGCTCCTCGACGTCGCCGAGCATTTCGGTCCGGCCGCCGAGTACGCGGCGGAGCTCCGGTCGGCCGCGGGCCTGGCCCGCTCGCTCCGGGTCCACGGCCGAGAGTCGGTCTGAGGGGCGGATCGTCGGGGCTGGCCGGGGCCTCGTGTCGAGGTGGAAGGTGCGCTGGGCCCCAGTGACCTCGACCCCGCAGTGGGCGGCATTCGTCGAGTTCATAGCGGTGCTGCGCCCCGTGTGGTGGGTGCTGCGGGCGTGGATCGTGGTGCTCGTCCTCTACAGGTGGCTCATCAGCAATCACCAGTTCGAGCTCGTGCCACAGGTGGTGTCCTGGCGTCTCGCCCTGGTGCTCGCCATCGTCGTGAGCGTGCAGTGGGGCCGGGTAGATGGTTGCACTGGCGTGCCGTTCGCTTCCTGCGCAAGACCGTGAACGTCGTCGCGGTCATGGTGGGGATCCCGGTCGCGATCACGGCGATCCTGGGAGTGAACACCCTGCTCAACGGTCGCGACTACCAGGAGTCCTCCCGTACGTACGGACAGGGTACGACGCTGGTGTCCGTGACGCCACGTCGGGTTATGGTGCGAGCGGGATCAGCACGGGCGGCGGGAACGGCGGCGTGTTCGTCGACGGCTCGCCCGTCAGCAACCTGTTCGTCTACGACGCGAGCGGACGGGCTCTCCAAGACGTCCAGATCTTCGACGACCTGGGGCGTCCCGTGCGGACCATCACGAGCGAGGGCGCCACGCAACCCTGGGCCCTCCGGACCTCGAGCAGGGCTGGTACTTCCAGCCGTCGTTCTCGACCGACGGGCGCGAGCGCTGGAACGTCTACCCGCTGCGCGGTCTGCCCGAAGACGCGGTCGAGTGGGACGGCTCCGAGAGGCCCGTGCCGATCGAGGGCAAGCAGCCTCGGGCCATGCCGTCCCCTTCCTCCAGGCGCAGCCGCTGTTGGTGCCGTCGTCGGGCGGCTCCGGTCAGGATGCGGCTCCCGACACGGCGACGAACCCTGCTGCCCCGGCTGTTCCCGACCCCCGGTCGGCGACCAGGCGCCGGTCGACCCGACGCCCGAAGGATCCACGGCACCCTCGGCCCGCACGCCCGGCACGCTCTCCCCGACTGCCGCAACCCCGGTCATCGAGGCCTCGAGGGACGCGGCGCCGTCGGGCGGATGATCTGGTGCCGAACCCGAGGTTCGTCAGGCAACCGAGACCGGTTGCCTGACGAACCTCGGGTTCGGCACCACGGAAACCCCAACACCCCAAATCGGCACGCAATCAGCCGCTTGTGAAGGTTGTCACGCCCACGGATCGGACAGAAGTTCACCAAGAAGTTGAAGACGGTAATACTCTGGTTCCATGCCTCAGAATGACCTGACCTCGGTCACGCCTGCCCAGAACGCGGACAGCGCTGCGACCCTGCGTCCCCGCAAGGTTCCTCGCATCATCGTCCTGGGTGGCGGCTCCGTCGGTCTGTACTCGGCGCGCCGGCTCCGCAAGAAGCTCGGCAAGCGCGAGGCGGCCATCGTCGTCGTCGACCCGCGCCCGTACATGACGTACGCGCCGTTCCTGCCGGAGGCCGCCGCGGGTTCGATCGACGCCCGCGACGTCGTCGCCCCGCACCGCCGTGCGCTCAAGGGCGTCGACGTCCTTCAGGGCAAGGTCGTGGCGATCGACCACGCCGGGCGCAACGTCACGATCCACCCGGAGGAGGGCGACGACTACTCGGTCTCCTACGACCACCTGATCGTCGGCCTCGGTTCCGTCTCGCGGACGCTCCCGATCCCGGCCTCGCCGAGAACGCGATCGGTTTCAAGAACGTCGAAGAGGCCATCGCTGTCCGCAACCATGTGATCAACCGGATGGACGTCGCCTCGTCCACCTGGGACCAGGATCTGCGCGAGCGCATGCTCACCTTCACGTTCATCGGTGGTGGCTTCGCGGGCATCGAGGCACTCGCCGAGATCGAGGACATGGCGCGCTACGCGACCCGCAACTACTCGACGATCGAGGAGTCCGACCTCCGCTTCGTCATGATCGAGGGTTCGTCCCGCATCCTTCCCGAGCTGTCCGAGCCCATGGCGGCTACGCGCTCGAGGAGCTGAAGAAGCGCGGCATCGAGTTCCACCTCTCGACCTTCCTGTCCTCGTGCGTGGACGGCCACGTCGTGACGTCGACGGGCGTCGAGTTCGACACCGACACCATCGTGTGGACCGCAGGCGTCAAGGCGAACCCGGTCATCAAGGAGAGCTCGGACCTGCCGGTCGACAAGCTTGGTCGCGTGATCGTGCTTCCGACCCTCCAGGTCGCCGACGAGAACGGCACCGTCGTCCCCGACGCCTGGGCCGCCGGTGACTGCGCTGCGGTCCCGGATGTTCTCAACCCCGGCAAGTTCTGCCCGCCGAACGCCCAGCACGCCATCCGTGAGGCCACGCGCCTGGCGGACAACCTGGTCGCGGTCCTGCGGAGCAGCGAGCCCGTCGAGTACAGCCACAAGAGCGTCGGTACGGTCGCGTCGCTCGGTCTGTACAAGGGAGTCGCGGAGCTGTTCGGCGTCTTCAAGCTCAAGGGCTTCCTCGCCTGGGCCATGCACCGCAGCTACCACGTGATGGCGATGCCCACGGGCAACCGCAAGATCCGCATCGCGATCGGCTGGCTGGGGCAGTTCCTCATGGGCCGCGAGCTCGTCTCGCTCGGCTCCCTGCACGACCCCGCGCGGAGTTCCGCCAGGCATCCGTGCCGCCGAAGCCAAGGGCGAACCCGTCACGCAGGAGGCCGTCGCGTCGGCCGTCGTGGCCGAGACGGGCGGCGACCACGGCCCCGCCAAGAAGTCGACCAAGAAGGCCGCAGCGCAGGCCTGAGTCGGCACGTCTGCACGCGCCGCGAAGGCGGTCCCGGAGGGCCGCCTTCGCGGCGTCTGCGTCCGGCGCCTTCCGCGTGAGTGGGGCGCTACCGCTCGAGAGGCGCCCCGCGCGACCGCCCGGACGCCTGTCTCGGGCGGCAGCACCCATCTCGTCGGAGTTACCCTCGCGGCCCCTCACGTCGGGCCCGTGCGGCGCGCACAATGGACGGGTGAGCACTCGCGTCGTCGACGACCTGCGGTCCCGGGCGGGCCGCGCCCTGTTCGAGCGCGTCGCGGGGCCCGACGGCCCGGCCGAACGCTCCCGGATCCACGACACACCGGGGCCGCGCTGGTTCGCACCGGAGTCCGCGCTCGCGACCGTCCACGGTGACGCCTCGATGTTCGTGGGTGGTCTGCGCGCCCTGCTCCTCCAGTCCCTCCACCCGCTCGCGATGGCGGCCGTCGCGGCCCACTCGGGGTACCGGGAGACCCGTGGGTCGTCTCGCGCGCACCAGCACGTTCCTCGCGGTCACGACGTTCGGTACGGCCGAGCACGCCCAGCAAGCGATCGACGTCGTCCGCTCGGTCCACGTCCGGGTCCGCGGCACCGCCTCGGACGGCCGCCCTACGCGGCCGACGACCCGTGGCTGCTGCGCTGGGTCCACATCGCCGAGGCGGACAGCTTCCTTGCCGCCCACCAGCGCTACGGCGAACGCCCGCTCGACGGACCGGGCTGCGACGAGTACCTCGCGCAGGCCGCGACGATCGCCGACCGGCTCGGGGCCGTGGACCCGCCGCGTTCGCGCGCCGAGCTGAGAGCGGCGTTCGAGGAGTACCGCCCGGAGCTCGCCAGGACCCAGGAGTCCGACGACGTCGCTCGCTTCCTGCTCTCGGACCCCTCTCCCGTTCCTCGCCCGGGGCCCGTACGCAGCCCTCGGGGCGGCCTCGGTCGCGTCCCTGCCGTCGTGGTCGCGGCGCATGATCCCGGTGCGCTGGCCGATGCGCGGGGAGTCCGTACTGGTTCGGGCGGGTGGGCGGACCGTCACGAAGGCGATCCGCTGGGCGCTCGCGGGGTCGTAGCGTCGGCAGGTTGGACGCGTCGGGTGTGCACGTTGGACGCGCCGGTTGTGCCGGCCGCAGCGGTCCGTCAGGTTCCGGCGCGATATCCTCGCCGCGGCCCCATAGCCCAATCGGCAGAGGCATCCGACTTAAAATCGGCGCAGTCTGGGTTCGAGTCCCAGTGGGGCACCGGTGTTCGTGGAGGTCAACGGCCTGTGTGCGGTGTGCGGGCAGTTCGCGCAGTGCCTGTCAGGGGCGTAGCAGGAGCAGGGTGCAGGTCTTGGCGAGCGATGCGCTCTGCGCGCGTCCCGATCGACGCCAAGGCCGCCCCCGGAGCGGCGTCGTACGCTGAGGGCCCAGGACAGTCGGAGCAGCGAAGGAGATCGGTGTGGCGACGCGTTCGGCAACGCAGGCCACTGTCGGCGACGTGATGGCCGAGCTGGCGGCCCTGGAAGATCCGAAGATCCGTGCGGTGAACGAACGCCACGGTGACGACCACGGGGTCAACCTCACCAGGCTGCGCGCGGTCGCGAAGGACCTCAAGACCCAGCACGAGCTGGCCGGTGAGCTGTGGGGACCGGCGACACCGCGGCGCGACTCGTCGCGATCCTGATCAGCCGCCCCACGGCGTACACCGTGCCCGAGCTGGACGCCATGCTGCGCGATGCGCGCGTCCCCAAGGTGCACGGGTGGCTCGTCAGCTACGTGGTCAAGAAGAACGGACACGTCGAGGAGCTGCGCACCGCGTGGTTCGCCGACCCGACCCGGTCGTCGCGAGCGCGGGCTGGGCGCTGACCACCGACCGCGTGGCAAAGGCCCCGAGGGACTCGATCTGCCCGCGCTCCTCGACGTCGTCGAGGAGCGGATGAAGGACGCGCCCGAGCGCCTGCAGTGGGCCATGAACGAGTGCCTCGCCACGATCGGCATCCATCATCCCGAGCTCCGGGCCCGAGCGATCGGGATCGGCGAGAGCCTCGAGGTCCTCAAGGACTACCCGACGCCGCCCACCTGCACGTCCCCTACGCGCCGATCTGGATCGCCGAGATCGTCCGCCGCCACGAGGTCGCCGCATCCTGAACACGCCCCGACGACGGCGTCCGCCGCCCGAGGAGCCGGCTACGACAACCCTGTCGGCCCGTCCGGCTCAGGATCCTCGGCGGCCACCTGACCGATCGAGACCTGGTTCCCGTCGGGGTCCAGCACGCGGGCGACGCGTTCGCCCCACGGCTGGTCCTCGGGCGGCGAGACCACGACGACGCCGCCGCAGCCAGGTGCGACACGGCCTGGTCGCAGTCGTCGACCGTGACCCACAGGCGCGAGCGACCGGCGTCGGGACTGTCCGTGTCGAGCCCGATCCCCAGCGACGCGTCGCCCACGGTGACCGACACGTAGACGGGCGGACCGTCCGGCGGGTACTGGTAGGTCACCGCGCCGCGCAGCAGGTCGCGGTAGAAGACGAGCGACCGGTCGAGGTCGGTCGTCACGAGGATCGGGAAGAGCGTGCGGAACATCGGCGGGCCGCCTCTCGGATGGGCTCTTCGGAGCCTTTCCCACGTTACGCCAGCAGCAGACGAGCCACTCCGGCAGGGGTTCGCGCACACCGGCAGGGCTAGTTTGGGTGGACGGGCGCACTCGCGCCGCACGACTGCGACGGAGGAGCATGCGATGGCGCAACGAGCCACAGGCCAGGTGGTGCTCTTCGAGCGTCGGATCGCTGAACCGCTGCTGCGCCACGTCGTCGGCGGGATCCTGCGGGCTGAGCGGACCGAGCAGGCGCGCACGCTGCTCGACGTCGCCCTGACCGCCCAGGTCTCGACCGCGTACCTCTCGGAGGTCGAGCGCGGCCGCAAGGAGGCGTCCTCGGAGGTCCTGGCCGCGATCTGCCGGGCGCTCGGGATGCGCGTGGTGGACCTGCTGGCCCGTGGTCAGGAGGAGTTCGACGCGGAGGCGAGCCGCGTGGCCGGGGTCGAGCGTCGCACCCTGACCTCGCAGTCTCGCGCGGGGCGCGAGCGGATCGCCCTCGGCACGGCCCGCGGCAGGCGACGCTCTCGACGAGCGCCCTGCTCCTGGCGGCCTGACCCGCCTCGCAGCCTGACCCGACCCGACCCGCAGCCGGACCGGGCACCGGCCCGGCCCGAGCACCTGACCGCCGTTTCTGCCGTCGGTGAACTCGACCACTCCACCGAGGCGATCTGTCCGTTTCGCCGCGCGCTCGACGTCCGTCGGTGGTGTGCTGGCTGAATGTCGCAGACGAACCCGGCCCCGACCCTCCAGGACCTCGTCGACCGCGCCGTGATTCTCTCGGCCGAGCACCAGGCCCACTTCGCGGACCTGGGCGGCGAGTCGGCCTGGGACGCTGATCTCGAGGCCGGCACCCTCACGTTCCACAGCGAGATCCCGCTCGTCTGCGGCGCGCACTTCCTCGGTACCGCCGCGCCAGGAACGCAGAGCTGGTTGTGGGGCTGGCACAACGTGAACAACTTCCCGAGGGGTCGTGGCCGCGGCCGAGCACGTCCGTCAGCGCGGCGAGACGGGCGGGATCTTCGAGCTGAGCACGCCCGAGATCCTCCTCACCGACGCGGTCCCGTACCGTCTCGCGCTCGCGGCCAAGGCCGTGACGGGCCACTTCACGCACTTCGCGGCCCCGACCGGCGGGGCACGTGCGCCTGGTTCCTCCTGACCCACCCGCGCTTCGAGCTCCCGCCCGCCTCGCTCGCGCGGATCGCACGGGTGATCCCGGAGGGCATCGGGAGCACGACGGTCGCCGACCATCGTCGGGCCGTGCGTGCCTATGCGGTCCTGCGCGGCCTCGACATCCGCTGGCAGGACGAGCAGACCGCGGTGGTCGGGGCGGCGGACGGCAGCGCAACCGTCTCGTTCGACGCCCACGGGCGGGTCGTCAACCTGTCCGCGACCGTCACGCCGCCACGGAGCAGGCGCAGGAGCCGGAGCAGGCTCCGGCCCCGCCCTCGAGCAGCCCGAGCGCCGTGGCTGGTTCGGCCGCAGGAAGTAGCCCGCGCCGGGGCGAGCGTCGTCGGGGTGGTGAGCGCCGCCGTCGGGCAGGGACGTTCGCAGGCCCGACGGCGGAGCGCACCTACGCGGCCACCGACAGCTTGCGGGACGTCACGACCGCGTCGGCGAGCCCGTACTCGACGGCCTGGTGGGCCGTGAAGATGCGGTCGCGGTCGGTGTCGGTGCGCAACCGTTCGACGGTCTGGCCCGTGTGCCGGGCCAGGACGAGCTCGGTCTCCTCGCGCAGGCGCAGGATCTCGCGAGCCTGGAGCGTGAGGTCGGAGATGGTGCCCTCGGCGCCGCCCGAGGGCTGGTGCAGCAGGACCCGCGAGTGCTCGAGCACGAACCGCTTGCCGGGCGTGCCCGCGGCCAGCAGCACCGCGGCGGCCGACGCGGCCTGACCCATGCAGATCGTCGAGACGTCCGAGCGGATGAACTGCAGGGTGTCGTAGATGGCCATGAGCGCGGTGATCGACCCGCCGGGGAGTTGATGTAGAGGCCGATCTCCTGGTCGGGGGCGTCGGACTCGAGGTGCAGGAGCTGGGCCATGACGACGTTCGCGACGCCGTCGTCGATCTCGGTGCCGAGGAAGATGATGCGCTCGGAGAGGAGACGGCTGAAGACGTCGAACGCGCGCTCGCCGAGCGGGGTGCGCTCGACGACGGTCGGGATCGTGTAGGTGGACATCAGAGGCCGACCTTCCGGGAGTGGGCGGTGGGGCGGACGTCGTCGACCGATGTGACGATGTGGTCGACCATGCCGTAGGCGAGGGCCTGCTCGGCCGTGAACCAGCGATCGCGGTCGCTGTCGGCCGTGACCGTCTCGGTGGTCTGGCCCGTGTGCTCGGCCGTGAGGCGGTGCATGAGGCCCTTGGTGTACTCGAGGTTCTCGGCCTGGATCGCGATGTCCACGGCCGTGCCGCCGATCCCGGCGGACGGCTGGTGCATCATGATGCGCGCGTGGGGAGCGAGTAGCGCTTGCCCGCGGTGCCCGTGCACAGCAGGAACTGGCCCATGCTCGCGGCGAAGCCCATCGCGAGCGTGCTGACGTCGTTGGGGACGAGCTGGATGGTGTCGTAGATCGCGAGGCCCGCGCTCACCGAACCGCCGGGAGAGTTGATGTAGAGCGCGATGTCGGCACGCGGGTCCTCAGCGGAGAGCAGGAGGAGCTGCGCGCACACGCGGTTGGCGACGGCGTCGTCGACGGCGGTGCCGAGGACCACGATGCGCTGGTGCAGCAGGCGGGACGCGAGCTGGTCGTCGAACGGGGTCGTGGACGGCGGGGCCGCCTCGGTCCGCTGGTGCGGTGTCTGGGTGGTCATGTCTCGACCATCGCCCCTGAGCGGCGACGGGGCAGGAGATCTGCCGGGGCGGATCTGCCGACGGCAGACGGGCACCCGCGAGCCGGTGACGGACCGCGGGAGCCGGTCAGACGATCGAGCGGCCCTCGTGCAGGCGAGCAGTGAGCTGGGCGCGGTCGTCGGCGGCCGTGTCGAGCTCGGCGGTACGGGCCACCCGCAGCGCGTGCGAGGCCGCCCGTCGCCGGCCCCACGTCGTGAGCCGGGCGCCCGTGACGACGAGGAACCTGTCGCTCGGGCGCAGCGCCCGCAGGGACGGGGAGCGGAAGTCGGCGCGGGCGGGGGCGTAGGCGCTCATGAGGGGTTCTCCTTGCCGTTGATCAGGGGAACGCATTGAAGTGGACCTGGACGGGGCGGGCGCCAGGGAGGTCCTGCTGGCCCGAGAACTTGTCGAGGACCGTGTCGCTGAAGCGCTGCCACTCGGCCTGGACCTCGGCGAGCTGCTCCTTGGTGAGCCACAGGTTGGTGGTGGCCAGCGTCGCGCCGGACTCGAGCCAGGGGCGGCCCAGGGTGCGCGCATTGTCGAGAAACTCCATGACCTTGCGCTGCCGGATCGACTCGAACTCGCGGTTGACCGTGACGGTCGCGGCGACGACGCCCTCGCCGGACGCGGTCTCCTCGTCGGGCAGCTCGATGGTGAAACCGCCGGGCGTACGCTCCCACCACCGCTCGCGAGCGGTGCCACGACCGGGGACCTCCTGGACGAACCCGTGGCGCTCGAGCTGGCGCAGGTGGTAGCTCGTGGCGCCGCTCGTCTCGCCCAGGATCTCGGCGATCCCGCTCGCGGTCAGCGCGCTGTGGTGCCCCAGGAGGTCGAGGATCTGGATCCGCAACGGGTGCGACAGCGCCTTGAGCGCGTCAGGGCCGACGGCGCGCTGGGCGCGGCTCGCGGGCGTCGGCTCGGGTTCTTCGGAGGTGGGCATGACACCACCGTAGCGATGCAAAGTTCTCTTTGCAAGAGTTTCTTTGCAACAGGTTCTTTGGAACTGATGGGGAGGGTGTGGTGCGACAGGGTGGCCAGCCGAGGTCCGACGCCGTCGCGTCGCAGGCCTACTCCTCGCCGAGGTCCGTGCTCTCCTCCTGGACCACGCGCAGCAGCCCGTTGAGCCCGGCCGTCAGGGCCTGCATCTCCTCCAGGGTGAGCTTCTCGAGGGTGCCGAGGTCGGTCGGGTCGTCGTTCGCGACGATGCCACGCACGGCCTCGGCGCCGCGCTCGGTGGCCGTGACCAGCCGGACGCGGCCGTCCTCGGGGTCCGGGCGGCGCGACGCCATCTCGGCAGCCACGAGTCGGTCCACGATCCCGGAGACCGTCGCGGCGCTCACGCCCAGCACCTCGCCCAGGTGGGTCGTGCTGCGCTCGCCGTCGATGAGCAGGATCGCGAGCGCGCGCATCTGCTGGACGGTCAGGCGGGTGCGCAGCAGGGGCTCGAGGCGCCGGGCGAGGATCAGGTCGCCGAGGGCCTGTTGCGTGGTGAGGAACTCGCGAACGAGGTCCTCCCGCGCGGTGGTCGGGGGCTGGGTCACGGCGCAGACTCTATCGGAGGCCCCTCGTCGGCTCGGCGGAGGGGCGACCGGTGACCGGCCCGCTCCCGGTCCGTGGGACGCGGGAACTTCTCGGAATTGCTTCGCGTTAGGCTAACGACTCTGCGACGACGACGTCGTGACCACCCACCGCGCCCTGGAGGCCCCGTGTTCCGTCTCGCCCGAACGTCGTTGGCGAACCGCGCCGTCGTCGCGCTCGCCACGATCGCGATAGCCGTGTTCGGCGTCGTCAGCATGGGATCGCTCAAGCAGGAGCTCATCCCGAGCCTGCAGATCCCCACCGCCGCCATCGTCGGCGTGTACCCCGGCTCGGCGCCGGCAATCGTCGAGCAGCAGGTCACGGTGCCCATCGAGACCGCCGCGCGCGGCGTCAACGGCGTCGAGGACGTGACGTCGAGCTCCTCGACCGGCATGTCCGTGACGACCGTGCAGTTCACGTACGGCACCGACATGGACCTCGCGGCGCAGCAGCTCCAGACCGCGATCACGCGCGTCAGCGGCCAGCTGCCCGCCGACGTCGACCCGACCGTCGTCACCGGGTCGGTCGACGACCTCCCCGTCATCCAGCTCGCCGTCTCCGGCGGGGCCGACGAGAGTCCCTGGCCGAGACGGTCGACGCCGTCGTCGTGCCCGCGCTCGAAGAGGTCGCCGACGTGCGCAGCGTCGCCGTCAGCGGCGTCGCCGACCAGCAGGTCACGATCGACCTCGACGTGGCCGCCCTCGCCACCGCGGGCCTCAGCGCCGCCCAGGTCACCACGATCCTCCAGGACAACGGGGTCGTCATCCCGGCGGCACGGTCG
Source organism: Oerskovia sp. M15 (assembly GCA_038070415.1). Classification (GTDB taxonomy): domain Bacteria; phylum Actinomycetota; class Actinomycetes; order Actinomycetales; family Cellulomonadaceae; genus Oerskovia. Next base: position 2,690,554 of record JAMYWF010000001.1, read on the forward strand.
CCGACGGCGACCGGACGCTGAGCGTCCAGATCGGCTCGGCGATCACCAGCGCAGACGACCTGGTCAACCTGCCGCTCGTGGCCTCGCCGTCCGCACCCGGCCCGACGGCGGAGACCGCCCGGCCGCGCCCGTCACCCTCGGGGACGTCGCCACGGTCACGGTCGGTCCGCAGCCCGTGACCTCCTACTCCCGCCTCGACGGCAAGCCCGCCCTAGCGGTGGCGATCACCAAGACCCCGGCGGCAACACGGTCGACGTCTCGCACGCGATCCAGGCCACGATCGACGACATGGACGGCGCCCTCGAGGCGAGCGACGTGCGCGTGGAGGTCGTGTTCGACCAGGCCCCGTTCATCGAGGAGTCCATCGAGGGGCTCGCGACCGAGGGCCTGCTCGGCCTGCTCTTCGCGGTCGTCGTGATCCTGCTGTTCCTCACCTCGCTGCGCTCGACGCTCGTCTCGGCCGTCTCGATCCCGCTGTCGCTCTTCGTGACGTTCATCGTCATGAACGCCACCGGGTACACCCTGAACATCCTCACGCTCGGGGCCATGACGGTCGCGATCGGACGGGTGGTCGACGACTCGATCGTCGTCATCGAGAACATCAAGCGACACCTGTCGTACGGCGAGGAGAAGACCGCCGCGATCCTCAAGGCGGTCAAGGAGGTCGGCGGCGCCATCACGGCCTCGACCATCTGCACCGTCGCGGTCTTCCTCCCGATCGCCCTGGTGGGCGGCATGGTGGGCGAGCTGTTCCGGCCGTTCGCGATGACGGTCGCGATCGCCATGCTGGCCTCGCTGTTCGTCGCGCTGACGATCGTCCCCGTGCTGGCCTACTGGTTCATCAAGGCCCCGGTCGTCCCGGCAGACCCCGAGCAGGCGAAGATCGTCGCCGACAAGGCCCGCGAGGTCGCCGAGGCCAAGGAGCGTCGAGGCGTCTGGCAGCGCGGCTACCTGCCGACCCTGCGCGCCGCGCTGCGGCACCGGCGATCACGCTCACCATCGCGGTCGCGGTGCTCGCCGGCACGGTCGCGCTCGTGCCACGTCTCGAGACCAACTTCCTGGGCGACTCGGGCCAGGACACCCTGACGGTCACCGAGACCTTCGCACCGGGCACGTCGCTCGAGTCGCAGGACACGGCCGCCCGTGAGGTCGAGCAGGTGCTCATCGACCTCGAGTCCGTCGACACGGTCCAGACGACGGTCGGCACCGCCGGCGGCCCGGAGGCTGCGTTCTTCGGCGGCGGCTCGTCGCCCAAGGCCACGTTCTCCCTCACGCTCGCGGCCGACGCCGACGGCGTGGAGGCGCAGCAGGAGGTCGGGACGCGGTCGCGGACCTCGGCAGCGACGCGAGCGAGGGCATCACGGTCGCCGGAGCGGATGCCGCGTTCGGCAGCTCGACGGTCGACCTCGTGGTCCGTGCCCCCGACACCGAGACGCTGGCCGCCGCGGCCGACCAGGTCCAGCAGCTCGCCGAGGACACCGACGGCGCCTCCGAGGTCACCAACAACCTCGCGAGCGCCCAGTCCACGATCCAGGTGACGGTCGACCGGGACGCGGCAGCCGCCGTCGGGCTGACCGAGACCCAGGTCGCCGGGACCGTCGCGAACCTCATGTCGCCCTCGCCCGTGGGGAGCGTCAACCTGGGCGACGGGCCCGTGCAGGTCCGCGTCTCGGCCGGGCAGGCTCCTGCCACGGTCGAGGAGCTGCAGGCGCTCGTGCTGCCCACGGCGACGGGACCGGTGCCCCTGACCCAGGTCGCGAGCGTCGACGAGGTCGAGGTGCCCACCTCGATCTCCCGCGTCAACGGGGAGCGCAGCGCGACGATCGCCGTCACGCCCGCCGGGCAGGACCTCGGCTCGCTCACCACGGCCCTGACGGCCGCGATCACGGACCTCGACCTGCCGGGCGGTGCGACCGTCGAGCTCGGCGGCGTCGCGACCCAGCAGGCCGACGCGTTCGCGGACCTGGGCCTCGCGCTCCTGGTCGCGATCGCGATCGTCTACCTCGTCATGGTGGCGACGTTCCGCAGCCTGCTGCAGCCGTTCATCCTGCTCGTGTCGATCCCCTTCGCCGCGACCGGTGCGCTGCTCCTGCTGCTCGCGACGGGCACGCCGCTCGGGGTGCCTGCGCTGATCGGCATGCTGATGCTCGTGGGGTCGTGGTGTCGAACGCGATCGTCCTCATCGACCTCATCAACCAGTACCGCGAGCAGGGACGCGGACTGGACGAGGCCGTGATGGAGGGATCGCGCAAGCGCCTGCGCCCCATCGTCATGACGGCGGCGGCGACGATCTTCGCCCTCACGCCCATGGCGATCGGGATCACGGGCGGCGGCTCGTTCATCTCGCAGCCGCTCGCGCTCGTCGTGATCGGCGGGCTGCTGTCCTCGACGCTGCTCACGCTCGTTGTGGTCCCGGTGCTCTACACGCTCGCCGAGCGGTCGGGCGAGAAGCGGGCGGCCAAGCGTGCTGCGAAGCGCGAGGCAGCGGCAGCCGTGCTCGTCGGCGAGCACACCGCAGAGCCGGCGGTCGAGCCCGCGGGCTGACTCCAGACGTGAAGAGGCCCGCCCGTTCGTCGAACGGGCGGGCCTCGCTGTCCGGACCAGCAGGCCCGACGACGCAGCTCAGCCCGGACCAGCAGGCCCGACGACGCAGCTCAGCCCGGACCAGCAGGCCCGACGACGCAGCTCAGCCCGGGCGGGCCACGCCCGTCTCGTAGGCCAGCACCACGGCCTGGACCCGGTCCCGGAGGTCGAGCTTGCCGAGCACCCGCCCCACGTGGGTCTTGACCGTCGCCTCGGACACGACGAACCTCGCCGCGATCTCGGCGTTCGACAGTCCTTCGCCCAACGCCGAGAAGACCTCCAGCTCGCGCGCGGTCAGGGCGCGCAGCCGGGGTCGTCCACACCATGGCCCGGACCGACCCCTGGGCCTGCGCGTCCTCCGGGAGGTACCCCGCGAACATCTCGAGCATCCGGCGCGTGATGCGCGGGGAGACCGCGGCGTCACCGCTCGCGACGTTGCGGATCGCGCCCACGAGCTCGGCGGGCCGAGCGTCCTGAGGAGGAACCCGCTCGCCCCGACCCGCAGGGCCGCGAACGCATACTCGTCCAGGTCGAACGTCGTGAGGATGATGACGCGGCACTCGGGGAGCTCGGTGACGATCCGCTCGGTGGCGTCGATCCCGTTGACGCCGGGCATCCGGACATCCATGAGGATCACGTCCGGACGCAGGGCCGCAGCCTGGGCGAAAGCCGTCTCACCCTCGCTCGCCTCGCCGACCACCTCGATGTCGTCCTCGGCAGCCAGGATCATCCGGAAGCCCATGCGCAGCAGGACTGGTCGTCGACGAGCAGGACCCGGATCGGGACATCGTCCGATCGGTCGGCCCCGGCGTCGGCCCCGACGCCCGCGGCGCCGTGCGTGAAGGGAGGCTCACAGCGGGGCCCCGCTCCGCCGTCGGGCCGCGTCTGCGTCGAGCCGCCGACCGGCCGTCGCGGTCGAGCCGAAGTCGGGCGACGACCTCCCAACCCGAGCCCGTGGGCCCGGCAGAGACCGTGCCCCGTAGACGGCCGCACGTTCGCGCATCCCGATGATCCCTCTTCCTGTGCCGATGGGCTGGTCTCCCGTGAGGTCGGGGGCAGCGGACGGGCGTCCGCGCCGGAGTGCGACGTCTCGCCCGGTGCACGCCCGACCTGTTGGTGACCGTGATCTCGAGCCAGTCTCCGCCGTCGGCCGCACCCACGTCACGCCGGGCGATCTCGACCACGACCATCGGGGTCAGCGGGGCATAGCGCAGCACGTTGGTCAGCGACTCCTGCACGATCCGGTGCGCGGCCTGACGCAGGCCGGGGTCGGGATCCGGCTGGACCCCACGCGCACGAGCCGTACCGGCAGGCGGCATGGCGGAAGCGCTCGGCGATGTCCTCCATGCTCGGCACGTCGGCCGTCGGGGCGAGGGGCGACAGTGCCGTCCGGGTCCCGCAGGACGCCCAGGACGCGACGCATGTCGGCGAGCGCGGCCCGCCCGGTCTCGGTGAGCTCGTCGAGCGCCTGGCCCGCGAGCTCAGGGTCCTGGCGCCCAACGCCTTGGCGCCGTCCGCGAGGGCGACCATCACGGTGAGGCTGTGCGCGACGACGTCGTGCATCTCGCGAGAGATCCGGGTGCGTTCGGCGGCGGCGGCGAGCTGCGCCTGCTGGTCGCGGTCGCGCGCGATCGCGTTGGCGCGACCCACGAGGTCCGTGACGTGCTGGCGTCGCCCGCGCACGCTCGACCCGATCGCGATGCCTGTGAGCGCGAACGTGACGGCGATCGCGATCGCGGCGACCCGCTCGCCCGTGATCTCCCGCTCCCGACCTCGGCACGGACGATCGCCCGGACTCGCTCACCGCGGAGTCGTACCAGATCAGCTCGGCGGCGCAGACCGTCAGCACGAGGACACCAGCACGCTCCAGGCGACGGCCGCCGGTGGGTCGTCGCGACCGCGTAGATGGTGAAGGCCATGGCCAGCTCGAAGCCGGCCGAGTCCCCGCTGAGGGCGATCGTCAGGATCGCCAGGACCCCGACCACGGCGGCCGTCGCGATCGGGTTGCGGCGGCGCCAGAGCAGCGCCACACCCCGGCGAGGACTGCCAGGGCGACGCCGTAGCGAGGCTGAGACGGAGGCAGGAGCGCCGACAGGAGGCCGGGGACCGCGAACCAGGCCGCCACGAACCAGTCCATGACGACCGGGTGGCGCACGAAGTACCGGCGGACCGGCCCGAGCTTGCGGGCGTCCAGCTCGGTGAAGACGGCGACGCTGCCGGGGCGGGGCTTGAGGCTGATCGGGGCGGACCGTGCGGGCGCGGGCGCGTCGCGCGCCAGGACGCGCCGCGCCGACGCCGGACCACGGGTCTCGTGGTCCGGCGCCGGGCTGGGCGCGGTGCGGGGAATGGTCAGGCGTCCCGCCGCTTGAGGACGACAGCCGCCGCGAGCAGGACGGCGACCGTCCAGGCCAGGAGCACTGCGTAGCCGCCCCACGGGGAGAGACCGTCCGTCGCCATCGCCCCGGTCATCGGGTCGACGCCGCCCATGGCCATGAGCTGCTGACCGGCCAGGGACGGGAGGTACTTGTAGATCGCCTCGATCACGACGTTGTCCGAGAACGCCGTCACGATCGCGAGGATGTTCGGGACCACGAGCAGCAGACCCATCACGGTGAAGATCGATCCGGCAGTGCTGCGGAGCAGCGTACCGATCCCGAGCGAGAGGGCGGCGATCGTCGCGACGTAGAGCGCCGCACCGACCAGGACCCGAAGGTTGTCACCGTCGGCCAGGTCGACGGCCTGCAGGACGAACGGGATCGTCACGAGGTAGGAGAGCGCGACCCCGACGAGCGTCACCACGAAGCTGATCGAGAACAGCACGATGAGCTTGGCGAAGAATGCCGGCAGGCGGCGCGGGACCGCGGAGAAGGTGGAACGGATCATGCCGGTCGAGTACTCGCCCGTGATGATCAGGACACCCAGGACCCCGACCACGAGCTGGGCCATCTGGTACCCGCTCACGACCACGGCGGCGGAGGGAGGAACGCCGACGTCGCGGCGGCGTCCTCGGCCGACAGGTTCTCGGTCGCCAGGTTCATGAAGAAGCCGAACATCAGGGCGATCCCGACCATGACCACGACCGTGATGGACAGCGTCCACACGGTCGAGCGCAGGGTCCAGAGCTTGATCCACTCCGACTTCAGGACGCCGCCGAAGGTCAGGCGGGCGGAGGAGGCGCGCTGCGCCGTCGGGCGTGCTGCGGAGACGGTGGCGGCGGTCATCGCTTGGCTCCTTCGGAGATCGGGGCGTCGGTGGGGACGTCGACACCGTGGCCGATGTGCTGGGCGGCGGACTCGGTCTGGTACTCGACCGAGTCGGCCGTGAGGAGCATGTACGCCTCCTCCAGGGTCGAGGTGACGGGCGTGAGCTCGTGCAGGACGATGCCCGACGCGGCCGCGAGCTCGCCGATACCGGGCGCCTCGACGCCCGTGATCTGGAGCAGGCTGGGCTCGTCCGACGTGACGGTCGCACCGTCGCGGGTCAGCAGCTCGGCGAGCTGGGTGGCCTGAGGCGTGCGGACGCGGACGGAGCGCTGGGCGCCGCCGTCGACGATGTCCTTGACGGGGGCGTTGGCGATGATGCGGCCCTTGCCGATGACGATGATGTGGTCCGCGGTCAGCGCGACCTCGCTCATCAGGTGGCTGGACAGGAAGACCGTCCGGCCCTCGGAGGCGAGGTAGCGGGCCAGGTTGCGGACCCACAGGACGCCCTCGGGGTCCAGGCCGTTGACGGGCTCGTCGAGGATCAGCGTCTTGGGGTCGCCGAGCAGCGCGGACGCGATGCCCAGGCGCTGGCCCATGCCGAGCGAGAAGCCGCCGACGCGCTTCTTCGCGACGGACTGCAGGCCGGTCATCTCGATGACCTCCTGCACGCGCGTCTTCGGGATGTCGTGCGTGGCCGCCATCGCGAGGAGGTGGTTGTAGGCGCTGCGGCCCGTGTGCACGGCCTTGGCGTCGAGGAGGGCCCCGACCTCGGTCAGGGGAACGGTGCGCGGCGTACGGCTGGCCGTTGACGGTGACGGACCCGGCCGTGGGGCGGTCGAGCCCCATGATCATGCGCATCGTGGTCGACTTGCCGGCGCCGTTCGGGCCGAGGAAGCCCGTCACCTGGCCGGGCTGGACGGTGAAGGAGATCCCGTCGACAGCGGTCTTGGGCCCGTACCGCTTGGTCAGGCCTCGTGCTTCGATCATGCTCGCCCCTCGGGTGGGTTGCGTGTGGTGGCTGGTACGTCCACCAGCCTAGGCAACGTGGTGGTCGCGACGTAGCCCCTCATGGCCGATCTTCCCGACCCGAGCCCGTACGCCGCAAGGATGACGCCATCGGCCAAGGGAGCGATCCTGCGCGGCGGCCGGGCGGAAAAGTGGGGCGAAGCGCCCGGGAACACGGGCGGGAGGCCGCTCGTTGCATAGGATGGAAACACGGCCAGCGACACCCGCCTCTCCAGAAGGCACTGGACGCCGCGACCAGGAGGAAGCATGAGCAACCCGTCTTCAACAACAGCGCCATCTTCGGCGAGCCGAAGCGCGCGCGGACCGGCCAGGAGCTGCGGGCACCGTGCAGCACAACCCGCGTACGGAACGCCGCCGCAGCAGGCACAGTACGGCAGCTACGGCGCGCAGGCAGCCGACGCCGCGTCGCTCGACGCCATGTACAACGCGCCGACCGCGACCACCGCGGACACCAAGCGCCTGACGTACGACGACGTCATCATCAAGACCGGTGGGCTGCTTGCGTTGCTCGTCGTCGTGGGCGCCGCGAGCTGGCAGCTCGTCGACACCATGCCGTTCCTGTGGATCGGCGGCGCGATCGTCGGCCTGGTCCTGGGCCTCGTCAATGCGTTCAAGAAGAGCCCGAGCCCCGCGCTCATCGTGGCGTACACGATCGCGCAGGGCGCGTTCCTCGGCGGGATCAGCGCGTTCTACAACGCGCAGTTCGACGGCGTGGTGCTCCAGGCCGTGCTCGCGACGGTCGTGACGTTCGGCGTCTCGCTCTTCCTGTTCAAGTCCGGCAAGGTCCGCGTCACACCCAAGTTCACGCGCTGGCTGATCATCGCGATGGTCGGCTACCTGGCGTTCTCGCTGATCAACATGGTCCTCATCATGACCGGCGTCCTGGACGGCTGGGGCGCGCGTGGCGGCACGCTCGGCATCATCATCGGTCTCGTCGCCGTGGGCCTCGCTGCCGCCTCGCTCATCGTCGACTTCGACTCGATCAAGCGCGGCGTCGAGGGCGGTGTCCCCGCCAAGTTCGCCTGGTCGGCGGCCTTCGGTCTCATGGTCACGCTCATCTGGCTGTACCTCGAGTTCCTGCGTCTCTTCGCGATCCTGCAGGGCGGCAACGACTGACCTTGGCCAACGTCCGGAAGAACTCCCGGCACCCGCGACGGAACCCGTCCCGTCGCGGGTGCCGGTCTCGCCGCCGCCTGGTGCTGGCCGCCTTCACGCTGCTCGCCCTCCAGGTGCCCTACGGGTTTCTCGCCGCCGCAGCCTGCCGAACGCCCTGTCGTGGATCAGCGTCACGGCTCTCGTCATCCTGGTCGTCATGCTCACCGCCGGGGCAGTCCTCGCCTGGCTCGGTTATCGCATCTCCCGCGAGTGGGAGGACCGCAAGGCGACCGTCCTCTTCTTCGCGCTCGGCTTCGTGGGTGCCGGCGTCTGGAGCTTCCTGGTCATCGGCGCACTGCTGAGCGCCGTGACCGGAGACCCTGCGACCGCCACGAGCGGCGTAGCCCTGGCCTCCGCGCTCTACCTGGCCGCCGCCGGTGGGTGAGCGGCGCCGTCGGGCGGTACTTCGCGCGTGACGCCGCGGACCGTCCGCTGCTCGTCGTGGTCCTCGGAGTCTCGGTCGCGCTGTGTGCCGTGCTGGGCGGGATGGCCCTCGGCAGCGCATGATCGGTGCATGAAGTTCGCACACCACATCTCTGACCTCGTCGGCGGGACACCCCTGGTCCGGCTCGGATCGGTGACCGACGGCCTCTCCGCGACGATCCTCGCCAAGGTCGAGTACCTCAATCCCGGCGGCTCCGTGAAGGACCGCATCGCCCTCAAGATGATCGAGGCGGCCGAGGCCTCCGGGGAGCTCGCCCCGGCGGCACGATCGTCGAACCCACCTCGGGGAACACCGGGGTCGGGCTCGCGCTCGTGGCGCAGCGCAAGGGTACGACTGCGTGTTCGTCTGCCCCGACAAGGTGAGCCAGGACAAGCGCGACGTCCTGGCCGCCTACGGTGCACGCGTCGTCGTGACCCCCACCGCCGTGGCCCCGAGCACCCCGACTCCTACTACTCGGTCTCCGACCGCCTCGTCGCCGAGATCCCGGGGCATGGAAGCCCAACCAGTACGCCAACGTCAACGGCCCCGCGTCGCACTACGAGAGCACCGGGCCGGAGATCTGGGCCGACACCGACGGTCGCGTCACGCACCTCGTGGCGGCGTCGGGACCGGCGGGACCATCACGGGGACGGGCCGGTTCCTCAGGACGTGTCGGCCTCGCGGGAGGCCGACCAGGGCCGCCGTGTCCACGTCGTGGGGCCGACCCCGCCGGGTCGGTCTACTCGGGCGGCGACGGGCGCCCCTATCTCGTCGAGGGGTCGGCGAGGACTTCTGGCCCGCCGCCTACGACCCGACGGTGCCGGACGAGATCATCGCCGTCAGCGACGCCGACTCGTTCGAGATGACGCGCCGCCTGGCGCGCGAGGAAGGCCTGCTCGTCGGTGGCTCGTGCGGCATGGCCGTGGTCGCGGCGCTGCGGCTGGCACGTCGGCTCCAGGAGGAGGACGCGGAGGCCGCGGCGCAGGCAGTGATCGTCGTGATCCTGCCCGACGGCGGTCGCGGCTATCTCTCCAAGATCTTCAACGACTCGTGGATGCGTTCGTACGGGTTCCTCGACGCCGAGGAGGGCGTGACCGCGGGGACATGCTGCGCTCAAGAGCGGTCAGCTGCCCGACCTGGTGCACACGCACCCCGGCGAGACCGTGCGCGACGCGATCGAGATCCTGCGCGAGTACGGGGTCTCGCAGATGCCGGTCGTGGGGCGGAGCCGCCCGTGAAGATCGGGGAGGTCGCGGGGCCGTGAGCGAGCGAGCGCTGCTCGACGCGGTGTTCTCCGGTAGGGCGTCGCTCGCCGACCGGGTGGACAAGCACATGGAGGCGCGGTTCCCCTCATCGGCGCCGGGGAGGGCGTCACGGCGATCCGCGCCGCGCTGCACGACGCGGACGCGCTGCTGGTGGTCGACGACGGAGACCCGGTGGGCGTGCTGACGCGTCATGACCTGCTGGGGTTCCTGGCCCACTGAGCACCTGTGGCTCGCCGGGGGTGACGGGGTTGCTCGCCGGGGTGACGGGGTTGCTCGCCGGGGTGACGGGGTTGCTCGCCGGGGGTGACGGGGTTGCCTGCCGAGAGTGACGGGGTGGTTCGCCGAGGGTGACGGGGTTGCCTGCCGAGGGTGACGCGACCGACCGCCGAGGGTGACGGGGTTGCCTGCCGAGGGTGACGGCCACCGATGCCGAGGGTGACATCCGATGTCACCCTCGGCATCGGCACGGGTCACCCTCGGCGGTCGGTCGCGTCGCCCTCAGAGCGCGTGCGCAACGCCCCGGCCGCGAGCCAGCAGCCGACCGCTAGCAGCACACCGTGCGCGATCCGGCCCGCCGGGGCGTGAAGAACTGCGGCAGGTACAGCGCGAGACCCAGCGCGAGCGGGATCCCGGCCCAGCGCGGAGAGTCCGCCGCGCCACGTCGCGACGGCGACGAGCACGCCGCTCGCGCCGACGAGCACGAGTCCCACGCCGAACATGGTCATCGCGACCGGCTGCAGCCGGATCGCCTCGATCGTCGGGAGGAAGTCGAGGGCGCCCGAGACCACGGCGTCGCGAGCGATCGCGTGGATCCCGAAGATCTCCGCACCGAAGTAGGGCAGGACGAGCCCGGCGCCGAGCCAGCTCGTCACGACCGCGCCCGACGCCGGAGCCCGCCCCTCGTGGAGGCGAGCCGTCCGCGCAGCGCGAGGAAGGCGGCGGGGAGCAGCAGGAACGCTGCGACACCCGCCAGGTGGGCCGCGATCCACTGCCCCGAGGCGAAGGCGGCCGCGAGCTCGGGGGTCGCCGTCGTCTCCGGGACCCAGGGGCGCAGGAGCGGGAACGCGAGGAAGAGGGCGCCCGCGACCGTGAGCAGGACAGCCCCGGTGCGGTGGCGGACGATGCCCAGGTCGGGGCGGATCTGGTCGATGGTCGGCGCGTTCATGGCAATTCTCCTTCGGTGGGAGGTGCAGTATTCGTGTCAGAACGAGCGAGGGTTCGAGGTCACGCTGGTTCTGACACGTCAGGACCGAGCAGGGTGAGCGAGGTCCTCGACCCCGGCCACGAGCAGACGGACGAGCACCCCGAAACTGACGTCGACGTCGTCGGGCATGCCGAAGCCTCCTCCCAGCTCGAGCGAGACGAACCCGTGGATCGCGGACCGCACGGCGCGGATCGCGTCGATCGTCGCGGCATCGGGCAGGTCGAAGCCGCGCAGGACGGCCGCGATGACCGCGACCGACTCGCGGCCCGCGAGCGAGAGCAGGTCGTCGTCGGCCGCGCCGAGGTCGGGGACACCTGAGTGGCGGCATACCGGCCCGGGTGCTCCTTGGCGAAGTCACGGACCGCGTGCGCGAGCGCCGACAGCGCGCCGGCGCCCGAGCGGCCGATCGTCGCCGTGGCGGTGGCACGCGTCAGGTCATCCACGGCGACCCGCGCCACGGCCCGGCGCAGGTCGGCGAGCGACCCGACGTGCTTGTAGAGGCTCGGGGTCGCGACCCCGCTACGGAGGCGACCTTCGCGAGGGTGAGGTCGGCGAATCCTTGCGTGCCGCCGTCGTCCACCACGCGCAGCGCGAGGACGTGACCACGTCGCGGCTCAGCCCGGCCCTAGCCACGGGCGGTCCAGTCCTGCGGGCCGGTGCCCGCGCGCAAGCCCTCGAGGAACGCGAGGGTCGCGGCCACGACGACCTCGGGCGCCTGGTGCTGCGGGTAGTGCCCGACGTCCGGGACCAGGTGGCCCTGCGCGCCGATCGACTGCTGGATCCAGGCGAGCTCGGCGCCCTGGTCCGGGAAGTCGGGGTCGAGCGACCCCATGAAGGCGAGAGCCGGGCGTGCACCTCGGGCAGCCGTGCCTCGACGGGCGCGTGCGTGAGGACGAGCGCGAGATCGCGGAAGCTCCGCAGGCGTCCGGGCTCGCGCATCGAGGCACGGATCGCGGCGACGTGCTCGGCGTGCCACGGCGCCCGGCGGCCCTTGGTGAGCGACGAGTAGAAGGTGGCCCACGCGGCGGCGCCCCAGGGCGGGCGAGCAGAACCCGGTAGAGCAACCGGATCGCGGAGGCGCGGAACGAGCTCGTCGCCTGGTCCCGCAGGAAGGGGCCGAAGAGGACGAGTCCCGCGACTGACTCGGGCCGCTCGGCGGCGGCCCACGTGGCGGCACCGGCTCCCATCGAGTTCCCGACGAGGACGGCCTGGCCGCCCAGGTGCTCGACGAGCGTCAGCAGGTCCTGTCCGGTGGCCACGTCGCCAAGGGTGTGGAACGTCGCGTCGCTGTCGCCGTGGCCCCGCAGGTCCATGACGGCGACGCGGTAGCCCGCCGCCACGAGCGGTGGGACGACGTCACGGTAGGACGAGCGCAGGTCGCCCATGCCGGGCACGACGACCACGAGCGGGCCGGTCCCGGTCACGGTGTAGGCGATGCGCCCCTCGGGGCGGGGAGGAACTCCACGTTCTGGTGAATGGGCATAGCGGCTAGGCTAATGCAATTAGCCAGCGCCTGCAAGAGGGAGTTTTCCGGGCTCGGGTGTCACCCTCGGCGGGCTCGGGTGTCACCCTCGGCGGGGCCGGGTGTCACCCTCGGCGGGGCCGGGTGTCACCCTCGGCGGGCCCGGGTGTCACCCTCGGCGAGTGCGCCAGTCACCCCGGTGCGCCGCCTCGAAGTGGCCCGACCCGTCCCGGCGCTCCTCGGCCCGCACGACGTGCACCACCGCGTTGATGAGCGCAAGGTGCGTGAACGCCTGCGGAAGTTCCCCAGGTGGCGCCCCGAGTGCGGGTCGATCTCCTCCGCGTAGAGGTCGAGCTCGCTCGCGAACGACAGCAGGCGCTCGCACAGCGCCCGCGCCCGGTCGAGCTTCCCGACCTCGACGAGCGCCGAGACCAGCCAGAACGAGCAGATCGTGAACGTCCCTCCTCGCCCCCATCCCGTCGTCGGTCTCGGACGTCCGGTACCGCAGCACCAGGCCGTTGACCGTGAGCTCCTCGGCGATCGCCTCGACGGTCGCCACGACGCGAGGGTCGTCGGGGGCAGGAAGCGCAGCAGCGGCACGAGCAGGAGCGAGGCGTCCAGCGCGTCGAAGCCGTACCGCTGGACGAGCACCCGCGGAGTCGACGCCGTGCGCCAGCACGTCGGCACGGATCTCGTCGGCGACCTTCTGCCACTGGTCCGCAAACCCCTGCTCGTCGTACATCCGGGCCAGGCGTGCGCCGCGGTCGAGCGCGACCCAGCACATGACCTTGACGACGTGAAGTGCTGCGGCTCCCCGCGCACCTCCCACAGCCCGCGGTCGGGCTCCTGCCAGTGCCGGGCGGCCGCCTCGGCCTGCTCCTTGAGCACGGGCCACAGCGACTCGGGAAGCTGCTCGCGGGACTTGGCGTGCAGGTACGCCGAGTCCAGGACTGCACCCACATGTCGTGCTGCTGCTGCGCGTAGGCGGCGTTGCCGACGCGCACGGGTCGGGCGTCCTCGTAGCCCGAGAGGTGGTCCAGGGTGGTCTCCTCGAGACTGTCCTCGCCGCCCACGCCGTACATGATCTGCAGCGCGCGGTCGTCGCGGCAGACGTCGTGGACGAACGCGAAGAAGTCGTCCGCCTCCCGGTCGAGGCCCAGCGTGTACAGGCCCCACAGGGCGAACGTCGAGTCCCGGACCCACGCGTACCGGTAGTCCCAGTTCCGCTCGCCGTGCGGCGCCTCGGGCAGCGAGGTGGTTGCCGCGGCGAGGAGCGCACCGGTCGGCGCGTAGGTGAGCCCCTTGAGCGTGAGCGCGCTGCGCTGCAGGTACGAGCGCCAGGGGTGGTCGGGAAAGACGCCCTGGGTGATCCAGTCGCGCCAGTACTGCTCGGTGCGGTCCATCGCGTCGGCCGCGTCCGGCCACGTGGAGGGCGCCGGACGGTCCGACCACGACAGCGCGACGTAGGCCTTGTCGCCCGCGCTCATGCGGGTACGTCCCTGGGCGCGGCGATTCTCGACACCGAGCCGCAGGCTGCCGCTCAGGCGCAGGTCGGGCGTCGTCGGGTGTGCGGCGCGGGTCACGAGGGTCTGGTACGTCGGCCCCTCGTACTCCCACTGCGCGGCCTCGCGCCCGTAGTCGGGCAGCGGCTCGCACACGACCTCGACGTCTACGGTGCCGTTCACGCACAGGATCGTGCGCAGCAGCATGTGCTCGGCGTCGAAGTCGGTGGGCGTGCGGCGGTGCGTCTGGGAGCGTTCGTCGATGTTGTGCCACGGCCCCATGAGCATCGCGTCGCGCACGACGAGCCATCCCGTCGGCGTCTGCCAGGTGGTCTCGAGCACGAGAGTCCCCGGATGTACCGTCGCGCAGCCGGGACCCGGGCGCCGTACGGCCCGACGCGGAACGAGCCCGCGCCCCGGTCGAGAACCGCGGCGAAGATGCTGGGCGCGTCGGGTCGTGGCACGCACATCCACTCGATCGCACCGTTGGTGCCACGAGTGCGTTGCACTCGCAGTCGGACAGGAACGCGTACTCCGCGATCCCCGGGAACGCCGAGCGCCCCCGGAGGGCACCTGCGCTCCGCCCGCGTGGGTCACGGGGAGTCGAGGTCCCCGCCCGTGTCCACGGGTCGCGCGCTGTCGGCCGCCTCGCCGGAGGAGTCCATGGGGCCAGCGTGCGCCTCCGGGCCGCTGTTGTCAGGTGGGAGGTGCCCGACGGCGGAGCGCGCCTCGCGCTCCCGGGTGCGCTCCGCCGTCGGGCAGGGCCGGGCCGGGGACGCGCACGACGCTTAGGCTTGTCCCCGAAACCCTGCACACCCACCGAGAGGTAGCACCATGAGCACGCAGCTCCCCACCGCGTCCGGCTCGTTCGGCGACAAGCCGGTCCTGACGTTCCCGAGGGCGGCGCCCCGCCGGCCTCCAGGTCCAGGTCCTCGAGGAGGGCAGCGGACCGGTCGTCACGGCCGGTCGCACCATCGTCGTGAACTACCTGGGGCAGATCTGGGACGGCGGCATCTTCGACACGTCGTACGACCGCGGTCAGACCATCTCCTTCCCGATCGGGACCGGCGCCGTCATCGGCGGCTGGGACAAGGGCCTCGTGGGCCAGAACGTGGGCTCGCGCGTCCTGCTCTCGATCCCCGGAGCACGGCTACGGCATGCGCGGCGTCCCGCAGGCGGCATCGGCGGCACGGACACGCTGGTCTTCGTGGTGGACGTCGTCGGGGTCGAGTGACCCGACGTCCCCGTCCAGGCGGGCCGGGACCCTCAGGTTCTCAGCGGGCGAGGCTTCTCGTCACGGTGAACCGGGGTCCCGGCCCGCTTGCGTCGTGGGCCCGACCGCACGCTCGAGCGCGGGCCGGTAGCGCAGGTGCGAGTTGTAGACCGTCCACAGCTCGCCGCCAGGCCGCAGCAGGCGGCCCGCGGCCGCGAACATCCGGTGCGCGGCACCCGTGCTGAGGGCCGCACCCTGGTGGAAGGGCGGGTTGCAGAGCACGACGTCGGCGCTGCGGTCCGCGAGCGAGGAGCCGACGTCGTCGCGCACCACGCGCACCCGGTCACCCACCCGTTCGCGACCGCAGTGTCTCGCGCGGACCGAACGGCCGCCTCGGACTGGTCGGTCGCGGCGACGCTCGTGCTCGGCCGCGCCCGGGCGAGCTGCACCGCGAGGATGCCCGTGCCGCAGCCCAGGTCCACGGCGTCGCGCGCGGACGGCGAGACCTGGTCGAGGAAGCCCAGGAGGTAGCGCGTGCCGAGGTCGAGGCTCGCCCCGCGAACGCCGCGCCGTACGCGACGACGTCGAGGTCGATCTCGGCGAGATGCTCCGTGACGGGGTAGGTGAGGCCGGCGTCGGGGCGGGGTCCACGGGCGACCAGGACGCGCGACTTCTGCCGGGCCAGGCTCGCGCGGACCTCCGAGAAGGACTCCGCGAGGACGTCGTTCATGGTGGGCGTCATGTGCTTGAGGCGGCCGCCCGCGTAGACCACCACGTCCGGGTCTGCGTGAGCCGCGATGTGCTCCGCGACGTCGCGCAGCGCGGCCAGCGAGCGGGGAGCTGGAGCAGGACGACCCGCGCGCCGCGAAACAGGTCCTCGCCGAGCGAGAGGTGCGTGAACGCGTTCTCGAGGCCCGGGACCCCGACTCCCGGGCGTTGCGGGCGAGCGCCGTCTCGCCCGTGAGAACGTCCTGGTGCACACGGATCCCCGTCAGACCGTGCGCCACGGCCGCGCCCAGCGTCAGTGCCCCGAAGCGGTCGTCGACCACGACCACGTCACCCGGTCCCGCGGCGGCCAGGGCGCTCGCGGCCTCGTCGAGGAGCAGACGGTCGGTCGCGTCGACCGCGACGAGCGTCGGATCGTCGCGGCCGTCGCGGCCGTCCGGGTCGTCGGCCGGGAAGCGCTGCAGGCGGCGAGGAGGCGGTCGAGGGCCGCTGCCCCGGTCGTGGCGGTGAGGTCGTCGGGAGTGGGGAGGGCACGGGACAAGTCTGCCCTGCCGGCGGCTGTCTCAGCGCAGGTGGGTGGCTGCTGCCGCGCGCACTGCCGCCGCCACCGTGTCGAGCGTGGGCGAGTGCAGCCGCCACTGCTGCCAGTACTGCGGCACGCTCAGGCTCGCGGCGTCGTCGAAGCCGGTCACGCGGCCCGCGGCCTCGGAGGCCTCGCTCTGGAGGTCCGGCAGCATGCCCCAGCCCATGCCGAGCTCGACCGCGCGCAGGAACTCGTGCGAGGCGGGGACGTGGTGGCGGGGGCCCCGAGGGGACCGCCGGGGAGCCGGACCCGAGCCCAGGCGGCGCTGGAGGTACCGGTCCTGGAGGTCGTCCTTGCGGTCGAAGACAAGGACCGGGGCCGCGGCGAGCGCCGCCCGCGTGGGTCCGTCGGGAAACCAGCGCTCGACGAACTCCGGGCTCGCCTGGGGCCGGTAGCGCATCCGGCCGAGCGGCGTGACCCGGCAGCCCGGCACCGCGGCCGAGGCTGATGTGATCGCGGCGACGGCCGTCCCGTCGCGCAGCAGGTCGATCGAGTGGTCCTGGTCCTCGCGCAGGATCTCCAGGCGAGCCCATGCGGAGGCCTCGGCGAGCACCGGCAGGGCCCAGGTCGTCAGGGCGTCCCCGTGATGACGAGCCTGAGCTCTGGCGTGGAGCCCTCGGCGAGGTCCAGCTCGGCCAGGACCTCGGCGTGCTGGAGGGCGAGGTGGCGGGCATGGCGCACGAGGACCTCGCCCGGTGCGGTGAGCGTCGCGGGCGCCCCGGCGCACGAGCACCTGACCGACCGCCGACTCCAGGGCGCGCATCCGCTGGCTGACCGCCGACGGCGTGACGCCGAGCCGTTGCGCGGCGGCCTCGAACGTGCCTGTGCTTGCGATCGCGTCGAGGGCGCGGAGCTGGTCCGGCTGCAGATCTACCATGAGCAGATCTTACGATCCTAGAGAATCATTCGCTGTACTGTTCTGCGCCCCACGCCTACCGTCGAGGGCGTGACCTCCTCGCGCCACTCCTCGCCGGCCTCGGCACCGGCCTGTCCCTCATCGTCGCGATCGGCTCGCAGAATGCGTTCGTGCTGCGCCAGGGTCTGCGGCGCGAGCACGTCCTGCCGGTGGTCCTGGTCTGCGCGCTGTCGGACCTGATCCTCATCGCGGTCGGCGTCGCGGGCCTGGGGTCCTGGTCTCGCGCGCGCCCGTTCTCCTCGCCGTCGTCCGGTGGGGTGGAGCCGCGTTCCTGCTGGTCCTGGCGGTCCAGGCGGCCCGTCGTGCCCTGCGTCCCGCGGCGGCTCTCGAGGCGTCAGAAGGGGACTGCGGATGTCGGTGGGCGCCGCCGTCGGGACGGCCCTCGCCCTGACCTGGCTCAACCCGCACGTCTACCTCGACACGGTCCTGCTGCTCGGTTCCATCGCGGCGGGCTACGGCCACGACGGACGCTGGGTCTTCGGCGTCGGGGCAGGGATCGCGAGCATCGTGTGGTTCACGACGCTCGGCTTCGGGGCGCGAGCGCTCGCCCCGATCTTCGCGCGACCGGGCGCGTGGCGCGTGCTCGACGGCGGCATCGCCGCCGTCATGGCGGTCCTCGCGGTCACGCTCGTCACCACCTGACGCGCAGCGTGTCACGGCAGGGCGGCGCGGGGCCGACCACCGGGCCGACCACCGACGAAGGGTGGTCGCCGCGCCCGGGCGAGCTCCGCCGTCTGGCACGCTGAACCCGTGGACGAACAGATCGACGTGACCCCGGCCCGCGTGGCGATCACCTACTGCACCCAGTGCAGCTGGATGCTCCGAGCGGCATGGCTCGCGCAGGAGCTGCTGACGACGTTCGGGACGAGGCTCACCGAGGTGGCGCTGGTGCCGGGCACGGGCGGGATCTTCCAGATCCGCGTGGGCGACGAGCTCGTGTGGGACCGCAAGGTCGACAAGGGATTCCCGGAGATGCCCGTCCTCAAGCGGATCGTGCGCGACCGCGTGGCCCCGGCCTCTCGCTGGGGCACACCGACCGGGTCGGTGGCGCCTCGTAGCGTCCCCGCCCGGCAGCGTGAGCCGTCCCGGGCGCCGGCGTCAGCCCGCGGAGGCCGCCTTGTGCTCTGCCTCGCGGTTGGCGCGCGCGACCTTCTTCGCCTTCTTGAGGTCGCGCTCCTTGATGCGGTCCTCCTCGTGGCGGACCTCTGCCTGGACAGTGCGCTCGCGCTCGAGCCACGCCGGCGGGTCGTCGCGGAGGTCGTTGATCTCGTCCGTGGTCAGGGCGTCCTCGACGCCGCCGCGAGCCAGGCCCGCGATCGAGACGTTCAGGCGACCGGCGACGACGGGTCGCGGGTGGGGGCCGTTGCGGCGGAGGTCGACCAGCCACTCGGGCGGGTTGGTCTCCATCTCCTCGAGCTGGCCGCGCGTGATGGTGCCCTCCTGGAACTCCTGAGGAGTGGCGGGAAGGTACACCCGAGCTTCTTCGCCGCCGTGGCGGGCTTCATGGTCTGGGAGGAGTGCGCGGTGCTCATGGTCCCAGGGTATCGGTCCTCGCCCCGAACCCTGGTCCCGGGCGGCTAGGGTTGTGGGGTGGAAGAGACTGCGCACAGCGCCGAGCACGAGGCCGACCAGCCGCCGAGGACGTTCCCGACGCGCAGACCCCGGGTTCCGCCTCGCCTACGTCCCCGGAGTCACCCCTCGAAGTGGGTGCGGACGTGGATCGACCGCGTCCCCGGAGTGCGCCTGGAGGCGCTCGCGGTCCCGTCTGCGCAGGTGGAGGCCCTCCTGCTCGACGGCGGAGCGGACGTCGCGATCCTGCGTCGCCCCGTGCGCAGCGAGGACCTGAGCCACATCGCGATGTACTCGGAGGTGCCCGTCGTCGTGGTGCCGCGCGAGCACGTCTTCGCGGCGCTCGAGAGTGACGAAGCGCTCACCCTGCCCGACCTCGCCGACGAGGTGCTCCTGCACCCGCTCGACGACGTGCTGGGCTGGGCTGAGGGCGCCGAGGGTACCGACGGTGCTGCCGCGGACGACGACCGGCCCGCGCTGCCCGGCAAGCCCGCGCGCGAGCGTCCGGCGACGACGGCCGACGCGATCGAGCTGGTCGCCGCGGGGATCGGGCTGCTGGTCGTGCCGCAGTCCTCGCGCGGCTCCACCACCGCAAGGACTTGACCTACCGCGTCCTGGACGGCGGACCGGAGGCTCCCGTCGCTCTCGGCTGGGTGACCGAGGAGAAGTCGGACCTCGTCGAGGAGTTCATCGGGATCGTCCGCGGGCGCACCGCGAACAGCTCGCGGGCGTCGCCGCCCCACCCCGCCCACGCCCGAGGTGAGCAAGAAGGCGGACGCGCGTTCGTCGTCGGGCAACAAGGGGACCAAGAGCGCCAGGACGGCCAGCGCTGCGCGCAGCGGTGCCAAGCAGGACGCGCGGCGGCAAGAAGGCGGGCAAGTCGGTCGCCAAGCGGCTCGGGAAGTCCCAGTCGATGAAGGGGCGCAAGAAGGGCGCTGACCCGTGCCGGGCGCTCAGCGCCCGCCCGTGACGAACACGTCGAACAGCTCGGGGTGGTGGGCGTGCACGAGCACCGCGAACACGATCGCGTCGAACAGCAGGTGCACGCACACCACGTAGGTCAGTGACTTGGTCCGCGCGAAGATCCACCCTGGACGAGCGCGAAAGGGATCGTCAGGAGCGGTCCCCAGCTGCGGTAGCCCAGCTCCCACAGGAACGACACGAACACCGCCGCCTGCAGGAGGTTCGCCGCCACAGCGCGAAGTGGCGGCGCAACAGGGCGAACACCACGCACACGAAGAACAGCTCGTCCCAGATCCCCACGGCGTTGACGCCCACGAAGAGCCGGGCGATCTCCTGCGGCGTCTCGATCGCGGGCCAGTTCTGGTACGAGCCCGACCCGATGAAGTACGCGGGCAGGATCAGGTAGCCCGCGACCACCACGACGAGCAGGTAGACGATCTGCGTCCGGTTCCAGCGCCGCCCGTGCGCACCGGGAACCGGATCGCGTCGTCGCGGTAGACGTAGCGCGACACGGCCCACGGCACCAGCACGGCGAGCGAGAGCACCACGGCGAAGCGCACCATGCCCACGTCGCTGAGGTCCGCCGCGAGCGGGATGCTGCTGATGATCGCCATGCCCGTCGCGATCAGCAGCAGGTCCCGCCCGAGGCGCCGGTCGACCAGGAGACCGAGCAGGACGCCCCGACGAGCGGGACGTACCCCAGCGGCCGGACGTGGACCGCGAACAGCAGGACGGCGGACCCGCACACGAGCGCCGCGGCGAAGTCGCCAGGCGATACCCGGGTGGTGCCGGGTGCGGTGGCGGTGCGGGCATCGGTCACGCGCCCCACGATGCCACGGGCGGGATCGCGACGGCGGGTGTGGGCCCGCGGGATGTCGCGCCGGGACGGGTCCGACCGTGGGCGGATGTTCATCCGCCGTTCACCTCCGTACGATTCCGGGGTGAAGTCCCCGAGATCGCCCCTGCTCCTGGCCCTGTTCTGGCTCCTCGCGGCCGTGGTCCTCGTCCCGTCGCTGCTGCTCCTGCGCGGGCCGAGCACCAACCTCTACCTGGCCGTCACGGCGCGAACCGCGAACCTCCCGGGGTCGAGCTGGTCGCCGAGGTCGGCGTGGTCGCGCTCGCCCTGCTGTGGCTGCTCGCGGCCTGGCAGGCGCGCGGGCCGGGCTCACCGCGGTCGCGACCGCGATCCTCGGGGAGCGGCGCCGTGGTCGCGTACGGGACCTCGGAGGTCGCCAAGACGATCGTCCAGCAGCCGCGGGGCTGCTGGGAGCTGATCGAGGTCGCGCACTGCCCGGAAGCGGGGACTGGTCGTTCCCGAGCAACCACACGACGATCGCGTTCGCGCTCGCGGCCGCGGTGGTCCTCACGGCGTTGGCGACGGGACGTCCGCACGGGGCATCGTGGACTCGCTCTTCGGCACGACGACGGCGCTCCGGTTCCGGCGTGCCCGTCGCCTTCCGCCGCACCGAGGGATGATCGTCGCGCCTGTGGTCCTCGCGGTCGTCACAGGCGCGGCGCGCGTGGTGCAGGGGTCCACTTCCCGCACGACGTTGTGGCCGGCGCGACGGTGGGTGTGTGCGTCGTCGTGGCGGTCGTCCTGGCGCTGCGGGGCCGGGGCTGCTGGGCTCGGCGTGCTGTGCCGCAACGAGGTGGTGCGCCGGCTGGTGCTGGCGCCGAGGGTGACGCACCCGACCGCCGAGGGTGACGCCGCGCGGTGCCGAACCCGAGGTTGGTCAGGCAACTGGGGTGAGTTGCCTGACCAACCTCGGTTCGGCACCGTCCGCAGCATCACGCCGCGTCGGGGAACGGGATCCCGGTCGTCGCGTGGCAGCGGTAACCGTTCGGGTTCTTGTCGAGGTACTGCTGGTGGTAGTCCTCGGCGTAGTAGAACGCGCGGTCCTCGGCCGGGGCCACCTCCGTCGTGATCGGGTCGAGCCCTCGCGCGGTCAGCACCTTCTGGTACCGCTCCTCGGTCTCGCGGACCGCGGCCTCTTGCTCGGGCGTCGTCCAGTAGACCGCCGAGCGGTACTGGGTGCCGACGTCGTTGCCCTGCCGGTAGCCCTGGGTGGGGTCGTGGCGCTCCCAGAAGATCTTGAGGAGCTCCTCCTCGCTCACCACGGCCGGGTCGTACGCGACGAGTGCGGCCTCGGTGTGCCCGGTGCGCGCGGTGCAGACCTCCTCGTACGTGGGGTTGGGCGTGGTGCCGCCCATGTAGCCGACGGCCGTCGAGATCACACCGGGCACCTGCCAGAAGATCTCCTCAGCGCCCCAGAAACAGCCCATCGCGAGGTACAGCACGCGGGTTCCCTCGGGCCAGGGGCCGGTGATCGACGTCCCGAGCACCGTGTGCGGGCGGGCGACCGGGAGCACCGGCTGGTCCCGTCCTGCGAGGGCCTTCTCGGGTGAAACCATCTGGGTCTTCATCGAGGACCCGAACAACGACTCGAACATCCTTACCTCCGCCTGTAGCCAACACCTGGTGAACACCGGGCCGCGGCCACGTGTTCCCCGGCGCACGCCCACGGCCCGTGCGCCGGGTGGATGCCCGCGTCCGCTCTCCGAGAACCGTCGTGTTCCGCAGGAACGTGCGGGCCCAGGGCACGTAGGCTCACAGGATGAGCAGCGCGAGCACACCCTCCCACCCCGACTGGTCGAGCACCGGCTTCGCGACCCGCGCCATCCATGCGGGCCAGGACCCGGACGCGACGACGGGGCCGTGGTGCCCCGATCTACCAGGTCTCCACCTACAAGCAGGACGGCGTCGGCGGTCTGCGCGGGGGTACGAGTACTCCCGGTCCGCGAACCCGACCCGCACCGCGCTCGAGGAGGCGCTCGGCGCCGTGGAGACACCTGCTGGCGCCGCGCAGGCGCTCGGTTTCGCGTTCGCGTCGGGCCTCGCGGCCGAGGACACGCTCCTGCGCGCGACGCTGCGCCCGGGGACCACGTCCTGGTGCCCGACGACGCGTACGGCGGCACGTACCGGCTCGTCGCCCGGGTCTTCGGTCCGTGGGGATCGAGCACACGGCCGTGGACCTCACCGACCTCGACGCCGTGCGGGCCGCGGTCCAGCCGGGCCGCACCAGGGTCCTGTGGGTCGAGACGCCCACCAACCCGCTGCTCGGGATCAGCGACATCGCCGCCCTCGCGGAGATCGCGCACGAGCACGGCGCGACCCTCGTGGTCGACAACACGTTCGCGACGCCCTACCTGCAGCAGCCGATCGGCCTGGGGCCGACGTCGTCGTGCACTCGACGACCAAGTACATCGGCGGGCACAGCGACGTCGTCGGGGAGCGCTCGTCGTGGCCGACGGCGCCCAGCTCCCGGGCGACCTCGTCTCGCCCGCGGGCACGCGCGGGCTGGCCGACGCGGTCGGGTTCCACCAGAACTCCTCGGGGCGATCGCGGGGCCCTTCGACGCGTGGCTCACGCTGCGCGGGCTCAAGACCCTCGCGGTGCGCATGGACCGCCACTCGGCCAACGCCGCCGCGGTCGCGGAGTTCCTCGAGAAGCACCCGCAGTCACCCAGGTGATCTACCGGGCCTCGCCTCGCACCCCGGCCACGAGCTCGCGAAGCGCCAGATGCGCGGCTTCGGCGGCATGGTGTCCTTCCGTGCCGGGAGCGAGGAGAAGGCGCTCGCGGTCTGTGCCGGCACGCAGGTGTTCACGCTCGCGGAGTCCCTCGGCGGTGTCGAGTCGCTCATCGAGCACCCCGGGCGCATGACCCACGCGTCGGTCGCTGGCTCGGCGCTCGAGGTCCCGGACGACCTGGTGCGGCTGTCGGTCGGCATCGAGGACGCGGCGGACCTGATCGCCGACCTGACGCGGGCTCTCGCGTGAGCGCGGCCCTCGGCAAGGGCGAGCCCCAGGACCCGCGCCCGACGGCGTCCCCGCCCCCGCGGGAGCGGCGCGCCCGCGGTGGTGCGGAAGCCCCACGGCGCCGACGCGGTCCCGCCGTCGATCCAGACGGCCGCCGCCTGGTCGTGGCGCCTGCTCCTCATCGGCGGCCTCATCGCGGCGAGCCTCTACCTGACGGCCCTCTTCAAGGTGATCGTCGTCCCCATCGCGATCGCCCTCCTGCTCACGGTCCTGCTCACCCCGGTCCGGCGCTTCCTCCAGAAGCGGCTCCGGTTCTCGCGCGGGCTCGCGTCGATCTCCGCGCTGCTGGGGATGCTCGTCGTCGTCGCCGGGCTGATCACCGTGGCGGGCAGCACGATCGTCAGCGGGATCGCAGAGCTCCAGGACAAGGCCGTCGCGGGCTTCAACGAGTTCATGGACTGGTTGGCGTCGGGCCCGCTCCAGCTCGACGGCAAGCAGATCGACAGCTACATCGACGGCGCCCTCGGCTCGGCGAGCGGCAGCGAGAGCACGATCGTCTCGGGCGCGCTCGGTGCCGCGACGACGGTCGGGCACGTGGGGCCGGGCGCTCATCGCCCTGTTCTGCACCTTCTTCTTCCTGCTGGACGGCCGGACCATCTGGTCGTGGGTCGTCGGCCTGATGCCGCTCCGCTCCAGGGACACGATCCACCAGGCCGGTCGGCGCGGGATCGTCACCATCTCCGCGTACGCGCGGACCCAGATCCTGGTGGCGTTCGTCGACGCCGTCGGCATCGGGGTGGGCGCCGCGTTCTTCGTGCCGTCCCTCGCGCTGCCCCTGGGCATCCTCGTGTTCGTCGGCTCGTTCATCCCGATCGTCGGTGCGGTCGTGACCGGGGTGGTCGCCGTCCTGGTCGTCCTCGTCGCGAACGGTTGGGTGGCCGCGCTCGTCATGCTGGGCATCGTCCTCGTGGTGCAGCAGATCGAGGGACACGTGCTCCAGCCGTTCCTCATGGGGCACGCGGTCTCGCTCCACCCGGTCGCGGTGCTGCTCGTGGTCGCGGCGGGTGCGTTCGCCGCCGGCATCGTCGGCGCCCTGTTCGCGGTGCCCTCGCTGCGACGATCAACACCGTGATCCTCTACTTCAACGGGCACGACAAGTTCCCCGGCCTCGGCACCGACGACCGACTGATCATCCGCGGCAGGCCCGCGCTCCCGGTCACGACCGGGCGGGCCGGGTCGGACCTGCTCGACGCCGAGCCCGTTCCGGCTTCCCCGACCACCTCCGGTCGCCGCCGCGCACGCCCGGGCGCGCGACGCCGTCGGGCACGGACACGACGACCGGCGGGACCGCGTGACCCTCGCCCAACCCGCCGTGACGCTCGACAGCATCCGCGACGCCGCCCGCATGCTCGAGGGCGTCGCCTACCGGACCCCGTCCAGACGAGCCGCGCGATCAGCCAGGTCGCGGGCGTGCCCGTGCTCCTCAAGTGCGAGAACCTCCAGCGGGCCGGGTCCTTCAAGATCCGTGGCGCGTACATCCGCATGGCGCGGCTCTCCGCCGAGGAGAAGCGCGGGGTGGTCGCGGCGAGCGCCGGCAACCACGCTCAGGGCGTCGCGTTCGCGGCGGGACTGCTCGGCATCCAGGCGATCGTCTACATGCCGGTCGACGCCGCGCTGCCCAAGGTCGCCGCGACGCGGGAGTACGGGGCCGAGGTGCGACTGGTCGGGATCGACGTCGACGAGACGCTCGCGGCCGCCAAGGCCGAGGCCGAGCGCACGGGTGCGGTCTTCATCCACCCGTTCGACCACCCGGACGTGGTCTCAGGACAGGGGACCATCGCGCTCGAGATCCTCGAGCAGGTGCCCGACGTCCGCACGGTCATCATGCCGCTCGGCGGCGGCGGTCTGGTCGCGGGGTCGCCGCCGCGATGGCCGAGGCCGCGCCGCACGTCAAGGTGGTGGGGTGCAGGCCGCGCGCGCGGCGGCGTACCCGGCTCGCTCGCCGCAGGTGTCCCGACGACGTCGCGCGCCCGCTCGACCATGGCCGACGGCATCGCGGTGGGCACCCGGGGCCCGTGCCCTTCTCGATCGTGTCCGAGCTCGGCTCCGAGGTGCGGACCGTGACCGAGGACGAGCTCTCCCGGGCGCTGCTCATGATCACCGAGCGCGCGAAGCTCGTCGTCGAACCCGCAGGGCTGCCGGCGTCGCGGCGCTGCTCGCCGACCCGAGCGGGCTGGAGGGGCCGGTCGTGGCCATCCTGTCGGGCGGGAACATCGACCCCTCGTGCTGCTGCGCGTGCTGCGGCACGGGCTCGCGGCGGCCGGACGGTACATGCAGATGCAGGTCCTCCTCGACGACCGCCGGGTGCGCTCGCGCAGATGCTCGACGTCGTCGCGGGCGTCGGGGCAGCATCATGCACATCGACCACGACCGCACCGACGTGCACCTCGCGATCGGCGAAGCATGGGTACGGATGCAGGTCGAGACCAAGGGCCAGGAGCACTGCGAGGCGCTCGTCGCGCAGCTGCGGGCGCGGGTACCGGGTCCTGGCGGGCTGAGGCCCGCCGGCGCCCGGCGGACCGCTGGACTGCCCGCGTGGCCGATGGACCGCCGTTCGCCGCACCTCGTCGTCGGGCCTCGCTCCCGTGTCAGCGGCGGGCGACCACGATGCGCGGGCGCACCAGCGGGTCGATCGCGTCGGCGATCGACCGTGGGTCCGCTCCCTGGTCGCGGAACGTGGTGTCCAGCCGCCCGCAGGTCGCGTTCCAGGCCGTGAGCACGTCGTGGGAGTAGAGCACGATCACCCGCCAGCCGAGCCGCTCCACGTTCTCCCGTCGGGCCGCGTCGCTGCGCATCTGGTGCTGCGACGTGAGGTGGTGGGCCCCGTCGTACTCGATCGCGATCCGCGCGGCGGGCCAGCACAGGTCCGGACGCGCCACCCACTGGTCCTCCGCGAAGAGATCGGCGCCCACGACCGGGCACGGGAAGCCCGACGCCACCAGCTGGAGGCGCACCAGCGTCTCCATGGGCGAGTCGACGAAGCGGCGAGCCGTGCGGAGCGCGTGCCGGAGCGCTCGCGACCCGCGTCGGGACTCGTGCCAGGCCAGGGCGCGGACGAGCTCGTCGCGAGAGGTCGACGGCCATCGACGGCCGAGGATCGCGTCGGTGACGGCGACGAGGTCCACGAAGGACAGCTCGCGCGAGGGCTTTCGCTGCGGCGGGCCTTCCCGAGCGTCCTGCACGTCGGGCAGGCGGCCGCGGTCAAGGTCGCCAGGTCGAGCCACGTCCGGGCGAGCGTCGTGACCGAACGATCACGATGACGCGTGAGGTGGTTGGTGCGCGGACGGACGTGCCCCGTGATCCTTGCCGCCTCGCTGGGGAACCTTCCCGGCCCTCGAGAGCGTGAAGTGCTGTCGTCAGGTCGATCGTGGCGGGTAGCGGAAGGCGCCACAGGGCGGCCGCCGTCGTGTGGGAGAAGGCATCACCGGGGAGAACGTGAGCTCGACCGCCGCACACACTGCGTCGAGGTCCTCCGCGAGGGTCTTGTCCATCCGGACGCCTCGTATCGGGGTGTGCAGCTGTGTGGTCCGGACCTGACGTCGGGTGCAGCCGGCCGCCAACGCGTCCGCGACGAGGAAGGAGTCGAGGGAGGGATCACGAGATGCTGCTTGTTGTCGCCCCGAGCGGTTGTAGTGCGACAACAAGCAGCATCTCGCGGCCGGACCGGGCCGGGCCGGGCCGGGTAGGCATCGCGTCCGTCATGGAGTGATCGTGCCGGAGCGAGAGGACTCGTGGTTGCGTTCCACCCGATCTGTGGATGACCGGCGACGAGGGCGTCCGGTGCGGTTCGTCGGCCCGACGCACGCAGGCCCGCACACCTCTCGGTGCACGGGCCTGCGGGGCATGCGGCGGCCGCTCCGTCCGGAGTGACGCGGTAGCGGCGCTTCAGCCGACGATCACGCCTCGAAGGGCTTGGCCGCGATGATCTCCACGGCGATCTTGCTGCCGTTGGGGCCTCGTAGGCAACCTTGTCACCGATCGACTTGCCGTTGATCGCGGCGCCCAACGGGGACGTCGGGGAGTAGACGCGGATGTCGGTGCCGCCGGCGATCTCGCGCGAGCCGAGCAGGAACGACATCTCCTCGCCGCCACGAGGGCCGTGACGACCATGCCAGGCTCGACCCTGCCGTCGTCGGGCGGTGTGCCGATCTGCACGTCGCGCAGCTTCGCGGTCAGCTCGCGGATGCGCGCCTCGTTCTTGGCCTGCTCCTCGCGCGCGGCGTGGTATCCGCCGTTCTCCTTGAGGTCACCCTCGTCGCGGGCGGCAGCGATGCGCTCGGCGATGTCGGTGCGGCCAGCACCGGACAGGTGAGCCAACTCGGCCTGAAGCCTGTCGTGTGCCTCCTGGGTCAACCAGGTGACGCTGGTCTCGGTCACGGTTCGCTCCTTCCTTTCCTTGCGTTCCGGCGGTCCACGTCGGTGGACGTGGCCGCACAGGGTGGGGCAGCGGGTGCGGGGTGAGGTCGACTCCGCTGCCTGCCCGAGGTGGTGACGTCTACCGGTGGTCG
This sequence comes from Oerskovia sp. M15, assembly GCA_038070415.1. Classification (GTDB taxonomy): domain Bacteria; phylum Actinomycetota; class Actinomycetes; order Actinomycetales; family Cellulomonadaceae; genus Oerskovia. Next base: position 2,718,733 of record JAMYWF010000001.1, read on the forward strand.
ACGTCGCGTGGCGGGTTTCGCTGGTCCTGATGCTTCTGGGCAGCGTGAATCCTCAGGATACCAAATGTCCGCTGCATCACACCGCTATGCGCCACCGCCTCGTCACTCGTCGGGCCGTTCGCGCGCGCGGGTCGCGTCCGCAGGGCGGCGCGGACAGGGCGCCGTCGCGTGCACGAGAGTCCGCGCGTTCCGGTCACGGCAGCGGGCGGCAGCTCTCCACGATCCCGGTGGTCGCGAGCTCGGAGGTCGCGACGCTCACCGTGTAGCGCCCTCGAGCTGGTCGCTCGGCCCGACGACCACGTCGACCGTCCCGACCTGCGCGTAGCTCGATGCGAGCGCGTCGATGGTGCACTCGGCCTGCGTGCCGGGCTTCATCGAGACCTGGAACGTGACGTCGATCTGCTCGGAGCTGACGACCTTGAAGCCGAAGTCGTCATAGCGCACCGGCGTGGACGCCTGTCCCAGGCCGATCCAGACCGTGATCCCGATCCCGACGAGCGCGGTGGCGACGATGCCGGCGACCGCGAGACGGCGGCGCCTGACGGTGGGCTCGGGGCCGTAGCGGCCCGCGGGTGGCCGCAGCCCGGCGTCGTGCGGCGCGACGCCGATCGGGTTCTCGTCCGCGTCGAGGCCGTCCGGCCCGGAGTTCGGGGAGGTTCCAGCGGGGCGTGCTGTTCGTCATGGTGGATCGACGTCCAAGGGTTCGGCGGACTACCTGCTCGTGCGTCATCATTGTCTCTGAACTTCATCACCCCGAAGTACCTCAGGAGGACCTGTGACCGAATCGACGGCGCGACCGACCGCAGGATCGGCGCCCGGGACGGTCGAGGGCGCACCGCTGCGCCTCATGGCCGTCCATGCCCACCCCGACGACGAGTCGAGCAAGGGTGCGGCGACCTCTGCCCGCTATGCCGCCGAGGGCGTCGAGGTGCTCGTCGTCAGCTGCACCGGGGAGAGCGGGGCGACGTGCTCAACCCGAGCTTCGGCGAGCTCCCCGCAACCGTGGAGGGATGGCCGAGCTGCGCCGCGAGGAGATGGCCGCGGCCGCGCGCGCTCGGGGTGAGCCACCGCTGGCTGGGTTTCGTGGACTCCGGGCTGCCCGAGGGAGACCCGCTGCCCCGCTCCCCGAGGGTTGCTTCGCGCTCGTCCCGCTCGAAGAGGCTGCGGCGCCTCTCGTCGAGCTGGTCCGCGAGTTCCGCCCGCACGTCATCACGACGTACGACCCGAGCGGCGGCTACCCCACCCCGACCACATCATGTGCCACAAGGTCGCGTTCGAGGCGTTCCACGCTGCGGGCGACCCGGAGCGCTATCAGGTGGAGGGCGGGGCGCCAGCATGGGAGCCCGCCAAGCTGTACTACAACCATGACTTCTCGATGAACCGTATCCGGACGATCCACGAGGCTGTGGTGGACGCCGGGCTCGAGTCGCCGTTCAGCGACTGGGTCGAGTCGCGGGCCGCCCGGGAGATCCCCGAGCGCGAGGTCACGACGCGCGTCGAGGTCGCCCGTACTTCCCGCAGCGCGACGCGGCGCTCATCGCGCACGCCACGCAGATCGACCCGAGGGATTCTTCTTCGCGATCCCGCGCGACCTCGAGGTCGACGTGTGGCCCTTCGAGGAGTTCGAGCTCGCGGAGTCGCGTGTTCCCACCACGCTCCCGGAGGACGACCTGTTTGCCGGTATCCGCACCGAGGAAGGTCTCGTATGAGCCCGACGCCGCAGCTCGCGGTCGACCTGTCGTCCCACCTCGTCGGGGGCCCCGGCTGGGCGGTCGGCGTGACCGCCGAGACGACGCCGTCCCCGCACCGACCACCGACGAGCTGCGACCGGGGCTCGAGCCGACCGACGTCTCGCCGGGTCTCCCGGGCTTCCTGACGATGTTCGCGGTGGCGCTCGCGTGCGTGGTCCTGTTCCTGTCGCTGACCAAGCAGCTGCGCAAGGTCAACCGGTCGGACCGCCCCGGTGCGCCGGGCAGCGGAGACGGGGCAGCGGCCCAGGACGTCGGGACGACCCGTCGGACGGGGCTCGGGGACAGCGGTTCGGGTGACTCCGGTTCGGGTGACTCCGGCGGGGGCGACTCCGGCGGTGGCGGCGACTGAGATGACGCAGGCGACGCGTGGACCGGTGCGGGTGACGATCGGCCAGATCGAGGTCTCGAACGACCATGCGGCGAACCTGCTCGTCGTGCGCTCGGCGTTCGCCGAGGCCGGCGCCTGCGCGCCGACCTCCTGGTGCTGCCCGAGTACGCCTCGGGCTTCGACCGCAGGGCGTGGGCGTCGAGCATGCCGAGCCGCTCGACGGCCCGTTCGTCACGACGCTCCAGCGGTGGGCGGCGGAGACGGGGTCGCGGTCATCGCCGCACGACGCTTCCGGGCACGGCTGGGAGCGTCGACGGGGTGCGTTCCGCGCCGTCAACGCCGTCGTCGCGATCGACAAGGACGGCAGGCTCGCCGGGGTGTACCGCAAGGTGCACCTCTACGACGCCTTCGGGCACCGGGAGTCCGACCGCCTCGAGCAGGGCCGCCGACGCGCCCCCGACGGTCCTGGCCGTGGGGACCTGACTTTCGGGGTCATGACCTGCTACGACCTGCGCTTCCCGAGGCAGCGCGTCGACTCGTCGACGCCGGCGCACAGGTTCTCGTCGTCCCGGCCGCGTGGGCGGCGGGCGACCTCAAGGCCGACCACTGGCGCACCTCGCCCGCGCCCGGGCGATCGAGAACACCTCGGTGGTGCTCGCCGTCGGGCAGGCCGGGAAGGGGTGACCGGACGGTCGCTGCTCGTGGGGCCGGACGGGCAGGTCGGGCTCGAGCTCGACGAGCGCGCGGACCTGCGGACCGCCGACATCGACCCTGAGGCCCTGGACGCGGTGCGCCGGACGAACCCTTCCCTGGCGAACCGGCGCTACGCCGTCGTGCCTCTGCCGTCGCCCGACGCCCAGCCGTAGGCCGCGCGGCTCCTCGCCGGGTGAGCGCGGTGCCGCCCGACGATCAGTTCAGGGCCGCGATGACGATCGCCGCGTAGTGGCAGCCGAAGCCCACGACGGTGAGCACGTGGAAGATCTCGTGGAACCCGAACCACTGCGGGCTCGGGTTGGGGCGCTTGAGCCCGTAGACGACCGCACCGAGCGTGTACGCGAGGCCGCCGATCGCGACCAGCCACACGATCGCAGGACCGCCCGGGTGGTCCAGAACTGTGGCATGTAGCCGACTGCGACCCAGCCGAGCGCGACGTAGATCGGGACGTAGACCCAGCGTGGGGCGCCCAGCCAGATGATGCGCGCGGCGAGCCCGAGCAGCGCTCCGGACCACACGATGATCAGGAGGATCGTCGCGGTCTGCTTCGGCAGGAGCAGCACTGCCAGCGGCGTGTAGGTGCCCGCGATGATGAGGAAGATGTTCGAGTGGTCGGCCCGGCGCAGGATCCCGCGACCCGGGGCGACCAGGTCCCGCGGTGGTAGACGGCGCTCGTGCCGAACAGCAGGCAGGCGCTCAGGCCGAAGATCGCGCACGCGACCTTGCCCGCGACCGGGGAGCGAGGACCACCAGGACGATGCTCGCGACCAGCGCGACCGGGAACGTGCCGGCGTGGATCCAGCCGCGCAGCCGGGGCTTGACCGTGTTCAGGGTGTCGGCGACCTTGCTGGTCATGCTCGACACGGTCTCGACGGCGGAATCCACTGCGTTCTCTGCGGCGTCACCCGCGGACGGGCGGTCGGAGGGTCGTGCCACGGGGGCTCCTACTCGTTCGGGAGGGTCAGGTAACGGGGCGAGGCGTCCACGACCCGGTGCATGGCGGGTCGTCGGGACGGCTCAGGAACAACCTACGCCATCGTAAGTTACGTCACCGTAGGTTGCTGCCCCGGACTGTGAAGATCCTGCGCAAAGCCACGCGCCGAGCCGGACATCAGGACAAATCGACCGACGGCTCGGGTAGCGTTTGGCGCACGACGCCGTCGACGTGCTCCCAGAGGCCCGGCCCGTCCCTGCGCCTCCCGTGGACCCGGTCCAGGTCGCAGCTCACCCCACTTCATACCGCGAAGGACCCCACGTGCGCATGCCCCACCTGCTCTACGGGCTGTACGAGCGACGACTGGCGGCCTCCCTGCCGCGCGAGGCCATGCCCCGGCACGTCGGCGTCATCCTCGACGGGAACCGCCGCTGGGCCAAGTCCTTCGGTGAGACGGCCGCGACAGGTCACCGGCGTGGCGCCGACAAGATCGCCGAGTTCCTCACCTGGAGCGAGGATCTCGGCATCGAGGTCGTCACGCTCTGGATGCTGTCCACGGACAACCTCTCGCGCTCGCGCGAGGAGCTCAGCGCGCTGCTCGACATCATCGAGGACGCCGTGTGCGACCTCGCGGAGACCGGCCGGTGGCGCCTGCGCGTCATGGGCCGCCTGGACCTGCTCCCCGAGCGCCTCGCCTCGGCGCTGCGCGACGCCGAAGAGCGCACCGCGGGTGTCGACGGGCTCCAGGTCAACGTCGCGATCGGCTACGGCGGCGGCACGAGATCGCGGACGCGGTCCGCGCGTACCTGCGCGAGCAGGCCGACGACGGCGCCTCGCTCCGGGAGCTGGCCGAGAACCTGGACGTCGAGCACATCGAGGAGCACCTCTACACCAAGGGCAGCCGGACCCCGAGCTGGTGATCCGCACGTCGGGCGAGCAGCGTCTCGGCGGGTTCCTCCTGTGGCAGAGCGCACACGCCGAGTTCTACTTCTGCGAGGCGTACTGGCCCAGCTTCCGCCGGGTCGACTACCTGCGTGCCCTGCGCTCGTACTCACAGCGCGAGCGCCGGCTGGGCAAGTAGTCACCGGGAGCGCGGTTCCGGAATACCTCTCCCGTCCCGTCGGTTGTACCGCTCGAGTTCATACGAACGCATCTACCCGGGCGACCCGCGCGACCAGAGGCGCGTGACGCCGTCGGGCCGGTGCACCCGCAGGATCGAGAGACACATGCCCCACCCACCACCACCCTCCCCGTCCCGGCGTCAGCGCGCGAGGCCGCCGAGGCCTGGGAGTCGCTGTTCCGCACCCAGGTCGCGCTCATGCGCCGGTTCCAGGCCGACGACATCTGGGAGGAGCTGACGATGCGCGAGTACGACGTGCTCTTCACGCTCTCCACGTGCCCCACGGCGGGACACGCCTGCGCGACCTCAACGAGTACGTGCTCATCAGCCAGCCCTCGCTCAGCCGCATGGCCGAACGCCTGGAGCAGCGCGGCCTCGTGGAACGCGTCCCGGCGCCCGACGACGCACGCGGCACGATCGTCCAGCTCACCCCGGAGGCTCGCCTCCAGAAGGAGATCGGGCGCAAGCACGTCCGGACCATCAGCGACTACGTGGGCGGAGCGCTCGACGCCGACGAGCTCGCAACCCTCAGGGTCTGCTCGACAAGCTCCGTGGCGCGCAGGCGGACATCCCGGCGCGCGACGGGAACGCGGCGTGACCGAGCGCACGGAGGCCGAGCCCCGGACACTGAGCGTCGTCGCCGTCGCCGGCGGGTGAGCTTTCCTCCACCACGCGTGCGCTGACAGACCTGCTGCTCGACAAGACCGTCGCACGCCTGACGGACGCCGGGACCCAGGTCGACGCCCGCACGGTGGAGGTCCGCGAGCACGCGCAGGACGTCGCTACCGCGACAGTCGTCGGGATGCGGAGCGAGGAGCTCGAGCTCGCGCTCAAGACGGTCGAGCAGGCGGACCTGCTGATCGTCGCGTCCCCGGTGTTCCGCGGCTCCTACTCCGGGATCTTCAAGTCGTTCTTCGACCTCGTGGACTCGCTCGCGATGGTCGACAAGCCCGTGCTGCTCGCGGCCACGGGCGGCACGGCCCGGCACACGCTGGTGATCGACCAGGCGCTGCGGCCGCTGTTCTCGTTCCTGGGCGACCTGATCGTGCCGACAGGAGTCTTCGCGTCCACGGAGGACTGGACCATCGAGCTGTTTCCCATGCCGTGGCTCGACGAGCGCGCCGAGCGGGCCGTCGGGCAGCTCGTGCGCCTCGCGGACCTCACCTCCTGGACCTGACGGCGCGCCGGGTCTCCCCGACCTGACGGCGTGCCCGGTCGACCCCGCCCGGCGCGCCCGGTTGGCCCCGCCCGGCGCCGGCGGGGCCGGAGATTACCCCATCCGTCCCCGCGCATCTCCCCTGTTCACTCTCGAGCCACCTCGACCCGCTTGGCTCTCAGGTGCCGGCCGGAACTCCACTCCGGACCGGACCAGACCTCGACAGGGAAGAGACCATGACTTCACGTGTACCGATGAAGTGGCTGCGGATCGCCGGGACCGGCGCCCTCGCTGCCGGTATCGCGATCTCCTCGACCATGCCGGCGCTCGCCGCGCCCTCCGCCGACCCCGGCGCGCCCGGACCGAAGAACATCATCCACCTCATCGGAGACGGGATGGGGTTCAACCAGGTCGACCTCGGCAGCCAGTTCGAGCACGGCCACACGGCCTACCAGACCACCGTGAAGCCCGGCGGTGTCTCCAGCCCTGTCCCCGGCCAGAACGGCACGCAGGTCTACCAGGAGTTCCCGGTCGCCCTCGCGATGTCCACGTACCAGTTCGGCAACACCTACGACCCCGTCCAGAACTGGAGCAGCTTCTCCGCGCCGCTCAAGAACTCGACGGACTCCGCGGCCGCCGCCACGACCTCGCGACGGGCGTCAAGACGCTCAACAACGTGATCGGTCAGGACGAGAACCACGTGGACCTCAAGACGGTCGCCGAGCGCGCGCTCGAGCTGGGCAAGGCCACCGGCGTCGTCACCTCTGTGCCGTGGACCCACGCGACGCCTGCGTCCTACCTGGCGCACAACGAGCACCGCAACAACTACCACGACATCGCCGCCGACATGATGGACTCGGGCGCGAACGTGATCTTCGGCGGGGCAACCCTGGTACGACGACAACGGCGACAAGGTCACCACGCCGAACTATGGCTACATCGGCGAGACCGAGTGGAACAAGCTGGTCGACGGCCAGACCGCGTTCGACCTGGTCGAGTCCAAGGACGACTTCCTCGCGCTCGCCGAGGGCGACACGCCCACGCACGTGCTGGGCACCGCGCAGGTCGCCGGCACGCTGCAGGCCGACCGCTCGGCGCTCAAGTCGGGCGACGTGCCGTTCACGGCTCCTCAGAACGACAACGTCCCCTCGCTCCCGCAGATGACGGACGCCGCGCTCAACGTGCTGTCCAACGCCTCGGACGAGGGCTTCTTCGTGATGATCGAGGGCGGCGCGATCGACTGGGCCTCGCACGACAACAACACGGCCGGAGCGGTCGAGGAGCAGGTCGACTTCAACCGGACCATCGAGACGGTCGTGGACTGGGTCGAGGAGAACTCGAGCTGGGACGAGACCCTCGTGGTCATCACGGCCGACCACGAGTGCGGCTACCTCTCGGGACCCGCGGCCAACCCGGCCTGGACCCCGATCCAGGGCGCGCAGGGCGAGGCCCCGCAGGTCAGCTGGAACAGCGGCGGCCACACCAACCACCTCGTGCCCGTGTACGCCAAGGGCCCCGGCTCGGAGCAGCTCGCGGCCGCCGCGACCGGCACCGACCCCGTGCGTGGCGCGTATCTCGACAACGCCGACGTCGGCCGCGTCTCCAACGCCCTGTGGGCCGCGAACGACACCGACGGCATCCCGCTGCTCGCGACCGTGCCCGAGGTGGGAGAGGTCGGCGGAAAGCTCACGCTGTCCGTCGCGGACTTCGGTGCGGGCGTGGCGCTCACGGGCGGTGAGAACGTGGGCGACCGCCTGCGCTTCGGGCGCGCTCCCCGAGGTCTCGGTGACGGACTCCCGCGCGACCGCAACGGTCGGCACGGGCGGCTGGACCGTCTCGGGCCAGTCCGGCGACCTGTCGTCGGGCCCCGCACGCTGCGTGCCCAGAACCTCGGCTGGACCCCGGCCTGGTCTCGGCGAAGGACGGCGTGGCCGCCGGTTCGCCCGTCGCCTCGCTCCTGGGCGGTGGCGCGGGCCTCGCGGCTCCGGCAACGCTCGCGACCGCGACGTCGGACAGCCGCCTGGGCACCACGACGGTCTCGGCCGACCTGGCGCTCGAGGTCCCCGTCGACACCCGCGAGGGCGACTACGCGGGCACCCTGACGGTCTCGCTCTTCCCGGTCGACTGACCGTCGTCACCTGACGAAGCCGTCGGGCCTCGGTGCGCTCTCGCAGCGCGTCGGGGCCCGGCGGCCGTCGTCCGTCCGTCCCTCCTGCCCGACGGCGTCACGTGCCTCCCGCTCCCGGGTCGCCGTACGGCGTGGGTCACCCGCCGTCACCCGCTCGGAGCTCTCGATGAACGCCACCTCCCGCACCGCCCGGCTCGCCCTCGCGCTCGGCCTGTTCGTCGTCTCGCTCGCCGGAGCGGCGCCCGCCCTCGCTGACGAGGCGACCGACGCGCCCGCGCCCGGAAGACCACCTGGGCCGTCGAGCCCGCGACCGCAGAGGGCCCGGACGGGCGCGTCTCGTACCGCCTGACCGTCGATCCCGGCGGGCAGGCGGTCGACCACGTGACGGTGACCAACTTCAGCGACCACCCGGCGACGTTCGACGTCTACGCGAGCGACGGCGTCGTGACCGCGGACGGCCAGTTCGACCTCCTGGCGGCCGGGACCACGCCCACCGACGGCGGGTCGTGGATCACGCTCGGCGAGGGCGAGGCGGCGGGCCGACCCAGCGCGTCGAGATCCCCGCGGAGTCCTCCGCGACCGTCCCGTTCACTCTCACCGTGCCCGCCGACGCGACACCGGGCGACCACCCGGCCGGGGTCGTCGCGGCGCTCGCCCAGGCCGAGAGTGACGGATCGGTCGTCACCTTCGACACCCGCGTGGGGCACGGCTGCACCTGCGCGTGGCGGAGACCTCGTCCCTCGCTCGTGCTCCAGGACGTCCGGGCCACGTACGAGCCGAGCTGGAACCCGTTCGCCCGGGGTCGGTGCGCGTCGAGTACACCGTCGCGAACGAGGGCAACGTGCGCCTCGGAGCGGACACGCAGGTGGCGGCGCGGGCCTCTTCGGGTGGAACGCTCGCGAGGTCGCGGCCCCGCGCAGCGCGAGGTGCTGCCTGGGCAGGACGCGAGCGGGACCGTCGTGCTCGACGACGTCTGGCCGCTGGGCAAGTTCTCGGGCGACCTGACGACGACCCCGCTCGTGGTCGGCGACGACGTCGTCGAGGTGGCCCTGACGCCCGCGACGTCGTCGTACGGCGCGTGGGCCCTGCCGTGGGTGCAGTTCGGGTCGCTGCTCGTGCTGGTCGGCGCGGTGCTCGCGGTGCTGCGCGTACGCCGTCGTCGCGAGGCACGGACGCAGGCGCGGATCGACGCGGCGGTCGCGGCGCGGACCGGTGCAGCCGTGCCCGGGGCGGACCGGACGGGACGCCCGCGGCGTCCTGTGCCCTGGGCCGACCGGCGCGGCGCTGGTGAGCGTGGCTACGATCGGGGCGTGCCTCCGATGACGAATGCCGCTCCCGCTCCGACCACCGACGTCTCGGGCGGAGGCACGTCCCCGCTGCGGGTCGTGATCGCCCCGACTCGTTCAAGGGATCGGCGACCGCTCTCGAGGTCGCCCAGCACATCGCGGACGGGTCCTGGCGGCGGCCCCTGACGCCGAGGTGACGCTCCTGCCCATGGCCGACGGCGGCGAGGGCACCCTCGACGCGCTGCTCGCCGTGTGGGGCGTGGAGGCGCGGGAGATCTCGACGGTCGACGCGATCGGCCGACCCGCCGCGCTCGGTACGGGTGTCGGCCGACGGCGGCTCGGCGTGGTCGAGCTCGCGGCGGCGAGCGGCCTGCCGGACGTGAGCGACGTCGTGCTCCAGCCCCTCCACGCGCACACGCGCGGCACGGGCGCGGTCGCTGCCGCGGTCCTGGACGCGGGCGTGGAGGAGGTCGTCGTGTGCCTCGGCGGGTCCGCGTCGACCGACGGCGGTGCGGGCATCCTCACCGGGCTCGGCGCGCGGCTGGTCGCGCACTCACCCGCCACGGTGCCCAGCGCGACCGACGGCGAGCTCGCCGGGACACTCGTGCCCGACGGCGGCGAGGGTCTCGCGCGGGTCGTCGGCCTCGACCTCGCGGGACTCCACCCGCGGGCGCGCGAGGTGCGCTGGCGCGTGGCCGTCGACGTGACGAACCCTCTGCTGGGGAGCGCGGTGCGGCCAGGGTGTTCGGACCCCAGAAGGGCGCGAGCGGCGCTGACGTCGAGTTCCTCGATGCGGCGCTCGGGCGCTGGGCGGACCTGCTGGAGCGCGAGACCGGCGTGCGCACGCACGAGCTCTCCGGGCGGGGCCGCGGGCGGGTGCCGGCAGCGCTCGTCGCCGTCCTCGGTGCGGAGCTCGTGCACGGCGCCACCCTGGTCGCGCAGGCGATCGGCCTGCCGGAGGCCGTGCAGGACGCGGACCTGGTCTTCACCGGTGAGGGATCCTTCGACTCCCAGTCCGTCAACGGCAAGGTCGCGGACGCGATCGGGGCGCTCGCGGCGGCCGCGCCCGGGCACCCGCCCGTCGTGGTGCTCGCCGGCCAGGTCCTGCTGCCTGCCCGGCAGGCCCGAGCCGCGGGGATCACGGCGGCGTTCTCGATCGCCCGGGGCCCATCGACCTGGAGGAGCTCGTGGGGCGGACGCCGAGCCGGCTGGCGGACCTCGCGGCGACGGTGACGAGCCTGTACCAGGGATCAGCCGGACGGCGCCGTTGAGTGCATGATTCCGCTGCGACACGCCCGGTGTGTCGCAGCGGAATCATGCACTCAACGCTGAGGCCAGTGCCACAGCGGCTCGTCGAGCGGCCCCTCGCGCCCGCGACGGTCGTCTCTCCCAGCTCCTTGACGAGCTCGACGTGCGTGAGCGCCGGCAGCCCGGTCCGGCCCGGCCGCCCGGACGACCGCCCGCTGCAGCCTCCATGGCCCGCACCAGGGCCGCCGAGTGCGTCACGACGACGACCTGGGTGCGCCGCCCGGCCGCCGCGATCAGCGACCCGAGGGCAGGGAGCAGCTCGGGGTGCAGGCTCGTCTCCGGTTCGTTGAGGACGAGCAGCTCGGGCGGCCGGGGCGTGAGCAGCGCGGCGACCCACAGCAGGTAGCGCAGCGTTCCGTCGGACAGCTCGGCGCTCCCCAGCGGTCGCAGCAGTCCGTGCTGGCGCAGCTCGAGCGAGAACAGGCCGTCGGTCACGCGTACCCGCAGGGTCGAGCCCGGAAGGCGTCCTCGACCGCGGCGTCCAGCTCGTCGGCCAGGCCGAGCTCGCGGACGGTCTCGAGGGCCGCGGCGAGGTCGGCGCCGTCGTGGGCCAGGACAGGGGTGCGGGTGCCGACGTGCGAGCCGCGGGCGGGGCCAGGGCGTCGGTGCGGAACTGGTCGTAGAAGCGGCAGGAGCGCAGCCGCTCGCGCACCAGCAGGAGCTCGGGGCACCCACGGGGTCCACGACCTCGGAGAGCATGCTGTCGAACGAGCGCAACCGTCGCCCGGCCACGTGCCAGGAGCCGTCGTCACCGCGGAGGCGGACCGCCGGACCCCGACGGTCGGCGACCAGGGTGGCCGGGCGCAGCACCGGTCCGGACCACACGACCTCGGTCTTGATCTCCGGGTCGAGGCCGAACGACTCGCCGCCGTCCTGGGGCAGCCCCAGGTCGATCGCGTAGCCGTAGTCACCGGTGACGGGCGCTCCGGCTGACGTGGCGCCGTCGGGCAGGGGTCCGGACCGCTCGCGAAGCCCAGGCGCAGCGCGACCGGACCGCGCCGGACCGTGCCCTGCACGGGGTGCTCGCCCGCGCGCACCGAGCGGCCGATGACCTCCGGCCCGGCCCACAGCGTCGAGGGCAGACCGCCCTCGCGGGCCAGCGCACCGACCGCGCCGCCGAGCGCGCACTCGGCGAGCAGGCGCAGCGAGCGGTACAGGCTCGACTTGCCCGCGCCGTTGGCGCCCGTCACGACCGTGATCCGGCCGAGCGGCAGGACGAGGTGCCGCAGCGAGCGGTAGCCCTCGATGGCGAGCGTCTCGATCATCCCGCCAGGCTAGGCGCGGCCACCCACGGGCGCGCCCGTCGAGTGCATGATTCGGCTGCGACACGCCAGGCGAGTCGCAGCCGAATCATGCACTCGACGGCAGGGAGGTCAGTCCGTGATCGCGAACGCGTCGATCTCGACCAGCATCTCTCGCGGGCAGACCCGTGAAGACCGTAGTGCGGGCGGCAGCACGCCACCGGGGCAGTTGGCCTCGACGAACGCGCCGTACGCGTTGTTCATGATCGCGAAGTCCTCGCGCTGGGTGAGGTACACCCGGAGCATCACGACGTCGTCGAACGTGGCGCCCGCGCCCTCGACGATGGCCTTGACGTTCTCCAGGGTCCGGGTGGTCTGCGCCGCGACGTCACCGGGGAACAGGTACTCGCTCGTCGCGGGGTCGACCGGGCCCTGACCCGAGACCTGGACGAACGGGCCCTTGCGCACACCCTGGTGGAACGTGTGGGCCGGTGCCGGTGCGTGCGGGGTGCTGATCGGGGACTTGGCGGTGCTCATCGTGTCTCTTTCTCTCGGGAGGATGCTGGAGGTTCGGGAAGGGCAGGGGGCTCAGAACTCGGTGCCGACGATGTCGACCACCTGGTCGTCGTCGCCCACGACGGCAGCGACGCGCCACGTGGAGAAGAGCGTGCACGGGTGCGAGATGCCGAAGCCGACGACGTCACCGGGCCGGATCTGGGTGGTGGCGGCATGCTGCCCGCGGGGCGGGGTCGAGCGCCAGGTAGAGGTGCTGGTCGTTGAGACCCGTGACACGGGCCCCGCGAGGTCGTGCGCGGGGCGCAGCACGCCGTTCTCGTCGAGCGTGCGCAGCCACAGGGCCGTGGGCAGGTCGATGTCGTAGGACACGTCGCGCCGCCCGACGCCGCACAGCACGAGCCCGGGCTCAGGGACCGAGAGCACCTGGCCCCACGACGGCGGCCGCATGCATGGGCTCCCCGCCGGGGATGCGGTCCCACGGGTCCATGCGGGCGCAGAAGCCGTGGTCGTGCGTGACGTACGCGCCCGAGCGCACGACGACGCGCACGTCGCGGGTGGCCTCGCCTGCGTCCGGGCGGCCGCATCCTCCGGTCCGGCCGTGCCCGCGACCGTGAGCGGCCCGGGGAGCTCGGCGAGCACGACGTCGAGGAACGAGCTGCCACCCGCGGTCACGACCACGGGCTCGTCGTCGGGCACCAGGCCCTCGCGGACGAAAGCCGCCGCAACGTCGCGCAGGCCGCGGCAGTAGGCCGTGACCCTGGCAAGGTCCTCGGGCGTGGTGCCGCCCGCGGCCGACCCTCGTACCCGGCGACCCCGGCAGGCGCAGGCCCGCGGCGCACGGCGCGGGCCAGGCCCAGGGCGTCGGCCGTGCTGCGGACACCTGTCCGACCGCCGGAGACTCCGACCTCGACGAGCACGCCGAGCCCGCGACGACCTCGGGCGAGGCGCCCGCGAAGCCGCGCGTCAGCAGCCCGACGCCCTCGATCGAGTCGACGTAGACCCAGACCTCGAACGGGGTCCCGCCCGGCGCCACGGAGGCCTCGAGCTCGCGGCGCAGCCAGGCGATCTCGCGCGGGTCCATGAGCTCGTTCGCGAGGAACACGCGCTCGACGCCCCAGGTGCGCACCACGCGGAGCTGGGCGGGGTTCGCGACGGTCGCGCCCACGCCCGGCGCGCGCCTGGCGCGCGTACAGCGAGCGGGACATCGCGGTCTTGACGTGCGGGGCGTGCTCGACGCCGTGCTCGGCGCACAGCCTCGCCATGAGGGCGACGTTGTGGTCGAGCGCCGCGTCGTCGAGCGTCAGGAGCGGCCAGGAGAACGCGTCGTCCGTGATGCGAGGGATCCGGCGAGGACGTCCGCGACGGTCCGCTCGGCGTCGAGCCGCAAGCCCTTGGTCGCAGGCCCGACGACGAGGCCCGCGTCCGGGGAGACGATCGCGTGGGTGGACGGCTGGGTGGGGTGGGTCATGCGTTCCTCCCGGTGGGTTCGTAGCCGCAGCGCACGGAGCCCATCCCGGCGGAGACCGCGCGGGCGGCCTCCACGACGAGCGGGCCCAGCTCGCGCACCCGAGCGGGCGGCATGTGCGAGGCGAGGGCGGAGACGGAGAGCGCGCCGATCGCGGTCTCCGTGTGGTCGACGACGGCGGCCGCGACGCAGCGCACCTCGGCCTCGTTCTCGCGGTCGTCGATCGCGTACCCGCGCTGGGCGACGGTCCGGATCTCGGCGCGCAGGTGCTCGGGATCCGTCAGGGTCCGTGCGGTGACCCGAGGCATGGGGTGCACGGCCACAGCGTCCAGCAGATCGAGGTCGCTCGCCGCGAGGATCGCCTTGCCGACGCCCGTGCAGTACAGCGGCATCCGGCGCCCGATGCGCGAGGCCATCCGCACGACCGCGGTGTTCTCCTTCTTGTCGATGTAGACGACGTCGAGACCGTCGCGCACCACGAGGTGGCAGGTGGCACCGGAGGCCCGCATGAGCTCCGTGAGGTGCGGTTCGGCGACCGAGCGCAGGTCCAGCCCCTCGAGGTAGGCCTGCCCGAGCCGAAGCGTCCCCGCGCCGAGCACGAAGCGCCCGGTCGGCGTACGCCGTACGAGGTGGACCTCGACGAGCGGCGCCAGGAGCCGCGAGACCGTGCTCTTGTGGGACCCCAGGGCGTCCGCGAGCTCGACGAGGCTCAGGCCGCGGACCGCGTCGTGGCGCAGGGCGTCCAGGATCGCGAGGGCCCGCCGCAGCGACTGCGAGGAGTTCCGGGCGGTGTCGAGGGGCTGCGCGGCGCTCGCGGCCCCGCGGCGCCCGGTGCGTCGACCGTCATGCCCGCCTCGCCGGGACGGTCGGTCGCAGCGCCCGGCCGGGGTGGCCCCGTGGGTCGGCCGCCCGCAAGCACGGGGACGCCGGCGACGAGGACGTCGTCGATCCCGGTCGCGGGCGGCGCGGATCCTCGTACGTGGCCACGTCCTGCACGGTCTCGGGGTCGAGCAGCACGACGTCGGCGCGAGCGCCCGGGCGCAGGACCCGCGGTCGCCGAACCCGAAGCGCTCTGCGGCTGCCGTGGACAGGTGCCGTTCGGCGTCGTGCCACGTCCAGTCGCCGAGTGTGCGCACGTGCTCGGCGAGGAAGCGCGCGAACGCTCCCCAGCCGCGCGGGTGCGGGCGTCCGCCCTGGTAGATGGCGTCCGACCCGCCCATCTGCGCGGGTGGCGCAGCAGCGCCGGACGGACTTGGGGAGTTGGTCGGTGGCTGCGCGAACACGCAGCCCGCGCGCAGGTGGGTCGAGACGAGGATCCGCAGGGTCGCGTCGACGGGGTCGAGGCCCAGCCGGTCGGCGACGTCGAGCAGCGCCATGCCCTCGCTCCACTGCAGCTCGCCGGGCACCGCGGCCATGGTCACGCGCCCCAGAGGTCCGCGAGGCCGGGGAAGTGGTCGGCCTTGAGTCGCGCGACGACGTCGGGATCCTGGAGCATCTCGACCGTGGCGTCGGGGTCCGCGATCGGCAACCACGTGGGCAGCGAGACCATCGAGAGGATCGAGCAGCCGCGCAGGTACGGGTAGGAGTCGAACGTGACGTCGAGCCCGGCCGCGTGCGCGTCCTCGATGTAGCCGATGAGCTCGTCCGCGGGTCCGTGGTAGTGCGAGACGTGGGTCGCGACGCCCGACGCCTGGGCGACCCGGACCAGCTCGGCCATCGCAGCCCCGGCCTTGTCCTCGTAGCCGCGCATGTGGCTCACGTGGGGCAGGTCGCGCTGGGCGAGGACGCGGGCCAGGGCCACGAGCTCGTCGTCGGTCGCGTTCGAGGCCGGGGCGTACTCGAGGCCCGTGGACATGCCGCACGCCCGTCGTCGAGGGCCTCGCGCAGCAGGGCCGTCATGCGGCCTGTCTCGTCGGGCGTGGCGGGCCGGGCAGCGCCGCCCATGACGCCGTAGCGCAGCGTGCCGTGCGGCACCAGGTAGGCGACGTTGAGGGGCGTGGTGCCCTCGTAGGTCGCGAGCAGGTCCGTGACCGAGCCGCCCCGGAACGTCGGGTGCTCTCCGTTGATCGCGCTGAAGTAGCTGGTCGCCCAGGCGTGCGCGTCGGGGTGCCGTCCGCGACGGGCTGCGGCGCGGAGGGCGTAGGAGACGCCGTCCTGCCCGACGACGACGCTCGTCACGCCCTGGCGCAGCATCGCGAGCTGCACGTCGGGGTCCAGGACCGCGGCCTCGCCGTGCACGTGCGAGTCGATGAAGCCGGGGAACGCGATGCGGCCCGCGGCATCGATCACGTGCGCCGCGTCGGGGACGGGCACGCTCCCGGCCGGGACGACGTCATCGATCGTGGCACCGGCGATCAGCAGGTCGACGGGCTCGGTCAGCCCGCCCGGTGTCGTGAGCCGCGCGCCACGGACGACGAGCGTCACGCCCGCGCCCCGGGGCTGTGGGCGCCCGAGCGGTCCGTGGTCTCGTGCACCGCGCTCACGCCTGCCCTCCGAGCTCGCGTCGCGTCCTCGACCCAGCCGCCCACGCCGCCCAGCCGCCCGCGGCCATCTCCTGGTCGAGGTGGCGCAGGAACCCGTGCACGCCGGGACGCTGCTGCCAGGGCTTCGGCCCGTCGAGCGGGCGGTACTCGACTCCCGCCGCGTCGAGGCGCGGCAGGTGGTCGTGCTCGAGCCGCGCGAGGAACTCGGCCGAGGCCGAACCGCCCGGGTGCGCTCCGCCGTCGGGCTCCAGACGACCTCCGCGAACGCCGCGAGTCGCGGGAACGCCGCGTAGTCGACGCGGCGCGGCGAGTCGAGGTGCTCCGACCACACCTCGGCCTGGGCGCCCAGCAGCCGCCGGGCGCCGCGTCGAGACCGGGGTGCTGTGCGAGGACCTCGGCCGGGAACGGGTCGAACGCGTAGATGTCCTCGACCGTGCGCAGGAAGCCGACGGGGACGGGCTCGTCCTCGCCGTCGCCCGCGCGGTGGTCGAGGTAGACGACCTGCTCGGGGCCATGACGACGTCGTTGCCCGCCTCGAGCGCGTCCGCGCCGACCGTGAAGCCGCGCCACGCCGTGACGACGACGTCGCGCGGGAGCTGCTCGCCGAAGCCCTCGTCCCACGACCGCGCGGCGGCCCGCAGCCGTCACGTGCTCGCTCAGGCGCGCCAGGAACCACCCGCCAGGTCGGCGACGTCGGCGAGCCCACGTTCCGCGGCGAGCGCCACGATCGCGGGGTTCTCGCGCCACAGCGTCGTGGGGACCTCGTCGCCGCCGATCGCGATCCAGGGAGTCGAACACGTCCAGGGCCTCGTCCAGGACGTGTCGGAAGAACGCGAGCGCCTCGTCGGACGGGTCGAGCACCTCGGTGCTCACGCCCACGTGGTGCGCACGGCGTGCGGGGTCTTGCGGGTCCCGAGGAACGGGTACGCGGCCACGGCCGCCTCGACGTGACCGGGAGCGTCGATCTCCGGTACCACGACGACGCCCCGCTCGCGTGCGTAGGCGACGATCTCGCGCAGGTCGTCCTGGGTGTAGAAGCCGCCGTGCGGGCGGCCGTCGAAGACCCCGTGCGCCACGTCCCGACGTTCGACTCGGCGCGCCAGCCGCCGACCTCGGTCAGGAGCGGGTAGCGGTGGACCTGCATG
Source organism: Oerskovia sp. M15 (assembly GCA_038070415.1). Lineage (GTDB taxonomy): Bacteria > Actinomycetota > Actinomycetes > Actinomycetales > Cellulomonadaceae > Oerskovia. The sequence continues at coordinate 2,736,308 of JAMYWF010000001.1, forward strand.
CGCCAGCCCTGGTCGTCCGTGAGGTGGAGCTGGACCACGTTGAGCTTGTGCGCGGCCGCGAGGTCGATGAAGCGCAGCACCTCGCGCTTCGGCAGGAAGTGGCGCGCCACGTCGAGCAGGACGCCGCGCCAGCCGAAGCGGGGTGGTCCTCGATCGTGAGGGCGGGGAGCGTCGCTGCACCGTGGGTGGAGCCCTTCTCCGTGGGGACGTGCGGTACGCCTGGGGGCCCGCGAGCTGGCGCAGCGTCTGGACGCCCGCGTGGGCGCCTGCTGCATCGGCCGCGGTCAGCAGGACGGCCTGCGGGGTGATCTCGAGGCGGTAGCCGCCCGCGGGGCGAGTCGTGTCCAGGGCGAGCGTCACTCCTGCGGGCGCGGCGGCGTCGGGCTGGAGAGGCGCCGGGGAGGCCGGACGGACCGTGAACGGAAGGTCGACGCCGAACGCGGCCTCCGTGGTCCGGCGCCACCAGCGCGCAGCGAAGCAGGGCCGGGTCCGTGCGGACCGGGGTGCCGTCGGTCAGCGGGAACGATCCGGTGGCGGGCTGCAGGTGCACGGGCGCGGGCAGGAGCCCGGGCGAGGGAGGGGCGCTCACTCGTCGAGCCTAACCACGGCGGGCTGCTCGCGGTGTGTCGCGCACAGCAGGCATTGTGCAGTGCACGCCATTTGTTCGGGGTGTGTCCGAGAAGGTGCGTGTCGGGGGCACGCTCTAGGCTCGCGGGCATGCCCGCTCAGAAGCTCCGCCTCCTCGACGCCTTCTTCACGCTCGAGCACCAGCCCCACACCTCGTTCCCCGACGACGACGAGTGGGTCGCACTCGTGCGCGCCCCGAGGACTGACGGTCCTGCGCGAGGCGTCGCCCTTCGGTGGCGACGGCGAACGGTGGGCCGGTTTCTACGGCGACCCCACGGGCTGGACATGCCGGGCATGCTCGCGGCGATCGTCGGACCGCTCGCCGAGGCGAGCATCGCGGTCTTCGTCGCCTCGACGTACCACGCGGACCTCGTGCTGGTCCCCGAGGGCTCGGTCGAGGCGGCCGTGGACGTTCTGGTGGATGCGGGGCACAGGGTGACGCGCGGGCCCGGCCGGCGCTGACTCCTGGCGGGCGGGCTGTCGTGGCCTTCGCGCCGGCGGTGGGGACCTGGCTGGCGAGCGTCTGGCTCTGAGGGGTCAAGGGGTAGGTGCGGTCTCACCGTCGCAACCACCCGTGTTCTGACACGATGTCCCGTCAATGTCACGGACCGGCCGCTCTGCTCCGGCGGAAAACCCCCAGGAACGCCTGACATGATGACGAGCATGCCCTCGTTCTCGCCCCAGACGACGGCCGCCGGAACCGGTGCACGGACCAGCACCGCTCCTGCCGCTGCCGCAGAAGTCCACCCCTACGACGCCCTCCTCCTCTACTCTTTCGGGGGCCCAACAAGCCCGAGGACGTCGTGCCGTTCCTGCGCAACGTCACCGTCGGCAAGGGATCCCCGACTCCCGCCTCGAAGAGGTCGGTGAGCACTACTACGGCTTCGGCGGCAAGAGCCCCATCAACGAGCAGAACCTGGCCCTCAAGGCCGCGCTCGAGGAAGAGCTCGCGTCCCGCGGGATCGACCTGCCGGTCGTGTGGGGCAACCGCAACTGGGAGCCGTACACGCGCGACGCCGTCGAGCAGCTCGCCGCTGCGGGCGCCCAGCGCGTCGTGGCCCTCGTGACCTCGGCCTTCTCGTCGTACTCCGGGTGCCGCCAGTACCGCGAGGACCTCGCGCTCACGCTCGACGCCCGCGGCGAGCTCGGCCCCGACGGCTCGACCGGCATCCAGTTCGACAAGGTGCGCTCGTACTTCAACCACCCCGGCTTCGCGCAGGCGAACATCGACGCGGTGCTCGAGGGCTACCAGGCGCTCGCGGCCAAGGGTGGCGACGTCACCGAGGCCCGCCTCGTGTTCGTCACGCACTCCATCCCGCTGACCATGGAGGCCGCGTCCCGCATCTCGCACGCGACGTACTCGCGCCAGCACCTCGACCTGGCCCGCGTCGTCGCGGAGGATCTCGGCCCGTCTCGGCCACGAGGTCGAGTGGAATCTCACGTTCTGCTCGCGCTCGGGCCCGCCCGCGCAGCCGTGGCTCGAACCGGACGTCAACGACCACCTCGAGTCGCTCGCGGCCGACGACGTCACGAACGTCGTGCTCTCGCCGATCGGTTTCGTGTCGGACCACATGGAGGTCGCCTACGACCTCGACACCGAGGCCATGGAGACCGCGTCGCTCTCGGGATCACAGCCGTGCGCGCCGGTACCGTAGGGACCCGCGCCCCGTTCGTGACCGGCCTGGTGGACCTGATCCTCGAGCGGGCGGCCATCGCGCGCGACGAGAAGTTCACGGAGGCCGTGGTCGGCGAGCTCGGCCCGTTTCGCTCGGTGTGCGCACCGGACTGCTGCCTGCGTCGCGACGGGGAACCGAGCGGCATCCCTGCCCTGTGCAGCACCGACCTGCATCGCTGACTGCCCGCCCGTCCGACCTGACGTACTGAGAGAGGCACGACGATGAACGACACGCACCGCGTCCCCGTGGCCCACGAGCAGATCAACGACTCGATCCGCTACACCATGTGGTCGGTCTTCGCGCTGGCCGAGTCGCTGCCGGCCGACGCCGCCGAGCGGACCGAGATGGTCGAGGCCGCACTGGCCGCGGTCGGCGGCGGGGACGACCCGGCCGCGATCGACGGCGACCTCGTGGTCCGCGGCTGGTACGACGTGGGCGGCCTGCGCTCCGACGCGGACCTCATGGTCTGGTGGCACGGCCCCAGCATCGAGTCGGTCCAGGGCGCCTACCAGCGCCTGCGGGCCAGCGAGCTCGGCCGCCACCTGGAGCCCGTCTGGTCCAACGCCGCGCTGCACCGCCCGGCCGAGTTCAACCGCGGCCACGTCCCGTCTTTCCTCATGAACGAGGAGCCGGGGCGTACCTGTGCGTCTACCCGTTCGTGCGGTCCTACGACTGGTACCTGCTGCCCGACGCCGAGCGCCGCACCATGCTGCGCGACCACGGCCTCGCGGCGCGCGACTACCCGGACGTGCGTGCCAACACGGTCGCCTCGTTCGCGCTCGGCGACTACGAGTGGCTGCTGGCCTTCGAGGCCGCCGAGCTGCACCGGATCGTCGACCTCATGCGTGAGCTGCGGGCCACCGAGGCCCGTCGCCACGTGCGCGAGGAGACGCCGTTCTTCACGGGTCCCCGGACCACGCTGATCGAGTGGGCGGGGCGCCAGCCGCTGTCCTGAGCCGCCCCTCCCTTCCGCCGGGTGCGGAGCAGCTGTCGCAGATCTGCGTGATCCTCGACGGCTGCTCCGCACCCGGCGTCTTTGCGGGCAAGGCCGTCAGCCTGCCGGGATCTCGTCCTTGACGTAGGGGTGGATGCCCGCGAGGAACGCCTGGTCGCTGTCCTTGGTGAGGCGTTCGCCGGTCCAGGTCTCGTGGACCCGCACGACCGTGCCGTCGTGGAGCGTGAGGTCCGCGCGGACCGGGCCCGCTTTGACGATCGCCGCCTCGCGGATGTCCTCGAAGGCGAGGTACCTGTTGCGCGCGGCGACGTCCGCTACCTCCCGGACTGCAGCAGGGCGATGAGCCGGTTCTTGCCGCCCTCCGTCTTCTTGGGGCACGGGCGCAGGACGAGCCCGGTGTCGAGGACGAGCACGTCGTGCTGGGCCCCGTCGATCTTGACGTTGGCCAGGCCGCCGAGGATCTCGGCGCCGTGGGCCGTGGCCGTCGTGCTGACCTGAACGGCCCGTGCGGTGTCGATCCCGAGCCCCGAGAGTCGCGAGACGGCCTCGTCGACCGTCGCCGGGTCGAGCGCCAGGCGGCCGATCTCCTCGAGGGGAGCGGTTCGCCGTCCGGTCCGACGAGCTGGGCGGGCCCGGACCAGGACAGGCGCCAGGTCCCTACGCCACTGCGGACGGCGGCCGTCCCGAGCAGGGTCTCGATCGAGGGGTGAACGCCTCGACGGCGTCGGACTCCGAGACGTCGGGGCGAGCTCCCGGACGAGCGGGACCAGGCGTCCGGTCCGCACGAGCTCGAGCACCGTCGTGAGGTCCGCCGACGGCTGGCCCGCGACCCGCGCCGCGCCGCGGTACACGAGGTCGGCGTGCCGCTGCTCGGCCTGGGGCATCGACCGCTCGGTGAGCGTCTGCCAGTCGACGGCGGTGCGCGTGCCGATGTTGAGCGCCCGTCCGGCCACCTGGGCGCTGCGCTCCTCGAAGCCCGGCACGAGCGCACTGGCCGGTCGCTCGTCGCCCGTGACCGAGCCCTCGGGCATCTTCTCCATGGCAGCGATGCGCAGACCGATCGCCGGGTGCGTGTCCCAGCGCGAGTGCTCCTCGTCGGGGTCTCCTCGCGCATCGACGCGAGCTCGCCGTCCCGTGCTTCGAGGAGGCGGGCGAAGCCGCCGAACACGTCGGCCGACGTCGGCGCGTACCCGTTCTCCCAGCCGAGGCCGATGTACTGGCGCTCGTAGAACGTCCAGGCGGTGTCGACGAGCGGCACCTCCCGAAGCGCCGACTGCGCGGTCGAGCGTCCGGCGACACGCACCGAGATCTGGTCCGCCTCGAGCTCCTGCCGGCGGCTCACGGCGGCCGAGACCAGGACGTAGAGCTTGGCGTACTGCTTGAGGAACCAACCCACGAGGTTCCCCGAGAGCTCCTGGACGGTCGCCATGATCGCGGAGCGTCCGCGGTAGGTCACGGCGCCGAGACGGGTGTGCTGCTGGGAGTAGTGGCCCAGCTCGTGCCCGAGGATCGAGCGCATCTGCGCGACGCTCATGGCCTGGAGCAGCGGGATGCCGATGTACAGGTGGCGCTTGCCGCCGATCAGGCCGAGGAGGCGGGTCTCCTCCGAGACTGCCGCGTTGACGTCGGTGATCAGGCGAATCTCGTCGGGGACGCGGGTCTGTGCGGCGTCGGCCAGCTCGCGGACCGTCGACCACAGCTCGGGGGCGTCGGAGGGCGAGAGGACGACGCCTGGCTCGGGCGACGGCTTGGCGCGGGCGACCTTCCACAGGGCGACCACGAGGCCGATCGCGACGATCACGGTGAAGAATCCGAGCTTGGCGGCCCCGGCCCGGCGTGCTCCGAGAACGCCCACACGGTGGCGGCCCCGAGCCCGACGACCATCGCGAGAGCGAGGACGTAGAAGCCGACGAGCATGAGGACTGAGAGCGCTGCTCGCAGAGTGGTGGACATGGCGTTCTCCGACGACGGGGACCGCTCCGATGCGATCCGCTGGCGCCGGAGCCTAGCGCCTCGGAGGCGCGCGGCACCAGCGGATCCTGACGGGCACGGGGTCCTCGATGTCGAGCCCGCCGCCTCTCCACGGAGGCAAGCCGCTGCTCAAGATGCTCAGCATGCTGAGTGTTGGCATGCTGGAGGCATGACCACCGCCCGAGCAGATTCCGCACCCCTGTCCTCAGCCGCTCCGACGACCGCCGACCGGGTCCGCCAGGTGACCGTGCTCGTCGGCGCGGCGATCGCGATCGTCGGTGCCGCGTTCGGCTCCGGAGCGTTCGGCGGCCAGGCCGTCCAGAACGCTTCTGGGGAGCCCTCGCCGCCGACGCCACCCCTGTCGCTCCCGACGGTCCGGCGTTCTCGATCTGGTCCGTGATCTACCTGGGGCTGGCGGTGTTCGCCGTCTACCAGGCGTTCCCGCGGCACGCCACGGACCCCGGCTGCGGTCGGTCGCCTGGTGGGTCCTGGTGTCGATGCTGCTCAACGCGGCGTGGATCGGAGTCGTCCAGACGGGGATCCTGCCACTGAGCGTGGTCGTGATCGGCGCGCTGGTCGCGGTCCTCGCCGTGATCCTCGTGCGGCTCGTCCGGACCCCGCCCACCAACGGCGTGCAGTCCGTCGTCCTGGACGGCCCGATCGGCCTCTACCTGGGCTGGGCCAGCGTGGCCACGCTCGCCAACGTCGCCGCGGCGCTCACCGACGCCGGCGTGGGGAGCTGGGTCTCGGTGCGACCACCTGGGGTTCTCGTCGTCGCGGCCGCGGCGGTCCTGGCCGTCGCCTACGCGGTCTTCGCGGCGAGGCGGCCCGTCGTCGCCCTCGGGATCGGGATCGCCATGTCCTGGGGACTCGCGTGGATCGCCTACGGTCGGGCGAACGGTCCGCTCCTCGACAGCGCGGTCGCGGTCGCGGCGGCATCGCCGCCGCGGTCGCGCTCGTGGCCCCGTCGTGACCACGCTGCGCGCGCGTCGCGGCTGATGCTCCGCCGTCGGGCCTGATGCGGCCCGCAGCCGTGCGCCGCGCCCCGGACGCACGCGGGGCGGTCCTCGCCGCGCGAGGACCGCCCCTGCCGTGCGCCCGAGACCTACGGGTACAGCCCGCGGATCTGGTGTGCCTCGGCGGTGCGCTGGATGCCGATGACGAGGGCGGCGTCGCGCAGGCTCAGCTCCTCGCGGCGGGCCAACGACGAGACGCCCTGGTACGCCACGTGCATGCGGTGCTCGAGCTCTCGCCGATCTCCTGCTCGGTCCACCAGTACGCCTGGTTCGCCTGGACCCACTCGAAGTAGGACACGACGACGCCGCCTGCGTTCGCGAGGATGTCCGGCACCACGACCACGCCGTTCTTGGCCAGGATCCGGTCGCCCGCTGCGGTGGTGGGCCCGTTGGCCCCTCCACGACCCAACGGGCCTTGACGGTGTGCGCGGTGACGTCATCGAGGACGCCCTCGACCGCGGCCGGGATCAGGACGTCGACGTCCAGCCCGAGCAGCGCGACGTTGTCGATCGGCTCGGAGTCCTCGAAACCCACGACGGTCCCGGTCTCGGCTACGTGCCGGAACAGCGCGGCGACGTCGAGCCCGCCCTCGTCGTGGATGCCGCCGTACTGGTCGCTCACCGCGACGACCCGGGCGCCGTGGCCCGCGAGGATCGCGGCGGCGTGCGAGCCCACCTTGCCGAAGCCCTGACCGCGACCGACGCGTCCGAGAGTTCGAGGCCCGCCTCCGCGAGCGCAGCCCGGGTGGTGTGGACGACACCCTGCGACGTTGCGGTCGTGCGACCCAGCGAGCCACCCACCGGGATGGGCTTGCCCGTCACGACGCCAGGGATCGTGTAGCCGCGGTTGACCGAGTAGGTGTCCATGACCCAGGCCATGGTCTGCTCGTTGGTGCCCATGTCGGGCGCCATGATGTCCCGCTCGGGACCGATGACCGGCATGATCTCGCTCGTGTAGCGCCGGGTCACGCGCTCGAGCTCGCCCTGCGAGTACTCGCGCGGATCGATCGACACGCCGCCCTTGGCCCCGCCGTACGGCAGGTCGACGACGGCGCACTTCCAGGTCATCCACATGGCGAGGGCGCGCACCTCGTCGATGTCGACGCTCGGGTGGTAGCGCAGCCCGCCCTTGCCGGGGCCGCGCGAGACGTTGTGCTGCACGCGGTAGCCGCGGAACAGCACGATGTCCCCGCTGTCCCGCCGCAGCGGGACCGAGACGTTGACCTCGCGGCGCGGGTCGCGAGCATCTCGTGCAGGCCCGGGTCGTAGCCGAGGATCTCCACCGCGTTCGCGAGCTGGCTGTGGGCCGTCGCGAGGGCCGAGGCCCGCTCGCGGGTGGATGCAGGCTGGGTGGCACCGCTGGTGGGCGGCGTTGACGTCGTCGTCACTCTTCCTCCGGATGATGAGGGCTTCTCCCGGTCCCGTGGTGAGGACCGCGTCCGACCAACGTACTCCCTGGTCGGGGCGTGATTCACGTCGACGTTGCGGGAACCCTCATCCGAGCGAGTCGATGCTCGCGAGCTCGTCGGGGTCAGGGCGAAGCCCAGCACGTCGGCGTTCGCCTCGATCCGGGCGGGGTGACCGACTTGGGGATCACGACGAACCCGTGGTCCAGGTGCCAGCGCACGACGACCTGTGCCGTGCTCACCCCGTGCGCGTCGGCGACGGCACGCAGGGCGGGGAGTCGAGGTCCGTGCGCTTGAACGGGCTGTACCCCTCGAGGACCACGCCGCGCTTCGCGTGCTGCTCGACGACCTGCGGGTCGTAGTCGTCCGGTCCCCACGGGATCTGGTTGACCGCGGGAGTCTCGCCGGTCTGCTCGGACAGGACGTCGAGCTGGTCCACCGAGTAGTTGGACACCCCGACCGACCGCACGAGGCCGACGTTCCGCGCCGCGAGCAGCTCAGCCCACACCCAGGGCGACGCGTCGCCGGACGGAGGCCAGTGGATCAGCCACAGGTCCAGGTAGTCGGTCCCGAGCAGGCGCAGCGACTGGGCGAGCGTCTCGTGCTCGCGGCCCACGTCGGCGGGCGCAGCTTGGTCGTCAGGAAGACGTCCTCCCGCGGCACCCGGAGCTGGCGAGCGCGCGGCCGACCTGGTCCTCGTTGCCGTACATGGTCGCGGTGTCGATGTGCCGGTACCCGACGTCGAGCGCGTGCCGGACCGCGCGGTAGCAGTCGTCGCCCTCGGACTGCCAGGTGCCGAGGCCGAGCAGGGATGTCGCCGCCGGGCAGGGCGGCGGTGGGGATCGAGGTCATGGGTCCCAGTCTTGGCACGGACGGGATGGGTGCGCGACCTGGAGGCTACCGCCGCGCCCGCCGACTCTCACCGCCGCGCCCGCCGCCGGAACGACGACGGCGTCTCTCCCGTCAGCCGCGCGAAGGTCCGGGTGAACGCGGGCTGGTCGTAGAACCCGTGACGACCGCGACCTCCGCGATCGGGGTGCTGGTAGTGGCGAGCAGCTCGGCCGCCCGGTCGACCCGCGCCCGCAGCACGAGCTGCCGGGGCCCAGCGAGAACACGCGCCGCACCCGGCGGTCGAGGACCGCGGGCGTGCATCCCGCCAGGGTCGCGAGGTCCGAGACCGTCAGTGCCTGGCCGAGGCGTTCCTCGATCCCGGCGACGAGTCGCGCGATCGAGTCCATCGACGCGTCGTCGGCGTCGTCCTCGCGCAGGTCCTGCGAGACCGAGACCAACCCGACGAGGTGACCTGCGCCGTCGTGCACCGGGAGCTTGGACGTGAGGAACCACCCGGCGTGCCGCCCAGGCGGCGGATGAGCTCGAGCTCGTTGCGCAGCGGGCGACCCGTGCGCAGGACCTCGGCGTCCTGCTGGTCGTAGCGCTCGGCGAGCTGCGGGACGAACAGGTCCGTGGCACGCCGTCCCACGACCGCCCGGCGCGAGCGCTCGTTGGTGCGGGCCACGAAGACCCGGTTGACCAGCACGTACCGACCCGTGACGTCCTTGGCGCAGAACATGGTCGAGGAGAGCTCGTCCATGAGGTCCACCATCGCGGGCTGAGGGCGGCAAGGAGCACCTCGCCGTCGGGCCAGGTGTGCGGTGGTGCGGGCTTGTCCAGAAGTGATGCCATGACAGCCCGGATCGTACAAGACGAAGCGTCAGGAACCGGGGCACGCTAGGGGATGAGCGAAGACGCCCCGTGGCCCGGGCACGTGTGGAGGACCGGTCACGAGCCGGCGCCTCCTCGTCCCCGAACCCTGTCGACCACCGTGTCGACGTCCCGACCGACATTTCCGTCGAGAGCATGACCGACGACGCCGCCCGGCTCGCCCGGAGCTGGATCGCCGCGGCCGACGCGGCCCCGAGGGAGCACGCGCGCGCCGGACCGCGGAGCGCCTCGGTGCGCTCGTGTCCGACCCCGCAGGCCTCGAGCTCGCGGTCCGCTTCGTCGATGACGTCGCACGTCCTCAGGACGTCCAGGTCGCCGCGCGCGAGCTGGGCCTGCTCGGCGAGCTCGCCGCAGGTGCTCGGGGCTTCCTCGGCCCGGTCGACACCGCGCTGCTGCAGCTCGGTGCGCGCATCGCGCCAGTGCTGCCCGCGTGGTGGTGCCCGCCGCGCGCATCCGGCTGCGTCAGCTCGTCGGCCACCTCGTGGCCGACGCCGGGCCGGGCCTCGGCAAGCACCTCGCCCGCACGCGCGCCGAGGGCTACGCGCTCAACGTGAACCTCCTCGGGAGGCCGTGCTCGGCGAGGAGGAGGCCCGGCGCGCCTTGCCCGGACCATCGCGCTGGTCGAGCGCCCCGACGTCGACTACGTGTCGGTCAAGGTGTCCTCGGTCGCGTCGCAGCTCGTCACGTGGGACCTGGAGGGCTCGCGCGATCGCGTGGTCGAGCGGCTCCTGCCGCTGTTCCGTGCCGCGCGCGACCACGGGTGTTCCTCAACCTCGACATGGAGGAGTACCGCGACCTCGCCCTGACGACCGAGGTCTTCCAGGCGGTCCTCGGCCGCGAGGAGTTCCGCAGCCTCGAGGCCGGGATCGTGCTCCAGGCGTACCTGCCCGACGCGCTCGGTGCGCTCGACGGCATCACCGCGTTCGCGACCGAGCGCGTCGCCCGGGAGGCGCCCCGGTCAAGGTGCGCCTCGTCAAGGGCGCGAACCTCGCGATGGAGAAGGTCGAGGCCGAGCTCCACGGCTGGGAGCAGGCGCCCTACCCGACCAAGCCCGACGTCGACGCCAACTACGTGCGCCTCGTCGACCACGCGTTGCGCGCGCCGCGCACCGACGCCGTGCGGATCGGGGTCGCGAGCCACAACCTGTTCCACGTCGCGCTCGCGATCCTCGTCGCCCGTGCGCGGGTGTCAGCCACGCGCTCGACATCGAGATGCTCCAGGGCATGGCGCCGGGCGAGGCGCGCGCGGTGCGCGACGAGCTGGCTGCTGCCGCCGCTGACGAGCAGGGCGGGTGGTCCTCTACACCCGGTCGTGGCGCGCGAGGACTTCGACGTCGCGATCTCCTACCTGGTGCGTCGCCTCGAGGAGAACGCCGCGGAGCAGAACTTCCTGCACGCGATGTTCGCGCCCGCCGCCGCCCGGTGTCAGAACCAGCGAGGCCGGGGCTCACGCTGGTTCTGACAAGACTGCCGGCTCCGCGATGGACCGCCAGGAGGCCGTGTACCGCGCGTCGGTCGCGCTCGGTACCCGCTGGACCGACACGGACGTGACACCACGTCGCCAGGTGCGTGGCGCCGTCGGGCCGGGAGGGTCAGCCGCGCAGGGCGCCGGGCCCGAGCAGGGCGGCTTCCGCAACGCGTCCGACACCGACCCGGCCGTCGCGGCGAACCGCGCGTGGGCCGCGCGGATCGTCGGACCGGACTCCGGTACGTGCCCGCGCAGTCCCCGAGGTGACCAGCACGGACGAGGTGGACGACGCCGTCGCGCGCGCCGGGAAGGCCGCCGCGGCCTGGGCGCAGGTCGCCCCGCCGACCGTGCCCGCGCGCTGCGGGCCGTGGCCGCCCGCCTCGAGGAGGCCCGCACCGACCTCGTCACCGCGATGGTGCACGAGCCCGGCAAGACCGTCGCCGAGGCCGACCCCGAGGTCAGCGAGGCCGTCGACTTCGCGAACTACTACGCGCAGTCGGCCGAGGCCCTCGAACAGGTCCCCGGCGCGAGGTTCACGCCCCACGGCGTGACCCTCGTGACCCGCCGTGGAACTTCCCGTCGCGATCCCCGTGGGCGGGATCGTCGCGGCGCTCGCGGCGGCTCGGCCGTGATCGCGAAGCCGGCGCCCTCGACGCCGCGTTGTCTCGAGGTCGCGGTGGACGCGATCCACGCGGGACTCGCGGACGCCGTCGCGAACGGCCCGGCCGAGAGCTCGCTCACCGCGGACGCCGTCCGGGACGTGGTCCAGCTCACCCGTGTCCCCGACGGCGACCTCGGCCGCCACCTCGTGACGCACGAGGGCATTGCCCGCGTGATCCTCACCGGAGCCATCGAGACCGCGCAGATGTTCGCCTCCTGGCGCCCCGGTCTCGACGTGCTCGCGGAGACCTCGGGCAAGAACGCGATCGTCGTGACCCCGTCGGCCGACCTCGACCTCGCGGTGGCCGACGTCGTGCGCTCGGCGTTCGGTCATGCGGGCCAGAAGTGCTCGGCGGCTTCGCTCGTGATCCTCGTGGGCTCGGTCGGCGACCAGCGCACCGCGACCGGTCGCCGGTTCGCGGTGCAGCTCGTGGACGCGGTCCGCTCGCTCGCGGTCGGCCCGGCCACCGACGTCTCGACCACCATGGGACCGCTCACCGAGGTCGCCGAGGGCAAGCTGCTGCGCGCCCTGACGGCGCTCGAGCCGGGGAGCAGTGGCTCGTCGCGCCACGCCGGCTCGACGACGCCGGTCGCCTCTGGACGCCCGGGCTGCGCTCGGGAGTGGCGCCCGGCTCGTCTTTCCACCTCACCGAGGTGTTCGGCCCGGTGCTCGGCATCATGACCGCCTCGACCCTCGACGAGGCGATCGAGCTCCAGAACGCGGTCCCGTTCGGCCTGACCGGCGGCATCCACAGTCTCGACGACGCCGAAGTGGGCACCTGGCTCGACCGCGTCCAGGTCGGCAACGCCTACGTCAACCGCGCCGTCACGGGCGCGATCGTGCAGCGCCAGTCGTTCGGCGGCTGGAAGCGCTCGGCCGTGGGTCCGGGCGCCAAGGCGGGCGGGCCGAACTACGTCGCCGAGCTGGGCACGTGGGGTGACGCGACCTCCCGGGCGCTGGGCCGGGCGAGCGGCCCGACGGCGCCCCGTCCCCGCGCGCGAGACCGCGCCCGAGGCGTGGATCGCCTGGGCACGGGCCGACGACGCCCGCTGGTGGGCTCGCGAGCTCGCCGTGGAGCACGACCTGTCGGCGCTGCGCGTCGAGTCCAACGTGTTCCGGTACCGGCCGATCGAGGTCCTGACGGTGCGTGTCGGGGTGGGCGCCGCACCCGTCGAGGTCGAGCGCGTGCTGTCCGCGGCCCGCACGGCGGGGTCCCGGTCGTCGTGAGCCGTGCCGACGGGCCGTCGGCCGTGAGCGACGCGGGCTTCGCCGCGGCCGTCGCGCGGGGTGAGGTCACCGGCAGGGTGCGCGTGGTCGGCGAGGCGCCGGGCTGCGCGAGGCCGCCGCGAAGCACGTCGGCGACGTGACCGTGCTGGACCACCCGGTGCTCGCGAGCGGGCGGCGCGAGCTGCTCACCGTGCTGCGCGAGCAGGCGATCAGCCGGACGATGCACCGTTTCGGCCACGTGACGCGCTGACCCGCTCAGGAGCGGGTGCGAACCGAGGTTGGTCAGGCAACTCGCGCGAGTTGCCTGACCAACCTCGGTTCGGCACCCGGCCGGGCCCGGCGACAGCTCCCGGTTACGTGCGGCGCCGGAGCCGGGGCACGTCGTCGTCGTGCAGCACGTCCGACAGATGTCGTCCGCCCAGGGCGGCCGCGTACCCGGGCCGGTACCGAGGGCCCGGGCCTCCTGGAGCACGTGGTCCCGGACGCCGAGCGCCGAGAGCTGCCCGCAGAGCGCGAGGACGTCCTCCCGCGAGTGGACGGTCGGGTCCACGGTCGTGCGCACCTCGTGCTCGACACCCGAGCGCTGCAGCACTGCCAGCGAGCGGTACGCGGCCCCGCCCGAGGGCGGCGCCCGTGATGCGCTCGTACGCGTCGGGCAGGTGCTTGATGTCGAGCCCGACCCAGTCGACGAGCGGCAGGACGTGCTCGAGCCGCACGGGCCAGGCACCCCGGTGTGCAGCCCGACGGGTAGCCCATGTCCCGGACGTCGGCGATCGCCGAGGGAGCGCGGCCTGCAGCGTCGGCTCCCCGCCCGAGAAGACGACCCCGTCGAGGAGGCCGCGCCGACGCTCGAGGAACGCGACGACGCCGGACCAGGGAGGACACCTTCCGCACCCGGGGAGGGGCGGCGATCAGGTCCGGTTGTGGCAGAACGTGCATCGCCACGGGCAGCCCTGCAGGAAGACCGTCGCCACGATGCGCCCCGGCCAGTCGACCGTGGACAGCGAGGTCATCCCTGCGACCACGAGTGGCGCGAGCGCCTGCCCCTCGTGCGAGCGGCGCCGTGCGCACGTCCTGGGGAGGCCGGTCACCCGACATGCGCGAACGCCTCACGGAAGGGGACCCGCTCGGCGTGCTCGCCCTTCTTGCCGATGTTGAACGACGAGACGGGGCGGAAGTAGCCCATGACCCGGGTCCACACCTCGGACTCGGCGCCGCACGTCGGGCATGTCGGGTGCTCACCCGAGACGTAGCCGTGCGAGGGGCAGACGGAGAACGTCGGGGTGATCGTCAGGTAGGGCAGGCGGAACGAGGTCAGGGCACGCCGGACGATCTTCTTGCACGCCTCGGCGTCGGACACTCTTTCGCCCATGTACAGGTGCAGCACCGTGCCGCCCGTGTAGCGGGTCTGCAGGTCGTCCTGCCGCTCGAGCTCCTCGAACGGGTCGTCGGTGAAGCCGACCGGGAGCTGTGACGAGTTCGTGTAGTACGGCTGCTCGTCGGTGCCTGCCTGGAGGATCCCGTCGAACCGGGCGCGGTCCTCCTTGGCGAAGCGGTACGTGGTGCCTTCTGCGGGGTCGCCTCGAGGTTGTACAGGTGGCCCGTGCTCTCCTGCACCTCGACGAGCCGCCGCGCACGTGGTCGAGGAGCCGGACGGCCAGGGCATGCCCTTCGGCAGTCGTGATGTCCTGCCGGTCGCCCGTGAAGTTGCGGACCATCTCGTTGACGCCGTTGACCCCGATCGTCGAGAAGTGCGAGTCCAGGCTGCCGAGGTAGCGCTTGGTGTAGGGAAACAGGCCCTCGTCCATGAGGCGCTGGACCACGTCGCGCTTGATCTCGAGCGACTCGGTACCCAGGTCGATCAAGCGGTCCAGCGCGGCGACCAGCCCGCCCCAGTCGCCCGGGTGCACGAAGCCCAGGCGAGCCGTGTTGATCGTGACCACGCCGATCGAGCCCGTCTGCTCTCCCGAGCCGAACAGCCCGTTGCCGCGCTTGAGGAGCTCGCGCAGGTCGAGCTGGAGCGGCAGCACATCGAGCGGACGTCGCCCGGCTCCATGTCCGAGTTGATGAAGTTCTGAAAGTAGGGCGTGCCGTACTTCGCGGTCATCTCGAACAGGGCGTCGGCGAGCGGGGAGGCCCAGTCGAAGTCCTTGGTGATGTTGTACGTCGGGATGGGGAAGGTGAAGACGCGGCCCGCGGCGTCGCCGGCCGTCATGACCTCGATGTACGCCCTGTTGATGAGATCCATCTCGGCCTGCAGGTCGCCGTACGTGAAGTCGGCCGTCTCGTCGCCGACCACGGGCTGCGTGTCGGCGAGATCGGCGGGGCACGTGAGGTCGAAGGTCAGGTTGGTGAAGGGGTCTGGGTGCCCCAGCGGCTCGGCACGTTGAGGTTGTGCACCAGCTCCTGGATGCCCTGGCGCACCGCCTCGTAGCCGAGGCGGTCGCGCCGGACGTAGGGGCCAGCAGCGTGTCGAACGAGCTGAACGCCTGGGCGCCCGCCCACTCGTTCTGCAGGGTGCCCAGGAAGTTGACGACCTGTCCGAGCGCCGAGGAGAAGTGCCGCGGCGGGGCCGACTCGATAGCCCCGGGATACCCCGAAACCCTCGGAGAGCAGCGCCCGGAGCGACCAGCCCGCGCAGTACCCGCTGAGCATGTCGAGGTCGTGGATGTGGAGGTCGCCGTTCCGGTGGGCAGCGCCGACCTCGGGGCGGTAGACCTCGTTGAGCCAGTAGTTGGCGATGACCTTGCCGGACACGTTGAGGACGAGCCCGCCGAGCGAGAAGCCCTGGTTGGCGTTGGCGTTGACGCGCCAGTCGGAGCGTTCCAGGTACTCGTCCACCGCGCGAGCCACGTCGACCGTCCGATGGTCGACCGGAGGCGTCGAGGGGCGGCGGTGGAACCTGTGCGGCCTGCGGGGTGCGGACGGTGGTGGTCATGAAGGTCCTTCCGGTACGCGGATCGGAGCCGCGAAGCCGGTCCTGGGTGTGGATGGGACCGGCTCGACGCGACGTCTCTCGACCGTACGCGGAGGCGCCCGCGACTCACGGGCAATCGCTTGTGAGAACCTTCACTAGCGATTGTCAGTACGATCAGCGGCATCTCCGGGAATCCTTGGTGGCCCTGGCATAGTCTCTACGCGTCGTTCGTGGACCTGTCCTTCGCCCCGGCACAGGACCTGCGACGACCCCGTCGAGGAAGAGGTGTCCGTGCTCGCCGTCTGGATCGTCGTCGCCGTCGCGCTCCTCCTCGCCGCACTGACATACCTCGGGGCGTCCGACCAGATGACGCGCAACAACGTGATCGGGATCCGGACGCCGGCGACCCGACGCAGCGATGCGGGTGGGTCGCAGGGCACCGAGCTGCCCTGAGGGTGGTGGTCCCGGAGCGGTCGTCGTCACGGCGCTGGCGTTCGTCGCGACCTTCGCGTGGTTCCCCGTCGACTCGGGCGTCGTCTTCTTCGTCGTCACGGGTGCGCTGCTCGTCGAGGTCCTGGCGGCCGGGATCGTCGCGGAGGTCGCCGCGCGCGGCACGTGAGTCGGCCCGTCACCCTCGGCGACCGGGCCCGTCACCCTCGGCGACCTTCGTCAGTCCGACGCGCCGGTGATCAGCTCGGGCGAGAACACCCGGGGCCTTCGCCACGGGCTCGCCCGCGATGAGGTCGAGCAGCAGGCCCGTGGCGACCTTGACCATCTCTACGACGGGGTTCTGCACGGTCGTCAGCGCCGGGCTCGTCGTCGCGGCGACCCCGAGGTTGTCGAATCCGACCACGGCCACGTCACCCGGCACCGACTTGCCACGGGCACGCAGGACGCGCAGGGCGCCCTCGGCCATGAGGTCGGACGCGGCGAAGACCGCGTCGGTGTCGGGGTGGCGGTCCAGGAGCTCCTCCATGGCCGCCGCCCCGCCTGCCGCGGCAAAGTCCCCGTAGGCGATCGCGTCGTCGGGCAGACCCGCCGAGCCCAGGGCCGCGCGCCACCCCGCGAGGCGGTCCACCGCGGCGGTCATGTCCTGCGGGCGGCGATCGTGGCGATGCGCCGATAGCTGCCGTCGATCAGGCGCTGGGTCGCGATGCGGCCGCCTTCGACGTTGTCCACGTCCACGTAGACGAGGTCCTCCATCGCGGTGAAGGGGCGCCCCACGAAGACGGCGGGGAGCGGGGACGCGAGGACTGCTCCCTCGAGGTCGTCCTCGCGGTGGTGCGAGGTGATGATCGCGCCGTCGACGTGCCCGCTGCGCAGGTAGCGCACGATCCGGCCCGCGTTCTCGTCGGGCCGGGCGATGAGCAGGACGAGCTGAAGATCCGTGGGTGCGAGCGCCGCGCTGACCCCACGGAGCGTCCCGGAGAGGAACGGGTCCGTGAGGATGCGCTCGTCCGGCTCCGGCACGACGAGCGCGATGGAGTCGGTCCGCCGGGTCACGAGGACCGGGCGGCACGGTTCGGGGTGTACCCGAGCTCCAGCACGGCGGCATCGACGGCGGCCTGCGCCTCGGGGAGACGCGCAGGCCGCCGTTGATGGCGCGGGACGCCGTCGAGCGGGACACGCCGGCCGTCTGGGCGACCTCGTCCAGGGTCGGCGCGGAACTCAGGGTGCTCATGGTCTCAGTATCCTGCCTGGCCTCGATGAGAGAACTGCCACTCGAGGCGTCGTCGTGCTACGGGCGGGCGGGCACGGCGTTCTCGGAAGCGACCTGTGCGAACCAGCGACCGCTCGCCTTGACGGTCCGCTCCTGGGTCGCATAGTCCACGCGCACGACCCCGAACCGCTTCGAGTAGCCCCAGGACCACTCGAAGTTGTCCATGAGCGACCACGCGAAGTATCCGCGCACGTCGGCCCCGTCGTCGATCGCGTCCTTGACGGCCCGCAGGTGGACGTCGAAGAACTCGAGGCGGTTCTGGTCGTCGACCGACCCGTCCGGCTCCAGGACGTCGTCGTAGGCGCAGCCGTTCTCGGTGATGTAGAGCGGCACGCCCGCGGGGCCCGTGTAGTCCGCCTGCAGGCGATTGAGGAGGCGAGTGAGCCCCTCGGGCTGGACCTCCCAGCCCTGGTCCGTCACCGGCAGCCCGCGCGGGTGGTTGAAGACGCTGTCGGCGGCCGGGTACGGGCTCGACGTCGGGCGCTCCACGGGGCGTCGCCCTTGAGCGAGGTGCTGGCCGGGCGGGACGAGACGAGCTCGCCGTGGTAGTAGTTCACCCCGAGCGCGTCGATGGGCGAGGAGATGATCTCCAGGTCCCCGTCCTTGATGTGCTCGGCGAAGCCGTACTCCGCGACGTCCTCGAGGACGTCGGCCGGGTACTCACCACGGATGACCGGGTCCAGGAAGATCCGGTTGAACTGACCGTCGATGCGGCGTGCCGCGTCGACGTCGCCGGCGTCGGTCGGGTCGACCGGGTCGGCCACGGTGAAGTTCAGCGTGATCCCGAGGTTCGCCTCCGGGGCACGCTCGCGCAGAGCCTGCACGGCGAGGCCGTGGCCGAGCAGCAGGTGGTGCGCGGCGGCGAGCCCGTCGGGACGGCTCTGGCGACCGGGGCGTGGACGCCCCGGTGTAGCCGAGGAACGCGGAGCACCACGGTTCGTTGAGCGTCGTCCACACCCCGACGCGGTCGCCGAGCGCCTCGTGCATGGTCACGGCGTAGTCGGCGAAGCGGTAGGCCGTGTCGCGGTTGGTCCACCCGCCCAGGTCCTCGATCGCCTGCGGGAGGTCCCAGTGGTACAGGGTGATCCACGGCAGGAGATCCTTGGCCAGGAGCTCGTCCACGAGGCGGGAGTAGAAGTCCAGGCCCTTCTGATTGACCGCGCCGCCACCGGGCTGCACGCGCGACCAGGAGGACGAGAAGCGGTACGTGTCCAGGTTCAGGTCGGCCAGGAGCGCGACGTCCTCGCGGTAGCGGTGGTAGTGGTCGCACGCGACCTCGCCGTCGTCCCCGCCGAGGACCGCACCCGGGACGCGGCAGAACGTGTCCCAGATGGAGTCCTCGCGGCCGTCGGTGTGCCCAGCGCCCTCGATCTGGAAGGCGGCGGTGGCGGCCCCAGAGGAATCCCTCGGGGAATGTGACACGACTGGTGGTGCCCAGCGCGCGGGGGTGATGATCTCGGTCATCCCTTGACTGCTCCTTGCATGATGCCGGCGACCAGCTGGCGCCCGGTGAAGATGAACAGGACGATCAGGGGCAGGGTCACGAGGAACACACCCGCCATGACGAGCGAGTAGTCCACGAAGAAGTTCGCCTGAAGGGCCCGGACCACGAGTGGCAGTGTCGGATTCTCCTGGCTCAGCACGATGGACGGCCAGAAGAAGTTCGTCCACTGCTGGACGAAGGTGAAGAGCCCCAGCATCGCGGCGGCGGGCTTTGCGGCGGCAGGGCGATCGACCAGAAGGTCCGGAACATCGAGGCTCCGTCGACGCGCGCGGCCTCGATGAGCTCGTACGGCAGCGACTCCGAGAGGTACTGCGTCATCCAGAAGACGCCGAACGCGGTGACGAGCGCGGGCACGATCACGGCCTGCAGCTTCCCGATCCACCCCAGGTCGGACATGAGGATGAACATGGGGATCACGCCGAGCTGGGTGGGCACGGCCATGGTGGCGATGACGAAGACCAGGAGAGGTCCGCGACCCCGGAAACGCAGCTTGGCGAACGAGTAGCCCGCGAGCGTCGAGAACATCACCACGGAGAGCGAGGTGACGACCGCGATGATCATCGAGTTCGCGAACGCCTTCCAGAAGTTGATCGCGGTCGAGCCGATGATCTCCGCGAACTGCGTGAACAGGCTCATGTCCGGGAACAGCTGCGGCAACGGGCGCTTGAGATCTCCTCGGGCGTCGAGGAGCCCAGGATCAGCGTGAAGTACAACGGGAAGACCGAGATCAGCAGCACGAGGCCGAGGATCGCGTAGTTGACCCAGCTCGGGCGGCGGTGTGGCCGCCCGTGCCCTTGCGCACGGGCGACGGTTCGGACGGCGTGCAGCCGCCCGGCAGCACCGGCTCCGGCGGTCTGCGCGACGACGGGGATCGAGCTCATCGCTTCTTCCGATCGTTCGGTGCGCTGGTGGGCGCGGTGGTGCTAGGGACGGATGGTCCGCTGCGGGGAGGCTTCGTTCTGGGCGCGGACGGCGGCTGCCGCGGCGCGACGCCGGGCTCGCTGGACGCCGCGCGGAACCTTCTTGCTGGGCCCGGACGTCGAGATGCTACGCGTGATCATGAAGTTCACGAGGCCGATCAGCAGGATGATGATGAACAGGATCCAGGCGATAGCAGCCGCTCGGCCGAAGTTCTTCTGGTTGCCCCACGCCACGTCGTACAGGTAGAGCACGGTCGTCATCCACTGGCGGTCGCCGCCGCCGAGGCCCTGCGCGTCGAAGGCACGCACCTCGTCGAAGATCTGCAGGCCACCGATGGTCGACGTGATGATGATGAAGATGATCGTGGCGCGGATCTGCGGGACGGTCACCGAGAAGAACTGGCGGACACGGCCGGCGCCGTCGATGATCGCCGCCTCGTAGAGCTCGCGCGGGACGGCCTGCATCGCCGCGAGGAAGATCAGCGCGTTGTAGCCGGTCCAGCGGAAGTTGACCATCGAGGAGATCGCGACGTGGCTCGCCAGGGTGTCGGCGTGCCAGCGGATGGGGTCGATGCCGATCGCGCCGAGCAGCCCGTTGATGAGTCCGTACTGGTCGGCGAAGAGGCGACCGAAGATGAGGCTGACGGCGATGGGGCCACCACGTACGGCAGCAGGACGCCCATGCGCCAGAAGGTGGCGGCGCGCAGGTTCTGGTCCAGCAGGGCCGCGATGATGATCGCGCAGATCACCTGCGGGACCGAGGAGAGCAGGAAGATCGAGAACGTGTTGCGCAGCGACTTCCAGAAGGTGGGCTGCGCGAGGACGTCGGTGAAGTTCTGCAGACCGACGAAGTCACCCTGACCGCCCAGCAGGTTCCACTCGTGGACCGACACGAAGGCCGTGTAGATCAGCGGAAACAAGCCCGTGACGGCGAAGAGGATGAAGAACGGAGAGATGTAGAGGTAAGGGAGAGCTTGACGTCCCAGCGGCCGAGCCGCTGGGAGAATCCGACGCGGCGCGAGGGGCGCGTCGGTTCGCCGAGGCCCTGGGCGGGCTGGGTGGGGGTGAGGACGGTCATCTGACTTTCCTGTGCTGGGGGTCGAGCTGGGCCGTGGCGCCCGACGGCGGGCTGGGGCGTGGGAGCGCGGGGTGACCACCCGGAGGTGGTCACCCGCGCGCTGGATCAGCTCAGGCCCAGGTCCTTGAAGGCCTGGACTGCCTTGTCCCACGACGCCTGGGCGTCAGTGGTCTTCTCGACATCGGCGCGCTTGATGGCGTCCTGGACCGTCTGGTGGATCGCGAAGTAGTTCGCGCCCTTGAACGGGGCCCCGTCGATCGCCAGGACACGGTTACCGTAGATCGTGCCGACCGGTGCGTCGTTGAAGAACTCGTTGGTGAACGCCTGGACGGCCTCGGACTCCTGCGCCTCGATCTGCGACGGGAAGTTGCCGGAGTTGGTGAACGCGACGGTCTGCTGCGCGGGGTCGGTCAGCCAGGCTGCGAGCTCCTTGGCAGCCTCGGTGTTCTCGCCCGAGGAGGGCACCGTGAGGAACGAGCCGCCCCAGTTGAGGCCGCCACCGGGGAGGACGTCGGCGACGTTCCAGCCGGTCACGCCACCAGCGCGCTCCTCGATCGAGACGGTCATCCACGAGGGGCAGATCATGGTGGCGAAGGCGTTGTTCTGGAAGCCGGCGTCCCAGTCGGGGTCCACTGCTCGAAGCCTGCGGACAGGCCGTTCGTGGTCGACTGCTCGACGACGGTGTTGTAGATGTCCTGGATCTCGGCGTTGGTCGCGAGGTCCTTGACCGTGCCGTCGGACTCCTCGTAGGCGTTGTCGATCTGGTTGACCATGCCCTGGGAGATCGACAGCGCGCTGTCGTACCAGGCGGCGTCGCTCGCGGCCGTGAAGGTCGCGCCCGCGGCGAAGTAGTCGTCCCACGTCGCGTCGGTTCCACCGATGAACTCGGCGACAGCGGCCGGGTCGCTCGCGAGACCGGCGGCCTCGAAGAGGTCCTGGCGGTAGCAGATCGCGCTCGGGCCGATGTCGGTGCCGTAACCGATGACCTCGCCGCCGGGGCCGTGGCCTGCTGAACCTTCCAGTCCACCCACCGGCCGTCGAGGGCCGGGTCCGCCAGGTCCACGAACTTGTCGGGGTACTGCATGAGCTCGGTCAGCCAGTCGACCTCGATGGCCTCGATGTCGGCGAGACCCGCGCCACCGGCGGCGAGCTTGGTCGTGAGATTGGTGCGTGCGTCCTCGGACTTCGCCGCCTTGGTCTGCTTGACCGTGACGTTGGGGTGCTCCTCGGTGTAGGAGGCGAGGAGCTCGTCGGAGTAGCCGAAGTCGTTGAACGTCGCGACGGTGAGGGTGATCTTGTCCCCGTCGGCAGAACCGCTGTTGTCGTCCGACGAGCCGGAGTCCGAGGAACAGGCGGTGAGGGTGAGGGTGAGGGCCGCGAAGCCCGCGACGGCTGCTGCGGCCGTGCGGTTGCGGGTGGAACGAGTGCTGCTCAGCACGATGACTCCCTTGTCGGTGATCGGCGGGGAGCGCTCCCGGCAAAGAGGGGTGGTAGCGCTCCCACGAAGTGCCTAGATGGTGGCCGTCCAGAACTCGCGGTGTCAACCTCCCGAGGCGACAAGAACGGGTGGTAGCGCTCCCACCGGCACATTACTGCAGGTCAGGGCGTTTCCGTGAGAGGCGCTGTGCCTGAATCGTTATCGATTCCCGACCGGTCGGAAGGGTTTGAGCGGAGGGCTCGCCCGGCGCGGAGGATGGAGGACCGAGGTGCCTCAGGGGCCGTGAGCCACTCCACGCCGGCCTGCTCCTCGGACGCGAGCGTCGCCCGGACGGCCCCGCTGCGGCGTCCTCGACGGCCGCCGCGAACAACGGGACCGTCGCCTTGAGCTCGCCGACGTACGACTGGCGCGTGCCGCCGTCGGGCTGCGCCTCGAGCGTGACCGTGCCGGTCATGCGGACCGGGGCCCCGGTGATCTCGAGCGAGACCGTCCCGCGGCGGAGACCGCCCGTGGCGGCTCCCACACCTCGGCCTGGCGGATCTCCAGAGCGTTGCCGACGAACGCCCGCAGGTGGGCGGGGATCTGGTCGGTGGGGAGCGTGCGCCTCACCACCACGGCGAAGCCCTCGTCGATCGAACCCGTGACGTCGGCGAGGTCGACGAGGCTCTGGGGCCCGCCGGTGCGCTGGGCGCGCCACCGGACGAAAGCCTCGCTCGCGAGCATCCGGGTGACGTCGTCGATGCCGGCGGGTAGTGCAGATCGACGCTCAGGTGCACAGCTTCTCCTCGGGTTCGCCGGTCGACGCGCAGTGTGCGCCGGGGTCTGACTCTACCGAAGGAGTGGCTCCGATCCCGTGAAGACGCCCGTGGATGCGTACTCTGGGGCTCGTGTCTGCCATGAGTGACTTGATCTCCCGCCATGCCGAGCTGTCGCCTGCCGACAACGAGTGGTTGCACCTTCTCGTCGGGGACTGGCAGGTCATCTCCGACCTGGCCTTCGCCGACCTCGTGCTGTGGCTTCCCGCCGAGGACGGGAGCTTCGTCGCGGTCTCCCAGTGCCGCCCCAGCACAGGGCAACGGTCCACTACGACGACATCGTCGGGTCGAGCGCCCCGAGGGGCAGCGACCCCAGCTCGAGCGTGCGCTCTCGGAGGCACGGTCCCAGCGTTCACGCGAGCCGCGCTGGTTCGGCGCCTACGCGGTGCGCGAGGAGGCCGTCCCGGTCGTGCACCAGGGACGCGCGATCGCGGTCGTGGCCCGTCAGACGAACCTTGGCAGCGGGCGAACGCCCAGCCGCCTCGAGCTGAACTACGTCGAGGCCGCCGACGACCTCATCGCCATGATCTCCCGCGGCGAGTTCCCGGCGCCGAACGCCGCCACGGGGCCTCGCCGGGCGCGCCGCGCGTGGGTGACGGGTTGATCCGCCTCAACTCGGAGGGAGGTCCTCTACGCGAGCCCCAACGCGCTGAGCTGCTTCCACCGCCTCGGCGTCATCGGCCCGCTGGTCGGGCGCTCGCTCATCGAGGTCACGACCGACCTGATCGAGCACCAGACGCCGGTCGACGAGTCGCTCCTCTCGTGGTCATGGGTCGTGCTCCTGGCGCACGGACATCGAGGCCCGCGGAGTGGCTCTGTCGCTGCGGGCGCTGCCCTCACCGAGTCGGGGCAACGTATCGGTGCGGTCCTGCTGTGCCGCGACGTCTCGGAGCTGCGCCGACGCGAGCGCGAGCTCATCACCAAGGACGCGACGATCCGCGAGATCCACCACCGTGTGAAGAACAACCTCCAGACGGTCGCCGCCCTGCTGCGTCTCCAGGCGCGTCGCATCGACGTCCCGGAGCGCGCGCGGCGCTCGAGGAGGCCATGCGCCGGGTCGCGACCATCGCGCTGGTTCATGAGAGCCTGTCGCAGACTCTCGACGAGGAGGTCGAGTTCGACGACATGGGCGGACGGGCGCTGCGCCTGGCCGCGGACGTCGCCTCGGCGGACACCAAGGTCCGCACGGTGCAGACCGGAAGCTTCGGCCTGGTGCCCGCGGAGGACGCCACGCCGCTCGCCCTGGTGCTGACGGAGCTGGTGACCAACGCGGTCGAGCACGGCCTCGCGGGCCGCACGAACGGGACGGTCGAGATCGACGCGCAGCGGAGGGGTCCACCCTGCGGATCGTCGTCGCGGACGACGGCGTGGAATGCCGGTCCCCGGCGCGGAGCCGCCGTGAAGCCCAAGAAGAGCGGTCTGGGATCTCAGATCGTGTCGACGCTCGTCACCAACGAGCTGGGCGGCAGCATCGAGTGGTCGCCCCGTCCGGAGGGTGGGACGCAGGTCGTCCTGCAGCTCGTCCTGCGCGACGGCGGTGGGTCGCGCCAGGGTGAGCTCTCACGGCTCCGGCAAGGTCGTCGAGCGGGGTGCGTTCGTCTCCGCCTGGGGCCGTCGGCCGGAGTGTGGTATCGGGGCGGCAGGCGTGGACTGTCAGGCGTGGTCGCCGAACCAGCTGCGCTGTGCGGCGTCCAGCCCGGCGGACGCGTCCCAGTCCTGATCGGCTCGGAGAACTCCCACTGGTAGCCGAACGGGTCGACGCACTCGAAGACGCGGTCGCCCCAGGCCTCGTCGGCGGCTCCGAGGTGATCGTGCAGCCCGCGGCCCGGCAGTAGTCGTAGCTGGCAGCCAGGTCGCTCACGCCCAACCCGATCGCCACGCCCAGCCCGCGCGGGCCCTCCTGGGTGCGTCGCTCCCGCGCACTGTCGGGGAAGGGCATACCCACCAGGGCGTCGACGATGAGCTGCACCTCGCCCCGGCTCAGGATGGTCATGACCGGCCCGCCGTCGGGCCCGGGGACCGATCCGACGTCGTCGAACCCGAAGCCTCGGTAGAGGTTCGATGCGGCGACCACGTCATCGACCCGCAGACCTACTCGGAACGCTCCTGCTACCACGTCGTACCTCCTGGAGTGCGTGCGGCGACCATTCCGGTACAGCATACGTGAATGTTCCGGCCCGGAGCCCGTGCCGTCGGAGAGACTCCGCGGTGCAGCGGCAGGAGGAAGCCGTGAAGGTGTTCATCTTCGGTGACCTACGCAGTCACGGGTCCCTTCGTGAGGCGACGACGCCCATGCTTCAGCCGACATGGGCTGTGGTCGGTGCCGGCCTCCTCGGTGAAACCCGCCGGGCGGGACCCTGGGTGATCTCGCCCCGGGAGAGGTGCCCGCGGTCGGGTAAATGCCGTGCTCCGGGCAGGAAGGGCCGCCACCCGGAGGTGACGGCCCTTTCTGGGAATGCGTGGGTGAAGCTCAGCCGGCGCGACGGGCGCGAGCGGTGCGACGCTTGAGCGCACGACGCTCGTCCTCGGACAGGCCGCCCCAGACGCCCGCGTCCTGACCGGACTCGAGTGCCCACTTGAGGCAGGTGTCGACGACGTCGCAGCGGCGGCACACGGCCTTCGCCTCTTCGATCTGGAGGAGCGCCGGGCCGGTGTTACCGATCGGGAAGAACAGCTCCGGGTCTTCGTCCAGGCAGGCTGCGCGGTGGCGCCAGTCCATGTGAGGTCTCCTTGGCATGACGAGCGAGGCCCTTTGTGAATGGAGTCGGACACATGTCCACAAAGGGCTTCAGGCTCAGGTGGGGGTAATTGATGCTTGAACTAGGTTCACATCTCGTGAACCCGAGCACAAGGGGTTACCGGAAAGTTTCTCCAGGGTGAACCGTGAGGTCTTGGTCACACTTCGGTGAAGGTGCAGGTCACGCGTAGGCTAGGTTCTCGTGGCAGCTGTGAGGACTCCGAATCAATCCACGCCCGAGCCCCTGAGGGGAGCTCCGGCTCGTCGCCCACGGTCCCGGCCGGTTCTCGCCCGCCGGCACTGTGGGTCGTGATCGCCGGGATCGCGCTCGAGGCGTCGGCGCTCGCCGTGGGCGCGGTCCTGGTGCTCTTCGAGCTCGTGTCGGGGCGATCGGAGTCGATCGGCGTCTCGCTGTTCCTCGTCGTGTTCGCCGCGGGCGTCGCCGTCGTGCTCGCGGCGAGTGCTCGAGGTCTGCTCCGCGGCCAGCGCTGGGCCCGTTCTCCGGTGGCCACCTGGCAGCTGCTGCAGATCGTCGTCGCGTTCAGCTGGCTCCAGGCGGAGATCACGGCCGCCGGCATCGGTGTGCTGGTGCTCGCCGTCCTGGTGCTCGTGTGCCTCGTGCTACGCCCCGTCGTCGTGGCGACCACCCGGGACGCGGCCCGCACCGAGGGCTGACCCGGCTGACCGGACGACCCGCCAACTGAACCCACGGTGTCCTGCGGTCACTCGACGAACGCCACCTGGACCGGGACGAGGTCGCCGGACCGGACGGCCACGGCTCGCCCGACGGGTCCACCGTCAGGTTCGACCACCCACTCGAGCGAGCGTCCGAACACGTCGCCGCTGCCGCGTTCCCGGGGCCGAGGACGATCCCGCAACGGGAGGCCCGCACCTCGGAGAGCGGCCCCGGTGCGCCATCGCCGCGGCCCCGTCACCGAGGAGGCGAGGAGCACCACGCCTGCGCGGACGAGGTCGGTGAGGATCTCGACCTCGAGCGGGCAGACCTGCGCCAGGACGTCGAGATCGTCGACGACCACGACGTCACCGGCCGCAGGTCGGGACGCGGCGAGGGCGCGCAGGGCGCGCGCGACCTCGACGGGGGCGAGCGAGGCGGAGACGATGCCCGGACCGCTCGCGTCGGCCGCACGGCACCCTGCGACGCCAGCGAGCCGCACGTCCCGGAGAGCACGGCGCGCAGGGCCCCGGCCGCGGCCGCGTGACCGGCCAGCAGCAGCAGCGCACTGCTGCGTCCGCTGCCTCCGGGGCCCACGACGAGGGCGCCGCCGGTGAGATCGAGGTGCACCGGACCCGCCGCATCGCCGCCGACTCCGATCGGAACCGCCCGCAGCGGTGCGGGCGCGTCGACGTGGACTGCGCGGGCGCGTGCGGGACCGCGGCGGGGAGAGCCGTCGTGCTCACGTACGCGGGCAGGGGCAGCAGGCGGACGGGCCCTTCCTGGGCGCGAATCGCGAGGGAGGGGCTGGGCTGCTCGCCGGGAGGGTGCGCGGCTCCGCCCCCACCACGACCTGGCACACCACGGGATCCTGGTCGCCCAGCCACACCCCGCCCTGCCCGACCCCTCGTCCGGCGAGCCGTGAGGGCACGCCGTGCGCGACGTCGTCGGGAACACTGGTCGAGGACAGCACGAGGCGTGGCCCGACGCGGTGCGCCGTCCCACCCAGGCCCGGCGTGTGGCCCGAGGGGCGACGTGCACGCCGCGCGCGGACCCTCGCCGAGCAGCCGCCCCAGGAGGTCGGTCCCGGATCCGCCGGCCAGGCGCCCGAGCGAGGCGCGCAGGTCCTCGATCCCGTCGAGCAGCACGAGCGTGGGTGACCCGCGATGTCGTCCGAGCAGGAGGTCGACGAGGCGTGCGACGCGACGGGGTCGTGCCGGTCGACGATCGTCCCGCAGCCGGGCTGGGTGCACAGGTCGGAGCCGGTGAGTGCAGGGTCCTCGGCGACGACGTGCAGGTCCCACCCGCGGTCGAGTGCCGCGACCGCGAGCGCCCGCAGGGCCGTCGTCCGCCCAGATCGCGGGCGACCGACGACCGCGAGGTGTCCTCCCCGACGTCCCACGCCACGACTCCCCGACGCTGCTCGTCGGGGAGGTCCGACAGGGCGAGGGGCAGTCTCGTGGTGAGCTCGTGGTTGTCCGGGACCACGTCCGCGAGACCCGACGGCGTCACACGGCTGGGCAGGCCGGGGAGCCAGGGCGCGGCATGGGTGCCGAGACCCGCGGCCATCGCCGCGGAGCGGGCCGCGTTGACGAGGGCAGCCACCATGTCGGACGGCGTGGCCGTGGTCGCGGCGGGCGGGCTGCCGGGAGCGCCGTCGGTGTCGCCACGCTCTCGAGGTGACGATGCGCCCCACCGGGGCACGCTGCACGGCGACGAGCTCCTTCGGGGCAGGGGCCGCGGCGTGGGCGCACTGGAGGGCGAGGGAGGGCTGCCGCCGTGCCGCAGCACCACGCGGCCCGGCCGGTCGACGGGGATCTGCGCGGCGAGGGGCACCTCGATCACGTCGCGCGAGTCACCGGCGTCGATCTGTCGCAGGGCGATCCGGAGCGAGATGTTGGCCCGCATGTCCGCGCTGACGGCCCCGGCCGGGCGTTGGGTGGCCAGGACGAGGTGCACACCGAGCGATCGCCCTTGGGAGGCGAGGCGCAGGAGGCCCGGTAGGAAGTCGGGGAGGTCGTCGGCGAGCGCCCGGAACTCGTCGATGACCACGACGAGGCGGGGCAGCACGCCGGGGCGAGCCCGTCGATGCTGCTCGCACCCGCCGCCGCGAGCGTGTGCTCGCGCCGCCGCAGCTCGGACCGGAGCCCTGCGAGCGCCCGCCCGGCGAGTCCCGGCTCGAGGTCGGTGACCTGTCCGACGACGTGCGGCAGGTCGACGCATCGGCCGAAGCTCGCGCCGCCCTTGTAGTCGACCAGCGCGATCGCGAGGTCCCGGGGAGGTGGTGAGCGCGAGGCCCAGCACGAGCGACTGGAGGAGCTCGGACTTGCCGGCGCCCGTGGTCCCGGCGACCAGGACGTGCGGGCCGTCGCGGACGATGTCGACCTGGACCGGGCGGCCGTGGGCGTCGACCCCGAGGGGAGGGCGAGACCGCGGTCCGCCGAGGCGCGTCCGGCGGCCTCCTCCCACCGGCGGGAGACCCAGTCCGCGCGCACGGCGTGGGCGGGTGCCGCGTCGCTTGTCGGGGGACGCCGAGGAGCGCGGCGAGGAAACCGTGGTCGGGAGGCCCGCCGAGGTGGGGTCGGAGAGGTCCACGGTGGCGAGCGAGGGCCGCCGGTCGGCCAGCGCCCGAGCACGGCCGCCGCGGCGATGCGTCTCGCGTACCGCTCCGCCCAGGACCGGGTGACCCCGACGGTCCGCGCCGGTTCGGTGGTCCCGTCCGCGAGGTGCCACGTGGCGTGGGAGGCGTCGAGCACGGTCCGGCACCAGGCGGGCACGGCGTCCTGGTCGGGGCGAGGAGGATCAGTCGATCGCCGCCGGCGGGCGGCGCCCACCGTCGGGCGACGGGCTCGGGCGTGGCTCGGGCGTCCCCGGCGTCGACGACCACCACACGAGAGGTCGACGGGTCGGTCGGCGCGAGATGCTCGCGCCGGGTGGCCTGGGGCAGCCACCGCAACCAGGACCAGTCGTGCCCTCGATCGTCGGGGTGCACGGCGTCGACACCGGCGCCGGACGCGACCTGGGCGAGGAGAAGTGCGTGCGGCGGCCAGCCGGTCCTCCCGCTGCCCGACGACGGCCACGCACCCGTCGGGGAGCGTCGCACCCGGGCGGTGGCCGGGACGGGCGCCCGGTGATCGGTGGGGACGGGTGCCCGGGGCGTGGGTGGCGACCCCAACGCGGCCAGCTGGGCGGCGAGCGCGCCGGTCATGAGGTCCGCGGGGCTCGGCTCGGGTGCCCCGGGGCCTCGGTCGTGGTCCCCGGGACGGGGAGCCGCTGCGGTCCTCGCCCCGGCGACCCGCCCGGCCCCTGATCGGCGTCCGACCTGGACCCCGGCGCGTGCTCCGTCGCGCCGTCGTCCGCGGGACGGCCCGCGTGCTCGTCCGCGACGCCCTCTCCGGG
This sequence comes from Oerskovia sp. M15, assembly GCA_038070415.1. Classification (GTDB taxonomy): domain Bacteria; phylum Actinomycetota; class Actinomycetes; order Actinomycetales; family Cellulomonadaceae; genus Oerskovia. Next base: position 2,766,236 of record JAMYWF010000001.1, read on the forward strand.
GTGCGCCGGGCAACCGGCTCGCGCCCTGGCTGGCGCCTGCCCTCGAGGCCGAGCGGCGTCGTCGTGCGGCGACGAGGTGCGGGACCAGGAGGGTGAGCGGACCGACCAGGGCCAGGAGCGCGAAGAGTGGTTGACGCAGGGTGGCCGCGAGGGCCAGCGAGCCGACGGCCGGGGTGATCGCCATCGCGATCGACGGGCTGCTGATCCCCGACCCGCCGGGCGAGCGGGGGCGGGTGCAGGGAGCGTGCTCGTGAGGTCCCACTCCTCGAGGCGGGGGCGCGGGCGCAGGTCATAGGTCGTCTCCCCGTGCGTAGCAGGCGGCGGCCGGCCAGCTCCGGCGCGCGACCCGCGCACCCGGCCGGTCCGAGACGCGGGGACTCCCACGGCGGGCGAACGGTCCGCGCGGGCGCGGCCGAGCCGTCGGCCGCGGCCCGGAGGACCTGGACGCCCGGGACGACCTGGACGCGGACCGTGGAGCGGACCGCGGCGCCGCGGTCGGCACGCCGTCCGCGCCTCGGCGCACGCAGGGTGACCACGACCGACGGCCCCGTGCGCCCGCGGGTGCAGGACGAGCGGCGAACCCTCGACCACGGGGTGCAGGTCTCCGCAGCCTGCGCCCGCCAGGACGGCGACGTGCCACGGCGCGCGCAGGCCCTCGGCGTCCGGATCGTGGCCCTCGGCGCCCGCACCCCGGGGACTGCCGGGGTCGCGGGACCGGACGGCCGGACGACAGCTCCTGGGAGCAGGGGCGCGTGCCGACGAGGTGGTCGTCGTCGAGGACCACGCCGTCGACCGTGAGGTGGGCGCCCACGAGCTCGGGTCGGCGGGTGAGCCGAGCGAGGTCGGCCCGGAGGTCGCCGAGGCGGCTGCCGGAGGGAGCAGGACGTCGAGGTCGGGATGGAGGGTGACGCGCACGTGCCGATACTGGCCCGTCGGCGGTCCCGTGGTGGACGACGACGGCGCGCCTGTGGACGAGGAGCTCGTCCACAGGCGCGCCGTCGGGCGTGCTGCCTGGTGCCAGGTCGTCAGTCGACGGCCAGCGCCTCCACGGGGAGGTGCGGGCGGCCGAGCGGCCGGGGATCACCGAGGCGAGGAGTCCGGCGATGATCGCCACGACCAGGACCAGGGTGATGTCGCGCCACGGCACGGCCAGGGTCACGTCCCCATCACGGCGAGCGCCGCAGAGGCCCCGGCCCAGCCGTACAGGATGCCCAGGAGGATGCCCAGGACCGCACCGACCCCGCGATCAGCGTGCCCTCGATCGCGAGCATCCAGCGCAGCTGGGACCGGCTGAGACCGATGGCCCGCAGCGTGGCGGACTCGCGGCGGCGCTCGATGACCGACAGCGAGAGGGTGTTCGCCACCCGATGAGGGCGATGACGACCGCGACCGCGAGGAGCCCGACGATCACGCCGAGGATCGTGTCCACGACGCTCTGGTACATCGCCCGCTCGACCGCGGCACCCACGACCTCGACCGACACGTCGCCGTCGGCGAGGGCGTCCTGGAGCTCGGGCACCACGGTGCTGGCGTCGTCGACGTCGGCGAGACCGATCCAGGCGCTCGTGACAAGGGCATCCGTCGCGACGCCGTCGAGGGTCTCGGGGTCACCAGGAGTGCGCGACCGCCCATGGGGTGACGACGACATCGAGCGTGACCGGCGTACCCGCAGGGTTCGTGTCCTCGGGCAGCGGCGCCGCGGCCACGTCGATCGGGTCGCCCGTGGACAGCCCGTAGTCCTGGCCACGGCCTCCGGGACGATCACGGTGCCGGGAGCCAGTCCTCGACCGTGGCAGGGTCGCGCAGGAGCGCGGCCGCTGCGGCGGGTCCACGCCTCGAGCCAGGAACGGAGCTCCCCGTCGTCCAGGGACACCGTGACCGTCGTCGCGGTGAGCGGGACGATGCTCGCGACGCCCTCGATGCGGTCGGCCGCGGCGAGCGTGGACTGCGGCAGCTCGATGGGCTGGTTGCCCCGAACTCGTCGTTCGAGTCGGTGGCGAGCGAGACGTCGACCGGGTAGCGGCCGTCCAGCTCGTTGTTCATGCTCATGCGGGCGCTGATCGCGCCCGTCGACATCATGGCCACCAGAGTCACGCCGATGAGCAGCGCGGTGCTGGTCGCCGCGGTACGGCGCGGGTTGCGCAGGGTGTTGGCGGCCGCCAGCTTGGCGGTGCTGCCCGTGCCGGTCACGGCCTTGCCGACGAGGGCGACGACCTTGGGGAGCCAGAAGATCGCGCCGACGAGGACGCCCACGAACGAGGCCGCGCCCCTGCGGTCGCCGCGAGCAGGCCGATCTCGGCGCTGCCCTGCTTGCCCAGGAGGACTCCCAGGACCGTGAGGACCGCACCACCGACGACGAGGACCGTCGAGGCGACGAGCCGCACCTTCCCGGCCCCGAGGCGAGGGTCGGAGCGTCCGAGGGCGCAGCGCGGCGAGCGGCGCGACGCGGGTCGCGGCCCGGGCCGGGGAGAAGGACGCGACGAGGGTCACCACGGTCCCGACCAGCAGCGGGACGAGGACCGCGACCGAGGTCACCTGGACGGCGCCCGGCAGCGGGACGCCCAGGTCCATGCCCCGGCGACGGTCAGTGCGAGCTGGACCAGCCCGATCCCGAACGCGATGCCGCCACGGACGCGACGAGTCCCAGGATCGCGGCCTCGAACAGGACCGAGCGGGCGAGCTGCCTGCGGTCCGCGCCGACGCAGCGCAGGAGCGCCAGCGTCCTGGTCCGCTGGGCCACGAGCACCTGGAACGTGTTCGCGATGACCAGGGCGGCCACGAGCAGGGCGATCGCGGCGAAGGTCAGGATGACGTACGTGAAGACGTCCTGGTCGCCGGTCATCGCCGAGGCCTGCTGCTTGGCGTACTCGGCGCTCGTCAGGACGGTCGTCTCCACGGTGGTCGCGTCCTCGACCTGCGCGCGCACGGCCTCGAGGTCGGTTCCGGGAGCAAGTGCGACCAGGATCGAGTTGTAGGTGGTCGACTCGGTGCCGGGCTCGTAGCTCTCCGACTCCCAGGTGTCGAGGTCCGCGGCCGAGAGCACGCCAGCACCGCCGACCTGCGCGTACGCACCCAGCGGGTCGTCGAGGATACCGACGAGGGTCAGGGGCTCGTCCTGCTCGACCCAGTCAGCTGCGGGCACCTCGACAGTGCCCCCGCGGCCGGTGTCCACACCGAGCGCACGAGCGTCACGGTGTCGCCGACGGCGAGGCCGAAACGTTCCGCGACGTCACCCGGCAGGGCCACCTCGCCCGATCGGGTCGGCATGGCTCCCTCGACGACCTCCTGCGCCTCGAAGCGCGGGTCCGTGACGGACGGGATGACGACCTGGTACGAATGCTTGCCGCCGGAGGTCAGCTCGAACGCGCGCATGATCTGCGGGTCCGCGGCGTCGACGCCCGCGGTTGCGCGGATCGACTCCAGCCCGGCCTCGTCGATGCCCTGGTCACTGGAGACCACGAGGTCCGAGTCGGCGAACTGCGCGGCGATCGAGTCGGTGGTGATGCGTGTGATGACGTTGCCGGCGAGCAGCGTCGCCGTGAGGAAGGCGGTCCCGATGAGGATCGCGATACCGGCGGCGCTCAGCCGCCCGATGCTTCGGCGCATCTGCGCCAGGGTGAGCCGGACCATCAGGCGCGCACCGCCGTCGTGCCTGCTGCGTTGCCTGCCGAGGTGCCGGCGAGCGCGTCCGCGGGTCGCCCTCGAGCGTGCGCAGGGCGTCGAGCCCGGCGAGGACCGACTCGGGGTCGGGTCGTCGATGTCGCCCGCGATCCGGCCGTCGGCGATGAGGATGACGCGGTCCGCGTAGGCGGCGGCCGCCGGGTCGTGGGTGACCATGATGATGGTCCGGCCGAGCTCGCGCACCGAGCGGCGCAGGAAGCTCAGGACCTCGGCCCCGGAGCGGGAGTCGAGGTTGCCGGTGGGCTCGTCCGCGAAGACGACCTCGGGCTTGGCGATGAGGGCGCGAGCGATGGCGACGCGCTGCTGCTGGCCACCGGACAGCTCGCTGGGCCGGTGCGTGAGGCGGGCGCCCAGGCCGAGGGTCTGGACCAGGGTGGCGAGCCACTCCTTGGTCTCCGCGTCGATCTTGCGGCCCGCCAGCTCGATCGGCAGCGTGATGTTCTGCTCGGCCGTGAACATGGGCAGGAGGTTGAACGACTGGAAGACGAAGCCCACGCGGTCGCGGCGCAGCCTGGTCAGCTCGTTGTCCCCGAGGGCCGTGATCTCGGTGTCGCCGATGAAGCCCTGGCCGCTCGAGGCGGTGTCGAGGCCCGCGAGCAGGTGCATGAGGGTGGACTTGCCCGAGCCCGAGGGGCCCATGATCGCGGTGAACGCGCCCTTCTCGAAGTCCACGTCGACGCCGTCGAGGGCGCGCACGGTCGCCTCGCCCTTGCCGTACAGCTTGGTGAGGGACCGGCGCGCACGGCGGGCGTGCCGGGCTGCGCGGCGGTGCCGGGGATGGGCTGGTACACGGTGGTGTCCACGTCTGCTCCAGGGAGGTTCGTCGTCGGTCATGGCCGGTCCTGGACGGAGCGCTCGAGGCGTCTGCCGTCCGGGGCCGAGGGGTGTGGGCGAGGGCGAGGGCCCTCGTTCCCACCTGATGACGACCCTAGGAGCGGGAGACCGTGCGCCGCGTCCGGCGAGGGCTGGTCCTGGGGGCGGGCGGTGTCATCCCGTGGTCGTACTCGGGGCTGTCCGAACCGTGTGAGGGCCACGTGGGTTGTCAGAACATGGTGAGGCCATACCTGTACGAGGTTCTGACAGGCGCGAGCGAAAGCGGTCCTGTGGCCGCGTCGGGCCGACTGTGCAGGGTTCTGCACAGACGCCGCGTCGGGACCGCGATCCACAGGTCGACCCCGGCCTGCGGCGGGCCGCGCCGCGTCACCCCATCATCGACGCCATGACCGGAACTGCTGAGGCCTGGACGTCCGTCGTGGGCCTCCAGCGACTGGGCCGTACCCAGGCCTTCGCCGCCACCCGACGGCAGCTGCGTGACCTCGGGGTGACGCCGCAGCACGTTATGCCCAGGTCGCCGCGCGACGGTGGCAGGTCGTCGCGCACGTCGTCGTCGTCCTGCACAACGGCCCTCTCCCGAGGGCGACGCGGCTGTGGGTCGCGGTACTCGGCGGGCCGACGGGGACGGCGCTCGCGGCCTGGTCGGCTCTCGAGGTGTGGGGCTCGACGGGTGGCACCGGGAGCCGGTCCACGTCGTCGTCCCGCGGGCGCCAAGCCCGCCCGGTATCCGTGGTCGGTCGTGCACGAGTCCCGACGTGTCCGACCCGAGGACCTGCGCACCGCGCGTGGTCTGCCGGTGCACGGTGTCGAACGGGCAGCGATCGACGCCGCGGCCTGGCAGCCGTCGTGGCGCACGGCGGCCGGGCTGATGGCGGCGGTCGTCCAGCAGCGACTGACGACCCCGGACCGGTTGCTCGCGCAGCTCGAGACCGTCGGGAAGGTGCGCCACCTGCGGACGATGCGTCTCGCGCTCGTCGACATCTTGGGCGGTGCCGACTCGTTGGCGGAGATCGACTTCGGACGGCTGTGCCGTCAGGCAGGACTCCCCGAGCCCGCGCGCCAGGCCCGCCGTCGCGATGCGAGCGGCCGGTGGAGGTTCCTCGACGTCGAGTGGGTGCTGTCGGGTGGTGGGCGTCTCGTGGTCGAGATCGACGGCGTGGGGCACCTGGAGCGGGAGCGCTGGTACGACGACCTGCTGCGCGACGCGGAGGTCGGGGCCGACGTCGGCACGATCCGGCTCCGGCTCCCGCGATGGCAGCCCGGCGCGAGCCGGACCGGGTGCTGGCGATCGTGCGCCGTCACCTGTCGACGCTCGCCCCGGAGGTGTCAGAACCTGGTGAGGCCATACCCGTACGAGGTTCTGACAGGGGAGTCCGACCCGTACCTGTCAGAACCTGGTGAGGCCATACCCGTACGAGGTTCTGACAAGCAGCCGCCCGACGGCGTCACGCCCCGGGCGCACCAGTCCCGTCTCGTAGGCGGTCACCACGGCCTGCACCCGGTCGCGGGCCGCGAGCTTGGAGAGGATCCGCCCGACGTGGGTCTTGACCGTGGCCTCGGCGACGAACAGGTCGCCCGCGATCTCGGTGTTGGAACGGCCGCGGGCCATGAGCACGAGCACCTCGCGCTCGCGCTCGGTGAGCGAGGCGATCTGCTGCTGGGCCCCCGTGTCGACGAGCTGCTCGGCGGGCAGTGCCACGACCAGGTGCTCCAGGAGCCTCCGGGTCGAGGAGGGAGCGATCACCGCGTCCCCGAGTGGACGGTGCGGATGGCGGCGAGCATCTCCTCGGGGGCGCGTCCTGAGCAGGAACCCGCTGGCTCCGGACCGGATGGCCTCGAGGACGTACTCGTCGAGGTCGAAGGTCGTCAGCACGATCACCCGAGGCACGTACTGCCCCTGCGCCGCGCCGCCGTGAGCTGGGCGGTGGCGGCGAGCCCGTCGAGGTGCGGCATGCGGACGTCCATGAGGACGACGTCCACCGGGTGGTCGGCGAGGAGCCGGAGCGCCTGGAGCCCGTCCCCGGCCTCGACCGTGACCTGGAGGTCGGGCTGGGAGTCGATCACCATCCGGAATCCGGCACGCACGAGCTGCTGGTCGTCGACGAGGGCGACGCGGATGGGCGCCTGCGGGGAAGGTCGGTCGTGAAGGGATCGCTGTCATGGGTCCTGGGGATCGTCGGGTGCGGGTGCGGGTGCGGGTGCGGGTACAGGTACAGGTGAGGTGGGCGACGGGGCGTCACCGCTGGCGTACGGCCCCATCATCCTGCCCGACGGCGGCGCGAGCGTCGCCGGGACCGGGGAGCGCCGCCGTCGAGCCGGGGATGGGCATGGTGAACCGGACGCGGAAGCCGCCCCGGACGAGGACCCGTGGTCACGGCGCCGCCGAAGATCACGGCCCGCTCGCGCATGCCGAGCAGGCCGTAGCCGGGCGTGTGCGTGCCGTCGGCGGAGGCCCTCTCCCGTCGTCGTCGACCGCGAGCCGGAGCATGTCGTGGCCCCAGGTCACCACGACCGTGACGGTCGGGTCCGGGCCGGCGTGCTTGAGGATGTTGGTGAGCGCCTCCTGGCACACGCGATAGACCGTCAGGCCAGCTCCCGGAGGGAGAGGACGGGCGTGCCCATGCGGACGAGGGAGATGCGCAGCCCGCTGTCACGCACCTGGGCGACGAGTGACTCCAGGTCGGCCGAGTCGGGCTGGGGAGAGGTCGACTCGTCGGGTCGCGCCGGTCGCGGGTGCGCTCCCGGGGCGAGCCGGTCGGGCGCACGCTCGAAGCACCGGTGCCGCTCGCGGCCGCCCGGACGGGACTTCGCGGGGCCGGTTGTTGAGGCCAGGGGCGTGGGTGAGCTGGGCGGCCGGCCGGCTGCGGCGGAGGCGTCGCGGTCGTCGGTGCGCAGGACCCCGAGGAGTCGGCGCATGTCGGCGAGGGCTGCCCTCCCGTCTCCGAGACGGTGGTCAGCGCGCGCGTGGCAGCGGTGGGATCGGCGGCGCTCGCGTACCGGCCGCCGTCGGCCTGCGCGATGATCACGGAGAGGAGTGGGCGACGATGTCGTGCATCTCGCGGGCGATACGGGCCTCTCCGCGGCCGTGGCGATCTGGGCCTGCTGGTCGCGCTCGACCTCGAGCCGCTCGGCCCGGTCCACGAGCGCGTTGATGGTCTCGCGGCGCGAGCGTCGTACGAGGCCGAACGCCCAGACCGCGAGGAAGCTCATGGCGCTGAACATCGCGCTGAGGACGAAGAGGCCGGCGGCCTCGGTGGTGCCGCTGGCCTGCATGGCCAGCGACAGCCCGAGGACGAGCGAACCGACGAGCGAGGAGATCATCGCGGAGCGGTGCGCCAGCGGGGCCGTAGACCGTGACCGAGAACAGGGAGACCAGGAGGACGAAGTCCGTCGGGAAGACGAGGACGAGCCCGAGGGCCAGGTGCAGCAGCGCGATCGAGTAGACCGCGATCGCCGAGGCCGTGGGTCGGACGCGGCGCCACGGGAGCGGCGCCAGCATCGCTGCGGTCACGAGCCCGACCAGGAAGGTGTCGCCGGACGATCCGGAGTTGTTGAGGGCAATGGCCGTCGGTACGAACACGAGCCCCACGACTATCGTCGTGATGACGTCGACGCCGAACCGGTGCCGCTCCCACCACTTGCCCATGTTCTCGTACCAACCCATGCCTGCCAGCCTAGGTCGGGCTGCTCGGCGGCGCGTCCACCCACGGACGTACCGGGCGGGCGAACGAGGAGGACCGCGGTCGGACGCCGCATGCTCGGAGCGGCGGCCCTGCGCCGACGGACGACCGTCGTGGATCGGGGCAGACCCGGGCAGAGCGGGGCACGTGTGCTCGGCGTCCATCAGGTGTGTCACGGTCGTCCCACGGAGCCTGATGGATAACGCCAAAGTTCTGCGAATGCCCTAGCATGGTCGAATGACCCACGTACTGCTAGCGGAGGACGACCCGGCGATTGCCGAACCTTTGGCGCGTGCGCTGACGCGTGAGGGTTACAACGTGGTCGTGCATGGAACTGGTCAGGAGCGATCGACGCTGCGAACGGCGTCGACATCGTCGTCCTCGATCTGGGCCTCCCTGACATGGACGGGCTCGACGTCGCGCGTGAGATCCGTAACAAGGGTCTGACGACCCCGGTCCTGGTCCTCACAGCGCGTGCCGACGAGGTCGACCTCGTCGTCGGGCTCGACGCCGGCGCCGACGACTACGTGACGAAGCCCTTCCGCCTGGCTGAGCTTCTTGCTCGCGTCCGGGCGCTGCTTCGCCGCACGCACGGCGACCCCACCGACGAGGAAGAGCTCGTTGCCCAGGACGTGCGTATCGACGTCGCCGCACACCGGGCTTTCCAGGGCGAGCGCGAGCTGCACCTGACGACCAAGGAGTTCGAGCTCCTGCGCGTCCTCATCGCGAACGCGGGCTCCGTGGTCGTGCGTGACACCCTCATGCGGGACGTGTGGGCTCGGAGCCGGTCGGTTCGACCAAGACGCTGGACATGCACGTGTCGTGGCTGCGCCGCAAGCTCGGTGACGACGCGAACTCGCCCCGTTACGTCTCCACGGTGCGGGGCCTCGGCTTCCGGTTCGAGACCGGCGAGGGCTGATCCTCTCACCGGGCTGAGGGAAGGAAGCGCGGAGGGTGCGTCGACGGGTCCTGCAGGCGACGGATGCAGGCGGTGGCCGTCGCCGTGCTCCTGCTCGGGTTCCCGCTGGCGTTCCTCGGCGCCCAGTTCGTCCTCGCCAACGAGAAGGCGCAGCTCCAGGCCCGGGTCGACACCCTGGCACGGAACATCGACAACCGGCTCGAGCAGAACGAGCCCATCACGCAGGCGCTCCTCGACAACGCGTCCGAGGGGCGGCCGGGTGAGCTTCCCGGCTACGTCTTCGTGAACCTGCCCGACGGCGAGCAGATGACCGCTGGCGAGGTCGTCACGGGCGCGCGAACGAGGCGGCTGACCGCACCGACCAGAACGCGACGGTCGCTCTGAGCACCTCGTTCGCGGACAGCTACTGGAAGGCTGCCCAGATCGTCCTGCTCGTCGTGGCGGCGTCGGTCGTGGCCTTCGCCGCGGGATCGCCATGGCGGTGTGGCAGGCGAACCGCCTCTCCGCACCGCTGGTCTACCTTGCGGCCTCTGCCGAGCAGCTGGGGTCGGGCCAGGTGCGGCCGCGCCTCGAGCCGTCCGGGGTCGAGGAGATCGACCTGGTCGCGGCGGAGCTCGCGCGCAGCTCCGACCGCCTCGCCGGTCGACTCGCAGCAGAGCGGCAGTTCGCGTCCGACGCCTCCCACCAGCTCCGCACCCCGCTGACGGCCCTGAGCATGCGGCTCGAGGAGATCTCCATGGCCTCCGACGACCCGGACATCCAGGAGGAGGCGCGCATCTCCCTCGAGCAGGTCGAGCGGCTCGTCACCGTGGTCGACGACCTGCTGACCCAGTCGCGCCGGGCCCAGGGCGGGACCACCGAGGCCGTGCGGCTCATCGAGGTGGTCCGCCAGCAGGAGGAGGAGTGGGTCCCCACGTTCGCCCAGGCCGGGCGCAAGCTCGTGGTCGACGTGCCGGTGGGCTACCAGGTCCTCGCCACGCCCGGGCGCTCGCACAGGTCCTCGCCACGCTCATCGAGAACTCCCTCAAGCACGGGGCCGGGACGACCACGATCCGTGCTCGTCCCAGCGGCACCAGCGGCGCCGTCGCGCTCGAGGTGGGCGACGAAGGGGAGGAGTCTCGGACGAGATAGCCCCGCGCGTCTTCGAGCGGGGTGCGACGTCGGGGGCGGCACGGGACTCGGCCTCGCGCTGGCCCGTGACCTGGCTGCGGCCGACGGAGGGCGGCTCGAGCTGGCGCAGCGCCGTCCGCCGATCTTCGCGCTCTTCCTCGCCGGGGTCCCGCGGACGCTCGACCCGCGGATCGTCCTTCCGACGGGCACCTTGATCTCCGCGCGGGTGGGCGTCGCCGCCGGCGGGGCCCGAGGCCGAGTCCCGCTAGCCCGGGCCCACCAGGCTCGGGCGACCGCGGCGGGCGGGTCTTTGCGCGAACCCGTGTCGTGGGCGGTCCCGGCCTCAGGTCCCGGCCCCTCAGGCCCCGGTGAAGACGAACCGGCGGTAGCTGACGTAGCGGAACACGTTCGCGAGGGCCAGGCCGACCACGTTCGCCGAGACGTTCTCGGCGAGCGGCGACGTCAGGCCCAGGACGCTGGTCGAGAAGGCGAGGCAGCCGAGCGAGATCGCCATGCCTGCTCCGTTGACGAGCAGGAAGCTGATCAGCTCGCGCCCGCGCTGCGTCGTGCGGCGGTCGGAGAAGGTCCAGTAGCGGCTGCCGAGCCAGGACACCATGGTCGCCACGACGACGGCGATCGCCTTCGCCTCGAGGGCGTTGGAGCCGAGCGTCTCCCAGGGACCGAACCGCAGGAGGTTGAAGACGCCGAGGTCGACGAAGAACGCGATCGTCCCGACGAAGCCGAAGCGCGCGAGCTCGGTGATCCGGTCGACCACGCGCGCACGACGCAGGGTCGAGCGGGCGATGCGGTCGGCCGTCGCGAGAAGTTCGGACGCCACGACGGGTTCGAGCGGGAGCTCGTCGACCTGGCTGGGCATGATGGGCAGGGTACGCCTTCGACCTGGGGGCGATTGCCAGAGGCAACCAAAGCGCGGACGGGTCAGCCGTAAGCGGGTCGAGCGACTACCCTCGGTACACGTGTCAGCACCAGTGATCGCCGTTGTCGGAGGCGGGCAGCTCGCCCGCATGATGGCCCCTGCGGCCGGTGAGCTCGGAGTGCACCTCAGGGTGCTCGTCGAAGCCCCGGATCGTCGGCGGCCCAGGTCGTGACCGACGCCCCGTGGGCGCGGCCACCGACGAGGCCGCCGTCCGCGACCTCATCGCCCCTACCGACGGCAGGCCGCCCGCCGACGTCCTCACGTTCGAGCACGAGCACGTGCCCAACGACCTTCGCCGACCTCATCGAGCACGGCACCCCGTGCGGCCCGCGCCGCACGCGCTCGTGCAGGCGCAGGACAAGATCGTGATGCGTCGACGGCTCACGGAGCTGGGCGCCCCGTGCCGCGCTGGGCGCCCCTCCCGGTCGACCCCGAGCAGGGCGCGAGTCCTCGCCGCCTTCCTCGCCGAGGTCGGCGGGCAGGCGGTCGTCAAGACCTCACGCGGAGGGTACGACGGCAAGGGCGTGCGGGTCGTGTCGTCGGCCGACGAGGCAGCGGACTGGCTCGCAGCGGCCGCTGCGGGCGGCCCACAGCTCCTCGTCGAGGAGAAGGTCCCCTTCACGCGTGAGCTCGCGGTACTGGTCGCGCGTCGCCCGAGCGGGGAGGTCCGCACCTGGCCGGTCGTCGAGTCGATCCAGCGCGACGGCGTGTGCTCCGAGGTGATCGCCCCGGCTCCGGACCTCACCGACGCCGAGGCCGAGGAGGCCCGTGCTGCGGCCGTCGCCATCGCCGAGGGGCTCGACGTGACCGGCGTGCTCGCGGTCGAGATGTTCGAGGTCCTCGACGCCTCGGGTGACGGCCGCCCGGTGCGGCACGTCCTGGTCAACGAGCTGGCGATGCGCCCCCACAACTCGGGCCACTGGACCATCGACGGTTCGGTCACGAGCCAGTTCGAGCAGCACCTGCGTGCGGTCCTCGACCTGCCCTCGGGGACACGTCGCTCACCGCGGCGTGGACCGTCATGGCCAACGTGCTCGGCTCGACCCTCCCCGAGCTCACCGACGCGCTGCCGGCCGTCCTGGTGCCTTCCCGGACGCCCGGGTCAACCTGTACGGCAGGACGTGCGCCCCGGCCGCAAGCTCGCCCACGTGAACGTGAGCGGCAACGACCTGGGGAGGTCCGCCGTCGGGCGCTGGGGCTGCTGCGATCCTGCGCGGCGAGACACTCCCCGAGACCCCCACCCTCGAGACGAAGGCCTGAGACATGACTGAGAACACGCCCATGGTCGGTACCCCTGTCGTCGGCATCGTGATGGGCTCCGACTCCGACTGGCCCGTCATGCAGGACGCCGCCACCGCGCTGCGCGAGTTCGGCGTGAGCATCGAGGTCGACGTCGTCTCCGCACACCGCATGCCGACCGAGATGATCGACTACGGCCGCGAGGCCGCCGGACGCGGCATCCGCGTCATCATCGCGGGGCCGGGGAGCGGCCCACCTGCCGGGCATGCTCGCGGCCGTGACGCCGCTCCCGGTCATTGGCGTGCCCGTGCCGCTGCGCTACCTCGACGGCATGGACTCGCTCCTGTCGATCGTGCAGATGCCCGCAGGGTACCCGTCGCGACGGTCTCGATCGGTGGCGCGCGCAACGCGGCCTGCTGGCGGCGCGCATCCTGGCCTCCGGCGTGGACGACGACGCCGCTCGCCTGCGCGAGAAGATGGTCGCCTTCCAGAGCGGGCTCAGCGAGCAGGCACATGCCAGGTGCGGCGCTGCGCGCCTCGGTCGCCGGCGAGCGTCGCACGGGGTTCGGGGCGTAGCTCGCTGCTCGTCAGGCGCTGCGGGCGCAGCTGCCGGTCACCTGAGCGGATGCCGAGAGGCCCGTCCCGTTCCCGGACGGGCCTCTCGACGTCTGTGTCCGAAGGCTACTGCGGCAGCCCGCCGACGACCCCGCCGAGAGCTTGCCGTCGCGGACGTCCGTCCAGAACGTGGGGCTGAGCTCAGGGTCGAGCTGCACCGTCGAGCCCACACCGCCGGGACGGAAGTCGGGGTTGGAGATCGGAGGAGTGCCGGTGATGCCGTCGGGGCCGTTGGCCGCACGGAAGGCGAGGGCCATCTTGCCGAGATCGACGATGCCGGTCTTCTCGTCGACCACGAGGGAGCCGAGGCCCGCGCCGATGAGCGAGACCTGGGTCCCGGGCTTGAGCAGGAGGCTCTTGTCGGCGGCCTTCTTGCTGACCGCCCCGATGACCTGCCGCTGGCGCTCGGCACGGCCGATGTCGCCCTTCGGGTCCGAGTAGCGCATGCGCGAGAAGGCGAGCGCCGTGTGCCCGTCGGCGGGTGGCAACCCGCGGCCCAGACGAGCTCGCTCCGCGGGTCGTTCACGTCGTAGTCGAGGCACAGCTCGACGCCGCCGACGGCGTCCACGATGCCCTCGACGCCACCGAACCCGACCTCGACGTAGTGGTCGACCGTGAGGCCCGTGAGCTGCTCGACCGTCTGGACCAGGAGCGGCGCACCCCCACGAGTAGGCGGCATTGAGCTTGGCGGCTCCCTGGCCGGGAACCTCCGCGTAGGTGTCTCGCGGCAGGCTGATGAGAGATGCCGGACCGCTACGGGGCTTGTGGAGCAGCATGATCGTGTCCGTCCGAGCGCCCTCGGTCCCGTCCTCGCTGATCCCTCCCGCGGGCGTCCGAGCCCGCGAGCAGGTAGGTCTGTCCAGGTGTGCGGCAGCGCCCGAGAGCGCGTCGACGTGCTGGATCTTCCCGTTCGCCCACACGAGCAGGCCGATCGGCCACGCCAGCACGAGCACGAGAGCGAGGACGCCGACGACGGCGACGAGGCGTCCCTTGCGGAGCCTGAAACCCGGACCGGCGCCTCGCGTGGGGACCGCCGACCGGTCGGCGCTCGGGCGAGACCTTCGCACTGGTGGGGCGCGAAGCCTGTCCCGCCCTCGTGCCCTGCGAGGTCTGCACTCGAGGTGGTGCGACGCGGGTGCTCTGGGCCGCTGGCGCGGGCCGCTGCGTCGTCCGTGGTCGGACGGAGCCCGGCCCACCAGCGACCGCGCCGGGGCGAGGGCTCTGCTCAGCAGGAGCACCGACCGGGCGGACCGGGGTGCTCGCCGGGGGCCTGCCGACGCTGCGACGGGGTAGCGAGGGCGGCGCCTCCGAGCCGTGCGCCGTGCGCTGCGGGCGCCCGGGGCGTCGGTCCCGTACCCGGTGCTGCGGGGACCGACCGATCGCGACGGGATCGCCGACGGAGGCGTCCCGGGCGCGACTGCGGGGCCGGGCGTTGCGCGACGACTGCCGTCTGATCCGAGGTTCGGCCGAGAGCGGGACGTCCGGGGATCGGCTCCACGGGGCGGCGGGGAACCGGCTGGGAGCCGTCAGACCCACGGGGATGGCGTCGCCGGCACTTGGCGGGCGAACAGCGCGACCCGACTGCGGCGTGAAGCTCGGCGGGCGGGTGCGACCGGACTGGGACTCGTCGTGGGACATGGTGGCCTCAGTCGCCGACCGACGAGGCGCCGTCGGGTCGGGTGGTCGCCCAGGGCATCCGAGCGTCCTGGACAGGGGCGGCGACGACGGTCATGGGGGTGATGCTGCCACTCCGGAGGTCCCGCAGACCGAAGGCGAGGCCGGAGGCAGGCACGGGGCACAGGAGTGACGTCACGAAGGTAGAGCCTATTGCGGTGCGGCGGGAGGGCTGAGATCGGTGGGAGCGCTTCGGGTGGAGGACTTGTGCAGATCACGTCCTCCGAAAGCCTGACCGTCCTCAGGCTCGGCCGTCGGCTCGATCCGGGCTTCTGCCAGACTCAGCTCACGTGTCAGTAGCGTGATCTTCCGGGACATCTGGTTGGCTCGGCGATGGCTCGTCGCGATGTAGCTGACGAAGGCAATGACGAGTGCATAGAGCAGGAGGTCGGTCCCTCGCCCCACTCCGATCAGGTTGGCGAGGTACGACAGGCCCTGAGGAAAGATGATCGCTGCCACTGCGACCACCACGAACGCGGCGAGCAGGAGGCGGCGGATCGCCTGGTGTCGGGCATCCGCCGTCGACCGGGTGAGCATGATCGCGACGACTGCTATCGCCGCGAGGAGGATGGCCTGGATCAGCATGGGGTCCTTCCGGTCTACTTGAAGACCAGGTCGACGAGGATGTTGACGGAGTTCCAGAGCGACTGGCCCTTGCCCCGTGAGTAGTCGGTGTACAGGACGTGGACGGGGTGCTCGCGCCACGGGAGGCCCGTTCGCCCCAGCTGGTGAACGATCTCGCTCGCGTGCGCCATGCGGTCCTGCTGGAGGTCGATCTCACGCGCGGCGTCCACGCGCAGGACACGCAGACCGTTGTGAGCATCGGTGAGCCGCAGGCCGGTGCTCCGGTTCGTGAACCAGACGGCGGTGCGCAGCACGACGCGCTTGAGGAAGCCTGGGCGAGTCCGTAGGTCCAGGAAGCGGGAACCGAAGACGATCGCCAGATCCTCCGACTGTGCGAGCTCGACCATCGCGACCGCGTCCACCACCTGGTGCTGACCGTCGGCGTCGAACGTGACGACGAACGTGGCGCCGGGACGCTCGCGTGCGAACTCGATCCCGGTCTGAAGGGCCGCGCCCTGACCAAGGTTGACCGCGTGGTGGAGAACGGTGGCTCCGCTGCGCGTGCCTGAGCGACGGAGTCGTCCGAGCTCCCGTCGTCCACGCAGACGATGTGGGAGAAGGTCCTGCGCGCATTGCGGACGACGTCACCCACGACCGCCGCTTCGTTGAAGAGGGGACGACGAGCCAGACGCCGTCGAGATCGGACGCCGTCTCGACGGGAGAGGCAGATCTGGCCGCGTCACTTGCGTCGGCGGCCTCGGGGAATCCATGGCTGTATTCTTGCAGCCCAACCGGGGTTGTTCCGTCCTGGCTGAGACCCCGCGCACCGATCAGCACCCACGTCGACCCACGGGTGTGGCACGCCACAAGGCGGCCGTCACCGTCTGGGCTCGAGGCATCTAGAGTGTGGTCGGCTACTGAGATCTCGAAGGGACTCTCCATGGGAATTCGCATCGCCCCGAGCGCCGACGTCGCTGACGACGCGAGCATCGGCGACGGGAGCCAGATCTGGCATCTTGCTCAAGTCCGCGAAGGAGTGCGCATGGGAGAGTCCTGCGTGGTCGGGCGAGGGCCTACATCGGCACCGGGGTCCAGGTGGGTCGCCACTGCAAGATTCAGAACTACGCGCTCGTCTACGAGCCCGCGACGCTGGCCGACGGAGTCTTCATCGGCCCGGAGTGATCCTCACGAACGACACCTACCCACGGGCCATCAACGCGGACGGCTCGTTGAAGAGTGCTGACGACTGGCACGCGGTCGGGGTGACGATCCACGAGGGTGCGTCCGTCGGAGCGCGCGCGGTGTGCGTGGCGCCGGTCACGATCGGCGCCTGGGCAACCGTGGCCGCCGGCGCCGTGGTCACCAGGGACGTCCCGGCCCACGCGATCGTCGTCGGCGTTCCGGCGCGACAGGTGGGTTGGGTGGGGCCGAGGGCAGCCGCTCGAGCGGGAAGGGGACATCCTGGTCTGTCCGGTGAGCGGTACCCGGTACGAAGAGTACGGAAACTCCATCAGAGAGGTAGTGGCCTCATGAGCCAAGCACTGATCCCAGCAGCGAAGCCGATCGTCGGCGACGAGGAGCGAGAGGCGGTCGACCGCGTCCTGCGGAGCGGGATGATCGCCCAGGGCCCTGAGGTTGCGGCATTCGAGAAGGAGTTCGGCGACGTCCTCGTGGGAGGACGGACGTCCGTGGCCGTGAGCTCCGGTACGTCGGGGCTCCACCTGGGGCTCCTGGCCGCCGGCATCGGGCCGGGAGACGAGGTCATCGTCCCGTCCTTCACCTTTGCCGCGACCGCCAACTCAGTGGCTCTCACCGGCGCGACGCCCGTCTTCGCGGACATCGAGCCCGAGCACTTCTGTCTGTCACCGGAGTCCGTCCGAGCGGCTGTCACGGAGCGGACCAAAGCGATCATGCCGGTCCACCTCTACGGCCACCCTGCCGACATGACGTCGCTCCAGGAGATCGCCGACGAGCACGGGCTGCTCGTGTTCGAGGACGCGGCCCAGGCGCACGGCGCGATGCTCGGCGGACGTCCGGTGGGGAGCTTCGGAGCCTTCGCGATGTTCAGCCTGTACCCGACCAAGAACATGACCTCGGGCGAGGGAGGCATGGTGTCCTGCGCGACCGACGAGATCGCTCGCAACGTCCGCGTCCTTCGAAACCAGGGCATGGAGAAGCAGTACGCCAACGAGGTAGTGGGATTCAACGCCCGGATGACGGACGTCCACGCCGCCATCGGTCGCGTCCAGCTGACCAAGGTGGGGGCTGGACGGCCGACCGCCAGCGCAACGCCGCGTTCCTCGACGCGCACCTCGAGGGTGTCGTGACGCCTGCGGTCGCGGACGGTGCCGTGCACGTCTATCACCAGTACACGATCCGCGTCGCCGAGGACCGCGACCGGATCGTCACCGCGCTCCGTGAGGAGCACGGGGTGGGCTCCGGCGTGTACTACCCGATCCCCAATCACCGGCTCGCCAGCTTGGAGAAGTTCGCGCCAGGGCTCGACTTGCCCCAGACGGAGCTCGCCGCCGCCAGGTGATCTCGCTGCCGGTGCACCCGTCGCTCACCGCAGAGGACCTCGAGCGCATCGTCACGGGCGTCAACCACCTCGTCAAGGCAGGTGCTTGACATGGCCGACCTGCGCGCTGGTCTCATCGGTCTCGGGGCCATGGGGCGCCATCACGCCCGAGTCCTCCGAGAGATCTCCGGAGTCGACCTGGTGGCCGTGGCGGACCCGGGGAGACCCGTTCGGCGTGGCCGGAGGGCTTCCCGTCCTGCCCGACGTCAATGCCCTGATCGCGGCGGCATCGACATGGCGGTGGTCGCTGTGCCGACGAAGTTCCACGAGGAGGTCGGGCTCGCCCTGGCTGCTGCTGGGGTCCATGCGATGGTCGAGAAGCCGATCGCGGAAAACTCGGAGGCGGGTCGGCGGGTCGCGGACGCGTTCAAGGTGGCGGGGCTCGTCGGCTGCGTCGGACACATCGAGCGCTTCAATCCTGCCCTCCAGGAGATGCGGCACCGGCTGGAGGCGGCGAGCTCGGCGAGGTGTACCAGATCGCGACCCGTCGGCAGGGCCCGTTCCCCGTCCGGATCGCCGACGTGGGCGTCGTCAAGGACCTCGGTACGCACGACATCGATCTCACAGCGTGGGTCGCGCAGAGCGAGTACCAGAGCATCTCGGCGCAAGTGGCGCACCGCAGCGGCCGCCCGCACGAGGACATGGTGCTCGCCTCGGGGCGGCTCGCCAACGGCGTGATCGTCAACCATGTCGTGAACTGGCTCTCTCCGATGAAGGAGCGCACGACGACCGTCACCGGCGAGCGTGGTGCGTTCGTCGCCGACACGGCCAGCGCCGACCTGACGTTCTACGCGAACGGTGTGATCCCGACCGAGTGGGAGTCGATCACGGCGTTCCGTGGAGTGTCCGAAGGGAACATCGTGAGGTATGCCCTCGCGAAGCGCGAGCCGCTCCGGGTCGAGCACGAGGCCTTCCGGGATGCGGTGCTCGGGGTAGGTAACGACGTCGTCACCATGGAGGAAGGCCTGCGGACGCTGCAGGTCGCGGAAGCGGTGCTGCAGTCGGCCGGGACGGGCCTGACTGTCCAGCTCTGACCGTCGGGCTACGACTCTCGAAGGGGCGCCAGGGATGATGCCCTGGCGCCCTTCGACCATCCGGGGACCCGTCCGTCCCGCCCTGCCAGACCGGGCCGCCGGTGCCATACTGACGAAACCGTGCCCGGCCGCCGCAGCTCGACCAGCCGGATGGATCGGGCGTCTCGGACGTCGAGGGGCAACCGTCATGACATCTGTGCGCCGTGCGAGCAGTCAGCTCGCAGCCATCCTGTCCGTCGTCCTGGCGGCAGTGCTGCTGCCGGCAGGGGCGAGTTTCGCGGCCTCGTCCGCAGCGCCCTCGGCCTCACCTGCGACGACAGGCGGCGGCATCGCTCTGGGTGACCTCGGCTCGACGTCCCTCGCGACTGCACCGGTCGATCCTGAGATCAACGAGGTCGGCCTGGCCCCGGAGCCCGCGGCGGATGTGGCTGACGGGGGCCGAGCCCTTCGCCGCTGCCCCGTCGCCTGTACAGGGCGGGAGCGTGGAGTCCCCGACGGACGACGGAGCGAGCCGCAGATCGGCCACCACTCCGGAGGATGCCCCGGCCTCCGACGAGACGTTGCTGACGGCCAGCTCGACGAGCTCCGGCTTCGCTCTGGCCGGTATCACGTGGGATGCCGGGACCGGAGCCACCGGTACCGAGGTGGAGATCCGTACACGCACCGGCGACGTGTGGTCCGACTGGCAGCAGGTGGAGGTGGAGACCGAGGAGGCCTCAGCAGGCGCCGAGGAGACGGCCGACGACGTCGTCGAGCTCCGCGACGGGACCGACCCCTGGGTCGTGGGACGGGTGGACGAGGTCCAGGTGGCACTGCGCGGCGTGGGCGACTCGATGCCGACGGGGCCCGGCTCGTCGTGATCGACCCGGGCGAGACCGTGACGAACCCCTGGCGGGAACGGCTGCCGAGGTCGCGTCCACCAGCGGTCCGTCTACCGGGGGCCGACGTGGCGCAGAGCCCGTCCGGGCCGGGAGCAGCCCTCACTTCCCACAGCAGGTCGACGGGGTCGGCGACCGAGTACGCGAGCGCCGCCGTGTTCTCCACGCAGTCCAACCAGGTCGCGGCGGCGGCAGCGACCGTGCAGCCGGCGATCTACTCGCGAGCCCAGTGGGGGCCGACGAGTCACTGGTGCGGAACCCACCCATCCTCGGACAGGTGAAGGGTGCGGTGGTCCACCACACGGCAGGAAACAACGGCTATGCGTCGTCCGACGTTCCTACGATCATCCGAGGGATCTACTCCTACCACGTCCTCTCGCGCGGTTGGCCGGACATCGGCTACAACTTCCTGGTCGACCGCTTTGGCCGCATCTGGGAAGGACGGGCCGGTGGGATCGACCGAGCGATCGTCGGGGCGCACGCCGCAGGGTGAACTCCCAGACGTTCGGGCTCTCGGTCATGGGCAACTACGACGTCACCGGAGCGTCTCCCGAGTCGATGAACGCCGTCGCGCAGCTCCTCGCATGGAAACTGGCATTGCACGGTGTCCGCCCGAACGGGTCGTTCGTCCTCGGTGGGGTGGTTCGATCCACTGTCCTCGGCCACCGAGACGTCGGCCAGACGGCGTGCCCGGCCGCTACATCTACCCACGGCTCGCCGAGCTCAGACAGTCGGCGACGATCTGGCAGGGGCTGCTCAGGATCGGAGCCTCCCGCGAGACATGAACGAGACAGCGGGCGCGGATCTTCTCCTCAAGAGCTCGCAGGGGATATCCCTCGCGACCGCGGGTTCCCCTGGTTTTGGTGCAACTAGGGTCGTGAGCTCCGGGTGGACCGGCCCCAGGACGATCGCCCCGGGGACTGGAACGGTGATGGTCGACCGGACCTCATGGTCAAGGACGCCGCTGGTCTCCTCTGGTTGAGGCCCGGGACAGCAGCGGGTGGGTTCGGAGCCCGTGCCCAGATCGGGAACGGGTGGAACGGGCTCAACCTCGTCGTCGGGGTGGGCACGACTGGAACGGTGATGGTCGACCGGACCTCCTTGCACGCAAGGCGAGAGGCGGGTCGCTCTGGCTCTATCCATCGAACGGTTCGGGGGTTTCGGCACCGCGCGCCAGATCGGGAACGGCTGGTCTTCTCTCGGCCTTCTCACCCCGATCGGCAACCTGAAGGACGGTCGTCCGGCGCTCGTCGCACGAGGCTCCGACGGCGTCCTGTACGCCTACATCGGTGACGGACGGGGCGGCTTCTCCGCGGATCGCGTCACGATGGGCGCGGGATGGGGTGCAATGACCGCTCTCGTCGGACCGGGTGACATCACGGGCGACGGGCGCGGAGATCTCGTGGCACGCGATACTGCCGGTCGGCTGTGGCGGTACGCCGGGACCGGGACCGGCAGCGTCGGCGACGCCACACAGATCGGGAACGGCTGGTCGGGGTTCTCGGCGATCCTCTCCGCGGGAAAGAAGTCCGGAGGGCAGGACTTCCTCGCCATCACCAGCGGAGGTGAGCTGAGGGTCTACCCTATGCGGCGGCGAGCCCTTCGGGAGCGTTGTGGCCACGGGCGTTCCTGCCTCCTCCAGCACGGTCGAGGCCATCGCGCCGGGAGACTGGAACGGCGACGGGAAGGCCGACATCATCCTGCGTCGATCGAATGGTGACCTCGTGCTGCACGCGGGACAGGGAGGCGGAAGGTTCGCGGGTTCGGGTCAGCGGATCGGCAATGGCTGGGCGGCGATGACTCAGGTCATCGGGGCCGGTGACTGGCTGGGTACGGGGAAGCCCGGCCTGATCGCGCTGCATCGTCCCAGCGGTCGCATCTGGCTCTACCCGGGAACGGCAGTGGAGGCTTCGGTGCTCGTATGATCCTGGCGGAGAACGTCGGCGCGACAGACCGGATCGTCAACGCCGGTCGATGGTCTGGAGGAGCCGTCTCCGACCTCCTCACGCGCAACGCTGCCAACGGGGAGCTGTTGCTTCGTCGCGGCAACGGTGGCGGACTGCTCGACTTCCCCGCGAGGATCGGTCTCGGGTGGTCCTCGCTGTCGTCCATCACAGGGGCGGCGACGTCAACGGTGACGGGAAGCCTGACCTGGTGGCGACGAACTCGGCCGGAAAGATCATCCTGTACCCGGGCAACGGCCAGGGCGGCTTCGGAACGTCGAGGTCGCTGGGATCGGTCCCGGCCACGTCGACCGTGTCCTGAGTCCTGAGGCTCTGACCGCGGTGCCGGGGTCCGGTCCGCGAGGACCGGACACCGCCCGCCCGGACGCGGCGCCCACATCCGACGTCAGAGAAGCAGGCTGATGCCTCCCCAGCCGGAGCCGATCGTCACGGGCGCCGCGAAGGTCGGTCCGGTCCATCGGTAGAGGAGCATCGCGCCGGAGGAGCCACAGCGAGGACATCGGGGCGGCCGTCCTGGGCCCAGTCGCCGACGATCGACAGCAGCCGCATGGACCCCACCCGTTGCCGATCTGCGTCGAGGTGAAGCCTCCGCTCCCGTTGCCCCGGTAGATGAGAAGACGCCCACCGGCGTCCCGAGCGACGAGGTCGGCCCTGCCGTCGTCGTCCCAGTCTCCTGCGCCAAGGATCGCGGTCATCGTTCCCCAGCCTGCGCCGACCGACCGTCCGTCACTGATCGTGCCGTCGCCGTTGCCGGGGTAGAACCACATGCGACCCGTCGAGTCGACGGCCAGGAGGTCGCAGTTGCCGTCGCCCGTGAGGTCTCCCGGCGCGACGAGCGACCTGATCGCGTGCCAGTTGCTGCCGACCTTGGACCTCGCTCCGAAACCACCGCCGCCGACCCCGGATACCGCCACAGGGCGCCGCTCGCATCGACCGCGAGGAGATCAGGCTTACCGTCGCCGTTGAGGTCGTTCGCCTTGATCGCCAGCCGCATGGCTGACCAACCGTTCCCGACCTGACGCACCGCGCCGAAGCCCCGGCCCCGTTCGCCTCGTACGCGAGCAGCGCGCCGGACGTCGTCACGGCGAGGACGTCGGCGCGGCCGTTGGTCGTGAAGTCCGAGTCCAGCCGGGTCGACGCGGTGAGCGTCCACCAGTCGCTCCGCAGCCCGAACGCGCCCCGGAAGCCCGTGCCGGTGAGCGTAGTTGAGCCGTTGCTCCCGGTGACCGTGACCGACTCAACCCTCCCACCCCACTCCCCGTTCCCGGACCTGGTGCGCACCTCGATCGTTCGGGGCACCCCGACCTGCGGGTAGGCGTTGGCGATGGACTGCACGGAGAGCTTGACCGACCAGAGATGCACCGGGTTACCCACCGCGTCCCACGGGTCGGGCTGTGCCACCAGGTAGGGAGCAGATCCGGCTGAGGTCCATCCGCCGCTCGACGAGCTGAACTGCGTGAAAGCGAGGGCCCCGCCGTAGTGGCGGACCTGGTTCGCCGTCGCCGCGACCGCGGCATTGGTGCTGGCGGCCTCGTGCGTCGTGGTGAGCGAGCCGGCGGCCGAGTACGTGCGGTATCCCGGGTAGACCTGGCAGGCCGTCGTGTCACAGGTGTGCCAGGCCCGGCTGATGTTGCCGCCCGTTGCTGGGATGCGTAGGTACGGGCGGCGACCGCTTGAGCGCCGAGTGCGTGGGCGGGCCAGCTCGACGGTGACTCGGCGGCACGACGGCACGCAGGTAGTCCTCCATGGGCACGACGTTGACGGTGCGCAACCGCGGGCGGCGCCGTCCGCCGCGGCACGGATCGCGCCGCGAAACTCCTTCTGGGTGCCGTTGGGCAGGATGAGTCGTGCAGTGCCCGACGGCGAGGCGAGGCTCAGGAACGAAACCGACGGGACCGTGGTCAACCTCTTCCAGGTGCCGGCGACGAGGCCGTCGAGAGAGACCGGCTGTATCGCGGACGATGCGCCACTGGGAGACCGTCAGACCGGGGAAACCGATGGGGCGCGTGCCGTTGACGCTGTCGGTCACCGTCATGCCGGGGAGGCAAGGACTCGCAGGTCGTTGTCGGAGTCGGCCGAGACCAGGACCGCGATGTCCTGGTTGGTCTGCGTGACCGAAGCCGTGCCCGGGTAGTAGAAGTCGAGGATCTGTTGGTACCCGACCCCTGTGCGGCAGCGTTCCGGGCGCCCACTGGGACATCCCGTGGCCGTGTCCGAACCCGTGCCCCGCGATCGTGACGGTCCCCGGGCGGCAGCACGAACCGCTCGTACGTCGTCAACGATGCCGTGGCAGGTGCTGCCCTGCGAACAACACCGCCAATGCGACCGCACCTGCTGTCAAGACGTCCCGGATCGTCCTCGTCAACATCTCGACTCCTCCGGTTCACCCGCG
This sequence comes from Oerskovia sp. M15, assembly GCA_038070415.1. Taxonomy (GTDB): domain Bacteria; phylum Actinomycetota; class Actinomycetes; order Actinomycetales; family Cellulomonadaceae; genus Oerskovia. The sequence goes on from JAMYWF010000001.1 coordinate 2,790,335, forward strand.
AACTTTCAGGCTACGTCGAGTCGCGCTCCGGGCACGACGGTTTCCGGAGCCGCGAGCGACGTCGGCGACGACGCGAGCGACGCGGGCCCCGACGGTGTCCAACGACGCATGTTCGCGCACCCAGCGCGCGCGACGTGGTCGTGCGGCGTCGGGCGCCTCGAGGACCGAGAGCATCGCCTGGGCGACGTCCTCGGCCTGCCACGGCACGGTTTCCCCAGGTCACCGTCGCGGAGCAGGTCGGCCGTCGTGCCCTCCTGCGAAGACGACCGGGGACCCTGTCGCCGCCGCAGCGACGGCCTTGGTCGCCAGTGCGAACTCGTACCCGCTCCCGGGACGGATCGAGGCGAGACCGGCCCGAGCGCCGCGGAGCAGGGCGGCGGCTTCGGCACCCGAGACGCTGTCCATCAGCACGAACGAGCCGGGCGGGAGCAACCGTCCGCGTTCGCGGAGCGCCTCGACCTCCTCACCACGGCCCACCATCACCAAGACCGTGTCGGGACGCACAGCGACGACACGTTCGAAGGCCTCGACGAAGATTCCGGCACCGTGCAGGGTGTTCATGCTTCCCGCGTAGACGAAGCAGGATGCGGAGGCAGCGACACCTGGTGGCCGCGAGACCGGCCCCTCGAGCCGAAACACGTCGGTGTCGACGCCGTTGCCGACGACGTCAACCCGGTGTGCCGGGACGCCGAACCGTTCGACGTCGCGCGCGACCTCGTCGTTGACCGCCACGACTCGGGCCGCGCCGCGGAGGGCGAAGCGTTCGAGCCTGCGAGCGATATCGACGAGGAGGGCGAGTGCCCACCGGACTCGGCCGCGCGAGAGACCAGGTCCGCCGCGTAGTAGACGTAGGGGACGCGTCGGAGAGCGAGTGCCAGTCGCGCGGAGGAACCTGTGGTCGGAGGTGGTTCGACCAGAACGACGTCGGGCCGTGGACAGAGCAGGAGCCGCACGAATAGGGGCCCGTCGAACGACGCGTAGGGAACCACGCCTCGGACTGCTCCGTCCCGATCGCGCAGGACCGGCCATCGGCGGACGTCGAGCCCCGCCGGTGGGGACCACCACCTGCGGGTCGCGAGGTCAGGACGGTCACCCGGCGGCCTGCGAGCGCGAGGGCCCGAGCGGCCGCGAGCAGGCGGAAGGATGCTGCAGCGGGTTCCGGCGCGAAGAGGCGCGAGGCGATGACTGTCCGAGAGGTCTGCCGGGACCCCGTTGTCCTGTGGTCACGATGGGGAGAGCTCCTCAGGGATCGTCGGGCCGAGCCGGGTGCGGGCACACGCCCAAGGATTGTCGGACCGGGGCAGTTCGTCATCATAGTCTGGCTGTGCAACGTCCTGACTTGCGGTATGACAGCCCTGTACGCCACCTCGAGAGGAAGTCCAAATGGGCCGACTCCTGGCATCGGTCTCGGCCGTGCGCCGCCGCCTGCCCGGTCCGGTGAACACCGTGCTGACGTGGTTGCAGCTCCGGCTCCCGCTACGGATCGGGGAACGTCTCGACGAGAACTTCTTCGGATACACGGCCGCCGACCGGCCCGCACAGGTCGTCGCACCTCCGACGGCGACCCGCCTCTTCATCGGGCCCGCGAACTACGCAGGACAGGGGCTGCGATGGGCTCGCGCGGTCGAGGACGGGCTCCAGGACGTCGGCGCGGTGAGCATGGCTGCGATCGAGCCCGGAGGCTTTGCCTTCCCTGTCGACGTCCCGGTGAAGGGCATCGTCTACGCGGCCTCCCGCACCTGGCAGCGTGATCTGCATCGGTCGCTCGACTGGTTCACGCACGTCGTCATCGAGGCCGAGCGACCGCTTGCCCCCGGCTGTCGAAGGGATCGGTGTCCGACGAGGTCCGACGCCTGCGCGACCGTGGCCTGCAGGTCGCCATGCTCTGCCACGGGAGCGACATCCGCAGCCCGAGCCGCACGCAGCGAGAGCGCCTTGGTCACCCTACTTGGACGACGACTGGGCGGACGTGCCCGTCCTGGAGGAACTGACGCAAACGAACAGGCAGGTGCTCGAATCGCTCGGTCTGCCGGTCTTCGTCTCGACACCGGACCTGTTGCTCGATGTCCCCGGAGCGACATGGTGTCCTGTGGTCGTCGAGCCCGGCACCTGGCGGACGGAGGAGACGCCGCTGCACCGCGCCAGACCTTTGGTCGTCCATGCGCCGAGCCGCGCCGTGATCAAGGGGACTGCCTTGATCGAGCCGGTGCTGCGCGCCTTGCACGACGAGGGTTGATCGAGTGCAGGGTCGTCGAGGGGTGCCTGGACCCGAGATGCCCGCGCTCTACCGAGGGGCCGACATCGTGCTCGACCAGTTCCGGATCGGGAGCTACGGGGTGGCGGCGTGCGAGGCCATGGCCGCCGGTCGCGTGGTGATCTCCCATGTGGACGATCAGGTCCGCGACCTGGCGGGTGCCGCTCGCGGCATGGAGCTGCCGGTCGTGCAGGCGACGCCAGACACCCTCGACGCTGTCCTGAGGGACGTCACCGCGCACAGGGGCGGTATCGGGAGATCGCAGCTCTCGGCCCCGCGTTCGTGGAGGATCTGCACGACGGCGCAGCGTCGGCCCGCGCGTTGGCGTGCTTCCTCCAGCGTGGCTGAGGAGCGGCCGAGATATGGAGATCGGGTGGCGATCGGTCGCCCGAGCAGGGAGGACGTCCGACGATCGCCGGGAGGATGGCAGGATGAGCGCCATGAGTCACCTGTCTGCGGCCCGCCCGAGGCCACGACTTCTCATCCTCTCGTTCTCGCCGATCGTGAACGACGCACGTGTCCTCAAGCAGGTCGAGGAGTTCCGGGAGGACTACGAGGTCACCACGTGCGGCTATGGCGAGGCTCCTGCCGGGTATCGCGCCACGTCCGGATCCCCGACGACGTCGCGCACAACGTGCTCCATGACCGGCTCATCCGTGCCAAGCTCTACCGCGCGCAGTACTGGGCGCTGTGGTCGGTCAAGTGGGTCAAGAAAACCTGCGGCGTGGTGACTTCGACGTTGTCCTGGCGAACGACATCGAGGCGGTGCCGCTCGCGCTCCACCTCCGTCCGCAGTTCGGCGTGCACGCGGACCTGCACGAGTACTCGCCGCTCCTGCACGAGGACTGGCAGGGCTGGCGCGAGAAGATCACGCCGTACCACGAGTACGTCTGTCGACGCTGGGTCGCGCGAGCCTCGTCCTGGTCGACCGTGAGCAACGGTCTCGCGACGGAGTACGAGCGCAACTTCGGATTCCGTCCGGAGATCGTGACCAATGCAGCCCCTACGTCGAGGCCGAACCGACGCCCGTCGATGTTCCCGTGAGACTCGTCCACTCGGGCGCCGCTCTGCAGGACCGCCATCTCGAGGTTCTCGTCGAGGGGTTGCGGCGTCCTCGACGGGCACGACGCTCGACCTCTTCCTCACACCGAACCAACCCGCGTACGTCGATCACCTGCGGAGCATCGCGGCCTCGGCCGACGGGCGCGTCCGCGTTCTCGATCCGGTGCCCTACGCCCGCCTCGCCGAGACGCTTCGCGACTACGACGTCGGCGTGCACCTTCTGGCGCCGACCAACTTCAACAACAGGTGGGCCCTGCCGAACAAGGTCTTCGACTATGTCCAGGCCAGGCTCGGTCTGATCGTCGGCCCGACGCCCGAGATCGCCGAGATGGTCATGAATCACGACCTGGGCGCGGTCTGCGACGGATTCGCTCCCGAGGACCTCACCCGCGCGCTCGAGGCGATCACGCAGGGCCAGGTGGCCGCGTGGAAGCGGTCCTCGCACCTCAGCGCTCTTGATCTCTCGTCCGCTCCGCAGGTCGAGGTCTGGCGCCGCGCCGTCGACGCTCTCGTGCAGTGAGAAACGACCACGCCCGCACCTCGCTCCCACACACTCCCGAAAGAGATGGCCTCCCTCCGATGAACCTTCTGTGGAACACCCTCCGTGAACTGATGCCGCTGCTTCCGCGCGGCGCCCGGAGGTTCTTCGGGTACTACATCGTGGTGACCAGCGTGCTTGCCATCTTCGACGTGGCGGCCATGTCGTTGCTGGCCCTTGTCATCTCGCCGATCGTCACGGGGCGGACATCACGCTTCCCGTCGTCGGCACGATCCCGGCCTCGTCCGCGCCGTGGCTCATCCTGGTGGCGTGCGGCCTGATCATCCTCAAGAGTGCGCTCACCGTGGTCCTGCACTGGATCGCGACCCGTCGCTTCGCACGGTACGAGCTCGAGATCGGACAACGACTCTTCGGGGCCTACATCCGTTCAACATGGGAGGAGAGGTCCAAGCGCAGCGTCGCGGAGATCACCCGTATCGCGGACGGGGATCGCCAACACAATCATGGGGTTCATCCTCCCGCTGGCGCTCATCCCCAGCAGCCTGGCCACCTTTGTCCTCATCCTGGCGGTCCTCGTGGTCGCACAGCCACTGACGGCGTTCATCGCCTTCACGTACCTGGGCCTCGTCGCCCTGCTCGTCAACCTCTTCGTCACCCGTCGCGCGCTGGAGGCCGGTCGTGTGAACCGGAACTCGAGCTATCGAGTCGCCATCTTCATGACCGAGATGGTCGAGGCGCTGAAGGAGCTCACCCTGCGCAACAGCCTGGAGCAGGTGCTCGGTGTCGTCACGACCGAGCGCCACCGCGCGGTCCGTGCGCGGGCCAACGCGTCGTTCCTGGGGATCATCCCAAGTTCGCCTTCGAGGCGGCGCTGGTCGGGGCTTCCTCCTCATCGGCGGGGCGTCCTACCTGATCTCGGGTCCTGAAGAGGCGATCGTTGCCGTCGCGCTCTTCGCCGTGACCGGGTTCCGGCTGATCCCGGCTATCAACGGTGTCCAGAGCGGCATCATCCAGGCGACGGCGAGCATCCCGTCCGCGCAGGACGTCATCGGGGACATCAAGGCCGCGGAGAAGAACGTCGCGGTCGAGGTCGGCAAGGACCAGAGCGAGCTCCCGTCCGACCCGACGAGGCTCATGCTCCACGACGTGCGGTTCCGCTACCCCAAGTCGTCCGAGGACGTGCTCAAGGGCGTCGAGCTGGACATCCCCTTCGGCAGCTCGCTGGGAATCGTCGGCCCGTCCGGTGCGGGGAAGTCGACACTCATCGACATCCTCCTCGGGCTGAGCACTCCCACCTCGGGCCGGGTGAGCATCGACGGCACCTCGATCACGGAGGTGCTGAGCCAGTGGCGGGGCAGGGTCGGCTACGTCCCGCAGAGGGTCGCGCTGTTCGACGGGACGATCGCTCAGAACGTCGCCCTGACCTGGGACTCGAACTATGACCGCGACCGGGTCACTCATGCCTTGGAGATGGCCCAGCTGTCCGCGCTCGTCGCCGAGCGCGCCGACGGGATCGACACCCGGATCGGTGAACGCGGTGTCGCGCTCTCCGGCGGTCAGCAGCAACGCCTGGGCATCGCGCGCGCGCTCTACGCGGACCCCTCGTCCTCGTGCTCGACGAGGCGACGAGCTCGCTGGACACCAAGACCGAAGACGACGTCACCAAGGCGATCCGTGGCCTGCAGGGCGAGCTCACCATCATCTCGGTCGCGCACAGGTTGTCCACCATCAAGGACTACGACCGGGTGTGCTACATGGAGGATGGCAGGATCCTCGGCCTCGACACGTTCTACGGGCTCGCTGAGGCGCTTCCGGCGTTCGGTGAGCAGGTCGGCCTGGCAGGCCTGGGACGCCGTGCAGGAGTCGAGCGTTGACCTCCGCCACCCCGGTGGTCGACCTCGTCGTGGCGGTCCACGACCTGCGCCGCCGGATCGACAGGGCAGTCACCTCGGTGCTCGACGGCGCGACGGTTCCCGTGCGCGTCACGGTCGTCGCGCACGGTATCGCGCCGCGAGAGGTCGAGGATCGGCTCGGACCGGTCGGGCGGGACGAGCGGGTCCAGGTCCTGGAGCTCGACGACGGGATACGCTCCCCGGCCGGTCCTTTCAACCACGGCCTGGACCGGGCCGAGGGCGAGTACGTGGCGATTATGGGTTCGGACGACTTCCTTGCGCCCGGGGCCCTCGACGCGTGGGTGTCGCACGCACGGTCCCACAGAACCGACTACCTGATCGCGCCGCTGAAGGACCAGTCGGGCGCAGTGTGGCGTGACCCGCTGACCCGTCCCGGTCGGACGCTGCGGCTGGATCCGACCAAGGACCGTCTGGACTACCGAGCCGCCCCGCTGGGTTGGTGCGACGCGCGTACCTCGACGAGGTCGGCGTCCGCCTCACAGAGGGCCTGGCCACCGGCGAGGACATCGAGCTCGGCCTTGCACTTCTCAACCGCGGGGCCGTGTCGATCACGACCCGTCGTTGCCGCCTACACGATCGGCCAGGACGCCGACGTCCGTATCACTTTCGCGACGAGGACCTTCGCGGACGAGATGCAGGCGCTCGAGCACCTGGCGTCGGTCGACTGGCCCCTGGGGCTGCAGGCTCCCCGTCGACGCGCCATGGCGATCAAGCTGTGGCGGTTGAACGTCCTCCCGGCGGTGCTCCTGCGTCCGGAGGCCGTCGAGTGGAGCGAGCAGGACCTCGCGGCGTTGGGCCGTGTCGCCAGCTGGTTGCGACTGCTCTCCGGCGACGCCGAGAAGTCGCTCTCGCGTGCTGAGCACAGGATCGTGGCGGTGGCTGGTACGACAGACCGTGACGCCGTCGCCCGGAGCGTGGCCGAGGTCCGCGCCGCGACACCTGTGGACCGCGCCTTCGCTGCAGACCTCCGGTTCACGCTCGCACGGGACGCCCTGCTCCGCCGGATGCTGCGTCTGCGTCTGACCCGATGACTGCGACCTCCTGATCGAGGTTCTGAGAGGAATGATCGACCGATGACACTTCTCGGGCGAGTCTCGAGCACGCCGCGGATCCTCGCTGAGCGTGTGATCCGTGCACGGCGGTCCTTCCCTCGCTGGGTCAACCGCGCGATAGACCACGTGGCGGACAACCCCGACGGGATGCTGGGGCGTCTGGCTGCGCGCTCGCTCGGAAGCTACGGGCCGGACGACCTGCGGCGCCGACCCGGGCACCCGGCACGGACGTCCGTGTCTACATCGGTCCGACGAACTATGCGGCGCAGGGGTGGGCCTGGGCACGGGCTCTCGACGAGATCGATGGGAGTGTCGGAGCGCGGAACATGGCCGTGGCCGTGCCCGGCGGCTTCAGTTTCGCCGCCGACACCGAGGTCCCGGTCGTGGTCTACAACCGGTCGCAGGAGTGGCAGGAGCGGGAGTTCGTCGCTGTCTCCCAGTTCACCCATGTCCTGTTCGAGGCGGAACGCCCGATCTTCGGACGGCTCTTCTCACGTGACGTCTCGGCGGAGGCGGAGCAGCTGGCGTCGCGGGCCTCTCGACGGCGTTCATGTGCCATGGGACCGACATCCGTCTGCCGAGCAGGCACGTCGACCTGACACCGTGGTCCCCGTACAACGATCCCGGCCTGTACCTCGACCGGTACGAGAACGAGGCTCGGCGCAACCGGGCACTCCTGGATCGGCTAGGACGACCGACCTTCGTCTCGACGCCTGACCTCCTCGTCGACGTGCCGTACGCAGCCTGGTGCCCGGTGGTCGTCGACCCCGGCGATGGGCTCGTCCGGCGCGCGACGGCGCGGGAGGTTGGTGGTCGTGCACGTTCCTTCACACTCCACCATCAAGGGCACGCAGCTCGTCCGGCCAGCTCTCGACCGACTGGTTGCGGAGGGCGTCGTCGAGTACCGCGAGATCAGCGGAGTCCCGTCGGAGCACATGCCCGAGATCTACGCGGGTGCCGACGTGGTGCTCGACCAGTTCCGCCTCGGCTCGTACGGCGTCGCGGCCTGCGAGGCCATGGCGGCCGGCAGGGTGGTGCTCGGTCACGTCCTCCCGCAGGTCCGTGACGTGGTCCGTTCCAGCACCGGTCTCGACCTACCTGTGGTCGAGACCACGGCGGACACCATCGATGCTGTCCTGCGCGAGCTGGAAGCCGACCCGCTCGTCGGTCCCGGATCGCGTCGCAGGGTGTCGAGTTCGTCAGTGTGGTGCACGACGGTCGGCTGAGCGCGTCGATCCTTCTCGAGGAATGGGTGAACGCCTGATGAAGGTCCCGACGATGCTCGACCTGTGGCGAGCGCTCCCGGTCCCCGTCCAGGATCTCGTGGGCGTTGCGGGTGCAATGGCGCGGGCGAGCGGATTCCCCGTCACCTCGTCCGCGGGAGCGGCCGGTCCGGCTGATGATCGCTCCGGCGAACTATGCCGGGCAGGGGTATCGCTGGGCGCGCGCCGTGGAGACCAACCCGGATGTGGCGGCGATGAACATGGTCTACTCCTCGATCAACCCGTTCGGCTACCCGGCGGACAACCCAGTGCCAGGACGGATCGCAGCACACTCCCGTCGCTGGCAGAGGGCCCAGTTCCGGGCGCTTGTCGAGAGGTTCACCCATCTGATCATCGAGGCAGAGATGCGGCCGCTCGGCAGCGCCTTCGGCGGCGAGGTCCTCGCCCAGGCGCACGCCCTGCGCGACGCGGGACTGCAGCTCGCGATGCTCTGTCACGGGTCGGACATCCGTCTCCCGTCACGCCACGCCGCGGCCGACCCGTGGTCGCCGTTCCACGACGACGAGTGGGTCCCGGTCGCGGCGCTCGAGGAGGTGGTCCTCGGCAACCTTCGCATCCTCGAGGAGCTCGACGAGCCGATTTTCGTGTCGACACCGGGACTTCTCCCGGACGTCCCCGGTGCGCACCTGCTGCCGGTCGTGATCGACCCCGATCGCTGGGTCCAGACCACCTCCGTCCTCGAGCGAGAACGACCGGTCGTGCTTCACGCTCCGTCGAACCCTCACGTCAAGGGAACAGCGCAGATCCTGCCGCTGCTCGAGAGAATGCACGCCGAGGGGTCATCGAGTACCGCAGCGTGAGTGGGATGAAGCACGACGAGATGCCCGGAGTCCTCGCAGGGGCCGACGTGGTGCTCGACCAGTTCCGGCTCGGCGACTACGGGGTGGCGGCGTGCGAGGCGATGGCGGCCGGACGGGTGGTCGTCTCCCATGTGGGGACCAGGCACGGGACGCCGTCCTGGCAGAGACCGGACATGAGCTGCCGATCGTCCAGGCGACGATCGGCGACCTCGAGGCGGTGCTGCGAGACCTTCTCGATCGCCGTGAGCACTATCGCGCGATCGCGGCCGCAGGTCCGGTGTTCGTTCGGGCGGTCCACGATGGGGCGATGGCGCGTCGAGTGCTCGAGGAGCGCTTCCTTCTCGTGTGACCCCGGGAGGGAGTGTGCCTCTCGGGGAACGAGCGAGACCCTTCCTCCCCGGTAGCCGGGACAGCTACCGGGACGTCTTCAGCGTGACCATGACCCGATCTGCCGCGTCGCCGCGACCGTAGGGTGCTTCGTCCGTCGAGGCAGGGCGCGGGCGCGACACGGCAGACGAGATCTCGTCCGGCGTGTTCGCCAGGACGTTCCACCCCAGCTCCACGGTCTCGACCCATTCGGTCTCGAAACGAAGGGTCGTGCAGGGGACGCCGAGCAGGAACGCCTCCTTCTGCAGCCCGCCCGAGTCGGTGACGACGCCGGCGCTCGCCAGTGCGGTGGCGATGAGGTCCGGGTAGGAGAGGGAGCGTGGGGCACCAGCCTGCCCATGTTCAGGTCGAGCCCTTGCTCGCGCGCCTTGGCGACGAGCCTGGGGTGCGCGAGGAGCAACGTAGGGCGGTCCAAGTGAGCGAGGGTCTCCACGAGTGCGGCAAGCCGCCCGGGAGCGTCCGTGTTCTCCGCCCGGTGGAGGGTGGCGAGGTAGTAGCCCTCCGCCTCGAGCCGCGCACGCTCGAGCACCTCGGGAGCTCGGCCCACGCCCGCGTCACGCACCCGCAGCAGCACGTCGGTCATAACGTCTCCGACGAGGACCGACCTGTCGGACAGCCCCTCGTCCGCCAGGTGATTCATCGCGACGGTGGTGGGGGCGAGGCACAGATCCGCGGCATGATCGGTGAGAACCCGGTTGTGCTCCTCGGGCATGCGGCGGTTGAAGGACCGCAGCCCGGCCTCGAGATGCGCCAGTGGAAGGTTGAGCTTGACGGCGCTCAACGCAGCGGCGAGCGTCGAGTTGGTGTCGCCGTAGACCAGGACCCAGTCCGGTCGGTGCTCGGTGAGGACCGCGTCCAACGACGCGAGCATCGCTCCCGTCTGCACTCCGTGCGACCCTGAGCCGACCCCGAGGTGCGTGTCGGGAGCAGGGATCCCGAGATCGCGGAAGAACACGTCGGAGAGCATCGGGTCGTAGTGCTGACCCGTGTGCACGATGGCGTGGTCAACCCCGTGGACGACGGCGGCACGCGCGATCGGTGCGAGCTTGACGAACTGTGGTCTGGCGCCCACGACGCTCACTATCTTCACGGTCGTCCACCCTAGCGGCACCGCCGGGACGCCAGAAGTCCTCTCCGCCCTGGTAGCGTCGCGCCAGTGCCAGGCCTCCCACCTCCATCCGTCGACGTCGTCATCGCCGTGCACCAGCCCACACGGCCGGTCGGACGAGCGGTCGCGTCCATCCTCGACGGGAATCGGGCGGACGTCCGTGTCACGGTCGTCGCGCACGGGCTGGATCCTCGTCGTTCGACACCCAGCTCGCCTCTCGCGCGGACGACCCTCGTCTGAGGATCGTCCCGTTCGTCGACGGCGTCCGCTCACCGGCTGGCCCTTTCAACCACGGCCTCGACCTCGCGACAGCCAGGTTCACGTCGGTGGTGGGGTCGGACGACGTCCTCGACCCGGGGCGGTCGACTCGTGGCTAGGCAGGGCTGCACGTGACGGGGCAGACGTCGTGGTCGCTCGAGTCCGTCATGGCGCAGGCGGCGCGGTGCGCACCCGCCCTCTCGACCTCTGCGGACCAGGTCCCTCGACGGCGTCAGGGATCGTCTCGCCTACCGGAGCGCGCCCTCGGGCTTGTGTCGACCGAGCGGTTCGGTGACCTGCGATTCACCGTCGGCGCCACGGTGGGGAGGACATCGGGTACGTGAACGCTCTGTGGTTCTCCGGGCGCGCATCAGCCTGGCCGGGGCCCGCGTACGTCGTCATGGACGACGCGGGGACAGGGTGACCATGGCCGCCAAGCCGTTGGCGGAAGAGCTCGCCTTCCTGCCGGCCGCCCTCGAGGCCCTCCGGGCGGCCGAGCCCTCCCAGGCGTCGGCCTACTCGACGAAGTTCTTCCGGGTGCAGGTGTTCGGGGCGGTATACAACCGACCGCAGGCCGAGCAGTGGCCGTCGTCGGACCGCGAGGCCCTCGCCGCGGCCTGTCGCGACGTGCTCGCACTCGCCCGCAGGCAGCCGAGCCCCTTGCACGCGCAGATCGGTCGCTGCTCGACGCCGTGCTTGACACCACGGTCCCTGCGGCGGTCTTGGTTGAGCGAAGTCGGGCCCGACGTCGTTTCGGTCGCCCGGGTACCCTCGTTCCTCGCCGCTTGGCTCACCTGCTCGACCGTGAGGCGCCGTTCCGCTTCATGGCTGCGTCTCTGGTCGCGGGGCGCTGACGTGCACCCGACGCACCGGTCGACGAACTATCCTGGTCCCTGTCTTCGAGGTCTCCCTGTCTTCGGGGGCGCCTGCCCGTTCGAGTGAGGTCTCTCTGATGCGTATAGCTGTCGTCGCCCTGGGCAAGATCGGATTGCCGCTGGCGGTCCAGTTCGCTGATCGGGGTCACGACGTCGTCGGGATCGACGTGAACCCTGCGCTGGTCGACGCGGTCAACTCCGCGCGGGTGCCCTTCCCGGGAGGCGCACCTCGGGGAGAAGCTCGCCGAGGTGGTGCCCGCGGGACGGCTGCGCGCAACGACCGACTACGCGGACGGGATCCCGGGGCGGATGCCGTCGTCGTCGTCGTCCCGCTCTTCGTGGACGAGGAGACGGCCCAGCCGGACTTCGGGTGGATGGACGCCGCGACGCGGTCGCTCGCGGCGCACCTGACCCCGGCACGCTCGTCTCGTACGAGACGACCCTGCCTGTCGGCGTGACGCGCGAGCGCTGGAAGCCGTTGATCGAAGAGGTCTCGGGACTCGTCGAGGGCGACGGCTTTCATCTTGTCTTCTCTCCCGAGCGGGTTCTCACGGGTCGGGTGTTCGCCGACCTGCGCAGGTATCCCAAGCTCATCGGCGCGCTGAGCGCCGAGGGGCTCGACGTGCGACGTCCTTCTACGAAGCGGTGCTCACATTCGATGAGCGACCCGACCTCGTCCGTCCGAACGGTGTGTGGGACCTGGGCTCGGCCGAGGCAGCCGAGCTCGCGAAGCTCGCAGAGACCACCTACCGCGACGTGAACATCGGGCTCGCAAACCAGTTCGCCCTGTTCGCAGAGAAGCAGGGCATCGACGTCTACTCGGTCATCGAGGCCTGCAACTCCCAGCCCTACAGTCACATCCACCGCCCGGGGATCGCCGTGGGCGGTCACTGCATCCCCGTCTACCCTCGCCTGTACCTCTCCGTGGACCCGGCTGCGACCATCGTCCGCGATGCCCGCAGCGTCAACGCGGCGATGCCGGAGAAGGTCGTGGCGCGCGCCGCGGAGCTGGTCGGGAGCCTCGACAGGCTACGGGTCGTCGTGCTCGGCGCCGCCTACCGCGGCGGGGTGAAGGAGGCCGCGTTCTCCGGGGTCTTCGCGACCGTGGAGGCACTGACCAAGCAGGGCGCATCGGTCCGGGTGCACGACCCGTTGTTCTCTGACGACGAGCTCCAGAGCCTCGGGTTGGCGGCCTACCACTACGGCGAGCCGGTCGACCTGGCGATCGTCCAGGCGGATCACGCCGAATATCGTTCTCTGACCCCTGGCGACCTGCCCGGTGTCAGGCTCCTCGTCGACGGGCGCCGGATCACCGACCCCGCGCTCTGGACGGGCACGCCGCGTACCGTCGTCGGACAGGGCGTGACCTCGTGAGCAGCACCACCGGGTCCGCGAGCCTGCCCGTGTCCGCGGGAGTCCGCGTCGTCGCCGTCGTCGTCGCCTATAACCGCCGTGACCTGCTGCAGGACGCCCTTGACGCACTCGCCGCCCAGACCTACCCCTTGGCGGGGTGCTCGTTGTCGACAACCGGTCCGAGGACGACTCCGCCGTCGTCGCGATCGAGCACCCGATCGGGGCGACCGTCCTGGAGCTCAACCGGAACACGGGCGGTGCCGGAGGATTCGCGGCGGGGATCGCGCACGCCCTGGCAGAGTTCGATCCCGAGTGCGTCTGGCTGATGGACGACGACACGATCCCGACCCCGAGCGCGCTCGAGGAGCTCCTCCGCGCGCGGGAGAACTACCCGAGCCGGTGGCCCTCCTCGGCAGCCGCGTCGTGTGGCACGACGGACGCGACCACCCCATGAACACTCCGCGTCGACGTCCTGGTGCGACGAAGGACGAGATCGCCGACTCATCGGGTGTCGGCGCCGTGCCGGTCAGGTCGTCCTCGTTCGTCTCGATGCTCGTCGACAGCCGGGCGATCCGATATCACGGGCTTCCCATGGCCGACTACTTCATCTGGAACGACGACTTCGAGTACTCGTGCCGACTCCTTCGGCGAGGCATCGGGCTGTATGTGCCGACCAGCGTCGTGGAGCACCGGACGAAGGTCTTCGGTGCGACGGACACCGACCCGGGGAGCGGTTCTACTACGAGGTCCGGAACAAGCTGTGGATGCTGACTCGTTCGTCCGCGCTCTCACCGGAGGAACGGGTCCTGTACACGGGAGCGTCGCTGCGCCGCTGGGCAGGACGTTCGCCGGATCGTCCCGGCGCGACGTCCTGCGCAGCGCGGCGGCCAGGGCCTCCGCGACGGCCTCCTGCGATCGCCCCTGCCCACCGCGAAGGCGCTCGAGGGCGCCGGAGTGCCTGAGGGCGAGATCCTGGAGATCGAGACCGGCGTAGCCGGGCCCGGAAGGGGACGCCGGCGTGACCCTTCCGGCGTTCTCCGTCCTCCTGCCGGTGTATGCAGGGGACTCGGCACCCCATTTCGAACGCGCCTTCGCCTCGGCCACGGTCGAGCAGACGTTGCGGCCCGCCGAGGTGGTCGTCGTCCGTGACGGCCCCGTCGGGCCGGAGCTCGCCGTGCTCCTCGACGAGATCCGCTCGTCGAGCGCCGTCCCGGTCGTGCTGGTCGAGCTCGAGCGCAACCTCGGGCTCGCTCGCGCCCTGTCCGTCGGTCTCGAGCACTGCGCGAACGAGATCGTGGCCCGTACCGATGCCGATGACATCTGTCGGCCTGACCGCTTCGCGCGGCAGGTCCCCTGCTGGAGAGCGGCTTCGACATCGTGGGCTCCGCCATCCAGGAGTTCGACGACGAGGAGCGGCCCGGGCTGGTCCGAACCCCACCGCTGACGCCCGAGCACATCGCGAGCGGCGCCAGATTCCATTCCCCTTCAACCACCCGTCCGTCGTCTACCGTCGGTCGACCGTGCTTGCCGCCGGCGGCTACCAGGACCTTCCGCTCCTCGAGGACTACTGGCTCTTCGCGCGGATGATCCTCGACGGGGCACGCGGCCGCAACGTCGCCGAACCGTTGCTCCTCTACCGGACCGGCGCCGGAGCGTACGCGCGACGGGCGGCCTACGGCTCCTGCGGTCCGAGGTCGAGCTGCAACGGAGGATGCGTCGGATCGGCTTCACGACCAGGGCGCAGATGCTGCGCAACCTCGCGGTCCGGGGCGGGTACCGCCTCGTCCCCGAAGCGTTGCGCAAGTACTTCTACCAGCTCCTGCTGGCCGACCGGTCAGGAACCCGCCGTGGCTGAGTGGGCGGGGACCTGGCAGGTGGCGCTAGCGGCGGTGTTCGTCCTGGTCGCGCCCGGCCTGGGCCCCGCCTACGCGCTCGGCCTGCGCGGCCTCGTCGCCTGGGGACGGCACCCTTCTCGCCGCGGGGCTCATCGGGACGACCGCCGTCGTCATGGGCCAGGTGGGGATCAGCTGGGGATCCTCGGTGTCGTTGTCGCCTCGATCGGGGTGTCCCTCCTCGCGTTCCTCGTCCGTCGCCTGACCGGACGCAGGTCGTCGCCGAGGACAGGGCCGGGAGCGGCGCACGGCGATCGCGCTGGCCGTCGGGGTCACCTCCGTCGTGGCGCTGGCGCTGCAGCTACGCCGTACCCTGTCGGCGATCGGCGGGCCCGAGAACGTGGCGCAGACCTTCGACACCCCGTACCACCTGAACGCCGTCAAGCTGATCCTCGAAGCGGGAGACGCGTCCTCGTTCCACATGACGCTCTCCCAGCCGGAAGCCACGACGGCGTTCTATCCCGGCTCTGGCACGGGATCACGGCTCTGGTCGTCCAGATCTCCGGCGGTGACGTCGCCGTGGCCGCCAACTGGCTGACCGTCGTCGTGACGGCTGTCGTCTGGCCGCTGGGCCTCCTTGCGCTCGGGCGGCTCCTCTTCGGTCCTCGCCCTTGCTCCTCGGACTCGTGGTCCCGTTCTCGTTCGCCCTGACGCAGTTCCCGAACCGGCTCATGTCGTTCGGCCTGCTCTACCCGAACATCCTCGCGTATGCCCTTCTACCGGCCGCCCTCTCGCTGTGCGTGCTCGGGCTCGTGCTGAGCCGGGGCCGCGCCCGCGTCCCGGCGTTCCTGGTCTCCTCCTCGGCGCCGCAGGTCTCGCGCTCGCGCAGCCCAACGGCCTGTTCGCGCTCACGTACGCTGTCGTCCCGCTCGTCGTCCTCGCGCTGTGCGTGACCTCGGCGCGGTGGCGACGTGCAGGCCGCCGGCCGTGGCTGATCGCCATGCCGTGGATCGCCACGGCCGCCGCAGGCCGCCGGTGTGGTCGCCCTCGGGCGGCTTCCGTTCGTCTCGGACTTCCAGGGCAAGGTGATGTGGGCGGTGACCTCGAGCTGGCAGCACGCGGTCCGCGAAGCGGTCGGGCTGTCGGCGATGCATCCCTCGTCCACGCCGAACTTCCCAGAGCCCGAGAACCTGGCGGGCGGCATTCCGAACTGGGGCGTCGCCGTCCTGGTCGTCGTCGGTGCCTTCGCGGCATTGCGCGTGCGCCGTTGGCGATGGCTGCCGTTCTCGTACGGCATCTTCTTCGGTCTGTACGTCCTCGTCCGTGGCCTCGACACCCTTGCGGGTGCCCTCACGGGCTACTGGTATGCCGACCCGCAACGTCTGGCCGCCCTCCTCCCGCTCGTCGGCGTCCCGCTGGCCGTGATCGGTGCCGCGACACTCGCTCGCCTGCTCCTCAAGCTGTTTCGGGGTCGGAGCGCCGGACGGGTGTCTCCGTACGTCGCGGCGGCGACGGCGATCGTGATCGGTCTGGGTGTCAGCGTCCTGCTTCCTCGCACGGCGACGTTCAAGGCCTCGTTCGCATACATGGATCACGTGTACAGCGTGGCACCCGACTCGGAGGACTCGGCCGCGCTCCTCGACGCCGAGGAGCTGTGGCTTCTCGGCGGCTCGAGGACATCGTCCCCGAGGGGTCGCTGTCGCCGGTGACCCGTGGGACGGCAGCTCCCTGGTGTGGGCGCTCGCCGACCGCCGGGCGGTCTATCCGCACATGGGTGTGGTCATGGACCCGGACCGGTACCTGGTCGCGGAGAAGCTCAACGAGGCGCTCACCGACCCCAGGTGTGCGAGGCTGTGGAGGACCTCGAGGTCGGCTACGTCCTGCGGATGGGCCGGCACCTCTGGGATGCGGGCCAGGGCGGGTACCCCGGCTTCGACGGCCTCGTCGAAGCGGGCGTCGCCGAACTGGTGGCCGAGCGCGGCGATGCTCGGTTGTACCGGATCATCGCCTGCGGCTGACCCCGCTGACAGCAGGTGAAGGTCTTGTGGGGAACGTCCGGAGTGCCCTGCGGGCACCGGGGCCAGGAGGGGACCCGTTAGTCTTGGCGGGCTGTCTTCCCTGAACTAGGAGTGTGCGTGGACGCGGATCTTGTCGTCGTCGGGTCGGGTTTCTTCGGCTTGACCGTCGCAGAACGAATTGCCGAGGAGTACGGCCGGAAGGTCGTCGTCATCGACCGCCGGAGCCACATCGGTGGCAACGCATACAGCGAGGCGGAGCCCGCGACCGGGATCGAGGTCCACCGCTACGGTGCACACCTGTTCCACACCTCGAACGAGCGCGTCTGGGAGTACGTCAACCGGTTCACGGCCTTCACCGGCTACGAGCACCGGGTCTACACGACGCATCGCGGGAGGTATTCCCGATGCCGATCAACCTCGGCACGATCAACCAGTTCTTCAGGTCCGCCCACGGTCCGGTCGCCGCGCGGGACCTCCTGGCGGCCCAGGCGGCGGA
Source organism: Oerskovia sp. M15 (assembly GCA_038070415.1). Lineage (GTDB taxonomy): Bacteria > Actinomycetota > Actinomycetes > Actinomycetales > Cellulomonadaceae > Oerskovia. Next base: position 2,807,525 of record JAMYWF010000001.1, read on the forward strand.
GCTCGGGGAAGAGGCCCGAGAACCTCGACGAGCAGGGGTCTCGCTCATCGGGCGTCCCTCTACGAGGCGTTCATCCGTGAGTACACGGCCAAGCAGTGGCAGACGGACCCCAAGGACCTCCCGGCGAGCATCATCTCGCGTCTCCCGGTGCGCTACACGTACGACAACCGCTACTTCAACGACACCTACGAGGGGCTGCCCGTCGACGGCTACACCGCGTGGATCGAGCGGATGGCGAACCACAAGAACATCGAGGTCCGTCTCGGCGTCGACTTCTTCGACGACAGCCAGCCGGTGAACAAGAACAACGTCGTGGGCAACGTTCCCGTGGTCTACACCGGTCCCGTGGACCGGTACTTCGACTACGCGGAGGGCGACCTCGTGGCGCACCCTCGACTTCGAGCAGGAGGTGCTGCCGGTCGGTGACTTCCAGGGCACCCCGGTCATGAACTACGCGGACGCCGACGTCCCGTACACGCGCATCCACGAGTTCCGTCACTTCCACCCCGAGCGTGACTACCCGACGGACAAGACGGTCATCATGCGCGAGTTCTCCGCTTCGCGGAGAAGAGCGACGAGCCGTACTACCCGATCAACACGGCGGCGGACCGGGAACGTCTGCTCGCCTACCGTGACCTCGCGGCAGCCGAGAAGGACGTCCTCTTCGGCGGTCGGCTCGGAACCTACAAGTACCTCGACATGCACATGGCCATCGGTTCCGCCCTGTCGATGGTGGACAACAAGCTGGCCCCGCACTTCGGTGCTGGTGCCGGGCTGGAGAGCGGAGGAGTCGACGCATGAGCGCCACGACCACCACGACGTCGGCGCAGGCCGGGTCGGTCGGCACGGATCGGCGAGTCGTCCATCGGGTCGTGCTGCCCGTGGACCGTGACCTCGACGTCCTGCCCTCTACGTCGACTTCGACCCCGCACATGGCGCGGTCTATTCCGCGGACCCTCCGAGCGCACCGCGGCCACGCTCGAGCGTCCCCTGCGTCAGCGAGCCGAGATCGACCCTGAGGTCGTCACCGGTCGGCACGAGGTCACGCTCTCGAGCGGCGAGCGAGTCTCGTTCGGGACCTACTTCAACGCGTTCCCCGCCTCGTACTGGCGCCGCTGGACGACGGTCGGCTCGGTGCGCCTGAACGTCGAGGTCGACGCTCCGACGACCGTGGTGGTCTACAAGTCGAACGCACGTGGCGCGAGCCAGCGTGTCGAGGTCCTCGACGTGGAGGCGGGAACCACCTCGGTGGACCTCAGCCTCGCTCCGTTCGGTGACGGTGGTTGGTACTGGTTCGACCTGTACGCAGCGGCGGGGCCGGTCAGGATGCTGCAGGCCCACTGGAGCGTCGAAGTTCCTGAGGGAGCCACGCCCGGGACAGCATCGATCGGTATCACGACGTTCAACCGGCCGGACTACTGCGTCGCGCAGCTCAAGCTGATCGGTCAGGACGAGGCGCTCAAGGCAGCGCTGGACAACGTCTTCGTCATCGACCAGGGGAACCAGCTGGTCGAAGAGCAGGACGGATTCACGGAGGCCAAGTCCTCTCGAGGGCCGCCTGAAGGTCATCCGGCAGGGCAACCTCGGTGGCTCCGGCGGGTTCGCCCGGGGATGCTCGAGACGGTCAAGGCCGAGAAGAGCCGGTACGTCCTCCTGCTCGACGACGACATCGTCTCGGAGCCCGAGGGGATCCTCCGTGCGATCGCCTTCGGAGACTTCACGCGCCGCAAGACGATCGTCGGCGGGCACATGTTCTCGATGTACGAGAAGAGCGTGCTGCACAGCTTCGGCGAGAAGGTCAACCCTACCGCTTCTTCTGGGGACCCGTCCCGGGAACGGACGAGGGCACAACTTCGCGAACTTCTCGCTGCGGACGACCGGCTGGCTCCATCGTCGGGTAGACGTGGACTACAACGGGTGGTGGATGTGCCTGATCCCCACCGACATCGTGCGAGAGATCGGTCTGTCCCTGCCGGTCTTCATCAAGTGGGACGACTCGGAGTTCGGGCTCCGCGCGAAGCGCGCCGGCTACCGACCGTGTCCTCCCGGGGCAGCCGTCTGGCACGTGCCGTGGACGGACAAGGACGACACGATCGACTGGCAGGCCTACTACCACCAGCGCAACCGGTGGCTCGCCGCGCTCCTCTACTCGCCGTACCCGCGGGGAGGCGTCCTGCCTCGAGAGAGCTTCCAGATGGACGTCAAGCACCTGCTTTCGCTCCAGTACTCGGCGATCGAGCTTCGGCACCAGGCGCTTGAAGATCTGCTCAGCGGACCAGAGCACCTGCACGCGACGATCGGTTCCAAGCTGGGTCACATCCGGAAGGTTCGTGCGGAGTATCCCGATGCAGTGGTGCAGAAGGACCTCGGAGCCTTCCCTGACCCCACATGCCTCGCCCCCTCGCCGGGGATCGAGCCGCACGCCCCAAAGGGAAGGTGCAGGGCCTCAGCTCTGCACTGACCGGGGCCGTGCGTCAGCTTCTCCCGGTCCGAGAGGGGCAGCGGCTCAGCCTGAGACGGCCGTACCCGCGACGGACGCCAAGTGGTGGAGGCTCTCGCACCTCGACTCAGCCCTTGTCACTTCTGCCGACGGCACCGGGGCGTCCTGGTACCAGCGCGACCCGGAGAAGTTCCGCAGCTACCTCGCCCACAGCCTCGACCTGCACCGCAGGCTTGCGGCGCAGTGGTCCGAGCTGCAGGAGCAGTACCGTGATGCCCACTCTTCGTTCACGGCTCCTGAAGCCTGGGAACGGACGTTCGCCGAGAACCGACGTGACCAGGACTGACCCTCGAACCAGCCGGATCCCTCGAACGCAGAGCTCGTCGAACCTGGCCGTGGCCAGGGACTTCTCGACGTCTTCAGGAACCGATTCCTCCTTCGGCTGATCGTCAAGAAGGAGCTCCGGGTCCGCTATCGCGGCTCGGTGCTGGGGATGCTCTGGTCGTACGTCAAGCCGGCGGTCCAGTTCGTCGTCTTCTACGTCGCGCTCGGACTTTTCCTCGAGCTGAACAAGGGCACCGAGGACTACGCGGTCTACCTGTTCTCAGGCATCGTCGTCATCAACTTCTTCGGCGAGGGCTTCTCGAACGCGACGCGCTCGATCGTCGGCAACGCGGCGCTGATCCGGAAGATCTATCTCCCACGGGAGCTCTTCCCGGTCTCGTCGCTCTACGTCTCGGCTGCTCACTTCGTGCCGCAGCTGCTCGTGCTGATCGTCGGCGCGCTCATCGCCGGGTGGAGGCCGAACCCTGCCGAGCTCGGGGCGGGCGTGCTCGGCTTCGTGATCATCGCCGTGCTCGCACTGGGGCTGGGGCTGCTCTTCGGTGCCGTCAACGTGCTCTACCGTGATGCGGAGAATTTCGTCGACCTCATCGTCATGGTCGCCACCTGGGCGTCCCCGTGCTCTACACCTGGGACCGGGTGGCGGCGACGTTCCCGGCGTGGTTGTTCACGATCTACCAGCTGAACCCGATCACTGCCGCGGTGGAGCTCTTCCACTACGCCTTCTGGTATCCGGGACGAGCAACCCGGTCGAGCTCCCGCCGAACATGTGGGCGTTCGCCTGTGCTGCCCTCGTGATCTCGTTGGTGATCCTCGCCGCCGGTCAGTCCGTCTTCCGGCGCCTCGAGGGGCGCTTCGCCCAGGAGCTCTGAAATGGTCACGAGTATCGAGATCAGCGACGTCCAGAAGCGTTTCACGCTTCGGCACAACCGGTCGCTCAAGGAACTGATGATGTCCTCCTTGCGACGTCAACAGCTCGCAGAGGAGTTCCTGGCGCTCGACGGCGTCGACCTCACGATCGACGAGGGAGAGACTGTCGCGCTGCTCGGGTTCAACGGGTCCGGCAAGTCGACCCTCCTCAAGCTCATCTCGGGAGTGCTGCGTCCGGACACAGGCAGCGTACGGACCCGCGGCAGGGTCGCCGGTCTGATCGAGGTGGGCGCCGGGTTCCATCCCGACCTCACCGGGCGGGAGAACGTCTTCCTGAACGGTGCGATCCTCGGCATGAGCGAGACCGACGTAACTCGACGTTTCGACGAGATCGTGGCCTTCAGCGAGATCGAACGGTTCATCGACACCGAGGTGAAGTTCTACTCCTCAGGGATGTTCCTTCGGCTCGCTTTCGCCGTCGCGGTCCATTCCGACCCCGAGGTCTTCCTCATCGACGAGATCCTGGCGGTCGGTGACGAGCCGTTCCAGAAGAAGTGTCTGGCACGGGTTCGCGGGCTGCGGGAAGAAGGGCGCACGCTCGTCATCGTGAGCCATGACCTCGACATGGTCGCGAACCTCTGCGACCGAGGCATCGTGCTGGAGAAGGGCGTCGTCGTCGAGGACACCGACGCGGTGGCCGCCGTCGCGCGCCTGCGCAACGGGTAGTGAGCATCAGTCGAGCTGTCGACCTGGTGGAAACGATGACGTGGGGAATGGTCGGATGACGTCGGTCTGGTGGGATGCGTTCCCGTTCGTGCTCGTGGCGATCGGGGTCCTCTTCGTCCCGGAGCAGCAATCCTCGCGGTCGCTGGGCCCGTCGGTTGGCGGACGGTCGGCCTGGCCCCGGGCATCTCGGTAGGGTGATCGCGATCGCCTCGGTCGGCGTCGCGTTCCTCGGCCTCCCGTGGTCGGTCGGTGCGGTCGCGGGCGTGACGGCCGTGCTGGCGCTTCTCGTCGGGATCGTCCGCGCTGTCGCGGACAAGCGCCCGAGGACCTATGTTGCGAGGTCCGGCGGGTTCTGGATCGCGGCAGCGGCGACGATCGTCGGTTCCGCCTTGCTGGATCGGCGGCTGATGTTCGTCTTCGGCACACCGGAGAGCATCTCGCAGACGTTCGACAACGTCTTCCACCTCAACGCGCTCCGACTGATCCAGGAGACCGGCGATGCCTCGCCGTTCAACCTCGGGACGATCTCGGAGATCGGGTTCTACCCGGCAGCCTGGCACTCCGTCGTCTCGCTGGTCGTCGACTCGGGGCCTCCATCCCCGTCGCGGTCAACGTGACGAACCTGGTGATCGGCTCGCTCGTGTGGACGGCGGGTGTGTCCTGCTTGCGCGCTGGTCCTTCCCGCGGTCGAAGGTCGCTCCCGTGCTTGCGGCGGCCCTGTCGACGACGTTCGGGGCATTTCCTTTCTGCTTCTCTCGTTCGGTGTGCTCTATCCGAACTTCCTGGGCTATGCGCTCCTCCCAGGCGGCCTGGCTCTGGTCGTCCGTCTCGCTGGCGTCGCCTCTCCGGATCCTGCCGCCCGAGGACGTGGGAGTGGTGGCGTGATGCGTGTCTCCTGATGCTCACGCTGGGCGGGATCGGACTCGCGCACCCCAACGGGGTCATGGCCCTCCTTGCGTTGTCGGTGCCTCTCGTCCTCGCCCGCTACGTCGGGCGCATGGCAGCCGCAGTCACCGGAGGGGGACCGGCGCGGTGTGCTCATCCCGACGATCCTGCTCGTCGTTGCGGCTGCCGCTGTCTACGGGTGTGGAAGGTCGTTCGTCCACCCGCCGAAGCGGCGACCTGGATGCCTCTTCAGTCTCAGGCGCAGGCACTGGGGAAGGGCTCCTCGTCTCGCCTCTGGGCTCGCCGATCGGCGCACTGAGTGCACTGCTGATCGCGGGGGCGTCCTGTTCGGGGCGTTCTCACGGTCACGTCGATGGACGCTCGGGCCCTTCGCGGTCGTGCTGATCCTGTTCGTGTTCGTCTCCGGGGGCCGGTGGGCGAGCTGCGCAACTTCCTCACCGGAGTCTGGTACAACGACCCGTACCGCCTCGCCGGTCTGCTGGTGCTGCCCGGTCTGCTGGTCGCGACGTGCGGCGGGGTCGAGCTCGTGGAGCGTCTCGGTGGGTTCCTCACCCAGCGCGCCAGTGTCCCGCGCGCGATCGTCGTCGTCGCTGCGACTCTTGCCTGCATCCTGCTCGTCGTGGTGAGCCAGAGTGCCTCGGTTCGACAGGGTGCCGCCTCGGCGCACCTTGCCTACGTGTCAACCGAGGACTCGCCACTTCTCTCGACGGATGAACGTGCACTGATCGAGCGGCTCCCGGAGACCACGCCGGAGGACGCGACGATCGCGGTGAATCCCTGGACCGGTGCTGCTCTGGCGTATGCACTCTCCGGTCGGGCCGTCACCGAGAAGCACATCCTGACCCAGGTCGACCCCGCGGTGAAGGAGCTGCAGTCGACGTTGAGCGAGATCGCCGACGACCCCGAGGTCTGTGAAGACGTGCGCGCATCAGGGGTCGACTTCGTCCTGGACTTCGGGACGCACGAGGTCAACAACGGGATCGGTATCCCGCACGACTACTCGGGTCTGGCCGAGTTGGTGCCGAGCGATCGGCTCCGTCTGGTCGACGAGGAGGGGATGCCCGGTTGTTCGAGATCGTCGGCTGCGGTGCGAGCTGAGCGACGGCTCGTGTCTCGACGCGTGAAGGCTCGACGACTCGACGACGGCGGTTCTACTTCCTGACGACGGTGTCGTCGGAACGCGTCCCTGCCTCCGCGCGGATGAGGTGTCCGCCGAGCACGGAGCGCGATGCCGGTCACGATTGTCGCACCGGTCAAGTGACGTGCAGGTGGGGCGAGGGCCGTACCTGCCCGTGATCAGTTCTGCCGGGCTCCATGAGCCTCGGCGTCGTCCGCGGCCTGCGGCCCGTTGTCCTCCGGGGTTCCGCCGCCAGCGGGAAGTCTCGTGCGGACTCGACCTCCAGTCGGAGGAGGGCGATCTCCTCGGTCAGGGTGCGGACCCGCTCGTCGAGGCTGGACACGCCCACGCTCAGCTGGACGCACACCACGAGCAGCACGACCAGAGCGCTCGAAAAGACGAGATTCGCGGGAACCTCGACACCGACGAGGCGGGCCAGTCCGACGGCGAGGTGGGGAAGGCTCCGAGCACCGCGACGCCGAGAGCGACGAGGATCCAGATGCCCGCATACTTCTCCCGGATGCGCCTCTTGCGCAGGAGCTGGACGAGCGCGAGCACGAGAAGCACGCACAATGTCACAGCGAAGATGTACCCGCTCATGGGGAGTCCTCCGATGCAAGGGGTTCGTTAGGACGTGAGAGAGCGATCAGGAGAGCGAAGAAGGCACGGACGAGGAAGACCGCGGCCTTCACCGGGCTGTGCGACGGGTGCCGCCGCCCGAGGGCGCATCTGGACTGGGCACTGATCGACCGTCAGTCCTGCTCGTGCGGCGATGACGAGAGCCTCGACGGTATCTCCGAGGTACTCCGCGGGGTAGTTCGACGCGAAGATCCTGATGGTGCGCGCGCTGCAGAGCTTGAAGCCAGAGGTGGTGTCGGTGAGCTGGGTCCCGGTCACCCTGCTCAGCACGTACGACAAGAGCTTCATGGACCACTTGCGCGGTCCCCGGACGACGTAGTTGCCCTTACCGGCGAACCGTGCGCCGATGACGATGTCGGCACCACGTTCCGACATGGCCTGCCAGAGCGCGCGGACTTCCTCCGGGTCGTGCTGGCCGTCGGCATCCAGCTGGACCGCGTAGCAGTAGCCGTTCCGAAGGGCGTACTTGTAGCCGGCGCGCATGGCGCCGCCCACCCGAGGTTCAGCGGAAGGTCGAGGACCCTCGCGCCGGACTCGCGGGCGACGCGGGCCGTGCTGTCGGTGGACCCGTCGTTCACCACGAGGATGTCCGCACCCGGTAGCGAGCGACGGGTCTCGGCGACCACTTCGGCGAGCGTGATCTGCTCGTTCCATGCGGGAACGATCACAAGAAGACGTTCCGGGAGGTCACCAGGCATGGGAGGCATACTACTGCGCGCCAGTGCCGGGTCCGACCGGCCGGTCTCGGACGACCCGGTGCGCTAGCATCGTCCCCGTATCCTCTTGGCCGCTCCACAGCGGTCTCCACCTCTGCAGGAAGGCCGCTCGAACGTGCCCTTGGACATCATGATTCCGTTCTGGGGCGATCCCCGCTTGATGCGGGAGACGATCGACAGCGTGCTCGCGCAGACGAGCGGGGACTGGCTCCTGACGGTGGTGGACGACGCCTACCCGGACGACACGATCTCCGCCTACCTCGCTGCACTGGAGGACCCTCGGGTCACCTATGTGCGCAAGGAGCAGAACGAGGGATCACGGCCAACTACGAGACGTGCGTCGGGATGGCGACCCAGGAGCTCGTGGCGATCCTCGGCTGCGACGACGTGCTGCTCCCCAACTACGTCGAGACGATCCTCGCGGCGCACGAGAGTTCCCTCTGTCGATGTGATCCAGCCGGGCGTGCAGGTCATCGACGAGAAGGGCGAGGTCGTCTCCACCCTGGTGGACACGGTCAAGAGGCGACTCATGATGCCCCGGGTCGCCGGGCCGACCGTCCTTGCCGGCGAGGAGCTCGCGACGAGCCTCCTGCATGCCGACTGGCTCTACTGGCCCTCGCTCGTCTTCCGCCGTGACCGTCTTCTGCGGACGCCGTTCCGGCAGGACTTTCCTCTCATCCAGGATCTTGCGCTCATCATCGACATGGTCTGCGACGGTGCCACGCTCCTCGTCGAACCGACCCTCTGCTTCTCGTACCGTCGGCACGGTGCCAGTGCCTCGTCGGCGAGGCTGCTGGACGGCACCCGCTTCGTCGGTGAGCGCCGCTACTTCGCGCTGGCGGCCCAGGAGGTCGAACGGCTCGGTTGGCGCCGCGCAAGGAGGGCGGCAAGGGTTCACCTCACATCGCGTCTGCACGCCTTGACGCTGCTGCCGAAGGCCCTGCGGACGCAAGGGCGTCCCCGACGTCCCTGCTGGTCCATGCCTTCGGTCCGGCGACGACCACTCGATGAGCGCCCTCGCGACGCCCTGACCGGTCGTCGTCACTCAGCACTCTCCAACGAAAGGTGATGATCGTGGGAACGGTCCTCGTCACGGGCGGCGCCGGCTTCATCGGCTGCGCCATCTCCTCTGATCTCGCCGACCGGTTCGACCGTGTCGTCGCGCTCGACAATCTTCATCCCCAGGTCCACGGGACCTCCGGTCGGCCGGGGGCTGGACGAGCGGGTCGAGCTCGTCGTCGGTGACGTGACCGAGGTCGCGACCTGGGACGCGCTCCTGCAGGAGGTGCGTCCTGACGTGGTCGTGCATCTTGCCGCGGAGACGGGGACCGGTCAGTCGCTCGCCGAGTCGAGCCGCCACGCGACGGTCAACGTGGTCGGGACGTCGCAGATGCTGGACGCGCTCCAGCGCCATGGCGCGCTGCCCGGCAGGCTCGTCCTCACGAGCAGCCGCGCGGTCTACGGCGAAGGTGCATGGCGCCGCGACGAGGACGGATCCGTGTTCTATCCCGGACTTCGCGCTCGTGCGATGCTCGAGAGGCAGCAGTGGGACTTCGAAGGGGCGGAGCCCTCGGCGATGAAGGCCGCGGAGGTGTTCCCCAACCGGCGAGCGTCTACGCCGCGACCAAGCTCGCTCAGGAGAACATCGTTCGTGTGTGGTCCGACGCTTACGGTGTCGACGCCCGGATCCTTCGCCTGCAGAACGTCTACGGGCCAGGGCAGTCCTTGTCCAACCCCTACACGGGCATCATGTCGCTGTTCTGCCGGATCGCGCGTCGCGGGAGTCGATCCCCTCTACGAGGACGGCGAGGTCCGCCGGGACTTCGTGCTGATCGACGACGTCGCGGACGCCGTGGTGCGCGCTTCGACCGCTCCTGACGTCGGCTCGGACCCGATCGACATCGGTGCGGGAGAGACCCAGACGATCCGCTATGCCGCTGAGCTGATCGCAGCGCGCTACGGTGCGCCTGCGCCCCACGTCACGGGCAGTTCCGAGACGGCGACGTCCGTCACGCCTGGGCGGACGTCACGGCTGCGCAGGCGCGGCTCGGCTGGGTCCCACGCTTCTCGCTGGAGGCAGGGATCGAGAGGCTCACGTCCTGGATCGACGAGCAGCCCGGAGTCGAGTGAGGGCTGCCGGCCTCAGGTCGCCGGCACGACGTGGCGCGCCCTGGTTCGACGGACCCCGTCGAGCCAGGGGCGTCGTGCGTCAGGCTTGCTGGGCGCGCGCTTGACCGCACGCATCACCGGTCGTTCGACGAGGAACCAGCTCAACGTCGCGAGGGCGACCGCAGGAGGGATCGATACGAGGATGTGTGGCAGGACCCCGTGCTCGTGCACTCCGAGCTGTGATGCCAGCTGCTGCACCGGGAACGCGTAGACGTAGAGCCCGTACGAGATGTCGTTGCGCTGGAACCACGTGGGTGAAGGCATCGCCCGTCCGAGCCAGAGCAGTGAGACCGTGAAGAACGGTGCCGCGAGCTGGCCGCCCCAGTCGTTCGAGAAGAGCACCGCAGCGGTCGCGATCGCCACCGAGGCGGCCGCGACGTACCACTTCAGCGCGATTCGCTCCCGAAGCATCCAGACCAGGGCGCCTCCGAGGAAGTAGGGCAAGAGCTTGAAGACCCACTGGATGTCGACGTTGCCTCCGAAGAGAGGGACACGCTCGATGTTGATCTGCCCGACGACACTGGCGGCGAAGAGCGCGGCGACGACCCAGGGTGAGCGTCGGGTGACGGCTAGCGAGGCGGCGACGCCGACGACCAGGTAGCAGAGGAACTCGTAGTAGAGGGTCCAGAGCGAGCCGTTCCAGGCCCCGGAAAAGGTACGTCGCGCAGGGTCCCCGCGACCGAGTAGTCGAACATCTTCAGACCGGAGTTGGTGAAGACGTAGTTCGCGGGAGTGTTCGGCGTGGTCAGGAACCCGGAGATCGTGCCGTTCTGGAGCACGTAGCCGATCGGCGCGAAGCCGATCGCCACGACGACCAGGCAGACGATGAAGGCAGGGAAGATGCGGGCGACCCGGTGTGTCAGGTAGACCCCGAACGTGGTGCGCAACCTGCTGCCGGTGATCAGGTAACCGCTGAGGGCGAAGAACCCGATGACAGCCCACCCGCCGAGGTTCTCCTGGGCGATCGTCGGACCGTGCCCAGCACCGGCGATCGGGTAGGAGTGAGCGACGAGGACCAGGAGCGCAAGAACGAGCCTGATCAGGTTCAGACTGTTGTTCCGTGGGTCGAGCAGAGCCGGGGCGGTCGCGGTCTCCCTCGTGTGCTGGGGTGTCGTGGTCACGGTTCCTCAGGGATGGCTCGGGTGGGTGGTAGCACCGGTGCGGTCTGCGGCGCGACGTGGTGTCGGGGAGAAGGCTATCCGGTGGCGCGGGTGCGTCGATGCAGGTCACCGAGCGCACGCACGAGGAGCCAGCGCGAGCCGAGGACCGCGCCCGGTCCACGAGGGCGGTCCGGGGTCTGGTTCTCCCGTGCACCCGACGCGCGAGCGACCGCACCGGGAGGTGCTCGATGCTGTGGGCGAGGTTCCCGTAGAGCGCGATCCACAGGTCGTGCGACTCGGTGAGGTAGGCGGGGAAGGGGAGGATCCCTGCGAGGGCGTCCCGGCGGACACCCATGGCGCACCCGTAGTAGGGGCGGTTGCGGCGAGGACGCCCAGGACGTTCCGGACTGCGCGGCGGGAGTCCTCGGGCCGGAGCCTCCAGTCTTCCTGACCGAGCGGCCCCGGAGTCTGTCCGGTCCACCGAGTATTGTCAGGTTCGTGGCGACGACGGCGTGCGTCTCCAGCGAACGCGTCATGGCGTCGACGCGTCCGGGGAGCCAGACGTCGTCCTGGTCGGCAAGCAGGAGGAACTTTCCACGAGCCGAGCGGAGGGCCGCCTCGAACGTGCGGACGTAACCCGGTTGGTGGTGGCGCGCTCGAGTCGGATCCGCGGGTCGGGGATCGCCTCTACGACGGCGGCGTCGCGTCGGACGAGGCGTCGTCGATGATCACGACCTCGTCGTCGGATCCGAGCTGTTCCAGGATGGAGGCGAGCTGTTCCTCGACGTAACGCGCACCGTTGTAGGTGGCCATGCAGACGCTGACCCGAGGTGAGCGGTGGGCGGGTCGGTCATCGGGCGTCCTCCTGGACGAGTACGGGCCTGGCGAGGCGGGACAGGTGGACGGCTATGCCGACGAGAGGTCCTCCGACGAGGGCAATCACGGCCCGCACGGCGAGCGGTCCGGGGACGAGGAGCAGCGCGACGGCTACCCCGGTGGCCAAGAGCCATCCCCGACGAACCACCGGTGCAGGGCGAGCGCCTGGCACAGGGCCCCGTGAGGGTCAGGATCGCGAGAAGGGCCGCTCCGATCGTCAGGGCGGCGAGGATCCAGCCGTCGACGCGGTAGGTCTCCTTCCCGGTGAGCAGCACCATCAGCCAGGGCCCGACGAACCAGGCGAGCGCCCCGCCGACCACGCCGATCAGCCCGATCAGGCGCAGGATCGGGAGAAGTGCTCGAAGCCCCTGTCGCGGTTGTTGACGAAGTGAGCCACGGCGACGCCCTGATAGGCGTTCAGCGGGATCAGCAGGGGGCGCGGGTGAAGGAGATCGCGAGCAGGAGAGGGCGCCCGCCGCGTAGACCGTCGCCTCGGTCGTCAGCGACAGGAGGAACGGGAAGCCGACCACGAGGACTGCGCTGGACCCCTGGGCGACGACCGACGCGAGCATCCGGGGAGCAGCACGGCCGTCGGGACGTCAGCGCGTGACGCGAGGGCAGCGCGCGCCTTCGGTGAGACGAGGACGACCGCGATCCAGGTGAACGCGGCGAGTGCCGACGCGGCTGCCAGGCCGACCATCGTCGAGCCGATCACGACGACCGTCACGACCAGGACGAGCCGGACGCCCGACTCGGCGGCGATCGTGCCGCTGTACGTCGTCCACCACGCCCGCCCGCCGAGCGAGCCGACGAGGACCGAGTGGACCGCGTACCCACGACGCCGGCGCACACGAGCCAGCCCAGGACCTGGGCGTCGGTCTCGAAGGCCCGGTCACGCCAGAGGGCACCGTGAGGGCCATGAGTGCCCCGAGGATGCCGGCGGATCCCGCGGCCAACCACACGAGCCGGGGTCCGGGAGCCGCTCCTTCCCGCACGGCGTTGGTCACTGACCGGGTGGTCTCGACCGATATGCCGCTCAGGATGCCGAAGCAGGTGAACAGGAACGACCAGAAGGCCAGGAACTGGCTCGTCTCGGAACCGAGTCCGGTGGCGAGGAGCATCACGACGTAGCCGACGGCGGCCGAGAAGGCCGAGGCGATGCCGACGTACAGGGCGCCACGCCCGCCGATGGTCGAGGGAGTGCTGACGGTGCCGTTGTCGTCCGAGCTCATCGTGTCCTTGTCCGGTGCGGAGGCGGCCTCCAGGACCACCCGGTAGTGTACTTTGACGCCATGCCCAGCAGACCTGCCGAAGACAGCCGTGCCCAGGTGGGGGCGGTGGTCACCGCCTTCGGTCCGGGGAGAGCCTCGTGGCCGCGGTGAGGAGTCTGGTCCCGCAGGTGCGCAGGATCGTGGTCGTCGACGACGGCACGCCTTCGCCGGACGTGACGTCCGACGAGGTGTACGAGGAGTGCCGACGCATCGGGGCCACGGTGGTCCGCCATGAGCGCAACAGAGGGATCGGAGCCGCGCTCAACACGGGGATCGAGTCCCTGCGCACCGGGCGGGGCGTCGAGATCGACCATGTCCTGACCCTCGACCAGGACTCGGTCCTGCCGGAGGGTACGTCGCGACCCTGGTCGCGACCGGCCGGGCCGCGACCGCGCAAGGGTGCGGGTCGGGATGGTCGCTCCCGGGCAGGCGACCGGTATCAGGTCGGGAGAGGGCGCCGCACCGGTGACGTCGTGCTCGGCAAGGAGCCCATCCAGTCGGGTCTGCTCGTGCCGTCCGTGGTCCTCGACCAGATCGGGGGCTTCGACGAGCCGCTCTTCATCGACGGGGTGGACAGCGAGTTCTTCCTGCGGGCGCGCGCTCACGGCTACGTCTGCGTCGTCGCCCCTGACGTGCACCTCGATCACCGGCTCGGTCGGGCCGCCGAGGTCAAGGTGGGGTCTCGGGTGCTCACCCTGATCGTCGCGGCCGACTTCCGCTACTACTACCAGGTCCGCAACGTCGTGGAACTGGTGCGGCGCTACGCCCGACCGAGCCGGTGTGGGCCGTGGGGACCGTCGCGAAGATCGTCCGCCACATCCTCGTCACGACGGTGCTGGTGCCCGGTCGCCGCGCTCGTTGGAGCTTTGCGCGGCGAGGGTTCCGTGACGGTCTGCGAGGGATCCAGGGACCGATGCGGCTTCGGCCTAAGGAACCTCGCAGGTTCCTACCGGGCCAGGAGGCTGCGGGCCGCGCCGACGGCTGGAGGTCCCAGGTCGTCGGCGCGGCCCTCAGCCGCTCTCTCACTGCCCGTTCTGCGCGTACCTGGCTTCGACTGCGGCCTTGTCGGCACGCCACCATTCCTTGTTCTCGCGGTACCAGTCGATGGTGGCTGCGAGTCCGTCGTGGAAGTTGGGGTACTTGGGGTCCAACCGAGTTCTTCGCGGAGCTTGCTGGAGTCGATCGCGTAGCGCAGGTCGTGGCCGGGGCGGTCCGCGACGAGGTCGTAGGCGTCTGCGGACTGGCCGGTGAGCTCGAGGATCATCTCGACGACCGAGCGGTTGTTCATCTCGCCGTCGGCTCCGATGAGGTAGGTCTCGCCGGAGCGGCCCTTGTCGATGATGGTCCAGACAGCGGAGTTGTGGTCGTCGACGTGGATCCAGTCGCGGACGTTGAGTCCTTGCCCGTAGAGCTTGGGGCGGATGCCGGAGAGCACGTTGGTGATCTGGCGGGGATGAACTTCTCGATGTGCTGGTAGGGCCCGTAGTTGTTGGAGCAGTTGGAGATGGTGGCCTGGATCCCGAACGAACGCACCCATGCACGGACCAGGAGGTCGGAGCCGCCTTGGTCGAGGAGTAGGGGCTCGAGGGGTTGTAGGGGTGTCCTCGGTGAAGCGCTCCGGGTCGTCGAGCTCGAGGTCGCCGTAGACCTCGTCGGTCGAGATGTGGTGGTAGCGCACCCCGTGGCGACGGACGGCCTCGAGGAGGGTGAAGGTGCCCACGAGGTTGGTCCGCACGAACGGGGAGGGGTCCTCGAGGGAGTTGTCGTTGTGCGATTCGGCTGCGAAGTGGACGACGAGGTCGGCCTCGCTCACGAGCCGGTCGACGACCTCGGGGTCGGCGACATCGCCCTGGACGAGGGTGACCGCGTCCCCGAGGGGCCAGGGACGCCGGGTTTCCGGCGTAGGTCAGGACGTCCAGGACGGTCACCTCGGTGCCGGGCCGCTCGGTGACGGTCTGGTGGACGAAGTTGGCGCCGATGAAACCGGCGCCACCGGTGATGAGGACTCGCACGTGTTGCTCCGTTGTTCGGGAGGGAGGGTGGTCAGGCCTGCGACGGGGGCAGGTAGGCCAGCGAGGCCTCGTAGGACGGCAGGATGGCGAGCGTGACGGCTTCCTCGAGCGTGGGGGCCGCGAGGTCCTTGGCGGAGAGCTCGAAAGTCAGCGGGGAGCCGTCGCGGGCCGTGGTGGGCCACTCGATCCCGACGGTGGTGTCCAGGGGTGGATGCCGTGCTCACGCTCGGGCGCGTACCCGGTCGAGCACAGGTAGGCGACGGTCGAGCCGTCCTCCAACGAGCAGAAGGCGTGCCCCAGACCCTCGGACAGATAGGTGCGCGACGGTCCACGTCGTCGAGCAGGACCGAGTCCCACTGGCCGAACGTCGGAGAGCCCACGCGGACGTCGACGACGACGTCCAGGACCGCACCCTGGGGCAGGTGACGTACTTCGCCTGGCCCGGGGCACATCGGCGAAGTGGATGCCGCGCAGGACGCCCGCGGCCGAGACCGACATGTTGGCCTGCTGGAGATCCAGAGGGTGCCCGGTGAGCGAGGCGAAGGTGTCGGCCTTGAACCACTCGAGAAACACCCGCGACCGTCCCCGAACTGCTTCGGGTGATCTCCCACGCTCCGGCGATCTTGAGCTCGCGTACCTGCACCTGTCCTCCAGGGATCGATCCTGCCCGGCGGTCGGGCGCGCCCCACGATACCGTCCCCGCCCTCCGGGCGAGTGCCGCCTGCCGTCCGGATAGGCTGTCGCGCGGCGTCCAGTCGGGCGTCGAGATCGACATGTGGAGGTACGGCGTGCGGTGGTTGGTGACCGGCGGGGCGGGATGCTCGCCCAGGATCTGGAGAAGGTCGCGACGCGGGCGGGTCATGACGTGGTCGTGCTTTCCCGTCGTGAGCTGGACGTGACCGCCCCTCAGGCGTGCGCGATCGCCGCGCAGGGCGCGGATGTCGTGGTGAACTGCGCGGCCTGGACCGCGGTGGACGACGCCGAGTCCCGGGAGGGCGAGGCCTTCACGGTGAACGCGGTCGGCCCGGCCAACCTTGCGCGCGCAGCGGTGGCCGTCGGGGCGCGCCTCGTCCACGTCTCTACCGACTACGTGTTCGACGGCGCCGCGTCGGCCCCTACCCGAGGACGGCCCTGTCGCCCCGCGGTCGGCCTATGGGCGGACGAAGGCCGCGGGGAGTGGGCGGTGCGGGCCGAAGCCCCGACCACCTCGTGGTGCGCACGGCCTGGCTCTACGGTGCAGGCGGCCCCTGCTTCCCCAAGACCATGGCGCGGCTCGCGGCCGAACGAGACGAGCTCTCCGTGGTCGACGACCAGGTCGGACAGCCCACCTGGACGGTCGACCTGTCGGACCTGATCGTGCGCCTCGTCGAGGCCGGGGCGCCCAGCGGTACCTACCACGGGACGTCCTCGGGATCGACCACCTGGTTCGGCTTCACCCGTGCGGTGCTCGACGTCCTCAGGTCGTCGACCGTCCTGGTGCCCACCACGAGTGAGAAGTTCGTCCGCCCTGCACCCCGCCCCGCGTACTCCGTGCTGGGACACGACGCCCTCACGGCCATCGGTGTCGCTCCGATCGGGGACTGGGCCGAACGGTGGGCGGCCGCAGCGCCCGTGGTGCTCGGCGGAACCGGCACGAGCTGAACCCACGACGGGCGGCGCAGGCGCCCGCCCCTCGTCGGGTTCAGCTCGTGAACGTCCGTGCTGTCGGGAGCCCTACCTCTCGTCGAGGAGTCCGAGGAGGTAAGAGCCGTAGCCGGACTTCACGAGGCGGTTCGCGCGCTCCGCGAGCTCGGCGTCCGAGAGGAAGCCTCGACGCCACGCCACCTCCTCGGGGAGCCGATCTTGAGTCCCTGGCGGTTCTCGATGGTGCGCACGTAGTCGGAGGCCTCGAGCAGGGAGTCGAACGTCCCGGTGTCGAGCCAGGCGGTCCCCGAGGCAGCACCTCGACCTGCAGGCGCCCTGGCGCAGGTACTCCCGGTTGACGTCCGTGATCTCGTATTCCCGCGAGGTGACGGCTCGAGATCGCGGGCGATCGCGACGACGTCGTTGTCGTAGAAGTAGAGCCCCGGCACGGCGAAGTTCGAGCGCGGCGCGGTCGGCTTCTCCTCGAGCGAGAGGGCCTTGCCGTGCTCGTCGAACTCCACGACGCCGTAGGCGGTCGGGTCGGAGACCCGGTACGCAAAGACCGCGCCCCGTCGATGTCCTCGAACCGGGTCAGCTGCGATCCCAGCCCCGACCGTAGAAGATGTTGTCGCCCAGCACCAGCGCGCAGGACTCGTCGCCGACGAAGTCCGCACCGAGCACGAACGCCTGCGCCAGCCCGTTCGGCTCGGCTTGCACCGTGTAGGAGATCGACACCCCGAACTGCGACCCGTCACCAAGGAGCCGGTGGAACTGCTCGGCATCGTGTGGTGTCGTGATCACCAGGATGTCCCGGATCCCCGCCAGGATGAGCGTCGAGAGCGGGTAGTAGATCATCGGCTTGTCGTAGACCGGCACCAGCTGCTTGCTGACGCCGAGGGTGATCGGGTGGAGCCGGGTACCAGAGCCGCCGGCCAAGATGATTCCGCGCATGGTCAACCATCATGCCGCAGATGACGGCGGCCTGGCGCTTCACATGGGTGGTCGATGCGTTCGCTCGACCGCAGGCGGTCCAGTCGGTCGGAGTCCTCCGCCAGCGCCGCAGACGTCGCCGCCGACGTGACGACCACCGAGCCGTCGAGGGCGAGGGCCTGGAGGGTGCGGCTCAGCAGCCGTGAGGCACGGTCCTCCTGGACGAGGACGCGGGGTCCCGGAGTGAGCAGGGTGGGGTCGGCGGTCGATGCCCAGGTCATGAGGCGATCGTGCGGCACGGACCCAGGATCGAGAGCGATCGTCGCCGCGTCGATCTCCTCGACCCACCCGATCTGGTCGCCGTAGGTCATGACGGCGGACCCGGCGTCGATGACCCCGGCGGGCAGGTCGCCGTCGAACCGGCGCGCGAGCGCGGGCAGCGGCACAGCGACGATCGGGGCAGTCACGCCGGTCCAGGCGCCCGGCCGAGAGGTCACGACGACGTCCACGTCGCGCGCGAGGCCGAGCAGCACGGGGCGCAGCATCCTCGTCCGGCCCGACGGCGTCGCTCGTCAGGCCTTCCGGCAGCAGCACGAGAGTGGATCCTGTGCGCCAGGTGGCGAGCCCCAGACGATTGCCCGCCAATGGGACGGCAGATCGAGGAGGACCCGCGTTCCGGGTGCTGCGTCGAATTCTTCGACCAGCAGGTTGACGGTTTTGTTGATCCAGTTGTGCAGGACCGCTCCCGAAAGCTCCACCCTCTCGCCGTCGTCGCCGTACCAGGTGACGCGGGGCGCCCCGGGTCTCGGATGATGAGACGCTGCAGGTCAGCGACATGGACGGGTGGGGTGGAGGGCGAGGTCATGGACTCCAGCCTAGGCGCACGGCGACTCGCCGAGACCCTCGTGATTTCACCCACGGAATCGCCGCGATAGCACATTTCGGCTTGACGGACCCGCATGACACGCGTGTAATTTCCTAATGCAGTTTCCCAAGAACGGCATGAAGGGGCGCATCATGTGGAACGTGCTGGGTGAGGACCAGGGGCATTCCCTCGGATGCAGGTCGACCGGTGGAGACGGTAGCGCCAGTGCTGCCCTCTTCGGTCAGGTCGTGGACGACACGCTCATGGGGTGGCAGGAGCGCGCGCTGTGCGCGCAGACGGACCCCGAGGCGTTCTTCCCGAGAAGGGCGGCTCGACCCGCGAGGCCAAGAAGGTCTGCACCGGCTGCGAGGTGCGGGCGGAGTGCCTCGAGTACGCCCTGGAGCACGACGAGCGGTTCGGCATCTGGGGTGGTCTCTCCGAGCGTGAGCGCCGCAAGCTGAAGCGACGAGTGGTCTGAGTCCGTTCAGTTCGTGACGCCGAGCCGTCCGGGACGCGCGAGCCGAGGGGCCCTGAAGAGCCAGCCCGCACGTGAACCCTGCAGGCGGTCGTAGGTCCAGGTGCTCAGGAGAACCAGGCCGATCGAGACGACCGGGGTGAACAGGAGTCCGATCACCGATGCTGCTTCAGGCAGCGTGGCGATCGATCCGTCCGGGCGTCTTGCGACAGCCAGGACCAGGCAGAGAACCACGGGGTGGATGAGATAGATCGGCAGCGTCCGCGTCGCGAGGTACCTGCTGACACGGCGCACCGGGCGCTCCGCGCAAGGAGCGCGCTCAACAGGATCGCCGACACGATCCCGAGCACGTTGAGACCTTGGATCCAGTGTCCGTTGTCGCCTCCTCCCCTCCGTAGACCTTCCGGGCGACGAGCACGTAGAGACAGGCCGACACGCCGAAGGTCGGCAGCAGCGGGAGGTTCGCAATCCGCGCGACGATGTCGCGGGCGAAGCAGCCCACCATGTACCACAGGCCGAAGTAGCACCAACGCACCACGTTCGTCGTGAGCGAGACGCCAAGCACCGGTGACAGTAGCGGTGTCATGCTGCTTGCGGCGAGCCACGCGGTGAATGCCACCAGGACGAGGATGGCTCCGAACCGTCGGCCGAGCCATGCCGTGCAGAAGAAGACGACGAGCGCGCTGAGGTACCAGTACGCCGTCCCACCGAGCGGTATGGCCGCCCAGTTCACGAACGCCGCTCCTGCCCATCCACCCGGGTCCGTTGCGTAGGCTGCGCCGGTCGCAGCGCCGTAGACGAGCGACCACAGGACGAACGGCCACAGGATGTCCGCCACCCTGGGTCGGCGGACCGCACGCCACGGACGGGCGACGGCACGCGTGGCGAGCATGCCCGACACGAGGAAGAAGAGTGGCATCCGTACGGGGATCAGCTGGTTGTTCAGCTGCCTCCACGCCTCGTTGAGGGGCGAGCGACTCCGGCAGGAGCATCGGCGCATAGATGTTGCCCACGTGATAGACGACCACCAGCACGATCGCAGTGGCCTTCGCGGTGTCGACCCAGTCGAGGCGCGAGGCCGCCTGCACAGCGGGGTCCGAGGGGCGTCGCCTTGCCCTGGTGGGAGCCCGCCCGGTACTGAGGACTCGGTCTGGTGTTCGGTCATCGATCCTGCCCTCGGGAAGCGTTGCTCGTCCGCGGATAGCGCGGAAGGGTCGCAGAAGATGATAGATCGTCGTCTCCTCCCGCCACACCGAGAAGCAAAATACCGGGCCTCTGGTCGGGAGTGGCGCATGATCGAGACACGATGGAATCTACCGACCTGACCAGCGCGACCTTGTCACCCGAGCGTGGCGAGGTGACCGACACCGTGGTGACCGCGCTCGGCTCGCTGCCGACGACGGTCACGGTCACGGCCGTGGTCGTCACCCAGGGACACACCCGCTTCCTGCCACAGACCCTCGATGCCGTCCGGGCGCAGTCGACCTCGCCGGACGGGGTGATCGTCGTCGACGTGGCCACGTCCCGGGCGATGAGCGATTACCAAGAGCTGCAGCTCGGAGGAGCCCGCTTCCTCGCCGCCCCCACGCGCGCTCGTTCGGGCAGGCGATCGACACGGCCCTCGCCTCGCGTGGCGCGGACGCCCCTCCGACGTGGCTCTGGTTGCTCCACGACGACTCGGCGCCGGAACCGGGCGCCCTGGCCGAACAGCTCAGAGCCGTCGAGCACTCGGCGGCGGTCGCGGTCGCGGGCGCGAAGCAGCGCCGGTGGGACCCTGACGGCGACGACGACGGTCTCCTCCTCGAGGTCGGATTCACGACGTCGCCGCTCGGACGCCGGATGACCGGCATCGACGAGCACGAGATCGATCAGGGCCAGCACGACGCCCGAGAGGACGTTTTGGCCGTCGGACTCGCCGGGGCGCTCGTCAGGACGTCCGTCTGGACGGAGCTGGGCGGCACCGACCCCGAGTACGGGCCGTTCGGCGACGGGCTCGACTTCTGCCGTCGCGCACGGCTAGCCGACCACCGCGTCGTCGTCGTGCCGCGCGCCGTGGTCCGTCACGCGCAGGCCGCACTCCTCGACCTGCGGCGGGACGAGCCGCGTGAGCCGCACGACGAGCCGCGGCCTCCCGACGTCGACGGCTCGTACGGCGCTCGTCGACGCGCCCTGCTCCACTACCGGCTCGTCGGCGCCGCCCCTGATGCTCGGCCCGGCGGCCCTGGCCATGCTCCTGTGGGCCCCGTTCCAGGCCATGTACCGTCTTGCGGTCAAGCGCCCCGGTCAGGCGCGTGACGAGCTCCTGGCACCCGTGTGGGCCGTGTTCCGCGTCCGGGCCGTCACCCGGTCCCGCAGGTCCGTGAGACGGACCAGCGTCCTGCCACGCCGAGCGCTGACACCGCTCAGAGGTACATGGCGCGACGTCCTGAGCGAGCGGCGGGACCACCGGCTCGCTCGCGCCGAGCAGCACCGGACGTCAGCTGCCCCGACCGACCTCGAGAGGGCGGAGCTGGGCGTCCTCGCCCGACGCCGACGGGCCATGCTCGCGGTGCTCACCGTCGCTCTGCTCGGGGTGACCGCGGTGGTCTTCGGGACTGTGATCGCCACGCTCGGAGCGGGAGGCAGGCTCGTCGGAGGAGCGTTGCTCCCGGCCCAGGGGATGTCGGGGCCATCTGGCACGCGGCTACCGGAGGATGGGTCGCGGCCGGGCTCGGTACCGCGGCTCCGGCCGACCCGTTCACGACGCTGCTCCTGCCCGTGGCGCTCCTGGGTGGCGGCGAGCTGCAGCCGGCGATCGGTGTCCTGGTCGTGCTGGCATTCCTGGTCGCGGGCCTCGGTGCCTGGTTCGCCGCGGGCGGACTGACGCGCTCGGTCTGGTTGCGGGCCTGGGCCACGGTCGTCTGGGTGGCCGCGCCGTCGTTCGTGACGGCACTCGGGAGCGGACGGCTGGGTGCGCTCGTCGCGCACGCTGCCCTCCCGTGGGTCGCCCTCGGGGTCCTGCGAGCGCTCGGCGTCCATGCGCGCGACGAGGTGGCGCCCGCACTCCTGGCCAGGGCTCCGGGCGAGGGTCATCTGCGCGACCCGCCCGCCCCACCCGCTCGCGACGTCAGGGTCGATCGGCGCCGCCGCGGCCGCAGGACTCGCGCTGCTGGTCGCGGTCTGCGGCGCGCCGTCGCTGTTGCCCGTCGCGGTCGGCGCGCTGGCCGCGGTCGCCGTGGCGGCCAGGCAGCACCGCCGATACCTCGTGCTGGTCCTCGTCCCGTCGCTCGTCCTCCTCGCTCCCTTCTGGGGTCACGTCGTCACGACCTGGAGCAACGGCGGATGGCGGCTCCTGTTCGCCGATCCCGGCGCTCCCGTGGCGTCGGACTCCGTGCCGGCGTGGCAGCAGCTGCTCGGGCAGCCCGTCGACGCCTCCTCCTGGTTCGCCCTCGACGGCGGGGCCTGGGCACGGCCGCGCAGTGGGCACCGTGGTCGTTCGGGGTCATGGTCCTGGTCTTCGCCGTGGCGGCACTGTTTCGGTCGCGCGGCACGGGCGTGGTGTCCGCCTGGTTCGTCGCTGCGCTCGGCCTGGCCGTGGCCGTCGTGGCGGGGCCGTCGAGGTCGCCCTGGACGCGGCCGGGCCTGTCCGTGGCTGGCCCGGCGCAGGTGTGTCCGTGGTCGTCCTGGCGCTGCTGGGTGCGGGGATCCTCGGTGTCCCGGCACCACGTCGTCGCTCGGGGCGCGACGCGCCGGGCCGCAGGGAGCGGGTGGCGCGCGTGCGCCGTCGGGATGCTGGCCCTCGTGGCGCTCGCCGTCCCGGTAGCCTCCCTGGCCTCGTGGACGCTGTCCGTCACCGAGCGGGAGGGCGCCGTCGGCGACCTGACCGTCACCACGGAACCCGTGGTGCCCAAGGTTGGCCAGCAGATGCAGGACTCCGACCGCGAGGTGCGCGTGCTCTCGCTCGAGCAGGGACCCGACAGCGTGCTGGAGTACGCCCTGCTCCGCGGGGACGGACCGCAGATGGTCGACTCGTCGAGCGTCGTGCACGCCCGTGCCATCGCCGATCCGTCGTTCACGCAGGGAGCGCTGCCGGAGATCGTCGCGGAGATGGCCTCGGGGAGCTCTGCCGGGGCCGCGGCCGACCTGCGCGGGCTCGCCGTCGGTGCGGTCCTGATCCCGGCCGAAGCGACGCCGGATCCGGCGTCGGCCCGCGACCGGGCCGAGCTCGTGGCCAGGTTGGACATGGTTCCGGGGTTCGAGCGGGTCACCGAAGGGCAGGCCGGAGTGCTGTGGCGCGTGGCGCCGGGGACGTCCGAGACGGATGCCCTGCCTGGGCACGCGTCGTCGAGCGCGTGCCGGTCACGCCCGCCGCGGACGGCGAGCCGACCGAGCCGACCGTGGTCGAGACCCTCCTGCCCGCCCAGGACAAGTCCGTGAGGACACGGATCGAGGCCGGAGGCGCGGACCGCGCGGTCCTGCTCGCCGAGAACGCCGACCGCGGCTGGACGGCGACGCTCGACGGCCGGACGCTCCAGCGGACCGAGGTCGACGGTCGCCAGGCTTTTCTCCTCGGGCCGGACGACGGCGTCCTGAGCATCGACCACGTCCCCGCCCACCGTCTCCCGTGGCTCGTCGGTGCCGGCGTGACCCTGCTGATCTTCGTGCTTCTTGCCGTACCGGTGGGACGTCGTCGGACCGGAACGAGGTAGCACCTGTGACACCACCCTTCGCGATCCCGCGCTGCGCTGCGGCGGGCGACGACGATCGGCACTGGCCTGGTGGCAGTGGCGCTCACCGGCGGAATCGCCGCGGTGGGCATGCCCGCCGGGTTCGGGAGCGTGCCCGGCCCGACGACGGATGTCGAGCAGATCGAGGCGACGACCCCGAGCGGGTCCTCGTGTGCCCGGCTCCCGTCCGCCTGGCCGACACGGCGCAGGTCGGCGACGCGCAGTTCGGGGCGGCGCCCGTGGAGACCTCGACGACCCTGCGGGCGGCGTGGTCGGCAGCGCGGACTCGGGGACGGACAGCCCCGGCGAAACCCCTGTGTCGCTGACGGGGCTCGACGGCCAGGACGCCTCCCGCTCGAGGAGGGAGGAGCCACCGTCGTCTCGTTGGCCGACGTCGCCGACAGCCAGGCGCTCCGGGTCGGGACGGGGATGCCCGTCGACACGCGCATCGCGGCCTCCGTGGGATCGACGACGACGGCCGGTGACCTGCGTGGGCTCGCGGCCGCGAGCTGTACCGCGCCGGACATCAGCCAGTGGCTCGTCGGAGGCAGCACCGAGGTGGGGAGCAGCGCACAGCTCGTCCTCCAGAACCCCGGCCGCACGCCGGCAACCGTGCGGCTGAGCGTCTGGGGCCGTCCGGTCCCGTCGTTCTCAGCGGCGGCGGCCAGTACCTCGTCCCGCCTGGTGAGGAGGTCGTCACCCTGGTGGAGGCGGTCGCCCCGAGCAGCGGCGCCTCACGGTCCACGTCGAGTCCACGGGCGGGACCGTCGGAGCCCACCTCCAGCACAGCACCCTGGGTGGCCTGGTGCCGCTCGGGATCGACTACGTCGTCCCAGGTGCCGAGCCGTCGACCGCGCTCGCGGTCGCCGTCACGAGCACCGGTGAGGCGGTGGAGGACCCCGGTGCGCCGCAGCTCCGCCTGCTGGCCCCGGTCACGAGGCGGGAACGGCGACCGTGACGGTCTACGGCGCCGACGGCCGCGCGCGGATGCGAGGTGGCGAGCAGCAGCAGCTGGGACCTGGTGCGGTCACGGACGTCTCGCTCGGGGGCTGCCCGCGGGGACTACACCGTGGTCGTGGACTCGACGGTGCCCGTCGTGGCCGGCGCGGTCCAGGTGCGAGAGGGGACCCGGTCCCCGACTCCTTGGACGACACACCGCAGGCCGACCGTGCCTGGGTGGCGGCGACGGCGCTCGCCGACGGGTCCGCGGGCGCGACGGACACCGCTGCGGGCCGCCGCACCGACGAAGGCACCATCGCGCTCGTCCCGGGACGACGAACGTCGTCCGCGTCGGAGCGGTCCCTGCGGAGCGGGCCGACGACGCCGAACCGACAGGGTCGTTCCGCGGGACGCTGCGTGCGTTCGGGGCCGACGGAGCGCTGCTCGGCGAGGAGGAGCTGACGGTCGCCGCGGGGACGACCACGAGCATCGACGCTGCCGACCTGGCCGAGGGCGAGGGCCCGCGGTCCTGACGCTCGACAGCAGCGAGCCGCAGGGCGACGCCGCCCGGGCGAGCCGACGCCCGTGTGGTCGGTGCTCGCCAGCAGCGGACCTGCACGGAGCGGGCGCCGGAGGGCCAGTCCGGCACGCTGCTGTCCGTCCTCCTGCCGGTCCCGCCGGCGACGAGCCAGGGGACCGTCGCGGTCCGCGCCACCAGCACGGCGGGGCTGCCCGACTGACCTCAGTGGCCGCCCTGGTACCGGGGTCGATCTCCTCGGGCGTGCGAGCGAGCATGTGCGCGACCTGCTCCACGACCACGTCGCGCACCAGGTCCGCCATGTCGTCGTCGTCGAGGGCGCGCGACTCGACGGGGCGGCGGTAGACGACAATGCGCGCGGGCTGACCCGAGTCCGCAGGGAAGTAGCGTCCGAGGGGACGCCGGCGTCCTCCCAGGGAGCCGGGTCGGACGGGGCACGTCCTCGACCGCGAACTCGGTACCGTGCAGCTGCTTGGACCACCCGCGCTCGAGCAGGGCGATCGTGGCGATCACGTGCTCGTCGAACTTCTCCCGCGCGTGCGGTTCGCGGGCGCGGACGGAGGCAGCAGCGGGCCGCGGATGCCACGCCCGCGGCGGTCCCGCCGCCGAGGGTGGGGTCCCGCGTCGTTCAGGTCGGCCCCGCGCGGGATGCGCAAGGAGGCGACGAGCGGGGCAGGGCGTCTGTCCCCTCACGAACAGGGCGTCGAGGGTGCCCGTGAGGTGTGGGCGAGACGGGAGAGGGCGGGTGACCTGGCACGTCCACGAGCCTAGGGGTCCCGGCACAGGACGCCCTGGCGCGAGCCGCCACCGCAGCGCATCACGGCGTGTGAAGCAACCGTGCCCACCGTGCAGGGCGTAGTCTCAGCGCGTGAGATCCGTCAGACAGTGTTCGCGCACCGCATGCACCCGCGCGTCGGTGGCGACCCTCACCTACGTCTACGCGGACTCGACCGCGGTCCTCGGGCCCCTGTCCCACATGGCGGAGCCTCACAGCTACGACCTCTGCGCCGAGCACGCCGAGCGTCTCACGGCCCCCGGGCTGGGAGGTCGTCCGCCTCACGCAGCACTTCGTCGAGACCGGCCCCAGCGCCGACGACCTGTCCGCTCTGGCGGAGGCGGTCCGGGAAGCGGGCAGGCCCGCCGTGGTCCCGAGCCCGACGACGTCACAGAGGTCGGGCGTCGAGGTCACCTGCGGGTCCTGCGCGCCGAGGGCGACTGACCGCATGGTGCGGCGGTCCCCGATAGGCTGAGCCGGTGCCCCATGACCTCACCCAGCTGATCAAGGCCTACGACGTCCGCGGTACCGTCCCGGACCAGTTCAACCCCAGGTGGCGCGAGCGATCGGGCTGCTTACGCCCGCGTCGTCGTGCTCCCCGAGGCGCCCACTCCCGGTGGTGAGCCGTCCACCCGCCCGAGCGTCGCGGTCGGGCGCGACATGCGCGACAGCGGGCCCGAGCTGGTCGACGCGTTCGCCGACGGGCTCGCGGACGCCGGCGTGGACGTCCTCAGGATCGGGCTGTGCTCGACCGACGGCCTCTACTACGCCTCGGGTGCGCTCGGCATCCCCGGCGCGATGTTCACGGCCTCCCACAACCCCGCGGTGTACAACGGCATCAAGCTCTGCCGTGCGGGGCACGTCCGGTGGGCCAGGACTCGGGCCTGATCACGGTGCGCGAGCTCGCGCAGGAGTACCTCGACGACGGTCTGCCGACCCCGGTCGCGGACCGCGGCGAGATCACGGATCGCGACATGCTCGCCGACTACGCGGCCTTCCTGCGCTCCCTCGTCGACCTGCGCGGTATCCGTCCGCTCAAGGTCGTCGTCGACGCGGGCAACGGCATGGGCGGCTACACGGCTCCTGCGGTGCTGGGGACCGCGGCGGGCCTGGAGGCGCTGCCGCTCGACATCGTCCCCTGTACTTCGAGCTCGACGGGACGTTCCCGAACCACGAGGCCAACCCGCTGGACCCCAAGAACCTGCTGGATCTCCAGGCCGCGGTCGTCGAGCACGACGCGGATCTCGGTCTCGCGTTCGACGGCGACGCGGACCGCTGCTTCGTGATCGACGAGCACGGCGACCCGGTCTCCCCGTCCGCGATCACCGCCTTGGTGGGCCTGCGCGAGGTCGAGCGGGAGATCGCCGCGGGACGCGTCCCGACGATCATCCACAACCTCATCACCTCGCGCGCTGTCCCGGACTTCATGACGGCTGCCGGCGCGAAGGCGGTGCGGACCCGCGTGGGGCACTCGTTCATCAAGGCGCAGATGGCCGACAACGACGCGGTGTTCGGCGGCGAGCACAGCGCCCACTACTACTTCCGCGACTTCTTCTTCGCCGACACGGGCATGCTGGCGGCTATGCACGTGCTCGCCGCGCTCGGCGGCCAGGCGCACCCTTGTCGATGCTCGGCGAGGTCTACGAGCCGTACACGGCGAGCGGGGAGATCAACTCGCAGGTCGCCGACGTGCCGCCGCGCGGGCCCGCGTGGTCCAGGCGTACGTGACCGAGGAGGGTGCCGGGCCGGTGGTGGTCGACGAGCTCGACGGGCTCACGGTCTCCCACTGGGACTCCCACCCGCAGTGGTGGTTCAACCTGCGCGCGTCCAACACCGAGCCGCTGCTGAGGCTCAACGTCGAGGCCGCGGACGAGGACATCATGGAGAAGGTGCGCGACGACGTCCTGTCGCTCGTGCGCACCACCGAGAACGAGGCTGAGGCTGAGCAGATGAGCAAGGACACGACGGCGAGCTCCCCGCAGGCGGATCCGTCCCCTCGACGCGTGGGTCCGCGAGGCGCTGCGCTGCCCCGTGACCGGGCGCCCCTGGTGGACGGCACGGGTCCGGACGGCAACCCTGAGCTCCACTCGACCGACCCGGAGCGCCCGCTGGCGTACCCGGTGCGCGACGGGATCCCCGTGCTGCTCGAGGGAGACGCCCGCGCCCTGTAGGTTCCGCGCGCGGCGGACGTCATCGCACCTCGGAGGGGAACCACGTCATGTCGACCCATGGCAGCAACAAGGCAGTCATCGCAGCCCTGCTCGCGAACATGGGCATCGCCGTCACGAAGTTCGTCGCCTTCGCCCTCACGGGGGCGTCGTCGATGCTGGCCGAGGGAGTGCACTCGGTCGCCGACTCGGGCAACCAGGCTCTCCTTCTCCTGGGGGCAAGAAGGCGAGACGCGCCGCGGACGAAGAACATCCGTTCGGCTACGGTCGCGAACGCTACATCTACGCGTTCATCGTCTCGATCGTGCTGTTCAGCGTCGGTGGTCTCTTTGCGCTCTACGAGGCGTGGCACAAGTGGGAGGACCCGCACCCCATCACCGTGTGGCAGTGGGTGCCGATCGTGGTGCTGGTCGCCGCGATCGGCATGGAAGGGTTCTCGTTCCGTACCGCGGTCCGCGAGTCGAACCCTGCCCGCGGTCAGCAGTCGTGGCCGTCGTTCATCCGGACGGCCAAGTCGCCCGAGCTCCCCGTCGTGCTCCTCGAGGACTTCGGAGCGCTCGTCGGCCTGACCCTGGCCCTCGGGGAGTGGGCCTGACGCTCGTCACGGGGACGGGCGCTGGGACGCCGCAGGGACCGCGTGCATCGGCGTCCTGCTCGTCCTCATCGCGGTCGTCCTGGCCGTCGAGACCAAGTCGCTCCTGCTCGGTGAGTCCGCGGCACGCGAGAACGTCGACGCGATCCGCAAGGCGCTGGTCGGTGACGGTGTCGCCTCCGTGATCCACCTCAAGACGCTTCACCTGGGACCTGAGGAGCTGCTCGTCGCGGCCAAGATCGAGGTCACCGCCACGGCGGATGCCGCGTCGATCGCCCAGGCCATCGACGCCGCCGAGGCTCGCGTCCGCGCGTCGGTCCCCATCGCGCGAGTCATCTACCTCGAGCCGGACCTGCGTCGTGCAGAGTCCGGGAGCGAAATCGCCTCGACGGACGCGTAGTCTCCCGCAGGACATGCACCGCAGGCGGCAACCCGAGAGGGTGCTGGCCTGCGGTATGCCGGGCGGCAGCGGTGCTCACCCGAGCGCGGTGGTCCTGCCGATCGCGTCAGCGAGCAACGGGGCGAACTCCTTCGCGAAGAGACGGTTGAGGTGATCCGGGTCGAAGTAGACCGGCATCCCTCCGATCACGGCGTAGCACGAGGCATCGTCGCAGAAGTAGTCGGTGAGGTCGATCGGGTGGACCAAGGAGTGGCCCATGGTCGACGCGGCCCGCAGCATCGGGTCCTCCGGCTGAGCGAGATCCCGGTCGACCTTGCACACCTGGGGGTCGGTCGGGTGGAGGACGATGCAGCTCGGGTCTCGCACCGCGGCGTTGAGCGGCGGATCCGACACGACGAAGACCGCGATCCTGCATCGGCCCATGGGGCCCAGTAGGAATGGAAGCCGTCCTCGTACTGGTCGATCGGGTCTCGGCCACTGCCGTCGTCGATGTCCTCGCCGCGGGCGAAGCTCGAGGTGAGGACCAGGTCGGGGCAGCATCGAGAACCTCCTGATGCAGAGCAGCGCTCCACAGGGCGCATGTCTCGATCTTGGCGGCCGTGTCCGGAGTGCCGCGATAGCCGACGTACGAGACATCGCCGGGAGGGCAGGCACCGAGGAAGCTCATCGTCAGACGCCACCCTTGCTCGCGGGCGACCTCGAAGGCAGCCGCCTGCCACTGCTGCGCGTGGGAGTCCCCGACCAGCCATACCTCGGGAGGAGCAGGCTCACCGGCAGAGAAGTCGCACACACGCGTGGTCATCGTGTCCCCGAACGAGAGCCGGTCCATCAGCTCACCGCACTCGGGCGGCATGTCCCAGTACTGGTTCACCTCTCCCATGACGACGCTCGGTGCGGGACCAAACGGATCCGTGCATCCGGAGCCAGCCCGCAGGGCGAGCGGGCCCGAGCAGTCGGCGAGCTCGTCCGCATGCGAGACAGCGATGGCAGCGGCCTCCTTCTCAGCACGGCCCGCGAGCGAGTGCAGGCCCCAGGAGAGCCCGCCCACCACGAGCATCCCGACAAGCATAAGGAGGAGCGACCGCCGCGCCTTCCCGAGGCCCAGGTCCAGGTGCGAGCCCGATCCTCCACTGCGATCTTGGTGAGCCAGGCGAGGAGGAGCGAGAGGACGAGCAGCCCGACCTTCTCGACCCAACCTGTCGGGCGGGCGAGCGCGAACGGGGCCAGGACGATCAGCGGCCAGTGCCAGAGGTAGACGGAGTACGAGATGTCGCCGAGGAGCTGGACAGGGCGGCGGGCCGTGACCGAGTCGTGCAGGAGCGGAGTGCGCCGCATGCCCGCGACGATCACCAGGGCGGTGCCGACGGCGGGTACGAGGGCAGTCCACCCTGGGAAGGGAGTGCTCGTCCCGAAAGCGAAGGCGGAACCGACGATCAGGGCGAGACCGAGGAGGGAGAGCACTTCGGCGACAGTGCGCCGAGGGTGAGCCGGGTGGCCGCGAGGGCGACGAACGCACCGAGCCCGAACTCCCACACCCTGACCGGTGTCACGAAGTAGGCCTCGTTCGGGTGGGTGCTGGTGTAGACGATGCTGAAGATCAGCGAGGCGATCCCGAGGACCACCATCGCGATTGTGGCTACGGCACGAGGCGAGCGGCCGGATCGTCGGCCGATCAGGTAGAGCGCGCCGAGCAGTACCGGCCAGACGAGGTAGAACTGCTCCTCGACCGACAACGACCAGTAGTGCTGGGCGACCGTGGCCGACTCGTTGAGGGCCGAGTAGTCGACCGATTTCGCAGCCAGCACCCAGTTCTCGACGTAGAAGGCGCTCGCGGCGATCTGCTGGGCGTTGTTCGCCCACTCGGAGAACGGGAGGAAGACCCAGACCCCGACCGCTGAGACCGTGAGGACGAGGAGTGCCGCCGGGAGGAGGCGTCGGACCCGGCGCGCGTAGAACTGAGCGAGCCGGACTCGGCCGGTCGCCTGCAGCTCCTTGGTCAGGTGCGAGGTGATGAGGAAACCGGAGATGACGAAGAAGACGTCGACGCCGACGTAGCCGCCGGGGAGCCTCATCGGCCACAGGTGGTTGGCGACGACGGCGCCGACCGCGATCGCCCGCAGCGCCTGGATGTCCGTCCGCATCCCGGTGCCGGGAGGGCGAGGCCGGGGCTCCGTAGGGTAGGTGACGGACGTCGAGGTGGGGGCGCCTCGTCGGCAGGTCCTCTGAGCACGTGCATTCCCATCATGGTAGGGGTCGGCACCGGCTCGACGTCCGGCGTTCTCCGCGCGAGTGCCGCCGGTGAGGCTCGATGACCACAGGCCGGTACCCCGAGGGGTACCGGCCTGTGGTGTGCGGGCGAAGGATCAGCTCTTCGCGGCAGCCTTCAGGTCGTCGACGAACGTCGGGTTGGCCTCGAGCCACTCACGCACCGAGGCGTCGTTGTCGGCGCCCTCGTTCTCGTTGAACATGATGTTCTCGAGCGAGAAAAGCTGCTCGTCGGTCAGCGTCAGCGCGGAGATCCACGACGCGACGTCGGGGTGATCGGCGGTGAAGCCGGTGCGGGCGACCGAGTGGATCTCCTCGGCGTCACCCATGGCGCCCTTGGGGTCCTCGAGGTCCTTGACGGGGAACGCGTCGTAGGCCCAGTGCGGGCGCCACAGCGTGACGGCGACGTTCTCGCCGGCGTCGGTCGCTCCCTTGAGCTCGGCGAGCATGGCGGGCGTGGAGGAGATCACGAACTCCATGCCGTCGAGGCCGTACGTCGGGATCGCCTCGTCCTGCGTGATGCGGGTCAGGCGGCACCGGACTCGATGCCGACGATGCGGTTGCCGAAGAGGTCGGCGTTCGCGGCGAGCTCGTCGATGCTGTCGATGGGGGCGTCCTCGTTGACCGCGATGGTCAGCTTGGCGTCGTCGTACCAGTAGCCGAGGTCCTCGAGGTCGTCGCCGTACTGCTCCTTGTAGTCGGCGTGCGTCAGGGCAGCCACATGTCGAAGTTGAGGTCGAACTCGCCGCCGGCCATGCCCGTGTAGACGATGCCGGGGTCGGCGGTCTCGGTCTTCACCGTGTACCCGTCGTCCTCGAGGATCGCCTTGAACAGGTGGGAGACGGCGATGCCCTCGTCCCAGCCCGAGTGGATCGCGATGGTGATGTCCTTGTCGGGCGCTGCGGAGGCCGAGTCGGAACCGGAGTCGGTCTCGCCCGAGGCGCAGGCGGCGAGCCCGAGCCCCAGGGCGAGGGTCGAGGCGACGACGGCGGTGCGGCGGCGGGTGGTGTGGTGACGTGCGGGGACATGATGTCCTTCCTTCGGAGGGCAGGCCGCTCGCACGGCAGCGCACTCCTGGGTTGGTGATGCGGGGTCGGCTCCGGCGGGTCGGGGACCGGTCGGAGCCGTGGTTCAGACCGAGGTCGCCTGGAGAGCCCTGGCGACGGGGAACGCGTGCTGAGGGCTGAGGTGACGCGGTCGAGGAAGATCGCGAGGATCACTACGGACAGGCCGGCCTCGAAGCCGAGGGAGATGTTGACGCGCTGCAGGGCCGCGACCACGTCTCGTCCCAGGCGGCGGCGCCGACCATGCCGGAGATGACGACCATCGAGAGCGAGAGCATGATGACCTGGTTGACCCCGGCCATGATGGTCGGCATCGCGAGGGCAGCTGGATCTGGCGCAGGATGCGGCCCGGGGTCGAGCCGAACGCGTGGCGGCCTCGACGACCTCCTTGTCCACCTGCCGGATGCCCAGCTCGGTGAAACGGACGCCGGGGGCGAGTGCGAACACGACCGTCGCGACGATGCCCGGACGGCGCCCGTGAGGAAGATGATGACCGTCGGGATGAGGTACACGAACGCCGGCATGGTCTGCATGAAGTCGAGCACGGGGCGCAGGACCCGGGAGACGGTGTCGTTGCGGGCGGCCCAGATGCCCAGGGGATACCGATGAGCAGCGCGATCGCGCTCGCGACGAGCACGAGTGCCAGGGTGTCCATGGCGTTGTCCCACTGGTCGACGCTCGCGATGACGGCGAACCCGACGAGGGTCGTGACGCCGAGCTGCCAGCCCTTGGCGAAGAAGGCCAGGGCCGCGAGCACGAGGGCGACGACGAGGAAGGGCGGTCCCTGGAGGACCGTCGCGATGGCGTCGTAGCAGGCCAGGAGGACGTCCTTGACGACCGCGAAGAACGGCTTGAACGTGGCAGTGAGCCAGTCGACGAAGACCGCGACCCAGTCGCCGAGCGGCAGGCGGGGATGAAGGTGTCGGTGGTGCTCATGCGTCCGCTCCTTCCAGGGTGGGTGCGGTTCCTCGGGCGGGCTGGTCCTCGTCGGAGTCCGGTTCGACGGCGTCGGTCACCTCGGGTGCGTGCGGAACCATGGCTTCGAGCAGGGTCACGCGCGGGATCACGCCGACCAGACGGTTCTTGTCGTCGGTCACTGCGATGGGCAGGACGGACTCGGCGGCCGGGGCGAAGAGCTCCGCGAGGGCGTGTCGACGCTGACGGGAGCGACGCCGTCGTGCAGGATGCCGGCGATGCTCGCGGTGTGGTCGCCGCCCGACGTGAGAGAGCGACCGCGTCGTCGTCGCGGACGACGCCGCGCAGGACGCGCTGGCGGTCGACGACGTAGGCCGCCGACACCTGCGCGTCGCGCATGGTGCGGCTCGCGACGCGGGGCCGCCCCAGGGGACGACCGCGGTGGGGCGGACCATGACCGAGGCGGCCGTCAGGACGCGGGTGCGGTCGACGTCGGCGACGAACTGCGCGACGTAGTCGTTCGCGGGGTCGGAGAGGATCTCCTCGGCCGTGCCGATCTGGACCGTTCGGCCGTCGCGCATGACAGCGATGCGGTCGCCCAGGTGCATGGCCTCGTTGAGGTCGTGCGTGATGAAGATGATGGTCTTGCCCAGGCTCTGCTGGAGATCGAGGAGCTGCTCCTGCATCTCGCGGCGGATGAGCGGGTCGAGCGCGGAGAACGCCTCGTCCATGAGCAGCACGTCGGTGTCGGCGGCCAGGGCGCGGGCCAGGCCCACGCGCTGGCGCATCCCGCCCGAGAGCTGCGACGGCAGGGAGTCCTGCCAGCCACCGAGGCCCACGAGGTCGAGGGCCTTCTGCGCCTTCTCGCGTCGCTCGGCCTTGCTCATGCCCTGGATCTCGAGGGGTAGGCGGCGTTGTCGAGGACGGTGCGGTGGGGAGCAGGGCGAAGTGCTGGAACACCATGCTCACGCGGCTGCGGCGCAGGGCGCGCAGCTGCTGGCGCTGACGTCCCCGAGGTCGGCGTCGCCCACCAGGACGTGGCGGCCGTGGGCTTCCACAGGCCGTTGAGCATGCGGATGAGCGTGGACTTGCCGGAGCCCGACAGGCCCATGACCACGAAGATCTCGCCCTTCCGGACGTCGAAGCTCGCGTCGATGACCGCGGCCGTGCCCAGGGACTTGACGTCGGCGCGGCTCGCACCGTCCTTGAGGCGACGGACCGCCTCCTGAGGGCGGCGGCCGAAGACCTTGTAGACGCCCTGGACGCTGACGGCGACCGGGCGGACGTCGGGGACCGCAGCGGCGCCGTGGGAGCCGGGGAAAGGCTCGGTCTCGATGGGGAGGAGGACCGGGGACGTGCCCGGTCCGGTGCTCGCGGAGTGCTGGGGCGTGCGTGCTGCAGGAGTCGTGCTGTTCGTCGTGCTGCTGGCTGTCATGCTGGCGAGGCTCGCCACCTTCCAGGTGTCGTGGCGGTCCGGAACCCTCCAGGGAGGGCGCCAGGGGAACCTGGCTGCGACCTCCCGGAGCGCTCAGCGCTGGGGCGCGTCACGGACTGCCGGGATCGAGGCCCGCTGCCGGGGCCGCCCAGGAGGGTAGCCGCCGCGAGCCGCTGCGGGCTTTGACCCGCCGCTGGTCGGCGTGGTGCCGGACCCGGGCAGGTCGATCTGTCTCTAGCACCCTGCCTGATCCGAGGGGAATTGCTACCGAGTGGACGGTGTGCATGGCGGTTTCCAGAAAGATGCTTGACCCTTCAATCGTTGCAAGCGCGCGGCATTGACCATTTATGGGATTGTTATCGTTTCGTGATCTTGAAATGGTCAAGCGGATTTGTTATCGCGCGTGCGCGCGATCTGTTTCCCAGGGCGACGGTCTCGCCGCGTGCTCGTGCCGAGGGTGACGCCCGTGAGCGCCACCGCCGGACGACGCCCGTCTCACCAGCCGGGTCGCCGCGCCCGGTCGAACAGATCCGCTACCGCGGCGAAGAGGGTCTCGCGCTGTCCGAACAGGGCGTTGTCGACGACCAGGAGGCCCCATCCGTTCGCGCGGACCCGTGCTCGACGAACCCGATCGGTTGCCGCCTGGACGGGATCGAGGTGATAGGCGCCGTCGTACTCGACACCGACGCGAAGCTCGGGGTGCGCCAGATCGAGGCGGGCTACGAAGGCGCCTGCGACGTCGTGGAGGTCGTGCTGCGCGACGAGGCGAGGAAAGCCCTCGAGAGCGAGGAGCACGCGCAGGCTGGACTCGCGCACCGACTCCGCGCCCGGGTCCACGAGATCGAGAGTTCGAGGGACAGCGGTGATCCAGCGAGCGCCGGGGTTGTGCTCGACGACGGGCCAGACCTCTGCGGTGACCAGCCCCGTGCTACGGACGAGAGCATCCAGGCGTGGGACGGAGCGCAGGAGAACGGGATCGCGTGCCAGGTCGTAGGCGGTCCGGGCTGGAGTCGTGATGAGTCCCCAGTCGGAGTCCTGGACGTCGACAGGGCGGAAGGTACGGCCGCGTGAGATGCGGCCATCGACCGAGCGGACCCGCCGGCCGTGCCGGGCTCCGACCTCGATCGGGTGTCCTGCCGTGGCCTGGTCCACGCCGTGCACCCAGGCGGCCGTCGTCCCGCACAGGACGGCGTCCTCGGGAGCGCGAGCCGCGCTGCCACCACCCGGTCGCCGTACGTGAGGTGGTGGCTCGCGGGCGCGGCCACGTTCGGTGCGACGCGCTGGACGAGGGACCGCCGAGCCGAGCCGGGATGATGCCCGGAGGTTGCCGGTGCGCACAAGGGCCTGTCCGTGGTCGTCGATGTTCCGCATGAGTGCGAGGGTGACGGTTCCGGGCGGCAGCGTGTGCGTGGAACGGTACCGCTGTGGATCCGCCTGCGTGCGCGGGGCCTGTGGACGGAGCGTCGCCCTGAGGCGCTGGCAGGTCACCCTCGGAGGGTCGAGGGGTCACCCTCGGAGGCTCACGTGGTCACCCTCGGCGTCCGACGAGTCCCCGGTACTCTGGGACGACACCATCAGACCGTCGTTCGGAGCACCATGTCTTCTGCCACGCCCACCGCTCAGGCTTCGTTCGACGAGGTCCCCGGCCGTTACAAGGTCCGCGACCTGTCGCTCGCGGAGGCGGGTCGTCACCAGATCCGCCTCGCCGAGCACGAGATGCCGGGCTCATGGCGCTGCGCGCCGAGTTCGGGAGTCGCAGCCGCTGGCGGCGCCCGTATCGCCGGCTCGCTCCACATGACCGTCCAGACGGCCGTGCTCATCGAGACCCTCGTCGCGCTCGGTGCGCAGGTGCGCTGGGCCAGCTGCAACATCTTCTCGACGCAGGACGAGGCGGCCGCGGCGATCGTCGTCGGCCCCGACGGCACGCCCGAGGACCCGCAGGGTGTCCCGGTCTTCGCCTGGAAGGGCGAGAGCCTCGAGGAGTACTGGGACTGCACCGAGCAGATCCTGGCGTGGCCCGGCAGCAACGGTGAGGGCGCGAACCTCATCCTCGACGACGGCGGCGACGCCACGATGCTCGTCCACCTGGGCCTGCAGTACGAGCGCCTCGGCACGGTCCCCGGACACCCTGCCGGGCGAGCCGGACCACACGCACGAGATGAACGTCGTGCGCTCGGTCCTGCGCCGTGCGCTCGCAGCGGACCCGCTGCGCTGGACCGGAATCGCGGAGCAGCTCCTCGGCGTGACCGAGGAGACGACCACGGGCGTGCACCGCCTGTACCAGCTCGCCGAGTCGGGCGAGCTGCTCTTCCCGCGATCAACGTCAACGACTCGGTCACCAAGTCGAAGTTCGACAACAAGTACGGCATCCGCCACTCGCTTCCCGACGGCATCAACCGCGCGACCGACGTCCTCATGGGCGGCAAGATCGCGTTCGTCGCGGGCTACGGCGACGTGGGCAAGGGGCCGCGGAGGCGTTCCGCGGGCAGGGAGCGCGTGTGATCGTCTCCGAGGTCGACCCGATCTGCGCGCTGCAGGCCGCGATGGACGGCTACCAGGTCGCGCGCCTCGAGGACGTCCTGGGCGAGGCCGACTTCTTCATCACCACGACCGGCAACCGGGACGTCATCACGGCCGAGCACATGACCGCGATGAAGAACAAGGCGATCGTCGGGAACATCGGGCACTTCGACAACGAGATCGACATCGCCGGCCTCGCCGAGGTCCCGGGTGTCACGCGCACCGAGATCAAGGCGCAGGTCCACGAGTGGACGTTCCCCGCCGCCGACGGCGAGGTGCAGCGCTCGATCATCGTCCTGTCCGAGGGGCGCCTGCTCAACCTCGGCAACGCCACGGGCCACCCGTCGTTCGTCATGAGCAACTCGTTCTCGAACCAGGTGATCGGCCAGATCGAGCTCTTCACTGATGCCGCTGCTGCTGCTGCTGGTGAAGAGCGGACCTACGAGCGCCAGGTCTACCGCCTGCCCAAGGTCCTCGACGAGAAGGTCGCGCGCCTGCACCTCGACGCGCTGGGCGTGCGCCTGACCGAGCTCTCGAAGACCCAGGCGGACTACCTCGGCATCCCCGTCGAGGGGCCGTACAAGGCGGAGCACTACCGCTACTGAGCGGTCGCTCGAGCCCCTCAGCAGGGGCCCGACGGCGGAGGGCCGGGTTCCAGGAGGAGCCCGGCCTTTCGCGTCGGTCACCGTGAGCGACCGCGTCGGTCACCCTCGGCGCGCGAGCCCGTCACCCTCGGCGTCCCGGGTGGTCACCCTCGGCGCGCGAGCCCGTCACCCTCGGCGTCCCGGGTGGTCACCCTCGGCGCGCGAGCCCGTCACCCTCGGCGTCCCGGGTGGTCACCCTCGGCGTGGGTGCCCGTCACCCTCGGCGTACCAGCACGGCCATCCTGGGCGCACCTGCCCGACCTGCGCGAGGATGGGCACAGCAGCGCGCTGACAGGAGAAGACGATGGCGACCGTCCCGAGCGAACCCATGATCAGCGACTCAGAACGAGCCGAGCTAGAGGCCCTGCGCGCCGAGGTACAGCGCCTGCGGGCCGAGCGCGCTGCCTCACCCCGCGCCCGGCACGGCAGCGACCAGGCACCGCGGCGGCTGGCTGCGATGGACGGCCGTCACGGTCCTCCTGGTCCTGGCCGGGTGCTCATGCTCGGCTCGGTCCTCGCGCGGTACGTGCGCGCCGAGATCCTCGACACCGACAAGTACGTCGCGACCGTGACCCCGCTGGGCTCGGACCCGCGATCCAGGCCGAGATCAGCACCAAGGTGGGCGACGCGATCCTCGAGCGGATCGACCTCGAGAAGGTCACGACCGAGGCGCTCACGGCGCTCACGGAGAACGCGGGCGGCTCCCGCCGCAGGTCGTGGGCCTGGCACCGCTCCTCGCGAGCCAGGGTGAGTCGTTCGTGCGCTCGACCGTGGACCGTATGGTCGCGTCCTCGACGTTCGAGGAGCTGTGGATCGTCGCGAACCGTCAGGCGCACAGGAACCTCGTCTCGGTCCTGACGGGCGAGGGGACACCTCGATCACGGCGAACGCGAACGGCCAGGTCACGCTCTCGCTCGGTCCCATGATCGACGAGGTCACGAAGCGGCTGTCGGCACGCGGCTTCACGTTCGTCGAGAACCTGCCGAAGATCGACCCGCAGTTCGTGCTGTTCACGTCGCAGGACGTGGTGAAGGCTCAGCGCGCGGTGGCTTTCCTGAACACGGCCGCCAACGTCCTGCCGTGGCTCTCGCTGCTCGTCGCTGCCGGGGCGGTGTGGGCCGCCCGCGCGGTCGCCGCCGTCGCACGGTGGTGCTGGTGGGCGTCGCGTACATCGTCGCGATGGCGCTCCTCGCGATCGGGATCACGGTCGGCCGCTCCCTGTACCTGAGCGCAGTGCCGCCCGATGTCCTGACGCCGTCGGCCGCGACGGCCTTGATCGACGCGGTCCTGGTCCGCTGCGCGTGTCGTTGCGCGCGGTGTTCGCGTTCGGCCTGGTGGTCGTGCTCGCGGCGTACCTCACGGGCCCCAGCAGGTCGGCGGTCGCGGTGCGCGGCGGGTTCAACCGGCTCGTGCGTGCCGTCAGTCGCGGACATGCGGGAGACAGCGGGCGCGCGCCGCACCCGTTCGAGATCTGGTCGCGAAGCTGCGCTGGGCCCTGATCGCACTGGTCCTCGCCGGCGCGCTGACCGTCCTCGTCTTCTCGCGCTACCCGAGCGGGGCACGATCCTCACGATCGCCCTGGTCGCGGCCGTCCTCGTGATCGCGATCCAGGTGGTCTCCGCGCCCGCCCGCGCCGCGACCCGGGTGGACCCACCGGAGAAGGCGAGCGCCGCCGTCGGGCCGTGAGAGCACCCACGCGCCGCGAGTTCGGCTCGGCCGTGGGTACGGGGACAGCCCCGCGCACGACGGCGGAGCGCACCATGGGCATGCTGGCCCACGGTGGGGAGACTGGGAACCAGAACAATCGATAGCCCCAGACCCAGGAGTCCTGCCACCATGTCTGCTGTGACGTCCCTCCACCGCCGCTCGACGGCGCCACGCAAACCGGCGCCCCCGACGATCCCACCCCGGGCTCACCGCAGCGACACTGCCGAGCGCGCCTACGAGCGGCAGGCCGCCGCGCCCGGTCGCGTCCCCATACCGCTCGACCCGCGCTTCGTGGACCACCGCGAGGACGTGGGGTTCCTGCGCGCACCCTTCGCGCGCCGCACCTGGCAGGAGTTCGGCTACATCTGGCTCTCGCTGTTCATCGCCCCGATCGCCTTCGCGTACGCGATCTTCACCGTGAGCTTCACGGCGGGGATCCTCGTCACGGTGATCGGGCTCGTGGTCTCGGGCGTCCTGATCCTCGCGGCTCGCGGCTGGGGTGGCATGTACCGGTCGATGGCGCGCTCCATGCTCTCCGTGGACGTCCTGGCCCCGGCCCCTACGAGCGGCGCCGGGGTTCTGGCGCTCGCTGTGGTCGAGCCTCTCGGACGGCCCGGGTGGCGGGCCCTGACGTTCATGCTCGTGAGCTTTGCGCTGGCGATCACGGCCTTCGTCGTCACCGTGACCTTCTTCTTCACGTCGATCGGGGCCGTCACCCACTGGTACTGGTCGCAGTGGCTCCCCTCCAGCAGGCACCCGACGGCACGATGCACCGCGGTGCCCAGCTCGGACCCGACTGGTTCGTCGACACCCGCTGCGGCAGTCGTTGCTCGTGGCGATCGGGGTGGCGCTGTGGTGGCTGTGGCCTCAGATCGTGCGTGGCTTCGCCCAGCTCTTCCGCCTCCTGACGATCAACCTCCTCGGTCCCACCCGCGCCAGCCTTCGGGTCCGCGACCTCGAGCAGTCCCGCGGCAAGACCGTCGAGGACGCGGACGCCAAGCTGCGCCGCATCGAGCGCGACCTGCACGACGGGACGCAGGCCCGGCTCGTCGCCGTCGCGATGCAGCTCGGTGAGGCCAAGGAGCAGCTCGCCTCCGGAGGGACGCGACCGAGGCGCTCGAGCTGGTCGACAACGCGCACGCCTCGACCAAGGAGGCACTCATCGAGCTGCGAGAGCTCGCGCGCGGCATCCACCCGCCGCCCTCGACAACGGCCTCGCGGTCGCTCTCGAGACCCTCGCCGCCCGCTCGCCGCTGCCCGTCACGGTGGACGTGGACCCGAACGTCGCACCGTCACCGGCCGTGGAGACCATCGCGTACTTCTGCGTCGCCGAGCTCGTGACCAACGCGGCGAAGCACGCCCGGGCGTCCGGGGTCTATGTGCTGGTCGAGGAGCAGGGTTCGACGCTCCGCCTCCGGGTGCGCGACGACGGCCAGGGAGGGCCCGGATCTCCACGCCCGATGCCAAGGGCCACCGCTCGGGGCTCGCCGGGCTCGGGGAGCGCGTCCGCTCGGTCGACGGCACCTTGGACGTCGAGAGCCCGGTCGGTGGGCCTACGGTGGTCACCGTGACCCTGCCGAGCAGGGTGTAGCCGACTCCCGGCCCTGCACGTCCACCACCGACCGGCGCGGCCCCTCTCCGGGGCCGCGCCGGTCCGCCCGCAACACAGAAGAGGTACACCGTGCGGCTCGTGATCGCCGAGGACTCCGTCATCCTGCGCGACGGACTCGTCGCCCTGCTCACCCGACGCGGCCACGAGGTGGTCGCTGCGGTCGGCGACGGCTCGGCTCTCGTTGCGGAGGTCGGCGGCTCGCGGCGCGGCACGAGCTGCCCGACGTCGTCATCATCGACATCCGGATGCCCCGACCTTCACGGACGAGGGGCTGCGGGCCGCGCTGGCCCTGCGAGAGTCGTCGCCAGGGCTCGGCGTGCTGCTGTTCTCTCAGTACGTGGAGACCCGCTTCGTGAGCGAGCTGCTCACGGGCGGCGCCGAGGGGTCGGATACCTCCTCAGGACCGCGTCGCGGACGTGAGCGAGTTCCTCGACGCGCTGACCCGGATCGCGGCCGGGCAGACCGTGCTCGACCCGGAGGTCGTCAGCCAGCTCATGGGAGCCCCCGCTCCGACGACGGGCTGGCCCGTCTCACGCCGCGCGAGCGCGAGGTGCTCGAGCTCATGGCGCAGGGCCGCTCGAACACCGCGATCGCGGAGGGCCTGTTCCTGTCGTACGGGGCCGTGGAGAAGAACGTGACGGCGATCTTCGGCAAGCTGGGCCTGCCCCAGGACGCGGGGACCACCGCCGGGTCCTCGCGGTCCTGCGGTACCTGCGGGACTGAGCGTCGCCGGGGTGGTGTCAGAGCGAGCGTGATCTCGAGATCACGCTGGTTCTGACGACTGGTCCGGGGGCAACCCCGTCACCGCGACAGGATCACCCTCGGGACGTCGGGGCCACTCCCATTCCGGGACGTACCGGGATTTTCGAGACTGGTGGGGAACCGCATCCCCCGTCCCGAGGAGCATCCCGTGGCCGTCGTCGACGTCACCCAGATTCCCGTCCGGCCCTTCCCGCCGACCAGCCCGTCCGTCCGCCGGACCCAGGTCTCCGGCACGGTCGGACGGCCGCACGACCCGGCGCTCCGCCGTCGGGCCTCCGCGCCGCCGAGGCCCCGCCCGTCGCGACGTGTTCGTCGACGCCGTCCGGGCCCTCGCGACCCTGGCCGTCCTGAGCGTCCACTGGCTCATGCCGGAGGCGACCTGGGACGGCGAACGGCTCGGGATCGGGAACGCCCTGGGCCACGGCGGCGCATGGACGCTCACGTGGGTCCTGCAGGTGCTGCCGCTGCTGTTCTTCGCGGCCGGGGCGTCGGCGGCCTACCAGCTGTGGCGACCCGGCACAGGCACTACGCCCGACGGCGCCGCTCACCCCGGGCTCGCCCCGCCAGAACGCCGTCGCGGCCGGGTGGGACGTGGTGCGGCGCAGGATGCCGCGGATCTGGAAGCCGGTCGCGGCGTTCGTCGCTGCCTGGGCCGCTGCGGTCGTCGTGCTGATCGGCGCGGGGTCCCCGAGGCGGTCGTGTGGCAGGTGGCGCGCATCGCGCCCCAGCTCCTGTGGTTCCTCGGGGTCTACCTGCTGCTCCTCGCGGTCACGCCGCCCTGCTGCGTGCCTACCGGGCGTGGGGATGGCGCGCGGTTGCCGTGGTCGTCGCGGCCCCGCTGCTCGTGGACGGGCTGCGCTTCGTCGCGGGCGCGGACCAGGTGGCGGTCGCCAACGTCCTGCTCGGATGGGCCGTCCCCTACGTCCTGGGGATCGTGTACGTCGACCTGGTGCGCCGCGAGGCCTGCCCGCGCGCCGGACCCTCGCGCTCGTCGCCGTCGCGGCGCTCGCGGCCATGGCCGGACTCGTCGCGGTCGGTCCGTACCCGCTGAGCCTCATCGGGATGCCCGGGGACGCGATCTCCAACCTCGGGCCGCCCACGGCCCTCGTCGTGGCCCACGCCGTGCTCCAGGTGAGCGTGGCGCTCGCCGTGCGCGACGTCGTCGTGCGCTGGGCCAGCGGAGCGGCGCGGCCCTGGTGACCTGGGTCGCCGCGCGGTCCATGACCCTGTACCTGTGGCACCTGACGGCGATGTTCGTGGTGATCGGCGTGGTGCTGCTGGGGCTCGGCTCGCCGCTGCCCGAGTCCTGGAGCGCCGACTGGTGGGCCAGCCGTCCCCTGTGGTTCGGCGCGGCGGCCCTCGTGCTCGGGCGCTCGCGCGGGTCTTCGGGCGCTTCGAGGCGCCGGTCCGGCGGCCCGCCGCCTCCCGGGCGGTCCGGGAGGGAGGGTCAGCTCCGGGGTCGGGCACCGAGTACGGCAGCCGGTGCAGCATCTCGCCCTGCTCGCGGGCCAGCTCCCGTCCCCGCTGGGCCGTGACCCAGTCCCGGCCGCGCCGCTCGGCCAGCACCGCGCACAGGAAGTCCTCGGGCGGAGTGCCGGGCGGCGGGCCAGGGCCACGTACCGTTCGATCTTGCCCGCGAGGTCCTGACCGATCCGCACGCGGGAGGCCGAGTTGAGCGTGGTGGCGCGGCCCAGGAACTGGCGCACGGCGAGGGCCAGCCCGTCGGGAAGCCTGCGCATGTCCGTGTGGGCCGCCCAGCCGGCGAGGTAGGGCGGCATCACGATCGTGGC
This sequence comes from Oerskovia sp. M15, assembly GCA_038070415.1. Classification (GTDB taxonomy): domain Bacteria; phylum Actinomycetota; class Actinomycetes; order Actinomycetales; family Cellulomonadaceae; genus Oerskovia. The sequence goes on from JAMYWF010000001.1 coordinate 2,851,434, forward strand.
GTAGGTCGGTCGCCCGCCGCGCACACGGATCGCGTACGTCCCGGCGAGCATGTCGCCGACCCGCTTGCCCTTGTCGTTCGACAGCGACGCGATGAGGGCCACCGAGCCGAACGTGAGCCACAGCTCGCCCACGCCCACCAGGGCACGGATGAAGGCGTGCCGGAAGCGGACCGGGCCGCCGTCGTCGCGCACCACCCGGATGCCCATGGCCAGCTTGCCGAGCGACCGGCCTCGTGTGAGCGTCTCGACCGTCGTGGGGATACCGACCATGACGAGCATCAGGATGATGACCCACAGCGCTGGGGCGAACTCCGGGCTCACGGAGGCGAGCGCGGACCCCGCGGCCGCGAACAGGAGGATCAGCAGCACCGTCGCGATCGCCGTCAGGTCGATCACGGCCCCGAGAGCACGGGTCACGAAGGACGCCGGTCGCGCGTCCAGGACCACTCCTTCGCCGGTCAGGATGCCGTCTCGCACTCGTGCTCCTCGTGTGGTCGTCCGACGCGTCGGGTGGTCGTGACGTGGTCCGGCCCACTGTAGGGCAAGGTGTGGCAGGGTAGCCGCGTGGACCTGGATGCCTTCAACGCCGTGCACAGCGCCGAGTGGTCGCGACTCGAGGAGCTGACCAAGAAGCGCTCGGTCGACGGCGCGGAGGCCGACGAGCTCGTCCGCCTCTACCAGTCCGTCGCGACGCACCTGTCGACGATCCGCTCGGCGGCTCCGGACCCCGTGCTCATCACCCGGCTCTCGGACCTCCTCGGGCGGGCACGAACCCGCATCGCGGGCGCGCACGAGCCCGCCTGGCGCGACGTGATGCGCTTCGCGGTGGTCTCGGTCCCGGCCGCGCTGTACCGGATCCGCTGGTGGACCGTCACGGTCATGGTCCTGTTCCTCCTCGTCGCGGTGGTCTCGGGCTGGTGGGTCGCGACGAACCCGGACGCGCTCGCGGCCATGGGGACGCCTCGCAGCGCGAGCAGTACGTCGACGAGGCCTTCGCGAGCTACTACGAGCCCGGGGCGGGCTTCGCGTCGATGGTCTGGACGAACAACGCGTTGCTCGCGGCGCAGTGCATCGCGTTCGGGATCTCGGGCGTCTTCCCGGCGTACCTGCTGTTCACCAACGCGGTGGGGTCGGGTCGACCGGCGGCATGATGGCGTACTACGGCGAGCTCGACACCTTCCTCACCCTCATCGCCCCCACGGTCTGCTCGAGCTGACCGCGATCTTCGTGGCGGGGCCGCGGGCCTGCGGCTCTTCTGGGCCCTGATCGACCCGGGCCCGCGGACCCGTGGGCGCGCCGTCGCCGAGGAGGGCGTGCGCTCTTCACGATCACGATCGGACTGGTCGTGGTCCTCGGGGTCTCCGGGCTCATCGAGGGCTTCGTGACCGGGTCGGGCATGGCGTGGTGGCTCAAGATCGTGATCGGCGCGATCGCGCTCGCGGCGTTCTGGGTCTACACGATCGCGCTCGGCCGACGGGCCGTCGAGGCGGGGAGACGGGAGACCTCCTGGCCGACCACGCGGGCGACGTCGCGCCGGTCGCGGCCTGACCCGTCACTGCGCTGGGCTGACCGCGACCCCGTACCCCGTCGCCTCGGGGCCACGAAGCGCAGCAGCTCGGTGCCGCGCTCCTCGAGCGCGGCCCGCTGGCCGGGCGTGAAGGCGTGCCCGAGCGCCACGACGTCGAGGTGCGCGACGGCGCCCGGCGACCTGCCTGCTCGTCGCACCTTCCACGTGGCGGCCACGTAGCCGTCCACGAGGATCGTCCGGCACCTGACCGTTGACGGTCGTGATCGCCCGGCGGCGCGCGTCGTCCACGACGCGCGTGCGGTCGGCGTGACCCAGCACGAGGTTGTCGAACTCCGCGACGAGCGCGAGGGGCGCGGGGTGTCCGCGCCGGGCGCGGTGCGTCCGGCAGGTCGAGGTACTCCTTGCCGTCGGGTCCGGTGAATGCTGCGAGCTCGGGCCGCAGGTGCCCGACGACGTCGCGCAGGCCCGTCAGACCGGACCACCTCTGGGCGTCCATGACCGTGGCAGGACCGAATGCCGCGAGATACCGGCGGACGAGGCGTACGAGCGCCTCGAAGCGCTCGTCGGGGTCTCGGAGCGGGCGGCTCGGGCGCCCGAACCAGGCGTCCGCCGTGGTCCAGGTGGTCGTGGTGCCCGGGCCGTTCACGCCCCACACCCTCGCGGCGTGACCTGGACGAGGGAAGGAAGCAGCGGGCCGTGTAGGCCAGGTGCTGGGGATGGACGTCGGGCCACAGCTCCCCGAGCCGCTGTCCGAGGTCGGTCGATGTGAGCGGCGCCTCCACGAGGAGGTCCTGCGCGGCCGCCGCGACGTCCTCGAGGTGCGTGCCGACCAGTGCTCTGGCGTGCACGCTGCCGACGCGGACGCCTGACTCGAGCAGCGGGCGCAGCACACCCGGGAGCTCCAGGGCGTCCTCGGCCGTGACGAGATGGACCGTGCCCGCATGGCGGCGATGCGGGTGACCGACCGGTCGAGGAACCGGTCCGCGAGGTCGTCGGTGCGGAACCCGTCGAGGCGGGACCACAGCCCGGGGTACGGGGTGGTGGGGACCTGCGACTGGAGCCCGACGAGGTGGGAGACCTCGGCGACGGGAGGGTGCTGGGCGGGTGTGCCTGCGCAGCGGCCGCAGGTGCGGGGACCCGTGCCAGGAGGTGCTGCCGGGCGAGCAGCGCGCGGTTGAGGTCGTCGAGGCTGAGCGTCGGCCCGTGGCGGCCGGCTGCGGCGGTCATGGGGACATCCTGCCGTGACGTACCGACAGGCGCCGCACCCGGGGCGCGTGTCAGAACCTGGTGAGGGTATACCTGGCGGAGGTTCTGACAGTGCGCACGTCAGAAGATCAGGAAGCCGAGCGCCGGGATGACGAAGGTCGCCGCGAGCGCGAAGATGACGATGATCGCGACGCGTCGGTTGCGTGCTTCGCGGTCGCGCGGGGTGGCCGGTCGGGTCACGGTGCTGCTCCTCGGGGTAGTGGGGAATGGGTACCAGCCTAGGTGGTGGCGGTGGGCCGACCCGGACGGAACGGTGAAGGTGGGATGGGGCCCGGAACATGTGTCAGGACCAGCGTGCGCTCTAGGTCACGCTCGTTCTGACAGCAGCTGCCTCACAGCCGACCCGCCGCCTTGAGCGCGAGGTACGTGTCGGCGAGCCGGGGCGCCAGCTCGTCCGGAAGTCCTCGACCACCTCGGCCCCTTGCGCTGGAGCACGGTGCGCACCGCGGTGCGCTCGAGCTCGACACGCGCGGCGGCCGCGGCGTCGTACACCTCGGCGCTCGACCCGCGCGCCGCGCGCAGTGCCGCGACCTCCGGGTCGGACACCGAGGCGACCACGACCTGGTGCTTCGCGGTCAGCTGCCCGACGACGGGTAGCAGCCCCGTCTCGACGGCGGCCGGGTCGAGGGTCGTCAGGAGCACGACGAGCGCCCGCTGCGAGAGCCGCTGGTGGACCGCACCGACGAGCCCCGGCCAGTCGGTCTCGAGCAGTGCGGGCTCGATCGGAGCGAGGGCGTCGGCGAGAGCGGGCAGGAGCCGAGGTCCGGCGGAGCCGCGACGCGGGCACGCACCCGCGGTCGTAGGCGAAGAGCTCGACCCGGTCCCCGGCGCGGCGGCCAGCGCCGGAGCAGCAGCGCAGCCTCGATGCTCGCGTCGAGGCGCGGCTCGTCGCCGATGCGGGCAGCGGACGTGCGCGAGGTGTCGAGGACGATCAGGACGCGCCGGTCCCGCTCGGGCGCCACGTCCGCACGACCATGTCGGCGCGGCGGGCCGAGGCCCGCCAGTCGATCGAGCGCACGTCGTCGCCGATCACGTACTCACGCAGCGAGTCGAACTCGGTCCCCTCGCCGCGGACCTGGACGGCGGCGCGGCCGTCCATCTCGCGCAACCGTGCGAGCCGGCTCGGCAGGTGGCGACGCGAGGCGAACTCGGGAAGCACACGCAGGCGCCCCGGTACCACGAGCGAGACCTGGCGGGCGGCGAGGCCGAGCGGGCCCGCCGACCGGACCGTGACCTTGTCCGCGACGCGGTCCCCGCGCCGGGTCGGCACGAGTACCGTCGTCAGGCGGGCGGACTCGCCGGGCGTCAGGTCGACCGCGTGGCGGTTGACCTGCGTGCCCGCCGACGGGGCCCACGCGTCGCGCACGCGACCCGTAGCCGCCGCCCGGACAGGTTCGTCACGACGAGCTGCGACGAGGTGCGTCCGGTCAGGCGGACCGAGCTCGCCACTCGCCGTTCGACGGCCATCCGGCGCGGGAGGCCGCGAGGGCGACGTCGAGCGCGCACAGCAGGGCCACGACCAGCGCCCAGATCAGCACCGTGCCGTACGACGGCACCACGAGGACCGCCACCACGCCGAGCGCGGCCAGCGCGACGGCACGCCACGTCAGAGCCATGTCATCCCTTCAGGCTGCCGGCGCTCAGCGCGGGACCGGCACGGACGCCAGCACCGTGTCGAGCACGCTCTCCGCGGTCACGCCCTCGAGCTCCGCCTCGGGACGCAGCTGGACGCGGTGGCGCAGCGTGGGGTGGGCGAGGGCCTTGACGTCGTCGGGCGTGACGTATCCGCGCCCCGACAACCAGGCCCAGGCGCGCGACGTCGCCAGGAGCGCCGTGGCGCCACGTGGCGACACGCCGAGGGACAGGGACGGCGAGTGGCGCGTCGCGCGGCACAGGTCCACGGCGTAGCCGAGGACCTCGCGCGAGACCTGGACCTGGGCGACCTCGGCACGTGCGCGGTCGAGGACCTCGCGGCCCGCGACCGGACGCACCCAGCGGCCGCGAGGTCGCGCGGGTTGAAGCCCGCGGCGTGCCGGGCGAGCACCTCGATCTCCTGGTCGCGCTCGGGCAGCGGCAGGACCAGCTTGAGCAGGAAGCGGTCCAGCTGCGCCTCGGGGAGGGTACGTGCCCTCGTACTCGACGGGGTTCTGGGTGGCGATGACGATGAACGGGTCCGGGAGCGGGCGCGGCGTCCCGTCGACCGACACCTGACGCTCCTCCATGGCCTCGAGCAGCGACGCCTGGGTCTTGGGCGGCGTGCGGTTGATCTCGTCGGCCAGCAGCAGGTTCGTGAAGACCGGGCCCTCGCGGAACGAGAACTCGGCGGTGCGCGCGTCGTACACGAGCGAGCCCGTCACGTCGCCGGGCATGAGGTCCGGGGTGAACTGGACGCGCTTGGTGTCGAGGTCGAGCGAGGCCGCGAGCGTGCGCACGAGCAGCGTCTTGGCGACGCCGGGGATGCCCTCCAGGAGGACGTGGCCCTTGCAGAGCATCGCGATGAGCAGGCTCGTCACCGCGGCGTCCTGGCCCACGACGGCCTTGCCCACCTCGGTGCGGACGGCCGCGAGGGCGCCGCGCAGCTCGTGCGAGGGCCCGACGGCGCCACGGGGCGGGAACGTCGGCGACCGGTTGCGCGGCGGTCGCGCCGGGCGTCCCGGGGCCGGGGCTGCGGAGGCACCGGGGACCGGTGCGGTCGTTCCGTAGGCGGGCCGCTGGGCCTGCTGGTCCTGCGGCGGTGCGTAACGGTCCGCGGGCTGCTGATAGGGGTTCGTCCCCTCGGGGTGGTGCGTCACGGGTGGAAGACCTCGCTCTCCAACTGGTCAAGGTGACGCGCGAGCTCGAGCAGCGCTGCGTCGTCGGCGGGTGGTGGGCCGTACAGAAGGTGTGCGACCTGCTCGGACGGCCGGTGCGTGGCACGGACGATCGCGTCGATCAGTGCAGGGGCCGCCGCGGAGCGGGGAGCCCGAGGCGGGTGGCGATCCGGTCGGCGCTGTGCGCCCGGAGGCGCCGCGGCGTGTCCCGAGGACCGGGCTCGCCGGTAGAGCCGTCCACGTCCGCGCGTGGTCTCCGAGGCGCGGACCACGACGGGCAGGTCCTCGGTGACGAGCGGACCGAACCGGCGCCCGCGCCACAGTGCCGCGACGAGCGCGACGACCAGGAGCTGGACGAGGAGGACAGTGACCCACGGGGCAGGGCTCCGGTCCCCGCGCCCGGCTCGTCGGCGACCGAGGTGTCCAGGAAGCTGGGCACGAACCAGACGAGGTCCTCGTGGCGCCCGAGCGTGCGCAGTACGAGCGCGGCGTTCCCGTCCTCGGCGATGCGAGCGTTGGTGAGCAGCGCCGCATCGTCGAGGGCGACGACGCGGCGCTCGCCCTCGTGGACGAGGTAGGCGCCGGTGTCCGGAGGGCTGTCGTCACCCGGAAGCACACGGTGGAGCCCGGCCCGGTGGCAGTGAACCCGTACCCGGAGCTGCGGATGCTCCCGGCCGCGACGGCATCGGGGTCGGCGCAGTCGGGGGCGCGTGCGGCGTCGGCCGACGACCAGTCGTCCGCGGGCGTGGCGGTGCCCTCGGTCGCGCCCTCGAGGAGGTCGTACCCGGGCTCGACGAGCACCAGGTCCGCCTCGGTCGCCAGGATCGCGTCGATCTGCTCGGGCAGGAGGTCGACGTCCGAGGTCACCAGCAGCGTCGCGCCGGCCCCGGCGCGAGCCACCGCATCCGCGGTGGTGGTCACGTGGTCGACGTCGACACCCTGGTCGCTCAGCACCTGGGCGAGCGCCCGGCTCCGCTGCTCCCCGCGTTGTCGGGGGCGAGCGGGTGCTGGAGAGGGCGGGCCGGGACAGGGCGGCGAGGCCCGCGACGATCGCGACGAGGAGCAGCACCGCGAGGGCCAGCGGACCGCGCGCCATCGGCGGCGGGCTCGCGAGCGGGCCGTGGTGCCGTCGCCCACGACCGGCGCCGGGGTGTAGGCCGTGGTGACCGTCGCCGAGGTCGTGCTCGGCGCGGAGGTCGGCGGCGGTGGGACGTCGAGCCCGGTGCTCATCGCTCGCCTCCTGTCGTGACGGGCGACGGCTCCATGGCCTCGCCGGGTGCGGCATCGACCGGGCCCGCCCGCCCGCGGCGCCGAGTGCCGGCGGTGTCGGGGTCGTGGTGAGGGCTGCGGCGTCGAGCTCGCGCAGCGCCTGGTCGGCCCCAGGGCCGACCGCCACCTGCCGTACCGGACGTCGTCGAACAGGCGGGCACCGGCCGCGAGCCGGTCGGTGAGCGACGGTAGGCGCAGCGCCGCCGCGTCGGCGGCCTCGTGCGCGGTGCGGCCGGGGCGCGGGTCCAGGACGACGCGCTCCTCGAGCGAGCGGATCACCGCGCGGTAGCGCTCGACGACGGCGGTCGCCCAGTCGCCGGTCGCCGCGGCGGCGGTCGCCGCGGCGCGGAGCTCGGTCGCCGAGCGCTCGTCGTCGTCGAACACCGCCGCGGACGTGCGGGCGCGGCGCGAGAGCCTGACGGGACCCGCGACCACGTAGGCGATCGCGGCGACGACGAGGACGACGCCGACCACCACGAGCGAGGCCACCACGGGATTCACGTCGAGGACCCGGACACCGTCGAACAGCCCGGTCAGCCAGTCGATGAAGCGCATCAGGAGGGACGGCTGCTCCTGGTAGACGGGGTCGAGGAGCTCTTCCTGCAGCCAGCGTCGCGCGGTGTCCGCGTCGGGCTCGACCGGGACGTCGAGGGGAGGTGCCGCGCGGCAGCCCCGGCCAGGCGGCGAGGGACGCGGCGAGCGTCCCTGTCACGCCGCCCGTGCTCGTTCGCGGCGGCGGTGAGCTCGACGTCTAGTCCTTCGCGGCGCATCCGCACGTCGATGTAGAGCAGCGAGACGACGCCGGCGATGAAGATCGTCGTGACGACCGAGCTGATGACCTGGGCCACCGCGGTGAGGGCCAGGACGGCGAACGTGTTGGTGATGAAGAAGGTCGTGATGGCCGAGAACGGGTAGACGACGATGCTCGCGAGCACGCTCACGGCGACGTAGGCCAGGAGCGAGATCCCGAGGGTGCGCCAGTAGGCGCCCGGGTCAGCGTCCATCCGCGGACGATCGCGGAGCGGAACCCTGCCCCTCGAGCACCAGGGCGGGAGGGATCAGGAGCGTCCGGACGATGAACCATGCGAGGACGGCGATCCACGCGAGGAGACCGATCAGCAGGACGGCGACACCGAGCCCGATCCCCGCGGTGAAGGCGAGGATCGTGAGCCCGAAGTACACGAAGGTCGCCACGTAGATGGCGAGGTTGGTGAGGAACGAGAAGCCGATCAGCGGCCAGACCTTGACCGCACCTGGGTCCAGACCTCACCGACGGTCGCCTTGCGCCCGACGACCGACTGGCCGACCGAGGTGATCAGGATGCCGTTGACGACCGGGAGCGCCAGGGCGAGCACGACGCCCGTCACGAGCGACGCGCCGAGGAGGGGAAGATCTCCGTGATGCCTGCGGCGTCGGATCCGAGCTCCGACTCGAGCTGCGCGATCTGGGGAGCGAAGATCCCGGAGACGAGCGCCCCGAGGGCCATCCCGACGATCGTCGCCACCGCGATGACCGTCGCGCTCATCCCGAGCATGACCTTGGGGTTGGAGCGGATCGCACCGAACGCTCCGTCGAAGATCTCGCCGAGCGAGAGCGGGCGCAGCGGGATGATCCCGGGCTTGCTCGCAGGCGGGACGTAGGGCATCCCGGCGAAGGCGGGCGGGCCGTATCCGGGCTGCGGGGTGCGCCGTGCTGGGGCTGTCCGTACTGCGGCGCCCCGTACTGACCCGGTTGACCGGGTTGGCCGTACTGGCCCGGCTGCCCGTACTGGGCTGCCCCACGCGTTCGGCGCGGGCTGCCCGTACTGCCCCGGCTCACCGGTCGGCGCACCGCCCGTCGGCGGCTGCGGTGCGCGCTGGCCGTAGCGGGGCTGTCGTCCGGTGCTGGCGTGCCGGCGTCGTCGGGCGTCGTCATCTGCTCTGCTGTCCCCACTCGGTTCGGTCCGGCCTGGGTGGCGCGTCCTGGCGTGAACGCGAGGCACTCCGATGGTCCCTGCGCGGTCGCGGCCCACCCTAGTACGGGGCCCGTCACGTTGTGCGGGCGCGCCGCCTCGGTGAACCCTGGCCCTGCCCGGCGGTTCGGTCCGGAGGGCGCGAGGTCGATGGCAAAATAGGGCCATGAAGGTACGCGTGCTTGTGGTAGACGACGACACCGCTCTCTCCGAGATGATCGGCATCGTGCTGCGCTCTGAGGGGTTCGACCCGGTCTTCTGCGCGGACGGGGACCTCGCCCTGGCGACGTTCCGCAGCACGCAGCCGGACCTGGTCCTCCTCGACCTGATGCTCCCGGGCAAGGACGGCACCGAGGTGTGCCGCCTGATCCGTGCGGAGTCGGGGTCCCCATCATCATGCTCACGGCCAAGAGCGACACGGTCGACGTCGTCCTCGGTCTGGAGTCCGGTGCCGACGACTACATCTCCAAGCCGTTCAAGCCCAAGGAGCTCGTGGCCCGGATCCGTGCGCGGCTGCGCCGGTCGGACGAGCCCGCTCCCGAGCACCTGTCCATCGGTGACGTCGAGATCGACGTCACGGGTCACCGCGTGACGCGCGACGGCCGCCCCATCGCGCTCACGCCCCTCGAGTTCGACCTCCTGGTCGCCCTCGCCCGCAAGCCCTGGCAGGTCTTCACGCGCGAGGTCCTTCTCGAGAAGGTGTGGGCTACCGCCACGCCGCGGACACGCGCCTGGTGAACGTCCACGTCCAGCGCCTGCGGTCCAAGGTCGAGCACGACCCCGAGAACCCCGAGATCGTCCTGACGGTGCGCGGCGTCGGCTACAAGGCGGGCGCGGCGCGCGGGTGACCTCGACCGGTGTGCGCGTGCGAGCGGGCAGCGGTTCCGCCGTGCCCGACGACGCGTGCGCGCCGCGTTCCGTCGGCTCACGTGGCGCTCACGGTCGTCGATGCAGCTGCGCGTGGTCGGCACGGCGCTCGTCGTCGGGCTGGTCACGGTGGCCGCGCTCGGGGCCTACCTGTCGAGCACGATGCGCGACGGGCTGTTCGAGCAGCGGATCGAGCAGATCGACCTCGAGGGCGCCAGCTCGATCCAGCAGGCCCAGAGCCTGTTCACGGCTTCCTTGTCCACGACCGAGGACGCCGAGGTCCAGACGCTCCTGCTGGACGTCCACAACGCCCTGCGCACGAGCGGCAGCCCTGACCGCAAGGTCTTCCTCATGCGTCCGGAGGGCGCGCAGTCGCGCCTGAACGACGTGAGCACGGACAACCAGCTGGTGTCGCTGGTCTCGCCCGAGCTGCGGACGGCGGTCATGGAGAGCGACGGCCGAGAGCTGCAGTCGGTGGCCATCCCGCGCAACCCGTCGGACCCGAGCTCCGCCGTGGACCCGGGGTGCTCGTGGGCTCCAAGGTCCAGGTCCCGACCGTCGGGGTCTACGAGCTGTACTTCCTGTACTCGCTCGAGCCCGAGCAGGCGACGCTGTCCTTCCTGCAGGGAGTGCTGCTGCTCGGTGGCCTCTTCATGGTGGGGATCCTCGGGCTCATCACCTGGGTCGTGACCCGGCAGGCCGTACAGCCCGTCCGCAACGCCGCCAACGTGGCGGAACGGCTCGCCGACGGGCACCTGAACGAGCGGCTCCCCGTCAAGGGGCACGACGAGCTCGCCACCCTCGCCCGTTCGTTCAACGAGATGGCGGAGGGCCTCCAGCTCCAGATCGGTCGTATGGAGGAGCTCTCGTTGCTCCAGCGACGGTTCGTCTCGGACGTGTCGCACGAGCTCCGGACCCCGTTGACGACGATCCGGATGGCGGGCGAGGTCCTGCACGCCTCGCGCGAGAACTTCGACCCGCGTCGAAGCGGTCGGCCGAGCTGCTCCAGACCCAGCTGGACCGGTTCGAGGATCTCCTGGCGGACCTCCTGGAGATCAGCCGGTTCGACGCCGGGGCCGCGCAGCTCGACGCGGACCGCCGGGACCTGCGCGACGTGGTCAACGCCGCCGTCGATCTCGCTGCTCCGCTCGCCGAGCGCAAGGGCGTGTGGTTGTCGGTGCACTTCCCGGAGCAGGCGGCGACGGCCGACGTGGACCCGCGGCGCGTCGAGCGGATCGTGCGCAACCTCCTGGTCAACGCGATCGAGCACGCGGACGAGCGGCCGGTCGAGATCACGGTCGCTCAGGACCGCCACGCCGTGGCCGTCGTCGTGCGCGACCACGGCGTCGGGCTGACGGAGGACGAGGCGCTGCACGTGTTCGACCGCTTCTGGCGGGCGGACCCGGCGCGCGCCGGACGACGGGGGCACCGGGCTCGGCCTGGCGATCTCCCTGGAGGACGCGCACCTGCACGGTGGGTGGCTCGAGGTGTGGGGGCGCCCGGGGAGGGTGCCGCGTTCCGGCTCACGCTGCCGCTGCGCGCCGGGATCAGGCTCGCCACTTCGCCGCTGCCCCTCGTCCCCGACGAGCCCACGCAGACGCGCGGGCTGGGGGCGGTGCGCGATGCCCCGTCACTGAGCGGTGCCGAGGACCTGGGGAGGGACGACGAGCCCTCGGCCCTGCCCGCGCTGCCTGAGGGGTTCGGCGAACAGGGGCCGTCCTCGGGCGCCGTCCACGTCACGACCGCGACCGGACCGGCAGGGTCCGCAGGGCAGGACCGACCGAGCAGCCACGGGACCGACGGGCAGGAGACGCGATGACCAGGTCGACGCAGCGCCGCACGATCGTCGCCCTGGCGGCCGCGCTCACGGCGACGGGAGTGGTGCTCTCGGGTTGCGCCGCGATCCCGACGTCGGGACCCGTGATGCCGGGTGACGCCGTGGTGCAGGGGTTCAAGGCGCCGGGTCTGCGGGCGCGGGGACCTGCTGCGGGCGACGACCCGCAACAGATCGTCGACGGGTTCCTCACCGCCCAGGCAGCCGCCCGGCCGGCGACTTCGACGTCGCCCAGGAGTTCCTCGCGGGCGAAGGACGCACGTGGGACCAGGCGCCGCAGGTGCTGGTCTACGACGGCGACCTCGACCTGACCTACGACGAGGCGGCCGCGGAGTCGGGGAGGTCTCGGTCACGGGCCGTGCCTCGATCGTCGGCGCCCTCGACAAGCGGGGCGTGTTCACGGAGGACGTGCCCGGCGGGACCTCGGAGGTGGCGTTCGGTCTCGTGAAACAGGCGGACGGGCAGTGGCGGATCGAGACGGTGGAGGACGGCCTTCTCCTGTCCCAGAGCAGCTTCCTGGCGGCCTTCCGCCCGACGCGCCTGTACTTCCCGTCGGTCGACCGGGAGGTGCTGGTCCCTGACGACCGATGGTTCCCCAACCGGACCTGGCAGACGAGCGCGGTGAAGGAGACCCTGACCGGCCCGGCGGAGTGGCTCCGTGGGTCGACCGCCGCCGTGGTCCCGGAGGGACGCGGCTGAGCATCGACGCGGTCACGAGCGCCGGCGGCGTCGTCGACGTCCGGCTCACGGACGCGATCAGCCTCGCCGCCCCGGAGGACCGGGCGATGCTCAGGACACAGCTCGAGGAGACCCTCTTCGACGCGCTGCCCCTGACGGTGAACCTGTACCGGAACGAGGACCTGCTGAGCACGCCCGCGCTCGAGAGCGTCCCGATCAAGGCGGTCGCCGAGGGAGCGAGGTCGTGGCCGCCGAGGGCGAGGTGAGGACGCTCGGGGAGGGGACGACGACCTCGCGGCCCTCGAGCCGTCGGTCCCGCTCGACGGCGTCACGGCGACGGCTCTCGCGCAGGGTCGGACACCCGCCCCTCGTCGTCCGCGACGGCACGGGGCGCCTGCTCCGGCTGCCGACCGACGACCTCCCCGGCGCCACGTTGCTCACGGGCACCGACCTCCTCGCGCCGAGCGTCGACCGCCTCGGCGGGGTGTGGTCGGGTCCACGCGTCCAGTCGGGCAGCCTGCTCGTCGTGGTGGCAGACAGCGACGAGCCGCCCAACCCGTGGAGGTCGCCGCGCCGTGGCTGGCCGGACGCAGCGTGCAGTCGATCCGCGTGTCGCACGACGGGGCCCGGATCGCGGTGGTCAGCGCCGACGCGACCGGTACCCGGGTCGAGGTCGCCGGGATCGTCCGCGACGCGAAGGACCTACCGACCGGGCTCTCGGAACCCGTCCGTGTCGGAGCGCCCATCAAGCAGGCGTCGCAGGTCGTCTGGGCGGACGAGACCCTGCTCGCGGTGCTCGGGTCGGACGGGACGGACGCCGCCGCCTCGGTCCACCTGGTCGCGGTCGGCGGCGGCACGACGCCGCTGACTCCGGTTCCCGGAACGGTGGCTGTCAGCGCGGGCAACGGCGAACGGTCGGTCCAGGTGCTCACGAAGGACGGCACGCTGTTCGGCCGCAGCCGCTCGGGGCCGTCTGGGAGAAGCGGGTCGAGGGCGTCGACCTACCGGCGTTCCCGGCTGAACCCTGCCGGCGTTCCCGGGCTGAACGGCGCGGGGACGGGCACGAGCCCTCGAGGTCGTCCCGCCGTCCTGCTGGGTCGACCGTGCACAGGCAGAGCGACCGCTGGTCGGTCCACATCCCACCCAGACCCGCCCCGTCGGGGCCGCCCGGCATGGCACTCTCCGTCGATGCATCCTTCCCCGAGATCCTCCCCGTCCGCAGGCACCCGTCGCGTCCGAGGTCCCGCGGATCCTTCGGCGGAGGGTCCCGACCTGCCCGGGCGGGCGGCTCGGTCCGCCGGGCGTCCTGGTGGGCGCCCTGCGATCACTGACCCGACTCGTCGTGCCGATCGAGTGCCCCGGCTGCGGGACGACGGACATCGCGCTCTGCCGGGCCTGTGCGCTGCCGCTGGGCGGGCCCTTGAGCCGTCACGAGGCCGACGCCCCCGCCTCGACCGGCTCGACGGGACCACACCGTTGCCCGTGTGGGCACTGGCGCCGTACGCCGCCGCTCCGCGACGTGGTCGTGGCGTGGAAGGACAAGGGCGCGTCGATCTCACGCGCCACCTCGACGGCGTGACGCGGCGCGCGGGGCGAGCCTCGCGCCCGCGGTGAGGGCCGTCGTCGGGCAGGGGAGGGCGTGCGTGCGGGCGACGGGAGCGGGCGTGACACCGTGCTCGTGGTCCCCGCGCCGTCGTCCCCTGCAGCACGCCGCGCGCGCGGACGCGAACCCGTCCACAGCCTGGCGGCCGCGCTCGCCCAGGGCCTGCGGTCCGCGGGGTCGACGCACGGCCGACCAGGCTGCTCGCGCAGCGCGGACGGGACCAGGTGGGTCTCGGTTCGCGGGGCCGCGGAGACCGGCTGGGGTCGGTCCGGGCGGCCCGCGCGATGGCCGGGAGGGGCGCTGCGCTCGCCGGCACGGCGTGCCTCCTGGTCGACGACGTGCTCACCACGGGAGCCACCCTGGCGGCCTGCGAGCGCGCCCTGGAGGGGCTCGGGACGAGGGTGCTCGGCGCCTTCGTGCTGGCCGCGACGCCCCTCCGCGGCAGGGTTCCGTGGCCCGGGAAGTTCATCTTCTGTAGATGCTGCCTTTACCTCCGTGGGGGTTAACCTGGGGCCAGTCGTCACGGGGAACGGTTGGCAACGGGATCCGTGCGGCCACAGAGCGACAGGCCGGGGCTAGGTCCTCGGCAGGGAGGTGATAGGTACTCCGGTTCCCTCGGGGCGCCAGACCCAGGACCACACGGGACGCTCTGGAAGATCAGGAGCGTCCGAGACCCTTGCGGAGGCTCACATGGAGATCGTTGTCGTCGGCAGGCACACGGAAGTGGCTGACCGCTTCCGCCGACACGTGGAAGAAAAGCTCGCGAAGTTCGAGCAGCTCGCACCGACCGCTCAGCGGATCGACGTCGAGGTCACCCACGAGAACAACCCCGACTGTCCGAGGTTCGCGAGAGGGTCGAGTTGACCGTCCGCGCCAAGGGACCCGTCGTCCGCGCCGAAGCGGCAGCCGACGACCGGTTCGGGGCCCTCGACCTGGCCATGAACAAGCTCCAGGAGAGGCTGCGACGCGTCAGCGACCGTCGCAAGGACCACCGCAACAACAACCCGCAGCCGCCCGTCGACGTCCGCCCTTCATCCCGGAGGCGAACGCCCCGAGTCCGCGCCGGAGCACCCGGCAGCGCCGGGCGACGCGGTCGAGACGCAGCTCGGAGACTCGCCCGTCGTCATCCGTCAGAAGCTCCACTCGGCCGAGCCCATGACGATCGACGACGCGCTCTACGAGATGGAGATGGTGGGCCACGACTTCTACCTCTTCGTCGACGTGGAGACGGCCCGCCCCTCGGTCGCCTACCGGCGCCGCGGCTGGAGCTACGGCGTGATCGCGCTCGACACGTCGTGCGCCGGCGGGATCAAGGCAAGCTCCGACCTGGGCTGAGTCCCACGGGGTGCACGTGACCTGAGCAGACCCGACGGGGTGGCGCGCCGAGGCGGCGCGCCACCCGTCGGCGTGCGCGGTGAGTGTCAGAGGTCGCAGGCAGGATGTGGGTGTGAAGACCGAGTCGATGTCCCTTGCCCAGGCCCGCCGGGTCGCGCTCGCGGCGCAGGGCCTGCACACCCCACGGCCCGACGCCGGGGCCCGCCCCGGCAGGTCACCCTGCGGCAGGCGCAGCGCACCGTGGACCGGCTGGGGCTGCTCCAGATCGACTCGGTCAACGTGCTGGCCCGGGCCCACCTCGTCCCCTGTACTCGCGGCTCGGGCCCTATGACGTGAGCCTGCTCGACCGGGCCTCGGGCCGCGCTCCACGGCGCCTCGTGGAGTACTGGGGCCACGTGGCCTCCTACCTCCCCGGAGACCTACCGTCTGCTCGAGTGGCGCCAGCGCGCCTACCGCACCGAGGCCTGGGGGCGATCAGCGGGGTCGAGCTGTCCCACTCGGCGGTCGTCGCCGTCGTCCGAGGGATCGTCGCCGAGCGAGGACCCGTCACCGCGAGCGAGGTCCACGAGATCCTGCTCGCCGACGGCATGAGCGATGCCCGCACCACGACGGAGTGGGGCTGGAACTGGACCCTGGCCAAACGCGCGCTCGAGTTCCTCTTCTTCACGGGCGAGATCACCGCCGCCCGCCGCAACGCAGCGTTCGAGCGGTGCTACGACCTGACCGAGCGGGTCCTGCCGCCCGCCGTCCTCGCAGCCCCGCCCGTGAGCGACGAGGACGCGGTCCGGCGCCTGCTGGAGATCGGGGCCAGGGCCCACGGGATCGGGACGCTGCGCTGCTTCCGGGACTACTTCCGTCTCAAGGGACCCGGGCCGCGGCGGGCGCTCGACGAGCTGGTCGAGGACGGGGTGCTCCGGCCGGTCGAGGTCCCTGGCTGGGACGAGACGACCTACCTGCACCGCGACGCTGCGCTCCCGCGCCGGGCCCAGGGTCGCGCCCTGCTCAGTCCTTTCGATCCCCTCGTGTTCGAGCGCAAGAGGCTCCTGCAGCTCTTCGGGACCCACTACCGCATCGAGATCTACGTGCCCGCCGCGCAGCGTGTCCACGGCTACTACGCCCTGCCCTTCCTCCAGGGGACCGCATCACAGCCAAGGCGGACCTCAAGGCCGACCGCCGCGCGGGCGTGCTCCGCGTGCTGTCGGCGCACCGTGAGGACTACGCCGACGGCGAGACGGCCGCGGCGCTCGGGGCCGAGCTCCGGCTCATGGCGACGTGGCTGGGTCTGGGGAGCGTCGTCGTCGGGCAGGCCGGTGACCTGGCCCCGGCGCTCGCCGGCGAGGTCGCCCGGGTCACCGCGGAGACGGCCGCCGGCTGAGCGTCGGGACGGGTCGAGGAGCCCGTCGCTCGGCGGCCTTTCGCCGCAGAGCGAAACCCCACCCCGGTCAGGCGCCCTGCCATGCCCGGGACTCGCCTACGATGGTCTGTGGTGTGATCCAGCCGACTACCGAACGGTGGTCGCCTCGCATTCGCCCGGACCGTCCGGCCCGGGGCGCGATCGATACGGGAGTACTGCGTGCCTGCGATCCTCGAGAAGGTCCTGCGCTTCGGCGAGGGCCGGATCCTGAAGAAGTTGTCCGGCCTCGCTGAGCAGGTCAACAAGCTGGAGCCCAGCTTCGAGGACCTCAGCGACGAGGAGCTGCGCGAGGAGACCGACCGGTTCAAGGAGCGGCTCGCCAACGGGGCGACGATCGACGACCTCCTGCCGGAGGCCTTCGCCGCGGTCCGTGAGGCCGCCCGCCGCACCCTGGGGCAGCGCGCCTACGACGTGCAGCTCATGGGTGGTGCGGCCCTGCACCTGGGGAACATCGCCGAGATGAAGACCGGCGAGGGCAAGACCCTCGTGGGCACCTTCCCGGCGTACCTCAACGCGCTCTCCGGCAACGGCGTCCACGTCGTCACGGTCAACGACTACCTGGCGAAGTACCAGAGCGACCTGATGGGCCGCGTCTTCCGCGCCCTCGGCCTCACGACCGGCTGCATCATCTCGGGGCAGACTCCGCGGTGCGCCGCGAGCAGTACGCCGCGGACATCACGTACGGGACGAACAACGAGTTCGGCTTCGACTACCTGCGCGACAACATGGCGTGGAGCACCGACGACCTGGTGCAGCGCGGCCACAACTTCGCGATCGTCGACGAGGTCGACTCGATCCTCATCGACGAGGCCCGGACGCCGCTCATCATCTCCGGTCCCGCGTCGGGCGACGCGAACCGCTGGTACGGCGAGTTCTCCAAGGTGGTCCGCCGCCTGAGCCCGGAGTCCGACTACGAGGTCGACGAGAAGAAGCGCACCATCGGTGTCCTCGAGCCCGGCATCGCGAAGGTCGAGGACTACCTCGGCATCGACAACCTGTACGAGTCGCTCAACACGCCGCTCATCGGGTTCCTGAACAACGCGATCAAGGCCAAGGAGCTCTTCAAGCGCGACAAGGACTACGTGGTCCTCAACGGCGAGGTCATGATCGTCGACGAGCACACGGGCCGCATCCTCGCCGGGCGTCGCTACAACGAGGGCATGCACCAGGCCATCGAGGCCAAGGAGGGGTGCAGATCAAGGCGGAGAACCAGACCCTCGCCACGATCACGCTCCAGAACTACTTCCGGCTGTACGAGAAGATCTCCGGGATGACAGGAACGGCCGACACCGAGGCCGCCGAGTTCCAGGGCACGTACAAGCTGGGCGTCGTCCCCATCCCCACCAACCGCAAGATGAAGCGGGTGGACCAGGCGGACCTCGTCTACAAGAACGAGGAGGGCAAGTTCGACGCGGTCGTCGCCGACATCGTCGAGCGCCACGCCGAGGGCAGCCGGTCCTGGTCGGCACCACGAGCGTCGAGAAGTCCGAGCTCCTGTCCTCGAAGCTCAAGAAGCAGGGCGTCCCGCACGAGGTCCTCAACGCCAAGCAGCACGAGCGCGAGGCCGCGATCATCGCGCAGGCGGGCCGCAAGGGCTCCGTCACGGTCGCGACCAACATGGCCGGGCGTGGTACCGACATCATGCTCGGCGGGAACGCCGAGTTCATGGCCGTCTCGGACCTCGCCGCCCGCGGACTGGACGCTGCCGAGAACCCGGACGAGTACGAAGCCGCGTGGCCCGAGGCCGTCGAGCGGGCCAAGACCGCCGTCGCCGCGGAGCACGACGAGGTCACCGAGCTCGGCGGGCTGTACGTCCTGGGCACGGAGCGCCACGAGTCGCGCCGCATCGACAACCAGCTGCGTGGTCGGTCCGGCCGTCAGGAGACCCGGGCGAGTCCCGCTTCTACCTGTCGATGCAGGACGACCTGATGCGTCTGTTCAACTCGAACCTCGCCGAGTCCATGATGACCCGCGCGGGCTTCCCGGACGACGTGCCCTCGAGTCCAAGATCGTCACGCGTGGCATCGCGAGCGCTCAGGGGCAGGTCGAGGCGCGCAACTTCGAGATCCGCAAGAACGTCCTCAAGTACGACGACGTCCTTCGCGCCAGCGCACCGTCATCTACGACGAGCGTCGCCGGGTCCTCGAGGGTGAGGACATGAAGGAGCAGATCCAGCACTTCATCACGGACGTCGTCACCGCGTACGTCGACGGCGCCACGGCCGACGGCAACCCGGAGCACTGGGACCTCGAGGGCCTGTGGACTGCGCTCCGCGCGGTCTACCCCGTCTCGATCGAGGTGGACGAGGTTGTCGAGCAGGCCGGGGCGCGACGCGCCTGTCGCGTGAGCTGATCCTCGAGGAGATCCTCTCCGACGCGCGCGTGGCCTACCAGGACCGCGAGACCTCGCTCGGCAGCTCGAACATGCGCCAGCTCGAGCGCCGTGTGGTCCTCTCGGTGCTGGACCGCAAGTGGCGCGAGCACCTCTACGAGATGGACTACCTCAAGGAGGGGATCGGCCTGCGCGCCATGGCGCAGCGCGACCCGCTCGTCGAGTACCAGCGCGAGGGCTTCCAGCTCTTCCAGGCCATGACCGAGGCCATCAAGGAGGAGTCGGTCGGCTTCCTCTTCAACCTCGAGGTCAAGGTCGCTGAGCCGGCAACCCAGACCGTCAACCCGGTGTCCGCCGCCGCTGCTGCGCAGTCGGTCGCGGGTCAGGCGTTCGGCGGCACGGCCGGGCTGCGGCCGCTGGCGCGGCTGTGGCTTCCGCTGCTGCCGCGAAGGCCGCCGCCGAGGCCAAGACGGCCGCCGAGGCGGCTGCCGTCCAGGACGCGCCGGTGGACGACTCGCCCGTCGAGGTGGAGGATGCTGCCGTCGTCGAGGACGCGCCGGTCGCGGAGACCGAGCCTGCCCTCGCCTCGAAGGCAGAACCCATCCTCATCGCGAAGGGCCTCGACGGCCCCAGCGAGCAGGTGCCCCTGCAGTACTCGGCGCCGTCGGACGACGGCTCGGGGCAGGCTGTGGTCTTGGGAGACGGCTCGCGCCGTGCTCGCCGCGCCCTGCACGGCGAGGCGACCGCGGTCGAGGGTGACGGGCGCACGTTCCCCGGCACGCCCGCAACGCCAAGTGCCCTTGCGGCTCGGGCAAGAAGTACAAGCTCTGCCACGGGTTGAACGAAGCGGTGTAGTCCTCACCCGAGCAAGAACCTGCGAGCGGCGGTCAGCCGATCTCGAGGACCACGACGCGCCACACGCCGCGCCGGGCCTCGAGTCGGACGGCCGCCGCTCGCACTCTGTCCATGTCCTCCAGGACGACCGTGGCCTCGGCTGTCGTCGCCCCGAGGCGCAGCAGCCTGGCCCGGCGGATCGTGACAGGTCGGGTCGCGAGGATCCTCCCGTCGGACTCCTGCATGAGCTGGGCCCGGCGGGCGAGCGCGTCGAACACGTCGGGGCCAACCACCGCTGGAGCTGGGCGACAGGCCGCTCGGCCCGGAGCACCTCGACGGCCGCTCGGACGACCGAGCAGCAGATCGACGTCGGGTCGGGCAGGTCGGCGTCCGCGAACGTGACCACGGGGCGGCCGTTCTCTGCCAGGTCCTCGGCGACCGGGAACTGGGGCGACCCTCCGAACGTGAGGACGCGCGCCGAGCGCTGCACGACGTGCAGCGGCTTCGCGGCAGGCTCGGAGCGAGGAGCGGCCCGGAACGGAGGGTTCGGGTGGTGGGACGATCCGTGGTGACAGACATGTGGTGCTCCTTGGGTGCGTTGAGGGCCGGTCCGCCGACGAGGGCGCCGGGTGCGAGCTGGACGGAAGCGTGCCGGGAGGGCTCACCGTCCCGGGCGGTGCCGGGAGGGCTTGACCTGCGGACTCGTCAGAGACGGTGGGGTGCGCGCAGGACCAGGCCCGGCACGATGAGGTCCGGGTCTTCCCCGATGACGCCCTGGTTGGTGACGAACCACCGCTGCAGCTCCGCGACGATCTGCGCGTCCGAGGCCCCGGGCCCGAGGGACCGAGCCGCGATGGACCAGAGGCTGTCGCCACGGAGGACCACGACCTCCGACCGGACGTCGGGGTGTCGGCGCCTGTGCTGCCGGTTCCGCTCGACGGAGACGGGACCGCGGGCGTCGTGGTCGGGGTTGTGGGCTGCGGCGACGCAGTGCGCGGTGCTCCGCCGAGGAGCGTGCCGAGCGGGACGTGCGCGGTGGCGGGCGCAGAGACCGAGCCGTCCGCGTCGACATCTACCACCGGCGCGATAGGCCCCGTCGAGGTTCCGGGGTCTGTGGGGATCCCGCCCCGGCCGGGCTCGCCGTCGTGCCCCGGGCCCGACCCCGGCCCGACCCGGGCGGCCGACCCCTGCGGGAGGAGGCAGGCCGCCCGGCGTCCAGCGCTTCGCGAGGGTCGTCCGGAGCCTGCTCCTCACCGGAAGGCGGCATGTCCTCCGGGCCCACCGGACCCGCTGAGGCCTCGGGTGACTCCGGTCCCTGCGGAGAGTCGGGCACCTGCGGTCCTTCCGTGGACCGCCAACCGAGGTCGACGACGACGGACTCGTTCGAACCGCCGTCCCCGGGCGCGGTGACGGACTCGGCTGCCTGAGCGGTTCCGGCGCCCAGCACCAACCCGCGCCCACCGAGACCGCCACGCCGGTACGGGCCAGGCGCCGGACCACGGCGGGAGCGTGCCGGAGGACGAGTCGCTCGCCGTGCGCCCACCGTCGGCCGAGGACCTGCGCGAGGACGCACGCCGCGGCGATGGCCGCGGTCAGTGCGACCCACGCTGCCAGCAGGGTGCCCACCGCGAGGAGGGGATCTCGAGATAGACCTCGAAACGCTGGGTCGGCAGGGTGTCGACCAACCCGAGCGCCCGTGTCCCGAGCAGCGCGGAGACGACACCTGTCGCGGCGACGAGAGCGACGAGGGCAGCAAGGCGAGGCGGACGGCTGGAGTATCCCGGTCCTGGCCCTTGGTCGTGAGTGATCCGTTGCGCCATGCTTCCCCTGATGAACGGTGACATCCCGGAGCTGGCCCGAGAGGATCATCGCGTTTGATCGCGTTTGATCTCCTTACATCAAACTAGATCATTCCTGCTGTGTCCAGAGGGAGTTCGCGGGCTGGACAGTGGTGGACGAAACCCCTGGAGGACCCGCTACCGTGTGCGCGTGCGCTGGGACCTGCTGTTCGCCGACCTCACGGCACAGCTCGATGCAGCCGACGCCCTGGCGGACGGGCAGGCGGTCGCCGACCTCATCCGCGCGGAGCTGGCGACGATCCCCTGACGGATCGACTGCGCGCAGCAACGGGCGGCCCGTGGGTCTCCACCTCTCCGACGGGTCGCGACTGTCCGGGGACGTTCACCGGGTGGCGCCAGAGTGGGTCCTGCTGGTGGAGCGCTCCCGTCAGCACGTCGTGCCGCTGCGTGCCGTCACGTCGATCTCCGGCCTGGGCCCCACTCGGTACCTGCCCCGAGCGGCGGCCGTGCCGCCTGACGATCTCCGCCGCGCTGCGAGCGCTCATGCGAGACCGTGTCGTCCTCCGCGTCCGCACGGTCTCAGGGGAGCTCGACGGACGGATCGCACGGGTCGGCAAGGATCACCTCGATCTCGAGGAGCAGGACAGGGCGCCTACCGCAGGACGAGGACACAGCGGACGTCACGTCGTCCCGTTCTCAGCGCTGGTGTGCGTGAGCGAGACCTAGACGGGCGGCAGCAGGGGATGCAGGGGTGCGGGGAGTCGTGGCTCGGCGTACGCGCCGAGCGGTACCCGCGCGCCCACCCGGGGAACCGTCGGGTCAGCCGTCGAAGTCGCCGGCATCGATACGGGTACGCGTCTGCTGGTACATGCGTTGGATGTACCCTCCAGCTCAGAGGCCTCGACCCGCCACTGCCCCGTCCGCCGACCTGGATGGCCGGGAGATCGCCGCTGCGCACCAGTGCGTAGGCCTGGGCTGCGGAGATGTTGAGCTCCTCCGTCACGTCGGCGAGGGTGAGGAAACGCTGTGCCATGGCAGCAGTCTTTCACGAGACGCCAGGGGCCCCTGTTGTCCACAGGCCACTGCCGCGCACCGCCCTCGGACGCGCCGTGTCGGCATGATGTGGTCCAGGCTCGCCGCCCGCACTCTGCTCCTGCCGCCAAGCTCCCGACAGCAAGCCGCTCCGCACCGACGAACGGATCCCGATGACGAGCACGATCGACCACCTGCCCGCTCCGACAGCCACGAGGCTGCGTCGACCCACTTGGCGTGACCCGCGCCTGGTCCTCGGGATCGTGATCGTCGCCGGGTCCGTCGCCCTCGGCTCGTGGGCGGTGTCCTCCGCGGGCGGACCGTGGCCGTGTACGCGGCCTCTGGTCCGCTCACCCCGGGCGAGCCCGTCGACGCGAGCGCGCTCCGTACCGTCGAGGTCCGTCTCGGGGCGGCGACCAGAAGTACTTCGTCGCGGGAGAGCCCTGCCCGCTGAACTCGTCGCGCTCCGGGTCGTCGGCGACGGAGAGCTCGTGCCCCGTAGTGCTGTCGGAGATCCGGGAGACCTCGGGTGCGCCCGGTGGCGATCTCCGTCACCGGCAGCCTGTCCGACCGCGTCACGGACGGTGCGCTCGTCGACGTCTGGTTCGTCCCGACCGCGACCGACGCATCGACAGCAGGGCGGGCGGCGATGCCGACGGCGAGAGCCGGACGCCCCTCGCGAGCTGGTCGGGCAGGTCGTCGTCGCCCAGGTCGCCGAGGCAGGTGGCACGCTCGTCACCGGTGGGGCGACGACGCTCCACGTCCTCGTCCCGACCGAGTCCCTGCCCGAGGTCCTCGCCGCGCTCGCGGCCGAGGAGAGATCGCCGTGGTTCCCGTCGCCGGCGGTGCAGCATGACGATCGAGCCCATGACGCCCGTCGCCTCGGTCCTGTGCGCTGTGCGTGGGCCCGCCGAGACGGCCGTGGTGACCGCACTGACGAGGCCCGGGTCCGGGTGGCGGTCGCGCGCCGGTGCGCCGACCTCGCCGAGCTCCTGGCGGCGGCGGCGCCGGGCGGGCACCGCGGCCGTCATCTCGGCCGATCTCCCGGGATCGACCGGCAGGCGGTGGCCCACCTGCACGAGCACGGGGTGCGCGTGGTCGCGCTCACCGACGAGCAGGGGTGGCTCGCCGAACGGTTGCGTGCGATCGGGATCGACGTGGTCCTCGACGAGGACACACCGGTCTCGGTGCTCGTCGCCGCGGTCCGCGACGAGGCGCAGGGCCGCAGGGCGGACGGGGCGCCACCGGGACACCGCCGGGCAGCGAGACGGGGCCTCCTGAGCCAGGCGCGCCGCAGGTCCCGCCGAGGAGGGGAAGGTCGTCGCGGTCTGGGGTCCCACCGGTGCCCCGGCCGGACGACGCTCGCGGTGCACATGGCGGGCGAGCTCGCCGGGTTGGGTCCGTCACGGGGAGCGGCCCAGGGCGACGCAGACGCCCGAGGGGCGCGGTCGAGGCACGGCTCGACGAGGTGCTCCTCGTCGATGCCGACACGTACGCAGGCTCAGTGGCCCAGCACCTGGGGCTGCTCGACGAGTCGCCCGGCATCGCCGCCGCGGCCCGCAGTGCGGGCCAGGGAGCGCTCGACCTGACCGGTCTCACCCGGCTCGCACCCGTCGTGACCCCACGGCTGCGCGTCCTCTCCGGGATCGCCCGCGCGGCGCGCTGGCCCGAGCTTCCGGGACGTCCCTCGACGCTGTCTGGGAGCTGGGCAGGGCGCTGGCCGACTGGACGGTGATCGACTGTGGGTTCGGGCTGGAGCAGGACGAGCTCCTCAGCTACGACACCCGGGCGCCGCAACGCAACGGCGCGACCCTCAGCGCGCTCGCGGCGGCAGACGTCGTGGTCGTCGTGGGTGGATCGGACGCCGTCGGGATCCAACGCCTCGTGCGCGGGCTGGGAGACCTTGCGGACAGCGGTGCCACGACCGGCGCGCTGCGCCTCGTCGTCGCCAACCGGGTTCGTGCCTCGGCCGCGGGTCCGCGCCCTGAGGCGGCCGTCCGGGACGCCCTCGGCAGGTACGGCGGAGTCGTGGATCTTCACACCCTCCCCGATGACCGGGCGACACTCGACGGCGCGCTCCTGGCGGGCCGCACGCTCGCGGAGGTCGCGCCGGACAGTCCCGTGCGTCGGGGTATCACCGCTCTCGCGGACAGGGTACGGACGGAGTGTGGGCAGCCCGCTGCCCGGCCCTCCGTGGGCGGACCACGCGAACAGGTCCCGGAACCGGCACACTGATCCCATGCGCATCTACGTTCCCGCCACCGTCGACGAGCTCGACGCCGTCACCGTGACCGGCGACGAGGCCGTCTGGTCCTCGCTCCGCGAGCGGCCCACGCCGTCACGTCCGCCCTCTCCCGCGAGCTGCCCGAGGAGGACGAGGAGGGCCTCGAGTTCGCCGCCGCCCTCGAGGCCGCCGACGACTCGCTCGCACTCATCGCCGGGCGGGTCGGTGCGCCGCAACAGCGGCTCGTCATCACGGTCGACGTGCCCGACGAGATGGTGTCGCTCACCGAGCCCGGCGACGGGGAGTCCGCCGACGACCTCGCGCCGAGCGCCGTCGACGTCACCGCGTCGATCCCCGAGGTGCGGATCGTGTGCGTCCACGTCGACGAGCCGGAGGCCTCGTCGGACATCGCCGAGGTCTTCGCCGCGGCCGACGAGGACCGTGACGAGGACCTCGACGCAGCCTTGGACCGCGTGAGCGAGCGGGACCTGCTCTGGTACGACTGGTCGGAGCTCAAGAGCGTGCCGCGGGCGAGGTAGCGGCCGACGCCGCGCGCCCTCAGGACAGGCGGCCCAGGACCTCGTCGTGCAGCAGGCCGTTGGTCGCGACGGCGTTGCCGCCCCACGGGCCGGGGAGCCGTCGAGCGACGTGAAGCTGCCCCTGCCTCGGTGACGATGGGAACCAGCGCGGCCATGTCGTAGAGCTCGAGCTCGGGCTCGGCGGCAGCGTCCACGGCCCCTCGGCCACGAGCATGTAGGACCAGAAGTCCCCGTACGCCCGCGTCCGCCAGGTCTCGCGCGTCAGGTCGAGGAACGCGTCCAGCTTCCCGCGCTCCTCCCAGCCCGAGAGCGAGGAGTAGGAAAGCGAGGCGTCCTCGAGCCGCCGACCTTCGAGACGTGCAGACGGCTGGCCGCGGCGAGCGACCGCCCGGTCCAGGCGCCGGTGCCCTTGGCGGCCCACCACCGACGTCCGAGCGCGGGAGCGGACACGAGCCCGACGACGACCTCGTCCCCGTCGGCCAGCGCGATGAGCGTGGCCCACACGGGCACCCGCGCACGAAGTTCTTGGTCCCGTCGATGGGGTCGACGATCCAGCGTCGCGCGCCGCGTCCTGTCTCGCCGAACTCCTCACCGACGATCGCGTCGCGCCCACGAGCCCGCGAGAGATGGCTGCGGATGATCTCCTCGGCGGTGCGGTCGGCGTCGCTGACGGGGTGTTGTCCGGCTTGGTCTCCACACTCAGGTCGAGGGCCTTGAAGCGGGACATGGTGTGCGAGTCGACCTGGTCGGCGATCACGTGGGCGAGGCGCAGGTCGTCGTCGTAGGTCGGCATGGCTCACACCGTACCGGTGCGTGCCGCCAGCAGGCGTCGGAACGACTCGACACGCGCCGTACGGGCTGTCTTCTCTCCTCGGGGAGGACGCCAGCCAGTCGTCGAGCGCGCAGTCGGGGGCACCGTCGAGGTGCGTGCAGCCGCGGGGCAGGCCTCGGCGACCTCGTCGAGGTCGTCGAACGCCTTGAGGAGGTTCTCGACGTCGACGTGCGCGAGCCCGAACGACCGGACGCCCGGCGTGTCGATGACCCACCCGGCGGGGTCCCGTCGGCGTGCGGCAGGCGCAGCGCGACCGCCGACGTCGACGTGTGCCGTCCGCGCCCCGTCACGTCGTTGACGACGCCCGTCGCCCGGTACGCGTCGGGGACCAGCGCGTTGACGAGCGTCGACTTCCCGACGCCGGAGTGGCCCACGAGCACCGACGTGCGGCCCTCGAGCTCTGCGAAGACGGCCTCGAGCGGCTCGATGCGCCAGGAGTCCTCGTCGGTGTCCGTGCTGTTGTGGCCGGGTTCGTCGCCGTGCGCGCCGCGCCCACCGGACGAGGCCTCGCCGGCGGCGACGGCCTCGTGCACCCGGCGTGTCACGACGACCTTGACCCCGATGGGCTCGTACAGCTCGCGCAACGGGTGGCGTCCGCCAGGTCCGCCTTGGTGAGGCAGAGCAGCACGTCCATGCCGGCGTCGTAGGCGGCCACGACACAGCGGTCGATCATGCGGGTGCGCGGCTCGGGCTGGGCAAGTGCCGTGACGATCACGAGCTGGTCGGCGTTGGCGACGATGATCCGCTCGTACGGGTCGGTGTCGTCGGCCGTGCGGCGCAGGGTCGAGGAACGCTCCTGGATGCGGACGATCCGTGCGAGCGTCCCGTCCTCGCCCGTGGTGTCGCCGACGATGTCCACCCGGTCCCCGCAGACCACCCGATTGCGGGTCAGCTCGCGGGCCTTCATCGCGAGGATCGTGCGTTCGTCGGGCTCGTTCTCGTCCAGCAGGAGCGTGTAGCGCCCGCGGTCGACACCCGTGACGAGCCCGGTCTTCGCGTCCCCGTGCTGGGGCGCTGCTTGTCCGCGGGCGCGAGTTCTTGTTGCTCGCTCGGTCGCGGAAGTCGGACTCGTCGCGGACGCGGCGGCCATCAGTCGGCCGTTCCCGCGGTGGCCAGCATGCGTTCCCACATCTCGGTGAAGCCGGGCAGGGTCTTGGCGGTGGTGTCGACGTCCTCCACGAGCACCCCGGGACCCGCAGCCCGATGAGAGCGCCCGACGTCGCCATCCGATGATCGTGGTAGGTCCGGAACGTGGCGCCGTGCAGGGCCGAGGGGTGATGACGAGACCGTCGTGCGTCTGCTCGGCCTGGCCGCCGAGCCGCGTGATCTCGGTCGCGAGGGCCGCCAGGCGGTCGGTCTCGTGCCCGCGCAGGTGCGCGATGCCGCGCAGCCTGCTGGGGAGTCGGCCAGCGCTGCGAGGGCTGCGATGGTCGGGGCGAGCTCGCCCGCCTCGTGGAGGTCGACGTCGATCCCACGGATCTCACCGTTCCCGGTCACGGTCATCACGCCGTCGACCAGCTCCGCCTGCCCGCCCATCGCGGTCAGGAGGTCGGCCATCATGGCGCCCGGCTGGGTCGTGACAGCGGGCCAGCCCGGCACGCGCACCGTCCCACCGATCACGAGGGCAGCGGCGAGGAACGGGCGGCGTTGGAGAGGTCCGGCTCGACGTACACGTCGCGCGCGGCGATGGGACCGGGGCGGACCTTCCAGATCGTGGGCGTGGAGTCGTCGACCGTCACGCCGACCTCGCGCAGGACCTCGACCGTCATGTCGATGTGGGGCAGGCTCGGCAGGGTCGGGCCGGTATGGCGCAGCGTGATGCCCTGATCGAACCGCGCAGCCGCGAGCAGCAGGCCGGAGACGAACTGGCTTGAGCCGGACGCGTCGACGTCGACGGTCCCGCCGGTCACCGCGCCGCGCCCCGTGATGGTGAAGGGAGCGTGGCCTCGCCCTCGACGTGCACGCCGAGTCCGCGCAGGGCGTCGAGGACCGGGCCCATGGGGCGCACGCGGGCGCCCTCGTCGCCGTCGAACCGCACGGTGCCGTCTGCGAGGGCGGCGACCGCGGGCACGAACCGCATGACCGTCCCGGCGAGCCCGCAGTCGATCTCAGCGGGACCTCGCAGCGCGCCGGGGTCACGTGCAGCTCGCTGGGGACCTCGCCCTCCTCGATGCCCACGCCCAGGTCGCGCAGCCTGCGGCCATGAGGTCGGTGTCCCGGCTGCGGAGGGCTCCGCGCAGGACGCCCGGCCCGTCGGCGAGGGCGGCGAGCACCAGGAGGCGGTTGGTGAGGGACTTCGAGCCGGGGACCGCGACGGAGGCGTCGAGCGAGGAGCCGACGACCGTGGGTGCGGGCCACGCGGGCGCGGCAGGGTCGGGGGCGGTCTCGTCGGAGAGGGCGGCAGGGAGGTCGCTGGTCACGTGTCCCAGGTTATTGCACCGCCCACGGCCCGGGAGCGCTCGTCCGTGGCGCGGCGAGCAGCGAGCGTCCGACGGCGGCGCGCGTCCACGGGTCCCGGCTCGCCGGGGTGGGGCTCACTCCGGCACGGCCGCCCGCCTCGGCCCGACGCCTCGTGCGATCGGTGCGCCCTGGACGGTACCGCCGTCGGCGCGACCCCGTGCGGTCAGTGTGACGTGACGCCCTTGACGGTCCCGGTCGCTGAGTGGACCGCGCTGCGGGCTGCGCGGCGGGCCTTCTTCGTCGCCCTGGCGGTCTTCGTCGTCACCGAGTGCGCGGCCTTGTCCGCGGCGGACCCGATCGAGTCCTTGGCCGCGTCGACCTGGTGCTTGGCGTTCTTCGCCAGGGCGAGGTCCTTGCGGGCACGGTCGACGCGCCAGCGCACGCCGGGCGTCCTCGTAGTCGGCGCCGGCGATGAGCGCGGCCCCGATCGCGCCGAGGTTCCCGACGAACTTCCGGGTGCGCTCGCTGCGGGTCGCCCCTGCCGAGGTGAACGGCTGGTTGACGATCGCGAGGGCACGCTCAGCGCGGCGAGGGTCAGTGCCGCGCTGCGAGGCGCCTTGCCCGTTGCGAGGAACAGCCCCGCGATCGCGGTGGCGGTGCCGTGCGCGCGGACGAGCAGGGTGGCCTGCTTCTCGCTGAGGGCTCCTCGACACCGAGCTGCCGCCCGACCAGGCTGACACCGCGCTGAGCGGCGCGCGTGCTCGGCGGGCTTGAGGGCGGCCTGCACGCCGTCGTAGATGAACCAGGAGGCCAGCATCGGCCTCGCGACGTGACGCAGCAGCATCGGGAGATCTCCTTCGTCGGACGGGTGCCGGGGACCGGCACGACCGGGCGGCCTGGTGACGCCCCGTTCGTCCCAGCCTGTCCCATCGCTGCTCAGCATGCCACCGGGCGTGCGCATCGCTGCGAGCCGTGAATGATGCCGGGACCTGCGACGGGACGGGCCGGGTGCGAACGAGGAGGGACGGACGGCCTTCGACCGCCCGTCCCTCGTCGGGTCGGTTCAGAGCGCCCCGCCGCCGCCTCGGGGCGTCGGCCGACTCGCCGCCGTCGCCGATGGTCTCGCGTGCGACGTAGTTCTCGAGGTCGAACAGGTTCTCCCTGCGCGGCGGGCGACCGTCAGGAGCGTCGTGGCGGAGGCGACCTCCTCGACCTGCTCCTTGAGGAACCAGAGGAGGAACTGCTCGCCGAGGGCGTCCCCTCCTCGCGGGCGGCCCGGAAGATGGCCTCGATCTGGTCCGTGACCTGCTTCTCCTGGTCCAGCGCGAGCTGCAGGGGCTCAAGGACGGAGGTGAAGTCGTTGCGGACGTCGCCCGTGCCGGGGATCGTGATGTCGAGGTCCCGGTCGAGGTGGTACTGGACGATCATCATGGCGTGGTTGCGCTCCTCGACCGCCTGGCGGTAGAAGTGCGCCGCGAGCTGCGGCAGGTCGTGCGAGTCGAACCACACGGCGATCGCGATGTACTGCTGGTGGGCGTTGAGCTCGTGGCCGACCTGCTCGCGCAGGAGCGGGAAGAAACGGGAGTCCGGTGTGGTGGTCGTCATGACGGTCACGCTAGCGATGTTCGCGCCCGAGCACATCCGATGGTTGCCTGGCCTCACTGAGCCCAGCCTCCCCTGACCCGCTCGGAGGCCGGCTGGGTCGGCCCCGGTCGGTCGCCGCGCCGTCGGGACGCCCTGGGATGCGCAGGATCCGGCCCGTCCGGGAATGCTGCGGCGTGCAACGCCGTTGTGCTGAGCGTGACATGTGTACTCGAAGCGGAAGCGACCACGAGCGCCACCGCTGTACCGCGCCTGGAGGCCGTGCCGTTCGGCACGATCGCCCCTCCGCGCTCTCAGCGGACGCCCGACCGACAGGGGACTAGGCTCGTTGTCGATGACGGACCAGATCAGCAGCAGCGCAGGCGACCTCGCGGGAGCCGATGACGCGGAAGACACGAACCGGGCCCCTCCACGGAGGACGACGCGGCCCGTTCGGCGCGTTTCGAGCGGGACGCGTTGGTGTACCTCGACCAGCTCTACTCGGCGGCGCTGCGTCTGACACGCAACCCGACCGACGCGGAGGACCTGGTCCAGGAGACCTTCACCAAGGCGTTCGCGGCGTTCCACCAGTACCGCCCGGACACCAACCTCAAGGCGTGGCTCTACCGGATCCTCACCAACACCTTCATCAACAACTACCGCAAGAAGCAGCGCGAACCGCTGCAGTCGGCGGCGGAGGACGTCGAGGACTGGCAGATCCACCGGGCGGCGTCGCACACGTCGCAGGGCCTGCGCTCGGCAGAGGCCGAGGCGCTGGACAGGCTCCCGGACTCCGACGTGAAGAGGGCGCTCCAGGAGCTGCCCGAGGATCGTCGGATGGCCGTGTACTACGCGGACGTCGAGGGCTTCCCGTACAAGGAGATCGCCGAGATCATGGGCACGCCGATCGGGACCGTGATGTCGCGGCTCCACCGTGGTCGGCACCAGCTGCGTGATCTCCTGAGCGACTATGCGAAGGACCGAGGACTGGTGGGGCCAAGACCCCGGAGGTGAGTCGTGAGCCAGCAGAACGTCGGCACCGAGGCGGAAGATCCCGTCATCGTGCCCATCCCCACTCGACAGAGGGTGAGTCGGAGTGCGAGCACGCGCTGACGCACCTGTACGAGTACCTGGACTCGGAGATGACCTCTGAGGACCAGGTTCGTATGCGCGCGCACGTCGCGCACTGCTCGCCCTGCCTGGCCGAGCTGAGTGCGGAGGAGCTGGTCAAGCAGCTCGTGCGCCGGTCGTGCCACGAGCAGGCACCGGTCGAGCTCCGGCTGCGCATCCAGGCGCAGTTCACGGTCCAGCGCACCCCACGGCGGTCGAGGAGTCTGACGCCCCACGCCCACGGACGTGACGTCGTCGGGCGGGAGCGTGTCAGGGGCGACGCTGCGCCGTAGACGTGGAAGGCCCGTCCTCACCGAGGTGAGGACGGGCCCTTCCTCACTCGCCCGCAGGGCGCGTGATCGCGGCCCTGGCGGGCTCGTGATCAGGCGTTGGGGCGCTTGCCGTGGTTCGCTGCGCTGCCCTTGCGGCTGCGACGCTTGCGTCCGCGCTTGCTCATGGTTGCTCCTCACGCCGGATTCTGTCTGCTCCATGGTCCCACATCTGGGGCTTGTCCTCGTGCAAGACGCGATATATCGTGTGGGGAAGACGCGATACATCGCGTCATCGGCGGTGTGGGACACCAGAGGAGCGCGAGGAGAGACATGGCGAACGAGAGCTGGACCGTGACCGGTCCGCAGACCATCGACGTCGACGCGGTAGGTCGGCTCGACGCCAACCTGCTCAACGGACGCATCGACGTCGTGGTCCACGACGAACCCGGCGTCCGTGTCGAGGTCCACTCGATCGAGGGCGCCCCATCGAGGTCGTCCTCGACGATGACCGGCTCACGGTCGGCTACTCGCCCACGGGCGGTTGGCCGGGCTTCCTCGACTCGTTCCGCAACTACCGCGGCAGGGACCGGGCGGACGTCTACGTGGGCGTGCCGCCCATGTCGCAGTCAGGCTCGCCACCGTACGCGGCGACGGGCTCGTCGCCGGGACGCACGCGAAGATCAGCGTCGCCACGGTGGCCGGGTCCGTCATGACGACGCAGACCACGGGCGCCATGCGCATGGACACCGTCTCGGGCGAGGTCACGGTGCGCGACCACACCGGCACCCTCGTCATGGACTCGGTCTCAGGCGACTTGACGGCGTCGGGGCGCTGCGCGACGTCAAGCTCAACACCGTCTCCGGAAACGTCACGCTCGACTCGAGCAGCACACCCGACGCGATGAACGTCAACGCCGTCTCGGCGGACGTCCTGGTCCGTGTCCCCGAGCCCGACGAGCTCGAGTTCGCGCTGCGCTGCGTGAGCGGGCGCCTCGTGGTCGACGGGATCGAGCACCGCGGCACCCCGGCGGCGCCTACCGTCAGGCCGCCCGGCAGCGGCAGCGGGCAGGAAGGTCCAGGTGAACTCGATCTCAGGGAACGTCACGGTCCTGCGGGGCGAGGCGCAGGACGTCGCCGCGTGGGGATGCCGGGCGGGGACGAGGTTCCCGGAGGACCTGTCGACGCGACGACCGACGCCCATCCGGGCTACGGCGCCCGTGGGGCGCCCCGGCTGGGACGCACCCGGGACCGCCGCAGGGCCCGCGGACGGGACGGCGGACCTCTGATGGCCTCCGTCTTCGCCCACGGTGAGCTCAGGCTCTATCTCCTCGCCCTGCTGGAGTCCGGCCCCAAGCACGGGTACGAGCTCATGACCGAGCTGTCGGACCGGTTCGGAGGCACCTACCGGCCGAGCGCCGGAACGATCTACCCCGCCTCGCCCGGCTCGAGGGCGAAGGGCTGGTGCGTCGCAGCGACGGCGCCCGGAAGACGACCTACGAGCTGACCCCGCCGGTCGGGCCGAGGTCATGGCGCGCCGGGCGGACGTCGCCGCGCTCGAGGACGGGATCGCGGAGACCGTCCGCACCCGGCCCAGGCGCTGCGCGACGACATCCAAGGCTCCATGAAGGGCCTGCGCGCCGAGCTCGCGGCCGCGGCCCAGGAGGCGCGGCGCGGCCCGCCCGCCGCGACGCCGGACCCCGCCGCGGCGGGTCCTACGCACGGCGCGTCGAGGCGGAGGCGCTCGTCCAACGCTTCCGCGACGACGTGCGGTCCGACCTGCGGCGGGCCGATGCGAGCAGCGCCGTCTCGGACCTCACGGTCGAGACACTGCGCACGGTGCTCGACTCCGCGCGCCGGGCCGTCCGGGGACGCTCCGATGACCGCGTCCGACGAGTCCGACTCGCCCCGGGTGCCCGGATCCCCGACCGGGGCGACCGCGCCCTGGGCGACCACAGCCAGCACGACCAGCAGCACGACGACCGGCACGACACGCAGACGGAGAAGGAGAACACCATGGGAACCGAGTCCTGGGTCATCGCAGCACCGCAGCAGATCGAGGTCGGCGAGGTGGCGGCGCTCGTCGTCAGCCTCACGAACGGAGCGGTCGAGATCGTCAGCGACCCGACCCGTGAGTCCGGTGCGACCGTGGACGTCACCGAGGTAGGCCCGCGCCCGCTGCAGGTCACGTCGCACGCCGGCGAGCTCCGGGTGGCCTACGACTTCGCGGGGTCGAGGGCGTCGTGGACCGCGTCCGCGGTCTGAAGGACAAGGACACCGCGACCGTCCGGATCGTGCTCCCAGCACACTTGCCCGTCAAGGTCTCCACGGCTCGCGCCGCCGCGACCGTCACAGGCACCCGTGCCGAGGTCTCCGTGACCACGGCCGACGGCGCCGTGACGGTGACCGACACCAGCGGTCAGCTCGCCGTGAAGTCCGCCGCAGGGCGCGTCGCGGTGGTCTCGCACGAGGGCGACCTGCGGGTCAGCACGGGGTCTGGCCGGGTCGAGGCGGCCGGGGCACTGGGACGGGTCACGGTCAGCACGGTGACGGGTGACGTGGTGGTCGAGGCACGCGGGACCACGCCCTCGTGACGGCCAAGACCGTCTCGGGTGACGTGACCCTGCGCCTCGGCGAGGAACGGGCGTCAACCTCAAGGCGCGCGCCGTCACGGGCAAGGTCGTGCTCGACGGCGTCGCGCTGCCCAGCGCGCAGTCCCGCACCACCTCGGTGGACCACTCGGACGGGACGAGCGGCGCGTACGTGTCGGTCAGCTCGTTCTCGGGGACCTCACGGTCTCGCGGGGCTGACCGACCCGACGCCCGGACGCACGAGCTGCCCGTGGTCCCCGGAAGGGGCCACGGGCAGCTGTCGTCGGTACCCGGTCACCCTCGGGCAGGGGTTCGGTCACCGTCGGGCAGGGTGTCGTCACCGTCGGGCGGGGTTCGGTCACCGTCGGGCGGGGTTCGGTCACCCTCGGCGAGCGTCCGCGCCCGACCTACGCGACGTCGTCGGGCAGGCCCAGCCACGCGTGCCAGCCCGTGTGCAGGACCAGCCAGGCCATGAGCCCGTAGCCGCCTGGCCGGGGTAGCCGCCCGCACCCGTCGCGAGGTCCGCGAGCCACTGCTCGTGCGTCACGAGCGGCGTGAACGTGTCCACGTACGGGACGCGGCGACGGTTCGCCACGTCGGCGAAAGCGCTCGAGAGCTCACCGAGACGGTCGCTGTCGTCGGGACGGCCCGGCGGGGACCCACGACGAAGGCGGGCAGTCGACGCTGCTCGGCCACGTCGAGGACGTTCGCCAGGTTGAGCCGCGAACGGGCGACCGAGAGGCCAGCATCCAGGTCGTGGCGCCCGAGGGCGATGACGAGCCGGTTGTCGGCCTCCGCTGCCGGATCGAAGCGCCTGCTGGTCTCGGCGTCCCATCGCTGGCTCATGGCGGTGGTCGTCTCACCGGGGATCGCGAGGGGAAGACCATCGCGGTCCCCGGAAGCGGGTGCGCGCGACCACGCGCCCGGCCCAGCCGAGGCCCTTGGCGTCGCCGACGCCCGCGCTCAGCTCGTCGCCGACCACGCAGATCCGTACTTCAGGTTCTCCCACGGTGTTGTGCTCCTCGTTCGCTCGCGCACCATTGTCCGTCACGACCGGCTTCCCGTGCGGGATGTCCGGCCGATCTGGTCGTATCCGGCGCTCCACCGACAGTGCAGCACGGCGCGGAGGCCTGCCCGCGGGACCGGCTCCGGAACGTTTCGTGGTGCACCGACGGGCGCCCGCCTCTCCACGAGGATGCCTCGTGAGGAGGGCAGAGCGCCCGTCGGGACGTGCGGGTGGCGGTACCGAGCGTCAGAGCAGCGTGGCCCCCAGGTCGTCTCGTGCGACGACCCGGGGCGAGTCGCACGAGGCGCTCACCCGTGCGGAAGGCGTCCGCGATGCAGCTCATGGGCTCGGCGGCCACCCCGGCCCGGCGGTAGTCGAGGGCCGAGACGTGATCGCCCGTGCAGACCTGCCAGGTGTCCATCGAGGCGTCCATCCACACCGCGGCAGTGCGGCCGTCGGGTGCGGTCAGGCGCATCCAGGAGAGGCCGTCCTCGTCGCGCAGGACGTCGACGTAGGCGTCGTCGAGGTCGATCCCGGCGAGCAGGCGAGGTTCGCGCAGGTCGAAGTCTCCTGCGGCGGGCTCGGTGCCCGTCGGCAGGAGGCGCTCGTCCGTGGTGACCCGCGTGCTCGCGTCCAGGCGCAGGGTGCACTCGTCGAGCGGTGCGTCGCCGGGGAGAGCCAGGATGGAATCCGACGCCGTACGGAGCGTCGGTGCTGCCGACGTTCGTGGCGCGGGTGGTGACGCGCAGTCCCGCGTCGCTCAGGGCGTAGGTGACACGCGCGACCAGGTCGAACGGGTAGCCGGGAGTCGGGACGAGGTGCAGCTCGAGCGTCACGGCCGACGCGGACTGCTCGACGACGTCCCATCGCTCCCAGCACACCAGGCCGTGGATGGCGGTGCTGCGGGGACCTCGGTGATCGGGAGCTGGTGCTCCACGCCGTCGAACGTGTACTGCCCGTCCCGCAGACGGTTGGGCCACGGGAGGAGCACGGCTCCGTGCGAGGCCGGGGCGAGCTCCGACTCGGAGAACGGGGTGAAGACGTCGCGCCCGGCGACCGAGTACACGCGGACGGCGGCGCCGACCTCCGTGACGACGACGCTGTGGTCGCCGTGCTCGATGCTGATCTGGGCCCCGGACGGTGGTTTGATGTTCACGTTCACATACGTTACTGGGTGCGGAAGACCGCGCGAGCAGGACAGTAGAACCCGGTCGCGCTGCCCGCCTGGGTGGCGGCCGAGCGAAGCACCGTCCTCCGACCCCGTCGGAGTGCGGGAGCACCACCCGCAGGACGAGGAGGAACACATGGAACGACGAGTGCTCGGACGCACGGGGAGGCTGGTCTCGGTCGTCGGGCTCGGCACCTGGCAGCTCGGGGCGGACTGGGGCGAGGTCAGCGAGGACGACGCGCGAGCGGTCCTCGAGGCCTCCGCCGAGTCGGGTGTGACGTTCTTCGACACTGCCGACGTCTACGGCGACGGACGCAGCGAGGAGATCATCGGCTCCTACCTCGCCGACAACCCGGGCGCGGGGATCACCGTGGCCACCAAGATGGGACGCCGTGCGCCGCAGGAGCCGGAGAGCTACACGCTCGCCAACTTCCGCGAGTGGACCGACCGTTCGCGTCGCAACCTGCGGACCGACCGGCTGGACCTCGTCCAGCTGCACTGCCCGCCGTCCTCGGTCGTCGACGACGACCAGGTGTACGACGCCCTCGACATGCTCGTCGCCGAGGGCGCCATCGCGGCCTACGGCGTGAGCGTCGAGACCGTCGCCGAGGCGCTTGCCGCCATCGCGCGCCCGGGGACCGCCACGGTGCAGATCATCCTCAACGCCTTCCGGCTCAAGCCCCTCGACGAGGTGCTCCCCGCGGCGTCGGAGGCCGGGGTCGGGATCATCGCCCGCGTCCCGCTCGCCTCGGGTCTGCTGACCGGGAAGTACACGCGAGACGACCTTCGCGGAGAACGACCACCGGTCCTTCAACCGGGACGGCTCCGCGTTCGACGTCGGCGAGACGTTCTCCGGTGTGGACTTCGAGACCGGGCTCACGGCAGCGGGGAGTTCACCGCGCTCGTGCACGACGTGCTCGGGCCGGACGTCAGCCCGGCGGAGGCGGCGATCGCCTGGATCTGGCAGCAGCCCGGCGTCTCCACGGTCATCCCCGGCGCCCGCAACGTCCGGCAGGCCACGTCCAACGCTGCCGCCGGATCGGCCGAGGTGCTCGGCCCGCTCTTCGCGTCCGGCATCCGGGAGATCTACGACCGGTACCTGCGGGAGTCCATCCACGACCGCTGGTAGTCGCCGAGAGGTCATCGGGCGACCGGCGCGTGCCGAGAGCTCGGAGGGCCGTCAGGAAGGCCGAAGGCCGCCTCCCGTCCGGGAGGCGGCCTTCGGTGCCGATGCCGTCAGCAGCGGGTTCCTGTCAGCGGGAGAACGCCTGCTCGAGCAGGACCGCCTGCTGGGCCTGGTGCTTCTTCGCGCTGCCGGCGGCCGTCGAGGCGGAGGCGGGTCGAGCGACCACGCGGACGCGCGGCAGGTCCTCCGGCAGGTTGACGTGGATGAACGACCACGCCCCTGGTTCTCGGGCTCGTCCTGGACCCACACGACGTCCGAGCCCGCGTACTTGCTCAGCTCGGCGCGGATGCCGTCGACGTCGAGCGGGTAGAGCTGCTCGAGGCGGACGATCGCCGTCCTGTCGTCGCCACGCTTGGCACGCTCGGCGATCAGGTCGTAGTAGACGCGACCCGTGCACAGCAGGACCCGGTCGACTGTCGACGGGTTCGCCGCCGCGTCCCCGATGACCGGCTGGAACGTCCCGGTCGTGAAGTCCTCGACCCCGGACGCGGCGGCCTTGAGGCGCAGGAGCTGCTTGGGGTGAAGACGACCAGGGGTCGCCGCGGGCGGGCGTACGCCTGCTGGCGCAGCAGGTGGAAGTACGACGCCGGCGTGGATGGCTGGGCCACCGTGAGGTTGTTCTCCGCGCACATCTGGAGGAACCGCTCGATGCGGGCCGAGGAGTGGTCCGGGCCCTGGCCCTCGTAGCCGTGGGGCAGGAGCATGACGACCGAGGAGTTCTGGCCCCACTTCTGCTCGGCGGACGAGATGAACTCGTCGATGACCGTCTGGGCGCCGTTCACGAAGTCGCCGAACTGCGCCTCCCACAGGACCAGCGCGTCGGGGCGCTCGACCGAGTAGCCGTACTCGAACCCGAGCGCTGCGTACTCGCTCAGCGAGGAGTCGTAGACCCAGAACTTGGCCTGTTCCGCCGACAGGTACAGCAGCGGGTCCACTCGGCGCCCGTCTCGCGGTCGTGCAGGACCGCATGGCGCTGCACGAACGTGCCACGGCGCGAGTCCTGCCCGGCGAGGCGGACGGGCGTGCCCTCCACCAGGAGCGAGCCGAACGCGAGGAGCTCGCCGTAGCCCCAGTCGATGCCGCCGTTCGACGACATCTGGTGACGCTTCTCGAGCAGCTGAGCGAGCTTGGGTGGACCGTGAAGCCCACGGGCGGAGCGACGTGCACCTGCCCGACACGCTCGAGGATCGTCTGGTCGACGGCGGTCTTCCAACCGACCATCGTGCCGGCGTCCTCACGCTGGGACTCGGGGCGCTCCAGACCGGCGACGGGCTCCGAGGCCGGCGACGGGGTGAAGCCACCCTCCTTGGTCTCCGTGAAGACACGCTCGAGCTGGGCCTGGTAGTCCTGCAGGACGTGCTCGGCCTCCTCGAGCGTGATGTCCGCGCGGGCGACGAGGTTCTCGGTGTAGAGCTTGCGCACCGAGCGCTTCGCCTCGATGAGGTTGTACATGAGCGGCTGCGTCATCGAGGGTCGTCGCCCTCGTTGTGTCCCCGGCGGCGGTAGCAGATCATGTCGATGATCACGTCGCGGTCGAACTGCTCGCGGAACGCGAAGGCGAGCTCCGCGACACGGACGCACGCCTCGGGGTCGTCACCGTTCACGTGGAAGATCGGGATCTGGTAACCCTTGGCGACGTCCGTCGAGTACAGCGTGGAACGCGACGAGGACGGGCCCGTGGTGAAGCCGACCTGGTTGTTGATGATCACGTGGATGGTGCCGCCCGTGCGGTACCCGCGAAGCTGCGCGAGGTTCAGGACCTCGGGGACCACGCCCTGGCCCGCGAAGGCCGCGTCACCGTGGATGAGGATCGGCAGGACGGAGAAGCCGTCGCCGCCCAGGTCGATGCGGTCCTGCTTGGCGCGCACGATGCCCTCGAGCACCGGGTCGACGGCCTCGAGGTGCGAGGGTTCGCCGCGAGGTAGACGCGCGTCTGCGCACCGGACTCCGCGGAGAAGGTCCCCTCGGTGCCGAGGTGGTACTTGACGTCGCCCGAGCCCTGGACGCTCTTGGGGTCCTGGTTGCCCTCGAACTCCGCGAAGATCTGCGCGTAGCTCTTGCCGGCGATGTTCGCGAGGACGTTGAGGCGGCCGCGGTGGGCCATGCCGATGCAGACCTCGTCCAGGCCGCCGTCGGCAGCCTTCGACAGGACGGCGTCGAGCAGAGGGATGACCGACTCGCCACCCTCGAGCGAGAAGCGCTTCTGGCCGACGAACTTGGTCTGGAGGAACGTCTCGAACGCCTCGGCCGAGTTCAGTCGACGCAGGATGCGCAGCTGGTCCTCGCGCGGGTGCGGGCGTAGCCGGACTCCAGACGCTCCTGGAGCCAGCGGCGCTGCGCGCGGTCGGACAGGTGCATGTACTCGATGCCGATCGACCGGCAGTAGGAGTCGCGCAGCAGGCCGAGGATGTCGCGCAGCTTCGACTTCGACTTGCCGCCGAACCCGCCCGTCGGGAAGGTGCGGTCGAGGTCCCAGAGCGTGAGGTCGTGGGTCTGGACGTCCAGGTCGGGGTGCTTGCGCTGGCGGTACGCGAGCGGGTCGGTGTCCGCCATGAGGTGCCCGCGCGAGCGGAACGAGTGGATCAGCTCGGCGATCTTGGCGGGCTTGGCCGCCTCGATCTCGGCGTCCGTGGTGTTGTCGCGGGTCCAGCGGACCGGCTCGTAGGGATGCGCAGTGCCGCGAAGACGCGGTCGTAGAACCCGTCCTCCCCGATCAGCTTGGTGCCGAGGATGCGCAGAAACTCGCCCGACTGGGCTCCCTGGATGATGCGGTGGTCGTAGGTCGAGGTGATCGTGAGGACCTTCGAGACACCGAGGCGTGCGAGCTGCTCGACCGAGGCGCCCGCGAACTCGGCGGGTAGTCCATCGCGCCCACGCCGATGATCGTGCCCTGACCCTTCATGAGGCGGGGACCGAGTGCACGGTCCCGATGCCGCCCGGGTTGGTGAGCGAGATCGTCGTGCGGCGAAGTCGTCGACCGTGAGCTTGCTGCCGCGAGCCCGGCGCACAAGGTCCTCGTAGGCCGCCCAGAACTGGGCGAAGTCCATCTGCTCGGCCTTCTTGACGCTCGGCACGAGGAGCTGGCGGGTGCCGTCCGGCTTGGAGAGGTCGATCGCGAGACCGAAGTTCACGTGCGCCGGGTTGTTCACGGCAGGCTTGCCGTCGAGCTGCGTGTAGCTCGCGTTCATCGCCGGCATCTCGCCCAGCGCCTCGACGAGCGCGTAGCCGATGAGGTGGGTGAAGGAGATCTTGCCGCCTCGTCCGCGTGCGAGGTGGTTGTTGATGACGATGCGGTTGTCGACCATGAGCTTGGCGGCACGGCGCGCACCGACGTCGCGGTGGGAACCTCGAGGCTGGACTCCATGTTGACCACGACACGGGCTGCGGGGCCACGGGCTTCTGCACGTCGTCCCCGGTGTCGGGGCGTCGGAGCGGGACTTCGGTGCGGCGACCGCGGCGTACGGGGCCGTGGCGGCTGCGCGGTGGCGACCGGGCGGTTCGCCTTGACTGCGGCGATCGCTGCGTTCACGGTCGGGTCCGCCGGGACGACGGGGAGGTCACGCGCTGTGCCGACTCACCGGCGGCGGAACCGTCGGTCGCGGGGTGGCGCCCGGTGCGGGTGCCGGCGGCGCTGCCGGGACGCTCGCGGGGATCTGGACCGCAGGGGCCGGAGTGGTGACGGGAGCAGGCGTCCCGTTGGCGGGGCCGGGCTCCCGTTCGCCTCGGCCGACTTCTCACCGGGACGGTAGTCCGCGAAGAAGTCCCACCACGCGGGGTCTACCGCGTTCTTGTCCTGCAGGTATTGCTCGTAGAGCTCGTCGACAAGCCATTCGTTGGCGCCGAACACAGAACTAGCTGCGCTGATCGACTCTGACTCAGCCTTCGGGGACACGCGAGGATCGCCCACTTTCACCACTGATCATCACTGGATATCGGGTACCTAGTCCGGAACCGGACGCGTCAAGCCTAGGCCCTCCGGTGCTGTGTCGAGTGCCCCAGGAGCCCTTTGTGCGCAGTGTTCACGGCTGTTCTTCACGGGACGTCTACGTGAGGCAAACGGGGGCAACGACGGCCTGTGTGCCGACCAAAGGTGAGGTGGCTTAGGCCATCGTCGGGTATGCAGGTCAAGAAGTGTGACAGATGTCTCACTCGTTGTCGTTGCGACCGGTTCCCGCGGCCGGACCGGAGCGACGACTACCTGGCCGCGCCCCGAGAACCTCCGGCGGGTCCTCCGGAGGGCGGCAGCGTGCGGCCTCGGGTGGGCAGGGAACGTGAGGCGCATGGTCGCGCCCTGGAGCGAGTCGGCAACCTCGATCCGTCCGCCGTGCAGGTCGACGGCCCAGCGGACGATCGCCAGCCCGATCCCCGTGCCGCCCGTCGACGTGTGCCCGTGCGAGGGTGCGTTGCCGCGGGCGAAGCGCTCGAAGATCCGCTCGCGGTCCTTCTTCGCGATGCCGGGTCCCTGGTCGATGATCTCGATCACGACGTCGTCGTCCACCGGGTAGGCCTCGAGGCGGATCTCCCCGTCCTGCGGGGAGTGCCGGATCGCGTTCTGGAGCAGGTTGGTGATGATCTGTCGCAGGCGCTCGGGGTCCGCCGGCAGGGTCAGGTCCTCGGGCGTCACGTCGACCACGAACCGGAGCTGCTTGCTCGCCTCCACCATGGAGACCGCGTCCGCGTTCTCCTCCAGGAAGTCCCCGAGCGGGACGTCGGTGATGTTGAGCGCCGCCGCGCCCGCCTCGATCCGGGACAGGTCCAGCAGGTACGTCACGAGCCGGGTGAGTCGTTCGGTCTGCGCGAGGGCCATCTCCATGGTCGCCGGGTTCGCCTCGCTGACGCCGTCGACCACGTTCTCGAGCTGCGCCTGGAGCGCCGCGATGGGCGTCCGCAGCTCGTGCGAGACGTTCGCGATGAGCTCCCGGCGCATCTGGTCGGAGGACGCGAGGTCCTCGGCCATGATGTTGAACGCGACCGCCAGCTGACCCACCTCGTCGCGGCTTGTGGCACGCACCCGCCGGGAGTAGTCCCCGGCGGCCATCGACCGCGCGGCCGCCGTCATCTCCCGCAGGGCGACGTCATGCCGCGCGCCAGGATCTGGGTGAGCAGGAGCGACAGCACGATCGCGAGGGGAACGTCCGGGTGGGGCCCAGCTTGTTCTGCTGACCGAGCCACGTGATGAGGACCGCGAGCGTCACGGTCGCGAAGACCAGCACGCCGAGCTTGATCTTCAGCGACCGGAACGAGTCGAGGGGCCGGACGTCCGGGAGGTGCGGGCGCAGCGTCCGGGGTCCGGAGGTCACGCGACCGGAGGCTCGAACGCGTACCCGACGCCGTGGACCGTGCGGATGAGGTCCGGTCCGAGCTTGCGGCGCAGAGCCTTGATGTGGGAGTCGACCGTGCGGGTCCCGCTCGCGTCCGCCCAGTCCCAGACCTCGGCGAGGAGGCGCTCGCGGGTCAGGACCGTCTTGGGGAGCTCGCCAGCATCACGAGGAGCTCGAACTCGGTGGGGTCAGGTGGACCTCCTCGCCGCCCGGTGCACGCGTCGCTGGGCGCGGTCGATCACGACGTCGCCCACTGCCATGGGTGGTTCCGTGGGGTCGACGTCGCCGCCTGGGCCGCACGGTCCACGCGCCGCAGGAGCGCCTTGACGCGGGCGACCAGCTCTCGCATCGAGAAGGGCTTGGTCATGTAGTCGTCGGCCCCGACGCCGAGGCCGATCAGCATGTCCGTCTCGTCGTCGCGCGCCGTGAGCATGAGGATCGGCACAGGCTGCTCCGCCTGGATCCGGCGGGTGACCTCGAGCCCGTCGATGCCCGGCAGCATGACGTCGAGCACGATCACGTCCGGGCGTAGCCGGGTGGCCGCCTCGACGCCGGAGAGGCCGTCACGTGCCACCTCGACGCGCCAACCCTCTGCGCTCAGGCGCTGGGCGATCGCGGTGGCGATGGCGGCTCGTCCTCGACGACGAGGATGTTCGCGGACTGGGCCGGCGTACCTGCAGGTCCGCCCGCGCTCGTCGCGCCGGTGCCGGTGGGGAATGCGCTGGCTGTCATGGCACCAGCGTGGCACAACACGGGCTGTGATGGTCGCAGGACGTGGGGATGTCGGACGACCCGGGCGTCAGGATGGACGGCGGGCTTCCGCCGGATAGCATCGTTGACACGATGAAGAGCAAACCCCGATATCTGTGGAGCACCCCGTGGTAGGCGACTGGTTGATGGTCGCACTGGGGTGCTCCTGACCGCAGGGACAGCAGTCTTCGTGGCGAGCGAGTTCGCCCTCGTCACCCTCGACCCCGCCGTGCTGTCCAGGACGGGCGCCCCGGCGCCCTGACACCCCGGCACGGCAGGGGAGGCGCGCCAGGAGCAGGTGGGTGACGCCCGGGCGACGCGCAGCAGCCGACGGGACCGGAGCGTGCG
This sequence comes from Oerskovia sp. M15, assembly GCA_038070415.1. Taxonomy (GTDB): domain Bacteria; phylum Actinomycetota; class Actinomycetes; order Actinomycetales; family Cellulomonadaceae; genus Oerskovia. Next base: position 2,895,309 of record JAMYWF010000001.1, read on the forward strand.
AGCGGGACTCAAGCACCTGTCGACCGAGCTCTCCTCGGCACAGGTGGGCATCACCATCACGACCATCCTCCTCGGCTACACCGCGCAGCCTGCGCTGCAGAACCTGATCGGCGGCGCGCTCGAGAGCACGGCGCTGAGCGCGGGTGTCGCCACCGTCGTCGCGGTGATCCTCGCGCTCCTGCTCGTCAACTTCTTCTCGATGCTGTTCGGAGAGCTCATCCCCAAGAACTTCGCGCTGTCCCTCCCGTACGAGACCGCGCGCCAGGTCGTCCCGATCCAGCGGCAGTTCACCAAGCTGTTCCGTCCCGTCATCTCGGTGCTCAACGGTTCCGCCAACGCGCTCCTGCGCCGCGTGGGCGTCGAGCCGCGCGAGGAGCTGTCGGGAGCGCGGTCCGCGTCGGAGCTTGCTGCGCTCGTCAGGCGCTCCGCGCAGGAGGGACCCTGGACACGTCCGTGGCCACCTTGCTGACCAACTCGATCGAGCTCGACGAGCTGAGTGCGGTCGACGTCATGACCGACCGGATGCGGATGGTCGTCCTGCGCCGGGAGGACACCGCGCAGGACGTCGTCGCGCTCGCACGTACCTCTGGACACTCCCGGTTCCCCGTGATCGGTCAGGACCGGGACGACGTGGTCGGGCTGGTCCACCTGCGTCGGGCGATCGGCGTCCCCACGGGCGGCGCGCCGAGGTTCCCGCGGCCGCCCTCATGGTCGACGCCCCCGCGTCCCGGAGACCGTCGCGCTGGGTCCGCTGCTCGTCGAGCTGCGCGGCTTCGGTCTGCAGATGGCCGTGGTCGTGGACGAGTACGGCGGCACCTCGGGAGTCGTGACCCTCGAGGACGTCGTCGAGGAGCTCGTCGGCGACGTCGCGGACGAGCACGACCCGCGCCGTGCCGGGTGGCGCGCAGCGCCGACGGCTCGTGGATCGTGCCCGGAGTCATGCGGCCCGACGAGCTGAGGGAGTCGACGGGACTGCGGGTCCCGGAGGACGGCGCCTACGAGACCCTCGGAGGTCTGGTCATGGCCGTCCTCGGCCGTGTGCCCGTGGCGGGCGACGAGGTGCGCGCGGGTGATGTCGTGCTGCGGGTCGAGGCCATGGAGGGACGCCGCGTCGAACGGCTCCGGGTCCGCCTCGTGGACCAGGACGGCGTCGAGCGCGTGGCACCGCCGTCGGCCGCTCCGAGCGCGACGAGATGGCCTGCGCCGGAACGGCCACCGGGCGCCTTCCCCGCTCGGGCGACCAGGGCCCCACGACGTCGGGCGGTGCGCGATGAGCTCGACCCCGCACTGGTCCTCGGCCTCGTCCTGCTGGCCGCCAACGCGTTCTTCGTGGGCGCCGAGTTCGCCATCATCTCCGCGCGGCGCAGCGCGATCGAGCCGCTCGCCGCGCAGGGCAACCGGCGCGCGCAGACGGTCCTGTGGGCCATGGAGCACGTCTCGCTCATGCTCGCGTGCGCGCAGATCGGCGTCACGGTGTGCTCCGTCGGTCTGGGAGTCGTGGCCGAGCCGCCATCGCGCACCTTCTCGAGGTGCCCCTGCACGCGCTCGGCGTCAGCCCGGCGTTCGTCCATCCGATCGCGTTCGTGGTCGCGCTGGCCATCGTCGTCTACCTGCACGTGGTCCTCGGCGAGATGGTGCCCAAGAACCTCGCCGTGGCGGGACCGGAGAAGGCGGTCATGTGGTTCGGTCCGCCGCTCGTGGTCCTGGGACGCATCCTCAAGCCGATCATCGTCGCGCTCAACTGGCTCGCGAACCAGGTGGTGCGCTGGACGGGGTCGAGCCCAAGGACGAGGTCGCCTCGGTGTTCACGGCCGAGGAGGTCCAGTCGATCGTCGAGCACTCGCAGGCCGAGGGCCTGCTCCGGGACGAGCAGGGCCTGCTCTCCGGTGCGATCGAGTTCTCGGAGCGCACGGCGGTCGAGGTCATGGTCCCGGTCGACCGGCTGGTGATCGTGGTCGAGGGCTGCACACCCGACGAGATCGAGCGTCTCGTCGCCAAGACCGGGTTCAGCCGGTTCCCCGTCGCCGACGCGCACGGGGAGCTGGTGGGGTACCTGCACTCAAGGACGTCCTCTACGCGAGCGGCGAGGACAGGTTCCGGCCTGTGCCGTCGTGGCGCGTGCGCGCGCTCGCGACGGCCGAGCCGGGCGACGAGATCGAGGACGCGCTGCGCGCGATGCAGCAGTCGGGGCGCACCTCGCCCGGGTGGACGTGGTGCCCGGTGGCCCGGGGCCGACGAGGACCTGCCCGACGCCGCGGCGCCCGCACGTGGGCACGGGGCCCTGGGCGTGGTGTTCCTCGAGGACATCCTCGAGGAGCTCGTCGGCGAGGTGCGGGACGCGATGCAGCGCCGCGTGCACTGACCGGCGGCGCCGCGACCGGCGGAGCGGGTCGTGGCGCCGCCCTGAACTGGGGACTTGGCTTCCACGTCACCCCGTTATTGTTTCGTTGCCTCGTCGGCGCGGTTTATCCCACGACGTGAGGATCGTCCGGTCCGCGAGGCTCCGCACGTGTCGTGTCTCGTCGTCTGCGCCGTTCTGGCCACCTGAAGGTGCCCCGCTCGGCTCTCGGAGTGGAGGTCTGGTGGAGCCGTCGTCCTCGACCTCCGACTCCCGGCGCGCTCGACGCGAGGCGGAGACGGGCACCGGGCCGCCGCCGGGCCGAGATCCCCGCCCACCAGCGCTGGGCCCCTCGCATGGCCGTCCTCGGCACCCTTGCGGTCGCCACGATCGCGATGCCCTTGTCCGCCGGCGCGCAGGACGGACCTTCGAGCCCTTCGGCCCTGACGGGAGCCCGGTCGGCCCGAGCGCTCTCGACCTGGTGAGCAACCCGACGGCCTCCGAACCCACCTCCGAGTATGTGGCGTCCGCGCCCAGGATCGAGGACGCGCCCAGGCTGCGAGCCGTTCGGTCGAGCGCGCCCCGCTCCCGAACTGCGACCCGACCGTCAAGCCCACGAGCGGCAACGGCAGGCTCACGGAGCACGAGCTGTGCGACCTGTGGCAGCCCGGGAGTCCTTGCGTCCCGACGCCGCGGTCGCCCTCTCCGCGATGAACGGGGCGTTCCGCTCGACGTTCGGGCGGGACATGTGCCTGGTCTCGAGCTATCGCACGCTCTCCTCCCAGGTCTCGCTCAAGGGCACCCGTGGCGGGTTCGCCGCCAAGCCGGGAACCTCGTTCCACGGCTGGGGCCTCGCGATCGACCTGTGCTCGAGCGAGACCGGCAACCGCGAGGTCTACTCCTGGATCACTCAGAACGGCGCCCTGTACGGCTGGGCCAACCCGTCCTGGGCCAAGCGCGGCGGCGGGGCGCGTACGAGCCGTGGCACTTCGAGTTCACCGAGGGTGTCATCGAGCACGGCGGGCTCACCTGAGCGTCGCCGCCTGAACCGGGCCCGGCCGCAGCTGCGCCTGGCGGCCGTGGGCGCGCGGTCGCGGTCAGATCCGGTTGACCCAGGACTCGGCCAGCGCCTCGGCCTCGATGTCCAGCTCGCGCAGGATCCGGCGCATCACGGCCTCGTTGAGGCGACCAGCGTCCCGCTCGTCCACCAGCACCTGCCGCTGTGCCCGGTTCATGTCGGCACGCAGCGCGTTGAGCCGGCGGAGGTCCTCCGACCGGTCGCCTGGGCGTGCCACGGGAGAGGAACGACCACCTGTCGGGCGCGGCCGGGCGGGCGCTTGTTCCGTCGGCTCCTCCGCCTCCGACTCCGGGAGAGCAGACGGGCCGCGGCCTGGGCGCGGCCCATGATGGCGGCCGACATGGCTGCTCGTGTCGCCTCTGCCTTCTCCGGACCGATCTCCGGCGCCCACTCCTTCGTGGCGCGCGCGATCGCCTCTGCCTGTGCCTCGGCCATGAGTCGGCGCACCCGGGCCTCTTCGGCAGCGTCGCTCGCGGCCTCGTCCTCTCCGCCGACGCCGAGCCGCCGGATGACCCACGGAAGCGTCGCACCCTGCAGCAGGAGGGTACCGATCGCGACCGTGAAGGCCGCGAGCTGGATCGTGGCCCTGCCGGGAACTCGACCCCGCCGAGCGTCGCCGGGATGGCGGCAGCAGCGGCAAGGGTCACGACCCGCGCATCCCCGCAGCCGAGACGACGAGCGACTCGCGCCAACCGAGCACGTCGGCCCGGGACCGCTTGGACCCTCGCAGGTGCACGCGGTCGAGCCAGGACGTGGCGAAGACGTAGACGGGACGGATCGCCATGGTGACCGCGAGGGTTGCGAGCGAGACCACGACGGCGGTCCGGAGCCCCTGGTCGGACGAGACGACGGTCTGGACGACGAACTTCAGCTGGAGCCCGATGAGTGCGAACGTGATGGCCTCGAGCAGCAGGTCGAGGCTGCTCCACAGCGGTTCCTCGACCAGGCGGGTCTCGTATCCCGCGGTCGGGGCCTTGTGTCCCAGGTAGAGTCCGGCGGCCACGACCGCGAGCACCCCGAGCCGCTGAGCTCCTCGGCGATCCAGTAGGCCGCGAACGGGAGGATGATCCCGGCGACGCTCGTCAGGAGCGGGTCGGCGAGCCGGAGGCGGGCTCGGTGCATGACCAGGCCCATGACGAGCCCGACGGCCACACCGACCGCGACGGCCAGGACGAAGACGCCGATGCCCTCGGTCCACACCCAGGCTCCCGTCGCGACGCCCGCGAGGGCGACCTTGTAGAGCGTGAGCGACGTCGCGTCGTTGATCAGGGACTCGCCGCCAAGGAGGGTCATGACGCGGCGGGGAGTCCGAGCCGTCGGCCCACCGCGGCGGCCGAGACGGCGTCCGGCGGCGCGACGACGGCGCCCAGGACGAGCGCGGCGGCGAAGGGAGGTCCGGGAGCAGGAGGGTCACGACCCAGGCCACCGCGAGCGCGGTGACGACCACGAGCCCGACGCCGAGCCGCACGATCGCGTGGAGCGACGTGCGGAAGTCCTGGTAGGAGCTGCCGTTGGCCGCGGAGAACAGCAGGGGCGGCAGGACGATGCCCAGGAGTACCTCGGGCGGTAGCTCGATGTGGGGACGACCGGCACGAGCGAGACGCCGAGCCCCACCGTGACGAGCAGCAGTGGAGCGGGCAGGTCCCAGTGCCGCGCGACGGCGGTGACCGCGAGCGCGCCGGTCACGAACAGGAGTACGACGGCCTCGTTCATGCCCTGCATTCTCCGCCGGGACGGATGCAGGGGCGCGGGGATGCCCGACGGCGTGTCCGGCGCTGCGGCCCATCCATACACGGCGTCAACCACACCTTGACGCACGATCGGACGTCAAGGGAGAGTTGACGAATGACGAACGATGCGAGGCCCAACCCTCGACACCTGCTCCTGCGTCGGACGCTCCGGGGCGGCGACCACGGCCCGCCGAGCACGGCTCACCCGGTGGGAGCACGGAGCCCGCGACGCCCGCGGTCGCTCGACGACCTGCTCGCGGAAGCGGTGACCGCCGCGGACCCGGGATCGGCGACCGCATCGCGACCGAGCCCGGCGCGCACCTCGAGCTCGTCGCCCTCACCGCACGCGCGAGCGTTGCAGCGGAGGCCCTGGTCGTGACAGCCGTGTCGTCCGCGCGCTCCGCGGGCACAGCTGGGAGGCCGTCGGGTCGACGCTCGGGATCTCGCGGCAGGCGGCGCAGCAGCGCTTCGGGCGTGCGGCCACCACGCTGGACGCGGACGCCCGGGCAGGATCCGCGACCTCGTCGCGCCTGGGGAGCCGGGCGAGACCCGTACCCTCGCGCCCGTCACGGCCGTGACCGAGATGGCCGCGCTCGAGGCCTACGGGCGGCGCGGGTGGCGCTCGATCGGCTTCGGCGCGGCCTTCCACACGCTCGTGCGGACCACCGAGCAGTGGGAGCACAAGCGCGTGTACGTCCTGGGCGCGAGCAGGTTCGGGCTCGAGGCGGACGGGTGGGAGCGGATCGGGACGTGGTTCCCGTGGGTGTACTACGCCCGCGGACTGGGGACGGCGCCCGTCGAGGACATCATCTTCTGAGAAGCGGCTTCCGCCCGGGCGGCGGGGGCGGCCGTCAGTGGTGGTGGCCGTGCCGACCGAGGGTCTCCATGGGGGTCGCGCCGGGGCGGGTCCACTGCGGCACGGGACGGCTGGTCGGGCCCCAGGTGGCGACGCCGTCGGCGTCCGACCGCCAGAACCATCCCGGATCGCGGCCCACGGGCCAGCCCTCGGGTCGACCTCCCAGGCCTCGCCACGGCCGAAGGGCGTCATGTCGAGCAGGGCGAACGCCGGGTTGGTCGGCTCGGTGCCCCGGCCCGTCGTGCGGTAGGTGAGGAACACGCTGTCGCCGTCGCGCAGGAAGCAGGTGAGGTACCCCATGTCGCCGCCGAGCGGCTCCGCCACGTCACGCACCGAGTACCAGGGCTGGGTGTACCCCATGAACTCGACGTAGGGCACCACCTCGTCCCACCGGCCCGAGGTCAGGATCGCGAACGAGACGCCGCGGGCGTTGAGGTAGACGGCGTCCTTCAGGTTCCACGCGCTCCAGGTGCATCCCTCGCACTGCCCCTGGTGCGGGCGCCGTCGTGCCACATGTGCTGGTAGACCACGAGCTCGTCGCGGCCCTGGAACAGGTCCAGGAACCGGACCGGCCCGTCGGGTCCGACGATCTCGACCGTCCCGTCGATCTCGACCATCGGCAGCCGGCGGCGGGCTGCGGCGAGGGCGTCGCCCTCGTGGTGTGGGCCTTCTCCCGGACGAGGAGCTCGTCACGGGCGGCCTGCCAGGTGCCCAGGTCGACGACCGGTGGGCGGCCGGGCTGGGCGGTGGTGGGTCGTGCAGGGTCGTCGACATGGTCTTCCTCCGAGGTGTCGCGCCAGGTTGGCACCGCCGACGGACGCCGACGGTCACCAGGACAGACTGACGACCCTGCCGGAACTCATCGGGACCCGACGGCGCGGCCTGACCCGCAACGGCGCGGCCCGCAACGGCCAGCCCGGCCAGCCCGGCCCGCCCGCCCCGTGGGGCTACTCCCCGAGCAGGCGCGCGTTGTGCCCGAAGTCCTGGCGGAAACGGGGCCGGAGACCGCGAGCTCCGCGGCGAACGAGGCCGCCCACGCCGAGTACGGGGTGTGCGAGAGGAGTCGTTGGAGAAGCGCCGGTCGTCCGTGATCTCGGTGACGCAGAACGCGGGGATCTGCAGGTCCACGACCGGGGCGGAGCGCTCGCACTCCGCGACGACAAGGGGTAGTTGGCACCGCCGAACACGTCGATGACCCAGCCGTCCGCGCCGAGCCACGCCGAGTACCGGGTCTTGACGATACGACCACCGCCGCGACGGATCATCTCCACCCCGACGTTGACGTCGATCTCCCGCTCGGCCTCGTAGCGGGTCCCGCCGTTGGTGGGGCCCTTGACGGTGAGCGCACAGAAGTCGAACGTGTGCGCGCCCAGGACGCTCAGGGGCGAGCTGCTCGCCGTGAGCGGCGCGCTCGTGGAGCTCGCCTGGACCCGCAGCCGGATCGCATAGCCGTCCTGCGCCAGGAAGTAGCCCTGCACGATCAGCGCGGGCGCGTCGAGCAGGTTGGCTGGGACGTCTTTGACGAGAAAGCGACGCTCGAACTCGAAGTCTCCGTTACCGCCGTCGGTCATGGGACATACCGTACGCGGTCCCTCACGCCGGGTCGGGGATCGCCTGGTGGGGGTAGGCGGGCTCGCGGTGCTGGAACTCGAGCACCGCGGGTTGAGGACCACCCCGTCGCGGATCTCGATCGCGCGACGGATCGTCTCGTTGGCGTCCCATCCCGCGGGGCCCGCCATGACGGCCGGGAGGAACGGCAGCACGGCCGAGCTGATCTCCCACGTCGCCGAGTTCCACAGGTAGGACGGGCTGTGGTCCACCGCGTAGTAGTGGATGCTCTCGCCGATCGTGATCATCGGCTCGGCGAACGTGGTCGAGCGGGCCCAGTCGAACGCCATGCCGTCGTCGCACGAGACGTCGACGATCAGGCTGCCCGGCCGGAAGGCGTCGAGGTCCGAGGCCCGCAGGTAGAGCAGCGGGTCGTTGGGGTCCTGGAGCGTGCAGTTGACGACGATGTCGCTCTCCGCCAGGAACGGGGCGAGGGAAGCCTGCCCTCGTCGGTGATGACCTCGCTGAGATAGGGGCTGTCGTCGTGGTCGAACTGCACGATCTGCGCCGAGTGGATGGGGACGCGACAGCGGCGACGCGGCGGTTGGTCAGGACGCGGACGTCGTGGACGCCGTGCGCGTTGAGTGCCGTGACGGCCCCGCGCGCCGTGGCGCCGAAGCCGATCACGACCGCCGTCAGGCGCCGCCGTAGTCACCGGTCGAGCCGCACAGCTCGAGCGCGTGCAGCACCGAGCAGTAGCCCGCCATCTCGTTGTTCTTGTGGAAGACGTGCAGGCCGAACCCGCCGTCGGACGCCCAGTGGTGCATGGCCTCGAACGCGACGAGCGTGAGTCTCTTGTCGATCGCGAGCTGGGTGAGCTCGCGGTCCTGGACGCAGTGCGGCCAGCCCCACAGGGTCTGGCCGGGACGCAGGTCGCGCAGGTCCTCGTGCTGGGGCTTGGGCAGCAGGATCACGTCGGCGGCCTCGATCACCTCGGCGCGCGTGCCCAGGCCGCGCACCAGGGTGCGATCTTCTCGTCGCTCACCCCGAAGCGTTCGCCGTAGCCGCGCTCGACGAGGATCCGCGCCCGTAGCTCCGGGCGATCCGCTCGAGATGGTCCGGGTGGAGCGGGAGCCGGCGTTCGTCAGGCTTCCGCGACAGGCCGAGGAGGCCCAGGATGGAGTCGTTCGATGCAGTTGTCACGCTTGTCCCGTCAACGAGACCACGGTGGCCCTGTAGTGCGGACGCTACACGGGTGCGGAGGACGCTCGGACCAGCCGGAAGCCCTGCGGGGACGACGAAACCCCGGACCCGAGGGTCCAGGGGCTTGGTCTGTGGTGCCCTCGATAGGACTCGAACCTACGACCTTCTGCTCCGGAGGCAGACGCTCTATCCACTGAGCTACGAGGGCAGTCATGCGAACGCTGCGACGAGCATCCGGCACGGTGCACGAGACTACCAGTCTCCGGCGGGTCCGTGCTCCCACCGTTCTCGATCCTCGTCGGCCGTGCGACCGTCGAGGATCGTCGAGGGCGGCGTGACCGGATTCACCATCCGGGAGGGGCTCGGGCCGGATGCCCGGCGCGACCGGTGCGTACCCTCCTTGAGTGGATCGCCAGGACTCGAGCTCGACCCCGACAGCACCCTCCGGCCGTGGAGAGGGCGGCTCGTCGTCCTTGCCGGGATCGTCCTCGCGGCCTTCAACCTGCGGATCGCGGTCGCCGCGGTCTCCCCGATCCTCGACGTCGTCCGGGTCGACATCGATCTCAGCGACCAGCTCGCCGGGCTGCTCGGAACGGTCCCCGTGATCGCGTTCGCGGTCTTCGGGTCGCTCGTCCCGGCCCTCTCGCGCCGGTTCGGCCTCGAGCCCACGCTCGTCGGCGCGCTGCTCGTCAGCGCGGTCGGGAGATCCTGCGCTCGATGTCGACCTCGGCCCCTCGTTCCTGGCGGGGACGGCGGTCGCGCTCGCGGGCATGGGGATGGGCAACGTGCTCCTCCCACCGCTGGTCAAGCGCTACTTCCCCGACCGGATCGGGGCGGTGACCGCCGCCTATACCGTCACGCTCTCCCTGAGCACCGCGATCCCGCCGCTCCTCGTGGTCGGCATGGCGTCGTCGCTGGGCTGGCGTCCCGCGCTGGGTGGGTGGGCTCTCGTGGGCCTCGTCGCGGCCGTGCCGTGGACCGTGGTGATCGCGCGCTCGGCCCGGGCCCGGGCAGAGCTCTCGTCGGTGCTGGAGCACTCGCCCGAGCACACCGCAGGCCTCGACGGGCGCCACCGTCACGAGGGCGCGCCTGGCGCAGCCCGCTCGCGTGGGGCATCGCGGTCATGTTCGGCCTCAACTCGCTCAACACGTACGTGATGTTCGCGTGGCTGCCCCACGTCCTGGTCGACTCGGGCATGGCCGAGCCCGTCGCGGCGAGCGCGCTCGCGCTCTACGCGTTCGTCGGCATGCCCATGTCGATCGTCACGCCCTGCTCGCTGCCCGCATGCGCAACCCGTACGTGCTGGTCGTGGTCTTCGTCGGGATGCTCGCGGTCGGCTACGGCGGACTCATGGGCGTCCAGGCCGGACCCGCCACGTGGTGTGGGTCGTCCTCGCGGGCTCGGGGCGTCGACGTTCCCCTGGGGCTCGCGCTCATCAACCTGCGCAGCCGCACTCGGCCGGGGCCGTCGCCCTCTCGGGGTTCGTGCAGGGCGTGGGGTATCTCATCGCCGGGGCGGGGCCGCTGACGGCCGGGATCCTCTACGGGCGCAGCGGGACCTGGACCAGCACGTTCGTGTTCCTGTTCGGAACGCTCGTCGTCATCCTGATCGCGGCGGTCGCCGGGTGCCGACCGTCCATGATCGAGGACTCGTGGGGCCGCCGGGATCGCTCGGCGGAGCCCGCCGCGGACGGCGACGCACAGCCCTAGCGTCCCTCGCTAGAATCGTCGGGTGACCCCAACGAGCTCTCCGAAGCGCTGAGCGCTGCCCTGGCCTCTGCCGTCGCCGACGGCACCCTCGCACTGCCCGCCGACGCAGTCCCCGCGTCGGTCCACGTCGAGCGACCCGCCAGCGCGAGCACGGCGACTGGGCCACGAACGTCGCCCTGCAGCTCGCGAAGAAGGCCGGCGTCGCCCGCGCGTCCTCGCGGAGGACCTCGCGCAGCGCCTCGCCGCGCACCCGGGCATCAAGTCCGTGGACATCGCCGGGCCGGGCTTCCTGAACATCACGCTCGACGCGGCCGCCGCGGGCGAGCTCGCGCGCTCGATCCTCGCTCAGGGCTCGGCCTACGGGAACAACGACACCGAGGCGGGCACCCGCATCAACCTCGAGTTCGTCTCCGCGAACCCCACGGGCCCCATCCACATCGGTGGCGTGCGCTGGGCCGCGGTCGGCGACTCGCTGGCCCGCGTGCTGCAGGCGTCGGGCGCCGAGGTCTCGCGCGAGTACTACTTCAACGACCACGGTGCGCAGATCGACCGCTTCGCGCGCTCGCTGCTCGCGCGCGCCAAGGGTGAGGCTGCGCCCGAGGACGGCTACGGCGGCCAGTACATCTCCGACATCGCCGAGGCCGTCATCGCCGACGCCATCGCAGCGGGCGACCCCGACCCGCGCACGCTGTCCGACGACGAGGCCCAGGAGGTCTTCCGAGCACGTGGCGTCGCACGCATGTTCGACGAGATCCGTGCCGCGCTGCACGACTTCGGCGTCGACTTCGACGTGTACTTCCACGAGGACTCTTTGCACGAGTCGGGTGCGGTCGAGCGCGCGGTCCAGCGCCTGCGCGAGGGCGGCCACGTGTTCGAGGCCGATGGCGCTACCTGGCTGCGCACGACCGACTTCGGTGATGACAAGGACCGCGTCATCATCAAGACGGACGGCGAGGCGGCGTACATCGCGGGCGACATCGCGTACTACCTCGACAAGCGCGAGCGCGGGTTTGACGACGTCATCATCATGCTCGGCGCGGACCACCACGGGTACGTCAGCCGCATGATGGCCGTGTGCGCGGCGTTCGGCGACCAGCCGGGCAAGAACCTCCAGATCCTCATCGGCCAGATGGTCAACCTCGTCCAGGACGGCCAGCCGGTCCGCATGTCCAAGCGCGCCGGGACCGTCGTGACGCTCGAGGACCTGGTCGACGCCGTGGGCGTGGACGCTGCGCGCTACTCGCTCGCGCGCTCCTCGACGGACTCGAGCATCGACCTGGACCTGGACCTGCTGTCCAAGGCGACCAACGAGAACCCGGTCTTCTACGTGCAGTACGCGCACGCCCGTACGGCGAACGTCGCGCGCAACGCGGAGTCGCACGGTGTCTCGCGGTACCGGGAGGATGGCACCGACGCGTTCGACCCCGCGCTCCTGACGCACGAGTCCGAGTCCGTGCTGCTCGGCGCGCTCACCGAGTTCCCGCGCGTGGTCGCTCAGGCGGCCGAGCTGCGCGAGCCGCACCGTGTCGCGCGCTACCTCGAGGCCCTCGCGGGCGACTACCACTCCTGGTACCACGAGTGCCGCGTGACGCCGCTGGGCGACGAGGAGGTCACGGACGTGCACCGCACGCGCCTGTGGCTCAACGACGCGACGCGTCAGGTCCTCGCCAACGGCCTCGGTCTGCTCGGCGTGTCCGCGCCGGAGCGCATGTGAGCGCGTCCGCAGCCGCCCGACGGCGTCGCCCGCCTTCGCCGACCGGCACCTTCGTGCCGGGCGAGCCCTGGTCGAGCGGCGTACGCCGCGGGCCCGACGGCGCGCTGACGGTCGCGGGGTCGACGTGCGTGAGCTCGCGGTCACCCAGGGCACCCGGCGTACGTGCTCGACGAGGCGGACCTGCGCGAGCGGGCCCGCTCGTACCGCCGGGCGTTCGAGGCGGCGTTCGCCGAGGTCGGTGCCGGCGTCGACGTCTACTACGCGGGCAAGGCGTTCCTGTCGGTCGCGGTCGCCCGCTGGGTCCACGCAGAGGGCCTGCGCGTCGACACCGCGACGGGCGGCGAGCTCGCGGTCGCGCGGCGCGCGGGCGTACCCGGCGCGCACATCGGCCTGCACGGCAACAACAAGTCGGACGCGGAGATCGCCCGGGCGCTCGAGGCGGGCGTGGGCCGGATCATCGTCGACTCGCTCGTTGAGATCGAGCGGGTCGCGGCGGCCTCGCGCGCCCGCGGCGGGCTCCGGCCCCGGTCATGATCCGCGTGACGACGGGCGTGCACGCGGGCGGGCACGAGTACATCTCGACCGCGCACGAGGACCAGAAGTTCGGGCTCTCGCTCGCGACCGGTCACGGCTCGGAGGGCGAGGACAGCCCGCCATGACCGCGCTCCTCGCGGTGCTCGCACTCCCCGAGCTCGAGCTCCAGGGCATCCACTCGCACATCGGGTCGCAGATCCTCGACCCGTCGGGATTCGAGGTCGCGGCACGCAGGGTCCTCGAGCTGCGGGCGGCGCTCGCCGAGCGCACGGGCTACCTGGTCCCCGAGGTGGACCTGGGGGCGGGTACGGCATCGCGTACCTGCCGGGCGAGGTAGCCCTGGACCCGGACCGCATCGCCCGGGACGTCGCGGCCTCGGTCGCGGCGTCGGCCGCGGACCTGGGGACGCCCTTGCCGCGCTTCTCGATCGAGCCGGGCCGGGCGATCGTCGGCCCGGCGGGCCTGACGCTCTACACGGTCGGCACGGTCAAGCCCGTGCGGGTCGACGCTGGGAGCGGCGACGCCGTGGACGGCAGCGAGACGCTCGTGCGTACCTACGTCTCGATCGACGGCGGCATGAGCGACAACATCCGTCCCGCGCTGTACGGCGCGGACTACCACGCTGAGCTCGCGAACCGGCTCTCGGACGCGGCGCCCGCGCTCTCGCGCGTGGTCGGCAAGCACTGCGAGAGCGGCGACATCGTGGTCCACGACGTGCTCCTCCCGGGGACGTCCGGGCCGGTGACCTGCTGGCCGTCGCGGCGACCGGGGCCTACGGGCGCTCGATGGCCTCGAACTACAACCACGTGCCCCGGCCCCGGTCGTGGCGGTGGGGGCGGCGGGACCAGAGTCCTGGTCCGCCGCGAGACCGAGGACGACCTGCTGGCCCTCGACCAGGGCTGAGCAGGCCGACGCCACGCCCGAAGCGCACTCGTATCCTGAGACGAGCGCCCAGGATCCGAGCGTCGGGGCAAGGATCGACACACTCAGGACCGACCGGCCGGGCGGCTCGCTGCACAGGCGCCCGGCCGGGACCGTGGGTCTTCCTCCGACGCGACCGCGTCCGGCAGGAACCGTGAGGGGAACGGCACCGCTGACCGTGCGGGCCGGGTGAAGAAGGAGGAGCTTCGTGGGAGCCAGCCAGCAGGAGCAAGGTCCGCTGCGCGTCGCGCTGCTCGGGTGCGGCGTCGTCGGTTCCGAGGTGGCTCGGCTGCTCACGCAGCAGAGCGCGGACCTGGCCTCGCGCGTCGGGGCGCCGCTCGAGCTCGTGGGGATCGCGGTGCGTGACGCCTCGGCCCGCGGGCGCTCGCGGACTCGGTCGACCGCTCGCTCCTGACCGAGGACGCCGAGGGGCTCGTGACGCGTGCCGACATCGTCATCGAGGTCATGGGCGGGATCGAGCCGCCCGCTCGTTGCTGCTGCGTGCGATCGAGGCGGGCGCCGCCGTCGTGACCGCGAACAAGGCGCTCCTCGCCGAGGACGGCCCCACGCTCTACAAGGCCGCGGACACCGCGGGCGTCGACATCTACTTCGAGGCCGCCGTCGCGGGCGCGATCCCGATCGTCCGCCCGGTCCGCGAGTCGCTCGCAGGTGACCACGTGCGCCGTATCCTCGGCATCGTCAACGGGACGACCAACTACGTGCTGGACCAGATGGCCAGCACGGGCATGTCGTTCGACGACGCGGTCAAGCAGGCCCAGGACCTCGGCTACGCCGAGGCGGACCCGACCGCGGACGTCGGCGGGTTCGACGCCGCGGCCAAGGCCGCGATCCTCGCGAGCCTCGCCTTCCACACGCGCGTCTCGCTCGAGGACGTCGCCCGCGAGGGCATCACCGAGATCACCGCCGACGACGTCGCGTGGGCCGCGCGGACCGGTCACGTCATCAAGCTGCTCGCCATCGCCGAGTCCGTGACGGGCGAGGACGGCACGCAGGGTGTCACGGTGCGCGTGCACCCGGCGCTCGTGCCGCTCACGCACCCGCTGGCCGGGGTCCGTGGGGCGTTCAACGCGGTCTTCGTCGAGGCCGACGCCGCCGGCGAGCTCATGTTCTACGGCCGCGGCGCGGTGGTGCCCCACCGCCTCGGCCGTGCTCGGGACGTCGTCTCGGCGGCGCGCCACCGGGTCCTCGGAGGCAAGGGCCCCGAGGAGTCCATCTACGCCGCCCTGCCGATCCTTCCGGCCAGCACCGCTGTGACGCGGTACCAGGTCCGCCTCGCCGTCGACGACCGTCCGGGGTCCTGGCCCAGGTGGCCCAGGTCCTGGCCTCGAAGGGGTCTCGATCGAGGCCGTCCGCCAGCCCTCGGAGTCCGCTGCAGGCACCGAGGGTGCAGAGGGCAGCGGGACGCCCGGCGTCGCGCACCTCGTCATCACCACGCACGCCGCCGCGGAGGCCGCGCTCGCCGCGACGGTCGACGCGATCGCGGTGCTCGAACCCGTCCAAGAGATCACCTCCGTCCTGAGAGTCGAGGGAGCCTGATGGCCCACCAGTGGCGAGGCATCATTGCCGAGTACGCCGACCGCCTGCCCGCCCACGTCCAGGAGCGCATCGTCACGCTCGGCGAGGGCGGCACGCCCTCGTCGAGGCGCCCGCGCTCTCGGCGCTGACGGGGCTCAGGTCTTCCTCAAGGTCGAGGGAATGAACCCGACCGCCTCTTTCAGGACCGCGGCATGACCACGGCCATCTCGTCGGCCGCCGGCCGAGGCGCGAAGGCCGTCGTGCGCGTCGACGGGCAACACGTCCGCGTCGGCCGCCGCCTATGCGACCAAGGCGGCATGGTCTGCGCCGTCCTGGTCCCCGAGGGCAAGATCGCGATGGGCAAGCTAAGCCAGGCGATCGCCCACGGCGCCAAGCTTCTCCAGGTCGACGGGAACTTCGACGACTGCCTGATCGCCGCGCGCAAGCTCGCCGAGGCTTACCCGGTCGAGCTCGTGAACTCCGTGAACCCCGACCGCATCGAGGGGCAGAAGACCGGGGCCTTCGAGATCGTCGACGCTCTGGGCGACGCACCGGACATCCACGCGCTGCCCGTGGGCAACGCCGGCAACATCACGGCGTACTGGAAGGGCTTCCGCGAGTACGCGGGCCTGGGCTCGCCGGACGCGCCGGGGCGGGCTCGCCGCAGTCTCGACCAGGACTCCCGTCATGTGGGGCTTCCAGGCTGCGGGCTCGGCGCCGATCGTCGAGGGCACCCGATCACGCACCCGAGACGATCGCGACCGCGATCCGCATCGGCAACCCGGCGTCCTGGGCGCAGGCCGAGGCCGCCCGCGACGAGTCGGGCGGTGTCATCGAGGCCGTGACGGACGAGCAGATCCTCGCGGCCCACCGGATCCTCTCCAGCCAGGCGGGAGTGTTCGTCGAGCCGGGTCCGCTGCGGGCGTCGCCGGGATCATCTCGCGCGCCGAGCGCGGGCTCGTCCCGGCGGGTGCCCGTATCGTCGTCACCGTCACGGGGCACGGCCTGAAGGACCCGCAGTGGGCTCTGAAGACCCTCGACGGCGCGGACATCGCTCCCGTCCGCGTGAGCGCCGACGTCGTCTCGATCGCCGACGCCCTCCAGCTCGGCTGACCCGGCCCTCGCGTCCCGCACGTCCTGCCACCGGCCTCGCGCCTGGCCGGGCGGGCGGGACGGCGGGCCTTCCCACCCTTCCCTGACGAGAGGTCACCGCGATGCAGCTCGGAGCCGACCATGTGCGCGTGCGGGTGCCCGCCACGAGCGCGAACCTGGGGCCGGGGTTCGACGCCCTCGGGCTGGCGCTCGCCCGCTACGACGTGCTGGAGGTCAGGGCGCTGGGCAACGGCGACGTGGTCGTCGACGTCGAGGGAGGGAGCCGGCGAGGTGCCCGGGGACGAGCAGCACCTGGTCGTGCGTGCGCTGCGCGCGGCTCTCGACCTCGTCGGGGCTCCCCAGACCGGGCTGCACCTGACCTGTACCAACGCGATCCCGCACGGTCGGGGTCTCGGCTCGTCCGCCGCTGCGGTCGTGGCGGGAATCGCCGCGGCACGCGAGCTGGTCGCGGACCCGGCCGCCCTCGACGACGCGACGGTCCTGCAGCTCGCGACCGAGTTCGAGGGCCACCCGACAACGCCGCTCCCGCGATCTACGGCGGCGCGACGATCGCCTGGACCAGCACGGTCGAGGGGAGCGAGGGGCGCGTGCCGTCCGCCTCGACGTGCACCCGGACATCGAGGCCACGGTGCTGGTGCCCGTGACCCGCCTCGCCACGAGCCGTGCCCGCGGCGTCCTGCCCGCCATGGTGCCGCACGCGGACGCGGCTCTCAATGCCGGGCGCGCGGCCCTGCTGGTCGAGGCGCTGACCCGCTCACCCGAGCACCTCTTCGAGGCCACCGAGGACCGGCTCCACCAGGAGTACCGCTCGGGTGTCATGACGGGCTCCTGGGAGCTCGTCCGGGCGCTGCGGGTCGAGGGTCTCGCGGCGACCGTCTCCGGGCGGGGCCGACCGTCCTGCTCCTGGGTCGGGCGGACGACCGGGCGGCGCGGACACGGTGCTGCGCGAGCTGCTGCACGGCTCGGACCAGTGGCGTGCCTATCGTCCGGGGATCGACCTGACGGGTGTCCGCTCCGAGCGTGTCGTCGGCGGTGCGGGACTCCTGACCGCGACGCGCTGAGCCCCACGAGGGTGCTCCTCGAGGGGTTGCGGATGGTAGAATCCATTGAGCCTTCGCAGGAAAGTGATGATGCCTCGGTGATTCCTCGACGAATCTCCGCCGAGTCCCCGAGGCATCGGCAGCGCAATGACTGACTGCACCTCACCCCGCGAGAAGGCAATCCAGCCCACGTCAGCTGACGTCGTCGTACCACTGACGCGTGGTTCCACTGCGTTCCGGCCGTCACGTGCCGAGCGTCGATCACCCGCGGCCCACCCCTCGTTCAGAGCAAGTGGGCGCAAACGAGGGAAGGGTCCTTCGTGACAGACACCACCGACACCGCCCGAGCAGGCGCACTCTCGACGCTGCGCCTCCCCGAGCTGCAGGCCTTGGCCTCCCAGCTCGGTGTGAAGGGCACGTCCAAGATGCGCAAGAGCGATCTTGTCGACGTCATCCGTTCCACCTCCGGCGAGAAGAGCGCTCCTGAGCGCCCCGCCGGAGCGTCGCTCCCGCGCGCCGCGCACCGGAGAAGGACAACCAGTCCGAGAAGGTCGTCGTGCAGCCCGCCGTCGAGGCGCCGCACGTCACGCGACCGAGACCATCGAGCGCGCCGAGCGTCCCCGCCGCGAGCGTGGCGACCGTGCGGAGCGCGCCGACCCGACCGCCGACATCATGGCTCCGCTGCTGGAGCAGGGTGGCCGCGCGGCTCGGGACGGCTCCGACACGCGTGGCGCTGCCGGCGAGACCGCGGACGAGCGCGCTGCACGCGCCGCCGCCGCGGTCGGACTCGTCACCGGCTCCGCCCCGAGCGTGGTTCGCGTCGTTCCGGACGGGCGCCGGCGCCGCGGGCGGCGAGGGCGAACAGTCCCGAGAGGCAGCTCCCGAGGCCGGTACGAACGGCGCCCGTCAGGGTGGCGAGCGTCAGCAGGTCCAGCAGGAGCGGTCGGGCGAGCGTCAGCAGGGCCAGCGCGCCGAGCGCCAGCAGGGCGCCCAGCGCGAGCAGCAGGGCCAGGGCAGCCAGCAGGGCGCCCAGCGCGAGCAGCAGGGCCAGGCCAGCCAGCAGGGCGCTCAGCGCGACGGGAACCAGCAGGGCGCTCAGCGCGACGGGAACCAGCAGGGCGCTCAGCGCGAGCAGCAGGGCAGGGCAACCGTCAGACCGACGACTACGACGAGCGCGGTGGCCGCCGCCGTCGTGGGCGCGACCGCAACCGGGACCGTGACCGCAAGCGCGGGCGCACCCGGGCGGGAACATCGACGTCGCGGGCCTCGACGACATCGAGGTGACCGAGGACGACGTCCTGCTGCCCGTCGCCGGCATCCTCGACGTCCTCGACCAGTACGCGTTCGTGCGGACCAGCGGCTACCTGCCTGGACCGAACGACGTCTACGTCTCGCTCGGTCAGGTCAAGAAGTCGGGCCTGCGTCGCGGTGACGCGATCGTGGGTGCGGTGCGTCAGCCCGCGACGGCGAGACCTTCCAGCACACGGGGCCGCGCAACCAGAAGTTCAACGCGCTGGTCCGTCTCGACACGGTCAACGGCATGGCGCCCGAGGCCGCGCGCGACCGCTCCGAGTTCAACAAGCTGACACCGCTCTACCCGCAGGAGCGTCTGCGGCTGGAGACGGGCGAGGTCGGTCGCCTCACGCCTCGCGTGATCGACATCGTCGCCCCGATCGGCAAGGGTCAGCGTGGTCTGATCGTCGCTCCGCCCAAGGCGGGCAAGACGATCATCATGCAGCAGATCGCGAACGCGATCACGACGAACAACCCTGAGGTCCACCTCATGGTCGTGCTCGTGGACGAGCGACCCGAAGAGGTCACGGACATGGAGCGGACCGTGAAGGGCGAGGTCATCGCATCGACCTTCGACCGTCCGGCCTCCGATCACACGATCGTCGCCGAGCTCGCGATCGAGCGGGCCAAGCGCCTCGTGGAGCTGGGCCAGGACGTCGTCGTGCTGCTCGACTCGCTCACGCGCCTCTCTCGCGCCTACAACCTGGCGGCTCCGGCCTCCGGGCGCATCCTGTCCGGTGGTGTGGACGCCTCGGCGCTCTACCCGCCCAAGCGATTCTTCGGAGCCGCGCGCAACATCGAGAACGGCGGGTCGCTCACGATCCTCGCCTCGGCGCTCGTGGAGACCGGTTCCAAGATGGACGAGGTCATCTTCGAGGAGTTCAAGGGCACCGGGAACATGGAGCTCCGGCTCTCCCGCTCGCTCGCGGACAAGCGCATCTTCCCGGCCGTGGACGTCAACGCGTCCGGTACGCGCCGCGAGAGATCCTCATGCCGCAGGACGAGCTCCGTATCGTCTACAAGCTGCGTCGTGTGATGGGTGCTCTCGACCAGCAGCAGGCCATCGAGCTGCTGCTTGGCAAGCTCAAGGAGACGCGCTCCAACGTCGAGTTCCTGCTCCAGGTGCAGAAGACGACACCGGGCGGCAGCCATGACGAAGAGGTCGGCCGCGCGGTCTGATCGGCCCGTGGGCTGGTCGGTCCTCCCGAGCGACCAGCCCACGGATTTTCCGTGTGCCGGACCCGTCTGGCACAATGTCCTGTTGGTTTCACGTCCCCGGTTCACGGCTGCTGTCCTAGCAGGCGACCCGGGGCACCCCACTGAGGAGAGTCCTGTGAAGGCTGTTATCCACCCCACGTACGTCCTGACCGAGGTGACCTGCACCTGCGGTTCCACCTTCGTCACGCGCAGCACCGAGACGTCCGGGCACATCTCGTCCGACGTGTGCAGCGCCTGCCACCCGTTCTACACGGGCAAGCAGAAGATCCTCGACACCGGTGGCCGCGTGGCCCGCTTCGAGGCTCGTTACGGCAAGAAGGCCGCCGACAAGTAGCGACTCTCCAGCGCCGGTGGTCCGAGCGCCCGTCAACCTCTCCAGGGGCAGGCGGTGTGCTCGTTCCACCGGCGCTGTCGTCTTCCCGGTGCGAAGTGTCCGGCGCGAGCGCGCCGGACCGAGCCGCACGGAGCCGCACCGAGCTGCACTCAGCCATTCAGCCCTAGCCACCCCTCTCGTCAGGACACCTCGTGACCGAGTCCTTCGCCGCCGTCGAACACCTGCTCGCCGAGCACGCCGAGATCGAGACGCTGCTCGCCGACCCCGCGGTCCACGCGGACGCCGGTCGGCGCGCACGCTGGGGCGCCGCTACGCCGAGCTGGGCCAGGTCGTCGCGGCCTACCGCGCGTGGCGTGGCGCGACCGACGACGCCGAGGCCGCGGCCGAGCTGGCTGCAGAAGACAGCTCCTTCGCCGCCGAGCTGCCTGCGCTCCAGGAGGCCGCGGCCGCGGCCACCGAGAAGCTGCGCCGGGTCCTGGTGCCGCGCGACCCCGACGACGGGCGCGACGTCATCCTCGAGATCAAGGCGGGGAGGGCGGTGAGGAGTCCGCGCTCTTCGCGGGGACCTGCTGCGCATGTACCTGCGCTACGCCGAGCGCCGCGGATGGAAGACCGAGATCATCGAGGCCACGGCCTCGGACCTCGGCGGCTACAAGGACGTCCAGGTCGCGGTGAAGGCCCGGGCGGGCGCCACGGACCCTGCCGACGGCGTGTGGGCCAACCTCAAGTACGAGGGTGGCGTCCACCGTGTCCAACGCGTGCCCGTGACCGAGTCGCAGGGCCGCATCCACACCTCCGCGGCGGGCGTGCTCGTCTTCCCGAGGTGGAGGACGCCGGCGAGCTCGAGATCGACCAGAACGAGCTGCGCATCGACGTCTACCGGTCCTCGGGCCCGGGTGGGCAGTCGGTCAACACGACGGACTCCGCGGTGCGCATCACGCACCTGCCCACGGGCATCACGGTCTCGATGCAGAACGAGAAGTCCCAGCTGCAGAACCGTGAGCAGGCCATGCGGGTGCTGCGAGCCCGCCTGCTGGCCGCTCGCCAGGAGGAGGAGGCGGCCGCGGCGAACGACCTGCGCCGCTCCCAGGTCCGCACCGTGGACCGTTCCGAGCGCATCCGCACGTACAACTACCCGGAGAACCGGATCGCTGACCACCGCACCGGATACAAGTCCTACAACCTGGACCAGGTCCTGGACGGCGACCTGGAGCCGGTGATCCGTTCGGCGATCGACGCCGACGAGGCCGCGCGCCTCGCCGCAGCGGCGTCGTGACGTCGGCCGAGGTCCCGGCGCCGGGCGGGCGCGCTCTGCCTCCAGGCCTGCCCGACGACGTCTCGCGCCTCGTGCGAGGCTGCGGCCCGGTTGGCGCGGGCCGGGATCGAGACGCCCCGTGTGGACGCGGAGCTGCTGCTCGCGCACGCCGCGGGCGTCCCGCGCGAAGGGTCGTCTCCGCGGCCGTGCTCGGACGACCGGTCTCCTCGCTGCTGCTCGCGGCCGGGACCGACGGGCGGGGCCCGAGCGGTCGGCGGCGAGGTGCTCGACGACCTCGCCCGGCTGCTCGATGCCCGGGCCGAGCGCGTGCCGCTCCAGCACCTCACGGGGACGGCCCCGTTCCGGCACCTCGAGCTCGTGGTGGGCGCCGGGTGTTCGTCCCGCGCCCCGAGACCGAGCAGGTGGCCCAGGTCGGGATCGACGAGGCCCTCGCCGTCGTCGCGCGTCGGCCCGGTGCGCCGGTCGTCCTCGTGGACCTGTGCGCCGGCTCGGGAGCCATCGCCCTCGCGCTCGCGACCGAGGTCCCGGGCGCGCGGGTGCACGCGGTCGAGCTGGACCGGGACGCCCATGCCTGGGCCGAGCGCAACGTGACCCTCGCGCGCGAGGCGAGGGCGCCGTCGTGCACCTTGTGCGGGGACGCGCGGACGGCGTTCGCCGAGCTCGACGGGACGTGCGACGTCGTCGTGTCCAATCCGCCCTACGTCCCGCCGGGCGCGATCCCACGGGATCCCGAGGTCGCCCTGCACGACCCGGAGGTCGCGCTCTACGGCCTCGGCGACGACGGCCTCGAGGTCCCCGCGGCGTGACGCGGGCCGCGGCGCGGCTCCTCGCGCCCGGTGGGCTGTACGTCATGGAGCACGCCGAGGTCCAGGCCGAGGCCGCGCGCGACATGGTCGCGGACGTCGGCGGCTTCGACGAGATCAGGACCGTGGCCGACCTGACCGGCCGACCACGCATGGTCGTCGCCCGCCGCGCGCGGACGACGACCGACGGACCGGTCGCACAAGCGGACCCTTCGGACATGGAAGACTGAGAACCGTGAGCTCTGTGCACCCCGTCACCGACCCGAACACCTGGGGATCGTCGATCGACGAGGCGGTCAACACCGTCGCGCGTGGCGGACTCGTCGTCCTGCCGACCGACACCGTCTACGGGATAGGCGCCGATGCGTTCGACGCCCAGGCGGTCGCCGCCCTCCTCGCCGCCAAGGGTCGCGGGCGGCAGATGCCCCGCCCGTCCTGGTCCCGGACACGCTGACCTCGACGGTCTGGCGACCGACGTGTCCGCCGACGCGCGCTCGCTCGTCGAGACGTTCTGGCCCGGCGGCTTCACGATCATCCTGCCCGCGCAGCCGTCGCTGGCCTGGGACCTGGGGAGACGCACGGGACGGTCGCGCTGCGCATGCCCGACCACCCGCGGCCCTCGCCCTCCTGCGACGCACGGGGCCGCTCGCGGTCTCGAGCGCGAACGCGACGGGCGCCCGCGGCGCTCGACGTCACGGCTGCCCAGGAGCAGCTCGGCGACGCCGTCACGGTCTACCTCGACGGGGCGACGCACCCGGGGAGTGGCCTCGACCATCGTCGACGCGACCGGTCCGCACCTGCGCATCGTGCGCGAGGGCGCGGTGTCGCTCGACCGGCTGCGCGAGATCGCGCCGGTCCTGGGACTGGGCGAGAGCCGGAGCCCGACGAGGTGGGCGACGGGACGGACCCGAGCGCCGCGGACGAGGCGAGCGCCGCCGACGACGGAGCGTCCTCGGGCGCGAGCGCCCCAGCGACGACGAGCGACCCGGCGGTGAACGACGGGTGAGGGTCTATCTGCTCGTCCTGCTGATCGCCGCAGCGGTCACGTACCTCCTGACGCCCCTCGCGTACTGGGTCGCCGCCAGAACGGGCGCGATCACCGCGGTCCGGGACCGTGACGTGCACACCATCCCGACCGCACGCCTCGGTGGGCTCGCGATGACGGCCGGTCTCGTGGTGGCGGTGACCTTCGCCTCGCAGATGCCCTTCCTCGACGGGGTGTTCGCGACCGACCAGCAGGCGTGGGCGATCGTGGGCGGCGCGCTCATCGTGTGCCTGCTCGGTGTCGCGGACGACATCTGGGACCTCGACTGGATGACCAAGCTCGCCGGGCAGGTGCTCGCGGCCCTGTTCATCGCCTGGCAGGGAGTGCAGCTCGTGACCTTCCCGACGGTCTGGCTCACGATCGGCTCCCCACGCCTCTCGCTCATCGTCACCGTGCTGGTGGTGGTGGTCGCGATGAACGCGGTGAACTTCGTCGACGGCCTCGACGGCCTGGCCGCGGGCCTCATCGCGATCGGCGGAACGGCCTACTTCGTGTACACGTACAGCCTCACGGTCGCCGCCAGCCCCTCGGACTACTCGAACCTCGCGACCCTGATCATGGCGGCCCTGGTCGGAATCTGCCTGGGGTTCCTCCCGCACAACTTCCACCCCGCCAGGATCTTCATGGGCGACTCGGGCTCCATGGTGCTCGGCCTCGTGCTCGGGGCCGCGGTGATCGTCGTCACGGGCAACATCGACCCCGGCGTGGCCGACGACCCCAGCAAGCAGCGCACGCTCATCCCGATCCTGCTGCCGCTCGCGGTCATCCTGCTGCCGCTGCTCGACATGGTCCTGGCCGTGATCCGGCGCGTCGGGACGGGCAAGTCGCCCTTCCACCCGGACCGGCTCCACCTGCATCACCGGCTCCTCGCGCTCGGGCACTCCCACCGTCGCGCCGTAGTCATCATGTACCTGTGGACCGCGGTCTTCGCGTTCGGTGCGGTCTCGCTCGTGTGGTGGCCCGCGGAGAACGTGGCGATCGGGCTGGGGTCGCGGTCGTGCTGGCCCTGATCCTCACGCTCGGGCCGCTGCGGACCCGTGGCCGGTTCCTCGACGACGATGCCGTCACCGCTCCCGAGGGCATCCCGACCGCACCGCCACGGCGCGTGGCCGTGCCGCCGCCCCCGACGCCCTGACCGATCCTCACCGCGCCCCCAACGAAGGAACATCCCGATGACGACTCCCACGCCGCACGGCTCCGACGAGCCCACGACCCCGCACGAGCAGCCGACCTCGGAGGTCCGGCCCGGCGAGGTCTCGGCCGACGCGGTCGGTGCCGCCGTGAGCGCCGTGTTCCGCACCGAGCTGCGCGACACCCTGATCCTGCTCGTCGGGCTGCTCGTCCTGGGCGTGGCGCTCGGAGCTCTCCTGGCCGGGACCCCGGCGTGTGGGCGCGCTCATGGGTGTCGGTGTCGCGCTCGTGTTCTCCGGGACGACGATCGTCGCCATGGCACGCACGGCCCGCTCGACCCCGACGACCACCGCGGCCGTGGTGCTGGGCAGCTGGCTCGTCAAGATCGTGCTGCTCGGGATCGTGCTCGCGGTCCTGCGGAACTACGAGTTCTACGACCGGGTCGTCTTCGCCGTGGTGCTCCTCGTGGGAGTGATCGGCTCGGCGCTGCTCGACTACCGCGCGGTCGACCGCGGTCGCATCCCGTACGTGACGCCCACGTCCTGAGGTCGCGGATCGGTCGCGGTCGCCCCCGACGGCGCAGGGCGCCCTGCCCGCCGAGGCGCAGCACGGACGGCGCCGGGGCATCCTAGACCCACCTCGCTCGGATCTGCTCGACGTGAGTGACCTGTGAAGGTCCGAACATGCGTTAGGCTATCGGCGAATCCATGAAGGCCTGGTCCTACGGCGTGCCCAATCGAGCGCACGGCCCTGGATACCGACGACCACTGGGAGTCCACCCTGTTCACGCTCGCGACCCCTCTCCCTTCGTTGCCGCTGCAGAAGGCGAAGGCGGCTTCCACGCGCCGACGATCGGTGAGTTCTTCCCCGACGCCATCCTCTTCGCCGGCACCCCGTTCGAGTTCAACCGGCTGCAGCTCATCCGTGTGATCGCGACGATCGTCGTGCTGGCGATCTTCATGATCGCCGCTCGGCGCGCCAAGCTCGTGCCCGGCAGGTTCCAGAACGGCGTCGAGATGGTCCTCGACTTCGCTCGCGTGAGCATCGTCGAGGAGATCATGGGGACCGAGCGGGCTCGCCGCTACGTCCCCATGATCACGACGATCTTCGTGACGATCCTCGCGTTCAACCTGACGGGCGTGGTGCCTGGTCTGAACCTCTCGGGCACCTCGGTCGCCGGCGTGGCCATCCTCCTGGCCCTGTGGGTCTTCGTGGCGTACTGGGCGGCCGGTATCCGCCAGCACGGTCTCTGGGGCTACATCAAGGCCAACCTGTTCCCCGGGCGTCCCGTTCCCGATCTACTTCATCCTGGCGCCGATCGAGCTGCTCCAGCTCCTGATCATCCGCCCGGCCTCGCTGGTCATCCGACTGACAGCGAACATGATCGCCGCCACATCATGCTGGTCCTGTGCTTCGCGGCCACGAACTTCCTGCTGCTCGAGGCCGCGCCGCACTCAAGGCGATCAGTGCGCTGACGCTCGTCGGCGGCATCGCGATCACCCTCTTCGAGGTCTTCGTCGCGGCCCTGCAGGCGTACATCTTCGCGCTCCTCGCCACGGTCTACATCAACATGTCGATCGAAGAAGAGCACTGACCCGTAACGCAGACCCTGGTCCCGGCGCCCCGGCGGCGGAACTATCCCTGAGCTCTACCTGACGCAACGCACCTGACGCCCGTTCGCACGACCGGGCGCCCAACGGAAGGAAATACCGTGGACGTCACCACACTCGCCGAGGTCACCGGCAGCCTCAACACCATCGGCTACGGCATCGCCGCGATCGGCCCGGGCATCGGCCTCGGCATCCTGATCGGCAAGACGGTCGAGGGCATGGCTCGCCAGCCCGAGGTCGCTGGTCAGCTCCGCGGCACGATGTTCATCGGTCTGGCCTTCGTCGAGATCCTCGCGCTGCTCGGCTTCGTCGCTGGCTTCCTCTTCTGATGTCGCCCATCGGCCCCAGGCGGTCCTCGCCGCAGAGTCTGGCGAGGTCGACCCCGTCGAGCTGTTCCTTCCGCCGATCTACGACCTCTTCTGGTCGACGGTGGTGCTGGTCATCATCGCGGTGGCCTTCTACAAGTTCGTGCTGCCTAAGTTCCAGGCAGTGCTCGACGAGCGCACCGCGAAGATCGAGGGTGGACTGGCCAAGGCCGAGTCCGCTCAGGCTGAGGCCGCAGCAGCGCTGGCCGAGTATCACCAGCAGCTGCAGGAAGCTCGCACCGAGGCGGCCAGGATCCGTGAGGACGCCCGTGCCGAGGGTTCGGCCATCGTGGCGGACCAGCAGGTCAAGGCCGGCGAGGAAGCGGCTCGGATCGTCGAGACGGCTCACCGCCAGATCGAGGCGGAGCGCCAGCAGGCCTCCATCTCGCTGCGCAACGACGTGGGCACGCTCGCGACCCAGCTCGCCTCCAAGATCGTCGGCGAGTCCCTCGAGGACTCGGCCCGTCAGTCACGCGTGGTGGACCGCTTCCTCGACGAGCTCGAGGCTGCGGGAGCCGGGGCGGCCAGTGCGGCTGCCGACGGCAAGGAGGGCTGATGCGCGGGACGAGCGGAGCCTCCCTGGCACAGGCGCAGGAGCGTTTCGCGCCTGTGCTGCAGGCCGCGGGGAAGGGGCGTTCGCACTTGGCGAGCAGCTCCTCGCCGTGGTCGACGCTCTCGACGGGTCGGCACCGCTGCGGCGCGCCGTCGCTGACCCCTCGCGCTCCGGCGACGACAAGGCTGCCCTGGTCACGGGGCTGCTGGCCGACGGTTTCGACCAGCGGGTCGTCGAGGTGGTCTCCGGGCTCGCCCGGTCCCGCTGGACCCGCGACGTCGACTTCGCCGACGCCGTCGAGCGCCTGGGGGTCGACGCGGTGCTCGCCTCCGCGGAGGCCCGTGGCGCTCTCGTGCGCACCGAGGACGAGTTCTTCCGCATCACGCGGGCGCTCGTCGGTGAGCGCGAGGCCCGCCGGGTCCTGACGGACACGTCCACGGACCCCGCTCGTCGCCAGGCGTTCGTCGACGCCCTGCTCACGGGCAAGGCGGACCCCGTCACCCAGTTCCTCACGGAACGAGCGACCGTCACGCCGCGTGGCCGCCGATTCGTCGCCACCCTGGTGTGGTTCGGAGACGTGGCCGCCGAGCGCCGTCGTCGCCTCGTCGCCTCGGTGACGACCGGTGCGGAGCTGTCCGATGCACAACGAGACCGTCTGTCTGCGCTCCTGGCGAGCGCGTACGGTCGGGAAGTGCAGCTCAACGTCACGGTCGACCCTCAGGTCATCGGTGGCTTGCGTGTCCAGGTGGGTGCAGAGGTGGTCGACTCGACCGTCCTCTCCCGCCTCACCGACGCACGCAGACGACTGGCCGGCTGACCTGTTCGCCCGAACACTGAGGTCCCCGCGGCCCCGGTGTCGTCGACACCCTGCCGCTCCCGAGCTGGCGTACTGACAAGAACGTTCGACCGTTCCCGCACTTCGCGGGCGGCCACGACAGGAGAAGAGCAATGGCTGAGCTGACGATCCGGCCCGACGAGATTCGGGCCGCGCTGGACAGCTTCGTGAAGTCCTACGAGCCCGAGGGTGCGGTGACCGAGGAAGTCGGTCGCGTCACCCTCGCCGGCGACGGCATCGCCCAGGTGGAAGGCCTTCCGGGCGCAATGGCCAACGAGCTGCTGCGCTTCGAGGACGGCACCCTCGGCCTTGCCCTGAACTTGGACGTTCGCCAGATCGGTGTCGTCGTCCTGGGTGAGTTCACCGGCATCGAGGAGGGCCAGGAGGTCCGCCGGACTGGCGAGGTCCTCTCCGTCGCAGTCGGCGACGGCTACCTGGGTCGCGTCGTCGACCCGCTGGGTCAGCCGATCGACGGCCTCGGGGAGATCGTGACCGAGGGCCGCCGCGCCCTCGAGCTGCAGGCTCCCGGCGTCATGGACCGCAAGTCGGTCCACGAGCCGCTGCAGACCGGCCTCAAGGCGATCGACTCGATGATCCCGGTGGGCCGTGGTCAGCGTCAGCTGATCATCGGTGACCGCCAGACCGGCAAGACGGCGATCGCGATCGACACGATCATCAACCAGAAGGCCAACTGGGAGACGGGCGACCCGAGCAAGCAGGTTCGCTGCATCTACGTGGCCATCGGTCAGAAGGGCTCGACCATCGCCGCCGTGCGCGGCGCCCTGGAAGAGCGGCGCGCTCGAGTACACGACGATCGTCGCGGCTCCGGCCTCCGACCCTGCGGGCTTCAAGTACCTCGCCCCTACACCGGTTCTGCCATCGGCCAGCACTGGATGTACGGCGGCAAGCACGTCCTCATCGTCTTCGACGACCTGTCGAAGCAGGCCGAGGCCTACCGCGCCGTGTCGCTGCTCCTCCGCCGCCCGCCGGGCCGCGAGGCGTACCCCGGTGACGTCTTCTACTTGCACTCCCGTCTGCTCGAGCGTTGTGCGAAGCTCTCGGACGAGCTCGGCGCCGGTTCGATGACAGGTCTGCCCGTCATCGAGACGAAGGCGAACGACGTGTCGGCGTACATCCCGACGAACGTCATCTCCATCACCGACGGCCAGATCTTCCTCCAGTCGGACCTCTTCAACGCCGACCAGCGTCCCGCTGTGGACGTCGGAATCTCCGTCTCCCGTGTCGGTGGTGCCGCGCAGGTCAAGGCGATGAAGCAGGTCTCCGGCACGCTGAAGCTCGAGCTCGCCCAGTACCGCTCACTCGAGGCCTTCGCGATGTTCGCGTCCGACCTCGACGCGGCGTCGCGCGGCCAGCTGACGCGTGGTGCTCGCCTCATGGAGCTCCTCAAGCAGGGCAGTACTCCCCTACCCGGTCGAGGACCAGGTCGCATCGATCTGGGCGGCACCAAGGGCAAGCTCGATGACGTGCCGCTGGAGGACGTGCGCCGCTTCGAGAGCGAGCTGCTCGACCACCTGCGCCGCAACACCGAGGTCCTCAGCACGATCGCCTCGACCGGCAAGCTCTCGGACGAGACCGAGGCTGGACTGGCTCAGGGATCGACGACTTCCGCAACGGCTTCCTCAAGGGCGACGGCACCCCGCTCGTCGGTGGCGAGGCCGACGAGGAAGAGGGCGTCGTCGTCGAGCAGGAGCAGATCGTCCGGCAGAAGAAGGCCTGACATGGCCGGAGCCCAGCGCGTCTACAAGCAGCGGATCAAGTCGACGCAGTCCCTGAAGAAGATGTTCCGTGCGCAGGAGCTCATCGCGGCATCACGGATCGGCCGGGCTCGTGCCCGGTCGGCCGAGGCGGGCCCGTACGCCCAGGCGATCACCCTGGCCGTCTCGGCAGTCGCGACGCACTCTTCGACCCGGCACCCGCTGACGTCGGAGCGCACGGACACGAACCGCGTCGCCGTGCTCGTCGTCGCCTCGGACCGGGGCATGGCAGGCGCCTACTCGGCGTCGATCATCCGCGAGACGGAGCGCCTCGTCGAGCGCCTCACGCACGAGGGCAAGGAGGTCGTGCTCTACGCCGCCGGGCGTCGGGCCGTGACCTACTACACCTTCCGGCACCGTGAGCTCGCCGGTTCGTGGACCGGCGGGTCGGACGCACCCACGGCGGACGTGGCGGCGACATCGCCGACACCCTGCTCGGGCGTTCCTCGCCCCGTGGAAGAGGGCGGCGTCAGTGAGCTGCACATCGTGTACACGCAGTTCGTGAACATGGTGACGCAGCGCCCTCGGGTCGTCCGGATGCTTCCTCTCGAGGTCGTCGAGGGGTCGCCCCGTCGGTCAGAACGACGTGCTGCCGTTGTACGACTTCGAGCCGTCCGCCGAGGCCGTCCTCGACGCACTGCTGCCGCGCTACGTGCGCAGCCGCATCTACAGCTGCCTCCTGCAGGCGGCTGCGTCCGAGCTGGCCGCCCGCCAGCGCGCGATGCACACCGCGACGGACAACGCCGAGGACCTGATCCGCATGTACACGCGACTTGCGAACCAGGCACGACAGGCCGACATCACCCAGGAGATCAGCGAGATCGTCTCGGGTGCCGACGCCCTCGCGGCGTCGTGAGGTACCGCATGACGACCTTGACGATTTCCTTCACCTGCACCGAACCTGCCGGAGCACTCTCCGGCCCTGCGAAGCGAGGCCAGTAATGACCGCCACCACCGTGGAAGCCCAGGTCGAGCACCAGAGCGGACCCGGCGTGGGCCGTGTCGCCCGCGTGATCGGCCCTGTCGTCGACATCGAGTTCCCGTCGGACGCCATCCCCGAGATCTACAACGCACTGACCGTGGACATCGACCTGTCCGGCCAGGGCGAGGGGAGAAGTCGTTCCGGCTGACCCTCGAGGTCGCACAGCACCTGGGTGACTCGCTCATCCGTGCGATCGCCCTCAAGCCGACGGACGGCCTGGTCCGCGGCGCCATCGTCACCGACACCGGCGCGCCGATCAGCGTCCCCGTGGGCGACGTCACCAAGGGGCACGTGTTCAACGTGACCGGTGACGTCCTCAACCTCGCTGAGGGCGAGAAGCTCGAGATCACCGAGCGCTGGCCCATCCACCGCAGGCCGCCGGCCTTCGACCAGCTCGAGTCGAAGACCAACATGTTCGAGACCGGCATCAAGTCGATCGACCTCCTCACCCCGTACGTCCAGGGTGGGAAGATCGGCCTCTTCGGCGGTGCGGGCGTCGGCAAGACGGTCCTCATCCAGGAGATGATCCAGCGTGTGGCTCAGAACCACGGTGGCGTCTCGGTGTTCGCCGGTGTCGGCGAGCGCACCCGTGAGGGCAACGACCTGATCGTCGAGATGGAGGAGGCGGGCGTCTTCGACAAGACGGCCCTCGTCTTCGGCCAGATGGACGAGCCGCCGGGCACGCGTCTTCGCGTCGCACTGTCGGCGCTGACGATGGCGGAGTACTTCCGTGACGTGCAGAAGCAGGACGTGCTGCTCTTCATCGACAACATCTTCCGCTTCACGCAGGCCGGTTCCGAGGTCTCCACGCTGCTCGGGCGCATGCCCTCCGCCGTGGGCTACCAGCCGAACCTGGCCGACGAGATGGGTCTGCTCCAGGAGCGCATCACCTCGACGCGTGGTCACTCGATCACGTCGCTCCAGGCGATCTACGTCCCTGCCGACGACTACACCGACCCGGCGCCGGCGACGACGTTCGCCCACCTGGACGCGACCACGGAGCTCTCGCGTGAGATCGCCTCGAAGGGTCTGTACCCGGCGATCGACCCGCTGACGTCCTCGTCGCGCATCCTCGACCCGCGCTACGTGGGCCAGGAGCACTACGACGTCGCGACCCGCGTGAAGTCGATCCTGCAGCGCAACAAGGAGCTGCAGGACATCATCGCGATCCTCGGCGTCGACGAGCTCTCGGAGGAGGACAAGACGGTCGTGGCGCGTGCGCGCCGCATCCAGCAGTTCCTCTCCCAGAACACCTACATGGCCGAGAAGTTCACCGGTGTCGTGGGCTCCACGGTCCCGCTGACGGAGACCATCGAGGCCTTCAAGATGATCGCGGACGGGGAGTTCGACCACATCTCCGAGCAGGCGTTCTTCAACATCGGTGGCCTCGAGGACCTCGAGCGCAACTGGGTCCGTATCCAGAAGGAGTACGGCGTCTGACACGACGTGCGCGCCGCGAGCTCGACCTCCGGGTCGGCGCGCGGCGCGCTTCGTCAGACCCGTGCACCCACATGAAGGAGTTCAAGTGGCACAGCTGAACGTCGACCTCGTGGCGGCGGACCGCAAGATCTGGTCGGGGACGCGCGCGCCGTGAGCGCGCCGCCGCCGACGGTGAGATCGGTATCCTCGTGGACCACTCGCCGCTCCTGTCCGTCCTGCGTGAGGGCACCGTGCGGATCACCGGGCTGGGCGGCGACGACGTCACCGTCAAGGTCACCGGGGCTTCTCTCGGTGGACTCCAACCAGGTCATGCTCGTCGTGGACGACGCCGAGGTGCTCGACGGCGCCGGCGCCTCCGGCCGCTGACGGACCCAGGTAGCCCACGTGCCGCTCCCCGCCTGGATCGCGATCGGACTGCTTCTGGCAGCCACGGTCGTCACCGGGCTGGGAGCGCTGCGGCTCCGGGCCATCGCCCATCGGGTGGGCTCGTTCGAGTGCAGCGTTCGACCGATGGGGGCGGGCCAGTCGTCGTGGTCGCTCGGCATCGCGCACTACGGCGTGGGGCGTATCGACTGGTGGCGGTGCTGGTCGCTCTCGCTGCGTCCGGCCCGCAGCTGGCGGCGCCAGGACCTCATGATCTCTTCCGGCGCCCCTGGACGCCGGTGACCGTGACCTCTTCCTCGTGGAGTGCTCCTACAACGAGGTGCGGTTCGAGCTGCTGATGTCGAGCGGCGCGTATGCGGGCCTCGCGTCGTGGCTCGAGGCCGCCCCGCCGGGACGTCGAGGCGTGGTCGTCTGAGACGACGGGCCCTCGTGTGGGGTCTCGGCGGGCTGCTACCGTCGATCGTCACCCGGTCCGGTGTCCGACGCGGGTCCAGCACCAGCTGGGGACCACCGCGGAACGGTCTTCATCACCATCCCCGTCTGAGGAGCTCTTCGTGCGTCTCGTGGTTGCCCAGTGCTCGGCCCACTACACGGGCGGCTCTCGGCTCATCTCCCGCTCGCGACCCGCGTGCTGCTCGTCAAGGCCGACGGCAGCGTCCTCCTGCATTCCGACGGCGGCTCGTACAAGCCCCTCAACTGGATGAGCCCGCCGTGCTCCATGGCGGTCTCCGAGCCGGACGAGGCGGCCAGCGAGCGCGGTGTCACCCAGGTGTGGGCCGTCCAGCACGCGAAGAGCGACGATCGTCTCGAGATCGAGCTCCACGAGGTCCTGCATGACTCGGCGCACGACCTCGGCATCGACCCCGGTCTCATCAAGGAAGGCGTCGAGGCGCACCTGCAGGAGATGCTCGCAGCGCAGATCCAGCTCCTCGGGACAGGGCACACGCTGATCCGTCGCGAGTACCCGACCGCGATCGGACCGGTCGACATCCTGGCTCGCGACAAGCACGGCGCGACCGTCGCGGTCGAGATCAAGAGACGCGGCGACATCGACGGCGTCGAGCAGCTGACGCGCTATCTCGACCTGCTGAACCGGGACCCGCTGCTCGCACCCGTGCGCGGCGTCTTCGCCGCACAGGAGATCAAGCCGCAGGCTCGGGTCCTGGCCACGGACCGGGGATCGGCTGCCTCGTCCTGGACTACGACGCGATGCGCGGTGTCGACGACGTGGACTCTCGACTCTTCTAGTCCGCACTGATCTGCCCGCGGGGCCCTCGGGCCGCGCGGGCTCTTCGTCGTGTATATTTTGAACATGTTCAAAACCTGTCGGGCACAGTCGGGAGTCGTCGATGAGCCCCACGCCCAAGTCGGAGGAGACCCGGGCCAAGGTCCTGGCGACGGCCCTGGCGATGCTCCGCGAGCAGGGGTACGAGGCCACGACCATGCGCGCGATCGCCACCCGGGCCGGTATCAGCACCGGGAACGCGTACTACTACTTCCCGTCGAAGGACCACCTGGTCCAGGAGCTCTACCTCGACGTCATGGGTGCGCACCGCGCTGCCAGCGACGACGTCCTCGCCAGGGCGGTTCGCTCGCCGACAGGCTGCGCGGCGTGCTCGACGCGTCGATCGACGTCTTCGCGCCGTACCACTCGTTCGGTGCCGAGTTCGTCTCCGTCGCGATCCGCCCCGGCATGGCCGCGAACCCGTTCAGCGAGTCCTCGCGGGAGGCGCGCGAGCGCTCCCTGGGGATCTTCGAGGACGTCGTGGCGGGGCCGGTCGGGCCGTCCCTGCCGCACTGCGCGCGCAGCTCCCGGAGCTGCTGTGGCTCCTCCAGCTCGGGGTGACGCTCTTCTGGGTCCAGGACCCGTCGTCGGGCAGCGT
Source organism: Oerskovia sp. M15 (assembly GCA_038070415.1). GTDB lineage: Bacteria > Actinomycetota > Actinomycetes > Actinomycetales > Cellulomonadaceae > Oerskovia. The sequence goes on from JAMYWF010000001.1 coordinate 2,929,556, forward strand.
CCGCACGCGGCGGCTGGTCGCGGGGTGAGCCCGATCGTCGGGAAGCTCGTGCGTCTCTCCAGGCTCCCCGTCGCGCGCGGGGTCGTCGACGACGTCCTGCGCCTGACCGCGACCCTGCGGGCCTGAGGTGTCCTCGGCGACGCACCTCCTCGTGGACCTCGTGGTGGCGCTCGGGCTCGTGGTGGTCCTCCCGCTCGGGCTGTCCCTCCTGGGGAGGCGGACGGTCCCCGGGCGGGAGGTCCGTGGTGGCCCGCGGCAGGGGCGGCCGCGGCCGCAGGTGCCTGGCTCCCGCAGGGCACCTCGCGCAGGTGGCCACCGTCCCGTTCCTGGTCGGCGCGGCGGTCCTGGCGGCCGCGGCGGTCCGTGTCGCCGTAGCGGGCCCGACGACGGCGCGCCCGCTCGAGGTGCGCCTCGCCGTCGGCGTGGCTCTCCTCATGCCTGGCGTAGGTGCCGCGGCGATGCTCGCGGACCGCGGGGCTGGGGGCTGCTGGGATTCTCCGGGACGTACCTCGCGCTCACCGTCCCGCACATGCTCTACGCGGGATTCGCCGCGGCGCTCGTGGCAGGGCTGACCGTGACGCTCGGGGAGGAAGCGGGCAGCGGTCCCCGGGTCCGTGCGGCGCGCGCGGTGCCTGGGGCGTCCCGGCCGGGACGGCGCTGGTCCTGGTGGGCTACTTCGTCGGCGACGCGGCCGAGCTCGCCGGCGCGCTCGTGCTGACCGGTGCGCTGTGGTGCACGGCGTGGGCAGTCCTCGGGCTACGTGCCCGTGGCAGGGCGCGAGCGCTGCTCGTCACGGGCTCCCTGGCCGTCGCGGCCTCGATGGTGCTCGCGGTGTGGTGGGCACTGGGGAGGCGACCGGTGTGCCCCACCCGAGCATCGGGCAGATGGCAGCGACCCACGGGTCGGCCAACGCGCTCGGGTTCGCACTGTGCACGCTGCTGGGTCTCCGGCTGGTCCGCAGGGACCCGACCGGGACGCGCGGACGGAGGGACACCGGGGCTGTGCTGCAAGGAACGGACGTGCCACCACACAGACCGAGCAGGAACCCAGGACGGAGACGGGCATGCCGCTGAGCCGTACGACCTACCGCGAGGTGGGCGCGACGCGCGCCCGGAGCTGCCCGCAGGCTATGGCCATCTCCGCCTGCGCCATCGCCTCTCGGAGCGGCCCTGCTCGGTCGCGGAGCTGGGGGCGCTCGGTGAGCAGCTCCTGACCTGGCGGGTGCATGCTGCGGCGCGCGTGCGGATCGTGACGTCGGCGGCTGTCGCCGAGCCGGGCGGGCTCGTCGCGACGCAGCTCGGGGTGGGGCGGTTCCGCCTGAGCGAGCCGTGCGTGATCGTGTGGGTCGAGCGCGAGGAGCAGCGGATCGGCTTCGGGTACGGGACGCTGCCCGGGCACGTGTTCGTGGGGAGGAGTCGTTCGTGGTCGAGCGGGACGCCGCGGGGACGTGTGGTTCGTGGTCGACGTCTTCAGCAATCCGGCCGTCTGGTGGGTGTCCGCGCTGCGACCGCTCGTCCCGGTCTTCCAGCGGCTGTACATCGCCCACCTCGCCCGGGCCGCACGGCGACTGCTCCGTGACGCCTGAAGCGCCGGTGACAGGCCGTGGACAGCGTCGCGGCCGCCGCGCAACCATTCGTGCATCGTCCGAACGAAGTGCGCAAGAATGAGGCCATGACGTCGCACCCTTCCCCGCTGCCAGCCGTCCCGTCGCCTGTCCGCGCCGAACGTGCCGCTCGGTTCGCCCTGCGCGGGCGTGTCGTCACCCGCAGGAGGTGCTCGAGGACGGCGTGGTGGTCGTCGACGGCCCTGTCGTCGCCTGGGTCGGGGACCGCCGCGACGCGGCTGCCGCGGGCTACGGCGCCGAGGTCGAGGCGGCGGGCTCCCCGGCACCGGGCCGGACCGTCCTGCCGGGGCTCGTGGAGCTGCACAACCACGGCGGGGCGGCGCGAGCTTCCCCGACGCCGAGGACGCCGAGCAGGCCCTTGTCGCGGTCCGCGAGCACCGCCGTCACGGGACCACGAGCCTCGTCGCGTCGCTCGTGACCGCCGAGCGGGAGACGCTGCTGCGCCGGGTCGCCACGCTCGCCGACCTCGGGGACGCCGGTGAGATCGCCGGCATCCACCTCGAAGGCCCCTTCCTGTCCGAGGTGCGCTGCGGTGCGCAGAACCCGCTCGACATGCTCGCGGGCGACCCGGAGCTGGTCCGGGCCATCGCGGCGGCAGGCCGGGGTCACCTCCGCACCATGACGTTCGCCCCGAGGTCCCGGGAACACCGGGCCCGGCGGCGTCGTCGAGACGCTCGTCGAGGTCGGTGCGCTGCCCTCGATCGGCCACACCGACGCCTCGTCGGAGCAGACCGACGCGGCCATCGCCGAGGGCGTGGCGGCGCTGGCCGCACGCCGAGCCGCGCAGACCGCCGCGGGGAGCCGGGCGGCCCGGCCCCGCGCCTGACCGCGACCCACCTGTTCAACGGGATGCGTCCGCTGCACCACCGTGCACCCGGCCCCATCGCGGCGTGCCTGGCCGCCGCAGCGCGGGCGAGGTCGTGGTCGAGCTGGTCGCCGACGGCACCCACCTCGTCGCAGGCACGGTGCGCAGCGTCTTCGAGCTGGTCGGACCCGACGCGATCGTGCTGGTCACGGACGCGATGGCCGCAGCCGGCATGCCTGACGGCACCTTCCAGCTCGGCCCCATGGCCGTGACCGTCGCCAACGGCGTGGCCCGCCTGGACGACGGCACGCCCGAGGGATCGATCGCCGGGGACGTTCCACCTGCTCGACGTCGTCCGCGCGACGGTCGGCTTCGGCATCCCGCTGGTGGACGCGGTCAAGGCAGCCTCCTTGACCCCGCGGGCGTGCTGGGACGGTCCGACATCGGCGCCCTGGAGGCGGGTCGCCGCGCCGACGTCGTCGTCACGGATGCCGACCTGCGCCCCCAGGGAGTGTGGCGCGGGGTCTGCCGGTCACCGACTGACGGTCGCGGGAGTCCCGCTGGTCGGCCGGTGACCGGCGCGCCTCAGGACCGCATCTCGGCGAGCCGGGCGGCACCCTCGAGCCGGACCTGCAGGTCCACCGCCCGGGACGGTCGACGACCGCACCGGCAGCACAGATGCCGCCCTCGCCCCCGCACCCTGCGGCCGGACGTCGAGCGGGACGTCCCGCCACCCGTAGCGGCCCGAGGCGCTGACGTCGACCCGACCGAGCGACTGCCACGCGGCAGCCTCCTGACCGGCGGCGCGGACGAGGAGCTCGACGGCACCCACAGGGAGACCGCCAGGGCGCCCGCGGCCACGCCCGCACGTGACCCTGCTGCCGCGGCGACCGACAGCGTGACGCACTGCACGCCGTCGAGCAGGAGGCCGTCGAAACGCGCCCAGCCGGACGTGCGGCCCACGGCGACCTCGAGGGCAGAGCCCGCGTCCGCGCTGCGGTCGCTCGTGACCACGCCGTCGTACGCGGAGAATCCGTGCGCGAGGAGCGTGCGGCCCGCGAGCGGGCGGGCAGCCCGGGGCGCCCGTGACCCGCAGGGGCGCGCGGACCGGGAGGTCGGTGCTCGAGGGGCGGCGCCGATCTCGTAGTCGCCCGGCTGGAGGTGAAACGCACCGGGCGTCGACGTGCCCGGTCCGTCGGGTGCGACCCCGACGTCCCAGACGGCGAGCCGAGACGTGTCGACGGCGAGGCTGACGCTCGCCGCCTCGCCGGGTTCGAGACGGACGCGCGTGTGCGCGACGAGACGGCGTCGCGGTGCCCTGACGGGCAGGTCGCGGGCGAGCGCGTACAGGGCGACGAGCTCGTCCACGGGACGGCGGCCCGTGTTGCGCACGCGGACGGTCGCCGTCACGGCCGCGGCCAGGTCCTCGGGAGCCGTCGCGGTCGCGGCGGTCAGCTCGGAGGTCGAGAGCGACACGGACTCGTAGGCGACCGAGGACCACGACAGCCCGTGCCCGAACGGGTACAGGGGATCGACGTCGCTGTACCAGTAGGTCGTCCCGGCGGCCACGACGTCGTAGTCGAGGACATCGCCCGCGTCCGGGTCTCGCGCCACCAGGTCTGCGCGAGACGACCGGTGGGCTCCAGGTCCCCGGACAGCACGTCGACGAGCCCTGGGCCCAGCTCCTGCCCGCCGTGCGACGTCCACACCACGGCGGCGGCCTCCTGGGCGACGGCGCCCAGGGCGTAGGGGTAGCTCGAGACGACGACGAGCACCGCGGGTGACCGGACTCGTGCGCGACCTTCCAGATCTCGTGCGCGCTGCCGGACAGGTCGAGGTGCGGGCGGTCCTCGGTCTCGCGCCCGAGCAGGTGCGGGTCGTTGCCCACCGCGACGAGGACGACGTCCGCGTCCGCGGCGACCCGCGCGACCTCGTGCGCGCCGGAGCGCACGGTCCGCAGCGAGAACCGCTCGGCACCGGCCGCGTCGTCGGCGTCCGCGACGAGGAGGCCGCTGCCGTGCTGGACGCGCACCCACCGGCGGCTGCCCACGTGCTGCAGCGACCAGGACCCGTCGGGGTGCCGGTGCGTGCGGAAGGTCTCCTGGGCGACCCAGCCGCCGACCCGGTCGGCGTCCGCCGCGAGGATCCAGGAGGCGCCCGTGAGCAGGCGGCCGCTCGCCACGGAGCGGAGCGTCAGGAGTCCCCGCCCCAGTCGGTCAGGTCGAGGTGGGTGTGCGGGGCGGCGGTGGGAGACGTCGCGGTCAGGACCGAGGCGTCGTCGCTCACCTCGACGTACGCGCCCGTCGTGCGGGACCGCAGGGCCACGCGGTCCGCGCCGTCGGCGACGAGGACCTCCGCGAGAGGTACCGCGCGGCGAGGGCCGCAGCGATCGAGGTGGTGTACGGCGGCGTGCCCGAGTACCAGTCGTGGACCACGCGGTCCGCGTGCGGACCGACGACGGCGATCCGGGTGGGCGCGGCGGCAGGGGAGCGTGCGGTCGTTCGACAGCACGACGACGCCGCGCCCGACCGCCTCGCGGGCGAGCGCCCGGTGCTCGGGGAGGTCGATCGCGCCGGGGCCGATCGAGCGTCACGGGTTCGACTCCCTGCCCCTCCTGGTGCGCCCTGGGACGGTGCTCCCGGTGGGCGCGCGCACCGACCGGCCGGACTACGCGTGGGCCGACGGCGTCACGCTCCGGCTCTTCGAGCTCCCGGACGGTCACGACTCGACCACGACCGTCCCGTCCGAGTCGGGCGAGCCGACGACCTTCCGCACCGTCCGGACCGGAGCGCGGATCACCGTCACCTCGGGCGATGCGTGCTCCCCTGGAGCGTGCAGATCGGCGACCGCGTCGCCCACGCGCAGGGCGCGGGGGCGTCGAGATCGCCGTCTGACGCCCGCGGGCGCGGCGGGGTGGGAGGTGAGCGGCGACGTCGGGCAGATCGCTCCTGCCCGACGGCGCCCCGCACCTCCCGGCCTCGACGTCGCCGCCGCGTGTCGGTAGTCTGTCGAATCGATACGTGAGAGCGCTCCCACACCGTGGCGGATCTCCACCGCCGAACACGACCACCGCACGACCAGAACCAGCCGAAGGAACATCGTGAGCAACGCCGCTACCCGGAACGACGCCGACCCCGCGCAGGTCACCGCACCGCGCACCTTCCCGACCGACTTCCTCTGGGGATCGGCCACCGCCGCCTACCAGATCGAGGGCGCCGCTGCCGAGGGCGGGAGGGGCCCGTCCATCTGGGACACCTACTCGCACACCCCTGGACGAACCCTCAACGGTGACACCGGCGACGTGGCCGACGACCACTACCACCGGTGGGCCGAGGACGTCGCGCACATCAAGGAGCTCGGGCTCGGCGCCTACCGCTTCTCGATCTCCTGGTCCCGCGTCCAGCCCGGCGGCAGCGGAGAGTTCAACCCGAGGGCTTCGCCTTCTACTCCCGCCTCGTCGACGCGCTCCTCGAGGTCGGCGTGAAGCCCGTCGTGACCCTCTACCACTGGGACCTGCCGCAGGAGCTCGAGGACCGCGGCGGCTGGGCCAACCGCGAGACCGCCTACGCGTTCGCCGAGTACGCCCGCCGCACGGCCCGCGAGCTGGGGACCGGATCGACGTCTGGACCACGCTCAACGAGCCGTGGTGCTCCGCCTACCTCGGGTACGGCTCCGGCGTGCACGCACCCGGGCGGACCGAGCCCGCGGCGGCGCTCGCGGCCGTGCACCACCTCAACCTGGCCCACGGGCTCGCGTGCACCGCGATCCGCGAGGAGCTGGGCGAGGACGTGCAGACCTCGATCACCCTCAACCTGCACGTGATCCGTCCCGAGGACCCGACCTCGGCGGCGGACCTCGACGCGGTGCGGAAGATCGACGCGCTCGCCAACCGGGCCTTCCTCGGCCCGCTCCTCGACGGCGCCTACCCGGCCGACCTGCTCACCGACACCGCGCACGTCACCGACTGGGCGTTCGTCCAGGACGGCGACACCGCCCTGATCCACCAGCCGCTGTCCGTGCTGGGCGTCAACTACTACTCGACCACCAAGGTCCGCCACTTCTCCGGGAGGGTGAGCGGGCCGAGAACGACGGGCATGGCGCCTCGACGAACAGCCCGTGGATCGGTGTCCAGGACGTCGAGTTCGTCTCCCAGCCCGGTCCGTACACCGCGATGGGCTGGAACATCGAGCCGGCAGGGATGAGCGAGCTGCTGCTCTCGCTGCACCACACCTACCCTGACCAGCCGCTCATGGTCACCGAGAACGGGGCGGCGTTCCACGACGAGGTCACGGTCGACGCCGACGGGACGGCGCGGGTCCACGACGACCAGCGCGTCGCGTACCTGCACGACCACATCGACGCCGTCGGTGCGGCCCGCGAGGCCGGGGCCGACGTGCGCGGGTACTTCGCCTGGTCGCTGCTCGACAACTTCGAGTGGGGCTACGGCTACGACCGCCGCTTCGGCATCATCCGGGTCGACTACGACACGCTCGAGCGGACATGGAAGGACTCGGCGCACTGGTACCGCCGGCTCGCGACGTCGTCGGTGCTCCCGGACGTCTCCGCGGCGTCGGAGGCGGCCCCGTCGGCTGATCTCCTCCGCCCCGACGGCGCCTCCACCGGTGATCTATCTCGCACCGGCGGGCGCCGTCGCGACACGCCGACGGGACGCGACACGCCGACGGATTCCTGTCCGGCTTGTCTGGATCGCCGGTCGGGCGTGGCGCGTCCCACCGGGTGGCGCCTCCCGCCCCGACGTCTCCCGCGCACTCTGCACAGCGTGTGGACGAACGTCCTCCACAAGCTGTGGAGAAGTCGCGGCGTCGGCATCCGGGCGCCGTTCGCGGGCCTCGTGGCCGGTGGACGACGGGGTGCGCGGGGTCGCGTGTCAGTGGCTCCTGGGAGGATGAACGGGTGCTTGTAGCACACCCTGGAGGGCGTCGACGAAGATCCCTCGAAGGTCATCGAGACACGACATCTAGTGCCGCGCGCGGAACATGCCCACTAGGTATAGTGTTTCAACACCAGGGAGTGATCATCTCCCCGGCAAACCACATGGTCGTAGTTCCACCAGCGTTCTTCGAGGTCAGGCCCCAGCGGGAGTCGGCCTGAGCGCCCCTGCTGGAAGCTCGATCCCCTACACGAGGAGACTGACCAGATGAGCATCACGGTCTACAGCAAGCCGGCTTGCGTTCAGTGCGACGCGACGTACCGCGCCCTCGACAAGAAGGGCATCGAGTACTCGGTCGTGGACATCAGCCAGGACGCCGAGGCGCTCGAGCTGGTCCGCGGCCTCGGCTACCTGCAGGCACCCGTGGTCATCGCGGGAGAGGACCACTGGTCCGGCTTCCGTCCCGACCAGATCAACGCGCTCGCGACAAAGGTCGCTCCCGTCGCCTGAACAGCTCGTCCCGCCGGTCCCCGCTGCGAGGTGTGACATGGGATCGCTCGTCTACTTCTCCAGCGCGTCGGACAACACCCACCGGTTCGTCCAGCGCCTGGGCCTCGAGGACCTCGGCCACGCGGTCCACCGCATCCCACTGCGACCCAAGGACGAGCTCCTGCGGGTCGACGAGCCGTACGTCCTGATGATCCCGACGTATGGCGGCGGCAGGAGGGCGGGCAGTGCCCCGCCAGGTCATCACGTTCTTGAACGACTCACACAACCGGTCGTTGATCCGCGGCGTCATCGCCGCGGGCAACACCAACTTCGGCGAGACCTACTGTCTTGCCGGCGACATCATCTCCGCGAAGTGCCAGGTGCCCTACCTGTACGCCTTCGAACTTCTGGGAACAGCCGAGGACGTCGAACGCGTCCGCGACGGATTGGGACGATTTTGGCAACGACAGTCACGGATTCCAGCGTGAGCACGGTGGCAGCGGGCGTCGAGCTCGACTACCACTCGCTCAACGCGATGCTCAACCTGTACGGCCCCGACGGTGAGATCCAGTTCGACAAGGACCGCCAGGCAGCGCGCCAGTACTTCCTGCAGCACGTGAACCAGAACACGGTCTTCTTCCACAACCTGGAGGAGAAGCTCGAGTACCTGATCGAGAACAAGTACTACGACCCCGAGGTGCTGGGGAAGTACGACGGCGCCTTCGTGAAGTCGCTCTTCGAGTTCGCGTACTCCAAGAAGTTCCGCTTCGACACGTTCCTCGGCGCGTTCAAGTACTACACCTCGTACACGCTCAAGACGTTCGACGGGAAGCGCTACCTGGAGCGCTTCGAGGACCGCGTCTGCATGGTCGCCCTCGGTCTCGCGGACGGCAACGAGCAGACCGCTCTCGACATCGTCGAGGAGATCGTCTCCGGCGCTTCCAGCCTGCGACCCCGACCTTCCTCAACATCGGCAAGGCGCAGCGCGGCGAGCCCGTGTCCTGCTTCCTGCTGCGCATCGAGGACAACATGGAGTCCATCGCGCGCGGCATCAACTCCGCGCTGCAGCTCTCCAAGCGCGGCGGCGGCGTCGCCCTGCTCCTGAGCAACATCCGCGAGCACGGTGCCCCGATCAAGCACATCGAGAACCAGTCGTCGGGCGTCATCCCCGTGATGAAGCTCCTCGAGGACTCCTTCTCCTACGCGAACCAGCTCGGAGCCCGCCAGGGCGCCGGTGCGGTCTACCTGCACGCGCACCACCCCGACATCCTGCGCTTCCTCGACACCAAGCGTGAGAACGCCGACGAGAAGATCCGCATCAAGACGCTGTCACTCGGCGTCGTCATCCCGGACATCACGTTCGACCTCGCGAAGAAGAACGAGGACATGTACCTCTTCTCGCCGTACGACGTCGAGCGGGTCTACGGCAAGCCCTTCGCCGACATCTCGGTCACCGAGAAGTACGACGAGATGGTCGACGACGCGCGCATCCGCAAGACGAAGATCAAGGCCCGCGAGTTCTTCCAGACACTCGCCGAGCTGCAGTTCGAGTCCGGCTACCCGTACGTCATGTTCGAGGACACGGTGAACAAGGCGAACCCCATCAAGGGCCGCATCACCCACTCGAACCTGTGCTCCGAGATCCTTCAGGTCTCGACGCCCTCGACGTACAACGAAGACCTCTCGTACGAGCACGTGGGCCGCGACATCTCCTGCAACCTCGGCTCGCTGAACATCGCCAAGGCGATGGACTCCCCGGACTTCGCCAAGACCATCGACACCGCGATCCGTGCTCTGACGGCCGTGTCCGACCAGACGAGCATCGAGTCCGTCCCGTCGATCAAGCGCGCCAACGAGTCGGGTCACGCGATCGGCCTCGGCCAGATGAACCTGCACGGGTACCTCGCTCGTGAGCGTGTCTTCTACGGTTCGGAAGAGGGCATCGACTTCACGAACATCTACTTCTACACGGTCGCCTACCACGCGATCGCGGCGAGCAACCGCCTCGCGATCGAGCGGGGACGGGCGTTCGGCGGGTTCGAGGACTCGACGTACGCGTCGGGCGAGTACTTCGCGAAGTACACGGACCAGGTGTGGGAGCCCGCGACGGCAAGGGTCAAGGAGCTCTTCGAGACCGCCGGCGTGCACATCCCGACGCAGGAGGACTGGAAGGCGCTGGCGGCCTCCGTCAAGGAGCACGGCATCTACAACCAGAACCTCCAGGCCGTCCCGCCGACCGGTTCGATCTCCTACATCAACAACTCGACGTCGTCGATCCACCCGGTCGCCTCGAAGATCGAGATCCGCAAGGAGGGCAAGATCGGGCGCGTCTACTACCCGGCGCCCTACCTGACGAACGACAACCTGGAGTACTACCAGGACGCGTACGAGATCGGCTACGAGAAGATCATCGACACGTACGCCGCGGCGACGCAGCACGTGGACCAGGGCCTGAGCCTCACGCTGTTCTTCAAGGACACCGCGACCACGCGCGACATCAACCGTGCGCAGATCTACGCCTGGCGCAAGGGCATCAAGACGCTGTACTACATCCGCCTGCGCCAGCTCGCGCTCGAAGGGACTGAGGTGGAGAACTGTGTCTCGTGCATGCTGTAGCCGGAGGAGCTGACGCATGATCGATGCGCTCCTCGAGGTCCGAGCACCTGTCGGAGTCATCTACGGGATCCGACTCCGCGAATCACGTGAGTATCGCTATGTTGGTCTCACGACCAAGACAGCTTCGCGACGCTTCCGGCAGCACCTGCGGAATGCGCAGGATGGGAAGAAGACGCCATTCTGCGACTGGTTGCGCAAGCACGACGAGGAAGGCGTGACGTTCGACATTCTCGACGTCGTCGTGTCCGATCTTGACGAACTCGGTGCGTCGGAGATCGAGTGGATCGACTTCTTGCGCACGAGCGGTGATCGACTCCTCAACATTTCGGACGGGGGCTCGGACCAACTGGCGTCGTCTGGACCACGGAGCAACGTGAGGCCGCGCGTCTTCGATCAACCGGGCGTCAAGGCGCGAGCAGACCTGGCGAAGCCAACCCTTCTTCGGCAAGAAGCACTCGGATGAGCAGCGCGCCAGGTGGTCAGAGTCGCGGAAGGGCTCGTACGTTGGAGATGCCAACCCCAACTATGGGAGGTTTGGCCCTGAGCACCCGGGCTATGGGCGCACGATGTCGCCTGAGGCTCGGGCTGCCCTGTCTCTCCTTCGTACCGGTGAGCTCAACCCCAACTACGGGCGGACGGCGAGCGCTGAGACCAGGGCGAAGCGATCCGCCTCCCAGAAGGGCGTCCCGAAGCCCTCGAGTGCGCGGAGCGCGCACACTCGCTATCACACGAACATGGGTCGGACGAGCACGGTGTGCAGATTCTGCTCAGAGAGCGGCGCCTCGCCCTCGGGCACTTCAGAAGGAGAAAGGCAAGAATGACCCCACTGGGAAGCTCAAGCTCATCGATCGCGTGTCCGCGATCAACTGGAACCGTCTCGAGGACGACAAGGACGCCGAGGTCTGGGACCGTCTCGTCGGGAACTTCTGGCTCCCCGAGAAGGTGCCGGTCTCGAACGACATCCAGAGCTGGGCCACGCTCAGCGAGCAGGAGAAGACGCTCACCATGCGCGTCTTCACCGGCCTCACGCTCCTGGACACCATCCAGGGCACCGTGGGTGCCGTGTCGCTCATCCCCGACGCGATCACCCCGCACGAGGAGGCCGTGTACACGAACATCGCCTTCATGGAGTCCGTGCACGCCAAGAGCTACTCGTCGATCTTCTCGACGCTGTGCTCGACGCGGGACATCGACGAGGCGTTCCGCTGGTCGGAGGAGAACCCCAACCTCCAGCGCAAGGCCGAGATCGTCATGGAGTACTACAAGGGTGACTCCCCGCTCAAGCGCAAGGTCGCGAGCACGCTGCTCGAGTCCTTCCTCTTCTACTCGGGCTTCTACCTCCCGATGTACTGGTCGAGCCGCGCCAAGCTCACGAACACCGCGGACCTGATCCGCCTCATCATCCGCGACGAGGCCGTGCACGGGTACTACATCGGCTACAAGTTCCAGAAGGGCTCGAGAAGCTCAGCCCCGAGGAGCGGGACGAGATGAAGGCCTACACGTACGAGCTCCTCTTCGAGCTCTACGAGAACGAGGTCCAGTACACCGAAGACCTCTACGACGGTGTCGGCCTCACCGAGGACGTCAAGAAGTTCCTGCGCTACAACGCCAACAAGGCCCTCATGAACCTGGGCTACGAAGCGCTGTTCCCCAAGGACGAGACGGACGTCAACCCGGCGATCCTGTCCGCCCTGTCCCCGAACGCCGACGAGAACCACGACTTCTTCTCCGGCTCGGGCTCGTCCTACGTGATCGGCAAGGCCGTGAACACCGAGGACGACGACTGGGACTTCTGACCTAACGTCGGGAGGCCGTCGTCCATAGCGGCTGATCAGAGGCCCGGAACCGCAGATTTCTGCAGTTCCGGGCCTCGGCTCCTCACATGCGGACGGTGATCTTGCCGTGGATGCTCCTGCTCGACTGCAGCGCGACGGCCTCTCGGATCTCGTCCAGCTCGAAGATGCGGGAGATCGGCACCGTCAGCTCGCCCGCGACGATCGCGTCGGTGATGTGTTCAAGCGCGCCGTCCGGGCGTTGAAAGCGCCCGTGGTGTGCACGCCGTCCGGGCCTCGCCGCCGGCTGCGACGGTCGAAATCCTCGATGCAGGAACGCCGAGGGCGAGCGCGACTTCGGCGACCTCGGTGCCGAACAGGTCGGCAGCTGCGGTGATGCCGCTCGGGGCGAGCAGACGAACCCGCTCCTCGAGCCCTACCCCGTAGGCGATGGGCTCGACGCCGAGCTCCTCAAGAAACCCGAATGTGCCGGTCGAGCATGTCCCGATGACGCGGGCGCCCGCGAGCCTCGCGAGTTGCCCCGCGAAGATTCCCACGCCGCCAGCGGCGCCGCCGATCAGCACCGCGTCGCCCGCGGCGACGCCAGCCGCATCGATCGCGGCCGAAGCCGTCAGGCCTGCGACGGCGAGCGTGCTCGCCGTCGCATCGCTGATGCCCTCCGGTGTGTGGCGCAAGGTGTCGGTGCCCACCGGATCGATGACGATGTGGTCTGCGGCGGCCCTGCCGATGGCGGATCCGTACACGCGGTCGCCCACGACGAAGCCGGTGATGCCAGCCCCGACCTCATCGATGACGCCCGCGAAATCGGTTGCGAAGCGCGCGGGGAGCGAGATCCCGAACATCGCCGCTGATTCGGGCGATGACGAGAACAACCAGTCCATCGGATTCAGGCCCACGAACGTGGTGCGCACGCGCACCTCGCCCGCGCCTGTGTGTGGCTCGGCAACTTCCCGGATCTCAAGGACCTCGGGGCCTCCGAAGGTGTCGTAGATGATGGCTCTGCTCATGTTGGCTCCAGATCAGTGACGGGACTTGGTCCCATCACTGTACATCCGATGAGACCAAGTCCCGTACACTGGAGGGATGTCACGATGGGAACCCGACGCACCGCAGCGTCTCGCTCAAGCCGCCATCGAGCTGTTCGCCGAGCACGGCTACGACGAGACGAGCGTGATCGACATTGTCCGGCGGGCGGGGCTCACGAAGAGCACGTTCTTCCGGCATTTTGCGAGCAAGCGCGAGGTTCTGTTCGGCGAGGAGTCGATGTCGAAGGCGCTCATCGAGACGATCACCTCTGCCTCCCCGGGTACACGGCCCTTCGATGTCGTCGCGCAGGTGATCCGAGTCCTCGATGAGCGCGTGTTCTCATCGGACTACCGTGACGTCGCGGTCCGCAGGCGCGCGGTCATCGAAGCGCACCCCGACCTCCGTGAGCGGGAGGCGCTGAAGTCGGCGCACCTCACCGAAGGCGCTGCTCGCGCATTCGAACTGCATGGCGATTCCCGCGCTGGCACGCGGCTTGCGGCACAGCTGTGTCTGTTCGTCATCGCTGAGACCTACGCGCGCTGGGCTGTAGATGGCAGTGCCGTCAGTCTCGGGGAAAGTTTCGTGGCGATAGGGGATCGTATCCTCGATGAAGTGCGAGAAGGGTTCTCGCCCTATAGCTTCTTGAGAGCGTTATTCACGACGGTGGGTGATGTGTGGGGGTGTGTGGGGCGTGGGGTTGGGCCATCCTCGCACCGGCTACCGCGGACGACTCACCGAACTACCCCACATCATCCGAACCATCACCACCCTCGAGCTCTACCGACTCGGCTGGTGAACAACGCTCTCAGGTTGTGCCATTGCCCGGCGAGACGCGGCCGAGAGGCGACGTCGTCGACGGTGGCACGCAGAGGGCGCAGGCTCACTGAGACCTCCGATTCGCCGCAGAATCCTGCACTGCTCCGGTAAGGGCGGCCGCAGCTCCGCTCAGGGCACCGAGCGGCGTTCGGATCAGTCGTTCGGCCTCGACCGCGCACCCTCGACCGGCGGATCGGCCGACCACGGGAACGTGATCCAGAGGTCGGTCTCCTTCCAGGCGAAGTCCGGCTGGATGATCGTCCGCGGCTTGGTGTACAGGACGGCGGAACGTGCCTCGGTGCCGTGCTCGGCGAGCATGTCCATCACCAGGGCGAGGGTGCGGCCGGAGTCGGCGACGTCGTCGACCACGAGGACCGTGGAGCCGGGGAGCTCCGAGGTGTCCATGAGCGGAGGCAGGACCCGCGGGTCGGCGAGCGTCTGACCGATGTCGGTGTAGAACTCGACGTTGAGCGTCCCGACGCCCTTGGTGCCCAGCGCGTAGGCGACCGCGCCCCGGGCAGGAGCCCGCCACGGGCGATCGCGATGACGACGTCCGGGAGGAAGCGGCGGCGACCACCTGCTCGGCCAGCTCGCGGGACGCGGTGCCGAACAGCTCCCACGTCATGACCTCACGCTCGTTGCTCATGGGCAGAGCCTAGGTGCTGCCCCGTGTGTCGGCCTGCCGAGAGCGGGGCGGGACGCAAGGGCCAGCACGCGAGAAGGGCCACCTTCCTACGTGCGGATTCTCGGAGTCATCGCAACAACGGGTCTGCTGCACGGATAGGTGACAGGTTGACCTGCCGGCGAGTGCGACCTGAGTGGTCATGATGGTCTCGTACTCGATGGGGTCAACCGGCCCAGGCGGGCTTGCCTGCGGCGGCGGTGGTAGGTGCGCTCGATCCAGGTGATGATCGCCAGTCGGAGCTCGGTCCGGGTGGTCCAGCGGCGCCGGTCCAGGACGTTCTTTGCAGCAGGGAGAAGAAGCTCTCCATCGCGGCGTTGTCACCGGCTGAGGCGACCTGTCCCATGGACCCGACGAGGCCGTGGTGGGTGAGTTCACGCAGGAGCTTCCGGGATCGAAATTGGCTTCCTCGGTCGCAATGCACCACGCAGCCGCCACGTCACCGCCTCGACGCTGGACCGCCGAGCGCAGGGCATCGACCGCGAGGCGGGCTTCCATGCGGTCGCTGATGGAGTAGCCCACGATCCGGTTGGAGTACACGTCCTGATCGCGCAGAGATAGACCTGGGTCTGCTGCACGGAGACACGCGCGGTAGCCGCGCGCCGGGCAGTACCGACCGAGTGCAACAACTCGTACTCACCGCGGCGCGGATGCGGACCCTACCTGGCCGACCACGGCCGACAAGACCAACTTTCCGCACCCAGCCGAACGCCGTGTTCCGAATCACTCCGACCCCTCGCGCCGCCGCCGAGACGTTGCCGTCCCCACGAGCCAACGCCTCGATGAGCCGAACCCTCAACTCCCCAGAAACCACGATCCCCGCAACTCCCTGAAACTCAGGGAGTTGCGGGATCACTAGAACCCGCCGTGAGTGGAAGGTGGTCCTTCTGTTGCCCAGGCGGTAGTCGCGTCATAACACTTTAACGAGAGCACAGGAATCGCCGTACCACCGCAGGTTGTTCCTGGTGGCTGGACCGTAAAGGCCGTCGGCCACAAGGCCATGGCTCGCCTGGACTCGCTTCAGCGCATTTGCCGTCGCGGCTCCAAATACGCCATCGGTCACTAGCTTCTCGTTGTAGCAGATGTTGAGGCTCGTCTGGAGGGTCTTCACCGCTACGCCCGTGGAGGGCTGACCCGGATAGAGCCTACAGTCGAACGGCTTGATATGGTACTGAGTGAGACCCGGCAGTTTCGCCGCTGCGCCGCTTAAGTATTGGGGCGCATTCATGGCAGAAGTGCAGATCGGCCAGGTTGCCGCTTGTGCGCTCAAGGGAGCGAACCCGACTATCGCTACTGCGATCAGGCCTGTGACGAACATTCGGACCCTTTTGCGCATTATCCCTACATTCAGATCGGCCTCTTGCACCCCTGGGCAACGGCTAGATCCTATGGCGAGTCGAGGGATATGTCCAATGTGTGCAGCTGGACCGCAAAAGTCGTCGATGTTCGTGTGCCCGCAATCTGATACCGAGCCCTGTAGATCGAGTGTCAGTACGCCGCGAGGATGTCCACGACGAAGACGAGGGTCTCGTTCTGCAGCTCGTGGCCCTCGCTCGCGCCGTAGCCGAGCGACGGCGGGATGACGAGCAGCACCTGGCTGCCGACCGTCTGGCCTGCGAGTCCTTGCGTCCAGCCGGCGATCACACCGGTCAGCGGGAACGTCGCCGGAGTACCGGCGTCCCACGAGGCCTCGAACTGCTCACCGTCGAGCTTGTATCCCGCATAGTGCGCGATGATCGTCTGGTCTGCCGTCACCTCGGGGCGGCCCCTTGATGAGAGGCTGGACGACGAGCTCGGTCGGGGCGGTGTAGCCCTCCGGGATCGTGACGCTCGGCTTGCCCGAGTCGTCGAGGGTGACGACGGGCAGGCCATCGGCCGGGGTCACAGCCTCGCCCTCGGCACGGCCCGGCACGTCGGCCGGGTCCGGCGCGACGGGAGCCTCTTCGACCGCGGTGACCTCGACCAGGTTGAGCACCGTGGTGACCGTGTCGCCGTCCTGGATGGGGTTCGCCAGCAGGAGACGCGCGCCGACCTTCTGGCCGATCAGCGGCTCGTTGAGGAGGTTGAACTGCTCGTCGCCGAGCGTGAAGGACTGCGGTGAGTCGGCCTCCCAGCTCGAGGTGCCCGACTTCGTGGCGTCGGCACCGTTGTAGGTGACGAACTGCATGGTGGCCTGGTTGCCCTCGGTGAGCTCTTCGCCCGTGCCCTCCGTCACGATGCGGGTCGTGGGGACGGACACCGTGAGGCCCTTCTCGAACTCCAGCGTCGGCTCGGCGCCGGGGTCACCGACGACCTTGACGGCATCGACGGCAGCGATGTCCTCTGCCGTGGGGTCGGGACATCGGTGGCCGCGGGTGCCGACTCGCTGGGGACGGGCTGGCGCCGTCGCCCCACCCGTCGAGCAGCCGGTCAGGACGAGGGCGGTACCCAGGGCGATCGCGACGAGGCCGCGAGAGGTACGGAGCTTCACAAGGATCCTTCGTTCGGGGTGTCCGCGCACGACCGGGAGTGAACACGGTGCAGGGCACGGGGTGGCGGGCCAGGCAACTGTAGCCGCACTCTCTGAGTGGCTGCTGGGAGCATTCGGCCTGACGGGGAGAATGTGCCCGGCCGCGTGCGCCTGGCCGACCGGCCTCCTCGACCAGGTCGCGCGAGCAGGGACAATGGAGGCGTGCCGTCGAAACGTCCCTCCCGCCGCCGACCCTGGGGAGCAGAGCCCCCACCCTCGACCTGGGGCGCGCCCTCGGCGGGCTGCGCTCGGAGTCCGGGGCCGACGGCGAGTGGTCCGTCCGCACGGTCCGCCAGGGCGACAAGTCCTACGTGTGCCCGGGATGCCGTCAGACGATCCCGCCCGGAACGAGCCACGTGGTCGCCTGGGCGAAGGACTCGCTGTTCGGGGCAGAAGCCGCCCTCGAGGACCGCCGTCACTGGCACGCGGGCTGCTGGAGGCCCGCGGCCGCCGCCGCTGACTGCACCCGGAGAGGCTAGGCTCGATCCCGATGAACACCACGCCGATCCGCTCCCTGACCGTCCTGCCGGCGCGCCGCGAGGACGTCGAGCTCCACACCGCGGACGGCCTGACCCTCGTGGGTGAGCTCGCCCTCCCTGCGGACGCTGCGCCGTCGGGCACGCTCATCACGCTGCACCCCTGCCCACGCACGGCGGGTACATGGACTCCACGTCTATCGCAGGCGGCCTGGCGCCTTCCGGCGCTCGCCGCCTCGCGGTCCTGCGCTTCAACACCGTGGCACGTCGTCCCCGCGAGGGACGAGCGAGGGCGCGTTCGACGGCGGCGAGGCCGAGCGCTTCGACGTCGCCGCGGCGATCGAGCTCGCCGAGTTCCACGACCTGCCGAACCGCTGGCTCGTGGGGTGGTCGTTCGGGACCGAGCTCGTCCTCAAGCACGGCACGGACCCGGGCATCGAGGGCGCGATCCTGCTATCCCCGCCCCTGCACCGGGCGACGGACGAGGACCTGGACCGCTGGGCCGCGTTCGGCAAGCCGCTCGTGGTCCTGGTCCCCGAGCTCGACGACTACCTGCGTCCCGAGGAGGCCCGCCGCCGGTTCGCGCGCGTGCCCCAGGCGGAGGTCATCGCGGTCGAGGGCGCCAAGCACCTGTGGGTGGGCGAGCCGTCGGTCCGCCGGGTGCTCGACGAGATCGTCGCCCACGTCCGCCCGGGCTACCCGTGCCGCTGCCCACGACGTGGGACGAGCAGGCCGAGACAGGCACTGACACCGAGGCCTCCGACCAGGCCTCGTACGACGCGAGCCGCACGCACGTCCAGCCGACGACAGGACCGGAATGATGACTAGCGCCGACCGACCACACCTCGCCCTGCACACCTTGCGCGACGGGCACGGGCTGCCCGTGCTGCTCGTGCACGGCTTCCCGCTCGACCACCGCATGTGGCACGACGTCGCGGCAGCTCTGCCCGGCGGAATCACGGTCCTCGCGGTGGACCTCCCGGCCTGGGCGAGAGCCCGCTCGGGGCCGAGCCACCGTCGATCGAGGCCGCCGCGGACGCCGTGGTCGCCGCCGCGCAGTCGGCGGGGATCGATCGGGCCGTGGTCGTCGGCATGTCGATGGGGGCTACGTCGCGCTCGCCGCTGCCGAGCGGCACCCGGGCTTCGTGGTCGCCCTGGGCCTCGTGGACACCAAGTCGACGGCCGACGACGACGCGGCCCGCGCGAACCGCCTCCGCATCGCCGCGGCGGTCGAGGAGAGCCGCACCGTGGACGCCGTCCTCGGCATGCCGGCAGCGCTGCTCGGGGCGACGAGCAAGGTCGCGCGCCGTGGTCTGACGGCCCGCCTCGAGGAGTGGATCCGTTCCCAGCGGCCCGACGGCGTCGCGTGGTCCCAGCGGGCGATGGCCGGGCGCCCGGACCGTACCGAGGCGCTGGCTCGCTTCGCGGGACCGGTCACGGTGGTCGTCGGTGAGGAGGACACCGTCACGCCGGTCGCGGCGGCCGAGCACATGGTCTCCGCGGTGCCGGGAGCGATGTTCGTCCTGGTGCCCGCGGCCGGTCACATGAGCGCGGTCGAGGACCCCGCGGTCGTGGCGGGAGCGCTCGGGGACCTCTGGGCTCTCGCGCGCAGCTGACCGTCAGCCGCGGTCGAGGACGAGCTGGAGGGCGTCGGCGAGCGCGATGGACTCGCCGTCGCGTCCTCCCTTGCCGAGGACGAGCGGCGGGTCCGACGGGTGAGGGTCGCGCCGCGCAGGCGGGCGGCAAGCCCACCCGGGACGCTGAGGATGTAGAACGCGCCGTCGGTGCCGACGGCCAGCGTGCGGTTCTTGCGCAGGTACCAGCCGAGCGTCCCCGTCCTGTACGTCGCGTCGCCCGCGTACGCACGGGCCTGGAGCGGCACCGGGGCGATGCCGCGACGCCCGGCCTCGGCGACGAACTCCCGGAGCAGGACGGCTGCCTCGGCCGACTCCCGCTCGCGGCGGCGCTCCAGCTCCCGTGCCTGGTGGGCCGCGGCCTCGGTGCGCTGAGCCCGCCAGGCGGCGACGTCGTCGGGCGGGTGCTCGAGGACGGCGTGCGGGCCGTGACGTCGCCCGAGGTTCCCGGCGCGCCGCCCCACCCGCGGACGACGACGGCGGCACCGGGACCTGCCCGGTGCCGCCGTCGTCGGTCGTCATGACCGTGCTCAGCCCTTCGCCGGCGCGGAGGGCGCCGACTCGTCGGTGGTGTCCTCCGCCGGCTCGTCGTCCTCCATCTGGACCTGAGGGAACTCCGCGGTCATGAGGTTGGCAGCACGGGCGCGCTGGGCGGGGTGCCCGCGATGGGCGTGGGAGTGGAGGCCTTCGCCTTGGCCGACCCGGCGTCGCTGTCACCGAGAAGGCCGCGCAGCTCGTCGAGGTAGGTGTTGATCGACTCGTGCTGGCGTGTGAGGTCCTCGAGCTGACGCTGGGCGGCGGCCCGCTGCTGCTCGGCCTCGGCCTTCGCGTCACCGACGGTCTGCTCGGCGAACTCCGGGCCTCGGCGACCACGCGGTCCGCGTTGTGGCGGGCGGTCGCGATGACCTCCTTGACGTAGTCGTCGGACTCGGTGCGGACCTTCTCGGACTGCTCGAGGGCAGCGACGACGCGAGCCTCGGCATCGGAGGCGTGGGCCTCGGCGGTCGCGACGAGACGCTCGGTCTCTCCCTTGGCCGTCTGGTGACGCTGCGAGCTCTCGAGCTCGGCCTCCTCGCGGCGGCGGGCGATGTCGAGCTCGGCCTCGGCAGGGCGGTCCGCGCCTTCTCGCGCAGCTCCTCCATCTCCGACGTCACGGCGTTGGAGGCCTCCGAGGCGGCGCGCTTGGCCTCCGTGACCTGGCGCTCGGCCTCGCGGCGCGTGGTCTCGCGCAGCTCGGTGGTCTCGCGCTCGGCGGCCTCGCGCAACGCGGCTGTCTCGGCGGCGACGCGGGCCCGGAGCTCGGCGGTCTCCCGCTCGGTCGCGACGCGCAGCTCGGTCGTCTCGCGCTCGACCTGGGCGCGGAGCGTGCCCAGCTCGCGCTCGAGGCTCGAACGACGCTCGCTCTCCTCGGTGTTCAGTGCGCTCTGGATGCGCGCGGCCTCGCGCTCGGCGGAGCCGACGAACTCCTCGGCGCGACGCTGTGCGCCGACCAGGGTGCTCTCGGTCTCGGCGGCAGCCGTGGACCGGATCTCCTCGGCCTCGCGGCGCGCCGGACAGCAGCTCGGCGACCTCGTTCTCGGCGCGCGAGCGGATCTGGCCGCCTGCGACCTTGGCGCGCGACATGATGTCCACGGCCTGGGCGTTGGCCTGGGCCAGGATGTCGGCGGACTGCTCCTCAGCGGACCGGAGGAGCTGCTCGATGCGCGAACCGAGACCGGCGTAGGACGGGCGGTCCGACTCACGTAGCTGGCGCTGTGCGTCCTGAAGGTCCGACGTGAGCTGCACGGCCCGGGAGTCGGCGGCTTCCGCCCGGTGCCGGGCAGACTCGAGATCCCTCTCGAGCTTGGCCAGCTGGCCTTCCACCATGATGCGGTCGTAGCCGCGCATGGTGATGGGGAACAGTGTGCGTTCGTCGGACACGGGTCGACCTTCCGCTTCGAGCTGGTCCACGCCAGCGCTGATGTCGGGACGTACCGTTCCGGGTGCCCGGGTGCCCGACCTGTGGATCAACCACCAGGATACGTGGCCCGGCTGTGTCCTGAATACCCGGAATCGGTAGCGTCAGGGTGCCGCGTGGACTTCGTGAAGAGTCTGCGGTGATCGTCGCCAACCGGCGAACTTTCGAAGACTGCAGGCGTTCGCCTCTATTGTGGAATGTTCATGACGAAGGGAAACTCGGTGCTTCAACGAATCCTGGCCGCCGGCCTGATCGTGCTCGGCCTGGTAGGGATCGGCACGGGAGTCGCCTCGGCGACGATCTGGCGTGAGAACGAGACGGTCGTCGCGACGGCCACGTCCGACGGCTCCTCGCCCTTGGTCGTGTCGGAACCGGGCGTCCTCGACCTGGTGGACGGTGATGTCACCGTCACGGCCAAGACCGGCGGGGACAAGCCCGTGACCCTCGTGATCGGACGCGAGGTGGACGTCGCCGGATGGGTCGGCACCGACCCGCACGCCGTGATCACCGGCCTCACGGACTGGGACACCCTCGCGACGAAGGCAGTGACCACGCCCCGGTCGAGGAGACACCTGCGGAGGGCGAGACGCCCGCGGAGGGCGAGGCCGCCGCGGAGACGCCCGCGGCGGGGATCGACCCGCGGGCTCCGACATGTGGTTCGCCGAGTCCGCCGGTGCCGGTGAAGCGAGCCTGCGCTGGTCGGACCGTCCTGGTCGGTGGAGCCTGCTCGCCGCCGGGACCGGCGAGGACCCCGCAACCCCGGTCGTCACGCTGACCTGGGCCCGCGAGGTCAGCACCCCTGGCAGTGGCCCGGGATCGCGGGGGCGCCCTCCTTCTCCTCGCCGGCCTGGCGATCGGGGTGGCCTCGATCGTCGGCAAGAAGAAGGACGACGGTGCCACGAAGCGCGGCAGCACCAAGAAGGGCCGCAGGAAGGGCAAGAACCGCAAGAACGGCAAGAACGGGACCGGACGCCAGGAGCCCGCCGCGGCGCCGAGAGCAGCTCCCGCACCCCGAGACCGAGCCTGCTGCGCCTGCTGCGCCTGCTGCGCCGCCGAGGATGCGGGTGCAGCTCCCACGCCCCGAGACCGGACCTGCCGCACCGGCCGAGGTTGCGGGTGCAGCCGGGCCCGAAGCGCCGCCCGGACCGGAGCGACGTCGACCCTGACCCGACGGGAGCTGCGCGAGAAGGCCGAGCGCGACCGCGTCGAGGCCGAGCGGGTCGGGCAGGAGGCCGTTCGGACCCAGCGTCCGCGCAACCGGTGGATGACCGGCCAGATCCCGATGGTGCCGGGCCGCCAGAAGAATGCCACCGCGGCGCAGCCGATCGTGCCGGACCCGTCCGCGGGGAAGGACGCCGGATCGGCCGGAGGCAGCGCAGCGCGAGCGGACGCGTGGCGTCAGGCATGGGGCTTCGGTCAGCCGCAGGCAGCACCACCGGCCGCGTCCGACGATCTCGACCAGACCCAGAACCCCGACTCGACCGGAGGAGACCGATGAGCCCGCGTACCCCCGCCGCACCGCGACCCGCACGGCCGCGGTGGCGGCGCCGTCCTGGCGCGGTCCTGCTCGCAGGCTGCGCCTCGGAGCTGCCCACGCCCGCCGCCGACGCCACCTCCACGACCCCTGTCCCCGCGCTGACCGTGGAGCAGATGGCCGAGGTGCGGGAGGCCGTCGGGACCACGCTCGAGGAGGCCAACGCGAACAGCGATCCCTCCCAGCTGGCAACCCGGCTCGCCGGTCCGGCGCTCGCGCTGCGCACGAGCCAGCTCACGGTCGCGGCCGCGCGCCAGAACGGTGACCTGGTGACCGTGCTCCCCACTGACGTCCAGCAGGACGTCATCACGACCACCGACTCGTGGCCACGCCAGGCCTACGCCGTGACGGTGCAGCCCGAGGACCTCCAGTCGCCCCGCCTGCTCGGGTACGAGCAGGGCACGGCGCGCGACCTGTACAAGCTCTGGGCCTGGGTCAGGCTGTTCCCGAGCGTGGAGCTCCCGAGCTTCGCCGGTGCCGCCGTCGGGAGCGAGTCCGTCCCTCTCGACGACCCGTCGCTCCTCGTGACGCCCGCCGACGCCGTCGCGCAGTACGCGGACGTCCTCACCCTGGGGCGGGTTCGGGCTTCGCCGCGTCGTTCGCCGACGACCCGCTGCGTGCGTGGGTCGCGACCAACGCCGAGACCCAGGCGGCTCCGCTCGCCACGGCCGCCGGCGCCAGACCATGACCTTCACGCCGACGGCGGACGAGGCCCGTGCGGTGCGAACGGCTGACGGGGGCGCGATGGTCATGGCGGGGATGACCGCCCTCGAGACCCGCACCGCCGAGGAGGGTGCGAAGATCACTCCCGGCACGGAGACGGAGAAGGCGCTCTTCGGGGCGACAACGCCGACGAACGTCCTCAACGTCGGGTACACGACCATGGTCGCGATGTACATCCCGCCCGCCGACGCGACCACCGGCGTCCAGGTGCTCGGCATGGAGAACATCGTCACCTCGGTCGCGACCTCCTAGGTCGGCACCGGGTCGCCGTCACCCGTCGGTCAGCCGTCGGTCCGCCCGTCGGGCCTCCGCCTCACGGCGGCCCGACCTTTCATAGGATGTACGCATGAGCCAACCGAGCCAGCAGCCGAGCTTCGACGTGCGTGGTGCCGTCGACCTGTCCTCCCTGGGCCGCCCGTCGGCCCCACCCCGGCACTGCGGGCGGAGCGCCCGTGGCGGGCGGCTACGTCGTCGACGTCACCGAGGAGTCGTTCCCGCAGCTCGTCCAGGACTCTACGCAGTACCCGGTCGTGGTCCTGCTGTGGATCCCCACGGACCAGGCGAACGCCGAGCTCGGCACCGAGCTCGGGACGATCGCCGAGGAGTTCGCCGGTCGCTTCCTGCTCGGTCGAGTCGACGCGCAGACGTACCCGCAGATCGCTGCCGCCTTCCAGGTGGAGACCGTGCCGACGGTCGTCGCGATCGTCGGCGGCCAGCCTGTCCCGCTCTTCCAGGGGCCGCCGCGGGCGAGCAGATCCGTGCGGTCCTCGAGCAGGTGCTGCAGATCGCCGAGGGGAACGGCGTCACGGGCCGTGCCCGCCCAGGGGATCCGGACGACGAGGCGGCTGCCGACGGGCAGCCCGCGGCCGCACCCGAGCCGGAGCTGCCGCCGTTGCACCAGGAGGCGTTCGACGCGATCGAGCGCGACGACTTCGACGCGGCGATCGTGGCGTACCAGAAGGCCATCAAGCAGGACCCCGGGACCACCTGGCTGCGGCCGGGCTGGCGCAGGTCGGCCTGCTCCAGCGCACGCGTGACCTCGACCTGCAGGGCACGCGGGAGGCCGCCGCGGCGAGGCCCACCGACCTCGCGGCGCAGCTGGACGTCGCCGACATGGACATCCTCGGCGGCAAGGTCGAGGACGCGTTCGGTCGTCTGCTCGACCTCCTGGTCGGAGCGGACGCCGAGGACAAGGAGACGCTGCGCCTGCGCCTCGTCGACTACTTCGAGATCCTCGGCCCCACCGACCCGCGGGTCGGCAAGGCGCGTCAGCTGCTCGCGATCAACCTGTACTGAGCGCGGTACGGAAGGGCTCCGGCATGCTGAGCATGCCGGAGCCCTTCCGTGTCGAGGCGGCCGTCAGACGGTCGCAGCCGCTCGAGATACAGGGCTCCCAGCGGGGAGGCGCAACGCGACCGAGTGCGCCCGCCCCTTCCAGGGCGGCTCTCCGCGCGCACCTCGCCCAGGTTCCCGACGCCTGATCCGCCGTACACCTCGGCATCCGTGTTGAGGATCTCGCGCCACGCGCCGCCGTGGGGAGGGCGAGCCGGTAGTCCTCGTGAGGGGTCCCGGCGAAGTTCACGACGACGGCGACCTGGTTCCCGGCGGCGTCGCGCCGCAGGTACGCAAGCACGTTGTGGCCCGCGTCCTCGGCGTCGAGCCACTCGAAGCCTGCCGGGTCGTGGTCCAGGGCCCAGAGCGCGGGAGTCCGGCGGTACAGGTCGTTGACGTCGCGCACCAGTCGCTGGACGCCCGACCTGCCGGGGTCGCCGAGGCCGCCCAGTCGAGGCTCGCCGCCTCGTTCCACTCGGCGTGCTGGGCGATCTCGGAGCCCATGAAGAGCAGCTGCTTGCCGGGGTGGGACCACTGGTAGGCGAGGAACGAGCGGACGCCCGCGCGCTTCTGCCAGTCGTCGCCCGGCATCTTCGCGTAGAGCGAGCCCTTGCCGTGCACGACCTCGTCGTGGCTGATGGGCAGGACGAACTGCTCGGAGTAGGCGTAGACCATCGAGAACGTGATCTCGTGGTGGTGGTAGCGGCGGTTGATCGGCTCCTCGGCGACGTAGCGCAGGGAGTCGTTCATCCAGCCCATGTTCCACTTGAGCCCGAACCCGAGGCCGCCCGCGTCCGTGGGACGCGTGACACCGGCCAGGCCGTGGACTCCTCGGCGATCATCATGACGCCGGGAGTGCGCCGGTACGCGGTCGCGTTGGTCTCCTGGAGGAACGCGATGGCCTCGAGGTTCTCGCGCCCGCCGTGGACGTTGAGGTGCCACTGGCCCGGGCCGCGCGAGTAGTCGAGGTAGAGCATCGAGGCCACGGCGTCGACGCGCAGCGCGTCGACGTGGAACTCCTCGAACCAGTACGTCGCGTTGGCGACCAGGAAGTTGCGCACCTCGTTGCGCCCGAAGTCGAACACGTACGTCCCCAGTCCGGCTGCTCGCCGCGCAGGGTCGGGGTGCTCGTAGAGCGGGTGCCGTCGAAGCGGGCGAGGGCCCACTCGTCCTTGGGGAAGTGGGCCGGGACCCAGTCGAGGATGACGCCGATCCCGGCGCGGTGCAGCGTGTCCACGAGGAACCGGAAGTCGTCCGGGTGCCCGAACCGAGCGGTGGGCGCGTAGTAGCTGGTGACCTGGTAGCCCCAGGACCCGCCGAAGGGTGCTCGGCGACGGGCATGAGCTCGACGTGCGTGAACCCGGTCTCCAGGACGTAGGCCGTGAGCTGTTCGGCGAGCTCGCGGTAGCTCAGCCCCTGTCGCCAGGAACCCAGGTGCACCTCGTAGATGCTCACGGGGCGGCGTGCGGGTCGCGCGCGGTCCGCTCGGCGATCCAGGCGTCGTCGGTCCACTCGTGGCGGGACGCGACGACGACGCTCGCGTTGGCAGGCGGCACCTGCGTCCCCTTGGCCACCGGGTCGGCCTTCTGGAGCCAGGCTCCGCCAGGGTCAGGATCTCGAACTTGTAGAGCGTGCCTGGGCCGAGCCCCGGACGAACAGCTCCCAGACGCCGGTGTCGCCCAGCGCGCGCATCGCGTGCGTGGTGCCCTGCCAGTGGTTGAAGTCTCCGATGACGCGCACGGCGCGGGCGTTCGGCGCCCAGACCGCGAACGCGGTCCCGCTCGTCGTCCCGGGGAGCCGGGCTCGCCGAGGACGCTCGGGTACGTCGTCGGGTTCGCGCCCAGCACGGTCCACAGCTCCTCGTGCCGACCCTCCCGGAGCAGGTGCTGGTCGACCTCGCCGAGCGTGGGCAGGAACCGGTAGGGGTCGTCGAGGAGGGTCGTCGTCTCGGCGTAGCGGGCGCGGACGCGGTAGTCGGGGCGTGCAGCACGGGGTCGTGGTCGCGTCGTCGGTCACCGCGGCGGCACGACCGCGACCCAGATCCCGTCCTGCTCGTGCGTCGCGCTGAACTCACCGTCGAGCGTGACGACCACGACCTCGTCCGCGAGCGGGCGCAGGACGCGCACCGTGGCCGCACCGCCGGTCCGACCCCGGGGAGGGCGACGGCCGTCAGGTGCGGGCCGAGCACGGCGTGGGGATCGTGGGCCCGACCCTGGGCGACGGCCGCGAGCGTCCCGGATCGGCCGGGACCACGGGAAGGGAGGGGTGTGAGCTGCTCGAAGGTGTCGCTGACCCGGTCATGGCCCAACCTTTCCACGTCGGTCGGGTGCCTGCACCGAGCCGCGCCGGGTCGCGGGCGCGGCGTGGCGCGAGGGCGGCACCGTCGCCCCTGAGGTCGCAGGGATTGCGGGGGCAGGGGACACGGTGGCTCCAAGGAGGGTGAAGGGACGTCGTCGAACCGCGGCACCATGATGCCCGGTGTGACGACGCCCTACGCCTTCCCGCCCAGCAGGCGGTCCACGGCCGTGAGCGGGATCGGCTCCCACGCCGGGCGGTTCCGCGACTCGTACACGACCTCATAGAGGGCCTTGTCGAGGATGAGCGCCCGCAGCAGCGACTCGGTGGTCGCGTCCGACAGCCCGGCCTCGTCGCCGCCCGCGGACGCCCGCCGGTAGCTCTCGACGAACGCGGTGCGCGCCGTCGTCGTCCAGCGCGGTGAGCGGGCGCCGCCGACGGCCGCCGCGTAGTCGAGCGAGCGCACGATCCCCGCGACGTCGCGCAGCGGCAGGTCCGGCGGGTGCGCTCGGCCACGGGCCGCATGGGTTCGCCCTCGAAGTCGAGGATCTTCCAGCCGACGCCGCGCGCGTGCAGAGCCTGGCCCAGGTGCATGTCGCCGTGGACCGCCTGGAGCAGGGCGGGTGCGCCGTCGCGCGCCAGGCGGTCGGAGACCTGGTCGAGGAACACCTCGATGAGGTCGGCACGCCGGGCGAGGGCGTGGAGGTGGCGCAGGCCTCGCGTGCCCGACGGCGCAGGTCGCCGAGCAGCCAGCCCGCCTCGAGCGGTGGTCCGGTCGGCAGGGCCTCGCGCAGGGCTCGGTGCATGCTCGCGAGCGTGGCGCCGAGATCGGCGGCGAGGTCGGCGAACGAGGTGTCCTGGCCCGCGTAGGCGCAGGCGAGCTCGAACCCGTCCTGGGCGTCCACGACCAGCTCGCTGAGGACGGCCAGGTGGGCCGTCCGTCCGGGACCGATCGTCACGGCGTCCGACGGCACGTCGAGCGCGTCCCAGGTGGCCTCGACCCAGCCCAGCGGGCGCGGCACCCCGTCCAGCCGACGTGCGCGAGGGCGTCCGGGACCACGACGTCCGGGTTGGGCCCGATCGCGATCGTGCGCAGGATCTTGAGGATCGACCCTCCGCCGAACCCGGGCAGGACGACCGACGAGTTCGACTGCTCGCCCCCGACCGCCCGGGCCCCGGCGAGGTCCACCGGAGCGTTCGCCGTGGACCCCGCGCGGTTGCCCGCCGCGCGGTCGAGCGCGCCCAGGAGGGCCACCCAGAGGTCGGGATGCGTGGCGCCGTCGTGCACCGCGACGGTGCCGTGAGCTCCCGGAGGAACCCCACGAGGCCCGGCAGGGGCGTGCGGGCGGTGGGGCTCGCCCCGGCCCCGTGGACCCCGCGAGCGCCTCGGCCGGGGTCAGGACCAGCGGGACCTGGATCACGAGGTCCACGCCCTGGCCGACGATGCGCAGCAGGTGGAGGGTGCAGCGGTCGGTGAGCGCGAAGCTCAGCCACGGGACGTGGCGCACCGCGAGGCCCTTGACGGGGTACCAGCGCTGCGCAGGCAGCCAGGAGTCGAGCAGGTCCAGGAGCCGCGCGTCCGGCACCGGGGCGCGGTGAGCCGACCCGAGCGGTCCGCGGCGGGACGCGACGGACGGGGACGAGACGGTCTTCGGCACCACGTCGTCAGCTCCTTCTGCCGCGAGGTCGAGGGGCTGACGCGCACGGGCACGTGACGCGACCTACGACACCGTGAGCCAGTAGAAGTCCCTCGAACCCCATGTCATCACGACGTCGCCGTCCTCGCCCACCGAGGGGAACGCGGCGCCGCCGAACACGTCCGTGAGGGTCGCGCCCGCGTGGTCCGGCAGGTGGATGGTCGCGGTCCGCGCGGTCGCCGCGAGGTTCGCGACGCACAGGATGGTCTCGGTCTCGTCGCTGCGCAGGAACGCGAGGACGGACTCGTTGTCGGTGCTGAGCGAGACCTGGTCGCCGGACCCGAACGCCGGGTGCAGGCGGCGCACCGCGAGCATCCCGTGGACCCAGTGGAGGAGCGAGGTCGGCTGGGCGAGCTGGCCCTCGACGTTCACGTAGCCGTAGTTGTGCACGAGCGACTGGACGAGCGGCAGGTACAGCTTGCCCGGGTCGGCGGTCGAGAAGCCCGCGTTACGGTCCGGGGTCCACTGCATGGGGTGCGGACCGCGTCACGGTCCGGCAACCAGATGTTGTCGCCCATCCCGATCTCGTCGCCGTAGTACAGGCACGGGCTGCCGGGAAGCGAGAGCAGCAGGGCGTGCGCGAGCTCGATCTCCTTGCGGGAGTTGTCCAGCAGGGGCGAGCCGGCGCCGGATACCCACGTTCGCGCGCATGCGAGGATCCTGGGCGTACCACCCGTACATCGACGCTCGCTCCTCGGTCGAGACCATCTCGAGCGTGAGCTCGTCGTGGTTGCGCAGGAACGTGCTCCACTGGGCGCCCGCGGGATGGGCGGGGTGTCGCGCAGGATGTCGACGATCTGGTTGGCCCGCTGGTCCTTGATCGCGTAATAGATGCGCGGCATGACGGGGAAGTGGAAGCACATGTGGCACTCCGGCTCGTCCTCGGTGCCGAAGTAGTCCACGACCTCCGCAGGCCACTGGTTCGCCTCGGCCAGGATGATCCGGCCCGGGAACTCGTTGTCGACCATCTCGCGCACCCGGCGCAGGAAGCGGTGCGTCTCGGGGAGGTTCTCGCAGTTGGTGCCCTCGGACTCGAACAGGTACGGCACCGCGTCGAGGCGGAAGCCGTCCACGCCCACCTGGAGCCAGAACCGGGTCACGTCGAGCATGGCGTCCGCGACCCGCGCGTTCTCGAAGTTGAGGTCCGGCTGGTGCGAGAAGAACCGGTGCCAGAAGTACTGGCGCCGCACCGGGTCGAACGTCCAGTTGCTCGTCTCGGTGTCCACGAAGATGATGCGCGCGTCCTGGTAGCGGGTGTTGTCGTCGCTCCAGACGTAGAAGTCGCCGTACGGGCCCTCGGGGTCCGCGCGCGACGCCTGGAACCACGGGTGCTGGTCGCTCGTGTGGTTCATGACCAGGTCGATCACGATGCGGATGCCCCGCGAGTGCGCCTCGGCGATGAGCTCGGTGAAGTCCGCCATGGAGCCGTACTGGCCCGCGATCGCGGTGTAGTCGGCCACGTCGTAGCCGCCGTCGCGCAGCGGGACGGGTAGAACGGCGGCAGCCACAGGGCGTCGATCCCGAGCCACTGGAGGTAGTCGAGGCGGTCGCGCAGTCCGCGCAGGTCGCCCGAGCCGTCGCCCGAGGAGTCGGAGAAGGCCCGCACGAGGACCTCGTAGAAGACCGCCGTCCGGTACCAGGCGGGGTCGTCCGACAGGCCCGAGCGCTGGGCCAGCGGCGCGGCGGGCTGACGCCGGGGCGGCAGGGCCCCGACCGCGAGGGGCGCCGTCGCGGGGCGACCGGCGCGGGACCCGCAGCGGGACCCGGTCCGGCGCCGCGCGACGAGAACGGGGTCGCTGTCATGGCGCGCTCACGTGGATGACGTGAGCCACCTGCTCCTGCGGGACGAGCCGGACGTAGACGTGCTCGCCCCAGCCGTAGGAGGCGCCGGTGAGAAGGTCGTGCGCGATGAGCTGACCGTGCTCCGGGGCCAGACCCAGCGCGGAGAGGTCGAGGTCGACCATCGACTCCTGCGTGCCCACGGGTCCAGGTTCACGATGACGATCACGGTGTCGTCGGGCACGGGCGTCCCGTCCGGGGACACGCGCGCCGGCAGGTGGCGCGAGAACGCGAGAACCTGGTCGTTGCTCGTGGGGTGGATCGTGAGGTTGCGCAGCTGCCGCAGCGCGGGTGCTCGCGGCGCACCTCGTTGAGGCGGGTCAGGAGCGTCGAGATCCCGATCTCCTCCGCGAGGGACCAGTCGCGCGGCTTGTACTCGTACTTCTCGTTGTCGATCTGCTCCTCGACCCCGGGCGCGGCACGTTCTCCACGAGCTCGTAGCCCGAGTAGATGCCCCACGTGGGCGAGCCGAGCGCGGCGAGCACGGCGCGCACCGCGAACCCGCGACGCCCCGTGCTGGAGGTAGGGCGGCAGGATGTCGTGCGTCGTGGGCCAGAAGCTGGGGCGCATGTAGCTCCCCGAGGGGCCCGAGACCTCGGCAAGGTACTCCGCGAGCTCGGTCTTCTCGTTGCGCCACGTGAAGTACGTGTACGACTGGTGGAACCCGATCCGCGCGAGCGTGTGCATCATGGCGGCTTGGTGAAGGCCTCCGACAGGAAGATGACCTCGGGGTTGGTCCGCCGCACCTCGGCCAGCAGCCACTCCCAGAACTCGAGCGGCTTGGTGTGCGGGTTGTCGACCCGGAACGCGGTGACGCCGCGCGCTATCCACACCCGCACCACGCGCAGCACCTCGGCGTAGATGCCCGCAGGGTCGTTGTCGAAGTTCAGCGGGTAGATGTCCTGGTACTTCTTGGGCGGGTTCTCGGCGTACGCGATCGAGCCGTCGACGCGCGTCGTGAACCACTCGGGGTGCTCGGTGACCCACGGGTGGTCGGGCGAGCACTGGAGCGCGAGGTCGAGCGCGACCTCCATGCCGAGTCGCCTGGCTTCCTTCACGAAGGCCTTGAACGTGCGCTCGCTCCCCAGCTCTCGGTGGATCGCGTCGTGCCCGCCGTCCTTCGCACCGATCGCGTACGGCGACCCGGGGTCGCCCGGCAGCGTGGTCAGGAGTTGTTGCGTCCCTTGCGGTGCGTGGTGCCGATGGGGTGCACCGGGGTCAGGTAGACGATGTCGAAGCCCATCGCGGCGATCGCGGGCAGTCGCCTCGCGGCACTCGTGAAGGTCCCGGACCGCCAGGTCCCGTTCTTGAGGCGGCGTGCACCCTCGGAGCGGGGAACATCTCGTACCAGGCGCCGGCCAGGGCGAGCGGACGGTCGACCACGAGAGGGTAGGTGCCCGACGGCGTCACGAAGTCCCGCAGCGGTGTGCGCCTCAGGGCGTCACGCACCTCGGCGACAGGGCGGCCGCGAGCCGGGCCGGGGAGGGCGGGACGGGTCCGCGAGGGCGGCTGCGCCGTCGTGCAGGGTCTTCGCGTCCTGCGGGCTCAGGCCCTCCTGGGCCGTGATGCGCGCGAAGAGGGCGATGCCCTCGGCGAGCATGAGCTCGACGTCGATGCCCGCCGCGACCTTGATCGCGGCGTCGTGCGCCCAGGTGCCGTACGGGTCCGACCACGCCTCGACGCGGAAGGACCAGGTGCCCGGTGCGTCGGGGCGACTGTCGCGCGGAAGCGGTCCAGGCCGGGAGCGACGTCGACCATGAGCGCCGACGAGTGGTCCGTGCCGTCCGGCGCGACGAGCACCGCGGTGGCGGACACCGCGTCGTGCCCCTCGCGGAAGACCGTGGCCTCGACCGGGACGACCTCGCCCACCACGGCCTTGGCCGCCAGCGCCCGCCCTCGACGACCGGTGACACCTCCACGACCGGGATCCGGCCGATCGGCGCGGCCGGGGCGATCGGAGGAGCGGTCGGGGTGCGGTCGGGGAGACCGCCGGGAACGAGGCCGAGGGGAGGTCGGGGCGGCGGTCGCGGGGATCGCGGGATTCTCAGGCACCTGCACAAGGTATCGAGAGCAGGGGCGTGCGGCACCCGCTGGGCGGCGTGGCGCGCATCCCGCCCCAGCACGTCACCCGCAGGCAGGGCGAGAGTTCATGCAAGCGTTACAAAGGAGAGGTGGGCCGGGGTGTGCCCCGCCGCACAGTTGCGTACTGTCGACCCGTGAGAGCGATCCGACGTTTCACCGTCCGCACCGTCCTGCCCGCCGAGCTGCACGACCTCGACGAGCTGTCCCTCAACCTGCGCTGGTCCTGGCACACGCCCACGCGCGAGCTCTTCTCCGGGATCGACCCGGCGCTGTGGGACTCCGTGAAGCGCGACCCCGTCGCCCTGCTCGGCGCCCTCGGGCCCGACCGCCTCGCGGCGCTCGCGGCCGACCCCGACGTCGTGGCGAAGGTCCGGAACGCCGCAGGCGACCTGCACCGCTACCTCCAGGAGCCGCTCTGGTACCAGCAGCAGGTCGCCGGAGGCGAGGCGCTCCCGCAGGCGATCGCCTACTTCTCCCCGGAGTACGGCATCACCTCGGTGCTGCCCCAGTACTCGGGCGGGCTCGGCATCCTCGCGGGCGATCACCTCAAGAGCGCATCCGACCTGGGCGTGCCCATCGTCGGCGTCGGGCTGCTCTACGGCGCCGGCTACTTCCGCCAGTCCCTCACGCGCGACGGCTGGCAGGTCGAGACCTACCCGCTGCTCGACCCGGACGGCCTGCCGCTGACCATCCTGCGCGAGGACGACGGGACCCCGCCAGGGTCTCGATCGACCTGCCCGGCGGGCGCGTGCTGCACGCCCACGTGGGTCGCGGCCGTCGGCCGCGTGCCGCTGCTGCTCCTCGACTCCAACGTCCCCGGCAACGACGAGGCCGCCCGCAAGGTCACCGACCGTCTCTACGGTGGAGGAGGAGAGCACCGCCTCCAGCAGGAGCTGCTCCTCGGCGTCGGCGGCGTGCGCGCGCTGCGCCTGTGGTCGCGCCTGACCGGCGCGCCCGAGCCCGAGGTCTACCACACCAACGAAGGCCACGCCGGGTTCCTGGGCGTCGAACGCATCCGCGAGCTCGTCACCGGTTCCGGTCTTCGTTCGACGCCGCCCTCGAGGCGGTGCGCGCCGCGACCGTGTTCACGACCCACACCCCGGTGCCCGCGGGCATCGACCGGTTCGGCCGGGACCTGATCTCCCAGTACTTCGGCGGGGACAACCAGATCCCCGGTATCGACGTCTCCCAGGTCCTCTCGCTCGGGGCCGAGGACTACGACGGCGGCGACCCCACGGTCTTCAACATGGCCGTCATGGGCCTGCGACTGGGCGGGCGCGCCAACGGCGTCTCGCTCCTGCACGGCGAGGTCTCGCGCGGCATGTTCAACGGCCTGTGGCCGGGCTTCGACTCGCGCGAGGTCCCCATCACGTCCGTGACCAACGGCGTGCACTCGCCCACCTGGGTCGACCCCAGGCTGGCCGCCCTGGAGTCGGAGAAGCTGGGGCTCGACGAGCTCACGGCCGACGCTGCGTCGTCGGGCTGGTTGACCTCCGACGGTGTGAGCGACGAGGAGCTGTGGGCGATGCGCCGCGAGCTGCGCGGGCAGCTCGTCGACGAGGCCCGCAACCGGGTGCGGAGGTCCTGGCGCGAGCGCGGGGCCAGCCCTGCCGAGCTCGGCTGGGTCGACGACGCGCTCTCGCCCGACGTCCTGACCATCGGCTTCGCGCGGCGCGTGCCCACGTACAAGCGGCTCACGCTCATGCTCCGGGACCCCGAGCGCCTGCGCTCGCTGCTGCTCGACCCCGAGCGTCCCGTCCAGCTCATCGTGGCGGCAAGTCGCACCCCGCCGACGACCAGGGCAAGCGGCTCATCCAGCAGCTCGTCCGGTTCACCGACGAGGCGGACGTGCGCGGGCGCATCGTCTTCCTGCCGAACTACGACATCGGGATGGCGCAGTCGCTCTACCCGGGCTGCGACGTGTGGCTCAACAACCCGCTGCGCCCGCTCGAGGCGAGCGGCACGTCGGGCATGAAGTCGGCGCTCAACGGCGGACTCAACCTGTCGATCCTCGACGGGTGGTGGGACGAGTGGTACGACGGCGAGAACGGCTGGGCCATCCCCACCGCGGACGGCGTCGAGGACACCGAGCGTCGCGACGACCTCGAGGCAGCGGCGCTGTACGACCTCATCGAGACCCAGGTCGCGGCCCGCTTCTACGAGCGTGACGAGCGGGGAGTCCCGGCCCGCTGGCTCCAGATGGTCCGGCACACGCTCGCGACCCTCGGCCCCAAGGTCCAGGCCACGCGCATGGTCGCCGACTACGTGCACCGCCTGTACGGGCCTGCAGCCGTCGCCGGGCGCACGCTCAACGGGCCGGGCTTCGAGCGGCGCGCGAGCTCGCGGCGTGGAAGCAGCACGTGCGCGGCGACTGGTCGCGCGTGCGGGTGGATCACGTCGAGTCGAGCGGGATCCGCGAGGTGCCGCAGGTCGGCGACCTCCTGTCCGTCAAGGCGTACGTGTCCCTCGGGGACCTGCAGCCCGGCGACGTCGAGGTGCAGGTCGTGCACGGTCGCGTGACCGAGGCCGACGTGATCGAGACCTTCACGGCCGAGCCGCTCGAGCTGACAGAGACGTACGAGGCGGGGCGGGCGGCGTTCGCAGGGTCGGTGCGCCTCGAGTCGTCCGGGCCGTTCGGGTACACGGTGCGGATCGTGCCGAAGCACGAGGGGCTGGCGAGCGTCGCGGAGCTGGGGCTGGTGGCGAACGCGTAGCTGATGGTCAGGGCGGGTGCGGGTGCCGGTGCGGGTGCTGGTGCGGGTGCGGGTGCGGGTGCTGGTGCCGAAGTAGAACGTGCCGCGTGAAGTAGAACCCCTGCGTTCTACTTCACGCGGCACGTTCTACTCGCACTCCTGCGTTCGCGCGCGAGCTGACGAGCCGCCCGCAGCCGACCCACGAGGCGTTCGGGATCACCCAGGTCCTCCCAGGTCACGCGAAGGATGGTCCACCCGGCCTCGCGGAGGGCGTCCTCGCGCCTCTTCTCGGCGAGCAGTCGTTCGGTCGGATCGCCCATACCGCCGGAGTACTTGACCGAGCCGTCGAACTCCAGCCCGAGGCGAAGCTCGGGCCAGGCGAGGTCGAGCCGGAAGTCCCTCGCCAGGTCGTGACCGAGAACTGGGCGAGAGCGCCGGAAGGCCGGCGTCGAAGGCTGTCCAGCGTAGAAGCGTCTCGCCGGGGACTCTGACCGAGCGTCGGCAAGCTGGAGGATCCGCCTCGCCTGGATCACCCGCGCTTTCCCGCGGCCTCGTCGAGGATCTGGTCGAGCAGCCGGACCTCGGCGCCGAGCCGCAGCGCGGAGTCGGCCACCACGAGTGCGCTCGGCGCGCTGAGCGAACGGGCGCAGTCGATGACCGTCCGTTCGAGCGACGTGACCGGGATCTCGTTCAGGAGCGCCTGATCGCGCTCCGGGAGGGCGGTCCAGTGACGACGCGTGGCCGGATCGGCATCTCGGCGCACGCTGGGATTCGCGAGCTGCGTCACGTGGACGAGCTTCCCGAGCTTCCAGGTCCAGGAACCCCACAGGAGCGCAGCCGTCTCGTGGCTGAGCCAGTAGGAGGTGGTCAGCCTCTCCGCGACGGCTCGGACGCTCGCCAGAACCTCGGCCTCGCGTCGACGCGCGTGCCCTCGCCGACGGGGACGGGGAGGTAGACGCCAGGTCGGAGACGGACGACCTGACCTTCCCGTCGGCGCTTCTCGAGCCGAGCCCGGGTCGCCGGTTCGTACCGCAGTGCGGGAGGGACCTGACGCGCGGACTCCGATGTTCCCATGCGCCCAGCGTGCCGGTGAACGAGGTCTCGGGAAGCGTCGTCCGGGAATCTGTGGAAAGCCGAGCGTCGAAGTAGAACGTTCTGTCCGAAGTAGTACGCACCGCGTTCTATCTCGGACAGAACGTTCTACTTCGTCGCAGGGTCGTCTTAGGGGCGACGCAGGGGTCGTCGCAGGGTCGTCGCGCCCGCCAGCAGCCCCAGGTACCGCACCCGCGTCGCCAGCACCTCGCGCAGCTGCTCGCCGATCCCTCGACGAACTCCTCCCGGTACACCGCGTCGACCTGCACCGAGATCGCGTAATACAGACCGGTGAACGTGGCGATCGCGACCGAGACCCGCACGAGCGTCTGCGTCAGCACGAGCGTCGTCCCCGACAGGTCGAGCGTCAGCAGCTCCCGTCGCCCGTCGATGCCCCACAGCTCGAGCACCTCGGGCGTCACGGTCAGCGTCCCGAGCGCCACGAAGAAGATCCCCATCCCGGCGCTGACCACGAGCACCTGCAGCAGCTGCGAGACCCCGATCATCGCCGCGACGTTGAACCGCTGGCTCCGCGTGAGCGGCGGCAGCGAGGCTGCCCCGGCACCCCGACCCCGGCCGAGTGCAGCGCCGCGGGCCTCGGTCGGGAGCCGCAGCACGACGAACAGCACGATGAGTCCCGCGAAGAACGCCCCGAGGATCACGTCGACCACACCGTGCGTGCGGTCGAAGACCTGCCACACCTCGGCGTTGTAGAACAGCACGAGCGAGAAGACCATCAGCAGGGGCAGGAGCCGCACGAGCCTCATGAGGGAGGCGCCGAGCTCGTCCGCGATCCGCGCGAGCCCCCACCACAGCGAGGATCCGACGCCGTACCCGACCACGAGCCACACGAGTCCCAGCAGCAGGAGGTTCGTGCCGACCGTGACGAGCGCGGCGTCCCACTCGCCCCGAACACGGCCGGGAGCACGGCCGGGACGAGGACGAAGAACGCGAGCTCGGGCACGCCGACGTCCTGCGGCAGGGTAGACCAGCTCCGACCGCGCGCGACGTTGAGCCCCGCGTAGGCCGCGGCGATCAGGACTGCCCCGCCGACCACGGCGAGCACGTTGCCCCACACCGGCCAGCCCAGGCTGACCGCCCCGGTCAGCTCGAGCAGCAAGACGATCACGAGGAACGGTGCCGACCGTCCGAACACGTCGCGCCCCGCAGAGTGGTCCTCGAGCAGCAGGGCAGTCCGTTGCGCCGCAGGGTGCGTTCGCAGCCGGCGACGTCGAGGTGCGCCACGTCGGGACCGCCGGCGGGGAGGCCGGGGAGCGACGTCGTCGGGCAGGTTCATGCCGGGAGCGTACCGGCGCGGTGGTCCGCTGGCCGGACGACCTCGCCGCGGCTACGTTCGCCTCATGCCCGACGACGCCGCTCACCTCCCGACCTTCCCCGCCCTTCGGCGGGGTCGCGTGGACGACGACGCGTCGGCGGGCGACTGGATCGGGCGGCGGTTGGGGAGTGGGGACCGTCGGGTCGTGCGTCCCGTCGGGCTACGCCGCGTACGCGCGCATCCCCGACGCGCCCGCGTGGGCTGAGGAGGAGGAAGGGATCGGGTCGCTCTACCTGGGGCAGGGTGACGAGTCGGGGCCCGAGCAGATGGACCTCCTGCTGGACGTCCTCGCGCCGTTCACGGGCGACCAGGAGTGCCACTTCGCGCTCTGGACCGGCTACGGGTGGCTCTATGACCACGGGACGCGACCCGAGGACTCGACGTCGTTCGGCCTGCTCTCGTTCGGGATCGACGACGTGGGCGAGGGGACGCGCCGGGGTCCTCGTTCGCGCAGGCGCAGGCCGAGGCCCGGTGCGAGCGCTGCGGGCCGCGCACCAGGTCGAGCGACCTCCGGCGCCGATGCTCGAGCTGCCGCACCGGGAGTACCACCTGTGGCACGGGCCGCTCGCGCGGGCCACCGCCTTCGCGTCGCTCCACCAGTCGCCCACGTTGTGGTGGCCGGGTGACCGGTCGTGGTTCGTGTGCACCGAGCTCGACACCGTGGCCACCGACCTCGGGGCAGCGAGGAGCTCGCCGCGGCGTTGCTCGCGGTGCCGGGCTGCGCGCGTCGCGCGTGAGCCCGGACGACCCGGTGCAGATACCTGCGGACTGGTGAGTGGGCGTCGTACGCCGCCCGGGAGACCCGGCCGGGTCGAGGTAGCCCTTCTGGAGATCCCTCGAGCGCTCGGGCCTACCTCGGCGCTCCGCGGACCGGCTACAGGTTCCGCGCGAGCGCGCCCCACCGTCCGCCCGAGAACAGGCACCCGCCGAGGAACGTTCCCTCCAGGGCGCGGTGCCCGTGCACGCCACCGCCCCGAAGCCCGCGGCCTCGCCCGCCGCGTACAGGCCCTCGAACACCGAGCCGTCGGGGTGCAGCACGCGACCGTCGGTGTCGGTGTGCAGGCCGCCGAGCGTCTTGCGGGTCAGGACCGAGAGCCGCACCGCGAGCATCGGGCCGTCCTTGGGCGTGGTGAGCGGGCGCGGCGGTGAGACGCGGATGACGCGGTCCACGAAGAACTTGCGGGCCATCGCGGTCGCCACGACCTGATGGTCCTTGCCGAGACCCGTGCGCACCTGGTCGTCGCGCAGCCGGACCAGTCGTTCGAGGTCGGCCGCGTCGATGTGGCCGCGCGAGCCGGGCGTCGCGTCGGTCAGGGCGTTCATGCCGGCGGCGAGCTCGGTCGGGTTCGCACCCACACGAACTCCGCGGACTCGGCCGCGAACCGGGCGACGGGCCCGACGGCCCCGGCAGCACCCGCTGGGCGAGGAGCCGGACGCTCTTGCCCGTGAGGTCGGGGTTCTGCTCCGAGCCCGACAGGGCGAACTCGCTCTCCATGATCGCCTTGTTGAGCACGAACCAGGAGTGGTCGTCGCCGCGGTCGGTGACGTGCTGGAGCGAGCCCAGGGCGTCGAAGCCCGGGAACAACGGGGAGGGAAGCCGGTTGCCGTCGGCGTCCATCCACAGGGACGTCGGTCCGGGCAGGATCCGGATCCCGTGGTTCGTCCACACGGGCGAGTGGTTCGCGATCCCCTCGGGTAGTGCCACATGCGGTCCTCGTGGACCAGGGCCGCACCCGCGTCGCGCGCCACCCCGAGGAGCAGCCCGTCGGTCGAGTCGGGGACGCCCGAGAGCATCCGGGCGGGCAGCGTCCCCGCCGCGACGGGCCAGTTGGCGCGGACCAGGTCGTGGTTCGCGCCGATCCCCGGAGGAGACGACGACGGCGCTCGCCGACAGCTCGACCTCACCCACGACGGTGCGCACCGAAGGCTCGCCGCGCTCGACGGGGTCCTCGGCGAGGACCCGGCCCGCACGCCGGTCACGGCCCCGTCGGTGACGACGAGCGAGGTGACCCGGTGGCGGAAGCGGATGTCGAGAAGCCCGCGGCCTTCGCGTCGAGGGCCGCACGGACGAACGGTTCGAGGATGCCGGGGCCGGTCCCCAGGTGACGTGGAAGCGGGGCACGCTGTTGCCGTGGCCGCCCGCGGGTAGCCGCCCGCTCGGCCCACTGGACGAGCGGGAACCAGCGCACGCCCTTGTCGTGGAGCCACGAACGCATGTCACCCGCGGCGAAGTCGACGAAGCCGCGGGCCCAGGCGTACCCCAGCGGTCGGGGCCCTCGCCGTCCGCGGCCCCGGGGCGAACTGCGCCGAGCCGAGCCAGTCGTCGAGGGCGAGCTCGGGGTGTCCTTGACGCCCATGCGGCGCTGCTCGGGGAGTCGACCAGGAAGAGCCCGCCGAACGACCAGAAGGCCTGACCACCCAGGCTCGCCGCGGGCTCCTGGTCCAGCAGGATCACCCGACGTCCGGCGGCGGTGAGCTCGGTGGCCGCGACGAGCCCGGACAGTCCCGCACCGACGACGATCACGTCGGTCGCATCGGGCGAGGCCGTCCCGGGACGGCTCGCGGGGCAGGGGCGGGCGGTCCGGCACGGTGGCGGCGCTGACGTCGTTGTCGCTCATGCGCAGAGACTAGACCCGGCACGCGGCCGCGAGGTAGAGGGCAGGCGCCGAGCCGAGAATCGCGGACCCTTGCCTTGTGGCAAGCCCTCTGCCCCGCGGCAAGCCCTCTGCCGTGCGGGACGGCGGCAGGGTGCCTGGTCAGGGTGCCGAGAGGTAGACCCGCATGCTGAGGGGTTCGAGCAGCGCGGTGGCGCTCGGGGACCACCTCGTCACCCTCGGTCGGGTGCTCCCAGTCCGAGTCCCACGCGAGCTCCCAGGTGACGCCCTGCGTCGGGCCGTCCGTGGAGCCGGTCGACGGGTCGTCGCCCGCCCCGGCGGTGACCGCACTGCCGCGACCCGGCACGCCCGCCAGCGTGAGCTCGACCGCGTCCAGCGCGCCGTTGACGACCACGAGGACGTCCCGGTCGCCCTCGCGCGGGCCGGTGCGGAGCATCTGGAGGACGCGGAAGCCCGGGTCGTGCCAGGCGCCCTGGTCGAGCGTGTGCCCGGCGCCGTCGAACCACTCGAGGTCGGGAACGGCGTCCTCCGCGGCGTGCCGTGGGCGCCCATGGAAGAACGTGTCGCTGCGCAGCACGGCGTGCTCGCGGCGCAGTGCCAGCAGGTGGGTCGTGGTCGCGAGCAGGTCCTTGCGCCACGGCGACAGGTCCCAGCTCACCCAGGACAGCGGCCCGTCCTGGCAGTAGGCGTTGTTGTTGCCGCGCTGGGTGCGGCCCATCTCGTCGCCCGCGGTGAGCATGGGCGTACCGGCGGCCAGGACCTGGGTGGCCATGAGGTTGCGGATCGAGCGACGTCGCAACGGGGCGATCTCGAGGCCGGGCTCGAACGCTCCCCTCGAGCGTGGCCTCCTCGTTCTCCAGGCGACCCTCGAAGCCGTGGTTCCAGGAGCGGTTGTCGTCGCTGCCGTCACGGTTGTTCTCGCCGTTGGCCTCGTTGTGCTTGTGCTCGTAGGCCACGAGGTCGGCGAGCGTGAACCCGTCGTGGGCCGTGACGAAGTTGATCGAAGCGACAGGCCCCGCATCAGCGGCGGGTCGCTGTGGCCGAACAGGTCCGCGGACCCGGCGAGGCGGGTCGCGAGCTCGCGCACCCCTGGCGGCGCGCCCGTGCGACGCCTCGCGGGGTCGGCGAGCCAGAACTGGCGCACGGCCCCGCGGAACCGGTCGTTCCACTCGGCCATGGGCGGTGGGAACTGGCCGGTCCGCCAACCGCCGGGACCCACGTCCCACGGCTCCGCGATCAGCTTGAGCGCGCCCAGGACCGGGTCGGTCTGCAGGGCGACGAGGAAGGGTGGTCGGGTCGAACCCGCTGGGACCGCGTCCCAGCGTGACGGCCAGGTCGAAGCGGAACCCGTCGACCCCGATCTCCTGCGCCCAGTAGCGCAGCGAGTCGAGAGTCGCCTGGACCACGCGAGGACGGCGGAAGTCGAGGCTGTTCCCCGTCCCGGTGACGTCCGCGAGCTCGGCCGGGGTCGCGCCGTCGTGCAGGTAGTGGACCGGGTTGTCGAGGCCGCGCCACGACAGGTGCGGGCCGTCGACCCCGCCCTCGCACGTGTGGTTGTGGACGACGTCGAGCACGACCTCGAGCCCGGCCTCGTGCAGCAGGTGGACCATGCCGCGGACCTCGTCGACCACGGCACCGGGGCCAGCCTCCCGCGCGGCGCGCGTCGCGTAGGGCGCGTGCGGGGCGAAGAAGCCGCCGTCGAGT
Organism: Oerskovia sp. M15; assembly: GCA_038070415.1. GTDB lineage: Bacteria > Actinomycetota > Actinomycetes > Actinomycetales > Cellulomonadaceae > Oerskovia. Next base: position 2,971,816 of record JAMYWF010000001.1, read on the forward strand.
AGCCCCAGTAGTTCGTGAGGCCCTTGGCCACCAGGTGCGGTTCGGAGAGGAAGGCGTGGATCGGCAGGAGCTCGACGGTCGTGACGCCCAGGTCCTGAGGTGCGCGATCGTGGCGGGGTGCGCGAGGCCCGCGTAGGTGCCGCGCAGGTCCTCCGGGACGGCTTCGAGCTGCCGGGTCAGACCGCGGACGTGGGCCTCGTAGAGGACCGTGTCGGCCCACGGCACGTGCGGGCGGCGCACGGGCGGGTGCCCGTGCGTGGGGCGACGACGACCGAGTGCGGCACGTGCGCCGCGGAGTCGCGGGGTCGGCAGGGCCACGCGGGTCGCCTCTCAGCGTTCCGGCGTCGTCCCGTGCCGTGACGTGCCCACGCGTGGACGGGTCCTGGTCGAGCTCGCCGACGAGTCCGCGCGCGTACGGGTCGAGGAGCAGCTTCGCGGGGTTGTACCGGAGCCCGGCAGCGGGTCCCACGGTCCCTCGGCGCGGAAGCCGTACCGCTGACCCTCATGGACACCGGGGACGTGGCCGTGCCAGACGCCGTAGGTCGGGCCGCCGAGGGGACGCGCCTCTCGTGGATCTCGCCCTCGGGCGAGACGTCGAGCAGGCACAGATGGACGGCGCTCGCGTGGGAGGCGAGCACCGCGACGTCGACGCCGTCGCCGGCAAGGTGGACGCCGAGCGGCGGCACCGGACCGTGCGAGGACGGGGACGAGGAGTGGGGCAAGCGCTTGCACCCCCATTGTGCCGCCGGGCGTGAGCACATCGCGCCCACCACGTGGTCGTGCGCAAGATCTCACCCGGCTCCAGGGCGCTGCCCGGTAGGGTTTCGACTGTGCCGCAACCTCGCAGGAGGCCGTGGCATGCGGGTTCGTCCCGGGTCCACCGTCGCCCACCCACGGAGCTCATCACGATGAGGATCGTCGTCGCCGTCAAGTATGTTCCCGATATCCACGCCGACCGCCGGTTCGACGAGGGCCGTGTGGTGCGCTCGTCGGACGAGGGCACGCTCAACGAGCTCGACGAGAACGCGATCGAGGCAGCGCTGCGCATCGTCGAGTCGCTGCCGGAGGCCGAGCAGGAGACCTCCGAGGTCGTCGTCGTGACCATGGCCGGTCCCGAGGCCGACACCGCGATCCGCAAGGCGTACCAGATGGGCGTCGGACGCGGCGTGCGGATCACCGACGGGCGCTCGCGGGCTCGGACTACTTCGGCACCGTCACGACGCTCGCCGCCGCGGTCCGCAGGCTCGAGCAGGAGGGCCCGGTCGACCTGGTCATCACCGGCATGGCCGCCCTCGACGGCCTCGGTTCGGTCGTGCCCGTGCTGCTCGCCGCAGCGCTCGACCTGCCGCAGCTCACGCTCGCCGGCAAGCTCGAGGTCGACGTCGACGCCCGGACCGCCCAGGTCACGCGCGAGCTCGACGACGCCCTCGAGGTGCTCTCGGCGCCGCTGCCCGCCGTGGTCAGCGTGACCGACCACGCGAACTGGCCGCGCTTCCCGAACTTCAAGCTCATCATGGCGGCCCGGACGCAGCCGATCGAGGTCTGGGACCTCGAGGACCTGGGTCTGGAGCGGCCGTGGTCGGCGACGCCGGGGCGCGCACCCGCCTCCTGCGCGCGACGCCGCGCCCGCCCGCCCCGAGGTCGAGGTCGTCGTCGACAAGGGCGAGGGTGGCCGTGCGCTGGCCGAGTTCCTCATCCGCAACGAGCTGGTCTGAGAGGGAACACCATGACCACCAACGTCCTCGTCCTGCTCGACTCCCCGGAGACGCAGCTGCGCTCCGCCGCACTCGAGCTCCTCACCATGGCCCGCAGCCTCGGGCGCCCAAGGCGGTGACGCTCGGCAGCCCGAGCGTCGCGACTCTCGCCCAGCTCGGCGCCTACGGCGTGGACACGGTCCTCCAGGCCGAGCTGCCCACGTCCCTGAGCCCGGGGCGGCGCACCTGACCGCTGTCGTCTCCCAGACCCTCGCGACCGCGGTGCGTCGCGCGAACGCGGACATCGTCCTGCTCTCGGCGACCTTCCCGAACAAGGAGGCGGCTGCGCGCCTCGCCTACGAGCTCGGCGCGGGCCTCGTGATCGATGCCGCCGCCGTCCGTGCAGAGGACGGCCGGGCTGTCGGCTACAAGAGGGTCTTCGCCGGTTCCTGGGACACCGCGTGCGAGGTCCTCACCGACGTCTCCGTGTTCACGGTCCGCGCCAACTCGATCGTCCCGGAGCCCGCCGAGTCCTCGGTCGAGGCCGAGGTCATCGGGTTCCCCGTCGAGGTGCCTGCGTCCGCGGCGCGCGTCACCGTCGTCTCCCGCGAGGAGAAGCCGGTCGTCGAGGGCGGACGCCCGAGCCTGGCCGAGGCGGCCTCGGTCGTCGCCGGCGGGCGGGGCACCGACGGCGACTTCGCTCCGATCGAAGAGCTGGCCGACGCGCTCGGCGCGGCGGTCGGAGCGACCCGCGACGCGGCCTACGAGGGCTGGTTCGACACGTTCATCGGCCAGACCGGTGTGACGATCGCCCCCGCCTGTACATCGGCGCGGGGATCTCGGGCGCACCGCACCACCGCGGCGGCATGCAGGCCTCGCAGGTGATCGTCGCGGTGAACAACGACTCGGACTGCCCGCTGTTCGAGATCGCCGACTTCGCCGTCGTCGGAGACCTTGCCGAGGTGCTGCCGCAGGCCGCGCAGGTCATCCGGGCGCACAAGGGCTGAGTCCCGCCCGCAGACGACGGACGCCCTGGCAGGCCGGACCCGCCGGGCGTCCGTGCGTCCGTGCGTCCACCCGCCCGTGCCGCGACCTGCAACGACCGTGCGTCAGAGACCCAGGTGCTCGAGCCAGGCGAGCCCGGCGAGCGACCACCCCAGTGCCTGCTCGGCCTGCCCCGGCCGCGACCGGGGTGCAGGGCGGCGGGCGACGTCCATGGAGGAGCCTGCGAGGCCGCCGACGATCGAGCGAAGGTCCGCCGGGTGCACGTCGACGCCCAGGGATGGTCGTCGAAGACGGCGGTGAGCCACGCGCCCGCCCGCTCGGAGTCCTCCCAGCGGACGACAGGTGGCCGCCCGTCCGTCGGGACGTGGACCTCGACCGGATCGAACACTCCCGCGACCCCTGGGCCCCGACGCTGGTGAGCAGGTGGGCCAGGTCCAGCCAGGCTGCCCCGCGCATCGCGTAGGGCCAGTCGAGGACGTAGATCGTGTCGGGGTCACGACGAGGTTGTCGGCTCGCATGTCGCCGTGCACGATCGACTCGCCCTCGCACGCCACGAGGACGCCGAGCTCAAGTTCTGCGAGCGCCCCCAGGTGGCGTGCTGCCCATGGAGCGACGTGCTCGAGGTGCGCGTACGGTTCCCGCTGGAGCTGTCCCCAGCCGATCGCCGAGGACGCCAGCTCCGGCCCCGCAGGGGCAGCGGGATCTCTCGGGCTCCGGGGATGTGGGACAGGTCGGCGAGGGTGTTGAGGACGCGGCCGAGCACGGCGGGGTCCCACGGGACCTGCGGGGATACCCGTCGATCGCCTCGTAGGCGAGCACGATCCAGTCGCCGTCCCCATGACCCCACAGGAAGTGGGCGCTGGGGACGGACGGGGCAGGCGGACGGTGATCCGTGCCTCTGCCCGGTGCAGGTCGGCGCTCTCCGGCTCGTCGAGCGTGCGGGCGGCCTTGAGGAAGACCTGGTCGCCCGTCGAGAGGCGCAGGAGGGAGCCCATCCCGGGCTGAACCCGCTGATGACGCTGATCTCCTCCACCACCCTGGCGTTCATGGTGGCCTCGATCTCGTCGCGGAGCTCGGCGGGGAGCTGGGACCAGCGCAGGCGGTCGCTCGCGTGGGCGCGCGGGTCCTCCGGTGAGCGGACCACGGCGGTGGTCGCGACGTCGTCGGGCATAGGGCGGGCTCTCACAGGGCGAGAAGGGACGGCGGAGGCCGCGCCTGCTCGAGGGTGGCAGTCCCCGCGCTCCGCGGCGAGCGTCGGACCGGGACCGGGGTCCGGAGGTCGGACGGGCACCTGTCAAGATATCGGTTTTTCCTGTGCTGTCCAGTGGCCATCCGCAGGTGGACGGGGTGCGATCGGACGGTCTCGACGCCGTGAGCACACCTGGAAGACATCTGAACGACACCAGGACGGCGGAACCTTCGTAGACTGGACGACTGTGATCGCCCGATGACTCCTCCTCCCGCACCGCCCGCGCCCAGCGCCTACCTCGACCATGCCGCCACGACCCCATGTCGCCGGCCGCGGTCGAGGCCTTCGTCGCGGAGCTCACGGCCACGGGCAACCCGTCGTCTCTGCACTCCGCGGGTCGGGCTGCCCGCCGCGTCGTCGAGGAGTCGCGCGAGGCGGTTGCCGCAGCGCTCGGCGCTCGTCCGAGCGAGGTGGTCTTCACCGCGGGGGCACGGAGTCGGACAACCTCGCGATCAAGGGGCTGTTCTGGGGCAGGCGCACCACCGAGCCGCGCCGTCGTCGCATCCTGGTCTCGGCGGTCGAGCACCACGCGGTGCTGGACCCGGCCTTCTGGATGGCCGAGCACGCGGGCGCGGAGATCGTCCTGCTGCCCGTGGACGACGACGGTCGCCTGGACCTGGACGCCCTGCGCGCCGAGCTGGCAGCCAAGGGCGACGAGGTCGCGCTCATCTCCGTGATGTGGGCGAACAACGAGGTCGGCACGATCCAGCCGGTCGCGGAGGTCGTGCAGATCGCGCGCCCTACGGGATCCCCGTCCACTCGGACGCGGTGCAGGCCGTGGGGCAGGTGCCGGTCGACTTCACGGTGAGCGGCCTGGACGCCCTGACCCTCACGGGCCACAAGCTCGGCGGCCCCATGGGGTCGGTGCGCTGATCGCCAAGCGAGACCTGCCGCTCACCCCGTGCTGCACGGGGAGGACAGGAGCGAGGAGTGCGCTCCGGGACGCTCGACACGCCGCCATCCGGGCCTTCGCCGTCGCGGTCACCGAGGCGGTCGCGGCGCGCACCGAGCGGGCCGAGCGCCTCGCCGCGCTCCGCGACGAGCTCGTCCAGGGCGTGCGGACGGCCGTCCCCGACGCGGTCCTGCGCGGCCCGGACCCGCTGCTCGACGAGTCCCTGCGGCTGCCGGGCAACGCCCACTTCACGTTCCCCGGCTGCGAGGGCGACTCGCTGCTGTACCTGCTGGACTCGGCGGGCGTGCAGACGTCCACGGGCTCGGCCTGCCAGGCGGGGTGCCGCAGCCCTCCCACGTCCTGCTCGCGATGGGCGTGCCCGAGGAGGACGCGCGCGGCGCCCTGCGGTTCTCGCTCGGCGCGACCTCGACGCCCGACGACGTGCGCCGGCTCCTGGACGCGCTGCCTCAGGTCGTGGCCCGCGCCCAGGCGGCAGGTCTCGCGTCCGCGGCGGGCGCCGGGCGGAGCGCAGTCAAGCAGTCCGCCGCACGATCGACGAGGAGGCCCGCATGAGAGTTCTCGCAGCGATGTCCGGCGGGTGGACTCTGCCGTCGCGGCGGCCCTGGCCGTCGAGGCCGCCACGAGGTGGTCGGCGTGCACATGGCGCTGTCCCGCAACCGGGAGCAGTTCCGCGCAGGTTCACGCGGTTGCTGCTCGATCGAGGACGCGGGCGACGCGCGCCGGGCCGCCGACGTGCTCGGCATCCCGTACTACGTGTGGGACCTCTCGGAGCGTTTCGAGGACACGGTCGTCGCCGACTTCCTGTCGGAGTACGAGGCAGGGCGCACCCCAACCCGTGTGTGCGCTGCAACGAGCACATCAAGTTCGAGGCGCTGCTCGACAAGGCGACGGCGCTGGGCTTCGACGCGGTCGCGACGGGGCACTACGCCCAGGTCGTCACGCGCGAGGTCACGGTCCCGGACGCCGACGGTCAGCCTGCGACCCGCACGGTCCACGAGCTGCACCGGTCCCCGAACGAGGCCAAGGACCAGTCGTACGTGCTGGCCGTCATGGGCCAGGAGCGCCTGGCGCGCTCGATCTTCCCGCTCGGTGCCTTCACGTCCAAGGACGAGGTGCGCGCGGAGGCCGAGCGGCGTGGCCTGTCGGTCTCGAACAAGCCGGACTCCTACGACATCTGCTTCGTGTCCGACGGCGACACGCAGGGCTTCCTGAGGTCTCGCCTCGGCGCTCGCACCGGGGAGATCGTCGACACCACGGGCGAGGTGCTCGGCGAGCACGAGGGGCGTATGCGTTCACGGTCGGTCAGCGCAAGGGCCTGGCGCTGGGGCGTCCGGCTGCGGACGGCAAGCCGCGCTACGTCCTGGAGGTCGAGCCGGTCTCCAACCGCGTGGTGGTCGGCCCGGCCGAGCTGCTCACGGTCGACCGGATCGCGGGGACCGGTCGGTGTGGCTCGCGGACGATGTCCTTGCGGAGGCGGGCTGGGAGCCCGCGCCCGAGGGCTCCGGGCTCGGAGCGACGTCCGGGTGGTTCGCGGCGTCCGTCCAGGTGCGGGCGCACGGGGTCCCGGTCGCTGCGCGTGTGCGCGCCGTCGTCGGGCCGACCGAGGGCGCGTCCGCGGACGCGACGGGCACGTGCAGGGCGCGGGCATGGAGGTCGAGCTCACGGGCGAGACGCTGCGCGCGTGGCCGCGGGCCAGTCGCTCGTCGTCTACCAGGGCACGCGGGTGGTCGGTCAGTCGACCGTGCAGCGGGCCCACCGGGCGCAGCGCGCGGCGAGCGCCACGCGCTAGCTGTACCCGGTCCGGACGCCGCGTGCTGCCCTCGGCTCAGACCGCGACCGGCACGTTGCTGCCCACGGGGCGCCGGGTGTGTCGCGGCGAGGACCGCGCTGGTCGGCACCACGGTGTGCTCGCTCAGCTCGCGGACCAGCCATGCGTCGTCGCGCACCGCCCAGTGCTCGGCCTCGCGCCCCTCCGCAAACCGCAGCATGTGCATCTCGCGGACCGTGAACCGGCGTCCGGTGGGTGCCAGGCCCCGGAAGTACCCGTGTGGCACGCGCTGAACGCGACGTGCAGGGCGACCAGGTCACCTTCCGCGACGGCGTGCAGCACCTCGACGTGCTGGTCGGAGAAGGCGTCGGAGAACCAGTGCATGGTCGCGATCAGTCCCTCGAGCCCGCCGGAGGAGCCGGGGCCGGGTCGTGGTTGTGGAAGTCGGTGGCGACGAAGGCCGCCAGGGCCTGCGCGTGGTTCCCGGGGATCGCCTGGGTGTGTACGGCAATCGCGGTGGCCTTGTTGTCGCTGCTGCTGCTGCTCATGTCCGCCTCGCTCGTCCGGCGGGGTCGTCCGAGCGGCCTCCGCGTCGTCACGGTCTGTGGTGCATACTCATCAGCCTTCACTCGGAGAGAGGGCGACGCAAGGTTTCGTGCGGGTGAGGCGGGGTGAGATCTTCGCAGGGCGGATCGCACAGGTATCAGCGCGACGGGTCCGAACAGCGGGCCGGTCACAGAGCAAGGAGTTCACGTCATGACGTCAGTCAGCGGGCACGGACCGTGGCCCGGCGGCGAGGGCACCGACGTGCTCGAAGCGCAGCAGATGATCTTCGGTGACCTCGCCGAGGTTCCGACGGGCGCCACGCCGGTCCCGTTCCTCGTGCGGCTGCCGCAGCGCGGCCCGGGCCGACGGAGTGGGCCGCACCGCGACCCTGCTCGCCGACCTGGCCGTCGAGATCGGGCCGCACGGGTGGAAGCTTGCCGACCGGTCCGGGATGGACGAGCGCCGTGCGCAGGCGTTCCTGCGGGAGGACCTCGGTGCGCTCGCCATCGCCGGGCACGGGTACACGGGTCCGCTCGCGGTCTCCGTGGTCGGGCCGTGGACGCTCGCGGCCGAGCTCTACCTCGCGGGGGACCGGGTGCTCGCGGACCGCGGCGCGACCGCCGACCTGGCGGCGTCCCTCGCGGCCGGGCTCGGCGCCCACCTCGACGACGTGCACCGGCAGGTCCCGGAGCCGAGCTCGTCGTGCAGGTCTCGGAGCCGCTCCTCGGGCAGGTCAACGCGGGTGTGCTGCCGACGTTCTCCGGCTCTCGCGCCTGCGGGAGGTGCGGGGCCGGACATCATCGACGGGCTCAAGCCGGTCCTGGACGCGGCACGGGCGTGGGGGCGCGCAGCGTCGTGCACGTCGGGCCCGCGTGGGTCGGTATCGCGCCCGCCGTCCTGGCGGGGCCGACGCCGTGGGCCTCGACCTGGCCGCGCGCGGGAACGGCTGGGACGAGAAGGGCTGGGAGCTGGTCGCCCGTGCGGTCGAGCGCGGCACCGGTGTCTGGGCGGGCCTGCCGCCCGCGAAGGTTTCGCAGTGCTCGGGACCGAACCTCGGCGAGCTGGCCTCGCTCGTGACGGCCCCGTGGCGCCGGATCGGCCTGCCGCCGCGGGGCTCGACGACGTCACGCTGCTGGCCGCGCCACGACCGGGCGGGATGGGGCTCGGTTCGGGCCGCCAGCTCGGCAGCACCGACGAGAACCGCGCGATGCTCGGAAACCTCGGGCGCGTCGCGGAGATGCTCGCGGAGCGGGCGCAGGACTGAGGCGCGCCGGCCGGAGCAGGGCCCGCGGCCGGGCTGCCGTGCGTCCTGGCCCGGCTCCTGATCGCTGTGACGGCCTGCGGTGCGTAGGCTCGGAGCGGGTGCCGACGACCGGCGGCGCTCTCGTCCGTCCACTCTCCTCAAGGAGCGCGATGCCCGCCCTGCACGCCGTCCTCTTCGATCTCGACGGTGTCCTGACACCGACCGCCGAGGTCCACATGCGCGCCTGGGAGCGCCTGTTCGCGCCCCTGTGCACCGAGCTCCACGTCGAGCCGTACACGTCGGCCGACTACTTCGCGCACATCGACGGCAAGCCCCGTTTCGACGGTGTCGCGACGTTCCTCGCGTCTCGCGGGGTCGAGATCCCCTGGGGCACGATCGACGACGCCCCGGGCGAGGGCTCGGTCTGCGCGCTGGGCAACAAGAAGAACGAGATCGTGAACGCGATGTTCGCCCGGGAGGATCGACCCGTATCCGGGCTCGATCGCCTTCCTCGACGCCGTGACGGCGGCGGCGCACAGGTCGCGGTCGTCTCGTCCTCGCGCAACGCCCCTCGGTCCTCGCGGCCGCGGGATCGCGGACCGGTTCGAGGTCGTGGTCGACGGGAGCGTCGCTGCCGCCGCGGGTCTCGACGGCAAGCCCTCGCCCGCGACCTACGAGTACGCGGCGCGGCTCCTCGGGTGCCGACGACGGCCGCGATCGTCGTCGAGGACGCGATCTCGGGCGTCCAGGCAGGGGCCGCGGGGACTTCGGGCTCGTCGTCGGCGTGGACCGCGGGTCGGCGCCCGCGCCCTGACCGAGCACGGGGCAGACCTGGTCGTGAGCGACCTGGGCGAGCTCGACGCAGGGATCCTGGACCGTCCGGCGCGCGAGGAGGCCCGGCGATGACCGGTTTCGAGCACGGTTTCGACGGCACGATCGACCGCAGCCGCTTCCCCGCGGACCCTGGAAGCTCACCGAGAACCGGTACTCGGCTCACGACCTGGGGTGACCGAGACCCTCTTCTCTGTCGCCAACGGGTACCTCGGCATGCGCGGGAACGTCGAGGAGGGCGGGAGTCCCACACCCAGGGCACCTTCATCAACGGCTTCCACGAGACGTGGCGCATCCACCACGCGGAGGAGGCGTACGGCTTCGCGGAGGTCGGGCAGACGATCGTCAACGTCCCCGACGTCAAGATCATCCGGCTGTACGTCGACGACGAACCGCTGCTGCTGCCCGTCGCGGACCTGATCACCTACGATCGGACGCTCGACATGGCCGACGGCGTCCTGCGCCGCGAGCTGCTGTGGCGCACGCCGTCGGGCAAGCGTGTGCTGGTGAAGTCGGAGCGCATGGTCTCGTTCGTCGAGCGGCACCTGGCCGTCCTGACGTTCGAGGTCACCATGCTCGACGATCCGGCGCCCATCGCGATCTCGTCCCAGATCCTCAACCGGCAGGACGGGCAGGACGAGTACCACGTGCCCTCGGCCGCGATGGGCCAGGGCTTCGACCCGCGCCGGGCCAACCAGTTCACCGAGCGTGTGCTGCAGCCGCAGGCCCAGTGGGGCGACGACCAGCGGCTCGTGCTCTCCTACCGCTGCTCCAACTCCGGGATGACGCTCGCGGTCGCCGCCGACGACGACCTGTCGACGGAGAACGTCTACGAGGTGCGTACCCAGGTGGACGAGGACCTGGCCAAGCACGTCTACCGGATCCAGGCGGAGCCGGGCAAGCCCGTGCGGCTGACCAAGACGGTCGCCTACCACACCTCGCGCGGCGTCCCGGCCCGGGAGCTGATCGACCGCTGCCGCCGCACGCTCGACCGTGTGCGCGACGAGGGATCGGGTTCCAGCACACCGAGCAGCGCGAGTGGCTCGACGAGTTCTGGGCGCGCTCCGACGTCGAGATCCCGGGCAGCCCGTGGTCCAGCAGGCCGTGCGCTGGAACATCTACCAGCTCGCCCAGGCCACGGCCCGCGCGGAGGGCAACGGCGTGCCCGCCAAGGGCCTGACCGGCACGGGCTACGGCGGTCACTACTTCTGGGACACCGAGATCTACGTGCTCCCGTTCCTGACGTACACGAGCCCCGGTACGCGCGCAACGCGCTGCGCTTCCGCTACCAGATGCTCGACGCCGCCCGCCGTCGAGCGGGCCAGCTCTCGCAGCAGGGTGCGCTTTCCCGTGGCGCACGATCAACGGCGAGGAGGCCTCGGCGTACTACGCCGCGGGTACCGCGCAGTTCCACATCGACGCCGACGTGACGTATGCCCTCATGCAGTACGTGCGGGCCACGGGGACCGCGACTTTCTGGAGCGCGAAGGCGTCGACATCCTGGTGGAGACCGCGCGCATGTGGGCCGACCTCGGCTTCTGGCGGGTCAACGGGGACGACTACTTCCACATCCACGGTGTCACCGGCCCCGACGAGTACACGACGGTCGTCAACGACAACCTCTTCACCAACGTGATGGCCCGCTTCAACCTGCGGGTCGCGGCCCAGACGCTCGAGATCATGCGCCAGGACGCGCCGCACGAGTACGAGCGACTCGCGATCCGGCTCGGGGTGAGCGAGGCGGAGACGGCCGAGTGGGAACGGGCGGCCAAGCACATGTCCATCCCGTACGCAGAGCACCTGGGTATCCACCCGCAGGACTCGCACTTCCTCGAGCGGGAGATCTGGGACCTCGCGGCGACCCCGGCGGACAAGCGGCCCCTGCTGCTGCACTACCACCCGCTCGTGATCTACCGCTACCAGGTGCTCAAGCAGGCCGACGTGGTGCTCGCGCTGTTCCTCCAGGGAGGTGAGTTCACGCCCGAGGAGAAGCTCGCCGACTTCGAGTACTACGACCCGTTGACCACGGGTGACTCGACGTTGTCGGGCGTCGTCCAGTCGATCATCGCGGCCGAGGTCGGGTACCACGAGCTCGCGCTCGAGTACTTCACGTCGTCGCTGCTCGTCGACCTCGAGAACCGTCACGCCAACGCGCCCGACGGCGTCCATGTCGCCTCCGCCGGTGGCACGTGGTCCGCCCTCGCGTTCGGCTTCGGAGGCATGCGCGACGACTGCGGGCGGATCAGCTTCGACCCGCGCCTGCCGCAGGACTGGGAGTCCCTGACGTTCCGCGTGACGCTGCGCTCGTCGCGGCTCAGTGTCACGGTCACGAACGACGCGATCGAGTTCGTGTGCGAGACGGGCGACGGTGCCGAGGTGTTCGTGCGCGGCGAGAAGGTCCAGGTCGGCGCCGGGCAGAGCGTGCGGGTCGCGCTCGACGGGCAGGGACCGGTGCTCGAGGGCACGCCGAGCCTGCGCGACCTGACCGGGAACCGTCGTGAGGACGGGACGCTGATCACGGCGCAGGTCCCCACTCGTAGGACGAGGGCTGCGGCCGAGCTGCCGTCGAAGACGCCGAGAGGGCGGGTTCCCGGGGAACCCGCCCTCGCCGTGCACCGACCGGGTCAGCCGAGCTGCTCCCACAGGAAGCGGTAGTGGATCGCGGCCATGTGGGCGGCCTGGGCGTTGTTCGCGGAGCCCCGTGGCCGCCCTCGACGTTCTCGTAGTACGTCACGTCCTTGCCGGCCGCGAGCATCTTCGCGGCGAGCTTGCGGGCGTGCCCGGGTGCACGCGGTCGTCCTTGGTCGACGTCGTGAAGAGCACGGGCGGGTACTCCCGCTCGGCGTCGAACAGGTGGTACGGCGAGAACGTCCTGATGAACTCCCACTGCGTGGGATCGTCGGGGTCGCCGTACTCGGCGGCCCACGACGCGCCCGCGAGCAGGTGCGTGTAGCGCAGCATGTCGAGCAGGGGACTCCCACGATCACGGCGCCGAAGAGCTCGGGGTACTGGGTGAGCATGTTGCCCGCGAGGAGTCCGCCGTTGCTGCGTCCCTCCATGCCGAGGTGCTCGGGGGTCGTGATGCCGCGGGCGAAGAGGTCCCGGCGACCGACGAGAAGTCCTCGTAGGCTTTGTGCCGCTTGGACTTCAGGGCCGCCTGGTGCCAGGCAGGGCCGTACTCACCGCCGCCGCGGATGTTCGCGACGACGTAGACGCCGCCGCCGGCGAGCCAGGCGCGCCCCAGGCCGCCCGAGTACCCGGGGTCAGGGAGACCTCGAAGCCCCGTACCCGTAGAGCAGCGTGGGCGCGGTCCCTGAGGGGAGCCGTCAGAGGTTCCTGGGCGAACGAGCTCCTCGCGCCCGACGACGAAGTACGGGACGCGCGTGCCGTCGTCGGACACCGCGAAGTGCTGGTCGATGACCATCCCTTCCGCGTCGAAGAACGCGGGGCTCGACTGAGGACCTCCGGCGCTGCGCCCGAGCCCACGGACAGGAGGGAGCGCCTCGAGGGGTGAGGTAGTCGGTCGTGACGAGCCAGACGTCGTCGCTCTCCTCGGAGTCGACCGCGCCCACGGCGACCGTGCCGATGGTCGGCAGACCCGGGAGCTCGCTGCGGGTCCAGGGCGCGTCCGCCGGTGCTCCGGCCGACCCGGGGAGGGCGGCGGGGTCAGGACGTGCAGGCGGTTCTTGACGTCCTCCAGGACGTTGACCACGAGGTGCTGCCGGGTCCAGGTCGCGCCGGCCAGCGAGGTGGTCGCCGTGGGCTCGAACAGGACCGTGAAGCCACGAGCCCCGCGAGGAAGTCCTCGAACCGGGCTGCGAGCAGCGAGCGGCCAGGTAGGTAGTGCCGTCGACCGCCCAGTCGTCGCGCAGCTCGACGAGCATCCACTCGCGCTTGACACCGACCTCGGCCGAACGCGGGACGTCGATCCGGACGAGCTGCTCGTCGGGCGTGCCCGCGTCCTGGACCAGGTACGTCTCGCTGTCGTAGAAAGCGATCGAGCGGCCCACGAAGTCGCGCTCGAAGCCGGGGAGTGCGTGCGCCAGGCGAGGATGTACATGTCCTCGGGCTCGCCCTCGTAGACGACGGTCGCGTCGGCGACGGGCGTCCCGCGGCGCCAGCGCTTGACGATCCGGGGTAGCCCGAGGGCGTCATGGAGCCGGACCGAAGTCCGTGAAGACGTAGACCGTGTCGGCGTCGATCCAGCCGAGCCCGCCCTTGGACTCCTCGCGCAGGAACCCGCCGTCCTCGGGTGCGACGAAGGTCTTGGTCACGAGGTCGAACTCGCGCGTGACGTCGGCGTCGGAGCCGCCGGGCGACAGGTCGATCAGGGCGTGGCGCCACTCCTGGCCGGGCGCGGGGCGCAGCGCGCTCGCGCCGTGCCAGACCCAGCTCTGCCCTCGGCCTCGCCCAGCGCGTCGAGGTCGAGCACGAGCTCCCACGCGGGTGGTCGGTGCGGTAGGAGTCGAGGGTCGTGCGGCGCCAGATGCCGCGCTCGTGCTGCGCGTCGCGCCAGAAGTTGTAGTAGTGCTCGCCGATCTTGGAGACGTCGGGGATCTTGTCGTCGGAGTCGAGGACCTCGCGGATCGCCTGCTCGGTCGCGGCGAACTCGGTCGTGGCCTCGATGGTCGCTGCGGTCTCGGCGTTGCGGCCCTGGACCCAGGTCATGGCCTCGCGGCCGTCGACCTCCTCGAGCCACAGGTACGGGTCGTGCGGCGTGGTCGGCGGTGCGGTGGGCATGTCGGTCACGGCGTTCTCACTCATGCGAACACACTAAGCGACCGGCCCGACGGGTCGTCGCGGCCGAGCCGCCCGACAGGGGGACGAGCTGTCGCCCGCGACACACCCACAACCAAACTCTTGCATCTATCCGTACCTTGTGAAAGTCTTCACAAGTAACCGATAGGCATCGCGCAGACCCGGCCGCTCGGGTCACTGGAGGAGCAACGTGAGCAGCACGAGCAAGGCCCCCGCAGGAGTCACCGAGATCGACAGCCTCGTCGACCGGGGCCTCAAGGCGCTCAAGCAGTACGACGCCTTCACCCAGGAGGAGATCGACCGCATCGTCAAGAAGGCCTCGGTCGCGGCCCTCCACGAGCACGGTCGCCTCGCGCAGCTCGCGGTCTCCGAGACCGGGCGCGGCGTCTTCGAGGACAAGGCCACCAAGAACATCTTCGCGTGCGAGCACGTGCCGAACTCGATGGCCGACCTCAAGACGGTCGGCGTGATCGGCCGCGACGAGCTCACGGGCATCGTCGAGATCGCCGAGCCGGTCGGCGTGGTCGCGGGCATCACCCCGGTGACGAACCCGACCTCGACCGCGATCTTCAAGGCCCTCATCGCGCTCAAGACCCGTAACCCCATCATCTTCGCGTTCCACCCCGGCGCCCAGAGGTGCTCGGTCGCCGCAGCCCGCATCGTGCGGGACGCCGCGGTCGCCGAGGGCGCCCCGCGGACTGCATCCAGTGGGTCGAGCAGCCCTCGCTCGAGGCCACCTCGGCCCTCATGAACAACGACGGCGTCTCGCTCATCCTCGCCACGGGCGGCAACGCGATGGTCCGCGCGGCCTACTCGGCGGGCAAACCCGCCCTGGGCGTCGGCGCGGGCAACGTCCCGGCCTACATCGAGAAGAGCGCCAAGCTCGGCCGCGCGGTCAACGACGTGGTCCTGTCCAAGGGCTTCGACAACGGCATGGTGTGCGCCTCGGAGCAGGCCGTCATCCTCGACACCGAGATCTACGACGAGGCCCTGGCCGAGTTCGCCCACCTGCACGCCTACCTCGCGAGCCCCGAGGAGAAGGCCCGGCTCGAGCGCTTCATCTTCGGCGTGGAGGCGGGCGGCGCGAACTGCGCGGGCGCCAGGCTCAACGCCTCGATCGTGGGCAAGAGCCCCGGTGGATCGCCGAGCAGGCGGGCTTCACCGTCCCGGACGACACGTCGATCATCCTCGCGGAGTGCGCCCAGGTCGGCCCCGCCGAGCCCTTGACGCGCGAAGCTCAGCCCCGTCCTCGCGGTGCTGCGCGCCCAGTCGACCGACCACGGCATCTCGCTCGCCGAGCAGATGGTCGAGCTCGACGGCCTGGGCCACTCGGGTGCGATCCACACCGAGGACAAGGAGATCGCCGAAGAGTTCGGCCGACGAGTCAAGGCCGTGCGCATCCTGTGGAACCAGCCGTCGGCGCTCGGCGGCATCGGCGACATCTACAACGCCCTGATCCCGTCGCTGACCCTCGGGTGCGGCTCGTACGGGCACAACTCGGTGTCGAACAACGTGTCGGCGGTCAACCTCGTCAACGTCAAGCGGATCGGACGCCGGAACAACAACATGCAGTGGTTCAAGATCCCGCCGAAGACCTACTTCGAGCCCAACTCGATCCAGTACCTGGCCCAGATGCCCGACGTCGAGCGCGTCACCATCGTCACGGACAAGGTCATGAGCCAGATCGGGATCGTCGACAAGGTCCTCGACGTCCTGGGTCGTCGTCCCAACAAAGTCTCGATCCAGATCATGGACCAGGTCGAGCCCGAGCCGAGCGTCGAGACGGTCGAGAAGGGCGCGGAGATGATGCGCGACTTCAAGCCCGACACGATCGTCGCGATCGGCGGCGGGTCGCCCATGGACGCCGCCAAGGTCATGTGGCTCAAGTACGAGCACCCGGAGATGGCGTTCTCGGACCTGCGCGAGAAGTTCTTCGACGTCCGCAAGCGTGCGTTCAAGTTCCCGACCCTCGGAGCGCTGGCCCAGCTGGTCTGCATCCCGACGTCGTCGGGCACGGGCTCGGAGGTCACGCCGTTCGCGGTCATCACCGACCACGCGACCGGGTACAAGTACCCCTCGCCGACTACGCGCTGACCCCGTCGGTCGCGATCATCGACCCCGTCCTCACCGCGACGATGCCCGCGAACCTGGCGGCGGACTCGGGGTTCGACGCCCTGACGCACGCGACCGAGGCCTACGTGTCGGTCTACGCGAACGATTTCACGGACGGCCTGGCGCTGCACGCGATCAAGCTGGTCTTCGA
The DNA here is from genome assembly GCA_038070415.1 of Oerskovia sp. M15. Lineage (GTDB taxonomy): Bacteria > Actinomycetota > Actinomycetes > Actinomycetales > Cellulomonadaceae > Oerskovia. The sequence goes on from JAMYWF010000001.1 coordinate 2,988,086, forward strand.
GTACATCGAGGCCTCGGTCACGCAAGGTGCGGCGGCCCCGAGGCGCGCGAGAAGATGCACAACGCCGCCACGATCGCCGGCATGGCGTTCGGCAACGCGTTCCTCGGGATCGTCCACGCGATGGCCCACACGGTCGGCTCGACGTTCGGCCTGGTCCACGGCCGCACGAACGCGATCTTCCTGCCGCACGCGATCCGCTACAACGGGCAGATCCCGACCAAGGTCACGGGCTGGCCCAAGGCCGAGAAGTACATCGCCCACGAGCGCTACCAGCAGATCGCCAAGCACCTGGGGCTGCGGCGTCGACCCCGAGCAGGGCGTCGAGTCCTACGCCCGGGCCGTCGAGGAGCTGCGGGCCAAGGTCGGGATCGAGCACTCGTTCACGGAGCAGGGCGTCTCGGAGCGCGAGTTCATGGGCGGTCTCGACGCCCTGGCGATGCGGGCCTACGAGGACCAGTGCGCTCCGGCCAACCCGCGCCTGCCGATGCTCGAGGACATGAAGGACATCATGGTCGCGGCCTACCACGGCACGAGCCGCGAAGAGGTCCGTGCCGAGCGCAAGGCCACCGAGGAGGCGCACGCGCTCGCCGCGGCCGCCGAACCCTCGGAATGATCGGGGCGCCGGCGTCCGGGGAGCAGCCCGGACGCTGGTAGCCCACGACGGCCGTCGGGCAGGACGGGCGGCCAACGTGGGCGGGTGTGGGTGGGGCACGCGATGATGGGCACGTGAACGACGCCACCCCGACGCGCCCCGCACCCTCTGCCACCGACGCCCTCGAAGCATCCGGTGCCCTCGGCAACGCAGCCGTGCCCGCCGACGCCCCGGCGCTCGACGAAGCCGCCGCCCAGCGCCGCTGGGCCGAGCTCGTCGCCCAGGTCGAGGCCGACCAGCGGGCCTACTACGAGGCCGACGCGCCCGTGTCCTCGGACGCCGAGTACGACGCGCGCATGCGCGAGCTCGAGGCGCTCGAGGCGGCCCACCCGCGCTCCAGACACCCGAGTCGCCCACGCAGCGAGTGGGTGGACGAGCAGCGACGGGCTTCGCGACCGTCGAGCACCTCGAGCGCATGCTCTCGCTCGACAACGCGTTCTCCGAGGAGGACCTCGCCGCGTGGGCCGCACGCGTGCACCGTGACCTGGGCGTCTCGGCCGAGGCCCCGTGGAGTACCTGTGCGAGGTCAAGATCGACGGCCTCGCGATCGCGCTGCTGTACGAGCGGGGCGCCTCGTGCGGGCCGCGACGCGCGGCGACGGGCGCACGGGCGAGGACGTCACGGCCAACGTCCGCACCATCACGAGCATCCCGCAGCAGCTCGCGGGCGACCCGCCACGCACCCTGCCGTGATCGAGGTCCGGGGTGAGGTCTTCCTGGGGTCGAGGACTTTGCGGCCCTCAACGAGGCGCTCGTCGCGGCCGGGCAGGCGCCGTACGCCAACCCGCGCAACACCGCGGCCGCTCCCTGCGCCAGAAGGACCCGGCCGTGACCGCGAGCAGGAACCTGCGCATGTACGCGCACGGCGTCGGGGCGCTCCAGTGGCAGGAGGGCGAGCACGCCGAGCTCGCGCGCCAGTCGGACGCTTACGCGCTGTTCGAGCAGTGGGGATCCCGGTCTCGCCGCACAACCGTGTGGTCGACGGTCTCGCGGGCGTGCAGGACATGATCACGTACTTCGGCGAGCACCGGCACAGCATCGAGCACGAGCTCGACGGGATCGTCGTCAAGGTCGACGAGCTCGCGCTCCAGCGCAGGCTGGGCGCGACGAGCCGCGCACCCGGTGGGCCATCGCGTACAAGTACCCGCCCGAGGAGGTCAACACGCGGCTGCTCGCGATCCAGGTCGGCGTCGGCCGGACCGGACGGGCAACGCCGTACGCCGTCATGGAGCCCGTGCTCGTCGCGGGCAGCACCGTGCGTCAGGCGACGCTCCACAACCAGGACGTCGTGCGCGCCAAGGGCGTGCTGATCGGCGACGTCGTGGTGCTGCGCAAGGCGGGGACGTCATCCCCGAGATCCTCGGTCCGGTCGTCGCGCTGCGCGAGGACGGCGTGCAGCGTACGGAGTTCGTCATGCCGGCCGAGTGCCCCGAGTGCGGGACGCCCCTGCGCCCCATGAAGGAGGGCGACGTCGACCTCCGCTGCCCCAACGCCGAGAGCTGCCCGGCACAGGTCCGCGGGCGGGTCGAGCACATCGGCTCGCGCGGCGGCCTCGACATCGAGGCGCTGGGCGAGGTCACCGCGGCCGCGCTCACGCAGCCCTACGAGCCCGCCGAGCCGCCGCTGCCCACCGAGAAGGACCTGTTCGGCCTCACGGTCGACCAGCTCGCGCCGATTCGCGTGGTCGTCCGCGACCCGGAGACCGGGCTGCCCCGGCCGTTCGAAGGGTGGGGAGTCGGGCGAGGTGGAGATGTCCGACGGCTCGGTGCTGCTGGCCAAGGTCGTCCGGCCCTTCCAGAAGGTCGCCGCTCGCACCTACCCGCCGGGGTTCGAGGACGCGACGCCCGCCGAGCGTCGGGCCGCGGGCGTTCGCAAGGACTTCCCGGTGTACGGCCCGTCGACCACCGCGCAGACGCTCGTGGACGAGCTGCGCATCGCGAGGACCAAGGACCTGTGGCGCATCCTGGTGAGCCTCAACATCCGCCACGTCGGGCCGGTCGCCGCCCGGGCGCTCGCGGAGTGGTTCGGGTCGCTCGACGCCATCCGGACGGCGAGCCGCGAGGAGCTCGCAGCGGTCGAGGGTGTCGGTCCGGTCATCGCCGACGAGGTGCTGGCCTGGTTCGAGGTGGACTGGCACCGGGAGATCGTCGTGACCTGGAAGGAGGACGGGGTCCGGTTCGAGACCCTGGCCACCCAGGTCCCGGCGCGCGCCAGCAGCCGACCGGCCCGCTCGCGGGCCTGACCGTCGTGGTCACGGGAGGCCTCGAGGGCTTCTCGCGCGACGGCGCCAAGGAGGCGATCCTCACTGCGGGCGGCAAGGCCTCGGGCTCGGTGTCCAAGAAGACCGACTACGTGGTCGTGGGCGAGAACGCGGGGACCAAGGAGACCAAGGCCCGGGACCTGGGCCTGCGCATCCTCGACGAGGCGGGCTTCGTCGCGCTCCTCGCGGGTGGGCCCACCGCGGTCGGCGACGCGCCGCCGAGGAGGCGGGCACGCCCACCGAGCACGACGTCGTCGGGCGCGGCGGCACGGGGAGAGTGCGGACGACGAGGGCCGACGGCGCCCGTCAGTGCGTCGAGGTAGAAGGAGCCGTCTACCTCGCCGCACCGGGTTCTGCGCCCCGGATCTCCCGGCGCTCGGCACCGCGGTCGGCGGCGGGCCAGCGCGGTCCGCAGGCCAGCGATCTGCTCGGGTGGGGTCGCCAGGAGCGGTCCGCGAGGGGTCCGGTGGGCACACCGAGCAGACCGGCGAGAGCATGGAGCCCCGAGACCGGGCGCAGCCTCGCGACCTCCCGTGCGACGGCCAGGAGCCAGGAGCGTTCGGTGACCGCGTCGAGCGGACGCCGCGCGATGTGAGCACGCCGGACCTGTGCGTACTCGTGGGGCGCGAGCGCGGCGATGCCCGTGTGCCAGGCGTCGCTGGTCGGCAGGGTCGTGAACGCGCCGTCGAGCATGGCCAGGTCGCCGCTCAGCCCGACGCTGAAGGACTCGTCCGAGACCGCAGCGCGGATCGCGTCGAGCCTCGCGGCCACGGCCTCGCGCCCGGCCGGGTCCTTCAGGCCTCGGAGCCGGGCATGGCGGGCCAGGTGGGCCAGGACCTCGGGGTCACGTCGTAGCCGTTCTGGGCAGGCCGGTTGTAGAAGCACACAGACAGGTCCGTCTCGGCAGCCACGGCCTCGAACAGCGCCACGACCTCGTCGTCGACGAGGGGACGTACGAGAAGGGCGTGAGGACCAGGCCGTCCGCACCGCCACCCTGCGCGGCGACGGCGTTCCGCACGACCTCGGCGGTCGACTGCGCCGCGACCGCGACGTGCACCGGAACCTGCCGTCCCGAGCTGCCGGTTCCGGCGCTGCGCGCCGCCCGCACGGCCGCGTCCACGACGGTGGCGCGCTCCTCGGGCGAGAACGACGTCCCCGCACCCGAGGACGCGAGGACCGTGACGCCGTCGACCCCTGCGGACACGGCCCTCTCCACGAGCTGGGCGAGGGACTCCAGGTCGGGGCACGGGAGCCGGGTCCCAGCGGAGTGATCGGGTAGGCGAGCAGCCCGGTGAAGGGCGACGGGGTGGTCACGCCCGAGACGATGCCACACGCGGGGAGGCCGACGGACGCTGGCTCACCGGACAGGTCGCGTCCGGTGTCGGCCAGGGCGACCGTGTCATCGGCTCGCCCAGAGGAGTCCCCGCTCGATCACGGTGCGCAGCTCGGGGTTCTCGAGATCGGTGAGCTGGTGACCGGGTGCGCACACGAAGATCCGGCCTTCGCCCCACTGGCGCGTCCAGATCGAGGGGACACCACGGGCGAGCGCCAGGGCGAGTCCGGTGTGGGCTGGATGGTCGTGGTCGCCAGGACCTCGTTGAGCGAGTCCGCCAGGACCCAGTACTGCTCCGAGTGCAGCCTGATGGGTCCGAGCCCCGCCACGAGGGGTGATCCACGTGCTCGGGCACGATGTCCACGGTGTGGTCGACGAGGTCGCCGGGGTGAGCGGCGAACTGGCCGCCGAGCATCTGCAGGTAGTCCGTGGCCATGCGGTACGAGTCGATGATCCCGCCGTGCCACCCGGCCAGGCCCGTCCCGTTCGTCACGGCCTGGCGCAGGCCGCGCATCTCGTCGGGAAGGATCTCGCCCATGGTCCAGGACTGGACGACCAGGTCGATCCCCGCCATGTAGTCGGCGTCGGCGTAGACCTCGAGCGAGGACTCGACGACGACGTCGAATCCCGATTCCTTGAGGAAGGGGAGGAAGAAGTCGGTGCTCTCCTCGGGGAGTGGCCGGGCCACCCGCCCCGGACGATCAGGGCCCGACGGTCCGGCACGCTCATGAGTCCTCCGTTGGCGCTCATGCGATCAGGGCATCGATCGCTGCGGGAGACAGTACGTGATCGATGGCCATGGCGCTTGCTCCGAGCACCCTGCCTGACCCGCGCCTGCGAGGTGACGATGCGCAGGTGCTGCGTGGCGAGCGGCAGGGAGCGCTGGTAGACGATCTCCCGGATCCCGGCGATCAGGTGCTCGCCGGCGTCGGCGATGATGCCGCCGACCACGATCATCGAGGGGTTGAGGAGGCTCACGCACGCTGCGAGCACGGCGCCGATGTCCCGGCCCGCCTGGCGCACGGCGTGGCTCGCCATGAGGTCGCCGCCCGCACCAGGGCGACCACGTCGCCGCTGTTGAGCGCCTCGAGGCCTTCCTCCTGAGGGCGCCTGCGACGGCCTGTCCGCTCGCGACGGCCTCGAGGCAGCCGATGTTGCCGCACCGGCACGGGGTGTCCGTCGCGTTGGGGACGGCGATGTGCCCGATGTCCCCGGCGGCACCCTGGGCTCCTCGGCGGAGCTCGCCGTCGCTGATCACTCCCGCGCCGATGCCCGTGGCGACCTTGACGAAGAGAAGATCGCTCACGTCGGGCCACGCGGTCCGGTGCTCCCCGAGCGCCATGATGTTCACGTCGTTGTCGACCAGGACCGAGGCGTTGAACGTCTTGCGGAGGATCCCGGCACGTCCACGTCGTCCCACGCGGGCATGATGGGCGGGTTGATGGGGCGTCCGGTCGAGTGCTCGACGGGTCCGGGGAGCCCGACGCCGACGCTCACGAGGTCCGCGAGGTCACGACCGGTCGTCGCGATGAGCTTCTCCCCGTCTCCGCGACCCAGGTCAGCACACTCTCCGGACCCTCGGAGATGGACAGGGGCGCGTCGATCTCCCCGAGGATGTTCGAGGCCAGGTCTGTCACCGCGAGGCGTGCGTGCGTGGCACCGAGGTCCACGGCGAGGACGACCCGAGCACCGGGGCTGAAGGCGAACGTCACCGGCGGGCGGCCGCCGGTCGAGCTCGCCTCGCCCGCGGGGCGATGAGTCCCGAGGCCATCAGCAGGTCGATCCGGGCGGCGATCGTCGACCGTGCCTGTCCGGTGATCGCGGCGAGGTCAGCCCGTGTGCGGGTTGGCCGTCGCGGAGCAGCTGGAACATGTCCCCGGCCCCGGTGGGGCGTGGGGCGAACTTCAGCAGTTCCTCGGTGGGCACGATGTATCACGGGCCTCTCGTCGCTACGCGGTGGTGACAATCCGTCTAGCGTACTGCGAACCACGCCTTTTGCTTGACGATCGACAGAAGCAGACCTAACGTGTGGTTTGCTGCAGCGACGAGGCTGGAGCGTGCCGTCCGCCACCATCGCCCGCCTGCCCCGGGTTTCCGGGCCTCCTGCCCGCATCTCCGGCCAGACCACCTCCTCGCCACGGCGACGGAGCCGCCGGGGCGTGGCAGCGGGGAACGGGACCAATGTCCGATACTGCCCACTTTTGCCGATCACGGAGAGGTAACGGGGCGGAAGGTCGAGACCTTCTGATTGACGCTCGTCAAAAGGTCGGCTAGTTTCTGTCACATGGTCAACGCAGACCCACAGCCCACCAGGCCGCTCCTGCAGATGCGGAGCATCGTCAAGCAGTTTCCCGGCGCCCGAGCACTCGACGGCGTCGATCTCGACATCCTCCCGGAGAGGTTCACTGTCTCCTCGGTCAGAACGGGGCGGCAAGTCCACCCTCATCAAGGTGCTCGCCGGGGCTCACCAGCCCAACGAGGGGCAGATCCTCATCGACGGGGAGCCCGTCACGATCCTGCACCCGGTCGCTGCGCTCAAGCTCGGCGTCGCCACGATGTACCAGGAACTCGACGTCGTCGACGGCCTCACCGTCGCCGAGAACATCTACCTGGGGCATGAGCTGGCGACGGCAGGCTTCTCCAACCGGCGGGCAGCGGCGAAGAACACCCGCGAGCTGATGAAGCGCCTCGGCCACCCGAGATCTCGCCCCACCGCGAGGTCGGACACCTGTCGGCGGCGGGCAAGCAGATCGTGTCCATGGCCCGCGCGCTGTCCCACGACGCGCGCGTCATCATCATGGACGAGCCGTCCGCGGTACTCGACAGCGAAGAGGTCGAGAACCTCTTCCGTGTGGTGCACCAGCTCACCGCGAGCGGGGTGGCGATCGTCTACATCTCCCACCGGCTCGAGGAGATCCGGCAGATCGGCGACCGGATCACGGTCCTCAAGGACGGTCGGACGGTCGCCCAGAACCTCCAGGTCTCGCAGACCCCCACCGCCGAGCTCATCAAGCTCATGACGGGCCGGGCCGTGGACAACGTGTTCCCCGCACGCCCCGTCCCGGCGGAGGCGGAGGTCGTGCTGAGCGTCGGGTCGCTCGCGCTCCAGGGCAAGTTCTCCGACGTGTCGTTCGAGGTGCGGGCGGGTGAGGTCGTCGGCTTCGCCGGCCTGGTCGGTGCGGGACGTTCCGAGATTCTCGAGACCATCTACGGGCGCGGCGCGCCACGGAGGGCACCGTCTCGGTCGGCGGCAAGAAGCTGCGGGCGGCTCGGTCGCCGCCGCCGTGGACGCAGGGATCGGCCTGTGCCCCGAGGAGCGCAAGAGCCAGGGGCTCCTCCTGGACGAGCCGGTCTACCGCAACATCACGCTCTCGACGTTCGGCCGCTTCGCGAAGGCAGGCTTCCTCGACGAGGGAGCGGAACGGGCCGCCGCGCAGGAGCAGGCCGTCGCGCTCGATCTCCGACCGGCGGGGATCAACCGGAACGCCAGGACGCTCTCCGGGGAACCAGCAGAAGGCGCTCTTGGCGCGCTGGCTGGTGCACGGATGCCGCGTCCTCCTCCTCGACGAGCCGACCCGAGGCGTCGACGTCGGGGCACGCGCCGAGATCTACGCGCTCATCCGCGACCTCGCGGCGTCGGGAGCGGCCATCATCGTGGTCTCGAGCGAGATCGACGAGGTGCTCGGTCTTGCCGACCGGGTCCTCGTGATCTCCGAAGGGCGAGTGGTGCACCAGGGCCCAGCAGATTCGATCGACGAGCACGCCGTGCTCGACCTCGTCATGGAAGGAAGTGCCGCGTGAGCGAGCAGGAGGTGTCCACCGCAGCTGTCGTGGACGGATCGGCGCACGCCGGGAGCCCAGGTCGTCCGGTCCCGCGCCGTCGCGCCGGAGCATTTTCAACGGATCGATGGGCCGGAACATCGGCCTGATCCTCGCCCTCGTGGCGCTCTGCATCGTCGGGTACATCACGGCGGGGAGCGGTTCGGGAGCATCGACAACGTCCTGACGATCCTGCGCATGGCCGCGGTGATCGGCGTGCTGAGCATCGGCATGACCTTCGTCATCACGGGCGGCGGGATCGACCTGTCCGTCGGGTCCGTCCTGGGACTGGCGACCATCTGGGCGAGCACCGTCTCGACCCAGGTCATGGCCGCCGACACCCACTGGATCGTCATGGTCGGTGTGGCCCTCGCGGTCGGCACCGCGTGCGGACTGGTCAACGGCATCCTCATCGCCTACGGCAAGGTGGTCGCGTTCATGACCACCCTCGCCATGATGGTCGGCGCCCGAGGCCTCGCGGAGATGATCTCCAACCGACAGACCCAGCGCGTCGAGGTCGACGGATTCCTCGACTTCTTCCGCGCAGACCTGCTCGGCATTCCCGTGCTCGTGTGGATGTTCGCGGTCGTGGCCGTCGCGGGCTGGTTCCTCCTCAACCGCACGACGTTCGGCCGGCGCACGGTCGCGGTCGGCGGCAACCCGAGGCCGCACGCCTCGCGGGCATCAAGGTCAAGCGCCACACCATGTACCTCTACGGGCTTGTGGGCTTCACCGCCGGCATCGCCGCCGTCATGATGCTCGCCCGCACCACGGCCGGGTCCTCGACCAACGGCCAGTTCTACGAGCTCGACGCCATCGCTGCCGTCGTGGTCGGCGGGACGCTCCTGGCCGGAGGCCGCGGCACGATCGTCGGCACGGTCCTCGGCGTCCTGATCTTCACCACGCTGACCAACGTCTTCACGCAGAACAACATGTCGACCTCGGCCCAGAACGTCGCGAAGGGCGTCATCATCGTGGTCGCCGTCCTGCTCCAGCAGCGCTTCGCCTCGCGCACCAGATCCGACTAGCGCTCCGCCGTCGGGCCTCGTCCCGTCACCCCGTATCCAGCACCTGGGTCCCGCCCCGCGGGACCACTCCCAGCACGCCCCAAACCATCACCCGCAGGACCGAATCAAGGGAGATCTCATGTCCGCTCGTACCCGCACCTCGGTGCGTCGCCGCTTCGCCCTCGCCACCGTGGCTCTCACCTCGGTCGCGCTGTTCGCGACGGCATGCACCTCGAACACCCCGAGGCCGAGGAGACCAGCGCCGAGGCCGCGGGGCCCGGGCATCCTCCGACAACGACGCCTCGGGCGACGAGGTCGTCATCGGCTTCTCGGCCCCGCTGCCGACCACGGGTGGATGGGCGCCATCACCAAGGCCGCGCAGGCCGAGGCCGCCGAGTACGACGACGTCGTGCTCAAGGTCGCCGAGGGCACCAACGACGTCAACCTCCAGATCAGCCAGATCGAGACGTTCATCAACGACGGCGTCGACGCGATCGTCATCCTGCCGTTCGACGGCGCGGCCCTGACCGAGGTCGCGACCGAGGCCATGGAGGCGGGCATCACCGTCATCAACGTCGACCGCGAGTTCTCGAGCCCGTTCGCCGCCCGCGCCACGATCCTCGGCGACAACTACGGCATGGGTGTCAGCGCCGGCACCTACATCTGTGAGCAGCTCGGGGACAACCCCGACGCCGTCGTGGCCGAGATCGCCGGCATCGACTCCCTGCCGCTGACCCAGGACCGCAGCAGGGCTTCGCCGACGCCCTGGAGGGCTGCGGGCTCGACGTGAGCAACCGCGTCGCGGCCGACTTCACGGTCCAGGGCGGCGAGCAGGCCGCTTCGAACCTGCTCCAGGCCGCGCCCCAGATCGACGCGATCTGGAACCACGACGACGACCAGGGCATCGGCGTCCTGGCGGCGATCGACAACGCGGGTCGTGACGAGTTCTTCATGGTCGGCGGCGCCGCTCGAAGGACGTCATGGAGGACATCAAGGCGGGCGACACCGTCCTGCAGGCCACGGTCGTCTACCCGTCCACGCAGGCGGCTGACGGGATCAAGCTCGCCCGCCTCGCCGTGCAGGGCAAGTCGATGAGCGACCTCGCCTCGATGGGCGTGCCGCGTCAGATCCAGCTCTTCGCACCGGTCGTGACCAAGGACAACGTCGACGAGTACCTCCCTCGGCCTTCGAGTCCTGAGCACAGACCGTCTCGACGTCGCGGGCGGACGGCCTCGGTGTGCCGCCCGCCCGCGACGTCCACCACGAAAGGATTGAGCAGACATGGCAGAACAAGGTCACCCGACCCTCGGGATCGGCATGGTCGGGTACTCGTTCATGGGGCTGCCCACTCGCAGGGATGGCGGACCGCACCGCGGTTCTTCGACCTGCCGCTCGTCCCCGAGATGCGCGTCCTCGCCGGGCGCAACGCCGCAGCGGTCACGGCGGCAGCGGACAAGCTCGGCTGGGCCGACGTCGAGACGGACTGGCGCAAGCTCGTGGCGCGCGACGACGTCGACCTCGTCGACATCTGCACCCGGGTGACACGCACGCCGAGATCGCCATCGCGGCGCTCGAGGCCGGAAAGCACGTCCTGTGCGAGAAGCCTCTGGCCAACACCGTCGAGGAGGCCGAGCTCATGGTCGCGGCAGCAGCGGTTGCGGCCGAGCGCGGCGTGCTCGCCACCGTGGGCTTCACCTACCGCCGGGTCCCCGCGGTCCAGCTGGCCCGACAGCTCGTGGTGGACGGCAGGATCGGCACGGTGCGCCACGTGCGCGCCCAGTACCTCCAGGACTGGATCGCGGACGAGGACGCACCGCTCTCGTGGCGCCTCGACAAGACCAAGGCGGGCTCGGGGGCGCTGGGCGACATCGGCGCCCACATCATCGACCTCGCGCAGTTCATCACGGGGAGTCGATCACCGGAGTCTCGGGCATCCTCGAGACCTTCGTCGACGAGCGCCCGGTCGCGACCGGCTTCGGGCCTGTCCGGCACGGGCGGCGCCGAGAAGGACCGGTCACGGTCGACGACGCCGCGGTCTTCCTCGCGCGTCTCGCGGGCGGCGGGCTGGGCGTGTTCGAGGCCACCCGTTTCGCGTACGGACGCAAGAACGCGATCCGTCTCGAGATCAACGGCTCGCGCGGGTCGGTGGCCTTCGACTTCGAGGACATGAACGTCCTGCACTTCTTCGACGCCTCCGACGACCCGCAGGTCGCGGGCTTCCGACGGATCGTCGTCACCGAGCCGCAGCACGCGTACATCGCGAGCTGGTGGCCGGCAGGGCACGGTCTCGGCTATGAGCACGCGTTCACCCACCAGGCTGTGGACCTCGTGCGCGACGTCGCGACCGGCACACAGCCCACCCGTCCTTCGCGGACGGCCTCGCCGTCCAGCGGATCCTCGGTGCCGTCGAGCGCAGCGCTGCGTCCGACAGCTCCTGGCAGCAGATCTGAGAGGAGGTCTCCCGCCCCGCACCCGCGGGAGCACGCACGGCGTGGTGCGAGATACCCGGCGGAGTAGATCCGCCACCGGTGACGACGGGCAAGGCCGATGCTGTCATCACCCCGGAGCGCAGAACCCTTGTCCGACCTTCACAAGGAGTCCTTGGTGAGAAACGTGCTCTGGAGAGCCCCCGCGCAACGATGCGCACGGTAGCGGCTGTCGCCGCTGCCGCGGTGGCGCTCCCACTGTCCATGGCGACCGGGCGGCGGCTTTCGCCGCCACCCCGCCGCCGCCCCATCCACCACGTCCGCCCTGCCGCCGCGGCTGCGCTCGAGGACGCGGCTGCGCCCTTCGACGCGCTGATCTTCTCCAAGACCGCCGGCTTCCGGCACGACGCGATCCCGGCCGGGATCGCGGCGATCGAGAAGCTCGGCACCGAGAACGGTTTCACCGTCGACGTCTCCGAGGACGCCGGCGCCTTCACCGACGAGAACCTCGCGCAGTACGAGGTCGTGATCTGGCTCTCGACGACCGGCGACGTCCTGAACGCCGAGCAGCAGGCGTCGTTCGAGCGGTACGTCGCGAACGGCGGCGGCTACGCAGGCGTGCACGCGGCCTCCGACACCGAGTACGACTGGCCCTGGTACGGCGGCCTGGTGGGCGCCTACTTCTCCGGCCACCCGCAGAACCAGGACGCCACCGTCAAGGTCGAGGATCACGCGCACCCTCGACGGCCCACCTGCCCGCACGCTGGGACCGGTACGACGAGTGGTACAACTTCCGCACCAACCCCGCGACTCGGTCCACGTGCTCGCGAGCCTCGACGAGACGACGTACGACGCCGGCAGCGCGAAGATGGGCGCCGAGCACCCGATCGCCTGGTGCCAGACCTACGAGGGCGGTCGCTCCTGGTACACCGGTGGCGGACACACGCAGGAGTCCTACACCGAGCCCGGGTTCGTCGAGCACCTGCTCGGCGGTATCCAGACCGCCGCGGGCGTCGTCGACTCGGACTGCAACGCGACTCAGAGCGCGAGCTACGAACGTGTCACGCTCGACGAGGACACGAGCAACCCGATGATGCTCGACGTCGCCCCTGACGGCACGGTGTTCTACGCCGAGCGTGACGGTCGCGTCCGCCGGATCGACCACGACGCCAGTGTCACGACGACGGCGCTCGCCCTCGACGTGACCCAGGCGAACGAGGACGGGCTGCTGGGCCTCGTGCTCGATCCGGACTTCGCGGAGAACGGCTGGCTCTACGCCTACTGGTCGCCCGCGAACGTCGGGTCGGACGGCCCGCACAACCAGATCTCTCGCTACACCTACGACGCGGCGTCCAAGACCTTCGACCCCGCGAGCGGGAAGAAGATCCTGTCCGTGACGACGCAGCGCGAGACGTGCTGCCACGCGGGCGGTGACATGGTCTTCGACGAGGACGGCAACCTGTTCCTCGCCACGGGTGACAACACCAACCCGTTCGAGTCCGGTGGCTTCTCCCCGGTCGACGAGCGTGCTGGGCGGCAGAACTACGACTCCCAGCGCACCTCGGCGAACTCGAACGACCTGCGCGGCAAGGTCCTGCGCATCACCCGCAGGACGACGGGACCTACACGATCCCCGAGGGCAACATGTTCGCGCAGGGGACGGACAAGACCCGCCCGAGATCTACGCGATGGGCTTCCGCAACCCGTTCCGCATCGGGATCGACCCCGACTCGGGGAACGTCCTGGTCGCTGACTACGGCCCCGACTCGGGAGCGGCGGACCCCAACCGCGGTCCTCGCGGCGCGGTCGAGTGGAACGTCGTGAGCGAGCCGGGCTTCTACGGCTGGCCGTACTGCACGGGGCGAACGCCTCGTACGTCGACTACAACTTCGCGACCGGGCAGTCCGGTGCGTCGTTCGACTGCGCCGCCGGCGCAGTCAACAACTCACCGAACAACACGGGTATCCAGCAGCTGCCGGCCGCTACGGCCGCGGAGGTCTGGTACACCGGTGCGACCAACCCGCTGTTCCCGGAGATCGGTGGCGGCGGCGCACCCATGGGTGGTCCGGTCTACGAGTTCGACCCGGAGCTCGACTCCGACGTGAAGTGGCCCGAGTACTGGGACGGCAAGGCGCTGTTCGGCGAGTGGAACCACGGCACGATGTTCTCGATGCAGCTCGACGGCGAGAAGCGCGACCAGCTCGTCGACATCAACCGGATCCTGCCGGACGTCCTCGACCCCAGCAACGGGTTCGACCGTCCGATGGACTTCGACTTCGGGCCCGACGGCGCGCTCTACCTGATCGACTGGGGCTCCGGCTTCGGTGGCGACAACGACTCGAGCGCGATCTTCAAGGTGAACTACGTCCAGGGTGACCCGTCGCCGATCGCGCACGCCCAGGCGGACGTGACGAGCGGCGCAGCACCCTTGACGGTGCAGTTCTCCTCGGAGGGCACGCGTCACCCGGCGGGCGAGCCGATCTCGCTCCAGTGGACGTTCGGCGACGGCTCCGCGCCCTCGACCGAGGCGAACCCGACCCACACCTACACCGAGAACGGCTCCTACACGGCCCAGCTCACCGCGACCGACGCCAACGGCAAGTCCGCCGTCGCCAACGTCACGGTGGTCGTCGGCAACCAGGCGCCGGTCGTGACGATCGAGTTCCCGGACAACGGCGGGTTCTTCGAGTGGGGCGACCAGGTCCGCTACCGGATCTCGGTCGAGGACCCCGACGGCGAGGTGGACTGCTCGTCGGTCGCGCTGCGCACCTCGCTGGGCCACGACTCGCACGCCCACCCCATGGAGGAGCTGTACGGCTGCGAGGGGTGCTCCAGACCGCTCGCGACGAGGGGCACGGCATCGAGTCGAACATCTTCTGGGTGGTCGAGGGCTCGTACACGGACGACGGCGGCGACGCCGGCGTGCCGCTCACGGGCAACGCTCTGCAGGTGCTCCAGCCCAAGCGCGTCCAGTCGGAGTTCTACACCTCGACGGGTCGCGAGACCTCGATCGGGACCGGAGGCACCCCGGCGTCCAGAAGGAGACCACCGCGGACACCGCGGGCGGCGGGCAGAACCTCGGCTACGTCGAGGTCGGTGACTGGTGGGCGCACGAGCCCGTGAGCCTGACGAACGTCGAGGCGATCAGCCTGCGCGTCGCGTCGCCGAACCCGGACGGCGTGGTCTCGCTGCGCTGGGACGCTCCGGACGGCCCCGAGATCGGTCGGATCGCCGTGCCGAACACGGGTGACTGGCAGGTCTACAGCGACGTCTCGACGCCGCTCAGCAACGTGCCGGCAGGCAGCGGGACGCTGTACTTCGTCCTGCTCTCGGGCGGCATCAACGTCAACTGGATGGACATCCAGGGCCGAGGCGTCACGGACAACATCCGTCCCGACGTCGAGCTCGACGTGCCCACGCTGTCCGGTACGGCTCCGCTCGAGGTCTCTGCGACCGCGACGGGCACCGACCCCGACGGGGAGGCCGCCGACCTGGTCTACGCCTGGGACGACGGGCTCGGCGGCGGGTTCGTCGAGGGTGGCCAGGAGTTCTCGCACACGTACACGGAGGCGGCACGTACCGACTGCAGGTCCGCGTGACCGACGCCGGCGGTGCCTACACGGTCAAGTACGTGAGCATCAAGGTCAACGACACCGAACCGGTCATGTGCTTCTCGGGCCGCTCGGACGACTTCACGGGCACCGAGGTGGACGACGACCGCTGGTCGACGGTCATCCGTCGTGATCAGAACCTCGTCGTCGCCGATGGTCACCTCGTGATCCCGGCGAGCAAGGCGGACTTCTACGGCGCAGGGAGGGGCCGGTGTCCAACATCGTCCTGCAGGATCTCCCCTCGGGTCCGTGGACCGCGACCGCCAAGGTCACCTTCCCGGCGCGCGCCCAGTACCAGCAGGCGGGACTCCTCCTCTGGGGCGACGGCGACAACTACGCCAAGATGGTGATCCAGGGTCGTTCGGCCACACCGAACGCGGACGAGCGCGTCTTCCAGTTCATCCGCGAGGAGGGCGGCACCCCGAACGAGGTGGCGGCCTCCAACACGGCGAACCTGGGAGCGGCGTTCCCGGACACGTTCTTCGTGCGGTACACGAGCGACGGGTCGAACCTGAAGGCGTACTACTCGGCCGACGGTCGGGACTTCACGGCCATGTCCGAGACCAAGTCGCTGCACGGGCTGGTCAACCCGAAGATCGGGCTGGTCGCGCTCGCGAACGACGGCTCGGTCCCGGCCGTGGTCGACGCCAAGTTCGACTGGTTCCACATCACGCCGGACGACACGGCCACCGCGGCCGGTCCGGACGACGAGTTCGAGGGGTCGGCGCTCGACGGCTGCCGCTGGAACTCCGTGGTCCGGCCCGACGCGTCGGGCTCTCGGGTGACCGGCGGCAAGCTGGAGATCGACACGACGCCGACGGACATCTACGGCACGAGCAACACCGACGTGCCCAACATCGTCCTGCAGGACCAGCCGGCAGGTGACTGGACCGTGGAGACCAAGGTCGACGGCTCCACGTTCGACCAGCAGTACCAGCAGGGCGGTCTCATCCTGTTCGGCGACGACGACAACTACGTCAAGCTGGACGTCCTCACGAAGAACCAGGCCGGGGCGGCAGTCGACCGCGGGATCGAGCTGCGGAGCGAGGCCGGCGCGACCGTGCTGAACCCGCAGCCCAACGTCAACAGCCTCACGCAGGGCGTGTGGTGGTTGCGTCTGGCCAAGGTGGGCACGACCTTCACCGGCTCGTACAGCGCTGACGGCGTGACCTGGACCGAGATCGCCGAGAAGGTGACCAACCCGGGGCTCGCAGACGCCAAGATCGGTCTGTACGCCCTGGGAGCGGCCCAGCAGACGTCCGCGACCGCGACGTTCGACCACTTCCGGGTCGTCGGCCCGGCCGCTGAGCCGCTCGCGGTGAGCGGGTCTTCGACCCGGCCACCCCGTCGGGCTCCGGCGGATGGTGGAACGGTCCGGTCAGCGTCACGGTCGGGACCACGGGCGGTGCGGCGGGCCAGCAGGTCTACCGCGAGTACCAGCTCGACGGCGGCGCATGGGCCGAGTACACGACCCCGGTGGTCGTGGACGCGCCCGGCGAGCACGTGGTCAAGGTGCGGGCTTCGGCGGCGGCGAGACCGTGACGGGCGCCGACGTGGCGGTCAAGATCGACGGCGAAGGTCCGACGGCGGCGGCGACGCTCCGTGAAGACCGCACCGTCGAGGTCGTCGCCACGGACGACGTCTCGGGATCGCCTCGGTCGAGTACTCGCTCGACGGGACGACCTGGGCCGCGTACGTGGCGCCGGTCGCCGCCGGCGACGCCGCGGTGACGTTTGCCTTCCGTGCCACGGACGTGGCCGGGAACGTCACGGCGTCCTCGATCGAGGTGCCTGCCGGCGAGCCCGTCCCCGTGACGGTCTCGGCTGCACCGAAGTGCGTGGCGAACCGCGTGACGCTCTCCGTCACCGCGGTGAACGAGGGCGACGCCCCGGTCACCGTCGTGGTGAGCTCGGCCTACGGCACCAAGACGTTCACGGACGTCGCGGTGGGCAAGTCGGCCCACCAGTCGTTCGCGACACGCGCCGCGTCGATCGCGGCCGGAGAGGTCACCATCACGGTGACCGACGCCGAGGGGACCACCACCTCCACGGTCGGCTACGCCGCGGCGAGCTGCGGCTGACCGACTCCCGGTGAGGTCGCGGTGACACGCCGCGGCCTCACCGGCCACGACCGGCGTGCGGTGGAGCATCGACCGACGTGTGGTGACGACGGCCCTTCGGCCGGGACGTCGTCACCATGGTCGTAGGCCACGTGCACGCCTGGTGCTCCCCGCGTCGACGACGCGGGGCACCGACTCCCGGTGCCGGAACTCCGGTGCTCCGGCGGCGCCGGGGTCACCCTCACCACCATCCGCAGCAGCGTTCGGCCCGCCGGGCCGAGCAGACACCCGCACGACGACTTCTTTCACGACGAGGTGATGAGCGACATGACTCAGCAGGCGAACCGCCACCACAGCCCGGACCGGACGCGCCGCGCACGCCCGCTCTCCCGCGCACTGGGCGCGGCGGCGGCAGGGATCGTCCTGCTGCTCGCGACGGCCCTCGGCGCGGCTCCGGCGAGCGCGCACGGGGCGACATCATCCTGTCGATCGGGGGCGACGGTGCCGGCGGGGTGTCGGTCAACGTGACGTACAAGACCGACGGGCATCCCGTCGAGGAGATCGTCGACGTCGTGGTCACCGCGGTCTCCGCGGAGGGCGCCGAGGTCGGCCCGATCCAGCTCTCCTCGGCCTCCGAGGGCGTCGGCTGGTACACCTCGGCCCCGGACGTCCTGGCCGACGGGAACTGGACGGTCACCGCGACGACGACGACCCCTGCCGCCACGACCGCCACGACCAAGATCGACGTCGTCCCCCGCCCACCCCGCCGGCAGCCGCCGAGGAAGGCGTTGATGCCCCGGACGACGGCGCCGACGCGGCGGCCCAGGGCGAGGCCGCGTCCGCAGCGACCGCCCAGGGCGAGGGTCGGGTGTCCCGACGGCGCTCGTCGTCGGCGTCCTCGCCCTCCTTCTCGCGGGCGGCGCCGTGTTCATGGTGCGCCGTCGCGCCGGCGCCTCGAAGCGACCCTGAACAGCCGTCCCACACGAACCACCGAGCACTTCGGAAGCAAGGAGACACCGACATGGCACGACCGATCACCCTCTTCACCGGCCAGTGGGCCGACCTACCCTTCGAGGAGGTCGCGCGCCTCGCGGCGGGCTGGGGCTACGACGGGCTGGAGATCGCCTGCTGGGGCGACCACCTGGACCCGTGGCGCTGGGACGACGAGGAGTACGTGGCAGGCAAGCTCGCCCTGCTCGAGGCGCACGGTCTGAAGGTCTACGCCATCTCGAACCATCTCAAGGGCCAGGCCGTCTGCGACGACCCGATCGACCAGCGTCACCGCGACATCCTCTCGGACCGCGTGTGGGGCGACGGTGATCCCGAGGGTGTCCGTCAGCGCGCCGCGGAGGAGATGAAGAACACCGCACGCCTTGCGGCGAAGCTGGGCGTCAAGACGGTCGTCGGCTTCACGGGCTCCTCGATCTGGAAGTACGTGGCGATGTTCCCCGGCGTCGCAGGACATGATCGACGCGGGGTACCAGGACTTCGCAGACCGCTGGAACCCGATCCTCGACGTGTTCGACGAGGTGGGGTCCGCTTCGCCCACGAGGTGCACCCGAGCGAGATCGCGTACGACTACTGGACCACGGTCCGTACGCTCGAGGCCATCGGCCACCGCGAGGCGTTCGGACTCAACTGGGACCCGAGCCACATGGTGTGGCAGGACCTCGACCCGGTGGGCTTCCTGTGGGACTTCCAGGACCGGATCTACCACGTGGACTGCAAGGACACGAAGAAGCGGATGCACAACGGCCGCAACGGCCGTCTGGGCTCTCACCTGGCCTGGGCGGACCCGCGCCGCGGCTGGGACTTCATCTCGACGGGGCACGGCGACGTGCCGTGGGAGGACAGCTTCCGGATGCTCAACAGCATCGGGTACGACGGACCCATCTCGGTCGAGTGGGAGGACGCGGGCATGGACCGTCTCGTGGGGCTCCCGAGGCGCTGGCGTTCGTGAAGAAGTACGCGTTCGAGGCCCCTGAGGCAGCCTTCGACGCGGCGTTCTCGACCAAGGAGTAGCGAGCCTGGGCGGCATCGCTGACTGCGTGCCGCCGTCGTCACGGAAGGGCGTCCTCCTCGCGGAGGCCGCCCTTCTTCGTGGGCTGATTCGGCGCAGAAGCGGCAGAACGGTAGGCCGCGGCAATTGTTCAACCGATGATGTTACTTAATGCCGACATCCAACATTCGGCTTTTGCTTGACGCTCGACATAAGTCGCCCTACGGTATGGGACATGCGAGCCGAAGAAGTCGCGCGAGACCATGGTGCCCTCGGGCTGGGGACGAGGCCGTCCCCTGAGCAGCCGTGCCGTCGTGGACACCGCGACCACCCCAGTCCCTGACCGCCCAGCGACCCCCTGCTGCCGAGCGGCTGCCCGCCGCGGGCTATCGCGCCGGGATCATCGGGACCGGGTTCATCGGCGAGGTCCACGCCCGCGCGATCCGTACCGCCGGGGACCTCGTGTCCGTCGCCGGGATCGACGCTCCCGGCGCTCGCGAGGCCGCAGCAGACCTCGGGGCCCAGGGGTACGCGGCCACGGCGCAGGAGCTCATCGACGACCCGGACGTCGACGTCGTGCACATCTGCACTCCCAACTTTCTCCACGTCCCGCTCGCCACGGCGGTGCTCGCCGCGGGCAAGCACGTCGTGTGCGAGAAGCCCTCGCGATCGACCTCGAGGGCGCGGTCGCACTCGCCGGGCTCGCCGCGCAGGCCTCGTCCGAGGACGGCCGCGTCGCCGTCGTGCCCTTCGCCTATCGCTTCCACCCCATGGTGCGCGAGGCCCGCGAGCGGGTCCGCAGCGGGTCCGTCGGCACCATCAGCCTCGTCCACGGCTCCTACCTCCAGGACTGGTTGCTCCGCGCGAGCGACGACAACTGGCGCGTCGACCCGCTCTCGGCGGAGCGAGCCGCGCGTTCGGCGACATCGGCTCCCACTTCTGCGACCTCCTCGAGTTCACGACCGGTCAGCGCATCACCCGCCTCGTCGCGCAGACCGCGACGATCAACGCCGAACGGACCGGGTCGGACGGTCGCTCCACCACGGTCCGCACCGAGGACGCCGTGACCCTCCAGTACGAGACCGACGGCGGCGCACTCGGCTCCGCCGTCATCAGCCAGGTCTCGGCCGGGCGCAAGAACCGCCTCTTCCTCGAGATCTCGGGCTCCGAGTCCACGCTCACGTTCGACCAGGAGGCCCCGAGAGCCTCTGGGAAGGCCGCCGCGACACGAGCCGCCTGCTCGTCCGCGACCCCGAGGCGCTCTCGCCCGCGGCCGCCCGCTACTCGCGGCTCCCCGCGGGACACCCCAGGGATACCAGGACTGCTTCAACGCCCTCGTCGGCGACACCGCGGCAGCGATCAACGGGCAGACGCCCGACGGGCTGCCCATGTTCGCCGACGGGCTCCGGGCAGCGCACTCGCCGAGGCCGTCGCCCGTTCCGCACGCACCGGCACCTGGGTGGAGGTAGGAGCATGACCGCATCGACAGCGGGAGGCGGGGCGAGCTCATCGAGCGCGCCCATCCTGCGGCTGCGGGGCATCGGCAAGGTCTTCTTCGGCAACTCGGTCCTGCGCGGGATCGACCTCGACGTGCGACCCGGTGAGGTCCACGCGCTCGTCGGGGAGAACGGCGCCGGCAAGTCCACGCTCATGAAGATCATCGCCGGGTCCACAAGCCCGACGCGGGCACCATGGAGCTCGACGGCAGGCCCGTCGCGTTCGCCTCGCCGCTCGCGGCCCAGGCCGCCGGCGTCTCGACCGTCTTCCAGGAGTTCAACCTCCTGCCCGAGCGCACGGTCGCCGAGAACGTCTACCTCGGCCGCGAACCCCGCCGGTTCGGGATCGTCGATGCCGGGCGCATGGCCCGCGACACCGACGCCCTGCTCGCCGACCTCGGCCTGCACGGCCTCGCGTCCTGGATGCGCGTCGGCTCGCTGTCCGTGGCAGAGCAGCAGATCGTGGAGATCGTCAAGGCCGTCTCCTACGACGCACGCATCATCTCGATGGACGAGCCGACGGCGGCGCTCGCCGACCAGGAGGTCGAGCTCCTCTACGCCCTGGTCCTGCAGCTGCGAGCCCGCGGCGTCGCGATCCTCTACGTCTCCCACCGCCTCAAGGAGATCTTCGACCTCTGCGACACCATCACGGTCCTCAAGGACGGCGACTTCGTCCTGACGACCGCGACGCACGACATCACCCCGGACCGCCTCGTGCGCACCATGGTCGGTCGGGAGTTCGCCGGCTACTACCCGGACAAGGATCCCGGCACCGAGCCCGGCGCGGTCAAGCTTGCGCTCGCGGGCGCCGGGAACACCAGGTCGACGGGATCGACCTCGAGGTGCGCGCGGGCGAGATCGTCGCGCTCGCCGGGCTCCAGGGCAGCGGGCGCACCGAGATCGCGCACGGCGTGTTCGGCGTCGCCCCTTCACGCGGGGCACGATCCTGCTCGACGGCAAGCCCGTCACGGTCGGATCGGCCCGCGAGGCCGTCCGCCTGGGCCTGGCGCTCGTGACCGAGGACCGCAAGGCCGAGGGCCTGGCCCTCGAGCAGTCGATCTCCGCGAACGCCCGCCTCGTGCTCGACGCCGTCACCCCTGGGACCTCGGACCGCCGCGCCAAGGCCATCCCCGGCATCCTCTCGTCGCTCGACCTCGTCTCCCGCTCGAAGGACGCCGAGGTCCAGTACCTGTCCGGCGGGAACCAGCAGAAGGTCGTCCTCGCGAAGTGGCTCGTGACCGACCCCTCGGTGATGGTGCTCGACGAGCCGACGCGAGGGATCGACGTCGGTGCGAAGCGAGCGGTCTACGACCTCATGCGCGCCCTCACGGCGCGCGGGGTCGCGATCCTGCTCATCTCCTCGGAGCTCCCCGAGGTCGTCGCCATGGCCGACCGCATCCTCGTGATGCGCGACGGCCGCCTGGCCGGGGAGCTCCACGCCGGCAGCGACGAGGAGACCATCATGGCGATGGCCACCGGGGCGGGGAGACCTCTGAGCACGTCGAGGTCGATCTCTCCGCCCTCGACGTACCCGTGGGCGCCGCAGCCCGCGCTCCCCAGTCCCCGCTGCCCGGCGGCGAGCCCGCCCCGGCCGGACCCGCGCAGCGAGACACCACCCAGGAGGACCAATGAGCACCGCGGTGAGCACCGCCTCGCCCTCGACGGGGAGCGCCAGGTCCACGTCCGGCCCGCGCCGGCGCCGCTCGGCTCGACAGGGATCGTCTATCTCGCGCTCGCCGGCATCCTCGTCGTCTCGGCCGGACTGGTCGCGGCACAGGGCGGCAGCTTCTTCAGCCAGGGGAACCTGTTCTACCTCCTGTCGCAGACGAGCCTGCTGGGCTTCGTCGCGATCGGGCAGACGTTCGTGATCCTCTGCAAGTCGCTCGACCTCTCGGTCGGCTACGTCGTGGCCTGGTCCTCGCTCGTCGCGGCCACCACGATGGCCGGTGACCCGTCGCGCATCTGGCTCGGCGTCGTCGCGGCGCTCGCGGTCGCGGCGGCGTCGGGCTCGTCAACGGCCTGGTGATCTCCAAGCTCCGCGTGAACTCGTTCATCGCGACGCTCGGCGTGGGCCTCATCATCAAGGGCTACCTCGACACCCAGTACAAGGGTCCGTCGGGCGAGATCCCCAAGGCGTTCCAGGGCTTCGGGTACACGCGCATCGGTCCCGTGCCGATCTCGGTCGTCGTGCTCGCGGTGGTCGTGGTTCTCGGCGTGGTCCTGCTGACCCGCACCCGTCCGGGCTATCACATGTTCGCGGTCGGCGGGGACCTCGACGTCGCACGGCTCTCCGGCATCCGCACCGACCGGACGATCATCTTGGCCCATGTCCTGTGCTCGCTGTGCGCCGGCATCGCCGGGCTCCTCATCGCCGCGCGGTTCGGCACGGGCAACGCCCTGGTCTACACCTACGGCTACGACCTCAACTCGATCGCGGCCGTGGTCCTCGGCGGGACCCTCCTGATGGGCGGGCGCGGCTCGATCCTCGGCACGATCGCCGGTGTCCTCATCCTCGCCTCGCTCGACACGGTGTTCAACGTCCTCGACGTCAGCCCGTTCTTCAAGGACGTCCTGCGCGGCGCGATCATCATCGCCGCGGTCGCCATGTACGCCCGCCGTCAGATCGACCCGGCGAGCAGCCGAGCCAGGTTCCGGGCGCTCGCGCAGTCCGTCCGTCCCGGCGGCGCGCGCGGGGCCGAGACACCGACCCCACGACCCAGCCCACCTCGACCGGCAAGGAGGCCACCCGATGAGCGCGAGCACGTCCGCGACCACGCCGAGCGACACCAGCGCGTCCGGCGCACCGCAGCCGGGTCCCTCCAAGAACGACTTCTCCCGCTGGGTTC
The DNA here is from genome assembly GCA_038070415.1 of Oerskovia sp. M15. Taxonomy (GTDB): domain Bacteria; phylum Actinomycetota; class Actinomycetes; order Actinomycetales; family Cellulomonadaceae; genus Oerskovia. Next base: position 3,011,593 of record JAMYWF010000001.1, read on the forward strand.
AGCGCGCCACGTCCGGCAGCTCGTGGACGGTCTACGCCCTGCTGATCGTCGTCTTCGTCGCGATCCTCGTGATGAACCCGTCGTTCGGCGAGCCCATGTCGCTCATGGCCTTCCTCAAGAAGGCGGCACCGCTGATCGTCCTCGCGATCGGGCAGTACTTCGTGATCGTGTCCGGGGAGTTCGACCTCTCGGTCGGGTCCCTGGTCGGCGCGCAGGTCGTCATCGCGGCCAAGCTCATCGACGGCGAGGAGTCCATGACCTGGCCCGTGATCGGCCTGATGGTCCTGTTCGGCCTGGGGGTCGGGCTGGTCAACGGCCTGATCGTCACGCTCCTCAAGGTGCCCTCCTTCATCACGACGCTCGGCATGATGCTCGTCCTGTACGGGGCGATCCGGCTCTGGACCGGTGGGGCGCCCACGGGCTCCCTGACGGAGGGCTTCCGCCAGTGGGGGCGTGGCGGGATCCCCGACACCCCGGCCAGTTCCAGGTCCCCTACGCGGTGGTCATCACGGTCGTGCTCGGCGTCCTCGCCGTGATCCTCATGCGTCGCCCGTTCGGTCGCACGCTCGTCGCGATCGGCGACAACGACGTGGCCGCGGCCTACTCGGGCGCCTCCGTCTGGTGGGTGCGCACCCGTGCGTTCCTGTTCTCCGGGTTCATGGCCACGGTCGCGGGCATCCTCGTCGGCGGCTATGCCGGCGTGACGGCACAGGTCGGTGAGGGACTCGAGTTCATGGCGATCACGGCGGTCGTCCTGGGCGGCGTGGTCCTCGGCGGCGGTCGCGGGTCGGTGGTCGCGGCCATGGCCGGTGCCCTGACGCTCGAGGCGCTGTTCACCCTGTTCAACCAGCTGAGCCTGCCGTCCACGATCCGCCCCGCGGTCCAGGGCGTGATCATCATCGCGGCCGTCGCCTACGCCGCGATGCCGCGGAAGTCGAAGGCCGCACCCCGAGCACCCCGGCAGGGGTCCCCGAACCCACCGTCCCCAAGGAGCCCCAGCCGGCAACTCCCTAGTCTTCCGGTCACCCCCGGAACGCCCACAGATCCGTCCCCGACAGGCCGCCGTACCAGGTGTGACGGCAGGACAACGAAGTCTTTCGATCATCAGGAGAAGGAACATGCGACGCTCTCGAGTTCTCATGGCAGGGGCCGCGACCGCGGCACTGCTGTTCACCGCTGCGTGCACCACGGACGCCCCGCCGGCTCGCCCGAGGCGGATGCCACCACCACCGAGGAAGGAGCGGAGGAATCGAACGAGTCGGGTGCGAACAGCCAGTGGTTCGTGCAGGCCGACTTCGACCGTCAGCTCGCGCAGCGTTCGGTGGTCCCCGAGGGGCCCGCGGACCAGCCGTGGCTGCAGGCGATCGACCCGGAGCTCGTGGACACCACGCAGTACGCGAAGGAGGGGGCAAGAAGCTGTGCTTCTCCAACGCCTCGGTCTCCAACCCCTGGCGTGTGACGGGGTTCATCACGATGCAGCAGCAGGTCGAGGTCCTCAAGGCCTCGGGCGACATCTCGGAGTTCCGCGTCTCGGACGCCGCGGACGACGACAACAAGCAGATCTCGGACATCCAGGCGTTCGTGGAGGCCGGTGACTGCGACGCGATCATCATCTCGCCGTCCACGACCGCGACCCTGACCCCGGCGGTCGAGGCGGCGTGCGAGAGCGGCAAGCCCGTGATCGTGTTCGACCGTGGCGTCAACTCCGACTGCATGGTCACCTACATCCACCCGATCGGCGGCTACGCCTACGGCGCCGACGGCGCGGAGTTCCTGGTGGAGAACCTCGAGCCCGGCTCGAAGGTCCTCGCGCTGCGCATCCTGCCCGGCGTCGACGTGCTGGAGAACCGTTGGGCTGCCGCGGACAAGATCTTCTCCGAGAGCGAGATCGAGGTCGTGGGCCAGGAGTTCACCGGTGGTGACGGTGCCAAGATCAAGGACATCGTGACCCAGTACCTGCAGCGCGGGGACGTGGACGGCATCTGGATGGACGCCGGCGACGGTGCTGTCGCAGCGGTCGAGGCGTTCGAGGACGCCGGCAAGCCCTACCCGTGTTCATGGGCGAGGACGAGCTGAGCTTCATGCGCAAGTGGCAGGAGACGGACATGACCGCCCTGGGCGCGGTGTACTCCAACTTCCAGTGGCGCACCCGATCCTCGCGGCCCAGAAGATCTGGAACGGTGAGGAGGTCCCGGCCGAGTGGGTCCTGCCGCAGTCGCCCATCACGGAGGACGACCTGGAGGAATACCTCGAGGCGAACAAGGACATGCCGAGCCTGCACTACGCGAAGTTCGGTGGCGAGGACCTGCCCGGCTTCCCGACCGCCTGGACGGACCGCTGACCTCAGCTCCGTCACCGCTTCACCCAGGTGCCCGACGACGGACCCCACCTCCCCGCGAGGTGGGCTCCGGCGTCGGGCACCTGGCGAACCCACCGACGAAAGAGAGCACCGTGGCTCGTACGCGCCCCTCGGGGTCAACACCTGGGTGTGGACCTCACCCCTGACCGACACCTCCCTGCGCGAGATCGCGCCGCGCGTCGCCGGGTGGGGCTTCGACGTCCTCGAGCTTCCCGTCGAGGACGTCACCGACTGGAACCCGCAGCGGGCCGCGGGTGTCCTCGCCGACCACGGCCTCGGCGCCTCGGTCTCCCTCGTGATGGGGCCGGGTCGCGAGCTCGTCGCGGCGGACGCCGGGACCGTGCGCCGGACGCAGGACTACCTGCGTCAGGTGATCGACATGGCACGCACCGTGGGAGCGGGCGTGATCGGCGGACCCGCGTACGCGTCCGTCGGACGCACCTGGCGGCTGACCCCGTCCAGCGCGAGGCGGCCAACGCCGAGCTGGTCGAGAACCTCGCCCCGTCGTCGACCACGCGATGGCCGCGGGCGTACGGATCGGCCTCGAGCCGCTCAACCGCTACGAGACGAGCCTCGTCAACACGGTCGACCAGGGGCTCGCGGTCGTGGCGCCGCTGCCGTCGGCCGGGATCGGGCTGATGCTCGACATCTACCACATGAACATCGAGGAGACGGACCTGGCTGCCGCAGTGACGCGCGCCGGAGACCGGATCGCGCACGTGCAGGTCTGCGGCAACGACCGCGGGGCCCCGGCAGCGATCACCTCGACTGGCACGCGTTCCTCGGCGCGCTCGACCGGGTGGGCTACGACGGCTCGCTGTGCATCGAGTCGTTCACCGCCGACAACGCGACCATCGCGACGGCCGCCTCGATCTGGCGTCCGCTCGCCCCCACCCAGGACGCCATCGCTGTCGATGGCCTTCACTTCCTGAAGGGACTGATGCGCGGCTGATCGATCGGTAGGAAACACCGACGGCGCCGGCACGCCGTGGGACGACGTAACTCTTCACAGCACGTGCGACCCGTTCATCGACGAGCGGGACGGTTCGACACGTGCCGACTGCCCTGGAGGCAAGACACATGAAGGCTGCGCGACTTCCCTGCGGGAAGAGCCGTTGCGGCGCTGACCATCGGAGCTCTGGCGTTCACTCTCGCGCCGGCGACGATGGCTGCGGCCCACGACGGACCACACGAACCCGGTGACGACCGCAAGGTCCTCATCTTCACCAAGACGACCCAGTTCCGGCACTCCGAGGCGATCACGCAGGGCACCCCGGTGCTCGAGGCCGCGTTCGCCGAGGTCGGGATCACGTCCGACCACACCGAGGACTCCTCGGTCTTCACCGACGCAGACCTGGCGCAGTACGACGCGCTGGTGATGTTCCAGACGTCGGGCGACCCGTGGGACGCCGACCAGAAGGCGGCGCTCGAGCGTTACCAGCAGGGCGGCGGCGGGATCGTCGCCATCCACAACGCGACCGACATGCGCGGGAACTACGGCTGGTGGGACGACATGATCGGCGCGCTCATGCCTGGTCACGCCGCCACGGGCAACAGCCCGGCCTGCCCGGCACGGTCCGGGTCGAGGACCGCGTGCACCCTCGACCGAGCACCTCGACCAGCGCTGGGACCGTGCTGACGAGTGGTACAACTACTCGGCCAACGTCCGCGGCAGCGCACGTGCTGGCCACGATGGACGAGTCGACGTACGACGCCGGCGGCAACAAGATGGGCGCCGACCACCCGATCTCGTGGTGCAAGCCCTACGACGGAGGCCGCGCCTGGATGACCGGCATGGGCCACTTCGGGGCGCACTTCACCGCTGAGCCGGACCTGGTCCAGCACATCGTCGGCGGCGTCCAGTGGGCGTCCGGGCAGGTGGCCGGCGACTGCGGCGGCACCGACTGGGGCCAGTTCGAGAAGGTCGCGCTCGACACGAACACGAGCGCACCGTACGGCATGGACGTCGCGCCCGACGGTCGCGTCTTCTTCACCGAGCTCGTCCGTGGCGAGATCCGGCTCTACGACCCGCGCACCCAGAACACCTCGACGGCGATCACCCTCCCCGTCTACTCGGGCGGCGAGGACGGTCTGCTGGGCATCGCGCTCGACAAGGACTTCGCGACCAACGGGTACCTGTACCAGTACTACTCGCCGGCAAGCGCCGACGACACGAACCCCGCGAACTTCTTCAACCGGATCTCGCGCTTCACGGTGACCGACGGCGGACCCGGCGGCACCGTGATCGACCCGGCCTCGGAGAAGGTCCTCATCGAGGTCCCTGCCGGGCGTCTGCCCGACGAGCCGGGCCACACGGGCGGAAGCCTGATCTTCGACGACCGCACCGGTGACCTGTACATCGGCGTGGGCGACGACGTGAACCCGCACTCCGAGCCCTCGGGTGGCTACGCGCCGATCTCCGAGCGTCCGGGGACGCAGCACGACGCCCGTGAGACGTCGGCCAACACCAACGACCTGCGCGGCAAGGTGCTCCGCATCCACCCCGAGGCCGACGGCACGTACACGGTCCCCGAGGGCAACCTGTTCGCCCGGGCACCGAGAAGACGCTGCCCGAGATCTACGCCATGGGTTTCCGCAACCCGTTCCGGTTCACGATCGACCCCGCCACGGGCAACCTCGGCGTGGCCGACTACTCGCCGGACAACGGCTCCGACAACCTCGCGAACCGCGGCCCCGCGGGCATCGCCGAGTGGAACTACATCCAGGAGCCGGGCTTCTTCGGCTGGCCCTGTGCATGGGCAAGAACGAGCCCTTCCGTGACGTCGACTACCGCACCAGCCCGGTCACGGTCGGCGCCAACTTCGACTGCGACAACCCGGTCAACGACTCGGTGAAGAACACCGGCCTGACGCAGCTCCCGCCGGCGCAGCCCGCGGACATGTACTACGGCTACCAGCGCAGCTCGGTCCCCGGTGTCATCAACGCCGGTGGCGGCCTCGCACCCATGGGTGGTCCGTTCTACAGCTACGACGCCGACCTCGAGTCGGACACCAAGTTCCCGCGTACTACGACGGCAAGCCCTTCTTCTACGAGTGGGCGCGCAACAAGATGTACTCGATCGACCTGAAGACCTCCCTGCCTCAGGGCGAAGCGGTCGAGAAGGTCAACCCTTCCTGTCGAACGAAGAGTTCCTCGCCCCGATCGACTCGACGTTCGGCCCCGAGGGTGCGCTCTACGTGCTCGACTGGGGCGGCGGCTTCGGGCGTGACAACCCGAGCTCGGGCCTGCACCGCATCGACTACGTCTCCGGCTCGCGCTCCCCGGTGGCCAAGCCCGTCGCCACGCCGGACTCGGGGACTGCTCCTCTCGTCGTCACGTTCGACGGCGCCGCGAGCTCGGACCCCGAGGACGAGACGCTCACGTTCGCGTGGGACTTCGACGGTGACGGGACCACGGACTCCACCGAGGCGTCTCCGACGCACACGTACACCGAGAACGGCGTGTTCGACGCCCGCCTCACGGTGACGGACCCGGCCGGCAAGACCGGTACCGCCACGGCGCCGATCACGGTCGGCAACACGCGCCCGAGGTCGACTTCAACCTGCCGCCGACGGGCTCGTTCTTCGACTTCGGCGACCGGATCGACTGGGACGTCTCGGTCACCGACGCCGAGGACGCCTCGATCGTCGAAGAGAACGTGATCATCCAGCCGGCGCTGGGCCATGACGCCCACGCGCACCCGTCCGAGCCGCTCCACGGCACGACGGGCTCGGTCGAGACCGGCCTGGGCGGTGGGCACGGCGAGGACATGAACGTCTTCTACGTGCTCGACGCCCGCTACACGGATGGCGGCGGCGAGGGCGACGTGCCCGCGCTGACCGGCTCCGACACGACCCTCGTCTTCGGCAAGAAGCGCGAGGCGGAGTTCCAGACCGCCTCGGAGGGCACGACCCAGCTGACCAGCCGTGACGTCGAAGGCGGTGGCTCGGTCATCACGGGCAAGGACGGGGCCTGGTCCTCGTACGACCCGTTCAACCTCCACCAGATCAGCGCGCTCTCGCTGCGCGTCTCGGCAGCCGAGGCGGGCACCGTCGAGCTGCGTCGTGACGCGCCCGACGGCGAGCTCTCGCCACGGCCTCCGTCCCGGAGACCGGGCTGGGAACCTTCACCGACGTGCGGGTCGACGTCGCGGACCCGGGCGAGGCTTCACCCTGTACGTCGTGTTCCCCGGTGCGGGCGAGCGTCGCCTCAACTTCATCGAGGCGCACGGCAGGGCATCTCGGCCACGACTCGACCCGAGGTCGTCGTGACCGCTCCTGAGGCGGGCGTCCAGCTCGAGCAGGGCGAGATCACGGTCTCGGCCGACGCGACCGACGCCGAGAACACGGTCATGTCGAGTTCTTCGCCGACGGCCAGTCGATCGGCACGGACACGTCCGCGCCGTACTCCACGACCTGGACGGTCTCCGCGGACAACTACTACAAGCTGACCGCGGTCGCCACGAACGACAAGGGCCTCACCACGAAGTCCCGCATCGTCATGGCGCAGGTCGGTGACCTGTTCGCGGGCATGAAGACCTACACCAACGCGAACGGCACGTTCGAGCAGCTGTCGGAGGGCAAGTACCTCGTGACCTCTGCCGGCGCCAACATGTGGCAGGGCACCGACGAGTACTCGGCCATCTACAAGGAGGCCGGAGCGGACGAGAAGTGGTCCGCGACGGTCAAGGTCAACAGCCAGGGCAACTCCAACGGGTCTGCCAAGGCGGGTCTCATCGTCCGCAACGACGTGACGCAGCCGGGCAAGTCGCCGGGCTACGCGGCCCTGGGCATCCGTCCGAACGGCGGCTTCGAGTGGCTGCGCGGCAACGCCGCGGGCAGCTCGTGACCTCGACCGCGGCGAGCTCGACGAGCTACCCGCGTGGGTGCGGATCGAGCGCGACGGCGACCTGTACACGGCGTCGTGGAGCAAGGACGGCGAGAACTTCACCCAGATCGGCGACCCGGTGTCTCTGCCGGGAGCCGCGTCGGTCCAGGACATCGGCCTCTTCGTGACGGCGCACAGCACCGGCACGAGCGCGGTCGAGTTCCAGGACTTCTCGTTCGACGACGACCCTGTCGACCCGGAGGAACCCGGCACGGGCACGCCGCCGCAGTGCGCGGCGCAGAAGTCGGACGACTTCGACGCCGCGTCGATCAACACCGGTCGCTGGACCGTGGTGCGCACCGCTCCGGGACGTCGATCACGGTCGCGGACGGCAAGGCGGTCCTGCCCGTCGTCCAGGGCGACATCAACGAGGCGATCCCGGGCCCGATCAGCTACCTGGGCCAGCCGGCACCCGCCGGCGCGTGGGAGATCCAGACCAAGGTCGAGGTCCCGCTCGCACGGCACTGGCAGCACGCGGGTCTCCTCGTGCACGTGAACGACGACGAGTACACCAAGTTCGCGTTCACGAAGAACCAGAACGGTGACCGCTTCCTGGAGTTCCAGACCGAGACCGGTGGTGCGCGCACGTGGCACGGCCAGACGAACGTCGCGGCGGACTTCCCGTCGTCGGTGTACCTCAAGCTGACCTCCACGGGCACGGCCATCACGGCCGCGTACTCGGCGGACGGCCAGACGTGGAGCGCGATCACGGGCTCTGCCCTGGTCAAGGCCGACGCGACCTTCGGCGTCATCGCCGCGGGCGACACGGGCACGGCCGACTCGGTCGCCCTGGTCGACTGGTTCAAGGTCACGCCGGACTCGACGGACGACGGTTCTCGTGAGCCGTCCGACGAGTTCGACGGCACCGCGCTCGACGGCTGCCGCTGGAACAACGTGGTCCGCTACGACGACTCGAAGGTCGAGGTCGCCGGTGGCGAGCTGCGCATCACCACGCAGCCGGGCGACATCAACAACAACAACCCGATCAGCCCGCGCAACTTCGTGCTCCAGGCAGCCCCGAGGGCGACTGGGTCGCGGAGACGCGTTTCAAGGCTCCGCTGCTGCACCGCTGGCAGTACGCGGGTCTGATGGCCTACGGCGACGACGACAACTACGTCAAGCTCGACGTGGTCGCCAAGAACCAGCCGGGCGCTGCACTCGATCTGGGTGCGGAGCTCGCGTCGGAGAAGAACGCGGCCTCGAGCGGTGGCAACCGCCAGCTCGAGATCGCCGACACCACCGAGTCGGGCTACTGGTACCTGCGCATGGAGAAGGTGGGCAACACCTACCAGGGCTGGGTCAGCGACGGTGGGGTGAACTGGACGTCCCTCGGGCGCCCGTCACGAACGACGCCGCACTGACGTCCTTCGGTCTCGTGGCCATCGGCCCCGAGCAGGAGGTCCCGGTCACGGTGGCGTTCGACTGGTTCCACGTCACCACGGGTGACGAGGACACGCAGGTGCCGGTCGTGACCGTCGCCCAGGACCCGGCAGCTGGCGCGTCCGGCTGGAACACCGGGGCCGTGACGGTCTCCGCGACGGCCACCGACGACGTCTCGCAGACGCCGTCGATCGAGGTCAAGGTCGCCGACGGCGACTGGGCCCCGTACACGGCGGCGTGGCGCTCACGACGGACGGGGAGCATGCGCTCGCCTTCCGGGCGTCGGACGAGGCGGGCAACGTCTCCGAGGAGGTCGCTCACGCGGTGAAGATCGACGCCACGGTGCCGACCGCCACGGCCGAGCTCGTCGAGCGCACGGTGACCCTGACGGGTGCCGACGCCGGTTCGGGGGTCGAGCGGGTCGAGTACCGCCTGGCCGACACACCCGAGGGCGAGTGGCTCGCGTACGCCGAGCCCTTCGTGGTCGGGGACGGGGCCGTCGAGGTCTCGTACCGAGCGGCCGACGTCGCCGGGAACGTGAGCGAACCGCTCTCCCTCTCGGTGCCGCCGGTCGAGGGCGGGGTCTCGGCCGAGGTCGAGTCCCGCACGCAGTGCACCACGGGCAAGGTGCTCGTCACGGTGCGGGTGGTCAACACCGACGACGCTCCGGCGGCGATCAAGGTGACGACGCCGTTCGGGACGAAGACCTTCACGGACGTCGCTCCGGGCAAGTCCGCGTCGCAGACGTTCAGCTCGCGTCTCGGCGCGATCGAGGCGGGTTCCGTCACGGTCACCTCGACGATCGGGGACCGGACGTCGACGTACACGGTCGACCACGCGGCTGCCTCCTGCGGCTGATGCACGAGCGGTAGGCGCCGTCCCTCGGGGCGGCGCCTACCGCGCACGTCGTTCCACCAGCATCACCGTTCCACCAGCAGCACCGAGACCCCGTGTCAGAAGCTCCCCGGTCCAGACCCCGGAGGGTTCTGACACGACCGATTGACAGCGCTTCCCACAGGGCCCGCTGCAGCAGTCCGGACCGCGCAGCACGCCGCGGCCCGAGGCCCGAGGCCCGACCGACAGGAGAACTCCCGTGGCACAGACCCCGTCCGCGCAGCGCAGCAAGGCCCAGCGCACCGCGCGGTCCGCGACGGTCCGGGCCGCGGACCCCAGACCGGGGCGGTGCCGCCGTCCTCGCACGCGGCCACCGGAGCGCGCGAGCGCCCGGTGGCCGTGGAACCTCGCGCGGTCGCCGCGCGCTGCTCACGCTTGCCGCCGCCGCGGTCGCCGCCGCGGTCGCTGTCGCGGTCGTGGTGGCCGTCGTCTGGGCCGTGACGCGTGGGCCCGACGACGGAGCGTCCGGCGCGTACGCCGTCGATCCCGCGCGTGTGGCCGAGCTCGAGGCCGCGGAGGTGGCGCGCGACATCGAGAACGTCGGTGTCGTGACCGACTTCGCGATCTCCGCGCAGGAGCGGCTGATCCCCACGATGAACGAGCTGTCGGTGGCCCTGCCCTCGACGGCTCGCCCGGTACTCCCGCGACTCCCGAGCAGATCACCGCCTGGCGGGACGGGCTCGCGGCCCTGACGGCCGAGGCTGAGGCACTGCCTGCCGGCTCCTCGGGGTACAACGTCACGCGCAACGGGCTGGGGTCTCGCTAGCGCTGCTGGGCGACACGGTCGATGCACTCGAGCTCGCGGAGGCGTCGACCGAGCCGACGCGGGCCGACCTCGTCGCGCTCTCGACCGACCTGCGCCTGCGCGCCGCGGACACGTGGGGCATGGCCGCCACACAGCTCGACGACCTCAGCGTCGGCGCCGACCAGGGCACGTCCACGTGTTCCTCCCGCTCCACCCGACGACTCGGGCGACGGCGCCGCGAGCCTGGGGAGGGCGACCACTAGACCGGCGCCCGCCGGGACCACCTACGGTGGGCCGAGTCCCGGCGGGCGCCTCAGGAGCACGGCACGCGCCAGGAGGTGAGGACGAGCCGCAGGACCTCGGCGGCCGGGCCACGGCCCCGGTCGAGGACGACGATCGACTTTCAAAGGAGAAAGCTGTGACCGAACGACACCAGAGGAGACGGGGAGCAGGGTGAGCGCACTTCTGGCGCTGACCCTCGCCGCACCGACCCTCGCCCTGACGGCGACACCCGCGGCCGCCCACGACGAGTTCTCCGTGCTCGTCTTCTCCAAGACCGCCGCCTTCCGGCACGACGCGATCCCGGCCGGGATCGCCGCGATCGAGAGCTCGGCGTGGACAACCACTTCGCCGTGACCGCGACCGAGGACGCGGGCGCGTTCACCGAGGAGAACCTCGCGGGCTACGACGCGGTCGTGTGGCTCTCGACCACCGGAGACGTGCTCAACGGCGACCAGCAGGCCGCGTTCGAGGCGTACATCGCCGACGGCGGCGGCTACGCAGGCGTGCACGCGGCGTCCGACACCGAGTACGACTGGCCCTGGTACGGCGAGCTCGTGGGAGCCTACTTCTCGGCGCACCCGCAGAACCAGGACGCGACGGTCGTCGTCGCGGACAAGAACCACCCTCGACCGCGCATCTGCCGGCCTCGTGGGACCGGTACGACGAGTGGTACAACTTCCGCGAGAACCCGCGGGGCGACGTGCACGTCCTCGCGAGCCTCGACGAGTCGAGCTACGCGCCGGGCGGCGGCGCGATGGGTGCCGACCACCCGACCGCCTGGTGCCAGGACGTGGCCGGCGGCCGGTCCTGGTACACGGGCGGTGGCCACACGCAGGAGTCGTACAGCGACCCTGCGTTCGTCCAGCACCTGCTGGGCGGCATCCAGACCGCCGCGGGCGCGGTCGACGCCGAGTGCGGCGCGACGGTCGACAGCTCGTACGAGCAGATCACGCTCGCGAAGGGCGCCGAGAAGACCGGTGAGCCCATCGCGCTCGCGGTCCTGCCGGGCGGCGACGTCCTGCACACCTCGCGCGACGGCCGGGTCTGGTACACGACCGCCGACGCGTCGACCTCGCTCGCGGGCACCATCCCGGTGTACTCGCACGACGAAGACGGTCTCCAGGGCGTCGCCGTGGATCCGAGCTTCGCCGAGAACCGCTGGGTCTACCTCTACTACGCGCCCAAGCTGAGCACTCCGGCGGGCGATGCCCCGGAGAACGGGCGGGTCCTGGGTCGTTCACGGCCTTCGACGGCTACAACCAGCTCTCGCGCTTCACGCTCACCGACCAGAACACGATCGACCTGGCGAGCGAGAAGAAGATCCTCGAGGTCGAGGCCTCGCGCGGCACGTGCTGCCACGCGGGTGGTGAGATCGACTTCGACGTCGAGGGCAACCTCTACCTGTCGACCGGTGACGACTCGAACCCGTTCGCCTCGGACGGCTACACGCCGATCGACGAGCGTCCGACGCGCAACCCGGCCTACGACGCCCAGCGTTCCTCGGGCAACACCAACGACCTGCGCGGCAAGCTCTTGCGCATCACCATGAAGGACGACGGGACGTACACCGTCCCGGACGGCAACCTCTTCGCGCCGGGACGGACAAGACCCGACCCGAGATCTACGCGATGGGCTTCCGCAACCCTTCCGGTTCTCGGTCGACAGGACCACGGGCTACGTGCACCTCGGTGACTACGGACCCGACGCGGGCGGGCGAACCCGGGTCGCGGCCGGGAGGCTCGGTCGAGTTCAACGTCATCACCGCGCCGGGCAACTACGGCTGGCCGTACTGCGTGGGGAACAACGTCCCGTACGTCGACCACGACTTCGCCACGGGCGCCTCGGGTGCGGCGTTCGACTGCAGCGCCCCCAAGAACACGAGCCCCAACAACACGGGCCTCGTGGACCTGCCACCGACCATCGCGGCCTGGCAGCCCTACGACGGCGGGTCCGTCCCGGCCTTCGGCACGGGGGCGAGTCGCCCATGGGCGCCGTGGTCTACGACTACGACCCCGAGCTCGTCTCGGAGACCAAGTTCCCCGAGTACTACGACGGCAAGCCCTTGCTGTACGAGTGGGAGCGTCGCTGGATCAAGGAGGCCGTGCTCGAGGAGGACGGGACCCCGGCGGGCTTCGTCCCGGCGTTGACCGGTCTCAACATCCGTCGGCCCATGAACCTCGAGTTCGGTCCCGACGGGTCGCTGTACGTGCTCGACTACGGCAGCGGCTACTTCGGCGGTGCCGCGGACTCCGCGGTCTACCGCATCGACTACGTCAAGGGTTCACGCTCGCCCGTCGCGGAGATCGAGGCGTCGGTGACCAACGGCGGCGTGCCGCTCGAGGTCGTCCTCGACGGATCGGCCTCCAAGCACCCCGAGGACCTGCCGCTCACGTACGCGTGGGACGTGGACTCGGACGGCACGGTCGACTCGACCGAACCCGTCGTGACGCACACCTACGCCACGAAGGGCCAGTACACCGCCCGCCTCACGGTCACGGCCCCGACGGCAAGACGGGCGTGGCCACCACCACCATCACGGTCGGCAACACCGCTCCCGTGGTGACTCTCGAGCTGCCGCAGGACGGGCAGTTCTTCGACTTCGGCGACCAGGTGCCGTTCAAGGTCACGGTCACGGACGCCGAGGACGGGACGCAGGTCGACTGCGAGAACGTCGTCGTCGAGTACATCCTCGGCCACGACAACCACGGCCACCCGTTGTCGAGCGCGACGGGCTGCGAGGGCGTCCTGACGACCGTCAAGGACGAGGGACACGGGCTCGACGCCAACATCTTCGGGGTCGTCAACGCGACGTACACCGACGGCGGGGCCGAGGGCGTGCCGTCGCTCAGCAGCGATGACGAGGTCGTCCTGCACACGCGCACCAAGCAGGCCGAGTACTTCACGGCGCAGCAGGGCGTGCAGGTCGTCGACAAGGCCGCGGCCGAGGGGCCAAGCAGCTCGGCTACATCGCTGCGGGCGACTGGTTCGCGTTCGAGCGGATGAACCTCAAGGACATCACGGGCATCTCGGCGCGCTACACGTCGGGCAACGCGGGCGGTCTGATCGACGTCCGGGTGGGTGCGGCGAACGGCCCGGTCCTCGGGACCATCACCATGGGCTCGACGGGCAGCTGGGAGACGCACGCGTCGTCCGACGTCGTGCCGATCACGGACCCGGGCGGCACGAACACCCTGTTCTTCGTGGCGCGCTCCGCGTCGGGGGCACGGGAGACATGTTCGACGTCGACTCGCTCCACTTCGCGGGCAAGGGTGCGGCGAACAACGTGGCGCCGACGATCTCGTCGGTCACGGGTACGCCCACCACGGGTGACGCCCCGCTCGACGTGACCTTCACGGCCGCGGCGACCGACGCGGACGGTGACGCGCTCACGTACGCCTGGGACTTCGGGGACGGCCAGACCGGCACCGGCGCCCAGGTCGCGCACACCTACACGACGGGCGGCGCGTTCACGGCCAAGGTGACCGTGACCGACCCGGCCGGCGCCTCGTCCTCGGGCACCGTGCAGGTGACCACGTTCGGCGCGCTCGAGTGCACCGAGCCCGACCCCAGCGCGGGCCGGAGGACGAGTTCCTCGGCGCGTCGATCGACGCGTGCCGGTGGGACGTCCACAACTACCGTCCGGACCTCGCCGAGGTGCGCGACGGCAAGTGGGTCGTCACCACGACCGACGACGACTTCTACGGCGCGGCGAACACGCCCGTGCCGAACATCGTCACGACCGACCAGCCGGGCGACACCTGGACCGTGGAGACGTCGTTCACGGCGCCCCTGGCCAAGTCGGCCCAGCAGGGCGGCCTCGTCGTCTACCTCGACGAGAAGAACTACGTGAAGCTCGACGCGATCGCAGTCGACGACGGCACCGTGCGGTTCGAGCTGCGCAGCGAGGTCGGTGACGTCACGCAGAACCCGCAGCCGCAGGTCGAGAAGGTGGCCAAGCCGGTCTACGGCGAGTACCTGCTACGGCTGTCCCGTGCGGGCGACACGTTCACGGGTCAGTTCTCGGTCGACAACGGTCAGACGTGGACCGCGCTGCCCGAGGGCGTCAAGAACTCGGCGGCGAAGGATGCCGGGTCGGGATCTTCGCCCTCGGCAAGCTCGCGGGCACGGCGCAGATCGACGTCGCGTTCGACTACGTGCGCCTCGTGGACGGCACCACGCCGCCCACGTGCGAGGGCACGACGGCGAGCGACACGTTCGAGGGCACCGCGCTCGACGCGTGCCGCTGGTACGTCGTCAACCCTGACGCGTCCAAGCTCGCGGTCAGCGACGGCGCCCTGCGCCTGACGACCACGAACGACGACGTGTTCGGCGTGGGCAACTCCACGGTGCCGAACATCCTGCGCAACAAGGTCGTCACGGGAGACCGGTGGACGGTCGAGACCACCATCACGGCCGACCTCACGCAGAACTACCACCAGGGCGGGCTCATGGTCTTCAAGGACCAGGCCAACTACGTCAAGGTGGACGTGGTCCACAACGGCGCGGGGCGGCACCGTCGGCTTCGAGGTGCGCAGCGAGAAGGACGACGTGGTCCAGGACCCGCAGCCCGGCGTGTCCGACCTGCCGCGCGAGGCCGACAAGACCTACCACGTGCGCCTGACGCGGGACCAGAACACCTTCACGGGATCCTGGTCGCTCGACGGCACCACATGGACGGACCTCGCACCGGTCACGAACGACACGCTCGCGGGGATCGCCCCGGGGCCGTTCGCGCTCGGCAAGGAGCAGACGTCGCCGACGACGGTCGCGTTCAGCGACGTCACGTTCGTCGAGGACGAGCCCGAGGTCTGCGAGCCGCCACGCCCACGGAGGGCTACCGCATGCTCTTCGACGGCACGGCCGAGTCGCTCGCGGGCTGGAAGATGGCCGGGCCGGGCGGGTTTGAGCTCCAGGAGGACTGCTCCATGCTGTCCACCGGGGCATGGGCCTGCTCTGGTACCCCGAGGAGCTCGAGGCCTACAGCCTCACGCTCGACTGGAAGATGGCCGGGGACGACAACTCGGGCATCTTTGTCGGGTTCCCCGACGCGGGCGACGACCCGTGGGTCGCGGTCGACCAGGGCTACGAGATCCAGATCGACGCGACCGACGCCGACGACCGCACGACAGGTGCGATCTACACGTTCCAGAGCGCCGACCTCGCCGCTCGCGACGCCGTCCTCAAGGCGCCGGGGAGTGGAACTCGTACGAGATCAAGGTCGAGGGGCAGCGGATCCGGGTGTTCCTCAACGGGACACTGATCAACGACTTCACCTCGACCGAACCGTCGCGTGACCTGTCGTCCGGCTACATCGGGCTGCAGAACCACGGCAACGGCGACGACGTCTCGTTCCGCAACGTCCAGGTCAAGGACCTGACGGCCGAGCCGGAGCCCGAGGTCGAGGTCACCACGACCGTCACGTCCCAGTGCGTGGGGCGGACCGCCAACGTCTCGGTCCGTGTGGTCAACGACGAGGACGTCCCCGCGGACATCGTCGTCGCGACGCCGTTCGGCACCAAGACCTTCGTCGGCGTCGCGCCGGGGAAGTCCGCGCACCAGTCCTTCAGCGCGCGTTCCGGCGCGGTGGAGGCAGGGTCGCGCAGGTCACCGCGACGGCCGAGGGTCGGACGACGACCTTCGACGTCGCCTACGAGGCCACCAGCTGCGGCTGACGGCCTGAACTGAGGTGCGGGCGGGCGGGGTCCTTCGGGGTCCCGCCCCGTCCGTCGTGGGCGCCTGGCTGAGATGGAGGAGAGACGTGGGTCGACCGTCGCCCGACGGCGTCCTCACCTCGGTGCGCGGCGCACCCGCGCGGTGGCTCAGCCGAGCGGGCGGACCATCACGACGTCGTCGTGCGGCTCGCCGCCCACGACGTAGGTCCGCGAGCCCGCGACCTCGAAGCCGTGCTTGCGGTAGAAGGCCTGCGCCCGGGCGTTCTCCCCGTTGGTGCCGAGCCACACCGCGCGGTCCGCGACCAGCTCCGAGGCCGCGTCGAGCGCGGCCCGCATGAGGTCGCCCGCGACGCCTGTGCCCTGGGAGCCGGGGTGCACGTAGATCTTGGAGAGCTCGACCGTGGGCTCGTCACCGACGACCGCCATGATGTCCGGGTCGCCGGGAACGCCGCGCACGAGCAGGGCGTAGCCGACGAGACGCTGGTCCGGGCGACGCTGTCGTCGAGGCTGCCGCCTGCGTCCCGGCCGACCAGAGGCGCCGCGTCCTCGGCAAGGAGCAGCGCATGGTCGGCGCTCGCGGCCCAGGCCGCGAACTTCTCGGGAGCGAGCTGCGTGCGGATGTGCTCGGCGACCGCGGCACGATCCGAGCCGGGCGGGCACGCGAGCGGGAAGGTGATCGCGGCCAGCGCCGCAAGGCGCTCGGCGTCGTCGGTGGTCGCGGGCGCAGGGAGGTCGTCACCCGCCGAAATCTACCCGGTGGCACCGACGCGCGGGAGGTGCGCTCCGCCGTCGGGCCTCGCATGGGACGGACCGCTCGGCGTCAGCCCGAGCCCGCATCTGTTGACAGATGGAAAGCCCTTCCTAGCCTGCAGGAGGTCGTGCACGCCGAAGTGCATCCCGGTTCGGCGGGTCCCTGGGACCGGCGAGGCCACGACCGTGGCCTCCACAGCGGCCGCGGCAGCAGCACCCGACGACAAGGAGCAGACAATGATGTCAGCGCAACCGGCTCGACGAGGGAAGGCAGGCCTGACGGTCGCTCTGGCGACCGTCCTGAGCGTCACCCTCCTCGGGCCACCCGCCGCCGCGGAGGTGGTCGACGAGGGTTCGTCGAGATCCTCGACTTCGAGGGATACACGACGGGTCCGCTCGACGGCCAGGACGGCTGGACGGCCTCCACGGCCGGTGCCGTGGTCCCCGACCCGACCAACGCGAACAACCGTGTCCTGGAGATGACCGGGAGCAGACACGTGGCGCACCGGGCCGTGGCGGCGATCGAGGAGGGCGAGACCGGCACGGTCTTCTTCCGGATCCGTCGCGACGCGAACGCGGACACGTCGTTCGGCGTCACCGACAACGACAACCCGTCCGACTACGTGCACAGCCATGCCTACGTCAACAGCCAGAACAACGATGTCCTCCTCGCGCGCGACGGGGAGCGTTCGCGCCCGCCGCACGTGGGCGGAGGACGTGTGGCAGTGCGTGTGGATCGTCGCCGACAACGCGTCCGACGAGATCGCGGTGTACAGCCAGGGTGGGCCCTACGAAGAGCAGACGCGGCTGCCCCAGGGGCTGAGCAGGTCTTCGACTTCCGCGCGGAGGTCACCGGGCCGCTCGACCGGTTCTTCTGGATCAACGGGGCGAACAGCGCCGGGCGCCTGATGCTCGACGACATCGCCGTCGACACGGGCGGGCAGAACCTCGACCTCCCCACCGGCAACGTGGCCGACTGCGAGACCGCCGACGACTCGGCCCAGCCGCTCCTCAACCCGCTCCCCGACCCGACGCCCTCCGCGCTCGGTATCGAGGTGGAGGAGCTCGTCCAGCTCCCCGAGTCCTCGACGACACCGGCCGCGAGCGACGCGCGCCTCATCCGGCACAACCGCATCACCCACCTCGACGAGGTGCCGGACGGCTCGGGCCGCCTGGCGGTCCCGGACATGAACGAGGCCCTCTACATGGTCGACGAGGAGACGGGTGCCTACGTCGAGTACCTCAACGTCCGCGACCGGTTCGTGGACAACTTCCACAACCACGCCGGGCTCGGTACCGGGTTCGGGTTCGTCGAGTTCCACCCGGAGTTCGCCGAGAACGGGATCTTCTACACGGTGCACACGGAGGCCGGGTCCGCGCTCACGGAGGACACCCCGACTTCCCGGCGTTCGGCAACACCGGCTTCCACAGCGTGATCACCGAGTGGACCGCGAGCGACCCGGCCGCCGAGACGTTCGAGGGGACGAGCCGCGAGATGATGCGCGTGCCGTTCGGCGGGCGCGTGCACACCGTCCAGCAGATCGCCTTCAACCCCACCGCCGAGCCGGCGGACGCGGACTACGGAATGCTCTACGTCCTCGCGGGCGACGGGGCAACGGCGTCGGCAACGGCAACCCTCAGGACCTGTCGACCCCCAGGGAAGATCCTCCGGATCGATCCGATGGGCGACGACAGCGCCAACGGACAGTACGGGATCCCCGCGGACAATCCGTTCGTCGGCACCCGGGAGCCCTGGGCGAGACCTACGCCGTCGGCATGCGCGACCCGCACCGCATCAGCTGGGACCCCGAGGGCGACCACGCGATGTACCTCGGGCACATCGGTGAGTGGCAGGTCGAGTCCGTCTACAAGGTCGAGCCCGGGGACAACTTCGGCTGGTCCGTGCGCGAGGGTCCGTTCGTCGCCGAGAACCGGCAGATCTACCCGTTGCCGCCGACGACGCCGAGGAGTTCGACTTCACCTACCCGGTCGCGGCCTACGACCACAACCGCGACCCCGGGCAGACCGGAGACGCGGGCGTGGCGCTCAACGGTGGCTTCGTCTACCGGGGCGATATCCCCGAGCTGCAGGGCGCTACCTGTTCACCGACCTCGTCCGCGGTTGGGTGCTCGCTACCGAGGCCGACGAGATGGTGCGCAACGACGGTGATCTCGAGGACCTGGCGGAGATCGAGCACCTCCGGGTCTTCCACGAGGGCGTGGAGACGACCTTCCAGGAGCTCGTCGGGGACCAGCGCGTCGACCTGCGCTTCGGCTCCGACGCCGACGGGGAGCTCTACCTCGTCTCGAAGGCCGACGGGAAGATCTGGAAGGTCGTCGGCGCCCGGAACGCCGGCGCGTCGTCGCCGGTCGCCCTGCCGGAGCTCGCGCCACACCTCGTCGCGCACTACGACTTCGATCACCCGGCCGAGGGCGCTCCCACCTGGGAGGCCGACCAGGGTGGTCGGGCACGGACATCGAGCTCGTCAACGGCGGGGTCGAGATGCGGGTCGCGGACCGTGCGTACCCGAGCGCGGGCGAGGCGCTGCAGACCCAGCAGATGGACCCGCGCACAGCATCGAACGACGACTGGAAGGCCGGGGTCCACGACCCGAAGGCGTCGACTCTCTCGGGCGTTCGCCGACGCCGAGGAGATCTCGGTCATGGGGTGGTTCAAGCCGACCGGCGAGCACCCCGCACTCAACTCGGGCACGGCCGACCCCGACGACCGGTACAACGCCATCGGCCTGGCCGGGGTCCTGACAGGCACCTCGGACGGCCACGCGGTGCGCGCTCTGCTGGAGGTCATCACGGTCGACGGCGAGCTCAGGCTCGTCGCCCTGGGGCGCCGCGTCGACGGCGCGGGATCCTGGACGTTCGCGGCAGACCTGCCGTGGGACCAGATCCTCGAGCGCAACACGTGGGTCCACCTGGCTGCAACGTTCGACTTCGCGGGTGGCGAGATGCGGCTGTTCATGAACGGTGAGGAGCTGGAGGGGCGGTACACGTCCACGACCAACCCTGGGGACCGGGGTCCACGTCCTCGACGGACCCGGCGGGGCTGAAGATCGGCGGCAGCTTCCCGCAGGACACGCGCGAGTCCAACCCGTTCCAGGGCCGGATGGACGACCTCATGTTCCTGGATACCGTGCCGACGTCCGAGCAGGTCGCCGCGCAGTACGCCCTGTTCGGTGCCGCGCCGGCGGAGCCGCCCGCGCCGCCGTCCTGCGAGCCCGCCGGCGAGCAGATCACCGACGTCATGGCGGCAGAGAGCTGGGCACCGAGGACGCCCGCCAAGTGGCAGTTCCCGGGCGAGGAGATCGTGCTCGCCCAGGCGGCACCGACCCGGCCGACGGGATCCGCCGTCCGTTCGAGTACGCGGTGCTCGACGAGGGCCGGTGCTCGGTTCGTTCGAGCTCGACGCCGAGGTCCGGCTGGACGCGCCCGCCTCCGTCAACAACCGCGACGTCATCGTCGTCTTCGGGTGGCAGTCGGACACGGAGTACTACTACGCCCACCTCTCGCAGGACAACACGATCTACGCCCACAACGGCATCTTCAAGGTCGCCGGTGCCGACCGCGAGCGGATCGACGACCAGTGGGACGGGGCGATCGGTGCGCCGCCGCCGTGACGGACGAGGAGTGGCACGGCGTGCGCCTCGTGCGCTGCGCCGACTCCGGTGACGTGGCCGTCTATGTCGACGGGCTCGACACCCGCTCCTGACGGCGAACGACACGACCTTCACCGAGGGCCGCGTCGGGTTCGGCTCGTTCGACAACACGGGACGCCTGCGCGACCTCACGGTCACGATGGCGGGGACGAGCAGACCGAGATCGCGCTGGACGTCAAGGTCTCGCACCGTTGCCTTGCCGGGCGCGCGTACCTCTCGGTCACCGCGACGAACGCGAGCACGGTGCCTGCCCACGTGAAGCTGTCGACCCCGTTCGGCGGCCGGTCGTTCGCGGGCGTTCCCCGGGAGCGGTGGCGTACCAGTCGTTCGCCGTCCGGGGCGCGATGCTGGAGGCCGGGTCGGTCACGGTCTCGGCCGTGGCCACGATCGACGGCGAGGAGGTGTCGTCGGAGGTCGTGACGGAGTACGCGGCGCAAGCCTGCGGGTGATCCCCGTGGCAATGGCCTGACGTGAGAGGGTGTGCGCGGGGCCCGCGCACACCCTCGGTCGTCGCCTCCCCGGCGGTCAGCCGCGGTCGGACGGAGGTGCCGTGGAGTCGCGCACGACGAGAGCGTGACCGGTCGAGCGACGCCGGGGCCGGGTCGACGGCGGTCGCAGCGCCATCTCGAGGGCGGCCGCGCCGATCTCGCTCATGGGCAGGCGGACGGTGGTGAGGGCGGCGCGAGGTCCTGAGCCACCTGGATGTCGTCGAACCCGGTCACCGACATGTCGCGCGGCACGGCGGTCCCGTCCTCGCGCAGGACCGAGAGCACCCTGTGGCCATCGCATCGTTGAGCGCGAGGATCGCGGTCGTCTCCGGGTGCTCGTCCATCAGCCGGCGTGCCGCGTCACGGCCGCCCTCCCGCGTGAAGGGTGCGTGCGCCACGGGCACCGCGCCCGGGTCGAGCCCGTGCCGTGCCACGGCCGCGCGGACGCCCGCGAGCCGGTCGACGATCGTCGTGAGGTGGGCGGGGCGGCAGCGACCGCGAGGCGACGGTGCCCGAGATCGAGGAGGTGCTGCGCGATGCTCTCCCCGGCGGCCTCGTTGTCCGGCAGGACGGCGTCGGACTGCAGGTGGTGCCGCCCGACGACGACGACACGCCCTCCCGACTCCTGGAACGCCGAGAGCTCGAGCCCGGACTCGTGCTCCATCGCCCGGTCCACGTAGCCGGACCCGGCGATGACGATCGCGCCCACCCGATGGGCGCGCATGATGCGGATCTGCTGCGCCTCCGCGATCGGCTCGCGCTCGGTGTGGCTGATCTGCACGCTCCACCCGTGCTCACCCGCGACGCGGATGACGCCGCTCGCGATCTCGGCAAAGTACGGGTCCCCGATCTCGTACACGATCAGGCCCGCGACCGACGTCCTGCCTCCGGCGAGCGTGCGGGCGTGCAGGTTCGCGACATAGCCCAGCCGCGCCGCGACGACGCGGACGTGCGCCGCGACCTCCTCCGACACGCCGACGCTGCCCGTGAGCGAGCGTGAGGCCGTCGCCAGCGAGACGCCCGCCGCCTCCGCCACGTCGACGAGCCGGGGCGCGCTCCGGTCCCGGACCGATCGACCCTCTCCACGCACTGCGACCCCATCGTCACGTCGCCCGTGCGCCGCTGGCGCAGGAACGACAACCTCGTTGTGGCGCTTGTCACATCGCCTCGTCACAGCGTACTGTGACGAAAGCGCTTCCGAAAGCGCTTCCGTACATAGCGGTACGGGAATTTCCTCACTACGACGAAGTAGGAGAATCATCCATGTCCCCACGGTTGCACCCACGATCCGCCAGGCGGCGCGCGTTCGCCGTCGCGGCCGCCGCCTCCGCCGTCGCCCTGGTCCTCACAGCCTGCGGGGAGCGGACCAAGGAGGTGGCGAGGACGTCGACGACCCGATCGTCGTCGGCGTCTCGCTCCCACTGACCGGCGACTTCTCCGAGCCCGGGAAGGGCGTGCAGCGCGGCTACGAGGCATGGGCAGAGTTCGTCAACGAGGACGGCGGGCTGCTCGGGCGTCAGGTCGAGCTGAAGATCCTCGACGACCAGTCCAACGCGGACCGCGTGGTGCAGGACTACGAGGCGCTCATCGCCCAGGACGAGGTGGACCTCCTCTTCGGCCCTTCTCGACGCGGCTCGTCGTGCCGAGCGCCCGCGTGGCCGAGGAGTACGGGATGCTGTTCGTCGAGCCCGCGGGCGCAGCCAAGGAGGTGTTCGAGCAGGGCTTCGAGAACCTGTTCTACGCCGCGCCGCCATAGCGGACGACCACTACAACTACCTCGCGGACCACATCCTCGACATGCCCGAAGGAGAGCGCCCGCAGACCGTCGCGGTCGCCACCATGGACGACCCGTTCGCGCAGGGCACTGCGTACGGCCTCCGCGACAAGCTCGCCGACGCCGGGCTCGAGATCGTGGTCGACGAGGTCTACCCGCCGAACACGACCGACTTCTCGTCGATCGCGGCGAAGATCGCCGACTCCGACGCCGACATGGTCATCGGCGGCACGCAGTACCAGGACGCGGTCAACCTCATCGTCGCGCTGCAGCAGCTCGGCTACCAGCCCGATCTCGCGGCGTACTCGACTGCTCCCACCAACCCCGAGTTCTCCACGGCCATCGGCGCGAAGACCGAGGGCATCCTCTCGCCCACGGGGTACACCGAGACCGCGACCTGGCCCTCCAACGTCGACTTCGTCGAGCGGTACACGAAGCTGCACGGCAACCCGCCCGGAGAGGACGAGGCGAACGCCTACACGACGGGACAGGTCGTCGCCGCGGCGGTCGAGGCCGCCGGCTGCGCGGAGCAGGGCGACTGCCAGCAGGAACTGATCGAGTGGCTGCGGACCAACGAGGTGGAGACCGTCGTCGGCCCGCTCACGTGGGACGAGACGGGCAAGCCGCAGGGCGCCCACCTCATCCAGCAGTACGTCGACGGCGAGATCCAGATCGTGCTGCCGCAGGAGGCCAAGGAAGCCGACTTCGTCTACCCCAAGCCGCCTGGTGATCTGCTCGTGACGTCCACCCTCCTCTTCCAGAGCCTCGTGCTCGGCGTGCTGCTGGGAGGGCTCTACGCCCTCCTGGCAGCGGGCCTCACCCTCTACTTCGGCGTGATGCGTGTCGTGATGATCGCCCACTCGGCGTTCCTCATCCTCGCCGCCTACCTCGCCTGGTTCTTCAACCAGAAGACCGGGATGGACCCGCTGCTCTCGCTCGTCATCACGGTGCCGCTGTTCTTCGCGGTCGGCGTGGGCATGCAGCGCCTGCTCATCACGCGTCTGCGGCCAGCGACGCTCACGATGATGTCGGTGCTCCTGACCTTCGCGGTCGCCCTCTTCATCGAGGGCATGATCGGCTTCGTCTGGAGCGGCACCCAGCGGCGCGTCCAGCTGCCGTACTCCGGGCGAGCATCGAGTTCTTCGGGGCACGCATCGCCGTCGTCAAGCTCATCGCGTTCGCGCTCGCCGCCGTCTCCCTCGCCCTCCTGTACCTCCTCATGAAGCACAGCCGGTTCGGCAGGGCCCTGCGTGCCACGATCCAGCACCGGGAGGCGGCACAGCTCGTCGGGATCAAGACGGATCGCGTCGCGGGCTTCGGCTTCGGCCTCGGGCTCGCCACCGCAGCGATCGGCGGGACCGCGCTGTCGCTCGACGCGACGATCTACCCTCGCTCCACTGGCACTGGATCGGTCCGCTCATGGCGATCATCGTCGTCGGCGGCCTGGGCTCGATCCCGGAGCTGCGATCGCCGCGATGGTCCTCGGGATCGGCCAGAGCCTGCTCCAGGTGCCGCTCGGCACGACGTGGGCGCAGACGATCTTCTACGTCGCGCTCTTCGCGACGCTGATGCTGCGTCCTCAGGGATTCTTTGGAGGTCGCCTTGCTCAACGCTTCTGACACCCGTCATCCCTCGTCCACCACGCCCGGCTCTGCGTCCACCACGTCCGGTGGATCGCGACGCTCCTCCGGGGCGGGGCGTCGACCGGTCGGACCCTGCGGATCGCGCGCGTGGTCGCTCTGGTCGTCGGCGTCGCCCTCGTGCTCGCCTTCCCCACCCTCGCGCCCAACGCCTACATCCTCTCGGCGGGCATCGTCGTCGCGTGCTACGCGTGCACGGCGACCGCCTGGAACTTCATGGGCGGGTTCACGGGCTACGTCTCGCTCGGCCACGCCGCGTTCTTCGGCCTCGGCGCGTACGGCACAGGCATCCTCATCCGGGACCTCGGTCTCCCGAGCTTCGCCGCCTGGCTCCTCGCGGGCGCGATGGTCCTGCTCATCACGATCCCGATCGGTATCGCGGCCCTGCGCGTCCGCGGCGCGTCGTTCGTGATCGTGTCGATCGCGTTCGTGCTCATCCTGCTGCTCGTCTTCCAGGCGTGGGGTTCGTTCACCGGAGGGTCCGACGGGCTCGTCGTGCCGCGCCCCTTCCCGGACCTGATGCGGCCCGAGCACCACCGCGTGTTCTTCTACCTCTTCGCCGCGCTGCTCGCGGTCATGCTGCTCGTCTGGTGGTTGATCGACCGCTCCCGCTTCGGCACCGGGCTCAAGGCGGTGCGCGAGGACGAGGACAAGGCACAGGCCCTCGGCGTCCCGACACGCAACTACAAGCTGGTCGCGTACGTCGTCTCCGCCACCTTCACCGGTCTCGCCGGAGGAATGTACGCGCTGTGGTTCGGCGACCTGGACCCGATCTTCCAGTTCTCCATCATGCTCGGCTCCTACATGGTGCTCATGGCGCTCTTCGGTGGGGTCCGGCACCTCTACGGCCCCTGCTCGGAGCGGTCGTGGTCGGGTTCGCCCTGGAGTACTTCAAGCTCGAGTTCGGCGACACCCAGTTCCACCTCGTCGCCACCGCCCTGCTCCTCGGCATCGTCGTCCTCTTCATGCCCGACGGGATCATCCCGGCGGCCCGGTCGTTCCTCGAGCGCCTCGGTCCGCAGGACTCCTCGATCCGCGAGATGACCGCCGCCGAGCTTCTCGAGCACAACCGCGCGGCGTCGTCTCCGGAGACGGCCGGCGACGGCACGGACGAGGACGAGGACCCCACCGTCCCGGAGAGCTCGACGAGAAAGAAGGAGGGCCGATGACCACCACCACACCCGCGACGACGCGCAACCTCGAGACCGTGGGGCTCACCAAGTCGTTCGGGGCGTCCACGCGGTGCGCGACGCGACGGTGACGTTCCACCACGGCAAGATCAACGCGCTCATCGGCCCGAACGGCTCGGGCAAGACGACGTTCTTCAACTGCGTGACCGGCATGATCAAGCCAGACTCCGGCACGGTCACCTTCCGCGGCGAGGACATCACGCGCAGGGCGCCGCACCGGATCGCGCGCGCGGGGATCGGACGCAGCTTCCAGCTGTGCCGGGTCTTCCCGCGCATGACGGTGCTCGAGAACATGCTCGTCGCGGTCCGCCGCACGCGGGTGCGGGAGCTCCTCGGGGCGCACGCAACGCGGAGGAGATCGACAAGGCGCGCGCTCTGCTCGTGCGCGTCGGCATCGAGCACCTCGAGAACATCGAGGCGCGCAACCTGTCCTACGGGCAGCAGAAGTTGCTCGAGCTCGCGGGCGTCCTCATGGGCGACCCGGACACGATCATGCTCGACGAGCCCGCCGGCGGCGTGAACCCGGCTCTCATCGGGCGTATCGGGACGCTGGTGCAGGAGCTCAACGCCGAGGGCCGGACCTTCCTCGTCGTCGAGCACAACATGGAGATGGTCATGAGCCTGTCCCACCACGTCATCGTGTTCGACCGGGGCCGACCGATCGCCGAGGGCACCCCGCCGTCGTGCAGTCCGACCCCGAGTCCTGGAGGCCTACCTTGGTGTCTGAGCCGACCCCGGAACGGGGTACAGCAGGAGTACCTTCTCGAGCTCGACGACATCCAGGCCGGATACGGCCGTGCTGCCATGGTCCTTCGCGGGCTGACCATCAAGGTCCCGGCCTCCACGGTCGTCTGCCTCGTCGGCCCGAACGGGGCCGGGAAGTCGACCGTCCTCAAGGTCGCGAGCGGGCTCCTCAAGCCCCGCTCGGGCCGCGTCGTCGTGGGAGGAAGGACGTCACGGGCCAGGGCCCGCAGGAGATGCTCTCGTCCGGACTGGCGCACGTGCTCCAGGGGCACAGCGTCTTCCGCGAGATGACGGTGGCCGAGAACGTGCTCCTCGGCGCCTACACGCTCCGCGACAAGGAGCAGGTCGCGGAGCGGGTCGCGTTCGTGCAGAACCTCTTTCCCATCGTCGGCGAGAGGTGGAAGCAGCTCGCCGGTCTGCTCTCCGGTGGCCAGCAGAAGCAGGTCGAGTTCGCGCGCTCGCTCATGGTGAGCCCGCGGGTCGTCCTCCTCGACGAGCCGTCGATGGGCCTGGACCCGAAGACCACGGCCACGGTGTTCGAGCAGGTGGTGCGGATGCGCGAGGCAGGCGTCGCCGTCCTGCTCGTCGAGCAGAACGCCCGCCGGGCGCTCGAGACCGCGGACATCGGGTGCGTCCTCGACCTCGGGCGCGTGCACATCACGGGCCCGGCGCCCGAGCTTCGCCGACCCGCAGCTCTCCGAGCTCTATCTCGGCGGTCGTCCGGCCGCGAGCACGGCGCCGACGTCGTCGCGCACGGCGGACGGCTGACAACGACGGCCTGACCCAGGGGCGGGGACGGGCGGCGGAGGGTCGGGCGGCGGGACCGCCCGGCCTGCACCGTGCGTCCCGTGCGAGGGGTGTCGCGAGCGCGTCACGCACCGCGGCGTTGACACTCCACCTCGCGGGGAGCACGGTGGAAGCACCGGAGACGTCGCCCGCCCAGCACACGGACGGCGCCCGCCCGGTGCCCCGACGACGGGGCCGCGTGAGGGAGGTGAGAACACATGAGGAAGATGGTCGACTGTCGGACCACGCCCAGCGTGATCAACTGCACGCTGACGATCGCCGGCGAGGAGGACGAGGTCCTCGACGCCGCGTACGACCACATGGTCAGCAAGCACGGCCACCAACCCACGCCGCAGCTGCGCGAGGACATCCGTGCCGACCTGGTCGACGTGGAAGCCTCGATGGCGTGAGGCACCCTCGCGCGTCCGTGCGCCACACCTGGAGATCTGTCGGTCGTGACCCGAGGTCACGGCCGACGTCCGTCCCACTCGGCGATGATGGGTACATGGCACACCTCACGGCGCCCGACGCGCGTCGCATCGACCTCAACGCGGACCTCGGTGAGGGTTCGGGCCATGGGCGCTCGCGGACGACGACGCCCTGCTCGACCTCGTGACCAGCGCGAACGTCGCGTGCGGGTTCCATGCGGGGACCCGACGATCATGCGCGCCGTGACGCGCGCCGCCGTCGAGCGGGGCGTGAGCATCGGTGCGCACGTCGCGTACCGCGACCTCGTGGGCTTCGGGCGTCGCTTCCTCGCGGTGGCTCCCGCAGAGCTGACGGCCGACGTCGTCTACCAGCTCGGGGCCCTTGACGCGTTCGCGCGCCTGGCCGGGGACCGGGTCCGGTACGTCAAGCCCCACGGTGCGCTGTACAACGCGATCGTCCGGCACGAGGAGCAGGCGCGCGCAGTCGTGGACGCGGTTGCGGGCTACGACCCGACGCTCCCCGTCGTCGGGATGTCCGGCTCGGCGGTGCTGCGGCTCGCCCGGGAGGCGGGCTGCCCGTGGTGCACGAGGTCTTCGCCGACCGCGGCTACGCGCCCGACGGGTCGCTCGTGCCGCGCGGCACCCCGGCGCGGTGCTGCACGACCCGGTCGAGGTCGCCGACCGCGCGCTACGCCTCGTGACCGAGGGCGTCGTGGTCGCCGCGGACGGGAGCGAGGTGGAGGTCGAGGCCGACTCGGTGTGCGTCCACTCCGACACTCCCGGTGCCGTGGCACTCCTCGCGGAGGTGCGCGTGCGGCTCGAGGCGAGCGGCGTCGTCGTGCAGGCGTTCCGTCCATGACCGGGCTGCGGGTGCACGCGTTCGGCGACGGCGCGCTGATGATCGACCTGCCCGGGCTGGACGAGGTGCACGCGCTCGACGCCGCGCTCCGGGCGGCGAGGATCCGGGGTCTCGGACGTCGTGCCGGCAGCACGCACGGTGCTCGTCGTGCTCGACGACGACGCGACACCCGCGCAGCGCGAGCGCGTCGAGGCCGGGGTGCGGCGGGCGTGGACGTCCCGGCGCGAGCCCGCGCCGACGGAGCTCTCGGCGCGGGTCGTGGAGATCCCGGTCGTCTACGACGGGGAGGACCTGCCCGACGTCGCCGCGTGGGCCGGGTTGTCCGTCAGCGACGTCGTGGCTCGCCACACGGGCCAGGAGTACGTGGTCGCGTTCGGCGGGTTCATGCCGGGCTTCGGCTACCTGACGGGCGTGGACCCGGCGATCGCCGCCCGCGCCTCGTCACGCCGCGGACCCGCGTGCCCGCAGGGTCGGTGGCGCTCGCGGGGAGTTCACGGCGGTCTACCCGCGCGCGACGCCCGGCGGGTGGAGGCTGCTGGGGCGTACGGACGTGGACCTGTTCGACGTCGACCGGCATCCGCCCGCGCTGCTGACGGCGGGGACACGGGTGCACTTCAGAGCCGTGGAGCGACTGGGGAGACGGCGGCGCCGACGGGGAGGCGGCCGCGACGACCTCGGGCCGCCGCGGGAGGCGACCCGAGGGAAGCGCCTGACCCGAGGGAAGCGCCTCCTGTCACGGGGCAGCACGACGTGACGACGGGAGCCGTCGAGGTCCTGGCTGCCGGGCCCTGACCCTCGTCGAGGACGAGGGACGCCCGGCTGGGCGGCGGCGGGGTCGGTCGTTCGGGCGCCGCGGACCGGGAAGCTCTCCGCCGGCTCAACGGGCTGCTGGCCAACGACGCCTCCGCGGCCGCGCTCGAGGCCACGCTGGGCGGCCTCGCGCTGCGGTTCGAGGGGCGAGCGAGCATCGCGCTCGCGGGAGCGCCGGCACCGGCGACGCTCGACGACGTGCCGGTCGGGATGCTCGCGACCCTCGAGGCTCGGGCGGGCTCCGTGCTGCGCCTGGGCTTCCCCGCGCGGTACGCGGACCTACGTGGGCGTGCGGGAGGCTTCGACGCGCCCCTCGTGCTGGGCTCGCGGTCCTCGGACGTCCTCGCAGGGCTCGGACTCCCGCCGCTCCGGGTGGGGACCGCCTGAGGATCGGTCCGCGGCGGCGCGGCTCCCGGAGGTGGATGCCGTGCCGCCGCCCGTCGCCGGGCAGAGCGTCGTCGAGCTCGAGGTGCGCCGGGGCGTGCGGGGCGAGTGGTTCGACGACGGCGCATGGGCCGGTCTCCTGGGGAACCCGTACGAGGTCACTGCCGCGAGCAACCGCGTCGGTCTGCGGTTGGCGGGACCCGTGGTGGGACGACGAGCGGGTGAGCTGCCGAGCGAGGGGCTGGTCGTCGGGCGATCCAGGTCCCGCCGGACGGGCAGCCTGTCCTGTTCCTGCGGGACCATCCGGTGACCGGCGGGTATCCGGTGATCGGGGTCGTGGCGGGTTCGTCCCTCGACGCGGCGGCGCAGCTCCGGCCGGGCGACCTCGTGCGATTCCGGGCCGCACCCGCGGTCGGTCGACGCGATCTGCCGCGTGCTGGGGCCGAAGTTGACGGAGTCCGACAGCACCGCGTAATGTTCTCGAAGTCAGCCCGGCAGGGAGGAACAGACACCACTGCGAAGCTCTTCGGAGCCGCCGCGAAGTGGCTGGATCCCCGGGTGGCCACCCATCGAGATCTCGTCGGGACACTCGTGTCCCGTGCGGCTTCGTTCGGGTGGTTGGCTCGTGCAAATCTGTTTCGCTGGAAACGGCGAGGTTGAGAAGCCGAAAAGAGTCTGGTAGATTAGAGAAGTTGCCCCGAGTGAAGGCCTGGAAACGGGTTGGAGTCGGTGCGTGTCGGTTGCTTGAGAACTCAACAGTGTGCTTGATAGTTAATGCCAATTGTCCTTCGTGGGCGCGTGGCTCGCATCTTCGGTGTGTGTTGTGTGTCTGTGTTGAGACTACTTTTGGTATGAATTGAAAACGTCATGTTTTCGGTTTGTAGCCTTGATTATGGACCTTCGGGTCCGCTTCGTATGGTTGTTAGCCCTTTTGGGGGTTGATAGCAAACATTTACGGAGAGTTTGATCCTGGCTCAGGACGAACGCTGGCGGCGTGCTTAACACATGCAAGTCGAACGGTGATGCCCAGCTTGCTGGGTTGATCAGTGGCGAACGGGTGAGTAACACGTGAGTAACCTGCCCCAGACTCCGGGATAAGCCTTGGAAACGAGGTCTAATACTGGATATGAGATGCCCTGCATGGGGAGTGTCTGGAAAGATTTATCGGTCTGGGATGGACTCGCGGCCTATCAGCTTGTTGGTGGGGTAATGGCCTACCAAGGCGACGACGGGTAGCCGGCCTGAGAGGGCGACCGGCCACACTGGGACTGAGACACGGCCCAGACTCCTACGGGAGGCAGCAGTGGGGAATATTGCACAATGGGCGCAAGCCTGATGCAGCGACGCCGCGTGAGGGATGAAGGCCTTCGGGTTGTAAACCTCTTTCAGCAGGGAAGAAGCGCAAGTGACGGTACCTGCAGAAGAAGCGCCGGCTAACTACGTGCCAGCAGCCGCGGTAATACGTAGGGCGCAAGCGTTGTCCGGAATTATTGGGCGTAAAGAGCTCGTAGGCGGTTTGTCGCGTCTGGTGTGAAAACTCAAGGCTCAACCTTGAGCTTGCATCGGGTACGGGCAGACTAGAGTGCGGTAGGGGTGACTGGAATTCCTGGTGTAGCGGTGGAATGCGCAGATATCAGGAGGAACACCGATGGCGAAGGCAGGTCACTGGGCCGCAACTGACGCTGAGGAGCGAAAGCATGGGGAGCGAACAGGATTAGATACCCTGGTAGTCCATGCCGTAAACGTTGGGCACTAGGTGTGGGGCTCATTCCACGAGTTCCGTGCCGCAGCAAACGCATTAAGTGCCCCGCCTGGGAGTACGGCCGCAAGGCTAAAACTCAAAGGAATTGACGGGGCCCGCACAAGCGGCGGAGCATGCGGATTAATTCGATGCAACGCGAAGAACCTTACCAAGGCTTGACATACACCGGAAACTTCCAGAGATGGTTGCCCCGCAAGGTCGGTGTACAGGTGGTGCATGGTTGTCGTCAGCTCGTGTCGTGAGATGTTGGGTTAAGTCCCGCAACGAGCGCAACCCTCGTCTTATGTTGCCAGCACGTTATGGTGGGGACTCATAAGAGACTGCCGGGGTCAACTCGGAGGAAGGTGGGGATGACGTCAAATCATCATGCCCCTTATGTCTTGGGCTTCACGCATGCTACAATGGCCGGTACAAAGGGCTGCGATACCGCGAGGTGGAGCGAATCCCAAAAAGCCGGTCTCAGTTCGGATTGGGGTCTGCAACTCGACCCCATGAAGTCGGAGTCGCTAGTAATCGCAGATCAGCAACGCTGCGGTGAATACGTTCCCGGGCCTTGTACACACCGCCCGTCAAGTCACGAAAGTCGGTAACACCCGAAGCCGGTGGCCCAACCCTTGTGGAGGGAGCTGTCGAAGGTGGGACTGGCGATTGGGACTAAGTCGTAACAAGGTAGCCGTACCGGAAGGTGCGGCTGGATCACCTCCTTTCTAAGGAGCATCACTCACAGCCGGCCCCTGGGTTGGTTGTGCAGAGGCCATGGTGCCCACCGAACGTGTGGGTGGATGGTTGCTCAAGGGTGGAACATTAACGAAGAGCTTCGTCCAAGACGGTTCGTGTCAGTACCTGTCCACCTTGTGTGGGCGGTGGAACATCACGGGTACGGGGATGGGGTTTGCCAAGCACACTGTTGGGTCCTGAGGGAACCGCCCGTATGGGTGGGGTCGCTCTGAACGGGCCATCGCGTCTCCTGGGTGAACCGCCGACCTCGTGTTGGTAGGCCGTGGGAGCGGGTGGGATCGTCCGTAGCTTGAGAACTGCACAGTGGACGCGAGCATCTTTGTAAGATCAAAGATTTATTCTTTGTTCTCTGCAATTTTTGTTGTCAAGTTTTTAAGGGCACAGGGTGGATGCCTTGGCACTAGGAGCCGATGAAGGACGTTGTAGCCTGCGATAAGCCTCGGGGAGTTGGCAAACGAACCGTGATCCGAGGATCTCCGAATGGGGAAACCCGCTGGAGTCATGTCCAGTGACCCGCACCTGAATATATAGGGTGTGTGGAGGGAACGTCGGGAAGTGAAACATCTCAGTACCGACAGGAAGAGATATTCCGTGAGTAGTGGCGAGCGAAAGCGGAACAGGCCAAACCGTTCATGTGTGATAGCTACCAGGCGTTGCATGGGCGGGGTTGTGGGACCTTTCAGACCGGGCTGGTACCTGGTCAGGGAGTCAGAAAGCCGCGTTATAGTCGAAGGGCATTGAAAGGCCCGGCGAAGAGGGTGCGACCCCGTAGACGAAATGACGCGGCCTCCCGAAGGGGATCCCAAGTAGCACGGGGCCCGAGAAATCCCGTGTGAATCCGGCAAGACCACTTGCTAAGCCTAAATACTACCTAGTGACCGATAGCGGACCAGTACCGTGAGGGAAAGGTGAAAAGTACCCGGGAGGAGTGAAATAGTACCTGAAACCGTGTGCCTACAATCCGTTGGAGCCTCCCTAGCAGGGGTGACAGCGTGCCTTTGAAGAATGAGCCTGCGAGTTAGTGCTCAGTGGCAAGGTTAACCCGTGTGGGAAGCCGTAGCGAAAGCGAGTCTGAATAGGGCGAATGAGTCGCTGGGTCTAGACCCGAAGCGAAGTGATCTAGCCATGGGCAGGTTGAAGCGTGGGTAAGACTACGTGGAGGACCGAACCCACCAGGGTTGAAAACCTGGGGATGACCTGTGGTTAGGGGTGAAAGGCCAATCAAACTTCGTGATAGCTGGTTCTCCCCGAAATGCATTTAGGTGCAGCCTCGCGTGTTTCTTGCCGGAGGTAGAGCTACTGGATGGCCGATGGGCCCTACAAGGTTACTGACGTCAGCCAAACTCCGAATGCCGGTAAGTGAGAGCGCGGGAGTGAGACTGTGGGGATAAGCTCCATAGTCGAGAGGAAACAGCCCAGACCACCAGCTAAGGCCCCTAAGCGTGTGCTAAGTGGGAAAGGATGTGGAGTTGCACAGACAACCAGGAGGTTGGCTTAGAAGCAGCCACCCTTGAAAGAGTGCGTAATAGCTCACTGGTCAAGTGATTCCGCGCCGACAATGTAGCGGGGCTCAAGTACACCGCCGAAGCTGTGGCATTCACACAAACGCTAGGCCTTCGTGGTCCAGGCGTGTGGATGGGTAGGGAGCGTCGTGTGGGCAGTGAAGTCGCGGGTAACCCAGCGGTGGAGCCTACACGAGTGAGAATGCAGGCATGAGTAGCGAAAGACGGGTGAGAAACCCGTCCGCCGAATGACCAAGGGTTCCAGGGCCAGGCTAATCCGCCCTGGGTAAGTCGGGACCTAAGGCGAGGCCGACAGGCGTAGTCGATGGACAAGGAGTTGATATTCTCCTACCGGCGAAGAACCGCCCATACCGAACCCGGTGATGCTAAGCGCCCTTAACCCGCACCGTCTCCTTCGGGAGGCAACGTGGGAGCAGCGCGCGACCCGAACCAGTACTAGGTAAGCGTATTAACAGGGGTGACGCAGGAAGGTAGCCCAGCACGGCGATGGTTGACCGTGTCCAAGGTTGTAGGGCGAACAGTAGGCAAATCCGCTGTTCACATAGCCTGAGAACTGATAGATAGCGCGTATGCGCGAATTGGGTGATCCTATGCTGCCAAGAAAAGCCTCGGCGCGAGGTTCTAGCCGCCCGTACCCTAAACCGACTCAGGTGGTCAGGTAGAGAATACTAAGGCGATCGAGAGAATCGTGGTTAAGGAACTCGGCAAAATGCCCCGTAACTTCGGGAGAAGGGGCCCGATGCGTGACGGAACTAGCTTCCCGAGCGTTGACGGCCGCAGAGACCAGGGAGAAGCGACTGTTTACTAAAACACAGGTCCGTGCGAAGTCGCAAGACGATGTATACGGACTGACGCCTGCCCGGTGCTGGAAGGTTAAGAGGACGGGTCAGCCTTCGGGCGAAGCTCAGAATTTAAGCCCCAGTAAACGGCGGTGGTAACTATAACCATCCTAAGGTAGCGAAATTCCTTGTCGGGTAAGTTCCGACCTGCACGAATGGCGTAACGACTTCTCCGCTGTCTCAACCGCGAACTCGGCGAAATTGCACTACGAGTAAAGATGCTCGTTACGCGCAGCAGGACGGAAAGACCCGGACCTTTACTATAGCTTGGTATTGGTGTTCGGTGCGGCTTGTGTAGGATAGGTGGGAGACTGTGAAGCATGCACGCCAGTGTGTGTGGAGTCAACGTTGAAATACCACTCTGGTCGCTCTGGATATCTAACCTCGGTCCGTAATCCGGATCAGGGACAGTGCCTGGTGGGTAGTTTAACTGGGGCGGTTGCCTCCTAAAATGTAACGGAGGCGCTCAAAGGTTCCCTCAGCCTGGTTGGTAATCAGGTGTCGAGTGCAAGTGCACAAGGGAGCTTGACTGTGAGACTGACAAGTCGAGCAGGGACGAAAGTCGGAACTAGTGATCCGGCGGTGGCTTGTGGAAGCGCCGTCGCTCAACGGATAAAAGGTACCCCGGGGATAACAGGCTGATCTTGCCCAAGAGTCCATATCGACGGCATGGTTTGGCACCTCGATGTCGGCTCGTCGCATCCTGGGGCTGGAGTAGGTCCCAAGGGTTGGGCTGTTCGCCCATTAAAGCGGTACGCGAGCTGGGTTTAGAACGTCGTGAGACAGTTCGGTCCCTATCCGCTGCGCGCGCAGGAAACTTGAGAAGGGCTGTCCCTAGTACGAGAGGACCGGGACGGACGAACCTCTGGTGTGCCAGTTGTTCCGCCAGGAGCACGGCTGGTTAGCTACGTTCGGAAGGGATAACCGCTGAAAGCATCTAAGCGGGAAGCCTGCTTCAAGATGAGGTTTCCATCCCCGCAAGGAGAGGCTCCCAGCTAGACCACTGGGTAGATAGGCCGGATGTGTAGAGGGACTAAAGACCCTCGAAGCTGACCGGTACTAATAAGCCGACAACTTGATAACACACAAACTTTTGCTACGCGTCCACTGTGCGGTTCCCGAGATACGGGCACACCCCACGTAACCGGGGACCCGAACATCTCCATAGAGTTACGGCGGTCATAGCGAGAGGAAACGCCCGGTCCCATTCCGAACCCGGAAGCTAAGCCTCTCAGCGCCGATGGTACTGCCCTGGAGACGGGGTGGGAGAGTAGGTCGCCGCCGGACAACCATTCACCAAAGGCCCACCCACACGGGGTGGGCCTTGGCTACCAAAACACCCCCACACCCACCACCCCACCCGGTGCCCCGGTGCAGGTGCGCAGGAACACCCATGTCAGAACCACAGTGACCCCCACCCCACGCAACCTCTGACACCCCGAGCGTGAGGCTCCAGACCGTCACGAGCCCCGACGCCACGAACGTCGTACCAGACCGCGCTCGTCCCACGGCCCCGCGTCCTGGGAGGTGCGCCGGACGCTCCGTGCGCGGCGCCGTCGACCACTAGACTGGCGACCATGTCCACCATCTCCCGTGATGAGGTCGCGCGCGTCGCCGTGCTGGCCCGCATCGACCTCCGGCCCGAGGAGCTCGACCGCCTCGCCGGCGAGCTCGACGTCATCGTCGATGCGATCGCCCAGGTGAGCGAGGTCGCCACTCCTGACGTCCCCGCCACGAGCCACCCGCTGCCGTTGACCAACGTCTTCCGCGACGACGTCCCCGTGCCGCCCTGCCCGTCGAGGACGTCCTCGCCGCAGCACCGGCCAGCGAAGACGGGCGCTTCAGCGTCCCGCAGATCCTCGGGGAGGAATGATGACCAACGACCTGACGCGGCTGAGTGCCGCAGACCTCGCCGCGCACCTGATCTCGGGCGAGGTGAGCAGCGTCGAGGCGACGCAGGCGCACCTCGACCGGATCGGTGACGTCGACACGGCTGTCCATGCATTCCTCCACGTGAGCTCCGAGGACGCCCTCGCGACGGCCCGCGACATCGACGCGCGCCGCGCGGCAGGAGGACCTGCACCCGCTCGCCGGCGTGCCGATCGCGGTCAAGGACGTCGTGGTCACCAAGGGCTGCCCACGACGGCCGCTCCAAGATCCTCCAGGACTGGATCCCCGTACGACGCGACGATCGTCGAGCGCATCCGCGCCGCGGGCCTGCCGATCCTGGGCAAGACCAACATGGACGAGTTCGCGATGGGCTCCTCCACGGAGCACTCCGCGTACGGCAACACGCACAACCCGTGGGACCTCGACCGCATCCCCGGCGGCTCTGGCGGCGGTTCGGCCGCGGCTGTCGCCGCCTACGAGGCGCCGCTCGCGATCGGCACCGACACGGGGGCTCGATCCGTCAGCCTGGCGCCGTGACCGGCACGGTCGGCGTCAAGCCCACCTATGGCGGCGTGTCCCGCTACGGCCTCATCGCCATGGCGTCCTCGCTCGACCAGGCGGGCCCGGTCACCCGCACCGTCCTCGACTCGGCGCTCCTGCACGAGCTCATCGGCGGCCACGATCCCCGCGACTCGACCTCGATCAACGAGGACCTGCCGCTGCTCGTCGACGCCGCCCGCCAGGGCGCGATCGGCGACCTGCGCGGTCTGCGGGTCGGCGTCGTCTCCGAGCTCTCGGGCGAGGGCTATCAGGAGGGCGTGAGCGCACGCTTCGCGGAGTCCCTCGACCTGCTGAGGTCGCTCGGGGCCGAGATCATCGAGGTCTCGTGCCCGCACTTCAAGTACGCGCTCGGCGCCTACTACCTGATCATGCCGAGCGAGGCGTCCAGCAACCTCGCCAAGTTCGACGGCATGCGCTTCGGCCTGCGCGTCGAGCCTGAGGACGGCCCCGTCACGGCCGAGCGTGTCATGTCGGCGACCCGCGGCCAGGGCTTCGGCGACGAGGTCAAGCGCCGCATCATCCTCGGCACCTACGCCCTGTCGGCGGGCTACTACGACGCCTACTACGGCAGCGCGCAGAAGGTCCGCACGCTCATCCAGCGCGACTTCGACGCGGCGTTCACCCAGGCGGACGTCCTGGTCTCCCCGACGGCCCCACCACGGCCTTCAAGTTCGGCGAGAAGCTCGACGACCCGCTCGCGATGTACCTCAACGACGTCGCGACGATTCCCGCGAACCTCGCGGGTGTCCCGGCATGTCGCTGCCGAACGGTCTCTCGGACGACGGCCTGCCCGTCGGCTTCCAGATCCTCGCGCCGCCAAGGCCGACGACCGTCTGTACCGCGTGGGCGCCGCTCTCGAGGCCGCCCTGGAGAACACGTGGGCGGGCCGCTGCTGGCCAAGGCCCCGGAGCTGGAGGTCGCGCGATGAGCGCACACGCAACCGTGGACCTGGTCGACTACGACGAGGCCGTCCGCCGCTACGACCCGGTCATCGGGATCGAGGTGCACGTCGAGCTCGGCACGCTGACCAAGATGTTCTGCGCGGCCGAGGTCGAGTTCGGCGGCGAGCCCAACACGCAGGTGACCCCGGTGAGCCTCGGCCTGCCCGGCGCGCTGCCCGTTGTCAACGGCAAGGCCGTCGAGTACGCCATCAAGATCGGGCTCGCGCTCAACTGCCAGATCGCCGAGTCCTGCCGCTTCGCCCGGAAGAACTACTTCTACCCGGACGTGCCCAAGAACTTCCAGACGTCGCAGTACGACGAGCCCATCGCGTTCGACGGCTACCTGGACGTCGAGCTCGAGGACGGCACGATCTTCCGTGTCGACATCGAGCGTGCGCACATGGAGGAGGACGCCGGCAAGAACACCCACGTCGGTGGCGCGACCGGCCGTATTCACGGCGCCGAGTACTCGCTCGTCGACTACAACCGTGCGGGCATCCCGCTCGTGGAGATCGTCACGCGTCCCATCACGGGTGCGGGTGAGCGCGCCCGGAGGTCGCTCGCGCGTACGTCCAGACGCTCCGTGACATCTTCCGTGCGCTCGACGTGTCCGAGGCGCGCATGGAGCGCGGCAACGTCCGCGCCGACGTGAACCTCTCCCTGCGGCCGACCCCGAGTCGCCCCTGGGCACGCGCACCGAGACCAAGAACGTCAACTCGTTCCGCTCGGTCGAGCGCGCGGTCCGCTACGAGGTCTCCCGACAGGCCGCGGTCCTCGACGAGGGCGGCACGGTCATCCAGGAGACCCGCCACTGGCACGAGGACACCTCGAGCACGACGGCGGGCGCGTGAAGTCCGACGCCGAGGACTACCGCTACTTCCGGAGCCTGACCTCGTGCCGGTCGCCCCGAGCCGTGACTGGGTCGAGCAGATCCGCGCCACGCTGCCGGAGCTGCCGGTGGCCCGCCGCAACCGCCTCCAGGGCCAGTGGGGCTACGCCGACGCCGAGATGCGCGACGTCGTCAACGCCGGTGCCCTCGACCTCATCGAGGCGACCGTCGCCGCCGGTTCGAGCCCGCGGGTGCCCGCAAGTGGTGGATGGGCGAGCTCGCCCGCTTTGCCAAGACGAGCGAGACCGATCTCGCGGAGCTCACGGTCACCCCGGAGCAGATCGCCCAGCTCCAGGCTCTCGTGGACTCGGGCCGGATCAACGACAAGCTGGCTCGCCAGGTCCTCGACGGCGTCCTCGCCGGCGAGGGCGACCCGGAGACGGTCGTCGTCGCACGCGGTCTCGAGGTCGTCTCGGACGACGGTGCGCTCCTCGAGGCGATCGACGCTGCCCTCGCGGCGCAGCCCGACATCGTCGAGAAGGTTCGTTCGGGCAACATGGGCCCCATCGGTGCGATCATCGGTGCAGTCATGAAGGCCACCAAGGGCCAGGCCGATGCTGGTCGTGTCCGCGAGCTGGTCATCGAGCGGATCGGCTGATCCGTGCCCCGAAGGATCCCGGAGGTGGTCGCGTGACGCGCGGACCGGAGCTCTACGGCGAGATGATGCGGCTGCGGCCCATCGAGGCGCGGGACGCCGAGCGCATGTGGGAGTCGCTGCAGGACCCGGAGTCCATGCGGCTCACGGGGACGACGGCGGAGTTCACGCGCGAGCAGATCGACGAGTGGGCGGCCACGGTCAGCGACCGCGACGGCCGGTTCGACTGGGCGGTCACCTCGCCGCCAAGCGTGACGGCCAGCTCGTCAGCGACGAGATGATCGGCGAGATCGTCCTCAACGACATCGACCCTCACGCGCTCTCGGCGAACCTGCGGCTCGCACTGCTCCCGAACTACCGGGGCGCGGGTACGGGCGCGAGGCGATCTTCGAGGTGCTGCGCTTCGCGTTCGATCACCCCGAGGGGCCGCACCTGCACCGCGTGAGCCTCGACGTGCTCAGCATCAACCCGCGGGCACGCATGCTCTACGAGTCGCTGGGCTTCCGCGAGAGGGCGGCTCCGGACGCGTTCCGGGACGGCGACGGCTGGGCCGACGCGATCGTCATGAGCATCCTCGAGGACGAGTTCCGCGCGGGGCTCTGAGCGCCTCTCGCAGCGTGTCAGAACGAGCGTGACCTCCGGGTCACGCTCGTTCTGACATCTCCGGCTCATCCCCGGCCTCGCTCGAAGTCCTCGAGCGACACCTTGCGCTCGACGGCGTGGTCCACGATCCGCTCGGGATACCCGACTGCGGCCCCGGAGAGCTTCCACGGTTCGTGCACGGCCCTGCCGGGATGTCGCGCAGCTCGGGCACCCACTCGCGCACGTACGCGCCGTCGGGGTCGAGCTTCTGGCCCTGCGTGACGGGGTTGAAGATCCGGAAGTACGGCGCCGCGTCCCGCCCGGTCCCTGCGACCCACTGCCAGTTGAGCTGGTTCTGCGACACGTCGCCGTCGACCAGGTGCGCCATGAAGTGCTCCGCCCCGCGCTGCCAGCGCACGTGCAGGTCCTTGACGAGGAACGACGCGACGATCATCCGCACGCGGTTGTGCATCCACCCGGTGCCGAGGAGCTGGCGCATCCCGGCGTCGACCATGGGGTATCCGGTGCGCCCCTCACGCCACGCCGTGAGCAGCGCGTCCTCGGTCGGGCCGCTCGCCCACGCGTCCTCGGGGACCACGGTCCGCAGAGAGCGCCGGGCCGCGCCCGGGTGGTGGAACAGGACGTCGGCGTGGAACTCGCGCCAGGCGAGCTCGGAGCGGAAGGTCGTGGCGGCCTCTTCGGGCACGGCTCCGGCGCGCACCGCGGACGCCACGTCGGCGAGCAGGGTCCGTGGGTGGATCTCGCCCCACTTGAGCGCGGGGACAGGCTCGAGGTGCCGGGGAGGTCCGGCCGGTCACGGTCCGCCGGGTAGTCGGCGAGACCACCGGCGAGGAACGCGTGCCAGCGGTCGAGGGCCGTGGCCTCGCCGGCCTCGGCAACCGCACCCCGGCTCGGGTGCGTCGGGGAGACCGCCGGACGGGAGGTCGGCCCACGCAACGTCGTCGGGCAGGAGTGCAGGGCGCGCCACCCGTGCTCGAGCCACGCCGTCCGGAACGGCGTGAAGACCTGGAAGGGCGTCCCGCCGCGCGTGACGACGCGGCCGGGGGCGACGGCATAGGGAGAGCCTGTGCGGCGCAGGCGCACCGCGCGCTCGGCCAGCAGGGCCTCGACCGCGTCGTCGCGACGGCGGCCGTACGGCTCGTAGCTCGCGGCGACGTGGACGGCCTGCGCCCCGACCTCGGCGCAGACGTCGGGCACGACCACCCTCGGATCTCCGTGACGCACCACGAGCCGCCCGCCCGTCGAGGCGTCCAGCGCGCGCAGGCTGCGGGCCAGATATGCCTGACGCACCGGACCGGCCGACGCCCAGAGCGCGGGATCGAGGACGTACAGCCCGACGACGTCGCTCCCTCCGCGTGCGCCTCGCCCACGGCCTCGCCGAGCGCCGGGTTGTCGGCGAGGCGCAGGTCGCGACGGAACCACAGGACGGCCGGTGCTGGGGAGGGCATCTACCCACGCTAGCCGGGCGAGGACCCTCGTGCGGACCGTCGCTACCAGTCGCCGCGGCAACGTGCCGGTGGCAGCATCGATCCATGAGCGGCAACGACGAGCGCCCCGTCCAGCCCGACCTCCCCGACCCACGGCTCGAGGCCGAGTCCTTGCCTCCAGCGGACAGGGTCCCGCGCGACCACGCGTTCTTCGGACACCCGATCGGGCTGATGACGCTCTTCACCACGGAGCTGTGGGAGCGGTTCAGCTACTACGGGATGCGGGCGATCCTCCTCTTCTACCTGA
Organism: Oerskovia sp. M15; assembly: GCA_038070415.1. Lineage (GTDB taxonomy): Bacteria > Actinomycetota > Actinomycetes > Actinomycetales > Cellulomonadaceae > Oerskovia. The sequence goes on from JAMYWF010000001.1 coordinate 3,053,410, forward strand.
CGGACTCGATCGCGAATGGGGTCTGGCCCTCGACGAGGTGACCGGGCTCGCCCTGGTCTCGATCTACGGGACCGGGGTGTACCTGCTGTCGGTGGTCGGCGGCTGGCTCGCGGACCGGGTCATCGGTTCGCGGCGCTCGGTCCTCTACGGAGGGATCATCATCGCCGCGGGCCATGTCTCGCTGACGGTCCCGGGGCCGGCTTCTCGATGTTCGGCATCGCGCTCGTGGCGCTCGGCACCGGGCTGCTCAAGCCCAACGTCTCGTCGATGGTCGGCGAGCTGTACTCGCGCGACGACCCGCGCCGCGACTCGGCGTTCTCGATCTTCTACATGGGCATCAACGTCGGTTCGCTCCTCTCGCCGATCATCGTCGGGTTCGTGAACCGGCAGTGGGGCTACCACGCGGGCTTCGCGGTCGCGGCGGTCGGTATGGCCTTCGCGCTCGTCTTCTTCGTCGCCGGGCGCAGGTACCTGGGCGGTGCGGGCGACTCGGTGCCGAACCCGCTCACGCGCGAGGAGTACCCCAAGCTCGCCCGGATCGGACTCTTCATCCTCGCGGGGCTCGCGGTCGCGACGCTCATCGCCTGGGCGGTGTCCGGGCGTTCGGCATCTCGACGTTCATCGACACCCTGTCCTACGTCGCGTTCGCAGCGCCCATCGCCTACTTCTTCGTGATGTTCCGCTCGCCCAAGGTGACGGCGCCCGAACGGTCGCGGCTCACGGCCTACATCCCGCTCTTCGTGGCCGCGATGCTCTTCTTCATGATCTTCGAGCAGGCGGCCACGACGCTGTCGAGCTTCGCGCAGAACCGGTCGGAGCTCTCGTTCTTCGGCATCGCGATCGAGCCCGCCTTCTTCCAGTCGGTGAACCCGTTCACGATCGTGGTGCTCGCGCCCGTCTTCGCCTGGATCTGGGTCAAGACCAACGACCGCCCGCCGACGGCCGTGAAGTTCGCGATGGGCCTGACTCTCGCGGCCCTCTCGTTCGTCTGGCTCTCGGCGGCGTCGGCGATCTTCGCGGACGAGAAGGCGCCCGCGTGGGTCCTGGTCTCGGTCTACGTCATCCAGACGCTCGGCGAGCTGTGCCTGTCCCCGGTGGGACTGGCCGCGACCACGCTGCTCGCGCCCAAGGCGTTCCGCAGCCAGGCCATGGCGCTGTGGTTCCTCGCCCCGGCGGCGGGGCAGGCGATCACGGCCCAGATCGTGCAGGTCACGGCGGGTGCGTCGGACACCGCGTACTTCGGCGTCGTGGGGCCGTCACGATGGTCTTCGCGCTGGTCCTGTTCGCGCTCGCGCCCTGGGTCACGCGACACATCCGTCATGCGGACGAGCAGGAGGTCGCGTCGGCGGTCCACTAGGCGAGGTCCTCGGCTAGCAGCGCCTCCGTGGTGGTCGAACCGTTCGAGGCGTCCTCGGACCCCGGCGGGCGAGGGAGCTGTGGGAGCTCCAGCGGCGTTCCTACCGGGTCGAGGCTCGTCTCGTCGGCTCCGACGCGATCCCCCGCTGCACGAGTCCTTCGAGGAGCTGCTCGGCGCCGACGTGCGGTGGCTCTGCGCACTCGACGCCGGCGCGCTCACGGGCGCGTGGCGCCGTCGGGCGGGCGGGTCAGCGCACCCAGGCAGGGACTCCCGCGCGTTGCGCGATCCCGCCCAGTCCCCACGTGCTGCCGCTCCGGTCAGTGCCAGGGCGACCACGACGATCGCGTCCACCACGTGGTCGTCGACGATCGGGTTGGTCGAGCCGGGGCCACGGGCCAGGTCGTTGCCCACAGCAGCGCCATGAGGAGCACGCCCGAGACCGCCGCGACCCGCGTCCCGACGCCCAGCAGCAGCGCGAGCCCGGTCGCGCCCATGCCGAGCATGAAGAGCCAGTCGGTCGCGGGGCGGCGAGGGCCCCGAAGGTCTCGGCGAAGGGGCCGGAGAGCGAGGACAGGTAGCCCTGCGTCGGGGAGCCGCCGTTGATCCACGCACGCTCGGCGGGGTCGCGAAGCCGAGGCCGAACGTCTTGTCGAGGACCGGCCACAGGAAGACGACCGCTGTCGCGATGCGCAGGACGGCGAGCGCCCGGCGCGCGGCGGCGCTCGTGACGACGTGCTGGGACGTGACCGCGTCGACGGTCTCCGGCGGCCCGCCGGAGGTGGAAGGTCGTGTCGTGCTCGCTGCGGTGGTGGCCTGGCTCATGGGTCTGATCTCCCTGATCGATGGGGTCGTCCTGCACGGCGCGCCCGCGTGCCGGAGGACGGTGACGACAACGGCTCAGGGAAGTATGGTGAGGCAACCCTAAGCAGCGGCCGTGTCCAACCTGCCACCCACGGGACGATCCCGCAACCTTTTGAGATGAATGACGGGTTTTCCCGTAATACGTAGGTACGTAGGTAGAGGGCGGCGGCCGTCGCCCGGCCCTGGCCCGGCGGCACGACCGGCCGCGACCACGAGCCGGACGACAGCCCTCCTGCGCGCGCGTCGGGCGTAGTGTGTCCCGGCGGTCACCTCCCAGGCCGCAGCACCACGTGAAGGAGCTGAACCGCCATGAGTCGCCCCTGCGCTCCCGGACGTCCACCCACGGTCGCAACATGTCCGGTGCCCGCGCGCTCTGGCGCGCCACCGGTATGGGCGCCGAGGACTTCGGCAAGCCGATCATCGCGATCGCGAACTCGTACACGCAGTTCGTCCCGGGCCACGTGCACCTCAAGGACATGGGTGACCTCGTCGCCTCGGCGATCCGCGAGGCCGGCGGCGTCTCCAAGGAGTTCAACACCATCGCGGTCGACGACGGCATCGCGATGGGTCATGCGGGCATGCTCTACTCGCTGCCCAGCCGCGACCTCATCGCGGACTCGGTCGAGTACATGGTCAACGCGCACTGCGCGGACGCCATCGTGTGCATCTCCAACTGCGACAAGATCACGCCGGGCATGCTCAACGCCGCGCTGCGCCTCAACATCCCGGTCATCTTCGTCTCCGGCGGTCCCATGGAGGCGGGCAAGGTCGTCGTCGCCGACGGCATCGCGTCCACCCGGCTCAACCTCGTCAACGCGATCAACTACGCCGCGGACGACGACGTCAGCGACGCCGCGCTGGCCGAGGTCGAGGAAGCCGCGTGCCCCACGTGCGGCTCGTGCTCGGGCATGTTCACCGCGAACTCGATGAACTGCCTCACCGAGGCGCTCGGCCTGTCGCTGCCCGGCAACGGCTCGACCCTCGCGACGCACTCCGCGCGCCGTGACCTGTTCCTCGAGGCCGGTCGCACCATCGTCGACCTCGCGCGTCGGTACTACGACGAGGAGGACGACTCGGCCGCGCCGCGCAACATCGCGACCAAGGCCGCGTTCGCCAACGCCATGACGCTCGACGTCGCGATGGGCGGCTCGACCAACACGGTCCTGCACATCCTCGCCGCAGCGCAGGAGGGCGAGATCGACTTCGACCTGACGGACATCGAGGCGATCAGCCGCAACGTCCCGTGCCTGTCCAAGGTCGCGCCGAACCACCCGAACTTCCACATGGAGGACGTGCACCGCGCGGGCGGCATCCCCGCGCTGCTCGGCGAGCTCGACCGCGCCGGTCTCCTGGACCACGACGTGACGTCGGTGCACACCCCGAGGCTGCGCGAGTGGCTCGACGACTGGGACATCCGCGGTGGCAAGGCGACCGAGCGTGCGGTCGAGCTGTTCCACGCCGCACCCGGCGGGTGCGCACGACCCAGGCGTTCTCGACGTCGAACCGCTGGGACAGCCTGGACACCGACGCGGCGAACGGCTGCATCCGCGACCTCGAGAACGCGTACACCGTCGAGGGCGGGCTCGCCGTGCTGCGAGGGAACCTCGCCGAGGACGGTGCCGTGTTCAAGACCGCGGGCGTCGACCCCGACGTCTTCCACTTCGTCGGCACGGCGCTCGTCTGCGAGTCGCAGGACGAGGCCGTCGAGAAGATCCTCACCAAGCAGGTCCAGCCCGGCCACGTGGTCGTCGTGCGCTACGAGGGCCCCGCAGGTGGTCCGGGCATGCAGGAGATGCTCTACCCGACGTCCTTCATCAAGGGCCGCGGTCTGGGCAAGGTCTGCGCGCTCATCACCGACGGCCGGTTCTCCGGCGGTTCGAGCGGCATCTCGGTGGGGCACGTCTCGCCCGAGGCCGCGGCAGGCGGCGTGATCGGCCTGATCGAGGACGGCGACGAGATCGAGATCGACGTCGACACCCGCCTCATCCGGGTCAACGTCTCCGACGAGGTCCTCGCAGGGCGCCGCGCCAAGATGGAGGCCTCGGAGAACCCCTGGCAGCCGCTGAACCGCGACCGCTACGTCTCCCCGGCGCTCCAGGCGTACGCCGCGATGGCGACCTCCGCGGACCGCGGCGCGGTGCGCGACGTCTCGCTGCTCAAGCGTCGCTGATCCGGTACCGCTGGACGCCCGCCGGGACCACCGCGCCCCGGCGGGCGTTCGCACCTGCACTTCCGGGAGATCCCTAGACTCGGTCCATGACGAACCTCGACCGTCCCGCCCCGACATCAAGCCACGTTCCCGCACCGTCACCGACGGCATCGAGGCCACGGCCTCGCGCGGCATGCTCCGTGCCGTGGGCATGGGCGACGACGACTGGGTCAAGCCCCAGATCGGCATCGCGAGCTCGTGGAACGAGATCACCCCGTGCAACCTGTCGCTCGACCGGCTCGCGCAGGGCGCCAAGGAAGGCGTGCACGCAGGCGGCGGCTACCCGCTGCAGTTCGGCACCATCTCCGTGTCCGACGGCATCTCGATGGGCCACGAGGGCATGCACTTCTCGCTCGTGTCGCGCGACGTCATCGCGGACTCGGTCGAGATCGTGATGCAGGCCGAGCGCCTCGACGGGTCGGTGCTGCTCGCAGGCTGCGACAAGTCGCTGCCCGGCATGCTCATGGCCGCCGCACGCCTCGACCTCGCGAGCGTCTTCCTCTACGCGGGCTCGATCATGCCCGGCTGGGTCAAGCTCGAGGACGGCACGGAGAAGGACGTCACCCTCATCGACGCCTTCGAGGCCGTCGGCGCCTGCTCGCGAGGACTCATGAGCAGGGAGGACCTCGACCGCATCGAGCGCGCGATCTGTCCCGGCGAGGGAGCCTGCGGCGGGATGTACACCGCGAACACCATGGCGTCGGTCGCCGAGGCCATGGGCATGTCGCTGCCCGGTTCGGCCGCCCGCCGTCCGCGGACCGGCGCCGCGACAACTTCGCCCACCGCTCGGGAGAGGCCGTCGTCGAGCTGCTGCGCCGCGGGATCACCGCGCGCGACATCATGACCAAGAAGGCGTTCGAGAACGCGATCGCCGTCGTCATGGCGTTCGGCGGCTCGACCAACGCGGTGCTGCACCTGCTCGCCATCGCGCACGAGGCCGAGGTGGAGCTGACCCTCGCGGACTTCGACCGCATCGCCGCGAGGGTCCCGCACCTGGGGATCTCAAGCCGTTCGGGCGCTACGTCATGAACGACGTCGACCGCATCGGCGGCGTCCCCGTCGTCATGAAGGCCCTCCTCGACGCCGGGCTGATCCACGGCGACGCCCTCACGGTGACGGGCAGGACCGTCGCCGAGAACCTGGCCGAGATCAACCCGCCCGACCCCGACGGCAAGATCCTGCGCTCCTCGACAACCCGATCCACCACACGGGTGGCATCACGATCCTGGGCGGCTCGCTCGCACCCGAGGGCGCCGTGGTGAAGTCGGCCGGATTCGACTCGGACGTGTTCGAGGGACCGCCCGGTGTTCGAGCGCGAGCGCGCGGCACTCGACGCCCTCGAGGACGGGACCATCACCGACGGGGACGTCGTCGTCATCCGCTACGAGGGCCCCAGGGTGGGCCCGGCATGCGCAGATGCTCGCGATCACCGGGGCGATCAAGGGGCAGGGCTCGGCAAGACCGTGCTGCTCCTGACGGACGGTCGCTTCTCGGGCGGGACGACCGGGCTGTGCGTGGGGCACGTGGCCCCGGAGGCGGTCGACGGCGGACCCGTCGCGTTCGTGCGCGACGGCGACAGGATCCGCCTCGACGTCGCGAGCAAGACGCTCGACCTGCTGGTCGACCCGGCCGAGCTCGAGGCCCGCAAGGAGGGTGGGCGCCGCTCGCCCCGACGTTCACGCGCGGGGTCCTGGCCAGGTACGCGAAGCTCGTGCAGTCGGCCTCCCGCGGGGCGATCCTGGAGTAGGCGGTTCCGCGCGGCCGGGCACAAGGTCGAGGTCGTTCTGGGGTCCGGATCGGCCTCGACCTCGTTCCCGGCGTAGCCCGAAGGTACGGCGCCCGTGCCAGGTGTGGCAGCGGCCGGAGTGCTGGCGAGGCGGGCCCGGACGCGAGATAGTGGGCGAGGACCGCCCGGACGGGCGATCCGCACGGTCCCTGTCCGCGCGACACCGCCCCGGAGCAGCAGCCATGAGCGACGCGATCACCGCCCGACAGTTCCACGACAGCGACGGCGTGGGGACTGGCGTGTCCTGCTGGGCACCGCGCAGACCCGGTTCCGGACGGGCTCGTTCACCGCGGGCGTGGAGCTCGTCGACGCGATCGGTGAGCTCGCGGAGGGTATGAACCACCACCCCGACGTCGACCTGCGCTACGCGACGGTCACGGTCCGGCTCTCCTCGCACGACGTCGGAGGGCTGAGCGCCCGCGACGTCGAGCTGGCCCGGCGCATCTCGATCGCGGCGGACGAGCTGGACCTCCCGGCGGAGACGACCGGTCTGGTGGAGGTCGAGGTGGCGGTCGACGCGCTGGACCGGCCCGCGGTCCGGCCGTTCTGGCGCGCGGTCCTGGGTTACGCCGACGGACCCGCGGAGGACGACGGCCTGGGGCTCGGCGATCCGGCTGGGTACGGGCCGCCCGTGTGGTTCCAGCAGATGGATGCTCCGCGCCCTCAGCGCAACCGCATCCACCTGGACGTCACCGTGCCCCACGACCAGGCCGAGTCGAGGGTCACCGCAGCGATCGCGGCGGCGGCCACCTGGTCTCGGACGAGAGTGCGCCGGCGTTCTGGGTCCTGGCGGACGTCGAGGGCAACGAGGCCTGCCTCTGCACGTGGCAGTCCCGCGACTGAGTCTCTGCCCTCGGGCGTGGGTGTCCCCGAGCCTGCGATCAGGTCGGCTGGCGCGTGGAGCCCGACCCGTCAGGCCCGGGTGACGACCAGCGTCCGGTAGCTCGGGATCAGCACGGAGCTGCGCGCTGCGGGACACGACGCGCAGGGGCTCACGGTCGCCCGACCCCGCTGCGGTTCACGCGGTAGGCGATCAGCCATCTCGGGGTCGAGCGGACCCTCGGCCTGACGGTGCCGCGCGAGGTCTGGGCGTCGAGCCGCGGGCCACGTCCTGGTGGGTGCCGAGTCGTGGCGACGTCGTCGTGCCCTGCGCTCAGAGCCCGGCGAGAGCCTGACGCACGGCCTGGGAGAGGGCCTTGCCGTCCACGCGCCCGATGCCGCTCGCCGCGGCGGTGGCCGCCTTCATGACGCTGCCCATGTCCTTCATGGACGACGCGCCGGTCGAGGCGATCGCGTCGGCGACGAGCCCGTCGAGCTGCTCCGGGGTCAGGCTCGCCGGCAGGTACTTCTCGATGAAGTCGGCCTCGGCGGTCTCGTTCTCCGCGCGCTCGGTCGCGTCGGCGTCGGTGTAGATCTGCGCGCTCTCGCGGCGCTTCTTGACCTCGGCAGCGAGGACGGTCTGGACCTCGGCGTCGCTGAGCTCGTGCGCGGTCGAGCCCGACTTCTCGGCGGTGCGGACGGCGCCGATGACCTGGCGGAGGGTGTTCTTGGCGAAGTCGTCGCGGGCCTTCATGGCGGTGGTGAGGTCTGCGCTCAGGCGCTCGATCGTGGTGGTCATAGGTCCATGGTGCCTGGTGCGAGGCCCCAGGTCCTACGCCATTGCCCCGATCGCCGCAGCGTCTCGCCCTCGCCCGGGCCCTAGGCGCCCCTCGCCCCACGTAGTCCTGGATCGCGAGGACCGCGGCGCCGCGGGCCCAGCGGGAGCGGTCGCCGGTGCTCACGACCACGTCGACGGGGCTCGCGAGCGGATGCCGGTCGGCCTGGAGGCCGGCGTCGAGGCTGTCGCGGGCGAGGCCGCCAGTGCGATGCCCTCGCCGCCGAGGATCACGCGTGCGGGCATGGTCAGGTTGGCGACGGCGGCGACCAGTCGACCGAGCGCACGCGCGCCGTCCGTGACGAGACGGCGGCAGGCGGGGTCGCCCGCTGCGGCGAGCGCGAGCAGCTCGGCGTGGTCCACGGGGCGCTCGTGCGCCACGGAGGCCTGGGCGACCAGGCTCGGGGTCGTGAGCATCGCCACGGCGCAGCCGCGGTGGCCCACGGGGCACAGGGAGCCGTTGGGGTCGAGCGGGAAGTGCCCGATCAGCCCGATGCCCAGGTCCGGGTGGTCCACGAGCCGGTCGTGCACGACGAGCCCGTAGCCGACCCCGTGCCGACCGTCAGCAGGGCGAAGCTCTCGAGCCCCTGCGCCTCGCCGAACCAGTGCTCGGCGGCGGTCAGGGCGGCGACGTCGTTCCCGACGATCGTGAACCGGCCGCTCGCCGCGGCGACCAGGGCGCCGAGGGGCACGTCCTGCCAGTCCAGGAACGGGGCGTTGCGCACCGTGGCGCGGTCGACCGAGTGGCCACCGAGGCTGATCCCGATCACGGTCAGCGGGTCCCCGGCGTCCTCGAGGTCGTCCACGAGCCCGACGACGGCCCGGACGACCGCGTCCGGGCTGCGGTCCGAGAGGGGCGTCTCGGCGGACGAGAGGACCGTGCCGCGCAGGTCCGTCACGACGGCGTGCGCCGAGGTGCCCGTGAGGTTCACGCCCGCGACGAGGGCGTGCCTCGTGTCGACGTCGAGGGGCGGGCGGGGCGGCCCACGACCTGGTCGGAGCGTGGTGGGTCGTCGGCCTCGACGAGGATCCCGCCCGCGAGGAGCGGCTTGGTCAGGCGCGTGAGGCTTCCCTGGGAGAGGCCCGTCCGCCGTGCCAGCTCCGCCCGTGACAGGGGACCGTGCCGGAGCACCTCGACCGCGACCTGCTGCGCCGAGCCTCCCTCGGGAACCCACGAGGGGCGGGCCGGGGCATGGGGGAACAGGCACGTCTTCCTCCGTCGCGGTGGACGTACGCCGTGGAGAGGCGCACGGTGACACGTGTCGAGCACGGCGCGTGCGCTCAGGCATCGTGATGTTCTGGAACGAACCCTACGACCATCTCGCGTGAAACGCCGCGGAACGGGCCATTCTGCCGCACCTTGACACCTAGTTACTGTTGGCGTGGAATGAACCGACGCAGGGTCAGGGCCCTGGACACACCTGGGCCCCGGCCCGGACACGAGACGAAGGGTCCACCGCCGTGAGCGAGCCGACCAGCACACCAGCAGCGCCGCTCACGGGGACGGAGGAGCACGCAGGCCTCGCGCTCCCCGCGGTCGCCCACCTGCGGGCGGGCGGCACGAGCCTCGTCGTGGACCTGCGAGGCAGTCTCGTCGGTACCGGCCCGGGACCCGCGGCCCACCCGCCGACCCCGCCGCGAGCCCCGTCCTGCCCCGCATCGCCTACTGGGGCGACGACCTCGGCGACCTGGGCCCGGCCGCGCTCGAGACCCTGGTCGACGCCCAGGCTCCGCAGCGGATCACCGGCAGCACGGACAGGCACCCGCCGTTCACCGTCCTGCCCGCCCAGTCGACCGGCTGGCTCGGCACCCCGCGATCGACGGGCACCGGGACGGCGCAGACTTCTCGCCCGCTCTGCGACCGGTGGGCGTCGAGCTGCGCGCTCTCGCGGGCGGCGGCCACCGCCTGACGACCCGGGCCACCGACCCCGACGCGCGGATCGACGCCCGCCACGAGCTCGAGCTGCTGCCCGCCGGACTGGTGCGCCACCGTGTGACGATCACCAACGCCGGGGCCGGGCACTACGTCGTCGACGGCGTGCTCCTGGGCCTGCCCGTCCCCGAGTCCGCGACCGAGCTCCTCGACACGACCGGGCGGCACCTGCGCGAGCGGTCCCCGCAGCGGCAGCCATGGAACGTGGGCACGCACCTGCGCGAGTCGCGCCGCGGGCGTCCGGGCCGACGCCACGCTCCTGCTCCTCGCCGGAGAAGAGGGCTTCGGCTTCGAGCGCGGACCGGTCTGGGGGCTGCACGTGGCCTGGAGCGGCAACCATCGCGTCCTGGCCGAGCGCACCATCACCAACGTCTCCTTCCTGGCGGGCGGCGAGCTCCTCCTTCCCGGCGAGGTGCGCCTCGCCGCGGGCGAGGACTACGAGTCGCCGTGGGTCTACGGCTCGCACGGCGACGGCCTCGACGAGCTGTCCGGCCGCTTCCACGAGCACCTCCGGGCGCGCCCGCACCACCGGCCCGCCCGCGCCCGTCACCCTCAACACGTGGGAGGCCGTGTACTTCGACCACGACCTCGACCGGTTGCGGGCGCTCGCGGACGCCGCGGCGGAGTCGGCGTCGAGCGCTTCGTGCTCGACGACGGATGGTTCCGGCACCGCCGGGACGACACTGCCGGGCTCGGCGACTGGTTCGTCGACGACGAGGTGTGGCCCGACGGCCTGGGGCCGATCGTCGACCACGTCCGCGGCCTGGGCCTGGAGTTCGGGCTGTGGGTCGAGCCCGAGATGGTCAACCCCGACTCGGACCTCGCGCGGGCTCACCCCGAGTGGGTGCTGCGCACGGGCGACCGGCTGCCTCCGGAGGCTCGCCAGCAGCAGGTCCTCGACCTCGGCCAGCAGGGGCGTTCGCCTACGTGCTCGAGCGGCTCGACGCGCTGCTGAGCGAGTACGACATCTCCTACCTCAAGTGGGACCACAACCGCGACCTCCTCGACGCGGGGCACGGCCCGCACGCTCCGGCAGCGGTCCGCGACCAGACGCTCGCGCTCTACCGACTCCTCGACACGCTCCGTGAGCGCCACCCGGGCGTCGAGATCGAGTCGTGCGCCTCGGGCGGTGCGCGCGTGGACCTCGCGATCCTGGAGCGCACCGACCGCATCTGGGCGAGCGACTGCATCGACCCGGTTGAGCGGGAGCCGATCGACCGCTGGACGGGGCTGCTCGTCCCACCGGAGATGGTCGGTTCCCACGTCGGGAGCCCGGTCGCGCACTCGACCGGGCGGGCCACGTCGCTCGACTTCCGTGCGGCGGCGGCGTTCTTCGGGCACCTGGGCATCGAGTGGGACCTCACGACCGCGTCGGAGGCCGAGCGCGAGCGCCTCGCTGCCTGGGTCGGTGCGCACCGCGGGCTGCGGGGACTGCTGCACGCGGGCCGATCGGTCCACGCAGACCACCCGGACCCGCGGTGCGCGTCCGGGGTGTCGTGAGCCACGACGGGGGCGACGCCGTCTTCGCGGTCACACAGCTCACGACGAGCGTGCGCTACCCACGGGCCTCGTGACGCTCCCCGGTCTGGAACCGGACTCGGTCTACGACGTCCGCGCCCTCCTCCGGGGACCGCATCGAGGGCATGGGCCAGTCGCCGCTCGGGTGGTGGGCCGACGGGGTCCGTCTGCCGGGCCGCGTGCTGTCCCGCGTAGGGCTGCGGGCCCCTCCAGCTCCCCGAGCGCACGGTGCTGGTGCGCGCGACGAGGATCGCCGGCACCCCCGACGGTGGCGACGTCTCGCGTCGGGCAGCGTCCGAGGACGGGTGAGCGCCGCCCGGGTGCCCGCGCACCCGGCCGAACCGCCGCCGTCGGGCCGGACGTCCCATTCCTGAGACGTCCGGCTCGACGGATGACATCGCCGGGGCAAGGGCGTAGTGTGCACAGCGTGCAGATGATACTTCTCGTAGTACTTCCTGAGCGCGCAGGCTGAGGCCAAGCAACCAGGTCTCGTCAGCGCGCTCACCCTCGAAGAGCCCTCACCGGGTACGAGGGGTTTTCATGTCACGACCCCGACTGTCACGACTCCTCCCTCCGGGCCCACCCGCTCCGGAGGCGGTCACCCCGTCGCACCACCCCGCGGCAGGACAGCACGGAGAGCACCAGCAGTACCAGCACCACCACGGTGAGCTTGATCCAGCCGGTGGCAGCCAGTCGCCACCGAGAAACAGGAGATACCGATGGTCCAGGGTCCCCACCCGGCACCGCCGACGTCGAGCGCCTCCGCGCCGACAGGCGAGGCCGCGGCGCCTAAGCCAGCCCCGTCCCCGCGATCGTCGCGGCACGCCCGGAGCCGAGCACGCACCGCGGCGCCGGGTGAGCGCGCCGTAGGTCCCGTGATCGGGCCCGAGGAGGTGACGGGCGCGCAGTCGATCGTCCGCTCGCTCGAGGAGGCCGGCGTCGAGGTCGTCTTCGGTATCCCCGGTGGGGCGATCCTCCCCACGTACGACCCCTCATGGACTCCAAGAGGCTCCGCCACATCCTCGTGCGCCACGAGCAGGGCGGCGGACACGCGGCCTCGGGCTACGCCCACGCGACGGGCCGGGTCGGCGTGACCATGGCGACCTCGGGCCCCGGCGCGACGAACCTCGTGACGCCCATCGCGGACGCGAACATGGACTCGATCCCCTCGTGGCGATCACGGGCCAGGTCGGCGCGTCCTTGATCGGGACCGACGCCTTCCAGGAGGCGGACATCGTCGGTATCACGCTGCCGATCACCAAGCACAACTTCCTCGTGACCGATCCCGACGAGATCCCGCGCGTCATCGCCGAGGCCTTCCACATCGCCCAGACCGGGCGACCCGGGCCGGTCCTCGTGGACATCGCGAAGTCGGCCATGCAGTCGCGCACCACGTTCTCCTGGCCCCAGGCCATGCAGCTGCCGGGTACCACCCAGTGACCAAGCCGCACTCCAAGCAGATCAAGGAGGCCGCGCGCCTGCTCGCGACGGCCAGGCGTCCTGTGCTGTACGTGGGCGGCGGCGCGATCCGCGCCAACGCCTCGGCCGAGCTGCGCAGGCTCACGGACCTGTCCGGGGCGCCCGTCGTGACCACGCTCATGGCCCGCGGCGCACTGCCCGACTCGCACCCGCAGAACCTCGGCATGCCCGGCATGCACGGCACCGTGCCCGCGGTCGCGGCGCTCCAGAAGGCCGACCTCATCGTGGCCCTGGGCGCGCGCTTCGACGACCGCGTGACCGGCGTGCTCTCGAGCTTCGCCCGCACGCGACGATCGTCCACGCGGACATCGACCCCGCCGAGATCGGCAAGAACCGCGAGGTCGACGTCCCGATCGTGGGCGACCTGCGCGAGGTGCTCACGGACCTCGTGCCCGAGCTCGAGCGTGAGCACGCCGTCAAGGGCAAGCCGGACCTGGGCGCCTGGTGGCACCAGATCGACGACTGGCGCGAGACCTACCCGCTGGGCTACTCCGAGCCCGAGGACGGCCACCTCGCCCCGCAGCACGTCATCTCCCGCATCGGCGAGATCTCCGGCCCCGACTCGATCTACGTCGCGGGCGTCGGCCAGCACCAGATGTGGGCCGCACAGTTCATCCGCTACGAGCACCCCAAGACCTGGCTCAACTCGGGCGGCCTCGGGACCATGGGGTACTCCATCCCCGCCGCCATGGGCGCCAAGGTCGGACAGCCGGACAAGACGGTCTGGGCGATCGACGGCGACGGCTGCTTCCAGATGACCAACCAGGAGCTCGCGACCTGCACGATCAACGAGATCCCCATCAAGGTCGCGCTGATCAACAACTCCTCGCTCGGCATGGTCCGCCAGTGGCAGACCCTGTTCTACGAGTCGCGGTACTCCAACACCGACCTGCACACGGGCCGCGGGACGCAGCGCGTGCCGGACTTCGTGAAGCTCGCGGACGCGTACGGCTGCGAGGGCATCCGGGTCGAGTCCAAGAGCGAGGTCGACGCCGCGATCAAGCGCGCCATGGAGATCGACGACCGCCCGTGGTCGTCGACTTCAACGTCTCGCGCGACGCGATGGTGTGGCCCATGGTCGCCTCGGGCGTCAGCAACGACAACATCCAGTACGCACGCGGCATCTCGCCCGCGTGGGACCGCGAGACTGAGAGGCCGCCCCATGTCCCGTCACACCCTCTCCGTCCTGGTCGAGAACAAGCCCGGCGTGCTCACGCGCGTCGCGGGCCTCTTCGCCCGCCGCGCGTTCAACATCCACTCCCTCGCCGTGGGCCCCACGGAGCACGAAGAGATCTCCCGCATCACCGTGGTCGTCGACGTCGACCTGAACCCCTCGAGCAGGTCACCAAGCAGCTCAACAAGCTGGTCAACGTGATCAAGATCGTGGAGCTCGACCAGACGTCCTCGGTCCAGCGCGAGCTCCTGCTCGTCAAGGTCCGCGCCGACAGCGCGACCCGCACGGGCGTCCTCGAGGTCGTCGAGCTGTTCCGCGCCAAGGTCGTCGACGTCGTCCCCGACGCCGTCACGATCGAGGCGACCGGCACCCGGAGAAGCTGACCGCCCTCCTCGGCGCGCTCGAGCCGTACGGCGTCCGTGAGATCGTCAAGTCCGGCACCGTGGCCGTCGGCCGTGGTGCCCGCTCCATCACCGACCGGGCGCTCGACCGCGCGCACCGGTCCGCCTGACCCAGTCCCCGGTGGACACCCCACGTTGCCCACCGACGTCGAACTATCGTGTTCGTCATCACCTCAAGAACCCAAGGAGTAACACCGTGGCAGAGCTCTTCTACGACGACGACGCCGACCTCTCGATCATCCAGCAGAAGAAGGTCGCGGTCGTCGGCTACGGCAGCCAGGGTCACGCGCACGCGCAGAATCTTCGCGACTCGGGCGTCCAGGTCGTCATCGCACTCAAGGAAGGCTCCAAGTCGATCGCCAAGGCGACCGACGAGGGCTTCGAGGTCAAGACGGTCGCCGAGGCCGCCAAGTGGGCCGACCTCATCATGATCCTCGCGCCGGACCAGTACCAGCGCTCGATCTACAACGACGAGATCAAGCCGAACCTGGCCGACGGGAAGACGCTCGCGTTCGCGCACGGCTTCAACATCCGCTTCGGCTACATCGAGGCACCCGAGGGCGTCGATGTCATCCTCGTCGCCCCAAAGCACCGGGCCACACGGTGCGTCGTGAGTTCGTCGCGGGCCGCGGCATCCCCGACATCATCGCCGTCGAGCAGGACGCGTCGGGCCAGGCGTGGGACGTCGCGAAGTCGTACGCGAAGGCGATCGGCGGCACGCGCGCCGGCGTCATCAAGACGACGTTCACCGAGGAGACCGAGACCGACCTGTTCGGTGAGCAGGCTGTCCTGTGCGGTGGCGTTTCGCAGCTCGTCCAGTACGGCTTCGAGACGCTCAGCGAGGCCGGCTACCAGCCGGAGATCGCCTACTTCGAGGTCCTGCACGAGCTCAAGCTCATCGTCGACCTCATGTGGGAGGGCGGCATCGCCAAGCAGCGCTGGTCGGTCTCCGACACGGCCGAGTACGGCGACTACGTCTCGGGTCCCCGCGTCATCGACCCGAGCGTCAAGGAGAACATGAAGGCCGTCCTCGCGGACATCCAGAACGGTGCGTTCGCGAAGCGCTTCATCGACGACCAGGACGCGGGCGCCCCGGAGTTCAAGGAGCTCCGCGCCAAGGGCGAGGCGCACCCGATCGAGGCCACGGGCCGCGAGCTGCGCGGGATGTTCGCGTGGGCGAAGTCGGACGACGACGACTACACCGAGGGCTCGGTCGGTCGCTGACCCTCGCCTCGCTTCGGCGAACCTTCTGAGGAGGGTGACCCGTGCTGCGCGATCTTCCATCCGGCCTGGCGGCCTCCCGCCAGACCCGACCACGATCGCGCAGCACGGGTCATCCTCCTTCTGCGTCGTCGGGAGTCCGGATCACACGGCCCGACGGCGGAGCCCCTCGGGTGCCCGTGTCGCCTCGCGGCGCCGAGGGTGACGCACCCTCCCGCCGAGGGTGACGCATCCCCTGGCGGGTAGCGCTTTCCCGTCAGTCTGTGCGAGACTCGTCCGCGTCGCGAAAACCGGTTTCTCGCAATGACCTGCACCGGACAAAGGAGTTTGGGTGATGGCACGCATCAGATGGATCGCTGTTCCGTTGGCGACGACGATGGCGGTGACCGGTATCGGTCTCACCGCCGCAGCGCACGGGGACACCGCCGGGGACCCGGAGCGCGCGACCTGGTCGACAGACCCTCGCGGTGGACGACGGGTGGGGCGCCGCGAACGGCGGCACCACCGGCGGTGCGGCCGCGAGCGAGGAGAACGTCTACCGCGCAGAGACGTGGGAAGAGCTGAAGGCCGCGCTGGGCGGGACGAGCGCCCGCGGCGACACCACGCCGCGCATCGTCTACGTCGGCGGCGAGATCGATGCGTTCGCGGGCACGAGCTGCGACGCGATCGCGGCGACCGTGCCGGTCGCGGGCACGGGGAGCCGTTCTCGATGGACGACTACGTCGCAGCCTTCGACCCGCCGTGTGGGGCA
Source organism: Oerskovia sp. M15 (assembly GCA_038070415.1). GTDB lineage: Bacteria > Actinomycetota > Actinomycetes > Actinomycetales > Cellulomonadaceae > Oerskovia. The sequence goes on from JAMYWF010000001.1 coordinate 3,069,754, forward strand.
TGAACCCGCCGCAGGGTCCGCTCGAGGACGCGCGCGTCGCAGCCGCCGCTGCGCAGGCGAAGGTCACGCTGCAGCACGTCGGCTCGAACGTCACGATCGTGGGCCTGAGCGACGACGCCCGCATCGTCGGCGCGAGCCTGCGCGTGCGTGACTCGCGCAACGTGATCCTGCGCAACCTCACGGTCTCCGACGCGCACGACTGCTTCCCGACGTGGGACCCGGAGGACTCCAGCGTCGGGAACTGGAACTCCGCGTACGACAACGTCTCGGTCTGGACGTCGGAGAACGTGTGGATCGACCACAGCACGTTCGACGACGGCGACAACCCGCCCTCGTCGCTGCCGAAGGTGTTCGGTCGGCCGTTCGAGATCCACGACGGCCTGGTCGACATCACCCACGGTTCCGACCTCGTGACCGTGTCCTACAACGAGTTCTTCGACCACGACAAGACCTCGATCATCGGCTCGTCCGACAGTCGGACGCAGGACGCCGGCAAGCACCGGGTGACGTACCACCACAACCGGTGGACCGACGTCGGGCAGCGCGCGCCGCGTGTGCGCTTCGGCGACGTGCACGTCTACAACGAGCTGTACGAACAGACGTGCGAGGGACTGTTCCAGTACTACTGGGGCGCCGGCATCGACTCGAGCATCTACGCCGAGAACAACGCGTTCGAGCTGGCCGACGGCGTGGACCCGGCGCGGATCGTCGTGAAGTGGAAGGGCGAGCGACTCTTCGAGACGGGCACGACCGTCGACGGGAGCGCGGTCGACCTCATGGCCCTCTACAACGCCTCGGTGGACGAGGCGGGCCGCCTCGACGACTCCGCCCGCTGGACCCCGACGCTGCACGGCAGGGTCGACCCGACGTGGGCCGTGCCCGTGATCGTCCGCGCCTCCGCGGGTGCCGGGAGGATCGGTCCGGTCGACGCGGCCACCTACGACCCGACCGCGACGTACCGGGCGGCGACGTCGTCGTCGCCGGCGAGGGCTCTACCGTGCGCAGTGGTACTCGCGCGGCACGACCCGGGCCTCGGCCTGGGGCCGTGGGAGGAGGTCGCGGTCGACGAGCAGGGTACGCCGCTGTGGACGCCGTCGCGTGTGCTCACGGCTGGTGATGTCGTGGTCCACGACGGGTCGGTGTGGGTCGCCCGGTGGTGGACGCGCGACCAGGCGCCGGGGTCGAGCCCCTGGGGTCCGTTCCGCGCGGTCGCCTAGCCTCGACGCGGTGGCGCCATGCCTGCGGGCTGGTGCCACCGCGTCGGCTCCTCGGGCCACCGGCCCAGGCGAGTGGACGCTCGTCGCGGCGACACCAGGTGGTCAAAGCGCGACAAGGCGGGCAGAGTCGGGCACGGTGGTCCACCATGGACGCATGAGCGACGACATCGACCGCAGGGCAGACGGCACGAGCGAGAAGGACGAGCCCGCCCAGGGGACACGGGCGAAGGGGACGACCGGACGAGGCTGTGGACGACCCGCGTGCTGCGGAGACCCTCGAGTTCTGGGAGACCGCGCGGGTACGGGCCGGCGAGGGCAAGGTCGGCGTGGTGACGGGTTTCGGAATCTCCGCGACCGTGCCGCCCCCGGCCTGGTCCTTCGGGGACAACCCCGAGCTCGCCGACGGCCTGCTCGATGCCGTGCTCTCGGGGCAGAAGACCGCCACCTCCTCCTCGCACTGGGAGTACGACGAGGAGACTCCGTTGCCGCAGGTCGGGGAGCTCTCGATCATCCTCGACGGTGCAGGCCACCCGCGTGCCCTGATCCGCACCACCTCCGTCGAGATCGTGCCGTTCGACCAGGTCGACGCAGACTTCGCCTCGGCCGAGGGGAGGGGACCGGACCCTCGAGGCCTGGCGAGCGGGGCATCGGGAGTACTTTGCCAGGGTCATGGTCGGGCATGAGTTCCGCGAGGACATGCCCGTCGTCTGCGAGCGCTTCGAGCTGCGCTACCCGCGGACGCGCTGAGAGCGCGGCGCGGCGTCCCACCGGTAGGTGGGCGGTGGTCGCCGTCCCAGGCCGCGACCACCGCCCGTCGGGGCAGCTGAGAGGAACTACCCCGAGTGGGAGGGCGCGAGCGCGCCGGGAGTGGTCGAGCCGGCGCGGACCGCCTGGGCAGGGATCGTTGCGCCGTGGTCCGCGGGGAGGCCGAGACCCGGTCGAGCAGGAGGGCGCGGACGTCGGCCGCCACGACGGCCTCCGCGCCGCGCAGGACGGGGGCGACGGGAACCATGGTCGGCACGATCGGGGCCACGCCCTGCTCGGTGTCGATCAGGTGGCTGCGCGTCACGTCGGCCAGCCTCTGGCCACCGGCGATGCACGTGGCCCACCGAGCACCAGGAGGTGCGGCTCGACGACCGCGACGACGGGCTGGACCACGGCCGCGACCCGACGACCGAAGTCCTCGACGAGTGCCACGACCTCCGCGCTGTCCGGAGCCGCCGTCATGGCCGCGAGGACGTTCGTGTAGCCGTCCCCAGGCACGCCGTGACGCCGGGCGAGCTCCTCGAAGCGTTGCCCGCCGACGAGGTCCTGGAGGTTCATCGAGTGGTCGTCGTAGTCGCGGACGGTCACGGGGACGGGAAGGTAGCCGAGCTGCCGGCGGCGCCGGTGGCGCCGTGGTGGAGCCTCCCGCCGACCAGCGTGCCGAGGCCGATGCCGCTGCCGAGCCAGAGCAGCGAAGCTCTCCTCGGTGAAGCGGCGGCTTCGCGCTCGGCGATCGTGGCGAGGTTGACGTCGTTCTCGATCCGGACCGGGACGCCGAGCTCGTCCTCGAGGATCGACCGGACCGCCGCGAGCGGCCAGCCGGGCAGGTCTCCGACGAGCCAGAGGTCGCCGGTGGTCGGGTCTGCCGCGGCCTGGACGCCGGCGACGATCGCGCCGACTCGTTCTGCCGGGACGTCGGCGTCCGCACAGGCGGCGTCCAGTGCGGCACGGACGTCGCCGACGGCGGTGCGGTCGTCCGAGGTGGGGATCTCGGCGCTGCCGAGGACCACGCCACGGGCGTCGACGACGCTCGCCTGCACGCCGCGTGGGAGGACGTCGAGCGCCAGCCCGACGACCACGTCCGTGCGAGCGGCGTACATGACGGCCTGCGGTCCGCGTGCGCCTTGAACCGCCCCGGTGGCCTCGATCAGTCCTGCGGACTCGAGTCGGGCGACGATCTGCGACGATGTAGGGCGAGAGACACCCGTGAGGTCCCCGATCTGGGACCGGGTCATGGGGCCGGTGTCGAGCAGGAGCTCGAGTGCCGCACGGTCGTTGATCGTGCGGAGCAGCCCCGGGTCCCGGGATGTGCGTGCGGGACACGTCGTCATGGCCTCTCTGGCAGCGTCTTAGGAAAGTTTCCTAAGAGTTGCTTACTCAGGCGTTTTACGCAAGTTCGGGTGTTCGGACCTGTGACCCTCGCCTCGGGCCAGGGTGAAAACCGTAGCCGTTGGTCGGGGCTGAACCCGCCACGACCTAGGCTCGAGGCTCCCCATTCTTGACGGTCCTCGCGCCCATGAACGGAAGTCTCGTGAAGCTCGTTCCCGCCGCGGCCTCGGCCTCGTTCTCGCCGCCGTGACCCTCGTCGCCGCCATGACAGGATGCCGCCGACGGATCAGCCCACCGAGGCCACCGTCCAGCGCGTCGTCGACGGTGACACCGTCGACGTCGTGGTCGACGGGGACGAGAGGCGTGTGCGACTCCTCAACATCGACACCCGGAGTCCGTCGATCCCGACACGGCGGTCGAGTGTCTCGGCCCCGAGGCCGCCGAGCACCTTGCGAAGCTGCTCCCGGTCGGCACCACGGTCGGCCTGGTCTACGACGAGGAGCGCACCGATCGCTACGGCAGGGATCTGGCCGGCGTGTTCACGGGCGAGACGTTCGTGAACGCGGAGATGGCTCGTGCCGGGCTCGCCGACGCGATCGTCATCGAGCCCAACGACCGCTTCTACGCCCAGGTGGAGGAGGCGCGCGCCGAGGCAGAGGCGGCCGGGGCCGGGCTCTACTCGTCGAAGCTCGCCTGCACGCTCCCGGCACAGGTCGACGCCTACGAGACCCAGGTGGCCGCTGCCACGGCTGCGGCTCCCGGTGCGGGCGCGACCCTCGACGAGATCAACGGCTACGGCGCGACGCTCGCGGCGCTCGCCGTGGCGGCGGGCTCGTCGACCGCGCGCTGGTCGGCGACGTGGACCCGCTGTCCTTCTCGATGCTCGACGGCGGCGGGCGGCAACAGCTCCTGGTCCGCCACGCCGCCAGCAGCGCCCAGGTCGCGAGGTCGACTGCTGCTACCACGGCAGCGCGCGTCGCCGAGGAGGAACGTCTCGCGGCCGAGGCCGAGGCGGCACGGGTCGCCGAGGAGCAGCGTGTCGCGGGCGAGGCCGAGGTGGCACGGGTCGCCGAGGAGCGTGCTGCCTCCGAGCGGGCCGCGGTCGCGAAGGCCTCGGAACGTGCGGCTGCGGACAAGCAGGCGACCGCCGGTTCGTCCACGGGGACGAGCGGTTCGTCGGGCGCCGGGAGCGGGTCGACCGGTTCGGGTCCGTCGGGCGCGTCCGACAACTACACGGGATGTCGCGCCTACGGCTCCGGAGGGACGTCGATCGACGACAAGGGGCGCCCATACACCAAGATCGACTGCACCACGAAGGCGCCGATCGGCTGAGAGCGTGCCCAGGCGCACCCATGCTCCAGACCCGCGAGATGCCGCGGATCGCCGTGCGCCGTGCGTTCGAGGAGTGAGATGGTCGTCCCGAGGGTTGGCGCCGGGCGTACCGTGCACGGCATGACGCGCAACATCGACTTGGCAGTGGTGGCCGGAGACGGCATCGGTATCGAGGTCGTCGAGCAAGGGCTCGCGGTCCTCGAGGCGGCCCTCGCGGGCTCAGACGTCAAGGTCTCCACGACCCCTTCGACCTGGGTGCACGCCGCTGGCACGCGACCGGCGAGACCCTCACGGACGAGGACCTTGCCGCGATCCGCACCCACGACGCCATCCTCCTCGGTGCCATCGGTGACCCCTCCGTCCCGTCGGGCGTCCTCGAGCGCGGGCTGCTGCTCAGCTGCGCTTTGCGCTGGACCACTACGTCAACCTCCGCCCGGGCAAGCTGTACCCCGGCGTGAGGTCCCCTTTGGCGGACCCGGGTGAGATCGACTTCGTCGTCGTCCGCGAGGGCACCGAGGGGCCGTATGTCGGCAACGGCGGTGCGCTGCGCGTCGGCACGCCGCACGAGATCGCGACCGAGGTGTCCGTGAACACGGCCTTCGGCGTCGAGCGCGTCGTGCGTGACGCCTTCGCCCGTGCGCAGGCCCGCCCCGCAAGCACCTGACGCTCGTGCACAAGCACAACGTCCTGGTCCACGCCGCCACCTGTGGCGTCGCACGGTCGAGGCCGTCAACGCCGAGTTCCCCGACGTCACCACCGACTACCTGCACGTGGACGCAGCCACGATCTTCCTCACGACGAACCCGTCGCGATTCGACGTCATCGTCACCGACAACCTGTTCGGCGACATCCTGACGGACCAGGCCGCCGCGATCACCGGCGGCATCGGCCTCGCGGCCTCGGCCAACATCAACCCGGACCGCACGGCGCCCTCCATGTTCGAGCCGGTGCACGGCTCGGCCCCGACATCGCGGGTCAGGGCAAGGCGGACCCGACCGCCACGATCCTGTCCGTGGCGATGCTGCTCGACCACCTCGGTCTCGCCGAGCAGTCGCAGCGTGTCGAGGCCGCGGTCGCCGCGGACCTCGCCGAGCGAGGGACCCGAGTACGTTCGACGGCCGAGGTGGGCGCGAGCTCGCTGCCCGCGTCGCCGGCTGATCGGTCTCCGACCCGCCGTCCCGCCGCCGTCCAGGGCCCCGCTCGGGCCCGGACGGCGGCGCACCTCTGCCGTCTTCACCGCTCCCACGCTCTCGTCGAAGACCCGGGAGTACTCGCCGACCGTGCGGGCGCCACGAGGCGCTCGGTCATGGAAAACTAGGCGGGGAACCCATCCGGGTCGCCAGGTGAAAGGCCCATGACATGACCACCCCTCACAGCGCAGCCCGCTTCCTCGGCCGAGGACCTCGTCGCGCTCTTCGACATCCGCACCTCGGACACCCCCACCTCCCCGAGGCGAGGGCCGCGGCGATCGCCGCACCGAAGTTCGGCACCGTGTTCTCGGACCACATGGCCCGGATCAGCTGGAACGCGACCGATGGCTGGCTGGACCGCCGCATCGAGAAGTACGGCCCCTCCAGCTGGACCCCGCCACCGCGGTCCTGCACTACGCGCAGGAGATCTTCGAGGGCCTCAAGGCGTACCGGCACCAGGACGGGTCCGTGTGGACCTTCCGGCCGGAGTCGAACGCGGCCCGCTTTGCTCGTTCCGCTCACCGCCTCGCGCTGCCGGCGCTCTCGGTCGACGACTTCATCGGCTCGATCACTGCGCTGGTGCGCACGGACATCGAGTGGGTCCCGAGCGGCCAGGAGGCCAGCCTCTACCTGCGACCGTTCATGTACGCCTCGGAGTCGTTCCTCGGTGTGCGGGCCTCGCTCGAGGCCGAGTACCTCGTGATCGCCTCTCCCGTCGGCCCGTACTTCTCGGGTGGCGTGAAGCCGGTCTCGATCTGGGTGGACCGCGAGTACAGCCGTGCCGGTGCCGGTGGGACGGGCGACGCCAAGTGCGGCGGCAACTACGCCTCGAGCCTCCTGCCTCAGACCCTGGCGCAGGAGAAGGGCTTCGAGCAGGTCTGCTTCCTCGACTCCTCGACGAACACCTTCCTCGAGGAGCTCGGCGGTATGAACGTGTTCGTCGTCAAGGCCGACGGGTCGGTCGAGACGCCCGAGCTCACGGGGTCGATCCTCGAGGGCGTGACGCGCTCGTCGATCATCCAGCTGCTCACCGACCGCGGGCACGAGGTCACCGAGCGGCGCATCCCGCTCGACGAGCTGCTCACCGACATCCGGTCGGGGCCGTGACCGAGGTGTTCGCGTGCGGCACGGCTGCGGTCGTCACGCCGATCGGCCGCCTGGGCGGTTCCAACTTCGACCACGCCATCGCCGACGGCGGTGCTGGAGAGCTGACCCTCGCGATCCGCGGCGAGCTCACCGACATCCAGAACGGCCGAGCGGCGGACCGTCACGGCTGGATGACGCGCCTGGCCTGAGCCTCCCGAACTTCCCGCCGAGTGCGGGGTCGTCGTGACCGATCGAGCCGATCGGTGACAACGACTCCGCACTCAGCGTCTCAGGGCGTCAGACCGGCGGCGCACGATCGTGCGGCCCGCCACGCCGGCGAGCAGCGACCAGACCGCTACCCCGATCAGCAGGTTCACGAGCCCGGACAGTGCCGCGGAGGTCTTGTCGGGGTCCACGCGAACGGCAGCGCAGCGATCACGACGATGACGAGCGCCATGATCCAGCCGAAGAACGCCCGCGGGCGTGGTGTCGTGAGGATCAGCAGGTGGAGCAGGCCTGCGGCGAGAAGGGCGAGGATCGCGCCGTCGATCGCGAACGCGCTCTGGTGCGAGCCGGTCGAGAAGATGTCCGGCGGCGGGACGAGCGTGAGCGAGAAGATCCGTTCAAGGATGATGACCGCGACGAGTCCGATGAGTGCGGCGACGAGCGCGGTGGCTGCGGCGCCGCCCAGAACCTGCCCACCTCGACCGCGAGGCGAGGGTCGGCAGGGTTGATCGGCTCGCGGGGACGGGGAAGTCGGCGCGCGGGTCGGGCGGTACCACCGGCGGGATCGCGGGTGGCACTCCGTGGGGAATGCCGGGGAGCCGGGCGGCGGGACGTTGCCGCGGGTGGGAAGTTCGGGTCGCTCATGATGCGTCTCCTCGTCGTTCCGGGTCTCTCCACAGGTAGGTGCTCAGTCCGTGGACACCGTTCCATCCTCGCGGGTGCTGTGGCAGCATGTGTCCTGTGACACACCTCGTCTCCCACCTCATTATCGAGTAGCGCGTCCGGACACCACACCGGACGCGCAAACCTCCCGCACCCTCGGGGTTTTTGTTGCCTGACACCACCCCCGTCGGGCAGACTAAGCGCCGGGCACGAGCTTCACGAGAGCGACCGCCCGGCGCGTGGGACCGAGGAAGCCCCGGCGGCGCGCGGAAGCCTCCCGCCCCGATCCGCCTAGAGTGGTCTCGCCCAGGCGGCACCGCTGGACCCCGAGTTTCTCCCCAGAGAGCGGCACGATGACTTCCCAGGTGAACCCCGTAGCTCCTGCCACAGCGAGCGCACCCTCGACGTTCCACGTCTACGACACGACCCTGCGCGACGGCGCGCAGCAGGAGGGCATGAACCTCTCCGTCGCCGACAAGCTGGCGATCGCCCGCTGCTGGACGAGCTGGGCGTCGGGTTCATCGAGGGTGGCTGGCCCGGGGCCATCCCCAGGACACCGACTTCTTCTCGCGTGCCGCCAAGGAGCTCACGCTCAAGAACGCGGTGCTCGCCGCGTTCGGCGCGACCCGCAAGGCCGGGGTGCGGGCGGCTGACGACCGGCAGGTCCTCGCCCTCGTGGCCTCTCAGGCTCCCGTCGTCACGCTCGTCGCCAAGTCCGACATCCGGCACGCCGAGCGCGCCCTGCGGACCACGGGCGCGGAGAACCTCGCCATGATCACCGACACGGTCGCGTTCCTCGTGGCCGAGGGCCGCCGTGTGGTTCTGGACGCCGAGCACTTCTTCGACGGCTACCGGTTCGACCCGCGTACTCGCGTGCCGCGGTCGAGGCCGCTTTTGCCGCGGGGCAGAGGTGGTCGCGCTCTGCGACACCAACGGCGGGATGCTGCCCGAGTGGGTCGGCGAGATCGTCACGGAGCTGCGCGACGTCGTCGGGATCCCGGACGGGCTCTCCGCCCAGCAGGGCGACCCTCTTCTCGGGATGCACGCGCACAACGACTCGGGCTGCGCTGTCGCCAACTCCCTCGCGGCCGTGGCCGCTGGAGCCGCGCACGTCCAGGGCACGGTCAACGGCTACGGCGAGCGCACGGGGAACGCGGACCTCATCACGGTCGTCGCGAACCTCGAGCTCAAGCACGGTCGCAAGCTGCTCGTCGACGGCGGGCTGCAGGAGACCACCCGCATCGCGCACGCGATCAGCGAGATCACCAACATCTCCCCGTACGCGCGGCAGCCGTACGTCGGGGCGAGCGCGTTCGCCCACAAGGCCGCCTGCACGCCTCGGCGATCAAGGTGGACCCGGACCTCTACCAGCACATCGAGCCCACCCTGGTCGGCAACGACATGCGCATGCTCATCTCCGACATGGCGGGTCGTGCCTCGATCGAGCTCAAGGGCCGCGAGATGGGCTTCGACCTGTCGGACCAGGGCGACGTGCTCTCGCGCGTGACGCACCGGGTCAAGGAGGCCGAGGCGAACGGGTACACGTACGACGCGGCCGACGCCTCGTTCGAGCTGCTCCTGCGCTCGGAGCTCGACGGCGAGTCGCCCCACTACTTCTCGGTCGAGAGCTGGCGGACCATCGTCGAGCGCTCGGGCCACCGCGGCACCGAGGCGACGGCCGAGGCCACCGTGAAGCTGCACGCCGGCGGCGAGCGCATCGTGAGCACGGGGAGGGCAACGGGCCGGTGAACGCGCTCGACCATGCGCTGCGCTCGGCGCTCACGCGCGTCTACCCGGAGATCGAGATCTTCGAGCTCATCGACTTCAAGGTCCGCATCCTCGACACCATGAGCGGCACCGATGCGGTGACGCGTGTCCTGATCGAGACGACCGACGGGCAGACCTCGTGGTCGACCGTGGGCGTGGGGCCGAACATGCTCGAGGCCTCGTGGGAGGCGTTGACCGACGCGGCGATCTACGGGCTGATCCATGCGGGCGTCCTGCCGCGCTGACCCATTCGCGGTGTCAGAACGAGCGTGACCTCGAGGTCACGCTCGTTCTGACACCAAGGTCAGGGGCGGGTGGCGGCCTCGAGCAGCTCCACGACGTGCACGTAGTCCTGGCCCGTCGCGCGGCTCAGACCCATCTCGCACGTGCGGTTGCTCGACGCGTAGGCGTCGGCGGCACCAGCTCACGGGCGCGGGCTGCGATCTCAGCGGCCTCGGCCCGCGTCGCGGCGGCGGTGAGCTCCGGGTGGAGCATCCCGCGGTCCCCGGCGAACCCGCAGCACCCGGCGTCGAGGGGAGCACGACGTCGTCGGCCACCGCGCGCGCGACCGCCTCGAGGTCGGCGACGACGCCCAGGTGCACGGACGAGCAGGTGGGGTGCAGGACGAGCGAGCCCAGCGTGGTGCCGGCGCTGCGCGGGTCGGCGCCGTGCGACTCGAGCGCGGGCAGGACCTCGCGGCGCACGAACGTCACGGCGTCCAGGACGCGCAGGCGCTCGAACCTCTCGCGGGCGTCGCCGGTGAGGTGCGAACCGATCCCCTCGAGTCCGTGCGTACAGCTCGACGCGTCCGAGACGACGGGCAGCCGGCCCTGGTCCGTGGCCGACCACAGCGCGTCGAAGGTCCTGGCAGCCATCGCGGACGCCCCGTCCGTGAGGCCCTTGAGACCCAGGGCGTGCCGCAGCACAGACCCGCGATCCCGTCGGGGATCGCGACCGCGATCCCGGCCCGCTCGCACAGCGCGAGGAACGCCGGTCCGACGCCCCGGGCTGGGTGACGCGTCCGCGGGTGCGAAGAGCGACCCCATGCAGGACTGGAAGAAGACGACGCTCGCACCGGCACCGGCACCGGCACCGGCACCGGCACCGGCACCGGCACCGGCACCGCGCGCCAGGTGGTCGCCGGGGAGACCCTGCGCGGCCCCGGTCCGGGAGGTCCGGGCCGACGAGCGGTACGACGTCGTCGCCCAGCACCGCGCGTCCCACCTTCGACGCGGCCGTGACCAGGGAGCGGGCACCAGGTCGACCACGCCGAGCGCCCCGCGCAGGCCCGTGACCGCCCGGCCCAATGGTCGGCTGCCACGCGCCCGGCACGCTGCACCACGGCCCCGTGCCGGGCTGCGCGCCGGACCTTCATGACCTTGCCCGTGTCGATGCCGACGGGGCACGCGGTGACGCACAGCGAGTCGACCGCGCACGTGTCGACCGCGGAGTACTCGTACGCGCGCTCGAGCTCGCGGAGCTCACCCGGTGCGGCTGTGACCATCTCGCGCAGGAGCGCGATGCGCTGGCGCGGGGTCGTCGTGACGGTCCGTGACGGGCAGGCCGGTTCGCAGTACCCGCACTCGACGCACCGGTCCACGACGTCCGCGAGCTCGCCCGCCGCCGCCGTCCCGACGGGAGGCACGAGCTTGAGGTGCTGCAGGTGCGCCTCGTCGTCGTCGGTGAGCAGCACTCCGGGTTGAGGATCCCCGTCGGGTCGCACAGGCCCTTGACCTCGCGCATCACGGCGTAGAGGTCGTCGCCGAACTGGCGCCGGACGAACGGCGCCATGATGCGGCCCGTGCCGTGCTCGGCCTTGAGCGAGCCGCCACGACCGAGCACTAGGCCCACCATGTCCTCGGTGAAGGCCGCGAAGCGGTCGAGCTCGCCGTCGTCGGACAGGCGAGGCGTGATCATGAAGTGCAGGTTGCCGTCCTTGGCGTGCCCGAACGTCACGGCGTCGTCGTAGCCATGCTCGGCGAAGAGCCCACCCAGGTCGCGGACCGTCGCGGTGAGGTCGGGGACCGGGACGACGAGGTCTTCCAGGAGGGCCGTGCTGCCGGGCGCGCGGGCGCCCGCGACGGCGGTGTAGAGGCCCTTGCGGACACGCCAGAGCCGACCGCGGGCCGCGGGTCGCGCGTCAGCTCGGCGGGGTCGCCAGGTCGAGCGAGCCGATCACTGCGCGCGCGGCCTTCTCGAGAGGGTCGAGCCCGTCCGCGCTCGTGGCCTGGTACTCGACGAGAAGGGCCGTCTGGGTCGTCGCGGCCGCCAAGGCCCGCATGGAGGCGTCGGCGAGCGGGTCGGCCGCCGCGACGCGCAGCGAGGCGGCGTCGAGCAGCTCGATGGCCCGCGCGCCCGAGCCGGTGATGGTCGCCAGGGCGTCCGTCGCGCCCTCGAGCGCGTCGAAGACGAGGAGCGTGGTCGAGGCGGCGGCGAGCAGCGGGACGGTCCGGAACGTCACGTCGGCCACGAAGGCCAGCGTCCCCTCAGACCCGACGACCAGGTGCTCGAGGATCTTCACGGGCGACTCGTGGTCGACGAACGCGTTGACGCCGTAGCCCATGGTGTTCTTCATCGAGTACTGGTGCGCGATGGTCGCGCGCATGGTCTCGCTGGCCCGGACCCGGTCGCGCAGCCCGGCCAGGCCTCGGTGCAGCGCGGGTTCGAGCGCGCGCAGGCGGTCGTCGGCGTCCGGGGCGCCCGTGTCGAGGACGGTTCCGCTCGGCAGGACCAGCGTCATCGACTCGATCGTGCGGTAGGCGGTGTCGACCGTGCCGCACGCCATGCCCGAGGAGTTGTTCGCGACGACCCCGCCGATCGTGCACGCGATCTCGCTCGCAGGGTCGGGGCCGAGTCGTCGACCGTGCCGCACCAGGCGCCCGTTGACCGAGCGCAGGGTCGCGCCCGGCTGGCAGCGCACGCGTGCGCCGTCGTCGAGCACCTCGACGCGCGTGAAGCGCGTGCGGGTGTCCACGAGCAGGCCCCGCCCGACGCCTGGCCCGACAGGCTTGTCCCGCCCGAGCGGAAGGTGATCGCGAGCCCGCGGCGACGAGCCTCGTCGAAGGCGGCGACGACGTCGGCACGTCCTGCGCTAGCGCGACCGCCTCCGGACGCAGCAGGTAGTGCGACGCGTCGTGGGCGTGGGCGACCCGGGTGAGGAGGTCGGTCCGGATCTCGAGGGCGCGCGAGGTGGCGTCGGAGACGGTCGTCATGCTCGTGCCTTGCGCTCTCCGTCCAGCCGGTGGGGCTGGACCGCGTCGTAGGTCGCCTTGAGGTTGGCGTTCGTCTGGTCGTACCGGCGCTGGGCGACGCGCACGAAGAGGAAGTCGACGACCGCGAGCTGTGCGATGCGGCTCGAGAGCGCGCCCGACCGGAACTGCGTCTCGCGTGCGGTGGTGCCGAGCACGACGGCGGCCTCCTGGGCCAGCGGGGACTCGGGAAGTTGGTGATCGCCACGGTCGTCGCCCGGCGCGTGTGCGCGACGCCGAGCGCGTGGTTGGTCTCGACCGTCTGCCCGCTGTGGGAGATCCCGATCGCGACCGCGCCCGGACCGAGGAGAGCGGCGGACTGGAGCTGGAGGTGCGGGTCGGGGACGCAAAGCACACGAGCCCGATGCGCTGGAGCTTCTGCGCGAGGTCTTGCGCCGTGAGGCCGCTCGACCCGACGCCGAAGACGTCGATCCGGGGCGCTGCGGCGACGGCCGCGGCGACCTGCTCGAGCGCGCCGAGGTCCAGCATGCGCGCCGTCTCCTCGATGGTGCGGGCCTCGTGGAACGCGATCTTCGCGACGACGTCCTCGGCGGTGTCGGTCTGGTTGATCTCGCCGTGCGCGACGTTCGAGCGCTCCATCTCCATGGTGCGCCGCGAGGTGGCCTGCGCCAGGTCGATACGGAACTCGGGGTACCCCGAGTAGCCGATCGCCCGGCAGAACCGCACGACCGTCGCCTGCGAGGCTCCGGCTCGCGCCGCGAGCTCGTTGATCGTGGAGCCGACGACGGCGGTCGGGTCCGCGAGGACCGCCTCCGCGATCCGGGCCTCGGCCGGGCGGAGGTCGGCAGCGCCTGCCGGATGCGGACGAGTCCATCACCTGTCATGTCGGATCTCCTGTGATCGGGGCGGCGTGCGGACCGCGGGAACAGAGTCGTCGAGGCTCAGCCACGGGGGTGGGCGACGAGGTGATCGGCGGCGTCCCCGGCGTCCCCGGCGTCCGCCGCGGCCGCGCCGGCGAGCAGCCGGGCGAGATGGAGTGCGCCGTCGAGCGGTGTACCGGCCGAGGGGACGAGCTCGGCGTCGGGCCGGAGGGCGGCGAACCTGCGCTCGAGCGCGCCGGTCAGGGTCGGGCGGCCGCGAGGACCCGCCGGTGGCCGAGGCGAGCGGCGGCAGGTCGGGGTGAGAGCAGCGGCGAGCGTCTCGGCCAGGTGTCGTCCGGCCTCGGTGAGGATCTGCACGGCGACCGGGTCTCCCGCGGAGGCGGCCGCGGCGACGTCGGGTGAAGGAGCCAGGACCTGGGCGCGGTCCGGGCGGGTGTAGAGCTGGGCGGGCCATGTCGGCACGGGGCCGAACCGCGACGAGGCTGCCGTCAGGAGCGGGCGTGAGGCCCCGTCGCGCGACCGTCGTGGGCGGCGGCTGCGGCGCGCAGGCGGCAGCGCCGATCCATGACGCCGACCCGAGGTCGCCCAGGAGGTGTCCCCAGCCGTCCGCACGCCGCCAGACCCCGCGAAGGTCCGTGCCCAGGGCGATCGCGCCCGTGCCGACCGCGACCACCGCGCCGGCGCGTCCGCCCAGCGCGCCGAGGTGGGCGGTCAGGGCGTCGGCCGCGACCGCGGTGCGGTGCGCCCCAGGCAGGACCGGAGGGCGTCGTGGACGGTGGAGGGGTCCGGGACGAGGGACGCGAGGCCCGTGGCGCCGACCGCTGCCGCTGCGACCGCGGGGGTTCGTCCTGGGTAGCGAGGAACGAGGCGCACAGGTCGCGGACCACCGCGGCGACGTCGCTGCCGTCCGGGCCGACGCCGACGGCGCGGCCCGTGAGTGCGTGCGCTGCTGGGCGTCGTCGGCGGGGCTGGACAGGGGTGCGGCGACGAGCCTGCTGCCGCTGCCACCCACATCGATCGCGACGATCCAGCGTGGGGCCGCGCGGGAGGCCGCGCGTGCGGGGTCGACGTCCGGCGTCCTGGTCACGCCTCATTGTGGCATGAAGTTTCAGGAATGGCCATATTGCGGTGAAAATCTCCACGCGCCTCGACCGGTGCCAGGGTGCCAGGGCGTGCTGCACCCGCTGCCTGGAGGCTACTCCTCCAGTGGGCCAGGTCACGGTGTCGCGCAGCTGTGGGTGACCTGTGGAGCAGCGTCCCGTGGTCCGCGCCCCGTACGGTGGTCCCCATGAGAGGCGAGTACAAGGTTCCTGGTGGCAAGCTCGTGGCGGTCGAGGTCGAGACGGACCGGGGAGGATGTCGCGCGTCGCGCTGAGCGGTGACTTCTTCCTGGAGCCCGACGACGCGCTCGAGGACATCAACGCGGCCCTGACGGGCCTGCCGGAGACCTCCACGGTCGCCGACCTGACCCGTGCGGTCGAAGCGGTCCTCACCGACGACATCACGATGGTCGGCTTCTCCCCGGAAGCCGTCGCGATCGCCGTGCGCCGGGCGCTCGGTCATGCGACCGGCTGGGACGATCACGTGTTCGAGGTCATCCACGAGGGTCCCGAGCAGCCCGCGATGCACCTGGCCCTCGACCAGGTGCTGACCGAGGAGCTCGACGCGGGTCGTCGCGGTCCGACGCTGCGCATCTGGGAGTGGGCGCGTCCGCGGTCATCATCGGGTCGTTCCAGTCCCTCGCCAACGAGGTGGACCCCGAGGGGCCGAGAGGCACGGCATCACCGTGGTGCGCCGCATCTCCGGGGCGGCGCGATGTTCGTCGAGCCCGGCAACACCATCACCTACTCCCTGACCGTCCCTGCCTCGCTCGTCGAGGGCCTGAGCTTCGAGCGCTCGTACGCTTTTCTCGACGACTGGGTCCTGGGTGCGCTCGCCGACGTCGGGGTGAGCGCCACGTACAAGCCGCTCAACGACATCGCGTCCCCGCGGGAAGATCGCGGGAGCCGCGCAGAAGCGGCTGCGCGGGGAGCCGTGCTGCATCACGTGACGATGGCCTACGACATCGACGCCGACAAGATGCTCGAGGTCCTGCGCATCGGCCGGGAGAAGATGAGCGACAAGGGGACCAAGAGCGCCAACAAGCGCGTCGACCCCTGCGCTCGCAGACCGGCATGACGCGCGAGGAGGTCATCGAGGCGTTCAAGGCGCACTTCCGCGCGCGCTACCGCACGGTCGACGGGGCGGTCACGCCCGAGAGCGCGCGCAGGCCGAGGAGCTCGTGCGGACCAAGTTCGCGACCCCGGAGTGGACCGCGCGCGTGCCGTGACGCGGTAGCACGTGCGGCCGGGCGGACGACAGGTTGCGTGTCCCGGCGGGCGTGGGTGGGATACGCCGCCCGGGCCCGCTCGGGCCCGATGTCAAGAACGTGTCACAACTTTGCGACGGGCTTCCCTCTGCCCGGTCGTGGCGGTAATCTTCACGAACACCCAGCCTGATGTAAGTTTGTTTCAGAGTCGACGGGGCCCGAGGATCCGGGGCCCACGAACGATCAGGTCAGCAGGGACGAACGGCTTGCCGCGACGCGGCAGTCGACCAGAAAGGAAGTCACGGCATGCAGCGACGCAGCACGGTGGCCGTCACAGGCACACTCCTCCTGGCGCTCGGCCTCACCGCGTGTGGCGGCGGGGACAACGGCGGCGGCGAGAGCACGGGGACGCAGCCTCCGCAGACCACTCCGGCGAGACCCTCACGGTCTGGATCATGGAGGGCACCAACCCCGACGGGGACGCCTTCTTCGACGAGGTCACCACCGCCTTCAAGGAAGAGACCGGTGCCGACCTCCAGATCGAGTTCCAGCCGTGGGCCAGCGCCCACGACAAGTTCACGACCTCCATCGCGGGCAACACCACCCCGGACGTCGCCGAGCTCGGCACCACGTGGACCGGCGAGTTCGCCGACGTCGGCGCCCTGACCGACCTCTCCGACAAGATCACCGACGCGGGTCTCACCGAGGACCTCGTCCCCGGGCTCGTCGAGTCAGGGACGCTCGACGGCGCCCAGTACGGCATGCCCTGGTACGCCGGGGTGCGCTCGATCATCTATCGCACGGACCTCTTCGAGGCGGCCGGCATCGAGGTGCCGACCACCTGGGCCGAGCTCCAGACCGCAGCCGAGACGCTCAAGGCTGCCAACCCGGCCTCATCCCTTCCCGGTCGCGGGCGACAGCCAGTACGGCGCCATGCCCTTCATCTGGGGGCCGGGGTGACCTGGCCGTCAAGGACGGTGACACCTGGAAGTCCGCGATCAACTCCGCGGACTCGGTGAGGGGCCTCGAGTTCTACACGGGCCTCGCCACCGAGGCGGGCCTGTCCACGGCCGCTGCCACGACGTGGAAGGAGACGGACCTCCTCACCAACTTCGAGCAGGGCAACGTCGGCATGATGATCTCGGGCAGCTGGACCCCGGGCAAGATCCTCGCGGACGTCCCGGACATGGCCGACAAGATCGGTGCGTTCCCCATCCCCGGTGAGACCGACGGTCTGTCGGACTCGTTCCTCGGTGGGTCGCACCTGGGCATCTTCGCGGCCAGCGAGAAGCAGGACCTCGCCTGGGAGTTCGTCGAGATGATGACGACGGGCAAGTACGCGGAGGAGTGGGGCAGCCAGTCCGGCTACTTCCCCGGCCAGACCTCGCTCCTGGAGAAGGTCATCGAGGAGGACGACCCGCTCGTCGCGCCGTTCGCCCAGCAGATGGTCGAGGCCGGTCGCTCGGTCCCGGTGACGCCCCTCTACGGGCAGATCCAGGGCAAGAAGACCCTCGAGGCCATGCTGCAGTCGATCCTCTCGGGCAGCGTAACGGTGCAGGAGGCCGCCGACACCGCGGCCGCCGACATGAACGAGACCTTCGGGTCCTGACGAGCCCATGGCAGATCTGCACTCGGACCACGGCGCGTCAGCCGACCAGCTGACGCGCCGGGGCCGCACCGTCCCCTCGTCCGCCCTCGCCGCCGGACCGGCATGCGCGGCGCGCTCGGCAACAAGTCGCCGCTGCGACCATGGCTGCTCCTGGCTCCCGCTCTCGTCGTCCTCGGCGTCCTGCTCCTGTGGCCGCTGATCCGCGTCGTGATGATCTCGCTGCAGGACTACGGTCTACGGCAGATCGCGTCCGGCGAGTCGAACTACATCGGCTTCGACAACTACGTCGCGATCTTCAGCGACCCGTTCCTGTGGACCGTCGTCCTGCCCAACACCGTGGGCTTCGCCCTCGCGTGCGTGGTGCTGACGGTCTCGCTGGGCACGGTCGTCGCACTGTTCCTCAACAACCTCGGGACGCTCTGGCGCACGATCTGCTCGACGGCGATCATGATCGCCTGGGCCGTCCCGGCCATCACGGGCACCTACGTGTGGATCTGGATCTTCGACCCGCTCAACGGCCTGGTGTCCTCGGTGCTGGACTCGCTCGGGTTCATCGACCCGGCGACCACGAACTGGTTCACCGAACGTCTGAGCTTCTACGCGATCGCGACGCTCAACGTCGTCCACCACGGGTTCCCCTTCGTGGCGATCACGGTCCTCGCGGGCTGCTGACGATCCCCAGGGAGCTCCACGAGGCCGCCATGATGGACGGCGCCACGCCGTGGCGCCGGTTCTGGACCATCACCGCGCCCATCCTGCGGCCCGTCTTCGCGGTCGTCACGATCCTGTCGACCATCTGGGACTTCAAGGTCTTCACCCAGATCTACCTGATGCCCGGCGGCAACGGCGGCAACAAGGAGGTCTTCAACCTCGGTGTCTGGTCCTACATCCAGTCGTTCGCGCAGGGCAAGTACGGCATGGGCTCGGCGATCGCCGTCCTCCTGACCCTGATCCTGCTCGGCATCACGCTCGTGTACATGCGCACCCTGTTCAAGGAGGAGGAGCTGTGAGCGCCCTGACCGGCACCCCGTCCGGCACCCCGGCGTCGCCCGGCACCGCGGCCTCGGGCCACGGGATCGGGTCGATCGACGGCAGCGCCCGCGTGCCCGCAGACCCTGCGCAGGTCGGCCCGCAAGCGCCCGCTCCCGACGACCGGCAAGGTCCTCGGCGTCGCCGCCCTGCTCGCCTTCTCGCTCTTCCCGGCGTATTGGATGTTCTCCTCGGCGATCGACCCCGAGGCGGCGACCCGTGGGGCACGGCTCGTGCCCGCCGGGGTCACGTGGGACAACTTCGTGACCGTGATCGACGACGGCGGGTTCGGCCACTACCTGCGCAACTCGATCGTCGTCGCGATCGGCGCGGTCGTGTTCTCGTCGCTGCTCGCGCTGCTCGCCGCGGTCGCCGTGAGCCGCTTCACGTTCCGCTTCCGCAAGTCGATCCTCGTGCTCGTCCTCATGGTGCAGATGGTGCCCCTCGAGGCCCTCGTCATCCCGCTGTTCCTCCAGATGCGCACGCTGGGGATGCTGAACTCGCTCCTGGGTCTGACGATCGTCTACATCGCCTTCTCGCTGTCGTTCGCGATCTGGATGCTGCGCGGCTTCGTCGCCGCGGTCCCGGTCGAGCTCGAGGAGGCCGCGTACCTCGACGGCGCCTCGTGGGGCGCATGTTCTGGAAGATCCTGCTGCCGCTCGTCGCCCCCGGCGTGGTTGCCACGAGCGTCTTCTCCTTCATCACCGCGTGGAACGAGTTCATCTTCGCCCTGACGTTCCTGCAGCAGTCGGCCAAGTACACCGTGCCGATCGGTCTGCAGAAGTTCTTCGGCGAGAACACGACCGACTGGGGTGCCGTCATGGCGGCCTCGACCATCATCACGCTGCCCGTGATCATCTTCTTCGTGCTCGTGCAGCGCAACCTGTCCTCTGGCCTGACTGCTGGGTCGGTGAAGGGATGACCACTGTGCACCACGATGCGCTGCGGGCCGTCAACGGCGTCCTGCTCCCCGGTTTCACGGGGACGGACGCCCGGACTGGCTGCTGGCGGTCTGCGAGGAGGGTCTCGCGGGCGTCATCTACTTCGCGGACAACACGCCCGACGTCGCCACGACCGCCAGGCTCTCGGCGCGCCTCCACGAGGTCTCGCCCGACCTGCTGATCGCGATCGACGAGGAGGGCGGGGACGTCAGCCGCTCGAGGCCGCCACGGGGTCGAGCATCCCGGGGCCGCTGCCCTCGGGGCCGTCGACGACGAGGACCTCACCGAGCGCGTCGCGCTCGCGCTCGGCGGCTGCTCGCCGCGACGGGCGTGGACCTCGACCTCGCGCCCGTGCTCGACGTGAACTCCCGGACGGAGAACCCGTGGTGGGTGTCCGCGCGTTCGGTGCGACGCCCGGGCTGGTGGCCCGGCACGGCGCCGCGTTCGTGCAGGGCCTGCACCGCGCCGGCGTCGGGGCGTGCGGCAAGCACTTCCCGGGCACGGCGCGACCGACGTGGACTCGCACCTGTCGCTGCCCGTGGTCGACGACCCGCTCGAGACGATCCGGGAGCGCGACCTGCCACCGTTCGTGCGGGCGTTCGAGCCGGACGTCGACATCGACTCGATCATGACCGCCCACCTGCTGGTCCCCGCGATCGGCCCGCGGCCGGTCTCGCTCGAACCGGCCGCCGCGGCTGGCGCGCGAGCTGGGCTTCGAGGGCCGATCATCACCGACGCGCTCGACATGGGCGCCGTCAAGGGCGTCGACGGGATCGGTGAGGTCGCGGTCCAGGCCATCGAGGGGGCGCTGACCTGCTGTGCCTCGGCACCACGGTCGGCCGCGACGACGAGGAGCTGTTCCGCCAGGCGCAGAGCGCGCTCCTCGCGGCCGTCGAGCACGGCCGGGTCACCGTCGAGCGTCTCCACGAGTCGGCGGCCCGCACGGCGCGGACCGTGCGCCGCGTGCGCGAGCTCCAGGCGTCCGCGGGCGCGACCTGTGGTCCGCTCGAGGCGACCGGCGCGCTCGAGGCGCTCTCCGCCGTCGGGCAGGAGGCTGCCCAGCGGGCCGTGCGCACGCACGGCCCGCCGCCCGCCTCGACCCGTCCGGGCCCGCGCCCGACGTCGTCGACCTGCGCCAGCGGTTCGACCACGCCGCCGGGCGCACCGCCCAGCACGTGCAGAGCGCGCTCCTCGCGACGTTCCCGGGCACCGAGGTCCACGTCTTCTCCGACCCTCCGGGTGGGACGCGACGCTCGGCGCGGTCTCCGTGACGCAGCCGGCGGCCGCCCCACCAGACCCTGGTCGTCATCACGCGCGAGCCCGTCCCGGGCAGCCGCGAGGCGGACATGCTCGACGCCCTGCGCACCGCTCGTCCCGACCTCGTCGCGGTGCACACCGGATTCCCGACGCCGTCCCCGCCTGGTTCGGGGACCAGACCACCGTGGTCGTCGCGTGCGGCACCGGACGCGCCAACGCGCGCGCCGCCGTCGGGCAGCTGACCGCCACCATCGCGGAGGTGACCCGATGATCGTCCTCGGCCTGTCCTCCGGCACGTCCGTCGACGCGATCGACGCCGCTGCCGCCGACTTCCACCTCGGGCCCGACGGGTGCTGCGCATGCGGCCCCTCGGGCACACCGAGTACGAGTGGCCCGCCGAGCTGCGCGAGCGCATCCTCAGGCGCTGCCGCCCGCCCCGTCGACATGGGCGAGGTCACGCAGCTCGACACCCTCATCGGGCAGGAGTTCGGCCGCGCCGGACGCCAGGCCGTCGACGACGTCGCGGGCGGTGACGTCGACCTCATCGCCTCCCACGGGCAGACGCTCTACCACTGGGTCGTGGGCGCTCGCGCGCACGGCAGCCTCCAGCTCGGCAACGCCGCCTGGATCGCCGAGCGGACCAGGCGGCCCGTGATCAGCGACTTCCGCGTCGCGGACATCGCGGCGGGCGGGCAGGGCGCGCCGCTCGTCAGCGTGCTCGACGCGCTCTGGCTCGGCCGCGACCCGCAGTCCCCGGACGGCGCGCCCACCGGTCTCAGCGCGGCCCTCAACATCGGCGGGATCGCGAACGTCACGCTCGTCGGCGAGGTCGAGGCGCCCGTGACCGGGTGGGACACCGGGCCCGGCAACTGCCTCATCGACCTCACGATGCGCCAGCTCACGGGCGAGCCGTTCGACCGCGACGGCGCCCTGGGCGCGACCGGGACCGTGGACCGGGCAGCGCTGCGCGCCCTCCTCGACGACCCGTACTTCGCGGCCAAGGCGCCCAAGTCGACCGGCCGCGAGCTGTTCGACGCGACCTACGTGCCGCGCAAGCTCGCCTCGGTCCGACCCGACCTCACGGGCGCCGACCTCGTCGCGACCCTCACCGAGCTCACGGCGGTCACCATCGCGGAGGGCCTGCTCACGGTTGCCCGGAGTGTTCCCGCCGCCGGCACGGCAGCGCCCGTCCCGACGGCGACCCGCGGCGTGAGGTGCGCCGCGTCGTCGTCTCGGGTGGCGGCGCGCACAACTCGACGCTGCTCGCGCGGCTCCGAGCGCACCTGCCCGCAGGCTGCGAGCTCCTCACGGCCGACCAGCTCGGGATGCCGATCGACGCCAAGGAGGCGTACCTGTTCGCGCTCCTCGGCTTCCTGTCGGCCCACGGCGTCGCCGGGACCGCGAAGGGCGAGCAGCGCCGCCGGTCGACCGGGGCGCGTCGCGCTGCCGTCCTTGGCTCGCTCACCCCGCCCACCCCTTGCTCTGGCCCGCGTTCACCGGGCCGATCCGCCGCTCGTGCTGGCCAACACGCCGTTCGGGCTCGTCCCGATGCCGAAGGGAACGCACCGATGACCGACACCCGCCCTGCCCCCACGGGGAGCTCCCGGCTGGGCACGCTTCCGCCGCCGAGGACTGGCAGGAGGTGCTCCGGCTCGCCTCGCCGACCGAGGAGCGCAACCCGCGCACCACGGACATCGACCTGCTGCCCACGACCGAGGTCGTGCGCCGCATCACCGACGAGGACGCCGGGATCGCGGACGCGGTGCGCCGCGAGGCCGAACGCATCACCGCGGCCGTCGACCTCGCGGTCGCCACCCTGAGCGGCGGCGGCAAGGTCCACTACTTCGGGTCCGGCACGTCGGGCCGTCTCGGCGTGCTCGATGCGGTCGAGCTGCTGCCCACGTACGGCGTGGGCGAGGAGTGGTTCGAGGCGCACCTCGCGGGCGGCGCGGGCGCCATGATGCTCGCGGTCGAGGGGCCGAGGACGACGTCGAGCTCGGACGGGCCGACGCCGACGAGGTGCGCGCGGGCGACCTGGTCGTCGGCCTCGCGGCCAGCGGCCGCACGCCCTACGTGGGCGGGGCGTTCGACGTCGCGCGCGAGCGCGGCGCAGGGACGGTCCTCGTGAGCGCCAACCCGGAGGCACTGCTCGCGTCACGGGTCGACGTCGCGATCCTCGTCGACACCGGCCCCGAGGTCGTCACGGGTTCGACCCGGATGAAGGCCGCGACCGCGCAGAAGCTGGTCCTCAACACGTTCTCGACCGCGACCATGATCCGGCTCGGCAAGACGTACTCGAACCTCATGATCGACGTCCGCCCGACGAACCAGAAGCTCCGTGCACGCATCGTGCGCATGCTCGTCCAGGCCACCGGGCTCGGGACCGACGAGTGCGAGCAGGTCCTGCACCGGGCGGCGGCGAGGTCCACGTCGCCCTCGTCATGCTGCTCGCGGACGTCGGGGTCGACGAGGCACGGAGGCCCTGCGGGCGCCGGGGCGCCCGGGTGCGTCGCGCGCTCGAGCTGCTGGGGCCTGAAGGACGCTGGTCGGCGGTGGGCCGTGCGGTCAGGGACCGTCAGCCGACCAGCGCGGTGACGGCACGGGCCCCGAACACCGCGGTCCCCACACGCACGATCGTGGCGCCCTCCGCGATCGCCGCCTCGAGGTCGCCGCTCATGCCCATCGACAGCTCACGCGCCTCGCCCGTCCCTGGCGCGCCGCTCGTGAGCACCTCGTCACGGATCCGGCGCAGCCGCGAGAACCGTCGCGCACCAGCGCGGTGTCGGGGAGTTCGCCCCGATCGTCATGAACCCCGTGAGGCGAAGACCCTCCAGGAGGGCGACCTGGCGGGAGAGGGTGCGGCGTCGTCGGGCCTGATGCCCGCCTTGGACTCCTCGCCTGACACGTTGACCTGCACCATGACGTCGAGGGCGCGGCCCTCGCGCGCGCTGCGGCTCGCGAGCGCCTCGGCGAGCGCGAGCGAGTCGACGGTCTCGACGCCCGTGGCCGTCGCGAGGACCTGGTTGACCTTGTTGCGCTGCAGGTGTCCGATCATGTGGACCCGCACCCGCCCGCCGGCGACCAGGTCGGCGAGGTCCGGTGCCTTGGCGACGAGCTCCTGGACCCGGTTCTCGCCGACCAGGGTCGCGCCCGCCGCGATCACCTCGCGGACCGCCGCGGCGTCCTGCGTCTTGGTCGCGACGAGGAGCTGCACGTCCTCCGGTCGGCGCCCTGCCGCGCGGGCCGCGGCGTCGATGCGGGCGCGGACGGCGGCGAACCGGTCGGCGATGCTCGTGGCGGCCGGGGAGGAGTCGGGGAGTGGGAGGGCACGGGAGCAGTCTAGTTTTCGCCCGGCGCGCTCCGGCCCGACGGCGTCGGGAGCGTCGTGCGGTCGTCGCACCCGCGCGGTGGGTGGCGTGGGGAGAATCGGGGAATGAACGCGATCCTGAACGTCATCTGGCTGATCTTCGCGGGACTCTGGCTCGCGCTCGGCTACGTCCTGGCGGCATCGTCTGCTGCATCCTCATCGTCACCATCCCGTTCGGGATCGCGAGCTTCCGCATCGCGGGTACGCGCTGTGGCCGTTCGGGCGCACGGTGGTCGACAAGCCCACGGCCGGAGCCTTCTCCACGATCGGCAACGTGATCTGGCTGATCTTCGCCGGGATCTGGCTCGCGATCGGGCACGTGGTGACATCGATCCCGCTGTTCGTCTCGATCATCGGCATCCCCTGGGGATCGCGAACCTCAAGATGATCCCCGTCTCCTGCTGCCCCTCGGCAAGCAGATCGTGCCGACGAACGCGCGCTTCGGAGCCTGACCCGCCAAGATCGGCGTATGGAAGCCTGGATCGTCGAGAACGAGCTGGTCCTGACGTTCGTCGTGAACTCGCTCATCGCCGTCGGGACCCTGGCCGCAGTCGTGTGGGCCGTGTGGTCGTCGCAGCGTGAGGTCAAGCGCGGCGAGACCTACCGGCGTGAGCACCTCGACCAGGAGGAGCGTCACCAGGCCGAGCGCGTGACCGCGTGGGTCCGCGAGGCGCCCGAGGTCCTGATCCTCGCGGACGACGACGAGCTGGACGGCGACCAGAACGACGGCCTGCGGGTGCTGCGCGTGATCAACACCTCCGACGCCCCGTCTACGACGTCACGCTGCGGACCCTGGCCGGTTCCGTGTCGCCCGTGTACGTCGGGAGGTACCTCGAGGTGCTCGTCCCCTCCGACCGGGCGGTCGAGATCGAGATCCCGGCGACGGGCATCGTGACGGCCGAGGCCGAGGTGGTGCTGATGTCCTTCTCCGACGCCGCGGGCCGCTGCTGGGAACGCGACGCCCGCGGAGTGCTCGTGCGGCGGGCCGACCGGGACCCGGAGCACCAGCGGGTGGTGTGAAGCCCTGCGTCGCGCGTCCGTCGGCGCGTGGTGCGTCCGTCGGCGCCGAGAACGAGGTTGAGGCCGTCACCGGGAGGATGACGGCCTCAAGGTCGCAACCACGATGAGCCACATCCACCGTAGGCACCTCGATGAGCCGGTCCGTGTACCGGCACGCGATCTCATCGCGGCGAATGACCGGCAGATGGATGCGCTGTGGAATCGTGCGTTCGTGGCTGAGCGAGAGAACATCACCATCGCCGCCACCCGCGACCTGCACCCGCAGCTCATGTCCGGCACGCTGCGCGTCAAGGACGCCGAGCGCGCATCGTCTCCGAGGTCGCCTGACCCTCGCGCCGCTCATCGCGAGTTGCGGCCTACGGGGTTCTCCTGCCAGGGAGGCCCCACATAGCCGCATCTCGGCGTCGCCGAGATGCTGGTTGTTGTCGCATCGACGCACGCTTGGGCGACAACAACCAGCATCTCGTCAACCGACTCGCGCGACGTCGCGCCGCCTCGCGCCGTACCCAGCACTCTCACCCAGAACCCTCACGCCGAGCACCCGCCAGGCGTCGATTTGGCGCGCCCACATCCGGGCGCCACCCCAGGTGCAGCCATGACCGATCAGCCCAGCAACGCCCCGGCCGCCGACTCCGACTCCGGCTCAGGCTCCGTGCGCCCCACCCCAGCTCCGCTGGTACTCCCCGGCGCCCCGTCTCGCCCGCTGATCATGAGTCGTGCTCAGGGTCGGTGAGGCTCGGGGTCGCCGGGGAGCGGAGGAGCGTCGACAGGTCGGTCGATCTCATCGAGATACGGGTCTCCGTCGAGCAGTCTCCCCGAATAGAACCGGGTGCGCACGGCGCCATCGTTGAGAAGGACCGGCGCGCCCCAGCATCTGGCCACCGAGCACAAGGTTGTGGCCGTTCTGGAGCTCAGAACGACCACAACCTCGTGCTCGGCGCGTCGAGCCTGAGCTGGTGGCGGGTCGGTGTCGAGCGGGGTCAGCGCGTGAAGGCCAGCGCCCAGGTCTCGGGGCCGCGCTCGAGGTAGTCGACCGCGAACGTGCCCGGCCACCGGGCGTCGACCTGCGCCAGGAGCGGCAGGGGTCGTGCGGGGCGAGGAGCACCATGCCCGCACCGGGCGCGACGCCCTCGAGCGCCCCGAAGATCGTCGCGTGCCGGATCGCGTGCGGCACCGCGCGGGCGTCGAGCACCGGGAGGTTGCCGGCGTCGTCGTGCCCGCCGCATCCGCACGAGTGCCCTTCGGCCGCGGGCGTCGCGGCCTGGGTGGGAGCACCGGCGGCCTGGCCTGCCGCGGCAGGCGCCCCTCCGAGGCGCCACCGCAGCCGCCCCCGCGCCGCCGCCGCACCCGCATCCGCCGGCGCCGCCCGGCTCGGCACCGGCCGCGGGCTCCCCGGCCTCGCCGTGGGAGTGTCCGCCGAGCAGCTCGTGCATCCCGTCGAGGACGGCGGCGAGCGACACGTCGGAGGATAGGGCGAGCAGCGGCAGGATCTGCTCGTTCTCCTTGGTCAGGTGGGTCTCGAAGAGCACCTGGAGCGCGCGGGCGTGGGCTGCGGCGCGGACGGGGTTGGGTGCGCTGTCGAGGGCGTCGACCAGCTCGCCGATCACCCCGTGCTCGGCGATCATCGCGTCGACCAGGAGCCGGGCGTGCTCGTCGCGGTGCGCGTGGGGATACATCGCGGCTTCTTCGGCGAGCGCGTGCGGCAGCAGGTCGGTCCGCGTCCAGTCGACGAGCGGCGGTGGGCGCCGCCGCGGCGGTGCCGGACTCGACGGCCTGGATCAGTGCCTCGACCAGCAGTCCGAGGGTCCCGTTCATCTCGGTGTGGTGGGCGACGACGGCCTCGACGGCGCGTGAGTCTTCGGCCGACGTGGCCAGGACGATGTTGCTCATGACGTGAGACCTCCGGGGGCGGGGAGCGGTTCTCCAACTCGTCTAACATTAGTACACTTTATTCCGTGGAAAATACGCAGCCTGCCGGACGGGCAGAGCACCCGACTGCCCGCGCCCCGGATACGGCCCGCCGCTCGTGCGGCGCGCGGTCCGCCCGGCGCGCCTCTCACGGGCCCGGCTCGCGGTCCTCGACGTGCTCGCTTCCCAGCCCGAGCCCTGCTCGGTCAGCTCGGTCGCGGCTGCGCTCGACCAGCACACCAACACGGTGCGCGAGCACCTCGAGGGCCTGGTCGAGGCGGGGCTCGCGACGAGCGAGACTCCCCGGCCCACGGCCGGGGCCGCCCGGCCCGGCTCTACGCCGCGGTCACCGAGTCGCCGACGACGGCGGGCGCCGCCGAGTACGCGGGCCTGGCCTCGGCGCTCGCGGCCCAGATCGCCCGGTCGAGCGCCGACCCCGTGGGCGACGCGCTCGCCGCGGGCCGCGCCTGGGGCGCGGAGCTCGTCGGGGCCCCGAGCTTGCGGCGAGCCCGGAGCGCCCGGCCGACACGTCGGGGTGCCCGACGGCGTCGGGCGCCCGGGCACCGCTGGCGACGGCTCGGGGACCGCGAGAGGGGAACCCGGCGGGGCGCCGACGACGCCGCGAGCGGCGCGCGCCACGAGGTCGTCGACCTGCTGGACCGTCTGGGGTTCGCCCCCAGGCCGACGACGCCGCGGCCTCGGTCGCGCTGACCCGCTGCCCCTGCTCGAGGCCGCGTACCGCAACCCCGAGGTCGTGTGCGCGGTGCACCTCGGCCTGGCCCAGGGGCCCTCGAGCGGCTCGGCGCTCCTCGGGAGGGACGTCGCTGCTGCCCTTCGCCGAGCCGGGCGCGTGCCGCCTGCACCTGCGACCCCGGGCGGCACACGCTGAGCGCCGAGGCCACCGGCGCCCCGGGCACGCCGACGGCCCGCACCGCTGATGCGCCGCGTCGTCTTCGTGCTGCCCGCCGGCCTCGCGCTCCTCGCCGGCCTCGACGCGGCGCTCCTGCTGCTCGGCCTGCCGGCCCGCTCACGACCGAGCGCCTGCCCGAGATCCACGGCATGCTGCTCGTCCTGGGCTTCGTCGGCACCGTGATCGCGCTTGAACGGGCCGTCGCGCTGCGCACCCGGTGGGCTTCGCCGCCCGGGCCTGCTGGGCGCCGGCGCGGTGGCACTGCTCAGCCCGACCCCGCTCGTGGTGGGCCAGGTGCTCCTCGTCGCGGGCTGCGCCACGCTGTGCCTGGTCTACGTCCCGCTGTGGCGGCGCCAGCACGACGACGCGGTCCTGGTCCAGCTCATCGGCGCCCTGCTCGCGACGGGCGGCGCGCTCCTGTGGCTCGGCGGCGTGGGTGTGGCGGACGTGCTGCCGTGGCTCGCGTGCTTCGTCGTGACCACGATCGCGGGCGAGAGGCTCGAGCTGGCCCGGATCGCGTTCCTCGGACGGGGAGCGGCCCTGATCCTCTGGGTCTGCTGGTCGCTCGCGGTGGGGTGCGTGGCCACGCTGCTGTGGCCGACTGTCGGCTACGTCCTGCTGGGCGCGACGATCCTCGTGCTGTGCGGGTGGCTCGCGGTGCACGACGTCGCCCGGCGCACCATCCGCTCGACGGGCCTCGCGCGCTACATGGCGGCGTGCCTGCTGGCCGGTTACGCGTGGCTCGCGGTCGCGGGAGCGATCTGGCTCCTGGCGGGGCGCCAGGTCACGGGGCCGGGTACGACGCCGTGATCCACGCGATCTTCCTGGGCTTCACGATCTCGATGATCATGGCGCACGCGCCCGTGATCCTGCCCGCGGTCCTGCGCATCCGGTTGCCGTACACGCCCCTCATGTACGGCCCTGCCGCGCTCCTGCACCTCGGCCTCGTGATCCGGCTCGGCCTGGGCGACGCCGGGACCTGCCCGTGGCTCACCAGGTCGGCGGCGTCGTCAACATCGTGGCCCTGCTCTCGTTCGCCCTGCTCATGGTCACGGTTGGGATCCGCGCGAACCTCGCGCCCGCGACACGTTCCGCGACCGCGACCGCAGCGGCGTCTGCGGCCCGCCCGACCCGCCGACCCGCCCGCCCCCGATCCCACCGGCACGTGCCCGCCCGGGGCGGGCGCCGCCGTCGGGCCTGCGCCTTCCCTGCTCGAGGAGACCGCTCCGTGAAGCTCGACCTGTCTGCCCCGCCTGCGACTCACGGGCCCCTGCGTCCCTTGACCGATCGCGGCTCGTGGCACCTGCGCGCCAACGCCCCGTGGTCGGCTGGCTCGTGGCGACCGTGGTCGTCGCGGTGGGCCACCGATGGATCCCCGCGTCCCCTGGCTGCTCGTGCACCTGCTGCTGCTCGGCGCGGTGACCAACGCGATCTGCGTGTGGAGCCAGCACTTCACTGACGCGCTGCTGCGGCGCCGGATCACGCCCGCCTCGCGGCGCTGGCAGGTCGCCCGCCTGGTGCTGCTCAACGTCGCGGTCGCCGCGACGGTCGCGGGCATGGTCACCGCGACGTGGGTCGTGACGCTCGTCGGGGCCGTCGGCGTGGGCATCGCGGTCGCAGCCCACGGCACGGCGCTGTGGCTCCAGTCGCGCCAGGCGCTCGCGGCCCGTTTCGCGATCTGCGTCGGCTTCTACGTCGCGGCGGCCTGGCTCCTGCCGTTCGGCGCCGGGCTGGGCGCGACCCTCGCCCGAGGCCTCGGCGAGCTGGCACACGCGCGTCGTGCTCGCGCACGCGGGCTTCAACCTGCTGGGCTTCGTGGGTCTCACGGTCATGGGCACGCTCATGACGCTGTGGCCGACCATGCTGCGGACGAAGATGGCCGACGACGCGCCCGCGCCGCGCGCACGACGCTCGCCCTCATGCTGGTCGGCCTGGCGGGCGGGATCGCCGCGGTCCTGGCGGCATCGCCGCTCGTCGCGGCCGGGGTTGGCGATCTACCTCGCGGGCGTCCTGGTCTCGGTGCGTCCCATGGTCACGGCGGCCCGACGGCGTCCGCCCGCGACCTTCGCGACGTGGTCGGCGGCCTGCGCACTGGCCTGGCTGGTGGGGTCGCTCGCGACGCTGGTCGGCGTCCTGGCGCTGAGCGGGACGTGGAGACGGCGGCCGCACGCGTGGGGATCGTGATCGTGCCGCTCGTCGCGGGCTTCGCGGCCCAGGTCCTGCTCGGGGCCCTGACCTATCTGGTGCCCGTGGTGCTGGGCGGCGGTCCCGCGGCCGTGCGCTCGACCACGGCCGCGCTCGAACGTGGGGCCGTGCTGCGGGTCGTGCTGTTCAACGGTGCGCTCGCGCTCTTCGTCCTGCCCGCGCCGAGCCTGGTGCACGTGCTCGCGTCGCTGACCGCGTTGGGCGCTCTCGTGTCCTTCCTCCCGCTGCTCGTCGGTGCCCTGCGCGCCCACCGCAGGGCCCGGCGCACGCCGTTCGTGCCACCGACCGCCGACGACGTCGCGGCGGCCCACGCCTCGGAAGGACCCCGCGCGCGGTCCGGCGACGTCCGTCAGGGCCGCCCGTCGAGGCCGTGACCGGACCGCGGCGCAAGGGCCTGGCCGTGGCCGCGCTGAGCGTGCTGCTCCTCGTCGCGGCGGGCGGAGTGGCTCTGGACCCGGCCGCGCTCGGCACCGGGACGGGAGCCTCGCCGACCGAGGCCGGGGCGTCGGGCTCCGTCGCCCCACGGGTCGCACGACGACCGTCGAGGTCGAGGCCCGCGACATGCGCTTCTTCCCCGACGCGATCGAGGTGCCCGCCGGAGACACCCTGGTGCTCGTGGTGACCAACACCGACACCACGGTCCACGACCTCGTGCTCGACACGGGTGTGACGAGCGGGCGGGTCGCCCTGGGGCGACCACGACGTTCGAGGTCGGGGTCGTGGGCGCACGGTCGACGGGTGGTGCAGCATCGTAGGACACCGCCAGATGGGCATGGTGCTGACCATCAGCCCGACGGGTGCCGCGGGCGGGGCGGGGCTGGCCGAGGTCGACACGGACGGCACGGACGGCACGGACGGCGACGCCGCCGAGGCCGGGCACGAGGGCATGCCCGGCATGGACCACGGCTCGGGCGGCTCGGATGGCACGGGCGGCGCACCGAGCGCCGCCGAGGAACTCGACTTCATGGCGACGCCGGGCGACGACTTCGCGGGCCACCCGGCCGAGCTCGCGCCCGCGAGCGCCGAGACCGTGCACCGCGTGCGGCTCGCCGTCTCCGAGCTCGAGACCGAGGTCGCGCCCGGTGTGACCCAGACGCTCTGGACGTTCGGCGGCACGGCCCCTGGGCCGACGCTGCGCGGCAAGGTCGGGGACCGGTTCGAGATCACCCTGGTCAACGACGGCACGATCGGGCACTCGATCGACTTCCACGCGGGCGCGCTCGCCCCCGACCGGCCCATGCGCACGATCGCCCCGGGCGAGGAGCTGACCTACACGTTCACCGCGACGATGTCCGGGGTGTGGATGTACCACTGCTCGACCATGCCCATGTCGGCGCACATCGCGAACGGCATGTTCGGCGCGGTCGTGATCGACCCGCCGGACCTTCCCGCGGTCGACCGCGAGTATCTGCTCGTCCAGTCCGAGTACTACCTCGGGCCGCAGGGCGGCGAGGTCGACATGGACCGGCTCGCGACGGGCGAGCCCGACGTCGTGGCCTTCAACGGCTACGCCAACCAGTACGACTCGGCACCGCTCCCGGCCCGTGTGGGCGAGCGGGTACGGGTGTGGGTGCTCGCGGCGGGGCCCAATCGCGGCTCGGCGTTCCACGTCGTGGGCGGGCAGTTCGACACGGTGTTCAGCGAGGGCGCGTACCGGCTGCGTCCCGGCAACGCGGAGGCGGGCGGCTCCCAGGTGCTGGGCCTGACGGTCGCCCAGGGCGGCTTCGTCGAGCTCGCGTTCCCCGAGGCGGGGCGGTACCCGTTCGTGACTCACGCCATGATCGACGCCGAGCGCGGCGCGCACGGGTTCTTCGCGGTCACGGGGTAGTCGGCCACGACGGGCGTGCGGGACGTAGGGTGACATCGGTCCGCCCGTTCCGATCATCCGCCGGAGGCAACGCAGCATGCATGTCGACACTGTGAGCCCGCTCGCGTGACCGGGATCCGTGTCGGGCGCTGCGAGCAGTGCGGAGGCGACGTCCAGTGGTTGCCCTGCTACGACGGCCGTCGCCGCGCCTTCGCCCTCGACGAGGTGCGCAGCGAGCACGCGCGCGACGAGGTGCGCTGGTTCCTCACCTCGAACAAGGGTGCGGTGCCCGGCACCCAGCTCGCGTACAAGCCCACGATGCCGTTCCGCGTCCGGCACGTCTGCCAGCGTCAGCCCCAGGGGTACGGCGCCGGCGGCGAGGAGGATCGACAAGGCCGCAGCCCTGCGCTCCGCACCGCAGGTGCGCGAGTTCCAGGTCCGCCCGCCCTACCGGTTCGGCTATCGGTGGGAGTCGGAGTGGGGACACATCGTGCACCCGGACCGGGGCTGTGCGGGGCCAAGGTGATCGGCGCCATGAGTCCGCGCGAGGCCGAGCGGCTCCCGACCATGCCGATGTGCAAAGAGTGCGTCGTGCGCTACCGGCGTCGGCATCCCGGCGACGTGGTGCGCCCTGCGGCGCAGCCGTCCTGACCCTCTCGAAGGAGCCTCGTGCCGCCCTACGACCTTGACCACCGGCTCGTCGTCGGCGTCGCCTCGAGCGCGCTGTTCGACCTCGCGACGTCGCAGCAGGTCTTCGACGAGCAGGGGATCGACGCGTACCGCGCCTACCAGGACAAGTACCGGGACCGCACGCTTCGCCCGGGCGTCGCGTTCGAGTTCGTCCAGCGGCTCCTGAGCCTCAACGACCTCTCGCCCACGGCAGGCGACCCGCTGATCGAGGTCTTCATCCTGTCCAAGAACGACCCGGCGACCGGCTTGCGTGTCATGAGCTCGGTCGCGGCCCACGGCTGCCCATCAGCCGGGCGATCTTCACGCAGGGCGTCGCGCCCTACGCCTACATCCCGGCGCTCAACATCTCGCTCTTCCTCTCGGGAGACGCCGTCGACGTCCGCACGGCGACCACGCTGGGCCATCCTGCGGGTCAGGTGCTGGGGAGCGCCGCCGTCGGGCATCTCGCCCTGCCGGGCGCCTCGCCCGCCGCGCAGGAGGAGGTGCCCGACGACGCGACCCTGCGCGTGGCCTTCGACTTCGACGGCGTCCTCGCCGACGACACCGCGGAGCGGGTCTTCCAGGCGAGCGGGATCGAGCAGTTCCACGAGCACGAGAGCGCGAACAAGGTCACCGAGCACCACGCCGGACCGATCCTGCCGTTCCTGCGCGCGCTGAGCACCATCCAGCGCCACGAGGAGGAGCGGGTCGCTGAGGACCCGGGCTACCGGCCCGCGTGCGCGTCTCGATCGTCACCGCCCGCAGCGCGCCCTCGCACGAGCGAGCGGTCAACACGCTGCGCTCGTGGGGCGTGACGGTCAACGACGCGTTCTTCCTGGGCGGTGCCGACAAGGGCCGTGTGCTGAGGGTGCTGCGTCCGCACATCTTCTTCGACGACCAGCGCGGGCACCTGGCCCCGGTGGCTCGCGAGGTCGCGAGCGTCCTGGTGCCGTACGGCGTGACGAACGAGGCGAAGGTGGCCCGGTCGCCCGAGCCCGACGTGGCCTGGACTGCCGCACCCGAGTCCGACGCACCCGAGCCCGACGCGCCTGCCACGGCCCCGCCCCGGCGGCTGAGGCGGACGCCGTGCCCTTCCTCGCTCCCGTCCCCGGCGACCCGGACCGCTGGACGACCGCCACGACCGTCGACCTCCGCCAGCTGCCCGTGACAGGCCGCTGGAAGGTCTACTTCGAGGTCCTCACCGAGTTCGGCCACACGTCCCGCCCGGCCGACGAGCAGTCGCCCGACGGACCGGTCTGGCGTCGTGCGGCCGTCGAGCAGATCGTGCCGCGCGGCCTCGTGACCGACCTCGCCTCGGTGCCCATGCCGTTGTGGGGCGTGATCGCGAGCTACGGTCGCCAGACGCTCCCGGCGATCCTCCACGACGCGGCCTCGCGGGCGCTCGCGGAGTCCGGTCGCCCGGCGAGCGCCGCACGAGCGGA
Organism: Oerskovia sp. M15; assembly: GCA_038070415.1. Lineage (GTDB taxonomy): Bacteria > Actinomycetota > Actinomycetes > Actinomycetales > Cellulomonadaceae > Oerskovia. Next base: position 3,103,890 of record JAMYWF010000001.1, read on the forward strand.
CCGGGGCGCCGCCGACCTCCTCTTCCGCGAGACCCTGACCCTGTCCGGGACCGGACCCGTCCGACGCTGGCTCATGTGGGCCGCGGTCCGGCTCTTCGGGCACGTCCCGGTCGCCATCACGTTCCTGCTGGCGGTCGTCGCCGGGCTCGTCGCACTGCTCCTCGGGGCGGCGGGGCCGGCGTGCCGTGGTCACGAGCACCGCAGTCGTCGCTGCGGCGGCCGCGACCGCGCTGCTCGTCCTGGCCGTCGCGCTGGGCGTCGAGAGCCGCCGACGGAGCACGGCGGTCGCCCCGGTGGGCGCCCGGCGCCGTCGGAAGCCTGCTCGGCGCGGCCGGGATCGGGCTCGTCGCACTGCCCGTGCTGCTCCCTCTGATCGTCCTCACGTTCCTCGCCGAGCTCGTCGTGGGACTGGGCGAGGTGGGAGGCCGCCGTCCAGGCGCGGGCGCCGCGGCGGCCGACCTCCCGGCCACGCGCATCACCTACGCGTCGCCCGGGTGACGCGCACCGGACCGGCGCGCCGTGCCCTGACGCACCACGACCGTAGGCTTCGCACGTGCCACCAGCCGCCCGCCCGATCCCGCCCGGTCCGCCGCCGGCACAGCCGACGACGACGCCGACCCGCCGACGACACAGCACGTCCCGCCCTGCTGCTCCCCGCCGCCCGCACCGTCCGCGCGAACCTGCCGACGTACCTGAAGGCCGTCGTGCTCCTGCAGGAGCCGCCGCACTGGTCGCCGTCCCGCTCATGGTGCGGCTCTTCGACGTGGCGCTCGCGACGGCGGGCGTCTCCTCCTGACCCACCTCAACGTGCTGCGCGTCCTGTCGAGCCCGGGTGCGGTGCTTCTGCTGCTGGCTGTGGCCCTGATCGCCTCGGTCGTGGTCCTGTTCCAGCAGGGCGCCTTCCTCACGATCGGTGCCCGCCTGCGTGCGGGCGAGCGGGTCTCGGTGCGGGAGGTCACCGCAGACCTCGCCCGCACGAGCCGCAAGCTCCTGGGCCCTCAGCTCCTGCTGTTCGTCGGGTACTTCTTCGTGCTCGTGCCGGTCGGAGGCTTCGGGGCAGCGGCGTTCCTGGTGCGCGGGATCGCGATCCCGCCGTTCGTCGTCAGCGAGCTCCTCACGTTCGACGGCGGCATCTACGTCTACCTGGCCTTCCTCGCGGGGTCCTGTTCCTCAACCTGCGCCTGGTCCTGACGCTCGCCCTCCTCCTGACCTCCGACGCCTCCGTCTCGGGAGCCATGACGGCGAGCTGGCGTGCGACCGAGCGGCTCTGGCCGCGCCTGCTGGCCACCCTCGCTGTGGTCGCGCTCGCAGCGCTCGTGGTGGCAGCGGGCGTCGTGGCACTGGCCCTCGTCCCGACCCGCGTCGCGGACGCCCACGCGCCGGGAGCGGCCCCGGTCGTCGCGGGTGTCTCGCTCACGGTCGTGCAGGTGGTCGGGTTCGTCCTCGCAGGCTTCGTCGCGGCGCTTCTCACGCTGGTCGTGGTGGCGGTCGCGGGGAGCGCGAGGCGACGGTGCCCGACGGCGTCGCTCGCGCGGGGAGCACCACGTCCCCGCGGTGGTGCCCGAGCAGGGCCACGTCCCTCCCGTCGGCCTCCGCGGCTGGGCGAGGCGACCACGCGCGGTGCGTGCCGCCGTCGGGCTGGTTGCCGTCGCGGTCCTGCTCGGCCTCTCCGCGATGAACACCCGCGCCATGACGACGCTCGCGCGCGAGGAGCCCGGCGCGGTGATCGCGCACCGCGGCGACCCGGGCGCGGGGTCGAGAACTCGATCGCGTCGCTCGAGTCGGCGGCCGCGCTCGGCGCGGACTACGTCGAGCTGGACGTGCTCCAGACCGCCGACGGCGGGCTCGTGGTGTTCCACGACCTGACCCTGCGCCGCCTCGCCGGCTCCAGCCGGGCCGTCCACACCATGACGCTCGACGAGCTGACCTCGACGACCGTCCGCCAGGGCGGCTTCGAGGCGACCGTCCTGTCGCTGCGCGAGTTCGTCGAGCGTGCCAAGGACCTCGACGTGCCCCTGCTCGTCGAGCTCAAGGCGCACGGCCACGAGTCGCCGTCGTTCGTCGCGGACGTCGTCGCGCTCCTGCGCGAGGAGGGCGTCGCCGACGACTACCTCGTCCAGTCGATCTACCCCGAGCAGGCCGACGAGGTGCGTGCGCTGGGTCCCGAGATCGCGGTCGGGTACGTCGTCCCGTTCCTGCGCGGGCCGCTGGGGAACCTGCCTGTCGACTTCATCGCGATCGAGCAGTCCTCCGACTCCTCGCGCGTGCGGGCCGAGGCACGAGCCGCCGGGATCGACGTCTACGTGTGGACGGTCACCGACCCGGCGGCGATGCGGGCCCAGCTCCGCAGCGGTGTCGACGGCATCATCACGAGCAGCCCCGCCGCGCGGTCGCCGAGCGCACCGCGGTGCGCGACGACCTCGCGCTGTCCCTGCGGCTCGAGGACACGGTGCGCGAGGCGCTGGCGTGGTGACGGGCAGCGAGGATCAGGGTGCCCGCTGGGTGACGTATCCGCTCGTCCGCTGATAGAGGTTCCACACGCCCTCGCCGCCCGCGGGCACGCTGATGCACACGTTCCCCGCGATCGTGGTGCCGGTCGAGAGCATGCCGGTCGGGTCGAACTCGTCGGGGACGACCCGCAGGTCATGGTGTAGCTGTCGCCCGCGTCGCTGAGGAAGCTGACGTCCAAAGAGCTCGACGGCGTGAGCTCCCGATCCGGTCCCGTGTAGGTGGCCTCGACGTGGATCATCCAGTACTCGTTGGACTCCCACGGCGGTCGGTTGCTCGCGTCCGCCGCGAGGATCTCGTCGGTCGCCAGGTGGGGGTCCGTCAGGAGCACGGTCCAGGCCTCCGAGGCGACGGGGCGTCCATGGGCCACGGGTCGAGGTAGTTGCCGCCGTCGACGCCGATCTGCAGGTCTCCTCGGCGCCACGGGTCCGTGAGCCCGCCGTAGATCGGGTCGGCCCGAGCGGCGTCGTCGACCGGTGCGTCGGCGAACGTGCGCGACGCCTCGTCGCCCGTCGCCCGTCGCCCGGACCACCCCGACCACCGCACCAGCGACCCCACCCACCAGCAGGATCCCCAGGGCGACGACGATCCCGATGATCGTTCGAGACGGGCGGGGCGCCCGGTACCCGCAGGCGGGGCAGCGTACGGGTTGCTCACAGCTCGGCCCCGTCGGGTCGGCAGCGAGGTAGACCGGCAGGTAGTCGTCGGCCCCGAGGACCCACAGGCCCTCGGCACCCGCCGGGACCTCGAGGCAGACGTTGCCCAGGACCGAGTCGTCGGTCCCGATCAGCCCGGTGCCGACCAGGGCGTCGGGCACGTCTCCGCACCCATCCCGGTATTCGGTGCCGTCGCCGTCGACGAACCAGAGGTCGATGCTCCCGTTGGCGGTGACCGTGCTCGACGGCCCGAAGTAGGTCGCACCGACCGGGACGATCCAGTACTCCATGCCGTCGGCCGGGGCCACGTTGACGTCGTTGTGCGCGAGGATCTCCGCCGTCGCCTCGAAGGGGCGTCGAGCAGCACCGACCACTCGTCGGTGTACACCTCCTCGTCGAGGGGCCACGGGTCCTCGAACGTGCCCCGTCCTCGCCCGCGACCTGACCGTCCCCGTAGTCCTCCTCCGTGCCGTCGTCCGCCCAGGGGTCCTCCTCGGGGACCGGGCCCCAGGCCACGGGTCGGCCGACGCATCGGTGATCAGCTCCTTGCCGGCCAGCACGGTCAGCGTCACGGCGGTCGCGGCGACGGCCCCGATGACCAGACCCGCGACCCCGGCCAGCACGCCCACCAGGACTCGCGAGGTGCCCTGGGGCTTGGCCGCCCCGGGCACGCCAGGGTGGACGCCCGGGTTGCCCGGACGGGTGCCGGAGGGGGACCGGCGAGCCTGCGAAGGGAGGGGCCGCCGACCGTCCCGGGTAGGGCGAGGCAGGGCCGGCGTACGGGTTGCGTGCGAAAGGTGGGGCCGGGGCCGGGGCCGGGGCCGTCGTCGCCGTCGTCGCGGTCGGCAGGGGCGGCGCCTGCGCCGGCGGGTGCGCCGGAGGGTGCGCCGGCGGGACGGTCGGGACGGCGGCGCCCGGGCTCTCCGCTCCGGGCGGCGGGCTCGAGGGCGGGGCGAACAGATCACTCACGGGCGCTCCATGGTGCGACGGGACCAGCGGGTCCAGGAAGGGTGTCGCTCGGCAGCTCGCGCGCCGCGCGCCGGATCATCCCACCCGGCGACCGGTGTGCGCCAGAGGTATCCGCGCAGGTCGGGGCGCGTGCCGAGAACGAGGTCCCGCGCACGAGAACGAGGTCGAGTCCGCTGTCCCTCGACAACTACCTCGACCTCGTTCTCGACACCGGCACCGGCCAGCGCCCGTCGGCACCGGCCGCACCAGCCACGCTCAGGTGGTCAGCCCTCGCGCGGCCCGTCCACGGCCGACCCGACCAGGAACTGCGAGTACGCACCGATGGTCAGGAACGTCGGGAAGTCCTCGGCGAGGGCCACCGCGCGGAACACGTGCGCAGCGTCGTCGATCCGGTTGGCCTCCCGCGCGGCAGGTCGTCGACGATCTCGGCGAGCAGTGCCTCGACACGGGCCCGCGTGATGGGCACACCGTTCTCGGTGCGGGTGCCCGACGCGATCCACTGCCACACCTGAGAGCGGGAGATCTCGGCCGTGGCGGCGTCCTCCATGAGGTGGTCGATCGCCGCAGCGCCCACCCCGCGCAGCCACGACTCGATGTACCGCACGCCCACCGAGACGTTGGAGCGCAGCCCGGCCGCGGTGACGGTGGCGCCCGCGCGGCGCACCGACCCGATGTCGAGCAGCTCGTGCTGGCCCACGCTCACGTCCTCGCGCAGTCGCGAGACCTGGTGCGGCCGGTCGCCCAGCACGGCGTCGAACTCGGCGCGGGCCGCGGGGATGAGGTCGGGTGCGCGACCCAGGTGCCGTCGAACCCGTCGCCCGCCTCGCGCCGCTTGTCCGCGCGGACCTGCTCGAACGCCGTCGAGGTCACGTCGGGACGGCGGCGGTCGGGGATGAACGCGCTCATGCCGCCGATCGCGTGCGCCCGCGCTGGTGGCACGTGGCCACGAGCAGCTCGGTGTACGCCCGCATGAAGGGAGCGGTCATGGGGACCTGCGAGCGGTCGGGCAGCACGTACTGGTCCCGCGCGTGCGGAACGACTTGATGACCGAGAACAGGTAGTCCCAGCGTCCGGCGTTGAGCCCGGCGCAGTGGTCGCGCAGCTCGTGCAGGATCTCATCCATCTCGAACGCGGCGGGCAGCGTCTCGATGAGCACGGTCGCGCGGATCGTGCCCTGCTCGATCCCCAGGTACTCCTGCGCGAACACGAACACGTCGTTCCAGACGCGCGCCTCGCGGTAGCCCTCGAGCTTGGGCAGGTAGAAGTACGGTCCACGGCCACGCTCGACGAGCTCGCGCGCGTTGTGGAAGAAGTACAGCCCGAAGTCCACGAGCGACGCCGACGCCGAGACCGCCACGCCCGCACGATCGACGTAGCGCAGGTGCTTCTCGATCAGGTGCCAGCCGCGGGCCGGAACACGATGGTCGGCAGGTCGGTCAGCTCGGTCGAGCGCAGTGCGTACTCTCGGCGTTCGTCGCCCGCGCCGATGCCTGTGAACGCGAGCGTGCCGCGGATCGCGTCGTGCAGCGCGAGCTGTCCCTCGATCACGTTGCGCCACGTGGGCGAGGACGCGTCCTCCTGGTCGGCGAGCCACACCTTGGCGTCCGAGTTGAGGGCGTTGATCGCCATCTTGGGGTCGGTCGGGCCGGTGATCTCGACGCGCCGGTCCTCGAGGCCGGGGCTCCGTGCGAGCGGCGACCCGCCACGAGGGTCGTCGCGCACGGTCCGGGTCGCGGCCCGGAAGTCGGGGTCGATCCCGTCGGCCACGTCCTGGCGGCGCTGCTGGCGGTCCATGAGCAGCCCGTGGCGGGCGGCCAGGAACCGGTCGTGCAGCGCGGTGAGGAAGTCGAGGGCTTCAGGGGTCAGGATCTCGCGGTAGCGCGAGCCCAGGCGTCCGGTGACGTCCAGGGTGCCCGACGGCGTCGCGCGCCGTGCGTCGTCGTCCCGCCCCGTGGTGGCTGGGGAGGTGGGCCGGTCGGACGGGGTGCGTGACGTCGTCGGGCCGGAGGAGTGGGTCGTGAGTGTGCTGGGCATGGCATGGCTCCGATGGTCTGTGCCGCGAGGTAGAGGCGCGGGACCTCTGCCTCGGCGGCGGGGCGGGCTCAGTGGAACTGGGCGGTCTCGGTGGACCCGGCGAGCGCGAGGGTGGCGCTGTCGGGGTTGAGAGCCGTGGCGACCCGGTCGAAGTAGCCGGTGCCGACCTCCCGCTGGTGGCGGGTGGCCGTGTAGCCGTCGGACTCGGAGGCGAGCTCGGCCTCCTGCAGCTCGACGTAGGCGCTCATCGCGCGGTCGTTGTACCCGCGGGCGAGCTCGAACATGGAGTGGGACACGGCGTGGAAGCCGGCCAGGGTGATGAACTGGAACGCGTAGCCCATCGCGGCGAGCTCCTTCTGGAAGCTCGCGATCTGGGCGTCGTCGAGGTGCTTCTTCCAGTTGAAGGACGGCGAGCAGTTGTAGGCGAGCTTCTTGTCCGGGTACTGCGCGTGGAGGGTCTCCGCGAACCGGCGGGCCAGCTCGAGGTCGGGCTCGCCGGTCTCGACCAGATGAGGTCCGCGTACGGGGCGTACGCGAGGCCGCGCGAGATGACCGCGTCGATCCCGGACGCGTGCGGTAGAAGCCCTCGGCGGTGCGCTCGCCCGTGAGGAATCCCTGGTCGCGCGGGTCGACGTCGGACGTGATGAGGTCCGCGGCGAGCGAGTCCGTGCGGGCGATGATGACGGTCGGGACCCCGGCGACGTCCGCGGCGAGGCGGGCCGCGTTGAGGGTGCGGATGTGCTGCGCGGTCGGGACGAGGACCTTGCCGCCCAGGTGGCCGCACTTCTTCTCGGACGCGAGCTGGTCCTCCCAGTGCACACCGGCCGCGCCCGCCTCGATCATCGAGTGCATGAGCTCGTAGGCGTTCAGGGGCCGCCGAACCCGGCCTCGGCGTCGGCCACGATGGGGCGATCCAGTCGCGCTCGGGCGTCTGCCCTGCGGGCGACCCCGACCGCTCAGCGGTCTCGATCTGGTCGGCGCGCAGCAGCGCGTTGTTGATGCGCCGCACGACGGCCGGGACCGAGTTCGCGGGGTAGAGCGACTGGTCCGGGTAGGTCTGGCCGGAGAGGTTCGCGTCGGCGGCGACCTGCCAGCCCGAGAGGTAGATGGCCTTGAGGCCCGCGCGCACCTGCTGCACGGCCTGGTTGCCGGTCATGGCGCCGAGCGCGGCGACCCACTCCTCGGTGTGGACGAGGTCCCAGAGCTTCTCGGCGCCGCGGCGGGCCAGGGTGCGCTCCTCGCGGACCGAGCCGCGCAGGGCCACGACGTCCTCGGCCGTGTAGTCGCGCTGCACGTCGGCCCAGCGCGGGTCGGTCGACCAGGAGAGCGCGAGGTCCGCGGCGGACTGGCGCTGGTCGCCGGGCCGGACGGGAGTGTGGTGGGCGGGGAGTGGGCGCTGACGGGGGCTGTGACGGGCTCGGTCCGGGAGGCCGCGGACGTTGTGCGAGGAGCGGCGTACTCGTTCTCGGAGCGACGGCTGATGATGGGCGGGGTGGTCACGGGGTGCCTCCAGAGCTTCGTTGCGTGCGGTGGTACTCGTTCCGGTCGCCGCTCGTGGTGAGCGGTGGCCGTGGAACGACCTTCCTTCGCCGCGCAAGGGTCCACAAGAACTTCTTGAACAGAAGAAGTGCACTTCTTCTGTTGCGCGCAAGGAGTGGCGTATGTCACCCTCGGTCATGGCAACTGATACCGGCGCCGCGCAGAGGATCCCCGCACCCGCCGCGAGAACCGCGTCCTCCTCGGCGGCGCCCTGCCCGTCGAGGAGGAGGCCGACGCCCTGACGATCGGCGGCGCATCCGGCACCTGCGCACCGAGCGGGGCCTGACGCTTGACGAGCTCGGCGCCGCGATCGGTCGCGCCCCTCGCAGGTGTCCGTGATCGAGAACGGGCGGCGCGAGCCAAGTTCTCCCAGCTCCAGGCCATCGCCCGGGCGCTCGGGGCGAGCGTCGAGGACCTGCTGTCGGCCGAGCCGCCCACGCGCCGCGCAGCCCTCGAGATCGAGCTCGAGCGCGCGCAGCGCGGGCCGCTCTTCGCCTCGCTCGGGCTGGGCGCGGTGCGGGTGGCCAAGTCCCTGCCGAGCGACGCCCTGGAAGCGATCGTCGGGCTCCAGCGAGAGCTCGAGCGCCTGCACACCGAGCGTGCGGCGACCCCGGAGGAGGCGCGCCGCGCGAACACCCAGCTCCGCGCGACCATGCGTGCGCAGGACAACCACTTCCCCGAGCTCGAGGCCACCGCGCGCGAGCTGCTCGACGGCGTCGGGCATGCGCGTGGCCCCATGTCCCAGCGGGTCGCTGCAGACCTCGCCACCCACCTGGCTTTCGCTGCACTACGTGCACGACCTGCCGCACTCGACCCGGTCGGTCATCGACCTGCGCCACCACCGCGTGTACCTGCCGAGCACGGGGACGCGGGCGTCGAGCGACCCGCGCTCCGCGCTGCTCCAGGCGCTCTCCTCGCACGTGCTCGGCCATCACGAGCCGCGCGACTACGCCGAGTTCCTGCGCCAGCGCGTCGAGGCCAACTACCTCTCGGCCGCTCTGCTGCTGCCCGAGCGTGACGCCGTCAAGCTCCTCAAGGAGGCCAAGGACGCCCGCGAGATCTCGGTCGAGGACCTGCGTGACGCGTTCTCGGTGTCCTACGAGACCGCGGCCCACCGGTTCACGAACCTCGCCACCATGCACCTGGGCATCGGGGTGCACTTCATGAAGATCCACGAGTCCGGGATCATCCACAAGGCCTACGAGAACGACGGCGTGCGCTTCCCCGCGGACCCGCTCGGCGCCGTCGAGGGCCAGTACGTGTGCCGCAACTGGACCGCGCGCACGGTGTTCGCGGTCGAGGACCGGCTGAGCCCGTTCAGCCAGTACACCGACACCCCGACCGGTACCTACTGGTGCACCTCACGCGTCCAGGACTCCGACGACGGGCAGTTCTCGGTGAGCGTCGGGGTGCCGTTCGGGCACGTCAAGTGGTTCCGCGGGCGCGAGACGACCGAGCGGACGGTCTCGCGCTGTCCCGACGAGTCGTGCTGCCGCCGACCGCCCGCGGCCCTGAGCGAGCGCTGGGAGGACCAGGCGTGGCCCAGTGCTCGCCCGCACGCGAGCATGCTCGCCGCGATGCCGGTCGGGGCGTTCCCGGGGTGGACCAGACCGAGGTGTACCGATTCCTGGAGTCGCACGCGCCGGCGCTGCGGTAGTCGTCGTCGTCGTCACCTTCCGCTGAGTGCGGAGTTCTTGCGAGAAACGCCCGGCGAGTCTCGCAAGAACTCCGCACTCAGCAGAACGCGGGTCAGCCGAGGCGGGGAAGACCGGGTCGGGGTGCCGACCCGGTCGGTGCCGCTTCCTGCCCGCCGCCGCCGCCGCCCGCCGAGCTGCTCGCGGAGGCGCGCGGCGCCGTCGGGCACGAACGGCGAGAGCTCGACCGCCACGACCCGGCACGCCTCGACGAGTCGCGCGAGCACCTCGTCGAGCTGTGTGGTCGCGCTACCGGCCCGTGCTCGCCGGCCTCTCCCGGGCCGCGAGCTCCCACGGCTTCTCGGCATTGACGTACCGGTTGGCCGCGTCGACGATGCGCCACACGGCCCCGGTCGCGGCCCGCAGGTCGGCGTCGGCCAGGGCCGCATCCACGGCATGCTCGACCTGCCCGACGGCGGAGCCCAGCTCGTCGAGTTTCGTCGCCCCGGCGCGGGGAGCGCGGGCACGACGCCGTCCCGGAACCTGTGCACGAGTGTGAGGGTGCGGTTGACCAGGTTGCCGACACCGTTCGCGAGCTCGTCGTCGTGCCGGGCGACCAGGCGGTCCGTCGTGAACTCGGCGTCGCCGAGCAGGGGACCTCACGGGCGAACCACCAGCGCAGCGCGTCGGTGCCGTAGGCGTCCACTAGCCCGACGGGGTGGACCGCGGTGCCCGCGGACTTGGCGAGCTTGGCGCCACCCGCCGTGACGTAGTCGTGCACGTGGATCGTGGTGGGCAGCGGCTCGCCCGCCGACAGCAGGAGCGCGAGCCAGTAGACCGCGTGGAACCGCGTGATGCCCTTGCCGATCACGTGCACGCGCTCGTCGCCCTGCGTCCACCAGGTGCGGTAGTCCTCGGCGGCCCCGGATCGGTGGGATCCGAGCCGTAGCCCAGCGCCGTGACGTAGTTGGTCAGCGCGTCCCACCACACGTAGACCACCTGGGAAGGGTCGCCGGGCACCGGGATGCCCCAGCCGCCGGAGCGCGTCGCGGGGCGCGAGACGCTGAAGTCCTCGAGCCCGGCCTCGATGAACGCAAGCGCCTCGTTGCGCTTGGCGGGCGGGTTGACGCGCACGCGTCCCGAGGTGATCTCGTCGCGCAGCCGGTCGGCGTACCGCGAGAGGCGGAAGAACCAGTTCTCCTCGACCACGCGCTCGGGAAGGGCAGGTGCTCCGGACAACGTCCCGACGCGTCGAGCTCGTCGGGGAGGTAGAACTGCTCGCAGCCGGCGCAGTACAGGCCCTCGTAGGTGCGGCGGTAGAAGTCGCCGGCCTCGGCGCACCCGCGCCACAAGGCCTCGACGCCCGGCCGGTGCCGGGCGTCGGCGGACGTGGACAGGAAGTCGTCCGTGGACAGCGACAGCACCGGGCGCAGGGCGCGGAAGTTCGCCACGTGCTCGGCGACGAACTCGCCGACCTCCCGACCTGCAGTCCGCGCCGCGGTCACGTTCTTGAGGGCGTGGTCGTCGGTGCCGGTCAGAAAACGCGTGGGCGCCCGCGCAGGCGGGCGTGCCGCGCCAGGACGTCGGTCTGGACGAGCTCGAGGGCGTGACCCAGGTGCGGCTCGCCGTTGACGTAGGGGATCGCGGTGGTGACGTAGAAGGTGGGCAGCGCGGTGGTCATGGGAGGTTCCTCTCTGGGTACCTCGACCGCACCGGGCCCGAACACACAAAGGCCTCGCTGCGGCGAGGCCTTGGTGGTGACGAGCGCGGTCAGCGCATCACGAAGGGCCCCGGGCGGGCGCATCATGACGGTCGACGAGCAGCTCATGCGTAGGACCTTAGCAGCGGCTGCTGGGCTGCTGGGCTGCAGGGCTGCAGGGCTGCAGGGCTGCTGGGTTGCTGGGCCGTCCGGCCGCAGGGCCGTCCGGCTGCCGAACCCGAGGTTGGTCAGGCAACTTCGTCGAGTTGCCTGACCAACCTCGGGTTCGGCACCACAACCTGCACCCACAACTCAGGCAAACGCTCAGCCCGTCGAGCCCGTCGAGCCCGTCGAGCTCGACGCGGCCGGCTGCTCGGTCAGCATCTGCTCCTTGAGGCGCAGGGTGTCGTCCTCGTCCCAGCCGTCGGGCGCGTTGAGCGCCGACCAGCCGTCGGCGTACTCGAGGTAGTACACGTGCCCGTGCCCTGCGGGGATGTCGGAGGCCGCAGCCACGAACAGGTCGCCCGTGAGCTGCCAGAACGTGACGACGGGTCGCCACTGGACGGCGTCGAGCACGTCGGGTCCTCGGGGCTCGCGCATCCAGTCGGGCTCGGACCACAGGGTCGTGGGCGACCACCACGTGACGCCGTCGGACGCGTGCTGGACGTACACGACGCGCGGGTCTCCCACGTGCCGGGTACCGACCAGATGTTGGCCGCGCTCGAGACCTCGGTGCCCCAGCGAACCTGTGCGCCCTCCTCGTAGACCGGTGAGTACTCGAGCGAGCCGGGGTCGCGGTGGGTCGTGAAGTCCGTCCAGTTCGGCGTGAAGTTGGGGTGCCCACGAACATGGCGCCGTCGGTGCGGGTCGTCATGTCCTGCAGGCCGCTGAACGCGCCCTGTGCGCCGAACGAGCCGAGCGAGATGCCGAACGCGATGAGCCGCGGCCGCTCGTCCTCCGGCTTCTGCGACCAGGCCTCGTAGACGGCCTCGTAGAGCGCCTTGCCGGCGTCCGGCGGGGTGCTGCGGTCACCGACGAAGCTGATCCAGCTCGGGAGGTAGGAGTACTGCATCGAGGCGATCGCGGTGTCGCCGCCGTGCATGAGCTCGAGCGAGTTGCTCATGCCGGGGTCTACCCACCCGGTGCCCGTGGTGGTGGCCACGACCAGGACCGAGCGGTTCCAGGCGTCGGTGCGGTCGAGCTCGTCGACGACACGCCGGGCGGTCGCGTCGAGGTCGCCCTCGGGTCGAGGCCCGCGTACACGCGGATCGGTTCCTGGACGTCGGCGGGGTCGATCACGTCGCCCGCGGCCGCGAACGTGGTCAGGTCGGCGACCGTGGGCCCGAGGGCCACGAACCGGCGCCCTTCGGCGCCGAGCGACTCCAGGACGAGCCGGACTCGGGGAGCCGGACCGGTCGGGCGAGGTCGGCTGGGCGATGTTCGGGTCGATCTTCTCGTTGGCGGTCGCGTAGACGTTGTTGAGCATGTGCAGCACACCGGCCCAGATCACGCCGTTGAACAGCAGGACGACCACGCCCGCGACGATCACACCGCTCAGGAAGCGGGCGACCGGCTTGGGCACGACGTTGTCGACCAGCAGGCTCACCCACTGCGTGACGCGGCGCAGCGCCCGCCACAGCTGCAGGACGCCGATCGCGATGAGCAACGCGACGAACACGACGGTGACGTCGTTGGCCGCGGCCTGCTCGGGCATGCCGAACAGTGCTCGCAGCTCGTGCTGCCAGCGGGCACCCAGGACGAGGAAGAGCGGCACGAGGACGAGCGTCGCGGCCCCGAGGACCCACCAGGCGATACGGCTGACCCGCGGGCTCCAGCGGATCCGCAGACCGACCTTCACGGCGAACCACTCGACGAACGTCCCGATCCCGTACCCGCCGACCATGCTCATGCCCGTGATGAGTGCCTGGTAGTACCAGACGCGGGGATGAGCGAGGGCGTCAGCGAGTAGCAGAAGAACAGGAGCGCGAGCACGAGCCCGGTCGTGGAGAAGCGTCGCACGTAGCGTTGGAGCCACGCCCACGCCCGACGGCGCAGCGGTGGTCGGGAGGCGGCTCGCCACCCGCGGTGGTCGGGGCGACAGGGTCGGCGAGCTCCGGGGACCCGCCGCTCGGGGCGTTCTCGGTGTTCTGCGTGACGTCTGGCTGCACGGGTGCGACTGTACGGGGCTGGGGAATTGCGCCACCGAGACGACGGGTGAACCGGGTGAGCCGGGTGAGCCGGGTGTCGAACCCGATGTTGGTCAGGCAACTTCGTCGAGTTGCCTGACCAACATCGGGTTCGGCACCTGCGGTCGGCACCTGCACCAGCACCAGCGCCCTCAGGGTCTGGCTCAGCGCTTGTCGTCGGCCGCGTCCCCGATGTACGTCGTGACGTCGTCCGGCAGCCCGTCGTCGTTCATGTCGTCCGTGCGTGCGTGCCGGGCGTCCCAGCGCAGGGCGGCGGCCGCGAGCAGCGCCGAGACCACCGAGGCCAGCAGCACCGCGGCCTTGGCCGAGTCCGTGTGCTCGGAGTCGGGGAACGACAGGTCGGCGATGAGCAGCGAGACCGTGAACCCGATGCCTGCGAGCATGCCGACGGGCAGCAGGTCGCGGACGCCGATCCCGGGGCGAGGCGGAGCGGCGTCAGCCGGGTGAGCAGTGCGGTGACGCCGAGCACCCCGATGCCCTTGCCGACCACGAGCCCCGCGATGATGCCGAGCGAGACCGGCTGGCCGATCATCTCGACGAGACCGCCGCCGTCGACCAGGGACACGCCTGCGGCGAAGAACGCGAAGATCGGCAGCGCGATCCCGGCGGAGATCGGCTTGATCCGGTGCTCGTACTGCTGCGTGCGCGAGGACTTCTCACCGTGCAGCGCGAGGGCCGGGACCGTGAAGCCGAGCAGCACGCCCGCGACGGTCGCGTGGATGCCGGACGCGTGGACGAGCGCCCACACCACGACGGCGAGCGGCAGCAGCAGCCACCAGTGCGTGCGTCGGCGGCGCACCAGGACGGCGAACAGCGCGACGCCCGCGACCCCGAGGCCGAGTGGCGCCCAGTGCAGGGTGTCGGTGTAGAAGACGGCGATCACGACGATCGCGAGCAGGTCGTCGACGACGGCGAGGGTCAGCAGGAACGTGCGGACGGCGGTCGGGAGCCCCGGCCGAACACCGCGAGCACCGCGAGCGCGAAAGCGATGTCGGTAGCGGTCGGGATCGCCCAGCCGTGGACCGCGTCCGCGCCGCCGCCCCACAGGGCCACGCCCACGTAGAGCAGCGCGGGCACGATCATGCCGCCCACCGCCGCGAGCATCGGCACGGCCGCCTGGCGGGGTTGCGCAGCGAGCCCGCGACGAACTCCTGCTTGAGCTCGACCCCACCACGAAGAAGAAGATCGCGAGCAGTCCGTCCGCGGCCCACGTCGACAGCGACAGGTCGAGGTGCAGGGCGGCGGGACCCACGGTCAACGCGGAGAGGTCGACGTACGCCGCGCGCCACGGCGAGTTCGCCCACACGAGCGCGATGATCGCGGCTCCGATGAGGAGTGCTCCACCCGTGGTCTCGCGGGTGACCCAGTGCTTCCAGCGGTGCGTGGCGCTCGCGGGTCCCGCGCTGCCCGACGGCGTCCCTCCCGTCGGGATGTCGGGCGCACCGGGCGTGGTGGCACGGTCGGGTGTCTGAGGGTCTCGTCCGGGGTGGGGGTGGGGGCTCGTGGATGCTCACAGGTCTCCTGTGTTCGAGGGGTCGTCGACGTCACGCCGACCAGACTTCCCGGCACACCTGTGGACCATCGTACCTGTCGAGGGGCACGCAGGTCGGCCGAAAGGGGATGTCCCGGGCCGCGACGACGGGAAGAATGAGCAGCGTGCACGACAAGAACCTAGCGATCCCCGGCCTGCTCTCGACGTCCTCCACGCGTGACGGCCGGCCTCCCGCCTCGGTGTCCGGCGAGGAGACGGTCGTCGCTGCGACGACCGGGGACAGGGTCTTCCTCTGGACGGTTCTGCCCGTCCTCGGTGCTGCTTCGGCGGTCGGGCTGCGGTGGCTCGCCGCGTGGACCGCCGGGCTGGCGTGGGCGCCGTGGCAGGGGCTCGCCCGGACGGTGGACGGGCTCGCGGAGAGCTGGGGCGCCTGGGCGCTCGGCGGGCTCGGGGTGGTCGGCGCCGGTGCGGGACTGCTGCTGGCCCAGCACCTGATCGAGGACATGGCCCGTGTCGTGGTGACGGGGCGCCTCGTGGGCTGGAGCCGGCGAGGGACACGGCGGCGGTCGAGCGCGGCCAGGTCAGCGACGTCTTCCTCGACGGGAAGCACCTCGTCCTGCTCGATGGTCCGCGCGAGAGGGCGGTGGGTCACCGAGCTGCCGGCCAGGTCGCTCCGGGCGCCTTCGAGGAGCGGGCGTGGCCGTGGCGCGAGGAGGACCCTTCCGTTCGTCGTACCGACTCTGGGTCGTCGGCGACGAGGCGCTGCCGGCAAGTGCGGATGCGCTCCTGCGGGCCGGGCGGCGCTCCTCGACGGTGACAAGAAGGCCGACGCCGCCGTGGTGCGTGCCGAGCTCGTGAAGGTCGGGGTGGTCGTGAGGGACGACGAGAAGCGGCAGTACTGGCGGCTCGCGACCGAGGATGGCGGGACCGGGGCGCGCGGGGACGACCGACGCGTCTGAGGTGCTGAGCCCGCGCCGCCCGCGGACGCAGCGTGACCGCCCTGGCGGGCCTGTCCGGACTTGCCTCCTCCTCCCAGCCTCCCGGAGCACGACGGCACGTCCAGCGCGACAAGCGCTAGCCGCCCGTCGGTACCGGCAGCTCACGCTTCCCGCGGCGTCGCCACGAGCGTGGCCAGCTTCGTGACCGTGTTCCAGTTGCGGGCCGTGCCCCACAACCCGATCGTCCTGAGCAGCACCGCGGGCGTCAGCCTCGACGCGCCGACCCGCTCGGGTACCAGGTGTAGCTCACCCGCCCGGACCAGGCCATGTGCTCGACCCCGTACCGCGCGGGATCGAGCGCGGCGACCCGCTCCGGGTCCGGAAGCTGCGGGTAGAAGGTCAGCAGGAGGTGGGAGGGATCCTCGCGAGCCGCCTGTGGGAACGGGTTCGCGGAGATCGCCGCCGCGAGGTCCGCACCGGTCAGCGTGAGCACGTCGACGTCCAGGCCCAGGCGCTCGGCCAGGCCCGTGCGCACGAGGCGAGTGACGTCGTCGGGCCGGAAGTCCCCGACGTCCCCGGCGCGACGACGAGGTTCCCGCTGTTCAGGAGCGTGCGGGCGCCCGCGAACCCTGCATCCTCCGCGACCGCGCGCAGGTCCGCCGACAGGACCTTGCGGCCGCCGCCCACGTTCACGCCGCGCAGGAGCACCGCATATCCCGGCGTGTCGCCGGTCGCCCCGGTCACCCGGCTCAGCCCAGCAGGTTGCGCGCGGACGCAGGCATGCTCGCCGCAGAGGAGACGGGGACGGGCGGGCGCACCACGCACCGGAAGCCGATGTGGCTCGTCGCGGTGTCGATCGCCTGCGGCGACCGTGCGGCCGCCGGTAGCGCAGGCAGTACTCGGGCGCGCACAGGTGCGAGCCGCCCTTGAGGGCCTTGCGGGGATCGTCGAGCCAGGCTCGGCGCTCGCGGCCGCCCGTGGTTCGCTCGCGGCGTCGGGAACGCCTCCTGCACCCGCGGCCGGGGCGGGAGCCCGGTGTGCCGCCGCCATCGCCTGCTCCGCGCTCGGGGAGCAGCAGGCAGGATCTCGATCGTGAGCGCTGCCCGTGCGGCCGCGACCTCTGCGGCCGTCCGGGCGTCCGCGACGTGGTCCGGGTGTAGAAGGACGTGGTCCACTCCCAGACGTTGCCGGTCATGTCGACCAGGCCGAAGGCGTTCGGCGGGAACGTGCCGACGGGGCTCGTGCCGACCCAGCCCTCCGCACCCGTGTTGCGGTAGGGGAACGAGCCCTGCCAGTGGTTCGCGAGCAGTTCGCCGTCCGGACGGTACTCGTCGCCCCAGGCGAACCGGGCGCCGTCGATCCCGCCGCGGGCCGCGTACTCCCACTCCGCCTCGGTCGGCAGCGACCGGCCCGCCCACTCGGCGTACGCCTGCGCGTCCTCGAACGAGACCTGCACGACCGGGTGGTCCTCGCGTCCCACGATCGAGCTCCGGGACCGTGCGGAGAGCTCCAGCGAGCGCCGGGCTGCCAACGCCACCACTGACGCCAGTCCGACAGGTCCACGGGACCCGCCGTCGGGTGAACACGAGCGCCCCGGCTGGAGGTCCTCCACGGCGACGCCGGGATAGTCGGCCGGGTCGAGCGGGCGCTCGGCGACGGTCACGTAGCCCGTCGCGGCGACGAACGCCGCGAACTGGGCGTTGGTCACGGGTGCTGCTCGATCTCGAAGGCCCCGACGACGGCCTCGTGGACCGGTGCCTCGTCGGGGTAGAACTCGGTCGAGCCCATGCGGAACGGGCCGCCGGGCAGGAGACCAGGGGCGACAGAGCGGGGTGCTGCCGGCACTCGTCGTCTCACCAGCCGGTCCGCCTGCCTGCTTCGCCGCCGGTGCCGTGCCCGCTGCCGTGTTCATGCGTCTCCTCGTGTCGAGCTCGTTCTCGATACCGCTCTGATACCGCTCCCGTGCCGGGGCCGTGCCTGCGTCCGAGACGACGCCCCGCGTCGGGTGTGCTGTGACCTGCAGCGATGCTGCCCGGCCTGCTCGCACGACCCGCCCGTCCGAGCCTAGTGCCGCGAGCGGTGACTGGAGTAGTGCACCTCGCCCGTCCGTCTTGCCGCGGGGCGCGAGGTAGGGCCTGCCGTCGAGGTAGAGGGCCAGGTCCCTCGACCTCGACCCGAACCCACTACCTCAAGGGACGACGTCGGAGGCGGGACGAGCGGGCTCCTGCGTGACATGTCCCCGGGCTGGTGGATTCCTCTCGACGGACGGTTGCCCGGGGCGTATATTCCAACCGGAATACTCCTGAGGGAGGGCGCCGCGAGACACGTGGGCTGCCCGCGCCCTCCGACCGTCCGAGGAGGCGACAGCATGGCACGCAAGGAGCCGTCCGCGGCTGCTCTCCTCGTCCTCGGGCTGCTCCACGAGCAGCCCATGCACCCTACCAGGTCCACCAGACGCTCAAGCAGCGCGGGGACGACCGGCTCGCGAGCATCACGGCGGGCTCCGTCTACCACGCGATGGACCGACTGGAAGCCGAGGGCTACGTCGACGTGGTGGGCACCGATCGCGAGGGCAACCGGCCCCAGCGGACCACCTACCGCCTCACCGCCGCGGGGCACGACGCGTTCGTGGCCCGCACCGCCAGGCTGCTCGGTGAGCCACGGCGCGAGCACGCCAGCCTCCCGGTCGCGCTCTCCCAGGCCCATGCGATCGACCGTGCGACCGCGGTCGCCGCGCTGCGGGCCCGCAGGACCGCGACGGCCGCCGAGCTCGACACCCACACCCGCAGGTACGACGTCGTCCGGAGCCACGGCCTGCCCGCCGTCTCCTGCTCGACGTCGAGTACGACATCCACCGGATCGAGTCCGAGCTGTCCTGGCTCGACGGCCTGCTCGCTGACCTCGACTCCGCCGCCATGGACTGGGACGAGCCCGTCCCGCAGTCCTTCCGTGACTTCGTCGCCGCCCGCGAGCGGGCCGCCTGAAGGGCTCGCGCCCTGACAGGGCGCCGGGGTCCCCGGCCACTGCTGGGCACGCAGCACTCCTGAACACCAGCGCTTCTCCGAACCCCGAGGACACCCATGACCACGACCCCACCCTCCGGGAGCGTGCCCGACACGGGCATCGCCGCTCCCGCAGGACCCACCGGCACTCCTGCCGGACCACCCTCCGTCGACCTCGGCGGACGGAGCCCTGGAGCATCCTCCCGGCCCTGTGCCTGGGCTTCTTCATGATCATGGTCGACACCACGATCGTGAACATCGCCGTCCCCACGCTCGTCGACACGTTCGACACCACGCTGACCACCGTGGGCTGGGTCAACAGCGCCTACCTGCTCACCTACGCCGTCCTCCTGCTGCTCGCCGGGCGCCTGGGCGACCGCTACGGTCCCAAGCCCGTGTTCGTCCTCGGCCTGGTGGTCTTCACGCTCGCCTCGCTGTGGTGCGGGCTGTCGGGGTCGGTCGAGATGCTCATCGTGGCCCGTGCGGTCCAAGGCGTCGGCGCGGCGCTCATGACCCCGCAGACCATGTCGATGATCACCCGCGTCTTCCCGCCGCGTCAGCGTGGGGCCGCGATGGGTCTGTGGGGAGCCGTCGCGGGCGTCGCGACGATCGCCGCCCGCTGCTCGGTGGCGTGTTCGTCGAGACATGGGGCTGGGAGTGGATCTTCTTCGTCAACATCCCCGTGGGCGTCGTGGCCCTCGTCCTGGCGCTGCGGTCGCTCCCGTCCCTGCCGACCAACAAGCGCAGCTTCGACATGGTCGGGGTCGCGCTCTCGATCGTGGGTCTCTTCCTCTTCGTGTTTGGCCTGCAGGAGGGCGAGACGTACCACTGGGGCACGGTCGTGGGCCCGCTGAGCATCTGGACGATCATCGGCCTGGGCGTGCTGGTGCTCGCGGCCTTCGTGCTGTGGCAGAGGCACCTCGGCGAGCGCGCACTGCTGCCGCTCACGCTGTTCCACTCGCGCAACTTCTCGCTCGCGAACGTCTCCGGCATGGCCGTGTCGTTCGCGATGATCGGGATCTTCTTCCCGCTCACGCTGTTCCTGCAGTCGATCCTGGGACTCTCGCCGCTCGAGGCCGCGCTGATCAACCTGCCGGGCTCGCTCGTCTCCGGGGTCGTGGCCCCGTTCGCCGGCGGCTCTCGGACAAGATCCCGGGCAAGTGGGTCGTCGCCACGGGCTTCGCGCTCCTCGCGGCCTCGGTCGTGTGGCTGAGCGTCGCGGCCACCCCGACGCGACGGCCTGGACGATCATCCCGCCCATGACGCTGTTCGGGATCGGGACCGGCGCGCTCTTCTCGCCGCTCGCCAACCTGGCGACCTCGGGTCTCGACCATCGCACGGCCGGGGCGGGCGCGGGCGCGTTCAACACGTTCCGGCAGGTGGGCGGCGTGATCGGGTCCGCCGCGATCGTCGCGACCCTCATGAGCCGGCTGTCGGCGACCCTGCCCGCAGCTGCGCGCGACGCCGCCGCAGCGCTGCCCGCGGACCTCCGTCAGCAGTTCGTCGACGGCTTCACCTCTGCGGGCGGGTCGTTCACCGGGGAGCGCAGGACATGGAGCTCCCGGCGGGCGTCCCGCCGGAGGCCGCGGACCAGTTCCGCGAGGCGGCGACGACCGCGCTGCACCAGGGCTTCTCGGTCGCGGTCGGGCAGACGCTGCTCGTCACGGCCGCCGTCCTGGTCATCGGGCTCGTCGCGGCGCTCAGCATGCGGGCGACGCACGTCGCGCACGCGGACTGAACACTCACGTACGGTGCCCGACGGCGGAGCGCATGTCCCGCCGTCGGGCACCGTGCCGCCCACCCGTCCGGGGTGGGCGGGACGCGTCGCACCGAACTTCTGCTCGAGGAGTACTTGGCATCACGCCGACTCGCATCGGCCGATTGACCCCATCGAATACGAGACCATCCTGACCACTCAGGTCGCACTCGCCGCCTGAAACGAACTGACCTGCCCCAGGGTTCGGTTACCAGTGGCAGTGTGTTGTTCTGGCTCAACCGCAAGGGAGTCCGAGCATGCCGAGGCCCTATCCCGCAGAGTTCCGTCATCGTGCTGTCGCGCTCGTGCGCGCTGGAACGCCCGTCACCGCTGTCGCCCCAAGCCTCGGTATCAGCGAGGGGTGCCTGCGCAACTGGATCCGCCAGGACCGTATCGATCACGGCGAGATCGTCGGCGTCACCTCGACCGAGAGTGCTGAGCTCAGATCTGCTCGCAGGCGCATCCGCGAGCTCGAGCGCGAGGTCGAGATCCTCAAAGTCACCGCGACCTTCCTGGGGCAGGACAAGCCCCACCCAAAGGATTCACCCGGTGATCGACGTTCTCGTCGCCGCCGGGCATCCTGTCGTGGCCTGCTGTCAGGTGCTCGGCGTGTCCAAGCCCGGCTACTACCGGTACCTACACCGCCCGACATCACCCACCCAGATGCGCCGCGAGTGGCTCACGGGACTGATCCGCGAGGTGCACACCGCCTCCCGTGGGACCTATGGGTATCGACGCGTGCACGCGGAACTGACTATGGCGATGGACGTCACGGTCAGCTCCCACCTGGTTGGTACCCTCATGAGCCTCAACGGGATCCGCGGGTTACCAGGCCCGACACGGATCAAGCGGCTCCGAGGAGTTGCTACCGCTGACGATCTCGTCAATCGCAAGTTCCATCGCGCCGCTCCCAACGAACTATGGGTCACGGACATCACCCAGCACCGCACGAGAGGGCTGGCTGTACTGCTGCTGCGTCCTGGATGCCTTCAGCCGCAAGATCGTAGGCTGGTCGATCGATTCCAGCCCCGACACCCGCCTGGTCCTCAACGCCCTCGACATGGCCATCAAGCAGCGTCAGCCCGAACCCGGCGGGATCGTCCACGCCGATCACGGACCCCAGTTCACCTCGTGGGCGTTCGGCAATCGCATCCGCTCCGCAGGACTGATGCCCTCGTTCGGCTCCGTGGGAGACGGCCTGGACAACGCCATGATCGAGTCATTCTGGTCCTCGATGCAGATCGAACTGCTCGACCGCCAACGCTGGAGCACCAGAGTCGAACTCGCCAACGCGATATTCGAGTACATCGAGATCTTCCACAACCGCTCCCGACGCCACTCCAGCATCGGATACCTCACCCCGTCGACTACGAACTACAGTCCAAGACGAGCACGATCAACGCCAGGACGACACACGCAATCAGGTAACCGAACCCTGGGGCAGGTCAAACTGTCACCAACTCGTGCAGCAGACCCGTTCGCCTGTGAGTGCACGAGCGCATCGGTGCGGCCCCTTCGATCTTCATCGGGGCACCTCGTGCGTGCCCGCTCCGATCTCGCGCAACAGCTCGTACGCGACCCCTACGTGTTCGACCGCCTGGGCCTCGCGGCCGCTTCCAGGAACGCGACATTGAGCAGGGCCTCAGGGACAAGCTCCAAGAGACCCTGCTCGAGTTCGGGCACGGCATCGCGTTCGTCAGCCGACAGGTCCGGTTCACCGTCGACGGTGACGAACCCGCTCCGGTGAACGGCAGGTGACATCTCGGACGCGCGGCGTGTCCTCTCGACACGAGCGAACTTCACGAGCGTAGTTTCGAGCGTGACGGACGACACACGTCGTCCTCCGGGAGGCCATCCGATGGAGTTCTTGCTCCGCGCGGGAGGGCGGCACCGGCCCTCTGTCGGCCGCCGCCTGCCCCACCCAGCGAGAACGGCGCTGAGCGCCGGAGGGAGCCTGCTGTGGTCCAGAACGCCTCTGCTTCTGAAGCTGCACCCGACGTCACGGACGTCGCATCCCTGACCTGACGAGCCCTGCGGGTCGTCGCACCTTCGTCATCGACACGTCCGTGCTCCTGTCCGACCCGCGAGCCATCCTGCGGTTCGCGGAGCACGACGTCGTCCTCCCCGTGGTCGTCATCACCGAGCTGGAGGCCAAGCGCCACCACGCCGAGCTCGGTTACTTCGCCCGCAGCGCGCTGCGCATGCTGGACGACCTGCGGATCAAGCACGGTCGCCTCGACGCCCCGCTCCCCGTGGGTGTCGCGGGAGGGACGCTGCGCGTCGAGCTCAACCACACGGACCCGACGGTGCTCCCCGCCGGGTTCCGCCTGGGGACAACGACACGCGCATCCTGTCCGTCGCCGCGAACTTCGCGGCCGAGGGTGCGACGTGACGGTCGTGTCCAGGACCTGCCCATGCGCGTCAAGGCCTCGGCCGTCGGCCTGCGCGCCGAGGAGTACCGGGCCGAGCTCGCGATCGACTCGGGCTGGACCGGCATGGGCGAGATCGACGTGAGCGACGAGCAGATGGCCAGCCTGTGGGAGCACGAGTCGGTCGAGCTCTCGAGCCTCGACGCCGCCAGCATCGCGGCCGCTGAGCCGCTCCTGGTCCACTCGGGGCTCGTCGTCCACTCCCGCGTGGTTCGGCGCTCGGGCGGGTCACGGCCGACAAGCACGTGCAGCTCGTCCGCGGCGACCAGGACGTGTTCGGCCTGCACGGGCGCTCGGCCGAGCAGCGCATCGCGATCGACCTGCTGCTCGACGAGGAGATCGGGATCGTCTCGCTCGGCGGCCGGGCTGGGACGGGCAAGTCGGCCCTGGCGCTGTGCGCGGGCCTCGAGGCCGTTCTGGAGAAGCGGCAGCACCGCAAGATCATGGTCTTCCGGCCGCTGTACGCCGTGGGCGGGCAGGAGCTGGGTTACCTCCCCGGCTCCGAGGCCGAGAAGATGAACCCGTGGGCCCAGGCGGTCTTCGACACCCTGGGGGCGCTCGTGTCCAAGGAGGTCCTGGACGAGATCGTGGACCGGGACGTGCTCGAGGTTCTTCCCTGACCCACATCCGCGGGCGCTCGCTCCACGACGCGTTCGTCATCGTGGACGAGGCGCAGTCCCTCGAGCGCAACGTGCTCCTGACGGTCCTGTCGCGGATCGGGCAGTCCTCGCGGGTCGTCCTCACGCACGATGTCGCCCAGCGCGACAACCTGCGGGTCGGGCGGCACGACGGCGTCGCGGCCGTCATCGAGGCGCTCAAGGGCACCCGCTGTTCGCGCACGTGACACTGACCCGCTCGGAGCGCTCGCCCGTCGCGGCGCTCGTGACGGAGATGCTCGAGAGCATCGAGGTCTGAGCTCGTCGGGCGCTGGAAGTCGAGGGTGGGCCGCGGCCCCGGTCCGTGCGGGCCGGGGCCACGGCGTGGTCCACATGCCACGACCGCACCGGACATACTCGGGCGATGAGCTCAGCGCAGCACGGACCTGCCACCCTCGCCCCGGCGGACCCGACATGGAGCGCGCAGGCGTCGGGCCTGCTCGCCCAGGTGCGAGCCGCGTTCACGGACCTGGACGGCGCGAACGAGTCGGTCTACGACCACATCGGGTCCACCTCTGTCCCTGGCCTCGCTGCGAAGCCCTTTCTCGACCTGCAGGTGCGCGTCCCGTTGCTGCTGGCGGCCGAGGAGTACGACAGGGCGCTGGCGTCGACGACGTTCGTCCGGGCCCGCGGCAGCCGTCCCGACTCCCCGGGGTCGCCTTCGACATCCCGCGAGGCAGCCTCGGGCGTGACGACGAGGACCTGTGGAAGAAGTCCCTCTTCGTCTCGTCGGTGCCCGCTGCGATCCTGCACGTCCGGCGGATCGACTCACCCTGGGCCGCGTACACGGTCGCGCTCCGGGACCTCCTGCGCGAGGACGCGCGGCGACGCACGCAGTACGAGGATCTCAAGCGGCGGCTCGCGCACGAGCACGCCGACGACGGCGACTACGACGGCTACACGCGCGCCAAGACCGTGTTCTTCGACGAGGTCCAGGACGAGCTCGAGCGAAGGGCGCGCGCCGTGCGTGGTGCGTGAGTCATGCCCTGAGGTGATGCTCAGTCACGTGCCGGTCGTCGCCGCGCATGGACGAGCACCATGGCCAGTACCCCGATCAGGGCGCCGATCGCCGTGTCGAGCGCCCGGTCCAGGGCGATCCGTCGCTCGACCCGCCGAGCGAGGTCATGAGCAGGGCCATCGGGGTGATGGTCAGCATCGCGAGGCCGTAGTGCCGCACCACGACGAACTCGGTGACGACCTGCAGGACGACGACGAGCGTGGCGGTCGCCCAGAAACCGAGGTGCGCCTCGAGCAGCGGCCACGCGAGCAGGGCGCCCGCGACCGTGCCCAGCGCCCGCTGGAGCGCGCGAACCACGGCGTGCTGCGCCGTCGTGCCCTGGAGCGTCGCGGTGGCACCCATCGCTGCCCAGGCGGGTGGCCGAACCCGCGACCTGTGCGAACGCCGCGGCGGCGCTCGCGATCGTCACGCGCACGGCCTGCAGGCGCCACGCACCGCCGGTCAAGGACTGTCGGGCCGTGGCGCGCAGGGTGAGGCGAGGCGGAGCGCCGTCGCCTCGCCGGGCGACGGGCGGAGAGCTCGTCTGCGAGCAGGAGGGCCGTGGTCCGTGTGCGGCGGTGCGAGGCGTCGTCGGCGAGGACGGTCCGTGCGTGGGCACGGGCGGTCTGCGCGTGCTCGACGGCGCCACGGTCGTCGGGAGTGCGGGCCGCGGCGTCCGTGGCGACGGCCGCCCGGCGGACGGCGAGACGGGCCGGACCGCTCGGGCGGAACACGTAGCCCGACAGGCAGACGCCCCAGGCGACCATCACGCCCAGGAGCCCGGCCAGGCTGCGGGGGCGAGGTCGGCGAACGTCGGGGACCCGGCGAGCCCGGCACCGGCGGCGAAGACGACGATCGTGGCACCGGGCGCGCCGGTGCGCACGAGCTGGCACAGGGCCGTCATGCCACCCGCCAGCACGGCCACGACGGCGAGGGCCGCCCAGGTCGGAGCGCCCGCGGCACGTGACGGCGGTCGTGAGCAGGATCGAGCCGATCATGGTCGCGCCGACCAGGATGAGGAGCGCGGTGCGGCGCCGGTACGGGTCGAACCGGCCGTACAGCGAGGTCAGTGCACCGAGAGCCGCGAAGCCCGCGAGTGCCTGGTGCCCGCTCGCGGCGGCGAGGACCAGCGTGAGTGCGACGCTCGCCCGCAGCGCAGGGCGGCCGCGACGGTCGCATCGGCCGTGGTGACGCGCAGTGCGGCGCGCACATGGGCGAGGTCGAGGACCTCGCGCGTCGCGGCGCGGACGGGGAACGGACGGAAGCCCGGGTCGAGGCGGACGGGGCGCTGTGGGCGGGGCGGAGGGTGACATCTCGTCCAGGATACGCTTAGTTCGAAGATGTTTCACTAGTGAACTAATCGCGAGTAGGCTCTAGGGTGGTCACGTGGACTACGTGGAGCGCCTGCGCGAGCAGTGGGAAGAGCAGATGCCCGACGTCGACATGTCGCCCGCCGACTCGATCGGCAGGATCACCCGGATCGCGGCGCTCCTGGCGGAGTCGAGCGACGCGGCGCTCGCGCAGCTGTCGCTGACCCGTCCAGAGTTCGAGGTCCTCACCGCGCTGCGCCGCGCGGGCGACCTGCGGGCGCGGGAGGTCACGACCATCACGCGCGCGCCCGGCGCCTCGATCACCAAGCGGCTCGACCATCTCCAGCGCGAGGGGCTCGTCGAGCGGACGGTCGTCGAACGGGACCGCCGAGGCGTGCTGCTCTCGCTCACCGAGGAGGGTCCGGCTCGTCGACGAGCTCTTCCCCGCACAGCTCGACCGCGAGCAGGCGGCCCTCGGCGGTCTGACGGACGAGGAGCGTGAACGCCTCGCCGCGCTGCTCGCGACCGTCCTGCGGCGGGTGGACCCGGTCGAGTACTGACGCAGCGCCGGACCGGCTGGTCCTGCCGCCGGCGGCGGGTGCGGAACGACGGCGGGTGAACCCTCGCGAGCGGCGAAACCCCTACATCCGCGTCCCTTCGGGCACGCTATGCTTCGGGCCGCCGTCGTGACGGACGGAATGCCCGCCGCTCATCTCCTCGGAGGACTCACATGACCAACGCCGTACCTGCCCCGCCTCGTACCAGGCCGAGCCCACGAGCCCCAAGCTCCTGCTGCCCGCCGTCCTGCTGTGCTTCTTCCTCGGCACGATCGGCATCCACCGCTTCTACGTCGGCAAGATCGGCACGGGTGTCCTCATGATCCTGACCGCCGGCGGCTTCGGCATCTGGACGCTCGTCGACCTCATCATGCTGATCGTCGGCGCGTTCCGCGACAAGCAGGGGCTCAAGATCACGCAGTGGACCTGATCGGTCTCTTGACCTGACCCTTGCCCGAGGCGAGGCAGTGACGTCCCCGACGACGGACGACGTGAACCGGGTTCTGCACCCGGCCCACGCCGTCCGTCGTTCCGCTGCGCCCGCATCCGTCAGGCTGCGAGCCTCAGGTCATCGGGGCCAGGTCACGCCTGCGGCGGCCGCGTCATCGAGAGCACGTCGAGCGCCGTGTCGAGCTGCGCCTCGGTGACCTCGCCGCGCTCGACGAAGCCCAGGTCGATCACGGCCTCGCGGACCGTGAGGCCCTGCTTGACCGAGTGCTTGGCGACCTTGGCCGCCGCCTCGTAGCCGATCACGCGGTTGAGCGGCGTGACGATCGACGGCGAGGACTCCGCGAGCGCGCGCGCACGCTCGACGTTGGCCGTGATGCCCACGACGGTCTTGTCCGCGAGGACGACCGATGCGTTCGACAGCAGACGGATCGACTCGAGCACGCCCAGGGCGATGACCGGGATCTGCACGTTGAGCTCGAACGAGCCGCTCGCGCCGCCCACGCCACGGTCGCGTCGTTGCCGATCACGCGCGCGGCGATCATGAGGACGGCCTCGGGCACGACCGGGTTGACCTTGCCCGGCATGATCGAGGAACCCGGCTGCAGGTCGGGGATGAAGATCTCGCCCAGTCCCGTGTTGGGGCCCGAGCCCATCCAGCGCAGGTCGTTGCAGATCTTGGTGATCGAGACCGCGATGGTGCGCAGCGCGCCGAGAGCTCGACGAGCCCGTCGCGCGAGCTCTGCGCCTCGAAGTGGTCGCGTGCCTCGGTGAGCGGCAGGCCCGTGTCCTCGACCAGCAGCGCGATGACGCGCTGCGGGAAGCCCGCCGGGTGTTGATGCCCGTGCCGACGGCCGTGCCGCCGAGGGGACCTCGGCCGCGCGGGGAGCGCCGACTCGAGGCGCTCGATGCCGTAGCGCATCGCCGCGGCGTATCCGCCGAACTCCTGGCCGAGCGTGACCGGGGTCGCGTCCATGAGGTGCGTGCGGCCCGACTTCACGACCGTCGCGAACTCGGCCGCCTTGGCCTCGAGGGCCTCCGCGAGGTGCGTGAGGGCCGGGATCAGGTCGTGCACGACGCCCGCGGTCGCAGCCAGGTGCACCGACGTCGGGAAGACGTCGTTGGACGACTGCGACGCGTTGACGTGGTCGTTCGGGTGCACCTCGCGGCCCAGCGAGCGCGTCGCGAGCGTCGCGAGGACCTCGTTGGTGTTCATGTTCGACGACGTGCCGGAGCCCGTCTGGAAGATGTCGATCGGGAAGTGGGCATCGTGCGCGCCCGAGGCGACCTCGTCGGCGGCGGCCACGATGGCGGCGGCGACGTCCTCGTCGAGCACCCCAGCTCGGCGTTCGCGCGCGCGGCGGCCTTCTTGACACGAGCGAGGGCCTCGATGTGGCTGCGCTCGAGAGGAGTGCCCGACAGCGGGAAGTTCTCCACGGCGCGCTGCGTCTGCGCGCGGTAGAGGGCGGCCGCGGGGACGCGGACCTCTCCCATGGTGTCGTGCTCGATGCGGTAGTCGGAAGCGTCGGCAGAAGTCATGGGGCTAATGGTGCCGCACGAGCGCGGGTGATCTCGAACCCGGCCGCGGGGTGGGTGCGTGCTGCACGCCACCCACGCGGCCCGGTACCGGTGCGGGAGAGAGTCGCTCAGACGTCCGGGGTGTCGTCGATGTCGCCCACGACCTCGACGAGCCGCGCACGGCCGTCCGCAAGCGTGTACTCGACGCCGACGATCGCCAGCCGACCCTCTGCGACCGCGCTGGCGAGGGCCGCGGAGTACCCGTGGAGCATGTCGACCGTGTGGCGCACGTGCTCACGGCGCAGCGTGTCCGGGTCGAGGGTCGCGAGGCTGCCCGTGCTGCTCGTGATGTTGACGATCGAGGGATGACCCGGTCCACGACCGCGCGGACGAACCCGTCGGCCTGCTCGCCGGTCGCCAGCGTGTGGGCGGCCGCGGCGATCGCTCCGCAGCTGTCGTGCCCGAGCACGACCACGAGCGGCGTCCCGAGGATGTTGACCCCGTACTCGATCGACCCGATCACGGTCGTGTCCAGGACGTGGCCCGCGGTCCGCACGACGAACACGTCGCCCAGCCCCTGGTCGAAGATGATCTCGGCAGCGACGCGCGAGTCCGCGCACCCGAAGATCACGGTGTGCGGGTGCTGCTCGACGCTGAGCTCGGCGCGGCGCGCAGCACCCTGCGAGGGTGCTCCATCTCGTCGCGGACGAAGCGCCCGTTCCCGTCGCGGAGCATGGCCCAAGCCTGGGCGGGGTCAGGTCGTGGGCGGTCTGCTGCTCGGTGGTTCGTGTCGTCGTCACAACCGTCATCTTCTCCCATGGCGCGCCGGGGCGTCGGTGCCGACCACACTGTGACCCGAGCGGCGCCGTCGGGCCTGCCACCTCGTGGGACTGCGCGGCACCCGGAGCTCTGACGACGGCTCTCCGGAATGTCCTCGCATGGCGAGTCGTCCCGGGACGGTGTAGCCATGGAAGGAGTGAACCCACCGAGAACGGGCACGACGCAGCGCCCGTTGGACGAAGGGGAGACCGTGCACCGACGCACCCGAGCATTCGCCGCGGCCCTGGCCGTCGCGACGTTCGTGCCGCTCGCCGCGTGCAGCACCGGTGATGGTTCCGGCCCTCCCGTGCTCACCTGGTACATCAACCCGGACAACGGGGGCAGGCCTCGATCGCGGCGTCCTGCACCGAGGCCGCGGAGGGTGCCTACGCGATCGAGACCTCGCTCCTGCCGCGCGACGCCGCGGCCCAGCGCGAGCAGCTCGCCAGGCGCCTCGCCGCGAAGGACGCGTCGATCGACCTCATGAGCCTGGACCCGCCGTTCATCCCCGAGCTCTCCGAGGCGGGCTTCCTGGCCCCGTGCCGAAGGACGTCGCGTCGGCGGCGACGCAGGACGTCGTGCAGGGCGCGATCGACGGCTCGACGTGGAAGGGCGAGCTCGTGGCGATCCCGTTCTGGGCCAACACCCAGCTCCTCTGGTATCGGAAGTCGGTCGCCGAGGCCGCTGGGCTCGACCTCACGCAGCCCGTGACCTGGGACCAGCTCATCGCCGCGGCCCAGGACCAGGACAAGTACCTCGCCGTCCAGGGGCCAAGACCGAGTCGCTGACCGTCTGGATCAACGCGCTGATCGCCTCGGCGGGCGGGAAGATCCTGGAGAACCCGGAGGCCCCGCGCACGAGCTGAAGCTCGGGCTCGAGACCGACGCGGGCCGCGCCGCCGCCCGGATCATCGGGCAGATCGGGTCGTCGGGCGTCGGCGGTCCTGGCCTGCCGAGCGAGGACGAGTCCGCGTCGTTGACGCTCTTCCAGGGGACAAAGGATCGTTCATGGTCAACTGGCCGTTCGTCTGGTCCTCGACGCAGGCCGGGGTCGAGGCAGGCACGCTCGACCAGTCGCTCCTCGACGACATCGGCTGGACGCTCTACCCGCAGACGGTCGAGGGCGAGGACACGCGCCCGCCCTACGGAGGCATCAGCCTCGGGGTCGGAGCGTTCAGCGAGCACACCGACCTGGCCTTCGAGGCCGCGCAGTGCATCGTGGGCGCGGACAACCAGGCGGCGTACTTCGTGTCGGACGGCAACCCGGCGTCCAACACGACGGCCTACGACGACCCGGAGGTGCAGAAGGCGTACCCGATGTACGACGTGATCCGGCAGTCGCTCGAGCAGGCCGCGCCCCGGCCGCAGACCCCGTTCTACAACGAGGTCTCGACGGGACTCCAGCAGACCTGGTACCCGCCCTCGAGCGTGACCGAGGACGGGACCCCGTGAAGTCCACCGACTTCATCACCGCCGTCCTGCGAGGGAGCGACTGCTGTGAGCACCGAGACCCGGGCGCCCATCGCGCCCAGCCCGAGCCCGTCGCACCGGACCCCGTACCCGACAAGAAGGCCAAGGCTGCCCGGAGCGACAGGGCCCGTGCGGAGGCCCGTCTCGGCTGGTACCTCGCCGCCCCGCGTTCGCCGTGATGCTGGCCGTGACCCTCTACCCGATCCTCCAGGCGTTCTACGATTCCCTGTTCAACTACAAGCTCACTGCCCCCGACGACCGCTCATTCGTCGGCCTCGGCAACTACCTCGTGATCCTCACAGACCCCGTGTGGTGGCGCGACTTCGCGGTGACGTTCCTCATCATGATCGTCTCGGTCGTGGTCGAGCTCGTCCTCGGCTTCGCGCTCGCGCTCGTCATGCACCGCGCCATCAAGCGCCTGCGCGGGCTGCTGCGTACCGCGATCCTGGTGCCCTACGGCATCATCACGGTGGTCTCGGCGTTCGCGTGGTTCTACGCGTTCGACATCACCTCGGGCTACGTCAACAGCTGGTTCGACTGGGTGCCCGGCGTCGGTCCCGACCTCAACTGGTTCGCGCACCAGGGCACGAGCCTGTTCGTCATCATCGCGTCCGAGGTGTGGAAGACCACACCGTTCATCTCCCTGCTCCTGCTCGCGGGCCTCGCCCAGGTGCCCGGCGACCTCGAGGAGGCCGCGAAGGTCGACGGCGCGACGGCGTGGCAGCGCTTCTCACGCGTGATCGTGCCCAACATGAAGGCCGCGATCATGGTCGCCGTCCTCTTCCGCGCGCTCGACGCGTTCCGCATCTTCGACAACGTCTACATCATGACCAACGGCGCGAACAACACCGAGGTCCTGTCCCTGCTCGCCTACCGGACCTCGATCGGGCAGCTGCAGATCGGCATGGGCTCGGCCATCTCGGTCCTGCTCTTCCTGTGCGTGATCGGGATCTGCTTCGTGGCCATCAAGCTCTTCAAGGTCGATCTGGCCGGCGCGAGGGGACCGATGATGGGGAGCGTCCTGAGCACGCGGGCCCGCGTCTGGTGGGCCGTCATCACGGTCGTGGTCCTCGTCGGGGCGTTGTTCCCGGTCGTCTCGATCCTCATGACGAGCTTCAAGGGACCGAGCGAGATCAACTCCGGCACGTTCCTGCCGCCGCAGTGGAGCACCGACAACTACGGGCAGATCCTGTCCTCGGGCGGGTCGGCGCAGGAGCTGTTCCTGTCCGCCCTGCGGAACTCGGTCGGCATCTCGCTCATCGCGACCGCGATCGCGGTGGTCCTCGCGACGCTCGCCGCATACGCGATCGCCCGCCTCGACTTCCCGGGCAAGCGTCTGATCCTCACGACGGCGCTCGGGGTCTCGATCTTCCCCGTGGTCTCGATCGTCACGCCGCTGTTCAACCTGTGGCGCAACATCGGGCTCTACGACACCTGGCTCGGCCTGATCATCCCGTACCTGTCGCTGACCCTGCCGATCTCCATCTGGACTCTTGCGGCGTTCTTCCGCCAGATCCCGTGGGAGCTCGAGCAGGCCGCGCAGGTGGACGGCGCCACGCCGTGGCAGGCGTTCCGCAAGGTCATCGTTCCGCTCGCGGCGCCTGGTGTGTTCACCACGGCGCTCATCGCGTTCTTCATCGCGTGGAACGACTTCATCTACGGCATCTCGCTGACCTCGACGAGCGCGGCCCGCCCGGTGCCAGCGGCCCTCGCGTTCTTCACGGGAGCCTCCTACTTCGAGGAGCCGACCGGGGCCATCTCGGCCGCGGCCGTCGTCGTGACCATCCCGGTCGTGATCCTCGTGGTGCTGTTCCAGCGCCAGATCGTCTCGGGCCTCACGCAGGGGCGGTCAAGGGATGAGCACATTCTCCTGCCCGACGACGTCGCTCGCCCCGAGCGGTCGGCACCCTGCGCACGGTGCGCCGCGCGCGGCGCAAACCGTCCCGGCGGTGCGCGACGCCGTCGGGCATCCGCGCGAGACCCCGTCCCGCTCCCGAACCCTTCGCTGCCCGACCCCCGACCGAGGAGAGGCTGATGGCGTCGATCACCCTCAAGGACATCGTCAAGAAGTACGGTGACGGGTTCCCCGCCGTGAAAGGGTGAGCATCGACATCGCCGACGGTGAGTTCGTGATCCTCGTCGGCCCGTCGGGCTGCGGGAAGTCGACGCTGCTGCGCATGATCGTGGGGCTCGAGGACATCACCTCGGGTGACCTGTTGATCGACGGCGAGCGCGTCAACGAGAAGGCGCCTCGCGACCGCGACCTCGCGATGGTCTTCCAGAACTACGCCCTGTACCCGCACCTGACGGTCGGGGAGAACATCGCGTTCCCGCTGCGCCTGACGAGGGGCAAGTTCACCGACGCGGAGATCCGCGAGAAGGTCGAGTTCGCGGCGGACCTCCTCGAGCTGCGCGAGCACCTCGACCGCAAGCCGGCGAACCTCTCCGGCGGCCAGCGGCAGCGCGTCGCGATGGGACGAGCGATCGTGCGCGACGCCCAGGCGTTCCTCTTCGACGAGCCGCTGTCCAACCTCGACGCCAAGCTGCGCGGACAGATGCGCACCGAGATCGCGCGGCTTCAGCGGCGCCTGGCGACCACGACCGTCTACGTGACCCATGACCAGACCGAAGCCATGACGCTCGGCGACCGCGTCGCCGTGCTGCGCAGGGCGAGCTGCAACAGCTCGCGAGCCCGCGCGCCCTGTACGAACAGCCCGACAACCTGTTCGTCGCGGGGTTCATCGGGTCGCCACCCATGAACTTCCTGCCCGGGGAGGTGGCGGACGGTCGGATGGGTCTGCCGTTCGGGACGTTCGAGCTGCCCGAGCGGATCAACAGCGCGGTCGGGGACCGGAAGCTCGTGATCGTCGGCCTGCGCCCCGAGCACTTCGAGGACGCCCGACTCGTCGACCCCACCAAGAAGGACCGCGGGCGGACCTTCGACGCGCAGATCGACGTGACGGAGTGGCTGGGCGCCGAGCTCTACGCCTACGTACCGTTCCAGATGCACGAGTCGGTCGCGACCCAGCTCGAGGAGCTCGACCGCGAGCTCGACGGGGAAGGGCTGCGCACCCAGTTCGTCGTCGCGCTCGACGCCGCGTCCCGCGTGCGGGACGGGGACTCGACCGAGCTCTGGTTCGACCCCGACAAGATGATGGTCTTCGACCCGGAGTCAGGCGAGAACCTCACGCACGACCAGGACGAGGTGGACCGGCTCGACCGGGAGAACGAGGAGGATCGGCGAGCCTCCCTCGAACGGGCCCAGGCTCAGGCGGGAAGGCGAGCGCCTGACGGCGCCGGTCAGTCGTCCTCGGCGCCCTCGTCGACCTGCGTGGACGGGGCTGCGGTGGTGTCGGTGGAACGCGCCGACGCGAGGCGCTCGCGGGCGCCGTCGAGCCACTGCTGGCAACGGGCGGCCAGGGCCTCGCCTCGCTCCCACAGTGCGAGCGAGGCCTCGAGCGGCTCGCCGCCGGCCTCGAGCCGGGTGACGACCTGGACCAGCTCGTCGCGGGCCTGCTCGTAGGAGAGGTCGGCGACGTCGACGGTGTTCGGGGTGGTGCTGCTCACGATGGTGGGCCTTTCTCGGGTGTGCCGGGTGAGGGGCGGGCGGGTCAACGCGCGGTGGCGTCGATCGAGCCCTGGGCGAGGCGGATGTGGAGGGCGTCGCCGGGCTGGACGTCGTCGGGGAGCGGACGATCCCGCCGCCGGGTCCGTGCACGACGGCGTAGCCCGCTCGAGCGTCGAAGCGGGGACAGGGCGCGCACCTGGGCGCCCAGGCGGTCCACCTCCCGTGCGCACGCAGCAGGACCGCGTCGAGCGAGCGCCTCGCGCGGTCGCGCGCCGCGAGGACCTGCTGCTCCCGGGTGGTGATCATGGTCTCGGGAGTGGCGAGCACGGGGCGGGACCGCGCGCTGTCGAGGCGGGACTGCTCACGCGCGAGCTGGTGCGTGATCGCGGCGCGGATCCGCGAGCGGGCCTGGAGGATGCGAGCGCGCTCCTCGCCCACGTCGGGCACGATCCGCTTGGCGGCGTCCGTAGGGGTCGAGGCGCGGTAGTCGGCGACCAGGTCCAGGAGCGGGTGTCGGTCTCGTGGCCGATCGCGCTCACCAGGGAGTCCGGCACGCCGCGGCAGCCCGGACCAGGGCCTCGTTGCTGAACGGCAGGAGGTCCTCCACGGCGCCCCGCCGCGGGCGACCACGATCACGTCGACGTCCGGGCGGGCGTCGAGCTCGGCGATCGCGGCGCTCACCTGCGAGACGGCGCTCGTGCCTTGGACGGCGACCTCGCGGATCTCGAAGCGCACCTGGGGCCAGCGGGCGCGCGCGTTGACGACGACGTCGTGCTCGGCCTTGGACTCGCGGCCGCACACCAGGCCGACGACCGACGGCAGGAACGGGAGCGGCACCTTGCGGTCCGCGTCGAACAGGCCCTCGGCAGCCAGGATGCGCTTGAGATGCTCGATGCGGGCCAGCAGCTCGCCGATGCCCACTGTCCGCACCTCGCTGGCCTGGAGCTGGAACGAGCCGCGCTTGGGCCAGAAGACCGGCTTGGCGTGGACGACCACGTGTGCGCCCTCGACGATCGGCGTGCTGGCCGCCTCGAAGACCTTGGCGAACCCGGCAACCGGGAGCGACATGTCGGCGTCGGTGTCCCGCAGGGTCAGGAAGGCCATCGAGGCGCCGGGCCGACGGTTGAGCTGGACGACCTGGCCCTCGACCCAGACGGGGACATCTTGTCGATGTAGGCGGTGATCTTGCTCGACAGCAGCCGGACGGGCCACGGGTTCTCGGCGCTCGTGTCGAGGGCCCGGGCAGGAACGCGGGCGGCTGTGCTGCGGAGAGGGCGGGTCGGCGGGTCGGTCGGTCACGTGCACAAGCGTGCCTCATGGGTGTGACACGGGGTGCGACGCACGCCGAGGGTGAAGCTGCTGCCTGCCGAGGGTGACGCCACCGCCTGCCGAGGGTGACGGGCTTCCGTGCCGAGGGTGACGCTGCTGCACGCCGAGGGTGACGGGCTTCCGTGCCGAGGGTGACGGCGTCCGTCACCCTCGGGGCGCCGTGCGGTCACCGTCGCGGGGACTTCGGTCACCCTCGGCGCGCCGAGCGGTCACCGTCGGCGGACACTTTCGTCACCCTCGGGGCGCCGACCCGTGGGGATCCTGTGGAGTTGCTGCCAGGACCCGGCCCGGACCACCCCGGAGGGTCCTGCGGGGCGGGGCGTCGCAGGCCCGTCGCCTAGACTTGGCGGGTGACTTCCCCGACTGGTAAGCGTGTCCTCCTCGCCGCCCCCGCGGCTACTGCGCGGGCGTCGACCGTGCCGTGATCGCGGTCGAGAAGGCCCTCGAGCACTATGGCGCCCCGTGTACGTCCGCAAGGAGATCGTCCACAACAAGTACGTCGTCGAGTCCTTGAGCGACAAGGGCGCGGTCTTCGTCGACGAGACCGACGAGGTGCCCGAGGGCGCTCGCGTCGTGTTCTCGGCCCACGGCGTCTCGCCGGCGGTCCACGAGGCCGCGGCCCAGCGCAACCTGCAGACCATCGACGCGACCTGCCCCTGGTCACCAAGGTGCACAAGGAGGCCGTCCGCTTCGCGGCGGACGACTACGACATCCTGCTGATCGGTCACGAGGGGCACGAGGAGGTCGAGGGCACCGCAGGCGAGGCGCCGGACCACGTCCAGGTCGTCAACTCGCCCGACGACGCCGCGAACGTCACGGTCCGCGACCCGGCGAAGGTCGTCTGGATCTCGCAGACGACGCTGTCGGTCGACGAGACCATGGAGACCGTCGAGCGCCTGCGCGACAGGTTCCCGACGCTCCAGAACCCGCCGTCGGACGACATCTGCTACGCGACCCAGAACCGTCAGGTCGCCGTGAAGAAGCTCGCCCGGAGTGCGAGCTCGTGATCGTGGTCGGCTCGGCGAATTCGTCCAACTCGGTGCGCCTCGTCGAGGTCGCCCTGGGTGCGGGGCAGACGCCTCCTACCGGATCGACCGTGCCCAGGAGATGGACGAGTCGTGGCTCGACGGCGTGACGACCGTCGGTGTGACCTCGGGGCCTCCGTCCCGGAGATCCTCGTGAACGACGTCCTGGCGTACCTCGCCGAGCGCGGGTACGGGGCGGTCCAGGAGGTCCGCACCGCGACCGAGGACCTCATGTTCTCCCTGCCCAGGAGCTCCGTGCGGACCTCAAGGCCGCCGGGAACGCACCTGCGCGGCCGCGCCGTGAGAACCGCACGTCGCTGTCGGTCGAGCCCGTCTGACGCACCCCGACCCACCGCAGGCCGCGCACTCGCGAGGCTCGCGCACCTCAGGACGCGTCTGCCCCGCGCTCGTGCTCGTGCCGCACCGGACCGTTGATGGTCCCGAGCATGCCGGCGTCGAGCCCGTCGCGGGGCCCGGCGTCCGCCCCGATCTCGTCGATCGCGACGAAGGACTCGTGCACCGAGGCGAGCAGCTCGGGGCGCTCACGGCGCTGAGCTGGGGTTGGCTGCCGGGGCGTCTCGAGGTCCTCGTCCACGACGTTGAGGTCCGCGAACCGGCGGGCGCTCACGAGGACGCGGGTCTCGAGCGAGGCGACCGTCTTGTTGTACGACTCGGCGGCCCCTGGATGGATCGGCCCAGCTTGGCCAGGTGGGTGCCCATGACGGCGAGGCGGCCGTGCAGCTCCTTGCCGAGAGTCAGCACCTGCTGGGCGTTCGCGGCCAGGGCATCCTGGCGCCAGGCGTAGGCGACCGTCCGCAGCAGCGCGATCATGGTCATCGGAGCGGCGATGATGACGTTCTTCGCGACCGCGTACTCGAGGATCGACGGGTCCTGCTCGATCGCCGCGGACAGGAAGGACTCGGCCGGGACGAACATGACCACGAACTCCGGCGTGGGGCTGAACTGGTCCCAGTACCTCTTGCCCGCCAGGTCGTCGATGTGCTTGCGGAAGTGCCGCGCGTGGGCGGCCAGCCGTTCGTCGCGCACCCGCGGATCGGCGGTCTGCTGGGCGTCCAGGTAGCCGAGGAACGCGACCTTGGCGTCCACCACGACGTTCTTGCCGCCCGCGAGCCGGATGACCATGTCGGGTCGGAGTGCGCCGTCGTCGGTGGCCACCTGGTCCTGCTCCATGAAGTCGACGTGCGGGATCATGCCCGCGGCCTCCACGACGCGGCGCAGCTGGAGCTCGCCCACGCCCCGCGCACCTGCGAGGACCGCAGCGCGGTAACGAGCTGGGCGGTCTCCGAGCGCAGGGCCTCGGAGTCGTGACGCATCCCGCGCACCTGCTCCGCGAGGCTGCCGTGGGCTTCTCGGCGCGCCTGCTCGGCGGCGGAGACCTCGGCCTTGACCTGGTCGAGCGCCTTGCTCAACGGCTCGACCAGCTGCTGGACGGCCTGCTCCCGCTTGGCCAGCTCCGACTCTCCGGCCTGCTGGCTGCGCTTGAAGCGCTCCTCGGCCTGCGTGAGGAACTGCTCGGAGCTCGTCGCGAGCGCCTTGCGCGCGAGGACCTCGAACTGTGCCTCGAGCCGGGCCTGGTCCCCACGGATCTCCGCGAGGCGCCGCTCGGAGCCAGCGCGCAGGTCCTCGATCTGTCGTTCGTGGTTGGCGCGCTCGAGGTCGAACCGCTCGTCCGCGGCGCGCTCGACCCCGGCGACGTGGCGCCCGAACGCCTCTCGCTCGGACAGGAGCTGTCGTTCGAACCCCTCGCGCTCGGCCGCGAGGCGCTCGGCGAGGCCGGCGCCCCGTGCGGCCTCGTGCTGCGCCTGGGTCAGGAGGCCCGCAAGCCTTCCGATCTCCGCGCGGCCGGAGTCCGGAGCGGTCCGGCGCGCGAACCACCCCAGGAGGGCACCCATGAGGAGCCCGACGACGAGCATCAACCACGGCAAGGCGTTGTCCATGCCCGCACTCTGCCAGGTGCCACCCACACGCGCGGGTGCGCGCCGCCGTCGGGCGCCGCGACGTGAGACCCCGGGGAGGAGCGCCGCCCTGGCGTGGCCCTCACCTCGAGAAACGTGACATTTCTCAGGGGACGGCGCGCGGACTCCGCTACGTTGTCCGTATGGCCCACGACCCTGAGCCCCGCGCCCAGATCCCACCCACCGCAACCGCCGAGCCCGGAGCGCCGAGCATCCCGGCAGCGCCCGTCTCGCCGCCCGCGCCGGCAACCACCCGACCTGGCGTCCCGGCCCCGCACCCGCAGGACGGCTCCGCCCTGCCCTCTCGGTGCGCGGGCTGTGGAAGAGGTTCGGCGAGAAGATCGCCGTCGCCGGGATCGACCTCGACGTCCCTGCCGGCTCCTTCTACGGCCTGGTGGGCCCCAACGGCGCCGGGAAGACGACCGCGCTGTCCATGGCGACGGGCCTGCTGCGCCCCGACTTCGGCACGGTCCAGGTGCACGGTCTCGACCTGTGGGCAAACCCGCTCGAGGGCAAGCGCAGGCTCGGCATCCTGCCCGACGGCGTCCGGCTCTTCGACCGTCTGACGGGCGCCCAGCTCATCACCTACGCGGGCCTCCTGCGCGGTATGGACCGCGAGACGGTCGCCCAGCGCACTACGGACCTGCTCAGCGCCTTGGGCCTGGCAGCGGACGCCAACACGTTCGTCGTCGACTATTCCGCGGGCATGACCAAGAAGATCGCGCTCGCGTCGGCCCTCATCCACGCCCCGAGCCTGCTCGTCCTCGACGAGCCGTTCGAGGCCGTCGACCCGGTCTCCGCGGCGAACATCCGCGAGATCCTCAGCTCGTACGTGGCCAGCGGCGGCACCGTGATCGTCTCCTCGCACGTCATGGACCTGGTCCAGCGGATGTGCGACCACGTCGCGGTGATCGCGGGCGGGCACGTGCTCGCCGCGGGCACGGTCGACGAGGTCCGCGACGGGCAGAGCCTCGAGGACCGCTTCGTCGATCTGGTCGGCGGTCGTCACACCACGGAGGGGCTGTCGTGGTTGCGCACCTCGTAAGGCTCAAGCTCGCGCTCATGCGCAACACGCTGAAGAAGAGCGTGTGGCAGACGATCGGCCTGGTGATCGGCGTCCTGTACGGGCTCACCCTCGTGGTGCTGGCCCTGGGCGGTCTGACGGTCCTCGGCACCACGGCACCCGAGACCGCGGGCCAGGTCGTCACGGTCGTCGGCTCGGTCGTCGTGCTCGCCTGGTGGATCGTCCCGCTGTTCGCGTTCGGCGTGGACGCAACCCTGGACCCGCAGCGGTTCGTCACCTTCGCGGTGCCGCAGCGCCAGCTGCTCACGGGCCTCGCGGTCGCGGGACTGGTCGGGATCCGGGGATCGTGACGCTGCTGGTCTCGGTCGGCACGACGCTCGCCTGGTGGCGGACGCCTCTCGCGGCCCTTGCCGCGCTCGTGGGCGGGTGCTCGCGGTCGCGCTGTGCGTCGTCGGGTCCCGCGCGACGACGACGGCTCTCGCGCCCTGCTCGACTCGCGCCGCTACCGCGAGGTCCTCTCGATCGCGGCTTTCGTCCCGCTCATGCTGGCGGCCCGATCGTCGGCTGGGCCACGTCGGCCATCGCGCGGGGTCAGGAGGTCCTGCCGATCGTCGCGGACGCTCTCGGGTGGACGCCGCTCGGCGCGCCCTGGGCGGTCGCGTCCGCGGTCGCCGACGGCGCCTGGGGCCTCGCGCTCGCCAGGCTCGCCATCGCGGTCGCCGTCCTCGTGGTGGCGTGGGTGGTCTGGGACCGCTCGCTGGCCAGGGCGCTGGTCGCACCCGCGGCGGGGCGTCCGCCGGCAAGGCCAAGGGGCTCGGCTGGTTCGACCACTTCCCGCGACGCCCGTGGGAGCCGTCGCGGCGCGCTGCCTCACGTACTGGTTCCGCGACCCGCGCTACTCGGGCTCGATCGCGGTGATCCCGCTGCTCCCGGTCGTGCTGTGGTTCGTCGGGTCGAGCATGGACATGGACGGCAGCGGGACCGGCTTCCGGGAGATCCTGCTGATCCTGGGGCCGATCACGGCCTTCACGTTCGGGTTCGCGATCTCGGCCGACGTCGCCTACGACCACACGGCGTTCTGGACACAGGTCTCGTCCGGGGTCCACGGGTTCGCGGACCGCGCCGGGCGCGTCATCGCGGCCGCGGTGCTGGGCGTGCCCGTGGTCGTGATCTTCGCGGTCGCCTCGGTGGCCTTCGCGGGGCGGTGGGACCTCCTGGTGGCCACGGTCGGGCTCAGCCTCGGTGTGCTCGCGACGGGGCTCGGCGTCTCGAGCGTGGTCTCGGCACGCCTGCTCTACCCGGTTCCCAAGCCCGGGAGAGCCCGTTCAAGTCGCCGCAGGGCGCGGCGATGGCGGCCTTGGTCGCCCAGATGATCACCATGCTCGTGCTCACGGCCCTCTGCCTGCGGCGGCGGGCCTCGCGCTCACCAACGTGCTCACGGGGATGCGGTGTGGGGCTGGCTGGCCCTGGTCGTGGGCATCGGTCTGGGCGGCCTGTTCCTGGTCCTCGGGATGCGCTGGGGTGGCCGTCTGGTGGACCAGCGGGGCCCGGAGCTCCTCCAGCAGATGATGAGCTACAAGTAGCAGGCCCGACGGCGGAGCTCGCCCGGGTGCGTCCGTGCCGTCCTGCACGGGCGCACCCGGCGTGCCGCGCCGTCGGGCATGATGCCCGGCACGCGGCGAGCGGAGCCCCGGCCGCTCCCGTAGACTCAGGCCCCGTGGCTCTTACAATCGGCATCGTCGGCCTGCCCAACGTCGGCAAGTCCACCCTTTTCAACGCCCTGACGCGCAACCAGGTCCTCGCGGCGAACTACCCGTTCGCGACGATCGAGCCGAACATCGGCGTGGTGTCCCTCCGGACCCCCGGCTGAAGAAGCTCGCGGAGATCTTCGGCAGCGAGCGCATCCTGCCCGCGACGGTCTCCTTCGTGGACATCGCCGGCATCGTCAAGGGTGCGAGCGAGGGAGGGGCTCGGCAACAAGTTCCTCGCGAACATCCGCGAGGCCGACGCGATCTGCCAGGTGACCCGGGCGTTCGACGACCCCGACGTGATCCGCGTCGAGGGCTCGACCGACTCGGCGGACGACATCGAGACCATCAGCACCGAGCTGATCCTCGCGGACCTCCAGACCCTCGAGAAGACGCTGCCGCGCCTCGAGAAGGAGGTCAAGATCAAGAAGGGCGACCCCGTCCTGGTCGCCGCGGCGCAGAAGGCGCAGGCCCTGCTCGAGCAGGGGATCACCCTCTTCCAGGGTGCGGCCGCCGCCGGCCTGGACCTCGCGGAGATCGCGAGCCTCCAGCTCATGACGGCCAAGCCGTTCATCTACGTCTTCAACACGGACGACGCGGGCCTCGTGGACGAGGCACGCCAGGCGGAGCTGCGGGCGCTCGTCGCACCGGCCCAGGCGATCTTCCTGGACGCCAAGTTCGAGTCCGAGCTCGTCGAGCTCGAGCCCGAGGAGGCCGCCGAGATGCTCGCGGAGAACGGTCAGGAGGAGGCGGGGCTCGACCAGCTCGCCCGCGTCGGCTTCGACACGCTCGGTCTCCAGACCTACCTCACCGCGGGCCCCAAGGAGTCGCGCGCCTGGACCATCCGCAGGGTGGACCGCGCCGCAGGCCGCGGGGTCATCCACACCGACTTCGAGCGCGGCTTCATCAAGGCCGAGGTCATCTCGTTCGACGACCTCGTCGAGACGGGTTCCGTGGCGGCCGCCGCGCGGCGGGCAAGGCCCGCATCGAGGGCAAGGACTACGTGATGGCCGACGGCGACGTGGTCGAGTTTAGGTTCAACGTCTAGCGGCGTTCCGATTCGGCGTGACCCGGGTCGGATCAACGACATCATGAAAGACGGGCACTCCAACTGCACACGCGGACAGTCTCGCAGGAGAGGTCCGCGACGATTCACGCGCGCAGTAGGGCGTGCAAGTGCAGGAGATCGTCGGCGTACAGGTCGAAAGTGTCGTCAGCCGCGGGTGGATCGCCGTCTGGCCGCGGCACATATGCAGTGCGCAGACCTGCTTTCGCTGCAGCGCGCAGATCCCAAGCGTGCGCCGCGACCAGATATGGCGGTGGCGCGCCTGTGGGCGCGACCGACAGCGCGAGCCGATAGATCGCGGGGTCGGGTTTATAAGTATTGGCGTCCTCTGCCGAAAACACCTGGTGCCAACGCATCCCAGAGCTTTCGCTCAGCCTGGTAAGTACTCGACGGCTGGCGTTGGACAGGCCGGCCACAGTCGCATCGGCGGCGAGCCGCGTCAGGCCTTCGACGGTGTCTGGCCACGGCTCCAGGCGTTGCGCGGCAGTGGTCAGCGGTTGGACCGCCTCGGTGGGCAGCATACCGTTCGCCACCAAATTCTCCAGCGCCTGCGCATCCAGGACGTGGCTGGGGACGAAAACCGTGTCGCCGGCGATGATTTTGCGTTCTCGCTTGGCGACGTACGTGAGCCACGCGCGCACGACTCGACCTGAGGCGGCCTCGTCCCAGCCGGTGACGGCGCTTGTCTGCCGGCGCAGACTGCCGGCCTGATCCACGAGAGTCCCCAAGACGTCAAATACGATCGAGGGTCTGTCAGAATCCAGGGTGATCATCTCCAGATTGAACGTGGACAGTTCCTAGTTTATTCCGGTCCGCACTGATGGTCTCTTGACGATGAGTGATTGTGTATGGCACTTCAACCTGCCGAACAGGGGAACAGCCGTTGTCGCCGTCGAGATCTCGTTTGCGCTCGTGTACCGGGGAGCCGTGATACGGATGTGTCGGACACAATGAAAGGGAAGTGCGCCCGTATGAGGCCGGCCGCGAGAATAGTCGCTCCTCGCGCGCGGGCTGCAGACTTGCGCCGCGGGTCACATGAAATGCGTTGCGGCCTGAGATTGGTACGTGCGGGCACGCGGTTGAGTTCCGATTCAACGTGTGACCCGCGCCGATCGGTTTGCCTGGGCTGAGCTCACTGCTTCCGAGTCAGAATCTGACGACGATCTTGCCGTGGACGTGCTGGTCGGCTTTGAGGGCCAGCGCCTCGTCGATGCGGTCGATGGCAAACGACTCGTCGATGGGAATGCGTATGTCACCTCTGGTGACGGCGGCGGTCAGTGAACCGATCGCTCCGGGCGGGGCATCGGCTGCACCGACAGCACGTGCTCCTGTCGGGGGCGATCCGTTGCCGCTCACGGCCGCGATGCGGTGAGGCGGTACGCCGAGCGCCAGTGCGGCTCATCGACCACCCCATGAAGTCGTGCCCGATCCTGATCGGGAGAGTCAGCCCGCAGGCGGCGGCGAGGTCGGCTGAGGAGGCGATCTTGCTGTCCATCGCGTTCAGGGCGACTGCCCGGCCACGTATCCGGATCTGTGCAGGCCCTGGACGCGGCTCGGGTCCCGAATGAAATGGCTACGCCAGGCGGGTCTCCGAAGCTCTCGACGACGGCGATAGGGCTCATGCGCGATCTCCGCACTCCGAGGGTGCGGGGAAGAATCGAGGCAGCGCGTCCGTGATCAGCGCGGGGACGTGCTCAGCGGGGACGACACCGCAGTTCACCAGGCTGGCGATGCCTTGCAGGGTTGCCAGGAACACGGTTGCCGCGGTGGCCGCCGACTCGTCGTCCTGCTCGGCGAAGAAGTCCTGGATCGGTTGGAGCGCAGCGAATGCGCTGCTTCCTATGGTGCTTGCGTCGCGAGTGTCGTCGTGACGAAACATCACCTCGGTCAGGTTGGCCTCTGTCGTCGCGAAGCCGATGAAGGCGCGAGCGGCGGCGTCCGCTTGTACGGGCCGTTCTGTACTTGTGCGGGCCGCATCGCGTAGACGCGTGCCGAGCAGGGTGAACCCCTCGATCGCCAGTGCGTCCAGCAGCTTGCTCTTGTCGGAGAAGTGCCGCGACGGCGCAGCGTGGGACACGCCGACGTCGCGGGCGAGTTCGCGCAACGAGGGTGTCGGCCCCGCGTTCACGCAGGACCGTCAGCGCTCGATCGACGAGAGCCTCCCGCAGATTGCTTCGGCGATACTCCACACCTGGCGTCATGCCTGCCAGCCTAGTCGCTCGATGTAGGCATTGCCAACGGAGTTGACGGTGCCTACATTGGTCGACATGAACCGACTTGCTCATTCCTCCGATATCCCCGACCAGGCGGGCCGC
This sequence comes from Oerskovia sp. M15, assembly GCA_038070415.1. GTDB lineage: Bacteria > Actinomycetota > Actinomycetes > Actinomycetales > Cellulomonadaceae > Oerskovia. The sequence continues at coordinate 3,148,577 of JAMYWF010000001.1, forward strand.
CGCGCCGTCGTCACCGGCGGCAGCAGCGGCATCGGTCTCGCCGCCGCCCACGCTCTCGCGGCGAAGGGGCGTTCGTGGTTCTCGCTGTCCGAGACCTCGACAAGGGACGCAGAGCCGCCGCGACGATCGGAGACCGGGCCGAGGTGCGGCACCTCGATCTTTCGTCGTTGACCTCTGTGCGAGAGTTCGCCGCAGGCATCGAGGAGCCCGTGGACTATCTGATCAACAACGCGGGCGCGATGACCGCAGGCGGCAGACGACGGTCGACGGGTTCGAGCTCCAGCTCGGGGTGAACCATCTCGGCCACTTCGCGCTCACCGGCCTGCTGCTCGAGCGCATCACCGCGCGGGTCGTGACGATCAGCTCCGCCGCACATGCGCAAGCAGACATCGATTTTGACGACCTGCAGTGGGAGGCCCGCTCGTACAGTCCGTTCGGGGCGTACGGCCAGTCAAGCTGGCCAACCTGCTGTTCACCGCAGAGCTGCAGCGTCGGCTTGTCGAGATGGGCTCTCCGGTCCTGGCGACGGCGGCCCACCCCGGCTGGGCGTCCACGGGATTCAGGATCACCAGCGGCCGACCGATCATCGATCGCCTGAGTGTGATCGCGACGCCCCTGCTCGCTCACGGTCCTGAAGGCGGCGCACTCCCCACCCTTCTCGCTGCCACCGGCGAAGTCTCCGGTGGCTCCTTTCCGGCCCCAGTCGTTTTGGTGTGCGCGGACCGGCGATCCGGGAATGCCCGCGCCTGCAGCTCGCGACATGACCACCGCAGCGCGCCTCTGGCACGTATCCGAGGGACTCACCCGCACCTCCTTTCCGAGCCTTCCCTGATCCGCACCCGGGACCTGACTCCACGCCGTCGGCCCCACCCGAACGTCGTGCCTACGCCGAGGCCCCACCTCGCGTGGAGTACGAGCTGACCGGGCTGGGGCACACACTCGACGAGCCGATCCGCGCGCTCACGACGTGGGCGAAGGAGCACGGCCAGACCGTCCTCGAGCATCAGGAGACGCAGCAGGAGTAGAGCGTTCGCCGTGCACGTCGGACGACTCTCGTTGCCGGAGCACGGTCGTCAGGATCCGATCGAGCGCTTCTGCCGGTTCTGGGCCGACACCGGGTACGTCGACCCGACGGACTCGTCCGACGTCCTTCGACAGTCGAACGCTCGAGGAGACGGGTGAGGACCAGGACGAGCTCCTGGAGCTGACCCGTGCCCTCGGTCTCGAGGTCGTCGACGCGCCGCCTGGACCAGCCAGCGGCGAACTGTGGGTGCGCACGGACCCGCGCATCGACGCGGAGCTCGAGAACTGGGCGTGAGCCTGAGCCGGGGCAACCACGGCTCGGCAAGGTCTGACCGGGACGTGACCGAGGTCTCCGAGAGACCGGTCACCCTCGTCGTTCGTGGGCCGCTCCCGCCGCATCGTGAGACGAGGAGGGCGCCCGTCCCGCGTGTGCGGGGTGTTACGGGAGGGTTTCTGCTGGTATCCGCGTGGAAACAGCACCGTACCGGCCAGTATCAACTCGGTAACGATCGGTCGACCGAAGGGGCAACCGGGCGAAGTCGCCCATCTTGGTCGGTAGCGTTGCCCCAAACCATGGTGGGCTTCCTGACGATGCCGCCGAGGGCGCCCGCGGGTACCGCGAGCGTTCCTCGAGGCAAGGGAGTCACCATCCCTTGAGGAGGAACATTGAACATCAGGCGCACAAGTGCCGTTACCGCGGCCGTGGCCTCGGTCGCGATGGTGCTGACCGCATGCGGTGGCACTGCTGACGAGGCGGAAGACGCAGGCATCAACCAGGAGTCCGCGGTCACCGTGGCCTGGGAAGCCCGCTCAACGAGCTCAACCTCAGCTCGACGAACGGCAACGCGACGCAGAACACCGTCATCTCGTACATGCTGAACTCCGGGTTCAACTACTACGACGAGAACCTCGACCTGGTCGAGGACACCTCGTTCGGCACGTACGAGAAGGTCTCCGACGACCCGCTGACCGTCAAGTACACGGTCGCTGACGACACCACGTGGTCCGACGGCACCGCGTTCGACGCGACCGACGTGCTGCTCCAGTGGGTCGGCACCTCCGCCAAGTACAACAACGTCGAGGCCGAGTACGACGAAGAGGGCAACGTCACGAACCAGGCCGCCCTGGACGCCGGCGTCTACTTCGACGGCACGACGCCGGGCAGCTCGCTGATCAGCGAGATCCCGACGATCAGCGACGACGGCAAGTCGATCACCTTCGTCTACTCCAAGCCGTTCGGCGACTGGGCCCTGAACTTCACGAACCAGTTCGTCCCCGCGCACGTCGTGGGCCAGAAGGCCCTTGGCCTCGACGACCCGCAGGAGGCCAAGGACGCTCTGCGTGACGCCATCCTCAACGGTGACGTGGCCAAGCTCTCGCCGATCGCGACGTTCTGGAACTCGGGCTTCGAGTTCACGTCGATGCCGGACGACAAGGCGCTGACCGTGACCAACGGTGCCTACCTGCTCGATGAGTACGTCGAGAACCAGTACCTCACGCTGAAGGCCAACCCTGACTTCAAGGGCAAGAACAAGGCGAAGGTCAGCACCATCACGGTCCGCTACATCGACGACCCGATGGCTCAGGTCCAGGCCCTGCAGAACGGTGAGGTCGACCTCATCGGCCCGCAGGCCTCGGCAGACGTGCGCAGCGCCCTGGAGGCACTGAGCGGCGTCGAGACCAACAACAGCGTCGAGGGCACGTTCGAGCACGTCGACCTGGTCCACCAGAACGGTGGCCCGTTCGACCCCGTCACCTACGGCGGCGACGCGGAGAAGGCCAAGAAGGTCCGCAAGGCCTTCCTCATGACCATCCCGCGCCAGACGATCGTCGACAACCTGATCGTCCCGCTGAACCCCGACGCCGAGGTCCGCAACTCGCAGATCCTCATCCGGGCTCGCCGAACTACGACAAGATGGTCGCCGAGAACAACTCGGGCGACTACCCGCTCGACGCTGACATCGACGGCGCCAAGGCCCTGCTCGCCGAGGCGGGCGTGACCAGCCCGATCAACGTGCGCTTCGCGTACAACAACGAGAACGCGCGCCGCGTCAACCAGCTCGCGCTCATCACGGACACGGCCGCTCAGGCCGGGTTCACGGTCGTCGACACCGGTCGCCCGGCCGCTGAGTGGGGCACCCTGCTCGGCACCGGCCAGGACCAGTACGACGCCTCGCTGTTCGGCTGGCAGTCGACCTCGACCGCTGTCACCGAGTCGGACGCCAACTTCCGCTTCAGCCCCCAGATCGGTCTGAACAACTACGGCAAGTACTCGAACCCGGCCGTCGACGCCGCGCTCGACCAGCTCCAGGTCTCGACCGACCCCGAGGAGCAGTTCCAGCTCCAGCTCGAGGTCGAGAAGAACCTCTGGGCCGACGGCTTCGGCACGACCATCTTCCAGTTCCCGGCGATCCAGGCCTGGGACGAGAACCTGAAGGGTGTCGAGTCGATCACCATCAGCCCGACGATCTTCCACGGCTTCTGGAACTGGGAGCTCGGCGCCTAGGACTTTCGTCCTGAGCACCTGACGACAGGTACCTGACCTGGGTCGACGCCGGGGAACCCCGGCGTCGACCGGTGTTCGACGTGTCAACACCAGCGAGGACACCGGCACGCACGCGCGCCGGTGTCCTCGCTGGTGGTTGGCGCGACACGCGTCCACTCGACCCACGCCTCGCGCCGGCCGATGCCTCTACCCGCGCAAGCCGCGCGTAGACTTGCCCGGCCCTAACCTGGGTCCCTAGTTCAGCGAGGTATGCCCTCCAATGTTTTCGTTCATCTCGCGACGCCTCCTTGCAGGGTTGGGAACCCTGCTCGTGTCGACGTTCGCCATGTATCTCCTCGTGAGCGCCTCGATCAGGCCCTTCGAAGACCTCGAACAGAGCACCAACGCCAACAAGGCGCAGCTCATCGCAGCGAGGCGAGAGCTCCTCGACCTCGACACCCCGCGATCGTCCGCTACTTCAAGTGGCTGGGTGACTTCGTGACGGGTGACTTCGGTGTCGGCTGGCGCACAGGACAACCGGTCTCGAACCTGCTGCAAGGTGCAGTGCTCTCGACGATCCAGCTCGTGGCCGCCGCGACCGTCCTCGCCATCCTCTTCGGAGTCATGGTCGGGATCGTGAGCGCGCTGCGCCAGTACAGCACGTTCGACTACCTCACGATCTTCGTGTCGTTCGTCCTCTACTCGCTGCCCGCATTCTGGGTGGCGGTCCTGCTCAAGCAGTGGGGCGCCATCGGGTTCAACGACTTCCTCAAGGACCCCAAGAACTCGCCGGTCGTGATCGCGGTCGCCGGGGTCGCGATGGGCCTGCTGTGGATGCTGGCCGTGGGCGGCAAGCCGAAGCGCCGTGCGGCGACCTTCGGCCTCGCCTTCGCCGCGACCGCGGGTGCCCTGCTCTACCTCCAGCTGACGAACTGGTGGCTCAAGCCGAACCTGGACCCCTGATCATCCTCGTCACAGGCACTGCTCTCGCGTTCGCCATCACGGCGCTGACGTCGGGTCTCAAGAACCGTCGTGCGCTCGGCGCCTCGTTGTCGACCGTCGTGCTGGGGCTCGCGCTCTACTACCCGTTGCAGGCCCTCTTCAAGTCGGTCCCCTTCACCTGGTGGATCGTGCTGGGCCTCGCGGTCCTGGCCGTCGTGGTCGGCATCGTGGTCGGCATCCTGTGGGGCGGGCCGGACAAGGGATCTCCGCCCGTGCGGCAGGGATCACGGCCTTCGTCGTCGCGGGCATGATCTTCATCGACAAGGTGATGTCCGTGTGGCCCGCGTACATGGCGGCCCCGGCGATCAACGGTCGACCGATCGCGACGATCGGGTCGAGCACGCCCAACCTCGGCGGCAACTTCTGGGTGCAGACGCTGACACCTACACCCACCTGCTGCTCCCGACGCTCGCGCTCGTCCTCATCCAGTTCGCCGGGTACACCAGGTACTCACGCTCGAGCATGCTCGAGGTGATGGGCCAGGACTACATCCGGACGGCACGTGCCAAGGGGCTGCCGGAGCGTGAGGTCGTCATGCGTCACGGCTTCCGCAACACGCTGATCCCGCTCGCCACGATCGTGCCGATCGACGTCATCACCCTGCTCGGTGGAGCGATCATCACCGAGAAGGTCTTCGCCCGGCCAGGAATGGGAACCCTGTTCCTCCGGGGCCTGGACGGCGGCGAGATCGACGTCGTCATGGCGTACCTCGTCATCGTCGCGGCCCTCGCCATCATTGCCAACATCGTGGCTGACCTCATCTATGCAGCCCTCGACCCGCGGATCCGGGTGAACGCATGAGCAACCAGACTCCTCCCACGACAGCGCGTCGAGCATGAACGTGGAGAACCAGATCGAGCTGAAGGACGTGGAGGGTCTCTCCCAGGGGCAGATCGTCCGCAGGAGGTTCTTCCGCCACAAGGGCGCGGTCGTCGCGCTCGTCTTCCTCGTCGCCATCGTCGTCCTGGCCATCACCTCGATCGGTGTCGGTGCCTGGACCGGCTGGTGGCGGTTCACCCCAACGCGACCGGCACCGTGGTCGACGGCGGCGCACCGTCCTCGGTCCACTGGTTCGGCCAGGACGAGGCCGGACGCGACATCTTCGCCCGCGTGATGCGCGGCACGCAGACCTCGCTCGTCATCATGACGACGGTCGGGCTGATCGCGCTGATAGTCGGCATCGTCGTCGGTGCGCTCTCCGGGTACTACCGCGGACGCACCGACTCGTTGCTCATGCGCTTCACCGACCTGATCATCACCATGCCGGTCATCGTCATCGGCGCGGTGCTGGGCATGCTGTCGGGCGGGAACAACGCGATCGTCTTCGGGGCGTTCCTGGGCCTGATCCTGTGGCCGCCGCTCGCCCGACTGGTGCGTGGCGAGTTCCTCTCGTTGCGTGAGCGGGAGTTCGTCGACGCGGCACGCGTCGCGGGGCGAGCAGCGGGCGGATCATCTTCAAGCACATCCTGCCGAACGCCGTGGGCGTGGTCATCGTCAACACGACCCTGCTGCTGAGCTCGGCAATCCTCCTGGAGACCTCGCTGAGCTACCTCGGCGTCGGCATCCAGCGGCCCGCGGTCTCGCTCGGCCTGCTGATCAGCGACTACCAGGAGGCGTTCGCCTCGCGGCCGTGGCTGTTCTGGTGGCCGGGTGCCTTCATCGTCGGGATCGCGCTGTGCGTGAACTTCATCGGTGACGGTCTGCGCGACGCGTTCGACCCGCGCCAGAAGAACATCCCGTCCGAGCGGAAGATGGCGCGCGCCGAGCGGGTCGTCCGGCCCAAGCCGACCTCGACCGGTGACGCGCTCCCCGAGCCGGGAGCGTCATGATCCTCGCGCCGGGCAGCCTGTCAGGTCGCGACCGTGAGCACCACGGTCGCGACCGCCAGGCTGCCCAGCGCGGCGAGCTCGACCACGTTCCAGGTCGAGCGTGCCCCGGGGCGTCGGCACGGGCGTCCGTCAGGTATCCGGACGCGGTCAGCGCGTCGTGGCGCTCGACGATCGCGGCGGCCACCGCCTCGGCGCTCGCCCTCCCACCCGGGTGCTGCCCGGGTCGGTGGGTCGGCGGCGCCAGCTGCGCAGCCACTGGCCGCTGCCGCTCGAACGGGGCGCGGCCCATGCGGTGACCTTGCCGCCGTCGTAGTCCACCTCGAGCGACCACTGGGTGCGTACGCCTGCGTACGCCGGCCACGGACGTGCACCGAGCGCACCACGTTGCGGACGTCGATCCCGCCGTCGGAGACCTCGACGCGTGGGCGCCAGAACAGCATCCAGACGAGGCACGTGACCAGGGCCCCGCCTGCCAGCGTCACCAGCGCGGCGCCCAGGTCCTGACCGACCTGCACGACGGCCGCAAGGACGGCGATCACCGCCGTCGCGATCGTCAGGACGCGTCCGTACATCGAGCAGAAGACCTTCGTGGGACCCATGCGCCCATGTTCCCAGAGTTGCGGCGTCACGAGCGCCGGCACTCCTCCAGCAGGAAGGACACTGATCATCGTGGCCATCGACACGTCCTCCGAGACGCAGTTCGCTGCGACCGGAGCCCCTGTCCTGTCCGTCAAGGGCCTCGGCGTCGACTTCTTCGTCGACGGGGCCTGGTACCCGGCAGCGGCGGACATCAGCTACAACCTCTACGCAGGTGAGGTGCTGGCGATCGTGGGGAGTCCGGCTCGGGCAAGTCCCAGTCGTCGCTCGCCCTGCTCGGCCTGCTCCCGCCCAACGGTCGTGCTCGTGGCAGCGCCAGGCTCGGTGAGCGTGAGCTCATCGGCATGCCTCACAGCTCGCTGCGTCACGTGCGTGGACGGGAGATCTCGATGATCTTCCAGGAGCCCATGACGGCGCTCAACCCCGTCTACACCGTCGGGTTCCAGATCGTCGAGACGATCCGCACGCACTTCAACGTCGGCCCGTCCGACGCCAAGAAGCGGGCGATCGACCTGCTGCGTCTCGTCGAGATCCCTGACCCCGAGCGTCGTTTCGACGCTTACCCGCACCAGCTCTCGGGCGGACAGCGTCAGCGCGCGATGATCGCCCAGGCGCTCGCCTGCGACCCGAAGCTCCTCGTCGCCGACGAGCCCACGACGGCTCTCGACGTGACGGTCCAGGCCGAGATCCTCAGCTGCTGCGCGACCTGCGCCACCGGGTCGACGCGGCGATCATCCTCATCACGCACGACATGGGTGTCGTCGCCGACATGGCCGACACGATCATGGTGATGAAGGACGGCCACGTCGTCGAGCGCGGGACGTCCGCGGAGGTCTTCGGGCCCCGAAGCACCCATACACGCAGCGTCTGCTCGAGGCGGTGCCTCACCTCGGCACGAGCAGGTCGGTGGCCCAGGTCACGGACCGTGCGGTCCCGGCAGCGGCCGTCGTCGACCGCGACGTCGTCCTCGAGGCGAAGGACATGGTCATCGAGTACCCGGGGCGTCGGCGACAGCCGGTCTTCCGGGCGGTCGACAAGGTCTCCTTCTCCCTGCGGCGTGGAGAGGTCATGGGGCTCGTCGGCGAGTCGGGCTCGGGCAAGACGACCATCGGTCGTGCCGTGGTCGGCCTCCTCCCGGTCACGGGGGTGAGCTGCGGGTCGCGGGCACCAACATGGTCGGCGTCTCGTCCAAGCAGCTGCGTCCGTTGCGCAAGGACGTCGGGATCGTCTTCCAGGACCCCGGTTCCTCGCTCAACCCCGCCTGCCGATCGGTGAGTCGATCGGCGAGCCCCTCATGCTCCACAAGGGCATCAAGGGCAAGGCGCTGAGCAACGAGGTCGAGCGCCTGCTGGACCAGGTCGAGCTGCCTCGGGCGATGCGTAACCGCTACCCGCACGAGCTCTCGGGCGGTCAGCGCCAGCGCGTGGGCATCGCCCGGTCGCTGTCGCTCGAACCGAAGATCCTGGTGGCGGACGAGCCCACCTCGGCCCTCGACGTCTCGGTGCAGGCCAAGGTCCTCGAGCTCTTCAAGGACCTGCAGCGTGAGCACGGGTTCGCCTGCCTGTTCATCTCGCACGACCTCGCGGTCGTCGAGATGCTGTCGGACCACATCGCGGTGATGCACCAGGGCAAGCTCGTGGAGGTCGGGTCGACCGAGCAGATCATCCACTCGCCTCGAGACGCCTACACGCGACGACTCCTCGCGGCGGTCCCGGTCCCGGACCCTGCGGCGCAGAAGGTGCGACGCGAGACGCGCGACGCCCTTCTCCGGGCGGCGGCGAAGGAGATCGACAACGACGAGGCCGCCCAGGTCGGCTCGATCGCCCGGGCTCAGGTCGAGCAGCGGGACCACCTCGACAGCGACCGGATCCCGCCGTCGAACCAGTAGTCGCCTGACCCTGCCACTTCGCAGGTGAGATGCCCGACGACGGTCCCTCCGTCGTCGGGCATCGTGCGTGGGTGCGAGTGTGCTGACCAGGTGTGACGAAACACCCCTCCACCCACTGGCGGTCACCCGGTAAGATAGCCGTGCCCGGACGACGGCGCGCGCGTGCTCTGCGCGTGCGGCGCCCGTCTGCTGGCCATCAACTCCGGGCGGAATCCTCCGTCGCTTGCTCCTCTCCCGAAATGAGTTCTGTATGTCTGTGCGCTCTGACCTGCGCAACGTGGCGATCGTCGCCCACGTCGACCACGGCAAGACGACCCTGGTCGACGCGATGCTGCACCAGTCCGGCGCCTTCGGCGCTCACGCGCACGTCGACGAGCGGGCCATGGACTCCGGTGACCTGGAGCGCGAGAAGGGCATCACGATCCTCGCGAAGAACACCGCCGTGCACTACGCCGGTCCGGCTGCGATCGCGGCAGGGCAGACGGAGGGCATCACGATCAACGTGATCGACACCCCGGGCCACGCCGACTTCGGTGGCGAGGTCGAGCGCGGCCTGTCCATGGTGGACGGCGTCGTGCTCCTCGTCGACGCCTCGGAGGGCCCGCTGCCCCAGACGCGCTTCGTGCTGCGCAAGGCGCTCGTCGCCAAGCTCCCGGTGATCCTCGTGGTCAACAAGACCGACCGCCCCGACTCGCGCATCGAGGAGGTCGTCGCCGAGGCGACCGACCTGCTGCTGGGTCTCGCGAGCGACCTGTCCGACGAGGTCCCCGACCTCGACCTCGACGCGATCCTCGACATGCCCGTCGTCTACGCCGCGGCCAAGGTCGGGCGCGCCTCGACGGTCCAGCCGCCGACGGCACGGTCCCCGACAGCGAGGACCTCGAGCCGCTGTTCAAGGTCATCCTCGACAAGATCCCGGCCCCACGTACGAGGAGGGCGCGCCGCTCCAGGCTCACGTCACCAACCTCGACGCGTCGCCGTTCCTCGGCCGCCTCGCGCTGCTGCGCATCTTCAACGGCACCATCCACAAGGGCCAGACCGTGGCGTGGGCCCGTGCCGACGGCACCATGCAGAACGTCAAGATCACCGAGCTGCTCGAGACCAAGGCGCTCACCCGCGTGCCGACCGACTCCGCCGGCCCGGGCGAGATCGTCGCCGTCGCCGGGATCGAGGACATCACCATCGGTGAGACCCTCACGGACCCGGACGACCCGCGCCCGCTGCCGCTCATCACGGTCGACGACCCGGCGATCTCGATGACGATCGGTATCAACACGTCGCCGCTCGCAGGCAAGGGCGGCAAGGGCCACAAGGTCACGGCCCGCCAGGTCAAGGACCGCCTCGACAAGGAGCTCATCGGCAACGTGTCGCTGCGCGTCCTGCCGACCGAGCGTCCTGACGCCTGGGAGGTCCAGGGCCGTGGTGAGCTCGCGCTCGCCATCCTCGTGGAGCAGATGCGCCGCGAGGGCTTCGAGCTGACCGTCGGCAAGCCGCAGGTCGTCACCAAGCAGATCGACGGCAAGCGCCACGAGCCCATGGAGCGCATGACGATCGACGTGCCCGAGGAGTACCTGGGCAACGTCACGCAGCTCCTCGCGCAGCGCAAGGGCCGCATGGAGACCATGTCGAACCACGGCACGGGCTGGGTCCGCATGGAGTTCGTCGTCCCGGCTCGTGGGCTCATCGGCTTCCGCACGCGCTTCCTCACGGACACGCGCGGCACGGGTATCGCGTCCTCGATCGCCGAGGGCTACGAGCCGTGGGCGGCCCCATCGAGACTCGCGTCAACGGTTCGCTCGTCGCGGACCGCTCGGGCGTCGTGACGCCGTTCGCGATGATCAACCTGCAGGAGCGCGGCTCCTTCTTCGTCGACCCACGCAGGAGGTCTACGAAGGCATGATCGTCGGCGAGAACTCGCGCAACGAGGACATGGACGTCAACATCACCAAGGAGAAGAAGCTCACGAACATGCGTGCCGCCTCCAGCGACACGTTCGAGAACCTCACTCCTCCGAAGCACCTCACCCTCGAGGAGTCCCTCGAGTTCGCCCGCGAGGACGAGTGCGTCGAGGTGACCCCGAGGCCGTGCGCATCCGCAAGGTCATCCTCGACCAGACCGAGCGCGCCCGCGCGTTCTCCCGCGCGAAGAAGTCCTGACCCTCTTCCGCAGAACGCCCGCTGAACGCGCAGCCCGTGCCGCCGGTCCTTGTGACCGGTGGCGCGGGCTCCGCGCTCCCGCACCCTTGAGAGCGCATGAGGACCGAGCCGGTCCAGCCGCACGGCGGGTTGCTCGCCGTGCACGCCCACCCCGACGACGAGACCCTCGCGACCGGGGCGCTCCTGGCCACATGGGCTGCGGCGGGAGGCCGTCACGCTCGTGACGTGCACGCGCGGCGAGAAGGGCGAGGTGATCGGCGCGGAGCTCGCGCACCTCGAGGGCGACGGTCCGGCGTTGGCGGCCCACCGCGAGGGTGAGCTCGCCGCGGCACTCGAGAGCCTGGGCGTCTCCGACCACGTGTTCCTCGACCAGGTCGTCCTCGACGCCCCGGAGCGGGCTGGGGTCGCCTATCGCGACTCGGGCATGGCGTGGGCGGCCCCGGGCATCGCCCGGGCGGCCGCCGAGGCGGGCTCCTGACGGTGCGCTCGTCGGCGTCCCCTCGACGAGGCCGCGGCCCGCCTCGCCCGCGTGCTGCGCGCCCGCCGCCCGCGCGTCGTCGTGACGTACGAGCCGTCCGGTGGGTACGGGCACCCGGACCATGTCCGGGCGCACGAGATCGCGGTCCGCGCGATCGAGCTCGCGGCGGACAGCAGCATCGGAGTGCACGACGGCGGAGCCCCCTGGTGGGGAGAGCCGGGCCGGGCTCGACGGCGCCGGGGCGGAACCGGAGCTGTGGCAGTCCGTGGTGCCCGTCGACGTGGCTCGCGCTGCTCGACGCGAGCTCGCGAGGCTCGCGGGGTGCAGGCGCTCCGTGCGGAGCACCCGGGCTCACCCTGCCGGACCCCGACGAGGCCTTGCCACCTGTGGCCAAGGGTGACCTCGACGAGGTGCTCGTGGTGGAGGTGGGTCCGGTCGTCGAAGCGGTCGTCGGGGCGCTGCATGCGCACGCGACGCAGGTCCACCACGTCGGGATCGAGCCAGGAGGAGCGGGCGCGGCGGGCGTCGTGCTCGGCTGGTACGCGTTGAGCAACAACGTCCTCGCTGCCCTTCCTTCACGCGAGTTCTACAGCGTGACCCCGGAGTCTGCGGCAGGTTCTCGCAGGTTCACGGGATATGACCAGGCAGGACCAGTAGCGTGGACACCGTGAAGAAGAACGGAACCCGCACGATCCTGCGCGCCGTGCTGTGCGTCCTGCTCGGCCTCGTCGTCGGCGTGGTCGGCACCGTGATGCACCGCGTGGTCGTGACCGACCACCTGCTGCCCGTCGGCATCGTCGTCGCGCTGCTCGCGGTGCTCGCCGCCGGACGCTGGCGCGTGCCTGGGCCGGGTACGCCGGGGTCGTGGGGTTCGCGATCGGGTGGGTCGTGGCCGTGCAGGTCCTGTCGTTGCGTGGACCGGGTGGCGATCTCCTCGTCCCGAACCAGACCGTCGGGCTCGTGTGGGTCTACGGCGGGATGGCGCTCGTGGCGCTGTCCGCCTTCCTTCCGGCGTCCTGGTTCAGCGACCAGCCCCTGAGGGCGCCGGTCCTGGCGAGCGAGGCGTCGACGAACACGCAGATCGACACGGGATCTTCACCCAGTACAACGACCGGACACTTCGGTACAGACGCATAGAATTGCCCTCGCGGGGCAGTCTGCACCCTTCTTTCGTCGCGGCTCTGCCGCGCACCACATCATCACGGAGACAGTCGATGGGACACCCGACCGAGCGTGAGAGCGCGCACGACCCGAGCACGAGCGACGAGACGTCGACTTCGGTGGAATCAGGAGGAACCTCTCCTGAGACGACCGAGCAGGTCGTCGTGCCTGCGGTCGTGTCCGCCGACTCTGCGCCGGCACCGACGGACGACGCCGAGCGGGCCCTGCCCGACGGCGACGCCCTGCCCGAGACGCCGGAGGCGGAGGCGGTGACCACCGCCGAGACGGACCGTTCGGACGACGTCGCCGCGGGCGAGGTGCCCGCAGCCGAGGTTTCCCCGGTCGCCGAGCCTCCTGCAGATCCGGCCCCGGCCGCCGCCGAGGAGACCGGTGCTGTCGCGCCCGCCTCGGCTGCTCCCGTTGTCGAGGCGCCGACGCCGACGCCCGAGCGCGCGCCCGAGCCGGAGCCAGCCCCGACCGCACCTGTGCAGGAGGCCGAGCCGGAGCCAGCCCCGACCGCACCTGTGCAGGAGGCCGCGCCGGAGCCAGCCCCGACCGCACCTGTGCAGGAGGCCGCGCCGGAGTCCGACTCCGCCACCGCGGACGGTGAGCCTGCGGCTGCCGACGCGCAGTCCGCCGCCGAGTCCGAGGCCTCGGTGCAGACCAGCGCCGATCCCGTTCCTGCCGACCCCGTTCCCGGAGAGCCCGCCGCCGAGCCCGCCGCCCGTCGTTCGACGACGACGACGAGGCCCCGTACCTGCCGCGAGTGTTCGCGTTCGAGGAGCCGACGGCGACCGAGGTCTCGGAGGTCACTCCGACGCCCGAGGCGACTCCGGACGCCGTGACGACTCCGGCGCCTGTGGCGACCCCGACGCCCGAGGCGGCTCCCGAGCCCGTCGGTACGCCGGAGGCCGTGGCGACCCCGACACCCGTCGGTACGCCGGACGCCGTCACGACCCCGACGCCCGAGTCAAGTCCGACGCCCGAGTCAAGTCCGACGCCCGCGGCAACTCCGACGCCCGCGGCAACTCCGACGCCCGAGGCGTCTCCGGAAGCCGTGACCGAGGTGGCGGAGCCCGTCGCTGCAGCGGCTCAGGCCGCGCAGGCTCCGGCTGCACCGCAGCCTGCGGTCGCTCCCGGTCCCGTGGTCGACGCCCAGGCGACCCAGGTCCTTCTCCCGTGCCGTCGGTCCCGGAGGCACCTGACGTGCCGGCGGGATTCCCCGCCGCGACGTCGGCGATCCCTGGCCCGGCGGGCGACGCTCAGCCGACCGAGATCTTCGCGCCCGTCCCGGCCGCCCAGGTGGCGCCGGCCGCTCCTGCCGTCACGCCGGCACCTGGCTCGCCCTTCGCTCCGGCGACGTCCGCCTGGACGAACGCTGCGACGTCGGGCACCACGCCCGGCGCTGCTGAGGGCGCACCTGCCGTCCCTGTCCGGACCTCCGTCGCCTCGGCGTTCACCCCGTGGGCTCGACGCAGGCCGCGCAGGCACCACCGAAGGACGACTCACCGCTCGCTGGTCTCTCGGGCGACAAGGCGCCGAGCAGGCTTCCGAAGGTGGCGCTGTGGGCCGGGGTCGGCGTCCTCGTGCTGGGTGGCCTCTACACGGGCGCCCAGTGGTTCTACTCGGACAAGGTCCCGCCCGAGACCACGGTCGCTGGTGTCGACATCGGTGGTCTCGACCGGACGACCGCTGAGGCGACCCTCGAGAAGGGCCTGTCCGGACGCGCCGCGGAGCCGATCACGCTCCAGGCCGGCGAGGCGACGACGACCCTCGACCCGGCCGCCGCGGGCCTTGCCTTCGACGCGCAGGCGACGGCTGACGAGCTGACGGCGTTCTCCATGAGTCCCGTCCAGCTCTGGAAGCAGATCTTCGGGGGCGAGGAGGAGGAACCCGTCACGACGGTCGACGAGAGAAGCTCGCCGACCAGGTCACGGCGGTCGAGGCGAGCCTCAACCTCGAACCTGTCGACGGCGCGGTCGTGTTCACGGACGGACAGCCGGTCGCGACCCCGGCGCAGGACGGCGCCGAGGTCCTCTCCGACGAGGCCGTCGACATCATCGGCACGTCGTGGCTGACGGTGACGGCCCCGATCGAGCTCCCGACCGAGGCGATCGCGCCCGCAGTCACGCAGGCCGAGACCGATGCCGCGCTCGCCCAGGCGACCACGCTGGTCTCGGCGCCGGTCGTGGTCGAGGTCGGCGGCCAGGGCGCCGAGCTCGAGCCTGCCGTGCTCGCCGCGGCAGCGGCGTTCAACGTCGCCGACGGCTCGCTCCAGCTCTCGTTCGACGGTGCGACGCTTCTCGAGGCCGTCGTCGACGGGACCGACGAGCTGCTCAACGAGGCCGCGGACGCCAGGTTCGTCTTCGCGAACGGGACGCCGGTCATCGAGGGCGGTGCCCGGGAACCACGATCGACCCGGCCGCCCTCAGTGCCGCGGTCGTGACGGCGGGGACGGGGACGAACCGGACCGCTGCGGTCGAGCTCGTGGAGTCGGACCCGGCGCAGTCGGTCGCCGCGCTGGAGGCGCTCGGGGTCAAGGAGAAGATCTCCGAGTTCTCCACGCCTCTGACCAACGACGCCCAGCGCACCGAGAACCTCCGCGTGGGCGCGAGCAAGGTGAACGGCACGCTGGTCAAGCCGGGGAGACGTTCTCCCTGACGGAGGCGCTGTCGCCGATCACCAAGGCCGGGGCTATTTCTCGGCAGGGATCGTCCAGGACGGCAAGCACGTCGACGGCGTCGGTGGCGGGCTCTCGCAGATGGCGACCACCACGTACAACGCCGCTTTTTCGCCGGTCTGGACGACGTGGAGCACCGTCAGCACAGCTACTGGTTCACCCGGTACCCGGCTGGTCGCGAAGCGACCATCTTCGTGGGATCCATCGACATGAAGTTCAAGAACGACACACCGTACGGCGTCCTCATGCAGTCGTGGGTGGGCGGGGCGAGCTCCACGTCGCGATCTGGAGCACCAAGCACTACGAGGTGCAGACCTCCTCGGGCGAGAAGTCCAATGTGGTCGAGCCGACGACGGTCACCCACACGGGCGCGGACTGCGTGCCCCAGGGCAAGGGAGCCGGGCTTCTCGATCACGACGTACCGCAAGGTCCTCCTCGACGGCAAGGTCGTCAAGGACGAGAAGGACCGATGGACGTACAAGCCCGACAACCAGGTCGTCTGCGCACCCTGACGTCCTGTGTCCCCGCCGCCGCGGGGACGAGAGCAATCCTGCCGAGCGGGCTGAGACCTTCGGGTCTCGGCCCGCTCGGTCGTCGTGCGGACGGGACGCGAGGCGTTCGACCGGGTGACGGCGGCGTCATGCTCGGTCTCAGCGGACAGGGCTCCCGCTCGCGACCTGCCCTCGCGGCTAGACTGCTCCGCGGACGCTGACAGGCGCTGCGCACGCGCAGCCATCGCTCGAGGCAAGGCAGTGACACTCGATGCTCGGACGTAGTGAACGCGAGTCGGGGCCCACGCGCGGCTCGCCGCACAGATCGCGATGTGGCACGGCGCGGACGGCCTGCCCGCGGGCACCGGGGCCGACGACCTGCTGGACCTCGGGTCGACCTCGACGACCCTGGCGACGGTCGCGAGCATCGACGACCTGGCCGCCGTCGTGCACATCGGGCACCCGGCTCAGCCGTCCCACGACCTCGAGCGGGCGCTGCTGGCAGCCGCGCCGTCCCTGCTGATCACGTCGGCCGTCGCGGTCCCCGCCCAGTGGGTGTGGGCCGGTCGGCCGGGGCAGGCGACGGGAAGCGTCGTCGTCGACGAGGCCGGTATGCGCGACTGCCGCCACGTCCTGCGCACCCTGGGTGCCAACCCGCGCCTGGTTCCCTCGCGGACGGCGCTCGCCGAGCGGATCGCGCTCGCGGGTCCCAGCGGCACGCTCGTGGTGGAACGCTCGGAGATCCCGGCGGGCTGGGAGGAGATCCCGGCAGCGAACGGCTCAGCGAGGGCGCACCGATCTGGTACGGCCTCGTCGAGTCGCGGCGCCAGGCTCTCGCCTTCGAGGGCGAGGCGCAGGTGTGGTTCGCGTTCGGCCCGCGCGACGACCACCGCGGATCGCTCCAGCAGACCCTATCGGTCATCGCGGAGAGCGGTATCGACATGCAGCACCTGCGCAGCCACCGTTCGCTCGCCGGGCCGCACATCTTCTTCTCGTCGTTCTCGTGCCCCGACGTCTCGGTGCTGTCGGCGCTCATCGGGGAGCTCGCTGCGCGCGACGTCGCTCACCGGGTCCTGGCCGTGCTACCCGGCCGGGACTTCCTCCCGGTCCGGACGCGCTGGTGCCGCAGTGGACGCCGGAGCACGTGGGCGCATGAGCACGGTCGCCTACCTCGGGCCGGAGGGGACGTTCACGCACCAGGCTGCCGCGCAGTGGGTCCGCGCCCAGGAGCCGGTGGGTGCCGCCCGACGGCGTCGACCCTCTCGGGCGGTGTGGGCTCCCCAGGCGGGACGACGGTCGAGCTCGTGGCCGCCGGGACCGTGACGGAGGTCTACGCGGGGTCGCGGCCGGGGACTTCGACCACGGGATCGTCGCGATCGAGAACTCCGTCGAGGGGTACGTGGTCCCGTCCCTCGACGCGATCGTCGGGAGCGAGGACGTCGTCGCGATCGACGAGGTCGTCCTCGAGATCAGGTTCGACGCGTTCGTCCGGCCGGGGCACGGCGAGCTGACCGAGGTCACCGCGCACCCGCACGGCCTTGCCCAGTGCCAGGCGTTCGTGACCCGCTCCGGGCGCTGCCTGTGCCTGCCGCGTCGAACGCCGCGGCGTGCCGGGATGCGGGCGAGCACCAGGTGGCGCTCGGCCCGAGCATCTGCGGTGAGCTCTACGGGCTGGACCTGCTGGAGCCCGGGTCGAGGACTTCCACGGGGCCCGGACCCGCTTTCTCACGATCGTGCGTCGTGACCGCGCTCGGGACGACCTCGCGGCGGCCCGCGCCGGTGCCCCGCGCAGTGGCGCACCATGCTCGCCCTCACGCCCCATGTCACGGGTCCCGGTGTCCTCGCACGGATCACCCGGGCGTTCGGGGCGGGCGGGGTGAACCTCTCGAGCCTCATCACCCGTCCCCTGAAGGCGCTCGAGGGCAAGTACGTGTTCGTCCTGACGGCGGACGCCGCCCCGTGGGAGCCTGCGATGCACCAGGTGCTCGAGGGACTGCTGGATGCCGGCGACTCCGTGAAGGCGCTCGGCGTCTTCCCGGCTCGCGGGGAGCTCGACGAGGCGCTGTCCACCGATCACGTACCGGTGGGCTCCGTGCGGGCCGGGGCCCGGTCGGACGAGCTGGACCGGGGCTGCTGTGGGCGTGAGGAGTCGGCGTCCGTGAGGGCGAATCAGGAGCCGCAGACCGTCGCGGTGCTCGGCCTCGGACTCATCGGTGGCTCGCTGGCCCGCCGGCTCCTGGCGAACGGGCTGACCGTCACAGGCTACGACTCGTCGGTCACGACACGCGCCGAGGCCGCGACGGCCGGGGTCCTCGTGGCCGCCGACGTCGAGTCCCTGTGCGCGGCCGGTCCGGACGTCCTGGTCCTCGCGGTCCCGCTGCGGGCGATGCGTCCGGTGGCCGCCGAGGTGGCTCGGCACCTTCCCGCCTCGGCGCTCGTCACGGACGTCGGATCCGTCAAGGGCCCTGTGCGGGACGTCCTCGACGCGTGCGGCCTCGGGGAGCGCTACGTCGGTGCGCACCCGATGGCGGCACGGAGCAGTCCGGCTTCGCGGCATCCTCCGGTGCCCTCCTCGACGGCGCCCGGTGGGCGGTCACGGTCGCCGAGCACACCCGGGCGGACCTGCTCGCCACTCTGCTCTCCCTCGTCACGGGCCCTGGTGGCGGAATGGCGTACGTGCTCACCGACGACGTCCACGACGAGGCGGCGGCACTCGTCAGCCACGTCCCGCACGCTCTCGCGATCGAGCTTCTCAACCTCGTCTCCGCCGCTCCGGTGCGGGACGTCGCTCTGGCGCTGGCCGCCGGGAGCTTCCGGGATGGCACCGGGTGGGACGGACCGATCCGCGCCGGACCGAGGCCATGCTCACCGAGAACGCGGGATGGGTCGCCCCGGCCCTGCGGCTGGCCGCGCGGGACCTGGAGGCTTCGCGACGGCCCTCGAGGGCAACTCCTCGACGGCGGACTTCTTCGACCGGGCGGACGACCTCCGCGCGACGTGGCAGCCCCGTGGTTCCGGGTCGCCGATGGCAGGGGACCAGGTCCCGCGCGCGGGGAGCGGCTGACCGTCGATCTCGCGGAGCCCGCGTGGCACGCGGAGCTTCGAGCTGTGCCTCGCCGGCTGGTCGGTCGGGGCGGTCCAGGGCAGTCTCGTGGAGCTGCAGCGCTGAGCCGGACCGGGTCAGTTCACGGGCTGCCGCGGGATCCGGCGCGGGGCCGCGGAGGGATCCGCTTGGCTGCGACGACCTGGTCCGCGGGGATCCTCACCTCGAAGGACTCGTGCGAGCCTCCCGCGTCGGTGCGCAGGGTGATCGAGACGCCGGGGTCGATCGCCAGCACGATCCCGAGGACGTCGGTGACGGACTTCCTCGTCTCCCCGTGCGCCGCGTCGTCCGTGGCACGCGCCTCGGCCTCGGTCAGTCGACGACGAACCACCACGCGAGCGCCCGCGGGCCAGGTGGACCAGTCGGGGCCAGCCGTCTCGGGCGGGGTCGGGAAGCTCACTGTGGTCACGCTCCCTTCGTCCGCCGATGGCCGGGAATGCCCGTCTCCTGAGCGATACTAGGGGAAGTGCCCTGTGCAGAAGGTGGAAGGACCTCCGACGTGACGTACGTGATTGCTCAGCCTTGTGTGGACGTGAAGGACAAGGCGTGCATCGAGGAGTGTCCGGTGGACTGTATCTATGAGGGCAAGCGGTCGTTATACATCCATCCGGACGAGTGTGTGGACTGTGGTGCGTGTGAGCCGGTGTGTCCGGTGGAGGCGATCTATTACGAGGACGATGTGCCGTCGGAGTGGAGCGACTACTACCGGGCGAACGTGGAGTTCTTCGATGATCTGGGGTCGCCGGGTGGTGCGGCGAAGATGGGCATGATCGAGAAGGACGACCCGATGATCGCGGCCCTGGCACCACAGGCCTGAGCACCGGAGGCCTGAGCAGAACATGGGATTCGCCAGCCTGGGTGGCCTCGCCTACCCTGGGACTCGCTCACGCCCTTCGCGGAGCGCGCCCGTCAGCATCCTCACGGCATCGTGGACCTGTCGATCGGCACTCCCGTCGACCCCACTCCTGCCGTGATCCGTGACGCCCTCGCCGCCGCAGGCGACGCGCACGGCTACCCCACCACGCACGGGACCCCGTCCTGCGCGAGGCCGTGGTCGACTGGTTCGCCCGTCGCCGCGGGTGCCCGGCCTCGACCCGGACGCGGTGCTGCCGACCGTCGGCTCCAAGGAGCTCGTGGGGCTGCTTCCGTCGTTGCTACGGCTCGGTCCGGGTGACGTCGTGGTGCACCCGGCCACCGCGTACCCCACCTACGACGTGGGCGCACGGCTCGCCGGCGCGACCCCTCGCGACGGACCGCGTCGAGGACTGGGCCGGTCGCCAGGACGTGCGGCTCGTCTGGGTCAACTCGCCGAGCAACCCGACCGGGGAGGTCCTGGGGATAGAGGAGCTCGCTCGGATCGTCGCGGCCGCACGGGAGATCGGCGCGGTCGTCGTGAGCGACGAGTGCTACGCCGAGCTCGGGTGGGTCGAGCCGTTCGCAAGCCGCGGGTCCCCAGCATCCTGGACCCGCGGGTGAACGGTGGATCGACGCAGGGGCTGCTCGCGGCGTACTCGCTGTCCAAGCAGTCGAACCTCGCGGGCTACCGGGCGGCGTTCGTCGCGGGTGACCCCGCGATCGTCGGCGACCTGCTGACGACCCGCAAGCACCTGGGGATGATCGTGCCCGCCCCGGTCCAGGCGGCGATGGTCGTGGCGCTGACCGACGACGAGCACGTCGCAGCCCAGCGGGAGGTGTACCGCCGTCGGCGTGACGTGCTCCTGCCCGCGCTCGGTGCTGCGGCCTCGAGGTCGACGGCTCGCAGGCGGGCCTCTACCTGTGGTCACGCCCGGCGGGCGCTGACCGCGACTGCTGGCAGACCGTAGGGGAGCTCGCCGACCTCGGCATCCTGGTCGGACCGGGAGCCTTCTACGGCCCGACGGCGACGGGGCACGTCCGTGTCTCGCTCACCGCCTCCGACGAGAGGGTCGGGGAGGCCGCGTCCCGGCTGTCTGAGCGCTGAGACGGACGAACTGTTGGCCTAATCACTCCTCGTTCTCGCCTGTGACCCGCATCACAGGCGTGTGACGGTTTCGTGACCGTTCCAGATTGGTCACGTGTGGGTGAAGCGGGTACCGTCGAGCCAGGCCAACGCTGTCCGATGCATCGGCCGTCGACGGCCCAGCCGTACAGGTGACGATCTCGCGGCGACACCCACGGAAGCAACGCGCAGCCGCCCGCAGGGGAACGGCAGCGCGCAAGGAAGGAAGACATGACCACCACCCAGCAGGCGACCGTTCGGCTCGTCGTGAACGAATCGAGCCAGGACCTGCCCGTGGTCGCAGCGACCGAGGGCAACGACGGCATCATCGTGTCCTCGTTGCTGAAGTCGACCGGGCTCGTCACCGTGGACCCGGGTTCATGAACACCGCCTCGTGCGAGTCGGCGATCACCTACATCGACGGCGACGCGGGCATCCTGCGCTACCGCGGCTACCCGATCGACCAGCTCGCCGAAAGTCGACGTTCCTGGAGGTCGCCTACCTCCTGATCCACGGCGAGCTCCCGGACGGGCCCACGCTCGACGCGTTCGTCGAGCGGGTCAACCGCCACACGATGGTGCACGAGGACTTCCGCACCTTCATGGGGACGTTCCCCGCAACGCGCACCCCATGGCAGTCCTGTCCTCGGCGATCAACGCCTTGTCGACGTTCTACCCGGAGTCGCTCGACCCGTTCGACGACGAGACGGTAGAGCTCGCCACGGTCCTGCTCCTGGCCAAGACGCGGACCATCACGTCGTACCTGCACCGTCGCGCCGTGGGCGAGCCGCTGCTCTACCCGGACTACTCGCGCGGCTACGTCGACGACTTCCTGCGCATGACGTTCGCGACGCCCTACGAGAAGTTCGAGTCGGACCCGACCGTGGTCGACGCCCTCGACAAGCTCCTCATCCTGCACGCCGACCACGAGCAGAACTGCTCGACGTCGACCGTACGCGTCGTCGGCTCGAGCCACGCCAACCTGTACGCGTCGGTCGCGGCCGGGTCAACGCGCTCTCCGGCCCGTTGCACGGCGGCGCCAACGAGGCAGTCCTGTCGATGCTTGACAAGATCCAGAACAGCGACTTCGACGTCGACACCTTCATGAAGAAGGTGAAGAACAAGGAGGACGGCGTCCGTCTCATGGGGTTCGGGCACCGGGTCTACAAGAACTACGACCCGCGCGCAGCGATCGTCAAGGCCAAGGCCGACGCGGTCCTGTCGACCCTCGGCAAGAAGGACGAGCTCCTCGACATCGCGCTGCGGCTCGAGGAGATCGCGCTCAACGACGACTACTTCATCGAGCGCAAGCTCTACCCGAACGTCGACTTCTACACGGGGCTCATCTACAAGGCCATGGGCTTCTCGCCCTCCATGTTCACGCCGCTGTTCGCTCTGGGGCGTATGCCCGGGTGGATCGCACAGTGGCGCGAGATGATGAAGGACCCGCAGACGAAGATCGGCCGTCCCCGCCAGGTCTACACGGGGCCACCGAGCGCGAGTACCAGCCGCTCGAGGGTCGCTGACCGCTCACGACCCAGCACGGACGGCACCCGCACCTCACGGTGCGGGTGCCGTCCTGCGTGGTGGACGGCCGGAGCGGTCAGGCCTCGTCGGCGGTGGCGACCGTGACCCGGACCTGACCGACGGGTGGGGAGCGGCCGCCTCGTCGTCCGGCAGGTCGGCCAGCGGAGTCCACTGCGGATCCTCGCGAGACCAGGTGCTCTCGCCGACGTCGACCCGCACGACGTCGTTCGCGTCGGCGCTCGCCACGGCCCACTGGGCGACCGCCCACGCCGCCCGGCGGCTGTCCTGCGGGAGGGCTGCGAGGGAAGTGCGTCGATGACCGTGGTCGCGCCCTCCACAGTGAGGGAAGGTCGCCGAGGTCTCGGACGACTCGCTGCCGCAGGGTCTCGAGCGACTCCTCGGTGCTCACGAGAGTCGCCGGGTCGACCGGTACCAGCTCGCAGGTCAGCGTGCCCTCCGAGTAGCCGGTCAGGGCCGAGGCCCAGGCACGGGACCGGGTCTCGTGCTGGGCGTACGCATCGGGGAAGCCGGAGCGTTGAACCGCCTGCGCAGCCTCCGTCACGGGGAGCTCCTCGAAGCCCTCGACCTTGTCGAGGCCGTCGAGAAGGCGGTGGTGGAGAAGACGGGGTCCATGATCTGCTCGATCGTTCCCCAGCCCTGGGAGGGGCGCTGCTGGAAGAGCCCGATCGAGTCCCGGTCGCCGTAGTCGATGTTGAGGAGCCTCGACTCCTGGAGGGCGGTGGCCAGGCCGATGGTCGCGGCCCGCGCCGGCATGCCGCGACGAACCGTGGTGATCGCGATCAGGGCAGCGTTGTCGGCCTGGGCAGGGGAGAGGTGCCAGGCCTGGCCGTCGGCGGTGGCGGCGCACCTCTCGGCGACCGGGTGTGACCGTCCAGCCGGTTGAGGGCGAGGACCACACCGGCGCTCGCGACCGCGAGGACCGTCACCACGGTGACCGCGAGCCGGAGAGGCCGCCGGCGTCGTCGGCGCTCGGACCGCTCCTGGGCGTGAGTGCCTGCGGGCAGGTTCCCGTGCCCAGGAGAGGGCTGAGCGCCCTGGTCGCTCGAGGCGCCAAAGACGGAGGGCATGACTAGTTGGCGTGCAGGGCGGCGTTGAGCTCGATACCGACGCCCGCGCGGGACACCGCCTCGACACCGCCGGTCAGGGAGTTGCGGCGGAAGAGGAGGTTGTCCTGCCCGGAGAGGTCTCGCGCCTTGACGACCACGGGTCCGCCGTCGGGACCGCTGCGACCCACGAGCGTCACCTTGGTGCCGGCCGTGACGTACAGACCGGACTCGACGACGCAGTCGTTGCCGAGGGGATGCCCAGGCGGCGTTGGCGCCGAGCAACGAGCGCTGACCGATCGAGATGATCTCGCGACCGCCCCGGACAGCGTGCCCATGATCGAGGCACCGCCGCCGATGTCCGACCCGTCGCCCACGACCACGCCGGCAGAGATGCGGCCCTCGACCATCGAGGTGCCGAGGGTGCCGGCGTTGAAGTTCACGAATCCCTCGTGCATGACCGTCGTGCCCGCCGCGAGGTGCGCGCCCAGGCGGACACGGTCGGCGTCGGCGATGCGGACGCCCGCCGCACGACGTAGTCGACCATGCGCGGGAACTTGTCCACGCTCAGGACCTGGACGGGCTGGCCGGTGGCGGCGCGCAGCCGCAGGCGCGTCTCCTCGAAGCCCTCCACGGCGCACGGTCCGTGGTTGGTCCAGACGACGTTGGCGAGGGCACCGAACACACCGTCCAGGTTGAGCCCGTGAGGAGCCACGAGTCGGTGGGAGAGCAGGTGCAGCCGGAGGTAGGCGTCCGCGGCCCCGACGGGGTGCGTCCAGGTCGATCACGGTACGGGTGACCACGATCTCCACGCGGCGCGCTTCGTCACGCTCGGTGAGGGCCTCGAGCGACGCGGGGACGGTCTCGTCGGCGGGGGCGTCCCCGAGCGCGGGGACGGGTACCAGACGTCGAGGACGGTGCCCTCGTCGGTCACGGTGGCGAGGCCGAAGGCCCATGCGGTGCGTGGGCCCGGTGCGGCGCCGGCGGGAGTCGCTGAAGTCATGCCTTCACCCTATCCGTCCCCCGGACGGGACGGGTACCGGTCCGGGTAGGGTCTGCGGCATGACCAGCGACGAGACCCCCTGTCCGAGCAGGCAGCACCGGTGATCCGGCTCGACCTCGACGGAGACCTCACCGCGCTCTTCCGCGCAGTGTGCGACGTCCCGTCCGTGAGCGGCGACGAGAGCCCCTGGCGGACGCGATCGAGTCCGCGCTGCGCGGGCAGGGACACCTCGAGGTCGTCCGCGACGGGGACGCCGTCGTCGCACGGACCCGGCTCGGTCGTCCCCGGCGCGTCGTGATCGCAGGGCACATCGACACCGTGCCGCTCACGGACCCCCGAACCTGCCCACCCGGCTCGTCGGCGAGGGTTCCCAGGCAGAGGTGTGGGGCGGGGCACCGTGGACATGAAGGGTGGCGTCGCGATCCAGCTCGCGCTCGCGGCCTCGCTCACCGCGCCGAACCAGGACGTCACGTGGGTCTTCTACGACCTCGAGGAGGTCGCCTCCGACCTCAACGGGCTGGGACGCCTGGCGCGCAACCACCCGGAGCTCCTGCAGGGCGACTTCGCGATCCTCTGCGAGCCGACCGCCGCGGGGATCGAGGGCGGGTGCAACGGGACCCTGCGCGTGGAGGTCCGGGTCCCCGGCGTCGCGGCGCACTCGGCACGCTCGTGGACGGGTTCCAACGCGATCCACTCGGCGGCGGTCGTGCTGGAGCGCCTCGCAGCGTACGAGCCCGCCTCCATCGAGGTCGACGGGCTCGTCTACCGCGAGGGCATGAACGCGGTGGGGATCCGTGGAGGGATCGCGGGGAACGTCGTCCCGGACGAGTGCGTGGTCACGGTCAACTTCCGCTTCGCCCCTCGCGTTCCGTGCCCGACGCCGAGGCTCACGTCCGTGAGCTCTTCTCCGGTTTCGAGGTGGTCGTCACCGATGCCGCACCCGGTGCGCGGCCCGGGCTCGACGCCCCGATCGCCGCGGACTTCGCCGCGACCGTGCTGGCGCTCACGGGCGGTCGCCCTGCCCCAAGTACGGCTGGACCGACGTGGCGCGGTTCGCCGAGCTCGGGGTCCCCGCCGTGAACTTCGGGCCCGGTGACCCGCTGCTGGCGCACAAGGACGACGAGCGCTGCCCGGTCGGGCACCTCGCCCTGTGCCACGACGCGCTGCGTGCGTGGCTCACCCGCTGACTGTCCCACCACAAGCCACGCGAGCGCATAGGCTCGGGATCATGAGCGACGACGGAGTTCCGCAGGCAGGTTCTGGCTACCGGAAGGGGCCGGTCCTGCTGCGCGGCAAGCAGATCCCCAGCAGACCACGGACCAGCGTCTCCTCGACACGGCTGGCAGCGCCGACTGGTGCACAGCGACCCGTGGCGGGTCATGAGGATCCAGAGCGAGTTCGTCGAGGGCTTCGGAGCCCTCGCGGAGGTGGGGCCCGCGGTATCGGTCTTCGGGTCGGCCCGCACTCGTCCCGACCACCCGGACTATGCGCTGGCCGAGGAGGTCGGCCGCCTCCTTGCTGAGCGCGACCTCGCCGTCATCACCGGCGGTGGGCCGGGCATCATGGAGGCCGCCAACAAGGGCGCCAACGAGGCGGGGGCCTGTCGATCGGCCTCGGCATCGAGCTTCCGTTCGAGCAGGGCATGAACAAGTACGTGAACCTGGGCGTGAACTTCCGGTACTTCTTCGCGCGCAAGACCATGTTCGTCAAGTACGCGCAGGGCTTCGTGGTCCTTCCGGGTGGCTTCGGCACCTTCGACGAGCTGTTCGAGGCGCTGACTCTGGTCCAGACGCACAAGGTCACGGAGTTCCCCATCGCTCTCGTGGACACCGACTACTGGGGCGGGCTGCTCGAGTGGGCACGCACCTCGGTCGCGGGCCGCGGGATGATCAGCCCCACGACCTCGACCTGCTGTACCTGTGCGACGACCCGGCGGAGGCCGTCGAGTACGTGTGCGAGCGCGGCGAGGAGCTGCGTTCCGAGGAGGTCGAGTCCGTGGTGGCGACCGCGACCGCCCAGGCGCGGGCGGCCGGCGACCGGTGACCGCGGGCTCGGCACGGGGCGGCACCTGCGGACCGGACGGTCCTGGCGGCACCCTCCGTGCCACCGGCCAGCGCCCGGCTCGTCCTGCGCGGGAGGGCGGTGGGCGTCGACGAGTCGGCACCCGGACGGCCTGAGCGGCCCGTCGTCATGGCGATCGTCAACAGGACGGCCGACTCCTTCTACGCACCGGCGCGCCTGCTCGACGACACCGCCGCGCTCGACGCCGTCGCCCGGGCGTGGGATGAAGGGGCGGCGATCGTCGACATCGGCGGTGTGCGTGCCGGGAGCGGGCCGGAGATCACGCCTGCGGAGGAGATGCGGCGCGTCGTCCCGTTCGTGGAGCGGGTGAGGACCGACTTCCCCGATCTGCTCGTGAGCGTCGACACCTGGCGAGCAGAGGTCGCTCGAGAGGTCGCCCTGGCGGCGCGGACCTCGTCAACGACACGTGGTCCGGCCACGACCCCGGTCTCGTCGAGGTCGCGGGCGAGCTCGGCGTCGGTGTGGTCTGCTCGCACACGGGCGGTGCCGTCCCGCGGACCGACCCGTTCCGGGTCGCCTACCCGCGGGCGGTGAGGGTCCCCGGCCGGGCGACGGGCGGCCGACCCCGTGACGGCGTCGTGCAGGACGTCGTCTCGACGCTCGCGGCGGCCGCCGCCCGGGCCGTCGCCTGCGGTGTGCCTCCCGCATCCGTGCTGGTCGACCCGACCCACGACTTCGGCAAGAACACCTGGCACTCGCTGCACCTGGTGCGTCGGACGCAGGCGCTCGCGGGCTCGGCTTCCCGCTCCTCATGGCACTCTCGCGCAAGGACTTCGTGGGTGAGACGCTCGACCTCCCGGCCGACGAACGGTTGGAGGGCACCCTCGCCGCCACCGCGGTCGCGGCGTGGATGGGCGCCCGGGTCTTTCGTGCGCACGACGTGGCGGCCACGCGGCGCGTCCTGGACACCGTGGCGGCGATCCGCGGAGACGCGCCCCGGCACGCGCGCTGCGCGGACTCGCGTGAGGACCCGTCGGCTCCCGAGGAACCGGTCGCGTCGCGCCGGGAGCACGGCGACCCGGCAGCGGCACCGCTCCTGCCCGTCCGCCGGGGTCCGTCCGCCGTCACGGCGCCCGCACGGTGGCCGTGGTGGGTCAGGTGCTCGCCGTGTACGCGGTCGCGCGGCTGGTCACGGCGGTCGTCCTCCTGATCGTCTCGCGCTGGCAGGAGGCCAACCTCTGGACCGACGCTGCGCCGTCGTACACGGCGTGGACCGGGGCGATGTGGGACGCCTCCTGGTACCGGCAGATCGCGGAGAGCGGCTACCCGAGCGAGCTGCCGGTCGGCGCCGACGGGCGGGTGCAGCAGAACGTCTGGGCGTTCTACCCCTGTTTCCCTTCCTGGTCCGCGGTGTGCAGCAGGTCACCGGGCTCGGGTGGGACGTCGTGGCTCCCACGCTGTCGCTCGCGTGCGGGGCCGGGGCGATGCTGGTCATCCATCGGCTGGTGGCCCGCGCAGGCCGCCTGGCCGTGGCCCGGCGGCCGGGGCTTCCGCTCGCCACGGTCGCCCTCGTCAGCGTCTTCCCGTCGTCGGTGGTGCTCCAGGTCGCCTACACCGAGGCGCTCGCGCTGCTGCTGGTCGCGGGTGCTCTGTACCTCCTGTGGTGCCGGCGCTACGAGTGGGCCGGGCTGGTGATCGTGCTGCTCGGGTTCACCCGGGCGGTCGCCCTGCCGCTCGCCCTGGTCGTGGCGTGGCACGCCGTGGGCCGCTACCGCACGTGGCGGCGCGCTCGGAGGGCGCCGCGCGTCCGGTGCGGCCCTCGGCGCGGCTCCCGTGCCGTGGCTCGACGCCGTCCGGCTCGGTGGTCTCCTGCTCGTCGCCGCGCTGAGCGGCCTGCTCTGGCAGGTCGTGAGCGGGTGGTCACGGGCAGCCCGACGCCTATCTCCTGACGCAGGAGGCCTGGCGGGGACGGGACCGGTCGTCCCGTTCCTGCCCTGGGTGCAGGTGTCCCAGGTGCTCTTCGGCAACCTCGGGCCGTGGCTCCTCGTCCTCGTCCTGGCGGCCGTGGTCGCGCTCGGCACGAGCCCCGTCGCCCGCCGTCTCGGACCCGAGCTGCAGGCCTGGCCGCTCGCCTACCTGGGATACCTGGTGGTGGTGATCGAGCCGTGGACGAGCCTGGTCCGGTTCCTCCTGCTGGCGTTCCCCTCGCGGCCGTCACGATCGGCTGGACCCGGTCGCGGTGGTGGTTCTGGGCATGCATGGCAGCCGCGGTCGCGGGGCAGGTGTGGTGGGTCTGGGGCCTGTGGAGGCTCACGCCGCCGAGCGGCTGGCCGCCGTAGCGCGGGGCCGTCACGATCTGCGCATTTGCCGCGACGGCGTGTCGCGCGGGTGAACTAGAATGGTACCTGGGCGTCCTCGGGCGGTCGGCGCGGCGACGTGCTGCCACCTTGCTGGGACGCCGACGACGGCAGTACTGGACTACGGAATGGAGAGCCCACAATGGCTGCGATGAAGCCGCGTACGGGGATGGCCCGCTCGAGGTCACCAAGGAGGGCCGCGGCATCGTCATGCGCGTCCCGCTCGAGGGTGGCGGGCGACTCGTGGTGGAGCTCAACGCGACCGAGGCCCGCGAGCTGGGCGAGGCGCTCCAAGCCGTCGTGGGCTGAGCCGTCTTGACCGCGCGCGCAGCACAGCCAGTCCTGGACCTCCCGCCCGTCGGCGGCGCCCGCCGTCACCTCCCTGAGGTGGTCGCGGCGTCGGGGACGGTGCTGGACAGTCCGTTCCTGACGGACGACGCGGTCTCCGCGCTCGTGGTGGCGGTCGCACCTCCTCTCGAGGAGGAGGACGGCCTGCAGCCGCGGGCGGGGACGGTCCACGCCGCCGCGCCTACGGGATCGATCTCGCAGAGCTCGCCGACCGCTCCGGAGGTCCTGGCTTCCGCGGCGCGGCCGGCGAGGTGACGACCGTGGACCTGCCTCGAACGCACACAGGGGCGACGAACCCCTGCCGTGGGCTGGTCTCCCGTCCAGGATCGTGCTGCTCGGGATCGGCGGAGGGACGGACCAGGAGCTCCGCCGATCCGGCGCGGCCCTGGCGGGTGCGACCCGCGGGCTCGAGAGGGTCGTGAGCGCGGCCACCGCCGACGCGACGTCCCGCGGTGTGACGGCATTCGTCGAGGGCTACCTGCTCGCCGCCTACCGCACACCGCGCTTCGGCGGCACGATGTCCGCCGCCCGGCGCGCGGACCCGTCCCGACCCGCTCGCCGCCGCAGAGCAGCTCGTCCTGCTCGGCCACGAGTCCGAGCCGCCGATCCATGAGGCGCGTATCGCCGCGACCGCGACCTGGTTGGTGCGAGACCTCACCAACACCCCTCCAACGTCAAGGACCCCGCCTGGGTCGCCCAGCAGGCGACGGACCTGGCGGAGGCCGCAGGCCTCGGCATCGAGGTCCTCGGACCGCGCGAGCTCGCGGCGAGGGGTTCGGCGGTCTCCTGGCCGTCGGTGCCGGCTCGGCGAGCCCGCCCGTCTCGTGACGGTCACCTACGAGCCCGAGGGGCCGAGCAGCACGTCGTCCTCGTCGGCAAGGGGATCACCTATGACACCGGGGCCTCTCGATCAAGCCCCGCGAGGCCATGGTGCCCATGAAGACGGACATGGCCGGCGCCGCCGTCGCCCTGGCGGTGGTTCTCGGTGCTGTGGAGTCGGGCGTGAAGCACAAGGTGACGGCCGTCCTCCCGCTCGC
Organism: Oerskovia sp. M15; assembly: GCA_038070415.1. Classification (GTDB taxonomy): domain Bacteria; phylum Actinomycetota; class Actinomycetes; order Actinomycetales; family Cellulomonadaceae; genus Oerskovia. Next base: position 3,178,805 of record JAMYWF010000001.1, read on the forward strand.
CGAGAACCACGTCGGGCGGACTCCTACCGACCGGGTGACGTCCTGCGCGTGTACTCCGGTCAGACCGTGGAGATCGCCAACACGGACGCGGAGGGGCGCCTCGTCCTCGCCGACGCCCTCGGCTATGCCGTCGCCGAGCTGGCGCCGGACCTGCTGATCGACGTCGCGACGCTCACGGGTGCGGCGAGCGTCGGACTCGGTCGCGGCCACGCCGCGCTCTACGCCACGACACCGGCGCTCGTAGCAGGTCTCGAGGCTGCCGCCGCGGCGACCGGCGAGCGCGTGTGGCACATGCCGCTCGTCGAGGACTACACGACCGCGCTGCGATCGGACGTCGCGGACCTCCGTCACGTCCCCTCGAGCCGGGCGGTGGCGGGTCCATCACCGCTGCCCTGTTCCTGCGAGAGTTCACCGGCGGTCTGCCGTGGGCGCACCTCGACATCGCGGGTCCTGCGCGCGCCACGTCGCCGCGGCACGAGGTCACCGAGGGGCGACCGGCTACGGGGCCCGCCTCCTGCTCCGGTTCCTCGACGACCTGGACTGAAGCCGGCGGCGGCGCGGAGAGGGCTCCTCACCCGGACGGGTCAGGAGCCCTCTGCTGAGCACGAGGGTCGCCCGGTGCTCGGTTGCCCGTCCTCGGGCTAGCGTCGGACCCCGAGCAGGAGCCCGTCACCGCTCGGGATGAGGGCTGGCAGGACGCGGTCGTCGGCGCGCAGCGTGCGACCCACCTCGCGCACGATCGCGGTGATCTCGTCGCGCCGGGCGGGGTCGGCGACGCGGTCTCCCACGAGCGCGCCGTCCACCGCGACGATGCCACCCGGCCGCAGGAGGCGTAGCGCCTGCTCGACGTACTCCGGGTAGCTGTGCCGGTCCGCCCCGACGAGGACCAGGTCGTAAGCGCCGTCCGTGAGCCGGGGCAGGACGTCGCTCGCCCGACCGGGGATCGTCCGGGTCCGGGTGGCGCGGATCCCCGCTTCGGCGAACGCGTCCTTGGCGGCCCGCTGGTGCTCCATCTCCACATCGATGGTCGTCAGGACCCCGTCCTCCGGCATGCCGCGCAGGAGCCAGAGCGAGGCCACCCCGGTGCCGGTACCGATCTCGACGACGGATCGTGCGCCGAGGGCGGCCGCGAGCGCCTGGAGCACGGCACCCACGCCGGGCAGGACGGCGGGGCAACCCAGCTCGGCTGCGCGCTCGCGAGCACGCAGGAGGACGTCGTCCTCCGGCACGAACTCCTCGCAGTAGGTCCAGCTCGACGCCTTGGCGTTGGTCCGGCCGATGTCGGTGGTGATAGGGCCCTCCTGGTCTCGGGCGCCGCGCGTCTCCGGAATACCCGGACGGACTGGCTGCTGCCGCCCTGCGCGGCGCGGTGATGCCGATCGTACCGGGCTGCGGGCGCTCCGGCGCTGGATGGACGTTCGCCACGGGGAGGTTTCGTGGACGAGGTGCGCACGTCCGGGCGCGGACGGGAACGGATGTGCGGCATACCGCGTTGTACGAGGACAATGGACCGTGTGAGCAGTGACGTGAGTGCCCAACCCTGGACGCCTCCCTCGTGGGACCAGATCGTGCGGGAGCACTCTGTGCGCGTGTACCGGCTGGCATACCGCCTGACCGGGAACCAGCATGATGCCGAGGACCTCACGCAGGAGACCTTCATCCGGGTGTTCCGGTCGTTGTCGAGCTACACCCCGGTACGTTCGAGGGCTGGCTGCACCGGATCACCACGAACCTCTTCCTGGACCAGGTGCGCCGCAAGCAGCGCATCCGCATGGAGGCCATGGTGACGACGCCGCCCAGTACGCGGCCACGGGCGAGATGACGCACCCCGAGCGCGGGTACGAGCACACGAACCTGGACCACGACGTGCAGCGGGCTCTCGACGGGCTGTCACCCGAGTACCGCGCCGCCGTCGTGCTGTGCGACATCGAGGGACTGAGCTACGAGGAGATCGCGGTCACGCTCGGCATCAAGCTCGGCACGGTGCGCTCGCGCATCCACCGAGCGCGCTCGCAGCTGCGCGCCGCACTGCCGCACCGTGACCCCGCCGACCGCCCTGGGGCGCCGAACGCCGCGCGCGGTGCCGTCGACGAGCTGACCGTGCTCTCGGCGCGAGCCGTTCCGGGGGCCATGACGCACCTCGGGACCCTCGTCAGCGCGCTCGCGGACGACCAGCTCCCGCCCGCGATGCGCGAGCGGGCGCTGACGCACGTCGCGGGTGCGAGCTCTGCGCGTCGGAGCTCGCCGTGGCTCGGGCCGTCCGCAAGCGGCTCTCGTGCGCGCGGGACGTCCTGCCGACGACCGACCTCACCTCCCGGCTGCTCGCCCTCTCGGCCCAGGTCTCCGACGCGGGGAGATCCGTCGCGTCGTGGTCCGGCAGCGCGTGACCCTGGGCGTCGCCGCCCGAGGCGGGCGAGGTGCACGAGGCGCTCACCGGCGACATCGCCGGACATGCCCGACGACGTCGCTCGCGCCGGGTCCTGGTCGTGGCGACGAGCGGGGCTGCGCTCCTGGCCGTGGCTCTCTTCACGCTCGGCGACCGTCCTGTGGTGGTCCCCGACCGCCACCTCGCCGCTCCGCTGACGTTGCTCGCCGAGGCCGGTACGGTCGCGGGGCGGGAGCCACGGAGGTCGCTCTGGTCCCGGTCCTGCCGGTCGGAGAAGGTGCGGCGGGCGTCCGGTGTCCGGTGTCCCTGGCGACGGGGTCGACCTCACCGACTCCACCGCGCTCGCGTGGATGGCGGAGAACGGTTGGACGAGCCCGTCGGGGATCCTCGAGGAGTTCGACGTGACAGCGGTCCTGCTCGTCGGTGCGCGCAGCGAGGTCCTCCAGGTGGACCTCGAGGGTCCGCAGGGGACGATCGTCGTCCGGGAGCAGGTGGGCAGGCTCGACACGACCTCCCTGTCCCGCTCGGACGCCTTCGACGGACGCACCGTGTACGTCCTGTCCGACGAACCGCCGCACCTGGTGTGGCAGGCTGGGGACACCGTGATCGACGTCGTGGCGGAGGTCCCGAAGGACGTCCTCGCCTCGTTCGTGGCGACGTTCCCGGCGCACGACTTCGACGAGGGGTCCCGGCCCGCATCTCCCGGGGATGGACGACCATGACAGGAGCCTTGGGCACCCCATGACCGCACACGACTCAGCGCCGGACCCCGCCGAGCCGCAGCACGCTGCGCAGCCTGCCGAGGAGCCCGCAACAGGAGACGGCTCCGTCCCCGTGGAGCCGGATCTGCCCGTCGCAGGTCCGTCCTCGGTGTCAGACAGGGCGACCCCGGTGCACGAGGCGCCCACCGTGGAGGTCCCAGTGCCGCGTCCGGAGCCGGAACAGCCTGCTGCAGCCCCCAACCCGTTCGCCCCACCGTCGGCGTTCCGCAGCACGGGCGGCGTGGCCGCCAGCCAGCCCGCACCCCGTGGGCCCACGACCCCGTGCCGCTGCCCGGACAACACGACACCCGCCCTTACGGCGCACCGCTGGGCCGTTGCCCGTGGCCCGTCCAGGACTTCCGGGATACCCACCCCCGGTGGCGTCGTCCGTCCGCCCCCGCCGTACCCCCGCAGCAGCACGGCCTGCCCGGGCCCTCCGCGACGCCCGCCGCGCCGTGGGCCGAGCAGGCTCCGCCGCCCCGCACCGAAGCCCCGCCGCCGCCTGGGCGTCGGCGCCGTGGCCGGAGTCGCGGCGCTCGCCCTCGTGGCGGCGCGGTCGGTGGCATCGCAGCCGACCGGATCGCCGACGGCGTCGAGCGGCGGCCCGTCAGCGCCTCGCTCCCGCTCTCGGGGTCCGAGCCCGCGGAGGAGCGTCCCGCGGGCTCGGTCGCCGCGATCGCCGCGACCGTGCTGCCGAGCGTCGTCTCGCTGCAGGTCGAGGGTCGGGCGGCGTCGCGACCGGTTCCGGCTTCGTGATCCGCGAGGACGGCTACATCCTCACCAACAACCACGTGGTCGCGGGAGGTGCGGACAGCGGCGAGGTCACGGTCCTCTTCGCGGACGGCAGCGAACGTCCCGCGACGATCGTCGGGCGTACCGCCGACTACGACCTGGCGGTCGTCAAGGTCGACGAGGTCGGCCTCACGCCGCTGGTCCTCGGCGACTCCGACACCGTCGTCGTCGGCGACGCGGTCGTCGCGATCGGCGCACCGCTCGGGCTCAACGGGACGGTCACGACCGGGATCGTCAGCGCGCTGCACCGCCCGTCGCGGCCGGCGACTCGGCGGAGACGGCTTTCATCAACGCGATCCAGACCGATGCGGCCATCAACCCCGGCAACTCCGGCGGCCCGCTCGTCAACGGTGCCGGCGAGGTCGTCGGCGTGAACTCGGCGATCGCCCAGCCTCCGGGCACGGGCGCGGCGACGGGCAGCATCGGCCTCGGCTTCGCGATCCCCTCGAACCAGGCTCGCCGGACGGCCGAGGAGCTGATCGAGAACGGCACGGCCACCTATCCGGTGATCGGTGTGCTGCTGGACTCGCGCTACCAGGGTGAGGGCGTCCAGGTCACGACCGACCCCAGGCCGGACAGGCTCCCGTGACGGCAGGGGACCCGCAGCGGCCGCCGGGATCCAGCCCGGGGACGTCATCCTGGCGATCGACGGACGGCCGGTGAGCCAGAGCGACGAGCTCATCGTGGCGATCCGCGCCAAGGCGCCCGGCGACACCGTGACGCTCCGGGTGCGCACGGGCGACGACGAGCGAGACGTGCGCGTTGTTCTCGACAAAGCCACGAGCGAGTAGTCTGACCGCGTGTTCGGTATCAACGGCGCCGAGTTCGTCGTCCTCCTGATCGTCGCCGTGATCGTCATCGGTCCCGAGCGTCTGCCCCGCTACGCCGAGCAGCTCGGCGCATTCGTCCGCACCGCGCGCGGCTTCCTCAAGGACGCCAAGTCGCGCGTCGACGAGGAGCTGGGCGCGGAGGTCGGGGACGTCGACTGGTCCAAGCTCGACCCACGCCAGTACGACCCGCGGCGGATCGTCCGCGAGGCGCTGCTCGACGACGACGTGCTCGGCACGGCCTCCCGCCCGCGCTCGGCGACCCCGTTCCGCCCCGCCCGTCCCCGCGAGCCCGGACGGCAAGCCCGTCCCGGCCCCGTTCGACGACGAGGCGACCTGACCGGAAGTGCCCGCGTCGTGGTCCCCGGACCGGATTCGGTCGGGGCACGTCGACCTGTCAGAATGGGGCAATGGTCAACGAGGTTCCCGGTGTACGGCGTCCACGCATCTTCTCGGGGATGCAGCCCACGGAAGATTCCTCCAGCTGGGCAACTACATCGGGGCTCTGAGCCAGTGGGTGGCCCTGCAGGAGTCGTACGACGCGATCTACTGCGTCGTGGACATGCACGCCATGACGGTCAACCCCGAGCGGCCAAGCTGCGCGAGCGCACCCGCCGCACCGCGGCTCAGTACCTGGCCGGGGAGTGGACCCGCAGTCCTCGACGCTGTTCGTCCAGTCGCACGTCCCGGAGCACGCCGAGCTCGCATGGGTGCTCTCGTGCCAGACGGGGTTCGGCGAGGCCGGTCGCATGACGCAGTTCAAGGACAAGTCGGCGAAGCAGGGCACGGACGGCACGACGGTCGGGCTGTTCACGTACCCGGTCCTGATGGCTGCGGACATCCTGCTGTACGACGCGGCCCTGGTGCCGGTCGGCGAGGACCAGCGCCAGCACCTCGAGCTCGCCCGCAACCTGGCAGAGCGCCTCAACTCCCGGTTCGGTGACGACACCGCGGTCGTGCCGGAGCCGCACATCGTCAAGGCCGTCGCGAAGATCTACGACCTCCAGGAACCGACCGCCAAGATGAGCAAGTCGTCCTCGGGCGGCAAGGGTGTCATCTGGCTGCTGGAGGACCCCAAGGCCGCGGCCAAGCGGATCCGGTCGGCCGCGACCGACTCCGAGAACGAGATCCGCTACGACCCGGCGACCAAGCCCGGCATCTCGAACCTGCTGACGATCTTCTCGGCGTTGACCTCCCGTCCGGTCGAGGCCATCGCCGCGGACTACGAGGGCAAGGGGTACGGGCACCTCAAGGTGGACCTCGCAGAGGTCGTCGTCGACTTCCTCACCCCGTTCCAGGCCCGGGCGAACGAGTACCTGTCGGACCCGGCCGAGCTCGACGCGGTCCTGGCCCGCGGGGCCGAGCGCGCGCGGGGCTCGCCCAGACCACGCTGGACCGCATCTACGACCGCGTGGGCCTGCTCCCGCGCGCCGGACGCGTTGATGAACCTCCCGGAGCGAGGCCCGTCCCAGGTGCGGATCGGCATCGCGATCGAGATCCCTGCGCCCTACGGGCGGCCCTCCAGGAGGCCCGTGCCGCGTTCGGCGACCCGTTCGCGGGCGACATCCCTCCGCACATCACCCTGCTCGGCCCGACCGTCCTGGACGCGTCCGGCCTCGAGGAGGTGTACGCACACCTCGAACGCGTGACGACGCTGGCTGCGCCGTTCAGGGTCATCCTGCGGGGCAGCGGCACGTTCCGCCCTGTCTCCCCGGTGGTCTTCGTCATCGTCGCGCAGGGGATCGCCGAGTGCGAGGAGCTGGAGGGCGCGGTGCGTTCCGGCCCCTCGACCAGGAGCTGCGCTTCAACTACCACCCGCACGTCACGGTCGCCCACGAGGTCGACGACGAGGCCCTCGACCAGGCGTTCGAGGAGATGGCCGACTTCGAGGCCTCGTTCGACGTCGCGAGCATCTACCTCTACGAGCACGGCGACGACGGCGTGTGGCGTCCGGCCCGCCGTTTCGAGCTCGCCGGTCTGTCGGACGTGTGAGAAGCGTGCACCTCTTCTAGGCTCGGGCGATGACCCAGGCAACCACCCCAGGACGCTCTCGTGAGGTCCGGGGCACGCGTCGGGGCCACGGTGCCGAAGTACCGGCACCCCGCCTCGAGCACCCGTCCCGGCTCGCGCAGCGAGGCCGCGACCACGCCCGACGACGGCCCTCCGGGCGTGGTCGGGCGTCTGGTCACCGGGCCAAGGCTGTGCTGGCCTGGTGGAACACGACCCGTCCGGCCCGGGCGCTCGCGCAGTACGGGGTGCAGCGTGGAGCGCTCCTGTGCGGCGGCATGGCCTATTCCGCGCTGTTCTCCCTCTTCGCCGGCCTGACGATCTTCTACACGGCCTTCATGGCGTTCCTCGGCAACCGGGAGGAGCTGCGCGAGGAGATCTTCAAGCAGCTCGACAAGGCGATCCCCGGCCTGATCGACCAGGGCGACGGCAACGACGGCATCATCAGGCCGGACCAGCTGATCCTCGACAGCGGTATCAGCATCTCGAGCATCGTCGCGGTGGTCGTGCTGCTCTTCAGCGCCGTCTCCTTCATGGCGGCGCTGCGGACCTCGACCCGGGCCATGTTCTCACTGACCGACCTCGGGCAGAACCCCGTGCTGTCCAAGCTCCGTGAGCTGGGCGGGTTCGCCGTCCTGGGGTTCAGCGTCGTGATCTCCGCGGCCGCGACCGTGATCGTCCAGTCGCTGGGCGCGAGGATCTTCGGTGACGGAGCGCTGGCCGCGGTCCTGGTGCCCGTGGGTGGCATCCTCGTCGGGCTCGTCTTCGACGCGATCGTCGTCCTGCTCATCATCCGGTTCGTCGCTGGCGTCCGTCCGCCGCGCAGGACCTCTACCTCGGCGCTGGCGGCGGCCGCGGCCTTCGGGACCTTGCGCTACCTCGGGACGAGCATCATCGTCGGTAGCTCGTCGCGCAACGCGCTGCTCGGCTCGTTCGCCACGTTCGTGACGATCCTGCTCCTCGCGAACTTCGTCACCCGGATCCTGCTCATGGTCGCGGCGTGGATCGCCGACCCGCCCCGCAGCCGACCGTCGACGAGCTGCGCGAGGAGGCCGAGGCGGAGCAGGCGGAGCGGCTCGACGCAGAGGTGCGTCGGGGTGCGGGTACGGGTACCCTGGAGCCCCGTGGTGCGAGGGTACGACGCGGTCGCGCGCCTCGGGTGGGTCCCGGGGCTGAGAAGCCGACCGGCCACGCAGAGCCGGTGCGACGCACGGCCTCGCCGGACGCCGACGGCGGTCCACCGGCCGGAGCCGGGGACCGCCGTCGGGCAGTGCGGTGAGAGCGTCAGAAGGCGCGGGTGATCATCGCCCGCTTGACCTCCTGGATCGCCTTGGTGATCTCGATGCCGCGGGGCACGCCTCGGTGCAGTTGAAGGTCGTGCGGCAGCGCCACACGCCCTCCTTGTCGTTGAGGATCTCCAGGCGCTGGGTGGCACCGTCGTCGCGCGAGTCGAAGATGAAGCGGTGCGCGTTGACGATCGCGGCCGGGCCGAAGTACTGACCGTCGGTCCAGAAGACCGGGCAGGACGACGTGCACGCCGCGCAGAGGATGCACTGGTGGTGTCGTCGTAGCGCTCGCGCTGCTCGGCCGACTGCAGCCGCTCCTTGCTCGGCTCGTTCCCGGACGTGATGAGGAAGGGCATGATCTCGCGGTAGGAGGCGAAGAACGGCTCCATGTCGACGACCAGGTCCTTGATGACCGGCAGACCCTTGATGGGCTCGACGATGATCGGCTTGTCCGGGTTGACGTCCTTGAGGAGGGTCTTGCAGGCCAGGCGGTTGCGGCCGTTGATGCGCATCGCGTCGGACCCGCACACACCGTGCGCGCACGAGCGGCGGAAGGTCAGGAGCCGTCGTGCTCCCACTTGATCTTGTGCAGGGCGTCCAGGACGCGGTCCGTGCCGTGGGCCAGGACCGTGTACTCCTCCCAGTACGCGTCCTCACCGTGCTCGGACTCGGGGTTGAAGCGACGGAGCTTGATCGTGACCTCGAACGAGGGCACAGCGCCGACCTCGGTGTTCTCCGAACCGGCAGGGGCTTCGAGTGTGGCAGTCATCAGTACTTCCGCTCCATGGGCTCGTACCGGGTCTGGGTGACGGGCTTGGAACCCAGCACGATCTTGTAGGAATCGAACTCCTCGACGTGGTCGAAGTAGCCGTCGACGTGGCCGTCGGCGGTGTCGCCGGCAGCCGTGGGGCGACGGTAGGCCATCGTGTGGAGCATGTAGTTGGCGTCGTCGCGGTTCGGGTAGTCCTCGCGGTAGTGACCGCCGCGCGACTCCTTGCGGTTGATCGCGGCGATGACCGTGACCTCGGCGATGTCGAGGAGGAAGCCCAGCTCGATCGCCTCGAGGAGGTCCGTGTTGAACAGGCGCCCTTGTCCTGGACCGAGACCTGGCGGTAGCGGTCCTGGAGGGTGCGGATGTCCGAGAGCGCCTGCTCGAGCGACTCCCCGGTGCGGAACACCTGGGCGTTGGCGTCCATGCTCTCCTGGAGCGCCTTGCGGACGTCGGCGACGCGTTCGCCGTCGGGGCGGTTGCGCATCTCGTCGAGCTGCGCGATCACCGGCGCCGCGGGTTCTCCGGGAGCTCGCGGTACTCGGCCGTCGCGGCGTAGGCGGCGGCCTGGCGGCCGCGCGCTTGCCGAAGACGTTGATGTCCAGGAGCGAGTTGGTGCCCAGGCGGTTGGAGCCGTGCACCGAGACGCATGCGACCTCGCCGCCGCATACAGACCACGGACGACGTTGTGCCCGTCGCGGAGCACCTCGCCGCTGACGTTGGTCGGGATGCCGCCCATCGCGTAGTGCGCCGTGGGGTAGACCGGCACGGGCTCGGTGTAGGGCTCGATGCCCAGGTACGTGCGGGCGAACTCCGTGATGTCCGGGAGCTTGGCGTCGATGTGCGCGGGCTCGAGGTGCGTCAGGTCGAGCAGGACGTAGTCCTTGTTCGGCCCAGCCCGCGCCCTTCACGGACCTCGTTCGCCATGGAGCGCGCGACGATGTCGCGCGGAGCGAGGTCCTGATGGTCGGGGCGTAGCGCTCCATGAAGCGCTCGCCCTCGCTGTTGCGCAGGATGGCGCCCTCGCCGCGGGCCGCCTCCGAGAGCAGGATCCCGAGCCCGGCGAGGCCTGTCGGGTGGAACTGGAAGAACTCCATGTCCTCGAGCGGCAGACCGCGGCGGTAGGCCAGGGCCATGCCGTCGCCCGTCAGCGTGTGGGCGTTGGAGGTCGTCTTGAAGATCTTGCCTGCGCCGCCCGTGGCGAAGATGATCGCCTTGGCCTGGAAGATGTGGATCTCGCCGGTCGCGAGGTCGTAGGCGACCACACCGGTCGCGTTGACCTGCTCGCCGTCCGGGACGTCCTCGGCGGCGAGGTCGTGGTCCGTGATGAGGTCCAGCACGTAGAACTCGTTGAAGAACTCCACATCCTGCTTGACGCAGTTCTGGTAGAGCGTCTGGAGGATCATGTGACCCGTGCGGTCCGCGGCGTAGCAGGAGCGGCGCACCGCGGCCTCACCGTGGTTGCGCGTGTGCCCGCCGAAGCGGCGCTGGTCGATCTTGCCCTCGGGGTGCGGTTGAACGGCAGTCCCATGCGCTCGAGGTCGAGGACCGCGTCGATGGCCTCCTTGGCCATGATCTCCGCGGCGTCCTGGTCGACGAGGTAGTCGCCGCCCTTGACCGTGTCGAACGTGTGCCACTCCCAGTTGTCCTCCTCGACGTTCGCGAGGGCGGCGCACATGCCGCCCTGCGCCGCGCCGGTGTGGGACCGGGTGGGGTAGAGCTTCGAGATGACCGCCGTGCGGACCTTGCCGGACGACTCCAGTGCCGCGCGCATGCCTGCGCCGCCTGCTCCGACGATGACGACGTCGTACTGATGGGTTTGCATCGGTGTCGATGCCTCCTGTGACGAGTGGGAAGGGGACGGGGGCTGTCAGGCGGCGTCTGGGGAACGTCGGCGGCAGGTCCGTCAGGCGGTGCAGAAGGAAGGGAGCTGGTAGTCCAGGGCGTTCGGCGGGCACGGGTCGAACGTGAAGATCACGAGCGTGCCGAGCGCGACGACGATCACGAAGGCCAGGTAGAGGGCCACCTTGAGAACGAGGCGGCTGCCGTCGCGCTGGGCGTAGTCGTTGATGATCGTGCGCACACCGTTGGTGCCGTGGATCATCGCGAGCCACAGCATCAGCAGGTCCCAGACCTGCCAGAACGGTGAGGCCCACTTGCCGGCGACGAAGCCGAAGTCGATCGCGTGGACGCCTTCGCCGACCATGAGGTTCACGAAGAGGTGCCCGAAGATCAGGACGATCAGTACGACGCCGGAGGCACGCATGAAGACCCAGCTGTACAGCTCGTAGTTCGAGCGCGTGGTCTTCTGACGCTTGTAGGGATCGCGGGGGCCGCGAGGGAGAGCTGGTGCTCGTGGTGCTCATCAGTGCCCACCTCCGAAGACGTTCATGAGGTGACGGGGCAGGAAGCCCGCCATCGTCACGACGAACAGACCGACGACGACCCACAGCATGGTGCGCTGGTACTTGGGGCCCTTGGCCCAGAAGTCCACGAGGATGATCCGGACGCCGTTGAAGGCGTGGAACACGATGGCGGCGACCAGGCCGGCCTCACCGAGCCCCATGACCACGGTCTTGTAGGTGCCGATCACGGCGTCGTACGCCTCGGGCGAGACTCGTACCAGCGCTGTGTCCAGCACGTGCACGAGGAGGAAGAAGAAGATGAGCACGCCGGTCACGCGATGCGCGACCCACGACCACATGCCTTCGCGGCCGCGGTACAGCGTGCCAGCAGGTGCACTGGGCACTTTGGGGCCTCCTGTGGCGAGTTCAGGGGTGAGATATCGAGCTGGACGACGTCGTCCGCCGGTGGCCGTTCACGGCCGCTCCCTGTCGAGGCTCCGTGGAGTCTGGTGGAGCGGCAGATCCAGGGCTCGCCGGAGTCCGTCGATATCCGTCTCTGGGGTTCCACCTTAGTGACACCGGCGTCATGATGCGGACCGCGAGACCTTCCAGACGCCCGCCCAGCCCTGATTGTGACTCATTGCACACCCTCTTTCCCGGCGTGCGGGACGAGGGGACGAACCGTCGCAGTGCGCTCCTCGGGCCGCCCGAGGTCGTGATCACTATGATTCCTCCATGCCCACTCCTGCTGCTCCTGCTCCTGAGTCCGGGACGCCGTCCTCGGCCTCTCCGGTCGTCCCCGGGTTCTACGCCGTGATCCCGGCGGGCGGTGCCGGAACACGGTTGTGGCCTCTGTCCCGGCGCGGGAACCCCAAGTTCCTCCTGGACCTGGCAGGCACGGGACGGTCCTTGCTGCAGGCGACCGTCGACCGTCTGGTCCCGCTCACCGGCGAGGCCGGGTGGTCCTGGTCACGGGACGCCAGCACGTCGCCTCGGCCCGCACCCAGCTCCCGGCCTCCGCGAGGACGCGGTGCTGGCCGAGCCCTCGCCGCGCGACTCCATGGCGGCGATCGGCCTGGCGGCCGCGGTGCTCGAGCAGCGCCACGGCGACGTCGTGATCGGTTCCTTCGCGGCCGACCAGGTGATCACCGGCCAGGCGGCGTTCGAGCAGGCCGTGCGCGAGGGCGTGGAGGCGGCGCGGGCCGGGTTCGTCGTCACGGTCGGGATCGCGGCCTCGAGGCCCTCGACCGCGTTCGGCTACGTCCGCAGCGGTGCGTCGCTGGGGCTCGCGGGGCGCCCGCCGCCCTGCACGCCGAGGGTTCACCGAGAAGCCCGACGCGCTGACCGCTCAGCGCTACGTGCGCTCGGGGAGTACCGGTGGAACGCGGGCATGTTCATCTCCCGGACCTCGGTGCTGCTCGGGCATCTCGCCGACCAGCGCCCCGAGCTCCACGACGGTCTGCGCAGGATCGCCGAGGCCTGGGACACCGCGGATCGTGACCGCGTGCTGGCCGAGGAGTGGCCGGGCCTGGAGAAGATCGCGATCGACCACGCGGTCGCCGAGCCCGTCGCCGCGGTGGGTGGCGTCGCCGTGGTCCCGGGGAACTTCGGCTGGGACGACGTCGGAGACTTCAACTCTCGCGGCGCTGCTGCCCGCAGCGGACGACTCGGGATCCAAGGTCCTCGGCGACGCCGGGCGCGTGGTCCGGCTGGAGAGCGCGGGCTCGGTGGTCGTCCCGGCCAGCGATCGCGTCGTGACGATCCTGGGCCTCGACGACGTCGTGGTCGTCGACACCCCGACGCTCTCCTCGTGACGACGCGAGCGCGCGCCCAGCAGGTCAAGTCCATGGTCGACGCGGTGCGCGAGCGAGGTCTGGACGAGCTGCTCTGAGAACAGGGCGCCCGAGCCGCGGCGAGGCCGGGCCGTGGGTCCGACGACGCGGCTCGTCCCCGGTGGGCCGCTCGCCGTCCCGGTGCGTGGCCGCCCACCCCGTCCCCGATGGGTCGGGGATAGTCTCGGGCGTGTGAGCACGCCTGAGGAGAGCACCGACAACGCACGATCCCCGCTGGTGCGCCCGGAGCCGTGACGTCCCCGGCGGAAGGGCCCCCGTGCCACCGGTGCCGGTCGCTCGGACCTCCGCGGGCGACCGTGTCGCCGAGCTCGCAGCGACGTTCGGCGAGGAGCTCGTCGCCGTCCGCCGCGACATCCACGCGCACCCCGAGGTCTCTCGGGCCGAGACGCGGACCACCGCTCTCCTTGCCGACCGCCTGCGTGCGGCCGGGCTGTCGCCGCGGCTGCTGCCCGGGACGGGACTTCTGTGCGACATCGGGGACGCCGGACCAGGGCAGACGGGAGCGTGCGCGGGCGGGTCGCGCTCCGCGCGGACATCGACGCACTGCCGCTGCAGGACCGGTGCGAGCTGCCCTGGGCCTCGACCACCCGGGCGTCGCCCACGCGTGCGGGCACGACGTGCACGCGACCGTCGTGCTGGGGCCGGTCTGGTCCTCGCGGCGCTCGCGGAGCGCGGCGAGCTCTCCCGGCCCGTGCGGCTGATCTTCCAGCCGCCGAGGAGGTCCAGCCGGGAGGCGCGCTCGACGTGATCGCCGAGGGTGGGCTCGACGGTGTCGACGAGATCTACGCGGTGCACTGCGACCCCAAGGTCGACGCCGGGCAGATCGGCACCCGGATCGGGCCCATCACCTCGGCCTCGGACGAGGTGTCGGTGACCATCACCTCGCCCGGCGGGCACACGTCGCGCCCGCACCTGACCGGCGACGTCGTCTACGCGCTGGGTCAGGTCATCACCCAGGTGCCGCCGTGCTGGGGCGCAGGCTCGATCCCCGCCCGGCGTGAACCTCACGTGGGGCGCGGTGCACGCAGGCTCCGCGCACAACGCGATCCCCAGCACCGGGACGGTCCGGGACGCTGCGCTGCCTGGACGTGCGGGCCTGGGAGTTCGCCGGACAGGTGCTGCACGACGCGGTGGAGCAGGTCGTGGCCCCGTACGAGGTCGAGGTGACCGTGAACCACACCCGCGGCGTGCCCCGGTGGAGAACGCCGAGGAGTGCACGGGCGCGCTCGAGGCGGCCGCGCGCGACGTCCTCGGCCCGGCGTCGGTTCTCCTGACCGAGCAGTCCCTCGGTGGGGAGGACTTCGCCTGGTACCTCACCAAGGTCCCCGGCGCGATGGCGCGCCTCGGCACCAGGTCCCCGGGCGGGAGGTCTTACGACATCCATCAGGGCGACCTCCAGGTGGACGAGTCCGCGATCGGTGCGGGGTCCGTCTGCTGGCCCGGGTCGCGCTGGGGTGACCCGGGCACGCGGGCGAGGCAGGTCGTCTCGGAACCATGGTTGCTTGACACAACCAGATGTCCGACCCGTGGACCAGGAATGGCCACGACTGAGACGCCAGATGACGCTTCCATAACGAAGCGGCCTCGTTACCCGCAAGTAACGTCCGCGATTCCTGGACGTGGCTAGTGTTCGATCCATACAGGCCGACGGACTCCGTGACCTTCCGTGCAACGGCGCACGGGCGGGTCCCGGTCATCTCCGTGAGGCCATCGACGAGATCGACAGGAGCTCATGGTGAAGAGAGCAACGCAGATGACCGCGCTCGCGGCGGTCGCCGCGCTGACGCTGGCCGCATGTGGCAGCGCGCCCGACGAGGGTGGCAGCACGGGAACGGCCGGAGGCTCCGGCTCGGAATTCAAGGCCTGCATGGTGTCCGACGCCGGTGGGTTCGACGACAAGTCCTTCAACGAGTCCGGCCACAACGGCCTCATGGCGGCCGAGAAGAGCCTCGGCATCGAGACGGCCACGGCGGAGTCGAAGGAGGAGTCGAACTTCGCTCCGAACATCGACAACCTGATCTCCGAGAACTGCAACGTCATCGTCACGGTGGGCTTCCTGCTCGCGACCGCGACCGGTGACGCCGCGCAGGCCAACCCGGACGTCGACTTCGCGATCGTCGACTCGACCGCACAAGACGCTGACGGCAACTCGATCGAGCTCGACAACGTCAAGCCCATCAGCTTCGACACCGCCCAGGCCTCGTTCCTCGCGGGCTACCTCGCCGCGGGCATGTCGAAGACGGTACGGTCGCCACCTACGGCGGCCTGCAGATCCCTCCGTGACGATCTTCATGGACGGCTTCGTGGACGGCGTCGCGAACTACAACGAGACGCACGGCACCGACGTCAAGACGCTCGGCTGGAACAAGGACAGCCAGAACGGCTCGTTCGCCGGTGGCTTCGAGGACCAGTCCCAGGGCCAGCAGCTGACCCAGACCTTCATCGACCAGGGTGCGGACATCATCATGCCCGTCGCCGGGCCGGTCGGCGTCGGCACGCTCGCCGCAGCCAAGGACGCGACCGACGTGTCGGTCATCTGGTCGACGCCGACGGCTTCCTGACGAACCCGGACAGCGGGGACCTCATCCTCACGTCGGTCCTCAAGGAGATCGGTGCGGCGTCGAGGACGTCATCACCGCGGCCTCCGAGGACGAGTTCTCGAACGCGCCGTACGTGGGCACGCTCGAGAACGGTGGCGTGGACATCGCGCCGTACCACGACTTCGAGTCCAAGGTCCCGCAGGAGCTCAAGGACGAGATCGACCAGCTCCGCCAGGACATCATCGACGGCACGATCGTCGTGGAGTCCCCGAGCTCGCCCTGATCTGACGCTGTACCTCGTGGTCGAGCCGCCTGGCGCAACTCGCCGGGCCGCTCGACCAGTCTTGGCTAACGTCGCAGGCAAGGCTGCCTGTGCATCGAAGGAGACCGTACGTGAAGCTGGAGCTCCGCGGAATCACCAAGTCGTTCGGCCCGCTCGTGGCCAACGACCACATCGACCTCGTCATCGAACCGGGCAGATCCATGCCCTCCTCGGGAGAACGGCGCAGGCAAGAGCACGTTGATGAACGTGCTGTTCGGCCTCTACCAGGCCGACTCGGGCCAGATCCTGCTCGACGACGCGGAGCGCGCGTTCCGCGGACCGGGTGACGCGCTCGCGGCCGGCATCGGCATGGTGCACCAGCACTTCATGCTCGTACCGGTGTTCACCGTCGCCGAGAACGTCATGCTCGGCCACGAGGACACCAGGAACGGTGGCTTCCTCGACCTGGCGGCCGCCCGCAAGCGCGTGCGCGACCTGTCCGAGCGGTTCGGCTTCGGCCTCGACCCGGACGCCGTCGTCGAGGACCTGCCCGTCGGCGTCCAGCAGCGCGTCGAGATCGTCAAGGCCCTCGCGCGCGAGGCCAAGGTCCTCATCCTCGACGAGCCGACCGCCGTGCTCACCCCGCAGGAGACCGACGAGCTCATCGAGATCATGCGCCAGCTCAAGGAGTCGGGCACCTCGATCGTGTTCATCACGCACAAGCTGCGTGAGGTCAAGGCGGTCGCCGACGTCATCACCGTCATCCGCCGTGGTGCGGTCGTCGGGTCGGCCGAGCCGACAGCCTCCGAGACCGAGCTCGCGTCGCTCATGGTGGGTCGCGCGGTCTCGCTCGGGCTCGACAAGGCTCCGGTGGCCCCGGCGAGGAGACGTTCGTGGTCACCGATCTCACGGTCCTCGCCCCCAACGGGCAGGCCGTCGTGGACGGTGTCTCGTTCACCGTGGCACAGGGCGAGATCCTCGCGATCGCGGGTGTCCAGGGCAACGGGCAGACCGAGCTCACCGAGGCCATCCTCGGGCTGCTCCCTCCGCGGACGGGTCGATCGCCCTCCACGGGCAGGAGCTGCGCGGGCTCTCGCCCGCCGCCGCCCTCGACGCCGGGATCGGGTTCGTGCCGGAGGACCGCAAGGTCGACGGGCTGGTCCTCGACTTCTCCGTCGCAGAGAACCTCGTGCTCGACCTTTACGACAAGCCCCCGTACGCCCGGGGCATCGCGCTCGACCTCGCGGAGATCCGGCGCAACGCCGAGCACCGCATCACGGAGTTCGACATCCGCACCCAGGGGCCGGGCCAGGAGGTCGGCAGGCTCTCGGGAGGCAACCAGCAGAAGGTCGTCCTCGCCCGCGAGCTCTCCAGGCCGCTCAAGCTCTTCATCGCCAGCCAGCCGACCCGCGGCGTCGACGTGGGGTCCATCGAGTTCCTGCACCGTCGCATCGTCCAGGAGCGCGACAGCGGGACCCGGTCATCATCGTGTCGACCGAGCTGGACGAGGTCGTCGAGCTCGCCGACCGGATCGCCGTGATGTATCGCGGCCGGATCGTCGGGTTCGTCCCGCCGACGACGTCGCGCGAGGTGCTCGGTCTCATGATGGCTGGGGTGCCGCACGACGAGGCCATCACGCAGGTGGACGACCAGACAAACACCACGGGAGCAACCCAGTGACCGACCAGCAGCCCGTCCCTCCTGCGACGGGAGAGCCGCCCTCGAGCCGCCCGCGCGGCCGAGTCCTCGGCGAGTCCGCCCGCTGGGCAGCGACCTTCCGGGAGATCACGACCGGCACGTTCGGCGTCACCGTCCTGGCGTTCGTCCTCGCACTCATCATCGGTGGTCTCCTGATCATCGTCACCGACCCCGACGTCACGGCCGCTGCCAGCTATCTCTTCGCCAAGCCCCTCGACTTCTTCCAGGCGGCCTGGAGCGCGGTGAGCGACGCGTACGCGGCGATGTTCCGTGGCGCCGTGTTCAACTACGACGCGCCGACCTTCGCCCGCGGGATCCGCTCGCTGACCGAGACCATGACGGTCGCCACACCGCTCATCATCGCGGCGCTCGGCGTGGCGGTCGGGTTCCGTGCAGGACTGTTCAACATCGGCGCGCAGGGCCAGGTGCTCATGGGTGCGGCGATCGGCGGCTACGTCGGTTTCGCGTGGAGCCTGCCGCCCGTCCTGCACCTGCTGCTCGCGCTGCTCGGCGGCATCCTTGCCGGTGGCTTCTGGGCCGGAATCGCCGGCTTCCTCAAGCCCGCACGGGGCCCACGAGGTGATCGTCACGATCATGCTGAACTACGTCGCGCTCTACCTGGTCGCCTGGTTCCTCACGACGAGCGCCTTCACCCGGCCGGGCTCCAACCAGCCCAAGAGCCCGGGGTCAAGGACACGGCCCAGCTGCCGTTGCTCCTCGGTGACCAGTTCCGTCTCAACGCGGGATTCCTGGTCGCGATCCTTGCCGCGGTCTTCGTCTGGTGGCTCATGACCCGCTCGACCTGGGGCTTTCGGTTCCGTGCCGTGGGCTCCAACCCGCAGGCGGCCCGGACCGCAGGGATGGGCGTGGCATCCTCGTTCGTCCTCGTCATGGTCGTCTCCGGTGCTCTGGCGGCCTGGCGGGCGCCGTGCAGATCCTCGGCACCGAGAGGGCGCTCACCGGTGGTATCGCCGGGTCGATCGGCTTCGACGCGATCACGGTCGCCCTCCTGGGCCGGTCCAAGCCGCTCGGCATCTTCTTCGCAGGCCTGCTGTACGCGGGTCTCAACGTGGGTGGGCGCGCGATGGAGGCCTCGACCGGTACGTCGATCAACATCGTCCTGGTCATCCAGTCGCTCGTCGTGCTCTTCATCGCGGCCCCGCCGCTCGTCCGTGCGATCTTCCGGCTACCCGCCCCGAACCCCGTCGTCCTGAAGGGAGCCAGCGCATGACCGCCATGGCCGTACCGCGTACCCAGGTCGCCGCCGTGACGGCGACCCGCAGCTGGAGGGTGCCCATCACCCTCGGGGTCTTCGGGCTTCTCCTTCGTCCTGTTCGGGCTCCTCGGCCCGGCGGGTCGGTCACGACGTTCGGCATCTCGACGGGAGCCGACCTCCTGAAGTTCAACCCGGTCGAGCTGCCCTCCCGGGCGACCGCGATCGTCCTCTCGGTCCTCTGCCTGCTCCTGGCGGGCTACGCAGCCGTCCGGGTCCGCGCCGACCAGCCCGTCGGGCGCTGGGTGCTCGCGGTCTTCGGTGTGCTGTGGGTCCTGACCTTCCTGGTCTGGGCCGTCGCGGACAAGAGCACGTCGATCGTCAGCCTCCTGCAGGGCTCGCTGCTCCTCGCGGTCCCGCTCGCGTTCGGTGCGCTCGGCGGCCTCCTCAACGAGCGGGCCGGCGTCGTGAACATCGCGATCGAGGGGCAGCTGCTCACGGGCGCGTTCGGCGCCGCGGTGCTGGCCTCGGTCGTGGGCAACGCCTACGTGGGTCTGATCGCTGCCCCGCTGGCGGGCTCCTGATCGGCGCGATGCTCGCCCTGTTCACCGTGAAGTACCACGTGAACCAGATCATCGTCGGTGTGGTTCTCAACGTGTTCGCGGTCGGCCTGACGAGCTTCCTGTTCAGCTCGGTGCTCAAGAACGACTCGGCGACGCTCAACACCCGCCGCGCCTGCCGACGCTTCCCATCCCGCTCCTGTCCGAGATCCCGGTCATCGGCCCGGTCCTGTTCCGGCAGTCGATCATCGTCTATCTGCTGTACATCGCGGTGATCGTCATCAGCATCGCGCTCTTCCGCACACGCTGGGGCCTGCGGGTCCGTTCGGTCGGCGAGTACCCCCAGGCGGCGGACACGGTCGGGATCAACGTGAGCCGCACCCGGTGGGGCAACGTCCTGCTCGGCTCGATGGTCGCTGGTCTCGGTGGCGCGTTCTTCACCATCGGGTCGGTCGGTGCGTTCGGCCAGGAGATGACAGCCGGCAAGGGTACATCGCGCTCGCCGCGATGATCCTCGGCCGCTGGAGCCCTTGGGCGCGCTCGGCGCGGCACTGCTCTTCGGCTTCGCCGACAAGCTGCAGCAGGTGCTGGGCGTCCTCGAGACGCCGATCCCCAACCAGTTCATGCTCATGCTGCCCTACGTCGTGACGATCTTCGCGGTCGCGGGACTGGTCGGCCGCGTGCGAGGACCCGCCGCGGCGGGCGAACCCTACGTGAAGGGGTGACGCCATGAGCGAGACGACGAGAGGGACGGCCGACGGCTCCTTCGACTGGGAGACCTTCGCGAGGCCGCACGGGCGGCCATGGGCGCGCGTACGCCCCGTACTCGATGTTCAGGGTCGGGGCCGCGGCTTTCGTCGACGACGGCCGCCTGATCACGGGCAGCAACGTCGAGAACGCGGCGTACGGCGTGACGCTGTGCGCCGAGTGCTCGCTGGTGAGCGAGCTGATCGGGACGGGAGGCGGGCGTCTCGTGGCGTTCGCCTGCGTCGACGGGCACGGCAACATCCTCATGCCGTGCGGTCGGTGCCGCCAGCTCCTGTGGGAGCACGGCGGCCCGGAGCTCCTCGTGGAGACGACCCGTGGCATCAGGCCGATGAGTGATGTGCTGCCCGACGCTTTCGGGCCTGAAGATCTGGTGGAGCGAGCATGAGCACACAGAGCACTCCGGTGGGCGCCTCGGCGCGCTGCCCAACAGGGAGACCGAGTCCTTCGACGCGGTCGACGTCATCCGCACCAAGCGGGACAAGGGTCGGCTGAGTGCCGAGCAGATCGACTGGGTCATCGACGCCTACACCCGTGGAGTCGTGGCCGAGGAGCAGATGGCCGCGCTCAACATGGCGATCCTGCTCAACGGGATGGACCGGACGGAGATCGGGCGCTGGACCGCCGCGATGATCGCCTCGGGGAGCGGATGAACTTCTCCGCACTGTCGAAGCCCACCGCGGACAAGCACTCGACGGGAGGTGTGGGGACAAGATCACGCTTCCGCTCGCTCCCCTGGTGGCCGTCTTCGGTGTCGCGGTCCCGCAGCTCTCTGGTCGCGGCCTCGGACACACGGGCGGCACCCTCGACAAGCTCGAGTCCATCCCGGGCTGGCGGGCCGCGCTGACCAACGAGCAGATGATGGCGCAGCTCGAGCGCGTGGGCGCGGTCATCTGCCAGGCGGGCTCCGGCCTGGCCCCGGCGGACCGCAAGCTGTACTCGCTGCGCGACGTCACCGCGACGGTCGAGGCGATCCCGCTGATCGCCTCGTCGATCATGAGCAAGAAGATCGCGGAAGGGACGGGCGCCCTGGTCCTGGACGTCAAGGTGGGCTCCGGCGCGTTCATGAAGGACCTGGAGCAGGCCCGTGAGCTGGCTCGCACCATGGTGGACCTGGGCACGGACGCGGGCGTACGGACGGTCGCGCTGCTCACCGACATGTCCACGCCCCTCGGTCTGACCGCGGGCAACGCGCTCGAGGTCCGCGAGACGCTCGATGTCCTCTCGGGAGGTGGACCGCGCGACGTCGTGGACCTGACCGTCGCGCTCGCCGTCGAGATGCTCGACGCGGCCGGCAAGCCCGTATCGGAGGACGACGTGCGGCACGCGCTCTCCCACGGTCGGGCCATGGACAAGTGGCGCGAGATGATCGCGGAGCAGGGCGGCGACGCGCGTGCTCCGCTGCCTGTCGCACGCGAGAAGGAGCACGTCGTCGCGGACCGCGACGGGTCCTGTCCCACCTCGACGCGTTCGGCGTGGGCGTCGCGGCCTGGCGCCTGGGCGCCGGGCGGGCCCGCAAGGAGGATCCGGTGCAGGCGGCGCGGGGTCGAGATCCACGCGAAGCCGGGGACGTCGTCCGCAAGGGCAGCACCTGCTCACCCTGCACACCGACACCCCGGAGCGCTTCGGCCGTGCGGTCGAGGCCCTCGACGGTGCCTGGAACATCGCTGACCCGGGCACGGTCGTCGATACCCCGGCCCTGATCCTCGACCGCCTCAGCTGAGGTGACCTCAGGGACCGAGGAGTCCTCGGGCGACGCCTCGACGCGTGGCCGGGGACGACCCGCCCGACGAGCGCCGTCCGCGCTCCGTCTACGGGTGGGGCGGACCCGGACGTCCGGTTCAGCCTGGCCAACGAGCGCACCGCCCTGGCCTGGGTGCGTACGGGTCTCGGGCTGGTCGCGGGTGGTGTGGCCCTGACGTCCTTCGCCTCGTTCGCCCGCCTGTCCGGCTTCGTCGACCTGGTCGCCGCGCTGGCCTGCCTGTCGGGCGCGGGCTTCGCGGGCTATGCACTGCTCGCGTGGCGACGCAACGAGCGCGCCATCCGGCGCGGGAGCCGCTCCCGCGCCGTCGGGGCTCCCGGTGCTCGTGGCCGGAGTCCTCGTCCTCGCGCTGCTCGTGGCGGGTATGCCCTCACGGAGGTCTGGCGAGCGTGAGCCGACCGGCCCGGGATCCCGGCCTGCAGCCCGAGCGCACCGCGCTCGCGTGGCAGCGCACGGTCCTCGGTGTCGTCGTGGGTCGCTCGTGCTCGCCGCCGCGGCCCAGCGTGCGGGAATGCCCTTCCTTGCGGTCCTCGCCGGGATGCTCGCCGTCGCGACCGTCGTCCCTGCCGTGCTGCGCCCGCCCTCCGGCGGGCTCCCGCGGACGGTCTGCTGAGGTCGTGGGCTTCCTCGCGCGCGTCGCCACCCTCGTTGCCGTCCTCGGCCTGCTGGGAACTGCGAACGCGATGGCGCGCCTGTTCTGAGCGGGTGCCCCGTCCCCGGGCGGTTCGCCGTCCGGCCGAGCGGGATGGCAGGCTGTCCGGATGATCCTCTCCGACCTCCGGCTCACCCAGGTCCTGCGTGCGGCCGGAGTGGGCCGAGGTCCGTCGCCGACGCCGCCCCGCCGGGCCGCTATGGCCCGCCCGACGCCGGGGCACCGGCGGTCCGCCGCCTCGTCCGGCGCGCCGGGCACCCGAGCAGGTGGCCGACCGCCTGGTAGCAGCCCTCGAGCGCCTGCGCCCGTGGGAGCGTGAGCACGTGCTGGACCCGCTGCGGCGCCGGTCGGTCGCCCCGTCGTCGGCCCGGGACGACGTCGGTGGGTCGGGTGAGGCGGCGGACCGCCCCGTCGGGCAGGGGCAGGGTCCGCGCCCGGACGCCCCGACCTGCGTTTCCCGGAGCCCCTCGTGCTCGGCAGGGCGCGGGCGGTCCAGGTCGACGAGACGACCTGCGGGTCTGCGGTCCTCGCGGTCCTGGCCGCAGCGGGCGATCCCGTGGTGGCGCTGTGGCTCGTGAGCGGCGAGGACGCCTCGAGGGGTGCGTCGTCGCACGTGGTGAGCGGGGACCAGGCCGGGGCGACCGCCCGAGAGCTCGAGACGTCGTCGGGCAGGTTCCAGGCGCTCCAGCGACTCCTCAAGGCGCGCACGACCCGTCACGCGCTGGGGCCCTTCCCTGGCCGGGGACTCGGCACGCCGCCGTGGACGGCAGCGCGCGACGCGCTACGCGGACGTGCGCTACACCCACCGGATCCTCGCGGGCGGCGGGCCCGGCGACCCCGTGCTCGCGAGCGCGCTGCGGTCCGCCGCGGCCGGGTGCCGGTGCCGCTGTACACGGGCGGCGACGTCGGGCACGGGTGGTCGACCGCCGTGCCCCGCCACGTGGTGCTGCTCGCCGGGGTGAGCGGGCCGCAGGACGCCGGGGACCACGGTCCTCTCGGTGGCCGGTGGTGCTCGGTGTACGAGCCGTCCTCCGGCGCGCTGCACCGCCTGCGGGTCGCGGATCTTCTCGCCGGGACAGGCGCGGCGGGGAACCGAGCAAGGCCGTGCGCCGCGCGCTCGGCGGGTGGCCGCACCCGCGTGGGCCTTGCTGCCCGCCGGTGGCACTGGCGCCGTGCGCCGCATCGGGTGACGATGGACGGACAACGAGAGGAGCGCGCCATGAGCACCGTCCCCGGCGCCGAGGCCTGGCGCGACGCCGCCTGGTCACCCCAGACGACGTACCGACGAACCTGGTCGAGGAGGAGTCGGAGGACCCTCCTGCGGTCGACCCGCAGGACCCGGAGGACTACCACCCCGGACCCCGCGACCGGACCTGGACGGCGAGGCGGACGAGGCGGACGTGGTCGAGCAGGCGTCCGTGGTCCCGCTCGACGAGGGTGGCGAGGACGGCGCCGACGACGTGTGAGGCAGCCGTGGCCTCGGGAGAAGGGCGACGTCGGGTGCGGCCGCCCTCCGCCCGGTAGCGTGAGCCCATGACCTCCACATCCTCCTCCGTGAGCGAGACCGTCGCGGCGATCGCCGCGCTCCCCAGGTCGTCCTCCACGACCACCTCGACGGCGGGCTGCGCCCGAGACGATCATCGAGCTGGCCGCCGCGGTCGGGCACACCCTGCCCGCGACCGACGCTGTGGCCCTGGGCGACTGGTTCGTCGAGTCGGCCGATTCAGGCTCGCTCGTGCGCTATCTCGAGACCTTCGACCACACCATCGCCGTGATGCAGACGCCCGAGGCGCTGTCCCGGGTCGCCCGCGAGTCGGTGCTGGACCTCGCGGCCGACGGCGTCGTCTACGCCGAGCAGCGCTGGGCCCCGAGCAGCACCTGCAGCGTGGCCTGAGCCTGCAGGACACCGTGGACGCCGTCCAGGCCGCCTCGAGGAGGAGTCGCCCTCGCCGCCGCGCAGGGACGCACGATCCGCGTGGGTCAGCTCGTGACCGCGATGCGCCACGCTGACCGCTGGCAGGAGATCGCCGAGCTCGCCGTGGCGAACCGCGGCAACGGCGTGGTCGGGTTCGACATCGCGGGGCCGAGGACGGCTTCCCGCCCTCACGCTTCCCCGACGTGTGGCAGTACCTCGCGGACGAGAACTTCCCCGTCACGATCCATGCGGGCGAGGCCT
Organism: Oerskovia sp. M15; assembly: GCA_038070415.1. Taxonomy (GTDB): domain Bacteria; phylum Actinomycetota; class Actinomycetes; order Actinomycetales; family Cellulomonadaceae; genus Oerskovia. The sequence continues at coordinate 3,203,459 of JAMYWF010000001.1, forward strand.
CGGGCGTCACGTCGATCGCTGAGGCCGTCCACCTGGGCCAGGCCTCGCGCGTGGGCCACGGGTGCGCCTCGTCGAGGACATCTCGTTCGACGAGGCCCACGGCACCGCGGCCCTGGGACAGTTCGCGCACTGGGTCCGCGACCACCAGATCCCGCTCGAGCTGTGCCCCGTCTCGAACCTGCAGACGGGCGCCGCGGCCTCGATCGCGACGCACCCGATCACGCGCCTCAAGGAGCTCGACTTCGCGGTCACGCTCAACACGGACAACCGCCTCATGTCGCGCACGTCCATGACGCACGAGATGACGCTGCTCGTCGAGCAGGCCGGCTGGACGCTCGAGGACCTCTACGACGTGACCGCGACGGCCGCGTGGAGCGCCTTCATCCACCACGACGAGCGCCGTGCGCTCATCGACGACGTCATCCTCCCCGGTTACCAGGAGATTCAAGGAGCACAGCTGTGAGCACCGCAGGCACGTCCCCTGGACCGCGCGTCCTCGCGCAGTTCGTCGACCACACCCTCCTCAAGCCCGAGGCGACCCGCGCGGACTTCGAGGCGCTCGTCGACGAGGGCGTCGCGCTCGGCGTCTACTCGGTGTGCGTCTCGCCTCGGTCCTGCCGCTCGACGGCAAGGGACTGAAGATCGCGACCGTGTGCGGGTTCCCGTCCGGGACGCACCACAGCGACGTCAAGGCTGCCGAGGCCGCCCGCTCGGTCGCCGACGGCGCCGACGAGGTCGACATGGTCATCGACCTGGGTGCGGCCAAGGCCGGGGACTGGGCGTACGTCCAGGCCGACATCGCGGCTGTCCGCGCCGCGGTCCCCGCTCCCCGGGTACTCAAGGTGATCATCGAGTCCGCCGCGCTGACGGACCACGAGATCGTCGAGGCGTGCCGCGCCTCGGAGGCCGCTGGCGCGGACTTCGTCAAGACGTCCACGGGCTTCCACCCGGCGGGCGGCGCCACGACGCACGCCGTCTCGATCATGGCCGAGACCGTGGGGCCGCCTCGGGATCAAGGCCTCCGGTGGCGTGCGCACGCTCGCCGACGCGCTCGCGATGATCGAGCACGGCGCCACGCGCCTGGGCCTGTCCGGGACCGCGGCCGTGCTCGCGGGCTTCGACGGGATCGAGCCGCCGAGGGCAGTGCGTCGGGCTACTGACCCGTTCGTCGTGACCGAGGGGTGGCCGAGCCTGGACGGGCGGCCACCCCGGCGCGTCCGGGTTAGGCTAGCCTCACTTCGTCGTGCTCATCGTCGGCGAAGCATCCAGGAGGACTGCATGACCAACGCTGCACCCCGCAAGCCCGAGCGCATCGCGACCCACGCCGTGGTGATCCGCACCGAGCAGCTCACGCCGCACATGATCCGTGTGGTCCTCGGCGGGAGGGGCTCGACGGCTTCGACGCCGCCCGTACGCGGACCGCTACGTCAAGCTCCTCTTCCCCGAGGCGGCCGCTCCGGGGAGCGCGTCCCGATGCGCACCTACACGATCCGCTCGTGGGACGCCGAGGCGCGCGAGCTGTCCATCGACTTCGTGGTGCACGGGGACGACGGGCTGGCCGGTCCCTGGCCACGAGCGCCCAGGTGGGCGACGCGATGTCCTTCCTCGGGCCCGGTGGTGACTACGCGCCGTCGGGCACGTACGACTGGCACCTGCTCGTGGGCGACGAGAGCGCACTGCCGCCATCGCCGCGGCCCTGGAGGCCATGCCCGACGGCGCCCCGTCGTCGCGGTCGTCGAGGTCGCCTCCGCGACCGAGGAGCAGCCGCTCGTCTCGCCCGGCGCCCTCGACGTGCGCTGGGTGCGGCGCGACGGGCACCCTGGCCGTGCGCCGGGGAGGCCCTGATCGAGGCCGTGGAGTCCCTCACCTTCCTGCCCGGGCAGCCCCAGGTGTTCCTGCACGGGGACGCCGGGTTCGTCCGCACGCTGCGCCGCCACTTCCGCGTCGAGCGTCAGGTTCCCGTCACGGCGCTCTCCGCGTCCGGCTACTGGCGGCGGGGCGTACCGAAGAGGGATGGCGCGCGGAGAAGTCCGCGTGGAAGGCGGCTGTGGCGCGTGACGAGGAGCCCGCGCGGGGTGAGGGCTGCGGGCACGACGGCCACCAGGCTCCGCCGCACGGGCAAGGCAGGAGGGCCGCCGTGCGACTCCCGAGCGGGATGCGGCACGGCGGCCCTGGACGCGTGGGGCGCGGTCCGGGTCAGATCCCCAGCGCCGCCGCGACGTCACGCCGGACGTGGTCCAGCCGGGTCCGCGCGAATGCGCGGGCGGCCGTGAGGTCGTCGTAGCTCGCGTCGGGCGCCACCGGGACGATCACCTCGAGGTAGCACTTGACCTTGGGCTCGGTACCGCTGGGACGGACGATGACCCGGGTCTGGTCCGCCGACAGGAGACGCACGCCGTCCGTCGGGGAAGTCCGTCGAGCCCGTCGGACAGATCCAGGATGTCGCTGACCCCGAACCCGCGAGGGTGCGGGCGGGCCGCGCGCAACCGCGCCATCGCTGCCGTGATCTGGTCGACGTCGGTGAACCGGGCCGAGAGCTGGTCCGTGACGTGCAGACCGTGCGCCCGGGCCAGGTCGTCGAGCGCGTCGACGAGCGTGCGCCCTCGGACTTGAGCCGGTTCGCGAGCTGGGCGAGGAGCAGCGCCGCACTGATGCCGTCCTTGTCCCGAACGTGCTGCGGGTCGACGCAGTACCCCAGCGCCTCCTCGTAGCCGTAGACCAGGCCGTCGACGCGGGAGATCCACTTGAACCCCGTCAGCGTCGAGGAGTAGCCGAGGTGGTGGCTCGCGGCGATCTTGCGCAGGAGGCGCGAGGAGACGATCGAGCTCGCGAAGTACTGCGTGCCGGGATCGGTCCGCGACCCGTCGGCGCGCTTGCCGATCTCCTGGCCGAGCAGAGCCCCGACCTCGTCGCCGTGCAGCATGCGCCACCCGTTCGACCGGGCGGTCTCCGCTCCCTGGTAGGTGCCCACGCGAGGGTCGAAGACCGCGAGTGCGCACCGGTCGGCGTCCGGGTCGTTCGCGATGACGAGGTCGGCCCGCGCGTCCTGCGCATAGGCGAGCGCCAGGTCGATCGCGCCGGGCTCCTCGGGGTTGGGGAACGCGACCGTGGGGAACAGGGGATCTGCCTCGAACTGCTCGGCGACGCTGATGACGTCGGTGAAGCCCGCGTTCGCCAGGACGCGTTCCAGCACTCCCTCCCACACCGTGCAGCGGGTGGCGATGATGCGCAGGTTCCGGTCCGCGCGGTCGGACAGCCTGCCCACCGACTCGATGTAGGAGATCGGGAGGTCGCGTCCGAGGACCGTCCACCCGCCCGCCGCGCGGGGACCTGCGCGGCCACCGGAGCGCGCCGGATGGCCGCGGCGATCTCGACGTCGTAGGGGCACGATCTGCGCGCCCTGACCGGAGTCGGTCACGGCTCGGCCGCCGAGGTAGACCTTGTAGCCGTTGTCCCGCGGCGGGTTGTGGCTCGCGGTGACCATGACGCCGGCGTCGGCGCCCAGGTGTCGCACGGCGTAGGCGAGCACGGGCGTCGGGAGCGCGGCCGGGAGGATCGAGGCGTCCAGACCCGCCGCCGTGAAGACGGCCGCACTGTCCTCCGCGAACGTGTGCGAGTGGTGGCGGGCGTCGTACCCGATGACCACGCGGGGCGTCTGGCCGGGAAGTGCGTCACGAAGGAACGACGCGAGACCGGCGGCAGCCGGATGACGACCGCACGGTTCATGCGGTTCGGGCCGCCGCCATCTCGCCGCGCAGGCGGCAGTGCCGAACTGCAGGGTGCCGGCGAAGCGGTCCCGCAGCGCCGCGCGGGCGTAGGCGCGCAGCTCGTGGTCACGGGGGTCGGGGAGTCCGCCTCCGCGAGAGGTGCGCAGCTCGGCCTGGCCGGCGGGATCGGGGTCCGCCTCGATCCAGGACTCGACCTGCTCCAGGAAGGCGGCGTGGCCGCCGCCGCCTCGTAGCCGGGATCGTCCACCTCGTTCGGGAGGGGCTCGGATCGGTTCGTCATCTCACACCAGCCTTGCGATCTCGGCGAGCAGGGAGCTGATCCGAGGACCCGCGGTCCGGCCGGCCTCGATGACCTCGTCGTGCGAGAGGGGCGTGGGGCTGATCCCCGCGGCGAGGTTCGTCACCAGGGAGATGCCCAGCACCTCGAGCCCCGCGTGGCGTGCGGCGATGGCCTCGAGAGTGGTCGACATGCCCACCAGGTCGGCGCCGAGGACCCCAGCCATGCGGACCTCGGCCGGGGTCTCGTAGTGCGGGCCGGGGAACTGGGCGTACACGCCCTCTCCGAGGGAGGGGTCGACGGTGCGGGCCAGCTCCCGCAGGCGCGGGGAGTACAGGTCGGTGAGGTCGACGAACGTGGCGCCCTCGAGGGGCGAGGTGGCGGTCAGGTTGATGTGGTCCCGGATGAGGACGGGGTCCCGGGCGCGTGGTCCAGGTCGAGTCCACCGCAGCCGTTCGTGAGGATGACGGTCTGGGCACCGGTCGCCGCTGCAGTGCGCACGCCGTGGACGACGTGGCGCACGCCCTTGCCCTCGTACAGGTGGGTGCGCGAGCCGAGCACCAGCGCGTGGCGCACCGACCCGTCGGCGCGCTCGATCCGGATCGAGCGGGTCGTGGCGACGTGCCCGGCGACCGCGGGCCCCGAGAACCAGGGATCTCGCTCGTGGGGATCTCGGCGACCACGTCGCCCAGCAGCTCGGCCGCGCCGCCCCAGCCCGAGCCGAGGACCAGGGCGACGTCGTGGCCGTCGATCCCGGTGGCTTCGGTGATGTGGTCGGCGGCAGCGCGGGCCACGAGGAACGGGTCGGTGGCGGGGTCGTCGAGAGACAAGGTCGTCGTCATATGACGAGGCTATCCGTTCTTCGGCGTCGCGCCCCGCCGAAGGGCCGCCCTGCGGTCGCTGGCCCGCTCTGTCCGCATGCTGACACGACGGCTCCGGACTTCCTGACACAATGGCACCCGTGACGAACGAGAACAGTGACCTTCAGGCCAGCCGTATCGTGATCGTGGGCGGTGGTCCCGGAGGCTACGAAGCGGCGCTCGTTGCTCGCCGGCTCGGCGCGGACGTCACCGTCGTCGAGCGGCAGGGACTGGGCGGTGCGGCGGTCCTCACCGACGTCGTCCCTCCAAGACCCTCATCGCGACCGCCGACTGGATGACCATCGCGGACCGCGCCGCCGACCTCGGTATCCGCCTCCCGGTGGACACCGTCAAGGCTGCCCACCCGGCGATGCGTCGCCACATCGTCGATCTCGACGCCGTGAACACCCGCGTCATGGCGCTCGCGGCCGCACAGTCGGCCGACATCCACGCCCGCCTCGAGCGCGAGGGCGTGCGCGTCCTCCTCGGCCAGGGTCGGCTCGACGGTCCCGGCCGCGTGCACGTGACGCCGATCGACGGGGACGAGAACCCGAGGTCACGCTGGACGCGGACGTCATCCTCCTCGCCCTCGGTGCGACACCGCGCGTCCTGCCGACCGCGGTCCGGACGGTGAGCGCATCCTCACGTGGACGCAGCTCTACAACCTCAAGGAGCTCCCCGAGCGCCTGATCGTCGTGGGCTCGGGGTCACGGGAGCCGAGTTCGCGGGCGCCTACAACGCCCTGGGTTCGGACGTCGTCCTGGTCTCCAGCCGTGACCGCGTCCTGCCCGGCGAGGACGCGGATGCCGCCGAGCTCATCGAGGGCGTCTTCCGCTCGCGCGGGATGACCGTCATGTCGCGCTCGCGCGCCGAGGCCGCGGTCCGCACCGACGAGGGTGTCGAGGTCACGCTCGCCGACGGCCGCGTGGTCAAGGGCACCCACGTCCTGCTCGCGGTCGGCTCGATCCCCTCGACCCAGGGCATCGGGCTCGAGGAGGCAGGGTCCGCCTCACGCCGAGCGGGCACGTCCAGGTGGACAAGGTCTCGCGGACGTCGGTCCGTGGCATCTACGCGGCGGGCGACTGCACGGGCATCCTGCCGCTCGCCTCGGTCGCCGCGATGCAGGGACGCGTGGCCATGTCGCACGCGCTGGGCGACGCGGTGAACCCCATCAAGCTGCGCACGGTCGCCGCGAACATCTTCACGGCCCCGGAGATCGCGACCGTCGGGTACAGCGAGGAGAAGCTCAAGGCGCAGGGTTCCAAGTACGTGACCACGACGCTGCCGCTCGCTCGCAACCCCGCGCCAAGATGCTGGGCATGCGCGACGGGTTCGTCAAGCTCTTCGCTCACCCGGAGGCGAGCGTCGTGCTCGGCGGCGTGGTCGTGGCCCCGCGGGCCAGCGAGCTGATCTTCCCCATCACCCTGGCGGTCGCGCACCGCCTCACGGTCGACGACGTCGCCGAGGCGTTCACCGTCTACCCGTCGCTCACGGGCTCCATCGCCGAGGTGGCCCGCATGCTCCACCACCGCCAGGACTGACCTCCCTCCCCGTCACTCGGTGCCGCGGGGCGGACCACCGTGACGAGCGGGCGGTGGTCCGAGGAGACGTCGTCGAGCACGGCGAAGCTCGTGAAGGCCACGCCCGACCCGAAGACCCAGTCGATGCGGTAGGACGGGGCGTCGGCGGGCGAGGTGAGATCGCCGGGTCGCCGACCTGGTCCTGGCCGCTGACCAGCCCGTGCGACTCGACGAGCGTGACCTCCTCCCACCCGGGCTCGGCGTTGAGGTCGCCCGCCAGCAGGTAGGCGCCCGCACCGGCTCGGCCTCGAAGAGCGCGTCGAGCTGCTCGAGGCGGGTCGGGTGTTTCCCTCGCGGTGCTGCAGGTGCACCGAGGTGACGCGCACCCTCGGCCCAGGCCGGTCCGTCGCCCGCCGGGGTGATCGTCGCCGAGATCGCCGAGCGGTTCTGCGGCCCCGCGCCCAGGGGAGTGCGAGTCGCGCGACGTCGGTCGCGGTCACCGCGTCCGGGTTCCACAGGATCGCGTTGCCGAACTGCCGGTCCGCCGCGCCCACGAAGGCCATCTCCAGGCCGGTGGCGCGCGCGAGGTACGAACCCGTGTCGACGCCGCCGCCGAGCACCCACCCGCGCGAGACCTCCTGGAGCGTGACGACCTGGGCGCCGGAGTCGCGGATGGTCGCGGCGACCTGGTCGAGGTCGACCGACGGCGTGGAGCTGACCCCGTAGTGCAGGTTCCAGTCGAGCACCGCGAGTCCCGACCCTGGTCGGCGACCGACGCGGGCGCCGGGTGATTGAGACGACCACGGAGCCGACGGCGGCCAGGCCCGCGACGGCTGCGGTCACCGGGAACGTCAGGCGCATGCTCGGCACGGGCGCCTGCGCCGCGGCGGTCCCGGACGGCTGGGGCGTGCGCGGCGCAGCCCAGCGACGGCCAGCACGAACGCTGCGAGGACCGGGACCGTGGCGTTGGGCACGGGCAGGGGACGTCGTAGTCCAGCTGGTAGAGGAGCAGGGGCAGGATCAGACCGAGCCCGACGGCGGAGCTCGCCCCGGCCAGGCGCAGCCACCCGAGCTCGTGGGCGGGTCGGGTCAGGGCACGGCGGACGGCGTCCGTGGACCACGCGGCCAACCCGAGGATGGCGACCAGGAGAGCCAGCCCGTGGCCCGTCGAGAGGTCTTCGGTGCGCCCGGGCAGGAGGAACACCACGCCGGCGAACGCGGGCAGGAGCAGGAGGGCGGTCCACCGGCCCCACCACGCGAGGGCCCGCGGTCACGGGCCAGGGGCAGGGAGACCAGGAACGCCATGACGACGATCGTGCCGCCGGCGACGGGAGGGGAGCCCTGTCTGTGACGCGATGAACGCGGGTTGCCGAAGACCATGATGCCGAGGGCAAGGTACGGTCCCAGCACCCACAGCCCGCGGGCGCCCGGTGCAGCGGCGTCGCGGCGCAGGAGCCAGGCGGCGACCACTGCGGTGCCGCCGACCAGCACGGGAGCGATCCACGACACGGCGCCGGTCCGCCAGTAGGCGTCCCACGTCCCGTGGAGCAGGCTGACACCGGCGGCGCCGAGGGTCCCCAGCGCGACCCCCAGGGCGACCATCCGGCCGCTCGCCGGGCGACGTCCGTCCTGCGCGTCGTCCCCTGTCGGTGCCGCCGACCGCGCGCCGCTCACGAACCCCGCGACGAGGACGAGTGTCGCCACCGCGAGCGCGGCGCCGCCGAGCCCGAGACCGTAGCGGGCCGTGCTGAGCCCGGCCTCCGACGCAACCGCGGCGCCGAGTCCCTGCAGGAGCAGGCGCCACGCGACCAGGGCGACCACGGCGCCGAGCACGACCCGTCCGCTGAGCGGCAGCCGTGCCGCGATGATCGTGACGGCCAGTGCCGGCGCGGCGTAGGTCACGAGCGCCGTCACGGCGGCAGTGACCACCCCGGCCGTGAAGGCGTGGTCGAGCAGGGCCCGCTCGCACGGATCATCTCGACCGTGAGTGCGGTGACCACCGTGAGGAGCAGCAGGCGTGCGGCGTTGCCGCGGCCGAGACCCGCGACGCGACGTGCGGCCTGGGAGAGCTGGCGACGGGTCGTGTGCGGTGCCGCGCCGACCGGTGCGCCCTCGACAGGCGGGTCGACGGGCGCCGCGGCCACGACCTCCGGGGTGACTGCGGACCGGGGGCTCGTCAGGGACCCTTCCGGGCTGAATCGTTCCTCGGGCGCGGGAGCCGCCGTCTGCTCGGCCCGTGCCGGGGTCACCGGCTCGTGGCGCAGGGTGCTGTCCGTCCGCCGCGACAGGGCCGCGAGCTCCGCGGTGCGCTCTGCGACCCGTCGTTCGGCTCGGGTCCGCGGCGTCGAGGCCGCGGCCGCCACCGGCTCGGGCGGGTCTTCCCCAGGGTGGTCGGCGTCTTTCCGCCCGCGGGTGGGTCGGTGCTCGTGAGGTGCTCGTCGGTCACGGCCCCGACGGTACCCGGGCGGTGACGCGGCCCGCACGGGACGCGCGGCCGAGGTCGGTATCAGGGCGGTTCGTCCACCCTCCTTCCTCGTCTGTGACACGGATCACACAAAACGGCCGTTCGTGCCACACTGGGGATCAGGTCGTCGACGACCGGGCCGCCGCTCACCGTGACTCGCCCGGGAGGGAGGGCACCATGACGAGCACCGCACCGACCCCGGTCCCGGGCGTCATCGGTCACGTCATCGGAGGCCGCCGCGTCGAGGAGGCCGAGCGCTTCGACCGGTCCACGACCCCGCGACGGGACGGGTGACCGGACGGGTCGCCCTCGCCTCCGTGGCCGACGTCGACCAGGCCGTGGCCGCGGCGCTCGCGGCCTTCCCCGGCTGGGCCTCCACGGGCCTCTCGCGCCGTGTCGAGATCCTCTTCGCGTTCCACGAGCTCCTGCGTGCCCACAAGGACGAGTTCGCCCGGCTCGTCAGCGCCGAGCACGGCAAGGTCGTCGGCGACGCCGAGGGCGAGGTCTCGCGCGCGCTGGAGAACGTCGAGTTCGCTGCCGGTATCCCGCACCTGCTCAAGGGCGGGCACAGCCAGCAGGTCGCCACGGGCGTGGACGTCCATGAGGTCAAGCAGCCCCTGGGCGTGGTCGCGGGCATCACGCCGTTCAACTTTCCCGCGATGGTGCCGCTGTGGATGATCCCGACGGCGATCGCGTGCGGCAACACGTTCGTCCTCAAGCCCAGCGAGCGCGACCCGTCGGCCTCGCTGCTCGTTGCCCGGCTCCTGGCCGAGGCGGGCCTGCCCGACGGCGTGGTCAACGTGGTGCAGGGCGACCGGGTCGCGGTGGACCGGCTCCTGGAGCACCCGGACGTCTCCGCCGTGAGCTTCGTCGGGTCGACGCCCGTCGCACGTCACGTCTACGAGACCGGCACGCGCCACGGCAAGCGCGTCCAGGCACTGGGGGCGCGAAGAACCACCTCGTCGTCCTGCCCGACGCCGAGCTCGACGCCGCAGCGGACGCCGCGGTCTCGGCAGGCTACGGTTCGGCGGGGAGCGCTGCATGGCGATCTCTGTCGTCGTCGCTGTCGGAGACGTCGGGGACCGTCTCGTGGAGGCGATCCGCACGCGAGTGGTGGGACTCGTCGTCGGACCGGGGAACGACCCGTCCTCCCAGATGGGACCACTCATCACGGCCGAGCACCGCGACCGCGTGGCGGCGCGCGTGCAGAGCGCGCTCGACGAGGGGCGAGCCTCGTCCTGGACGGTCGGGACGGCCCGCCCGTGGGGCCGGGCGCCGACGGCGAGGACGTGAGCGGCGGGTTCTACCTGCGTCCGAGCCTCGTCGACCACGTGCTCCCTGAGCACGCCGTGTACCGCGAGGAGATCTTCGGGCCGGTGCTCGCGGTCGTGCGGGCAGGCACGTTCGACGACGCGCTGCGCCTGGTCAACGAGAACCCCTACGGCAACGGCGCGGCGATCTTCACGCGCGACGGGCGCCGCCCGGCGCTTCGAAGTCGAGGCGCAGGCGGCATGATCGGCGTCAACGTCCCCATCCCGGTGCCGGTCGGCTACTACTCGTTCGGCGGCTGGAAGGGTCGCTGTTCGGCGACTCGCACATGTACGGACCGGAGAGCATCCACTTCTACACGCGGACCAAGGTCGTGACGTCGCGGTGGCCGGACCCGGCGACCAGCAGCATCGACCTCGGCTTCCCCGCAACAGGTGAGTGGACCGGTGACGGGCAGATGACGGACGCGCGGCAGGGCAAGGGCGCGGGCGCGGGCGCGGTCGGGCGGCACGAGCGCGACGACGCCCACGTCTTCTACTCCTGGTCGGCGCAGGAGCTGATCCGCCCGGTGACGATCGCGGGCGGTGAGGGCGCCTGGTTCTGGGACAACGACGGGCACCGCTACCTGGACTTCGCGTCCCAGCTCGTCAACCTCAACCTGGGGCACCAGCATCCCGCTCTCGTCGGTGCGATCCAGGAGCAGGCAGGACGGCTCGCGACCGTCGCGCCGTCGTTCGCGAACCCGGTCCGCAGCGAGCTCGCCCGGCTGATCGCCGAGCGGTCACCGGGAGACCTGGACCGGGTGTTCTTCACCAACGGCGGGGCGGATGCCGTCGAGAACGCGGTACGGCTCGCCCGGCGCCACACGGGCCGCCAGAAGGTCCTGGCCGCCTACCGCTCCTACCACGGCAACACGGGCACGGCCGTGACGGCCACGGGCGACCCGCGGCGCTGGCCCAACGAGGTGGACCCCGGCGTGCGGCACTTCCTCGGGCCTACGCCTACCGCTCGGCGTTCGGCGCGGTGACCGAGGCGGAGGAGTGCGTGGCAGCTCTGCGCCACCTCACCGAGGTCGTCGAGCTCGAGGGTCCCGCCACGATCGCCGCGATCCTGCTCGAGACGGTCGTCGGGACCAACGGGTGCTCGTCCCGCCCGACGGCTACCTGGCCGGCGTCCGCGACCTCTGCGACGAGCACGGCATCCTGTTCGTCGCGGACGAGGTCATGGTGGGCTTCGGCCGCGTGGGCGAGTGGTTCGCCGTGGACCACTGGGACGTGGTGCCCGACCTGATCGCCTTCGCCAAGGGCGTGAACTCGGGTACGTGCCCCTCGGCGGGGTGATCATCTCCGAGCGGGTGGCCGCGAGCTTCGACCGGACGGCCTTCCCGGGCGGGCTGACGTACTCGGGGCACCCTCGCGTGCGCCCCGGCGTCGCGACGATCCGGGTCTTCGAGGACGAGGGGATCCTCGACCGCGTCCGCTCGCTCGGCGACCGCGTGATCGGTGGGCGCCTGCGGGAGATGGCGACCAAGCACCCGAGCGTCGGCGAGGTGCGGGGACTCGGCTTCCTGTGGGCGATCGAGCTCGTCCGTGACCCTGCGACGCGTGAGCGCCTCGTGCCCTTCCAGGGCACGGGAGCGCAGAACGCACCGATGGCCGAGGTGGTCGCGGCCGTGACCGCGGGCGGCGTCTGGCCCTTCCCCAGGTCAACCGGCTGCACGTCGCCCCGCCGCTGATCACCTCGGTCGAAGACCTGGAGCACGGCCTCGAAGTGATCGACGCGGCGCTCGACGTCGCCGACCGCCACGTCGTGACCCCTCGCCCGGAACGAACAGCTGACACCGAGGAGAACCATGATCGTTCGCGCCGCACTCACCCAGGTCCGGTGGACCGGTGACCAGGAGTCCATGCTCCAGGCCCACGAGACGTTCACGCGCCTCGCCGCGGACCGAGGGGCCCAGGTCATCTGCTTCCAGGAGGTGTTCAACGCGCCCTACTTCCCCAGGTCGAGGACGCCGCGTTCTACTCCTACGCCGAGTCCGTGCCCGGGCCGACGACCGAGCGCTTCGCGGCCCTCGCCAAAGAGCTGGGCATCGTGATCGTCCTGCCCGTCTACGAGATCGAGCAGCCCGGGATCCTCTACAACACCGCGGCCGTGATCGACGCCGACGGCAGCTACCTCGGCAAGTACCGCAAGACCCACATCCCGCACCTGCCCGGGTTCTGGGAGAAGTTCTACTTCCGCCCCGGAAACCTGGGCTACCCGGTCTTCGACACCGCGGTCGGGCGGATCGGGGTCTACATCTGCTACGACCGGCACTTCCCGAGGGATGGCGGGCGCTGGGACTGGCGGGGGCGACCATCGTGTTCAACCCGAGCGCCACGAGCCGTGGCCTGTCCAACTACCTGTGGAAGCTCGAGCAGCCCGCGGCGGCCGTCGCCAACGAGTACTTCGTCGGGGCCATCAACCGCGTCGGCTTCGAGGAGCTCGGGTCGAACGACTTCTACGGCACGAGCTACTTCGTGAGCCCCGAGGGAGCGTTCGTGGGCGAGCCGGCAGGCAGCCACGAGGACGAGCTCGTGGTCCGCGACCTCGACCTCGACGTGCTGACCGAGGTTCGCAACCGGTGGCAGTTCTACCGCGACCGCCGCCCGGACGCGTACGGCGACCTCACAGCGCCGTGAGCAGGGACCGGCCGACCGCCGACCGACCGTCGACCCGCCCAGGAAGGACGAGCCCATGGCACTGACCCTCATCACCGGTGGCACCGTCGTCGGGCCCACGGGGCGTTCTCGCACCGACGTCCTGCTCGACGGTGAGCAGGTCGCCGCTCTCGTGCGCCCCGGCGACACGTCCCTGGGCGTGGACCTCGCCTCGGTCGCCGAGACGGTGATCGACGCGACCGGCAAGTACGTGATCCCGGGCGCTGTGGACCCGCACACCACATGGAGCTGCCGTTCGGCGGCACGGCCGCCTCCGACACGTTCGAGACCGGGACACGCGCCGCCGCCTGGGGAGGCACGACGACGATCGTCGACTTCGCGGTCCAGCGCACGGGGAGCGGGTCCAGGACTCGCTCGCCGCGTGGTTCGCCAAGGCCGAGGGAACTGCGCCGTGGACTACGGCTTCCACCAGATCCTCGGCGGCGTCGACGACGACTCGCTCAAGGCCATGGACGAGCTGGTCTCCGAGGGCATCACGAGCTTCAAGCTCTTCATGGCCTATCCCGGTGTCTTCTACAGCGACGACGGCCAGATCCTGCGAGCCATGCAGAAGGCCGCGACCAACGGCTCGATGGTCATGATGCACGCCGAGAACGGCCTCGCGATCGACGTGCTCGTCCGCCAGGCCCTCGACCGCGGCGACACGGCCCCGTTCTTCCACGGCACCACGCGCCCGTGGGAGACCGAGGAGGAGCCACCCACCGCGCGATCATGCTCGCGCGCCTCGCGGGCGCCCCGCTCTACGTGGTGCACATGTCCGCCAAGCAGGCCGTGGCCACGCTCGCCCGGGCGCGCGACGACGGGTGGAACGTGTTCGGGGAGACCTGCCCGCAATATCTGTACCTCTCGCTCGAGGAGCAGCTCGGGGCGCCCGGCTTCGAGGGCGCCAAGTGGGTGTGCTCGACGCCGCTGCGCTCGCGGGCCGAGGAGCACCAGGAGGAGCTGTGGCGCTACCTGCGCACGGGCGACCTGTCCGTGGTGAGCACCGATCACTGCCCTTTCTGCTTCAAGGAGCAGAAGGAGCTCGGGTTCGGTGACTTCTCGAAGATCCCCAACGGGATCGGGGCGTCGAGCACCGCCTCGACCTGATCTACCAGGGCGTGGTGGACGGCCGGATCTCGCTCGAGCGCTGGGTCGAGCTGTGCTGCACGACGCCGGCGCGCATGTTCGGTCTCGGCGACCGCAAGGGTTGCTCGTCCCGGGAGCCGACGCCGACGTCGTGGTCTACGACCCCGCCGGGCACACCTCGATCGGGTACCCTCGGGCGCGGACACCGCGCACGGTAACCGCAAGACCCACCACATGAACATGGACCACTCCTCGTGGGAGGGCTTCGAGATCGACGGGCACGTCGACGTCGTGATCTCGCGTGGAAAGGTCCTGGTCTCGGGCGGCGAGTACCACGGGCATCCCGGGCACGGGCAGTACCTGCGCCGAGGCCTCTCGGCGTACCTGCGATGACCGCCGCCGCTCGGCCGCCCGCATCGACCTCGGCGTCGTCCTCCAGACCAACCCGCCCGCCTGGCGTGTCGTGGACCTCGCGCGTCGCGCCGAGCTCCACGGATTCAGCCACGTGTGGACGTTCGACTCCCACCTGCTGTGGCAGGAGCCGTTCGTCATCTACTCCCAGATCCTGTCCGCGACCCACCGGGTGACGGTGGGCCCCATGGTCACCAACCCCGCGACCCGCGACGTGACCGTGACCGCCTCCCTCTTCGCGACCCTCAACGACATGTTCGGCAACCGCACGGTCTGCGGGATCGGGCGCGGGGACTCCGCGGTGCGCGTCATCAACGGCAAGCCCGTCACGCTCGCCGAGCTGCGCTCGGCCGTGACGACGATCCGCGGGCTCGCGGGCGGCCGCCCGTCGAGTACCGCGGCGCCACCCTGCACCTGCCCTGGGCCGCGGACAGCCGGACGCCCGTGTGGGTCGCGGCCTACGGTCCCCGCGCGCTGGCGCTCGCGGGCGAGGTGGGGACGGGTTCATCCTCCAGGTCGCGGACCCCGACGTCGTCGCGTGGTCGGTCGCTGCCGTCCGGCAGGCGGCCGAACGGGCCGCCGCGACCCGGCCGAGGTGACCATCTGCGTGGCCGCGCCCGCCTACGTCACGGACGGCTCCGCCGTCGGGACGGCTCATGCCTACGACCAGTGCCGATGGTTCGGCGGCATGGTCGGCAACCACGTCGCCGAGATCGTGGCGCGGTACGGGAGGGGATCAGGCTGCCGGAGACGCCGGGACCACGGTCCCGCGCGCGCTCACGGACTTCGTCGCAGGGCGGGTCGACTACGACTACAACGAGCACGGGCGCGCGGGGAACACGCACACCGCGTTCGTGAGCGACGAGATCGTGGACCGGTTCTGCCTGGTCGGGCCACCCGAGCGGCACGTCGAGCGGCTCCTCGAGCTCAAGGCGCTCGGCGTCGACCAGTTCGCGCTGTATCTCCAGCACGACGCGAACGACCAGACGCTCCAGGCGTACGGCGAGCTGGTCCGCCCGGCGGTCCAGGAGGCAGGCCGGGTCCGGGAGTGACCGTCGCGACGGCACCGACCCGCAAGGTCAGGCGAACAGGTCCTGACCCACGAACGCGCCCCGGTCCCCACCCAGCGTCGCACCCTGCGCGACCCGCGCGGCACGGCCCAGATCCCCGAGCCCGTGTGCCGCAGGTACTCGCTCATGAGGTCGTGCTTGGCGAGCGCGTTCTGCATCGGGACGTACTGGGTCACCGGGTCGCGAACGTACGCGAGGAAGAAGAGCCCCGCGTCGAGCTTGCCCAGCCCGTCCGAGCCGTCGGTGTAGTTGTAGCCGCGACGAAGCATGCGCGCCCGCCGTTGCTCGACGGGTGCGCGAGGCGCACGTGGGACGCCTCGTCGATGAGCGGGACGCCACCGCGGCCCGCGGCCTCGAAGTCCGGCTCGGTGCGCTCCTCGCCACCGGACAGCGGAGCCCCGAACCCTTGGTGCGGCCCACGATGGTCTCCTGCTCGCGCAGCGGAGCGCGGTCCCACGTCTCGATCGTCATGCGGATGCGTCGCGCGACCAGGTACGAGCCGCCCGCGAGCCAGTCGGCGCCGTCGCCGGGAGCGACCACACGTGCTCGTCGATCGCCGCGGACTCCTCCGAGGTGATGTTGGCCGTGCCGTCCTTGAAGCCGAAGAGGTTGCGCGGGTGGCCTGCGCGGTCGTGGTCGAGGAGGTGCGCCCGTAGCCGAGCTGGCTCCAGCGCACCGACGCCGTCCCGAACGCGATGCGTGCCAGGTTGCGGATCGCGTGGACTGCGACCTGCGGGTCGTTCGCACAGGCCTGCACCGCGATGTCCCCGCCGCAGCGCGCGTCCTCGAGCATGTCGCCGGGGAAGTGCGGCAGGTCCGCGAGCAGGTCGGGCTTGCGCCCCTCGAGTCCGAACCGTGCCGAGCCGTCGGACGCGGTGAAGAACGAGGGCCCGAACCCGAACGTGATGGTCAGGCCGGACGCGGGCAGCCCCTCGGCCTCACCCGTGTCGTCCGGCGGGGCGTCGTACGGACCGGACATGGGCCCGAACTCCCCGGCGGGAAGCCCTGCGTCATGCGTGAGGCCGCGAGGGTCCATGCCCGCAGCAGCGCGACGACCTCCTCGCGGTCCTGGGTGATGACGTCCCAGGTCGCGAAGTGCAGGCTGTCCTGGACCGGGGTCGTGATCCCGGCCTGGTGCTCGCCCGTGAAGGCGAACGCGCCGCCGCCGTCGGCGGGATCAGGGCTCGACGCTGCGGTCCGGGCCGAGGCCGTGGTGCTCCCGGCGAGGAAGCCGCCCGCGAGCCCGGCCCCGGCCAGCCCGACGCCGGCCATCCCAGCACGGCACGCCGCGAGATGCGGCGCGCCTCGTGCGGAGGCTCGACGGGCACCGCGGGGTCGGCCGGATCGGCGGACCCTGCGGCGGGCTGGTCGGAGGACGTCGTCATGGTGTGCGCCGGTCCTCAGAGCACCACGGCGGCGGTGAGCTGCGAGAGGGGCTCGCTCAACGAGTCGACGGCCTGGGAGAGCTCCTTGACCTGCTCGGGCGTGAGGTCGGTGTAGAGGACGAAACCGTCGCCCTGCTCCTGCTCGTCGAGCAGGCCCTGGAGAGTCGCGAAGCGCTCGTCGAGCGTCGTGGCGAGCTCCTCGTCCTGGCCGCGACGACGTCGCGCAGTCCGTCGTAGGCCACCTTGGCGCCGTCGACGTTGGCCTGGAAGTCCCACAGGTCGGTGTGCGACCAGATCTCCTCCTCGCCCGTGACCTTGCCCGTGGCGACCTCGTCGAGCAGGCCCTTGGCCCCGTTGCCGATCGCCGGGGCGTCGATGCCCTCGGCGAACGACGCCTCGTGCGTGCGGTCGAAGAGCTCCTGGGTGTCCGCGAGGAGCTGGTCGGCGTACTGCGTGAGCTGCGCGGGCGTCAGGGCGACGTACGTCTCACCGCCGTTGTCCTCGGGCGCGGGCTGCCACAGGTCCTTCTCGAGCAGGTGCCAGCCGGTCCACTCCTGGCCCTCCTCGAGGTCGGCCTCGCGCAGGTCCATCTTGGGTCGAGGTCGCCGAACGACTCGGCGACGGGCTCGATGCGCTCCCAGTGCACGCGCACCGGAGCGTAGAGGGCCTTGGCGGCCTCGTCGTCGCCCGCCTCGTACGCGGTCACGAACTCCTGGGTGCCCTCGAGGAGCTGCTCGGTCTGGTCCTTGACGTAGGCCACGTAGTTGGTCGTCGCCACGGCGATCTGGTCGGCGACCGCTCCCGTGGGCTCGATGTCCTGGCCCGAGTCGGTCACGGTGAAGTCGGAGCGGATGCCGTCGCCGATCATGCCGGGCTTGCACGCGGTCACGTACTCGCCGGGCTTGGCCGTGAGCACCAGGTCGCGGGTGAGGCCAGGGCCGATGTTCTCCACCTCGGAGACGATCCGCAGGCCGTCCTCGGCGAGCAGGTAGAACTCGGTGACGTCGTCGCCCGAGTTGGTCACCGTGAAGACGACGTTGCCCGACGGCGCTTCGGCGGCCGAGAGCGTGCACGCGTCGGCCGAGGAGTCGACCGAGAGCTTCGCGGACCCTGCGACGGTGCCCTCCGAACCGGCGGGGCCGGGTCGTTCGGGGTGCAGGCGGCCAGGATCGGGACGAGAAGAGCGGCGGCGAGCAGCGGCGCTGCGGCGTGGGTGGCCCGTGAGCGGGTCATTGGTTTCCTCCGGAGGTCGTGATCGGGGTTGCCGGCGCGGACTGGGGCGCGGGAGCAGTGCTGCGGGGCGCGCTGAACCAGACGGTCCGGACGAAGAAGAACATCGTGGGGACGAGGTAGAGCCACCAGGCGGCGAGCTCGAGCCAGGTGGTGGCGGGGAGAAGTTGAAGACTCCCTTGAGTACGGTGCCGTACCAGCTGGACGGCGGGATCTGCGCGCTGACGTCGAAGGCGAGGGAGTGCAGGCCGGGCAGGATCCCGGCCTCCTGGAGGTCGTGGACGCCGTAGGCGAGCACCCTGCGGCCACCACGATCAGGAACATGCCGGTCCAGGCGAAGAAGACCCGCAGGTTCAGCCTGATCGCGCCCCTGTAGACGGCCCAGCCGAGCAGGACGGCCACGGCCAGGCCCAGGACGGCGCCGAGCAGCGGCCTGGTCGTGGTGCCCGTGGCCTGCGCGCCGCCCACAGGAAGAGGGCGGTCTCGAGGCCCTCGCGCCCGACGGCGAGCAGTGCCATGACGACGACGGCCCACTTGCCGCCGCGACGGCGTCGTCGAGCTTGTGCTGCAGGTCGGCCTTGAGGTGGCGGGCGGTCTTGCCCATCCAGAAGATCATCCAGGTGATGAGGCCGACCGCGACGATCGACAGGATCCCGCCGATGGCCTCCTGGGCCTCGAATGTCAGGCCCTGGGGCCCGAACGTGAGGGCCGCACCGAACCCGACCGAGACGGCGACCGCGATGCCGACGCCGAGCCAGAGCTGGGGAGCAGGTCGCGGCGTCCCGACCTGACCAGGTAGGCCACGAGGATGCTGACGACCAGCGAGGCCTCGAGGCCTTCACGCAGGCCGATGAGGAAGTTCGCGAACACGGGGAGCCCTTCGACGCGTCACGGGGCGGGAAGCCTTGATCCGGAGGCACGCCCGGCCGGCGGCCGCAGCGGTGGCGCCGCCACTCTGGACACGCGTCCCAGTTTGGTGAGGCTTACCTTCCTCCGCGAGAACGGTACTCCGGTCACCGGGTCTGGTGAACCCCGGTCCACGTGAGCCATCCCACAGTCGCCGGGGTCCCGGCTTGCAGCCCGCAGCCCGCACCGAGTGCCAGGATCCGTCCGTCAGGTCGCCGCGGCGAACCGCCCCACGAGCTCGGGCCAGGCGTCCCGGAACGCGTCCAGCAGCGGGAGCGAGGGGACGTCCTCGACCGGGACCCACGCGATCTCGAGGCTCTCCGCGTCGGTCGCGCGCGCCTCCAGGTGAGCTCCGGGCACGACCTC
Source organism: Oerskovia sp. M15 (assembly GCA_038070415.1). Lineage (GTDB taxonomy): Bacteria > Actinomycetota > Actinomycetes > Actinomycetales > Cellulomonadaceae > Oerskovia. The sequence continues at coordinate 3,222,736 of JAMYWF010000001.1, forward strand.
GGCGAGCACCGTCGTGTAGCGCCACGGCCCATGGTCGAGGACCCGTTCGCCGATGATCGTCACGAGCGCAGGATCCAGTCCCGCCTCCTCGCCGCCTCGCGCAGCGCGCCCTGCTCGGGCGTCTCGTCCGGGTGGATCGCACCACCGGGCACTCCCCAGGTGCCGCCCTGGTCGCTCCAGGTCGCCCGGTGCTGCAGGAGCACGTGGGCCACGCGCCCGTCCTCGTCGCGGCGCGCGACCAGCAGGCCCGCAGCCCCGGCCAGCCCCAGTGCCGGCGTCCGCACGTGCACTCGACCCAGCCGTCGCCGGGTTGGAGGTGGCGGGCGGCGGGAGGACGGACGCGGCTGCGGGCGGCGTGGGCTCTGTCGGGATCGTCACGGTCCCACCCTGCCATCCGGCGACGCCCACGGGACAGCCCGGGCCCAGGTGCCCACGTCGTGGACAGGTGCCCGCAAGGCCACGGTGCGCGCCGCCGTCGGGCAGGAAGGGCAGCATGCCCGACGGCGCCGCCCGCCGCGGTCCGTCGACTCGCCCTCGCGGGGCTCACCGTGCGACGCGGCGCCTGCCGACCGTGAGCACCCCGTAGGCCACGAGCCCGACGACGATGCCCCAGAACGCGGAGCCGACCTGCGCGAGCACGACTCCCGACGCCGTGACGACGAGCGTGAGGACGGCGGCCTCGAGCGTCGCGGGGAGGGCGGGTCGTCGGACCCGAGGGAGACGGGCGAACGTCCCGGCGAGCGCGCTCGTCAGGGCGCCGACCAGGGCGATGCCGGCGACCGTCGTGACCAGGGCTGTAGGCACCGCGTGGAAGAGCCCGACGAGGCTCCCGGCGAACGTCCCGACCACGAGGTAGCCGACTCCGCAGGCGACTCCCGCGACGTAGCGGCGCGTGCGGTCCTCGTGCGCCTCCGGACCCGTGCAGATGCCCGCGGTGATCGCGGCGAGGTTGATCCCGTGGGCGCCGAACGGGGCGAGGAACGCCCAGGTGGCGGCGGTCGCGCCGACGAGCAGGCGGCTGTTCGGTCGGTATCCGCTCGCGCGCAGCATCTCCAGGCCCGGGCCGTTCTGGGCGCTGAGGGTCACGAGCAGGAGCGGGACGGAGATCCCGACCACCGCACCCAGGTCGAGCGTCGGGTGGTCCACTGCGGGACGGCCAGGGCGAGCGCCGTCGTCGGCGCGAGACCTCGCCGGTGGCGAGGGCGGCGACGACGCCGGCGAGCAGCGCCGCGAGGACCGCGTACCGTGCGGCGAGGCGGCGCACCACGAGGAAGGTGACCGCGACGCTCGCACCGATCGCGGGAGCGCTCACGGCGCTCACGACGGCCCCAGGACGAACGGCAGCAGGACGCCTGCGAGCAGCGCCGAGAGGATCTGCGGCGGGACGGCCGCGAGGAGCCTGCCGAACACCCGCTCGCGCCGAGGGCCAGGGCCGCCACTGCCGCGACGAGGTACGCGCCCACGACGTCCGAGAACGCGAAGTCGCCCAGCGTGCCCAGCAGCAGGGCGGCTCCCGGGTCGACCACGCCGTGATGACCGGCTGGCGCGTGATCAGGCTCAGGACCAAGCCCGTCACCCCGCTGCCGATCGACACGGCCCATATCCACGAGGTCGTCTGCGCGGACGTGAGGCCGCCGTCGTGCGCGGCCTGCAGGATGATGAGCGACGGCCCCGCGAAGGACACCATGACCGCGACCAGCCCGGCGACGACGGCCGAGGAGGACGAGGCGCGCACCAGACCGGGCGCCGGAACCGGCCCCGTGAGCAGGTCGACGGTCCGGGCGCGCGAGGCGCTCCGGGGAGCGAGGGCGGAGGGCTGTCGGGCGTCACGGGCCAACCTTGCCACCGCTGCCCCGGTGCGGTGGTGGACGCGGCCCGAGCCGCGCGGCGACCGGGCGAAGTGCGCCGTATTCCCTGGACACCCGAGCGGGCGCCACGGACGATGGTCGGGTGAGTCATCCCGAGCCGAACGCCGTGTCCGACCCGACGACCGAGGATGCCTCGACAATCCTCCAGCAGGCCTCGGCGGAGGCCGACAAACCCGCTGGCGCAGGGATGCCACGGTCTTCCTGGGCGGGCAGACCGTCTCGCTCTTCGGGTCGATGCTCGTGCAGTACGCGATCATGTGGCACCTGACCCTTGAGACGAAGTCCGGAGGGGTCCTGGCCCTGGCGGCCGTGTTCGGGTTCCTGCCGCAGGCGGTCGTCTCGATCTTCGGCGGGGTCTGGGCGGACCGGCTCAACCGCAAGATCCTGATCATCGCGGCCGACGCGTCGATCGCCGTGACGACCCTCGCGCTCGCCCTGCTCATGCTCGCGGGCAGTGACGACCTCTGGCTCATCTACGCCGCGCTGACGATCCGGTCGATCGGCGCCGGGATCCAGATGCCAGCGGTGTCCTCGCTCCTGCCGCAGCTCGTCCCCACGAGCAAGCTCATGCGGGTCAACGGCATCAACGGCTCGATCCAGTCGGGCATGATGCTCCTCGCCCCGGCCGTCGCCGGGGCCGTCTACGCGGGCTCGTCGATCGTGTCGATCTTCTTCATCGACCTCGTCACGGCGGTGATCGGGATCGGGATGCTGGCCACCATCAAGGTCTCGCGCGTGGTCCGTCACGACGTCGCGGACGGCGCGGCTGTCGGATACTTCGACGACCTCGTCGAGGGTTTCCGCTACCTGGTGTCCCACACGTTCGTGCGCTGGGTGCTGGCACTCTACGCGGTCGTCTTCCTGCTGATCGTCGCGCCGTCGTACCTCACGCCGCTCATGGTCGTGAGGACCTTCGGCGACGGCGGGCCCGACGACGTGTGGAAGCTCACGGCCAACGAGCTCGCGTTCTCGGTCGGCATGATCCTCGGCGGTGTGCTGCTCGCGACCTGGGGCGGGTTCAAGAACCGTGTCGCGATGATCGTCGGGTCCACGTTCGTCTTCGGCGTGCTCTCGGTCGCGATGGGCCTCTCGACGAACATGTGGGTCTTCTTCTCCTTCATGTTCCTCCTCGGCCTCGCGGTGCCGGCGTTCTCCACGACCTCGATGACGGTTCTGCAGGAGACGGTCGAACCCGAACGACAGGGGCGGGTCTTCGGCTTCGTCGGCATCGTGATGGCGCTCGCCATGCCCCTCGGCATGGTGATCTTCGGCCCGCTCGCCGACAGGTTCTCGGTCGAGTCGCTGCTGGTCGTGTCGGGGCGGCCATGTTCCTCGTCATCGCGATCGCCGTGCTGGTCCCTTCGGGGCGCAGAGCCATGCACGCGGCGCGCGAGCCACGACGTCGGCCACCTCACGAGGTGACGTGAGCTGACCACGAGGTGCCGACCGAGTTGGTCAGGCAACTCTGGCGAGTTGCCTGACCAACCTCGGGTTCGGCGGCTGCGGGCGCGGCGATGCGCGGCGGCTGCGGCGCGCGCGGCCGCGTCTGCCGTCTGTCAGGCGGTCGCCGCGGCGACGTCGGTGATCTCGCAGATGGACGTGCCGGAGCTGACGCTCGCACCGACCCCGCGGTCAGGCCCGAGACGCGGCCCGCACGGTGCGCGACGAGGGGCTGTTCCATCTTCATGGCCTCGAGGACCACGATGAGGTCGCCCTCGGCGACCACGGTGCCCTCCGCGACGGCGACCTTGACGATGGTGCCCTGCATGGGCGAGGCGAGGGTCGTGCCGTTGCTCGCGCCGCCTTGGTGGCCGAGCGGCGGGCAGGGCGCCGGGCAGCGTTGGCCGAGCGAGCGCGGCCCGCGGCCATGCCGAGCCCAGCGGGCAGCACGACCTCGAGGCGCTTGCCGCCGACCTCGACCACGACCCGCTCGGTGGCAGGCGCATCGTCCTCGTCCGCGGGAGCCTTGGCAGGGTGGCGGGCGCGAGCTTGGTCAGCTCGTCGGCGAACGTCGTCTCGATCCAGCGGGTGTGGATGCGGAACGCCGAGTCGTCCAGGGGACGAAATCCTCGGACTCGAGCACGGCACGGTGGAACGGGACGACGGTCGGGATGCCCTCGACGACCATCTCGCGCAGCGCACGACGCGCCCGCTGGACGGCCTCGAGCCGCGTCGCGCCGGTGACGATGACCTTCGCGATCATCGAGTCGAAAGCGCCGGAGATCGCGTCGCCCTCGCTGACGCCGCTGTCCACGCGCACACCCGGCCCGCTGGGGAAGTGCAGGCGGGTGATGCGCCCGGGGCGGGCAGGAAGTTCGCGGCCGGGTCCTCGCCGTTGATGCGGAACTCGAGCGAGTGCCCCGCGTGGCCACCGACGTGTACCCGAGCGGCTCGCCCGCCGCGATGCGCAGCTGCTCGCGCACCAGGTCGATGCCCGTGACCTCCTCGGAGACGGGGTGCTCGACCTGCAGCCGCGTGTTGACCTCGAGGAAGGAGATGGTGCCGTCGGCGCCCACGAGGAACTCGCAGGTCCCGGCGCCGACGTAGCCGCCTCGCGCAGGATCGCCTCGGACGCCTTGTAGAGCTCGGCCTGCTGCTCGTCGGTCAGGAACGGCGCAGGGCCTCCTCGACGAGCTTCTGGTGGCGGCGCTGGAGCGAGCAGTCTCGCGTCGAGACGACGACGACCGTGCCGTGCTCGTCGGCCAGGCACTGGGTCTCGACGTGGCGCGGGTGTCCAGGTAGCGCTCCACGAAGCACTCGCCGCGGCCGAATGCTGCGGTGGCCTCGCGGACCGCGGAGTCGAAGAGCTCGTCGATCTCGTCGAGCGTGCGCGCGACCTTCAGGCCGCGACCGCCGCCGCCGAAGGCCGCCTTGATGGCGATCGGCAGGCCGTGCTCCGCGGCGAACGCGTGGACCTCGCTCGCGTCCGCGACCGGGTCCGGGTGCCGGGACCAGCGGGCGCCGGCGCGGTGCGCGATGTGCCGCGCGCTCACCTTGTCGCCGAGCGCGTCGATCGCGGCGGGGGCGGGCCGATCCAGACGAGACCGGCGTCGATCACGGCCTGCGCGAACCCGGCGTTCTCCGCGAGGAACCCGTAGCCCGGTGCACGGCGTCGGCGCCGGACCGACGAGCGACGTCGAGCAGCTTCGCGATGTCGAGGTAGGTGTCCGCAGCGCGCGCGCCACCGAGGGCGAACGCCTCGTCGGCGAGGCGGACGTGCAGGGCCTCGCGGTCGGAGTCCGCGTACACGGCCACCGAGGCGATCGACGCGTCCGCGCACGCACGGGCGATGCGCACGGCGATCTCCCGCGGTTGGCGATGAGAACCTTCGACAGTCGTCGGGGCAGGCTGGTCGCGGGGTCGTTGAGTTCACGGGCACGGCTCACGGTAACGCGTCCGGCGCCCTGGGTTCACGCTCCGACCATCGGTACCGGACAAGATTGGAGATCAGGCCAACGCGCACCGAGGTCACTTGTAGGAAACCTCCATGGTCGCGGGGACGAACCGGTCCACGGGCCGCCGGGGTTGTGCGCCCCGACAAGCAGGCGGCCCGCCCTCGCCCGGACCGGCGCCGGAGCGCGGTGCGGGCGGGCGGACGGGCCGCGGACGGGCTGCCTGAGACGGACTCAGGTGGTCAGGCCCACAGGTCCGTCCAGGTCACGCCGATCTCTCCCAGCAGCTCGCGCACGAGCGGCAGGCTGATCCCGACGACGCCGTGGTGGTCGCCCTCGATGCTCTCGATGAACGCCCCGCCCAGGCCGTCCACCGTGAACGCGCCCGCGACCGCGAGCGGCTCGCCGGTCGCGACGTACGCGGCGATCTCGGCGTCCGTGACGTCGGCGAAGTGGATGGTCGTGGAGCTGGTCGCGCCGAGCGTTGCCCCGCTCCCGCCGTCCTGCGGGTCCCGCAGGTCCACGATCCAGTGCCCGGTGTGCAGGACGCCCGCTTTCCCGCGCATCGCGCGCCAGCGCGCCGTCGCCTCCTCGGCGTCCTTCGGCTTGCCGTGCACCGCGCCGGCGAACTCGAGCATCGAGTCGCAGCCGACCACGACGGGGCGACCGGCGCAGCCTCGTCGTCCTGCCCGACGGCGTCGCCCGCCTCGTCGCGCTCGCGCGCCTCGCGCGTGACGACCTGGGCGACCTCCTCGGCCTTCGCCTGCGCGAGGACGAGCACCGCGTCGGCGGGGTCGAGCGCGCCGAAGCGGGCGGTCGCTGCGTCGAGCACCGCGTCCTCGTCCAGTCCCGAGACCCGGACCTCGGGGCTGACGCCCGCTGAGCGGAGGGTCGCGAGGCGGGCCGGGGACTGCGAGGCCAGGAGCAGACGGAGCGCGGGTGCGGTCGCTCGGTCGGTCACTTGAGGGCTCCGCGCAGGACGTCGAGACCGACGGACCCAAGGTTCAGGGCGCGCTCGTGGAACGCCTTGACGTCGAACTCCTCGCCGCGCGCCTCCGCGGCCGCGCGGGCCGCGTCGCGCGTCTGCTCCCACAGGCGCTGACCGACCTTGTAGGACGGGCCTGGCCCGGCCATCCCAGGTAGCGGTTGAGCTCGAAGCGCACGAACGACTCGTCCATGTTGACGTTGGCCTTGAGGAACTCCCAGGCCTTGTCGGCATCCCAGCGCGGGTCGTCGGAGTCGCCGCGCCACTCCTCTGGCGCGTCGAGGCCGAGGTGCACGCCGATGTCGAGGACGACGCGCGCCGCGCGCATGCGCTGGCCGTCGAGCATCCCGAGCCGGTCGCCCGGGTCGTCGAGGTAGCCGAGGTCGGCCATGAGGCGCTCGGCGTACAGGGCCCAACCCTCGCCGTGCCCCGAGACCCAGCACGCGAGCCGGCGCCACGAGTTGAGCGTGTCGCGCGCAGCCACGGCCTGACCGCACTGGAGGTGGTGACCCGGGACGCCCTCGTGGTAGACGGTGGTCTTCTCACGCCAGGTGTTGAACTCGGTCACGCCCGGGGCACGGACCACCACATGCGCCCGGGGCGCGAAGTCGTCGCTCGGGGCGTGTAGTAGATCCCGCCGGTCTGGGTCGGGGCGATCATGCACTCGAGGTCCAGGACCGGCGTGGGGATGTCGAAGTGCACGCCGTCGAGCGCCTGGATCGCGGCGTCCGAGGTCTCCTGCATCCAGGCGCGCAGCGCTTCGGTGCCGTCGAGCTTGCGGCTCGGGTCGGCGTCGAGCAGCGCGACGGCCTGCTCGACCGTGGCGCCGGGCCCGGCGATCTGGGCCGCGACGACCTCCTGCTCGGCGATGACCCGCGCGAGCTCCTCGAGGCCCCAGCGGTAGGTCTCCTCGAGGTCCACCTCGGCGCCGAGGAAGTTGCGGGAGGCGCGGGCGTAGCGCTCACGGCCGACTCCGTCGGCCGTGGGCTGCGGCGCGAGGTCGTTCTCCAGGAAGTCCGCGAGCCTCGCGTACGCGACCAGGGCGTCCGCGGCACCGATCTCGAGCTCCTTGCGCACGAGCGAGCAGGCCGAGGACTCGTCGAGCACGGCTGCGGCCTCCTCGCCGCGGACGAACGTGACGAAGAACGAGGTCTCGGGGTCGGCCAGCTCACGGGCCTGCTTGACGCCCTCGCGCACCTGGCGGATCGCCGCGACGTCGCCGCGCGCAGCTCCTGCGGTCAGCGAGGCGATGTAGCCGTCCATCGCGCCCGGCAGCGCGCCAGGCGGGCGGCGATGTTCTCCCAGGCCTCGACGGTGCCCGTGGGCATCAGGTCGAAGACGTCGCGCAGCTCCTGCAGCGGGGACGCGATGTTGTTGAGCAGCGAGAGGTCCTCGCCGGCCTCGTGCAGCTCGAGCGAGACCGATGCGCTCGCGCATGGCGGCGAAGCGTGACGCGGTCGACGTCGTCGACGGGTTCGGCGGAGGCCAGCTCCGCCAGCACGGCGCGGTCCGCGGCCGCGAGGGCCTCGTACCCGGCGGGCGACAGGTCGGTCATGCGGTGGTCGTAGCCGGTGAGCCCCATGGCCGTGGCGGCGAGAGGGTTCAGGTCGGCGACCGTGAGCACGTACGCGTCGGCGATCTCGTCGATCGCCGACGGCGTGCGGGGTCGGGCGAGGGGTGCCAGCTCCGCCGGCGAGGTGGGTGAGGTCACCCGGTAGAGGTTACTGCGTGGTACCCGGTGCGTCCGTCTCGTCGGGGTCGGCCTCGACGGGCTCGGGGTGCAGCGCCGTCAGCAGCTCGTCGGCCCACGCGCGCTGGTACCGCACGAGCACGACCCGCGGCCGACCCTCCTGGCCCTCGGGATACCAGACGGCCACGGGGTCGCCCGAGCGGGGCCCGTCCGTGCCGGCCGGTACGGCCACCGTGAACGGCACCCGGACGGGGTAGTGGTCCACCGCGAAGGTGAGCCGACCGCTCAGGCGCGTGGCGCCGTCGGGCGACGGGTCCGCCGAGGTGGGTGCGGGAGGGGTGACGAGCACCGAACCCGTGGTGCGCTGCGCTGCTGCGAGCAGCGAGTCCCGCGCACGGGACTCGCTCTGCGCGTCGCGGTCGTCGAGGTAGCGCGCGAGCGCGAGGACCGCGACGAGCAGGAGCAGGACGCTCAGGATCCCGAGGACCGCCGCAGGCAGGGGCCAGCCTGCGAGGGCGCGAGCTGCTGGTAGGCGATCAGCACGACGGCCGGGACGGTCGGGACGGTCCAGGCCCACCGGCGCCAGCCCGTGCGAGCGGGCAGCGCGGGCAGCGTGACGTCCGGTGCGAGCGGCCGCTCGACCGCCAGGGGTCCGTCGCGAGCTCGACCAGGACGGTCGTGGTCTGGCTCATGACTGCAGGCTCCACCGCCAGGCGTCGGCGTTGTGCCGACCCGAGCGGCCGCCGAAGCTCTTGGCGGTCGCCCCGGACCCGGTCCCGCGCAGGCTGCGCGAGCGGTTGGTCCACTCGGGCAGGGGCCTCGTCGTCGGCCACCTGCGAGGCGGCCGCGGCGGCGGCGAGTCCCGCGACGAGGGCCGCGACCTCGAGGTCGTCGGGTACGCCGCGCACCACGCGCAGCGAGCGGCCCGACGGCGTCGCTCCGGTCGCGCTCACCGGTCGCCGTCCGTCAGATCCTCCGAGGCGTCGCCGTACCCTTCGAAGTCGGCGGCCTCGCCGCGCGAGGCGGCCCACTCGGGGACGTCGAAGCCGGACTCGACGAGGGCGGCCACGACCTGCTCGCCCGCGTTGTCGAGGAAGTCGATCACGGAGTCGAGCGTGGTGTCGGGAGTGGTGCCCGGGCCGACGACAAAACCGAGGAAGAACGGCTCGGCCACCTCCGGGGTGGGCGGAGCGTCGGCGTCCGGGCCCGCGCCCGCGTCGTCGTCCGAGCCCCACACGAGCGAGCTGAGGTCCGGGTGCATGCCGAGCGCGTCGTGCAGCGCGTCGTAGACCTGTGCGTTGTGGGTACCGATCCTGGCCTCGAGCGCCAGGACGCGCGGGTCCTCGTCGGCCTCGGAGGCGCCGAACTCGGCACGAACGCCCACTGCCGTGCCCACGTACTCGTGGAGGGCTGCGGCCAGGGCGTCGACCGCGGCGTGCAGCGGCGCCTCGTCGATGGGTCCGAGCGGCTCCGTGCCGTGCGACGCCTGGTCGTGACCGTTGTCCGGGTGCTCGTGGCCGTGACCTGCGTGGTCGTCGTGCTGGCTGTCGCTTGCGTGCTCGTCGGGCATGTCGTCCTCGCGGTTCGGTTCGTGGTGCGTGTCGTCGTGCGGTGCTGGGGTCGTCCCCGTGTCACAAGGGATGTTGCCGTGCTTCTTGGGGCAGGCTCGCGCGCTTGGTGCGCAGGGCACGCAGCGCGCGCACCACCTGCACGCGGGTCTCGGACGGACGGATGACCGCGTCGACGTACCCGCGCTCGGCCGCGTCCCAGGGGTTCACGATGGCCTCCTCGTACTCCGCGACCAGGCGGGCGCGCTCGGCGTCCACGTCCTGCCCGGCCTCCGCCGCGGACCTCAGGGCTCCGCGCTGGAGGATGTTCACCGCGCCGCCCGCACCCATGACCGCGATCTGGGCCGTGGGCCATGCGAGGTTCACGTCCGCACCGAGCTGCTTGGAGCCCATGACGATGTACGCGCCACCGTACGCCTTGCGGGTGATGAGCGTGACGAGCGGGACGGTGGCCTCGGCGTACGCGTAGATCAGCTTGGCGCCGCGGCGGATGATGCCCTGGTGCTCCTGGTCGACGCCCGGCAGGAAGCCCGGGACGTCGACGAGGGTCAGGACCGGCAGGTTGAACGCGTCGCACGTGCGCACGAACCGCGCGGCCTTCTCGGCGGCGTCGATGTCGAGCGTGCCGCCATGGCGAGCGGCTGGTTGGCGACGACGCCCACCGACTGGCCCTCGACGTGCCCGAACCCGATGATCACGTTCCTCGCGAACAGCGGCTGGACCTCGAGGAAGTCGCCCCGTCCAGCACGTGCTCGATGACGGTGCGCATGTCGTACGGCTGGGAGTCGGAGTCCGGGACCAGGGTGTCGAGCTCGAGGTCCTCGTCCGTCACCTCGAGCTCGGCGTCCTCCGGTGGGAAGCCGGGGGCGTCGGAGAGGTTGTTCTGCGGCAGGTAGCCGATGAGGTGGCGGACGTAGTCGATCGCGTCGTCCTCGTCGGTGCCCATGTAGTGGGCGACGCCTGAGCGCTCGTTGTGGGTGCGCGCGCCGCCGAGCTCCTCGAAGCCGACGTCCTCGCCCGTCACGGCGCGGATGACGTCCGGTCCCGTGATGAACATGTTCGACGTCTGGTCCGCCATGACGATGAAGTCCGTCAGGGCGGGGAGTAGACCGCGCCGCCTGCGCTCGGACCGAGGATGAGCGAGATCTGTGGGATCACGCCCGAGGCCGCGACGTTGCGCCGGAAGATCTCCGCGAACTGGGTGAGGGCCGCGACCCCTCCTGGATGCGGGCGCCGCCTCCGTCGGAGATGCCGATGAGCGGCACGCCCGTGCGCAACGCCAGGTCCTGGACCTTGGTGATCTTCTGCCCGTGCACCTCGCCGAGGCTGCCGCCGAAGACCGTGAAGTCCTGCGAGTAGATGCACACCTGGCGACCGTCGACGGTTCCGTGACCGGTGACCACGCCGTCTCCCGCGATGCGCCTCTTCTCGAGCCCGAAGTTGGTTGAGCGGTGCTTGGCGAACGCGTCGAGCTCGACGAAGCTGCCCTCGTCGAGCAGGGCCTCGATGCGCTCGCGGGCCGTCTTCTTGTTCCGGGCGTGCTGCTTGGTGCGGGCGACCTCCTCCGGAGCGACGGACGCCTCGGCGCGCCGACGGTCGAGGTCGGCGAGCTTTGCTGCGGTGCCGATGAGCTGACCGGTGGGGGCCGGGGTGGTGCCGGCGACAGGTTCGTTCACGCAGCCGAGCCTAGTTGCTGGGTGGGGCCGGGCGGGTGCGGGGCATCGCACCGGCGTGGGTGCGGCAGTTGGAGGGTTCCGACAACGGGCCGTGACACGGGCGTGCCCGTCGCCCGTCGAGCGGCGATGCTCGCGTGCATGATGGGGCATGACGACTGCTGACCACCCTGCGCTGCGCCCCGACTTCCTGCGGGACCTCCTCGTGGCGCCGCACGGACCGCTCACGCGGCTGGAGGTGGTCGAGGAGTCCGGCTCCACCAACACCGAGCTCGCCGCGGCCGTGGCGGCAGACCCGCAGGCGTGGCCCGCACCGGCACTTCTCGTCGCCGAGCACCAGGTCGCCGGGCGGGGCGCGCGGGGAGGGGCTGGGAGACCCGGCCCGGACGGCGTTGACGGGCTCGCTCCTGGTCCGCCCCGACGTCCCGCGCGAGCGGCTGAGCTGGCTGCCGCTGCTGGCGGGACTCGCGACGGTCCGCTGCCTGCGCGCCACGGCGGGGTCGAGGCGGTCGTGAAGTGGCCCAACGACGTGCTCGTCCCGGCACCGGGCGAGGCCACCAGCGCGGTTCCGGCGGGCGCGGGCGAGGTCGCCGGCTGGGGCACCCACCGCAAGGTTGCGGGCATCCTGTGCGAGCTCCTGCCCGACGGCGGAGCGATCGTGGGCGTCGGGCTCAATGTCCTGCAGAGCGAGGGCGAGCTCCCGGTCGCCTCGGCGACGTCGCTCGCCCTGGTCGGTGCGGCCACCACGGACCGCGAGGTCCTGCTGACCGCGCTCGAGGAGTCCTTCGTGCAGATCCTCGGCCGGTGGCAGGACGCGGACGGGGACGCCGCCGCAGCGGGTCTCGTCAAGGAGTGCGAGGAGGTCAGCATCACCCTCGGGGCCCAGGTGCGGGTCGAGCTGACAGGAGGCGAGCAGGTGCTCGGCGAGGCGTACGGGTTCGGCGTCGACGGCGCGCTGCTCGTCCGGGAGGAGGACGGGACGAGCCGCACGCTGCACAGCGGCGACGTGCACCACCTCCGGCTGCGCGACGGGGCCGCAGCGGACGGCGCCGTCGACGGTGCGCAGTGACGGTGCGCCGTGGCGGGATGCCGTGACGGGGCCGTGGCGACCGGGTGCGCCGTGGCGGGTGCCCGCTGAACTAGGATCTGCCTGTGACGCGCGACATCCCTGAGGCAGCCGACGAGACCACCGAGACGACCGAGGCCGCCGGGGAGAGTCGGACGCAGGGGCAGGAGCCGCCGGGGATCAACGGCACACCCTGGGAGAGGAGGACCTCGACGAGGCCCTCCTGGGCGGGCCGCGTGCTCACGGTCGAGGGCCTCGCGGAGCGGGCCGGCCTCTCCGAGACGCAGGTGCGCTCCTACTGGCAGGCCCTCGGGCTGCCGATCACCGAGGAGCAGGAGCAGATGTTCACCGAGGACGACGCCGTCGCCCTCGAGGAGATCTACTCCGTCGCGGAGAGCGAGAGGTTCGACGACCGGTCGTTGACGACTCTCATCCGTTCGATGGGGCACACCACCGAACGCCTCGTGCTCTGGCAGGTCGAAGCGCTGGTCGAGCACATGTCCACGCGGTTCGACCTCGACGACACGAGCGCCCGGCTGCTGGTCCTCGACCGTCTGCCCGACCTCGCTCCGGTCCTCGAGACCCAGCTGCGCCACGCCTGGCGTCGCCAGCTCGCGGCCGTCGCCGCGCGGTTCGCGGTCGAGTTCTCGCAGGCGCGCTCGAGCGACGTGGCCGACGCCCAGGCGCTGCCGCTGCCGCGGGCCGTCGGCTTCGCGGACATCGTCTCGTTCACCAAGCGCACGGCGGCCTGGGCTCGAGCGACCTCGCGGAGTTCGTGCAGCTCTTCGAGACCCGGCCCGCGACATCATCACGGCCGCGGGAGGGCGGGTCGTCAAGACCATCGGGGATGCGGTCCTCTACGTGGCCGACGACGTCGCCACGGGCGCCAAGGTGGCCCTCGGCCTGGCGGAGGAGGGTGAGCGCGCCGGCGGGGCATCGAGGTCCCGCCGGTCCGGGTCAGCCTGGTGTGGGGGCGTGTGCTCTCCCGGTTCGGCGACGTGTTCGGTCCGTCGGTCAACCTCGCGTCACGGCTCACCGAGATCGCGGAGCCAGCGACGGTGCTGATGGACCGCGAGACCGCCGCGCTGCTGGCTCGCGACACCCGGTTCGCGCTGACGGCCCAGCCCGATCGCGAGGTCCCCGGTCTCGGCGTGATCGAGCCCGTGCGCCTCCAGTGGGCGTACAAGGGCTGAACCTTCGAGGGCGGGCGGGCGGGCGCACCAGCACTGGCACGTGACCGTTGCGCGGACCGCCGCTGGCGCTACTCAGACCGCGCGGATCAGCTCCGGCCCGTTGTTGGCCACGCTGTTGACGACCGGTGCGACCTCCTGAGCCGACATGCCCACCCGTGGGCGGCGAGCAGCCCTGCGGCCTCGTCCTTGCCGACGGCAGGGTCGAGCCACGCGTCCCACAGGTCCGGGGAGCGCGAGGGGCATCCGGTCGTGGATGGACGCGAGCGCCGGGGCCGCATCGGTCGTGATGATGGTCGTCGAGACGAGCCACCGGGTGGGGTCGTCGTCGCCCTTGGTCGGGTCTCGCCAGAACTCGTAGAGGCCCGCGAAGGCCGCGAGGGCCGCCCGTCGGGGTGGATGAAGAACGGCTGCTTGGAGACCTTGGGCTTGCGCGCCGTGGAACCCGGGGCCGGGGAGTCTCGATGCGGCGCCACTCGTAGTACCCGTCGGCCGGGACGAGGCAGCGCCGGGCCGCGAAGGGCTTGGCGAAGGCGGCTTGTCGAGCAGCGACTCGGACCGGGCGTTGATCATGCGTGCGCCGACGCCCGGGTCCTGGCCCAGCTCGGGACGAGCCCCACCGCGCGACCCGCAGCGCGCGGCGGATCTCGCCCGTGTCCTTGGTCGCCCTCTCGACCACGATCCGCACCGGGTCCGTGGGGCCACGTTCCACGACGGCGGCAGGAGTCTCGCGTCCTCGGCGAGGTCCGCGATCGCGAGCTCGTCGGCAAGGTCCTGGGCATCCCGGAAGGAGGCATAACGTCCGCACATGCCCCCAGGATGCCTCGCGCCACCCACGCTGCGCGCGGGCGCACCTTCGCTCCGTGGTGCGTGACGCCGTCGGGCAACCCTGGCGGCTAGGTTGACAGACTGACTAGTTAGCCACACGATCTACTCATGACGGACACCACCTGGCCCAGCGAGTGGCTCCGCGGCGTCCTGGACGTCTGCGTGCTGCGGATCCTCGCGGACGGCCCCACCTACGGGTACGCGATCGCTGCCCGGCTCGCCGACGGCGGGCTCGGCGCGATCAAGGGCGGCACGCTCTACCCGTTGCTCGGGCGCCTCGAGGCGGGCGGTCTGGTGACCGTCGAGTGGCGCGCCGGCGACGGTGGGCCAGGGCGCAAGTACTACGACCTGACCGAGACCGGTCACCAGCACCTCGCCCAGCGAGCATCGCTGTGGGACGCCTTCACGCAGACCACCCATGATCTCGTCGTCGGACCGGGCCGCACCGGACCCGCCGACCGACCAGCACAGACCGAGGAGACCTGATGTCCCGCACCCCGCAGACATCCCCCTGCGCGAGAGGCGCAAGTCCGCGCGCTACGAGATCGAGCGAAGCCTGGCCCCCATGTCGAGGAGGAGTGGGCCGAGGGCTTCGTGATCGAGCTGCGTCTGCTCGACGTGCCTGGAGACGTGCTCGGGGCAGCTCTCGCGGAGGTCGAGTCCCACTGTGCCGAGAGCGGAGAGAAGGCTTCCGAGGTGTTCGGGGACCCGGTGGCCTACGCGCGCAGCCTCGACCTGCCCGTACAACCCGCAGGCCGGTGGGACGTGGTGACGGTCCTGGGGCCCGTGGGGAGCCAGGTCCTCGGGATGCTGGTGCTCGGGTGGGGAGGTGGCGCGGCCGTCAACGCGTGGCGCACGGGTGAGGCGGACGCGACCGTCGGCCTCACGGTCGGGATGCTGCTCATGGTCGTGGTGCTCGGAGTCGCGCTCCTGCTCCTCGCTCGACACAGCTCGACGGTGCTGCGGCGCGTCCTCGACCGGCCGGTCGTCTCCTGGCTCGTCCTCACGCTGCTGACGGGATCGCTCGGGGTCGGTGCCGTCCTGCTGGACAGCGAGGTCCTCGTCCTCCGGCGGTGCCGGTCGCGGTCGTGGGGCGCTGGTCCTCGTCACGGGCACGGTCTGGAGCGTCGTCCAGGTCCGCCAGGGCACGCTCGAGGACCCCGTCGTCTCGCCGCTGCCGGTCGCGGGAGAGGAGGCGGGCGGAGGGCGGGTCGAGGTGCACGGGTCCTCTCGTCGCTCATCACGTGGGTCGTCCCCTCTGTGCACTCACCCCTCTCGGTGCTGCCTGGCTCTTCGCGGGACCCTAGGCGTCCCGTCCGGGCGGGACGTCCGGCGTGCTTGCTCGTCTCGCGCCCACGCGCTGCGCTCGTCCCGCCCGGCCGCACTCGTCCCGCCCGGCCGCACTCGGCCCGCCCGGCCGCACTCGGCCCGCCCGGCCGCACTCGGCCCGCTGCGCCGCGGCGGTGGCCCCGGGCAATCATCGAATCGTTATGATTGGGTCCCATGAGCACCCCACCGGCAGGAAACGCCCCCACCCGCCGGCCCCTCGGATCCGCCGACCGGTGCCCGGACCCGCCGCCCACCCGCTCGAACGTCAAGTGGGTCCTCCTGCTCGGCGCGCTCGCGACCCTCCCGGCCTTCACGGTCGACATGTACCTGCCGCTGCTGCCCGAGGTCGCCACGGACCTGGACACCAGCCCTGCCCTCGCACAGCTCACCCTGGCGGGGATGCTCGTCGGCGGTGCCGTCGGCCAGCTCGTGATCGGGCCGCTCTCCGACAGGTACGGGCGCCGTGCGCCGGTGATCGTCGGACTCTCGCTGCACGTGGTCACCTCGATCCTCTGCGCGGTCGTGCCAAGCATCGGCTGGCTCATCGCGCTGCGCGTGCTGCAGGGATTCTTCAACGCCTCGGCGCAGGTCGTCTCGATCGCCGTGATCCGCGACCGGTTCACCGGCTCGGACGCGGCCCGCATCCTGTCCCGGCTCATGCTCGTCATCGGTCTCGCGCCCCTCCTGGCGCCCACGTTCGGTTCCCTGATCGCCTCGCACGGGACGTGGCGCTGGGTGTTCTGGGTCCTGGCAGGTCTCGGGTGATCCTCGCCCTGATCGTCCTGCGCTTCATGCCGGAGACGCTCGAGACCGCGCGTCGCCGGTCCGGGGATCGGCAGCGTCTTCCGCGGGTACGCGACGCTCCTGCGCGACCGACACTTCGTCGCCCTGGCGGTGCTCCGGGGCTCGGCATGGCCGTCCTCATGAGCTACGTCGTCGGATCCCCGTTCGTCCTGCAGGAGGGTACGGCCTGACGCACCAGCAGTTCGCGGCGCTCTTCGCCGTCAACGGCATCGGGCTCGTGGTCTCCGCACAGGTCAACGCCTCGCTGGTCCGGCGTGTCGCCCCGTGCGCATCCTGCGGACCGCCCTTGTTCTGCAAGGAGTCTTCGCGGTGGGGCTGCTCGTGGTGGCGCTCACGGGCGCGGGCGGGCTGATCGGGCTCCTTGCCGCGCTCTGGCTCACCCTCTCCCTCCAGGGCCTCATCCCGGCCAACGCCTCTGCCCTGGCGCTGTCCCGGCACGGGGAGATGGCCGGGACGGCAGCGGCGGTCATCGGGGCGTTCCAGGCCGGTGTCGCGGGCCTCGTGAGCCCTTTGGTGGGTGTCCTCGGCGGCGACGAGGTGGCGATGAGCGCCGTCATGCTGGGGCGGTCGTGGCCTCCCTGCTCGTGCTCGGGCTGGCCACGCCCGCGTTCCGCAAGGGCGGGTGGCACATGCCCGTCTGACGCGTTCCCGGGCGCTCCGGGAGTCGATCGGGGCCGGTCCGGCAGGACACTTCACATTTCCTTTGCACGACACGAGGGCCACACCCGTTCCATGGCCCTAGGCTCATCTCATGCCCAGCCCGAAGACCGCCTCGAAGAGCGGCCCTCATCACGCGCGCTTCCTGCGCTCGCACAAGGCCCTTCGCGTCGTCGGGATGGTGATGACCGGCAGCCTCGTGTTCGTCGGTACCGCTGCCGTCGGGATGTACGCCGACTTCCAGAACGCGTTGGACGTGAGTGACGTGTCAGGGCTCGTCGCAGGGGCGTCGCCGGCGCCGCCGCGGGACCCCGACGACCCGTTCGCCGGGCAGGCGCTCAACATCCTCGTCATGGGCACCGACTACCGCGACGCAGAGAACGCCGCCATCGCGGGCGAGGAACCGGGCATGCGGTCGGACACCACGTTCGTCGTCCACGTCTCCGGGGACCGCACGCGCATGGAAGTCGTCTCGATCCCGCGTGACTCGCTCGTCGCGATCCCGTCGTGCAACCTGTCGGACGGCTCGACGACGAAGTCACGCAGGAGCGCCATGTTCAACGAGGCCTTCCAGATCGGTGCGGGGAACGACGACGACATGGTCGGCGCGGCGGCGTGCACCATCACCACCGTCCAGGCGCTCACCGGTCTGACCATCACGGACCACGTCGTCGTGAAGATGACCGGGGTCATCGGCGTGGTCGACGCGATCGGCGGCGTACGGATGTGCCTCCCGGAGCCCATGAAGGAGAGCCCCGGTACGGGACGCTCGACCTGCCGGCTGGCGAGACGAACCTCACGGGGGCGCAGGCGATCAGCTACCTGCGTGCCCGCCACGGCACCGGCATGGGGCTCGAGATGGGGAGCGACCTGTCGCGGATCCCGCGCCAGCAGGCATTCATCGACTCGATGCTCCGCGAGGTCCTGTCCAAGAACCTCATCACCAACGCTCCCGAGCTCTACGGCATGATCAAGGCCGTCCTGTCCTCGGTGAGCGCGAGCCCGAGCCTCGCCGGGCTCGACTCCCTGGCAGGTCTCGCGTTCTCCCTCAAGAGCATCGACACCAACGAGATCGTCTTCACCGAGCTGCCGGTCGTCGACGCCCCCACCGACAAGAACCGCGTCGTCTGGACCCAGGAGGCCCAGGCGATCTGGGACCGCATGTCCGCCGACGAGCCGCCGCCCGGGCACGAGACCCGCCACCTGCGGCCGATGCGGGGCGGGCGTCGTGGAGCCCGACACCGGGGCGATCGCCGAGCCGGACGCCGCGGCAGGCGCGGGGACCGACGCGGGAGCAGGAACGGACCCGGCCGCCGGAGCAGGTACGGACGCGACCGGGGCGGACACGGCCGTCGTCCCACCGCCGGTGGTGGAGGAGCGCCTTCCCGGCGTGTGCCCTGACGCGCGCCGGACGTCCCGCCGTGCGCTCGCGGTCAGCGCGGACCCCCAGAGCTCCGAGCCGCGCGACCGCCTCCCTCAGGACGTCCTCGCGCTTGACGAACGTGAAGCGGACCCGGGAGGCCAGGGCGCGTCCCGTCGTCGGGCGTGATTCTCCTGCCTGGCCGGGAGGCTCCGCCGGGAGCCCGCCGGGTGCCCGGCAGAATGCGCTCACCGGGACGGCCACGACCCCGGCGAGGTCGGGGAGCCGACGGCACAGCTCGGCACCGTCCTCGAAGCCCAGCGGTGCGCCGTCCGCGACCACGACGTAGGTGCCGCGCGGGACGACGACCTCGAACCCTGCGGCCACCAGGCCCTCGCACAGCAGGTCCCGCCGTGAGGCGAGAGTCGCGGCGAGGGCGCGGGCGCCTCGTCGTCCGCGAGCGCGGCAGCGATGGCCGGCTGGAACGGCGCCCCGACGAGTACGTGAGGAACTGCTTGACCGTCCGCACGGCCTCGACGAGGTGCGCGGGTCCGTGCAGCCAGCCGATCTTCCAGCCGGTGAAGGAGAACGTCTTGCCGCCGAGGAGATCGTGATCGTCCGCTCGGCCATGCCCGGCAGGGTCGCGACCGGCACGTGGGCCGCGTCGTCGTAGACGAGGTGCTCGTAGACCTCGTCGGTCACGACGATCGCGCCGACCGCGCGTGCCGCGGCCGCGACGACCTCGAGCTCGGCGCGCGTCAGCACGGTCCCGGTGGGGTTGTGCGGCGAGTTGAGGAGGACGAGCCTCGTGCGCGGCCCGACGGCGGCACGCACCTGCGCGGGGTCGAGGCGGAAGCCTCCTGGGCTCGGGTGGAGCGGCACGGTCACGTGCGTCGCGCCCGCGAGCGCGATGACGGCCGCGTGGGAGTCGTAGAAGGGCTCCAGGGTGACGACCTCGTCGCCGGGGCCCGCGAGCGCCAGGACGGTGGCCGCGAGGGCCTCCGTGGCCCCTGTGGTGACCAGGACCTCGGTGTCAGGGTCCACGTCGAGGCCATAGTGGCGGCGCTGGTGGTCGGCGATCGCCCGGCGAAGCTCCGGGACGCCCGTGCCGGGCGGGTACTGGTTGTACCCGTCCTCGATCGCGCGGATCGCGGCCTGCTTGATCGCGTGCGGGCCGTCGACGTCAGGGAAGCCCTGACCCAGGTTGATCGCGCCCGTGCGCGCCGCGAGGTTCGTCATCTCGGCGAAGATCGTGGACGCGACCCTGCCGTCCGGACGCAGGAGCCCCGTCGCCGCGGCGGCCGCACGCCAGCGGCCGGGGACCAGAGGCGGTGACGAGGGGTTCTGCTGGGCCGCGGCGTGGTTCGACGACATGGGCTCGACCCTATGCCGACGAGGTGCGCGGGCGTGCGCAGCGAGGGCGAGGGTGACCACATACCGGACACTGTCGCCGACCCGAGGCGCAGGATTCCGCCGTTCAGACCCGGTTGTCCACAGGGTGCGTGCGCACTCCGTCGCTGTGCTCTACTGTCGGCGCTCAGCCGTCCCGTCGCGTCGGGCGGGGACTGCACGGGGGCGTGCAGGGGACGCAGGGGAGCGTGGCGACGACGTGAGCACCAATGGTGTGGCGATCCTCGAGACCGAGGTGCGCGAGCTCATCCGACGCCGTGGCGTCGACCCCGTGCGGGACAAGGCGGCATCGACCGGCTCGTCGCCGACGCCCTGGCCGACTACGACTCCCGCACCGCACTGGGCGTCGTGCCCCGCTCGCCGACGCTCCGGGGCGGTGCGCGCCGTCCTCGACGCGGTCGCCGGGCTCGGCCCGCTCCAGAAGTACCTCGACGACCCGGACATCGAAGAGATCTGGATCAACTCGCCCGCGCAGGTCTTCGTCGCGCGGGGCGGTCAGGCCGAGCTCACCACCACGATCCTGAGCTCGGCGCAGGTACGTGACCTCGTGGAGCAGATGCTCAAGTCCTCGGGACGACGCCTCGACATCTCAAGCCCGTTCGTCGACGCGGCGCTGCCGGGCGGCGAGCGCCTGCACGTCGTCATCCCGGACGTCACCCGCGAGCACCTCGCGGTGAACATCCGCAAGCACGTGGTGCGCGCCACTCACCTGGACCACCTGGTGCGGCTCGGCTCGCTGACTCCGCACGCGGCTGCGTTCCTGCACGCCTCGGTCGAGGCGGGTCTCAACATCCTCGTCGCGGGTGCCACCCAGGCGGGCAAGACGACCATGCTCAACGCTCTTGCCGCTCGATCCCTCCCAGGACCGGGTCATCACGTGCGAGGAGGTCTTCGAGCTGCGGTTCGCGGTACGGGACATCGTCTCGATGCAGTGCCGACAGCCCAGCCTCGAGGGTACGGGGAGATTCCCCTGCGACGACTCGTCAAGGAGGCGCTGCGCATGCGCCCGGACCGAATCGTCATCGGTGAGGTCCGTGAGGCGGAGAGCTTCGACCTGCTGATCGCGTTGAACGCTGGTGTTCCGGGGATGTGCACCATCCATGCGAACTCGGCCAGGGAGGCGATCTCGAAGATGTGTACGCTGCCTCTCCTGGCCGGAGAGAACGTCTCGGACCGGTTCGTCGTCCCCACCGTGGCGGGCGCGATCGACCTGGTGGTCCATCTGGGCGTGACGGTGGACGGCAGGCGTGAGGTCCGCGAGATCGTCGGGGTCCCGGGCGGGTCGAGCAGGGGTCGTCGAGACTGCGGACCTGTTCCACCGGGTCGGCGGCGGCTGGTGCGTGGCGACGGGTTCCCGCCGGCGAGCGATCGCTTCGCACGTGCGGGGTCGATCTCGCGGCGCTGATGTCCACGCCTCGTGGCGGGGAGGCAGGCTGACATGGGGGTCGTGGTCGGCCTCCTGCTGGGTGTGGGCCTGTTCTGCCTCTGGTGGTCGTGGTGGGAGCCGGTCCCGCGCGCCGCGGGCCACCGACGGTTGGACCGCACGGACCCAGGACCTCCTGGTCCAGGCGGGACTGCCCGGTGTCGCTCCCCGGGCGCTCGTCGGGGCAGCCTCGGCGTCTGGCTGTTCGTCGTGCTCCTCGGGCTCGCCCTGACGAGGTCCCTGCCGATCGCGGCATGCTTCGCGCTGATCGCGGCTCTCGCGCCGGTCACGCTCGTGCGTTCTCGGCCCGACGGCGTCGCTCGAGCCTGCGCGACGTGTGGCCCGAGGTCGTGGACCACCTGTCCTCGGGCGTGCGTGCGGGACTCTCGCTCCCGGAGGCCGTCGGGCAGCTCGGCGAGCGCGGGCCCGCGGAGCTGCGCGCGCCCTTCGCGCAGTTCGCGCAGGACTTCCGCGCGACGGGGCGGTTCGGCGACTGCCTGGACGCGCTCAGGTGCGGCTCGCCGATCCGGTCGCGGACAGGATCGTCGAGGCGCTGCGCATGACCCGGAGGTCGGCGGCACCGACCTCGGCAAGCTCTGCGTACGCTCGCGGCCTTCCTGCGGGAGGACGCGAGGACGCGGGCGAGCTCGAGGCACGTCAGTCGTGGACGGTGAACGGGGCACGGGTGGCCGTGGCTGGACCGTGGGTGGTCCTCGCCCTGCTGGCGACCCGACTGGAGACGGCGCAGGCGTACAACTCGCTGCAGGGGTGGTCGTCCTCGGTGGGGGCGCGCTGTGCTCCCTTGTCGCATATCAGCTGATGCGGCGGATCGGGCGCCTCCCGAGGAAGTACGGGTCCTGCGGTGACCGGGGTGGGGCGGTCGGGTCGGTCTGGGTCGGTGCCACGGCTGGGGCGCTGCTCGGGTGGGGGTCCTCCTCGTCGTCGCCCGCCTGCGAGCGCGACGGATCCGGCTCGACGAGCGGGTGGGGCCGTACCTCCGAATTCACGGCTCGACCTCCGGCTTGCTGACGGAGACGTCGTCACAGACCGCCTTCCCCACCATGGAACGCTTCTTCGGGCCATGGATCGCTGACGCAGGGCGGCTGCTGGAACGCTTCGGTTCGTCCCGTCCGGAGCTGCGGCGCCGGCTCGACCGGGCAGGGCGCCGGGAGAGCGTCGACCAGTTCCGGCCCGGCAGGTGGTCTGGGGCGCCTTGGGTCTGGTCGGTGGCCTGCTCCTCGCGCTCCTCCTCGCGGCGACGCGAGGCTCGTCCGTCGTCGTGCTGGTCGCCCTGGTGGTTCTCTGTGGCGTCGGCGGCCTGCTGACCTGTGACCAGGTGCTCTCGCGGCAGATCTCGCGACGCGAGGAGCGCATGCTCAGCGAGTTCCCGACGATCGCCGAGCTGCTCGCTCTGTCCGTGGCGGCCGGTGAGGGGCCGGTCGCGGCGATGGAGCGTGTCTCCACCAGTGCGCGCGGAGAGCTCTCCGGCGAGCTGGCGACAACGCTGGCCTCCGTGCGCTCCGGCGTGCCGCTGGCCCGCGCGCTCGAGGACCTGGCGGACCGGACGGCGCTCGCGAGCCTGACCCGGTTCGCGGAGGGCGTCGCGGTCGCCGTGGAACGGGGACACCGCTCGCAGACGTCCTGCGTGCTCAGGCGCAGGACGTCCGGGAGGCGGGCCGCCGGGCGCTGATGGAGTCCGGGGGCGCAAGGAGGTTCTCATGATGATTCCCGTCGTGTTCCTGATCCTTCCGGTGACCGTGGTGTTTGCGATCTTCCCGTCGATCACGACGTTCCAGATCGGCTTGTGAGACCGCGTGTGGGCAGGGTCGGCGCGGTGGACCGAGGGACGACTCGGCCCGGCCGGTGGACGAGGTGGGTGAACCGACTGCCCGGGGCAGCCAGTGTGCGTCCCGGCTGCTGCCGTGGGAATTACTTCTGGACACGTGTCCAGGACGAGAGACCGACAGAGCACGATCGATGGAGGAGCACCGATGATGCAGTTCCTGACTACACGGATGAACCAGGTGATTCGTCGCGCCGCGGCGCGGGAGCCGAGCAGGGAGACGTGCCCGGCTGGGTTCTCGTGACCCTCATGACGGCGGGGCTCGTCATCGCCCTCTGGGCAGTTGCCGCCCTGCTCTGACGAGTACCTTCAGCGATGCGATCAGCAGCGTCGGCGGCCCTGAGGTGACCGCACGGGGCGGCAGGGCGCGGCGCGCGAGGTCGATGGCGGCTCCGCCGTCGTCGACTTCGTGCTCGTGTCGGTCCTCGTCGTCGCGCTCCTTCTCGGAGTCGTCCAGGTGGTGCTCGCTGTCCACGTACGAGCCGTCGTGATCGACAGCGCCGCAGAGGGTGCACGGCTCGCGGGCCGTGTCGACCGCACGCCCGCGGACGGGTGGAACGCACCCGGGCGCTGATCGAGGCAGCCCTGTCCGACCGGTTCGCGCAGGACATCACAGCGCGCGAGGTCGAGCAGGACGGGCTGCTGCTCGTGGAGGTGACCGTGACGACGCCCCTGCCGGTGGTCGGGCTCCTCGGCCCGTCCGGCGTCGTCACGGTGAGTGGGCACGCCTTGGAGGAGGAGCCGTGACGAACAGGGCAGGACGTGCACCGCGGGGTGCCTGCGCCTCTCGGCCGGGCGTCGGCTGCTGGTCCAGCGGGTGAAATATCGGCAGTCGGTCCGCGGAGAGTCTGGGAACGCCGTGGTCGAGTTCCTCGGCGTGGCGCTGATCCTGCTCCTGCCGGTCCTGTACCTGGCGCTGACGCTCGGCGGATCCAGGCCGCGACGTTCGCGGTCGAAGGTGCCGCGAAGGAGTCTGCGCGGGCCTTCGTGACGGCCGAGTCCGTCGGACGGGCGAGATGCGCGCCGGCGCCGCCGCCTCCTTGGCGCTCGCGGACCAGGGTTCCACGACGTCGCGCCGAGCGAGATCCTCGTGATCTCCTGCTCCAGCTCACCGTGTCTGGAGCCGGGGAGCGAGGTGACGACCGTCGTGCGCTACGACGTTCCGCTACCTTTCGTCCCGTCGGGAATCAGGGCATGGGTCCCGCTGTCGGTGCCGGTCCAGGCGGTGCACACCTCACCGGTCGACGCGTATGCGGCGGCCCGGTCGTGAGTCGGGGACGACGGCTCACCGACTTGGCACCCGACGGCGAGGGTGGCCAGATCATGCTTCTCACCAGCATGTTCGTCGCCTTCGCCCTTCTTTTGATCGCTGTGGTCGTCTCGGCCACGGGCGTCCACCTGGACCGTAAGCAGCTCTTCGACGTGGCCGACGCCACGGCGCTCGACGCCGCCGACTCGATGACGCCCGACGTGTTCTACCGGGGTGGCGTCGTCGCCCCGGTCGACGGAGCAGCGCTGGTGCTGACGGATGCCGAGGTCGAGGCGTCGGTGACGGCCTTTCTCGTCGCCCACCCGGAGATGCTCACGGGTCTCCACGACGTGACGATCATCGAGGCGGCCTCCCCGGACGGGCGCACCGCGCGGGTCCGGCTCGGGCGCGCTCGCGCCCGGTTCTCATCAGCTGGGTGACTCAGCTCTGGTCTGATGGCATCATCGTGCGTGCAGAGTCCAGTGCGCGAGCGTGGTGATGAGCACCCTCCCTTCCCTTCGTGAGTGACGGGCGAGTGAACATGGATGGGTTAGCGTTAACATTATCGTTAACTTTCTTAACGGAAGACGCGACTTTGCCTGGGGACTGCCTTAACCGCCGATTCGCCGCTATGGTGATCCGGTCCGACACCCTCCAACGACGGAGACTTACATGAATGCACGTGCAAGGAAGCAGTGGATCGCTGGCGGCGCGCTCAGCGCGGTGCTGCTCGGGACCATCGCGATGGCCTCGTCGGCAGCGGCTGACGTGAACCAGGACGAGGACGTTCAGATCGAGGTCGCAGTCACCCCGTCGGTGCGCTCACGCTCACGGTCGCCAACCCGTCCGTCACGCTCGCGGAGACCACGGGCGACGACGTCTGGGCAGCCGGGAACCGCGAGTTCACGGGCACGCTCACGGGCGTCAGCGTCTCCGACGACCGCAACGACGTGGCAGCGGACGCGGCCTGGAACGTCAGCGGCCAGGTCAGCAACTTCACGGCGCCGGGCCTCGCGGACATCGACGCCGCGAACCTGGGTTGGGTCCCCGAGCTGACCAACCCGATCCCCGGCGACTACAACGTCACGCCGGGCCAGCCCGTCGCGGGTGAGCTCCAGGAGGTGCCGGAAGGCGAGGGCCCCGGTGGCGACTGGCTCGAGGGTGGCATCCAGGTCGGTGACCTCCTGGTCTCCACCGGCTCGTCGGCCGAGGCGAACGGTCAGACGTTCGGCGTCGATGCCGGGCTCAACCTGACGGTCCCGAAGAGCACCCCTCCGGTGCGTACGCGTCGACGCTGACGCTGACGCTCATGGAAAGCTGATCGTCCTTCACGATCAGTGTCACGGACGGTGACGACGCAGGGCGGCGGATCTCCGTCGGCCCTGTACCGTCTCCGGAGCAGGTTGCCCGTTCGAGGATGATCGGAAGTCGCGGTGAGCAGGGAAGTGCAGAAGGAACGAGTCACCGGTGGCGCAGGGGTCCTGCGCAGGGGAGTCCTCGGGCTGAGTGCCCTCCTCCTGATGTCGCTCGGCATGGTCGGGACCGCCCAGGGTGACGAGAAGGATACGGCCGATATCCGGTTCTCCGTCACCACGGCGACGCCGGACGGGCCCGACGAGCGCCGGATCTTCGACGTCGTCGCGGAACCCGGCGAACAGGTCCAGGACCAGGTCGCGGTCTCGAACCACGGCGCAGCCGCAGTCACCTTCGAGATGGTCACCAACGACGGCATCTTCACTCCGATGGGCAAGTTCGACATCCGGACCTCGGACCAGGAGCCCCTGGACTCCGGCGGGTGGTTCGAGGTTCAGCCGACCGTCGACGTCCCGGCGGGCGAGACCGTGATCGTGCCGTTCACCATCACCGTCCCCAGAACGCCACCCGGGCGACCACCCGGCCGGGATCGTCGCGACGGTCACGACTGCCTCCACGGCGGCCGCCCCGGTGTGGGTGTCGAGAGCCGCGTCGGCGTGCGCGTCAATATCCGAGTGCCGGGGAGGTCACCCCGTCGCTCGCCGTCGCGGGGCCAAGGCATCCTACGAACCCTCATGGAACCCCTTCGCACCGGGCGACGTCCGGGTGACCTACGACGTGACCAACGACGGCAACCTGCGGGTCGGGGCGGAGCAGTCGGCGCACGTCTCCGGTGTGTTCGGGCTCGGCGACACGACGGTCGACCGCGGCACCGAGGGGCTCGAGGAACTCATCCCGGGACGTCGCGTTCGAGCGCGTTCACCGTCGCGGGGATCTGGCCCCTGGGGCCCGTGACGACCGAGATCACCATCACCCCGACCCCGGTGAGCACCGGTGGGGCGGCGGACGTGCCGTCGAGGCTCCCCTGGAGCCCGTCACGGTCAGCGTCACCACGTGGGCGATCCCGTGGGTCCAGCTCCTCCTGCTCGCTGTGCTCGCGCTGGTCGTGATCGGGGTCCGGGACAACCGCAGGCGCACGAAGCAGCGCCTCGCCGCGCTGCTCGACACGGCGCGCGCCGAAGGACGGGCCGCAGCGGCCACGGACGGTTCCGCTCCTGAGACGACCCGGCCCGCGGTGGGGTCTGCGGCCGGCAGCGACAGCACCGACAGGACCAGCACTCCGCCGTCGGCGGCTGACTCCGCCACCCGCGCGGCGCGGACGCGGGCCGCACCGCGCGCTCGCGTCGCGTAACCTTGACGAACGTGGCCACCATCGACTTTCCGCACGAGATCCGCGCCCTCCGTTCGACGCTGGGCACCATCAGTGCCGTGAGCGACCCGGACGCCCTCCGCGTCCAGATCGCAGAGCTCTCGGAGAAGGCATCGGCGCCGGACCTGTGGGACGACCCGGACGCGGCTCAGAAGGTGACGACGGCGCTCTCCCAGACCCAGTCCGAGCTCGACCGCATCACGAACATGGGCGCCCGGATCGACGATCTCGAGACGCTGGTGGAGATGGCCACGGAGGACAACGGCGACGCCGAGACCTTGGCCGAGGCCACCTCGGAGCTTGAGCGCATCCGCAAGGACCTGGGTGTCCTCGAGGTCCGTACCCTCTTGGCGGGCGAGTACGACGCCCGCGAGGCGGTCGTGACGATCCGCTCCGGCGCGGGTGGCGTGGACGCGGCGGACTTCGCCGAGATGCTGATGCGCATGTACCTGCGCTGGGCCGAGCGCCACGGTTATCCGACCCAGATCCTCGACACGTCCTACGCCGAGGAGGCCGGCCTCAAGTCCGCGACGTTCGAGGTCAAGGCGCCCTACGCGTTCGGCCACCTCTCGGTCGAGGCGGCACGCACCGCCTCGTCCGCATCTCGCCGTTCGACAACCAGGGCCGCCGCCAGACGTCCTTCGCGGCCGTCGAGGTCATCCCGCTCATCGAGCAGACGGACTCCGTCGAGATCCCCGACTCAGAGATCAGGGTCGACGTGTTCCGGTCCTCGGGTCCCGGTGGTCAGTCCGTCAACACCACCGACTCCGCGGTCCGTATGACCCACATCCCCACCGGGATCGTCGTGTCCATGCAGAACGAGAAGTCGCAGATCCAGAACCGTGCCGCGGCCCTGCGCGTCCTTCAGTCCCGACTGCTGCTGCAGCGCCAGGCCGAGGAGAGCGCAGCCAAGAAGGCCATGGCCGGGGACATCAAGGCCAGCTGGGGGACCAGATGCGCTCCTACGTGCTCCACCCGTACCAGATGGTCAAGGACCTGCGTACCGAGTACGAGGTCGGTAACACCTCCGGGGTGTTCGACGGCGACATCGACGGGTTCATCGAGGCCGGGATCCGCTGGCGCCGCGGCGCCGACCAGGCCTGAGGTCCCGGGTCGGGCCCCGACCGGGTCCCGACCTCGACCCCCGCCATCGATCCGTCGGCGGTGTGCGGCGCCGTGATCAGGTTCGCCCGATCCCGACGTGCCCGGCGTGTCCCCGGCGTCCGCCCGGAAGGGCGTGCCTACTCGTGGGCGACCAGCGAACGTCTTCGCTTCCCCACCGAGAGACTGGTCAACTGCTGTGATCCGATTTGAGAACGTCTCGAAGGTCTACGCCCGTGGCGCGAGGCCTGCCCTGGACGACATGTCCGCCGAGATCGAACGCGGCGAGTTCGTCTTCCTCGTCGGCGCTTCCGGCTCCGGCAAGTCGACGTGCCTGAGGCTCGTGCTGCGCGAGGAGCGGCCCACCCAGGGCAAGGTCTTCGTCGCCGGGCGTGACCTGTCGACCCTGTCGAGCTGGAAGGTCCCGTCGCTGCGACGGCAGATCGGCGTCGTGTTCCAGGACTTCCGCCTGCTCCAGAACAAGACGGTCTTCGAGAACGTGGCGTTCGCCCTGCAGGTGACGGGCAGGCCGCGCCACACGATCGCCGTGACGGTTCCCGAGGTCCTCGAGATGGTCGGGCTGCAGGGCAGGAGAAGCGGCGCCCGCACGAGCTGTCGGGCGGTGAGCAGCAACGCGTCGCGATCGCGCGTGCGTTCGTCAACCGTCCTCGATCCTGCTCGCCGACGAGCCGACAGGGAACCTGGACCCGAACACCTCGCTCGGCATCATGAACCTTCTCTCGCGGATCAACGGGACGGGGACCACGGTCGTCATGGCGACCCACGACTCGGGCTTCGTCAACCAGATGCGCCAACGGGTCATCGAGCTCTCCACGGGCGTCGTGGTCCGGGACCAGAAGGACGGTGTCTACGGGCGGGGTGCCCGTGCCCGACGACGACGCTCTCCGTGAGCCGACAGGTCACCTCGCGGGGCGCTCGGGTGCACACATCGAGGTCCGGCCGGTAGTGGACGTCGAAGGTCCCGCGCAGTCCGCGGCGCCGGCGGCCGCCGGGGAGTGGTAGCCCGGTGCGCGCACAGTTCATCCTGGCCGAGATCGGTTCCGGCCTGCGCCGCAACCTCGCGATGACGATCTCCGTCATCCTCGTGACCTTCGTGTCGCTGACCTTCGTCGGAGCGTCCGCACTGCTGCAGCTGCAGATCGGCAAGCTCAAGGACGACTGGTACGACCGCGTCGAGGTCTCGGTCTTTCTGTGCCCGATCGACTCGCCCAACCCGACGTGCGCGGGCGGCGAGGCGTCGCCCGAGCAGATCGAGGCCATGGAGGCGCTCTTCGCGAGCGAGCTCGTCGACGAGGTCGAGACC
The DNA here is from genome assembly GCA_038070415.1 of Oerskovia sp. M15. GTDB lineage: Bacteria > Actinomycetota > Actinomycetes > Actinomycetales > Cellulomonadaceae > Oerskovia. Next base: position 3,252,179 of record JAMYWF010000001.1, read on the forward strand.
GTGTTCTTCGAGTCCAAGGAGGAGGCGTTCGCCGCCTTCCAGGAGCGGTTCCCCGACGGCTACAACGGCACCCAGCTCACCGTGGAGGACATGCAGGCGTCGTTCCGGCTCAAGCTCACCAACCCGGAGAACTACGAGATAGTCAATGACGTGGTCACCGGGCGCCCTGGAGTCGAGGACGTCGAGGACCAGCGAAGGATCTTCGATTCCCTCTTCCTTGCTCTGAACCGGGCATCACTGATGTCCGGTGGTCTCGCGGTCGTGATGATGCTCGCGGCGGTGCTCCTGATCACGACGACGATCCGGCTGTCCGCGATGAGTCGTCAGCGTGAGACCGAGATCATGAAGCTTGTCGGCGCGTCCAAGCTGTTCATCCAGCTGCCGTTCATCCTGGAGGGGCGATCGCCGCGGTCGTCGGGGCCTTCCTCGCGGTCGGTGGCCTCTGGCTGGGGTGAAGTACCTCGTCACGGACTGGTTGCAGAGCTCCGTGAGCTGGATCGCGTACATCTCCGAGGCGGACGTGCTGCGCATCGCGCCGCTGTTGATCCTCGTAGCCTTCATCCTGGCGGCCATCTCCTCGGTCGTCACGCTCAGCCGATACACGAGGGTGTGACATGACCCAGCTGACCCGACGACTCGCCGCGGGCGCGACCGCGCTGCTCCTCTTCCTGGGCGTGGCGGTCACGGCGACGGCCGACGACCTGGACGACCAGCGGGCGGCGGCCGAGCGCCGACAGTCCCAGGCGCAGAAGGACCGTGAGGGCCTGGAGTCGCAGCTCGAGGGCACAGACGCTGAGCTCGCCCAGGCGATCCTTGACCTGCAGACGATCGAGGCTCGCCTCCCGGTGGCGCAGGCCGAGCTCGAGGTGGCCGAGGCGGAGCTCGAGCGCACTCAGCGCGAGGCCGCGCAGCTGGCGGTCCGACTCCAGGACGCGCAGGCGGAGGAGCGTGCCATCAGCGCGGAGATCGAGGAGTCCGCGGGCAAGGTGAGCACCGCGAAGTCGAGCATCGCCGAGATGGCACGGCAGGCGTACCGCGGGCAGGAGAGGTGAGCGGACTCGGGATCGTCACCGGCGCGCAGAGCACCGAGGAGTTCATCGAGCAGTACTCCATGTCCTCGACCGCGGCGCGCACGCAGGCCCGCACCCTGACCGACCTGCAGGAGGCGGAGTCGATCGCGCGCAACCGGGAGGCCCGGCTGTCGGCGATCCGCGAGACCATCGCCGACCTCAAGGTGCAGGCCGACGAGAACGTCGTCGCGGCGGATGCCGCACGCAAGGCCGCGGCCGAGCGCAAGGCGGAGATCGAGGGCCTGATCGTCGAGCAGACGGAGAAGAAGGCCACGATCGAGTCGCGCAGGAGGCGGCGCTGGCGCAGATCGCCGCCAACGAGAAGGCCCAGACCGACCTGACCTCCGAGCTCAAGGGCATCATCGCGGCGCAGACCGAGCGAGACCGGAAGGCCGCAGAGGAGGCGGCGAGGCGGCCGCCGCCCGCGACGACCGGAGGCGGAGGCGGAGGCGGTGGCGGAGGAGGAGGGGCGGTGGCGGCGGCAACTCGACCGGCACGTTCCTCTCCTACCCGACCGCTGTCCCGCACATCACGTCCCACTACGGCATGCGTCACCACCCGTTCTTGCCCGGCGTCTACCGCCTGCACGCCGGGACGGACCTCCGCGCCTACTGCGGCACGCCGATCTACGCCGCCGCGGGCGGACGGTCCTGTTCGCGCGTCAGTACGGCGGGCTGGGCAACCAGGTCATGATCAACCACGGCTCGGTCGACGGCGCCAACCTCATGTCGAGCTACAACCACCTGTCGCGGTTCGCGGTCTCCTCGGGGCAGAGCGTCTCGAAGGGCGCCCTCGTCGGGTACTCGGGCACGACCGGCACCAGCCAGGTGTGCCACCTGCACTTCGAGGTCTACGTCAACGGCAGCACGGTCGATCCGATGAGCCGCTCTGAAGGTAATCATCTACAGGTCCGTCGCCGGTTTCGCGTAGCCTGGGACGTCGCGCCGCACGGCGCGAGCGGGTCCGTCGTGGACCCTCCACGAACTTGAGCAGATCGGATGATGGACCCATGGCGAAGGAGACTGGCCGCAAGATCATCGCCAGCAACCGCAAGGCCCGCCATGACTACCTCATCGTCGACGTGTTCGAGGCGGGGCTCGTCCTGAGCGGCACCGAGGTCAAGGCGCTGCGGCAAGGGCGCGCCTCGTTGCTCGACGGGTACGTGGCCGTCGACGGAGGTGAGGCCTGGCTCGAGAACGTGCACATCCAGGAGTACTCGCAGGGCACGTGGAACAACCACGCCCCACGGCGCAAGCGCAAGCTCTTGCTCCACAAGGACGAGATCCTCCGTCTCGAGGCGAAGACCCGGGAGAAGGGGTACACGATCGTCCCGCTCTCCTGTACTTCTTGGACGGCAGGGCCAAGGTCGAGATCGCCCTCGCACAGGGCAAGCGGGAGTACGACAAGCGGCAGGCGCTGCGCGAGCAGCAGGACACCCGTGAGGCACAGCGCGCGATGCGCCAGCGGCAGAACCGGTGACCCGCGTGCGAGGCCCGCGTCGTCGTCGTGCCCGGAACCTCCCTCGCGCCGGACGGCGTGTGCGCACGTGGGGTTCGCCGGAGCCGTGCTCGTCCTTGTGTCTCTCACGATCGCGCCCTCCGCGGTGGCCGACGTCGCGGACCGCGCCGTCACGCGCTACGCGGTGAGCGCCCAGGTCGAGCGTGACGGCACCCTGGACGTGTCGATCGACATGGACTACGACTTCCGTGGCGACGAGGGGCACGGGCCGACGCTCGAGATCCCCACGTTCTTCGAGATCGACGGCGATCCCGACCACTTGCGCCGCTACGAGGTCTCGGACGTCCAGGCGACGAGCGCGTCCGGTGCGGCCGCCGACGTCCAGGTCGAGGACCAGGGATGGGGAACCTCCTGGTGCGGGTCGGCTCGTCCGAGGAGACGTACACCGGGCTCGAGCAGTACACGATCACCTACACCTTGCGCGGACTGGTGAACCCCGGCGTCGGCGCGGACGGCCAGGACGAGATCTACTGGAACGTCCTGCCGGACACCTCCTCCGTCGACATCACGAACGCGTCCGTGACGCTCGACGGCCCGGGCCGGTGTCCCGGACGAGCTGTTTCGCGGGACCGCAGGGATCGTCCACGCCGTGCACCACGCACTCCGCGGCCGCCAGGTCGCGACCTTCACCAGGCCGACGTCCCGGCAGGTTCCTTCTTCACCGTCCTCGCAGAGTATCCGGCCGGGACCTTCGAAGGGCCGACCCGATCCTCGTCGACCGTCAGGAGGCGACGGGGAGCGACCGTTCGAGGTCACCCCGGTGTCCGGCGGACTGACCGCGCTGCTCCTCGGGGCGGTGTGTGGTTCATGGCCCGTCGCGTCCGCCAGCGTGGCCGCGACGAGCAGTTCCTGGGTTGACCCCGGGCGTGCTGCCTGTGACCTCCAGGGACGGCGAGGCCGGTGATGCTCTGGTCGGTCCCCGCGACCGTCGGCTGCCCGTCGCCGTGCAGTTCGCGCCTCCTGCCGCGGCGCGACCGGGGAGATCGGGACCCTGGTGGACGAGAGGGCGGATCCTCACGACGTCACCGCCACGATCGTCGACCTCGCGGTCCGCGGTCACCTGCGGATCGTCGAGGTGGAGGCCCCGAGCAAGCGGGGAAAGGGCGGAGACTGGCGTCTCGACCGGATCGCCGGCCACGAGGAGGAGCTGCTGGGCTTCGAGCGCACGCTCCTGGACAAGATCTTTGCCAGCCGCGGGGACGTCAAGCTCTCCGACCTCAAGACCACCTTCGCCGCCTCGATGGCCCAGGTGCAGTCGGAGCTCTACGAGGAGGTCACGCGCCGCGGCTGGTTCCGTGCCAATCCCCAGTCCGTCCGGTCCCACTGGTACCTCGCGGGCGGTGCGCTCCTGGTCGTCGGCGTGGGGCTGGCGATCGGCCTCGGCGTGCTGTTCGGCCCGACGTGGGCTCTCGTCGCGGTGCCCCTCCCGGTGCTGGGCGTGCTCGCGTTCGTGCTGGCCTCCCGGGCACCGGCCAGGACGGCCGAGGGCACCGCGGTGCTCGCCCAGACGTTGGGCTTCCGGCGCTACCTCGAGACCGCTGAGGCGGGCCAGCTGCGCTTCGAGGAGGGCGAGGACATCTTCTCGAGGTACCTGCCGTACGCGATCGTGTTCGGGGTGGCCGACCGCTGGGCGGCATCTTCTCCCGCCTCGCGGCCGAGGGCGGACCGTCGCCGAGCCCACCTGGTACGTCGGGCCGGGGTACGGGCACGGGATGTTCTGGGTCGGGTACTCGTCGTTCGGGTCCTCGCTCAACGCGTTCTCGGACGTTGCCACGACGTCGATCTCGGCCGCGACGCCCAGCTCGTCGGGGGCTCGGGCTCTCGAGCGGTGGAGGCTTCTCGGGTGGCGGAGGCGGTGGCGGCGGGGGCGTCGGCGGCTGGTGAGCGGGTGGGCTGCGGCCCGGGGACCCGTGCGCGCCTGCGCGTCGCGTGAGGATGCAACGCCCGGCCCGACGACGTAGCGTCACAGGGTAGTCGTCGTCACCTTGCCGAGGAGGCCCCATGGTCAAGCTCCGTCAGTACATCCCGCGCGTCGCAGCGGGAGCGTTCATCCTCAACTCCGGCCTGAACAAGCGGCACGCCGACGAGGCGACCGCGCAGGGGATCCACGGCATGGCCGCCGGGACGTTCCGTTCCTCGAGGACCAGGACGCGGTGCAGTTCACCCGGACCCTGTCCATGTCCGAGATCACCCTGGGGACTGCCCTGCTGGTGCCGTTCGTGCCGACCGGGTTGGTCGCGCTGGGGCTGGGTGCCTTCTCGGCGGGGCTCGTCGCGATGTACCTCAAGACCCCGGGATGACGGAGAAGGACGGGATCCGGCCGACCCCTCAAGGGACGGGGCTCGCGAAGGACGTCTTCCTGCTCGGGATCGCCGGCGGCCTGCTCGTCGATGCCCTGAGCCGCAAGAAGTAGTCGGGAAATACGTTCGCCCTGGGTGGTGTTGATCCCGTAGGCTGGTACTACTGACCCGGTGACTCACCGGCCGGACGCTTCGGCGGACGGACGGGGTGGTGCTGGTCGGTGATTGACAACTGCACAGGGGTGATCGGTTTCGACGGTGGTCGTGCTTCGAGGAGAAGCGGGCCGAGGATGCAGACTTATCTCGTAAACGATGTCTGCAAACCAATAGGTGCCGATTCCAAGCGCACCGACTTCGCACTCGCCGCCTGAGCGAGTCTTCGAGGTCCGTCAGCCGGGGTTGCTCTCGCCCCGGTTCCTGGCGTCAGCTAGAGAGCCACTGCTTACGACGCTCGTCACCGGCGGCGTAGGGACTTTAGATGACTGGGCCTGTCAGCACCTTGTCTGTGTGAGTGCTGGGGCCGAGAAAATCAACAACAGACTGCGCCCGAGAAGACCTGGATTTGCGTCACCGGACCGGGGTTCGATTCCCCGCACCTCCACCATGTCGCCCGCGGGCGACGTATCACCAGTTGTCACGACGAAGGGCCGCCCAGCTGGGCGGCCCCTTCGTCGTGCGTGCGGGTTCGACGGTGGAGCAGCTACCAACCGTTCTCCGCCCAGGCGCGTTCGGCAGCCTCGCCCTCGAGCCACTCGATGCGCAGCGCGCTCCCTCGAGCTCGAGCGGCCTTCCTCCCAGGCGTCGATCTCCCGGCCTCGGAGCAGGGTGACGCAACGGTCGGGGTCGTCGCTGAAGGTGTCGGTGCTCTCCGGGTCGTCGAGGTGGACCCTCCACTGCAGGCGGTCCTCCGGATTGACGTAGGTCGGGAACGAGTGCGGCCCGACGGCCTCCCAGTGCGTGCACACCCTGGTGACGAGATGGCCGACCGGGCCCCGATCGTCGTGCAGCCGACCGATGCGGCGACGGTACGTCTCCAACCGTGCGCGGTGCTGGTCGGTCTCGGCCGACTCATCCACGGTGGCCGCCCGCTTCGACGAGGGGCCGGGTCTCACGCGGGCCGTCGCCAGGTGCGTCGTCCGGGGAGGACGGGCGGCCTGCCCCTGCTCGGGCGTGGCTCCTCCCGCGCGTCGACGTCGCCGGACCAGGCTCCGCACCACGAGCGCGACGAAGGCCGCGACCACGAGCCAGGGAGCAGGGCTCCCAGGACGACGACCACCCCGTTGAAGGTCACAAGGAGCGCGTTCCATCCACCGGAGAGTCCGCCGAGGAAGCCGCCCGGACGGATCTCCGCTGTCGGGGCCTCGGTGAGGATCTCGATGCGGAGCGTCGACATGTCGACCCGGTCGGTGATCGACGCGCGTTGGGACTGCAGGCTCTCCAGCTCTGCCTGTCGGGCGGTGAGCTCCTTCTCCGCGGCCAGCAGGTCGGCCGTCGAGGCGGCCTGGGCCATGAGCGTCTCGAGTCGTCCTACCGAGGTGCGCAGGGCCTGCACACGGGCATCGAGGTCGACCGCGATAGCCGTGACGTCCTCCGTGTCGAGCGAGACGTCCTGCACCTCACCGATGCCGTCGAGCGCCTCGAGCGTGGCCGAGACCTTGTCGGCCGGGACCCGCACGGTGAGCTGGGCCGAGCCCCGGAGTCACCCTCCGAGGCATGCTCGGCGCGGCTCTCGACCCTGCCCCCGACGACTCGACCAGCTCGCTGAGCGACTGGGCCGCGGAACGGGGATCGGACGCGACGAGGTGAGCTCGCCAGTCGTGATGACCTCACGGAGACTGTCCTGAGCGGGAGTGTCCACGCTGACGCCGGCTACACCGCTCGAGGTTCCGGCGCCGTCGAGCGCCTGGTGGTCGGCTGCGCCGGAGTCGGCTGCGCTGGACGCGTCGAGGGCTGCGGTCTCACCGCCCGAGGACGAACAACCGACGAGCAGCACGCTGGCGAGGAGGGCTGCTGCGAGGATGCCCGACGTGCGGGGAGAGGTGCGCATGCGACGACACTAGGGGCGGTTCGTCGGGAGGGTGGGTCCGGGCAGATCGTGACCGTGTTGTGAACTGGTCGTCACCGCATCGAAACCCGGCCCCTGGCGGGTGTGCCGCGAGGTCCGGGGAACCGCTCCTGCTCCTCAGGGCCCGGGCGACTCTCCTATCGACCGTCGGTCGACGCCCCAGCCACCAGGCCGAGCGCGGCCCGCACCCGGGGCGCGACCTCGGTGCCGAGGAGCTCGATCGCGCGCAGCGACTCCTTCTGCGGCACGCCCGAGAGGTCCATCTGGAAGATCTGACGGTCGTGGCCCAGCGCACCGTGGAGCGTGACGATGCGCTCCGCGACCTCGTCGGGCGAGCCGATGAAGTACGCGCCGCCCGGGCGGCGGTGGCCTCGTACGAGATCCGGTTGGGCATCGGGAACCCACGCTCGGCGGAGATCTTCTTCATGTTCTGGAGGTAGTAGGGTAGAAGAAGTCTCGGGCGTGCTTGCCGTCGTCGGCGACGAAGCCGATGGTCGACACCGAGACCTCGAGCCCCGCGGCGTCGTGGCCGGACTGTGTCGCAGCCCGCCGGTACAGGTCCACGAGGGGCGAACTGCGCCGGCTTGCCGCCGATGATCGCGTAGTTGATCGGGAGCCCGAGGACGCCGCTCGGACGGAGGACTGCGGGTTGCCACCCGTGGCGATCGCGATGTCGAGGTGCTCACCGCGCCCGGGCTTGTCGAACGGTCGGGGCAGGATCACCGCGTCCTCGAGCGCGGGCGGTACGTGCCGGACCACGTCACGGGGTTGCCCTCGTCGAGCAGGCGAAGGAGGACGATCTTCTCGTCGTAGAGGGCGTCGTAGTCGTCGAGGTCTGCGCCGAACAGCGGGTACGACTCGATGAACGACCCGCGCCCGGCGAGCAGCTCGACGCGTCCGCCGGAGAACTGATCCATCGTCGCGAACTGCTGGTAGACGCGGACGGGGTCCTCGGTGGAGAGGACGGTCACGGCGCTGCCCACGGTGATCCGCTCCGTCTGGGCGAGGGCCGCGGAGATCATGGTCGAGGGCGAGGAGATCGCGTAGTCGGGACGGTGGTGCTCACCGATGCCGGCGTAGTCGAGCCCGACCTCGTCGGCGAGGCGGATCCGCTCGAGGACGTCTCGCAGTCGCTGGGAGACGGGCAGCTGCTCGCCCGTGGTCGGGTCCGGAGCGTTGTCGCCGAAGGTGTAGAAGCCAAGTCGCATGTCCATGCAAACGTATGGAGGGTCCGGATATTCCCTGCCGGTGCGCGAAGATGAGTCGTGCTGATCTGCTGCGGGCTCGTAACGCTCGACGTCACCCAGGTGGTCCATGCCGTTCCGGCCCCGAACGAGAAGGTGGTCGCCCTCGCGCAGGCCGCGACGTTCGGGGCCGGCCGCCAACGCGGCCGCGACCGCGGTCGCGCTCGGCGTCCCCGCCCGCCTGGTCACGGCGGTCGGTGCGGGTTGCTGGCCGACGTGGTGCGGGCCGAGGTCCTCGCTGCCGGGGTCGACCTCGTCGACGTGACCGAGGTCGCCGGTGGGGGCCAGGACGAGGGCCGGGCGGGCTGATCGGGCCTTCCGTCTCCACCGTGCTCGTCACCGAGGCGACGGGGAGCGGGCGGTCGTGAGCACGAACGCGACGGACCGGCCGGTGGCGTCGATCGACCTCGCTCTTGTCGAGCGGTCGTTCGCGCTCGAGCCGAGGGTGGTGGACGACGGCGACAGCGGTCGGGACGTGCTCCTGCTCGACGGCCATCACCCGGGATGGCCCTGGCTCTGGCGAGGAGGGCGCGCGAGGCAGGGTTCGTCGTCGTGCTGGACGGCGGTTCCTGGAAGGAGGGCAGTGCCGAGCTGATCGCGCTGTCCGACGCGGTCGTGGTCTCCGAGGACTTTCGGGTACCCGGCGAGGCGCTCGAGTCCGTGCTCGACGCGGTAGCGGCCCTCGGTCCGTCCTTCGTCGCGCGTTCGCGAGGGCCGCGTCCGCTCGAGCTGCTCGTGTCCGGGGTGCGGTCGACAGTGGGCGTCCCCGCGGTCTCGGCGGTGGAGGACACCCTCGGCGCCGGCGACGTCCTGCACGGAGCGTTCGCCGCCGAGGTCGCCCGAGGCGCGGCATGGGGAGTGCGCTCGAGAGTGCGGCGTTCGTCGCTGCCCGCTCCGTGACCTTTCCGGGGCTCGTGGCTGGATCGGGCAGGACGTGGACGGCCCCTGATCGGCGTCTTTCCGCGGATGTGAGTCCTCAGGACGGTGCCGTCGGACCCCGTATCGCGGGAGTGCGAACGAATTACAACGGTTTGGACACGACGCGCCAGCGAGGTTGACATGGGCTTAGTAAAGGAGGTCTACTAACAAACATGACAACGGCGGTCACGAGAAGCACAGTCACCAGGAGAGGTCTGAGCACAGGCCTCAGGCCCACCTCCAGGTGCTTCCCGAGCATGCCCGCGCGCACAACCGTTCACTGGTCCTCCAGCACCTCTTCCACGTGGGCCCCACGTCGCGAGCAGACCTGGCCCGCGCCACCTCGCTGACGAGGGTCACGATCTCGGACCTGGTGTCGGTGCTCATCGCGGAGGGGCTCGTCGAGGAGCTCGGCATCCGACCGGGACAGCGTGTCGGCAAGCCCGCCATCCTCATCGGGATGAGGACCAGCGCCTACCAGATCGTCTCGGTCGACCTCACCGACGACGCCCTCATGCGCGGCGCGGTCGTGTCCCTGACCGGTGACTTCGTGGTCCGCCAGAGCCTGGCGATCGAGGGCCGCGCCGCACCGAGCTCGTCGACCTCCTGACCCGTTTCTGCCGGGGCCTCATCGCCGTCGCGACGTGCCCCGTGCTCGGCGTCGGCATCGGTTCGCCGGGGTCGTCGACACCGAGGGTCGTGTCATCGAGGCGCCGAACCGCCGCTGGTACGACCTCCCCTTGCCGAGCAGCTCGCCGAGAGCCTCGCCCTTCCTGTCCACGTCGCCAACGATGCGAACATCGCCGCCCTCGGCGAGTTCACCTTCGGAGGGGCAGACGGTACCGGCCTCATGGTGCTCACGGTGGGCGAGGGCGTGGGCGCCGCATCATGCTCGACGGGTCGCGCGTGCGCGGCGCGGTCGACGCGGCAGGCGAGCTCGGTCACGTCACCGTCCTCGACGACGGACTGCCCTGCGCCTGTGGGCGCAAGGGCTGCCTCGAGACCATCCTCTCGGTACCGGCGCTCCGCCGTGCCGTGGAGGGACTCGACAACGAAGCTTCCGACGCCGTCCTGGCGTCGGTCGGCAGGCTCCTGGGCATCGCCCTCGCGCCTGTTGTCTCAGCGCTCAACCTCGGCGAGATCCTCATCAGCGGTCCGGCGGACCTGCTCGACGGTCCTCTCCGCGATGCGGCGATCGACACCATCAACGCTCGAACCATGCCAGCGATCAACGCCGGTCTCGAGCTGCGGATGGCTTCGCTCGACGAGGACGTCGTCCTTGCGGGGCGGCCGTCCTCATACTGTCCGGTCAGCTGGGCGTCTCGTGAGCTCGACTCACGGTCTCCGGCCGTCCGGTCCGGTCCTGCAGTAATCCCAGTAGTAGTACCGCAGCACCTCCCGAATCACCTCAGGTGGTGTCATCGACGCCGCCACTTCGAATTACCGAGAGGAAGTACCCCAGTGAAGAGGAACCGCCTCGTTGCCACCACGGTGGCTTCGACGATCACCCTGGCGCTCGCGCTGACCGCCTGCGGCTCTGGCGACGGCTCCGGCGACGGCGCGTCCGACGACGCCGCGAAGTCCGGAGACATCCGCGTCTGGCTCGTCGGCACGGACACGCCGAAGGAGGCTCGCGACTACCTCAAGACGACCTTCGAGACCGAGAACGAAGGCTCGACGCTCACCATCGAGGAGCAGTCCTGGACCGGCCTGGTGGACAAGCTGACGACTTCGCTCGCCAGCTCGGACAGCCCTGACGTCGTCGAGGTCGGCAACACGCAGGCCGCTGCCTTCACCTCCGCCGGGTTCTTCACCGACCTGACGGACAAGTTCGAGGAGCTCGGCGGCGAGGACCTGCTCCCCGGCTTCGTCGAGGCAGGCTCGTACGACGAGAAGTTCTACGCGGCCCCTTACTACTCGGGCGCCCGCGCGGTCTTCTACTCGCAGCAGATCGTCGGCGACGGCTTCGTCGTCCCGGACACGCTCGACGCCTATGTCGCAGCGGGCAAGGCCCTGACGACGGACACACGTTCCGGCATCTACTGGCCCGGCCAGGACTGGTACAACGGCCTCCCCTACATCTGGGAGAACGGTGGCTTCATCGCCGAGAAGAAGGGCGACGCCTGGGAGGCCGGCTTCTCCTCGGAGGGCGGCCTCAAGGGCCTGGCGCAGATCCAGGACGTCATGCAGACCGCCTCGAAGGCTCCGAAGGACGGCCAGGAGACGGACCAGCAGATTCCCTTCTGCGAGGGCAACATCGGCTTCCTGTCCGCTCCGACCTGGGTCCAGTGGTCGATCAAGGCCGAAGAGACCGCTGATGCTCCGGGCTGCGTCACGACGTACGGCTCCGACCTGCGCGCCTTCGCCCTCCCGGGTGCCACGGTCGGCGAGGCCGCTCAGGTCATGGCGGGTGGCTCGAACATCGCCGTCGCCACGAAGTCGGAGAACCAGGAGCTCGCGCTCAGCGCCCTCGAGATCATGCTGAGCGACGGCTACCAGGAGATCATGGCCGCGAACGGTCTGATCCCGGCCAAGCTCTCGCAGGCGCAGTTCCTCCCTGACGACGAGATCACGCAGGCCGGTGCTGCGGCAGCGGCCAACGCCAAGCTCACCCCGGCATCCCCGAAGTGGGCCGACGTCGAGGCCAAGCGTTACCTCCAGGACGCGTTCGTCCAGCTCGCCCAGGGTGGCGACGTGACGGCGATCGCCGAGAAGCTCGACGAGCAGATCGAGTCGACTCTCAACAGCTGATCCCCGGGATGCCCTCCTCCTGAGGGAGGGCATCCTCCCGGTACCGCAGGGTGGGAGTTCCTCGGAGCTCCCACCCCTCGCCATGACCGGAACATCGCACCACCTGTACCTGCACGGTCCTGCTCGAACCGTGCAACCCCTCGACGGAGTGAGAAAATGAGCTCATCCACCCTCGAGTCGTCCTCAGCGGTCGAGCTGAAGGACGCTCCCAGGCCCCCGAAGAAGCCCTCGGCCAAGCTGCCCTGGCTGCTGCTGGCCCCAGCCTCGTCGTGCTGGCCGTCATGGTCGGCTACCCGCTGGTCAACCTCTTCATCATGTCGTTCCAGAAGTACGAGCGCGCCCAGCTCATGGGAGTTCCCGCCGAGTGGGTGGGCTTCCAGAACTACACGGACACGCTGACCGATCCGGAGTTCTGGACGGTTCTCGCACGCAGCTTCGCCTTCATGGTCGTCTGTGTCTTCCTGACCATGGCGATCGGCATCCTGCTCGCCCTGCTCATGATGCGCCTCAACAAGTTCTTCCGACTGCTCGTCTCGATCGGTCTGCTGCTGGCCTGGGCGATGCCCGCCCTCGCGGCCGTGATCGTGTGGGGCTGGATCTTCGACACGCAGTACGGCGTCATCAACAACGTGCTCACGACCATCACGGGCAACAACTGGATGGGCCACTCGTGGCTGATCAACCCGCTGATGTTCTACTTGGTGGCCCTGCTCATCATCGTGTGGCAGAGCGTCCCGTTCGTCGCCTTCACGATGTACGCCGGACTCACCCAGGTTCCCGGTGAGGTCCTCGAGGCGGCGTCGCTCGACGGCGCGAACCCGGCCCAGCGCTTCCGGCTGATCATGGTCCCCTACGTCCGCAGCATCATCGTCGTGCTGATCATCCTGTCGATCATCTGGGACCTGCGCGTCTTCACCCAGATCTTCGTGCTGCAGGGCATCGGCGGTATCGCCGAGAAGACCAACACCATCGGCGTGTACATCTACCAGATGGGTATGGCGCAGGGCACTACGGTGCGGCCAGTGCGATCGCCGTCATCCTGGTGTTCATCATGATGGGGATCTCGTTCTACTACGTGCGTCAGACCGTCAAGGAGGAAGAGCTGTGAGCACCCTCAACCCGACCGTCGTCGGGACGGCCAGCACGACGCCCCGGTCCGCGGGAGCGGCCCGCGCAGGACTCCCGAGGGCCAGCGCAAGAAGGTCTCGAACGTCGTCTACAGCGTGATCGCCGTGCTCGTCTTCGTCTGCTCGGCATTCCCGGTCTACTGGATGATCAACTCGTCCTTCCTGCCGACGAACCTCATCCGGAACACGGAGCTGACGTTCTTCCCCGGTTCGTCCTTCACGTGGAAGAACTACGAGGACGCGATCTTCAACCAGGAGCGCTCGCCGTTCCTGCCTGCCCTGGGCAACTCGGTCCTCGTGACCTTCTTCGTGCTGGTCGTCTCCATGATCCTCGCGTTCCTCGCGTCGCTCGCCCTGACCCGTTTCAAGTTCAAGGGCCGCAAGGCGTTCATCATCGCGATCCTCGCGGTCCAGATGATCCCCGGCGAAGCCATGATGATCTCGATCTTCCGGATCGTCGACGGGTGGCAGCTGCTCAACTCGGTCATCGGACTGGGCATCGTCTACCTGTCGGGCGTGCTGCCCTTCACCATCTGGACGTTGCGCGGCTTCGTGGCAGGCGTCCCGGCCGAGCTCGAGGAGGCCGCCATGATCGACGGCTGCTCCCGCTCCAAGGCGTTCTGGCGGATCACGTTCCGCTGCTGGCCCCGGCCTCGTGGCGACCGGTGTCTTCGCGTTCATCCAGGCCTGGAACGAGTTCGTGATGGCGTTGATCATCATGACCCGTCCGGAGTCCATGACCCTTCCGTTGTGGCTGCGGACCTTCCAGCAGGCGACGCAGGCGACCAACTGGGGCGGTCTGATGGCAGGCTCGGTCCTCATCGCGATCCCCGTCGTCGTCTTCTTCCTCATCGTGCAGGGGCGCATGACCGGCGGCCTGGTCTCGGGTGCGGTGAAGGGCTGACGTGAGCGAGGTGAGCACGGCTGCCTCGTCGATCGGCGAGGCAGCCGCACTACCGGGCGGCCATTCGGTCGGGCTGGACGTCGGCGGGACCAAGGTCCTCGGCGTCCTGCTCGGCCCGGACGGTGCGATCGAGGGAACGGTCAAGCTGCCGACCGTCCGCGGACCGCAGGGCGTGGTCTCGAGCGCCGCCCAGGCCGTACGGTCCCTGACGGATGCCGCGGGCCTCGCGCCCGGTGCGCTGTCGGGCCTCGGCCTGGGCGTCCCGGGTCTCGTGGACCCGGGGAGCGGTTCGGTGATGCACGCGGTCAACCTCGGCATCGAGGGGAGCCGTTCGCGCTCGCGCACGAGCTCTCGGTGCTGTTCGGCGGGATCCCGGTGGACGTCGACAACGACCTGAACGTCGCGGCGCTCGGCGCCTCCCACGCGATGGGAGCGGAGGGCAGGACCTGGCGTTCCTCGCCCTCGGCACCGGGCTGGCGGCAGGCATCGTCCTCGGTGGGCAGCTCCGTCGCGGGTCAGCGGAGCCGCGGGAGAGATCGGACACATCCCGATCAACCCCGAGGGCCCTCTGTGCGCCTGCGGCCAGCGGGCTGTGTCGAGACGTACGCGTCGGGGACCGCACTCACGGCGCGGTGGCCCTCGCGGTTCGGTCGTCCGGCGCCCGCCGAGCTCTTCGAGGCGGCGGCTGCCGGGAACCCGGAGGCCATCCGGATCAAGGACGAGTTCGCCGCCGCGGTGGCGAGCGCCGTCCGCATCCTCGAGCTGACGGTCGATGTCAGGCACGTCGTGCTCGGGGAGGGTGACGGGCCTCGGCCGCCGCTCCTCGACGCAGTGCGCGGGCGCTCGTCGCCCAGGCGAGCGCGTCGCCGTTCTTGTCCTCGCTGGAGCTGGAGAAGCGTGTCTCCCTGGCGCCCAGCGATGTGCCCGTTGCCGCGGTGGGAGCAGCCATCGCCGGCCGTAGGAAGGTGTCCTGATGGAAGTTGTGATTGCGCCCGCCGACCAGCTCGCGGTGCTCGCCGCCGAGGCGATCGACCAGCTGGTCCGCGCCAGGCCGACTGCCGTGCTGGGGCTCGCGACCGGCTCGAGCCCCTTGAAGGTGTACGACGAGCTGGTCCGCCGCCACACCGAGGACGGTCTGTCGTTCGCGCAGACCAGGGCGTTCATGCTCGACGAGTACGTCGGCATCGCGGAGGACCACCCGGAGCGCTACCGCAACGTCATCGAGAAGGAGATCGCCTCGCGCGTCGACTTCGCGCCCGGCGCGGTGCAGGGCCTGACGGCAACGCCGAGGACCTCGTCGCCGCGTGCGCCGACTACGAGCGCAAGATCGTCGACGTCGGTGGGGTCGACCTGCAGATCCTCGGGATCGGCACGGACGGTCACATCGCGTTCAACGAGCCCGGCTCGTCGCTCGCATCCCGACCAGGATCAAGACCCTGACCGCGCAGACCCGCGAGGACAACGCGCGGTTCTTCGGTGACGACCTCGCGCAGGTGCCGCAGCACTGCCTCACGCAAGGACTGGCGACGATCATGTCCGCCCGGCACCTCGTGCTCCTTGCCTCGGGCAAGGGCAAGGCGGAGGCCGTCCACCAGCTCGTCGAGGGGCCCGTCTCCGCGATGTGGCCTGCGACGATCATGCAGATGCATCCGCATGCGACCGTCCTGGTGGACGACGCCGCGGCATCGCGCCTGCAGCTCGGCGACTACTACCGCCAGACCTACCTCTCCAGCCGGAGTGGCAGGGCTTGTAGGTACGACGGGCTGTCCCGGACGAGCCTTCGACGCCCGCCGACCACGGTCATGCCCTGACCGAGGTCGGCGGGCTCTCCTTCCCCGACGTAGACTCGAGCACATGATCGAACCCTTGACCATCCCCACCAGCGGACCTGCTCCCGGCAGCCCGTCCGGACCGGAACCGGTCGCCCCGAGCAGCGATCCGCACAGCGGCACGAGCACGAGCGTGCTCGAGCGCACGGAGACCACCGCGGAGGTCGAGCCGGGGATCACGAGCGTTTTGCGCACTACGTGCGCAAGGAGAGATCATGCAGTCGGCGCTGTCCGGCAAGCCCGTCATCGCCCTCTGCGGCAAGGTCTGGGTCCCCGGTCGCGACCCGAAGAAGTTCCCGGTCTGCCCTACGTGCAAGGAGATCTACGACGGTCTCCGTGCCCCGCAGGACGGCGAGGGTGACTCGGGCAAGTGAGCGGTCAGCACCTCCCGAACGCAGCCCCTCGCCCCTCCTCCTCGCAGCTCCCCTCCGCGCCCCTGGTCGCCTCGTCCGCGGCCGCCTCGCACCTGTCGCCGGCCTTCCCTCGGCGTGCGCCGTGGGGACGGCCTCCAAGCTCCGCGCCTGGCAGGCCGAGGCGCTCGAGCTCTACCGCGCGCGCTCGGCGCGTGACTTCCTGGCCGTCGCGACCCCGGCGCGGGCAAGACGACGTTCGCCCTGCGGGTCGCGACCGAGCTCCTCGAGCAGGGCATCGTGCGTCGCGTGACCGTGGTCGCACCCACGGAGCACCTCAAGCACCAGTGGGCAGACGCGGCCGCGCGCGTCGGCATCCGGATCGATCCGAACTTCCGCAACAGCCAGGGCCGCCACGGGTCGAGCTACGACGGCGTGGCGCTGACCTACGCCCAGGTGGCGGCCAAGCCGGCGCTGCACACGGCGCGCACCGAGGCCGAGCGCACCCTGGTCATCCTCGACGAGGTCCACCACGGGGCGACGCGCTGTCGTGGGGCGAGGCGGTCCGCGACGCTTTCGAGCCCGCGACCCGGCGCCTCGCGCTGACGGGGACCCGTTCCGGTCGGACACCGCGGCGATCCCGTTCGTCACGTACGAGCGGGGGCGGACGGCATCCGGCGATCGGCCGCCGACTACACCTACGGCTACGGTGACGGCTGCGCGACCACGTGGTCCGGCCGGTGATCTTC
Organism: Oerskovia sp. M15; assembly: GCA_038070415.1. GTDB lineage: Bacteria > Actinomycetota > Actinomycetes > Actinomycetales > Cellulomonadaceae > Oerskovia. The sequence continues at coordinate 3,269,004 of JAMYWF010000001.1, forward strand.
CTGTCGTACTCGGGGCAGATGCGCTGGCGCACCAAGGCGGGAGACGAGGTCAGCGCCCGCCTGGGCGAGGCCCTGACCAAGGACATGACGGGACAGGCGTGGCGCACGGCGCTCGACCCGGACGGCGAGTGGATCCCGTCGGTGCTCGCTGCTGCGGACAAGCGCCTGACCGAGGTGCGCCGTGCGATCCCGGACGCGGGTGGCCTGGTCATCGCCACGGACCAGACCGACGCGAGGGCCTACGCCGGGCACCTGGCCCGCATCACGGGCAGGTCCCCGACCGTCGTCCTCTCCGACGACGACGGTGCGAGCGGTCGTATCGACGAGTTCTCCGACGGTGACGGCCGCTGGATGGTCGCCGTCCGTATGGTCTCGGAGGGCGTGGACGTCCCGCGCCTCGCGGTGGGGTCTACGCCACCTCGACGGCGACGCCGCTGTTCTTCGCCCAGGCCGTCGGGCGGTTCGTCCGTGCCCGACGCCGAGGTGAGACCGCGTCGGTCTTCCTGCCCAGCGTCCCGCACCTCCTGGCGCTGGCGAACGGCCTGGAGCTCGAGCGCGACCACGCGCTGGATCGTCCGCTCACGGCGGAGGAGCAGGGGACACCTACAACCCCGAGGACGCGCTGATGGCCGCCGCGAACGCGGAGGACAAGGCGTCGGACTCGCTCGCGGACGGCATGCAGGGCTCCTTCCAGGCGCTCGAGGCGCAGGCCTCGTTCGACCGGGTGCTCTTCGACGGTGGCGAGTTCGGTACCGAGGCCGACGTCGGCTCGGACGAGGAGCAGGACTTCCTGGGGCTGCCCGGGCTGCTCGACGCGGACCAGGTGACCAGCCTGCTGCGTCAGCGGCAGGCGGACCAGATGTCCGCGCGCTCCAGGAAGGCCAAGAGTGCGGAGGTCGAGCGGAGCGAGCTGGACCACCGCCGTGCGGCCGAGCTGCGCAAGGAGCTGTCCCAGCTCGTCGGAGCCTGGGCCCGTCGCAGCGGCCAGCCCCACGGCACGGTCCACACCGAGCTGCGCCGGAGGTGCGGCGGACCGGAGGTCCCGCTCGCGACCGTCGCTCAGCTGGACGCCCGTATCGCCGTGCTCCGCGGCTGGTTCGTGGGCAAGAAGTAGGAGGGCCGACGGCCCGGGCGCCCGAGGGCGTCCGGCGGTCGAGCCGCCGGGGCGGCCGGGGGCGGCGGCGCTACCGGGCGCCCCGTCAGTCGAGCCTGCGTACCACGGTCGGCAGTGCAGGGTCGCCCGCGGACAGCCTGCGCGCGCCGCGAGGCAGCTCAGCCCGTGCCTCGGTGTGGTGCCGTGTCGCGTTGGTCACGCCGTACGCGCCGATCCAGCGGGAGTCCACCGCGCCGTCGACCACCAGCGGGACGTGCAGGGGACGCAGGTCCTCGCCGTCCTGCGGCTCCCAGGTGGAGACCGCGTCGTCGGGTCCGGTGACGAGGACCTCGGCGACGGCTCTGCCGTCCTCCCCGAACTGGCGGGCCGCGGACTTGCGTCCGCCGGTGCTCGTCTTGGCGGTGGACGCCTTGGCGACGGGCTGCAGCACGCCGTCCGCGTCCGCGCGGGACACCAGCTTGTAGACCATGCCGCAGGTCGGTGCGCCCGAGCCGGTCACGAGCGACGTGCCCACGCCGTAGGAGTCGACGGGAGCGGCGGCGAGCGCGGCGATCGCGTACTCGTCGAGGTCGGAGGTGACGGTGATCCGGGTGTTCGTCGCGCCCAGACCGTCGAGCTGCTTGCGGACCTCGACGGCCTGGATCCCGAGGTCGCCGGAGTCGAGACGGACCGCGCCGAGACCGGTACCGGCCGCGACGATCGCGTTCTTGACCCCTGTGACACGTCGTACGTGTCGACGAGGAGCGTCGTGCCGACCCCAGGGAGGCGACCTGCGATGCGAACGCCGACGCCTCGTCGTCGTGCAGGAGCGTGAAGGCGTGCGCGGCGGTGCCGATCGTCGGGATGCCGTACCGGCGCCCCGCCTCGAGGTTGGACGTCCCCGCGAAGCCCGCGACAGCGGCGGCACGGGCGGCCGCGACGGCCGCGGTCTCGCTCGCGCGCCGTGAACCCATCTCGAGGCACGGACGGTCGACGGCGGCGCTCGTCATGCGTGAGGCGGCGGACGCGACGGCGGAGTCGTAGTTGAGGATCGACAGGACGAGCGTCTCGAGCAGCACGGCCTCGGCGAACGTCCCTCGACCACCAGGACGGGGACTGGGGAAGAAGACGTCGCCCTCGGCGTACCCGCTGATCGAACCCGTGAAGCGGTAGCCCGCGAGGTACTCGAGCGTGCGGTCGTCGACGATCGAGAGGGCGCGCAGCCAGTCGAGCTCGAGGTCCGTGAAGCGGAACGTGGCGAGCGACTCGAGGACCCGACCGGTCCCGGCGAGCACGCCGTAGCGCCTGCCCGCGGGCAGGCGGCGGGTGAAGCCTCGAACAGGCAGTGCCGGTCGGCGGTGCCGTCGGCGAGCGCCGCCTGGAGCATGGTGAGCTCGTACCGGTCGGTCAGCAGCGAGGTCTGAGCGGAGGGGCGAAGGGGCGGCGTGAGCGGCCGGGGCGCCGGTGCCCGGGCGGTCTGCGGGACTCATGGACCCAACCTAGGCCAGAAGCAGCCCTGTGCCGCGCTCCCGTCCGCCGAGCGGGTCCGCGAGGACCGCCTCCGGCACGCGCGAGGGCCGGATCAGCGGCCCACCTGCGCGCGGACGCCGCGCAGGCCGGGACGGGGCACCGCATAGAGTGGGGGTGTGACTGGAACGGCGACTGCAGGGCCCCGCCTCGACGAGGCGATCGACACGCGGGAGGGACTCTCCTCGCCGACACCTGGGTGACTCTCGTCTGGAACGATCCGGTGAACCTCATGAGCTATGTCAGCTACGTCTTCGAGAGCTACTTCGGGTACAGCGAGCAGAAGGCGAGCACGCTCATGCTCCAGGTGCACCGCGAGGGTCGCGCCGTGGTGTCCTCGGGCGGCCGGGAGAAGGTCGAGGTGGACGTGCAGGCGATGCACGAGTTCGGGCTCTGGGCCACGATGCAGCGGAGCGGCGAGTAGTGCGCCCGTTCCGTCGGGCGCGCCGCGGCTACGTCGCCGAGCTGAGCGCTGCCGAGCGGCTCGTCCTCGCGCACGTGGTGGGCGACGTCGTCGAGCTCCTGCAGGGTCAGACCGGAGCCGCGTCGCGCGAGGTCTCGGGGATGCAGCACATCGAGGGCGTCGCGCCGCTCGTCGCTCCTGGGGACGACGTGCGGGCACCGACGGATCCTGCGGTGCGCCGCCTGCTCCCGGACGCCTCGCGCGAGGACGACGGTGTCTCGACGGAGTTCCGTCGCCTCACCCAGGCGGACCTCGCCGCGGAGAAGTCCCAGCGTCTGCTGCTTTCGCGGACCTGCTGCTCGCGGGCGACCCGCAGGACGCGGAGGCGCACACGCCCTCGTGGTCCGGCCCGACGACGCGCGCCGCGTCGCGGGGCCCTCACCGACATCCGGGTCGTCCTGGCGGACCGACTGGACCTCCGCACCGACGAGCAGGTCGAGGACCTGCACGACGAGGTCATGGAGCGCGAGGACGCGGACGTCGAGCCGGAGGACGAGGGAGCCCTGACGCGGCCAGGCGGTTCCTCTCGAGCGTGTTCCTCATGTCCGGATGGCTCCAGGAGTCGTTGGTCGAGCTGATGCTCGCCGAGGTACGTCGCTCGCCCCGCTGAGGCTTCGGCCCGCATATCACGCTTATACGTCTCGTGCCAGACGAGTGTCAAGATGCATAGCGGGTGAACTAGTGCCAGGATTGTCCTTGTTGAACCGGGGCGTCCGCGTCCCGGCCGAGAAAGAGGGACAACATGCCTACGTGGCTCATCATCCTGCTCGTCGGAGTCGTGCTGCTCGTGTTCGGCGTGGCAGTCGAAGCAGCGAAGTTCCTGATCTGGCTCGGCATCATCGTGCTCGTCGTCAGCCTCGTGGTGGGGCTGATCGGACGGGGCAAGGCGAGGCCTAGGCATCCCGGGTCGCCGCCGTTACGGCAGCGACCCGGGGCCGGGACCGAGGGCGTCGCACGCGAGTGCGGCGCCCTTCGTCGTGCGCGGGCGGCTGTGTTCGGTGACACAGACCGCCCCGGGCGCCGGGAACGTCGAACGGTGGCGGGCGGCACTAGGCTCGAACCCGTGAACGACGCACCCATCGGCATCTTCGACTCGGGAGTCGGGGACTCACCGTCGCCCGCTCGATCCTCGACCAGCTGCCGAACGAGTCGCTGCTGTACATCGGGGACACGGCAAACAGCCCGTACGGGCCCAAGCCGCTCGCTGCCGTGCGGGCCATGGCGCTCTCGATCATGGACCAGCTCGTCGACGAGGGGTGAAGATGCTCGTCATCGCGTGCAACACGGCCTCGTCCGCGGTGCTGCGCGACGCGCGGGAGAGGTACACCGCGCGCTACGGCATGCCGGTCATCGAGGTGATCCTGCCGGCGGCGCGACGCGCCGTCGCCGCGACCCGTACCGGGAACATCGGCGTGATCGGAACGCGGGGACCATCGAGTCGCGCGCCTACGACGACGCGTTCGCGGTCGCCCCGGGCCTGCGGCTCACCTCGCAGGCATGCCCCGAGTTCGTCCGCCTCGTCGAGGCGGGCGTGACCTCGGGACCCGAGGTCCTCGAGATCGCGCACGAGTACCTCGCCCCCGTCCGAGCGGCCGGGGTCGACACCCTGGTGCTCGGCTGCACGCACTACCCGCTGCTCGCCGGGGCGATCTCCTACGTCATGGGCGACGAGGTCACGCTCGTCTCGAGCGCCGAGGAGACCGCGAAGGACGTCTACCGCACCCTCGTCGCGCACGGCCTGGAGCGCTCGCGGGACGCCGGTGCGCCGCAGCACCGGTTCCGCGCGACCGGGAGCGCCGAGCCGTTCGACCACCTGGCGCGTCGATTCCTCGGACCCGAGGTATCGCTCGTGGAGGCCGTCTGATGCGGCTCGTCGTCGTAGGGTGCTCCGGCTCGTTCGCGGGTCCCGAGTCCCCTGCCTCGTCCTACCTCGTCCAGGTGCCCGCGGACGTCTCCCCGGACGGTCGGGAGTGGAACCTGCTCCTCGACATGGGAAACGGAGCGCTCGGCGCGCTGCAGGGATCGTCGACCCGCGCCGCTCGACGCGATCGGCCTGTCCCACCTCCACCCCGACCACTTCGTCGACGTGTGCGGGCTGTACGTCTACCTGAAGTACCACCCGGACCGGCTGGCCGCAGCCGCCGACAGCTCCACCCCGCGGACCGGGCCGCGCTGCCCGTGTGGGGGCCGTCGGGCACCGCCGAGCGGATCGGAGCGACCTACGGCCTGGAGGCGGGGAGTCCATGGGCTCCCAGTTCGACTTCCGGTCGTGGGTGCCGGGGCAGGTCGTCACGGTGGGGCCACTCGAGATCGAGCCCTTCCGCGTCTTTCACCCCGTCGAGGCGTACGGGGTCCGGGTCACCGGGCCCTCCAGCCTCGTCCCGGGCGAGCGGGTCACGCTCGCCTACACGGGGACACCGACGTCTGCGACGGCGTGGTCGAGCTAGCCCGCGGCGCCAACCTGCTCCTGGCCGAGGCGGCGTTCCACGAGGGCCGCGACGACGCGATCGAGCGGGGCATCCACCTGACGGGCAGGCGGGCGGGCGAGGTCGCGACCATCGCCGACGCCCGACGGCTGGTCCTGACGCACCTGCCCGCGTGGAACGACAAGCAGGCCGCGCGCGACGAGGCCGCCGAGGTATACGCGGGCCCGGTCGACCTCGCGGCGACGGGCCGGGTCTTCACGCTCTGAGCCCCGTTAGGCTGGCTCCATGACTTCAGCCTCCACCTCCCAGACCGTCCGCGCGGACGGCCGCGCGCCGACGAGCTGCGCCCGTCACGATCACCCGGAACTGGCTCGACGCCGCCGAGGGCAGCGTGCTCGTCGAGTTCGGCCGCACGCGCGTGCTGTGTGCCGCCTCCTTCACGGAGGGCGTGCCGCGCTGGCGCAAGGGGTCGGGTCAGGGCTGGGTCACGGCCGAGTACTCGATGCTCCCGCGAGCCACCAGCACCCGCAGCGACCGCGAGTCCGTCAAGGGTCGCATCGGCGGTCGCACGCACGAGATCTCGCGCCTCATCGGGCGCTCGCTCCGCGCGGTCATCGACGTCTCGGCGCTCGGCGAGAACACGATCGTCCTCGACTGCGACGTCCTGCAGGCCGACGGCGGCACACGGACCGCGGCCATCACGGGCGCGTACGTGGCGCTCGCGGACGCCGTGACCTGGGGCAAGAAGCACGGCGCGATCAAGGGTGGCAAGAAGGTCCTCACGGACTCGGTGTCGGCCGTGAGCGTCGGCATCATCGACGGAACGCCCATGCTCGACCTGCCCTACGTCGAGGACGTGCGCGCCGACACGGACATGAACGTCGTCGTCACGGGCTCGGGAGACTTCGTCGAGGTGCAGGGCACGGCGGAGAACGCGCCGTTCAACCGGACCGAGCTCGACGTGCTGCTGGACCTGGCCCTCCACGGGACGTCCGAGCTCGCGATCATCCAGCAGCTCGCGCTCGACGAGGCGTCGCGGTGAGTGCTGCGCCGGGGCCGGGAGCGTGGCCGCGCCCGGCGTGAGCGTCCCGCAGGCGCCCGGCTCGTCCTCGCGACCCACAACGTGGGCAAGCTCGCCGAGCTGCGGGCGATCCTCGCGGCCCAGCCCGGCTCGACCTCCCGCCCGAGGCCGTGGTCGCGGCGCGCGAGGTCGGCGCACCGGAACCGGTCGAGGACGGCGTGACCTTCGCGGAGAACGCGCTCATCAAGGCCCGCGCGCTCGCCGCCGCGACCGGCCTGCCGCCGTGGCGGACGACTCGGGCCTCGCGGTCGACGTCCTGGGGGTGCACCTGGCATCTTCTCTGCCCGCTGGGCGGCCGGCACGGCGACGACCAGGCGAACCTCGACCTGCTCCTCGCCCAGCTGGGCGACGTCCCGGCCGGGCACCGCGCCGCGGGCTTCGTGTGCGCGGCCGCGCTCGTGACCCCGGACGGCGGCGAGTGGGTGCGCACGGGTGAGATGCGCGGCACGCTGCTGACCGCTCCGCGGGGCGAGGGCGGGTTCGGCTACGACCCGATCCTCCTGCCCGACGGCGAGACTCGCTCGGCCGCCGAGCTGTCGGCTGCGGAGAAGAACGCGATCAGCCACCGCGGCAAGGCGTTCCGTGCCATCGCGCCGCAGGTCGTCGCGGTGCTGACCGGCACGGTCGTCGACGAGCCCCAGGTCCGACCGCTCGCGTGACCGCGGTGTCAGAGCGAGCGTGATCTCCACATCACGCTCGCTCTGACACGACTCGGGCGGGCGACAACGATTCGGGCGTGCGACCACGACTCGGGCGGGCGGCGCGGGATCCCGCCTACCGGCGGCTGCGGATCGTGAGCACCAGGAGCGCGACGAGCCTCCACCCCACGAGGGTTGCGAGCAGGAACGCCGCGGACACCACGAGGAACGGGGTCGCAAGCCCTTCACCCGTGGCCCAGCGCAGCGCCATGCCCACGACCCACGTCGTGATCCACAGCACGACGCCCGTCGGCCAGGCCGCGAGCGGCCACCGCCAGGCGCGCAGCAGAACCCATCCGGCGCCGAGACCCACCAGGAACGGCCAGGCGATCGTCAGGACCGCGGCCAGCGGGCTGTCCTCGGAGTGCGTCGCGCGACCACCGGCCGCGAACGCGAGGACCGCGACGACGTCGAGCACGACGGCCAGGGCGACGACGCCCGTCCGGACGGTCGGACGGGGTGGCTCGGGGCGGCGGCTGGCGTCGAGGTCATGGCTCCGACGCTACCGGAGCAGGTCCCCGCGAGGCCGCGGTCCGGTGTTGCGCGCGCCACGTCCACCCGTCCCCGGCAGCGCGTCCGCGCCGGACCACGCCCTCGATGGACCCTCCGTCCGGGCACTGCCTCTCAAGCGTGTCGAACAACTATTCGTGGTGGTCGAGTCGGCAGAGGAGTAGGCGGATCTGGGAGAGGATGATGAACGCCTTGTGGGCGGTCAGGGTGGGTTCGTATTGGTGGAAGAGGTGTCGGTGGCGGTTGATCCATCCGTTGGTGCGTTCGACGACCCAGCGTCGGGGTTGGACGATAGGCCCGGTGACCGGTTTGGGGCCGGAGACGATCTGGAGCTGGATCCCGGCTGCCGTGGCCGCGGCGGCCGGGACGGTACCGGTGTAGCCCTTGTCGGCCCAGATGTGGGCGACAGTGGTGCAGGGTTCTTGGTGAGGAGGTCGGCGAACGCGGCCCGGTCCTGGATGTTCGCCGCGGTGGCGTGAACGGCCGGGAGCCGTCCGGCGGTGTCGACGAGGATGTGACGTTTGATGCCGTCGGTGAGTATCTGCTCCCAGAGCTGCTTCTTGGTCCACCGGGTGAAGTGCTTGTGGGCCGCGGACCAGGTGACGGTGAAGTCGTGCGGGAGCGAGCGCCACGGAATGCCCGTGGACACGGCGTAGAGCGGCGCGTTGACGTACTCGCGCCAGCGGTGCGCGCAGCACGGGCGCCCACCGCGGGCGTGGTCGGGGATGACGAGCGCGCGGACGCGCCCAGGCGGTGTCGGTCAGGTCGGACGGGTACGGGCGTCGCGGGCTGGAGGATTTACACCCGGACCATCGTGGGCGCCGCCACCGACACCCCGCGCCTGGTGTCAGTGCCGGTCGGTAGGGTCGGGCTCGTGGCTCGGTATACGACGTTCCAGATGGTGGCTGACCCCACCGTGGAACAGGCGCGCGTACTGGCCCGTCACGAGGGCGCGGCACGGTTCGCGTTCAACCAGGGCCTGCGCCTGCACCTGAACGCCCGCCGAGCCTCCACAGACGCTGCCAGAGCGGCCGCAGCAGACGACGGCGACGGCGACGGCGCCGCAGTGAAGGTGCCATGGACCGGGTTCGACTTGATCAACGCGTTCAACACGTGGAAGAAGTCTGAGCAGGCTGGCCGCCGCTTCGTCGTCGCCTCCTGCGGTGTGGCGGGCGTCGAGGTCACTGGCTTGGCATGGCGCACGCAGGTGTCCGCGCAGGTGTTCGAGGAAGCTGTCGTCGACCTCGGCAAAGCACTGCGGGCGTGGACCGACTCCCGGCGTGGCAAGCGCGCCGCCGGGCGGTCGGGCATCCGAGGTTCAAGAAGAAGAACCACGAGCGTGGCTCGTTCCGCATGCGGAACAAGGTCTCTCGCACGAAGACGGGCGAGCGGTCCACGATCCGGGTCGGGGAGAACGGCCCCGCTCGGTGACCTTGCCCGGTATCGGCGCCGTTCGCGTTCACGATGACACCCGCCGGCTGCGGCGCATGCTCACTTCCGGCCGGGCACGCGTCCTGTTCGCGACCGTCTCTCGACGTGGCGGGCGGTGGCGGATCTCGCTGAACGTCGAAGCCGCCGACCTGCACCCTGCCGCACAGCATCCCGCGCGTGACGACACCGACCATGGCGGCTGGGCCGGTGTGGACCGCGGCCTGCACGCACCCGTCGTAGCAGCCACCAGCGACGGCACCCAGACCCTGTGGATCACCGAAGCACCCAAAGCGCTGAGGGCAGCACAACCAGTCACCCGACGGCTACAGAAGGCCCTCTCCCGCAAGGCCAAGGGCTCCGCGAACCGGCGGGCGGCCGTCCAGCGGTTGGCACGTCACCATGAGCGGGTTCGCGCCCGCCGTCACTACTTCCTGCACCAGGTCTCGAACGCGTTGGTCAAGACCCACGACCGGCTCGTCCTCGAAGACCTCAACATCCAAGGGATGCTCGCCAACCACCGTCTCGCCGCCGCCATCTCCGATGCGGCCTGGGGTGAGCTCGCCCGCCAGATCACCTACAAGCAGTCCTGGCGTCGCGGGCAACTCCTGACCGCGGACCGGTGGTTTCCGTCATCGAAGACCTGTTCCGCCTGCGGTGACGTGAAGACGACTCTCACTCTCGCGGACCGTGTCTTCCATTGCGAGATCTGCGGGCACACCATCGACCGCGACCTGAACGCCGCGGTCAACCTCGCCACCTGGGGCGAACAGCACTACCTTTCCCAGGTCCTGGACCCCGAAGCACGAGGCCAGGTCACCAACGCCCACCGACCGGACGGCTCTGGCCCGCGCACACGCGCGAGCGAAACCAGCCGGGATGACGTGGGAACCCTCACCGCCAGCGCGGCATAGGGACGTCCGAGAAGGACGCTGCCGAACACCCGCCGAGGTTGTTCGACAGGCTTTAGGGTTGACCCGTGCACCTGGCTGTCGACGACCTCTCCTTCTCCTACCCCGGACGCCCCGTCCTGTCGGGCGTCTCTGCGCGTGGCCCTGGCACGCGCCTCGGCGTCGTCGGCGAGAACGGGAGCGGGAAGTCGACGCTCCTGGGCGTCCTGGCCGGGACGCTCCCCGAGCGGAGGTGACGTCCGCCGCCAGGGCTCGCTCGCCGTCGTCGAGCAGGAGCTCGTCCCGCTGCCCGGTCAGACGGTCGGCGACCTGGTCCGTGACAGCCTGGCGACCGTGCGTGCCGTGGGTGCCGAGCTCGACGCCGTGACGCAAGCCTTCGACCACGAGCACGGCAGCCTCGCCGAGCTCTCCGGCGTGCTGGCCCGCGCCGAGCACCTGGCCGTGTGGGACGCCGACCGCCGCGTCGAGGTCGCGCTCTCGCGGTTGGGCGCGTGCCGGGACCCGCACCGCGAGCTCGCGACGCTCTCGGTGGGCGAGCGCTACCGTGTGCGCCTCGCGTGCCGCCTGGCCGAGCGCAGCGACTTGCTCCTGCTCGACGAGCCGACCAACCACCTCGACACGAGCGGCATCGACTTCCTCACGGGAGAGATCGTGGCGTGGGGCGGCGGGATCGTCATGGTCACGCACGACCGCCAGCTGCTCGACGACGTCGCGACCGAGATCCTCGACCTCGACCCCGCGATGGACGGCAGACCCGTCCTGTACGGGCAACCGGGCTACCTCGCCTACCGCTTCGCCAAGAACCAGGCGCTGCACCGCTGGCGCCAGCGCTACCGGGCCGAGCGCAAGCGCGCCGAAAGCTCGCCGAGCGCCTCGACGCGTCGTACGAGGGCCTGTCGGACGAGTGGCGCCCGGCCAAGGGCAGCCAGAAGCACCGCCGTGCGACGCACGCGCGCATCCACGTCAAGGCCGCGGACCGCCTCGTGCAGAAGCTCGAGGCCGAGGCCGTCGAGGTGCCCGTCCCCGCTCGAGCTGCGCTTCCCCGACCTACTGGCCATGTCGCCCGGCTGGGCGTCCGACCTGTCGCTGCTCGAGGTGCGCAGCCCGCGCGTGGACGCCGCGCCGGGAGCGCGCACCCGGCCCGACGGCGCGGCACCGGCAGGTGCGCCCGCACCGGGGCGCGGCTCGACCTGCCGGGGACGCGTATCGCGGTCCCGCCGTCGGGCCGGTTGCTGATCACCGGGCCGAACGGCTCGGGCAAGTCGACCCTGCTGGCGGCGCTCGCGGGCACGATCGGTCTGGACCGGGGCGCGCGCTCCGTCGCGGACGGTGTGCGGGTCGGGATCGTCGCGCAGGAGGGCCCTCGCTCCCGGTCGGCGCCGAGGAGCGTACGGGCTTTGAGGAGTACGCCCAGGAGGCGCTCGAGCTGCTGTCGGCAGGCACACTCGACCCGGACCACGTCGTGCCGGTCGCGTTCCTCGGCCTGCTGACCGAGGAGGACCTGGACCGGCCGCTGCGCGAGCTGTCGGCCGGGCAGCGACGCCGCTTCGACCTGGCCCGCGCGCTGCTCGCGGTGCCGCACGTCCTGCTGCTCGACGAGCCGACGAACCACCTCTCGATCGACCTGGTCGACGAGCTGACCCAGGCCCTTCGTGTCACGCCCGCGGCCGTGGTCGTCGCGACGCACGACCGCAGGATGCGCGAGGACTTCGCGGACTGGCCGACGCTCGAGCTCTAGGACGGACTCGCGGGCCCTGATCTCCTCAGAAGCCGCCCTCGGGTCTCCCAGGAGCTGGGCCACGTGGTCCGGGACGTAGGTCGACAGCTCGCGCGGCGGGCGCACGTAGCTGCTCGACGCCTGGGGCCGGTCGGGCAGCACGACCGTGTCGTGCGGGACCTCGACGTACGGGAGGGTCGAGAGCAGGTGGGCGATCATGTTGAGCCGGGCGTTCTTCTTGGAGTCCGACTCGACCACGAACCAGGGGCTCTCGGGGACGTCGGTGTGCACCATCATCTCGTCCTTGGCGCGCGAGTAGTCCTCCCAGCGGTGGATCGACTCGAGGTCCATGGGGCTCAGCTTCCACTGGCGCACCGGGTCGGACAGGCGTGAGCGGAACCGCTTGAGCTGTTCGGCGTCCGAGACCGAGAACCAGTACTTGCGCAGCAGGATCCCGTCGTCGATGAGCATCTGCTCGAAGACCGGGGTCTGGCGCATGAAGCGCTGATACTCCTGCGGGTGCAGAAGCCCATGACCTTCTCGACGCCCGCCCTGTTGTACCAGGAGCGGTCGAACAGCACGATCTCGCCCGCCGCCGCAGGTGGGCGATGTAGCGCTGGTAGTACCACTCGGAGCGCTCGCGCTCGGTGGGCGTCGGCAGCGCCGCGATGCGGGCGACGCGAGGGCTCAGGTACTGCGTGATCCGCTTGATCGTGCCGCCCTTGCCGGCCGCGTCGCGGCCCTCGAAGATCACCACGACCCGAGCGCCGGTGGCCTGCGTCCACTGCTGGAGCTTGACGAGCTCTGCCTGGAGCCGGAACAGCTCGGCCTCGTAGACCTCACGGGGCAAGGACGGGCCCTTGTCCTTCTTCGACTTCTTCTTCGACGTCTTCGACATGGCGACACGCTACCGCCGGGAGAGGAGGGCCTCGGCAGGGCGCGCGAGGCGTCCTGGGTGTCAGCCGCTGACGGGGCGGGCTTCATCCGGCGGTCGATCCAGCCGAGCAGCGTCGCGAGCAGCAGGAAGACGACCGCGACGATCCCGGTGTTGAGCAGCGCCTGCGGGTAGCCCAGGCCGTTCACGTCCATGAACGGGTACGGATACCAGTGCGTCGACGCGCCCTGGACGAAGATGTAGACGATCCACGTGATCGGCGCCACCACGGACCACCAGATCGTGGCCGTGTCGATGCGCGGCCGGGGCCCGACGACGAGCCAGGCGACCACGGCGAGCAGCGGGCGGCCTGGTGCATGAAGAGGTTCGTGAAGAACCCGCGACGCTCAGCTCCTGGAGCCCCGCGAGCACCGTGTTGTAGACGATGCCCGTCACGGCGATGCACAGCAGGGCGTCGAGCCGGGCGACCCGGAACACGCGCCCGTCCCGCAGCGGGTCCACGAGCAGCAGGGTGCTCGTGATGCCGACCAGGACGTTCGACAGGATCGTGAAGTAGCTGAAGAAGTGCACCACCAGCACCGCCGTCGAGTCGCCGTCGGCCGGACCGCGTCCCAGGGTCGCGAACAGCTCCCAGACCACGCCCGTGAGCGTCATCGTCGCGACGACACCGTGCCAGCACCGGGCGGCCGTGAGGCCGCGCCGCCGGTGGTCGACCGCGCGGTCAGGGAGCCGAGGTCACGAGAGGCGACCCACGAACGCCATGGCCTGGCGCAGGAGCGTGCCTTGGCCGCCGTGCATCTCGAGCTGCACCTGGTCGCTGCACGCCTGCTCAGGGTGAGCCAGGCCAGCTCGAGGGCCTGCTGCTGGGGCTGGCAGTCGCCCGAGACGGGGACGACGTACGCGAGGGACACCGCGTGCTGCCGGGGATCGTGGTAGCCCGTGATGCCGGGCGTGGGCAGGTACTCGGCCACCGTGAACGGCTGCGGGGAGGCAGGGATGTGGGGAGCGCCACGGGCCCCAGGTCCTTCTCGATGTGACGCAGCAGGGCGTCCCGGATCCGCTCGTGGTACATGACCCGGCCCGAGACGAGCGCCCGGGTCATCTGGCCCTCCGGGGTCACGCGCAGCAGCAGCCCGACCGCGACGACGTCGCCCGAGTCGTCGACCCGGACAGGGATCGCATCGACGTAGACGAGGGAAGGTGCGACCGTGCGGCCGCGATCTCCTCGGCGCTCAGCCACCCGGCCGCCGGGGAGCTCACGGGAGTAGTCGTCGGGCGGGAAGTCCGCGGTGTCCGTCACCCGACTGTTCTACCATCCACGACGCGGGCGTGCGTTGGCGCCCGTGGGCGGGGCGGTGACGTCCGGGCCGTCAGTGTTGCCCCGCCCGCCGGACCGGCTCAGCGTCCGACAGGCTCGGCCAGGCGTGCGATGAGCTCGACGAGCAGCCGCTCGCTCACCCCGGACGGCAAGGCCTCGACCAGAGCCAACAGCGGTGCCATGGGACCGGTCCGGGCTCCGGGCGCCGTCGCCCGGGGTCCGCGCTTCCCAGCGCCACGTCCTGCACCAGCACCCAGGCCGTCGCCGAGTCGAGCGAACCGAGCGCGGCGATCGCCTCGGCGGGCTCGGCGCCCGGGCGAGCGTCGCGAGCAGCCCTGCCAGCACCTGCTGGGGTCGGGACGGGCACGCCCGCACCACGGCCGCGGCCGCGACGAGCGCGGCCCCAGCTCGTCGACGACGCCCGCCGTCACGGGGTCACCGTGAAGTGGGTCGTGTGCGGAAGGCGCGAGCCGTCGGGCTGGGTGAACGCCGGCTGGGGCTGGAGGACGTACCCGCTCGTCCGCACCGCGTCCGACCACACGTGCGGGTCGACCTGGCGATCGGCGGGCGACGACTCGTCCGCCGCGACCGCCACGAGCGGCCCCACAGGGTCCCCGACGATCCGCAGCCCCTCGATCGAACCGAGCACTTCGCGCAGCGCTCTCGTGGCCACCGCGCAGCGCGCGGTCACGGCCTGGTAGCCGGGCACCCCGAGCGCCTGGGTCACGGCCCAGGCCGCGGCGAGCGGCCCCGCCGACTTGGAGCCCATGATCGTGGAGTTCACGACCGGGTAGCCCGGCCAGCGGGTCGTCGCGAACAGCTGGTGACGCTGGCGGTCGCGGTCGCGCGTCAGCAGCACCGAGGTGCCCTTGGGGGCGTAGCCGTACTTGTGGACGTCGGCCGAGATCGAGGTGACCCCGCGACGCGGAAGTCGAAGAGCGGGACCTGCGCGGCGCCGTCGGGCCAGAAGGGCAGGACCCACCCGCCCACGCACGCGTCCACGTGGACCGGGACCCCACGGCGCTCGCGGCCGCCGCGATCTCCTCGACGGGGTCCACGACCCCGTGCGGGTAGGACGGCGCGGAGACGACGACGAGCGCGACGTCGTGCCCGTCGCCGACCGCCTCGGCCAGTGCGGCCGGGACCGCGCGGCAGGAGTCCGGGTCGACCGGGACGAGCACGAGCTCGAGGCCCAGGTAGGCCGCGGCCTTGTGGAACGCGGCGTGCACGGTCGTGGGCGCGACGACGCGCAGCGCGAAGCCGAGCGTCGCGAGCGTGCGCGGCGAGCCGTCGGCCTGCGCGGGCTGCGCCGCGAGGTACGCGTCGCGCGCCGACTTCACCGCGAGGAGGCAGCTCTCGGTCCCGCCCGAGGTCACGGTCCCGACGACGCCGGACGCGTCCTGGGCCCCGGTGCCGTGGAGCATGTTCCGCGCAAAGGCGACCAGCTCTCGTTCCATGACGGCGACCGACGAGAAGGTCGTGGGGTCCAGGGCGTTGAGCGGCTGCACCGCACGGATCGCGTCCGCCGCGAGGGAGTCGAGCTCGGCGAGTCCTGGGTCGTAGACGTAGGACAGGACGCGACCGCCGTGGGTCGGGGCGTCGGCCGCCCGCAGGTCCGCGAGGCGCTCGAGGATCCCCTCGGTCCGCAGGACGGGGGCTGGGGCAGGTGGCTGGTGTCATGGGCGCTCATGCGCGGCGGACTCCTCGGTGGGCACGTCGATGTCGCCCCTGCGCAGTCGATAGCGTACGAGGGCGACCAGGCTGAGTGCGACAAGCAACGCCGGGACCAGCGAGAACGAGAGCGCGATGCCGTCGATCGCGGCCGCCCCTGCTCCACCGTGACCCCGGCGGACGACGACGCGTAGCCCGTGCCCCACTGCACCAGGCTGAGCAGTCCGGCGCCGAACGCCATGCCGGTGGTCTCGCCCGCGGTCCACATCCCGCTGAACGCGCCGCCGCGGTCGCGGGCGCCCGGCGTGATGCGGGCGTCGTGCGCGATCACGTCGGGCAGCATCGCGAGCGGGAGCGCCTGCATGCCCGCATAGCCGATCCCCGCGAGGCCCGTCGGCAGGTAGACCCACGCGCCCGGCGCCCACGCGAGGGCACCATGCAGAGAGTCGCGAGCGCGAAGAGCGCGGACGCGAGCACGAAGCTGCGTTCCTTGCCGACGCGGCGAGCGAGCCGGTTCCATACCGGCATGACCAGCAGCGCGGGTGCGATCAGCGCGGCGAACAGCAGGCTGACCGCGAGCGTCGACTCCAGGACATAGGTCGCGACGTAGTTCGCCGCCGCGAGCATGAGGCCGGTCGCGAGCGCCTGGAGGAAGAACGCGGTCAGCAGGACCCGGAAGGGCTGGCTGCGTCGCAGGACCGCCGCGGCCTCGGCGACAGCCGCGCGGAGGGCGCCGAGCGCCGAGCCCGCAGCGGGCGCCGTCGGCTGTGCGCCCGTGGAGGGATGCGCCGTCGGACCGGCTGGTGCGCGAGATCCTCGCGGGGCGACGCGCGACGCGACGAACATGCCCACCCCGATGACCAGGCCCGCGACGACGCCCAGGAGGAGGTACCCGGACAGCGAGCTGGTCTCCCGCGCAGCACGGGACCGCCGGCCCCGAAGAGCAGGATCGCGAACGCGAGCGTCGCGACACGCCAGCTGATGAGGCGCGTGCGCTCGTCGTAGGTGGGGCGATCTCCGCCGGCAGGGCGATGTACGGGACCTGGAACAACGAGAAGGCCGTCGCGGCGAGGAGGAACGCCACGAGGACCCATATCGCGGCGGCCGTCGTGGACGCTCCGGCGGGGACCGCGAACGTCAGCGCGAAGAACACGGGGATCGCGATCGCGCCCATCGTCATGAACCGCCGCCTGGACCCGGTCCGGACCAGGTCCCGGTCGCTGCCGTACCCGATGACCGGGTCGATCACGACGTCCCAGACCTTGGCGCCCGTGACGACCAGGCGGCGATCGCCGCGGGGACGGCGAGGGCGTCCGTCAGGTAGAAGAGGAGCATCAGGCCGGGAAGGGTGCCGAAACCACCCGTGCCGACCGATCCGATGGCGTATCCCGCGATCGTGCGCGGCCTGAGGCGTTCCACCCGCACAGCCTAGGGTGACCTCCGTCACTACCGGGCAGGCGGGGTCCTGCATCCCGCGGCGCGGCGGGAATACCGCGCACCGCGGAGTTGCTGCACCTGGTGAACCCTCAGGAAGGACCTTCATGGCAACCCAGGAACTCACCGGCACCACGTTCGAGCAGACCATCAAGGACAACGACATCGTCCTGGTGGACTTCTGGGCGTCGTGGTGCGGACCGTGCCGTCAGTTCGCCCCGGTGTTCGAGGCCTCCTCGGAGACCCACCCCGACGTGGTGCACGGCAAGATCGACACCGAGGCCGAGCAGGGTCTGGCCGCCGCGGCGAACATCACCTCGATCCCGACGCTCATGGCGTTCCGCGAGGGTGTGCTCGTCTTCTCGCAGCCCGGCGCGCTCCCCGCGCCTGCGCTCGAGCAGGTCGTCGAGGCCGTCAAGGGGCTCGACATGGACGACGTCCGTGCCCAGATCGAGCAGGCGAAGGCCGCCGAGCCGAACGGCCAGGCGACCTCCTGACGCGTCCGCTCACAGCTCACCGAAGGACCCGGCCTCGGCCGGGGTCCTTCGACGTTCGGGCGGGCGCTCAGGAGGCCTGGTCGACGAGAGGGGCTGCGTCGACGGACCTCGTGGACGGGGCGGCGTCGGACGGGGCCTCGCTGAGGCGACCGCCTCGCTCGGCGAACTGGCGTAGACGTGCCCACGGGAGGATCGTGGAAGGGTGCGTGGGTGCGACGGGGCTCCCACCCTGACGACGGAGGACGCCATGAGCGGTTCGGTGGCTCGCATCACCCAGATCAGTGCGCGCTCGGAGGTCAGCTTCGACGACGCCGTGAAGGTCGGGATCGAGCGCGCGAGCGAGACGCTCCGCAACCTCACCGGTGCGTGGGTCAAGGAGCAGAAGGTCGAGGTCAGGGACGGAAAGATCGTCACCTGGCAGGTGGCGCTCGAGGTCACGTTCGTCCTCGACTGAACGGGCGCCGCGACGGGCGCCGCGACGGGCGCCGCGACGGGCGCCGCGACGGGCGCCGCGACGGGCGCCGCGACCGGCGTCCGTCGGCGCGCCGACGTGACCCGCGGCCGCGGGGCTCGACATTTGACCCTGCGCCCAGGATTCCGTAATCTTGAACGTCGGTGCGCTCGGTGCGCACTGGTCCCGTGTGCCCATGGACAGGTCGCACTCGCACGCCACGGTGTGTTGAGTCCTGCCAAGACGACCAGACATGGCGAGCACGCCAAGACTAGAAGAGATGAGCAACAACGTGGTGTACGCGATCGTCAAGGCCGGTGGCCGCCAGGAAAAGGTGTCCGTCGGCGATATCGTCGTCGTCGACCGTCTGTCGGCTGGTGCCGGGCAGTCCGTCGAGCTTCCTGCGATCCTGCTGGTGGACGGGGAGAAGGTGACCCACGACGCTGCGGCGCTCGCGAAGGTCAAGGTCACTGCTGAGGTCGTCCGGGACGAAAAGGGCCCGAAGATCACGATCCTCAAGTACAAGAACAAGACCGGCTACCGCAAGCGCCAGGGTCACCGTCAGCAGCTGACCCGCCTCAAGGTCACCGGCATCAAGTGACTTCCCTCGGTGGCTCGTGAGAGCCGCCGTAGGTGATCCCACCCTCTTCTTCCAGCACGAAAGCAGGTTCGACATGGCACACAAGAAGGGCGCGAGCTCCTCGCGCAACGGTCGTGACTCCAACGCCCAGCGCCTCGGCGTGAAGCGCTTCGGTGGCCAGGTCGTCAGCGCCGGCGAGATCATCGTCCGCCAGCGCGGCACCCACTTCCACCCGGGCAACAACGTCGGTCGCGGTGGCGACGACACCCTGTTCGCCCTGACCGCCGGTGCGGTCCAGTTCGGTACGCGCCGCGGGCGCAAGGTCGTCGACATCGTCTCCGCCGAGGCCTGATCCACGCTGCAGCACGCTTTGACAGGAGGGCGCACCGACGCGGTGCGCCCCTCCTGGTGTTCTTCCCGCTTGAGAGGACCCATTCCCATGGCCACGTTCGTCGACCGCGTCGTCCTGCACGCCTCCGGCGGTGACGGCGGCAACGGGTGCGCCTCCATCCGCCGGGAGAAGTTCAAGCCCCTCGCCGGGCCCGACGGCGGCAACGGCGGAGACGGAGGGAGCGTGCGGATCGTCGTCGACCCGCAGACCACGACGCTCCTCGAGTTCCATCGCTCGCCGCACCGCCACGCGACCTCCGGGACCCAGGGCATGGGCGACTACCGTGCAGGTTCCAACGGCGGCGACCTCATCCTGCGCGTGCCCGACGGCACCGTGGTCAAGGACCTCAAGGGAACGTCCTCGCCGACCTGATCGGCGACGGGCGGAGTACGTCGCAGCCGCCGGCGGCCGCGGCGGCCTCGGCAACAACCACCTCGCCTCCCCGCGTCGCAAGGCCCCGGGCTTCGCGCTCCTGGGCGAGCCGGGCGACGAGATCGACTTCGTCCTCGAGGTCAAGTCGATCGCCGACGTCGCGCTCGTCGGCTTCCCGAGCGCCGGCAAGTCCTCGCTCGTGGCCGCCGTCTCGGCGGCGCGTCCCAAGATCGCCGACTACCCGTTCACCACGCTCGTGCCGAACCTCGGCGTGGTCCAGGCGGGCGACGTGCGCTACACCGTGGCCGACGTGCCCGGACTCATCCCGGGGCGAGCGAGGGCAAGGGCCTGGGGCTCGAGTTCCTGCGCCACATCGAGCGCACGTCCGTGATCGTGCACGTGCTCGACTGCGCGACGCTCGAGCCGGGACGCGACCCTCTCCGACCTCGAGGCCATCGAGGCCGAGCTGGCGGCGTACTCGGGCGACCTGGACGGGTCGGGCATCGTGGGTGGAGTTCCGCTGAACGAACGCCCCGCCTCGTCGTCCTGAACAAGATCGACGTCCCCGAGGCTCGCGAGCTCGCCGACCTGGTGCGCCCCGAGCTCGAGGCGCGCGGACTGAAGGTCTTCGAGATCTCCGCCGCGAGCCACGAGGGACTTCGCCAGCTGACCTTCGCGCTCGGCGAGCTCGTGGAGAAGGCGCGCCGCGATGCCCCGGTCGCCGCGCCCACGCGCACGATCCTGCGCCCAAGGCCGTGGACGACGCCGGCTTCACCGTCGCCCGCAAGAACGCCGGGGACGGCACGTTCTACTTCGAGGTGCGCGGCGCCAAGCCCGAGCGGTGGGTTCGTCAGACGGACTTCTCGAACGACGAGGCCGTGGGCTACCTCGCCGATCGCCTTGCCCGCGTCGGCGTCGAGGAAAGCTCTTCAAGGCGGCGCGATCGCCGGAGATGAGGTGCGCATCGGCTCCGAGAAGAACGCCGTGATCTTCGACTGGGAGCCCACGCTCATCACGGGCTCCGAGCTCCTCGGCGGTCCGCGCGGTACGGACCTGCGGCTCGACGACCACTCGCGCCCGACGCGCACCGACAAGCGTCGCGAGTACACCGATCGCATGGACGCCAAGGCAGAGGCGCGTGCCGAGCTGTGGACCGAGCGTGAGTCCGGCCACTGGACGGACCCCGAGCAGGACTGACGTCTGCTTCGCACCGCCGCCCGCAGGGCGGGCACGGCCTCGGGTCGTGCCCGCCCTGCGGCGTTCCGGAAGGTGGCGACTCCCGTCCCGGCCGAGGTGGCCGGGGAGGAGCGACGTCGTCGGGCAGGCGGCCCCGCAGCCGGAGCCGTCTCATCGCGGGGTGTCACACGGTGAAATGAACCCGCGCCCGGCGCGGGCGCGGGATGATGGCCCCGTGAATGCGCTCTCCGCACGCTCCCAGGTCGCCACGGCCCACCGGGTCGTCGTCAAGATCGGCTCCTCCTCGCTCACAGGACCGGACGGTCACCTCGACGTCACGGCACTCCAGGCACTCGTCGACGTCATCGCCGCCCGGCACGCCGCCGGCGGGCAGGTCGTGCTCGTGACGTCGGGGCGATCGCCGCGGGGATCGGCCCGCTCGGGCTGAGCTCGCGACCACGCGACCTGGCCACGGCGCAGGCCGCGGCGTCGGTGGGGCAGGGTCTCCTGGTGGCCCGGTACGCGCAGGCCTTCGCCGAGTTCGGCATCCGCGTGGGCCAGGTGCTGCTCACCGCCGAGGACACGATCCGCCGCGGGCACTACCGCAACGCGCAGCGGTCGCTCGAGCGGCTCCTGGACCTCGGGATCGTGCCTGTGGTCAACGAGAACGACGCGGTCGCGACCGACGAGATCCGCTTCGGCGACAACGACCGCCTCGCCGCCCTGGTGTCCCACCTGGTCCGCGCGGACGTGATGGTGCTGCTGACCGACGTCGACGGGCTCTACGACGGCCCTCCGGGCGCCCCGGCGCTCAGCGCATCCGGGAGGTACGCTCGCCGCTCGACCTCGAGGGCATCGAGGTCACGGGCCGTGGCAGCGCGGTCGGGACCGGTGGCATGCTCACCAAGCTCGAGTCCGTGCGCATCGCGACGGGCTCCGGGATCCCGGTCGTGCTGACCAAGGCGGCGCACGCCGAAGGGCCCTGGCGGGCCGGGAGGTCGGGACGTGGTTCGCCGTGACCGGAAAGCGCACCACGCGCCGGCGTCTGTGGCTCGCGCACGCGGCGCACACGCGCGGGCGCCTCGAGCTGGACGAGGGCGCTGTGACCGCGGTCCTGGGAGGTCGGGCCTCGCTGCTGCCGGCCGGCGTGGTCGGTGTCACCGGGGACTTCGACGCGGGCGACCCGGTCGAGCTGGTCGCCCCGGACGGGCGTGTGATCGCGCGCGGCCTCGTGGCCTTCGACTCGGGCGACCTCCGGGCCTCCTCGGTCGCTCGACCCACGAGCTGCGCGACAAGCTGGGCGAGGGTACGACCGCGAGGTCGTCCACCGCGACGACCTGGTCCTCGTCGGACGCAGGCGCAAGGCGTCCTGAGCAGGGCGCCAGAAGCGGCGCTCCAGCCCGCGTGACGCGGGCGCCCGACCTTCTCGCCATGTGAGAGGACCCGGCCAAGGGTTGCCCGGCGCGCTCCGAGGTGATCGGGTGCGAGGTATGAGCCTTCCCTCCCGCACCCTCGGCGGCGCCGCGCCCGCCGCCCGCTCACCGTCTCCGCGGTCGGCTTCGGTGGCATGTCCGTGACCGACGCGTACGGCCCCGCCGACGAGCGAGAGGCCACCGACACCCTGCACGCCGCCCTCGAGGCCGGCGTCACCCTCTTCGACACCGCCGACGTCTACGGGCACGGTCGCAACGAGGAGCTGCTCGGTCGCGTCCTCGGGCCGCACCGGGACCACGTGGTGATCGCCTCCAAGCTCGGCCTGCCCCGCGGGCGGTCACCCGGACGGGCGACCGGTCGACGGCCGCCCGAGTACGTGCGCCGGGCCATCGACGCGAGCCTGGCCCGCCTCGGCACCGACCGGCTCGACCTCTACTACCTGCACCGCGTGGACCCCAGGTCCCGGTCGAGGACACCGTCGGGGCGCTCGCGGAGCTCGTCGCGGCGGGAAAGGTACTTCACGTGGGGCTCTCGGAGGCCTCTGCGGACACGGTCCGTCGAGCGCACGCCGTGCACCCGTGACCGCCGTCCAGAGCGAGTACTCGCTCTGGACGCGCGATCCCGAGGACGAGGTGCTCCCCGCCCTCGCCGAGCTCGGCATCGGCTTCGTCCCGTTCTCCCCGCTCGGGCGGGGCATCCTCACGGGCACGGTCGACGCCGCGGACGGCTTCGCTGCCGACGACGTCCGCCGCTCCCACGCCCGCTACCGCGGCGAGGACTTCGCGCACAACAGGGCCCTGGTCGCCCGGCTGGAAGCGGTCGCCGCGGGACGCGGGGTCACGACGGCGCAGCTCGCCCTCGCCTGGATCCTGGCCCAGGGCGAGCACGTCGTCCCGATCCCGGGACCAAGCGCCGGGCCTACCTGGAGCAGAACGTCGCCGCGGCAGAGATACACCTGAGGGCGGACGAGGTCGAGGCGATCGGGGCGCTGTGGCCGCGCGGCGAGGTCCGTGGGCAGCGGCACCCCAGATGGAGCTGCTGGGCGGATGAGCGCCTCGCTCCCCGGACACCGCAGACAGGTGCCGCCCGTGCGTCGTAGGCTCGTCGCATGACCGCCCTGATCCCCGACTCGGACCTCGACAAGACCGCGATCTCCGCCCGGGTGCCCCGCAGGCACCGGGCGAGGTACCCACGGCCACCGTGGCGGAGGCCGTCGAGGAGATCGCACGGCGCGCCAAGACCGCCTCGCGCGCCCTGGCGACCGCCACCCGGGCCACCAAGGACGCTGCTCTCCTCGCGCTGGCCGACGCCCTGGTCGAGGCGACGGAGGAGATCGTCACCGCCAACGCGAGCGACCTCGAGCGCGGTCGCGAGAACGGCACGTCCGCCGGGCTCCTGGACCGCCTCGCCCTGACGCCGGAGCGTGTCGCCGCGATCGCGGACGCGTTGCGCGACCTCGCGGCGCTGCCGGACCCCGTCGGGAGGTCGTGCGCGGCTCGACGCTGCCGAACGGCCTGCGGCTGCGCCAGGTCCGCGTCCCCATGGGGGTCGTCGGCATGATCTACGAGGCTCGGCCCAATGTGACCGTGGACGCCGCGGGCTCGCCCTCAAGAGCGGCAACGCCGTGATCCTGCGCGGCGGCTCGGCCGCCGCGCGCTCGAACGAGGTGATCGTCGACGTCCTCGGACGCGCCCTCGCGGCCCAGGGCTGCCCGCGGACCTCGTCCAGTCGATCGACCGTCACGGGCGCCCCGGCGCCGTCGCGCTCATGCACGCGCGCGGGCTCGTCGACGTGCTGGTCCCGCGCGGGGAGCGGATCTCATCCAGACCGTCGTCCGCGAGTCCACCGTCCCGGTGATCGAGACGGGCGTCGGCAACTGCCACGTGTACGTGGACGCCTCCGCGGACCAGGCAAGCGCCCTGGCGATCCTGCTCAACTCCAAGACGCAGCGCGTCGGGTGTGCAACGCGGCCGAGACGCTGCTGGTGCACGCCGACGCGGCTCCGGAGTTCCTGCCCTCGGCGCTGGCGGCCCTGGACCAGGCGGCGTGGTGCTGCACGGCGACGCCCGGACCGCCGAGCTCGCACCGGAGGGATCGAGATCCTGGCTGCGACCGACGAGGACTGGGCGCGGGAGTACCTCGCGCTCGAGATCGCCGTGCGCGTGGTCGCGGACCTCCACGGCGCGATCGAGCACATCCGCACCTGGACGTCGGGGCACACCGAGGCGATCGTGACCCGCGACCTGGCCTCCTCGGAGCGTTTCGTCGCCGAGCTGGACTCGGCGGCGATCATGGTCAACGCCTCGACCCGCTTCACCGACGGCGCCCAGTTCGGGCTCGGCGCAGAGATCGGCATCTCGACGCAGAAGCTGCATGCGCGCGGGCCCATGGGGCTCGCCGAGCTCACTACCACCAAGTGGGTCGTGCACGGCGACGGCCACGTGCGTCCCTGATCACATGCTGCCCGGCGTCCAGCGCGACCGTGAGACTGGACGACGATCAGCGCTCAGCGTCGATCACCCGCTGATCCACGCGTCACGCTCAAGTACTAGTAGGAGGACATCGTGCTCGCTGCTGCCGCACAGGTTGCCCAGGAGAACACCGAAGCCGTCAACCACCTTCCGATCCCGCCCATCGGGTTCGGCGTCGTCGCGTTCGGCGTGCTCGTCGGCCTCCTCCTCGTGACCTACGCCTTCCGTAGCGTCGGTACCCGCCACTGACCCGGCCCCTGGTGGATCCTTCGACGATGACGGCGAGCAGGCCTCGGCTCGGGGTGATGGGCGGTACGTTCGACCCCATCCACCACGGCCACCTCGTCGCGGCGAGCGAGGCCGCGGCCCGCTTCGACCTCGACGAGGTCATCTTCGTCCCCACCGGCAAGCCCAGCTTCAAGCAGCACCAGAAGGTGACTGCTTCGGAGCACCGGTACCTCATGACGGTGATCGCGACGGCCTCGAACCCGCGGTTCACGGTCAGCAGGGTCGACGTCGACCGTCCCGGCCTCACGTACACAGTCGACACGCTGCGCGACCTGCGCGACGAGCGCCCCGACGTGGACCTCTTCTTCATCTCCGGTGCGGACGCGATCGAGCAGATGCTGACCTGGAAGGATGCCGACGACCTCTGGAAGATGGCACACTTCGTGGCGGTCTCCGTCCGGGTCACCAGCTCAGCGTCGAAGGACTGCCGCCGGGTGTCGTCTCCACGGTGGAGATCCCGCGCTCGCCATCTCCTCGACCGACTGTCGACGCCGGGCGGAGGCCGCCAGCCGGTCTGGTATCTGGTGCCGGACGGCGTCGTCCAGTACATCGCGAAGCACGGTCTGTATAGAGGTCAGCATCATGAGTGATCAGCACGGGAGCAACATGCAGCCCGTCCGCCCCTTGACGCGCCGGGAGATCCGCGAGCGCGAGGCCGCAGCGGCCGAGCAGGTCGCTGCCGCGGCAGCACCGCCCGCTCCGGCAGGTGGGTACTCCCCGCCGCCCCGCCCCGCCCCGGCCGCACCGCCGCCCTCGCGTCGTTCGCTGCGCGACGACTCCAGCCCGACGGCGGCCGACGCGTACCCCAGCCAGGCCCCGGTCGTGCGTCCGCCCTCGATGACGGGCGGCATGCGAGGGTCGACGAGACGGGCGGCTCACCCCGATCCAGGAGACCGTGGAGCGGGTGGCGATCCGTCCGCCGCAGTCACCTCCTGCCGGACTGACCCCCGTCCGGCAGAGCATGCGTGCCCCGTCGACGTCCCCTCGCCGTTCGGCGCGGCGACGCCTCAGCGCACGCCGGCCGCGCAGCAGGCTCCGGTCCCGGTCCCGCAGCAGGCCCCGGCCCGCAGGCCGATCCTTCCCCAGCCCGGTGCCCGCGCCGGTGCCCTCGCCGTTCCCGCCCGCGCAGCGGGCAACGCCGGCGCGCGAGTCCGTGTCCTCACGGATCCAGCCGTCGGAGACACCTCGAGCGGCGGCAACCCCGCTCCCGCCCCGGCTCCGCTGCCCTGGCAGCAGGCCGTCGCCCCGACGGCACCGGCGACCGCTCCGGCGGCCCCGTCACCGGTCCGGGAGCAGCGAGCCCGTCTCTCCCGTGGGAGACCGTGACGTCCGGGCGCCGGCGAACGCCGGACCCGCACAGGCCCCCGCGTCACCGTTCGGCCCGTCGTCGGGCGCGTCCACCACAGGGCCGCAGGACCATTCACCGTTCCCCTCAGCGGCCGGATCACGGCCCAACCCTGTCGGCCGCGGCGCTGCGGACGATGAGCTGGACGACGACGAGGAGCGCCCCCGGGCATGCCTACACCTGGTTGCACTACCTGATCCTCATCGCCGTGGCCTTCGTGCTCGGCCTGCTGATCTGGCAGCTGCTCCTCGGCAACGGTGCCACGGCGGACGCTGCGGGCACTGCCCGGGCCGCGGTCGCCTCGAGCACCACACACCAAGACGTCGGCCTGTCGTCCTGACAGGCCTCGGAACAAACATACGGAGAGTCGTGACTGCAACGGAACGCGCTGTCGAGCTTGCGGTGATCGCGGCTCGCGCCGCCTCGGACCGCAAGGCCGAGGAGATCATCGCCCTGGATGTCAGTGAGCAGCTCGTGCTCACGGACGTCTTCCTCATCGCCTCGGGGACGAGCGAACGGCAGGTGTCCGCGATCGTGGACGCCGTCGAGGAGGAGCTGCACAAGGTCGGGGTCAAGCCCATCCGCCGTGAGGGCAAGGCCGAGGCCCGCTGGGTCCTGCTGGACTTCGGCGACATCGTCGTGCATGTCCAGCATGCCGAGGACCGGGTCTACTACGCGCTCGAGCGCCTCTGGAAGGACTGCCCGCTCATCGAGCTGCCCGAGGACGCGCGAGGTGGCGATGGTTCTGTCACCGGGGACGTCGTCGACGAGGGCACCGTGAACGACGGCGCCATCCACCTCGCGGAGGACTCGCAGGCGTGAGCGCGCGCACCGTCGTCTTCCTGCGCCACGGGCGCACCGAGTACAACGCGGCGATGCGGCTCCAGGGGCAGGTCGACATCCCTCTGGATGCCGTCGGTCACTGGCAGGCCGAGCAGGGGCACGGTCGCTCGCGGCCGCGCACTCGCCGACGCTCGTGGTCGCGTCGGACCTGACGCGCGCGGCGGAGACCGCCAGGTACTACGGGAAGGCGACGGGCGTGCCCATCTCGTTCGACGAGCGCCTGCGCGAGCGCGGGTTCGGCGAGTGGGAGGGTTGACGGGCGAGGAGCTCACGGAGCGCTGGCCCGACGAGTACGCGGCGTGGCGCCGCGGTGAGGAACCCGCTCGTGCGGGCGCCGAGTCGCGGGCCGACGTCGCGGCACGCATGGTCGAGGCGATCGTCGAGCACGTCGACGGGCTGGGGAGAAGGACACGCTCGTCGTCGTCTCTCACGGTGCGGCGATCACCTTGGCAATCACGGCTCTGCTCGGGCTGGACCCGACGAGCTGGCGGGGATCTCCGGGCTGAACAACGTCCACTGGTCCCAGCTGCAGCGCTCCGGCGTGAACGCGCACCCTCGTGGAGGCTCGTCGCGCACAACGTCGGGGCGGACTTCTCGCTCGACGAGTGGAGCTCGGGACCCGATTGGATTTTCCAGCCGACTTCCGCATAAACTAGCGATGCTTCCAAGGGGAAAACCTCAAGGAAGTTCGGGACCAGCAATGGTTCTTGGGGCTGTGGCGCAGCTGGTAGCGCACCTGCATGGCATGCAGGGGTCAGGGTTCGAATCCCTCAGCTCCACCCGACACGAAGGCCGTCTCCCACACGGGAGGCGGCCTCGTCGTTGCGTCCGGGGTCGTCACCCCGTACGGGCGAGATGTGGCGTATGTCACGGGCAGGCGGGGCCGTCTCCGGCGCCCACGTCACCGCCGCTCGTTGCCCCGGCGGTAGTTTCCGGTCGCGCGCGCCAGGAGCTGCTGCGTCCGGTCAGCGTCAGCCGTCTCGAGCGCGGAGATCAGCCGTTCGGCCCGGGCGCCCGAGATCGTCGCGACCAGTCGCCCGCCCCGGTAGGCCAGGACGGTACCGGATGCCGTCACCCGATGATCGAAGGGTCTTCGACGAGTCGGCCGCGCGCGTCGGGAGGTCCGGAAGAACTCATGTCGCGACCCTAGCGAGGGGCGAGCCGCCGCACCAGGTGAATGGGCGCCGTCGGGCGGGAGAGCCACCGGGGACGCGGGTGAGATGGGTGGTCCCGTTCGAGAGGGTGGTTGCGTCCCGGCGTGGACACCCTCTCGAACCAGGAGGCCCATCTCGCGGCCCGGACGACGCCCACGTGGACTCCTTTCGTCCACGATGCGTGCCTTGCGGTGATGCTCCTGCCCGACCGATAGCGTGCAAGCATCCGAGCAAGGAGGTCAGCATGCGCATCGGCGTGCCCAGAGACCCGCCCCGGCGAGCGGCTCGTCGCCGCGACGCCCGGACCGTGGCCCAGCTCGTGGGGCTGGGGTACGAGGTCGTGGTCGAGCGCGGCGCCGGTGAGCGCGCGAGCTACCCCGACGAGGCGTACGTGGAGGCGGCGCGATCCTGGGCGACGCGGCACAGGCCTGGGGCGCGGACGTCGTGACGGCGGTCAACAGCCCGTCGGCCGAGCAGGTCTCTGCCCTCGCGCCCAGGGCCACGCTCGTGGCGATGCTGGCGCCCGGATCGAGCCCCGGCCTGGTGCGCGAGCTCGCCGCCCGCGGCGTCACGGCTCTCGCGCTCGACGCCGTCCCGCGCATCTCGCGCGCCCAGTCGCTCGACGTGCTCAGCGCGATGTCGAACGTCGCGGGCTATCGCGCGGTGATCGAGTCGGCCGAGGAGTACGGCGGCATGTTCGCCGGCCAGGTCACCGCGGCGGCAAGACCGCGCCCGCCACCGTGTTCGTCATCGGCGCGGGCGTCGCGGGTCTCGCGGCGATCGGCACGGCCGCGAGCCTCGGTGCGCAGGTGCGGGCGTTCGACGTGCGGCCCGAGGTCGGCGAGCAGATCGAGTCGCTGGGCGCCGAGTTCGTGCAGGCCGAGGGCGCGCGCCAGGAGGTCAGCACCGACGGCTACGCGAGCGAGCTGACCGCCGAGCAGGAGCGCCTGACGGCGGAGATGTACGCGGCCGAGACGGCGCGCGCCGACATCGTCGTCACGACAGCCCTGGTGAGAGGGCGCGCACCGCGCACCATCAGCGCCGAGATGGTCGCCGCGATGCGGCCCGGCAGCGTGATCGTGGACCTCGCGGCCTCGGGCGGCGGCAACTGCGAGCTCACGGTGCCGGGGAGCGCGTCGTCACCGAGAACGGCGTCGTGATCCTCGGGTACACGGACCTCACGAGCCGCATGCCCAAGCACACGTCGCAGCTCGTCGGGACGAACATCGTCAACCTGCTCAAGCTCCTGACCCCGGGCCGCGACGGACAGGTCGTGCTCGACCTCGACGACGAGGTGCTGCGCGGCATGACGGTCGTGCGGGCGGGCGAGGTCCTGTGGCCGCCGCCCCGGTCGCGGTCTCGGCTGCACGTACGGAGCCCGTGGGCTGGGTCGTGGATGAGGCTCAGGCCGCGCGCGACGCGGCGACCGCCCTCGATGAGGCCCGACGGCGCGGCACCCGCCGGGCGGTCGGGTACGCCTTGGCCGCGGTGCTGGCCGCGCTCGCCATCACGTTCTCGCCCCTGCGTTCGTCGGGCACTTCACGGTGTTCGCGCTCGCGGTGGTCGTGGGCTACTACGTCATCTCGAACGTGAGCCACTCGCTGCACACCCCTCATGGCCCAGACGAACGCGATCTCCGGGATCATCCTGGTCGGCGCGCTCTTGCAGATCGGCGACTCGAGCTGGGTCGTCACCACGATCGCCTTCGTCGCGGCCGCCCTGGCCTCCGTCAACATCTTCGGTGGGTTCCTCGTGGCCTCCCGCATGATCGGCATGTTCCGGAAGGAGGCCTGACCTGTGCTGACCTCCCTGGTCCAGGCTGCTTACGTCATCGCAGCCGTCCTGTTCATCCTCAGCCTCGCGGGCCTGTCCACGCCGGAGACGGCGCGCCGCGGCAGCCTGCTCGGGATGACGGGCATGGGGCTCGCACTCGTGGCCACGGTCGCGCTCGCGCTCCAGGACAGCGAACGTCCCGTCATGGTGACGCTGCTGCTCATCGCCATGGTGTTCGTGATCGGCGCGATCGTCGGGACGTGGCGTGCGCGCAGCGTCGAGATGACGCAGATGCCGGAGATGATCGCGCTCCTGCACAGCTTCGTCGGCCTCGCCGCGGTCCTCGTCGGCTTCAACTCGTACCTGACCGAGCAGGGCGACGTGGTGCACCTGGTCGAGGTCTTCCTCGGGTGCTCATCGGCGCCGTGACGTTCACGGGCTCGATCGTGGCGTACCTCAAGCTGTCGGCCCGTATCCCGTCCGCTCCTCTCATGCTGCCGGGGCGCAACTGGTGGAACCTCGGGGCGCTCGTCGCCTCGGCCGGGCTGCTGGCCTGGTTCCTCGCCGGTCACGGCCTGGTGCCCCTGGTCCTCATGACCGTGGTCGCGCTCGCGCTCGGCTGGCACCTGGTCGCCTCGATCGGGGCGGTGACATGCCGGTCGTCGTCTCGATGCTCAACTCGTACTCGGGCTGGGCGGCGGCCGCTGCGGGCTTCATGCTCGGCAACGACCTGCTCATCATCACGGGAGCCCTGGTGGCTCCTCGGGTGCGATCCTCAGCTACATCATGTGCAAGGCCATGAACCGATCGTTCGTGAGCGTGATCCTGGGCGGGTTCGGGGCCGAGGGCGGCACGGTCGTGGCCCCAGACCAGGACTATGGCGAGCACCACGAGATCCAGGCGGCCGAGGTCGCGGACATGCTCAAGCACGCCCGCTCGGTCGTGGTCACGCCCGGCTACGGCATGGCCGTCGCCAAGGCGCAGTACCCGTCGCCGACCTCGTGCGGCGACTGCGCGAGCGGGGTGGAGGTCCGCTTCGGCGTGCACCCGTCGCGGGGCGCCTGCCGGGGCACATGAACGTGCTGCTCGCCGAGGCCAAGGTTCCCTACGACATCGTCCTCGAGATGGACGAGATCAACGGCGACCTGCCGAACACCGACATCGTGCTCGTGATCGGTGCCAACGACACGGTCAACCCGCGGCACTCGACGACCCAGGCTCGCCCATCGCGGGCATGCCGGTCCTGGAGGTCTGGAAGGCCAAGCAGGTCGTCGTGTTCAAGCGGTCGATGGCCACGGGATACGCGGGCGTCCAGAACCCGCTGTTCTTCCGCGACAACACCGCGATGCTGTTCGGGGACGCCAAGGACCAGGTGGAGCGGATCATCCAGGCGCTGTGACGCCCTTGAGGGGCGCGTGCCCGGGGTCACCCGCCGTCTGCGAGCAGCTCCCGCACGCGCGGGGCGACCTGGGTCCCGTAGAGCTCGATGCTGTTGAGGAGCAGGTCGTGCGGAAGCGTGCCGTTGGCGTACTTGAGGTCGAAGCGCGCGAGCCCCAGCGCGCGGGCGGCGGCGGTGATCTTGCGCGCGACCGTCTCGGGAGACCCGACGAAGAGCGCGCCGTCGGGCCCGGCGGCGAGGTCGAACGACGAGCGGGAGGAGGGGCCCCAGCCGCGCTCGCGCCCGATCCGGTCGGTCATCACCTGGTAGTGGGGCCACAGCTCTTCGCGCGCCTGATCGTCGGTGGCTGCGACGTGCCCGGGGAGTGCATCCCGACGGGCTGGACCGGCTGCTCGAGCTGGTCGAGGGCCCGGTGATAGAGGTCCACGAGGGGCGCGAACCGAGCGGGGCTGCCTCCGATGATCGCGAGCATGAGCGGCAGGCCGTAGCGCGCGGCCCGCACGACCGACTCGGGCTCCCGCCGACGCCCACCCAGGTCCTCAGCGTGCCGTGCTCGACGCGCGGGAAGACCTGCTGGTCGACGAGCGGGAGGCGCGTCGTGCCTGACCACGTGACGGGCTCCTGGCGCAGGAGGGCGGCGAAGAGTTCGATCTTCTCGGAGAAGAGCTCCTCGTAGCGGTCCAGGTCGTAGCCGAACAGGGGAAGGACTCGACGAACGACCCGCGGCCCAGGATGACCTCGGCGCGTCCGCCGGAGATGGCGTCGAGCGTCGAGAAGCGCTGGAAGACGCGGACCGGGTCGTCCGAGCTGAGGACCGTCACGGCAGAACCGAGGCGGATACGCTCGGTTCGTGCGGCGATCGCGGCCAGGAGGACGTCCGGGCGGAGACCGCGAAGTCTTCGCGGTGGTGCTCGCCGATCCCGAGGAAGTCCAGCCCCACCTGATCCGCGAGCACGCCTTGCGCCACGAGGTTGCGCAGGACCTGCGCCTGGTGGAGCGGAGTCCCGTCCAGGCCCGTGGTCACGTCGCCGAAAGTGTCGATGCCGAGCTCGAGAGTCATGATGGTCCTGTCAGTCGTCGATCCGTCGCGGTCAGTGTCGATGCTGAGAACGCGGACGGGTGAGAGAGCATTCCGGAGGACTCGTGGACAAGGTCGACCTGCGCACGCTGTACCGCGAGCTCTACGCACCGCCTCGCGAGTTCGTGCGGGTCGTCGTGCCGCCTCTGACCTACCTGCAGATCGACGGCACGGGCGACCCCAACTCGGCTCCGGACTACGCCGAGGCCGTCGGGGCGTTGTTCTCGCTCTCGTACGCCGTGAAGTTCGCGAGCAAGAAGGACCTGGGCAGGGACTACGTCGTCGGGCCGCTCGAAGGGCTGTGGACCGCCGAGGATCCCACGTCGTTCGTGCGCCGCGACAAGGACGCGTGGAGCTGGACGCTCATGGTTCTGCAGCCGGACTGGCTCGACGACACCTTCGTCGCCGACGTGGCTGAGGTGACTCGCCGCAAGAAGGGCCTCCCGGCCCTCGACCGGGTGCGCTTCGCCGCGTTCGACGAGGGCGACTCGGTGCAGGTCCTGCACGTCGGGTCGTACGACGACGAGGCGCCGACCCTCGCGCGCCTGCACGGCGAGTACCTGCCCGCGCACGGGCTGACGTTCGCCGCCCGCACCACGAGATCTACCTCAGCGACGTCCGCCGGACGGCACCGAAAGCTCCGCACGGTGCTGCGACAGCCGGTGCGAGAGCTCGACGTGTCAGAACGAGCGTGACCCTGGGCCTCGCTGGTTCTGACAGGCGCGAGATGCGCGTTCAGACCTTGCGGAGCTGGTTGAACATGGGGCAGTCGAACGGGTCACGTGCGGCCAGGCCCACCCGGTTGAGTACCGGACCACGATCGCGTAGGACGCGAGGAGATTGGTCTCGGTGTACGGCATGCCGAGTCGCGCGCAGTGCTCGCGGACCATGAGTCGGGCCTTGGCGAGGTGCGGGCGGGGCATGCTCGGGAACAGGTGGTGCTCGATCTGGTAGTTCAGGCCGCCCATGAGGATGTTCATGAAGCGCCCGCCCGTGATGTTGCGCGAGGTGAGGACCTGCTTGGACAGGAAGTCGAGCTTGCTGTCCGCGGGGATGATCGCCATGCCCTTGTGGTTCGGCGCGAAGGACGCACCCATGTACACACCGAAGACCGCGAGCTGTACGCCGAGGAACGCGAACGCCATGCCGAGGGAAGGAACCAGAAGAGCACGCCGACGTAGAGCGAGAGGCGCACGGCGATCGTCACGAGCTCGGAGGTGCGCGCACGGCTCTTCGGCGAGGACACGAGCGAGCGGATCGAGATCATGTGCAGGTTGATGCCCTCGAGCGTGAGCAGGGGAAGAACAGCCAGCCCTGGTGACGGGTGATGAGCGCCAGGAAGCCCTTCTGCTCGGCCGCGCTCTCCTCGATGAACGAGATGGTGTCAGTCTCGATGTCCGGGTCCTTGCCGACGCGGTTCGGGTTCGCATGGTGGCGGGTGTGCTTGTTCATCCACCACGAGTAGCTGATGCCGACGACGCCGTTGGCCAGGAACCGCCCACCCGGTCGTTCGCGGGCCCCGAGGTGAGGATCGTGCGGTGCGCGGCCTCGTGGGACAGGAACGCGAACTGCGTGAGGATCAGACCCAGTGCGCCCGCGATCAGGAGCTGGAACCACGAGTCGCCCAGGAGCACAAAGCGGCGACGGCCCCGCCGAGCGCGACCGTCAGGATCGCTGCGACCCAGCCGTAGTACCCGTGCGCCCGCTCGAGGAGCCCGGCCTCGCGGATGCGCCTGGACAGGTCCGTGTAGGTGCTGGTGACGGTCGTCCCGTCGCCGGTGCGTGGCTTCGTGGGGCGGAATCCGGGAGAACGGCTGCTTGGGTCATGCGTCCCTCTCAGGGCTGGTATCGACTTCCCAGCCGCGGGATGAGCAAGTTGCCCGGTTGTACAGATGGCACGAGTGTACGTGCGGGCCGGGGTTCGGCGTGGAGATAGGACGAAGGTCCGGTGCGGGTTGCGACGGGCGGGCCGGTTCGTCATGGTGGGAACCGGGCCCGACGGCGGAGCGCGCGCCGGCATCGTCGTCGCCCGAGCGGCGCTCAGGACGCGTGCCGGAACGTCTGGCGGTAGTCGGTCGGCGGGACGCCGATCGCTCGGCGGAAATGGTGACGCAGCAGGGCAGCGGAGCCGAAACCGCAGAGCCGGGCGATCTCCTCGAGGTCCAGTCCCGACTCCTCGAGCAGGGTGCGCGCGTGGTGCACGCGCTGCGTCGCGAGCCACTGCATGGGAGTGGTGCCCGTCTCTGCGACGAAGGTGCGGGCGAACGTGCGTGTCGACAGGTGCGCGCGGCGCGCGAGCTCCTCGACGGTCTGCGGCTCCTCGAGGTGCTCGCTCATCCAGGCAAGCACCTCGCGGATGCTCTGCTCCTCGCACACCGGCACGGGGCGGTCGATGTACTGGCGCTGGCCGCCGTCGCGCTGGGGCGGGACAACCATGCGTCGGGCGATCGCGTTGGCGGCCGCGCTCCCGAACTCCTTGCGGACGATGTGCAGGCACGCGTCGATGCCGGCAGCCGTGCGGCGCTCGTGATGATGTCGCCGTCGTCGACGAAGAGGACGTCCGGGTCCACGTCCACCTGCGGGAATCGGGCCTTCAGGTCCTCCGCGTGACGCCAGTGCGTGGTGATGCGGCGACCGTCCACGAGCCCCGCCTCGGCGAGGAGGAAGGCCCTGAGCAGACGCTCAGCAGGACCGCTCCACGGGCGTGGGCGGCCCGCAGCGCGTCGATGATCTCCTGGGGGTACTTGTCGCGGATGAGGAGCGCGGGGATCGCGACGAGGTCGGCGTCCTCGAGGGCGTCGAGCCCGTGGTCGGGGATCAGGGACGCGCCCATGCTGGTACGCACGGGCTGGCCCGCGACAGGACCGCAGACCCGGAAGTCGATCGCGGGCACGCCGTCCTCGGTCCGGTCGAGGCCGAAGACCTCGCACACGACACCGAACTCGAAGGGGCCAGGCCATCGGCGACGACGGCCGCTACGGTGCGCAACATTCTTCGACGCTACGCCCGTGGCAGGATCTTGTCGACACCTGTCTCTCCTGCCACTCGTGCGCGTCGCCAGGTCGGACCAGGGTGGAGGCATGGACATCGTGGAGCTGGTGATGAGAATGGTCGTGATCGCGGCGCTCGTGGCGCCGCTCGTGGTGATGGCGCTGCGGCGCCACCGGCAGGGGCCGGTTCCCCGCGGGGTCGAACGACGGATGGAGCGAGCCGTGGGTCGGACGCGACGACTCGAGCTGCGAGGCTGACCTGGTCGCCGCGCGGGGCATCGGAGCTGATCCCCTCACGCGCCGGGATGACTCGGCGTGTGAGGTTGTGGGGAAAGCGCAGCTACGGGAACATTCGGCATGGCCTACCGACGACGTGACCATGCCCCGACCATCGCGCTCCTGCTGGCCGCTTCGCTGGGGTTGGCGGGGTGCTCGGCGGCCCTGAACCGGACCCCGCGATCGAGGTGGTGCACGAGGACGGGGCCTTCGATCCGCTCGCGATCACCCTGACGGGTCTGGGGGCGGGACGCGAGGTGCGGCTGACCGCCTCGACCGAGATCGGGGAGTGCGATGTCGTCGCGGGCGACGTTCATGGCCGACGACGAGGGCGGGTCGACCTCGCGACCACCGCTCCGACCGAGGGTCGTGGACGACGGCCGACGCGATGGGACCCTTCTGGTCGATGACCGGTTCGCGGCTCCGTGGCGAAGCGCTCGCGGCATTGTCGGTCGACCGTGACGTCCGGCTCACGGTGAGCGCCGACGGCGGAAGCTCGCCGAGACGATGGTCGAGCGCCGGGGCTACGGGCGGACGTCGAGATCCAGGACGTGACCGACGGCGGCATGGTCGCGGCGTACGCGGTGCCGGACGGGCTCTCGGCGGACGATCCGGCACCTGCTGTCCTCGTCTTCTCCGGCTCCGACGGCGGCCTGGTGAATGCCCGTGCCACGGCGATCTGGCTTGCCGGACTCGGGTACCCGGCCTTGGCGGTCAGCTACTTCGACAGCCCGGGACAGCCGCAGGAGCTCGAGGACGTCCCGGTCGAGACCTTCCTCACCGGACTGACGTGGCTGCGGGAGCAGCCGGGTGTCGACACCGAGCGGGTCTTCACGTTCGGGATCTCACGCGGTGGCGAGATGGCGCTGTGGCTCGCCGCCCACCACGCGGGCGAGGTCTACGGCGCGATCGCCCCGACCGGGGCGGCCCGCGTGTTCTGCGGATACCCGGACGCGTCGCGCCCGGCCTGGACCCTCTCCGGAGCCGGTCTGCCGTGCATCCGGGACGCTGCGGCGCCCGCGGCCGCGCAGGTGCCGGTCGAGGAGATCGCCGGGCCGGTCATCCTTGCGTGTGGGACCGCCGACTCCCAATGGGAGGCGTGCGACCTGCTCGAGGAGGCGGTGCCTCGGTTCGGCGACTCGACACCGGTCCGCACGATCGTCCACGAGGAAGCTGGGCACTTCATCGCGGTAGCACCCTATGTGCCGGTGTTCCTCGAGGAGTCCGGAGCGACTCCGGCAATGACCCACCGGGCCCGGGTCGACGTCTGGAACGCGGTCGACGAGGTCCTCGCGGGCTCTCGGCGGTAGGCCTCCGGACAGCACGACGCCCAGGTCTCCTCGCGGAGGCCCGGGCGTCGTGGCGTGGTGGTGCGAGCGGTCAGCGAGCGCCGACAGCTTCTTCCGTCGTGCCCGCGATGTCGCCCGAGGTGAGGGAGTCGAGCTCGGTCGCCTCCCACTGGGCCTGGCCGAGGCTCGGGATCATGGTCGCGAGCTCGGGGCGCCAGGCGTCGAACTGCTGGGGAAGCAGCGCTCGAGCAGGTCGATCATCGCGGGGACCGCGGTCGAGGCTCCCGGCGAGGCGCCCAGGAGACCGGCGATCGAACCGTCGGCCGACGCGATGACCTCGGTGCCGAACTCGAGCACGCCACCCTTCGTGGGGTCCTTCTTGATGACCTGGACACGCTGGCCCGCGGTGATCTTCTCCCAGTCCTTGGGTGCGCCGTCGGCATGAAGGCCTGGAGCGCCGTGAACTTGGACTCGGGGCTCGCCACGAGCTGGCCCACGAGGTACTGGCTGAGGTCGATGTTCTTCAGTCCCGCGCCGAGCATGGAGCCGATGTTGTTCACGCGCAGCGACGCGAACAGGTCCAGCAGCGAGCCCTTCTTGAGGAACTTGGGGCTGAACCCGGCGTACGGGCCGAACATCAGGTACGTCTTGCCGTCGACCACGCGGGTGTCGAGGTGCGGGACCGACATGGGCGGCGAGCCGACGTCGGCCTTGCCGTAGACCTTGGCCTGGTGCTGGGCGACGATCTCCGGGTTGTCCGTCCGGAGGAACTCGCCGCTGATCGGGAAGCCGCCGTAGCCCTTGGCCTCCTTGATACCTGCCTTCTGCAGCAGGGGCAGCGCGCCGCCGCCGGCACCGACGAAGACGAAGCGCGCGTTGACGGTGTGCGGTGCCGCCTTGGCGTTCCAGGACACGTCCTTGACGGTGACGTCCCAGGTGCCGTCCTTGCGCTTCTGAGCGGCTGACCTCGTGCTGGAGGTTCAGCTCGACGTCGTTCGCCGTGAGGTAGGCGAAGAGCTGGGAGGTCAGGGCGCCGAAGTCGACGTCCGTGCCGCTCGTCGCGCGGGTTGCCGCGACGGCCTCGTCGGCGGCCCGGTCGAGGACCAGGAGGAGCCCACTTCGCGATGACCGCGGGGTCGTCGGTGAACTCCATCTCGCTGAACAACGGGTGGGCGCTCAGCGCGGTGAAGCGGCGCTTGAGATAGTCCACGTTGGCTGCACCGCGCACGAACGTCATGTGCGGGGTGTGGCTGATGAAGCTCGCGGGCTCAGGCAGGTGGCCCCGGTGAGCAGGTGGTGCCAGAACTCGCGCGACACCTCGAACTGCTCGTTGATCGTGACCGCCTTGGCGATCTCGATCGAGCCGTCCGCCTTCTCGGGGTGTAGTTCAGCTCGCAGAGCGCGGCGTGGCCGGTGCCAGCGTTGTTCCACGGGTTGGAGGACTCCTGGGCTACCGCGTCGAGGCGCTCGAAGACCTTGATGGTCCACGAGGGCTCGAGGAGCTTCAGGAGGGCGCCGAGGGTTGCACTCATGATGCCGCCGCCGATGAGGGCTACGTCGATGGTGCTCTGACCCGTTGTCTTCTTAGTCGCCACGCGCTCGATTTTACGCTTGTGAAGGAGTGCACATGGTGTGCGGTCTGTCACGGTCGTGGGTCACACTTCTTCGGGACCAAGGTCCCTGGACCTGCTCCCGAAGGTCCCCGCGACGCGCTGAACTGCAGTTTTGATCAGGATCCCTCGTGACTATGGGCGAGGATGGTGCGCGAGACCGATCCTGCCCCGGTCGAACTCGACTCGTCACGCCGCTTCACGTCACACCCCAACGTCCTATGAGGCCCCCAGATGAGCACCCCACCCCACCCCGGCCGCGTCGTGGTGGTCGGCGCCGGCATGGTCGCCCACCGGTTCGTGAGCCAGATGATCGCGCGCTCGCCCGAGGGGAGTGGCGCGTGTCGGTGGTCGGCGACGAGGACCGAGCGCCCTACGACCGCGTGCACCTGTCCGAGTTCTTCGGTGGGCGCTCGCCGGACGACCTGACGATGGACCCCGCGGTCTGGGAGGACCCGCGGACCGAGCTGGTCACGGGGACGCCGTGGCCGACGTGGACCGCGACGCGCAGACCGTCACGACCCGCTCCGGTCGGGTCCTCGCGTACGACCACCTGGTGCTCGCGACGGGATCGTGGGCGTGGACCCCGCGGACCGAGGGCACCGAGCTCCCCGGCGTCTTCAGCTACCGCACCATGGCCGACGTCCAGGCTCTGCGCGAGTACGTGGCGCTGCGCACCGAGCGCCTGGGGCGCACGCTGCACGGCGTCGTCGTCGGAGGGAGTGCTGGGGCTCGAGGCCGCGGCCGCACTCCAGGGCTCGGCACGTCCGCGACCGTCGTCGAGTTCGCCGACCGGCTCATGAGCGTCCAGCTCGATGACGCGGGGGCGAGGCGCTGCGAGTGCTCGTGACCGATCGCGGCATCGACGTGCGGACGTCGACCGGCGCGACGGGACTCACCGCAGCGGGGACGGCGCCGTCGGCGCCATGGACCTGTCGGACGGCTCGCGCATCCCTGCGGACGTCGTGATCTTCTCGACCGGCATCCGCCCGCGCGACCGGGTGGCGCGCGAGGCGGGCCTGGCGATCGGTGACCGCGGCGGCGTCGTCGTCGGCGCGGCGTGCCACACCTCGGACCCGGCTGTCTGGGCTGCGGGCGAGTGCGCGTCCTTCGAGGACCAGTGCGTGGGCCTGGTCGCGCCGGGCAACGCCATGGCCGACGTCGTCGTGGACCGACTGCTCGGCGGCAGCTCCACGTACTCCCCGGCCCCGAGGACCAAGCTCAAGGGCGTCGACATCGAGGCCGCGAGCTTCGGAGACGTGTTCGGGCTCACGCCCGGTGCGCTCGAGGTGACGTTCGTCGACCCGGTCGCGCGCACCTACCGCAAGCTCGTCGTCTCGGACGACGCCCGGACGCTGCTCGGTGGGGTGTTCGTGGGCGACGCGGCCCTGTACTCCTCGTTGCGCCCCTGCTGGGCGCTCGCTCGGCGCCGACCCGTCGGCCTTCCTCGCGCCGGAGGGTGGCGCTCCGGCGATCGGCGGCGACCTGCCCGACGACGTCGTGGTCTGCTCGTGCGCGAACGTCACCGCCGGGACCGTCCGCGGGGCGGTGACCGAGCACGGCTGCACGAGCCTGGGCGAGGTCAAGGCCTGCACCAAGGCCGGGACCGTGTGCGGCTCGTGCGTGCCCGTGCTGACCAAGATCGTCAACGCCGCGCTCGAGGCCAGCGGCGCGACCGTGTCCAACGCGATGTGCGAGCACTTCACGATGTCGCGGGCCGAACTGTTCGCGCTCGTGCGCCAGGACGGGCTGCGGACCTTCACCCAGATCGTCGGCGCCCACGGCACGGGCCGCGGTTGCGTGGTCTGCAAGCCCGTCGTCGCCTCGATACTCGCGTCGCTGTGGGGCGGGTACATCCTCGACGGCGAGCAGGCCGCGCTCCAGGACACCAACGACCGGGCGCTCGCCAACCTCCAGAAGGACGGCACCTACTCGGTGGTCCCGCGGATTCCGGCGGGGAGATCACGCCTGAGAAGCTCATCGTGATCGGACAGGTCGCCGCCGACTTCGGCCTCTACACCCGGATCACGGGCGCGCAGCTCATCGGGCTCTTCGGAGCCCGGATCGACCAGCTCCCGGAGATCTGGCGTCGTCTGGTCGACGCGGGATGGAGTCCGGGCAGGCGTACGGCAAGTCGCTGCGGGCCGTGAAGTCGTGCGTTGGCTCCTCGTGGTGCCGGTTCGGCGTGCAGGACTCGGTCGGCATGGCCGTGCGCCTCGAGCTGCGGTACCGCGGCCTGCGGTCGCCCACAAGTTCAAGGTCGGCGTCTCCGGCTGTGCGCGCGAGTGCGCCGAGGCTCGCGGCAAGGACGTCGGGGTCATCGCGACGGAGAAGGGCTGGAACGTCTATGTGGGGGCAACGGCGGCTTCGCCCCGGCACGCCGAGCTTCTCGCCGAGGATCTCGACGACGACCGGCTGGTGGCAGTGATCGACAGGTTCCTCGCGTACTACGTGCGCACCGCGGACAGGTTGCAGCGCACGGCGCCCTGGGTCGCTGACTTCCCCGGCGGGATCGCCGAGCTGCGCAAGGTGCTGGTCGAGGACTCCTCGGCATCGCCGCGGACCTCGAGGCCGAGATCGCCCAGCACGTCGACGCGTACGTCGACGAGTGGGCCCAGACGCTCGACGACCCGGACCGCCTCTCACGGTTCGTGTCCTTCGTCAACGCTCCGGACCAGCACGACCCCGATCTCGCCTACGTCGGAGTGCGTGGTCAGGTGCGCCCGGCGCGCCCGGTGAGCCGTCCGACAACAGTCCGGTGATCGCCCGCACGGTGGAGGTCCGCAAGTGAACGCGTCCGGCTGGACCATGGTCTGCCCGTCGAGCGGCTCGTCCCGGAGCGAGGCGTCGCCGCTCTGGTCGAGGGCGTGCAGGTCGCGGTGTTCCGCCTGGCCGACGACCGCGTGCTCGCCGTCCAGCAGAGGGACCCGTTCTCGGGCGCGAACGTGCTCTCGCGCGGGATCGTCGGTTCCGTCGGCGAGACGCCGACGATCACCTCCCCATGTACAAGCAGGTCTGGGACCTGACGACGGGCACGTGCCTGGACGCCAGCGGCAAGGAGCCCGAGGACCTGCGGACCTTCGCCGTCTCGATCGAGGACGGGTCGGTCCGGGTCCGGGCATGAGCCCCGCCCTACCCCTGAGGCCGCACCGGCACTCCCGAGGGCCATGGCGCGAGCGCGGGCAGCTCCGTCGGGATCCCGTCCCGGCGGGCCAGCGGGCAGCGGCGGGCACGCGCCCGGCCAGCCACGCCGCGACGTCGGTCGCAGCGCCGGTGAGGGTCGTCAGGTTCTCGTCGCCTTCTGCGGCGGTCCGCACGCCCTCCGGCCCGACGACGGAGCGTGCCCCGTCGTCCTGCCCCACCACCAGCACGGGCGCGGTCAGGCGCGGGCTCAGGAAGTCGAGCAGGTGGTCGGTAAATGCCGGGCCCCAGGTGGCCGCCGTCGTCAGTCCCCGCGAGGTGCTGACGTCCCCGAGGTCCGTGGCGTGGATGCGGACCTCGCGCCACCAGCAGTCGAGGACGTCGGCGACGGTCCCGAGGCGATAGGCGACGGGCGCGTCCCACCCGGTCCGGTCGGTGAGGGCCCACGCGGCGTCGAGCCGGTCGCTGGCCGCGGCGAGCGCGTCGAGGTGCTCGCGGCGCGTGCGGGTCGCGCCCGCCTCGATGCCTGCCGCTCGGCCCTCGGCTCCACCCTCGTAGACCTCGGCCGTCTCGCCGCGCGCGGCGAGCTCGGCCTGGCGGGCGAGGGCGTTGCCGAGCATCGTGACGTGGGACAGCACGTGCCCGACCGTCCAGCCGTCCAGGGCGCTGGGTGAGCGGAGGAGTCGTCGTCGAGCGTGCGCGTCGCCTCGATCACCTCGTGCAGCGCGGTGGCGGCATCGAGGCGTGCGGACGAGCGGTCGACCGCGCTCGGCGCGCCGACGTTCGTGTCCGTGAAGGCCGTGGTCGTGTCCTGCGTGGTCCTCGTCATGGCCAGAGCAGCCCCTTCGTCCAGTCATGTCCCGCTGCGCGGTAGCGCAGCCGGGTCTGTCCTCTGTCGCTCGACGCCTGCCAGAACTCGACCGACGTGGGCCGGAGCGCGTATGCGGTCCAGCCCGGTGCGAGCAGTGTGGGCTCCGCCTGGACGCGCTCGAGCTCCGCGGCGAAGGCCGACCGGTAGTCCTGCTGGGACGAGGCTCCTCGCTCTGTCGTCCGACCAGCCCGGCCGCTCGGGAAGTGTCCGAGCGGGCCCGGAAGTCCGCCGCGCTCGTCGCGGGACCTGCGGGTGCGGCGGCCCGGCGACCGGACCTGCCGCCGAGCGCCGCCACAGGAAGGTGAGCGCCGCGTTCGGGTTCTCCGCGAGGTCGCGGCCCTGGGGCTCGATGCGGACGCCGCGAACCACCACCCGGAGGCATCGACGTCCTTGAGGATCACGGTGCGCGCGCTCACGAGGCCCGAGGATCCCGCGGTCGACAGGGTCATCGCGTGCGGGATCTGCACCCCGCGCCGATCGCCTCCTCGAGCCACTCCTGGAAGAGCGTGGCCGGGTCCGCGGGGCCGCGTCCGGCTCGAGCGTCGGCAGACCTGGACCGAAGGTCGGGAGGGACCGGAGGCGCTCGCGGAACGCGGGTGCGCCGCTGACCCTCGACGGCTGGTCGCCCCTGCTGCCGGCGCTCATCCGGTCACCGCGGCGCTCGGTTCCAGCATCGAGACGAATCCCTCGACCGCCCGCGCAGGGCGCCGGGATCGTCGAGGGCTCGCGCGAGCACGTACCCGCCCTGCACGATCGCGACCGCCGCGTACGCGCGGTCGCGGGCGACGTCGTCGGGCAGGCCCGTCTCCTCGAAGACCTCCTGGACCCGCGCGACCAGGTCCGAGAAGTAGTCGTGGACGGGGAGCGCAGCTCCTCGTCCGTCATGACCGACTGGTCGCTCGTCAGGCGCCCGACCTTGCACCCGCGAGCGCTCGTCGTGGCCGCTCCAGGTAGGCCACGAGGCGTTCCGTGGGGAGCGGTCCATGTCCTCGAGGTCGTCTGCGACCGAGGCCAGGGCCTCCTGGGTGGTCGCGGAGATCGCCGCGAGCGAGAGGTCGTGCTTGGTGGGGAAGTGGTGGTAGAGGCTGCCCTGGCCGACACCGCTCACCTCGAGGACCTGGCGGGGCTCGTCCCTCGACGCCCTGGGCCCAGTACAGGTCGCGGGCGGCGCGGACGAGGCGCTCGCGGCGGGGAGGTCGGTGGTGCTCATCCCGACACCATACCTACCCCTAGGTATGGTGTCGAGGGCAGGTGTGGTGCCAACCGATGGCGGGCGTTCTTGGAGGAAGTCCACGACGGGCTGGCGCCTGCTCCAAGGCACGGCGGCACGCGTTGTGCGCAGCGGACGGTGAGGGCGTCCGCTCACGCGGGAAGGATCGTGGTCGTGAACCCGCCCTCCCCGCCCGTGCCGAGTCCGCCCGCGACGAGCGCGAGGTCACCCGCGACGTCCTGGACGCGCTCGTCACGCAGGGTGTGCGCGGCGAGGCGCCGACCCGGCCCACGCGCTGGCCGTCCTGCGGACGACCGACGACGACCTGCTCGATCTCGTCGCAGCGGCCGCCCGGGTGCGCCGGCACTGGTTCGGCCGCCGTGTGAGGCTCAACTACCTCGTGAACCTCAGGTCGGGCCTGTGCCCGGAGGACTGCACGTACTGCTCGCAGCGCCTCGGGTCGACGGCCCAGGTCCTGAAGTACTCGTGGCTGAGCACCCAGGACGCGGTCCTGGCAGCCGGGGCCGGGGTCGCGGGCGGCGCGCGCCGGGTCTGCCTGGTCGCGAGCGGTCGCGGACCGAGCGACCGCGACGTGACACGCGTGTCCGCGATGGTCGACGGCATCAAGCGCGAGCATCCCGGCGTCGAGGTCTGCGCCTGCTTGGGGCTCCTCCGGGACGGACAGGCAGAGCGGTTGGCTGCGGCGGGAGCCGACGCCTACAACCACAACCTCAACACCTCCGAGGCCACCTACGCCGACGTCTGCAGCACGCACGAGTACGCGGACAGGGTCGACACGGTCGAACGGTCACGCGCCGCCGGGCTCTCGCCCTGCTCGGGGCTGATCGCGGGCATGGGGAGAGCGACGAGGACCTCGTCGACGTGGCCTTCGCCTTGCGTGGGCTCGCCGCGGACTCCGTTCCGGTCAACTTCCTCGTGCCGTTCGACGGGACCCCGCTCGCGGGGACCTGGGACCTCACGCCTCAGCGCTGCCTGCGCATCCTGGCGATGGTCCGCTTCGTGTGCCCGACCGCCGAGCTCCGGCTCGGTGCGGGGCGCGAGGTGCACCTGCGTTCGCTCCAACCGCTGGCCCTCGAGATCGTGAGCTCGATCTTCCTGGGCGACTACCTGACGAGCGAGGGCAGGCGGCGACGGCG
This sequence comes from Oerskovia sp. M15, assembly GCA_038070415.1. Lineage (GTDB taxonomy): Bacteria > Actinomycetota > Actinomycetes > Actinomycetales > Cellulomonadaceae > Oerskovia. Next base: position 3,313,972 of record JAMYWF010000001.1, read on the forward strand.
GACCTCGCCATGCTCGCTGACGGGGATTCGAGATCGAGGGCACGACCGGTGCTGGCGCGGCGTCCGGTGCAGCAGACGCCGCGCAGGACGAGGCCGGTGCAGCGGTGACTGAGGTGGCGGTGCGTCGGCGCGGGCCGGGACGACGAACGCGCCCAACGCGTGACGGCCGGAGCCCACGCGGCTCAGGCGCGCTCCAGTCGTGGGACCCTCGGGGAAGGTCATCGGACGAGCGAGCGTGGGGCGTCCCCGACGAGGAAGCGGTGGTGATGGTGAGGCGGCTGGTCGCGATGCTCTCCGTGGGCACACTCGCAGGAGCGGTCGTCGGCCTGACGGTCGGCCTGACGGACAGCGCATGGGTCGCGTGGGCGATGTTCCTGGGAGCGCTCACGGGCGCGGTCGCGGCACTCGTTGCGTGGGGAGCGGGCGCGCGGCTGACCGGATCTTCACGAGCTCGCGGCCGAGGGCGCGCCGGATGGCGGTCGCCGTCGGGACCGGGCTCGGGGCATCGGGGTCCGTGGCAGTCCTCGCGCAGGTCGGGCACGTCGTCCAGCCGTGGTCGGTGATCTACCCGCTGGCCGTCCTCGTCCTGGTGACGTCGCTGACGCTCGAGAACCGCTCCGGGCGGTGGGCCCGGGCGGCTGGTGTCGACGGACGGCGGCGTGGACGTCGCGTGGCTGCGCGCGGGCGGTCCAGGCGGAGTCTCGGTCGAGGCCCCTCACGCCGAGGTGACCGTCTCGCCCGGCGCGGCGACACGGGTGGGGAACAGGAGCGAGCGCAGCCCGCTCAGGTCCAGCCAGGTGCCCTGGGGGTGTCGACGACTCGCAGCAGCACGTCCTCGCAGCCCGGACAGCGCGCGACCAGACCGGGCGCCCGGTTCCACAGATGGATCTCGGCGAGCGCGCCCTGCTTCCCGCACGTCCGGCACGTCCCGACGGCGGTCGTCACCTCGGCGCGGAACACCGCGCCGAGCGGCCCGCCAGGGCGTTGCCGTCCTCGTAGACCTGCACCCGCTCGTCGGCGTCCACGGCCCGTGGTTCGTCCTTCTGCGACATCTCGTGCTCCTTCGCCTCGTGTCGTGCGTGTCCGGTGGGGCGCGGCCGGGTCAGTCGCTCGCCGGACCGAACCGCTCGGTGCGGATGCGGCGTGGGTCGTGCCCCAGGCGCAGCAGCATGGTCGTGACGGACTCGACGAAGCCTGTCGGGCCGCACACGAAGCAGGCGGCTCCAGATCGGCGGCCACCCCACGCCGCGAGATCGGCGGGCTCGACCCGACCAGGCCCGCGCCGGGCGTCGAGGGGCCGAGCGTGTGTGGATCACGGTGGTGTCCAAGCCCGCGTCGGCGGGGCCCGGGCGGCCCAGCTCGTCGGCGTACAGGAGGTCCTCGGGCGGCGCACCGAGCAGACGAGGCGGAACGGGACCCGGCTGCGGGCCGCGCGCCGGGCCGGACCATCGCCATGAGCGGCACCAGCCCCGAGCCACCCGCCAGCAGCAGCACCGGTGCACCGGGCAGGGCAGCCAGCGGCGACATGGGCATGAGGCCCGCCTCGCCGCCGAGCTCCCCAGAACCCGGCTCCCACACGAACCAACCGCCCACCGGGCCCCGGATCTCCACGAGGTCGCCGACCGCGAACGTGTCCGTCAGGTACGTCGAGACCTCCCGCCCGGCACCCGCTGGACGGTGAGCGGGACGCGGGCGCTCGCTGCGCCGTCGGGCTCCTCCGGTGCGACGGCACCCGGTACCGGCGGCCCCGCGATCGAGTAGCTGCGCTCCGCGGTGTACCCGTCTGCGGCCGTGAGGCGCAGGTCCACGTGCTGGCCCGCGACGTGACCCGGCCACCCGGGGACCTCCAGCACGAGCGTACGTGCCGACGCCGTCTCGTCCCAGGCGTCGACCAGCGTCGCGACCTGCCATCCCGGACGTGTGCCGATCCGCGTTCCCAGGCGGGCGCCCGGTCGCACCGGCCCGTCGACGATGGCTCCGGGCGCCTCGCTGCTAGTCACCCTGGTACCTCTGCTCGCGCCACGGGTCGCCGTAGTCGTGATACCCGAGCTGCTCCCAGAACCCCGACTCGTCCTGGACCCTCAGGTGGATCGAGCGGACCCACTTGGCCGACTTCCAGAAGTACAGGTGCGGGACCAGGAGGCGGGCGGGCCCGCCGTGCACGGGGCCAGCGGCGCACCGTCGTACGAGTGCACGATCCACGCCTTCCCACCCAGCAGGTCGGCGACCGGGACGTTCGTCGTGTACCCGCCGTACGCGCCGACGACCGCGAAGTCGGCCGTGGACTCGACGTCCGCGAGCAGCGTGTCGAGCGAGACCCCGCGCCAGGAGGTCGCGAACTGGACCACCGCGTGACGCAGTGGATGTCGACCGTCGGCGACTCCTGCGGCAGCGCCATGAGCTCTGCCCAGGACCACGTGCGGGACGCACCGGACTCCGTCACGACGTCGAGCTCCCACGACTCGGTGGGGATGCGGGCGTGGGCCCCGCGGACAGGACCGGGAAGTCCTCGGTGACGTACTGCCCGGGCGGCAGGGCGACGCCCTGCGGTCGAGGCCGCCGTGAAAGCCAGGAGTGAGCGTGCCCATGGGTCACCGTAGACCCGGAGGACGGGACCGTGTCGACCCGTCGGACGCCAGGCTCCGCGCACACGGTACCGATGACTTCACCCGCGCGGGGCGGTCGGAGGGGACGAGCGGTGACCGAGCCGCACGAGAGACGGAGGAAACCCATGCCCCTCGAGACGCCTCGCGGCCCTGCAACCGACCGCCACACCGGGGCCGGACCTGCCGGGACGCTGGTCGAGCGGTTCTCCTCACCGGGAGCCGTCGCGGTCCCGTGGGAGGACGCGCTGACCGTGCTCCAGACCGCGGAGATCTTCTGGCTGTCCACGGTCCGCCCGGACGGGCGCCCCACGTCACGCCCCTCATCACGGTCTGGGCCGACGGCGCCCTCCACTTCTGCACCGGGCGCTCCGAGCGCAAGGCGCGCAACCTGGAGGACAACCAGCAGTGCGTCCTGACCACCGGGACCAACGTCATGAGCGAGGGGCTCGACCTCGTGGTCGAGGGCGCCGCCGAACGGGTCACCGAGGACCACGCGCTGCGACGACTGGCCGAGAGGTGGGCGTGCAAGTACGACTGGCGCTTCGAGGTGCACGACGGCGCCTTCCGGGACAGCAGCGCACCGAGGAGGCGTACGTCTTCCAGGTGCGGCCGTCGACCGTCTTCGCCTATGGGCGGGGCGAGGACTACACCGCGACCCGGTGGAGGTTCGGCGGCGGGCTAGCGTGGAGCCGTGACGCCCGCCCAACGCCGCGTGCTGCTCGTCGCGATCCTCGCCTCCTTCGTGTCCTTCCTGGACGGGAGCGTGGTCAACGTCGCGCTGCCCGCGATCGCCGAGGAGCTGGCGGGGGCGTCCTCGACGGCCTGGCGCTCCAGCAGTGGGTCGTCGACGCCTACCTCATCACCCTCGGCTCGCTCATCCTGGTCGCCGGGTCGCTCTCCGACGTCCACGGGCGACGCCGTGTCATGTGGTGGGGTCTGATCGGGTTCGCGCTCACCTCGTTGCTGTGTGCACTCGCGCCGACCGGGCTCGTGCTCGTCGTGGCGAGGGCCTGCAGGGCGTCGCGGGCGCGCTGCTCGTGCCCAGCTCGCTCGCGATGATCATCTCCGCGTTCAGCGGCGCGGCGCAGGGCAAGGCGATCGGTACCTGGACGGCCTGGACCGGCACCGCGATGATCGCCGGGCCGCTCCTGGGAGGAGTGTTCGTCGACACCCTCTCCTGGCGGTGGGTCTTCGGGATCAACCTCCTGCCCGTGGCGGTGACGCTGTGGATCCTGCACGGCATGGAGGAGGGCGAGACCGAGACGGGCGACGGATCGACGTGCGCGGAGCTGTCTTGGCCGGGATCGGCCTCGCGGGGCCGGTCTTCGCGCTCATCGAGCACGGCAGGTTCGGGTGGTCGAGCCCCGTCGTGTGGGGCCACTCGTCGTCGGGGTCGTCGCGCTCGCGGCGTTCCTCGGCTGGGAGCGGCGCGCGCCGGACCCGATGCTGCCGTTGTCGCTCTTCTCGGTGCGCAACTTCGCGGCGGGCAACATCGCCACGGCCGCGATCTACGGGCTCTGGCCTTCGGCGGGTTCGCCGTCACGCTGTTCGTCCAGCAGGTCGCGGGATACAGTGCGACGCTCGCGGGCCTCGCGCTCCTGCCCGTGACGCTGCTCCTGCTCTTCCTGTCCTCACGTTTCGGGGCGCTCGCGGGCCGGTACGGGCCACGACTCTTCATGACCCTCGGCCCCGTGCTCGCCGGCTGTGGCTACCTGCTCATGCTGACCACGACCGCCGAGGCGAGCTACGTCACCCAGCTGCTGCCGGGGATCCTGCTGTTCGGTCTGGGCCTGGCCGTGACGGTCGCGCCGCTCACCGCGGCGATCCTCGGGTCCATCCGGCCGCGGACGCGGGCATCGGGTCGGCCGTCAACAACGCGGTCTCCCGGATCGCGGGACTGGTGGTCATCGCGTGTGCGGGGATCGTCATCGGCCCTGTGCTCGACGTCGCAGGGTTCCACCGGGCGCTCGTCGTCACAGCCGCGTTGCTGGTCGCGGGCGGCCTGGTGAGCTGGGTGGGCATCCGCAACGAGCAGGTGGTCGCGGTCCCGGAATGAAGGGGCCGACCTACCGGGGCGGCGATGCGTCGCGGGAAGTTGCCCTCTGCGGCAGATGATCGTGGAGAGGACTCCTCTCCACTCCCAAGGTATAGCGCGCAGGGGCTTGCCGCAAGGCCCCGGTGGCGGCGCAGAATGGGCGGCCGACGCCAGAAATCGGAGCCGCTGACATGAAGCCACTGACCACCAGTGCGTTCGACCTTCCCGAACGACTCGCCGCCAAGGCGGACCCGTCGCTGATCGCCGCGGACGAGCAGCACTTCGCGGCGATCGCGGAGAGCCTCGAGCGGTCGATCGCAGACCTCACCGAGCGCCTCGACGCCGCGCGCAGGGCCCTGGCGGGTCCGGCACCGAGGCCCTCGAGCGCGACCAGGAGATCCACCGGCTCAGCTCCCGCCTGCGCCTCCTGCAGCGCTACGGCATCGACCTGTGCCTGGGGCGCCTCGTCCCCGCCGATGGCACGAAGCCCGTGTACGTCGGGCGTCTCGGGCTGAGCGACGCGTCCGGCAGGCGGCTGCTGGTCGACTGGCGCTCGCAGCCTGCGGAACCGTACTTCGCCGCGACGCGCGCACACCCGATGGGTCTGGCGAGCCGCCGCCGGTACCGCTGGACGGGTGGGTGGATCAGCGACTACTGGGACGAGTCGTTCTCGGCCGACGGCCGCGACGACAGTGCCGCACTCGACGACGAGTCGGCCTTCATCGCAAGCCTCGGCACCAGCCGGTCGCCTCGTATGCGGGACGTGCTCGGAACCATCCAGTCCGACCAGGACGCGATCGTCCGGGCGGACTCCCGTGGCACCTTGGTCGTCGACGGCGGCCCGGGCACGGGCAAGACCGTCGTCGCGCTGCACCGCGCCGCCTACCTGCTCTACTCCGACCCCGCCTGGGCCATCGGCGCGGCGGGTGCTGTTCGTCGGTCCCCACGAGCCGTATCTCGCCTACGTCGCGGACGTCCTGCCCAGCCTCGGCGAGGGGCGTGCAGACCTGCACCTTGCGCGACCTCGTGCCCCAGGGACCTGCGGCGCGGACCGAGACCGACCCCGAGGTGGCTCGCCTCAAGGCCTCCGCGGACATGGTCAGGGCGATCGAACCCGCGGTGCGGTTCTCGGAGCGGCCTCCCACCGACGGCATGGAGGTCGAGACCCCGTGGGCCGACGTCTGGCTCAGCACCCACGACTGGGCAGAGGCCTTCGCGTCACCGGACCCGGGCACCCCGCACAACGAGGCGCGCGACGAGGTCTGGGAGGCTCTGCTCACGATCCTGGTCGACAAGCACGCCGACGAGGACGTGGACACCCCGGAGGACCAGGTCCGCCGGTCGCTGCGGCTGAACCGGGACCTCGGCACGGCCTTCAACCGGGCGTGGCCGCTCATCGAGGCGACCGACCTCGTCGCCGACCTGTGGTCGGTGCCCGCCTACCTGCGGATGTGCGCTCCCTGGCTCACACCCCAGGAGGCACAGGCCCTGCAGCGGACGGACGCCACGGCCTGGACGGCCTCCGACCTGCCGCTCCTGGACGCGGCGCGCCAGCGCCTCGGCGACCCGGAGGCGTCTCGGCGTCGCCGTCAGCACGAGGCCACCGTCGCCGCCGAGCGCGCACGCATGGACGACGTCGTGGACCACCTGATCGAGACCGACGACTCCGAGCTCCGGGTGATGTCGATGCTGCGCGGGCAGGACCTCCAGGCCGCACTGGTCGACGACGGCGCACTGCCGACCGCCGACCCCGACGTGCTCGCGGGGCCGTTCGCGCACGTCGTCGTGGACGAGGCGCAGGAGCTGACCGACGCCGAGTGGCAGATGCTGCTGCTCCGGTGCCCGTCGCGGAGCTTCACGGTCGTCGGCGACCGCGCGCAGGCACGGCACGGGTTCGCCGAGTCGTGGCACGAACGGCTCGAGCGGGTCGGGCTCGACCGGATCGCCCAGGCCTCCCTGAGCATCAACTACCGGACCCCGAGGAGGTCATGGCGGAGGCCGAGCCGGTCATCCGGGCGGTGCTCCCGGACGCCAACGTGCCGACCTCGGTCCGCAGGTCGGGGATGCCCGTGGTGCACGCCCACGCGACCGACCTGGAAGCGATCCTGGACATGTGGCTCGCCGCCACGACGACGGGATCGCGGCCGTCATCGGTGATCCCTCGTTCGAGGCGACGTCCCGCGTCCGGTCGCTGACCCCGGAGCTGGCCAAGGGTCTCGAGTTCGACCTGGTCGTCCTCGTCGACCCCGGGTCGTTCGGCGAGGGCATCGAAGGAGCGGTCGACCACTACGTCGCGATGACCCGGGCGACCCAGCAGCTCGTGGTCCTCGCGTCCTGACGCCGACTGCCGGCTCCTCCTACTCGACCACCTGCAGGTCGTGCGGCGCGTTGTTGAGGCGACGGGCGCCGTCGGGCACGTCGCCCGGAAAGCGACCACGATGTCCTCGATGCGCACCCGAAGCGGCCCGGCAGGTAGATCCGGGCTCGACCGAGAAGCACATGCGGCGACGATCGGCTGCTCCTCGCCCTCGATCATGTAGGGCGGCTCGTGCGTGGTCAGGCCGATCCCGTGGCCCGTGCGGTGGATGAACTGCTCGCCGTAGCCGGCCTCGGTGATGACGGCGCGCGCGGCGCGGTCGACGTCCTGGCACGTCGCGCCCGGCCGGACGGCGTCCACGCCGCCTGCTGCGCGCGCCGCACGACCTCGAACACCTCGCGCTGCTCGTCGGTGACGTCGCCGCCCACGTGCACCATGCGCGTCATGTCGGAGCCGTAGCCGTCCTTGAGGCCACCGAAGTCGAGCACGACCATGTCGCCCTCCTGGATGACCCGCTCGCCCGCCTCGTGGTGGGGTTGGCGCCGTTGGGCCCCGAGCCGACGACCGTGAAGTCGACCTGCGAGTGCCCGTGGTCGCGCAGGAATCCCGCGAGGTCGGCCGCGACGTCGGACTCGCGGCGGCCGCTGAAGCGGATCTCGACGATGTCCGCGAACGTCGCGTCGTTCGCGGCACCGGCCGACGCGAGCCGCTCGATCTCGTCGTCGCCCTTGACCGCGCGCAGCATGGGCAGCGCCTGCGTCATCGCGGAGTACGACGAGCCCGGCAGCGTGCGCTGGAGCCCCAGCAGGTGCATGGCCCAGGCCGAGTCGGAGATCGCGTAGTGCCCGGCCGCGTCGAGGAGGTCGGCGGTGACGGCGTACTCGTCGGTGCCGTCGGTCCACGCGGTGACGTGCAGGGCGGCGGCCCCGGCGCCAGGTCGAGGTCGGGTCGTTCCAGCACGGGCACGACCACCGACGCCTCACCCTCGGCCGGGACCACCAGCAGCGTGATGCGCTCGGTCATGGCCGTGGGGTGTACCCGGTGAAGTAGGTCATGTCCGGGCCGGGGTGACCAGCACCCGGCGAGGCCGGCGTCGCGGGCCTGGGCGGCCGCGCGAGCGGTGCGCGCGGCGAAGTCCTGTGCGGTGAACTCCCTCATGGGGCCAGCCTGCCATCGGCGTCGCGCGTGCGCCGGGCGAGCGTGCCCGACGACGGAGCGTGGCCGGGTGCGGACGCTCGCCCCATGGGGTCAGGCCTTGCGGCGCGCCGCGACCCACGCAGCGCCTCGCGTCGCGTGCGCAGCTCCTCACGCCCCTCGCGGGTGATCTGCGCCCACGTCCGGTTCTTCGTGACACGGGCACGGACGAGGCCGGCCTCGGTGAGGTCGTGCAGGCGGGCCGCGAGGTTGCGCTCCTCGACCCCGGTGAGTCGGGCGAGCGCCGGCTGGTCGGCCTCGTCGGCGTCGCCGAGCACGGCGAGCACGCGCAGGTTGTCGGTCGCCGGGTCGCCGATGCTCAGCACGCCGTCGCCGCCGCGAGGGTCTCGCGCTCCCCGCGGAACGCGAACACGGCGACGACGAGCAGCGCGACCCCGAGCGCGAACCCCGAATGCGGTCGGCTCGGCCGGTTCGAGGAACGCGCCCCCGCAGAGACGAGGACGAACGAGGCAGCCATCGTCGCGGCCCCGCTGACCCACAGGACGCGGTCCGAGGCGCGCAGCCCCAGGACGGCAAGACCGAGACCGGCGACGAACGGGACGCCGAACCAGAACGCGACGAGCGGGACGAGGAACGCGATCAGCGCACACAGCACGACGACGATCCCGTACCCGTCGCTCCCGACACCCACGCCCGTGGGGAAGCGCAGGGCGAAGGCCGTCACGTAGGCCAGCACGAACGCCACGAGCGGGACGAGCACCACGAGCCACAGCCAAGCGGTCCCGAGCATGCTCAGCCCCGTGACGACCAGGACCGCCAGCCCCGAGGCGGCGAGGGAGGACCGGGCGTGCCGGGCGGCACGGGTGCGCAGGCGCGCGGCGTCAGCGGCGGCAAGGGCGGGGACGGAGGTGGGCATGGGCATCACGGTGCAGCACGGCGGCACCGCGGTCAAACCGTGCGGTGGGTCAGACCGTGATGACGACCTTGCCGCGCACGTGCCCTGCTCGGCTCGCCTCGTGGGCCTTCGCCGTGTCGGCGAGCCCGTACACCTCGGCGACGTCGACAGTGAGCTGTCCGGCATCGGCCAGGCGCGCGAGCTCGTTCAGTCCCTCGACGTCCGGTCGAACCCAGACGTAGTGACCCCGAGCTCGTCGCGAGCGGCCGCGTCGACGACCGAGGCGACCGTACCGCCGTCGCGCAGGACGTCTGGCGTCGTGGCCAGCGCCTCGCCGCCGACGTAGTCGAGCACGACGTCCACGCCGTCGGGGCGAGTGCGCGGACACGCTCGGCCAGGCCCTCGCCGTAGGTCACGGGCTCGGCGCCCAGCGAGCGCAGGTACTCGTGGTTGCGCTCGGACGCGGTGCCGATCACGCGTGCGCCGCGAGCCACCGCGATCTGCACGGCCATCGACCCGACGCCTCCCGCGGCCGCGTGCACGAGCACGGTCTGGCCGTCGCTCAACCCGGCGCGGTCGATGGTCTGCAGGGCCGTGAGCCCAGCCAGCGGGCGCCGGCGGCCTGCTCCCACGTCCACGAGACGGGCTTGCGGGCGAGGGTGCGCACCGGGGCCGCGACGAGCTCGGCGGTCGTGCCACCCGAGACGACGTCCTTGCGGACGTACCCGTAGACCTCGTCACCGACGGACAGCTCGGGAGTGTCCAGGCCGACCTTCTCGACGACGCCGCCACGTCCCAGCCCGGAACGACCGGGAAGACCGTGTCCATGACCGCGTCCAGGTATCCCTCGCGGACCTTCCAGTCCACGGGGTTCACGCTCGTGGCCCTGACCCGGACCAGGACGGTGTCCGGCCCGATCTTGGTGTGGGGAGCTCGGTGAGCTCGAGGACGTCGGCGCCGCCGTAGCGGGAGTAGGTGATGGCTCGCATACAGGCGGCAACGGAGAGCGGGCCGGGGCATTCCCGGCCCCGCTCCCCGTCAGGGTCCGGCGGGTCAGCCCTCGATGGCGCTCGGGTCCATGTACATGACCTCCCACAGGTGCCCGTCGATGTCGGAGAAGCTGCGCGAGTACATGAAGCCCTCGTCCTGCGGGGTTGGTCTGCGACCCGCCCGCGGCGAGCGCCCGGTCGGCGAGGTCGTCCACGCCGGTGCGGCTCTCGGCACTGATCGCGTTGATCGCCTCGGTGGCGTTCTGAGCGTCGACGATCGTCTTCGAGGTGAACCGGCCGAAGAACTCGCGGGTCAGGAGCATCACGTAGATGGTGTCGCTGATGACCACGCACGACGCGTTCTCGTCGGTGAACTGCGCGTTGATCGAGAACCCGAGCTGCGTGTAGAACGCCTTGGACTTGTCGAGGTCGGTCACCGGCAGGTTGACGAAGATCTGCGTTGCGGTCATGGCGTGCTCCTTCGGACGTGCCGCGGAGCCGAGTGCTCCGCGGGGCGAGGACGGTGTGTCGTGGGTGGAGACCTGGCGTGCCCGCGAAACTCATCGGTGCCACTCCGAGAGCCTGACACGGCGGACGACCCGGCGACGAGGTCGTGGAGAAGCACGCGGTGCCGACGCCCGAACGTTCATCCCTCCCGGCGCACGTCCTCGGGGACTTGTCGGGGCGCCAGCCGCGCCAGACCGCGTGGCGGAGCTTTCCGTCGCCGTCGGGGCGTGGGTCCAGTCGGCGTAGTCGACCTCGCCGACCAGGTGGGGCGTGACCCAGCGGGCGTCCGAGGCGTCGGCGACCGGGACGTCGAGCGCCGGGTTCGTGGCCCGCTCGATCCGGCCGAGCCGGGTCACGAGGTCGCGCCGGTCCTTCTCCGTGAAGCCCGTCCCGACGCGCCCGACGTAGCGCAACCCCTCGTCGTCGGGCACCGCGAGGAGCAGCGAGCCCATCAGGTGCGACCTGTCCCCGTGCCCCGGGCGCCACCCGATCACCACGACCTCCTGCGCGTGGGAGTGCTTGACCTGATCCAGCTCCGTGAGCGCCGCCCCGCCGCGTACGTGCTCGCGCGACGCTTGGCGACGACGCCCTCCAGGCCGAGCTGCCGGCTCGTCGCGACGGCGCCGGCGAGGTCGCCGTCGAACGCGGGCGGGACGTGCACGATCCCGGACCCGTCGACCAGGTCCTCCAGGACCTCGCGCCGCTCGTCGTAGGTTCGCCGCACGAGCGAGCGGCCTCGCGCCGAGAGGACGTCGAACAGCATGAGCTCGACCCCGACCTTGGCGCGTGCGGCCGCGACGTCCCCGGCCTTGGTGAGGTTGGCGCGCTGCTGCAGGCGCCGGAAGCTGGGGCGCCCTGCGCGTCGAGCGCCACGATCTCGCCGTCCAGGACCACGGGCAGCTCGTCTGCGGGCACGCGGGCCGCGAGGTCCTGGAGCTCGGGGTACGTGAGGGTCATGTCGTTGCCGCTGCGGCTCACGAGGCGGGCCGTGGGCGCCCGCCCTTGCCCCGTCCGTGACCTGCGCGAGCACGCGGAACCCGTCCCACTTCATCTCGTACGCCCAGTCCTCGGGGTCGCCCTCGGCGGTCAGCGTCTCCACGGTCCCGGCGGTCGCGAGCATGGGGCGGGGAGTGCGGACCCGGCGGGTTCGTCGGCCGGATCGGCGGGATGCGCGGCTCCGCGCGGTGCGCGGGTGCGTCGGGGATGCGCCTCGTCGCGCGGCGCCATGAGGTGGATGAGCCAGTTGTTCTCCTCGCCCTTGCCGGAGGAGCCGTGCCCCCGGTGTGGATGAGCGCGAGCCGCCGGGTCCCGTGCTGCTCGCCGTGCAGCGTGACGATGACCTCCTCGTCGTCGCGCCACTTCTCGAGCTCGTACGTCCCGGCGTCCCAGATGGTCACCTCGCCGCCGCCGTACTCGCCCGCCGGGATGGTGCCCTCGAACGACCCGTACGCGAGCGGGTGGTCCTCGGTCTGGACCGCGAGGTGGTTCTGCTTCGCGTCGGTCGGCTCGCCGCGCGGCAGGGCCCAGCTCACGAGGACGCCGTCGTGCTCGAGCCGGAAGTCCCAGTGCAGGCGGCGCGCGTGGTGCTCCTGGATGACGAAGCTGTTGCCCTCACTGGAGGGTGCGACCTCGTCCGGGACGGGCTCGGGCGTGCGCGACGCGTCGCGCTTGGCGCGGTAGGTCTCGAGGCGGTCGCGTCGGGGCTCATCGTCGTCGGGAGCGTCGTCCGGGCTGCCCGACGGCGCGGCCCTTGCGCGCGAACGTCGCCATGCGCTCGGGCGTGGGTTCGAGGGCGGCCAGGTGCCCGGCGGTCAGCGCGGCGAGCGGGTCGCCGATCCGGGCGACGCGCTCCATGACCTCGTCCTTGTCGAGGTGCGCGAGGTCGGGGTCGTCGAGCTCGTCCCACGTGCGGGGGCAGCGACGGTCGGGTGCGCCCTGCCGCGCAGCGAGTACGGCGCGATCGTGGTCTTGTTGCCGTTGTTCTGGCTCCAGTCCACGAGGACCTTGCCGCCGCGCAGCGCTTCTTCATGTCGCTCACGACGAGGTCGGGGTGCTCGGACTCGAGGTAGCGGGCCAGCTCGTGCGCAACCGCGCTGACCTCGTCGGTGCTCTGGCGCCCGTCGAGCGCGGCATACAGGTGGATGCCCTTGGAGCCGCTGGTCACGGGCAGCGGGTCCAGGCCCATGCCGCGCAGCATGTCGCGGGCCAGGCGTGCGACCTCGGCGCACTCGGGCAGGCCCGCCCCTCGCCCGGGTCGAGGTCGAGGACCAGGCGGTCGGGATTCTTCTGGACCCCGTCCGGCCGAACTGCCACTGCGGCACGTGGATCTCGAGGGCCGCGACCTGCCCGAGCCAGGTGAGCGTCGCGAGGTCGTTGACGAGCGGGTACTCGTTCGCGTGGTCCTTGTGCTGGATCGAGCGGCGACGGACCCACGTGGGCGTTCCCGCGTCGAGGTTCTTCTGGAAGAACACGGGCCCCTCGACGCCGTTGGGCCAGCGCTTGCGTGTCGCGGGCCGGTTCGCGGCGTGGGGAGCAGGACGTCGGCGACCGCGGCGAGATAGGTGAGGACCTCGCCCTTGGTCGTGCCCGTGGCGGGGTACAGGACCTTGTCCAGGTTGGTGAGCTTGAGGCGGTGACCGCCGACGCTCACGGTCTGCGCCGCCGTCGAGGTGGCCATGCGTCCATGGTTGCCCGGGCCGTGGAGTTGCGCTCGGTGGGTGGAGGGGCGAGATCCTCGGCAAGCATCGTGCAGTTGTGCAATCTTTGCAGTGCTGCATAAACTGCAGTTATGCACACCGCCCCTCCCTCCCTCCGTGAGCGCAAGCGCGCCGAGACCTGGCTCGCCGTCCACCAGGCAGCCGCCGACCTGGTCCGGGAGAAGGGCTCCACCCCACGACCGTCGAGGCGATCGCCGCCACGGCCGGGGTGTCCCCGCGGACGTTCTTCAACTATTTCGCGACCAAGGAGGAGGCGATCCTGGGGCTCGTGCCCCGAGCGTCTCCGACGAGGCCCTCGCGGCCTTCCGTGCCGAGACCGACGGCCCCGCGTTCGAGCGGGTCGTCCGGTTCCTGCTCTCGATCCTGCGGTCCACGCTGCACCCGGGTGTGCCGTTCCTCGAACGCAAGGCGCTCGTGCACGAGTACCCCGAGCTGCGTCGGCACGCCATGGGCTACGTGACCCAGGTCGAGGTGCTCGTCAGCGACCTGCTCTCCGACCGGGCCGAGGACGGGACCGCGTTCAGCGAGCTCTCGTCCCTGGGTCTTCCCGATACCCCCGACACCGCACGGGCGCTCCTCATGCTCGCCGGCACCATCATGCGCTTCGCCTACTCGCGCGACCCTGGAGCCGCCCTGAGCGACTCGGGCGCCGAGATCGGCGAAGCGATCACCATCTTCCGAGAAGTCTTCGAGGCCACGCTATGACCACCACCACCCGACCAGCCGACCAGTCGGCGCCCGCAGCACAGAAGAAGGAACGCGGACTCGTCCTGCTGTTCCTCGGCCTCATGGTCACGATGCTGCTCGCGTCCCTCAACCAGACCGTCCTGTCCAGCGCGCTGCCGACCATCGTCGGCGAGCTGGACGGCGTCGAGCACATGAGCTGGGTCATCACGGCCTTCATCCTCGCCTCGACCATCACCATGCCGATCTACGGCAAGATCTCCGACGTCCTCGGCCGTAAGCCCCTCCTGCTCACCGCGATCCTGCTGTTCATGGCGGGCTCCGTGATCGGCGCAGTGGCGGGGACATGAACGTGCTCATCGCGGGCCGAGCGATCCAGGGCCTCGGCGGCGGTGGTCTCATGATCCTGTCGCAGGCAGCGATCGCCGACGTCATCCCCGCCCGCGAGCGCGGCAAGTACATGGGCATCATGGGTGCCGTCTTCGCGGTGTCCTCGGTCGCCGCCCGCTGCTCGGCGGCTGGTTCACCGAGGGTCCAGGGTGGCGCTGGGTCTTCTGGATCAACATCCCCTGGGCATCCTCGCGGCGCTCGCCGCGATCTTCCTGCTGCACCTGCCGAAGAAGGAGCGCGGCGTCGCGCGCGTGCGTCACGACTACTTCGGCATGGCTCTCATGGCCGTCGCGACCACGGCGCTCGTCCTGGTCGGGACCTGGGGCGGGTCGCAGTACGAGTGGGGCTCGGCGACGATCCTCGGCCTCATCGCCGTCGCGCTCGTGGCGGCCGTGGCGTTCGTGCTCGTGGAGAAGCGCGCCGACGAGCCGATCATCCCGCTGCACCTGTTCGCCGACCGCAACTTCACGGTCACGACGATCGCGGCCCTCGCGACCGGCATCGCGATGTTCGGCGCGATCGGTTACATGCCGACCTACCTGCAGATGGCGACCGGTGCCAGCGCGACCGTCGCGGGCCTCCTCATGGTCCCCATGATGGGGTCGCTGCTCATCACCTCCGTCATCACGGGCCAGATGGTCTCGCGCACCGGCAGGTACAAGGTCGTCCCGATCGTCGGCTCGTCGATCCTCGGTCTGGGCCTCGCGCTGCTCTCGACCGTGAAGGTCGACACGCCCACCCCGATGATCTGCGTGTTCCTCGCCGTAATCGGCGTCGGCCTCGGTGGAAGCATGCAGATCCTCACGCTGATCGTGCAGAACTCGTTCCCCTGAGGGAGGTGGGCACCGCGACTGCCGCGAACAACTACTTCCGCCAGGTGGGTGCCACGCTCGGTTCGGCCGTGGTCGGGAGCGTCTTCATCGCGCGACTGACGACGCTCATCGCCGAGAAGTTCCCGCAGGGCACGGGGTCGGCCGGAGGGACCGGCTCCCTCACGCCGGGCCTGGTCCACTCCCTGCCCGACGGCGTGCGCGCTCTCGTGATCGAGTCGTACAACGAGGCGCTCGTGCCGCTCTTCCTCTACATGGTCCCCTCGCGATCATCGCGGCGATCGCCCTGTGCTTCGTGCACGAGAAGCCGCTCGCGACCTCGGTCGAGCAGGAGATCACCGCGGAGTCCCTGGCCGAGGGCCAGCTCCTGGTGACCGACGCGGACGAGGCGAGCGACGCCGTCGGGCAGGGTGCACGCGCCTCCCGCGAGCCGGCCGGCGAGCCCTCCACAGGTGAGACGAGCCGTGGGCCGTGGCGGACGCCGCGGCCCACGGCACCCGGCGTGTGCGACGGTGGATCGGTGTCGGTGCGAGCAACGAGGAATCCATGAGCGGTGAACCCCAGGTCGGGGCAGAGCTACGGGCCCTGCGGGACCACTTCACGCGGCTGATGATGACGTACCGGTTCGGTATGGACGAGGTGATGACCAAGCTCACCATCCTGCGCGACGAGTTCGAGTACACGCACGAGTACAACCCGATCGAGCACGTCTCCTCGCGGCTCAAGTCGCCCGAGTCGCTGCTCGCCAAAGCGCGGCGCAAGGGCGTGGCACTGACGCTCGACGCGCTGCGCGCCGAGATCTTCGACATCGCGGGCGTCCGGGTCACCTGCAGCTTCGTGTCCGACATCTACACGGTGCGCGACATGATCGCCTCCCAGCGCGACCTCGTGGTCCTCGAGGAGCGCGACTACATCGCCCACCCCAAGGGCAACGGGTACAAGAGCCTGCACCTCATCGTCGAGGTGCCCGTGTTCCTGTCCGACCGGGTGCAGCCCGTGGTCGTCGAGATCCAGATCCGGACCATCGCCATGGACTTCTGGGCCAGCCTCGAGCACAAGATCTACTACAAGTACGACAGGGACGTGCCGCACCGCCTCCTTGAGGAGCTGAAGGAGGCGTCGCTCGCGGCCTCCGAGCTCGACGCGAAGATGGAACGACTGCACGACGAGGTGCTCCAGCACTCGCGCGACACCGCTGTCGCGGGGCCTCGCCGGAGACGGGCGCGAGCCCGTTCGCGCCGTCGTGGGATCTGCTCGACTCGTACCTGCGAGGGAGGCCGGGAAGCGGGCTGGAGGAGGGCTGACCGGTGCGGCCCGGGCGGCGTGCCGCCCACTAGGCTTGGCCCGGCCCTACCCACCTCGGTAGAACGCCGTGCGGCAGTAGCTCTCGATGTCTTCGCGGGAGAGAACGGTGCCACGACGATCGGGCACCTCACGGGCGAGCAACTGCGTGCACAGCGCTTTCCGTTCCCTGAACCCGATGTGCAGGCGCTTGTCATGGAGGGGCTCGACGAGGCGTTGGCGCACGGTGATGAGGTCGTGGGCGGGCTCGCACGCTCTATCGCCCTCCTCGCCGAGTACAAGCAGTCGCTCATCACTGCTGCCGTCACGGGCGAGATCGACGTCACGACCGCCTCGGGGCGTAGCATCCTGGCCTGACTCCGCCCCGCCTACGCGCGCCGAACGGCCGATCGCGCCAACTTGCTCTACTCTTACTTCAACTTGCTACGGGTACTTGCTCCGGGGATGAAGCAGTGATCAGAGCCGACGATGTCTCCGAGATCTTGAGGACGCTGCGCCGCATCGGTGGCGAGCCCGAGACGGTCGAGGCCAAGCGCGCCGAGGGCGGCTTGCCACGATCGGTCAGAGAGACGCTGTCCGCCTTCTCCAACACTGACGGCGGGACCCTCCTGCTGGGTGTCGATGAGGGCACGGGGTTCGGTGTCGTGGATCTCCCGGACCCCGTCGCGCTGCGAGATGCCCTGGTGCAGATGGCGTCGGACGACCTCACGCCCGCCTTGCGGATCGCAACCGACATCGTGGAGGTCGAGGGCCGCCTGATCGTCGTCGCGGTCATCCCGCCCGCGCGCAGCGACCACCGACCAGTGTTCGTCACCCAACAGGGGTCTCCACCGGTTCGTATCTGCGTACCGGGGACGGTGACCGGCGGATGACCGAGGCGGAGATCGGGCTGCTCTTCGCCGCCCGGAACCAACCGCGAGACGATGCCGAGGCCGTCCCGGGACCAGCGCCGGTGACCTCGACCAGGACCAGCTGCGTCGAACCCTCGGTCGGGTGCGCCGCGAGTCGTCATCCCTCGCCCGCAGCGACGACGCGACAGTGCTCCGCCGACTCGGCATCACGACCGGCACCGGCCCAGAAGCCGAGCTGACGATCGCAGGGATGCTGACCTTCGGCGAGTACCCGCAGCAGTGGTTCCCCAGCTCATGATGTCGGTCATCGTGCATCCACCGGACGGGGATCGTGCGACGCGATTCCTCGACAACGCGACCCTGCGAGGCTCGATCCGGAAATCGTCCGGTCCGCGCTCGACATGCTGCGCCGCAACCTCGCGACCCGCGCCGTCATGGGCGACACCGGGCGGACCGACCGGCTGGAGTTCCCGCTCGAGGGCGTCCGTGAAGCACTTGTCAACGCCCTCATGCATCGGGACTACAGCGGCATCACCCGAGGCACGCAGGTGCAGGTCGAGCTCTTTCCCGACCGCCTGGTGGTGCGCAGCCCCGGCGGCCTCTACGGCGGGATCGCGATCGACCAGCTCGGTGAGGAAGGCGTGTCGTCGTCGCGGAACACGGTGCTCGCCAGCCTGCTCGCCGATGCGTACATGCCGAACGACACCCAGCTCGTCGCGGAGAACAGATCCTCCGGGTGCCGGAGATGATCCGCAGCGCCCGGGAGAACGGGCTTCCGCGTCCTGAGTTCCGCAGCACCGTGACCAGCTTCGTCGTCACCATGAACCGTTCTCAGCTCCTCGCTCCAGCCGTCCGTCAGTGGATCGCCGGCCTGAGGCTCGAGCACCTCACGACGGCCCAGGAGATCGCGCTCGCGATGATGCACAGGGGCTACGTGACCAACGGTGCGCTCCGCGAATGGGGAGTCGACCAACTCACGGCGGGACGCACCTTGCGCGAGCTCGTCGAGACAGGCCTCGTCCTGCGTGAGGGCGGACGACGCTACGCGCGCTACGTGCTCGACCCCGGTGCGCTCGCCACTCGTCAGACGGCAGCGGGCGCTTCTCCCGTGAGCGGAACGGGTCCCGCGACAGGGCTTGTCGCCGAGGCGCCGAAGAACACGACGGAGGCTATCGCGGTCGCGATCCAGACCGCAGGCCGTGAGGTCGCCGCACGAGAGATCGAAGCGGCCACTGGCTTCAGACGCCCGACGGTCGTCAAGCACGTCAACCTGCTCATCGATCAGGGCAGGGTCGCTGCGACCGGCGCTCCGAGGAGCCCTCAACGGCGCTACCACTGGGTTGCGCCCACCCACGACCGTGACCCGGAGGCCACGTCATGACCGTCCACCAGGAGATCGCCTTCGAGGACAGCATCGAGAAGCACCTTGTCGGCAACGGCTGGTCTGCGCTTGAACCTGGGGCTAGGACCGCTCCTCGGACTCTTCCCCGACGCATTCCTGGCCTTTCTCGAAGCGTCCCAGCCGATGGCATGGGAACAGCTCGTGCTGCGGCTCGGCGGCGACGGTCAGGCACGCGCCAAGGTCGTCCAACACGTAGCCGTGGCTCTCGCAGCGCGGCACGATCAACGTCCTGCGCGGCACGCTCAAGCTCAACGGGGTCGCGTTCCGCACGTGCTTCTTCAAGCCTGCCAACAGCCTGTCGCCCGATCTCTCGACCCGGTACACGGCCAACGACCTCGCGGTCGTGCGCCAACTGCACCACGGCGAGAGCGAGACGGCTCGATCCTCGACCTGGTCCTGGTCGTCAACGGTCTGCCGACCGCGACTGCGGAGCTCAAGAACCTTCTCTTCCGGGAGCGGACCTTCGTGCACGTCGCGGTCGACCCGCACCGCGTCTACATGACCACCAGGCTCGCTAAGGCCGACCCCGCTTCCTGCCTTTCAACCAGGGCTCGGGTGGTGTCGCCAGGGACGACAAGCCGGGTGCCGTGCTGCCAGGTGGCGGCACGGGAGGGCAGGACCCGCTCGTCGACAAGCTCTCGGTCCTGGTCGCGAGGATGAACGACGCCTTCGGCGCCGGGACCACCGAGGCGGACAAGATCTGGTGGGAACAGCAACGGGCGAGTGTGAAGGCCGACAGCGACCTGCGCGTCATCGCGTTGCACAACTCTCGGGACGACTTCGAGCTGATGCTGCGCGACCGCGTGCCCCATCACGTCGCGGCCCGGCACGGTGAGAACACCAAGATGTTCGATCTCTTCTTCAACAAGCCGGGGTTCTCCGACGCTGTCCTGACGAACCTGGGCGACCTCTACGACGAGTTCAGGAGTGTCGACGTCGCGCGAGAAGACCAGGAGTCCGCAAGCTAGACCAGCGTCTCGACCGCGATCCGCACGGTGTCCCCGATGTCGACCCCTCCCGCCGACGCACCGCAGCCTTGACGGGCAGCACGAACGTCCTTCGCTCGGCGTCGGGGAAGACCGACGTCGACCAGCGCGAGCCGCCGAGCGTGACCTCGACCTTGACCGACCCGAACCCGGCCGGAGGTAGCGGGGAGTCGGCGATCTCGTCGCTGACCTCGGTGGGCAGGGCTGCGAAGACCCACGTGTCGCTGCGAGCGGTCCACCGCCACAGCTCCGCCACGAACTCGTACTCGGTGCCAGCCATGCGCCCATGATGCCGGGCGCCGCCCACAGGCGTCGGTCCCCGTTCCGCGGCAGTTCTCGCCGAGCGCCGGACGGCCTCGACACCGTCCGGGCGGGCGCGCCATGATGGCCCCGTGACCGAACCCGTGCCCCACGTCGTGGCCGTGGCCTCAAGCCCTGCTCACGACTTCAGCAAGGACCTGCGCTCCTCCGTCCAGGTCGTCGAGGGGCTGGGCGTCGTCGGCGACGCGCACGCCGGGGAGACCGTGAAGCACCGCAGCAGGGTGCGGGCAGACCCGTCGCAGCCCAACCTGCGCCAGGTCCACCTCATGCACGCCGAGCTGTTCGACGAGCTCGCCGCGGCGGGCTTCGACGTCAAGCCTACCGACCTGGGCGAGAACGTGACGACGCGCGAGGTCGACCTGCTGGGCCTGCCGCGCGGCGCCCGCCTGCACCTCGGCGCGACCGTCGTCCTCGAGGTCACGGGGCTGCGCAACCCGTGCCAGCAGATCAACGACTTCCGACCGGGCCTGCTCAAGCGGCTCGTCCTGCCCGACGGCACGGGCGACGTGATTCGCAAGGCGGGGATCATGACCGTGGTCGAGCGGGCGGGACGGTAGCCGTCGGCGACGGGATCGTGGTCGAGCTTCCCGCGGGCCCGCACCACCGGCTCCAGATAGTCTGACGACTCGCCAGCCCCGCGAGCACGTGCACCATGGGGATGAGGGCCATCTGGAAGGGTGCCATCACGTTCGGTCTCGTCAACGTGCCGATCAAGGTCTACTCGGCCACCGAGGACCACGACGTGCCGCTGCACCAGGTGCACGACAAGGACGGCGGGCGCATCCGCTACCAGCGGCGGTGCGAGATCGACGGCGAGGTCGTGCCCTACGAGCACATCGACAAGGCGTACGACGACGGGGAGCGCACGGTCGTGCTCACCGCGGAGGACCTCTCGGCGCTGCCCGCCGAGCGCAGCCGGGAGATCGAGGTCGTCGAGTTCGTGCCGAACGACCAGATCGACCCCATGCTCCTGGACCGCAGCTACTACCTGGAGCCCGACTCCTCCTCCAACAAGGCCTACGTCCTGCTGCGCCGCACGCTCGAGGAGACGGACCGGACCGCGATCGTGAAGTTCGCCCTGCGTCAGCGGACCCGGCTCGCGGCGCTGCGCGTGCGCGACGACGTGCTGGTCCTGCAGACGCTGCTGTGGGCCGACGAGGTGCGCGAGGCCGCGTTCCCGACGCTCGACGAGCCCGCGAAGGTCAGCGCCAAGGAGCTCGCGATGTCGTCGCAGCTCGTCGAGTCCTTCGCGGCCGACTTCAGGCCCGAGGAGTACCAGGACGACTACCAGGCCCAGCTCCGCCAGCTCATCGAGGCCAAGATCGAAGCAGGGGACACGTTCAGCACCGAAGAGACCTTCGGCGAGCAGGAGGAGAAGGGCGGCAACGGCGCCGAGGTCATCGACCTCATGGAGGCGCTGCGCCGCAGCGTCGAGAGCTCGCGCGGCAAGAAGTCGGGCGACGCGAAGGGCGAGAAGCCCGCGAAGGAGGCTGCGTCGTCGGGCAGGAAGAGCACCGCGAAGAGCAAGGGCACGACGGCGTCGCGCGCCTCGGGCGGCAAAGGCGCCCAAGCCCGGCGAAAGCCGAGACGAGAGAACCCGCGAAGAAGTCGACGCGCAAGAAGGCCTCGGCGTGACGAGCCCTGGCGTGCCAGGCTGACGCCATGACTCACGACCAGCCCGAGAACCCCGACCTCGCCCACCTCGTCGCCGAGGCCGAGCAGCACGAACGCGACCTCGTGCTCACACGCTTCACGCACGACGACGCGTGGCGGCTCGGCTGCCTGCTCGTCGAGCTCGCCGCAGAGCGGACGCTGCCGATCACGATCGACGTGCGCCGCGGGCCGCAGCAGGTCTTCCACGCCGCGACCGAGGGCACCACGCCCGACAACGACTCCTGGGTCCAGCGCAAGGTGCGCGTGGTCGAGCGGTTCGGTGCGTCGTCGTACCTCATGGGGCTGCGCGCCAAGGCCAGGGGACGACGTTCACGGCGCAGCACGAGCTGTCGCTCCAGGAGTACGCGGCCCACGGCGGGGCGTTCCCGCTGCGGGTCGAGGGGTCGGGGTGATCGGCGTCGTGACCGTGTCCGGCCTGGCCCAGCGCGACGACCACCTGCTCGTGGTCGAGGCGCTGGCGACGTTCCTGCGGACAGGGGCCTGACAGGTTCCGGTTCAGCCGACCGATGAGTTCGGCCGCCCGCGCTGGTCGAACCAGAGAGAGCGACGCACCGTGCGCCGCGCGGGAGGAGGAGAACGATGAGACCGATCGTCCCGAGCCTGTGGTTCAACGGAGGACTCGAGGAGGCCGTGGCCTTCTACACCTCGGTGTTCCCCGACAGCACTGTCGGTGACTCGTTGCGCATGCCTGACGGCACTCTCGTCACCATCGACTTCACGCTCCAGGGCCAGCCCTTCAACCTCATCAACGGCGGACCCGACCACCTGTTCCCGTTCAGCGAGGCCGTCTCGTTCATCGTCCCCTGCGAGGACGAGGCCGAGGTCGACCACTACTGGGACGCCCTGCTCTCGGGCGGTGGTGTCGAGTCGCGGTGCGGCTGGCTCAAGGACCGCTACGGACTGTCGTGGCAGGTCGTGCCGGTCGAGCTCGAGAAGCTGTCGCAGTCCGACGACCAGGAGGCCGTGGCGCGGATGATGGGCGCCATGATGCAGATGGTGAAGCTCGACCTGCCCGCGCTGCGCGCGGCGTTCGCGGGAGCTAGCGCCCTCGCTCGACGTGAAGCGCTCCGCGAGACCCCATGGGCTCGGCCCCGGCCCCACCGGCATGGGGACGAGGACCGAGGTCTGTGGGTGCTCCTGGTGCGAGGTTCCCGACGGCGGAGAGGGCTCGGGTCGGACGGGACGGGCGTCTACCCTCAGCGCGTCAGCGCGTCGACGAACCACCCGTGATGCTGGTGGGGTGCGTGATCGCGGTCCCGACCACGACGGCCCAGGCCCCTGCGTCGAGCGCGGCCCGTGCCTGGGCGGGCGAGTGGACGCGGCCCTCGGCGATCACGGGCAGGTCGAGGCGGTCGACGAGCTCGGCTAGCAGGTCGAGGTCGGGCCCGTCGGTGCGGAGACGTTCGCCCGAGTATCCCGCCAGCGTCGTGCCGACCACGTCGACCCCGGCGTCGAGGGCCGCGAGCGCGTCGTCGAGGCTCCCGCAGTCGGCCATGACGAGCGCGGACGTGTGCTCGCGCAGCCCGGCGACCGTGCCCGCGAGGCTCAGGCGGTCGGGGCGCGGGCGACGGGTCCCGTCGATCGCGACGATCGTGGCGCCGGCCTCGGCGACCGCGACCGCGTGGCGCAGGGTCGGGGTGATGAAGACGCCGTCGGACCCGTCCTTCCACAGACCCGTGACGGGCGCGCTGATCTGGCGCTCCGCGAACGCGCGCGTCACCTGCTCGATGTCCGCGATGCCCTGGACACGGATGCCCGCCGCACCGCCCTCGACCGCGGCGAGCGCGACCTGGGTCATGGTGCGCGGGTCGCGCATGGGCTCGCCCGGGTAGGCCTGGCACGAGACGACCAGTCCGCCCGCAGGGCGGCGAGAGGGTCGGGAGACGTGTCGGTGCCGGCGGGGGCGGTCGACGAGCGGTCGGTCACGGGGTCCTCCGGGGAACCGAGGGGCGGACGGGAGAGCGGTGAGGAGGCCGAGGTCGACCTCGCGGTCGTGGGGAAGGGTGGTGGCACAGCCAATGGTCCGGTCGTGCGCGGTGAGCGCGAGCCGGGCCGCCCGAGGACCGCGGCGTCGCCACCGAGGGTCGCGGCCACGACGGGCAGGCCGTCGAGCGGAGGCATGAGCTCGGAGGCGAGCGCGGCGCTCATGGTGTCCCACCAGAGCGCCCCGGCCCCGGCGAGCCCGCCGCTGATCACGACAACCTCCGGGTCGAGCATGTTCGCGACGCCGCCGACCGTGCGGCCGAGCGCCGTCGCCGCGACGACGACTGCGTGCCGCGCGACCGTGTCGACGCCAGCGACCTCGCACACCGCGCGGGCGGTCGTGTGCACCGGGTCGCCGCCCAGGCGCAGGTAGAGCGCGTGCAGCGCGGGCCGGACCCGACGGCCTCGAGGTGGCCCGTGCGTGAGCACGTGCACGCGAGCCCGGCCGCCTCGGGCGCAGGAAGGTGCCCAGGTGGCCCGCTACATGGCGGGCGCCGTGCTGGGGCGAGCCGTCGAGCAGGAGCGTCGCCCCCACCCCGTGCCCGCGGCGACCACGAGCGCGGTGCGCGTCCCGCGCACGCGCCGAGCCAGTGCTCGCCCAGCGCATGCGCGTGCACGTCGTTCTCGGTGAGCACGGGCAGGTGCGCCGCGGGCTGCCGGAGGCCGCGAGCCGCGCCGCGATCCCGCCCGCGAGTTCGGTCCCAGCCCAGCCCGTAAGGGTGTCGGTCGCCGAGACCACGGTCCCGCGGCCCGCGTCGATCACCCCGGCCGAGCCGATGCCGACCCCGACCAGGACCCCAGGCGAGCCGGGGACCTGGGCGCGTCGGCGCCGTCGGGCAGGACGAGCCCGACCAGGCGCGCGACCGCGTCGAGGATCGCGGCCGCCCCTCCCGGGCCGGGTGGGGACCCCGGCCCGGGCGAGGACCGTGCCGTCGTCGCGCACGAGCCCGGCGGCGATCTTGGTACCGCCCAGGTCGATCCCGACGGCGGCGCGGTGGCTGATCGGGGAGCTCGTCACAGCAGCCCGGCCTCCGCGAGGATCACCTTGATCTGGTCGACGACCTCGCCCTCCAGGGCTGGTGCCGGAGTCGTCATGACGTTTGACTCGATCAGGCCGAGGAGCTGCAGCGACGTCTTGAACGCGCCCAGGCCGCTCGCGCCGCCGCTGTAGCCGCGGGCTGGAAGACGATCTCGAACAGGGCCGCGAGACGGTCCTGCTCGTCGCGTGCGGCGGCCCAGTCGCCGCCTGCGCAGCGTCCCACAGGCGCACGTAGCCCGCCGGATCGACGTTGCCGAGGCCCGGGACGACGCCGTCGGCGCCGAGCAGCAGCATGCCGTCGACCACGACCTCGTGACCCGTGAACAGGCGCAGCGGGCTGCCTGCGGCACGGTTGGCCGCGACGAGACGGCGGAAGCCGACGTCGTCACCGCTCGAGTCCTTGACGCCCGCGATGACGCCCTCGGTGCCCAGGCGCACCAGCATGCCCAGGTCGAGCTTCGAGTGCACGCACACCGGGACGTCGTACGCGAAGAGCGGCAGCTCGCTCGCCGCGGCCACGCCGTGGAAGTGGCGCTCGATCTCCTCGTCGTTCGTGCGGATGTACAGGGCGCGGTCGCGACGACGGCGTCGACGCCCGCGTCGACCGCGCGCCGGACCTGGTCCGCGACGCGGTGCGTCGTCAGGTCGATCACGCCCGCCATGACGGGGACGCGGCCCGCCGTGATCTCGACCGCGGCCTCCATGACCTGGGTGCGGCGCGCGTCGTCGAGGTAGGCGACCTCGCCCGACGAGCCGAGCACGAACAGGCCGTGCACGCCCGCGTCGAGCTGGCTGGTGATGACGCGCTCGAAGGACGCGCGGTCGAGGTCGCCGTCGGCGGTGAGAGGCGTGACGACGGGCGGGATGACGCCGCCGAAGGTGGGCGTGGACGAGGTGGGCACAGCAGACTCAAGGATGGTGCGGTGGTGCCGGGCGGGACGACCGCCCGGCACCGGGTGGACGAGGGGACCGTCAGAGCAGCGTGGGCGCGGCGCCGAGCAGGGTACGGGTGTAGTCGTTCGTCGGGCGGTCGAAGACCGCCTCGGCCGTGCCCTCCTCGACGACCTTGCCGAAGTACATGACCGCGATGCGGTCCGAGACGTACCGGACGGTCTGGATGTCGTGCGAGATGAACACGAGCCCGAGGTTCAGGCGTGCCTTGAGATCGGTCAGCAGGTTGAGCACCTGGGCGCGCACCGAGACGTCGAGCGCCGAGGTGGGCTCGTCCGCGACGATCACGTCGGGGTCGAGCGCCAGGGCGCGGGCGATCGCCACGCGCTGGCGCTGCCCGCCCGAGACCTGGCTCGGCAGCACGTCGAGGGCCGACTGGGGCAGGCCCACGAGGTCGAGCAGCTCCGACACGCGCTTCGCCCGCTCGCGCGGCGAACCGATCCCGTGCACGTCGAGCGGGTCGCGCAGGATGTCGCGCACCAGCATGCGGCCGTTGAGGGCCGTCGACGGGTCCTGGAACACGATCGAGATCGCGCGCCCGAACTCCTTGCGGGTGCGGGCGTTGCGTCGCAGGACGCTCCGGCCGTTGAACACCACGTCGCCGCTCGTGGGGCCTGGAGCCCCACCATGACCTTGGCGAGCGTCGACTTTCCGCAGCCGGACTCGCCGACGATCCCGATGGTCTCGCCGCGCCGCACGGCCATGTCCACCCGGCGACCGCGTGGACGCGGTCCGGACGGAAGAGCTTGCCGGTGCGGGCTTTGTGCACGACGTGCACGTCCTTCAGCTCCAGCACGGGCGTGTCGTTGCTCATCGGGCACCTTCCTGGACGAGCAGACCGATGTCGGTCGACTCCGTGTGGCTCGCATAGCGGTGGTCGGTCCCCGGCAGCGTGCGCAGCGGGGCGGGCACGAACGCGTCCTGCGGGCGTGAGGACCGGGGGCGAAGCGATCGCCCGTCGCGAAGTCGCGCGGGGACGGCACCGTGCCGGGGATCTGGTGCAGACGCTTCGCGCCCGACTCGATCGACAGGACCGCCCCGAGCAGACCGCGCGTGTACTCGTGCTGCGGGTTCATGAGCAGGCTCGGCACGGGGCCGACTCGACGACCTGGCCCGCGTACATGACCGTCACGCGGTGTGCGAGCGAGGCGACGAGCGCGAGGTCGTGGCTCACGAAGACCATCGCGAACCCGAGCTCGTCGCGCAGCTCGTTGAGCAGGTCCACGACCTGCTTCTGGACCGTGACGTCGAGGGCCGTGGTCGGCTCGTCGGCCACGACCAGGCGCGGGTCGCGCGTCAGGGCCATGGCGATGAGCACGCGCTGACGCTGGCCGCCCGAAGCTCGTGCGGGTAGCTCTTGAGCGTGCGCTGGGCGTCGAGCCCGACGAGCTCGAGGAGCTCGACCGCAGTGCGCGTCCCGCCACGCTTGACGAGCTGTGCCATCTGCGAACGGATCAGCATCGACGGGTTGAGCGAGCTGAGCGCGTCCTGGTAGACCATGGCCATCTCGTGGCCGCGCAGCGTTCCGGCGGGCCGGGGCGCCGTGAGCAGGTCCACGCCGTCGAGCAGGATCTCGCCCGTGACCTGCGCCGACGCGGGCAGCAGGCCCATGACCGCGAGGCTCGTGAGCGACTTGCCGCAGCCGGACTCGCCGACCAGCGCCATGGTCTCGCCGGGGCGCACCGCGAAGCTGATGTCGTCCACGACCGCCACGTCGCCGTGCCGCTCGGGGAAGCGGATCGAGAGGTTCTTGACCTCGAGCAGCGGAGCGGCGTCGCCCGTGTAGACCAGGCGGTCGGTGCGCTCGCGCTCGGCCATCCGCAGGCGGTCGAGCTGGACCGCGAGCGCCTCGCGCTGGGCGGCGGCCGCCGCGACCGCGAGCTGCGGGTCGGGGATGACCGAGGTGTCCGCGACCAGCTCGTCGAGCACGCGAGGCTCGCGCAGGTCGGCCGCACCCGAGTACTCGAGGGGAGCGTCGGCGTCGGGCTCCGTGAGCGGGTCCGTGGCGTGCGCGGCGTCCTCGGTCGACGCCGCCGCGGCGCGCGCCTCGGCCGCTTGCGGGCCCCGGGCGGACCATCGCGTCCGTGAGTCCCTCGGACAGGACGTTGAGCGAGAGGACCGTGACGAGGATCGCCATGCCGGGGAAGAACGTCGCCCACCAGCCGCCGTTGAGCAGCAGGTTGCGACCGTAGGCGATCACGTTGCCCCACGAGGGCTCGGGGTCCTGCACGCCTGCGCCGATGAACGACAGGCTTGCCTCGAACACGATCGCGTCGGCGACCAGCACGGTCGCGAAGACCATGATCGGGGCGATGCAGTTGCGGGCCACGTGCTTGACCAGGATCAGCGACGTCCGCGCGCCGATGACCTTCTCGGCCGACACGTAGTCCTCGCCGAACTGGCTCAGCACGTTGGCGCGGACGATGCGGGCGATCTGCGGGGTGTAGAGGAACGCGATCGTGAAGATGAGGACGGGCAGGGACTTGCCCCACACGGCCACGAAGACCACGGCCAGGGCGATGCCCGGGAAGGCCATGATGATGTCGAGGATCCGCATCAGGGTCTCGCTCACGGCCTTGTGGGCCGTCGCGGCGACCGAGCCGAGGATCGCACCGGCGACCAGGGCCACGGCTGTGGCCCCAGGCCGATCACGAGCGAGTAGCGAGCCCCGTGGACGATGCGGGAGAAGATGTCGCGGCCCGTGCGGTCCGTGCCGAACCAGTGCTCTCCCGAGGGCGGCTGGGCCGGGGTGCCCGACTGCAGAGGGTCGTAGGCGGCGACGAGTGGCGCGAAGATCGCCAGGAGCGCGACCAGGAGCACGAACCCCAGGGCGATCTTGGAGCCCAGGGGAGAGCGGCGAGGCGCATGCCCGGCGGGACAGTCGTTCTGTGAGGCGACGACGCATGTCACACCGTCCGGATTCGAGGGTTGACGACGAGGTAGAGGAGGTCGACCAGGATGTTGACGACCACGAAGGTCAGGGCGACGGTCAGCGTCACACCCTGCACCAGGGCCGTGTCGCTCGCGGTGACGCCGTTGAGGATGAGCTTGCCCATCCCGGGCAGGTCGAAGATGACCTCGATGATCACCGCGCCACCCATGAGGTAGCCGACGCGCAGGCCTAGCACCGTGATGGGCGTGATGAGCGCGTTGCGCAGGACGTTGCGTCCCACCACGACGCTGCGGGCAGGCCCGAGCCGATCGCGGTGCGCACGTAGTCGCGGTCGAGCTCCTCGACCATCGCGGTGCGGACCACGCGGGTCAACGACGCCGCGACGGGGATCGCGAGGAGAGCGCGGGCAGGAACATCGAGGCGAGGAACATCCCGAAGTCGTCCGCGGGGTTGGTGTAACCGCCCGAGGGGAACCAGGCGAGGCGCAGCGAGAACTGCTGGATGAGGAGGATCGCGAGCCAGAAGGACGGCGTCGCGACGCCCGCGATCGACAGGACGCGGATGACCTGGTCGGGCCACCGGTCGCGGTAGAGCGCGGCGCTCACGCCGAGCACCAGGGCGAGCACGACGGCGATCGCCAGTCCCATGAAGGTCAGCTGGAGCGTGAGCGGGAACGCGTTCGAGATGAGCTCGCTCACGGGCTGGGAGGGCGGCACGGTCATGCCCAGGTCGCCGCGCACGAGGCCGGACAGGAAGCTGCCGTACTGCACGAGCATCGGGTCGTCGAGGCCGTTGGCGGCGCGGTAGGCCTCCTTGGCGGCGTCCGTGGCGGACTCTCCGAGGGCGTTGGTCGCCGGGTCGCTGGGCGCGAACTGCATGACGACGAAGACGAGCAGGGTGATGCCCAGGATCATGACGGGCAGGGCGAGCAGACGTCGTCCGGTCAGTCGTAGGAGCGCGGTCACGCGGTACTCCTCGGGGTCGGGGTGGGTGACGGCGGCGCAGGGAGGGGCGCCGCCGTCACCCGGAGCACGGGGACGTCAGGCGGTGCGGGAGACGTCCAGGAAGGACAGACCCGTGACGGGGATGGGCTTGAACCCGCTCAGCGCGGAGTCCTCCCAGGCCGTCGGGAGCTTGCGGTGCAGCAGCGGGTAGAGGGGACCTCGTCCGAGAGGATGTCGAAGACCTCGCCCCAGGTTTTCTTCTGCTTCGCGGCGTCCTGCTCGGCGGCGCCGGCGTCGAGCAGGCGTGTGACCTCGGCGAACTCGGGCGTGCTGGCCCAGCGGTAGCGCTTGACCGGCCACACCGAGCCCGAGTACCACCAGCGCAGCAGGAGGTCGGGGTCGTTGCCGAAGACCGACGGGTCGCCGGGGCCACCATGACGTCGAGCGCGCCGTCGTCGACCTTCTTGTACTGCCCGCCGGACTGGCCGATGTCTAGCGTCGTGGAGATCCCGACCGCGTCGAGGTCCTCCTTGATGAGCGGGGCGACGTCCTTGACCCAGCTCGTGTCGGTCGTCAGGAGGGTGATCGACAGGTCGCTCACGCCCGCATCGGTCAGGAGCTTCTTGGCCTTGGCCGGGTCGTACGTGTAGACCGTGCCGCCTCGACGTAGGACGGGTGCTCCTTGTGCAGGAAGCTCGTGGCCGCGGTCGCGTTGCCCAGGAGGCCCGTGCTGATGATCTTGTCCATGTCGAGCGCGTGGAAGAACGCCTGGCGCACGCGCTTGTCGGTGAACGGCGCCTTGGTGCAGTCGAACATCATGAACAGCAGACCGAACGACTGGATCGACTCGACCGTGACGGCGTGGGAGAGTCGCTCGACGTCGAGGTAGGGCACGTCCTCGATCGACTGGACGCGACCCGACTCGACCGCGGTCACACGGGCGGCCGCGTCGGAGAGCAGGTTCCAGGTCATGGCCTTGGCCAGGGCCGGGCGCGAACCGTTGTAGGCGTCGAAGCGCTCGAACGTGATCTTGTCGTCGACCGTGGCGCTCGTGAGCTTGTACGGCCCGGAGCCCACGGGCAGCGAGTCGAAGGCCTGGGGGTCGGCCTCGACGATGGCCTGCGGGACGATCTTGACGACCGAGACGCGGTCGACGAACAGCCCGAACGGGTAGTTGAGCGCGAACGTGACCGTCTTGTCGTCCTTGGCCGTGACCGAGGCGAGGAACGGCAGGAACTGGGAGTAGAGCGAGGCGTTCGCCGGGTCGAGGACGCGGTTGAAGCTGAAGACGACGTCGTCGGTCGTGACGGGGATCCGTCGTGGAAGGTGGCCCCGTCGCGGAGCGTGACCTCCCAGGTGGTCTCGTCGATCTTCCGGGCAGCTCCTTGCCGAGTGCGGCGTAGGGCGTGCGGGCTGCGGGGTCGAGCTCGACGAGCCCCTCGAGGACGTGCCAGTTGGCGGCCATGGTCACGGCGCCCGACGTCGTCATGGGGTCGAAGCCCGTGGACAGGGCGTACGAGATGCCGGCCTCGATCGTGCCGTCGAGGTAGGGCTTGGTCGCGCCGCCGGCGGGGTGGTCTGCGCGCCGGCGGAGGTGGACGCAGGTCCGCCGCAGGCGGCGACGGCGCCGCCAGGACTGCTCCGGCGCCGATCACACCGGCGAGCTTGAGGAAGCTGCGGCGAGAGGTGTCGGTCGCGTTCGTGCTATTCGCCATCGAGGTAGCCATGAACCCTCCAGATATAGGACGTCTGATGTCTGACGCTGGTAGGGTTGAACGGTAGAGGCAATTCCTGAGGAGGTCAAGGCGCATGACAGCTACCGATCCCGTGGATCATGGGGATTCGCTCGACCGGGGTTTCGTCCCCGACGACGACGGAGCAGATCAAGGAGTACATCCTGCGGGCCCATCTGCGGCCCGGAGACGTGCTGCCCACCGAGGCCGAGCTCTGCTCGTTCCTCGGGGTCAGCCGGTCGAACGTCCGCGAGGCCATACGCACCCTGGCGGCGCTCGACATCGTCGAGGTCAGGCACGGATACGGCACCTTCGTGGGCCAGCTCTCCCTCAAGCCGCTGGTCGAGGGCCTCGTCTTTCGTGGAGTCCTGATCCCCGGCGACGACTTCTCGGCACTGCGCGAGGTCGTGGAGGTGCGTCAGGCGCTCGACATCTCGATGGCCGATCAGATCGTCGCCGAGATGGCCGGCAGCCGGAACCCCGAGCTCGAGCGCCTCGTCGGAGAGATGGAGCGCAAGGCCCGGGCGGGGAGGACTTCTTCGAGGAGGACCGCGAGTTCCACTCCCACCTGCTCGCTCACCTCGACAACTTCCTGGTGGCTCAGCTGGGCACCGCGTTCTGGGACGTGCACCAGGTCGTGTCCCCGAAGCTCGGCCTGCCCGCCCCGAGCAGATCGACCTCACCGCGAAGGCGCACGGGGCGATGCTGCGCGCGGCCGAGGCGGGGACGCCGAGGCCTACCGCGACGCCGTCGTCGCGCACTACGCGCCCTCCGTGATGCGCTCACGCAGATGGCCTCGACGGTCGAGGAGGGTCGCGTCGCCGCGGCGACCGCCGCGGCGCCCAAGGGCCAAGGGCGTGCGGGGCGGTGTCTCATGAGCGGCCCGTCGCTCGGCCCGGGCTCGCGGGTCGTGCTGATCGGCGACTCGATCACCGACGCGGGACGCCTCGCCGAGGGGAGTTCGGCCTGGGCCACGGTTACGCGGCTCGCGTCGCGGGCGTGTGCGGGCGCCACGGCGTCACGGTCGTGAACCGGGGTGGGTGGCCACCGGGTGGTCGACCTGCAGGCCCGGTGGGACGAGGACGTCCTCGCCCTGGAGCCCGACCTCGTCTCGATCAAGATCGGCATCAACGACACGTGGCGCCGCTACGACGCGGGTGACGAGACGAGCACCAAGGCCTTCGAGGCCGGGTATCGCGACCTGCTCGACCGCACGCTCGCCGGTGCGCCGCAGGCGGCGATCGTCCTGGTCGAACCCTTCCTGGTGCCCGTGCGCCCGGAGCAGTGGGGCTGGCGCGAGGATCTCGACCCGAAGATCGCGGTCGTGCGCCGTCTCGCGGCCGCCTACGGGCTGCCGCTCGTGGCGACCGACGGGCCGTTCGCCCAGGCCGTCGCGACCAGCGGCCTGGGTCCGCAGGCGTGGGCGTACGACGGTGTCCACCCCACGCCCGCGGGCCACGACCTCTCGCTGAGGCCTGGTTGAAAGTTGTACATCTGCGCTAGTACTCCGACATCTCTTGCCTCCACCGCCGAGGTGGCTGATTCTTAGTGCGTGGTTCAAGGCTAAAACACGCACAACCAGTCATTTGGCAAGGGAGCTCAATGAAACCGGTCGTCCAGCGCCGCCCGCGACCCCCGTCGCGGCGCATCGCCCTCATCCCGAGTCCTCGCTGCCTCGATCGCCGTACTGGCGCTCGTGGGCACGGGACTCGTCTCCGTCCCTGCGGCGCGGCCCCGCCGCGCCGCAGGACCACTCTCCAGACGGCGGCAGCAGCCGCCCCAAGCCCGTGACCCCGAGGTCCCCGTGGACGCGGCGGGCAAGCCGCTCGGCGCTGTCACGGCAGTGACGGCCGCAGGAAACAAGGTCACGCTCACGGCGGGCGCCGGCGCCTACCGGGTGACCTTCCTCGACGACGAGACGCTGCGCGTCGAGGCCGACCTTCGGGGACGTTCTCCGACCCGGCGAACACGCCCCAGGGCGACGCGACGCGCACGGCGGACATCGTCGTCGGGCTCGACGAGTTCGCGGGCACCACCCCGACCGTGACCGACGGCGCGACCATCACGATCGCGACCGCGAAGGTGACCCTGAAGGTCGACAAGGCCACGGGCCGCATGACGCTCGAGCGTGCCGACGGCTCGGTCGTCTGGGACGAGTCGGCGCCGCTCTCCTTCGGCGCGTCCACGGCGACCCAGCACCTGCGCACGGCGACCGGGGAGCAGTTCCTCGGCGGCGGCATGCAGAACGGCCGCTCGATCCACACGGGCGCGACCATCAACATCGCGCGGAACTTCGACTGGGACGACGACGGCTACCCCAACGCGGTGCCGTACTACATGACGTCGAACGGATACGGGGTCCTGCGCAACACGTTCGCTCGCGGCACCTACGCCTTCACGAGCGACGCGACCACGACCCACGAGGAGCGCCGCTTCGACGCCTACTACTTCGTGGGCGACTACAAGGGCGCGCTCGACGGGTACACCCAGCTCACGGGCCGCCCGCTCATGCCGCCGGTGTACGCGCTCGAGTACGGCGACGCCGACTGCTACAACCGGTCCAACCCCACGTACTCGTCGTCGGGCTTCGGCGACCCCGAGGGCATCAAGCAGAAGACGCCCCAGGCCGCGGTCACGGCTGCGCGGTTCAAGGAGAACGACATGCCGGCGGGCTGGATGCTCGTCAACGACGGCTACGGCTGCGAGTACCAGGACCTGCCGGAGACCGTCGCGAAGATCGCCGAGGACTCCGACCTCGTCACGGGCCTGTGGACCCAGCGTTCGCTGACGAACCAGGAGTTCGAGGTCGGCCAGGCCGGCGTGCGGATGCGCAAGCTCGACGTCGCCTGGGTCGGCAACGGGTACCGCATGGCGCTGACGGGCTGCGAGTCCGCCTACAAGGGCTTCGAGGACTACTCGGACGCGCGCGGCACGTCCCTCATGGTCGAGGGTGGGCCGGGTCGCAGCGCTGCGGCATGCAGTGGACGGGTGACCACTCGGGCAACCTCGACGCGGTGCGCTGGCAGATCTCGGCGCTCACGGGGCCGGGAACTCGGGGCTCGCGTTCAGCACGGGTGACGTCGACGGGATCTTCGGCGGATCCACGAAGTCCTACGTCCGTGACCTGCAGTGGAAGGCCTTCGCGCCGGCCCTGTACTCGATGAGCGGCTGGGCGTCGGTCGACAAGCGGCCGTGGCTCTACGGCGACGAGGCCACCGAGATCAACCGCAAGTACCTCCAGCTCCGCCAGAAGCTCATGCCGTACATCTACACGCTCGCGGCCGGGTCGCACGAGACGGGCACCCCGATGATGCGCTCGCTCGCGCTCGAGTACCCGCAGGACCCCTGTCCTACGGTGCCGAGGCGAACAACGAGTTCCTGCTCGGCGAGGACTTCCTCGTCGCGCCCGTGTTCTCCGACAGCGAGGTCCGCAACGGGATCTACCTGCCCGAGGGCCGTTGGGTCGACTACTGGACGGGCGACGTGCTCGACGGCGGGCGCGTGCTCAACGGGTACAGCGCCCGCTCGACACTCTCCCGGTGTTCGTCCGGGCCGGGGCCGTGATCCCGCAGGGCATGGTGGCGCGCAACGCGTCGCTCGTGCCCGAGGACTCGGCGATCACGCTCGACGTCTACCCCCAGGGTGACGAGACCTTCTCGCTGTACGAGGACGACAAGCTCACGCGTGCGTACAAGCAGGACGCGACGTCGTCCCAGGAGCTCACGGTCTCTGCCCCCGAGCAGGACGGCGGGGACGTGACCGTCACGATCGGCGAGCGGGACGGGGACTACGCGGGCAAGGCTGCGGCGCGTCCGTACCTGCTCGACGTGCACACCGGCTCGGCGCCCTCGGGCGTGACGGTCGGGGAGCGGCGCTCGCGAAGGTCGCCGACGCCGCAGCCTTCGAGGCTGCGACGGAGGGCTGGTTCTACGACGCGTCCGCACCGGGCGGCGTCGTGCGCGTCAAGCTCGGTGCGATCGCCTCCGACGCCTCGGCGACGGTCGTCCTCGCGGGGACCAGCGCGGTCGGCGGCAAGGACTCCGACGCGGGCCGCGCGTCGGTGACCGTGGCCTGGAGGCCCAGGTCTTCCAGGGCCAGGAGACGACGGCGGAGCTCACCTTCACCAACACCGGCACCAAGGCCAAGTCCGACCTGGTCGTCGAACCCGTCCTCCCGCAGGGTGGACGCTCGTGAGCAGCACCGGGACGACGGCGGCCTCGGTCGCGCCGGGGCGAGCGTGACGGCCCGCGTGGTGGTCTCGCCGGCCGCGGGGTCCGCGGCCGGGCAGCAGACCGTGGGTGCCCGTGCGACCTACCGCGACGCGGCGGGCGACGAGCGCATGGTGTCGGGGGCGAACCAGCTCTACGTCGCCTACGGCACCCTGGCTGCGGCCTTCAACCACGTGTCCGTCACGTCGCTCGCGACCAAGGACGCCGGCAACTTCGACGGCGGGGAGCCTCGTTCTCAGAGGACGCGCTCGCGGCGGCCGGGGCCACGTGGGCGAACCCTGACCGTGACGAGCGGCGACGACACCATCGAGTACACGTGGCCCGCGGCAGCGCCGGGGTCGTCAACTCGATGGCCCTCGACGGTCAGACGGTCGCGATCTCGGGCAGGGCACGCACCTCGCGTTCCTCGGCTCGGCGTCCGCCGGTGCGGGCGTCACTCCCGAGGTGACCATCACCTACGCGGATGGCACCACGTCCAAGCAGTCGTTCTTCTTCCCGAACTGGCTGCTCCAGGGCGGCTTGAACGGGTCGAGCGTCGCGGTCCCCAGCCAGGGCCGCAACAACAAGAACAACCCGGCGGGTACGAGTACCCGACGTACAAGTACCAGGTCTACTCCGACACCGTGATCCTCAACCCGGCCAAGGAGCTGCGGTCCGTCACCTTCCCGGTGCAGACCAACGCCAAGCTGTTCGCGATGAAGGTCGCCACGCTCGGGCTGCCCGAGGCGCCGCAGGGAACCGTCTGGGCCTCCGACCTCACGTGGACGTCCGCTACCAACGGTTACGGCGTGATCGGCAAGGACGTCGCTAACAAGGACATGGCGTCGTCGCCCGACAAGCCGCTCGTCATCAACACGACGCCTGAGCTGAAGAAGACGTACGCCAAGGGTCTGGGCGTCCACGCGGCGTCGAAGATCACCTACTACCTGGGTGGCCAGTGCACGAGGTTCACCGCGGACGCCGGTCTGGAGGACCTGTTCAAGGGGTCCGTGATCTTCAGGGTGGACGTCGACGGGGCCAACAAGTACCAGGGAACGACGTTCCAGGCGGGCTTCCCGACCGAGCAGGTCTCGGTCGACGTCACGGGCGCCCAGTACATCGACCTGATCGTCGACCCCACGAGCGCGGGTGCGATCAACGGCGCCCACGGGGTCTGGGGCGATGCGCGGTTCGTCTGTGCCGAGCCCGTCGCCTTCGCGGCGGAGGCCTCGTCGACCAAGAGCGGCGCCACCGTGCTGCTCTCGGTGCGCACGGTCAACCAGGAGGAGGTGCCGGTGGACGTCGTCGTGACGACGCCCTACGGCACCAAGACCTTCGTCGGCGTGCTGCCGGGCAAGAGCGCGAGCCAGAGCTTCAGCGCGCGGGCCGCGACCGTCCCGGCGGGGAGGTCACGGTCTCGGTGACCAAGACGGTCGACGGGAAGAAGGTGACTCTCGACCGGGTGGTCCCGTACGGCGCGGTGGGCTGACCTGACGAGGGGCCGGTCGGGTCGTCGCCGGGGCGAGCAGCAGCTCGCCCGGGCGGTGGCGGTTGGCCACCCGTGGCCTGGGGACCGGTGCGTCCGGACCCCGGACTCGTGCCCTGGCGGTGCGGGAGGAGACGGTGGACACTGGCTCGTAGGTGTCCCTCGGGAGCCCCTGACCGTCGTCGACCCGGACCCGCCACGCTACGGACCGTGGGGCCACCGGGAAGCGGCACGAGGAATCCCCGCACTGCATGCAGGGCGGGGTACCGCATAGAGGTGTGCGGGAGGAGAGGTGCCGGTTGCCACTGGGGCGGTCGGCACCTCTCGCACGTCCGGGCGTCGCCGCGTCTCGTCGAGGACCTACGGAGAGCGACGTGTGCGGCTCAGCCCGCGGTGCGCGCAGCTCGACCAGCTGTTCGATCAGCGCGAGAAGCTCGTCGATCGACGCTCCGCGCAGCGAGTGGGTGCTCGACGACGAGGCGCCGCTCGCGAAGTGCTCGCTCGCCTGGGCGTAGAGACCGTCGCCGACGAGCATGATCGCGCGGGCCACGACCGGGTCGTGGACGGCTTCGAGGATTGCTCCGGTCCACGCGTCGTGCGCGTCGTCGAGGGCCGCGCGCGCCGGGGGTGGCTGCCCTGGGCGAGACGGGAGACCGCGACGTAGACGAGCTCGAAGTCGCTGTCGGAGTCGGCCGAGGTGCGGATGAAGTAGTCCACCGGGCGGCGGGGCCCCCTCATGGCCTCGACGTCGGCAGCGGTCAGCTCCCGGAGGTGTTCCATGAGCCCTTCGGCCAGCGCGACCTTGGAGCCGAAGTGGTAGAGCAGGCCGCCCTTGGAGACGCCGGCCTCCGTGGCGACCGCGTCGAGCGTCGCTGCGCGCTCTCCGTGGGTCACGAGCAGGGTGGCGAAGGCCTCGAGGACCTTGGCGCGAGCGGCTGGAGGCGGCGGCATCTTGAAGTGTACCGTCCAGACGGTTACTATACCGTCTGGACGGTTGGAAGTCCGATGCCACAGCGTTGCCCCGACCGTCCTCGTACGTGAAAGGACGCTCGCGTGACTCTCGTCCAGGACAACCGGACGCTCCGGGACCCGAACGACGCACAGGCCGCGGCGTCGAGGGACGCCGACCGGACCTCGGGCCGTACGCCCCTGACCCGCAACCGCCGGTGGATCGCTCTCGCCGTGCTCATGCTCCCGGTGCTGCTCGTCTCGATCGACAACACGGTGCTCACCTTCGCCCTGCCCCAGATCTCGGAGTCGCTGCGCCCGACCGGCACCCAGCTGCTCTGGATGATCGACATCTATCCGCTCGTGCTGGCGGGGCTCCTCGTCGCGATGGGCTCGTTCGCCGACCGCATCGGCGGCGCAGGCTCCTCCTGGTCGGAGCCGTCGGTTTCGCGGCGCTCTCCGTCGTCGCCGCCTACGCCACCAGCACCGAGGCCCTCATCGCCTCGCGCGCAGGCCTCGGCTTCTTCGGCGCGATGCTCATGCCACCCACGCTCTCGCTGCTGCGCAACATCTTCACGGACCGTGAGGAACGCCGCCTGGCGATCGCGGTGTGGGCCGCGGGCTTCGCCGCGGGATCCGCGCTCGGGCCCATCGTCGGCGGATTTCTGCTCGAGCACTCCTGGTGGGGCTCGGTCTTCCTCATCGCCGTCCCGGTGCTCGTGCTGCTCCTGGCCCTCGCCCCGATCTTCGTTCCCGAGTCCAGGACGCCGCTCCCGGCCGCATCGACCTGGCCTCGATCATGCTGTCGATGGCGACCATGGCGCCCGTCGTCCTGGGGATCAAGATGCTCGCGAAGTCCGGCCCGAGCCCCTGGCGTTCGGGGCGCTCGTCGTCGGACTGGCCTCCGGGTGGGCCTTCGTGCGCCGTCAGCGCAGTCGCCCGGACCCCATGATCGACGTCCGGCTCTTCCGCCGGGGCGAGTTCTCCGGTGCCGTCGTGATCAACCTGCTCTCGGTGTTCTCGCTCGTCGGCTTCCTGTTCTTCGTCTCCCAGGACGTCCAGCTCGTGCTCGGCCTGAGCCCCATGAAGGCCGGCTACGCCCTGCTGCCCGGCCTGGTCGCGATGGTCGTCGCGGGCCTCCTCGTGGTCGGGTGGTGCGCCGGGTCCGACCCGCGTACGTCGTGGCCGTGGCGATCCTCTTCGCCGCGGCGGGCTATGCGGTGGTCGCCCTGACGGCGGCGCAAGCACGCTCCCGGTCCTGGTCGTGGCCTTCGTGATCCTCGCGATCGGGATCGGCGCCGCGGAGACCGTGTCGAACGACCTGATCGTCTCAGCGGTGCCCGCTGACAAGGCGGGTGCCGCCTCGGCGATCTCCGAGACCGCCTACGAGGTCGGTGCGGTGCTCGGCACGGCCGTGCTCGGTAGCCTCCTCACGGCGTCCTACCATCGCGGCGTGGTCGTCCCGGCGGGGTTCCGGCCGCGGATGCCGCGGTCGCCGCCGAGACGCTCGGCGGTGCGACGCAGGTCGCGGGGACGCTCCCGGCCGACCAGGCGCAGGCGCTCCTCGCGTCCGCGCACGAGGCGTTCGGGAGCGGAGTAGGGACGACGTCGTGGATCGGCTTCGGGCTCATGCTCGTGGCCGCGGTGATCGCCCTCGTGGCGCTGCGCCCGGCACGATCCTGAGATTCACCCGGGTGCTGGTGCGTCGTCCCGTTGGCATCAGGGTCTCGGATCGGCAAGGGTGAGAGGCGATGACTCGTCCAGCACGTACCCCGTCCCGTCGGGCCCGCTCCGCGCCCGTCGCCGTCGCCCTGCCGGGACCGGCGGGCGCTGGGCGAGCCCGTCGGGGCGACCGGGTGTCGTGACCCGATCGTCGTCCGAGCGCGCCCGCGCGAAGGTCGCGTGAGGACATCGTGCACGCCTCCGACGGAGCAGGTGAATCGGCACTCGACGGTCCGGGTGACGGCGTCGGGCACGGCAAGATACGCGGTATGAGCAGAGGCGCCCGGTGGATCCTCGTCGCGGTCGTCGCGGCGCTGGTGATCGTGCTCGCGGGACCCTACGTGGTCGCGCGGATCTCGGCGGGCAGCGCGCCCTCCGCTGGGTCTGCAGACGCCGGGTGAGAGCGCCGTGCCGTCCGTGTCACCGGACCCTGGCCCGTTCGATCCGGACGGCACGTGGGTCGTGGCCGCCGGGTCGCAGGCGGGCTATCGCGTGGACGAGGTGCTCAGCGGCGAGCGGGGACCGTGGTCGGGCGGACCGACGAGGTCGGGGCACGCTCGTCGTGACCGACGGGGAGCTCGTGCGTGCCGAGGTCACCGTGGCGACGGCCTCGATCGCGAGCGACAGCGTGGTGCGGGACGACGCGTTCCGTCGCCTGCTCGAGACCGACGTGTTCCCCGACGCCGTGTTCATCCTCACGGAGCCCGTCGACCTCGCGCGCATCGAGCGTCGCGACGAGCCCCTCACCGTGCAGGCGCGCGGGACCCTGACCATCCGCGACGTGACCGAGCCGGTGACCGTGGCGCTCGAGGCGCGCCGCTCGGGGACGGGGTCCGGGTCAGCGGTGCGATCCCGTGACGTTCACCGACTACGGGATCAGTGTCCCGGAGCTGCCGTTCGTGACGATCGAACCGTCGGGCACGGTCGAGATGCTGCTCCAGCTGGAGCGGGGAGCGACGGTGCTGCCGACGCCGGAGCCCACGTCGTCCTGACGGCAGCGTCACGGCCTCGGGCCGGTCCCTCGTCGCTCGGGCGCTCGACGGGACCCAGTGTTCGCGGTTAAAGTTCGGTATGCCGAACTTTCGACTTCGCACAGGGGTGGCGAGCTGCGTCGGTGCCGTGCTCGCGCTGCTTCTCGTGGTGGGCTGCGCGGTGGGCCCCGCCCTGGGCGAGCCGACCCGAGGCGCGCCGCCGCCGCGGGCGCGAGCGACGCCGTCGGGCCGCTGAGGGTCCTGACAACCTTCACCGTCCTCGCCGACATGGCGCGCGAGGTCGGGGAGAGCACGTCGAGGTCGCCTCGCTGACCAAGGTCGGGGCAGAGATCCACGGCTACGAGCCCACGCCCGCAGACCTGCGCCGGGCCGCACGGGCCGACCTGGTCCTCGACAACGGCCTCGGCCTCGAGAAGTGGTTCGAGCCCTTCGTGTCGCGCCTCGACGCGCCGCACGCCACGGTCTCCGACGGCGTCGACGCGATCTCGATCGCCTCCGGCGCGTACGACGGGCGACCCAACCCGCACGCCTGGATGTCCCCGTCAACGGTGCTCTGTACGCCCGCAACATCGGCGAGGCGTTCGCGGCGGCCGACCCGGCGCACGCCGCGGCCTACCGCGAGAACGCAGCCCGCTACGCCGAGCGGATCGAGGCCGTGGGGCGCGAGCTGGCCGCCGAGGTGGACCAGGTCCCCGACGGGTCCCGCGCGCTCGTCACGTGCGAGGGCGCGTTCTCCTACCTGGCGCGCGACGTGGGCCTGGAGGAGAAGTTCCTGTGGCCCGTCAACGCCGACCAGCAGGGCACTCCGCAGCAGGTCGCGGGCGTCATCGACTTCGTCCGCGACAACGACGTGCGTGCGGTGTTCTGCGAGACGACCGTCTCGGCGTCCGCGCAGCGACAGGTCGCCGCCGAGACCGGCGCGACCTATGCCGCACCCTCTACGTCGACTCGCTCTCCCTGCCCGACGGCGACGTCCCCACCTATCTCGACCTGCTCACCTACGACGCCCGCGTCATCCGCGAGGGCCTGCGGGGCGAGTCGTGATCGACCCGCACCCGCCGCCCTCGAGGTCCGAGGCCTCACGGTCCGCTACCGGGAGGTGCTCGCGCTCGAGGACATCGGGCTCACGCTCGCACCCGGTGCCGTGACGGGCCTCATCGGCGCGAACGGCTCCGGGAAGTCGACGCTGTT
This sequence comes from Oerskovia sp. M15, assembly GCA_038070415.1. GTDB lineage: Bacteria > Actinomycetota > Actinomycetes > Actinomycetales > Cellulomonadaceae > Oerskovia. The sequence goes on from JAMYWF010000001.1 coordinate 3,355,723, forward strand.
CAAGTCGGTCATGGGGATGGTCCGCGGCACCGGGGTCACCCAGGTGGGGGCGTCCGGATATACGGCAGGGACGGCGACGCGGCGCGCAAGGAGGGGCTCGTGGGTACGTGCCGCAGTCGGAGGACGTGGACTGGGCGTTCCCCGTCGACGTGCGCGACGTCGTGACGATGGGCCGCTACGGGCGCCTCGGTCCCACGCGACGCACCCGCGCTCAGGACCGCCGGGCGGTCGCCGACGCCCTGGACCGGGTCGGCCTCGCCGACCTCGCTCACCGTCAGATCGGACGGTTGTCCGGCGGTCAGCGCAAGCGGGTGTTCGTCGCGCGGGCGATCGCGCAGGGGACGCGGCTCCTGCTGCTCGACGAGCCGTTCGCGGGCGTGGACAAGGTGTCCGAAGCGCAGATCACGGCGGTCCTGCGGAACCTCGCGGCCGCGGGCTGTGCCGTGCTGGTCTCGACGCACGACCTGGCGTCGCTGCCCGAGCTGGTCGACGACGCGATCCTGCTCCAGCGCCGGATCATCATGTCCGGCCCTCCCGACGTGGTGCTCCGTCCCGAGAACCTCGCTCGCACGTTCGGGATCGACCCCTGGCCCCGTCCCGCGGCGAGGTGCGGGCGCCCGGGAGCCGACACCACCGAAGAAGGTGCCCGATGACCCCCTGGACCTCCTGGCGCGTGCGGCACCTGGCTCGCCGCGCCCCTGGCGTACGAGTTCGTCCAGCGCGCCCTGCTCGTCGCGGTCGTCGCGAGCGTCGTGTGCGCGCTGCTCAGCTGCTGGCTCGTCCTGATCGGCTGGTCGCTGCTCGGGGACGCCGTGTCCCACGCGGTGCTGCCCGGGTCGTGCTCTCGTACGTCGTCGGGTGCCGTTCGCCGTCGGCGCGCTGGTGTTCGGGATCGGCGCGGTCGCGCTCATCGGCGGGTGCGGGACACCACGCGGCTCAAGGAGGACGCGGCGATCGGCGTGGTCTTCACGACGCTCTTCGCGATCGGCATCGTCCTGATCTCCGTGACCCCGAGCCAGATCGACCTGGGCCACATCCTCTTCGGCAACATGCTGGGCATCACGGACACCGACCTGTGGCAGGTGGTGGTCCTCGGCGCCCTGACCGCCGTGGTCCTGGTGCTCAAGCGGCGCGACCTGACCCTCTTCGCGTTCGACCCCGTGCACGCCCACGCGGTCGGGATCTCGCCGCGCAGGCTCTCCGCGCTCCTGCTCGGCTCGCTCGCGCTGACCGTCGTGGTCGCGCTGCAGGCGGTGGGCGTGGTCCTGGTCGTGGCTCTCGTCATCACGCCGGGCGCGACCGCCTACCTCCTGGTCGACCGCATGTCCCGGATGCTCGTGGTCGCACCGCTGCTCGCGGTGGGGTGCGCCGTCGTCGGGATCTACGCGAGCTACTACCTCGACACGGCGAGCGCCGCGACGATCGTCGTGGCGCAGGGGATCGTGTTCGCGGTCGCGTACGTCGTGCACGTCGCGCGCCGCCGAGAATCGGGCGCCAGCAGGCCCGACGGCGGAGCGCGAGCCCGTCGTGACGCCGGCCGGGTGAGGTGTGCAGGGGCGCGGACTGCGAGCCTGGAGGGTGTCCGCCCGCCGGAGTCCCGGGGAGCGCAGAGGGCCGTGAAATAGAGTGAGCGCCGTGGACCATCCCTCGACCTGACCTCCGTCGCCCAGGACTACCTCAAGGTGGTGTGGTCCGCGCAGGAGTGGTCCGACGAGCCGGTGACGACCAAGCTGCTCGCGGACCGCCTCGGTGTCGGGGCCTCGACCGTCTCGGAGACCGTGCGCCGGCTGTCGTCGCAGGGCCTGCTGGTGCACGCGCGCTACGGCGCGATCGAGCTGACGGACCTGGGGCGTTCCCACGCGGTGGCGATGGTCCGCCGGCACCGCATCCTGGAGACGTACCTGGTCTCGGAGCTGGGCTACTCGTGGGACGAGGTGCACGACGAGGCCGAGGTCCTCGAGCACGCGGTCTCCGATCTCATGCTCGACCGCATCGACGCCCTCCTCGGGCATCCCACGCGTGACCCGCACGGCGACCCGATCCCCACGGCGTCGGGGTTCGTGCCGCGACCGGCGGCGGTCCGGCTGTCGGAGCTCGACCCGGGCGCGCGCGGTCGTGGCGCGCATCTCGGACGCCGACCCGGACGTCCTGCGCTACCTGGCCGAGCTGGGGCTGGGGCTCGATGCCGAGGTCCACATCCATGAGCGACGCGAGTACGCGGGCACCATGGCGATCACGTGGGGAGCGTCGAGTCCCCTGTCCACCTGGGCTGCCTGCCGCGTCCCGCGTGTGGGTCGTGCCCCAGGACTCGCCGAGGACGCCGCCCCGTCTAGACTGGCGTCCTTCCCGCATCACGCTGCCGACGGCGCCGGCGTACCGCTCGAATCGATTCGATTCCTCGTATGCTCCACCCTTGAAGGGGCGCCTTGACCGTCGACAGCACCGGCCTGCCCGGGACGACCGACACCCGCTCCGACGCGCCCACCGCGGGCGCGGGACGCCGTCGGACAGGAGGGCGGCGGCCCCGCGCCACCCGGTCCGCGGGCCTCGCCCTGCTGGCCCTCGCCGTGGGCGGCTTCACGATCGGTACCACCGAGTTCGCGACCATGGGCCTGCTGCCCGACATCGCGGCGGCCTTCGACGCCTCCATCCCCTGACCGGGCACGCGATCACGGCGTACGCGGTCGGGGTCGTCGTCGGGCGCCGCTCCTGACCGTCTCGCGGCGCGCGTCTCGCGCAGAAGCTCCTCGTCGCCCTGATGCTCGCCTACACGCTGGGCAACGTGCTCTCCGCCGCGGCCCCCAGCCTCGAGTGGCTCATCGCGGGCCGGTTCTTCGCAGGCCTGCCGCACGGTGCGTTCTTCGGGGTCGGGGCCGCCGTCGGCGCCGCTGTGGCCGGGCCCGGGCGCCGCGGGCACGCCGTGGCCATGATGATGACCGGTCTGACCGTCGCGAACGTCGTCGGCGTACCGCTGTCGACCTACGCCGGGCAGCAGCTCGGGTGGCGCGCGGCGTTCGTGCTCATCGGGCTCCTGGGCGGCGTCACGCTCCTGGCCCTGTGGCGCTGGGTCCCTGCGGGCTCGGGCGACACGGGCTCGAGCGTCGCCCAGGAGCTCGCGGCGCTCAAGAACGGCGCGCTGTGGATCAGCTTCGTGGGTGGCGCGATCGGCTTCGGCGGGATGTTCGCCGTCTACTCCTACGTCGCTCCCACCATGACCGAGGCGACCGGGCTCTCGCTCGGCGTCGTCCCGGTCGTCCTCGCGATCTTCGGTCTCGGCATGACGCTCGGGACCGTCCTCGGTGGCCGCCTCGCGGACAAGGACGTGATGAGGACCGTGTGGATAGGGTTCGGGTCGACCGCCGCGGCCCTCGTGGCGTTCGCCCTGACCGGGCAGAATCCCGTGCTCGCCGTCGCATCGCTGTTCCTCCTCGGGTGACCTCGCAGATCCTCGGGCTCGCGCTCCAGACGCGGCTCATGGACCTCTCGCCCGACGCGCCCTCCCTCGGGGCCGCGCTGTGCCACTCGGCGCTCAACGTGGGTAACGCCAACGGGGCGTTCCTCGGCGGACTCGTCATCGCCGCCGGCTGGGCTACCTGGCCCCGGCCTGGACCGGGCTGGCGCTGACGCTCGTGGGCGCCGCGATCATCGTGGCGTTCGGTCGCCAGCGTGTGGGTCACGTGCCGGAGGACGAGCACGCAGGATGCCGCCCCGAGCCCGTGGCCGTCCGCGCGTCCTGACGCGTGCCTCTCGACGTGCGCCTCTTGACGCGCGCCTCCTGACGCGCGCCCGGCGCCCGTGACACGTCCAGCCAAACTCCAGAGTTCGCCGGTACCTTGGGTCCACCTGTGTGCCGGAAGGGCACGCGCAGACCCTTCAGGAGCGGTTCGTGAGCGAGAGCCCCACCCGTCCTTCCCGCACCGGGCGTACCCCGGACACCGACGTGCGACGCCCGGCCGCTGCCCGCTCGAGCTCCGTCGCAGAGCCGCCGGGCCCGGACGCCAGAACCTGACGCCCCGCACGTTCGGGTGGGTGCTGCTGGTCGCGGGCGCCGTCGGGCTGATCGGATCGGGTTGGCTCGCGATCGAGAAGTACCTCAAGCTCATCGACCCGAACCACGTCGCCTCGTGCTCGCTCAACCCGTTCCTCGACTGCGGTCCCGCGATGGCGTCGTGGCAGGGCACGCTGCTCGGGTTCCCCAACCCGTACCTCGGGTCGCGGCGTTCCCCGTCGTGATGACCGTCGGCGTCGTGGTGCTCACGGGCGCCCGGCTCCCGCGGTGGTTCTGGCTCACGATGCTCGCCGCCACGACCGTCGCGACGGGTCTCATCGTCTTCCTCGTGTGGACCAGCCTCTACGCGCTCGTCGTGCTCTGCCCGTTCTGCATGGTCGTGTGGGCCGCGATGCTCCCGCTGTTCTGGTACCAGGTGGTGCACGCCGTCCAGGAGGGATACCTGAAGGTCGGCGAGGGTGCGCGCCGGGTCGTCGTCGACAACCGCGGCATCCTGCTCGCCGTGATGTACGTGGCCCTCGTCGCGTGGGTCTTCCTCGAGATGGGCCCCACGATCGTCGACTACCTGCAGAGCGCCTGACCGCTACCGGCGGCCGGTACCTGCCGCCCGGTCCGCCCGGGCGGGCGGTGACCCGACCGCTCGCGGTGCGTGCCGTCGTCGGGCCTGGTGCGTGCTGCTCGGGGTCCGGTCCGTCAGCAGGCAAGCCTGCCGGGACGCGCCCGTCAGAACGGTAAACTCACCGGGTGAGCACGCCTGAGAACCCCGCCCCGAGAACCCGCCGAGTCCGCGCACGACGCTCCGACGTCGACCCTCGAGACGACCTCCCACCGCTACACGCCCGCCCTCGCCCAGGACATCGAGCTCCGGTGGCAGGACGCGTGGGAGGAGCGCGGCACGTTCTTCGCGGCCAACCCTCGGGACGGCTCACCGACGGTGAGGGCCGCACGCCGACGGCCGATCGCCCTACTTCATCATGGACATGTTCCCGTACCCGTCGGGCGCGGGCCTGCACGTCGGGCACCCGCTCGGGTACATCGCGACCGACGTCGTGGGGCGCTTCCGGCGCATGTGCGGCGACAACGTGCTGCACGCGCTGGGGTACGACGCGTTCGGCCTGCCGCCGAGCAGTTCGCCGTCCAGACCGGCCAGCACCCGCGCGTCACCACCGAGGCGAACATGGCCAACATGAAGCGCCAGCTGCGCCGCCTGGGCCTGGGGCACGACTCGCGTCGCTCGTTCGCGACGATCGACCCCGAGTACGTCCGCTGGACCCAGTGGATCTTCCTGCAGATCTTCGAGTCCTGGTACGACGAGGACGCGGTGCGCCCCGACGGCGGAACGGGCCGCGCGCGCCCATCACCGAGCTCGAGGCCGAGTACGCCGCGGGCACCCGTGCGGTCCCCGGACACCCCGAGGGCACCCGCTGGGCCGACCTGGACCGCGTCGCTCAGCGCGCCGTGATCGACCCGCAGCGCCTGGCCTACGTCTCGGAGTCGCCCGTGAACTGGGCGCCGGGCCTCGGGACCGTGCTCGCGAACGAGGAGGTCACGTCCGACGGGCGCTCCGAGCGCGGGAACTTCCCGTGTTCCAGCGCAGCCTGCGCCAGTGGAACATGCGCATCACCGCGTACGCGGACCGCCTGGCCGACGACCTGGACCTCATCGACTGGCCGGAGAAGGTCAAGGCGATGCAGCGCAACTGGATCGGTCGCAGCGAGGGCGCGAGCGTGCGCTTCGCGATCGACGGCCTCGGTGCCGCCGGTCACCAGGACGTCGAGGTCTTCACGACGCGCCCCGACACGCTGTTCGGCGCGACCTTCATGGTCGTCTCGCCCGAGCACCCCTGCTCGACGAGGTCCCGGCCGAGTGGCCCGACGGCACGCACGGCGTCTGGACCGGGGGCACACGACCCCGTCGACGCCGTCGCGTCCTACCGCAAGGAGTCCGCGGCCAAGACCGCGGTCGAGCGCCAGGCCGACGCGGGCAAGAAGACCGGTGTGTTCACCGGTCACCTCGCCGTGAACCCCGTCAACGGTGCGCTCCTGCCCGTCTTCACGGCCGACTACGTCCTCATGGGCTACGGCACGGGCGCGATCATGGCCGTCCCCGGCGGCGACGAGCGCGACCACGCGTTCGCGGAGGCCTTCGAGCTGCCCGTGATCCACACGGTCGCGGTCCCGGCCGACCACACCGGCGCCTGGACCGGCGACGGCGAGATCGTGAACTCGTCCAACGACGAGATCTCGCTCGACGGGCTGAGCGTCCCGGACGCCAAGCGCGCGATGATCGAGTGGCTCGAGTCCAAGGACATCGGATCGGGCACCGTCACCTACCGCCTGCGCGACTGGCTGTTCAGCCGTCAGCGCTACTGGGGTGAGCCGTTCCCCATCGTCTACGACGAGAACGACCAGCCCATCGCGCTGCCGGACTCCCTGCTGCCCGTCAACCTGCCCGAGGTGCCGGACTACTCCCCGCGCACCTACGAGCCCGACGACGCCGACTCCTCGCCCGAACCGCCGCTGGGCCGCAACGAGGACTGGGTCAACGTCACGCTCGACCTGGGCGACGGACCCAAGACCTACCGCCGCGACACCAACACCATGCCCAACTGGGCCGGGTCGTGCTGGTACTACCTGCGCTACCTCGACCCGGCGGACTCGGAGCACATGGCCTCGCCCGAGCTCGAGAAGTACTGGACGGGTCCGGGCCACAACGCGACCGCGGGCCCCGCGGGCGGTGTCGACCTGTACGTGGGCGGTGTCGAGCACGCGGTGCTGCACCTGCTGTACGCGCGCTTCTGGCACAAGGTGCTCCTCGACCTCGGACACGTGACCAGCACCGAGCCGTTCCACAAGCTCTTCAACCAGGGCTACGTGCAGGCCTACGCGTTCCGCGACGAGCGCGAGCAGCCCGTCCCCGCCGAAGAGGTCGAGGGTGACGAGCAGCACGGGTTCACCTGGCAGGGCAAGCCCGTGACCCGTGAGTACGGGAAGATGGGCAAGTCCCTCAAGAACGTCGTCACACCCGACGACATGTACGAGGCCTACGGCGCCGACACGTTCCGCGTGTACGAGATGTCGATGGGCCCGCTGGACCTGTCGCGCCCCTGGGAGACGCGCGCCGTCGTCGGCTCCCAGCGGTTCCTGCAGCGGCTGTGGCGCAACGTCGTCTCCGAGGAGACGGGCGAGACCACGGTCTCGGACGAGCCCGCCGAGGTCGCGACCCTGCGCCTGGTCCACCGGACCGTCGCCGAGGTGCGCGTCGAGATGGAGCACATGCGCTCCAACACGGCGATCGCCAAGCTCATCGCGCTCAACAACCACCTCACGGGCCTGGACCGCGTGCCGCGCGAGGCGATCGAGCCGCTCGTCCTCATGACGGCCCCATCGCCCCGCACATCGCGGAGGAGCTGTGGTCGCGGCTCGGGCACCCGCAGTCGTTGGCCCACGAGCCCTTCCCGGTCGCGCTCGACGAGTACCTGGTCGAGGACACGGTCACCTGCGTGGTGCAGGTCCAGGGCAAGGTGCGAAGCCGCCTCGAGGTGCCGCCCTCGATCGGTGAGGACGAGCTGCGCGAGCTCGCGCTGGCCGACGCGAACGTGCAGCGCACGCTCGACGGGCGGGGTATCCGCACGGTGATCGTGCGGGCGCCGAAGCTCGTGAACGTGGTTCCTGCGTGATCTCCTCGTCGAGTGCATGATTCGGCTGCGACTCGCCGGGCGTGTCGCAGCCGAATCATGCACTCGACGACAGGTTGTCCACAGATGACCGTTGGAGCCATCCCTCAGCGGGCTCGAGGAGGCATCGTGGCGTCATGTCGAACCCTCAGCTGCCGTCCGTGGTGCTCCGGTCGCGGGATGCCGCGAGCCACGGGCTGACGCGCCACGACCTCGGCCTTCCCTGGTGGGAGGCGCCGGTCCGGGTGTGCGTGTTCCGACCGGGAGCATCGACGGCATCGCCGCTCGGTGCCGGGCTGCGCTGGAGATCCTGCCGCCGTCCGCCGCGTTCGGCCACGTCACGGCGCTGCGCCTGCAGGGGATCGAGGTGCCCTGGCGCCTCGACCGGTCGTCGCCCGAGGCGAGCGGCGGGCAGGCCGAGCTGCTGCACGTCGTCGTGCCGCGCCGAGACCTGCGGCCGCAGCGCGACGACCTGGTCGCGCACACCTGCACGCAGCCCGCCCTCGCCGTCACGACGTGGCACGGCATCCCCGTCACCACGCCGGCGCAGACCTGGCTCCACCTCTCGCACGGGCTGAGCGTGAACGAGCTCGTCGTGCTGGGGACGCGATGACGCGCCGCAAGACCCCGGCGACGTCGGTCGCCGAGATGCGGACCCTCCTCGAGGCGACCCACCGGATGCGGGGACTCGTGGCCTCGCGAGTCGCGATCGAGCAGGTCGTCGCAGGGACCGACTCCTCGATGGAGACCAGGACCCGGATGATCCTGACCGACGCCGGGCTGCCCCGTCCGGCGGTCAACGTGCCGCCGTGGACTCTGCGGGGCCTTCATCGCTCTCCCCGACCTGTCCTACCCAGCACTTCGGATAGCGATCGAGTACGACGGAGACGTCCACCGGACCGACCCGGCGACGTGGCGTCGGGACGTCGAGCGCCGTCAGCGGCTCGAGGAAGCGGGCTGGGTGATCATCACGGTGACGGCTGACGACGTGATCCGGCATCCGGACCGGTTGATTCGCCGGGTGCGGGCGGCCTTGGCGCGTTGAGTGCATGATTCGGCTGCGACACGCCCGGCGAGTCGCAGCCGAATCATGCACTCGACGGGTCAAGGCGGACAAGCTCACCGCCTCCGCGTCCCGAACACCGTCCGGGTGATCTCCCGGCCCAGCTGCGTCGCCATCGACCCCAGGAACTTGTCGAGCCCCGACGACGCCGTCGACTTCCGCGCCGCGGTTCGCGAGCCGCTCCCGGCCCGCGCCGCGTCTCGTTCGAGCTTCGCGCGCATCTTCTCGAGCTCGTCGGCCTGCTTCTTGGCCGCCTCGTCGGCCTCCTTCTGCGCGACCTCCTGCTCCTTGGCGTACCTCTCGGCGAGCTCGGCCTGCTCAGCGGCGGCCTGCTGCGCCGCGATCCGCGCGGTCAGCAGCTCGTACGCAGACTCGTTGTCGACCGCTACGGCGTACCGCGCGCCGAGCGGTGAGCCTGCGACGATCCCGTCGACGACCGCCTCCGGCGCCGGCTCCATCGACGACTGCGGAGCGCGCACACGCGTCCAGGCGACCGGCGTGGGCGCCCTTCTCGGTCAGCACGGTGACCACGGCCTCGCCGTCCCGAGCGACTGGAGCAGCTGCTCCAGGTCGTAGGGGACTTCGGGAACGTCCGCACCGCGGCCCGCAGCGCCGAGGCGTCGTCCGGGGTGAAGGCCCGCAGCGCGTGCTGGACGCGGTTGCCGAGCTGGGCCAGCACGTCGGCCGGCACGTCCTTGGGACTCTGCGTCACGAAGAACACGCCCACGCCCTTGAGCGGATGAGCCGCACGGTCTGCACGACCTGCGCCACGAACTCCTTGGACGCCCCGGTGAACAGCAGGTGGGCCTCGTCGAAGAAGAACACGAGCTTGGGCTTGTCCAGATCCCCGACCTCTGGCAGGTCCTGGTACAGGTCGGCGAGCAGCCACATGAGGAACGTGGAGAACAGCGCGGGCCGGTCCTGGACGGCGGGCAGCTCGAGCGCCGAGATCGTCCCGCGCCCGTCCGCGGCGACGCGCAGCAGCTCGGCGGTGTCGAACGCGGGCTCACCGAAGAACACGTCGGCGCCCTGGGCCTGCAGCGTCACGATCTCGCGCAGGATGACCCCGGCCGTGGCGGCGGACAGCCCGCCGATGCCCTTGAGCTCGGCTTTGCCGTCGTCCGACGTCAGGTATGCGATGGTCGACTGCAGGTCCTTGAGGTCCAGCAGCGCGAGGCCTTGGGTGTCTGCCCAGTGGACGATCAGCCCGAGGCTCGACTCCTGCGTGTCGTTGAGTCCCAGGACCTTGAGAGCAGCAGCGGCCCGAAGTCGCTCACGGTCGTCCGGATCGGGATGCCCTTGCCGAGCCCGCCGAGCGAGTAGAACTCGACCGGGTAGGTGGTCGGCTTCCAGTCCTGCCCGATGCTCGCGGTGCGCTCGAGAATCTTCTCGCCGCTCGTGCCGGGCACCGCAAGCCCGGACAGGTCGCCCTTGATGTCTGCGACGAACGCCGGCACCCTGCGTCCGACAGCCCCTCGGCCATGCCCTGGAGCGTCTTGGTCTTGCCCGTGCCGGTGGCCCCGGCGACGAGCCCGTGCCGGTTGAGCATCGCGAGCGCAAAGCCGACCCGGACGTCGGCGCGCGGCACCGGGTCCGCCCGGTCCCTGCGTCGGGGCCTCCAGCAGCGCCCCGAGCGCGAGCGACCCACCTGGGAGGCGTAGCCCGCGGCGACCTCGGCGGGGTAGCCGTCGAGGGAGCGCGGGAGTCGTCGGACGCACCTTCGCCCGACGGCGGAGCGGTCGTGGGGTGGGCGTCGAGGGCTTCGGCGGGGCGGCCCGGGTGTGCCCGACGGCGGAGCGTCCACGGGAGCAGGACTCACCTCAGCCGCGGGCGGCTGGCCAGGGCGGCCGACGGAGCAGCGGCAGCGGCAGCGGCCGCCGCCTCCGCGGCCTCGAGTGCGGCCTGGGCCGCGGCGGCTTCGCCTCGGCCGCCGCGGCGGCTGCTGCGTGGCGGCGGCCTTCAGGGCGGCGAGCTCTGCGGGGAGGGGCTGCGTCGTCGGGCATGTCTCGGATCCTAGGGCGGTGTCGGAGCGGGCGCGCGGCGCACGGGACCTCGAGCGGATGCGACTGCCGGTCAGCGCCACGTAGGGTGTCCCGGAGATGAGTCCTGTCACGCGCCCGGCCGTCCATGTCGTCACGGACTCGACCGCTTCCTCCCCACCGGCGATCAACCGGTACTGACGGTCGTGCCCTTACACGTCCTGATCGACGGCGAGGCCTTCCTCGAGGGCGTCGACATGTCGCCCGACGACGTCGCTGCCCAGATCGGCGCCGGCCGCCGGTGACGACGTCGCAGCCCACACCGCACGCCCTGGTCGCCGCGTACGAGGCCGCGGCCCGTGCGGGGCCAGGTCGATCGTCTCGATCCACCTCTCCGGGGACCTGTCCGGCACGGTTCATGCCGCGGCCCTTGCTGCCACGCGGTCTCCGGTCCCCGTGCGGGTCGTCGACTCCCGGACCGTGGCGATGGGCCTCGGATTCGCCGCGCTGGCTGCGGCCGAGGCAGCGGCCGACGGTGCGAGCGTCGATGCCGTTGCTCGCCGGGCGCTCGCGGTGGCGGACTCGAGCCGCGCGATCTTCATGGTCGACTCGCTCGAGCACCTGCGCCGGGCGGACGGCTCGGGCCGCGGCGGCGGCGCTGGGGACGGTGCTGGGTGTCCGACCCTGCTCGCGGTGCGCGACGGCCGCATCGAGGTGATCCAGAAGGTGCGGACGCGCTCGGCGGCGGTCGACCGGCTGGTCCAGGTCGCGGTCGAGTCCGTCGAGCGGCGCGCGGAGCCCGAGCTCGCGGTCCACTTCCTGGGGACGACGCCGCGGCGAACGGGTCGCCGACCGGCTCGAGGACGAGACCGGGGTGCGGGCCTCCGTGACGCCGGTGAGCGCGGTGGTCGGCGCGCACGCGGGGCCAGGGTCTTGGCGATCGTCGTTGCGGACCGCGCGCCCTAGAAGGCACCGTCGTCGGGGTGTCTCGGCCGTGCACAGCCGGGCACGCAGGCCGGTGCTCCACAGCTGAACCGCCCGAGCAGAGCGGGAGCTCGGCGGGAACCTAGCGTGCCGGGGTGACCTTCTCCCTGAGCGCCGCCCGATCGAGGTGGACCGACAGTCCGAGGACGGCTCGCGCCGTGCTGAGCACGCCGGCGAAGGCGGGCTGAGCGGCTGCGGCGGTTGCGCAGCGGGCCGGGGCACGGGTCGTGCACCCGGTCGACCGGCAGCCTCCGGATGTTCTTGGTGAGCGCGAGCGCGAGAGCGAGCGCGAGCGCAGCGCGGCCATCGGGGAACCGTCGGAACTGGTCGAGCCACGCCCGGAGTCTGCCGAGCTGGTGCGTCCGCGCCAGGAGACCGCATGGTGGCGGGTCTCTGCGGGAACGGGGGCGGACCCTCGAGCGAGCATCGAGAGCTGCCCTCACACGAGCGTGGTCCCTCACGTTCGACCCCAGGTCCAGGGTTGGATCGAGAGAGCGAGGTCTCCTCGACGGGGTCGAGGCCGTCGGACCCGCAGATCCGCACAGTCCTCTGCGCGCGGTCGCGGCCGCCTACACGGCGGCGAACGGTCACCCGACGTCCCACTCAGGCTTTGCGCACGTGGCCGACGGCGGCCCTCGTCGGTGGTCGGTCGGCGCCCGGACCGCGGTGGTCGCGACGATCGCGGTGCTCCTGCTCGCGGTGGGCGTCGGCGCGTGGGCTCTGGGGGCGGAGACGACCTGCGGCCGGTCGCGACCCTCGACAGCACGAGTGCGTCGGCAGCGGAGGGCTCGGTGCCGCCAGACCCGCCAGACCCGCCAGACCCGCCAGACCCGCCAGACCCGGCCGACCCGGCCGACCCGGCGGACCCGGCCGACCCGGGCGCCGACGACGGCGAGCACGGCAGGGGCGGCTCCACGGCGGACACGGGAGCAGCGGCACGTTCTTCGGCGAGCGACGTCGTCGTGCACGTGGTCGGAGCGGTCGCCGTACCCGGCCTGGTGACCCTGCCCGAGGATCGCGCGTGGCGGACGCGATCGCGGCTGCCGGGGAGGCCACCGGCGATGCCGATCTCGCGGGCGTGAACCTGGCCCGCGAGGTTGTCGACGGCGAACAGATCGTGGTGCCCAGACCGGGTGAGGTCGTCGGGGCCGCTCCGGCCCCGCCGGGGACGGTGGCGCGACGCCGGGTCCCCTGGACCTGAACTCCGCGGACGAGACCGCGCTCGACGGCCTGTCCGGGATCGGCCCGGTGCTCGCCGCCCGGATCGTGGAGTGGCGTGAGGCGAACGGTCGGTTCACGAGCGTCGAGGAGCTGGGGAGGTGAGCGGGATCGGCGATGTGCTGCTCGCGAAGCTGCGCGACCAGGTGAGGGTCTGACGTGGGGCAGGGACGCATCGAGAAGGTCGCGCAGGCGCAGGCGCAGGCTCCGGCCCCGGCCCCGCGGACCGTTTCGCCGACCGACCTGCGGCTCGTCCCCGCTGCGCTCGCCGCGTGGGGGCTGCGTGGTGGCTCGCGGCCGTCGGGCCGGGGCTGCCCTGGCAGGGGTCGGGGTGGCCGCCGGGCTGCTGACGCTGATCGGCGTGTTGATGCTCGTGCGGCGCCTGCGCCCACCTCGGGGCTCGGCCAGTGCCTCCTCGTCACCGCGTGCACTCTCGCCGTCCTGCTGGGCGGGGTCGCGCACCTGGTCGGGCGGGAGGCGGGGAATCGGGGCCCTCGCCGCCCAGGGCGCGACCGTCGAGGTCGTCGGCCGGATCGTCCACGAGCCGCCGTCGCCACGAACCCTGGTCGGGGCCGCGGACAGCATCCGCACGACCCTCGACCTGACCGCGGTCGAGGGCGCGGCGTCGCCGCGCCCGCGGGGAGCACGGTGGACGTCCTCGGCGACCTGGCCTGGGATGAGGTCGCCTACGGGAGCGAGCTCCGCGCGTCCGGCACACTCCTCCCGGCCGAGCCCGGGGACGAGGCCGCGGCAACGCTTGTCGCGACCGGGCCGCCGGTCGTCACCGACGAGCCCTCGTCCGCCCTGCGTGTCGTCAACGCGCTCCGCGCCGACCTGCTGACCGCCTCGGACGCGCTGCCGGCAGATGCCCGCGCCCTGCTCCCAGGGGTCGCGGTAGGAGACACCTCGCGCATCGACGACGAGCTCGACGCCGCCCTCAAGACCACCGGCCTGACGCACGTCACCGCAGTCTCGGGCGGCCACTTCGCGATCATCGTCGCGACCGTGACGGCGCTGTGCGCGCTGGCCCGGCTCCGCGCGGGTGCGCATCGGCGTGACCGGCACGGTGATGGCGGGTTCGTGCTCCTGGTCCACCCCGACCCGAGCGTGCTGCGCGCTGCGGCGATGGGCGTCTTCGGGCTGGTCGGGATCGGGCTGGGACGGCCATCGCGCGCGGTCCCGGCGCTCGCGAGCATCGTCGTGGTGCTGCTCGTGCTGGACCCGTGGCTCGCTCGCTCGTACGGGTTCGTGCTGTCGAGCGTCGCGACCGCGGCCCTCGTGCTCGGCACGCAGCCCGTGGCCCGGCGGCTTGCGCCGTGGATCGGCAAGGCGCCGCCTTCGCACTCGCGGTACCACTGACCGCGCAGCTCGCGTGCGCGCCGGTCCTCGTCCTGCTGGACCCGTCGATCGCCACGTACGCCGTCCCGGCCAACCTGGTCGCTGCTCCCGCGCTGGTCCCAGCGACCGTGCTCGGGGTTCTTGCGACCCTCGTGGCCCCGTGGTTCCCGCTCGGCGGTACCGTCCTCGCCTGGCCCGCAGGTCTCGCGGCCTGGTGGATCGCGGCCGTCGCACGGTTCTTCGCGGCGTTGCCCGGCGCGCGGTTGCCGTGGCTGGGCGGCGCGCCCGGCGCGGCGGCGCTCGCGGTCCTCACTGTCGCCGCGCTGGTCCTGGCATGGCGCTGGCGGCGGGTAGCAGGCCTGATCGGTGTGCGGGTGCCGTGGAGCCGGGGAGCGGCTGGCCGCACACGTGGCGCACGGCGGTGCGGTCGGGGATCCGGGAGGCCCTCGCGGCCCGACGACGGCGCGCGACCCTGCGCCTTGTCGCGGCCTGGGCGGTGGTCGCGTGCGCGGTGGTGGTCTGTGTCGTGGTCGCATGGCCGCGCTGGATCGCGCCAGCGGGTCGTGAGGTTCCGGCGGACTGGGCCGTCGCGGTGTGCGACGTCGGGCAGGGGACGGGCTCGTGGTCCGGACCGGGGTCGGGCGCGGGCTCATGATCGACGTCGGACCCGCGGGCGACGCCGCGGGCGCTGCCTCGACGAGCTGGGCATCGAGCGCCTGGACCTGCTCGTCCTCACGCACTTCCACGCCGACCACGTCGGGGCCTCGACGCCGTCCTCGGCGGTCGGGAGGTGGACCGTGCGCTGGTGACCGGGCTGGCCGACCCCGCCGAGCAGACCGAGTGGGTGCTCGACGATCTCGCCGAACGCGGCGTGCCCGTGGACGTCGCGGAGGCCGGGTTGGGCGGGACGCTGGGCGAGGTCTCGTGGGAGGTGCTCCAGGCTGGGACGGCGGGCGTCCGGGGCTCGGCGAGCGCGGGTGGCGGGCGCCCGTGCTCGCCGAGGCCGACGCGGGAGCCAACGACGCGAGCGTGGCCCTGCTCGTGGCGACGCCTCAGCTCACGCTGGTCGCGCTCGGCGACCTCGAGGATGCGGGCCAGGATTCCCTGGACCGGACGCTGCGAGAGCAGGGAGAGGCGATGGATGTCGACGTGGTCAAGGTCGCGCACCACGGCTCGCGCGTCCAGTCGGCGGGACTCGCGTCGACCCTCGGCCCAGCGGTGGCGATCGTCAGCTCGGGCGAGAACACCTACGGCCACCCGACCGACGCTGCGCTCGACCTCTACGAGGGGTCGGGGCGACGGTCCTGCGGACGGACCGGTGCGGGACGTTCGCGCTGGTGGTGCGGGAGGGACAGCTCGCGGTCGCGGGGTGCGGTGCCGGCTGAGCGTTGCGGCGTGAGGATGCGCGGGTCGAGCGTCGTGCGTCGTGCGTCGTGCGTCGAGCATGCGCTTAGCGCCGGTCGAGCATGCGCTTGGCGTTCGAGAACCGTGGATCTGGGACGCCAACCGCATGCTCGGCACAGCGCGTCGACGGGTGAGCCCCACGGGCTCGGGCGATGTGCCCCGTGGGTGGCCCGTGGGAAGGTTGTGCCCATGGCTCCAGCTCCCTCCCGCTCCTCTGCCCGCCCGTCCGCGACGCTCGCCTGGAACGCCGTCGAGCTCGCGCCCGTGGTGCTGGTGCAGGGGCCGGAGGGCTCCTCGCGGAGCGTGCCGTGGACTCGCTGCTGGCGCTGGCCGCGCGCGGGACCCGGAGGCGGAGAAGTCCGAGGTCGAGGCCGTGACCTACCAGTCGGGCATGCTGACGGTCGCCGCGAGCCCCTCGCTCTTCGGGGAGCCCAAGTTCGTGGTGGTGCGCGGCGCGGAGGGGCAGCCGACGCGCTGATCCCCGACGTCGTGGACTACGTGGCCGCCCGGACCCGGAGACGACCGTGGTGATCGTGCACGGGGCGGCGTGCGCGGCAAGAAGATGCTCGACGCGATCCGCGCGAGCGGCGCCCCGGTCGTGGTCTGCGAGGCCATCAAGAAGGACGCCGACAAGCTCTCCTTCGTCGCCGCCGAGTTCAAGGCAGCCGGTCGTCGGGCCGACGCTGGTGCGGTCAAGGCGCTCGTGGAGGCCCTCGGCAACGACCTGCGCGAGCTCGCGAGCGCGTGCGCGCAGCTCGTGGCGGACACCACCGGGACCATCAGCGCCGCGACCGTCGACAAGTACTACGGCGGCCGGGTCGAGGCCAGCGGTTTCCGCGTCGCGGACGCGGCGGTGGCGGGCAAAGCCGGCGAGGCCGTGGCGCTCCTGCGGCATGCCCTGGCGACGGGGCGGACCCGTGCCGCTCGTCGCGGTGCTCGCGATCAAGCTGCGCACGCTCGCCAAGGTCGCGGCCATGCGTGGCCGCGGGGAGCCTCCGCGAAGGACCTGGGTCTGGCGCCCTGGCAGATCGACCGCGCCCGCAAGGACCTCTCGAGCTGGACCCCGGAGGGCCTTGCCGCGGCCATCACGGCGGTCGCCCAGGCGGACGCCGAGGTCAAGGGTGGAGGGCGCGACCCGGTGTTCGCGGTCGAACGCGCGGTCCTGGTGATCGCGGGAGCGCATGGCTCAGGGCGATGAGCACCGCCGGTCGAAGGTAGAGGGAGGCGGGAGGCTACCCGCCCCGGACGCACGAGAGGCGCTGCTCCGTGGAGGAGCAGCGCCTCTCGACGTTCACCGTGCGGCCCGAGGTGGATCAAGGGCGCACAAGGTCACGCGTGGAAGGGAGTGTCAGGCTCAGAGAGCGTTGACGGCCTTCGAGAGAGCCGACTTGCGGTTCGCAGCCTGGTTCTCGTGGATGACTCCCTTGGAGACTGCCTTGTCGAGCTTCTTCGACGCGAGGACGAGGGCGCTGGCAGCGGCCTCCTTGTCACCGGTGGCGACGGCCTCGCGAACGCGGCGGATGTTCGTCCTGAGCTCCGACTTGACAGCCTTGTTGCGCAGACGAGCCTTCTCGTTCGTCTTGATGCGCTTGATCTGAGACTTGATGTTAGCCACGTGTGGACTTTCTGGTGTGTTCGCCGAAGCGATCGAATAGGTCGTAGAGGGCGATTCCAGCTCCGGGACTGGGGTGGGGAACCCTTGGAGGAGCTGGAACTGTGCCCGCCGACCTGGGCGGACACGCGACCATCAACACTACCAGCCGACCGCTCGATCAGCCAGAATGCCCAGATGTCGCCTGGCTCACGGTGTCCGGGAGCCGGCGGACGGCTCAGATCTTGCGCATCTCCCCGACGACCCTGTCGAACACGGCGCGCCCCATGACGGCTCCCTCGCGGCGCACTGCACCGGGGTCTACGCGGATCACGCGGTCGAGGCGGACCTCGCTGTCGCGGCCCTGCGCGTCCCACGGCCCGGAGCCGATGTCGAGCCAGTGCCTGCCCCAGCGCGCCTCGTCGGCGGCGTCGCGCGAGTGGTCCTTGCTCGAGAGCATGATCGCCAGGAGCCAGCCGCCGTCGCGCCCGACGAGCAGCACCGGACGGTCCTTGCCCCGGGTGAAGTCCTCCTCGTAGGGGACCCACGTCCACACGATCTCGCCGGGGTCCGGGTCGCCGTCGAGCTCGGGGCGTACTCGGTGCGGACCCGGCCGGTGTGGTCGCCGGGGTAGGTGCCGGCGGTCCGGTGCGGCGCGGCAGGCGTCGACGTCGGGGACTTCCGGGTGGCGGCTTCGGGTTCGGACCACCCGGCGCGGAGGGCGCAGGCTTCGGAGCGCGGTTGCCCGACGGCGACGCGGTCGTCCCGGACGGGCGCCACACCGCGCGGGTGCGCGACGCCGTCGGGCCGGGGCCTTCGTCCGTGGCGTTGCCGCCGCCCGATCGCGACGAGCCGCCGAGCGCGCCGAGGATCGCGCGGGCGGCGTCCGTGAGCAGGGAGATCCACTTGTTCTGAGCCACGCCCGCAATCTACCCGTACGCCCGGGCAGTGCCGGTGAGTGCGGGGTCGTGGGACACTGATGGTTGCTGTCCGACCCTGCGCGCGGCGACCAGCGACCTGCTGAGCCCGACCCGGCAGCTCCCGCTCCGTCGTCGAGCAGCGAGCCGCAGGTGCGGGCGCCGTCCGCCGCCCCGTCTCGACCCACCTCAGGAGCGCACCCGCGTTGTCCCCGATCCCCAATGCCCAGCTGAGCGCCCGCATCCAGCCCGCGGCGACGCCGCCCGAGCTGCTGCGCAACTTCTGCATCATCGCGCACATCGACCACGGCAAGTCCACCCTGGCCGACCGCATGCTGCAGCTGACCGGCGTCGTCGACGCCCGCGCCATGCGGGCGCAGTACCTCGACCGCATGGACATCGAGCGCGAGCGTGGCATCACGATCAAGTCGCAGGCAGTGCGCATGCCGTGGGTGTCCAGGAGGTCCTTGAGGGGACGACCCGGCCGCGCCGACCGGACCGGTCTCCCCGTACGCCCTGAACATGATCGACACCCCGGGCACGTCGACTTCACGTACGAGGTCTCGCGCTCGCTCGCCGCGTGCGAGGGGCCGTGCTGCTCGTCGACGCCGCGCAGGGCATCGAGGCGCAGACCCTCGCGAACCTCTACCTCGCGATGGAGAACGACCTCGCGATCATCCCGGTGCTCAACAAGATCGACCTGCCGCCGCGCAGCCGGAGAAGTACGCCGCGGAGATCGCGGGCCTCGTGGGCGTGGACCCTCGACCGTCCTGCGGGTCTCGGGCAAGACCGGCGCGGGTGTCACGGAGCTGCTCGACCGGATCGTCGAGGAGGTGCCCGCTCCCCAGGGGACCCCGACGCACCGGCGCGCGCCATGATCTTCGACTCGGTCTACGACACCTACCGTGGCGTCGTGACGTACGTCCGCGTGGTCGACGGCAACCTGAACCCGCGCGAGAAGATCGTCATGATGTCGACGCGCGCCACGCACGAGCTCCTCGAGATCGGCGTCAGCGCACCGGAGCCGCACCCCACCAAGGGCTCGGCGTCGGTGAGGTCGGATACCTCATCACGGGTGTGAAGGACGTGCGCCAGTCGAAGGTGGGTGACACGGTCACCAACGCGGCCAAGCCGGCGGCGGAAGCCCTCGGCGGCTACAGCGACCCCAAGCCCATGGTGTTCTCGGGCCTCTACCCGATCGACGGCTCGGACTACCCGGTGCTGCGCGACGCCCTGGACAAGCTCAAGCTCAACGACGCCGCGCTCAACTACGAGCCGGAGACCTCGGTCGCCCTCGGCTTCGGGTTCCGCGTGGGCTTCCTGGGCCTGCTGCACCTCGAGATCGTGCGCGAGCGCCTCGAGCGCGAGTTCGACCTCGACCTCATCTCGACCGCTCCGAACGTCGTCTACGAGGTGACCCTCGAGGACCGCTCGGTCGTCACGGTCACCAACCCGAGCGAGTTCCCGGGCGGCAAGATCGGCGAGATCCGCGAGCCGATCGTCAAGGCCACGATCCTGTGCCCCACCGAGTTCATCGGTGCGGTCATGGAGCTCTGCCAGGGCAAGCGCGGCGTGCTGGGCGGCATGGACCACCTCTCGCAGGAGCGCGTCGAGCTGCGCTACACGCTGCCCCTCGCGGAGATCGTTTTCGACTTCTTCGACCAGCTCAAGTCGAAGACCCGCGGCTATGCGTCCCTGGACTACGAGCCCTCGGGTGAGCAGGTCGCGGACCTGGTGAAGGTCGACATCCTGCTCCAGGGCGAGCACGTGGACGCCTTCAGCGCGATCGTGCACAAGGACAAGGCCTACAGCTACGGCGTGATGATGACGGCCAAGCTCAGGGAGCTCATCCCGCGTCAGCAGTTCGAGGTCCCGATCCAGGCGGCGGTGGGTGCGCGCGTGATCGCCCGCGAGACCATCCGTGCCATCCGCAAGGACGTCCTCGCGAAGTGCTACGGCGGAGACATCAGCCGTAAGCGCAAGCTGCTCGAGAAGCAGAAGGAGGGCAAGAAGCGCATGAAGACCATCGGTACGGTCGAGGTCCCCAAGGACGCCTTCATCGCCGCGCTCTCCTCGGACGGGGCGGGCAGCAGCGGCGGCGGCAAGGACGCAAAGGACAAGACCAAGAAGTGATGCGCTGCTCCTCCTGTGAGCGCGTGGACCTCGCCGTCGCGAGGGCCGCGTGCTCCGCGGCGTCCGGGGACGGGCATGAGCCCGGCCCTCCCGGACGGGATCCCCGTGCCCGACGACGGCGCTCTCCCGCGTGGGTGGGCGGAGGTTTCGGCGGGGCCGGGCCGGACGACCACGCGGGTCGTGACTTCGGGGTCTATCTGCACGTGCCGTTCTGCACCGTGCGGTGCGGGTACTGCGACTTCAACACCTACACGGCCTCCGAGCTGGGTGGCGGTGCGAGCCAGGCCTCCTACGCGGACACCGCCCTGCGGAGATCGAGCTCGCGGCGCGCGTGATGGAGCGTGCGGGGCTGGCGTCGCGACCCGTCTCGACCGTGTTCGTCGGCGGCGGTACGCCGACGCTGCTCCCGGCCGGTGACCTGGGCCGGATGCTGGCAGGCGTGCGCTCGGCGTGGGGCCTGGCGCCCGGCGCCGAGGTGACGACCGAGGCCAACCCGACTCGGTGACCCCCGAGTCGCTCGCCGAGCTCGCCGGGTCGGGCTTCACCAGGGTGTCGTTCGGGATGCAGTCCGCGGTGCCTCGCGTCCTGGCGACCCTGGAGCGCACTCATGACCCGCGCCGCATCCCCGACGTCGTGCGGTGGGCACGGGACGCCGGCCTCGCCGTCTCTCTCGACCTCATCTACGGGACACCTGGCGAGAGCCTCGATGACTGGCGGGCGAGTCTCGAGGCGGCCCTGGCCACCGGGTCGACCACGTCTCGGCCTACGCGCTCGTCGTCGAGCAGGGGACCAAGATGGCGGCGCAGGTGCGCCGTGGGGAGATCTCGCTCCCGAGCGAGGACGACCAGGCCGAGAAGTACGAGCTGGCCGACGAGCTGCTCACCGCGGCCGGTCTCGAGTGGTACGAGGTCAGCAACTGGGCCCGGCGGACCGACGGTGACGGTAGCGGGCGCGGTGGTCCGGACCCGTCCTTCGCGTGCCGGCACAACCTCGCGTACTGGCGCGGCGAGGACTGGTGGGGCATCGGCCCCGGTGCCCACTCGTACATCGGTGGCGCCTCGAACCGTACCGTTGCGGACGAAGCCGGCGAGTCGCTCCCAGGGATGCCCGACGGCCTGGGCGTGCCTGCCCAGGGCGGCCGCGAAGGCGTGCGATGGTGGAACGTGAAGCACCCGCGGCGGTACGCCGCGCTGCTCGAGGCGGCAACAGCCCGGCGGCCGGTCGGGAGCTCCTGACGGTCGACGAGGCCCACCTCGAGCGCGTGATGCTGGGTGTGCGACTGAGAGAAGGACTGGACCTGAGCGTCCTTTCCGAGGTGGGCAGGCGGAACGTGGCCGGGATGGTCGCGGCCGGCCTCCTCGACGGCAAGGCGGCGATCCACGGCCGCGGGTCCTGACCCTGCGCGGGAGATTGCTGGCGGACACGGTGGTACGGGAGCTGACGGACGGGTGACGACGGTCGGACAGCCGCCCCGGCGCAAGCCGAGGCGGCCAGGACGTCGGCCGAGCGTGTCGACGTGTGGCAGCGGCTGCAACCGGCAACGGTGCTCGATCCCTCGTCGGACCGCGCGCCAGGTCCCGCACCCGGTCCGGGCGCTTGTCGCGTCCCGCGCGACCCACCGTCCGGTACCGGCGGATCGCCGGTCTGGACGGGCTGCGCGCGCTCGCGGTGATGTCCGTGATGGTCTTCCACTTCGCGCCGCAGCTGCTCCGGGCGGGTACGTGGGCGTCGACATCTTCTTCGTGCTCTCTGGGTTCCTGATCACGACTCTCCTGGTCGGGAGTTCCGCCAGCGTCGGACGGTGTCGCTCGCGCAGTTCTGGGTCCGGCGTGCGCGGCGCCTGCTGCCGGCGCTCGCGGTCGTGGTCGTGGTCTGCACGGCGGCCGCCGCCCTCGTCGGGGGCGACCTCCTGGTCGGGATCGATGCCCAGGTCGTCGGCGCCGCCACCTTCACGAGCAACTGGGTCTACATCGCGCAAGGCAGCACGTACTCGGGCGGTCTGGCCCCGCAGCTCTTCGCGAACCTGTGGTCCCTCGCCGTGGAGGAGCAGTTCTACCTCGTGTGGCCGCTCGCTGTGCTGGCGGTCCTCGCGCTGCGCACCAACCGGCGGCGGGCCCTGTTCGTCGCGGGGTGCTCGCCGCCGGTTCCGCGGTCGCCATGGCGCTCGTGTACACGCCCGGGACGGATCCGACGCGGGCCTACTATGGCACGGACACCCACCTGTTCGGGTTGATGATCGGCGCGTTCCTGGCCTTCTGGCACCTGCGCGCAGGCCGCCCACGCTGGTGCGCGAGTTCCCCGGACGGCGAGCCGACGGGGAGCGCCGTGGTGGCCGCAGCGGGCGTCGCCGGAGCGGGGCGCTGGCCGCAGCGATGCTCTGGATGCCGTGGGACGCCGTCACCACTTACCGGGGCGGACTCGTCGTCGTCTCGCTCGCCACCGCGGGCGTGATCAACCTGGTGCTGCACGCGCCGCGGCTCGGCGCCGTCCTGGACCGCGGCCCGCTCGGATGGGTGGGCGCTCGCTCGTACGGCCTGTACCTGTGGCACTGGCCCGTGCTCGTCCTCGCCGCGGCGCTCGCCGGCGGCGGCGGAGTCCACGCGAGCCCTGGACCGTGGGTCGCGCTGACCGCGACGGTCGTGACGTTCTGTGCCGCGGCGGTCTCCTACCGTTTCGTCGAGCGACCCGTCATCGGTCGAGGGCTCGTGGGATTCCTGCGGACCGCCTCGGCATGGCTCCGTCGAGGGGCCACCGGCCGCAACCCGCTGGCGGTGCACGGGTGGGTCACGGTCGCCGCGTCGGTCGTCGTCGTCGGGCTCGCAGCAGCCGGGGTCGTCAGAGCTCCGGCAGTGTCTTCGGTCGAGGCGCAGATCCTGGCCGCCGGGCGGTGGCGGCCGGGACGCACGAGCCCGGAGCCGGGACACCCACCGACCAGGCGCCCGTACCGCCGGCGCCCGCTGCTGCTCCGGCTCCGCCCGCCGGTGACCAGGTCACGATCATCGGCGACTCGGTCACGCTGGCGAGCGCCCGCGCGCTCACCGCTGAACTGCCCGGCGTGCTGATCGACGGTGCGGTGTCGCGGCAGATGAAGGACACGGTCGCCCTCGTGGCCGCGGCCCGAGCCGCGGGAACCTCCGGCCCTACGTCGTGATCTCGCTCGGCACGAACAGCACCGTCGACGCACCGATGATGGACCAGGTCGTCACCGCGGTGGGGTCGGACCACACCGTCGTCCTCGTCACCGGGTACGCCGAACGCTCGTGGGTCCCGGGCACCAACGGCGAGCTGGTCGCCGCGGCAGGGCGGTTCGGCAACGTGGTCGTCGCCGACTGGTGCGCTGCGATCTCTGCTCAGCCGACCCTACTCGGCCCCGACGGCGTGCACCCGACCGGGGAGGGACGTCGCTCTACGCCGACGTCGTCACCGCGGGACTGGCGCAGGCGGTCGGCGTCCGCGGAGGTTGACCCTCGTCGTCGTGCTCGGCGGGGACGCCTCCTGGTGCGACCGCGAGTCTCGGGCTCCTGTGGCGGGAAACCCTCCGCAGGCCCATCGTTGATACCGACAGGTGAAATGCTCCATCGTCACAGTCCGTCCACAGTGTGGCTCGCCGCACCCCGACGACCCGAGGGATCCCGATGAGCGACAACACCGCAGGCGGGCCGCCGCCGGACGAGAACGAGCCGACGCCGCAGAACCCCTACGCCAGCAAGCCCGACCCTGGCGCAGCCGCACCGCAGCCCTCCGAGCCCGTGCCGCCCGTCACTCCGCCCGCACAGCCCACACCGCCCGTCACTCCGCCCGCACAGCCCACGCCGCCCGTCACTCCGCCCGCACAGCCCACGCCGCCCGTCACTCCGCCCGCACAGCCCACGCCGCCCGTCACTCCGCCCGCACAGCCCGCACCGCCCGCCGCACCGCCGGTCGGCCGCCGCCCTACGGCGCACCGACCCCGCCGCCGCCGCCCCCGTACGGCGCACCCCGGTGGCCAGCAGCCGCCGTACCCGCCTCCTGGTGGCGCCTACCCGCCGCCCGCGGGCGGGTACCCGCCGCCCCGCACAGCCCGCCTACGCGGGGCCGCGCCTTCGCCGTCGGGGACGCCATCGGGTTCGGCTGGAAGAAGTTCTGGGCGAACCCCTGGCCCTGGATCCTCGCAGCCCTGATCTTCCTCCTGATCAATACCGTGTTCAACTGGATCTCGGGCGGCTTCGACCAGTTCAGCGACTACCGCACCGACGGCTTCTCGGACACGAACATCGCCGAGGCCGTGGGCTTGAGCTTCGGCAGCTTCGTCCTGTCGATCGTCGGCGCGATCATCGGCTACCTGATCACCGCGTTCTTCACCCGTGGCGCCCTCGACGAGTCGCAGGGGCGCAGGCCCGACGTCGCCGCGTTCTTCCGGATCGGGAACGTCGGGAACGTCATCCTCGCGGCGTTCCTGGTCGGCATCATGGCAACGGTCGGCATCGTGCTCTGCATCCTGCCGGGGCTCGCGGTCCTGCTCTTCTCGGCCTTCGTCTACTACTTCACGCTCGACAAGCAGCAGGACGCGATCACCGCGATCAAGTCCAGCTGGTCGCTCGTCGCGAAGAACTTCGGGTCGGTCTTCCTGCTGCTCCTGGCACTCTTCGGGATCAACATCGTGGGCGCCCTCCTGTGCTTCGTCGGTCTGCTGGTCACGATCCCGTTGTCCTACATCGCGGTGGCGTACGCCTACCGTCGTCTGATCGGTGAGCAGCCGGTCTGACCGGGCCGCACCGCAAACCCTTCGACGGGCCCCGCCCGCTCCGCCAGGAGCGCTCGGCGGGGTCCGTCGTCGCGTCGGGCGAACGGGCCTGCCGGACGACCCGCCGCCGGTCGACCAGGCTGGTCGTCGGGGTGCCCGAGCGGTTAGCGTGGGGCGCCGGTCCGTCCCGAACGGTCCGGTCCGTCCGTAGAGAGGCCCTGATGAGCGACCAGCACCCTTCCGAGCAGGTTCCGGAGTACGGGCAGTACGTGCCCCGGCAGAGCAGAGCGGCACGCCCGGCCGGGCCGGTCAGCCGGGCCACCAGAACCAGCAGGGCCCTACGGGCCGCCTGCCGCCAGTACCCGCCGCCCGGCCAGCAGGGCCAGTACCCGCCGCCCGGGCAGTTCGGTCAGTACCCGCCTGCTGCCGGCGAGTGCTCTCGCCTGCCGACACCAGGACCTGGGCGGGCCTGGCGCACCTTCTCGGTGGCCTCCTGGGTTTCCTCGCCCCTCTGATCATCTGGCTGGTGTTCCGCGAGCGCAGCCAGGTCGTCGACAGCGAGGGCAAGCGGGCGCTCAACTTTCAGATCGTCGTCACGCTCGTCCTGGTCGCGGTGAACATCGTGCTGCCGGACTTCTTGTCGAACCTCGCCTGGTTCGCGGTCTACGTGACCTCGGTCGTGTTCGGTGTCCTGAACTTCCAGGCGGCCAACAGCGGCCGACCGACGAGGTACCCGGTCGACCTGAGGATCGTGAAGTAGCCGTCGCTGGCATTCCACGAGCGAGGCCACCCGGGAGCTCCCGGGTGGCCTCCTCGTAGTCCCCGCCGGTCGGCCGGGTCCGGCCGAGCGGCTCAGTCCGCCGTCACGAAGTCGATGAGCTCCTCGACCCGGCCCAGCAGCGACGGCTCGAGGTCCGCGTAGGAGCGCACCGTGCCGAGGATCCGCTGCCAGCCGCGCGCGACGTCGACCTGCTCGGCCGCCGGCCACCCGAGCTCGCGCAGGATCCCGCGCTTCCACTCGGTGCCGCGCTCGATCACGGGCCACGCGGTCAGCCCGACCCGCTCGGGTCGCACCGCCTGCCACACGTCGACGTACGGGTGGCCGAGTGCCATGACCGTGCCGGGCCGCACGCCACGCAACGCCTCGGTGACCAGGCGCGTCTCCTTGCTGCCGGGGACGAGGTGGTCGACGAGCACGCCCACCCTGCGCTCCGCCGTCGGGCCGAAGTCCTCGAGGGCCTCCGCGAGGTTGTCCACCCGTCGAGGAGCTCGACGACGACCCCTCGATGCGCAGGTCGTCGCCCCAGACCTTCTCGACGAGCTCGGCGTCGTGCTTGCCCTCGACCCAGATGCGGCTGCCGCGGGCGACGCGGGCGCGCACGTCCGCGACCGCGCGCGACCCGGAGGCGGTGCGCGTGGGGCGGCGGGGCCCGCGAGGTCACGGGAGCCGTGAGCTCGACCGGCTCGCCGTCGACCCAGAACCCTGGCCCCAGCGGAAGGTGCGGGGCGGCCTGCGCGGTCCTCGAGGACGACGACGTGCATCCCGCCCGACTTCTCGACCCGCACCACCGCGCCGACCCAGCCGGTCTCGACGTCCTCGACGACGAGGCCGCGCTCGGCGGGCTGGGGCGGGAGACCGGACGCCGTCGGTGGGGACCGGGGCGGGGGTCGCGCTGGACAGGACGTCGGAACCGTAGCGATCGAAGCTCACCGACGTCACCCTAGGCGCTCGTCGGCCCGGCGCCCGGAAGGTGAGGGCCCCGACATGCCGGTGCGCCGGGCCGTCGGACCTGCGCGCGAGGCTGGCCGGGCCGTGGTGCTCGCCGGGTGCCGCGCTTCACGCCGTGGTACGAAGGGCCGGTGAGCACCTCAGGAGGTCCGACCGCTCCCGATCCCCAGCGGTGGCGTGTCCTGGGACTGTGTCTCGCGGTCGGTTTCATCACGATGCTCGACGTGTCGATCGTCAACGTCGCGCTCCCGTCGATCGAGAGGGCGTTGGACGCCGGTCCCACCGAGCTGCAGCTGATCGTCGCGGGCTACACCCTGGCGTTCGGTCTGTCGCTCGTCCCGGCGGGCCGCCTCGGTGACGCCGGGGTCGCCGCGCGCTGTTCATCGCGGGGCTCGTGGGATTTGCGCTGACGAGCCTCGCCGCGGGCCTGGCCCCGAGCGACGAGTGGCTCGCGATCGCGCGGCTCCTGCAGGGAGTGAGTGCGGGCATGCTCAACCCGCAGGTCGTCGGACTCATCCAGCAGATGTTCTCCGGGTACGAACGCGGCAAGGCGTTCGGCATGTTCGGCGCCACGATCGGCGTCTCGACCGCGCTCGGTCCGCTGCTCGGGGGCTGATCCTCCAGGCTGCGGGGAGGAGAACGGCTGGCGGTGGATCTTCGGGATCAACGTCCCGATCATCGCGGTCGTGCTGCCCTCGCGGTGCGCTTCCTGCCCGCGAGCGGTCGCAAGCCCGGCCCGCGCTCGCTCGACCCGGTGGGGCTCGTGCTCATCGCGGTCGCCACGGTCGCCGTGATGCTCCCGTTCGTCACGACGTCGGGGCACGACGACGACCCGGCCCGGTGGTGGTGGCTCGCGGTGGCGGCTGCCACGGCTGCTGTGGCCGTGGTCTGGGAGCGGAGGTACCAGCGCACCACGGGCGCGCCGGTACTGGACCCGCGGGTGCTGTCGCTGACCTCGTTCCGCAACGGCACGCTCCTGGGGATCACCTACTTCGCGGGCTTCACGGGAATCTTCCTGGTGGTCACGCTGTACCTGCAGAACGACCTGCACTTCACGCCCCTGCACGCCGGGCTGATCGGGATGCCGTTCGCGGTCGCGTCCGGGGTCGCGTCGTGGCTCGCCGGTCGCTGGGTCGCACGCTGGGGCGCCCGCTCGTGGTCGTCGGCCTGGTGATCGTGCTCGTGGGGCTCGCCGGCACGATCCTCGCGATCCGCGCCACGGGCGACGACCCGTCCGCTGCGGGTGGACCATCGCGCTGACGATGATGCTCACCGGGATCGGCAGCGGGACCGTGATCTCCCGAACCAGACCCTGACCCTCGCCCGTGTCCCCGTCGAGCTCGCGGGCGTCGCGGGCAGCATGCTCCAGCTCGGTCAGCGCGTCGGGTCGGCCATGGGCATCGCCCTGGTCCTCTCGACCTACTACTCGCTCAAGGCGGGTGGCTCGACGGGGCGGTCTCGGCCAGCACCGCCATGCTCATCACGGTGGTGCTGGTCGCGGTCTCGCTCGTGGTCGCGGTCGTCGACCTGCGGGCGCGCCACGCGCAGGCCGCCCCGGGAGGCCCTGTGCCCTCGGGTGTCTGAGGGGCCTCGTCCGGCGGGATGCCCGACGGCGGTGGGCGGGTCGCGCTGCCGGGTGCGGCGGACTCCCGCAGTCCGCGTGAGGAGCGTGTGCGTACCGCCCTCGATGCTCCGGCGACCGCGTAGAATTGGCACTCGACGGTAGAGAGTGCGAGAAGCGCGACGATCGGCAGGAGGTGGTCATGAGCGAGGAACGACGGCTCGAGGTGCTGCGCGCGATCGTCGAGGACTACGTCCTCACCCGGGAACCGGTCGGGTCGCGCGTGCTCGCCGAGCGACACCGCCTGGGCGTGTCCCCGGCCACCATCCGCAACGACATGGCCACCCTCGAGGAGGACGGCTACATCGCCCAGCCCCACACCTCCGCCGGGCGCATCCCCACGGACAAGGGCTACCGCCTGTTCGTGGACAGGCTCTCGACGGTCAAGTCGCTGTCGTCCCCGGAGCGCAGGGCGATCGAGACCTTCCTGTCGGAGGGCGTCGACCTCGACGACGTCGTGGCTCGCGCGGGCGGCTCCTCGCCCAGCTCACGGGGCAGGTCGCCGTGGTCCAGTACCCGTCGCTGCGTCGGTCCGGTCTGCGGCACCTCGAGCTGGTGCCGATCGGTGAGCGCCGCCTGCTCGTGGTCATCATCACGGACACGGGACGGGTCGAGCAGCGGACCCTCGAGGTCGCCGCCGCCCCGGACGACGTCACGCTGGGAGAGCTGCGGACGCGGCTCAATGCGGTGGCCGCCGGCAAGCGGCTCGCCGAGCTCGCGACGGGCTTCGCCGAGGTGGCCGAGCAGTTCCGCCCGAGGACCGAGACCTCGCCCGCGCCCTCGCGCTGCTGGTCGAGGAGACGCTGTCCGAGGAGTCCGAGGAACGGATCGTGCTCGCGGGCACGGCCAACCTCGCTCGCGTCGGGATGCGGTTCGAGCACGCACTGCGACCGGTCCTCGAGGCGCTCGAGGAACAAGTCGTGCTGCTGGGGTTGTTGACCGAGATGGCCGCGGAGTCCGGGGTGAGCGTGCGGATCGGTCACGAGACGCAGCTCGAGGGCCTCGTGGAGACCTCGGTCGTGACGAGCGGATACGGTAACGAGGGTGACTCGGTCGCGCTGATCGGTTCGATCGGACCGACACGCATGGACTATCCGGACGATCGCCTCGGTCCGCGCGGTTGCGCGGTACCTGTCGCGCGTCCTGACCGCATGAGCACGGTTCTTGCGCTCTCGGGCACGGTGAAGGGTCCTTCGACCCCGCCGGTGCCCGGGCGTTAGTCGGAAGTCGCCGATCCACGATCGGCGTGCGCTAGTAGAGAGTGACCTGTGAGCGACTACTACGAGATCCTGGGCGTACCCGGGACGCGAGCCAGGACCAGATCAAGAAGGCCTACCGCAAGCTGGCCCGTGAGCTGCACCCTGACGTCGCCGGAGAGGCGGCCGAGGACAAGTTCAGGACGTGTCCCGCGCGTACGAGGTCCTGTCCAACGCGGACAAGCGGCAGCAGTACGACCTGGGCTCCGACCCGTCCGCCGCGGGCGGCATGGGTGGTGGCTTCGGCTTCCAGGACATCTTCGAGACGTTCTTCGGCGGAGGGCAGGCGCAGTCCGGTCCCATCCCGCGCGCCCGTCGCGGCCAGGACGCCCTGGTCCGCCTCGACATCGACCTCTCGGAGGCGACCTTCGGGGCGCGCCGCGAGCTCCAGGTGGACACCGCGGTCGTCTGCGGGACGTGCAGCGGCTCGTGCTGCCGCCCCGGTACCTCGCCCCGCACCTGTGACGTCTGCAACGGTCGCGGCACGGTCCAGCGCGTCGCCCGCTCGTTCCTCGGCCAGGTCATGACGACCGCGCCCTGCGCCGCGTGCCAGGGTTTCGGCACCGTCATCCCCGAGCCCTGCGCCGAGTGCGCGGGCGAGGACGTGTCCGCAGCCGCCGCAGCCTCACCGTGAACGTGCCGGCCGGTGTCGACACGGGAACGCGCATCAAGCTCACGTCGCAGGAGAGGTCGGCCCCGCCGGCGGTCCGGCCGGTGACCTCTACGTCGAGATCCGGGAGCGCAACCACGAGATCTTCGTGCGCCGCGGGGACGACCTCCACTGCACCCTCCAGGTGCCCATGACCGCCGCAGCCCTCGGGACCGTGCTCGAGCTGGAGACCCTCGACGGCCCCAGGAGATCGACCTGCGCCCCGGCACGCAGCCCGGCCAGATGGTGACGCTGAAGAACCTGGGCGTCGGTCACCTGCACACGGGCGGACGCGGCGACCTCAACGTGCACGTCGAGGTCCAGGTCCCCACGGGACTCGACGAGGAGCAGGAGGAGCTGCTGCGCTCTCTCGCGAAGATGCGCGGGAGGAACGTCCCGACCCCGCCTGTCGGCCGCGCACCCGGGTGTTCTCCCGCCTGCGCGACAAGCTGTCGGGGCGCTGAGGCGTGAGCGCACCGGTCTTCCTCGCGGAGCCCGTCGCACCGGGTGAGAGCGGGCCTGCCGGAGGACTTGCACAGTTCCCGGCGGGTTCGCTCTACGTGCTCGACGGCGCCGAGGGCGCCACGCGGGCGTCGTGCAGCGGCGCGGGTGGGTGAGCACGTCGACGTGGTCGACGGCCAGGGCACACGACTGCGGTGCGTCATCGAGGTGGTCGACGCCGCCGGGGTCGGCCTGCGCGTCGAGGAGGTCGTCCACGAGCCGTCCCCGACGTCGTCGTGACGCTGGTCCAGGCGCTCGCGAAGGGCGACCGGGACGAGATGGCGATCGAGGCCGCGACCGAGGTCGGCGCCGACGCGGTGGTCCCCTGGCAGGCAGAGCGCTCGATCGTCGTGTGGCGCGGAGACCGGGCCGCGAAGTCGCGTGCCCGCTGGCTGGCGACCGTGCGCGCCGCCACCAAGCAGGCCCGTCGCGCCCGGCTGCCCCGCGTCGACGTCGCGATCGACACCCGAGGGCTCGTCGAGCGGGTGCACGAGGTCGTCGAGGCAGGAGGCATCGCGATCGTCCTGCACGAAGAGGCGAGCGCGCCGCTCGCCGAGGTCGTCCTGCCCACGCCCGTCTCCCAGGACACGAGCACGGCGGGCCGAGCGCCCGAGGTGCTCGTCGTCGTCGGACCGGAGGGCGGCATCTCCGACCGGGAGATCGAGGCACTCACCGGTGCCGGGGCCCTCACGGCGCGGCTCGGGCCGCACGTGCTGCGCACCTCGACAGCCGGACCGGTCGCGATCGCCCTCCTCGTCCAGCGGCTCGGCCGCTGGGACGGGACGCCCGCGTGACGGTGCACCTGCCTGGCAGAGCCGTCGCCGGGCTGCGGGAGTAGCCTGCCGACATGACGAGCAACCCCGACTCCCGACCCACCGACCCCGACTGCTTGTTCTGCAAGATCGTCGCGGGCGAGATCCCCGCCACGATCGTCGCGGCGACGGACCAGGCCATCGCGTTCAAGGACATCAATCCGCAGGCCCCGCTGCACGTCCTCGTCGTGCCACGGGCCCACCACGGGGACATCGCCCAGCTGGCGGCCGCCGACCCGGAGCTCCTCTCCGGCGTCGTGGCGCTCGCGGACGCGGTGGCGAGCGAGCAGGCGGACGGACAGTTCCGACTGATCTTCAACTCGGGTCCGCGAGCCGGTCAGAGCGTCTTCCACGTCCACGGTCATGTGATCGGCGGCCGAGAGCTGGGCTGGACCCCGGCCTGACCGGCTCGGTCGTGGCGTGAGGGCACGGGCACAGCCCACGCACCACGACGCGAATTCGCCCTGACCTGGCGCACCTCGCTCGATACCATGGATGCACCACGTACGACCCGGACCTGCAGAAGGAGTGCCTCGGCGCAAGCCGCTCATGCCAACTTCGACACCACCCACACCGCACGGATCGTCCGGCCCCGCCGACTCCTCTCGCGACGTCCAGCAACCCGGCACCCACGTCGAGCACCGCATCGTCGTCCCCGCCCACGTCCCCATGGTGGCGCTCCTCGGCAGCGGTGACGCGGTCCTGCGGGCCGTCGAGTCCGGGTTCCCCTGATCGACGTCCACGCGCGGGGCAACGAGATCGCCGTGAGCGGCCCTGTCGGGGACGTAGCGCTCGCGTCGCGGCTCCTCGACGAGCTCGTCGAGGTCGTCGAGTCGGGCACACAGCTGACGGCCGACGTCGTCACACGCTCGATCGCGATGCTGACGGCAGCGACCGCGTCGCGGCCGCCGAGGTCCTGACGTTCAACATCCTCTCCAACCGTGGTCGGACGATCCGGCCCAAGACCGTCGGTCAGAAGCGCTACGTCGACGCGATCGACGCGAACACGGTGACGTTCGGGATCGGTCCGGCCGGGACGGGCAAGACGTATCTCGCCATGGCCAAGGCCGTCCAGGCCCTGCAGGCCAAGCAGGTCAGCCGCATCGTGCTGACCCGGCCCGCGGTCGAGGCGGGGAGAGGCTCGGCTTCCTGCCCGGGTCGCTCTCGGAGAAGATCGACCCGTACCTGCGCCCGTTGTACGACGCGCTCCATGACATGATCGACCCGGAGTCGATCCCCAAGCTCATCGAGGCGGGCACCATCGAGGTCGCGCCGCTGGCGTACATGCGAGGTCGCACGCTGAACAACGCGTTCATCATCCTCGACGAGGCGCAGAACACCTCGACCGAGCAGATGAAGATGTTCCTCACCCGACTCGGCTTCGGATCCCGGATGGTCATCACCGGCGACGTGACGCAGGTGGACCTGCCCGGTGGCACCCTCCGGGCTGCGGGTCATCGAGGACGTCCTGACGGGGTGGACGACGTCGAGTTCTGCTGGCTCACGTCCACCGACGTCGTCCGGCACCGCCTCGTCAGCGAGATCATCGACGCCTACGCCCGCTGGGACGTCAGCACCGCCCGGCCGCCCGGGACGGGGCGCCAACCACCCGCACGGTTCGGCGCGCGGTGGGAGCTCCCGCCAGAGCAGACCGCGAGACCAACGAGAGCAAGGGGCACGCTGATGAGCGTCGAGATCAACAACGAGTCCGGCTACGAGGTCGACGAGGCGGAGTTCGCCGCCCTCGCGCGCTACGTCCTGGACGCCATGCACGTCCACCCGCAGAGCGAGCTCGGTGTCCGCTTCGTCGAGACCGACGTCATGACCGAGCTGCACGTGCGATGGATGGGCGAGCCCGGACCCACCGACGTCCTGTCCTTCCCCATGGACGAGCTGCGTCCGGGCCGCGAGGGCGACGTGACGCCCGCCGGCGAGCTGGGCGACATCGTCCTGTGCCCGGAGGTGGCAGCCCAGCAGGCCGTCACCGCCGGTCACTCCACGGCGGAGGAGATGCTCCTGCTCACCACGCACGGCATCCTCCACCTGCTCGGGTACGACCACGCCGAGCCCGAGGAGGAGAAGGAGATGTTCGGGCTGCAGCGCAAGCTCCTGCTGACCTTCCTGGCCAGCCGATGACAGAGGTACCCGTCGCGCTGCTCCTCGTCGTCGCCGTGCTCGGCGTCGTCCTCGCGGGCGCCCTCGGCGCGGGCGAGGCCGCGGTCATGCGTGTCACACGCGCCGCGGTGTCCGAGGCCGCCGCCGAGGCCGAGACAGGTGGCGCCCCGGCCCGGGCGGTCCGGGTGGTGCAGGCGGTACCCGGGGACCGGGGAACGGCGGCACCGTCCCGCCCGCGTCGTGCGTGCGCGCCGGGTGGCGGCCCTGACCGAGGACCCTCCGCACACCGCGGCCTCGCTCGCGTTCCTGCGTGTCGTCGCGGAGATGGTGGCCGCCGCCTGCGTGACCCTGCTGGTCTCGGTGTGGCTCGAGGACTGGTGGCAGGCGCTGCTCGCGACCCTGGTCTTCGCCGTCGTCGTCGCCCTCGTGTTCGCACGGACCGCCCCGCGCGCCCTCGGTCGCCAGCACCCCGTGCGGGTGCTGCTCGCGCTCTCGGGCGTCCTGACCCCTGCGGTCGTCCTTACGGGATGGCTCGCGCGCGTGACGGCCTCGCGGGACCTCGCCGAGGGCCCGCACGAGCGCGAGCTCCGGGACATGGTCGACCGCGTGAACGAGTCCGAGATCATCGAGGAGGACGAGCGGGAGATGATCCGCTCCGTCTTCGAGCTCGGCGACACCCTGACCCGCGAGGTCATGGTGCCTCGCACCGACATGATCACCACGCCGCCACCACGCCTCTGTCCAAGGCCCTGTCGCTCTTCCTGCGCTCGGGGTTCTCCCGCCTGCCCGTCACGGGGACCTCGGTGGACGACCTGGTCGGCGTCGTCTACTTCAAGGATGTCGTCAAGGTCGTCAACGCCTCGCCCGACGCCGCTCGAGGCCGGTGGAGGACGTCGCTCGCGCCGCGATCTTCGTGCCGGAGTCCAAGCCGGTCGACGACCTGCTGCGCGAGATGCAGGCTTCCGCCTCCCACATCGCGATGGTCGTCGACGAGTACGGCGGCGTGGCGGGGCTCGTGACGATCGAGGACGCGCTCGAGGAGATCGTGGGCGAGCTGACCGACGAGCACGACAGGTCAGGACCCGAGATCGAGGACCTGGGCGACGGGACATACCGCATCCCCGCCCGACTCTCCCTCGACGAGCTCGGCGAGCTGTTCGACCTCGACATCGAGGACGACGACGTCGACACCGTGGGCGGCCTGCTCGCCAAGGCGCTGGGGAAGGTCCCTCTCCGGGATCCGTGGCCGAGGCGCAGGGCGTGCACATGGTCGGCGAGCGGGTCGAGGGTCGGCGCAAGCAGCTGTCGACCGTCCTCGTGCGGGCCGTCGCCCGGAGCGCGCGGACGACGAGCAGGACGCACCCCGCTGCGCGCCGAGCGGACGGATCGTCACGAGCACCGCGAACGCGCCGTGCGTGACCAGCAGACTCACCCCGAGCGCGCCGAGCGCGCCGGACGGACCAGCGACGACCCGCGACGCGCGGGCGAGACGAACGAGAGAGAAGCACACCGGTGACCCAGAACGACCACGCAGCACCAGAGCACAAGTCCGGTTTCGCGTGCTTCGTCGGACGGCCCAACGCGGGCAAGTCCACGCTGACGAACGCCCTCGTGGGGCAGAAGGTCGCCATCACCTCCGGGCGCCCGCAGACCACGCGGCACACGATCCGCGGCATCGTGCACCGCCCCGACGCCCAGCTGATCCTGGTGGACACACCCGGTCTGCACCGCCCGCGCACGCTCCTGGGTGAGCGCCTCAACGACCTGGTGCGCGAGACCCTCGCCCAGGTGGACGTCATCGCGTTCTGCCTGCCGGCGGACCAGAAGGTCGGCCCCGGGGACAAGTACATCGCGGCCCAGCTCGCCGACCTGATGAAGGGACGGCGGCCCACGCCCGTGGTCGCGGTCGTCACCAAGGCCGACCTCGTGGACCGCGAGACGTTGACCAAGCACCTCCTCGCGGTCGACCAGCTGGGGAGTGGCAGGACATCGTCCCGGTCTCGGCCGTGGACGGCTTCCAGGTCGAGGTCCTGGAGACGGTGCTCATCAAGCACCTCCCGCCTGGCCCCGAGCTGTATCCGGGCGGCGAGCTGACCGACGAGCCGGAGGCCGTCATGGTCGCCGAGCTCGTCCGCGAGGCGGCCCTGGAGGGCGTGCGCGACGAGCTGCCGCACAGCCTCGCAGTGGTCGTCGACGAGATCCTTCCGCGCGAGGGGTCGGGCAACCCGGAGACCGGCAAGGCGCCCCTGCTCGACGTCCGCGTCAATCTCTTCGTGGAGCGCGACAGCCAGAAGGCCATCATCATCGGGCGTGGCGGGTCGCGCCTGCGGCACGTCGGCACCGAGGCGCGCAAGGGGATCGAGGCGCTGCTGGGCGCTCGTGTCTACCTGGACCTGCACGTCAAGGTGGCCAGGACTGGCAGCGCGACCCCAAGCAGCTGCGCCGCTCGGGTTCTAGGGTGGACCCCGCCCGTCGTCGGGACGTCCTCAGGGTGAACGGGGCCCTGCGCTGGATACGATCCTTCCGTGATCTTCCGGACAGCCGCGACGAGCGCAGCCCTCGCGATCGGTCTCGCGCTCGTCGGCGCGGTGACGGGTCCCCAGTGGGACCCGACCCCGTCACCGACCACCTTCGCCCACGACCCCGACACGACGATCGGCGGTCAGGGGCCTGACGTCCAGCCGGTCGGTACCTACGCGGTGCAGGAGACCCCGGTGGTCGTGCGGCTCGACGGCGCGAGCGTCGACGGGATCGTCCGCGAACCGGTGGACGCCCCGACGGGCTGCCGGGCGTGGTGTTCCTCCACGGTGCGGGCACCGGCTCGGCGGACGAGGCCTTCGTCGACATCGCGACCGAGCTGGCCAGCGCGGGCGTGGTCACCCTCGTGCCGTCCAAGCGGCTGGACACGTACTCGACCCGGCACCGGGACTACGTCGACATGGCCGAGGACTACCGGCACTCGGTCGAGCTGCTGAGGACCCGGCCGTCGGTGGACCCCGACCGGGTCGGTCTGTACGCCGAGTCGGAGGGAACCTGGTGGCGCCCGTCCTCGCCGACCAGGACCCGGGCGTCGCGTTCCTCACCCTCGTCTCGGCCCCGTGGTGCCGCCCCGCCAGCAGGCGGGCTTCGCCGTCGACTCCTATCTGCGGAAGACGGGCGTGCCCGGGGGTCTTCCGGGCGATCCCTCGCGCGGTCGGCATGGAGATGCCCGGCGGGGGTTCGAGTACGCGGACTTCGACGTCACGCCGTACCTCTCGCGTCTCGACGTCCCGACGCTCGTCGCCTTCGGGACGTCGGACCCTCGATGCCTGTCGAGCAGGGGCGCTGCGCATCCTCGCCGACGCGGCGGCCAACGGGAACCACGACGTGACGGTCCGCTACTACGTCGGTGCCAACCACGGCATCAAGATCGACGAGGTCCTGGTCCCCGAGTTCGCGCGCGACGTCTCCGCGTGGGTCCAGGGGCTCCCGGGACGGCGGGCGCCCGCCGACCGTCGCCGGCGGGCAGCCGAACCAGCTCTACCTCGCCTCGGCCGTGCCGAACCCCGCTGGTACGGCAACGGCGACATCGTCATCGGGCTCGTGATCGTCGGCGGCGCGCTGCTCGTCGTCGGGCCGGCGGTCTGGCTCGTGACCGGGGCGTGCGTCGGCTCCGCCGCGCGGCCCGTCCCGCGGGCGGCTGGCCCCGGCCTGCGCTGGCCGCTCGTAGGCCTCGCGGTGGGCTCGGTCGCGACCATGGTCGGGCTCGTGGTCTACCTGGTCTCGGTGGCGAGGCTCGCCCTCGACTACAAGACCGACACCTGGGTCGTCCAGGGCGGGTGGATCGCCGTGCGCGTGCTGGGGCTTGCGACGGTCGTCGCGGCCGCCCTGATCATCAACCGGTTGACGGACATCCGCTCCGCCCGCAAGGCGGTCGCCCTCGCGCCCGAGGGCGGCGGCGTGGTGGTACGACCGGCCACGGGTCTCGGCGCGCGCACGACGCTCTGGGCGACCGTCGCCGGTTCGACGATCCTGCTCGTCACCCTTGCGTACTGGGGCGTCTACCAGCTCGGCATCTGACGCCCGCGGCGCATCGCGCATAGGGTCGTGGCATGGGACGACGTGCGCGGGGACGGGCGGTTCGGGCGTGCGTGCCATCTCGTTCGAGGAGGTGGAGGTCGACCTGGACGAACCCGGATCCGGGCGTCCCCGTCGTCCCAGGTTCCCCGCGACGTGCCCGACGACGACGGCACGCGCGACCCGTCCGAGGAGGGCGCCCCGGAGTCCGTCGGTGCGGCGCGGTTCGGACGCGGCCCGGAGCGACGGCGCTGGTCCCGCAGGACGCGCCTGCTCACGGGGCAGGGTGGTCATCGCCGGGCTCCTCGTCGCCGGCGGGGCAGTCCAGGGCGGGAGGAACGAGGCTGCTCGCATCGAACGCGTGGTCGCCGCACCCGGAGGTGTCCGGCCCCTCGGTGCGGACCTGACGGTGGCCTGGCGCATCGACCCGTCGTCAGAGCCGGGAGAGACCGCCCAGGGGCGGTGGGCCCAGCCCGCCCTGGTCTCCGGGACGCTTGTCGTTCCCGGCGCGCCCGTGGCAGGGTACGACCCGCGACCGGAGCGCTGCTCTGGAGCGGACCGCAGCCGCCGGACTCTCCGACCAGGGACAGGGAGCTGACGGCATGCACGGGCAGCGGCCTGCGGCAGGACCGGGCTCCCGCGGTCTGCACGACCTACGACTACCGGCCGCTCACCCTCTTCGGGGAGACCTCCGAGCAAGAGCGGCTGCTCCACGTCGAGGTGATCGACCCGTCGACGGGAGACGTGCTCACCTCGCGTCGTCTCGACCGGGAGTCGGGCGGTGCCACGGTCGCGTTCGGCGACGGCCTCGCGACGGTCGGCTGGGGAGAAGGGCCAGGCCGTGGTGACCCTCGAGGACCTGCGCACGGGGAGCGGAGATGGTCGCGGGATCTCCAGGTCGTGCGCGACGCGGGCGTCGAGCACAACGGATACCTGGGGTGTGGCCCGACGGCGACAGGCTTCGGGTGGAGGCCGAGGGGTTCAGTGCGTTGCTTGATGCCGACGGCGAGCCGGCGGACGGGCCTCCCGGCGAGCTGTGGGGCACGTGGCTCGCCGACGGCCGCCGGGTGGTCCGGTACGCCGACGGGACCTCGAGCGTCCACACGGCGGACGGGACCGAGGAGTTCCGCACCGAGGGAGCGTCCTCGAGTTCGCTGCGAGCGACGGGTCACCCGTCGCTGCCCTGTTCGTCACGGACGGTGGGGACGTGATGGATGTCTCGGGCGATCTCGCCGACGTCTCGATGTCGGCGCTCGACCCGCAGTCGGGGCGCACGCTCTGGACCGCCGAGCGGACCCTCGAGCAGCCCGTCGCGCAGGTGGGGACGTCGGGATCCTGGCGGCGCTGGTCGGTTGTGGGCGGTCGACCTGGGCTCGGGGACGTGCTCTGGGAGAGTCCGGGGTGCTGACCTACAGCGCGGCGTACACGGACGGCGTCGATCTCTACCTCGTCGGGTCGAGCGACACCGGTGCGACCCGGGTCACGGCGGTCTCCGTGGACTCGGGGCACGAGCTGTGGGCCACGGACGTCTCGGAGTCCTTCGCGTGGTCCTTCACGGCGCAGGGCACCCTGGTCGTCGTGACGCAGGAGGGCAGCCTGCTCGGGCTCAGGTAGACCCACCCGCCGTCCAGGACGGATCGGGACTACCGTGGAGAGGTGGCTCCACGACGTCGTGAGCAGGGGCCCACGCCGTCGAGCTGGTCGAGATGGCCACGCTCGACGACGACTTCGACGCGGCCTGGGGCGACCCCGCCGGACGCACCGAGGTGGCCGTCCGGACTCCCCGAGCATCGTCCGGGACGGTGGACGGCCGAGGACCGCGCGCGCAGGCGCGGCGGCACCGCGAGCACGGACGAGCGCGCCCCTCGGCCGTCGCACGAGTGGGTCGACGCCGGAGGATCGTCGCCGCGGGGTTGGCCCTCCTCGTCGTCGTCTCGGGGACCTCGCTCGTCGTCGGCGCCCTGTCCGAGCGCGGACGCACCCTCCAGGTCGCGGCGCAACCGGGGACTGCGGTCGGTCGCCGAGGAACCGGTGGCCCGGTGGCGGGCGGCGACCGGGGCGGGTGGCCGCCGCCGTCGAGGGCAGGTGGTCCTCGTCGAGCCGGACGGCATGCTGCGGTCGGTCGACGTCGCCTCGGGCGCAGCGCGATGGTCGGTCGCGCTGCCCGCCGGGTCCAGCGCCTGCGGGCCCGACCTGTTCGACCCGGCAGGACCCGGCTCCCGGCTCGTCTGCGTGACCGAGCCTGCAGGCGTGGGGACGAGGGGCCGCGGCCGGAGGGCGCCGGCGCGCGGGCGGACGGGCTCGGGTCGGTCGAGCCGCCGATCGTCGTCACGGTTCTCGACGCGACGGGACGGGTCGTCGGCTCCCGGGCCCTCGCGGACGGGACGGATGCGGCTGCACCGCTCGCAGAAGGACTCGTGGCGAGGGTCGCGCGCGAGGACGGTCGCGCGACAGTGACCTGGGAGGGTGCGCTCGACGGAGAGCCTGTCCGGGCGCGGGTCGTCGTGGCGACCGATCCTGCGGTCCGCGCGGTCGAGGAAGATTCCACCGGCAGGATCGAGCTCCTCTCGAGGCGGGGCTGCTCTTCCTGTGGGCGCCGGACATGGCCGAGACCTTCGACGCCACCGGGTCTGTCGAGACGGGTCGGCCACGGTCGGCGTCGGTCGGGTGGGACGACGGCGGCCCTCCCGGACGGCCAGCGCGTCCGGGTGTCGATCGACCGGAGCTCGGGCCGGACCGAGAGCGTCCACGTGCTGGGACCGGACGGCCGGGAGCGATTCAGCATCGACGGTGAACCGTTCGTGGCCCGGGTCACCGACGGCTCCCTGCCGCAGGTCCTTGTCGTGCGTTCGCCGGGCTTCACCGGATACGACGCGAGCACCGGCCGTCGGCTCTGGCACCGGGAGGAGTGGCCCGAGGCGATCTGGCTCCAGACGAACGAGGTCCTGGTGATGGAGTCCGGTTCTCGGCTGGTCGCGCTCGAGACCAGGACGGGGCGGCTGCTCTGGGAGCGCTGGACACCGGAGGAGATCCGCCGGGCCTTCGCCGACGGCGACTCGGTGATCCTCTCGAGCCAGGTCGCCGAGGGGAGCGACGCGCCCGACGGGACGGATGCCGCCCTCGAATCCATCGGACTGCTCGACGGCCGGGTCGAGTGGCGTGCGCGCCTCGACCCGGCGTACCGGGAGGTGGGCTCCGCACAGGGTGGCTCTTCGCCGTCACCGACACGGAACTGGTCCGGCTCGGGTGAGAAGCGAGCTCGGTACAGGGTGGGAGACTTGAGCCATCGGTGATCTACCGGTAGAAACTGACGAGGCCGTCGTGGCCTGATCCGGTGCTCGACCGATCCCGAGGCCGGGGTGATCTGTAGGGAGAACGCGATGACCAACGAGACCGACCCGGGCCTGGCCCCGATCAGCAGACGCCGCCAGGAACGACCGGCGCGGTCCCGCAGGCCGCGGTCCGGGCGTCCGACGGAGAACCTGCGGGCGGCCGCGCGGCCCCGTCGGGATCGACCTCCGCCTCCCCGGCGAAGGGAACGGACGAGCCGGAAGAGGGCGGGGCGGCAGCCTCCACGAGCAACCCGTTCGCCGGCATCCCGGTGAGCGACTACGTACGTGACGGCGTCGCGGCTCTGCTCCTGTTCGTCTCGCTCACCATGCCGTGGGACCTGGGGCACAGGGCGTCCGACAAGGTCGAGGTCATCCTCGTGTCGGTCCTCTCGCTGCTCTCGCTCGCCCTTCCCTACCTGGCCCGCACAGGAGTCCTCCCGACGACGTGGACCGTGCACACGACACGCCGCGTCCGGCTCCTCGCGAACGCACCCTATGCGTTGCTGGTCGCGGTCTACCTCGTGCTCGACGTGGTCAACGGGGCCGCCGACAACGGCTGGGGCGGTGTGGGGACCGGCCTCTCGCTGGGCCTCGCCGGTGCGCTGCTCGCGGCGCAGCCTCGCCAGGCCGAGCTCGGCCCGGTCGATCAGGACCGTAGCGTCTCGCAGGTGTGGACGCGTGTCCTCACGGGTATCGGTGCGCTGGCAGTGGTCGGTGCGGTCGCCGCATTCGTGGTGGGCCTGACCCTCGGGCTGGGCGTCGTCGGTATCTTCGCCTGCCTGCTGATCGCCGTCCTCACGGTGGCGCTCGTCGGGCTGCCCGTGTGGGGCGTTCTGCGGAGGCAGGAGAGCTGGCGTCTGGTGCTGGTCGGTCTGGGGATCGCCCTGGTCGTGCTCTTCGTCCTCAACTCCGGCAACCCTCTGGTCAGCTACGAGAGCATCCGCGGTGCGCAGTTCGGACTCCTGCTGCTCCCGCGGCGGCCGCCGTCGCGGCGTCTCCTGCGCTCGCGCGCACCACGACCTCGTCGTCCCCGTCGGCACCTGGGTCGCCGTGGCGGTCAACGCGCTCGACCTGGCCGCGATCGTCGCCGCGACGCTCGTGGTCCGTGCCGTCCTCTTCCTCGTGGACGGCGTCACCGGTGCCGTCTCGATCCTCACGCTCCTCTTCGGGCTCCTGATCGTCGGGGTCGCCCTCGTGGCCCGTCGCTCGCTCGCGCGCGATGCAGTGTCCGGCAGGACGCTCGCGCTCGGCGGGACCGGTGTCATGGCGGTCCTCGGGATCGTGCTCCTCATCGTGGTCGTGAACCAGACCGGTGTCGGCCTCGGTGTCGGCATCGAGGTGCTCCTGCTGGCCTTCGGCCTACCCTGATCGTCGCGTTCGCCCTCACCGTGCCTCAGGAGATCAGGGCCCACTTCGCAGAGAACCGCCCGACGTCCCTCGTGGGCGCCGACGCCGCACCGAGCGCCTACGTCTGGCAGCCTCCGGCACCTCGTCCCGTGCGTCCGCAGCGGCGCCTGCGGCCGGGCCGACCGGCAGCGAGAGCCACGGCACCGGACTGGAGGGCATGCCGGAGGACGTCCGGGCGCTCGCGGTCCGGTCACAGGTGGGCACGAGTACGCTCCGACGTCGGACCCCGCGCACGCGGACCCGTCGCGCGCGGCGTCGGCCCAGCCGTACGGGCAGCAGGGCACCCAGCCGGTCGAGCAGCACCGGTACGAGCAGCCGCAGCCGGTGCAGCCGGTGCAGCCGGTGCAGCCGCCCAGCAGCCGCAGCCAGCCCAGCAGGCCCAGCCAGCCCAGCAGGCCCAGCCGGTGCAGCAGGCGCAGCCGGTCCAGCAGGTCACCTATCGACCGCAGGAGCCAGTCCGGCCCGTCGAGCAGTACCAGCCGACGCAGGTCCTCCCGGCCCAGGGTGTCCAGTCGGCACGGTCCGTGCAGCCGGCCGTCCCGGAGCGCTCCGGCTACGCTGCACGCCCGGGCTACGCGGCCCAGCAGGCGGCGAGACCGCCGTGCTCCCGGCCTACCAGGACCCGCAGCCCGCCGGTTTCAGCGCTGCCCAGGCGCTCGACCCCGCCACCCCGCTCGAGACCCTCGCGCAGATCGTCCAGGAGGCGCCGCACCTGCGTGCACAGGTCGCGGCGAACCCGTCGACGTACCCGGCGCTGCTCGAGTGGCTCGGCAACCTCGGGGACCCGCGGTGGACGCGGCCCTGCGTTCGCGCGGGCGCTGACCGCGGACCGGTCCACCCTGTGAGGCGAGGCCCGACGACGTCGCTCACGTGGCGCCGTCGGGCCCGCTTCACGTGTTTCACCCCAAGACGTCCCTGAGCATCGCCGGGGACGGGGGTACAGTGACAATGTGCACATGACGCAGCTGCTCCTCCTTCGTTGCCGCGACGAGGCCCTCTAGGCCGCATCCTCGTCGCGGTGGTTGGTGTGCCGGCTGAACAGCACCGACGAAGAGATCGCGAAGGACATGATGAGCACCACGGCGCAGACCCCCAGACCAGTACCCGCTCCGCACAGCAGCCCTCGGGCATGCCCGTGCACAAGTACGAGCCGTTCCACCAGCAGTTCGACGTGTCGCTGCCGGACCGTACCTGGCCGGACAAGCGGATCGAGAAGGCGCCGCGCTGGTGCGCGGTCGACCTGCGGGACGGCAACCAGGCACTGATCGAGCCCATGAACGCCGAGCGCAAGCTGAAGATGTTCCAGCTGCTCGTCGAGATGGGCTACAAGGAGATCGAGGTCGGCTTCCCGTCGGCCTCGCAGACGGACTTCGACTTCGTGCGCCTGCTCATCGAGGACGGGCACATCCCGGACGACGTCGTGATCCAGGTCCTGACGCAGTCCCGCGAGCACCTGATCGCCCGCACCTACGAGTCGCTGCGCGGTGCCAAGCAGGCGATCGTGCACCTCTACAACTCGACGTCGAGACTGCAGCGTGACGTCGTCTTCCGCACCGACGAGGACGGCATCGTCGACATCGCGGTCGAGGGCGCAAAGCTCTGCCGCAAGTTCGAGGAGACCATCCCGGAGACCGCCGTCTTCTACGAGTACTCGCCCGAGTCGTACACCGGCACCGAGCTCGAGTTCGCCGTGCGGATCTGCAACGAGGTCATCGAGATCTTCGAGCCCACCCCGGACCGCAAGGTCATCATCAACCTGCCCGCGACCGTCGAGATGGCGACGCCCAACGTCTACGCCGACTCGATCGAGTGGATGAACCGTCACCTCGCGCACCGCGAGAACGTCGTCCTGTCGCTGCATCCGCACAACGACCGGGGCACCGCGGTGGCCGCCGCCGAGCTGGGCTATCAGGCCGGGGCGGACCGCATCGAGGGCTGCCTGTTCGGCAACGGTGAGCGCACCGGCAACGTGTGCCTGGTGACCCTGGGCATGAACCTGTTCAGCCAGGGCATCGACCCGGAGATCGACTTCTCCGACATGGACCGCGTGCGCCGTACGGTCGAGTACTGCAACCAGATCGCTGTTCACGAACGGCACCCGTACGCGGGAGACCTCGTCTTCACGGCCTTCTCCGGCTCGCACCAGGACGCCATCAAGAAGGGCCTGGACGCCATGGCCGCCCAGGCCGAGGTCGCAGGCAAGGAGATCGACGACCTGGTCTGGGGCGTGCCGTA
The DNA here is from genome assembly GCA_038070415.1 of Oerskovia sp. M15. Lineage (GTDB taxonomy): Bacteria > Actinomycetota > Actinomycetes > Actinomycetales > Cellulomonadaceae > Oerskovia. Next base: position 3,400,471 of record JAMYWF010000001.1, read on the forward strand.
CCTGCCCATCGACCCCAAGGACGTCGGGCGGTCCTACGAGGCCGTCATCCGCGTCAACTCGCAGTCCGGCAAGGGCGGCATCTCCTACCTGCTCAAGTCCGAGCGTCACCTCGACCTGCCGCGCCGCCTGCAGATCGAGTTCTCCCGGGCAGTCCAGGCGTTCACCGATGCCGGTGGGCAGGAGGTCACGGGGACGACATCTGGCGCATCTTCTCGGACGAGTACCTGCCGGTCGACACCGACTCCGGCCTGCAGCCCTGGGGGCGGCTCAAGCTGCGCGGGACCCGGGCCTCGTCCTCCGAGGACGGACCCGACACCCTGGCTGTCGACGTCCTGGACCGTGGCGAGGTGCTGACGCTCGACGGGTCCGGCAACGGCCCTGTCGCTGCTTTCGTCGACGCGATCGCCCACGTCGGTGTGGAGGTCCGCGTCCTGGACTACGCCGAGCACGCGCTCTCCGAGGGCGGGGACGCCACGGCCGCCGCCTACGTCGAGTGTCAGGTCGGCGACGACGTCCTGTGGGGCGTCGGGATCGACCCGTCCATCACGACGGCCTCGCTCAAGGCGATCGTCTCGGCGGTCAACCGCGCGGAGCGCGCTGCGGTCTGACCGCGAAGCCTGCCGGTTTCCGGTGAGTGCGGAGTTCTTGCGAGAAACGCCCGGCGTGTCTCGCAAGAACTCCGCACTCACGGGCGCGGGCACGGGCGCGGGCCCGTCGGTGCGTCCGAGCGGCGAGGGACCTGCGCACGTGGGTCAGGAGCCGGGTGCGTGCGCCGGGACGTGGGTGGCATGACGGACAATAGGTGAGTGGTCCTCTACCGAGACGAAGCGATCGTGCTCCGCACCCAGAAGCTGGGCGAAGCCGACCGCATCGTCACCCTGCTGACGCGCGAGAACGGCAAGGTCCGCGCCGTGGGCAGGGGTGCGGCGCACGTCCTCGCGCTTCGGTGCCCGCCTCGAGCCGTTCATGTTCATCGACGTCCAGCTCCACGTGGGCGCAGCCTCGACGTGGTGACGCAGGCGGAGACGGTGGGCCCTACGCGCGGGCCATCTGCGAGGACTACGGCCTCTACACCGCGGGCGCCGCGATGCTCGAGACGGCCGACCGCCTGGTGGACGTGGAGAAGGAACCGGCCGTGCAGCAGTTCTGGCTGCTCGCCGGCGCGGTGCGTTCGCTCGCCGGACGCGCCCATGCCCCGGACTGGTCCTCGACTCCTACCTGCTCCGGGCGCTCGCGGTGGCGGCTGGGCGCCGAGCTTCACGGACTGCTCCCGCTGCGGGGAGCCCGGGCCGCACCGTTCGTTCGCCGTGGCCCTGGGTGGAGCCGTGTGCTCCCGCTGCCGCCCACCGGGGTCCACCTCCCCGGCCCCGAGACCTTCTCCCTCCTGGCCGCGCTGCTCGCGGGCGAGTGGGACGTGGCGGACGCGTCGGACGTGCGCCACCGCAGGAAGCCAGCGGCCTCGTGGCCGCCTACAGCCAATATCACCTGGAGAGAACGTTGCGATCACTGCGGATGGTTGAACGAGACGGAGCGGGCGTTCCGCGGACCGGAGGAGAGGCCTGATGGCCCGACCGATCCAGCCACCCCGCCGCATCCGTCGGGGCCACCGCACCCAGATCCCGGCCCGGTTCGTGCCTCAGCACGTCGCCATCGTGATGGACGGCAACGGCCGGTGGGCGAACGAGCGCGGGCTCCCGCGCACCGAGGGGCACAAGGCCGGTGAGGCCGCGCTGCTCGACGTCGTGGCGGCGCGGTCGAGATCGGCGTCAAGTACGTCTCGGCGTACGCGTTCTCCACGGAGAACTGGAAGCGCTCGCCCGAGGAGGTCCGCTTCCTCATGCAGTTCAACCGGGACGTGGTCCGTCGCCGTCGCGACGAGATGGACAGCTGGGGTGTGCGGATGCGTTGGGCGGGCCGTCGCCCGCGCCTGTGGGGCTCGGTCATCAAGGAGCTCGAGGACGCCGAGCGGATCACCGCGGGAAACGACACATGCACCCTGACGATGTGTGTGAACTACGGGGACGTGCCGAGGTCGCGGACGCGGCGCAGGCGATCGCCCAGGAGGTCGCGGCGGCAGGCTCGACCCCAAGAAGGTCACCGAGAAGACCGTGGCCAAGTATCTCGACGAGCCCGACCTCCCTGACGTCGACCTCTTCCTGCGGTCCTCGGGCGAGCAGCGCACGTCGAACTTCATGATCTGGCAGGCGGCGTACGCCGAGATGGTCTTCCTCCCCGAGCACTGGCCCGACGTCGACCGCCGCAGCCTGTGGCGCGCCGTCGAGGAGTACGCGAGCCGTGACCGCCGCTACGGCGGGGCGATCGACAGGTCCGCGGACGGCCTCTAGCGGCGTCGTTCGGAGTCTCGGCCCTGCGCGTGTCGGTGCCCCTCGCTAGCCTGCCGGGTATGACTCTCTCGATCGGCATGGTCACGGTGGACTCGACCGACCCGCGCCCGCTGGCGCGGTGGTGGGCGCGGCAGACGGGCGGTCGGCTCGTCGACGAGGCGGACGGCTGGTTCCTCGAGGTCGTCCCCGCGGGTGACGGTACGGGGCCCGTCCTCGGTTTTCAGAAGGTCGACGACCCCACGCCCGGGAAGAACAAGATCCACCTGGATCTCTGCGCCGGACCGGGCGGCCGAGGTCGAGCGACTGGTCGCCGACGGCGCGGGCCTCGTGGCCGAGCACACCATCCCGGCTACCGCTGGTCCGTGCTCACGGACCCCAGGGCAACCAGTTCTGCCTCGGCGAGCCGGACGAGACGGCTACCGAGCTCTCCTGAGCGGGGCACGGTCCGCGACGATGTGAGGCCTTCGGTGCGCCGGGCGATCGGACGTCGTCGACGAGCCCTCGGCAACGGGGCGCCGGGACGAGCCCCGGCCGCTGGGCGACCAGGTGTCGGGAAGAACGACATCCGGGTGCAGCCGCCGTCAGGTGACGACCCGATCAACCGACCTGCTTCGCCCGGCACGCCTCGCACGTGCCGAAGAGCTCGATCGTGTGCTGGATGTCTGTGAACCCGTGGGCGGCGCCCACCTGGGAGGCCCAGGTCTCGACGGTCGGTCCGTCGATCTCGACCGCCTTTCCGCACGAGCGGCACACCAGGTGGTGGTGGTGCTCGCGGCGCTCGCACCTGCGGTACAGGCTCTCGCCGTCCTCGGTGCGCAGCACGTCGACGTCGCCGCCGTCGGCCAGGGTCTGCAAGGTGCGGTAGACCGTGGCCAGCCCGACCGCGTCGCCGCGAGCGCGCAGGAGCTCGTGGAGCTGTTGCGCGCTGCGGAAGTCGGGCAGGTCCTCCAGGGCTTCGGCGACCGCCGCCCGTTGACGGGTCATGCGCTGCATCGCTCGCCACCTTCCACATGGACGTCGTCGGGGATGTCGGGGTGCGGGTCGTGGGACGTACCCGGCCTGCGTCGTACGAGCACAGGCCGAAGGATCGCCACGACGGCGTAGAGGGCGATCGCCAGGACGACGATCGTGGCCCCGGGGACAGAGTCTGCCAGTACGTGACGGACAGTCCGACCACACAGACGACGACGCCGATGACCATGGCCAGCGCCATGGTCCGCCGGAACGAGATGGTCACGAGCTGGGCGATCGCGACCGGCACGATCATGAGGGCGCTGACCAGCAGCAGGCCCACCACCCGCATCGCGAGCGTCACGGTCAGGGCCGCGATGACCGCGATCGCGATGTTGAGCGCGCGGACCGGCAGACCGGACGCGCGGGCGAACTCCTCGTCATAGCTCACGGCGAACAGTGCCGCACGCAACCCCATGCCGACCGCGAGGATCAGGACGCCGAGGACGAGGGTGAGCCACAGGTCGGTGGGGAGACGCTCGAGATCGAGCCGAACAGGTACTGCATGAGGTTGCCGGAGCCGCCTCCGGCCAAGCTGATCAGGAGCACGCCGCCGGCGATGCCGCCGTAGAACATCAGGGCCAGCGCGACGTCGCCGCTCGTGCGGCCACGTTCCCGCACGAGCTCGATGACCACGGAGCCGATCACGGCAGCGACGACTGCGCCCGGGATCGCGAGGGCGTCGTTCGGGACGACGCCCATCGCGCCCCGACCAACCACCCGAGCGCGACCCCGGTGAGGGCGACGTGCCCGATCCCGTCGCCGAGCAGGGACAGCTTGCGTTGGACGAGGTACGTCCCCATGACCGGGGCGGTGACGCCGACCAGCACGGCCGCGATGAGCGCCCGCTGCATGAAGGGATCGCTGAGCATACCGACCAGCTCGTCGAGGGCGTTCACGAGGCGGCTCCTCGGTCGATGCGGGCGGGGGCGGGGAGTGGCGTGTGAGCGGGGCGTCGATCAGGCCCATGTCGGTGCCCGGCGCGGCCCGGCGTTCGGAGTCGTCCCGTGCGGGTGCAGGTGCTCGTGGCCCGGCCCGGCGTGCGCCGTGGTGACCTGGGGTGGTGGACCGTCGTGGACCACGAGACCGTGGCGCAGGACGACACAGCGCTGGATGAGCGGGGCGAGCGCGCCCAGCTCGTGCAGGACGACCAGGACGGTCATGCCGCCGCGGGTCAGGCCGTCGAGGGTCGCGGCGAACGCCTCCTGGCTCGGCTGGTCCACGCCCGCGACCGGCTCGTCGAGGATCAGCAGCTCGGGGCTGCGGGCAAGGGCGCGGGCGATGAGCACGCGCTGCTGCTGGCCGCCGGAGAGCTCGTGGACGGCGCTCAGCGCGCGGTCGGCGAGGCCGACGCGGTCCAGGGCCTCGCGGGCCGTGTCCCGCCAGCCGCGGGGCAGCCGGATCCGGCGACCGTGGAGCAGCCCCGAGGCGACGACCTCCTCGGCGGTCGAGGGACCCCGGCCTGCGCGGAGACACGCTGCGGCACGTAGCCGAGCTGCGCCCAGGGGACCCGAGGTCCCAGCTCGGCGCCCAGGAGGTGCACGTGGCGCCGCGAGCGGCACGATCCCCACGAGGGACTTCACGAGCGTCGACTTGCCGGAGCCGTTGGCGCCGAGCAGCGCCACCACCTCGCCGCGCTCGACGGTGATGTCGACGCCGCGCAGGATGTCGCTGGTGCCGAGGGTCACATGGATCCCGCGGGCGTCGATCGCGGGGGCGCCGGGAGTGGTCCGGCTCGCCGGGGCGGGGCTCGTCGTGTGGTCCTCATGCGCAGGTCAGGCCGGTGCGCAGCGCCTCCAGGTTGGTCCGCATGACGTCAAGGTAGTCCTTGTCGGTGTCGCTCAGCCCCTCGAGCGGGTCGAGCACCGCGGCCGTGACGCCGACGTCCTGCGCGAGCGTCTGGGTGACCTTGGGGCTCGTGAGGGTCTCGAAGAAGATCGTGGTCACGCCGTGGTCGCGGATGATGTCGGCGACCTCGCGCAGACGTGCGGGCGAGGGCTCGGCCTCGGGGTCGATCCCGGTGATCCCGACCTGCTCGAGCCCGTAGCGCTCCGCCAGGTACCCGAACGCCTCGTGCGAGGTGACCAGGTACGGGCTGGCGCAGTTGGCCAGGCCCTCGCTGAGCTCGGTGTCGAGCGCGGTCAGATCGGCAGTGAGATCGGCCAGGTTGGCCGCGTACTCGTCCGCTCCGTCGGGGTCGACCGCGCTCAGCTCGGCCGCGACCTCTTCCGCGACGGGGATCAGTCGCGTCGGGTCGAGCCAGAAGTGGGGTCGAGCCCGCCCTCGGACGAGTGGTCGTGCCCGTCGTCGTGCGCGTCCTCGCCGTCCTCCGTGCTCTCGCTCGCGTCGGCGTCGGTCTCGCCCGGGTGCGCCTCGAGGCCCGCAGCCTCGGTCGCGTCGACGACGTGGGCCGGTCGACGGAGTCGACGGCCTCGTCGACCGCCGCTTGGAAGCCGGACTGGTAGACGACGAGGTCCGCGGTGCCGACCGTGCGCGCCTGTGCGGGGAGAGCTCCAGGTCGTGCGGCTCGGCCGCGGGCGGTGTGAGGTTGGAGACCTCGACGCGGTCACCGCCGACCCGCTCGGCGACGAACTGCAGAGGGTAGAAGGACGCGAGCACGTCGACCGTGCTGCTGGCGTCGCCACCGGAACCGCCGCCCGACGCCCCTCCGGAGCCGCAGGCCGCCAGGGTGAGCGTGGTCGCGAGGGCGACGGAGCTGACGAGGGCGGCACGGATCGGTCGGGAGTGGAGTGGCATGGCTCCATCGTCGTTGATATTGATAACGAATGTCAACAAGGATCGGTGTGGCCCCGCCGACACCGCGCCCAGGGTGACGTGACGGCCCGACGGCGCCTCCCGCCGTCGGGCGCGCGGCTCGCCCGGGCTCACCTCGCCACGAAAGACCGAGTAGCCTGGGACGTTGGCGCCCACGGACCTCGCCCGCCTCGCCGCGGCGACCGGGGCGGCTGTCCTGCACCGTCCCGCACGAAGCCACGTGCGGGGTACACACGATTTCCTGGAGTGATCGCCCGTGGCCACTGCGCCTTCTCGACTCGATGCCGTCGTCTCCCTCGCCAAGCGGCGCGGGTTCGTCTTCCCTCGGGCGAGATCTACGGTGGTACCCGCTCCGCATGGGACTACGGGCCGCTGGGCACCGAGCTCAAGGAGAACATCAAGAAGCAGTGGTGGCGCACCATGGTCACGAGCCGTGACGACGTGGTGGGCCTCGACTCCTCGGTGATCCTCCCGCGCGAGGTCTGGGTCGCCTCGGGCCACGTCGGTGTCTTCACCGACCCGCTCACCGAGTGCCTCTCGTGCCACAAGCGGTTCCGCGAGGACCAGATGGTCGATGAGTTCGAGGAGAAGAAGGGCCGCGCGCCCGAGGGCGGCCTCGCGGAGATCGCGTGCCCCAACTGCGGTACCCGCGGACAGTGGACCGAGCCCCGCGACTTCAACATGATGCTCAAGACCTACCTCGGCCCCGTCGAGGACGAGTCCGGATGGTCTACCTGCGCCCCGAGACCGCGCAGGGCATCTTCGTGAACTTCCAGAACGTCGTGGGCGCAGCCCGCAAGAAGCCCCGTTCGGCATCGGCCAGATCGGCAAGTCGTTCCGCAACGAGATCACGCCGGGCAACTTCATCTTCCGCACGCGCGAGTTCGAGCAGATGGAGATGGAGTTCTTCGTCGAGCCCGGACGGACGAGGAGTGGCACCAGTACTGGATCGACCTGCGGACGAACTGGTACGTGGACCTGGGCATCGACCGCGACAACCTGCGTCTCTTCGAGCACCCCAAGGAGAAGCTGTCGCACTACTCGACCCGCACGGTCGACATCGAGTACCGCTTCGGCTTCAAGGGCTCGGAGTGGGCGAGCTCGAGGGTGTCGCGAACCGCACCGACTTCGACCTCAAGACCCACTCGGAGCACTCCGGCAAGGACCTCACCTACCGTGACCCGGTCACGAACGAGAAGTACGTTCCGTACGTGATCGAGCCCGCCGCGGGCCTGACCCGCTCGCTCATGGCGTTCCTCGTCGAGTCGTACCACGAGGAGGAGGCGCCCAACGCGAAGGGCGGCACCGACGTCCGCACGGTGCTCCGGCTCGACCCGCGCCTGGCGCCGGTCAAGGCAGCGGTCCTCCCGCTGAGCCGCAACGAGCAGCTCTCGCCCAAGGCGCGCGACCTGGCCGCCGAGCTGCGCAAGTACTGGAACGTCGACTTCGACGACGCCGGCGCGATCGGTCGCCGCTACCGCCGCCAGGACGAGATCGGTACGCCGTTCTGCATCACCGTGGACTTCGACACGCTCGACGACCAGGCCGTGACGATCCGTCACCGCGACTCCATGGAGCAGGAGCGTGTCGCGCTCGACCAGGTCACCGCGTACCTGGCCGCGCGCCTGCTCGGCGCCTAGGACGTCGCCCTGACCGGGCGGAGGAGGCCGCCGTCCCGTGGACGGCGGCCTTTTCGTGCCACGGGGATCGGTGGGAGAATGGCCCGGTGACCCTCCCCACCCTTTCCGACGCCACGCGCGCGCCCGAGACCCGGCGCCCGCAACCGGACACGTGCTGCCGCCCCTGCGGATCGGGCCCCACGTCGTCGAGACCCCGTGGTCCTCGCCCCCATGGCGGGCGTGACCAACGCCGCCTTCCGGCGCCTGTGCCGCGAGCACGGTGCAGGGCTCTACGTCGCCGAGATGGTGACGAGCCGCGCTTCGTCGAGCGCAACGAGGAGTCGTTGCGGATCGTCACGTTCGAACCGGACGAGAAGACGCGCTCGGCGCAGGTCTACGGCGTGGACCCTGCCACGGTCGGCGCCGCCGTGAAGATCATCGCGGGCGAAGACCGCGCGGACCACGTCGACCTGAACTTCGGCTGCCCCGTCCCCAAGGTGACCCGTAAGGGTGGCGGCTCCGCCTTGCCGTGGAAGAAGGACCTGTTCACGTCGATCGTGCGCGCGGCCGTCAAGGCCGCCGAACCTACGGGTGCCCGTCACGATCAAGATGCGCAAGGGCATCGACGAGGACCACCTGACGTACCTCGAGGCCGGGCTCATCGCCCAGGCCGAGGGCGTCGCGGCCGTCGCGCTGCACGCCCGGACCGCCGCCGACTACTACAGCGGCACGGCCGACTGGTCAGCCATCGCGCGCCTCAAGGAGACGGTCACCGAGATCCCGGTGCTCGGCAACGGCGACATCTGGTCGGCCGAGGACGCCGTCCGCATGGTCCGGGAGACAGGGTGCGACGGCGTCGTCGTCGGGCGCGGCTGCCAAGGGCGCCCCTGGCTCTTCGCCGACCTGGCCGCGGCCTTCTCCGGCTCGGACGCGCGCGTGACGCCCGGCCTGCGCGAGGTCTCCGAGACGATCTTCCGCCACGGCGAGCTCATGATCGAGTACTTCGGCGGGGACGAGGGAAGGGCATGCGCGACCTGCGCAAGCACATGGCCTGGTACCTCAAGGGCTATGCCGTGGGCGGCGAGGCGCGTCAGGGCCTCGCGATGGTCTCGACGCTCGAGGAGCTGCGCGGCGAGCTCGACGCCCTCGACCTCGACCAGCCCTATCCCGGAGAGGCCGCCGAGGGGCAGCGTGGTCGGGCGGGCTCTCCCAGAAGCCCCACCTGCCGTACGGCTGGCTCGACTCTCGCGAGCTCTCGCCGGAGTTCGAGGAGAAGCTGCGCGAAGCCGAGCTGAGCGTGTCCGGTGGCTGACGGCACGAGGGCCCACGCGGTCACGCGGATCACGGCGCGCAACGCTCGCTTCCAGGTGCTGCAGACACTCCTGGGGAACAGGACCAAGCGCCATCGAGCCGGTGAGTTCATCGTCCAGGGTGTCCGGCCGATCAACCTGGCCGTGGAGCACGGCTGGGAGGTCCGAGCCTTGCTGTACGACGCCGACAGGTCGCTGTCGTCGTGGGCCCGGACCTTCTCCAGTCGCTGCCGGGGCCGAGAAGGTGGCGATGTCGCCCGAGCTCCTGTCGGAGCTGAGCGAGAAGTCCGAGGGCGCGGCCGAGCTGCTGGCCGTCGTGGGGATGCGCCCGGACGACCTGACGCGCATCCCGGTGCGACAGGACTTCCTGGGCGCGGTGTTCGACCGGCCGACGCAGCCCGGCAACATCGGATCCATCATCCGGTCGGCCGACGCCTTCGGAGCCCACGGTGTGATCACCACGGGGCACGCGGCGGACGCGTACGACCCGAAGGCGGTCCGTGCCTCGACGGGGTCGTTCTTCGCCCTCCCGCGGTGCACGCGGGCTCCCAGAACGAGGTCATGGACTGGGTCGACGACCAGCGTGCGTCGGGCGTGCCGATCGTGGTCGCGGCGACCGACGAGAACGGGGACGCCGAGCTCTCGGCCTTCGACCTGACAGGACCCACGCTGCTGCTGGTCGGGAACGAGACCGTGGGACTGTCGCGCGCCTGGCGCGACGCCGCCGACGTGACGCTCAGCATCCCGATGACCGGTTCGGCCAGCTCGCTCAACGCCGCGAACGCGGCGTCGATCGTGCTCTACGAAGCGCGCCGCCAGCGACTCGCGCTCTAGGTGAACCTAGCCCGGGCGCACGGGCGGAGTCGTCGTGGTGAACCTCGATGAGTCGTGGCCCCACGTCGCGAAGAGCTAGTTGGTTCAGTGGGTGCGTCGGTACAGCCACATCGTCAATGGCCAGAACACCGCCAGGACCAATGCTGCGGCGATGACTACTCCCGCGATGTCGCCGACTTCTGCGGTGCCGCCATCAGAGCGCGCTCCGCGGTCACCAAGTGACTGACGGGGTTGACCTCGACAAACGTTTCGAGCCATCCGGGCATGGTGGACGGGTCTACGAAGGTGTTGCTCGCGAAGAGCAGTGGGAACAGAACCAGGAAGCTGAGGACCGAGAGCGATTGCGGGGAGCGAGCCAGGAGCCCCAGTGTGGTCCACACCCACGACAGGCTGAAGGCGAACACCAGTATCAATGCGACCCCGCCACGACTCCGACGGCGCCGCCCTCGGGCCGGAACCCCATGAGCAAGCCGAGTCCTACTACCAGTCCGGATGCAATGAGGTAGCGGCACGCATCACCGATCAGTCCGCCGACGATGAGAGCGGATTGCCAGATGGGGAGGGCTCGGAACCGGTCAAGGTGCCCATGGGTCAGCTCGGTGTTCAGTGCGGTGCCAGCGGAGACGGTGATGAGCAGCACCGTCATGACCAGCGTCCCGGGTAGGAGGTCCTGCAGGTAGTTCGCGGTGGAGCGGCCAGCGCTCCGCCGAACAGGTAGGTGAAGAGGAGGGTGAAGATGACAGGGAGCAGGATGGCGTCCGCCATCTGCTCCGGTGCCCGCCTGATCTTCAGCAACGCTCGTTCACCCAATATCAGGGATGCGGAGATGCGTCCGGGGCGGACGGTGTGACGGAGATCTGGACGGTGGGGGTGGTGGTCACGGTCATGGGATCTCCCGGGTGTCGGTATCGGAACGTGTGCTGACGGCGGCGGGTTGTCGAGTGAGTTCCAAGAACACCTCGTCGAGGCTGGGCAGGCCGAGCGCGAAGCTCGACACCTCCACCCCGGCGAGCGGCAGCTGTGCCAGGGCAGATGTCGCACGGCGGTCGAGCCTTCCGCCGTCCGGGACCTGGATGCGGACGGTGGTGCCGTCCTCAGCGATATGGGCAGGTGCACCCAGCGCCGTGCCGAGCAGTTGCGCGGCCCGCACAGCGTCAGAGGGACCCGCGGTCTCCACTTCGAGCACGCCGGTGCCGATCGCTCGCTTGAGCTGCGCTGCGGTGTCGTCGGCGACGACCCGGCCGCGATCGATCACCACGATCCGGTCGGCAAGGCGGTCCGCCTCGTCCAGGTACTGCGTGGTCAGCAGCACGGAGGAGCCCTGACGGACCAGGTCCCTGATCAGGTCCCAGACGTGGCCTCGGCTGCGTGGGTCCAGCCCGGTGGTGGGCTCGTCGAGGAAGAGCAGGCGCGGTGCCACCACCAGGCTGGCTGCGATGTCCAGTCGCCGCTTCATGCCTCCGGAGTAGGTCTTGACCGGGCGGCGGGCAGCCTCGTCCAGCTCCAGTCCGTCCACCAGCTCGTCGGCTCGGGTGTTCGCGGCGCGGCGGGGTAGCCCGCGAAGACGTGCCTGGATCCGTAGGTTGTCCAGCCCCGAGAGATCATCGTCGATGGAAGCGAACTGGCCGGTGAGGGAGATCAGTTCGCGCACCTTTCAGGGGCGCGCGTGACGTCGTGACCAAAGATGCGGGCGGTTCCGGCATCGGGTCGGAGCAAGGTGGCGAGCATGCGCACGGTCGTGGTCTTTCCCGCCCCGTTTGGCCCAAGGATTCCGACCACGCCCCTCGGGGACAGTGAGGTCTATGCCGTCGACAGCACGCGTGCCACCGAAGGATTTGACGAGGCCCAAGGCCTCGACGGCATACGAGTTGCTGGTTGTCATGAGATACCTTTCGGTAACGCAAGGAGAGGTCAGTGAGGGCCGGGGCGAAGCCTGCAGGGGCGCGGTCGAGGAAGCCCGTCACGGAGGCGATGCGCCCGTCATCATCGATCTCCAGCACGTCGGTGCCTGTCGTGAAAGACCTCTTGTCGACCACTAGCTCCCACCGCAGCCGGGCGCGGTCATGGTGCCGCTCCGGGAGCCCGCGGGCCACAAAGGCGTAGAGCGGCTGGTGCTGCGTGAATCGCTCCAAGAAGGCGATCAGCTGCTCCCGACCGCGCATCACTCCCAACGGCACGTGGTACGAGACCTCCTCGGCGAAGGTCTCGAGCGCCAGCTGCTGCTGTTCGGATGCTGCCGCGTTCCAGAACCTGAGGTACTGGAATACGACAGAGGTGTCCGGGCCGGTGATGGCGGTGGTTTCAGTCATGGCGGATCTCGCTTTTCGCTCGCGGTGCAGGAGGCGTCGGAAGGTGCTACGTCGTCAACTTTGTGACCGATCGGGAAGCAGGTCAATGACCTTGAGGTCAATTGTCGCGATGCGGAGTCGCACAGGATCGGGATGCGACGAAGTGCGCACCGACGGTCCATCCTGTCGGATTGACGGACCATTCTGGCGGAAAGTGTGAGCTGCTGTTGCAGAGCGAGATGAGAATGCAAGGTGCGGTCGGATGCGCCAAGCGCGCATTTCGCCGAGCGCGCCAGCTGTTGACACGACCGCTCCCGGGCACGCCACCGTCCACCTCGCGCGGTGAGCGATGCCCGGATCGCGGAGATGTCAGTCCGTGTGCGGGTCGAAAGTGTCGGGTGCCCGGTCGAGGAAGGTGGTGACGGACTCCACCAAGCCGCTGTCGTCCAGGACCAGCACGTCGGTGCCCTCCGCGAAGGGTTCCCTTCCCGCAGCGCCTCCCACTCCACCCGGACCCGGTCATGGTGTGCTGCGGCTCCGTGCGAGCCCGGAATCTGAGCCCCCAGATGCTCGGCGAACCCCAGACTGAGCTCAAGCACCCCAGCCAGGCCGACCCGAGCGCCCAGCGGGCCGCGGTGGTCGACATCTTTCCTGAACACAGCGGCCGCAAGCTGCTGCTGCTCAGCGCCGGGGCCCATGTTCCAGAACGACAGGTAGCGGTCGACGGTCGAACCGACGGTCGTCGGGATATCCGTTGGCATCATGGCATCTCCTGGGTAGCGGTGGGTGCGAAGCGGATGCTGCCTCGGTATGACCATTCGCCGCGCAGCGCGTCCTGTCCATTACCTCCGACGTAGTTGCTGGGCAACTGTCGTGCGGGCACCATGAGCACCATGACGTTGACGCAGGCGCGGCAGGAGCCCGTTGGTGAACAGGTCCGGCGCTGGCGCGAGCGCCGGCATCGCTCACAGCTCGACGTCTCGATAGCGGCGGACCTGTCGGCCCGGCACCTGAGCTTCATCGAGACCGGGCGAGCGACACCGAGTCGATCCATGATCGCGCGCATCTGCGAAGAGCTGGAGGTCCGCTGCGCGAGCGAAATGTTCTATATCTCGCGGCGGGCTTCGCACCGGTGCACGCTGAGCGTGGGTACGAAGACCTAGGACCGGCGCGCTCTGCGATCGAAGCTGTACTGCGGGGAAGCAACCCCAACCCGGCGATGGCTGTCGATACGTCGTGGCAGCTGGTCGCGATGAACGACGCGGCTCGGGAGTTCTTCGCCCGGGTGACGGGCGCGACCGTCGCCGTCGACGGGTCGATCAACGTCTTGCGGGCGACCCTGCACCCTGAGGGGCTGGCGTCGCGAATCCGGAACTACGTGCAGTGGCGGGCGCACATCGTGCGCCGGGTACGACGGCAATGGGAGCGGACCGCGAACCCGGAGCTGCTTGACCTGCTCGCCGAAGTGGAGGCCTACCCGGTTCCCGAAGGCGCGGAAGACGCGCCGGAAGGCCTGGTGGATGATTTCGTGACTCCGATGCGAGTTCGCACGGATCTTGGCGAGATGTCGCTGCTCTACGCGCTGACGCTGTTCGGCGCACCGCGGGATGTGACCTTGGACGAGATCGCGATCGAGACGTTCTTCCCCGCGGACCAGGCCACCGCAGATCTGCTCGTCGACCTGGCTCGCAGGTCCTAGCGTTCTCACACCTCGTTCTCAGAGGGTTGAACGATCCCGGCAGCACGGCAAACTTGTTGGCAGACAGCCTTCAAGGCGCACGGTGCTCGTGCCTGTGGTGGTGGGGAACTAGGGACGTGTGCGTCTCGCTCCACCAACAGATCCAAGGACAGCACGGGGAGGTCCGAGGACTCGTTCAGCCTGAACCCGCTGCACGGACCCCTGTAGAGGTGAAGCTGTCGGCCGACCAGATCCAGCGTGGGCACAGGCGCTCGCCGGGTGCCGGAGGAGCTCCTCCGGCACCCGGCGAGCGCCTGTGCGGGCGGCCGCCGGACCGATCGCGGGGTTCCGACGGGTCTACCCGGTCAGGCCCGGAACCACACCGTGGTGTCCGAGGGGACGCGCACCTGCGGGTCTGAGCTGCGGTCGGGGACGTGGGCCCGCTCTCGACGAGCACCTGGGCGCCTCGGGCAGGACGACGGGCTCGGAGCCCAGGTTCGCCAGGACGAGCACGTCGCCGTTGAGGAACGCGATGACGTCCGAGGAGTCTGCGTAGGCGTCGACCCAGGCGAGCGAGCCCGCGCCGAGGTCCTCGGCCCTGCGGATCTCGAGCGCGGTCTTGTACATCTCGAACGTCGACCCGGCCACGCCGTACTGGGCGTCGGCGGCCAGCGCCTTGTACGACTCGGGCTGGGGAGCCAGGTCTTGCCCGTGGCCCCGAACCCGAGACCCGGAGCCTCGGCCTCCCAGGGAGCGGCACGCGGCAGCCGTCACGGCCTGCCTCGGCGCCCTCGGTGCGGAAGAACGCCGGGTCCTCGCGCACGTCGTTCGGCAGCGAGGTGTGCTCGGGCAGGCCGAGCTCCTCGCCCTGGTAGAGGTACGAGCTGCCCGGCAGGCCGAGCATGAGCAGGCTCGCGGCGCGGGCGCGGCGCAGGCCCAGCTCCTCGTCGGGCTGGGGCTCGTGCGCGAAGATCCCGTTAGGCGCAGTCCCGGCTCGGCCAGGCCGAGGCGGGAGGGTGACGCACGACGTCGTGGTTGGACAGCACCCAGGTCGTGGGTGCGCCGACCTCGTCGGACGCGTGGAGCGATGCCGCCACGACGGCCCGCAGCGGGCCGCGTCCCAGGCCGTGGTCAGGAACGAGAAGTTGAAGGCCTGGTGCATCTCGTCCGGGCGCACGTAGCGAGCCAGGCGGGAGAGCGGCTCGACCCAGGCCTCCGCCACGAGGGCGCGGTCGCCGTCGTAGGAAGCCAGGACCTTGTGCCAGGCACGGTAGATGTCGTGCACGCCCTCCTGGTCGAACATCGGCCCGGAGTTACCGGCTCCCGTCGACCCGTCCTCGGGCGCGCCGACGTCGGTGCCCTCGACCATGGAGACGGAGCCGTCCCAGTCCGGTAGGCCCGGCTCCTTGACCATGCCGTGCGCGACGTCGATGCGGAAGCCGTCGACGCCCTTGTCCAGCCAGAAGCGCAGGACGTCCTCGAACTCGCTGCGGACCTCGGGGTCGGACCAGTCGAGGTCGGGCTGCGTGGAGTCGAACATGTGCAGGTACCACTGGCCCGCGCCGGCACCGGCCTCGCCTCCGTCGGGCTCGACGACGCGCGCCCTGCGCCCGCGGTCACGCGGGTCCAGGCCGGGCCGCCGAAGATCGACTGCCAGTTGTTCGGCGGGAGCTCGCCGTTCTCGCCCTTGCCCTCGCGGAAGAGATAGCGGCCGCGCTCGGGCGATCCTCGGGCGCGGCGAGCGCCTCCTGGAACCAGGCGTGCTGGTCCGAGGTGTGGTTCGGGACGACGTCGACGATGACGCGGATCCCCATGCCGTGGGCCTGTGCCAGCATCTCGTCGAAGTCGGCGAGGGTCCCGAACAGCGGGTCGACGTCGCGGTAGTCGGAGACGTCGTAGCCTGCGTCCTTCTGCGGCGACCGGTAGAAGGGCGAGAGCCAGACGGCGTCGATCCCCAGCGCCTTGAGGTGCGGCAGGCGTGCGGTCACGCCGGGGAGGTCGCCGATCCCGTCGCCGTTGCCGTCGGCGAAGGAGCGCGGGTAGACCTGGTAGATCACCGCGTCGCGCCACCACTCGCCGGGGCCCTCGTGGGCCGCGTGCACGAGCTGGGTGGCGCTGAGTGCCGGTGCGGAGCCGACCTCGGTTGCCGGGATCGAATCGATACGAGACATGGAGTGCTGGTCCTCACTGTGTGCGGGTGTGGCGGGTGCTGCCAAATCGGGGATGACGAACGACGGGCGAGGGTGCCTGTCGCGGCATGGTGGCCCGAGCGAGGATCCGGGGTGCGGTGGCCCCGGTGCCCGCCGGCGGGACGGCCGGGGCGCCACCGCAGGCGGAGGCAGGCCCGATGAGCCGTCGTCCGAGTGTAAGCGCTTGCAGCTGGGGTTGTCGAGCGGCCGCTGGGTGCGGCGCCCGTGGACCCGCGCACGATCAGCTCCGGCTGGAACAGGAGCTCCGAGCGCGGGGCCTTCTCGCCGGAGATCTCCGTGAGCAAGGCACTGATCGCCGCCTGCCCCATCGCGGCCACCGGCTGACGCACGGTGGTCAGGGTGGATCGGTGAACGCGATCAGCGGCGAGTCGTCGTAGCCGACGACCGAGACGTCCTGCGGGACGCGCAGACCACGAGCCCGTGCCGCGCGGATGGCGCCGAGAGCCATGAGGTCGGAGCCGCAGACGATCGCGGTGTGCCCGGAGTCGATGAGCTCTCCGGCTGCGGCCTGGCCGCCCTCGACCGTGAAGAGCGTGACGACGATGTGGTCGCTCGCCTGGGAGGCGTGGTCGACCAGCCCGTGACGGACGAGGGCGTCCGCGAAGCCTGCGAGCTTGCGCTGGGCCGGGACGAAGCGCCCGGGCCCGATCGCGAGACCGATCCGGCGGTGGCCCAGCGACTCGAGGTGGCGCACCGACAGCTCGATGCTCGCGGCGTCGTCGGGCGAGACGAACGGGGCATCCACCCGGGCGCGTAGCCGTTGACCAGGACGATGGGCATGCCGCGGCTGCGCAGGCGCTCGTAGCGGTCGTGGCTGGCCTGGGTGTCGGCGTGGAGGCCGGAGATGAAGACGATCCCGTCGACTGCGTGGTCGAGGAGCATCTCCACGTACTCGTCCTCGGTGGTGCCCCGGGGACTGCGTGCAGAGTAGAGGGTGTACCCGTGCTCGGAGAGCAGCGACTCGATGACCTGTGCGAACGCGGGAAGACCGGGTTCGTCAGCTCCGGGACGATCAGGCCGACCAGGCCCGCGGACCGGTTGCGGAGCTCTCGGGGCGTTCGTAGCCAAGAAGGTCCAGTGCAGCGAGGACGGCTTGACGCGTCTCGCTGGCGACACCGGCCTTCCTGTTCAGGACGCGCGAGACCGTCGCAGTACTGACGCCGGCTTGTTCGGCGAGATCTGTGAGACGGGTACGCACGTGGGGCAGTGTAGGTGACACCGGACCTCCTCGTCCTGGTTGCTCGCGGGCTGAGGAGAGACTGCCGGCGAGAGTGTGCGACGAGGTGGTTCGCCGTCGAGTGCAAAGCGTTGCATGAAAGTTACCGCAAGCGCTTGCATGACGGCTACCCCACGACGTACGGTCGTCCACATCAGGGCCGAGGAGGGCAGGTTCGCCACCCTTGGCTGACAATCTCGATTGCTTGGAGTGACTCAGATGCGACGGAGCATCCTTCTTGCCGCAGCGCTCGGCACCACGCTGGCGCTCACTGCCTGCTCCGGCGGCGGCAGCGGAGACGACGAGACCACCTCGGGGTCCGGCGATTCGGCCGGCGCGCTGACAGTCTGGGTCGACGAGACCCGCAAGGCCGCGGTCACCGACGCCGCGAAGGCTTTCGAGGACGAGACCGGCACCACGGTCGAGGTCGTCCAGAAGAACTACGACGAGATCCGTGCGGACTTCCTCGCCCAGGTCCCGACCGGCAAGGGCCCCGACATCACGGTCGGAGCGCACGACTGGTTGGGCGAGTTCACGACCAACGGCGTCGTCGCCCCTCGAGCTGGGCGACAAGGCCTCGGAGTTCGAGGAGGTCTCGATCCAGGCCTTCACGCAGGACGGACAGGTCTACGGCCTGCCCTATGCGATCGAGAACATCGCGCTGATCCGCAACACCGCGCTCGCCCCCGCCGCCCCGGCCACGTGGGACGACGCGCTCGCCGCCGCCAGGCCGCCGGGACGAAGTTCCCGATCCTCGTCCAGTCGGACGGCGCCAAGGGGACCCCTACACGCACTACCCGTTCCAGATGTCCTTCGGTGCCCCGGTC
The DNA here is from genome assembly GCA_038070415.1 of Oerskovia sp. M15. Lineage (GTDB taxonomy): Bacteria > Actinomycetota > Actinomycetes > Actinomycetales > Cellulomonadaceae > Oerskovia. Next base: position 3,418,585 of record JAMYWF010000001.1, read on the forward strand.
TTCTCGCAGAACGCTGACGGCTCCTACACCTCCGAGCTCGCCATGGGCGGCCCCGAGGGCCAGGCGTTCGCGACGTGGCTCGGTGCGCAGGGTGCCGCAGGCAACCTCAGCCAGGACACGACGTACGACATCGCGGTCGAGGCCTTCAAGAACGGCGAGTCCCCTTCATCGTCGGCGGCCCGTGGATGATCGAGTCGTTCGAGGGGCTCGACCTCTCGATCGACCCGGTCCCCAGCGCCGGTGGCCAGCCTGCCCTGCCGTTCGTGGGCGTGCAGGGCTTCTACCTGAGCAACCAGAGCGAGAACGCTCTCGTCGCCAACGACTTCCTCGTCAACTTCCTCTCGACCGAGGAGGCCCAGACGGCCCTGTACAAGGCCGGCAACCGTTCGCCGGCGCTCACCGTCTCGGCCGACAAGGCTGCGGCAGAAGACCCGATCATCGCCGGGTTCCGCGCCGTGGGTGCCGATGCCGTCCCGATGCCCTCGATCCCCGAGATGGCTTCTGTGTTCAGCTTCTGGGCGTGACCGAGGCCGCCATCGTCGGTGGCGCAGACCCGATCCCCACCTGGGACAAGATGATCGCCGACATCCAGGCAGCGATCGGTTCCTGATCACCTGACTCGTGGCCGTGGCGCCCGGCGCCACGGCCACGAGTCATCGGCGCAGCCCGCACCAGCGGAGCTGCGCCAGCCCCATGACGCGGGCCGGTTCCCGTGTCGCACGACTACGGAGGCTCGATGTCCGCCCCACAGATCACGCCCACCGACGCAGAAGTCGGCGCTCCGGAGGACTCCGGGCCGCCCCAGGGGCCGCGCGATCAGCGCCCCGTCGGGACCGCGACGGGTCGCACGCCCGCAACTACAGCGCAGGATTCTTCGCCAAGCTCGCCCTCATGGCCGTCATCGACGCGCTCGGCGTGTATGTGGTCTGGGCCGCGTGGAGCGCCGAGTCGTACGGGATCCTCGCCGCGATGCTGGCCATGCTGGGCGCCGCGAACTGGGTCTACTTCTCCAAGCGCGCCCTGCCGCTCAAGTACATCCTCCCGGGCCTGATCTTCCTGCTGGCCTACCAGATCTTCGTGGTCGCCTACACGGGCTACATCGCCTTCACCAACTACGGCACAGGCCACAACTCGACCAAGGAGCAGGCGGTCGAGGCGCTGCTCGTGCAGAACGAGCGCCGCGTCGAGGGCTCCGAGTCCGCTCCGCTGACGGTCCTCGAGGACGGCGGGACGCTCGCCTTCGCGATCGTGACGCCCGACGGTGACGTCGAGGTCGGCACGGCCGAGCAGCCGCTGAGCGTGGTCGACGACGCCGTCGTCACCGGTGGCCGGGCCGCCGAGGTCCCGGCTTCACGGTCCTCGAGCGCGGCCAGGTGCTCCAGCGCCAGGACGAGGTCACGACCCTTCGGGTGCCCGTCTCCGACGACCCGGAGGACGGCTCGATCCGCACGCCTGACGCCATGACCGGCTACGTCTACACCTCGACGCTCGAGTGGGACGCCGCGAGCGACTCCATGACGGACACGACCACCGGGACCGTCTACACACCCAACGACGACGGTCAGTTCGAGGCCGAGGACGGCACGACCCTGGCGGTGGGCTGGCGCGTCGCGGTCGGGCTCGACAACTTCATCACGGCGTTCTCGGACGGGCGCTACGCCCAGCCGTTCGTCAAGATCCTCGCCTGGACCTTCGTCTTCGCGATCGGGTCCGTGGTGACCACGTTCCTCCTGGGTCTCTTCCTCGCGATCACGTTCAACGACACCCGCATGCGCGGTCGCAAGATCTACCGGACGCTCATGATCCTGCCCTACGCGATCCGGGGTTCCTCGCGGCGCTGCTGTGGTCGGGCCTGCTCAACACCCGGTTCGGGTTCATCAACGAGGTCCTTCTGGGCGGCGCCGAGATCCCGTGGCTCACCGACCCGTTGCTCGCCAAGTTCTCGGTGCTCTTCGTGAACCTGTGGCTGGGCTTCCCGTACATGTTCCTCATCTGCACGGGCGCGCTGCAGTCCCTGCCGTCGGACGTCATGGAAGCCGCGAAGATCGACGGCGCCGGGCGCTGGCGTACGTGGCGCTCGGTCACGCTGCCGCTGCTGCTCATCTCGACGGCCCCGCTGCTGATCTCGTCCTTCGCGTTCAACTTCAACAACTTCACACTCATCTACATGCTCACCGGGTGGGCCACGTTTCGGACGCCTCGGTGCCGCTCGGGCACACGGACATCCTCATCTCGATGGTCTACCAGATCTCCGGGGTCGACGGCTCGGCCCCAAGAACTTCGGGCTCGCGAGCGCGTTGTCGATCGTCATCTTCGTGATCGTCGGCACCATCGCTGCCCTGGCGTTCCGGAGCACCCGCAAGTTCGAGGAGATGAACTGACATGGCGACCACCTCTGTCTCCACCGCAGTCGGCGGCCAGGCCCGACTCCTCGGAACGGCGCCGCCGCATGAAGCCCGGTCGCTGGTTCACCGAGCTCGGCTGGCGCCACCTCGTGGGCGTCGTGGCGGTCGTGTTCTCGGCGTTCCCGCTGGTCTACGTCCTGTCGGCGTCGCTCTCCGAGAACGGCACGCTCACGGGCTCGAATACCCTCTTCAGCGACGTGAGCACCGCGAACTTCGCGCAGCTGAGCGAGTCCCTGTTCTGGACGTGGATGCTCAACACGCTCGTGATCGCGGTCGTCACCTCGGTCGGCACGGTCCTCATGGGGCTGCAGCCGCCTACGCGTTCTCGCGGTTCCGCTTCTCGGGCCGTCGCGCGGGCCTGACCTCGCTGCTCATCATCCAGATGTTCCCGCAGATGCTCGCGTTCATCGCGATCTTCCTGCTGCTCCTGAGCCTTGGCGACGTGGTGCCGGCACTGGGCCTGGACAGCAAGCTCGCCCTGATCTGCGTGTACCTCGGCGGCGCGCTGGGTGTGAACACGTTCCTCATGTACGGGTTCTTCAACACGGTCCCGCGCGAGCTCGACGAGGCTGCGAAGCTCGACGGCGCCACGCACGCCCAGATCTACTGGACGATCATCCTGCGCCTGGTCGCGCCGATCCTCGCCGTGGTCGCGCTGCTGTCCTTCATCAGCACGTACGGCGAGTTCATCATCGCCCGCATCGTCCTGACGTCGGAGTCCAACTGGACCCTCGCGGTGGGCCTGTACGGCTGGGTCTCCTCGCTGCGCGAGGCGAACTGGGGCCTGTTCACGGCAGGCGCGGTCGTCTCGGCCCTGCCGGTGCTGGCACTGTTCCTCTACCTGCAGAAGTACATCGTGGGTGGCCTGACGGCGGCTCGGTCAAGGGCTGAGCCGTGAGCACCATCGTGCCCGACGACGTCACGTCCGCCGGGAGGGCCACCTCGCCCCGCGAGGTGGTCGCCCTGGCCGCGCACCACGACGGCTCCGAGGTCTACGTCCCTGGTGGCACCCCGCCCTCGGTGACGTCGTCCCGGTCCGGGTGCGCGTGCCCCGGCCCCGGCGGCCCCGACGCCCAGGTCCGCGCTGTATGGCTGCGGACCGTCCGAGACGGCGAGCCTCGCCTGTCGCAGGCGCGCCTCGAGCGCGAGGACGAGCACGAGGCCTGGTACGTCGCGGACGTCCTGGTCCACAACCCCGTCACGAGCTACCGCTTCTTCCTCGACGTCCCGGGCGGGTACCGATGGCTCAACGGGCGCGGGTCTTCGACCGCGACGTCCCGGACGCCGCCGACTTCCGCCTCACGGTCCACCCGCCCGCGCCGTCGTGGATGGGTGACGGCGTCGTCTACCAGGTCTTCCCGGACCGGTTCGCGCGCTCGGCCGAGGCGGACTCCCGGCCGGTCCCGGACTGGGCGGAGCCCGCGGACTGGGACGACGAGCCGCTCGCGGCGGGACCCGGTGTCGGGACGCAGTACTACGGCGGGGACCTGCGCGGGATCGAGGAGCATCTCGACCACCTCCAGGCCCTCGGTGTGGGGACCGTCTACCTGACCCCGGTCTTCCCGGAAGGTCCAACCATCGCTACGACGCGAGCACGTTCGACCACGTCGACCCGCTCCTGGGCGGCGACGAGGCGTACGCCTCGCTATCGCGTGCCGTGCACGCGCGGGGCATGCGGTTGCTCGGCGACCTGACGACCAACCACACGGGCGCGGGCCACGAGTGGTTCGAGCGTGCGCACGCCGACGCGTCGAGCCCCGAGCGCGACTGGTTCTACTGGACGCCGGGGAGCCCGGCTACGTGGGCTGGCTCGAGCACGCGTCGTTGCCCAAGCTCAACTACGGCTCGCCCACGCTCGGGGAGAGGATGATCGACGGGCCGGGCTCCGTCGTCGGGCGCTACCTGGGTGAGCCCTTCTCGCTGGACGGCTGGCGCATCGACGTCGCGAACATGACGGGCCGTCACGCCGCCGAGGACCGCACGCTCGAGATCGCGCGCAGGATCCGGGCGACCATGACGGAGATCAACCCGGAGTCGGTCCTGGTCAGCGAGCACTTCCACGACGCCTCGCTCGACCTGGCCGGCGACGGCTGGCACGCCAACATGAACTACTCGGCGTTCACGCGTCCGATCTGGACGTGGCTCGCGCCGGCGGACTCCGCGGTCCCGTTCCTCGGGCTGCCCGTCACGACGCCGCGGCGCGGCGGTCGCAGCATGGTCGAGACCATGCGCGACTTCGACGCCGTGCTGCCGTGGTCGGTCACGTCGCGCCAGTGGAACATGCTCGGCTCGCACGACACCCCGCGCCTGCGCTCGATCGTGGGGTCGGCCGACATGGTGGAGGTCGCTGCGACGCTCCTGCTGACCTACCCCGGCACGCCCGTGATGTTCGCGGGCGACGAGGTGGGCCTGACCGGCACCAACGGCGAGCACGCGCGCGTGCCCATGCCGTGGGACCGTCCGGACCGGTGGGACGGCGACACGTTCGAGGTCTACCGGCGGCTCGCCGCGGTGCGCCGGGCAGCCGGGCGCTGCGCGAGGGTGGCCTGCGCTGGCTCCTGGTCGACGACAACGCCGTGGTCTACCTGCGTGAGACGACCGACGAGCGCGTCCTCGTCGTCGTCACGCGTGACCCGTGGGACGGCGCGCGCCTGCCGCGGCACCTGCTCCCGGGCGACGCTGCCGAGCGACTGTACGGAGAGCTCGGTCTCGAGGTCACGGCCGACGGGCTCGACGTGGTGGGCGACGGTCCCGGCGTCGGGGTGTGGCGGCTCGGCTGAGCCGCGTCGTGCGGAGGCGCGGGCCGGGGAATCGCACCGGCGCCCGCCCACGCGTCGATAGGGTGGGACCCGTGCCGCACACCACGTCAGGAAACGCCCCGGGTACTCGGCCGCCGACGTCGAGCGCTGGGTCCCCGAGCCACCCAAGAGCAAGTCGCGCACCCCTTCGAGCGGGACCGCGCCCGCGTCGTGCACTCCTCGGCGTTGCGCCGCCTCGGTGCGAAGACCCAGGTCCTGGGTCCGGGCAGCGACGACTTCGTGCGCACCCGACTCACGCACAGCCTCGAGGTCGCCCAGGTGGGCCGGGAGATGGGCCGCGCCCTGGGCTGCGACCCCGACGTCGTGGACACCGCGTGCCTGGCCCACGACCTGGGCCACCCGCCGTTCGGGCACAACGGCGAGCGGGCGCTCGCGGAGATCATGGCCGACCACGGCGGGTTCGAGGGCAACGCCCAGACCCTGCGCCTGCTGACCCGCCTCGAGCCCAAGGTCTTCGCGGCTGACGGCACGCCCGTCGGGCTCAACCTGACCGGGCCAGCCTCGACGCGAGCGTCAAGTACCCGTGGCGCCGGGGCGAGGGTCCGTCGCGCCCGGACGGCACCACGACGCACAAGTTCGGCGCCTACTCCGACGACGTGCCCGTCTACACGTGGCTGCGCGAGGGTGCCCCACGCACGTCAAGTGCATGGAGGCGCAGGTCATGGACCTGGCCGACGACATCTCCTACTCGGTGCACGACGTCGAGGACGCGATCGTGGGTGGCAGGCTGGACCTCGCGGTCCTGTCCAGCTCCCACGAGCGCGGGCGCGTGGTGGCAGCCGTCCGCGCCTGGTACGGCGACGCCTACGACGAGGCCGAGCTCGACGCGGCGATCTCCCGCCTCGAGGCGACCGGCCACCTGATGCGCGGGTTCGACGGGTCGCGTCGGGCGCTCGCTGCGCTCAAGGACTCGACGAGCCAGCTGATCGGGCGCTTCAGCGGGTCGGCGCAGGCCGCGACGCGCGAGGAGTACGGGGACGGGATGCTCACGCGCTACTCGGCGCGCCTGGTCGTCCCGGAGACGACGTCCGCGGAGATCCTCGTGCTCAAGGGCATGGCCGTCGCCTACGTCATGGCCCCGCGCGAGCTCGAGCCTCTGCACCACCGCCAGCGCGAGGTTCTCGCGGACCTCGTCACGGTCTTCACCGACAGGGCACCCGAGATGCTCGAGGCACCGTTCGCGGCGGACTGGCTCGAGGCGCCCGACGACGCGGCCCGCCTGCGCGTCGTCGTCGACCAGGTCGCGTCGCTCACCGACGTCAGCGCGTACCAGCTGCACGAGCGGTGGGTGCAGGCAGGCTGAGGCCTCGCGGCACGGGCGCCTCAGAGGACCGTCAGCCGGTCGGCTGCTCGCTCATCCACGCGTCGCTCGCGCGCTGGACGTCGTCGGGCGTGACCGAGTCGGCGACCGTGACGAAGTACCAGCGGTGCCCGAACGGGCAGCGCACCGCGGCCTGCCGGAATCCTCGAACCAGTCCGCGGGCTCGGCCGCACTCGTCGCCCCGCGGCGACGGCGCGGGCATAGGACGCGTCCGTGTCGGCGACGGGCAGGGAGAACGACACCGACGTCGGACCGTCAGCGTCGGGCGCTACGGACCCTGCGCCAGGGAACTCCTGGGCGACCGTGAACGTCGAGAAGCCCGACGCCGTGGGCAGGCGCAGGTCGGAGTGGACGATCGCGTCGCCCGCCGTGATGACGTCGTCGACCTCGGCGCCGAACGCCGCCCGGTAGAACTCGATCGCCGCGCGAGCGTCGGACACAGCCAGGTTCGGGTGCAGGGCTGACATGTGCATGATTCCTCCAGTGGTCCGGGACTGCTGCGGCCGCATGGCGCCGGTCGCGGCGCCATGTCTCCATCGTCCTGTCGGTGCTGGGTGGCAGTCTTGGAAGAATGCGACAGGTATCCGCCGCCTCCCGTCCACCACGTACGGCGTGGTCGACCCTGCGGCCGCGCGTCGCGCGTTCACCCTCGGACGGCTGCCCGCCCCGCCGGACCTCGCTGACCGCGTCGACTGGTTCTGGCTCGTGCGGTGGGACCTGCCGGCAGGGGAGTCCTTCACGCAGACCGTCATCCCGCACCCGTGCGTCAACCTCGTCGCCGAGGCGAGCGGCTTCGCCGCCCACGGCATCCCGGACGCTCTCTTCGACCGCACCTTGATCGGGGCGGGCGTCGTCGTCGCCGCCAAGCTGCGCCCTGGCGCGTTGAGCGTCCCCGGGGACGTCCGTACCGGCGGCGGCCGTCCTGGGCGCTGGCGCCGAGAGAGCGGGGAGCACGCCCTCGCGCTCGCCGGGCGCGGCGACGACGAGGCCGCGGTCGCGGTGCTCGCCGCCTCCTGCGAGAACGCCTGGCACCCGACGCGCACCTTGCGCAGGTCTCCCGCGTTCTCGATGCCGCCACCTCGGGCGAGCTCGGCCCGCACGCGCGCGTCGCGGACCTCGCCCGGATCGCCGGGACGAGCACCCGCAGTCTCCAACGGTTGCTCGGCGAGCGGCTGGGCGTCGGACCAAGTGGGTGCTGCAGCGTCACCGGGTCCACCTCGCCGCCGAGCGCCTCGCGGCGGACCGGGACAGGACCTCGCGGCGCTCGCGATCGACATCGGCTACTACGACCAGGCTCACCTTGCTGTGGACTTCGTCTCCGCGACCGGTCACACGCCCGGCGCGTACGCCCGCCGATGCGCGGAATCCCGCGCCAGGCTGCTCGAGCTCGCCTCGTCCTGAGCCGTTCCGGCCCCGGCCGGGGCCGGTACGCGAGGGAGCCCGGCGCGACACGTCACCGGCGGCACCTACACTCGGAGACGTGGCAGGTCTGATCCGACGCGAGGACGTCGACGCGGTGCGCGAACGCGCGAGGATCGACGAGATCGTCTCCTCGCACGTCACCCTCAAGCGGCGGGCGTCGGCTCGCTCAAGGGCCTGTGCCCCTTCCACGACGAGCGCTCCCGTCCTTCCACGTCCGCCCCAGGTGGGGCGCTGGCACTGCTTCGGCTGCAACGAGGGCGGCGACGTCATCTCGTTCATCCAGAAGATCGACGGCATGACCTTCACCGAGGCCGTCGAGTATCTCGCGGACCGCGTGGGCATCCAGCTGCGCTACGAGGAGGGCGGGGTCCGCGCCGCACCGAGGAGCCGGGAAGCGTCAGCGACTGCTGGAGGCGCACCGGGTGGCCTCGCAGTACTTCTCCGAGCAGCTCTTCGCGCCCGGGGCCACGGTCGCGCGCACGTTCTTGGCCGAGCGCAGCTTCGACCGGTCTGACGCCGAGCGGTTCGGCGTCGGCTACGCTCCCACCGGCTGGGACGCGCTGCTGCGGCACCTGCGCGGGCGGGGCTTCACGGAGGCCGAGCTGATCGCCTCGGGACTCATGAGCCAGGGGCAGCGCGGCATCTACGACCGCTTCCGTGGCGGCTCGTGTGGCCCATCCGGGACGTGACGGGCGAGACCATCGGGTTCGGCGCACGCAAGCTCTTCGACGAGGATCAGGGACCCAAGTACCTCAACACCCCGAGACCACGCTCTACAAGAAGTCCCAGGTGCTCTACGGGATCGACCTCGCCAAGCGGGAGATCGCCAAGAACCGCCAGGTCGTGGTCGTCGAGGGTACACCGACGTCATGGCTGCGCACCTGTCCGGCATCACGACGGCCGTCGCGACGTGCGGCACGGCGTTCGGCACGGACCACGCGCGGATCGTGCGTCGTCTGCTCGGGGACACGACCGCAGGCGGCGGCCTCCAGCTCGCGTCCGGCACGTCGCTCGGAGGGAGATCGTCTTCACCTTCGACGGCGATGCCGCCGCCAGAAGGCCGCCGTCCGCGCGTTCGGCGAGGACCAGCGTTTCTACGCGCAGACGTTCGTGGCGGTCGAGCCGAGCGGCATGGACCCGTGCGAGCTGCGCATGGCGCGCGGCCCGGAGGGCGTGCGTGCCCTCGTGGAAGGGCGCCAGCCGTTGTTCGAGTTCGTCATCCGCACCTCGCTCGCCACGTTCGACCTCGACACCGCCGAGGGGCGTGTCGCTGCGCTGCGCGCCGCAGCCCCGTGGTCGCGGGCATCCGCGACACGGCCCTGCGGCCGAGTACGCGCGCATGCTCGCGGGTGGATCGGGATGGACGCGGAGTCGGTGCGCAGGGCGGTCGCGGCGGCGGGCAAGGCGGGGTCCCGCAGACGTTGCCGGCGCCGGTGCGCGCCGTGCAGGCGGTGCACGACGACGAAGCGCCGGCACGACCCTCGGGTCCCGTGCTCGCGCAGCCGGACCCGCGCGACCCGGTGGCCCGGCTCGAGCGGCAGGCTCTGCTCGTCGCGCTGCAGTACCCGCAGTTCGTGCCCTCCGACGAGTTCGACGGGTTCGCGGAGACAGCCTTCGCCACCCTGCGTGGCGGGCCGTGCACGACGCGATCCGGGCCGCCGGCGGGATGGCCGGGCGGCGGCGCACCCAGCAGGTCAGTGGGTCGAGGCGGTGAGCGAGCAGGCGCCGGAGACGGTGCGCGGCATCGTCAACCAGCTCGCGGTCTCCCGCTGCCCGAGGACCGCGAGAACGTCATCCAGGGGTACGTCCAGGGCGTCGTCAAGGCCTTGGTGGACCTGGGCCTCACCCGGCGCGTCGCGGATGCCAAGAGCCGCCTCCAGCGCCTGGATCCCGCTGGGGACCAGGACGCCTACGGAGCGGCCTTCGCCGAGCTCCTGGCCGTCGAGAAGGAACGCCGGGGCTGCGCGAGGGCACCTGACCGACGAGGACCGGTGCTTCCGGACAGTCGGGCGCCCGTCCGGATCCACGCTGTGGACGACGGGCCGGAGCGATGTCGCAGCGGACAGGATGAGGCTGCCGGCCGGCACCACCGCGGGGAGGATCCCCGCACACCTCGTCCGCCTCTGAGGAGACCGATCATGTCCCGTGTCGTCACCGTACCCACCCTCGCCCGGAGCGCCGTCCTGATCGTCGCCGGGCTCTCCGGTCTCGGGCTCGCCCAGGTCGCGCTCGTGCTGGGTCTGGGCCTGGAGATGAACAGCGCCGGCTACGCGAACGGATACTCCGCCTCGTCCGGGGCGTCGACGCTCGTGGTCCTCAGCGGGCTCCTCGCCCTGTCAGGGTGCGCGACGCTCATGGTCGGCCTCTTCCGTGCCGCGGACAACGTCGATCGGTACCTGACCTTCCGGGTCGCGGTGACCCCGCGCCGGATCGGGCAGCGGGGAACGTCGTCGGCCTTCCCGGAGGTGGGCGCTCCCGATCACGGGTACGTGTCGAGCCAGGTGCGATGAAGGTCACAGCCCTGGGTGAGCGCTCGGCTTGGCGCTGGCGGTGGAGAACGCAAGTGGCCCCTGACCTGCGTCTCCGCAGATCAGGGGCCACTCGTCATGCTCCCGCGGTAGGACTTGAACCTACGACCGTCCGATTAACAGTCGGATGCTCTGCCAGCTGAGCTACGCGGGACCGCTCACCCACCGTTTTGCACTGGTTGGGCGACCGGAGAAAACTCTATCAGCATCAGAGAGGTAGTCCGGACATCGATCTGACCCGGTCCTCCGCCGCGTCGATCGCTGCGCGCGTCCGCGGGTCGTCCAGGTCGACGTCGGAGTCGGCGACGACCTGGGAGAAGAGCGAACCGTCGGTGTCACGGCGGACCGCGACCTTCGCCGAACGGCCCTCACCGAGAGGCACGACCTCCGCGAGAACCACCGAGGACTGCACGCGCTCCCGGACCGTCTGGGCCAGGGAGGTGCGTCGGACGTCCGCCAGGCGCAGGACGAGGGGCCGTGCCGTCGACCCACGCGACCGTGATCGACGCGGTGGCCGGGTCGTAGCCCGCGCGGTCGACGTCGCACCACGGCCGTGCGTCACCGCCGTCGCCCGTCGTCGCCAGGACCGTACGGGTGGCCGCGGCCCAGGAGCCGTCGACGAGCTGCGCAGCAGCGAGCACCGCGTCCTTCGGGCGAGGCGCAGCGACCTGCGGGCGTCGTCGGGCAGCGAGCTACGGGCGAACAGGACCATGCGAGACACGGTACTGCCAGCCAGGCCTGCGAGCGTGCGACTGCCGGTACGCTTGTCCGCCGGGGGCAGTAGCTCAGTCGGTCAGAGCATCGGACTCATAATCCGTCGGTCGTGGGTTCAAGCCCCACCTGCCCTACACCTGGAGAACGGCCCCGACCTGCCACGACATGCAGGTCGGGGCCGCTCGTGGCCCGCCCCAGGCGTGGACCCACGGTCCTCTGCCGAACGGTCACGAGTCCGTCTCCGCGGCCCATCCCTCGTCGTGGTCCGGGTGGGACCGGTAGGGCAGGGCGAGCGCGCGGAGGATGCGTTCTCCGACGTAGTCGAGCCCGCTGTCCTCGCGGGCGTCGCTGCGGCGCTCGAGGTCGCGGTCGAGGTCGTACCCGGTGGCTTCGTAGGCGAGCCGGATGATCTGCCGCTTGGCCTCGCACTCCGCGAGCAGGCGCTGGTAGTCCACCGTCACGACGGTCACGTTGGTGTCCGCGCCGGACCGGGATGCCCAGTAGGCCGTGCGATCCACCGCTGTCGGCGATTCGGCAGAGACGAGACGAGCGACCTTCTCGTCGTCCTCGATCCGGGCGAGGAGGAACTCCGTGAGCGTCATGCCGCCATTTTCCCACGCAGGCGCGCGCCGACCGAGAATTGGCCACGGGTCGGCCCGACGGCCACCCAGCGGGCGCTCCGCCGCGTGCGGCGTTCCATGAGGGTATGGCTCTCCGTATCAGACGTGTCTACGCCGACCCCACCCCGGACGACGGGTACCGCGTCCTCGTCGACCGGCTCTGGCCTCGGGGCGTGAGCAAGGAACGGGCCAAGGTCGACCGGTGGCTCCGGACGTCGCGCCCTCGACCGAGCTGCGCACGTGGTTCCATCACGACCGGGAACGGTTCGAGGAGTTCGTGGCGCGCTACCGGTCAGAGCTCGACACGAATCCCGCGGTCGAGGAGCTGCGCTCGGTCGTCGGCGACCACCCGGTCGTGACGTTGCTGTACGGCGCAAGGGACGAGCGCGACAACCAGGCGGTGGTGCTCCGGGACTACCTCGACGCGACGGCGGGCTGAGGCGAGGGCGCCGCCCGGGACGTGGACCGGCCGACGCGCTCCGGCACCCGCCACGAGCGCCTCCAGGGCCCCGTGAGGCGCGCGACGGTCCAGAAGGTCCGATACCTCCCGGAGGCCGGATAGTCCCGTTCAGCGAGCGCGGGGCGTCGGCCCGTGACACGATGCTGGGTCCGCCGACATGAAGGAGACGCACCATGCCTACCGGTTCCGACCGCCCGACGTCAGGGCCGCCCAGCGGCTCCAGGAGAGCAAGGGCCTGCGAGGCTTCGCGCGCGCTGGGTATGCCGTGAGCGGCCTGCTGCACATCATGATCGGGATCATCGCGGTACGGATCGCCACAGGGTCGGGCGGAGGAGAGGCCGACCAGACCGGCGCGCTCCAGGAGATCGCGGGCACGACCGGCGGAGCTGTCGTCCTGTGGTTCGCCGTCGTGGCGTTCGTGGCCCTGGGGATCTGGCAGGTCCTCGAGGCCGTCGCCGGGGCGGGTGGCGACAGCAAGGACCAGGCGGTGTCTCGTGCGAAGTCGGCGGGGAAGGCTGTGATCTATCTCGCGCTCGGCCTGCTGACCTTCCAGGTCGTCAGCGGCGCGGGATCCGGTGGGGGCGAGCAGGAGAGCCTCACGGCCTCGCTGCTGGCGAACGGCGCCGGGCGGGTGCTCGCCGGAGCCGTGGGGTCGGGATCGTCACGGCGGGCGTCTACCACGTCGTCAAGGGCTGGAAGAGGCGCTTCCTGCAGGACCTCGAGGGCAATGCCGGGGGCAGGTCGGCCACGCGGTCGTGATCCTCGGTCGTGTCGGCTACGTCGCCAAGGGCATCGCCCTCGGTGTCCTCGGCGGACTCGTGGGCGCTGCTGCGGTGACAGCCGACCGGAGAAGGCGGGCGGCCTCGATGCCGCCCTGCGCACGATCGGGGCGCAGCCCTTCGGTGCGTTCCTGCTGACCGCGACGGGCGTCGGATTCGCGGCCTACGGCGTCTACTCGTTCGCCCGCGCCCGGTACGCACGGATGTGAGACGGGCATGGGCGCCATGAAACAATGACGCCCATGGCGATGAGAAGATCCGTGTGATTCCGGACCCCGTGCTCCGCACCCCGTGCGACGAGATCACGGCCGTCGACGACCGGGTCCGCTCGCTCGTCGCCGACCTGGTGGAGACCGTCGACCACGAGGGCCGCGCTGGCCTCGCCGCCAACCAGATCGGCGTGAACCTTCGCGCCTTCTCGTGGAACATCGAGGACGAGATCGGGTACGTCCTCAACCCGAAGATCGTCGAGCTCTCCGACGAGACCCAGGACGGAGACGAGGGCTGCCTGTCGGTTCCCGGCCTCTGGTACCCCACGCGGCGTGCCTGGTACGCGCGAGTCGTGGGCATGGACCTCGACGGCAACGAGATCGTCGTGGAGGGCACCGAGCTCATGGCGCGCTGCCTCCAGCACGAGACCGACCACCTGGACGGCATGCTGTACCTCGACCGGCTGGACCGCGCCGTCCGCAAGAAGGCCATGCGGGAGATGCGCGCGCAGCTCTGACCCGTCCGCCTCGCTCTCGCACCGCAGCAGCTCTGGGGACGAGGGCGCGCGCACCGCGAGGAGAGGCCTCCGGCCTGCCCGACGAGCAATGCTCGGCAGCGGGTGAAAAGGTCATGGGGAGTTCTCCCTCGCGATCCGGTCCCGGGTCGGGCAAGATATGCCTGGTATACCGCTTGACGACCCTGCATGATGATTCACCCTGGGTGAGGACGTTGGGGAAGACGAAACCTCGACCTAGGGAGGACGACATGACTGGTGCCATCACACGCGGTGTTCTTTTCGTGCACTCGGCGCCCAGGGCGTTGAGCCCGCACCTGGAGTGGGCTGCGGGCAACGTCCTGGGCGGGCAGGTCACGCTCGACTGGATCGAGCAGCCGGCTGCCCGAGACCTCTACCGGGCCGAGTACGCCTGGCAGGGCGCGCAGGGCACCGGCGCGCGCCTCGCCTCAGCCCTGCGCGGGTGGTCGCACCTGCGGTACGAGGTGACCGAGGACGCCAGCCACGGAGCCGACGGCGCCCGGTGGTCCCACACCCTGACCTCGGCATCTTCCACGCCGTGACGGACGTCCACGGCAACGTCGTGATCCCCGAGGACCGGGTGCGTGCCGCGCTCGAGGTCTCGCACGACAACCGCGCGATGCGTGACGCGCTCCACCTGGCGCTGGGCAAGGCGTGGGACGACGAGCTCGAGCCCTTCCGCCACGCGGGCGAGGGTCCAACGTGCGCTGGCTCCACCGGGTGGGCTGACCGCACCACCGCCGCACGACCGGCCAGGGTTGTCGGCCGCTGTCGGTCGCCCGCCCGACGCACGACCGATGCCTGCCGGCTTCAGGAACCGGCAGGCATCGTCGTGCGGACCCGGCGCCAGCGGATCCGTGACGTCGCGACCACCGGGGAGAGCAAGGCCCACGGCGCCGACCGGTTCGAGGTCGCCGCCCGCGTCGGGGACCTGCTCGGCGTCCGCGCCACTCCCGCCCCGGGGCCGGAAGGGCGGGCGTGCGCCGTCGGAGACGGTCCCACGCTCGACCCAGCTCGGGTGCCAGACGGCGTTCCACCCCTGGTAGGTCACGTCGCGGATGAAGATCGCGTCGATGGCGATCATGGTCAGCGAGAAGTACATGAGTCCCATGAGGACGCCGATCCCGAGGTGCATGCCGGTGATCGCGACGAGGGCGAGGATGCGGGTCCCGCGGCGCAGGAGCAGGAACGGGAAGAACAGCTGGACGAAGACGGCGGAGTAGCTGAGGATCGCGACGAGCACCCGGACCGTGAGACGACCTCCGTGACCTGAGGCCACGTCGAGAACTCGTCCAGCTGGAACACGTAGTAGATCGCCGTGCCGTGCTGCCACATGCCGCCCTGGATCTTGTACATCGCCGAGGCGACGTAGACGACGAAGATCTGGAAAGCGATGAGCAGGACCGCCCGTTGTGCAGCAGCGTCCCGAGCCATGCCCAGGACGCGAAGCGCGACGGCGACCGGAAGCGGCGGTCCTGCTCCGCCGTCGGGCGTCGAGGGACCACCGGCCCGCGGAGTCCGCGAAGAGCAGGTACACCAGGACGATCCGCATCAGCTGGATGCCGCCGTCACCGATGAACGGGTTGGTCCGGAACAGCGCGATGTACAGGACGAGCAGCACCGGGACGACGATCCGCGAGCGCCAGCCGAGCACGAGCAGCGCCGACAGGGCGATCAGCGCCAGATACTGGAGGTCGAAGGACCACCCAGGGGCGGAACCGCTGAAGAAGGTGTCGAAGAAGGCGGGGTACTCGTCGGTGTCGACGCGGCTCTGCGCGAAGCTGCGCCCAGCCCCACGCGAGGCTGCGGTCCCCAGTTGGCCACGAGCTGGACGGCGAGGATCAGGCCGAAGCCGATCCGTAGAACGGCCGTGCCGTAGGACGCCTTGCGGGAGTCCAGCATCCAGGACTCGCCGGCCGCCCAGGTCGTGCGCAGCCACGCGGTCGCACTCGCCACGATCCCGGTCATGAGACCCACTCCCCGAAGACACGTGTGAAGCGGCCCGTGCCTCGGGGTGATCGGCGAGGGTCTCGCCAGCCGAGGCGGGTGAACTGCTCGTCGGGACGCTCGACGCCCGGGGTGAGCCTCTGGTCGAACGGGATCACGCCCTGCGTGGAGGTGCTCATCTGCACGGCATGGGGCGCGACGTCCGGCCACAGGTCGAGCGCGGCCTGGGTGCCGAACGTGTACAGGGCGTCCTCCGCGCGCAGGTAGGAGTCGATGCCGGTCACGCTCGCCCCGGAGCCCAGCAGGTCCGCGGTGAGGTTCTCCTGTCCCGTGTCGCCCCGGGGCCAGCGACGTGGTCGGACTGGACCACGGACTGCTCCTGCGCCCCAGCGCGCCGTAGGCGGAGGTGTAGAAGCGGTTGATGCTCACCGGGATGCGCCACGTGCGGGTCGGGAGGATCTGGTGGCGCACCTGCTCGTTGAAGACGTCGCCGAGGTTGACCCACTCGGAGACGGTCTCCGTCCCGGCCTCGTCCTGGGACGAGATGCGCACCCACGCGCAGGTCGATCGACTGCGGGTCGGGGGCGAAGATCTGCCAGTTCTGCCCGAACAGGGGCGCATGTGCGCCGTGGTGACCGGCGCTGCCTCCTCGCTGAGCGACGAGCTGGGAGCGGCCCACAGGAACGTCGAGATCATGTGGAGACCGACCACCGCCAGGACGACGACCAGGGTCGCGCGCTGAGCGATCGTGCGGGAGACGGCAGCGCCCATCCGTGCACCTCCACATCGAGGGCGGCCCTGGCGACCGCGTTGCGCAGAATACTAACCATTCCTAACGATTCACGGGAACCCCGACCGCACGGGCCGGACGCACGGACGCCCGGTGGTCGTGAGGATCAGGTCCTCACGACCACCGGGCGTCGGCTCCGTGCGCGCAGGTGGGCTGCGCGGGGACGAAGGGTTAGGCGTTCGTCACCACGAGGGCGACGTTGTGGCCGCCGAACCCGAACGAGTTGTTGATCGCGGCGATGTCGCCCGCGGGCAGCTCGGCGGAACGTCGCGGACCAGGGGACCTGGAGCTCGGGGTCGGGCTGCGCGACGTTGATCGTCGGGGAGCAAGGCGATCGTGGACGGCCTTGACCGTGAAGATGGTCTCGAGCGCGCCCGCACCACCCAGCAGGTGCCCGGTCATCGACTTGGTCGCCGAGAGCAGGACGTGGTCCGCGTCGTCGCCCAGGACCGTACGGATCGAGCGTGTCTCGGTGAGGTCGCCGACCTTGGTCGAGGTCGCGTGGGCGTTGACGTGCACGACGTCGCGCGCCTGCGCGCCCGCCTCGCCGAGCGCACGGGTCATCGCGGCGACCTGGCCACGGCCCTCGGGGTCCGGGAGGTGATGTGGTAAGCGTCGGAGGACAGCCCGACACCGCCGATCCGCGCGTAGACGCGTGCGCCGCGGGCGGCTGCGTGCTCGGCGCTCTCGAGGACCACGATGCCTGCGCCCTCACCGATCACGAAGCCGTCGCGGTCGACGTCGTACGGGCGCGAGGCCCCTGCGGGTCGTCGTTGCGCAGCGACAGGGTGCGCGAGGCCGCGAACGCGGCGATGGGCATGGGGTGGATCGTGGCCTCGGTACCGCCTGCCACGACGATGTCGGCACGACCCGCACGGATCATGTCGACGCCGTAGCCGATGGCCTCGGCGCCCGAGGCGCAGGCCGAGACGAGCGCGTGCGCCCGGCACGGGCGCCGATCTCGAGCGAGACGTAGGCGGCGGGGAGTTCGGCATGAGCATGGGCACGGTCATGGGCAGCATGCGCCGGGCGCCGCGCTCCTTGAGCGTGTCCCAGCCGTCGAGCGTGGTCCAGATGCCGCCGATGCCCGAGGAGACGACGGCGCCGAGGCGGTCTCCGTCGATCTCCGGGCTCCCGGCGTCGGCCCAGGCCTCACGCGTCGCGATCATCGCGTACTGCGTGGACGGGTCCATGCGCTTGATCTCGGGGCGGGCGAGCACGTCCTCCGGCTTGACCTTGATCTGCGCGGCGAACGTGACGGGGAGCTCGTAGCGCTCTGCCCAGTCGTTCTCGAGGTGACGTGCGCCGGACTGACCGGCGAGCGCGGCGGCCCAGGTGGAGGCCACGTCCCCGCCGAGCGGCGTGGTGGCGCCGAGGCCGGTGACGACGACTTCGCGGACGGAGGTCATGGCAGCTCCAGGTGAGTGAGGGGAGGGGGACGGGCAGGCGGCGGTACGTCGACCGCCGGCCCGCACCGGCTGGGTCCGTGGACCCGGCGCCGATCAGCTGGTAGTCAGCTGATCAGGCCTGCGCGCCCGTGATGAAGGACACAGCGTCGCCGACGGTCGCGAGGTTCTTGACCTCTTCGTCGGGGATGCGGACCCCGAACTTGTCCTCGGCGTGCGTCACGATCGTCATCATCGACAGCGAGTCGATGTCGAGGTCGTCCGTGAAGGACTTCTCGGCGAGGACGGCGTCCGTGGGGAGGCCGGTCTCTTCGCTGACGATCTCCGCGAGACCAGCGAGGACTTCCTGCTCGGTGTAAGCCATGGGTTTCTCCTTGTGATGGGTGCCGGGGCCGACCGGCACCGGGAACTGCTGTGGAACAGTGGAAACGGACCTGCGTCGCCCGCCCGTGGGCCCGCGCGGACGCGGAACCGGGGACAGACCAGTTGATTCTCCCCTACGGGAGGACGATCACCTGCGCCGCGTAGACGAGGCCCGCGCCGAAGCCGATCTGCAGGGCAAGGTCGCCCGACTTCACGAGGCCCTCCGAGAGCAGCCGCTCGGTCGCGAGCGGGATCGACGCGGCCGACGTGTTGCCGGTCTCGGCGATGTCGCGGGCGACCGCGACGGACTCCGGAGGCCGAGCTGCTTGATCATCTGGTCGATGATGCGCATGTTGGCCTGGTGCGGGACGAACGCCTGGACGTCCTGAGCCGTGATGCCGGCGGCCGCGAGCGCCTTCTCGGCGATCGGTGCCATCTGGAACGCGGCCCACTTGAAGACGGTCTGCCCGTCCTGGCGCAGCGTCGGCCAGCCGAGCCCGGGTTCTCGCGCAGGTCCGACCAGGCATGCGTCTGGCGGATCGCCTGAGCCTTGCCGCCGTCGGAGCCCCAGATCGTCGGGCCGATGCCGGGGTGTCGGACGGGCCGACCACCGCGGCGCCCGCGCCGTCGCCGAGCAGGAACGAGATGCTGCGGTCCGTCGGGTCGATGAAGTCGCTCATCTTCTCCGCACCGACCACGAGCACGTGCTGCGCCGCGCCCGAGCGCACCAGGGCGTCCGCCTGGGCGATCCCGTACGCGTATCCGGCGCACGCGGCAGAGACGTCGAACGCCGCCGCGGGGTGGCGCCGATCCGGTCCGCCAGGACCGCCGCGGCGGACGGCGTCTGGTGGAAGTAGGTGACCGTCGAGACGATGACCGCGTCGATGTCCGCGCCCGTGAGGCGGCGGCGGCGAGCGCCTTGTGGGCCGCTGCCTCCGACAGGTCGATCACGTCGGTGTCGGCACCGGCCCGACGACGGGTGATGATGCCGGTCCGCTGACGGATCCACTCGTCGGACGAGTCGATCGGTCCGGCGACGTCGTCGTTGGTCACGATGTTCTCGCCGCGGACGCCCCCGATGCCGAGGATGCGCGAGAACTCGGCCCCGGCGGCCTGGCGGATCGTCAGCGCGCTCACGCGGTGGTCGCCTCGGCAGAGGCCGTGCCGGCCGTGCCGCCGCGTCGCTGTGGCGCGCGATCAGGTCACGAGCCTTGTCGATGTCCGCGGTCGACTTGACCGCGACGGTCTCGACTCCGGGCAGCGTGCGGCGCGCGAGGCCGGTGAGGACACCACCCGGGCGAGCTCGAGGAGCGCGGTCACGCCAAGCGACGCGAGCGTCTCCTGGCACAGGTCCCAGCGGACCGGGGCCGCGATCTGCGCCGTGAGGCGGGAGATCACGTCCTGCTCGAGGCCGAACAGGCCCCGGACTCGGCGCCCGAGATGCTGGCGTACGAGGCGCCGTCGGCGTTGGAGAGGAACGGCAGGCGCGGGTCCGTCGCGTCCCACCCGGCAGCGACCGGGGCGAACGCGTCGAGCGCGGGCTGCATGAACGGCGTGTGGAACGCGCCGGCGACCTGGAGCGGATGACCCGCGCCTTGGCGGCGGGTTCGCGCCGAGCGCGGTGATGCCCTCGAGCGAGCCTGCGGCGACGACCTGTCCGCCACCGTTGACGTTCGCGGGCCACAGGCCCGCGGCCTCGATCGCGGCGAGCACCTCGTCGGCGTCGCCGCCGACCACGGCGGCCATGCCGGTCGGGTCGCGGCAGCGGCCTCGGCCATGAAGCGTGCGCGGGCGGTCACCAGGCCCACTGCGGCGGCGTCCTCGAACACCCGGCAACTGCCGCGGCGGCGAACTCACCGACCGAGTGGCCCGCGGTGACGTCGGCGACGTCGCTCGCGTCGCGACCGTCGAGGATGGCGCGCAGCGCGATCAGCGAGGCCGACACGATGAGCGGCTGGGCCACTGCGGTGTCACGGATGGTCTCGGCGTCCGACTCGGTGCCGTGGGCACGCAGGTCGAGGCCGGAGGCGGCGGAGAATGCGTCGAGCTGCGCGGGGACCCCGGGCAGCTCGAGCCACGGGCGAGCATTCCGGGGACTGGGAGCCCTGTCCAGGGCACAAGACGGCTAGCACTCGTCAACTGTGCCAACCCGGGTGCCCGAGCGACGTCACGACCCGCACCAACCTTGTCCGGGCCGTTTGTGCCGAACCTACAAGAGCGGCGGGATGGCGTCGGCGTTCCGGCGCGGCCCGGACCGGGATGGTCCTCGCTCGGGCGCCGACGACGCCCGCCCGGCCCCGTCAACGCCCTCCGGTCTCCCGGAGAGCTGTCCGAGCGCGAGCGCGATCTGCAGCACGAACGACTCGCGCGCGTCGAGCGGGTCCCAGCCGGTGATCTCTGCGACCTTGCGCAGGCGGTAGCGGACCGTGTTGGGGTGTACGTACAGGCTCCGCGAGGCGGCCTCGAGCGAGCGGCCCGTGCCGAGGTAGGCGGACAGGGTCTCGAGGACCGCGCCCGTGCTCTCGAGCAGCGGGCGGTACGCCTGGACCACGAGGGTGCGTCGGGCGGTGGTGTCTCCGGTGAGGACGCGCTCGGGCAGGAGGTCGTCCGCGAGGACCGGGCGCGGGGCCTGGGGCCATGCCGCCGCGGCCGCGAGGCGGCCAGGGCAGCCTGCGCGGAGCGTGCCGCGTCGTCGAGCGACGGGACGGTCGGGCCGATCACGACGGGCCCGGGGCCGAACCGCGGAAGCAGCGACGCGGCGGCGGCCTGCAGATCGCCCTCGCCTCCCAGGACGAGGACCAGGCGGTCGCCGTGGATGCCGACCAGCGCGTCCCCGGCCGCGCGCCTGGTCGCCCGCCGCAGCTCGGCCGTGCGGAGCTCGTCGAGCGGTGCGGTCGCCGTGCCCACCATGACCAGCGCGGACCCGTGCCCGTCCCAGCCGAGGGCCGAGACGCGAGAGCGCAGCGAGTCGTCGCCGTCGCCGCGGATGAGGGCGTCGACGATCAGGGCTTCGAGGCGCGCGTCCCAGGCCCCGCGGACCTCGGCGGCGCGGGCGTAGACCTCGGCGGCGGAGAACGCGACCTCGCGCGAGTACCGCAGCACGGCCTCGCGCAGGTCGCGTTCACCGCCGGGGATCGCGAGCTGGTCGGAGTACGCCTCGACGACCTCCACGACGATCCGGACCAGCTGGAGCGTGTGCTGCAGCGAGATGGAACGGGTGAGCTCCGACGGGGCGGCCGCGAAGATCTCGCTCACCCCGTGCGGCGGGGACGCCGGGTTGGCGTACCAGGTGACGAACGCCGTGATGCCGGACTGTGCGACCAGGCCCACGTAGGAGCGGTCGTCCGCGGGGAGCGCGCGGTACCAGGGAAGGTCCTCGTCGAGGCGTCGAAGGGCGGCCGCGGCCAGCAGCCCGCTGCCGTCGCGCAGTCGCTGCAGGTTGTCGGAGTTCCCGGGATCGGCACGCCCCGAGCATACGGCGTGGTTGTGGGGAGTCCACAAAACCTTGCTGGTAGACGTGTCGCCCGGCAGGGTCGGTGCGGACGGGAGCCGCTAGTGTCGATCCATGGCACTGATGCCCCGACTACGACAGCTCATGCGACGCCCGTCCTCGGCGTCGAAGGTGGGTGTCCGCCGCCCGACCAGCTCCGAACGCCGCGGTGACACCGTCCACGAGGACGCGTTGCGCGCGATGCTCATCGACGACCCCAACGACGAGCGGGCCTTCCAGGCTCTCGCCGAGATCGTCCGGCGTCGTGCTGCCGAGTCGCACGTCTCGGCCGACCCGCTCGCGGCCCCGGCCGACGAGAGCGAAGCAGCGGGCGGCAGACCTCGCGGTCTGGGCCCTCGCGGAGGAGCTCGCGGGCCACCCGCGCGGCTGGTACCCGCTCGTGGAGCTGGGGCGGCTCTCCCTCGAGGACGACCAGGAGGCGGCCCTGCGACGCTTCGCCACCGCCGCGGAGCGCGACCCGTCGGGCCTCGCCCTCGCGGAGAGCATGGAGCTCCTGCGCGAGGCCGGGCTGCCGGTCGATGCCCTGGGCCTCGGCGTGGGGCACTGGCGGGCCAAGGAGCACACGCCGGCGGCCGGTCGTCAGCTCGTCCTGGCGGCGATCGACGCCGACCGCATCTTCGAGGCCAAGCACCACCTGGAGTCGCTCGGCACGTACCCTGACGCGGCGCTCGTCGCGCCGCTGCAGACCGAGCTGAAGCTCGCGATCGCCCAGGCGGAGCAGCACCGCTCGGGCACCTAGCCTGCCCGACGGCGCAGCGTCCGCCACGAGCGGACCTCGCCTTCCGCGTCACAGGCCGGAGACGACGGCGCCGCCCACCTCGCGCGAGGTGAGCGGCGCCGTCGGCACTACTACGGGCGGTTCCGGTCAGGAGTCGCCGCCCGCGTTGCCGGACGTGCCGGCGTTGACGTCCATCAGACGGTACTTCTCGATGGCCTGAGCCGAGGCCTCGGCCGGGACCTTGCCCTGCTTCGCGAGCTGCTGGAGCACGCGGACCACGACGGAAGGGCCGTCGATCTTGAAGTGGCGACGAGCTGCCGCGCGCGTGTCGGAGAAGCCGAAGCCGTCCGCACCGAGCACCGCGTAGTCACCCGGGACCCACTGGCGCACCTGGTCGGGGACCAGGTGGTCGTAGTCGCTCGTCGCGACGAACGGACCCTCGGCGCCCTGCAGCTTGGCCGTCAGGTACGGCACGCGAGGCGTCGCGGCCGGGTTCAGGAACGCGTCCTGCTCGGCGGCCAGGCCGTCGCGGCGCAACTCGTTCCAGCTCGTGACGCTCCAGACGTCCGCGGAGACGCCCCAGTCCTTCTCGAGGAGCTCCTGCGCCTCGAGGGCCCACGGCACGCCCACGCCCGAGGCGAGGATCTGCGCCTTGGGTCCCGACGCCTCGGAGACCTTGATGCGGTGGATGCCGCGCAGGATGCCCTCGACGTCCACGTCCTCCGGCTCGGCGGCTGCTGCATGGGCTCGTTGTAGACCGTCACGTAGTACATGACGTTCTGGTCGCGGCCGTCCGAACCATCGCCGTACATGCGCTCGATGCCGTCGCGCACGATGTGGCGGATCTCGTAGCCGTAGATCGGGTCGTACTGGACGATCGCCGTGTTGGTGCCGGCCAGGAGCGGCGAGTGGCCGTCCGCGTGCTGGAGGCCCTCGCCGGTGAGCGTCGTGCGCCCGGCCGTCGCGCCGATGATGAACCCGCGCGTCAGCTGGTCGCCGGCAGCCCAGAACTGGTCACCCGTGCGCTGGAACCCGAACATCGAGTAGAAGATGTAGAACGGGATCATCACCTCGCTCTGGGTGGCGTACGAGGTGCCCACGGCCTGGAACGCGGCCGCGGAGCCGGCCTCGTTGATGCCGGTGTGCATGATCTGCCCGGACTCGGACTCCTTGTAGCTCAACATGAGCTCGCGGTCCACGGCGAGGTAGTTCTGGCCCTGCGTGTTGAAGATCTTCGCGGACGGGAAGATCGAGTCCAGACCGAAGGTCCGGGCCTCGTCCGGGATGATCGGCACGATGCGCTTGCCGAACTCCTTGTCCTTGATGAGGTCCTTGAGCAGCCGGACGAACGCCATGGTGGAGGCGATCTCCTGGTTGCCCGAGCCCTTCTTGAGGATCTCGTACGTCTTGTCGCCCGGCAGCGTCACGGGGCGGGGCGGAGCGTCGCTCCGGCACGTAGCCACCGAGCTGGTTGCGGCGCTGCTGCATGTACTCGATCTCCGGCGCGTCGGCACCGGGGTGGTAGTACGGGGCTCGTACGGGTTGGCGTCGAGCTCCTCGTCCGTGATCGGGATGCGCAGCGAGTCGCGCAGCGTCTTGAGGTCGGCCAGGCCGACCTTCTTCATCTGGTGCGTCGAGTTGCGTCCTGCGAAGCCGGAGCCCAGGCCGTAGCCCTTGACCGTGTGGGCCAGGATGACCGTGGGCTGGCCCGTGTGGGCCGTGGCCGCCGCGTACGCCGCGTAGATCTTGCGGTAGTCGTGGCCGCCGCGCTTGAGGGCCCAGATGTCGTCGTCCGACATGTTCTCGACGAGCTGCTTGGTGCGGGGTCGCGACCGAAGAAGTGCTCGCGGATGAACGCGCCGTTCTCGGCGCGGTACGTCTGGTAGTCACCGTCGGGCGTGACGTTCATCAGGTTGACGAGCGCACGGTCCTTGTCGGCGTTGAGCAGGGTGTCCCACTCGCGGCCCCAGATGACCTTGATGACGTTCCAGCCGGCGCCGCGGAACTGCGCCTCGAGCTCCTGGATGATCTTGCCGTTGCCACGGACCGGGCCGTCGAGGCGCTGCAGGTTGCAGTTGACCACGAAGTTCAGGTTGTCCAGGCCCTGCTGCGCGGCGAGCTGCAGCATGCCGCGGCTCTCCGGCTCGTCCATCTCGCCGTCGCCGAGGAAGGCCCAGACGTTCTGCTGGCTGGTGTCCTTGATGCCGCGGTTGTGCAGGTACCGGTTGGTCCACGCCTGGTAGATGGCGGAGGCCGGGCCGAGACCCATGGAGACCGTGGGGAACTCCCAGAAGTCCGGCATGAGGCGCGGGTGCGGGTAGGACGGCAGACCGCCGCCCGCGTGCGACTTCTCCTGGCGGAACCCGTCGAGCTGGTCCGCCGAGAGGCGGCCCTCGAGGAACGCGCGGGCGTAGACGCCGGGGCTCGCGTGACCCTGGAAGTAGACCTGGTCGCCGCCGCCCGGGTGATCCTTGCCGCGGAAGAAGTGGTTCAGGCCCACCTCGTACAGCGTCGCGACGGACGCGTAGGACGAGATGTGTCCACCGACCCCGATCCGGGGCGCTGGGCGCGCGTCACCATGACGGCAGCGTTCCAGCGGTTCCAGCTGCGGTAGCGACGCTCCATGGCCTCGTCGCCGGGGAAGTACGGCTCGTCGTGCACACCGATGGTGTTGACGTAGGGCGTGTTGATGGACGTCGGGATCGCCACGTTCCGCTCGCGTGCTCGCTTGAGCATGTTGAGCAGGACGTACCGCGCGCGCGGCCCGCCGCGGTCATCGATCAGTCCGTCCAGGGACTCGACCCACTCGCTCGTCTCAGCGGGGTCGATGTCCGGTACTTGGCTGAGCAGACCGTTGATCAGCGGTCCGGTCTCGTCAAACGAAGCCACCAGCAACCTCATATCTCGTTCGGAGCGGTATTCGGATTGAATCACGGCGCGGTACACCGTGCCCGCTCTCCTCCAGCCACTCCTGCGCGGCGAGAGCAGCCGCTGGTGGCGACTGTGCCCTCCACACTCTCGGGTGGTCGAACCATTCTGTTCCCCTCAGGCCTGGAAGTCACACCAGCAGGGGTCAAGGGAGCGTGATCTCCATGACACAAGAGGGTGTGGGGAGGTGCGCACGGCGTGAAGAAGAGGGTGTGCGGGCACGACGGCGGAGGGTCGACCTGGGTGCGCAGGTCCCTCCGGACGCCGCCCGACGTTGTGCGGAGTGCCGTTGACCGCAACACTGGGCTTCTGCACAGGTGAACTCGCCGCGCGGAACGACCGTCCTGCTGAGGCACGCGGGAGTGCCGTGGGCTACCTTGCCAAGCAGGACACCGATCATCAAGCAGTACGAAGAAGGGAAAGAGAAACAAGTGGGAGCGACGCCGGACCCCAGGGTGCAGGACGCCTGGGGTTCCTCTCTGGCCATGTGGTGCAGGAGTTCGGTTGGCGTGAGGACGTCGACGACGACCTGCGCGCCGAGATCGAGGAGCACGTCGGTACCGAGCTCGTGGACGAGGACTACGGTGACGTCACCGACGGAGTCGTGGTCTGGTGGCGCGAGGGCGACGGCGACCTGGCCGACATGCTCGTGGACGTCCAGACGGTCCTCGACGACGGCGGTCTCATCTGGATCTTCACCCCAAGGCGGGCCGGGACGGCACGTGGGTCACAACGACCTCCAGGAGGCCGCGACAACGGCCGCCTGCACGCCACCAGCACGTTCGTGATCGCGCCGGACTGGTCCGCGACGAAGCTCGGCACGCGCGGCCGTGGGCGTTGAGGCGCCCGAGCTGACGATCAGACCCGGCGACGTCGCCCCGGACTTCACGCTCACCGACACGCACGGCACTCCGGTCCGCCTCGCAGACCTGCGCGGAGGTCCCGTCCTGCTCGTGTTCGTCCCGTTCGCCTTCTCGGGAACGTGCACGAGCGAGCTGTGCGAGCTCCGCGACAACATCGAGGACTTCGAGACCGCGGGCGTCACGCTCTACGCGATCTCGTGCGACCCCGTCTTCGCGCTCAAGGCCTGGGCGGCGCAGGAGGGCTACACCTTCGGGCTCCTCTCGGACTTCTGGCCGCACGGTGAGGTCGCGCGCCGGTACGGGTGTTCGACGACGAGCACGGCCTCGCGATCCGCGGCAGCTTCCTGATCGATGCCGAGGGCGTCGTCCGCTGGTCGGTCGTGAACCCGCGCGGGCAGCGCCGGGACCTCGCGGGTACACGGCGGCGCTCGCGGAGCTCTGACGTCCTGGGCGGGGCGCGGCGGATCGTCGCTGCGCGCCCGCTGCAGGGGCACCTCGAGCGGTGCGTCGAGCGCACCTGCCCGCCGTGTGGCGGATGTGCAGGGCTGTGCCGGTGACCCGGTAGGCTGTGCACCGCCCGATCCGGGGCCTGTAGCTCAGTTGGTTAGAGCGCCACGCTTACACCGTGGATGTCGGGGTTCGAGTCCTCCGGCCCACCCAACGTTCGAGAGATCACATCGGAGCCTGACCCGGCTTCGGAGCCTGACCCGGCTCTCCAGACGTGTTGGGTTGATCGTGCCGCCTCAGGCTCGGCGTGCCGTTCGCCAACCTCGTTGGTCAGTGGTCAGCTGCTTGAAGGTGTGCTTGAACGTCTCGTACGCGTCGATTCCCATCGTTGCCGCGAGACGTGCGTCGATGGACGCGAGGATCGCGTCTGAGCGGGTCATCTCGTCCAGGCCCTTTGCTGTCGGGACGACGAGCTTGGCCCGGCGATCTGTCGGGTCTGGTTGGCGCGTCACGTAGCCGAGGGCTTCAAGCTCGTCGAGGAGCTTCCCACGACCTGCTTGTGCTGGCCGGAACTGCGCGCCAGCTCGGTAGCGCGGCTGCCTTCCTCATCGAGGTAGGCGAGGACGGCGCCGTGCTGGGGCCGCAGCCCAGGATGACCCTGGGCCGCGAGCGTCTCGAAGAGTTCCTCCTGCACCGCGAACAACAGTCGGCTGGACAGGACGCCCAGGTCAGGCTGCGCGCGCTCGGCCAGTCTTCGGCAGGCAGTGTTGGCAACGCCCGCGGGCTTGCGCGGATGTACGCGGCGGCGATCAGCGAGATCGACGGCCACCCACCGCTGCTGGCCCCGACACGCTGGCCGAGTTCACCAAGCCGCACAGCGCGGGCGTCGATCTCGTCACCGGCGAGCGAGACCACTTCCTGCTCGGGTTCGAGGCACAAGCCGTGCGGTACCCCGCCTCGGGCCCGACGCTTTCGGGCACAGCGGAGCCGTCGGCGCCCAGGCATTCGCCGATCCACGAAGCGGTATCGCATACAGCTATACCCGCCGCCGGTTCCTTGCGGGCGGCGGCGGAGGCGCACCTGAGAACATCGGACTGGTGGCCGCAGTTCTCGACGCCTCACCGACACCACGCCGATTCGCGTTTCCCTGATCGCGCTGTCCTGCCCGGCTGCATGGCCGGTCACCTCACGGCCCTGGTGAGAACACCTCGGAGCCTGTGTGTACTGGCTGAGCCAGCGAGGATGGGCGTTGGCTCGCGAGAGCTTGTCCGATGATCCGCGCGCCGTGGGGAAATGCGCCGGGGTTGGGGCCGGAATAGTTGAGGCGCAAGTGTCGGCCTGTCGGCTCGGCAGGGAACCAGTCGTCGCCTGCCGCGACGGTGACGCCTTGGGCTTCGCAGTCGCGAGTGAGTTGAGCCAGGTTGGTGTCGTCTGGGAGCCGCAGCCAGAGGTTGAGCCCACCCGGGAACGGCTTCGAGGTGCGTATCGGGGCGTGTTCTCGAAGCGCGTCAATGAGGAGGTCGCGGCGTGCCGCCAGTTGCCCTCGGAGCGATCTGAGATGGGTGCGCCACGCGGGTTGTGTGACCACATCGAGGGCAACCGCTTGCAGCGCCCGCTGACGTACATCGCCTGAGCTTGGGTATCGGCGAGGATGCGGTCACGGGCGGGCCGCGCGCGATGATTCCGGCCACCCGAACGGATGGGGAAACGCTCTTGGTCAGCGACCGGAGATAGACGACGTGGCCGCTGTCGTCGCGTGCGGCAACGGGAGCAGATTCCGCGGTGATCCCGAAGTCGTGCGCCCAGTCGTCTTCGATCAGGAACGCTCCGCGATCACGGACGATATCGAGCACTGCACCAGCGAGGCCGGGTGACCACTGGCCTCCCGTGGGGTTTGCGAAATTTGGTTGGGCGTAGAACGCTCGCGCACCGGTGTGCGCGAACGCACGATCGAGGTCGTCAGGGTGGGGCCGTGTGGGCCGCTGGGGATCGGGATGAGCTGCACGCCGACCTGTGCGGCGGCGAGCATCGCACCCCAATAGGTCGGTGACTCGATGAGCAGCGGTTGGCCCGCTCCCACCAAGGTGCGAAAGAGCGTGCTCAGGCCGCTCTGACTGCCCGGGAGGATCACCACATCACGTGCGGCCGGGGTGTCAGTCCTGCGGGGGTGAGGGTGCCGAGCTCGGCCGCGAACCAGGACTGCAGCTCGGGCAAGCCCGCAGTCGGGGACGGCTCACCGCGGCCTCGCTGCGAGCGGTGCGGGTGAACGCGGCCCGCACGAGCCGCTGGGGCAGCAACTCCTTGTCCGGGTACCCGGAGTGCAGCGCAATCACATCGTTCGCCGTTGTGCGCAGCGCAGCCGACGACTGTGACATTCGATGTGGTGGCGACCCCAGTGCGGCGGTCTGCCACCCGTAATCGTTCGGGCGGGCCGTGCGGACCGTCCGAACGAAGGTGCCGACGCCAGGCCGCGATTCGATGACGCCTTGCCCGATGAGGGTTCGGAGTGCCTTCTGCACCGTCACCGGGCTTGCCTCGAACTCCGCGACGAGGGCGCGCGTGGACGGGAGCTGCGCACCCTCCGCGGCGGAGGCGACCCACGTGCGGAGCGCGGCAACCATGCGGTCACTGCTACTGTTGGCCATGACAAGCAAGGATACCGCTACTCTAGGTTTCGCGAAGCCGCTACCGAAATCTCATGCCGGTCTGTGGTGGGGTTGCTCGGCGTTGCGGCGTTCTCCTTCACGGTGCCGTTCACCCGTGTCGCGGTCGAGAACGGCCACATGTCACCGTTGTTCGTCGGGTCGGGGCGTGCGGTGATCGCGGCACTGCTTGCCGCTGCTGCGCTGCGGCTGACCCATCAGAAGCTGCCGCGGGGCAAGCAAGGGTGCAGATTGCGGTAGTTGCTGGTGGTGTGGTCGTCGGCTTCCCGCTCCTGACCTCGTTCGCTCTGACGACCATGCCCGCGAGCCACGGGGCCGTCGTGATCGCCCTGCTGCCCGCCGCGACCGCGGCGATGGCCGTGATCCGTGGCCACGAGCGACCCGGTCGCGCGTTCTGGGTGGCTGCGGTGATCGGCGCGATCGCGGCCGTCGTGTTCGTCGCACTCCAAGGCGGCGGCCTCGCAGGGCTCCACTGGTCAGACCTGCTGCTGTTCGCCGCAGTGATCGTCTGCGCAATCGGCTATGCCGAGGGCGGCCTGCTGTCCCGCGAGCTGGGGTCGTGGCAGACCATCTCTTGGGCACTCGTGCTCGCCTCCCCGCTGATGATCCTGCTGACCGGCATCGCCGTGGTGCAGCAGCCCCCAAGGGCACAGTGATCGAGTGGGGGCGTTCGCATATCTCGCCGTAGTCAGCATGTTCCTGGGCTTCTTCGCCTGGTATCGCGGCCTGGCGATCGGCCCGATGACGCGGGTGAGCCAGGTGCAGCTCACGCAACCGGTGATGAGCATCTGCTGGGCAGGGCTGTTCCTGCATGAGTACATCGGCTGGCCCACGGTCCTCGGTGGTGTCGCCGTCATCGGCTGCGCGCTCCTCGCCGTGAGGGCCAGGAACCGCGAGAACAAGAGCTGAGCCACTAGGCATGCATCCGTTGCTTGCCGAGTGATCTTGAGCGTCTCGTAAGGTTCGCACGAGCAGATCCGGATCCGACTCGCCACACCTGCCGCGCGACAGCCTCGACCAGATCCTGCGCGTCCTGTCGACGGCAGGTCCACCACCGAAGACATGATCGGACTCCTGTCACGGGAACGACGTCCTGCCGACGAGGCCTGCCGTGCCTGTGCGAGAGTTGCCGCATGGCATCTCGGCAGACTCTCAGCGAGGCCGATCGTCGTCTGGTCGCGCTGTGGGCCGCGGACTGCGCGGAGCGGGTGCTTCACCTTTCGAGGCCGAGGCTCCGGACGACGACCGTGTGCGAGACGGGGTCGAGCGTGCCCGGAGTTCGGTCGTGGTGAGCTCGACGCCGCCGGGGAGATCCGCCGCCGGTTCGTCGCCGGCCGTGCGGCGCAGTCAGCGAGGACTCCGCCGCCGTCGCCGCCGCCCGCGCGGCGGCCAAGCCTCGGGCGTCGCGCACATGGGCGCGCACGCTCTCGGAGCGGCTGCCTATGCGGCGAAGGCTGCTGCCCTCGCCGCGACCGACCAGGAAGCCGCCCGTCGTGAGGAGGTCCACTGGCAGCTGGCGCACATGACGGTGGACGTCCGCGCCGCTCTCGTGTGCCTTCCCTCGCTCGGTGAGGACGCCTCCGGACCACTGGGTGCGGGGTTGCTGGCGTCGGGAATGCTCGCCACGACCATCCGCGAGGTCCAGGCCGAGCTGTCGCAGCCCCTTGCCACTGCCTGACGCGTCGTCCTGCGCTTCGCAGTCCTGGACCAGCATGAGGCGTGGCCGCGCGACGGAGATGTTCAGAACGCCTGGCGGCCCTGAGGGCACCGCCTCGTGACTACGAAAATGTAGTCGTTGGCGTTGACTACGAAAACGTAGTCGTCTACGTTGACTACAGAATCGTCGTCACCTCAGGAGGTCGGCATGTACGCAGGCAAAGTGACGAGCCCCGAGTCCCTGGGACGCATCCTTCAGCAGGCACGCCTCATCAGCGGCCTGAGCCAGCGCGAGCTCGCGGAGAGGCTCGGCACCACGCAGCGCTACATCTGGGAGCTCGAGTCCGGCAAGCCGACCATCTTCATGGAGCGGGTGTTCGCCATGATGCGTGAGACGGGCACCGAGCTCACGGCGACCATCACGCCACCGACCGAGAGGGCCGACGGCCATGGGTGACCTCGTCGTCGAGCTCTACGGCCAGCGCGTGGGAACCCTGAAGGGGACGTGGCGCACGTTCGACCTCGTCCCCGAGCCAGAGGCAGTCCGACGCTACGGCCTCGACAGTCCGATCCTCTCGGTCGCGATCCCACTGACCGTCGTGGCGACGCGTGCTCGCAAGGAGCGTCGGCAGGCCTTCTTCCACGAGCTGCTCCCTGAAGGCAACATGCTCACGCGCATGGCGCACGAGGTGGGCCTTCAGGAGCAGGACGTGATCGGCATGCTCCGCGCCTACGGCCGCGACATCGCAGGGGCGCTGCAGATCTGGGATCCTGACGTGCCCGGGGAGCCGAGGCAGCCCGCGATCGAACCACTTTCCTCGTCAGACGTGGCAGGACTCCTCGTGCACGTGGGCGACAACCCGCTGGGCAACAAGCCTGTCGGGGCAAGTCGTCTCTCGCCGGCGTGCAGGACAAGATTGTGCTCGTCCGCACTGCCGACGGGTGGGCTCGGGCGATCGACGGGTACCCGTCGACGCACATCCTCAAGCCCGAGGCGCGAGAGCACCCGACGACCATCTACGACGAGGAGTACGGGGCGCGCGTCGCGCGAGACGTCGGGCTCCTTGAGTACGCGACGTGGCTCGGCGCCTTCGACGGCGTACCTGCGCTCGTCGTGGAACGCTACGACCGTTCCGTGGACGCTCCCGATGGGCGCCTCCACCAGGAGGACTTCAGTCAGGTGCTCGGTGCCGTCGGTATCCAGAAGTACCAGCGCTACGGCGGTCGCGTCAGCCTCGAACGAGTGGCAGGCGTCCTCACGTCGCTGGGCGACAGGGCGTCGACCGTTCGCCTGCTGCGGTACGTCGTCGTCTCTGTGGCCGTGGGAAACCTCGACCTGCACACCAAGAACCTCTCGCTACTCCATCTGCCCGACGGTTCGATGGACCTCGCACCCGCCTACGACGTCGTGCCTCAGGCGCACCAACCGAACGACGGCGAGATGGGTCTGGCCGTCGACCATGAGTACCGGCACCGGGAGCTGACGCGCGCACACCTCGTCGCCGAGGGCCACCGGTGGGGGTCGCGGATGCTGCGGAGATCGTCGACGACACCCTGTCGAAGGTGCTCGACGCGGTGGGGTCCGAGATCCCGGACGCACGTGCCCACCCGTCGCTCACGAGCGACATCGCGACCTTCACCGAGAACCTGATCGCCGGGCGTGCCGCGGGAGCTCCCGCGGCCGAGCAGCGAGCGTGACGCCGACGGGTGCCCGACGGCCTGGGACTCCGGCCGAACCGGCTGCTGCGACCGGTCTCCACTGACAGCAACGGTGCGTGTCGGTGGCTTCTCCTACTGTGACGACCGACGCCGCGCCGACGGAGCGCGGCGGCCCCGGACCCGTTCCGGCGGCCCGGACGAGACGGTGGGACGCGTGTTCGAGAAGATCAAGGGTTGGCTCCAGGGAGATCAGGGCGAGGGCGGCGGTTTGCCGCTCGAGGTCGGCGAGGCGCGGCAGGGCAAGCCGTCGGGTCCGCTGGTCGACGGACTGAGGATCCTGGACGCGGATGCCGATGGTCTTGCGGCCCGCGCCGTCGCCTACGTCCACACGGGTGCGGGACCGGAGATCGTCACGGAGCTCGCGCAGCGTGGCGACGACTCGCTGGACCGCCTGCTGAACCGGCCCGCGACGCTCGGCGTGTGGTCGTACGTGAGCACGGCGCAGGCCCAGGCCATCAAGGAGCGCATCCCGGGTGGGACGCCGACAAGAGCGCGGCGGCCCGCAACAACCTCTACACGCTCACCGACCCCGTCGCGGTCGACGAGCTCGTCCGTCTCGGACGGCTCTTCGCAGCGGTCTCGCCCGACGTCTCGCGCGCCTCGGACCGGCTTCCCGCCTGGTTCGCGGCCCTGCTGACCGACGTCGCCAAGACGTGCGGCGACCGCCGCACCGGGAGCAAGGGTGGCAAGCCGGTCATCCGCAGCGCCTGGACCTCCGAGCTCCTGGTCGCGATCCTGCGTGACGGCGGCGTCGCCGAGGGAACATCCGGCCGCCGTCGTGGCGGCGATCTTCGACCGCCCGCCACGGCCGACTACTACGGCGACCCCTCGCGGTGTTCGCGGCGCAGACCGGTGTCGAGGAGTACCTGGTCGCCCATCACGCCGAGGTCGTCGCGGTCGCGCCGCTGCTGCGCGCGACCGGCAAGGTCGAGCTCCTCCGGTTCCTGCGCGCCCAGCCCTCGGCGCGTGACGCGTTCGTCGGGATCGTCGCCCAGCTCGCGACGGACAGTGCGAAGTCGGTGCGCGAGGAGGCCGCAGGCAACCTGGCGGCGCTGCCCGCCGCGCGCCAGGTCGAACTTCTCGAGCCGCTGCTCACCACGATGCCCGCGAGCCGCCTCGCCGGCATCGTGACTCACCTCGTGGGCGTCGAGGGCGGCGTCGACGCCCTGCGGCGAGCGCACACGGCCGACGGCCGCGGGGCACGGGGACGCTGCTGTCGAACGCGCTCGAGCGGGCCACGGCCCTCGACGTCGAGACCGTGGTCGTCGACGAACCCCTCGACCTCCCGCCCTTCACCCCCTGCCCGACGTCGAACTCGGTGGGCCGTTCGTGCGCTCGGCGCGCGACGCGGTCGACCGTCGCCTGACCGCGGCCCGCAAGGAGCTCGAGGACCTCGAGTCCCTGCCCAAGGCAGACGCTCAGGGCTGGCGGCTCTCGCGCGCCGGGACACGGTCAAGGACCTGTCGGCCATCACCGACGACCACCTCCGTCAGGTCGCGCAGTACCTCTCCGGCGCCCTGACCAAGTTGCCCCGCACAAGGCGCTCGTCGCGCTCCAGACGACGGCGATCCGCAACCGCCTCGAGGGCCTGACCATGCTGCACGACATGCGATTCGCGCGCTCGCGCGGTAGCGGTCGACAGAGCTACCCCTGGTACGGGCTCAACGCCACCACCGACCTCGCTGTCGACCTCCGGATCCTCGCTGACGGTGTGGAACGGGCGGGGGCCAGGACGCCGAGACGGCGATCGCCGAGCTCGTGTTCGACTCCTGGTTCGCGCGCGGGACGTTCGCGCCCGAGCACCTGTGGCCCTACTACGCCGAGCACCCGAGCGCGTTGGAGACGTATCTGGGGATGCGGCCGGCGAGCACGGTCAGCAGCCAGAGCCGTTCCGACCGGCTGCAGATCGCCCTGTCGATCCTCGCCGCTTCCCCACGATCCCCACCCGCTACCTCCCGCGCCTCGCCGAGCTCGCACTCGGGGAGGGCAAGACGCACCGCGTCGCCGCGCAGCAGGTGCTCGAGTCGCATGCAGGCGCCCACGGTCTGGCCGAGCAGGGTTGCGCGACGGCAAGGCCGAGATCCGCGTCACCGCCGCAGCCTGGTTGCAGCGGCTGGGCGATCCGGCCGCGATCCCAGCGCTGCGCGCAGCACTGACCAAGGAACGCCGCGAGGTGGCCCGGGCGGCGATGCTCAGCGCACTCGAGGCGCTGGGCGACGACATCAGCACCGACGTCGCCCCCGAGCCCCTGCTCGTCGAGGCCACCAAGGGGCTCCGGGGCAAGGCACCGGTCAGCATCGCCTGGTTCCCCGCGGACGGTCTGCCCGCGCTGCGGTGGGCGGCGGACGGGTCACCCGTGCCGGTGGACGTCGCGAGATGGTGGGTCGTGCTCGCGGTCAAGCTCAAGGACCCGAGCGGACTCGGCCTGATCTCCCGCTACGTGTCGCTGCTCGACGCCCAGAGCCGGGCGGCGCTGGGTCGGTTCGTGCTCGAGTCGTGGATCGGTCAGGACACCAAGGGCCCAACGGCCGAGGAGAGCCGGACCTACGCCGACGCCGAGGCGCAGCAGCGGTACGACCGGTACCAGCGCTGGTACAAGCAGCACCCCAGTACTACGAGGCGGCAGCCGCGAAGACGGTCGACCAGCACCATCAGGACGCGTTCCGTGAGCACCAGAGGAACTACCTCGGCTCGGCCATCAGCGACAAGGGCTGCTCGCGCTGACGGTCGCCATGCCGGGAACGGACCTGTCCCGTGCCGCTCAGCAGTACCTCAAGGCCCACATCACGCGCCGCGCCCAGACCGAGGCGCTCGTCCGGGCGCTCGCGGCCAACGGCGACCCGGCGGCCGTCCAGCTGCTGCTGTCGATCGCGCGGCGCCACCGTCAGGCCACCGTCCAGGCGACGGCCCAGGCGCTCGTGGAGGACCTGTCCGAACGCCGGGGCTGGACGGCCGAGCAGCTCGCCGACCGCACGGTGCAGACGGCGGGCTTCGAGGACGACGGGATCCTGCACCTGAGCCTGGGCGCACGCGAGTACACGGGTCGCATCACCCCACGTTCACGCTCGAGCTCACCAACGACGCGGGAAGGTCGTCAAGGCGCTGCCCGCGGCGCGCGTGGATGACGACCCCGAGCAGGTCAAGGCGGCCAGGTCGCAGCTCAGCGCGAGCCGCAAGGAGCTCAAGGCTGTCGTCGCGCACCAGACCCAGCGTCTGTTCGAGGCCATGTGCACGGGCCGCGAGTGGCCCGCGGCCGACTGGCAGGAGTTCGTGGCCGGTCACCCGATCTTGTCGCGGCTCGCGGCCGGGCTCGTGTGGCTCGAGAATCCCGGCCCGGGCCAGCGGGCCTTCCGCCCGGGCGACGGGGCAGCATTGATCGGCGCCGACGACGAGGACGTGACCCTCGCGAAGGGTGCCACAGTCTCCGTCGCGCACGGCGTGCTGCTCGGCACGGACGACGCCGGTCGCTGGCGCGAGCACCTCGCCGACTACGAGATCACGCCGCTGTTCGACCAGCTCGAGGTCACCGTGCCCGTCACCGATGAGAAGGCGACCTCGATCAGCGACCGCCGGGGTGGCTCACGGACAGCTTCACGGTGCGCGGTCGGGCGACCAAGCTCGGGTACTCGCGCAGCCAGGCGGAGGACGGCGGGTGGTTCTCGGGCTACGAGAAGGCCTACCCGAGCGTCGGGATCACCGCGGTCCTCGAGTTCACCGGTGCGTTCCTGCCCGAGGAGAACATTCCTGCGGCGATCACCCAGCTCGTCTTCCGGCGCACGACCCGC
Source organism: Oerskovia sp. M15 (assembly GCA_038070415.1). Lineage (GTDB taxonomy): Bacteria > Actinomycetota > Actinomycetes > Actinomycetales > Cellulomonadaceae > Oerskovia. Next base: position 3,455,194 of record JAMYWF010000001.1, read on the forward strand.
GCGTACGGGCAGAGCGCCGAGGTGCGCCTCGCAGAGCTGCCGCCCGTCCTGGTCGCCGAGACCTACCGTGACTACCTCACCGTCGCTTCCGGTGGCAGCTACGACGCCGACTGGGAGAAGAAGAGCGCATGGTGACCACTGCAATCACCGATGGCGGGCCGCAGGGCTGGATCGTGAGCCCGTCCACGAGATCCGCCCGCCTGCCGAGGTGCGCTTCGCGTCCGAGCTCGTGGCCCTCGAGGCCGCGGATCGCGCCAAGGGTTCCGAGCTGCCACCCGGGTGGCGGCTCAGCCCGCGGGCCGTGCGGGCCTTCGTCGTCGGCGACGCCGAGCTCGGGGTGCACCGGAAGTTCTACGGCGACGACCCGCTCGTGGACCGGGCTGTCGTCTCGCTGCTCGGGCGGCAGGGGCTCATGCTCGTGGGCGAGCCCGGCACGGCGAAGTCGATGCTCTCCGAGCTGCTCGCCGCAGCGATCAGCGGGACCTCGAACCTCACGGTCCAGGGCACGGCAGGCACGACCGAGGACCACATCCGCTACTCGTGGAACTACGCGCTGCTCATCGCCGAGGGGCCGAGCGAACGCTCGCTCGTCCCGTCGGCGGTCCAGCAGGCCATGAGTGCCGGAAAGATCGTCCGGTTCGAGGAGATCACGCGCTGTGCCCCGAGATCCAGGACACCCTGGTCTCGATCCTCTCGGAGAAGCAGCTCATGATCCCCGAGCTCGGCAGCGAGGCGAGGGTCTCGGCCCGGCCGGGTTTCAACGTGCTCGCGACCGCGAACCTCAAGGACCGAGGCGTCCACGAGATGTCGGCGGCCCTCAAGCGCCGGTTCAACTTCGAGACCATCAAGCCTCTGACCGACCGCCAGTTCGAGATCGACCTCATCGAAGCGCAGCTCACGGCCGAGCTCGGGGCGCCCGCGGACCGGCCGCCGCTCAGCCGCGACGTCCTGGACGTCCTCGTCACGGCCTTCCAGGACCTGCGGACCGGTGCCACGAGCAACGGCGCGCCCGTCAAGCGTCCCGAGACCGTCATGTCGACGGCCGAGGCCGTCAACGTCGCGGTCGCGGCCTCGCTCGAGGCCCGGTATCTCGGTGACGGCACCGTGACGCCGCCGAGGTCGCGCGCCAGCTCGCCGGCGTGGCCTCGAAGGGCGACGAGGAGGACGCTCGGCGGCTGCGGCACTACGTGGACAACGTGGTCCGTGAGCGGGCCCGTCGGGATCCGCGCTGGAAGTCCTTCTTCTCCGCGGCGGAGTCCCTGTGGCAGTAGCGCAGACCCGCTCCGGACGGCATGGGGCGCGCACCCGAGCGGATGCGGACCGCTGCCAGGGCCGTGGAGCGGCTGCGTGCCGACGGGATCTTCCTCGCGCCGGTCCGCCACCACAGCCCGGCCTGCGCGCTCGCGGTGGAGGCGCTGATCGAGGAGGTGCGTCCAGCGGTCGTGCTCATCGAGGGACCGGAGGAGTATGGGCGGCTCCTGCCCGCGCTGCTCGACCCGCGCACGCGGCCACCGGTCGCGGTCCTGAGCCTGGGCGCCGACGGCGCGGGGCGGGCTTCTACCCGCTCGCCGAGTTCTCGCCCGAGTGGGTCGCGCTCCGCGCGGGCGCGCGGCTCGGTGCCGAGGTCGCGTTCATCGACCGCTCCTGGGTGGCCCGCGAGCGTGCGGTGAGTGCGACGGAGCAGGACGGGCCCGACGCCGAGGAGCGGCGGTCGACTCGTTCGCCCGGACCTTGCAGTCCGAGCGCAACCTCGCGCACTCGCGGACCGTCGCGGCGATCGCCGACCGGCTGGGCTGTCGCGACCACGACGAGGTGTGGGACCACCTCTTCGAGGCGCGCACCCTGGATCGGCTGACCGACTGGCGCGAGCTCTTCGACGACGTCTTCGCGTGGGCCGGGCTCGCGCGGCTCGACTACGAGGAGGAGGTGCTCGACGCCGACGGGTCGCTCGCACGGGAGGCACTCATGTCGGCGCGGGTCGCCGAGCACCGAGCTCGCGTCGAGGGGCCCGTGGTCGTCGTGACGGGCGCCTTCCACACCCTCGCGCTGGTCGAGGCGCTCACCACGGCCCCGAGGGAGGCCGTGGTGAGCCGCCGCCCGCCGGTGGGCTATGGGCCGCCTGCGTCCGCGGAGGCCTGGCTGATCCGCTACGACCACGAGCGCCTCGACGGTCTGCGAGGGTACGGCGCCGGTATGCCCTCGCCGGGGTACTACGAGCGGCTCTGGGCGGCCCACCGGGACCCTGCGGGTCCGGGGCAGCTCGGCACGGCACTGCTCGTCGACGTCGCCGCGGCAGCGACGTCGCGCGGCGCGCAGGTGAGCTTCGCCGAGGTGGCGTCGGCCGCCGAGCAGGCCACCCGCCTCGCGGACCTCCGCGAACGTCCCTGGCCGGGCCGCACCGACCTCCTCGACGCCCTCACCTCGTGCTTCGTCAAGGACGACGGCGGGCTCGACCTCGGCATCGGCCGCCACTCGGTCAGGCGGTCGCGGAGGTGTTCGGAGGGCGCGCCCTCGGTGACGTCCCGCCGGGCGTCGCCTCGCCCCGCTCGTGCAGCGCGCACGGGCACGGGCCGAGGCGCTGCGCCTCGTCGTGACCGACTCGTCGCCGCGCCGCACCCGGCTCGACGCCCGGCGCACGCCACGGCACCGGGAACGCCGCGCGTTCCTCGCCCTCATGGAGTTCGTCGGGAGCGGCTTCGCGCACCGGGTCTCGGGCCCCGACCACGTCGCGGGACGCGGTCTCGGGCTGCTCATCGAGGAGTGGGAGTACGCCTGGACGCCGCTCGTCGAGGCGTCCCTCGTCGAGCTCTCGCACCACGGGCGAGCCTGGAGGCCGTGGCGGTGCACCGTCTCCGTCGCCTCGAGCACGAGCTCGCGGCGACGGGCGCTCGGCGCTCGGCGTCGCGCGCCTCGTGGCGCAGGCCGTCGTCCTCGGGCTCTCCGACCACCTCGACCGCCTGGTCGCGCTCCTTCGCGGGACGCTCGACGTCGACCCGTCCCTCGAGTCCGTCGTGGGCGGGCTCCACCGACTCGTCGACCTGTGGGACTCGCGCGCCGAGCTCGGGCTCGAGCAGCACGCCACCGAGCTCTTGGAGCTCGTCGACCACGGCCTGGCGACCGCCGCCTACCTGGTGCCCGGGCTCGGCGCCGTGGCCGCCGACGCCGAGACCGCCGCCGTCGGGACGCTCATCTCGTTGCGAGACCTCCTGCGCGAGGCCGACCGTGCCGTGACCGCGGGCGGTTCGGTCGGCACGCCGACGGGCAGCCGGCAGGTCGGCACGGCCCCGTCCGTCGCGAGCTGGCCCGCCTCCGGGGCGACCGCGGCACGGCCCCGGGGTCCGCGGCGCGCTCGTGGCGCTCGCGGGCGTCGACGATGCGCTCGAGGACGACGTCCTGGTCGCGGAGGTCCGCGCCCAGCTCAGCCCCGGAGCCGACCCCGTCGCTGCGGTCCGCTTCCTCGGGGACTCCTGCGCGTCGCGCCCGACCTCCTGCTGCACACCCCGAGCTCTTCGACGCGGTGCACACAGGTCTGCGCGACCTCGGCGACGAGGCGTTCCTCGCCGTCCTGCCCGACCTGCGCCGCGCGTTCACGTGGCTCAAGCCCGTCGAGACCCATCGCCTCGCGCAGCAGGTCGCCGAGCGCACGGGCGTGCGAGCCGAGCGGATCGACGTCCGTCTCACGCCGACTGAGCAGGACCTCCACGCCGGGCTCGCCCTGGAGCGCGACCTCGCCGCGATGCTCGCCCGCGACGGACTGGGTGCCTGGGCAGGCGCCGCACCCGGAACGCACCGCTCGCCCCTGAGGAGAACCACCCGTGACCGCTCCGCTCGCAGGCCCGCAGTCCGGGCCGCACACCGACCCCGAGGCCGCTCGCCGCTGGCGCCTGGTCCTCGGCCGCTACGCCGCCCAGGACCTCCAGCAGGGAATCGGCGACGCCGGGATCGAGCGCGCGCTGCAGTACCTCTACGACCGCGAGTACGTCGAGCGCGGCCACCGCCTGGGCAGGCAGGGCGGCGGCAGCCTCGACCCGTCGGCGCTCAAGGCGCTCGACTGGCTCGGCCAGGCCCGAACGCTCTTTCCGCGCGAGACGTTCGAGCGCATGCAGGTCGACGCCGTGAGCCGCTACCACCTCACCGACCTGCTCGCCGACCCCGAGGCGGCCGAGGCCCTGGAACCCAGCCGGGAGCTCGCCACCGCGCTGCTCCAGGTGCGCGGCAGGCTCGACGACCGCGCGGCAGCCGCCTGCGTTCCGTGATCGCCCGTGTCGTGGAGGACATCGTGCGGCGGCTGCGCCCCGGTTCGCGACCGCGCTGAGCGGCCGCAAGGACCGTTCGCGACGGTCGATGCAGAGGGTCAGCCAGAACTTCGACGGCAGGAGGACGCTGCAGGCGAACCTCTCGCGCTACGACCCGGAGACCGGGCGGCTGATCGTCCAGGACGTGCGCTTCGTGTCCCGGGCGCGTCGGACCCTGACGTGGGAGGTCGTGCTGCTCGTCGACCAGTCGGGCTCCATGGCGGCCTCCCTGCTCTACAGCGCGGTCTGCGCGGGGATCATGTCGGGGTTGCCGGGGATCTCGGTGCGGCTCGCGGTCTTCGACACGAACGTCGTCGACCTGACGCACCTCGCGCACGACCCGGTCGCCGTGCTCCTCACCGCCCAGCTCGGCGGGGCACCGACATCGCCCGGGCCATGCGCTACGCCGAGCAGCAGGTCACCCACCCGAGCCGCACGGTCGTGGTGCTCGTGAGCGACTTCGAGGAGGGTGGTTCGGTCGCCCAGCTCCTCGCGTCGGTCCGGCGGCTCGCCGAGTCCGGCGTTCGGCTGCTCGGTCTTGCCGCGCTCGACGAGGCCGCCGAGCCCGTCTACGACCAGGGGACGGCCCGCCGCCTCGCCGAGTGCGGCATGCACGTCGCCGCGCTCACCCGGAACGCTTCGCCGAGTGGCTCGGGAGGTCCTCGTATGACGCCCGCCGGGTGGGCCGTCTACGCGGGGTACGACGACGCCGCTCTCGCCGCGCTCGCCAACGCCGCCTGCTGCGCCGTGCCCGCAAAGATCTCGCGGCGGGCGAGGTGTCGCTCGCGTCGGAGTCCGCACACGAGGTCGAGGTCACCTGCGGGACTGCGGTCGTGCGGCTCGGTGCGAAGGGTCCGGTCGCGGCGTCGTGCTCCTGCCCGACGGCGGGAGTGTGCCAGCACGTCGTGGCCGCATGCCTGTGGGCACGCGATCACGCCACGAGCGGCACGAGCGCCCTGCCGCGCTCTGCGACCGCCGCCGAGGGCGCCTCACCCGGCGACCTGCCCGTCGCCGTCGCCCCCGACCCCTGGGCGAGCTCCTCGGTCTCGACCCCGCCGCGGTGTGCCGAGCCGCAGGCAGGCGGCCGTGCGCCGGGTCGTCGAGCGGCTGCCGGCCGGGCTCCTGCCTGCGCTCGCGGGCGACGGCACCCGATCCGAGGAGGCCTGCCACCTCACGGTCGACGGCGCCCGGCTCACGATCGCCTGGTCGGTCGGTACCGGCTCCACGGCCACCCCGGCCCGGTGACGGGTGCGGGCCCCGGCCACGGCGCGGCGCCGACCGGGCACGAGACGACCGAGGTCGTGTTCGTCGCCCACGCGGGCTTCGCCGGGACCGTCGTCGCGGGGACCTGCTCCACCGCCGAACAGGCGGCAGCACGGCTCGAGGCCGTCGTCCGGGCCTTCGCCCAGCACGGCAGGCCGTGGTCGTGGCCGCACGAGGTCGAGACCGAGAGGTCGGGCGAGCTGACCACGGCCCAGCGGGCGGGGCTCGAGGAGGCGAGCGCCGCCGTCGGGCAGATCGTCGACGCCGGGCTGTCCCACCTCGGCACCGACGCGGCCGACGCCCTGCGCGGCGCCGCCGGGCGCTCCCGGCTCGTGGGCCTGCTCCTGCTCCAGCGCCTCCTGCTCGTCGCCGCCGGACTCGTCGAGGGATCGCTGCGCGGGACGACGACGTGACCGAGGCCGACGCGCTCGGCGCTCTCGCCGAGGCGTGGGCGCTCGCGGCCGCGCTGCGGGACGCGCCGGTCGAGGCGCTGCCGGCGCTCCTGGGCGCGCCTCGTCGCGCAGCAACGAGCACGGGGCCTGACGACGACCTCCCCGGCGGCTCGTGCCCCTCGGGGTGCGTTGGTGGCAGTCGCCCAGCGGCTCCAGGGCATGACGCTCACAGCGTGGGACGCGGTGCACGGCACGGTGCGTACCGCGACGGCCGCGAGGCCCTCCGGCGCCGACCCCACGTTCCGGCGGGACGTGCACCTGCCGCTGCTGTGGCGGACGTCGGTCGCTGCGGTCTGCGCGGGACCGTTCGACCTCGTCGCCCCGAGCTGCGTCCCGACGGGACGTTGAGCGTCACCTCGCGCACCGGCGTCGCGCCGGGCGGGGCGTTCGACGTCGACGAGCTCCGCGAGATCGCCGACCGGCTGCAGGGAACGGCGACGGCGGGGACCGTCGGTTTCGGTCGAGCGCCGCGGCGTGTCCGCCTGCTCATGGTGCGCGAGACGGGGCCGTCGGCGTCGACGAGGTCCGCCGAGAGGTGACCTGGCCGGTCACGGCCGCCGACGGCGTCACGCACCTGGTGCGGGTCGCGGTCGACCAGGAGCGCAGCGTCGATGCGCTGCTCTCGGTCGTCGCCTCGCGCCGTCCGGTGATCGCGGTGCTGGTCGAGCGGGACGCAGACTCGTCCGAGTCCGAGCCCGTGGGGATCTTCCTGCGCGACGAGAAGGGCGGAGTCGTGCTCTACTCGCCCTCGATGTCCTCCGTGTACCGCACCGCGCCCGGCTGGACGGCGCTGCGGCGACTCACGGCGCGGATCGCGGCACTGCGCCGGGCGTCGACGGTACAGGTCGCCGAGCCGGTCGCCCGCGGCCCCGTGCTGCGGGTGTGTGAGCCGGTGATCGAGGTGCTGGAGTCGCTCGGTGCGACAGGGCGCAGGAGGCTGACCGAGCACCAGCGCCAGGTCGTGACCGAGCGTCGACGGCTCGCCGGGGACCTCGGGATGGCGACGGTCGAACGCACGATCGACGACCTGCTCGTCGGCACCACGACCGCGACCGTCCTCCGGGCGAGGTTCGTGCTGGGACGGGCGATGGCGCTGACCGAGCGGTGACGCGGCACGCGGGGCCGGGCTTGTCAGACCCACCGGGCAGACTCTGAGCCGTGTACTCGGTCCTGCTCCGCTCGTCGCCCGCCGACCCGGGCCTCGTCGACGTCCAGGACCTCGACCCGCAGGGCACGCCTCACGGCGCGGTGCGCCGTGCCGCCCGCTGGCCCGCGGTGGCCGGGGCGCCGGCGACCGGCTCGGCCGCCGCGGGGCCACGGCAACCCGCTGGGTCTGGGAGGACACCAACCTCTGGTACCCGCGGCGCTCTCGGCGGGTGTCCGCCTCGAGCGGGCGCACGACCTACGCCTGTCCCGGGCGATCCTTCGGCGCTCGACCCTCACGGCGACGACGGCCTTCGCGCAGGCTCCCACGACGCGTGGGACGAGATGCATCCGGTGCCGACCGCCCCGTCCCGGGCTCGAGCGCCCCGACGCGCTCTTCGACCTCGGCGAGCAGCGCGCCGTCTCCCTCCTGACCCGGTCGGTGAGCTGCGCCGACAGCTTGAGGCCGTCGCGACGTCGTCGGGCGCGGGAGGCTGCGCCTGCTGCTCGCGGCCGAGTCCGCCGGGGCGCTCGTCGCCGCGGAGATGAGCCACGCCGCCTGCCGTGGCGCGAGGACCTGCACGACGCGATGCTCACGGGTGTCCTGGGTTCGCGCCCGCCGCTCGGGTACGGCCCGCACGCCTCGAGGCCCTCGTCGAGCAGGTGCGCACGGCGCTCGACGCGCCGTCCTCAACCCCGACTCCGCCCCGAGCTTCTCAAGGCCCTGGGTACGCAGGGTCGGCGTGAAGTCGACACGCAAGTGGGACCTGGAGCGCGTGGACCACCCGGTCGTGGCGCCGCTGCTCGAGTACAAGAAGCTCAGCCGCTCCTCACGGCCAACGGCTGGAACTGGCTCGACACGTGGGTGCGCGGCGGGCGCTTCCGGCCCGAGTACGTCGTCGGGGAGTCGTCACCGGGCGCTGGGCCGCCAACGGCGGGGAGCGCTCCAGCTGCCGCACCAGGTCCGCGCTGCCGTGGTCGCCGACCCGGGTGGAAGCTCGTCGTCGCCGACGCCGCGCAGCTCGAGCCCCGGGTGCTCGCGGGCCTGTCCGGCGACCTCGTGATGGCCGAGGCCGGTCGCGGGGCGACATGTATCAGGGCATCGTCGACACGGGCGCGGTCGAGACCCGGCCCAGGCGAAGATCGGGATGCTCGGTGCGATGTACGGCGGCACCACGGGCGAGAGCGGGCGCATGCTGCCGCGTCTGGCCAAGGCGTTCCCCAGGCCCTCGAGCTGGTCGAGCAGGCAGCGCGGGCGGGGAGCGCGGGAGATCGTCACCACGCGTCTGGGCAGGAGCTCGCCCCGCCCGGCTCCGGCTGGGATGAGACGCAGGGCAGCGCGTACGACGAGTCCGCGTCGAGCGACGCCCAGTCCCGGCCCGCAGCCAGACGCGCGCGTGGGGCCGGTTCACCGGAACTTCGTGGTCCAGGGGACCGCGGCGGAGTGGGCGCTGTGCTGGATGGCCTCGTTGCGCGGTCGGCTCGACGCCATGCCGCAAGCCGCAACGCCCGGGCGGGCACCGGCGCCGTTCACCGACCGCCCGCACATGGTCTTCTTCCTGCACGACGAGATCATCGTGCACGCCCCGCCGAGCTCGCCGAGCAGGTCGCCGACGAGATCCGGGCCGCCGGCTCGGAGGCCGGGAGGCTGCTCTTCGGCGACTTCCGGTCGACTTCCCGCTCACGGTCGCGATCGTCGACGACTACTCGAAGGCCAAGTGACGCGCGCTGTGCGCACGCAGGCGCCGACCGACCGCTCAGTTGCTCTGCCGTGGCTCGCCCGGGTACGTCCCGATCGACCAGAGGTTGCCCTCGGAGTCGGCGAGGACCAGCTCCCGGCTGCCGTAGTCGGTCTCCCGCAGCGCCGTGACGATCGTCGCCCTCGAGCGGGTGATCCGGTCGGTGATCTCGTCGATCCCGACGCCGCTGCCGGGCTCCCCGGCGACCACGTACCCGCCGAACGTGCCGGGCTGACGCGACCACTCGCCGTCCGGCTTGAAGGAACCGAGCATGATCCCGCCGCCGGGCGGCAGTCGAGCTGGGCGTGCGCGACCCGCCCGCCGTCCTCCGCTATGACGGTGTTGCGCGTGAAGCCCACGACGTCGACGAGGAAGTCGATCAGCCCGGGCGCGTCGTGCGCCTGGAGTGCGGGCCAGACCTGTGCCTGAGGTGCTCTGAGGGTGTCCATGCCCTCATCCTGCGCGCGGGGCGCCGCCCCGGCTGGATGTTTGCGCGCTCCTCGGCGAGCCACGCTGTGGGACTCACACCGGCGAACGCGTGGAAGTCGCGCACCAGGTGGGAGTGGTCGGCGAATCCGGTGCGCGCGGCGATCGCCGCGAGGTTCGGCCCGACGGCGTCAGGAACCTCGCGCGGACCGCGTCCCGGGCTGCGTCGAACCGGGTGAGGCGGCTGGCCGCTCCTGGGCTCAGGCCGAGCTCGGCCGTGAAGAGCGACGTGAGCTGGCGCGGGCTGAGCCAGACGTGCGCCGCGACGTCAGGCACCGTGACCTGTCCGCCGGTGCGCAGCACGAACCGCCAGGCCTCGGCGACCTCCGCCCTGACCGGGCGCGGAGTCGGGCCGCGGGAGGCGACCGTGCGTCGCAGCGCGTCCTCGACCAGCGCGAGGCGCCCGGCCCACGACGAGGTCTCGCCGATCCGCTCGCGCAGGTCGCGCGAGGCCCGCCCGAGCACGTCGTCGGCGTCCGTGACGATCCCGAGCTCCCCAGCGGGCACACCGAGCAGCGCCCGGGCGGCGAGCGGGTCGAGCGCGAGCTGGACCCCGCCTGGTGCGCGGGCTGGTGGATGTAGGCGGGTGTGGTGTGCAGACCGCCGACGAGAGACTCGTAGCGGTGTAGCGGCGCGTCCTGGTCAGGAGCGGTCGCGGTGGGGACCGGTCCGTCGAGGCTGATGACGAGGGTCAGCCACGGGGAGGGCAGCCCGCGGTGGACCGAGGGCGCGTCGTCGGTGATCTCGTAGCCCAGCATCGAGCCGACCGCGGCCGCCAGGGGACCGGTCGGCGAGGAACGCACGTAGTGCTGGCCCATCCCTTCACGGTAGGTCGCGGGAGAGGGGTGTCGCGGGATGGAGCCGTGCCGTGCACCGTTCGGCACCCCACGTCGCGGTGCACGCCGGATAGCCTGGTGCACGTGACCGCACACCCCACGCTCGCCGACGTCGTCCGGACCCTCGAAGCGCTCTACCCGCCCTCGACCGCGGAGGGCTGGGACGCCGTCGGGCTCGTCACGGGGACCCAGACCAGCAGGTCCGCAGGATCCTCTTCGCGGTGGACCCGGTCGCGACCGTCGCCGCCGAGGCGATCGAGTGGGGAGCCGACCTGGTCGTGACCCACCACCCCTGTTCCTGCGCCCTGTGCACTCGATCGCGGCGACGACGTTCAAGGGCTCGCTCGTGCACCGCCTCGTGCGGGCCGGGGTCGGGCTGTACGTCGCGCACACCAACGCGGACGCCGCGCCGCGCGGGTCGCGGACGCGCTCGCGGACGCGATCGGTCTGGTGGACCGGACACCGCTCGTCCCGTCGTCCCCGTCGCCCGACGGCGGCGCGCACCTCGCGGAGTCCGGCATCGGCCGGGTGGGCGCCTCGAGGAGCCGACGACGTTGCGCGCGTTCGCCGAGCGGGTCGCCGCCGCGCTGCCCGCCACCGAGCAGGGGTCCGTGTCGCGGGCGACCTGGACGCTCCCGTGCGCACCGTGGCGGTCGTCGGCGGTTCAGGCGACTCGCTGTTCGACGCGGTCCGCACCGCGGGCGCCGACGTGTACGTCACGGCGGACCTGCGCCACCACCCGCCTCGGAGCTGCGCGAGCGGGCCGAGTTCGAGGGTGGCGCCGAGGGCGGACCGTTCCTCGTGGACGTCGCGCACTTCGCCAGCGAGTGGCCGTGGCTGCGCTACGCGGCGACGGACCTGACGGAACGGCTTGCAGATGCGGGTACGGTGGAGACCCGCGTGAGCGTCCGCCGGACCGACCCTGGACCGCCCGGATCGGCTCCGCGCACCGTGCCTGACGAAGGCACCCCACAACTGCATCGAAAGGAACGCACCCTGTGAGCACTGCACCCCGAGGACCAGCGACGACTGCTGGAGGTCCAGGCACTCGACACCCGCCTGCAGCAGCTCACGCACAAGCGCGCCTCGCTGCCCTCGATCGCTCGCATCGCGGAGCTCGACGCGCAGATCGCGGACCTCAGCACCTCGCTCGTCGCCTCGCGCACCGCCGTGAGCGACCTCAAGCGCGAGCTCACCAAGGCCGAGGGCGACGTGGAGCAGGTCCGCAGCCGCGCCACCCGCGACCAGTCGCGGCTCGACGGCGGGCAGGTCGGTGCCAAGGACGCGCAGGCGCTCGTCGGTGAGCTCGCCTCGCTCGCCCGCCGCCAGGAGGTCCTCGAGGAGGTCGAGCTGGGCATCATGGAGCGGCTCGAGGCCCACGAGGAGGCGCTCGCGAAGCTCGACTCGGCGAACGACGAGCTCGTCGCGGCCAAGCGTGAGGTCGAGGTCGAGCGGGACGCCCAGCTCGCCGAGGTCGATGCCGAGGTCGTGAGCGTGACGGCTGCTCGCGCCAAGGCGTCCGAGGGGCTCGACGCCGCCTGGTCGCCCTCTACGACCGGCTGCGCGCCCAGCTCGGCGGACTGGGCGCCGCAGCGCTCAACGGGCGTCGCTGCGAGGGTTGCCGTCTCGAGCTCAACCCTCCGACGTCGCAGCGATCAGGGCCAAGGGTCCGGAGCAGGTCGCGCGCTGCGAGGAGTGCTCGCGCATCCTGGTGCGACTCGACGCCTGAGCCTCGAACCGTGCGTCACGGCGAGACCCCGTCCCCGAGGGCGGGTCTCGCCGTCTGTCGACCGGTGATCGTATCGAGCACAAGGTTGCGGTCGTGATGACGGACGTGACGACCTCAAGGTCGTGTTCGTGTGCGCGCCACGTCGTGTTCGGCGTGCTGGGGTCGTCGGTGGTGCTCGCTCGGTGCCGAGCATGCGGTTGGCGACGAGTTTCGGGCTGTACGCGACGTCAACCGCATGGTCGTGGGACGTCAACGGCATGTTCGCCGTGGCCGCGTGTTTGGCCGAATGGTCGATGGCGGCCTCGGGTCCGGGTGGCGGTCGATCGGTGGGGCCGGACACGGCCCCACCTCACCCGCATCGACTCTGTTCGACGCCAGGACACGCACCAGGAACACTGGGGTGGCCGGGCGGTGCACCTCGGTACCGGCACGCGGGATGAGCTGCGGGTCGTCGGTCAGGCCATCCCTGGGCCAGCGATCGCCCGCCGACAGGCAGTCGAGCAAACAGGCGGTTGGACGAGGCGAGACGGACGTGGAGGAACAGCATGGGTAGGTCGTTGATCGTCGAGGCCGACGGCGGGTCCCGTGGGAACCCGGGACCTGCGGGTACGGCGCTCTCGTGCGCGACGCCGGGACGGGGACGTGCTCGCCGAGCGCGCCCGCTACATCGGGGTCGCCTCGAACAACGTCGCCGAGTACTCGGGTCTCGTCGCGGGCCTCGAGGCGGTACGGGAGATCGACCCCGAGGGGCGAGTGCTCGTGCGCATGGACTCCAGGCTCGTCGTCGAGCAGATGTCGGGGCGCTGGAAGATCAAGCACGAGGACATGCGCCGCTCGCCGCCGTCGCCGCGCAGGTGCTGCCCCGTCCCAGGTGACGTACGAGTGGGTGCCCCGCGCGGAGAACTCGGCGGCGGACGCGCTGGCCAACGAGGCGATGGACACGGGCGGGGAGATCGCGCGCGACTACCCGGACGCCGCTGATGGGGCCGCCCGCGGTGACGCTCGCACCGCCGAGGGGCAGGGAACTCGCGGACGGTGACACCCCACCGGCCGAGGGTGACGGTCTCGAAGGTATCGACCCGGCGTTCGACACCCCTCGCGCCCCTCGGGAGCACGCGCCCGGTTCGACGGCGCCGAGCCGCTGACCGTCGTCCTGGTCCGTCACGGCCAGACGCCGCTCACGGTCGCGGGCGCGTACTCGGGTCGTCGGTCCCCGGCCCGTCGCTCACCGCGCGCGGTCGGGTGCAGGCAGCGCAGGCGGCGGACCTGGTCCATCGCATCGGCCGGGACCGTTGGACGGACCTCCCGAGGCCCTCGGAGATCGTCGCGTCCCCGATGGTCCGCGCCCAGGAGACGGCCCGAGCGGTGAGCCGTCGGCTGGGCCTGCACGTCCGGACCGACGAGCGCTTCAGCGAGGTCCACTTCGGCGAGTGGGAGGGACTGACGGCGGCCAGATCGCCGAGCGCTGGGAGGGCCACCCCGAGCGCTGGCTCACGTCGGGCACCGACGTCGCTCCTGGTGGCGAGTCGATGGCCGACGTCGGGGACCGTGTCTGGGCCGGTCTGCACGACCTGCTCGCACAGGGCACCGGTCGGACCGTGGTCGTGGTGGGTCACGCGGTGCAGGTGCGCGCCGCCGTCGGGCGGGCGATCGATGCCCCACCCTCCCGCTGGGCGGGCTTCCGCGTCCCGCCGGGCTCGGTGAGCATCGTGCGGCTGTGGGCCGACGGGGCGACCGAGCTCACCGTGGTCGGGTGCCCGAGCGAGCCGTAGGCCCTGCAACGGGCACGTCGCCGAGCATGCGCTGGGCGTTCCTCGACCATGTGGTTGTCGTCGACCATCCGACGATCTACGACGGCAACCGCATGCTCGGCACCGAGAGGTGAGACGAGCTCAGGAGACGACGAGCTCCAGCGTCGACGCCCCGCGTGCCCGGGGAGCAGCGTCGCGTCGAGCAACGCAGTCCCGACCAGCTCGTACGCGGCCTTGAGCAGCTCCTCGGCCGAGTGCACGGGCTCCGCGCGCGTGAGCAGGTGGCCCGTGAGGATCCCGCGCGTGTGCTTGGCGTTGTGCGAGACGACGCTGCGCCTGCCGTCCAGCTCGCGCAGGACGCGTACCGCGACGTGCTCGGCTCCCGCGGGCACCTTCCACGCGGCCGCGTAGGGCGCCGACCGGCAGTCGACCACGACGTCGCCGGTCGCCCGTCCGTCGAGAGCCCCGGCGAGGTGCGGGCGCCAGGTCGGAGCGAGCGCCCCGAGCGGCGGGAGCCTGGTGCTCATCGACAGCCGGTACGCGGGGATGCGGTCGGCGGGGAGACCGCGCCCCACAGCGCCGACACGATCCGCACCGACTCCTCGGCCCGCGCCGCAGCAGCAGGCGGCAGGTCGGCCAGCGCGGCTGCCGCGTACAGGACCCCGCTGTAGACCCGTGCCGCGGGCGCCGCCGGTGCCGAGACGAGCGGGACGTTGCGCGCCACCTCGTCGGCGAGCCGTCGCTCACACCCAGCACGTCGAGCGCGTCCCGACGCCTGCTCGCGGCGACGAGCGCCCGGAGCACGGCTTTGCGGTGCGTGGTGAGCGACGGGGAAGTGAGCGATGCGAGGTCGAGGGAGCGCCGTCGTCGGGCACGGACTTTCCTCGGAAGGCGGCAGGAGCAGGAGCACCCGCCACTCTAGGACGGGCACGACGGCCCGTCGCCCGCCGCGAGCGTGGCGATGGTCACCCGTGGCGCCCCGGCGGCCGCGAGGCTAGGTTGTGCCGCATGGTCCAGGTCAAGATCTACGGCACCCGCACGGTCTGGGAGATGAAGCGCGAGGACATCTCCGACGCGATCCACCGGGCGGTCGTCGGCGCCTGGGGACTGCCCCAGGAGAAGCGTTTCCACCGCTTCCTGCTCATGGAGGACGGCGACCTGATCGCGCCGGCACGCAGTGACGCGTACCTCGTGATCGAGATCGTGTGCTTCACGGGTCGCTCGCGCGAGGCCAAGCGTGCGCTGATCGCCGCGATGTTCGACGACGTCGCACCCTTCCTGGGACTCGCGGCGAACGACCTCGAGGTCGTCATCCTCGAGAGCCCGCCCGAGAGCTGGGGATCCGCGGCCGGAGCGGCGACGAGCTCGCCCTGGGCTACCGCGTGGACGTGTAGGCTGCGGGAGCGGATGAGTCGGTCAGACGGCCGCGTCGGCGCCCTCGTGGCGTCGCCGAGGAACGTCCGGGCTCCACAGGGCAAGGTGGTGGGTAACGCCCACCCGGGGTGACCCGCGGGACAGTGCCACAGAGAACAGACCGCCTCCCACGACTCCGGTCGCGGGCGGTAAGGGTGAAACGGTGGTGTAGAGACCACCAGCGGGCCAGGTGACTGGTCCGGCTAGGTAAACCCCACCTGGAGCAAGGTCAGACAGGAAGCGTCCGAGGGCTGCTCGCCCGAGCTTCCGGGTAGACCGCTGGAGGCGTGCGGCAACGTACGTCGTAGATGGATGGCCGTCACCCGTGCGGGGCAACCGCGCGCGGGGACAGAACCCGGCGTACCGACCGACTCATCCGCCTCACCTCTCGCTGGCGCCACCGGCGCCAACGCACGGATGTGGCAGCGGGACCGTGACCGACGCTTCTCATACGCGGTCGGAAGCTCGGGCACACGACGAGTCGACCCCGACCGGCGGACTGGTCCTTCTTCCACCCGGATCGCGGTCATGGCCGGGATCTACGCGTTGGTCAGACTCAGGTCTCGAACTTCTGGATATCGAGAAGTGAGCCTTTCCCAGTAGCGGTCTGATCAGGTGGTGCGGTCGTGCTCGGTGTGGAGTAGGACGAGGATTGCGGCGGTGATGGGTCCGACGTGGTCGGGGCTGAGGGCCACGCGGCGGGCGGCCTTGTAGTTCTTGATGAGCGCGTTGGCGCGTTCACCGATCGCGCGCACGCACGAGTGCAGCAGGTTCGCTGTCTTCGCGTCGACGGGTAGTTCGGCGCCTTGGGCGGACTTGGTCGGGACGGTGAGGCGGTGGGCTTCGCCGAGGTAGCCCAGGTCGGCGAGGGCTTTGCGCCCACCGGTGGCCCAGGCGGCGAGAGAGTCCAGCAGCCCGTCGTGGGAGCGCGCCGCCGAGGTGTCGTGCTGGCGTCCGGGCGGACCGCCGAGACCCATAGCGGCCACCCGTCGGGGGCGGTGATGACCTGGATGTTGCCACCGCGGTGCTTGTGCTTGCCCGACCACCACAGGTCCACCCCGCGGTGGGGCCGGGTGTGCTGACACGGTCGGTGCGGATCACGGTCCCGTCGATGTTCAGGTGGGTGTGGCGGCGATCTTCGCCGCGAGCAGCACCCGTCCAGGGCAGTCAGCCGCGACCCGAGCACGGCGATGCCTTCGTGCAGGTACCGGCAGGCGGTGGACAGGCCGATGCCGTGGTCGCGGGCGAGCTGGACGACGAGGGTCCCGTCGATGAACCACCGGCACACCGTCACCGCCTGGTCCCACGTGCGCAGCGCCCGCCGCTTCCCACGTGGGACCAGGCTCGAGCCGGACGCCGGCGAGCAGGCTTGCGACGAACTCGACCGCGGCCCGGCGCATGGGCAGCACAGCGGTGTAGGTGACATGATCGGGCACGCGGGACTCCGGCGGTTCTAGGGCGTGTTTCGGATTGAGTCAGCGCTGGTTGACCCAGGCCAGGATGTCGTCGGCGATCGTGTAGGGTCTGCGGCGGTGGTGATCGTCTGCTCGCTGGTCGCGGGGTCGGTGCGGTCGATCTCGAATCCGCCGAACGCGCTGACGTTCTTGGAGACCGCGATGGACCAGTCGAGCTCGTCGTCGACGGGGTGGACGACGAGGAACGTGTTGGCGCCGGTATCCAGGGCTCGATCAGGTCGTTGCGGCTGGGCTGGTCGACGTGGTCGCCTCCCTCGGCGACGGCGTAGAACTCCACACGCGTCAGGCGGTCGTCGTGACACCGGGACAAAGTCATGACGGCCCGGCGCTGAAGCTCGTGCTCGGCGACATCTGGGTCCCACGCCTGGGGCCAGGGCGCCCAAGCACGACGCCGGACGCGGTGCTCGGGGACAAGGCGTACTCCTCCCGCGGCAACCGCGAGATGCTGCGCCGGCGCGGGATCCAGGTCGTGATCCCCGAACCATCCGACCAACAAGCCAACCGCAAACGCCACAGCTCTGCTGGCAGCGTGACCGACGACTCTCTGCTCGGCAACGAGCTCGCCACCAGCCTCCTGAGCGGTGTGGTGAACGATAGGGCCGAACTCACCGCGTTCGCCAAGAGACGGGCCCTGCGAGGCCACGCTCTGACGGGCAAGCACGACACGCACCGAAATCCGGAGCTCGACGCTCTGCCGCTCAACGAACCCCGGAGGTCTCTTACCCCGACAACTTCTAGCACGACGACGAAGGGCCGGCCAGAGCGTGATGCTCTGACCGGCCCATCGCAGCTAGGTCAATCTCCGCGTGCCGTCCGGCCGCGGTACCCGAGAAGGACGACACCGAGCGCGAAGCCTCCTACGATCAAGGCGGGCAGTCCGCCATAGAGCAGTCCCTGGCCGAAACTTCCCTCGACGCAGCGGTGATCGCCGTGAAGAGGGCGACCAAGATAACGAGCGCTGCGCTCGCCCGACGCGCGCGATTTGCACTGGTGTCTTGCATGGTTTGATCCTTCCAGAGTGGTCGATCAGCCTGGCGAAGCGACACACGCGCTCGTGGGAATTCCGACGGGCTTCACGCGGTACTCAAGGTACGGCAGGGACCCGTTGCAGATACCCCGCGGTCATTAATCCATTGCGTAAGCGCCGCCATCGCCGCCGTGATTGCTGCGCAACCAACTACTGCCGTGGACGCGCAGATGAGGACTGCGAGTCCGGCTGCCCCACCCGCTGCCAGTACACGCTGGTCGCTCTGGTTGAGGTAGATGTAGAACCCCACCCCACGCCGACCGACCACGCGGGCGTGATCTGTCCCGGAGTCGGCACCGGCTTCTCCAGGACGATCGTGGATCCCGTGTCCAGCGTGTAGGTCGTTCGCTCCACATCACCGACCGTGAGCGTGCTCGACTTCGCGGTGAGATCGAGTTCGTGTGCGAGGGCGACCGATTCCTCTGGCGTCAGAGTAAGCGCCTGAACCGCTGAGCCAGTCTCGTCGGCCGACGGCGGTTCTGCCGAGGCGCTTGTCGCTACGAGAGAAGTGAGCGACAAGCTCAGCGCGAGCGCCACCACCGCTCCAATGATCCGTTTCATGTTTCCCCTATCGCCGTTGATGGGCTGCCGGTTGGCGGTTGCGACGCTAACGGAGTTGCATGACCCGGGCAACTTGTAGTTGAACATCCATACCACTTTGACGCTGCCTTGCAGCCGCTGCCGACCGTCAACACAGGAGAGCCAGGCCAGAGCCGTTGCTCTGACCTCGCCCTTTGTCGTTGTATCAGCGTCCCAGCGACGCCTCTCGCTGGGCGCCCCTTCCGGCACCGTGAGCCTTGCCCGCCTTGGGGCGGCCGCCGGGCTGGTGCCCCTAGGCCTGATTTGGAATGTGCTTTTGACCTGCGGGTTTGGCATGCTGCGGGTCGTGGGTGACGGGCCGGGGCGGCATGATTTGAGTGATGGGGCGTGGGCGGTGCTCGAGCCGTTGCTGCCGGTCAAGGCGCGTGGGCGTCGGGCGAGGTTCCTGCGCAGGCAGATCGACGGGATTCGGTTCCGGGTGCGGGTCGGGTGCCCGTGGCGGGATGTTCCTGCTGATCGGTACGGGCCGTGGGGCAGCGTCTATCGTCGGTTCCGGACTGGCAGCGCGACGGGACCTGGCAGCGTGTCGTGGATCGGTTGCGCACGATCTCGGACGAGGCCGGCCTGATCGGGTGGGATCTGAACGTCGACTCCACGATCGCGCGGGTTCATCAGCATGCCGCCGGTGCACGCCGTGATCCGCAGGCGCAGGCCGAGTCACCCGGCGACGAGCCGCCGATAATGGCTGGGCCGGTCCCGGGCGGGTGGACCACGAAGATCCACGCTGCCGCGGAGCAGGGCAGAAGTTGATGGGCATGGTCGTCACCGCCGGGCACCGTGGTGACAGCCCGCAGTTCGGTCCCGTGCTCGCCACGGTCAAGGTCCACCGCCCCGGCGGGCGCGGTGGGCGCCCGCGAACCCGCCGGACCGGGTGCGCGCCGATCGTGGCTATACCTCGGCCGGGAACCGTGCCCTGCTGCGCCGGCGTGGGATCGCCGCGACGATCCCGGAGAAGATCGACCAGCAAGCAGGCCGCAAGGCGCGCGGCTCAGCCGGCGGGCGGCCGCCGAAGGTCGACTTCACCGACTACAAGAAGCGGTCCGCGGTGGAGTGCATGTTCAACCGGCTCAAACGGTGGCGGGCGGTAGCCACGAGGTTCGACAAGCTCCAGCTGCGCTACGAGACCACCATCACCGTGGCCGCGATCGACGACTGGGTCGCCGCGATCGTGAAGGCAGCCTGATTGCTGGCATCCTGACGCGTGTGGAGTTCTACGCCGTCGCCGAGGGAGGCGACCACGTCGACCAGCCCAGCCGCAACGACCTGATCGAGCCCTGGATACCGGCGCCAACACGTTCCTCGTCGTCCACCCGTCGACGACGAGCTCGACTGGTCCATCGCGGTCTCCAAGAACGTCAGCGCGTTCGGCGGATTCGAGATCGACCGCACCGACCCCGCGACCAGCGAGCAGACGATCACCACCGCCGCAGACCCTACACGATCGCCGACGACATCCTGGCCTGGGTCAACCAGCGCTGACTCAATCCGAACACGCCCTAGTCGCTCTCGGAAAGAACGACCCAGTTCAACCGGAGTCCCGCACCCATCGGTGCAGGTCAGACCACATGCCAGAACAGCACTACTGGGAAGAGCTCATTCTTCGAGGTCATGCGACGGTTGCGTGAGCACGGCTGGACCGACCCCGGATGTCACGTTGGAGGTCGAGAAAGCGCTGGGGCCCCAACAGAAGCTCCCTCACCACGATGAGCGCCCACCGTTCCCCACCAAGTCAAGTGCGTGCGCCGACGCGCACCCGTCGTTGTAGGAAACCTAGGATCTTCTCGCCACCATAGACCCATTCTACTACTTGTGAAGAAGCGTGCACTACTGAAACAATAGCGCCATGAAGAAACTATCGAGCCCCGAGATCTGGTCTGTGGTTCACCACGAGCGACAGGCCCTAATCGACGACCTCGCGGTACTCGAAACGGACGACTGGTGCACCCTCCTTGTGTCCCGGGTGGGATGTCCACGACGTTCTGGCCCACCTCGTCGATTCGGCCAAAACCACCCGCCTGAGCTTTGTGCGTCGCATGGTGGCGGCCGGTTTCGATTTCGATCGCGACAACGCCATCGGGATCACGCGAGAAGGCAGCGCATCCCCACGACACGCTGACCGAGTTCAGGGCAGTACGCAGCCATACCGCCACACCCCGGCAGCATTGGCTACTCGGCTGGTGGAGGCCTTCGTGCATGGTGAGGATGTTCGCCGCCCCTCAAGATCGAGCGGAACTACTCGCCCGAGCATGTCGCCCGGGCGCTCGCCTACCAGGTGAAGACCAGCGTCTCGATGGGCGGCGGCAAGGAGGTGGTTCAGGGGTGGCATCTGATCGCCTCCGATACACCGTTCGAACACGGCGACGGCCCCAGGGTTCACGGCCCCGCCATTGCCCTTCTGCTCGCCGCGTCAGGCAGGCCAGTCAAAGCAGATGAACTCACCGGACCCGGAGCCCGCAACTTTGCGACGACACTGGGTGAGGACTCATGACCGCCACACCCGGCCAGGCGCTTGATGTGACGTTCACGTCCACGATCATTGCCGATTCCAACAGTGGCTGGCCCTGCGTCCAGATGCCCGACTCCGCCAACTTCTTCGGCACCGGCAAAGCGGTCAAAATTGGGGCACCGTGGATGGACACCCTACGAAGCCACCATGCTGCCCGTGGGCGGCGGCATCCACATGATGCCACTACGAGCGGCGTTTCGGAAACTCCTCGTGAAGAGCATGGGTGACAACGTCACCGTGCACCTGACCGTCCGATTCTCGTGAACGTACTCGGGAAACCAACGCTCCATGGGACTTTCTACTTTCGAGTCATCCGTGCAGAACGGTGCCCGAAGGGTCTTCGTCCACAGCGACCGACGGCGTGCGGCCCTTGGTGAAGAGCTGAACTCGTCTTCTGCGCGATCCAGACTTTCTTCGATAAGCGCATCGTGCATGGGTCGGAAGAAGAGTGGCCATGTAAGTTTCGCCATTCCGCTTGACGACATGGAAAGCTCGTGCAGGAGCAGCGTTGAATTGCCCGTAAGGCTGGTGGCGGTGAAAGAGTGGTGCCCGTTGAAGCCCGATGGGCCGGTGAACTGAAATTTGATCAGTCTGCCGGGCTCGTATACAGTCACGAAATAGCGTACTGGCCCATGTCCTCCCGCTGCGCCCACGGCAAGCGATCCGTTCAGGCGCATTGCTGGCCACTCCCTACGCTGTTCGCGGAGGCTGCAATTTCACCCTGATGCGTGTTGTAGACCATATGGCGAGGGTGCCTTGATCCGCACCCGGAACGATTTGGTTCAACCGCGTGGGGACTACCCCGTACATCGAAGCGTCTGCGCAAAGCTGCTGGGTCTGTGACGTACCGGCCGGCCTAGAATCGCAGGATGGATCACTTCGAGGTTAGGCCTGCTGCAGGAAGAGGCGATAGTTCGTCGCAGGCGGCGTGCGTCGCTGGGCGGGTCATGATGGTTTCATACTCCATCGAGGGCGGTCCCGCTACAAACAGCGCGCCTGAGCGGCGCCATGACGTCGAGCAGCAGTCGGGCGGTTCCGGGGGCGAGTCGTGTGACGAGGAGTCGCAACTATTGTTGGCGCTTGCTCGACATCACTATCCCGTCCAGCGCCCTTCACATCTCGCGCGCTCGGTCGCGGTCGTCGTGTCCGGCCCGCCGCACGAGCACGAGCGGCAGCGCGACCCAGAGCAGCGCGAAGAGCACGAGCGCCCCGACGGCCGCGGCGATCCCCGCCGCGGACCCCACGACCACGTCGAAGATCAGCAGCACCGTCCCGGCCACGACCAGGGCGAGCACCACGAGTCCGACCCGTGCGAGCCGGTCCGCCGAGGTCACGAGCCGTGCCTTGAGGTGCTTGCGGAAGAGCATCCGGTGCAGTGAGACGGGTGCGACGAGCAGCCCGGTCGCGAGCACCGACAGCACCACGAGGCACAGGTAGATCACTCGCTGTGTCGAGTCCAGCTCCCGAAGCGCTGTTGAAAGGGGAGCGTCAGCAGGAAGCCGGTGAGGATCTGCACGCCCATCTGCGTGACGCGCAGCTCCTGGAGCAGCTCGGCCCAGTTGCGGTCCGCGCGCTGGTCGTCCGACTCGTGCCGAGAGTCGGCGGCGGCACCGGAGTCGTCCACCCGTGACACGCTCAGTGGTTCCGCAGCGCGCTGATGAGCTCGCCCTTGCGCATGGTCGAGCGCCCTTCGATCCCGATCTCCGGGCGCGCTCGCGCAGCTCGGCGACGTTCCAGTCCTCGTACGCGGGCGACGAGCCACCCTTCGTGCCCACCTCGCTCCGGGAGGACGCCGCGGCAGCGTTCGCGATCCGCGCCGACTTCTCCTTCGAGTTCCCTTCGTCGCGCAGGCTCTCGTACAGCTCCTTGTCCTTGACGGACGGGCCGGGGTCGCGGCGGGGCATGGTGTCCACCTCTCGGGTCGTGTCTGGGCAGGTGATCCGACCGTACGACGGCCTCGCGCCACTCGCGCGAACAGATGCAGCGGTTTCGGCGCCAGGACGGGCAAGCCCCGAGGAGGATGCGCCCGAAACCGCACCGGGGACGCTCTCAGGTAAAGCAATCCCCGGATGCTGTCATGTCAGCGCCTGTAGGGGTAACCTGGCCCTGTTGGCGGCGCTCAAGACGTCGGGCACCGAGAACACGACGAGTGGGGGCTCAGAACTCATGACTCCGAGCAAGACGACGACCGGCGGGATCACACTGCTCGAGCTTCCCGATTCCAGCGTCGTGGACATGTGGGGCGAGATTGACGTCGCACTGCGCAGCGAGGCGAGCGCGGCGTTGGCCAACGCCCTGGACAGGGACGTCCCCGTGGTGATCGACACCTCGAAGGTGACGTTCATGGACTCGACCGGCATCGCGTTCCTCGTGCAGTTCTACACGATCGGCAGCGAGGAGGGGCTCCAGGTGAGCCTGCGCAACCCGCCCACGGTCGTCACCGACGTCCTGGAGATGCTCGGCGTGATCGACATCTTCCCGGACCTGCCGGGGCACGAGGTCGAGCACGCGCCGGACGGGCGCCACCAGAGCGTGGTCTGACCCGCTACGACAATCCGGCGCCGTCGGCGGCCAGCGCGGCCGCACCGACGATCCCCGCGGCGTTGCGCAGCTTCGCCGGGATGATCCGCGCCCTCAGGTCGAGCAACGGCAGGAACTCCTCGTGGTGCTTCGAGATCCCGCCCCCACCACGATGAGGTCGGGGAGAAGAGCATCTCCACGACGTCGAAGTAGCGCTGGAGGCGTGCAGCCCACTCCTCCCACGAGAGGTCCTCGCGGCTGCGCGCCGACTCCGCGGCTCGGGACTCGGCGTCGAACCCGTCGATCTCGAGGTGCCCCAGCTCGGTGTTCGGGACGAGGATGCCGTCGACGACCAGGGCGCTGCCGATGCCGGTGCCGAGCGTCGCGAGCAGCACGACGCCCTGGGTGTCCTTGGCGGCTCCGTAGCGAACCTCCCCGATCCCGGCCGCGTCCGCGTCGTTGACCGCGACGACGTGCCGACCGGTCTCCTTCTTGAGGAGCGCAGGCAGGTCCACGCCCTTCCACGACTTGTCGAGGTTCGCGATGAACCCGACCACGCCGTGGTGGAGGGGCCGGGGAACGCGACGCCGATGGGGACGTCGTGCGGCAGGTCGTACTCGTCGACGAGCCCCGCGATGACCGTGGCGACGGCCGCGGGCGTGGAGGGCTGCGGCGTCGGGATGCGGTGACGCTCCTGGGCGAACTCGCCCGTCGTGAGGTCGACCGGAGCGCCCTTGATCCCGCTCCCGCCGACGTCGATCCCGAAGGCCAGCCCGTGGTGGTGGTGTGAGTGCTTGTTCATGGCAGGGTCAGGATCTCCGCTCCGTCTTCGGTGACGACCAGGGTGTGCTCGAACTGGGCGGTCAGTGATCGGTCCGCGGTGACTACGGTCCACCCGTCGTCCCACGTGCGCCACTCGGGACCGCCGAGCGTGAGCATGGGCTCGATCGTGAAGACCATGCCCGGCTCGATCATGGTGTCGTGGTCGGGAGCAGCGTCGTAGTGCGGGATCACGAGGCCCGAGTGGAAGGACTCCCCGACGCCGTGGCCCGTGTACTCGCGCACCACACCGTAGCCGAACCGGTGCGCGTACTTCTCGATCACGCGGCCCAGGACGTTGACCTCACGCCCGGGACGCACGGCCTTGATGGCCCGGTCGAGCGACTCGCGCGTGCGCTGCACGAGCAGCGCGGCCTCCTCGCTGATCTCACCGACCGCGAACGTCGCGTTGTTGTCCCCGTGGACGCCGCCGATGAACGCGGTGATGTCGACGTTGACGATGTCGCCCTCGACCATCTCGGTCGAGTCCGGGATGCCGTGGCACACGACCTCGTTGAGGACGTGCACAGCGACTTGGGGAACCCGCGGTAGCCGAGCGTCGAGGGTAGGCACCGTGGTCCAGGAGGAACTCGTGCCCGATCCGGTCGAGCTCGTCGGTGCTCACGCCGGGGCGACGTGCGTCCCGACCTCGGCGAGCGCCTGGGCCGCGATGCGGCTCGCGACCCGGATCCGGTCGAGCGTCTCGGGTCCACGACGTCGTCGCCCGTGAAGGGCTGCGGGCCGGGCTGCCCCACGTACTCGGGCCGCGGGATCGAGCGCGGCACGGCACGCAGGGAGAGACCGACCCGGGACCAACGGTCCGCGTGGGGCGGTCAGGACGGGGAATCGGGCATACCGTCAGTCTACGGAACGCGAGCCGCCGACGTCGCCGCCGCGGGTGAGGCAGGATCGTCCCATGACGAAGGAACGATTCTCCGACAGCGGTGACCCGGTCTCCGAGGACGAGTACTACTTCGACACCCGCACGGGCGAGGTCTCGAAGGGTCCCGCGCCGGCGTGGTCCACGCGCATGGGGCCGTACCCGACGCGCGAGGCAGCGGGTAAGGCGCTCGAACTGGCACGGGCCCGCTCGGAGGCCTGGGAGGCCGAGGAGCGCGAGCGCGAGCAGGACCGCTGAGCGCTTCCGGCCGACGGCGCCGCCCACCCAGGTGCGCGGGTGCACCCGGGTGAGCGGCGCCGTCGGGCCGGGACGAGCTACTTCGAAGCTGTGCGCCGCGTCCGGGAACGAGCCGCCCTTGACCTCGGCCGCGTAGTCCTGCGCGGCCCGACCGAGGGCCGCGCCGATCTCCGCGAAACGCTTGGCGAAGCGCGGCGACCACTCGGTCATCCCGGCGAGGTCCGTCCAGACGAGCACCTGGCCGTCGCACTCGGGACCGGCGCCGATGCCGATAGTCGGGATGCGCACGATCTCCGTGACGCGGGCCGCGACCTCGACCGGGACCATCTCGAGGACCACGGCTACCGCGCCGGCGTCGGTGACTGCGACGGCGTCCTCGCTCAGTCGCTCGGCGGCGTCGTCCCCGCGGCCCTGCACGCGCGGGCCGCCGAGGATGTTCTCCGACTGGGGCGTGAAGCCGAGGTGCGCGACGACGGGGATGCCCGCGTCGGTCAGGGCGCGGATCTGCGCGGCTGAGCGGCGCCCGCCCTCGAGCTTGACCGCGTGCGCGCCGGTCTCCTTCATGATGCGCACGCCCGTCGCGAGCGCCTGCTCGGTGCCGGCCTCGTACGAGCCGAACGGCAGGTCCACGATCACGAGCGCGCGGCGGGCAGCCCGCGCGACGCCGCGAGCGGCCGGGATCATGTCGTCGACCGTCACGGGCAGCGTGGTCGCGTGCCCGTGCATGGTGTTGCCGATCGAGTCGCCGACGAGGAGCAGGTCGATGCCCGCCTCGTCGAAGATGCGGGCGGTCACCGCGTCGTACGCGGTGAGCATCGTCAGCTTCTCGTGCCGCGCCTTGGCCTCCGCGAGGTGGTGGACGCGGAAGCGCTTGACGGGCGTGGTCGGGGTCTGACCGGCGGGCTGGGTGTGTGCGGACATGCTCTCGTCTCCAGGTCGTACGGTCCGCCGGTGGTCGGTGGGCCGGTCGTTCGGGGATGCGGTCGGGGGCCGGGACTGCTCGAGGGCCCGCCGGTCTACTCGACCGGCTCGCGCCAGCGCGAGGTGATGGGGATGCGTCGGTCGCGACCGAACGCGAGCGAGGTGACCTTGGGGCCCAGGGGTATTGGCGCCGCTTCCACTCAGCACGGTCCACGAGCGTCACGACCTTGTCCACGACCTCCGGGTCGAACCCGCGCGCGAGCAGCTCGGCGCGGCCCTCGGCGTGCTCGATGTACGCGTCGAGGACCTCGTCGAGCAGGTCGTAGGGAGGCAGGGAGTCCTGATCCACCTGTCCCGGGCGCAGCTCGGCGGACGGCGGCTTGGTGATCGAGGACTCGGGGATCGGGGATCTCGCCCGCGTCGAGCGCGGCGCCGTTGCGCCAGCGCGACAGGGCCCAGACGCGCGACTTGTCGACGTCCTTGAGCGGGCGAAGCCGCCAATGCTCCGGCGTCGTAGATCGTCGCGTAGCCCACCGCGAGCTCCGACTTGTTGCCGGGCGCGATGACGAGGTGCCCTCGCGGTTCGAGATCGCCATGAGGACCACGCCGCGCACGCGGCCTGGAGGTTCTCCTCGGCGACGCCGTCGAGGTGCAGCTCGCCCTGGAACGCGTCGACCATGGGCTTGATGGGCTGCACGCGGTAGTCGGCACCCAGGCGCTTCGCGAGGTCGGCCGCGTCGTCCTTGCTGTGCTCGGACGAGTGCTGCGACGGCATGGAGACGCCGACGACGTTCTGTCCGCCGATCGCGTCCGCCGCGATCGCCGCGGTGAGCGCGGAGTCGATGCCGCCCGAGATGCCGAGCACGACGGACCGGAAGCCGTTCTTCGTCACGTACCCGGCCAGGCCCGTGACGCAGGCGCGGTACACCTCCTCGTCGGGGTGCAGCCGGGGAGCGATGCGACCCGTGCGGTGGGTCACGGTTCCATCGGTGCCCTTGTCGACGAGGTCCCAGACCAGCAGGTCCTCGACGAACTGCGGCGAGGAGGTGAGCAGCGTGCCGTCGGGCCCGACGACGAACGACCCGCCGTCGAACACCAGGTCGTCCTGGCCGCCCACCATGTTGACGTAGGCGACCGGGGCGTCGACCTCGCGCGCCCGGCGTGCGGCGAGGTCGGTGCGCACGTGCCCCTTGCCCTCCTCGTAGGGCGACCCGTTGAGCACGAGCAGGAGGTCGATGCCCGCCCCGCCTCGTCGAGGCCGCCCAGCTGCGCGACGGGGCCGCCGTCCTGCCAGATGTCCTCGCAGATCACGATGCCGACCGTGCGGCCCGCGATCTCCACGACCAGGGGCTCGGTGCCCGGGGCGAAGATGCGGAACTCGTCGAACACGCCGTAGTTCGGCAGGTGGTGCTTGTCGTAGGAGGCCACGACCACGCCGTGCTGCAGGACGACCGCGCGGTTGGTCGGGAGGTCGGCGGGGAGCCCGACGCCTCGCGCTCGGCAGCGCCGGCGCCGCGCGGGCGGGCGCCTCGGCGGATCGCGAGGTGGCTGCCGTGCCCACGGTGCCCAGGACGACGGTGACGTGGCCGAGACCCTCGCGCTCGAGCTGGGCGGCGACGTCGGCCGCCGCGTCCCACGCCGCACGACGGAACGAGGTGCGCAGCGCCAGGTCCTCGATCGGGTAGCCCGTGAGCGTCATCTCGGGAAGGCCACCAGGTCGGCGCCCTCGCCGCTGCGCGCCGCGTCCACTCGAGGATCGCTGCCGTGTTCTGGTCGATCGCTCCGACGCACGTGTCGATCTGTGCGAGGGCGATCCGCAGTTCTGCCATGATCGTCAGCCTATGCGAATCCGCCGGTCACACGCCCATCGGTGGTCTACCGTGACACGAGGACGACGTGTCATCCGCTCGTAACACTCATCAGGCAGGATGTACCCATGGACAGGCAGCAGGAGTTCGTGCTCCGCACGGTCGAGGAGCGCGACATCCGCTTCATCCGTCTCTGGTTCACCGACGTGCTGGGGATGCTCAAGTCGGTCGCCGTCGCACCCGCGGAGCTCGAGTCCGCGTTCGCGGAGGGCATCGGCTTCGACGGCAGCTCGATCGAAGGTCTCACCCGCGTGTACGAGGCCGACATGATCGCGCGCCCCGACCCCACCACGTTCCAGGTGCTCCCGTGGCGCGGAGAGCGGCACGGGACCGCGAGGATGTTCTGCGACATCCTCACCCCGGACGGCGAGCCGTCGCTCGCGGACTCGCGCAACGTGCTCAAGCGCGCGCTGGCCAAGGCGAGCGACAAGGGCTTCACGTTCTACACCCACCCCGAGGTCGAGTTCTATCTCTTCAACCACCCGGCCGACGCCTCGGCGCCGCTCGTCCCGGTGGACCAGGGCGGGTACTTCGACCACCTGGCACGCGGATCGACGCACGACTTCCGGCGCGCGGCGATCACGATGCTCGAGTCCATGGGTATCTCGGTCGAGTTCTCCCACCACGAGGCCGCCCCGGCCAGAACGAGATCGACCTGCGCTACGCCGACGCACTGACGACGGCCGACAACCTCATGACGTTCCGCACCGTCGTCAAGGAGGTCGCCCTGGAGCAGGGGTCTTCGCGTCCTTCATGCCCAAGCCCATGGCGGACCAGCCGGGCTCCGGCATGCACACGCACCTGTCGCTGTTCGAGGGGACCGCAACGCGTTCCACGAGCCCGGCGCCCAGTTCGAGCTGTCCAAGACGGCGCGGTCCTTCATCGCGGGCCTGCTGGTCCACGCCGCGGAGATCACCGCCATCACCAACCAGTACGTGAATTCGTACAAGCGCCTGTGGGCGGGCCGAGGCCCCAGCTACGTCTGCTGGGGCCACAACAACCGCTCGGCGCTCGTGCGCGTGCCCATGTACAAGCCGGGCAAGGGCAACTCGAGCCGCATCGAGTACCGCGCGCTGGACTCCGCGACCAACCCGTACCTCGCGTACGCGGTCATCCTCGCGGCGGGGCTCAAGGGCATCGAGGAGGGCTACGAGCTCCCCGAAGCGACCGAGGACGACGTGTGGGAGCTGACCGACTCCGAGCGACGCGCGCTGGGCATCAAGCCGCTGCCGCAGTCGCTCGACGCCGCGATCCAGATCATGGAGACCTCCGAGCTGGTCGCCGAGACCCTCGGAGAGCACGTGTTCGACTTCGTGCTGCGCAACAAGCGGCAGGAGTGGGACGCCTACAGCTCGCAGGTCACGCCGTTCGAGCTGAAGCGGTTCCTGCAGGTCCTGTGAGCCCGTCCTCCCGTCGGTACGTCGGGTTCCGGTGGTCGCGATGACCTCGGGGCCCGACGCCGCCGCCCGCCTCGGCAGCGTCGGCGCGCCCGCGGGTTCGCGGCCCACGACGCTGACCTCGCGGCTGCGCAGGCTCGGGTTCGCCGACGTCACCCGGTCCGCGTCGCTCCTCGACGACAAGGACCTGCTGCGCGTGGTCGGGCCGCCGTCCGAGGACCTGCTCGCCGCCCTCGGCGCGACGGCCGACCCCGACCTCGCGCTGCTCCAGCTCGCACGGCTGTCCACCGCGGCGGCCGGCGACGAGGCGCTGTGCGTGACGTTCCTGGACGTGCTCGCCGGTGAGGGCCGGACGCCGCCCCGCGCCGGACCCCGCCGAGGACACCGACGACGCGAGCACCCTTCGGGAGCCGGCGCCCACGGGCCGGGACCGGCTGCTCGCCGTGCTGGGCGCCTCGGTCGCCCTCGGTGACGACCTGGTCTCCCACCCAGACCTGCTGCACGTCGTGGCGGACACGTCGCCAGGCACCGGGGTCGACGCGGTCGCCGTGCGCGCCGAGCTCCTGCGCGCCGTGGCGGCGGACCCCGAGGAGCACCAGCCCGTCGCGGGCTCCCCGTCGTCGCCGCGACCGACGCCATGCGCCGCGCGTACCGATCACGCATCCTGCGGATCGCCGCGACCGACCTCACCTCACCCGAACCCTGGCCGCCATGCCGCCGTCGCCGCGGCGCTCGCGGACCTCGCGGCGGCTGCGCTCGAGGCGTCGCTCGCCATCGCCCGGTCCGAGCTCGACGACCACGGTGCGGGGTCCGGCTCGCCGTGATGGGCATGGGCAAGTGCGGCGGGCGAGAGCTCAACTACGTCTCGGACGTGGACGTGATCTACGTCGCCGAACCCGCCGAGGGCTACGACGAGGAGTACGCCGTGGGCGTGGGAGCCCGGCTGGCGAGCGGCCTCGCCCGCGCCTGCCAGGGAACTCCTCGGAGCCGCCGCTGTGGCCGGTCGACGCCGCGCTGCGCCCCGAGGGCAAGAACGGACCCCTCGTACGGACGCTTGCGAGCCACCTCGTGTACTACGAGCGCTGGGCCAAGACGTGGGAGTTCCAGGCGCTGCTCAAGGCGCGTCTGGTCGCGGGCGACCGTGAGCTCGGTAGGGCCTACCACGACGCGATCAACCCGTTCGTGTGGTCGGCGGTGACGCGCGACAACTTCGTCGAGGACTCCCAGGCCATGCGCCGCCGGGTCGAGGACCACGTGCCGCCGCCGAGGCCGACCGCCAGCTCAAGCTCGGCAAGGGTGGTCTGCGCGACGTCGAGTTCACGGTGCAGCTCCTCCAGCTGGTCCACGGACGGGCCGACGACGCGATCCGCAGCCCCAGCACGCTCACGGCCCTCGCGGCGCTGGCCGCGGGCGGCTACGTCGGGCGCGAGCACGCTGCCCGGCTCGCGGAGTGCTACCGCTTCCTGCGCTCGCTCGAGCACCGCATCCAGCTCTTCCGCCTGCGCCGCACCCATCTCGTGCCGACGGGCGAGGACGACCTGCGCCGTCTGGCCCGGTCCGTGGGCATGCGCTCCGAGGGTGCCGCAGGGCTGCTCGAGCGATGGCGCGCCACGCGCCGCGAGGTGCGCGCGCTGCACGAGGAGCTCTTCTACCGGCCGCTGCTGCCGCCACCGCCCAGCTGTCCACCGAAGAGGCGAGTCTCGCGCCGGAGGCGGCCAAGGCGCGCTTCCAGGCGATCGGGTACCGGGACCCGCGGGCGCGATGCGCCACGTCGTGGCGCTCACCGAGGGCGTGAGCAGGAGGGCGGCGATCCAGCGACAGCTCCTGCCCGTGATGCTCGGCTGGTTCGCCGAGGGCGCGGACCCGGACGCCGGACTCCTCAACTTCCGCAAGCTCTCCGAGGAGCTCGGCACGACGCACTGGTACCTCAAGCTGCTGCGCGACTCGGGCTCGGCCGCGTACCGTCTGGCGACCCTGCTCGCCAGCTCCCGGTACATGGCCGACGCCCTGTCGCGCTCGCCCGAGTCGGTGGCCTGGCTCGCGGACGACGCCGACCTCGCCCCGCGCGGGCCGAGCGGCTCGCGAGCGAGGCCGACGCGATCCTCACGCGAGCCGACGTCGCCGGGCCCGCCGTCAACGCGCTGCGTGCCCTGCGACGCCGCGAGCTCGCCCGCACCGGGGCGGCGGAGATCCTCGGAGTCGTGAACCCGGTCGACGCCGCCCGGGCGATCTCCGACGCGGCCGACCTCGCACTCGTGGGAGGGCTGCGCGTCGCACGTTTCGCGGCGCGCCAGGAGCTCGGCATCTCGGGTCCCGATGCCGAGCGGCGCGGATCTCGATCATCGCGATGGGCCGTCTCGGCGGCCGCGAGATGGGTTACGGGTCGGACGCCGACGTCATGTTCGTGCACCAGCCGGTCGAGGGGCCACCGACCGCGAGGCCCAGGCGTTCGCGCTCCTGGTCGCGACCCGGCTGCGGTCCCTGCTGGGCGACGTGGGTCCTGAGCCGAGCCTGCCGGTCGACGCCGACCTGCGACCGGAAGGACGCAACGGGCCGCTCGTGCGCTCGTTCGACTCCTACGTCGAGTACTACGGGCGCTGGTCGGCCGCGTGGGAGAGCCAGGCGCTGCTGCGTGCTCGCCCCGCGGCGGGAGACCCGGACTGGGCGCGGACTTCGTGGGGCTCGTCGATCCGCTGCGCTACCCGGACGGCGGCCTGGACCCGACGACCGTCCGTGAGGTGCGGCGCATCAAGGCACGGGTCGAGTCGGAGCGGCTGCCGCGCGGCGTCGATCCCTCGCGCCACCTCAAGCTCGGGCGGGCGGGGTCTCGGACGTCGAGTGGACGGTCCAGCTGATCCAGCTCCAGCACGCCCACGAGGTCGCGGCGCTGCGGACCACCGCCACGATCGACGCGCTGGAGGCGGCGGCGCAGACGGGCATCATCACGCCCGACGACGCCGCGACCCTGGGGAGTCGTGGGACCTTGCATCGCGGTTGCGCAGCGCGCTCGTGCTCTGGTCCGGACGGACGGGTGGCCCCACGGCCGACGTCCTGCCGCACGAGATCCGCGCGCTGACCGGGCTCGCCCGGGTGATCGGGGGCGAGGAGTCGGGGCGGAGCTCGAGGAGCGCTACCTGCGGACCGCGAGGCGGGCGCGGGCGGTCATGGAGCGGGTCTTCTACGGCGAGGACTGAGCACGGCCGAGGTGAGCTCCGGTGTGCCCAGGGTCTACCGGGGTTCCCCTGTTCGTCGCACGGGGATCGATCGAGAGCCCCACCGCGTCGAGCTGCGTCTCGATGAGGACGAGCGTCCGCTCCATCGCGGTCGGCCGCAGCTTGCCGACCTGATGACCGTGCGGATGGTCGAAGAACACCAGCAGGCAGAGCATGAGGGTGATGACGAGCGTGACACTGCCCATGAGCACCGACTGGGTGACGGCGCCCTCACCCGAGTCGGCGAAGAACAGCATGAAGACGAAGATTGTCGCCGAGATGACGAACAGGACGAGCCACAGGGGAGCGGGATCAGCCCCTCGGCGCCGTGGACCCTGGCCTGGCGCGCCTGCTCGCGGTCCGTGGTCTGGTCCATCCACCGGTCGTAGGCGGACTGCTCGGTGTCCGACGCCGGCTCGACGGCGCGGATCGTCCGGAACATCTCGACGCCCCACGGATTGATCGCCTCACCGAGACGACCGTCGGCCATGGCCTCCCACTCGGTCGTCGCGACCGAGCGCGCGTAGCAGACGAGCTGTCCCGACAGCACTTCCGCGACGTCGGGGAGAAGAACTGCGCGGTCTGGAGCTGCTGGGCGAGGACCTGGGCCTCGTCCTCCGCCCGCTCCGGGCCTCGTCGTACGACGAGAACGCCAGGAAGATGATGAATCCGAGCAGCACCGAGAAACCCGTGGCGAGCACGCCGAACACGCCCGACGCCCGGTCGCCGTCGTGGAATCGGCTGCCCTCGGGAGCGCGGGCGCGCACCAGGAGCATCGCGGTGACCGTGACCGCGGTCGCGCCGAGGGTGATGAGTGCGGCGATCAGGATGTTCACGGCGTCACACCTGGACCGGGTAGGAGATCAGGACGGCGAGCGTGGCCAGCAGGACGACGGCGCCGAGGCCCACCATCACGAGGCGCAGCCTGGGCGACGAGAGCTTGGCGCCGATCCCGCCGAAGAAGAGCACCGAGGCGCACATGACCGTGGCCAGCACGTAGTTGTCCTTGATGCCGTTCGCCTCGTGCGCCCGCGCGGCCAGCGCGTCGGCCTTCTTCTCGAGCTGCTGCGACTCCTGGGTCGAGGCGAGCACGTACTCGTCCATCGCGAACGGGCTCGGAGGAGCCTCGGGTTCGTCGCGGGTCCTGCGCGACCCACGCCTCGACGGCAGGCTTGAACTCCTCCCGGAAGCGGGCGTAGAGGAAGCCCGAGTACGTCTCGGGGTCCGGGACGTAGCCGGGCGCCGCCCCGGGCCCCTGCTCCTCGTCGAGCGCGCTCAACCAGTCGGTGAAGAGCTGGACGTCGATGATCGTCTGCTGACCCGCGAGCGTCGAGGCGCGGTTGCTCTCGGTGCGGGCCGCTCCGGCCGCGCTGTAGGAGGTCGCCATCTCCCCGCCCCACCGGGCACTCTGGAACGCCGACCAGGCGGTCATGACCGTCGCGATCGAGAGCAGCACCGCGGCGACCAGCTCCAGGTGCCGGTGGACCGGCGCGACCGGGCCGCCTGGGCTGGGGCTCTCGCTGTCGGTCACGTCGGTCCGGTGCCGTCGCGGCCCTCAGGCCAGCGCCTTCGCCTTGAGCGCGGCGAACTCGTCCTGGTCGATCACGCCGCCGTCGAGAAGTGCCTTGGCCTGGCTGATCCCCATGAAACCGTCCATCTGAAACCTCCTCGGGTGGGCGCCGGTCAACCGGCGAGGATCTGAGCCTTCTGCGCCTCGAACTCGGCGGGACTGAGGATCCCTGGTCGCGCAGCGCTGCGAGCTGCGTGAGCTGGGCGATCCTCGCATCCATGTCGACCGGAGCGGCCGCTGGGGCAGGAGCGGGCGGTGGCGCGGCGTAGGTCGGCTGAGGCGGCGCCTGCTGCTGCGGCGGGCCTCCTGGCCGCCCAGCGGCCTGCTTGTCGGCGCGAGACGCGGTTGGAGACGGCGGTCGCCGTCCCGCGACGACGGCCGTGCGGGCGACTCCTCGGATGAGTCCGGGCATGGTGTTCCTCCTCGGTCGGTCAGCGGTCAGGGTCGGGGTGCGGTCTCGGCGGCGTCGAGCGTGGCGAGGATCGCCTGGACCGGTATGCGACCGCTCGCGACGAGCTGGGCCCCGCCTCGGCGGAGGGCCGTCGCGAAACCTGCGGCCCAGACGTTCTCGTAGACGAGCACCGCGGCCGTCTTCCCGGGCTCGACCGCCGCGGCAGCCTCGGCCAGGTCGTCGGCCCCAGGAGGCCGGACTCCACTCCCGCGAAGACCTCGAGCCCCGTCGAGCCGTCGGCGAGATCGTCGAGCGCGACGCCGCTGACCGTCCCGTCCTCCTCCTTGCGGAGCACGAGCAGGTCGAGCACGCGGACGATCCCGCGGTCGACGAGGTCGACGAGCAGCGGGAAGGCCTCGCCCGTCATGGCGCCGGACGGGAACTCCACGACCAGGTAGTCGATGGGTCCGGAGTCCTGCAGGTCGTTCGGGTCCTGTGTCATGGTCCGTGGTCCTCTCCTCCTGGACGCGTCGGGAGCTGGTCGCGCCCGTGGCCCTGGCTACGGACAGCATCCGCCGACGCACGGGCCCGGTCGTCATGCAGACCGCATGAACCTGGCGACCTGACCTCGTCGCCGTCGCCGTGCGTGCGCTCCCGCAGCGTGGCGACCGCCCGGGTCCAGATCATGTGATCGGTGTGATGCGGGCGGTCGACCCGCATGCGGCAATGGGGACGTGACCCTCCAGTGGATCGAAGGTAGACCGTGGACTACACCGACCGGCTTCGACTCTTCGCGATCAACGACTCCCGGCTCGAGGAGGTCGGGGAGAACGAGTCGACGGTGCTCGAGCCCAAGACCTTGGCCCTGGTTCGGCTGGCGGCGCTCGTCGCGGTCGGCGGTTCCGAGCCGACCTATGGCAGCGAGGTGGACGACGCCGTGACGGCGGGAGCGTCGGCCGCCGAGATCGTCGACGTCCTCGCGGCGACGGTTCCCATCCTCGGCCTCCCGAGCGTCGTCGCGGCAGCGCCAAGCTCGCGCTCGCTCTCGGCTACGACCCGTTCGACATCCCGGACGACGCCGGCGAGTCGCGCTGAGCCCTCACTCGCCGAGCAGGCCTGTGCTGATCGCCCGGCGCACGGCCTCGCTCCGGCTGGTGACGCCGAGCTTGCGGTAGATGGAGCCGATCTCGGAGCTGGCCGTGTTCCGGGACACGAACAGACGCTCGCCGATCTCACGGATCGTCAGGTGGGTCTGCAGGTACGGCAGGAGGCGCAGCTCCGCGGGCGTGAGCGGCGGGGCCGCGCTGCGGGCAGGGTGCCCGCGCTGGGCGGCGTCGAACGCCTTGTGCAACTCGGCGACGTCGTCGGTGAGGAGTCCGAGGGCTGGGCGACGGAGCAGCACGTCGTCGATCTCGCGCAGGAGGTGCCGGACCGTCGGGACGTCGGCCGTCGCCGGCTCGCGCGGGCCAGCTGGAGGCGGGCCCGCACCGCGAGGGTGGGGAACGCGAACGTGCAGGACGTCCGTGCACGCATCCCGCGCGTGAGGAGGTCGTGGGTCCGTGCGTGGTCCCCGGAGTGCTGGACGTGGCGGGCCGCCGTGGCGAACCCGAGCGCGCTCACGGGGTGGTCGTCCATCCGGTGGTCGTCGATCAGGCCGAGCACGTGGCGCACGCGGACGTCGGCGTCGGACCAGCGGTCGTGGTCCATGTCGAGGTCCGCGAGATGCGCCGCGGCGAAGACGGCGATGTCCGCGCGACCGAGGTCGGTCGCGGCCTGGACCGCGAGCCTCAGGTGGCGGGCAGCGGACTCCTCGTCCCCGACGAGGCGCAGCGCGTCGCCGTGCAGCGCGAGTGCCGTGTCCCGCCACGGGCTCCACACCGGCTCGGCGTCCAGGGCGAATCGGCTGTCGTCGATCATCCGCTGCGGGCCGTCCGGGCAGCGCAGCGCCCGGAAGATCGCGCGCGCCGAGTCGAACGAGGCGGTGCCGTCGACGGGCGCGCCGTCGAACGACGCCGCGTCGACGACGGCCCCCACCGCTCAGCGGCGTTCGCCTGACCCTCGTACACCGCGACGTGCCCGGCGAGCACGGCCAGCGGCGGGTGGCTCCTGATCGCCTCGTCGCCCAGTGCGTCCAGCCACCGGTCGAGCACGGTGATCCGGCCCGCCTGGAGCTGGGCCAGGACGATCCGCGTGACGAGCAGGACGCAGCGCTCCTGCTCGGGGTGCCGAGCAGGAGCTCCACGGCGCGTGCGGGGAGCCGTTCGCCTCGTACCAGTCCGCGGCCCGGACCCGGAGCGTGTCGGCGAGGTCGGGCTCGGTCGCCAGGAGCTCGTCGAGCAGGAACTCGCGGAACAGCGCGTGGTACCGGAACCAGTGCCGGTCCCGGTCGAGCGGGACGAGGAAGACGTTCGAGGACTCGAGCCTGCGCAGGTGTGCGCGAGCGGTGTGTTCTCCGACGACCGCGTCGCACAAGGGGCCGGACAGGTCGTCGAGGACAGCGGTGCGCCGCAGGAACCGGCGCGTCTCCTCGGGCAGCCGCCGGAACGACTCGCGGTGGAGGTAGGCCGCGACGTACCGGTCCGTACCCGTGACCGCCGCGGCGTCGGTCTCCTGACCGCCTTCGCGGGCGACGAGCGCGGCGAGGTGGACGCCGACGGGCCAGCCCTCGGTCCGTGCGGTGACCGCGGTGGCCACGTCGCGCGCGACCGGCACTCCGGTCGCGGCGAAGACCCGCATCGTGGCGTCCACGTCGAGCGCGAGGTCGGGTACACCGAGCTCCACCGTCTCGTCCGTGGCGCGCAGAGGTGCCAGGTGGGGCTGCTCGTCTCGGCTCGCGGCGACGAGCTGGGACCCGTCCGGGATTCCTCGATCACGATGCCCAGCACGTCGTGGCAGGCCACGGAGCGCAGCTCGTGCAGGTCGTCGAGGGCGAGGACGAACGGTGCCGGACTCGTCCGCAGGGCCGAGGCCAGGCGCAGAGCCGCTCGCCCGAGGAGGGAGGCGTCGGGACCCACCATGTCCGCCGCGAGGTCCGCGCGGCCGATCCCCGGTCGAGCGAGCGACGTGGCGAGGACGACGAGGAGGGTCAGGGGATCGTCGTCGAAGCGGTCGAGGGTGATCCAGGCGACCTTCCGGGGATCCCGTGCGGCCCACTCCGTCAGGAGCGTGGACTTGCCGTAGCCGGGCGGAGCGGTGATGCCGACGACCCGGCGCCGCTCGCGCGCGCGGGGTCGATCAGGTCTGCCCGGCTCACCACGGGGACGTGCGGCGGGGCGGCGTGAACTTGGCGTCGAGGAGCAGTCGGTCGAGGCCCGCGGCCGCTGGCGCCGTCCCCGGCTCGTCGCTCACCTCTCCACGATAGGGCGAGGGTCGGGGACCGCTCGGGCAGCCCGGTCGATCACCCTGTCTGGGTGATGTGCGCACGGTCGGGCGTTCCTAGCGTGGGAGCAATCAGTGTCCTGCGTCCGACCGAGCGGAGCTCTCCCATGCGTCCTGACAAGCACGCCCGCAGCATGTTGCCCATCCCGGACCGTCCGTCGCCGGGCCTGACGACCTACGACGCGAAGGACCCCGACACGTCGTACCCGCCGATCGAGCCCCTGCTCCCGCCCGAGGGTGCGCCGAACGTCCTCGTCGTCCTGCTCGACGACGTGGGCTTCGGCGCGTCGAGCGCGTTCGGCGGGCCGAGCCACAACCCGACGGCGGAGCGGCTCGCGGCGGCGGGCTGCGGTACAACCGCTTCCACACCACCGCGCTGTGCGCGCCGACCAGGGCCGCGATGCTCAGCGGGCGCAACCACCACTCGGTCGGCATGGGCAGCATCACCGAGACCGCGACGTCCGCGCCGGGGAACAGCTCGCTCAAGCCGAACACCAAGGCGCCGCTCGCGCTGACCCTCAAGCTCAACGGGTACTCGACCGCGCAGTTCGGCAAGTGCCACGAGGTGCCCGTGTGGCAGTCCTCGCCCATGGGGCCGTTCGATGCCTGGCCGTCCGGTGGGGGCGGGTTCGAGACCTTCTACGGCTTCATCGGGGTGAGAACAACCAGTGGGAGCCGGCGCTCTACGACGGCACGACGCCGGTCGAGCCGCCCGCGACGCCCGACGAGGGGTATCACCTGACCGAGGACCTGGCCGACCACGCGATCGGCTGGATCCGCACGCAGAAGGCCCTCATGCCGGACAAGCCCTTCTTCGTCTACTTCGCGCCGGGTGCGACCCACGCGCCGCACCACGTCCCGAAGGAGTGGGCCGACAAGTACGCGGGAAGTTCGCCGACGGGTGGGACGTGCAGCGCGAGCGCACGTTTGCGCGACAGAAGGAGCTGGGTGTCGTCCCCGCCGACGCCGAGCTGACTCCGCGGCACGCGGAGATTCCCGCGTGGGACGACATGCCGGCGGAGCTCAAGCCGGTCCTCGAGCGTCAGATGGAGGTCTACGCAGGGTTCCTCGAGCACACCGACCACCACGTGGGTCGGGTGATCGACGCGATCAGCGACCTCGGAGTGCTCGACGACACGATCGTCTACTACATCATCGGCGACAACGGGGCCTCGGCCGAGGGCACCCTCAACGGCGCGTTCAACGAGATGGCGAACTTCAACGGCATGGCCGCGCTCGAGACCCCGAGTTCATGGCCTCCAAGATGGACGAGCTCGGGTCACCGTCCTCGTACAACCACTACGCGGTGGGCTGGGCTCACGCGATGGACACCCCGTTCCAGTGGACCAAGCAGGTCGCCTCGCACTGGGGCGGCACCCGTAACGGCACGATCGTGCACTGGCCGCACGGGATCGCGGAGAAGGGCGGGCTGCGCACCCAGTTCGCGCACTGCATCGACGTGGCCCCACGATCCTCGAGGCCGCGGGACTGCCCGAGCCGACCATGGTCAACGGCGTGCTCCAGTCGCCCATGGAGGGCACGAGCATGCTCTACTCGTTCGCCGACGAGGACGCCGCCGAGCGGCACGACCTGCAGTACTTCGAGATGTTCGGCAACCGCGGCGTCTACCACCGGGGCTGGAGCGCGGTCACCAAGCACCGCACCCGTGGGACATGGTGGGCGGTGGGGCCATCGCCTTCGACGACGACGTGTGGGAGCTCTACGACGGCAGCGCCGACTACAGCCAGGCGCGCAACCTCGCTGCAGAGCACCCGAGAAGCTGCACGCGCTCCAGCGGCTCTGGCTGATCGAGGCGGTCAAGTACAACGTGCTCCCGCTTGACGACAGGACCGCCGACCGGGCGAACGCGGACATCGCCGGTCGCCCGACCCTCATCCACGGCAACAGCCAGCTCCTCTTCTCGGGGATGGGAAGACTGTCCGAGAACAGCGTCGTGAGCATCAAGAACAAGTCGTTCTCGGTCACTGCCGAGGTCGAGGTTCCCGAGGGCGGCGCGAACGGAGTGATCATCGCGCAGGGCGGCCGGTTCGGCGGATGGAGCGTCTACGTCAAGGACGGGAAGACCAAGTTCGTCTACAACGTGCTCGGCATCCAGGAGTTCGCGACCGAGGCGGACGCCCCGATCCCCGCGGGCACGCACCAGGTCCGCATGGAGTTCGCGTACGACGGCGGGGACTGGGCAAGGGGCGACGTCACGCTCTACCACGACGGTGCCCAGGTCGGCAGCGGCCGCGTCGGCGCCACCCAGGCGCTGATCTTCTCCGCCGACGAGACCACCGACGTCGGCTACGAGTCGGGCACGGCCGTCAGCCCCGACTACTCGCCGCAGTCCAGCCGCTTCACCGGCAAGATCCACTGGGTCCAGATCGACCTGGGCGACGACGACAACGACCACTTCATCGACCCCGAGGAGCGGCTGCGTATCGCGATGGCACGGCAGTGAGGTCGCGTCTCGGCGCCGCGGTGACGACCACGCCCGACGGCGCCGCTCGCCGTGAGGGTGAGCGGCGCCGTCGGGCCCGGTTGCATCCCGGCCCGGGGCCGGAGAGCCTCGGTCAGCCGGCGACGTAGGCCGCGAGGTGCTCGCCCGTGAGGGTCGAGCGGGCCGCGACGAGGTCGGCGGCGTGCCCTCGAAGACGATCCGGCCGCCGTCGTGACCGGCGCCGGGGCCGAGGTCGATGATCCAGTCAGCGTGCGCCATGACCGCCTGGTGGTGCTCGATGACGATGACCGACTTGCCGGCGTCGACGAGGCGGTCGAGCAGACCGAGCAGCTGCTCGACGTCGGCCAGGTGCAGGCCGGTCGTCGGCTCGTCGAGCACGTAGACGCCGCCCTTGGCCCCATCTGCGTCGCGAGCTTGATCCGCTGGCGCTCGCCTCCCGACAGCGTGGTGAGCGGCTGACCGAGGCTGAGGTAGCCGAGCCCGACGTCGGCGAGCCGGGTCAGGATCGCGTGGGCGGCGGGGATGCGTGACTGGCCGTCGGCGAAGAACGTCTCGGCCTCGGTCACCGGCATGGCGAGCACCTCGGCGATGTTGCGGCCGCCCAGCGTGTACTCGAGCACCGCGGCCTGGAACCGCTTGCCGCCGCACTCCTCGCACGGGGTCTCGACCGTGGCCATGACGCCCAGGTCGGTGTAGATGACTCCCGCGCCGTTGCAGGCTGGGCAGGCTCCCTCGGAGTTGGCGCTGAACAGCGCCGGCTTCACGCCGTTCGCCTTCGCGAACGCCTTGCGGATCGGTTCGAGCAGGCCCGTGTACGTCGCCGGGTTGCTCCGGCGCGAGCCGCGGATCGCCCCTGGTCGATCACGACGACGCCCTCACGTCCCGCGACCGAGCCGTGGATCAGCGAGCTCTTGCCCGACCCGGCGACGCCCGTGACGACGCACAGCACGCCGAGCGGGACGTCGACCTCGACGTCGCGCAGGTTGTGCTCGGTCGCCCGCGGATCTCCAGCGCGCCGGACGGCGCGCGCACCGACGTCTTGAGGCGGCCCGGTCGTCGAGATGACGACCGGTGATCGTGTCGCTTGCGCGCAGCCCCTCGAGCGTGCCTTCGTAGCAGACGGTGCCGCCTTGCGTGCCGGCGCCTGGCCCAGGTCGACGACGTGGTCGGCGATCGCGATCGCCTCGGGCTTGTGCTCGACGACGAGCACGGTGTTGCCCTTGTCCCGCAGCTGGAGCAGCAGGTCGTTCATGCGCTCGATGTCGTGGGGTGCAGGCCGATGGTGGGCTCGTCGAACACGTAGGTGACGTCGGTGAGGGACGACCCGAGGTGGCGGATCATCTTGGTGCGCTGCGCCTCGCCGCCGGACAGGGTGCCCGAGGGGCGGTCGAGCGAGAGGTAGCCCAGACCGATCTCGGCGAACGAGTCGAGGAGGTGCTGAAGCCCTTCAGCAGCGGGGCCAAGGTCGGCTCCTCGAGCCCGCGGACCCAGCCGCCAGGTCGCTGATCTGCATCGAGCAGACGTCGGCGATGCTTTTCCCCGCGATC
Organism: Oerskovia sp. M15; assembly: GCA_038070415.1. Lineage (GTDB taxonomy): Bacteria > Actinomycetota > Actinomycetes > Actinomycetales > Cellulomonadaceae > Oerskovia. The sequence continues at coordinate 3,497,134 of JAMYWF010000001.1, forward strand.
TTCGAGGAGCGGGCCTCGGGACCAGCCGCGTCCCGCCGCAGTCCGGACAGGTCTGGAAAGTGATCGCCCTCTCGACGAACGCCCGGATGTGCGGCTGCATCGCATCGACGTCCTTGGCGAGCATCGACTTCTGGATCTTCGGGATCAGACCTTCGTAGGTCAGGTTGATCCCCTCGATCTTGATCTTGGTCGGCTCCTTGTAGAGCAGGTCGTGCAGCTCGCGCTTGGTGTACCCGCCGATCGGCTTGTCGGGGTCGAAGAAGCCGCTGCCGCGATAGATCCGGCCGTACCAACCGTCCATGGTGTAGCCGGGGATCGTGAGCGCACCCTCGTTGAGCGACTTGCCGTCGTCGTACAGCGCGGTCAGGTCGAAGTCGGTCACGTTGCCCACGCCCTCGCAGCGTGGACACATGCCGCCCAGCTGGCTGAACGTCGCCTTCTCGGACGTCGTCCTGCCGCCGCGCTCGACGGTGATCGCGCCGCTGCCCGTCACCGACGGGACGTTGAACGAGAACGCCTGGGGTGAGCCGATGTGCGGCCGACCGAGTCGGCTGAAGAGGATCCGCAGCATCGCGTTGGCGTCGGTCACGGTGCCGACCGTCGAGCGGGGATTGGCGCCCAGCGGCTCCTGGTCGACGATGATGGCGGTCGTCAGCCCCTCCAGCAGGTCGACCTCGGGTCGCGCGAGCGAGGGCATGAACCCTGCACGAAGGCGCTGTAGGTCTCGTTGATCATGCGCTGGGACTCGGCGGCGATCGTGCTGAACACGAGCGAGCTCTTGCCCGAGCCGGAGACGCCGGTGAACACCGTCAGGCGGCGCTTCGGGATCTCGACGCTGATGTCCTGGAGGTTGTTGACGCGTGCGCCCTGGACGCGGATCAGGTCGTGGCTGTCGGCAAGGGTAGCGCGCGCGGGTCCGCGTCCGTCCTCGTGACCGTACTCATCGTGTCTCCTTCTCCTGGGGAGCGGCATCGAGGGCTCCGTCGAGGTTCCTGGCTCGATCTGACCATCATCGAGCCGCCCGGCCAGACGACGCGCTCGTCCGAGCTGGTGGGAGAGAAGAGGTGACGGTCTGCGGACGCGCGCCACGTGTGGCGCGGTGACTGGTGCGGGTGGTGCCGGTTCCCGTTCCTTGAGACCCCGGCCCACCCCACGAAGGACAGACGAGTCCCTTCGTGCCGTCTCACCAGGGTGCCCGCGTGCTGCCGGGCGACGCAAGGCTCGCGGACCCGTCCTGGAATCTTCATCCATCCCGGAGGGTGGAAGTGTGGCGGCGACGCAGGTACGGTCGGATGCACATCGGAGTCAGGCAGCGGCTCGCGCATCCTTCCTGAAGGAGACGTCCCGTCATGTCAGTTGAACCTCGCGCACCAAGAACCGATGCAGTATCAGAGCTGGCACCCGCGCTCGGCCCCTCCCGGGTCGGGCAGGCCGGTACCGGTACGACGTGGTCACGGACCGGTGGTGGTGGTCGGACGAGACATACCATCTGCACGGTTTCGAGCCCCACGACGTCGTACCGACGACCGAGCTCGTCCTGGCGCACAAGCATCCCGAGGACCGTGAGGCCTTCCGGACGCTGCTGAACGCGGCCCGCGTCACGGGTGATCCGTTCACGAGCACCCATCGGATCATGGATGCGCGCGGGCGTGAACGGACGGTCTGCCTGGTCGGGCAAGGTCGCCGCGACCCGGGTACCGGGGCCGTGGTCGAGGTGATGGGTTACTACACCGACCTCACGTCGATACTCGCCGCACGCGCGGAAGAGCTGGCGGGTCAGCAGATCCGTGCCGCGGCCGTGAACCGCGCAACGATCGAACAGGCCAAGGGCGTGCTGGCGGTCGTCTACGGGACGAGCATCGAGGACGCGTTCGCGCTGCTGCGCATCACGTCGAACAACCACAACATCCCCGTGCGGACACTCTGCGCGTGGATCGTCGCCCTCGTCCCGCTCCTGCCGGGCGACGAGCTCCGACGACACCAGGTCGACGAGTTCTTGCACAGCCCGCACGAGCCCTGCTGATCTCGCTGACCCCACGCGAGGAGAGGAGGGAATGAGTGGCCCGAGTCCGGAGAACACGATCCGCGTGCCGGTGAACAGCCAGCGGTGGTCGGCACTGACGTTCCTGCACTGGCCCGTCGAGGCGGACATCGTCCAGGACATGCTCCCGGCCGGTCTGCACGTGCAGAGGTACCGGGGAGCGGCGTGGATCGGGTTGACCCCGTTCCTCATGCAGGACCTTCGAGTGCCTCCACTTCCGTCGGTTCCCCGGTGGTCGACGTTCCCGGAGATCAACCTGCGGACCTACGTGCGCCACGACGACGGCAGCGACGGCTTGTGGTTCCTCAGGTTGTGGTCCACCCGCCGAGCGATGAACGTCGCGATGCGCCAGATCGGGCTGCCCTATGAGCGCACGCGTGCAATGATCCGGCGGGTGGGTCCGGGCTCGCTGCGCTACGACGCCGTCCCTGCTCCGCATGCCACACCGTTGCGTCTGAGCACGGTCGTCCGGGCCGGAGATCCGATCGCTGTGCCCGGCGGCCTCGAGGGCTGGCTCACGGGCAGGTGGAATGCCTACACGGTGCGTGCCCGGCGCGTGTGGCGAGTGCCGGTCACGCATGAGCCGTGGCCGCTTCGCCGTGCGACGTCGGTCTTGCTGGACACGAACGTCTTCGAGGTCATGGGGCTGCCCGACCCCGGGTGGAACCCCTTGTCCACGTCTCACCCGGAGTCCGCACGCAGATCGGTGCACCTCGGCCGACCGGGTGAGGGCTCCGCGCCGGGCACGATCCGCGCCCCGCGTCGTCGACTGCCCGTGCCTGTGCACCCCCAGTGGCGAGTGGGCCAGATGAGCCTACGGTCGAGGAAGGTCAGGAAGTGGCCGAGCCGGGAGCACCCGGAGTGCCGAGCCGCGGAACCCTCGTTCCGGAGGCTGGTGCACGTCGGGGCTCACCACCTGGTCGGCCGCCTGCTGATACGTCAGCGCCGCCCGACCGGGAAGACCCTTGGGAGAAGATCATGAGCGAGAGCCATGTCCCCACCCGGACGCCGACCGGCGTCACCGTCCCACCGACGCACCACACCACGCCCGAGCCAAGCACTTCCCCGGAGGAAGCCGCCCAGGTGTGCAGGAACGTGCGAAGGAAACCGCTGCGCAGGCCGCGCACTCGCTCGGCGACATCGCGCACGATGCCCGGGACAAGGCGTCCGACGTGGCCGGGACGGCCACGAAGCAGGTCAAGGGCCTGGCAGACCAGGCCCGCGCCGAGCTCGGCAACCAGGCACAGTCCCAGCAGAAGCGCGCGGCAGAAGGGCTGCGTTCCCTGGGCTCCGAGCTGTCGAGCATGGCGCGCAACAGCGAGGACCCCGGCTACGCCACCGACCTCGTCAAGCAGGTGTCCGAGACCACCGACCGCGTCGCGACGTGGCTCGACGACCGGGATCCCGGCTCCCTCGTCCGTGAGGTCCAGGACTTCGCCCGTCGCCGCCCGGGGCTGTTCATCGCGCTCGCCGCGGGCGCCGGGATCCTCGTCGGCCGTCTCGCGCGGGGCATGAAGGACGCCCGGCCGCCGACGACGCCGCGTCCTCCGACGACGCCGCGCACGCAGCGGGCGAGAAGCCCGCTGCGTCCGGTGCGGACCGGTCCCGCTCGGACGACGTGACAGGGCGCACAGCGCGGGCTGGTCGACCGGGCAGAGCCTCGTGGACCGAGAGTCCACCGGATTCGCACCGACCGCTCCCACGCCTGCGGCAGCCACGGACCACGGTGAGAACGATGTCGAACGCTTCTGACCCGGGACGTGGACGTCGGTGCCCGGCGTCCCTGGAGCGGACGACCGACCGCACCCTCCGCGACGAGTGCTCCTGAGAGCGGACGAGCGAGCCTCGGTGAGCTGTTCGCCGAGGTCACACGAGACGTGTCGACCCTGCTCCGCCAAGAGGTCCAGCTGGCGAAGGCCGAAGCCACAGCATCCGCGCGCCGGGCAGGCAAGGGTGCAGGGATGTTCGCGGGGCCGGTGTGGCGGGGCACATGGTCCTGCTGTTCCTGTCCGTCGCGCTGTGGTGGGCACTGGGGACGCAGATGGGACACGGCTGGTCCGCACTGGTCGTCGCCGGCATCTGGGCACTCGTCGGCGTCGTCCTGGCGCTCGTCGGCCGGTCCGAGATGAACAAGGTCAAGGGTCTGCCCGAGACCGTCGACTCCGTGAAGAAGATCCCCACGCACTGCAAGGACACGAGGAGAAGAATTCATGAGCACCGATCCGGAACAGCTCAGGAACGAGATCGAGCAGACTCGCAGCGAGCTGAGCAACGACGTGGACGCGCTCGGCGACAAGGTCAACCCGACCCACATCGCGCGGCGACAGACGGATCGCGTCCGCCGCTCGTTCACCTCGGTCAAGGACAAGGTGATGGGTAGCTCGGACGCGGCCGTCGACTCGACCAAGGGCGCCGCGACCTCCGTCACCGACGGAGCCCGAGGAGCGGTCGACACGACGACCGAAGGTCTGTCGTCGGCCGCGTCGTCGGCCCGCGAACGAGCGGAGGGCAACCCTGCCGTGGGGCTCGTGGCTTTCGGGGTCGGTCTCGTCGTCGCGAGCCTGCTGCCCTCCAGCCAGACGGAGCAGCGGGCGGCGAGCCGCGTCCAGGACGCGGCCGCGCCGCTCGTGGACGACATGAAGGAGGCGGCGAGCACCGTCGCGGACAACCTCAGGGAGCCCGCGCAGGACAGCGCCCGAGAGGTCCAGGACGCAGCGAAGGATGCGGCCGGAACGGTGTTCGAGGAGGGCAAGGCGGCAGCGTCGGACGTCCGGTCCACCGCCCGCGAGGGCTGACCCCGCCGCACCCGTGAAGGACATCGCCGAGGCGGCTCCCCGGAGTCGCCTCGGCGACCGCTCGAGGGAGGAACTCGATGGACACCACTGATGCACCGTCGTCGGACCCGCAGGCTGCCCCGCGCCCGACGACTCGAGGAAGCCTGATTCGCCGACCGATCTGCACAAGCGCTCCTGGACGCACGTCGCCCGCACGACCTTCAGGCAGTTCTCGCGGGACCAGTGTCTGGACCTCGCCGCTGCTCTGACGTACTACGCGGTGCTCGCCTCGGCGCCGGCACTCCTGGCGGTCGTCTCGTTGCTCGGCCTGGTGGGAGACAGCGAGAAGATCGTCCAGGACGTGCTGGGTATCGCGTCGTCGGTCGTGCCGGAGGACGCGATGTCGACGCTCGAGCCGATGATCGAACAGGTCGTGGGCGGAGGAGACAAGGCGGGGCTCGCCCTGATCATCGGTGTGGTCATCGCGCTCTGGTCCGCCTCTGGGTACGTCGGTGCGTTCGGTCGGGCCATGAACCGCATCTACGAGGTCGACGAAGGACGACCGATCTGGAAGCTCCGGCCCCTGATGCTGCTCGTGACCGCCGCGGTCGTGCTGATGGCGGCCCTCGTCGTGGTCGCACTGGTGGTCTCGGGACCGGTCGCGCGTGCGATCGGCGATGCCATCGGTCTGGGGCGCCGCGGTGACGACGTGGAACATCGCCAAGTGGCCCGTGGTCCTGGTCCTGGTGATCCTCATCGTCGCGATCCTCTACCACTCGACGCCCAACGTGAGGCAGCCGCGGTTCCGCTGGCTCAGCATCGGCGCGATCGTGGCGATCCTGGTGTGGGTCCTCGCATCGGTCGGTTTCGGGTTCTACGTCGCCACGTTCAGCTCCTACGACTCGACCTATGGCGCACTGGGGGCGTGATCGTCTTTCTCCTGTGGTTGTGGATCACCAACCTCGCCCTCCTGTTCGGGGCCGAGCTCGACGCCGAGCTCGAGCGCGCCAGGGAGTTGCAGGGAGGCATCCCCGCCGAGAAGACCCTCCAGCTCCCACCCGCGACACCCGCGCGAGCGAAGCGAGAGCAGAAGCTCCAGCGGGACGTCGAGCGTGGCAGGGAGATCCGCCGGGCCGCGCAGAAGGAGCTGGAGAAGGACGACGACAGCCGTCCCGGGCACGGACCTGACGCCGAAGGGTGCGGCCCAGCGCCCGACACGATGCAGTACCTGCAGACCACGACTCGGAAGGATCACGACATGCGCGCACTGACATGGCAGGGCCGGGAGAAGGTCTCCGTGCAGGACGTCCCCGACCCGCGGATCGAGGAGCCGACCGATGCGATCATCCGTGTCACGTCGAGCGCGATCTGTGGTTCGGACCTGCACCTGTACTCGGTGCTGGGGATGTACCTGGACGCCGGCGACGTGCTCGGGCACGAGCCGATGGGCATCGTGGAGGAGGTCGGGGCGCAGGCCACGCGACTCGCGGTCGGCGACCGGGTGGTGATCCCCTTCGGGATCGCGTGCGGGACGTGCTGGATGTGCGAGCGCGGGCTCCAGTCGCAGTGCGAGACGACCCAGGTGCGGTCGCAGGACAAGGGAGCCGCGCTCTTCGGGTACACCAAGCTCTACGGGCAGGTCCCGGGCGGTCAGGCGGAGTATCTCCGCGTGCCGCAGGCGCACTACGGTCCGGTGGTCGTGCCCACGACGGTCCCGACGAGCGGTACCTGTACCTCTCCGACGTCCTGCCCACCGCGTGGCAGGCCGTGGAGTACGCGGCGGTGCCCGACGGAGGAACGGTCGCGGTCGTCGGGTTGGGCCCGATCGGCCAGATGGCCGCGCGTGTCGCGCGTCACCGGGGCGGGCAAGGTCGTCGGCATCGACCTGGTGCCCGAGCGCCTGGAGATGGCCAGACGGCACGGCATCGAAGTGCTCGACCAGTCGGTCGTCGACGACGTGGCGGGAGCGGTCCGCGAGCTCACCGCGGGCGAGGGCTGACGGCGTGATCGACGCCGTCGGGATGGAAGCGCACGGGTCGCCTGGCGCCGCGTTCGCGCAGAGGGCGGCGGGAATCCTGCCCGACGCCGTCGCGGGGTCGTCAACGAGAAGGTGGGCGTCGACCGCCTGTCCGCGCTGCTGTCCGCGCTGTCGCTGGTGCGGCGCGGCGGAACGGTCTCGATCTCCGGGGTCTACGGCGGAGCCAAGGACCCGTTGCCGATGATGGACCTCTTCGACCGGCAGGTGACGGTGCGGATGGGGCAGGCCAACGTCCGACGCTGGATCGACGACCTGCTGCCCCTGGTCTCCGATCCCGCCGACCCCTTGGGAGTTCTCGACCTGCGCACGCATCGGCTGCCGCTCGAGGACGCGCCACGCGGGTACGACCTCTTCCAGAAGAAGCACGACGGGTGCATCAAGGTCGTCCTCGATCCCACCGTGAAGCGCTCGACCGTGCCCGAGCAGGAGGCCTCTCGATGACGGCCACGATCGACGCGCGCCTCCTTGCGGTGTACCTCAACGACCACGTCGCCGGTGCGACGGTCGGGGTCAACAGGGTGCGCCGCATGGCGCGTCTACGACGGCACCGTGGTCGGGACGGCGATCAAGCCCCTGGTGACCCAGCTCGAGGAGGAACGCGCGTGGCTGATCGGGTGCCTGCACCGACTCGAGATCCCGGTCCGGAGGTACAAGGTCGTCGGCGCCTCGGTGGCTGAGCGGATCGGCCGTCTCAAGCTCAACGGGCACCTGTTCTCGACCTCACCCTTGAGCGCCCTGCTGGAGGTCGAGCTGCTCCGCGGTGCCGTCACCGGGAAGTCGAGCGGCTGGCAGACGCTGCGGGCACTGAGGGGAGACCTCGGCTTCGACCTCCAGCACACGGAAGACCTCGACGACCTGATCGCGCACGCCGACCAGCAGGTTCGGGTGCTCTCCGACCTGCTGGAGGTGCTGCATGCCAGGTGTTCCGGCTCCCCGTGGGCGGTCCGCCGGGAGCATCGGGCACTGCGGGTCGCCGGACGGACTAGCTCAGGGCGGGACGGCAGGAGGGTTCCGGAGGGCAGCGGCAGTGCCGACGACGACGTCTGGTCGAGCCGTCGTCAGCGACGGCGCCCCCGACGGAAGTCCGCGCGGCCCACCGTTCCCAGGGCGGGCTCGTCGCCCAGTTCACCGCGAGCGTGTGCCAGGCCCAGCGGAAACGGCGGCGCAGTGCGCTCGCGGACTCGAACGTGCGTCCCGAGACCCCGACGAGGAGCCGGGGTCGTACCGCACACGAGCGGTGCTCCCGAGCTGGAAGCTCAGGTCGGTGTCGTCGTGCACCAGCGCGTCGTCCCGGTGCACCAGGTGGCTGACCTCCTGCCATGCGCTGACGCGAATCGACATGTTGGATCCCCACAGAGGGACGTTGCCCGTCGCGGCCCGCATGCCCCAGTAGTACCCCGCATGTAGAAGATCCGGCCAGGTGACCACCGACGGTGGGCAGGTCGTAGAAGTAGCCGGAGCCGGTGAGTGCTGTCAGCCTGGGTTCGGCCGCAAATGCCTCGTGCACGCGGTGCAGCCAGTCCACCGGTGGCAGGGTGTCGGCGTCGCACCGCACGATGATGCCGGACGAAACGGCGTCGTACCCGCGGAGGCGGCCGCGGGATGCCCGGCGCAGGCTCGCGCAGCACCCTCGCGCCCGCGCGCCGCGCCACCGCGGCGCTGTCGTCCGAGGAGCCGTTGTCGACGACGATCACCTCGTGCGGCGGGCGAGTCTGACGACTGATCGCGGCGAGGCAGCGTCCCAGGAGCAGTGCGTCGTCCTTGACGGGGATGACCACGGTCAGCCGCAAGGCGCTCGGTGCCTCGCGGCTCACGAACGCCTCACCATGACGAGTCCGGCGAGCAAGGAGCCGATCCCGCCTGCCGCGAGATCGCCCAGCGTGTCGACGTAGCCCACGTTGATCGACTCGTCCACGAAGGTGGCGCCTGCCCACTCGCCCGTCTCCCAGAGCAGTGCGAGCAGCACCCGAGCGCCGTCGCCGTGATCACGGCGCCCAGGCGCGGGCGCGAGAGGTGGGACGGACCGCAGGTGCATCCGTCCTTCCCCTTCCCGCGGACGTGGCCGGGAGCGCCCCACGAAGACGAGGAGCGCGTAGGCGAGGACCGTGAGCACCGCGGTCGCCACCAGGTGCACGGCGAGGTCGAGCCAGGGGAACAGGGCGTAGAGGTCGAGCAGACTGATCCAGGCGGCAGCAGACAGGACGATGCCGACGGCAGGGTCGACCGAGCCCTGGAGCCCGATGGCACGGGGATCACCGCGCCGAGGAGGACGAGCGCGAGAAGGGCGGTCGCGACGGGACCGTAGAGCGCGGTGCCCACCGGGATCGCGATCCCTGCGAGGACCCGCACGACGTCGCCCACGACGGTGGACGCGGGGTGCGTCGCCGCAGGATCTCGGCGGTGGTCATCGATCAAACCTACTGACGCACGCGGCGACTCGCGCGGTGGCGGCTCGGTGTCCCGGGGAGCGACGGCAGGCTCGACGGGGGCACGCGCGTCGTGGAGCAGGCCCGTCCGATGCCACCAACGGCCCCGCAGGTCGCGAGCGGAGCGGGCACGTGCAAGTCTGCCCAGATGTCCACCGAGACGACCACATCTCTTTCCCGCACCGTCGGGGCGTCTGCTCTACGTCTTCATCCTCGGCGACGTCCTCGGGCGGGCGTGTACGCTCTCGTCGGCGAGATGGCGGCGAGGTGGGCGGCGCCGTCTGGCTCCCGCTGCTCGTGGCTCTCGGGCTGTCGCTGCTGACCGCAGGTTCCTATGCGGAGCTGGTCACGAAGTACCCCGCCGCCGGGGAGCCGCCGTGTTCGCCGAGCGTGCCTTCAAGATTCCCGTCGTGTCCTTCCTCGTGGGCTTCTGCATGCTCGCCGCCGGCGTCACCAGCGCTGCGGGACTGTCCTCGCCTTCGCCGGGGACTACTTCGGGTCGTTCGTGGACCTTCCCGTCGTGCCCGTCGCGCTGACCTTCCTGCTGCTCGTCGCAGCCCTCAACGCCCGAGGCATCCAGGAGTCCTTGCGAGCCAATCTGGCGATGACCGCGATCGAGCTCTCGGGACTGGTCCTGATCGTCGTGCTGGCGGGCGTGGTCCTCTCGCGGGCGAGGCCGAACCGGGCCGGGCTCTCGAGTTCACCCAGGGCACCACTCCCGCCGTCGCGGTGCTCTCTGCCTCACTCCTCGCCTACTACTCGTTCGTCGGCTTCGAGACCTCCGCCAACCTGGCCGAGGAGGTCAAGGACGTCCGTCGGGTCTACCCGCGCGCGCTCTTCGGGGCACTGATCACCGCCGGGATCGTCTATGTCGCCGTCGGCGTCGCCGCCGTCGCGGTCGCACCCCGAGCAGCTGGCGGCTCCACCGGCCCGTTGCTCGAGGTCGTCAAGATTGCCGGTGTCGTGCCGGAGTGGGTGTTCTCGCTCGTGGCGCTCGTCGCGGTGGCGAACGGCGCCCTGCTCACGATGATCATGGCGAGCAGGCTCACGTACGGCATGGCACGACAGGGGCTCCTGCCGGCGGCCTCGGCCGGGTGCTGCCGGGCCGCCGGACTCCCTGGGTCGCGATCATCGCGACGACCCTGGTCGCGATGGGGCTGGTCTTCACGGGCGACCTGGGGCGCTCGCCGAGACCGTGGTCCTCCTGCTCCTCGTCGTGTTCATCAGCACCAACATCGCCGTCCTGGTCCTGCGACGCGACGCCGTGAACGAGGACCACTTCCGCGTCGCGACCGTCGTCCCGGTCCTCGGCGTCGCGAGCTGCGTCCTGCTCCTGACCCAGCAGGCGGCGGAGACCTGGCTCCGCGCGGGAGCACTGGTGCTCGTGGGCGTGGTCCTCTATGTCCTCACGCGGCTCGCTGTCCGCCGGTCGGACACCTCTCGTCGAGACCGTGGTGTGTGAGCGCACTGCGCCGCCCCAGATGCCAGTGCCCCACCTGGGGCACGGTGGACGTTCACGTCGGTTCCACCGAGGAGGCTCGAAATGTATCTGCACGTGCAGCGACTGATCAACGACATCGTGGCGGACGAACCGGATCCCGCAGCAGCCAACGCACTCCAGGAGGGTCTGGGCGGGCAGTTCGGGGAGATGCGGACGATGATGCAGTACCTCTTCCAGAGCATCAACTTCCGTGGCCCGACGGGCAAGCCCTACCGGGACCTGCTCCAGGGGATCGGGACCGAGGAGATCAGTCACGTCGAGCTGATCGGCACCACGATCGCCCGGCTCCTGGACGGTTCGCCCCGGTACAACGGGAAGAAGACCGACCCCTGGACACTCCGGGAGCCGGCGGCAAGGCACCGCTGGACCTGGCCCTCGGGAGGGCAACATCCACCACTACCTCGTCGCCGCGCAAGGAGCCCTGCCGGTCGACGCCGCCGGGAACCCGTGGGCGGCAGCTACGTCTACAACTCCGGCAACCTGGTCCTCGACCTGCTCTACAACCTGATGCTCGAGTCCACCGGCGGCTGCAGAAGTGTCGGATCTACGAGATGACCGACAACAAGACCGCCCGCTCGACGATCTCCTACCTCATCGTGCGCGACCAGGCCCACGAGAACGCCTACGCCCGCGCCCTCGAGACTCTCGGCGTCGACTGGGGCAAGGTGCTACCCATCCCAAGACGAACGCGAAGAAGTTCCCCGAGGTCAAGAAGCTCGTCGACCTCGGGCTCCAGTCCAAGCAGTACACGTTCGATCTCGAGGGCGCCTCGGAGGCGGGACGCATCTTCCAGGGGATGTCGCCCTCGAACGACGGGACCCAGCTCGACGCGACCGAACAGGCTCCGCCCGGGTCCCGTCGACGATCGCCAAGGAACGCTTCGAGGAGTACTCCCGGGCCTCGACCCCGAGCTGCTCGCGCTCATCCAGGCCACCGCGGACCTCGAGATGGCGACCGCGGCCGAACCCTCTACGGACCTGCGACAACGGCGTAACGGGTCGACGAGGGCTGTCGCGCAGCCACCATGCCGTGGCTCGAGGAACGAGGGCCGGGCGACGACACGGCACCCCGGTCGCCACAACGGGCGGCCGGGGTGCCGTGTCGTCAGGTCAGCGGCTCACGGCTGGCGCCGCGAGCTCCACCGATCAGAGGTCGTAGTAGAGCTCGTTGTATCCGGTTGGGTTCGGCTCCTGTTGTGCGGTATTGAAATGTGCCGCTGACCTGCGCAAACACCGAATAGTGGAGTTGGCTTCTACTACGACAAGTTGGCTTCTGACGGATCTCCTGCGGTATCACTGCGGTATTTCCATGGCGTCACTTTGGGGCCGCCTGCCCTAGGAGCACGCTAGCTTGGAGCTGTCGATTGACCGTTCGAAGTCCGGATGAAGTCGCACAGTTCGGTGACACGTGCGCGCAAGTCAAAGACGTCGAGATGCTCGTCGGCGAGGAGTTCGACGGCCGCGCCCGCTATAGCCACCTTGTCGAAGCGGGGCCTTCGGACAGGACACGAAGGGGTTTTGCCATTGGCTGGCCTCGTCGAGGACGACTTACGATGGACCGTGTCCACTGCCCGCTTCAGGATCTCGTACGGGACGTAGTTCTCGATCGTGTAGCACCTTGTCACCCACGGCATCCCAGGCGCTGGGTCGGCGGCAAGGAACTCGTCCTTGATTCGCTTCTTGGTCGCGCTGATGTGCTGGCGACTGCTCGTCTTGTCTGAGTCGATGATGATTGCGCTTGCTCGGTTCAGCCTGCGGAGGCTGATGAAGTCGGACAAGGCGTCTTCACTCATCGTCAGGTGGGAGAGAAGCTTCCCGCCATAGAACATGATCGAGTAGTCGATGCCCTCCGCGAGTGTCGGGTCCACTAACTCGAGCCACCGGCGGAGGTAGATGCGATCCGACGGGCCTCCACCCAAATGACGCAGTTCGCTTGGAGCAGATCCGACGGCCGGTAACCCAAGTCGTGGCAAATCTCGACGAGTTCATGCGGTCTCTTGGCCAGCCGAGCAACGCTGCCACTTCGGGTAAGGCGTACGTGATACGCGGTGGCTCGGTCGTCATCGAGGAGATGAGACGAGTGGGTCGCGATTACGTACTGGTTGTCCGTGTCGTCGGTCAGGTACCGGATCAGCTTCTTCTGCAACAGTGGATGCAGGTTGGTTTCGGGTTCTTCAAGGCATACCAGAGATCGCGAGGTAACGGTCGCGGCTGATGCCAGCACGATGACCTGCTCGACGCCGCTGCCCAGACTCGCCAGTGGGAGCACCCGTTGCGGGGTCTCGACCTGGATCGTCGAGAAGTCGAAGGGAACGTTGAGTGACGCAGTGGGGTCGCCGAGGACGGTCTGCACAAACCGATTGATCGCGGCCCACCGGGGTTGAGCGGATGCCCACTGGTCGTGAGGCGGACTTTGCAGCGTGGCGAGCGCTCGGATGATGCCTCGCCCTGAAAGCCAGTCGGGCAGATCGTCTTCGGTCGCTTCGACTCGGCGGGCGCTGGCGATCGTTACCACTGGCGGCAGTGCGGAGAACCCACCGACCGAGATCAGAATCCGCTCCATGACGTTTTCGGCGTTCACGGCACCGCCCCGAGAGTGCGGAGGGCCTGGTCGAAGTGAGAATTCTGCCAGTTGGGCCAACCGGAGATCGCCTGGTCGCGACGAGCGGGTTCGAGACGAACTGATTGTCGACAAGCACGAAGCGTGACCAATAGCAGCCATCCTCTGCCAGGAGCGCCATTGCGCCCTCGCGGAAACCGTTGAGATCTTGTGGGTTGACCTGACCGTTTCGATGCGCCGGGTCCTGGGGTCTCCGAAGGTCCCGAGTGGAACGGGGATCCCGATCTCGAGTGGCGTTACATCCAGAAAACCCCGGGGTGGTCCAGGTCGTCGAGCTGTGGGCGGCTCGGCGGCTGGGTGGGGTTGCCACCTCCAGCGCCCACCTTCGGCAGCACGTGCTGCAAGAACCGGAGAACGTTGGACTTGCCGCTGTTGTTCACACCCGCAAGGACCGTGACCTTGGTGGGAAACAAGAACTCTTGCCACTCCGCGAAGGACCTGTAGCCGGAGAAGCCAATCCCCGGCAGGAGTGGCTTGAACGCGTCGACGGGTTGCATCAAGGTCATGTCTTCCCTGATCAGAGCGCCTGGTAGTAGTTGCGGATCGCCGCCGCCATGAGCTTCCGACGCTCGACGAGGAACTCCTTGTAGCTCCCGGCCGTGACTTTGACGAGGTTCGCGGGGATGGCGTTCTCCGCGAGGTTGGCGGCCAGGTCGGTCGCATCGGTGATCTCGCCGAGGGTCAGGAGCCCCGACTCGATCTGGGAGGTCATGTCCACCATGTATTGCATCGGCGGCTTGTTGCTGATGCTGATGTTGATCGACGTCTCGGTCAGCGCGAAATTGGCGACCTGGTTGTAGTCGCCGCGGTCGGGGTAGCCGTGCTTCTGCAGGTAGTCCTTCGGCACGATGTGGTGGATGTCGCCGGACTGCTGGTGCATGGCCGCGACCGTGATGCCCTTCGAAAGGAAGCCTCGCGCGTTCGTGGTGACCTGCGCGGCGAGGAAGCTCTGGAAGAAAGGGCTGACCGTGCTGGTCGTCTCCAGCGCGGCGGGGAGGGTGACAGCCCAGAAGGCGTCGGAGAGCTCGGACTCCTCGATCTGTTTGAGGTAGTTCGCGGCGCCCTGCTCGCCGATCCGACGAATGTCCTGCTCCCACATGGACTCGAAGCTGCCGGAGTGTCTACCGGTGAGCATCGACATCACAAACCAGCGCTTCACGATGCGCTTCCGCTCGCCCTCGGTCATCGCCTTGTCCTCGCGGAGGCGGAGGTACAGGGCGTAGGCGAAGTTCAGTGCGTTCTTCGAGTTCACCATGCCCGGAGTGATGAAGCCGGCGGACTTGATGAGCATGAGGAAGTTGTCGAAGTGGTAGTTGCTGACGATCTGTAGCAGCGCCCACTCGAGCTTGTCGTAGGCGACGGGAATGCGATCCTCGTCGACCTTGCGAGTCTCCGGGTCGCGGCCTGAGAGCTCGCTGACGATGCTCGCCGCCTTGCCGCGGCGGAATCCGACGAGGCCCGCGACGCGGATGATGTCGCTGTATGCGGGGTCATATAGATCCTCGGCCTCGTCCTTCAGCCAGCTGATGGCCTTGAGGTACGGCGTCTCGGCGAACTCGGTGTCGTTCTCCTTGATGTCGGCGTACGCGTGCGGAGCCACGGCGAGGTGGCAGAAGTAGTCAATGAGCTTGCGGAGGTTGCGGCCCCGGTCGCCGTAGGTGGCGATCTTGCTCATCGCGAAGTCCGCGCTGCTCAGCGGCACGCCCTTGGAGTTGATCCGGATGAAGATCTCCGAGACGGTCTCGACGTCGAGGTCGTCGGCGAGGCCGATGATGCCGATCTGCGCGTTCTGGATCCGGCCCAGGTGGGCGAGGTTGGTCTCGAAGATCTTGGCGTCGACGTCGGGGTTGCGTTCTAGGTACTCGCGCGCGAAGGACAGCGGCGACTCGGAGTTGAAGTACTCGCTGATGTCGGCGATCCACTGGGGTTCTTGCCGATCACCGGGGTCAGCGTCGCGAACTCCTCGGTGATCGGGTTGAAGGCGATCGTGATCCGAACGGACTTGTACCGCTTGTTGATCACTTTGAGGCCGGCGACGGCCGCCCTGAGCGCGGTGATGCGCTGCTGGCCGTCGATCAGGATCTGCTGGTGAGCGGCGACCTGGCCGCCCTTGAGCTTGGCGCCCACCGACTGCCAGGTGATCAAGTAGCCGACGGGGTAGCCCTTGTAGAGCGAGTCCATCAGATCGCGGACCTTGACGCTGTCCCAGACGAACGGACGCTGGAGTTCCGGAATCGCGATCCGGTCGCTCTTCACGTCTGCCAACAACTGCGTGACCGCGGACTGCGTCACCGAGTACTTCGCCATAGCTGCTCCCTCGCTTGCTTGTGAGACACGCTAACGGGATCCTCCGACAAGCACCGGGCAATCGGACCCGGAGGAGCCTCGTGACTACGAGGTTGCGTGCTTGACGACGTCGACGGGGTACGTCGGGTGTCCTCGTCGCGACGACCGATCTCGTGTTCGGGCGGGATCGGCGCCTGAAGTGTGGCGTTGATGACCGCCGCCCAGTGGGTGCGCATCGGCTCGGGCACGTCCATCTCGGACCACAGGTCGATGAGGAGCGCGGCGTCGAGGTATCGGCGCAAGATCGCCTCGTCGCCGTACGTGAGGAGTCGCTCGTAGACCAGCTTGCGGTCGGCGCGGAGCGACAGGTCCCACCAGAACTTGTCGTTGTCCTCGTCGATCAGGTCGAAGAACTTGATCGTGCGGAAGCAGGCCGGTGCTTCGAGCCGCCACAGCCGGTCGGGGACGGTGAACGGGAACTCGAATCCCGGTGGCGGCGGGTGCTCGGTGAAGCGGACCCGTGGTTGGAGGGCGATGTTCCAGCCCGCGGCGTTCACGATGCGTTCCGCCACCGCGAGGCCGGGCGTCTTCTTGCCGCGCTCGTATGCCGAGAGCGTCGGTTGTGAGGTCCCAGAGAGGTCAGCGAGCTCGGCCTGGCCCAGCCCGCTCGCCAAGCGGGCTTCCTCGATCACCGTCCGGGGCTGAGGTCTCCAGTACGCCACACCAGCATCGTACATATCCAGCTAGATCTATTCTGTCCGATTTGGGAGCGCCTGACACCTTCCTGTCACCCACCTTCGGGCTGACAGGAAGGAGCAGCGTGATGAGCGTTGCGAAGTGCCTGGGCGTCGATGACCTCGATGCCCCGAATATGCGAGAGGTGCGGGCCCAGTGGCCACGATGGCGACAGATGTCCCACGACCTGCCCTATGTCGAGCTGGCTGACCTACCCCGGTGGATGAAGGCCGCCGAGCCGCCGCAGAGAGACGCCGTGCTGACGGCGCTGTTCGTGATCGCGGCGACGGACAGGCGCGCCTACATCGCCCTTGCCTGGTTGTTGATGCCCGGCGCCGCGAAGCAAGCAGGCTGCATCCACCGGGGACGGAGCCAGTTGACGAGACCGTCGCCGGCCAGCTGTGGATTCAGCTGTGTGAGCACGATCCGGCCGACAACACCTACGTGGCGGCGAAGATCCTCGACCGTGTTCACCGAGAGTCCATGACCGAACTCGGCATCGGTGACCTTGCCACGCGTCGCGATCCGACGTGGGCGCGCACAGTTGTGGTGGAGTCCCCGCGTGAGGCGGTGCCCGACTGGGTTGGTGAAGCGGAAAGGGTCAGGGAACTGCTCAACGACCTGCTCCAGCGCGCCCTCGACTCCGGCTTGCTGGCGGAGCGCGACCGCGACCTGTTGCTCGACCTGGCCCACGCGGCGGAGCTTGCCGACGCCCCGGTCGGCGCGGGCGCGGCGGACTGACGACCCCTCGGTGACCCAGTTGGTGGAGGAGACGCACGGCATGTCGTCGCGTTCGATCCGTCGTCACGTCTCACGCGCGGTTGAGGCGATCCGGGAGGTCGCTCGCTGAGGGTTGAACGTCAGGCGCCGTCGCCGGGGAGGGTCGCCCTGAGCCGGGTGACGGCCGCCGCCAGGGGCGGAGGTCGTTGTCGATCACGGCCTGCACGATCTCGGGGTTGGTTGCGAAGTAGTGATGGGCGAGGAAGTCCCTCATGCCCGCGATGTTGGTCCACGGGATCTCCGGCTCGCGCGCGGTCAGTTCTGGGCTGAGAGCCTTGACGGCTTCGCCAATCTCCAGCAGGCGCATCGCGACAGCGTCCATCACGATTTCCATGGAGATCGGGCCGAACTGCAGGTGGGCGTGGATCGCGTCGACGGCGGCCGTGATGTCGTCGAGGACGTCGGCGGGGAGCGGCTCACAGCGGCAGCAGGTCCTTCTCGGCCTTGGCGCGGACTCGCTCCTTCAGCCCGCTGCGTGGCACCAGATCGACGTGGACGCCGAGCAGGTCCTCGAGCTTGTGCTGGATTCCGATGATGTCGATGATGCTGGTGCCGGGGGCGAAGTCGACGAGCAGGTCGACGTCGCTGTCTTCACGGTCGTCGCCGCGGGCGGTGCTGCCGAAGATCTCGGGGTTCGTGACGCCGTGCGGCGCAGCACCTCGCGCAGCTCACCACGATGGGCGGCGACACGTCGGCCCGTGGGTCCGCTGAGCGGCCTCGGGGCAGGCGCTGTGGTCTCGGTCATGTGTCCATCGTATCGGTGGACGCGAGACACTGCCTGGCTACAGGCCAAGCGACGGGCCGGACTGCTGTCGAGTGGTCCGGGGAACGGGTCGCTGCTCTGCGGTATGTGGCGACGAGGCTCCCTGGTGGTGGCGAGGCGCTTCACCCGATAGGCCAGCGCCGAGCTGGCGTGATCGATGGGCAGGGCCTTGCGTCCGGCGGCGAGGTGGAGCAGGCGCTCGGCGTCGACTCCCTTTCGGGCGAGTTGGTCGAGGTACCTCCCCAGCTCGACTGTCTGCTCGTCGCCCTCGCCGACGTACTCCACGACCCGGTCGGTCCAGGCCTGTACGGCTGCGCCGTAGTGGTCAGCGATCCGGCGGGTGAGGCGGTGGTGGTAGGACGCCTCGCGGTCGTCATTCGGCGGCGGGCGGCCATCGTGCGCTCATCCTCGGACACCCCAACGGCAGCCCTCCAGACGGCCAGTTCGCGGCGCAGGTCGGGGTGAGGACGTCCCCGTCGTAGCGCGCCATCCATTCCGGCAGCGTCGGGGAGGAGGCAACGTCGGCAGCGAGCGCGACGACGCGGCGGGCCCGGCGCCGAGGTACGGCCCCAGTCGGGTGCTCGGCCACCTCGTCGGGGATGCCGGCGAGCCAAGGAGCGGTCCGTCCTCGACGGGCTCGGCGCGCACCTGGGCGGTTGCGAGCGCCACGGCGTCGGCATAGCGCACAGCGGCGTCGCGCAACAGTGCCGCAGGCGACGCGGCACGCGCCTGCACCGAGGAGGCGGAGGCGGCCGCTCCATCGCGGGCGAGGACGCCTTCGAGCACCTCGGTGGCCGACCGCATCCGATCGGCCACGGACGAGGGCACGGCGTGTGTCTCACCGGCGTCGAGCATGAGGTGGGCGTGGTTCTCGACGCGGCCGCGGGTGAGCATCGTGTAGAGCATCTGGCGGTCCTCGGTGCCGGTGACGAGTCCGTGGACGACGTCGGTGGTGATGCCTTGGGCGGTGTGGACGGTGGCGGCGTACCCCAGGTCGACGTGATCGGAGACGTACGCCGCAGGCAGGGTGGCGTGCAGCCGTGAGGTGGCGTGCTGCACGTCGAGTCCGCCGTCGGCGCGGACGCTCGTGACGATCCAGCGGTCGCCGTTCTTGACCCAGTCGGTGCCACTGACCCCGAGCCTCCGGTCGTTGCGGCGGCTGATCACCACGTCCCCGCAATGAGCCTGGCAGCCGTCCGCTAGGCCGATCGACGCCCGGAAAGCGCCCGTGACGCCTGGGCGCGGAGGTTGAGTTCACGCACGAGGTCACGGGTCGGCGCGAGCATCAGACAGTCACGCCCGGTCGCGCGTTCGGCCGACCACGCGGCGTACAGGTTGTCGAGGCAGGAGGCGACGTCGCCGACGTGCACGCGGTCGTGGTCGAGGTAGAAGCCGAGCGCGGACCGGTCACCGTCACGCAACGCCAGCGACGCCTCACCTTCGCTGGGATCGGCGAACCGCACCAGGTCGTCGAGCGGCAGGCGCCGTGAGTGGAGGCGATGTCGCGCAGTACGCCGCCCGCGCCGATGGCGGCGAGCTGACGGTCGTCGCCGACGAGGCGCACTGACGCGCCGCGGGCCACGGCGTGCTCGACCACGGCGGCCAACGTCAGCGTGTCGGCCATGCCGCCTCGTCGACGACGACCAACGTCCCCGACCCGATCGACGACACCAAGGACGACGTGGGGTGTGCGTGAGGTCGTGGGTGAGCTTGGCGAGCGTCTCGCACGGCATCCCCGTCGCCTCGCCGAGTGCGGCCGCCGCAGCAGCCGACGGGCCAGCCCCAGCGTCCGACAGCCGCCCTCGCGCCACACCTCGGCCAGCACCCGCATCGCGGTGGTCTTGCCCGAGCCGCCGGTGCCAGCGCGAGCTGCGCCCGCGCGCCACTAGTGGCCATCGCGTGCACCAACGCCTCTTGGCCCTGGTTGAGCTGGATGTCCTTCACCGCGGCGGCGAGCACCGCCAACGCGACGTCGTCGGGCGACCACGCCAGGGCGTCGTGGCGACCGGCGAGCGCAACGATGCGTTGCTCAGCCTCCAGCACCCGCCGGCTGCTGTAGTGGTCGCGGCCCGTGTGGCGGTAGACGCTGGTGCCGTCGGAGCGCCGCAACCCCACGGGCTCAGGGACCGGGTCGACGTCGGGGTGAGGTTGACCGACAGCCGGGTGATCGCGTCGTCGACGATCCACTCGACGACCTCACCCACCCGATCAGCGGGGACCGCGACCCCACGTACCTGGCGCTGCGCCTCGGCCCGCAGGTGCCACACCTGCCACGTGGCCCGACGCGACTCCACCTCCGTGACCACCCGCTCGGCCGCGCTCTCGACCCACGCGGAGGACACCGGGGAGCCACGGATCGGCTCCGGTGGACGACGGCCCCACCATCGCCCGCACAGCGACCTGCGACCCCAGGACCTCGACCGCCTCGGCGCGCCACCCTGCTCGCTGTTCGGCCTCTGCGCGCGGCTCGTGCTTGGCGTCGCGGGTCTCCAGGTTGGCTTGCTGCGCCAACGCCACCGCTTCGACCGGTGTCGGCGGTCGACCGTGTGCTTGCGTGAACTCTCGGGCGAGCTCGCGTTGGCGTGTGGTGATCGCCTTGCGTCGTTGCGACCACCGCTCGCACAACAGGGCGGGGACTCCGGCGATCTCGCGGACCGGCCGCTTGTCCCGGCACCGGCCGGGCGCTCCACGAACTCCACCCGAGGCTCTCGGCCAGCCGCAACTCCAGTGCAGTGTTGTAGGCCTCCGAGGCGGCGACGGTGTGCTCGAAGAGCACCTTGCCGTAGATCGACAGCCACTTCCCCGATCGGGTCTGCACCTTGTTGGCCACGGCGACGTGGGTGTGCAGGTCGGGGTCGCCGCCCGGGAGTCGCGGTGGGTGAACGCGGTCGCGATCAGGCCCCGTGTCTCGACCTGTCGGACCCCGTTGCGCCCCTCCCGGGTGAAGAGCGCCTGGCGCTCGATGAGCGACAACGCGTCGCGGACGGCTGCGTCGTGCGCTTCCTCGATGGCCTGGGCGACATGGGGAGGGGCGACGGCCCACAGGGCGGAGACCGACTTCACCGGGGAGAAGGTCAGGTCGAAGCCGGCCACTGCGCTCTGCCTTGGCTTGGCGTAGCGCGCCAAGGCATCGGAAAGCTCACGGGCGTCCGTGGGCTCGCGCTCGTGGGCGGCGATGAACCGCTCACGTGCGACCTCGGTGCGCGCGCGGGCGAGGGTGTCGTACGACGCGCGCGCCCGCCCTCGGTGCGGACCCGGTGGGCGACCGCGGCGTTGAAGTCGTCGACGTCGGTGTTGTTGTAGCTCCGGTACGCCGCCCCGAGCGCGTCGCCGGTGAGCGGGTGCGCGCCCGTGCCGAACAGGTGTTTCATCTGCTCGGCGGTCACCAGGTCGCGGATCGCCAGGCCGTCGATGCCGGCGAGCCCAGAGCCCACCCAGCGGCCGGGCGACTCGCCCTTCGCCAAGTAGTAGTCGGACAGGGAGTGGCGCCCTTCTCCGTGGAATCGAGCACCGCGACCTGGCGGGTCAGGTACGCGTACCCCGACCCGGCCGAGAGCTTGTGGATCGTCATCGTCACAACCCGAATTGCCGCGGGGCCGACGCGAGTGGCCAGGGACGGGCGAGTTGGATGGAAGAGGTGTGTCATGCAGAGGAGGGAGCAGGAGGACGAGGAGGGCAGCGACGAGGCGATCCCGCTGGCAGAAGAGGAGAAGTCGTGCTGACGCTACGGCGTGGAGTCCGGAGCTTGAACGCGATGAGCACTACCGTGGGAGGGTGACTACCGCTGCCGCTGCCGTTGCCCCGGCCAAGAGGCACGCGGCGCTGTACGTCGAGAAGGTGGTCATTCGGGACTTCCGCGGGATCGTGTCCTGTGCGGTGGAGTTTGAGCCTGGGCTGACCCTCCTCGTCGGCCGCAACAACATTGGCAAGTCCAGGGTCCTGTCGGCACTTCACCTCGCTTTAGGTGGACGTGTCGCTGACGTGGACGACTTCACCGCAGGATCGTCTGCGGAACCCGAGATTGATGTCGTCCTCGCGCCTGTCCCTCCTTCTGCATCCACAGACGAGGAAGCGTTCGAGGACGACGAAGGTCGGCTAATGGGAGGCCAAGCGCAGGCGATTAGTGGCCCGCCGTTTCGTGAGCGCTTCGCATGGCGCACTCACGTTCGACGCTCGGCCGAAGGACTTGGCGCTCGGTCAGAATCCAAGATCCTGACGTTCGACGCTGCCAGTGAGAGTTGGATGGAGCGCGCCGGGGCCAAGGATCTCGGTCGGGCTGCTCGCGGGCTGGTGTCATCAGACCTTGTCAACACCGGGCGCGACTTGATGGAGGAGCTTGGTCGTCGTGGCTCGGGGTTCGCAAGGTACTCAGCGATCTGGACGTTGACGACGTGACACGGGCGGATCTGGAGCTCCGTTTGGCTGGTCTCAGTGCCGATATCGTCGCGGGGAGCGAGACCCTCGCCTCGGTTAGTCGGTCGCTGGATGCGCTGAACCGCGCCGTTGGGAGCATCGGGGCTCCCGGAATCAATCCGATCCCCATCACGCTCGAGGAACTGGCCCGGTCGCTGTCGATAGACCTAGACAGTGGGCATGGGGCGCTTCCGATTCGGATGCATGGCGCCGGGGCGCGGAGTTTGGCCTCACTCCAGATCCAAGGTGTGCTGTACGAACGGTTGCTCGGTGCCGACGGCGGGTCGCTTCGTCCTCATCCGGTGACCCTCGTAGAGAGCCTGAAGCTCACCTTCACCCGCAGGCGGCATCCGAGTTGCCGCATCTGTTGAAGTCGATTAGTGGGCAGGTGGTTGCGAGCACACACTCTAGCCAGGTCGTGACGGCATCGGACCCAAGAGTCATTCGGCTTCTGCGAGAAGACCGAGGTTCGCTGGTCGTCGTCGACCTCGGACCGGCCGCCAGCGATTCTCCGGGTACGCCTAGGCCGTTTCGCCCAAGTCGCCATACCGAGGAGATGGAGAAGCTCAAGCGTCTGGCGGAACGGCCCTTCGGGGAGATTCTCTTTGCAAGTGCCATCGTCGTCGGTGACGGCGCGACGGAGCGCGGGTTCCTGCCTCCTGTTTTGAGGCAAGCCCTCGGTGCGAAGGCTCACGGAGTCTGTGTGATCGACCCGGAATCCATGTCAACACCGACCGCTCTTGCGGTCGCCAAGTTCGCGAATACTGTCGGCACCCCTTGGTTCATCTTCGCTGACAGCGATCCTGCTGGCGTCGCTGCGGTTAAGGCTCTTGCGACCACAGGAACGTCCCCGCGACTGTGATCTGGGTCGGCAAGCCGGACGCCGCCGCGGACAATGGCGTGTCTGGAGCGGTCGAGGCGATGATCGTGGACTTCGATGAGGACGTCGGTAGAACCGCGTGCGAGCGGGTGCGTCCAGATCTCGCGCCTGTCGCCAATGTCTTATCAACTATGAAGGATTTGAAGGGCTCGATTGGGCAGACCCTGGCAGATGTCTTGCTCGAACGCTACGACGATTCCACTACGTGGCGGCGCCGGTTCAGGAACTTATCCGGGCTATCGATGGGGCCTTGTCATGACGACGACTAACGATTTCAACGAGCCTGTCCTGAGTCCTGAGCAACAAGCGGCCGTGGACAGCAACGCGCGCGCGCTCGTCGTGGTAGCGAGCGCCGGAAGCGGAAAGACCGAGGTCGTCGCTAGACGTATACAACGGCTACTCCAGGCGGACCCGGAGGGCACCGGCCGGTGCTCGCCTTGACCTACACGGTCAAGGCGGCAGACAGCTTCGTGCCAGGCTCGATACGCGGTTGGGAGCGCTCGCGCGTCGTGTCGACAGCGAGACCATTCACGGTTTCGCGCACAGTTTGCTTCGTACTCATGGAACTCGAATCGGGCTCCCGCTTGAGCCGGAGCTGTTGGTTCGCGACGAAGACCGTGTGGAGCTACTTCGCTCGTGGCTGGAAGAGCGCGGCGACATTGAGCCGGAAGATCTCAAGGGCGGCTCGTAACCTTCGACTTGGCACGCGCCAAGGGCGAAAGCGCGGACGGCCTCAGTGACTGGCTCCAGGCGCTCGATGACAATGATGCACTTGACTATCCGGCGCTTCTCGCGCGGGCCACCGAACTGTTGACGGTCACCTCGACGCAACGCCAGATTCGACGCCTCTACACCTCCATTGTTGTCGATGAAGCTCAGAACTTGACTAAGGCGCAGTATGACCTGCTCACTGAGCTGGTATCGGACCAGGGCGACGTGGTCATTCCGACGATGTTGGTCGGTGATGACAAGCAATCAATTGTGAGCTTTGCCGGGGCAGATCCTCGCCTCATCGGAATCTTCACGGAGGCCTTTGTTGCCGAGCGCCACGAGCTTCACACAAACTTCAGATCTGCCACGGCGCTCGCTACGGCGTCAAGCAAGGTTGCGGTCGCGCTAGGCCATTCAGTCGGCGAGAAGTCGGCATTCGCGGCTCCGGGCATGATTGCTGTCGAGGCGCTAGCGACGGAAGCCGACGAGGGCGAGAGAGTAGCCGCCTGGGTGCAAGGTCTGTTGGAGGGCGGGCTTCCGCAGGAGGCGCTGGGCGCCGGCGAGAACAACTCGCTTCGCGCTGAGGACATCGCGGTACTCTCCAGATCGGCGGCCGGTCTTCGTTTCGTAGCGTCCGCACTAGCTGAGCGCCAGATTCCCTTCGCGCTGTCCAGCACGCCGAATGAGTGGCTCACGACTGTAGCCGCCGCGTAGTCCTCGAGGTGGTGTCGCTTAAGGCAGCGCCTGATCACCGCTCGACCTACTGGGAGCTGGGCAGACTCCTCCGTGTCGATCTTGTAGAAGCCTCGGCCGAGGCAGTCCGAGATGCCGTCTTTGCATCCGATGACGAGTTGATCCGGGCGGTAGCGGGCGTAGTCGACCTTGTGGATGTCGCGGAACTCGTCCCCTGCTCCAGGGAATGGAGCTGCCGGCTGGCGTGGCTGACGCGGAGGCGGCGAACTGGCAGACCGACGTACTCCAGTTCGCGACAAGTTGGGCTCAGTTCGATGGACTCACTGCACGGTCCGAGTTGACGTGGGCAAACTTCAAGTTGCACTGCTCGCGCGCACAGCGGGGACGACCTTGCGTTGGGGTCCGCCTTCTTACCGTGCACAAGTCCCAAGGCCGCGAGTATGCCGCCGTCGGGGTAGTTGGCCTGAACGACGGACAGTTCCCCGATTTCAGAGCAACAACGGAGCCGGCAATGCGGGACGAACTGCGAACCTTCTACGTCGCCATCACGCGCGCGCGAAGGGTCCTCTTGCTTACACGGGCAGCGGTGCGAAACACGAGGTACGGGCCGAGAGCAACGCAGGCGTCACGATTCATTTCCCTCGTGTCTTCATAACGCCGACTCTTGCGCGCTCCTATCCGGCGACGAGCTGTAGCAGTGTGTCGTAGTCCTTCACGACGTCGTACTTCACGCCGTCGTGCTCGGCCTTGCTGTTGAGGGAGGCGAAGAACTTCCTCGCGCACTCGATCTTGGCGTTCTCGACGCCCTTGAGCTGGAGGGTCGTCTGCCCGGATCGTTCGAGGTAGTCCGTCGTCGACTCGGCGAAGTCGTCTTCGTAGACGAAGTCGTTCCCGGTGTTGTACGGCGGGTCGATATAGATGAGCTTGACCTTGCCGAGATACGACTCCTGGAGGAGCTTCAAAGCGTCGAGGTTGTCGCCCTCGATGAAGAGGTTCCGTGTGGTGTCGAAGTCGACCGACTCCTCGCGCATAGGGCGCAGTGTCTTGGCGATGGGCGCGTTGGCGGCGAAGGCGGCGGTGCGCTTGCCGGGCCAGTCGAGCTGGTAGCGCTCCTGCGGTCCCTCGACGACGTGGTCGGAGAGCTCCTGGCGAAGGGCGTCGAAGTCGACAGCGCGGACGGGGTTGCCCTCGGCGTCGAGTGTCTCGGTGACGGCGGTCGGGAACAACTCTGCGATGGCGTCGATGTTGCGCTCGGTGAGGTCAGGCGAGTGCATCTTGAGCTTGTCCACGATCATTCCTTGTTGCTCGGTACGGGGTCGGTCAGCTCGGTGAGCACTGCGGTGCGTTCCTTGATCTGCCTGCGGAGTTCGATCTTGCGATTGAGTTGTGGTTCGGTGCGCAGCTTCTTCTCCAGGGCAGCGATCTCGCGGGTGAGCCCGCGGATTCGTCCCATTCTGTCGAGTGAGTCCGACAGTTCTTCAACCGGCCTGATGGGGTGGGGAGCATGCGGCCCAGCAACTGGCTGTAGAGGCCGTCCATGTCGAGGGCGGCGGGCAGTGGGACGCGAGGATGGTCAGCACTGATCCAGCCGGTGCGGAAGTAGTCGGTGCCCTTGGTCTTGCCGCCGGCGCGCTTGTAGGTAGCGGCCATTGCCTGCTCCGTCCACAGGCCGTCCTCGCGCCGCAGCTCGAAGATGATCTGGCTCGGGATCGCCTTGTCGATCGAGGCGAGCACCGAGTTGTCGAGGTTGAAGCCCTTGAGGTCGACGACGAAAATCTGGATCTCGGTGACGCTCGCACCGGGCGCGAGGCGCAGCGACTCCTCGCCGAGCTTGTAGGCCCAGCGGACACGCTGGACCTCGTCGACGAATCGCTGCTTGAGGCCGGTAGTCGCGCTGGACTCGGCGTACAGGCGCTCCTTCGGGATGACCCGGTCTACCTTCGCCGCCTCGGGCCACTGGATCAGGTCAGCCATCGGTCGCCTCGGGCTCGACGATGGCGAGGAAGGCGATCAGCTCGAAGTCGTCGAGCCCCTCGAAGCTCTGCTGCAATGCGGTGGTCTTCGCTCCTGAGAAGAGGCTGTCGATGTCCCGCTGCTCGGTGATGTCGATCAGAGAGTTGATGGCCTCGTTGAGCAGGTTCGAGTAGACGCCCATCTCGGCGCCTTCGCCAGTGAGCTGGTTGAAGACCTGATAGGCGGAGGGATCGGTTCATGTGCGCCCTGGCAGCTTGCCCGGACCAGGTCGAGGAGCTGCTTGACCTCGGTGTGGTCGGTGACGACGTTGCCGTCGTTGTCGAGATAGATCAGGTAGTGAGGGTGCAGGCGGTTGTGCCTGTTGATCTTTGCCTGATCATCGACGCTGCGCAGTGCGAAGATCACGCCGGGTCGAAGGCCGC
Organism: Oerskovia sp. M15; assembly: GCA_038070415.1. Taxonomy (GTDB): domain Bacteria; phylum Actinomycetota; class Actinomycetes; order Actinomycetales; family Cellulomonadaceae; genus Oerskovia. The sequence continues at coordinate 3,524,190 of JAMYWF010000001.1, forward strand.
GCTCGGGATTGGCGGGGACGGCCGCGTGGAGGCCCTTGGGCGAGGAGGCGAGGTCACCGTACTGCTCCATGTACTTGAGCAGGTCCATGCGGAAGTCGTTGAGCCCGAGATCGGTGATCGAGACGCCCGTGCGGACGTCCTCCATCTCAATCACCTCATCCTGGAGGCGGCGAAGTTGTTCCTTGCGGAACTTGGTGTCGTTGGATTCCTGGGTGAGGAGGTTGTCGTCGGCGGTGGCAGCGAGGTCGGCGATCACCATGCGGTTCTCGACGCGCTCCTTGAGGTTGATGTACTCGTCGAGGCTGATGTCGGGCCAGAAGTTGACCATCTGGATCACGGAGTTCTTCGACCCGATGCGGTCGACGCGGCCGAAGCGTTGGATGATCCGCACCGGGTTCCAGTGGATGTCGTAGTTGACGACGTAGTCGCAGTCCTGGAGGTTCTGCCCTCCGAGATGCAGTCGGTGCCGATCAGCAGGTCGATCTCGCCGGGCTCGTTCGGAAAGATGACTGCCTTGTCCTTCGAGCGCGGTGAGAAGAACGTCAGGATCTTCTGGAAGTCGAAGCCGTCGCCGAGGGTCGTCTTGGGGTGTGTGGAGCCAGTGACCAGGCCGAGTTCGAGTGAGCGGTCGGCGTGGACGGTCTGCTCCAGGTTGGTGTAGAGGTAGCGGGCGGTGTCGGCGAAGGCTGAGAAGAGCAGCACCTTCTTGTTGTCGCCGTTGAGAGGGTGCTCGACCTTCGCGCTGATGACCTGCCGGAGTCGCTGGAGCTTCCGGTCGTGCTCCGGTGTGATGAGGTCCATCGCCTCGACGAGTTCGCGGATGGTCTCACGGTCGTGCCAGAGGTCGTTGCGCCATGAGGTGGTGTCCATGTCGTTGAGGTAGATCTGGTACTTCTTGCCGACCGACGGACCGGTGGGGACCTCGAAGTCGTCATCGTCGGCCTCGATGTCGCCGAAGGCCCGCCGATGTCGGCGATCCTGCCGTCCTTGTCATCCAGATCCTGCAGAGCGTGGTCGATGCGGCCTCGACCTTGCGGAGAGTGATCCGGAACGCCTCAACCGAGCTCTCCAGGCGCTTGAGCAGGTTGACCGTCATCAGGGTCTTGAGGCCCTGCTCGCGGCCGCCATGCCGAGGTTGCCCCGTGCGGTCCCGCCTTGGACCGCATAGAGATCGACGTACTTCTGCATCTTGCTCGGGTGGACATACGACAACGGCGTGTAGACGGCGAGGTTGAGGACCTGGAGCTGCTCGAAGATCTCGTTGAACGTCGGCGCCTGCGGCAGGTCGGTGAGCGGCTCGCGAATCGATGCTGGCTGGAGGCGGTTTGGGAACGCGCCAATGTCGGCGGTGTCATAGAACGACTGGATGTGCTTGCGGGAGCGGGCGATGGTGACCGCATCCAGGAGCTCGAAGAAGTCGAAGTCCAGCATGCGCAGAATCACGTCGGTGGTGCGCTCCTCGGCGGGGAGCTCGGACCATCTCTTGAAGGCGACCTGGGCTTCGCGGAAGACCTGCTCGATCGACTTGTTGATGTTGAGTTTGGCCGAGAGCTGCTCTGACTCGCCCTCATAGGCAAGCTGCAGTTGGTTCTTGAGGTCGTTGAAGCGGTTGTTGACCGGGGTGGCAGACAGCATGAGGACCTTCGTCTTCACGCCACTCTGAGGTGTTCTCACCAGGTCCGGTGGTTTGAGGGGTGCAGCGGTGCGTTGACCTGCTGGTTCGTGAGGTAGCTGGTTTGAGGGGCGGGACCCCAGGCGCCAGGATGTAAGTCGCCAAACACACAACCGCGACATCCTGGGGTCCCGCTTGATCACCTATCGTGCCGGTCTCGACGTGCCCGCACACACCCTGACTGTTGTGACGGGGTGGATCAGTGCTCATCGTCGAGGTGTCGACCGGCGCCGCTGGCAACGAGCCGCGACCGCCAGGACGCAGGCGATCTTGGTGCTGCGCTGGTTCAAGGACGCCACCAGGGTCCCGTCGTTGGCCCACGATGCCGGGATCTCGATCGCGACCGCGTACCGGTATCTGCACGAAGGGATCGACGTCATCGCCGACCACGCCCCGGACCTGCACGAGGTCCTCGCGACCGCGTCCGAAGAGGACTGGCCGTACGTATGCCTGGACGGAACACTGATCCCGATCACCCAGCTGCACGGACCACGCAACCCCACCGGCGCCGAGTCCTGGTTCTCCGGCAAGCACCACAAGCACGGCGGGAACATCCAGGTCCTGTGCGACCCGACCGGGTACCCGTATGGGTCTCACCCGTCAGCCCCGGCTCCATGCACGACATCACGGCCGCCCGCAGGTTCGTCCTGCCCGCGCTCTACCCTGCCGCCGCCGCCGGGCTCGTGACGCTGACGGACAAGGGCTACCAAGGTGCCGGCATCGGGATAGGGCACCCGCTGCGACTGACGAAGAACCCTCACCTCGACAACGTGACCCGCGACAAAATGCTGACCTCGCTCCGCTCCGTCGCCGAACGCGGCAATGCCCTGATCAAGAACACCTGGCGAGCCCTACGCCTGGTCACCCTCGACCCGAACCGCCTCACCCAGATCACCACAGCAGCCCTCGTCCTCCTGCACCTACAACGCGGCGGCCGGCGAGCACCCTGGTGAGAACACCTCTCTGAATGACCTTACGCATCAGTCGTTGGTAGCGGCTCTCCTTCTCTTCGGGTAGTCCGCGTTGCGGAAGTTGTGGGACTCATCGATCACCACGAGGTTGAAGTTGCCCCAGTTGACCTTGCTGAGGTCGAGCTGTCCGGAGTAGCCCTTGTCTCGGGAGAGGTCGGTGTGTGCGAGCACGTGGTAGCTGAACCGATCAGCCGAGAACGGGTTGGTGACGTAGGGGCTGTTGTAGGTCGTCCAGTTGTCCTCGAGCTTCTTCGGCGCCAATACCAGGACGGACTTGTTGCGACTCTCGTAGTACTTGACGACCGCCAGCGCTGTGAACGTCTTTCCGAGGCCGACGCTGTCGGCCAAGATGCAACCGTTGTAGGTCTCCAGCTTGTTGATGATGCCCACAGCGGCGTCGCGCTGGAAGTTGTAGAGCTGCTTCCAGATCTCCGAGTCGCGCCAGCCCGTCAGGTCGTCGGGGAGTACGTCGTCGCTGATGTCTTCGAGGAACTCCGAGAACAGGTTGTAGAGGATCAGGAAGTAGATCCGCTCCGGGCTGTTCTCGGCGTACACGCTCGCGATGTGCTCGTGGACGAGCTGGGTGACGTCCTCGACTTGCTCTGTGCTCGACCAGATCTGGTCGAAGGTCTGGAGGTAGGTCGACGCGAGCGGGGCTTCGTCGAGCTTGTTGACGAGGTTGGAGACGGCATCGCCGCGCTCGTATCCGAGGTCGGCAGAGGTGAAGCCTGGAGGGGCATGTAGGCGGCCCGATCGTCGACCACGGCGAACTGCTGCATCGGAGCGCCGGTCTTGTTGGACTTGAAGGTGACCTTGCGTTTGATCCAGTCCGCGCACTCTCGGGCGATCGCGCGCTGGGTCAGCTTGTTGCGCAGCCGGATTTCAAACTCGGAGCCGTAGAGGCTGGACTCCCGCTTGGTCTGGGGATGTAGAACTCCCGACGCTCCCTATTGACCTTGTCGGTCGCCTGGCTGGCGACGAACGTCGGAGCAGTGAAGATGAACTCGAGTTCTTCGACACCCTCCAGCTCCTTGCGGAGTGCCTCGAAGGCGTAGATCGAGAAGGTCGATGCGGCGATCCGGAGCTTGGAGCCGCGAGTGAGGGTGACCTTGATGTCGTCGCCGAGCAGGCGGTTGAGATTGTCGATGACCTCCATCAGCGCGCCCCTTCTTCGGGGCTTCGCGGTCTCGTCGGCGCCGCTGCTGCGCACCCATTCGTCGACCTCGGTGACCTTGAACTTCCACAGACGCCCGACCCGGTGTGCGGGCATGTCCTTCTTGGCGATCCAGGTGTAGATGCTGTCCTTGGTGACGCCAAGATGCTCGGCGATCACGTCCGCGGACACCCAGGGTTCGGTCACGCGTTTCACGTTAGCCGGATTGACACCGATCTTTGCCGGTTTGTGCCGATCACGTCGTTGCGGCTGACGGATTGCTTTGGCCACTCGGCTCGATTCCCTGGCCATTGGGGTAGGACCAACCTCAACCCTCAGGAGTCGACCATGACCGACCAGATCACCCCGAGCCCGCGCGCTTCGAAGCGCTGATGACGATCGACGACGTGGCCGCGCTGGTGAACATGCCGGTGGCCTCGCTGCGTTACTGGCGGGTGCTCGGCACCGGGCCGCGCGGCTTCATCATCGGGCGGCGGCTGCGCTACCGCCTCGACGACGTGCTGGCGTGGATCGACGCCTGCCGTGACGGCACCGGCCACGGCGCGGCGTGAACGTCTACCTGTCACCCAAGCAGCGGCGCAATCAGCGCGGCTCGGTCGAGGACCGCTGGCGCAAGCGGGTCAAGGACGCTGACGGGAACACCGTCGACGTCGCCTCGGCCGTCGCCGGCAAGGTGAAGCGCTGGCGGGCCCGGTACGTCGATGACGGTGGGCGCGAGATCCAACGGTCCTTCGGTCGCAAGGTGGACGCGCAGCAGTGGCTCGACACTCAACTCGCCTCGCTCCTGCGCGGGGAGCACGTCTCGCCTGAGGACGCGAAGCTGACGGTGGGGCAGTGGTGCGACAAGTGGCTGGTGGGCTACGGCACCCGCCGGAAGTCGACGGTGCGGATGGCCGAGGTGCACCTGAAGATCATCCGCGCGCACTTCGGGGCCCTGCCGCTCTCGACGGTCAAGCCGTCCGACGTCCGGGCGTGGACTGCCAAGCTCCAGGCCGAAGGCCGCGCCGACTCCTACGTTTACGCGCTGCATTCGCGGCTCTCGCAGATCTTCACCGACGCCGTCCATGACGGGCTCGTGGCCCGCAACCCGTGCTCGCGGCGTACGTCGCCGCCGATGGGCAAGCAGCGGCCTTACGTCGCGACGACCGAGCAGGTCTGGGCGCTCTACGACGCGTTCCCCGAAGGAGTGCGGCCAGCGGTCCTGCTCGCTGCCCACGCCGGGTTGCGGCTGGCCGAGTGCGCAGGGCTGCGGATCGCCGACGTCGACCTGGAGGCGGGCGTCATCCATCCCGCGGTGCAGTGGCCGGAGAAGGAACTCAAGAGCGAGAAGTCCCGCACTGCTATCCCGATCCCGCGCGAGCTGGCGCAGATCCTCGCCCGCGCGGCACGCGGCGGAACGGCACGACCTTCCTCGACGATGAGTGGGGCAACCCGGGAGCCCGTGGACGATCCAGCGCGCCTTGCGAGACGCACGAGACAAGCTCGACCTTCCCGACGACTTTCGGTTCCACGACCTGCGGCACTACTTCGCCTCGCTGCTCATCGCCTCGGGGCTCGACGTGAAGGTCGTCCAAGCGCGGCTGCGGCACGCATCGGCCAAGACCACCCTCGACACCTACGGCCACCTCTGGCCGGACAGGGACAACACCTCACGCGCCGCAGTTGCGGCGGTCTACAGGAAAGGGAACAACGATGGGCTTCTACGAACCAGGCATCGGCGTCGACTCCTTCGAGCCCGACCCCGACGGCCTCCTCCGAGTCCGGCGCTACGAGGTCGAGGAGGCCTACGACATCGGAGACATCGTCTCCATCGACGACGACGAGATCATGGGATTCGCTCGGGTTGTGAGGTTCGAGGGCGACCCGGCCACGGGCTGGATCTGCCTGGAGCAGTTGGTGGGGAGGAGGCCGACCAAGCCGCCGTGGACCTGGAGCTCTCCTACGAGGACTGGTGCGATCCACTCACCTGATCAGTGGCAACGGCAGTCGTCACGTGCCGTCGAGGACCGCTCCCGCGGATCTCCTGCGGTATTTCTGCGGTATTTGGGCCTCCAGAGCCCAAGCGAAAGGGCCCCGATCCTGCATACCTGCAGGTCAGAGGCCCTTTCTGGGTTTCGGTATCGATCAGATGTCGTAATAGAGCTCGAACTCTCGGCCAAGGATTGGCAGGTGATGACGAGGCTTAGAACCGTTGGAAACCCGCCATTCCAGCGTTGGTGGTCCGCACTCTCAGAGGGCCGTTTTGACCCTCCTGCGGACTCCTTGCGGACTGGCGGACCGAAAAGTCACCCGTTCGAAGGAGAACATCATGAGCACCAAGACCACGACCGCACCCACCGTCCCCGCTCGCCCGTCGTGGGCGACAACCACCGCCGAGCCCGAGACCGAGGGCGAGAACGGGAACTGGTCCGTCGAGTACAGCGCGTTCGTCGGCGAGTTCGGGACAGAGGTTGTCGAGATCATCGAACACCACCCGGACACCGACACCTGGACCGTGCGCATGCCCATGCAGGTCCTGCTCAACGTCGACAGCCTCGACACCACCGACGACGTCCTGACCTTCGCCGCCGACATGAAGCGCGTGGCATCCATCGTCGAGGGCGAAGGACGCCCGGTCGGGACGCTCGTCTGAGGCCAACGAGGGGCACAGGGCGGCTGTGGTACCGAACCCGGTGGGTGAAGTACCGCAGCCCCTGTCATGCCTCGACAGGGCGGGCTACCGTCGAGGGCCAAACTCAACGCCGAGGGAAGAAAGGCACCATCATGGTCAGCGAGAAGGATCTCCACGAGACCATCGTCAAGAAGTTCCCCACCCGCCTCAAGAACTTCCTATCGGACGGCGGCCGCCGCCCGACTGGTACGCGGCAGCCCTTGGGGACCTTGCGCTAGTGATCGATGACCCCAACTCGATCGCCTTCGCAGATGGAATCATTGCGGACGGCAGCGACGATGTCGAGCACCCGCACGAAGTGCGCATCCTCATCTTCACCCCGAAGCTGCTCATCGAGATCAATGCGACTCGTCGTGCCGACCCGGCCGAGGAGTCGCACACGACTACGGCTCGCACCCGCGCCGGCCTCGCCACTCTCACACCCAAGTTCACCAAGCGCGCGCCCGACAGTTCCGGCCATCCCGACCCCGGGCCCGGACATGTCGCGGTCGAGCTGAACTACAGCGACGGCCGCACGATCCCTTGCCGCTCCGCTCCGCCCGCGACTCCGAGCACACGGAACGACTGACCGCGTTCCTGCCGTCACTCCTCGACGACCTGAACCGCAGGTAGGGAGGGGCGGTGATGCCGCAAGAGGGCGGGCCTCACGTTCACTCCACCGGCAGTGGCAGATGTGGCTGAACGACCCCACCCCATCGCGTGCGCGCACACGCGCGAGGCTCACCCCAAATACCTCTCAGAATGACGCGTGAAGGGGTCGTGAGCGGCCTCTGACGCCCTCCGTGGGTCATTGGGCCTACGCGCGCGAGCGTGTACGCGCCCGCACGCGCGACCCCGGTCCCGATTTTTCAGACCTCGGGAGAGAGCGATCACTCTCGGGGAGTGAACTCTGACGGTGGGGTCCAGCTCGACGACCGCCCCTATCCCCTCGCTCCGAATGTCCTGGACACCGAAGGCCCGAACCCTTGTGAGGTTCGGGCCTTTCGAGTGTTGGTGCGCTGGTCCGGTGTCAGTGGTTCGCCTGCATGGTCGAACCTCGCCGAGCCATCGATTCCACTGTCCGGGGAGAAGGGGTTCAGATGATCGACCCGCAGCGGTGACGTTTACGCACCAAGTTCAGATCACGCCCGGTCAGGGCGAGCTTGACCACACCGTGCGGCCGCATCGCGTCGAGGTTGAAGCGGCCCTCGACTCGTGCGACGAGCTGGTTGCGGGTGAACGCGTCGCCCGGCGTGCCCCATTCGGCACGGATGCCGTTGGAGTCCGTCGAGAGGGCGATGGACTCGGAGCCCACCACGTAGCCGGAGCCAGCGGCGAGGCCACCGACGAGGGCCACGGGCACGCCCACAGGGTGCGGGCGGTGGAGTCGATGGGGCCTCCCACGTCGAAGGACCCCCGGTCGTCCTTGCCGTCTGGATCGCCAGCCAGTCAGCCGAGCTGAGGGCCACGAACGCCGGGGCGATGCCGATCGCTTCGAGCTTCGAGATGCCCGACTGCACGGTGATGATCTTGTCCGTGGCGAACGTCTGCGCCTGCGTGCGGCGAGGGTCGCGAGGCCCTGGAAGTTCCCGCCCGAGCCGGACCCGGTGAGGATCTGGGCCTCGATGGCGTCCTTCACTGCCTCGCCGAGTTCGGTGCCGACCCACGTGGTCAGGCTGCCCGCGTCCTCGAGGAGGAACTTATCCACCGGCTCGGACAGGACGGCGATGACCTTAAGCTCGGCGTCGAGTCGAGCAACGCCGAGCTTCTTGGTCGGCTTCACAGCACCCGAAGCGACGACGCCGGCAGCACCCGGGGACGCCACCACGACCTGCTGCAAGAACGAGTACACGGGCCCGGGGCGAACGACGGCGGTGAGCATGTCCAGCAGTCGCGGCGCACGCTCGAGAGCGGCAGCGGCCTTGATGGGGTCAGTGTTGACGACCAGTCGGTCGACGACGGTTGCACCGCCGACGGTCAGCCCTTGGTCAGGCCCCACGCGCGGACTCGGCCGTCATGCCCTTGACCATGCGCTCGGTCAGGTTCCCCAGGTCGAGGCGCCCCTTGGTGCCGGAGCCGGACGAGGTGATGTTGCCATCGGCGTCGTACACCGCGTCGCCGATGTCGGCGAGTGCCTTGATCGCGGCCTGGCCTTCCTCGGCGGCCTTGATGCGCTTGTCGAGTGCGCGGACGTCCTCGCACTTCGCGTCGAACGCGACCTGCTCGGTCGTGGTGAGGTCACGGTTCTCGGCGACGGCCTTCTTGTAGATGTCTTCGGCCGCCTTGAATGCGGCGGCCCTCTGCTCCTTGAGGTTCACGAGAGTTCTCCTACGGCTATGTGCGCGCAGTGGGCGCACGAACGATGAGGGGATAGTGCCGCGGGCGGGGCGGACGGGTTGACTACCGCTGGCCTGGTCGCACTCTCGCGCTCGGTCGCCGGACCGGATGCCGGTCGACCTAGGCGTTCTTGATCCTCGCCGTCGGGTCCTGCAACTTGACTCCTCCCCGGATGGGGTAGGTAGCCCTCGTTGGTGCCGTTCGGCTTGTCGCAAATGCCTAGGCCGATCGATCACGGCCCGCCCACTCGGGGCGGGCCGGACACGCTAGATCGGCTGCTCGAACTCGCTCGACCAGTAGTCCTCGGCCTGAGGATCGCCGCCGGGTGCGGACGACCACCCTTCGCGGCGGTAGGTGTCGGCGACCTCGACCGCGACATACGCCCACTCGTCCGGCTCCCCGTCCGCGTCGTGGTGCGTGGCGACGAGCACCTTCCCGGGCCGGGATCACCGGTGGTTCGACGGTCCGCCGGCGTCGAGCGCAGGTGCCACCAGGGGCGGTTCACGAGTCGACCTCGAGGTCCAGGAGCGTCATCGACATGACGGACTTCCACTCCTCGCCGTAGAGCGCCTGTCCGGCCTCTGCCGCGATGCTGGCGAGCTGGACGACCAGGCCCATCACGCCACCCGGGAAGTTGCTGCCTCCCGCATGATCGCGACCACGAGCTGCTGGTCCTCCGAGTCGAGGGCCAGGATGAGCCTGCCTGCCAGGTGTGCGCCGCTCATCGCAGGCCTCCCTCGTCGGCGCGGATCTTGCGCTGGGCACGGGCGAGACGCACACGGTCGCAGTCGACGCACCGTGCCCACGCCCAACCGTGCTCGGCGGCGAGGACGAACGTCTCGGACAGCATCGGGCAGTCCGCTCGGTGCCGCGTGCCCCACTCGTCGATCTTCTCGGGCCTCGTGCTGGTCTTCCTGCTCATGATGTCTCCTCGCTCTCGGTCGGGCGGTCAGGGTGGACGAGTCGCGCGTGACGGGCGAGCTCACGGACGCGGCGACGACACGACGGGCAGATGACCTGTCCGGTCCGTAGAACATGGCCGTCGTCGTCGCGGGGAACGCCCATGCGAAGGTTCGGCACAGATGGACGGTCGCTGCGTACGCCGCCGTTCAATGACCAGATTGGTCCGATCACGATTCCTCCTTGGTGGTTCCTCTTGGCATTCGGCCCGCGTAGACCGCATGCAGGCCTTCGTTCGGGTAGGTGTCGATGTAAATCCCGCACTCCTTGAGCAAAGGGCAGGAGTTGCAGAGGCGTGCTGCCTCGAACCTCTCCGACCGCCTGCCCGACGTCCACGGGGCCCGCTGGTCGAGATCCCCGACGGTGCACGGGGCGGCCTACCTGCGTCCGGGGCGTCGACGATCAGGCGGACCAGCCACGCGTGGTCCCTGTCCTGGCTTCATCGTTCGCGGCGCTCACGAGGTCCTCCTGGGGTCGCAGATCACGTGCGTACGGTGCAGGCGGCGGGACCGGTCGAGGGCCAGTCGCACACCTCACAGACCAGGCCCGTAACGGTCCACCGGTGATAGGCCTCGTCCACGCGGTAGGCCGGTTGCTTTGGTCGCCTGCGGAAGGGTTGGGTCGGCATCTCAGACCTCCCGGAGGAGGTACCCGTTGTGCGGCGCCCGGGGCTTCGGCAGTGGCTCACCCGGTGCCCGTCGCCAGTCCCGCTGGGGCAGGTGCACGGGCGCTGCGGTGACGGATAGCCTGTCGCGTTGCAGCCCGGTGCGCCGTCTTGGTGGCACCGTCCGTGCGTGTGGGTTCGGGTGCACCAGGGGCATGTGAACTCGAGCAGCCGACCGTCTGACGAGCGGTGGCAATCGACGGTCGGGTAGTCGCCGCTCATCGGGTGCTCCTCATGGCTCGATACGCGGGGCAGGTGGCGTCGTGCATGACGTTCAGGACGTAGAGGCCCGGGAGTGCTCGGAGAGCTCGGTCGTCGCGTCACAGTCGGGGCAGTCTCCGGAGTGCTCGAGACGGAACGGCTGGATGAGCGGGCGCTGCGTGGTCATGAGAGGCCTCCACATGCCGGGTGCGTGAGTTCGTTGAGGTCCGGGTCGGTCGGCTTCCCGCAGCCCAGACACAGACGATCCGACAGCGCCTCCCCTTAAAGAGGGGAGGGCGCGTGATCGGTAGGCGCGTGATCGGCCGTGATCGGTGCCGTGATCGACCCTGACCTGCGGTTATTGGTTTCGGCGTGATCGGTCGTGATCGCTCCGTGCTGAACAGGCGCGTGATCGGTACCGTGATCGCTTTCCGAGGCGTCTGTCAGAGTCGCCATGGACGGGCTCAAGGCAGCCGTCCAGGTCGTCGGAGTGCCGCCCTTGGTGCCGCCCTTGACGCCTTCGCGCTCGTTCGCAAGACCAGCGCGCGTGAGACGTTGCAGCTCGCGTCGAGCCTTCTCGCGGTGCTTCGCCTCGACGTCCTCCCCGGCAGCCATGGCGTTCGCGAGGTGCTGCGCTGTGACAGGTCCACGCTGGCGCCGAAGCCACTCGAGCGGGTCGAGGTGGTCGGCGAGAGTCACCGTGCCCGCCGCTCGATCGAACAGCACACCGACCGGCCCGAGGGCCTCGGCAGGCTGCTTGAGATGCATCAGCTCGGCGGTCTCGGCCCCGGCCTCACCGTGCAGCAGGATGACGGACCCAATGCCGGCGGTGATCCACGTCGACCCGTAGACGTCCGCCAGCGACTTCGGCCTGCCCCGGTGCCATCCCCGGAGCGCTTCGTTTGGTGGTGCAGGACGATGATGTCGATCCCGGCCTGTAGGACCTGCTGCAGGGCGTTGTTCACCCTGCGCCCACGGTGTCGTCGCTCAAGCCGATGGCGGCGTCCTTGAGGCTGTCGATGACCAGGACGTCGGCCTTCGCCGCCTGTGCGAGCGCGAGGAGCGTACTCGGCATCTTCGCGATGTCGGCGGGAGGGGCCCTGCCAGATGACGAGACGGCCCTCGAGTGCGGCACGGTCGGTCTCTCGGACGCTGCGGCGGAAGGAACGTGCGATCTGTCGCGGGCGATCCATCGCGAGGTACAGGACACGCTCGGCAGGCGCGACCGGGAGTCCCAGTGCGGTCCGGGGCCCGATCCCGAGCGCCGCCAGGATCACGCACCCGGCAAGGGTGGTCTTCCCCACGCCCGTGGTGGCGGTGATCATGAGGGCCTCGCCCGTGCCCAGATCACGAGGTCTCCCTCGCCCCAGCGTGCGGGGATGCCCTCCGGCTGGTCGAGGATGAACGCGGCCCCGTCGGTGAAGCGATGGTAGATGCTGCCCACGTCTGTGTCCGTGCTCATGCGGCGACCTCCTCGAGGTAGCGGGTGGCGGGTGCCCCGGCGAGCCAAAGACGTTCCCAGTCGGCGACCAGACGCGTCCTGGGGCGGGCTTGGCGGGCTTCACGGCAGGTAGGCGGCGCGACGTGCCCGGAGCGTGGCGTGAGGCTCGAGCTTGTGCAGCGGGTGCCCTGTGGCGGCTTGGACGGCATCCAAGATCGGGCGGCGGCAACCGCTAGTTCGGCGTCCAGGCGACGGCGACCCTCAGGGACGCCTACCTCGTGACCGACGTCGAAGCCGTTTCGGTAACCGTCCAGATGGCCAACGACGCGACCCACGGCATGACCGGCGGTCCAGCCGTGGTTCCAGACGCGCATGTCGCGAGTCGTCGGGGCAGCTGTCACCGGCTTAGGCGCCTTCGTTCGTCGCGTGGGCTGCGTCGTACTGCTCCTGCACCCAGGCCAGGACGTCATCCTCGGCATAGACCACGCGGCGCGGGCCGAGGGTGAACGACCTCGGCCACTCCCCATGTGTCGCCAGTAGCGCAGCGTGGCCTCGGGGTGTTGAGCAGCTCGGAGACCTCCGAGGTTCTCAGGAGCTTCTTCGTGGCGGTCATGGCCGATCCCTTCTGGTTAGCGAGGACCGACGTCCCCAATTGGTGCTAACCAAAACGGTACCTTCTAAGTTGGTGGTGTGCAAGAGCCACCAGACGGGTTAGTGTGGGTCTGTGAGCAAAGACAGCAGAGACCAGAAGATCGGCGCCACCATCCGTGCCCTGCGCGAGGCACAGGGGCTCTCACAGGCCCAGGTGGCAGCTGCCCTCACCTCAGCGGGAATCGATGGCATGTACGCGCAGACGGTTCTGAAGGTCGAGAAGGGGACGCGCGGCTTGAAGTTCCACGAGGGGCTCGAGCTGGCGAAGGTGCTCGGCGTCGAGCCAGGCGAGTTGTACGACGACACGCCATCGGGCGCGGACGTGACGGCTCGACGGCTGATCTCGAACCTCAGGTTCGCGAAGGAGGAGCTCAGCCGGGATCTTGTGAAGGCGAACGCTGCACGCGGTGCGCTGAAGGCAATGCTCGACGACCAGCCGGACATCGACCCGGCCCTCGTCAAGGTGGCGCGCGAACTGCTCGGACCATCGCTCACGTTCACCGACAAGGTGACTACGCCGGTGCCGCCAGAGTCGGACTACGTTGCCCAGCTGGCCCGCAACGACGATCGGGAGGGGCGCGTCATGTCGAGCATCGCGAAGCGTGAACTCCCGCTGAAGGCCGGGGAGAAGACGCCCAGGGTCGTGTGGCGAGCCCGCTACCGGGACGCTGACGACAAGGAGCACGCACGCCACTTCCCGCGCCAGACGGACGCGAAAGCGTGGTTGGACGAGGTCACGGCATCGATCGTCACGGGCACGTACCAGGACCCCGCGAAGGCGAAGATCACCGTGGGGAGTGGTGTGACCGGTGGCTCGTGGGTACGCGGTCAACAAGGCGTCCACGGTCCGCCAGGCACGCACGCACGTCGTGAAGATCAAGGCGGGCCTGGGGAAGCGTCGCCTGCAAGCGGTGAGGTCCTCGGACGTGCGCTCCTGGGTGGCGTCCTCGCCGCCGACAACGTCGCACCGTCCTACGTGTACGCCCTGCACGCGCGGTTGGCCCAGATCATGACCGACGCCGTGCACGACGGCCTCATCGCCCGCTCGCCCTGCTCGAGGCGCACGTCGCCTAAGGCCGGGGCGCAACGATCGTTCATAGCGACCACGGCACAGGTGTGGGAGCTGCACGACGCGATGCCCGTCGAACTACGGGCGGCGGTCCTGCTCGGGCGTTCGCCGCCTCAGGACGGGCGAGGTGTGCGGTCTGCGCGTCCTGGACGTCGACTTCATGCGGGCGTCATCGCCCCGGCGGTCCAGTACCCGTCCCAGCCGCTCAAGACGGACGAGTCGAAGCGTCCGATCCCGATCCCGCGCGAACTCACCCTCGAGCTGTCGGCGCACGTCAAGGCGCACCCGTCCAAGGGACGCTCCTGTCGGACCCGTTCGGGGATCAGGTTGGACCGTGGCAGATCACCCGTGCGGTACGTGATGCGCGAGCCGCTGCGGGCCTTCCGGAGGAGTTCCGCTTCCACGACCTCCGCCACTACTTCGCGTCGCTGCTCATCGCGGCGGGCGCCGACGTGAAGGTCGTGCAGGCCCGGCTACGGCACGCGTCCGCGAAGACGACCCTCGACACCTACGCCCATCTGTGGCCGGACACGGAAGAGGCCACCCGCGCCGCCGTAGCTGAGGTGCTGGCGGAACGAGTGGCCTCTCATGCGGACTCTGTGGGACTCCCGCTAACCCGGGTTAGCGTACGCACAGGTCAGGCGACCTTTGCAGGTCAGAGGTCGTAGTAGAGCTCGAACTCGTGGGGGTGCGGGCGCAGACGGATCGGGTCGATCTCGTGCGTGCGCTTGTAGTCGACCCACGTCGAGATGAGGTCCTCGGTGAAGACGTCGCCCACCGTGAGGTAGTCGTGGTCGGCCTCGAGGGCGTCGAGCGCCTCGCCGAAGAGCCCGGGACCTGCTGGATCGCCGCGTGCTCCTCGGGGGCAGCTCGTAGAGGTCCTTGTCGATCGGGTCGGGCGGCTCGATGCGGTTCTTGATGCCGTCGATGCCGGCGAGCAGCTGGGCGGCGAAGGCCAGGTACGGGTTGGCCGACGGGTCCGGCACGCGGAACTCGACGCGCTTGGCCTTGGGCGAGGAACCGGTGACCGGGATGCGGATGCACGCGGAGCGGTTGCGGGCCGAGTAGACCAGGTTGACGGGGCCTCGTAGCCCGGGACCAGGCGGTGGTAGGAGTTCACCGACGGGTTCGTGAAGGCGAGCAGCGAGGGCGCGTGCTTGAGCAGGCCACCGATGTACCAGCGAGCGAGGTCGGACAGGCCGCCGTAGCCCTTCTCGTCGAAGAACAGCGGCACGCCGTCCTTCCAGAGGGACTGGTGCGAGTGCATGCCCGAGCCGTTGTCACCGAAGATGGGCTTGGGCATGAAGGTCGCGGACTTGCCGGCCTCCCAGGCGACGTTCTTGACGACGTACTTGAACTTCATCAGGTCGTCGGCAGCTGCCGTCAGCGTCGAGAAGCGGTAGTTGATCTCCTGCTGGCGGCGGTGCCCACCTCGTGGTGCGCGCGCTCGACGTCCAGGCCGACCTGGTCGAGGACTGCGCACATCTCGTCGCGCAGGTCCGCCATCTGGTCGTTGGGGAGACGGGGAAGTAGCCACCCTTGTAGCGGGTCTTGTAGCCGAGGTTGCCACCCTCCTCGACGCGGCCGGTGTTCCAGGCCGCTTCCTTGGAGTCGAGGTGGTAGTACGACTCGTTCTGGCTCGACTTGAACCGCACGTCGTCGAAGATGTAGAACTCGGCCTCAGGGGCGAAGAACGCGGTGTCGGCGATGCCGGTGCTGCGCAGGTACGCCTCAGCCTTGAACGCGACGTTGCGGGGTCGCGAGAGTACGCCTCGTCGGTGAAGGGGTCCACGATCGAGAAGTTCACGATGAGCGTCTTGCGCTTGCGGAACGGGTCGACGTAGGCGGTCGTGACGTCGGGGATGAGCTTCATGTCCGACTCGTGGATCGCCTGGAAGCCGCGGATCGAGGACCCGTCGAACATCATGCCGTCCGTGAAGGCGGACTCGGCGAACTGCGAGATCGGGATGTTGAAGTGCTGCATCACGCCCGGCAGGTCGCAGAACCGCACGTCGACGAACTCGACGCCCTCGTTCTGGGTGAAGGCGATTGCCTCCTCCGCGTTCTTGAACATCCGTAACTCCTTGGTAGTGGGTCCTCTGGCCGTACCTCCAGTGGCGCCTCGAACCTAGGCCCCGGGGTTTCCTCACCGTGTACCGAATGTTTCGTCCGTGTTACGCAGGGCAGTCCTGCGTGACGTCCGTGCAACGATTCGTGGCGGGCATCCCCGAACCGGGACAAGCCGGTCAGGCGCCGGAACCCCGCTCGCCGACCCGTAGGCTGGTGCCGTGGTGTCGCGTGAAGATGTGGGTTCCTGGATCGAGGGTACGCCGACCGCTGGGGAACGACCGAGGCGGTCGCCTCGGCCTGCCGCCGGACGGTCCTGGGTCTCTGGCCAGGGTCGGGCGCCGCGTCGCCGCGCTGTGCATCGACTGGGTGCTGTGCCTGCTCATCAGCTACCTGGTCTTCGACGCGAACTCGATGGCGACCCTCGGCGTGTTCGCCGTGGAGAACCTGCTCCTCGTGAGCACGCTCGGCTACACGGTCGGCCACCGCGTCCTCGGGCTGCAGGTGCGGGTCCTCGGCGGCGAGAACCGCCTGGTCGGACTGTGGCGCGGGTTCGTGCGCGCCGTCCTGCTGTGCCTGGTCATCCCGGCCGTGGTGTGGGACGGCGACGGACGCGGCATGCACGACAAGGCCGCCGGAACGGTCATCGTCCGCGCCTGAGCAGTCCTCCCGCCGTACGGCGCGTGGCGTCGTCCTCGCCGCCCGACGACGGCTCTCCCCAAGGAGCGCGCCACACGAGCGTGTACCGCCAGTAGAGCCGACGGCGCAGCCGGGCACCCGGAAGGATGTCCCGTACTGCCCGTCGCAGCTCCGCGTGGCTCGTGGTGACCTTCGCGATCGGTGACCCGTGCTCCCACTCGCCGCGCCGCCGTCGGGCGATCTTGGCGGCCGGGACGGCTGCCGCGCTGACCGCCCAGTCCCATGCCGTGCGCGGCTGGGTCAGACCCACGACCGCGAGCGTGCCGCCCGGAGCCACCAGTGCCCGCAGGCGCCTGAGCCCCGCCTCGAGCGGGAGGTGGTGCAGCGTGGCGACCGTCGTGACCAGGTCGAAGGGCGAGGCCAGCACCGGCAGCGGTGCCAGGACGTCACCCGACGCGTAGGTGAGCCCGGTCTCCTGCGGTGACCCGCCGGCAGCCGACAGCGCTCGCTCTACCTGGACGGGGTCGAGGTCCAGGCCCACGACGCGGTCTGTCCCGGCCGCGCGCAGCCGACGGGTCAGGAGTCCTCGCCGCACCCGACGTCGAGCGCCGTACGGGTGCCGGGCCCGACGAGCCGGGTGAGCACGGGGTGGTAGTGGGTGCTGTGGTTCCAGAACGAGGCGCTCACGGGTTCTCCTCCGGGGTCGTCGGCACAGCGTCGGTCGTCGAGAAGGGCTGGTCGGCCAGGGACGCAGACAGCCCGCCGGCGGGTGCCGACGGGCTGTCCGTGCTGTGGCGCACGCAGGCTCAGCGCCCGCGCATGCCCTTGCGGTCGGGGCGGGCGCGCGTGGGATCGATGCCCTTGGGGATCGGCGGCCTGGCGCCGCCGAGCGCGCGCAGTCGCTTGCTGACCTCGGCCGTCTCCGGCTTGGTGAGCGTCGGGCGAAGCTTCTGGACCGTGCGACCGAGCTTTTGAGCGGGACCTGGCCCTCGCCGTTGCCGCACTGGATGGTCGTGACCGGGACGTTCGGCAGGACGCGGGCGATGCGGCGCTTCTCGCCGTCGAGGAGCTTGGTGACGCGGTGCGTAGGGCCCTCACCCACCAGGACGACGCCTGCGCGGCCGATGCCGCGGAAAACGAGGTCCTGCTGCGGGTGAGTGCGACGGGCTCCTCGTCGAACGTCCAGCCGCGGCGGATCGTGCCGAGCGCCGCTCGGCCGCGCCCGGCTGGCCTTCGATGCGGCTGTAGGCGGCCGTCTCCGCGCGGCGCGTCAGGACGAACAGGGAGCCGAGGAACGCGAAGGGCAGGCCGACGATGAGGGTGTAGACCCACTGGCCCCACCACAGACCGATCCCGAGCGCGACGGCGACGATGCCGACGAACACGCCGAGCATGATCCAGGTGACGGCCGGGTCCTGGGTGCGCGTCATCTTGTACGCGTCCCAGACCTGGTGGTACCAGCGCTGCTTCTTCTGCTTCTTCGGCTTGGTGCCGTCGACCCCGGTCGAGGGTCGGTGCTCTTGTTGCGGGCCATGGTGCCTCAGTCTAGTGGTGGCGGAGAGTGCTCCGGTGAAGGGGCGGGTGATGACGCCGAGCCGGACCGTGCCCGGCCCCGCACGGTGGCGGGGAGGCGGGTGGGGACCGGCTCGGGGACGAGCGGTGCTGTGCGGGGTCAGCGGGCCAGCAGGCTCGCTGCCTCCTGACGGGCGGTCCGGGGCTCGGCCAGGTGGGCGAGCGCGGCGGGGATCTCCATGCCGCGTCGCTTCATGGCCTGGCCCCACAGGCGCCCCGCGCGGTAGGACGAACGCACCAGCGGACCGGACATGACCCCGAGGAACCCGATGCGCTCGGCCTCGTCGGAGAGCTCGACGAACTCCTCGGGCTTGACCCAGCGCGCGACCGGGTGGTGACGCAGCGACGGGCGCAGGTACTGCGTGATCGTGATGAGGTCGCAGCCCGCGTCATGAAGATCCTGCAGGGTTTCAGCGGCCTCCTCGATGGTCTCGCCCATGCCGAGGATGATGTTCGACTTGGTCACGAGGCCGGCCTCGCGAGCACGGGTGATGACCGACAGCGAGCGGTCGTAGCGGAAGCCCGGGCGGATCTCCTTGAAGATGCGCGGCACGGTCTCGACGTTGTGCGCGAGCACCTCGGGACGGGACTCGTTGACGGCGTCGAGCAGCTCGGGGATCGCGTTGAAGTCCGGGATGAGCAGCTCGACGCCGGTCCCCGGGTTGAGCTGGTGGATCTGGCGCACGGTCTCCGCGTAGAGCCACGCACCGCCGTCGGGCAGGTCGTCGCGGGCGACCCCGTGATCGTCGAGTAGCGCAGGCCCATCGCCTGGACCGACTCGGCGACGCGGCGCGGCTCGTCGGCGTCGAAGTCCGCGGGCTTGCCCGTGTCGATCTGGCAGAAGTCGCAGCGACGGGTGCACTGGTCGCCGCCGATGAGGAAGGTCGCCTCGCGGTCCTCCCAGCACTCGAAGATGTTGGGACAGCCGGCCTCTTCGCAGACCGTGTGCAGGCCTTCCTTGCGGACGAGGCCCTTGAGCTCGGTGTACTCGGGACCCATGGTCGCTCGAGTCTTGATCCACTCGGGCTTCTTCTCGATGGGTGTCGCAGCGTTGCGGGCCTCGACCCGCAGCATGCGCCGCCCTTCAGGTGCGATCGTCACGCGGTGTCTCCCAGTCCGTGGTGGGCGGTGGCCCCTGGAGTCGTGCCCGGTATCGGGTGAAAGTCAGCGTACGCCAGGTGCGTCGGAGCGCACGGGAGTGTCCAGGGAGCCGGACGTGATCTGAGCGACAGCCCGGTCACGAGCAGGAGCAGGGCGGCGACCGCCGGCAGGGCGAACGCCGCTGCGGTGCCCGCGCCCTCGGCCACCTGGCCGCCGACGCTCGCCCCAGGGCCACCCCGACGACGTTCGCGCTCGCGAGCATCGTCATCGCAGCCCCGCTGCGGCTCGTGGGGCTCAGGTCACCGCCGACCGTGAAGATGGTGACCATGACCGGGCCGACGAAGAGGCCCAGGAGCGCGAGCGCGCCGATCAGCGTGCCGAGGGACCCGCTGCCGCCCGCGACGAACGTGACGAGCGCCGTCACGGTGAGCCCCGACGCGAAGGTGACCCAGCGGGAGCGTGCACCCAGCGGGTCGGGAGCGCGACGACGGCCAGCGCCGTGATCGCCGAGCCGAAGCCCAGCACGGCATAGACCAGACCGGCCTGCTCCTCGGCGCCCGTGTCCCGCATGAAGGACGTGACGGCCGTCTGGGTGCTGCCGAAGAGCATGCCCATCGCGAGCATGCCGAGGGCGGGCACCTGGACGCGCCGGAGCAGGCCGACGAACGAGCCGTGGGCGTCACGGGGCGTCGAGGGCGTTGCGACGGGCGAGGCCGCGCCCGGGTCGCGGTCGGGTGCAGCGCGAAGGCCAGGCCGAACACTGCGCACACGGACGCGGCGACGAGCATGGCGACCTGAGGCGACCAGACGCTCGCGAGGATGCCGACGAGTGCCGGGCCGAGCACGAAGCCGATCTCGTCGGCCGTGCTCGTAGCCCATCGCGGCGAGCAGGGTCCGTGGACGGCGCCGGGTCAAGCCGATCCAGCGCACGCGCGCGAGGGGCCGACCTGCAGGGCGAACGCGCCGACGAGCGCGGCCGTCCCGAGGATCGCGGCGGAGGGGCGTCATTGCTCGCGGCCTGGACCAGCGCCAGGACGGCGAGGACGTTCAGCGGCACGACGACGAGGAGCACCCTGCGCTGCCCGGTCCGGTCCGCGAGGGTCCCTGGGTGGGACCGCCGATCGCGGTCCCGACGGCGGCGGCGGCGCTCGCGAGCCCGCCGAGAGCGAGGGAACCGGTGGTCGAGGTGACCAGGAGGAGAGTGCCGATGGTGATCATCGAGAAGGGCAGGCGGGCCAGGAACGCGACCGGCAGGAAGGCCTTGCCGGCGAGGCGGGGAGCTCGCCGTACGTGGCGAGGGTGCCGCGTCGTGGCTCGATCGACGTCTCGGGGCCGTCGGACGCGGCGGGCGGCGCTGATCCGGCGGCGGGTCGAGCGGGCGCGACAACGGTGGGTGTGCGGGTCATGGGGGTCCTTCAGGGTCAACCGATCCGCGCACCGACCCACCCGTACTCCGGTTGCGCAAAGAATTCCCTTGAGGTGGTCCCATTCTAGCCGCGAACGCCTCGGAGCGGAGGGTGACCCTGGTCTCCAGGTCGGCGGCAGGCCGGGTCAGGCGTCGACGGTCTCGGACGACCCTGCCGGCGCTGCCGTGCGAGGGCCGGTGGCCGCGACCATCGGGGACAGGTGCTCGCGCAGCGCGGCGACCAGGAGCGGCGAGACCTCGTCGAGCGTGATCCGGCGACCGGTCTCGAGCGTCAGCGAGGTGACGTCGGCGTCGCTGATGCCGCACGGCACGATCCGGGAGAACTCCTCGAGGTCGGGGCAGCAGTTGAGCGCGAGACCGTGCATGGTCACGCCGCGGGCGACGCGCACCCCGATCGCGCAGACCTGCGCTCGCGCCTCGTCGGCGTCGCCGCGAGCCACACGCCGCTGCGCCCCTCGACCCGACGGGTCTCGATCCCCAGTGCGGCGCAGACGTCCATGACGGCACCCTCGAGGGCGCGCACGTAGGCGACGACGTCGACGGGTTCGACGAGCCGGACGATCGGGTAGGCCACGAGCTGACCTGGGCCGTGCCAGGTGATCTTCCCGCCGCGGTCGACGTCCACGACGGGTGTGCCGTCGTCGGGACGCTCTGCCCTGTTGGTCCGCCTGCCCGCGGTGTAGACGCTCGGGTGCTCCACGAGGACCACCGTGTCCGGAGCGACACCGTCCACGACGTCCTGGTGGACGCGGCGCTGCAGGTCCCAGGCATCCTGGTAGTCGGTCAGACCGGGCCCCTCGGTGCGGAAGTGCATCCCGTCAGGCTAGCCCTCGCCGGAACGAGGGTGAGCCGTGACCATGGTGACGAGGATCTCACGCAGGGCGTGGACCTGGTCCTCGGTCAGACCCCGTGTGCTGAGCTCCTCGGCCGGTCGCGGGTTCGCCGCCGCGATGGCAGCGGTGCGACCCTCTGCGGTGATCGCGACCGCGCGTCGGCGACGGTCGTTGACGTCGTTCTCGCGGGTGATGTACCGGGATCGCTCGAGGCGCGCCAGGATGCGGCTCATCGTCTGCTCGGTGACGTGCGACTCCGCAGCGAGCTGACGCTGGGTGCGATTCCCGGCGAGCAGGTGCAGCAGGACGGGCATGGAGGCATGGTTGAGGTCCCAACCGTCGAGGTGGTGGTTCCACTCACGCTCGATCCGGCGGGTCACCGCCGACAGGAGCCGCCTGTCGGCCAGTCCTTCGGTTCCCTGCTCACCGGGCTGCTGTCCACTTGCTTCTGCGACCTCCGTCGTCAATAGTACTAAGCATGCTGAGTAATCGCTGGAGTGGAGCACTCCGAGGCCTGGTCATTGTCGCAGTGCTGGGAGTATGGCTTGCCATCGGCGCGCTCGGAGGTCAGGCGCAGGGCAAGCTCAGCACAGTCCAGACCAACGACTCGGCAGCCTTCCTGCCCTCGAGCGCGGAGTCCACGCGGGCCGCGGAGAAGGCCCAGGCGTTCGTCTCCGACGAGTCCCTTCCCGCGCTGATCGTGGCTGTCCCCACCGACGGGGAGCGGTCACGCCGGACCAGCTCCAGACGCTCCAGACCGTCGCCGCCGGGCTTCCCGCGCTGCCGCTCCCCGGCGCCGGGCCGGACGATCCTCAGACGGTCGGTGATGCGCTCACGGGCGCCCCGTCGTCGTGCCCTCGGAGGACGGCGAGGCGGCCATGATCGTCGCCTCGCTCGACGCGTCGCAGTCCTCGGACCTCATGGCCGACGACGAGCGCGTGAACAACGCCGTGGTGGCCGAGGTGCGTTCCGAGCTCGAGACGGCCCTCGCCGACTCGGGGCTCCAGGCGTGGGTCACCGGCCCCGCGGGCTTCGTGGCCGACCTCGTCAACGCGTTCGGCGGGATCGACACGGTCCTGCTGCTCGTCGCCCTCGGCGCCGTGCTCGTCATCCTCGCGATCGTCTACCGCTCGCCGATCCTGCCGTTCATCGTGATCCTCACCGCGGTCTTCGCGCTGTGCCTCGCGGGGCTCGTGGTGTACCTGCTGGCCGACGCCGGCACGTTGACCCTCAACGGGCAGGCGCAGGGCATCCTGTCGATCCTCGTCGTGGGCGCCGCGGTGGACTACTCGCTCCTCGTCGTGGCCCGCTACCGCGAGGAGCTGCGCGAGGTCCAGGACCCTTCACGGCCGTCCGCCGCGCGCTGCGGGCATCGATCGAGCCGATCGCCGCGTCGGCCGGCACCGTCATCGCCGGCCTGCTCTGCCTGCTGCTCTCGGACCTGGGCTCCAACCGGAGCCTCGGACCCGTCGGGGCGATCGGCATCGCCGCGGCGTTCCTCGCTGCCCTGACCTTCCTGCCCGCGCTGCTCGTGCTGGGGGCAAGCGCTCCCGAGGGTCTTCTGGCCGCAGAAGCCGGTGTACGACCCGCTGCGGCCGTCGAGGTCGACGGTTCCGATGCAGTGCTCCCCGACGAGGGCGAGTCCCGCCCGGGCAGCGACGGTTCTGCCGTCGCGGGTAGCCCCAGGGAGCTGGTGCGTCCCGCGATCGAGCGCTCGCCGCGAGCCGCGACGTCGAGGTGCACGTCGCCGGGCACGGCCTCTGGTCCAGGGTGGCGGCCTTCGTGGGCGCCGCGACCGCGCCGTGTGGATCGTCACGGCCCTCGTGCTCGCAGGCTGCGCCGCGTTCGTCCCCACGTTCCGGGCCGAGGGCACGAGCGACTCCGACGTCTTCCTCACCCAGGTCGACTCGGTCGACGGCGAGGTGCTGCTCGAGGAGCACTTCGGGGCGTGGGCGTCCAGCCCGCGATCGTGATCGCCCCGCAGGAGGACCTCGACGTCGTGGTGCAGGCCGCGACCAGCACCGACGGCGTCGCCTCCGCTGCTGCCGTGACCGAGGGAGGCACCGGAGGGCGCCGGCGCTCCCGCGCAGGGCCCCTCGTCGTCGACGGTGACGTCCGCATCGACGTCGTGACGGAGGACCCGAGCGACACGTCGGCCGCGACCCGGACCGTCGCCGCCCTCCGTGACGCCGTGCACGAGGTCGCGCCGGACGCTCTCGTCGGCGGTGCGAGCGCCCAACGCCTCGACACGCAGATCGCGGGCGACCACGACCTGCGGGTCATCGTCCCCGTCGTCCTCGTCGTCGTCCTCCTGATCCTGATGCTGCTCCTGCGCTCGATCCTCGCGCCGGTCCTGCTCATGGCGGCAAACGTGCTTCGTTCGGGGCCGCGCTCGGCGTCGCGGCGCTCGTGTTCAACCACGTGCTGGACTTCCCCGGCGCAGATCCGACGGTCCCGCTCTACGCGTTCTGCTTCCTCGTGGCTCTGGGCGTCGACTACTCGATCTTCCTCATGACGAGGGTCCGGAGGAGTCCGGGCTGATCGGCACGCGACGCGGCACGCTGCGGGCGCTCGCCATCACGGGCTCGGTCATCACGTCGGCGGCGTCGTGCTCGCGGCCACGTTCGCGGCTCTGGGCGTGATCCCGCTGCTGTTCCTCGCGCAGCTCGCGTTCATCGTCGCGTTCGGCGTCCTGGTGGACACCCTGATCGTCCGCAGCCTGCTCGTCCCCGCCCTGGTGCACGACGTCGGTCGGACGGTCTGGTGGCCGGTGCGCTGCGGCGCGGCGCACCCTGAGGAGCCGCGGGCCCGGGCGGGTCGCCTCGCGTCAGGCGGCCCGTCCGGGACTCGCACCGGGCCGGTCGGGGTCGGTGGTCACCGCTCGTGCCCGTTCGAGCGGTGCACGAACCTCGACGCTCGTCCGAAGGGTGATGGTCAGGACGCGGAGGGCAGGTGTTCTGACGGGCATCCGTCGAGGACCGTGGCCATGGACTCGTGCTCAGCGGGGTGACCCACAGGTCGTAGGCGGACTTCACCGCGATCTGCCGGGCGATGTACGTGCACCGGAAGGCGTTGTTCGGCGGCAACCAGGCCGACGCGTCGCGCGCGCCCTTCGACTGGTTGGCCGAGCCGTCCGAGGCGAGGAGGTTGAGCGGGTCGTTCGCGAAGCGCAGTCGTGTCTCGGCGTCCCAGGACTGCGCTCCTTTGCGCCAGGCGTCGAGCAGCGGGATCACGTGATCGATCTGGACGGCGGCGCTCGTCCCGTTGCCTCGCGTGAAGTTGATCGTCTCGCCCGTGTAGGGTCGTCGAAGGTGCCGGTACGCACCTCGCAGGCCTTGTCCCGGGTCGAGTACGTGAGGTCCTGGAGGTCGCGGGCGAGGATGTCGTTGCGGGTGTCGCACCCGTTCTTGTCCACGTCGACCCATGCCGAGCCGAAGTTCTCCCGCTCGTACCCGGTCGACGCGGCCGCCCCTTGACGTCGAGCGTCGCGAGGGCAGCGAGGGCCGTCCGGGGACCGGCGCCTCGTGGGCCTCGATCGTCTGCTGGTTGACGGCGTTGGCGATGACGATGCCCAGCGCCAGGGCGATGAGGGTGATGCGGAGCACGCGACGCATGCGGGCGCTCTTCTGGCTCTTCGGGCTCGTGCTGCTCAACGGACGACCTTCCCGAACTCGGACACCCGCCGAGAACGACATTTCCAGGGAGAATTCGGTACATTCTGCCAGTCTTCTGGAGTGCCCTGGGACGACGGCTAGATTGGTCGCCATGAGTGGAACCAGCGCGCAGGGACCGGATGCCGCCCGCATCGGTCTGGTCGGCTACGGGGAGCGGGACGGGGATCCATGCCCGCCTGGCCCGTGAGGCAGGTCTGGTCGTGACGGCGGTCGTCGCTCGGGACCCGGCTCGCCGTGCCGCGGCCGAGGAGGACTGGCCCGGGTGCGCCTGCACCACGACCTCGCGGGACTGCTGGCCGAGCGAGACACGTACGACGTGGTCGTGGTCGCGAGCCCCACAGCCCTGCACGCCGAGCACGCGGCCCAGGTGGCTGCGGCCGGGGTCCCGTTCGTGCTGGACAAGCCCATCGCGCTCGACGGGGCGCAGGCGGCCGAGGTCGTCGCGGTCGCGGCTGCGGCGGCACGCCGTTCACGGTCTTCCAGAACCGGCGTTGGGACCCCGAACAGCTCACCCTCCAGGCGCTCCTCGCAGCGGGTGAGCTCGGTGACGTCCACACCTTCGAGCGTCGCTGGGAGCGGTGGCGGCCGGTTCCCCAGCAGCGCTGGAAGGAGAACGACCTCCGGGGCGGCGGGCTCCTGCTGGACCTCGGCCCGCACCTCGTGGACTCCGCGACCCAGCTGTTCGGCCCGGTCCGTTCGGTCTATGCGGAGCTGCGCGCACTGACGACGCCGACCGAGGACGACGTCTTCCTGACCCTTCACCACGAGGGTCACCAGGGACGCGAGGTGGTCAGCCGCCTGTGGGCGGCCTCGGTGGTCGGTGCCCCGGGCCCCGCACGCGCGTGCTCGGAACCTCGGGCGCGTACGTCGTGACCACGTTCGAGAACGACGCGTCACCGTTCGAGGTGTTCGACGACGCGGCCCCGGAAGGCACCGAGGGTGGATCACTCGAGGCCGGGAACGGGTGCCCGTCCCCGTGCTCCCGGTGGGCACGCGGACTTCTACCGAGGTGTCGCGGCCTGGTTGGACGGCGGACCCGTGCCCGTCGATCCCGCAGACCCGGTGCGCACCGCCCACGTGCTCGACGTGGCGCGCGAGAGTGCGCGGACGGGGAGGCGGCTCGACGTCTGAGCCGAGCTCGGCCTGTGGACAACCGAGCGGGACACGTCGGCCCTGGTGAGATGGCCGCATGCCGAGTGTCCGAGCCCCCGCGAGTCGCGTTCCCTGCGGCCTGTCCGACGCACGACGCCGGAGCCGTCCGCGCTCCCTTCCGAGGTCGCGGATCGATGCGCGCGCCGAGGATGGACGGTCAGCGGGCCCGCCGCGCCTCCCGTCGGCGCGAGCGACCAGCGGTCAGGGCACGACGCTGGTCGGTGACCGACGGCGGCGGGCGGCACGACGACCTGACGCTCCTCGCGGTGCCCGGCGAACCCGAGGGTCGGGAGCGCCTCGTCGAGCGGCTCCACCTGCTGCGCTCGGTCGACCATGAGCACCTCGCCCGGGTCGACGACCTCGTCGAGGGCGACGCAGAGCATCTCGCGGTCCTCACCCGGCGTCCTCCCGGCACGGACCTGGACCTCCTGATGGCGTGCCGTGGTCCGCTCCTGGCGGCGAGGCGGTCACCCTCGTCGTCCCGCTCGCCCAGGCGTTGGCGGCGCTACACCATGCCGGGCTCTCGTACGGGTCGCTCGACCGGTCGGACGTCGTGGTCGGGCCGGAGGGGCGTGCGATGCTCCGTGCGCCCTCGATCCGTGCGCCACCGATCCCGCCGAGGACGTCCGTGCGCTCGCCGAGCTCGTCACGGGCTCGTCCGCCGCCGGCGACCCTGCATCCGGGCGGACGCGACGTCGTCGGGCCGGAGGAGGACCCGGCGCTGGCCGCCGTGCACGCGGAGCTGGCCGTGGCCCAGCGGGCCGATCCCCGCGGACGGCCCGAGGCCGGGACCTTCGCTGCGCTCTGCTACGAGGCCGCGACCCCACCCCGTTCGCCATGCCGGAGCCGGCGCGCCTGGCGGCCGCAGCCATCGCCGCCCGCTCGGCCCCGGCGGGTCGGGTGGCGACCACCTTGCCGCGGCTCGGCGCGTCCCCGCTCGTCCCTCCGCCGCCCGGCACGAGCCCGACGACGACACCGTGGTCAGGGCGCCCCTCGCCGGGACGACCCGTGCCCAGAGCCAGGCTCGGGCCCGGCGGGCAGCGCCCCGGTCGGGTGGCGTCGTTCGCCCGTGGGCCGCGCCGCGGCACGGCGCCGGGGAACGGCACGGGGCCGCCCACCGGACCTCGGCACCCGCCCTCGTCGCTGCGCTCGTGCTCGTCGTGTGCGCAGGGCTGGCCGGCGGGGTGCTCGTCCTCAGGTCGTGGCCCCGGGCGCTGAGGCCACCGGGAGGTCCTCGTCCCCAGGGTCGGAGGTCGTCGCCCACGAACCCTCGGACCCCACCCTGGTCCACGACGATCCCGTCGCCGCCGCGGTCGAGCTCACGGTGCGCCGGGTCGAGCTGCTCACCGGCGACCGGCTCCCGGCCGAGGTCGTGCTCGCGGGTCACCGGCGGGCGCGGCAGACGCGGCGCTGCTCGACGAGGTCGCGGCCGCGGGTGTCGTCATCGAGGGGCGCGGGCCGAGGTGCAGGGCGCACGTGCGCTCGGCCCGGACGGAAAGACGGTCGACCCTCCACCCGGCGGTGACGAGGCGGGCGTCGAGGTGACGTACTCGGTGAGCGCCCACACGCAGCGCGCGGCGGACGGTTCGGCGACCGAAGTACCGCCGAACGGGCCGGTGGTCGCCCTGCTCACGCTGCGCTGGACCGACGTCGGATGGCGCGTCAGCGAGGTCGGGTGATCCGGTGCGTCGGGCAGGCGGCTCAGTCCCCGACGACCCACTCGGCCGCCGCCTGCAGGTCGCGGTGCTCGAACGTGAAGCCGCTGGCCTCCAGGACGCGGGGCAGGGCACGTTGCGAGCCCAGGATGTCGGTCGCGAACTCTCCGAGCACCACCTTGAGCGCGAGCGACGGGACGGTCAGGGCCGCAGGACGGTGCAGCGCGCGAGCCAGCGCGCGGGTGACCTCGGCGTTGGTCGCCGGGGCGGGGCCCGTGAGGTTCACCGGGCCGTGGACGTCCACGTCGAGCAGGTGCAGCACCGCCGACACGTGGTCGCGCAGCGTGATCCAGCTCCAGTACTGGTCGCCGCTCCCGAGCTTCCCGCCCACACCCCAGCGCAGCAGGGGAGCATGCGGTACAGCGCGCCGCCGTCGGGCGCCATGACGATCCCCGTGCGCAGGTGCGCCACCCGCACCCGGCGTCCTGCGCGGGTCGCGTGGCGTTCTCCCACTCGGTGACGACCCGGAGAGGAAGCCTGCGCCGGGACCCGACGTCTCGGTGAGGACCTCCGCGCCCCGGTCTCCGTAGTAGCCCACGGCAGTGCCCTGGAGGAAGACGGGCGGGGAGCGTCCAGGTGGCCGAGCGTGCGGGCCAGCAGGCCCGTGGTGCGGGTACGGGACTCGAGGATCGTGCGCTTGTACTCGGCCGTCCACCGGTGGTCGCCGACGCCGCCCCGGCAAAGCTGATCACGGCGTCCGCACCCTCGAGCGCGCGGGGTCCAGGGCGTCCTCGTCAGGATCCCAGAAGTGCTCGTGCGCGGTCTGCGGCGGACGGCGCACCAGCCGGCGCACGGTGTCCCCGCGCTCGCGCAGCCGCTCGAAAGCTCCGTGCCGATCAGTCCGTGCGACCCGGCCACCACGATGTCCATGCGACCACGGTACGGCTCGTGCGGGGTGCGTGCCGCCAGTCGCGCGCCACCCGCCCGGGCATGCATGACGACGCAGGCCCCCGACCCGTGAGGGTCGAGGGCCTGCGTCACGGCGGCTCAGCGAGGTCCGAGGGTCAGAGACCGACCTCGGACTCGAAGGCGCCCTCCTCGATGCGGTTCTTGATCGCACCCAGGAAGCGGGCTGCATCGGCGCCGTCGACCAGGCGGTGGTCGTACGACAGGAAGATGTAGCTCATCGAGCGGATCGCGATCGACTCGTTGCCGTCGGCGTCGGTGACGACGACCGGGCGCTTGACGATCGTGCCCGTGCCCAGGATCGCGACCTGGCCGCCGGGGACGATCGGCGTGTCGATCAGCGCGCCACCGGAACCGGTGTTCGTGATCGTGAACGTCGCGCCGCCCAGCTCGTCCGGACCGATCTTGTTGATGCGGGTGCGTCCGGCGAGGTCGGCGATCTTGCGGGCGATCCCGGCGAGGTTGAGGTCACCGGCGTCCTTGATGACCGGCACGACCAGGCCGCGCTCGGTGTCGACCGCGATGCCGACGTTCTCCTGCGGGTGGTAGACGACCGAGTCGCCGTCGATGCTCGCGTTGATCTTCGGGTAGGCCTTGAGGGCCTCGACCGCGGCGAGCGTGAAGAACGGGAGGAACGTGAGGTTGGCACCCTCGCGAGCCTTGAAGTCGCTCTTCGCCTTGGCGCGCAGCTGCGCGACGCGGGTCACGTCGACCTCGACCACGGTCGTGAGCTGGGCCTGCGTCTGCAGCGCCTCGACCATGCGCGTCGCGACGAGCTTGCGCAGTCGCGACATCTTCTCGGTGGTCCCGCGCAGGGCGAGACGGCCGGGACGCTGGGGCCTTGGGCGCGGAGCCCGACGGCGCAGCAGCGGCAGGTGCAGGCGTCGCCTTGGCAGCCTCAGCCTTGGCGGCGGCCTCGAGGACGTCCTCCTTGCGGATACGCCCGCCGACACCGGTGCCCGTGAGGGACGCGACGTCGACACCCTTCTCCGCGGCGAGCTTGCGCACGAGCGGGGTCAGGTAGGAGCCGCCGGTCGCGCCGGACGTGGCCCGCGAGGCAGGAGCCGCGGGAGCAGCCGGGGCCTGAGCGGCGGGAGCCGCAGCGGGAGCCGGTGCCGCTGCGGGAGCCGGTGCCGCTGCGGGAGCCGGTGCGGCGCCGGTGCTGCGGGAGCAGCCGGGGCGGGAGCAGACGCCGGAGCGGGAGCCGGGCGGGCGCTGCGGCCGGGGCCGGAGCGGCTGCTGCCGGAGCAGGTGCTGCCGCGCCAGAGCCGACGATCGCGAGGACGGTGCCGACGTCGACGGTCTCGTCCTCCTGGACGAGGATCTGCTGGACGGTGCCGCCACGGGGAGGGATCTCGGTGTCGACCTTGTCGGTCGAGACCTCGAGCAGGGGCTCGTCGACCTCGACCGTCTCGCCGACGGCCTTGAGCCAGCGGGTGACCGTGCCCTCGGTGACGGACTCGCCGAGCGCGGGAGCGTGATCTCCTCACCACCGGCAGGGGCCGGGCTTCTGCGGCTGGCGCGGGTGCCTCGGGGCTGCGGCGGGGTCGGAGCGGGCTCGGCCGCAGCGGCCGGTGCCTCGGCGGCAGGGGCGGGTGCCTCAGCCGCCGGCGCGGCCGGTGCCTCGGCGGCAGGGGCTGCGCCTGCGCCGGAGCCGATCACGGCGAGGGCGGTGCCGACCTCGACGGTCTCGTCCTCCTGGACGAGGATCTGCTCGAGCACGCCGGCGAACGGCGACGGGATCTCGGTGTCGACCTTGTCGGTCGAGACCTCGAGCAGGGGCTCGTCGAGCTCGACGCTCTCGCCGACGGCCTTGAGCCAGCGGGTGACGGTTCCCTCGGTGACGGACTCGCCCAGTGCGGGCATCTGCACGTTGTCGAGACATGACCTCTCGGTCTCCTTCGATCGTTGGGTCAGTTGTGGGCGTGCAGCGGCTTGCGGCGAGGGCCAGGTGGGCCTCGCCGAGCGCCTCGTTCTGCGTGGGGTGCGCGTGGACCAGGGCGGCGACGTCCTCGGGTACGCCTCCCAGTTCACGATGAGCTGGCCTTCGCCGATGAGCTCGCCGACGCGGGCGCCGACCATGTGCACGCCGATGACGGGGCCGTCCTTCTGGCGCACGAGCTTGACGAAGCCCGTGGTCCCGAGGATCTTGCTCTTGCCGTTGCCGGCAAGGTTGTACTCGAGCGTCTCGACGCCGTCGGCGCCGTGCAGCTCCTTGGCCTTCGCCTCGGTGAGGCCGACGGAGGCGACCTCGGGCTCGCAGTACGTCACGCGGGGATGCCCGACTCGACGATCGGCGTCGGGGCGAGGCCCGCGATCTGCTCGGCGACGAAGATGCCCTGGGCGAACCCACGGTGCGCGAGCTGGAGGCCGGGGACGATGTCACCGGCGGCGTAGATGTTGCCGACGCCCGTGTGGAGACGCTCGTCGACGATCACGAAGCCACGGTCCATGGTGATGCCCTGCGCCTCGTAGCCCAGGTCCGCGGTGCGGGGACCACGGCCGACGGCGACCAGGAGGAGCTCGGCGTCGAAGGTCTTGCCGGACTCGAGGGTCACGTGCACGCCCGAGTCGTCCTGGGTGACGCCGGAGAACCGGTCGCCGAGCGTGAAGCCGATGCCGCGCTTGCGGAACGCACGCTCGAGGGCCTTGGACAGCGACTCGTCCTCGTTGGGGACGAGGTGCGGCAGGGCCTCGATGATCTGCACCTCGGCGCCGAACGACTTCCAGACGCTGGCGAACTCGACGCCGATCACGCCGCCACCGAGGACGATCGCGCTCTGGGGCACGTAGTCCAGGGTCAGGGCCTGGTCGGAGGTGATGACCCGGCCGCCGATCTCCAGACCGGGCAGCGAGCGGGCGTAGGAGCCCGTGGCGAGCACGACGTTCTTGCCCGTGTAGCGCTGACCCGCGACCTCGACCGTGTCCGCCGCGACGAGCGTGCCGTGGCCCTCGATCACCGTGATCTTGCGGGACTTGATGAGCCCCTGCAGTCCCTTGTACAGGCGGCGACGACGCCGTCCTTGTACGAGTTCACGCCGTTCATGTCGATGCCCTGCAGCTGGCTCAGCACGCCGTACGCGCTGCCCTCGCGGGCGTTGTCGGCGAGCTCTGCCGCGTGCAGCAGCGCCTTCGTGGGGATGCAGCCGTTGTGCAGGCAGGTCCCTCCCAGCTTGTGCGCTTCGACGAGCGCGACGTTCAGGCCGAGCTCGGCGGCACGCAGCGCCGTGGCGTAGCCACCGCTGCCTCCGCCCAGGACGACGACGTCGAATGGTGTGCCGGTCTCGGCCACGTGCAGCTCCTTAGGGGCATACGAAAGAGGGAGAGCAAAGTTCTTGTGACATCTTGGCACTTGGGACACCCGGACCCCAATCGGAACGCACCGTCCGTGGTGTGACGCTGGAGACAGACGCCGCCCCGGCCGTGCGTGCTCGGTGGCGTCGGCAGTGTCGAGGCCGCCCGGCACGACGCCGGTCCACGCCGATCCCTGGAACGCTTCAGGCGGAGCAAGTACCCTGCCTCCATGTCCAGGCTGTCTCAGCTCTTCTCCCGCAAGCCCGCCAACGGTTCCGCGTCCGACGCGTCCGGGGCTCGGCGTCCGCCGCCGACCAGCGGCGCGCGACGGTCGAGCACCTCGCCGAGTTCGCCCGCACCCGCGTGGGAGTCGAGGCGTACATCGAGCCCCGACGAACGACACACCCACGACGCTGATCCTCATCGCGACGACGGGGAGTGGACTCGGCGTCGGGTCCCTGACGCGAGGACCGCGCGCAAGGTGGCCGAACAGCTCGAGCTTCCGGTCTACGACGTGAACTTCACGGGCTACCCGCAGCGCATGCGGGACTGGAACTCCAGGCAGCGCAGGCGCTGACCCACGGCACGGCAGGACGGGCGTGACCTCGAGGTCACGCCCGTCCTGCCGTGCAAGGTGGAGAGTGCTACCTGCCCGCGCGGGCCTCGAGCAGCTCCACCAGGGTGCGCACCGCGACGCCCGTGCCGCCGACCGGTGTGTAGCCGAACGCCGAGCCCTCGTTGAAGGCCGGGCCCGCGATGTCCAGGTGCGCCCACGGGGTGGACCCGACGAACTCCTGGAGGAAGAG
This sequence comes from Oerskovia sp. M15, assembly GCA_038070415.1. Classification (GTDB taxonomy): domain Bacteria; phylum Actinomycetota; class Actinomycetes; order Actinomycetales; family Cellulomonadaceae; genus Oerskovia. The sequence continues at coordinate 3,557,165 of JAMYWF010000001.1, forward strand.
GCCGCCACGAGCATCCCGCCGAACCGGTCGCCGATGTTCGCGATGTCCGCGACCTTCGACTTCATGGACGCGGCGAGCTCCTCGGGAAGGGGCATGGGCCAGAACTGCTCGCCGGCCGCCTCGGCGGCAGCGACGACCTCGCCGCGGACGGCCTCGGATCCCATGACGGCAGACACGCGGGTGCCGAGGGCGACCAGCTGCGCCCCGGTGAGGGTCGCGACGTCGAGCACGACGTCGGGCTTCTCCTCGATCGCGGCGACGAGACCGTCCGCCATGACCAGGCGGCCCTCGGCGTCGGTGTTGAGGACCTCGACGGTCTTCCCGCCACGGATCGTGATGACGTCCGAGGGCGCTGGGCCGTCCCCGACGGCATGTTCTCCGCGAGGCACAGCCACCCGGTGACCGCGACGGGCAGGCCGAGCTTCGAGGCGGCCAGCACGGTGTGCAGGACGGCGGCGGCACCGGCCATGTCCGACTTCATGGCCTCCATGCCCTTGGCGGGCTTGATCGAGATGCCGCCCGAGTCGAACGTGATGCCCTTGCCGACCAGCGCGACCTTGGCCTGGGGGCGCGAGGGAGTAGGACACCTTGACGAGGCGTGGGCCGCGCGACGAGCCCTGCCCGACGGCCAGTAGGCCCCGTAGCCGCCGGCCGCGAGGGCCTTCTCGTCGAGCACGGTCACCTTGACGCCCGTGCCCTTGGCGGCGGCCTTGGCGATGTCGGCGAACGCCGCGGGTACAGGTCGTTGGGTGCGGTGTTGACCAGGTCGCGGGTCGCGTGGACCGCGGCGGCGACGGTCGCGGCACGCTCGGCCGCAGCCTTGGCCTTGGCACCGCGGGCGAGCGAGGTGAGGACCTCGATCGTCGCGACGGGACCGGCAGCCTTGGCCGCGCCGGACGGGGCCCGGTAGCGCGTGAAGGAGTAGGCCCCGAGGAGCGCCCCTCGGCGATCGCGGCGAGCTCGGCCTCGTCGGCGACGGGCAGCGCGATCGCGACGGACGCGGCCCCTGTCAGCCCGCGCACCGCGGCCTGCCGCGCGTCGCAGCGTCTCGGCCGGGAACGAGCCCGACGCGTCGCGTGCGCCGAGTCCGGTGAGCACGAGGACGCCGCCTTGAGGTGCGTGCCCGCCGGCAGCGTACGGACCTCGTCGCGTGCGCCGGTGATGCCTAGCACGGGGCGAGCGCCTCGAGCTCGGCGACCACCTCGCGGGGAGGTCGTCCCACGACGGCTACGCCGTCCGATGTCGTCTGGGTCCCGACGACGAGCGCGTCGACCTTCACGCCGGTCGGGTTCTTGCTGGAGAGAGTGAGTTCAGCCACGACTCGATGCTAGCCGCTGCGAGGATCCGGGCCACCGGCACGGCCGGGGCGGGCGATGCCTGCCCGCGGGCCGGACGCCGGTAGGCTCGGCGTCGTGGTCCTCCCCTCGTCCTCCTCGCTGTCGTGCTGTGCGCAGCCCTCGCCGGTTGGGCCGGGTGGTTCGTCGCCCGAGACCGCGCCGTCATCCTCAAGCAGCTGTGGGGCGGTGCCGTCGTCGAGGGGTGATCGTCCTGCAGATGATCGTCGCGGGCGTCCTCGCTGCGACGGGGAGCACGGCATCCGACACCGTGACGTTCTGGGGCTACCTGATCACCGCCCTGTTCATCCTGCCCATCGCCGCCGTGTGGGCGTTCGCCGAGCGCACGCGCTGGAGCTCGGTCGTGCTCGCGGTCGCCGCGGTCACCGTGGCCTTCCTGGAGTGGCGGCTGTGGCAGATCTGGACCGCCTGAGGAGAGATGGCGTGACCCACCCGAGAACCCCGAGACCGCACCGGTCCCTCCCACCCCGCCTCCCCTGCGACGGAGCCGGGCACCGCCGCCGCGCGCCGACGGGGAGCGGCTTCGGCCGCGTCCTGGTCCTCGTCTACGGCGTCTTCGCGGTGGCCGCGACCGCGCGTGCCTCGGTCCAGCTCCTGCGCGACTGGCACGAGGCACCCGTCGCCTACCTGCTCTCGGCGCTCGCGGCCGTGGTCTACATCGTCGCGACCGTCGCGCTCGCCCGCGGTTCGCGCACCTCGCGGACCGTCGCCTGGGCAGCGGTGACGATCGAGCTCGTGGGCGTGCTCGCCGTCGGCGCCTGGTCGCTGCTGGACCCGGCCGCGTTCCCGAAGCCCACCGTGTGGTCCGATTTCGGGATCGGGTACGGGTTCGTCCCGCTGGTCCTGCCGGTCGTCGGACTCGCGTGGCTGTGGCGCACGCGCGCGGGTCCGGCGCCACCGCGACCGACCCCACGCCCCTGGCACTCCTGACCCGAAGGAACTCGCATGAGCCGGCTGTACTCCCTCCTCTTCAACGGTGTCTTCAAGCACATGGACCCGGAGAAGGCGCACGAGCTGGTGTTCCCGGTCATCTCCCTCGCTGGTCGCACTCCCGTCGTGGGCGGCGTGATCCAGGGCGCCGTCGCCCCGTACCTCGGGCGCAGTGCGAACGGTCCCGGAGCGTCCAGGCGCTCGGCCGCACGTTCCCGGCACCGTTCGGGCTCGCCGGCGGGTTCGACAAGAACGCCAAGGCGATCCGCGGGCTGACGATGCTGGGCTTCGCGTTCGTCGAGATCGGCACCGTCACCGCGCACGCCCAGCCCGGCAACGAGAAGCCGCGCATGTGGCGTGAGCTGCAGCTGCGCGGCATCCGCAACCGCATGGGCTTCAACAACGAGGGCGCGGTGGCCGCGGCCCAGCGCCTCGAGGCGCTGCGGCGCTCGGCGTCGGGCCGCGCGATCATGGTCGGCGCGAACATCGGCAAGACCAAGGTGACCCCGCCGAGGATGCCGCGGGCGACTACGCGACGAGTGCGGCCCTGCTCGCACCCCATGCGGACTACCTCGTCGTCAACGTGTCCTCGCCCAACACCCCGGGCCTGCGCGATCTCCAGTCCACCGAGGCGCTGCGGCCCATCCTCCAGGCCGTCCGCGAGGCGGCCGACGGGCCACGCAGGCTGCGGGCGCGCGCCGCATCCCGCTGCTGGTCAAGATCGCACCGGACCTCGCCGACGAGGACGTCGACGCCGTCGCCGACCTCGCGCTCGAGCTGGGCCTCGACGGTGTCATCGCGGTCAACACGACGATCGGGCACGACCTGGGCCTGGGCGGGCTCTCCGGCCCGCCTCTGCTCGAACGGGGCTCGACGTCGTCGCTCGACTCCGTGGCGGCTCGGCCCGGACGTGGTCGTCATCGGTGTCGGAGGCATCTCGACGGCCGACGACGCCCGCGCCTACCTGGCGGCGGCGCCAACCTCGTGCAGGGTTACACGGGCATGGTCTACAACGGCCCGTTCTGGGCCGCGAGCATCAACCGGTCCCTTGTCCGTGGAGGCGCACGATGATCCGACCCCAGTGGGTCTGGGAGCTCGACGACGCGGAGGGCCGCGCGCTCGCGGCCCCGTCAGCCCGGCTTTCACCAACCAGTACGACGCCGAGCAGTGGCTCGGTGAGACGTGGCGTGAGCTCGCTGCCCAGGAGCGTCCGCAGCGCGCCTGCTCAACGACGGCACCCAGGCCACGGCGACGGTCGAGCTGCGTTCGGTCTGAGCGACGGAGCTCAACGCTCCGCGGGTGGGACGGTGCACCGGTAGCGCTGGACGTCGGGCCACCGTGGGTCACGCGGCAGCGGCGTGACCGCGAAGCCGACGCGTCGATAGAAGCCGACCGCGTCGTCGTCGGTGTCTGCGGTCAGTCGCGAGTGCATCGCTGCGCCGCGTACAGCGCAGACGAGCTGCCGGGCGATCCCGGTCCCTCGACGGGCCTCGTCCACGGCCAGATGGTGCAGGACGAGCCCGGTGTCGCTCGCGTCGTACGCCGCGATGCCCGCGAGCCGTCCCGCAGCGAACGCACCGATCGTCGTCAGCTGCGGGACGATCTCCGCTGCGAGTGCCTCCAGGGCGGCGGCAGCTCGACCGCTGGCCGCCCCAGCAGGTCAAGGAACGTCGCGCCGGTCCGGTCGTCGTCGGTCAGCACACGAAGACTCACGACGGGCGGTGGATCTCTCGTCGGGTGCACCGGTGCGCCGCCGCCGACTGCCTGATTCACGCCGGTATCACCGCGGCGATCGCGCTGACCTCGATGAGGGCTCCCGGCACGCCGAGCCCCACGACCCGTGCGGCCGTCACGAGCGGTGGGGCTCCGGCGACGGCGAGCCGTGGCGCGATGGCCCCGTAGGCGGCGCCGAGGTCGGCGTCCGCGACGAGCAGCACCGTCCACTGCACGACGTCGGCGAGCGATGCGCCCGCTGCCTCGAGGGCGACGCTCACGTTGTCGATCGTGCGGACCGACTGCGCGACGACGTCGTCCGAGACGATCGCGCCGGTGGCGTCGACGCCGTTCTGGCCGCCGACGTAGATGGTCGCAGCGCCCGCAGGCACGATCGCGACGTGGCTGAACGCGGGGCTCACGACGAGCCCGGCGGGTTGGATCCGGGTGATCTCCATGCCTCCCACGGTTCCACGAGCCTGACAGGCGCAGCCCGAGGGCTGCGCGGAGGCGTGAGTCCAGGCCTGGCAGGCATCGCCCAGGCAGTGGAACCAGCTCCGGCGGGCCCGCCCACACGGCGTACACCTGTCACGCCGAGACTCCCGGTTCGTGGACGACGACGTCGGACACGGAAGTGGAGTATCCGGCACTACCGACGACAACCACATGCTCGGCGTCGGGGCGCAGCACGCCCGGAGTCACCCGCCACGTGCTCCCACGCGGCCACCAGTCGCGGCACGGCTCGTCCGATCGCCTCGGCGTCCGGCGCGAACGTGAGTCGGACGCGTGAGGCCGCTCCGCCGTCGGGCGTGAGGGAGGGCCGGGTTGATGACGACGCCGCGCACCGCGGCCGCTGCGGCCAGGGCGTGCGCGAGCGGACGGCCGAGGTCGACCAGAGCGAGAGCCCGCCCGCGGGTGACGCGACGCGCCACGAGGGCACGGCGGTGGTGACCGCCGAGCGGAGCAGGTCGCGCTGGGCGCGCAGCAGGGGAGCCGGTCGGCGAGGATCTCGTCGCGCCGGGCGAGCAGCTCGACCACCGCAAGCTGTTCGAGGACCGACGTCGCGATGTCGCTGGCTGCGCGGGTGCGCGCAAGGTGCGCGACGACGTCGGGTGTGCGCGGACCCATCCCACGCGCAGGCCGCCCCAGAAGGACTTGGAGGCCGAACCCACGGTGAGCAGGTGGCTCGTCGCGGACCCGTCGCCGGCGAGCGGCTCGGGCGCAGGCCCGTCGAGGGCGATGTCGGTGAGCGTCTCGTCGCCGATCACCGTCACGCGGTGCCGGAGCGCGATCCGGCGGACCTCGGCGCGCTCCTCGGACGTGAGGCTGTAACCCGTCGGGTTGTGGAAGTCGGGGACCAGGTAGGCCAGGCGCGGGGTGGCCTCGCGGACCGTCGACTCGAAGAGCGCGACGTCGAAGCCCGGGCCGTCCCCGGCAGGCCCGCACCCACGGGGAACCCGACGACTCGCGCCCCCGCGCGACCATCGCCTCGATGCCGTGCGCGTAGGTGGGGACTGGACCACGACCCGGTCGCGGGTGCCGAGGACCGACTGGGCGATCGTCGAGATCGCGTGCTGGGCGCCCGTCGTGACGAGGATCTGGTCGGGGTGGTCGGGGTGCCGCGCTCGGTGAGCCGCCGCGCGATCGCCTCGCGCAGAGGCTGGAGTCCGAGCGGCTCGTAGCCGCGTCCGGACAGGTAGTCGGGCAGGGACTCGAGCGCTCGCCCGTAGGCCGCGTGGAGCTGCGGCGGGCGGCAGGAGCCGCCTGGCCCAGGTCCACGAGGTCGTCAGGAGGCTCGACGCCCACGGGGACAGGCACGTCGCCGCCGCACCACTGCGGCGGCGTGCGGCGCGTGGGCGGGCAGGACCGCGACCGTCCCGACGCCCGTGCGGCTCGTGACGAACCCTCGTTCGCGCAGGGCCGCGTACGCCGCGGCGGTGGTGGTCCGGGAGACGCCGAGCGCGCCCGCGAGGTCCCGCTCGCTCGGCAGGCGCGTGTGCGGGGCGACTGTGCCGGACAGGACCGCACCCGGACGGCGTCCGCGAGGGCGACGTAGGCGGGCCCTCGGTCTGCCAACCGGTGATGAGCGCGCCGAGCGCCAGGGCGGACAGGCGTCGGTGGACCGGGGAGCGCAGCGGGTGTGGCGTACGACGTGGACATGAGGCCACTCTGTCCGAATTGGCTATGGAATACCAGTCCAATGATGGGGCACAGTGGTCGAGTGCCGAACACCAAGGGCTTCAGTCCCTCCGCCGTACCGTCCAGCTCGCGCTCGGGCTCCTCGGTTTCTCCCTGACCATGGCGATGCTCCTGCACGCCGGCGTGGGCGCCATGCCGTGGGACGTCTTCCACCAGGGCATCGCCCGGCGCACCGGGCTGCCGCTCGGTGCCGTGGTCGTGGCCGCGAGCGTGGTCGTCATGCTGCTGTGGATCCCGCTGCGCCAGCGCCCGGGATCGGCACGATCGCCAACATCGCCGTGATCGGCGCGACCCTCGACCCGTTCCTCGTCCTGCTCCAGCGCATCGACCCCGATCCCACGACCGTGGGCGGGTGGCGCTCGCGGTCGGGGCATAGTCCTCAACGGCGTCGCGACCGCTGCCTACCTCGGCGCCCGCCTGGGCCCCGGGCCGCGCGACGGCCTCATGACGGGTCTGGTCGCCCGCACGGGCTGGCCCGTGCGGCGCGTCAAGACCGCGATCGAGGTCCTGGTCGTCGCGCTCGGCTTCGCGCTCGGCGGGACCCTCGGCTGGGCGACCGTGCTCTACGCGCTGGGTGTCGGCCCGGTCGTTCAGGTCGCGGCGAGGTTTCGCCCCGCACCTGCGCCCGGCCGTCGTCCCGGCGGTCCTTCCCTGCCCGACGGCGGCACGCGTCGCCCGGGAGACCTCACCCCGGATGCGGGGTCCGCTGCGGAGGCAGGGGCGGGCACGAGGCGAGCGCGGCGTAGGACGTCCCGCCCGACACGACGATGCCCTGGCGGCCACCCTCACGGGAGGACGCCAGGGCATCGTCGTGTCAGAGCCGCGTCAGGCCGGACGTCCCGGACCGTTCAGCGGTTCAGGTGGTCAGCGGGGCCCGGGGCGCCCTCTGCCGTCTTGGCGGCGGACCGCTCGACCACGTCGCCGAGGATCTCGTCGATCTTCGTCAGGAGCTCGGCGGGGATGACCACGCCCGACGCCTTGACGTTCTCGGCGACCTGCTCGGGGCGCGAGGCGCCGATCAGGGCGGCGGCGACGTTGTCGTTCTGCAGGACCCACGCGACCGCGAGCTGCGCCTGCGTCAGGCCCAGCTCGTCCGCGACCGACTTGAGCTGCTGCACCCGGGTGAGGACGTCGTCGGTCATGAACTGCTTGATGAAGCGCGAGCCGTTCGCGTCCGTGGCGCGCGAGCCGCCGGAGCCGGCTGGCCAGGCAGGTACTTGCCGCTCAGGACGCCCTGCGCGACGGGGACCAGACGATCTGCGACAGCCCCAGCTCGCGAGAGGTGGGGACGACCTCGTCCTCGATGACGCGCCACAGCATCGAGTACTGGGGCTGGGAGGAGATCAGCTGGAAGCCGAGCTCCTTGGACAGGGCGTGGCCCGCGCGGATCTGGTCCGCGGTCCACTCGCTCACGCCGATGTAGAGGGCCTTGCCCTGGCGCACGATGTCGGCGAAGGCCTGCATCGTCTCCTCGAGCGGGGTCGACTGGTCGTAGCGGTGCGCCTGGTACAGGTCGACGTAGTCGGTGCCGAGGCGCTGCAGGGAGCCGTTGATGGACTCCATGATGTGCTTCCGGGACAGGCCCGAGTCGTTCGCCCGCCGGGGCCGGTGGGCCAGTAGACCTTGGTGAAGATCTCGAGGGATTCGCGGCGCTGGCCCTGAGGGCGTCGCCGAGAACCTGCTCGGCCTTGGTGTTCGCGTAGACGTCCGCGGTGTCGAACGTGGTGATGCCGACGTCGAGGGCAGCGTGGACGCACTGGGTGGCGACGTCGTTCTCGACCTGTGAGCCGTGGGTGAGCCAGTTGCCGTAGGTGATCTCGGAGATCTTGAGACCGGAGTTGCCGAGGAAGCGGTAGTTGGGCATGGGCCAACCCTAAGTTGCCCGAGTCACCTTGGAAACTCCGGTGCGCTCGGGCGGGAGATCGAGCCCTACTCGGGGAAGGTGCCGTGCTTCTTGTGCATGGGCTTGGGCAGACGAGCGCGGCGCAGCTGGAACGCGCGCATCACCGCATACATCGCGTTGCCCCGGGGGCGTCGGCACCGAACTTCGCGATCAGACGCTTCTTGAGCGTCCGCCACATGATGAACGCGTCGACGATCGTGATGAGCACGATCCCGTAGAGCGCGAAGATGATGATCGTCGCCATGTTCAGGTTCTGCGAGAACACGAACGTCAGGACGATGAAGACCAGCGCGACGGGCAGGAAGTACTCGCCCAGGTTCCAGCGCGCGTCGACGAAGTCGCGGACGTAGCGCTTGATAGGGCCCTTGTCGCGAGCGGGCATGTAGCGCTCGTCGCCGGTCTGCATCGCCTGGAACTGGCGGTCGCGGACGTCTCGCTGCTGCTGGCGTGCCGACTTGGTCGCGGACTTGCGGTCCGAAGGGACCAGCGGTCGCTTGTTGGCGGCCTCGGACACCTTGCGCTTGGGCGTAGGCCTGCCCTGCCGGCGGCCTTCTCGATCTCGGCCGCGGCGGCGGCGGGTCGGAGGCGTCGGTCGGCGTGGGCGCAGAGGGCTTGTTGCGTGAGAACACGGGTCCAGCCTAGTCGAGGACGGGCGGTGTCCCGGTCATCGGCAGGGTGGGAGCCGGGTTGCCCGGGTAGCGTTGGCCCGGTGAACAGCACACCTGGAACCAGTACCCCGACCGAGCCCGACGACGTCGCTCACCTGCGCGCCCGGGTCGCGGACCTCTTTGCCGACCTGCGCGGGGACCTCGAGGCGCTCGTGCGCATCCCGTCCGTCTCGAACTCGGCCTTCGACCAGGCCCACGTGGCCGCCAGCGCCGAGGCCGTCGCCGAGCTCCTGCGCGGCGCGGGACTGCCGGAGGTGCAGATCCTGCACGCGAACGGCGTCGCGGGCCCCTGGCGCCCGGCGGTCGTCGCGCGCCGCCCTGCCCCGGCCGGCGCGCCGACCGTCCTGCTCTATGCCCACCACGACGTCCAGCCTCCCGGCGATGCGGCCGCGTGGGACACCGACCCATTCGTCCCCACCGAGGTGGACGGCGGCTCTTCGGCCGTGGGGCCGCCGACGACAAGGTCGGCATCGTGGCGCACGTGGGTGCGCTGCGTGCCCTCGCCGCACTCGGCGACGACCTTCCGCTCGGCGTGACGGTCTTCGTCGAGGGCGAGGAGGAGATCGGGTCGCCGAGCTTCCTGCCGTTCCTGAACCAGTACAAGGACCTGCTCGCGGCCGACGTGATCGTCGTCGCGGACTCCGCGAACTGGAAGGTCGGCGTCCCCGGCCTGACCACGAGCCTGCGTGGCCTGGTCGACTGCGAGGTCGAGGTCGCCGTGCTGGGGCACGCGGTGCACTCGGGCATGTTCGGCGGTCCGGTGCTCGACGCGCTCACGCTGCTCTCGCGCCTGATCGCGACACTGCACGACGACCAGGGCAACGTCGCGGTCGAGAGCCTGGTCTCGGCGCCGGACCCGAGCGTCGACTACGAGGAGGCCGACTTCCGCGCGGACTCCTCGGTCCTCGACGGGGTCCGTCTCGCGGGGAGGGCGCGCTGTCCGGCCGGTTGTGGACCAAGCCCGCCCTGTCGGTCATCGGGATCGACGCCCCGAGCGTCGCTCACGCCTCGAACACCCTCGCCCCGCGAGCGACCGCGAAGCTCTCGCTGCGCATCGCCCGGGACAGGACCCCGTCGCCGCGCTCGCAGCCCTGCGAGCGCACCTCGAGGGCAACGCACCGTTCGGCGCGCAGGTCACGGTCCGCGACGGCGAGCTCGGCAAGCCCTTCCAGGCGCCGACCGACTCGGTCGCGATGCAGGCAGCTCGTTGGGCCTTCGAGACGTCGTGGGGCACGCCGCCCGTCGACATCGGCATCGGCGGCTCGATCCCGTTCATCGCCGACCTGCTCGAGGTCTTCCCGGGAGCGGCGATCCTCGTCACCGGGGTCGAGGACCCGGACTCGCGGGCTCACGGAGCCAACGAGTCCGTCCACCTGGGCGAGCTCGAGAAGGTCGTCCTGGCCGAGGCGCTGCTCCTCACGAGGCTCGCGCAGGGCTGAGGCCCGCGATTCTGACGACCCGAGGCGAGGCCAGGGTCGCCGTCGGTCCGACGGCGGACCCGGACCCGGCCTCGGGTCGTCAGGACCTGGGCCACGACCTGTGCCGCGACCCGGGCCAGGGGCCGGGGCGTGGCCGACGGGCGGCCCGGACCGCTCCCCGACGCCCGCCCGGTCTGGCAGGGGAGCCCGGTGCTACGTTCGGAGCATGACCCGCAGGAGCTCGAGGAGCTCGTCCTGCTGCGCCGCGCCCGCGACCTGATGGACCGGGAGTACGCGGCGCCGCTCGACGTCCCGACCATGGCGCGCAAGGCGCTCATGTCTCCGGCGCACTTCTCGCGCAAGTTCCGCGCGGCCTACGGCGAGACGCCCTACTGCTACCTCATGACGCGCCGGATCGAGCGCGCCATGGCCCTGTTGCGCGGCGGCGCGAGCGTCACAGACGCGTGCATGGCCGTGGGGTGTACGTCGCTCGGTTCGTTCAGCGCGAAGTTCGCGGAGATCGTGGGCGAGCCCCGTCGGTGTACCGGAGCCGCGAGCACGCTGCCGTGAAGGCGATGCCGCCGTGCGTCGCGCAGGTCCTCACGCGCCCGGCCCGCGGAGCGACGGGCGCGTCCGCAGGTGCGGCCGGAGCATCGAGCAGGATCGGAGAAGCGAGCGCACGGGCCTCGTCCTAGAGTCGCCGTCATGACCATCTCGCTGAAGTTCTGCAACATCACCGTCAACGACGTCGACGAGTCGATCACCTTCTACGGCGACGCGCTCGGCCTCAAGGTGCACAACGACGTGGGCGCCGGCGGGTTCCGCTGGGTGACGCTCGGGTCGGACGTGCAGCCGGGGCTCGGGTCGTGCTCTCGGCCCCGCACGCGGGCCGGTCGCAGGCCGACGGGGACGCGCTCCAGGAGCTCATGATCAAGGGCGTCCTGCCGATCCTCGTGTTCGAGACCGACGACGTCGACGCGCTCTTCGAGACCGTCCGGGCCTCGGGGCCGAGGTCCTCCAGGAGCCCATGGACCAGGACTGGGGACCGCGCGACTGCGCGTTCAGGGACCCGTCGGGCAACATGGTGCGGGTGGCCCAGGCGGCTGCGGCCTGAGCAGGTGGGAGCCCCGGCGGCCTGAGCACGGGCGCCGCCGCGGCTTGCGCAGGGGCCGTCTCGCCGCGACCAGGGCCTGCTCGACGGCGTCCCTCCGCGTGCGGCCGTCTCGCCGCGTGCCCCGGTCGTGTACGTCGGGGCCGGGCGGTGGTCGACTCCTGCGCCTGGTGGTGGGATGGGGACATGGCGAACGAGTCGATGGTCCCCTTGCTGCCCTGCGCGTCGATCGACGAGATCAGTGACTTCGCGACGGCCCTCGGGTTCGAGGTCACCTACCGGCAGACCCGGCCGAACCCGTACCTCGCGCCCGGCGGGAGGGGATCGACCTGCACTACTTCGGGATTGAGGGCTTCCGTCCGGAAGACTCGTACGGCTCGTGCCTCGTCGTGGTCGACGACACCGAGCCGTTGTACGACGCGTGGGCCGCGGGCCTGCGCGCGGCCCACGGGAGGCTCCCTCTGAGCGGGTTCCCCGGATCACCCGGCCCCGCCGCCGGGCGAACGCGGACGGGCTGAGCGGCTTCAGCCTGGTGGACCCCGCGGGCAACTGGATCCGCGTCGTGCGGCGGGCAGCCGGTGGTCCGGCCGGCGACACGGGTGACGCGGCAAACGGCTCGGTGCCCGATGCGCCGCCCGCGGTGGGGGCGACGCAGCCGGCGAGGCGACCGGTCCAGTGGCCGACGTGCCGCCGGCGGCGTCGACGCGGCCGAGCTCGGCGCGGCCTTGGCGGGTGAGTCCCGCCTGCTGCGAGCCGTCTCGAACGCGGTGGTCCAGGCGGACTCGCGCGGCGACGTCGGGCAGGCCGCGAAGATCCTCGACGGAGCGCTGCGGCGCGAGGAGGCACTCGGGGACGCCGGAGCGTCGGCGCGCGACCGGGTCGAGGCCCAGGCCTACCGGGCCGAGCTCGCCGTGCGTCTCGACGACGCGGGGACGGCCCGACGCATGCTCGACGAGGTCGACCGCTGCGTCGCGGCCGCGCGAGGTCAGCACCTCACGCAGGACCTGACCACGATCCTGACGCAGCTCGAGGACGTCAGGGAGCTGGCTGGCCGCGCAGGCATGAGCTGGGCCGTCGAAGTGGTCGGACGGACACACCCAGTCACAGGAGGAACGGTGTGCTGGGGACCGTGAGGTAGTCGTCGGGGTGCGTGACGGGTGCGGAGAGCATGCCCGCGCACGCGTCGATCAGGAAGTAGCCGACCCCGGTCCAGGCCGGCGGGCCCCTCGTGGACACGAGCCTCGTGCCCGGCGCAGATGCCCAGGGTCATGGGGCCGAGGATCTCGAACCTGCCCCGGACCACGCGTGGCGGGAGATCGCTCAGGGCCGCCTGCAGACGGCGGACGAGGTCCTCGACGACCGGGTTCGCCGTGGTCAGTCCGGCGAGCGCCTCGGCGACCGAGGGGACCGTGCGGACCTGGAACACGAACCGTGCGCGCCAGCTGGGGACGGGCAACGACGCCAGGTGCTCGATCCACGGCAGGAGCAGGCAGGCGAGCAGGTCTCGCACGTCGGCGTCGTCGCTCAGGAGGCGACGAGCGCCGTCCGGCGCCTGTTCATCTCCTCGAGGTGCCGGTCGAGCAGCGCGCGCAGCAGCTCGTCGCGGCCGCCGAAGTGGTAGGCGATGGCCGAGTGGTTGGCCGTGCCCGCGTGCTCGGTGATCCGGCGGTTGGACACCGCGTCGATGCCGTAGCGGGCGAAGAGCTCCTCGGCCGAGGTCAGCAGCGTCTCGCGCGCCCGGTCGCTGTGCTGTCCCATGCGGTGGGCCTCTTCTCGTGATGGTCTCGTGTTCCCGTGCGTGCCTCGACCGCGGCCCGTCGGGGCCTTGACCTGCGAGGACAGGGCGGACCCACGGCGGTTCCCGCGGACGGGCCCGGAGGGCGGTCCCTGCCTCGAGTCCGGGTGCGGTGATCATGCCACCTGATCGACGGAGGTGCCCGTCGCGTCGCTGGGCGGGACCCTCGCGTCCACCACGTGACATTTTACGCCACGTGGCGTAATCTCGTCCGGTTGGTTCATCCCAGCCGCACATCGAGGCGGCGCCCTTGCAACGGCGCACGGGGCCGCACGTCGCCCTCTCGCCACGCCGTACAGGAGCACACTCTTGAGCAACCAGACACCCCGCGCACCTCGGGCACGGGGTTACCGACCCCGCAGCACCGCACGTACCGACGACTGAGGGCGCTGAGGACAGCGCCGAGGCCGCGGCTGCGGCCGAGGCGGCCGCTCTCAAGCGGGCCAAGGCCGAGACCATCGGCCGCTACGTGGCCATGTTCTTCATGCCGCTCGTCATGGTGTCGATGATGATCAGCGGCTACCTCGGGACGATGCACGCCCCGACGCCGCACGACATGCCGATCGCCGTCACGGGCACCGTGCCGGACGCACGGGCCTTCGCCGAGGCGCTCGAGGCCGCAGCCCCGAAGCGGTCGACGTCCGCATCGTCCGTTCGGACGAGGAAGCCCGCGAGCTCGTGCTCGACAGAGAGGTGTCGGGAGCCGTGCACATCGTCGACGGCGAGGCGACGGTGTACACCGCAGGCTCGGCCGGGGCGTCGCAGTCCTCGACCGTCACGGGCATGCTCGCCCCGCAGGTCCTGGCCCAGGGGCTGACCCTGGGGACCGAGGACCTCGCGCCGCTGCCCGCGTACGACCCGGCGGGCCTGGGGGCGATGTTCCTGGCCACGGCACTGGTCATGGCCGGCTACCTGCCCTTCAGCGTGACGCTCTCCAACTCGCCCGAGCTCCTGCACTTCCGTCGGGCCGTGCCGCTCCTGGCTGGCTGGGCCGCCCTGGTCGCGGCCCTCGTCTGGACCGTGACGGGGCCGATGCTCGGCGTGGTCCAGGGCCACACCCGGAGGTGCTGGGCATCGCCTGGCTGGGCATCTTCGCGGTCGGAGCGGTCCAGCTCCTGCTGACGCGCTTCCTGGGGCCCATGGCGGTGATCGCGGCCATGCTCCTCCTGACGGTGCTGGGCATGCCGGCCTCGAACATGAGCATGAGCGTCTACACCATGCCGGAGTTCTTCACCTTCCTGCACGCGTTCCTTCCCATGCCGGCGATCGGCGAGGCGCTCCGCTCGGTCCTGTACTTCGACGGGTCGGGCGTCGGCTCCCACCTGCTGGTCCTGGTCGTCGGCGCGGTCGTGGCCCTCGTGCTGACGCTCGCGTTCGACGCCCGCAAGCGGCGCCGCAACCCGGACGCGGGCCCGCCGCCCGTCACCGTGCCGTCGCTGCACGGCGGGCCCTGGCCCACGACGCGCCGCTGGCGCTACACCGCGCTGCTCTTCTTCCCGCTCGCCATGGTCACGATGATGATCTCGGTCATGCTCGGCGCCATGTCGTCCCCGACCCCGGGACATGCCCATCGCCGTCGTCGGGTCCACGGTCGAGCAGGCCCAGGAAGCGGTCGACGGGCTGGGCCAGAGCATGCCCGGCCTGTTCGACCTGCGAGCAGTGGGCTCGGTCGACGACGCCCGCACCCAGGTGCAGGACCGGACGGTCAGTGCGGCCTTCGTGCTCCCCTCGGCGGAGCACCCGAGCGCGACCCTGGTGACCAACCAGGCTGCCGGCGCGAGCGCGAAGCAGGTCGTCACGGCGGTGTTCGGCCAGGTCGCAGCCGGTCAGCAGCTGGAGCTCACGACCGAGGACGTCGCGCCGCTGTCGACGACGGACACCATGGGCTCGGTGAGCATGTACCTGGCCATGGGCTGGGTCATGTCGGGATTCATGATCATCATCGTCGGCGCCAACGCCGCGCCGAGTTCCCGGCCGCTGCGGCGTCTCGTGCCGATCGTGGCGGGATGGGCCGTGTTCATGTCGGCTGTCCTGTGGCTGATCGCCGGGCCGATCACGGGGAGCATCAGTGGGCACTTCTGGCCGCTGCTCGGTACGGGGATCGTCGCGATCTTCTGCGTGGCCATGTTCAGCGCGGTGCTCGAACGGCTCATCGGGATGCTCGCAGTGGTCCCCGCGGTCGGCATCCTGATGCTCGTCGGGGTCCCCGCCTCGGGGCGGGCTGTCGGTCTACATGGAGCCCGAGGTCTTCCGGGTCCTGCACGAGATCCTGCCCATGCCGCCGCCGTGGAGTCGATCCGCTCGATCCTCTACTTCGGTGGCGACACGGTCGGTTCGCACCTGGTCACGTTCGGGATCTGGGAGTCGTGTCGCTCGCCCTGGTGATGGTCATCGACAAGGTCAAGCCGCTGCGCACCCATGCGGTGCGCCCGGAGGCCGACGAGATCGAAACCGACCCCGTCGAGGAGCTCGCGCTCGTCTAGCGTCCGACAGCTCCCGCAGGCCCTCCGGGGCCTGGTGGGTGGTGCCCGCCAGGCTCGTGACGACCCTGGCGGGCGCCGCCCGCGCCACGTCGCGCGAGGGCTTCCTGGTGACTGGAGCCCAGGCCGAGCGTCAGGAAGGACGGGGGTCGGGACGGCCTCGTCCCACGACACCTCGCGGAAGTGCTCGACGACGGGGAACGGGTCGTAGAAGTGGTGCAGCAGGGCCTTCCACTCGAAGTACTGAGCAGACCCACGGAAGCCTTCGGTGTGGGCCTCGAGGCTGTCCCAGCGCACCAGGAGGAGGTAGGTCGAGGGGCGCTCGGCGCAGCGGCTCAGCGAGAGGCCGCCGAACCCCGGCATCGCGCCGATGAGGGTGCGGGCCGTCCCGAAGGCCTCCTCGAAGGTGGCCTCCTGGCCAGGGATCACGTGCAGCAGGGCGTGCTCGAGCACCTCGTTCGTCATGGCGGGGAAGGTGAGGGCAACGACACGTCAGCGCGCGGCGACGTCAACGGCCAGGGCCCAGTCGCGCACGTCCGGCGGGAGCGCGGGGCTCTCGGTGGAGCCGCCGAGCAGCCCGACGACGTCCTGGCCGGGGATCCGGCCGCCCGTCTTCGAGAGGAACCGGCCCGCGATCAGTCCGCGCGCGCAGTGGTCGCCCCACGGGTGAACACCTGCTCCATGTAGACCACGCGCTCGTCCCACCCGAGGACGCGGGTCGTGATGTCGAAGCGGTCCCACAGCTGCAGGGAGCGGCGGTACTTCATGGTGGAGGAGGCGACGACCGGGTACCACCCTTGTCCTTGAGGAGCCCGAAAGCCCCGAGGTCGCCGAGGAAGTTGCTGCGAGCCACGTCCATCATCTGCAGGTACACGCCGTTGTTCACGTGCAGGTAGAAGTCGAGGTCGCCGGGTGCACGCGCATGCGGGTCACGGAGGGTCGAGGACTCCCCGCCCGGGGACGGCCTTGCGAGGCAGTGTGCTGGCGATCGTCAGCTGGATCTGTCGGGTCACGCTGGCAGGCTACTACCGCGCACGGGCGGTAGTAGGTATCGGCCCGCACCGCCGGCGGGTAGGCGGGTACCGGCAGGGCGGCGGGAGCGTCCCCGACCCGTGTGAGGATGGGGCCCGTGACTTCCCGTACCGCCGTCCCCGAGTCCTCGGTCGAGACCGCCTCCGCGCCCACCGTCTCCCGCCACTGGACGGTCCGCGCGTTCCGCACCGTCGCGATCGCCGAGGCGTTCTCGTGGGCGGCCTGCTGGTCGGGATGTACGTCAAGTGGATCGCCGAGGCCTCGGAGATCGGCGTCAAGGTCTTCGGTCCTGTGCACGGCACGCTCGTGATCGTCTACGTGCTCCTCGCGATCCTGGTGGCCGTCCGCCAGCGATGGTCGCTGGTGACGCTCTTCCTCGCGCTCGCCGCCACGCTGCCGCCGTTCGTCACGGTCGCCTTCGACCGCTGGGCGCACCGTGCCGGTCGCTACGCGGAGCGCGCAGACGCCTGAGCACGTTCGCACGGTGCGGTCCCTCAGGGGCCCACGTACTGCAGGTCGTGCCGGACCTGCGCGGCGACCTCGGCGTTCTCGAAGCGCTCGACCAGGTGCAGCGCCATGTCGATTCCCGCGGAGACGCCGCCGAGGTGACGACGTCGCCGTCGTCGACGAAGCGCGTCTCGGTGTCCACCAGGATGCTCGCGTCGGCCTCCGTGAGCTCGTCGTAGTGGTCCCAGTGAGTCGTCGCGGGTCGACCGGCCAGGAGTCCCGCCGCGGCGAGGACGAGCGAGCCCGTGCACACGCTCGCGAGCAGGGGTCTGGGCGCGCACCGCGTGCAACCACACCAGGTGGGTCCGGTCGCCGACGAGCTGCTGGATGCCCGGGCCGCCGGGATAGACGAGGACCTGGAGCGGCCCGACGTCGTCCGCCGACCGGTCGGGAACGATGTGCAGACCCTGGGCGAGACGCACCCGCGCCCGTCCCACGAGAACGTGCTGACGTGCGGCTTGAGGGCCGAGCGGTCGCGCCAGGCGGTGAACACCTCGAAGGGCCCGCGACGTCGAGCTCCTCGGCGCCGTCGAACACGAAGATCCCGACGCTCAGACCGTTGCCGGTGGCCATCCCTCACCCCTCGGGGTCGTGCGGTGGAGCGGTCGTCGAGTCCGCCGCCCATGCCGACGGACCCGACGGGTGTCCTACAGCCCGGCAGGGCGAGCATCTGGTCGAGCGCGACGCGAGCCCAGTGGGCGTCGTCGGCGTCGACCACGATGCGGTTGACCGTGCGACCCGCCGCGAGGGACTCCATCGCCCACACCAGGTGCGGCAGGTCGATGCGGTTCATCGTCGAGCAGAAGCAGACGGTCGAGTCGAGGTAGTGCACGTGCTTGTCCGGGTGGGCCGGGCCACTCGCCGCACCAGGTTCAGCTCGGTGCCGATCGCCCAGGACGAGCCCGGCTCGGCGGCGTCGAGCATCTTGATGATGTACTCGGTCGACCCGACGTAGTCCGCGGCCGTGACGACCTCGTTCTTGCACTCGGGGTGGACCAGCACGTTGACGCCCGGCACCGCGGCCCGGATGTCGGAGACGTTGCGCTCGGAGAAGCGGCCGTGCACCGAGCAGTGACCGCGCCACAGGATCATGCGCGCGTCGCGGAGCTCGGCATCGGAGAGGCCGCCGTTCGGCTTGCGCGGATCGAAGACCACGCAGTCGGCGGGCGACATGCCGAGCTTCAGGAGAGCCGTGTTGCGCCCGAGGTGCTGGTCGGGCATGAACAGGACCTTGCCGGTGCCGTCCACCCCGCCCACCTGATCGAACGCCCAGCGCAGCGCGACCTCGGCGTTCGAGGACGTGCAGATGGTCCCGCCGTGGCGACCCGTGAAGGCCTTGATGGCCGCGGTCGAGTTCATGTACGTGACGGGGAGCGTGACGTCGGCGATCCCGGCGTCCTGCAGGACCTCCCACGCGTCCTCGACCTGGTTGATCGCGGCCATGTCGGCCATCGAGCAGCCTGCGGCGAGGTCCGGGAGGACGACCTGCTGAGCGTCCGAGGTGAGGATGTCGGCGCTCTCGGCCATGAAGTGCACGCCGCAGAAGAGGATGAACTCGGCCTCGGGACGGGCCGCCGCCTCCCGTGCGAGCTTGAAGGAGTCACCCGTGACGTCGGCGAAGTCGATGACCTCGTCGCGCTGGTAGTGGTGGCCGAGCACGAACGCGCGGTCACCGAGCGCGGCGCGGGCCGCGCGGGCACGTTCGACGAGGTCGGGGTCGCTCGCGGCGGCAGCTCGCCGGTGCACTCGACCCCTCTCGGAGGCCAGGTCCCGGCCCTGCCCGAGCAGCAGGAGAGGCGAGGGGCAGGTTCCGCGAAGGTGCTGTCCAGCAGGGTGCTCACGGGAACATCGTCGCACAACGCCCGGGGCGACGAGCAGGTCCGATCGCGGGCGCGGACAGGTCCGGCGACAGAGCGCGCGTGCTCGGGGAACCCGTCCCGCGGTGTCCCGCACGGGAGCGGCACCGGGCCCGCACCCGGCGTGACGGGCGTCACCCACCTGACACAATCGCGGCATGCACCTGCTCCTTGCCGTCGCGGAACCCCTCGATCTCGCGGGCGGGCGCCTGCTCGCTGGGGACGCGTGCGACCTGATCGCCGAGATCTGGACGGGCGCCTCGGCGTGGGACGTCGACCGGTGCGTCCTGAACCCGGGACCGACGGGTTCCTCCGGGCCCTGGCCGGGCACGCCCTGGAGCAGGTCGTGACGGTCGCGCGGGACGTCCAGGGGCGCGAGGTGCCGACGACGTTTCGGCTCGGCCCGTCCTCGCCCGGTGGGCGCGCACGGCCTATGTCGAGGCGGCGTCGCTCCGGCGGCCCTCGACGCCCAGGCGCCCGGTCGGAGGCGGCCGTCCCGGGCGGCGAGCTGGGCGCGGCGACGAGCTACGGCGTCGGGCAGGTGGTCGCCGCGGCCGCGCGGCTCGCCTCGCGCGTCGTCGTGGCGACCGGGGCGCAGGGTCCCATGACGCCGGGCGGGCATGGTCGCGGCGCTCGCGGGCGCCGCCACGGGTGCCCTGACGCAGGGTGGTGCCTCGCTCGGGGCTGTGACGGAGACGGACGCGGCGCTCGTGCAGGCCGCTCGCGAGTCCTTGGGCGGGGTCGAGCTCGTCGGGGCCGTCGAGAGCGACCTCCCGCTGCTGGGCCTGCACGGCGCGAGCGGCGCCCTGGCCGAGGCGAGCCCAGCCCTCGCGCTGCTCGCCCAGGAGCTCGAGCGGGCGCACGGTCACTTCGCGCACGAGGTGTCGCGAGCCGTCTCGCAGGCTCCTGCGGGAGCCGGGCACCGCTCGCTGCTCCTGGGCCCGACGGCGCCGCTCCCCGGGCGGTCGGCCTGCCCAGGGTGCGGCGCAGGGGCTTCCGCGCGCGGGCGGCCCGGGCCTTGACCGGGCTGCCCGGTGCGGGGCCGGCGGCGGGCTGGGGTTCGGTCTGGCCGCGCTCGGGCGCGCCTGCTGCCCGGGACCGCGGTCGTCGCCGACGTCGTCGGGCTGGACGCGAGGATCGACACCGCTGACCTGGCGGTCGTGGTCGTCGACTCCTCGACGCCTCGGCGATGCACGAGGGCGCCCTGCCCGAGGTGGCTCGCCGCGCCGCGGCGCGGGGACACCGGTCGTGGTCCTGGCCCGCGAGATCCTCGCGGGCCGGCGCGAGCAGGCGGCCGCGGGGATCAGCGGGGCCTACGAGCTGGGGTCGGACCGCCCGCGGCCGCTGCTCGCGTCGCGCGCGTGGCGCGGACGTGGACGGGCGGACGAGGCGTGGGCTCCTGAACCCGGGCTGGACGCGGGCCCTGCAGGTCCCCGGCCGGCGGACCCACAGCGAGAGGTGGGCGTCGCCGTCGTACACTCGGGAACAGAACGACGACCCGTCGCGTTGACGGGTATGCGAGAAGCCTGAGGACCGATCGGCCTGCCCGTGAGCGGGAGCCGCAGGTCGACGGCACCACGGGGCGAGAGCCCACCGAAGACTGTGCGGAGAACACGATGAGCGAGACCACCGAGACCGCCACCCACGGCGTCCTGCTGACGGACTTCGCGGCGGCAAGATCCGCAGCCTCCTCGAGCAGGAGGGCCGCGACGACCTGCGTCTGCGCGTCGCCGTCCAGCCCGGCGGCTGCTCGGGTCTGATCTACCAGCTCTACTTCGACGAGCGAGTCCTGGACGGCGACGTCCTCAAGGACTACGACGGTGTCGAGGTCGTCGTCGACAAGATGAGCGTCCCCTACCTGGACGGCGCGACCATCGACTTCGCGGACACCATCGAGAAGCAGGGATTCACGATCGACAACCCCAACGCCGGCAGCTCCTGCGCCTGCGGCGGTTCCTTCGGCTGATCCGGTCTGCCACCGCGGCGGCACCGCAGCACCCGACGACCCGGTCACCTCACGGTGACCGGCGTCGTCGTCTCCTGCCGGTCACGCTCCCAGGCGAACGGTGATCGCCCAGGTCGTGGCGCCGTCGGGCGGCTGTCCTCCGGAGGCCCCGTGCCGTCGTCCTGTGCGACGACCGCGCTCTCCAGCACGACGTTCTCCACGACGGTGTGGCCGCGCATCCGTGCCCACGCGGGGACGTCGTGTCGAGCCGCGGGTCGGTGGACCAGACGGTGAGGGCAGCGCCGGGAGCGGCGTCGCGCGCGACGACCGCGAGGCGGATGACGGGGAGCGGGCAGCGTAGCCCGCGGGCGTCGACCACCTGTGGTGCCGGGGCTTCCTCGGTGCTCACAGACCGCTCACCCCGAGCGACGCGCGCACCCGGCCACGGCCCCGGCAGGACCGCGAGGAAGCGGTCGACGTCCTCGGCTGTCGTAGACCTGTCGAGCGCGATCCGGACGTTGCCGTGCGTGAGGACGCCCATGGCGGCCAGGACGTGGCTGGGTTCGAGCGAGCTCGACGTGCAGGCCGACCCGGACCCGACGGCGAAACCCTCGCGGTCGAGCTCGGTCACGAGGGCCTCGCCGTCGACGAACAGGAACGAGAACGTCACGACGTGGGGCAGGCGCCCGTCCGGGTCGCCGACGACCTCGACGTCGGGGATCTGCCCGACGGCGGCGCGCACCCGCTCCACGATCGTCCGCCGCCGCGCGTCCTGGGCCTCGCGGTCTGCCAGGGTGGACTGGAGAGCGACCGCGGCGGCGAACACGGCCGCACGCTCACACCGCCGGGGAACCAGGGCTCGGCGTCCTCGGGCCAGGTGCGGCGCCAGCGGACCCGGTTGCGGACGGCGAGGACGCCCACGCCCGCAGGCGCTCCCCAGTCGGCCGGGTCCGCGGCGAGCAGGTCCCAGGCGTCCGGCACCTCCCCGTGCCCGACGACGGCGCCCGCGTCCACCAGGAGCGGGACCCCACGTGGCGGGCGGCCGCGTGGACCGCTGCGACGGGCTGGAACGTCCCGACCTCCCCGTTCGCGACCTGGAGCGCCGCGAGGGCGACCCCGGGCGCCGATCGCCGCGATCATCGCGGTCTGGTCGACCCGGCCCAGCCGGTCGACGGGGACGGTGACGAGAGGGCTGGGGTGATCGGTCGCCGAACGGTCCATCCCGACCGGGAACGTCGCGGACGTGGCGAGCTCCGCCGCGTGCAGGACGGCCGCGCGCTCGACGGCCGAGACGACGATCCGGGACCCACGCGGCGTCGGCCGAGGGCGACGGCGCCGACTGCGGCGTGCAGCGAGGCGGTGTGCGAGGAGGAGAGGTGGATCTCCTCGGTGCGGGCGCCGAGTCCGGCGGCGATCGCTTCACGGGCCCCGTCGAGCAGCACCGCCGCGCGGCGCGCTCGGCGTGCAGCCGGCGCGGGTCGGCCCAGCCGTCGGCCAGGGCTTGGTCGAACGCGGCGCGGGCGAGGGTGCAGGACCGCCCGGCCCCGTTGTCGAGATAGACCCGACGCGGGGAGTGGTGGTGTCCGTCACATGTGCTCCTGGGGGCGGGGCGGCGGTGCGGCGAGGTCCGCTGAGCCGCCGTCTGGTGGACTTTCATTGGAGACGCGCCGAATGTGCCGGGGGCGACTCGCACTGTGCACGGTAGCGCGAGTGTCACGGGAAGCGACGATCTGACAGAAGCGCCGGTGCTGTGTCGAACCCGGGTTCTTGCGGGAGGGTGCCGGAATCGTCACGGTCAGGACGCGCGTTGACGGCGCGAGAGAGGGCATTTGCGCGCTAGGCTCTGTGGGTCGAGGACGAAGGTTCTGCGGGGAACTCGTGGAGAAGATCGAGCCCCTGTCGAACGTTGAAGTGAAAGGCCCCCTTGCACTCGCAACCCCTAGCCGCACACGGCGAACCATCCTGCGAGCGACGGCTTCCGCCGTCGCCGTCGCGGCGATGGCGTCCGGTTGTGCCAGTGAGACCGTTCAGCGCGGATTTCTCCCCGGATATTCCGACGGTGAGGTGACCGACCAGACCGCCCGCATCACATCGCTGTGGAACGGATCCTGGCTCGCGGCACTGATCGTCGGCGTCATCACGTGGGGACTGATCCTGTGGTGCGTGGCCGTCTACCGCAAGCGTAAGGACGACCACGTCCTGCCCGTGCAGACGCGCTACCACCTGCCCTCGAGATCATGTACACGGCAGTGCCGATCGTCATGGTGCTCGTGCTCTTCTACTTCACGAACCGTGACATGACGGCGATCAAGGATCTCTCCGAGACCCCTGACGTCGAGATCCAGGTCATCGGCAAGCAGTGGAGCTGGGACTTCAACTACCTGACGGACGACGTCTACGAGTCGGGCCAGCACGAGGCCAACGTCGGGGACCTGAGGTCCGCAGACGAGATCGAGGGCGCCCCTGGCACCGCGTTCTCCCTGCCGACGCTGTACCTCCCGGTCGGCGAGAGCGTCCGGTTCACGCTTGACTCTCGTGACGTCATCCACTCGTTCTGGGTCCCCGCGTTCCTCTACAAGATGGACATGATCCCGGAGCGCACCAACGAGTTCCAGATCACCCCGAGCGTGAGGGTGTCTACGCCGGGAAGTGCGCCGAGCTCTGCGGCGAGCACCACTCCGGCATGCTCTTCAACGTGGCTGTGGTCTCCCGTGCGGAGTACGACGCCCAGATGAAGAAGCTCGAGGACAAGGGCCAGATCGGTCAGCTCGGGCTCGACCTGAACCGACTTCAGGACCCGAACCCGGCCGTAGTCACGGAAGGTGAGAACTGATGGTCGCGCAGGCCGAAGTCATTCCTGGTCTCGCCCCGAAGCGCCAGACGCTCGGACGAACCGTCATCAAGTGGGTCACCTCGACCGACCACAAGACCATCGGGTACATGTACCTGATCTCGTCGTTCGTCTTCTTCTGCATCGGCGGCCTGATGGCCCTCGTGATCCGTGCGGAGCTCTTCGAGCCCGGCATCCAGATCGTGCAGAGCAAGGAGCAGTACAACCAGCTCTTCACGATGCACGGCACGATCATGCTGCTGCTGTTCGCCACCCGCTCTTCGCAGGATTCGCGAACGTCATCATGCCGCTGCAGATCGGCGCACCCGACGTCGCCTTCCCGCGACTGAACATGTTCGCGTACTGGCTCTACCTCTTCGGTGGCCTGATCGCCTCGGCCGGATTCTTCACGCCGCAGGGCGCCGCATCGTTCGGGTGGTTCGCCTATGCGCCACTGTCGAACACGACGTTCAGTCCAGGAGCCGGGGAGACCTCTGGGTCTTCGGTCTGGCTCTGGCAGGGTTCGGGACCATCCTCGGTGCCGTCAACTTCATCACGACGATCATCACGATGCGTGCGCCGGGCATGACCATGTTCCGCATGCCGATCTTCACCTGGAACACGCTCGTCACGAGCCTCCTGGTCCTGATGGCCTTCCCGCCGCTGGCCGCCGCGCTGTTCGCGCTCGGGGCGGACCGTCGCCTCGGTGCCCAGATCTTCAACCCGGAGAACGGCGGCGCCATCCTCTGGCAGCACCTCTTCTGGTTCTTCGGTCACCCCGAGGTCTACATCATCGCGCTGCCGTTCTTCGGCATCGTGTCCGAGATCTTCCGGTGTTCAGCCGCAAGCCGATCTTCGGGTACAAGGGTCTGGTCTACGCGACGATCGCGATCGCAGCCCTCTCGGTGACCGTGTGGGCGCACCACATGTACGTCACCGGGGCGGTCCTGCTGCCGTTCTTCGCCTTCATGACGATGCTCATCGCGGTACCGACCGGTGTGAAGTTCTTCAACTGGATCGGCACGATGTGGCGAGGCAAGCTCACGTTCGAGACGCCGATGCTCTGGTCGATCGGCTTCCTCGTGACGTTCCTCTTCGGTGGCCTGACGGGGTCATCCTCTCGAGCCCCGTCCTGGACTTCAGCCTGTCGGACTCGTACTTCGTGGTCGCGCACTTCCACTACGTGGTCTTCGGCACCGTGGTGTTCGCCATGTTCGCCGGGTTCTACTTCTGGTGGCCCAAGTTCACCGGGCGCATGCTCAACGAGAAGCTCGGCAAGCTGCACTTCTGGCTGCTGTTCATCGGCTTCCACACCACCTTCCTGGTGCAGCACTGGTTGGGTGTCGCCGGCATGCCGCGTCGTTACGCGGACTACATGCCGGAGGAAGGCTTCACGTGGATGAACCAGGTCTCGACCGTCGGTTCGTTCATCCTCGCGGCCTCGACACTGCCGTTCCTCTGGAACGTCTACACGACCTGGCGCAACGCGCCCCTGGTCACCGTCGACGACCCGTGGGGCTACGGGGATCGCTCGAGTGGGCCACCTCGTGCCCGCCGCCGCGGCACAACTTCACGTCGCTGCCCCGGATCCGTTCGGAGCGTCCCGCGTTCGACCTGCACCACCCCGAGGTCGCGGCCATGGACCACGCCGAGCCCAACCCGGGCGTTCTCCAGCAGATCTACGGAGACGCTGACCGTCGCGGCGAGACTGCCGTCGCGGTCGACCGGGTCGAAGGAGAGCACTCCGCCTCCTCGTCCTCGTCCTCGACGATGATCATCGACGAGCCGCGCAGCGTCGAGAAGGAGAGAACCAGTGAAGACCGAATCCAGACTTCACCTGCTGCTTGCTCCGTTCTTTCTTCTGGTGGCGCTGGTCTACGGGTTCTGGAGCCACTGGGAGCCGGTCGGTTCCGCAGGTCTGTTCCTGGCCTTCGGGCTCGCAGCCATGATCGGTGGTTACCTGGCACTGACGGCCAAGCGCATCGACGCACGGCCCGAGGACGACCCGAGGGCTCATCGAGCAGGGCGCCGGCGACCAGGGCGTGTACGCCCCTGGAGCTGGTGGCCGCTGGCCATCGCCGGTTCGGCCGCGATCTCCTTCCTCGGCCTGGCTCTCGGCTGGTGGATCTTCGGGATCGGCGTGGTGCTCGGCTCCGTGGCCCTGGTGGGCTGGGTCTTCGAGTTCTCTCGCGGACAGCACGCGCACTGATCAACCGCTCGACGCCGACGGGCCCCGTCTCCTTCCGGGAGGCGGGGCCCGTCGGCGTCGTGGTACGGGCGTGCAGTGCCGACCTGGGGGCAGGACACCCGGGACGCCCAGGGCGCCGGTGCCGGCGTGCGGAACTGGACCCAATCCCTCTGGTCGTGGGGTTCGCGCTCTATCCCGTCCTGCAAGTGCGCTGGCCCGATCGGCGGAGCGAGCCTGACCGTGGAGATCGTTCAGTACGTCCCCGCCATCGGGAGCACCGCCGCCACCGACCGCGTCGTCAACACCGCCAGTGGTCTCGCCGGGATCGCTCTGCTCGCCCTGGTGCGCCACCAGCGTCATGAGAGGTCGGCCACGGTCCTGACGTGACTCCGGCCGATGCCGTGCTCGGCGCACCCGGACCCATCGCGCGCCCACGCCCGCCACGGTGCCGAGCGTGAGCGTCCCGGGGTCCCACGAGTCGGCGGAACGACGAACGGGCCGTGCAGACGCCCGAAGGGGTCTGCACGGCCCGTGGCGCCGCCTAGAGGGTCAGGCGGGGATGATGAGGCCTTCGCCCTGGGTGCGGGCGCGGGCGAGGCGTGCGTCGGCGTCGGCCCAGCTGACGAGGTTCCACCAGGCGGTGACGTAGTCGGCGCGCACGTTCTGGTAGTCGAGGTAGTAGGCGTGCTCCCAGACGTCGAGGAGGACGATGGGGACCAGGCCGAGGGCGATGTTGCCCTGCTGGTCGTAGAGCTGGACGATGATGAGCTTCTTGCCGAGGGTGTCCCAGGCGAGGATGGCCCAGCCGGAGCCCTGGACGCCTGCGGCGACGGCGGCGAAGTGCTTCTTGAACTTCTCGAAGGAGCCGAAGTCCTCGGTGATGGCTGCGGCGATGTCGCCGGTGGGCTCGCCGCCGCCCTCGGGGACAGGTTGGTCCAGAACGCGGAGTGGTTGACGTGGCCGCCGAGGTTGAACGCGAGGTTCTTCTCGTGGAGGTTGACCGCGGCGAGGTCGCCGGTGTCGCGGGCCTCGGCGAGCTTGTCGAGCGCGGTGTTGGCGCCGGTCACGTAGGCCTGGTGGTGCTTGGAGTGGTGCAGCTCCATGATGCGGCCGGAGATGTGGGGCTCGAGCGCGCTGTAGTCGTACGACAGCTCGGGAAGGGTGTAGACAGCCATACCGGAATGCCTCCTGGATCGTGTGCCGCGCCGGAGTAGGGCGACAACTATGACGAACACGTTCGAGAGCGGCAGGAGCCGTCGAACGCGACACCCTAGAACGCAAGCGACCCGTGAGATTGTTCCGGACAAAACCGGGCAATCTCACGGGTCGATGTTCTCCGGGGAGATGTCAGTGCTTGCTCTCGTCAGCACCCGACTCGTCAGGGCTGACGATGTGGCTGCCGCCGCCCACGGCTGAGCCGGACTCCACGGCGTGCGACGCCTCCATGGTCCCGAGGGCGTCGTGCTCGCCGTGCGAGTGAGACGCAGCCAGCTCGGACGGAGTCACGGGCTCGACCCGATCCTCGTAGAAGAACTGCGACAGACGCTGCTTCCGGCGGTCCTTCTTGTAGCCCTTGCGGCGGACACCACGCGAGTCCGTCGCCGCTCGATCTCGAGGGTGCGTGCGCCGCGTAGTTCACTCGGAGCCAGCGCTCCTGCTCGTCGAGCGGACGGTGGACCTCGATGTACTCGCCGTGGGCGAAGCGCACGATGCGGCCCGTCTCGTGGCCGTGCAGGACGAGCTCGCGATCCTTGCGCTGCAGCCCGAGGCAGATGCGCTTGGTGATCCAGAACGCGATGACCGGGCCGACGAAGAACAGGACGCGGAACACCCAGGTGATCGCGTTGATCGACAGGTGGAAGTGCGTGGCGATCAGGTCGTTCGAACCTGCCAGGGCAAGGATGATGAACGCCGTCAGGAAGCCGACGCCCAGGCCGGTGCGGACCGGCACGTTGCGCGGGCGGTCGAGCACGTGGTGCTCGCGCTTGTCCTGGTCACCGCTGCCTCGAGGAAGGGATAGACCGCAAGGAACGTGAACAGCAGGCCGGGTATGACGACCGCAGGGATCAAGACGTTCAGCGAGAGCGTGTAGCCGGCGATCACGTACTCGGTCTGCCCCGGCATGAGTCGCAGCGACCCTCGAGGAAGAGCATGTACCAGTCCGGCTGCGCGCCGCCGAGACGGGGACGGGTCGTACGGCCCGTAGTTCCAGACGTTGTTGATGGCCATCGTGGCGCCCATCGCGGCGATGACGCCGAACACCACGAAGAAGAAGCCACCCGCCTTGGCGACGTACACGGGGAACAGCGGGAAGCCGACCACGTTGCCGTTGGTGCGCCCGCCACCGGGGTACTGCGTGTGCTTGTGCAGCACCACGAAGAAGAGGTGGAGCGCGACCAGCGCCAGGATGAGTCCCGGCACCACGAGGATGTGCAGCGTGAAGAGCCTCGGGATGATGTGCTCACCCGGGAACTCGCCACCGAACACGAAGTACGAGGTGTACGAGCCGATGACCGGGATCGACTTGATGACGCCGTCGGTGATGCGCAGGCCGTTGCCGGACAGCACGTCGTCCGGGAGCGAGTAGCCGGTGAAGCCGGCGGCGAGGCCCAGGATCATCAGGAGGAACCCGACCATCCAGTTGATCTCACGGGGCTTGCGGAACGCGCCGGTGAAGAAGACGCGCATCATGTGGGTCACGATCGCGGCCATGAACAGCAGCGCCGACCAGTGGTGGATCTGGCGCATCAGCAGACCGCCACGGACCTCGAACGAGGTGTGGAGCGTCGAGGCGAAGGCCTCGGACATCACGACGCCGTTCATCGAGGCGGGCTCGCCGTGGTAGGTGATGAGCCCCATGCTCGGCACGAAGAACATCGTCAGGAAGAAGCCCGAGATGATGAGGATCACGAACGAGTACAGGGCGATCTCGCCCAGGAGGAACGACCAGTGGTCCGGGAAGACCTTCCGGGCGAACTCCTTGACGGCTCCGGCGATGCCGGTCCGCTGGTCCAGGTAGTCTGCGGTCGCTTCCGCGGGTCCCGCGGTGCTGGTGCTCACTTGAGGCGCTCCCAGTAGCTCGGTCCGACGGGCTCGTGGAAGTCGCTCTGCGCAACCAGGTAGCCCTCGTCGTCAACGGTGATCGGCAGCTGCGGAAGCGGCCGCTTGGCCGGCCGAAGACGACCTTGGCGCCGTCTGCGACGTCGAAGGTCGACTGGTGGCACGGGCACAGCAGATGGTGCGTCTGCTGCTCGTAGAGAGCGACAGGGCAGCCGACGTGGGTGCAGACCTTGAGTACGCGACGATGCCGTCGTACGACCAGCCCTCGCGATCCTTTGCTTCCTTGAGGTCGCGCGGGTCGAGCCGGACCATCAGCACGATCGCCTTGGCCTTCTCGGTGATCCACTCGTGGGAGCTGCGCACCTCCTCGGGCACGTCCGGGATCACGTGGAAGGCGCTGCCGATCGTGACGTCCTCGGCCTTGATGGGGCGGCCCGAGGGTCGCGCGCGAGGCGCATCTTGGGCTTCCAGATGGTGTGACGGAACGAGTTGACGTTCCAGTCACCACCCACCTCGGCGACGAGGGGACAGCGATCGCCAGGGGAAGAGCGCGAGAGCGGTGACGACTGCTCCCTTGAGGACTCCACGTCGGGCGATGCCCGAGTCGTCGGCGCCGTCGGTGAGGGCCTGCACCGCATCGGCGCGCACCGCGTCCGAGCTGCGCTGCGCGTGACGCTCGTCGACGTGCTCGTGGTCCGACATGAGGGTCTTGGCCCAGTGGACCGCGGCGAGACCGATGCCGAGGAGCGAGAACGCGAGGCCGAGACCGATGATGAGGTTCGCCGTCCGGATCCCGGGACCGAGGTGTCCTCCGGCAGGGCGAAGAAGGCGACCAGCATGCCGATCGTGCCGATGATCGAGATCGTGAAGAGGATCACGACCTGCATCTCGGCACGCTTGGCGGCCTTGGGTCGCGGTCGGCCATCCGGCTCTTGTGCGCCGGGACGCCGGGGTCCTGGAAGCGGTCGAGCTCGCGCTCTCCTGCGTCGTCAGGTCTGCCGAATTCTGGTTGTCGCTCACGACGACTTCGCTCCGATCCACACAGCGGCGCCGATCAGCAGGCCGAGCCCGACGATCCACGCCCAGAGGCCCTCGCTGACAGGGCCGAGAGCCCAAGGTCAAGTCCACCGGCCGAACCCTCACGCTGCTCGACGAGGAACGCGATGACGTCGCGCTTCTCGTCCGGCGTGATGTTCGCGTCGTTGAAGACCGGCATGGACTGGGGCCGGTCGCCATCGCCTGGTAGATGTTCCGCTCGGAGGTGTCCCACAGCGCTGGGGCGAACTTGCCCTCGGAGAGTGCGCCACCGGCGCCGACCGCGTTGTGGCACATGGCGCAGTTGGTGCGGAAGATGGCCGAGCCGTTGGCGGAGTCACCGAGCGAGGCGTCGACCTGCTCGTCGGTCGGGATCGCCGGGCGGCGCCCAGGGAGGCGACGTACGCAGCGAGCTGCGCGGTCTGCTCCTCGTCGAACTGGCGCGGCTTTTGGAGGGCCTGGGGCCATCCATCTGCATGGGCATACGACCGGTCGACACCTGGAAGTCGACAGCGGCCGCGCCGACGCCGACGAGGGACGGAACGGTGTCCGAGCCCTCCGCGTTCGGGCCGTGGCAGGTGGCGCAGTTCGCCTGGAAAAGCTTCTGGCCTGTCTCGATGTCCTCGGTGCTGGCGGTGTCAGCGCTGGCTGGACTCGGGGCAAAGGCGGCGTAGACGCCGCCGGTGACCAGCAGCGCCAGCAGCAGCAGCACGACCGGTGCGAAGCGGTGGTGTCTGCGGGCGGCGAGTGCCTTCACGAAATGATCCTCGTCTCGCAAGTGGGGGTGCAGGGGCAGATGTGGGTGTCCGGGCAGCGGTGCCACGGGCGTCACCGCGTCAGCGGAGGATGTAGATCACGAAGAAGAGCGCGATCCACACGACGTCGACGAAGTGCCAGTAGTAGGACGTCACGATGCCGGTGGTGGCCTCGTGGTGCCCGAAGTTCTTGGCGGAGAAGGACCGACCGAGAAGGAACAGGAACGCGATCAGGCCACCCACGACGTGAAGGCCGTGGAAGCCCGTAGCCATGAAGAAGACCGAGCCGTAGGGGTGGGACGAGATGGTGAGTCCCTCGTGCACGAGCTCGGCGTACTCGTAGACCTGGCCGCCGATGAAGAAGGCACCCATGAGGTACGTGAGGGTGATCCACTCGTTCATCCCCACCGGTTGATCTGGAAGATCGAACCGGTGCGGACGGGCTGGAAGCGCTCCGCCGCGAGGACTCCGAGCTGGCACGCGACGGAGGACAGCACCAGCACCGACGTGTTGACGACGGCGAAGGGGATGTTGAGCTTCTCTGTCTGAGAAGCCCACTCTCTGCCGGAATCACCGAACGTGCGGTGAAGTACATAGCGAACAGTCCAGCGAAGAACATGAGCTCGCTGGCCAGCCACACGATCGTCCCGACCGAAACTGGGTTCGGGCGGTTGACGCTCACGTGCTGGTGGGCGTGGGGGCAGCCGTTGCGGTCGACACATCAGCCATTATGGCCGACGTGCGAGCGATTTGGGTCATCGAACCCAGGGGCAGCGCGCGGCGAATCTCACAAAGTCTCCAGATCTTCCCACCAAGCCCTGCACTTCGTGACGGATCTCGTGGAAGTGCCATGAAACGGCGCGCTCGACGCTGGCCTCTCCTCGGCCCGGCCGGTACACGAAGAGGGGCGCGCGGGGTGCCGCTGGGCGTCCTGACGTGCCAAGATGCCCTGGGAGCCCGGTGTTCCGGGGCAGACGACCACGGATCGCGGCGAGACGTCCTCGGGCGTGCCCGCCAGACCAGACGGAGGCGACGATGACGTCGATCACGAGCACCTCGACCAGCCCGGTGTCCACGCACGGGGGCGCATTGTCGAGCACCGAGCCGCCGCCGGTGCGCGCGTGCCGCGTGCGCCGCGCATCCTGCTCTACAGCGACGACGTGACGGTCAGGGAGCAGGTGCGGATCGCCGTCGGGCGGCGCCTGCGGGCGGCGCGCCGGACATCGTCTGGAAGGAGGTCGCGACCGCCACCGCGGTCGTCGACGCCGCGGACGCCGGCGGGTGGGACCTGCTGGTCCTGGACGGCGAGGCCGACAAGGTGGGGGCATGGGCCTGTCCCGGCAGCTCAAGAACGAGATCTACCGGTGCCCGCCGGTTCTGGTCCTCACCGGCAGACCACAGGACGGTTGGCTAGCATCGTGGTCGCTCGCCGACGAGGCCGTCCCACGGCCCTTCGACGCGATCGAGCTGCAGCGAGCGATCGTCTCGTTGATCGAATGACTTCATGAAGGGCAGGTCCCGTGACCACGACCCCGGGCACTCCGGCAAACGCTTCGTCCGTCCCCGCGCCGAAGGCCACCGTCCTGGTGTCCGAGCAGGTGACGCCGTCGTGGCCCGGTCTCCTCACGGAGCTCATCGCCGCCATGACCTGAGCGCGGAGCAGACGTCCTGGGCCATGGACCTGGTCATGTCGGGCGAGGTGAGCCCGGTCCGCCTCGCCGCCTTCCTGATCGCCCTGCGGTCCAAGGGGAGACGGTCGGAGAGCTGCGCGGCCTCGCGGACTCGATGCTCGCGCACGCCACGCGGTTCGACGTCGCAGGGCCCTCTGTCGACATCGTCGGGACGGGTGGCGACCGCGCGCACACCGTCAACATCTCGACCATGGCTGCCGTCGTGATCGCGGGGACCGGGGTGCGGGTCGTCAAGCACGGGAACCGCGCGGCGTCCTCGTCCTCCGGCTCGGCCGACGTCCTGGAGGTCCTGGGCATCCGGTTGGACCAGGCGCCGGCCAGGGTGGCCCAGCTCGTCGACGAGGTCGGCATCACGTTCTGCTTCGCGCAGGTCTTCCATCCGTCGTTCCGCCACTCCGCGGTCGCGCGCAAGGAGCTGGGCATCCCGACGGCCTTCAACTTCCTCGGCCCGCTCACCAACCCCGCCCAGCCCCGCGCGGCCGCGATCGGTGTGGCGGACGAACGCATGGCCCCGCTCGTCGCGGGGTCTTCGCGTCCCGGGGAGCGTCAGCGATCGTGTTCCGCGGTGACGACGGCCTCGACGAGCTGGCGGCGACCGGAACCTCGACGGTGTGGGAGGTGAGCGACGGCGTCGTGACCGTCCACTCGCTCGACGCGGCCGCAGAGCTCGGTCTGCAGCGCATCACGATCGAGGACCTGCGTGGAGCGGACGCCGAGCACAACGCCGGGGTGGCCCGCGAAGTCTTCGCGGGAGCACCCGGTCCGGTTCGCGAGACCGTGCTCCTGAACGCGGCAGCTGCGCTGGTCGCGGACGCGAGCCTGCCGGGCACCGCGGACGGGACGCTGGTCGAGAGGCTCGCTGCGGGCATGGAGCACGCGGCCGGGGCCATCGACTCGGGAGCCGCTGCAGCGGTCCTGGACCGCTGGGTCGCCGCGTCGGCGCTCTGACCTGTACGGACACCGCGCCGTCGGGTTGCCGATTCCGGTCACCCGACGGCGCGGCGGCTCAGTCGTCGAGTCCGAGGGCGAACGCCTGGTCGAGGTCCACGTCGGAGTACGCCCGGAACGCGATGAAGGTCTCGGTGCGCAGCACGCCGTCGACCTTGCTGATCTTGTCGGCGATCACGTCGGCCAGGTCGTCGTGCTGCTTGACGCGCACCATCGCCACGAGGTCCGCCTTGCCGGTCACCGAGTAGACCTCGCTGACCCCTTGAGCGCGGCGACGTGCGAGGCGACCTCCGGGATGAGGTGCGGTTCGGTGTCGATCAGCACGATCGCTGTCAGCATGGGTCCTCCGTCGGGTCCGTTGCGCGGGGCTCCCGGGCAGGGAGCCGGGGTCCAATCTAGCCTCGCCGTAGTGCGCGACGCGCTGCGCCGTGCGGCCCCGGTCGGTAAATGCGCGAGCTGAGCGCACGGGCCACGCCAGGGGTCGCTCACGTCGACGAGCCGGACCCCTGGTTGCTCGAGCCAGCCGAGGACGAGCTCTGCCTCGTGCGGGTGGCACGCAGGAGCGGGTGCCACGGGAGCGGCGACCTCCTCGGCGGTCGCCACGAGCGCGTCGATGGTCGGCCACGGGTCTGCGCCCAGCGGGAGACGCCCGTGGCGGCGAGCCGTGCGTGGCGGACCACCACGATCTCCCATCCGCCGCCCTCGATGCGCTTCGCGGCGACGAGCTCGGCACACGCCGCGAGCGGCCCGAGGCGCTGGGCGCGCCCGCCCGAGGAGGTACGCCTCGAGCCGGGCGGTGACCTCCGCAGCCTGCTCGTAGCGCTCCGCGGCGGCGAGCTCGGCGATCCGGGCGCTCAGGGGTTCGACGACGTCACGGGGTCCGCGAGCAGGGTCGTCCGCGCGCGGCTCGCCACCGCGGGTATCCGCCGGCCTCCTGTTCCGTGGTGCACGGGCGCCGCACCGCCCCATCTCCGCCAGGGCGCACGCGCTCGCGCCCGGGGCAGGGAGCAGGGCAGCCGCGGCGTGCACTGGCGCAGCGGGAGGGCGTCGTGCAGCGCGTCGACCGCCTGCTGGGCCTGGCGTCGCGAGGAGTAGGGCCGATGTGCGCGGCATCCGGCTGGACCTCCTTGACGATCGAGAGTCGAGGGTGGTGCTCCTGGGTCAGGCGTACCCAGCTCATCCGCTCGGGGAACTTCGAGCGCCGGTTGTAGCGCGGCGAGTGCTCGGCGATCAGCCGCAGCTCTCGGACCTGGGCCTCCAGGACCGTGGCGCACACGACGGGGTGACGGCGTGCGCGATGCGGATCATCTCGGTCATCCGGCTGCGCTTCTCGGCCGCGGTGAAATAGCTCCGGACGCGGCGTCGGATCGAGGTCGAGGTCCCGACGTAGAGGACCTCCTCCCGGGACCGCGGAACATGTAGACGCCAGGGGCGTCGGGCAGGCCGTCGGCGAGCGTCCGCTTGCGTCGCACGTCCGCCGGTACAGGGTCCGTCGCGGTCGCGAGGTCCTCCAGGTGCGTGATGCCGAACGGTGCGAGGCGCTCCAGCAGCGCGTGGAGCACGTCGACCGTGGCACGGGCATCGGCCAGCGCGCGGTGCTCGGGGTGACGGTCGCGCGGAAGAGCGCAGCCAGGGTCGAGAGCTTGTGGTTGGGCGCCTCGTCCCGCGTCACGACGCGCCGGGCAAGGGGAACGGTGTCGAGGACCTGGTTGCCCGGCCACTCGTATCCGGCGTCGCGGGCGGCAGCCTTGAGGAACCCGATGTCGAACGGGGCGTTGTGCGCGACGAGCACCGCACCTCGGGCGAACTCCAGGAAGCTCGGCAGCACGGCCTCGATGGGCGGGGCGTTGGCGACCATCGCGCTGGTGATGCCGGTCAGCCGGGCGATGAACGCCGGCACCGGCGTGCCCGGATCGACGAGGGTCTGGAACTCGCCGAGCACCTCGCCACCGCGGACCTTCACCGCTCCGATCTCCGTGATCCCGGCTGTCGCGGGTGAACCGCCGGTCGTCTCGAGGTCGACGACCACGAACGTGACGTCCCGGAGCGGCGTGCCGAGCTCGTCGAGGCCGAGCTGGACGGGTCGGGCGCCGGTGGTGACGGGCGGGCTGAAGGCTCGAACCGAGAGCTGCGACGTGCCGACCGCGGACGGGGAGGTGGGGGAGGAGAGAGCCGAGGCGGTCGTGGACGACATGGGGCGAACGTAGTAGGAGGCACTGACAACCCCGCGGACGCGCTCTCGTCCGCCTGCGGGCCCGCGCCCGCCGTGCCCGTAGTGTTGACCCATGGATGGGACGAGTCGGGACAAGAAGGACACTGCGCAACGATCGGCAGATGAGCCGTCCGGGGTCGTCGTCCCCGGCCGTCCGGACCAGGTTGCTCGAGCTCGCCGCTCGTACCCTCGGAGCCTGGGAGTCCTCGACCGTCCCGGTGTCGCTGCGGCGGGTCCGGACGTTCGCGCCGCGCCGGCGCGCGGTGGCCGGCGCCGTCCCTCTCTGGCAGGCACTCGAGTCGAACCCCGGCTTTCGCCATGCGGTCGCCGCGGCGTGGAGCGGAGCCCACCCGCAGGTGGCGCGAGATCTCGTGCCCGACGACGAGGCGTCCCTCCGCGAGACCGGCCGCCCCACCGCTCCCGGCACCTCCGACGACGTCGTGATCGACGGGAGCCACGCCGTCGGGCGGCGACCGGCGAGGCCACGAGCGAGCCGGCGGCCGACGCGGTCGAGCTGGCCGTCGGGGCCTTCCTGCTGAGACCGGAAGGGTGGGCCGCGTACCTCGAGCGCGCCCAGCAGGACGTCGACCTCCTGGCGGAGGAACGACGCAGGGAGCTGAACGCCGAGCGCGTGGTCGGTGAGCGGGACCGGGTGATCGCCGAGCTCGCGGCCACCAAGGAGGCCGCCGCCGCGGACCGCGCGGCGCTCGAGGAGGCGCGTGCAGAGATCGTGTCCCTGCGACGGCAGGAGCGCCGGCTACGTTCGGACGCGGACCGGGCCAGGGCAGAGGCCCGTGCGGCTCTTGCGGAGGCGAGCAGCCGGATGGAGGCCGCCGAGGCGCTCGCGGCCCAGGCAGCCGGGGAGAGGCGCGAGGCCTCGGTCGCGCTGGACCGTGCGCACGCCGCACGCGAGGAGGCCCGCACGCTCGTCCACACGGGCGCCGAGCTGGCCAACGCCCGCGCGCGGCTGCTGCTCGAGACGGTCGTGGACGCGGCGGTCGGGCTCCGACGGGAGCTCGGGATACCGCCGACCACGCTGCGGCCCGGCGACACCGTGGCGGTGAGCGGTCCGGGGCGCCGGGGCGGCGGCCGGCAGGACCCGGCCCGGCTCACGGGGTCGCTCGGGCGACGACCCGCCCTGCTCGACGACGTGCTGGCCGTCCCGCAGATGCACCTGATCGTCGACGGGTACAACGTCACGAAGACGGGCTTCGGGACGCTGACCCTTGCGCAGCAGCGCCGTCGCCTCGTGGACGGCCTGGTGCGTGTGGCCTCGCGCACGGGGCCGAGGTCACGTGCTGCTTCGACGGCCAGGACCTGGGGCACCTGCCTGCCGCGAGCACCCGTGGCGTCCGAGTCCTGTTCACGGCGGCGAGATCGCGGACCACCTGATCCGCCGGCTCGTCGCCGCGGAACCGGAGGGGCGCCCGGTGACGGTCGTCACGAGCGACCGCGAGGTCGCGGACGACGTGCAGGCCATGGGAGCCGTGGCGATCGGCTCGCCCGCGCTCGTGGCGCGGCTCGCCCGGCTCTGAGGACGGGACGCGCCCGAAACCGTCGGTGCGTCACCCGGACGACGGACGGCCGACCTCGCGGGGCGGCCGTCTCGTCGTGCAGGTCGTCTCAGTGCGTGGGTGCGCTCGCGTAGATCGCGTCGACCTCGAGCGAGAAGTCCTTGAGCACGATGTTCCTCTTCACCTTGAGCGACGGCGTGAGGTAGCCGTTCTCGACCGTGAAGTCGGTGGTCAGGATGGTGAACTTGCGGATCGACTCGGCACGCGAGACCGCCTTGTTGGCGCGTTCGACGGCCGAGTCGAGCGCCGCGAGGACGTCCGGTCGATCGACGCGGCGTCCACGCTCAGGGTTCCTTGCCGTGCATCGCTAGCCAGCCGGGCAGGCCCTCGGGGTCAAGCGTCATGAGCGCGCCGATGAACGGCTGCCCGTCCCCGACGACCACGCACTGGCTGACCAGGGCGTGCGCACGGATGCGGTCCTCGAGCACCGCCGGGGCGACGTTCTTGCCGCCCGCGGTCACGATGATCTCCTTCTTGCGCCCCGTGATGCGCAGGAAGCCGTCCGTGTCGAACGAACCCAGGTCGCCGGTCCGGAACCAGCCGCCGACGAACGCGTCCTGCGTGGCCTGCGGGTTGTTGTGGTACCCGCGGAACACGTGGTGGCCCTTGAGGAGGATCTCGCCGTCCTCGGCGATCCGTGCGCGCAGCCCGGGAGCTGAGGACCGACGGTTCCGATCTTGGTCGCGGTCGGGCGGTTCACCGAGGTCGGCGCGGTGGTCTCGGTCAGGCCGTAGCCCTCGAGGATGCGCACGCCGATGCCCCGGTAGAAGTGGCCCAGGCGCTCGCCGAGGGCGCGCCGCCGGAGACGGCCCACTGGTCTGCCCGCCGAGGGCAGCGCGCAGCTTCTTGTAGACGAGGACGTCGGCGACCTTGTGCTGGAGCGCGAGGCCGATGCCGGGGCCCTTGGGCTCGTCCTGTGCCCGCGACCAGGCGATGGCGGTTGCGGCGGCCCAGTGGAAGATCTTGACCTTCCCGCCGGCGGCAGCCTTCTGCTCCGAGGAGTTGTAGACCTTCTCGAAGACGCGCGGCACCGACAGGATGTACGTCGGCCTGAACTCGCCCAGGTCCTCGAGGAGCGTCTTCGTGTCCGGAGTGTGGCCGAGGACCGTGCCTCCTGCCACGACCAGCACGCCGATGAAGCGCGCGAACACGTGGGCGAGAGGCATGAACAGCAGCGTGCGGCCGTTCTCCTCCGCGAAGACCTCGGGCAGCGCGTCGACGGCGTTGACCGTCAGGAGTAGAAGTTCTCGTGCGTGAGCTCGGCGCCCTTGGGGCGACCGGTCGTGCCCGAGGTGTAGATGATCGTCGCGATGTCGGGAGGTTCGCGAGCCCCGGCGGCGGGCGATCTCGTCGTCGGCGACGTCCTTGCCCGCATCCTTGAGGGTGGCGATCGCGCCGTCGTCGATGATGAGCACCTCGCCGAGCTCGGGTGCCTGCTCACGGACCTCGGCGACCGTCGCCGCGTTCGCGGCGGACTCGACGACGAGCAGCTTCACGGCCGCGTCCGACAGGATCCACTGGACCTGCTCGGCGCTCGACGTCTCGTACAGGGGACCGGCACGGCGCCCGCGGCCAGGTCGCCCAGTCGAGCAGCGTCCACTCGTAGCGGGTGCGGGACATGATGCCCACGTGCTCGCCGGGTTGGATGCCGAGGGCCACGAGGCCCTTGGCGACGGCGACGACGTCGGCGTCGACCTCGCGCGCCGACAGAGACTTCCAGGGGCGCCCGGCCCGCTCTTGACCTCGACCATCGGGCGGTCGGGGCCGCCGCTACCCGGCTGGCGAAGAGGTCGTTGAGGTTGTCGAGGGATCGACATCGATGATGCGCGGTGCGCTGAACTCGTCCATGCTGGCTCCAGTGGCAGAAGTCGACGGTGTGAGAACCCTACCCACTCGGTGCGAGTGTCGGTGACCGTCCCCGAGTCGGTACTCTTCATGGTGCTGTGCGCTGTTGCGCAAGATTTCAGGCCGCACCTGGAGTACACCCGGTGCGACCGGTCTTCGGAGTCGACGGACGTACGCAGAACCGATGCCGATGCGGTGCACAACCGTTACCCGGCGCCGCTCGCACCCTGATTTCCCGACAGCTACGTGAGTGAGGCCTGACATGCACGCCATCGGAGTCGACATCGGCGGAACGAAGATCGCCGCGGGTGTGGTCGACGAGAACGGCACGATCCTTGCGCAGACGCGTCGGGACACCGAGCCCGACGACGTCGCGAGCATCGACGCGGCCGTCGCGGACGTGTACGCCGAGCTGTCCAAGGAGTTCGAGGTCGAGGCCATGGGTCTCGCCGCAGCCGGTTTCGTGAGCCCCGACCGCACCTCCGTCCTCTTCGCCCCCAACATCGCGTGGCGCGAGTACCCGCTGGCCGACAAGGTGCGGGCGCTCATCGGCGACGACGACGTGAAGATCGTCGTCGAGAACGACGCCAACGCTGCCGGGTGGGCCGAGTTCCAGTTCGGGGCGGGTCGTGAGGCCTCGGACATGCTCATGCTGACCGTGGGCACCGGTCTGGGGGCGCGATCATCGTGGACCGCAAGCTGGTGCGCGGGCGCTGGGGCGTCGCCGCGGAGGTCGGCCACATGCGCGTCGTGCCCGGCGGGCACTACTGCGGCTGCGGTCACGAGGGGTGCTGGGAGCAGTACGCGTCGGGCACCGCTCTGGTGCGTGACGGCCAGGCCGCGCTCATCGCGCACCCGGACCGGGCCGCCGCACTCCTCGAGCTCGCAGGCGGCGATGCCTCGCAGCTCACCGGCCCACAGATCACGCAGGCCGCGCAAGCCGGCGACGACCTCGCGATCGAGCTGCTCGCGAACCTCGGCCGCTGGATCGGCGAGGGGCCGCTTCCGTCACCGCGCTGCTGGACCCCGAGCTGATCGTGATCGGCGGCGGGGTCGGTGCGGCCGGCGACCTGCTGCTGCAGCCCGTGCGCAAGGCGTTCGCGGACCAGCTCTCGGCTCGTGGTCACCGGCCCGAGGCGCAGATCGACCTCGCCCAGCAGGGCAACGAGGCGGGGATCGTCGGCGCGGCGGACCTCGCCCGCAGCTAGCCGACCGCTTCTCCCGCGGCCTCCTCGGTGGCCGCGGGAGAGCGGCGCCCTGGCTGCCGGTGAGCCGAGGCGCCGGGGCGCGGGACGTCGTCGGGCCGCGCGCCACTCCCGCTGCCCGACGGCGCCCTCTCCCTCAGACGACGGCGCCCGGTCCCGCGTGGTCGTCCTCGCGCCGGTGGGGCATGCGCCACACGAGCACGGCGAGGCCGCCCAGGAAGAGGCCACCCGCGATCTGCGCGACGATCGTCGGGAAGGGGCGGAGCACGATCATGCCGACGAGCAGCAGGATCGGGATGCCCGCCACCAGGCCCCAGGCCATGGTCAGCAGCGGGTCACGGCCGATCCCGACGTCCGGGTCCGGAGGGGTGAAATGGCTCTCGGCCGCCTCGAGGTCCTCGACCTCGGACGTCACGGGCCAGTCCGGGGTCCTGGCCCCTGCACCCAGGGAGCGACCGGGAAGGTCTCGTGCAGGTCGCGAGGGCGGCCGGTCCGGGACGCGTCGCGTCGGTGCCCGCCTCGGCTGCCGCGGACTCCGCGGCCGCCGAGACGTCCGAGAGGTCGGCCACGATGTCGGCCCAGCGGGCCTCGACGTCTCGCAGGTCGTCCTGCGGGACCGTCGGCCCGTCGTCGGTCGGCTCGATCGCGTCGTCCTTCCCGTCGTTCTCGTCCTGCGGTCCTGCATTCGGTGCGGCCATGGGGTTCACTCTAGAGTCGGAAGCGCGCCCCGTGTTCGCGGGATGCTCCAAGGAGGAACGTTGTTCTACTGGTTCATGAAGCAGGTGATGGTCGGCCCCTGCTCCGGCTGCTGTACCGTCCGTGGACGCGCGGCGTCGACAACGTCCCCGAGGAGGGTGGCGCGATCCTGGCGAGCAACCACCTCGCGGTCATCGACTCCTTCATCCTGCCCCTCGTGCTGAACCGCAAGGTCCAGTTCCTCGGCAAGTCGGACTACTTCACGGGCAAAGGAGTCAAAGGCGGCTGACGGCCGGGTTCATGCGCGGTGTGGGCACCATCCCGGTGGACCGGGCGGGGGCAAGGCCAGCGAGGCCGCGCTGAACACGGGGCTGCGGGTCCTGGGCGACGGGGAGCTCTTCGGGATCTACCCGAGGGCACGCGGAGCCCCGATGGCCGCCTGTACCGCGGCAAGACCGGCGTGGCGCGCCTCGCGCTCGAGTCGGGGCCCCGGTGGTCCCCGTCGCGATGATCGGCACCAACATCGCCCAGCCCATCGGCAAGGTCATCCCCAAGCCCATGCGGATCGGCATCGTGATGGGCGAGCCCTTGGACTTCAGCCGCTACAGGGCATGGAGAACGACCGCTTCATCCTGCGCTCGGTCGCGGACGAGATCATGTACGCGATCATGAGCCTCTCGGGCCAGGAGTACGTCGACATCTACGCCGCGACGGCCAAGGCCCGCCTCGCGACGGGTCCCGCCGCTGCCACGCCTCCCGCCTCGCCTGCGGCGCCGGTGGCGGCCGGTCCCCGACGTCCAGGTGCCGGAACCGCCGCAGGAGGACCCCGCGCCGTCAGTAGACTGAGGGAGCAGG
The DNA here is from genome assembly GCA_038070415.1 of Oerskovia sp. M15. Classification (GTDB taxonomy): domain Bacteria; phylum Actinomycetota; class Actinomycetes; order Actinomycetales; family Cellulomonadaceae; genus Oerskovia. The sequence goes on from JAMYWF010000001.1 coordinate 3,598,971, forward strand.
CCGTCCCGCTGCCCCGGGGATCCCCAGCGTCCAGCGACGCAGGCACGGCGGCATCCTTCAACGAGAGGCTCCTTTGCTATGTCTGATCGTCGGCAGGTCCGTCGCGTCGCACTCCTGACGGCCGGTGGCTTCGCCCGTGCCTGTCCTCCGCCGTCGGTGGCCTGATCGAGCGTTACACCGAGCTCGCCCCGAGGTCGAGATCATCGCCTACCAGCACGGCTATCACGGTCTGCTGACCGGCACCAAGATCGTCGTGGACGCCGAGACCCGCAAGAAGGCGGGCGTCCTGCACCGCTTCGGCGGCTCGCCGATCGGCAACTCGCGCGTCAAGCTCACGAACGCGAAGGACTGCGTCAAGCGCGGCCTCGTCCAGGAGGGCCAGGACCCGCTGCAGGTCGCCGCGGAGCGGCTCAAGGCGGACGGCGTCGACGTCCTGCACACCATCGGTGGCGACGACACGAACACCACGGCTGCGGACCTCGCCGCCTACCTGCACGCGAACGACTACGAGCTCACGGTCGTGGGCCTGCCCAAGACGATCGACAACGACGTGATCCCGATCCGTCAGTCGCTCGGTGCATGGACCGCCGCCGAGGAGGCCGCCGGGTTCGCCCGCAACATCATCGGCGAGCACCGCTCCGGCCGCGCATGCTGATCGTGCACGAGGTCATGGGCCGTCACTGCGGGTGGCTGACCGCCGCCTCGGCCGCCGAGTACCGCAAGTGGCTCGACACGCAGGAGTGGGTCCCGGGTATCGGCCTGACCAAGGAGCGGTGGGACATCCACGCGGTGTTCGTCCCCGAGCTCGCCCTGGACCTTGAGGCCGAGGCCGCGCGCCTGCGCACCGTCATGGACGAGGTCGGCAACGTCAACATCTTCCTCCGAGGGTGCGGGCATGAACGAGATCGTCGCGCAGCTCGAGGCATCGGGCGAGACGGTCGAGCGCGACCCGTTCGGCCACGTCAAGCTCGACACCATCAACCCGGGGCCTGGTTCGCCAAGCAGTTCGCGGAGAAGCTGGGCGCCGAGAAGACCATGGTCCAGAAGTCGGGCTACTACTCCCGCGCGGCCGCCGCCAACGCCGAGGACCTGCGCCTCATCAAGTCGATGACGGACCTCGCCGTCGACTGCGCGTTCAAGGGCGAGTCCGGCGTGATCGGCCACGACGAGGAGAACGGCGACCGCCTGCGCGCGATCGAGTTCCCGCGCATCGCGGGCGGCAAGGCGTTCGATGTCTCGCAGCCGTGGTTCGGCGACCTGCTGGGTGAGATCGGCCAGCCGTTCGTGCCCGCGGCTCTCGCGAAGCACTGACCCGCTGATGGCGACCACGACCGGCGCGGAGATCACCCAGGGCTGGACGCGTTCCGCTCCCTCGTCGCGCAGCAGCAACCCACGTGGCCCGACGCCGCGGCCCTCGCGGACGTCTCCGCGCGGCTCGCTGCCTCCGCGCCGCTCGTGGTCCCCTCCGAGGCCGACACCCTGCGCTCGCGGCTGGCCGCCGCAGGCAGGGCGAGGCCTTCCTCCTGCAGGGCGGTGACTGCGCGGAGACGTTCGCCGACGCGAACGCGCTGCGCATCCGCAACAAGGTCCGCACCATCCTGCAGATGGCCGTCATCCTCACGCACGGGGCCAGCATGCCCGTCGTGAAGATGGGCCGCTCGCCGGTCAGTACGCCAAGCCGCGCAGCTCGAACGACGAGACGCGCGACGGGTGACGCTGCCTGCCTACCGCGGCGACATGGTCAACGGCCACCCGTTCACTCCCCAGGACCGGGTCCCGGACCCCGAGCGCCTCCTGCAGGCCTACCGGATCTCCTCGGCCACGCTCAACGTGGTCCGCGCCTTCACGGGCGGCGGGTTCGCGGACCTGCGTCAGGTGCACGAGTGGAACCGCGGGTTCATGCGCAACCCCGCGTACGCGCGCTACGAGAGCACGGCCGCGGAGATCGACCGCGCGATCCGCTTCATGAAGGCGTGCGGCGTCGATTTCGACGCGTTGCGGACCGTGGAGTTCTTCGTGAGCCACGAGGCCCTCATCCTCGACTACGAGCGTTCGCTCACCCGGATCGACTCGCGCTCGGGCGACGCGTACGACACATCGGGCCACTTCCTGTGGATCGGTGAGCGCACGCGTCAGCTCGACGGTGCGCACGTCGACTTCCTGTCCCGCGTGGCCAACCCGATCGGCGTCAAGCTCGGCCCGACCACGGCGCCCGACGACGCCCTGCGCCTGATCGAGAAGCTGAACCCGGACGCGATCCCGGGCCGCCTGACGTTCATCACGCGCATGGGTGCCGGCAAGGTCCGTGACGCGCTGCCCGCGCTCGTCGAGGCCGTGCGCGAGTCCGGCGCCCCGGTCACCTGGGTCACGGACCCCATGCACGGCAACACCATCACGTCCGAGTCCGGGTACAAGACCCGCCGCCTCGAGGACGTCCTGGACGAGGTGCGCGGCTTCTTCGAGGTCCACCGTGCGCTGGGCACCGTGCCGGGTGGTCTGCACGTCGAGCTCACGGGCGACGACGTGACCGAGGTGCTGGGCGGCAGCGAGGAGATCGACGACGCGGGCCTGGCCCTGCGCTACGAGACTCTCGTGGACCCGCGCCTGAACCACCAGCAGTCGCTCGAGATGGCCTTCCAGGTCGCGGAGATGCTCCAGGCCCGCTGATCCGGGCACGGGCGTACCGCCGTCGTGACCCACGCAGCCCGACGGCGGCGCACCCGCAGGTGCACCGCGGTCGGGCTGCGTCGTCTCGGAGGTCAGAAGACGTTGATGACGACCGTCGAGCCCTTGGGAGCGGTCTTGCCGGCGCCGCCCTCCGGGGTCTGCGCGTAGACGATGTTGAGCGGGCTGATGCCCTGCGGGTGGCGGATCTCGACCACGAAGCCGGCGTCCGTGAGCATCTTCTCCGCCTCGGTGACGTTGCGACCGTAGGTGTCGGGGACCTCGACGAGCGGCGGGCCGAGCGAGACGACGACCGCGACCTTGTCGCCGCGGTGCCCCTCGCTACCCTTCTCGGGAGTCTGGCTGATGACCAGACCGGCGGCGACGGACTCGGAGTGGTCGTCGGTCGAGGTCGGCTCGAGGCCGAGGTCCTTCAGCGCGGCCAGCGCCGCGTCCTTCTCGAGGCCCACGACCTGGGGACCGTCACCGGGGCAGGGCCCTGGGAGACCGTGAGCTGGACGACGGTGCTGTGGGGCTGCGAGCTGCCCTCCGGCACGGAGACGGCGAGCACGGCGCCCGCCGGGACGCTGTCGCTGTGGTCCTGGAGCTGCTCGCCGACCTCGAACGTGGCGGACTCGAGCGCCTCGGTCGCGGCCTCGGCGTCGGCCCCGACGAGCCCGGTGGGGACGTTGAGCATCTTGATGCCGAGCGAGACCTGCAGGTGCACCGCACCGTCCTTGCGCACCTTCCCGCTCGCCTCCGGGTCCGTCGAGATCACGGTGCCCGCAGCAAAGCTGTCGTCGTACGCCTCGCCGACCGTGCTGCGCAGGTCGACGGCCTCGAGCGCGGTCTCGGCCTCGGCCTGGGCAGCACCCACGAGCCCGCTCGGAACCGTCGTGTAGGCGCCCGGTCCGCTGAGGAACCACCACGACGCGCCGGTCGCGGCTCCCACGATCAGGACGACGATCGCGAACGACCACCACCAGGCGGCCCGGCGACGGCGGGGAGGTGCGGGTTCGTCGTCGTCCTCGCCGTGCGGGCCTGCGACCGCGAGGTCGTGGTGGGACAGCGCGAGCGTGTGCTGCACGCCGTCGCCGTGCGGGGAGGTCGTGACCAGGTGCGAGGTGGCGGACGGGCCGATGCCGGTCAGGGTGGTCGTCGGTGTCGAGTCCGGGCTGCTGAGCCCCGTCTCGAGGGCGCGCGCGGCAGGAACGGCCGCCAGGACGGCCGTCCCGGCTGCGGAGGCGTGCTCGGACGAGGCGTGCTCGGCCGCGCTCGACGCCGGCGGCCCAGACACTGCGGCCACGGGCCTCGTGCCGACGACCGTGGCGGACCGGCGGCCGAGGACGACCGGGTCGAGCGTGCCCCGGGTCTGCCGCACGAGGGCGAGCGCCGCCGAGGCGTCCACGGGCGGTCCTCGGGCTGCGTGCCGCGAGGGCGCACACGAGGACGTCGACCTCGGCGGGCAGCCGCGGCTCGATGTCGGAGGGCGGGGCACGTCGGAGTTGACATGCTGGAAAGCGACCTGCAAGGGGTCTCACCCGTGAAGGGTGGCGACCCGTGAGCATCTCGTAGGCCATGACGCCCACCGCGTAGACGTCGGTGCGGGCGTCGCACCGACCGGAGGTGATGAGCTCGGGACCGAGGTAGGCCACGGTGCCCAGGATGGTGCTCGTCGCTGTCGTGGCGCCCTCGCTCGCGGCGCGGGCCAGCCCGAAGTCCGCGACCTTCACGTGTCCTGACACGTCGATCAGCACGTTCTCCGGCTTGACGTCCCGGTGGACCAGGCCCTTGCGGTGGGCGGCGGCGAGGGCGTCGAGAATCTCCTCGAGCAGGTCGAGGGTGCGACCGACGCTCAGGCCGCCCTCGTCCTGCAGGACGTGGCGGAGGTTGGTGCCCGGACGTACTCCATCGTCAGGTAGCTGGTCTCGCCGTCGACCCCTGGTCGTAGACGGCGACGACGCCCGCGTGGGCCAGGCGCGCGGCGGCGCGCCTCACGGCGGAAGCGGGAGACGAACTCGGCCCCGTCCGACCCCTCGGCCAGGTGCGGGTGCATGACCTTCAGGGCCACCTCGCGGTCGAGGCGCCGGTCGACGGCGAGGTAGACCGTGGCCATGCCGCCCCGGGCGATCTTGGACACGACCTCGTACCGCCCGTCGACCAGGCGGCCCACGAACGGGTCAGTCGTCACAGTTGCCACGTCGGAAGTCTAGGCGCCCGGAGCCGTGGAACCCGTGAGGCGACCGTCGTGGTCCGTGGGGTCGTGCGGACGGATGGTGAGCGACGGGTGGGAAGGCGTCCGGCCGCGGGCCACGTAGGCTGGGCCTGTGACTGACGTGACCGACCTTGAGCAGCTCGTGACCGAGTGGCTGACCCTTCCCCAACTCGCCGAGGTGCTCGGCACCACCGTGACCCAGGCCCGCAGCATCGTCCAGGACCGTCGTGTGGTCGGCGTGAAGCGGGGCGAGCGCACCTCGTTCCAGATCCCTGCGGCGTTCGTCGTCCCGGCGCACCTGGCCAACCCGTCGAACGTCGGCCCGGCGCCGGAGAACCCCAGGACGGGCGCCACGTGGTGCTCATGTCCCTGCAGGGCACCATCGGCGTCCTGACCGACTTCGGGTTCGACGACACCGAGATCCTCGGGTGGCTCTTCAGCACCGACGAGACGCTCCGCGCGACCCCATGGACGCCCTGCTCGCCGGTCGCAAGGCCGAGGTCCGACGGGTCGCCCAGGCCCTGCTCTGACCGACCGAGGGAGCGGGCCCGTCAGGCCGCGCGCTGCACGGCCGCGCGGGCGAGCTCCGCGACCATCTCGGCGCCCGGTGAGGCGAGCTGCGCTGAGTCCAGCGCCGAGAAGGCCTCGTCGGTCAGGTCGTCGATGAGCCGTTCGACTGCGGCGACCGCGCCCGTCTCGATCAGCAGGCCCCGCAGCCTGTCGACCGTCGCCAGGTCGAGGTCCGGGTCGCCGAGCGAACCCAGCAGGAGCTCGCGCTGCGCCGGGCGACCGTGCGCAGGGCTCGCGAGACCAGGACGGTGCGCTTGCCCTCGCGCAGGTCGTCTCCCGCGGGCTTGCCCGTGACCGACGGGTCGCCGTAGACCCCGAGCAGGTCGTCCCGGAGCTGGAACGCCTCCCCGAGGGGCAGGCCGTAGGACGGGACGACCGCGAGCCGGTCGGCGGCGCGCCGGCGAGGGCGGCGCCCAGGGCGAGGGTGCTCCACGCTGTACCGCGCGGACTTCGAGCGGATCACGGCACGGGCCCGTGCCTCGTCGGCCTCGAGGTCCTCACCCCACGGCACGGCCTGCGCCAGCATCGTCGAGGTACTGCCCGACGGTGACCTCGGTCTGCATGGCGTCGAACAACGTCCGGTGCGCAGCGCGACGTCCTGCGGGACGCCGACGAGCGCGTCCCGGATCTCGCTCTGGCTCGCGATGAGGCACAGGTCGCCGAGCAGGATCGCGGCCGACGAGCCGTACTGCACGTCGCTGCCGGACCAGGCCGCCTCGCGGTGACGGGCCGCGAACGCGCGGTGCGCGGCCGGCGCCCGCGGCGGGTGTCGGAGTTGTCCATGACGTCGTCGTGGAACAGTGCAGCGGCCTGGAAGAGCTCGAGGGCGGCGCCGGTGCGGACCACGGCCGTGCGGCGGGCGGCGCCGGGCTCGCCGCCGTGGGCTCTCCAGGACCAGTAGCAGAACGCGGCCCGCATGCGCTTGCCGCCGGCGAGCAGGTCCGCGGTCGCCTCGGCCAGCGGGCTGCGTCCTCGCCGATCGCGGCGAGCTCGACCCGCTGCGCGTCGAGGAAGGCACCGAGGGCCGAGTCGACGTCGGGACGGAGGTTCTCGCGGTCGACCGGCAGAGCGGCGGGCGCAGGGGCGTCAGCAGGCATGACCGCAGCCTAGGTCACGCCGGAGGCGTCACCTGTCCGCTGATCGTGACCAGCCGAGCGTCGTCGGTGTCCAGGACGCCCACGAACAGGGTCTCGGTCGTGCCTTCGGGCGTCGCCCGGTTGAAGGCGACCTGCCCGCTGAGGCCGCTGGCCGGTCCGCCGGGGACGGCCACGAACCCGGCGGCGACCATCGACTGGGTGTAGAAGTCGAGGATCTCCTGGACCGAGGCGGGAGACGAGAGGTTGAGCGTGACCTGGCGCACCGGCGTGCCCTCGACGTCCGCCGCCGAGCTCGCCAGAACCTGCGCGTCCTCGGGGACGGGCACCGCGTCGACCGGGAACCCGTCGACGAGCGAGCCCGCCACGGAGCTGTCGTCGAACGAGGGCATCGGGGCCGAGGGAGCGAGGCCCTCGGGCGCCGGGCCCGCCACGGAGTCCGACGCCGCCTCGTCGGTCCGGCGGTCGGCCTCCGACGAGGTGGAGGGCGAGGAGGTGCAGCCCGTGAGCAGAGCGGCCACGAGGCACGCCGCGGCCACGGCCGCCGGCGCAGCACGCGGGCGATCGAGAGGGGCAGGAGGACGTCGCACCCCACACCGTAGTCATTGTGCGGCTTGACGCTGGACCACAGGCCACCCGCTCGTCCACAGGCCGCCGTTCCGACCCGCCGGGGCCGTCTGCCGCGCTGGGATGGGGCCATGACAACGACGATCCGGGCCCGCGGGCCCCGCGAGCTCCTCGCCTACGTCCCCTTCCGGCTCGGGTACCGCCCGGACGACAGTGCCGTCCTGGTCAGTCTGCGCACGGCGCGCGGTCGGGTCGGGCTGGTCGCCCGCATCGATCTCTCCGACCTGGCAGACCTCGAGAACGGGCCTCAGGTCGCGCGGACGCTCGTCTCGCACCTGTGCTCGGACGGCGCCTCCCGCGCGGCACTCGTCGTGTACTCGGACGCCGACCTGCGCTCGGGTGGCGCAGGTGCGGCCCGGAACGGGCGGCGGTCGAGCACTGCCGGGATGCCGCGGAAGCCTTTCTCGGCGACCTCGAGGTCTGGGTCGTCACGGCGCGCGGCTACTACTCGCTCGACTGCCTCGACGAGGTGTGCTGCCCGTCGGCGGCCGCCCGCTCAGCGACCTCGAGTCCACCGAGGTCGGCGCGCACATGGTTCTCGCCGGCGCGTCGGTCGCTGCCTCCCGTGCCCACTCCTACGCGATCCCGGAGACGGACGCCGCGCTCCGGCGTCGGGCTGCCCGGGCGGCGCACGGTGGCGCGCCAGACGTGAGGGGCGCTCGCGGCGCCGGGCGGCGACGCCGCTGCGGTGTGGCGCAGCGCGGGCCTGGAGGCATGGCGGACCGCGACGGCGATCGTCGACCGACGGTACCGCCTCGACGAACAGACCCGGGACGGTGCGGTGGACCGTCCGGGGAGAGCCGGGCGCTCCCGCCGGCGCTCCTGGGCGGCTCGAGGCCGCCCTCGAGAGCATCCCGGTCCGGGACGCCGTCCTGCTCTCGTTCGTCGCGGGCAACGACGAGCTCTCCGGGCTCACGGCGTCGGCGGTCCAGGGGCCGCAGGTCGACGCGGGGACGGCGTCCGTGATCGCCGCCATCGTCGACCCGGTGGCGGGCCGTCCGCCGGACGAGGAGATGGCGCTGCGCACGCGCGGTCCTGGAAGCGGTCGTGGGCGCGGGGCGCAGGGTCGGCAGGCCCTGCGCTGACGCTCCTCGCCCTCCTCGCCTGGTGGGAGGGCGACGGCGGCCTCGCGGGTGACCGTCTCGAGCGGGCGCTCGACGCGGATCCGGCCTACCGGCTCGCGCTGCTCGTCGGCCGCGCGGTCGAGGCAGGGCTGGCGCCGGGATGGGCCCGGTCAGGTGGGGGCCCGGCGAGATGAGGATCGAGGACCGTTCCGGTACCGTCGCACCTGCCGGGTGGTCCCGGTCCGCAGCCCGGCGCACCCGCTCCGTGCGCGCCGCAGGCATGACGGAGGAATCCCATGACGGTCGTCGTCGGCTACCTGTCCACCCCGAGGGGCGCGAGGCTCTCGGCGTCGCCGTCGACGAGGCGGTCAGCCGCCGGAGCGAGCTCCTGGTCGTCGTGAGCGACAAGGACGGGCGCTCGCTCCCGGAGCAGACGGACGAGCGCGCCGAGGACATCGCGCGGATCACCGCACCGCTGGATGCCGCCGGGGTGGTGCACCGGGTGGTCACGGGCCTCGGAGAGGTCGCCGAGGACCTCGTCGGGACGGCGGAGGCGCACGGTGCCGAGCTCATCGTGATCGGGCTGCGCAGGCGGAGCCCCGTCGGCAAGCTCATCCTCGGCTCGAACGCCCAGCGCATCCTTCTCGACGCCCCTGCCCGGTGCTCGCGGTCAAGCCGCACCGAGCCTGACGGGCGTCCTGCGCCGACCGATCGGTGGGGCGGGCACGCAGGCCCGGCGGTGTGTGACCAGGACCATTACCCGAGGGAATCTTCCGCCTCGCCGACGCGTTGACCAGGGGACGACGTCAGCGGAGTGGACGTGCGCAGGCCTGTAGGCGGCGACTCATCCGCGTCGGAACACGCTTCACCGGCGTCCAACGACGGTTCGGCCGGTACAATATAGGTGTCCGCACATGATCCGAGAGTCCTCCGATCTCCCGGGCACGCCCCTCCAGTGATTGCCGAAAGGTCGGTTTGTGGCGCCCTCTGCACAGAACCCCGCTCTCCCGCACGAGTTCGAACACCCCGCGTTGCAGGACCTCCTGCGCAAGGAGTGAGAACGGTCGGGTCGACGCCGAGAGCTTCCGCAATGCCTGCGAGAGCGCGACGATCGGCGACCCAAGCGTCTGAAGGCCGTCCTCCGCGCACTGGCCGGTGCCGGTGTCGAGGTCGAGATCCCCGTGGCGACGAAGGTCGCCGCGGCAACGTCTTCGCGCTCCACGACGACGTCGCGCGCCGTGAAGCCCGCCACCAAGAAGGCCGCAGTCTCGCGTTCGAGCGCGGTCACGTCGTCGCTCACCGCAGCGGCTGACGCCGAGCCGGGCGAGGAGACCGCGGCACCCGCTGCCAGGTTCCCGCGACGCGCAAGCGCGCCACGACCGCCAAGGCGGCTGCTCCCAAGGCCGCGGCTCCGACGCGTCGCAAGCGTGGCGCCAAGGACGCCGACGACACCGACGAGGTCGTGGTCGACGACCAGGCCGAGACCGACGACGACGCGGAGACCCCGCGACCGGCGCCAAGCCGCCGAAGAGGCCGACGAGTCGCGCGGCTTCGTGTACTCGGACGCCGACGACAACGACGCGCCCGCGCAGCAGGTCGTGACCGCCGGTGCCACAGCGGACCCGGTCAAGGACTACCTCAAGCAGATCGGCAAGGTCGCGCTGCTGAACGCCGAGCAGGAGGTGGACCTCGCCAAGCGCATCGAGGCCGCCTGTTCGCCGAGGAGCGCCTGAGCTCGGGCGACACGTTCGAGCCAAGCTGCGTCGTGAGCTCGAGTGGATCTCCGGCGACGGTCGCCGCGCCAAGAACCACCTGCTCGAGGCCAACCTGCGACTGGTCGTCTCGCTCGCCAAGCGCTACACGGGCCGCGGCATGCTGTTCCTGGACCTGATCCAGGAGGGCAACCTCGGTCTGATCCGTGCGGTCGAGAAGTTCGACTACACCAAGGGCTACAAGTTCTCGACGTACGCGACGTGGTGGATCCGTCAGGCCATCACCCGCGCCATGGCTGATCAGGCGCGCACCATCCGTATCCCGGTGCACATGGTCGAGGTCATCAACAAGCTGGCACGCGTGCAGCGCCAGATGCTCCAGGACCTGGGCCGCGAGCCCACCCGGAGGAGCTCGCCAAGGAGCTCGACATGACGCCCGAGAAGGTCGTCGAGGTCCAGAAGTACGGCCGCGAGCCCATCTCCCTGCACACGCCGCTCGGCGAGGACGGCGACAGCGAGTTCGGTGACCTCATCGAGGACTCCGAGGCCGTCGTCCCCGCCGACGCCGTGAGCTTCACGCTGCTGCAGGAGCAGCTGCACCAGGTCCTCGACACGCTCTCCGAGCGTGAGGCGGCGTGGTCTCCATGCGCTTCGGCCTGAGCGACGGGCAGCCGAAGACGCTCGACGAGATCGGCAAGGTCTACGGCGTCACGCGTGAGCGCATCCGCCAGATCGAGTCCAAGACCATGTCGAAGCTGCGTCACCCGAGCCGCTCGCAGGTTCTTCGGGACTACCTGGACTGACAGGTCCCCGCAGGGCGACCTGCGACCACGAGGCCCGCACCCCGGCAGGGAGCGGGCCTCTCGTGCGTTCAGGGCGCGTCGCGGCGCGGCGGCGGGTGGCGCGGGGTGGCGCGGGTGGCGCGCCCGCGCCCGGCCCGACGGCGGAGCCCGGCCCGCGCAGTCACGTCGCCCGTGCGCCGTGGGCCGGAACGAAGAACCCCGGCCGGTGATGATCACCGGTCGGGGTCCAGAAGGTCCGGCGTGCGGCGAGCGCACACGGGTCAGGTCAGCGGGCGCCGTGCTCGGCGAGCAGGCGGTCGGTCTCGTCCTGGACGTGAGTCGCGACGTCGGCAAAAGCGGCGGCGTGCGAACGAGCGTGGTGGGCGCAGAAGAGCAGCTCCCCACTCGGCATGGTCACTCGCACGTAGGCCTGAGCGCCGCAGCGGTCGCAGCGGTCGGCCACGGTCAGGGGTTCAGTCGTCGTAGCAGTCACATGACCATGTAATCACCTCGTGACAGATTTCTCGTACCGAATCGGCCCTGGTTCGCTACCCGCGTAGCCGCCCGGTTCCGGGAATACTTCCGGGTGTGCACCGGGTCACGGCACGGCAGCCGCGACCTGTCAGTCGCAGCGTCTAGGCTTTGCCCTCGTGACGACCACCTCTGCTGAGTCCAGCTACACCGCACGGCACCTGTCCGTCCTCGAAGGGCTGGAGGCCGTCCGCAAGCGACCCGGCATGTACATCGGGTCCACGGACTCGCGCGGCCTCATGCACTGCCTGTGGGAGATCATCGACAACTCGGTCGACGAGGCGCTCGCGGGCAACTGCGACAGGATCGACGTCGTGCTGCACGCCGACACGTCGGTGACCGTCAAGGACAACGGTCGCGGCATCCCCGTGGACATCGAGCCCAAGACGGGGCTCAGCGGGGTGGAGGTCGTGTTCACCAAGCTGCACGCGGGCGGCAAGTTCGGCGGCGGCTCGTACACGGCGTCCGGTGGCCTGCACGGCGTCGGCGCCTCGGTCGTCAACGCCCTGTCGTCGCGCCTCGACGTCGAGGTGGACCGCGGGTCCAAGACCTACCGCATGACGTTCCACCGCGGGGAGCCGGGTCCTTCGCCGACCCCACGAGCGGGCCGGAGCCCGACGCGGCGTTCACCCGTTCGTCGAGCGCTCCGATCTTGCCGTGGTGGGCAAGGCGCCTCGTGGCAAGACCGGGACCCGCGTGCGGTACTGGGCGGACCGGCAGGTCTTCCCCAAGACCGCGGTCTTCTCCTACGACGAGCTCGTGACGCGCGCACGCCAGACCACCTTCCTCGTGCCGGGTCTCAAGATCACGCTGCGCGACGAGCGCGGGCTGGCCGGCACCCCGGGCGCCGACGGCCCGGTCGAGGAGAGCTTCCAGCACTCGGGCGGGACCATCGACTTCGTCGACTTCCTCGCCCGGACCCCGCCGTCACCGCGACGTGGCACCTGACCGGCTCGGGCTCGTTCAAGGAGACCGTCCCCGTGTTCGACGAGCGTGGCCACCTGACCCCGCAGGAGGTGACGCGCGACTGCGAGGTCGACGTGGCGCTGCGCTGGGGCACGGGCTACGACACCGAGCTGCGGACCTTCGTCAACATCATCTCGACCCCAAGGGTGGCGCGCACCTCGCGGGCTTCGAGGCCGGGCTGCTCAAGATCCTGCGCAAGGGGTCGAGACCAACGCCCGCCGCCTCAAGGTGTCCACGAAGGACGCCTCGGAGCGTATCGAGAAGGACGACGTCCTGGCGGGCCTCACGGCCGTGCTCACCGTCCGTCTCGCCGAGCCGCAGTTCGAGGGGCAGACCAAGGAGGTCCTCGGTACGGCCCCCGTCCGAGCGATCGTCGCCCGCGTCGTCGAGCAGCAGCTCGGCGCCATGCTGACCTCGACGAAGCGCGACGAGAAGACGCAGGCCTCCCTGCTGCTGGACAAGATCGTCGCGGAGATGCGCGCCCGCATCACGGCGCGCAAGCAGAAGGAGATCTCACGGCGGAAGAACGCCCTCGAGACGTCTTCGCTGCCGTCCAGCTGGCGGACTGCCGCAGCGACGACGTCGCGCGCAGCGAGCTCTTCATCGTCGAGGGCGACTCGGCCCTGGGCACGGCCAAGCTGGCGCGCAGCTCCGACTTCCAGGCGCTGCTGCCTATTCGCGGCAAGATCCTCAACGTCCAGAAGGCCTCGGTCACCGACATGCTCCGCAATGCGGAGTGCGCCGCGATCATCCAGGTGATCGGCGCGGGCTCGGGTCGCTCGTTCGACCTCGAGGGTGCCCGCTACGGCAAGGTCGTGCTCATGACGGACGCCGACGTCGACGGCGCGCACATCCGCACGCTCCTGCTCACGCTCTTCTTCCGCTACATGCGGCCCCTGGTGGACGCGGGGCGTGTCTACGCGGCCGTGCCGCCGCTGCACCGCGTCGAGGTCATCGGTGCCGGCTCGCGCAAGAACGAGTACATCTACACGTACTCCGAGGCCGAGCTGCGCGAGACCCTCAAGAAGCTCGACCGGTCCGGCAAGCGCTACAAGGAGGACATCCAGCGCTACAAGGGCCTCGGCGAGATGGACGCGGACCAGCTCGCGGAGACCACCATGGATCCCCGGCACCGTACGTTGCGCCGCGTGACGGCCGACCACGCCGAGGCAGCGGAGCGGGTGTTCGAGCTCCTCATGGGTTCGGACGTGGCGCCGCGCAAGGACTTCATCATCGCGGGGCCGCTGGCCTGGATCGGGCGCGCATCGACGCCTGACGTCCCGACTGCTGGGCGGTCGCCCCGTGGAGGGGTTCCCGTTTGTAGACTTCCTGACGTGAATCCCAGATCTCTTCGTGGCAGTACCCCGGCACGCTCGATGACCGCCCTGACGTCCCTCCTGCTCACCGTCGGCCTCCTTGCGGCTGCGCCCAGGGCGAGGACACCCCGGCGGACGCCGCGTCGTCGCCCGCGTCGGTCACGGACGAGGGACCGACGACACCGCAGCAGATGCTGCCGAGACGACCGAGTGGAGCTATGACGGCGTCAGCGGGCAGACGGCGCTGGACCTGCTGCTCGCGTCGGACCCCTCGGCCACGGTGCAGGGCGAGGGTGAGAACGCCTACGTCGTCGCGATCGACGGACGCGAGGTACAGGAGTCCGCGAAGGAATTCTGGGCCCTGTACGTGAACGGTGAGACGGCCCAGGTCGGTGCCGGGACGCTCGTGACGGAGACGGGAGACGAGATCACATGGAAGCTCGAGACCTTCTGACCCGCTGGTGGCGCCCGGCGATCGCCCTGGCGGTCGTGGCGCTCGCGGTCGTGTTCCGGCTCGTGCGCGAGGAGATCGGCGCCCGCCGAACCTCGAGCTCGTGATGTCGGCGGCGTTCGCCGCAGCGGTGCTCGTGCGGCACCGTCTGACCTTCCTGGCACCCCTGGCCATCGCGGTGGTCTCCGACCTCGTGCTCGGCAACACGTCGATCGCGCTCTTCACATGGAGCGCCTGGCTCGTCGTCGGGCTCGCTGCGCTCCTCGTGCGTGACACGTCGGGCTGGGGCGCGTGGATGCCGCCGCGGGCTCGGGATCGGAGGGTCGCTCTGGTTCTTCGTCTGGACCAACTTCGGCACGTGGTTCCAGGGCCGCGGTGTCTGGTACCCGGCTGGGCTCGACGGCCTCGTCGCGAGCTACGTGGCCGGGCTGCCGTTCCTGCGCACCATGCTGATCGGCAACCTCGTGTTGCTGCCCTCGTGGCCGCGGGCACGCTGCTCGTGGAGCGGCTCGAGCGCTCGCACGGACTCGTGGCTGCGGTCCCGCACGCGGCCTGAGGTCGCTCGATCTCCCGCGAGGTAGAACGTTCTGCGCGAGATAGAACCCGGTGGGTACTACTTCGCGCAGAACGTTCTACCTCGCGCACCACTGTCTACCTCGGTGGCGCCGACGGTGACGCTCCAGCACGCCGGCGGTGACGTGGGGACCCGTCGAGGGTGACGCCATCGGACGTCGAGGGCGACCAGATGCCTTCGTTCAGCCGAGTTCCTCGGCCAGCGCGACGATGATCCCTTCGGGCCCGCGGAGGTAGCAGAGCCGGTAGGCGTCCTCGTACCGGACGATCTCGCCGACGAGCTCGGCTCCGTGGGTCCGGAGCCGTTCGACGGTGTCGTCGATGTCGTCGACGGCGAACATCACGCGATGCAGGCCCAGGGTGTTCGACGGCGCCGCGCTCAGGCCGAGGTCGACCGATTGCGGCGAGTGGTACGTGGACAGCTCGAGCCGTCCAGGGCCTCCGGGGACACGCATCATCGCGATCTCCGACCGCATCCCATGGAGCCCGACGACGCTCCTGCCCAGGCGCCCTCGATGGGCGCCCTGCCCTCGAGCTCCATCCCGACCTCGACGAAGAACGCGATCGCGGCGTCGAGGTCGGCGACGACGATGCCGACGTTGTCCAGTCGCTGGAGAGTCATCCGTGGTCCGTCTCAGTCGTCGTGCGCGGTATCGCGGCCGGTAGCCGTCATGTCGCCTGTCGCGGGCGTGCCGTCAGCGAGCCCGTAGCGCAGGAGCACGGTGCCCATGGGGCTCGCCACCGGTGGTTCGAGCAGGGTGAGGTTGGTGGGGACGGCACCGCCGTCGAACAGCTGCTTCCCGACGCCGAGGACGATCGGGTGGACCCAGAGGTCGAGGCGGTCGAACAGCTTCTCGCGCAGGAGGGTCTGCACCAGGCCCAGGCTGCCGACGACCTTCACGTGCTCGTGCCGGTCGCGGACCTCGCGGACCGCGGAGGCGAGGTCGGTGCCGAGCTGTGTGGACCCGGCCCACGACAGGTCGGGACGACCGCGGGAGGCGACGTACTTGGGCACGCGGTTGAAGAGCGCCGCGAAGTCGTCGTCCGGGCCGCCCTCCTGCTGGGGCCAGTACGCGGCGAAGATGTCGTAGGTGCGCCGCCGAGCAGGAGGGCGTCGGTGCCCTCGTACGAGGCGGCGATCTGTGCCCCGCGACATCGTCCAGCAGGGGCGCCTGCCAGCCGCCGAACGGGAACCCGATCGGGTCCTCGTCGGCCCGCCGGGCGCTTGCCCCACGAGGTCCAGGGTCGTGAACAGCTCGATCTCGATCGATCCCATGATGCTCTCCGTTGAGTCGACGTCTCAGTCACGAGGGTAGACCCGGGGCGGGGAGAAGTCATCGGGTTCTCGGTGCGAGTGGCGACGCGGGGTCCGACGACAGCTCCGGGATCGGTGGGGAGGTCAGACGTTGCTGGACCTCGTCGAGGGCTCAGCCACCGAACAGGTCGTACTCGGCGCCGGCAGCGACAAGCACGGTCGCCTTCTGCTCGATGACAAGACGACGCAGGCGCGACGCATGGGCGTCCCCGAGAGTGAGATGGTGGCCCGCGAGGACCCATCGTGAGGCACTTTCGTCCCGACGGACGCCACCAGAGATCGTGAACTTGCCGCAGCCTTCGAAGTCGAAGTCAGCGGTGACGATGTCACCGGCGTCGAGGCTCGAGACGAGGGATCGGAGCTCGTCGTCATCTGTCGCGAGGTCAGACAGATCGTCGTCCTCCACAACGAGTGTCGCGAGGCTCTGCAGCTCCGAGACCGGCTCGACCTTCTTGCCGTTCGTCAGGTCCCACCAACCCACCTTGAGCACGGTGTCGGTCAGGTCCGTTCGGACAGGACCGGAAACGGTGAACTGACCGTGCTGGGAGAGGCGGAATTGCGCCACGACGCTCACTCCCGTCTGGAGAGCTTCGAGAGCGCTCCGGAGCGCCGTCACGTTGCGGCGGGACAAGGGGACACCGAAGCCGAGGTCATTGGACACGATCCGCAGAGTACTACCTGCGAACCCGCGTCTCTGTCTGTCGTGGACACCGACAGCAGTTCGAGCATCCGTCTACTATGCCCGACATGCCCCTTGCCGAGTTGCCAGGTTTGTCATTCACCGCGATCGACTTCGAGACCGCCAATCCGAAGAGAGCCTCGGTCTGTGCCGTGGGTGTTGTGAAGGTGCGGGACGGAGTCGTGATCGACGCGCTCGAGACCTTGGTCCAGCCGCCACCCGGCCACGAGTCGTTCAACGGTCGTAACATTGCCGTCCACGGGATCCAGCCGCAGGACGTCCTCGGCGCACCGACCTGGGACGTGGTCTACGGCAAGATCGCCGAGTTTGCCGAGGGGACGCCCTCGTTGCGCACAATGCGTCCTTCGACCATTCGGTTCTGGCGCAGGCGAGCGAGGTGTATGGCATCGACGTGCCCCGTCACAGTGGTTGTGCACCCGGGACGCCGCCAAGTCAGTGCTGTCCCTCGCCTCCTACCGGCTGCCCGATGTCTCATCAGCGTTGAGCATCCCCTCACGCGCATCACGAGGCCGGAGCCGACGCACACCAATGCGCACTGGTTCTGGTCGAGCTCTGCCGTCGACTCGGACCCAACGGGCTGAGCATGGTGCGACGCCACGTCCGAACCCGGTGAACCAGGCGGCCGTGCTGGACCGTAGGGCGAGAACCTGACGCGCGAGGCACCGCAACCTCACACGCTGAAGTACTTGGCCTCCGGGTGGTGGAACACGAATGCGTCCGTCGACTGCTCCGGTGCAGCTGCAGCTCATCAGACAGCACCACGCCCACCCGCTCGGGCCGCAGCAGCTCCACGACCTTCCGCCTGTCCTCCATCTCGGGGCACGCCGGGTATCCCAGCGAGAACCGGGCCCGCGGTAGTCCAGGTCGAACATGCCCTGGACGTCAGCAGGGTCCTCGTCCGCGAACCCGAGCTCGGAGCGCACGCGCGTGTGCCACATCTCTGCCAGCGCCTCGGTGAGCTGCACGGACAGCCCGTGCAGCTCCATGTACTCGCGGTACTTGTTCGCCGCGAACAGGTTGGCGGTGTGCACGTCGACGGTGTCGCCCATGGTCGCGAGCTGGACCGGCAGGACGTCGAAGCGCCCGTTCTCCTCGACCCACTCGCGCGGCTTCACGAAGTCCGCGAGGCACAGGTGGCGGTCGCGGCGCTGGCGGGGAACGTGAAGCGCAACCGCTCGGTGCCCACGGGGCCGCCCGAGCCGCCGTCGGGCCCTCGTGGTGCGCGACGACCACGTCGTTCCCTCCGACCACACCGGAAAGTACCCGTAGATGACCGACGGGTCGACGATCCCGTCCGTGCGGATCTGCTCGAGCCACGAGTTGAGACGCGGGCGTCCTCGGTCTGGACGAGCTCCTCGTACGACGCCCCGTCCTCGGAGCGCCCCGGCTTGAGCCCCCACTGCCCCATGAACGTCGCGCGTTCGTCGAGGAACGCCGCGTAGTCGGCGAGCCGGATGCCCTTGACGATGCGCGTGCCCCAGAAGGGCGGCACGGGCACGGGCGTGTCGGCCGCGACGTCCGAACGCGCGGGCATGTCTTCCTCGGGGTCTGCGTCACGGTCACGGTCGCGTGGCGGCGCTTCTTGAGGGAGGCAGCCCGACGGCGTCGCGCGCCTCTCCCGCGCCACGCGGACGAGCGGTTCCATGAGTCGCAGGCCCTCGAACGCGTCGCGCGCATACCGGACCTCGCCCGGGAAGACCCCGGCCAGGTCGTCCTCGACGTACGTGCGGGTGAGCGCGGCGCCGCCCAGCAGGACGGGCCAGCGCGCGGCGAGGCCGCGCGAGGCGAGCTCCTCGAGGTTCTCGCGCATGACGACGGTCGACTTCACGAGCAGGCCTGACATGCCGATCACGTCCGCGTCGTGCGCCTCGGCGGCGTCGATCATGGCGCCGATCGACTGCTTGATGCCGATGTTGACGACCGTGTAGCCGTTGTTGGTGAGGATGATGTCGACGAGGTTCTTGCCGATGTCATGCACGTCGCCGCGGACCGTGGCGAGCACGATGGTTCCCTTGCCCGCCTCGTCGGTCTTCTCCATGTGCGGCTCGAGGAGGGCGACGGCCGTCTTCATGACCTCGGCGGACTGCAGGACGAACGGCAGCTGCATCTCGCCCTTGCCGAACAGCTCGCCGACGATCTTCATGCCCGCCAGGAGGTGGTCGTTGACGATGTCGAGCGCCCTGATGCCCGAGTCGAGCGCCTCGTCGATGTCGGCCTCGAGGCCCTTGCGCTCGCCGTCGACGATCCGGCGCTCGAGCCGCGGACCCACGGGCAGCGCCGCCATCTCGGCGGCTCGGGCGTCCTTGAGCGCTGCGGAGTCGACCCCGGAGAACAGGTCCAGCAGGTGGGCCAGGGGTCGTGCGTGAGGTTGCCCTCGTCGTCGTACACGCGCTTGTCCCACACGAGGTCGAGAGCCGCCTGGCGCTGCTCGTCCGGGATCGAGGCGAGCGGCAGGATCTTCGCGGCGTGCACGATCGCCGAGTCCAGACCAGCGAGGGAGGCCTCGTGCAGGAAGACCGAGTTCAGCACGGTGCGCGCGGCCGGGTTGAGGCCGAACGACACGTTGGAGACGCCGAGCGTGGTGTGCACGCCGGGGTAGCGGGTCGTCAGCTCGCGGATCGCCTCGATGGTCTCGATCCCGTCGCGACGGGTCTCCTCCTGGCCCGTGGCGATGGGGAACGTCAGGGTGTCCACGACGATGTCGTCGAGCCGGACGCCCCAGTCGTCGACCAGGGTGTCGATGAGCCGGGAAGCGATCGCGACCTTGGTCTCGGCGGTGCGGGCCTGGCCCTCCTCGTCGATCGTCAGGGCGATGACCGCGGCGCCGTGCTCCTTGACGAGCGGCATGATGCGTCCGAAGCGTGAGGTGGGGCCGTCGCCGTCCTCGAAGTTCACCGAGTTCACCACGGCACGGCCGCCGACCAGCTCGAGGCCCGCCTGGATGACAGCCGCTCGGTCGAGTCGATCACCAGGGGAGCGTGGACGCGCTCGCGAGCCGCGACACGACCGACCGCACGTCCGCGACGCCGTCGCGCCCCACGTAGTCGATGCAGACGTCCAGGAGGTGTGCGCCGTCGCGCGTCTGGGCGCGGGCGATCTGGACGCACTCCTCCCAGTTCTCGGCGAGCATCGCGTCGCGGAAGGCCTTGGACCCGTTGGCGTTGGTGCGCTCGCCGATCGCGAGGAACGCCGAGTCCTGGTGGAAGTCGACGTGCGAGTACAGGCTCGCGACGCCGTTCTCGCGCGCGGGGCTGCGGGGAGCCACGGGCCGGGCCCGGACCGCCTCGACGACGTGGCGCAGGTGCTCGGGGTCGTGCCGCAGCAGCCGCCGACCAGGCCCAGGCCGAACTCGGTGACGAACTGGGTGTGCGCCGCGGCCAGCTCGGCCGGCGAGAGCGGGTAGGAGGCGCCGTTCGCGCCCAGTACCGGCAGGCCCGCGTTGGGCATGCACGTCACGGGAATCTCGGCGTGCTTGGACAGGTGGCGCAGGTGCTCGCTCATCTCGGCGGGCCCCGTGGCGCAGTTCAGGCCGATCGCGTCGACGCCCAGCGACTGGAGCGTGGTCAGCGCCGCGCCGATCTCCGAGCCCATGAGCATGGTGCCCGTGGTCTCGACCGTCACCTGCACGATGACCGGCACCGAGCGCCCCTCGGCGACCATCGCGGCACGCGAGCCGTTCACCGCAGCCTTGGCCTGGAGCAGGTCCTGGCTCGTCTCGACGAGGATCGCGTCGACACCGCCCTCGAGCAGGCCCGCGGCCTGCTCGGCGAACGTGTCGCGCAGGTTCGCGTACGTGGTGTGCCCCAGGCTCGGCAGCTTGGTGCCCGGCCCCATGGACCCCAGCACCCATCGCGGCTGCTCGGGCGTCGACCAGGCGTCCGCGCGCTCGCGGGCGATGCGAGCACCCGCGGCCGCGAGCTCGCGGATGCGGTCCTCGATGTCGTAGTCCGACAGGTTGGACCAGTTGGCGCCGAAGGTGTTGGTCTCGACGCAGTCGACCCCGACCTCCAGGTAGGCGTCGTGGACGGCCGCGATGATGTCGGGGCGCGAGACGTTGAGGATCTCGTTGCAGCCCTCGAGCTGCTGGTAGTCCTCCAGGCTCGGGTCCTGCTCCTGGATCATGGTCCCCATGGCGCCGTCCGCCACGACGACGCGGGTGCGCAGGGCCTCGGCGAAGGCGGCGGATCGGGTGTTGGCGACGTCGTGGGGCATGAGCGGAACTGTAGCGTCGGACGTGGTCCCGCGGCCGGGGTGTCCGGAAAACAGGATGCTGCGAAGGATCCCGCGACCTAGCGTGGTGGCATGAGCACCGACACGACCGACCAGCCTGCGCTCGCCCCCTCGTCGAGCGGGTGGCACCGTCCGCCGACCTGCCGCTCCCGGCGGTCGAGGGGCTGACCTGGCGGGCGCTCACGCTCGAGGACGCCCCCGATCTCTTCCGCCTGATCGCGGCCGCGGAGGAGCACGACCAGCATCCCTTCCGCACCTCGCTCGAGGAGACCGAGGAGCTCTTCGAGGGGAGTGGCGCGACGTCGCACGCGACACCCTGGTCGGCCTGGACACGGACGGCGAGCCGCGCGCCTACGCGTCGGTCGACACCCGTCCGGGAGACTCCACGGTCGTCCGCACGTTCCTCGAGGGGACGGTGCACCCGCAGTGGCGCGGGCGGGCGTCGGCCGCCAGGTCGTCGCCTGGTCGACCGGTCGCGCCCGCCAGCTCCTCGTGGCCTCGGGCAAGGAGCTCCCCGCACGCATCGCGGCCTACGTCCATGACGACGACGAGCTCGAGTGCCGCCTGTTCGAGGCCGCGGGCTTCACACCGAACCGCTACTACTCGACGCTGCGCCGCGACCTGACGCTCCCCGTCCCGGAGGTCGCGCTCGGCGCCGGACTGCGCGTCGTGCCATGGTCTCCCGAGCTCGACGAGGCCACGCGCCTCGCCCACAACGACGCGTTCCGCGACCACTGGGGCAGCGAGCCCGCGACGCCCGAGTCCTGGGTGCACGGTCGCAGCATGTTCGCTCCGGAGTGGAGCGTGCTGATCGTCGACGACGGCCCTCCCGGTGGGAGCGCGGGCGCAGGACCGCTCGTGGTCGGCTACCTGATGTCCGGGCGGTACGAGCAGGACTGGCCTGTGGCGGGCTACTCGAGCGGGTACACCGAGACGCTCGGGGTGCGTCGGGACTACCGCGGTCGCAAGATCGCGGTCGCGCTGCTCTCCGCGGGCATGGCGGCGTACAAGGCCGGAGGTGTCGAGTTCGCCGAGCTCGACGTCGACACCGAGAACCCTCCGGGGCTCAGGGGCTCTACGCGAGCCTCGGCTACGAGAAGAAGGACGGCTCGCGGATGTACTCGATCGAGCTCTGAAGCCCTACCGTGTCCCCAGGTCAGCGCGGCAACGGTGCCGCGCGACAGGGCGCCCGTGATCCGGGCCGCCCCTCCTGGAAAGGGAACGACGTGGACTCCTCGTCTCCTCGCGTCTCGCACGCGTCCATCTCGCACGAAGCGGTATCGATCGTCGGTGTACTGCAGCGCCGCCCGTGGCGGCGCTCGCGGCCGGGCCTTCGTCCTGCTGTCGGTCGTCCACCTCGTCGCGCACCTGGCCGGTCTGGAGCAGGTCGCGAACGTGACCCAGTGGTTCGTCATGCCGCTCCTGGCCCTCGCGCTCTGGACGGCGACGGGCGCGCCGCGGGCACGACCGCGGACGCGGGCGCCCGAGGCCGGTCTCGCCTGGTGCGCTGGACGCTCGTCGCGCTCCTCTTCTCCTGGCTCGGGGACAGTGCGCCGGACCTGTCGAGCGGCGACGCCTCGTTCCTGACGATGGTCGGGTTCTTCCTGCTCGCGCAGCTCTCCTACATCACGGCCTACTGGCCGTCGCGCGGGTCGGGCGTGCGGCGTCGTCCGGTGGGGCTCGTGCCCTATGCGCTGGCGCTCGTCGCGCTCGTGGTGCTGTGCGCACCGCACGCCGGGCCGCTCCTGGTCCCGGTCGCGATCTATGGGATCTGCCTGACCCTCATGGCGGTCCTGTCGATCGGGGTGAACCGGGTCGCGGGCGTCGGTGGAGCGATCTTCCTGGTCTCGGACGCGCTCATCGCGCTCGGGGCCTTCGTCCCCGGTTTCGAGGTGCCGGGTCCGCTGACCTCGGGGTTCTGGGTCATGCTCACCTACCTTGCGGGCCAGACGCTGCTCGTAGCCGGTGTGCTGCGCAGGGAGTCGGTGCACCGGGGCGCGTCGCTCCGCCGCGAAGCCAGGTGACGAGAGCGGCGACGGTCGGTGGCGGGGGCGGTAGCCGCTCGTCCGGTGCAGCGGGTGGCTTGCGCCCAGGGTCGCCCGGTGACGGGCGAGCCTGGGAGGATGAGGTTTTCTGCGAAGCCGCAACAAAGTGGTGGCTCCGCGGAAACTCCTCCGTCGCCCGGTGGCCGGTGGCGGGAGACTCGCCCTCGCCCCTCGCCCTCGCCCCTCGCCCGTCGCCTGGCGCCCGCGGGCGGCGCCGAGGTGCCTTGCTAGCCGATGCCGATCGCGAGGATCGGCACCTCGAGCGGGACTCCCGACCCGTCACGGCGCTCGTCGAAGGGTGGGAGGTCGACGGGCTGACCGGCCGACCCGACGGCCCGTCCGGCCCCGGCCGACCCACGCGAAGATCAACGAGTCCTCGCCCTTGAGGAAGCGCTGAGCCCGGACGCCGCCCGTCGCGCGCCCTTGCCCGGGTAGAGCTCGTAGGGCGTGACCTTGCCGGACCCGGCCTGCGTGCCGGGCAGGGCGTCGGACGAGCCGGCGACGGTGACGACCGCCATCAGGTCCCGGCTCGCCGCCTCGATCACGCCGAAGAACGTGACCCGCTGGTCCGCGGCGATCTTGATGCCCGCCATGCCGCCGCGCTGCGACCTGCGGGCGCACGAGCGAGGCGTCGAAGTGCAGCAGGTTCGCGTCGGAGCTGACGAACACGAGCTCGTCCTCGTCGGTGACCGGGGCAGCGCCCACGACGCTGTCGCCCTCCTTGAGAGTGATGACCTCCCACGCGTCGCGGTTCGTCGGCATGTCGCCGGCGATCAGGCGCTTGACCACGCCTCCCGCCGTACCGAGCGCCAGGGTGGGGGCGTCGGGGTCCAGGGACACGATCGTCAAGGGCTCCTCGCCCGGCTCGAGGCTCACGATCTCGCTCAGGGGCACGCCACCGGACAGGCTCGGGGCACCGTCGGTCGGGGGCAGGGTCGGCAGGTCGAGCACCGAGACGCGCACGATTCGTCCGCGGCTCGTGACCAGCCCGACGTCGCTGCGCACGCTGGCGAGCACGGTGCCGCGCAGCGTCGTGCGAGTGGCGCCGTCCGCCGGTGCCCGGCTCGGTGGCGTCGCCCGTGCGGGCGACGAGGCCCGTCGCGGACAGGAGAGCCCAGGTGGGCGTGTCCTCGACCTCGAGCGGCACGGCCGAGATGGTCCCGAGGACCCCTGGCCCGAGGTGGGCGAGGCTCCCGCCGACTCCAGGAGGATGGTGCGACGCGGCGTGCCGTAGACCTTGGCGACCTCCTTCATCTCCGCCGAGACGATGCCATGCAGCTTGGCCTTGTCGCCGAGGATCTCCTCGAGCTGGGCGATCTCGAGGCGCAGGGCGTCCTGCTCCTTCTCGAGCTCGAGGCGGGAGAACTTGGTCAGGCGGCGCAGGCGCAGCTCGAGGATGTACTCGGCCTGGGGCTCGGAGAGGTCGAACACCTCGCGCAGACGCGTGCGTGCGGTGTCCGCGTCGTCGCTCGAGCGGATGACCTGGATGACCTCGTCGATGTCGACGATCGCGAGCAGGAGCCCCTCGACCAGGTGCAGGCGTTCCTTGCGCTTGGCGAGGCGGTGCTCGCTGCGGCGTCGGACGACGTCGATGCGGTGGTCGACCCAGACCCGGAGCAGCTCGCGCAGGCCCAGCGTGCGCGGCTGGCCGTCGACGAGCGCCACGTTGTTGATGCCGAACGAGTCCTCGAGCGGCGTGACCTTGTAGAGCTGTTCGAGCACGGCCTCGGGTTGAACCCGTCTTGATCTCCACGACCACCCGCAGCCCGTGCGCGCGGTCGGTGAGGTCCGTGGCGTTGGTGATGCCGACGAGCTTCTTCGACTTCACGCCCTCGGCGATCTTCTCGATGACCTTCTCAGGACCCACCAGGTAGGGGAGCTCGGTGAAGACGATGCCCTTGCGCTTGGCCGTGATGTTCTCGACGCGCGCGGTGGCCCGGGTCCGGAACGATCCGCGGCCCGTGCGGTAGGCGTCGCGGATGCCGTCGAGCCCCACGATCTTGCCGCCGCCCGGCAGGTCCGGCCCGGGATGAAGCGCATGAGCGCGTCCAGGTCCGCGTCCGGGTGCTTGATGAGGTGCTGGGCCGCCGCGACGACCTCGACCAGGTTGTGCGGTGCCATGTTGGTCGCCATGCCCACCGCGATGCCCGCGGCGCCGTTGACCAGGAGATTGGGGATGGCCGAGGGCAGGACCTCGGGCTGGGTGAGCTTGTTGTCGTAGTTCGGGATGAAGTCGACGACGTCCTCGTCGAGCCCGACCGTCATGGCCATGGCCGCGGTCGCGAGGCGCGCCTCGGTGTAGCGGGCGCGGCCGCCCGTCGTCGAGCGATCCGAAGTTCCCGTGGCCGTCCACGAGGGCAGGCGCAGCGAGAACGGCTGGGCCAGGCGGACCAGGGCGTCGTAGATCGCGGTGTCGCCGTGCGGGTGGAGCTTGCCCATGACCTCGCCGACGACGCGCGCGGACTTCACGTGGCCCCGGTCCGGGCGCAGGCCCATGTCGGACATCTGGAACAGGATGCGTCGTTGCACGGGCTTGAGGCCGTCGCGGGCGTCAGGCAGGGCACGGGCGTAGATGACCGAGTACGCGTACTCGAGGAAGGACCCTCCATCTCCGTCGTGACGTCGATGTCGATGATCTTCTCGTGGACCTCGCTCGGGTCGAGCGGGGCTTTCGAGGCGGACGGTCTGCGCGCCATGGGTCGTCGGGCTCCTGCGGGTCGATGGTCGTGAGCTGTGGGGGTCAGGCCGGGCCGGGCTGTCGTGCGTCGAGAGCCCTGCCTGCCCTCACGCGGAAGGCTGGCCATGAGTCCTCGTCGGCGAACGGTACAGCGGGGCACCGACACCCGGCCCCATTCTCCCGCGCGTCGGGCGTGCCGCTGACCAGCGACGGCGTCGCCACGTAGCCTAGGGCGGGTGAGCGGACACGACGTCCCGGTGACGCCCGACCCAGCGCCCGACACCGGCACGCCGCAGGACGCGCGGCCGGAGGACCACCCGGTCGAGTACCCGGTCGAGTGGGAGGCCGACGTGGTGCTCCGCGACGGGACCACCACCCACGTCCGTCCCATCCGTGCCACGGACGCCCCGCGCTCCAGCGCTTCCACATGGGCCAGTCCGAGCGCTCCACCTACCTGCGCTTCTTCGCGAACATCGAACGACTCTCCGACCGTGACCTCGCGCGCTTCACGGTCGTCGACCACGACCAGCGCGCCGCACTGGTCGCGGTCAAGCGGGCGGGGAGGAGCCCGCGAGGACATCATCGGTGTCGCACGGTTCGACAAGGTCACCCCGCACGAGGCCGAGGTGGCGTTCAACATCGCCGACGCCGAGCAGGGGCGCGGGCTCGGGTCCGTCCTCCTGGAGCACCTGGCGGCCGCGGCGCGCGAGCGCGGCGTGCGGCGCTTCAGCGCCGAGGTACTGCCCCAGAACGGGAAGATGCTCGCGGTCTTCCAGGAGGCCGGGTACGCCACCAGCCAGCACGTCGACGACGGCATCGTCGCGGTGAGCGTCGACCTCGACCCCACGGACCGCTCGCGGGCCGTCATGGCGGACCGCGAGCACCGCGCCGAGGCCCGGTCCATGCACGGCCTCCTCACGGCCCGCCGGGTGCTCCTGATAGGTCCTGGCCCGACGGCGGAGCCCGGCACCGTGGACCGGCTGGTGGCCGAGCGTGTGCTCGCCAACGCGCTGTCCGACCCGGGGACGCCACGTTCGAGGTGGTCGGCACCGCGCCGCCGGGCAGCCCGGTGTTCCCGGTCCCGACCCAGGGCGGACCCGCGCACGGGGAGCCGATCGGCGACGGGACCGCCGCAGGGAGGGCGATGACGCGACGGTGCCGCCCGTGCGCTACCGCGCCCGCGTCGCGGACGTACCCGGTCCGGTGGACCTCGCGCTGCTGGCACTTTCCCCGCACGAGGCGATCGCCGCGACGGGCGAGCTCGAGCGCCTCGGGGTACGAGCCGTCGTCGTGCTCTCGGCGGCTTCGCCGAGACGGGGCCCGGAGGGCTGACGCTGCAGCGGGACCTCCTGCGCGCCGCGCACAGCGCCGGGATGCGCGTGGTCGGCCCTGCGACGTACGGGCTGTTCACGACCCACGCCGACCACCGCCTCAACGCGAGCCTGGCGGAGACGCTGCCGCCGCCGGGAGCATCGGCATCTTCTGCCAGTCCGCGCCCACCGCGGTGACGCTCCTGGCGACGGCCCTGCGGCGCGGGATCGGCATCTCGTCGTTCGTGTCGGCCGGGCACCGGGCCGACGTCTCGGGAACGACCTCATGCAGTTCTGGCAGGACGACCCGGAGACCCAGGTGGTGTGCCTCTACCTGGAGTCGATCGGCAACCCGCGCAAGTTCTCGCGCATCGCGCGGCGCCTCGCCTCGGTCAAGCCGGTCGTCGTGGTGACCGCAGGTCGCTCGGGCCAGGTCGTCCCGCCGGGGCACGCCGTCCGGTCGACGCGGGCCCCGCGCCGCACGCTCGAGGAGATGCTGCGCCAGTCCGGCGTGATCCACGCCGAGAACACGCACCACCTCGTCGACATCGCCCAGCTCCTGGCGCACCAACCGCTGCCGACCGGGCGGCGGATCGGGATCCTCGCCTCCTCGGTCGCGCTCACCGCGCTGGTCGCGGAGGCCGTCGTCTCCGCCGGGCTCGTGGTCTCCGACCGCTCGGGCTTCCTGCCCGAGGATGCCGACGACGAGCAGGTCGAGGCGGCGGTCGCTGCCCTCTACGCCCCCGACGCGTGCGACGTCGTCGTCGTCGTGCACGTGCCCACCGTGAGGCCGCGCGTCGGGACGCTCTCGGGGCGGTCGCCCGGGCGGCGGCTGCGAGCGGTCGCACCACCGTCGCGAGCGTCCTGGGGCTGCACGGGCTCGCCGACGAGCTCAGCGCACCGGACCCCGACGACCCGGACGGCCCGCCCGTGCACGTGCCCGCCTACTCGACCCCGAGGACGCGGTCGCGGCCGTCGGCGCGGTCGTGGCGTACGCACGCTGGCGCGACGCCGACCACGGCACGGTCGACCGACCGGCGGGCGTCGACTCCGAGCGGGCCCGCGGGCTCGTGGAGCGCGCGCTGGCGGGCGGCGCCGTGGTGGATCTCGATGCCGAGACCACCGCACAGGTCCTCGCGGCCTACGGGATCGAGGTCTGGCCCTCTCGCCGTGTCCGCACGGCCGACGAAGCCGTGGCCGCGGCCCACGAGATCGGATGGCCCGTCGCCCTCAAGAGCACCGCCGAGTCCCTGCGGCACCGCGCCGACCTCGGCGGGTGCGCCTCGACATCGGCGACGAGGACGAGCTGCGCGACGACGTCGAGCAGATGCGCGAGGCGCTCGCGGCAGTGGTCCCGGTGGGCGGCCGGACCGGCGCACCGGCCGGGACGGACGCGAGCGCCTCACCGACCGGACCGGCACCGTTCGAGGTGCAGCGCATGGCGGACGCCGGGGTGGCGTGCGTGGTGCGCTCGACCGAGGACCAGCTCTTCGGGCCGGTCGTCTCGTTCGGGCTGGCGGGGACGCGGTCGACCTCCTGGGCGACGTCAGCTACGGGTCCCGCCCTGACGGACGTCGACGTCGCGGCCATGGTCCGCTCGATCCGTGCCGCTCCGCGGCTCTTCGGGTACATGGGTGCCCCGTGGCGGACACGGCGGCCCTCGAGGACCTGCTCGCGAGGGTCTCCCTCATGGCCGACGAGCTGCCGGAGCTGCGCAGCGTGGAGCTCTACCCGGTCGTCGTCGCCGAGCACGGCGCCGCGGTGCTCGGCGCGCGGGTCCAGGTCGCCGGCGCCCAGCGTGCGGACGCGCTGCGCAGGGCGCTGCCGGGCTGAACGTCCACAGGTCCGGGGTCGGGCTAGCCTCGCCGTGTCGCTCGGTGGGAGAATGCCCGGGTGCCATCTGCTGAATCCCCTCCCGGACCGACCTGACCTCCCAGCTGCGCCGCGCCGGCTACTACCCGGAGCTCGTGCAGGACGTCCTCGACGTCGCTATCGCCGACGAGGAGCTCGTGTCCCACCTGGTCTACGTCGAGACGACGTTCGACGTCGAGGTCCGTCGCCACCTGACGGTCCTGGTCCTGACCCCGACGCGCCTGATCACGGCGCACGTCGACGACCATCCCGCCGACAGCGAGAACCCTCCGCGACCGCTGCCGCGACCACCGAGTCGGTGCCCATCACCGAGCTCCGCTCGGTCTCGCTCTCGCACGTGGTCGTGGACCCGGAGAAGCACCGGAGCGGCACGCCACCCATCGAGGTCACCCTCGCGATCGGCTGGGGCGCGGTCTCCCGCGTGGACCTCGAGCCCGCCCAGTGCCCGGACCCCGGCTGCGAGGCGGACCACGGACTCACCGGCCAGATCACCCCGACGACATCGTCGTGCGCGTGAGTGCCGAGGCCGAAGGTCGGGACGCCGTCCGCAACGCGCTCGCGTTCGCCAAGGCGCTGTCCACGGCGACTGCCCGTCCTGGCGCCGGAACGGTGCGCCGGTGACGGTCCTGCCGGAGGTGCTCCCGGACGGCCTGCTCGCCCCGCGCTACGACGGGCTCGCGCTGAGCTCGGTCCTGCCGGCGGCCGCGGGCGCGCTGGGCGTCGACCTCGTGACCGCGACCGGGACCAGCTCGTCCCAGGCGCGAGCGGACCTCGCTCTGCCTGCGGCAGACCGCGTGTGCGTCGTGCTCGTCGACGGCCTGGGCCACGCGAACCTCACCGAGCGTGCGGGGCATGCCCCGTTCCTGCGCTCGATCCTCGGCTCCGGACGGGTCCTGACCTCGAGCTTCCCGAGCACGACCGCCGCGGCGATCGGCACGTTCGGGACGGGCACCTCGCCCGGGCGGACCGGGATGCTCGGCTACACCCAGCGCAACGCCGCCACGGGCCGGCTGGCGAACATGGTCTCGTGGGAGGGGCGGCCCGCCGCAGGAGCTCCAGCAGGAGCCGCCGGTCCTCGAGCAGGTCGCCGCCACGGGCCGCGAGGTCTCCTCGGTGGGGCCCGCGCGCTTCGCTGCCTCGGGCATGACCGTGGCGGCCCTGCGCGGGGCACGCTACCTGGCCGCCGAGTCGATCGCGGACCGCATCGACACGGTCGCCTTCGAGCTCACGGCTCCCGGCCTGGTCTACCTGTACTGGGGTGACGTCGACAAGGTGGGTCATCACCACGGCTGGCGCTCGCGTCAGTGGGGACGCGCTCGCGGAGCTCGACCGCGAGCTCGGCCGCCTCGCCCGGTCGCTGCCCCACGGCACGCTGCTGCTCGTGACGGCGGACCACGGCATGGTGGACGTCGACCGCGCCCAGCGCTGGGACGTGGCCAAGAACCGCGAGCTGGACCGTGGTGTCGCCCTAGTGGGGTGAGCCGCGCGCGGTGCACGTCTACACGCACGCGGACCAGGCCCCGGCCGTCGCGGCGCGCTGGTCCACGGTGCTCGGGGACGCCGCTCTCGTGGCCCTGCGGGACGACGCGGTGGCTGCCGGCTGGTTCGGTCCCGTCGCGGACCACGTGCTTCCGACGATCGGTGACGTCGTCGTCGCGATGCGCGGGCGGGCCACGGTCGTGGACTCCCGCACGCAGACTGCTGCCTCCCTGCAGCTCGTGGGCGTGCACGGCTCGCTCACGCGCGCCGAGAT
Organism: Oerskovia sp. M15; assembly: GCA_038070415.1. Lineage (GTDB taxonomy): Bacteria > Actinomycetota > Actinomycetes > Actinomycetales > Cellulomonadaceae > Oerskovia. Next base: position 3,629,438 of record JAMYWF010000001.1, read on the forward strand.
GCAGGTCCCGCTGCTCGTCACCACCGTCTGAGCACCACGTCCTCGCACCGAAAGGCCCACCACCGTGGCTGAGCTCGTCTTCTTCTCCGGGACGATGGACTGCGGCAAGTCCACCCTGGCCCTGCAGCTCGACCACAACCACTCCGCCCGGGGTCGCTCCGGCCTGATCTTCTCGCGCAACGACCGCGCCGGCACGGACCGCCTCTCCTCGCGGCTCGGGCTCGAGGTCGCGGCGCACGAGGTCCGTGACCACACCGACTTCTGGTCGTTCGTGGTGGACGCACGGATGCGGGGTTCGACCGTCGACTACGTGATCTGCGACGAGGCCCAGTTCTACTCGACGGCCCAGGTGGAACAGCTGGCTCGCCTGGTCGACGAGGTCGAGATCGACGTCTTCGCGTTCGGCATCACCGCGGACTTCCGCACCCGGCTGTTCCCCGGCTCGGCGCGGCTCATCGAGCTCGCGGACCGTGTCGAGGTGCTGCAGGTGCAGTCGCTGTGCTGGTGCGGGCGCGCGCGACGCACAACGCGCGCACGATCGACGGCTGGATGGTCGTCGAGGGGCCCAGGTGGTGGTGGGCAACACGGGGAGAGCGCCAGCGAGGTCGCCTACGAGGTCCTGTGCCGCCGGCACCACATGCGCCGGATGACCTCGGCGTCGGCGAGGGTCCGGTCGGCGTCCGAGGACGCGCTCACGTTCGACCTGCCGGGGTCCGGGGCCTAGGGCCCACGCACCGGCCCTTTCGCCGGTTCCAACCAGGGCATGTGGGACGAGGTTGCTGATCTGATACAGGCCTATTCCACTGTTTGCCACGAGGGCTGCGCTAACGTGCGGGCGTGACCACCGCATCGCGCCCGATCCTGTTCCTCGACGTGGATGGAACGTTGCTGCCGTTCGGTGGCCCGGGGATGCCGTTGGCTCCGGGCCACCCCGAGACTTGGACGGCGGCGTCGAACCCCTACTTGGCGCGTGTCGATCGGACGCTCGGTCCGCAGCTGGCCGGGCTGGAGTGCGACCTGATGTGGGCGACGGCCTGGATGCACGACGCGAACGAGGTGATGGCGCCCCTGCTCGGTCTGCCGCACCTGCGGGTGGCCGACCTGCCCGCCTACGACGGTGACCACGGCGCCGACAACCTGCAGTGGAAGACGAAGGCGCTGGTTCGGATCGCGGACGGGCGTCCGTTCGTCTGGGTCGACGACGTCATCGGACATGCCGACCGGTGGTGGATCGAGGTCGCGCACCCCGGTGCTGCCCTGCTGCACAAGGTCGACTCCGGTGTCGGGATGACCTCAGCGGACATCGCCATGATCGCGGCCTGGCTGCGGGACGTGTAGCCGCTCGTCGGCTGACGAGGGCGGGGTTCGGAGCCTAGCCAGGACTTCCGAAACGGGCCCCGGCCTCCCGGGCCTGGCCTGCGCGGCCGCCCTGCAGGCCGGCGCCCGCTGCTCAGTGCTCCGGCTTCGCCCCGAACACGATCTCGTCCCAGCTCGGGACGCTCGCCCGTGCCTTGCGCCCGGTACGCCGTGGCTCCCCGGAGCGCGGCGTGGTGCGTTCGCCGTGCTCGCTCGTCGACTCGTGCTCGGCGGCCTCGACACGCACATTCCCGACGACGTCTCGCGTCCCCGAGGACGCGGCACCAGGACCGGACGCCCCGCTCCGGCGGTCTCGCCCGCAGCCGTGTGGGAGGTCCTGTCGTCGTCGGACGCCGTCCTGGTGCCCTCGGCGTCGTCGGCGCTCTGGAGGGATCCGCGTCCCGCGGGTGACCCGTCCCGCGGGACGCCGACGACGCGTCGCGCGCTCCGTCGTCGGGCCGGGAGCGGTTCGACTGGCCCAGCCGGAAGACCTTTGCTCCGGCGGACTCCTCGTCGGCACCTGCGTCGTCGCGCCGGTGGGAGGACGCGCCCAGGTCGAACGTCTGCGGCGGGCCGAAGCCCTCGAAACGGACCGGGTCCTCGTCACGGTGCTGGCGCACGCCGCGGCGCTGGCTGAGGTCGTCGAGGATCGAGGTGGTGTCCTCGGCGTCGGCGTCCTGGGCCCGGCGGCGGCCTCCTCGTCGTGAACCGGTGCGTCCGCCGCGGGGCGGGGGCGTGGCCGAGGGTGCCTGCTTGCTGCCGCGCGCGGAGTGGTCGAAGAGAGCGCCGCGGACACCGCGGACGGGCGCCTCGCCGACCTCGGTGCCCGACAACCAGCGCGCCTCGTCCTCGAGCGCGTGCAGGGTCCGCGTCTGGGGATCGTAGGACCAGCGTGCATTGCGGGCGCGGTCCCCGACGAGGAAGAGAGCCGTGACGGTCCAGGGACCGCCGTGCACGCGCGCGGCCGACCACTCGACGTCCCCGGCTCGACACCCCGGGCGGTGAGGCGCTCCGAGACCACCTCGCCCAGGGTGGGGAGTCCTCGTCGTGGCCGACACGGTTCTTGCGGACCTGCCCGACGACGTACTCCTGCTCGGCGATCACCGGGCCCTCGAAGCGATGGACCTGCTCGATCGGTACCCCGGACTTCTCCGCCACCTCCCGGGCGCTGAGCCCGGCCCGCAGCTGGGACTGGATGTCCCGGACCGGCAGGACCCCTGGCACCTGGGCGCGCATCTGCTCGAGCTGGACGCGGTCGCGGCGCATCGCGACCCGCAGCGCGTCGTCGATGGGCAGGGCGAAGCGCGTGCCGTCCGGTCCGGCGAGGACGAGATGCTCCCCGTCCTCGTGCACCCTCACCAGCTCTAGCTCACTCATGAATCCTCCAACGACGTGCAGACCGGCTTGTCGCCGGTGGGCCTGCACTTCCGAGAGTGCCATCCCTGCGAGCCCTGGCGGTGCAGGCGGCTCGGTGTGCCGCGTCGCGGCGTCTGCTGGGATGATTCTCCTCGTGATCGAGTTCCCGATGGACGACCTCCTCGAGCTGGGCGCAGTGTCGTGCGCCGCGTTGTCCGGCGGACTGTCCGCGATCCGCAAGTCCTTCGACATCTTCGGGGTCCTCGTGCTGGCCTGGGCGACGGGCCTGGGCGGCGGCATCCTGCGCGACGTGCTCATCGGCGCGACGCCACCCGTCGGGATCTCGGACTGGCGGCTCGTGGCGGCGGCACTGGTCGGCGGGTGATCATCTACTTCTTCCATCCGCGTCTCGAGCGCATGCGCCGCAGCATCGTCGTGCTCGACGCGGGGGCCTCGCGCTCTTCGTGATCGTGGGCACCACCAAGGGGCTGGACTACGGCGTGGGCATGATGGCGGCCGTGTTCGTGGGCACGCTGACGGGGATCGGGGCGGGATCCTGCGCGACCTGCTCACGAGCGAGGCCCCGCTCATCCTCCAGGACAGGCAGCTCTACGCCGTGCCCGCGCTCGTCGGGGCGGCGATCACGGTGGTCCTGTGGCACGAGGGCTGGCTCAACCTGTGGAGCCAGCTCGCGACCATCGCGCTGATCTTCGGGTTCCGGCTGGTCTCGCTCAAGCTGGGTGGACCGTGCCCGGACCGTGGTCGGGTCGTCGAGGCGGTGCCGGGTCGGGCAGGATGTGAGCCGTGACTCTCTTCATCGATGACCCCGCGTGCCCGACGACGTCACGATCGCCGCGTTGCGCGCGCTCGCCGAGCAGATGGCCCGGAGGCGGGGACGCTCGTGCGCGAAGGGCGTCCCGAGCGTGTCGAGGTGGCGGCGACCAAGTCGAGCGCCGTCGACGTGGTGACCGCCATGGACGCGGAGTCCGAGGCGCTGCTGCGGAGGATCATCGCGCGGGAGCGCCCGCAGGACGCGATCCTCGGCGAGGAGGAGGGGCGTCCGAGGGGACGTCAGGGCTGACCTGGGTGATCGACCCGATCGACGGGACCGTGAACTACCTGTACTCGGTGGCCTCCCACGCGATCTCGGTGGCCGTGGTCGTCGGCCCCGCCGACCCCGCGGAGTGGACGGTCCTGGCAGGCGCCGTGCACTCGGTCGTCGACGGCCGGACGTGGACGGCCGGGCTCGGGCGGAGCGACGCTCGACGGCAGGCCGGTGAGCGTCAACCCGGCCGGGCCGCTCGCGACGTCCCTGGTCGGTACCGGGTTCGGGTACGACGCCGAGCGTCGCCGGAACCAGGCGGAGGTCCTCGTGCACGTCCTGCCGAAGGTGCGAGACATCCGCCGCTCGGGGCAGCGGCGATCGACCTGTGCCTGGTCGCGACCGGAAGCCTCGACCTGTACTACGAGCGTGGCCTGAGCCCGTGGGACCTGGCTGCCGGCGCGCTCGTCGCGCAAGAGGCCGGAGCGCTCGTCACGGGGCTGCGGGGACGGCCCGCCGACACCGCGATGACGGTCGCCGGACCCCCGCCTCGGTCCGTGAGCTGGTCGCGATCCTGGAGTCCGCCGAGGCCGATTCTGGGGCGTGATCCGACGCTCCCTGCGAGGGGTGATGAGGAACACGCGCCCTGAGGGTGCGCCCGCCCGGTAAATGGTGCAGAATCCGTTCGCTACCGGGAACAATTCCAGGTGGCAGAGCATTACACCGCGTACACCAGTCAGGACGTCTCACGACACGTCCTACGGAGTGCCTGTTCGACGGCCTTCGCCGGACCGAACGACCCCATGATCGACCACGACGTTCCGGAGTGTGACCCCACAGATGGCAACTGACTACGACGCCCCCGCAAGAGCGAAGAGGATCTCAGCGAGGACTCGATCCAAGAGCTGCAGGCTCGTCGCTCCGACAAGAGCTCGGGCGTTGTGGACGAAGACGAGACCGAAGCAGCCGAAGGGTTCGAGCTCCCGGGCGCGGACCTCTCCGGCGAGGAGTTCTCGGTCCGCGTGCTGCCTCGGCAGGCAGATGAGTTCACCTGCTCGAGCTGCTTCCTCGTGCACCACCGCAGCCAGCTCGCGTACGAGAAGAACGGGCAGCAGATCTGCTCGGAGTGCGCGGCCTGACGGCCCGAGCCCCGACGAACGGCCGCCATCCCTCGAGGGTGGCGGCCGTTCGCGTCCAGCGGGTCAGTCGCCCGCGGGGTGTGGGTGTGCCGCTGGCGCCGCCCGGCGTGACCGTGCCGCCCGGCGTGACCGTGCCGCCCGGCGTGACCGTGGCGACCGCCGCGATCGCGGCGGCGAGGGCGGGGCGTGGCGCGTGGAGACGAGCCAGTACGGGGTCGGGTCGGCGGGTCGTCCAGCTCCACGCGCACCCGGTGCGTGCCCAGGCGCGCAAGCAGACGTAGGCACGGGCGTCGAGGACGGTCCGAGCTGGGTCGTCATGGCAGCCCGGTCGAGGACCGTGACGGCACCGAGCAGCGCCGTCGGGATCGTGGCGCGGCGGCGCGCAGCACGGTCGCCCGTCCGCTCCTGGACCGACGGACACCACGGGGAGGCCCACCACAGCAGGGACCCGAGGACCACCAGCGTGATGGCCGCCGCGCTCAGGGACAGGACGTCGTTCACGGGCCACAGGGCGATCCCCATGACGACGGAGAAGGCGAGGGCGGCGGACCACCCGCCGGGACCAGGGAAGAGGCGTTCGCGGTAGGCGGGAGCAGGCTGCGACATGTCGCCATCATCCCAGGTCTCCGCGTTGCCCCGTGGCCCAGGGTCGAGCCATGCGTGTTCGCGGGCCTGCCCGTCGCGCACTAGGCTCTGCGGGTGCCCACCGAAGAACCTGCCGCGTCCCGCACGATCGCGTCCTCGCCGCCCGTCCGGGTGACGTCGAGGTGCTGGTCCAGCTGCTCGACGACATCACCCCGGTCCCTCGTACGCCCACCCGGGCGACGCCGGGCGGACCTCGTGACCACCGTCGACGTGGAGATCGCCCCGCAGGCCCGAGCGACCGTACCGACGGGTCTCGCGATCGCGCTCCCGGACGGCTACGCGGCGTTCGTGCACCCGCGGTCGGGGCTCGCGGCCCGGCACGGCCTGACGATCGTCAACGCGCCAGGAACGGTCGACGCCGGCTATCGCGGTGAGATCAAGGTCGTCCTGCACAACACCGACCCGGTCCAGCCGGTCGTCCTGCACCGCGGGGACCGCATCGCCCAGCTCGTCGTCCAGAAGGTCGAGCACGCTCGCTTCCTCCAGGCCGAACGCCTCCCGGCTCGCACCGCGGCGAGGGCGGCTTCGGATCGAGCGGTGGGTGGGTCTCCGGGCAGTGAGCCTGGAACGTCCGGAGTGTTCGCCGGTGGCCGAGGAGGGCCATGCGAGCCGCGCACCGGACTACTGTGGTGGGGACGGGGAACGGTCAGGCCGCCCCGAACGAGCCGAGGTCGATGGTCGACGCGGCGAAGAGCTGAAGGAGAGCGTCCGTGGGTTTGTTCCGGCGTAGTGCGTCGCAGCAGTCGAGCGACGAGGCGGTCGTCGCCGAGGGCGCCGAGACCGAGGAAGCTCCGGCGGGTGCCGACGCGCTCCCGGCCGCGGCGGCCCGGCCCCGGCGCACGCGGCCCGTTCGACTCCTCGGAGGTGAGCGAGCTCGGTGCCCGCGCGGACCTCGGTGCCATCTGGCTCCCGGGGTCCCCGGCATGGAGCTGCGCATGGAGGTCGACAAGAAGACCCAGAAGATCACGGGTGCCGCCGCCGCGGTGAACGGCTCAGCGCTCCAGATCCAGGCGTTCGCGGCCCCAAGACGATGGGCATCTGGGACGAGATCCGCGAGGAGATCGCCGAGTCGGTGACCCAGCAGGGCGGCACGGTCGACGACATCCCCGGTCCGTTCGGCCGCGAGCTTCGCGAAGCTCCCGGTCACGGGCCCGGACGGACAGCACGGATTCCGTGCAGCGAGGTTCGTCGGCGTCGACGGTCCGCGCTGGTTCCTGCGCGGCGTCCTCACGGGCAAGGCGGCCGTGGACCCGGAGGCGGCCCGCCTGCTCGAGTCGGTCTTCGCGAACATCGTCGTGGTCCGCGACCAGAACGCACGTCCTCCGCGCGACCTGCTCGCGATGCACCTGCCCGGCCAGTCCCGCGTCCTGCGGTGGCGGCACCGGAGGGCAGCTCCCGCGCTCCCGGCCTTCGACCCGCTGACGCGCGGGCCGGAGATCACCGAGAGGCGCTGACCCACCATGACGCTGCGTCAGACGTTGCACGCGGTCCTCGCCTCGCAGGAGGAGATCGCCGCGGACGAGGAGCGCCAGGAGGCCTCCCGGCAGGAAGGCTGCTCGGCGGTCGCAGGCCTGGCGAACCGCAAGCGCGCGATTGTCTCCGGGTGTTGCGTTCGGTCATCCTGCGCCCTCGCGAGGGAGTCCCCACGGTCGAGGCCGAGCTGTACGACGGCTCCGGCTCGCTCGACCTCGTCTGGCTCGGACGCCGCCGTATCGCCGGCGTCGAACCAGGGCGTCGTGTCCGCGTCGAGGGTCTGGTCTGCGAGATCGCGGGCCGACGCACCATGTTCAACCCCGCTACGAGCTGCGCCCCGCGCTGGCGAGTGAGCACGTGACCCACCCGCAGGCGGAGAGACGACATGACGCACGAGCACCCTGCCGCCCGGAGCCGCTCGCCCGGGAGGTGGGAGAGGTCGTGGACGCGATCGACGACGTCGTGCCCCGGACGAGGGCTCGGCCCGTGGCGTACGCGCCCTGGCGGGCGAGTCGTTCTCGCTCGCCGAGTCCATCGGTGGGTGCGCGGGCTCGTGGAGTCCATGGCCCCGGGCCTCGTGTTCGTGGTCGTCTTCATCGCGACGGGCAACACCCTGAAGCCGGCGCTGATCGCGTCGGTCGCCGTGGCGCTCGTCGCGGTCGCGGCGCGCCTCGTCCAGCGCACTCCCATCACGCAGGCCTTCGGAGGCTTCTTGGGCGTGGCGGTCGGCGTGCTGTGGGCCTGGAAGTCGGGCGAGGCGCAGAACTACTACGCTGCGGGACTGCTGACCAACGCGGCCTACCTGGTCGCCATGGCGGTCTCGGTGCTGGTCCGGTGGCCCGTGGTCGGGCTTGTCGTCGAGGCGTTGCGCAGCGGGTGGGGCTCCGGCGAAGGCCGGGCGGGTCGACGAGCGCCACGCCCGACGGCGCCGCCTCCTCGGAGGACCTCGACGCCTCGGGCGTCGGTCAGGACGGAGCGCCGCCGCGCCCGCAGGACCCGTCTCCGGCAAGACCTCCGGGTGGGCCGCATGGCGCGGGGACGCGACGTTGATGCGCCGGTACGCGCTCGCGACGTGGCTCTGGGTCGGCATGTTCGCGCTGCGCCTGGCCGTGCAGGTCCCGCTGTTCTACTCGGCCGAGGTCGCCTGGCTCGGGACGGCGCGGCTCGTCATGGGGATCCCGCTGTGGGCCCTGACGCTGTGGGCGACCTGGCTGCTGGTCCGCCGTCCGCACACCGCGACCACGGCGGCCTGACCCCGGCCACGGCGCCTGATCTCAGCCACGGCACCTGGCCTCAGCCGGGACGAGGGACGTCCGTGATGTCGTCGACGGTGCCGACCCCGGTGTTCTCGGCGGACGGGTCCACCAGGACCCGCAGGAGCTCGGCCTCGTCTACGTCGCGACCGGTCACGATGAGCAGCTCGTCCCCGGCCTCCAGGGTGTCGTCGACGCTCGGGGTGATCGGTTGGGTGCCACGCACGATCGCGGCGAGCACCGTGTCCCGCGGCCACCGGACCTGACCCACCCGGGTCCCGCTGAGCGGGGAGTTCGGGGCAGGGTCAGCTCGAGGATGTCTGCCCCGGACTGGTGGAACGTGAAGATCCGCACCAGGTCGCCGACGGCGACGGCCTCCTCGACCATGGATGTCATGATCCGCGGCGTCGACACGGCGACGTCCACGCCCCAGGACTCGTCGAACATCCACTCGTTCTTGGGGTTGTTGACCCGTGCGACCGTGCGGGGCACCCCGAACTCGGTCTTCGCGAGCAGCGCGACCACGAGGTTGACCTTGTCGTCCCCGGTCGCCGCCACGATCACGTCGCACTCGTCGACCTTGGCCTCGGCAAGGGTCGACAGCTCGCAGGCGTCCGCCAGGAGCCAGTCCGCGTCGGCCACCTGGGCGACCCGCATCGCGGCGGGCTGCTTGTCGATGATCGTGACCTCGTGGTCGTGGCTGAGCAGCTCCCGGGCGATCGAGCGGCCCACGGAACCGGCTCCGACGATGACGACGCGCATCAGTTCTCCTCGAGGGTCGGGGCGTGCGTGAGGATGCGCTCGACCGCGGGGCGTCCGTGCTGCGCATGAGCACGTGCAGCACGTCGTTCTCCTGCAGGACGACGCTGGGGTGGCCAGCACGCCCTCGCCGAACCTGCTCAGGAAGGCGACCCGGGCGCCGGTCGCGGCCTCGATGGTCCCGACCGCGTGGCCGACCCACCCCGGATGGAAGTCGGTCTGCGCGAGGCGAACCTGGCCGGAGGGTCGCGGTACTCGTCGGTGGCGCCGAGCGGGAGCATGCGGCGCAGGACCTGGTCCGAGGTCCAGCGCACGGTCGCGACGGTCGGGATGCCGAGGCGCTGGTAGATCTCCGCGCGGTGGGGTCGTAGATGCGGGCCACCACGTTGTCGACCCCGTACGTCTCGCGGACCACGCGGGCCGCGAGGATGTTCGAGTTGTCGCCGTCGGAGACCGCGGCGAACGCGTAGGCGTCCTCGATCCCCGCCTGGACGAGCGTGTCCCGGTCGAAGCCGAGGCCCGTCACCTTCTTGCCGGAGAACTCCGCGGACAGCCGTCGGAAGGCGTCGGGGTTCTGGTCGACCACGGCGACCGAGTGGCCGCGGTTCTCGAGAGACTGGGCGAGGGTGGCGCCGACACGGCCACATCCCATGATCACGAAGTGCACGAGCGAAACGCTACCGCGACGGCGTGCGCAGCACGTACCGGACCTCGGGCGCGGACGTCCGCCCTGCCCCGGGGTCAACGGACCCCAGAGGGCCTAGCATGGGCCAACGTGTCGGATATCGCTGATGCCGCCAAACGACTGTTGCTCGGACGTCCGGTCCGCAGCGACAACTGGGGCACACCCTCCTGCCGAAGCGCATCGCGCTCCCGGTCTTCGCCTCGGACGCGCTCTCGTCGGTCGCCTACGCTCCCGACGAGATCCTCCTGACCCTCTCGATCGCCGCCTGGCGGCCACGACGATCTCCCCGTGGGTGGGGCTGGCCGTCGTCGTCGTGCTCCTGACGGTCGTCGCGTCCTACCGTCAGAACGTCCACGCCTACCCTTCGGGCGGCGGGGACTACGAGGTGGCGACGGTCAACCTCGGCCCGACCGCGGGCGTCGGGGTGGCCTCGGCTCTCATGGTCGATTACATCCTCACCGTCGCGGTCTCGATCTCCTCGGGGACCCAGTACGCGGCGGCCGCGCTCCCGATCCTGCGTGGGCACGAGGTGCCCGTCGCGATCGGGTTGGTCGTGATCCTCACGCTCATCAACCTGCGCGGGGTCAAGGAGTCCGGTTCGTTCTTCGCGATCCCGGTGTACCTGTTCATGTTCGCGATCGGGATGACGGCGGTCGTGGGCTTCGTCCGGTCGGCCATGGGCACGCTGCCCATGGCCGAGAGCGCGAGCTACGAGCTCGTCGCGGAGAACCATTTCGACCAGGGGCTGACCGGCCTCGCGGGCGCCTTCCTCGTCGCCCGCGCCTTCGCGTCCGGCTGCGCCGCGCTCACGGGCGTCGAGGCGATCAGCAACGGCGTGCCGGCGTTCAAGAAGCCCAAGTCCCGCAACGCGGCGACGACGCTCGCCCTGCTGGGCACCATCTCCGCGTTCATGATCATGGTGATCCTCTTCCTCGCGCAGAAGACCGGCGTGCACTTCGCCGAGAACCCGTCCGAGCAGCTGACGATCGACGGCCAGCCGGTGCCGGAGGACTTCGTCCAGGACCCGGTGATCGGCCAGCTCGCCCAGTCGGTGTTCCAGGGCTTCCCGATCGCGTTCTACGTGGTGGCCGCGGTCACCGGCCTCATCCTGGTCTTCGCGGCGAACACCGCGTTCAACGGCTTCCCGGTCCTCGCCTCGATCCTGGCCAAGGACGGCTACCTGCCGCGCCAGCTCCACACGCGCGGCGACCGGCTCGCGTTCTCGAACGGGATCGTGACCCTCGCAGTCGCGGCGATCGCCCTGATCTGGGCGTTCGACGCCCAGGTCACCCGGTTGATCCAGCTGTACATCGTCGGGGTCTTCGTGTCCTTCACGTTGTCCCAGCTCGGGATGATCAAGCACTGGACCCGCGAGCTGCGCACCACCCCGGACCCGAGGTTCCGCGCCAAGATGAAGCGTTCTCGCGTCGTCAACGCGATCGGGTTCGGCATGACCGGCACGGTCCTGGTCATCGTGCTCCTCACCAAGTTCACGCACGGCGCGTGGATCGCCATCCTCGCGATGGGCGTCGTGTTCGTGCTCATGCGGGCGATCCGCAAGCACTACGACTCGGTGAGCGAAGAGCTCACGCTGGGCGACGACCCGGCGGCCGCGCGGGCGCTGCCGAGCCGTGTCCACGCGCTCGTCCTCGTCTCGAAGCTGCACAAGCCGACCATGCGTGCGCTCGCCTACGCCCGGGCCTCGCGCCCCTCGGTGCTGGAGGCGGTCACGGTCGGGGTCGACCCCGACGAGGTCGCGGCGTTCACGAACGACTGGGAAGCGCTGGACATCCCGGTCCCGCTGCGCGTCCTCGACTCCCCGTTCCGCGAGATCACGCGGCCGATCCTCCAGTACGTGCGCTCGATCCGCCGCGAGAGCCCTCGCGACCTCGTCGTCGTGTACATCCCGGAGTACGTGGTGGGGCACTGGTGGGAGCACCTGCTGCACAACCAGAGCGCCCTGCGCCTCAAGGGGCGGCTGCTCTTCACTCCCGGCGTGGTCGTCGCCTCGGTCCCGTGGCAGCTTTCCTCGACCAAGGGTCAGACCGGGCTGGAGACGGAGAACTTCGCCGCTCAGCAGCGCATCACGCGTCGGTACTGAGGGCCGTGTCCCGCACCACGTCGGTCGCCCGGACGTTCCGGGGACGAACGGCTCCGGCGTCCGGGATACTAGGGGTGTCTGAAACTTTGAACCCCACGTCCGCCGCCCCGAGCCTCGACCTCTGGTCGAGCTCGAGGTCGGGCCTGTCGCGCACGGCGGCCACTGCGTCGCGCGACTCGACGGGCGCGTCATCTTCGTCCGGCACGCGCTGCCGGGGAGCGGGTGCTGGCCCGGATCACCGAGGAGGGCGACACCGCGAAGTTCTGGCGCGCGGACGCCATCGAGATCCTCGAGCCCTCGGCCGACCGGGTCCCCGCGGCCTGGCCAGCGGCGGCGCCGGTGGAGCGGGCGGAGGCGAGCTCGCACGTCTCGCTCCCCGCGCAGCGTCGCTGGAAGGCCGCCGTCCTGCAGGAGCAGCTCGATCGACTGGCCGACCTTGACCTTCAGGTAGAGGTCGAGGGTGCGCCGGGGACGACGAGCGCGGCGGTCTCGGCTACCGCACCCGGATCGACCTGGTCGCCGACGCGCAGGGCAGGGCGGGCATGCGGGTGTTCCGCTCCCACGACATCGTCGCGCTCGACGAGATGCCGCTCGCGACTCCCGAGGTCGCGGCGCTCGCCGAGGCCGAGGAGGTCTTCACCCGGCGCTGGCGTCCGGGGACGCGCCTCGAGCTCGTCGCCCCGACCGGCGGCGCCGACCCCATCCTGCTCGTCGACGGCGTGGTGTGGCACTCCGGGCACATCGACCGACGCCCGCACGCCCGCCGCGCCGTCACCGAGTCCGTGACGGTCGCCGCACCGAGCACTCCTACCGTGTCGCCGCGGACGGGTTCTGGCAGGTGCACCGTGAAGCGCCCGCGCTCCTCGCGGAGGCCGTGCTGCGCCGCCGCCCGATCGACGAAGGGACCGTCGTGGACCTGTACTCGGGTGCGGGGCTCTTCACGCTCCCGCTCGCCGACGCGGTCGGCGAGACCGGGCGCGTCGTCGCGATCGAGGGTGACGAGCGCGCCGTCAAGGACGCCCGCCGCAACGCCTTCGAGAAGCCGCAGGTCGAGCTCCACCACGGTCCGGTCGACAAGGTCCTCGCGGCCAGGACCACGCCGCACCGACGGCCGACGTCGTCGTCCTCGACCCACCGCGAACCGGTGCCGCCGCAAGATCGTCGACGCCGTGGCCGCGCTCCAGGCGCCGCGCGTCGTCTATGTCGCGTGCGACCCGCTGCGCTCGCTCGCGACATCGCCTACTTCGCGAAGCACGGCTACGCGGTCGAGTCGGTGACGGGCTACGACCTGTTCCCGCACACCCACCACGTCGAGGCGATCGCGGTCCTCACGCGCTGAGGCATCGGTCAGGGCGCGCACAGGGAGGTGCAAGGTCCGGGTGAGAGGCTCGGGCAGGTGGACGACCGTCCGCCTGCCGCCCGTCGGGCCTGAAGGGACGACGGGGCGGTCGGATCCGGCCCGCTGCGGAGGAGAGGGTGCATGCAGGTCACCGTGGTGGTGCCGACGTTCAACGAGGGGCCGAACGTCGCTGAGCTCGTGGGCGGCTCGCCGCTCCCTGGGCGGGATCGATGCCGAGGTGCTGTTCGTCGACGACTCTCACGACGACACGCCGACGATCGTCCGCCGTGTCGCCTCGACCTCGACGCTGCCGGTTCGGCTCCTGCACCGCGACGACCCGGTCGGAGGGCTGAGCGGCGCCGTCGTCGACGGGCTGCGAGAGGCCCGTGGCGAGTGGGTCGTCGTCATGGACGGCGACCTGCAGCACCCGCCGGAGATGGTCCCCGTCCTCCTCGAGACCGCGGCGTCCACGGGGCGGACGTCGTCGTCGCCTCCCGGTACGTCGGTGGCGGCGACGCGGCCGGGCTCGACGGACGCTGGCGCCGCCTGGTCTCGACCGCGTCCTCGCTGCTGGCCCGGTCGATGTTCCCTCTGCGGCTGCGCAACGTGACCGACCCCATGACGGGATTCTTCGCGCTGCGGAGGAGCTCGATCGACCTCGCGGCACTCCGTCCACGCGGCTTCAAGATCCTGCTGGAGATCCTCGCGCGCAACAAGGTCGAGGTCGTCGAGGAGCCGTTCGTCTTCGGGGAGCGGTTCGCCGGGGAGTCCAAGGCGACGTTCGCCAACGGTCTGCGCTACCTGCAGCAGCTCACCGCGCTGCGCTTCGGCCGGATGTCGACGTTCGCGCTCGTCGGCGGATTCGGTGCGGTCCTCAACCTCCTCATCATGTGGGGCCTGGAGCAGCTCGGCGTCCACTACATGCCCGCCGCGGTCGTCTCGGCCGCGGTCACGATCGTGACGAACTTCCTGCTGCTCGAGCACCTCGTGTTCCACGACCTCCGCGACGAGGGCGCAGCGTCTGGCGACGGGCAGCGCAGTCGTTCACCTTCAACGGGATCGAGGCGGCCGTGCGCCTGCCCTTCCTGCACTGGCTCGTCGTGCTGACCGGGATGCCGCCCGTCCTCGCGCAGGCGCTCACCCTCGCCGTCGCCTTCCTGCTGCGCTTCGTCTTCCACGCCCAGGTCGTCTACCGGCCACGACGGACAACGTCTGCCGTCCCGGAGCTCGGTCCCTCGGGGCGAACGGTCCGCCGCGGCTCCGGACGACGACTAGCGTCCGGCCAGGGCATCCTCCCGACCGTGGCCTGCCATGATGGTCGCCGCGGCTCGGCATCCCGGGCGCGACCCCGAGGAGGATCAGCACGTGGGCATCGTCGACAACGCGGTCTACGTCGACGGCGGCGCACGGCCAACCCGTCGAGCCTGGAAGAGACGTTCGAGACCATGCGCGAGCGCCACGGTCTCGCGTGGATCGGCCTCTACCGGCCGAGCGAGGCGGAGATTCGCGCCGTCGCCGACGAGTTCTCGCTGCACCACCTCGCGGTCGACGACGCGATCGCGGCTCATCAGCGCCCCAAGCTGGAACGCTACGACGACAACCTCTTCGTCGTGCTGCGCCCGGCCCGCTACATCGACGCCGAGGAACGGGTCGAGTTCGGCGAGTTGCACGTCTTCGTCGGCCCGGACTTCGTCGTGACCGTCCGGCATGCGGAGTCCCCGCACGTGGGGCCGTCCGTCGCAGGCTCGAGTCCACCCCGAGCTTCTGCGACGGGGCCCTGAGGCGATCCTCTACGCCGTCCTCGACCAGGTCGTCGACGAGTACGCCCCGGTGGTCGCCGGGCTGCAGAACGACATCGACGAGATCGAGGACCAGCTCTTCAGCGGGGACCGAGCCGTCTCGCGGCGCATCTACGAGCTCTCGCGCGAGGTCATCGCGTTCCAGCGGGCCACGCATCCGGTCGTCGGCATCCTCCAGGCGCTCGAGCGCGGGTCGGAGAAGTACGGCGTGGACATCGAGCTCCAGCGCAACCTGCGCGACGTGCTCGACCACTCGCTGCGCCTCGCCGAGCAGGCGGACTCCTTCCGGGTGCTCCTGCAGAACGCCCTGACGGTCCAGGCCACGCTCGTGGCCCAGCACCAGAACGAAGAGATGCGCCGCCTCTCGGAGACGAGCCTGGCACAGGGTGAGGAGGTCAAGAAGATCTCGTCCTGGGCGGCGATCCTGTTCGCCCCACGCTCGTGGGCACGATCTACGGGATGAACTTCGCGAGGATGCCGGAGCTCGACTGGGCCTTCGGCTACCCGCTGGCGATCGGGGCGATGGTCGCCATGGGGTTCGTGCTCTACCTGATCTTCAAGCGCCACAAGTGGCTCTGACACGCTCTTGCGGGGCAGAACCGCTACCGCCGGGCACAATCGACGGGTGAGCACCCCTGCCGAGGTCCCAGTCCCTGCCTCTGGACCCGACCGCCCGGCGGACGCGCCGTCGTCGGGCACGGTGACCGTCGGACCGCGCGGGCTCAGCGCCCAGGAGGTCGCCGCGCGCGTCGAGGCAGGCCGGACCAACCGGACCTCCCAGGAGTCTTCGCGCTCCCTGAGCGCGATCCTG
Organism: Oerskovia sp. M15; assembly: GCA_038070415.1. GTDB lineage: Bacteria > Actinomycetota > Actinomycetes > Actinomycetales > Cellulomonadaceae > Oerskovia. The sequence goes on from JAMYWF010000001.1 coordinate 3,645,196, forward strand.
CGCTCCAACGTCTTCACGCTCTTCAACCTGATCCTCGCGATCGCCGTGACCCTGGTGCTCATGACGGGCCGGTGGCCCGACGCGGTCTTCGGGTTCGTCATGGTCATCAACGCCGGGATCGGGATCGTCGCCGAGTACCGCGCCAAGCGCACCCTCGACAGGCTCTCGATCCTCAGTGCGCCGTACGCGCGCGTGGTGCGCGACGGCACCGAGACGGAGATCGCGCTCGACGACGTGGTCCTCGACGACCTGCTGCTCGTCGGCATCGGCGACCAGGTCCCCGCGGACTCGCAGGTGCTGGAGGTCACGGGCCTCGAGGTCGACGAGTCCATGCTCACGGGGAGTCGCGCCCGGTGTTCAAGGCGGTCGGAGACGAGGTGCTGTCGGGCTCGTCCGTGGTGGCCGGCCACGCGACCTGCCGGGTGGTCCGGGTGGGCGAGGAAGGCTATGCCAAGCGCATCACCGCGGAGGCCAAGAAGTTCTCGGTCGTGCGCTCCGAGCTGCGCGAGGGGTCAACAAGATCCTCAGGGTCGTCTCGATCGGGATCGTGCCCATCTCGCTGCTCCTGTTCTGGAGCCAGCTCAACTACACGGGCGGGTGCGCGAGTCGATCGCCGACGGGACCTGGCGTGACGGCGTCGTGGCGGCCGTGGCGGGCGTCGTCGGGATGATCCCCGAGGGGCTCGTCCTGCTGACCTCCCTGAACTTCGCGATCGCGGCCATGCTCCTCGCGCGCCAGAAGGTCCTGGTCCAGGAGCTGCCCGCGGTCGAGATCCTCGCGCGCGTCGACGTGCTGTGCCTCGACAAGACCGGGACCATCACCGACGGCCACGTCGCCCTCACCACGCTGCGCACCCTGGGGCGGCCCCGGGCGCGCGAGGCGCTCGCGGCCATCGCCGCGGACACCGAGGGCAACGCCACGTCCAAGGCCCTCGCGGAGGGGCTCGCCGGCGTCGAGGTCGCGGCCGTGCGCGAGTCCGTCCCGTTCTCCTCGGCGCGCAAGTGGAGCGCGCTGCGCACCGACGCGGGATCCTACGTGCTGGGTGCTCCGGAGATCCTGCTCGCCGGGCGCTCGGACGGGCCTGCGGTCGACGCGCTCGCGGAGGTGCGCCGCGCCGCGGACACGGGCTCGCGCGTGGTCCTGCTCGCCCACGCGCCGGGCGGGCTTCCGACCGCGGAGGGCTCCTCCCCGACGACCTCGCCCCGGCGCTGCTGGCGGTGCTGGGGAGCGCATCCGCCCCGACGCGGCCCAGACCCTCGAGTACTTCCGCCGCCAGGGCGTCCGGGCGAAGGTCATCTCGGGCGACAACCCGACACGGTCGCGGCCATCGCCACGACGGTGGGCCTGCACGGCGAGGGCGTACGGGTCGAGGGCTTCGACGCGCGAGAGCTGCCCGAGGACCCTGCCGAGCTCGCCGAGGTCGTCGACACCCACGACGTGTACGGGCGCGTGACGCCCGAGCAGAAGCGCGCGATCGTGCACGCGCTCCAGTCACGCGGCCACGTGGTCGGCATGACGGGCGACGGCGTCAACGACGCCCTCGCGCTCAAGGACGCGGACCTCGGGATCGCGATGGGCAATGGCGCACCGGCGACCAAGGCGGTGGCGCGCGTCGTCCTGGTCGACGGCCGGTTCTCCACGCTCCCCGGCGTGCTGGGGCAGGGGCGCCGGGTCATGGCCAACATGGAGCGCGTGGCGAGCCTGTTCCTCGCCAAGACCATGTACGCGGCGATCCTCGCGGTGGCCGTGGTGCTGCTCGTGTGGCCGTACCCGTTCCTGCCGCGCCACATGACGCTCGCGGGGTCGCTCACGATCGGCATCCCGGCGTTCTTCCTCGCGCTGCCGCCCAACAACCGGCGGTACCTCGCGGGCTTCCTGCGGCGGGTGCTGACCTTCGCGATCCCGGCGGCGTGGTGATCGGCGCGGTCGTCCTGGTCGTGTACGGCTACCTGCGGCCCCAGGTCGGGACGGCGGACGCCCGTTCCGCCTCGACGCTCGTGCTCATCGGGGTCTCGCTGTGGATCGTGGGCATCCAGGCGCGACCGCTCAACGGCTGGAAGGTCGCGCTGATCGCGACCATGGCCGGGGCGCCGTGCTGGCCGTCGCGATCCCGTGGGTCCGCGACTTCTTCGCGCTCCAGGTCCCGACGGCGCAGGAGGCCTGGGTCGTCGCGGTCGCCGTGGTCGCGGGCTGGGTCGCGATCGAGGTCGTGTACCGGGTCCTGGTGCCCTGGCTCCTCCGCCGCGGACGTTCGTGAATATCTTGACGTCAAGATAAATGCGGTATGCTGTGTGTCGGCGGCATTTCGGTGCGTCGCCCGGCCCGGCGTACGCTGGGCAAAGCCCCCAGAACCATCTTGATCGTCATCCGACGACCTGCCACGTCGGGCGTGCGACGTGGGCCCCAGAGCCCGCGCGGTGCCCCAGGCGCGGTGGCCGTCACCACCCTCGCCAGGTAGAAGGAGCAACCGTGAGCAGCGTCGACACGTTCGGGTCGAAGGGAACACTGGAGGTCGGTGAGAACTCGTACGAGATCTTCCGTCTCTCCGCGGTCGAGGGCGCCAGCCGCCTCCCGTACAGCTTGAAGATTCTCGCCGAGAACCTCCTGCGCACCGAGGACGGCGCGAACATCACCGCCGACCACGTGCGTGCCATCGCCGCCTGGGACCCGGACGCGCAGCCGCCACGGAGATCCAGTTCACCCGGGCCGCGTCATCATGCAGGACTTCACCGGCGTCCCCTGCATCGTGGACCTCGCCACCATGCGTGAGGCCGTCGCGGACCTCGGGGCGACCCGTCCCGCATCAACCCGCTGGCTCCGGCCGAGATGGTCATCGACCACTCCGTGCAGATCGACGTCGCCGCCGCCGCGACGCGTTCGAGCGCAACGTCGAGTTCGAGTACGAGCGCAACCACGAGCGCTACCAGTTCCTGCGCTGGGGCCAGACGGCGTTCGACGACTTCAAGGTCGTCCCCGGGCACGGGCATCGTGCACCAGGTCAACATCGAGTACCTGGCGCGCACCATCATGACGCGGGAGGTGGGCGGCGTGCTCCGTGCGTACCCCGACACCTGCGTCGGCACCGACTCGCACACGACCATGGTCAACGGCCTGGGCGTGCTCGGCTGGGGCGTCGGCGGCATCGAGGCCGAGGCGGCCATGCTCGGTCAGCCCGTCTCGATGCTCATCCCGCGCGTCGTCGGCTTCAAGCTCAGCGGCCAGATCCCTCGGGCGTGACCGCGACCGACGTCGTCCTGACGATCACGCAGATGCTGCGCCAGCACGGGGTCGTCGGCAAGTTCGTCGAGTTCTACGGGGCAGGCGTCGCGGCCGTGCCGCTGGCGAACCGCGCCACGATCGGCAACATGAGCCCCGAGTTCGGCTCGACCGCCGCGATCTTCCCGATCGACTCGGTCACGGTCGACTACCTGCGCCTGACCGGCCGCAGCGAGGAGCAGCTCGCGCTCGTCGAGGCGTACGCCCAGGAGCAGGGACTCTGGCTCGACCCGACCGACCCGAGCTACGTCGAGCCCGTCTTCTCCGAGTACCTCGAGCTGGACCTCTCGACGGTCGTCCCTCGATCGCCGGACCCAAGCGCCCGCAGGACCGCATCGAGCTGACGAACGCCAAGTCGGCCTTCGCCCGCGACCTGCCGACCTACGCACCCGAGGTCATCGACGTCGTCGACGAGGCGGAGAAGGAGTCCTTCCCGGCCTCCGACTCGCCTGCGATCCACGCCAACGGTCGTCGCACCGTCGAGATGACGGACACCCAGGGCCGGACGTTCGACCTGTTCCACGGCGCGGTCGCGATCGCCTCGATCACGTCGTGCACCAACACCTCGAACCCGTCGGTCATGCTCGCCGCCGCGCTCCTCGCGAAGAAGGCCGTCGAGAAGGGCCTGGAGGCCAAGCCGTGGGTCAAGACCTCGATGGCCCCGGGCTCGCAGGTCGTCACGAACTACTACGAGAAGGCCGCATGTGGCCCTACCTCGAGAAGCTCGGCTTCCACCTCGTCGGCTACGGCTGCGCCACCTGCATCGGTAACTCGGGCCCGCTCGACGAGAAGATCTCCGAGGCCGTCAACGAGCACGACCTCGCCGTCGTCTCGGTGCTCTCGGCAACCGCAACTTCGAGGGTCGCATCAACCCCGACGTGAAGATGAACTACCTGGCCTCCCCGCCGCTGGTCATCGCGTACGCCCTCGCGGGCACCATGGAGTTCGACTTCGAGCACGACCCGCTGGGGCGCAACGAGGACGGCTCGCCGATCTTCCTCCGGGACATCTGGCCCACGCCGGAAGAGGTCCAGGCGACGATCGACTCCTCGATCGACCGCGCGATGTTCACCAAGGACTACGCGGACGTCTTCACGGGCGACGAGCGCTGGCGCGCCCTGTCCACTCCGGAGGGCAACACCTTCGAGTGGGACGAGCAGTCCACCTATGTGCGCAAGCCCCGTACTTCGAGGGCATGTCGGCCCAGCCGTCCCCGGTCGTCGACATCTCCGGCGCGCGCGTGCTGGCGAAGCTGGGCGACTCGGTCACGACCGACCACATCAGCCCTGCCGGGTCCATCAAGGCGGACTCGCCGGCCGGTGCGTACCTGGCCGAGCACGGCGTCGAGCGTCGTGACTTCAACTCCTACGGCTCGCGCCGCGGAACCACGAGGTCATGATCCGCGGCACGTTCGCGAACATCCGACTGCGCAACCAGCTCCTCGAGAACGTCGAGGGCGGCTTCACGTTCAACTTCGTGAAGAACGCTCAGGACACGATCTACGACGCCGCGCAGGACTACGCCGCAGCCGGCACGCCGCTGGTCATCCTCGGTGGCAAGGAGTACGGCTCCGGCTCGTCGCGTGACTGGGCTGCCAAGGGCACCGCGCTCCTGGGCGTCAAGGCCGTCATCACCGAGAGCTTCGAGCGCATCCACCGCTCCAACCTCATCGGCATGGGCGTCCTGCCGCTGCAGTTCCCCGTCGGGGAGTCCGCAGGCTCGCTGGGCCTGGACGGCACCGAGACGTTCGACGTCTCGGGCGTCACCGCGCTCAACGAGGGCACCACGCCCTCCACGGTCAAGGTCACCGCGACCAGGACCGACGGCACGTCGGTCGAGTTCGACGCCGTCGTGCGCATCGACACCCCGGAGAGGCCGACTACTACCGCAACGGCGGCATCCTGCAGTACGTGCTGCGCTCGCTCGTCAACGACTGACGGACGTCCGCCGCGGGGGCGTCGTCGGGCCCGAGTGGCTTCCCGGATGCCCGACGGCGCCCGCCCCGTGCGGACCGCGCGACGACGGGGCGTCCCACCTCTCGAGGTGGGGCGCCCGTCGTCGTGCGTGCAGAGGCCCGGCCGCGCAAGAGCCCGGTCCGGACTCGAGCGCCCGCTGGGCGAACGTGCCGGCGGAGCGTGCCGGGTGCGGGCGTGCGGTCAGGCAGCCGAGCTCGTGCGTTCCCGAGATGCTGCTCGTTGTCGCTCATCGGCGCGCTGTACCGACAACGAGCAGCATCTCGAGGTGCGCCCGAGGGATCCGCGCGGCGGTAGGCCTGTAGACGGTCCGTCGAGGACTGGAGAGCGCGTACGAGGTCGACCGTGACGTCGACCTCTGCTGCGGGCCGGAGCGCGACTAGACCGGGACCTCGACCGTCCGGGCGGCGTCCCACGGCTCTGCCCAGCCGAGGCGGTCGAGCAGGGCGTCGAGGATCGCGCCCGTGAACCCCCACGAGGTGCTCGTGCCCCTCGGCGGTCACGAGGAACGCGGGGCTCTTGTGGGAGCGGCGCCCCGTCGCACGACGGCGGTGCGCCGGTTCGCGGGGTCCGTCAGGTCCGCGACGGGCACACGGAAGACGTGCGCCGACTCGGCCACGTCGACCACAGCGACCGGCGTGGGCCGCGCCCACCACCCGAGCACGGGCGTCACGAGGTGGTTGCTCACGGGCAGGGGAGCGGGGACAGCGCGCCCAGGACCTCGACGCCGTCGCGGTCCAGTCCCGTCTCCTCGACGGCTTCGCGGAGCGCCGCGTCGACCAGGTCCGTGTCCGAGTCGTCGAGCCGACCCCGGGGAACGAGACCTGGCCCGGGTGGTGGCTGAGCGTCGAGGCACGAGCGAGCAGCAGCACGTCGAGGTCGGCGGCGACCGGGAGGGTGCTGCGTCTGGGCCGGACTGGTCACGAGCGGCCAGGACGTCGTCGAGCACCCCGAACAGGACCAGGACCGCGGCCGGGCGCACGCGCGACTCGTCGAGCGCGCCGATCGCGTAGCGCCACGGGCGCGGCCAGGGTGAGCCGTCGTGAGCAAGGGCCGCGAGCTGGGCGCGGGCCGAGCTCGCGGAGGGCGGTACCGTCACCAGCCCGCGGGCAGCGGGCGCCCTCCTCGTACCCGGCGGCCGACTGGATGCCGACCACGGCTCGCTCGGCGAACTCGGTGAGCGAGGAAGCCCCGCGTAGGTGCACGAGCTCCGCAGACCCGCGGCGATCTCGTCGATCAGGTCCTCGACGCCCGGGCGGGCCGGGTCGAGGTACATGCGCGAGGACGAGATGCCCTCCTCGTAGAGCCCCTTGCGGGCCTGCTCGAACGGGGAGCCGCCCGCGGCACGCGCTGCCACCGCACGGGCCGAGGCCATGCCGAAGGACTCCTTGTAGAGGCGTCCCGTGCCGTCGTCGTGCAGGTCGCCCGGGGACTCGTGCGTCCCGGCGAACCACGAGCCGATCATGACCTGGGATGCGCCGCCGCGAGGGCCAGGGCGACGTCGCGCGGGTGCCGCACCCGCCGTCGGCCCACACGTGCTTGCCCAGCTCGCGGGCTGCGGCCGCGCACTCGAGGACGGCCGAGAACTGCGGACGCCCCACGGCGGTCATCATGCGCGTGGTGCACATGGCGCCCGGCCCGACCCCGACCTTGACGATGTCCGCGCCCGCGGCCACGAGGTCGCGCACGCCCTCGGCCGTCACGACGTTGCCCGCGACGATCGGGACCCGGGGTCAAGGACTGCACGGCCTCGAGGGCCTGGAGCATCTTGACCTGATGGCCGTGGGCCGTGTCGACCACGAGGACGTCGACGCCTGCGGCCAGGAGCTCGGCAGCCTTGGACTTGACGTCGCCGTTGATCCCGACGGCCGCGGCGATACGCAGCCGACCTGCGTCGTCGAGGGCGGGGAGTAGACGCTCGAGCGCAGGGCGCCGCGGCGCGTCAGGACGCCCACCAGGCGCCCGTCGCGCACGACCGGTGCGACCTTCCGGCGGGACCGGTGCAGCTCGTCGAAGGCGGCCTGGAGGCCCCGGCGCCCGTCACGACCGCCGCGTCCACGACCTGAGGCTGCGCCGACATGACCTGCTGGACCTGCGTGAAGCGGTCCACTCCCAGGCAGTCGGCCTCGGTGATGACACCGACCGGCCGGTCACCGTCGACGACGACCGCGGCGCCGTGCGACCGCTTGCCGATGAGAGTCAGGGCAGTGTGCACCGTGTCGCTGGGGAGACGACGACGGGGTCTCGATGACCGCGTCCTTGCTCTTGACGTCGGCGATCACGTTCGCGACCACGTCGGTCGGCACATCCTGCGGGATCACGACGAGCCCACCGCGGCGCGCGACGGTCTCCGCCATGCGGCGGCCTGCGACCGCCGTCATGTTCGCCACGACGAGCGGGATGGTGGTGCCGGTCCCGTCGTCGGACGAGAGGTCCACGTCGAAGCGAGAGGTGATCTCGGAGCGGGACGGGACGAGGAAGACATCGCCGTAGGTCAGGTCGGTGGTGGGCTGCTGGCCCGGCAGGAAGCGCACCCGCCAGTCTACGGAGGCGGACGCGGATCGGGTGTGCAGGGGTGCAGAGGTCGTGATCGGGCCTTTCCGGGCGCGAGCACCCGCCCGGACGGCCTAGAGTTGTCGGGCTAGTCGACTGGCAGGTGGAACGGAGCGGTAATGACCCTGTTGAGCAGTATCACGTCACCGGAGGACCTCCGGCGCCTGACCCCAGCAGATGGAGTCCCTTGCCGCGGAGATCCGCGAGTTCCTCGTCGCTGCCGTCTCGCGCACGGGTGGGCACCTGGGGCCGAACCTCGGCGTGGTCGAGCTCACGCTCGCCATGCACCGGGTCTTCGACTCGCCCAAGGACTCGTTCGTGTTCGACACGGGCCACCAGGCCTACGTCCACAAGCTCCTCACGGGCCGCCAGGACTTCTCCGCGCTGCGCAAGCGCGACGGCATGTCCGGGTACCCGAGCCGCGCCGAGTCGCCCCACGACATCGTCGAGAACTCCCACGCGTCGACCGCGCTGAGCTGGGGCGACGGGATCGCCAAGGCCAACGTCGTGCGCGGCCTGCGGGACAGGCACGTCGTCTCGGTCATCGGCGACGGAGCGCTCACGGGCGGCATGGCCTGGGAGGCGCTCAACAACATCGCCGAGAGCCAGGACCGGCGCCTCGTAATCGTCGTCAACGACAACGGCCGCTCCTACTCGCCGACCATCGGCGGCATGGCGCACCACCTCTCGACGCTGCGGACCACGCGCGGCTACGAGAACTTCCTCGACTGGGGCAAGCGCACGCTCTCCCGGTCCGGCGCCCCGGACGCTTCGCGTACGAGTGGCTGCACGGGCTCAAGAAGGGCCTCAAGGACGTCGTCGCGCCCCAGGGCATGTTCGAGGACCTGGGCATCAAGTACGTCGGGCCGATCGACGGCCACGACATCGAGGCGCTCGAGCACGCGTTCGTCCGGGCCCGCTCCTACGGGGCGCCCGTGATCGTGCACGTCATCACCGAGAAAGGCCGCGGCTACACCCCGGCCGAGCAGGACGTCGCCGACCGCTTCCACGCGGTGGGACAGATCCACCCGGAGACAGGGCTGCCCGTGGCGCCCTCGCGCTTCGGCTGGACCTCGGTGTTCGCCGACGAGATCGTCAGGATCGGGCGCAGACGCCCCGACGTCGTCGCGATCACCGCTGCCATGCTGCACCCCGTGGGCCTCGCGCCCTTCGCCGAGGCGTTCCCCGAGCGGACCTTCGACGTCGGCATCGCCGAGCAGCACGCCGCGACGTCCGCCGCCGGCATGGCGTTCGCCGGACTGCACCCGGTCGTCGCGGTCTACGCGACCTTCCTCAACCGCGCGTTCGACCAGGTCCTCATGGACGTGGCCCTGCACAAGGCCGGGTCACGTTCGTCCTCGACCGCGCGGGCATCACGGGCGAGGACGGGGCGAGCCACAACGGCATGTGGGACATGGCGATGCTGCGCATCGTGCCGGGCCTGCACCTGGCGGCTCCGCGCGACGAGGCGACGCTGCGCGACGCCCTGCGCCACGCGGTCGACATCGACGACGCCCCTCGGTGGTCCGGTACCCCAAGGGCGCGGTCGTCGACCCCATCCCGGCGCTCGAGTCGCTCGACGGCGTGGACGTCGTCGGGCGCTACGACGCCGTGCCCGCGAAGAAGGGCGCGACGCGCGCCCAGACCCGCAAGGTGCTCCTCGTGGGCGTCGGCTCCATGACGGGCACCGCCCTGGCGGCGGGCGAGGCGCTCGCGGCCCACGGCGTGGACGTCACGGTCGCGTCCCCGACCTGGGTCCTGCCCTGCCCTCGGCGCTCGTGAAGCTCGTGGGCGAGCACGACCTCGTGGTCACGATCGAGGACGGCGTCGCCGACTGTGGTGTGGGCTCGCTCCTGGGCCAGCGGGCGGTCGAGGCCGGCGTGACCGTTCCCGTCGTCCCGCTCGGCCTGCCGACCGTGTTCCTCGACCACATGACGATCGACCAGGTGAAGTCGACGCACCGACTGACGGCGCAGGACGTCACGCGCGACGCGCTGATGGCGCTCGCGCTGCTCTGACCGCTCAGGGACAGCAGGAGGGCGCGGACCGGCCTGGTCCGCGCCCCTCCTGCTGTCCGGGTCGTGGTGCGCACGGAGCGCGCGCGGCCCAGGCCGCCTCAGGCCAGCGTCGCCTCCGCGGCCCGCTCGATCACGGCCCGCAGGTCGCCCGACCCGGCGAACCACGCCCGCTGACGCTCCGCGCCCCCGCCGTTCGACCACAGGCGCCCCAGCAGCTCGGTCACGGCGTCCAGGTCGCCCGCGTCGACGAGCGCCTCGCGCACGTGCGCGACGAGCTGGCCGACGACGTCGTGGGCCGTGGCGGGCTTCCACGTGAGCGGCGAGACCAGGTCGCGGCTGATGCCCGAGCGCCCGGCCCGCCACGACGCGGTGCGCAGGAGCTCGGGTGCAACATCGGTGCGACGTGTCCGTCGGTGGCCTCGCGCGCTGCGGTCTCCACGAGCCCGCGGGCCAGTGCCGCGAGCAGGGTCGCGGAGTCCGCGTCCAGGCACACGTCCGCGACGCGGATCTCGACGGTCGGGTAGGACTCGGAGAGGCGGGCGTCGAAGTAGATCATCGCGGTGTCGAGGATCGTCCCCGTGCCCACGAGCGCGTCGACCGTGGCGCGGTACGCCTCGGGCGTGCCGAACGAGGGGCGGGGCCCGCCGTCGGCCACCGGGACCACACCTGCGACCGGAAGCTCGCGTAGCCGCTGTCCTCTCCCTGCCAGTAGGGCGAGTTGGCGCTCAGCGCGAGCAGGGGCGAGCCACGGCCCGATCCGGTCCAGGACCGCGACGCCCTCGGCGTCGGACGAGACCGCGACGTGGACATGGCAGCCACCCGTGAGCTGCTCGCGGGCCGTGAGGCCGAAGGCCGCGCGCGCCTCGAGGTAGCGGAGCCTGCCGACCGTCGTCGGTGAGACGGGAACAGGGAGGTGCCGAGCGCGACGATCCGGGCGTCCCGCTGCTCGGCGGCCTTGTTGGCCCGGACGCGTCCTTCACGGATCTCCCGGGCGAGGTCCTCGAGGTCGGCGCACGGATGCGTGCCGGTCTCCAGCTGCTCCTCCATGAGCTCGAGCTCGAGCTCGCCGCCCGGCGCACCGGTTCCGCCCGACCCCCGGACGCTCCGAGCCCGCCCTCGACGGGCTCTGCGGCGCTCGCCGCATCGATCACCTCGGCCGCGACGGCGGTGGGGACACCGTCCGGCCCGATCAGGAGGAACTCCTCCTCGACTCCCATGGTTCGCATCGAGGCAGTCTCACACGCTTGCGGCACCATGCGCACGCAGGGTGCCCGACGGCGTCGCGCACCCGCGTGGGCTCGCGTCGTCCCGTGGTGCGTCCCGAGGGTCGCACCGGACGCGGTCCGCAAGGGTCTTTGGTCCCGAGGAGGCACCTTTCGAACGATCAAGCCCAGGTCATGTGAAGACTGTCACAAGCGACCCGGAACGGTCTTTGAGAGGCATCGCGACCCTGGGAAACGTTGCTATTTAGCCATTCCTCCCGGTGTGGACCGCTCGTGGTTGCCGCGTCCTGTGAGCCAGGTGACAGCGACTTGACCACGCCGAGACCCTTCCCGGGTCGTAGCCTGAAGAGGCGAAGGAGAACGGCAGGACGGCGCGGAGTACCGCGTCAGCCTAGGTCTTTACCCCGCCGCGCAGGCTGTGCGGAGGGGACGTCGAGGAGAGTGATATGACCAGCATTTCCGAAGCTCGCAGCACCCACGGCCAGGACGACGCGACCGTTCCCGCCTGGGCCGGTTTCACCGTGGGTCCGTGGCACGACTCGGTCGACGTGCGCGACTTCATCCAGCGCAACTACACCCCGTACGAGGGTGACGACTCCTTCCTCGCCGGGCCCACGGAGCGCACCACCGGGATCTGGGCCAAGCTCTCCGAGATGTTCCCGCCGAGCGCGAGAAGGGCATCTACGACGTCGACCCGCACACGCCCGCGGGCATCACGGCTCACGCACCCGGGTACATCGACAAGGACGCCGAGGTCATCGTCGGCCTGCAGACCGACGCCCCGCTCAAGCGCGCGATCATGCCCAACGGCGGATGGCGCATGGTCGAGGGCGCCCTGGAGACCTACGGCTACCCGGTCGACCAGGAGCTCAAGAAGGTCTTCAGCGAGTACCGCAAGACCCACAACCAGGGTGTCTTCGACGTCTACTCACCCAACGTCCGCGCCGCCCGCAGCTCGCACATCATCACGGGCCTGCCCGACGCCTACGGCCGCGGCCGCATCATCGGTGACTACCGCCGCGTCGCGCTCTACGGCGTCGACCAGCTGATCGCGGCCAAGAAGCTCGACAAGCTGGACCTGGACACCCAGCCGTTCAGCGAGAAGATCGTGCGCGAGCGCGAGGAGCACGCCGAGCAGATCCGTGCGCTCGGCGAGCTCAAGCAGATGGCCGCCTCCTACGGCTACGACATCTCGGGGCGGCCGGCACCGCTCGCGAGGCCGTGCAGTGGCTCTACTTCGGCTACCTCGCCGCGGTCAAGGAGCAGAACGGTGCCGCGATGTCGCTGGGCCGCACCTCGACCTTCCTCGACGTCTACCTCGAGCGGGACCTGGCCAACGGTGTCGTCACCGAGGAGCAGGCGCAGGAGATCATCGACGACTTCGTCATCAAGCTGCGGATCGTGCGCTTCCTGCGCACCCCGAGTACGACTCGCTGTTCTCGGGCGACCCGACGTGGGTCACCGAGACCATCGGCGGCATGGGCGACGACGGTCGGCCGCTCGTCACCAAGAACTCGTTCCGCTTCCTGCAGACGCTCTACAACCTGGGCCCGGCCCCTGAGCCCAACATGACGGTCTTCTGGAGCCCCGCCTGCCGCAGGGTTCAAGGACTTCTGCGCCAAGGTGTCGATCGACACCTCGGCCGTCCAGTACGAGTCGGACGACCAGATCCGCTCCGCGTGGGGACGACGCCGCGATCGCCTGCTGCGTCTCGCCCATGGCCGTCGGCAAGCAGATGCAGTTCTTCGGGGCCCGCGTGAACCTGGCCAAGACGCTCCTGTACGCGATCAACGGCGGCAGGGACGAGGTCACGGGCAAGCAGGTCTCGCCGGTCGAGGCCCCGTGCCCGAGGGGCAGCTCCTTGACTACGACGACGTCCGGGGACGCTTCGACAAGACCATGGACTGGCTCGCCGAGACGTACGTCGAGGCGCTCAACTGCATCCACTGGTCGCACGACAAGTACGCGTACGAGCGCCTCGAGATGGCCCTGCACGACAAGGACGTGCTGCGCACCATGGCGTGCGGCATCGCGGGTCTCGCGGTCGCGGCGGACTCGCTGTCGGCCATCAAGTACGCGAAGGTCACGCCCGTGTTCGACGAGCGTGGCATCGTCGTGGACTACGTGACCGAGGGCGAATACCCGGCCTTCGGCAACGACGACGACCGGGTCGACGCGATCGCGGTCGAGCTCGTCGAGTCGTTCATGGCGAAGATCCGCTCGCACACGATGTACCGGGACGCGTTGCCCACGCAGTCGGTCCTGACCATCACGTCGAACGTCGTCTACGGCAAGGCCACGGGCAACACGCCCGACGGTCGTCGTGCGGGCGAGCCGTTCTCCCCTGGGGCCAACCCGATGAACGGCCGCGACACGCACGGCATGCTCGCCTCGGCGCTCTCCGTGGCCAAGCTGCCCTACGACGAGGCGCAGGACGGCATCTCGCTGACCAACACGGTCGTCCCGAGCGGCCTGGGCCGCACCGGGAGGAGCAGGTCGCGAACCTCGCGGGTCTGCTCGACGCGTCGGTCGGTGGCGACGGCTACCACATGAACGTCAACGTGCTGGTGAAGGAGACTCTCGAGGACGCCATGGAGCACCCCGAGAACTACCCTCAGCTCACGATCCGTGTCTCCGGGTACGCCGTGAACTTCGTGCGGCTCACCCGCGAGCAGCAGCTCGACGTCCTCTCGCGGACCTTCCACGGCGCTCTCTGAGCGCAGATCGGCGGAACCCATCATGACGACTCTCTCGACGCCCGCAGCCGCCAGGTACCTACGCGTGCCGCCGCCCGCTACGGGTCGACGGGTTGCCTCGGCTCCGCTGCCGTGGCGGACCTCCGGTGACGCCCTGGGGCACGACAGTGACCTGGACGCACCGGAGGCCCCCGCCGCCGGACTGGGGCCGGGCTCTCCGGCATCTCGACGGCGGACGACCTCGAACGGCCCGACAAGCTCGCCATGATGCGCAACGGTGAGCTCGGTTCGGTCCACTCATGGGAGCTCGTGACCGCGGTGGACGGGCCGGGCACGCGCCTGACGGTCTTCCTCAACGGGTGCCCGCTGCGGTGCCTGTACTGCCACAACCCCGACACCCTGCAGATGAAGGACGGCGAGCCGGTCACGGCCGTCGAGCTGCTGGCCCGGGTCAAGCGGTACCTGCCGATCTTCCGTGCCACCCAGGGCGGGTTGACGTTGTCAGGTGGCGAGGTGCTCATGCAGCCCGCGTTCGCTGCGCGCATCCTGGCGGGCGCCAAGGAGATGGGCGTGCACACCACGCTCGACACCTCGGGCTTCCTCGGGGCGAACCTCAGCGACGAGATGCTCGGGGACACTGACCTGGTGCTCCTCGACGTCAAGTCGGGCGATCCCGAGACCTACGAGAAGGTCACGGGACGCGCCCTCGAACCGACCCTCGCGTTCGGTCGGCGGCTGGCCGAGTCAGGCCTGCCCGGCGGCGTCACGGCCGAGCACCCGGTCGAGGTCTGGGTCCGGTACGTGCTGGTCCCCGGGCTGACCGACCAGGCCGAGCACGTCGACGTCGTCGCGGACTACGCCGCGTCGCTCAACGAGATCCGGCCCGGCACGGTCACGCGCGTCGAGGTTCTGCCCTTCCACCAGATGGGCCGGGACAAGTGGGAGACGCTCGGGCGCGAGTACGAGCTCACCGACACCCCGGCTCCCGACCACGAGCTCGTCGAGCGCGTGCGTGACCAGTTCCGTGCGAAGGGCCTCACGGTCTACTGACCTGCTGCCTGACGCCGAGAGTGAGCCGTGGCCCTGGATCGAGAGATGCAGGGCCACGGCTCAATGCTCGGCGAGTGTGGAGGCCAGCCACGGTCCCAGCACCGGCAGTGCGGCGTCCGGCTGCATGGCCTGGGTGTGGTCCAGCCCGTCGAGCAGCCGCACGTCCCAGCCCGCTGCACGCAGCTCGTCGGCGTGCGCCGCGAGCGCGCCACCGATGCTCACGTGCACCCCGCCCCACGACTCGCCGTAGGTGATCTCGTCCGCCGTCCCCGCGAACGCGATGCGCGGGCACGTCACCTGGTCCAGCGCGACCCGGTCGTCGAAGCCCTCGAGGGCCCCGTAGAGCGTCACGAACTGGCGCGTCTGCTCCTCGCCGAGCGTCATGTCGAAGCTCTCCCAGTCGAAGTCCTCGGGTGCGGGGTCGCCGCGTCGCTCGCCACTTCGGGGCGGTATCCGTCTCCTGCGGACGCGCCTCCTGCCCGACGACGTCGCTCGCCTCGCGCTGCGCCGTCGGGCGGCTGTTGGTGCGGCGTGGGACGCGGACGTCTTGTCGTGCGTCGCGCGCGTGACCTGGAGCATCCCGGCGTACGGGCCGCCGAGCGGCGGGAACCCGCCCATGACCAGCGCGCTCAGGCGCGGCGTGCGCAGCGCGACCTGGAGGCCGCTCATCGCGAGCCACGAGTAGCCGTAGTACGCGAAGGTGTCGGCGCCCGCGGCGTCGGCGATCGCGAGCAGGTCCGCCACGACGTTCTCCGGGGTGAGCGTGTCCGCGGCCGGGTGGGCCAGGCGGTGGCCCTCGTAGTCGGCGGCGACCACGCGGAACGTGGGGAGAGTGCGTCGATCAGGGTCCGACCGAGGGCAGGGTCGACGCCCCACTTCCGGAGCTCGTCAGCGGGGCTCCCGTGGCGGGGACGGGGTTGACGGGGAGCAGGACCGCGGGACCCGTCCCGGTGATCTCGACCGTGAGGGTGCTGCCGTCGTGGAGCAGGGCGGTGGTCTCGCGGGAGGTGGGGATGCTGGGCCCAGAAGACATCGGGAGGTTCCTTCCTGACGCTGCGCTGCTGGCGCGTGGCGCGTGGCGCGGTGCCGCCGATGGTGGTGGGATCCCACGCTATCGCGGGCTCCGAGGTGCCGAACCCGACGTTGGTCAGGCAACTGGGGCCACTTGCCTGACCAACGTCGGGTTCGGCAGCGCCGCTCGTCGCCGCCGGGTCCGGCGCCGCCCGCGCGGCGGGCCTCTCGCGCTCGTCGACTGAACCGACCCTGGCACGGCCTCCAATACGCCGTATTGGAATGTGTTACCCTCGACGAACTTGACCAGTACAGCGTATTGGTCACCGTTCTGACTCAGAGGGAGCGTGTCGAAATGCTGAGCGAATATCAGCGCCGAAAGCGCGCGGCGCGCATGCGTGCCGGTAACGGGCGCCTGCTCGAGCCGTTCCGCTGGTGGCAGTTGCTTTCGGGCGGAAACTCTTCTCGCTCTCACTCGTCCGCACCGACGGCAGCCGAGCCGACTACGACGTGGATGTCCGCCTGTCCGGGAAGCAGGCCGGAGATTTCGGCATGGTGCATATGTACCTTGACGGGCGTCACCATGCCGAGTCGCCCCTGCCGACCGCCATGCCCGTTGAAGGCGGCGTGATCGTCGTGGCTCTCAGCTCAGCCGGGCTTCAGAGTGCTCACTTTCTGCCGGACACTGGCGACGCCCGTCAGCTGACCCCGCACCCGAGAACGGCGATCGGCCGGAGGATGCGATTCGATCGAGATCATCCAGTGCTCGGCCGGTGGGTGGGTGCGATCGCGGTCGTCATGCTGGTCATCGGCGTGGGCGTGAACGGGTTGGAGCTGCTGGAGCCCTCTCTCAAATTCCGCCGGTCGCGGAGCATCTCGGGCACTTCGAGTCTCCGCTGCGTCTACCGCTCTGGCTCAACATCGCACTGGGCCTCGGGCGGGGTTCGCCGCCACCGAACGCGCGCTCCGTCTGAAGTTCCATTGGTTGCTCGACGGCGTCGGCACCTGAACCACCGTGGCCCCGCTGCTTCACTCCTCCATCGATACGAAAGGAACCACCATCATGAACCAGCGCGCGAACATCATTCCCCGAGGTTGAGTACCACCGTGTGCTCGCCGGCGAGAAACGCCGGATCGGTCGCGGCATCCTCGCGATCGTGCTCCTGGTAGGCGGAATGTTCGTCTTCAACATCCTCTTCACCGTCGCCGCGACGCTCGTGGACGGCCCGATCCCCGCCGACGGAAGCGTGGCCTATACCCCTGTTCCACGCGGCAGGCTTGGCCGCCGTCGCGATGCTCGTCCCGTGGAGCATGCTCATCCAGCGCTGGCTCTACGGTGTGAAGGGCGCATCGTTGCACTCGGTGATCTCGCGCTTCCGGTTCGACATCTTCGGGCGGGCGCTGCTCTTCATCGTTCCCGCGTGGACCGTCGTCACCGCCGTCCTGTACTGGGCGCCGCTGCCGGAGACCACCGTGAGCCACACGGATGTGGTCTGGTTCCTCGTTGCCACGCTGCTGCTCACACCGCTCCAGGGTGCCGGCGAAGAGTACGGATTCCGTGGGCTGATCCTTCGCGTCGCCGGCGGGTGGGCGCGTGGTGCACGGGCGGCATCGTCGTCGCCGTCGTCGTTTCGAGCGTACTGTTCGCTTTCGTCCACTTCTCGACCGACCTGCTGCTGAACGTCAACTACCTCTTCTTCGCCGTCGGGACCGCGTTGGTCACCTGGCGCACCGGCGGCATCGAGATCGCGGTGGTGCTGCACGCTGGGATCAACACCTTGGCTTCCTGTTCGACGCTGCGCTTCACGTCGACGTCATCGCCGCGTACGACCGCTCGGCGGCGTCGGGACGATGACGACGCTGCTGCCCGCCGTCGTCGTCGTCCTCACGACAGTGGTGGTGTGGCTGCGCACCCGGCGCACCGGACCGGCCCGAACACCCTCCCTGCCCAGCCTGGACGGCGGGGGCACCCGGCCCGTACAGGGACCGATACTCCGCTCGGGCGAGCTGCGGCGACGGAGGAGACGGGCGCTCGGATAATCTAGAAGCTTCTGACAGCGCAACGGAGAGAGCAGATGGAGGAACGACCGCCGGCAGGCCTCAGCAGCCGGGACAAGATCCTCTGGGCCGCGGCGACGATGCTGGGAGGAGTCCGCGACGACCCCGAGCGTCCGGGCCGTCGCCGCACGGGCCGGGGTGAGCACGGGGTCCGTGCAGCATCACTTTCCCACCCAGCGCGAGCTGATGGACGAGGTGCTCGTCCTGGTCTACGACACCGTGCTTCCCGATGACAGCGTGCACGACTCGTCCATACCGGCGAGGATCGGCTCGTCGCCTCTCCAGCGACTCCTCGCACTCGGGGTGGAAGACCTGGATCCGCGCGACGCGTGGTGTCAGGCCTTCGACCGTTACGTGAGGCCCGCGCCCACGGACGCGGCGCGCGAGGAGTACCTGGCGAGCGAGAGGAGCTGCGCCGTCGCATCGAGTTCTGCCTCACGGTCCTTCAGGGCGAGGGTGCGCTAGCGCCCGGCGACAACTCGCGCCGAGCGAGGTTTCTGTACACGGTGGTCAACGGGCTCTCGATCGCGCAGGCGTTCCCTGCCGAGACCTCGTTGCTCCCGACCGAGCTCGAGGTGTTGCGGATGGCAGCCGACTACGTCCTGAACGAGCAGCCGCCTTCTGAAGCCCCGACATCGGAGTCGCCGCGATCCTCGGAGTGATCAGGTGCTGATGTTGTCGTCGTGCTCGTTCGCGGCGCGACCATCCACCGCCACGACCGGCTCCCCACCGAGCCAGCGCGCCTGCTCGGCCGCGACGATCGTCTGCGCGAGCCGGGCCTCCGACACGTCGACCGCGCCGGGCAGCGCGTCGGCCAGGACGCTTCGCCGGGCGTAGGCGTCGAAGAGCCGTGCCTTGGTGCCGAGGATCTCGACCATGCGCTCATCGACCGTGTCGGCGACCAGGAGCCGGTGGACCTGCACGGTGCGCACCTGGCCCATGCGGTGGGCGCGTGCGACGGACTGCGCCTCGGTCGTGGGCTTGACCTGCGGCTCGCACAGGATGACCACCGACGCCGCCTGGAGGTTGACGCCGACCCCGCCCACGTCGATCTGGCTCACGAGCGCCCGGGGAACGGGCGAAGCGGTGAAGTCGTCGAGGATCGTCTGGCGGGCGCTCGCCCCACGGACCCCGTGAGCGGTCCGGCGGCGAGGTCGCCCAACGCGCGCACCACGAGGTCGACGACGTCGCGGAAGTACGTGAACACCACGACCTTGCGGCCGTTCCCCGTGGCCTCCTCGACGAGCTCGACGAGCCGGCGCACCTTGGCCGAGTCCTCGGGTGGTCGACGGCGTACGCGGCCCGGCGCATGGCCATGAAGCTGCCCTCGCGCACCGCGGCACGGTACGCCGCGCCGTCGGCCGGGCCGAACGTCTCCCACTCCTCGACCTGGACCAGCTCGGGCAGCTCCTCGAGCACGTCCTCCTGGTTGCGCCGGAGGTACACGGGGCTACGGCGAGCCGGAACCGCTCGGCCCCGCCGCGCCGTGCGCGGCGCTGACCTGCTCGGCGACGTCGGGCTGGAGGTAGGCCACGAGGCGACGGAACTCCTCGACGCGGTTCTCCATGACGGTGCCGGTCAGGAACAGCACGTGCTCGGTGCGTTCGGCCCAGGCGGCCACGGCCTGGGACCTCCTGGCCTCCGGGTTCTTAATGTAGTGCGCCTCGTCGACCACGAGCATCGCGGGCGTGGGTAGGTCGAGCGGCAAGAGCCCGACCTGCTCGAACGTCGTCACGGCCACGCCGCCCTCGCGCGCCCACTGCGCGGCCTCCTCGGCGCGCTCGGGCCCGTGGACGTCGAGCGAGCGCAGCGTGCTGTGCCGCCCGACCTCACGCACCCAGCTCGTCATGACGCTCGCGGGGCACACCACGAGGAAGTGTGTCGCGCCGCCCGCCGCGAGGTGCGCCATCGCGGCGATGGCCTGCACGGTCTTGCCGAGGCCCATCTCGTCGCCCAGGATCGTGCGTCGCTGGGCCAGGGCGTAGCGCGCCCCGAACACCTGGTACCCGCGCAGGGAGGCGGTCAGGAGGGACTGGTCCAGCGGCTGGTCGTTCACGCGGGCCAGGAGCTCGGGCGGCAGGTGCCCTTCGGTGGCCTCGAGGTCGCGCCCGATGTCCACGACGTCGTCGAGCAGCGCGTAGTACGTCGCCGAGCGTGCCCGGAAGTCCGTCCAGGCCTCGAAGGCGTCGACCGGCGCGGCGTCGAGGGCGGCGACACGGGCCGCGGCCGCGACGGCCCCGGACCGCTCGGCGTCACGGGCGAGCCGCGCGAGGTCGTGCACAGCGCCCGCTGCCCGACGGCGCCGCGCAGGCAGCGAGAAGAAGGACCGGACCGCGTGGGTCGCCTCCTGGGCGGCGACCCGGAGCTCGGAGTGCCCTCGAGGAACGTGACGATCACCTGTCGGTGGACCGTGGCGGCCGTGCGTGCGGCGTCGAGTCCCGCGAGGGCCTGGACGAGGCCGGTCGTGTACGGGTCGCCGGGCGCGTCGTCGATCCGGAACCGCAGCGTCTCGTGGACGGCCTGCGCGATCTGCCGTGCGGCCGCGAGACAGTGCGCCGCGGTCTGCGGCCCGATGCCGGGCAGCCGCTCCAACCCGGTGGGCCCAGCGCGCAGCACGTCGCCGACGGTCGTCACGCCGCCGTCGACCAGCCTGCCCACGCGCAGCCGTTCGCCGCTGACCTCGCGCAGCCGCTCGACACCGATCGCCGAGAGCTCGCCCAGTACCTTGTCCTCCTGGCTGGACCCGAACGCTGCGCGCACGTGCTCGCGGAACCGGGCCGGGGCCGCGGCCAGGTCGGAGAGCCCGGCGGCGACCGCGCCGCCCGTGCGAGGATCTCGCGCGACTGCTCCGTGGTGGGGCGGGGAGCGTCGGGCGAGGTCATCGGGTCGTCCTGATCTTCAGGGGCATCATCGGGGTCCCGCGACGCTATCCTGGCGCCCGGAACTGCCGAACCGAGGTTGGTCAGGCAACTCCGAGGAGTTGCCTGACCAACCTCGGTTCGGCAGTTCCGGTGAGCCCTGCGTCAGGCGACGTGCGCCGTGACGTTCGCGACGCCGTCGGGCAGGAGGCGGCGACCCAGCACCTTCTCCGAGTACCCCGTCCGGTCCAGGTACGGCGTGATGCCGCCGTCGTGGAACGGCCAGCCCGCACCCAGGATCATGCACAGGTCGATCTGCTCGGGGCTCTGGACGACGCCCTCGCTCAGCATGTGACCGATCTCCGTGGTGAGGGCCGTGAGGACCGCGTCCAGGACGCCGGCCTCGTCGAGCACGCCAGGCCCCCTGCCTCACCCGTGCCGAAGTAGGCCTGGATCGTGGGGTCCACGCTCGCGGGATGCCCCGCGCCGGAGCCGCAGGACGACCTTGGTGCCCTCTGCCACGAGCTTCTCGAGCCCGGGGAGGACGGGAAGCGCTCGCCCAG
Source organism: Oerskovia sp. M15 (assembly GCA_038070415.1). Taxonomy (GTDB): domain Bacteria; phylum Actinomycetota; class Actinomycetes; order Actinomycetales; family Cellulomonadaceae; genus Oerskovia. The sequence continues at coordinate 3,666,475 of JAMYWF010000001.1, forward strand.
GTCCTCGCGCAGCGAGGTCAGGACGTGGAGGCCCACCGCGGGTCCGACGAGGTCGAACAGCGCGAACGGTCCCATGGGCAGGCCGAGCGGGCGCAGCGCGCGGTCGGCGACCTCGACCGAGGTGCCGCTCTCGGCGGCCTCGACGATCTTGCCCAGGAGCAGCACGAGCAGGCGGTTGACCACGAAGCCCGGACGGTCGGCGACGCCCACCGCGGTCTTGCGCAGCGCCTTGGAGACCGCGAACGCCGTGGCGAGCGCCTCGTCGGAGGTCTTCTCGGCACGGACGACCTCGACGAGCGGCATCTGCGCGACGGGGTTGAAGAAGTGCAGCCCACGACGCGCTCGGGGTGCGCGAGGTCGGAGGCCATCTCCGTGACGGACAGCGCCGAGGTGTTGGTCGCGAGGATCGTGTCGGGCGGACGATGCCCTCGAGCTCCGCGAAGACCTTCTTCTTGAGACCCAGGACCTCGGTCACGGCCTCGATGACGAAGTCGCAGCGCGAGAACTCCGAGATGTCCGTGGTGCCGTGCACCGACGCGAGCACCTTGGCGCCCACGTCCTTGCTCATGCGGCCCGTGGTGACCAGCTTCTCGACCGTCGTGCGCACGTAGCCGAGTCCGGCCTCGACCCGCTCGGTGTCGAGGTCGCGCATCGTCACGGGCACGCCCAGGCGCTGCGCGAACAGCAGCGCGAGCTGGGCCGCCATGAGGCCCGCGCCCACGATCCCCACCGACGTGACCGGGCGGGCGAGCTTCGGGTCCGGTGCGCCCGCGGGACGCTTGCCCTTCGAGACGAGCTGGAACGCGTAGACGCTCGCGCGCATCTCGTCGGACATGATGAGGTCCGCCAGGGCCTCGTCCTCGGCCGCGAAGGCCTCGTCCTTGGTCGCGGTGCGTGCCGCGGCGAGCAGGTCCAGGGCCCGGTAGGGCGCGGACGGGACCCGTGCACGACGGCGTCGAGCTGCCGGCGAGCACCGCTCACGACCGCGTCCCACACGGGGCGGGGTCGAGCTCGCGGCGCTCGACGACCGTGGTGCCGCGCACGACGTCGGCGGTCCAGCGGATCGAGGACTCGAGGAAGTCCGGCGCCTCGAACAGCGCGTCGGCCAGGCCGATCTCGACGGCCTCCTTGGCCTTGAACGGCTTGTTGGCGAGGGGCGCGTGAGGACGACGTCCATGGCCTTCTCGATGCCTACGAGGCGGGGCACGAGGTACGCGCCGCCCCAGCCGGGGACCAGGCCGAGGCCGACCTCGGGAGCGCGAGCGCGGGGCGTCGGTCGCGACCGTGCGGTAGTCGCAGTTGAGCGCGACCTCGAGGCCGCCGCCCAGTGCCAGGCCGTTGACGTACGCGAACGTGGGGACGCCCATCTCGCCGAGCAGGCGGTAGGCCGCGTGGCCGCTGCGGCCGAGCTCGAGGGCCTCGTCGCGCGTGCCGACGGTCGCGACGAGCGTGAGGTCCGCGCCGGCGGCGAGGAAGTACGGCTTGCCCGTGACGGCGACGGCGGCGAGGTCGCCCGAGCGGCGCGGGCCTGGAGCGCGGTCAGCACGGTCGTGAGCTCGGCGATACCGCCCGGGCCGAGCGTCGTGGGCTTGGTGTGGTCCAGGCCGTTGTCGAGCGTGACGAGGGCGAGCGTGCCCGCGCCGTCCGGCAGCTCGACGTCGCGGACGAGGGAATGGGTGACGCGCTCGGCGCGGGTCGCGGTGGTCGGCGTGCTCATGGGTCAGTTCTCCCCGTCGGTCGTCGTGTGGCCGGAGTAGTCGGCGTGGTGCGGGTTCTCCCAGATGACGGTGCCGCCCATGCCCAGGCCCACGCACATCGTGGTCAGGCCGTAGCGGACCTCGGGGTGCTGCTCGAACTGGCGGGCGAGCTGCGTCATGAGGCGCACGCCCGACGCCGCGAGGGTGGCCCACGGCGATGGCGCCGCCGAACTGGTTGACGCGGGCGTCGTCGTCGGGCATGCCGAAGTGGTCCAGGAACGCCAGGACCTGCACGGCGAACGCCTCGTTGATCTCGAAGAGGCCGATGTCCTCGATCGTGAGGCCCGCCTGGGCCAGCGCCTTCTCGGTCGAGGGATGGGTCCGATGCCCATGACCTCGGGGTCGACACCCACGTAGGCGAACGACACCAGGCGCATGCGAGCGGGCAGGCCCAGCTCGGCCACGACGTCGCCTGCCGCGAGGAGCGAGACGGCTGCGCCGTCGGTCAGCGGGGACGCGTTGCCTGCGGTGACCTTGCCACCGGGGCGGAAGGGGTCTTGAGCGTGGCGATGTCCTGGACCGTGGTGCCCGGGCGGGGCAGCTCGTCGGCCGTGGCCAGGCCCCAGCCCTGCTGCGGGTCGCGCAGAGCGACGGGCACGAGGTCGGGGTCACGTCGCCGTTGGCGAGCGCCTTGGCGTACTTGGCCTGGCTCTCGACGCCGTACGCGTCCGCGCGCTCCTTGGTCAGGTGTGGGAAGCGGTCGTGGAGGTTCTCCGCGGTCGCGCCCATGACCAGGGCCGTGGAGTCGACGAGCTTCTCGGCGACGAAGCGGGGTTGGGGTCCGCGCCCTCGCCCATGGGGTGGTGGCCCATGTGCTCCAGCCCACCCGCGAGGGCGACGTCCTGAGCGCCGAACGCGATCGCCGATGCCGTCGTGGTCACGGCCGTCATGGCGCCCGCGCACATGCGGTCGATCGCGAAGCCGGGGACGGACCTGGGCAGCCCGCCAGCACGGCCACCGAGCGTCCGAGGGTCAGGCCCTGGTCGCCGGTCTGGGTGGTCGCGGCGAGGGCGACCTCGTCGATGCGCTCGGCGGGGAGCTCGGGGCGACGGCGCAGCAGCTCGCGCACGGCCTTGACCGCGAGGTCGTCGGCGCGGGTGTGGGCGTAGATGCCGTCGGGACGGGCCTTGCCGAACGGCGTACGCACCCCTCGACGAAGACGACGTCGCGGACGGCCCGGCGGTCGGCCGAACCCTTGCTGGCCACAGTCATAGCATCTCCTGATCTGGACGGCGGTGTCCTGAGCGTCACCGCTCATGCGTTGGTACAGGCTACCCACGGTACCGGGAAAGTGCACGAAAGTCTGAGACGCAGTATCTGCAATGCCGAACGGACCCGTCGGCACGCGGGGTGGCGACGGGTCCGTCCGGCAAAGGAGGGAGTGTGATGCGAGACGCAGTCTCGCGGGGATGGTGCTCAGTGGCCGCCGCGCAGCTTGCGCACGACCTTCTTCGCGGTGGGAAGACCCTTGTTCCAGGCCGAGTACCACAGGAGAACGGCACGTCGATGCTGCCGACCAGCTCGTCGTCGTGCTGGGCGAAGCTGCGCTTGAACTCGCTGATGCCGTCGTTCAGGAGACCGTTCATGTCGTAGCGCGTCAGCCCGGCCTGCTGGGCCAGCTCGATCGCGTGCCACTTCACGGGCGCGTTGGCGCGCAGCTTGCGGCCCGCGTCGTTGATCCCGCCGTACAGCTCGAACGACGTCGTCGCGGAGGCGACGCACCACACGAACGCGACGGGCTCGCCCTCGTCGAAGGCGGCCACGAGGACCGAGTGCTCACCGAGCTCGCGGTGGATGTCCAGGTAGTACTCGTCGTCGTGCAGGGCGAAGCCCGCGCGCTCCGCGGTCTCGCGGTACACCCCGAGGACCTTGTGCACGTCCTCCTCGGTCGTGACCCGTCGCACGTCCAGGCCCGAGCGTCCGGCCTTGCGGATGTCGTAGCGCGTGGACTTGCCCATCGCGGCCATCAGGTCGTCCGAGGACTTCGTGAGGTCGAGGATCAGGGTGAGGGGTAGAGGATCGGGTTCGTCGCCTCGCGGGCGTCCACGAGCTCGAGGGAGGTGCCGACCGGCCAGTCGGGCTCCAGGGTGATGCCCACGCCGCCGACGTTCGTCCGGCACCACTGCACCACGGCCTCCGTCACGGCCGAGCGAGTGGCGGGTAGCCGATCCCGCCGGGGGTGATCACCGGGCCGCGGGGCACGTAGCTGAGGGCCTTGAACTGAGCGGGCAGCGATCGGACGAGGACCTGGGCGAGCCCGAGGGTCGAGCCGTCGGGCCCGTCGACGCGCAGGCGGCGGGGCGTCCAGGCGCCGGTCGCCTTGACCTCACCCCACCCCCAGAGCTGGAGGGGTGTCCTCCCATGGCCAGCACCTGGTCGTCCCAGGCGGTGCGGTCGGTGATCGTCGTGACGGTCAGAGCGGAGGACTCGGGCAACATGGCACTGACCTTACCGGCGAGGGACCCGTGCGGACGACGACGGAGCGAGCCGCCGGGCCCTCTCGCCTCAGGTGTCGGTCGTCGCGGGCGCATCCGGTACGACGGCGGGCGCGGGGTCCGGCCGAGGGACCGCGGCAGGGTCCGCGAGGGCCGCGGCCAGCGGCTCGGCGACCAGGCCCACCTGCCACTCGCGGGCACCACGGCCACGCAGGAACTCCGCGACGTGCTCGGCGTCGAGGGTGAGGGGTGTCCAGCACACCCGGCGGAGCGCGTCGGGCTGCAGGAGGTTCTCGAGGGGCACGTCGAGCTCGTCGGAGAGACGCTGCACCACGGTTCGGGCGGCATCGAGACGCTGAGCGGCGACCGGGTCGCGCTCGGCCCACGCGCGCGGCGGTGGCGGTGCGTCGCTGCGCGGCCCGCGCGAGCTCGGCAGGGCCTCCTGGGCAGGGCCAGGGCCTGGTCGATCGCGTGCTGCCACGCCGCGCCGCGACGGGCCGTGTTTCGGCCGGAGAACGCGGGAGCTTCACGAGGTCCGGTACCGAGCGCGGCATCGCCTGTGCTGCTGCGACGATCGCCCGGTCGGGCAGGACACGGCCGGGGCGATGTCCCGGCGACGGGCGTTCTCGTCGCGGGCCTCCCACAGGCTCCGGACCACCGCGAGGCTGCGCGGGTTGCGCAGCGCGTGGACGCCGACGTGCGTCGCCACGGCTCCTCGCGCGGCGGGGGCGGGGAGCGGTGCGCACGGCTTCGAACTCCTGTGCGGCCCACTCGGCCTTGCCCTGCTCCTCGAGCCGCTCGCCGAGGATCGCGCGCAGCGGGATGAGGACCTCGACGTCGAGCGCGGCGTAGCGCAGCCAGTCCTCGGGCAGCGGGCGGGTCGACCAGTCCGCCGCGGAGTGCTCCTTGGCGAGGCCCAGCCCCAGGACCTCCGCGATCACGGCGGCCAGGCCGACACGCTCCATCCCGAGCAGCCGGGCGGCGAGCTCGGTGTCGAAGATCCGGGCCGGGTACAGGTTCTGCTCGGCGAATCCCGGCAGGTCCTGGGAGGCCGCGTGCAGGATCCACTCCGCGTCCCCACCGCCTCGCGCAACGGCGAGAGGTCGGGGATCGCGATGGGGTCGATGAGCGCGGTGCCCGCACCCTCGCGGCGGACCTGGACGAGGTACGTGCGCTGGCCGTATCGGTAGCCCGAGGCCCGCTCGGCGTCCGCGGCGACCGGGCCGGAGGCGGCGGCGTAGGCCGCGACGACCTCGGCGAAGGCCTCGGGGTGTCGATCACGGGGCCGACGCCGTCGACCGGTTCGGTCAGGGGACGATCGGAGGCGCCGTGGCGGGTCGGTCGGGTCGGGCGCCCCGGCGACGGGCCCGGCGCGCCGTCGGAGGTGCCGGTGTCGTTGCGACCGGGGATGCGGCGCGGGGAGGAAGGGGTGTGTGGGCCGAGCTCATGGACCCACGGTATTGCGTCGGGGGCGCAAAGACGTCACGCCGTCCGGGAGCGGAGGAGTCCTGCTGCCGTGCACAGGAGTGTGGACCATGCCTCGAGGTGCGCCCCGAGGTCGAGGGTGGCGGGCGTCCAGGAGGCGCGGATCTCGAGGTCGACGTCGTTCGCCTGACCAGCGAGGGCGCCGAAGCTCTCCGAGAGCACCCGGGTCACGGTGCCGCCCTCGGCGACCGCGGTGACCCCGCGTGGGCGAGGGCGTCGTCGAGCCACGTCCAGGCGACCTCGGCCAGCAGCGGGTCGGTGGCCATCTCGGGGTCGAGGGTCGCGCGCACGAGCGTCACGACGCGGAACGTCCCGTGCCAGGCCTCCTGGCCCGCGGGGTCGTGCAGCAGGATGAAACGTCCGCTCGCGACCTCCTCGCCCGTGTCGTCCTCGCCGGCGACCTCGCCCGTGAGCGCGAGGGCGTACGGGGCGATGCGGCCGGGCGCCGGGACCTCGTGGAGAAACCTCCGGTCTCAGCCTCTGGCGCCCGACGGACTCCAGGGCGCGGAGGAAGTCGGGTGGTGCCGCGGCATCTCCGGACTTGATCACACGCTGCACAGTACGAGCAGATGTCCACATCGTGGAGGTTAGGCGCGCGGAGGAGATCGAATCGTGATCGCCGGACTAGGCTGTCGGGAGTGTCCGCCGACGCCCGTCGTCGGCATGTCTCGCCGGCGCCCGGCACTCCTGCTCGCCGGTGCCCGTACCTACCCGAGGAGCACAGCAGATGACAGCCCGCGCACAGATCGGCGTCACCGGACTCGCAGTCATGGGCCGCAACCTGGCCCGCAACTTCGCCCGTCACGGCTACACCGTCGCGGTGCACAACCGCTCCTTCGCCAAGACGCAGTCGCTGATCGCCGACCACGGTGACGACGGCGACTTCGTGCCGTCCGAGTCGATGGCCGACTTCGTCTCTTCGCTCGAGCGACCGCGCAAGGTCGTCATCATGGTCAAGGCCGGCGCGGCGACGGACGCCGTCATCGCCGAGCTGGTCCCGCTCCTCGAGCAGGGCGACATCATCATCGACGCCGGCAACGCGCACTTCCCCGACACCCGTCGCCGCGAGGCCGAGCTCAAGGAGAAGGGCCTGCACTTCGTGGGCACCGGTGTCTCCGGCGGCGAGGAGGGCGCGCTCAACGGCCCCAGCATCATGCCCGGCGGTGCCCGGAGTCGTACACGACCCTCGGCCCCATCCTCGAGGACATCTCCGCCAAGGTCGACGGCGTGCCCTGCTGCACGTACGTCGGTCCCGACGGCGCGGGCCACTTCGTGAAGATGGTCCACAACGGCATCGAGTATGCCGACATGCAGCTCATCGCCGAGGCGTACGACCTCCTCAAGCAGGGCCTCGGGGCCTCTGCCCAGGAGATCGGGGCGATCTTCGCCGAGTGGAACGAGGGTGACCTCGAGTCGTTCCTCATCGAGATCACGGCCGACGTGCTCCAGCACGTGGACGCCGAGACCGGCAAGGCGTTCGTCGACATCATCCTCGACCGTGCCGAGCAGAAGGGCACGGGCCGCTGGACGGTCCAGAACGCCCTCGACCTGGGTGTCCCGATCACGGGCATCGCCGAGGCGACCTTCGCCCGCGCCCTGTCCGGCTCGGTGCCGCAGCGCACCGCGGCCGTCGGAGTCCTGCAGGCCGACGCCGGCGAGTGGGAGATCACGGACCGGGACGCGTTCATCGAGGACGTGCGCCGCGCGCTGTACTCCTCAAGGTCGTCGCGTACTCGCAGGGTTTCGACCAGATCGCCGCTGCGTCGGAAGAGTTCGGCTGGAACATCGACCGCGGGGCTATGGCCCGCATCTGGCGCGGCGGCTGCATCATCCGTGCCCGCTTCCTCAACCGCATCACCGAGGCCTACGAGCGCGACGAGAACCTCCCGCTGCTGCTCGCCGACCCGTACTTCACGCAGACCGTCGGCGAGGGCGTCTCCTCGTGGCGCCGCGTCGTGGCCCAGGCCGCGCTCAACGGTGTCCCGACGCCCGCGTTCTCGTCCTCGCTCGCCTACTACGACGGCGTCCGTGCGGAGCGACTGCCCGCTGCGCTCATCCAGGCCCAGCGTGACTTCTTCGGTGCGCACACCTACCAGCGTGTCGACAAGGCCGGTGTCTTCCACACCGAGTGGTCCGGGGACCGTACCGAGTCCAACGCATGACGGGGACCTCCTCCCGGATCTCCTCCCTGTCGGGGTCGGCGGGGACCTCGGCGTCTACGCGATGGTCCGCGCGTTCCACGAGCAGTACGGGACGGACGCTCTCGTGATCTCGAGCGTCGCGACCCGTCCCATGGCGGACTCGTCGTTCGTGACGAACATCGTGACCCCGGGCATCGACGACCCCGAGGTGCTCGTCGCCGCCCTCGAGCGCGTGGCCGCCCAGCACCCGGGCGGACGCTCGTGCTGCTCACCAACGCGGACTGGTTCGTCCGGGCGATCGTCGAGAACCGTGACCGGCTCGAGGACAAGTACGTGATGTCGTACTGCTCGCTCGAGGTCCTCGAGCAGGTCTCGAGCAAGGAGGGCTTCGCGGAGGTCTGCGACCGTCTCGGCATCCCGACGCCGCGCACCGTCGCGGTGAGCGTGCCGAAGCTGATCGCGGACGGCGGGCTCGGGGCGATCGCCTCGCTGCACGTCGACCTCGCGTTCCCGGTCGTCGCCAAGCCCTCCTCGAGCGCGGACTACCACTACGTGTCGTTCCCGGGCAAGCGCAAGATCCACCACGTCGACTCGCGCGCCGAGCTCGACGAGCTGCTCGGCCACCTCGTCACCGCGGGATACCCCGGCACGTTCCTCGTCCAGGAGTTCATCCCTGGCGACGAGACCCAGATGCGGTCGCTCACGGCGTACCGCGACAGCCGTGGCACGATCACCCTGCTCGCCACGGGACGTGTCCTGCTCGAGGAGCACACGCCCGGCACGCTGGGCATCCCCGCTGCGATCCTCACCGAGCCGTACGAGGACGCGATGGAGGCCGCGAGCCGGTTCCTGGACAACGTCGGCTACACGGGCTTCGCGAACTTCGACTACAAGCTCGACCCGCGCACGGGTCGGCACGTGTACTTCGAGGTGAACCCCGCATCGGCCGCAACAACTACTACGTGACCGCGGCCGGGGCGAACATCTCCCGGTGCTCGTCGAGGACCGTGTCCTCGGGAACTCGATCGAACCGGTGCGGGCGCAGAAGGAGGTCCTGTACTCGGTGGTGCCCTTCGGGCTCCTCCTCAAGTACATCCTGGACCCGACGCTGCGTCGCCGTCTGCAGCTGGCCAAGGACCGTGGCGACGCGGTCAACCCGCTGAAGTACTCGCGCGACGCGAGCCTCAAGCGGCGTGTGGTCATCGAGGCGATGACCCAGAACTTCCGCCGCAAGTACAAGAAGTACTACCCGGAGCCCACCTCGACGGGCTACTGAGCGGCGCCTCCCCGACGGGTCACGCCGACCGGTCGAAGGACGCACGACGAAGGGCGGGGCCCTCACCACCTGGTGAGGGGCCCTCACCACCAGGTGGTGAGGGCCCCGCCCTCGTGCTCAGCGGGCGCTCAGCCCAGCTCGCTCGTGCCCGAGTACAGGTGCAGGACCGGCACGTGCAGCTCCTCGCGCGCTCGCGATGCCCAGTCCTGGTGGAACGTGTCCTCGATCGCGTGCGGGTAGGTCACGATCGCGATCTCGCGGACGTCGCCCGCGGCGACAGCGGCGCGCAGGGCAGGCAGCGGGTCGTCGTCGGTGAGGAGCCGTCGGCCTCGCGGCCCGCGGCCCGGAGCTCGGCGACGCTCGCGTCGAGCTGCTCCTGCGCGGTCGCGGTGGCCTGGGCGCGGAGGGCTCCTTGCCGAGGACCTCGTCCCAGGCCTCCTTGAGCTCGCCCACGCTGAGGTGGTCGATGATCGCCGAGACGACGTTGCGCTCGGTGTCTGCGGCACGAGGACCCGGTACGCAAGGGTCTCGTCGGGGTGCAGCGACAGGATGTGCTCCACGTCCGCAGCGGCGAGGGTGTCTTCGGTCAGGACGAGGATGGTGTCGGTCACGAGACCAGACTAGTCAACGTTGTCAGCGCAGTGCCCATCGGGCGACCAGGGTCCCGTCCGCGTGGAGCAGGTGGGCCAGGTGCGGGCGCCTCGGGTCGGCGCTCGCGGCGGTCCCGGCCACCGGCCCGGCGCCCGTGCCCGGGAGATGAACGGGGGCAGCCCGCCCATGATCCGGCCCGGTCCTGGCCCCACGAGCACCGGAGTCGTGGTCACGCACAGCTCGTCGAGGAGGTCGGCGGCGAGGAGGTCCGCGAGCAGGTGAGGTCCGCCCTCGCACAGCACCCGGCTCAGACCACGCTCGGCGAGGGCGGCGAGCCCGGCGCGCAGGTCCGGTCCGGGAGTGGGGAGGGAGGTCCCTCGCGGTGACACGGTCCCGGGCGGCGCGCCGCCGTCGTCGGGCCCGACGACGAGGATCCGGTCCGCGGGCACGCTCGCCCGGGCGATGCGCGCCCGTGCTCGTCCGTGACGACGAGAGGCGGTCGATCGCCCGTGGCGAGCGACGCCGGCAGGTGACCGCTGCGCGTGACGACCGCGAGCTCGAGCGGGCCGCGTCCCGCACGCAGGTGCTCGAGCCCGCGCGGGACGTCGAGCGCCGTGTAGCCCTCCGCGCGTGCCGTCCCCGCTCCGACCAGCACGACGTCGGCGAGGGCGCGCAGCACGCGGAACACCCGCCAGTCGGCGGCGTCGTTGATCGTGCCCGAGCGGTGGTCGGGGCCCCAGGCCCCGCCGTCGACGCTCGAGACCATGTTCGCCCGCACGTGCGGGCCGGAGGGTGGCGTAGAACGCGGCCAGCGACTCCTCGTCGGGCGTGGCCTCGAGGCGGGTCCCCGCGAGGTGACCCGAGCCCCCGGGCCGAGCAGGACGTCCAGCGTCGGCAGCGAGGGGACGGGGTGACGTCGGACACAGCAGTCATCTGGCCAGGCTAGTGCGCGTAGGCTGAATTCTCGTGACTGCTGCGCCCCACGACCTTGCTGCGACCCCGAGCCCGTCGAGCTCACCGTCCCCTGCGCCGACCACCGGCGGAGCGGGCGCACCGCGCGTGCGGGCGCTCGCGGACGTCCGGCCCGTCGTGCCGCCCACGCGTCTGCTCGCGGACCTCGTGCCGCCGCGCCACTTCGCGACCGCCCGCTTCGCCACGTACCGTGCGAACCCCGCCTACCCGAGCCAGGCGTCGACCGTCGCCCGCCTCGAGGAGGTCGGGACGCAGCTGGCACCCACCTCGTCAGGCAGACTGAGACGCGGCCTCTTCGCGCGGCGCAAGGCGGCCCCGCGATCTACATGGACGGCGGGTTCGGCGTCGGCAAGACCCACCTGCTGACGTCGCTGGCCCACGCCGTCGGCGCGGACGCCGCCTACGGGACGTTCGTCGAGTACACCAACCTCGTCGGAGCGCTCGGCTTCCAGGCCACGGTCGACGCTCTCGCGGCCAAGCGCCTGGTCTGCATCGACGAGTTCGAGCTCGACGACCCGGGCGACACCGTCCTCATGTCCCGTCTCCTGCGCGAGCTGGCGGACCGCGGGGTCGCGCTCGCCGCGACCTCCAACACCCTGCCCGGCTCGCTCGGCGAGGGCGGTTCGCGGCCGAGGACTTCCTGCGCGAGATCCAGGCCATGGCGGCACGGTTCGAGGTCATGCGGGTCGACGGCGAGGACTATCGCCACCGTGCCGTCGTGACGGACACCCGCCGTTGCCGGCCGACGTCGTGGCCGGTGTCGCAGCGAGGCACCCGGGCGCGACGCTCGACACGCTCGACGAGGTGCTCGACCACCTGCGCCACGTCCACCCGAGCAGGTACGGGGCCATGCTCGACGACGTCACGCTCGTCGCGCTCACGGGCGTGCACCCGGTCGCGGAGCAGTCGGCGGCCCTGCGGCTGGTCGTGCTCGTGGACCGGCTCTACGACCGTGACGTGCCGGTCCTGCTCTCGGGCGGTGGCCGGGCGGCACGCTCGACGGCGGCGCGAGCGAGGCCGCCCTGTTCACCGACGAGATGCTGCGTGGTGGCTACCGCAAGAAGTACTTCCGGGCGCTGTCCCGCCTGGGGTCGCTCGCCGAGGACGGGCGGGCGCTCACGCGGACTCCAGCCGCCTGAGCTCGGTGGCGACGTCGAAGTCGGCGGGGGCCATCCCAGGTCCAGGCGTCGGAGCGCGTCGAGCACGAGCTCCGAGACCGCCAGACGGGCGAACCACTTGGAGTCGGCCGGGATGACGTACCACGGGCGATCTCGGTGTTCGTGCGGTCGAGCACGGCCTGGTAGGCCTCCTGGTAGGCAGGCCACTTGCGTCGTGCGTCGATGTCTCCCGGCTTGTACTTCCAGTGCTTCTCCGGACGTTCGAGCCGCTCGCGCAGTCGGGCCTTCTGCTCGTCGAGGGAGATGAACAGTGCGACCTTGACGACGGTCGTGCCAGCCGCGACGAGCTCTTCCTCGAACGCGTTGATCTCGTCGTAGCGCGCCTCCCAGACCTCCTGCGGCACGAGCGAGTCCACCCGGGCCACGAGGACGTCCTCGTAGTGCGAGCGGTCGAAGACGCCGAGATACCCGGGTCCGGCAGTGCGCGGCGGATGCGCCACAGGTAGTCGTGCTCGCGTTCCTCGGCGGTCGGCACGCCGAAGGAGGTGTGCTGGACGCCCTGCGGGTCGACCAGCCCGATCACGTGCCGCACGATCCCGCCCTTGCCCGAGGTGTCCATGCCCTGCAGGACGAGGAGCACCGAGCGCGACCCGCCGCTGCGCCCTCCGCGAACAGGCGTTCCTGGAGCTCGGAGAGCTCGTCGGCGTGCGCGTCGAGGAGACGTTCGGCCTGCTTGCGACCCTGCGACCAACCTGGGGTCGAGGCGCGGTCGAACGTCGCGAGGTCGAGGTCGCGCGGTGCCCGCAGCGCCTCGACGGGCGGAGCGTCCCAGGACGCGACCTTCTTGCCCCGGACTTGCCCGGCGCGGTCCCGGACGGTGCGTCGTCGCGCGGAGCGACCGGTTCGATGGAGTCCGACGAGTGCTTTCCCATGCGGGTGACAGTAGTCACCGAGACGTCAGCACGACAGCGGAACGGCCCGCGACACGCACCGAGTAGGTCTCGTCGGCGGCGCAAGGAAGGGGAGGGCGGTCGGCGGAGCGGGGACGGGCCCCGACGCAGCGTCCATGTCCGCGCCGCCCGACGACGACCACTGGGCGGCCACGCGCCAGGCGCGACGCGACGAGGGAGGAGCGTGCTCCGGGTCTGGGTGCCGATGTTGACCACCGTGACCGTCCTGCCCCGCTGGACGAGAACGACCCGCCGGGCCCCGCCGCACGATGAGCGGCGTGCCGACCTCCACGGCGCGCCGCAGCCGCAGGAGAGTGGCCGTCCAGGCCGCGAGACGGCTGGAGGCCGGGGCCCGAGGCGGGGACGAAGGCCGAGGCGAGGAGCAGCGCGGTCGCGATCGCATGACCGTCCTCGTCGACGCGCACGGGAGGTTCGAGACGGATCATGGTGCGTTCGGCGTCCGGGATCGTCAGCAGCCGCTCAGGGCGTTGAACCACGTGGGTCCCCTCCCGGGCGCCCGCGACCAGAGCATGGAACGACCGCTCGACCGCGTGGGGCCACACGAGACTCAAGCCCTTTCCGCCCTGCTCGGTGGGCACGAGCAGTCGCGGGTCCGCCGTCTCGCACTCTCCTACGATGGCGACCGACCTGCCGTGCGCGAGCGACGCGGCGTCGGCGGTGCGGGCCACCTCGACGAGGACGTGGACGGGGAGGCGTCGGCCAGGTCCTGGACCTGGGCGATCCGCAGCCCGTCGACGTGGAAGTCGGCGACCCAGCGCTCCACGCTCGAGGTGATCCAGTCGTGGACCTCGCGACTGCCGGCCCGGTCGAGGTTGATCCTGCGCCCGGACGGCAGGTCGACCGGCGCCACGGCGACCAAGTCCTCGCGGGGCCAGAGCCCGGGAGCGGGCTCCTCGGGAGCTTCCGGCGAGAGCGCAGGGGGCGAGGTAGGGGCGAAGGACTCGAGGAACTCCGCACCGGGGCGGCCCGGTGATAGGCGACGCCGAGGGAGACGCCGAGCCCGGTCCGGTGGGCGGCGTCGACGAAGCGCTGGAGGGCCGGGGCCCGCCGAGCTCCTCGCTCACGGTGTAGAGGTGAGGGCCCAGGACGCCTGCGACCGACCCGATCCTCTGCAGCTCGACGACGGCGACACCGAGCTCGACCAGCTCGCCCAGGCGGGTCGCTGCGGCATCCAGGGTGCCTTCCGGGTGAACGACGCGACGTCGATCCCGAGGACCGCCCCACGCGCCTCCGGTCCGGTCCAGGCGTCGTCCGTCCAGTCGAAGTCCGGGTCGAACGACCGGCTCCAGCCGAGCAGGCCGTGTGGTTGCTGCGGGCTGCGAGGGTCGGGGAGCGGTGGTCGACCGTCGACCGAGAAGCCGTACTCGGTCCCGGGGCAGCTCGTCGTCGGCCCCCACCACCCGGGTACGTGCATCCCGACGAGGCGCATCGGTCGGCGCTCCGGCTCGGCACCCGGTTCGGTCCCGACATCGTCGGGCGTGGAGCCCGGAACCTGGGGAGCACCACCTCGATCGTCCGTGCCCGAGGCGCCCAGATCACGGGGCGAGGGCCGGGACGGGATGGTCGGCGCCGGGTCCGGCGGCTTGGTGACGTTGCGGTAGCGCGAGCTCATGCGGCGCGCACCCGGACGCCTCCCGGACGAGCAGGACCGTGGCGAACGACGAGAGCGTGAGCTGCTCGCGGGCGGCGTGCGTGGCCGGTTCGAGGTCGCCTGCCGCCTCGGTGCTCATCAGGACCCGCCAGCGCTCGCCGTACGCCCGGTCCGGAAGCGTGAACTCGAGCGGGCGGTCCGAGGCGTTGAGGAGCAGGAGGAACGAGTCGTCGGCGATGGGTTCGCCGCGCCGGTCGCGCTCGGGCAGGTCGTCACCACCCAGGAAGATCATGACGGACCGGGCATAGCCCTGGTCCCAGTCGGTCGCGTCCATCCGCGTGCCGGAGATGTCGAACCAGTCGATGTCCGGGATCTCCCCTCGGGTGTGCCCGCCGGTCCCTGGAAGAAGCGGCGACGGTGCAGCAGGGGATGTGCGCGTCGGATCTCGACCATGCGTCGGGCGAAGGCGAGCAGGTCCTGCCGGTCCTCGGCCAGCCCTTCCTCGCCTCCCCAGTCCATCCACGTGATCTCGTTGTCCTGGCAGTAGCCGTTGTTGTTGCCGAGCTGTGTGCGTCCGATCTCGTCGCCGTGGGAGAGCATCGGGACGCCCTGGGAGAGCAGCAGGGTGGCGAGGAAGTTGCGGCGCTGGCGGGCGCGCAACTCACGGATCGCGGGTCGTCGGTCGGACCCTCGACGCCGCAGTTCCACGACCGGTTGTGGTTCTCGCCGTCGGCCCCGCCCTCGCCGTTGGCCTCGTTGTGCTTCTCGTCGTAGGACACCAGGTCGGAGAGGGTGAAGCCGTCGTGGGCCGTGACGAAGTTGATCGAGGCGATGGGCTTGCGGCCCGTGTGCTCGTAGAGGTCGGAGGACCCGGTGAGGCGGCTGGCGAACTCGGGCAGCATGGCGGGCTCGCCGCGCCAGAAGTCGCGCACCGTGTCGCGGTACCGACCGTTCCACTCGGTCCACAACGGGGAACCCTCCCACCTGGTAGCCGCCGTCCCCGAGGTCCCAGGGCTCCGCGATGAGCTTGACCTGGGAGACGACCGGGTCCTGCTGGACGATGTCGAAGAAGGCGGAGAGCCGGTCCACCTCGTGGAACTGCCGGGCGAGTGTCGCTGCGAGATCGAAGCGGAACCCGTCGACGTGCATCTC
The DNA here is from genome assembly GCA_038070415.1 of Oerskovia sp. M15. Taxonomy (GTDB): domain Bacteria; phylum Actinomycetota; class Actinomycetes; order Actinomycetales; family Cellulomonadaceae; genus Oerskovia. The sequence goes on from JAMYWF010000001.1 coordinate 3,681,964, forward strand.
CTGGACCCAGTACCGCAGGGAGTCCATGATGAGCTGGAGCACGTGGGGCGAGCGCATGAGCAGCGAGTTGCCCGTGCCGGTCGTGTCGAAGTAGTGCGCCTCGTCCCCGTCGACGAGCCGGTAGTACGCGGCGTTGTCGATCCCGCGGAAGGAGAGCGTGGGGCCCAGGTGGTTCCCCTCGGCCGTGTGGTTGTAGACGACGTCGAGGATCACCTCGATGTCGGCCTCGTGCAGCGCTTTGACCATGGACTTGAACTCCATGACCTGCTGGCCTCGTGTGCCATAGGCCGTGTAGCCGTTGTGCGGGGCGAAGAAGCCGATGGTGTTGTACCCCAGTAGTTCGACAACCCCTTGGCGACGAGTCCGGGGTCGTTGACGAACTGGTGCACCGGCATGAGCTCGACGGCCGTGACGCCCAGGGCGCGCAGGTGCTCGATCACGGCCGGGTGGGCCATGCCCGCATAGGTGCCACGCAGCTCGTCGGGCACCGCCGGGTGGAGCATCGTCATGCCCTGACGTGCGCCTCGTAGATCACCGAGTCGTGGTAGTCGTGCTGGGGCGGGCGGTCGTGGCCCCAGTCGAAGAACGGGTTCACCACGACCGAGAGCATGGTGTGCCCGGCGGAGTCCTCGGTGTTGGTGGGCACCGGGGAGCGGCCTCGTCGTCGCCGGGCGTCCCTTGGTCGGCGCCTGCGGCATCCGTGGAGCCGCCGTCGTCCGAGCCGGCGTCGGCCGCGGGAGTGGTGATCGTGGTGCCAGCTGCGGTCCGCACGCTCGCGGTCTCCTCGAACCGGTAGGAGAACAGGGACTCGTCCCCGTCCACCTGCCCATCGATGGCCTTGGCGTACGGGTCGACGAGCAGCTTCGCGGGGTTGCACCGGTGACCGGCCGCCGGGTCGTAGGGGCCGTGGACCCGATAGCCGTATCGCGTCCCGGGCCGAGGCCCGGCAGGTAGACGTGCCAGACGTGAGCGTCCACGTCCTCGAGGGGACGCGTGTCTCTCGGGGCGCCCGTCCTCGTCGAGGTCGTCGCTGACGAGGCACAGCTCCACCTTCTCGGCGACCTCCGAGAAGAGGGCGAAGTTCGTCCCCGTCCCGTCGAACGTCGCGCCCAACGGATACGGTCGACCAGGCCACGTCTGCATGGGTCGACCTTTTCATCCTTCGGCCCGCCTTGTCGCCCACGGCGCGCCCGGGTTCAGGACGGGCGGGAGCGGAGGCGCGCCGGGGCGTCCGGGGCACGTCGCTGCCCGACGGCGTCGCGCGCCCTGGGGTCGTCGTCCCCGGTGGGCGAGGTGGGCGCCCCGTGACGTCCACGGAGTCGATCGTGCTCACGACCCTGCCCTGGTCCTCGAGCTCGCGGAACCAGTTCGAGGCCCGCAGGCGAGGTTCGAGGCCCGGCTCGACCCCGGTGAGAAACAGGCGGCAGCCGTTTTCGGCCAGCTCGTGGTCGAGGTCCTCGAGCTCGTCGACGACCGTCGAGGACACCCAGTCCATGGCGCTCACCCCGAGCACGAGGGTCCGGGCGCTCGCGGCCCGGCGAGCTGTGCCGTGCGCTCGACCGTGGGGCGCACGTTGGCCGTGTAGAGCATGCCCCGGAGTCGGAGCACGAGGAGGCCGGTGCCCATGCCTGTGCCCGTGGAGCCAGGGCCGCTCGGGGCGCTCGTGGTGCTCGGGCGCTGCCGCCTGCCGTCGGCGCTTCGTGCGGCTCCGACCGGTCCGGCGCAGGCTCCCACCCGTCCGGGCCGCGACGCAGGACCTCGATCTGGGGTCGGTCGAGGTCGCGCAGCACGATGAAGAGCGTCATGAGCACGCCTGCGGCGACCCCGCGAGCAGCCCGGCGAGGAGCCCGACGAGCGTGGTCGCGACGGCGATCCACAGCTCGGACATGTCGAAGCGGGTCAGGGCCCGGAACTCTCGCACGTCCACGAGCCCGAGCGTGGCCACGAGTACGACCGCGCCGAGAGTCGCCTCGGGCATGTGGTCGAGCACGGGGGCGAGGAAGAGCGCCACGAGGACTGCCAGCAGCGCGGTCACGATGCTCACGACCTGGCTCCGCGCCCCGGCCCGCTGGGCGACGGCGGACTGCGAAGCCGCCCGCGGCCGGGATGACGGCCGTGAACCCGCCGACGAGGCTCGCCGCACCGACGGCGAGCAGCTCCTGGTCGGGGTCGATGCGCGGGTCCTTGCGGTTGCGGACCTCGCGGGCGACCGCGACCGACTCGAGGAAGGCCATGATCGCGATGGCCGCTGCGGCGGGCAGCAGGTGGGGTACGTCACCGAGCCGGGGCAGGACGATCGCGGGCAGGCCAGCGGGGATGGGCGAGACAAGGGTGACCCCGCGCTCGGTGATGCCGCCGAACGCCGAGGCGAGGATGCCGCCGGTCACGACGAGCAACGGGGCGGGGAGCCGCGGCCAGGCGCGGCCGATGCCGGCGAGCACGGCGAGCGAGACGACCGAGAGGACGACGGTCGTGCCGTCGACGTCCGAAGCGCGCCGACCGCCGCCCTGAGCTCGGGGACGAACCCGTGCCCGTGGAGCGTCTCCTGGGCCCCGAGGAGCTTGGGTACCTGCCCGACCGCGACGGTGAGTCCGACGCTCGCCTTGATACCGGTGAGCGTCGCGTGGCTGATGTTCTGCACGAGGGAGCCGAGCCGCAGGACGCGTGCAACGAGCAGGATGACCCCGACCAGGACCGTGAGGGTCGCCAGCGCGCGGATCCGAGCCTCGGAGTCGCCGCCTCCGCTGATCGTGGAGAGGCCGACGAGCGACGTCGCGACGAGCGTCGCGATGGTCGAGGTGGTCGACATGCTCAGCGCCCGTGACCCGCCGAGGGCTGCGTAGACGACCATCGGGAGCATGCACGTGTAGAGGCCGTACTGGACGGGCAGGTCGGCGATCGTCGCGTACGCCATGGCCTGGGGAACCACGACGGCGCCGCCGTGAGCCCAGCGAGCACGTCGGTGCGCAGCGAGGTGATGCGGTAGCCGTGCAGGGTGGGAAAGAAGCCCCAGAGGGCCGGGCAGGAGCCAGAGCAGCCATGGCCCGAGTATCGCCCGGGAGCGCTTGCGCGCCTTGGGGACGACGACGACGCCGCGGACCGAGGGTGAACGGCCCGTGCGCTCTCTGAGAGCCGAGAGGTGGGGACGGGGCGTCCTGGGTGGAAGGTAGAAAGAGTGTGCCAAGCGCGAGGCGAATACCGACCGCTCCGGACCTGCGCCTCACCACGAGCCGAGAGGGTGATCTCGCCGTCGAGGCCCAGTCCCGGTCGGCGCGGAGCAGTGCGCCGCCGCACGGGACCTGCTAGACCAGGGTATGAGCAGCACGAGTGAGCACCGCGCCCCTGATGCGATCGACCTGAACGAGAGCGACGTCTCGTCCGCACGCATCTCCCCGCGTTCTCGCCTGACCCTGGAGCAGGAAGCAGAGATCGACGTCCGCGAGGAGGTGACGCGTCCAAGGCTCCGCAGTCCCTCGCCGACGAGGAGCGGCGCCCCACCGACGGGATGTCGAGCGGACGGTCGTGGGACGACCGGACGAGCTCTGACGAGCTCTGACGAGTTTCGGACGGGCGCGTCCGGCGTACCGGCCGGCGCTCAGTCGAGCGTCGGCAGCCGGTCCTGGTCCACGGCGACGAGTCGTGGCATGCCGGCAGGTGCGACCTTGCTCAGCGCGACGTAGCGGGCCTCGGCCCTGTGCAGACGGATGTGCTCGTCGAGCGACCAGTCCGGTCCGTTGGTGAGTTGCATGCCGCACGAGCAATCGATCGTGACCCGGCCGTCGTCTACCCGTCGGACGTGGCCGATGGTGACGTGCGAGGTGCGCGCCTCGGCCTTGGCGCGGCGCATCGAAGCGCTGACGGGTTCGTTGACGGGGAGTCCACCCGAAGAGCGTAGACGCTCGCACGGGACCCTGGGGACCGCGGGTCGCGCGAGGTCCCCGGGCCGGACGCGCCGGGGACCGGACTCAGTGCTCGTGGACGAGACCCAGCTCGTGTGCTCGTTCGTGCGCGGCCTCGGCCGCTTCGCGCGCGGCGATCCTGGCGCGAACCTCGGCCCGGCGCAGCGGGGACCGTGCTCGGTGGCTGACGGCGCTCGGGCAGGTCGGCGAGCAGCTGCGTGACGATCGCGGCGATCCCGGCGACAGCCGCGTCGATCGGTTCACGGGTCGCCGCACTGACGCTCTGGATCCCGGCGACCTTGCGGACGAACTGCAAGGCCGCCGCCTGGATCTCCTCGTCGGTGGCGGGTGGTTCGAGCCTCGCAGGGCGGTGATGTTGCGGCACATGTTCTCGACGTTACGTGCGGCCCATCGTCGCGACAAGGGACGGAACTCGTCGCGGTTGCCCGAGAACGGGGCTCGCTACGCCTCGAAGGCTGCGGCGTGCGACGAGACGAACGCGTCGAGCGCTTCCTCTTCGGCCTCCACCTGAGCCGCGACCGCGGAGTCCTCCTCGGCCGCGACCGCGGCCTGCACCTCGGTCGAGGCCGCACCGAGTCCAGGATGGAGGTATCGGCCGTCGAAGAAGCGGGTGAGGTGCCCTCGCCGTGGGGCTGCCATGGCCGGTGTCGATCGACCTGCGCCACTTCTCGGCGTGCTCGCGCCACTCCGTACGGTCGACCAGGGCGGGCTCGGTGAACCAGACGTTCCAGGAGAGCACGTTGCCGCCAGGAGCAGGTTCCCGGTCCAGAAGTTGAAGGCCCACATCACGATGGCGTTGAAGTCGTCGACGGCCTTGTCGTCCGTCAGAGCGACGCTGCCGATCTGCACGTCGAGGTTGCCGACCGTCCAGGCCGTGTCGTCGTGCCTGGCGAACTCCGGGACACTGAAGCGTGGGGACTCGCCTGCCCGCAGCGGGAAGACGGGTTGCGCCGGATCGCCGATCCGATGGGTCGCGACCCGGATCGCGTGTGCCTTGTCGAACGGGTAGGGGCTGCCGGTGGACGCGAGCCGACGATGCGTCTCCTGAACGGCCGCGGTCTGGAAGGCGGGAGGAGCGAACCAGATCTTGCCCTCGACGGTCATGTCGCCGGCGAGTGTCCGGTTCGTCTCGTCGACCCAGCCTCGCTGTCCGGTCACGGAGACCTCGACGTTGAAGGATCCGAGGACAGGCGAGTACGCGCCCTGCTGGGGCAGATGATCGAGTACACCCGGCCCGTGTCGGTGTAGCCGATCCGCGAGATGTCGGGCGCGAACATCTGGTAGCACCGGGACGACTCGATGCCGGGGACCGTCGTCCAGCTGAACTCCGGCCACAGCACGGCCTGCTGGCGATCGAGAAGGTCGATGTTCGCCATATTCTCGAGCATCGGCAAAGAGCTCAGGTCAGGGTCGGGGTATGCGAACGCGGGATTCGACTCGGCGAATCCACCGACCCATCCGGGCGGGACAGCAGCTAACTGCTCATTTGTCACGATGAAGCTCCTTGGGTGCAGGCTCGAAGAGCTCGCGGGCGCGCCCTGACGAGTCTTCGACGAATGTTTGGTGTGGCGATTCCGGTGTGTGCTGGACTACGTTGTCGAGATGCTCCCGTAGCCGGAGGTGCTTGACAATCCTGCGCCTCCGCCAAGATCCACGGCAAATCCGATGAGGCTGAGATCTTCGCTCTTCATAATGACGTGAAATGCGGCGCTGATCCCGAGGCTCGCGCCCACCGACCAGACGCACGTCTCGTGGTTGAGCTCGGTGGGAGGCTGTGTCATGGCGCCGACGACGAGCCCTACCGAGACCTTCCCACCGAGGCCGAGCGAGAACTCCCCGTAGCTCACCCCTTGCCGCACGGCAGGGGTGAGGATGTCGTAGGCCACGCCGGAACCTCCGCTGCCGCCCACCAGCCCGACCTGCGCCCCCGTCGAGAAGCCGACGAGGACGGTGCGAAGCAGGTCGTCAGCCTTGACGGCGTCGAGTGCAGGGCCGAAGAGGCCGTTGCCGAGCACCTCGTCCGTGGCTGAAGGGTCGGTGGGCCGTGACTGGACCGCTGCGAGGATGTCCGGACCCGCGCCGGAGCTGAGGACGGCGCTCCCGCCGCCACGAGCCCCGAGACAGCCGGCATGCTGCGATCCAGGTAGGACGCACCCTCCCACGCGATGGTCCACGGCCACTGGAAGGTGAGTGTCGACGGGTTCCCGGTCGTGTGCGGCCCGGTGGCCGTGAGGGTCGCGTCGACGACGGACCGCAGGTCTGGGGTTCCACCCGGCTCGTCCTCCTCAGCCGAAGTTCCAGAGGTGGCCGCCGAAGATAGCGGCTCCGCCACCGACACCGACTCCGGCGGAGACGGAGTAGCCGAGGATCGTGATCTTGCCGTCGGCGAGCGAGAAGAACGGTGCGAACGCCGCGTGGCCCCCGCCGGCACCGACGGAGAGGCCGAAGATGTCGATGTCCAGCTGGCTCGGGAGCAGGTTGAAGATCGAGGCCTGGATGTTGACCGAGGCGTCGATCTTCAGGCCCAGCACCCCGGTCGCGAAGCCGTAGCCCCGCGGGCCCTCGCGCTTGGCGATGTCCCAGGCGCACCCGAGCCCGCCGTATCCTCCGACGATGAAGACGACCTCGGCGCTCACCCCGAGCGCGATGGTGGTGAAGAGGTCCTTCGCCTCGATCTTCTCCAGTGTTTCCTCGAAGAGCCCCCGGTTCCTGCGCTGCCGAAGATGCCGGCAGACGTCTGGCTCACGGCACCACTCGGGAGGGACTTCTTCTCGAAGTCGTTCGTATAGCCGTTGAGGCTCCGGACGAACGACGAGTCCTGCTTGGACACGGTCACTGTGTTGGTCGCGCTCGTGTCGACCGTGTCCTGGTTCGCGTAGTAGAAGACCTTGGTCGCATCCAGGATCTCCTGGTTGGACGGGGCGCCGCCACCAGAGGATGGTCGGCACCCAGCTGGTCGATGCGGCCGAAGGGGCGGAGGTCCTGCGGGGTGAGGTTCTCGAGCACGTCGCCGAACATGGAGGGTCCTTTCAGAGCGTCGATAGGTCAGGAGGCGGCGATGGAGCCGCTGAAGGGTGAGGCCTGGACGGGAATCTGGAGGGTGGCCCCTGTGCTCTCGACGAACCCGAACGGCTTGAGGCTCGTGTCGAGAAGGATCTTGAGGACGACGACGACACCCTCGACGGTCGTCTTCAGGTACAGGCCGTAGAGGGGCACGTCGAGGTCTTGTGGCGACGGGAGCCACTGCCCGAGCTGGAGGTTCTTTCCCGGTTCGGTCGTGACGAGGTGCTTGAAGATGTCGATGGACAGCGTCGTCGCCGAGGACTGCCCTCGGGGACCGACCGAGCGAAGCCGGGTACGCCTACCGCACCGCCCGGAAGCCGGTCGGAGAAGACGCCGACCGAGTAGCTCTTGACGGTCCCTTGCGCGGCCGAGATGACGGACCGGATCTCGGGTGAGTCGAACATGGGATCGGCCAAGGTCTCCGGAACGGCCCCGTCGGACCAGTCCGCTCCGTCGAGCGCCGTGATCTGGGGCGTGAGCGAGCCCGAACGGATGATGTTGGTGAGCGCCGTCACCGAGGCGTCGACGATTCCCGAGTACTGCGCGTAGGCCGCCTTGGCGTGGTCGACGATCTCCTGGTTGGTGGGAGCGCCGGAGGCGCTCGAACCTGCTCGGGCGCGGTGGCCGCGAGGACGGATGCTGCGATCTGTTGGTGCATCAGGACTCCTTCGGTCGAGTGTGGAGGCGCGCGCTTCAGGCGCGGCCGAGAGCTCGAGCGGTCAGAACACCCAGGTGTAGCCGCCGACGACCGTGGCCCCGCCACCGACACCTACACCGATGCCGATGCTGAAGCCGTAGTAGCTCAGGTCCTTCGTGTGCAGGTAGATGCCCAGGCTGACTCCGATCTCGAGGTCGAGGTTCACCTCGATCCCGACGAAGTCGCCTGCCAGCCCCGCGAGGTCGGACGCCCACAGTCCCATCTGCATGTTGAGCGCGACGTCGATGTCGAGCCCCAGCTTGCGGCTGCGTAGCCGACACCCTTTGAGGGGCCTTCGGGTCGCTGCTCCAGCCGACTCCGATGCCTCCCTCGCCACCGATGATGAACTGCGCCGACGCCGAGATGCCGATCACGACCGAGGAGATGCGTGGATTGGCATCGACCTTCTCGACCGTCGTGGCCAGGACCGGTGACTCGATGACCGACTGGCAGGTCGGCGCGATCGGGGCCGCCTGCTGGGAGCCCCAGTCGTAGGCGTTGAGCGTCGCCACCTGGCGGTGGCCCGGCGAGGTCAGGACGTAGCTCTGCCCGTCCTGGGTGCCGGTGTCCACAGCGTCGGAATTTGCCGCATAGGTGGCTTTCGCGGCATCGAGGATTTCTTGGTTCGTCGGAATGGCATTCAGGTTCACCGCGCCGGTGCGACGCCTGAGAGCCATGGGTTCGGCTTCGGTGCGAAGGATGCGCTGGGGATCGACCTGATCCAAGACAGCTGAATAGATTCCGGCTTTGGTCACGATGCTTCCTCTCGTGGAAGTCTGGAATGCTGAACCGGGAAGTGCTCGCCTGCGGTGCCATCACGGTGGCACACGAAGAATAGATGCGCACCTCCTGACCGACTGGTCGTGATTGTTCCGCCCTCGACCTCGAGCGACGCGACGATCGCTGCCGAGAACCTCTCGTCATTCGACGAGGCGATGCCGGTGTGCGGGAAGGCTCGGACGAGGGCGTGGCATTCCGGCGTCGCGAGGGGCCGGACGCGAGTGATCGCCGGACCGGGATCACGTCGCACGAGTGCGGCCTCGGTCCTTCGCGAGAAGAGGAGACAAGCGCGCTGCTCGTCGTTCAGGACGCACCCGACCGCTGAGCGCCCGGGGTCCGGTCTGGTGGGGTCAGGCAGCGGTTCCCGTCGTCACCTCGGACGCGCTGGGGCGGGCGTCGACTCGTCGCACGGGCGTGGCGTGAAAAGGCCGTCCCGGGAGGGACGGCCTTCGTGGTGGTGGGCGATACTGGGATCGAACCAGTGACCTCTTCCGTGTCAGGGAAGCGCGCTACCGCTGCGCCAATCGCCCAGGGCTGTTCTGCGAGAGAACAGCTCAAGGGGTACTGCCGTGCTGAGAGGTGGAGATGGGATTCGAACCCACGTGCACGGCTTTGCAGGCCGCTGCCTCGCCTCTCGGCCACTCCACCAGGGACTCGAACTCGACAAGTCCGGAGACTTATCCGAGCGGACGACGGGATTCGAACCCGCGACCCTCACCTTGGCAAGGTGATGCTCTACCACTGAGCCACGTCCGCGCTGCCGAACTTCGTCCGGATCTCTCCGGCGGTTTTCGGCGCGTCACAGACTCTAGCCGAAGGATGGGGCAAGAGTCCAAATCGCCCCAGGTCAGTGCTCTGTTCCGCCGAGTTCTCGGGTCTGCGTCGACGGCCCGAGGGCGCGTTCGTCGGACGGCGTGCGGCGCCGGGCGCCGTCCGACGAGGCCGCTCTGATGCTCGTCGGGTCGAGCATCGCCGGTCGGTGTCTCTCGCGGTCGGGTGTCGAGCCGGGAGCGACTGCCTCGAGCTGGGGCAGTCGGGCACGGTGCCCGGAGCGCCGCCTGCGCGCGGGTAGGGGCCGCGTGCTCCACGGGGAGGTGTGGCGGCACGAAAAGGCCGTCCCGGGAGGGACGGCCTTCGTGGTGGTGGGCGATACTGGGATCGAACCAGTGACCTCTTCCGTGTCAGGGAAGCGCGCTACCGCTGCGCCAATCGCCCAGGGCTGTTCTGCGAGAGAACAGCTCAAGGGTACTGCCGTGCTGAGAGGTGGAGATGGGATTCGAACCCACGTGCACGGCTTTGCAGGCCGCTGCCTCGCCTCTCGGCCACTCCACCAGGGACTCGAACTCGACAAGTCCGGAGACTTATCCGAGCGGACGACGGGATTCGAACCCGCGACCCTCACCTTGGCAAGGTGATGCTCTACCACTGAGCCACGTCCGCGCTGCCGAACCTCGTCCGGATCTCTCCGGCGTTTTCGGCGCGTCACAGACTTTAGTGGACGGGGCGCTGGGCGTCCAACCGGGTCCGCCCCCGGTGCGGCTCGGTAGCGTTGTCACGTGCCAGCACTGGAGACCAGAATCCTCAGGACCCGCGATGTTCCGCGGCTTCCTGTCGTCACGTCGACTCGGGTGGGTGCGTCGGAATGAGGCGCGGGTCACGCTCTGGCGAGGTGACGAGCCGATCTGTCGGGCACGGAGCCCAGCGATCTGACCTGTGCGGGGATGCGCCTGCACGTGCCACGGAGGAGCTCGTGGAGTCCGACGACTGGGTCCTCCCGACCCGCAGGAGCTTCGCGTCGTTCGCCGGGCGCCACGGCTCCGACGTGGTCGAGTGCATCGACCTGTCGGTCGACTCGGCGCGCCTGAGCGAGGGCCTGTGGTTCGTCGTCGCGGACTTCGAGGACCCCGCTCACGGAGGAAGGGCCCGCGCCTGGCGCTTCGCCCGGCACGGCAGGGGCGCGGGTGCGATCGCGGACGTGTCGCCGTCGGGCACCGAGCTCGCCTGGCGCGGGCCGAACCCGGACGCCTGGCGCACCTCCCTCTCCGGGACGAGTACCAGGCCGCCGTGGCGGCCGTGCGCGACGCCGTGCGCGAGGGCGAGGTCTACCAGGCGAACATCTGCCGGGTCATGAGCGCCCCCTGCCCGCGGCGGGAGACGAGCCCGACGCGCGGGCGCTCGCTCGCGTCCTGGCCGCGGGCAACCCGCCCCTACGCGGGCGCGATCCACGTTCCCGCGGCCAGCGGCGTGGAGCCGGTCTGGGTCGTGACGGCCTCTCCCGAGCTCTTCCTGCGGCTCGAGGACGGCGTGCTGTCCTCGGGACCCATCAAGGGCACGGCGCCCACCGCGGCCGCCTGCGCGAGAAGGACCGCACGGAGAACGTCATGATCACCGACCTCGTGCGCAACGACCTCCAGCGCGTCTGCGCGCCCGGCTCGGTCGAGGTGACCGAGCTCCTGGCGGTCGAGGCGCACCCGGGCTCGTGCACCTGGTCTCGCGCGTGCAGGGAGAGTGGACGCTGACGCGGGCGCCCCGGGCGGACTGTGGGGTCGGGTGCTCGCGGCGACGTTCCCGCCGGCGTCGGTCTCGGGGCGCCCAAGTCCTCTGCGCTGCGGATCATCTCCGAGCTCGAGCGAGGCCCGCGCGGCCCGTACTGCGGGGCCGTGGGCTGGGTCGACGGTGACGCGGGCGAGGCCGAGCTGGCGGTGGGCATCCGGACCTTCTGGTGGTCCGACGACGAGCTGCGGTTCGGGACCGGCGCCGGGATCACGTGGGGAGCGACCCCGTCGAGGAGTGGGAGGAGACCGAGCTCAAGGCGGCGCGGCTCGTCGCGCTCGCCTCGCGCGGTCCTGCGGCAGACTGAGGACATGTCGATCGTCGTGTGGGTGGATGGGTCCTTCGTCGAGCCGCGGGAGCGGGCGCTGAGCGCGCTCGACCACGGCGTGACCGTGGGGACGGGATCTTCGAGACGTGCGCCGTGTACGGCGGGCAGGCGTTCGCGCTGACCCGTCACCTGCGGCGCCTGGGTCGGTCGGCGGCCGGGATGGGCCTGCCTGCGCCGGACGAGGCCCGTGTGCGTGACGGCGTCGCACAGGTCCTCGGTGCCGCCGGCGAGAGCGCGGGCGCCTGCGGATCACAGTGACCGGAGGCTACGGGCCCATGGGCTCGGGGCGGGAGCCGGGGAGCAGACGATCATCGTCGCCGCCGGACCCGCCTCGCCCGGCCCCACCTCGCGCTCGGTGCGCTCGCCGTGGGTGCGCAACGAGCGCTCGGCCGTGGCCGGGCTCAAGACGACCTCCTACGCGGAGAACGTCGTCGCGCTCGCCGACGCCGTCGCGCGCGGCGGAGACGAGGCGATCCTCGCCAACACCGTCGGCGAGCTGTGCGAGGGCACGGGCGCGAACGTCCTGGTCGAGGTCGGTGGCGAGCTCCTGACACCCCGCTGTCGTCGGGGTGTCTCGCGGGGATCACCCGCGAGCTGCTCCTGGAGTGGGCCGCGGAGGACGGGCTTCCGGTCCGGGAGTCCGCGCCGGGTGAGCTCCCGTTCTTGGTCCTCGACCGGGTCGTGGCCCCGGGCCCGACGGCGGAGCGTCCACGGGTGTGCATCTCGCGCTCGCGGGGAGCGTGCGCAACATCCAGCCCGTCGTCTCGCTCGACGGCGTCGATGTCCCCGCCGGGAGCTCTGCTCGCAGCGCGCGAGCTGTTCGACCGCCGTCGGCGGGAGCGGATGGACCCCTGAGAGGGTCCCGAACGGCCATGACGACTAGGCTGGAGGAGGGCTGCCGGAAGGTGCAGGGAGGCCCGCCCCGAGGCCAGTTCGCGATCTGGGTCGAAATACGGCTAATATCTTCCAGGACGCACGGCCGGACCGAGAGGTTCAGTCGCAGCGGGCGATTGGCGCAGTGGTAGCGCGCTTCGTTCACACCGAAGAGGTCACTGGTTCGAACCCAGTATCGCCCACAGTGTTTGAGCAGGTCAGGGCCGTTTCCCGCGAGTCGGGGAACGGCCCCTGACTCATGTCCGGGAAGCTTCCGTCGCGACCGTGAACTGGTTCTGCAGCGTCGGCCAACGGCGTCGAGGTCGAGGTCGAGCGAGAACCCGCTCCGGCGGCGACGCCGCAGATCCTTCGTCCACCCCGCTCGCACGTGAGGTCCGACGGGTCGCCACGGGCTGCTGATCGTGACGGACTACGTGACCCGTCAGTGGATTTCACCCCCGCTCGGCTGTCGCGCACTGCCCGCCGACCCGACGATGGGGTCACGAGGCGCACGCGGTCTTCACACGATGGGGTGTCACCATGAAGCTCGATCCGGAACGGTACGGCTGTCGCCTGCACCGCAGCGAGCCCAACACGCAAGCGATCACCGCCTCGGTCAAGGATCTGCTCACGGCGTCCGCCCACGACGGAACGGTCGTATGGGCGATCGAGCGGTTGCCGACCGATCCACCTCGGGCCGCAGATCGCGGCGAGGTCACCGTGATCCCCTTCGACGTCACGGTGCAGTGCCCGGGCATCGCGGATGACGTGGCCGCGTCGCCGCACGACGTGAAGGCCACGGGCGCAGCGAGTTCGTGGCCGTGGACTGGCACAGCGTCCTCCACCGCCCGGCCGCCGAACTCTGACGAGGCAATCGATGGCCGGCAATCGCAGGAGGCTCTGATGACCGCTTCCGACGTCTCGGCGGGTCCTCCGGCGGGATCTGACGGCGCCGCGTCCGGGACCCCGCAGGAACCCCTGCCCCTCGCTGGGCGATCCGCCGGGGCCCGAGGACGCGGAATGGGACGCGCTGGCCGCGGAACTGGCACCCGCCAGGTCTCTTGCCCGCGTCGATGCCGCCGCGGAGCGGGTGATCGGTCAGATCTCCTTGGTCGGTGTCGTCCTCACCGCAGCGGGCTTGGTCGCGACCGCCACGATTCTCTCGGATCCGCTGGCGAAGGGGCTGGCGATCGCTGCGGTGATCCTGTCGCTCATCGCCCTCGTCATCGCGCTGATGTGTCAGGTGCTGACGTCCATCCGGCTGAACACCAGGAACCGTGCCCAGGTGCGAGCCTGGTACAGGGGCGTGTAGAGAAGCGCGGCATCGCGCTGCGCTGGGCCACTGTCGTGATCGTCCTGGCCGTCGTCGCGTCCGGCTCGGCCGCGGTACGGGCATTCGTCGCCGGGCCGTCCGACCGGCCGCATGTTGCCATCGCCCGACAGGTGAACCCCCGGCGGACGACGGGGAGCAGACGGTCACCCTCACCGTCACCGTCTCCGTCGCCGGAGCGAGCCCAGGCAGTGCGACCGCGACGACGGTGACGGCTGACGACGAGAGCCTTGCGGCCAGCACGGACGTAGCGGGCCCCGACGGTGCGATCACCCAGGAGGTGACGGCGACGTCGACGGATCCGTCACAGGCGCTCACGGTCGTCGTCGAGTCAGGCGACTGGACGTGCGAGTCCTCGATCACGGCCGACGGCGCGCCCGTAGTCGAGTGCTCCTGACTGGCCTTCCCGCGGGGAAGCGAGACCTGACGGCCGGGCAGGTCTCGTCGAGTCCGGCTGCCGGCGGTGCGGCGGTGCCGGGAGGTCGTGGTGGACCCGGGACCGAGGACTACCCGTACCCGGCGCACCCCTGGGGCACCGACGGACCAGCGCTTCGAGGACTGCCCGCGTCCCAGGTGTCGAGCGCGGGAGTTCGCTGATAGACCAGGAGACAGGGTGAGGGGCGGCCGCATCCCGACGTTGGACGAAGGAGCCCGACATGTCTCGGAGGTACGTCACGTGGACGGGCGAGGACGATCCCGACCGTGTGGACACCGCGATGTTCTCGCTCGGCGCGGAGAGGTTCGAGTGCATCGGGACGTCGCGCACGACGACGTACGCGACCGCGTGGTCGTTGACCACCGGACCGCACTGGGTCACCCGGCGTCTCGAGGTGTCCGTGCTGGGACTGGGATGGTCCCGTGAGCTGCGGCTCGACCGCGGGGACTCCGGGGACTGGCGTGCAGAGGTGGCGCACACCGGACCCGCGCCGGTCGATCTGGCGACGCCAGGCATCGACGACCCGCGGCGCTCGCAGGAGCGCTCGACTGCGACCTGGCGCTGTGCCCGGTGACGAACTCCATGCCGATCCTGCGCCTCGGGCTGGTCGGCGGGCGGGCCCCGCCGCACCGACCCTTTGACGATGGCCTGGGTCGAGGTCCCGTCCCTTCGTGTCCTGCGCAGCGACCAGATCTACGCGGCGCGAGCCCCTACGACCCGACGGCAGGGCGTGGGGTGGTCAGGTACACGAGCGCGACGCGCGGCTTCACCGCCGACCTCACGGTCGATGAGGACGGCCTCGTCATCGACTACCCGCACCTGGCCCGCCGGCTGCGCTGACAGCGCAGGTTCCGATCTTCCGCGGTCAGCGCACGATGCTGCGAGCTCGGCCTGCCGAGCGGATCCCGACTGCCTACAGTGGTATGTGTCGGTCTGACACCCACTGGAGGAACTCATGATCGAGGGTTCGGACGAGCTGGACCGGTTCGGTCCGCCGGTCGCCGGGGACGAGGTGGCGACGCTCCTCGGGTCGCTCGAGCGCCTGCGCGCGACGTTCGCGTGGAAGGTTGGCGGGCTGGACGAGGAGGGGCTCGCGGTGAGGGTCGCGGTGTCCGACATCACGCTGGGCGGTCTCCTCAAGCACCTGGCGTTCACCGAGGAGCTGTGGTTCTCGACCAAGCTCCATGGACGTCCGCCCGGCGAGCCCTGGGACACGGTCGACTGGGACCTGCACCCGGACTGGCCGTGGAGCTCGGCCGCCCCGGACGGTCCGGGTGAGCTCTATGCCCTGTGGCGCACGGCGGTCGTCCGCTCCCGGGCAGCGGTCGCGGAGGCGCTGGCCGACGGCGGCCTGGACCGCACGGTCGTCTGGCAGCCTGGAGGCGGCACCGAGAAGCCGAGCCTGCGGCGCGTCCTGGTCGACCTCATCGAGGAGTACGCGCGGCACGTCGGTCACGCCGACCTGATCCGCGAGTCGATCGACGGCCTGGTCGGTGGGGCCGCCGGGGCGCCGGAGGTGTATCCGCTGCCTGCCCGGTGAGCGCAAGGCGGCGGGGAGCGCGGGCACCTCCGCGCGTCGGAGCCCGCCGCGGTACACCGGGCGGGCTCCGACGCGCCGCTCCTACTCGCGCGGTTCGAGGCGGAACGTCGCCGCGGCTCCCGCGGCTCCCGTCACGGAGCCGACGATCGCCGGGCCGTGGCGGTCGTACTTCGCGTGATAGGCCGCATCGACCGCCGTGTGCACGTCACCGGCAGGCTCCACGAACGTCACGTCCTTCTCGACCCCACCCGCCCGGATCCGTCCCCGCGGGTCTGCCAGCGCCCGGCGGAACCAGCCGTTGTCCCGGCCGTAGGCCGAGCGGATGTAGATGTCGTCGCCCGCGCGGACGACCCAGATCGTCACGAAGGGACGCAGGCTCCCGTCCGCTCGCAGCGAGGAGACCTGCAGCTCCTCCGCCTGCCCGATCCTGTCCAGCTCGTCGTCGGTCCAGTCCGTCATCTCGGGTCTCCTCGCATGGTCCGGTCGCCCGCCCGGACCACGGTCCGGGCGGGTGTCGTCCCCACGAATCTACGACCGGACGGCTCGGCCCGGAGGTTCCGCTGGTACCGGGCTCGGCCGGGCCCAGGCCCGCGGGCCACGACCCTTGCGCGACCGGTACTCCGCCGCGAGACTCGGTCGATGCCGAACACGCGGGCCACGGGCCCGTCCCAGGACAAGGTGGTCCTCCACCGCTATCTCCAGGCCGCGCGCGACGCGCTCGTCTGGAAGCTCGAAGGTCTCGACGAGCGAGCGGCGCGCTGGCCGTGGACCCCGACGGGAACCAACCTGCTCGGTCTGGTCAAACATGCCGCAGGCGTCGAGATGGGCTACTTCGGCGAGACGTTCGGGCGGGACTGGCCGACGCCCGACGAGGTGCCGTGGATGGCCGAGAGTGCCGAGGACAACGCCGACATGTGGGCGACCGTCGAGGAGTCGACCGCCTCGGTCGTGGACCTGTACCGACGGGTCTGGGCATTCTCGGACGCCACGATCGACGCGCTCGACCTGGACGCGAGGGGCCGGGTCGCGTGGTGGCCCGCCGAGCGCGACGAGGTCACGCTGCTGCAGGTGATCGTGCACGTCACGAACGACCTCGCTCGCCACGCCGCCACGCCGACATCCTGCGCGAGCTCACCGACGGGAGCGCAGGGCTCCAGGCGGCGACGACAACCTGCCGCCGCTGTCGACGTCCGGCTGGAGCGATCACGTCGAACGGCTCACGGCTGTCGCGGACGAGGCTCAGCGGCGGGCGGACGGGCCGCCTCCCGTCTGACGGGCCGCGGGCGGAAGGGGCCGACGGCGCCGCGCCCGCCCGACGTCGGGTCCCGTCAGTCCTTGGCCGGGCCGGGAACGCCCAGCACGAGGGGCTACCGGCCGTCGGGCGCTCGCGGGCCGTCCGGACCGCGGCCCTGACGACCAGGCCCGGTGTGTTGACCTGATCACACCGGCGACGTACCTTCGCTCCACCTAGCAACAACTGGATTCCGCGATGTGGAATGAGTGAAAGGTCTCTCGTGACCGTCCCGACCGTGCGTGATCCCCAGCCCGTGCCGCGCTCCGAGGAGACTGCGCGTCGGCCGAGCGTGCCCGCCGAGCTCGCCCGCTCCTGGCTCCTCGTGCGGCGACGAACCAGGAGCGGATCGAGCAGGCGGCGTCCTCGTCGGCCGACTCGGTGATCCTCGACATCGAGGACGCGGTCGACCCGACCCGCAAGAGCGAGGCGCGTGACGCCGTCGTGTCCTGGCTCGAGCGCTCGGGCCAGGCGTGGGTGCGCGTCAACGACGCGACCACCCCGTACTGGCGCGACGACCTCGAGGCTCTGCGTGACGCGCCGGGTCTGCTGGGCGTGATGCTCGCCAAGACCGAGGATCCCGACCAGGTCGCCCACACGCGCGCGATCCTCGGTCCCGACGTGCGCATCGTCGCGCTCGTGGAGTCCGCCAACGGCATCGAGGAGGCCGTGCGCATCGCCAAGGCACCCGGCGCCTTCCGTCTCGCGTTCGGCAGCGGCGACTTCCGCCGCGACACCGGGATGTCCGCCGACCGCGAGGCCATGGCCTACCCGCGCGCCCGCCTCGTGGTCGCGAGCCGGATCGGCGGCCTGCCCGGCCCGATCGACGGCCCGACGGTCGGGAGAGCCATCCCGTGCTGCGCGAGCAGTCCGGCATCACGGTCTCGATGGGCATGACGGGCAAGCTCTGCCTCACGGCCGACCAGGCCCCGTCGTCAACGAGGTCATCAGCCCCACCCGCACCGACGTGAGCTGGGCCTACGACTTCCTCGCCGACTTCCGCGCCCGCGGCGAGGTCGTCCGCGACGGCAGCGACCTGCCTCGCCTGGGGCGCGCGCGCAAGATCGTCACGCTCGCCGAGGCGTTCGACGTCCGACCCGCCTGACGTCGACAGGAGATCCACGACAGGAGGCCACCGTGCTCATCGAGCAGTTCAACGCCGCGGACCGCCCGGAGGCGGTCGCGCTCCTGCGCCCTGCCTGGACGTCGGGAGGTGGCTCGACGACGTCGTCGACCATCGTCCGTACCGGGACGTCGAGGAGATCGTCTCCCGCGCGGAGCAGGCTGCGTCGCCGTTCGAGGAGTCGGAGGTCGCGCAGGCGATCTCCCACCACCCCGCATCGGTGACCGCCAAGGAGGTGCGCACGCCGAGGCCCGGTTGTCGCGGGCCGAGCAGGGAGGATCGGCACGGTCGAGGTCGATGTGGCCGAGGCCCTCCGCGCCGGGAACGTCGCCTACGAGGAGGCCTTCGGGCAGGTCTTCCTGATCCGCGCCTCGGGACGTACCGCCGAGGAGATCCTCGGTTCGCTCACCGAGCGGCTGACGAGCTCGCCCGAGGACGAGGCGCGCGTCGTCGCGCACGAGCTGCGCGAGATCGCCGTGCTCCGACTGAGAGGACTGTTCTCATGACCGTCTCCCACGTGACCGCGCACGTGCTCGACACGTCGAAGGGCGAGCCGCCCCGGACGTCGAGATCCGGCTCGAGACGTCGGGAGCGCCTGCGGACGACGGCGCCGAGCGCTGGGTCGCGGTCGCTTCCTCCCGCACGGACTCGGACGGCCGGGTCGCGGACCTGGGGCCGGAGCGCCTGCCGGCGGGCACCTACCGACTGGTGTTCGGCACGGGCGACTACTTCGCCCGGACCGGGACCGAGACGTTCTTCCCGCACGTGACCGTGGCCTTCCTGGTCGACGACACCGGCGATCACTACCACGTGCCCCTGCTCATCAGTCCTTTCGCCCTCTCGAGCTACCGAGGAAGCTGACATGACCACGACCGAGCCCGCCACGCCGGGCGCCTCCCACCCGTCGGCCGGATCGTGCTCGGCGACAACCAGTACGGCAAGGCCGAGGTCCGCCTGGTCCGCATCACCCGGGACACCGCTCGGCACGAGATCGAGGACCTCGACGTCACCTCACAGCTCCGCGGCGACTTCGTCGCGGCCCACGTCGACGGCGACAACGCTCATGTGGTGGCGACCGACACGCAGAAGAACACGGTGTACGCCTTCGCCAGGACGGGGTCGGCTCGCCCGAGGGCTTCCTCCTGCGCCTCGCGCGCCACTTCACCACCGAGTTCGAGTGGGTCACCGGTGGCCGGTGGGCCGCCGAGCAGTACTCCTGGGCGCGGATCCTGGCCGGGGCGTGCCGCACGACCACGCCTTCGTGCGCTCGGGCACCGAGACCCGTCACGCGGTCGTCACGGTCGACGGCGACACGACGACCGTGATCAGTGGGCTCAGCGACCTGGTCGTCCTGAAGTCGACCGGGTCGGAGTTCGCGGGTTTCCCCGTGACCGGTACACGACGCTCCAGGACACCACGGACCGGATCCTCGCGACGGCGGTCACGAGCCGGTGGCGCTACTCGACCACGGACCTCGACTTCGACGCGGTGTTCGCCGACGTGCGCAGGATCCTCCTGGACGCGTTCGCCTCGACCCACTCGTTCGCGCTCCAGCAGACGTTGTTCGAGATGGGCAAGCAGGTCCTCGAGGCCCGGCCGGAGATCGAGGAGATCAAGTTCTCGATGCCCAACAAGCACCACTTCCTCGTGGACCTGTCGCCGTTCGACCTCGAGAACCCAGGCGAGGTCTTCCATGCCGCGGACCGCCCCTACGGCCTCATCGAGGCGACGGTCCAGCGAGAGGGCGCGACGCGCTCGGCCGCCTGGGAGGGCATCGCCGGGTTCTGCTGAACTCCCGGCGCGGCGATGCGTCGCGTCGGTACAGCGCGCTCGATGTCATCGTGCGCCGGGTGGTGCGGTTCAGGCCACGGCGAGGTCGGTCGCGATGGCTCGGCCCGCCTGGCGCAGGAGCGGGACGGCCCGCTCACCGAACGCCTCGTCCACCCGTGAGACGGGCCCCGAGACGGAGATGGCGGTGGGCGTCGGGGTGCCCGGTACCGCCATGGCGTAGCAGCGCACGCCGATCTCCTGCTCCTGGTCGTCGATCGCGTAGCCGCGCCCGCGGATGGTCGCGAGCTCGGCGAGGAGGACCTCCACGTCCCCGATGCTGTGGTCGGTGGGGTGGCCATGCCGGTGCGGGCGACGATCGTCCGGACCACGTCGTCGGGCAGGTGGGCCATGAGCGCCTTGCCGACACCCGTGTTGTGGAGGTTGGCGCGACGGCCGACCTCGGTGAACATGCGCATCGAGTGGGGTGACGGTGCCTGGGCGACGTAGACGACCATGTCGCCGTCGAGGGTGGCCATGTTGGCCGTCTCGCCGAGCTGGGTCACGAGCCCGCGCAGCTCCGGGAGCGCGAGGGCGCCGAGCTGGCGGTTGGCCTGGTCACCCAGGCGCACGAGGCGCGGGCCGAGCGAGTAGCGGCGGCTGGGCAGCTGGCGCGCGTAGCCGAGCTGGACCAGGGTCCGCAGCAGCCGGTGGATCGTGGGCAGCGGGAGCTCGGTCGACGCGGCGAGCTCGCTGAGCGTGACCTCGCCGCCGGCGTCGGTGATGAGCTCCAGGAGCTCGAACACCCGCTCCACGGACTGGACCCCGCCCGTACCAGCGCTCTTCGTGGCCATGCCGACTCGCCTTCGACGTCGAAGTTTCCATGATGTGAGAACAATCGCCCGCCCAAAGATATCCCACCGTTCGGCGGGTCCGATCGGGCGGATCCGGTCGACCTCGCGATGCTTGCCATTCCACTGAGCAGACAATAATCTCCATCATACGAAAACTGTTCCTCTCGGCCGTGCGGCTCGTGCCGCCGCTCGAGGGCCTCGACGAGGAGGTAGCGGTGGCGGGCAGCAGTCCGAGCAGCTCGGTCACGCTCCTCGTCCGCTCGCCGTGGGGCGTCGCCCTGACGTGCGGGCGCTCGCCCACCCCGAAGGAGTAGTCCCCGACATGCCTCCCGTCATCCACACCCTCCTCCGCCCGCCGCGCGGACGAGACGCTCAGCCCCGACGCCCTCGCCTTCGTCGCCTCGCTCCAGCGGACCTTCGGTGCCCGCCGCGACGAGCTCCTGTCGGCCCGCGCCGCCCGGCGCGAAGAGGTCGCCGCGACCGGCGGGCTCGACTTCCTGCCCGGGACGGCAGAGGTCCGAGAGGAGCCTGGCAGGTCGCTCCCGCGCCCGCAGCGCTGCTCGACCGCCGCGTCGAGATCACCGGCCCCGCCTCGCCCGCCAAGATGGCGATCAACGCCCTGAACTCGGGGGCCAAGGTCTGGCTCGCGGACCTCGAGGACGCGAGCTCGCCCACGTGGCACAACGTGGTCGACTCCCAGGCGAATCTCTACGACACCGCGCGCGGAACCCTCACCCACACCTCGCCCGAGGGCAAGGAGTACGCGCTGCGCCAGGACGCGCCGCTCGCGGTCGTCGTGGTCCGCCCCGCGGCTGGCACCTCGACGAGGCCCACGTGCTGGTGGACGGCCGACCCGCCGTCGGCGCCCTGGTCGACTTCGGGCTGCACTTCTTCCACAACGCCGCCGTGCTCGCGCAGACCGGAGCCGCCCGTTCTACTACCTGCCCAAGACCGAGAGCCACCTCGAGGCGCGGCTCTGGAACGACGTGTTCGTGCACGCCCAGGACGCCCTCGGCATCCCCGGGGCACGGTGCGCGCCACGGTCCTCATCGAGACCATCCCGCGGCGTTCGAGATGGACGAGATCCTCTACGAGCTGCGCGACCACGCCTCGGGCCTCAATGCCGGGCGCTGGGACTACCTGTTCAGCATCATCAAGTACTTCCGCGACGCGGGCAGCGACTACGTCCTGCCGGACCGCGGGGCGATCACCATGACCGCCCCTTCATGCGGGCCTACACCGAGCTCCTGGTCAAGACGTGCCATGCGCGGGGTGCCTTCGCGATGGGTGGCATGGCCGCCGTCATCCCGAACCGCCGCGAGCCCGAGGTCACGGCGAGTGCGTTCGAGAAGGTCCGTGCCGACAAGACCCGCGAGGCCGACGACGGGTTCGACGGCTCGTGGGTCGCGCACCCGACCTCGTGCCCGTGTGCCAGGAGGTGTTCGACGCCATCCTCGGGGACCGCCCGAACCAGCTCGACCGCCTGCGCGACGACGTCCACGTCACCGCCCACGACCTGCTCGACGTGGCATCGGCCCCGGGCGACGTCACCGAGGCGGGTCTGCGGGCCAACCTCTACGTCGCCGTCGCGTACACCGCGGCGTGGCTCTCGGGAACGGCGCGGTCGCGATCCACCACCTCATGGAGGACGCCGCGACCGCGGAGATCTCGCGCTCGCAGGTGTGGCAGCAGGTCGCGGGCGCGGTCACCCTCGCCGACACAGGGCGCACGGTGACGGTCGGGCTCGTCGAGGAGATTCTCGCCGAGGAGATCGAGCGCCTGCGTTCCGAGGTCGCCGCCGACGTGTTCGAGCGCTACTACGTCCCGGCCGCCCGGCTCGTCGAGCAGCTGTGCACGTCGCCCGAGTTCACCGACTTCCTCACGATCCCCGCGTACGCGCTCCTCGAGGACCGGTGACGGACGTGGAGGGCGTCCTGACGGCCGACGACCTCGACACGGTCGACGCAGCGCTCGCGGACACCGACGAGCTCCTGGCGACGGCCTACCGGGGACCGCCCGGCGCGCCAGCCCGTGCACACCGTCTACGTCCCCGGCGACCGGTACGAGCGGGCCTGCCCGCCGCGTGGGGAGCGAGGCGCTCGCGGCGGCGGGTGCTGCGGGTGGGGTCGCGGAGCTGTGCCGGACGATCGGCCTGTCGGCCGACCTCGTCGAGCAGGTCGCGCCCGCGTGGAGGCCAAGCTCGCCAAAGAACCGATCGAGGACCTGCGCCTCGACTTCGAGGACGGGTACGGCGACCGCGGCGACGAGGCGGAGGACCGGGACGTGCGGCGCGCTGCGGTCCTGGTCGCCCGCGCGGTGTCCGACGGCGTCGCGCCGCCTTCGTGGGCATCCGGCACAAGTGCTTCGAGGCGGCCACCCGGCGCCGAGCCCTGCGGACGCTCGACCTCTTCGTCGCCGGACTCGTGGAGGGCGGGGAGCTGCCCGACGGGTTGGTGCTGACCCTGCCCAAGGTGACCACCGTCGCGCAGGTCGACGCGATGATCTCGGTCTGCGAGCTGCTCGAGCGGGCGCACGGCCTGGCCGCCGGGCGCCTGCGCTTCGAGATCCAGGTGGAGACCCGCAGCTCGTCCTGGCGGCGGACGGGACGGTCCCGGTCGCCCAGGTGCTGCACCGCGCGGCCGGTCGTGTCTCGGCCCTGCACTACGGGACCTACGACTACAGCGCCTCGCTGCAGATCGCCGCCCAGCACCAGTCGATGGAGCACCCCGTGGCCGACTTCGCCAAGCAGGTCATGCAGGTCGCCGTCGCGGGCACGGGCGTCCGCCTGTCCGACGGGTCGACCAACGTCCTGCCCGTCGGGTCGCCCGGCGCCGTCCGCGACGCCTGGCGCCTGCACGCACGGCTTGTCGGCCGGTCGCTCGCGAACGGCTACCACCAGGGCTGGGACCTGCACCCGGCCCAGCTCCCGACCCGTTTCGTCGCGACCTACGCGTTCTACCGCGACGGGCTGCCCGCTGCGGCCCGTCGCCTGCACGACTACGTCCACCAGGTCGCGGGCGGCATCCTGGACGAACCGGCGACGGTCCGTGCCCTGGCCCGGTTCGTCGGGCGCGGCCTCGCGTGCGGTGCCGTCGACGCCGACGAGGTGCGCCGCGACGCAGGGCTCGGGCCCGACGAGCTCGCTCGCCTGGCGTTCCCGGCGCGGACCGCCGCTCGTGCTCCCGGCTCGCGCTCCGCCGTCGGGCCCGCGGACGCCACCCGCCACCCCGACCCTGCAGAGCAAGGAGACGCGCAATGACCTCGTCGACCCCGCCCCCGGCCCACCTACTACGCGCCCCCGGCGGGCTCCTGGCCAGACCGAGCTCCTCACCGACCGGGCCGTGGTCAAGGAGGCCTACACGGTCATCCCCGCGGTGTGCTGCGCGACATCGTCACGAGCAACCTGCCCGGCTGGGACGGGACCAGAGCCTGGATCCTTGCGCGACCCATCGCGGGGTTCGCCACCACGTTCGCTCAGTACGCGGTCGAGGTCGCGCCGGGCGGAGGCAGCGAGCACCCGGAGGAGGAGGCGGCCGTCGAGTCGGTCGTCTTCGTCCTCGCCGGGACCCTCGACATGGTCCTCGAGGGCGAGGCGCACTCGCTCGAGCCCGGCGGGTACGCGTACGTCCCGGCCGGGGCGCAGTGGTCGGTCGCGAACCGGGGACCGAGCGCGTGAGCCTCCAGTGGGTCCGCAAGGAGTACGAACCCCTCGCGGGGTACACCCGCAAGCGTTCGTGACGAACGAGCGTGACGTCGTCGGGCGCGAGATGCCCGGGACCGACGGGGCGTGGTCCACGCAACGGTTCGTCGACCCGGACGACCTGGCCCACGACATGCACGTCAACATCGTCACGTTCGAGCCGGGCGGGACCATCCCGTTCGCGGAGACGCACGTCATGGAGCACGGCCTGTACGTCCTGGAGGGCAAGGCGGTCTACCGGCTCAACGACGACTGGGTCGAGGTCCAGGAGGGCGACTTCATGTGGCTCCGAGCCTTCTGCCCCCAGGCCTGCTACGCGGGCGGTCCCGGACGCTTCCGCTACCTGCTCTACAAGGACGTCAACCGTCAGGTGCGACTGACGACGCGCTGACGCTCGGCCGTGCTTCCCCGGTCCCGGCGGCGCCCCGCCGCTGCCCCTGACGAAGGAGCCCCTCGATGTCCGAGACCACCACCTCCGCGCTCGACGTGGTCTTTCGCGGCCGCAACGTCCTGACCACGGCGGCATCGTGCCCCGAGAGGTCGGCGTCCGTGACGGTGTCATCGTCGCGATCGAGCCCCTCGGCAACGGACTGGTAGGGGAGCGGGTCGTCGAGCTCGACGACTCCGAGACCCTGCTGCCCGGGCTGGTGGACACCCACGTGCACGTCAACGAGCCGGGGCGCACCGAGTGGGAGGGCTTCGCCTCCGCGACCCGCGCGGCCGCGGCAGGAGGGTCACCACGATCCTCGACATGCCGCTCAACTCGATCCCGCCGACCGTGACGCCCGAGGCGCTCGCGATCAAGCGCGCGGCGGCCGAGGGCGAGGTCTTCGTGGACGTCGGCTTCTGGGGCGGTGCGGTCCCGGGCAACACCGGCGAGCTGCGTGGCCTGCACGACGACGGCGTCTTCGGGTTCAAGTGCTTCCTGCTGCACTCGGGGTCGACGAGTTCCCTCCGCTCGACGCCGACGAGATGGAACACAACATGGCCGAGCTCCGAGGCTTCGACTCGGTCATGATCGTGCATGCCGAGGACTCCCGGGCGATCGAGCACGCGCCGTCGGCCGGTGGCGACAAGTACGCGACCTTCCTCGCCTCACGTCCTCGTGGGGCGGAGAACGTGGCGATCGCCGAGGTCATCGAGCGGGCCCGGTGGACCGGTGCGCGCGCCCACGTCCTGCACCTGTCCTCCTCGGACGCGCTCCCGATGATCGCCACGGCCAAGCGGGACGGCGTGCGGCTCACGGTCGAGACCTGCCCCACTACCTGACCCTCACGGCCGAGGAGGTGCCCGACGGCGCCACGGCCTTCAAGTGCTGTCCGCCGATCCGCGAGGCGTCCAACCGCGAGCTCCTGTGGCGCGGCCTGGTGGACGGCACGATCGACTGCATCGTCTCGGACCACTCGCCGAGCACGCTCGACCTCAAAGACCTGGAGCACGGCGACTTCGGGGTCGCCTGGGGCGGTGTCTCCTCGCTCCAGCTCGGGCTGTCGCTCGTGTGGACCGAGGCTCGGACCCGGGGATCGGCCTGGGGCAGGTGGTCGCCTGGATGTCCGAACGGCCTGCCGCGGTCGCCCGCCTGCATCGCAAGGGACGGCTCGCCCTCGGCTACGACGCCGACCTCTCGGTGTTCGCCGCGGATGCCGCGTTCGTGGTGGACGTCTCCCGCCTGCACCACAAGAACCCGATCACGCCGTATGCGGGCCGGACCCTGTCCGGCGTCGTGCGGGCCACGTACCTGCGAGGAGAGAGCGTGGACCTCCAGACCCCAGCGGGCCGACTGCTGCGCAGGGGAGAGGTGCAGGTCTGACCTCGGTCCGCGCACCGTGCTGCCGGTACCCCGACGGTCGCGAGGGAGGAGGGCGGCTCCGTGCGCACGGACCGGGCGGCACGGGCGCGCACGCACGGTACCCATGGCGTCCTGACGGGGTGAGCCGGAGCGCTCGGGGCGAGCGCCGTCGTCGGGCATCTCACATTCTTCGCAGGTCGGCTGATCCTGGTGGAAAATAGTGTGCCAAGCGGATCGAAACCAACCCTCACCACTCGAAACGAACTCACCCCACAGCCCAGAGGAGGCGGGGCGGGGCGCGGTTCCCAGCTCGCCCGTGCACCCTCCCGTGGAAGCATCGGGCGGCCGCGGGTAGTTTCGCAGTGGTGGGGAACGAGCCCGCGCAGACGTGAGGAGCCGAGCATGGGAATCGACGACGCGAAGGACAAGGCTGCGGCCGCTGCCGGCGAGGCCAAGGAGGGTCTCGGGGACTGCTCGACAAGGCCAAGGGCTTCCTGACCGACGACAAGATCGACGACATCGCCGAGAAGATCAAGGATGTCGCGCCCGACTCGGTCGACGGTCACGTCGACACGCTCGCCGAGAAGGCCAAGGAAGCGAACGACTGACAGGTCGAAGTACGCACGTGACCGGTCGAGGTCGGTAACATCGAGGGCGCCGCCGTCTGGCGGCGCCCTTCGAATGCCCTGCTGAGCTGCTAGGAGCGCGCACCGTGCCAGACGTCGCATCGTCACCCCTGTCCATCACTCTCGACGGGGAACGGACCACGGTGGAGACGGGGACGACCGGAGCGGACCTGTACCCGGGCCGCCGCGAGGTCGTCGTCATCCGCGTGAACGGCGACCTCAAGGACCTCGACACCGTTGTCGCGGAGGGCGACGAGGTCGAGTCCGTGACCATCGACTCGCCCGACGGGCTCGACGTGCTGCGCCACTCCGCGGCTCACGTCCTTGCCCAGGCGGTCCAGCAGGTCAACCCTGACGCCAAGCTCGGCATCGGGCCGCCCATCCGCGACGGCTTCTACTACGACTTCGACGTCGAGACCCCTTCACGCCCGAGGACCTCAAGGCCCTCGACAAGGCGATGGCTCGCATCATCAAGGACGGTCAGACCTTCAAGCGTCGCGTCGTGACCGACGACGAGGCCCGCGCCGAGCTCGCGAGCGAGCCCTACAAGCTCGAGCTGATCGGGCTCAAAGGCTCGGGGTCCGCAGGCGAGGAAGCGGGGAGGGCGTGTCCGTGGAGGTCGGCGCCGGCGAGCTCACGATCTACGACAACCTGCGCCGCGACGGCTCGGTGGCGTGGAAGGACCTGTGCCGCGGCCCGCACCTGCCCAGCACCCGCCTCATCGGCAACGGCTTCCAGCTCATGCGCAGTGCGGCCGCCTACTGGCGCGGCAGCGAGAAGAACCCTCAGCTGCAGCGCGTCTACGGCACCGCGTGGCCCACCAAGGACGAGCTGCGCGCCTACACCGAGCGCCTGGCGGAGGCCGAGCGCCGTGACCACCGCCGCCTGGGCGTCGAGCTCGACCTGTTCTCCTTCCCGGACGAGATCGGCTCCGGGCTCGCGGTCTTCCACCCAAGGGCGGGATCATCCGCAACGAGATGGAGGAGTACTCCCGCAAGCGGCACATCGAGGCGGGCTACTCGTTCGTCAACTCGCCGCACATCACCAAGGAGAAGCTCTACCAGGTCTCCGGGCACCTCGACTGGTACTCCGAGGGCATGTACCCCCATGCACCTCGACGAGGAGCGCGACGCCGACGGCACGCTGCGCCGCGCCGGGCAGAACTACTACCTCAAGCCCATGAACTGCCCCATGCACAACCTGATCTTCGACGCGCGCGGTCGCTCGTACCGTGAGCTGCCGCTGCGGCTCTTCGAGTTCGGGACCGTCTACCGCTACGAGAAGTCGGGCGTGGTGCACGGCCTGACCCGTGCCCGCGGGTTCACCCAGGACGACGCGCACATCTACTGCACGCGTGACCAGATGAAGTCCGAGCTGACGAACGCTCTCACCTTCGTCCTGGACCTGCTCAAGGACTACGGCCTCGACGACTTCTACCTCGAGCTGTCCACTCGCGACCCCGAGAAGTCCGTCGGGACTGACGACGCCTGGGAAGAGGCCACCGAGACGCTGCGCGAGGTCGCGGAGGAGTCCGGGCTGGATCTCGTGCCCGACCCGGGTGGCGCGGCCTTCTACGGCCCCAAGATCTCCGTCCAGGCGAAGGACGCGATCGGCCGCACCTGGCAGATGTCGACCATCCAGCTCGACTTCAACCTGCCGGAGAAGTTCGACCTCGAGTACCAGGCCTCGGACGGCACCCGCCAGCGCCCCGTCATGATCCACCGCGCGCTGTTCGGGTCGATCGAGCGCTTCTTCGCGGTGCTCACCGAGCACTACGCGGGCGCGTTCCCGGCCTGGCTCGCCCCGGTCCAGGTCGTGGCCGTACCGGTCGCGGAGCCCTTCAACGACTACCTGACCGACGTCGTCACCCAGCTCTCCGCCCAGGGATCCGCGCCGAGGTCGACTACTCGGACGACCGCTTCGGCAAGAAGATCCGCACGGCCAGCACGCAGAAGGTGCCGTTCGTCCTCATCGCCGGTGGCGAGGACGTCGAGGCGGGAGCGGTCTCGTTCCGCTACCGCGACGGGCGCCAGGACAACGGCGTGCCCGTGGCCGAGGCCATCGAGCGGATCGTGTCTGCGGTCCGCGAGCGCAGCCAGGTCTGACGTGACGTCGGACGGCGCAGGGTCGGGGCAGGGGTACTCCGTGGAGGGTCCGGAGGGGCATCCACGGTTCGACGACGGGATGGACCGGCTGTGGACCCCGCACCGGATGGTCTACATCGGTGGGCAGGACAAACCGGTCGACGACCGGTCGTCGTCGTGCCCGTTCTGCCGGATCCCTGCGCTGTCCGACGAGGACGGGTTGATCGTGGCGCGGGGCACGTCGTGCTTCGTGGTGCTCAACCTGTACCCGTACAACCCGGGCACCTCATGGTGTGCCCGTACCGGCACGTGTCGGACTACACCGAGCTGACCTCGGAGGAGACCGACGAGCTGGCGCGGCTGTCGCAGCAGGCGATGCGGGTGACGCGTGCGGTGTCCGGTCCTGACGGCTTCAACCTGGGGATGAACCAGGGTGCGGTCGCGGGGCGGGGATCGCGGCGCACCTGCACCAGCACGTGGTGCCGCGCTGGTCGGGGATGCGAACTTCCTGCCGATCGTGGCGCACACCAGGCCGTGCCGGAGCTCCTGGGGACACCCGGGCACGGTTGGCCGCAGCGTGGGACGAGGTGCCGGCGGCCTCTGGACCGGGCGGGCCGTCGACGAGCGAAGACTTGGCGTCATCAGTGACGCCCACACCCAGGAGAGCTAGATGTTCGGGCGACTACGCGCCGTCGTGACGCGGTTGTTCACGCCGATCGCGGCGTTCTTGCTGCGTATCGGGGTGTCTCCGGACGCGGTGACGATCGTGGGGACGTTGGGTGTGGTGGTTTCCGCACTGTGGTTGTTCCCGACGGGACACCTTTCGCGGGGACCATGGCGATCATGGTCTTCGCGTTCTCGGACGCGCTCGACGGTGTGATGGCGAGGCTGTCGGGCCGCTCGGGGCCGTGGGGGCGTTCCTCGACTCGACGCTCGACCGCCTCGCGGACGCGGCGATCTTCACGGGCTTGATCATCTGGTTCGTGCGCACCGAGAACACCTGGGGCATCTCGGTGGGCCTGGCGTGCCTCGTCCTGGGGTCGGTGGTGCCGTATGCCCGGGCCCGCGCCGAGGGGCTCGGGATGACCGCGGCAGTCGGGATCGCGGAGCGGGCCGACCGGTTGGTCGTCACGCTGGTCGCGGCCGGCCTGGTGGGCCTGGGGCTGCCGGTGACGGTGCTGGTCGTCGTGCTGGGGTGCTCGCGGCTGCGAGCGCCGTGACGGTCGTGCAGCGGATGGCGACGGTGCGGCGTCAGGCGGTGGCTGCGTCGTCGGCGCCGGGTGGCGCGGGCTCTGCGGCTCCGGAGGGTGGGTCCTGAGGTGGGGGTGAGTGCGGACAAGGCGTTCACGTTCGCGTGGCGCAACGCCCATCGGGTGCCGGAGCCGGTGCTGCGGGGTGTTCACGGTGATCGCGGACGTGGCGTGGGCCACGCGCAGGGTGGTGTCCCGCAGCTGGAGAGGAATCTGGGGCGGGTGCGCCCGGGTCTGGACGCGAAGGGCTTGCGCCGGTTGAGCCGGGCGGGCATGCGTTCGTACATGCGCTATTACCGGGAGGCGTTCACGCTGCCGGCGGCGTCGGCGGCGCAGATCGAGGCGCGCGTGCGCCTGGAGGGCTACGAGAACTGCCTGCAGTTCACGTCGCAGGGCGTGACGCCGGTGCTGGCGCTGGGGCACACGGGCAACTGGGACCTGGCGGGGCGTACGCGACGCCGCACATCGCCCGGGTGCTGACGGTCGCGGAGCGGCTCAAGCCTGAGGAGCTGTTTCAGGAGTTCTTGGCGTTCCGCACCTCGCTGGGGATCGAGATCCTTGCCCTGGGTGACGGTGACGTGTTCCGGGAGCTGATGCGCGGGGCTCGGGAGCGGGCAAGATCATCCCGCTGCTCGCGGACCGCGACCTGACGTCGCGGGGCGTGGAGGTGGACCTGTTCGGCGAGCGGGCGCGCGTGGCCGCGGGGCGGCAGCCCTGGCGGTCTCGACAGGGGCCCCGCTGCTGACGGCCTCGATCCGGTACGAGCGGCTGACGGGGTGCGACGCCGTGCGGCGGGTACCCGTGGGGATCGTCATCCGGTTCTTCCCCGTGGTGTCGGTGCCGGCCGGTGTTCCGCGCAGCGAGCAGATGGCCGCGGTGACGCAGGCGTGGGTGGACCAGCTGGCGGAGGGCATCGCGGCGGACCCCGAGGACTGGCACATGCTGCAGAAGGTGTTCGTGGCGGACCTGGACCCGGCGCGGGACGCCCGGACCCGGGCGAAGGACTCTGAGTCGACTGGTGGAGGGTGGTGGGCTCGGTATGAGCCTGAAGGTCGGGATCGTGTGCCCGTACTCGTTCGACGTCCCCGGTGGCGTGCAGTTCCACATCCGTGATCTCGCGGAGGCGCTCATGGCGCAGGGGCACGAGGTGTCGGTGCTGGCCCCTGCGGACGAGGACACCCCGATCCCGGACTACATCACGTCCGCGGGTCGTGCGGTGCCGGTGAAGTACAACGGGTCGGTGGCACGCATGACGTTCGGTCCGGTCACGGCGGCGCGGGTGCGCCGGTGGTTGGCCGCGGGCAGTTCGACGTGCTGCACCTGCACGAGCCGGTGACGCCGTCGTTGAGCATGCTGGCGTTGTGGATCGCGCAGGGACCCATCGTGGCGACGTTCCACACGGCGCTGATCCGTTCGCGCGCGCTGCAGGTTGTGTACCCGTTGGTGCGGCAGAGCCTGGAGAAGATCTCGGCGCGCATCGCGGTCTCGGAGGACGCCCGGCGCACCCTGGTGGAGCACATGGGCGGGGACGCCGTCGTGATCCCGAACGGCGTGTACGTCGACACGTTCGCGGATGCCGCGCCGTCGGCGAGGTGGCAGGGCACCCCGGACGCGCCGACCATCGCCTTCCTGGGGCGGCTCGACGAGTCGCGCAAGGGCCTGCCGGTCCTGACCGCCGCGATCCCGCGCATCCTCGAAGCGGTGCCCGGCGCGCGCTTCCTGGTGGCCGGCCGCGGGGACCAGGGGCGTGCGGACGCTCTCGAGGCGCTGGGGAGGCCGCGAGCGCCGTGGAGTTCCTCGGGTCGATCTCGGACGAGGAGAAGGCGTCGCTGCTGTCGTCGGTCGACCTGTACATCGCTCCGCAGACGGGTGGGGAGAGCTTCGGCATCGTGCTGGTGGAGGCGATGAGCGCGGGCGTGCGTGGTCGCGAGCGACCTGGGGCGTTCCGCCGGGTCCTGGACGAGGGGAGGCGGGGCGCTGTTCCCGGTGGGGAACCCGGAGGCGCTGGCCGCCACGGTGCTGCGCGTCCTGGCGGACCCGGCGGGCCGGGAGCGGTACTGCGCGCGGGCGAGCGCGTTCGTGCGGCGCTTCGACTGGTCGGCGGTGACGGCGGAGGTGCTGGCGGTGTACGAGATGGCGTTGGCGGCCTCGGACGCCGTCATCCCCGTGCACGAGGATCCCGCGTCGTTGCGCGGGGTCGGCGGTTGGGGTTGTGGCCCCGCCCTGAGCAGGAGGGAGCCCGTCATGACGTGGTCGGAGATCGCTGTCGTCGTGGTGGCCGTGGCCCTGGTCGCGGGTGGGCCCTGTGGGTCGCGGCTTCGCGCCTGGACCGGTTGCACCGCAAGGTGATGGCCTCGCGCCTGGCGCTGGACGCCCAGCTGGAGCGGCGCGCGGTCGCGGCGCTGGAGCTGGCGGCGTCGGGGAGCTCGATCCGGCCAGCTCGGTCCTGGTGGCCGAGGCGGCGTACGGTGCGCTCGACGACGACCTGCGCACGCGCGAGCTCGCGGCGGCAGTCCCTGGCCTGGCGGAGCTGGTCGTCTCACCGGTCCCCGGTCAGGTGCCCGACGACGCTGCCGCGCTCACGCCGGTTCCTCGCCTGCTGGCGGGGTGGGCATGGAGCGCGCCATGGCGGAGAGCGACCTGTCGGCGACGCTGCGTGCGGCGCTGGAGGATCCTGAGGACGTTCGCGAGATCCGCGGCTCGGCGCTGGGCGCCGAGCTGCTGGCCGCCCTGGCGGCGCCTGGTACCGGCGCAGATCGCGCGGCGCTTCCACAACGAGGCGGTGGCGCAGACCCAGCGGTTGCGCCGCACCTGGTACGCACGCGCCTTCTCCCTGGCCGGGCACGCCCGATGCCGGTGACGGTCGAGCTCGACGACGCGTGGCCCTCGGCGCTGGACCGCAACGCCTGAGACGCCCGGGCTGCAGGGCTGTCGGGGCGGGCGCCGCGGCCGCCCGGCATGCCCTCGCGGGCAGGATCCTGCCCGAGGGTGGGCGCGGCTCCGTAGACTGAGGGTGACGTGCAAGCATGTCGGCGGCGCGAGCGTGAACCCTGTTCGCGCGTCCCAACGTGAAGATGTGAGGTTTCGCGGTGTCCGTGGAGAATTCCGGCGTGAACAACCCCAGGGGACCGGCGACGTCGTCGGCTCGGCCAAGGTCAAGCGCGGCATGGCCGAGATGCTCAAGGGGCGTCATCATGGACGTCGTCACCCTGACCAGGCGAAGATCGCCGAGGACGCCGGGGCGGTGGCCGTCATGGCCCTCGAGCGGGTCCCGGCCGACATCCGCGCCCAGGGTGGGGTCTCGCGCATGAGCGACCCCGACATGATCGACGGCATCATCGCCGCCGTCTCGATCCCCGTCATGGCCAAGGCGCGCATCGGCCACTTCGTCGAGGCCCAGGTGCTGCAGGCCCTCGGCGTCGACTACATCGACGAGTCCGAGGTCCTGACCCCGGCCGACTACGCCCACCACATCGACAAGTGGGCCTTCGACGCGCCGTTCGTGTGCGGGGCGACGAACCTGGGCGAGGCCCTGCGCCGCATCACCGAGGGCGCGGCCATGATCCGCTCCAAGGGCGAGGCCGGGACGGGCGACGTCTCCAACGCGACCACGCACATGCGCACCATCCGCGGTGAGATCCGCCGCCTGACGTCTCTGCCCGAGGACGAGCTGTTCGTCGCGGCCAAGGAGCTCCAGGCCCCTACGAGCTCGTCAAGGAGATCGCCGCCACCGGCAAGCTGCCCGTGGTCATGTTCACCGCGGGCGGCATCGCCACCCGGCCGACGCGGCCATGATGATGCAGCTCGGCGCGGAGGGCGTGTTCGTCGGCTCCGGCATCTTCAAGTCCGGCAACCCGCCCAGCGCGCGGCCGCGATCGTCAAGGCCACCACGTTCTACGACGACCCGGCCGTCCTCGCGGACGTCTCGCGCGGCCTGGGCGAGGCCATGGTCGGCATCAACGTCGACGACATCCCCGTCGCGCACCGCCTCGCCGAGCGCGGCTGGTGACACTGCACCCCGGCCGGGACACCGTCCGGTGACCCGCCGATGACCAGCACCGCCGACCGGTCCACGGACCGGCCCGACGGCCACGTCCCGCCGGGGCGGGCGCACCTGGTGCGCCGGCCCGGCGGCCGCGGCCGTCATGCCGGTCGCGTCGGGCGCGTCGGCTGCGCCAGCTCCCTGGGACCGGACTGGGTGCTCGGTCCGGACGGCATGCGCCACCGCCGCGGCGCCCGCGTCCTGCTGCTCGACGACGCCGGCCGCCTCCTGCTCGCCCGCGGCCACGACACCGACCAGCCCGAGCGCGCCTGGTGGTTCACCGTCGGTGGCGGCATCGAACCGGGGAGAGCGACCGCGACGCCGCCGTGCGCGAGGTCCACGAGGAGACGGGCCTGCGCCTGGACCCCGCCGACCTCCAGGGACCCGTGTGGACCCGTTCCGCGATCTTCGACTTCTACCGCGAACGCTGCCGCCAGGACGAGGTCTTCTACCTCGCCCGGCTCGCCCGCCCCACACCGACCTCCCCTGACGCGCGCCGGGTGGACCGAGATCGAGCACGACGTCGTCGACGAGATGCGCTGGTGGACCGTGGCCGAGCTGCGCGAGGTGAGCATCGAGGTCTTCCCCGCGAGCCTCCCCGACCTCCTCGAACCCCTCCTCGACGGCTGGGACGGCACGACCCGCCACCTCGGCGAGGCCACCGAGTAGGCACGGACCAGCGACCGCCGGGGCCGCGGCGCGGCCCGCCCGACAGGCGCGCTCGGACTCGGCCCTTGTCCGGGCCGAACCTGCGCACGGACCGCGAGCGCCGCCGTCGGGCCGCGCCGGGCGCCCACCACGGGCCGCGCGGTGAGCACGTACGATGGGCGATCGTGAAACCGGTCATTGGAGTCCTCGCCCTGCAGGGCGACGTCCGCGAGCACGTCGCGGCCCTCGAGGTGGCCGGTGCCCGTGCCGTCACCGTGCGCCGCCCACCGAGGTCGCGGCCCTCGACGGCCTCGTGATCCCCGGCGGGGAGTCGACGACGATCGACAAGCTGCTGCGCATCTTCGAGCTGTTCGACCCGCTGCGGGCCGCGATCGGGGCCGGGCTGCCGGTGTACGGCTCGTGCGCGGGATGATCCTGCTCGCGGACCGTGTGCTGGGCGCCACGCACGACCAGCAGACCCTCGGTGGCCTGGACGTCACGGTGCGTCGCAACGCGTTCGGCGCCAGGTCGACTCGTTCGAGTCGTCGGTCGAGATGACCGGGTCCCCGGCGGGCCCGTGCCCGCCGCGTTCATCCGCGCCCCTGGGTCGAGGAGGCAGGTCCGGGTGTCCAGGTCCTGGCGCGCACCCGGCACCGGGCACCCCACCGGGCGCCGCCCGTATCGAGGGCACCACGGGTGCCGAGGACGCCGAGCACGCCGCAGGGGCGGGCGAGGGCGCAGGTAGAATCGTCGCAGTACGTCAGGGAACGTTGCTCGCCACCTCCTTCCACCCCGAGATCACGGGCGATGCGCGGGTGCACGAGCTCTTCGTCGCAATCGTGAAGGAGTAACAGGGGCATGTCAGGACACTCCAAGTGGGCTACGACCAAGCACAAGAAGGCCGTGATCGACGCCAAGCGTGGCAAGCTGTTCGCGAAGCTCATCAAGAACATCGAGGTCGCGGCCCGCACGGGTGGCGGGGACCTCGCCGGTAACCCCACCCTCTTCGACGCCGTCCAGAAGGCCAAGAAGTCCTCGGTCCCCAACGACAACATCGAGCGCGCACTCAAGCGCGGCTCGGGTCAGGAAGCGGCGGCGCCGACTACCAGACCATCCTGTACGAGGGTTACGGCGCCGGCGGCATCGCCGTCCTGGTCGAGTGCCTCACCGACAACCGCAACCGGGCCGCGGCGGAGGTGCGCATCGCGTTCTCCCGCAACGGCGGCCAGCTGGCCGACCCGGGCTCGGTGTCGTACCTGTTCTCCCGCAAGGGCGTCATCGTGGTGCCGAAGGAGGGCACCACCGAGGACGACGTGATGGAGGCCGTCCTGGAGGCCGGCGGCGAGGAGGTCAACGACCACGGGGACGTCTTCGAGATCCTCACCGAGGCCACGGACCTGGTCGCGGTACGCACGGCACTGCAGGACGCCGGCATCGAGTACGACTCCGCGGACGTGGTCTTCCACCCGTCCATGGAGGTCGAGGTCGACGCCGAGGGCGCCCGCAAGATCCTGCACCTCATCGACGCCCTCGAGGACAGCGACGACGTGCAGAACGTCTACGCGAACTTCGACGCGAGCGACGAGGTCATGGCCGAGCTCGAGAACGACGACTGAGCACCCACAGGGTGCGACGTAGGGCTCCTGCGCCTCGTCCGAGCAGCGATGACCGCTCGGGCCTGGTGTGGGAGCCCTTCGCCGTGGTGGCGCGTGAGAAGGTGAGCGCGTGCGCGTGCTCGGAGTGGACCCAGGCCTGACCCGCTGCGGCGTGGGCGTCGTCGACTCGCTGCCCGGGCGGCGGGCGCAGATGGTCGCGGTCGGGGTCCTGCAGAGCCCCGGACATGTCCGTGGACCTGCGACTGCTCACGATCTCCCAGCGCCTGGACGCCTGGATGGACGAGCACGTCCCGGACGTCGTGGCCGTCGAGCGGGTCTTCGCCCAGCACAACGTCAGCACCGTCATGGGCACCGCGCAGGTCGCGGGCTCGCGATGGTCGCTGCCGCCCGGCGCGGTGTCCCCGTCGCGATGCACACCCCAGCGAGGTCAAGGCCGCGGTGACCGGGACGGGCGGGCCGACAAGGTCCAGGTCCAACGCATGGTCGCGCGCATCCTGGGGCTGACCGAGCTGCCCAAGCCCGCCGACGCCGCCGACGCGCTCGCCCTGGCGATCTGTCACCTGTGGCGCCCGCCGGCCCTGCAGGGCGGGGACCACCACCAGCTGACACCCGCGCAGCGGCGTGGGCCGCGGCCGAGCAGGCCTCGCGCGGCCCACGCCGCTGAGACCGCCCGGCCGGGAGCACGGGGCCCGACGGCGAGGCTCACCCGGCACCGGGCGTCGCGTTGCTAGAGTGACCGGGGTTCGTACAGGTGTTCGGGGACGGTCGCACGCGGCCGGGCCCCGCGAGGATGCATGGAGGCACAGTGATCGCTTCGCTGTCGGGAACGGTGGCGAACGTCCGCCTGGACCGCGCTGTCATCGACGTGGGCGGTGCCGCAGGGCTGTGGGGTACCTGGTGCACGCGACCCCGCCACGCTCTCCGCGCTGCGCGTGGGGAGCCCGCCCGCCTGGCCACGAGCCTCGTGGTCCGCGAGGACTCCTTCACGCTGTTCGGCTTCGCCGACGACGACGAGCGGGCCGTGTTCGAGGCCGTGCAGACCGTCAGCGGAGTCGGCCCGCGCCTGGCCCTGGCGATGCTCGCCGTGCACACCCCGACGTGCTGCGCCGCGCCGTGGCCTCCGAGGACATCACGGCCCTCATGCGGGTGCCCGGCATCGGGCGCAAGGGCGCCCAACGCATCGCGCTCGAGCTCGGGGACAAGCTCGGTGCCCCACCGGCGCCGACGTCGACGGGGCCGGCGAGGGCGAGGACCAGGAACCCTGGTGGACGACCAGCGCGACCAGGTCGTCCAGGCGCTCGTCGGGCTCGGCTGGAACCCCAAGGCGGCCGAGGACGCCGTGGCCACCGTCCTGTCCCAGGCGGCGTCAGCGCCGTGGCCCCGGACGAGATCGCGGGCGCCCTGCGCGCCGCCCTGCGCGTCCTGGGCGGCCCCGTGGCTGACTTCGACCGGGTCGGGTACGACGACGGCCACGAGCCCTTCACCTCCGAGCGGATCGTGACCTCGACCGCGGACGACCTGGAGCGCGCCGCCGAGGCAGCCCTGCGCCCGCGACGCCTGGAGGAGTTCGTCGGCCAGCTCGTCGTGCGCGACCAGCTCTCCCTGGTGCTCCAGGCCGCGCTCGCCCGTGGCGCCACCCCGACCACGTCCTGCTCTCGGGCCCTCCCGGGCTCGGCAAGACGACCCTCGCGATGATCATCGCGGCCGAGCTCGGCGCCTCCCTGCGCGTCACGTCCGGCCCCGCGATCCAGCACGCGGGGACCTCGCCGCCGTCCTGTCCTCCCTGGAGGAGGGCGAGGTGCTGTTCATCGACGAGATCCACCGCCTCGCGCGCCCCGCCGAGGAGCTGCTCTACGTCGCGATGGAGGACTTCCGGGTCGACGTGATCGTCGGCAGGGCGCCGGGGCCAGCGCCATCCCGCTGTCCCTGCCGCCGTTCACCGTGGTGGGGCCACCACCCGGGCCGCCTGCTGCCCGCGCGCTGCGCGACCGGTTCGGCTTCACGGGCCACCTCGACTTCTACTCGGCCGAGGAGCTGGAGCGCGTCATCCTGCGCTCGGCGGCCTGCTCGGCGTCGAGATCAAGCACGCGGCCGCCCACGAGATCTCGGGACGTTCGCGCGGCACCCCCGCATCGCCAACAGGCTGCTGCGCCGCGTGCGCGACTGGGCGCAGGTGCGCGGGGACGGGACCCTGGACCTGCACGCCGCGCGCCGCGCTCCAGGTCTACGAGGTCGACGAGCTGGGCCTGGACCGGCTCGACCGGGCCGTGCTCGGCGCCCTGTGCACCCGGTTCGGGGCGGGCCCGTGGGCCTGAGCACCCTGGCCGTGACCGTGGGCGAGGAGTCCGAGACCGTCGAGACGGTCGCCGAACCCTTCCTCGTACGCGAGGGCTGATCGGGCGCACACCGCGCGGTCGCGTCGCCACCCCGGCCGCCTGGGCGCACCTCGGCCTCACCCGCCGGACCCGCTCGCCCCCGCGGACCAGGCGGCCCGGCGGGCGCGCAGCGGGCGGGGACGGTCCGCGGGAACGCTGTTCGACACAGGGGCCTAGACTGGGAGACCTGAGCGGCGGAACTTCACGGTCGTACGGTTCGTTGGCGATCCGTGCGCGTGCGCCTAGACTGCCGCGCAGATCCCAGCACAGAACAGGACTCGGTTACCCCGTCATGGACTTCAGTCTCATTCTCATCCTCGCCCTCGCCGCGGGCGCCATGTTCCTCATGACCAGCAGGTCGCGCAAGGCACAGAAGCAAGCAGCCGCCTTCCGCACCAACCTCGCCCCCGGCCAGGAGGTCATGACCGGCTCGGGCCTGTTCGGCACCATCGTCGCCGTCGACGAGGAGAAGGACATCGTCACGATCGAGTCCACGCCGGGCAACCAGTCCCGTTGGCTGCGTGCGGCCATCGCCAAGCTCATCGAGCCGCCCGTCGAGGAAGAGGCCGGCGACGACGAGGAGATCGAGGCCCCGCGGCGAACGACCCGGCCTACGGCGACGCAGACCGGATCA
Organism: Oerskovia sp. M15; assembly: GCA_038070415.1. Taxonomy (GTDB): domain Bacteria; phylum Actinomycetota; class Actinomycetes; order Actinomycetales; family Cellulomonadaceae; genus Oerskovia. The sequence continues at coordinate 3,721,283 of JAMYWF010000001.1, forward strand.
CCTCCACGGACGACGACAGGCTCGACGTCCCGGACGACCTGTCCGGCCTGACGGACAAGCCGGGCGACAAGCGAGAAGACGGCACCGACAGCAAGTGACACACGTCGCGCCCCGATCCCGGGCGCGACGTCGATCCGCGCCATCGCCCGCTCGATGTCGCGCGCACGAGAAGAGACGGATAGTTGGCCACCTCCAACACACGACGTGCCAGGCCTGTACGCACCCTGGTCACCCTCGCTCTAGTGATCCTCGCGCTGTTCGCGTCGATCTTCGCCGGCACCAAGTGGTCGGACGCGAGCCTCAGTCCGGGCTCGCCCTCGACCTCGAGGGCGGCACGCAGATCATCCTGAAGCCCGTCGCCTCCGAGGGGAGGTCACCGACGAGACGATCACCCAGGCGATCAACGTGATCCGCCAGCGCGTCGACTCCACGGGTGTCTCCGAGGCCGAGATCACGAGCCAGGGCAAGAACATCGTCGTCGGGCTGCCTGGCACGCCGAGCGACGAGACGCTCGACCTCGTGCGCAAGTCCGCGCAGATGCGCTTCCGCCCCGTCCTGGCCGTCGCAGCCCCACGCCGGTCGTGGCCGAGACCCCGGCAGAGGAGGCCGCCGAGCCCGAGACGCCGGTCGTCCCTCCAACCCGAGCGACCTCGCCCAGATCACCCCGGCGATCCAGGCCGAGTTCGACGCGCTCGACTGCACCGACCCGAAGAACCTCACCGGGGCACGGGCGACGTCGCCGACGCACCCTGGTGACGTGCGAGGTGAGCGAAGGCCCCGACGGCGCGCCGTTCAGCCAGGCCAAGTACATCCTCGGCCCGGTCGAGATCGAGGGCACCGAGATCTCCAACGCCAGCTCGGGCCTCGGCACCACCGCCCAGGGCGTGAGCACCGGCCAGTGGGTCGTCAACATCGAGTTCAACTCCGAGGGCACAGCAGCCTTCCGTGAGACGACCTCGCGCCTGGTCGCGCTGCCCTCCCCGCAGAACGCGTTCGCGATGGTCCTCGACGGGCTGGTCATCTCGGCCCCGACGGCCAACGTCGCGATCCAGGACGGCAAGGCCGAGATCTCCGGGAACTTCACCCGCGAGAGCGCCGCCCTGCTCGCCAACCAGCTGAACTTCGGTTCGCTCCCGCTGACGTTCGAGGTCCAGAGCGAGCAGCAGATCTCCGCGACCCTCGGCAGCGAGCAGCTCGAGAAGGGTCTCATCGCCGGCGCAATCGGCCTGCTCCTCGTGGTCATCTACTCGCTCTTCCAGTACCGGGCCCTCGGCCTCGTCACCGTCGCCTCGCTCGGCATCGCCGCCGTCCTCACCTACGGCGTGATCCTGCTGCTGTCGTGGACCATCGGATACCGCCTGTCGCTGCCCGGTGTGGCGGGCATCATCGTCGCGATCGGCATCACCGCGGACTCGTTCATCGTGTACTTCGAACGCATCCGTGACGAGCTGCGTGACGGTCGCACGCTGAACTCGGCCGTCGAGAAGGGCTGGCCCGCGCACGGCGCACCATCCTCGCCTCCGACGCGGTGAACTTCCTCGCAGCGATCGTGCTGTACTTCCTCGCCGTCGGCGGGTGCGCGGCTTCGCGTTCACGCTGGGACTGACGACCCTGATCGACCTGATCGTCGTCTTCTTGTTCACGCACCCGGTCATGCAGCTCCTCGCGCGGACCAAGTTCTTCGCGAACGGCCACCCGGCCTCCGGTCTCGACCCACGTCGCCTCGGCGCGAGCCCCGGTATGCCGGGCGTGGACGGGTGGTCCGACCGGGCGCCCAGGGCACCCAGGACGCGGCGGTCGCCGACACGGCGAGCGACGAACCCTTCGGCAGCCCACGCGCGAGAAGGTCGGCGCGAGCGTCGGCACCGCCGCCGCCGACGAGGGGACCCGGCAGACGATCGCCGAGCGCAGGGCCGCCGAGAGGCGCGCAGCAGATGCCGCCGGCACCACCACCGACTCCTCGACCGAGGGCGACAAGAACGAGGAGAACCTCTGATGGCGCAGGGATTCGCCCAGTGGGGCAACGACCTCTACACGGGCGCAAGTCCTACCAGATCGTCGGCCATCGCCGCCGCTTCTACATCGTCGCGATCATCATGGTCGTGCTGTCGTTCGGGGTCCTGCTCACCAAGGGCTTCAACCTCGGCATCGACTTCCGCGGCGGCTCGGAGTTCGTCGTCTCCAACGTCTCCGACACGAGCCAGCAGCCCGCGATCGACGCCGTGGCCGAGGTGGCTCCCGACGAGGTGCCGCGCGTCACGACGGTCGGCGGCAGCGCCGTCCGCATCCAGACCGACCGCCTGACCGCGGACGAGGTCGACGAGGTCCGCGACGCGCTCGCCGGCGCCTACGACGTGACCGAGAACGACGTCACGACCGCGTTCATCGGCCCCAGCTGGGGCAAGGACGTCTCGCAGAAGGCCATCACGGGCCTCATCGTCTTCCTCGCCCTCGTGGGCGTGGTCATGACGATCTACTTCCGCAACTGGCGCATGGCCGCGGCCGCCCTCATCGCGCTCTTCCACGACCTCATCCTCACGGTCGGGATCTACGCGGCGATCGGCTGGGAGGTCACCCCGGCGACCGTGATCGGCTTCCTGACCATCCTCGGGTACTCGATCTACGACACGGTCGTGGTCTTCGACAAGGTGCGCGAGAACACGAGCGGCATCCTCGACCAGACCCGCAGCACCTACGCGGAGAGGGCAAACCTCGCGGTCAACCAGACCCTCGTTCGATCGATCAACACCTCGGTCGTGGCGCTGCTGCCGGTCAGCGCGATCCTCTTCATCGGGGCGTTCCTCCTCGGTGCCGGCACGCTGCGCGACATCGCGCTCGCGCTGTTCGTCGGCATGGCGGTGGGCGCCTACTCCTCGATCTTCCTGGCCACGCCCTCGAGGTCACGCTGCGCGAGCGTGAGACCGCCATCAAGGAGCACACCCAGAAGGTCCTGGACAGGCGCTCGGCATCGATCGCCCCGTCGGACGAGGGCAACGACACGGTCGACCCGCGACCCTCGACGCGCGGCTCGCCGCCGCCGGGGTCCAGGCCGCCGGTCAGCTCCAGCCCGGATCCCACCAGGGCAACAAGGCGCAGCCCCGTCGCAAGCGGGGCACTGAGACACTCATGAGCTCCAGCAGCATCCAGCCCGTCGGCCTGACCGGCCTGGGCTCCGAGCGTGCGGCCGAGGTCCTCGGACTGATCCGCGACGTCCCGGACTACCCTCAGCCCGGCGTCACGTTCCGTGACATCACCGGCCTGCTCGCCGACGGCAGGGCACTGAATGACGTGGTCGACTCCTCGCGGCATTCGCCGCGGGGCGTCGACTCGTCGCGGGCCTCGAGGCCCGCGGCTTCCTGATCGGCGCCCCGCTCGCGACGCGCCTCGGCGTGGGTTCCTCCCGCTGCGCAAGGCGGCAAGCTGCCGCCACCCACCGAGATCGTGACGTACGACCTCGAGTACGGGACCGCCTCGATCGAGCTGCGCACGGGGACCCTCCCGCAGGAGCCCGCGTCCTGGTGGTCGACGACGTCCTGGCCACGGGCGGTACCGCCTCGGCAGGCGCGGAGCTCGTCGAGCGCTGCGGCGGCGTCGTCGTCGGGCTCGCGTTCCTCCTCGAGCTGGACGGGCTGGGCGGGCGTGCGCGGCTCGCAGGCCGGAAGGTCGACACGCTCCTGCGCGTGGGGTCGTAGGATTGCCACTCCGACGAACGTCGAGATTTTCCGGCGATCAGGGTGAGGTGGTGCGGGTGAGCGAAGAGACACGAACCAGTCCGGCGTCAGGCGACAGCGGGCAGTCCTCCGCAGCACGGGTACGGTCCCGGCTGGTGCGCTTCGGGGTCCGGGGCAGCCAGGGCGGCACACCCGCGCTCGAACCCGTGCTCCAGGCAGTACGGACGAACCATCCCAAGTCCGACCTGTCGGTGATCGAACGCGCCTACGCGACCGCGGAGAAGGCCCACCGCGGCCAGATGCGCAAGAGCGGCGATCCCTACATCACGCATCCCGTGGCCGTCGCCACGATCCTCGCGGACCTCGGCTTCGACGGCGCGACCCTCGCCGCAGCCCTCCTGCACGACACGGTCGAGGACACCGAGTACTCGCTCGACCGCCTCACCGAGGAGTACGGCGAAGAGATCGCGATGCTCGTCGACGGCGTCACCAAGCTCGACAAGGTGACCTACGGGGACGCGGCCCAGGCGGAGACCGTGCGCAAGATGGTCGTGGCCATGGCCCGCGACATCCGCGTCCTGGTCATCAAGCTCGCCGACCGCCTGCACAACGCCCGGACATGGAAGTTCGTGCCGTCCTCCTCGGCCGAGCGCAAGGCCCGCGAGACCCTCGAGATCTACGCACCCCTGGCGCACCGCCTCGGCATGAACACGATCAAGTGGGAGCTCGAGGACCTGTCCTTCGCGACCCTGTACCCCAAGGTGTACGAGGAGATCGTCCACCTGGTCGCCGAGCGTGCGCCGCCCGTGAGGAGTACCTCGCGGTCGTCCGCGAGCAGGTGACCGCGGACCTGCGTACCGCGAAGATCAAGGCGACCGTGACCGGTCGACCCAAGCACTACTACTCGATCTACCAGAAGATGATCGTGCGCGGGCACGACTTCGCGGAGATCTACGACCTGGTCGGCGCACGCGTCCTCGTGGACACGGTGCGCGACTGCTACGCGGCGCTCGGCGCCCTGCACGCTCGATGGAACCCTGTGCCGGGACGGTTCAAGGACTACATCGCGATGCCCAAGTTCAACATGTACCAGTCGCTGCACACCACGGTGATCGGCCCCGGCGGCAAGCCCGTCGAGATCCAGATCCGCACGCACGACATGCACCGTCGCGCCGAGTACGGGGTCGCTGCGCACTGGAAGTACAAGGAGATCGCCAAGTCCGGCGGAGCGCCCGAGCCCGCGCAGAACGACATGGCCTGGCTGCGCCAGCTCGTCGACTGGCAGCGCGAGACCGCGGACCCTCGGAGTTCCTCGACTCGTTGCGCTTCGAGATCGGTGGCGCGGAGGTCTACGTCTTCACGCCCAGGGCGACGTCATCGCGCTGCCCGCCGGATCGACCCCGGTCGATTTCTCCTACGCCGTGCACACCGAGGTCGGTCACCGCACCATGGGGCACGGGTCAACGGCCGCCTGGTGCCGCTCGACTCGACCCTGGAGAACGGCGACGTCGTCGACATCCTGACGTCCAAGTCGGAGACCGCGGGGCCCAGCCGCGACTGGCTCGCGTTCGTCAACAGCCCCGTGCCCGCAACAAGATCCGGCAGTGGTTCTCCAAGGAGCGCCGCGAGGAGGCCGTCGAGCACGGCAAGACCGCGCTCGCCAAGACGATGCGCAAGCAGAACCTGCCGATCCAGCGCCTGCTCAGCCACGAGTCGCTCGTGGCGCTCGCCAACGAGATGCGCTACCCCGACGTCTCTGCGCTCTACGCCGCGATCGGCGAGGGCAGGTCTCGGCCGCGAACGTCGTCCAGAAGCTCGTGCACGGCATGGGTGGGCAGGACGCGGCGTCCGAGGATCTCGCGGAGATCACCCGCCCCGGCCACACCGCACGGCGCCCTCGCACCGGGGACCCGGGCGTGGTCGTCAAGGGGTCGACGACATCTGGGTCAAGCTCGCCAAGTGCTGCACACCGGTGCCGGGCGACGAGATCATCGGCTTCATCACGCGCGGTCAGGGCGTCAGCGTCCACCGCGCGGACTGCGCGAACGTGGTCGGGTTGCGCAACCAGCCCGAGCGCATCGTCGAGGTCGACTGGACCACGGGCAGCAACGCCCTGTTCCTCGTCCAGATCCAGGTCGAGGCGCTCGACCGGTCCCGCCTGCTCTCCGACGTGACCAGGGTCCTGTCCGACCACCACGTCAACATCCTCTCCGCGACGGTCTCCACGTCCAACGACCGGGTCGCGATGTCCCGGTTCGTGTTCGAGATGGCCGAGCCCGGACACCTCGCCACGGTCCTGTCCGCGGTCCGCAAGATCGACGGGGTCTTCGACGTCTACCGCATCACGGGGTCCAAGGCGGCCGAGCCGCCGCCGCTCCCGGCCTGACCCGTCCCGCGCCGCCCGACGGCGCAGCTCACCCGGCGGACACCCGCCCGGGTGCGCCCCGCCGGGTGGCGGGACCGCCCGGCCGTGCTCCGCCGTCGGGCCGGCGTGCGGGTGGGCGCGGTTCTCGGCGGGTGCCGCGCGCCCGCGGTGGCAGCATCGGGGCATGGACCTGCCCGTGCTCCCGCCCACGCTGCCCATGCTCGCGAAGTCCGTCTCCGGGGTCCCTGACCCGGCGGCGTCGAGGGCGGGCTCGTGTTCGAGCCAAGTGGGACGGCTTCCGGGCGATCGTCTACCGCGACGGCGACGAGGTGCGCCTGGACAGCCGCAGCGCCAAGCCGATGGAGCGGTACTTTCCCGACGTCGTCGAGGCGGTCCTGGACGCGCTGCCCGAGCGGTGCGTGGTCGACGGGGAGATCGTCCTCGCGCAGGACGGCGGCTCGACTTCGAGGCGCTCCAGCAGCGGATCCACCCGCGGCCTCGCGCGTCGCCCGGCTCGCGCAGGAGACGCCGGCCAGCCTCGTGGTCTTCGACCTGCTCGCGCTGGGGACCAGGACGTCACCGCCGAGCCGCTCGGCCGTCGTCAGGAGCTCCTGGCGGGCTGGGACTCGACGGGCCGCGCGTCCACCTGACCCCGCGCACCACCGACCGGGCCGTCGCCGAGGAGTGGTTCGCGGCGTTCGAGGGGCGGGGCTCGACGGGTCGTCGCCAAGCCGCTCGCGGCGCCCTACCAGCCGAACAAGCGCGTCATGCTCAAGATCAAGCACGAGCGCACGGCGGACGTGGTGCTCGCCGGGTACCGCCTGCACAAGACCTCGACGCCCGAGAAGCCGCTGGTCGGTTCGCTCCTGCTGGGTCTGTACGACGACGCGGGGTCCTTGCAGTTCGTGGGCGTCGCGGCGTCATTCCCCTGGCCCGCCGCGCCGAGCTCGTCGACGAGCTGGGACCGCTCGTGCTGGACCCCGACAGCCCCGAGGCGGCCGAGCACCCGTGGGCCGGGTGGGAGAGCCCGGGACGGGCCGGATGCCCGGTGCGCAGTCACGCTGGAGCGGCGCAAAGGACCTCTCGTTCGTCCCCTGCGCGTCGAGACGGTCCTGGAGGTCGCCTACGACCACATGGAGGGCAGCAGGTTCCGGCACACGGTCCAGCTCCGGCGGTGGCGCACGGACCGTGAGCCCGCCTCCTGCACGTATGAGCAGCTCGAGGAGCCGGTGAGCTACGAGCTCGACGCACTGCTGCCGGGGCGCCGGGGCGTCCTGACGAGCTGGCCGTCCGCCTCGGGTCGTCGTCGTGCCGCGAGGCGGCCGTGCTGGGCTGCACACGCTTGGGCTCGCCCGGCATCCTGGGGTGACCGTACGCGGAGCCCAGCATCGGCGGACATCACCTTTCCGTCCGGCGGGTACGAGGGTACCGTTACGGGTTCGAGCGGCCTTGACGTCCGCCACACGATCCTGGGGTTCACCCATGGAGCTTTCGCCGCAGGGTGCAGTCTCCCGGCGGGGATTCCTTGGGCTCGGGCTGGTGGGGCTCGCAGCCGGTGCCGTGGGTTGTTCACCGTCCGGCGGAGGGCGCGAATCGCCGCCTGTGTCTCCGCTGCCGCAGACGACCGCGTCGTCGGGCGAATGGAAGACCGTGTGGGAGGACGACTTCGCCAACGGCCTGGACACAGCGGTGTGGACCCCTGCGGACTACGGGGCAATCGTGACCTCGGCGAGCTGCAGTACAACGATCCTGCGCTCGTGTCGGTCGAGAACGGGAACCTCGTCCTGCGCGCTCAGGCCTCGGGCCGCGACGGCTACCAGTACGTCGCGGGGAGCGTCTCGTCGAAGGACAAGCTGACGATCGGTCCCTACGGGCGTCTCACCACGCGCCAGCTGCTGGGACCCGGCGCCGGGATCGGGTTCGCCGTCGCCCTGTACGGGGAGGACATCGACGCGGTCGGCTGGCCGGCGTGCGGCGAGATCGATGCCACCGAGATCGCGCTGGCCCGACCGGGGTCGCCCTTCGCGTCGATCCACGGTCCCGGTTACTCGGGGTCACCCATCTCCGCCACCGGGAACGTCCCGTCGCTCGTGGACCGGTGGGCAGAACACACCCTGGTCTGGGAGCCGACGCGCATCTCGTGGGCGATCGACGGGCAGGTGTACCACGTGGCCGAGGCATCCGACCCGCGGGCCGCGGGCGGCTGGCCGTTCAACCAGCCGTTCTTCATCACCATGGTTCTGACGATCGGCTCCACCCTCTCCGGACCGGTCGATGTCGAGACCTGGCCTCGCGACGCCGCCGGCGAGCCCATCGACCCTACGCCGCCGTGGATCTCGTGAGGTTCGAGCAGCGAACGGACTCCTGACGCGTTCGAGCCCGTCTGCCGTCGGCCTTGTGGCACCGGTCATCGCTCTTGTACGGTCGAAGGTAGCCTCCCCAGCACCCAGGCTCGGCGCGCTGTCTGAACGAGCAGGCCGAGCACCGCTTCCGGGTTGACGACACCGCGCAATGATGCCGCCGCCTCCAGACGATCTGGACGGACATGAAAACGCACACCCTGACCTCAAAGACGATGGCCGCACTGATGGTGGCGGGGTGATGAGTTTCGGGTTGGCGACGCCAGCGACTGCCGCCGTCGATGTTGACGCATCCTGGACGGACACCTCCCTGTCGCCGGACGAGCGCGCCGACCTCCTGGTGGCCGAGCTGACCCTGGAGGAGAAGGTGACGATCCTCATCCAGTCCGGAGGGCCGGGACTGCCGGAATACGGTGTACCCGCTATCCGGGGCAAGGACGGCTGCTGCGGCGTTGCGACGACCGACACGGAGTCGACGGCGCTGCCCGTCGGTCTCGCCCTCGCCTCCACCTTCAGCCCCGAATCGGCGAACGCCTACGGTGCGGTCGCCGGGAACGAGGCCCGGTACTTCGGCTTCAACGGTCTCGCGGGTCCGACGATGGATCTGCTGACGACCCCGCTCAACGGTCGTATGTGGGAGGCCTTCGGTGAGGACCCCTGGTGAGCGGGTCCATCGCGGCGGCCCAGACCAGCGGGTCGCAGAGCCAGGAGGTCTACACCATCGTCAAGCACTACAACCTCAACAACCAGGAGACCCGACGAGGCAACGTCGACGCGGTCGTCGACGAGAGAACCCTGCAGGAGGTGTACACGAGGCCCTGGGAGAAGGTGGTGGACGATGCCGACGCCGGGGCCGTGATGTGCGCCTTCAACAAGGTCAACGGGGAGTACTCGTGCGGCAACGACGAGCTGCTCAACGGGATCCTCAGGACCAGCTCGGGTTCGAGGGCTACGTGTCGTCGGACTTCAACGCCGTCCACTCGTTCGCGGACTACGGTGCGGGCCTGGACGTGGCGGGTCCCGGCACGGAGTACTCCGGCGAGAACCTCGTGCAGGCGGTGCAGAACGGCCTCGTCTCCGAGGAGCGCGTGACCGACGCGGCGCGGCGCGTGCTGCGCACCTTCTTCGCGTTCGGCATCATCGACAACCCGCCCCGGGTTCCTTCGAGAACCCCAGCCGGCGTCGACCCCGTTGGACCAGGCGACGATCGACGAGCACTCCGCTGTCGCGCGGACCGTCGGTGACCAGTCGGCCGTGCTGCTGGCGAACGACGACGCCCTGCCGCTGGACGCGAGCGACGGGTCGATCGCCGTGATCGGCGCCGACGCGGACCACTACATCGATGGCGGAGGCAGTGGCGCGATCCAGTACCCCGCGCAGCTGACCACCATCCTCGACGGCATCACCGCACGGGCGGAGACCGAGGTCACCTACGCCCAGGGCACCGACCCGGTGTCGCTGGCGGCACGCTGCCCGGGCCCGTCCCAGTGCCGTCCTCGGTCCTGTCTCCCTCGAGCGGCGCGGACGAGCAGGGCCTGAGCGGCTTCTACTTCCTGGGCACCGGCTTTCCCGGGCAGCCGGAGCTCATCCGCACCGACGCGCAGGTGGACTGGCGCAGCGGCATCTCGCAGGACACGATCAACACGTCCCAGGTGCCCAGCCCCGGCACGCAGTTCGCCGTGCAGCCGATCTCCGTGGTCTGGAGCGGCACCCTGACCGCCCCGGCGACGGGCACCTACGAGCTGTCTCTCAGCCACCTGGGCAGGGCGAAGCTGCTGCTGGACCGGGAGATGCTCCTCGATGACCCGGGACGACCTACGGCACGCAGTCGGTGCCCGTCGACCTCGTCGAGGGTCAGGAGTACTTCGTCGAGGTGAGCTACGAGACGGACGCTCCCAACCAGTTCAACGGCGGCCTGAACGACCAGCCCGGAGCGATGATCCGGTTCGGCTGGACCCGCCGGAAGGCGTGATCGCGAACCCCACGATCGACGAGGCGGTCGAGGCCGCCGCAGCAGCCGACACGGCGATCGTCGTCGCTCGCGACTACACCGGCGAGGCGGCCGACCGCGGCACGCTGACCCTGCCCGAGGACCAGGACGCGTTGATCGAGGCGGTCTCCGAGGTCAACGACAACACCATCGTCGTGCTGGCCACCAGCGGCCCGGTCACGATGCCGTGGCTCGACGACGTGGAGGCCACCCTCGAGGTCTGGTACCCGGGCCAGACGCAGGGCGAGTCCGTCGCCGGCGTCCTCTTCGGTGACGTCACTCCTCCGGGAAGCTGCCCGTCACGTTCCCGGTCGACCAGGCGCAGCTCGAGGCGGTCGGCATCCAGGATCCGTTCCAGCAGATCACCGAGGTGAGCCCGACGACCGTGTATTCCGACGGCGTCTTCGTGGGGTACAAGGCCTATATCGAGCACGGGGCCACGCCGCTGTTCCCGTTCGGCCACGGGCTGTCGTACACCTCGTTCGAGTACGGGGACGCCGTGATCGCCGCCCCTGTGGCTCCGCAGGGCACGGATCCCGTCGCGACCACCGCGACGGTGACCGTGAGCAACACGGGCGACGTCGCCGGTACCGAGGTCGTCCAGGCCTACGTGGGGAACCTCCCCACCGACGTCGTGGAGACACCCGACCTCGCGCTGGCGGCTTCGCGCGCGTAACCCTCGAACCCGGCGAGAGTACCGAGGTGGCGGTCCCGATCGATCGCAGGTCGCTGCAGTACTGGGACGTCGAGGCGAACGAGTGGGTGACGCCCACTGGAACCGTGCCTCTGCTCGTCGGCAGCTCGTCGGCCGACATCCGAGCGACCGGGGAGATCGTCGTACCCTCGGACACCACGGCACCGACCGTCGAGATCACGTCCGACCCGGCCGCCCCGAACGGCACGCAGGGCTGGTACACGGAGCCGGTGACGCTGACCTTCTCGGCGACCGACGACCAGGACCCGGCCCCGCAGTGGAGGTCAGCGTCGACGGCGGGGAGTTCGCCGTGCAGGACGGCCCGCTGGTGCTCGACGCCGACGGGGTCCACACGATCGCCGCGCGGGCGACCGATGCGGCGGCAACGTCTCGGAGCCGACGACGATCGAGGTCAAGCTCGATCGCACCCCGCCGGTGGTCACTGCTGAGCGAACGCGCCGCCTGTGGTTCCTCGTCCGGATCTCGGGGACCGACGAGGTCTCCGGGATTGCTGGCGTCCAGTTTCGCTACCGGATCGAGGCGGGCCGTTGGGGCACCACGACCCCGTGGTACGACACGGGCGGTCAGCCCGTCATCTACGTGCCGAGCCGCAGGATCACCCTGCAGTACCGAGCGATCGACAACGCGGGAAACGTCAGCGACGTCGGTACCTTCGGATGACGGAGTGTCGACTGGGTGTGGAGCCACGTTGCGCAACCCGTTGACAAGGCCCGCGCCCTCGTCGTCGGCGTTCCCTGGAAGGACGCGGCTTGAGGACGTCGCTCCGGACTCAGGTCTGGGGCGTGGCCGCGTGGACCCGCTGTCTCGTCACCGCCGCGCGGACCCGCCGTCTCGTCACCGCCTCGTCGCAGGCGCGGGGCCCGTTGTCCGTCAGTCGGTGTGCTGGTCGTGCTCCTCGTGCCGCGAGGCGTCCTTGCTCGGCTGCACACGCTTGGGCTCGCCCGGCATCTTGGGGTGCTCGGGCGGGTACGGCAGGTCGCCCAGGCCGTGATCGCGCTCGTCACGGGCCGCGAGTTCGAGCGTCGCCTCGAGCGAGAAGCGGGGCTCGGCGCCGCGGCGTCGAGGCGGGCGTGCAGGTCGCCGACCTCGGCGAAGCGCGCGGGCATCGTCAGGACGTCGAAGTCGTCCGGCCCGACGTCGGACACCTCCTCCCAGAGCAGCGGCGCCGAGACCGTGGCGCGGGCGTTGGATCGAATCGAGTAGGCGGAGGCGATGGTGCGGTCGCGCGCCATCTGGTTGTAGTCGACGAAGATCTTGACGCCGCGCTCCTCCTTCCACCACTTGGTGGTGACCTGGTCCGGCAGGCGGCGCTCCAGCTCGCGCCCGATCGCGATCGTCGCTCGGCGGGCCTGGACGAAGCTCCAGCGCGGCTCGACGGGCACGAACACGTGCAGGCCGCGACCACCGGACGTCTTGGGGAAGCCCTCCAGGCCCAGCTCGCCCAGCAGCTCGCGCAGGTGCGGGCGACGCGGGCCGCGTCGGAGTAGTCGGTGCCGGGCTGCGGATCGAGGTCGATGCGCAACTGGTCGGGGACTCGACGTCCGCTCCCGTCACGGGCCACGGATGGAAGGTGAGCGTGCCGAGGTTGGCCGCCCAGAGCACCACGGCGAGCTCGGTGGGGCACACCTCGTCGGCGGTGCGCCCGCTGGGGAACGCGATCCGGGCCGTCTCGACGTACTCCGGCGCGCCCTGGGGATCCGCTTCTGGTAGAAGGCGTCGCCGCTGTTGTCGGTGCGCGTGCTCAGCCTCGCCCCTCGAACACCCCTTGGGCCACCGTTCGAGCGTCGTGGGCCGGTCGCGCAGCGCGGCGAGGATCCCTGGGCCGACCGACTGGAAGTAGTTGACGACGTCGAGCTTGGTCAGTCCCCGACCGGGAAGACGACGCGGTCCGGGCTGGTGACGCGCACGGTGCGTCCGTCGACGTCGAGCTCGACCGCCGGTGTCGTGGAACGAGGCATTCCCTCACGGTAGACGCGGGGCCGTGCGGCGCCCGCCGACGTGGCGTGGAGCTCCGTCGCGAGCGCGTCCAGCGCGCGCAGCGCCCGTGGCGGCCGGGCCTGCGGTGGCGGAGGTCCAGGACGCGCCGGACGGCCACGACGTCGAGCCCGCACCGCTCGGCGAGCGCCCGCAGGACCGGCCCGGCGAGGTCGGGCTCGAGCAGGCACGCGACGTCGACGGCGGTGCGCTCGAGAGTCGTGACGAGCACGCCGCCGACGGCCACGCACTCTTGGTGCAGCAGCGCGCTCTGGCGGGTCGTGCGGCCGGGGTACGGTGGCGGGCGGTGGACTCCGAGGGGTAGATCACCTCGACGCTCGCCACGGCCGGGTTCCCGCAGTGCACCCACGCGGCGCTCGCACCGCCGACCACGGTCCGGTCGGGCACCAGGTGGGCGAGGGAGGCCGCACGGACCGCGGAGGTGAGCCGCGCCGTCGGGCGGACGGCGATGTCCTCACGGAGCCGCACCAGGACACCCGAGCGGACGAGGTCCGTCCAGGCGACCCGACCGCCGACGTGTGCCGGGCGCACGAGCTCGGGGCGCCCTCGACCTGGACGTCCATGGCAAGGTCCGCAGGACGAGGGGCGTCGGCAAGGGGAGGGGACGGAGGGAGGCCGGTCGTCATGGTCTCAGCCTCGCGTGCCACCCGACCACGCGCGAGGCCCGTGCTGGCCTGTGGAAACTCTCGTCCTCCACAGGCCAGCACGGGCCCCTCGATGCTGAGTCAGCCGCGCGAGTCCTCGGCGGCCTTCACGACCTGCTCCAGCCACGCACGACGGGCCGTGATCGCCGACTCGATCTCGGCGATCTTGCGCTTGTCGCCCTTGGCGGTGGCGGCAGCCAGGTCGTCCTCGAGTCCGGCGATCGCGGACTCGAGCTGGGCGGCCGCACCTCGGCACGAGCACGCGTCTCCGGGTTGGAGCGCGACCACTGGGACTGCTCGGCGTCGCGGACCGCGGTCTCGACGGCGCGCAGACGTGCCTCGACGCTCTGGACGTCGGCGCGAGGAACCTTGCCGGCATCCTCCCAGCGCTCCTGGATGTCACGCAGGGCCGTCTTGGCCTGGGGAGGTCCGTCACGGGGACGAGCGCCTCGGCACGGACCAGGAGCGCCTCCTTGACGACGAGGTTCTCCGCGTACTCGGCGTCCGTGGCGGCGTTGAGCTCGTCACGGGACTGGAAGAACGCGTCCTGGGCCCCGGAAACGAGCCCACAGGGCGTCGTCGTCGCGGCGGTTGGCGCGCCCGGCGGCCTTCCACTCGGTCATCAGGTCCCGGTACGCGCCTGCCGTCGCACCCCAGTCGGTGCTGTTCTGCAGGGCTTCGGCGCGCTCGACGAGCTTCTCCTTGACCTCCTTCGCGGACGAGTTGCGCTGCTCGAGCTCCGCGAAGTAGTGACGACGCTCGCGGTCGAACGCGGTGCGAGCGTGGCTGAAGCGCTTCCAGAGCGACTCCTCGCTGGCCCGGTCGATCCGGGGACCGTTGCGCTGGGCGTCCTTCCACTGGTCGAGCAGCTTGCGCAGCTCCTCGCCCGCGGGCGCCACTGGATGCGTGCCGGATCCGTCGAGGCGATCTTCTCGGCGGCGTCGATGATCGCGTTGCGGGCGGCGAGAGCCGCCTCCTTCGCGGCGTTGCGCTCGGCCTCGAGCTCGGCGCGCCGCCGGCGGCCACGGCGCGCAGCGACTCGACGTGAGCGCGCAGCCCGTCGAGGTCCCCGACGGCGGAGGGCTCGGCGCTCTCCTCGGTCAGCTTGGCGAGCGTCGAGTCGATCTCCTTCACGGACAGGTCCGAGCCGGTCAGGCGCGCCTCGAAGAGCGCGACCTTGGCCTGCAGGTCCAGGAAGCGGCGGACATACAGCGCGAGCGCCTCCTCGGGGCTGACCCCGGGAACTGCCCGACGCTGCGCTCGCCAGCGGCCTCGGTGACGTAGACGGTGCCTTCGTCGTCGACGCGGCCGAAGCCCGCTGCGGCCTTCGCGGCAGCGCTGTCGTCGGGGATGACGGCCGCGGCCGCTGCCGGCGCGATGGCCGTGGCCGGGGTGGGCGTGGCCGGTGCGCCCGGCGCGGCGGCCGGGGACCGGGATCGCACTCGGCTTGGGGCTGCGCTCGGCTTGGGGCCGGGCGGGGTGCAACCTCCTCGTCGGGGTGGCTTCGTCGGCAACCTCCTCGTCGGCGGGTGCCTCGGGGCCACCTCGGCGGCCTCTGACGCGTCCGGCTCCGACACGGCGGCCTCTGCGGGTGCAGCCTCAGAAGGAGTGTCGTCCACGGCGGGCGCGGCGTCCTTGATGGCGGCGGCCTCGTCAACCGCGACGGCGGGGTGTCGGCCTCGACGGCAACGACCTCTCCACTGGCGCCGGTGGCTGCCTCGGCGCCCTCGGACGGTTCAGCGACCGCCGGCACCTCGACCTGCTCCGTTGCGGGGCCTCCTGGGATGCCTGCGCCGGAGAGTTCGCGTGGTTCTCGGTGCTCTCGCTCACTGGGTCTCAACTCCTTCGATGGTGACCGGGGTGGCGGGGAGCCGTCGACGGCTCCGTCCGCTGTTCCCGCGTCAGCGACTGCTCGGACGACGTCCAAGCCGGATGTGATCTTGCCGAAAACTGTGTACCCACCTGTGTCGGTCGGCAAGGTGGTTTCCTCGTAGACGAGGAAGAACTGGCTCCCTGGGAGTCGGTCGTCTGCGCACGGGCCATGGCGATGGTTCCTGCCGGGAAGAGGCCGTCCGCAGGCGAGTTCTCGACGGGACCGAACGTGTAGCCGGGGTCCCGCTCCCCGTGCCTGTCGGGTCACCGCACTGCAGGACGTAGATGCCCGAGGTCGTGAGCCGGTGGCAGTCGGTGTCGTCGAAGTACCCGCCGTCGGCGAGCGAGACGAAGTTCGCGACGGCCTGGGGGCCGCGTGCCCGTCAAGCGTGAACTCGATGTCCCCGGCACTGGTGCGTAGCTCTCCGTCCACTCGCGGTCCTCGGCGGCCGAGGCGGGCGGGAGCGTGAACACCCTGTCGGAGGCGCTGGCGTTGAGCGCGACGACGACCACACCGGCGATGACCGCGAGCCCGGCTACCGCGCCGACGATGCTCCACGTCCGCTGCGTGCGAGCGCGGGCCTGCGCCTGGCGCTGGGTCCACTTCTCGTCGCGACGTCGGGCATGCTCACGTTCGCGCTTGCTCGGTGACACCCCAACTCCTTCGTCTCATGCCACAGGCAGTTCCGCGTGCCGGCGCGGGGCGCGTACATGCACGGCTGGTCCACGGTTTCAGAGGACAGTCTAGGCATCGGGAGCCTTCTGACGCCGTGTCGTATCGCCATTCAGGTCACGTTCCGGTATCAGGTGTCCTTTTCGCGAAGGTCGTTACTGTCCTTCCATGGACGTCTTCCTGGTCGTTGCCCCTGTGTTCGGTACCAACTGCACCCTTCTCGCCCCTCGGGTCGGCAGCCAGGTGCCCGACGGCGCCGCGCGCCCTGCGTGATCGTCGACGCCGGGCGGGGTCGTCCGGGCGTCGTGGAGCTCGTGCGCGAGCACGGCCTGGAGCCCGCGCGGTCCTGGCCACGCACGGTCACGCCGACCACACGTGGGACGCCGCCGAGCTGTGCGAGCGCTACGACGTGCCGTTCTGGATCCACGCGGGCGACGCCTACCGGCTCGCGGACCCGCTCGGGACGATCGAGCAAGAGCTCCCGCTCCTTCCCGGTGGGCGGCGCGCGCCGGGTCCGCTGGCCACCGCGCTCGCGGCGGCGGGCGCGGATCGAGGACTACCGGGAGCCGCGCGACGTGCGGACGTTCGGCGGTGACCGCTCGACGGGCCCCTCGCGGACTCCGGCGGTCGCACCCGCCTCGACCTCGTCGGCGTGACGATCGACGCCCTGCACGCCCCGGACACACCGAGGGCTCCACGCTCTACCTGCCGGTCACGGCGGACGGGCAGCGCGCAGGGTCGTGCTCGCCGGTGACGTGCTGTTCGCCGGTTCCGTCGGACGCACCGACCTGCCCGGCGGCGACGGCGAGACGATGCAGCGAACCCTGCGCGACGTCGTCGGGCGCCTCGACGACACCCTCCAGGTGGTCCCCGGCCACGGGCCGCTGACCACGATCGGCCGCGAGCGCCGCACCAACCCGTACCTGCGCGCCCTCTGAACGGATTGCTCGTTCGGTCGGTGCGTCTGGAAAGATCGGGTCCCATGGCCCGACCTACACCCTCTCCGGTTTTCCCGAATGGCTTCCTGCTGGACGCGTCGTGGAGCAGCACGTGCTCGACACGTTGCGTCGCACGTTCGAGCTCCATGGTTTCGCGGGGATCGAGACGCGGGCCGTCGAGCCCCTGGACCAGCTGCTGCGCAAGGGCGAGACCTCCAAGGAGGTGTACGTGCTGCGCCGCTCCAGGAGGAGGACGCCGAAGGGCCGCGGACGGCCGGTCGGCCAAGGCCGACAAGCAGCTCGGCCTGCACTTCGACCTGACCGTGCCCTTCGCGCGCTATGTGCTGGAGAACGCCGGGCACCTGGCGTTCCCGTTCAAGCGCCACCAGATCCAGAAGGTGTGGCGCGGCGAGCGCCCAGGACGGTCGGTTCCGCGAGTTCGTGCAGGCGGACATCGACGTCGTGGGCGCGGGTGAGCTGCCCTACCACTTCGAGGTCGAGCTGCCGCTCGTCATGGCCGAGGCCCTGGGCGAGCTGCGTTCGATCGGCGTGCCCGAGGTCCGCATCCTGGTGAACAACCGCAAGGTCGCCGAGGGCTTCTACCGCGGCCTGGGCCTGGACGACGTCGAGGGCGTGCTGCGCAGCATCGACAAGCTCGACAAGATCGGCCCGGACAAGGTCGCGGCCCTGCTCGTCGCCGAGACGGGTGCGACGCCCGAGCAGGCGGTCGCGTGCCTCGCCCTCGCGGCGATCTCCGGCTCGGACGCGACCGTTGCGGAGCGCGTGCGGGCGCTCGCGGCAGAGCATGGCGTGACCTCGGACCTGCTCGAGGAGGGCCTGGGAGAGCTGTCTGCGCTCATCGACGCGGCGGCCGTGCGGGCGCCGGGCGTCGTGGTCGCGGACCTGAAGATCGCGCGCGGGCTGGACTACTACACGGGCTCGGTCTACGAGACCGTCCTGGTGGGGCACGAGCAGCTCGGCTCGATCTGCTCGGGCGGGCGCTACGACACCCTGGCCTCGGACGGTGCGAACACCTACCCGGGCGTGGGCCTCTCGATCGGTGTCTCGCGGCTGGTCTCGCGGCTGCTGAGCGCGGGTCTGGTCCGCGCGACGCGGTCGGTGCCGAGCGCGGTCGTGGTCGCGGTCACGAGCGAGGAGACGCGCGCCGCGTCGGACGCGGTCGCGGTCGCGCTGCGTTCGCGCGGCATCCCGGTCGAGGTCGCGCCGAGCGCGGCGAAGTTCGGCAAGCAGATCAAGTTCGCGGACCGTCGCGGCATCCCGTTCGTGTGGTTCCCCGCGGGGTTCGGGGCGGACGGCGAGGCCGTCGCGCACCAGGTCAAGGACATCCGCTCGGGCGAGCAGGTCGCCGCGGACCCGGCAGTGTGGGCGCCGCCGAGGAGGACCTGTGGCCGCGGGCGGTGCCGGCGGGGAGTGAGCCTGCTCGTCGTCGACACGAGCGCCTCGATCCGGTCCTCTCTTGCCGATGTCGCCGGCGCACCTGGTCACGGTTGGTCGACGGTCGAACGTCTCCTCGAACCGCATCGGGTGTGAGGTTGCGCCATGTTCTTTCGGCGGCTCTTCCTCGCAGGACCGTCACGAGAACGCCCGCCGCTCGGTGACAGACACCGATATCGTCATCAATGGTCAAGCGGTCGGGTGGACGAGGCGGCGGGGTGGTGACATGGGTGGCGACTTCAGCAGACGTGCCGTGTGGGGAGTCATGGCGATCGGTGTGCTCTCCGTGACTGGCTGTGCGCCGGACCGGAACATCGACGTGGTGAACGGGGCTGCCGCGGACGTGACGGTCAGACTCGGCGACGAGGACATCGGCGAGGTCTCCGCGGGTGGGGGCTCGTCATCCTCGACGTGACCGGGTGCTATGACGGTCCGGTGGTCGTGACCTACGCCGACGAGAGCGTCGTCGAGCTGGACGGGCCGATCTGCCCGGACGATCGGCTGATGATCGGTGAAGCGACCGTCCGGATCGTGGTGGCTCTGGCCACGGACTGACGCGGATCGTGCGGGTCCCGGTTGGCCACGACTCGAACATGTGTTCGAATGGGTGGATGAGATGGGACGGGCAGGCGGTCACGGCAGACGACGGCGCGCTGCCCGGGCTCGGGCGCATGGCGGGCCTCGTGCGGACCGTGCGTACCCCGGAGTTCGCGGGGTGACGTTCCACGAGGTGCTCGCCAAGAGCGCGCTGTCCAAGGTGCCGGGGAGTCCCGCATGCCGTTCACCTGGACGATCAACCCTACCGCGGGTGCTCCCATGCGTGCAGCTACTGCTTCGCGCGTCCTCGCACCGCTACCTCGACATGAACCCTGGCGAGGACTTCGACAGCCAGATCGTCGTCAAGGTGAACGTCGCCGACGTGCTGCGCACCGAGCTCGCCAAGCTGTCCTGGTCCGGGAGGCGGTCGCGCTGGGCACCAACACCGACCCGTACCAGCGCGCCGAGGGCCGCTATCAGCTCATGCCGGGGATCATCGACGCGCTCGAGGCCTCCCGCACGCCGTTCTCGATCCTCACCAAGGGCACGCTCCTGCGCCGCGACCTCCCGCGGCTCACCCAGGCGGCCGAGCACGTGGACGTCGGCATCGGGGTCTCACTCGCGTTCGTCGACGAGGGCCTCCAGCAGGCTGTCGAGCCCGGCACCCCGACCCCGCGCGCCCGCCTCGACCTGATCCGCGCCGCCAGGGCGGCAGGGCTGCCCTGCGGGGTCATGATCGCCCCGGTCCTGCCGTGGCTCACCGACTCGACCGACCACCTCACGCGGCTCCTCGACGCGGTCCACGAGGCAGGAGCCACCGGCGCCACGGTGCTGCCGCTGTTCCTCAAGCCCGGCACCCGCGAATGGTTCATGGCCTGGCTGCGCCGCGATCACCCTGAGCGTGTCGCGGGCTATGAGCGCGTCTACGCGGGCGGGTCGTACGCGAGCCGCGAGTACCGCGACTGGCTCTGGGACCGGGTGCGGCCGTTGCTCGTCGAGCGGGGTTTCGCGAGCGCAGGGCACCGGGCTCAGGCGCGGACGTCGGGCCACGCCAGGACCGCGTGGCACCCGAGACGCAGCCCGACGACGAGGGCGCCTACCCGCAGGCAGCCTCACGGCTCGACGCGTGGCCGGGAGGGACGGGCCGGGAAGTCCGCGAGCGCCCCGCAGCTGCTCTTCTAGAGTGAGGGCGACGCGTGCCGCTCCGAGCGACCCTGCGAGCATCGACTCCCGTCAGCCCTGCGCGAGCCGCGCGGGGAACCCGCCTGTGGCGACCGGGCCCCAGCCGGTGATCGTCACGCGCAGCAGGGACTTGCCCTGGTGACCATGGCCTCGCGGTACTCGTCCCAGTCGGGGTGCTCGCCGGCGACCGCGCGGTAGTAGTCGACCAGCGGCTCGACCGACTCGGGCAGGTCGATCACCTCGGCCGTGCCGTCGACCTGGACCCACGCGTCGTCGAAGTCCTCGCCGAGGACGCACAGCGACGCCGCGGGGCTGCGGCGCAGGTTCACGGCCTTCGCGCGGTCGGGGTAGGTCGAGATCACGACGCGCCCTCGGCGTCGACGCCGTACGTGACGGGGCTCATCTGCGGGCGCCGCTCGCGCGCGTGGTGAGCAGCACGGCGCGCCGGTTGGCGCGCAGGAAGGTGAGGAGCTCCGTGCGTCCGATCCGGTCCGTGGTCGCGATCCGCCTGGCCATGCGTGCCTCCGGGAATTCTCTGAACGTGGTCCGCCCACAGACTAGACTCGTCCGCGTGCGTCGTCTGCGCACTCCCCATTCCATCCCGGGACGCCACTGCGCGCCCCGGCATGTTCCGGAAGGACTCTCTCCGTGCTCCGCACCCACACAGCCGGCTCCCTGCGGGCCGAGCAGATCGGTCAGACCGTCACCCTCACGGGCTGGGTCGACCGTCGCCGCGATCACGGTGGGGTGGCCTTCATCGACCTGCGTGACGCCTCGGGGATCGCCCAGGTCGTCATCCGTGACGAGTCGATCGCGCACCCGCTGCGCGCCGAGTTCGTGCTCCAGGTCACCGGTGAGGTCGCCCAGCGTCCCGAGGGCAACGCGAACAAGAACCTGCCCACGGGTGAGGTCGAGGTCGTCGTGAGCGAGGTGGTCGTGCTCAACGAGTCCGCGCCGCTGCCCTTCCAGGTCTCGACGGCCCTCGAGGGCAACGAGGTCATCGGCGAGGAGGCGCGCCTCAAGCACCGCTATCTGGACCTGCGCCGTCCCACCCCGGCCCACGCCCTGCGCCTGCGCGCCAAGGCCAACCAGGCCGCGCGCCGAGTGCTCGACGCGCAGGACTTCGTCGAGATCGAGACCCCGACGCTCACGCGCTCGACCCCGGAGGGCGCCCGCGACTTCCTGGTGCCCGCTCGCCTGGCCCCGGGCTCCTGGTACGCCCTGCCCCAGTCCCCGCAGCTGTTCAAGCAGCTGCTCGTGGTCTCGGGCATGGAGCGCTACTACCAGATTGCCCGCTGCTACCGCGACGAGGACTTCCGTGCGGACCGTCAGCCGGAGTTCACGCAGCTCGACGTCGAGATGAGCTTCGTCGAGCAGGACGACGTCATCGCGCTCGGCGAGCAGATCCTCATCGCCCTGTGGGACCTCATCGGGTACAAGATCCCGACCCCATCCCGCGCATGACGTTCCACGACGCGATGCGCCTGTACGGCTCGGACAAGCCGGACCTGCGCTTCGGGAACCCGCTGGTCGAGCTCACGGACTACTTCACGGACACCCCGTTCCGTGTCTTCCAGGCCGAGTACGTCGGCGCGGTCGTCATGACGGGCGGGGCCTCGCAGCCGCGCCGCCAGTTCGACGCCTGGCAGGAGTGGGCCAAGCAGCGCGGTGCTCGCGGCCTCGCGTACGTGACGTTCCAGGAGGACGGGACGCTCGCGGGCCCGGTCGCCAAGAACCTGTCGGACACCGAGCGCGAGGGCCTGCGCGACGCGACCGGAGCCCAGCCGGGCGACGCCGTGTTCTTCGCCGCGGGCAAGACCAACGAGTCGCGCGCCCTGCTGGGCGCGGCCCGCCAGGAGATCGCCAAGCGCACCGGTCAGATCGACGAGGACGCCTGGGCGTTCGTCTGGATCGTCGACGCCCCGCTGTTCAAGCCGACCGGAGAAGCCGCCGACGAGGGCGACGTGGCGCTGGGCAGCTCGGCCTGGACCGCGGTGCACCACGCGTTCACGTCGCCCCGGCCCGAGTGGATCGACACGTTCGAGGAGAACCGGGCGAGGCGCTCGCGTACGCGTACGACATCGTGTGCAACGGCAACGAGATCGGCGGCGGGTCGATCCGTATCCACCGCCGCGACGTCCAGGAGCGCGTGTTCGCGGTCATGGGCATCGGCGAGGAGGAGGCGCAGGAGAAGTTCGGCTTCCTCCTCGACGCCTTCGCGTTCGGCGCCCGCCGCACGGCGGCATCGCGCTCGGCTGGGACCGCATCGTGGCGCTGCTGACGAAGTCGGAGTCCATCCGCGACGTCATCGCGTTCCCCAAGTCGGGCGGCGGGTTCGACCCGCTGACACAGGCGCCGGCACCCATCACAGCGCAGCAGCGCAAGGAGGCCGGGGTCGACGCGAAGCCCAAGGCCCCGGCGCCGGACCCCGACACCGCGGCCGCTCCTGCCGACACCGGGAAGGCGTGAGCGCCCCGGACACCCGCACGCAGGCAAGGACGCTGGGAGGCTCGACCGGTCTGACCGACCGGTGGGCCTCCCACCCCTGTCCTGACGGACCTCGAGGAGTGGGACGTGCGTGGGGTGTGGCAGGACGAGCAGGCGTGCGTGCTGAGCGTCGCCGTCGCCCACGGCCGCCAGGAGGAGGAGACCGTGCGGGACGGCAGCGAGCGGCTCGACGGCGGCCCTCGCCCCCGCAGGCCGTCGGACTGTGGGGTCTGGGGTCGCCCGAGGCGACCGCCGACCTGCTGGCCCGGGTCGTGGGCTCGGGCGTGCCGGGGAGCGAGTCGTCAGCGCGGGCCTGCCGCGCGGGACGCTCACCGCCCTGCGGGATCGCGTCCCGGGCGCGGACCTCCCGACGATCCTGCGTGGCGACGACCGCGAGCGCCCCGTCTCGACGTGGGACTTCCTCGCGACCTGCGAAGCTCCTGCCGCTCAGCCAGGGAGGAGCGCGTCGAGGCACTGACCGGTCCGGTTGCCGGCGACGAGGTCCGGGCGTGCCTGGACGTCGCGAACCCGCTCGCGGAGATGAGCCCAGCGGACCCGCTGACCCGCTGGTGGGGCTGGCGGGACCCGGCAGGGTGCTGCGCGGGGTCGCCGGTGCCCGTCAGGTCGCGCCCGGCGCACCGTGGTCGCTCGGCAGCATCGCGACCGACCCGCCTGGCGCGGGCACGGGATCGCGGCGGCCACCACCGCCGTGGTGACACGCGCCGGACTGGTCGAGGCCGACTGGGTGGCCCTGGGCCTGTACGCGGACAACGACGCTGCCCGCCGCGTCTACACCCGGCCAGCTACGCCGTCGTGCAGGAGTTCGAGAGCAGGCACTGAGCCCCTCCCGCGGCTCTGAGTGCGGAGTTCTTGCGAGAAACGCCCGGCGAGTCTCGCAAGAACTCCGCACTCAGCCGGCGTCATGGGTCGCATCGATGAACACGGCCACGGCCAGCGCGAACACCACCACGATGGAAGCTCAGCATGCCCTCCAGGTGTCCCTCCTGGACCGCCCACACCAGGACCTCGAGAGAGGCCGCTAGGGACAGCACCGTGGCGGCGGCTCCGTGACCGGGATGAGCACCTCGTCCGGGCCGCCGGCGGGCCGTGCGCGGTCCGGACGGCCCGTTCCGGGTGCGCACGATGCCGCCGGTGTGGGTGGCGGTGCGTAGGCTCGGGGCATGCTTCCCGGGATGGACCTGTTCGACGCCGCGACCTCCGGCACCCAGGGGACCCCGCCCGGGGCCCGGGCGCCGCTCGCCGTACGGATGCGTCCCGCTGCCCTCGACGAGGTCGCGGGCCAGGAGCACCTGCTGGTCGCCGGGTCGCCGTTGCGACGCCTCATCGAGGTGGACGGTCCGGGCGCCTCGCGCGCCGCCCGGGGTCCGTCATCCTGTGGGGACCTCCCGGCACGGGCAAGACGACGCTCGCGTATCTCATCGCCACGACGTCGGGCCGCCGCTTCGTCGAGCTCTCGGCCGTGACCGCGGGCGTCAGGACGTGCGTCAGGTCATCGACGACGCCCGACGCCGCCTGGCCACGGGCGGCGAGGAGACCGTCCTGTTCATCGACGAGGTCCACCGCTTCTCCAAGTCCCAGCAGGACGCCCTGCTGCCGAGCGTGGAGAACCGCTGGGTCACGCTCGTGGCAGCCACCACGGAGAACCCGAGCTTCTCGGTCAACTCCCCGCTGCTCTCGCGTTCGCTCCTGCTGACCCTCAAGCCCCTCACCGCCGGCGACGTGGGAGCGCTGGTGCGCCGCGCGCTGGTGGACGAGCGCGGGCTGGGCGGTACCGTCACGCTCGCCGAGGAGGCCGAGGAGCACCTGGTCCGCCTCGCGGGCGGCGACGCCCGCAAGGCGTTGACCATCCTCGAGGCCGCGGCGGGGCCGCGCTGTCGGCGACCCGCCCGCTGCGGCCTCCACCACCGCCCTGCCCGACGGCGCCGCACCGGACGGGAGTGACGTCGTCGGGCCGGGTGGGGCGAGGCCCGGACGCTCCCGTCGACACGGACAGCGACGCCGGCGAGTCGCCCGGGCCGTCGACGCGGCCCGGTGCCGTCGTGGTGGACCTCGAGACCATGGAGCGCGCGATCGACGTCGCCGCGGTGCGCTACGACCGCGACGGCGACCAGCACTACGACGTCACGAGCGCCTTCATCAAGTCCGTGCGCGGCTCCGACGTGGACGCATCCCTGCACTACCTCGCGCGCATGATCGCCGCGGGGAGGACCCGGTTCATCGCCCGTCGCATCGTCATCTCAGCCGCGGAGGACGTCGGCATGGCCGACCCCAGCGCCCTGCAGACCGCGGTCGCCGCGGCCCAGGCCGTGGCGCTGATCGGCATGCCCGAGGCGCGCATCATCCTCGCCGAGGCCGTCGTGCACCTCGCGACCGCCCCCAAGTCCAACGCCGCCTACCTGGGGATCGACGCGGCGCTCGCGGACGTGCGAGCCGGGAAGGTCGGGACCGTGCCCGCGCACCTGCGCGACGCCCACTACGCCGGGGCCAAGGAGCTGGGGCACGGCAAGGGCTACCAGTACGCGCACGACGCCCCGCACGCGGTCGCGCGCCAGCAGTACCTGCCGGACGTCCTGCAAGGCACCCGCTACTACGCGCCCTCGGACCGGGGTTCGAGCGGTCGGTCACCGAGCGCCTCGAGCGGATCCGTCAGATCCTCGGCGACTAGGGCTCAGGACCGGGCCGTGCCCGCCGTGCGGTAGACTTCTCAGGTTGTCTCCACCCGTCAGGACGGGGACGGCCACCTGGGACCTCGGCCCGCAGCCCCGCAGATGTCGTCGACGAACGTCGTGCGACATCGCCAGGATCCTCACGGATCGCGGCGGCGGCTCATCGGCTGGTCCCGCACCCGGCAATCCGTACGGGTGTGACGTCAAGTACACACGACAGGACAGGAACACACTGTGTCTTCAGTGACTCGTTCGCGCCGCCAGGTTCGCCTGAGCCGCGCGCTGGGCCTCGCGCTCACGCCCAGGCAGTCAAGCACTTCGAGAAGCGCCCTACCCGCCCGGTGAGCACGGCCGCGCCCGTCGCCGCACCGAGTCGGACTACGCGGTGCGTCTTCGTGAGAAGCAGCGTCTGCGCGCCCAGTACGCGCTCCGCGAAAGCAGATGGCTCGCGCCTACGAGGACGCTCGCAAGGACGCCGGTCTGACCGGTGAGGCCCTGGTCGAGAACCTCGAGATGCGTCTCGACGCGCTCGTGCTGCGCTCCGGCTTCGCCCGCACCATCCTGCAGGCACGCCAGGCCGTCGGCCACCGCCACATCCTCGTCGACGGCAAGATCGTCGACCGCCCCTCGTTCAAGGTCAAGCCGGGTCAGACGATCCAGGTCAAGCCGAAGAGCCAGGCCACCACGCCGTTCCAGGTCGCCGCTGCCGGTGCCCACCGCGACGTCCTGCCGGCCGTCCCGGCCTACCTCGAGGTCCAGCTCGAGAAGTTGAGCTCGGTGCTCACGCGTCGCCCAAGCGCGTCGAGGTCCCCGTGACCTGCGAGGTCCAGCTCGTCGTCGAGTACTACGCTCGCTGATTCCTCCTGCACGGCTGCTGCCGTCGCCGTGCACGAACGCCTCGCTCACCGCTTCGACGGGGAGCGGGGCGTTCGTGCATCCGGTAAGGTTTCGCGAGGCGTGCCGTTCGTCGCGTCGCGCCATCGAAGGAGGAGCAGGAGATGTCCGTAGGAGATGTGGCCGGGCTGATCGCCGCCATCGCGTTCGTGCTGCTGGTCGGGGTCCTCGCGATTCCCCTGGTCAAGCTCGGCAGGGTCCTCGACGAGGCTCGCGTGAGCATCAAGGAGGTCACCGACCACTCGGTGCCGATCCTCGACGAGGCCGCGACCACGGTGGCCACGACGAACAGCCAGCTCGTCAAGGTCGACACGATCACGACCTCCGCGGCCCAGGTCAGCGAGAACGTCTCAGCGCTGACAGGTCTGTACGCGGCGACCTTCGGGGCGCCGCTGGTCAAGGTCGCGGCGTTCACCTACGGCGTGCGCCAGGCCTTCTCCCGCGCCTCGGGTCGCTCCGACGCCGGACCTCGGGCGGCCGCTGATGCGTCGGGTCTTCTGGGTCGGCGTCGGTGTCGCGATCACCGTCGTCATCGTGGTCAAGGGCCGCCAGGTGATCGCGCGCTACGCGCCCGCGTCGCTCGTCGACCAGGCCACGGGCCAGGTCAACGCCCTCGGCGAGAAGGCGACGGGCTTCGTCGCGGTCTTCCGCGAGGAGTTCCGCACCGCGCGCGACGCCCGGAGGCCGAGCTGCTCGCCGGCCTGCTCGCCGAGGGCCAGCCGCACCCCGACGATGTGCGGGCCGCCCGCGCTGCGCGCCGTGAGCGTGCGGAGAGCCCCGACGACGACGAGGACCTCCTCGGGTACTCGTTCTACTGATCCACCCCACCTGCTGCCCCTGATCCCCAGCCCTCGCGCACGGGGCCGGGAGGCGAGCGCGGCGGGAACATACTTGTTCTAGCCGGTGCGGGCCGCGTCCAGCGGTGTGCCCGGGCCGTTCCATCACCGACTTCCGAAGGACATCATGCGTACCGCCGAGATCCGCAAGCGTTGGCTCGACTTCTTCGCCGCCCAGGACCACACGGTCGTGCCCTCGGCGTCGCTGATCTCGCCGGACCCCTCGACCCTGTTCACCATCGCGGGCATGGTGCCGTTCATCCCGTACATGACGGGTGAGCGGACGGCGCCCTGGGCCCGTGCGACGAGCGTCCAGAAGTGCGTGCGCACCCTCGACATCGACGACGTGGGCAAGACGACGCGTCACGGCACCTTCTTCCAGATGAACGGCAACTTCTCGTTCGGCGACTACTTCAAGGAAGGCGCCATCACCTACGCCTGGGACCTCATCACGCGGTCGCAGGCCGAGGGTGGTACGGCATCCCCGAGGACAAGATCTGGGTCACCGTCTACAAGGACGACGACGAGGCGCGAGAACTCTGGAAGAAGATCGCCGGCCTGCCCGAGGAGCGCATCCAGCGCCTCGAGATGGACACGAACTACTGGTCCACGGGCGCCCGTGGCCCCGCCGCCCGTGCTCGGAGATCTTCTACGACCGTGGCCCCGCCTACGGCCCCGACGGCGGCCCGCGATCGACCTCGCCGGAGACAGGTTCCTCGAGATCTGGAACCTCGTCTTCATGCAGTACGAGCGCGGCGACGGCGGCGACAAGAACAACTTCCGATCCTCGGCGAGCTCGAGAAGAAGAACATCGACACCGGCATGGGCCTCGAGCGCGTCGCCTACGTCCTGCAGGGCGTCGACAACATGTATGAGATCGACGAGGTGTTCCCCGTCATCACGGCCGCGCAGGAGATCTCGGGCAAGCGCTACGGCGCGAACCAGGACGACGACGTGCGCATGCGCGTCGTGGCCGACCACGTCCGCTCGGCCCTGATGATCATCAGCGACGGCGTGCGCCCTCCAACGAGGGTCGCGGCTACGTGCTGCGCCGCCTGCTGCGCCGCTCGGTGCGCGCGATGCGCCTGCTGGGCGTCGAGGACCCTCGCTGCCCCAGCTCTTCCCGGTCTCGCGCGACGCCATGCAGGCCTCCTACCCGGAGGTCGGCGCGGACTTCGAGCGCATCTCCCAGATCGCCTACGCCGAGGAGGAGGCGTTCCGCCGCACCCTGACGTCGGGCACCACGATCCTGGACACCGCGGTCGCGGCCGCCAAGACCACGGCGGCACGGGCGGCAGCCCGGTCCTTCCGGCGACCAGGCCTTCGCCCTGCACGACACCTACGGCTTCCCCATCGACCTCACCCTGGAGATGGCGGCCGAGCAGGGCGTCCAGGTCGACGAGAAGGCGTTCCGCGCCCTCATGCAGGAGCAGCGCACTCGCGCGCGGGCCGACGCGCTCGCCAAGCGCACGGGCGGCGTCGACACCGCGGCCTACGAGACGCTGCAGAGCGAGCTCGCCCGCCCGGTCGAGTTCCTCGGCTACACCGACGCCACGGCGTCGGTCAACGTCGTGGGACTCCTGGTCGACGGCGTGCCCTCCCCGGTCGCGACCGCCCCGCGGACGTCGAGATCGTGCTCGACCGCACGCCCTTCTACGCCGAGGCCGGTGGCCAGCTCGCCGACCACGGCACCATCGTGCTCGACGGCGGCGCGACCATCGAGGTCGACGACGTCCAGCGCCCCATCAAGGGCTTCTCGGTCCACCGCGGGCGCCTCGTCGAGGGTGTGGTGGCCCTGGGCGACCGGGCACCGCGCAGATCGACACGGCCCGCCGCAAGGCGATCAGCCGCGCCCACACCGCGACGCACATGATCCACAAGTCCATCCAGGAGGCCCTGGGCAGGACGCGACCCAGGCCGGGTCGGAGAACGCCCCGAGCCGCATCCGCTTCGACTTCCGCGCCTCGAGCGCGGTCCCCGCGGGGTCCTGTCAGAGGTCGAGGGCGGGTCAACACCCAGCTCGCCGAGAACCTCGAGGTCACGGACAAGGTCATGCCCATCGCCGAGGCCAAGGCGCTCGGCGCCATGGCACTGTTCGGGGAGAAGTACGGCGACCAGGTGCGCGTGGTCTCGATCGGCGGCGACTGGTCGCGCGAGCTGTGCGCCGCACGCACGTCAAGCAGTCGGGGCAGCTCGGCCTGGTCACCCTGCTCGGCGAGTCCTCGATCGGATCGGGCGTGCGCCGCGTCGACGCGCTCGTCGGCGACGGGGCCTACGGCTTCCAGGCCAAGGAGCACGCCCTGGTGGGTCAGCTCACGGGCCTGCTGAACGTCCGCACCGAGGAGCTGCCCGACCGCGTCGGCTCGCTCGTCGCGCGGCTGCGCGACGCGGAGAAGGAGCTCGGTGCGCTGCGCCAGGCACAGCTCCTCGCCGCGGCCGCCAGCCTCGCGGGGCGCCGAGACCGTGGGCACCACGCGTGTCGTGGTGCACGACGCCGGTGAGGTCGCCTCGGCCGACGACCTGCGCGCGCTCGCTCTCGACGTGCGCGGACGCCTCGCAGACTCGGCCCCAGCGTCGTCGCCGTGGGCGGCGTCAGCAAGGGCGTCCGCAGGTCGTCATCGTCACCAACGCGCCGGCCCGTGAGTCCGGCCTGCGGGCGGGTGCCCTCGCGAAGAAGGCGTCGGGCGTGCTCGGCGGCGGCGGCGGTGGCAAGGACGACATGGCGCAGGGCGGCGGCACGGACGTGTCGGCCCTCGGCGCTGTCTCGCGGGTATCCGCGACGACGTCGCCTCGGCGCTCTGAGCGGGCAGCCGATGGCGTTCGACGACACCAGGCGGGCACCCTCTCCCGAGGGTGCCCGCCTGGGCGTCGACGTGGGCAGCGTCCGCGTCGGGCTCGCTGCGAGCGACCCCGACGGTCTGATCGCGACGCCCGTCGAGACCCTTGCTCGGGACACCAGGACCGCGGCTCCGGCCCCGACGACGCCACGTCACCGATGCCCAGCGACGTCGCACGGATCGCGGCGGAGGTGGAGGAACGTGGTGCAGGGGTCGTGTACATCGGGCTCCCGCGGCACCTTTCGGGCGCCGAGGGTGCCGCCACCCAGGTGGCACGTGCGTACGCTGGGCTGGTGGCCCGTGCTGTCGCACCCGTTCCGGTGCACCTCGTCGACGAGCGCATGACGACCGTCAGCGCCCACCAGGCGTTGCGCGCGTCCGGCCGTGCCGGGCGCAAGCAGCGCTCTGTCGTCGACCAGGCTGCGGCGGTTATCATCCTCCAGACCGCTCTCGACCGTGAGCGGAGCGCGGGGCGCGCGCCGGAGAGTACGTAGAACGTTGATCGTTGCGACGTGGCAAGGACCGCCATGCGCACACTCGTCAGGAGGCACCCTCCCGTGACCGACCTATTCGAACGCCCGCCGGTGCAGCAGGACCCGCCGACGCGGGCTTCGCGCTCCGGCAGCAGAGACCGCCGGGCCGCCAGAAGCGTGCCCAGCGTCGTCGACGTCGCGGGCTCATCGTGGTGGTGGCGCTGCTGCTGGTCGGCGGGGCGGGCTTCTACCTGGTCAACAACGCGTCGAGCCTGCTGGGCTTCGAGAACCCGTTCAGCGCCTCGGACTACGACGGGCAGGGTGTCGACCCGGTCGACGTCACGATCGCCCCGGCTCGACCGGCGCGGACATGGGGCAGGCGCTCGTGGACGCGGGCGTCGTCAAGAGTGTCAAGGCCTTCACGGACGCCTTCAGCGCCAACCCCGAGGCGAGCACGATCCAGCCGGGCAACTTCACGATGCTCACCGAGATGAAGGCCTCGGCGGCGGTCACTCTCCTGCTCTCCAAGGAGAGCAAGAACGAGACCAAGCTGACGATCCCCGAGGGATTCACCCAGGCGCAGGTGATCGACCGGGCCGTCTCGGTGACCGGGAAGCCGGTCGAGGAGTTCGAGGCCGCCATGGCAGATCCCGCCGCGGTGGGGCTCCCGGCCGAGGCGGCGGCAACTTCGAGGGATGGTTCTTCCCGGCGACCTACCTGCTCGAACCGGACGACACCGCCGAGACCATCGTGGCGAACATGGTCGCGACGACGGTCAGCAACCTCGACACGCTGGGCGTCGCTCCCGCGGACCGTCAGACGGTCGTCATCAAGGGTCGCTCGTCCAGCGCGAGGGATCTCGCTCGAGCAGTTCGGCAAGGTGGCGCGAGTCGTCGAGAACCGCCTCGACATCGGGATGGAGCTGGGGCTCGACGCGATCGACTCGTACGGGCGCGGGAAGAAGTCCTCGGAGATCACCACCGAGGAGTTCCTCGACAAGGGCTTCCCGTACGCGTCCCGTGTCAACAAGGGACTCCCGCCCACCCCATCGGGAGCCCCGGACTTGATGCCCTGACCGCCGTGGTCAACGCTCCCGCGGGTGACTGGCTCTGGTACGTGACGGTGAACCTCGACACGGGCGAGACCAAGTTCACCAACAACTACAACGAGTTCCTCAAGTTCAAGAAGGAGTACCAGGAGTGGGAAGCGCAGCAGGCCGGATGACGCTGAGGCATGCCGCTGTCCTCGGCCACCCCGTGGCCCACTCGCTCTCGCCCGTCCTGCACTCGGCCGCTTACCGCGCGCTGGGCCTGGAAGGGTGGGAGTACTCCGCGATCGACGTGACCGAGGAGCAGCTGCGCGGCTTCGTGGACGGTCTCGACGACTCGTGGGCCGGGCTGAGCCTGACCATGCCGCTCAAGCAGGTCGTCTTCGAGCTCCTCGACCACGTCGAGCCGCTCGCCGAGGTGGTCGGCGCCGTGAACACGGTGCTCTTCCAGCCCACGGGCTCGGGCGGGCCCTGGTCGGGGCCAACACGGACGTCCACGGTCTGGTCGCGGCGCTGCGCGAGGGACTGGACAGCGGCCCGGGCGAGCGGCCGGTGGCGTCCGCCGTCGTGCTGGGGCCGGGGCGACGGCCGCCTCGACCCTGGCCGCGCTCGCCGAGCTGGGGTGCACGTCTCCGACCGTGCTGGTGCGTTCGCTCGGGCGCACCGGTGGCCTGCAGCGGGCCGCGCACCGGATGGGGTCACCCGCGCTTCGAGGTGCTCGACCCAGCCACGGCGCCAGTGGCGGACGTCGACGTCGTGGTGTCGACCCTGCCGTCCCGGGCGGCCGACCCGGTCGCCGAGCAGCTCGCCGCTCAGGCGGTTGCAGGTGCTGCCGCCCGCGCGGCGTCCTGCTGGACGTGGTCTACGACCCCGCCCGACGGCGCTCTCCCGCGCCTGGGTGCAGGTGGGCGGAACGGTCGTGGGCGGGAGCGGATGCTTCTGCACCAGGCGGCCGAGCAGGTGCGCCTCATGACGGGGCAGGTCGCTCCGCTGGATGCAATGGCAGACGCACTCGAGACGGCGCTCGCGCCGAGCGCCCGCGGGTCTGAGACGTCAGCCGAGCAGGAACGCCTCGCCCACGGCGAGACGCCCCAGAATGCCCCGACCGCGGCGCCTGCCAGCATGAACGGCCCGAACGGGATCGCTGTCCGTCGCCCTGCCCGCCCGTGGCGAGCAGGGTGACGGCCGTGAGACCGCCGAGGAGGAAGGCCGCGCTCGCCCCGACCGCCAGCTCGGCCCACCCGAACCAGCCCAGGTAGGCGCCGAGCAGACCGGCGAGCTTCACGTCCCCGAACCCGAGCCCGGACGGGGCGAGGGCCAGCAGGAAGTACGCGGCGTAGAGGACCAGACCGCCGGCCAGTGCGCGGACGGGCGCGCCGCCGTCGGGCCCGGGAGGCTCGCCGTGCCCAGGAGCACGGCCAGGACCGGGTAGGACGGCAGGACCAGCGCGTTGGGCAGGCGGTGCGTGCGGACGTCGATGACCGCCAGGGCCGTACCCGCGACCGCGAGGTAGACCGAGGCGGGCAGCACGGCGAGCGGGTGCCCTGCGTGCACGGAGCACAGGAGCGTCAGGAGGACCACGGGCACGGCCCAGGCCACGATCGGGCCTCGATGAGGCCGCAGCTCGGCCACCGCACGCTCCCACGTCCGGGTCGCGATCCGGACGCCGGGGCCCGCCCGGGCGACCGGTGCCTCGGTGTCGTCCGTCCCCGCCTGCGCCGTCGCGCCACCCTGCGCCTCGCCCCCGCATTCGTCACCCGGCGAACCTAGCAGCGCCGCGGGCTCCGTCCGGGCTCGTCCACAGACCGCCCCGACCGGTCCCGGCGGGACCCGTGCGGCGGACCGGGCGGAGGCGGCGCCGAGACGTCCGCACTGCGGGCGCGTGCGGGCATGGCGCAGGCGACGTGGGAGGATTCTCCTCATGCTTCGTTGGTTGACATCGGGTGAGTCGCACGGTCCGGCGCTGGTCGGGATCCTGGAAGGGCTGCCCGCAGGGTCGAGCTCGTGACGAAGGACGTGCAGGACGCGCTCGCGCGTCGCCGCCTCGGCTACGGCCGTGGTGCGCGCATGAAGTTCGAGCAGGACGAGGTCCGGATCCTCGCGGGCCTGCGCCTGGGGCTCACGCAGGGCGGACCGCTCGCGATCGAGATCGGCAACACCGAGTGGCCCAAGTGGGTCGACGTGATGAGCGCCGACCCCGTGCCCACCGAGGCGCTGCAGGTCGACGCCGGGACGGGTGACGCCCGCGAGATCGCCCGCAACCGCCCCTGACGCGCCCGCGCCCCGGGCACGCCGACCTGATCGGGATGCGCAAGTACGGTTTCGAGGACGCCCGCCCGTCCTGGAGCGCGCGTCCGCACGCGAGACCGCGACCCGCGTCGCGCTCGGTACCGCAGCCGCGAAGTTCCTCGAGCAGGCCGTGGGCATCCGGCTGGTCTCGCACGTCGTGGGCATCGGCACGGTCGAGGTCCCCGAGGACGCCGCGCTCCCGCTGCCCGACGACGTCGAGCGCCTCGACGCCGACCCGGTGCGCTGCTTCGACCCGGCGGGCTCCGCCGCGATGGTCGCGGAGATCGACGAGTGCCACAAGGACGGAGACACGCTCGGCGGCGTCGTCGAGGTCCTGCCTACGGCGTCCCGTCGGGGCTCGGTACCTACGTGCAGTCCGACCGTCGCCTGGACGCCCGCCTCGCGGCCGTCCTGATGGGCATCCAGGCCATCAAGGGCGTCGAGGTCGGCGACGGCTTCCGGACGGCCCGCCGCCGCGGCTCGGCGGCGCACGACGAGATGGTGCGCGACGAGGACGGCCACATCCAGCGTCTGAGCAACCGCGCCGGCGGAGTCGAGGGTGGTATGTCCAACGGCGAGGTGCTGCGCGTGCGTGCCGCGATGAAGCCCATCTCGACCGTGCCTCGCGCGCTCGCGACCGTCGACGTCGCCACGGGCGAGCCCGCCAAGGCCCAGCACCAGCGCTCGGACGTGTGCGCCGTGCCTCCCGCAGCGGTCGTCGCCGAGGCCATGGTCGCCCTGGTCCTCGCCGAGGCCGTCCTGGAGAAGTTCGGCGGCGACTCGGTCACCGAGGTCCGCCGCAACGTCGAGGCCTACCTGGCCTCGGTCCCCGAGCTGCTGCGCTGAGATGACCACGAGCACCGGCCCCGGGTCGTCCTCATCGGCCCTCCCGGCTGTGGCAAGTCCACGGTCGCGGGCCTCCTGTCCGAGCGTCTCGGCCTGGCCGCGCGCGACACCGACACCGACGTGGAGACCGTCGCCGGCAAGACCGTCGCCGACGTCTTCCTCGAGGACGGCGAGCCGCACTTCCGTGTCCTGGAGCGCGAGGCCGTCACCCAGGCCCTCGCCGTCCACGAGGGGTGCTCGCCCTCGGGGCGGAGCCGTGCTCGACGAGTACACGCAGGCGGCCCTGGAGTCCTACTCCGCAGCCGGGGGCGTCGTGGTCTTCCTCGACGTCTCCCTGGCCCACGCCGGGCCCCGGGTCGGGTTCAATCAGGCGCGCCCCTGCTGCTCGGCAACCCGCGCGCCAAGTGGCAGGCCCTCATGGACGGCAGGCGCCCCGTCTACGAACGGCTCGCCACGCTGCGGGTCCTGACGGACGGGCATACTCCCGGCCAGGTGGCGCAAGAGATCGAAGCAGCCCTCGGTGACGTGCCCTCCGGTGCGCGCGCCGACACGACGAGGAGCGAGACGTGAGCGACCAGCAGGAGACCGTGACCGGGCAGGGCCGTCCTGCCACCCGGCGCGCGTCCGTGTGAACGGCGACCAGCCCTATGACGTCCTGATCGGCGGCACCTCCTCGGCGAGCTGCCCTCCTTGCTGGGTCCCGACGTCCGCAGGGTCCTCGTGATCCACCCGGCCGCGCTCGCGACCTCCGCAGACACGGTCCGCGAGGACCTGCTCGCGGTCGGCTACGAGGCGTACATCGCCGAGGTCCCGGACGCGGAGGAGGCCAAGACGGCCCAGGTCGCCGCGTTCCTGTGGCAGGTCCTCGGTCAGGCGGACTTTACGCGCAGCGACGCGATCGTGTCGGTGGGCGGGGCGCGACGACGGACCTCGCCGGGTTCGTCGCCGCCACGTGGCTGCGCGGGATCAAGGTCGTCCACGTCCCGACGACGCTGCTCGCGATGGTCGACGCGGCGGTGGGCGGCAAGACCGGCATCAACACCGCGGAGGGCAAGAACCTCGTCGGCGCGTTCCACCCGCCGGCGGCGTGCTGTGCGACGTGGCGTCGCTCGAGTCCCTGCCCGGTTCGACTTCGTCGCAGGGCTCGCGGAGGTCGTCAAGACCGGGTTCATCGCCGACCCGCGGATCCTCGAGCTCGTCGAGGAGAACATCGAGGAGCTCAAGAACTGGGCGGGGCCTCGGTCCCCGCGTCGACGTGGGCCGTGGTCGTGGAGCTCATCGAGCGTTCGGTCGCGGTCAAGGCCCGCGTCGTGGGGAGGACCTCAAGGAGGCGGCCTGCGCGAGATCCTCAACTACGGCCACACGCTGGGGCACGCGGTCGAGCTCACCGAGCGCTACGCGTGGCGCCACGGTGCGGCGGTCTCCGTCGGCATGGTCTTCGTGGCCGAGCTCTCGCGTCTTGCGGGGCGCCTCGACGACGCGACCGTCGACCGTCACCGCGAGATCCTGGGCAACCTGGGTCTGCCCCTGACGTACCGGGGCGACCGCTGGGAGCAGCTGCTGTCCGCCATGCGCCGCGACAAGAAGTCCCGTGGCGACATGCTGCGCTTCGTGGTGCTGGACGGGATCGGCAAGCCGGCGCGCCTCGAGGGCCGGACCCTGCCCTGCTCGCGGCCGCCTACGCGGAGATCTCGATCGATGCACCCGCGGGGACCGATCGCCCTCTGACGCGACGTCGTCGAGCATCTCGCTCTCGCCGCACCTATGACACGGCTCGTCCTCACCCGCGGGTGAGGGCGAGCCGTGCGTCGTCAGGCCCAACGCCCCCGCGCGACCAGGACCTCGCGCAGCAGGTCCGCGCGGTCCGTGACGATCCCGTCGACGCCCAGGTCGAGCAGCCTGCCCATGTCCTGCGGGTCGTTGACGGTCCACACGTGCACCTGCCGTCCCGCCGCATGAGCGGCTGCCACGGTCCGGGCGTCCACGACGGTCAACGGGCCCTGACTCTCGGGGACCTGCAGGCAGTCCGCGTCACGCAGCGCCCAGGCGGCGAGCGCCCCGAACGGTGCACGAGGAGCGCCCGCACGGGCGGCGAGGAGGAACGCGGCCACCTCGCTCGTCCCCGTCGAGGTCGCCACGGGCGGCTCAGCCGCGCGACCGTGCGGCGCCGGCGTCCGGGGAGAAGGACGCGACGCACACGCGGTCGTGCGCGCGCGTGCGCTCGATCGCCGCCGCGACCGGACGGATCGCGGGCTCCGCCTTGACGTCGATGTTCACGCGCAGGTCCGGCCAGGTGCCTAGGACGTCCTCGAGCAGCGGCACGGGCTCGACGCCGCCGATCCGGGCGCGACCCACGCGCGCCCAGGGCAGGTCGGCGACCAGGCCGACGCCGTCGGTGGTCCGGTCCAGGCTCGCGTCGTGCAGGGCGACCGCGACGCCGTCGGACGTCGCGTGCGCGTCGGTCTCGACGTACCGGAAGCCCAGCTCCCGCGCCGCGGCGAAGGCTGCGAGGGAGTTCTCCAGCCCGTCGAGGGAGAAGCCGCGGTGCGCGAGCGCCACGACGCCTGTGGGGAGTCGAGGTAGGGTGGTGCCAGGCGCCGGGCGCCCACCGCGCGGGTCCGTGCGGCTCATCGGGTCGGGGCCGAGGCGCGCCCGCGGTGCCCCAGCTGGTCGTCGAGCCAGGTCAGCATCGAGGCCAGGTACGCCTCGCGCGGGCCGTCCGCGGACAGCGTCAGGTCGTGCACCCGCCCTCGATCGCGCGGATCGTCACGTCGGGGCCGACGCGCGGGCGAGCCGCGCGATCTGGGCGATGTCCAGGACGGTGTCCTGCTCGTCGAGCAGGGGTTGGTCAGGTCGTCGGGCCCCGAGCTCGCCGAGTGGGCCACGAGCACGGGGCACGCGACGTCGAGCCCGCGCGCGAGCCGCGCCTGACCTTGCCGCACGGCCCGCAACCAGCCGCCCGGACCGGGACCCCGTCGGGCGCTTGAGCGTCGGGTCGAAGTCCCACCGGCCGCCGTTCGCGGCGAGCAGGTGCGCTGCGTACGCCGAGGGCGCCGCACTGAGGACCGCGAGGGAGTCCACGGCCCGACGGCGTCGAGCACCCTGGTCGCGATCGTCCGGTTGAGCCAGCTCGAGTTGAGGTCGAGGAAGGGGAGTCCAGCACGAGCGCGTCGATCAGGCGCTGGCGTCGGTGGGCGTGCGCCCAGAGCGGCGCCACCAGTCCGCCCGTCGAGTGCGCGTGCACCGTGACGGGCAGACCGGGTGCAGCCCGCGGACCACGGCGACCGCGACCGACAGGTCCGTGGCGGGTTCCCGCAGGTCTTCGACGAAGTGCGGCACCTGCCCCGGACGCAGCGACCGTCCAGCGGCCCGCAGGTCCACGGCGAAGAACACGTAGCCCGCGTCCTCGACCGCACGGGCCAGGTGCTCCTGGAAGAAGTAGTCGTTGTACCCGTGGACGTGCAGGAAGACGCCCGCGGGCTGTGCTCCGGAGCGGTCCCCGAGGCGTCCTGCGCCGCGCGGACGAGCGTCGCGACGGGCGAGGGCGCGGGATCCGGCGCACCTCCGGGGTCGGGGTCCGCGTCGTGCTCGTCGGGCGACGCGTCGCCCGCCCGCCCGCCCTGGCTGCCCACCGCGCAGTCGCGCCGCCGGGACGAACGTGCGGCCGGTCCTCGGTGCGGGAGCGGGGCCACCGGTGGCCAGGGTCGCGGCCTCGAAGCCTGCCAGCAGCCGATCGGGCTGCCAGTCGAGGCCGCCGCCCGCCCGCGTCGCCGCCAGGCCGCGGTCCGCCGACGTGTCGGGTTCCGCCATCAGCTAGACCTCCGTGCTCGACGAACCTGTCGCGCCGGCGGTGACCTCGGCGAGGTCCTTCCGCCGTTGACGCCGCTGCCCGTGGGGAAGCGTACGAACAGCATCAGCACGAGACCCACGAGGATCACGGCCACGATCCCCAGGATGCCCCAGAACTGCTCGCCGGACACGGCGACCATAGTCGCGAAGGCCATCGGGCGAGGAAGCTCGCCGCCCGACCGGTCGTCGCGTACAGACCGAACGCCTCGGCCTCACGTCCCTCGTCGCTGATACGTCCCAGCAGCGCACGGCTCGCGGACTGGGCCGGGCCGACGAACGCGCACAGGAGCAGGCCCCACACCCAGAAGACCTTCGCGCCGCCGTCGTGCAGCACGAAGACGGCCGTACCGGAGACCACGAGGCCTACCAGCGATCCCAGGATCACCCGGCGCGGCCCGATCCGGTCGTCCAACCAGCCCGCGGCGATCGTGGAGAGACCGGCCACGACGTTGGCGGCGATCGCGAAGACGATGACCTCGCTCGCGCTGAACCCGAACGTCCCCGACGCGATCACGGCTCCGAACGTGAAGACTCCGGCCAGGCCGTCCCGGTAGACGGCGCTCGCGACGAGGTAGCCGAGCGTCGAGCGGCGCGTGCGCCACAGGTGGACGAGGTCGCGGCCGAGCTTGCGGTACGCGCCGAGGACGCCGAGCGGGGTCGCCGAGGCGGCCCGCGGGTCTCGGGACGGCCAGGAGCACGGGGATCGCGAAGACCGCGAACCACACGGCCGAGAGCAGCACGCTCACGCGGATGTCCATGCCGCCCTCGCCGGTGATGCCGAACCAGCCGACCTCGGGGTTGATGAAGCCCACGAACAGCACGAGCAGCAGCACGATCCCGCCCACGTACCCGGCGCCCCAGCCGAGACCGCTGATGCGTCCGATCGTGCGCGGGGTGGAGATGTCCAGGAGCAGGGCGTTGTAGGCCACGGACGCCAGCTCGAAGAAGACGTTGCCCGCCGCGAGCAAGACGACGCCGAGGATCACGGCGTCGGACAGCGAACCCGCGGTCGGCTGAACGAAGAACATGGCGACCATGGCCGCGACGGTCGCCGCGGTGTTGACGCCGAGCCAGACCTTGCGCCGCCCGACGCGTCTGCGAGCGCCCCGAGCGCGGGGCGAGCAGGGCGATGAGCGCGCCGGCGATGGTCAGACCCCACCCGAGCCATGCTGTGTGGTCGGCCATGACGGCGTCGGGGTCGGCGGCGCCTGCCTCGACGAACGCGTCGCTCGTGATCCAGCGCGTGAAGACGAACGTCGTGACGACGGCGTTGAACGCGGCCGAGCCCCAGTCCCACAGCGACCAGGCGAGGACCTGGCGTCGCCCTCCGGCGACCCGTCCCGCCCGCCCGGGGCGTCCTGGTCGGGGCTGGATCCGCGCCGGCGTCGGGTGTGGCGGGGTCACGTTCGGATGATCTGGCACGCGCGAATCCTAGACCGTCCAGGGGTGTGATGGTGAACGTCGGACGGCCGGACGGCCACGATGACGGCCGGGGCGTCCCGCTAGGCTCTGCGCATGACTCGTGTCCTCCTCCTCAACGGTCCCAACCTCGGTCGCCTCGGCGTCCGCGAGCCCGACGTCTACGGGGCGGCGTCCTACACCGACCTGGTCGCGGCGGGGAGCGGTGGGGCGCGGAGAACGACCTCGAGGTCCAGGTCCGCCAGACCGACGACGAGTCGGAGCTGGTCGGTTGGCTGCACGGCGCGGTCGACGACGGCGCGCACGTGGTGCTCAACCCGGCGGCGTTCACGCACTACTCGTACGCCCTGCGGGACGCCGCGGCCCAGGTGACCAAGGCCGCCTGCTCCTGGTCGAGGTGCACCTGAGCAACCCGGCCGCGCGTGAGGAGTTCCGCCACAACTCGGTGATCGGCGGCGTCGCGACGGGGACCGTGGCCGGGTTCGGGTTCGACTCCTACCGCCTGGCGGTCCTGGCGATCGTGGCGCGCCTGGCAGCAGCCTAGAGATCTGCATATCAAGTCAATAGACTTGATATGGCTTCATCAAGCATGAGTCATTGATACCTGCCGATCTAGCGTCTATGGTGGAGGAATGTTCGTCCTGACCGTGGACCAGAGAGCCAGCACCCGCCGGGGTGACCTCGTGCCTGAGCTCCTGACCGACCTCGCGCCATTCCGGGAGCACGACGGGGTCGTCATCGGCTTCGACCGCACCGTCGGCGACGAGGTCCAGGCCGTGCTCGACGACGCCGCGCTCGTCGTGGAGATCGTCCTCACCCTGGGCAGGCTCGGCGGGTGGAGCACGGGCCTCGGCATCGGGCAGGTGCTGGCCGGTCCGGACGGACGGCTGCCCCGGCCTCCCGCGAGGCGTCCGGCTCGGCGTTCGTGCATGCCCGGGAGGCGGTCGAGCGGGCCAAGATCCGGGGCACGTCCCCTGCGCGGTCGAGGACCGGATCCGTCGGCCGCGGGGAGGTCGAGGCGCTCCTGCGCCTCCTGCTCGCGGTCCGTTCTCGTCGCACCACTGCGGGTGGGAGGTCGTGGACGCGCTGGCGCGTGTGGGTGGCACCAGAAGGATGTGGCCAGGGAGCTCGGGATCAGCGAGCAGGCGGTCAGCCAGCGCCTGCGTGC
Organism: Oerskovia sp. M15; assembly: GCA_038070415.1. Lineage (GTDB taxonomy): Bacteria > Actinomycetota > Actinomycetes > Actinomycetales > Cellulomonadaceae > Oerskovia. Next base: position 3,762,513 of record JAMYWF010000001.1, read on the forward strand.
GAGCCTGTGGTCCGAGGAATCGGCCGTCCGGCCGGTCGTGACGAGAATCCTCCAGGAGGCAGACGCGTGAGCTTCGCATCAGGGTTGGCCGTCGGGGCGGTGGTGGTGGCGACGCTCGTGCTCAGCGTCCTCGGCGGCATGCTCGTGACCCCGTGGGTGCTGCGGGCAGCGGCGCGCCGCTCCCGGAACGAGGGCGAGGCCCGCCCGGTCCGCGACCCGGGCCGGTTCCGCCGCCCCGTCGGCGACCGGCCGCCCGCCCGGCGGCCCAGGTGGCGGTCCCGGCCGGCGCATCAGCGCCGATGCCGCCTCCGCCCGCACCGCCCGCGCCTGCCGCACCCGACCCGGGACCGCAGCCCCGCCGTCGGACCCCGGCGGCCTCTCGGCGAGGAAGCCCTCCAGACGCTGCGCGGCGGCACCTGGATCGGCATCCTCGAGCGCCTCGCGATCACGGGCTGCCTGCTCGCCGGGTACCCCGCGGGGTCGCGTTCGTGGTCGCCATCAAGGGTCTCGGGCGGTACCCCGAGCTGCGTGAGCACCCGGTCGCCGCCGAGCGTTTCATGATCGGCACGCTGGCCTCGATGATCTGGGCCGGGGCGACGGGAATCCTGGGCGCAGCGATCCTTGGACTCCTCCGGTAGACTGGACCGGGCCTTTCGCGGCCCCGAGGACGCCCAGCGCACGCACGTGCTGACGCGTCACGGGAGCCCGCCAGGGAGGGTCGGCTACCGCCAGGGCGCGCACCCGAACGTGTGCGCATCAGTGACTCGCTCGTGACCCACACGGTGAGGCACCCCGACGGCAGCCCCATGACAACGCGACAGGAAGACCGAACGTGGCGACGACCAACGACATCAAGAACGGCACCGTGCTCAAGCTCGACGGCCAGCTGTGGACGATCATCGAGTTCCAGCACGTCAAGCCCGGCAAGGGTGGCGCCTTCGTTCGCACCAAGATGAAGAACGTCCTGTCCGGCAAGACCGTCGACAAGACCTTCAACGCCGGGCTCAAGATCGAGACCGCGAACGTCGACAAGCGCGACATGCAGTACCTGTACAAGGACGGCGAGGACTTCGTCTTCATGGACACGTCCACGTACGACCAGATCACCATCCCCGCTGCGACCGTCGGCGGCGCCGCGGACTACATGCTGGAGAGCCAGAACGCTCTCGTCGCCACCAACGAGGGTGTCCCGCTGTACGTCGAGCTGCCTCCGTCGGTGGTCCTCGAGATCACCTACACGGAGCCCGGCCTGCAGGGTGACCGCTCGACCGGCGGCACCAAGCCCGCGACGCTCGAGACCGGTGCCCAGATCCAGGTCCCGCTCTTCCTCGAGCAGGGCACCAAGGTCAAGGTCGACACCCGCGACGGCTCCTACCTGGGGCGCGTGAACGACTGACGTGGGTGCTCGAACCAAGGCACGCAAGCGCGCGCTCGACGTCCTCTTCGAGGCCGAGCAGCGCCAGCTGGACCCGCAGACCCTGCTCGCCGACCGGATCGTCGACTCGGGCAGCCAGACACCCCTGCCGCAGTACACCGTGGACCTCGTCGAGGGCGTCCTGGAGCACCGTGAGCAGATCGACGAGCTGCTCGAGACCTACTCGCACGGGTGGACCCTCGAGCGTATGCCGCCGTCGATCGTGCGCTCCTGCGCATCGGCAGCTGGGAGATCCTGTTCAACGGCGACGTCCCGGACGCCGTCGCGATCGACGAGGCCGTCGACCTCGCCCGTGAGCTGTCCACGGACGACTCGCCGAGCTTCGTCAACGGCCTGCTCGCCCGCATCGAGGAGATGAAGCCGACGATCCTGGCGTGAGCTCACCCAGGCCCTACCAGGTCTCCCGTGACGCCAGCGAAGCCTTCGTGCGCCGGTCCCGCCCCGTGGCGGGCCGGCGCACGCACTGTGGCACCGGCGCCCGCGGCACTGTGACCAACGACCACTGCCCACCACCTGAGAAGCGCAGCGGCGCCGACCGGGCGAGCGGTAGGGTGAGCGCGTCAGATTTCCTTTAAGGCCCGTCCAGTGAGGCGGGGAAGGGGGTCACCAGAATGAGCTCTGGGCCTGCCGTGCCATCTTCCGAACCACCTGTCACCCCTGAGGACTCCTCAGCCGGTGTGACCACCGTTCTCGGCGAGACCGAGATCGCGCGGGCACTGACCCGCATCGCCCACGAGATCGTCGAGCGCAACAAGGGCGCGCACGACGTGGTCCTCCTGGGCATCCCGACGCGTGGCGTCCCCTCGCCGTCCGGCTCGCGGAGCGTCTCGCGACGATCGAGCCCGGCCTGGTCCCCGCGGACGTCGTCGGCGAGCTCGACGTCACCATGTACCGCGACGACCTCCACAAGCACCCCACCCGCACCATCGGTGCCACGCGGCTGCCGGAGTCCGGGATCGACGGCAAGGTCGTCGTCCTGGTCGACGACGTGCTGTTCTCCGGGCGCACCATCCGCGCAGCTCTCGACGCCATCAGCGACATCGGGCGCCCCGTGCCGTCCAGCTCGCGGCCCTGGTCGACCGCGGTCACCGCGAGCTGCCGATCCGCCCCGACTACGTGGGCAAGAACCTGCCGACCTCGATCTCCGAGCGCGTCAGCGTGCGCCTCGCGGAGGTCGACGGCGCACGCGGCGGGCCGACCAGCTCGGCTCCGACGCCGTGGTGATCAGCCAGCGGCCCACCTCCGCGACCGGGGAGGTCACCCGATGAAGCACCTGCTGTCCACCGTGGACCTCTCGCGCGCCGACGCGATCCGCATCCTCGACACGGCCACCCAGATGGCCGCCACGCAGTCGCGGGAGATCAAAGCTCCCGACGCTGCGCGGGCGCACCGTCGTCAACCTCTTCTTCGAGGACTCCACGCGCACCCGGATCTCGTTCGAGACCGCGGCCAAGCGCCTGTCTGCCGACGTCATCAACTTCTCGGCCAAGGGCTCGAGCGTCTCCAAGGGCGAGTCGCTCAAGGACACGGCCCTCACCCTGCAGGCCATGGGCGCGGACGCGATCGTCATCCGCCACCAGGCCTCGGGCGCCCGCGCACCTCGCGCACGCGGGCTGGGTGGACTCCGCCGTGGTCAACGCGGGCGACGGGATGCACCAGCACCCGACGCAGGCCCTGCTCGACGCCTTCACCATGCGCCGTCACCTGGTGGGGCGCGGGGCAGCGGGGCCGGCTCGGTCGGGGCGACCCCACGGGCCGGGACCTCGCGGGCCTGCGGATCGCGATCGTCGGCGACGTGCTGCACTCGCGCGTCGCCCGCTCCAACGTCCACCTGCTGCACACGCTCGGCGCGAAGGTCACCCTCGTGGCGCCGCCCACCCTCGTGCCCGTGGGCGTCGAGGCGTGGCCGTGCGACGTCTCCTACCACCTCGACGAGGTGCTCGCCGAACGGCCCCGGACGCCGTGATGATGCTCCGCGTCCAGCGTGAGCGCATGTCCGGCTCGGGCGCGGGAGCCGGCGGGGAGCGTTCTTCCCGAACCCGCTCGAGTACACCCGCAACTACGGGCTCGACGGGCGCCGCCTGGCACTGCTGCCCGACCACACCATCGTCATGCACCCCGGGCCCATGAACCGTGGCCTGGAGATCTCCGCCGAGGCCGCCGACTCGCCGCGCGCGGTGATCGTCGAGCAGGTCGCCAACGGTGTCGCGATCCGCATGGCCGTCCTCTACCTGCTCCTCGCGGGCGACGCTTCCAAGGAAAGGGCTGGACTCGAATGAGCGAGCAGACCACGAACCCCACCTACGTCCTGCAGGGCGCGGCGCCGCTGGGCGCCGAGCCGGTCGACCTGGTCCTGGCGGCGGCATGATCACCGAGATCCGCGCGGCAGGCAGCCCGTCGCCGCGGGCGAGACCGTCGTCGACGCGAACGGCCTGGTCGCCCTGCCCGGGCTGGTCGACCTGCACACGCACCTGCGCGAGCCGGGTCGCGAGGACGCCGAGACCATCGTCTCGGGCACGCGCGCCGCGGCGGTCGGCGGCTTCACCGCCGTCCACGCGATGGCCAACACGACGCCGGTCGCGGACACCGCGGGCGTCGTCGAGCAGGTCTGGAGGATCGGCCGCGACGCCGGCTGGGTCGACGTCCACCCCGTGGGTGCGGTCAGCGTCGGCCTCGAGGGCCACCAGCTCGCCGAGCTCGGCGCCATGGCGGACTCGGCCGCCCGGGTGCGCGTCTTCTCCGACGACGGCAAGTGCGTCTGGGACCCTCCTCATGCGCCGTGCGCTCGAGTACGTCAAGGCGTTCGACGGCGTCGTCGCCCAGCACGCGCAGGAGCCGCGCCTGACGGAGGGCGCCCAGATGAACGAGGGCGTCGTGTCGGCCGAGCTCGGTCTGGCCGGCTGGCCCGCGGTCGCCGAGGAGGCGATCATCGCCCGCGACGTCCTGCTGGCCGAGCACGTCGGCTCGCGCCTGCACGTCTGCCACCTGTCCACGGCGGCTCGGTGGAGATCATCCGCTGGGCCAAGGGGCGGGGCATCGACGTGACCGCCGAGGTCACCCGCACCACCTCGTCCTGACCGACGAGCTGGCCCGCGAGTACGACCCGGTCTTCAAGGTGAACCCGCCGCTGCGCACGGCCGCGGACGTCGAGGCCGTGCGCCAGGGCCTGGCCGACGGGACCATCGACATCGTCGCGACCGACCATGCCCCGCACACGCGCGAGGACAAGGACTGCGAGTGGGCAGCCGCGGCGTTCGGGATGACCGGGCTGGAGACCGCCCTGAGCGTGGTGCAGGAGACCATGGTCGAGTCGGGCCGCATGACCTGGGCGGACGTGGCCCGCGTCCTGTCGGCCGCGCCCGCACGGATCGGCCGCATCGACGAGGGCCCGACGGCGCAGGGTCGCCCCTCGAGGTCGGCGAGCCCGCCAACGTGGTCCTGGTGGACCCGGCCGCGCGCCGCGTCGTCGACGGTCGCGCCCAGACCACGGCCAGCGCCAACACGCCGTTCCAGGGTACGAGCTCCCGGGCCGTGTCGTCGCGACCTTCCTGCGCGGGCGGGCGACCGTCCTGGACGGCGCGCCGGTCGCAGCAGGCGCACCGGCGGGCAGGTGAGACGGTCGTGAACCTTCCTCTGCCCGTCGCGGTCGGCATCTGGGTCGTCATCGGCCTCGTCCTGCTCGCCGTGGTCTTCCTCGGCCGCCGGCGCATGACGACCCGCACGGCCGACGTCGTCCCCGCCCGCCGGCGGTCCCGTCCGGCGACCTCGGCGACGTCCTCGCCGGACCGCTGCCCGCGGTCTACGTCTCCAGCACCTTCGCGGGCGACTGGCTCGCGCGGGTCGGTGCCCACCGCCTGGGTGACCGGTCCACCGCGAGCGTCACGGTGCACCGCGCGGGCGTCCTGGTGTCCCGTCAGGGCGCCCCGGACCTCTTCCTGGCAGCGAGCGCCCTCGAGGCCGTCTCGCTCGCCCCGGCATGGCGGGCAAGTACGTGGGCAAGGACGGCCTGGTCGTGGTGACGTGGACCGTCCCCGCGGCCGGGGACGCCCCGGCCACGCGCCTGGATACTGGACTCAGGACCCAGCGTGCCACCGACCGTGCCATCCTCCTGAACGCCGTCCGCGAGCTCCTCCCCGCCGCCGACAGCGCACCGAACGACGACTCGAAGGAGCCGCAGCAGTGAGCATCTCGACCCCAGCACGGACGCCCAGACCGCCGACCGGACTGCGGTCCTGGTCCTCGAGGACGGCACGACCCTGACGGGCCGCGCCTACGGGCCCTCGGCACGACGTTCGGCGAGATCGTCTTCAACACCGGCATGACCGGCTACCAGGAGACGTTGACCGATCCCTCCTACCACCGCCAGATCGTCGTGATGACGGCGCCCCACATCGGGAACACGGGCGTCAACGACGAGGACGCCGAGTCGGCCCGGATCTGGGTCAGCGGCTACGTGGTGCGCGACCCTGCGCGCCGGACCTCGAACTGGCGCGCGACGCGCTCGCTCGACGACGACCTCACCGCACAGGGCATCGTGGGCATCAGCTCGATCGACACCGGGCCCTGACGCGCCACCTGCGCGAGCTCGGCACCATGCGCGCCGGCATCTTCTCGGGCGAGGACCTGCGTCGTGGCGGCTACCCGCGCCCCACGGAGGAGCTGGTGGAGCTCGTCCGCGCGGCCCCAGTGATGGCGGCGCCGACCTCGCCCGCGAGGTGAGCACCCCGGAGGCGTACGTCGTCGAGCCCTCCGGCGAGCTCGCCGGGCAGGAGCCGGTCGCCACGGTCGTCGCGGTGGACCTCGGCATCAAGGCCATGACGCCGCAGCGCCTCGCGGAGCGCGGCGTGCGGGTGCACGTCGTGCCGAGCACGACGACGATCGACGAGATCGTCGCCCTCGCCCCGACGGCGTCTTCTTCTCCAACGGCCCCGGTGACCCGGGTGCGGCCACCACCGAGGTCGAGCTGCTCCGCGCGGTCCTCGATCGGGGCATCCCGTACTTCGGCATCTGCTTCGGCAACCAGATCCTGGGCCGTGCGCTCGGCTACGGCACCTACAAGCTGGGCTACGGCCACCGTGGCATCAACCAGCCGGTGCTCGACCGCACCACGGGCAAGGTGGAGGTCACCGCGCACAACCACGGCTTCGCGGTCGACGCCCCGCGCGAGGGCGAGTCGACCGCCCCGCACGACGGTGGGCGCTACGGCCGCGTCGTGGTCTCCCACATCGGTCTCAACGACCAGGTCGTCGAGGGGCTCTCGTGCCTCGACCGCCCGGCATTCTCGGTGCAGTACCACCCCGAGGCCGCCGCGGGCCGCACGACGCCGCCTACCTCTTCGACCGCTTCATCGACCTGATGCGCGACCCGGCCGGTGCTTCCGGTCCCGCGACAGTCGCCTCGGTGACCCCACGTCCTTCGAAAGTGAGATCTGACCCGTGCCTCGCAGAACTGACATCTCCAGCGTCCTGGTGATCGGCTCCGGGCCGATCGTCATCGGCCAGGCGTGCGAGTTCGACTACTCGGGCACGCAGGCCTGCCGCGTCCTGAAGGAGGAGGGCCTGCGGGTCATCCTGGTCAACTCGAACCCCGCCACGATCATGACGGATCCCGAGTTCGCGGACGCGACCTACGTCGAGCCCATCACGACCGAGGTCCTGACGACCATCATCGCGAAGGAGCGCCCCGACGCGCTGCTCGCGACCCTGGGCGGCCAGACGGCTCTCAACGCCGCGATCGCGCTCGACGAGGCCGGCGTCCTCGCGCAGTACGACGTCGAGCTCATCGGTGCCAACATCGCCGCGATCGAGAAGGGCGAGGACCGCCAGCAGTTCAAGCAGGTCGTCGAGAAGTGCGGCGGTGAGCGCCCGCTCGGAGATCATCCACACGGTCGAGGAGGCCTTCGCGGCCGCCGACTCGCTCGGGTACCCCATGGTCGTGCGCCCGTCGTTCACCATGGGCGGCCTCGGCTCGGGCATCGCCTACGACGAGCAGGACCTGCGCCGGATCGTCGGTCAGGGCCTGCACTACTCGCCGACCACCGAGGTGCTCCTGGAGGAGTCCATCCTCGGCTGGAAGGAGTACGAGCTCGAGCTCATGCGCGACACCGCGGACAACGTGGTGGTCGTGTGCTCGATCGAGAACGTCGACCCGGTCGGTGTGCACACGGGCGACTCGGTCACGGTCGCCCCGGCGCTCACCCTCACCGACCGCGAGTTCCAGAAGCTGCGCGACATCGGCATCGCGGTCATCCGGGAGGTCGGCGTCGACACCGGCGGCTGCAACATCCAGTACGCGGTGCACCCGGACACGGGCCGCATCATCGTCATCGAGATGAACCCGCGCGTGTCGCGCTCCTCGGCCCTGGCCTCGAAGGCGACGGGCTTCCCGATCGCGAAGATCGCGGCGAAGCTCGCGGTCGGCTACACGCTCGACGAGATCCCCAACGACATCACGCAGGTCACACCCGCGTCGTTCGAGCCCACGCTCGACTACGTCGTGGTCAAGGTCCCGCGCTTCGCGTTCGAGAGTTCCCGGCCGCGGACCCGACGCTGTCCACGACCATGAAGTCCGTCGGCGAGGCCATGGCCATGGGCCGCAACTTCACCGAGGCGCTCGGCAAGGCCATGCGCTCGATCGACAAGGCCGGGTCGGTCTTCCACTGGGACGGTGAGCCCGTCGCGGGCGAGGCGCTCGACGCGCTGCTCACCGAGATCGCCCGTCCCACCGAGGGCCGCCTGGTCGCGACCCAGCAGGCGCTGCGCGCCGGCGCGAGCCTCGAGCAGGTCTTCGAGGCCACCAAGATCGACCCGTGGTTCCTCGACCAGATCCAGCTCATCAACGAGGTCGCGGCGTCCGTGGCCTCCGCGGACGCGCTGACCCGCGACGTCCTGCTCGAGGCCAAGCGCCACGGGCTGTCCGACCCGCAGATCGCGAAGCTGCGCGGCATGGGCGCGGCGGGGAGTCCACGGTCCGTGAGGTCCGGTACGCCCTGGACGTGCGCCCGGTCTACAAGACGGTCGACACGTGCGCGGCGGAGTTCGCCGCGAAGACGCCGTACCACTACTCGTCCTACGACCTGGAGACCGAGGTCTCCCCGCGCGAGCGCCCCGCGGTCCTCATCCTGGGCTCGGGCCCCAACCGCATCGGTCAGGGCATCGAGTTCGACTACTCGTGCGTGCACGCGACCCTCGCGCTGGCCGACGAGTACGAGACCGTCATGGTCAACTGCAACCCGGAGACCGTCTCGACGGACTACGACACCTCCGACCGCCTGTACTTCGAGCCCCTGACCTTCGAGGACGTCCTCGAGGTGTACCAGGCCGAGCTGGCGGCCGCCCGGTCGCGGGCGTCATCGTGCAGCTGGGCGGCCAGACCCCTGAGCCTCGCGCAGCGCCTGGCGGACGCCGGCCTGCCGATCCTCGGCACCTCCCCGGAGGCGATCGACGCCGCGGAGGACCGCGGCGCCTTCGGCCGGGTCCTGGCCGCGGCGGGCCTGCCCGCCCCGGCGTTCGGGACCGCGACGTCCCTGGCCGAGGCCCAGGAGATCGCCGAGGGCATCGGCTTCCCGGTGCTGGTGCGGCCCTCCTACGTGCTCGGCGGGCGGGGCATGGAGATCGTGTACTCGGCCGAGCAGCTCACGGGCTACGTCGAGCGTGCCCTGCACGCCGCGGCGACCGACGACCGGACCACGACCGGCTCGCTGCCCGCCCGCTGCTCATCGACCGCTTCCTCGACGACGCGATGGAGATCGACGTCGACGCGCTGTACGACGGCACCGAGATGTACCTCGGCGGCGTCATGGAGCACATCGAGGAGGCCGGCATCCACTCGGGCGACTCCGCGTGCGTGCTGCCCCCGTCTCGCTGAGCGAGTCGGAGATCGACCGCATCCGTCGGTCGACCGAGGCCATCGCCAAGGGCGTGGGCGTGCGCGGCCTGCTCAACGTGCAGTTCGCGCTCGTCTCGGACGTCCTGTACGTCCTGGAGGCGAACCCGCGCGCCTCGCGCACGGTCCCGTTCGTCTCCAAGGCGACCGGCGTCTCCCTGGCCAAGGCTGCGGCGCGCATCATGGTCGGCGAGACCATCGCCGAGCTGCGCGCGAGCGGCATGCTGCCTGCCGAGGGCGACGGCGGCACGCTGGACCTCGACGCGCCGATCGCCGTCAAGGAGGCCGTGCTGCCGTTCAAGCGCTTCCGCACGACCGACGGCATCGTGGTGGACACCGTGCTCGGCCCGGAGATGCGCTCGACGGGCGAGGTCATGGGCTTCGACCTGGACTTCCCGCGGGCGTTCGCCAAGTCGCAGGCCGCAGCCTTCGGCGGCCTGCCGACCAAGGGCTCGGTCTTCGTGTCGGTCGCGGACCGCGACAAGCGCTCGATCGTCTTCCCGATCAAGCGCCTGTCGGAGCTGGGCTTCGAGATCCTCGCGACCCAGGGCACCGCGGGCGTGCTGCGCCGCAACGGCATCCCCGCCACGATCGTCCGCAAGTTCTCCTCGGGTCGCGGCGCGGACGGTGAGCCGACGATCGTGGACCTCATCACCGAGGGAAGGTCGACATGGTCATCAACACCCCGTCGGGCCAGGGGCGCGTGCGGACGGCTACGAGATCCGTGCGGCCACGACCGCCGCGGACAAGGCGATGGTCACGACCGTCCAGCAGCTCGCGGCGGCGGTCCAGGGCATCGAGGCGGTCCTGGCGGGGCCGTTCGACGTCTGGAGCCTCCAGGAGCACATGGCCGCGTCCGCGGCGCGTCACGCCGGAGCCGACGCGTGAGCGCCGAGGTGACGCCGGCGCGCCGCCCTTCGGGAGCGGCTCGCCGCGGCGATGGACGAGCACGGCCCGCTGTGCGTGGGCATCGACCCGCATCCGGGTCTGCTCGCCGCGTGGGGCCTGCCCGACGACGCCACGGGGTCCGGGAGTTCGGCCTGCGGGTCGTGGAGGCCGTGGGCGGGCAGGTCGCTGCGCTCAAGCCGCAGTCGGCGCTGTTCGAGCGGCACGGCTCGCGCGGGGTCGCGGCCCTCGAGGAGGTTCTCGCGGCGGCCGCGACCGCGGGTCCCTCCGGGACGCTGACGATCGTCGACGCCAAGCGCGGGGACATCGGGTCGACCATGGCAGGGTACGCGGACGCCTACCTGCGCGACGGTTCGCCGCTCGCCGGTGACGCCCTCACGGTCTCGCCGTTCCTCGGTTTCGGTTCGCTCGCCCCGGCGGTCGAGGCGGCTCTCGCGACCGGCCGTGGCCTGTTCGTCCTGTGCCTGACCTCGAACCCGGAAGGGGCTCAGGTCCAGCACGCCCGCACGGGGCGGGTGCCGACGTCACGTCGGTCGCCGCCCGCATCGCCGCGGAGGCCGCCGCGCTCAACGTGGGCGCGGACCCGCTCGGTTCGGTCGGTCTGGTCGTGGGCGCCACGATCGGTGACGCCGCACGCCGCACCGGCGTGGACCTCGCCGCGGTCAACGGGCCGCTCCTGGCGCCAGGGTCGGTGTCCAGGGCGCGGGAGCGGCCGAGCTCGTGGCCGTGTTCGGCGCCGCACGCCGCCAGGTGCTCGCATCCTCCTCGCGGGGCGTGCTGGCCGCCGGACCGGACGCGGGCGCGCTCCTGGCGGCGGCGCGCCACGCCTCCCGCGAGGCGGCGGACGCGCTGCGCGGCTGACCCGCACCAGCACTGCCTGTGGGGCGTCCGCCGATCCCGGCGGGCGCCCCACAGGCGTCGTGCGACCAGGCTGTGCTCGGTACCCCGTCGCGACCTGACAGACTCGCCCCATGACCTCTTCGCTCGCCGCCCACGACCAGTCGATCACCCCCGGCCGCTCGACATCCCCGGTACCTGGAACGCCCGCGACGTGGGTGGGCGCGCCGTCCCCGCGGGCGCCACCGCGCCCTGCGCACGGGCGTGCTGCTGCGCACCGCCGGCTTGTCGCGGCTCACGCCCGAGGGGTCGCGGCCCTCGAGACGCTCGGCGTCGTGGTGGACCTCGACCTGCGCGGCGACGACGAGGTGGCCCGCGACGGCGAGGACGTGGTCCCCGCGACCACGCGGGTGGTGCCCCGGCGGATGGACCCGGCGCCGGCGTCGGCGCGCGCTGAAGGCGTCCCACGACGCGGACGAGGGCTCCGACGAGACCGGTGACCGTGCGGCGGACACCGCTGCGATGATCGGCCGGCTGATCGGGGCGAAGGACCCGCAGGCGCTGGCGCGGTCCATGATGCACGGCGTCTATGCGACGTTCGTCACGGACCCCGGCATCCGTAGGACCGTCGGGGAGGCGCTCGGGGACATCGCGGACGCCGAGGGCACGGTTCTCGTGCACTGCTCGGCCGGCAAGGACCGGACCGGCTGGATCGTCGCCCTGGTGCAGCACGCCTGCGGCGTGGGGAGGCGGACCGCCTCGAGGAGTACCTCGCGAGCGCGGCCGCGGTCGAGGGCGTCGCCGCCGTGATCCCCGATCCCGGGGCTCGGCAAGGAGGCCCTGAGCCCTCTGCTGGGCGTCGAGCCGGGGTATCTGCGGGGTGCGTGGGAGCTGGCCGAGAAGGAGTACGGCAGCATCGACGGCTACCTCGACGCGTGCGGTGCCGGGCCTGCGACCAGGGAGAAGATCGTGAGGAAGTTCGCTGCTCAGGGCGTGTGAGCGTTGCCTGACCTGCCAGGTGTGGCTAGTTTCGAAGGTGTCGAGGTCGCGACCGGGGCACGAGATCCGGTCGGCGGCCCCGGTGCACGTACGGGCCCATCCGTCTGAGGACAAGTAGGTGACTTGCGTGGCACTACCATCCCTGACCCCGAACAGCGCGCGGCAAATCTCGAGAAGGCGGCCGAGGCTCGTCGAGCCCGGGCCGAGGTCAAGAACCGGCTGAAGTACTCCCAGGGCTCCCTCGCCGAGGTGATCGCGCAGGGACGTACCGACGACGTGATCGGCAAGCTGCGCGTCGTCGCGCTGCTGGAGTCGCTCCCTGGCGTAGGTAAGGTGAAGGCCCGGGCGATCATGGAAGAGATCGGGATCGCCGAGACGCGTCGCGTCCGCGGGCTGGGACCCCACCAGTCCGCGGCGCTCATCGAGAGGTTTGGCTGACATTTCCGCTTCACCCGCTGCGCTGGCTGCCCCGTCACCCGCCGTACCAACGACCCCTGCCCGCCTGACCGTCCTGGCGGGACCCACCGCCGTCGGGAAGGGGACCGTCTCCGCGGACATCCGCGCCCGCTACCCGCAGGTGTGGTTGTCCGTGTCGGCCACGACCCGAGCGGCGCGGCCCGGCGAGGTGGACGGTGTCCACTACCACTTCATCAGCGGTGAGGAGTTCGACGGCCTGGTCGCGGCGGCGAGATGCTGGAGTGGGCCGTGGTGCACGGGCGCAACCGGTACGGGACCCGCGCCGCGCGGTCGAGGAGAAGCTCGCGGCGGGCGTCCCGGCGCTCCTGGAGATCGACCTCCAGGGCGCCCGCCAGGTCCGCGCCTCGATGCCGGAAGCGCGGTTCGTGTTCCTCGCCCCGCCCAGCTGGGAGGAGCTCGAGCGTCGGCTCGTCGGGCGCGGTACCGAGGGTCCGGAGGAGCGGGAACGGCGCCTCGCGACGGCCCGCGTCGAGCTCGCGGCCGAGCCCGAGTTCGACGTCGTGATCGTCAACGACGAGGTGCACCGGGCGACCGACGCGCTCGTCGAGGCGATGGGCCTCACGCCCAGGTCCTGACGCCACGGTCTGACCGGGCCCCGCTCCTGGGCGCCCGAGGATTTGTGCCCGACCAGTAGACTGGTGGGCAGGCGCGTGCGTCCTGAGCGCGCGCAACCTCTTGATCCATCCATCCTGCACCCGGCGCACCGAGCCGCTGCAGGTCCCCTGACTCACGGAGTGAGACTGTGTCCGGAACCATCGCCGCCCCTGAGGGCATCACCGACCCGCCCATCGACGACCTGCTGGAGCGCGCCGACTCCAAGTACGCGCTCGTGATCTACGCGGCCAAGCGTGCCCGTCAGATCAACGCGTACTACTCGCAGCTCAACGAGGGCCTGCTGGAGAACGTCGGTCCGCTCGTCGAGACCCGCAACCAGGAGAAGCCGCTGTCGATCTCCATGCGCGAGATCAACGCGGGCCTGCTCACCATCGAGACCGTGGAGCCCCCGGCCTCCTGACCGCCGGACCGCCCACGGGCGGTCCCGCGACCGGCGGGTGAGGGCGCGAGGGAGGACTCGTACCGATGAGGATCCTGCTGGGTGTCAGCGGGGAGTGGCCGCCTACAAGGCGGTCCTCCTGCTGCGTCTCCTGCGAGAGCAGGGGCACCAGGTGCGAGTCGTCCCCACCGCCAACGCCCTGCGCTTCGTGGGCGCGCCCACGTTCGAGGCGCTGTCCGGGGAGAAGGTCAGCACCGAGGTGTTCGACGACGTCCCGCAGGTCGCGCACGTCGCGCTCGGGCAGAGCGCGGACCTGGTCGTGATCGCACCGGCCACGGCTGACCTGCTCGCGCGCCGCCGCCGCCGTGCCGACGACCTGCTCACGTCCACGCTCCTGACCGTGAGCTGTCCGGTCGTCATGGCCCCGGCCATGCACACCGAGATGTGGCAGCACGCCGCGACCGTGGCCAACGTCGCGACCCTGCGTTCGCGCGGCGTCCACGTCATCGAGCCGCCGCTGGCGGCTCACGGGCAGGACACCGGTCCTGGGCGACTGCCCGAGCCGAGGACATCGCCCGCATCGCGCTCGAGATCGCTGCCCGTGCGGGTCGTCCGAGGGAACGCCGGACCTGGTCGGGCTGCGCGTGGTGGTCTCGGCGGCGGCACGCGCGAACCCATCGACCCGGTGCGCTTCATCGGGAATCACTCGAGCGGGCGCCAGGGCATCGCGCTCGCGCGCCGCCCAGGACCGGGTGCGACCGTGACCCTCGTGGGGCGAACCTCACCGAGCCCCTCGACGGGATCGTGGACGTCGTGCGCGTCGGGTCGACCGCCGAGCTGCGTGACGCGATCCGTGCGGTGGCGTCCGAGGCCGACGTGGTCGTCATGACCGCGGCGGTCGCGGACTTCCGCCCCGCCCGTACCCCGGCGCCAAGATCAAGAAGGTCCGGGCGAGGGGCCCGCGCCGATCGAGCTCGTCGAGAACCCGGACATCCTGGCCGAGCTGGCCCGCGAGCGCCTGCGCCCCGGGCAGGTCGTGGTCGGTTTCGCGGCCGAGACCGGCGACGAGAACGGTGACGTCCTGCACCACGGACGCGCAGGCGCGCCGCAAGGGCGCGGACCTGCTGGTGATCAATGCGGTCGGGCACGGCAGGGGTTCGGGACGGACACCAACGAGGTGACCATCGTCGACGCCCAGGGTGAGACGGTCGCGTGCGCGGCGGGAACCAAGCGCGAGGTCGCGGATGCCGTGTGGGACACGGTTCTCAAGATGTCGCCTCCACTGGTGCCAACCACGCCCTGAGACCACCTCGCGCGTCTCAGTGGACGGATGTCGCGTATCACCTGACGGGACAGTACGATCGACCCCATGAGTGACGACCTGCGCCTGTTCACGTCCGAGTCCGTGACTGAAGGCCACCCGGACAAGGTCTGTGATCAGATCTCCGACGCGATCCTCGACGCTCTGCTCGAACAAGATCCCACCTCTCGGGTGGCTGTCGAGACCATGGTCACCACGGGTCTGGTCCACGTCGCTGGCGAGGTGACGACCAACGCGTACGTCGAGATCCCGCAGATCATCCGCGACGTCGTCAAGCGCATCGGCTACACGTCCTCCGCGATCGGCTTCGACGGCGACTCCTGCGGCGTGTCGGTCTCGATCGGCCAGCAGTCCCCGGACATCGCCCAGGGCGTCGACAAGTCCCTCGAGGAGCGGGACGACTCCTCGGGCCCGAGCATCTCCCGTGACCCGCTCGACGCCCAGGGCGCCGGGGACCAGGGCCTGATGTTCGGCTACGCGAGCGACGAGACACCCACGCTCCTGCCGCTGCCGATCTTCCTCGCGCACCGCCTGGCCGAGCGCCTGGCCCTGGTCCGCAAGGACGGGTCGCTGCCGGGCCTGCGCCCCGACGGCAAGACGCAGGTGACCATCGGCTACGACGGTGACCGGGCGGTCCGCCTGGACACCGTGGTCCTGTCGACCCAGCACGACGAGGACGTCCCGCAGGAGACGCTGCGCACCCAGGTCGCCGAGTTCGTGGTCGCACCCGTCCTCGAGGGCCTCGACCTGGAGGTCGCGGACTTCCGCCTGCTGGTCAACCCCACGGGAAGTTCGTGATCGGCGGGCCCCAGGGCGACGCCGGACTGACCGGTCGCAAGATCATCGTCGACACGTACGGGGCATGGCCCGTCACGGCGGCGGCGCCTTCTCGGGCAAGGACCCGTCGAAGGTGGACCGGTCGGCCGCGTACGCGACGCGCTGGGTCGCCAAGAACGTCGTCGCGGCGGGTCTCGCGCGCCGCTGCGAGGTTCAGGTGGCGTACGCGATCGGCAAGGCGCACCCGTGGGCCTGTACATCGAGACGTTCGGGACCGAGACCGTCCCGGTCCATCGCATCCGCGCGGCGATCGACGAGGTCTTCGACCTGCGTCCTGCCGCGATCATCGCCGACCTGGACCTGCTGCGCCCCATCTACTCGCAGACCGCCGCCTACGGCCACTTCGGTCGCGAGCTTCCCGACTTCACGTGGGAGCGCACGGACCGGGTGGCGGCGCTCCAGGCGGCCGTCTGATCCTCGCCCGGCCGGTTGGCCCGGTGTCGGTGGCGCGTGCTGAGATAGGGCGATGACCAGCCAGGACGCGGCGACCGACGAGGTGGGCGAGCAGCTCACCCTGCTCGGTCTGCCCGAGCCTGCCGCGCATCCTGCCCCGAAGGCGGGCGGCCGGGCCGGGGCAGGGCGGCCCGCCCGGCGGGCGCGCTGGAGATCGCGGACGACCTGCCCGTGGCCCGGGTCGTCCTCGACCTGTCCCCGCACCACCTGGACCGCACCTTCGACTACCTGGTGCCGGCCTCGATGGCCACCGACGCCCGGCCGGGGTCCGGGTCAAGGCCCGGTTCGGCCCGCAGGAGGTCGACGGCTTCGTGCTGGCCCGGGCGGCCCAGAGCGACCACGACGGTCGGCTCGTGCCGCTCAAGCGGCTGGTGTCCCCGAGCCGGTGCTCACCCCGCAGGTAGCGGAGCTGTGCCGGACGGTCGCGGACCACTACGCAGGCACGCTCACCGACGTGCTTCGCCTGGCGATCCCCGCGCCACGCGCGCGCGGAGGGCACGTCGCCGGGCAGCGGGTCGGCCACCGGCGACACCGCCGCCGCGGGGCCGAGGACGCAGGCGGGGTCGACGGCACGGAGAGCGCCGGGCGGCCCCGGGCGCCGGGACACCGGCGCTCGCCTCGCACCCGTCGACCCGTGACTCGGAGTGGGCCCCGTACCGCGGAGGCGCCGCGTTCCTGACCCACCTCGTCGGGGGCCGCGCCCCGAGCGGTCTGGACCGCCCTGCCGGGCGGGTGGCCGACGGCCCGCTCACCCCGAGCGCCCCACGGGTGGAGGCTCGGGCGAGGGGACCCGGGCGGGCCGTCCGGCACTGGGCCCTCGCCCTGGCCGAGGCCGTGCGTGCGACCGCGACGGGCGGGCGGGGAGCGCTGGTCGTGCTGCCCGACGCGCGCGACGTCGACCAGCTGTCCCGCGCCCTGGAGCTCCTCGGCTACACCGCTCGCACCGCGCGCCATGCCGGTCAGTTCGTGCGACTGACCGCGGACGAGGCCCTCGCCCCGGTACCGCAGCTTCCTGGCCGCCCTGCGGGTGAGGTCAGGATCGTGATCGGCACCCGTGCGGCGGCGTTCGCCCCGTCCAGGACCTGGGCCTGGTGGCGTGCTGGAACGACGGCGAGGAGACGCTTGCCGAGCCCCGCTCCCCGTATCCGCACGCCCGTGAGGTTCTTGCCCTGCGCAGCGAGCAGGACGGCGCGGCGTTCCTGCTCGGATCGGTGAGCCGCACCGTGCAGGCCCAGGCGCTGCTCGAGTCCGGCTGGGCCCGGAGGTCGCCGCCCCGGGAGGTGCTGCGTGCGCGCGCGCCCGGGTGCGGGCGCTGACATCGGTCGAGCTCGCGTCGGAGGGCCGGGCGGGCGCTCGCCTGCCGAGCGCCGCGTGGCGGGCCGTGCGGGACGCGCTGGGCGCGGGGCCCGTGCTGGTCCAGGTCCCGCGAGCCGGGTACATGCCCGTCGTGGCGTGCGCCCGGTGCCGGACCGCCGCGCACTGCGGCACGTGCCACGGTCCCCTGATGCTGCCCGGCCCGGGCGCTTCGCCCAGTGCGCCTGGTGCGGTGCCCTGGCGGCGCCTGGTCCTGCGACGAGTGCCGCTGGACGGGACTGCGCTCGGTACGGGTCGGGTCCGGTCGCACGGCCGAGGAGCTGGGCCGCGCGTTCCCGGCGTGGCGGTGCGCGTCTCGGGTGCGAGCGCACCTGGTGGGTGATCTCCGCCGTCGGGCCGCGTCCTGCCGTGATCGTGGCGACCCGGGCGCCGAGCCCGTCGCCGAGGGCGGCTACGCCGCCGCACTGCTCCTGGACGCCGCGCTCAGCACCGCGCACGTGGGGCTCGCCGTGGCACAGGACGCCCTGCACCGCTGGTTGGCCGCCGCTGGCCTCGTGCGCTCGGCCCGGGAGGGCGGGCAGGTGCTGCTCGTGGGGACGCGGCCCGGGGCCGACCAACGCCCTCGTGCGCTGGGACCCGGCCGGGTTCGCGGACCGTGAGCTCGCCGAGCGCCGCGAGCTGGACCTGCCCCGCGGTGCGGGTCGCTGCGATCACGGGCGACCGGCAGGCCGTGGACGCGGTCGTGGCCCGCGTCGGGCTCGCGGACGCCTCCACGACCCTGGGGCCCGTGGAGGTCGCCGAGGGCGCCGGTCGGGCCGGACCCGTGCGGGACCCTTCGCTGCAGCCCCCGTCCGCACCATCGTGCGGGTGCCCCTGCGCCAGGGTCGCCTGCTCGCCCGTGAGCTCTCCGCCTCCCTCGCGGTCCGCTCCGCGAAGCGCGAAGGTGGGAGCGTACGCGTCCAGCTCGACCCCAAGGAGATGCTGTGAGCCCCGCCACGCCCGAGATCCCGACCGGTACCGGCGGATCGCCCCACGACCCGCCGGTCGACACCGTCCTGTTCGACTTCGGCAACGTCCTGGTGACGTGGGACCCGTACGCCGCCTACGCGGGCCGGATGGACCGCGCGGACGTCGAGGCGTTCTTCGCCGCTGTCGACTTCCCGGTGTTCAACGCACGCCAGGACGCGGGCCGGTCCTGGGCGGACGCCCGCCGCGAGATCGCCGAGCACCACCCCTGCACGTGAGCGCCCTGGACGTGTACACCGAGAACTTCGCGGCGAGCCTGGTGGGTCCCGTGCCGGGCACCGAAGAGGTCGTCCGCGACCTGCACGCCCTCGGGTGCGGCTGTACGGCCTGACGAACTGGTCGGCCGAGATGTTCCACACCGCCGAGCCGCCGCTCCCGCCGTGGGCCTCATGGAGGACGTGCTCGTCTCGGGTCGGGTCGGGCTGATCAAGCCCGACCCTCGCATCTTCGAGGTCGCGACCGAACGGTTCGCCCTGGAGCCCGCGCGCACGCTGTTCGTCGACGACTCCGTGGCGAACGTCACGGCCGCCGCGGAGCTGGGCTTTCGGACGCTGCGCTTCGAGGACGCCGCGGGCCTGCGCACGACCCTGCACGGGCTCGGCATCGGGGTGGGCGAGGGCTGAGCCGCCGCGGGTGCCGGGGCTGAGGCGGCGCAGCCGCGGGCCGCACCGCCTAGACTCGCCCCATGCGTGTGCTCTTCGCCGGAACCCCGGACGCGGCCGTCCCGGCCCTCGATGCCCTGATCGACTCCCGGCACGAGGTGGTCGCCGTCCTGACCCGCGCCGACGCCCCTCGGGTCGTGGCCGCAGGCTGACGCCCAGCCCCGTGCGGGTGCGCGCGGAGGAGGCCGGGATCCCGGTTATCACGGACCGGCCCGCGGCGAGGAGTTCGTCGCCCGGCTCAAGGCCCTCGACGTCGACTGCGCCCCCGTCGTGGCCTACGGGGAGATCCTGCGTCGTGAGGTCCTGGACGTCCCCGCCTGGGCTGGGTCAACCTGCACTTCTCGGTGCTGCCCGCCTGGCGCGGCGCCGCACCGGTCCAGCGCGCGATCATCGCGGGCGACGAGGTGACGGGAGCGACGACCTTCCTCCTCGAGGAGGGCCTGGACTCGGGCCCCGTGCTCGGCACCGCGACCGAGACCATCCGCCCCGCGACACCTCGGGCGACCTGCTCGCCCGGCTCGCGACCTCCGGCGCGGGACTCCTCGTGGCCACCCTGGACGCGATCGAGGACGGCGTGGCCTCCCCGATCGACCAGCCGACCGAGGGCATCAGCACGGCCGCGAAGCTGCGCCCCGAGGACGCGCTCGTGCGCTGGACCCGACCGGCGCTCGCGATCGACCGTCTGGTGCGCGGCTGCACGCCCGCCCCGGAGCCTGGACCACGCTGCCCGACGGGAGCCGCCTCGGGTCGGCCCCGTGACACCGCGCCCCGACGTGAGCGACCTGGCGCCCGGGGAGCTGCGCGCCCTCAAGCGTGAGGTCCTGGTGGGGACCGCCACGCACGCCGTCCAGCTCGGCGAGGTCGCCCCGTGGGCAAGAAGCACATGGCCGCGACCGACTGGGCCCGCGGCGCCCGCCTGGACGACCACGTCGTCCTCGGAGCATCCGACGAGACGAAGGACCAGGCATGAGCGGCGAGGCACGCACCCCGGCACAGACCATGGCGGCTCGGACGACCGCCGCGACTCCCGCGGCCACGAGCGCGGCGCGGCCCGTGCCCGCGGCGCCGGTCAGCGCTCCGACGCGGCCCCTCCCAGCGCGCCAAGGTCACCGACCCGCGCGCAACGTCGCGTTCGACGTCCTGCAGGAGGTCGCGGCGTCCGACGCGTACGCGAACCTCGTCCTGCCCCGCTGCTGCGCGTCCGCGGCATCCGCGGGCGCGACGCGGCCTTCGCGACCGAGCTCGCCTACGGGACCCTGCGCCTGCGCGGACGCTACGACGCGATCATCGCCCAGTGCGTGGACCGCCCCTGGACCAGGTGGACCCGAACGTCCTGGACCTGCTGCGCCTGGGCGCCCACCAGATCCTGGGATGCGGGTCGCGCAGCACGCGGCCGTCTCCGAGACCGTCGGTCTGGCCCGCGCGCGCGCCGGTGCGGGCAGCGCGCAGTTCGTCAACGCGGTCCTGCGCAAGGTCTCGCGCTCCACGCTCGGCGAATGGCTCGAGGCGATCTCCTCGACGCGCCCGACGACGTCGCCCGTCTCGCGATCACCCAGAGCCATCCGGTGTGGATCGCCCGGGCGATGCGCGAGGCCCTGGTCGGGACGGGACGCTCGGCCGACGACCTGGCTGAGCTCCTCGAGGCAGACAACACCGCACCCCGGGTGACCCTCGTCGCGCGCCCGGCCTGGTCAGCGTCGAACGGCTCGCGGGCGAGGTGACGCACGACGTGCGCGGGGACGCCACGACCACCCGGGGCGGTGGGCGCCCACCGCGCTCGTCCTGTCCGGCTCCGACCCGGCCGCGATCCCCGCCGTCCGCCACGGCGCCGCCGGCGTCCAGGACGAAGGCAGCCAGCTCGTGACGCTCGCGTTCGCGGCCACGCCCACCGTCTCGGCGGGCGGCGCCGGCGCCCAACCCGACGAGCGCTGGCTCGACCTGTGCGCGGGCCCCGGCGGCAGGCCGCGCTCCTGGCCGCCCTCGCCGGCGAGCGGGCGCACGGATCGTCGCCAACGAGGTCGCCCCGCACCGGGCCCGCCTGGTGGAGCAGGCGCTCGCGGCCGTGCCCGCGGACGCCGTGGAGCGTGTCCAGGTCGGCGACGGACGCCAGGTCGGGTCGAGGAGCCCGGCGCGTACGACCGTGTGCTCGTCGACGCGCCCTGCACCGGGCTGGGCGCCCTGCGGCGCCGCCCGAGTCCCGGTGGCGCCGCACGCCAGGGGACATCTCGGCGCTCACGACCTTGCAGCGCGACCTGCTCGGGTCCGCCCTGGACGCCGTCCGCCCCGGCGGCGTCGTGGGTACGTCACGTGCTCCCGCACCTCGCGGAGACCCAGCTCGTCGTCAAGGACGTCCTGGCCGGGCGCGACGACGTCGAGGTCCTCGACGCGGCCGCCGCGGTCCGGTCGATCGCGGGGACGACATCCCGCTCGCGGACCGCACCGACGTCCAGCTCTGGCCGCACGTGCACGGGACCGACGCGATGCACCTGACGCTGCTGCGCCGTCGGGCCTGAGGGCCTTCGGACGCGCCGGGGCGGTGGACCCCGCCCACCCCGGCGGTCCAGCCCGCGCGTGGGCGCCCTCTAGGCTGGTGCCCATGTCCGCCCTCATCGCCCCCAGCATCCTGTCCGCCGACTTCGCGAACCTCGAGCGCGACCTGGGGCGATCGCGACCGCCGACTACGCGCACGTCGACGTGATGGACAACCACTTCGTGCCCAACCTGACCCTGGGACTGCCGGTCTTCGAGCGCCTGGCCCAGGTCTCCCGGTGCCCATCGACGCGCACCTGATGATCGCCGACCCGGACCGGTGGGCCCCGGCTACGCCGAGGCCGGCGCCGCGTCCGTGACCTTCCACGCCGAGGCCGCCACGGCCCCGTGCGCCTGGCCCGCGAGCTGCGCCGGCTCGGCTCGCGCGCCGGACTCGCGCTGCGCCCGCCACGCCGGTCGAGCCCTTCCTCGACCTGCTGGGCGAGTTCGACATGCTCCTGGTCATGACGGTCGAGCCCGGCTTCGGCGGCCAGTCCTTCCTGGACGGCACGCTGCCCAAGGTCCGCCGCATCCGCGACGCCGTCTCCGCGGCGGGCCTGGACGTGTGGATCCAGGTCGACGGCGGCGTCTCGCGCGCGACCATCGAGCGCGCCGCCGAGGCGGGCGCCAACGTGTTCGTCGCGGGCTCCGCGGTCTACGGTGCGGAGAACATCCCGGACGAGATCGCGGCGCTGCGGGCGCTCGCGGACCAGCACACGCACTGACCGGCACCGTCCTGGCCGCGATCAGCTGTTGGTCGGGCGGGCGGTTCGGCACCCGCCGCCCCGGTCCCCGGGGTCGCCCAGGGCTGATCCGTTCACATCCGTCCAGCCCGCGGGACGGGTGCCGGCCGGCGCCTGGCGGGGAATGGCCGTGTGGCATGCTGTGTTGAGAGAGAAGCCGGGCATCACGCCCGGCGGCTCAGAACATGAAGTACGCACACACGTGCTCCGGGTCGGTGCAATTCCGAGCGGCGGTGACAGTCCGCGACCCACGCCTCGGCGTGGTTGACCTGGTGGAACTCCAGGACCGACGGTGAAAGTCCGGATGGGAGGAAGTACGTGGCGGCGCGGGGCGAAGCCCTGTGCCGTGGTGTGGTGACGTCCGTGGACCCTCGAGGTCCCGCGGCGTCGCCCACCCTCACCCGGAGCGTCGTGCTACCGGGAGGAGGACGATGGGCAACCGGCCCTCACTGACGATCGACGCCGCGATGCTGCGCGCTTCGAGCTGGCCGCCCGCGGCCCGGCGCACGGGCCCAACCCGCGCGTGGGGTGCGTCCTGCTGGCCCCGTCGCCCCGGTCGCTGGACTCCCTGCCCGACGCCGCGGCCCGCGGCCCGTGGACACCGTGCCTCGCGAGGTGCTCGCCGAGGGCTTCCACCGCGGCGCCGGCACCGCGCACGCCGAGGCCGCAGCGCTGGTCGACGCGCGCACGCGCGGGTCGACGTGCGCGGCGCGATGGCCGTGGTGACCCTCGAACCCTGCGACCACACGGGCCGCACCGGTCCGTGCGCGCAGGCGCTCCTGGACGCCGGGGTCGCCGAGGTGGTGTACGCCGTCGCCGACCCCAACCCTGTCGCGACCGGGGCGGGGAGCACCTGCGCGCGGCCGGTGTCCGGGTGGCCTCGGGGCTGCGCGAGGCCGAGGGGAGCACCTGCTCGGCCCGTGGCTCGTCGCGGTGCGCCGCGGGACCCCGTACGTGACCCTCAAGCTCGCCTCGACCCTGGACGGTCGCGTGGCGGCCGCCGACGGCACGTCGCAGTGGATCACCGGGCCCGGTGCGCGCGAGCACGCCCACCGGGTGCGAGCGCAGGTCGACGCGATCGTCGTGGGAACGGGGACGGTCGTGGCCGACGACCCGTCCCTGACCGCCCGCACTCCCGCCCCCACCCGCCCGGGTGGCGAGCCCCGCCCGCGCTCGCCGACCACCAACCCCTGCGGGTCGTCGTCGGGCGCCGTGACCTTCCGGCGCACCTGCGCCTCGCACCCGCCGGGGCGTGGACCACGGACGGCGGAGGCGCCGTGCTGCACCTGCGCACCCACGACGTGCGCGCGGTCCTGGCCGAGCTGGCCTCCCGCGAGGTGCGTCACGTCCTCGTCGAGGGCGGCCCGGGCCTGGCGACCGCGTTCCTCGCCGCGGGCGTCGTCGACGAGGTCCACGCCTACCTCGCCCCGTGCTGCTGGGCGCCGGCCAGAGCGCCGTGGGCGACCTGGGCGTGACCACTCTCGCCGGCGCCCACCGCTTGCGCACGCACGACGTCCAGCGCCTGGGCCACGACGTCCTGGTCGTGGCCCGTGCCGCGCCCGGTGCCGCTGACCCGTCCGCCCGGACCCCACTCCACGCACCACCCCGAACAGGAGAGCTGATGTTCACCGGAATCGTCGAAGAGATCGGTGCGGTCCGCGAGATCGCGTTCCCCGGCGGCCAGGAGTCCGACGCCGTCCTGACCGTCCACGGTCCCTCGCCATCTCGGACGCCCACCTGGGCGACTCGATCGCGGTCAACGGGGTCTGCCTGACCGTCACGGGGTCGGCGAGGACGGCACCTTCACGGCCGACGTCATGCCCGAGTCGCTGCGGCGCACCGCCCTGGGCGACCTGACCGCCGGATCGCCCGTGAACCTGGAACGGGCCGTGCGCGCCGACACGCGACTGGGCGGGCACATCGTGCAGGGCACGTCGACGGGGTCGGCGAGCTCGTCAGCCGCACGCCGGGGAGCGGTGGGACGACCTGGTGCTGACCGCGCCCGCGGGCCTGACGCGCTACGTCGCGGAGAAGGGCTCGATCACGGTCAGCGGCGTCTCCTGACCGTCACCGCGGTCGACGAGCGCACGTTCGGCGTCTCCCTCATCCCGACGACGCTCGAGGCCACCATCCTCGGCTCCCTGGTCCCGGGGACCGGGTCAACCTGGAGGTCGACGTGATCGCGAAGTACGTCGAACGGCTCCTCGTCGGCCGCTCGGCGCCGGACGAGACGAGCCCCGCCGCCGGCACACCGGACATCCTCAGCACCACCGGAGCACAGGAATGAGTACCGCCATGAACACTCTCCCGGGCGCCGGCGACCACCCGGCCGCCGCCCCCAGCGCCCCGTCCTCCGACCCCGGGCACGTGGACCACGTGCGCACCGGCACCGTCGAGGACGCCCTCGACGCCATCCGCGCCGCCGCCCCGTCCTGGTCGCCGACTCCCCGGACCGGGAGAACGAGGCCGACGTCATCTTCGCCGCGTCCACCGTGACCCCGAGTGGGTCGCCTGGACCATCCGGCACTCCTCGGGCTACCTGTGCGCCCCGATGCCGCCGCCCGTGCGGACGCCCTGGAGCTGCCGCTCATGGTCCCCACAGCCAGGACCCGCGCCGCACCGCGTACACGGTCACGGTCGACGCTGCCACGGGCGTGACCACGGGGATCTCCGCGGCCGACCGCGCCCGGACCCTGCACGTCCTCGCCGACCCGGCCGCCGGCTCGGTCGACCTCATCCGGCCGGGGCACGTGCTGCCCTGCGCGCGGTGCCCGGCGGTGTGCTGCACCGCGCCGGGCACACCGAGGCGGCCGTCGACCTGGTGCGCCTGGCGGGGGCGGCGAGGTCGGCGGGATCGCCGAGCTCGTCAACGACGACGGCACCATGATGCGACTGGACGACGCCGCCCGCACGGCCGAGGAGGCCGCCTGGTCCTCATCACCATCGCGGACCTCATCGCCTGGCGCCGCGCCCACGACCCCGCCGCGCCCGAGCAGGCCGAGGCGGCGCCCACCGCACCGCGCGTGCAGGCCACGAGCGTCGCGGACCTGCCCACGGCCCACGGGCACTTCCGCATCCACGGGTACCGCGACCTGCGCACCGGGGCCGAGCACGTGGCCCTCGTGCCGGTCGATGCCCCGCGGCCACCGGGACGGGGTCCGAGCAGCCCGCGCCGCTCGTGCGCGTGCACTCCGAGTGCCTGACCGGGGACGCGTTCGGGTCGCTGCGCTGCGACTGCGGCCCCAGCTGCAGGCCTCCATGGAGCGCGTCGCCGCCCAGGGCGGGGCCGTGGTGTACCTGCGCGGGCACGAGGGCCGCGGGATCGGCCTGCTCGCCAAGATCGGCGCCTACGAGCTGCAGGACGCCGGCTTCGACACCGTCCAGGCCAACCTCGAGCTCGGCTGGCCCGTGGACCGCCGCGAGTACGGGGCCGCGGCCGCGATCCTCACCGACCTGGGCCTGGGGCGCGTGACCCTGCTGACCAACAACCCGGCCAAGGTCACGGGCCTGGCGGCGCACGGCATCGACATCGCCGAGGCCCACCGGCTCGAGGTCGGGCACGGCGAGCACAACCACGGGTACCTCATGACGAAGAAGGTCGCCATGGGCCACCTCCTCGACACGCTCGAGATCACCCCGAGCACACCACCACCACCGACACCACCGAGGAGAGCGACCGATGAGCGGCGCAGGAGCACCCCAGATCACCGTCGACGGCACCGGGCTACGGATCACCGTCATCGCTGCCAGCTGGCACACCGAGGTCATGGACGGCCTCCTCGCGGGGCGCGTCGGGCGCTCGCGGCCGCGAACGTCACGCACGTCAAGGAGGTCCGCGTGCCGGGGTCCTTCGAGCTGCCGGTGGCGGCGGCGCGCGCGGCCGAGCACGGCACGGACGCCGTCGTCGCCCTCGGTGTCGTGATCCGCGGCGGACCCCGCACTTCGAGTACGTCTGCTCCGCGGCCACCACCGGGCTGACCGACGTGTCGGTGCGCACGGGGATCCCGGTGGCTTCGGCGTGCTCACGTGCGACGACGAGCAGCAGGCGCTGGACCGGGCGGGGCTTCCCGGTTCGCGCGAGGACAAGGGCGCCGAGGCCGTGGAGGCCGCCATCGCGACCGTGGTGGCGCTGCGCGACCTGTGACGGCCCGGTGACCGGTGGGCGGGACGGGTCCGCCCACCGGGCGGGGCGACTACCCTGGTCGGGTGAAGACGTTCGAAGGGCTGTTCGCCGAGCTCACCGAAAGGCCACCACCCGACCCGCCGGTTCCGGCACGGTCGCGGAGCTGGATGCCGGTGTCCATGCGATCGGGAAGAAGATCGTCGAGGAGGCCGCCGAGGTGTGGATGGCGGCCGAGTACGAGGGTGACGACAAGACGGCCGAGGAGGTCTCCCAGCTCCTGTACCACGTGCAGGTGCTGCTCCTGGCCAAGGGACTGACCCTGCAGGACGTGTACAAGCATCTGTGAGCCCGGCCAGGTCCGGGTCCACGGGGAGGCGCACGGGTGCTCAGGCAGCCCGGGTCCCTTCCCCGCCATGTCCGTAGTCGTCGGTCGTTTCCCGTCTCTCGTCGCGGGTGCGGCAGCTCCCTGCTCCTGCTCGTTCCCCGATCCATCCCCTGAACTCTCCAGAAACGCGAGGATCTCGTGCTCCGCATCGCCGTTCCCAACAAGGGCTCCCTGTCCGAGCCGCCGTCGACATGCTCCGTGAGGCGGGCTACCGCCAGCGTCGCGACACCCGCGAGCTGGTGCTCGCCGACCCGGACAACGACGTCGAGTTCTTCTTCCTGCGCCCCGCGACATCGCCGTGTACGTCGGCACCGGCACGGTCGACGCAGGCATCACGGGCCGTGACCTGCTGCTCGACTCGGGCGCAGAGGCCGTGGAGCACATGCAGCTCGGCTTCGCCGCTCCACGTTCCGCTACGCGGCGCCCGTGGGCACCATCACGTCCCTCGACCAGGTCGCGGGACTGCGCGTGGCGACGTCGTACGAGGTCCTGGTCGAGAACCACCTGAGCGCCCACGGCGTGAGCGCCAAGGTCGTGCACCTGGACGGTGCGGTCGAGTCGGCGGTCCAGCTCGGCATCGCCGACGTCGTCGCGGACGTCGTGTCCACGGGCACGACTCTGAGCGGCGCGGGCCTGGAGGTCTTCGGGGACCCGATCCTCAGGTCGGAGGCGGTCCTGATCCGCCCCGCGTCCGTCGCGGACGACGCGGTCTCGAGCGGCCTGGAGACGTTGACGCGCCGGTTGCTGGGCGTCCTCACGGCCCGTCAGTACGTCCTGATGGACTACGACGTGCCTGCGCACCTGGTGGAGGCCGCCGTGGCCCTGACGCCGGGACTCGAGTCCCCGACGGTCTCCCGCTGCACGACCGCGACTGGCGGCCGTGCGCGCCATGGTGCGCCGGGACGAGACGAACAAGCTGATGGACGCGCTGTACGAGGTGGGGGCGCGGGCGATCCTCGTGACGTCGATTCACGCCTGCCGCCTCTGAAGGCCTCGACGTACGGCCCCGGCCGTGCGTCCCGCTGCCGGGCACCGCGCGAGAACGCGCCGGTGCCCGGGCAGCGTCGTCCCGGGTCTCCGCGGGACGACCTGCGAGGTGCGCCGCGCCTCGGCGGACGTCCCGGTGCTCAGCGGCGCTCGTCGGTGGACAGCACCTGGAACATCGCGTGGTCCTGCCAGCGGCCGGCGATGCGCAGGTAGCCGGGGCCAGGCCGTAGCGGGTGAACCCGTTGCGGGCCAGGACCCGCTGCGAGGCGACGTTGTGCACGAGCGTCTCGGCCTGGACGCGGTGCAGGCCCAGGTCGTCGAACGCGACGTCGAGCATCTCCCGCACGGCCGCGGTCGCGAGCCCCTGGCCGGTGTGCTCGGCGCCGACCCAGTACCCGAGCGCGCAGGAGCGGAGCGCGCCGCGCACGATCCCGCTCGCCATGATCCGCCCCACGACGTCCCCGCCGCGTCGAGGACGACGCGCAGCTCGCCCGTCCCCGCGCGGCGTTGCTCGAGGGCGGCACCGACCACGGCCCGCTGCCCGGCGAGCGTGAACCAGTCGACGGGCGCTCGGGCTCCCAGGGGCGAGGTGCTCCCGGTTGGCGCGCACCAGCGCCGTCAGGGCTGGGGCGTCGTCGAGGGTCGCGGGCGGGTCGTGGGCACGTTCCCCATGATCACCCACTGCCGGGTGCGGGAGGGAGCGGTCCGCCGCCGGGCGCCGCCGGGCTGGGGAGGATGGAGGGTGAGCACCAGCAACGTCTCCCCGGCGCCGGGCGGCGCCGTACCGGGGACCCGTACGCGTCCTTCCGCCCCGGTGGGCACCGCGGTGGCCTACGCGGCGGCGATCACGATCCTGGGCGGGTGCACGTTCGTGGCCCTGGTCGCGACCGGCCCCGGGCGTCCTCGGGTGGAGCAGGGCCGCGACGATCGGCGTGGGCGTGTTCTGTGCCCTGATCCTGTGGCGGCTGGGGCAGGTCCGGGCCACGGTCAGCCCCGAGTTCCTCACGGTGCACAACATCGTCTTCACCCGCCGCCTGGAGTGGGCGGAGGTCGTCTCGGTGCGCTTCGGGCCGGGTGACCCGTGGGTCCGCCTGGACCTGTCCGACGGCAGGTCGCTGGCGGTCATGGGCATCCAACGGGCCGACGGGGCGCGCCGCAGCGAGGGCCAGGCGGCGCGCCTGGCGGCCCTGGTGCAGGCCCACGGCGAGGGCGCGAGGACTGACGCCGCGCCGTCGGGCGTCCGCTGCCCCGTCCCCGGGGACAGCGCGAGGCCCCGGAACCGTGTGGTTCCGGGGCCCTCGCGTGCTCAGCGGTCCGGGTGTCCGGACCTGGGCGTGGGTCAGCGCTCGCCGGTGCGGTAGCGAGGAGCCTTGCGCTCGCCACCGCGCTCGGGGCGCTCGTCGTAGCGGCGGCCGGGCCGTGACCCGAGTGACCACCGGAGTACCCGCCCGAGCGGGTGCGGAGCCGCTGGTGCGGGGGCGCGGGTGCCCTGGGGTGCGCCCTGGTCGACCTGGATGCGCAGCGACTTGCCGGCGACACGGGCCCGCGAGATGCGGTCGATCGTGGCGGAGTCGAGCGGGTGGCGATGTCGACGAGGGAGAAGCTCGGGAAGATGTCGATCTTGCCGAGGTCCTTGCCGTTGAGGCCACCCTCGTTGGTCAGCGCGCCGACGATGCCGGACGGCTGGGCGCCGTGCGTGTGGCCCACGGCCAGGCGGTAGCGGGTGCCGACGGCGTCACGGCGGATGCCACGCTCGCCGCCACGCCCACCCTCACGGGGCTGCGGGTGTCGCGGTCGTTGTACGGGCGCGACTCGCGCTCGCGGCGGGCGGTCTTGGCCTCGGCGCGCTGGGCCTCGAAGAGCTCCTGCTCCTCGCGGGCCTTGGGGCCGTCGTCGCCGACCGACAGGGCGACCAGGGCGGCCGCGAGGTCGATCGGGTCGACGTCCGACTCCGCGACGTACGCGGCGACCAGGTCGCGGTACATCGAGAGGCGACCGGCGGCCTGGCGCTCGGCGACCTGACCCAGGATGCGGCGGGCCTTGTGCGCGGAGACGTCCGCGGGGAGGGCACGTCGACCTCTTCGAGGGTCGCGCGGATCGTCTTCTCGATGAACTTCAGGCGGTTGCGCTCGCCCGGGGTCACGAAGCTCAGGGCCTCGCCCGTGCGCCCGGCACGGCCGGTGCGGCCGATGCGGTGCACGTACGCCTCGGGCTCGCCAGGCAGGTCGAAGTTCACGACCAGGCCGATGCGGTCCACGTCCAGGCCGCGGGCCGCGACGTCCGTGGCGACCAGGACGTCCAGGGCGCCCGAGCGCAGGCGCTCGACGATCCGCTCGCGGTCCTTCTGCGCCACGTCACCGGAGATCGTGGCCGCGGAGATGCCGCGCTCGACGAGGGCGGAGCCGACCTCCTCGGCCGCACCGCGGGTGCGGGTGAAGACGATCGCGGCGTCGGCGTCGGACGTGGCCAGCACGCGCACCAGGGCACCGGTCTTGTGACGGAACGGCACGACCGAGTACGTCTGGCGCACCGAGGTGACCGTCGAGGACTGGCGGGTGACCGCGATCTCGACCGGGTCGTTCAGGTGCTGGGCGGCCACGCGACGGATCGGGGCCGGCATCGTCGCGGAGAACAGGGCGACCTGGCGCTTCGCGGGGCCTGGCCGAAGATCTTCTCGACGTCCTCGGCGAAGCCCATGCGGAGCATCTCGTCGGCCTCGTCCAGGACGAGGTAGCGGATGTCGTCCAGCACGAGGCTGCGACGCTCCAGGTGGTCCATCACGCGGCCGGGGTACCGACGACGATCTGGGCGCCACGCTGCAGGGCGCGCTGCTGCGGCTGGTACGGGGACCCGCCGTACACCGCGACGACCTCGATGCCCGGCACGTGCTTGGCGAAGGTCTCGATGGCCTCGGCGACCTGCATCGCGAGCTCACGGGTCGGGGCCAGGACCAGGCCCTGGACGCGGCCCAGGTTCGGGTCGATCGCGGCCAGCATGGGCAGGCCGAACGCGGCGGTCTTGCCGGTGCCGGTCTGGGCGACGCCCGTGATGTCACGGCCCGAGAGCAGCGCGGGATGGCGCGCTCCTGGATGGCGGAGGGATGGTGAAGCCGAGGTCCGTGACGGCCTTGAGGATGTTCGTCGGCAGACCCAGGTCCGCGAAGGTGGGGCCCGACTGCTCGGCGGGAGCCGGCGTCTGGGCGGAGTCGTCCTGGTCCAGGGCGTGCGAGGGCGCAGAGATGTCAAGTGACATAGAGGTGTTCAACCGTTTCGTCGAGGGGAGTCACGCGTGGTTGCCAAGTCGGCTCTCCACTGGCCGCACTCCCGAACACACACCGGTGGCTCGCCCGCAGTCGAACTAGCGGCGGGCCACACTCACACGAACACACGGGAACAGCGACGAACTCCAGATTGTGTCCACAGTCTACGTGACACCACCCCGGGCGGGACACCGGCGACCGGTGACGTCGACCACAGGCCCCGCCCGGGTCGCGAACCGCGCCACACGGCGCGTCCGCGCCTCGACGCCGGGGCGGGCAGGGACCCGTGAACGGAACCCGCCCGCCCCGCCCCGGCGCTCCGGGTCAGCGACCTGCGGCCCGGCGGCTGTCGTCCCGGATCTCCCCGACCAGCTCCTCGAGCACGTCTTCGAGGGCCACCAGCCCCAAGGGCACCGCCCCGCCAGGCGACCGCGCACCGGACGTCCGTCCGCGTCCCGCGGCTCCGCCCCGACCCCGGCGTGCCGTCGTCGACCACGACCGCCAGGTGCGCCGACGTGCGCTGCATGACCGCGAGCGCCGACCGCAACGAGTCCCCGGCCCGCAGGGTCGGCAGCTCGCGCACCACCCCCGACCCCACCGGCAGGTCCCGGCGCGCCGGGTCCGTCTCGAGCACGTCCTGATGTGCAGGTACCCCGTGAGATCCCCGTCCTCGGAGAGCACCGGGAACCGGGAGAAGCCCTGCACGGTCGCGGCCTCCGCCTGCGCGGGGTGACCGACGCCGCAGAGTCCGCACCGTCTCGAGCGGCAGCAGCACCGAACGCACGTCCCGCTCCTCGAACTGCAACGCCCCCAGGAGCAGCCGCTCGTCGTTCAGCTCCAAGAGCCCCCGAGCGCGACTCCTCCACCAGTCCCGCCACCTCGTCCCGCGTGAACGCGCTCGTCACCTCGTCCTGGGCTGGACCCGCACAGCCCGCAGGCACAGGTTCGCGAACCCGTTGAGCAGCCACAGCACCGGGAACAGCACCCGCACCACGACGACCAGCACCGGGGCCAGGACCAGCGCGACCCGCTCCGGACCCGCAAGCGCGATGTTCTTGGGCACCATCTCGCCGAGCACCACGTGCAGGTACGTCACCAGACCCAGCGCGATCACCAGGGCGACCGGGTGCACCAGGGCCTCCGGCACGCCCCACGCCGAGAACGGCACCTCCAGCAGGTGCGCGATCACCGGCTCGCTGACCAGACCCAGCGCCAACGAGCACACCGTGATGCCGAGCTGAGCGCCCGCCATCATCATCGACACACGCCCATCGCCCCCAACGTCATCCGGGCAGCCCGGCCACCCGCCAGCTCGACCGGCTCGATCTTCGCCCGCCTCGCCGAGATCAGCGCGAACTCCGCCGCCACGAAGAACGCATTCGCCAGCAGCAGGACAACGGTCAAGGTCAGGCCCGCAGCAGTGCTCATCGGTCGGTCTCCACGTCGGTCACGGTCGTCGGATGGTCATCAGGGAGCTCGCTCGGCGCTCGCGGCTCCAGAGCGACACGCACCGTGTCGATGCGATGCTCGTCCATCTCCAGCACCGTCAGGCGCACGGCCCGGTCCTCCTGCGCCGGACGATGGACCGTCGGCACCACGACCTCGTCACCCGCCCGGGCGATCCGCCCGAGCTCCACCGTGATCCAGCCGGCAAGGGTGTCGTACGACTCGTCCTCCGGGAGCCCCACCCCGGCGGCGTCGGCCACCTCGTGGATACGCAGCATCCCCGGCATCACCCACGCCTCGGGCCCCACCTGCTCCACGGGATGCTCCTCGACGTCGTGCTCGTCACGCACCTCCCCGACGATCTCCTCCACCAGGTCCTCGAGCGTCACCAGCCCGGCAACGTCCCCGAACTCGTCGATCAGGACGGCCATCTGCAGACCGCCCCGCGCAGGTCGTCCATGAGGTCGTCCAGCATCACCGTGTCCGGGCGCAGCGTCGCCTCCTGGGCGATCGTCGAGACCGACGTCGAGGCCCGCTCGGCGAACGGCACCGCCAGGCCCGCACGCAGGTGCGCGACCCCAGCACCCGGGTCTCCCCGGCATCAGCCCCTCCAGCAACGGGAAGCGCGAACGCCCCGAGCGCCGAGCCTCCGCGACCAGGTCCGCGACGCTCGCCTGCGGCGACAACGCCACGATCTGCCCCGGGGCGTCATCGCGTCACGCGCACGGCGATCACCGAACGCCAACGAACGCTCCACCAGGTCCGCGGTCTCCGCCGCCAAGGTGCCGCGCGCCGCAGAGTGACGCACCAGCGCACCCAGCTCCTCCGGGGAACGAGCCGAGGCCAGCTCCTCCTGCGGCTCGATCCCCATCGACCGCAGCACACGGTTCGCCGTCCCGTTGAAAAACGGATCGGGTACGTCATCACCGTCGTGAAGCCCCGCTGGAAACCCTGCACCGCACGCGCCGTCGCCAACGGACGCGAGATCGCCAGGTTCTTCGGGATCAGCTCACCGAAGACCATCGTCACCACCGTCACCAGGACCAGCGCGACCGCGATCGCGACCGAGTCGACCGCCGTGGCCGACAGCCCGGCCGACTCCAGCGGGCCCTCCAGGAGAACCGCGATCGACGGGCGGGCCAGAAACCCGATCGCCAGGTTCGTCACCGTGATCCCCACCTGCGCACCCGACAGCTGGGTCGAGAGCGAACGCAACGCACGCAGCACCCCGACCGACCGGCGGTCACCCCGCCGCAGCGGCCTCCACCGCCGGGCGGGAGACCGTCAGGAACGCGAACTCCGCCGCCACGAAACCACCGCACGCCGCCACCAGGATCATGGCAAGCACGAGCAGCAGAAGCTCGATCAACAACGACCTCGCCCCTCTCGACATCACAGGGCAAGGTCCGTCTATGACAACCGGCGTCGTCAGGCGCGCTCATGGTCTCCATCCGTGGCTAGGTGTCCCGCGCAGCTCGCGCGACACAAGAGTGTTCGTGCGCAGACCAACGTGCCACCCCGCACCGAGTTCCCCGACCGACCATCCGCCACCTCACACCCCAGGACAAACACACCAAAAGGGAAGGACCCCACCAGAACACCCCGCTGAACCACCGAAATGCCACCCCACCCCACCCGCCCGGCCCTAGGATGGCCAACCGTAGGATGAAGACCGACAGGCAGTGCACGAGACGCAGTGAGCAACGGACGGTGGGCGTGGCAGCAGGGCAAGAGGTCAGCGCGCGCATCCTCACCATCCCCAACGCCATCAGCTTCCTCCGGCTCGCCCTCGTCCCCTCTTCGCCGTCCTCATCGTCCGCGGCGACGACGCCTGGGCGCTCGCGGTCCTCGCGTTCTCCGGGGCTTCCGACTGGCTCGACGGTGTGCTCGCCCGTCGCCTGAACCAGGTCACGAAGCTCGGTCAGATGCTCGACCCCGCCGCCGACCGCCTCTTCATCCTCGTGACCCTCCTCGGGCTCGCTTGGCGCGACGTCGTGCCCCTGTGGCTCGTGGTCGTGATCCTCGCGCGGGACATCACGCTCCTGTGCCTGCTACCGCTGCTCACACGGCACGGCTACGGGCCCCTGCCGGTCAGCTTCATCGGCAAGGCGGCGACGTTCGCGCTGCTCTACGCGTTCCCGCTGCTCCTGCTCGCCGAGAGCCCTGGAGCGCTCGGCGCCACCGCGTCCATCATCGGGTGGGCCTTCACCTGGTGGGGCGTGGGCCTCTACTGGCTCGCGGGCTTGCAGTACGTCCGCCAGACCAGGCAGCTCCTCACCCGCACCGACCCCCAGGACACGGCCGCAGGATGACCCACGATCCCCGCAACGACCCGCCCCTTCGCGTCACTCCCGGCCGCCCCTCGACGCGTCCATGACCCTGCTCACCGAGGTCATGGACCGCCCGCTGGACCCGGGTACGCCGAGGCCGCCGCACGCCGCGCAGACGGGCAGGAGCAGACGCGAGGACCAGGGACCTGGATCGTCGTGGCCGTGCTCGGCATCCTGCTGGGCTTCGTGACGAGCACGGCCACGGTCGATCTCCGGGCGCCCCAGGGTCGGCCATCGTGGCGCGCCGGGTCCTCGAGGACGAGATCACGAGCCGCGGGGATGACGTCGACGACCTCGCCGCCCGGGCCACGGCGCTCAGCGAGGAGACCGAGGCGCTGCAGACCGAGGCGCTGGCCGACGTCGACCCCGCGCTCCTGGAGTCCCTCAGGATCGACGGCGTCGCGAACGGCTCGATCGCTGTGACGGGCCCGGGGCTCGTGATCACGCTCAAGGACGCCCCGACGGGCCTCGGCGATCCCGGGGCGTTCGAGAAGAAGGTCCAGGACATGGATCTTCAGCGGGTCGTCAACTCGCTGTGGGCCTCCGGCGCGGAGGCGATCGCGATCAACGGTCAACGCCTGACCCCTCAGCGCGGTCCGCAGCGCCGGCGAGGCGATCCTCGTGGACCTGCAGCCGCTGATCGGGCCATACCAGGTCGAGGCGATCGGCGATCCCGACTCCCTCGAGACCGAGTTCGCCCGTTCCGCGGCGCCGGACTACCTGAACACCATCAGCTCGACGTACGGCATCCAGCACAGCCGCATCGCGCAGAGCAAGCTCTCGCTCCCGGGGAACGGGACGCAACGTCTGTACTACGCGCACGCCGTAGACTCCACGGCAGTCGGGGCGACGAGCCCTCGGCGCCGAGCGGACCGGACGGCTCGACGGGGAGGGGCCGCAGGGTTCCACCTCGACGAGCGGGCCCGATGGCGTCGACACCTCACTCGCAGGGCAGGAGAGCACGGAATGATCGCAGTCGTCGGACTGGTCCTGGGCGTCGTGGCGGGGCTCGTGCTCCAGCCCACCGTGCCCGTGGCGCTGCAGCCTTATCTGCCCATCGCGGTGGTCGCAGCCCTCGATGCGCTCTTCGGCGGCCTGCGCGCCATGCTCGACGGGCTGTTCGACGACAAGGTCTTCCTCGTCTCGTTCCTCTCGAACGTCGTCGTCGCCGCGCTCATCGTCTTCCTCGGAGACCAGCTCGGCGTGGGCACGCAGCTCTCGACCGGGGTCGTGGTCGTCCTCGGCATCCGGATCTTCTCCAACGCCGCCGCGATCCGTCGGCACCTGTTCAAGGCGTAGGCCCCGCGATGGCGAACAACCCCACCCCGCAGGACGAGCAGGCTCCGCAGGATCCGGAACGGCCGGCGGACGAGGAAGCAGTCGACCAGGGAACGAATCCTGCCGGCGAGCACGTGACACCCGCCGACGACGAGGTGCCCGTCCCCACCGACGACACACCCGCCCCAGAGGCCGAGGAACCTCGCCCCGAGCAGGAGTCGACGACGTCCGAGGTCGAGGAGCTCGTCGTGGTCCCCGTCGAGCCCGCTGCCGGGGCGGACCAGGTCGACGGTCGTCCGGCCCCGTCGACGACACGGCGCCCGTCGACGACACGGAGTCCGTCCGCACGACCGAGGAGACCGAGCCGCTCCTGGGGCGATGCATCCGTCCGTTCCAGCGGTGGACGACGTTCACGAGGAGGAGCCCGTCGAGGCCCCGCGCGCCCGCGGCGCCGCCCGCGGACCCGGCCGACGCCGGGGCCGGGCGTGACGTCGTCGGGCAGGCCGCGGGGAGCCGGGCGCAGAGGGCTCGACGACGCACGGTCGCCACGGTGCGTCCGGACCGACGCCCGCGAAGCCCTCACCGACCAAGGACGCCGCAGCCTCCGCGACGAGCGGGTGGGCGAAGCTGGGAAGGCGATGCGCCCCAGGTCACCCGTTCCACGCTGCTTGCCGGACTCCTCTGCGCCCTGCTGGGCTTCGCGCTCGCCGTCCAGGTGAGCCAGACGCAGGAGCAGCAGCTCTCCTCGCTGCGCCAGAGCGACCTGGTGCGTCTCCTCGACGACGTGACTCAGCGGGCCAACGAGCTGGAGTCACGCGTCGCGAGCCTCCAGTCGACGCGTGACGAGCTCAAGTCGGGTACGGGCCAGCAGCGGGCAGCCCTCGAGCTGGCGCAGCAGCAGTCCGAGTCCCAGGGCATCCTCTCCGGGCGTCTGCCTGCCGAGGGGCCGGGGATCCAGCTGACGATCACGGAGACCGACCAGCGCATCCGGGCAAGCAAGCTCTTCAACATCCTGGAGGAGGTGCGCAACGCCGGGGCGGAGGTCATCGAGGTCAACGGGGTACGCCTGGTCACGAGCAGCTACTTCGAGGACACCGACGGCGGCGTCGTGGTCGACGGCCAGAAGACCTCGTCGCCCTACCGGTGGACCGTGATCGGCGACCCGTCGACGCTCGAGACGGCGCTCGAGATGCCCGGCGGAGCGATGGCCACGGTCCGTACCGACGGCGCAGTGACGTCCATCAGCCAGGAGGACGTGGTGAGCATCACCGCGACGCGCGAGCCGCAGGCGCCGGAGTTCGCCGTCCCGGCTCCGGCCGAGGACGGCAGCTGACGGGCGATCGACCTCCTGACGTGCAGCGATTCTTTCTCGGACCCTCTGGCCGGGGTAGGTTGGTCGGGTTGGACGGGTATCTCCGCACCTCCCCGCACACCCACGGGGACGTCGACCGGTGTAGTACCTTTCCGCCCAAGGACATTTCGTTCTGAATGCGTCAATACTCCCGAGGAGGCGAGATGACCACTCCAGGTGAATCTGCAGAGCCACGTCGGGGAGGCAGCGATACGACCGTCACGTTCGGACGGATCGAGCTCCCGATCGATGACGGTGCGCAGCCGGGCGGGCTCACCGCCGAGGAGCAGACCGCCATCTCGGCCCTCCTCGCCACTCCGCGCTGCTCGTCATGCAGCGGGGCCCGGCGGTCGGGTCGCGCTTCCTGCTGGATGCTGATCGGACCGTAGCGGGGCGCAGCGAGCACGCCGACATCTTCCTCGACGACGTCACCGTGTCCCGCAAGCACGCGGAGTTCGTGCGCGAGGGCGGGCAGTTCGTCGTGCGCGACATCGGCTCGCTGAACGGTACCTACGTGAACCGCAACAGGGTCGACGCCGTCGGTCTCGTCACGGGTGACGAGGTCCAGATCGGCAAGTACCGTCTCACGTTCTACACCAGCCCGGTGCTGGAGCAGAACGCGGGCGCGGTGGAAGGCGCGGCAGAGCACCCGTGAACCAGCCGGCACTCTCCCCGTGGGGACTCGAGGCGCGGTTCGCCGGGACTGGTGCGCATGCCGCCCAGGTCCCGACCGGCCCCGGGGTCGAGGAGACCGACGAGGCATGGCCCCAGGGCATCTCCCGACGCGCCACGATGCGCATCTCGGACGTCCTGCGGGCGCTGCGCACCGAGTTCCCGGCGTCAGCCACTCGAAGCTGCGCTTCCTCGAGGACCAAGGACTGATCGACCCCGAGCGCACGCCGTCGGGTTACCGGCAGTACAGCCCGGCGGACGTCGAGCGACTCCGCTACGTCCTGGTCGAGCAGCGCGACCACTATCTTCCGCTCAAGGTGATCAAGGAGAACCTGGCGGCTCTCGACGCGGGTGACGTCGTGGAGAACCCGGCGCCTCGCCTGGCGACGAGCGGCGGCGAACCCGAGCGGGCGGTGGTGCGACAGAAGTACACCGTCGGTTCGTTGGCCACCGCCGCGGAGGTGGACGTCTCGCTCGTCGAGGGCCTCATCACGGCGGGGTGCTCCGTCAGGCCCCGGAGGGCAGCTCGACGCCTGGTCGCTCGAGGTCGTCCGGATCGCGGCGGCGCTGTCCGAGTACGGTATCGAGCCCCGTCACCTGCGCCTGCTGCGCACGTCGGCCGATCGGCACGTCGGCCTGGTCGAGCAGGTCGTGGCCCCGTGGCGCAGCCAGCAGAGCGCCTCGGCCCGCGCTCATGCGGGAGCACTCGCCGGCGAG
Organism: Oerskovia sp. M15; assembly: GCA_038070415.1. Classification (GTDB taxonomy): domain Bacteria; phylum Actinomycetota; class Actinomycetes; order Actinomycetales; family Cellulomonadaceae; genus Oerskovia. The sequence continues at coordinate 3,801,478 of JAMYWF010000001.1, forward strand.
GTGGGCGAGCTGTTCGCCAAGCTGCACACCGTCTGGGTCCGCCAGGGCGTGGGCGACCTCACGAGCTGATTCTCGTGAGGTCGGCGTGCCTGTGGGTGTGCTTCGTGGTCGGAACGACGACGTCATCTGCGCTCACCCTGTCGGTCGGCGGCGCGCGTCGTACGGTGGTCAGGTGAGCGACAAGGTCCCGATGGTCCCGGTGGAGGTCCTCGGCGTGCGCCAGCAGCAGGGGATGGGGCAGGAGATCGTCGTCCTGCTCCTGGACGCCGCGGCGGAGCTGGTGGTACCGATCATCATCGGACCCCGCGAGGCGAGCGCGATCGCGATGGCGCAGGCGCACCTGACCGCGCCGCGACCGATGACGCACGACCTCCTGCGTGATGTCCTCGATGCCCTCCATGTCGGGCTCGAACGCGTGGAGATCGTGGCGCTGGACGACGGGATCTTCTTCGCCGAGATGGTGCTGGGTACAGGCGTCCGCGTCGACGCCCGGGCGTCGGACGCCATCGCGGTGGCGGTTCGTACCGGGAGTCCTGTCCTGTGCTCAGCGGAGATCGTGGCAATGGTCGGGGTCGAGGTGGTCGACGTGGACCAGCAGCGGGAGATGGAGAAGTTCCGGTCTTCCTCGACCACGTGACCCCGGAGGACTTCGGTTCGCCGGATGCTGACGAAACGCCCGAAGGCCCTGAAATGGACAGTTAAGGCCAGGTTCTACTTGAGACAAAATGGTCTATTCGGATAATTCACGACCTGAAGCCTTACCTGAGCGCAGAGTGCGCTCACCCGGTCGTCACCGGCACGGAGACACCGGGTAGGACCCGCGACACGCGCTGCGTTCCGAGGGTCAGTCGTTGACGGTCCCCGATGGCGGGCCTAGCGTGGAGTCCACATCACCTTTGGAGGCACAGTGAACAGCAGCGGCGGAGCCAGTGCGGAGCCGGGCGCTCACGTTCCCCATGCGGCACAGGGCCTGCTGTTCGGCGAGGACATCACGGAGCACGACACGAGCACCGGCTACCGTGGGCCAACGGCCTGCAGGGTAGCGGGCATCACCTATCGCCAGCTGGACTACTGGGCTCGGACGGGACTGGTCGAACCCACCGTTCGGTCCGCGTCCGGTTCGGGGACGCACCGCCTCTACGGCTTCCGCGACATCCTGGTCCTGAAGATCGTCAAGCGACTCCTGGACACCGGGGTGTCCCTGCAGCAGATCCGCACGGCCGTCGAGCACCTGCGCGAGCGCGGAGTGGACGACCTGGCGCAGATCACGTTGATGAGCGACGGGGCGAGCGTGTACGAGTGCACGTCGCCGGACGAGGTCGTCGACCTGGTCCAGGGCGGCCAGGGCGTCTTCGGCATCGCGGTCGGTCGGGTCTGGCGTGAGGTCGAAGGAACCCTCAGCGAGATGCCCACCGAGTCCCTCGCGGACGGAGAGGAAGCACCAAGGGGCCGACGCAGGACGAGCTGGCGCTCCGCCGTCGGGCCCGCACAGCCGGCTGAACCAGTCACCCCTCGCCACCTCGGTCGCCGCAAGATTCCGAGTCCGCGGGGCTGAGTCCTTCCGCCCCGCGCGCCTCCGGTGCCGAGGCTGTCGCGCAGCCGTGGGAGGATCGCCTGTGGGCGCGCCCGGCAGGAGCCGCGGTGTGCCCGTGACGAGCGAGCGCGCTGACCTCCTCTCGTGGTGGCCCGCGGCTCGACCCACGATGACGGATGGGGTACTTGGTGTTCTCGAAGGTTCTGGTCGCCAACCGCGCAGAGATCGCCGTACGGGCGTTCCGCGCGGCGTACGAGCTCGGCTCCCGGACGGTGGCCGTCTTCCCCTACGAGGATCGAAACTCCGAGCACCGCCTGAAGGCAGACGAGGCCTACCGGATCGGCGAAGAGGGCCACCCGTGCGGGCGTACCTCGACATCGAGGAGATCGTGCGGGTAGCCAGGACGCGGGCGCCGATGCGATCTACCCGGGCTACGGCTTCCTGTCGGAGAACCCGGACCTCGCACGAGCGTGCCAGGAGGCAGGCATCACGTTCGTGGGACCGCCCCGGAAGTCCTGGAGCTGGCCGGCAACAAGGTCCGGGCACTGAAGGCCGCCCGGCAGGCAGGGATCCCGGTCCTGGCCTCGAGCGAACCCTCTGCGGACATCGACGAGCTCATCGCCGCAGCGGACGAGATCGGGTTCCCGATCTTCGCCAAGGCCGTCGCAGGCGGCGGCGGTCGCGGGATGCGGCGCGTCGACCGGCGCGAGGACCTTCCGAGGCGCTGGCCGCAGCGATGCGCGAGGCCGACGGCGCGTTCGGGGACCCCACCATGTTCCTCGAGCAGGCAGTGCTGCGCCCGCGCCACATCGAGGTGCAGATCCTCGCGGACGGCCAGGGCAACGTGGTCCACCTGTACGAGCGCGACTGCTCGGTGCAGCGTCGCCACCAGAAGGTCATCGAGATCGCGCCGGCACCGAACCTGGACCCGGCGGTCCGTGAGGCGTTGTGCGCCGACGCGGTGAAGTTCGCCCGCTCCATCGGGTACCAGAACGCCGGGACCGTGGAGTTCCTCCTCGACACCGTGGGGAGCGTGCGGGGCAGCACGTGTTCATCGAGATGAACCCGCGCATCCAGGTGGAGCACACCGTGACCGAAGAGGTCACCGACATCGACCTGGTCTCCTCGCAGATGCGCATCGCGGCGGGGAGACCCTCGAGGACCTGGGCATCCGCCAGGAGGACGTGCACGTCAACGGCGCGGCACTGCAGACTCGCATCACCACGGAGGACCCGGCGAACGGGTTCCGTCCCGACACGGGCCGCATCGTCGCCTACCGGTCCCCGGGCGGCGCCGGAGTACGCCTCGACGGGGCGACCGCGACTGCCGGCTCGGAGATCTCCGGGCACTTCGACTCGATGCTCGTCAAGCTCACCTGCCGCGGCCGGGACTACCCGACCGCAGTGCGCGCGCGGCGTGCCCTCGCGGAGTTCCGCATCCGCGGCATCCGGACCAACATCCCGTTCCTCCAGGCGGTCCTCTCGGACGCGGAGTTCATCGCCGGGAACCTGTCGACCGCCTTCATCGGCGAACGCCCTGAGCTCCTCGCCGCCCGCGAGAGCGCGGACCGCGGCACCAAGCTGCTGAGCTACCTCGGTGACGTGACGGTCAACCGCCCCACGGGGTGAGCGACGGCGGGATCGACCCTGCCGCCAAGCTCCCTGCCGTGGACCTGTCTGTCGCTCCGGTGCCCGGCAGCCGCCAGCAGCTTCTCGAGCTGGGGCCCGAGGGCTTCGCCCGGCGCTGCGCGCCGAGACCGCGGTCAAGGTCACCGACACCACGTTCCGCGACGCGCACCAGTCCCTGCTCGCCACCCGGGTCCGCACGCACGACCTGGTCACGGTCGCCCGTACGTCGCTCGCCTGACACCGCAGCTCCTGTCGGTCGAGGCCTGGGGAGGTGCGACGTACGACGTCGCGCTGCGCTTCCTGGGCGAGGACCCGTGGCGCGGCTGGCCGCACTGCGCGAGGCCATGCCCAACGTCGCACTGCAGATGCTGCTGCGCGGCCGGAACACGGTGGGCTACACGCCGTACCCCACCGAGGTCACCGAGGCGTTCGTCCGTGAAGCCGCGGCCACCGGCGTCGACATCTTCCGGATCTTCGACGCCCTCAACGACGTCGAGCAGATGCGGCCCGCGATCGACGCCGTGCGTGCGACGGGGACCGCCGTGGCGGAGGTCGCCCTCTGCTACACCGGCAACCTGCTCGACCCGGCCGAGTCGCTCTACACCCTCGACTACTACCTGGAGCTCGCCGACCGCATCGTCGACGCCGGGGCCCATGTCCTCGCGATCAAGGACATGGCCGCCTGCTGCGACCCGCCGCGGCCGCCCGTCTCGTCTCGGCACTCCGCGAGCGCTTCGACCTGCCCGTGCACCTGCACACCCACGACACCTCGGGCGGGCAGATGGCGACCTCATGGCGGCCGTCGCCGCAGGAGTCGACGCGGTGGACGTCGCGAGCGCGGCGATGGCCGGCACCACGAGCCAACCCTCGATGTCCGCTCTCGTCGCGGGCCTCGAGCACACCGAGCGCGACACCGGCATCTCGCTGCGCGCCGTGTGCGACCTGGAGCCCTACTGGGAGGCCGTGCGCCGCCTGTACGCACCGTTCGAGTCCGGTCTCTCGAGCCCCACCGGACGCGTCTACGAGCACGAGATCCCCGGGGCAGCTCTCCAACCTTCGCCAGCAGGCCATCGCGCTGGGACTCGGGGACCGGTTCGAGCAGATCGAGGCCACGTACGCGGCCGCCGACCGCATCCTCGGGCGCCTGGTCAAGGTCACCCCGTCCTCCAAGGTCGTCGGTGACCTGGCGCTCCAGCTCGTCGCCCGTGGTGCCGACCCCGCCGACTTCGCGGAACACCCCAGGACTACGACATCCCGGACTCGGTCATCGCGTTCCTCGGTGGTGAGCTCGGAGACCCGCCCGGCGGCTGGCCCGAGCCCTTCCGCAGCAAGGCCCTCGCGGGCCGCGTGGTGCGCAACGCCATCACGCCCCTGACCGCCGAGGACCAGGCGGACCTCGACGGCGACCCGGCCGCACGCCGCAACCGCCTCAACCACCTGCTGTTCGCGGGCCCGACCAAGGAATACGAGACCTCGCGCGCCACCTTCGGAGACGTGTCCGTGCTCGGCACGCAGGCCTACCTCTACGGGCTGACCCCGGCGAGGAGGTCGAGGTCTCCCTGGGACGGGGCGTCAAGCTCCTCGTGGGCCTGGAAGCCGTGGGCGAACCTGACGAACGGGGCCGACGCACGGTCATGTTCACCCTCAACGGGCAGCTGCGTCCCTCCAGGTACGCGACCGCTCGATCGAGGTCGACGCGGCTCTCGCCGAGAAGGCAGACCCCGGGCGCCCGGCCAGATCGCCGCCCCGTTCGCCGGCGCGGTGACACCCGTGGTCCAGGAGGGCGAGATCGTGGAGGCGGCCAGACCGTCGCCACGGTCGAGGCCATGAAGATGGAAGCCGCGATCACCACACCCGTCGCAGGCACGGTGCAGCGCGTCGCGATCGGTGCCGTCCAGCAGCTCGAAGGCGGGGACCTGGTCCTGGTCGTCGCCTGATCGACGGGGACGGAGCCGGGAGCGAGCAGCCCGCCCTCTCACGGAATCGTCGTCGGCGACCACCCGCGACGCCTCGGCGGTCACGCGGCACACTGGAACCACGACCGACCACCAGCACGCACCGACCGAAGGAAGTCCATGCGTCTCACGTTCCACGGGCACTCATGCGTCGCCCTCACCCACGCAGGAACCACTCTCACTCTCGACCCGGGACCTATTCCGACACTGCGTCGGCACTCGTGGACCCCGGCACGCTCCTGATCACCCACGCGCACCCCGACCATCTCGACGTCGCGGCTGTCCGCAAAGCGCTCGAGGTGCTGCCAGACCTCGCGGTGATCGGTCCGCAGGCGGCAATCGACCGTCTGGGAGAGTCGCCCGACACCGACAGGCTTCGGGTCGTCGAACCTGGCGACACGCTCACGCTCGGCTCGTTCTCCGTGCTCGTCGGGGAGGGCAGCACGAGGTGATCCACCCGGACATCCCGCGGGTCGCGAACGTCACCTACCTGATGTCGGCCGACGGGGCGAGCATCTACCACCCGGGCGACTCGCTCAGCCCGCCCCTGACGGACCGACGTCTCGACGTGCTCCTGGCGCCCGTAGCCGCGCCGTGGATGAAGGTGTCGGAGGGCATCGACTTCGTCCGGTCCCTGGACCCGTGGACCGTGGTGCCGATCCACGACGCGATCCTCTCGCCCGCAGGGCTCGGCCTGGTCCACCGCCTGTTCGGTGCGGGCCGGACCGGCGGGACCTACGACTACCGCCCGCTCGAGGTGCGGCAGCACCTCGACGTCACCCCGAGGAGTCAGTCATGACCGAGAAGCAGTCCCCTCGCGATCCGGAGGACGTGGCGCACGAGCTCCTGCGAGAGCACCCGGAGTTCGACGAGGTGCCCGTCATCGAGTTCGACGAGACCATCCCGCCGCGCCCCGAGGAGGAGGCTGCCGACGCAGCAAGGGAGTAGGCGTACTCCTGCTGGTCGGCCGACGACGGTCCTCGCCGGGGCTGACCACCGCGTCCCTCGCGGGGAGGGAGCCTCCTCGGAACTGCGTCGCTACAGCAGCGGCCGGAGCGGAGTGAGCGCGACCTCACCGAACTTCGCGGCGAGCGACCGGCCCGACCACTCGGTCAGGGTCAGCTCACGGCAGTTGCTGAGGTCGACGTCGAAGACCTTCTCCATCTGGTCGGCGATGCCGGCGTCGACGATCTCCAGGTTGACCTCGTAGTTGCCCGTCAGGCTGAGGCGGTCGATGTTTGCGGTGCCGATCGTCGTCCACTGTCCGTCGATCGTGGCCGTCTTGGCGTGCACCATCGCGTCCTTGTAGAGCCAGATCGTCACACCGCCGCGGAGCAGCGTCGTGTACAGCCCGCGGGAGAGCCAGTCCGCGACGACGTGGTTGGATCGCTCGGGTACGAGGACCTTGACGTCCACACCACGGCGGGAGGCCATGAGCAGGGCGTCGAGGATCTCTCGGTCGGGGATGAAATAGGCCTGGGTGATGTAGATGTGGTCCGAGGCTCGGTCGATCGCGTCCAGGTAGATGCCGCGGATCGGGAACACCAGCTGCGCCGGCGCATTGCGCGCCGCGCGGAGCTCGGGAAGCCACAGACGAGACCCCGGGTCCTCAAGGGCCGGCTGGTCCGGCTTCCGGTTCGAGTTCCAGAAGTCGACGAACGCGTTGCGCAGCTCCCAGGAGGACGGTCCGTCGAGTCGGATGTGTGTGTCGCGCCACTGCGTCGCGTACATCGCGCCGATGTTGTACCCGCCCACGAACCCGATCTCGTCGTCGACGACAAGGAGCTTGCGGTGGTCTCGCCCGGACTTGCGGACGTTGAGCACCAGGACTCCCGGGCGGAAGACCGGGTACCTGATGACGTGGATGGGCGAGGGAACATCAGGAACTCGCGGGGAACCACGAGGTTCGCAAAGCCGTCGTAGATCACGAAGACCTCGACGCCACGTTCGGAGGCCTCGATCAGGGCGTCCTTGAACTCCTGACCGAGCTGGTCACCCTTCCAGATGTACGTCTCGAGCATGATGCGACGCCTTGCCCCGCGGATGGCGGCAAGCATCTCGCGGTAGAGGTCGTCGCCGTAGGTGAAGATCGTGGTCGACGTCTCGCCGATCCGCCCTTCCGCAGGCGCCGAGCGGGGAACCGGCTGGGGTCCGTGACGCGGCGCTTGCGGATCGCGTCGGCGATCATGAGCCCGGTGGCCACTGTCATGGGGACCGCGACCGCGAGGACTGCCGCGCGGGCCATCACCGTTCGGGCGAGCTGGACGGGAGAGGTCTTCGAGGAGCGCACCTGCTCACCGTAGCCTCAGGACGTCGAGAGCACCCGGAGAAAGGGGTGACGTTGTTCGGGACGGTCGTGGCCCGGCCGCGTTCAGCGCCTCGCCCGTTCCACTTCTCCCGCTATGTCCGTTTCAGGCGGGGACTCGCTCCCCATCTCAGCCGGCAGCCCGGTCGACAAGGGATGGGACCGGATCGCGGCCGCGAGCTCGCCCTCGATCCGGTCGAGATAGACGCCAGTCGTCGCGATCGAGGCGTGTCCGAGCAGCTCGGCGATGACCTTGACGTCCCACCCTGCGCGACGAGGAGGGTCGCGGTCGTGTGGCGCAGGGCGTGCGGCGTCGCAGCACGGCGGTACTCCTCGGGCATGCGCGCGATGCACCGGTTCAGGAGACCACGGATCGCCTGGGCGTCGATCCTTCGACCGCGCCAGGTGAGCAGGAGGGCGCGGGCCGCCTCGGGGTCGCCGGGTCGCCGAGCGAGCAGCTGGGGGCGCAGGCCGACGAGGTACTCCTCGAGCGCCCGCGACAGCGGCTCGGACAGGCTGACTGTGCGGACGTTGCCGCCCTTTCCCGTGATCCGCCACCGGGTCTGGTCCGGTTCACGGACGAAGTCGTCGACGTCCGCACGGGCGACCTCCGAGACTCGGGGTCCGAGGATGAGCAGGAGCGCGATGATGAGACGGTCCCGCAACGCGAGGTCATGGTCGCTGCGAGGCCGCGAGGGCTCGGTCCGGGCGTCAGGTGACTCCACCGTGGCAGTCAGCCGCGGCCTGGTGCTCGCCGTCACGAGCAACGCCTGGGCTGCCGTCGCGGACAGCGCCGTCCGGGCGACGCGGAGGCCACCGCGGAGCCTGGCGGGGAGCGGCCCACTGCATCGGGTCCGCCTGGACCCACCCGTCGCGAGCGGCGTGGGTGAAGAAGCGGGAGATCGACTGTCGGAACCGGTTCACGGTCGCAGCGGATCGTCCGGGCCCGTCCGGCTTGGTCCGCGGGTCGACGTAGCGACCGTCCGGAGTGATCTGGTAGCGGAGGAGGAAGTCGTCGATGTCGTCGCCCGTGATGTCGTCGAGGACCGTCTCGGGGCGGCGAGCGAGGCGAGCTCTCGCAGGTCGCGCTCGTAGTTGCGCTGGGTCGTGGGGAGAGGACACCCTGACGGTCTCCCCGGACACCGAGGAGAGATACGTGGCGACGGCCTCGGCGACGGTAACCCGACGCAGGCGGGGAGGTGCGACCACCGAACGGCTCCTGGGGACGGGATGGCATCGGACATCCGGAGCATAGGGGCGCCACTGACACGGGCGGAGGAGACTGGTGCTGTGGCGGCGATCTCAGAGAACGGTGTTGCGACAAACACAATGGTTTATCTTATATGTCCACTTCAACGAGACTACAGCAGGGAGGGTCCCCGTGGATGGGGGTGATGGGCCCGCTTGGTGCATCAACGTCCCGACGGCGCCACCGGGCCCGGGTGGCCGTGCCGCCCGGGAGGTGCCTCGGGAGAGATTTCGCTCCCGAGGGGACCGGTCGTGCGCCGGGGCAAGCCACAGCCGATAGATCCACCACGGCGCCGAGAGGATGACGACGACTGTGGTGAGAATCGCCGTGAGCGTGGCGACGGTCACCGTGGCGGCCAGGAGGATCGCCACAAGGCGGCGCGCCCCATCTGGCCCGCTGACGAGCGTACGAGCGGCGACACAGAGCTTCTGGTCGAACCCGTAGGTACGACGGCGGTCGCCGCCTCACGGTTCGCGGCCCCGAACGGTCCTGAGCTCATCGCCGACTCCAGCCTCGTCGGGCGCCGCAGGCTGGTGCCCCTGTGAAAGAGGGAGCCCGTGGTGGCGGGCTTGATGCACGGCACAGCAACTCGTCGAGCGGCCCTCCGGTCGCGCCGATGGCGGGGTCGCCCTCGATGGCCTCGGGGCTCGAGAGGGTGTGGCTGATTCGGTCGTAATGACATAATGTACATTATCGGCGTTGCGTGAACGAGCTCAGAAGCGGCGCCGTTGCGCCGATCTGCGCATCGGTCCGCTAGTCGCAGATAAAGTGCAGCTCCGTGGTCGCGTCGGCGGCACAACGCTCGGCAAGCGCGACGACCTCGTCGACGATGCGTACCGCAGAACCGGACGCACTGACGTCGAGAGAACGCAGCTCAGCGACGAGCTGCTCCATCTCCGACGACGTCAGCATGAGGTCCCGGTACGGGGTGATCTTGGCCAGCATAGGTCGTCCGCCTGCTGCGCACCGTCGGACGAGCTCGTCATCGGTGTCGCAGGCCGCGGCCAGCGTCTTCAGGGAGCGGTGGCGAGAGCTCGTACCCTTCTGCGAGACGGCGACCAGAAGGATGTCGAGGGGCATGCCGGTCATCCTGCCAGACCGAGAGGAGACGAGATGGCATGCCGTGGCCCGGGCATATCGTGTTCACCACTCCCCGGGGTCACCTGCGCGCACACCGCATCCTCGCAGGTCAGGGACGCTTTCTGGCGCTCGTGATCTGCGAGGATGCGCCTTGACGACTCCCTGCTGCAGGTCAGCCGGCAGCCCGCTTCACGAGCTCCGCGATCGTCGCCTCGTTCTTGGTCGTCAGCTCCGTGAGGGCGTACGCGACGGGCCACAGGGTGCCGTCGTCGAGCTGGGCCACGTCGTTGAACCCGAAGGTCGGGTAGCGAGCGCCGAACTTCTCCGCGGGCTGGAAGAAGCAGAGGATCTTGCCGTCCTTGGCCCAGCCGGGCATCCCGTACCAGGTCTTCGGCGCGAGCTGCGGCGCGTGCTCCGTCACGATCTCGTGGATGCGTGAGGCCATCGAGCGGTCCGGCTCCGACAGCTCGGCGATCTTCTCGAGCTGGGCCTTCTCCGCCTCGGCCCGGTTCGTGGACGCCTTGAGCTCCTTGGCGCGCTCCTTCATCGCGGCGCGTTCCTCTGCCGAGAACCCCTCGTAGGCCTTGCCGGTCTTCGTCGACTTCGTGGTGCTGGTCATCGTGGTTCCTCTTCTCGGTGGGTCTGTCGTCAGGAACGACGTTACTGAGAGCCCGCGCGAGCCGCTTCTCCAGATCTGCTCGATCTCTGTGTGCCGGGCCCTTCAGGGGTCACTCCAGCAAGGCGACACCGTGTCGTGCACATTTCCGGACCGATTCATGACTCTGGGAAGAAGGCGCGGCAAACGATCCCGGCAGCCCGACGCGCAGCTTCCCCGACGCCCCAGGGTGCTGATCACCGAATGTCGAAGAAATGGACGCCTTCTTTGACGAGGGTGTTCGACGACGGCGCGGTCGACGGCGAAGACGGATTGTCGAACGCGGCATCTCTCGGCGGTGTGCTAGCGTCACGGTGATCGTGACCCGTGAGAAGGAGGTGAGACCCGTGAACGCAGTATCCGCACCGGGCGCTCCCCGCAGTCCACGATCGCGCGACTGAGCTAGTCGCCATCGGGAGCGCTCGCCAGGCACTTCGCGAAAGGCGACTCCCATGAACAACTCATCCTTTTCACCTCTGCGCTCCCCTCGACGACGGCCTCTGGCCGCCGCGGGACGACTCCTCTCAGCCGCAGGTCGACACGCCGACGCAGCTACGCCCTGTCGGCGAACGAGCGGTGGTTCTCGGCGGTGGCGGATCGACAGGCAACGCCTGGCTGATCGGCGTCGTCGCCGGCCTGTTCGATGCCGGGCTGGACGTGACCGCAGCCGACCTGACCGTCGGGACGTCGGCGGCTCGACCGCTGCTGCACAGCTGGCCGGTGCGACTCCGAGCGACCTGCTGGCTGCGATCCTTGCCGCTGTCCCCAGCGACCGATCGCGGGCGGCTCCTCCCGAGGAAACGCGTCGACCCGACCGGTCGTCGACCACCTGGACCGGATGCGTGCGATCATCGCGTCCGCCGAGGATGCGGCGGACATGCGCCGCAGGATGGGCGCGGCCGCCCTCGATCGGGAGGCCGCATCGGACGGATCCTGGCAGGCACGGTGGCGTACCACCGTCGCCTCTCGACTGCCCGGTGAGCAGTGGCCGCAGCGACCGGTGTTCATCACGGCCGTCGATGCCGAGACCGGTGAACCGGTCGTGTTCGACCACCTCAGCGGGGTCGACCTGGCGGACGCCGTCGCCGCGAGCTGTTCGAGCGGCCTCCCCTACAGGATCGGCGACCGCTGGTACATCGACGGCGGCTACCGGCGCAACGAGAACGCCGACCTCGCTGAGGGGTACGGGCGGGTGCTGGTGCTGTCGCCGTTCGGCGGTCGGTCGCTCACGCCGCCGGCATGGGGTCTACAGCTCGCCGCGCAGGTCGACGAGCTCGGTGCGGGGGCAGCGAGGTGGAGACGATCTTCCCGGACAACCGTTCCGAGCACCTGTTCGGCGCCAACGCGATGGACCTGTCGCTCCGTCCCCTGGCCGCTCGAGCCGGATACGAACAAGGAACTGCCCTGGTCGACGACCTGATCACTTTCTGGCACTGAATCCCCGAGGCCGTCTGCCTTTCCATCTGTCGGTCGCGCGGCACATTGTGTGCCGCGCGACCGGTACATTCGCGGAACGATCGTCCGGAACTCAGGTCAATCGTTCGGAAGGTGAACGGTGACGGTGTCCCCGATGTCCTTCCCGAGCCTCTTGCGGAGCTTTGCGCTGATCGAGAGCATGTGGCCGCCGGACCCGGTCGGCATGAGTCCGGCCGACAGGTCGTGGCCGTCCACCGTCGCGACCATTCGCACGGCCTTTCCGGTTCCCAGCAGCTCGACCGAGTCGGGAACCTCGACGCACGACCACACGTCGCCGCGCACGGTCACGCCGATCGGAGCGGAGAACGAAACGTCCATCGGACCTGGCGAGCTGCTCACCGGGTGACCCCTTCGTCGATCGTCGGCACCTCGCTCCGCGCGGACGCCCTGTTGCTCGACCCTATCGAGCAGCGGGAGGTTGCACGGCACGCGCCGCGCGCCAGCCTGCTCCTGCGCGCCGGTCGCCGGTTGGTCGATCACTTCCGGCCCGGCCGTCGCGATCGGACGGGCGAACGACCGGCTCCAGGAGGCTCCCCTTTCACGAGGTCTCTTGATGTCGACAGACTTCGCCAGGAAGCGCTGAGAGCGTCGCGCGCGGATCGGCGTCCGGGTGATCGATGCATCCGGCAGCCCGACGTGCAGTGCCCGTTTTGCCCTCGATGCGCGAACCCCGTGAGTTCCACACCCACGGGGTAGAGGAGCCCTCCCCGTCAGATCGCTGCAATCCCGCCATTCTGACAGGCCGACAGCCACCCGGTAGACGCCACGTGGGCACTATCTGGGCACTAGCCAGACGAGACCGCGCGCAGTCTCGCGGTCTCCAGGGCGACCGCGACGCCGTCGAGATCGTTGTCGAAGAGGTCGGCGTAGACGTCGAGAGTCATGCTCGCGGAGGCATGTCCCAGCATGCGCTGGACGGCCTTGACGTTCGCTCCCGCGGACACCGCGAGGCTCGCCGCCGTGTGGCGCAGGTCGTGCGGGGTCAGGTGGTCCTCGATGCCGGCGTCGCGGGCTGCACGCCAGAACCATCCCGTGCCGGACTTGGAGCGCTTGAGGTAGTCGCCGCGGTCGCCGTGGAACACGACGTCGTCGCGCCCCTTGCCCGCGCAGGCCGCGGCGAGTCGCATCGAGAGGAACGCCGGAAACGGCACGGAGCGTCGCTCGTGCGTCTTGGGTGTGCCGATGACGATGTCCGAGCCGACCTCGACCGCATTCTGGTTGACGCGCAGGCGGTGCCGGAGCATGTCGAGGTCCCGGACGCGCAGGCGGCGGCCTCGCCCCAGCGCAGGCCGCAGTACGCGAAGACCAGGACGAGGGTCTCGTGCCGTCCGGCTGCCGCGGCCAGTGCCGCGACCTGCTGGTGGTCCAGGTAGGTGTGCTCGCGGCGAACCTTGCGCGGGAGGTTCACGCCGCGGGCCGGGTTGATGAGGATCCGGCGGTCGTCGACCGCGTCGTCGAGCAGCGAGGCGAGGGCGCCGTGCGCGCGGGCGACTGTCGTGGGCTGTACCGGGCGCTCAGCTCGGAGACCCACGCCTGGACCGCGGTGCGTCGGATCTCGGAGACGGGGACGCTCCCCAGCGTGGTGTGACGTGAAGGCGCCACGAGCTCTCGATCGCGCGGGCCGTCGACGGCTTGAGGTGCGTCTGACGTTGGAGCCAGGCTCCCCGAGCTCGTGGACCGTCGAGCGGGCCGCACCGGGGTCGATGAACTCGCCGCGCAGCATGGACACCTCGAGCGAGGATGCGAAGGCCTCGGCGCTCCGCTTGGTCTTGAATCCGCGCTTCTTGGTCTGCTTGCGCTCGGGGTCCGGTAGCGAACCATGTAGCGCCGTCCGGCGGTGGTCTCGTACGGCTCAACGGTCGCCATGATCGACCGCCTGCTGCTCGACGTCTCCCTGGTGCCTCACACGACGAACCGTACCGCGATCGTGGCATTGGCGACTATCCGGACAGGCCACGGAACATGCGCCACCGGGGAGATCCTGCCGATAGCCCGTCGGTCGTCACGTGTCACCCCCGGCTCAGGTCCCCGCTGCGTCGCCGCCCGGCCCCGTCGGGCACGGTGGCGGGTCGCTACGGGCTCGTTCTGGACCAACGTCACACCCCGATCCGGCCCGTGGAGTTGCGTCCGTCACCGAAACCCGGAAACCTGGTCGGTGGTCTCGCGGGAGTGCGTGTCCTACCTGACGCGCAGTGTCTGCTGGGCAGCCTCGACGGGTCGGTTCGGCGTGCCTCTTGCGTTCACCGGACCTTCACGTCGACTCGGAACACTCACACCGGGCCGGACGTTGACCCCCATAGACAACCCTGCCGCTACCCTTGGAGGACACCATGGCCGACCGGTCCCTACGTGGAATGAGCATCGGCGCGAAGAGCATGGAGTCCGACGCGGGCGTCGACTTCGCGCCACGCTTCCAGGCGCACTACGACTGCCCCAACGGGCACACGATCATCCTGCCGTTCTCGACCGAGGCCGAGGTGCCGGCGGTCTGGGAGTGCCGTTGCGGCGAGGAGGCCCTCCTGCGTGACGCGGAGCGCCCCGAGCCCAAGGCGGCAAGCCCGCACGTACCCACTGGGACATGCTGCTGGAGCGTCGCACCATCAAGGAGCTCGAGGAGCTGCTCGACGAGCGCCTCGGCCTGCTGCGCGCCGGTAAGCTGCGCCGCAGCGCCTGACCCCTCGTGAGAAGGGCCCGGAACTCCTCGGAGCTCCGGGCCCTTCGTCGTGCCGGCGACCGCATGGCAAGCATCACCCGGGTGAGCCGCTCGCGGCGGGCGCGAGGCGCCGTCGGGCAGCGACCTGGCGGCGTACACGCCCCAGCCTCGCTCCACCTACCGGCGGGCGGCCTTCTTCGCGGCCGGACGCTTCGGGGACGACGTCGCGCTCGCGGCCCTGCCGCGTCGGGCGTGCGCCGCGACTCCGGCGGCCACGAGGAGGATCGAGAGGCCGCCCGCGATCCAGCCCGGCCAGTATCCGGCGCGCACGGCCGGGGTGAACGAGTCCCGCAGAGGCAGGGTCGCGATGAGCTGGTCGGCCGTGAAGAGTTCGGTGCTCTGCAGCAGGGCCCCGTTGGGGGCGATGACGCCGCTGACCCCGACCGTCGAGATCTGCACCGTCGCGCGGCCCGTCTCGATGGCCCGCAGCCGCGACATGGCGAGCTGCTGGGTGGACTCGGCGCTGTACCCGAACGACGCGTTGTTGGTCGGGACGACCAGGATCTCCGCCCCGGAGGTCACGGCCTCACGGACGAGCTCCTCGTAGGCGACCTCGAAGCAGATCACGGTGCCGAGCCGGACGGTCCGACCCAGCCGATCGGACGGCAGGTCGATCACGGCGACCTCGTCACCGGGCAGCATGTCCGTGGAGACGCGGTCCACCTGGGCGGAGAAGAGGCGCACGAAGCTGCGCAACGGGATGTACTCCCCGAACGGCGCGGGTGCTGCTTGGCGTATCGGTCGATCACGCCCTCCCCGGGCGCCCACAGCAGCGACACGTTGTACCGGCCCCCGTCTCGGGGAACTCCTGCGCCCCCACGAGGATCGGGGCCCCGACGGCGCTCGCGGCCGCGTCGATGTCGGCCGCGACGTCCGGGTTGGTCTGCGGGTCCAGGTCGGAGCCGTTCTCCGGCCACAGGACCACGTCCAGCTCTCCGGGCTCCACCTGGTCGAGGAGGGCCATGGTGCCGTCGACGTGGTTCGTCAGCACCTCGCCCCGGTTGGCGAAGGACCCGAGGCCCGGCTCGCCGACGTTGCCCTGGACGGCGCCGACGGTCAGCGTGCCGGTCTCGGCCCGCACGTCGAGAGGGACGACCAGGCCCACCCCGAGCAGCACGGCCGCGGTGCCGAGGGCGCTGAGCGCCGGGAACACCTGGACGCGGCGCGCCGACAGGAGGAAGACGCCCAGGAGGACGCCGATCGCGGCCGTCAGCAGGGAGACGAGGAGCCCCCGCCGAGCCATGCGGTCCGCCCGAGCAGGGAGTCGACCTGGGAGAACGCGAGCCGCCCCAGGGGAACCCGCCGAAGGGGAACTCCGATCGCCACTGCTCGATCGCGACCCAGAGGACCGAGAACGTCACGACCTGCCACGCACGGTTGCGCCCGACCATCGCGATGCGGCGCACCCACGTCCACATCGCGCCGAACAGGGCGAGGAACACGGCCTCCAGGACGCTCAGGGCGAGCCACGGCACCGTGTCGGTCGCGATCTGCGCCCAGTGGATGTGCGCGAGGAAGAACGCCAGCCCCAGGCGAACCCGACGAGAGCGTTCCACCAGGCGCCGTCTCGGCGCAGGGCCAGGAAGAGGGCGGCGACGCCGACGAAGGCCAGGGGCCACCACCCGCGGTCGGGGAAGGCGGTGTTCGTCAGGAGACCGCCACCGACGGCGAGAAGGATCAGCAGCCAGCGGCTCGGCTCACGGGTCGACACCCGTGCAGACTACGCCACGCACCGGCAGGTCAGCTGGTGGATGTGGGCCGACCCGCGCGTCCTTCGGACCACGTCCTACCGCCACCGGTGAGGACGTGTTGTCTACTGAACGCGCGGGTCGAGCCGATGCGCATCAGGTAGCACGGTGGGAACGGTGAGATGGTGGCCCGCTCCCCGCGGCTCTGATGGCCGGAACACGTCACCGAACTTACCCGCCCTCACGGTGGTGTCAATCCGAATGCGGGCCTCCGGCCCGGCGGAAGCCCGCGGAGGCGTGCGAGGGCGTCGTGGACCTCAGTCGAACGTGTCGTACAGCACGACGCCGTCACGCACGGTCTGCAGGCATGTCGGGTCGGGCGCGTCGTCCGTGAGGTCCGGGAGCAGGGCGTCCCGGAGCGGGCGTCCGTGCTCCACGAGGACACCGAGGTGCCGGTGCCCTGCACCGCGAGGTGCTCGGCCCGCCACACCGCGAGGTGGGCCGGGGACCCGACGCGCAGCTGGCGGCGCCGGTGTGGTCGAGGCGGCGATGCGCCAGCCGCCGCGGGTGTGGGCCGGAAGGCGGCCCGCGCGGAGATCCTCTGGTCCGGGTCGGCGTGGGACATCGCGGCCCGCACGGCCGACCAGGGGTCCAGGGCCGTGACCGGGGAGTCCGACCCGAACGCCAGCGGGACGCCCGCCCGGCGAGGTCCGCGAACGGGGAGAGCCCGGCCACGCGCGTGGGGCCCAGGCGCGAGGCATACATGCCGTCCGGGCCGCCCCACGCGGAGTCGAAGACCGGCTGGATGCTCAGGGACACCCCGAAGAGCAGCAGCGTGGACAGGGCGTTGGTGTCGACGAACAGGGCGTGCTCGACGCGGTGCGCTGCGCGGCGCACCGAGCCCGCGCCGTCGGACTCGGCCGCGGCCCGCAGGCCCACGAGGAACTCGTCCATGGCGCGGTCGCCGATGATGTGGAACCCGCCCTGGGTCCCGGCCGCGGCGACGGCCGACAGGTGGGCCGCGATCTGCTCGGCACTCAGGTACAGGTTGCCGCGGCCGTCGGGGCCCGCCTCGCCCGGGCGCCCGTCAGGTCGGCGTACCGGTGGCGCAGCGCCGCCGTGCGCGACCCCAGCGAGCCGTCGACGTTGAGGTCTCCGGCGATGCCCGCGAGCCCGGGCAGGTCGGCGAGCAGCGCGCGTGCGTCGTCGGGCGTGGTGCACAGCTCCCGCGATAGGCGACCAGGTGCGGGAGGGCGCCCAGCGGGTCCGCGGTGAGGGCGATGAGCTCACGCAGGCCGTCGCGGGTGTCGATCGAGGGGCGCTGTTCTCGTGGACCGACACGATGCCCCGGCGTGCGGCCGCGTCCAGGGCGGTGCGGTACAGGGCCGTGCGTCGCTCGCTGCTCATAGTGCGTGCGGCGTCGCGTGCACCGTGGTGCGCGTCCTCGGTGACCCAGCCGGTGTCCGTCCACCCCGCTGCCCGTCGAGACGGGCCCGCTCGGCCAGCGAGGTGGAGACCACCGCGGAGTGCACGTCCACCCGGGCCGCGTAGACGAGCGCCCCACCGCAGGCCGCGTCCAGCTCGTGGCGGGTCGGGGCCCGGCCTCGGGCCACTCCTGCTCGTCCCAGCCGAAGGCGAGCAGGACCTCGTCGGCCTCCGCGGCCGGACGCCGGGCGACCGCGGCGTGCAGCGCGTCGAGCGCAGCGGCCAGCGACGAGACGCCGGCGCTCGCGGACAGGTCGACGCCGGCGAGGGCGAGGCCCGTCTCCAGGACGTGGAGGTGGGAGTCGACGAACCCGGGGCGACGAGGGCACCGTCCAGGTCGATGACCCGGTCGGCGCGGGCGGCGAGCCCGGCGGCCGTGTCGTTCGCGCCGATCCAGGTGATCACCCGCCGTCGACCAGCATCGCCTCGGCGAAGGGTCGGTCGAGGAATGAATGACACCGTTGCGGTACAGGGTGGAGGCCACGAAACGACACGATAGGCCACGGGGAGCCCTTCGTGCCTCGCCGGAGGCGTGAGGGCTCCCCGTGACGCGAAGGTCACACGCTGGAGTAGGCCACCACCCGCGACGCAGCGCCTCGATCGCGCGGATCGCGGTCGTGCGCATCGTGGGGTGGGCGCCGCGGTGGCGAGCTGGTCCAGGACGTCGATGATCTGCTTGCACCAGCGCACGAAGTCCCCGGCGGCGAGCTCGGAGCCGCGCAGGACGGCGTCGAGGCTGCGGCCGTTGGCCCAGCGGTGGACGGCCGCGACGAGCCCCAGGTCGAGTGTGCCGGTGGCGTCGATGTGGTGCGCCTCCTCGAGGTCGTCCACCTCGGACCACGACGACCGTCCCGTCGAGCGCGCGGGCGAGCCTGCCGTCGGGTCCGCCGGGGACGTACGGCTCCCCGGCTCCTCGCGCCGGGCGGAGAACACCAGGGTGGAGACGACGGCCGCGAGCCCGGCGGGGTCGAGCTCGTCCCAGACGCCGCGGCGCAGGCACTCCGCGAGGAGCAGGTCGTTCTCCGCGTACAGGCGGCGCAACCAGTTCCCGGCGTCGGTCACCTTGACCTCGGGGCGGGACCACGGCCGGGCGGGCACGACCGGGCGGCGGGTGCCGTCGGCATGCGTCGGGTCGGGGCGTCCTCGAGCGGGCCGCCACCGGCCGGGTGCGTGTCCACCTCCAGGTACCCGAGTCCCATGAGGATGTCGCAGATGCGGTCGAAGACCCGGGCGATCGATCCCGTGCGTCCCTCGACACGGCGCACCAGGGCGTCGTGCTCCTTCTTGAGCTGGTCCACCGCTCGGCCCAGCGGGCGTGGTCCTCGCGGTCGGGGCAGTCGTGGCAGGGTGGGCGCGCAGCTCGCCCGCAGGCGCGTGAGCTCCTTGTCGTCCGCGGCCGCGGCCCGCACGCGGGCCTTGCCGTGCGCCGGGGCGCCGGGCACGTCCGCGAACGCCCCGAGCGCGTTGCGCAGCGAGGAGGCCAGGTCGCGACGGGCCGCGGGCACGCGCGGGTTGAAGGTCTTGGGGATGCGCACCCGGCCGACCGTGCGGATCCCGGAGGGAGCGTCGGCGACCGTGAGCTTCTTGACCTGCTTGTCCTCGGTGAGCACGGTGGGCCGCGGCCCGTCGAAGCCGCCGTCCTGGCCGGGGTCGAGCACGACGACGTACCCGGCGCGCCGCCCGTGGGCAGCTCGACGACGTCGCCGGTCCGCAGGTTCTCGAAGTCCGTGACGATCTGCGCGCGCCGGGCCGCTGCGCGGACTTGGACAGGTCTGTCTCCCGGGTGGCGATCGCACGACGCAGCCGGGCGTACTCGAGAAGTCGCCGCGGTCGCACGTCATGGCCTGTGCGTAGCCCTCGAGGGCCTCGGCGTGGGCCTGCGCCTGCTTGGCGAGGCCGACCACGCCCCGGTCCGCCTGGAACTGGGCGAACGAGGTCTCCAGGACGTCGCGCGCGCGCTCGCGGCCCACCTGGGCGACGAGGTTGACGGCCATGTTGTAGGTGGGCCGGAACGAGGACTTGAGCGGGTACAGGCGCTTGGACGCGAGGCCGCCAGGGCGACGGGGTCGAGCCCGGGTGGTCGACGACGACGGCGTGCCCTCGACGTCGATCCCGCGACGTCCTGCCCGTCCCGTGAGCTGGGTGTACTCCCCGGTGTCATGTCGACGTGCGAGGTGCCGTCCCACTTGACGAGCTTCTCGAGCACGACCGAGCGGGCGGGCATGTTGATGCCGAGCGCGAGCGTCTCGGTCGCGAAGACGACCTTGACCAGGCCCCTGCTGAACAGGTGCTCGACGATCTCCTTGAAGATCGGCAGCATCCCGGCATGGTGGGCGGCGACACCACGGGCCAGCGACTCGCTCCACGTCCAGTACCCGAGGACGTCGAGGTCCTCGGCGGGCAGCGTGGCGCTGCGCTCCTCGACCACGGCCCGGATCTCCGCCTCCTGGGCGGGGTGGTCAGGCGCAGCCCGGCCGCGAGGCACTGTGTGACGGCCGCCTCGCACCCTGCGCGGGAGAAGATGAAGAAGATCGCGGGCAGCAGCCCGTCGGCGTCCAGGGCGTCCACGACGGCGAAGCGCGGCGGGTGCGGCGCCCGACCCTTCGCGTTGGCCGTACCCGCCCGGGCCCCGGGGCGTCCCCGCGGCCACGGTAGCCGCGGTCCCCGGCGCGCCCGCCACCCGCCCGGGTAGCCGGTGTCGCGGCTGGCGCTGCGGAACGCCATGAGCAGGTCCGGGTTGATGGGCGGGTTCACGCCGGGGTCGGTCGGGTCGACGTGCCCCGCGTACAGGTCGATGAGGTCCGCTCCTGTCCCCGGGCGCTGCACCTCGCCGGGGCCGGGACCCGCGGGGCGCGACCCGACCAGGACGTGCTGCCACAGGGGACGGGGCGGCGCTCGCTGACGATCACGGCGGTGTCCCCGCGGACCATCTCGAGCCAGTCGCCGAACTCCTCGGCGTTGGAGACGGTCGCGGACAGCGAGACGAGCTGGACGTCGTCGGAGAGGTGGATGATGACCTCTTCCCAGACGGGGCCGCGGAACCGGTCGGCGAGGTAGTGGACCTCGTCCATGACGACGAACGCGAGCCCGTCGAGGGCGCGCGAGCCCGCGTAGAGCATGTTGCGCAGCACCTCGGTGGTCATGACCACGATGGGGGCGTCGCCGTTGATGGAGGTGTCCCCGGTCAGGAGCCCGACCTGGTCGGCGCCGTGGCGTCGCGCCAGGTCGGCGTACTTCTGGTTGGACAGCGCCTTGATGGGGTGGTGTAGAAGGCCTTGCGGCCGCCGGCGAGGGCGAGGTGGACGGCGAACTCCCCACGACGGTCTTGCCGGCGCCGGTGGGGCTGCGACGAGGACGCCGCGGCCCTCCTCGAGGGCCTGGCAGGCGCGGACCTGGAAGTCGTCGAACGCGAAACCGACGACCTCACGGAAGGTGGCGAGCTGGGTGCGGGAGGCCGCCTGGAGGGCCCGCGATGCCGCGTACAGCTCCGCGGGCTCTGGGTGTCGTCGGTCCCGGCGGTGCGGGTGCTGCGGTCATGGCTTCAGCCTACGGTCCGGCTCCGGCGCACCGGCGCCCGCCGCGCAGGGCCGCGCGGTCGTGGAACCTCACGTCTCGACCGGGTGAGGCGTCTGCCTGGTGTGCGGATGTCGAGCGTGCTGACGGACTCCGCACGTCACCGTCGAGAGGACCTCCTGTGAGCATCACCGACTACGCACCAGCATCGACGAGGATCGCCCTGATCACGGGCGGGAACCGTGGCCTCGGCCTGGCGACCGCCCGCGTCCTGGGCCGAGCGGGCGTCAGAGTGCTGGTGGGAGCACGAGACACGGCGCAGGGACGGGAAGCGGCTGCCTTCCTGCGCGACGACGGTTGTGACGCGGAGCCTGTCGAGATCGACGTCACGTGCGAGACGTGCGTGGCACGCGCGGCCGCGGAGGTCGGTCGGCGCTACGGTCGTCTCGACATCCTCGTCAACAACGCCGGCATCCTGCCCGAGGCGACGACCGAGGGCATCGACCGGCCGCTCGATCCGTCGATGGTCAGGAGGACGTTCGAGACCAACGTCTTCGGTGCTGTCGCGGTGACGTGGAGCTTCCTGCCGCTGCTGCGGGGTCGGTCGCCGGGCGGATCGTGAACGTGTCGAGCACCATGGGTTCCCTCGCCGACCAGAGCGACCCGGGTCTGCCTACTACCAGATGGTCCTCCCTGCGTACCAGATGTCGAAGGCCGCGCTCAACGGACTGACGGTCGCCCTGTCGAAGGCTCTGGCCGACACCTCGATCAAGGTGACCTCGGTCTGCCCGGGCTGGGTGCAGACCGACCTCGGCGGACCGGACAACCGTGCTGCCGCACCGACCTCTGCCGAGGAGGCGGCCGAGGTGGTGGCGGGGCGGCGCTCGTGCCCGACGACGAGCCCACCGGGCGGTTCGTCGGGAGCGCCGGCGTGATCGCCTGGTGACCGTGCCCGCCGCCCGCCGACCTGCGGGGCGGACGGCGGGCCGCGAGGTGGCGCGGGCGATCAGGTCGTCGGGGTCCGGCTCTCGTGGGGGTTCGCGGGTCGAGGACGATCAGGGCCCGGGCGCGACGGTGACCCGGACGGGGAGCAGGCAGATGCGCTCCCCGTCGGCGAACGCGGGCGGGGCGGTCCGCCCGCGTCGGTGGCCTCCAGGGTCACCGACCGGGCACGGCGCACGTCGACGGCCGGGTGGTGCACGTGCCCGCCGCGGTACATGCCGGGGAAGATGCGTGCGGCGCCGAGGCGCGAGAGGGACCCGCGGTGACGAGGTCGAGGAGTCCGTCCTCGATCGACGCGTCGGGGGCGATGTGGACCCCGCCGCCGATGCGGGGCCCGTTGGCGACGGCGACCACCGTCCCGGGCGACTCCCACACGAAGGGTGGGGGCGCCGTCGGGCAGGGCGGGACGAGGTCCGCGGTGATGCGGTACCCGTAGGGTCGGAACCGCGCGAGCTCGCTCGCGACGGCGCGCACGTACTTGGCGCTCCCCGCGGCCAGGTCAGGGCGTTGGCGCGTGCGTTGACGGCGGCGTCGAGCCCCGCGGAGAGCACGCCGCAGAACCAGCGCTCGCGGCCGGGCACGGCGCCCGGCGGCGTCGAGGGTTCGGCGCGCGCGGCGTCCACGACCCGCGTCCCACCGGTCCCGGCGGCGCGGGCGGTCAGGGCGCCGGTGAGGAGGCCGACGGCGGACGGGATGTCGTGCACGGGCAGGTCGAGAGCGGCCGCGAAGTCGTTGCCCGTCCCTGCGGCCACGATGCCGAGCGGGTGGAGGTCCCGGCGACCGCGTTGACGCCGAGGTGGACCATCCCGTCGCCGCCCACGACGACGAGCGCGTCGACGGGGCCGCCGGGTCCGGTCCCGGCGACGGCCTCGCGGGCGTTCTCGAGCGCGAGGGGCGTTGGGTGCGCTGAGGTCCTGGACGTCGTACCCGGCCTCGCGCAGGAGCGTCAGGACGCGCGCGCCCTCGCCCTGCCCGCCCGCGACCGGCCGTCGGGTTGACGACGACGCCGAGGCGGGCCGGGGCAGGTGCGGGCTCAGGCACCGGAGAGCGCGGCAGCGAGACGCTTCGCGGTGCTGCGGTCACGCAGGAACGAGATGCCCACCGCCGTGAAGTACAGGAGGCAGATGGGCAGCGCCACGAGGATCATCGTCAGTGCGTCGGGGTCGGGGTCATGACGGCGGCGAACACGAACGCGATGAGCACCGCCCAGCGCCACCCGCCGATCAGGGTTGCCGCACTGACCAGGCCGGCGAAGTTCAGGGCGACGAGCACCACGGGCAGCACGAACGCGAGCCCGAACGCCAGGACGAGGCGCATGACGAAGCTCAGGTACCCCTGCGCGTCGGTGAAGTTCGTCGCCCCTCGGGGACGAAGCTCGCGAGGATGTCGACCGCGTGCGGCAGCACCCACCAGGCGAGGAACGCGCCGCCGAGGAACAACGGCACCGACGCCCCGAGGAACCCGAACGCGTACCGGCGCTCCTTGGAGGTCAGCCCGGGGTGATGAACGCCCACAGCTGGTACAGCCACCACGGGCAGGACACGATCACGCCGAGGAACAAGGAGACCTTGACCTTCATGTCGAGCGCGGTCGCCATGCCCGAGAAGTTCAGGTTGATGATCTTGTCCTGCTCCGCAGCGGCCTTCTCCAGGGTGCCTGCAGCGCGTCGAGCAACGGCTCGTACAGCAACCACCCCAGGACAGCGCCCGCGACGAGTCCGCACGAGACCAGGAAGAGCCGCTTGCGGATCTCCTGCAGGTGCTCGCGCAGCGGCATGCGCCCTTCGGCCGTCTTGGTCGAGCCAGTCACGCGTCAGGCCTTGGGGTGTCGTCATCCTTGACGGCAGGCTCGACAGGCTTGTCGTCGTCACGCAGGTCCTTGACCTCGCTCTTGAAGATCTTGAGCGACTGGCCGACGCTGCGCGCCAGGTCGGGAAGTCGCTTCGCCCCGAACAGGAGCAGGACGACGACGACAAGAACGATGATGTGCCAGGGCTTCAGCATGCCCATGAGATGGCTCCTTGGAGTCGAACGCGAGTCTTGTTGTCGCCGATCCTACGCGTTGAACCGACGCCAGCGGTCCCACGTGACGTTGTTGCGGGCCCTGCGCTGTGCCCGCCGTCCTGCCCGCTCGGCGCGCAGGACCTCCAGGCGCTCGCGCAGCGCCGCCGGGTCGTCGAACAGGGTGGGCGCGGTGCTGGGCTGCGCGGCCTGCGCCGCCGCGGTCAGCTCGTCGGTGCGCTGCGCGAAACGGTCCATCACCGCCGACGCCTCCGACATCTGCCGCAGGAGGGCCTTGGCCTTGCGCCACAGGTCGCGCCCCAGGAAGAAGGCCCCGACGAGCGTGCCGACGACCAGGACCGACCAGACGATGAACCACATGCCGACCAGCCTAGTTCGCCGGACGCTCGGCCGGGTCGCCCGTGCTGTCGTGACCCGTGCCGCCCTCGGTCGCGCCGGGAGCCGCCCCGTACGCGGCCAGGGCGGCGCTCGCGGCCTGCGCGACGTCGTCGGCCACGCCCGGGGCTCGACCGCGATGACGAAGCGGGCGTGCTCGAGCAGGAGGCGGCGCAACCAGACGGGGTTGGTGACGCGCAGCGAGACCTCGAACGCGCCGTCCGGCAGGTTGCGGACCTTCTCCACCGGGACCTGCTCGGCGACCCAGCGGGCCGGGCTCGCGAACGTGATGGTGGCCAGCGGTGCGTCGCCCGTGGGGTGAAGTCGACCTCGGTCGGCAGGTCGTGGTCCGTGGTGGGCACGTCGAGCTCGGTCGCGGCCAGGAGCCGGTCGAGGCGGAACGTGCGCTGCCCCTGCGCACGGTGGCACCACGCCAGGAGGTAGGAGAACGCGTCCTGGGTGTGCAGCGCGACGGGGTCGATCTCCCGTTCGGAGACGACGTCGGCGCTCGTCACGTACCGCACGCGCAACCGGTGCCGGTTCGCCAGCGCCGAGGACACGGCGGCCACGACGGCGGGTCGCCGTCGGTAGGCAGGCGCACGTCCAGGGCGGCCGCCGCCTCCCCGGTCGCGCCCGTCAGCTTGTCCAGGACGGAGGAGACGACGTCGGAGCGCGCCCGGTCCGAGCGCACGGCCCCGTCGCCCCCATGGCGCGCAGCGCCGCGATGAGGGCGACGGCCTCGCGGGTGCCCAGTCGCAGGGGCCGGGTCATGCCGCGGGCCTCGGTCAGGCGCACCACCCACGCTCGAGGGAGTCGGCGTCGAAGTCGATGAGGTCGTCCGGCCAGTACCCGGGGTGCCCGACACCCACAGGGCGTCGACGTCCTCGACGATCTGGCGGGTCGAGACCCCGAACCGGGACGCGAGCTCCTCGACGGGCACCCCGCCCGCCCCGTCCAGAAAGCTGACGATGCCCAGCAGGCGCACCAGCCGGTCGTCCGCGCGCTCAGCCACGCTGCTCCTCGGTCCTCGTCGTCTCGACCCGGTCGGTGGACCGGTCGTCCTGGGGTGGGCGGCGCCCAGGCGGGCCGCGGCCCGCAGCCGGCGCACGACGGCGTCGCGCAGCTCGGGGGCTCAGCACCACGACCGCGTCGCCGTAGCCGGCGATCTCGTCCGCGAAGGTGTGCTGGTTCGTGAAGGCCACGTGCACGACGTCGCGCCCGTCCTGCGCGGGCTCACCCCGTCGCCGTCGCTGCGCCCTCGGGCCCGCAACGCCTCGGCCCGCTCGGGGCCGATCGCGAGGCTCGCCTGCTGCTCCTGCCCGGCCCGCGCACCCAGGAGCGCGTCCACGTCCACCCTCCGGGATGGTGAACGACCCACCACGCCCCAGGAGGCGCACCCTGCCCTCGATGCGGCTCAGCCGGTACGCGCGCGGTGCCTGGCGCTCGCGGTCGAAGCCGAGGAGGTACCAGCCGCCGCGGCGGGCGGCGATGCGCCACGGCTCGACGGTGCGGGTGCGCACCTCCCCGGTCGAGGCGGCACGGTAGGTGAAGGACACCGCGCGCAGGGCCTCGATCGCGTCCAGGAGGGGCCGTACGCGTCGCCCACCGCCCGCACCCGGGGCGAGGCCCGCGACGGCGTCGTTCGCGACCTCCCCGCCCCGCCGCGCGCAGCTTGGTCAGTGCCCGGGAGATGTCCGTGCGCAGGGTCTTGTCCTGCCAGAACTGCGCCGCCAGGGACAGCACCCCGAACTCGGCAGGCGTCAGGTCCACGGCAGGCAGCGCGTACGCGTCCTGGTCGATCCGGTACCCGACGTCGTCGCTGTGCCCACCGGCGTCGACGGTCACGATCGGGATCCCCAGGTCACGCAAGGAGTCCTTGTCGCGCTCGAACATGCGCTCGAACGCCTCGGGGTGGGCGCGTCGAAGTACCCCGCCACGCTCGTGCGGATCTGCTGCTTCGTCATCGACACACTCGTGTTCACGAGGGCGATCACGAGGTTCAACAGCCTCGTCGCAGGGTTGACTGGTTGGCTCGTCTGATCAGGCATCGGCACCCACGCTAACGAACGGTAGCCTCACCCGTGTGATGACGTGGCGATCTGCAAGGGTGTTGTCGCGCGGCCGAGGCTGGCAGGGCGCGCAAGAACTGACCGTCGAGCTCGACGAACCACTGCCCGCGACGGCCGCGCCGGGCACCGAGGAACGGCCACGGACCGTGCGGGCGCTCGCCTACCCGCAGCTCGTGGGCGACCCCCAGGTCGGCGACCAGGTGCTCCTCAACGTCAGTGCCCTCGCCCGCGGGCTCGGCACCGGGGGTACGCCCTCGTCGTGGCCCTGCCCGGCGCGCTCCCCGCCGACCCGCCCCCGGTCCCGGTCACCTCGTCAAAGCCCGCTACACCCCTCCAGGCCCTGGTGCTGGGGTCGACGAGCAGGAGTCGCCCCACCACGACACGCTCCGCGACGCCGACGACCTCGCCGGCATGCCCGTCGTCGTCGCCGACCTGCACTCCGCCCTGCCCGCGATCGTCGCAGGGCGCGCCTGGCCGCAGCCCAGGACGGGCGCCCCGCGCCCGCATCGCCTACGTCATGACCGACGGCGGCGCACTGCCCGCCGCGTTCTCCCGCACCGTCGCCGGGCTGCGCGACGCCGGCTGGCTCCAGACCTGCCTCACCGTCGGCCAGGCTTACGGTGGCGACCTCGAGGCCGTGACCGTCCACACCGGTCTCCTCGCCGCCCGCCATGTCTCCGGCGCCGACCTCACGATCGTCGCCCAGGGGCCGGAAACCTCGGCACCGGCACCCGATGGGGCTTCTCCGGCGTCGCAGCCGGAGAAGCCCTCAACGCCGCCGCCACGCTCGGCGCCCTGCCGGTCGCCTCCCTCCGCGTCTCGGGCGCAGACCCCGCGACCGCCACCTCGGCATCTCCCACCACTCCTGACCGCCTACGGGCGCGTGGCGCTCGCGGCGAGCGACGTCGTCGTGCCCCGACCCACCCCACCATCGAAGAGCTCCCCGGGTGGGGCCGCACTCACCGCGCGCATCACCGCGCAGGCCTCGACGCTCGCCGCCCCCGCGGGACGACACCACCTCGTCCACGCCGACGCCGACGACGCACTCCTCGGCGCCCTGCGCTCGACCCCGTCGGGCTCTCCACCATGGGCCGAGGACTCGACGCCGACCCGGCGGCCTTCCTCGCCGCCGCCGCCGCCGCCTCCACGCCGAGAGAGCACGCCCGGCATGAGCCCCGCACACGACGAGGAGGCGTCGTCGTCCTGCTCGCGCTCGTCCTGGTCGGCGCCGCCACCGGCTCCCGCTGGAGCTACGAGCAACCTGCCTGGCTCCTGACGTCCTCCGACGAACCCGCCCCGCCCCCGCGGCCCCTACCACGATCGACCTGCCCACCGACGCCGAGTGGGCCCAGGCCGCCTCGACGACCGGGCCGCAGGCCTGTCCATCGGTGACTACACGACCTACCTCGGGCTCGCCCTCGCCGTCGCACTGATCGTCGTCGCGATCATGTACCTGCGTCGCCGCAGGAGCGAGACCGCCGAACCCGGCGACACCCGTCACGACCACGCCGCCGCAGGGGCGAGGTTCCGCCGCCCCGGCCCTCGAGGTCCAGCTCCCGCACTGCGCCGCGGCGTCACCCACGCCCGCCACGTCCTCGACGCCGCCCGCACCCACGAGACGCCGTCACCGCTGCCTGGACAGCGCTCGAGGACGCCGCCGCGGACACCGGCCACCGCAGGCACCCGGCCCAGACCCCCACCGAGTTCACGACGACCGTCCTCGACGCCACACCCGCCGACCCCGACGCCGTCGCGACCCTCCTCGGCCTCTACCAGCGCGCACGCTTCACGACCCACCCTCACCGACCACGACGTCGACGCCGCACGCGACTGCCTCGAACGGCTCGCCATCGCCTTCACGCCACCGCCCCACGACCCCGTCGCGACGCACGACGCCTACGGACAGGCCGGCACCCCATGAGCGGACGACCCACCACGGACAAGCGCCTCGTCGTCCACGCCGTGATCGTCGTCGCAGGCGGCACGGCCCTCGCCGTCACCGGCCTCGACCTCCCCACACGCTCGTCCTCACCACAGGCGCACTCCTCACCCTCGCCATCTACCGACGCATCCACCCAGGCCACGATCCCGCCCACCACGCCCTTCCCGACCGCAACCCCGACGGCGCCCGACGCGACCTCTCCGAGCTCACCTGGGCCATGCACGGCAACGGCGGACGCGTCAGCGAACGCGCGCACAAGCGCGTGCTGGCGCTCGCGGCCACCGCCCTGGCGGACGAGGGCATCGACCTCCACAGCACCGACCCCGCCCAGAGGCGTGCGGCGGAGGAGCGGCTCGGCCCGACGGTCCACCAGCAGTTGACGCTCGACACCCGGCCCCGAGCCTGTCCGTCCTGCGGTCGTGGGTGACCGCGGTCGAGGACCTGAGCGGCTACGCCACCGGTCCCGGACGGCGACACTCCCGCTCCGGGCCGCATCACGTCACGACGGACAGCACCACCGACACCAGCACCAGCCCCGAGAGGCGAACCCGATGACGGACTCCCCTGCCCCTGCGCTCAGCATCCCCGAGGTCGCCGCGCTCGGTCGCCGCATCCTCGACGAGGTCGGCACCGCCGTCGTCGGCATGCGCGACCCGCTCGAGCTCGCACTCGCCACGGTCCTCGCCGGCGGCCACGTCCTGTTCGAGGACGTACCGGGACTCGGCAAGACGCTCGCCGCCCGCAGCCTCGCCGCAGCGCTCGGCCTGGACTTCGCCCGGCTCCAGTGCACGCCCGACCTCCTGCCGGCTGACATCACGGGCTCGTCGGTCTACGACCCGGCCACGACCCAGTTCGTCTTCCGCCCCGGTCCCGTCTTCACGGGCATCTTCCTGGCCGACGAGATCAACCGCACCGCGCCCAAGACGCAGTCCGCCCTCCTCGAGGCCATGGCCGAGCGCCAGGTGTCCATCGAGGGAACACCTACCCCTGCAGCGCCCGTTCCACGTCCTGGCAACGTCCAACCCCGTCGAGTACGAGGGCACCTACCCGCTGCCCGAGGCCCAGCTCGACCGCTTCATGGTGCGGCTCGCGGTGGGGTATCCCGGACGCGACGAGGAGCGGGAGGTCCTGCGTCGCCGGCTCGACCGTCGCCACGAACAGGCCGAGGTCCGCCAGGTCGTGGACTCTCGCACCGTCCTCGCGATGCAGGCGGGGTCGAGGCGACCGACGTCGACCCCGACGTGGTCACCTACTGCGTCGACCTCGTCGCCGCGACGCGAGCCGAGAGCCAGCTCGAGGTCGGCGCCTCACCCGCGGGTCCCAGAACCTCGTCCTGCTCGCCCGCGCCGTGGCGGCCCTGGAGGGACGCGACTACGTCCTCCCCGAGGACGTGAAGCGGGTCGCCGTCCCGGTGCTCGCGCACCGGCTGACGCTCACGCCCACGGCCTGGGCGTCGAACGCCCAGCCGCAGTCCATCGTCCGCGCCATCCTCGACCGCGTCCCCGGACCCGCGACGGTCGCCAGCGCAGCGCGGTGACCGTGCCCGCCACGACCGGTCGCCTCACGACCTGGCAGCAGACCACCAGCCTCGCCGCCGGGATCGTGCTCGGCCTCGCCCTCACGACGATCGGTCTCGTCACCGCACGCGCCGACATCGCCGCCCTCGGAGCGCCCGCACTGCTCGGCGCGGTGTGGGCATGGACCGCCCGCCCACCGGACGGGGAGGTCACAGCGGACTTCCTTCCGGCGGACGTCGCCGCTCACGCCCGGACGAGCTGCGCTCGCGGCTCCGTCTCGACGTGCCCGACGGCGCCACCGTGGTCCGGCTGCGCGTCACCAGTCCGGGAAACGACGACGCGGACGTCACGGTGCTCGTCGACCGGACCAGGACCCTCGACCTCACGACGCACTCGGCGAGGACCGGGCCGCACCGGATGTTCCGGGTGGACTACATCGCCTCCAACGCAGAAGGAGGATTCGAGTCCGCCCGGGGACCGCGCAGGCGCCGGGGATCCTCGTCCTGCCCAGGGCTCGACCGCTCGGCGGCTGCCGCTGCCGCACCAGCTGGACGGACTCACGGGTCCGCACACCACACGCCGCCTCGGCGACGGCACCGAGCTGCGCGACATCCACCCTTTCGCTCCGGGAGACCGGCTGCGTCGCATCGACTGGCGGGCGACCGCCCGCAGGTCCCCGAGACTGGAGACGCTGTACGTCCGACGCACGCACGCGACGGCCGAGGCGACGGTCGTGCTCGTC
The DNA here is from genome assembly GCA_038070415.1 of Oerskovia sp. M15. Classification (GTDB taxonomy): domain Bacteria; phylum Actinomycetota; class Actinomycetes; order Actinomycetales; family Cellulomonadaceae; genus Oerskovia. Next base: position 3,832,427 of record JAMYWF010000001.1, read on the forward strand.
CTGGACTCCCGCGACGAGGTCGGCCCCGACGTGACGACCTGGGAGGAACGGCCCGCTGCCCATGCACCGGGCGACCTCCTGGACATCGCGCGGGACGCCGCCGCGTCGGTCGCGCAGACCACGCTCGACGGCGGGGACCGCGTGGGCCTCGAAGACCTCGGCCGAGTCAGGCGTCCAGTTCCCCGGCGGCGGGAAAGCGTCAGCTGCGGCGGGTCGTCCACGCACTCGCGATGGCGCACCCGTGGGAGAACCCGCCAACGCATGCGTCCGCCGCAGATCCCGCGGGAGCGATCGTGTACATGTTCTCGACCTTCCTGGACGGCGAGAGCGCCACGATCGCGCAGGTCTGGCGGCGCACGGGTCACCCGGTCGTGGCGGTCGACATCTTGCCCACGGTGGACGACCCGCGGGGCGACCCCGGCGTCGCGCTGGCATGGCGGATCACGCGCCTCGAGCGTGAGCGCCGCTCGAGAGCATGCGTCGCGAGGACATCCGGATCGTCCGGTGGCCTTCCGGACGCGGAGGGGAGAGCGGGCGGGCTCGGCCCGGTCGGCACTCGAGCTCGCGGCCCGGGAGCAACGGCACGGACGGCGAGGGACGACCCGGTGAGCGCGTTCCTGGCGCCCCGGTCGTCGACCGGGGCAGGCCGCTCCTCGAACGAGGTCGGGACCGGGCCTACCGTCTCCGGCACGGTCCTCCTTGCGGTGCTGGTCGGCGCGACGATCCTGTTCGCCACCCTGGCCGCGAGCGGCTCGTGCCCTCGCTGCTCGGCAGCATCGCGATCGGCCTCGTCCTCGCGACTGTCGTCGCCGTTCGTCCGCGCCCGCCTGTCCCCCACGTCGTCCTGCTCTTGGGTGGTGCCGCGCTGCTCGGCGCGTCGACCTCGTTCGACCCGGTCGTCTTCCTCCTCCTCCCCTCGCTCAGGTGGTCCTGCGCGCCTCCTGGTGGGCGGCACGAGTGCCCCGCACCGGCGCGGTCGAGCACAGCGTGCTGCTCCTCGACCTCCGCCGTGCGACGGTCGTCCAGGTGGCCTGCCAGGCGCTGGCGCTCGTGGCGTTCGCCGCGACGAGCCTCGGTGGGAGCAGTCTGCTGACGGTTCTGGGCGCTCTGGGACTGCTCGGCCTGGCGACCCTGGTGATCCCTCGGACATGGTGGCGATGACCGAACGACCGTGAACCTGCGAGAGTCGGCGTCTGGGGCCAGGATGAGGAGAGGCGCACGTCGCCTGACCAGAATCCCGTCTCTAGGAGGACCACATGGCTGCCCAGAAGGACCTGCCGGAATACACCGTCCCGTCGCTCTCCCTCCAGGAAGGCAAGGACGTCGCGGCGATCCTGCAGGAGCGTCTGCACTCCCTGAACGACCTTGCCCTCACGCTCAAGCACATCCACTGGAACGTCATCGGGCCCCACTTCATCGCGGTGCACGAGATGCTCGACCCTCAGGTCGACGCCGTCCGGGCAATGGTCGACGGGACGGCCGAGCGCATCGCGACCGTCGGCGTCCCGCCCCGCGGCACACCGGGCAAGCTCGTCTCCGAGCGCACCTGGGAGGACTACAGCCTGGGTCGCGCCTCGACGATCGCCCACCTGGGTGCGCTCGACGAGGTGTACCAGGGCGTCATCGCCTCGCACCGCAAGGCAGCCGCGGACACGGAGTCCGTCGACACCGTCAGCAACGACCTGCTGGTCGGGCACCTGCGAGAGCTCGAGCTGTTCCACTGGTTCGTCCGGGCTCACCTCGAGTCGTCGGGCGGTGAGCTCTCCACCTCGGGCGCGTCGACGGAACGCGGCGCTGCGCGCAAGGCCGAGTCCGCGGCCAAGAACGAGGCGTGACCTCCCCGCTGCCTGACCGAGTCGTCCGCCCAGAAGTGCCCCGGTCCCCGAGACCGGGGCACTTCTGCGTCGACTCCAGTCCGTCTGGGCTTGTAGGTGACGTGCCCTGGGTGGCGATGTGGGCTCTCAGTACGCTTGGCACACTATTTATCCCCGTAGAGCACGAGCTCGTTCACCGTCCTACCGTGGCGTGATGACCGACTCGACCGACCGAACGCCCGTCCGCCAGCTCCGTCTCGTCGTCGAGGCAGAGGACTACGAGGCGGCCCTGACCTTCTACCGCGACGTCCTGGGTCTCCCCAGGAAGCCGCATACACCGGGCCGGGCGACGCACAGGTCACGATCCTCGACGCGGGCCGCGCCACCCTGGAGATTGCCAACCCCACGCAGAAGCGCATGATCGACGACGTCGAGGTCGGCCGGCAGGTCGCTCCCCGCTGCGCGTCGCCTTCGAGGTGGCGGACACCGCCACCGTCACGTCGGCCCTGGTCGACGGCGGGCCGACCTCGTCGCGCCACCTGTGCGGACGCCCTGGAACTCCCTGAACTCGCGCCTCGAAGCCCCCGCCGGTCTGCAGATCACGGTGTTCCAAGAGCTGGGCGACGAGGCGCCCTAGTCCTCCGCGGCGTTCTCGCGCAGCACGCTCGCGTCGTCTGCCTCCACGTGCCAGGCGCGCCGGACCTGCTCGAAGCGCGTGGGCAGGGCGGCCGCACCCGCCGTAGCGCGCGTTGGTGCGCTGCACGAAACGGCGCCAGGACAGCACGAGGCCCTGCTTGGTGATGGGCAGGCCGCTCGCGACGGTGATGCCGTTGTCGTGCGTGTGGTGGACGGTCAGGAGCAAGGCGCGCGGCACGGATCCCTCGAGCTCTGCGCAGAGCTCCTCCCGGACGTCCATCCAGCGACGCAGGACCATGACGACCCCGGCTCGAGGCGGTGCACGCGCACCGTGCGGTGCTTGCCGTGCTCGACGACGACGCTCCCTCCCCGCCTGGGCGCCCGTGGGGCCGAGGTCGAGCGAGCCGACGGTGCAGCGCAGCAGGTCCGAGTAGCGGGCCCCGTAGCGCGGGTCAGCCCGACGATGACCGCCAGACGCACCATCTCCGGCTTGGTCGAGGCGTACATCGCGGCGACAGACAGCTCGCGCCAGACCCACTCCGCCTCGTCCCGAGACACCGGCGGACGCGGATAGCGCGGCGCCAGGGCCTCCCCGGCGGCGGCGCATCGTCCGGAGCGACCCCTGCCGTCGGGGCGTCGTGGGGTGGGTCGACAGGGTGGGTGACCATGCGAAGAACCTATCCGCTTGGCACGCTATTTCTGCCCGTCTGGCGCCGCGTGTCGCCTACGCGCCGACCGCGGACCGCTCAGGCCTCCCGCAGCCGCCTCGTGAGGTCGTCGATCTCGCCCAGCACCTCGGTCGCGGCCCACACCCCGTGCCGCTGCGACGTCGAGATCCGCGCGAGGACCCCGGCCTCCGTCAGGCGGCCCAGCGCCTCGTATGCGGCCGCCCCGACGTCCCGCGACCTGCCGCGCCAGGTCCCCGTCCAGCACCGGGTGGTCCAGGAGCGCGTCGAGGATCGCGGCCGCGGCCGAGCCTGCCCGTGGGCGCACCTCGGCGCGCCACAAGGCGGGCAGGTCGGCAAGGTTGTCTGCGGAGATGCGCGCTTCCTGCGCGGCCAGCGAGGCGCTCGTCGCGAGATAGCGCACGAACTGCGCGGCCCGGCCGTCGCGGTACGCGTTGACACGGGCGAAGTACTCCCCTGTGTCGGCGAGCATGGCTGAGGCGACCGGGACGACCAGGGTCGGCGTGAGCCCGCGACGCCGCCACACGGCCCCGATGAGCGCGCGTCCGATGCGACCGTTGCCGTCCGTGAACGGGTGGACCGACTCGAACTGGGCGTGCGCGATCGCGGCCTGCGCGACAGCCGGTAGGTCGTCGCGCCGCAGGAACGCGATCAGGTCCTCCATGTACGCGGGCACGAGCTCGGGGGCGGGGCACGTGCACCGCGCCGCGCGGCGAGTAGTCGGACCCCCGATCCAGTTCTGCACGGTCCGGAGCGTGCCGCCACGTGGCCGTCGAGCGGGTCGTCCTGGAGGAGCGTCCGGTGGGCCGCGAGGAGGTCGTCGAGCTCGATGGCCCTCGCGGCCCCTGCCGCGTCGACCAGCCTCGACACGGCCCTGGCGGCCGCGACGGTGACCTGGGCATCCTTGCTCGCACGCATGCCGATCGTGGCCTTGGCCAGGTCGGCGAGGCTCGCGTCGTGGCGCTCGATCCGCGACGAGGCCACTGCCTCGGTGCGCAGCAGGAACGTCGCGAACGACGACAGGACCGGGCCGTGGACCGCGTCGAGGCGCGTGATGTCGATCGCGGCACGCTCGATGCGCGCGGCGTCCTCGGCGGTCGGGACATAGGCGACGCCCGCGATCAGGGGCGGCAGGGAGACCGTGATCTCGCGCAGCATCCGGTCCTCGCGCGGACCTCGTGTCGCCGATCGCCACGGGCGCACCTCGCTCGCGTGAGGGCCAGTCCGGCTCGCCCGCCCTGGCGCTCTCGCCGGTCCCGTCGTTCATCGACAACCTTTCCGTGGAGGCTAGTTGGTCAAGGTTAGTCCATCTAACCTTGACCAAGCCAGCCGTGAGTCCAGGTTGGCTCCGCCGGTCGACGATGACCTCCCGCTCGCCCTCCCCGGACGGCCCGCCGCTCCCCTCGACCATCGCCCGGCCCGTCGAGCACGTGTCGATTGTCGTCAGGTGTCGAGGCTCCGGCACAGCAGGGCCGGCCAGGTTGAGCGCCCCTATCTCGGCGTGTCGTGTCGCCGCATCGCGCTCAGGTCACCAAGCCGCTGCGGTAGGCGTGGACCACGGCCTGCACGCGGTCCCTCAGGCCGAGCTTGGCCAGGATGCGCGACACGTACGTCTTGACGGTCTCCTGGCTGATCACCAGAGTCGCCGCGATCTCACTGTTCGACAGGCCGGTGGCGATGTGGCGCAGCACCTCGAGCTCGCGCGGCGTCAGCACGGTGTCAGGCGCGCTCTCGGCGGGACGGATCCGCGCCGCGTACCTGCCGACGAGCTGCCGTGTCACCTCGGGCGCCAGCAGCGGCCCCGGCCGCGACCGTACGGATGCCGTGCAGCAGCTGCGCCGCAGGGCGTCCTTGAGCAGGAACCCGCTGGCCCCGGCACGGAGCGCCTCGTAGACGTACTCGTCGAGGTTGAACGTCGTCACCACGAGCACCTTGACGGGTGCGCCACCCCGGCACCGGCGAGCAGGCGGGTCGCCTCGATGCCGTCGAGCACCGGCATCCGGACGTCCATCACCACGATGTCCGGATGCAGCCGTCCAGCGAGGGCGACGGCGGCCCGTCCGTCCCCGCACTCTCCGACCACCTCGAGGTCGGGCTGGGCGTTGATGATCGTCGCGAACCCGGTGCGGATCAGCGCCTGGTCGTCGCACACGAGGACCCGGATCGGCGGGTTCATACCCGACTCCCGGTGGGGATACGCGCCCGGACGACGAACCCGCCGTCGGCCCGACGATCCGCGTCGAACTCGCCACCCAAGGCATCCACCCGTTCGCGGAGCCCGACGAGACCCCGCCCGCTCCCGTCCGGAGACCGCAGGCGCGCGCCTGCCCCGGTCTGCTCGGCGGACGGCCCGGAACCCGCCCCGGCAGTGCTGACCTCCACGGTGATCTCCCGTTCGTCGTAGCGCACGTCGACCGCCGTCGGGCTGCCTTGTGCATGCTTGAGGGCGTTCGTCAGAGCCTCCTGCACCACCCGGTGTGCGACCAGCTCGGCGCTCCCGGCCGATTCCGACGGCGCGCCCTCCTCGGTGAGCTCTATCGGCTGCCCCGCTCGACGGGTCTGCTCGACAAGCGTGTGCAGGTCTCGGAGGGACGACGTCCGGGCGGCGACGTCGTGGCCCGGATCGAGCAGGTCCAGGAGGTGCCGGAGGTCACCGATGGCCCGCCGCCCGTGTCGGTGATCGCGTTCAGGGTCTCGTCGAGACGTTCAGGGCTCCCGTCAGGTACCGGCGGCCTCTGCCTGCACGACCATCGCCGTCACATGGTGGGTCACGACGTCGTGCAGCTCGCGTGCGATGCGGGTGCGCTCGGCCGTGCGGGCGTCCTCGACGACCCGTCGGTGGAGCTCGGCCTCGGCCGCCCGGGCGGAGCGCTGCCGCGTGCCGATGACCCATGCGACCGCCAGCACCAGGTAGAACGTCAGGTACTCGCCCGCGCGGTCGGCCCCGCCAGCCCGGTCGAGCGCGACCGCCAGCACCGCGAAGGCACCCGAGAGGAGGATCGCGACGGTACGGCGGCCGCGTCCCAGATGGGCACCCGCGCTCAGCAGTGCGACAACGAGCGCTGTGCCCGCCAACGTGTGGTAACCCCGAAGCTGGTCGAGGGCGAAACCGATCGACACCAGGACGAGGCAGAAGGCCGGCCACCGTCGGCGAACCGTGATCGGGCCGCACTGGAGTGCGATCGCCACGACGGTCAGCGCGTCGAAGGGACGAGTTGGCAGGTTGCCGATCTCCGTCCCCAGCCCGTGGAACATGGGCACCAACGATGCGGCGGCCAGCAACACCGCGAGCGGCAGGTCCCGGACCGTGACGTCGAGCTGGGACCACCTGTCCGGGACCCGCCGTAGATCGATCACCGGGGAATCGTAGCGGCTGCGTGCCCCGGACCGCGCGGCTGCGGGGATCACGTGACCACGCCGGTAGGCCAGCCACATGAACGCGCCCGTGGCCAGCACGCCGAACGCCACGGCGTACACACTGCCCTCCGGTCCGAAGGTGCCACCTGTGACCCACGTGGGACCCGACATCGTGGCGTCCAGCAGACCCTGCGGGTGTTGCTTCCGGACACCTCGGTGCTGAAGATGGCGCTCGCGGCGAAGTTCCAGCCGAAGTGCAGACCGATCGGCACCCACAGCTTGCGGGTGGCGACGTACGCCGCGGTCAGCATCCCGCCGCCCTCGATCGCGATCGCGAGGGCGCCCCACAGGCTGGCGTTCGGGTTGAGCAGGTGCACCAGGCCGAACAGCAGGCCGACCGCTGTCAGCGCGATCCACGTGCCCGTCCGTTCCTCGAGTATCCGGAACAGGATGCCGCGGAACACCAGCTCCTCCGTCACGGCAACACCCGCCATGAAGCCGAGCAGCCCGACGGCGCCCGACGGCGTGCCCAAGCCGTTGACGGTGTAGTGGCCGAGGACCGCGATGATCGCGATGACGGCACCGAACAGCCCGACTCCGAGCAGAGCGCTCCAGGCGATCGAGGGCGCGGCGCCCTTCAGGGCCACCTCCACCGGCGCACGGTGCTCGGTACGCCGGACCACCCAGGCGTAGACAGCGATCGACAGCACGCCCGTCGCCAGGCCGATGACGAGTTCCAGCCACGGGGTGCCCTGAACTGCCACGCTGCTCAGACGGCCGACCACAGCAACCCCGATCACGGCCAGTAGTTGCCAAACCAGGCGCACGATGACTCCTTCGTGAGTAGCCGCGGCCGAACGCCGCGGGCTACGCCAAACACTATGGATTCGCCGAGCCAGAGACATCACCGCACGGAGGACACTCGCGTGTAGTCCGCACGGGGACACGACCTCGATGGCGATCCGCATCGTCGCAGGTCAGGAGCGCTTCTCGGGTTCGTGAGCGACCTCACCGGCCGCCACCATGAAAGCCCGAGGCCACCCTTGACGTAGCCGGCAGGAGGTACAGGTTGGCTACGCTGGTCGACGATGACCTCCCGCTCACCCTCTTCGGACGGCCCACCGCTCCCTCCACCATCGCCGCGCCCGTCGAGCACGAGCTCGTGATCAAGAAGTCCCGGTTCATCACGCTCCTGCACCCGTGGCCTCGGTCGCGGACGCCGAGGCCGTGATCGCCCGGGTCCGCAAGGAGCACTGGGACGCCCGGCACCACTGCACAGCGCTCGTCGTGGGCGCGCACGCCGACCAGCAGCGCTCGAGCGACGACGGCGAACCCTCGGGCACCGCCGGCATCCCCATGCTCGAGGTGCTGCGGCACCGCCACGTGACCGACCTCGTCGCGGTCGTCACGCGCTACTTCGGCGGGGTCCTTCTCGGCGCGGGCGGTCTTGTCCGGGCCTACTCGAACGCCGTGAGCGAGACCCTGGACGTCGCGCCGATGCTGCGGCGCGAGGTCATGGTCGAGGTCTCCGTCGAGGTACCCCACGCCGAGGCCGCCGGATCGGCAACTTCCTGCACGAGTGGTGCGGGACCCACGGCGGCGCCCTCGAGGGCGCCGACTACGCCGCCGCGGCGACGTTCCGCCTGCTCGTCCCGCCCGCCCGGCTCGCGCCGCTCGAGGCCGACCTCGCCGCCGCGTCGAGCGGGACCCTCTCCCCGTCGCGGGCGATCGCCGGGTCGTCGACGTCCCCGCCTGATCAACCACCGGGCCTCGAGGGGCGAGGGCGCTCCCCGCCCGCTGGCGCCGTCGGGAACGAGCAACCCGTCCGACGGCGCGGCCCACCTCTCAGGGGCGTCAGCGGCCTCGTCTCCCCTGTCCCAGGACGCCCGACGGCGGCGCTCGCCCCGTGCGGGCGCGCCGGCACGAGACCGAGCCACCCGCGCAGTCCCGGCCGACGGCCTCGATCAGGTCGAGAGTGTCCGGGCGGGACGCGGCGAGCGTCTTGCCACAGTGCCAGGTCTGCCGGGCGGCCGTCACTGACGCGGAAAGGTGATGCCGGCCGCGCGCAGGTTCGCCTCGACCAGCGTGTTCAACCGGGCGATTGACGGTGACTGGTCTTCCCGGTGGTGGTTGACCATCGCGTACCTGGAGGCGGTGTCGGACTGGTCTTGAAACCCGGCGGCAGCGCCAGCAGCGCCAGTTGGGTCAGCAGCTTGTCGGCCAGCGTGGACGCCAGCTCCTCGATCCGGGGTCGTCCGGATCCCATGCCCTCGCATCCCAACCGCGCTTGGTCAGCTCGACGGCCTCGGGGTCGCCCAGGGAATGTTCGAGCCGGGCCAGGAAGCTGTCGAAGATCTCCGGGACCAGTACCCGGGCCAGCACCAGAGCCTCACGTTGACCGGCGATGTAGCCGGGACCGAAGCCGAGCTCGGCGAGCCGCTCCAAGACCGCGCAGGCCCGGTCGGGCAGCAGGGCGCGGTCACCGTGGTCGAGACGGTGCAGCCTGTCGCGCCGCGCGATGAGGTCTTCGATCCGTTCGGTGAGCTGGTGGTGGACGTCGTCCAGGGTGGCGGCAAAGGTCGCGGGATCGGCGTCGAGCAGGTCACCGATCTCGGCCAACGGCACGCCTGCCGCTGCCAGGGTCCGAACCTGGACCAGCCGGTACAGGTCGTCCGATCGGTACCGGCGGTAGCCGGAGCCGTCGCGGTCCGGCTCGGCGACCAGGCCGAGCCGGTGATAGTGCCGCACGGTCTTGATCGTGACATCGATGAACGCCGCCGCCTGACCGATCGTGAACCCGTCTGCCATCGGCTCGGCGCACCTCCAGCTCGCGGGCGGCCGCGGTCTCGCGCACCGCGTCGGTGACGGCCGGGAAGTCCGGATGATCACCGGTTGAGGATAGCGCGCGCCAATTCCAGCCCCGCCCTTGCCGCCAAGAGGGACCGGGACCGTTGCGATGGGTGCCGGTCCCCTTGATCGACACAGGGGTTGACCTTGACCTTGGGTCAAGGCTGCAGGCTCTGCGCAGGGTTCAAAGGGACCGGCAGCCACCAGGGCCGCCGTGAGAACCACACGCCGATGGGAGATTCATCATGGGAACAAGCAACAGCGGCTTCACCGACGCAGGGCTGCGCCGGCTGCACGATGTGCTGGCACAGCACGTCGAGTCCACGAAGATTCCCGGCCTTGTCGCCCTCGTCAGCCGCGGCGGCCGGACGCACGTCGAGACGATCGGGACGATGCGTCATGACGGTGGCGCGCCGATGCGCCGGGACACGATCTTCCGGATGGCGTCCACGTCCAAGCCGGTCACGATGGCGGCGGCGATGATCCTGCTCGACGAGTGTCGGCTGCGGCTGGACGACCCGTAGACCAGTGGCTGCCCGAGCTCGCCGACCGGCAGGTGCTGAAGCGGCCCGACGGGCCCCTGGACGACACCGTGCCGGCACACCGGCCGATCACCGTACGGGACCTGCTGACTTCCACGTTCGGGCTCGGGGTGGACTTCGAGTCGATGGCTTCCCCGATCAGGGCCGCGACCTTCGAGCGTCTCGACTACAGCGTGGCATCCGGGCGGCCCGGAGCCGGACGAGTGGATGCGCCGCCTCGGCGAGCTGCCGCTGCAGTACCAGCCCGGAGTGCGGTGGCAGTACGACCTCAGCAACGAGGTGGTCGGTGTGCTCGTCGCCAGGGTCTCGGGGCAGTCGTTGGAGACGTTCCTGCGGACACGCATCCTCGATCCGTTGGGGATGAAGGACACCGCCTTCCACGTGCCTGCCGACAAGATCGACCGACTGCCGCCGCTGCTCGGGCCTGACCCGCAGACCGGCGAGTTCCTCGTGTGGGACGAGGCGGCAGGGGAAGGTCCAGCGCGCCTCCCGCGTTCCAGGGCGCCGGCGGCGGGCTGGTCTCCACCGCCGACGACTACCACGCCTACTTCCAGATGCTGCTCAACCACGGGATGCACGGGAGTGAACAGATCTTGTCCCGGGCCGCCGTCGAGCTGATGACCACCAACCGTCTTTCGCCCGAGCAGCTAGCCGCCAGGGAGGCGATGTTCAGCAACGTCGCCCACCTGTCGTCCGGCCAAGGGTCGAACGGCGGCTGGGGCTTCGGCATGGCGGTGCGCACCTATCGCGGCGACTACGCGCCCATCGGCCAGTTCGGCTGGTTCGGCGGTACCGGCACCACCGCCTACGCGGACAGGACCAACCAGCTCACCGGAGTCCTGCTCACCCAGGTCGGACTGTCCACGCCGGATTCGCCGCGTGCGATGAACGACTTCTGGACCACGCTCTACCAGGCAATCGACTGACAACGAGCTCGACCGGTACTTTGCGGCACCCCGCACCCGGCTCGATCTCGAGAGCGGTCTCGCCATTTGTCACGGTGCCATGACCTGCACAGGTCATGGCACCGTGACGTGCAGATGTCACGGTGCCAGGAGGACGTCCACCCCGGTCATCACGCGACGATCAGAAGCCCGCGACGATCCCTGCGGGACCCACGTGCACCCGTCCGGGACCCTCGACGGCGCACCCGCGTCCTCCAGGACCGCGTCGCCCTCGGCCACGACGTCCCGACCGAACGACCAGTCGCCACGCACCGCGAGCCCAGTCGCCCGCGCAGCGATGGCACTCCCGCGCGAACCGCGCGTCGAAGTCGCCCACGAGCTTGTAGTGCGCGCCGTCGAGGTCGATCAGCGGCGCCTCGACCTGAGCGGACAGGGTGAAGTCGTCGGCCAGCTCATAGACGTCCGAGCGCAGCAGGAGCAGGTCGCTCGTGGCCTTGACCGGCAGGAAGCGGCTCCGGTCGACCTCGATGACGGTCGAGCCCTCGAACACCTCGATCGCGGCACCCATCGCGGACTCCATCTGGATCACGGGCGTCGACGACGGGTCGGTCGGGTCGACCGTCTTGGGGTTGACGATGAGCGGCAGCTCGAGGACTCCCCGGTCCGCTCGAGCTCGCCTGCCAGCGCGCGCAGGTCGAGCCACAGGTTGTTCGTGTTGAAGTACCCGTGGCGCTCGATGTCACCGGCCGCCGCCAGGTCCTCCTCAGGAGTCTGCGCGGTCTCACGCAGCACCAGGCGCCGGTCGGAGCGTCGCACGACGAGGTGCCCGCCCTTGCGGTCCGCGGGCGTCCTGCGGGCCACCTCGGCCGCGAAGGGCGCCCCGACGCCGCGAACCAGCCGGCCAGGGCCGCGTCCGGTGCCGCGCCGAGGTTGTCCGAGTTGGACACGCTCGCGTAGAGATACCCGGCGTCGAGGAGCGCCTGGAGGGCGCCCGACGTCACGAGGGCCGTGTACAGGTCGCCGTGTCCTGGCGGGCACCACTCGAGGTCGGGGTCGGCCGGCCACTCGACCGGCTCGAGGTCGTCGGCGCGCAGCTTGGGCTCCCGGTTCTGCAGGAAGTCCAGCGGCAGCCCGTCGACCGCGAGGTCGGGTAGGCCGCGAGCGCCGCGAGGGTGTCGTCGCGGGTGCGGAAGCTGTTCATGAAGAGCAGCGGGAGGGTGGCGCCGGTCGCGGCGCGTGCGGTGCGGACCTGTCCGGCGATGATGTCGAGGAAGGTGAGGGGTGCCGTCGGGTCCGTCGGTGTCGCGGACGGTGAGGAGGACTTGGCACGGTCCATGCCCATGGAGGTGCCGAGGCCGCCGTTGAGCTTGACGATGGCGGTGCGGGAGAGCGCGGTGGTTGCGTCGTGGGGGTGACGTCGAGGTCGTGGCGGTGGGTGACGTCGGTCAGGGTTCGATGTCGGCCTCGGGGACGGTGCCGGTGGCGCCGCCGTCGAGGAGGTCGTAGAAGCGGCTGAAGACGTCGATCGCGGTGGGGTGGACGCCGGCGTCGGCCATCTTGCGCTGGGAGTGGGTGAGGCCTTGGCTGCTCATGGTGTCGATGCTATGGCTGGCGGGCGTGGTTGTGCTGGGTGGTTCGTGGGGCGTCGGTCACGGTGGGGCGAGCGGACCTGCCTCGCACCGTGACATCTGACGTGGGGCGCGGGGCGCGGGGCCGCGATCCGTCTCTACTCGAAGCGCGAGGGTCGCCTGCGCCGACGCGCACGATCTCGGCCGCGCCGGAGGAGAAGTCGATGACGGTGGTGGGTTCGGTGCCGCAGTCCCCGGAGTCGACGACGGCGTCGACCTGGTGGTCGAGGGCTTCCTTGATCTCCCAGCCCTGGGTCATGGGCTCGTCCTCGCCGGGCAGCAGGAGCGTGCTGGACAGGAGCGGTTCGCCGAGCGCGCGCAGGATGGCTTGGGTGACGGCGTGGTCGGGGATGCGCACGCCGACGGTCTTCTTCTTGGGTGGGCGAGGCGGCGGGGCACCTCAGAGGTTGCGGGCAGGATGAAGGTGTAGCTGCCCGGCGTGGTGGACTTGATGGCGCGGAAGGCCGCGTTGTCGACCTTGACGAGCTGGCCGAGCTGCGCGAAGTCTGCGCACACGAGCGTGAAGTGGTGCTTGTCGCCGAGGTGGCGGATGTCGCGGATGCGCTGGGTGGCGCTGTGGGAGTCGAGCCGTGCGCCGAGCGCGTAGCAGGAGTCGGTCGGGTAGGCGATGAGGGCGTCGTCGCGCAGGAGCGTGACGATCTGGTCGATCGCGCGGGGCTGGGGTCGACGGGTGCACGTCGAAGTACTTCGCCATGGTCCGAGCCTAGGTCAGCGCGCGTCGCGTCGCCGCCGCGAGGTCAGCGCCCGTGCCGTGGGGTCGCGGCTCGGGCGGTACGGGAGGAGGTGTGCCCGACGGCGGGCAGCGCGGTCCTGGTGGGGAGAATCGGTGCGATGCGCCTCGTGACCTTCAACATCCTGCACGGCCGGTCCTTGTCCGACGATCTCGTGGACGTCGACCGGTTCGCCCGCGCCGTGGCGGATCTCGACGCGGACGTCCTCGCGCTGCAGGAGGTGGACCGCAACCAGCGCCGTTCGGGGCACGTCGACCTGACGCAGGTGGCCGCCGAGGCCATGGGGGCGGTCGAGCACCGGTTCGTCCCGACGATCGATCGCCGGGGTGTCGGCGGGCGCGCCCAGTACGGCCTGGCGCTGCTCTCGCGCTTCCCGGTGCACGAGTGGCGGGTCCTGCCCTCGCCCTGCGCCCGTGGTGGCGGCCTCTGTCCCGGGGCACGACGTGCGCCGTCCGCGGTGGCGCCTGGACGAGCCCGCTCCGCGCTCGCCGCTGTCGTCCTGACTCCGCAGGGTCCTCTGACCGTCGTCACGACGCACTTGAGCATCGTCGACGGGTGGGGCGAGCACCAGCTCGACAGCATCTCCTCCGGGTTGGCGGGAGCGCCGCGCCCGCTGGTGCTGCTGGGCGACCTGAACCTGCGCTCGGAGATCCCACGACGATCACGGGGTGGGGCCCGCTCGTGGTCGCCCGGTCGTATCCCGTGGACCATCCGACGCTGCAGATCGACCACGTCCTGGGCGACGGCGCCGTGCGGCCGACCGGCCCGGGCAGGTCGGTCGACACCGGATTGTCGGACCATCGGGCGCTGGTGGTGGACGTGGAGATCGGGCCCGCCGACTGAGCGGGTCCGCCCGTCCGCCGGCCGTCTCGAACAGGAGTTCGACCGTTGACGCCCTCCCGGACAACCGATCGAACACCTGTTCGAGACGAGGCCTTCCCGGCCCGATCTCATCGAACAGGTGTTCGATTTCTGCCCGCCCGTGCGGAGGGGCACCTCTCGCCCGGCGTCGGACCGCGTCCGTGTGGGTGATCGGGACGACCGGCGGCCGAGGCGTGCCGCCGTGCTGCGAGTCCGCGAGCGCCGACCTAGCGTGGGGACGGGCCCGCACCGGGCCTGTCCCGCACACCGGACCACGGACCGCGCGGATCTCGCGGCGCACCCGTGCCGTCGCCCGTGGCGCCACGACCCACCGACGGAGGAACCATGCCCGAGAACGCACCAGCCTTCCCCGCCCAGCAGCAGGAGCCCCGGGGTTGACCGCCCCATGGAACCCGCGCCCGACCACGGCGAGGTCTCCTACCGCGGGTCGGGCAGGATGACCGGGCTGCGGGTCCTGATCACGGGGGCGACTCGGGGATCGGGCGGGCCGTCGCCATCGCGTTCGCCCGCGAGGGGCCGACGTCGCGATCGGCTACCTGCCCGAGGAGCAGGTGGACGCCGAGGAGACCGCACGTTGGGTGCGAGAGGCGGGCCGGGAGGTCGTCCTGCTGCCCGGAGACCTGCGCGAGGAGGATGTCTCGCGCTCGACGGTCGCGGACGCCGCGCGGCAGCTGGGCGGCCTGGACGTGCTCGTCAACAACGCGGGCTTCCAGATGGCGCGCCGGTCGTCCATCGCGGACGTGACCACCGAGGACCTGGACCGGGTCCTCAAGACCAACCTCTACGCGTTGTTCTGGGTCACGCAGGCGGCCCTGGAGCACCTGGGCGAGGGCGGCTCGATCATCAACGTCTCCTCCATCCAGGCCTACCAGCCCTCCACGACGCTCCTGGACTACGCCTCGACCAAGGCGGCCATCAACAACTTCACGGTCAACCTCGCTGCGGAGGTCGGCGAGCGAGGGATCCGGGTCAACGCGGTCGCCCCGGGCCCATCTGGACACCCCTGCAGCCCGCGACGCAGCCGCCCGAGAAGATCGAGGCGTTCGGCACGGACACCCGCTCGGGCGCGCCGGGCAGCCGGGCGAGGTCGCGCCCGCGTTCGTCTTCCTCGCCTCGCCGACCGACGCGAGCTACGTCTCGGGGACCGTGCTCGGGGTCACGGGTGGCAAGCCCGTCTTCTGAGACCGGAGCCCTCCCGCCCGGGCGGGAGGGCCGGGCTAGGCTGTGGTCGGGTCAAGAATCGGCCCGACACCCGACGCGGGGCTCCCGGAGGCGACGATGCCGACGACCATCGCCCAGCTCATGTCCACGACGTTCTGCACGGTCGAGCAGACCGCGACCGTCGCCGACGCCGCCCGAGCCATGATCGGCAACGACGCCGGGGACGCGATCGTGCTCGACGGCGGCGACGTGGTGGGCATCCTCACCGACCGCAGCATCGTGCGCGCCCTGGCGTCCGACGCCTCCCCGACCATCGCGTGGGCGACCTGTGCACCGAGGACCTCGTGGTGCTCAGTCCCCAGGACCCCGCATGGGAGGCGGTGCGGATCATGGAGCGCCACGCCCTCCTGCGCCTGCCCGTGATGGTCGGGGCGGATCTCGTGGGAATCGTGCGCCTCTCCGATCTCGTCACCGCGATCGAGCGTGGACTGGTGACGGTGACCGAGGCGAAGGACGCGGGCAGGCTGCAGAGCGTCCGACGCGCGTGAGCACGCGTCGCGAGCGCGTAGCGTGGTACCCGAGAGGTGGAGGACCGGTGCGATCGTGCCCCGGACGACCGGCCACCCCGAGCACGAACGGGTACCAGGATGACGCAGGAGCTGCAGAAGGTGGAGAACGGCCGTGCTCCCTTGACGGCCAACTATGGTACGGGCACCAGCCCGCCTCGGCGATCGAGTCCTCGATCGCCGCAGCAGCACGGGTCCTCGCCGAGGAACCCAGCCTCCAGGAGACCCTCGACCGCACCGTGGAGCTCGCGGTGACGATGGTCGAGGGATGCGACGCCGCCGGGATCTCCCTCGTCACCCGCAAGGGCAGATCGAGACCCCGGCCGCCTCCGACGGGCTGGCCCTGCGCGGCGACGAGCTGCAGTACGCGCTCGACGAGGGACCGTGCCTGGACGCGATCCGCGAGACGGACCTCGTGCGCACCAACGACCTGGCGGCCGAGCCCCGGTGGCAGAGCTGGGCCGACCAGGTCCAGGAGGAGCTCGGGGTGCGGTCGATGCTCTGCGTCCAGCTGTTCACCAGCGAGACGTCCCACGGCGCCCTGAACCTCTACTCCCGGTCGGTGGGCGCGTTCCCCGCCACCACGCTGTCGATGGTCACGACCTTCGCGGCGGTCGCGGCCGCGGCGCTGACGGCCGCCCGCACCGAGGAGCAGCTCACGTCGGCCGTGCAGACCCGGACCGTGATCGGGCAGGCTCAGGGCATCCTCATGGAGCGCTACCAGCTCTCCCCGCAGCGCGCCTTCGCGGTCCTGAGCCGCGTCTCGCAGGACTCGAACCTCAAGCTGGCCGACCTCGCGCGCCAGGTCGTGGAGACCCGCGAGCTTCCGCAGCGCCCTGCCGCCGAATAGCCTCCGCACGTGAGCAGGGCCGGGGCCCGGGACGCGTCGTCCCAGGCCCCGGTACTGCTCACGGGCACCGTGCTGCGCCTGCGGAGCCTCAGCCCGCGACGGCGCCCTTGCGCCGGAACAGCTGTGCCCCGCCCGCGCGGCTCACGCTGCCCGGCTCCAGTGCCGCCAGGCAGGCCCCACCCGTGCTCGCGCACCCTCGCCGAGCCCGTCCGCTGCCGCGAGGGAGTCGAGCAGCTCGCGGGCCACGTCCGGCAGGCGTCGGCTGCTCTCGCTCGCGTGCACCACGAGCAGGTCGAGCGCCCGTCGGAGTCCAGCCCGTGGCTGGCCATCAGGATCCCCTTGGCCTGGTCGACGACGGCGCGGTCCGTGAGCCCCACCCCGACCTGGCGGGTCACCTCACGACGCAGCACTTCCTCGTGGGCCGCCGTGCTGTCGATCACCATGCCGATGATCTCCACGATCGCCCCGACGCGTCGCGACGGCCCTGGCCAGTGATCGTGACCGTCCGCGTCCTGCCGCGGGCGTC
Organism: Oerskovia sp. M15; assembly: GCA_038070415.1. Taxonomy (GTDB): domain Bacteria; phylum Actinomycetota; class Actinomycetes; order Actinomycetales; family Cellulomonadaceae; genus Oerskovia. The sequence continues at coordinate 3,849,579 of JAMYWF010000001.1, forward strand.
GACGATCCGGTGGCTGCAGCTGAACGGACGACCGGTCGTGCGCAGCAGCGCGACCTCGCGCAGGACCGCGTCGCGGTCGTCGGGTGCTTGTGCGAGGCGAGGAGCCCGCGCTGGGCACCACACCGTCCGGTGTCAGCCCGTGCAGGAGATACACCTCGTCGGACCACCACCACGTCCCGGCCCGCAGGTCCACCCGGTACTGGCCTGTAGGGTGCGCGCGCCCGATGCTCAGCGCCTCGGCGAGCGGATCGCGTCGTCGTCTACGGGGAGTCTCGTCGTTCGTCATGGGGGCTCGCTCTCAGCACGTACGTGTCGAGGGGCCGCTTCCTGACTCCTAGGTAACTCACCTTAGCGCCCCGGGAAGAGTCGACCACCGGGCTCCCCGACGACCCGGGCCACGCCCGGCGCCGGGCGGGTGGTGGCCATCCACCACACGCTCCCACCCGCGCCGGCGTCTGTCCGTCGACCGCGCACGGGCCATTCCTCTGCCATGTCCGTCGACCGCGGCAGACGTGGGATCCTGGGGAACGTGTCCGACCTGACGTCCCGTCGTGTACCGCCCGGCCCCATCCTGCGGGCGCTGCGCGAGCACCGCTTCCTCCCCGACTGGGCGCTCGACGTACCCCGGCTCGCGATCGAGCACGCGCTGGGCCTCGCGGGCGGCGACCCCGCCGCCTCGTGCTCGAGGAGGACGGCACGATCCGCGTGGAGAACGCCCTCAGCCCCACGACCCCTGCGCTTGCCGTAGGGTAGACGTCGGCGAGCACGGGCTCGAAGGGGCGCGAGCGCAGCGTCATGCCCGCCTCCTGCGGCGTCCGGCCGCCTTGGCGCTGTTGCACGCCTCGCACGCCGCCACGGCGTTCAGCCAGGACGTGGGACCGCCCTGGCACCTGGGCACCACGTGGTCCATGGTCTGGGCGGCTGCCCGCAGTAGCCGCAGCGGTTGCGGTCGCGACGCAGGAGCGCCGCCCGGAGTACGGGACGTGCCCGGTGCGCTCGTAGACCCAGCGGGTGTGGACGTAGCGGACCAGCTCGACCGAGACCGGGCGCTGGAACGGCCCGAAGGTCTCGCCCTCCACGGCCTCTCGCACCGCGGCGACCCGGCGGTGCAGCATGCGGATCGCGTGACCGAGGGAGACGCGGCCGAGGACCTGCCCGCCGCCCAGGTTGTAGATGAGGACCTCGCTCATCGACCGACTCCCGTCTGCGTCCCGTGGTGTCGAGGTCCTCGACACCGCGGGCGCTCGCGCTGCGTGCGGAGAGGGCGGGAATCGAACCCGCCCACGGGACGCTGCCGCGTCCCGTCGCCCTCCTGGCACATGCCTCTCCAGGGTGCCGCCCGACTGCAGTCCGGGCGACTTGGAACCTCCACGCACACCACGGGCTCCCGTCGTGACCAGGTGCATGTGCCTGGTTCGCCGCGCTACCACTGTGGCGCGGTCTCGTGTGCGTCAGCTCGTGCGGACCGCCGGGGACGGCACCTCATGAGAACGGGTCAGGAGCGGACCCCGTGCGGGTGCCCGTGCGGCGACCGGCCTCCTGACCGGACGATCACCACAGTAGCCGCCGCACCCAGGGCCGGGGCAAGGGCTTTCGGGGCGAGATCGCGCCAGCGCGCGGACCTGGGCACCGGACCAGTCAACCGAGGGATGCCACCCGCGGGCGAGCGTCCTAGCGTCGTAGCAGCGGGTCCTCACCCGCACCCCGACGACGCACGGAGCTGAGCACCCCATGGACCTCGGGCTCGCAGGGCAGGTCGCCGTCGTCACCGGCGCGAGCAAGGCGATCGGGCTCGCGACGGTCCGGGCGCTGGTCGCCGAGGGCGTGCGGGTCGTGGCCGCCGCCCGGACCACCTCGCCCGGGCTCGCGGAGGCCCCGGGGCGGCCAGGTGCAGGTGGTCCACGTCGACCTCTCGGCACCGGGCGGCGCGGCAGAGCTCGTCGCGGCCGCAGGCGACCGGCTCGACCTTCTCGTCAGCAACGTCGGCGTGGTCGCCCCCTAGACGGGTTCCTCGCGATCACGGACAAGGAGTGGGCTGCGTCCCTGGACCTGAACTTCCTCGCCGCGGTGCGCGCCACGCGGCCGCGCCGCCCTCATGCTCGCGGCCGGGCGCGGGACGATCGTCTGCACCGGTTCCGTCGACGCCGTCCTGCCCGACCCACCCGTCCTGGACTACAGCGGGCCGAGGCCGCCCTGCACAACTTCGCCAAGGGCATCTCCAAGGAGTTCGGGCCCCGCGGGATCCGCGTCAACACGATCGCGCCGGGACCGGTGTCGACGGACCTGTGGCTCGGCGACCAGGGCGTGGCCGCCCGCATCGGGGCCGCCAGCGCCCATGCTCTGACGGCGCGGGCGCGCGGCCGGTCAGGGTCGGCCGCCGCGCGCGGACCGCCCGGCCGTGTCGGGGCCGCTCAGAGCGCCGAGATCCCGTCACCGACCATCTTCGAGCCGAGCACCAGGAGCAGCACCGCCATGATGACGGCGTTGTTCTGGACCATCCAGGCCTTGAGGTCGTCGAGCAGGGCAGCGGCCTTGGTCCCCATCGCGAGGTAGATCACCACGGGAGCGGCCACGCCCAGGCTCGCCACGACCACGAACACCGCGAGGGCGACGAACTGGTCCGCCATCTCGGACGTCGCGGCCGCGATGGCCGCGGCGCCGGACACCACCAGGAGCAGGTTCTTCGGGTTGACCGCGCCGAGCAGGACCGCGAGGCCGAACGCCTTGACGGGCGTGAAGGCGTCGATCGCGCTCATCCACTTGGGGCCTCGGGCGCCACGCCCTCGCGCGGGCGGCCGCGCCACTGCTTGAACGCGAGCAGCACCAGCAGGACGCCGAGCACGATCTTGACCACGCTCGCCCATGCGGGCGTCCCGGACTCGGCGGTCGTGGCTGCCCCGCGACGAGGAGCACGACCGAACCCAGCGCCGCGATCCCGAGGATCCACCCGAGCAGGAACGAGAAGCCGTTCGCCTTCGCCTTGCTGCTGACGAGCATCAGCACGACCGCCACGATCGGCATCGGGCTGATGAGGACACCCACCGCGATGGGCAGGGACTGACCGATGGCTGCGCCCACGGCACTTCCTCTCCTCGTGCGGCGACGCCGGTGCGCCGTGCCGCGCTGCTGGTCGGGCGGCCCGGACCGCGTGCCTCCGGGCCCGCCCTCCCGGGCGCTTCCCGGCGAACCGGTCATCCTGACCGTAGTGCCGCTCCCCGGTGCCGCGCGCGCAGGGGACCGTCCCCGCTCAGGGCGCGCCGGCGTCGGGCCTGCGGGGACGGCAGCCCGCCGGGTGCCACCCGCGTCCGGGAGGGACGCGGCCAGCGCGGCGTCGATGTCCGGATACGTCGCGGGCAGCTCGTCCGGCCCGAGGGCGCCCGCAGCACGTCGCGCACCTGGCCCACGTCGCGGGCAGGGCGAGGAGCGCGCCGACCCGTTCCAGGTCGCGGCGCAGGGTCACGAGCATCTCGGCTGCCTCGACATCGACGAACGGCACGGTCTCGGCGTCGAGGACCACGACCCGGGCGCGGCGTCGGCGGCCAGACGACGCACGGCCGCGCGCAGATGCCGTGCGAGTTGCGCACCAGGACCGCCACGTGCGGGCGCGAGGCCCGCCCGAGCAGCAGGAACAGCGAGAGCACGATCCCGATGACGAGGCCTGGCAGGGTGTCGAAGACCAGGACGCCCACGAGGGCCGCGAGCGCCGCCCCGAAGTCGTGCCGCGTAACGGCGGGGGCGCTCTCGGCATCAGGAGACGCCGGCGTGTGTCGCCCTGCCCGACGGCGCCGCACCGGTCGCGCGTGACCTCACGTCTCGCGGTTCTCGCCCGTCTACCGGGTGACGTCGCACGTCCGACCGGTCGAGGAGGCCACCCGCATGAGCCTGACACGTCGCGCACCCGGGAGATCGAGGGCCCCCGCGGACGTACCGCCTGCTGGGGCCCGACCGCCTCCCGGTCGTCAGTACCGTCCCCGGGACGCTCGGCGGGCACCGACGCTCGCGCATCTACGGCGGCTCGACTGCCCCGGCGCGGCGCGTGCCATCGCCCGTGGTGGCTACGTGAAGCACCGGGTGTTCTTCGCCGACGAGGCGGCCGCGATCGCTGCCGGGTACCGGCCGTGCGCGGTGTGCCTGCGCGAGGACTACAGGGTGTGGAAGGACGCGCAGGTCTGAGGGACCGGGGTCCGTCCCCGCGCGGGAACGGTCAGATCGCGGCACAGTGGTCCCGACCGTCGAACCCGCCCGAACGTCCGGAGACACCGTGCGCGCTCACCGACCGTTCGTCGCGCTCCTCGTCGCGCTCGCCACCACCGCACTGACCGTGACCGCGAGCGCCCCGGCACGCGCGGCGGGAGGTGGCGACATCACGGGACTCGTCAACGGGGCCCGCGCGGCGGCGGGTTGCCGGCCCTCGCGCCGGACTCCCAGCTCGCGGGCGTCGCGCAGGCATGGGCCGAGCGGATGGCGGCGAACGGGGCGATGAGCCACAACCCGTCGACCGGTTCGCAGATCCGGTCGGGGTGGTCGTCGTGGGGCGAGAACGTCGCGTGGTCGAGCGACCCGTCGCCCAGCGGCCTGCACACGAGCCTCATGGACTCGTCGGGCCACCGGGCGAACATCCTCTCGGTGGCCTTCACCTCCGTGGGGTCGGGTACGCGAAGGACTCCTCCGGGGCGCCTACGTCGCGGAGGTCTTCGCGACCTACGCCGGTGCCGCTCCCTCGGTGGGGCTCCCGCGCAGGCGGAGTCCTCTGCCCCGCCGGCATCCTCGTCGGCAGGGTCATCGCGGTCTCGGCCTGCGGCCGGTCCGGCGGCCGTGCCCCGTCCCGTCGTGGGCCTCGTCGTGGGGCACGCGGCGCCGAGGTCCTCGCCCTCCAGGAGCGCCTGCGGGTCCACGGCCTCGACCTGTCGGCCGACGGCGTGTACGGCCCGGCCACTGCCGCGGCGGTCACGCGGTTCCAGGGTGTGCAGGGCCTGGCCCCAGACGGCGTGGTGGGCCCGGCGACCAGGGCGGCGCTCGCCAGCGACCCGGCCCCTCCGCCGGTGACCGAGGTTCCGGCCGCGGCGGCCACTCCCGCCCGCAGCCCGCGCCGGTCGTGGAGGCGCCCGCCGCCGACGCAGCGGACGCTGCTGCGGACCTGCCGATCCTCGCGGCGCCCGGGACCGCAGCCCCCGTCGCCCCGACGGCCTCTCCCGTCCCCGGCACGGCCCCGGGCAGGACTGTCCCGGCCTACGGCTGGGTGGTCGCGGGCTCGCGATCCTCGCGGCGATGTCGCTCAGCGTGGTGGGTGCCAGGCGCCGGTCCCTGCAGGCACGCGGCCGCCGTCCGGGTGCGTGAGCTCGGCAGCCTCAGATCCCCAGGACCGCCTTGGCGACCGAGAAGTAGATGATCAGGCCGAGGGTGTCGACGAACGTCGAGATGAAGGGCGCCGCGACGATCGCGGGGTCGATGCCCACGCGGCGGGCCAGGATCGGGATGCTCGACCCGACGGTCGTGGCGAGCACGCACACCCCACGACCGTGATCGCGAGCACCTGCGCGATGGACACGCCGGCGACCCACGTCGCGGGCCGAACCCGACCGCGGCGAGCACGGCACCGAGCAGCAGTCCCGTGAGCATCTCGCGGCCCACGACGCGCAGCAGGTCCCCGCGGCGGATGTCGCCCACAGCCAGCGCCCGACCACGGTCGTGGCGGCCTGGGAGCCCGCGTTGCCGCCCGTGCCGATGAGCAGCGGGATGAACAGAGCCAGGGCCACGACCGTGTCGAGCTCGGCCTCGAAGTAGCTCTGCACTCCGACCGTCAGGCTCGCCGCGACGATCAGGAGCAGGAGCCAGACCACGCGCGAGCGCACGAGCCCGAGGACCGAGACGGACAGGTAGGGACGACGCAGCGGTTCGGAGCCACCCACGCGGGCGGAGTCCTCGTCGTCCTCGGCCTCGAGGATGCGCATCGCGTCGTCGACCGTGAGGACCCCCAGGAGGCGCTGCTCGTGGTCGACGACGGGCACGGCGACGTACCCGCCGTCGCGCACGACGTTGGCCGCATGCTCCTGGTCGTCGGTGGCCTCGACGGTCACGGCCGAGGACATGACGTCCTCGACCGGGGTGCCGGGATCGCTCACGAGCAGGCGGCGCAGCGACACCACGCCCTCGACGACCCGGCCCGGCCCCAGGACGGGCACGGTGTAGATGGTCTCGACGTCGTCGCCCACCCGGCGCAGCGCGTCGAGCGTGTCGGCGACCGTGGTGCCCCGACGCACCGCGGCGACCCGAGGGACATGCGCCGACCCGCACTGTCCTCGGGTAGCCGAGCAGCGCGGTCGTCAGCGCACGCTCGTCGGCCCCAGACCCTCCAGGAGCCGGGCCGCGACGCCCGCGGGCAGCTCGTCGAGCAACGACGCCCGGTCGTCGGGATCGAGGGCGGCGAAGATCTCCGCGGTCGAGTCGGCTCGCAGGGCCTCGACGAGCTCGGCCTGGATCGCCGGGTCGAGGTCCTCGAAGACCTCGACCGCCCGGCCCTTGGGCAGCAGGCGGAACGCGACCGCGCGGCGCTGGTCGCTCAGGCGTCCCAGCTCGTCGACGACCTCCTGGGTGTCCATGCTCGCGATGCGGTGCTGCAGGTCCTCCAGCTCGTGGGGTCGATCGGGCCGGGCCTCGGGTGTGCGCGCATGGACCCACCTTCTCAGGGGTCCTGCTGGGCCGCCCGTCGAGGGCCAGGCGCATGGTTCAGCGGCGCACGCGGTCAGGTCCCGACGGGGCGCGCGAGGTCGTTCGCGAACGCATGCACCTTTTCGTCGGGGTGCTGAAGGCGAACGAACCCGACGAGTCGGCGACGTACCCGGCGAGCGACGTGCTGGCCGTGAAGGTCACCCGTGCCATGGGCCCTCCATCGCTCGGGGGCGCCTAGGCATGGCTTTGCGGAGCGTCGCGTCGAGGCGCGTTGTGGCGGGGTGCGCCGGGTCCGCAGGTAGCGGGTGCCACCGACCACGGCGAAGAGCACCGCGAGGACGAGCAGCAGGAACGGCAGCACGGGGCTCCGGTCGCGACCAGGAGCACGGCCAGGACGAAGGACCCGAGCGCGAGCCAGAGCACGTTGCCGACGGGTCGTGGTTCGCTCGGGCCGGACATAGTCTCCTCCTCGCGCTGGCGCCCTCCCAGCCTACTCCGGGCTCCCGACGGGCACGGACCGGGACGCCTCGGAACCTCAGGGCTTCCGGGCCTCGACGACGCCACCACGGACAGGCCTCACGCCGCCGGGTCCTCGGGCCAGTCGTGCTTGGGGTAGCGCCGGCGCAGCTCGGCCCGGACCTGGGAGTAGCCGGTGCGCCAGAACGACTCGAGGTCCGCGGTGATCGCCACCGGACGGCGGGCCGGGGACAGCAGGTGCAGCAGCACGGGCACGCGCCCGTCGGCGATGCGCGGCGTCGCTCGCCATCCGAACGCGTCCTGGACCTTGACCGCGAGCACGGGTTGCGCGCCCGTGTAGTCCAGGCGAGCGCTCCTGCCGCCGGGCAGCTCGACGCGGACGGGGCCAGGTCGTCGAGCCTCCCGCGGCGGGCCACGGCAGCAGGCGCCGCAACGCGCTCGTCACATCGAGGCGCTGGAGGTCGGCGGCGGTCCGGATCCTGGCAAGGTCCGGTCCGAGCCAGGTGTCGAGGCCCGCGAGCAGCGCCTCGTCGGAGACGTCGGGCCACGGGCACCCAGCGCACCGTGCAGGAACGTGAGCCGGTGCCGCAGCTCGCGCGCCGACTCCCGCCAGGGCAGGACGTCCAGGCCCTCGCGCTCGAGACCGGTCCGCAGGGCCGCGACCACCTGGTCGGCGGCGGGTCCGTGATCTTGTGCGCGGCGATCTCGATCGCTCCCAGCCGCGTCGTGCGCCGGGCCCTGAGGCGACCTCCGGTCCAGGTCACCTCCTCGTCCTCGCGCAGCGCTGCCGATGCCGCCTCGTAGGCGAGGTCCTCGTCGAGGGAGCGGCCGAGCGGACCGTCGCGTCCCGGCGACCGCCGCCCCTGTCGGCGTCCGCGACCGCGAGCCAGTCGTAGCCCGTCAGGGGCGAACCGGGTGGCAGGGCTGCCCCGTCCCGGACGTCATGAGATACGTCGACCCGCCCGGGCGCCGCCTGGCTACACGGTCCGGGTGCGCGAGGGCGACCACGAGCCCCACGCCGAGGTCCAGGCTCAGGTCCTCGCGGGCCCTCCGCGTCGCCGCCGAGGAGCCGCGCGGCAGGAGCAGGCCCCGGAGACGCTCGACCTGCGAGCGCCACGCGCCGCTCGCGGGCCCTCCGCGTCGGACCTCCCGCAGGGCCGCGACGAGGTCCGCACCGGGTGCGCGCACGTCGTCGGACAGGAGGGCGACCACCTCGGCGGCAAGCTGCGGCCCGACGACGTCGCTCGCGTCCAGGAGGGCGCGCGCGAGCCGCGGGTCGGCGGGGACGCGAGCGATCTCCCGGCCCCTCGGGGTGATCGTCCCGTCCGGGTGGGTGGCGCCGAGGGCCACGAGCGTGGCGCGCGCCACCGTCATGGCGGCCTGCGGCGGGGGTCGAGGAGGGCGAGGTCGGCGCCGTCGGGACTGCCCCAGCAAGCGAGCTCGAGCGCGAACGCGACCAGGTCGGCCGTGAGGATCTCCGGGACCGGGTGCGCGACGAGCTGGGCGTGCTCCCCGGCGACCAGCACCGGTACACCGCGCCCGGCCCTCGCGCCCGGCGCGGCCGCGCGCTGCTCGGCGGCCGCGCGGCTGACCCGGACCGTCACGAGGCCCGCGAGGCCGCGGCGGTGGTCGGTGCGCGGCTCACGGGACAGACCGGCGTCGACGACGACACGGACCCGGGCACCGTCAGCGAGGACTCGGCGACCGCGGTGGAGACGACCACGCGGCGCCGCGGGCCGGGCGTGAGGGCGAGGTCCTGGTCGCGCGCCGGCAGGCGGCCGTGCAGGGGCCGGACGTCGGCGTCGATGCCGCCGAGCCGGCGCGCCAGGCCGTTCACCTCACCGGCGCCCGGACGAAGACCAGCACGTCCCCGGCCTGCTCGGCCAGCGCACGGCGGGTCGTCGCCGCGACGTGGTCGAGGAACGCAGGGTCACGCCGCGCTCGTCGAGCCTCGGGCCGGGTGCCGGTGTCCACACCTCCTGGACGGGGAAGAGGCTGCCGTCGGCGACCACGACCGGGGCGGCGCGCCGTCCCCGAGGAGCTCGGCCGTGCGCTCGGCCTCGATGGTCGCGGACATCGCGACGAGCGCGAGGTCGGGGCGCAGCGCGGCCGGACATCGACCAGCAGCGCGAGCGTCAGGTCCGCGTCGAGGTGACGCTCGTGGACCTCGTCGAGCACGACGACGCTCACCCCGGCCAGCTCGGGGTCGCGCTGCAGGCGCCGCAGGAGCACACCCGTCGTGACGACCTCGATGCGGGTCTCGGGTCCGCTGCGCGACTCCCGCGCACCGTGAACCCGACGGTCCGGCCGACCGGTTCCCCGAGCAGCTGGGCCAGGCGGCGCGCGGCGGCTCGCGCGGCGATGCGCCGCGGCTGCGTCACGACGACCCGCCCACCAGGCAGCGCGGCCGCGAGAGCGGCGGGACCAGCGTCGTCTTGCCTGTGCCGGGCGGTGCCTGGAGCACGGCGACTCCCGCTCGCGCACCGCACCGACGAGCTCCGCCAGGTGGTGGCGGACCGGGAGGTCGGGAGGTGTGGCGAGCAGGCGGGCGATCGGGTCGGGGTCCACGGGGCCATTGTCCCCGGTGGGCCGGGCGGTGAGGACGGCACCGTCGTCGAGCGGTCGGGCTGGTGCGGTCGGGTGGGCGGACTGGTGCGACGGCGGACGTTCGCGCCCGGCTCGGCGCATGGTCCGGTAGGGCCTCCGCCCGCTGAATCGACCTTCGTCGATGCCACTCCTTGCGGTCCTATATCGATGCATGTCAACATAGAGCCATGTCGATACAAGAGGCGCGGGACGTGGTCATCGTGGGTTCGGGTCCTGCTGGGTACACGGCTGCGGTGTATGCCGCGCGTGCTGGTCTGCGGCCGGTGGTCCTGGCGGGTTCGATCACGGCGGCGGCGCGTTGATGAACACGACCGAGGTCGAGAACTTTCCGGGTTCCCGGACGGGATCATGGGTCCTGAGCTCATGGAGAACCTGCAGAAGCAGGCCGAGCGCTTCGGTGCCGAGGTCGAGTGGGACGACGCGATCGAGCTGCGCCTGCAGGGCCGGTCAAGACCGTGGTCACGGGCAACGGTGCGACCTACACGGCGCGCGCGGTGATCCTGGCGACGGGCTCCGCGTACCGCGAGCTGGGCCTGGACGACGAGAAGCGCCTGTCCGGGCGCGGGTGTCCTGGTGCGCGACGTGCGACGGGTTCTTCTTCCGCGACCAGCACATCGTGGTCGTCGGCGGCGGAGACTCCGCGGTCGAGGAAGCCACGTTCCTGACCCGCTTCGCGTCCAAGGTCACGATGGTCCACCGCCGCGGAGAGCTACGCGCCTCGAAGATCATGGCCGACCGCGCCAAGGCCGACCCCAAGATCGAGTTCGCCTGGAACAGCGAGATCATCGCCATCCACGGCGAGAACAAGGTCGAGTCCCTCACCCTGCGCGACACCCTCACGGGCGAAGAGCGCTCGCTCGACGCGACCGGGCTGTTCGTCGCGATCGGACACGACCCGCGCTCCGAGCTCGTCAAGGGCCAGATCGACCTCGACGACGAGGGCTACATCCACGTCATCGGACGCACCACCGCGACCAACCTCCCAGGCGTGTTCGCCTGCGGCGACGCCGTCGACCACACCTACCGCCAAGCCATCACCGCAGCCGGCTCCGGCTGCTCCGCAGCCCTGGACGCCCAGCGCTACCTCACCGAGCTCGCCGACGCATTCGAGGACGCCGCCGGTCTCCCCAAGATCGCCGGCACCCCCGACGTCCCCAACCCCGACGAGCTGCCGCAGGCACTGGAGGAGATCCGATGAGCACCGTGACCGTCACCGACGAGATCTTCGAGCAGGTGGTGCTCAGCTCCCCGATCCCGGTCCTGGTCGCCGAGATCGAGGAGATCCTGGCATGAGCCGCACCGCTGCGCCGGCCACCCCGTCGACCGCCCAGGGCGCCGGGCGCCTGTCCACGCTCGACCGGTGGCTCCCGGCGTGGATCGGGCTCGCGATGGTCGCCGGCCTGCTGCTGGGCCGGTTCGTCCCGGCCCTGTCGGGCCTGCTGGCCTCGATGGAGGTCGGGGGATCTCGGTGCCGATCGCGATCGGCCTGCTCGTGATGATGTACCCGGTCCTGGCCAAGGTCCGCTACGACAAGGTCGCCTCGGTCACCGGGGACAAGAAGCTCCTGGTCTCATCCCTGGTGCTGAACTGGCTCGTGGGGCGGCGCTGATGTTCGCCCTGGCGTGGACCTTCCTGCCGGACCTGCCCGAGTTCCGCACCGGCCTGATCATCGTGGGCCTGGCCCGGTGCATCGCGATGGTCGTCATCTGGAACGACCTCGCCTGCGGGGACCGGGAGGCCGCGGCGGTCCTGATCGCGATCAACTCCGTCTTCCAGGTCATCGCATTCTCGCTCCTGGGCTACTTCTACCTGACGATCCTGCCCGGGTGGCTGGGCCTGAACTCCGCCGGACTCGACATCTCGATGGGGCAGATCGCCCTCAACGTCCTGGTGTTCCTCGGCGTCCCGCTCGCGGCGGCTTCGCCTCACGCCTGGTCGGCGAGCGCACCAAGGGCCGGGCCTGGTACGAGGGCACGTACCTGCCGGTGATCGGACCGTGGGCCCTGTACGGGCTGTTGTTCACGATCGTGCTGCTGTTCGCCCTGCAGGGTGAGGCCGTGACGTCCCAGCCCCTCGACGTCGCCCGCATCGCCCTGCCGCTGCTGGTCTACTTCGCCGTCATGTGGGGCGTGGGCATCGTCACCGGCAAGGCACTCCAGCTCGGCTATGCGAAGTCAACGACCCTGGCCTTCACTGCGGCGGGCAACAACTTCGAGCTCGCGATCGCGGTGGCCATCGCGACGTTCGGCGCCGCCTCCGGCCAGGCCCTCGCGGGGTGGTCGGGCCGCTCATCGAGGTCCCCGTCCTGGTGGGCCTGGTCTACGTCTCCCTGTGGATCGCCCGCCGCTGGTTCGCCGTCGACCCCTACGCCACCGCCCCGGTGGCCGAACCCGAGAAGGTGACGTCATGACCACCACTCCCCTGCCGTTGACCGTGCGCGACCCGGACTGCGGGCCGCAGATCGAGTCTCACGCCATCGGCGCCGACATCGCCACCGTGGTCGCCGCCGCCCTCAAGGCCCTGGCCGAGCCGCTGCGCCTGCGCATGCTCTCGTTCATCGCCACAGCACCCGCAGGAGGCCTGCGTGTGCGACCTCGCGGCCCTGACCGACGTCTCCCAGCCGACCGTGTCCCACCACCTCAAGGTGCTGCGCGACGTCGGGATCCTGACCTCCGAGCGGCGCGGCACCTGGGTCTGGTACCGCATCACCCCCAGCTACAAGGCAGCCGTGACCACGCTCCTGGACTCCTTCGCCCCGCCGCGCTCGAGGCGTCCTCCGGTCACGAGGTGCTGCGCGGGCTCGACGACGTCGACCTGGCCCTCGACCACCTGGCGACCGAGCTGGCCACGACGTTCCCCGACGTGCGCTTCGACGTCGTCCAGCGCGTCGTGCGCGAGTCCTACACCGCCCTGGCCCGCTCGGCGAAGGTCTCCGCGCACCTGGTCACGCTCACCGAGCGCTTCGCCCGCCAACGCCTGACCGACATCACCCGCGACCCTGCGGGCCGACCCCAGGTGCTGTTCGTCTGCGTCGCGAACGCCGGCCGCTCCCAGCTCGCCGCGGCCCTGGTCCGCCACTACGCGGGCGAGCGGGTCACGGTCCGCTCGGCGGCTCCACCCCTGCCGCCGAGATCCACGCGGGCGTCCGGGACGCCCTGGACGACCTCGGCGCGGTCGAGGGCGCGTTCCCCAAGCCCTGACCGACGACGCGGTCCGCGCCACCGACGTCGTGATCACCATGGGCTGCGGCGACGTGTGCCCGGTCCTGCCCGGCAAGCGCTACGAGGACTGGCTGGTCGGGGACCCCGCACTGGCCTCCCCGCCGGCGTCGCCGCGATCCGCGACGAGCTCGACATCCGTGTGCGCGCCCTGCTCACCGACCTCCTGCCCGACCTCACCCTTCCCGCCTGACCACCCTTCGCGCCCTGGAGAACCTCGTGACCACCCAGAACACCCCCACCAGCACGCCGTCCGCCCTGTTCGTCTGCGTCCACAACGCCGCCGCTCCCAGATGGCCGCCGGGTTCCTGCGCGCCCTGTCGGGCGGGGCCGTCGAGGTCCGCTCGGCCGCTCCATGCCCGCCGACCAGATCAACCCCGTCGCGGTCGAGGCCATGCTCGAGGTCGGGATCGACATCCGCACCGAGACCCCAAGGTTCTGACCACCGAGGCCGTCCAGGCCTCCGACGTCGTGATCACCATGGGCTGCGGCGACGTGTGCCCCATCTTCCCCGGCAAGCGGTACGAGGACTGGAAGCTGGAGGACCCCGCCGGGCAGGGCATCGAGTCCGTGCGCCCCATCCGCGACGAGATCCGCACCCGCATCCTCAACCTCCTCACGGAGCTCGGCGTCGAGCCTGTCGAGGTCTCGGCGACCGCCTGACCCCAGCGGCGGCGAAGGGCCGGACGCGTGTGCGCCCGGCCCTTCGTCGATCACGCAGGCTCAGACTCACCCACAGGTACCCGCCCGCGCGGGCTCGTCGCCCGAACGTCCGTGCACGACGCCGGTCGCGAACCCGGAACCGGCCGGCACCCCGACACCGAGCGTGACCAGCTGGGGCTCGGCGGGGCCGGTGCCGCAGCACGAGCCGCCCGCCTCGCCGTCGGCCTCCAGGGCTAGGTCCGTCGAGCAGACACCGGTGGCCGGGAGCGCCAGCTGGACCAGGTCTGCGGCGGCACGATCGCCCGCGAGGGCCGCGGCGATGGAGCGGACCTGCTCGTACCCGGTCGCGAGCAGGAACGTCGGCGCCCGCCCGTAGGACTTCATCCCGGCGAGGTAGAACCCGTCGTCGGGGTGCTGGAGCAGCTTCTCCCGTGCGGGGCACCGTGCCGCACGAGTGGTAGTTCGGGTCGATGAGCTCGGCCAGGCGGCTCGGGGACTCGACCACGGGGTCCAGGTCCAGGCGCACCTCGCGCAGCATGTCCAGGTCCGGGCGGAACCCGGTCGCGTTGACGATCGCGTGCACCTCCAGGTCCAGGGCCTCGTCGCGCGAACGGCCCAGGACGCGGACCGTGTCCTGGCCCGTCTCGAGCTGCTCGATCGAGATCCACTTCACGAGGGTCAGCCGGCCGGCCTCGACCGCGGCCTGCAAGCGGGTGCCCAGCAGCCCGCGGGCGGGCAGCTCGTCGTCGGCCCGCCGCCGAACAGGCGCCGCGCCGACCCGCCGCGGATCCCCAGGTCACGCTCGTGCCCGGCTCCGACTCCGCGAGCTCGACCAAGGACAGCAGCGTGTTCGCGGCCGAGTGGCCCATCCCGACCACGAGCGTGTGCCTGCCCGCGAACCGGTCGCGCTGCGAGCCCAGGACGTCGGGCAGGGGCCCGTGACGAAGGCCTGCGCCTCGCCCTCGCCGACCGCCGACAGGCCGCTGGTGCCCAGCGGGTTCGACGTCGTGAACGTCCCGGACGCGTCGATCACGGCACGGGCCAGCACGTCCTCGACCCGCCCGTCGGGGTCATGGTCCGCACCCGGTACCCGCGCCGCTCACGGCCCAGGGACCGGGTCTTGTCCGCACCCTCGCGGGCCACTGCCAGCACCCGGGTCCCTGTCCGCAGTCGTGAGGAGATCGCGGGTGTCGCGGCCAACGGCACCAGGTACTCGTCCACCAGCTCGGCGCCCGTGGGCAGCTCGCCCAGGTCGGGGCCGTCCATCCGGAGGGCTCGAGCAGCCGGCGCGCAGCCTCGTCGATGTCGTAGCGCCACGGCGAGAACAACCGCACGTGGCCCCACGACGCCACCGCAGCCCCGGCCCGTCGCCCGCCTCGAGCACGACCGGCTCCAGGCCTCGCTCCAGCAGATGGGCAGCCGCGGCCAGCCCACCGGTCCCCACCGATCACCACGACCGGCAGCTCAGCACGCACGACCTCGCTCATCGCCACTCCTCGCATCGACAATCATCAATGACTCGCATGACCACAACGTATCCATAAACTTCGATACGTGGCAAGATGATGTCCATGACCACGACGACGGACCTGCCCTCGCACCAGCCGACCCGGCCGGTGCCACCTGCTGCGCGCCGCTCGTCCGCCAGGCCGCCGACCCGAGGCCGCGCGCGACCTCGCACGCACCTTCAAGGCCCTGGCCGACCCCACCCGGGTCCAGCTGCTCTCGATCGTCGCGTCCCACGACGGCGGCGAAGCCTGCGTGTGCGACCTCACCGAACCCGTGGGCCTCGCCCAGCCGACCGTCAGCCACCACCTCAAGATCCTCGTCGACGCGGGACTCCTCACGCGCGAACAGCGCGGCCGTTGGGCCTACTACTCCCTCGTCCCGGGCGCCCTCACCTCCCTCGCCGCGACACTCACCGAGACCACGCGGTAGGTCTCGTCGCGGTCGAGGGGCAGCTGGCCGGTGCGGTACGCGCGCACACCACCGTGCGCACGCAAGGTCCTCATCGATCTCTGAGGAGACGACCTCGCACGACACGGCGGGCCGTGCGCCCCTGAGAGCCCGTCCGTCGCACATCACTCCTACGCTGTTCGAAGGAAGGGAGATGCACCATGTCAACCATCGCCATCGTGGGTGCCGGACGTGGGCTCGGCGCCGCCGTCGCGCACGAGTTCGCCGGGCACGGATTCAACGTCGCGCTCATCTCGCGCACCCAGGCCCACGTCGATGCCCTCGCGGCCGAGGTACGCGCCGAGAACGTCGACGCGCGAGGATTCGCCGCCGACGTCCGCAACCCGCAGCAGCTTGCCGCCGCCCTGGACGAGGCCGCCCGGCTGCTGGGCACCATCGAGGTCCTCCAGTACAGCCCCGTACCCCAGCGCGACTTCATGAAGCCGGTCCTGGACACCACCGCCGAAGACCTTCGGGCCCCGATCGAGCAGTCGGTCTACGGGCCGGTCACAGCGGTACAGCAGGTCCTGCCCGGCATGCGGTCGAACGGACGCGGCACCATCGTCCTCGTCAACGGCGCCAGCGCCGTCCGCCCGGGACCGGGCGTCACCGGCACCTCGGTCGCCTTCGCCGCCGAGAGCGCCTACGGCCAGCTCCTGCACGACGCGCTCACCCCGAGCACATCCACGTCGGCCAGCTGATCATCCCCGGGGAATCGGCGGCGGTGAGCCCACCCACGAGCCCGCCGCCCTCGCGCAGCGCATCTGGACCATCCACCGAGACCACGGCGCGTTCCGTACCTTCGCCGCCGAGCTCGACTGAGCGAGTGCTGCCCACCGCGAACGATCCCCTGCGGCTCCAGCAGCTCGCTCAGCGTCTCGCCAGGTCCCCTCGTCGTTCCGCCGGCACCGTTCTCACGTGGCGCAGCTCCGGGCTCGGGTCGTGGAGCTCCGCTCCGTCCCACGAGCTAGGCTGGCGGCCTGGAGTGTCGGAGGCGACGGACGGGAAGGCGGTGGGACGCATGCGGACGGCCGAACAGCTGCGCGAGCGCTACGACCACCTGACCTCCGCGTCCGCGGCCCGCGCCGTCGCGAGCGTGCCGCTCCTGCTGGTGCTGGCGCTCGCCGTCGGGCACACCGTGGGTGCGACGTCGCTCGGCACCGTCCTGTCCCTGCTGGGTGCCGCGACGCTCGCCGCGACCGCGGGGCGCTCGGGATCGCGGTCGCGTGCGTCGCGCTCACCGTCCTGCTGCTCGTGGGAGTCCCCGGAGCCCGCCCGCTCCCCTGGCCGCCCCGGCGCGCCAGCACAGCCCACCGCCCCGGGTCGGCCTCAGCCGCGGGCACCGGGAGCGCGACCGCTCCCGCGCACCGCCTGACCCCAGCCACCCCGAGCCGTGTGCGGCCCGGGACCTGCGGACACGCGTGGGAGCCTCTCGCTCCCCACCCCTCCAGCCCGCAGGAGACCGCCGTGCCCGTCCTCGACACCCTCACCCATGCCCTGACCGTCCTCGTCCACCCGCTGCAGTGGGTGGTCGCCTGGATCCTCGTGCACCTCCACGGCGGCCTGTCCGCCCTGGGCCTCGACCCGGCCGGAGGCGCCGCCTGGAGCCTCGCGATCGTCGGCCTCGTCGTCATCGTCAAGCTCCTGCTCGTCCCGCTCGTCGTCACGCAGGTCAGGGGATGCGCGCCATGCGCGCCTCTCGCCCGAGATCCGGCGGATCCAGGAGAAGTACCGGGAAAGACCGACGCCGCCAGCCGTCAGGCCGCGCGGCGCGAGCAGCAGGAGCTCGTCCAGCGCACCGGGGCGAACCCCTTGCGGGCTGCCTGCCTCTGCTCGTCCAGGCCCCGATCCTGTTCGCCCTCTACTCCGTGCTCGCGGGTATCGGCCGGCAGACGTCGGTCGGTCCGCTGACCGGCGAGCTGGTCCGCGAGGCCGACGCCGCCACCCTCCTCGGGGCGCCGCTGTCCGGGACCCTGTGGGATGCCGACGCCGTCGCTGGCGTCCTGGTGCCCGCCGTCCTGATCGTCGTCATGTACGCCGCGCAGGTCCTGACCCAACGCCTGAGCGCCCGCAACAACCCGCCGACCGACCCCACGAACCCACTGGCTCGACAGCAGGGGATGCTCGCGTTCGTGCTGCCTGCCCTCTCCGCGGTCGTGGCCGTGGGCTTCCCGGTCGGCGTGGTCGTGTACTGGGCCACGTCCTCGCTCTGGGGCTGGGACAGCAGCTGGTGATCGCGAGGCTGCTGCCGCCGCCGAACAGACCGGCGCGGCCGTGCCGCCACGCGTCGGCGGCCAGCGACCGCAGCCGAAACGCGGTGGGAGGCGTACGGGACGCCGGGGCTGAGCAGCTCAGGCCCGAGGACGCCGCACGAGGCCGAGGTCCTGCGGCGCCCGACCTCGCCCTGACCTGCCCGGACGAGGTCGAGCGTTCACCACGCCAGCTCGCCCACCTCGTCCTGGAAGGTTCCCGTCGGGCCGTCCGTGCTCAGGCTCGCCCATCGCACCACGATACGAGCACTCTCCTCGACCGATCGGCCGATCCCGAAGGCGGCGGTCATGTCGGTGGCGGTGGCGCCAGGCTCGATGGCGTTGAACTTGATGCCCGGGTGCGCCTTCGCGTACTGCACGGTCAGCATGGTTGCTGCGGTCTTGGAAGCTGAGTACAGCGCGAGCGGCAGGTGGAACTCGGGTCGCTCGGGGTTGTTCACCGCCCAGAACGACCCGGCGCTGCTCGAGACGGTGACGACGTTGGGGTTCGACGAGCGGCGGAGCAGGGCAAGGCCGCCTCCGTGACACGCACGATTCCCACCGCGTTCGTGTCGAACGAGCGCAGGGCTGCCGGGCCGTCGATTGCGGTATCCAGGACACCGGCGTTGTGCACGAGGACATCGAGGTGCCCTCTTCCGCGTCGATCGCCGCCAGCGCACTCGACACGGATGCGTCGTCGGTGACGTCGAGCTGCACGAACCGCGCTCCGAGCGTTGCTGCGGCGAGCTCTCCTCGTTCGACGTCCCGCGCGCCGACGTAGACGGTGCAGCCCAGGTCCAGCAGCTGCTTGGCGGTCTCGAAGCCGATCCCCTTGTTGGCACCAGTGATCAGTACGACGGTCATGTCAGTCCTCTCCTACGGTTGGCCCGGACGGGCCCAGTGGAGACGGTACGAGCAGCCGCGGCTTCACCCAGAGCCCCCGGGTCCGGGGTCTGTCAGGACCCTCCCTGACGCTGCCCCGTCGGCCTAGAGTTGCCGCATGAACACGTCGATGAACGCTCTTGGGCCCTTCCTCCGGGCCCGACGCGAGCTCGTGACACCGCAGCAGGCCGGTATCCCCGTCGACGGCGTACGGCGCGTGCCGGGCCTGCGGCGGGAGGAGGTCGCCGTGCTCGCCGGCATCAGCGCGGACTACTACCTGCGGTTGGAACGCGGCCGTGACCGCAACCCTCCCGCAGGTGCTCGAATCGATCGCTCGTGTCCTCCTCCTCGATGACGACCACCTCGCCCATCTCCTCTCCCTCGTCGCCGAGGTCCCCGGCAGCGGGGCCGACGACCGCGCAAGCAGACCCCGCCGGTGGGCGCGCTGAAGCTGTTGGCGTCCTCGCCCAACCGGCGTTCATCGAGAATCGCTACTTCGACGTGCTCGCTTCCAACCCCGTGGCCCGAGCCATCGACCCCGCCTCGCCGTCGGCGGCAACCAGCTGCGGGACATGTTTCTCGACCCGGCAGCACAGGCGCTGTACCCGGAGTGGGCGAACGCCACGGAGTGCCTCATCGCCAACCTCCGGCAGGCCGTCGGCAGCGACATCGACGATCCCCGCTTCATCGAGCTCACCGGAGAGCTCACACTGGCCAGCCCCACTTCCGCCGGCTCTGGGCACGGCACGAAGTGCGGGGACAGAGCGGAGGCAGCATGCGGTTCGACCACCCGCAGGTCGGCGAGCTGAACCTCAACCGAGAGCGGATGAGCATCGCCGGCGCCAGCGGGCTCATGCTCGTCGTGTTCCACCCGGACGCCGGATCCAGCGACGCGGACACGCTGGCGCTGCTGGCCTCCGCAGCGATGCCTTCCCCGGTCGTCCCGCACGAGATGCGGAAGCACGCGTGACGACTGTGGGGATCATCGGCGCAGGCGAGGTCGGATCACAGATCGCCCGCGCGGCGATCGCGAACGGGTACGCCGTCGTCATCGCCAACTCCCGCGGCCCAGAGACACTCACGCGACTCGTCGCCGAGCTCGGACGGTCCGCTCGCGCCGCACCCTGCGGAGGCCGCGGCGGCCGGTGACTTCGCCGTCATCGCCGTGCCGCTCAAGCTCGCCAACGACATGCCCGTCGAGGAACTCGCCCACAAGATCGTGATCGACACGAACAACTACATGCCCGGGCGCGACGGCCGGTTCCCCGTCGTCGACTCCGGCGAGAAGACCGTCCACGAGCTGCGACAGGAACACCTGCCGACGTCGAAGATCGTCAAGGCGTTCACGCACGTCCAGGCACCGACCCTGTTCCGGTTCGCCCGACCCGCCGGTTCCCCAGACCGCCTGGCACTGGCGGTCTCGAGCGATCACCCGAAGCCGTCGAGCTCGTGACCGGGCTCTATGACCAGTTCGGCTACGACGCCGTCGACAACAGCCCTCTGAGCGAGTCCTGGCGATCCGGTCCCGGCACCCTCGTGTGGCACCGTTCCTTGCTGGGAGGCCAGGGGCGCGACGCTCTCGTCCGCAATCTGGCCGCAGCGACCCGGTGACGGGTCTCGTCGACAGACTCTCCTCCCTCGGCCAGCAGCAACGACGTCGGCGGCCCCACCCTTCAAGGCACCCGGGACAGGCACGGTCAGCACGCGGTCACGGCCGAAGATCCTCGCCCTCCGCTCGTGCCGGATGGCCGAACGACTCGGCTCAGTCGCGCGAGACCACGACACTCACGCTGTGACCGCCGAACCCGAACGCGTCGACGAGGGCGTGGCGCGCCGTCGTCGGGCGCGCCACGCCGTGCACCACGTCGAGGTCGATCGCGGGGTCCAGGTCGTCGAGGTTGAGGGTCGGAGGCACGACGCCGTCGCGCAGCGCGAGCAGCGCTGCGACCACACCGAGCGACCCGGAAGCTCCCAACAGGTGCCCCGTCGCCCCTTGGTCGAGGTGACGGGCGGAGGCTCGGACAAGGCCGCCTGCAACGCCGCCGCCTCGTTGAGGTCGCCGACGGGCGTGCCCGTCGCGTGGGCATGGACGAGGCCCAGGTCACCGGGGTCCAGCGCTGCGGAACGTAGCGCGAGCGTGATGGTGCGTGCCTGGTTCTCGGGGTCACCGCCGACGATGTCGAACGCGTCCGAGGTGAGCGCCGCACCCGAGACCACCCGAGGACGGCCGCGCCCCGAGCCCGCGCATGCTCCTCGCGCTCGAGGACGACGATCGAGGCTCCCTCACCTATCACGAAGCCGTCGCGGGCGGAGTCGAACGGACGAAGCTCGACCCGGCTCGTCGTTGCGCGTGGACATCGCCGGGCCCGGGCGAACGCGGCCAGCGAGAACGCCTCGATGCGGCCTCGACGCCCCGCACACGACGACGTCGGCCGTGCCCGCCAGGATCATCTCGCGTCCCATCACGATCGCCTCGGCCCCGCCGCGCACGCCTCACGGGAGCCCTCGCACCGGCTTTCGCACCCAGGTCGATGGACAGCCACGCCGCCGGGCCGTTGGCCATGAGCATGGTCACGGCGTGCGGGGAGACGCCACGGTAGCCCAGCGTCCCCAGCAGGCGGCTCTGCTCGAGCGTCGAGGCGATCCCGCCGTTCGCGGACCCGATCGCCACCGCGAGCCGGGTCGGGTCGACCTCCGGGCTGCCCGCGTTCCCCACGCCTCCCGCCCGGCGACCAGCGTGAGCTGCTCCGCACGGTCCGTGCGCCGCCGCTCCCGCACGCTCAGTCCCTGCGCGAACGCATCGTCCACCCGTGCCGCGATGCGCACGGGCAGGTCGAGCGCCCAGTCCTCGTCGATCGCGCGGACACCGTGCTCGCCGCGAAGCAGCGCTTCCCACGTCGCCGACGCCGTCAGCGCCAGCGGCGTCACGGCTCCGATACCTGTCACCACTGCTCGTGTCATGAGGTGCCCCGTCGCAGTCGCCGCATCGTCGTCTCGACGGTGTCTGCGCTGTACGACAGTCGTACCGGATGCGGCCCGCGCGGGCACCTCGGGCGGGATGGTCGACGTCGGATCGGCCCGGATCCGCGGTGGTGGGGAGGTGCGATGGCTAGGACACCGCGAGCGCCATGACGCGCTGCGGGCGGCGTCCCCGCCGAGGTAGCGTCCGCGGTCGGTGAATCCGCCCCGTTCATAGGCTCTCGACCCCGCCAGATTCTCCTCGTTGACCGTGAGCACGACGACCTCGAAGGCCGTGCGACCCAGCCGTTCGGCGAGGCGGCCCGCGAGCGCCGGAAGCCGTGCGGCGACTGCTCGGCCCACACCTTGCCCCTGGTACCTGTGGTCGACGAGGAAGCCGCGGAAGAGCACGACGTCGGCGGCCCTGGGAGCGCCCAGCAGGTCGATCACCTCGACCGGTGCGCCACCCGGGTGCAGCACGCCCAGGGCGATCGTCTCGTCGTCGCGCGTCACGATGACGAGGTGGCGATCAGGGGCTGACTCGGCGAGTCGGACGATGTCCGCGGCGGGCGGGACGAACCGGTCCTGGCCCGGTGCACCCGTGACGGCGCGCAGCGCGTCCAGCAGGCGGTCCCGGTCGGGGCAGGAGCCGGTGTGGTCGTCGAGGAGCGCGACGTCGATCGCCACGTCAGTCCCTGTCCCGGTCATGCCGGGACCCTATCGTCCTCCGCCAGGGCGGCCCTCTTCGCCCACGCCGCCGCCGGAGCACGGCGCCGGCATGGCGCGGGCGGCGGTCGGGTCGAGACCCGTCCGCCGCCCGGCGACCGCTCCGCTCCGGTCAGGAGCGCACGCCCGCCGTCACGGGTGCGACCGTGGCTGTCGTGATCCGCGCATCGGCGACCGTGACGGCGTGCACCTGCCCGTCACGCGCAGCATGGCGCGCGCCGTGGCTGCGCCCGGCAGTGCTCGCAGCTGCGCGGAACGGGCGTTGACGATCGCGCCGTTCGTGCTCGACTCGGTCTGCCCCCGTCCGCGGCGCTCGCCCGAGCGTGTGCGCCCACCCAGATCTCGACGTCGCCCGGCTCGACCACACGGGTCAGGGCACGGTCGGAGAACGCGAGGCGGGTTGTCGGCACGGTGAAGTCCACGACTGCCGAGCCACCGGGCTCGAGGGCGACGCGCTGGTAGCCGAGGAGCTGCACCGTGGGACGCGTGACGGAGGCCAGCACGTCGTGCCCGTAGAGCTGGACGACCTCGGTCCCCGCGATGTCGCCCGTGTTCGTGACGGTCACCCTTGCTGTGAAGGTGTCACCGGCCGCGACCCCGGCGTCGACCGTCAGGTCGGTGTAGCCGAAGGTCGTGTACGACAGTCCGAAGCCGAACGGGCGCACGGACGTCGGGTCGGTGGCCGTGACGTCGGTGGGCCCGCCGAGGATCGGGTGCAGGTAGGAGTACGGCTGCGCCCCGGCTGATCGGGGCAGGGAGACCGGGAGCCGCCCGAGGGGTTCACACGCCCCGAGAGCACGCCGGAGATGGCCGACCCGCCCTCCTCGCCGGGGAAGAACGCCTGGACGACGGCGCCCACGGTGGTGGGCCCTCGAGCGCCCATCCGACCGAGTAGGGGCGCCCGGTGAGCAGGACGACCACGACAGGGTGCCCGTCGCACGGACCGCCTCGACGAGCTCGCGCTGGACGCCCGGGAGGTCGAGGCTCTCGGTGTCGTTGCCCTCGCCCACGGTCCCGCGACCGAACAGGCCGCCTGATCGCCGACGACGACGACCGCGACGTCGGCACCGCGCGCGAGGTCTGCCGCCGCGGCGAAGCCCGACGTGTCGTCGCCCTCGACGTCGCACCCGCGGGCGGTGACGATCTCTGAGTCGCCCAGCTCCGCAGCCAGTGCTTGCGCCACGGTGGGGATCTCGAACCCGAGCGGCACCTCGGGATGGTGCGCCAAGACGTGGTTCGCGAAGGAGTAGCAGCCCATGAGCGCTTCGGCGCGATCGGCGTTGGGACCGATCACGGCGACCCGGGCGGGGCAGGGCGTCCGGGACCTGCCAGGGGCAGGGAGCCGTCGTTGGAGAGCAGCACGAGCGACTCCTCCGCCACCCGGCGCGCGACGTCGCGGTGGTGGGGTGAGTCCAGGTCGATCGCGCTGGGCGGCTCGCCCTCGAACGCGCCGGGGTCGAGCAGCCCCAGGTCCTCCTTCTGGGCGAGCACGCGCAGCACGGCACGGTCCACGTAGGACTCGTCCAGGTCGCCCGCGCGGACCGCGGCGGCAAGCGGCTCGAGGTAGGCGTCGCCCGTCGGGAGCTCGACGTCGATCCCGGCGACGAGCGCCTGCACCGCGGCGTCGCCACGGTCCGCCGCGACGCCGTGCAGGACCTCGAGGAAGGCCACCGCGAAGTAGTCGGCGACCACGACGCCGTCGAACCCCACCGCTCGCGCAGCAGTCCGGTGAGCAGCGCAGGGTCCGCCGCGACGGGCACGCCGTCGATCTCCGCGTAGGAGTTCATGACGGAACGCGCCCGCCGTCCAGGAGAGCCATCTCGAACGGGGAAGGAGCACGTCGGCCAGCTCGCGGGGTCCCGCGTGCACGGGCGCATGGTTGCGACCCGCGCGGGAGGCGGAGTAGCCGACGAAGTGCTTGAGCGTGGCGTGCACGCCGGCACCCTGCAGTCCGCGTACGTACGCGGTGCCGAGGGTCCCCACGACGTAGGGGTCCTCAGCGATGCACTCGTCGACCCGGCCCCACCGGGGTCACGGACGACGTCCAGCACCGGGGCCAGGCCCTGGTGGATCCCGAGCTCGCGCATGGACGTACCGATCACGTGGCCCATCTCCTCCACGAGAGCAGGATCGAACGAGGCCCCCACGCCAGCGGAGTGGGGAACGTCGCGGCCTGCCACGCGGCCAGGCCGGTCAGGCACTCCTCGTGCACCAGGGCGGGGATCCCCAGGCGGGTCTCGCGCTTGAGCCGGCGTTGCTCTGCCCATAACCAGGCGGCGCGCTCGACCGGCTCCACGGGGCGGGTGCCGTAGACACGGGTGTAGTGCCCCAGGCCGTGCTCCGTGATCTCGCCGAGCCTGCCCGGGTCCTTCTGCCCCGAAGCCATCTCTGACTGCATCGGGGCGACGGTGCCGTTCTGGTCGAGCCAGTAGCCCACGAGCTGGGCGAGCTTCTCGGGAGGGTCATGCGGTCGACGAGCGCGCGGACGTGGTCCGAGGCGCGCGGCATCGCGGGAGCAGTGTCACGAGTTGCGTCACGGTCTGTTCCTTTCGAGTAGGTGGCGGGCGGGCAGGGCTCAGCCCTTGACCGCGCCCTGCAGGCCGTTGACGATCCGCTTCTGCATGGTCAGGAAGAACACGAGCGCGGGGATCATCGCGAGCGTCGTGAAGGCGAAGACGCCCGCGGTGTCCGCTGAGTGCTCCGACGAGAAGTCGGCGACGCCCAGCGGGAGCGTCTTCATGTCGCCCTGCAGCAGTAGCAGCGGGAGGAGATAGGCATTCCAGGACCCGACGAACGCCAGGACACCGACCGTGACCATGCCGGGGCTCGACAGGGGCAGGAGGATCCGCCAGAAGAAGCCGATGCGCGTGGCACCGTCCAGCAGCGCCGCCTCCTCCAGCTCGTTCGGGATCGCCTGGAGGAACGGGCGCAGGATCACGACCGTCATCGGCAGGGCGAACGCCGCCTGGGGCAGGGCCACGCCCCACCACGTGTTGCCGAGTCCCATGTCGCGCGAGACCAGGATGAACAGCGGGATGATCGCGACCGTGGCCGGGAAGAGCAGCCCCATCACGAAGATCAGGAAGAGCGGCTCGCGCCCCTGAACTTGTACCGCGCCAGGGGTAGGCGGCCATGACGCCGAAGACGACCACGAGCGTGGTGGTGGTCACGGCGATGACGGCAGAGTTCAGCGAGTAGGTCCAGAACGCGGAGCCGGTCAGGACGCCGACGTAGTTCGTCAGGACCCACGGGTCGGGCAACCCGGCCGGGGACTCGGCGAGCTGCGCGTTGGTGCGGAACCCGCCCAGCACCCCGTACAGCACGGGGCCGAGGGTGATCGCGACCACGACAAGAGCGATCCCGTAGATGAGGGGCTACCGCCCCGACCCGAGCGCTGGCGACGGGCCGCTCGCTGGGGCTGCTTGTCCGGGCGCAGCGTCGGGGCCTCGGTCGTCAGTGCGGTGTTCATCGAGTCACCTTCTTCTTGCGGGCGGGCTCGTCGACGGTGTCACGGCGCAGGACGAGGCGTTGATACAGGAGTGCTAGCACGAGGGCCACGACGAACAGGACGACGGACGCGGCAGCCGCGGTGCCGTAGTTGGACCGCTTGGTGCCCTCGGTGATGAGGAAGGTCGCCATCGTGGTGGTCGCGTTGGCCGGACCACCCTTGGTGAGGATCCAGACCATGTCGAACAGCTGCAGGGAGCCGATCATCGACAGGAACGCCCACGTCCGGATGGTGGGGCCGAGCAGCGGGATCGTGATCGACCACTGCAGCTGCCACCAGGAGGCGCCGTCGAGCTGGGCCGCCTCCGACAGCTCCTCCGGCACGCCCTGCAGGCCGCCAGGAAGAGGATGACCGCAAGCCCGAGGTACTTCCAGGTCAGGACGACGAGGACGGTCCACAGGGCGTACTCGGGGTCCCGAGCCATCCCTGCTCCGGCCCGCTGAGACCGATCGACGCCAGCATGGTGTCGATGACGCCGTACTGGGGCTGCAAGAGCTGGAACCACACCACGCCCGCGATGACCTCGGCGAGCACGTAGGGGACGAAGATGATCGTCCGCAGGATCCCCTGGCCCCACATCTTGCGGTTCAGGAGCAGTGCGATCGCAAGCCCCAGCGGGAGCTGGAGGGCTATCGAACCCACGACGAAGATCAGGTTGTGCGTCATCGCATCGGTGAAGACCTCGTTCTGCAGCACCGTGACGTAGTTCTGCAGTCCGACGAAGTCGATGAGGGCCCGTAGCCCTTCCAGCGATAGACAGAGAATTGGACGGCCTTGACGATCGGCCAGACCACGAAGAGCCCGAAGAGCACGAGGGCCGGAGCCACGAAGAACAGGATCTCCAGGCGCATGCGGAGGAGGCGCTCGCCGGACGACGCCCGGCAGGACCCGCGGTGGACGCCCGCACCGAGGTGCGAGCGTCCACCGAGCCTGCGGGCGACCGTCGCAGGCGAGGCCGTGGCGCCCTGGTGGGCGCCGGCTTCGTCTGCCACGTCGATCACTTCTCTGCGTCTGCCGCGGCCTGGGTGGCGTCCACGATGTCCTGCGGGGTCGCCTGACCGGCGAACATCAGGGCGATCGAGTCGTTCATCGCTCCACCGACGGACGCGCCGAACGCGGTGTCGAAGTAGAGCTGGATGAACGGAGCCGCGTCACGAACCTCGAGCAGCGTCGCCAGCGCGGGGTCGGCCACGTACTGGGATGCGGTGGGGTTGGTCGGCAGACCCATGTCCAGCTCGGCGAAGCCCTTCTGGACCTCGTCGGAGAGCAGGTACTGCGCGAAGTCCACAGCCTCGTCGGGGCCTCCTGCGAGACTCCCCAGGCGTCGCCGCCGCCGAGAGTGGCCGCCGGGTCACCCTCGCCGCCGTCGACTGCCGGGAACGAGAACCAACCGGTGTTCTCTCCCAGGCCCTTCTCGTCCTCCGTCAGTCCCTGCATGACACCGGGCTCCCAGTGCCCAGCGAGCTCCATGGCCACCTTGCCGGTCGCGAGCAGCCCTGATGCGCTGGTGGGCCCGGACTGTGCCGGGGTGGACAGGAAGCCGGCGTTGAAGGGCTCGGCCGCGATGAGCTCCTTGAGGTCCTCACCGGCCGCGTAGAAGCACGTGTCGGAGAAGTCGAGGGTCTTGGCCGCCTCGGTGAGCGTGTCCTGCGAGCACTGGCGCACCGCAAAGTAGTACCAGTAGTGCGCGGCGGGCCACTTGTCCCCGCACCGACCGAGATCGGGGCGATGCCTGCGGCCTTGAGCTTGTCGATCGCGGCGTAGAAGTCGTCCATCGTGGCCGGAGCCTCGGTGACACCGGCCTCGGCGAAGAGTGCCTTGTTGTACCAGAAGCCCACCAGGCCCATGGAGAACGGCAACGCGTAGGTCTGTCCGTCGATCTGCCAGCCGGCGACGGAGCCGCCGATCTTCTCGATGGTGTCGGCGGCGGCTCGGAGAGGTCCTTGGTCAGGCCCGCCTCGACGTGCGCCTTCAGCTCGCCGCCCCGCGCTCCATGTAGACGTCCGGGGCTTCCCCGCCCTGGAAGGCTGCGTCGAGCTTGGTGAGCATGTCCTCGTGCTGCATGGCGCTGACCTCGATGGTCACGCCCGGGTGGTCGGCCGAGAAGTCGGCGGCGACCTTGTCGTAGTAGTCCTTGCCTGCACCGGTGTTGGAGTTGTGCCACCAGGTGAGGGTGACGTCACCGTTCTCGCTGGTGCTTCCCTCTCCTGCGTCGCTCGTCCCGCACGCGGCGAGCAGTGCCACGCTCACACCCAGGGCAAGGGCCGAGGCCACTCGCGTCATCCTCATCATCGTGGAACTCCTTCTACGTCATCATTGACAGGGGTACGGCTCGGTTGCAGTACGAAGACTGGCAGGGGACACGGCGGGTGTCAAACGTTATCGATAACGTTTTCGAAACGACTGCCGAGTAGGGTGGGCGCGTGCAGATCACCGACGGGGCGCTGACCCCGAGCCCGTGACCAGATTCCGTCGCGACAACGGCCGAGTGACGATCAACGACGTCGCCCGCGCAGCCGGGTGTCGGTGGCGACCGTCTCAAGGTCATCAACGGACGCTACGGCGTCGCCCCGGCACCGCGGCGCGGGTCCTCGACACCGTCAAGGAGCTCGGCTTCGAGTCGTCCCTGGTGGCGCGCAGCCTCCGCAGCCGGCGCACCAACGTCATCGGGATCCTCGTCGCAGAGTTCGAGCCCTTCAGCTCCGAGCTGCTCAAGGGCATCTCCCAGGCCGCACGGGGACGGGGTACGAGCTCCTCGCCTACTCCGTCGCGGGCGCCGACGACGGCTCGGCGGCTGGGAACGGCGCTCCCTGTCCCGGCTGTCCGGGACGCTGATCGACGGCGCGCTGATCGTCACCCCGACGGTGGCCACCTCCGACGCCGGCATCCCGGTCGTCGCGATCGACCCGCACACGGGCCCGACCGGTCCGGCGACGATCGACGCCGACAGCTTCGCCGGGGCGCACACCGCGACCTCGTACCTGCTCGGCCTGGGTCACACCCGCATCGGCTACCTGGGCGGGCGCCCCGACCTGGAGTCGGCCCAGCTGCGCGAGAACGGCTACCGCGCGGCCCTTTCCGAGGCCGCATCGCGATCGACCCCGACCTGATCCGCGTCGCCGGCTACAGCCCGGACCTCGCAGACGCCCCGGCGCACGCGCTGCTGCAGCTGCCCGACCGGCCGACCGCGATCTTCGCTGCCAACGACAGCTCCGCCCTGCGCACCATCGAAGTCGCCGAAGCGCTCGGGCTGCGCGTCCCCGACGACCTGTCCGTGATCGGATTCGACGACATCCCCGAGGCTGCCAAGAGCACTCCCCGCTGACGACCATCGCCCAGCCCCTGCACCAGATGGGCGCCGAGGCGCTGCGCATGCTGGTCGACCTCATCGCCGGGACCCCGCGAGAGCCACCTCCGTCTGCCCACCACGCTCGTCGAGCGCGCGAGCTGCGCTCCCCTGCGGAACTGAGGCGCCCCGCGCCCGGAGTCCGTGGCGCGGATCATCGGCTCAGAGGGAGGCCTGCCGCTGGCGACACGGGCTGGCCTGCGCATCGCGAGCGCCCACGAACGGGAGCTCGCGATGCGCCGCTCGCGGTACACCCGTGGAACACGAAAGAGGCCGTCCCTGATTTCTCAGGAACGGCCTCTGACCTGCGTAAACGCTGGTCGGGCTGACAGGATTTGAACCTGCGACCCCTTGACCCCAGTCAAGTGCGCTACCAAGCTGCGCCACAGCCCGTGAGCCCCGGAGGGCTTCACCAGCCCTTCCGGGCCGAGAGAAACAATACCCCACTTCGGGCGGGGTCCGTGCATCGTTGCTGGTCCGTGCGCTGGATCACTCCCGAGGAGACCGCCAGGCCCGTTCCTCAGCCCACGTCGAGCGCTCGCCCAGTCCTCCCTCAGCGCACCTTCAGCCCTCCGCCCCCGCTCCATGGGGCCGTAGGAGCCCGCAGCGGCCACCGGGAGCCCACGAAGACGCCAGGAGGGCCGCACCCGCCCTCCGGCGCGCACGACCCTCCCGTGTGGTCTCCCACGGCGCCGAGCCCCGGAGGCTCGCGGCGACGACTCAGCGCTTGCGCTTCGCGCACGCGCACCGAGATCTCGATCGGCGTGCCCTCGAAGCCGAAGGCCTCGCGCAGACGACGCTCGATGAAGCGACGGTAGCCCGCCTCGAGGAAGCCCGTGGCGAAGATCACGAAGCGCGGCGGGCGCGTGGACGCCTGGGTCGCGAACAGGATGCGCGGCTGCTTGCCGCCTCGCAGGGGTGCGGGTGGGCCGCGACGAGCTCACCGAGGAACGCGTTGAGGCGACCGGTGGGGATGCGCTTGTCCCAGGACTCGAGCGACTTCTCGAGGGCGGCACCATGCGGTCCGTGTGCCACCCGGTGCGGGCGGAGACGTTGACGCGCGGCGCCCACTGGACCTGCACGAGGTCCTTCTCGATCTCGCGCTCGAGGAACGGGCGTCGGTCCTCGTCCATCAGGTCCCACTTGTTGTACGCGATGACGAGGGCGCGCCCGGCGTCGACGACCTGCGAGATGACGCGGGTGTCCTGCTCGGTGAGGGGCACGGAGGCGTCCACGAGCACGACGGCGACCTCGGCCTTCTCGATCGCGGCCTGCGTACGCAGCGAGGCGTAGAAGTCGGCGCCCTTGGTCTGGTGCACGCGACGGCGGATGCCGGCGGTGTCGACGAACCACCACGGGATGCCCTTGAGGAGGACGAGCTCGTCGACCGGGTCACGCGTGGTGCCGGCGACCGAGTCGACGACGACGCGCTCGGCGCCCGCGACCTTGTTCAGCAGGGAGGACTTGCCGACGTTCGGGCGCCCGACGAGCGCCACGCGGCGCGGGCCGGATGGCAGGACGACCGCGTGCTCGGAGACGAGCGGCAGTGCCGCCATGGCGGCGTCGAGCAGGTCGCCGTGCCGCGGCCGTGCAGCGCGGAGACGGGTGCGGCTCGCCGAGCCCCAGGCTCCACAGCTCGGTCGCGTCGGCCTCGCCGCGCGCGCCGTCGACCTTGTTGGCGCACAGCACGACGGGCTTGCCGGACTTGCGGAGCAGGCGCACGACGCGCTCGTCCGTCGCGGTGGGGCCGACGGTCGCGTCGACGACGAACACGACGGCGTCCGAGAGCGCGATCGCGACCTCGGCCTGCTCGGCGACGCGCGCCTCGATGCCGGCGACGTCGACCTCCCAGCCGCCCGTGTCGACGAGCGTGAACTGGCGCCCGGCCCACTCGGCCGGGTAGGAGACGCGGTCGCGCGTGACGCCGGGCTTGTCCTCGGTCACGGCCTCGCGGCGGCCGAGGATGCGGTTGACGAGTGTGGACTTGCCCACGTTGGGGCGTCCGACGATCGCGAGGACCGGCAGCGGCGCCGGAGCGGCCTCGTCCTCGGAGTCGTAGCCGTCCTCGGACAGGAGGGCCATGTCCTCGTCGGCAAGCTCGTACTCGGCGAGGCGGCGCGCAGGGCGCGCTCGCGGCTCTCGTCGTCCTGCGGCTCGTCGGAGGCGTCTGTGCTGGTGGTGGAGTCTTCCTCAGGGTGCCCGACGACGTCGCTCGCCTGGTCGATCGTCTCACCGGGGTCTGCGACACCTCGTCGAGGGATGCCTGGGCATCGGGCAGTGCGTGGTCGGGTGTGGTCATGGGGACCATTCTCCCAGCAACCGGGCAGTTCTCCGAACGAAGCGAGCGTGCGACACGCCCGGAGTGCGCGGTGGGTTCCCGCGGAGGCGTCTCAGCGCCCCGGACGCCCGCTCCCGTCGACCGGCAGGGGATGCCGGAACGCACCACGGCCGCCGCGACGAGCACCGCGAGCGCCGACCGGATCTGCTCGTTGGCCGCGTCGAGCGCGGCCTTGCCGCGGACCCCGTCGGGCATCTCGATCATCAGCGGCGCGCCGAACTCGACGTACAGGCGGCGGCGCAGGCCGGGATGTGACCCAGGCGGTCTCCCGTCCGGCGCGTGCCGAGCACCGCGACAGGCACGACGGGCGCGCGGGCGTTGAGCGCGAGCCACGCCGCGCCGGCGCGCGAGGAGGTCGCGTCGCCCCGTCCGCGGTTCCCCTCGGGAAGACCCCGACTCCCCGTCACGGCGCAGGACCGCGAGCGCGGTCACGAGCGCTGCTCGCCCACCGCGCCGGTCGACGGGGATCTGTCCGGCCGCGCGCAGGACCCATCCGACGGGCCCGACGAACATCTCCTCCTTGACGAGGAGATGCAGGGGCCGGGGTGCGACGCCCAGCACGAGCGGGCCGTCGGCGAGCCCCATGTGGTTGGCGGCCAGGAGCACCGGTCCGGTGCTGGGCACGAGCTCGGCTCCGACCACCCGGGTGTCCCAGATCGCTCGTGCGAGAGCGCCCCACCCACCGGGACCAGGCGGGCCCGGTGGGAGAGGGACGTGCGGGTGTTCACCGAGCGGGCCCCTCGCCCCAGAGGCTGAGGGAACCGTGGCGCGCTCGATGACGTCGAGCACAGCCTGGATCGTCTGCTCGAAGTCGAGGTCGGACGAGTCGACGGTCACGACCCCGTCGGCCGCGACGTGGAACTGCGAGACCGTGGAGTCGTCGCGGTCTCGGCGCAGGACCTGGTCCTTGGTGGCCTCGACGGCGGCCGCGTCGGCAGCGCCGTGCACCTCGAGCGAACGGCGCGCGAGGCGTGCCTCCTCGCTCGCGGTCAGGAGGATGCGCGCGTCGGCCTCGGGCGCGACCACGGTCGTGATGTCCCGCCCTCGGCAACGATCCCGCGTCCACCGGAGAACGAGTCGGCGGCCGTCTCCGGGGAGGACTCCGCCTCGATGATCGTGCGCTGCAGGCGTCGAAGCTCGGCGCGCACCGCGAGGTTCGTGGCGACGGCGCTGACGGCGGTGGAGATCTCGGTGGTCCGGATCGCCTCGCTCACGTCGGTGCCGGCGACGTGCACCGACGGCGCGGCCGGGTCGATGCCCATGACGAGCGGCAGGACCGCGACGGAGGCCGCGACGGCGTCCGCGTCGGTCAGGTCGACCCGCTCGTGCAGGCACCACCACGTGGCGGCCCGGTACATGGCGCCGGTGTCCAGGTACGCGGTGCCGAGGCGGCGGGCCACGGCCCGCGAGACGCTCGACTTGCCGGACCCGGATGGACCGTCGATGGCGACGACGAGCCCCTGCAGGCCAGGGACGACCGGCTGCTCGGTGCTCACTGAGCCAGGTCCTTGCGCAGGGACGTGGCCCCGTGCAGGTAGACGTGCTGGACGTCCGCCCGCGCGACGTCGAGCTCCGCGTGGGCCATGAGGCGCACCACCCGGGTAGCGCCCGGGCACCCCGATCTCGACCGCGCACATGAGCGGCACGTCGCCGAGGCCCAGCTCCCGGCCGCGGCGGCCGGGAAGTCGGCGACGAGGTCCGGCGTGCACGTGAAGAAGATCGAGATGAGGGAGGCGGTGTCGACGGCGTTCGCGTCCAGGACGGCCTGGACGAGCTCTCGCGTGCGGTCGAAGAGGTGCTCGCGCTCGTCGACGTCGAGCTGCGTGGCGCCCGGATGGCCCGGACGGGCATGGGTCGTGCTCCTTCGTGCGTGGGTGGACGGTACAGGGCGACGGCCCCGCTGACCTGGCCGCGGGACAGGACCGTGGGAGGGTGCGGGGCGGCGGCCCAGCTACATGCCGACCTCGCTCATGAGCGTGCCGAGCTCGGTGCGGCCCAGGACCCGGGTCGCGCCGGGGCGCAGGTTGCCGAGGTGGATCGACCCGATGCGGGTGCGCACGAGCTGGGTCACGGGGTGGCCGATCTCCTCGAACATGCGACGCACGATGCGGTGGCGACCCTCGTGCAGGACGACCTCGACGAGGCTGGCCTGCGGCGTGGTGTCGACGACGCGGTAGCGGTCCACCTTGGCCGTGCCGTCCTCGAGCTCGATGCCGTGGAGCAGCTTGTTGGCGACGCCACCGGCGACGCGGCCCTCGACGGACACGAGGTAGGTCTTGGAGACCTCGTACTTGGGGTGCGAGAGACGGTTGGCGAGCTCACCGTCGTTCGTCAGGAGCAGCAGTCCCTCGCTGTCGGCGTCGAGACGCCCGACGTGGAAGAGACGCTCGGTGCGCGTCGCGACGAACTGCGTGAGCGCGGGACGCCCTCCGGGTCGTGCATCGTGGAGACGACGCCGAGCGGCTTGTTGAGCGCGATCGTCACGAGGGACTGGTCGAGCTGGATGCGCATCCCGTCGACGTGGATCGCCGAGGCCACGGGGTCCACGCGGACGCCGAGCTCGCGCACCAGGACGCCGTCGACCTCGACGCGGCCCGCGGTGATCAGGTCCTCGCACGCGCGGCGCGAGCCGATGCCCGCGGTCGCGAGGACCTTCTGCAGGCGGACGCCGTCGGCGACGTGCACGTCGCGCTGCGGGCCTTGGGGCCGCGGGGCGGCGCGGGGCGTGCTCTTGCCGGCCTGCGCGTCGCCGGCCCATCCGCGGCCTGCGCCGGAGCGGGGCCGAGGTGCGCGGTGCGCCCGACCGTCCGCTGCCCGGTCGACCGGTGCCCGACGTGCTCTCGGACCGCTGTCCTCGGGCGGCCGGACGGCCACCCTCGCGTGCGCTGCTCATGATGTTCCTTCGTCGTTCGTGCTGGGTCGAGCGTCGTCCGGCGGGACCGGCGACCGCGTTTGTGCGTGGTCACCCCGCCCCGGTCGCTCCGAGGGTGCCGTCTGCGACGTCGAAGATGCTGTCGACGTCCGGCAGGTGCGGCGCGAGGGCGGGAGCTCGTCGAGGGACGAGAAGCCCATGCGCTCCATGAAGTATCCCGTGGTTCCGTACAGGACCGCACCCGTGGAGGGATCCTGGCCGACCTCCGCGACGAGTCCGCGGGTCGTGAGCGTCCGTACGACGCCGTCCACGTTCACGCCGCGCACGGCCGAGATCTGGCCGCGCGTGACCGGTTGACGGTACGCGATGACGGCGAGGGTCTCCAAAGCGGCCTGCGTGAGCCGGGCGCTCTGGCCCTCCAGCAGGAAGCGTCCGACGACGTCGGCGAACACCGGAGCCGAGTAGATGCGCCACCCGCCGCCTGCCCGGCGCAGCTCGAACCCGCGCGGGCGCCCACCGCGCTCGCCGCGGTACTCCGCGGACAGCTCACCGAGCAGGTCCTCGACCTCGCGCTGCGGGAGCCCGAGCGCGGTGGCGAGCTGCACCGCAGGGATGGGCTCGTCGGCGACCATGAGGACGGCCTCGAGGGCCGCGAGCGCCCGCCCGGCATCCGGTCGACGTCGAGCGCTTCCTCGGCGGGCGCGTCGGGCTGCGTTCCGTCCGTGAGGGCGCCGTGCACGGTCTCCTGCGTCATGCTCTCCTCGCTCCTGCATCCGCGCCGGCCGCGACCGGCGGCGCATCGGGTGTCGGGCGTCTCGGGCGATCCCGCGCTGCCGAGAGCCTCGGCGGCGGGCGTGCCGTCCCCTTCGTCGAACTCCTCACCCACGGCGTCCAGGGCGTCGAGCGCCCCGTCCGCCCCGGTCCAGCGGACCGTGAGCTCGCCCAGCGGCTCGACCTGCTCGAACGCGATGAGACCCTCGCGGAACAGCTCCAGGAGGGCCAGGAAGCGTCCCACGACGACGATCGTCTCGCCCGCGTCGGCGACCAGCGCCCGGAAGGAGGCCGCGCCGTCGCGCCGCAGGTGCCCGACGAGGATGCCCGCCTGCTCGCGCACGCTCACCCCGGGTGCGTGCAGGTGGGCGAGCGAGACCTGGCGGGGCCGCCTTGGGTTCCAGGGCCTTGGCCGCGAGCGCCGCGAGCTGGTCCGGCCCGAGCTTCCACACGAGCTCGGGCAGCAGCGCCGCCAGGTGCGGCTCGAGCTGGACGATCCGGGGAAGCGTCGACCCTCGGTCGCGAGCCGATCCGCGATGACCGCCGACACCTGCTTGTACGCGCGGTACTGCAGCAGCCGGGCGAACAGCAGGTCGCGGGCCTCGAGGAGCTCGAGGTCCTCGGCGCTCTCCACGTCCCCGTGGGCAGCAGGCGTGCGGCCTTGAGGTCCAGCAGGGTCGCGGCGACGAGCAGGAACTCGCTCGCGGTCCCCAGGTCCCAGCCGGGTGCCCGCCGCGCCCACGCCGTCGGCGCGCGGCAGGCCCGGGTGGGCGCCGCCGTCGGGCAAAGTGTCCGGGACGTCGGCGCGCGCCGCGGCCTCCGCCTCGCGTGCCAGTCGCTCGGCCGCCCGGATGTACGCGATGAACTCGTCGGTGACCTGGGAGAGGGCGATCTCGGTGATGTCGAGCTGGTGCTTGGCGATCAGCGAGAGCAGGAGGTCGAACGGGCCGGAGAAGTTCTCCAGGTGCACCTCGAAAGCCGGGTTGCCGTGCCGGTCGGTGCTCGGGGAGACCGGCTCGACCGGGGCCGCGGGCTCCTCGGAGGTGACGGTCACCGCCGCCGGGGCGGCGTCAGGCAGCGTCGCCACGGGCGACCAGCTCGCGGGCGAGCTGACGGTACGCCGTCGCCCCGGGTGGGTCGGGGCGTACACCGTGATGGGCTCGGCCGCCACGGAGGCGTCCGGGAACTTCACGGTCCGTCCGATCACGGAGTGCAGGAGCTTGTCGCCGAACGCCTCGTGCACGCGGGCCACGACCTCGCGGGAGTGCAGGGTGCGCGAGTCGAACATGGTCGCGAGGATCCCGTCGACCTCGAGGCGCGGGTTGAGCCGGTCGCGGACCTTCTCGATCGTCTCGACGAGGAGTGCCACGCCGCGCAGCGCGAAGAACTCGCACTCGAGCGGGATGAGGACGCCGTGCGCCGCGGTGAGCGCGTTGACGGTGAGCAGCCCCAGGGACGGCTGGCAGTCGACGAGGATCACGTCGTAGTCGTCGAGCACCGGGCGCAGCACGCGGGCCAGGACCGACTCGCGGGCGACCTCGCCGACGAGCTGGACCTCCGCGGCCGACAGGTCGATGTTCGCGGGGAGCACGTCGAGGTTCTCGACGTTGGTCGACACGATCACCTCGCGGATGTCCGCGCCGCGCTCCATGAGCAGGTTGTAGACCGTGCGGTCGAGCTCGTGGGGATTCACGCCGAGGCCCACCGAGGCGGCGCCCTGCGGGTCGAAGTCCACCAGGAGGACCTTGCGTCCGTACTCGGCCAGCGCAGCGCAGGTTGATGGTCGTGGTCGTCTTGCCGACCCCGCCCTTCTGGTTGCACATGGCGATGATCCGGCCGGGGCCGTGCGTGGGGAGCACCGCGGGGATCGGGAAGTCGGGGACCTCCCGGCCGACGGGATCCACCCGGGGATGCTGTCGGGCGCGACGTCCGCGCCACCGTCGACGGCGCCTGCCGCCGCTCCGACGCGCGCGTCGAACGGTCCGGTGGCGTCCTGTGTCTCGCTCGGGGCCTGGCTGCTCACGTCGGCCACGCTACCCCAGGGCTCCCGCCGTGACGCGTGCACGCGCCGGGTGCGGCGTGATCCGCCCCTGCTCCCGGGTGGCGCGTCGTGCGACAGGGCTCTCAGCCCAGCGCGCGCGGGTGGGCCGAGGCGTACACCTCGCGCAGCGTGTCCCGGGTGACGAGCGTGTAGATCTGGGTCGTCGTCACCGAGGCGTGCCCCAGCAGCTCCTGGACCACGCGGACGTCCGCGCCGCCCGCGAGCAGGTGCGTCGCGAACGAGTGGCGCAGCGTGTGCGGGGAGATGCGCTCGGGTGCTCCAGGCGGCGCGCTCGGCGGCGGTGCGCAGGACCGCCCAGGCGCTCTGGCGGCTCAGTCGCGCCCCGGGTGTTGAGGAAGACGGCGGGGATCCCCGGCCCGTCGCGGCGAGGACGGGACGCGCCCGTACCAGGTAGGCGTCGAGGGCCCGCAACGCGAAGGAACCCACGGGCACCACGCGCTCCTTGCTGCCCTTGCCGAACAGGCGCACCGCGCCCGTCCGCAGGTCGAGGTCGTCGACGTCGAGGTTCACGGCCTCGGAGATGCGCGCACCCGTGGAGTAGACCAGCTCCAGCAGGGCGCGGTCGCGCAGCGGGCCGGGTCCCTCGCCGCCCCCGCGGCCTCCAGGATCGCCTCGACGTCCTGCGGGGAGATCGCCTTGGGCAGCCGCTTGCCCTGGGCAGGCGGTCGCACCTCGGCGGACGGGTCGGTGTCGGTGTGCCCCTCCAGCGCGCAGAATCGGTGCCACCCGCGCACTGCGGCGAGCGACCGTGCCGTGGAGGACGGCGAGAGCAGCGCGGCGCCGTCGGCCCCTGTGCGCACCGTGGTGACGTACTCCGCGACGTCCGACGCGCCGACGTCGGCCGCCTCGGCGCGGCCGCGCGCCGCGAGGTAGGCCACGTACCGCGCGAGGTCGCGCCGGTAGGCCGCGACCGTGTTCTGCGACAGGCCGCGCTCGACCGTGAGGTGCGCGAGGTACTCCCGCACGGCCCTCTCGAGGGCCACGGGCAGGGCGGGCGGGTGGCGCGGGCTCTGCCGCTCCGGGGCCGGGCGCATCGAGGGGCCCGACGACGAGCGCCGGATCACCGCAGCGGCGCGCGTCATCGCGCGCCGGCTGCTCGTGGAGCGGTCATCCCGTGCGTCCCGGGCCGACCGTCAGAACGGGAGGAAGACGTCGACCGCGACGGCGACGAACAGGAGGGTGAGGTACGTGATCGAGGCGTGGAAGACCTTCATCGCCCCGAGCTTGCCCTTGGACGGGTCGTTGGCGCGACGCAGCATCAGGATGCACAGGGCCAGGAACCACGCGCCGAGGACGATCGCGATCACGCCGTAGACCCAGGTCATGGGCTGGAGCCACCACAGGGCGAGCGACGAGGCGATCATGGCGACCGTGTAGCCGATCATCTCGCGGGCGACCTTGCGGTCGTCCGCGACGACCGGGAGCATCGGGACGCCGGCGTTCGCGTAGTCCTTCTTGAACTTGATGGACAGTGGCCAGTAGTGCGGCGGCGTCCAGAAGAAGATGACGAGGAACAACGCGACCGCGGACCAGCTGAGCGAGCCCGTGACGGCGGACCAGCCGATGAAGACCGGCATGCAGCCCGCGATACCGCCCCAGACGATGTTCTGGGGCGTGCGGCGCTTGAGGATCATCGTGTAGCCGACGACGTAGATGGCGATCGCGACGAACGTGAGCCAGGCCGAGGGGCGTTGACCAGCCAGGCGAACCAGACCAGCGCGACGACACCGAGCGCGGTCGCGAAGATCAGCGCGGCCCGCGGGTCATCTCGCCCGTGACGAGCGGGCGCCGCTTGGTGCGGTTCATCAGCTCGTCGATGTCACGGTCGATGTAGCAGTTGAAGACGTTGGCCGACGCCGCGGCCAGCGTGCCGCCCACGAGCGTCTTGACCACGAGCCAGAAGTCCGGGAACCCGCCCTCGGCCAGGATCATGGTGGGCAGCGTCGTCACGAGCAGGAGCTCGATGATGCGCGGCTTCGTCAGGGCGATGTACGCACCGATCGTGGCACGGAGCCTCGCGACGGCACTGCCGTCCGCGGCGACCCTGGCCTGTCCGGCGGCCTGTGCGGTCGCGGCGGTACGAGACGGAAGACCCGTCTCGTCGATCGGTGCCTGGCTCGTGGTGTGCACGCGCTTCGGGGTTCCGTTCTGGCGAGGAAATCTGGGGGCGTCGTCCGGCAGTCGGTGCGTGTCGGCGACGACCCGCTGGACATCCGTCTTATGTTACGTCGCCCCCTCGCTGCCGCCGCCCGCTGCGCCTCGACAAAAGTGTGAGATCCGACCGAAATCCACGAGGTGGTCAGTGCAGGGTGCCCGTCGAGGCCCGCGTATAGGCTGGGTGGAGCAACCGACGGCCTGGTGCCCGGTGTCGCTCGAGGCCTCGTGCCTCCCGCGAGCCCCGGAGCGACCGACCGGTCCCCGCGACGCCCACCGTTCCCCTGCGAGCTGCAGGGCGCGCGCGGAGGAATAGTTCAACGGTTGATCCGAGTTGTTTCGACGAAGATCCGGGGCGAAGACTCCGGACGGGAAAGAGGTCCGGTGAACGCGTTCGTTCCCCAACCAGCCCCTCGAGTGGTCCCCCTGGACGACCAGGCTGTCAAGACCATCAAGGCCCTCGCGGCCGACGCCGTCGAGAAGGTCGGCAACGGCCACCCGGGGACCGCGATCTCGCTGGCCCCGCCGCGTACCTGCTCTTCCAGAAGGTCATGCGCCACGACCCCAGCGACTCGCACTGGGTCGGCCGCGACCGCTTCGTGCTCTCCGCCGCCACTCGTCGCTGACGATCTACCTCCAGCTCTTCCTCGCCGGCTACGGCCTGGAGATCGAGGACATCGGAGCGCTGCGCACCTGGGGTTCCAAGACCCCGGGCACCCCGAGTACAAGCACACCAACGGTGTCGAGATCACCACCGGCCCCTGGGCCAGGGCCTCGCGTCCTCCGTCGGCATGGCCATGGCGGCCCGCCGCGAGCGCGGCCTGCTCGACCCGTCGACCGCGCCCGGCGAGAGCCCGTTCGACCACCACGTCTACGTCATCGCGTCCGACGGAGACCTCCAGGAGGGCGTGACCTCCGAGGCCTCCTCGATCGCCGCCACCAGCAGCTCGGCAACCTGATCGTGATCTGGGACGACAACAAGATCTCGATCGAGGACGACACCGACATCGCGTTCACCGAGGACGTCCTCGCGCGCTACGCGGCCTACGGCTGGCACACCCAGAAGGTCGACTGGACCCAGGGCGGCACCGGCTACGCCGAGAGCGTCGACGAGCTCGCCGCCGCGGTCGCCGCCGCACAGGCCGAGACCGGCAAGCCCTCGATCATCGCGCTGCGCACGATCATCGGATGGCCCTCGCCCACCAAGCAGAACACCGGCGGCATCCACGGCTCCGCGATGGGCGCCGACGAGATCCGCGGCCTCAAGGTCGAGCTCGGCCTGGACCCGGAGAAGACGTTCGACGTCCCGGCCGAGGTCCTCTCCTACACGCGTGCCGTCGGCGAGCGCGGCACCGAGCTGCGCGAGCGCTGGAACACCGCGTTCGAGGCCTGGAAGATCGCGAACCCGCAGGGCGTCGCGCTTCGAGCGCCTCACGGCCCGCGAGCTGCCGGCCGGCTGGACCGAGGCGCTGCCGACCTTCGAGGCGGGCAAGGACGTCGCGACGCGCTCTGCGTCCGGCAAGGTGCTCTCCGCCCTGGCGGACACCCTGCCGAGCTCTGGGGCGGCTCGGCCGACCTCGCCGCTCGAACAACACCACGATGGACGGCGAGCCCTCGTTCGTCCCCGCCGAGCACGCGACCAAGAAGTTCCCCGGTCACGAGTACGGCCGCACGCTGCACTTCGGCATCCGTGAGCACGCCATGGGCTCGATCCTCAACGGGATCGTCCTGCACGGTGGGACCCGCGCATACGGCGGCACGTTCCTCACGTTCTCCGACTACATGCGCCCGCGGTCCGCCTCGCGGCGCTCATGGAGATCCCGTCCACGTTCGTCTGGACCCACGACTCCATCGGTCTGGGCGAGGACGGGCCCACGCACCAGCCGATCGAGCACTTCGCCGCGCTGCGCGATCCCGGCCTCGACGTCGTCCGCCCGGCCGACGCCAACGAGACCGCATGGGCCTGGCGCACCATCCTGGAGCACAACGACCGTCCCGCAGGTCTCATCCTGACCCGCCAGAACGTCCCGACGTTCCCCGCGGCACGGACGGCTTCGCGGACGCCTCGGGCACGGCAAAGGGCGGCTACGTGCTGCTCGACACCGAGGGCACGCCCGACGTGATCCTCATCGGCACCGGCTCCGAGGTCCAGCTCGCGGTCGAGGCGCGCGAGCAGCTCGCCGCCGACGGCATCGCGGCGCGCGTGGTCTCGCTGCCCAGCCGCGAGTGGTTCGACGCGCAGAGCCCCGAGTACCGCGAGAGCGTGCTCCCGGCTGCCGTCAAGGCCCGCGTCTCGGTCGAGGCCGGCATCGCTCAGGGCTGGCGCGACCTGGTCGGCGACGCCGCCGCTCCGTGAGCATCGAGCACTACGGCGCGTCCGCGGACTACAAGATCCTCTACCGCGAGTTCGGGATCACGTCCGAGGCCGTCACCTCCGCCGCGAAGGAGTCGATCGAGTCGGCACGCACCGGTGCGGCACCGGGCGGCGTGGCCATCCCTTCGGTCGGTGGCACTGGCGACCAGCTCTGACCGTCCGTAGATTCCAGGAGGGGCGGTCATCGCCCGCCCTCCTGGTTCGACCATGAGGCCGTCCGCAAGAGAACATCGAGGGAGAATCGTGTCCGTGCACCACAGCGCAGCACCAGCACCTGTCCGCGAGCTGTCGGAGGCAGGTGTCTCCATCTGGTTGGACGACCTCTCCCGAGAACGCCTGCGCAGCGGGATCTCGCCGGCCTGATCGACTCGCGAGCCGTCGTCGGCGTGACGACCAACCCCACGATCTTCGCGAGCGCCCTGGCCAAGGGCGACGCCTACGACGCCCAGCTCGCCGAGCTCGCCGCCGCCGGGATCGACGTCGAGGCGGCGGTCGAGCGGATCACCACGGACGACGTGCGTGCTGCCGCCGACATCCTGCGCCCGGTCTACGACGCGACGGACGGGATCGACGGGCGCGTGTCCATCGAGGTCGACCCGCGCCTGGCCCGCGACGCCGACAGGACCGTCGAGACCGCCGTCCGCCTCTGGCAGACCGTCGACCGCCCCAACGTCCTGATCAAGATCCCCGCCACGGTCGAAGGGCTCGACGCGATCACGCGCACGCTCGCCCAGGGCATCAGCGTCA
Organism: Oerskovia sp. M15; assembly: GCA_038070415.1. Taxonomy (GTDB): domain Bacteria; phylum Actinomycetota; class Actinomycetes; order Actinomycetales; family Cellulomonadaceae; genus Oerskovia. The sequence continues at coordinate 3,892,156 of JAMYWF010000001.1, forward strand.
ACGTGACGCTCATCTTCTCCCTCGAGCGCTACCGCGGAGTCATGGCAGCCTTCCTGTCGGGCGTCGAGCAGGCCCGCGACGCCGGGCACGACGTGACGCGCATCGCGTCGGTCGCCTCGTTCTTCGTGTCCCGCGTGGATGCCGCGGTCGACGAGGCGCTGACGGCGATCGGCACGCCCGACGCCCTCGACGTGCGCGGGCAGGCGGCCGTCGCCAACGCCCGCCTCGCCTACGAGGCGTACGAGCAGACCTTCGACACGGACCGCTGGCGCACGCTCTCCGCGGCGGCGCGCATCCGCAGCGCCCCTGTGGGCGTCGACCGGCGTGAAGAACCCGGACTACCGCGACACCCTGTACGTCGACGAGCTCGTCGCGCCCGGCGTGGTCAACACCATGCCGCAGGCGACGCTCGACGCGTTCGCGGACCACGGCGTCGTCACCGGGGACACCATCGTCGGGACGTACACGGCCTTCGCTCCGTCCTCGAGTCCGTCGAGTCCTTCGGGGTCTCGCTCGCCGAGGTCACCGAGCGGCTCGAGCTCGAGGGCGTGACGAAGTTCGAGGCCAGCTGGTCGGACCTGCTCAAGACCGTCCAGGACGGCCTCGCGCGCGCCGGCAACAGCGGCCGCTCGTCGTGAGCGTCGTGACGCTCGACCCGTCGGCCCTGGACGCCCCAGGTCCGGGCGCCCCGGACCACCCAGGCCCTCCCCGGTCCGCACGACGGACCGCTCGACCATCCCAGCCCACGGCGACGAGAACGGTGACATCAGTTGAGACCGGCCAAGATCAGCGCAGAGCACAACCCGCTGCGCGACCCGCGTGACCTCCGACTCCCCGCATCGCCGGACCCTGCGGCCTGGTCATCTTCGGCGTCACGGGCGACCTCGCCCGCAAGAAGCTCATGCCCGCGGTGTACGACCTCGCCAACCGCGGGCTCCTGCCCCGGCTTCGCACTGACGGGCTTCGCTCGCCGCGACTGGGAGGACCAGGACTTCGCACAGGTCGTCCACGACGCCGTCAAGCAGTACGCGCGCACGCCCTTCCGGGAGGCGACGTGGAAGCAGCTCGCCGAGGGCATCCGCTTCGTGCAGGGCGAGTTCGACGACGAGCAGGCCTTCGAGCGGCTGCGTCACACGGTCGAGGAGCTGGACAAGGACCGCGGCACGGGCGGGAACCACGCGTTCTACCTCTCGGTGCCGCCGAGCGCCTTCCCGCTGGTCTGCGAACAGCTCTCGCAGTCGGGTCTGTCCCGCTCGAGCGAGGACGCCTGGCGCCGCGTCGTCATCGAGAAGCCGTTCGGCCACGACCTGACCAGCGCCCGCGAGCTCAACGACGTGGTCTCCAAGGTCTTCTCCCCGACTCGGTGTTCCGCATCGACCACTACCTGGGCAAGGAGACCGTCCAGAACATGCTGGCGCTGCGTTTCGCGAACCAGCTGTACGAGCCCATCTGGAACGCGAACTACGTCGACCACGTCCAGATCACGATGGCCGAGGACATCGGCATCGGGGTCGCGCGGGGTACTACGACGGGATCGGCGCCGCACGCGACGTCATCCAGAACCACCTCATCCAGCTCCTCGCTCTGACGGCGATGGAGGAGCCCGTCTCGTTCGATGCCGAATCGCTGCGCGCCGAGAAGCTCAAGGTGCTCTCCGCGGTCCGGCTGCCCCGCGACCTGGGACGTCACACCTCGCGCGGGCAGTACTCGGCTGGCTGGCAGGGCGGCGAAGAGGTCGTCGGCTACCTCGAGGAGGACGGCATCTCGCCCGAGTCCGCGACCGAGACGTTCGCCGCGATCCGTGTCGACATCGACAACCGGCGCTGGGCAGGGGTCCCGTTCTACCTGCGCACGGGCAAGCGGCTCGGGCGGCGCGTGACGGAGATCGCGGTCGTCTTCAAGTCCGCCCCCACCTGCCGTTCGAGTCCTCGGCCACGTCCGAGCTCGGCAAGAACGCGCTCGTCATCCGCGTCCAGCCCGACGAGGGCGTGACGATCCGCTTCGGCGCCAAGGTCCCGGCACCGCCATGGAGGTCCGCGACGTCACCATGGACTTCGGCTACGGCCACGCCTTCACCGAGTCCTCCCCGAGGCCTACGAGCGACTCATCCTCGACGTGCTCCTCGGCGACCCACCGCTCTTCCCGAGCCACGAGGAGGTCGAGCTCTCCTGGAAGATCCTCGATCCCATCACGGCGTACTGGGAGTCCAAGGGCACGCCGGACCCGTACCGCTCCGGCACCTGGGGTCCCGAGTCGGCGAACGAGATGTTGGCTCGCGACGGACGCAGCTGGCGGCGTCCGTGACCTCTCCGTCCTCACGCCTGCCTCGGATCCCCGCCCGGACCTCGAACTGGAGCACCACCTCATGATCATCGATCTCCCCGAGACGACGACCAATGCGGTCAGCAAGCGCCTCGTGAAGCTGCGCGACGAGGGTGGCGCGGTCGCCCTCGGCGCGTCCTGACCCTCGTCGTCCTGGCCGACGAGGCGGACGTCGAGGACGCGGTCGCCGCGGCCAACGGCGCGAGCCGCGAGCACCCGTGCCGCGTGGTCGTGGTGGCTCCCGCCACCGCCCGCTCGGCGCCCCGCCTCGACGCACAGATCCGGATCGGCGGCGACGCCGGCGCCAGCGAGGTCATCATCCTGCGCCCGTCAGGACCACTCGTCGCGCACACCGACACCCTCGTCATGCCACTCCTGCTCCCTGACGCCCCCATCGTGGCGTGGTGGCCGCGGGAGACCCCGGAGAACCCGTCTGCGGACCCGGTGGGGCGGATGGCCCACCGCCGCATCACCGACGCGGTCAACGCGGGAAAGTCGCTCCAGACGCTCCAGCGTCTCAGCAAGAGCCACCGTCCGGGCGACACGGACCTCGCCTGGACCCGCGTCACCCTGTGGCGCGGGCTCATCGCGGCTGCCCTCGACCAGCCGCCGTACGACTCGGTCACGGCCGTCGAGGTCGAGGGCGAGGAGCACCACCCTCGGTCGACATCCTCGCGGCGTGGCTCGCCCAGCAGCTCAGGTGCCCGGTCCGGCTGGTCCGTCGCCGTGGCGTCTCCGGGATCACCAAGGTGAGCCTGGAGCGCAGGGCGGGGCGATCGTGCTGTCCCGTCCGGACGGTCGCATCGTGACCCTGACCCAGCCGGGCCAGCCCGACCGCCGCATCTCCCTCCCGCTGCGCCAGCTCGAGGAGTGCCTCACCGAGGAGCTCCGGCGCCTGGACCCGGACGAGGTCTACGGCGAGGTCCTCACCAAGGGCCTCGCGAGGATCGGCGAATGACGACCTCGGGACCCGACGCCCGCGCGCACGGGCGCGGCTCGTCGTCGTGCACCCGGACGCGGGCGTCCTCGCCGAGGCCGTCGCGTCCCGGCTGCTGACCCGCATCCTCGACATCCAGTCGGTGCGGACCCCTGTCCACGTCGTCCTCACGGGCGGGACGGTCGGCATCCGCTCGCTCGCGGCACTCGCTGCGCACCCGTGCGCGACGCCGTCGACTGGACAGGTGTCCACCTCTGGTGGGGCGACGAGCGCTTCCTGGCGTCGGGAGACCCCGAGCGCAACGAGACGCAGGCGCGCCAGGCGCTCCTCGACCACCTGCCGACCCTGCCCGCGCAGAACGTGCATGCCGTGCCCGCGCCGGGGACGGCGTCGGGTCCCCGAGGAGTCGGCCGCGCTCTACGCGACCGAGCTCTCCCGCTTCACGCCCGACGGCGCAACGCACCTCGCGTTCGATGTCCTCCTGCTGGGCATGGGTCCGGACGGGCACGTCGCTTCGCTGTTCCGGGGAACGCCGCCTCGACGCCGAAGGGTTGCCACCGGGGTCCACGACTCCCAAGCCGCCCCGGAGCGCGTCTCGCTGACCTTCTCCGCCATCCAGGCCGCGCAGGAGGTCTGGGTCGTCGCAGCCGGCGCCGAGAGGCTCCCGCCGTCGCGTCGGCGCTCGCCGGGGACCCCGTGACGCAGACCCCGGCCGCCGGAGCGATCGGCGCGCAGCGCACGCTGTGGCTCGTCGACCTGGCAGCGAGCAGCCCCTCGAGCTGAGGCGTGACGGCGGCTGGGGACCGGCTGCCACCTGCCGACGCTCGGTGAGACGACAGCGGGCCCGTCCGATGATCGGACGGGCCCCGCTGTTCTGATCCCTGGAGGGCTTGGTTCTGCCGCTGACTCAGCGGCCGCCGCGGCGAGCACGGAGCGCGGCGAGCGCCTCGTCGAGGAGAGCCTCGCCGTCCTCGTCGCTGCGACGCTCCTTCACGTAGGCGAGGTGCGTCTTGTACGGCTCGTTGCGCAGCGCGCTCGGCGGGTTCGCCTGGTCCTGGCCCCGGGCAGACCGCACCGCGGGCAGTCCCAGGTGTCGGGCGTGACGATCTCTACTTCCGAGGAGAAGCTGGGCGTGTCTCGTGCCCGTTGGCACACCAGTAGGAGACCCAGGCCCTGGGAGCGACGTCGCCCCGCTCTGTCTCTCCGAGCGGGCCCGCACCGACGCGAGACCCCTTGATAGCACTGCCACCAGCCACGACTTCACTCCCCGACTTCCGACCGTCCGCGTCCCGGACCGGTTCTACTTCCCGTGCCGCCGGAGCGGCGAGGGTCAGCTGACCTTCTGGATGAGACCCAGGAGGATGATCACGACGGTCCAGGTGACGGCGAACGTGATGGTGATGCGGTTCAGGTTGCGCTCCGCGACACCGGAGCTGCCGGCGCTGCTCGAGATGCCGCCACCGAACATGTCGGAGAGGCCGCCGCCCTTGCCCTTGTGCATGAGCACGAGGAGGGTCAAAGCCGCTGGTGATGACCAGCAGGATCTGAAGAATGATGCGCAGCGCGTCCACGAGTACGTCCTTGGCTCTGGGTCCACGTCGAGAAGTCGAAAGGGGACCGCACGGGTGTCCTGGACCGACCTGCGGGTGCAGATGCGGCACAGAGGACAAGGGTAGGTGACGCGGGGCCGTTCCGACGAACCGTTCCGTACTGCGGGCGACGCCGCAGGGCAGGAGGGTGCGCGAGCCAGGCCGCCGCGGTCGACGGCCACCGCACTGGCGGTGGCCGCCGGGTCGCACGCGAGGTACGACCCGGCGGCAAGGGGAATCAGGCCCCGGTCTGGTGCGCCTGGAAGCGCGCGATCTTCGCGAACTCCTCCGGGTCGAGGCTCGCGCCGCCGACCAGTGCGCCGTCGACGTCCTGCTCCTTCATGAGCTCGGCGATCGACGAGGACTTGACCGAACCGCCGTAGAGCACGCGCACGGCGTCCGCGACCTCGGCCGAGTACAGCTCGGCCAGACGGGCACGGATCGCGCCCGCGACCTCCTGGGCGTCCTGCGGCGTGGCGACCTCCCCGGTGCCGATGGCCCACACAGGCTCGTACGCGATGACGACCTTGGCGGCGTCAGCGGCCGAGATTCCCTCGAGCGCACCGTCCACCTGGGCGAGGGTGTAGGCGACCTGCTCGCCGGCCTTGCGGATCTCGAGCGCCTCGCCGACGCAGATGATCGGGATCACGCCGTGCGCGAGGGCAGCCTTGGACTTGGCGTTGACGAGCGCGTCGTCCTCGCCGTGGTACTGACGACGCTCCGAGTGGCCGACCGCGACGTACGAGACGCCCAGCTTGCTCAGGAACACCGGCGAGATCTCACCGGTGTAGGCACCCGAGACGTGCTGCGAGACGTCCTGCGCACCGTAGGTCAGCTCGAGCTTGTCGGCGTCGACCAGGGTCTGGACGCTGCGCAGGTCCGTGAACGGGACCAGCACGGTGACCTCGACGGCCGAGAAGTCGTGCTTGGCGTCCTTGAGGGACCAGGCCAGCTTCTGGACCGTGTGGATGGCCTCCTGGTGGTCCAGGTTCATCTTCCAGTTGCCCGCGATGAGCGGGTACGTGCCTCAGTCATGATGTTCTACCTTCTGGTGAGCCCGCGGGCTGCGGTGGTGGGGTCAGGCCTCGAGGACTGCGAGCCCCGGGAGGGTCTTGCCCTCGAGGAACTCCAGGCTCGCGCCGCCACCGGTCGAGATGTGGTTGAACCCGGCCTCGTCGAAGCCGAGGATGCGCACGGCGGCGGCCGAGTCGCCACCGCCCACGATCGTGAAGGCGCCGTTGGCGGTCGCGTCGACGAGGGCCTGGGCGACCGCGCGGGTGCCGCCGGAGAACGCCTCGAACTCGAACACGCCCGCGGGACCGTTCCAGACGACCGTCTTGGCGTCGGCGATCTTGCTCGCGAAGAGCTTTGCCGACTCGGGTCCGATGTCCAGACCGATCGTTCCGTCAGGGATCGCGTCCGCCGCGACGACCTCGAAGGGAGCGTCGGCGGCGAACGACTCGGCGGCCAGGATGTCGGTGGGGAGGACGATCTCGACGCCGCTCTTCTCGGCGTCCGCGAGGTAGCCCTTGACCGTGTCGATCTGGTCGGCCTCGAGGAGCGAGTTGCCCACCGAGTAGCCCTTGGCTGCGAGGAACGTGAAGACCATGCCGCCACCGATGAGCAGCCGGTCCGCCTTGGTCAGCAGGTTGGCGATGACGCCGAGCTTGTCGGAGACCTTCGAGCCACCGAGCACGACGACATAGGGCGCGCCGGGTCGTCGGTCGCCTTCTTCAGGAGTCGACCTCCTTGAGGACCAGCTCGCCGACCGCCGAGGGCAGGACCTTGGCGATGTCGTAGACCGAGGCCTGCTTGCGGTGCACGACGCCGAAGCCGTCGGAGACGTACGTGTCGGCGAGCGAGGCGAGGTCCGCGGCGAGGACTCGCGCTCGGCGTCGACCTTCGAGGTCTCGCGCGCGTCGAAGCGGATGTTCTCCAGCAGTGCGACCTCACCGTCGCCGAGCGCGGCGACCGTGGCCTGGGCCGACTCGCCGACCGTGTCCGCGGCGAGCGTCACGGGTGCGCCGAGGAGCTCGCCGAGGCGGGCGGCGACCGGCGCGAGGGAGTACTTGGCGTCGGGCTCACCCTTGGGCGCCCGAGGTGCGCGGTCACGACGACCTTCGCGCCGGCGTCGGTCAGCCGCTTGAGCGTGGGGAGCGCGGCGCGGATGCGGCCGTCGTCCGTGATGGTCGTCCCGTCGAGAGGGACGTTGAAGTCCGAGCGGACGAGCACGCGCTTGCCGCGCAGGTCGCCGAGGGAGTCGATGGTCTTCATGAGCACACTCCTGGTCTGAACAGGTCGAAACAGGTCACGTCACACATGACTGCGTCCGCGTGCATGGGCGGCCTACCGGGCCGCCACGCACGCGGACGCAGAATTCACCTCACGTCGTAGAGACGGAGATCAGAGACGAACACCCACGTACTGCGTGAGGGCGACGAGGCTGTTCGAGTAGCCCCACTCGTTGTCGTACCAGGAGACGACCTTGACCTGGTTTCCCGAGACCTTGGTCAGCTTCGAGTCGAAGATGCTCTGGTGCGGGTTGGTGACGATGTCCGAGGAGACGATCTCGTCCTCGACGTACTCGAGAACACCCTTCAGTGCACCCTCAGAGGCAGCCTTGACCGCGGCGTTGACCTCGTCGACCGTGACCTCGCGCGAGGCGACGAACGTCAGGTCCGTGGCCGAGCCCGTGATGACGGGGACGCGCAGCGCGTAGCCGTCGAGCTTGCCCTTGAGCTCGGGGAGCACGAGGGCGACGGCCTTGGCCGCACCGGTCGAGGTGGGGACGATGTTCTGCGCGGCGGCACGGGCGCGACGCAGGTCGCTGTGAGGGCCGTCCTGCAGGTTCTGGTCGCCGGTGTACGCGTGGATCGTGGTCATGAGACCGTTCTCGATCCCGATCGCGTCGTTGAGCGCCTTGGCCAGCGGAGCCAGGCAGTTCGTGGTGCACGACGCGTTGGAGATGATGTGCTGCGTCGCGGCGTCGTACTGCTCGTGGTTCACGCCGACGACGAAGGTGCCGTCCTCGTTCTTCGCCGGGGCGGAGATGATGACCTTCTTGGCACCGGCCTCGAGGTGAGCCTTCGCCTTGGTCGCGTCGGTGAAGAAGCCGGTCGACTCGATGACGATGTCGGCACCGAGCTCGCCCCAGGGCAGGTTCGCCGGGTCGCGCTCTTCGAGGGCGCGGATGGCCTTGCCGTCGACGATGATGTTGTTCTCGTCGAAGTCGACGCTCAGCGGGAAGCGACCCAGGACGGTGTCGTACTTCAGCAGGTGCGCGAGCGTCTTGTTGTCCGTGAGGTCGTTGACACCCACGATCTCGATGTCAGCCCCCGACGCAATGATGGCGCGGAAGAAGTTACGTCCGATACGACCGAAGCCGTTGATACCGACGCGGATGGTCACAATGCCCTCTCAGGGCGCGCCGGTGTTCCCGACGCACACGGTTGATGCCGAACGATCACGTACTACGGCGTACGTAGGTGGTGAACGGCGAAGCACTCCCCACTGAATGCCTGACGGCGCGATACCGGGACGCACGGAGAGCCTCAGCGACAGCTGCGACTCACCGGGGTCGGAGGAACCTCAGTGAAGGAGCACGTCTTTGTCACCTGACATCCCCGACCCTATACCCAAAGCGCCCCATCACGTGACCTGAGCACGGATCTGAGACGACCTTGCACGGAGCGTGGGAACGTGATCAGGCCCGGAGACGCAGGTCACAGCGACGGCGTCGGTCGTCGGGTGCGGCTGCTTGTCGCGAGACGCCAGAGGGCGCGCACCTGGCGGTGCGCGCCCTCGTGAACCTTCGGAACGAGCCGTTCAGACGTCGAGCAGGTCCGGGCTCAGACCCGCCTCGGTGTCGGGGATGCCCAGCTCAGCGGCCCGCTTGTCGGCCGTCGACAGCAGTCGACGGATGCGGCCCGCCACCGCGTCCTTGGTCAGGGCGGGTCGGCGAGCTGGCCCAGCTCCTCGAGGGACGCCTGCTTGTGCGCGAGCCGCAGCTCACCGGCCTCCCGCAGGTGGTCCGGGAGGTCCGGACCGAGGATCTCGAACGCCCGCTCGACCCTGGCGCCCGCGGCACCGCGGCGCGAGCAGATCTGCGAAGGTTGGCGTCGTCGAAGTTGGCGAGCCGGTTGGCCGTGCCCCGCACCTCTCGGCGCTGCCGGCGCTCGTCCCAGACGACCACGGTCTCGTGGGCGCCCAGTCGACCGAGCATCGCGCTGATCGCCTCGCCGTCGCGGATGACCACGCGGTCGACACCGCGGACCTCGCGCGCCTTGGCGGAGATCCCCAGGCGGCGGGCGGCGCCGACGAGCGCGAGCGCCGCCTCCGGCCCGGGCACGTGACCTCGAGCGCGGAGGATCGGCCCGGCTCGGTCAGAGAACCGTGAGCGAGGAAGGCGCCGCGCCACGCGGCCTCGGCCTCCCACGCCCGCGGACACCACCTGCGGAGGGAGACCGCGCACGGGCCGACCCGGTTGTCGAGAAGGCCCGTCTGGCGCGCGAGGACTCACCGTCCTTGACCACGCGCACGACGTACCTGCTCCCCGCCGCAGCCCGCCGGCCGACACCACGATCAGCTCGCTGGTGTGCCCGTAGACATCGCTGATCGTCTGCCGGAGACGGCGTGCGGCGATCGCCGTGTCCAGCTCGGCCTCGATCACGATGCGTCCGGCGATGATGTGCAACCCACCGGAGAATCGCAGCATGGCCGAGACCTCCGCCTTGCGGCAGGAGGTCTTGTCCACCTTGAGTCGAGCGAGCTCGTCCTTCACCTGTGCCGTCAACGCCATGGCGACATCCTCCCATCAACGGGCAACGACCGTGACCGTCCTGCCCGGGACGCGGGACGCCGCGGTGCGGTCTGCGACGAGGACCGGGGTTCAGCCGGTCGCCGTCCCGACGTCCCCGAGGAACCCGTCGAAGACGTCACGGAGAGCCGCCGCGAGGCGCAGCGCGTCGTGGTGCGGCGTCCCGTCGGACCGTCCGACCTGTCGCAGCAGCAGCCGTGCGCCCATGCGCGCCGACTCGTCGGCGAGCAGCCCGATGTCCTCGACCGCGCTCGGGTCGGCGATGACCGCGTCGATGCGGAGCCCGGGCGCGTGCTTGTGCAGCGCCTCGAGGTGGTCGGTGGCCGTGAGCCGAACGTCTCCCCAGCGTCGCTGGAGAGGTTGAGCACGACGCAGCGTCGGGCAGCGGTCTCGTGGAGCGCGTGCGCCAGGTTCGGGACGAGCAGGTGCGGCATGACCGAGGAGTACCAGGAGCCGGGGCCGAGGACCACCCAGTCCGCCGCCATCACCGCGTCCACCGCCTCGGGGCAGGCGGGCGGATCAGGAGGACGAGGCGCAGCTGCTCGATGCGTGCGTGCGTGACCGCGACCTGGCTCTGGCCCACGATCGTGGAGAGCCCGTCGCCCGTCCGGACGTCCGCCTCGATACCCAGCGGCACCGCGGCCATGGGCAGGACGCGGCCCCGTGCCCCAGGAGCTTGCCGACCCAGTCGAGGCCGGCCACGGGGTCGTCGAGGAGCTCCCAGAGCGCGACGATGAGAAGGTTGCCGACCGCGTGCTGGTCGAGGTCTCCGCTCGAGGAGAACCGGTGCTGGAGCACCGAGCTCCACGTCCGCCCCCACTCGGAGTCGTCACAGAGGGCCGCGAGCGCCATCCGCAGGTCTCCTGGGGCAGCACGCCGAGCTCGGCCCGGAGCCGACCGGACGAGCCGCCGTCGTCGGCGACGGTGACGACCGCCGTGATGCGGTCGGTCATGAGGCGCAGCGCCGAGAGAGTCGCCGACAGGCCGTGCCCGCCGCCGAGCGCGACGACCGCGGGGTTGGAGATGCTCACGTCCTACTCCTTGCCGAGGTCGCGCGCCGTCACGGTCACCCGCTGGCCGAGCGATCGGAGCCTCTGGGCGATCTCCTCGGAGATCGCGACCGAACGGTGCTTGCCGCCGGTGCACCCACGGCGATGGTCACGTAGCGCTTCTCCTCGGCGAGGTATCCGGCGAGGACCGGCTCGAGCGCGCTCACGTAGCGGTCGATGAACTCGAGCGCCCCGGGCGTGCCAGGACGTAGTCGCGCACGGGCCCGTCGCGGCCCGTGAGGTGGCGCAGCTCCGTGATCCAGTACGGGTTCGCGAGGAAGCGCATGTCGACCACATGATCGGCGTCGAGAGGGATGCCGTACTTGAACCCGAACGAGACGACGTTGATCCGCAGAGTCTCCGAGGCTCCTTCGGCGACCGCTGCGCGCACCTCACGAGCAAGGTCGTGGACGTTCAGGTCCGACGTATCGATCACGACGTCGGCACGCTCCTCGACGCTCGCGAGGAGGCGACGCTCCTCGGCGATCCCGTCGAGGATCCGCCCTCCGGACTGGAGCGGGTGCGGACGCCGGACCTGCTCGTAGCGGCGCACGAGCACCTCGTCCGAGGCGTCGAGGTAGAGGATGCGGTAGAAGACGCCGGCGTCACGCAGGTGCTTGAGGACGTCGAGAAGGTCCGTGAAGAACTCGCCGCCCCGGACGTCGACGACGGCCGCGATGCGCTGCACGCTCGACCCCGCCCGGGTCATCATGTCGACGAGCGGCACGAGCATCCGGGGCGGCATGTTGTCCACGACGTACCAGTCGAGGTCCTCGAGGACCGCGGCCGCGCGGGAACGCCCGGCGCCCGACATCCCGGTGATGATGAGAACCTCGGCGTCAGAGCGCGCGGGGCCGGGGTCGTCGCCTCGATGGCGGGGATTCCCTGGGGACGGTCGTCGGCGGGGTTCGGTGCTCATGCTCCCAGCATGCCAGCCGGTCAGGTCGTGACGGGGTCGACCGAGGCCGACGGCGTCCCGGGCGTGTCCGTCCCGGCGGCGTCGCCCCTGCCCGACGGCGTCGCTCGCCCCCGCGTGCCGGTCGCCTGTGCCGTGGTCGTCGCCGCACCGGACGTGGGCCTGACCGGTGGCAGCGCCGTGCTCGTGGCGAGTGTCGACACGACCGCGGCAGCCGTCGCGGCACCCATGCCGGGCACCGTGGCGATCTCCTCGGCCGACGCGGACCGGAGCCGTTTGAGCGAGCCGAAGTGCGTGAGCAGGGCCTTCTTGCGCGCGGGTCCGAGGCCGGGCACGTCGTCCAGCACGGAGACCGTCATCGCCTTGCCCCGCTTCTTGCGGTGGTAGGAGATGGCGAAGCGGTGGGCCTCGTCCCGGACGCGCTGGAGCAGGTAGAGCCCCTCGGAGCTCCGCTGCAGGATCACGGGGTAGTCCTCGCCCGGCAGCCAGACCTCCTCGAGCCGCTTCGCGAGCCCGCACAGCGCGACGTCGTCGATCCCGAGCTCCGCGAGCGCCCGGCCGCCGCTGCGACCTGGGGCGGCCCGCCGTCGACCACGACGAGGTTCGGCGGGTACGCGAACCGTGCGGCACGGCCCGCGGGGCGTCCGACTCCACCTCCCCGAACGAGGGACGTAGCCCGCGGCGACGGCATCGGCTTCCCGAGCCGTGTCGCTGTCGGCGCTGAGATCCATCTCCACGTCCGTCGCCTGCGAACGGTCCGCGAGGTACCTCTTGAAGCGGCGCGTGATCACTTCGTGCATGGCGGCCGTGTCGTCGCGGGCCCCCAGGCCCTCGGGCCCGCGGATCGCGAAGTGGCGGTACTCGCTCTTGCGGGCCAGGCCGTCCTCGAAGACGACCATCGACGCGACCTGGTGGGTGCCCTGCGTCGTGGACACGTCGTAGCACTCGATGCGCAGCGGCGCGGTCTCGAGACCCAGGGCGTCCTGGAGCTCTCGGAGCGCCTGGCTGCGCGTGGTCAGGTCCCCGCGCGGCGGGTGCGGTGCAGCGCGAGCGCGTGCTCGGCGTTCTTGTGGACCGTCGCGGCGAGCTCGCGCTTGTCCCCGCGCTGCGGCACCCGGACGTCGACCTTGGCGCCTCGCAGCCCGGTGAGCCAGGAGACCACCTGCTCGGTGTCCGGCGGCAGGACGGGCACGAGCACCTCGCGAGGGACGACGCTCGACGACGGGGTCGACGAGTCGCCCAGGGACTCGTCGACCGATCCGTACACCTGCTGCAGAAGGTGCTCGACCAGCTCCGCGTCGGTGACGTCCTCGACCTTCTCGACGATCCAGCCGCGCTGTCCGCGGATGCGACCGCCGCGGACGTGGAACACCTGGACCGCTGCCTCGAGCTCGTCCCCGGAGAGCGCGAAGATGTCCGCGTCCGTGGCGTCGCCGAGCACCACGGCGTTCTTCTCCATGGCCCGTTCGAGCGCGAGCATGTCGTCGCGCAGGCGGGCCGCCTGCTCGTACTCCATCGCTGCGGCGGCCTCCTTCATCTTGCTCTCGACCCGCCGGATGAACTTGGCCGTGTCGCCCGCCATGAAGTCGCAGAAGTCCTCCGCGAGCGCGTGGTGGTCCTCGGGGCTGATGCGCCCCACGCAGGGTGCCGAGCACTTGTCGATGTACCCGAGCAGGCACGGGCGACCCGTCTGCTGGGCGCGCTTGAGGACGCCGGCCGAGCAGGTCCGGACCGGGAAGACCCGGAGCAGGAGGTCGAGGGTCTCGCGGATCGCCCACGCGTGGCCGTACGGACCGAAGTACCGGGTCCCGGGCCGCTTGGCCCCGCGCATGACCTGGGCCCGCGGGAACTTCTCGCCGAGCGTGACCGCGAGGTACGGGTAGGACTTGTCGTCCCGGTACTTGACGTTGAAGCGCGGGTCGAACTCCTTGATCCAGGAGTACTCGAGCGCGAGGGCCTCGACCTCGGTCCCCACGACCGTCCACTCGACCGACGCGGCCGTGGTGACCATGGTCTGGGTCCGGTAGTGCAGGTTGGAGAGGTCCTGGAAGTAGCTCCCCAGGCGCGACCGCAGGTTCTTGGCCTTGCCCACGTAGATCACGCGACCGTGCTCGTCGCGGAAACGGTAGACGCCGGGCGACGTGGGGATCTCCCCGGTGCGGGGCGGTACGAGGACGGATCTGCCATGTCGGCCAGCCTAGGACAGTCCACCCACAGGGCGGCGCCGCGCCCACCGGTGCGGTGTGACGCCCGTCATACGCGAGCGGCGCTCGGCCGCTAGGGTGTCCGCATGGGCGCCCTCCACTCCTATGCCGCGACCGTCCGATGGACCGGCGCGGGCCGGACCGGAACCACCACCTACACCGCGTACAGCCGCGACCACGAGGTCGACGTCGCGGGCCACCCGATTCTGCTCGGGTCGGCCGATCCTGCGTTCCGCGGGGACCCGAGCCGCTTCAGCCCTGAGGACCTGTTCGTCGCGAGCCTCTCGCAGTGCCACATGCTGTGGTTCCTGCACCTCGCGTCGGCGGCAGGGATCGTGGTGCGGGAGTACACGGACGAGGTGACCGGCACCATGCGGGTCGAGTCGGCCGGTGCCGCCAGTTCACGGACGTCACGCTGCACCCGCACGTGGTCGTCGACGACGGGCCGGGTGTCACCGAGGCGGCCGTCGCCGCGGTGCACCAGCGCGCGCACGACCACTGCTTCCTCTCGCGGTCCGTGAACTTCCCCGTGCTGCTCGAACCTGCACCGCTGCGCACCCGCAGGGTCTGACCCGGAAACCGAGCACACGCACGCGCAGGCAGGCACCGGCGCGGCGCGAACGCGGACGGCACGCCCGTGGACGGCGCGACCGCGACCCGCTCTCGTCCCGAACCCCGACCCGACCTGCACAGCACTGCCCCTCGACCCGGGTGAGGGCAGGGCTGTCTCTCCGGAGGCGCGAACCCGTCAGGCGCTCTCCCGCGACTCGTCCGGGGACGAGCCGACCGAAGCCTTCACGGTCGACGAGGACTTCGCCGCGGCAGCAGTCGTGGCCGTGGCCTTGCGCGCGGGCGTCTTCCGGGCGCCTTGGTCGCTGCAGCCTTGATCGCAGGTGCCTTCTTGGGCAACGGCGCGACCGGGATCGGGTCGCCCGTGAGCACTTCGGCGAGATATCGCCCGGTGTGGCTCGCGGGGACGGTCGCCACCTGCTCGGGCGTGCCCTCGGCGATGACCTGGCCGCCGCCCGAGCCGCCCTCAGGGCCCATGTCGATGACCCAGTCGGCGTTCTTGATCACGTCCAGGTTGTGCTCGATGACGAGGACCGAGTTGCCCTTGTCCACGAGCGACTGGAGCACCGCGAGCAGCTTGCGGATGTCCTCGAAGTGCAGGCCCGTCGTCGGCTCGTCCAGGACGTAGATGGTGCGCCCGTCGAGCGCTTCTGCAGCTCGCTGGCGAGCTTCACGCGCTGCGCCTCGCCACCGGAGAGGGTCGGCGCCGGTTGACCGAGCCGCACGTAGCCCAGGCCGACCTCGGAGAGCGTCTTGAGGTGCCGGGAGATGGTGGGCACGGCCGCGAAGAACTCGGCGGCCTCCTCGATGGGCATGTCGAGCACGTCGGCGACGGTCTTGCCCTTGAAGTGCACCTCGAGCGTCTCGCGGTTGTACCGCGCACCGTGGCAGACCTCGCAGGGGACGTAGACGTCCGGCAGGAAGTTCATCTCGATCTTGATCGTGCCGTCGCCCGAGCATGCCTCGCAGCGCCCACCCTTGACGTTGAAGGAGAACCGACCCGGCGTGTAGCCCCGCACCTTGGCTTCGCTGGTCTCGGCGAAGAGCTTGCGGACGTGGTCCCAGACCCCGGTGTACGTCGCGGGTTGGACCGCGGCGTGCGCCCGATCGGCCCCTGGTCGACGTGGACGACCTTGTCGAGGTTCTCGAGCCCCGTGATGCGACGGTGCCGCCCGCGACCTGCCGGGCGCCGTTCAGCTCGTTCGCGAGCACGGTGTAGAGGATCGAGTTCACCAGCGTCGACTTGCCCGACCCGGAGACCCCGGTCACGGCCGTGAGGGTCCCGAGGGAAAGCTCACGTCGATGCCCTCGAGGTTGTGCTCCCGGGCCCCGATGACCGTGACCTGCCGGTCCTTGTCGACGGGTCGCCGCGTAGCGGGCAGCGGGATGCTCCGACGGCCGGACAGGTACGCGCCGGTCACGGACTCGGGCGCCTCGAGGAGGCCCGCGTAGTCACCGGAGTGGATGACGCGCCCGCCGTGCTCGCCTGCCCGGGACCGATGTCCACGATCCAGTCCGCGGCGCGGATGGTGTCCTCGTCGTGCTCGACGACGATGAGGGTGTTACCCAGGTCCCGGAGACGCGTGAGGGTCTCGATGAGCCTGCGGTTGTCCCGCTGGTGCAGACCGATGCTCGGCTCGTCGAGGACGTACAGCACCCCGACGAGCCCCGAGCCGATCTGGGTCGCGAGTCGAATACGTTGCGCCTCTCCGCCCGAGAGCGTCCCGGCCGGACGCTCCAGGGAGAGGTAGTCGAGACCCACGTCGAGCAGGAAGCCCAGACGGGCGTCGATCTCCTTGAGGACCTCCGTGGCGATCGCCTTCTGGCGCACACCCAGCTCGAGCGACCCGAGGAAGGCAGCGGCCTCGCGCAGCGGCAGACGACAGACCTCCGCGATCGACCTGCCGCCGACCTTCACGGCCAGGACCTCGGGCTTGAGGCGCGCGCCCTGGCACACCGGGCACGGCGTCTCGCGCATGTACGCCTCGTACTTCTCTTTGGACCCTCCGACTCGGTCTCGCCGTGGCGGCGCTCCAGGAACGTCACCACGCCCTCGAAGCCCGTGGAGTACTGGCGCTCGCGCCCCCACCGGTTCTTGTACCGGACGTGGACCTCGTGGTTCTGGCCGTACAGCACGGCCTGCTGCGCGCGCTGGGGCAGCGCCCGCCAGGGCACGTCCATGGAGAAACCCAGGTCCGACGCCAGGGCCGTCAGGACACGGTTGAAGTACTCCGAGGAGATCTGGGCCCAGGGCGCCACGGCCCCGTCCGCGAGCGACTTCTCGTCGTCGGGGATCACGAGGTCCGGGTCCACCTCGAGGCGGAATCCGATGCCCGTGCACTCGGGGCACGCGCCGTACGGGGCGTTGAAGGAGAACGTCCGAGGCTCGATCTCGTCGAGCGTGAGCTCGTGGTCGTTAGGGCAGGCGCGCTTCTCGGAGAAGCGGCGCTCGCGCTGCGGGTCGTCCGCGTCCGCGTCGACGAGCTCGACGACGATCAGCCCACCGGCGAGCCCGAGGGCTGTCTCGACCGAGTCGGTGAGCGGCGCTGGACGCCCTCGCGGGACACGAGGCGGTCGATGACGACCTCGATGTCGTGCTTGAGCTTCTTCTCCAGGGCGGCGGATCCGTGAGCTGGATGACCTCGCCGTCGACCCGTGCGCGGGCGAACCCCTTGGACTGCAGCTCCTTGAAGAGCTCGCTGTACTCCCCTGCGGCCGCGCACCACGGGCGCGAGGACCTGGTAGCGCGTGCCCTCGGGCAGCTCGAGGAGCCGGTCGACGATCTGCTGCGGGGTCTGCGCCTGGACCTTCTCCCGCAGACGGGACAGTGCTGTGTCCCGGCGCGCGCGAAGAGCAGGCGGAGGTAGTCGTAGACCTCCGTGATCGTCCCGACCGTCGACCGCGGGTTGCGGTTCGTCGACTTCTGGTCGATCGACACCGCAGGCGAGAGCCCTCGATGAAGTCGACGTCCGGCTTGTCCATCTGCCCCAGGAACTGGCGGGCGTAGGCGGACAACGACTCGACATAGCGACGCTGGCCCTCGGCGAAGATGGTGTCGAACGCGAGGGAGGACTTGCCCGACCCCGAGAGGCCGGTGAAGACGATCAGCTGGTCCCTCGGCAGGTCGAGGTCCACGTTGCGGAGGTTGTGCTCGCGGGCACCGGCGATGACAAGGCGATTGCTCACCGAAGCATCGTATGCCCCGCCCCTGACATTCGCACACCTGTTCGACCCGGGTGACGAGCACGCCGCCCCACCCCGGCTCGACGCTGCCTGGATGACCCTCTGACCAGCGGTCCGACCCTTCGCGCGCCGTGGCAGACTCGGGACGAGAGGCGCGTCACACGGCCGCAGCCTGGTGAGGAGAGCACGTGGAGTACACCGGTGACGTCACCGTCGGCGGCCCGAGCGACCTGCGGGTGCTCGACGAGGTCGAGATCCGCAAGCTCGCCGTCGGACCGTCCCACAACAACGCGTACCTGCTGACCTGCCGGGGCAGCGGCGCCCAGCTCCTGATCGACGCCGCAGCCGAGGCGGACCGCCTGGTCGCCCTCGTCCGCGAGGGGTCCGGGTCCGCCCGACTCGACCTGGTCGTCACGACGCACCGCCACCGCGATCACGTCGGCGCGCTCGAGTCCGTCGTCGCGGTGACCGGTACGCCGGTCGCCGTCGGTGCCCCCGACGCGGACGCGGTCACGGAGGCGACCGGCGTCACGGTCGCGCGACGCCTGCACGACGGCGACACGGTCGTCGTCGGGCACCTCACCCTCCAGGTGGTCGCCCTGCGCGGCCACACCCCGGCTCGGTCGCGCTCGCGTACCGCGAACCCGAGCACGCGAGCGCCCGGGCGCCGTCCCGGCCGTGCGCACCTGTTCACGGGCGACTCCTGTTCCCCGGTGGGTGGGCAACACCCAGCAGGACCCCGAGCGCTTCGCGCGTCTGTTCACCGACGTCAGGCAGAGACTCTTCGAGCGGTTCGACGACGCGACGTGGGTCTACCCGGGCACGGCGCGGACACGACGCTGGGGCCGAACGCCCGCACCTCGACGAGTGGCGCGTGCGCGGCTGGTAGGCCGCCGGACCAGCGGGTGCAGCTCGGTCGTCGAGCACGCTCGCAGCGGGACACCGACGACCCTGGCCCGGCGAGGTGCTTCAATGGGCGCCATGCCGATCTTCGCCGTGACCTACACGTACGCCGACAAGCCCGCCGTCCTGGCCGAGTTCCGCCCCGAGCACCGTGGCTTCCTGCACCGTCTGCTCGACGAGGGGTCCCTGCTCGCCTCGGGTCCCTCGCGCAGGACGTGAGCAACCCCGCGGGCGCGCTCCTGCTCGTCGACGCTCCTGACGAGGCGGCGCTGGCCGCGACGCTCGACGCCGACCCGTTCGCCCGCGAGAACGTCATCACCCGCCGGACCGTCCGCCCCTGGTCCCCGTGATCGGACCGTGGGCAGACCGCGCCTGAGCACCCGCACCTCGCGACGACAGGACGGCCCGCCTCCCGGGGAGACGGGCCGTCCGTGCGCGCGCCGAGCGGTGTTCGAGGTCAGACGACCTACGACAGGGCGTCGACGTCGTCGGGCACGATCTCGTCCTTCACCTGGCCACGCGTGCGCAGCAGGCTGGCCACCGTGGTCACCGTGAGCGCCCCGACGATCACGGCGAGCGAGAGCCAGATCGGGACCGTCGGGACGGCCTCGATGTGTTGACCGCCGTTGATGAACGGCAACGTGTTCTCGTGCAGGGCCTCAAGGATCAGCTTGATCCCGATGAAGCCCAGGATGATCGCCAGGCCGATCGGCAGGTAGACCAGGCGCTCGAGAAGTCCACCCAGCAGGAAGTACAGCTGGCGCAACCCCATGAGAGCGAACACGTTCGTGGTGAACACGATGAACGGGTCCTGTGTGAGCCCGAAGATCGCGGGGATCGAGTCGAACGCGAACAGCAGGTCCGTGCTGCCGATCGCCAGGAAGACGATGAGCATCGGGGTGAAGAGCTTCTGCCGTCGACCACCGTGCGCAGCTTGCCGCCGTCGTAGGTCGGCGAGAGCGGCAGCACCCGGCGAAGTGACCGGACGAGCCGGTTCTCCTGGTACTCCTCCGGCTCGTCCCCACCTGTGACCAGCTTGATCGCCGTGTAGACGAGGAACGCCCCGAACAGGTAGAACACCCACACGAACTGGGCGATGATCGCGGCCCCGCGAGGATGAACGCACCGCGGAGCACGAGCGCCACGATGATTCCCACCATGAGGACCTTCTGCTGGTGCTCCCGAGGCACGGCGAACCTCGTCATGATGATGACGAACACGAAGAGGTTGTCGACCGACAGGCTGTACTCGGTGAGCCAGCCGGCGTAGAACTCGACCGCCGGAGCGCTTCCACCCACCAGGGCGACGAGGCCACCGAAGACCAGTGCGAGGGCGACATAGAAGGCCACCCACAGTCCGCTCTCCTTCATCGACGGCACGTGGGGCGGCGACCGACGACCACGAGGTCGACGACGAGGAGGAGGACGAGCGTCGTCAGGGACGCCGCCTCGAACCAGAACGGGAGCTCGTGCTGCATCAGTAGGTTTCCTTCTCCAGGCGACGACGGTCGCTACGGTCCTTCGCGAGGCTGGCGACGGTGGTGATCGCGAGAGTCACCACGATGAATCCGAGCGAGACGGCCGTGGAGATCTCCGGGAGGAACGTGATGTGCTCGCCGCCGTTGATGAAGGGGATCTCGTTGGTGTGCATCGCGTGGATGAGGAGCTTGATCCCGATGAACCCGAGGATCGCCGCGAGGCCCCACGCGAGGTAGACGAGACGATCCAGCAGGCCGTCGATGAGGAAGTACAGCTGGCGCAGGCCGAGCAGCGAGAAGGCGTTGGCCGCGAAGACAAGGAAGGTCTCCTGCGTCAGACCGAAGATCGCCGGGATCGAGTCGACCGCGAAGAGGAGGTCCGCGCTGCCGATCGCGATCATGACGATGAGCATCGGGGTGACGTACCGCTTGCCCGCGATCGTCGTGAACATCCTGTCCTCGACGTACGCGTCCGTCGTCGGGAAGACGCGACGCGTGAGGCGCAGGACCGCGTTCTCCTTGTACTCCTCGTCCTCGTGCGAGCGCGCGCTCTTGATCTGCGCGTACGCGGTGTAGATGAGGAACGCACCGAAGAGGTAGAAGACCCAGCTGAAGTTCTCGATGAGAGCAGCGCCGAGGAAGATGAAGATGGTGCGCAGGACCAGGGCGATCGTGATGCCGATCAGCAGGACCTTCTGCTGGTACAGCCGCGGGACCCGGAAGCTCGTCATGATGAGGACGAACACGAAGAGGTTGTCGACCGACAGGCTCTTCTCGGTGATGTAGCCGGCGAAGTACTCCCCGCCGTACGTCGAGCCGAAGTACGCCCAGATCCCGACGCCGAAGAGGACCGCGATACCGACGTAGCCGGCGGACCACCAGGCCGCCTCGCGCAGGGTCGGTGCGTGAGGGTGCGGACGTGCCCGACGAAGTCGAAGGCCAGCATCGCGACGATCACACCGATCGTCGCGAACCACATCCAGACAGGAACATCCATCACACATACCTCCGGTACGTAGCATCGAGTACCGAAGGTCTCTTCCGCCCTCACAGACCCGTCGACCTGCCCGAGGGCGGTCGTACGAGGTGACTGTGCAGGACCGGTGACACCGGGCCGACGACTGCGCCGACCGTGATGACGACATCACCGTGTTCGGGAATACTCCCTTCAACCGAGCAAGCATAGGCCATCGCCCGAAGGCACCACCCACGGCATCCACAACGGTCACGGACGCCAGATCCTTCCCGGGGACGCGTCACTGCACGCAGAACTCGTTCCCTCCGGGTCCTGCATGACGATCCAGAACTCGTCGTTCTCGACGATCTCCTGGAGCACGACACCGCCCAGCCCGACCAGGTGCCGAGCGTGCCCACGCGCGTTGGCGATCCGCTCGGGCCCTTCGCCCTCGACGCCGACGTCGATGTGCATCCGATTCTTGGCCGTCTTGCCCTCGGGAACCTGCTGCAAGAAGATCCGCGGCCCCACGCCGTCCGGGTCCACCACCGCGTAGAACGCGTTGAACCGGTCCGGGACATGCCCCAGGACCTCATGGCGGCATCCCAGTCCGCGAAGCCGTCCGGCGGCGGCTGTTCGACGTACCCGAGGGCCTCGCACCAGAAGGCACCGAGCCCCGCGGGTCTCCTGCGTCGAACGTGATCTGGACCGTGCGTGCCATGGCATCCCTCGTTCCGTCGAGATCGCCGCTCCGGCGGGCACCGGCGCGGCGGACCACCGCTCAGGCGGTAGCTGACTGCATCTGGCGCAGCTCCTTCTTGAGACCGGAGATCTCGTCGCGCAGGCGGGCCGCGAGCTCGAACTGCAGCTCGGCAGCGGCGCCGTGCATCTGGTCGCTCAGCTCCTGGATGAGGTCCGCGAGCTCCCCGCCGCGACGCCCGCCAGGCGGTTGGCGGACGACGCGCCGCCTTCGGACCACCAGGTACCGGTGCCCTTCCCTTGCTCGGTTGACGGTAGCCGCCCGCCAGGAGCTCCTGGGTGTCGATGTCCTCGCGGGCCAGCATGTCAGTGACGTCGGCGATCTTCTTGCGCAGCGGAGTGGGGTCGACGCCGTGCTCGAGGTTGTACGCCACCTGCTTCTCGCGGCGCCGCGTCGTCTCCTCGATCGCCTGGGCCATGGCCGCCGTGATCTTGTCGGCGTACATGTGCACCTGACCGGACACGTTGCGTGCCGCACGCCCGATCGTCTGGATGAGTGAGGTCCCCGACCGCAGAAAGCCCTCCTTGTCGGCGTCCAGGATCGCGACGAGGGAGACCTCCGGGAGGTCGAGCCCCTCGCGCAGCAGGTTGATGCCGACCAGGACGTCGTACTCCCCAGCCGGAGCTCGCGCAGCAGCTCGACACGTCGCAGCGTGTCCACCTCCGAGTGCAGGTAGCGCACCCGCACGTCCCGCTCCAGGAAGTAGTCCGTGAGGTCCTCGGACATCTTCTTGGTCAACGTGGTGACCAGGACACGCTCGTTGCGCTCCACCCGCTCACGGATCTCGTGGAGCAGGTCGTCGATCTGACCCGTCGTCGGCTTGACGACGATCTCCGGGTCCACCAGTCCGGTGGGTCGGATGATCTGCTCGACCACGCCGTCGGACATCGCGAGCTCGTACTTGCCGGGGTGGCCGACAGGTAGACCGTCTGCCCGATCCGCTCGACGAACTCCTCCCAGCGCAGCGGCCTGTTGTCCATGGCGCTGGGCAGCCGGAAGCCGTGGTCGACAAGGTTGCGCTTGCGCGACATGTCCCCTCGAACATGGCCCCGATCTGGGGACGGTGACGTGCGACTCGTCGATCACGAGCAGGAAGTCCTCGGGGAAGTAGTCCAGGAGGGTGTGCGGGCGGTCCTGGCCTCACGGCCGTCGATGTGCCGCGAGTAGTTCTCGATCCCGGAGCACGACCCGATCTGGCGCATCATCTCGATGTCGTACGTGGTGCGCATCCGCAGCCGCTGCGCCTCGAGCAGCTTGTTCTGCCGCTCGAGCTCGGCGAGCCGCTGCTCCAGCTCGGACTCGATCGAGGTGATCGCGCGCTCCATGCGCTCGGGCCCGGCGACGTAGTGCGTGGCCGGGAACAGGTTGACGCTCTGCTCCGAGCGCACGATGTCTCCCGTGAGCGGGTGGAGCAGGTGGATCGCCTCGATCTCGTCACCGAAGAACTCGATCCGGATCGCGAGCTCCTCGTACACCGGGATGATCTCGACCGTGTCTCCTCGCACCCGGAAGGTGCCCCGGGTGAACGCCATGTCGTTGCGCGTGTACTGCATGGTGACGAACTGGCGCAGCATCACGTCCCGCTCGACCTGGTCACCGACGTCGAGGCGGACCATCCGGTCGACGTACTCCTGAGGAGTACCCAGGCCGTAGATGCACGACACCGATGCCACCACCACGACGTCTCGCCGCGTGAGCAGCGACGAGGTCGCGGAGTGGCGCAGCCGTTCGACCTCGTCGTTGATCGACGAGTCCTTCTCGATGTAGGTGTCCGTCTGGGCGATGTACGCCTCGGGCTGGTAGTAGTCGTAGTAGGACACGAAGTACTCGACCGCGTTGTTGGGCATCAGCTCGCGGAACTCGGTCGCGAGCTGCGCAGCGAGCGTCTTGTTCGGCGCCATCACCAGCGTGGGGCGTTGCAGCTCCTCGATCAGCCAGGCCGTCGTGGCCGACTTCCCGGTGCCGGTGGCCCCGAGGAGGACCACGTCCTTCTCACCCGCGCGCAACCGTGTCGAGAGGTCCGCGATGGCGGTCGGCTGGTCCCCGGAGGGTGTGTAGTCGGAGATCACCTCGAAAGGGGCGACGGTGCGCTGGAGATCGGTGACGGGTCGCATGTCTCCACGGTACGGCGAACCACTGACACACGGCCCGGCGGGCGTCCCCGGAACCGTGCGCTCCACGGGCGGCGGAGCAGCCCTCACTGGACTCCTGTGTCGTGGTCCACGTCAGGCGTGACGACGTCGCTCTCCGTGATGGCAGGGCACCGATCCGCGCGCCGAGCCTCGGTGCGCTGAGCCCCTGTCGGGGCGCCGTCTCAGTGCTCGGCGCCGCCGACACCCGGCCGCCGCGGCGGGAGCGCGTAGCCTCCCGTCGAGGTCCGCCTGGGCCGTCTCGACGACGACCCGCAACGCCGTGACAATCTCCGCGAGCGGCAGGGACTCGACGTCGGGCACGTGCACGAAGCCCGCCCGCGTGCGCTGCCGCCCAGCTGTCGCGTTCATGAGCGCGTAGAACGTCGCGTTGCACACGTAGGTCCCCGCTGTGCTGGAGACCTGGACCGGCACTCCTGCCTCGCGCACGGCGACCAGGCTCGGCTTGAGCGGGAGCCCGGTGAACCAGGCCGCGGGTCCTTCGTCCACCACGGGGACGTCGACGGGGCGGCGCCGTCGTTGTCAGGGATCCGTGCGTCGATGACGTTGATCGCCACCCGCTCCAGGCGGACCACGTCCGTCCCGCCGGCGAGCCCCACCGCGATCACGATCCGTGGCTCGTGCTCCGCGATCGCGGCGCGCAGAGCGGGCCAGGCCCCGTCGAACGTGCAGGGCAGCTCGACCGCGACGAGCGGCTCAGGCCCTCCCAGGAGTCGGCCAACGCGCGGACGGCCTGCCAGGAGGGTTCGTGGCAGCACCGGCGAAGGGCTCGAACCCGGAGAGCACGATCGTCATGCGAGCTCTTCCGCGGTCTCCTGCACGATCCGATCCCACAGAGCGTCGACGTCGGCCCGCAGACCCTCCGGGTGCCGCTGCCGTCGAGGGTGACGTCAGCGACCGCGAGCCGCTCGGAGTCCGTGGCCTGCGCGGCGATGCGCGCACGGGCCTCGTCCTCGCTCATGCCGCGGGACTCGACGAGACGCCGGATGCGCACGTCCTCGGGGCGACGACCACGGCCACAAGGTGGAAGGACTCGGCCTGCCCGGTCTCCACGAGCAGCGGGATCGCGTGCACGACGACGGCACGCGGGTCGCGCGCGGCGACGAGAGCCTCGCGCTCGGCCGACAGGCGCCGGACCTCGGGATGCACGATCGCGTTGAGGGTGGCACGTGCCTCGTCGTCACCGAACACGATGGTGCCGAGCCGAGCGCGGTCGAGCGTGCCGTCCGGGGCCAGCACGGCGTCGCCGAACGCACCGACCACCTCCTCGAGCCCGACCGTCCGGGTGCGACGGCGTCGCGCGCCAGGACGTCGGAGTCGATGACGCACGCCCCAGCTCGGCGAAGCGGTCGAGCGCCACGGACTTACCTGCTGCGATCCCGCCGGTCAGGCCTACGCGAAACATGGGTCCATCCTGCCAGTCATGCCCCGCCGCACGTCCTGGAGCATCGTCCGATCCTGCGGCGACCGCCCGCAGGAGGCGCAGCAGCTCGTGCCGGTCGGCGTCGTCGAGGCGGGACAGGAGCGTCCCGGCACTGGTCTCGCGCTCGGCGGCCACGCGGGCCAGCGTCTGCTGCCCGGCCTCGGTGAGCTCGACCAGGGTCGCGCGACGGTCGGTCGGATCGGGTCGTCGGCGGACGAGCCCCGCCGCCTCCGCGTCGTCGACCTTCGACGTGACCGACCGGGGGCCACGTCGAGGATGCCGGCGAGCGCGCCCGGCGCTGCGGACCGTCGCAGCGCGCGAGCGCCCGCAGCATGCGGAACTGTCCCGGCGTGGTCTGCGCCCGCCCCAACCGCTCCCCGCTTCGCGGCGCACGGTGCGCATCGCAGCGTGCAGGAGGGTGAGGAACTCGGCGTTCTCGGCGTCGTGGTCTGTCGTCACAGGCTCGAGGATAGTCTCCCTCAGCGCTCTGATGAACTACCTCATGATGAGGTAGGCTCACTATCGGCGTCGAGGGCCCTCCTCCGTCGATCCGCCCTCCGACCCGTGGAGGCCTCGTGTCCATTCCCTCATCGTTCGGCGGCGGCTCCGGCATGCGCACCTTCCGCCAGGACTCCTCCGTCGCCAAGCAGCGGCTCCACCGCGGCACCGTCCGCCGGATCCTCGCCTTCGCGCGTCCCTACAAGAAGCAGCTCGCGGTGTTCCTGGTGCTCATCGCGCTCAACGCGCCGCGGGCGCCGTCACCCGCTGCTCTTCAAGTCCCTCATCGACGACGGCATCGCCGCCGCCGCGTCGACGTGGTCGTCCGGATCGCTCTCGTCGTCGCGCTCCTCGCCCTGGTCTCGGGGTCCTGAGCGTCGGCGAGCGCTGGTACTCGGCCCGTGTGGGTGAAGGCCTCATCTTCGACCTGCGGACCGCGGTGTTCGACCACGTCCAACGCATGCCCCTCGCGTTCTTCAGCCGCACCCGCACCGGAGCCCTGGTCCAGCGGCTCAACGGGGACGTCCTCGGAGCCCAGCAGGCCTTCACCTCGACGCTGTCCAACGTCTTCTCCAACCTGCTCACCGTCGTGTTCGTCCTGGCCGCCATGCTCTCCATGTCGTGGGAGCTGACCCTCATCGCGCTCGCGCTCCTTCCCGTGTTCGTGCTGCCCGCCCGCTGGGTCGGTCGCAGGCTCGCGGGCATCACGCGCGAGAGCTACGCCCTCAACGCCGACGCCGCCCAGATGATGAACGAACGTTTCAACGTCGCGGGCGCCCACCTGGTGAAGATCTTCGGCCGCCCCGCGCAGGAGTCCGCGACCTACGCCGAGCAGGCCGGCCGTGTCCGCGACATCGGGGTGACCTCGGCCATGTACGCGACGGTCTTCCGGGTCGCCCTGACGACGGTGGCCTCGGTCGCTGTCGCGATCGTCTACGGGCTCGGTGGCGTCATGGCGATCCGCGGGACGCTGACGGTCGGGGTCGTCGTCGCCCTGACCGCGTACCTCGCACGGCTGTACGGCCCGCTCACGGCCCTGTCCAACGTCCAGGTCGACGTCATGACCGCGCTCGTCAGCTTCGAGCGCGTCCTGGAGGTCCTCGACCTCGAACCGTCGGTCACCGACGCCCCCGGCGCGCGCAACCTGTCCGACGACGTCGCTCACCACGGCGCCGCGCTCGCCCTCGAGCACGTCACCTTCCGCTACCCCGGCGCGGCCGACGTCTCGCTCGCCTCGCTCGAGGCGGTCGCCACCGTCAGCTCGGACCCGACCAGCGACACGCTCTCCGACGTCTCGTTCGCCGTACCGGCTGGAGCGATGGTCGCGATCGTCGGCCCTCGGGGCCGGCAAGACGACCATCTCCCAGCTCGTGACGCGGATGTACGACCCGACCGCCGGGACCGTGCGGATCGCGGGGAGCGACCTGCGCGACGTGACGCAGCATTCGTTGCAGGACACCGTGGGCGTGGTCTCCCAGGAGGCCCATCTGTTCCACGACACCATCGCGGGGAACCTGCGCTACGCGAGACCGGGCGCCACCGACGCGGCCCTGTGGACCGCACTGCGTCAGGCGCACGTCGCGGACCTCGTCGGCTCGCTCCCGCAGGGCTCGAGACCGTGGTCGGCGACCGCGGCTACCGTCTCGGGCGGCGAACGACAGCGCCTCGCCATCGCGCGCCTGTTCCTCAAGGCCCCGCCCTCGTCGTCCTCGACGAGGCGACCGCTCACCTCGACTCGGAGTCCGAGGCAGCCGTCCAGCTGGCCCTCGACGCAGCCCTGCAGGGACGTACGGCCCTCGTGATCGCCCACCGCCTCTCCACGATCCGCCGGGCGGACATGATCGTCGTCCTCGACGAGGGTCGGGTCGTGACCACCGGGAGCCATGCAGAGCTCCTCGCGCGCGGCGGCCTCTACGCCGAGCTGTACCGCACCCAGTTCGCGACCGACGCGACCGGCGTCGCGCCGCACGCTGCCGACGACGAGCCCGTCGCGGTGTGACCTGGCCTCAGGCGGACCGGCCCGGCCACGGCCCTGCGACGGCGAGGGCAGCGACGGTCTCGCCGTCCCGGATCGTCGGGCGGCGACCGTCACGAGGGCCTGACTCCTCGACCGAGGCGCCGCCCGTGGCGTAGCGGTGCTGAGTCTCGACCACCTCGTCGGCGTCGGTCAGCACCACGACGAACGCCGAGGTCCAACGCATCTCGGACGACGCCGTACATCCCCGGCGTCCAATCGCGGCGGACGACGTGGTCCTCACGGACTCTGATCCACGACGCCGCCATATCCTCGGCTCGACGCGGCGCCCTCCCACGGACGCAACAGGCCCGCCACCCGAAGGTGGCGGGCCTTGTCATGACGTCACCCTGGCCGTGAGGCCAGGAGGAGATCAGTTACCGGTGAGCTTCCGCGCAGAGCGGCAAGCGCCTCGTCGGATGCCAGCGTGCGGCAGCCTCTTCCTGGACCGGGGTCGAGGAATAGGTGGCTGCAGAGCCTGCGGACTCGCCCGTCGTGACGGCCTCGTCGTCGGCCTTGACAGCCTCGGCGACCTGCTTGCGGTGCGACTCCCAGCGCTCGTGAGCCTTCGCGTACTGCGACTCCCACGTCTCGCGCTGCGACTCGAAGCCCTCGAGCCACTCGTTGGTCTCCGGGTCGAAGCCCTCGGGGTACTTGTAGTTCCCCTGCTCGTCGTACTCGGCAGCCATGCCGTACAGCGCGGGGTCGAAGTCGTCCGACTCCGGGTCCACGCCCTCGTTGGCCTGCTTGAGCGACAGCGAGATGCGGCGACGCTCGAGGTCGATGTCGATGACCTTGACGAAGACCTCGTCACCGACGTTGACGACCTGCTCGGGCAGCTCGACGTGGCGGACAGCCAGCTCGGAGATGTGCACGAGACCCTCGATGCCGTCCTCGACGCGCACGAACGCACCGAAGGGGACGAGCTTGGTGACCTTGCCCGGCACGACCTGACCGATGGCGTGCGTACGAGCGAAGGTCTGCCACGGGTCCTCCTGCGTCGCCTTCAGCGACAGGGAGACGCGCTCGCGGTCGAAGTCGACGTCCAGGACCTCGACCGTGACCTCCTGGCCCACCTCGACGACCTCGGAGGGGTGGTCGATGTGCTTCCAGGACAGCTCGGAGACGTGCACCAGACCGTCGACGCCGCCGAGGTCCACGAACGCACCGAAGTTGACGATCGACGAGACGACACCGGGCGCACCTGGCCCTTCTGCAGCGTCTGCAGGAAGGTCGAGCGAACCTCGGACTGGGTCTGCTCGAGCCACGCACGACGCGACAGGACGACGTTGTTGCGATTCTTGTCGAGCTCGATGATCTTCGCCTCGATCTCCTTGCCTACGTACGGCTGGAGGTCGCGGACGCGACGCATCTCCACCAGCGACGCGGGCAGGAAGCCGCGCAGGCCGATGTCGAGGATGAGGCCGCCCTTGACGACCTCGATGACGGTGCCGGTGACGACGCCGTCCTCTTCCTGATCTTCTCGATCGTGCCCCAGGCACGCTCGTACTGAGCGCGCTTCTTGGAGAGGATCAGGCGACCTTCCTTGTCCTCCTTCTGGAGGACGAGGGCCTCGACTGCGTCACCGACCTTGACGACGTCCCCGGGGTCCACGTCGTGCTTGATGGACAGCTCGCGGGAGGGATGACGCCCTCGGTCTTGTAGCCGATGTCGAGGAGAACCTCGTCGCGGTCGACCTTGACGATCGTGCCTTCGACAATGTCACCGTCGTTGAAGTACTTGATGGTGGCGTCGATGGCGGCAAGGAAGTCCTCTTCGGTGCCGATGTCGTTGATGGCAACCTGAGGTGCGGACTTCGCGGGGTAGAGATGGTCATTGAGTTCGATGCTCCGATGCGGACAGGAAGTAGTTCGGATAGGGATGCTGCTGTGGTGGTCGCCGCCGGTGACCTCCGCTCCGAGCACGGAGCGGCCCCACCTGCGACTGACGCACGTCAGCGTCGAGACG
This sequence comes from Oerskovia sp. M15, assembly GCA_038070415.1. Classification (GTDB taxonomy): domain Bacteria; phylum Actinomycetota; class Actinomycetes; order Actinomycetales; family Cellulomonadaceae; genus Oerskovia. Next base: position 3,921,890 of record JAMYWF010000001.1, read on the forward strand.
GAGGTAGGAGCTAGGGCGGTAGGCGCACTGCACCGTCAGACATCTTATCGATGGAATGCCGCGGGGTCAAGGGAGATCTCGGCGGCGGACGCCCCGTCCCCGCGCACCCGCCGACGACGCGCGACGGCCGCTCGCGGGAGCGCAGGCGGCCGTCGGCGAGGTGGGAGCGCCGGTCAGGCCAGCGCGTTCGCCACCCGGAGCAGGTCGGCCGGGACGTGCTTGACCTTCCCGGCGATCTCGTCGAGCGGGACCAGCACCACGCTCTCGCCCCGCAACGCCGTCATGACCTTGGACTCCCCGCGGGAGACCGCGTCCACCGCGGCCACGCCGAAGCGGCTCCCGAGGATGCGGTCGGTGGGCGTCGGCTCGCCGCCACGCTGCACGTGCCCCAGGACGGTCAGGCGCGTGTCGAACCCGGTGCGCCGGGCGATCTCGGCCGAGACCCGCTCGCCGATCGAGCGGCGATGATCTCGCCGTACTTGCCGAGCTCCTGGGTGAAGTTCATGTCGCTGCCCTCGCGCGGCAGGGCCCCTCCGCGACGACGACGATCGAGAAGTTGGCGTGCGCACGATGACGGTGGCGCAGGAACTTCACGACGCCCTCGATGTCGAACGGGTCCTCCGGGCGAGCACCACCTCGGCCCCGCCGGCGATGCCCGCGTTGACGGCGATCCATCCGGCGTGACGCCCCATGACCTCGACGACCATCACGCGGTTGTGGCTCTCGGCGGTCGTGTGGACGCGGTCGATCGCCTCGGTCGCGATGTTCACGGCCGTGTGGAACCCGATCGACAGGTCTGTCCCCTCCACGTCGTTGTCGATCGTCTTGGGGATCGCGACGATGTTGACCCCAGCGTCTGCGACCTTGCTCGCCGCGTGCAGCGTGCCGTCGCCGCCGATGCAGATCATGGCGTCGAGGCGCTCGGCCTCGACCGTGGTGAGGACGGCGTCGAGCCCGCCGTCGGACGCGTGAGGGTGGAAGCGCGCCGTGCCGAGGAGGGTCCCTCCCACCGGCAGCACGTTGCGGATGTCCTGACGTCCGAGCGGGACGATGTCGCCGTCGACGACACCTTTCCACCCGTTCCGGAACCCGATGATCGTGTGTCCGTACTCGCCCATACCCTGCTTGACGACAGCCCTGATGGCCGCGTTCAAACCGGGGCAGTCCCCGCCACCTGTGAGCAGACCGATGCGCAACTCGAACCTCGTATCGTGTGGAGTGATCGTCGGAAGGCGGACCAGCGCCATCGCTCGACCAACCAGCCCCACCCTATCGACCACCTGGGAGGATGCGCGGAAACGGCTCCGGGCGCGAGACGATAGATGCATGACGGACGAGACGATCGGATCGGTGGGCTATCGCGACGTTCCGGCGGCCCAGGGCGGCGCGGCAGGTCGCACGTGGTGGGACGCCAACGCGGAGGAGTACCTCGACGAGCACGGCGCCTTCCTGGGGGCGGTCGACTTCTGCTGGTGCCCCGAGGGGCTGCGCGAGTCCGACGCGAACCTCCTGGGCGACCTGAGCGGCCGTCGCGTGCTCGAGGTCGGCGCGGGGCCGCGCAGTGCTCGCGCTGGCTCGCGTCCCGCGGGTCGAGGTCGTCGCGACGGACGTCTCGGGCGGGATGCTGGACACCGGCGCGAGGCTCAACGCCTCCACGGGAGTCACGGTCCCGCTCGTCCAGGCCGACGCGCGCCGGCTTCCGTTCGCCGACGCCAGCTTCGACGTCGCCTTCACGTCGTTCGGCGCCATCCCGTTCGTGCCCGACGCCGGAGCGATCCACCGCGAGGTCGCTCGCCTCCTGCGCCCCGGGGTGCATGGGTGTTCTCGGTGACACACCCGGTGCGCTGGGCGTTCCCCGACGACCCGAGCGAGCACGGCCTGACGGCCCACCGCTCGTACTTCGACCGCCGCCCCTACGTCGAGACCGACACCGCGGGCGCGTGGCCTATGCCGAGTACCACCGCACGATCGGCGACCACGTGCGCGAGGTCGTCGGCGCGGGGCTCACGATCGAGGACGTCGTCGAGCCGGAGTGGCCGGCGGACAACCAGGAGACCTGGGGCGGCTGGGGCCCGTGCGAGGCGCGTACCTTCCTGGCACGGCGATCTTCCGGACACGCCTGGCGGCTGAGCCCAGCCGTCAACCGCGGTTGACGGATCGGGCCCGTCAACCTAGGTTGACAATGTGGCGGGCCACGCCACACGACCGGAGGTACCCGATGAAGGAGCCTGACATGGCCATGCTCGTCCACGCCGCCGCCGACGACGATCCGCTGCGCGCCCTGGCAGCCCTCCGCGACCTGCGTCACGAGGCCGACCGGCGCGAGGCGCTCGTGGTGCGCCGGGCACGGTCCCGCGGCGTCTCCTGGGCGGCGATCGCGACGATCCTGGGGTCAGCCGCCAGGCGGTCCACAGAAGTACGGCGGCTCGCGCTTCACCCGCTCGTGAGGCGCGAGCCGGCGATCAGTGGCGGCGTCGTGCCAGGTGCGTCCCGCGCCCACCGAGACGTCGAGCGGGACCGAGAGCTCGGCTGCGGCGCCCATCTCTCGACGCAGGAGTTCCTCGACGGCGTCCCGCTCCCCGGTGCGACCTCGACGACGAGCTCGTCGTGGACCTGGAGCAGCAGGCGCGAGCGCAGGTCCTGGGTGTCGATGGCGCGCTGGACGCCCAGCATCGCGACCTTGATGATGTCGGCCGCGCTGCCCTGGATGGGGCGTTGAGCGCCATGCGCTCGGCCATGTCGCGCCGTTGGCGGTTGTCGCTCGTGAGGTCCGGCAGGTAGCGGCGACGCCCCATGATGGTCGCGGTGTAGCCCGTGACACGGGCCTCGTCGACGACGCCCGTGAGGTAGTCGCGCACGCCGCCGAAACGGGTGAAGTAGTCCTCCATGAGGCCCGCGGCCTCACCGACGGAGATGTTGAGCTGCTGCGAGAGGCCGAACGAGGACAGGCCGTAGGCCAGGCCGTAGGACATGGCCTTGATCTTGGAGCGCATGGCCGGGGTGACCTGGTCGGTCGGGACGTCGAAGACCCGTGAGCCCACGTAGCTGTGCAGGTCCTCGCCCGAGCGGAAGGCCTCGATGAGCCCCTCGTCGCCCGACAGGTGCGCCATGATCCGCATCTCGATCTGGCTGTAGTCCGCGGTCAGCAGGGTCTCGTAGCCCTCGCCGACCACGAACGCGCGGCGGATCCGCCGCCCGCCTCGGTGCGGATGGGGATGTTCTGCAGGTTCGGGTCGGTCGAGCTGAGGCGCCCCGTCGCGGCGATCGTCTGCTGGAACGTCGTGTGGATGCGTCCGTCGGGGCGACCGACTTGAGCAGCCCCTCGACCGTCTGGCGAAGGCGTGACACGTCACGGTGGGCCAGGAGATGCTCGAGGAACGGGTGGCCCGTCTTGGCGAACAGGTCCGCGAGCGCCGAGGCGTCCGTCGTGTAACCCGTCTTGATCTTCTTGGTCTTGGGCATGCCCAGCTGGTCGAAGAGGACCTCCTGGAGCTGCTTGGGCGAGCCGAGGTTCACCTCGCGACCGATCACGTCGTAGGCCTCGGCGGCGGCCGTCGCGACGAGCTCGCCGAAGTGCTTCTCGAGCTCGGTGAGGTACTCGACGTCCGCCGCGATCCCCGAGCCTCCATGCGGGCGAGCACGTCGACGAGCGGCAGCTCGAGGTCCTTGAGGAGATGGTCGGCACCTCGGTCGCGCAGCTCACCGACGAGCACCTCGGACAGGTCGAGGACGCCAGCCGCACGCACGGCGTCCCGCGTGTCCTCGCCCGAACCGTCGAGCGAGAGGTCGAGCGCACCCTGGGGCTCGTCGACCTCGTCGACACGCAGCTCGCGCTTGAGGTGGCGGATCGCGAGGTCGCCCAGGTCGTAGCCGCGCTGGTCGGGGTGGCACAGATAGGCAGCGAGCTCGGTGTCGAACACGACCCCGCAGGTCGAAGCCGCGCGAGGCGAGCTCGTGCCAGGTCGCCTTGGCCCCGTGGACGACCTTGGGCGCCTCAGGGTCCGTGAGCCACGCGGAGAGCGCCTGCTCGTCGACGACCGCGATGTCGGCGAGGTCGACCGCGACGGCGGCCGCGCCGTCGTCCGCCACGGCGAGCGACCACGCGTCACCGCCCACCGGGGTGGCCTTGCCCGCGACGACGAGCCCGACCGGACGTTCCTTGCGCTCGGTGAGCCATGCGCCGAGCTCGCCCTGACCGAGCGAGGCGAGCGAGACGTCGAAGCCCGCCTCGACGTCCTGCTCCCCTCGGGGCGAGCGCGAACAGGCGCTCGCGCAGGGCCGTGAACTCGAGCGCGTCGAACACGCGGTGCATGGCCTCGCGGTCCCACGGCTGGACCAGCAGGTCGTCGGGGCCGAGCGGGAGCTCCATGTCCGTCAGCAGGGCGTTGAGCTGCCGGTTGAGCCGCACCTGGTCGAGGTTCGCCCGCAGGTTCTCGCCCGCCTTGCCCGTGATCTTGTCGGCCGAGGCGAGCACGCCTTCCAGGCCGTCGTACGCGTTGATCCACTTGGCGGCCGTCTTGGGGCCCACGCCCGGGATCCCCGGCAGGTTGTCGCTGGTCTCGCCGACCAGTGCCGCGAGGTCCGGGTAGCGCTCCGGGGACGCCGTACTTCTCGAGGACCGCGTCCGGGGTCATGCGAGCAAGGGTGGAGACGCCGACCTTCGGGTAGAGGACCGTGACGTCCTCGCTGACGAGCTGGAACGAGTCGCGGTCGCCCGAGCAGACCAGGACCTCCATGCCCACGGCCGCGGCCTGCGTGGCGAGGGTCGCGAAGATGTCGTCCGCCTCGAAGTTCTCCTTCTGCAGGACCGGGATGTTGAGCGTGGCCAGGATGTCCTTGATCAGCGGCACCTGCCCCTTGAAGGGCTCGGGGCTCGCGTCGCGCGTGCCCTTGTAGCTGGGCAGGACCTCGGTCCGGAACGACGCTCGCCCGCGTCGAACGCGACCGCGACATGGGTCGGCTTCTCGTCGCGCAGCAGGTTCGTCAGCATCGAGGTAAACCCGAAGACGGCGTTCGTCGACTGTCCGGTGGTCGTCGAGAACTTCTCGACCGGCAGGGCGAAGTAGGCCCGGTAGGCCATCGAGTGTCCGTCGATCAGCAGGAGGCGAGGTCGCGCAGTGGTGGTCACGAGTGCAAACCTATCCGCTATGACCGACACGCACGGAGCCGACGGCCCGACCACCTCCCCGACGACGCGACGCTCGAGGCGCTGCGGGCCAGCACGCTCGGGACCCTCATCGAACGCATGGGCATCACTCTCGTCGAGGTTGCCCCGACCGTGTCGCCGGCAGCATGCCGGTGGCCGGAACACCCAGCCCGCGGGCCTGCTGCACGGCGGCGCCTCGGTCGTCCTCGCCGAGACCCTGGGGTCGATCGCGGCACAGATGCATGCGGGCGAAGGGCGCGGGCGGTCGGCATCGAGATCAACGCCACGCACCACCGGGGAGTGCGGTCGGGATCCGTCCACGGCGTCGCGACCGCCCTGCACCTGGGACGCACGACGGCGAGCTACGAGATCGTCGTGGTCGACGACGAGATGCGGCGTGTGTGCACCGCACGCCTGACGTGCATGGTCCTGGACGCCCGCTGACGACTCCCCACGGGACGACGAAGGCCCGTCGCGAAGGTGATCCTTCACGACGGGCCCTCCCGCGAGAGCGGGTCAGCGCACCAGGGCTCGCTGACGAACGGTGCCTCGAACGTCGCGTCCGCAGAGCTGCGGCGGTAGTCGTCCTGGAATGCGCGCAGGTCCACGGGACCCGTCTGGCCCTCGGTGCGCGCCTTGCGGCGGCGGGCGATGAGGTCCTCCAGGCCGCGCGCGCCGCGGCGTGCGGTGCCCGAGTCGCCGGCGAGGCGGCGCTGGAGCACGTTCGTGGAGACCACCCGGTGTCCGGCGGCGGGTGCGAATCCGAGTCGCGCGAGGAATCGCTGCACGCCGCGAGACCCCGGATGGGGACGGAGAAGACGTCCACCGCCCCGTTCGAGGCGGCCAGCTCGGCGGTGGCGGTCAGCAGCGCGTGCCCGACACCACGGCGGCGCGCGTCCTGCGACACGTAGAGCGCCTCGATATAGAGGCTCGGCTCGTCGTTGAAGATGTGCGGCTCGAGCGCTCGCGCCAGAAGGAACCCGACGGGGCGCCGTCCTGGAAGGCCACCAGCGCCGTGCCGCCGGGAGCCGCCAGCAGCACGCTGAGCTGACGGACCAGCTTGGACTCGTCCGGGAGGCACACCTGAGGGCGGCAGCGGACTCGCTACGCGCCTCGGCGCACAGCGCAGCGACACCGGGAAGGTCGTCGCCGACCGCGGGCCTGACCACAACTGCTGCACGCACGTGGAACCTCCTCGTAGGACCATCCGACCTCGAGACGCTCCGGTGGCAGTCGGACTACCTGCCACCGGCGAGCATCCGTGGTCATCGATCGACTGAATGCTTCGCGGGAATCCCGTACATAGAACTGGACACCCGTCCATGACGATAGCCTCGTTGAGCGTCCCGAACAAAGGGCCTGTTCACAGGCCCTCCGGTACGACGGATCAGGCGCCGCCGACCTGCTCGATGACGGCGTCCGCGACCTCACGCATGGTGAGGCGCCGGTCCATCGAGGTCTTCTGGATCCAACGGAACGACTCCGGCTCGGACAGGCCCATCTTGGTCATGAGCAGTCCCTTGGCGCGGTCGACGCGCTTGCGCGTCTCGAACCGCTCGGCCAGGTCTGCGACCTCAGACTCCAGCGCGCTGATCTGCGAGTAGCGGGAGATCGCGATCTCCACGGCGGCAGCAGGTCCGCGGGGCTGAACGGCTTGACGACGTAGGCCATGGCCCCGGCGTCGCGCGCCCGCTCCACAAGCTCGGTCTGCGAGAACGCCGTGAGCAGCACGACCGGCGCGACGTGCGCCTTGCCGATCCGCTCAGCCGCCGAGATGCCGTCGAGCTCGGGCATCTTGACGTCCATGACGACGACGTCCGGCTTGAGCTCGAGCGCGAGCCTGACCGCCGTCTCGCCGTCCCCGGCCTCGCCGACGACGTCGAAGCCCGCCTCGCGGAGCGTCTCGACGACGTCCATACGGATCAGGGCCTCGTCCTCGGCGACGACTGCGCGACGAGCCGGACGGGCACTCGACGGCGCCGCACGTCCTCGGACGTGACGCGCGGTTCGGGCTGGATCAGGGGCAGGTCGAGCGGTGCCGTGGCATCGGGCTGCGCGTTGTCGTCACTCACGTCCATCATCGTAGTGGGAGAAGACCCGTACGCGCCGCCGAACGGGTGTGATTCTCCTTTCGTCCGGGTTCTATGGTTCGATGGTCCACGCACCGCAGCGGGGTCCTCGTGGTCCCCGGCGGCACCTGCCCCGGTAGCCCAACCGGCAGAGGCGTTCGGCTCAAACCCGATCCAGTGTGGGTTCGAATCCCACCCGGGGCACCTCTACGTCAGGCCCCTGACCTGCGGAAACACTCCATTTTGCTCCTCTCAGAGGGGCCAAGTGTGGGTGCCGTTTCAAGCAGGCATCCAGAAGCACCCCGAAACAGCCAGGTGCTGCACGACACATCGCCGCAGAGGCGGTGAGTGTGAGCACGCAGAGCCAGGCACCCGAGACCACCGCTGGGCCCGCGCCATCAGCACCCTCGACGAGGTGCGCGCGAGACTGCGCGCGTTCTCGCGAGTCGGGTTCAGGATGGTCTCGGACGGCGTGACGGTCGCGTTGGTCAGGTCGTTCCCCGACGAGGAGCCGATGGAGTCCGCCGCTGCGCGTGTCCGGCCGATCCTGTTGTCCGACGAGGACTGCTACTTGCCGAGCGTCCTGAAGTCGATCAAGACCTTCACCCGGGGTGGCGCGCGAGCTGATACCCACGCCAAAGCGGTGCTGACCCGCTGACAGTCGCGGACCAACTCGAAGGACCCGAACCGGGCCGTCGGCGTGCAGGTCCTGGTCCACAACACGACGACCGGTCATACCGCCTCGATGGATGAACTCCAGCTCGCGCTCGCATGGATCTACGGCGACGTGGTTCACCACGTCCCGGACCGTCGCGCAGACGCCGCCATCTTCGGGCTCCGCGAACGGTTCATGGCCGCAGCCCCACTGGTCGCCTACAACATGTGCGAGACGCTGATGGTCCTCGACTGGAATAGAGCCATGAACGATGACGGCCTGATCGAGCTGCCCGCATCGGCGCTTGAGGACGAGGTTGCACTGGAGACCACGACCTTCCGGCAGGAAGCAGAGGACCTCTTCGCGCCGCAGGGACGCCGCAGCCGACGGACGCCACCTAGACCTCGGCCCCGAATGGCAGGACGCGTCGACGCTGTCCGCGCCCAAGGCCCCTGACCCGACGGAGCCGAATGAGTTGCCGCACACATCGTGACCGCGGCGGCTTGAGATCTTCCTCGCGCGGGGCCGCGCCTGCTCCCGGGCGTCTGGGGCGTACGTGATGATGTGCCCAAGACGAGCGCACCTGAACCCTCGTGGACCCCGTTCTCCCAGGAGCCGGTCGCCCGCAAGTTCGAGGCCGCGTGGACGGTCTTCGCCTCGACGTGCGGTCAGTACCTCGCGCCGGAAGCGACGTTCCAGGCGTGGTTCGCGCACTACCTGATCTCCCAGTTCGGCATCGACCGGGTGGCGCGTGAACCCACACTGCACATCAGCTCGTTCTTGGACAGCCCGTGGAAAACAGCAATGGGGAGGAGAGGTGAGGTCCGGCTCGACGCCGTCGTTACTCGCCGCGCCGGAGTGTCACTACCGCACTACGCAGGCGCGGTCCGGGCCGCTGACGGCACGGGCCTGTCCAACCTGGAGCACCTCGCGGTGATCGCTGAGCTCAAGGTCGGGGCGTCGTCGTCGGAGAGACTGGACCACACCGAGGTCGCCCGCGACATCTGGAAGCTCTCAATGCTGCTCGACGAGTTCGAGGTGGCGCACCCGGGCGTCGAACCGCCGCTGGCCTACGCCTGCATCCTGGACAACCACCCGCGGTTTCCGTACCCACGTGCGACCCTCGATGCCCGCCTTGAGCGCGTGCGTAAGCACCCGAATGTCGTGGTCCTGTTCGCCTCGGCGACCGACCGCCCCGCGGTCCCTGGGCTACGTGGGGCAGGTCCCGCGCCGCGCACCGTGGTGGCCGCCCTGGCCGGTGGGACTGGGTCACCGCCCCAGCCGAAGGGATGAGTGACCTGGTCTGAGACTTTCCGCGCGGGGCGCCCACGTAGTGGGTGACCCCACCGAGAAGGAGAGACCGATGAGCAGGCAGACGATCACCCCGCACAGCACGCCGCGTTGCGTGCCCTGCACGGTTGGACGTTCAGCGGACGCTCCGCCGGTGCGACCTCGCGAGCCCTGGGCACCTTCCACCCCTCGAACACTGCGCGCGTCCTGGACCGGCTGGTTGCGATGGGCCGGGCCGAGACGTGGAAGACCGCCAAGGGTGTCCGCCGCTGGTGCCCGAGCCCGGCATTAGCCGACCGTCGAGGCGGCCGGGTCGTTCCCGTCCGACATCGACCGGACGTGCCACAGAGGCCGCTTCTTCAGCGCATCAGGTGCTGTATTCCTTGAAGACTCGTTCGATGTCGGATCTACTGGTGGCACGCGCACGGGAGGCCGTTCAAGATGACAAGCTCGAGCTCTGCACCCTCAATCACAGGAAAGTCCCCGACATGGACATGCTGACGGGCGAGCAGATCGCCGACGCCGGGCTGGCCGACTGGCGCAAACTGGCCCAGGGACTGCATGCCCGCTACCTGGTCGACGACTTCGGCGCCGGCGCACGTTTCGTCACCGCTGTAGGCGATGCGGGAGTTGCGCTCGGACACTACCGGGCGTGTCGATCGGCAACGGGTTCGTCGACCTCAAGCTGGTCAGCGCCGACGCCATCTACCGCGACGAGGAGGGCACCGAACACGTCGTGGAGTGGGTCACCAGCAGGACGTCGACCTCGCGCGACACATCACCGAGATCGCCGCCGAGCACAAGCTCGACGCCGACCCGGCCTCGGTCAGTGCTCTCGAGCTCGGCCTCGACACGGGTCGTTCCGCGACCATCGCCCCGGTGTGGGCGGCGCTGCTGACCGGGCACGCCGAGGCCCAGGGGCACGGGTCGCCCAGCGACGAGATCCGGGACGCCACGGGCCGTGTACCGAACCTGTGGTTCGGGCACGCCGACGAGCACGAGACCCCGCGTCAGCGCTTTCACGTCGAGGTCTACGTAGCACCCGAGGTGGCCGACCAACGAATAGCCGCTGCCGTGGCCGCGGGCGGGACCGTCACCGATGACAGCAGTGCGCCGTCGCTCACCGTGATCGCCGACCAGGACGGCAACACGGCAGTCCTGTGCGTCGCCGACTAGGGTGCGACGAAATGACCCCGCGCGAGAAGAACCCTGAGGTGAGCGTGACGACTTCACACGTGATCAAGCCACTCACCCCGAGACCTTCCCGGCGTGGCTGGCCCTCGCGCAGAAACACAACGGGGTCTGGGGCGGGTGCTACTGCTCCTACTTCCATAGCGACACGGAGCGCACCGTCAAGAACGAATACGACGGGCCGACGTTCAAGCAGCGACTCGTGGCGGAGGGCGTCGCGCACGCCGCGCTCGTCTTCGACGGCGACGACGCGATCGCGTGGTGCGAGTACGGCAGTCCGATCGAACTGCCGGGCATCTACCACCGCAAGCAGTACGACGCGGGCGAAACCCAACCGGCACCATGGCGCATCACGTGCTTCTTCGTCGACCGCGACCACCGACGGTCGGGCGTGGCACGAAGCGCTCGACGGCGCGCTCCAGCTGATCGCTCACGCCGGCGGAGGCGAGGTGGTCTCTTTCCCCAACGAACTCACCCCAGGCAAGAAAACATCCTCCTCGTTCCTTCACAACGGCACGAGGGCCATGTTCGAAGGCCGGATTCACGTTCGAGCGTCACATCGGCAAGAGCAAGACCGTCATGCGCAAGACGGTCCAGCCGGTCCCCGGCTGACGCGGGAACGCACACGCCGGTCGACGGCACCACGTCCATCGCTGTCGCGAACCCACGAGGAAGCGTGCGAGCACCATCGCTCTCGGGCCGCATTTCTCCCCGTACGAGCCCGTTGCCGAGGACGGCAGCGTGTTGTCGACAGAAACCGCAATCTACTGGGCAATAGCCTTGCAGGTGAGTGAGGATTCAAGTGGCAACAGAGGAACTGGTCAAGGGGCACCGGGTTCGCGTGGATTTTCGCGCTTCGAGCTCGCGGCCCCTGGAGCATTCGACGGAACTGAGCATTTTCGTCACGTCGGAGGCCTGGCCTTGTCCTTGCCCGCTGGTGTCGCAATCTTGACCGGCATCAACAGCGGTCTCGTCACAGTCGACGTGGAGAGCCTTGACACGCCCTCAGAGAGACCCGAGCTAGGCTGGGAGGACTGCGTCGAGGTAAGCCTGGAGGCCGCGGAACTGACGCTCGCGGGCCCAGTGGAAGGGAACCCGGTGGACTTGCCGTCCCGCGATGGCCCGTCGCGAGTTCGAATCCTCGCCAGAGGGCGCGGGCGGAACCGTGATGGACTCGACCTCGCGCCGCACGAGCAGTACCTCCTGCAACTGTGGCCCGCACCGAGCAGCGAATCGACTGCGATCCGCATGACCAGCTCCGCGTCGGCGAGCTGGGACTTGTCCTCAATGGGGCGTCGATCGCCGAACGGCGCCGCCTGTGAGGTCTCCTTCCCGTCAAGGTCGATCACCGACGATGGGGAGATCGCGCAGAACCTCCGACGACAGATCGAGCGTCACCAACCTTGACCCTCCGCCACCCGGGTCAGAGCTCGCGCCGGTAGCGCAGCTTACGGATCCGACCCGCGGCCCCTCGAGCGAGACGACGGCTCCGTCTGCCTGCCAGCCGCGAGCGCCGTAGAACGCGCGGGCCCGTTCGTTGTCCTCGAGCACCCAGAGGGTCGCCGTGCTGAACCCGCCCTCCTTCATGGACGACACGACCGCGTCCAATAGAGCTGTCCCGAGACCGCCGCGCCAGGCACCCGGATCGAGGTAGATGGCCCCGAGCGTCGCGACCCCGCTACGAATCTCGTCCTCGTCGTCGGACGGGTAGTGCCGGGCATAGCCCTGCACCCCGTCATGCGTCTCGACCACCTGGACGACCTCGCCCGTCGCCTGGGCGCTCACGCGCTTACGCCACACAACGGCGAGGGCGGCAGGGTCGAGTGCCTTGAGCTCCGCCGCGGGAGGGTGCCGTCGAAGGCCGCTCGCCAGGACGCGGCCTGGATGGTTGCCAGACGCTCGGCGTCGGAAGAACGTGCGAACCTGACGCGAGGCGGACCAGTCATCCAGGCATCGTAGGTCCGGGGCCGCTCGACCCCGTGTCCGGTCGCGTGCGAGTCTCACCATCCGGCGGCCCCTGCACCGTCGGGCGGGGACCGCGACGATCGGCAGTGTGACGATCACCGAGGCGCTGCTCTCGTTCGCTCTTGTCGCTCTGTTGCTGACGATCATGCCCGGACTGGACACCGCCCTGGTCCTGCGGACGTCGATCGCCCGCGGAAGTCGGCACGCCTGGGCGGCAGCGTTCGGCATCGGCTCCGGCTGCCTGGTGTGGGGTCGCCGCAGCGGTCGGTGCGTCCGCGCTCCTCGCGGCGTCGCACACCGCCTACCGGGTCCTGACCCTGGCGGCGCGCTCTACCTCGGGGCGTTCGGAGCGCGCCTGCTGTGGTCGAGCTTCCGCCGGACGCCGCCACGGATGCCGCCGACGCCACGGACATCGCCGCAGGCCAGGACGAGCCGCCCAGGGCGGTTTCCCGGTCACCGTGGGCCACCTTCGCTGCGGGCGCCGGTACCAACCTTCTCAATCCGAAGATCGGCGTCTTCTACGTCGCGACGATCCCGCAGTTCATCCCCGAGGGCTCGTCCCACCTCCTCATGGGCGTCCTGCTCGCCCTCGTGCACAACGCGATCGGCCTGGTCTGGTTCGCGGCGATCATCACCGGTACGCACTGGGCGGGCCGATGGCTCGGCGGACCGACGGTCGTCCGGCTGACCGACCGCATCACCGGGACCGTGCTCGTGGCGTTCGGCGTGCGCCTCGCCGCGGGCGCCAGGTAGGGACTCGTCCGCGGCCGGGGCTCGGTTCAGGACCTTCGGCCCTGGCCCCACTGTCCCGACCGGTGTGCACTGGGACTCCACCCAGCGTCAGGAGCACCACCACATGGCCGACCCGGCATGTCCCGTCCTTCCTCCGACCCCTCCGGGCGAGGCAGCCCGGGCGGACGCTCCCGGCGCGCAGCAGACGGTCGTCTACTTCTCCTCGAGCTCGTCCGGGATGGTGCGCAGCTTCGCCGAGGGCCTCGGCAGGAGGGCGCACGACCTGGGCGAGCGAGACGTCCGCCGCTCGGTCCCGACGGGCCCCTGGGTGCTGATCACGCCGTCGTACAAGACCGGGAACGTCGACAACGACACCATCCCGGAGCCGGTCCGTCGATTCCTGGCCGACCCGTGACGCGCCGTCGGCTCGTCGGGGTCATCGGCTCGGGCAACCGGAACTTCGGCGAGCACTATCAGGCCGCCTGCCGCCAGATCGCGAGGTTGTCGGGCCGTCCGGTCCTCTTCGAGTTCGAGCTGCAGGGCACGTCCTGGGACGTCGAGGAAGCTCGCGAGATCTTGGACGAGCTCGACCGGGCGCTGCAGGAGAAGCGCGCGTCGGGTCTGCGCGTCTCCGCGCCCGCCTGAGCGACGACGCCGACGACCTCCGGGGACCCCTGCTCCCCGGAAGCGCCGGGTGGCCGCGCTCGGGCGTGACGCACGACAGCGCCGGGCCTCGACCGTCACGAGCGCGACACCCGTACTCTACTGACGGTATTCCTCGGGCGGACGCGAAGTTCTGCCAGATGAGAGAGCTCTCATGTGAACCGCGCCACACTGCACCGCCGGGCCGAAGCCGCCACTGCCGCGATGCACGACGGTCCCGCACCTCGTGCGCTCCCCACGGCCCGTGGACGGGACTCCACCGGGGCACGAGGACGGACAACACACCCCGACGGTTCGAGCACACCGCCACTCCTGGAACAATCGAAGGGTGACGACTCAGGAGAACCCCGGGCGAGCGGCTCAGCCGCGCGTTCCAGCACAGACTGAACGAACTTTTCGCGACCCGACAGCGTGCCGGACGCGGCGCGACCAACCGCGAGGTCGCTGAGTGGATGACCGAGCACGGCTACGCCGTCAAGGAGGCCTACCTCAGCGCCCTGCGCGGAGGGCACCGCACCTCGCCGTCCCTGCGCATCATCGAGGGCCTGGCAGCGTTCTTCGGTGTCGAGCCCAGGACCTGCTCGACACCGGTGAGGACCCCAAGAAGGAGCTCCGGCTCGCCCTGCGCGACCACGGCGTCGAGGCGTTCGCGATGCGGGCCGAGGGCCTGTCCGAGGAGAACGTCCGCGCCGTGACCCAGCTCCTGGACCAGATGCGTCGGATGCAGTCGCTTCCCGCCGTCGATCCGCTCGAGGAACGGTGAACGATCATCGCAGCAGGCTGATGTCCGCCGGTCTCGACCGGGCGCGGACGATCGACGACGCGCGCAGCATCGTCGCCGCGCTCCGTGAGCGGCCCATCGACGTGGTGGACGGCCCGCTGGGTGAAGGCGTCTCCGGGATGTGGTTGAGCATGCCCGACGGCGAGAAGATCATCGTCAACTCCGAGGCGACGCTCTCCGAGCGCCACCGTCACCACATCATCGCCCACGAGCTGGTCCACATCCTCGACGCGTGCGACGACCCCACCGCCCGGCGCCAGGACCCCAACGGCGCAACCGCTACGAGGATCCGGTCGAGCACCGCGCCGAGGCCCTCGCGAGCGAGCTCATGATGTCGATCGAGGCGACGGGCGGTGTCGCGCACCGCCTCTCGGGCATGGAGCGCTACCGGTGACCTACCTCGCCTTCGTCCTCTTCGCAGGGGCTGCGGTCTGGACGGCACTGCGGCACCGCTCCCAGCTCAAGGGCGACCGCGCCCTCACGTGGGGTCTCGCCCTCGTCGCTGCCGCATCGGGCCTGCGGATCCGCTGGGTCGAGTCGCTGGTGCTGACCCACGGGCCCGCGGGCGCCCACGAGCTCGCGAAGCACGCCATGCTCGTCGCGGGGTGCCTCTGCATCGCCGCATGGGTCCAGGGGACGCAGGGGCGGCGCCCTCGTCCGCGACACCTCGTCGCGGGCGCGGTCGCCGTGGTCGGGATCCTGGTGCTGGTCTTCGCCCTCAACGGCCCGTGGGAGAAGCGGGACTTCGACCTGCAGACCGAGGGCAAGCCGTGGATGGCCCTCTACTGGGCCGTCTACTACGGTGCGTTCCTCTGGGCGACCGCGACCTTCGGGATCTCGACGCTCCGCAACCTCCAGGGCAGACCCGCAGCGATCGCTGGGGCATGAACCTCGCCGCTGCGGGCGCCTTCGTCGGAGTCCTGTGGGCTCTGCTCAGCATCGTCCAGGTCGTCCTGCAGGAGCCCGGGGCGACCGAGGCCTACCGGTTCCTCGGCATCCGCTCCCGCTACCTCATCGCGGCGTCCAGCGTCCTGCTCACGGTCGGGATCATGGGCCACCTGCTCTCCGCGGCGCGCACGCGACGCCGGCGTCGGGCCGACCTCACGGCCCTGCACTCCCACCTCGTCGATGCCGTCGCCGAGTCCATGCTTCCCGCGGTACGGTCCGAGGTGGCGGAGTACCACCGGACGATCGAGATCATGGACGCGCTCGCGACGCTCGCCCGCTACTCGGACCCCAGGACGCCGGACGGGTGCGCGCGCTCGTCGGTCCCGCACCCGAGCCGGTCCTGCGGGCCCTGCAGATCGACGTCGCCGCCACCCGCCGCGGGATGGACGACCGACCGGACGTGCCTGCCGACTGGAACGCCTGGGCGGCCGACGACCGTGCCCTGCGTCACCTGGGGCGCGCCTTCCGGGAGCAGACGAGCCAGAGGCGCGAGACGGTTCTCGTCGGCGTCCTCGGGCTCGACGTGGAGGGCAGTCCCGGCAGCCTCGCCGACGGCGTCGTCCGCGCCACCGACGACGAGCCGGACTGCCTCGCGCCGTCCACGACGCACCCGGAGAACCGTGACCGTCCCACCTGTCCGGACCGGCACCGTTCCCGCCGCCACCGAGGCTCCACCGCCGCGCTGGGCCGTCCTCGCCACCGAGGTGCTCGCCCGGGCTACACGGTGGCTGCGCTCGTCCTTGCCGCCGCGCTGTACGCCTCCCTGGCCTCGACGGCCTGCGTCACGTGCTGCTCGCGGTCCTCCTTTGCGGCGGCCTGCCCTACCTGTTCGTGCACGGCCTGGCCCGCCTGGACGTCCTCGAGTCCCGGCACGTCCGCCCCAAGGCTCAGCGTCTCGTGGTCTTCGCGGGTCTCGTCGTCATCGAGGTGTCGGCGATCGTCGTCCTGCACCTCGCGGGCGCCCCGTCCTCCTCCCGCAGCTCCTCTCGGCGTACCTCGCCGGCGTGGTCGCGCTCGCGCTGGTCACCCCGTGGTCCGTGCCTCGGTCCACACCGGGGTCTTCTCGGTCGCGGCGGCGTCGCCACGGTGCTGTCGTGGTGGCTCGCCGTCGGGCTGCTGGCGGTAGCCGTCGTCGTCGGGCTCTCTCGGCTCGCGGTCCGTGACCACACCCGCACCGAGGTGGTGACCGGGCTCGTCCTCGGGGCAGCCGTCGGCGCCGTGGCCGCGGCCCTCCTGGTGGGATGACGCCCCCGGCGTCGTGCTTCCCGGACAGACGACCAGGAACGCTTGACGCTCCCTGCCCGAGGGCGATCCTCGATCCATGCCGACGCCGTCCGTGATCCTGCCGCCCGCGCCGCGACCCGCGACCTGCTGGTCGGCAGCCCGCGGTCGGGGCGCGGCGACACCGCCCGGCCCGATGACCGGGGCGCTCGTCGCCGCCTCGTGGCGGGCTACGCCATCGCGATCCCGGTCGGGGCCATCGCCGTCTACCTGGTCACGCTGACAGCGCGCGCCGGCTTCGCTGTGGGTGCCGCGGCCGGTCTCGGCACCGCGACCGCCGACGGGATCTACGCGACGGTCGCGGTGGTCGCCGGCGCGGTCGTCGCCCCGCTCGTTGCATCCGTGCGGACGCCCCTGACGTGGGCATCGGTCGCGGTGCTCGCCGTCCTTGCCTGGCGCACGCTGCGCCCGGCGCTGCGCCCGTGCCCGACGGCGGCACGCCCCGCCCGCGACGAGCGGCACCACTCCGGTGCGTGCCTACGCGACGCTGCTCGGGCTCACCCTGGTCAACCCGCGACCGTCGTGTACTTCGCGGTGCTCGTCGCCGGAGGTGCGCTCGGCCCCGACGCGTCAGGGGCCGAGCGCGCGGTGTTCGTCGCGGCCGCGTTCTTCGCCTCCGCAAGCTGGCAGATGGTCGTCGCAGGCGGCGGCGCGGTCCTGGGGCGGGCGCTGACGAACGAGACCGGCCAGCGGGTCACGGCCGCCGTCGGAGGCCTCGTGATCCTGGGGCTCGCGGTGCACCTGGCACTCGGCGCCTGAGCCGACCCGCCCAGGACGGGGCCGCGTCACCGTGCGAACGCGGCCTGCGACCCGTGCGTCTCGACGGCGGTGCAGACAAGCCTCTCGGAGCACTTCTGAGAAGTGCACCTCAGCGTGGCCGTAGCCCCGTCAGCACCATGGCGAGCACCCGTCGGCGAACTGGTCGTCCAGTTCTCCTGTTCGCAACAGCCAACGATGGAAGATCGGTCCGAACAGCAGTTCAACCGCCAGTCCCGTGTCCACGGACTCGTCGACCTGGCGGCCCGAATGCCGATCGCAACGCGCGCAGCGCACGCATCAAGCTGCGGGCGGAGCAGCCGGCGTACCAGTTCGTCGGCGACCACGATGTCAGTCTGGATCTCTGCGACGATCGCGCGTTGAAGGCGGTCGTTGGCCGGTTCGGTCAGGGCGGCGACGGTTCCCGGAGCACGAGCCGGAGATCGGATTCGAGATCTCCGGTGTCCGGCAGCGCGCCAGACCCCTCCTCTCGCAGATTGACCTCCAGGATCGCGTCGAAGAGCACTGCAGCCTTCGACCGCCACCATCGATAGATCGTCTGCTTGCCGACGCCTGCGGCGGCGGCGATTCCCTCGATGCTCAGCCGGTTGTATCCCACGTCGCCAACGAGATCGCGCGTGGCAGAAAGGATCGCCCGGCGGGACCGATCGCTACGCCGAGAGGCGTCGGGTCCCACCGCATCGGAAGGCGCAGAGCCTGGAGTCGTCGCTGCCATGACGACAGACTACTCCAGAACAAGACGAGACGGTCCGTCTTGACGGTAGCTCAACCCCTCGATAGCCTAACGAGACGCATCGTATCGTTGGAGGTAATCGGACATGACCGAAGCATCGCGCTCCACTCGCAACTGGCTCATCACCGGAGCCGGTCGTGGGCTCGGCCGGGCGTTTGCGCAAGCCGCCCTGGAACAAGGAGATCGCGTCGTGGGAACGGTTCGCCGTCCCGGAGCGATGTCGGATCTGCAGGCGGCCACCCGAACTCGGTGCATGAGATCCTGCTCGATGTCCGTGACGCAGCCGCAGTCGCTACGGCTGTCGATAACGCGGCGCAGGCCTTCGGCGGTATCGACATCGTCGTCAACAACGCCGGCGGTGGGCTCGTCGGAGCCATCGAGGAGCTCGACGAAGAGCAGGCCCGCGATCATCTCGAGCTCAACCTGTTCGGCGCGATGTGGGTCTGCCAGGCAGCGATCCCCATCTGCGGGCCCGCGGCGGCGCGATATCGTGCAGATCTCGACTGTCGGTGCGATCGGCTCGATGCCGACGTTCGGCCTGTACAACGCAGGCAAGTGGGCACTCGAAGGCTTCAGCGAGGCCCTGTCGGCCGAGGTCGCACAGTTCAAGATCCACGTCACAGTCGCTCAGCTTGGCGGATTCGCCACCGACTGGGCAGGGTCGAGCATGTCATTCGCGCCCCGAAACCGGAGTACGACGATCTCCGCAATGCCATGTTCGGCACTGCGGAGATCCCTGGCGGCAGCCGACCCCCATGCGCCGTCGACCGAGGCCGATCCGCGCATCGCGGCCGACGCGCTGGTCGCGCACCTGTCAGACCCCGACCGCCCGCTGCGGGTCCTGATCGGTGACGATGCGCGAGAACAAGCGGCCCAGGCGTACGCCGCCCGCCGGGATTCCTACGGCCAGGGCAGGGACTTCAGCTGGCCGTCGTGAACACCTGGAGCCGCCCCGGGAACGGCGAAGGCCCGGTGGCCGGTCGTGCGAGGGCACGACCGGCCACCGGGCCTCAGCAGGACGGATCAGACGTCCGTGCTGTCACCGATCCGGTGCACGAGGATCGAGTTCGTCGTGCCCGGCTGGCCCACCGGAGCGCCGGAGACGACGACCACGAGGTCGCCCACCTCGGCGAGGCCGTTGGCCTGCAGGGTCGTGTCGACCTGGCCGACCATCGCGTCGGTGTTCTCCACCTCAGGCACCTGGTACGACTGGGTGCCCCACGAGAGCGACAGGACGTTGCGCACGTGCTCACGCGGCGTGAACGCGAGCAACGGGATCGACGAGCGCAGACGCGACATGCGTCGTGCCGAGTCACCCGACTGCGTGAACGTCGCGAGGTACTTCGCGCCGAGGATCTCGCCGATCTCGGCGGCAGCGCGCGTGATGGCGCCACCACGCGTGTGAGGCGTCGAGCCGAGCGGCGCCATGCGCTCACGGCCCGCTTCCTCGGTCGCGACGATGATGCGGGCCATCGTCTCGACCGTGAGGATCGGGAAGTCGCCCACGCTCGTCTCGCCCGAGAGCATGACGGCGTCAGCCCCGTCGAGGACGGCGTTGGCGCAGTCGGACGCCTCGGCGCGCGTCGGGCGCGGCGAGTTCGTCATGGACTCGAGCACCTGCGTCGCGACGATGACCGGCTTGGCGTTGCGACGCGCGAGCTCGACGATGCGCTTCTGCACGAGCGGAACCTGCTCGAGCGGGAGCTCGACTGCGAGGTCGCCACGGGCGACCATGACGCCGTCGAACGCGTCGACGATCTCGGCGAGGTTCTCGACGGCCTGCGGCTTCTCGATCTTCGCGATGACGGGGACCGTGCGGCCCTCCTCGTCCATGATCGTCTTGACGTCGGCGAAGTCCTCCGCGGAGCGGACGAACGACAGCGCGATGATGTCCGCGCCGAGGCGCAGGGCCCAGCGCAGGTCGTCCCGGTCCTTCTCGGACAGGGCGGCACCGAGACGGCGACGCCCGGCAGGTTCAGACCCTTGTTGTTGGAGACCGGTCCGGCCACCTCGACACGGGTGACGACCGGGGCCCTCGACCGCGGTGACGCGGACGAGCACCTTGCCGTCGTCGATGAGGATGGGGTCGCCGACGCGGGCGTCCCCGGGCAAGCCCTTGTGCGTCGTGGAGACGAGCTCCTTGGTGCCGACGACCTCCTCGGTCGTGATCGTGAAGACGTCACCCTCGTTGAGCCAGTGCTTCTCGTCGCCTGCGAAGCGACCCAGGCGGATCTTCGGCCCCTGCAGGTCGACGAGCACGGCCACGGAACGGCCCGATGCCGCAGCGGCCTCGCGCACGCCGTGGTAGACGGCCTCGTGCTCCTCGGCACTGCCGTGGCTGCGGTTGATCCGCGCCACGTCCATCCCAGCGTCGACGAGCGCCCGGAGCTGTTCCTTCGACTCGGTCGCGGGTCCGATGGTGCAAACGATCTTTGCTCTGCGCATTTCTCCAGCCTCGTTGTTCCTTCGTGTCCGGCGGAACCGGACGCCTCGGCCCCTGCCTGTCCGTCTCCACCCCGGCGCCCTCACGGGCACCGGGGTGCGTCTCACTCTTGTCATGCTCTCAGCGACACGGTCGAAGCGCGCACCGGGGCGGGCAGCTCCGTGCGGCCTTGCAGATACGCGTCAGCCGACGCGGCCGCTGCGCGGCCCTCGGCGATCGCCCACACGATGAGCGACTGCCCCGGCCCGCGTCGCCGCCACGAACACGCCGGGCACGGTGGACGCGAAGTCGTCGCCGCGGGCCAGCAGCCCACGAGCCGTCAGACCGATCGCCGACTGCGCCGAGATCGTGTCCGTCTCCGGACCGGTGAAGCCCATCGCCACCAGGACGAGGTCCGCGGGGATCTCCTTCTCGGTGCCGGCCTTCGGGACACGTCGCCCGTCCTCGAGGTACTCGGTCTCGGCGACCCTGAGCGCCCGCACCCGACCGTCATCGCCCGCCAGCAACTCGACGGTCGAGGCGAGGTACGCGCGTCTCCGCCCTCCTCGTGCGAGGAGGAGACCTCGAAGAGGATCGGGTCCGTCGGCCAGGGCTGGCGCGGGGACCTCTCGAGCGGCGGCCTCTTGCCGATGGCGAGCGTCGTGACGCTCGCCGCCCCTGTCGGAGCGAGGTACCCAGGCAGTCGGAGCCCGTGTCGCCGCCCCCGATGACGATCACGTCCTTGCCGGTCGCCAGGATCTGGTCCTCGACCGAACCGCCCGCGGCCACGGTGTTCGCCTGGTGCAAGAACTCCATGGCGAAGTGCACACCGTCGAGGTCGCTGCCAGGAATCTGCAGCCCACGAGGGACCGTGGCGCCGGTCGCGAGGACGACGGCGTCGAACCGGCGACGCAGCTCGTCCCAGGTGATGTCCACGCCGATCTCGACGCCCGACCGGAACCGGGTGCCCTCGGCCTCCATCTGAGCGAGACGACGATCGATGTGCAGCTTCTCCAGCTTGAAGTCCGGGATGCCGAACCGCAGCAGACCGCCGATCGTGACGTCGCGCTCGTAGACGACGACCGTGTGGCGGCGCGCGTCAGCTGCTGCGCGGCCGCCAGGCGGCCGGACCGGATCCGACGACCGCGACGGTCGAGCCCGTCAGACGCTGCGGTACCTGCGGCGTGACCAGCCCGCGGGCGAACGCCTCGTCGATGATCGAGACCTCGACGTTCTTGATCGTCACGGCGGCTGGTTGATGCCGAGCACACAGCTCGACTCGCACGGCGCCGGGCACACACGCCCCGTGAACTCCGGGAAGTTGTTCGTCTCGTGCAGCCGCTCGCTGGCCTCGGCCCACTGGTCGCGCCAGACCAGGTCGTTCCACTCCGGGATGAGGTTCCCGAGCGGGCAGCCCTGGTGGCAGAACGGGATGCCGCAGTCCATGCAGCGGCGGCCTGCTCCTTGAGGAACGGCTGACCCTCGACCAGGTGCTCGTGCACGTCGCGCCAGTCGCGCAGACGCACCTCGACGGGGCGGTTCGGAGGGAGCTCGCGTTCCCGCACCTTCAGGAATCCGCGGGGATCAGCCACGTGCCACCTCCAAGATCTGGTCCCACACACCGGGGCCGCAGGGTCGAGCCCGTCGAGCTCCGCCTGCGCGAGCGCCTTGCGCACGCGGGCGAACTCGGCGGCAGGATGCGCGTGAAGCGGCCACGGGCCGCGTCGAAGTCCTCGAGCAGCTCGGCCGCGATGGGCGACCCGGTCTCCTCGAGATGCGTGCGGACAAGAGCCTCCACGTGGACGGCGTCCGCGTCGTCGAGCGGGTCGAGGAGCACCTCGCGCGTGGCCACCGCCGACGTGTTCAGCGCGGCGAGCCGCAGGTCCAGCACGTAGGCCGTCCCCGGACATGCCCGCGCCGAGGTTGCGCCCGTGGGGCCCAGGATCACGACGGAGCCGCCGGTCATGTACTCGAGGGCGTGGTCCCCACTCCCTCCACGACCAGCGTGGCGCCCGAGTTGCGGACCGCGAAGCGCTCGCCGACCAGCCCGCGCAGGAAGATCTGACCCGACGTCGCCCCGTAGCCGATCACGTTGCCCGCCACGACGTTGCTCGAGCCCGTGAGGACGGCCGAGCGGTCGGGACGGACGATGATCCGGCCACCGGAGAGCCCTTGCCGACGTAGTCGTTCGCGTCGCCGAAGAGCCGCAGGGTGATCCCGCGGGGCAGGAACGCCCCAACGACTGGCGGCGGACCCCGTGAGGGAGACGTCGATCGTGTCGTCGGCGAGACCCTCGCCGCGGTACCGCTTGGTCACCTCGTGACCGAGCATGGTCCCCACGGTGCGGTTGACGTTGCGGATCGGCAGGGCGATCCGGACCGGCTCACGGTTCTCCAGGGCGTCGGTCGCCAGCGAGATGAGCTGGTTGTCGAGCGCCTTGTCGAGGCCGTGGTCCTGCGTCGTGGTGTTGCGCAACGACGAGCCCTCGACGGGCTGTGGCTTCTCCAGCACCGGCGCGAGGTCGAGACCCTGCGCCTTCCAGTGCTCGATCGCCTGACGGGCGTCCAGCGCCTCGACGTGGCCGACGGCCTCCTCGATGGACCGGAACCCGAGGCTCGCCAGGTGCTCGCGCACCTCCTCGGCGATGAACTCGAAGAAGTTCACCACGAACTCCGGCTTGCCCGTGAAGCGGGCGCGCAGCTCAGGGTTCTGCGTCGCGACGCCCACCGGGCAGGTGTCCAGGTGGCACACGCGCATCATGACGCAGCCCGAGACGACCATCGGGGCCGTCGCAAAGCCGAACTCCTCGGCACCGAGCAGCGCACCGATGACGACGTCGCGCCCGGTCTTCATCTGTCCGTCGACCTGGACCACGATGCGGTCGCGCAGGTTGTTGAGCACGAGCGTCTGCTGGGTCTCGGCCAGACCGAGCTCCCACGGGTGCCCGCGTGCTTGAGCGAGGTCAACGGGCTCGCGCCCGTGCCGCCGTCGTGCCCAGAGATGAGGACGACGTCCGCGTGCGCCTTGGACACACCCGTCGCGACCGTGCCCACGCCGAACTCGCTGACGAGCTTGACGTGCACGCGCGCCGACGGGTTCGCGTTCTTGGCGTCGTGGATCAGCTGCGCCAGGTCCTCGATCGAGTAGATGTCGTGGTGCGGCGGCGGGGAGATGAGCCCGACGCCGGGCGTCGAGTGACGCGTCCGCGCGATCCACGGGTAGACCTTGTGGCCCGGCAGCTGACCGCCCTCGCCGGGCTTGGCGCCCTGGGCGAGCTTGATCTGGATGTCGTCCGCATTGGTCAGGTACTCCGAGGTGACCCCGAACCGGCCCGAGGCGATCTGCTTGACCCTCGAGCGACGCTGCGGGTCGTAGAGACGCGCTGGGTCCTCGCCGCCCTCACCGGTGTTCGACCGGCCGCCGAGCTGGTTCATGGCGATCGCCAGGGTCTCGTGCGTCTCGGCCGAGATGGACCCGTACGACATGGCGCCCGTGTTGAACCGCTTGACGATCTCGCTGACCGGCTCGACCTCGTCGATCGACAAGGGCGGCCGCTGACCCTCCTGGAACTCCAGGAGCCCGCGCAGCGTCATCAGGCGGGTCGACTGGTCGTCGACGCGCTGGGTGTACTGACGGAAGATGTCGTACCGACGCTCGCGGGTCGAATGCTGCAGACGGAAGACCGTCTCCGGGTCGAAGAGGTGCTCCTCGCCGTCCCGACGCCACTGGTACTCGCCGCCCGTGGTGAGCCGGACGTGCGCCTGGTGGTTTCCCGAGGCCGGGTAGGCCTCGGAGTGCCGGGCGGCGACCTCGGCAGCGAGCACGTCGAGGCCGATCCCGCCGAGGCGGCTCGTGGTTCCGGCGAAGTAGTCCGCGACGAGCTCGTGCGACAGACCGAGCGCCTCGAAGACCTGTGCCCCGCGGTACGAGGAGATGGTCGAGATGCCCATCTTGCTCATGACCTTCAGGACGCCCTTGCCGAGCGCCTTGATGAGGTTCTTCACGGCCTGCTCGGGGCGACCGAGACAAACCCGGACTTGGCGAGGTCCTCGACGGTCTCCATGGCCAGGTAGGGTTCACCGCAGCGGCGCCGTACCCGATGAGGAGCGCCACGTGGTGCACCTCGCGGATGTCACCGGCCTCCACGACGAGCGAGACCTGCGTCCGCGTGTGCCGGCGCAGCAGGTGGTGATGGACGGCGCTCGACAGCAGCAGCGACGGGATCGGCGCCATCTCCTGGTTGGAGTCGCGGTCGGAGAGCACGATGAAGCTCGCGCCCTCGGCCACGTGGGCATCGACCTCGGCGAAGATCTCCTCGAGCCGTGCGAGCAGGGCTTCGCCGCCGCCGCCGACCGGGTACAGGCCCTTGACCGTGACCGCCCGGAAGATGCCCTCGAGGGCCGGGTCGCGGTCGACGCGCAGGATCTTCGCGAGCTCGTCGTTGTCCAGCACCGGGAAAGGCAGGATCAGCTTGCGCGCGTGCAGCGGGCTGTCGTCCAGGAGGTTCGGCTCCGGGCCGATCGCACCGCCGATCGACGTGACCAGCTCCTCGCGGATCGCGTCGAGGGGCGGGTTGGTCACCTGGGCGAACATCTGCGTGAAGTAGTCGAACAGCAGACGAGGACGGCTCGACAGCACCGCGATGGGGTGTCCGTGCCCATCGCGCCCAGCGGCTCGGCGCCGGTGTTCGCCATGGGGTGAGCAGGATCCGCAGCTCCTCCTCGGTGTACCCGAACGCACGCTGACGGCGCTGGACCGAGGCGGGGCTGTGCGCCACGTGCTCGCGCTCCGGCAGGTTCTCGAGGTAGACCGAGTTCTCGGCGACCCACTGCGCGTACGGACGCTGCGCGGCGAGCTGACCCTGATCTCCTCGTCCTCGATGATCCGGCCCTGGCCGGTGTCGACCAGGAACATGCGCCCCGGCTCGAGACGGCCCTTGCGCACGATCGTGGCCGGGTCGAGGTCCAGCACGCCGCCTCGGAGGCCAGGACGACGAGGCCGTCCTCGGTCACCAGTAGCGCCCGGGCGCAGCCCGTTGCGGTCCAGCACCGCGCCGATGAGGGTTCCGTCGGTGAAGTTGAGGCAGGCAGGACCGTCCCACGGCTCCATGAGCGTGGAGTGGTACTCGTAGAAGGCCCGGCGGTCCGGGTCCATCTCGGCGTGGTTCTCCCAGGCCTCGGGCGCCATCATCAGGACGGCGTGGGGCGGGAACGGCCGGACAGGTGCAGGAGCTCGAGCACCTCG
Source organism: Oerskovia sp. M15 (assembly GCA_038070415.1). Lineage (GTDB taxonomy): Bacteria > Actinomycetota > Actinomycetes > Actinomycetales > Cellulomonadaceae > Oerskovia. Next base: position 3,947,787 of record JAMYWF010000001.1, read on the forward strand.
TCGAAGCTCGCCGAATCGCTCGAACCCTCCGAGCAGACCGGCAGCAGCGGTGCGAGGTCACCCAGCTTGTCGCTGGCGAGCGTGCCCTGACGTGCGGCCATCCAGTTCCGGTTCCCGCGCACCGTGTTGATCTCGCCGTTGTGCGCGATCATGCGGAACGGCTGCGCGAGCGGCCAGGACGGGAACGTGTTCGTCGAGAAGCGCGAGTGCACCAGTGCGAGCTCGCTCGCGTAGCGCGGGTCCGAGAGGTCCGGGAAGAACGGCTCGAGCTGCGCCACGGTCAGCATGCCCTTGTAGGTGAGCGTGCGGGCCGACAGCGAGGCGAAGAAGAGTCCGAGCTCGTGCTCGGCCCGCTTGCGCAGCCGGTACGTGCGGCGGTCCAGGTCGACACCGGACAGCTCGCGCGTCAGGTCGGCGACGACGAGCTGTCGGAACGTCGGCATGGACGCTCGCGCGCTGGGCCCGACGAGATCCGCCGTGACGGGGACGTCGCGCCAGGCGAGGACGACGAGCTTCTCCTCGGTGGCGATGGCCTCGACCTGGCGCACGACCTCGGCTGCGGCCTCGGGGTCCTGTGGCAGGAAGGCCATGCCGATCGCGTAGTGGCCCGCAGGCGGGAGGTCGACGTCGACCACGTCCCGCACGAAGGCGTCAGGGATCTGGGTCAGGATGCCTGCCCCGTCTCCGCTGTTCTCCTCGGCGCCGACGGCGCCGCGGTGGTCCAGGTTGAGCAGGGCGGTCAGCCCGCGTCAACGATGTCGCGTCCTGGGGTGCCGCGGAGCGTCGCCACGAAGGCGACGCCGCATGCGTCGTGCTCGGCTACAGGGTCATACAGGCCCTGTGCCGAAGGCGCAGCAGCCCGGTGCAGCGGCGTGGTCATCAACACCGTCCTCACAGGCGCCCGGCCGTGGCCGGGCTTTGATCCAACTTGGGGATTTTGGGACTTCATCGGCCCAAAGGAACATGACTGAACCCGTTGGACGGTCGTCCAGCGGTTTCGCCTATGAAAGACGGATGCCTCAGCGACCTGGGTCGGGTCTGGCAGCATCTGCCTGCTCGGGCTCCGCAGCATCGAGCGATACTGAGTCTTCGCGCCCTGGGTGTCGGCGCCCGATAACGATAAACGCAATCAGCGCAGCAGCTCCGACCAGGATTGAGGTCCAGACGTTGAGCCTGAGCCCGAGCACCTGCTCGGCAGTATCGATGCGCAGCATCTCGATCCACACACGGCCAAGCGTGTAGAGGAGAACGTAGAGCCAGAATACCCGACCGTGACCCAACTTGAAGCGACGGTCGAGGTAGATGAGCAGGAAGGCCGCTCCGACGTTCCAGAGCAGCTCGTAGAGGAACGTCGGGTGGAACAGCGTCCCCGGCTCGAAGCCCGCCGGGAGGTAGCTGTCGTCGATCTCGAGGCCCCACGGCAGGGTCGTCGGGCTGCCGAACAGCTCCTGGTTGAACCAGTTGCCGAGCCGCCCGATCGCCTGCGCGAGCAGCAGTCCTGGGGCGAGCGCGTCCGCGAAGGCCGCGAAGCTCACCTTCTGGCGACGGCACCCGATGTAGGCGCCCACGGCGCCCAGGGCGATCGCGCCCCAGATCCCGAGGCCGCCGTCCCAGATGCGGAGTGCCTTGAGGGGTCGCCGTCCGGACCCCAGTACGGGTCGGGCGTCGAAGACGTGGTAGATGCGCCCGCCGACGATGCCGAAGGGCACGGCCCAGAAGGCGATCTCCAGGACGTCGTCGGCGTCGCCGCCGCGCTCGACCCACCGCCTGCGCGTGAGCCACACCGCGACGGCGATACCGGCGAGGATGGCCAACGCATAGGCGCGCAGCGGAAGGGTCCGAGGTACCAGGTGTGCTGGGACGGGCTGGGGATCGAGGCGACCAGCGGCCCGACGGCGGACGCGAGCCCGCTCACGCCGTCACCTGCCCGGTCGTCGTGTCCGCGACGCGAGCGCTGCGCACGCCGTGCGAGAGATCGCGGGCGACCTGTCGCACCGTCTCCAACCGGTCGTCCCACGGCTCGTCGCCGAGGAGCGGGCGGATGAACGCTGACCCGACGATGACGCCGTCCGCGTAGCGACCGACCTCGGCCGCCTGAGCCCCGTGGAGACCCCGAGGCCTACGCACACGTGCTCGCCACCGGCGGCGCGCGTGGCGGCCACGAGCTCCTCGGCCCTGCTGCCGACCTCGGCCCGCACGCCCGTCACGCCCATGGTCGAGGCGGCGTAGACGAACCCGCGCGAGGCGGCCGCCGTCAGGCGGAGCCGCTCCGGGTCGAGCTCGGCGCCACGAGGAACACCTTGTCCAGCCCGTACGCGTCGGCGGCGGCGATCCACTCGCCGGCCTCGTCCGGGATGAGGTCGGCGGTGATGAGCCCCGCCCCACCGGCCGCGGCCAGGTCGCGCGCGAAGGCGTCGACGCCGTAGCGGAGGACGGGGTTCCAGTACGTCATGACGAGTACCGGCACTCCGAGCGACGCCACGGCCTCGACGACCGTGAAGACGTCGCGGACGCGCGTCCCGGCCGCGAGCGAGTGCTCGACGGCGCGCTGGATGACGGGGCCGTCCATCACCGGGTCGGTGTACGGCAGCCCGAGCTCGATGATGTCGACCCCGGACTCCACGAGCGCCGTCGCGGCCTGGACGGTCCCCTCGAGGCTCGGGAAGCCCACGGGCAGGTAGCCGATCAGGGCGGCCCGCCCTCGGCGGCCAGCTCCTCGATCCGCGCCGCGGTGCGGTGGGGCGCCTGGACTCCCCGACGGTCCCGCTCACAAGCTGCTCCCTCGCCGTCGACCACGGAGTCCGCGTCGATCAGATCGAACCATCGCGCCGCTGTCGCGACGTCCTTGTCACCGCGGCCGGAGAGGTTCACCAGGATCACGGTGTCCTCCTTGCCCGCCGCCTTGGCCTCACGACCGATCCGCAGGGCGCCGGCCAGCGCGTGCGCGGACTCGATGGCCGGGATGATGCCCTCGGTCCGGCAGAGCAGCCGGAAGGCCTCCATGGCCTCGACGTCGGTCACGGGCTCGTACGTCGCCCGACCGAGGTCGTGGAGCCACGAGTGCGCCGGTCCGACGCTCGGGTAGTCCAGCCCGGCGGAGATCGAGTGGCTGGGCAGGGTCTGTCCGTCCTCGTCCTGCATGAGGTACGAGCGCGCACCGTGCAGCACGCCGGGCGCGCCGCCGCTGAACCGCGCGGCATGCCTGCCGGTGGAGACACCCTCGCCCCCGGCCTCGAAGCCGTACAGCGCCACGTCCTTGTCGTCGAGGAAGGCGTTGAACAGGCCCATCGCGTTCGAGCCCCGCCCACGCACGCCGCGAGGGCGTCGGGAAGGCGTCCGATGCGATCGAGGATCTGTGCCCGCGCCTCCTCGCCGATGATCCGGTGGAAGTCGCGCACCATCTCGGGAACGGGTGCGGGCCCGTGACCGTCCCGAGCAGGTAGTGCGTGGAGTCGACGTTCGCGACCCAGTCGCGCAGCGCCTCGTTGATCGCGTCCTTGAGGGTGCGCGAGCCGATCGATACCGGGACGACCGTCGCGCCGAGCAGACGCATGCGCGCCACGTTCAGCGCCTGGCGCTCGGTGTCCTCCTCGCCCATGTAGACCACGCACTCGAGGTCCATGAGGGCGGCGGCCGTGGCGGTCGCGACGCCGTGCTGCCCGCACCGGTCTCGGCGATGACGCGCGTCTTGCCCATGCGCTTGACGAGCAGGGCCTGCCCGAGCACGTTGTTGATCTTGTGCGAGCCGGTGTGGTTGAGGTCCTCACGCTTGAGGAAGATCCGCGCCCCGGCGTGCGCCGCGAAGCGGGCACCTCGGTCAGGGTTCGGGCGGCCGGTGTACTCGCGATGGAGCCGGGCGAGCTCGTCCTGGAACGTCGGGTCGACGACGGCCTTGCGGTACTCGGCCTCGAGCTCGTCGAGGGCCGCGATCAGCGCTTCCGGGACGAAACGTCCGCCGAAGTCCCCGAAGTAGGGCCCTGCTGGTTCTGCAGGGAAGGTGTTGCGTCGGGCACTCGGCCTGACCTCCTCGGTGCGGGATCTGGGATGTCTGGGGGTGATCAGGGACGGACGGACCACAGGGACGGGTGCGCGCCGGCAGCGACCAGGTCAGCCACCGAGGCACGCGGGGCGTCGTCGGTGACGAGCGCCTCGCCGACGAGGACGGCGTGCGCGCCCGAGCGCGCGAAGTCCATCACGTCGTGCGGACCGCGGACGCCGGACTCAGCGATCCTGACCAGCTCGTCGGGGATCGCGGGCGCGAGGCGCGCGAACGTGGTCCGGTCGACCTCGAGGGTCTTGAGGTCGCGGGCGTTGACGCCGATCACGCGGGCTCCGGCGTCGATAGCGCGCGTGACCTCGTCCAGGGTGTGCACCTCGACGAGCGCCGTCATGCCGAGCGAGTGGACGCGTTCGATGAGCGACGTGAGGACCGTCTGCTCCAAGGCCGCGACGATCAGCAGGACGAGGTCCGCACCGTGGGCGCGCGCCTCCCAGACCTGGTAGGGCGTGACGACGAAGTCCTTGCGCAGGACCGGGATGTCGACCTTGGCCCGCACCGCGTCGAGGTCGGCGAGGCTGCCGTTGAACCGACGCTGCTCGGTCAGGACCGAGATGACGGCCGCGCCGCCCTTCTCGTACTCCGAGGCCAGCGAGGCCGGGTCCGCGATCGTGGCCAGGTTTCCCTTGCTGGGGCTGGACCGCTTGACCTCGGCGATGACGGCGACAGCGTCCTCGGCCTTGAGGCGGCCGATGCAGTCGAGCGCGCCGGGAACGCGGGAGGCGCGCTCCTTCAGCTCGTCCAGGGTGGTCTTCGCCTGGCGCTCCGCGAGATCCTCGCGGACTCCCGCGACGATGTCCTCCAGAACCGTCATGTGATCTCTCCCCGTGCTCGTCGTCGACTCCGTGCCAGCTCCAGGTCCGACGACGGACGACCGCGACCGTGACGGGTCACCAGCCGGGCCGCTCCGCGAACCATTGACAGGGAGATACCTGCCATCGTAGGGCCGCCCGAGAGTGACAAGGGACACGTGTCACCTCGCGAGATGCCCGTCGCGAGCCGCCGATCGCTCAGGTGGGCCCCAGGAACGGCGTCAGCCCGGGATGTTCCGTGCGACCCCGAAGGCGATCAGCACGACCAGCCCGACGATTCCCGACCACGTCGGCAGCGACCTCGCGCGGGCGCCTCGCCACGCGCGACGCAGCCAGAGAGCCCAGGCCAGGACCAGGAACGGCACGACGAGCACCCACAGCGGATTCATGGCCCATGCCCCGCGACGTCGCCGGTCGCGAGGTCGTGCGTCGCGCGCAGCCCCCGCAGGCAGGACAGGCCCAGCCGGTCAGCGCCAGGAGCGGGCACAACGGGTATCCGCCCTCGTGCGGATCGACGAGAGCGAGCACCAGGGTGGCCCCGGCGATCACGGCCCCGGCCGCGAGAGGGTCCTGACGGCACGCCGACGCGACGCGGGAACCATGTCCCGGTCGAGGGCGGGTGCCATCAGGACCGACCTTCCACGTCCCAGGAGCCGATCAGTAGGTCGACGTCTCGAACTCGCCCGACGCCAGGCCGATCGCCAGGAAGATCACGAAGAAGACGATCCCGAGGACCGAGAGGGCGCAGGCGATCCATCCGAGGATGACACCCGCCTGCGCGAGCCCTCCGTTGTTGGCCTCCCCGCCTCGACCGCGCGCTTGGCCTTGGTGCCGACGATGATCGCGGGGATCCCGGTGAGGAAGCCGCACGAGAGCACGAAGCTGGCGATCCCGAGGACCAGTGCCCAGACGCCCAGGTCGTTGCGGGGTAGTAGCCGTAGCCGCCGGGGCCGACCGGCGCGGCCGGGTACGGGCTCGCGCCGTACGGCGGCTGGGCGGGCGCGGCGTAGGGCGCCTGCCCGGGGCGCCATAGGGCGTGTAGCCCTCCTGGCCCGTGCCGTAGGGCGTGTAGCCCTCCTGACCCGTGCCATAGGGCGTGGGACCCGGTGCGGGCTGGCCCGTGGGCGACGCGTACGGCGAGCCGCCCTGCTGCGGCTGGCCGGGATAGGCGGCGGGACCGGTCCCTGGGCGCCGGTTCCCTCGGGCTGCTCGCCCTCGGGACGGTACGGGTCGTTCGGCGGGGTGGGTGGGTAGGTCATGATCGTGTCCTGCTCTCTGCGGTGGTCCGTTGACGTCGGCTCACAGCCGGTGGAACGACACGCGCCCGCATCCGGGGATGCGCGGCGCGTGGAGGCACGTTCCGGCTCTCGCCCGGGAGGGTCAGTGCTGGCTCGAGGTCCGGGCGTGACCCCGGGCTTCGGCTGGCCGTAGCCCATGTTGCGCAGGACCACACCGCCGACGAGCGCCAGGGCGACAATTCCCATCCCCACCCAGAACAGCCACACCAAGGCGAAGGCGACGGCGAGCCCGGCGACCGTGGCGCCGAGGATGATGCCGATCATGGTGAACCAGGCGGCGACGGTGTGCCCGTGGTTCGTGGGAGGTGCCGACGGCGGCAGGTAGGAGATCTCGGTGGTCTGCGGCGTCTTCTCGGCCATGGGGTGTGCCTTTCGTCAAGATGTGCGCCCAGCCTATCGGACGCGAGTCGGTCTGTTCGTGCTGGCAGGTCGTGATGTCAGCGGTCCGTAGGGTCCTCGCCTCGGGTCAGCGAGTCCCAGGTCTCCTGCTCGTCGGGCCCGTCGTCCGGCGGGCCGTCGGGACGCCTGGCGTCCGGCCCGTCGGGACGGGTCGAGGTGCCGTTCCGCGGCGCGACGGGCTCGGGCGCGGACCCGGCGCTGCTCCGGCTCCGGCGTCGGGCCGGACGATCTCGTGGCGCGCCGAGACGCGGGCCCAGGACGGCGAGGAGGCCGCGGTCCAGGCGGCCGCCAGGACGACGAGGACCCCGACCGCCAGCGCCACGGCGGGCCACGGCGTGAGGGAGACAGCGCCCGTGAGCTCGGTGACGCCCGTCGCCTCGGCGACCGCGGAGCGCGCTGCCGGTGCGGGGTCGCGCAGGATCGCCGCGGCGGACGCGGCGACGACGACGCCGCTCGCGGCGGCGACCACGAGGACGACCCACCGGCCGATCCGCCCGACCAGCCGAGAGCCAGCGCGCTCGCCACGACGACCAGCGCTCCCGCACCGACCCCGGTGCGGCTGAGGTGCCGGTGACCTGGACCAGGACGTCCGCGTCGAGCGCCGTGGCCCCGACGTGCGCAGCCACGTGGGCGCGGCCGAGGCGAGAGCCGCGCCACCGAGGACGAGCAGCAGGAAGATCGCGGTGCGCCGGGCGAGGCGCCACGAGCGTGCAGGACGGGACACGCGGGCCGAGGGTGAAGCCGTCACGACAGGCTCCGCAGCCGGGCCGCGAGCTGGACGGCGCGCACGGCCGCGGCCGCCTTGTTGCGCGACTCCTCGTACTCCAGGGCGGCACCGAGTCGGCGACGATCCCGCCGCCCGCCTGGACGCTGGCCCTGCCCCGCGGATGAGTGCCGTGCGGATCGCGATGGCCATGTCCATGTTGCCGTCGAAGTCGAAGTAGCCGACCGTCCCGCCGTAGATCCCGCGGGAGGCGGGCTCGAGCTCGTCGATCAACGCGATCGCGCGCGGCTAGGCGCTCCGGAGAGCGTGCCCGCGGGGAACGTCGCGCGCAGCACGTCGAGCGCCCGTGCCCCTGGCGCAAGGTGCCCACGACGGTCGAGCACAGGTGCATGATGTGGCTGAACCGCTTGGTGACCATGAACTCGACGACCTCGACCGAGGACGGCTCGCAGACCTTCACGAGGTCGTTGCGCGAGAGGTCGACGAGCATGATGTGCTCGGCACGCTCCTTGGGGTCCGCCAGGAGCTCCTCCCCAGCGCGACGTCCTGCTCGGGGTCGCCCGCGCGGTCGCGACCCGGCGATCGGGAACGTCACGACGCGCCCTCGTCGACCTTCACGAGCGTCTCGGGGCTCGAGCCGACCACGGCGAAGTCCGCGCCGCCGCGTCGGTGAGCTGGAAGTAGTACATGTACGGGCTCGGGTTGATCGTCCGCAGCGCCCGGTAGACGTCGAGGGGCGACGCCGGGCAGTGGAGGTCCAGCCGCTGCGAGATGACGACCTGGAAGACCTCCCCGTCGCGGATGGCCTCCTTGCCCGCGAGGACCGCGGACTCGAACTCCTCACGGGTCGAGCGGAACTCGAGCTCCGGCTCCGGCGCGTCCGAGAGCACGGCGGCGGAGGACCCGCCCCGGTCCCTGCGACGAGCTCGCCCTGCATGCGGTCGAGGCGGGCGACCGCGTCGGCGTACGCCTCGTCGACCCGCTCGTCGGTGTCGTCGAAGTTGATCGCGTTGGCCACGAGCCACACGCTGCCCTCGCGGTGGTCCATGACCGCCAGGTCGGTCGCCAGGCACAGGGTGACCTCGGGGACGCCCAGCTCGTCGGGGCGTTCGCGGGCAGCGTCGGCTCCCAGTGCCGCACGACGTCCCAACCGAGCGCGCCGGCAAGGCCACCGGTCAGCGGCGGCAGACCGTCGATCGCGGGGTGCGCAGCGCGTCGAGCGTGCCGTCGAGCACGTCGACGACGTCGCCGGACGTCGGGACCCCGCGGGGACGTCGCCGGTCCACACGGCCTGACCGTCGCGGGCCGTCAGGGTCGCGCGCGAGGCGACACCGACGAACGAGTACCGGGCCCAGGTGCCGTCGACCTCGGCGGACTCCATCACGAACGTTCCCGGACGCCCTTGAGCGAGCGTGCGGTACAGGCCCACGGGAGTGACGTCGTCGGCCAGGAGGCGACGGACCACCGGGACGACACGGCGCGAGGCGGCGAGCGCACGGAAGCCCTGCACGGTGGGCCACGTCTCGCCCCAGGGCAGACCCGTCGCAGGAACGACGGGCGTGGGCGAGCCGGTCACAGCGTCTTCTCCTCGGTGGTCTCGGTCTCGGGCGGCTCCCGACGACGGCGCCCAGGTCGCCGCCCGTCTCGAAGCAGGTGCGCGCACCGGTGTGGCACGCCGCGCCCACCTGGTCGACGCGCACGAGCAGCGCGTCGCCGTCGCAGTCGATCGCGACGGACTTGACCCACTGCGCGTGACCCGACGTGTCGCCCTTGCGCCAGTACTCCTGCCGCGAGCGCGACCAGAACGTGACGCGGCCGGACGTCAGCGTCCGACGCAGCGCCTCGTCGTCCATCCAGCCGAGCATGAGCACCTCGCCGGTGTCGTGCTGCTGGACGATCGTGGCGACGAGACCGTCCGCGTCCCGCTTGAGGCGGGCGACGAGATCGGTGGGCAACGGTTCCTCGACGAGCCGGGTCTCCTCGGCGGAGACGGGCTGATCGGCGGGGACGGACGGGGCTGCGTTCTCGGGCACCCCAGAATCCTGCCAGATCCCCGGGGTCCCCGGGGCATCGGTCCGCTCAGCGGCCGCCGTCGCGGCGGACCCGCTCTCGCGGGTGCCCGGTTCCGGCTCATCGCGTCTGCGCCACCCAGGACGCGTGCATCGAGGCATAGACGCCTCCGGCGGCCGCGAGCTCGGTGTGCGGCCCGACCTCGACGACGTGCCCTGCGTCGACCACGACGACGAGGTCCGCGGCCTCGGCGGTCGAGAGCCGGTGCGCGATGGTGATGGTGCTCCGGCGGCCGTCAGCGAGTCGAGGGCGCGCGCGATGCGCACCTCGGTCGCCGGGTCGACCGCGGAGGTCGCCTCGTCGAGCACGAGCAGGTCCGCTTCCGCGAGGTAGGCGCGCGCGATCGCGACGAGCTGACGCTCACCTGCCGAGAGCGCCTCCCCGCTGCCCGACGGCGGACCCCAGTCCGTCCGGCAGGTCCGCGACCCAGTCCGTCAGGCCGAGCTCGGCGACCGCGGCGTCGATGCGCTCCGCGTTTCGAGCGGCGACCTCGGCGGCCGTCTCCCCGCGCCGGCGCCCGGGTTCCCTCGGGCGTCCCGCACGCCGTAGGCGATGTTCTCGGCGAGCGTCCCGTCGAAGAGGAATCCCTCCTGCGGGACGAGGACCACGCGTTCACGAAGGCTGGCGGCCGAGACGTCGCGCAGGTCCACGCCGTCGAGCCTGACCGCGCCCGCCGTGGGATCCATGAGTCGGGTGACGAGCTTGGCGATCGTCGTCTTGCCCGAGCCGGTGGCACCGACGACCGCGACCGAGGTGCGGGCCGGGAAGTCGAGGTCGATCCCGTGGAGCACCTCGGGGCCGTCGGGGTAGGCGAAGCGCACGTCCTCGAGCGTCACGTGGGCTGGCCCGCGCGGGGAGCGCACGCCGTCGGTTCCCTTGTCGACGATCTGGACGGGTGTCTCGACGACGGCGAGGACCCGGCGCCAGCCGCCACGGCGTTCTGCAGCTCGTTGAGGATCTCGGTCGCCATCTGGACCGGCCCGGTGAAGAGCTGCACCAGGAAGAGGAAGGCCAGCAGCTTGCCCGCCGTGATGGATCCGTCGATCCCGAGGAGTGTGCCGACGACGACCACGACCGCCAGGACCAGGTTCGCCACGAGCACGCCGCTCGAGAAGACCGTCGAGACGAGCTTCTGCGCACGGACCATGCCCTGGCGCGTGCTCTCGACCGCGGTGTCGATCCGGCGGCCGGTGCGCTCGCCCACGCCGTAGGCACGGATCGTCTCGGCGCCCACGACGGACTCCGAGATCGCGCCGAGCATCGCGCCGACGCGCTCGCGCAGCGCGGTGTAGGCGCCGTTCACGCGCTTCTGCGCGGGACGCAGGATGAGGAAGAGCGGCACGAAGCATGCCCACACGAGCAGCGTGAGCTGCCAGGAGTAGAACGCCATGAGGACCGTCGCGGCGCCGATCTGCAGCACCGAGACGAGCAGCATGATGCCGCCCCACTGCACGAACAGCGAGATGGTGTCGACGTCGCTGGTCACGCGCGAGACCAGGGCGCCGCGGCGCTCGGTGCTCTGTGTGAGGACCGAGAGGTCGTGCACGTGCCGGAAGGCCCGCACGCGCAGGCTCGCGAGCCCGGCCTCGGTCGAGCGGAAGAGCCGGACGTTGACGAGCGCCGAGCAGAGCCCGGCGACCACCAGGACCAGCGCGGCGGCGCCGACGAGGAGCGTCACGCGACTCGTGTCGGGTCCGCCCGGGGCCATGATGCCGCTGTCGACCGTCTGCTGGACGGCGATCGGCACGACGACGCGCCCGAGTGCCGCGACGACGGCCAGGAGCAGGGTGATCCGGATGCCCTGGAGAATCTCCGGGGACATCTGGACGCCCTTGCGCAGGGTCGCGAAGACCCCAACGAGCTGGCCGACGCGATCCGACCGGTCGCGTCCTCGACGACGACTTCGGGCTTCGCCCTCGGCGCCCGCGGGCACGGGTGGGCGTTGCGGTGGCGCTCACTCGGTCACCGTCCCTTCCTCGGCGTGACGCACGATCTCGTCGGTCTCGTCCAGCTCGCAGCGCTCGATGTCGTCGTGCTGTGCCCGTTCGCTCTGCACGGCCCGTTCGACGCCGTCGGTGGCCTCGGCCTGGGGCCGTCGAGCTCGTCCGCCGCTGCCCGGCGCTCCGCCTCGCGCTGGTAGGCCGTGGCGAGGTCGCGGTAGCCCGGGTCGCGGGCGAGGAGCTCGGTGTGCGTCCCGACGTCGACCACCCGACCGGACTCGACGTGGATCACCTGGTCCGCGAGCGCCACGCTCGACATGCGATAGGCGACCATGACGACCGTGGGTGCTCCGCCGTCGGGCCGGACCCGGACGAGGTGCCCTCGCCGCGCAGCCCCGCCAGAATCTGCTGCTCGACGCGCGGGTCGACGGCGGAAGTCGCGTCGTCCAGGACCAGCAGTCGCGGCGAGCGCACCAGGGCGCGCGCGATCGCGAGCGCTGGCGCTGGCCGCCCGAGAGGTTCGAGCCCGCTCGCCGAGCGGCGAGTCGAGCGCGCCGGGCAGGCGCTCGACGACGTCGTCGACCTTGGCCAGGCGCAGCGCGTGCCAGACCTCGTCGTCGGAGGGTCCGTCCCCGCGTCGGCCAGCGTGACGTTCGAGCGGACCGTGTCCTCGAAGATGAACGTCGACTGCGCGACCAGGGCGACCTGACCCGTGAGGTCTCCGGCGTCCGCGTCGCGCACGTCCACACCGTCGATCATGACGCGGCCCCGCGTGGGTCCGACAACCGGGCCAGGAGCGAGACGAGCGTCGTCTTCCCGGCGCCCGTGGGCCCGACGACGGCGATCGTGCGGCCCGGGCGAGGTCGAGCTCGATGTCGTCGAGCAGGGTGATCTCGCGCCCACCGGCACGCACGTCGACGCCCACCCCTCGAAGCGCACGTGTGCGCCGCGGTCCGTGGTCGGCAGGCGCCGGTCCCCGCGGTCGGGATGCCCGGCGCGTCGAGCACGCTCGCGATGCGCTCGTAGCCGACGAGCGCGCGGGGCAGCTCGCCCAGGACCCACCCGAAGGCGCGGACGGGGACGGCCATGACGGTCAGCAGGTAGGCAGCCGTGACGATCTCGCCGGTGCCGACCGCCCCGGCCGACACGCGCGCGGCGCCCACGCCGAGGACCAGGAGCGTGCCGAGCGAGGGCAGGAGCTCGATGACCGGGTCGAAGTAGGCGCGCACCACGCCGACGCGGACGTTCGCGGCACGCAGCTCGTCGGTGCGGACGGCGAAACGCTGCTCCTCGCGGGCCTCGGTGCCGAGCGACTTCACCAGGAGCGCAGCCTCGAAGCTCTCGTGGGCGACGTCGGAGACCTCGGCGCGCAGCTGCTGCGCATGGGTGATGGCGGGCGACATGTACTTCTGGAAGACGACGTTCACCGCGATCGCGAGCGGGATGACGATCAGCGCCGCGCACGCCAGCCACACGTCGATCCGGAAGAGCATCACGGCCGACACGCCGATCATCACGACGACGCCGAGGGCGAAGGGCAGCGGGTTGAAGACCCCGTGGCAGCCTCGACGTCCGAGTTCGCGTTCGACAGCAGCTGGCCCGCGGGATGCGCGCGGTGCCAGGACATGGGCAGGCGCAGGTACTGGTGCGTGACCGCCGTGCGATGGCGCGCCTGGATGTTCGCGTAGCCGTAGCCCGCGAAGATCCTGCGCGCGGCGACGGTGAGCGCCAGGCTGAGGGCGATGCCGACGAGGACGAGTCCCGCGATCCAGAGGTTCCCCGGGCGTCGAGGTCTCCGGCGAGGGCCGGACGACGACCTGGTCCGTGACGCGGCCGACCGCGAGGCTGATGCCCACCGTGATCGCGCCGAACAGGGCCGAGGACGAGATCGCCAGGACGTAGATGCGCGCCTCGGAGCGTATGCCGCGACCCATGAGCTGGAGCGAGCGGCTCGTGCGCGAGCCAGTCAGCGCGTGCCGCTCGCGTGCTGCGGGCGCCGCGCCGAGCGCTCGACGCGCGGTCGCTTCCGGTGGGGCTGACGGGTGGGGCTGGCGCTGGTCGGCGGCCGGACGCGGCGCCGGTGGGCGCGTCCTGGGTCCGAGGCGTGATGTTCGTGGGGTGCTCCGTCGCGCGGACACGGACGATCCTCGTCTTTCGTGGGGTGTCACGATCCTCTCACACGGGACACTCCGTCCTGCGTGCGAGCATGGCCTGATGCAGCCCACCGCCTGGCACGCCCACGAGCGCGCCGCCCTCGTCCACGCCCTCACCCAGGCCGCCCCGACGGTCCGACCCTCTGCGAGGGATGGCGGACCCGTCACCTCGCGGCACACATGGTCCTGCGCGAGCACCGGCCGTGGACGCAGGCGGGCCAGGGTAAGGGCCGCTGCACGACTGGACCGAGGGCAAGGTCCAGGAACTCGCCGCGACGGCGCTCGCACCGGGCGGGTACGCCGCGCTGCTGGCGCGCGTCGAGCAGGCCCCGCCGCGTGGAGCCCGTGGTCCTGGGCCGGGAACATCGTGAACCTCACCGAGCACTACGTGCACACCGAGGACGCCCGGCGCGGCGCCTGGTCCGCGGGCCCGGCGCCGGCGCCCGGCTCGTGACCCGCGCCCGGGCTCGAGGAGGCCCTGTGGGTCAGCTCCGCCGCGCCGCACGGGTGTTCTACCGCGCGGCGCCGGTCGGACTCGTGCTGGTCGTCCCCGGGGCCGCGGGTCGCGGTCAAGGCACCCCGACCCGACCGGCGCAGGACGGTCGCGTCCCCGGGACGGTCGTCGTCACGGGCGAGGTGGGCGAGCTCGTCCTCCACGCGTTCGGGCGGGGCGCCACGCGGGACTCACGCTGCAGGGCGACCCGGCCGACGTGGCCTCGCTCGACAGCGTGGCACCCGGACCTCGCTGACACGGTGCGGCCGGCGCCTGGCCGACGCGCGGCGCCCGGCCGACGCCGCCGCCGCGCCGACGCCGCCCCTGGGCAGGCGTGTCAGCGGACGGAGAGACCGGCCTCGCGCATGTGCGCCTTGACGTCGCCGACGGTCAGGGTGCGGAAGTGGAAGACGCTCGCGGCCAGGACGGCGTCCGCGCCGCCCGTGCCGCGTCCACGAAGTGCTCCGCGGTGCCCGCTCCCCGCTCGCGATCAGGGGACGTTCACCTCGGAGCGCACCGCGCCGAACATGTCCAGGTCGAACCCGCTCGTCGTGCCGTCCGCGTCCATCGAGTTCAGGAGGATCTCCCCGCTCCCAGCCCGGCCGCGCGCACGGCCCACTCGACGGCGTCGATGCCGGTGCCGCGGCGCCCACCGTGCGTCGTCACCTCGAAGCCGGACTCCGTGCGGGTGTCCCCGTCACGCGGCGGGCGTCGACCGAGAGGACGAGCACCTGGCTGCCGAACCGGTCCGCGATCTCGGCGACGAGCTCGGGACGGGCGATGGCCGCGGTGTTGACGCCCACCTTGTCCGCGCCGGCGCGCAGGAGCTTGTCCACGTCGTCGGTGGTGCGCACGCCCCACCGACCGTGAGCGGAACGAAGACCTGCTCGGCGGTGCGCCGCACCACGTCGTAGGTGGTCTCCCGGTTGCCCGACGACGCCGAGACGTCGAGGAACGTGAGCTCGTCCGCTCCTCCGCGTCGTAGCGGGCCGCGAGCTCGACCGGGTCGCCCGCGTCGCGCAGGTTCTCGAAGTTGACGCCCTTGACGACGCGACCCGAGTCGACGTCTAGGCAGGGGATGACACGGACAGTGACCGACATGAGCTTATTGACCTTCCGTCTGACCTTCGGAGCCCGGCGTCTCGTCGACCACCGGGAAGTGTGCGTCCAGGATGTCCACCACGTACACGAACGTCTCGTCCGCGAACGGCTTCCCGGTCCCTGCATAGGCGAGGGCGGGGGCACGACGAGCAGGACCTGGCTTCCGACGCTCTGCTCCAGCAGGCCCTGCTCCCAGCCCTCGACGACCTGGCCGATGCCGATCATCGTGGACGCCGGCGTGCCGTCCGAGGTCCAGTTGGAGTCGAAGACCTTCCCCGTCGACCAGGCGACGCCCGTGAAGCGGACGGTGATGACCTGGCCCGCCTCGATCTGGACCCCGTCACCGCGGATCAGCGGCTGGACGATCAGGTCGCCGGGCGGGCCCGTGTCCGGGGATCGTGACGCCGGGCTCCCCGTCGTCCGCGAGCGTGACGACGGGCAGACCGTCGACGGGGCGACGGTCTCGCCGGCTGCACGCACCGGCAGCACGTCGATGATCAGGACGAGCGGCACGTCGTCCTCCTCCTCGAGGTACGAGACCCGGCTCCGACCCGCTGTCCGACGAGGACGTCGGCGAGCTCGGAACCGATGGACTCGCCCGTGAGGTCGTAGGCCGCCGGGGCGTCGGTGAAGGTGTTCTGCAGCACGGTCCCGTCCCGGCCGTCGACCGCGTACATGTTCAGGAGCACCTGCTGCCCTCGACGAGGACGGCGCCGGTCCCGGCACCACGACCTCGGACCGTTCCTCCGGCACGCTCAAGGGCTGTCCGAACTCCACGACGGGTGGCTCGCCGAGCAGGCCCGAGACCGTGACCTCGGTGTGGGTCGTGTCGTCCTCGGAGGACGTCTCCGGCGCGCACCCCGCACCCAGGAGAGCAACCACGAGAGCGAGGACGACGGCCGACGACCGGTGGTGCTGGCGACGCACGGAGCTCCTCGGAGAGACGGGGACGGGCGCCCCACCATATCGGTGGTGGCGCCCCTGGCTCCACGCGGTCCGCTCCGCGGTGAACCCCGGATCACATCGACTCGATGAGCCGTTCCACCCGCTCGTCGACGTTCTGGAACGGGTCCTTGCACAGGACCGTCCGCTGCGCCTGGTCGTTGAGCTTCAGGTGCACCCAGTCGACCGTGTAGTCGCGTCGGGCCTCCTGCGCCTTGCGCACGAAGTCCCCGCGCAGCTTGGCCCGCGTCGTCTGCGGCGGGATCGCGGTGGACTCGAAGATCTCGAGGTCCGTCGTGACCCGCTCGACCATCCCGCGCGCCGCGAGCATGTTGTACAGCCCCTCGGTCCGCGAGATGTCGTGGTAGGCGAGGTCGAGGCGAGCGATCCGGGGTCGTCGAGCTCGAGCCCGTGCTTCTCCTGGTAGCGCCGCAGGATCTTGAGCTTGATGACCCAGTCGAGCTCGCGGTCCACGAGCGACAGGTCGTCGGTCTCCAGGGCCCGCAGGCCGCGCTCCCACAGGTCGAGGACCTGCTTGACGACGGGGTGGGGGCCTCGTTCGCGTCGACGAACTCCTTGACGCGCTGGAGGTACTCCCCTGCAGGTCCACGGCGGTCACGGTGCGCCCGTTCGCCATCAGCACCGGGTGCCGACCGGTCACGTCGTGGCTGATCTCGCGGATCGACCGGATGGGGTTCTCGAGGGCCATGTCCCGCATCGGGACCCCGGCCTCGATCATCCGCAGGATGAGATCGGTCGTCCCGACCTTGAGCATGGTGGTCGTCTCGGCCATGGACGAGTCACCCACGATCACGTGCAGACGGCGGTACTTCTCGGCGTCGGCGTGCGGCTCGTCCCGCGTGTTGATGATGGGGCGCGAACGGGTGGTGGCGCTCGAGACGGCTTCCCAGATGTGGTCGGCGCGCTGCGAGAGCGCATAGATCGCCCCGAGGGGTCGTGAGGATCTTGCCCGCCCCGTGAGCACCTGGCGCGTGATGAGGAACGGCACCAGGACGTCGGAGAGCCGGGAGAAGTCCCCTGTCGGCGGACGAGGTAGTTCTCGTGGCACCCGTAGGAGTTGCCCGCCGAGTCGGTGTTGTTCTTGAACAGGTGGATGCGCCCGGGCAGGCCTTCGTGCTCCAGCCGCTCCTGCGCGTCGGCGACGAGCCCTTCGAGGATCCGCTCGCCGCCCCGGTCGTAGGCCACGAGCTGACGCACGTCGTCACACTCGGCCGTCGCGTACTCGGGGTGCGAGCCGACGTCGAGGTAGAGGCGGGAACCGTTGCGGAGGAACACGTTGGAGGAGCGTCCCCACGCGACGACCTTGCGGAACAGGTAGCGCGCGACCTCGTCCGCGGACAGCCCCGCCCGTCGTCGGACGCGCACGTGACCCCGTACTCGGTCTCGAGGCCGAAGATCCTACGGTCCATGCGGCGCCTCCTCAGGCTTCTGCTCCAGCAGCCCGGCCAGCACCACACCGGTCAGGCGACGAAAGGCGCGGCGCGGGCGGGTGCGGTCGAGCACCGCGACCTCGAGCTGGCTTGCCGGGATTGCCTGCTCGCTCTCCGGCGCGTCCCGGGCGTCAGGCCCGCCGAGGGTCGAGACCGCGAGGCGCAGCACCTCCGGCAGGGTCATCCCCGGACGCCAGGCCTCGCCCAGATCGCGGCCGAGCTGCTCGGCCTGGCCGCCCATGACGACGAAGCCGGACTCGTCGGCCACCGAGCCGTCGTACGACAGCCGGTAGATCTGGTCCTGGGACGGGGTCAGCCCGACCTCGGCGACGACCAGCTCCACCTCGAGCGGCTTGGACTCGGTGGTGAAGACCGTGCCGAGAGTCTGGGCATACGCATTCGCGAGGCCTCGGGCGTTGACGTCGGTCCTGTCGTAGGAGTAGCCGCGCAGGTCGGCGTACCGGACGCCGGCGACGCGCAGGTTCTCGAACTCGTTGTACTTGCCGACGGCGGCGAACGCGATCCGGTCGTAGATCTCGGAGATCTTGTGCAACGACCTCGACGGGTTGTGGGTCGCGAACGCGATGCCCTCGTCGTAGGCGAGCACCACGACGGAGCGTCCCCGAGCGATCCCCTTGCGCGCGAAGTCGGCCCGATCCTTCATCAGCTGTTCGGGCGAGACGTAGAACGGCATGCTCACAGTGCGCCACCTCCCTGTTCGGCGGAGCCCGCGGGACCCGGGTGCGCAGGCGGGCGGCGCGGTCCCCGTCGGCCTGCTCGGTGCGTGCGGCGACGATCTCCGCGGCGACCGCGGCGAGCTCGGCGTCCGGCACGCGACGGTACCCTCGGCCGTCACGGTCACCACGACCGGCCAGATCTGCCGGACGGCGTCCGGGCCGCCCGTCGCCGAGTCGTCGTCGGCCGCGTCGTAGAGCGCCTCGACCGCGACGTGCACCGCGCCCCGGGCGTCGAGCCCGGGTGCCAGCGCTTCTGAGCGAGCCGCGTGCGAAGACCGAGCCGGAACCCACGCTGTGGTGGTCCTGCTCCTCGTAGCGTCCGCCGGTGACGTCGTAGGAGAAGATGCGTCCCGTCCCGCGGTCCAGGTCGTAGCCCGCGAACAGCGGCACCACGGCGAGCCCCTGCATGGCGAGACCGAGATTCTGGCGGATCATCGTCGACAGCCGGTTCGCCTTGCCGTCGAGCGAGAGCAGAGCGCCCTCGATCTTCTCGTAGTGCTCCAGCTCGAGCTGGAAGAGCCGGACCAGCTCGACCGCGATCCCCGCTGTCCCCGCGATGCCCACGGCCGAGAACTCGTCGGCCGGGAAGACCTTCTCGATCTCGCGGTTGGCGATCATCGAGCCCATCGTGGCGCGGCGGTCACCGGCCATGACCACGCCGACCTCGCCGCCTGGCCGGTGTTCTCGAAGGTCAGGGCGACGATCGTGGTGGCGTGCGGGGCCAGCTGCGCCCCGCCGACAGGCGCACCGTGGCCGGTCGCCCCGTCGACGCGGCCCGGTGGGAGGGCAGGAGGTCGGGGGCATGACTCGCGAGGAACTCCACGAAGGAGGACGAGCCCGGCGTGGTGAAGGCGTGCGGCAGACGCCCGGAGAAGTCCATGGTCATCAGCTCCCGGCCGCTCCGCTACTCGCCGCCCTTCTGGACGAAACCTCTGACGAACGACTCGGCGTTGGACTCCAGGACCTCGTCGATCTCCTCCAGGAGCGAGTCGACCTCCGCGTCCCGGCTCTGCGCCTGCGGTGCGGCGGGCGCGGGAGCCGCCGCGTCGTCGTCGGGACGCCGGTCCTCGTGCGATGCGCTGGTGCGTTCCTGGGCCATCTTCGCCTCCTGGTGTGTCGATCGTGCCGTGGTGCACATCCTGGGACGGGTCCGAGGTGCTGCGGACCCGCATCTCCTTGAAGCCTAGGCTCTGCGGCGCCATCCGCGAGGCATCGCGAGCCGTGAGCGAGTCATCGTGACCTCGACAGGCCTGCGAGCAGCGCCCCGGCGTCCTTGCTCGAGTCGAGCAGCGCGCCGATGTGGGCGCGTGTCCCGCGCAGCGGGTCGAGCATGGGGACCCGCTGGAGCGACGGGGCACCCGCGACGTCGAAGATCACCGAGTCCCAGCTGGCGGCCGAGACCTGGTCTCCGAACCGGGCCATGACCTCGCCGCGGAAGAAGGCGCGTGTGTCCTCTGGTGCGTGGTGGACCGCTTGCGCCACGTCGCGCTCGTCCGTGATCCGTTCGGCGAGCCGCCGCGAGCAGGCGGTGGTAGATGCTGCGCTCGGGGCGCACGTCCGACCACTGCAGGTCCATCGCGGCCAGGCGCGGGTGGTCCCAGCCGAGGTGGTCGCGCACGCGCAGACGGTCCAGGAGGCGCAGCTTGGCGACCCACTCGACCTCCGGGCGCACGACGCCCGGTCCGTCGCCAGTCGCTCGAGGACCGAGTCCCAGCGGTCCAGCACGGCCCGGGTCGCGTCGTCCAGGCTGCCCAGGTGCTCGGCCGCCCGGCGGGCGACGTCGGCGTAGACGCGCTGGATCTCGAGCGCGGTCAGGCGCCGACCGTCTGCGAGCAGGAGTGGCGCCGCGAGCTCGAGGTCCCGGCTGACCTTCTGCACGTCGGCCACCGGGTCGTGCAGGCGCAGTGCCGCCAGCTCGGCGTGCAGAGACGCGGCGGACGGCCCCGGCGCCCGACGAGGGCGTCGAGCTGCTCGATCACGAAGAGCACGAGCGAGGTGGTGCCGAGCTTGAGGTAGGTGGCGACCTCGAAGAGGTTGGCGTCGCCGATGATCAGGTGCAGCCGGCGCCAGCGATGGCGGTCGGCGTGCGGCTCGTCACGCGTGTTGACGATGGGCGGCGCAGGGTCGTCTCGAGGCCGACCTCGGCCTCCATGTAGTCGGCTCGCTGCGAGAGCTGGAAGCCCGGGTCCTGACCCACGGCGCCGAGCCCGACCCGGCCGGAACCGGTGAAGACCTGACGCGTGACGAGGAACGGCGTGAGCAGCCCGACGATCGTCGTGAACGGCACGGCACGCTCCACGAGGTAGTTCTCGTGCGTCCCGTAAGACGCTCCCTTGCCGTCGACGTTGTTCTTGTAGAGCGCCACCTCGGAGTCCGGGACGGCGCTCAGCTCGCGCGAGGCAGCGAGCATGATGCGCTCGCCCGCGACGTCCCAGCAGACCGCGTCGGCCGGGTTGGTGACCTCGGGCGAGGAGTACTCGGGGTGGGCGTGGTCGACGTAGAGACGCGCGCCGTTCGTGAGGATGACGTTCGCGGCGCTCGGGTCGTCGTACTCCTCGTGGGTGGGGCGCGCGACCTCCTGGAGGGCCTCCCGGAGCCCGGCCGTCCGGCCACGGGCCTGACGGCGCCGCCGGGTCGGGTCGTCGGTCAGCAGCGAGGGATGGGCCGCCGCGCGCTGGAGGTGGAAACCCCGGGCGTCCTGCAGCGGGTCCTCGTCGTCGTAGTCCCAGCGGGCCCGGCCGCGAGCGCCGTCCGAGCGCGCGGCGAGCGCCCGGTAGGTGGTGACGACCTGGCTGGACAGGAGCATCGGGTTCGCCAGGGGCGCCCGGGCTGCAGCACGCCGTACTCGGTCTCGATCCCCATCACGCGTCGCACGGTCACGCTCACCACCCTATGTCGGGGCACCGACGCCTGAACAGGGTGTCCACGCTGCGGCGTCCGCGACCGGCGGGCCGCGGCCCCGGCCAGCCCCGGCGGTCCCCGGCGGTCCCCGGCGATCCTCGCAGGACGTGAGCCGGGCCCGACGGGCGAGCTGCGCCGTCGGGCCTGGCCGTGCTGGGTCGCCCGTGCTGGGTCGCCCGTGCCGGACCGCCGCTACAGGTACTGCCCGTGTTGGTGACCGTGTCGATCGTGCGCGCGGTGGCGCCCGCGCCGTCGCCCTTCTTCTGGACGATGGTGCGGATGAAGACGATGCGCTCGCCCTTCTTGCCCGAGATGCGCGCCCAGTCGTCGGGGTTGGTCGTGTTGGGCAGGTCCTCGTTCTCCTTGAACTCGTCCACGCACGCCGAGAGCAGGTGCTCGACCCGGATGCCGCGCTGACCCGTGGCCAGGAGGTCCTTGATCGCGGACTTCTTGGCGCGGTCCACCACGTTCTGGATCATGGCGCCGGAGTTGAAGTCCTTGAAGTAGAGGATCTCCTTGTCGCCGCTCGCATAGGTGACCTCGAGGAACTGGTTCTCGTCCTCCTCGGAGTACATGCGCTCGACCACGCTCGTGATCATCGCGTCGATCGCCCCTGGGAGCTGCCACCGTGCACCGCCAGGTCCTCCGGGTGGATCGGCAGGTCCGTGGTCAGATACTTCGCGAAGATCTCCCGGGCGCCCTCGGCATCAGGGCGCTCGATCTTGATCTTCACGTCGAGCCGACCCGGACGCAGGATCGCGGGGTCGATCATGTCCTCACGGTTCGACGCCCCGATCACGATGACGTTGTCGAGCCGCTCGACGCCGTCGATCTCGCTGAGGAGCTGGGGCACGATGGTCGTCTCGACGTCCGAGGAGAGGCCCGTGCCACGGGTGCGGAACAGCGACTCCATCTCGTCGAAGAACACCACGACCGGGGTCCCCTGGGAGGCCTTCTCCCGGGCGCGGGCGAAGATCAGCCGGATGTGCCGCTCGGTCTCCCCACGTACTTGTTGAGGAGCTCGGGTCCCTTGACGTTGAGGAAGTAGCTCTTGGCGCCGTCGGGGTCGGTCACGACCTCCTCGCCGCCAGCTCTCCGGCCGCAGCACGCGCCTTGGCGACCGTGTGCGCGAGCGAGTTGGCCACGGCTTTGGCGATGAGCGTCTTGCCGCAGCCGGGAGGACCGTAGAGCAGCACACCCTGGGCGGGCGCAGCCCGTGCTCGCGGAAGAGGTCGGGGTGGCTGAACGGCAGCTCGACGGCGTCCCGGATCTGCTCGATCTGCGGGCCGAGCCCACCGATGTCCGAGTAGTCGATGTCCGGGACCTCCTCGAGGACCAGCTCCTCGACCTCGGACTTGGGCACGATCTCGAAGACGAACCCGCTGCGCGTGTCGATCGTCAGGGAGTCCCCGACCCGGAGGGCACGTCGGACAGCGAGCGGCGAGGCGCACGACGCGCTCCTCGTCGGAGCGCCCGACCACGAGTGCCCGGTCCGACCCCAGGAGCTCCTTGACGGTCACGAGCTCCCCGACCCGCTCGTAGCCGCCTACGGACACCACGGTCATGGCCTCGTTGAGCTTGACCTCCTGACCGGGGTGCAACGCGGACAGGTCGAGGCTCGGGCTCGCACCGACGTGCATCTTGCGGCGGCACTGGAGACGTCGACCGTCCCGTCGGGGTGCGCCTCGAGGAAGACCGCGTAGGTCCCCGGGGCTTGGCGAGCTCGCCGATCTGTCGCTGGAGGTCGATGATCTGGTCCCGCGCGGCCCTCAGCGCCTCGGCAAGCCGCTCGTTCTTGGCGGACAGGATCGCGCGCTGGCGCTCGTCGTCACGGCTGGGGGTCTGTCCAGGTGTCATTCCAGGTGTGTCGGTCATCCGGCTTCTCCCTCTCGCTGGTGCCGTCCGGAGGTCTCGTGCGGTCGACCCCGTCACCGGCCCGTCACTGATCGCCGGCTGCCCGGTGATCGAGGCTCGACCTTACGCACAAGTCTCCCGCAGGCGCTGCGGGAACACCCTGGCTGAGACGGTCGTTCCTCAATCGTTGTCGGTCACGTCCGGACGATCCTGGGGTCCGTGCCCGGTACGACGTCGTCCGCGATGCCTTCATCCACCGGAACGAGCGGCTGCCCCGTACGCGGGTCCAGCTGGGGTCCCTGGCCGACGTCGCGGCGCACGCGCCGGACCTTCTTGTCCGAGACCGACCGTTCGCCGAGGTCCTCGGGCGTCCACTCCTCCGCGAGGGTAGGAACCCTTCGCGGGCGACGCTTGCGCAGCGGCGGGACCGTGCCGTCGGCCAGGCGGCGGGCGGTGAGCAGGAAGCCCGTGTGCCCCACCATGCGGTGCTGCGGGCGGACCGCGAGGCCCTCGAGGTGCCAGCCCCGACCAGGGACTCCCAGGCCGAGGGCTCGGCGTAGCGGCCGTCGGCGCGCAGGTCCTCCGCGAGGCGCGAGGCTGGGTCGCGGTGGCGACGTAGCAGATGAGGACGCCGCCGGGCGCGAGCGCCTCGGCGACCGCGTCGAGGTTCTCCCACGGTGCGAGCATGTCGAGCACGACCCGGTCGATCGAGCCCCTCTGCGCGATCTCCGGCAGGACGTCGGACAGGTCGCCGACCGACAGCTCCCACGCGGGTGCTCGCCCCGAAGAAGAGCTCGATGTTCCCGCGGGCGATCGCGGCGAAGTCGTCGCGCCGCTCGATCGAGTGCACCGAGCCCTGGTCGCCGACGGCGCGCAGCAGCGACATGGTCAGCGCGCCCGAGCCGACGCCGGCCTCCACGACGCGCGCGCCAGGGTAGATGTCGGCCATCGCGACGATCTGACCCGCGTCCTTGGGGTAGACCACGGCAGCGCCGCGCGGCATCGAGAGCACGTAGTCGGCCAGGAGCGGGCGCAGCGCGAGGTACTCGATGCCCGCGGTGTTCCGCACGACCGAACCCTCCGACAGCCCGACCAGGTCCTCGTGGTTGAGGTACCCGCGGTGCGTGTGGAACGTGGCGCCCGTCGCGAGCGTGATGGTGTGCAGGCGCCCGCGGGGTCCGTGAGCTGGACCTTGTCACCCAGCCGCAGGGGCCGCGGCGCACGTCGGCGCCGGTCGCCGTGGGGCCGACGAGGCCGGGGCGTCGCTCGGTACGGACGGGACGGGCGCGTCGTGCGTGGGCTCTTGGGTCACGGGCGACCATCTTAGTCGGGCGGGGTCGTGCCGCCCGACGGTAGTGCGGTCGTCAGCGTCCGCGCGCGGCCTTGAGCGCGGCGACCACGTGGGTGACGTCCAGCAGCCCGACGACGCGCCCGCGTCCAGGACGGCCAGCACGGGTGCGTCGCGGGTCGCGGACGACACGGCGTCGAGCATCGCCTGGCCGCCCAGGTGGACGTCGATCCAGGCCGTGGGAGGCAGCCCGACGGCGACCGCGCCGACCGGGGTGAGCGGTGCCTGGGCAGGGGTACCGCAGCGACGGCAGCGGGGTCCGCGTAGGCGACCGGTCGCCCGTCCGCCCCGGTGAGCACGACGTGACCTGCGCCGCTCGCCGGGCGGAGTCGACGACGTCGGACACCGTGGCGGTGACGGGTGCCGAGACCGCCGGATAGGCCAGCGCGGCGACCGTGAGGCCCGCGACCGCCTGGCGTGTGTGGCCGGTCCTGATGGCGGCGCCCGCTCCCGACCACAGGAAGGCGCCGATCAGCGCCGCCCAGACGACCGTGAAGAGGTCGACCTGGCGGCCGTCGGCCAGCGGCCACCCGATCGCGACGACCACGATCCCGACGGCCATGACACGACCGACCCAGCCGGCGGCGATGGTGCCCTTGGTCCGGGACCCGGTCACCGCCCAGACCACGGACTCGAGGATCTGGCCGCCATCGAGCGGGAGACCCGGCAGGAGGTTGAAGACACCGACGAACGCGTTGGAGAACGCCGCGGCGTACAGCAGGAGCGCAGGGATCGTCATGGTCGGCTGCGCCTGGAAGGCGACCCAGCACACGAGCGCGAGGAGCAGGTTCGTCAGCGGCCCCACGACCGAGATCAGGATCCCGTCGAGCGGACGCCTCGAGGTCCCGGAGTAGGCCGTGTGGCCGCCCCAGATCGTCACGGCGAGCTCGGTGACCTCGTGACCGCGCGACCTGGCGACCACTGCGTGGGCGACCTCGTGCAGGAAGACCGACACGAACAGCAGGAGCACGAAGACGAACGAGACCAGGTAGATGCCGACCCCGAGGCCGGGGCGAAGCTCCGCACCGTCGGGGCGAACAGGACGGTCAGCACGGCGGCGGCGAGGAACCACGAGGGTGTGAGGATCACGGGAGCACCCGACACCCGGCCGATGACCCAGCCCTTCGTGCGCTGCGGGTCTCGGGGGCGCGACGTACCGGTGCCGGGGAGTTCTCCACGACGACACCCTATGTCGAGCCCTGCCGCGACCGGCGCTGTGGACCGCCGCGACGTGTGGGTGCCGCCCGTAGGCTCGTCGCATGACGTCCTCGCCCCGACCTCGTCGGCACCGACACCACTGACGTGACCGTCGAGCCCGTCGGTGATTCCCCGCGAGCGTCGCCGCCCCGCCTTGTCGCCGTCGCGTGCCAACGACTTCATGCAGTGTCCGCTGCTCTTCCGGTTTCGCGTGGTGGACAGGCTCCCCGAGCCACCCAGCGCGGCGGCGGCGCGCGGCACCCTCGTCCACTCGGTGCTCGAGCGGCTGTACGACGCCCCGGTGGGCGAGCGCACGCTCGCGGCCGCCCAGGCCATGGTCCCGGGCGAGTGGGACCGGCTCCAGGAGGCCGAACCCCGGTACGCCGAGCTCTTCGCGGCCTCCGGCGAGTCCGGCAGTTCCTCCGGTGGCGACGTGCAGGCCTGGCTTGACGGCGCCGGCAACCTCCTGGGGACCTACTTCACGCTCGAGGACCCCAACCGCCTCGAGCCCGCCGAGCGCGAGATGTTCGTCGAGACCCAGCTCGAGGACGGTCCGCTGCTGCGCGGCATCGTGGACCGCCTCGACGTCGCGCCCGACGGTGCCATGCGGGTCGTCGACTACAAGACGGGCAAGACGCCCCGGCCCCAGTACCAGGGCTCAGCACTGTTCCAGATGCGCTTCTACGGCCTGGTGCTGTGGCGCGAGCGCGGCGAGATCCCCAAGATGCTGCAGCTCGTCTACCTGGGTGACGGCCAGGTGCTGCGCGCCGAGCCGCAGGAGGCGGACCTCCTCGCGGTCGAGGAGCAGGTGCGGACCCTGTGGTCGACGATCACGCAGGCTGCCCGCAGCGGGCAGTGGGCACCACGCAAGACTCCTCTGTGCGGCTGGTGCGCGCACCAGGCCGTGTGCCCGCAGTTCGGCGGGACGCCCCGGAGATCCCGGCTGGTGCGGTCGAGCTGGCGCTCGGGATCACCCGGAGGCCGTGGCGTCCTGACGGGCGCGCCTCACGGCGCATGGTTCGCGGGAGGCGGGGCGCGCGACGTGGCGACCTGGGAAGCGGGTGCGCGACGCGGCAGCCAGGAGGGTTGCGTTCTTCGTGGAGCGCCCACAATGGTGGGCGCTCCACGAAGAACGCAACCTGTCTCGGCGACCTCAGTCTTCGATGAGGTCGATCACGTCGCCCGCGAGGATGCGCGAGAGCGCGTCGACGTCCATCAGGGCGAGGGACGGTGTGCGGCTCAGGCCGGGCTGCGCCGTCACGGGGACGACGGCCTCGACGCCGAGAGTCGCAGCCCCGCAGCACGCGCCGAACCGATGCCCGCGGGAGAGTCCTCGATCGCGACGCAGCGCGTCACGTCGACGCCCAGCCGCTCGGCCGCCACCAGGTAGGGCTCCGGATGGGGCTTGCCGTGCGTGACCTCGTCGCCGCAGACCAGCGTCTCGAACGTGCCCGGCGGGGTCATCTCGACCACGGGTTCAGCGAGACGCCGGTACGACATCGTCACGAGGGCGCACGGCACGCCGCGGTCGCGGAGCTCGGCGAGGAGCTCACGGGCTCCTGGCTGCCAGGGGATCTCGACCTTGACCTGCTCGATCACGCGCGAGATGAGGAAGTCGATGATCTGCTCGACCGGCAGGCCCACCCCGCCGCCCGGAGAATTTCTGCCGACTCCGCCAGGGGTTACCGACCATCTGCAGACCCTGCTCGTGCGACCAGGTCCCGCCGTGCGCCTCGACGAGCTCGTGCTCGGCGGCGATCCAGTACGGCTCGGTGTCGACGAGGGTGCCGTCCATGTCCCACAGGACGGCCTGCGGCAGCGGGTATCCGGTGGGCTCCGCCGCGCGGCGGGGCGCTGTCGGGTCGGGTGAGGTCGGATGCATCCAGGGGTTCAACGATCGCTCCATGCTCGGGGGACGGTTCGTGGCCGTCCTTGCCACCCTAGCTGGCAGACACACCGCATCCCACCCGCACCGTGCGGTCCGCTGCGCGGCCTAGGCTGGGACGATGACCGAGACCCCGGAACCGATCGACCCGGCCGACCTGCCCGAGCCGACCATCCCGGCGATGCCGCCCTCGTCCGCCGACGAACCCCGTCAGACCGTCATGCTGGCCGCCTTCGAGGGTGGAACGACGCGGGAGGGCCGCGACCGCGGCACTGCTCCACCTCCACGAGGTCTGGGACGCGCACGAGATCGCGGAGATCGATCCCGAGGAGTACCACGACTTCCAGGTGAACCGCCCGATCGTGACCGCGGCCGACGACGGGACCCGCGAGATCACGTGGCCGACGACCACGGTGACGGCGGCGACCGCGCCCGGCAGCGGACGGCGCGTGCTCCTGGTGCACGGCATCGAGCCGTCGATGCGCTGGCGTGGCTACTGCCGGGAGCTGCTCGACCTCGCGGAGCAGAGGGCGTCACCACTGTCGTGACGATCGGAGCGCTCCTCGCGGACGTCCCCACACCCGCCCCATACCCATGACGGCCACCTCGGAGAGCGTGGGCCTGCGCGCTGTCCTCGACGTCGAGCCGAACTCGTACGAGGGCCCGACGGGGATCGTCGGCGTCCTCCAGCACGCCGCCGCCGAACGCGGGATGCAGTCGGTATCCCTGTGGGCGGCTGTGCCCCACTACGTCGCCAACTCGCCGTCGCCCAAGGCCACCGTCGCGATCCTGGCGCGCGTCGAGGAGCTGCTCTCCGACCCGATCCCCTCGGCGACCTTC
This sequence comes from Oerskovia sp. M15, assembly GCA_038070415.1. Lineage (GTDB taxonomy): Bacteria > Actinomycetota > Actinomycetes > Actinomycetales > Cellulomonadaceae > Oerskovia. The sequence goes on from JAMYWF010000001.1 coordinate 3,975,989, forward strand.
CGGAGGAGGCAGTGGCCTGGCAGCACGGGGTCGACGAGCTCGCCGCGGAGGACGCGGAGATCGCGGAGTACGTCCAGCAGCTCGAGGAGGCCAAGGACACCGCGGAGCTGCCCGAGGCGAGCGGCGAGGCGATCGCCCGCGAGTTCGAGCGCTACCTGCGTCGCCGGGACAACGGGACGGGCGGGCCGCTGCCGTAGCAGCGACCACCAGGGACGGCGACGGCCCGTGGCGCAGCCCACCGGGGCCCGCACCACGGGCCGTCGCCCGTTCGTGCTAGAGCCGCACCCCGAGCAGGGCGTTGATCGTGCGGGACACCACGCCGGGAGCGCCCTCGGTGTCCGCGAACGTGTCGCGCCCTCCGCGAGGGAGATCTCGGCCCACGCGTCGACGGCCGCGAGCGCGGTCGGAGCGTCGAGGTCGTCCGCAAGAGCGGCACGCACGTCCGCGAGGGTCGCGTCGGCCGACGGCCCGCCGTTGCCGGAGACGGCAGAGCGCCACCGCTCGAGGCGCTCGACGGCGGCCGGGAGGTCCGCGTCGGTCCACTCCCACTCGGAGCGGTAGTGGTGCGCGAGCAGGGCGAGACGGATGGCCATGGGGTCGACGCCCGTGGCGCAGCGCCGAGACGAAGACGAGGTTCCCGCGGGACTTGCTCATCTTCTCGCCCTGGTAGGCGACGAGACCGGCGTGCACGTGGTTGCGCGCGCCGAACCCGTGGTCCAGCAGGCGATCGTGCGACGTGGACATCTCGTGGTGCGGGAAGAGGAGGTCGGCCCCGCCGCCCTGGATGTCGAACGGCAGACCGAGGCCGTCGCGTGCGATCACGGCGCACTCGATGTGCCAACCGGGACGCCCGTGCCGAGGCTCGCGCCGTCCCACGAGGGCTCGCCCACGCGCTCACGGCGCCACAGGAGCGGGTCGAGGGGTCCTTCTTGCCCTCGCGGTCGGGGTCGCCCCCACGCTCGCCGAACAGCTTCACCATGTCCTCGCGGCTGAGCCGCGACACCGCTCCGAAACGGGCGTCGCGGCTGAGGTCCGCGTACACGTCCCGAGTCCGGGCGCGTCGCCACCGGCCCCGGCTCGACCGGAACGCGGTAGGCGAAGCCGTCCTCGATCAGGGCCTCGACGGCCTGGACGACCTCCGGGATGGCCTCGACCGCGCCGCGGAAGACGTCCGGGGACGACACCGAGCGCGGTCATGTCCTCGGCGAGCAGAGCCGTCTGCTCGACGGCGAGGTCCCACCAGTCGACCCCGGTCGCGGTCGCGCGCTCCAGCAGCGGGTCGTCGACGTCGGTCACGTTGGACGCGTACGTCACCACGTGGCCGGAGTCGCGCCACGCGCGGTTCAGGAGGTCGAACCCGACGTAGGTCGCTGCGTGCCCGATGTGGGTCGCGTCGTACGGGGTGATCCCGCAGACATACATGGTCGCGGTGTCCCCTCCGCGGCGACGACGAGCTCCGTCGTGGTGCTGTCGTGCACCAGGATCGGGAGGCCTCGACCGGGCAGGGACGGGATCTGAGGCATGGGCCAGCTGTGCACGCGACAACTTTAACCGCGAACGGCCTCGACCGGTCCCGGCCGCCCACCGGACGGCGGGGCCGGGCCGTCCGAAGGCGGAGGGCCACCCGCCCGGTGGCGTCCCTGCGTCGTCGGGCAAGAATGCAGGTGTGACCGACCCCACCCGCTCTGCCGACCCTCCTCCGCCCGACGACCAGCCCCACGAGCAGCCCGACGCGGGGCGCACGGCCCCGACCACGTACGAGGAGCTGTGGGTCGAGGGCGCGGACGGGAGGGTGCGCCCGGTCGACGACGACACGCACGACGACGCCCCGGCGTCCGCGGCCCGCTGGTACGAGGTCCGGACCCTCGACGACTTCGTGAGCGCCGCCGAGACGCTCGGGGTGGGCCTCGCCGCCCAGGTGGGTCGTGGGCACCTGCCCGTCCGCGTACGCCACGTCAAGCACCCTTGGCGCACGTCGAGCACATCGGGATGGACTGGCTGCTGATCGTCACCCCGACGGCAGCCTTCTCCGAGGAGGACCGTCAGGTGAGCACCGGGAGCTTCTGCGTGCTCGTGGGGCCGGACGTCGTCGTGACGGTCGAGAACGGCACGGCGGGGTCCACGACCGGATGCGGGAACGCCTGACCGGCCCGTCGCACGGGCGCGGCACCGGGTACGGCACCTCGCCGGCGAGGCGCTCTTCGCGCTCGTCGCGACGGCCTCGGAGGTCGAGCTCGCCCTGAGCGACGCGGTGGCGGAGGTCGAGAAGATCGTCTTCGCACCTGGACGGCACACCGACCCGGTCCTGCCCATCTACGACCTCAAGCGGGAGATCACCGAGGCGCGGCGCGCGCTGCTGCCGATCACCGCGGAGCTGCCCGAGCTCGTGTCCGGGAGCGACCGGTCGCACATCACGCTCGACAAGCCCCTCATGGACCGGCTCGTCTCGGCCGTCGAGCGCATCGACCGGCACCTCGACGCCCACGACGACCTGCTCTCGGACATGCTCAGCGTGCACCTGTCCCAGGTCTCGGTGCGCCAGAACGAGGACATGCGCAGGATCAGTGCGTGGGCGGCGATCCTCGTGTTCCCCACGATCGTCGGCGGCATCTACGGCATGAACTTCGACCACATGCCCGAGCTCCACTGGACCCTGGGCTACCCCGTGTCGCTCGCGATCATGGTCGCCGGCTGCTTCGCGCTCTACCGGGCCTTCAAGAAGGTCGGCTGGCTGTAGGCGACCGGGCGCTCAGGCGAGCGGCTGCAGCACCCGACCGTGAGCAGGACCACGACGACCACAGCGAGCACGAGGCGGTAGATCACGAACGGCTTGTAGCTGAACGTCGAGACGATCTTCAGGAAGGCGATGATCACCAGGTAGCCCACGGCGAACGCGACCAGGGTGGCGACCAAGGTCGCCCCGAACCCGGCGAGCCCGGCACGGGATCGCTGGTCACCGACTTCGCGAGCTGGTAGAGCCCCGACCCCAGGACCGCCGGGATGGCGAGGAGGAAGGAGTAGCGGGCCGCCGCCTCGCGGGTGAATCCCATGAGCAGCCCGGCCGTGATGGTGCCGCCGGACCGGGAGACGCCGGGGACCAGGGCGAGGGCCTGTGCCAGCCCGAACCCACGGCCTGGCGTGGGGTCAGCTCCTCGAGCGTGCGCTTCTTGGCGCCGACCTTGTCGGCGAACCCGAGCAGCAGTGCGAAGAGAGCCAGCATGAGGGCCGTGATGTAGAGGTTGCGCAGGGACGCCTCGATCGCGTCCTGGAACAAGAGCCCGAGGACGACGATCGGGACCGACCCGAGCGCGATGAACCACGCCATGGCGGCGTGCTGGTCGCCCTGCCCACCCGTGAGCGCCAGTCGCGGCCGTTGTCCCCGCGCAGCGCCGCCACCAGGCGCCGCAGATCGTTGCGATGTCGCGGCGGAAGTAGAGGATCACGGCGGTCTCGGTACCGATCTGGGTGATCGCGGTGAACGCCGCCCGGGGTCGGAAGAACCGATCAGCTCGCCGACGATGCGCAGGTGCGCGCTCGACGAGACGGGCAAGAACTCGGTCAGGCCCTGGACGAGGCCGAGGAGGATCGCTTCCCACAGATTCACGATCGGTCACGATACCCGTCGCGGGCCGCCCTGCGGCCCGGACTGGCCGGCCGGGGCACCCGCCGTCGAAACGTCACGCGACGGTCACCCGCCGGTCCCCGGGCGGCAACCGGGCGGCAACCGGGCGGTAGGAAGGCGGCAGGGCGACGTGCTCGTTGCCCCTCCGGATGCGCCGCCCGGCGCCGAGCGACGGACCTCGACATGGCGACGCGCCCCAGGTCCGGGCAGGGCGGGCACCGGGCCGGTAATCTGCCGCGCATGGAACTTCGTCAGCTCGGCCGCACCGGCCTGCGCGTGTCCCCCTGGGTCTCGGGACCATGACCTGGGGCCGCGACACCGACGAGATCGACGCCGCGGAGCAGCTCCGTGACTTCGTCGACGCCGGGGGCAACCTCGTCGACACCGCGGCCTCCTACGGTGGTGGACAGAGCGAGTCGATGATCGGCTCGCTCCTCGCGGGCAAGGTCGACCGGCGCGACGTCCTGCTGTGCACCAAGGCGGGCATCCGCACCACGGCGGACGGCAACACCGTCGACGCCTCGCGCGGGCGCTGCTCGACTCGCTCGACGCCTCCCTCGAACGGCTGGGCACCGACCACGTCGACCTCTTCCTGGTGCACACCCGGACCCGCGCACCCGTTCGACGAGACCCTCTCCGCGCTGAGGCTGGCCGTGACGACGGGACGCGCCCGCTACGTGGGGCTGTCCAACCACCCGGGTGGGCCGCCGCGCGGCCGCCGCGTCGCTCGACGCGCGCGACGACGTCGGGCTCGGTGCCGTCGAGCTGGAGTACTCGCTGCTGCAGCGGGGATCGAACGCGAGGTCGTGCCCGCCGCGATCGAGCTGGGGTTCGGGGTCCTCGCCTGGTCGCCGTTGGGTCGAGGCGTCCTGACGGGCAAGTACCGCAGCTCCCTGCCCGCGGACTCCCGGGTGCGTCCTCGCACCTCGCCGGGTTCGTGCAGCCGTACCTCGACGGGTGTCCTCACGCATCGTCGAGGCCGTCGCGACCGCCGCGAACGGCCTGGGGCGTGCACCCTGGACGTCGCGCTCGCCTGGTTGCTCGAGCGACCAGCCGTGTCCAGCGCGATCGTGGGTGCCCGCACGCCCGCGCAGCTGCGGGCCTCGCTCGCGGCCTGCGACCTGGAGCTGCCCGACGCGGTGCACTACGCGCTCGACGACGTCAGCGCTCTGTCCCTCGGATACCCGGAGCGCTGGTGACCCTCAGCGGCTGACGCCGTCGTGCAGGTCGACCTGGTCGAGGTCGTCGGCGAAGTCCTCGGTCTCGACCGCACCCTCGTCGTCGTCCTCGTCGCCCTCGTCCTCGTCGCCCTCGTCGCCCTCGTCGTCGTCATCATCGTCGTCGTCCTCCGCGAGGTAGAACGGCGTCGCCTCCCCGTGCACCTGGGCGAGCGACTCGTCGTACACCTCGTAGGCGTCGGCCAGGACGTAGTAGGCGTCGTCGACCGCAGGGTCGTCCTCGCCGCGGCGTGCGGCGACAGCGTTGTAGTGGGCCTCGAGGGCCGCGATGAATCGATCGAGAGCGGCGCGCGGGTCAGCGGTCATACCCTGACGGTAGCCCTGAGCGAGGCACAATGGCACTCGGAATCCCCTGGTGGGAGTGTGACGTCTGCTCACGACTCCCCTGCTCACGAGGACGGTGACGGATGGCGGGCACAACTCCTGCGCAGCGGGCGGGCTGGGCCGAGCACGGCGGCCAGTACGAGTACCGCATGCTCACGATCGACAGGTCCGTGAGCCGTCACGACGCGGTCCGGCTCCTGACGGACGAGGCGGAGTACGGACGCTGGGAGCTCGAGCGCACCCGGCTGTACGTGGGGGCGAGCGGCGCGTGTGGCTGCGCCGCAAGATCATCCGGGTGCGCTCGACGCTCTGATCCTCAGCAGGTCCGCAGCAGGCGGTCCAGGACGCGGACCCCGAACTCGAGCGAGGCGACGGGCACGCGCTCGTCGACGCCGTGGAACATCCCGGAGAAGTCCAGGTCCGCGGGCAGCTGGAGCGGCGCGAAGCCGTAGCCGGTGATGCCGAGACGGGCGAGGACTTGTTGTCCGTGCCGCCCGAGAGCGTGTACGGCAGCACGGTCGCCCGGGGTCCTCGGCGTGCAGGGACGCGACCATCGCGTCGACCAGGTCCCCTCGAAGGGGACCTCGAGCGAGATGTCGCGGTGGATCGGTTCGATCCGCACGTGATCACCCACGAGGCCCTCGATGATCGCGAAGCCCTCGTCCTCGTGGCCCGGCAGCAGCCGCGCGTCGATCGTGGCCTCGGCCCGGCCGGGGATGACGTTGGCCTTGTAACCCGCGCCCAGCTGGGTGGGGTTGGACGTGTGGCGGACTGTCGCGCCGACGAACCGAGAGGCGGGTCCGAGGGCCGCGACGAGCGCGTCGATGCCGGCCTCGTCCTGGAGGTCGTAGGCCAGGCCCGTGAGCTCGGCGACGCCTCGCAGCAGCGCGTCGACGGTCGGGGTGATGGTGTAGGGCCACTGGTAGGCGCCGATGCGGGCCACGGCGGCCGCGAGGTGCGTCACCGCGTTGTCGGCGTTGACCTGCGAGCCGTGCCCGGCGCGCCCGTCGGCGACGAGCCGGAGCCAGGCGATGCCCTTCTCGGCGGTCTGCAGCAGGTAGGCGCGCTTGCCGTCGATGTCCACGGAGAACCCGCCGACCTCGCTGATGGCCTCGGTCGCCCCTCGAAGAGCTCCGGGCGGTTGTCCACGGCCCAGCTCGCACCGAAGGTCCCCGGCCTCCTCGTCGGCGAAGAACGCGACCACGACGTCGCGCGCGGGCGGCGGCCCTCCCGGACCATCTGGCGCACGACCGCGAGGATCATCGCGTCCATGTCCTTCATGTCGACCGCGCCGCGTCCCCACAGCAGCCCGTCCTTCTCCTCGCCCGCGAACGGGTCGACCGACCAGTCGGAGGCCTGCGCGGGCACGACGTCCAGGTGACCGTGAAGGACGAGCGCGGGGCGCGTGGGGTCCAGTCCAGGCAGCCGCACGACGACGCTCGCCCGCCCCGGCGCGGACTCGAACAGCTCGGGGCTCAGACCGACCTCGTGGAGCGAGGCCATGACGTACTCCGCGGCAGCGCGCTCGCCCGGGCCGGACCCGTCGCCGAAGTTCGAGGTGTCGATGCGCAGCAGGTCCTGGCAGATGCGCGCGACCTCCTGCTCGGCGGTCGGGTGGGTCTGCCGGGGGCTCGCGGGGTGGGCGTGGCTCGTCATGGCCACACCGTACCCGCTGCGATCACGCTCCCCGCAGCGCTCCGGGACGTCTCGCAGGACGAGAACGCCGTCGTGCGGGCCGTGGTCGGACCTCAGCCGTGGTGCCCCGCTCCGGTATGACCCGGGTCGTCCGCCAGGGCGAGCGCCGCGGCCCCGTCCCGCCTTCGGACGCGTGGTCGCTCTCGTGCCCGACGTCGTCGCTCACCCGGGCAGCGCGTCGCCCGGGCGGGACGTCCCGCCGTACCGGGAGCTGCCGCCGGGTCGACGACCACGAACTGCCCCATCATCCCCTGGTCCTCGTGGCGGAGCAGGTGGCAGTGGAACATGTAGGGATGCTCGGCGTCGGGCGTGGTGCCGAATGTGACCAGGAGCCGGGTGACCTTCCCGGGTGCACGTAGACGGTGTCCTGCCACCCTTCGAGCTCGAGGGGTGGCGGTTCGCCGAGACGTCGAGCACCTGGAACTGGGCGTCGTGGACGTGGAAGTTGTGCGGTGCGTCGTCGAGGCTCGTGACCTCCCAGACCTCGGTCGCGCCCGCGTCGACGACCTCGTCGATCCGGCGCAGGTCCATGTTCTGGCCGTTGATGGTAGTGCCCGAGAGCTCGAAGCGGCGCGTGACGCTCGCGCTCGCCGCGTCGGCGGCGGGCAGGCTCGCGAGGCTCGCGGGCACGGGCGCCGAAGGCGTGAGCCGGTCGGCCGCGCGCAGCTCGAGCACGTCGAGGGTGTCGTCGCCGCCCGCGAACCGCGCGGTGAAGGCGTTCGCGCCCAGGTCCTGCGGGAAGCTGCGCAGCACGGGCCGTTCGCCGGGGCGAGACCGACCACGATCTCCGCCCGGTCGCCCGGCGAGAGCTGGATGCGGTCGGTCGTGACGGGCGCGTCGAGCAGGCCACCGTCCGAGCCGACCACCTGGAACACTCGGCCATCGTCGAACCCGAGATCGTAGATGCGCGCGTTGGAGCCGTTCAGCAGCCGTAGCCGGACCCGTTCCGTGGTCACGTCGACGTAGGGGTTCGCCGTTCCGTTGACCAGGATCACCGCGCCGCGCACCCCGGTGCTCGACAGGAAGGGATCCGCGTCGTCGAGCCTGCCGTCGGGGTGGAACTTCTTGTCCTGGATGACGAGCGGGACGTCGTCGACGCCGTACTCGTGCGGCAGGGCGTCCTGGACCGCTGCCTCGGGTGACCCGTCGGGCTCGTCGAGCAGGAAGAGGCCGCCAGGCCGCGGTAGACGTGGTCGGCCGTGCGCCCGTGCAGATGAGGGTGGTACCAGAGCGTGGCCGCGGGCTGGTCGACCAGCCAGGTCGGGGACCACGTCTGACCGGGCGCGACCTGCTGGTGCGGTCCGCCGTCCATGACCGCGGGCAGCTTCATGCCGTGCCAGTGCAGCGTGCTCGTCTCGGTCATCGAGTTCGTCACCTCGACGCGGACCTGCTCGCCGCGCGTGGCGCGCAGTGTCGGGCCGAGGAACGTCCCGTTGACGCCGAGCGTCGGGGTGAGACCGCCCTGCCCGAGGTCGGTCTCGCCCTCCTGCAGGTCGAGCGAGAACACGCGGACCCCGTCCTCGACGCTCGACCCGGCGAGCGGCGGGATCGCGAGCGGGCGCGTGAACTCGACCTCGCCCGCGGTCGAGTTCGCTCCTCGGGAGAAGGCCACCGCGACGCCCGCTGCGATCCCTCCGACCGCGAGCACGACGAGCGTTGCGAGGACGACGACCCAGCGGCGCGGACGGCGAGATGCGGGCCGGGTGGGCCCGGCGCCCTCCGCGGGGTGGCGGCGTCGTCGGGGTGGCGGTCATGGCGGTGCGGGTGCTCCTCGGGACACGACGAGGCCGGGGACGTGCTCGGTGGTCTCGGAGCCGCCGGACGACGGCTCGTCACCACCTTAGGGAGGGCGAGTCGTCGAGCACATCGGGGGCTCCCCACTCTGGCCCTGACATCTCCCTGATCTGCCAGGCTTCGACGAGCGAGCATGATCCCGGCCGAGACGGGCCCGCAGCCCGCGAGATAGACCCGTGGAGGTCTACCTCGCGCGCCGACGGGCCTGCCTCGGCAGCGAAGGAACGACTACGCGTCGAGCCCGCGGCGGGTCAGCAGCGGCGCGATCTCCGGGCACGGCCCGCAGGTCCGCGAACGCGACCATGGGATCGACCGAGCCGCCGCGCTCGAGCAGCCTGGCGCGGAACGCGTCGCCGTTGGCCCTGGTCAGGCCACCGTTCTCCTCGAACCAGGTCACGGTGTCGGCGTCGAGGACCTCGGACCAGATGTAGGAGTAGTAGCCGCCGAGTAGCCGCCCCGAACACGTGGTTGAAGTACGTCGTGCGGTAGCGCGGGGCACGGGCGCGAACCCGACCCCGGCCGCGTCGAGGGCCGCAGCCTCGAACGGCAGGACCTCCTCGACGCTCGTGGGGACCTGCTCAGGGCTCAGCTGGTGCCAGGCCTGGTCGAGCAGCGCGGCCGCGAGGTACTCGGTGGTCCCGAAGCCCTCGTTGAACAGGCGCGAGGCCAGCATGGTCTCCACCCACGCGGCGGCACGGGCTCGCCCGTGACGTGGTGGACCGCGTAGGACGTGAGGATCGAGGGCTCCCAGGCCCACATCTCGTTGACCTGCGAGGGTACTCGACGAAGTCGCGCGGCACCTCGGTGCCCGACTGCGACGGGTAGCGCACGTCCGAGAACAGTCCGTGCAGCGCGTGCCCGAACTCGTGGAAGAGCGTGATGACCTCGTCCCACACGAGCAGCGTGGGCTCGCCCGCCGGGGCTTGACGATGTTGAGGTTGTTCACGACCACGGGCGGCTGGTCGAGCAGGTGGTTCTGGTCGACCAGGTTGTTCATCCACGCGCCGCCGCGCTTGGACTCGCGCGTGTAGAAGTCCGCGAGGAACAGCCCGAGCCCCTGGTCCTGCTCGCCGACCGGGCCGTCGAAGACCTCGAACACGCGCACGTCAGGGTGGTAGCCCACCAGGTCGGTGCGCTCGGCGAACGAGATGCCGTAGAGCAGGTTCGCGGCCTTGAACACGCCGTCGGTCACGACGCGGTCGAGCTCGAGGTAGGGACGCAGCGCGGCGTCGTCGAGCGAGTAGCGCTCCTGCGGACCTGCTCGGCCAGGTAGGCCCAGTCGGAGGCGCGCAGCTCGGCGCCGTCGCCCGCCTCGCGGGCGAGCGCGACCTCGAGGTCGCCGGCCTCCCGGCGCGCGTTCGCGACCGCAGCCGGGGCCAGGCGCGAGAGCATCGCGTTGACGGCGTCGGTCGTCTTGGCCGTCGCGTCCTCGGCGATGTACGCCGCGTGGTGGTCGTACCCGAGGAGGCGGGCGTGCTCGGCGCGCAGTCGCGCGAGGTCGATCACGATCTGGCGCGTGTCGTTGTCGTCGCCCGTGGCGCCGCGCGTCATGGACGCCTGCTGGACGCGCTCGCGCGTCTCGCGGCGCGACAGCGACGCGATGACGCCCTGCTGCGTGGGCAGCTGCATCTCGAGGAGGTACGTGCCCTCGTGCCCTCGGGACGCCGCCGCGGCTGCCGCGGCCGCGATCGCGTCCTCGGGAAGGCCCTCGAGGTCGGCGGCGTCGTCGACCAGGACGCTCGCGGCGTTGGCGCCCGCGAGCAGCTTGCGGCCGAACGCGGCCTCGAGCGAGGTCAGCTTCCCATTGAGCTCGCGCAGGCATCCTGGTCTGCGGCGTCGAGCTCGATGCCCGAGCGGCGGAAGTCGATGAGCAGGGTGTGCAGGAGCCACGCGGTGTCAGCCTCGAGCGTGAGGTCACCCGCGTCGACGGCGTCCTGGAGCCCACGGACGCGCGCGTACAGGCGGGCGTCCATGTAGATCGCGTCGTGGTGCGCCGAGAGCTCGGGCGCGACGGTCTCCTCGATGTCCTCGAGGCCGGGCGTCGAATCGGCGCTCGCGACGTTGTAGAAGGCCGCGACAGCGCGCGAAGGAGCCGACCGGCCGACTCGAGGGCCTCGAGCGTGTTGGCGACCGTGGGCGCCTCGGGGTTCGTGACGATCTCCTCGATCTCCGCGCGCTCAGCCTCCATGCCGGCGCGCAGGGCGGGAGGTAGTGCTCCTCACGGATCGTCGTGAAGTCGGGGAGCTGGTACGGAAGGGTGGAGTCCGCGGCGAAGGGGTTGGCCGGGTCGAGGGTGCTCGTCATGCGTCCTATCTTCGCCTGAGCAGCACCCTTCTCACGACACCGCGCTCGGCACGCCAGCGGTCGCACGCGCCTCGACGGCGGGCCACGCCTCGACGGGCTCGCGCGGGTCGCCGACCAGCAGCGTGCCGATCCACGCATCGCGGCGCCTTCCACGCTGGATCGCGAAGCCGCGCACCGTCCCTCGACGCGGAAGCCCAGCCGCCACGCGACCCGGCGCGAGGGCCAGTTGCCGGTGTACGCGCACCAGACCATGCGCGAGAGCCCCAGGCCTTCGTCGTCGAACGCCCAGTCGACCACGATCCGCGCGGCCTCGGTCATGAGCCCCTCACCGCGTGCCTCGGGCGCCAGCCAGTACCCGATCTCGGCCGACCCTCAGGGTCGGCGCGGTGTCCATCGCGATCCCGACCATCCCGACGACCGGGCCATCGAGGGCCCCGGGCGACGGATCGCCCAGGTGTACGCCCGGTCGTCGCGCCACCCGGTCGGGACCACCTGCTCGATGTACGTCGCGCCGTCCTCGCGCGAGTACGGGCTCGGGACCACGGTCCACTCGGCGATGTCCTGGCCCTGGCAGAGCCCGGTGACCCGCTCAACGTCGGCGGCCGTCGGGATCGACAGGTGAACACGCTCGTTGGCGAGGACGAAAGGCTCCATCCGGACAGGATGCCACGCGTACCCGCGCGTCTCGAGGTGTTTCGTCGGCGCAGCGCTCGCGCTCGAGCGGCCGGGCCGTCGGGCCGTCTACGTCCCCAGCGTGTCCTCCACGCGCGTCCAGGGCAGGCCGAGGGACACGCCGACCTGCTCGTTGACGAGCGTCCCCGCCACGGTCGTCAGACCGGCTCGGAGCAGGGAGTCGGCACGTAGCGCCGCGGTCCCGCCGGCGGCGAGCAGCGCGACGTAGGGCAGGGTCGCGCTCGTCAGTGCGTGCGTGCTCGTGACCGGCACAGCCCGGGCATGTTGGCGACGCAGTAGAACGTGGAGCCGTGGACCTGGAAGGTCGGTGCGTCGTGCGTGGTGGGCGGCTGTCCTCGAAGCACCCGCCCTGGTCCACGGCGATGTCCACGAGCACCGACCCCGGCCGCATGCGTGACACGAGCCCGTTGGTCACCAGGCGAGGTGCCCGCGCCCCGCGACCAGGACGGCCCCGATCACCAGGTCGGCCGTGAGGACCTCCTGCTCGATCGCGTACGCGCTCGACGCCACAGTCCGCACGTGGCCCGCGAACTCCTGGTCGAGCGCACGCAGGACGGGCAGCGACAGGTCGAGGATCGTGACCTCGGCGCGCATCCCCACCGCGATCTCGGCCGCGTGCGGCCGGCGGTCCCGCCGCCGAGGATCACGACCCGCCCGGCCTGCTCCCGGGCACGCCGCCGAGGAGCACGCCCGAACCGCCCGCGGGACGCATCAGGTGATAAGCCCCGACCTGCGTCGCCATGCGCCCGGCCACCTCGCTCATGGGCGCGAGCAGCGGAAGCGTGCCGTCGGTCGCCTGGGCCGTCTCGTAGGCGACGGCCGTCGTCCCGGCGTCGAGCAGCGCCGCCGTTCCCAGGGGTCCGCCGCGAGGTGCAGGTACGCGAAGAGCAGCAGGTCGTCGCGCAGGAGCGGATACTCGCTGGGCACGGGCTCCTTGACCTTGCACACCAGCTCGGCGCGCCCCACACCTCCTCGGCGCCGCCCAGCACCAGGGCTCCGGCTCGCTCGAACTCCTCGTCGGAGATCGCCGAGCCCCGCCCGCCCGGACTGCACCAGGACCTCGTGGCGGCGCCGACGAGGTGGTGGGCCCCGGCAGGGTCAGCGCGACGCGGTACTCGTTGTTCTTGACCTCTGCGGGTATCCCGATCCTCATGCCGCCAGCGTGTCGCGTGCGCTCCGATCATGCACGGCGAGCGCGCTGCGACGCGCGGCCAAGGACGTCAGGACCGCGCCCGGCACGGTGCCCGACGGCGGAGCGCACCTCTGCGGGAAGGTGCGCTCCGCCGTCGGGCCGGGATCTGGTCGGCACGCGGCCGGTGCCGGTCAGTCGCCCTTGACGTTGACGATCTGCCGCAGCGTGTGACGCACCTCGACGAGGTCGGCCGCGTCCTGCATGACCCGGTCGATCGACTTGTACGCGGCCGGGATCTCGTCGATGAACGCGTCGGTGTCGCGGTACTCGATGCCGCCATGGCCTCGCGCAGCTGCTCGTGCGTGAAGGTCTTGCGCGCCTTGCTCCGCGAGTACTCGCGCCCGCACCGTGGGGTGCGGAGTCGAGCGCGAGCGGGTGCCCGGTGCCCACGACGACGTACGACGCGGTGCCCATGGACCCCGGATGAGCCCGGGTCGCCCGCGCGGGCACGGATCGCGCCCTTGCGCGAGACCCACACGTCCTTGCCGAAGTGGTGCTCGCGCTCGGTGAAGTTGTGGTGGCAGTTGATGCGCTCGACCTCCTCGACGGGAGGGAGCCCCGACCAGGCGTCGAACGCGGCCACGACGCGGTCCATCATCTCCTCACGGTTGAGCAGCGCGAAGTGCTGAGCCCACCGCAGCTCGCGGATGTACGCCCAGAACTCGTCGGTGCCCTCGACGAGGTACGCGAGGTCCTTGTCCGGCAGGTCGACCCAGTACCGCGTCATGATCTCGCGTGCGACCGCGATGTGGTGCTGCGCGATCTTGTTGCCGACGCCCCGCGATCCCGAGTGCAGGAAGAACCAGACCCGGTCCTCCTCGTCGAGGCTGACCTCGATGAAGTGGTTCCCGGAACCCAGCGACCCGAGCTGCAGACGCCAGTTTCCGGCGTACCGCGCGGGGTCGAAGCCAGCGGTCTGCGCGAGGTCCTCGAGCGCGGCGACACGCCTCTCGGCCGTGTCCGTCAGGCGCTGGTTGTAGGAGCCGGCGCTCGTCGGCACGGCCCGCTCGATCGCGATGCGCAGGTCACGCAGGGCGGGCCCGCGATGTCGGCGGCCGTGTACCGGCTCCGGACCGCGACCATGCCGCACCCGATGTCGACGCCGACCGCGGCGGGGATGATCGAGCGCAGCGTGGGGATCACGGAACCGACGGTCGCACCGAGGCCCAGGTGGGCGTCGGGCATGAGAGCCAGGTGCGGGTAGATGAACGGCATGGTCGAGGTGCGCTCGGCCTGCTCGCGGGCTCCGTCGTCCAGGATCGAGGCCCAGCTCCAGAGGGTCTTGGTCAGGCGGGTCGCCGTGGTCTTCGTGCTCATGGCGAGAACTGTGGCAGGTTGCGGCACGCACGGGCGAGCGATTTGCGCGGCTCGTCCGGGCGCCCCACCTGCTCGACGACGCCACGCACCCTAGGCGTCCGCGGACGCCTCCTTGCCGCTCGTCCTCGCGTTCGAGACGCTCTCACGACCTGCGAGCGCGATCTCCTTGGCCGTGGGGATCTCCTCCTCCATGGGCGGGTCCTTGCGACGGAGCTTGCTGAAGACCGCCCAGGCCACCGCGATCAGCGGGACGGAGACGACGGCCCCGAGGATCCCCGCGATGAAGGTTCCGGCCGTGACGGCCAGCGCGACCACGACGGGGTGCAGCGAGACCTGCTTGCCCATCACGAGGGGCTGCAGGATGTGTCCCTCGAACTGGCCGATGAGCGCGATGAAGATGCCGACGAGCGCGGCGTTCACCACCCGTTGGCGGCCAGGGCGACGACCATGGCGACGACCATGGCCGCAGGGGCGCCGATCAGCGGGATGAACGCGCCGATGAAGACCAGCACCGCGAGCGGCGCGGCGAGCGGTACACCGAGGATCACGAGGACGATCGCGGCGAGGATCCCGTCCGCCAGAGCGATGATGACGGTCCCGCGTGCGTAGCCCGAGAAGGTGTACCAGCCCGCCCCGCCGACCAGCGTCCACGTCTCGCGCGAGCGTGCAGGGAGCTGGTTGAGGAACCAGGTCCACATCTCCTTGCCGCGGGCCAGGAAGAAGATGGTGCAGAAGATCCCGAGGGCGAGCACCGCGAAGGCCTCGAACACCGAGCCCGCGCTCGCCGCTGCCTGGCTCACGATGTCGCCGCTGTGCTCGGTGAGCCACTGGCGACCGTTGTCGATCCAGGTCTCGACGTCCGCGGAGGTGATGGTCACGGGCAGCGGCCCGTGCTCCAGGAAGTCGAAGATCTTCCCGATGCCACTGTTGAACTGGCCGGCCAGCTTGTCCCACTGGCCTGCGACCGACGTGATGACGTACGTCAGCAGCCCGCCCAGCACCAGGAAGGCCGAGAGCAGGGCGAGAGCGGTCGCGAGACCGCGCGGCATGATCTTCGCGTACCAGTCGGTCACCGGGCGCAGGACCGACGTGATGACCAGCGCGAGGAAGACCGCGATGAAGACGATCTGCACCTGGGCGGTCGCGAAGAAGACGACCCCGACCACCGCGACCAGCAGCAGAAGACGCCAGGACCAGCCCGCACTCGTGCGCAGCCAGGCCGGCACCGTGTCGTCGTACCCCACGACGGAGGGTTGCGCCGGGCGCCCGCCACCTGCGAGCCGCGGGACTCGCTCCGGCCAGGTGCTTGACCGACGCCGACGGGCGATCACTCCCGCTCCCCATGGTCGACGACGAGACGTCGTCCGGCCGTGCGTCCTTGTCCTCAGCCACGAGCACCCCATCCGATGTCGTTCCGACGGTGAAACTGCCCTGACCTGCACCGACCGGTGCCCGGAGACCAGGGATGCTCCCCAGTCTGCACCACGGACCCGATGCACGCTTGGCGCCCGGAACGTGTTATGTTTTCCCCGCAAGGCCCCGGCGGGCTGCCGGACCTGACACCTGTCCGGGTGGCGGAATGGCAGACGCGCTAGCTTGAGGTGCTAGTGCCCTTTAACGGGCGTGGGGTTCAAGTCCCCTCCGGACACTCGTTGAGACAGCGAACCGCGAAGCGGATCGAGGAGACCTCGGTCCGCTTCGCTGTGCGAGGCCCGGTAGCGATACTGGTAGCAGGACACCCGTCCGGGTGGCGGAATGGCAGACGCGCTAGCTTGAGGTGCTAGTGCCCTTTAACGGGCGTGGGGTTCAAGTCCCCTCCGGACACAGACGAGCGACACGACTCAGGTCGGTCGTCGCAGACACGAGCTGGGCCTGTGGTGGGCACCCACCACAGGCCCAGCTGCGTTGTGCGGAACGGCGTCAGGCAGAGCGTCCGCGGCTCCGCACGAGCACGCCGCCACTCCTGCGCTGAGAACCAGCACCCCAGTCACGAGCATCGCGGCCACCGACGCGCCCGTGGACGCCAGCGCGCTGCCCGGCACGGCCCGCTGCTCCGGGAAGGCCGGGGTCGCGCTCGGCGCGTCCTGCAGGCTCCTGGCTGCCGGCACGCTTCCTGGCACTTCCGGCAGGTCGACAACTGGCACGTCCGGCAGGTCGCCACTCGGGCTCGGGACCGGCTCCTCGACGGGGAGAGTTTCGTCGGGCCCGGGAGGCGGCGTCGGGTCGAGCTCGCCATAGACCTCGATGGTCACCATCGCCGCGGCCGTCCGACCCCAGGTGTCGCGGGCCTGCACGGTCAGGTGGTCCATGCCCAGGTAGCCGAAGTCCGGGACGTAGACGAGCGTGCCGTCGTCGCCCGGCAGGACGGTGCCGTGCTCGGGTGTACCGACCGCGTGGAGCTCCAGCTCCGACTGGTAGCCGGTGTCGAGGGCGGGAAGGATCGGCTCGAAGCCGACCGCCATGTTGCGCGGCGTCCGGTGGTGCTGGTCGAGGATCGACGGCGCTGCGAGCACCCTGATCTGCACGGTGCCTTGCACAGGCTCCCCGTGGACGTCGACACCCTGGTAGAAGAACAGGTCGTCGCCCACGAAGTCGGCCTCGGGGAGATACGTGGCCGTGGAGTCGCTCAGCGCGACCGTGCCGCTGGCCGCGCTCCCACGCCCGTGATCGTCACGCCGTCGCCGAAGGCACCTTCCAGGAGACCGACGTCCACGGGGACGCCTGCGGGTGTCGTCAGCGCGTGGTCGGCCAGGGTGGGCAGGTTGCGGACGGTGA
This sequence comes from Oerskovia sp. M15, assembly GCA_038070415.1. Classification (GTDB taxonomy): domain Bacteria; phylum Actinomycetota; class Actinomycetes; order Actinomycetales; family Cellulomonadaceae; genus Oerskovia. Next base: position 3,992,943 of record JAMYWF010000001.1, read on the forward strand.
CGGTGGCGCGCGCCTCCGACTCCTGGCCCAGGTCGTCGATCCAGGCGTACGTGAAGGAGTCCGTCTCCGCGAGCGCCTCGGCGGCCGGGAACCCTCGTCGGGCGTGTAGCCGACCTGGCCGTCGCCCGTCACCGTGACCGTGCCGTGCTGGGGCTCTTCGCGAAGCTCGAAGGTCGAGGCGGGCCAGGGCAGCGTGGCCGGGGCAAACAGGTCGAGACCCACTGCCTTCCCGGCGGTCGTCGACACCGCGACGTCCGCGGCGACCGGCGGTGCCTGGACGTCGATGTACATGGTGTTGTACATGGCATTGGTGGCGGGACCCTGGGAGCCGCTGAACTTCCACGGGTTCACCAGGGTGTAGGCCCAGGTGAACCGCGTACCACGGAGCCGTTCGCGGTCCCGACGAAGCCCGCGCTGGGCGTGACGATGATGTCCTGTGCGTGCGCACCGGTGGTGAAGGTACCGCGCCACTTGTTGATCGTCGACGAGAGTAGCCGTTGGTGAAGTTCGCGAAGCTGGTGCCAGCCACGATCTCCCGAAGGTCGACGTGGGCGCTCTGGCCGACACCGACCTTGGTGCGCAGCTTGGCGACGGCGGCCCTCTCGACCCAGCTCACGCCCGCCTTGTGCTGCACGCTGCGATCCCACATGTCGGTGAGCTCCAGGGTGACGACGTCGTTGCCGATGTAGTCCCGCGGGCTCGCTTGCAGCTCGATACCGCCGGGCACCGGGACGGCCGTCGCGTGTTCCGCGTCGACCAGACCGGTGACGGTGACTCCGTAGCCCGGGATGGCGCTCTTGTTGATGTCGGTGGTCTGCGGATAGGTCTTCAGATAGAGCTGGTTGAGGTTCGTGACCGCCTTGACGCCCGTGCTCGGGTCGTTGAGGATCCACGAGCTGAACATCGGGCTCACCGGCTTGCCCGCCACGGTGACCGTCAGGGTGGCGCTGGTGGTGGCTCCGTCCGTGTCCGTGACCGTGTACGGCACGGTGAAGTCCGCGGTCTTGAAGACGCGCGCAGTGGACGAGTTCGGGTAGTCCGGGTTGTTGTTGGCAAAGGTGATGCGGAAATCGTCCCCGACGTCGACGGTGCTGGCGTCAACCCCGATGACGGTCCCGATCTCCACCGAGGCCACGTCCCCGGCGACCTGGTCGTTCGCCAGCACGTCGACAGTGACCGGGACACCCGAACCGGTGATGGCGGTGTCGTCCGTCGCTGTGTCACCCGCCTGGGCGGGCGGTGCGCCCGCACCCAGCACGGAGGCGGCCAGGACGAGTGCGCCGCAGGCGGCGATCGCCTGATGACGCCGGCGCACGGGCAGGAGCGAAGTGGCGGGGGCAAGGTTCCTCCTCAGTCAGATGTACGAGTGCGCGACGCGAGGGCTGCTGTCGCGGGGATGTCTCGCACACCTCTGTCGAGGTTCGCGAGCGGTCCCGCCGCGTTGCGGGTGTGGCACGAGCCACGAGCCGAGCGGCACGCCGAGGCTTTGCTTCGGCTTTGCGTCCACCCTACCTTGCATGTGAATGTTTTCACATGCGCACTCGGGAGGGATGTGGAGAGCGTGGACGTGGCGCGTGCCGGGTTCCGCAGGCGGGTGTGCTCGGGGCCTTCCCACCCTCCTGGCACCGCACCGCACCGCACCGCACGAACCGGACCGACTAGGCTGTGATCTCGATCCGCGCAGCGGTCGCCACCACCTGGGAAGAGGGCACGTGAGGCACACCAGCAACCGGTCGCGGGGCAGGAACAGCGGCGGCGGGGCGGTCTCTGTTGCGTTCGGCGTGCTGGGTGAGCTGCTCATCACCCTGGGAGTGATCTTCGGCCTGTTCGTCGTGTGGCAGCTGTGGTGGACCACCGTTCAGTCGAGCCAGGCCGCCGAGACGATCATGACGGACTTCCAGGAGACTCTCCCCGAGTCCCCGAGGTGGTGGCCGAGCTCCGAACCGACGACCCGCCCGTCCCGGAGGCGGCTGCGGAGGGCGAGACCATCGGCGTCCTCGTCGTCCCGAGGTGGTACGGCAAGACCAACAACACCATGCCGATCGTCCAGGGCACCACGACCGCGCTGCTCAACAAGGCCGTCGCCGGTCACTACACGCAGACCCAGCAGGTCGGCGAGGTCGGCAACTTCGCGCTCGCCGGGCACCGGCGCACGTACGGCAACTCGTTCCGGTTCGTCAACGAGCTGGTCCCGGGCGATCAGGTCATCGTCGAGACCGCCACGACCTGGTACGTGTACGAGGTCACGGGCCACGAGGTCGTGCTCCCGAGCCAGATCGACGTCATCGCCCCCGTGCCGAACCAGCCGGGGTCGAGCCCACCGAGCGGCTCCTGACCCTCACGACGTGCCACTCCCCACCCTCGGCGAGTTCGGCAACTCCCACCGCTGGATCACCTATGCCAAGTTCGTCGGCTGGATGGACCGCGCCGACGGGATGCCCGAGCAAGTCCTCAACGACCCAGGAGTGCAGTGATGTACGGGTGGATCTTCCGGCACCTGCCGGGCAACCTCTTCTGGCGGGTCCTGCAGACGCTGGTCCTGCTGGCTGCAGCCGTGTACGTGCTGTTCACCTGGGTGTTCCCTGGGTCGCGGTGACGTTCAACGTCAACGGGGACCCGAACTTCGACTGAGGCGGGCCCGTAGGACGCGGCGACCGCGCACCGGCTCAGTCGAGGCAGAACTCGTTGCCCTCCACGTCCTGCATCACGATGCAGGACTCCTCGTCGTCGTCGGCCGGGAGCAGGCGCACCCGGGTCGCGCCCAGCGCGACCAGCCGTGCGCACTCGGCCTCGAGCGTCGCGAGGCGCTCGGCGCCGACGAGCCCCGTACCGGCCCGCACGTCGAGGTGCACGCGGTTCTTGACGACCTTGCCCTCGGGGACACGCTGGAAGTACAGGCGCGGGCCAACGCCCGTGGGGTCCTGGCAGACGAACGCGGCCCCCGGTCCGCAGGCAGCAGAGAGCCGGCGAAGTCATCCCACGTGGCGAATCCCTCAGGTGGCGGCGGGACCACGTACCCCAGCACCTCGCACCAGAAGCGGGCGACGCGCTCGGGATCCGCACAGTCGAAGGTGACCTGGAACTGCTTGACCGATGCCATCGATCCACGATATCCGCGGGTCGCTCGTCGAGGACAGCAGTTTGCCGCCGGACACGCCGGGGACGCGCCCGGGCCCTCACCTGAGATCGGGCGCCTCCGGACTGCGCCGGTGTTCTCGCCGGAGACGGCGCTGCGTCCGCTCGTCCTTCGTGTCCGCCGCGGCGTCCCTGCTCGAGGGCGTGAGCGGCACCACGACTACTACGAGCTCCCGGGCAGCAGCGACCCTCAGCGGCAGATCAGACCGCGCAGTCGCAGACCGGGTTGAACTCGACGACCTGGTCGCCGTACTCGGGTCGCGCCCAGGCCTCGGCCTCGGCGAGCGAGGCGAACCTGCGCCCGCGAGTCGGCCGTTGGCCAGCAGGACACCGGCCTGGATCTGCTCGCGGACATCGTCCGGGTCGGGTGCGATGTCGGCCACGCGGGGCTCGGTGGGCTCGGTAGGTTCGGTGGGCGCGAGGTGCGTCGTGGTGCTCATGAGTCTTCCCTCCGAAGGGTCGTCGGACTTCCTCCAGTATGGCTCCGGACGCAAGACCTCGTCAGTAGGCCGTGTGCGTCCAGAGGTGGAACAGCGCGTAGGCCCGCACGGGAGACCACGCCTCCGCGGTGCGCGGCGGCGCGCGCGTCGATCCCGCCGAGGGCCTTGCGCAGCACCAGGTCGCCGGGCACGAACCCGTCACGGTCCCCAGGACCTTGACCGACAGGTAGTCGACGGTCCACGGCCCGATCCCCGGCAGGGCGAGCAGCCGCGCCGGGTATCCGCGAGCGCCGCGAGGTCGCCCGCGACGGTGGGTCCGAGCGTCAGCCCGTCCGCGCAGTCGGCGGCGAGAGCGAGCAGCGTGCGGGTCCGGGCGCCCGTGATCCCGACGGCGTTCTGCAGCTCGCCGCCGACGCGCCCGCCAGGGCGGCCGGTGTGGGAACAGCCGGAGAGCCCCGGGTCACCGGCGTCCGCCTCGCGGCCGTACGCGGCCGCGAGGCGCCAGCGAACGTCCGGCACGCGGCGAGCGAGACCTGCTGGCCGAGGACGGTCGTGATCGCGGCCTCGAATCCTGACGGGTGCCCGACGACGCGCAGCCCGGGCGGGCCGCGAGCAGCGGGCGAGCAGCGGGTCGGCGCCGAGGACGGCGTGCACGGTCGCCATGTCCGCGTCGGCGTCGAACCAGCGGGCGACCAGTGCGCAGATCTCGTCGGCGTCCGGTCCGCTGCCCCGCACCTCGAGGGCCTGCGCCGTGAGCCGCACCGTCACGGCCGAGATGCCCGCGGCCGTCTCCACGAGCCGTGTCACCTCGCGCCGCCCACGTCCACCCTGTCGACGCCGGGCACCGCGTGCGCGACGAGCGTCGCGAGCGCGGAGCCCGCGTCGAACGGCTGGACGACCGGCAGGTGCCGGTTCCATTTCCGGCCGCCTCCCCGGTGCGTCGCGCTCCGGGGCGGGCGCGACGCCGTCGGGCAGGGCGGTCATGCCGCTCTCTCCAGGGCGAGCAGGAGGCGCTTGGCCTCCGCACCGCCCGCGTAGCTGCCCGACGACCCGTCCGAGCGCACGACCCGGTGGCAGGGGACCACGAGCGGCAGCGGATTCTTGGCGCACGCCGTCCCCACGGCCCGCACGGCCCGCGGGCTGCCCGCGGCCACGGCGACCTGGGCGTAGGTCTCGGTGCGGCCGTAGCCGATGTCGCGCAGGTGTGTCAGCACCTCGCGACGGAAGGGCCCCGAGGCCATGGTCAGGTCGAGCGGCAGGTCGAACGACCGACGCTCGCCCGCGAAGTACTCGTCGATCTCGGTCGCGAGCCGGTCGAGACGCGCCGGCGCGCGCAGGACGCGAGGGCTCACGGTGCGGGCGATGCGGTCGAGGACGGCGTCGTGCCCTCGACGTCGAACGCGACGCGCACGACGCCCGCGTCGGTCGCGGCGAGCAGGAGCGTCCCACGGGGTGTCGAGGGTGCGGTAGGCGACGTCCAGCAGGCCCGACGACGCAGCGTCCGCCGCGAGTCGCTCGTGCAGCCGGTCAAGGACGTCGTGGGAGTCGTCGGCCGGTGCGATGCCGCGGTCGAGGGCCGCGAGCAGGTCGGTGGTGCGGGGCGTGGTGTCGCTCACGAGGCACTTCCCTTCGAGGCGGGGACGGGCGGATAGGTGCGCCGGAGGGTCGCCATGCCGTCGGAGGCGGCACGGCGGGCCGCGTCGGCCGAACCGCCGAGGATGGCGGCGACCTCCCGGTAGGGCAGGCGGCGACGTGGTGGTAGGCCACGGCCTGGCGCTGCTTGGGCGGCAGCTCCGCGAGCGCCCGCCAGAGGTCGTCGTCGCTCTGGTCGATGCGACGCTCGGGGAGACCGTCCTGGCTGGGGCGGTGCGTGAGCTCGACGACGTCGGGCACCGCGAGAGGTGCGCGGGCGCGGGCGCGCGTGACGTCGATGGCCTTGCGGTGCGCGATCGTCACGAGCCACGCCTCGACGTTGGCACCCTCGCCCAGCCGCGGGTAGGCCGTGAGCGCCGACAGGAACGTCTCGGACCAGGCATCCTCGGCATCCACGGGTCCGAGGACCGCACGGCACACCCGCAGTACCGTGGCACCGTGCTCGGCGACGACGTGCTCGAAGGGCTTCACGACGCGTAGACGTCCCCGGGCGTGGAACGTGAGGTGAGGTCCGCCAGGGGACGGGAGGCGTCATCAGAAGAGCCTGCTCGCGCGGGCCTCGTCCGACTCCTCGAGCGCGAGGAGGAACCGCTTGCGCTCGAGCCCGCCCGCGTACCCGGTCAGGCTGCCGTCGGCGCCGACCACGCGGTGGCACGGCACGACGATGCTCAGCGGGTTCTGACCGTTGGCCGCCCCGACAGCGCGGGCCAGGTTCTTGTCCCCAGCGCGAGGGCGAGGTCCCCGTAGGAGCGTGTCTCGCCGTAGGGGATCTGGGCGAGCAGCGCCCAGACCTTCCTCTGGAAGCCGTCCCCGAGGGTGCAAGATCCAGGTCGAACTCGCGGCGCGAGCACGCGAAGTACTCGCCGATCTGGACGCGGACCTCTTCGAACGCGTCGTCGTCGCGTTCACCGAAGGTCTCGCCCGTGGGTCGGCGCTTGTGGGCGTCGAAGTAGAGGGCACGGAGCCCGTCCGACGTGCCGACGGCCGTGAGATCACCCACGGGCGAGTCGATGATCGCGTGGCGCACCGACCGGTCCAGCGGATCCAGCACGGCGGCTCCTGTCCGGGTCGTGTCGCGGGTGTCGTTGGCGTGTCTCATGCACTGTAGACGCCCGGGTCCGACAGAACGTGAGGTCGGGTGTCTTCCCTCCGGGTAGGGTGTGCTGGCGCGCCGGACAGACCGCGCGAACCGCTCGTGCGGGACGAATACGACTGACGGGACAAAAGCATCATGATGGGTGGCCACCACGCCGCCTGCGGCGCGGCCGCATGGGTGGCGGTCACCTCGACCGCCCCGTACACGCTCGGCATCTACCCGGTCTCCGACGTGGGCGTCATCACCGGTGCGATCGTCTGCGCGGGCGCTGCCCTGCTCCCCGACGCGGACCACCACTCGGGCACCATCGCGAACTCGCTGCCCCGGTCTCCGAGGGGTGGTGAAGGTCGTCGAGACCATCTCGGGCGGTCACCGCCGCGGTACGCACTCGATCCTCGGGATCGCGGTCTTCACCGCGCTCGCCTGGCTCGCGGGACTCGTGACGGTCGAGTCGGGCACGTTCGGGACCGTGGCGGTCGGGGCGGGCGTCGTCGCGATCCTGCTCGTCGCTTTCGCGCTCAAGGCCCTCAAGCTCACGCGCGGCGGCAAGCTCGGGCCATGGATCGGGTCGGTGACCCTCGCCGTCCTCATCGCGATGCTCGCCCCGAGGAGTGGAACTGGCTCCCCGTGGCGGTCGGGCTGGGAGTCACGGTCCACATCATCGGCGACATCCTCACCACGGGTGGCTGCCCGCTGCTGTGGCCCATCACGTTCAAGGCCCCGCGCTGGGTACGACGCACCAACGTGCTCAACGACATCTGGCGCCCGGGCGGGAACTTCGCCCTGCCGATCCTGGGCAACGCCGGGTCCGTGCGCGAGTGGCTCCTGCTGATCCCGATCAGCGCGTACGCCGTGGTCGGCGTGGTGTGGTCGCTGCTGACCCAGATGGGCTTCGACACGAGCGGCACGTACACGCTGCTCGTGTCGGCCTTCGGAGGCTGACCAGATAATCCGTTGCCTGCCCTCGCGCCCCTGTGCGAGGGTGGGCGACGTCCGCCGGAGAAGGTCCGGCGCGCAGCACGCAGCCTCGGGCTGCGAGAAGGAGGAGGTGCCGTGATGACCGTTGCCGTTCTCACCCATGCCTCCACCTTCCCGAGGAGCACCGGCCTCTGACGCCCGGCTCCTCACCTCACCCGAGGAGCCCCACCGTGCACGAGCACATCGACCGTCCTGACCTCCCTCGCTTCACCGGCTTCGACGCGTTCGACGCCTTCGACAGCGACCTCTCTCAGAACCCCGACCCCGACCAGCGCTGGTCCACGTGGTCCAGCGTCGAGAAGGGCATGCGCGGCCCCGAACCCCGACCCGAGTGGGTCGTCACCGCAGACGCCGCGGTCGACACCGACCTCGGTGTCCTCAAGACCGGCAAGGAGGCGGACGTCTTCCTGCTCGAACGGGCCGTCCCCGACGAGCCCGACCAGTTCTCCCTGCTCGCTGCCAAGCGGTACCGCAGCTCGGAGCACCGCACCTTCCACCGCGACACCGCGTACGTCGAGGGCCGTCAGGTCCGGCGCTCGCGCGACCAGCGCGCGATCGCGCGCAAGACCTCCTACGGCCGAGAGGTCGCGGCCGCGCAGTGGGCGAACGCGGAGTTCGCGGCCCTGTCGCTGCTCTGGTCCGCCGGCGCGCCGGTCCCCTACCCGTGCAGATCGACGGCACGGAGATCCTCATGGAGTTCATCGGTGAGCGGTCGAGCACCGGCGAGATCGACGGGTCGCCCGCGACGCGGGTCGCGGCCCGCGCCTCGCGCAGGTGCGCCGGACCTCGCCACGGTCGAGGCCTACTGGGACCAGCTCCGCGGCGGGATGAGGGTCCTGGCCGCCCACGGCTACGCGCACGGCGACCTCTCCCCTACAACGTCCTGGCCCAGGGCGAACGGATCGTCATCATCGACCTGCCGCAGGTGCTCGACCTCGTCGCGAACCCGCACGGCACCGAGCTTCTCCTGCGGGACTGCCGGACCATGTGCGTGTGGTTCCGGTCGCGGGGCTCGACGTGGACGAGGAGAGCTCTTCGCCGACCTCATCGCCCGCGCCTGGTGAGGGCCCCTCGTGCCGGGTGAGCGCGCGCGGCCTACCGTGAGGGGATGACCGCACCCGCTGGCGACGCGACCGCCTACGACCACGACGACGTCCAGACCTTCCTCAACTCCTACGGCGTCGCGCTCGCGGCGGGCGACCTCGACGCGATCGCCGCGAGCTACGCGTTCCCGGCCCTCGTCGTGACGGATGAGGCCTCGCTGCTCATCAGCGACGCCGAGGTGGTGCGCGAGTCCTTCCGTGGCGCGGCCGAGGGATACCGTGAGCGCGGGCTGGTCGGAGCGGTCGCGCAGATCCGCTCGGTGGGAACCACGAGCGCAGGACTCGTATGGGCCGACGTGCGGTGGAGCTACCGCGACGAGTGGGCGGCGAGGCCGACACCGAAGCTTTCGGTACCTGCTGCGCCGCGGCCGGGACACGTTCCAGATCTGCGTGGTCGTGCCGGTCGACCCGTTGGCATGACCCCTACCGGCTGCTAGGCTCCCCGGCATGCTGAGCCTCCTCCTTATCTCGCCGCGCTGACAGGGCACGATCAGCGCGGCCGCCCTCGTACCCCGAGGGGCTTTTGTGCCCAGGCACAGGACGGAGCACCGCTGAGGAGACGCCATGACGCAGGACCCGGGAACAACTGACGCGACCGAGAGCGCCGACCGCGTGACGCAGACCGCGCAGATCGAGGCCCGCTGGCAGGAGGTCTGGGAGTCGCTCGGGGTCTTTCGTGCCCGCGACGACGGGTCGGCCGAGCGCCGGTATCTGCTGACGATGTTCCCGTACCCGTCGGGTGACCTGCACATGGGTCACGCCGAGGTGTTCGCCCTGGAGGACGTCGTCGCCCGCTACTGGCGTCAGCTCGGGTACGACGTCCTGAACCCCATCGGGTGGGACTCGTTCGGGCTGCCGGCAGAGAATGCCGCGATCCGCCGTGACGAGAATCCTGCGGCCTTCACCGAGGCCAACATCGCGACCCAGGCCCGCTCGATCCGGCGCTACGGGGTGTCCTTCGACTGGACGCGGCGCCTGCAGACCTCCGACCCCGAGTTCATGCGCTGGACGCAGTGGCTCTTCGTGCGCCTGGTCGAGCGTGGGCTCGCCTACCGCGCGACGGCCACGGTCAACTGGTGCCCACAGGACGGAACCGTGCTCGCGAACGAGCAGGTCGTGGGCGGCGCGTGCGAGCGGTGCGGCACACCGGTCGTCCACCGTGATCTGACGCAGTGGTTCGTGCGGATCACCGACTACGCCGATCGACTGGTCGACGACATGGATGCCCTGGCCGGGCGCTGGCCCGAGCGCGTCCTGGCGATGCAACGCCACTGGATCGGTCGCAGCGAAGGAGCGCGGATCGACTTCGAGGTGATCTCCGGGGCGGACGGTGCAACGACCGGGCGAACGGTATCGGCATTCACCACGCGACCCGAGACCCTGTTCGGCGTGACGTTCCTGGTCGTGGCTCCCGACGCCGCCGTGGCCCTCGAACTGTGCGCGCCCGACCGTTCCGAGGCGCTCGCCGCGTGTCGCGTGGCGAGCCGCGCCCTGACCGACGTCGAACGGCAGAACGTCTCGCGGGAGAAGTCCGGCGTCTTCCTGGGCACCTCCGTGAAGCACCCTGCGACCGGCGAGCTGCTCCCCGTCTGGGCTTCGGACTACGTGCTGCCCGGGTACGCCTCCGGGATCGTCATGGGGTCCCGGCCCACGACGAGCGCGACCGGGCGTTCGCCGAGCGCTACGACCTGCCGGTCCGCCAGGTCCTGACCACGGTCGAGGGCGACGGCCCGTCGGAGGTGCGCGACGTCGTCGGGCACTCGGACGGAGGCGGGCTGACGCTCGACGGGCTGGAACCCGCGAGGCGGCCGCACGTACCGTGGCGTGGTTGTCGGCGCGTGAGCGCGGCGGCCCCAGGTCGTGTTCCGATTGCGCGACTGGTTGGTCTCGCGCCAGCGCTACTGGGGAGCCCCTGTCCCGATCGTCCACTGCACGACGTGCGGGAGGTTCCCGTGCCCGACGACGAGCTGCCCGTGCGCCTGCCCGACCTGCGGGGCGAGGCGCTCGCACCGCGCGGCGTGTCCCCGCTGGCCGGGGCCGAGGACTGGGTGCGCACCCTGCCCGCGGTGCGGACGCGAAGCCCGGCGGGACACCGACACCCTGGACACGTTCGTCGACTCTTCCTGGTACTTCCTGCGCTACTGCTCGCCCGGGTACGCGGACGGGCCGTTCGACCCGAGGCCGTGCGCCGGTGGATGCCCGTGGCGCAGTACGTCGGGGGCGTCGAGCACGCGATCCTGCACCTGCTCTACAGCCGGTTCGTCACCAAGGTGCTGCACGACATGGGTTTGGTCGACGTCGTCGAGCCGTTCGCCACGCTGCTGAACCAGGGCCAGGTCGTCAACCAGGGCAAGGCCATGAGCAAGTCGCTCGGCAACGGGTGGACCTGGGCGCCCAGCTCGACACGTTCGGCGTCGACGCTGTCCGGCTGACCATGGTCTTCGCCGGTCCCCGAGGAGGACATCGACTGGTCGGACCTGTCGCCCAGGAGCATGCAGAAGTTCCTGGGCGGGTGCTGCGCGTCGCGCAGGACGTGACCAGCCCGGTGGCGGCCGGTTCGTGGTCGACGTCGTCGCCGGCGGCTGCGGGCGGCGACGTCGCGCTGCGGCGCGACCCACCGGACGGTCCGCGAGGTCACCGGGCTGCTGGACGCCTCGCGGTTCAACGTGGCCGTGGCGCGCGTCATGGAGCTGACGCGGACCGCGCGACGGGCGATCGACGCCGGGCCGGGGCCGGTGACCCTGCGGTGCGCGAGGCCGCCGAGAGCCTCGCGATCATCCTGAGCCTGTTCGCTCCGTACACGGCCGAGGAGATGTGGGCAGCGCTGGGGCACGAGCCCTCGGTCGCGACGGCGGCTGGCCGTCGGCTGATCCCTCGCTGCTGTCGGAGTCCAGCGTGGAGGCGGTGGTGCAGGTCGACGGACGGGTGCGGGACCGGGTCACCGTGTCCGGGCAGGTCGCCGAGGACGAGCTGCGATCGGTCGCGCTCGGGCGCGAGGCGGTCCGGCGCGCGGTGGGCGACCGCGAGGTGGAGCGCGTCGTGGTGCGGGCGCCGCGGCTCGTCAACGTCGTGACGCGAGGTCGCTGACAGACCGCCGGAGCGTCCGGGTGCGTTCGCCGGTGCCACGACCGTCCGGGCCGCTCACTGGCCGAACCGCGATATCTTCCAGGTGCCGACCACCTCCGACGCCTACGAGTCGACCAGCTGCTCCGGAAAGGAGCCGTGCCATGCGCCCACACTCTCCCCGACCAACAGCCCTGACCGGGGCCATCGCCATCGGTCTCGCCCTCGGCGCGTGCTCGTCCACGAACGGCCCCTCCGAGGGATCGACCGTGCACCTTACGGCGGACTATCCCTCGTACGACACGACGAGCCTCGTCGAGCAGGCCACGCTCATCGTCGAGGGAACCGTGCTGGACACGGAGTCGACTGTCCTCGCTGCACGACACGAGGGCGACACCCGGAGCAGAACCCGCTGCTGGGGCTGTCGGAGGAAGAGAAGATAAGGGCCACCGAGAGCGAGGACGGCGTCGTGGCGACGGCTGTCACGCTCCGCGTCGACGTCGTGCACCAGGGCGAGGTGATCCCTGGTCAGGAGGTCACCGTCCTTCAGTCCGGCGGGGTCGTCGACGGCGTCACCTATCAGGCCGCAGGCGACGTCCCGCTTACGTCCGGCGAGAGGTACCTCCTGTTCGCCGGGGACGGCTTCGAGGGCATGTACTACGTGCTGGGTGGGTCAGCCGGCACGTATCTCGCCTCCGAGGGCGGCGTCTTCACCGCGGCGGCGCCCGACGCCGCGCCGTTCGAGCAGCTGACCAGCTCCGAGATCACGGCGCTCGCGGACGAGTGATGCGGCCCGGGCGCAGACGACGAGGACCTAGGAGACGCGCGCCGTACGGTCACGACGGCGACTGCTCTTGATCCTGAGCGTGGTGCGGGAGCGGAGCCTGTCGTCGGACAGGACGGTCCCGGCATCTGCGAGGATGCGGTCCAGCCGGGCGGCGAGGGCGGCAGGTCGGTCGCCGGGTCGACCGTGACGACCAGGCTCAGGACGAGCTCGTGGCCTTCGTCGTGCAGAGTGGCGGTTGCTCGCTGAACCGAGGGGATCTGCTGAGCCGCGTGGGCGGTCGCGGTCGCCACGGCGCCTCGGGAGATCCGCAGACGCATGGTGCGGGTGGAGCCGGGCAGGTCCTGTTCAGAGACGGAACGGGGCGGCAGGTGGGCGAGCATCCACCACAGGGCAACGACCGCGAGAAGAACGGCCACGGCACCGGTGGCGTACGGCCACCACGACTGCGCAGCGGCATCCTGGGTCGCGGTCGTGTCGATCGTGTCAGGCACACCGTCGAAGAGCTCCGCAAGGGTTCCGGTGGTCCAGAGCAGGGCGGTGACGCCGACGACGATCAGCGCGAGGCCGGCGAGGGCGAGCAGGGCGCGGTCGAGCCGCAAGACGGTGCGATTCATGACTTTTGCCCTTCGCCAGGTCGCACGGTCAGGCGCGGCGGTTGCTCGAGCGCCGAGAGCTGGTGGGAGACCTCGTCGCGGACGTCGTCGAGGATGTCCCCAGAGCCGGTCGAGCGGACCGTGACCTGTACCGCGGTGCGGAGACCGACGTGCTGGTGTCCAGGACACCGGGCACGTCGCGGGCGGTCGCGTTCACCCAGCGGGCGATGTCGGCCGAGCGCATGTGGATGCCGCTCGTGGCCGAGATCCGACGGGTGGTCCGCGGACGCGGGCGGACTGCCTGCCACACCAACCAGAGGCCGAGCAGGGCGAGCACCACTCCCACCGCCCCAACCCACGTCTCGGGCTGCAGGCCGTCCATGGCGTCCGCGAGCGAGGCGAACCAGCTGGTGCCTTCACCGCGCAGGGCCACGTACGAAGCCTGCCCGGCGAGCACCGCGACCGCCAGCAGGACGATCGCCAGGACGAAGGCCCACGAGGTCAGCGCGAGCCCGGCCCGAGGTGAGGTGGCCGGTGCGGGATGGCCTGGACGGGTGGTGCGGTGGCGCTCATCGGACTCGCTGCTCCTTGGGTGAACCGACTACGTCGGACGGGTCGACGATCCGAGCGACGGTCGTGCGGACCTCGTCGACGTGCACCCCGGCCAGGGCGAGGAGCTGGTCCGTCACGGCCTCGCACACCTGGTGCCCGACGCGCGCGGCCGGGGCCGCCAGACCAGTGCGATCTCGAGGGCGACGCGGGCACGGTCACCGGCTCGTGTGCACACGACCTGGGGTAGGTCCTACCCAGGGCGCGCCCCACCGTCCCGGCGGTGGCTGCGACCGGCGCGACGCCGACGACGCCGAGCACAGCAGCACGGGCGACCTTGTCGACGACCCGGTCGGCAACACGCAGCTCTCCCCGATCAGGGACGTCAGCCAGATCCGTCGTAGGCGCGGGCGGCGGTCGTCGGCGGGCGCCACGTGGGACGCAGATGGATCAGACATGGCGTCGGCCGCGGAAGACGGCGGCGAGGTCGATGCGACCCTCGATCTGGGCCGCGACGATCCATCCGACGCCTCCGAGAGCGACGGCGAGGACGAACCCCGAAACCACCGAGGATCGCGGCGATGGCCAGCAGGAGGCCGGTGAGTAGACCAGTCGTGGACACAGACATCTGTTCTCCTAGGACGGCACCCGTTCAGGGCGCGGGCGATGAGGTCGGCGGGGACTCGACGTCCTCGACGAACACGTGAACCGGTGCGGAGACCAGCCCACGCACGGCCTCGTGCACGCCGGCAGCAACTGCCGGTATCGGGCGCTCGGCAGAGACCACCAGATGCACCTCTGCCTCGTCAGGTCGTAGCCGCACCCCGGTGACGGCACGACCAGGCAGGTAGGTGGCGACCTCGCCGAACACCCCGCCGTGCAGCCGCACGACGCCTGGCACAGCGAGCACCGCTGCCACGACCTGGTCCGCCAGGTCGTCCTCGAGACCGGTGGGTTCCGGCGGAGAGGCGGTCATCGGACCCGCCCGCCACCGTCCTCGCCCTCACCGCTGGAGGAGGTCTGCTGGCGCTGGGTGCGTCGGTCGGGGCTAGCCTCGGTGTCGTCGCCGGGAAGGTGGACGTCGTTGACGTCGATGTTGACCTCGGTGACCTCGAGGCCTGTCATCCGTTCGATCGAGGTGATGACGCTACGCCGGACCGCCTGCGCCAGGTCGGCGATCGAGACGCCGTAGTCGGCGACGAGGTCCAGGTCGACGGCGGCCTGCCGCTCTCCGACCTCGACGTTGACTCCGGTCGTGGTGTCGCTGCCACCACCTGGGATGTACTCGCGGATGGCGCCGAACGCCCTGGCCGCTCCCCGCCCACCGCGTAGACACCCTTGACGTTGCGGGTCGCGATGCCCGCGATCTTGGCGACGACCTGGTCCGCGATCGTCGTGGTGCCATGCTCGGACGCCAATGCCGACCCGTGCTCCGTGCTCTCGCGCGAAGGACGTCCGGAACTGTCGTCCCGAGGCCTGGAGGCGGACCCCGTGGCCGGTGATCCTGTGGCGGGGTTGTTCTGCTCGCTCATGGTCGGCTCCTCATGCTCAGGACGGCCACCCGGGCCGGGCGGTCTGCGACGTTCACCAGTGAGTGCCGCCAGCGGCCGAAACCTCACGCCCAATCCAGTGTGACCCGCGCCACAGGCGCTCGCAACGGCTCGTCCCCTCGGAGGGCGTCGGCTCGCAGACCGACCACGATCCTCGGGACCGGTCGCGATCGCTGACTGGAGGGGCCTCGCATCATGACCATCAGGAGGACCAGTGCCGTGCTGCCCAGAACACATGCGGTCGGCAGTGCTGCACTCTGCCGCACGGGCATCCAGGAACGCTCCTGAACGGCTCCTCGATCCAGGGTTAGGCTCGTCGCCATGATCCTGCGTGCCTACGACGAGTCCGACGCGGAAGCGACCCTCCGCGTGTTCCTTCGAGCGGTGCGGGTCACGGCGAGCAAGGACTACTCCCCGAGCAGATCGCTGCCTGGGCCTCGGATGACATCCCGCTCGACGTCTGGGCGGTCAAGCGCCTGCAGACCACCACAGTGGTCGCGGTCGAGGGGACGAGGTCCTCGGCTTCAGCGACGTCGACGAGCGCGGCTTCATCGACATGCTGTTCGTCGACCCCGCGGTGACCCGTCGCGGCGTCGCCACGGCGCTGCTCGAGCACGTGACGCGCATCGCCCGCGGGCACGGGGCCGTCGAGCTCACGACATATGCGAGCCTCACGGCGCGCCCCTTCTTCGAAGCACGGGTTCGTCGTGGTGGAGGAACGTCATCCCGTGCTCCGCGGGGTCTCGCTGACGAACTTCGCCATGCGGCGCGCACTAGTCTGACGATCCGGCCGTGCATCACCGGTCCCGGCGGCGGGCTCTTCAGGTAGCGGTGCGTCCGCACCCGCTACGACCGAAGGAGGGGCACCATGGCACTCACGACCAGCGCGCTGACACTCATCGGCCGACGGCACCCAGCGATCTTCGACCTGCTGGGCAACCCGTACGGCCTTCACCGGCTCCCGAGGAGCCGAGGTCTTCCTCAACCCGCAGCCCCTGCCGCCCGGACCGCCGGACGGGATCCGCACAGGCTTCCACGCAGGCGCCGCACTCGTCCAGCTCGCCTTCACGGCACACCACCTGCACGCCGGCTTCGACATCGACGTCGACGACTGGTGCCCGACTCCCCGCGCCGCCCCAAGCTCCCGCCGTGGCCGGGCCCTCGCCCGCGCCCGTGGCGGTTCGAGGCGGTCGGCGAGGAGGGGCGTCGACTACGTGCTCGGGCTCGCGACCTCGCTCGAGGTCTCGGCCTCCGTCTGGGAGGGCTTCGCCGGGGCTGATGCCCTGGGCGGGATCCACGGCAGGGCCCTGGAGATCGGGGCCAAGCAGGGGTAGGTGGCATCCCGTCGCACGAGATGCGGCCATCGGGGATCTTCCGGCGCAACAACCCCGGTGGCCGCATCTCTCGGTCCCGAACCCGCGTCACAGCACGCTGAGCCATACGCGGGTTGAGCGCGCGCCATCGAGATGCTGGCCGTTGTCGCCCGGGAGCATGGTCAGGCGACAACGAGCAGCATCTCGACGGCGCAGGTCGGGGCACGAGGCCCGGTCACGAGGCGCTACCACTCCTCGCCGTCGCGATCCACGGCTCCCGGTGGGCACCTACTGGAAGTCCCGCGACCGCGATGCCACCCGCAGCGACAGCGGGGCGAGGTGCTCCGCGAGGAGGTTCGTGGCGCCGTCGGCCCGTTCGAGGCGTCCCCGCACCACGAGTGCGGGCGACGACCGCGCGACCTTCCGGAACCGCTGCCACAGGCCCGGCGTGCAGATGACGTTGAGCAGCCCCGTCTCGTCTTCGATCGACAGGAACGTCACGCCCCCGCCGTCCCGGGCGCTGACGGTGGGTCACGACTCCTCCGACCGCGACCCGGCGGCGGCCTCGTGCGCGAATGCCTCCGCGACCGTGATCACCCCAGCCTTCTGGAGTCCGGGGCGCACGTACTGGGTCGGGTACGAGTCGGTCGAGACGCCCGTGGCCACACGTCCGCGACCGCGGTCTCGACCTCGCTCATACCGGGCAGCGTCGGCGCCTCGACCCCCACCGAGACCCCTGGCAGCGTGTCCGGCCCTTCCTGGGCGAGCGCCCCGCGGCCCACAGCGCCTCGCGCCGGGCAACGCCCAGGCTCTCGAGCGCACCGCCTGTCGCGAGCGCCTCGAGCTGGACCGTGGTCAGGTCGACGCGACGCACCAGGTCGCGCAGGTCCATGAACGGACCGGCGGCCCGCGCCACGACGATCGCCTCCGCGACCGGGTCTCCCACCCCGCACGCTGCCCAGTCCCATGCGCACGGCGAGGGACAGGTCAGGGTGTGGGCGCCGTCGGGCGGCACGGGCTGTGCGGGAGAACGCGGGTGACGGGACCGCGAGGGCGCGGCGCCGTCGGGCCGCACGTCCCCGCCCGACGGCGCCCCGCCCGGTGCGCACCGCACCCCGCGCCCGCTCGCCGGGGCAGCGGGCAGCCGCTCGACGCCCGCCTTGACGCCCGACGCGTTGACGTCCGGGCGCAACGCCGTCACCCGCGGCGGCGCGCGTCCGCGACCAGCGACTGCGGCGAGTAGAACCCCATGGGCTGCGCCGCGAGCAGGCCCGCGTAGAACGCGGCCGGGTGGTGCACCTGAGCCACGCGCTCGCGTACACGAGGTACGCGAACGAGTAGGCGTGCGACTCGGGAAACCCGAAGTCCGCGAAGGCCTTGAGCTTGTCGTAGATCTGCTCGGCGACGTCCGGCGCCACCCGTTCTTGGCCATGCCCGCCAGGAGCCGCCCGTGCAGCGCTTCCATGCGCTCGACCGACCGCTTGAACCCATCGCGCGGCGCAGCTGGTCGGCCTCGGCCGCGCTGAAGCCCGCGACGTCGATCGCCATCTGCATGAGCTGCTCCTGGAACAGGGCACGCCCAAGGTCTTGGCGAGCGACTTCTCGAGCAGCGGGTGCAGGAACGTGACCTTCTCCCGGCCGCGCGCCCGGTTGATGTACGGGTGCACCGAGCCGCCCTGGATGGGGCCGGGACGGATGAGCGCGACCTCGATGACGATGTCGTAGAACGTGCGCGGCTGCAGGCGCGGCAGCGTCGCCATCTGGGCGCGCGACTCGACCTGGAACACCCGACCGTGTCCGCCGCGCACAGCAGGTCGTAGACCGCGGGGTCCTCGTCGGGCAGCGAGTGCAGCTCGAGGGCGAGGTCCTCGTGCTCGGCGATCAGCTCGAACGCGACCCGGATCGCGGTGAGCATCCCCAGGCCCAGGAGGTCGAACTTCACGAGCCCCGCGTCCGCGCAGTCCTCCTTGTCCCACTGCAGGACCGTGCGCCCCTCCATGCGTGCCCACTCCACGGGGCAGACCTCGATCACGGGTCGGTCGCACATGACCATGCCGCCCGAGTGGATGCCCAGGTGCCGGGGAAGTCTCAGCATGCGCTCGGCAAGCTCGAGGACCGGGCCGGGGATCTCGCCCTCCTCCGCGGCAGACGGCGGGCGACGGGAGGGCACGACGTCGTGCGGGTCGTCGGAGCGCAGCGAGGGTCGTCCCGGCGGTCGTTGTCGTCGTGGGCCAGGGGTCGACGAGACGGCCCGACAGGTCCGGGGTCCAGTCCGGGTGACCGGCATGGGGCCGGTCCGGACGGCGGCGCGACTGGCGCTGCCGCGGCTCGCCCGTCCCCAGACCTCGGCCATGCGCGCGTCCTTGGCTGCGGTGCGAGTGACGACGGAGCGCGTGACGACGCGGCGCGCGGCGCCAGTGGCCGGGGCGGCGGGGCGGCCGGGGCAGCGGGGCGGCCGGGGCAGCACTGCCGGTCGCCCCCGGTGCCCCGTGCGCCTCGCGCCGGGCGATGGCCTGGTCGCGGGTCTTGCGGTCGTCCGCGGGCTCGACGGGTCCGGTCCGCGCAGCGACCCCACCGCTCGATCGACTTGCTCCACGCGTCCTGCTGCCCGACGTCGTGCCCGAGGGCTCGCGCGGCGTCACGCACCGCCGACCTGGGCCGGTAGGAGATGACGTTCGCGACCTGCGCCGCGTGCGTGCGACCGAACCGCTCGTAGACGTACTGGATGACCTCCTCGCGGCGCACCGACTCGATGTCGACGTCGATGTCCGGGGGCCGTCGCGCTCGGGGGCGAGGAAGCGTTCGAACAGCAGGCCGTGCTTGACGGCGTCGACGGCCGTGATCCCGAGCGCGTAGCAGACGGCCGAGTTCGCGGCCGAGCCGCGGCCCTGGGCGAGGATCCCGCGGGCACGGCAGAACTCCACGAGGTCGTAGACGATGAGGAAGTACCCGGGAAGCCGAGCTGCTCGATGATCGCGAGCTCGTGGTCGATCTGCTTCCACGCCCGGGCTCGTGCTCGGCCTCCCGCGGGCCGTAGCGGTCGGTGGCCCCGCGCTCCACGAGCACACGCAGCCACGTCTTCTCGTCGTGCCCGTCCGGCACCGGGTACGGCGGCAGCTCCGGCGCGACGAGCCGCAGGTCGAACTGGCACTCGGCGCCGAGCTCCGCCGCGGTGACCACGGCCTGCGGGTGGCGGCGGTGCCGGTCCGCCATCTCGGCGGCCGAACGCAGGTGCGAGGTGGGCGCGCCGGGCAGCCAGCCGTCCATGTCGTCGAGCGAGGAGCGCGCGCGGACCGCCGCGAGCGCCCCGGCGAGCGGCGCGTCGCGGGTCGTGCGTAGTGGACGTTGCCGGTCGCGACGAGCGGCAGGCGCGCCGCGTCGGCCAGCTCGGCGAGCGCGTCGCACAGGTCGCTGTCGCGGGGTCGCCCGAGTCGGTGATCTCCACGGCCACGTTGTCCGGGCCGAAGACCTGGACGAGCCGGTCGAGCTCGCGGCGAGCGGCCTCCGGCCCTCGGTGAGCAGCGCGGAGCGCACCGCGCCCTGCGGCAGCCGGTGAGGACGAGCCACTGGCCGCCCGACTGCTCGCCGAGCCGTTCGAGCCGGTAGTCGGCCGCGCCCTTGGTGCCCGTCGCGAGGTGCGCGGTAGCGATCGCGCTCGACAGGTTGCGGTACCCGTCCGGGCCGCGGGCCAGGACGAGCAGATGGGACGCGCGCGGGTCGGGCACGCCCGTGGGCGGGTCCAGGACGGGGCCGCGCCGGGGACGGGTGCGACGGGCAGGTGCAGCTCGGCGCCGAACACGGTCGGCAAGGACACCGCGCGCGCGGCGGTCGCGAAGCGGACCACGCCGTACAGGCCGTCGTGGTCCGTCACGGCGAGCGCGGACAGCCCAGGTGTGCGGCCTCGGCCGCGAGCTCCTCGGGTGGCTCGCGCCGTCGAGGAAGCTGAACGCGGAGTGTGCGTGCAGCTCGGCGTAACGGGGCGCCGCGCCCGGGCGGGTGCCTGGTCCGGGCGCCCTAGTCATAGACGGCCTCCACGGTCCAGCGCCCCTGGGCGCTCGCGAGCAGCACGCCACGTCCGTCGTCGAGGAGCACCTGCAGGTACGCCCGGCGGCGCGGGGTCTCGCCCACCAGCGTTCGGCGAGCGGCCACGGTCCTGCCCAGCCGAGCACGCGCATGCTCGCCCCTGCCCGTGGGACGAGCCACCGCACGGTCGCGGGCGGCGCGCTCATCGCGAGGCGCACGTCCACGCGGACCGGTGCTCCGCCGTCGTCCAGGACGACGACGTCCTCCGGGACCTCCAGCACGAGGGCGGCGCGGGCTCGGGGAGCCGACCCGGCCACGGCAGGTCCACGCGCCGCGGCGCGGGGCCGCGTCCCCAGGGGCGAGGTGCACCTGGTCGTGGACGTCGCGCCCGCCCTGCGTGACGACGCTCAGCACACCGTCCCCACCCAGGAGTCCCTGGACGCGCCCCAGCGCACGCTGCGCGCGGGCGTCCTCGCCGCTCGAGGCACCCCACAGCCGCGGCTGCTCGACGCCGGCGGCGACCACCTCTTCCGCGGCGATCGCGAGCCGCACGAGCGGCGAGGGACGGTCCTCCGGGAGGTCCGGCAGGTCCGGCAGGTCCGGCAGGTCCGAGAAGGCGACCTGAGCATCCTGGCCGCTCTGGTCGCGCCCCCGCCCCGGCCGCGCTGCTCCTGTCGGTGCCGGTGACCCAGCGCGACGCGCGAGGCCGTGAGCCACCCCTCGAGCTGCCAGCGCACGCGGTCGGTGATCCGGGCCGCCGTGAGCCCACCCATGGCCCCGTCGTCGCAGCGCCAGGTCCGCTCGAGCTCGCGCCCGTCCTCGGTGCGGGCCGTGATGCGCAGCCGCCCGCACGACGACGACCGCTCGACGAGCTGGGCGTGCAGGTCCTCCGCGAGGCGCCGGGCCGCGAAGGTCGCGACGTCGACGCGCTCGGCGGGCGGGTCGAGCTCGCACTCGACGGCGACGTCGGCCTCGATGCGGCGCCATGCGGGCGGGCGCAGGTCGTCCCCAGGGCGAGTTGCTGCGCCCACGCGCCCAGGTCGCCGAAGCGGGACAGGACACTCGCCGCGGGCAGCGCTGCGAGGTCCGCGAAGGTCCGCAGCCCGAGCCGCCCCAGGAGGTCGACGAGCTGCGCGACGGGCTGGGGTCACCACGACGACGTGCGCCAGCTCGCCCAGCGGCCGTGGGGCGAGGTAGGCGCGCGAGGTCCCCGCGGGCACGACGAGCGAGGCCCGAGCCCCAGCACCGCGGCCAGGATCCCGTCCGCGACACCGACCTGGCTCTCGTGGCCCGTGTCCTGCGCGACCCGCTCGACGAGCACCTGCGCCAGGCGGTCCTCGGTGCCGTGGTAGCGCGCGGGCCGCCCGAGGGCAGGAGCAGCAGGCCGGGCGCGCGACCTCGATGCCCGCGACGACCGCCTCGGCGGCGAGGGCGACGGGCTCGAACTCGCGCGCGTCGCGGGCGTCGTCCGCGTCGAGGAGCTCGATCTCGGGACAGCACTCCTGCGCCCGACGGCGTCGCATCCCCGGCGCACGCCCTGGGCCCGGCGGTGGCCGAGACCGCGAGGACGCGGCGACCGTCGTGCGTGGCCGTCGGCACGTGGGCGGGGATCTGGGCAGCGCCCATCGCGGCGATCACCGGCCAGTCCGGCACCCACAGGACCGCTGTGCGCGTGGCCGTGGCCTCGACGCTCATCCGACGAGCCGGAGTCCGGGCGGGGCTTCTCGACCTGGCGCGGGTTCTTCACGACGCTCCGCGCAGCGGCAGCTCTACCTGGCGCTCGATGCCTCGCGAGGCGCCGGATCGCCCGCCGCGCTGGACCGTCAGCCGGCGCCTGCGCAGGTACCCGGCCCCTGGTCCATGCCCGACCACGTGCCCTCGCGGACCGTGAGGACGACGTGCGCCCCGGCCCAGGCTGCGCCGCGACGAGGAGGTTCCCGCGCTCACGGGCGCGCGAGGTCAGGCGGCGCCGGTCGGCGTCGGTCAGCACGGCCTGCGGGCCGACCACGACGACGTCGATCCCGTCGAGCAGAGCCGCGACGGCTGCCGCGGCGTCGGGACCCGGGGACGGGACGAGCGCGACGCGTCCGAGGTCTATCCCGGCCTCGGCGGCCGCGAGGACCCCGAGCCGGGGAACCCGACCATCGCGGTCCAGGCCCCGTGCGCGAGGCCTCGGACAGCAGGGCGAGCAGGAGCGAGGTGGAGCCGTCGACCACCACGGCGGTCCCCGCTGGAAGCCCCGAAGGGAAGCAGGCCGCCAGCTCGTCCGGGACGGGGAGGAGCCTCCTCCCCACGCTCCGGCGCGCGCCGGGCCGAGAGCTCTGCGCGACGCAGCACCGAGCGGGCCAGCAGAGCCCGCTGGGCATGCGTGGACCCGGCGGACGGGAGGGGTCCATGGCGTCGTCGGCCTCCAGGAGGGTGTCGTCGACCAGGGTCATGACACCTCCTGCACGCTCGAAAGATATTCGAACAGGTGTTCGAACTCTTCCAGTACACGCTCTCCCGGAGGGTGTCAACTCGCTCCGCGCGCCCCTGGACAGGGGTCGATACGTGGTCGACAGTTCGTCATGCACGCAACTATCGACCATGGGTCCGGGCATTTCGGAAGGCTCAGGTCAACCCTCAACGTTGGGTGGGAAACGGCGCCATTCCTACGGTCCGAGGCCCACCGAGCCCGAACATCGCGGCCACAGACCTCAGGTGGTCCGTAAGACGTAGAGGAGCGCAGGGGTCACGCAGCGCGCGGACCGACCTCGAGGGCGAGGCGCACGTGGACCGCGACCGCAACGACGCCGCAAGGACGCCGAGAGCCGTCGGCACGGTCAGCCCTTCGTCGAACGTGCGCCAGGACCCGAACGCGACGCCCACCGTCGTGAACACCGCGAGGAGGACGAACAGGGCCCTGTCCTTCACGAGCGGATCGGCACGGCGCACCCTCATCGCCAACCCCAGCGCGGCCACGAGGCCCACGACACCGAACAGCACCATGGCGGTCGTGACGTCGTCGACGATCCACCCTCTTCCTCGCCGCTGACGCATCAGGAGGACGGGGGCGACGATCGCCAGGAGGATCAGGACGACGTCTCGCGCCGTCGCCTTGCGTCGGTTCTGCACCCGCACATGGTCGCAGAGCCGGACCGGTCCATAGAGCGGTCCCGCGCTGGCGGACGGCCTCGGCACGATCGCCATCGAGGACGCGAGGGCGGCCTGCGCAGGCCGGGCCCTCGCGGGATCATCCCTCAGGACGCGTCAGCCGCAGTCGGCGCCGACGAACGAGACCTCGAAGGACTCCGCCGGCTCCGACGAGCCCGCCGGGGCGACGTCGACGGAGACCGTGCCGCCGCGACACTCACGCTGCGCGTGCCGAAGGCGGCGTGAGCCCGCCTCTCGGGCGAGAGCGAGGAGAAGCTCCGGCTGCCGTACGGCGTCGTGACGACGACGTCGACGGGCGCCCGTCGTCGTTGACGACGTCGACCGACACCTGGGCCCGCCCGGCGACGCACCGCACGGTCGCGGTCGCGGTGACCTGCGCCGCTCGGTCGGCGCCGCCCGCGCACCTCGAGGTCGTAGAGCGACAGGTACGGGCTGAGGCTCTTGGCCGTCGTCGTCACCTTGACGTACCGCGCGGTGGTCGCCGGCACGGTCAGGACGTCGGTACGAGCACCCCGGCCAGCCCGGTCCGTGTCGCGAGCGGCGACCAGGTCGTGCCGTCCTGCGACACCTCGACGCGGTAGGCGGTCGCCGACGCCGCCTCCCACCGCAGCGTGACCTCGTCGACCGTGCGAGCCGTGCCGAGGTCCACCTGGACCCACGGCTGGGCGCTGTAGTCGGCCGACCAGCGCGTCGACGGGTCGCCGTCGACGACGTTGACCGCCGTCATGGTCGTGCCCGCCTCGACGCCCGAGGCCGTCGCGACGGCACCCAGAGCCAGATCGGGGCGACCCAGGACGCTCAGCCGCCAAGCACCGACCCCGTCCGGACCGCCGACGACCGAGCTCAACCGCACGAACCGGGCCTCGTGGGCGTCGAACGTGGCGCGGTCGATCCCTGGTCCGGTCGCGTTGCGGTGCCGGGACGCCCGCGTCCAGGTGGACCCGTCGGCCGAGACCTCGACCGTGTAGCTCGAGGCCGCAGCCGCGGTCCAGTCGACCTCGACAGCGCCGACCGTCTGCACCGACCCCAGGTCCACGGTGAGCGTGGCGGGCGCGGTGGACCGGGTGCTCCAGCGTGTCGTCGTCTGGCCGTCGGTGAGGTTCTCGGGACCGTTGCCCTCGTCCGAGGACGAGGCGGTCACGGTCGCGCCGTGGCTCAGCTCGCCCGCGAGCTGGCCACCCGCGTGAAGTCGACCACCTCGATGCCCGGACCGAGGCCCAGCGTGCGCGTGAGGGCCGAGAACTGCGCGAACGTGAGCTCGGGCGTCCCACCGTCCCAGGTCTTCTGTGCGATCGTCGGGAAGGACAGCTCGACCAGGCCGTGCACGTCCTGCTGCGTGTAGTCGGCGTGCACCAGGTCGTTCCAGACCGCGAACATCGCGCCGTCCGCGGCCCCTCGGGCACGGTCTTGTTCCCGGTCACGTTGGGCGCCCAGGACGAATAGAGCCACTGGTTGTTGAGCCCGTTGCCGTGGTAGTAGTTCGCGAACGGCACGACGTAGAGCGTCGAGTCGTCGGTGTTGAGGAACCGGTAGCCGTCGGCGTAGGCCGACTCGATCGAGTACCAGCCACCGTTCCAGGAGTTGATCGTGACGTCACGGTCGTAGCCGTCGGCGTTGCCGTGCATCTGGGTGAAGCTGCCCCAGGCGCGGGATGCTTGCCGAGGCTGCGGACGTGGGCAGCCATGGTGTTGAAGTAGTCGCGGAAGAGGGCAGGCGACGCGTAGTACTCGTCGACGCCCATGTGGACGTCGGGCCCCTCGAACCAGGGCGCGAACTCGGAGAAGATCGACTTCATGACGGTCGTCGCCTCGGGCTTGCTCAGGTCCAGGTGGTCGGAGTTCCCGCCGTTCGTGCCGAGCTCCGGCTTCCACCGGACGACCGAGCGCGCGTGGGCCGCCCTCGATCTCGGGATGATCGTCACGGCGTGCGCCGCGGCGGTGTCCTCGAAGGACTGCCAGTCCGCCCGGTCGTAGGCGCCGTCGGTCGACGCGAGCCCCGCGAACGCGGGGTTGTCGGACTTCAGGCGGAACCCGGCCTGGGCGTCGGCCCAGTTCCCGCCCGCGGGGCTGATCTCGTTGTCCATGAGGTGGATCTGGAACTCGTTGAGCTTGAACCAGCTCATCATCGAGATGTAGTCGCGCACGAACTCGGGCGTGAAGAAGCGCCGCCCCACGTCGAGCATGAACCCGCGCGAGGCGTAGTCCGGCCAGTCGACGGACTCGCCGACGGGGACACTGCCCCGGCCGGGGCTCTGGACGAGCACCTGCAGGAGGCTCCGGGTCCCGTAGAAGGCACCCTGCTCGGTCGGCGCGGTCACGGTGACGCGTCCGGGATCGACGTCGAGGACGTACCCTCCTCGGCGAAACGCTCCCCGCCCGCGGCGTGGACGAGCGTCGGGTCGACGACGAGGACGATGTCGCCCTCGTCCGGCGCCGCATCCAGGGCGACGGGGACCGTGCGGGCCGTGAGGTCGGCGATGTCCGCCGCGACCTGCTCGCCCATCTCCTCGAGCGCGGCGGGGACGACGATCCGCGTCGAGGCGTCGAGATCGAACGTGCCGCTGCCTCCCGTCCACTCCTTGAGCGTCGGGACCACGGCGGCTTGGCGTTGGTGGTGTCGGCTGCCGCGGGCCCGTCAGGGCGATGCTCCCGGCGGCCGTCCCGAGCACGAGGGCGAGCGCGGTGGCCGAGGCGACCGTCCGCCGTCGGGCACCCGACGACCTGCGCAAGGCTGCGGGTTCACCGCGAGGGCTCTTCGTTGGTGGAACTGCGTGCATGGCGACCTTCTCTCTGGTCGGCGATGCGCCCAGCGGTCCTCGGGACCGGCGGCGATCGACGCTCGTGACATGGCATCTGTGGCACTCACTGCGCAGCCCGAGGATCGCCCGGGCAATCCTCAGATTCCCGGCAGTGACGGAGTTTGTCAATAGCGGGGCCTAAACGAGCATAAACGTGCATCCTGTGGTTCCCTGAGTGGACAAGTGCGGTACTTCGCGGCACTTCGCGGCATTTCGACGTGCCCTCGCCGACGGCGCCCGCCTCTGGCCCAGCACCCACCCACCAGGCACGATGGAGCGATGAACCTCGCCGACCGCCCGCTCGCCCCCGACCCCTACTCGCTCCTGCCCCGGTGCCGCGCTTCACGGTGACGAGCGCCGACGTCGGGCATGGCGAGCCCATGGCCAGCACCTACGCCGCCTCGGGCGACAACCGGTCCCCGAGCTGAGCTGGAACCACTTCCCGGCGGCCACGCGCTCGTTCCTGGTGAGCTGCTTCGACATCGACGCCCCGTCGCCGGCGGGTACTGGCACTGGACCGTGGTGAACCTGCCCGCGGCCACCGTGACCCTCGCGACGGGCGCCGGGTCTCCCGGCGGCAGCTACCTCCCCGGGAGCGTTCCAGACCCGGCACGACGGCGGGGGCCCGGCTACCTGGGTGCCACGCCTCCCCGGAGACAGGCCACACCGGTACGTGTTCGCGGTGCACGCGCTCGACGTCGAGAGGCTCGACGTCACCCCGGCGACGACCGCGACGGCCGTGTCGGTCGCCGCGCTGTTCCACACGATCGGGCGCGCGACCATCACCCCGACCTACCAGGTCCTGGTCACAGCATGAGCGACCCTCTCGCCCTCCCGACGCTCGGCGACCTCACCTGGGTCCCGGCCACCGGCCGCCCGACCTGCTCGCGGCACCCGTCGCCGAGGCGCTCGCCCGGTGGGCCGCCCAGGAACCGCGCGTCGCGACCCAGGTCGCGGTCGTCGAGATCGACCCCGACGTCGCCGACACCGCGACGCTCAACGCGGCCTACGGCCTGCCGCCGGGAGCGTCCGCGAACTGCGTCCTGGTCGCGGGTCGACGCGGGGCGACGAGCGGATCGCCGCAGCCGTCGTGCGCGCCACGACCCGGGCCGACGTGAACACGCGGATCAGGTCGCTGCTGGACGTGCGCAAGGCGTCGTTCCTGCCCACCGACCGGGCCGTCGCGGAGTCCGGCATGGAGTACGGCGGCATCACCCCGGTGGGCCTGCCGGAGGGCTGGCGGGTGCTGGTCGACGCGTCCGTCGCCACGGACGGGGAGCCCGCGCTGATCGGGAGCGGGCTGCGTCGCTCAAGCTGCTGCTGCCGGGGCGCTGCTCGCGCAGCTGCCCGGGGTCGAGCTGGTCGAGGGCTGGGCGTGCCGGTGGGAGGCGCGCCTGCGGGCGTCAGCCCTCGGAGCGGCCCTCGCGCCAGTAGCCCATGAACGCGACCGAGCGGCGGTCGACGCCACGCTCGGAGACCAGGTAGCGGCGCAGGGTCTTGATGACCGACGCCTCCCCGGCGAGCCACGCGTACAGCTCGGCGCACGCGACCAGGGTGCACCGTCCTCGTCCACGGGGACCTCCCAGAGGATGTCGGTGTCGACGTCGACGTCCTCGAGCTCCTGCGCGGGCGCGCCGCGAGCCCGCGGGCCGCGCAGGTCAGGGAGTGCGTCGCGCCGCAGACGTTGCGCTCGAGCAACCGGTCCGCGGCCGCGCGGACCGCAGGGACCAGAAGGGTCCCGTGCGCACGGCCCTCGCGGGCGAGCCAGGTGACGTTCACGCCGGCCGGAGCCGTGACGGGCAGCACGTCGCCCGCGTGCGGGACCTCGAGGAAGACCTCGCCGACCTCGTCGGCCGGCAGGGACGAGAGGATCGAGGCGATGGCCGGGACGGCGGTCTCGTCGCCCGCGAGGAGCAACGCGTGGCTGCGGATCGGGCGCGAGAACTCGACGCCGCCGTGCGAGCCGCCCCACAAGCCGTTGGGGCCGAACAGAACCACCTGGGCACCGGGGCGGGCGGCGTTCGCCCAGCGGGACGCGGGGCCGCCCCGTCACCGTGCAGGACGAGGTCGACGTCCACCTCGGAGGCCTCGGGGCGCACAGCACGCACGGTGTACGTGCGCAGCGGGTTGCGTCGCTCCTCGGGCTGCGCACGCCAGGCGGCGTACCACTCGCCCGTGCGGTCGAGGTGCTCGTAACCGCCGTCGACCGCAGGCAGGACGAGCTTGATGCGCTGGTCCAGGCCGTTGTCGGCGAACTCGTGCAGGTCGTGTCCCGTGAAGGTCACGCGCAGGAAGCTGGGCGCCAGACGTTCCACCCGACGCACCTGCACGTCGAACATGCGGAACGGGAGATCTCCTGCTCGGTCACGACGCTCGTCTGGGTCACGTAGGCGAGCCTAACCAAACATCAGCCCCGGGTGAACCCCGGACCCGACAGTGTGGCGGGGATCACGCTCACGCCTCGCTGCCTCGGCTGCGCCACAGCAGCCACACGAAGTACGGCGCCCCGATGAGGGCGGTCGTGAGCCCGGCGGGGATCTGGGCGGGAGCGATGACCGTGCGGCCCACGGTGTCGGCGGCGCTCACGAGGACGGCACCCAGCAGCATCGAGACCGGGATGACGCGGCCGTTGCGCGAGCCCACGAGGGCGCGTGCGGCGTGCGGCGCGACGAGCCCCACGAAGCCCACGACCCCGACCGCGCAGACCGCGGCGGCCGTCAGGATCGCGCTCGCCCCCAGGAGCAGCAGGCGCGTGCGGTCCAGGCGCAGACCCAGGACGCGCGGGTGTCCTCGTCGAGGGCCAGGACGTCCATCTCGCGCCGATGGAGCACCGCGACGGGCGCGACCACCAGCAGGGCGATCACGACGGGGATCACGTGCTCGAGCGTCCGCCCGTACGTGGACCCGGACAGCCAGGTGAGCGCAAGGTTCAGGTTCCAGGGCGCGACGACGACGATCACGAGCGTCGTCAGCGCGGTGGCTCCCGCGCTCATCCCGACGCCGATCAGGACGAGCCGGTCGGAGCTCAGCCCGCCACGGTGCGCGAGCCGGTAGACGAGCGCGAACGTGCCCAGCGCGCCGACGGCGGCCGCAGCGGACATCCCCAGATGCCGACACCCGGAACGAGCAGGACGACCGCGACGGCGCCCAGCCCCGCGCCCGCGGTGACCCCGAGCAGGCCGGGCTCGGCCAGCGGGTTGCGGCACACGGCCTGCACGACGGTCCCGGCCAGGCCCAGAGCGGCCCCGCGAGGATCGCCGCGAGCGCGCGCGGGAAGCGCTGGTCGAGCACGAAGCTCACCTGCTTGCCCGCCCGGTCCGCCGCCCAGTTGAGGACGTCGCCCGTGAGCAGCAGCCGGTCGCCCAGCAGGAGCGCGGCGACCGTGGCCGCGACGAGGAGCGCCACCAGGACCGTCGTGACGATCAGCGCGCGGCGCGAGGTGCGGGCTTGACGTGGGCCGCACGCGTCCCGGCCGCGGGGCCGGAGTCCTGAGCCGACGCGCGAGCCACACGAGGGTCGCGGCACCGAAGACGGTCGTGATGACGCCCGTCGGTACGGCGATGCCGTACTCGCCGGGCAGCAGCAGGCGCAGGAGGACGTCGGCGCCGAGGATCACGACGACGCCCGCGAGGCCCGAGAGCGGGATCAGCACCCGGTGGCGGTTGAGCCCGGGGACCTTGCGGGCCACGAGGCGCACGATCACGGGCGCGCACAGGCCGACGAAGCCGATCGGGCCCGCGACCGTGACGGCCGTCGCGGACAGCAGGACAGCGAGGAGGATCGTCACGACGCGCGTGCCGCGCACGTCGATCCCGAGGACGGTCGCCGTGTCGTCGCCGAGGGCCAGGAGGTCCAGGCGGTGCGCCACGAGGATCAGACCGCCGAGGCCGAGGACCACGAGCGGGGCCGCGAGCGTGACCTGCGACGTCCCGGACTGGACGATCGAGCCGCTCCCCACGCGAAGAGCCCGAGGGTCTCCTGCTGGAACAGCACGAGCAGCACCGTCGTCATCGAGTGCAGAGCCAGGGTGATCGCCGAGCCGGCGAGGATCAGCCGGGTGGGTCCGGCCGCGCCACCGCGGGCCAGGACGAGCACGAGCCCGGAGGCCGCGAGTCCACCGACGAGCGCGAGGGCGCCCGACAGGTAGAAGGGCAGGGTCAACCCGACCACTGCGGCGCCGACCACCGCCACGTAGGCGCCCGCGTTCACGGCGAGGGTGTCGGGCGACGCCAAGGGGTTGCGGGCGACGGACTGCAGGGCAGCACCGGCCGCTCCGAGCGAGACGCCCACGAGCAGGCCGGCGAGCAGACGCGGCAGGCGCGAGGCGACCAGGACGGCGGCAGCGGTCTT
The DNA here is from genome assembly GCA_038070415.1 of Oerskovia sp. M15. Lineage (GTDB taxonomy): Bacteria > Actinomycetota > Actinomycetes > Actinomycetales > Cellulomonadaceae > Oerskovia. The sequence goes on from JAMYWF010000001.1 coordinate 4,023,526, forward strand.
GTCGTCGGCGGTGTCACCACCGACGACCAGCCGCAGCAGGTCGCCCAGCCCGACGTCGGCCGTCCCCTGCGTGAGGTGGACCGCGGCCAGGACCAGGACGAGGACGATCGCGACGACGAAGGCCGAGGCGACGGTCAGGCGGAACCGTAGGCGCGAGCGCCCCGGGGACGGGACCCGAGATGGCGCCCGGGACAGCCAGGAGTCCCTCCGGGGCGCTCGTGCTCACTGGGTCAGTGCCGCGACGAGCGCGTCGACGTAGGCGCCCGCGGAGGCGGGCCCGCCGAACATCCAGATGCCGTCGGGGATGCGGTGCACGTCACCAGCCACGACGAACGGCAGCTGCTGCCAGATCGCGTTGCCCTCGAGGCCCTCCGCGAAGGGTCGGCCTCGGAGTCGCTCGCGGCGTAGACGAACTGGACGTCGCTCAGGGCCGTCAGGCCCTCGACGTCGGTCTGGGCGAGGCCGTAGTCCGGGTCGCCCTCGCCGGTCCAGGCGTTCTGGAGGCCCAGCTCGGCACCGATCGCGCCGAAGAACGAGCCGGGGTGTACATGCGCACCGAGACCGTACCGTTGTTGACCCAGCCGTCGGCCATGACGAAGGAGGCTCCGGCGACGTCGGCCTCCTCGAGGGCGGCCTTGCCCTCGGTGACCTTGGCGTCGAAGCCCTCGAGGAGCGCGGCGCCCTTGGCCTCGGTGCCCGTCGCGGTCGCGAGGGTCTCGACGGTCTGGCGCATGTAGCCGATCGGGTCGGTGCCGTCCGAGCCGCGCAGGGTGACGACGGGCGCGATGTCCTCGAGCTGGTCGATCACGTTGTCGGCGGTGTCCGTGGTGACGACGATGAGGTCCGGCTCGAGCGCTGAGATCGCGTCGAGGCTGGCCTCCCGCGCATGCCGACGTCGGGCGTCGACGCGTCGAGCGGCACCGAGACGTCCCAGGTGTTGTAGCCGACGACGTCGGCCTGCCCGACGACGTCGACGCCGAGCGCGAGCAGGTTCTCCGTGAGGCCCCACTCGAGGGAGACGACCTCGGTCGCCGGGGCGTCGAGCGTCTGCTCGCCACGCTCGTCGGTGAAGGTCACGGGCCGGAGTCGGCGGCGACCGTCGTGTCGGCGGTCGTGCCCGCCGCCTCCTCGGTGGTACCGCAGGCAGTGAGGGTGAGCGCTGTCACGAGCAGGACGGCGGGAAGGCCGGTCCGGAGGGTCGTTCGCATGGGAGTCCTGTGTCCTGAGGGTGACCCGCACCAGGGGTGCAGGGCTCGGTGGGCTGTCGCGCCGGGGTGCGCGGCAGCACGGGCGGCGGGCTCGGTCGTCAGGAGACGGCGACGAGCCTGCGGGTGGTGTGCCGCCCGACGGGTGCGGTCTGCACCGTGCCGGTCAGCGGGTCGTGGGTGACCTCGATGCGGATGCCGTAGGTCTCGCTCAGGGACTCCGCCGTCAGGACGTCCGCCGCCTCGCCCGCAGCACGGACGACGCCGCGCTGGAGCAGGACCACGTGGTCCGCGACCGCGGCCGCCTGGTTGAGGTCGTGCAGCACGACGCCCACGGCCACGCCGTGGTCGTCCGCGAGGTCACGCATCAGGTCGAGGATCTCGACCTGGTAGCGCAGGTCCAGGTAGGTGGTGGGCTCGTCGAGGAGCAGCACCCCGTGTCCTGCGCCAGGCACGTCGCGAGCCAGACCCGCTGGAGCTCGCCGCCCGACAGCTCGTCGACGCCGCGGTGGGCCATCGTCGCGACGCCGGTGACGTCCATGGCCCAGGCGATCGCGCGGGCGCCGTCGGGGTCCGTGGAGCGGAAGCGGGCCCGGTGCGGGTGACGCCCGTACCCGACCACGTCGCGCACGCTCACGCCGTTGGGCGTGGGCCTGCTCTGCGAGAGCAGGGTGACGCGGCGGGCGAAGTCCTTGGGGTGCAGGGTGAGCGCGTCAGTGACGTCCGGCAGGCTCACGGTCCCCTCGAGCGGCTTGTGGAGCCGGGCGAGGGAGCGCAGGAGCGTCGACTTGCCGCTCCCGTTGGGCCCGATCAGTGCGGTCACCTGTCCGGGGAGCAGGCGCAGCGAGGCGTCGTGCACGACGGCGTTCCCGTCGTAGCCGAGGCTCAGCCCGGTTCCGGCCAGGGCCGGGCGGGCGGGATCCTGGGCGGTCGAGGCGACATCGGCTCCCGGTAGGTGTGGCTCACAGAGGTGAGCCTAACCAAACAACAGCATCGGGCGTAACCCCGGAAACGGCGGATGTGGTCGGGATCACGTCTCAGGCGGTTCGGGAAGCGTCACCGCACGATAGTCACCGGGCAGTGCGCCTCGCGGACCAAGGCGTGACTCACCGACCCCAGGACCAGGGCTGCGAACCCTCCACGTCCCCGCGATCCGACGACGAGCCGCTCAGCGCCCTCAGACGCCCGGACCAACGCCGGGGCCGGGTAGGCCTCGACGGTCTCGCCCTCGACCTGGAGATCGGGGAAGGCCCCGTGGACCTGCGTGAGCGCCGCGGCGAGCAACCGCTCCGCCCCTGCTCGGCGCGCTCCCGAGGGAACTCCGCCGAGACATAGCTCTCGAGGTGGGCCGAGGCGCGCGTCCACCACGCGACCACGATCCGCAACGAGGACTCCCGCGAGACCGCGACCTCGGCCGCGTAGGTCAGGGCACCGGTCGAGTGCGTCGAGCCGTCGACGCCGACCACGACGGGCAGGTTCACATCACGCAGCGCCTCCACGTCCCCGTGCACCACGACGACCGGGCAGTGGGCGTGCGCGGCCACCGCGAGCGCCACCGACCCACCGAGCTCGCCGCGTACCCGCCCGTGGTCCCCGACCCGACCACCACGGTCGTGGCATCGAGCGACGCTGCGACCAGCGTGGCGGCCGGGGTCGCGTACTCGACCGACGCCTCGACCTCGAGGTCCGGCTCGACCTCGAGCGCCGTGTCCCGGCCGCGCTGCGCGAGCCCCTGGGCGCCTGCCTGCGCGTCCTCGCCGCCGCCCGGGAGCGTGGGTTCGAGGTGGGTGTCGTGGGCGTCGCGGGCAAAGACGATGCCCAGAGGCGTGCTGCGGCGTCGGGCCTCACGCGCGGCCCAGCGGACCGCGGAGGTCGCCGAGGGCGACCCGTCGTAGCCTGCGACGACTGCTCCGACGCTGGACATGTCTCCATGGTCACCCCGTCCCCGCCACGACGCCAGGCGCGACGCCCCACGCGCCCGTCGAGTGCGCCCGTCGAGTGCATGATTCGGCTGCGACTCGCCGGGCGTGTCGCAGCCGAATCATGCACTCAGCGCTCGGCGGCCCGCCCGCGTCGCACGGCCTGGGCGACGGCTCGCCCGCCAAGACCCAGGACCAGCACTGCCGCGCCTACGAGCACCGAGAGCCAGGGCAGCGAGAGCGCGAGCGCAACGCATCCGACGAGCCCGAACACCTGGAGCGCGCGGGGCCAACGGCGGTCGGGCGGCCCTGTGTCAAGGCCGCCGCGTTGGCGACGGCGTAGTAGGTCAGCACCGCGAACGACGAGAAGCCCACGGCCGCTCGCAGGTCGGCCACCAGGACGAGGACGACGAGGACGGCCCCGAGGACGGCCTCAGCACGAGCGGGCACCTGGTGGACCGGGTGCACGGCCGCGAGGGAGCGAGGCAGATCGCCCGTCCGGGCCATGGCGAGGGTCGTCCGCCCTACGCCCGCGACCAGCCCCAGGAGCGCTCCCGAGCACGCCGCCGCGGCGCCCACCCGCACGACCACGTCCCTCCGGACAACCCGGCCGCGCCGACGACGTCGGCGAGCGGCGCCGTCGACCCCGCGAGCCCCTCCACGCCGAGCACCCGCAACGCGCCGAACCCGACCACCGCGTAGACCACGACCACGATCCCGAGCGAGAGCTGGATCGCGCGCGGGATGGTGACGCGCGGATCCCGCACCTCCTCCCCAGCGTCGCGATCCGCGCATAGCCGGCGAACGCGAAGAACAACAGGCCCGCGCTCTGGAGCACCCCGTGGAGGCCGTCGGGGCACTCTCCCAGCCCGGACGCCGCTGCGGGCGAGGCCCGCCAGGCGACCACGACCACGACCACCAGCACGAACGCCGTGACAGCGACCAGCACGCGCGTGACCGGGCCGTGCGCGTCATGCCCCGGGCATTGACGGCGACCAGGGCCACGACGACGAGCGCCGCCACGGGCCGCTGCGCCTGGCGCGGCGTACGCCGCGAAGGTCAGCGCCATCGCCGCGCACGAGGCCGTCTTCCCACGACGAAAGACCAGCCCGCGGCGAAGCCCCACCACGGTCCGAGCCGCTCGCGCCCGTACGCGTACGCACCGCCCGACGTCGGGTAGCGGGCCGCGAGCTGCGCGGTCGAGGTCGCGTTGGCGTAGGCGACCAGGGCCGCGAGCGCCAGGCCCGCGAGCAGCCACCACCCGGCCACCGCCGCGGCCGGGCGAAGACCGCGAACACCCCGCGCCGAGCATCGAGCCGACGCCGATCACGACGCTGTCGGCCAGACCCAGGCGCCGGGCGAGCGGAGCAGGCGGGGTCGGCAGGGCGGTCACGGGGCGAGGCTAGTGCGTACGGGTGAACGGGAGATGCCGCACCTTGCGTCGAGTGCATGATTCGGCTGCGACTCGCCGGGCGTGTCGCAGCCGAATCATGCACTCGACGCTCGGGACTCAGGCGGCCCCGCGCTCCGGCACGTGCAGCCGCCGCAGGACGCGCTCGGTGCGCGGCGACGGGCCACGGCGGTCGCGCAGGGACACGACGACGGTCGTGGCCGTCGCGAGGCCCAGCGAGTTGACGAACGCGACCGCTCCTCGATGGTGCCGCCCGTCGCGGCGGCCGAGGCGTTCATGGCGAAGTAGATGCCGCGGTCGAGCGAGATCGCCGCGACGAGGGCCATGGACACGGGATGCCCCGCACCCTTGCGCGTGGGAGCGCTGCCACACCAGGATGGCCGCGTGACACGTCCGACTCCGGCGATCCGCCCGTACCGCCCCTCCGACCGCGACGACCTCTACGACGTCTGCGTGCGGACAGCCGACGCCGGAGGCGACGCCCGTGGCACCTACGCCGACGACGAGCTCATGGGCGACCTCTTCGCCGCCACTACGCCACCCTCGAACCCGGCCTCGCCTTCGTGCTCGACAACGGGTCCCGCGCCGTGGGCTACGTCGTCGGGACAGCGGACACCCCGCGTTTCGTCGAGCGGTACCGCGCCGAGTGGATCCTGACGCTCGGGGCACGGCGGCCGAGCCGGGTCCCGACGGCTCGTCGGGCACGCCGCCCCGGACGCGGCGATGCTGGACCTGCACCACCGCCCCGAGCGGATGCTCGTCCCAGGGGTCGCCGCGTACCCCGCCCACCTGCACATCGACCTCCTCCCCGAGCACCAGGGGCACGGTCATGGACGTCGTCTGCTCGAGACCTTCTGCCTCGCGGCCTCGCACGCCGGGGCCGCGGCCGTCCACGTCGGGATGCTGACCACCAACACCGCGGCACGGAGGTTCTACGACGCGCTCGGCTTTCACGTCGTGGACGTGCCCGACGCCGGTCCGCTCACCTACCTGGGGCGGGCGACCGTGCGCTCGTAGCGGCTCGAGCCAGGGCGGCGAGATGCCTGAGACCAGCCCTCCGCCTTCCCGCGTACCCTTCGAAGTTCGTGCCGACGTCCGGCGCGGTGCCCGAGAGGACCCCTGTGAGCCTGATCCGCCTGAACGCCGTGAGCATGCAGTTCGACGACAAGGTCGTGCTGCGCGACGCCTACCTCAAGCTCCGCGAGGGCGAGCGGGTGGGCCTCGTGGGTCGCAACGGCACGGGCAAGACGACGTTCCTCGAGCTGATCCTCGGACGCAAGGAGCCCACAGCAGGGACGGTCGACGTCAACCTCGGCGTCACGATCGGGTACTTCTCGCAGTTCTCCGAGCTCGCGGGCACCGCAGCGCGGTCGAGGAGCTCAGCGAGCTGTTCGCCGACGTCCACTCGACGCAGGAGCGCCTGGACGCGATCGGCGAGCGCCTCGCCGAGCCCGACCTCATGGACGACGGCGGCGACGAGATGACGCGCCTCCTGGCTGAGCAGGCCGACCTGTTCGAGCGCATGGAGGCGATCGACGGGTGGTCCTACGAGAACACGATCGACACCGTGCTCACGCGCCTCGGCTTCGACGCCGAGCGCCGCGAGCTGCCCGTCGACCAGCTCTCCGGGGCTGGCGCAACCGCGCGGCGCTCGCGCGGATCCTCGTGCAGCGCCCCGACGTGCTGCTGCTCGACGAGCCCACGAACTTCCTCGACCTCGACGGGTGCGCTGGATCGAGAACTGGCTCCAGACCTACCCGGGCGCGGTGCTCGTCGTCTCGCACGACCGCCAGTTCCTCGACGGTGCCGTCAACCGGATCGTCGAGATCGAGAACCGCCGCCTGCACGAGTACGAGGGCGGGTACTCCGACTACGTGCACGCCAAGCAGTCGCGCATCAAGACCATCGAGCGGCAGTTCGCGCACGAGGAGGAGCTGCTCGCGTACGAGGTCGAGGCCAGCGACGCCCGCAAGCAGGCCTCCAAGGACAAGAGCCGCGGCCTCAAGCGCAAGCTCGCCGACATCAAGAAGCGCCAGGCGCCGCGCCCCGTCGACCAGGTCATCACGACCATCTACGCGGACCTCCGCGTGAGCGACCACCTGGTGCAGGTCGAGGGGCTCACCAAGGGTTCGGGGCGCCCGCTGTTCAGCGACCTCACGTTCTCCCTGCACCGCGGCGACCGCGTGGCCGTCGTCGGCGCGAACGGGTCCGGCAAGTCGACGCTCCTCGACGTCCTCACCGAGGTCACGCCGCCCGACGCCGGGCAGATCACGTGGAAGAAGAGCTCGAGCTTCGTCTCGTACAACCAGGTCATGGCAGACCTCGACCTGGACGACACGGTCGCGCACGCCGTCAGCGCTGCCCCGGGACCCTCGCCTACTCGGCGACCAAGAAGAACGTCAACCGGTTCCTCACGATGCTGCAGTTCTCGGAGATGGAGCTCAAGCAGAAGATCGGCACCCTCTCGGGCGGGCAGCGCGCCCGCGTCGCGATCGCGCAGTGCCTGCTGTCCGGCGCCTCGGTCATCGTGCTCGACGAGCCGACGAACCACCTCGACCTCACGAGCGCCCAGGTCATGGAGCGCGCGCTCGCGCACTTCCCAGGCGCCGTGGTCGTCGTGAGCCATGACCGCTACTTCATCGACAAGGTCGCCGACCGTCTCCTGACGTTCGACGGCGCCGGGAACGTGATCGAGACCGCTGCGACCGGGGCGCTCTGACTCAGGGCTGCAGGACGGGTCCGGCGGTCCGAGCCGTCGGCGCACCGGCGCCCGCTGCCCGGGACGTCGCGATCCGCACGACCGCGGCCATGCCGCCGTCGCCGTAGGTGGCGTAGCCTCCGGCCGCGCGCCAGCGGGCACGGCGCAGCATCACGGTGGCGGCGACGCGTTGCGGTGGAGGAAGTCGACCGCCGCTCCCCGGCCGGGCGCGCGACCGCGTGGGCGACCCGTGCATCCGCAGCCAGGACGAGGCGCCGACGACGTCGGCGTCCTCATCGAGGAGGGCTGCGGTCCGCTCCACGAAGGTCTCGGCGAGGCGGTCGTCGCCGTCCAGCACGACCGCGAGCTCGGTGGTCAGCCGGGACAACCCGGCGTTGCGGGCAGCGCTCACGCCCGCGTTCTCCTGACGCAGGACCTGCACCACGCTCTCGGCGCGGAACGCGTCGAGGACCGCGACCGACCGGGCGTCCGTCGAGCCGTCGTCGACCACGACGACCTGGTCAGGTGCTCGGGTCTGTCGCAGCACCGACGCGACGGCTTCTCGCACCAGGTCTCCCTGGTCGAACCCGGTCACGACCACGCCCACGGTTGCTCGCACGCGACGATGCTAGCGGCCTCCCACCGCGCGTAGATCACCGTGACGCCGCCCTGAGCGCGGCCGTGACGGCACTTGTCAGGCGCTCGTCATGTGCATGTCGGATGCCTGTCAGGTGCATGTCAGAGGTGGCCCCTACATTTCCCACCATGGACCACGACACCTTCTGGCAGTTCGTCGACGACGCTCGGACCCACACGGGACAGGGTGCCGACGACCGCGGCGCGCAGGACGACCCTCTTCCCGGCGCTCTGACCGCCCTGCTCGTCGAACGGCTGACGCCCGACGAGATCCTCGCGTTCGCGGCCGAGGCCGACGAGGCGAGCGCAGCCGCCTACGCCTGGCCCGTGTGGGGCGCTGCCTACCTGATCGGGGGCGGGTGCAGCGATGACGGGTTCATGGACTTCCGCGACGGGCTCGTCCTCGCAGGGCGGGACGTGTTCACCCGGGCGGTCACGGACCCGGACTCGCTCGCGGAGCACCCGGTCGTCCTCGGCATGGCCGGGGAGGGCGACGGCTGGTTCGGGTACGAGTCGCTCGACTCGCTCGTGGGCGAGGCTTGGACGCGCGCGACCGGCCGCGACGACGAGGAGTACTACGCGGCTCGCGAGGCGGGGCGTCCTCCGGCGACGGTGAGGACAGCGAGGAGAGCTCTTCGCCCGACCCGAGCGGCGAGAGCTGGGACTTCGACGACGAGGACGAGAACCGCCGTCGGCTCCCGCGCCTCGCGGCGCTCTTCGACTGACCCGCCCGCAGCGTCCGCCTGCCTGCCGGGCCCGTTCGTGTCAGAGGGCCCGGCGGGGCGGGCCTGTGGCCGCACGAACGTCGCGGTCGGCGCGTCGAGCCGCGGGAACCGCTCGTGCGTCGGAGCGCTCTGCACGACGGGTCACCCACCCGCGAACGGCGGGAGCACATCGATCGTCACGGGCTCGTCGACGGGCGTGACGGCGGCCTCCGGCGCAGCGCGCGCCCGTCCTGGAGGTAGGAGGAGACGACCTGCACCTGGCGCATCGCCTCGCCGTGGCGTCGCGCGCTCGCACGGAGGGCGGCGGCCGGACTCTCGGTCTCGATCACCTCCTCGTCCAGGCCGTTCGCCGCGGCGCGGGCCGCGGCGTAGTAACGCAGGGTGATGGCGGGCATCTCGGTGCTCCTTCTCGTGGACGGGTCGGGGAGGGTGGGTCAGCCGCCGATCGCGGACATGCCGCGGGCGGGCTGCTCGAAGCGGCGGTGCCGACGGTGTGGCCGGCAGCCTTGGCCCGGACCGAGAGGCCGAGGGCCTGCGCGATCCGTTCGTCGTCGCCGCCCGTGCGCAGGATCGTGCGCAGGTCGGTCTCCTCGCGGGCGAACAGGCAGTTGCGGAGCTGGCCGTCGGCCGTGAGCCGGATCCGGTCGCACGCCCGCAGAAGGGCCGCGTCACGGAGGCCACGATCCCGACGACGGCGTCGGTCCCGTCGACCCTCCAGCGCTCGGCGGGCGCGGCGCCGCGCGTCGGCACCGGGACCAGGCCGAACTCCCCGGTGAGCGAGGCGAGCACCTCGTCGGCCGTGACCATGCCCTCGCGGGTCCAGGTCCGGCCCGCGTCGAGCGGCATCTGCTCGATGAAGCGCAGCTCGTAGCCGCGGTCGAGCGCGAACCGCAGGAGGTCGACCGTCTCGTCGTCGTTGACCCCTCGTACGAGCACAGCGTTGAGCTTGGTGCCCGTGAAGCCTGCCAGGTCGGCCGCCGCGAGCCCGTCGAGGGCCTGCCCGAGCCGGTCCCGGCGGGTCAGCCGCACGTACCGCTCGGGGCGCAGGGTGTCGAGCGAGACGTTGAGGCGGCCGAGCCCCGCCGCGCGGAGCGGCTCCGCGAGCGCCGCAAGGCGCAGCCCGTTGGTGGTCATCGAGATCTCGGGGCTCCCAGGGAGCGCGGCCAGCCCGGCCACGATCTCGACGATGTCGGGCCGCAGGAGCGGTTCGCCCCCGTGAGGCGGATCTCCTCGATCCCGTGGCTCACCGCCACGGCCGCGACCCGCGTCATCTCGGCGACCGTGAGGAGCTCGTCGGAGGCAGCCACTGCATGCCCTCGGCGGGCATGCAGTAGGTGCATCGGAGCGAGCAGCGGTCGGTCAGCGAGATCCGCAGGTCGCGGTGGCGCCGCCCGAACCGGTCGACGAGCACGGGAGCGTCTCGTCGGGCCGCGTCCGACGGCGTCGCGCGGCCCGGCAGGAGAGCTCCCGAGGGCGTCGCGCGCCCGGGGACCGCATGACCGGACGCGACGTGCTCGGCGGGTGCGGCGCCGTCGGGCAGGAGGTTCCCGACCGTGCGCCCGACCGCGGGCGCGATGCTCACAGCGCCCCGACCCACTCGTGCGTGCCGTCGGCGAAGACCTGCCGCTTCCACACGGGCAGCGCCGCCTGACCTCCTCGACCAGGTCGCCGCACACCGCGAAGGCCTGGGCGCGGTGCGCCGAGGACACGGTCGCGACGAGCGCGACGTCGCCGATCGCCAGGTCGCCCACGCGGTGGGACACCGCGACCCGGACCGCGCCCGAACGGGCCGCGACCCGCGCGGCGATCTCGCCGATGATCCGGTCGGCGTCGGGGTGCGCCTCGTACGTGAGCGTGGCCACGGAGCGGCCGTCGGCGTGGTCGCGCACCACGCCCGCGAACGTCACGACCGCCCCGGCGTGGGCCGAGGACACGGCGCGCTCGTGCTCAGCCACGTCGAGGACGGACTCCCCACGCCCGCGAGGACGACGAGCGCGTCGGCCACCACCTCGGTCGCTGCTTCCCCAGGGAGGCCGGCTGTGCTCATGCCCGCACCTTGCCGCGCCCAGGCGCCGCGGAGCGCTGGCGGTAGACCACGTACGGCCGGGCCAGGTACGCCACGGGCACCGACCACACGTGCACGAGCCGCGTGAAGGGCCAGATCGCGAGGAGCAGGCACGCGAGCACCGCGTGCCAGGCGTAGACCGCGGGCGCCGCGGTGATGAGCGACGGGTCGGGCTGGAGGACGAACAGCTGACGGAACCAGACCGAGACCGTCCCCGGTACTCGTAGCCCGAGCCGAACACGTTGATCGCGACGGTCTGCCACATGCCGACCCCGATCTCGACCGTGAGCAGGAGGTACAGGACCCGGTCCATGGGGTCGTGACCACGCGCACGCGGTCGGAGATGTAGAACCGGCGCAGCAGCAGGATCACGAGACCCGCGCACAGCACGACCCCGCGACGGTCCCGGCCGCGACCGCGACGACGTGGTACGTGTGGTCGGAGATCCCGAGGGCCTGGGTCCACGACGTCGGGATCAGGAGCCCCGCGGCGTGGCCGAGGATCGCGAACAGCGCCCCGAAGTGGAACAGGGCGATCCCCACGCGAGCCAGCGCTTCTCGAGCACCTGGCTCGTGCGGGTCGTCCAGCCGAACTGGTCGTTGCGGTACCTCCAGACGTGCCCGACGACGAAGATCGCGAGGCAGACGTACGGCAGCACCACGAAGAGGAAGGTGTCCCACATGAGTCAGCGTCCTTTCGGGGCGCAGGTGTATTCCGGAGGGCCGAAGGGTGCCCCGGGGTGTCGGTCCAGCTCGAGTCGCCGTAGGGGTCGACGCGATCTCGAGCCCCACGTCGTCGCTGGGAGGTCCGCCGAGCGCGAGCTGGTCGACCTCGCCGCGCTGCCGGTCGGACACGGGCCCCAGCAGGTCGCTCACGGCCTCGAGAATCTCCTGGTAGTGCGAGCCGCGGTCGGCGAGCGAGCGGCGGATGAGCTCGATCCCGCCGCGGTGGGTCCGCAGCGGCCCTCTCCCGCCCCGGTGCCGGCGCGCGAGGCGAACTCAAGGACCATGGGCAGGTAGTCGGGCAGCTCGGCGTCGTCGGGGTGAACCCGCACGCGCGGTAGCGCTGCTTGAGCGCGAGGAGCGCCATGCCGCGCTGGCGCGTGTCGCCGTGCAGGTAGTAGCTGAGGAACAGCGACGACTTGCGACGCAGGTCGAACGTCTCGACGTAGTGGGCGCGCGGCGCGCGGCTCCATCCGCGCGTGCTGGTCCAAGAACGCGCGCAGGTGCGCGGCCGGGGCCGAGTCGGGCAGGGCCCCGACGGCCGCGGCGAGCTCGTCGGTATCGGTGTACCAGGCGTCGTCGGGGTAGGCCAGCAGGATGCTGGCGAGCGCGAGGACGTCGGACCGGGCGGGGACCTCGACGAGGTCCTTGCGCCGCGAGCGCCGCAGGAGCGGGATGCTCACGCGCCTACCCGACGGCGGAGCTTGGTCGTCATGACGGCCTCCGGACCTGCAAGGGTACGGAGACGGGGCCGCCGCGCGTCGCGGCCGCGCTCATGCCGGGTCCGCCCGGGTTGTCGAGCGAGCAGCCAGAGGCCCACGAGGCCATCTCGGCCGCGTCCTCCTTGTGCGCCGCGGGGATCACGTAGCGGTCCTCCATCTTGGCGATCGCCAGGAGCCGGTACAGCTCCTCGACGTCCTCGGCCGAGTACCCGACCTGGTCGAGCAGGGCCTGGTCGACGTCGCCGTCGAGCGTGCGCCGACGCATGTGGCTGCGCATCGCGGCGAGCTTCATGAGGACCCCGCGACGACGTCGACGTCACCGGCCGAGAAGAGGCTCGCGAGGTACTCGAGCGGGATGCGCAGCGACGCGATGGTGTGGAACACGTCGTCGGCGTCGGCGTCGTCCTTACCGAGCTCGGTCGTGACGTCGAGGACGGGTGAGAGCGGCGGCACGTACCAGACCATGGGCATGGTCCGGTACTCGGGGTGCAGCGGGAGGGCGACCTTGAACTTCTGGATGAGCTTCCAGATCGGCGAGCGCTGCGCCGCGCCGATCCAGTCCTCGGCGATGCCCGCCTGCCGAGCTGCGGCGATCACCTCGGGGTCCGTGGGGTCGAGGAAGACGTCGCGCTGGGCGTCGAGCAGGTCCTGGGGTCCTCGACCGACGCGGCCGCCTCGACCGCGTCGGCGTCGTAGAGCACGAGGCCGATGTACCGGAGCCGTCCCACGCACGTCTCGGCGCAGATCGTCGGCTGTCCCGCCTCGATGCGCGGGAAGCAGAACGTGCACTTCTCGGCCTTGCCCGTCTGGTGGTTGACGTAGACCTTCTTGTAGGGGCACGCCGAGACGCACATGCGCCACCCGCGGCACTTGTCCTGGTCGACCAGCACGATCCCGTCCTCGACGCGCTTGTACATGGCCGACGACGGGCAGGCCGAGACGCACGCGGGTTGAGGCAGTGCTCGCAGATCCGGGGCAGGTGGAACATGAACGTCTGCTCGAACGAGAGCTGGACCTTGTCCACCATGCCCGCGAGGTTGGGGTCCTTCGACGCGATCTGCGGGGAACCCCGAGGTCGTCGTCCCAGTTGGGCCCCCAGGTGATCTTCATGTCCTTGCCCGTGATGGCGCTCTTGGGCCGGGCCACGGGGATATGGGGAGAGTCCGCGGGGGCGGAGATCAGCTGGTCGAAGTCGTACGTCGCGGGCTCGTAGTAGTCGTCGAGCCCCGGGAGGTCGGGGTTGGCGAAGATCTGCGCGAGGCGGCGCAGCCGCCACCCGAGCGGAGCCGGAGCCGTCCCTTGCGGTCGAGCTCCCACCCGCCGTGCCACCGGTCCTGGTCCTCGTACCCGCGGGGTACCCGGTGCCCGGCTTGGTCTCCACGTTGTTGAACCACACGTACTCGACGCCGTCGCGGTTCGTCCACGTCTGCTTGCACGTGACCGAGCACGTGTGGCACCCGATGCACTTGTCGAGGTTCATGACCATCGCTACCTGCGACATGACCCGCATCTCAGTACTCCACTTCCTGGTTGCGCCGACGGATGACCGTGAACTCGTCGCGCTGGTTGCCGGTCGGCCCGTAGTAGTTGAAGGCGTAGGTGAGCTGGCCGTAGCCGCCCAGGAGGTGCGTGGGCTTCATCATGATCATCGTCAGCGCGTTGTGGATCCCCTCGCTTGCCCGATGCCTCGGCCTTGGGCACGTCGATGTTGCGGTCCTTCGAGTGGTACATGTAGACCGTGCCCGTGGGCATACGGTGCGAGACCACGGCCCGCGCCACGACCACGCCGTTGCGGTTGACGGCCTCGATCCAGTCGTTGTCCGCGATCCCCGCGGTCTGCGCGTCGGCCTCGGAGATCCAGATCGTGGGGCCTCCGCGCGAGAGCGCGAGCATGTACGGGTTGTCCTGGAACTGCGAGTGCATGGACCACTTGGAGTGCGGGGTCAGGTAGCGCACCGTGACCTCGGTCGAGCCGGGCTCGCTGAAGCCCTGGTGACCGAAGTGGCGCGCCATGTCGAGCGGCGGCCGGTAGACCGGGAGCTGCTCGCCGAGCTCGGTCATCCAGTCGTGGTCGACGAAGAAGTGCTGGCGCCCCGTGAGCGTGTGCCACGGCTTGAGCCGCTCGACGTTGACCACGAACGGCGAGTAGCGCCGCCACCCTGCTCGGAGCCCGACCACTCGTAGCTCGTGAAGACGTTCTGCGGCCCGGTGAGGGTCTGGCGAACGTGACCTGGCGGTCGTGGTTCTCCTCGGCCAGGTCCGCGAGCGGCTTGCCGACCCTCTTCTCGAGGGCCTTGAAGCCCGCGACCGAGACCGCGCCGTTGGTCGTGCCGGACAGCGCGAGGATCGCCTCGCACATGTGCGCCGCGGTCTCGAGGGACGGGCGTCCCTTGGCGACGCCGTCCTTGCGCACGCCGTTGGCCTTCGCGAGGAACTCGACGGCCTGCTCGGGCACGACCGTGACGCCCTTGGTCGTCGTGCCGACCGTCGAGATCAGCGGACCGACGGCGCGCATCTTCTCGGCGATCTGGGTGTAGTCGCGCTCGATCACCACGAGGCGCGGCATGGTCACCCCAGGGATCGGCTCGCACTCGCCCTTGCGCCAGTCGAGGACCACGCCGCCGGGCTGGGCCATCTCGTCCGGGGTGTCGTGCGTGAGCGGTGCTGCGATGACGTCGGTCCGGGTGCCGAGGTGCGTCTTGGCGAGCTCGGAGACCTTGTCGGCGAGCCCCAGGAACGCGTCGTAGTCCGTCCGGGCCTGCCACGGCGGCGCGATCGCCGCGTTGAGGGCGTGCACGAACGGGTGCATGTCCGTGGTGGAGATGTCCTGCTTCTCGTACCAGGTCGCCGCCGGCAGGACGATGTCCGCGAACAGCGAGGTCGAGGTCATGCGGAAGTCGATGTTGGTCAGCAGGTCGAGCTTTCCCTCGGGGCCTCGTCCCGCCAGACGACCTCCTCGGGCGGCGCTCGGGCGGGTCTCGTGCGCCCGCAGCGACGAGTCGGCGCCCAGCAGGTGCTTGAGGAAGTACTCGTTGCCCTTGGCCGAGTTGCCGATGAGGTTGGCTCGCCAGACCGTCAGGACGCGCGGGAAGTTCTGCGGGTCGTCGGGGTCCTCGACCGCGAACTTGAGGTTCCCGCTGCGCAGCTCGGACACCACGTGGTCGGCGACCGGCACGCCGGCGGCCGCGGCCTCGTCGCACAGGTCGAGCGGGTTGCGGTCGAACCCGGGTGCGAGGGCGTCCAGCCCATGCGGGCCGCCTGGGTCAGGCAGTCCATCATGCTGCGGTCCTTGAGGGTGCCCGGACCGGTGGGCGACGCGAGCTCGTCCGCGCCGAAGCCCTCATAGCGCCACTGGTCGGTCGCGGTGTACCAGAACGCCGTGCCGCCATGTGGCGCGTGGGCGCTGCCAGTCGAGCGCGAAGGCCATGTGCTGCTGCCCCGTCACGGGCCGGGCCTTCTCCTGCCCGACGTAGTGGGCCCAGCCACCGCCGTTGACCCCTGGCACCCGGTGAGGGTCAGGAGCGCGATGAACGTCCGGTAGATGGTGTCCGCGTGGTACCAGTGGTTGGTGCCCGCGCCCATGATGATCATCGACTTGCCCTTGCTCACCTCGGCGTTGCGCGTGAACTCGCGCGCGATCCGGGTGCACTGCTCGGCCGGCACCCCGGTCAGGGCCTCCTGCCACGCGGGGTCCGGGAGACTCGGCGTCGTCGTAACCCGTGGGCCACGCGCCGGGCAGCCCGTCACGCCCCACGCCGTACTGCGCCATGAGCAGGTCGAACACGGTCGTCACGAGACGTCCGCCCACGCGGATCGCGGGGACGCCACGCAGGACCGAGGAGCCGCCCTCGGTCGCGCCGACGTCGAAGCGCGGCAGCTCGACGACGACTCCCTGCGCCTCGGCTCCCGCGTGCGTCAGGCCCAGCAGGCTCAGCGCCGGGTCGTGGTCCTCGAGGTCGAGGTTCCAGCGCCCCACTCCGTCGTCGGTCCACCGGTCGGCCAGCGTGCCGTTGGGCACCGTGAGCGTGTCGGCGGCCGTGTCGAGGAAGACCGGGCGGAACTCGGGCGCTCGCCCGTCGCCCCGCGACGGGCAGGCCCACCAGGTCGGCTGCCGTGAGGAACTTGGCGGGCCGGAAGACCGGGCGGGGCGCCGTCGGGCAGCGTGCCGCCCGAAGAGGCGGACTGCGCCGGGGCCTCGTCGAGCGTGACCAGGAACGGCGCGTCCGTGTACGTGCGCGAGTACGCCTCGAAGTACGGGACCTGACGGTCCCGGTAGAACTCGGTGAGCAGCACGTGGCCCATGGCCTGCGCGAGCGCGCCGTCCGTGCCCGGGCGGGCGCGAGCCAGTCGTCAGCGAACTTCACGTTGTCCGCGTAGTCGGGGCTGATCGCGACGACCTTGGTGCCCTTGTAGCGGGCCTCGGCCAGGAAGTGCGCGTCGGGCGTGCGCGTCACGGGGACGTTCGAGCCCCACATCATGATGTAGCTCGAGTTCCACCAGTCGCCCGACTCGGGGACGTCGGTCTGGTCCCCCAGATCTGCGGGCTCGCGGGCGGCAGGTCCGCGTACCAGTCGTAGAAGCTCAGCAGCGTCCCGCCGATCATCGACAGGAAGCGGGTACCGACACCGAAGCTCGCCATCGACATGGCAGGGATCGGGGTGAAGCCGACGCACCGGTCGGGCCCGTACGCCTTGATCGTGTAGACGTGGGCAGCGGCCATGATCTCGGTCGCGAGCTCCCAGTCCGCACGGACCAGTCCGCCCTTGCCGCGGGCACGCTTGTAGAGGGTCGCCTTGAGGGGACTCTCGACGACCTCGGCCCACGCGAGCACGGGGTCGCCCAGGCGGCAGCGCGCGTCGAGGTACATGTCGAGCAGGACGCCGCGCACGTACGGGTAGCGCACGCGCGACGGCGAGTACGTGTACCAGGAGAACGAGGCCCCGCGCGGGCATCCGCGCGGCTCGTACTGGGGCTGTCGGGCCCCGTCGTCGGGTAGTCGGTGCCCTGGTGCTCCCAGGTGATGAGGCCGTCCTGACGTACACGTCCCACGCGCACGAACCCGTGCAGTTCACGCCGTGGGTCGAGCGCACCACCTTGTCGTGCGCCCAGCGGTCGCGGTAGAACCGGTCCCACTCCGAGGGTTCGTCTCGATCATGGCGTGCGCCGAGTCGAACACCTCCGTCTGGGGAAGTGACTGCGCGTCGTGAGCAGCTTCTTCATCAGGGGCGACATGGCTGCCTGGTCGTCGATGGTCATGGCGAGAGCTCCTCGGGGACTGCGTGGGGGCGTTCAACGCACGGGCTACGGAGGCACCCGAGGGTGCTCCGTGCGGCGGACCGACCGCGCGTGCGAGAGTTGTCGTGCCGAGCGCAGCGGGCGGGGCAGCCCTGCGGCTCGGGACCAGAGATCCAGGAACGGGAAGAAGTGGGGCGAGCACGTGCCCAGACAGCACGTCAACGGTGGGTTCGACGGCACGACGGGTCGCAGCAACCACGGCGGACGGCGGACGCACGTCATCCAGCTGCTGCGCGACTCCAAGACGCCGGTGTCGGTCAAGGACGTCGCCGAGGAGGTGGGTGTCCACCAGAACACGGCGCGGTTCCACCTCGAGTCGCTCGTCGACGCGGGCCTGGCCGAGCGCACCCAGCAGACGCGTACGACGCCCGGTCGGCCCAAGGTCCTGTACCGCGGCACCCTGCCCAACCAGACGCACGAGCGCGCGCAGGCCTACCGCCTCCTGGCCGAGGCCCTGACGAGCGCGGTCGCGGACAACGTGCCGGACGCGGGCGCCGTGACGTACGCCGTGGGCCGCACGTGGGCCGTAACCTCACCGAGCCGCCCGAGCCCGACGAGGTCCTCGACGAGCACGAGGTCTCGGCCCGGCTCGTGTCCAAGCTCGACGCGCTCTGGTTCGCCCCCACGCTCGGCGGCGAGCCGTCGGCGCAGGTCGCGTCGCCGGGCGGCGCGGGCATGGACGCGCTCGTCCTCAACAACTGCCCGTTCGTCGCGACGGCCCGCTGCGCCCGCAGGTCGTGTGCTCGCTGCACGCGGGTTCATCAACGGTGCGCTCGCCGAGCTCGCGTCGAGCGGCGCGCGACGGCTCTGGTCCCCAGTTCGGCGAGCACCACTGCGTCGCCCGCCTCGAGACCGTGGACGTGAGGCGCCACGACGAGGCCGCGCAGATCCCGATCCTCGTGGCGGGCCGGGCTGACCTCGCCTGACCGGGACGCTCCCGGCGTGGGTCGCCGGCCGGGCCTCGCCCGAGGGGCGAGGCCGGGCGCGGACGTGCCGGACGCACTGCTGACGGGCGCACGGTCAGCTCTTGGCCTCGGCGCCGGGGCGTGCGTAGACGTGCCAGGCGATGCCCGCGCACAGGAGCGCGTAGGCGATGATCCCGCCGAACACGGCCGTCCTCGGCAGGTAGTTGAACAGCATGGAGAACACGAACGGTCCGAACGCGGCGATCGCGGCCGTCCAGCCGATCACGCCGCCCGCCTGACGGGCCGGGAAGATCATGGGCATCTGCTTGAACGTCGCGGCGTTGCCGACTCCGCAGAAGAAGAAGATCAGGACCATCCCGGTCATGAAGATCGGGAGGCTGGGCGTCTGGCCGTCCGTGACCGTGACCTGGCCGAACAGCACGAGCGCGGCCGAGGCCGCGATACCGATCCCAGACACCACGGTCCAGACGCCGCCGCCGAAGCGGTCGCAGAGCGGCCCCAGCACATGCGGGCGAGCGAGCCGACGAGCGCGCCGAGGAAGACCCAGGTCAGGTACTCCGGACCGAACTGCTGCTTGAGGAGCATGCCGAACGTCCCGGCCAGGCCGGAGAAGATCCCGAACGTCAGGACGTACTCCATGGTCATGAGCCAGGTGTGCTTGTTCTGGAAGATGTCGAACTGCTGCTTGAGGTTGGCCTTGACGGGCACCGACTTGAGCAGGGTCCACGCGAGCACGACGCCGACGACCGCGAACGGGATGAAGATGAGGCCCGGGTTCTGCAGCCAGACCTGGCGCGGCTCGGCGTTCTGCGGGTGCGCGAGCTGGCCGGCGAGGCCGAACATCCCGAACCCGATGGCCCACGGGACGACGAACTGGACGACCGAGACGCCGAAGTTCCCGATCCCGGCCTGCAGGCCCAGGGCCGTGCCCTGCTTGCTCTTGGGGAAGAAGTACGACGTCGAGGGCATATAGCCCGAGAAGACGCCGCCGCCGAGGCCGGCTGCGAGGGCGAGCCCGACGAGCAGCGCGTACGAGGGCTGCGTCGGGAGCATCACGACCCAGGTCCACCCGGCGAACGGGATGATCATGAGGAGCGCGGACAGCGTCAGCATCTTGCGGGTGCCGAGCATGGGCGGGAGCATCATCCAGACGATGCGGAGCAGGCCGCCCGTCAGACCGGGCATGGCGAGCAGCCAGTAGGACTGGCTCTCGGTCAGGTCCCACCCGGTGACCGTGCCGAGCGTGGGGATGAGCGCCCCGGGCAGGTACCAGATGATGAACGCGAGCATGAGGTTGAACGTCGTGACCCAGAGCGTGCTCCAGGCGACCTTCGAGTCCCAGCGCTGGGGGCGTTGGGGTCCCAGTCGAGGAGGTCGCGGCGGGCGTCGGTGCTCACCTGGCGTGCTGGTCTGGGGGCTACTTCGGCTGTGACCACCGGGTGTCTCCGTCCGAGAAGTGGGGCTGGGGCACCCACAACATAGGGACGAGTTCACTCGTGGATACCGGGACCTAGGTCCCGTCGCAGCGTCCTTGGTCCCGAACCGGGACAGCGACGTTGACAGCCCTCTGACCTGCGGACTTGGCCGTCCGAGTCGTTGTTGTGGATCAACTCGGGCGGGCGCGTCCCCGTGGCCCCGTGGTGCCCGACGGCGGGCCGCGCCAGGCGCGTGGGCGGCGGGCGGAGCGGGCCGTTTCGCCCGAAGAACGGGCGTCGATCGTGCGCGGGAAGCCGCGCCTCGGACTTTGTGCTTTCCGTCACAATCGACGTCTGGCGAGGTCAGGCGGTGCGGTGGGACTCGGCGTCGGCGCTGATTGCCGGGTCTAGGCGAGCAGCCGCGCAGCCCCGCCGACACGTCTGGATCCGCGTCCAGACTCAGCTCCTCGAGCGCTGCTCGCCGTCGATCACCAGAGTGACCCACGTGTCCGCGGGTCGCGGTGCGCGAAGTCCTGCCTCGAGCTCCGGGCCCGGTCCGGGCTCGCCTGCCCCGTCCTGGTTCGACCAGAGCGGCGGCGTCAACGCGTCGCCCAGAACACCACGGCAGCGCTCGCAGCGACGTTGAGCGAGTCCACTCCTCCGGCCATCGGGATCTTCACGACGTGGTCCACGGTCGCGAGCGTCGAACGCTGCAGCCCGTGCCCTCCGTCCCGAACACGAACGCCGACCTCTCCTCCCGCGCGCGACGTACTCGTCGAGCGTGAGCGAGTCGTCCGACAGCGCGAGCGCCGCGACCGTGAACCCGTGCCCGCGCAGCTCCTCGACGCCGCCGGGCCAGGACTCGAGCCGCGTCCACGGCACCTGGAACACCGTCCCCATCGAGACCCGCACGCTCCGCCGGTACAGCGGGTCCGAGCACCGCGGCGTGACGAGCACGGCGTCCACGCCGAGGCCGGCTGCACCGCGGAAGATCGCGCCGATGTTCGTGTGGTCCACGATGTCCTCGAGCACCGCCACGCGCCGAGCGCCCTGACCGTCCCGGGCGCTCGTGAGGAGCTCGTGGACGCTCGGCAGGACCGGCCGGTGCATGGCCGCGAGCGCCCGCGGTGCAGGTTGAAGCCCGTGATGCCCTCGAGGACCGCCGGCTCGGCGATGTACACGGGGACGGGTTCCCGGTTCCGCCGGGCCCGTCGTCGAGCCCGACGGCGGAGATCGCCTCCTCGAGGCCGGGGAGCCACTTCTCCGCCATGAGGAAGGAGCGGGCCGGTGCCCGGCGGCGAGCGCTCGGTGGATCACCGTGGCGCTCTCGGCGATGTACATGCCCTTCTCCGGCTCGTTCTTCGAGCGGAGCTCGATGTCCGTGAGGTTCGTGTAGTCGACGAGACGCTCGTCGGCCGGGTCGGTGACGTGGATGATCTGCACGACTCAGATTCTCCCGCACGGAGGTCAGCTCCCTGGCATCGCCTCAGCGCCCCGCGGCACCCACCGCGCCCCGAGCTCGGCCCCGTCGGCGGCTCGCCGGGCAGACCGCCGTGCACGTGAGCCTCGGGTCGCAGGCGGCGAGGTGCACCTCGACGTAGCGTCGGCGCAGCTCGCGGGTCCGTTCGGCGTCCGGCAGCCGCACGGCCGTGAGCTGTTCGTAGATCATCGGGAGATCGTTGTCGTCGAGGTCCTCGCGCACCACGCGGGCACGGCGTGCTCGCCGCAGGATCTCCCCGCCAACCGGCCGGACTCGGCCGCGAGCTCGCCGTGCTCAGGCGTCGGGGTGAAGAGGCCCGCGAGGTTCACGGTCAGCGAGTGGACGTCGGAGTCGACGATGCCCCGGACGAACGACGCGAACGCCTCCCAGGGTCGGCCTCGGTCGAGGCGTCGCGCGCGACCCCGACGAAGGTTCGCAGCCCTTCGGCGCAGAGCGTGGCGAGCAGGTCCTCCTTGCCGGGGTACCTGCGGTACAGGGCGCTGATCCCCACGCCTGCCGCCTTGGCGACGGCAGCGACAGGAGCCGCCGGGTCCTGGACGAAGACCTCCCGCGCGGCGGCCAGGATCGCCTCGTCGTTGCGCGCCGCCTGAGCCTTCCGGCCGCTCAGCGGCACGTTCTCCTCGGTCGTCATGTTTCTCATCCTACCTCTTGAACGGAACGCTCCGTTCCAGTAGTCTGATTCTTAGCGGAACGGTTCATTCCGTTCCAGAGTGTCGAAGCCTCGCTCCGACGCCGACCCGCCACCGAGCACGAGGAGAGACCGATGTCCGAGAGCACCCTCACCTGGACCGTCCTGGACCGCGCACAGTCGGCACTGCGCGTCGTCACCGCTGCGCTGGAGCCGACCGATCTCGGCCGTCCCACCCCGTGCACCGAGTGGGACGTGACGCAGGTCCTGCAGCACGCAGCGGGCGACCAGCGGGCGTACGCCTCGGCGATCACCGGGCTCGACGGCCCCACCGAGAACCCGTTCACGCCCTCCGGGACGTTGGACGGCTCGCCCTCGACCTCGTCGAGCCCGCCCTGGCGGCCTCCGCGGCGGCCTTCGACGGCGTCGACCCGGCGGGAACCGTCCCCACTCCTCCCCACGGCGACCTGCCCGCGCCGACGGCCGCCGGCGCGGCCGCTCTCGACGCCGCCGTGCACGCGTGGGACGTCGCGGTGGCGATCGGCCGCAAGGCACCGTTCGACGACGCCCTCGCCGCCGAGCTGCTCGTCGTCGCCCGGGAGATCGTGGAGCCTCTGCGCCAGTACGGCGCGTACGCACCGGCCCTGCCCGCCCAGGAGGGGACACGCCGACCGACACCCTGCTGCGCTACCTCGGACGCGACCCGCTCTGGTCTCCCGCCCCGGCTGACGCGATCACGTCCGGAGACGGCACCCGTCGGGCACGGTTCCTCGACCGACGCACCTGCGATCCGGCCGTTCCGCGTCGAGGTTCCCCAGGCCGAGCTCGACGACGTCCACGACCGCCTCCGCCGCACGCGCTTCACCGACGAGATCCCCGGCACCGACGGGGAGTACGGCACGAGCGTCGCGAGCGTCCGCGCGCTCGTGCGGTACTGGCTCGAGGCCTTCGACTGGCGCGCGCTCGAGGACCGCCTCAACGCGTTCCCGCAGTTCGTCACCGAGATCGACGGGCAGGACGTCCACTTCCTGCACGTCCGCTCGGGCCGCCGGACGCCGTCGGCCTGGTCCTGACCCACGGCTGGCCGGGGTCGGTGCTCGAGTACCTCGACGTGGTCGAACCACTCACGGCCGCAGGCTTCGACGTCGTCATCCCCTCGATCCCCGGGTTCGGCTTCTCCGGCCCCACGACCTCCACGGGCTGGGACCTCGGCCGCATCGCCCGGGCGTGGGTCGAGCTGCTGCACCGGCTCGGCTACGAGCGGTACGGCGCGGTGGGCAACGACGCGGGTCGATGATCTCCCCGAGGTCGGGCGGCTGGACCCGGAGCACGTCGTCGGGGTGCACGTCACCCAGCTGTTCTCCTTCCCTCGGGCGCGCCCGGCGAGATGGAGGACCTGACCGAGGAGGAGCAGTCCGCGATGGCCCGGCTGTCATGGTT
The DNA here is from genome assembly GCA_038070415.1 of Oerskovia sp. M15. Taxonomy (GTDB): domain Bacteria; phylum Actinomycetota; class Actinomycetes; order Actinomycetales; family Cellulomonadaceae; genus Oerskovia. The sequence goes on from JAMYWF010000001.1 coordinate 4,046,834, forward strand.
CTGGGAGAACATGGGCGGGTTCAACGTCATCCAGTCCCAGGCGCCGCAGACCCTCGCGCACGCCCTCGACGATTCCCCGTCGGGCCTCCTCGGCTGGAACTCCCAGCTCATGCTCGACGTCGAGGACCCCGACTTCGTCGTGGCCAACGCTGCCGTCTACTGGTTCACGCGCACGAGCGGTTCCTCGATGCGGCTCTACCGCGAGATGGCGCGGGCCCCGCGCGAGAGCCACGGCCCCACCACGGCTCCCACGGCGCTCGCGTCGGCCGAGGGGACTTCGAGAGCGTCCGACGCTTCGCCGACCGCGACCACGCGAACATCGTCTCGTGGAACCGGTACGAGATCGGCGGGCACTACGCCGCCCACCTCGCTCCCGAGCAGCTCGCCGAGGACGTCGTGCGGTTCTTCGGCTCGCTCTGAACCGAGCTCGATCGCCGCATCGCCCGTGGCCATCGCCACCGCGACAAGCACAGGCTCGGCACGCTCCACAGCACCCGTAGCGCGGGGACGTCGAGGTCCTCGAGATCGATCAGTTCGCCGTCAGCAGATTCGACCCCTTCACCGTGCTGGGATCCGTAGGGTCACTCAGATGAAGAGTTCAGGTGTCCCGGTGGAGCTGATATTCGTCCATGGCGCTCTGGTGCGCGACGGGGAATGGTGGTGGCGGCGAGCCGCGGACCTGCTCCGGGAACGTACTGGAATCCAGAGCCGAGCCCTCGCGCTGCCTTCGTGTGGCGAGACCGCGCCCGAGCAGGTTGCGGGCGGCCTTGTCGCCGACGCGGCGGCGCTTCGCCGGGAGCTCGACGACGTGGACTCCGCGATCGTCGTCGGCCACTCCTACGGAGGCACCGTCATCGCCGAAGCGGGCGGCACCCGCGGTCGCGCACCTGCTCTACGTGTCGTCCTACCTGCCCGAGGTCGGGCAGTCGCAGGCCGCCATCATGAGCGGTGAGGACGACCCGGTCTCGATCGGCGACAACGGGGACGGCACGCTGAGCGTCTCCGGCTACGACGCCGCCTCGTTCGGAGCCCGATTCCTTCAGGACGCGGACGACACGACCCAGCGTGAGGCGTGGGAGCGGGTGACCCGCAGGCGGCGGCGCGTTCATGACGCCGACCAGCGCTGCCGGCTGGCGCGGGGTCGATTCGACGTACATCGTCTGCGGGAAGGATCGAAGCACTTCGGTCGAGCTGCAGCGCGTCCACGCGGGTCGAGCGACGCGCTCGGTCGAGCTGCCGACCGGGCACCACCCGTTCGTCTCCCACCCCGACCTGGTGGTCGATCAGCTACAGGCCTTGCTGCTGGTCCCCGCCCTGGACATCGTGAACGCTCGGGACCTGTAGGGGCGCATCGCAGACGGGGTGTTGCCGCAGCCTCGGCCGCGGAAGACGGAGACCCCGAACGCGGGTCCTGTTCGACCGCGCCTGAGCGCGGCCCGCGGCCGCGCTCGTCCCGTCGGTCCGCCGGTCCGGGTCGCCCAGCCGCATGGTCCTGACGGCGATGCGTGATCGGGGTCACTATGCCGCGCATCCAGCAGAACCCCAGGGTGAGACGTCGCTCACTCTTGTCCTGCCGTACACCGAATGCATACTCCCGTCGAGGTATCCGCGTGATTTCATGGAAACATGAAAAGCAGATGGTGGCACTCGCTGCTGTGGGCGCTATCGCGCTCCTGAGCGCGTGCGGTAACGACACGGCAACCGACAGCGGCGCTTCGCCCGACGAGACCCCACGGGCGCGACCACGGTCAGGTGTGCGAGAAGTACTTCGACGGCGACTCGTCGCTCGCGCAGCGCGTCTCGGACGAGCTCGCGTACGACATGACGGCCCTCACCGAGGACCAGTCGAACGCCATGCGCAGCACCAACATCCAGCTCGAGGCCGTCCTGCGCCTGGCTGGGCCGGAGGACGCAAGCCTCCTGATCAGCACCATCAAGACGCCGTTCCAGATGGCTGACGACATCTTCTTCGAGACCGGCACCACCATCGACACGACGGGCGTCACCGAGGCGATCGCCCAGCTCGAGTCGCTCTGCTCCGGCGCCGGATACACCGCTTCCTGATCGCTTCTGCTCGCAGCACGCCCGCAATCCGGGCAACACCCGAACGCCGGCACCGCCCAGAAGGCGGTGCCGGCGTTCGTCGTCGGCGGGGCTGCCGGTCTAGGCCAGGGTCACCGCGTCATCTCCCCTCGACGGCCTCCTCGACCGCGGCCGCGGCGAACTGGCTCTCGTAGAGACGCGCATAGGCGCCGCCCTCTCGATGAGCACCTCGTGGTTGCCCATCTCGACGATCGCACCGTCCTCCATGACGAGGATGACGTCGGCGTCGCGGATGGTCGAGAGCCGGTGGGCGATGACGAACGACGTGCGACCGGCGCGCAGGGCGTTCATCGCCTGCTGCACGAGCACCTCGGTGCGGGTGTCGACCGAGCTCGTCGCCTCGTCCAGGATGAGGATCGCCGGGTCCGCGAGGAAGGCCCGAGCGATGGTCAGCAGCTGCTTCTCCCCGTGCTCACCCGGAGCCCTCGTCGTCGATCACTGTCGCGTACCCCTCGGGCAGGGTGCGCACGAACGGATCCACGTGGGTCGCGCGCGTGGCCTCGAGGAACTGCTCCTCGGTGACCTCCACGCCGTCGGGCACGCCGTAGCGCACGTTCTCCTCGATGGTCCCCTTGAAGAGCCAGGTGTCCTGGAGAACCATCCCGATGTTGGACCGCAACCCGTCCCTGCTCATGGTCCGGATGTCCACGCCGTCGAGCGTGATCCGCCCGCCGTCGACCTCGTAGAACCGCATGATGAGGTTCACGAGCGTCGTCTTGCCTGCTCCTGTGGGGCCGACGATCGCGACCGTCTGTCCCGGCTCGGCGACGATCGACAGGTCGTCGATGAGCGGGCGGTCGGGCACGTAGCGGAACGAGACGTCCTCGAACGCGACACGGCCACGCACGTCCGTGACCACGGCGGCGGGCGACGGGTCCGGGACTGCTCCTCGGCGTCGAGCAGCTCGAAGACCGCTCCGCGGAGGCGACACCGGACTGCAGGAGGTTCATCATCGACGCGATCTGCGTGATGGGCTGCGTGAACTGGCGCGAGTACTGGATGAACGCCTGGACGTCACCGAGGACAGCGACCCGGACGCCACGCGCAGCCCACCGACCACGGCCACGATCACGTAGTTGAGGTTCGCGACGAAGCCCATCGCGGGCTGGATGATCCCGGAGATGAACTGCGCCTTGAAGCTGGCCTCGTACAGCTCGGCGTTCTCGGCCTCGAACGTGTCGACGGCCGTCTGCTGGTGCCCGTACACCTTGACCAGCGCGTGGCCGGTGTACATCTCCTCGACGTGCGCGTTGAGGCGCCCGGTCGCGGCCCACTGCTTGATGAACTGCGGCTGCGAGCGCTTGGCGATCATGGCCGTGACGAGCACCGACAGCGGCACCGTCACGAGCGCGATGATCGCGAGCAGCGGCGAGATCCAGAACATCATGACGAGCACGCCGACCACGGTCAGCACCGACGTCACGAGCTGCGACAACGTCTGCTGGAGCGTCTGCGCGACGTTGTCGATGTCGTTCGTGACGCGGCTGAGGACCTCGCCCTTCTTCTGCCGGTCGAAGTACGACAGCGGCAGGCGGCCGAGCTTGGCCTCGACCTCGGCGCGCAGGCGGCGCACGGTGCGCTGGACCACGGACGTGGTGACGCGGCCCTGGATCCACCCGAAGAGGAACGACCCGACGTAGATCGCGAGCACCGTCAGCAGGATCGCGCGCAGCGCGGAGAAGTCGATGCCCTGGCCGGGCACCACGTCCATCGCGGAGAGCATGTCGGCCTGCGTGTCCTGACCGTCGGCCCGCAGGCTCTCGACGGCCTGCGCCTTGGTGACGTCCGCGGGCATCTGCGAGCCGATCACGCCCGCGAAGATCACGTTGGTGCCGTTGCCGAGGAGCTTGGGACCCAGCACCGCGAGGGTCACGGACAGGATCGACAGGACCGTGATGAGGGTGACGGCCAGCCGCTCGACGCGCAGGTATCCGGCGAAGCGCTTGAGCGAGCCGCCGAAGTCCATGGCCTTCTCGGTGGGCATGCCCATGCCGCCCATGGGGCCGTGGCCGCCCTGCGGGCGTCCCTTGAGCCGCGTGGTGGACAGGTCGGGCTTGTCGCCCTGCGCGTCCGGCTCGGAGGTCCCGCCCGATGGCGTCACGCCGGTCTCGGCGGACTTGTCGCCCGGGTTGTCGCCCGGGCGGGGGTCTGGGTGCTCATGCTGCCTCCTGCGCCGAGAGCTGCGAGTACACGATCTCCTGGTACGTCTCGCACGTCTCCAGGAGCTCGTCGTGGGTTCCGGTACCGACGATCCGCCCGTGGTCGAGCACGACGATCTGCTCGGCATGGCGGATGGTGGCGACCCGTTGGGCGACCAGCAGGACCGTTGCCTCCCGGGTCCGCGGGGCGAGCGCGAGCCGCAGGGCGGCGTCGGTCGCGTAGTCCAGGGCCGAGAACGAGTCGTCGAACAGGTAGACGCTGGGCTTGCGCACGATCGCCCGGGCGATCGCGAGGCGCTGGCGCTGCCCGCCGGAGAAGTTGGTGCCGCCCTGGGACACGGGGGCGTCGAGCTGTCCTTCGAGCCGCTCGACGAAGTCGCGGGCCTGCGCGACCTCCAGGGCCTCCCACACCTCCTCGTCGGTGGCGTCCTCCTTGCCGTAGCGGACGTTGTCCCCACGGTCCCGGAGAACAGGTACGCCTTCTGGGGACGTAGCCGATCATCGACCACAGGTCCTGGAGAGAAACGTCCCGGACGTCGGTGCCGTCGATCCGGACCGCCCCGCTCGTCGCGTCGAAGAGCCGTGGCACGAGCTGGAGCAGCGTCGTCTTGCCCGAGCCGGTCGACCCGATGATCGCGGTCGTGCCTCCGGGGTCGCGGTGAAGGCGAGGTCGTGGAGCACGGGGTCCTCGGCCCCGGGTACCGGAAGTCGACGCCCTCGAACGTCACGACGCCGCGGCGCTCGGCCCGGTCCGCCAGACGCACCGGAGCGGGCGACTCCTCGACGGTCGACTCGGTGTCGAGGACCTCGCCGATGCGCTCGGCAGAGACGGCCGCGCGCGGGACCATCATGAAGATCATCGTCGACATCATGACGGCCATGAGGATGTACATGATGTAGCTGAGGAACGCGGTGAGCGCCCCGATCTGCATCCCGTCCTCGACCCGGTACGCGCCGAACCACAGGACCGCGACGCTGGTCGCGTTCATGACGAGCATGACGGTCGGGAACATCAGGGCCATGAGCTTGCCGACGCGCAGCGACGTGTCGTACAGGCGGTCGTTGGCCACCGCGAACCGCTCCTCCTCGCGGCGCTCGCGCACGAAGGCCCGGATGACCCGGATGCCCGAGATCTGCTCGCGCAACACCCCGTTGATCGCGTCGATCCGCTTCTGCATCTTGCGGAAGTACGGGACCATGCGCCAGATGATCAGCGCGACGACGATCCCGAGGACCGGCACGACGACCAGGAGCAGCGCCGAGAGCTGGACGTCCTCCTGGAGGGCCATGATGACGCCGCCCACGAGCATGATGGGCGCCATGACCATGATGGTGAAGCCCATGAGCACGACCATCTGGACCTGCTGGACGTCGTTCGTGGTGCGCGTGATGAGCGAGGGGCCCCGAGCACGCCCATCTCTTGCGCGGAGAACGACTGGACGCGCGTGAAGAGCCCGTTGCGCACGTCGCGCCCGAACGACATGGCGACCTTGGCGCCGAAGTACACCGCGACGATCGCGCAGATCACCTGGCCGAGGCTGATCGCGAGCATGACGCCGCCCGTGCGCATGATGTAGGCCGTGTCGCCCTGCGTCACGCCCTTGTCGATGATGTCGGCGTTGAGGCTGGGCAGGTAGAGGGTCGCGATGGTCTGCACGAGCTGGAGCACGAGCAGGATCGATATGGGCGTCCAGTACGGGCGGAGGTAGGTCTTCAGGAGACGTTGGAGCATCTGGGGTCCTGTCGGGGTGGGGGCGGGGCGAGCAGGGGTCTCAAGATGCCCGCCGGCGGAGCGCACGTCGAGCGAATTCGGTGCCCTGGGCGACGGCTCCAGCATGCGTCGCGGGGCGTCCACCGCGAGGGCAGACCGGAGGGGTCAGGGATGCGGCGTCGCCGGAGCGGTCGCCGCGGGAGGACCGGTGGCCGGAGCCTCGAGGACACCGTGCAGGAAGACATCGACGATCTGGGTGGCGTCGAGCGGGCCGCCCTGGAGCATCATCGGGCTGGCGTGTCCGTGGACCAGGAAGAAGAAGACGCTCGCCGCGGCGCGGCTCGGTGCGCAGCTCTCCGGCGAACGGCGAGATCCGCGCCTCGATCGCCCCGACGATGTCCTGCACGGCGGCCGTCCTGGCGTCACGATGCGAGTCGGGTCCCTCGTCCGCGTGGCGGTGGTGCGCCATCTCGCGCTCGGTGCGGCCGGGAGGCCCCATCCGGTCACCCATCACCTGGTGGGCGGCCTGGACGATCCGGGCCGTCGCGCGCTGGCTCGCCTGGACGAGCTCGGCCACGGCGGTGAGCGTGCCCTCGAGCGAGTCACGGGTGGGGAGCTCGTGGATCGCACGGACGAGCGGAGCCGGATCGAGCGCAGCGACCAGGGCTGCATGGATCAGCTCGTCCTTGTCCTGGAAGGCACGGAAGAGCGTGCCCTCGGCGACGTCGGCCGCCTCCGCGATCTGGCGGGTGGTCACGGCCGTGCCATAGCGCGCGAGGCGGGACGGTCGCGGCGGCGATGGCAGCACGACGGTCGTCGCGGCGCATGGGTCGGGCCCGGCCCGAAGCGGTGGTCACCCGATCGAGCCTAGATGAGTGAGCACTCACTCGTCAAGGTTGCCCGACGCAACCAGACGCACGAACGCCTGAGGGCGCCGCACGTGCGGCGCCCTCAGGCGTTCGATGTCCTGCTCGAGCCCAGAGCCCTACGGGCGGTCCTCCGGGTCGCGTCGCCCGACTCCGGAGCGTCCGTCGTCACGGGCGGCGGGCCGAGCGGGCGCGGCGACGCCGTTCCAGGCTCGGGAGCAGGGGCGAACCGCTGACCCGGGCCACCGGGGCGCTGCCCGCTCTCGACCTGCGGGTCGAACGGCAGACCCGAGTGCGTGCCCGCGCTCGTGGCGTCCGCCGTGGCGGCCTCGGCCTGTCGTCGCGCCTCGGCGAGAGCCTCGGCCGGGTCGACCAGGGCCGGGGTGCCGAACGCGATCCGGTCCCGGTCGCGCTCACGACGCGCGGCGTCGGAGGCCTCGGACGTCTCCGACCCGCCACCGGACGGGTGGGTGCTCCCCGAAGCCCTGGGCGATCGAGCCCAGCGCCGCGGTGAACTCGGTCGGGATCACCCACAGCTTGCTCGCGGTGCCGTCGGCGATCTTCGGCAGCATCTGGAGGTACTGGTAGGCGAGCAGCTGGGGTCCGCGTCGCCCTCGTGAATGGCGTCGAAGACCTGCAGGATCGCCCGCGCCTCACCCTCGGCGTTCAGGATCGCGGCCTGGGCGTTGCCCTCTGCCCTGAGGATCGCGGCCTGCTTCTCTCCCTCAGCCGTCAGGACCTGGGACTGCTTGATGCCCTCGGCGGTGAGGATCGTCGCACGCCGGTCACGCTCGGCGCGCATCTGCTGCTCCATGGAGCCCTGCACGCTCTGCGGCGGGTCGATCGACTTGAGCTCGACGCGGTTGACGCGCACGCCCCAGCGCCCCGTGGCCTCGTCGAGCACGCCACGGAGCTGGCCGTTGATCTGGTCTCGACTGGTCAGCGTCTGCTCGAGGTCCATCGATCCGACGACGTTGCGCAGCGTGGTGACCGTGAGCTGTTCGATGCCCTGGATGTAGTTCGCGATCTCGTAGACGGCCGACTTGGGCTCCGTCACCTGGAAGTAGATGACCGTGTCGATGCTGACCACGAGGTTGTCCGAGGTGATCACCGGCTGCGGCGGGAACGAGACGACCTGCTCGCGCAGGTCCACGCCGGCGCGGACGCGGTCGACGAAGGGGATGAGCAGGTGCAGGCCGGGTTCGAGCGTGCTGGAGTAGCGCCCCAGCCGCTCGATGATCAGCGCGGTCGCCTGCGGGACGATCCGCACCGCCTTGACCAGCGCGATGATCACGAACAGCAGGATCAGACCGAGCACGATGTACACGGCGATCATTCCGGGGTCTGGGTCACTCATCGATCTTCTCCTGAGGATGGTTCTCGGTGGACTGACGGGTCAGGCGGTACGCGGGAACGCGGAACCGGGTCGAGGGACGGGGTAGCACCGGTCGGACGGGGCAGTCGATGCGCCCGGCGGGCGGACCAGCAGACGGTCAGACGGAGTGGCTGTCGGAGGCCAAGGCCTGCACCACGGCGGTGGCTCCGTCGATGCGGACCACTCGAACCTCGGACCCGGTCGGCAGCTCGGGCGATCCGTCCACGGTCCGGGCACTCCAGATCTCTCCTGGAGCTTGACGCGGCCACCCATGTCGGTGACGCGAGCCACCACGACGGCGGTCCGGCCGATCTGGGCGGCAGCGCCCGTCTCCACGAGCGGCACACGGTGGCGCAGGTGTCGGAGCAGCCAAGGGCGCAACGAGAACAGGAGCGCTCCGGAGACGACCGCGAAGGTGATGATCTGCAGCCACAGCGGACCACCGGCCGCGTTGACCGCCGCGGCGGCGAACGCACCCCGGCGAACATGATGAGCACGAGGTCGAGGGAGATGATCTCGATCAGGATGAAGAGGAGACCTGCTCCGACCCACCACAGCCAGTCCATGACGGTTCCTTCCGTCGTGAGGCTCGTTCGCTGCACGTCGTCGACGCGTCGACACCACCTGCGTTCTTTGCCCAGATTTTACCGGAAGAACGAGATCCGTGCACCTATCGGGCGTGTCGGACCCCGGCATCCGAGACCGGCCTCAACGCGCCGCGCGCGCCATCCAGCGGCCGCCGCCATGAGCGACGAACAGGGGCAGGTCGAAGGCCTCGCTGAGGTTCTGGGCCGTGAGCACCTCGGTGAGCGGGCCCGCCCGATGGACGGCGCCGTCCTTGATGAGCAGGACGTGCGTGAACCCCGGCGGGATCTCCTCGACATGGTGCGTCACGAGGACGAGCACGGGCGAGGCCGGGTCCGCCGCGAGCTCCGAGAGCGCGCCGACGAGCTCCTCCCGACCACCGAGGTCCAGGCCGGCTGCCGGCTCGTCGAGCAGGAGCAGCTCGGGGTCGGTCATGAGGGCGCGGGCGATCTGGACACGCTTGCGCTCACCCTCGCTGAGCGTGCCGAACAGCCGGTCCGCCAGCGGCAGGACGTCGAACGCCGCGAGGAGGTCCTCGGCGCGCTCGGTGTCGAAGTCCTCGTACGACTCGGTCCATCGCCCGGTGACGCCGTAGGCCGCGGTCAGGACCACGTTGCGGACCGTCTCGGACGCCGGGATACGGTCCGCGAGCGCCGCGCTGGCGAGACCGATGCGGGGCGCAGGCCGAACACGTCGGAGCGCCCGAGCCGTTCGCCGAGCAGGTCGGCGATCCCCGACGTGGGGTGCAACCGTGCTGCCGCGATCTGCAGCAAGGTCGTCTTCCCGGCACCGTTGCGGCCCAGGATCACCCACCGCTCGCCCTCGTTCACCTGCCAGTCCACGGAGTCGAGGATGGTCTTCGTGCCACGGCGCACCGTGACTGCCTGCAGGTCCAGAACCGAGCTCATGGGACACGACCCTATAGGTTGGCTGACGTGGAGTCCCACTCAGCCCTTCCGCTGCCCCGCGCCGTCGTCCTCGCCCTGTGGTCGCATGCACTCAGCCCGCAGCCCGGCAGGTCCGCCGACCCGAGCGACGCTCTGGTCCGACGCGCCGTCGCGGCCGTCCGACAGGACGACGAGCCTCACGTCGTGGAGGGCGACGACTCCGCCACGACGCTCCTCGACCTGCTCACCCGCTGGTCGCACGCGGCGGTCGAGGTGTGCGCGGTCCTGCCCGCCCCGGCGACGGGCTGGGGTGCCCGCGGAGGTGAGCGCGGACGCGACCGACGCCGAGGAGTGCCTGCTGGTGCAGTCGGCCGAGGGGCCTGGGCGCTCGTGCCCGACGTCACGGAGTTCGGGAGCGTCTACGAGACCGGGCACCTGGTCACGTGGCGCGTGACACCCGTGCCGAGCTGGCGCACCCGTGTGCTCGCCGCCGTCGGGCCGCTCGCGGACGCCGAGCGCGACCTGCGCGTCGCCCTGCTGACAGCGACCGAGGCCCTGGCCTCGCTGGACGTCGCGCGCTGGCGCGAGGACGCGGCCGAGACGATCGCCTCGCTGCGCTCGACCACTCCCGGACTGGCCGCTGCCCGCGGCCCTCCGAGGACGACGCGCGCCGCGTCCGCGTGCTCGCCCAGGCCGCGCGCCTGCGGGCCATCGTGGACCTCGCCACGGCCGACGACGGCGGCGCGGTCAACCTCTGGCAGGCCGACCAGCGCTCGACCGCGCTGCGAGAGGTCGACCGGGCCGCGCGCCGCGCGATGACCGCCGCGACGACCCGCTACGCGACGGGTCCGGACCCGAGCACGCTCCGGTAGACCTCGAGCGTGCGATCCGCGATCGCGTCCCACGCGAAGTGCTCCTCCACGCGGAGCCGGGACGCACGCCCCATCTCCTGGGCGCGATCCGGGTCGGAGACGACCGCGACGAGCGCAGCGGCGAGGTCTGCGACGAACCTGTCCGGGTCCACGGGGTACCGGTGCCGTCCTCCGCCTGGTCGATGGGCACCAGCAGGCCGGTGACCTCGTGGTCGATGACCTCCGGGATGCCACCGTGGCCGACCCGACGACCGGCAGGCCGACCGCCATGGCCTCGAGGTTGACGATGCCCAGGGGCTCGTAGACCGAGGGGCACACGAAGACGGTCGAGGCCGCCAGGACGGCGACGAGCTCCTCGCGAGGGAGCATCTGCTCGATCCAGACGACGCCCGTGCGCCGCTCAGCGAGACGTGCGACGGCCTCGCTCACCTCGGTGGCGATCTCCGGTGTGTCGGGGCGCCGGCACACAGGACCAGCTGCACCTCGGGAGGCAGCTGCTCGGCCGCCCTCAGCAGGTAGGGAAGGCCCTTCTGGCGCGTGATGCGCCCCACGAAGACCACGGCCGGGCGCTCGGGGTCGATCCCGAGGTCGCGGACCACACGCTCTGCGGCGGCGACCTGCGCCGCGGACTCCGGGCGGCGCCAGCCGTCCAGGTCGATCCCGTTGTGCACCACGTGGACCTTCGCGGGGTCGACGTCCGGGTAGCAGCGCAGGATGTCGGCGCGCATCCCGGCCGACACCGCGATGATGCCCGCAGCGGCCTCGTAGGCCGTCTTCTCGGCCCACCCGACAGGGCGTACCCGCCGCCGAGCTGCTCGGCCTTCCACGGGCGCAGCGGCTCGAGCGAGTGCGCGCTGAGCACGTGCGGGATCCCGTGCAGGAGCGAGGCGAGGTGTCCGCCCAGGTTGGCGTACCAGGTGTGGGAGTGGACGAGGTCCGCGCCCGCGACGTCGTCGGCCATCGCGAGGTCCACGCCGAAGGTCCCCAGCACGGAGTTCGCCGAGGAGAGCGATCCGGGCACGGAGTAGCCCGTCACCCCTCCTCGCTCCGGGGCCGTCGAAGCTGCGCACGCGCACGTCGATGCGCTCGCGCAGCACGCGGGACAACTCGGCGACGTGGACTCCCGCGCCTCCGTAGACGTGGGGCGGGTACTCACGGGTCAGCAGGTCGACTCTCACGCGGCACACGCTAGCGCGGTCCGCGGCCCTCGCGCGCACCCCGGACGCGATCCGGGCGGCACCCTCCTGGAATCGCCCCGACCAACCCGTGGTTCGGGCGCCCCGAACCGCGGCCGGGGCCTTATGGTTTTGCCCATGGCCGCCCCACGTGTCCTTGCAATCGTCCTCGCCGGTGGCGAGGGCAACCGGCTCATGCCGCTCACCGCCCACCGCGCCAAGCCGCCGTACCCTTCGGCGGGATCTACCGCCTGGTCGACTTCGCGCTGTCGAACCTGGTGAACTCGCACTACCTGCACATCGTCGTGCTGACGCAGTACAAGTCCCACAGCCTCGACCGACACATCACCAAGACGTGGCGCATGTCGTCGTTGCTCGGGAACTTCGTCGCGCCGGTGCCGCACAGCAGCGGGTGGGCAAGCACTGGTACCTCGGCAGCGCGGACGCGATCTACCAGTGCCTGAACATCATCGAGGACGAACGCCCGGACATCGTCGTCGTGGTCGGCGCGGACCACGTCTACCGCATGGACTTCTCCCAGATGGTCGACGCCCACATCGCCTCGGGCGCCGAGCTGACCGTGGCGGCATCCGCCAGCCCATCACCATGGCGGACCAGTTCGGCGTCATCGACACCGACCCCGAGGACCCCACCAGGATCCGCGCCTTCCTCGAGAAGCCCACGGACCCCGTCGGTCTCGCCGACTCCCCTCGAGGTCCTCGCCTCGATGGGCAACTACGTCATCGACGCCGACGCACTGGTCGAGGCGGTCACCGCCGACGCCGCCGACCCGGACTCGCGCCACGACATGGGCGGGGACATCGTCCCGGCCTTCGTCGCCCGAGGCACCGCGGGCGTCTACGACTTCATCCGCAACGACGTGCCCGGGTCCACGGACCGCGACCGCGACTACTGGCGCGACGTCGGGACCCTCGACGCGTACTACGACGCGAACAAGGACCTCATCTCCATCACCCCGGTCTTCAACCTGTACAACGACGAGTGGCCGCTGCACACCGGGTACGTGGGTCTGCCGCCGCCAAGTTCGTGCACTCCGGGCAGGGCCGCCTGGGCCACGCCGCGGACTCGCTCGTCTCCCCGGCGTCATCATCTCCGGGGCCACGGTCGTCGGCTCGGTCCTGTCGCCCGGCGTCTACCTGCACTCGTGGTCGTCCGTCTCCGACTCGGTCCTCATGGACGGTGTCCAGGTGGAGCGGCACGCGCAGGTGCACCGCGCGATCCTCGACAAGAACGTCATCGTCACCGAACGTGCCCGCATCGGCCTCGACCCGGTTCAGGACCGCGCCCGCGGTTTCACCGTCACCGAGTCGGGCATCACCGTCGTCCCCAAGGGAACCATCGTTGAATAGCACCGCAGCCCGCCCTGGCGTCTCGAACCGGCGACTGGTCGTGATGGACGTCGATTCCACCCTGATCACCCAGGAGGTCATCGAGCTCCTCGCGGACCATGCCGGGGCCCGCGAGCGCGTCGCGGCAGTCACCGAGCGAGCGATGCGCGGCGAGATCGACTTCGGGGAGTCGTTGCGCGAGCGCGTCGCGACCCTCGCCGGGGTCCCGGTCAGCGCATTCGCCGAGGTGCTGGAGCAGGTGACCCTCACTCCCGGAGCCCGGGAGCTCGTCACGGAGCTCCAGGGCAGGGGCTGGACCGTCGCGCTGGTGTCCGGGGTTCGAGGAGATCGTCGCCCCTGGCAGCCGACCTCGGGATCACGTCCTTCCGGGCGAACCGCCTCGAGGTGGCGGACGGTGTCCTCACGGGCCGCACCCTCGGCCCCGTGATCGACCGGGCCACCAAGGCGGTCACGCTGCGCGAGCTCGCGGCCGCGGAAGGGTGGCCATGGCCGACACGGTCGCGATCGGTGACGGTGCCAACGACCTCGACATGATCGGCGCCGCCGGGATCGGGATCGCGTTCGCCGCCAAGCCCGTCGTCGTGGCCCAGGCGCCGCACTCCGTGCCCGGGCCGCGGCTCGACGCCGTCCTCGAGATCATCGACGCGGAGCCCCGGACCGCCTAGCGGACGCCCGGAGCTCGTCACCGTCCAGGCGGCGGCGCAGAGTCGACGACGAAGCCCCTTCCCCTGTCAGCGGGAGGAAGGGGCTTCGTCGTGCTCGGCCGCCTCAGCTCGCGGGACGCCCGACGTAGGTGAGGTTCGCGACCGCACCGTCCCACTCGCCCCACGGGACGGTGGACTCCAGGACGCTGTACGTGGCCGTCGGGACACCTACCCGGACCTGCGCCAGGGCGCCGGAGTCCGAGCTCGGGGCGGCCAGGTGCGCGGCCGTCGCCGCCATGGTCGGCTCGTGACCGATGACCAGGAGCGTACGCACCCGGGAGTCCGCACCCGGACCATGTCGACCACGTCCCGCACGCCGCCGCGTACAGGGTGTCCGTCACCACGACCTCCGGGTCGACGTCACCGAGGTGCGCCGCAAGGAGTTCCCACGTCTGGCGGGTGCGCAGCGCCGACGAGCACAGCACCAGCTCCGGGACGAGCGCGGAGTGGGCGAGGGCAGCACCGACCCGACCGGCCTGGCGCCGCCGTTGAGGGCCAGCGGGCGCAGGACGTCGTCGACGCCCCCGGCGGGCTCGGCCTTGGCGTGGCGGAGCAGGACCAGCCGGCGCATCCCCACCGGCCCTCCGACTCCCGCAGCACCGGGCGCCGCTACCGATCTGCCGTCTCGCACGTTCGTCCCTCTCGTCACAGTCCCATGGCGTGCACGCCGCCGTCGACGTGCACGATCTCCCCGTGGTCGCGGGGAACCAGTCGGACAGGAGAGCCGCCACGGCACGGGCCGTGGGCTCCGGGTTCGTCTGGTCCCAGCCGAGGGGCGCGCTCGGGCCACCCACCCTCCATCTTCTCGAAACCCGGGATGGACTTCGCGGCGGTCGTCCGGATGGGCCCGGCGGACACGAGGTTCACCCGGATGCCCTCGGGGCCCAGGTCACGAGCGAGGTAACGGCTCGTGGACTCGAAGGCCGCCTTGGCGACGCCCATCCAGTCGTACACGGGCCACGCGAAGCTGGCGTCGAAGGTGAGGCCGACGATCGAGCCCCCTCGCTCATCAGCGGCTTCGCGGCGACCGCGAGGGACTTCAGGGAGAAGGCCGAGACCTCGAGGGCCGTGGCGACGTCCGCCCACTCGCCGTTGAGGAAGTTGCCCCCATGACCGACTGCGGCGCAAAGCCGATCGAGTGCACCACGCCGTCCAGGTGGTCGACGTGCTCCTTGACGCGGTCGGCGAGCGCCGCGAGGTCGTCAGCGTCGGTCACGTCGAGCTGGACCACGGGCGCCTCGGCGGCAGACGCCGGGCGATCGCCTGCGTCAGGCGGAACTGACGCCCGAACGAGGTGAGCACGACCTGCGCCCCTCCTGCTGAGCGAGTCGAGCGACGTGGAACGCGATCGAGGAGTCGGTGAGGACGCCGGTGACCAGGAGCTTCTTACCTTCGAGCAGAC
Source organism: Oerskovia sp. M15 (assembly GCA_038070415.1). GTDB lineage: Bacteria > Actinomycetota > Actinomycetes > Actinomycetales > Cellulomonadaceae > Oerskovia. The sequence goes on from JAMYWF010000001.1 coordinate 4,062,043, forward strand.
CCATCAGTTTTCTTCCGTTCTTTTGTCGTGCGCTGCTTGAGCGTACTCATGGACGACCCGGCCGGGATAGTTCGCGGGGTCGCGCGGGTGATCAGGCGTCGTCTCGACGGCGTCGGGCGGTGGTCAGTGCCCCATGCCCAGGCCACCGTCGACCGGGATGACTGCGCCGCTGATGTAGCCGGCGTCGGGCGAAGCGAGGAACTGGACGACGCCGGCGACCTCGTCCGCCTGCGCGAAACGCCCTGCGGGATCGAGGCCTTGTACTGCTTCTGACGCTCCTCGGGCAGCTCGGCCGTCATGGCCGTCTCGATGAAACCGGGGCCACGACGTTCGCGGTGATGCCGCGACCGCCGAGCTCACGCGTGATCGAGCGGGCCATGCCGACCAGCGCGGCCTTGGAGGCGGCGTAGTTGACCTGCCCCGCGCCGCCGTAGAGGCCCACGACCGAGGAGATGAGGACGATGCGGCCGCGGCGCAGGCGGATCATGCCCTGGACACGCGGCGCACGCACCGGAACGTCCCCGTGAGGTTGACGTCGATGACGGACTCGAACTCGTCGTCGGTCATGCGCATGAGGAGCTGGTCACGAGTCACGCCGGCGTTCGCGACGAGGATCTCGACGGGACCGAGCTCGGCCTCGATCGCGGTGAACGCGGCGTCGACGGCGTCGGTGTCCGTGATGTCGCCCACAACCCCGAAGACGCCGTCGGGGAGGTCGCCGCTGCGGTAGATGGTCGCGACGCGGTCACCGTTGGCGACGAACCGCTCGGCGATCGAGCGACCGATGCCCGGTTGGCGCCCGTGACGACCACGGTGCGCGGGCTGGGGAAGCGGGGGCTTCGGACACGACATCTCCTCGTTCGAACGGCTGGGAGGCGACGCCTGCGGCGGAGAGGTCCCCGCTCGGCGGCACGTCGCCGCAACGACCGTACCCGCGGCCCACGAGGCGTGCGCGCAGGGACCATCACAGCCGACCGGAGTCCCTTGTCGGGTTCCGACAAACGTAGGATGGAGGGGTGAGCAGCAACAACCAGGTGCCGAGCATCTCGAACGCACCGGAGTCGCTCGCGGAGGACCAGGCCAGGCGCACCAAGCGCTACCTCATCCAGATGGGCATCCGGCTCGTGTGCTTCCTCGCGGCCGTCGTCGTCCACGGGTGGTTCTCGTTCGTGCTGATCGGCGCCGCGATCGTCCTGCCGTACGTCGCCGTGCTCCTCGTCAACGCCGGGCGCGACCAGAAGACCTACGACGTCTCTCCCATGGAGCGCCTGCAGGTGGACGCCGCGCCGGACCACCCGGGCATCGGACGGGTCGTCGACCTCGACGACGCGGGCCACGTCCGCGACGAGGCGCCCCCGGCAGAGACGGCCGACACGCAGGACGGGCGCTCCGACGCCGCACCCACGAGCCGGACCCGACCCGCCCCCGAGGTCGCGCCGGAACACCCGACCACCGACCAGGAGCCGCACGATGGTTGACCTCCTCCGCCTCGCCGATCCCGTCGACGAGGGTGAGCTGCTCTGCAGCGCCAAGGGCTGCCGTGCCGAGGCGGCCTGGGGCCTGCTGTGGAACAACCCCAGGCTCCACACGCCTGAGCGCCGCAAGGTGTGGCTCGCGTGCGACGACCACCGCCAGCACCTCGAGACGTTCCTCGGCGCACGGGACTTCTGGAAGCAGACCGTCCCGGTCGACGACCTCGAACGCCGCCCGGGCTGTGACCTCGCCCGCTTCCCCGAGCCCCGACGCGGAACGGCTCGCACAGGACGTCTCCCGCGACGCCGCGGCCGAGCCCCGCACGGTGCGGCAGTGGGTGACCCTGGCGGTCGGCGTGCTGGTCGTCGCGGCACTGTGCGTCCTCGCGGGACGCTGGCAGTGGCACCGGTACGAGTCCCGCTCGACGCAGATCGAGATCATCGAGTCCAACTACGACGCGCCCCGGTCCCGCTGGCCGACGTCCTCGACGGTCCTGGCGCCGCGGTGGACCCGGGCGACGTCTGGCGGCGGGTCACGCTCGAGGGCAGGTACGTCAGCGAAGCGACCGTGCTGCTGCGCAACCGCCCGTGGGCGGCAAGGCCGGGTATCACGTCCTGGTGCCGTTCGTCACCGAACCCACCGACGGAAGCGACCCGGTCGTCATGGTCGTGGACCGCGGCTTCGTCCCGCTCGGCGCCGACGCGAGCGCCCGGACACGGTTCCCGACCCTCCCGCAGGACGGGTCGAGGTGACCGTGAGCCTGCGGGCCGACGAACCGGCGTCGAACCGCGACGCACCGGACGGGCAGGTTCAGGCCATCAACACCGCTCAGGTGCTCGCCCAGGGGCCCGACGGCGGCGCATGGGCCGACGGAGCCACCGTCGGCGCGTACGGCTCGCTCCGGGCCGAGGATCCCGCCCTGCGACCCGGCTCCGGGCCGTGCCCGTCCGGACACCGACCCCGGCTCGCACCTGTCGTACACGTTCCAGTGGTTCGTCTTCGCGGCCGGCGCGATCGGCGGGTTCCTCATCCTGATCCGTCGTGAGAAGCGCGAGACCGTGACCGCGGGGACCTGCTGGGCGAGCAGCGCGCGTCGGGCGGCACTCCCGGCGAGGCCACGCCCGTCGCCGGCGCGGTCCCACGGCCGAGGAGGAGGAGGACGCGCTCATCGAGTCGCAGACCGTGACGCACGAGCCTTCCCGCACCGGCCCGGTCCCTGACCCCGTCCCGCCCGGAACGACGAACGGCCCGCCCGCTCCGAGGAGCAGGCGGGCCGTTCGTGTCGCGGCAGGTCCCGGTGGGTCAGGCCAGCGAGATGAGCTCGGCGTAGGAGTCGTTCCACAGGTCCTCGTCGCCGTCGGGCAGCAGCAGGACACGCTCGGGCGAGAGCGCCTCGACGGCGCCGTCGTCGTGGGTGACCATGACCACGGCCCCTCGTAGTTCTTCAGCGCGTCGAGGATCTCGGCGCGCGAGGCGGGTCCAGGTTGTTGGTGGGCTCGTCGAGCAGCAGCACGTTGGCGCCGGAGACGACGATCGTCGCGAGCGCGAGACGCGTCTTCACCACCAGAGAGGACGTTCGTCGCCTTGTTGGCGTCGTCCCCGGAGAACAGGAACGAACCGAGCACCGAACGCACCTGCGTGTCGGTGAGGTCCGGTGCCGCATGGCGCAGATTCTCGACGACCGTCACGTCCATGTCCAGGGTGTCGTGCTCCTGGGCGTAGTAGCCCAGCTTGAGCCCGTGCCCGGCGATGACCTCGCCCGTGTCCGCCTTCTCCACGCCCGCCAGGATGCGCAAGAGCGTCGTCTTGCCCGCACCGTTGAAGCCGAGCACCACGACGCGGCTGCCGCGGTCGATCGCCAGGTCGACGCCCGCGAAGATCTCCTGCGAACCGTAGGACTTGGACAGGCCCTCGGCCGTGATGGGCGTGCGCCCGCACGGCGCGGGAGTCGGGAAGCGCAGCTGGCGACCTTGTCGCTCACGCGCTCGCCCTCGAGGCCCGAGAGCATGCGCTCGGCACGCTTGATCATGTTCTGCGCGGCGACGGCCTTGGTGGCCTTGGCGCGCATCTTCTCGGCCTGCGCGAGCAGCGTGCCGGCCTTCTTCTCGGCGTTGGCCCGCTCGCGGCGGCGGCGACGCTCGTCGGTCTCGCGCTGCTCCAGGTACGCCCGGTAGCCCAGGTTGTACTGGTCGAGGACGCCGCGGTTGGCGTCGAGGTAGAAGACCTTGTTGACGGTCGCCGAGAGCAGCTCGACATCATGGCTGATGACCACGAACCCACCCGAGTAGTTCTTCAGGTAGTCGCGGAGCCACAGGATCGAGTCGGCGTCGAGGTGGTTGGTCGGCTCGTCGAGCAGGAGCGTCTCGACGCCCGAGAACAGGATGCGCGCGAGCTCGATCCGGCGACGCTGACCGCCCGAGAGGGTGTTGAGCGGCTGCGCGAGGATGCGCTCGTCGAGGCCCAGGTTCGACGTGATGCGCTGGGCCTCACTCTCCGCGGCGTAACCACCCGCGGCCGTGAAGCGCTCCTCGAGCTTGGGGTAGCGGTCCATCGCGGCGAGGTGCGTGTCCGCGTCGGCGCTGGCCATCTCGCCCTCGGTCTCGCGCATCTTGCGCACGAGGACGTCGAGCCCGCGTGCCGAGAGCACCCGGTCCATCGCGATGACCTCGAGGTCGCCCGTGCGCGGGTCCTGCGGCAGGTAGCCGACGTCTCCCGTGCGCACGATCTGCCCGGCCGTGGGCAGGGTCTCTCCTGCGAGGGCCTTCGTCAGGGTGGTCTTGCCCGCTCCGTTGCGACCCACCAGACCGATCCGGTCTCCGGCAGCGATGCGGAAGGACGCCTCGTCCAGCAGGACGCGGGCGCCGACGCGCAGCTCGACGGCATGGGCAGTGATCACAGAGAGTTCCTCCGGGGAGTCAGGGGCAGTGGCTTGGGGTTCGAGCGGCCGCGCTGTGCGCGAGACACAAACGCCACCGATTCTAGTGCCGCAAGGCTGCAGGTGGAACGGGATGTCGCGGACTGGTCCGTCACAGTCCCGTCCGGCGCCCGCGCGCCGGGTGCGGACACGCCTGCCCGACGACGTCGCGCCCCTTCCCGAGATGCGCCGCGGCTGGCTGCGGCGAGCACGAGAGGCACGCTGCGCCGTCGGGCCGTAGACGCCTGTTGCTCCGTACGGGGTGACCCGGCAGGGCGCCGTGACCTGCACGGACGGGTAGCGTTGACCTGTGACGTTCAACGAGGGTGGTTCATTCGAGGGCGGCCGTGTCCGCAAGGGCGGCCGCGGCAAGGGCCCGGCGATCGCGGGCGGCGGCATCGCGGCCGTGCTCGTGGCAGTCGTGGTCGCCCTCCTCAACGGCGGCGACCTGGGCAGCGTGCTCGGCGCCGTGGGAGTCCAGGTCCAGACGACCGACACGGGCGAGAGCGGGCAGGAGCAGTACGTCGAGGAGTGCACCGTCGAGCAGGCGAACAGCGAGCGCGAGTGCCGGCTGTCGGCGACGTCACTCGCTCGACGACTACTGGGCCGAGGCGCTGCCCGCCCAGGTCGGTGTCTCCTACGCCGTCCCCGACGTCGTGAGCTTCACCGGCTCGACCCAGACCGGTTGCGGCGCAGCGACGAGCGCGGTCGGACCGTTCTACTGCCCGCCGGACCAGACGGTGTACATCGACGTCTCGTTCTTCGACGAGCTGCGCAGCCGGTTCGGCTCCTCGGGCGGCCGGCTGGCCGAGGAGTACGTGATCGCGCACGAGTTCGGCCATCACATCGAGCAGCTCTCCGGCGCGATGGAGTCGGCGGACCGCTCCGGCACCGGGCCCGAGTCCGACTCCGTGCGCATCGAGCTCATGGCCGACTGCCTCGCGGGCATGTGGGCCGGGAACGCGGCGACGAACATCGACGCCAAGCGCGGCGTGCCCTTCCTCGAGGAGATCACGCCCGAGCAGCTCGCCGATGCCCTCTCCGCGGCCTCCGCCGTAGGCGACGACCGCATCCAGCAGTCCGCGACGGGAAGCGTGAACCCCGAGGCGTGGACGCACGGGTCGAGCGAGCAGCGCCAGCGCTGGTTCATGACGGGCTACGACGGCGGGACGTTCCAGGACTGCAACGCGCTCGAGGCGTCGACGCTCTGAGGCGGCCCCGGCCCGCGACGTCGGCCACCACCGCTCACGGACGAGCGGCCCGGGCCCCGACGATGTCCGCGGGACCCGGGCCGCTGTTCGGCCGGCAGGGCGAGAGGAGCGTCAGCTCACCATGACGCGCTGGTGGAGGGCCTGCACCGCGTAGCGGGCGGACCAGAAGGCGCCGTGCTGCCAGGCCGAGACCTCGGACATCCAGTCGCCCGCGAAATACACGTTGCCCGCTCCTGCTGGAGCTGCTTGAAACGCGTGGACTCGGTGTTCGGGTAGGCCCAGGCTCCCTCGATGTAGGGGACCTTGTGCCAGGCGACGGAGAACGAGCTCTCCAGCTCGGTGCGGTACTTCTCGCCGTGGATCTTGACGCCCTGCTCGACGGCGCGCAGCTCACGCTGCTTCGGGGTCATGTCGGCGTAGGTGCGGGCGTTGGTGCCCGTGTTGTAGTAGCCGGTGAGGAGCCTTCTTCTCGCCGTACCCGGTCGACGGGTACCAGATGTGGGCCAGGTCCATGTCGGTCTCGGTGATGCCGCCGAAGATGCGGTGGTCGTCCTCCCAGAAGCGCGACTTGTACTGCAGGCCGATCTTGCCCGCGGGCGAGCCGATGGCGAACTCGCCGAGCGCCGCGTCGATGTCCGGGCCCCAGTTGGTGGCCCATCGGCGCATGATCCCGGCGGGGCGGCGACGATCGCGAAGTCAGCGTCGATCTGCCGCGCCTTGCCGTTCGACGAGCTGTAGGTGACCTTGACGCCACGGCTCGTGTTCTCGACCCCGGTGACCGGGGAGTTGAACTTCACGTTGTGCTCGCCGATGGCCTTGACGAAGTACTTGTAGGTCGTGTCCATGCCGCCCTTGGGCTGGAACATGAGCATCGACTGCTCCCAGTTGATCTCGAACGGGAAGTACTGCCCCACCTTCGAGGCGAGCACCTCCGACACCGTGCCGGGCCCGGCCAGCGGCGTACCGTGCTCGTTCCACGCCGAGGGTAGACGGAGAACCCGCGGTTGTCGCCGCCCTTGTACGTGCCGTCCGCCTTGAGCGAGCCCCAGCTCCGCAGGAAGGACTTCAGGTTCTCCTTGTCCGCAGCCGTGAGCTTCTGGTCCAACGCGCCCTGGTCGGTGGCGTGGGTGAGCAGCTCGGACGTGTATCCGAAGACGTCGGCCTTGGCCGTGCGGTAGCGGACGGGTTGCCCGGGTGGCACCGGAACGCTCGTTGTAGAGGTAGGCGTCGGCGTTCGCGTTCGTGAAGACCTCGTACGGCACCCCAGCTCGCGCATGTAGTCCATCGTGACCATCCACTGGGCGATGCGCCCGGCGCCGGCGTTGAAGTACGTGCCGTCGGCGAACCGCGCGGTCTGCTTGACGCCGTTGATGTCCGTCTCGGAGTCGCCACCCCGGATGGTCAGGGTGCGACCGCCGGGACGGTGCCGCGCCTCGAGCACGGTCACCTGGTAGCCGGCCTTCTGGAGCTCGTACGCCGAGGCGAGGCCTGCGGGCCCCGCTCCGACGATGACGACCTTCTTGGCGGAACGACCCGTCAGGTGGAAGTCGCTGCCCGGGGGCGACCCAGGAGTCGTGCTTCGGCTGGGCGGCTGCGGTCGGCGCCATCCCTATCGCGCCCATCGTCGCGAACATGACGCCCGCACTGGAACCCACGCCGACTGCCTGGAGGAAGCTGCGGCGTGAGACGCCGGAGGTGTCCTTTTCTGTGACCACGTTTGTCCTACCTCTCGTGATGGGAAGGTCTGACGGGCGGTGGCCCCGAAGCCGCCGTCAGCACCGTGCGTCACGCTAGGTGGGCCGTGTCACCTGGATGGTTCCCGGATGTTTCCTCACAGTTGCTTGAGGTAACAAGTCTGTTTCGCGAGGTTCCTCACGGATTCCGCGCCTCTCTCCGGGCGGGCAGCAGCCCATCGAGCCCGAATTCTGCCCGACCCTCGCTGTTCACCCCGCGAAACGGCACGTGGTTAGGTTCCACGCCATCCGGTCTCCCCACCGGATCGACTCCACCCGACGCCACCGTGCGTCGCACTTTCCGGAGGATCCCCATGAAGAACAGCGCCAAGATCATCGCCGCCGTCGTCGTGACGGCCGCCGTCGCGGTCCCCAGCACCGCCTTCGCCAAGGGAGGCTCTTCGAGCCGTCGCCCAAGGAGTCCGTCTCCTTCATCACCGGGGACACCGCCTCCATCGCGAACGGCGTGGCCTTCGGCAAGGACGTCGCCTGGTACAAGTCCTCGGGCCTCGGCCCGAGCGCGATGAACACGACCGGCGCGACCGCCGAGGCCCGCTACATCCCGACCGACGTCTTCCCGAACGGCCAGCTGCCGGCAGGCGTGACGATCACCGAGGCGCAGAGCATCAACGCCCTCATGCGCATCGGCGAGAACCTGAAGGCGGCGGGCCTGTCCTACGACGACGTCGTCTCGATGCGCGTCTTCCTGCAGAACCCCGAGGGCGAGGCCAAGATGGACTTCAACGGCTGGAACCGTGGGTACCGCCAGTTCTTCGCCAACACCAACCTGGCCACCGGCGCGACGCTCGACGTCCAGCTCGGCTCCGCGACCACCAAGCCGATGGTCGTCAACGAGGCGCGTCCTTCGCGCTTCGCGCTGGAGATCGAGAACCTGCCGGTCAACGGCTGGCTCGTCGAGGTCGAGGTCGACGCCGTCTACCCGGAGTCGGACGGCAAGGGCTCGAACCACCACAACCACAGGTGACGTCGACCTGACCCTCCGTTGCGGGCGCCCGGCCTGACGTGGCCGACCGCCTCACGAGCAGCCCGTCGACCAGGTCCGTCCCGGACCCGTGCGCGGAGTGGTACGCGCGGCTCCTCGCGGCGCGTCCGCGCGGCTCACATCTGTGGACGACGAGACGTTCGTGGGGTGAGATGGCCGCTGTTCCCGGGGAACAGCGGCCATCTCACCCCACGAACGTCGGAACGACTCAGACGTTGAAGCCCAGCGCTCGCAGCTGGTCCTTGCCGTCCTGCGTGATCTTCTCGGGGCCCCACGGCGGCATCCAGACCCAGTTGACCCGGAAGCCGTCGATCAGCCCGTCGAGGGACTGCGCCGTCTGGTCCTCGATGACGTCGGTCAGCGGGCAGGCCGCCGACGTGAGCGTCATGTCGATGACGGCGTGGTTGTTCTGGTCGACCTGGATGCCGTAGACGAGGCCGAGGTCGACGACGTTGATGCCGAGCTCCGGGTCGATGACGTCGCGCATGGCCTCCTCGACGTCGGCCGCGGTCGGCGGGTCGGCGCCGCAGCGGCGGCAGGGGTCTCGGTCGTCATCGGTTCTCCTGAGGGGCGTGGTGTGGTCGTGCGAGTTCAGTGGGGCGGCGACGGCGTCCGCGAGGACTCCCGACGTCGCCAGGGTGTCCCGCAGCGCTGCCCAGCCGAGCAGCGCGCACTTGATGCGGGCGGGGTACTGCGAGACGCCGGTGAAGACGGTCGCGTCGCCGAGCTCGTCCTCGCGCTCGTCGTCGAGGCCCTTGCCACGCGACTGCATGAGCTGGCGGAAGAGCTCACCGAGGTGCTCGGACTCCGCGACGGGGCGCCGGTCACGAGGTCGGTGAGCACGGACAACGAGGCCTGCGAGATGCTGCAGCCCTGCCCTCCCAGCTCACGCGGGAGATCGTGGGGACCTTCGGGTCTGCGGTGTCGAACTCGACGCGCAGCGTGACCTCGTCACCGCACGTCGGGTTGATCTGGTGCGACTCCCCGTGCAGGTGCCCGTCGGACAGCTCCACGAACCCCGGCCGTGCGGTGACCTCGCATGGTCGAGGATCACCTGCTGGTACATCTGCTCCATCGAGCTGCTCATTGCTGGGGTCCTGCTCCTTCGGTGCGTCTGCTGGTCGTGGGCCGCACGAACGGGTCGATCGAGCGCATGTCAGTCCACTGAGAAGAACGCCCGGACCCCGCCAAACCTTCCCGGAACGCCGTGACGTCCTCGGAGGTCGTGTACACCGACGCCGAGGCGCGGGCGGTGGCGGCGATCCCGAACCGGCGGTGCAGGGCTGGGCGCAATGGTGCCCCACCCGCACGGCGATGCCGGCGTCGTCGAGCACCTGCCCCACGTCGTGGGCGTGGACGCCCTCGACGACGAACGACACGACCGCGAGACGGTCCTCGGGCGTCCGAGGGCCGATGATCCGCACGCCCGGGATGTCGGCGATGGTCAGCAGCTCGACCGCGAGGTCGTGCTCGTGGGCTGCGACGTTCTCCATGCCGAGCTCTTCGAGGTACTGCGCGGCGACACCGAGGCCGATGATCTGCGCGACGGCCTGTGTCCCGGCCTCGAACCGCTGCGGCGGGGGCATGTAGCTCGCCTCCGTCATGGTGACGACCTCGATCATCGAGCCACCGGTCGTGACCGGGGCAGCGCCTCGAGCAGCTCGCGGCGACCGTAGAGGACACCGATCCCCGTCGGGCCGAGCATCTTGTGCCCGGAGAAGGCGGCGAAGTCGACGTCCAGGGCGTGCAGGTCGACCGGCACGTGCGGCACCGACTGGCAGGCGTCGAGGAACGTGAGCGCCCCGACCTCCTGGGCCCGCGCCACGATCGGCGCGACCGACGTGATGGCGCCCGTCACGTTCGAGGCGTGCGTGAACGCGACGACCCGCGTGCGCTCGGTGATCACCGAACGCGCCTCGTCGACGCGGATGCGTCCCTCGTCATCGACGTCGAACCAGCGCAGGACCGCTCCTGTGCGCGCGGCGAGCTCCTGCCACGGCACGAGGTTCGCGTGGTGCTCGGCCTCGGTCAGGACGATCTCGTCGCCCGGCGCCAGGGCGAACCGGCGAGCGGGCGCTCCCCACGCCCGATCGTCGCGTTGGAGAGCGCGTACGTCACGAGGTTGATCGCGGCCGTGGCCCCGGAGGTCCACACGATCTCGTCAACGTCGGCCCCGACGAAGCGCGCGACGGCGGACCGGGCGTCCTCGAACGCCTCGGTCGCCTCTTCGGCGAGCTGGTGCGCGCCGCGGTGCACCGCGGCGTTGCGCTCCTCGTAGAAGTCCACCTCGGTGTCGAGGACGACCTGGGGCTTCTGCGACGTGGCACCCGAGTCGAGGTAGACGAGCGGACGACCACCCGCACCGTGCGGGCGAGCAGCGGGAAGTCGGCTCGCACGGCGGCGAGCTCGGTGGCGCTCAGCCCGGCCCGCACGGTGTCGGTGGTGGTCATCGGAAGTCTCCTCGAGGTGTCAGGTACCCGCCGGCGAACCGGCAGAGGCAGGCCGGGTCAGGCCGTGGCCGCGCCCGTCAGGAAGCGGTCGTAGCCCTCGTTCTCGAGGCGGTCGGCCAGCTCGGGGCCGCCCTCCTCGGCGATCCGGCCGTCGACGAACACGTGCACGAAGTCCGGCGTGATGTAGCGCAGGATGCGCGTGTAGTGCGTGATGAGCAGCACGCCGACGTCCGAGGACTCCTTGGCCCGGTTGACGCCCTCGGAGACGATGCGCAACGCGTCGACATCGAGGCCCGAGTCGGTCTCGTCGAGGATAGCGATCCGCGGCTTGAGGAGCTCCATCTGCAGGATCTCGTGGCGCTTCTTCTCGCCGCCGGAGAAGCCCTCGTTCACCGAACGCTCAGCGAACGACGGGTCCATGCGCAGGTTCTCCATGGCGCCCTTGACGTCCTTGACCCACGTGCGCAGCGCGGGGCCTCGCCGTCGATCGCGGTCTTCGCGGTGCGCAGGAAGTTCGTGACGGACACGCCGGGAACCTCGACCGGGTACTGCATGGCGAGGAACATGCCAGCGCGGGCGCGCTCGTCGACCGTCATCGCGAGGACGTCCGCACCGTCGAGCGTGACGGAGCCGCTCGTGATCGTGTACTTGGGGTGGCCGGCGATCGAGTACGCGAGGGTCGACTTGCCCGAGCCGTTGGGGCCCATGATCGCGTGGGTCTCGCCGCTGTTGATGGTCAGGTCGACGCCGCGCAGGATCGGCTTCGGCCCTTCCTTGGTCTCGACGCTGACGTGCAGGTCGCGGATCTCCAGAGTGGACATGTGTGGTTCTCCAGTATCGAAAAGTTCAGGGGTCAGGACGGGGAGACGGTCTGGTCGACGTCGACGAGCACACGCTCGCCGTCGACCGTGACCGGGTAGACGGGCACGGGCGCATCGCGGGCAGCGCGGTGGGCATGCCGGTCCGCAGGTCGAACTGCGAGCCGTGCAACCAGCACTCGATGAAGCAGCCCTCGACCTCGCCGTCGGACAGCGAGACCGCACCGTGGGAGCAGATGTCCGAGATGGCGTGCCAGTTCCCGTCGCCGTCGCGGACGACCGCGACCTCCACGGGACCCTTCTCGCCCTCGAGCTCCACGCGCAGCGCCTCCTCGGGCGCCACGTCGTCGGTCATGCAAGCAAGTTGCGCAGTCATACCGGGCTGGTCACCTGCCTTCGATGACGCTCATCGACTTCGCCAGCTCGGCCTCGATGGACTCGAGCAGGCGCTCCTGGACGGAGGGACGCCGATCTCCTGGATCAGCTCCGCGAAGAAGCCGCGGACCACGAGTCGACGTGCGTCGGCCTCGGGGATCCCTCGCGCCTGCAGGTAGAAGAGCTGCTCGTCGTCGAAACGACCGGTCGCCGAGGCGTGCCCGGCTCCCTCGATGAGGCCCGTCTCGATCTCGAGGTTCGGCACCGAGTCGGCCCGCGCGCCGTCCGAGAGGACGAGGTTGCGGTTGAGCTCGTAGGTGTCGGTGCCCTCGGCCTCGGTGCGGATCAGCACGTCGCCGACCCAGACCGTGTGCGCGCCCTGGCCCTGCAGCGCGCCCTTGTACGTGACACGCGACTTGCATCTCGGCACGGCGTGGTCGACGAAGAGGCGGTGCTCCTGGTGCTGGTCGGTGTCCGCGAAGTACAGACCGACCATCTCGACCTCGCCACCGGTGCCGGTGAACTCGGCGTCGGGGTCACCCGGACGACGTCGCCGCCGAACGTCACGATGACGTGCTTGAGCTTGGCGTCGCGGCCGATGCGTGCACGGTGCGAGCTGGCGTGCACGGCACCCGTGCTCCAGTCCTGCACCGAGACGACCGTGAGGTGCGCGCCGTCCTCGACGACGATCTCCACGGTCTCCGTCAGGGTCGTGGTGCCCACGTGGTCGATGACCACGACGGCCTCGCTGTGACGCTCGGCGTGCACCAGCAGGTGCGTCGCGGTGGGCTCGTCGGACAGGCCCTCGATGCGCACCGACGTGACCTCGCTGGCCACGGTGTCGGCCGGGATCGTGACGACGGTTGCCTCGGCGAACGCGTTCCACGCGGTCACGGCGGTGCGGTCGCCGGGGACGCCGGCGCGGCCGAGCCGCTCGTCGTCACGGCCGACGATCTCGACGGTCACCTCGGGGCGTCGACCACGGTCGTCCGCACGCCCGCGCTGCCGAGCTCGGTGCTGAACAGCGGGACGAGGCGCTTGACCGGGGAGAAGCGCCACTCCTCCTCGCGCCCGGTGGGCACGGTGATGACGGTCGGGTCGAACGAGGTGACGCGCTCGGCGCGGGAGCCCTGCGGCGTGCCGCCGACCCCGTGCGAGTGGGCGCCGTCGCCGACGGCCTTCGAATGGTCCGTGCTCAGGCCGACCGGCTCGGACTGTGTGGTGCTCGCAGTAGTAGTCATTTAGCCGACGGACCCTTCCATCTGCAGTTCGATGAGGCGGTTGAGCTCGAGCGCGTACTCCATGGGCAGCTCACGCGCGATGGGCTCGACGAACCCGCGCACGATCATGGCCATGGCCTCGGTCTCGGCCATGCCTCGGGACATGAGGTAGAACAGCTGGTCCTCGCTCACCCGCGACACGGTCGCCTCGTGACCATCGACACGTCGTCCTCGCGGACGTCGACGTACGGGTAGGTGTCGGACCGGGAGATCTGGTCGACGAGCAGCGCGTCGCACAGAACGGTGGAGGCGGAGTGCTCCGCTCCCTCGAGGACCTGGACGAGGCCGCGGTAGGACGTGCGCCCACCGCCGCGTGCCACGGACTTCGAGACGATCGAGGACGAGGTGTGCGGGGCGGCGTGCACCATCTTGGCGCCCGCGTCCTGGTGCTGGCCCTCGCCGGCGAACGCGATGGACAGCGTCTCGCCCTTGGCGTGCTCGCCGAGCAGGTAGATCGCGGGGTACTTCATGGTGACCTTGGAGCCGATGTTGCCGTCGACCCACTCCATCGTCGCGCCCTCGGCAGCCGTCGCACGCTTGGTGACGAGGTTGTACACGTTGTTGGACCAGTTCTGGATGGTCGTGTACCGCACGCGGGCGTTCTTCTTGACGATGATCTCGACGACCGCAGAGTGCAGCGAGTCGCTCGAGTAGATCGGGGCGGTGCAGCCCTCGACGTAGTGCACGTACGAGCCCTCGTCCGCGATGATCAGCGTGCGCTCGAACTGGCCCATGTTCTCCGTGTTGATGCGGAAGTAGGCCTGCAGCGGGATCTCGACGTGGACGCCCGGGGACGTAGACGAACGAGCCGCCGGACCACACGGACGAGTTCAGCGCGGCGAACTTGTTGTCACCCGAGGGGATGACGGTGCCGAAGTACTCCTGGAAGAGCTCAGGGTGCTCGCGCAGCGCGGTGTCGGTGTCGAGGAAGATGACGCCCTGCTTCTCGAGCTCCTCGTTGATCTGGTGGTAGACGACCTCGGACTCGTACTGGGCCGCGACGCCGGCGACGAGGCGCTGCTTCTCCGCCTCGGGGATGCCGAGCTTGTCGTAGGTCTGCTTGATGTCGTCAGGCAGGTCCTCCCAGGAGTTCGCCTGCTTCTCGGTCGACCGCACGAAGTACTTGATGTTGTCGAAGTCGATGCCCGACAGGTCGCTGCCCCAGTTGGGCATGGGCTTCTTGTCGAACAGGCGCAGCGCCTTGAGGCGGTAGTTCAACATCCACTCGGGCTCGCTCTTGAGCGCCGAGATGTTGCGCACGACCGCCTCGGAGAGCCACGCTGCGCGGTGGCGCCGGCGTCGTCGTTGTCGTGCCAGCCGTAGCCGTAGGTACCGATCGAGGCGATGATCTCCTCGTCGGACTGGCCGCTGCTCTGGGACACGCCAGCGGTGTCCTGGGTGGGAGCGCTCATGTCATTCCTTCCACGTTCCGTCGACGACGGAGGGGCGGTGGGGCGGTGGTCGATGAACCGGTCGGTTCGGGGTGTCGTGATGGGGTGCGCCGGGGCGCGCGGTCCGCGCGCTGTGGCACGGCGATCGGTGGACTCGTGCCCGACGGCGTCTCGCGCCTCCGGTGCGCGGGTCGCCCCGGGCAGGATCGGGATGTTGGTGGTGCACGCGTGCCCGCCGCCCGCGAGGTGGCGAGCCGCTGGACGTGCGACCCGAGGAGCTGGGAGAAGACCTGGGCCTCGGCGTCGCACAGTTGGGGAACTCCTCGGCGACGTGCTGGACCGGGCAGTGCCCCTGGCAGAGCTGGACGGTCGCGGTCGCGGTCCCGGCGACGGGCGCACGCTCGCGGCGAAGCCGTCCTCCGCGAGGACGACGGCGAGCTGCTCGGCCCGGCCCGCGACGTCGTCAGCGGTGATGCGCGGCGCGTAGCGGGCCGTCAGCTCCTCGAGGCGGCGGCGCGCGAAGTCCTCGACGGCGTCGCTCCCCGCCA
The DNA here is from genome assembly GCA_038070415.1 of Oerskovia sp. M15. Classification (GTDB taxonomy): domain Bacteria; phylum Actinomycetota; class Actinomycetes; order Actinomycetales; family Cellulomonadaceae; genus Oerskovia. The sequence goes on from JAMYWF010000001.1 coordinate 4,077,239, forward strand.
CGTCGCGCAGGAAGCGCAACGCCTGGGTCGCGAGGTCGGGGTAGGCGCCGAGAACTCGGACTGGCCGCGGTTCGTGGCCACGTAGCGACGCGCGGGACGTCCGCGCATGCCCGTCGAGGCGCCGGTCTCGTGGACGGTGATGAGCCCGTCGGTCTCGAGGAGCGCCAGGTGGCGACGGACTCCTGCGGGCGTGAGCCCCAGCTCGGTGGCGAGAGGCCGCGCTGACGGGGCCGTCCGCGACGATGAGAGCGAGGACGCGCTCGCGCGTGGTCCCGTCACCGTCGGGCGAGACGTGGACTGCGTCACTCGCGGGCGCGGCAGGGGCAGGACGCCGGTCGTGCGTGCACCGTCGGTCATGCTCACCTCCACGTCCTCTGGCCTGCTGGGATCCTCTCGCCTCGTCCTGGGCGCGCGAGAACCCTGAAGGCGTCATCGATATAGGTAACAGTCTCGTGCGCTAAATGTTCCGACGCAAGCAAGGCGTACCTCACAGCAGTCCCCAGGCGGCTCCCCTAGAATCGCCACCGTGCCCGACTCCCCGCCGTCGTCCTCCAGGACGTGGTCAAGCGTTATGACGGCCGGGCGGTCGTCGACCACCTGAGCCTGACCGCCTCGCGCGGCGCCGTGACCGCGGTCCTCGGCCCCAACGGGGCCGGCAAGACCACCACGATCGAGTGCTGCGAAGGCCTGCGCGCCCCGGACTCGGGCACGGTGCAGGTCCTCGGTCTCGACCCCTGCTGGACGCACGTGCCCTGCGCCCCGGGTCGGCGTCATGCTCCAGGACGGCGGGCTACCCACGGGCGTGCGCGCCCTGGAGATGCTGCACCACGTCGCGTCCATGTACGCGAACCCGCGGGACGTGGCGGAGATCACGGAGCGCCTGGGCCTCGCGAGCTTCGCCCGCACCACCGTCCGACGCCTGTCGGGTGGTCAGCGTCAGCGCCTCGCGCTCGCCGCGGCGATCGTGGGACGTCCCGAGGTTCTGTTCCTCGACGAGCCGAGCGCGGGCATGGACCCGCAGAGCCGGCACGCGGTGTGGGAGCTCGTGCGCGAGCTGCGCGCCGACGGCGTAGGGATCGTCCTGACGACGCACCTCATGGACGAGGCGGAGGACCTCGCGGACCATGTGTACATCGTCGACCACGGTCAGGTCATCGCCTCGGGCGCGGTCGCCGACCTGTTGCACGCCGCCCGTCGGCCGACGGGAACCGCACGCTGCGCCTCGAGGCCCGCGAGAGCCTCGACCTCGCCAGGCTGCAGAAGAGGATCGAGTCCGGCCCGACGACGTCTCCCGCCTCCGCGTGGGCCGTCACCGAGACACAGCCCGGCTCCTACTCCGTGACCGGTCCGGTCGACCCGTCGACCGTCGCCGTCGTCACCGCGTGGCTCGCGGACGAGGGCGCGCTCGCCTCCCGGATCACGGTCGGTCGCCGCACCCTCGAGGACGTCTTCCTCGACCTGACAGGACGTGAGCTCCGATGACCGACGAGACGACGACCGGCCCGGTCGCCGAGCGGCCCGCCCGACCTCCGGCCCGGCCGCCGTGAACGGCGCCGCCCCGGCGTGGCGGCGGGTCGCGTCGCAGACCGGGTTCGAGACCCGCATGATCCTGCGCAACGGCGAGCAGCTGCTCGTGACGATCGTGCTGCCCGTGATGCTGCTCGTGGGGCTCGCCCGGACGACTTTCATCGACCTCGACACCCAGGGGTACTCGCGCATCGACTTCGTGACACCGGGCGTCCTGGCGCTCGCCGTCATGTCGACGGCCTTCACGTCGCAGGCCATCGCGACGGCGTTCGACCGGCGCAACGGCGTCCTGCGCCTGCTGTCCACGACGCCGCTGGGGCGTGGCGGCCTGCTCGCCGGGAAGATCCTCGGGGTGCTCGCGGTCGAGGTGATCCAGCTGATCGTGCTCGGCGGGTAGCTCTCGCGCTCGGTTGGTCCCCGACCCGGCCGGGTTCCTGCCGCCCTCCTCGCCGTGCTGCTCGGCACTGCGGCGTTCACCAGCCTTGCACTCCTGCTCGCCGGGACGCTGCGCGCGGAAGGCGTGCTCGCGGTCGCGAACCTGCTGCTCGTCCTGCTGACCGTCGCCGGCGGCGTGCTGGTCCCGGCAGCCCAGCTCCCGGGAGCGCTCGAGCACGTCGCGCTGCTGCTGCCCTCCGGGCGCTCGGCGAGGCGATGCGCGGGCGCTGCTCCTCGGTGAGATACCGGCATTCTCCGTGGTCGTGCTGCTCGGCTGGACCGCGGCGCTCGGCTGGGGCGCGAGCAAGCTGTTCCGCTGGCACTGAGGCCGCCGGCACGTCGTCGGCACGTCATCGGCGCCGCCCGGACCAATCTCACACCTGCACGAGGCCGGGGATGGAGGCCGCCACACGCCCGCGGCTACCTTTGGACGGTGAGCAGAGCAGAACTCGCCCGGAACCCACGTCCCCGCCTGGTACGCGAAGGTCGACCGCTTCCGCCGCTGGACCCGACCGGTCCTCGTCGCGAACCTCGTCGGCCAGATCGGCATCATCGTCACGGGCGGTGCGGTGCGCCTGACCGGGTCGGGCCTTGGCTGCTCCACGTGGCCGCTCTGCGAGCCCGGTAGCTTCACGCCCGAGTTCCACGCCGAGATGTCGACCCACCAGCTCATCGAGTTCGGCAACCGCACGCTGACGGGCGTCGTCGGGATCATCGCCCTGGCGGTCCTGCTGCTCCTCTGGACGGACCGGACGCGTGCCCTGCCGTTCCGGCGTGCGAGCGCCCTCCCTCTGATCGGCGTGGCTCTCCAGGCCCTGATCGGCGGCATCACGGTGCTGCTGCACCTGCACCCTGCGGTGGTCGGGTTCCACTTCCTCGTCTCGGCCGCGCTCGTGTCGGTGTCGGCCTACCTGCTGTACCGGTTCGGCGAGGGCGACGCCCAGCCCGAGGACGCCGTGGACCGGCGGAGCGTCCTGGTCGGCAGGGTGCTGGCCGTCCTCGCCGTCCCGCTGCTGACCCTCGGCGTCCTGGCCACGGGCTCGGGTCCCCACGGTGGCGACGAAGACGTCCCCTACCGCTTCGCCCTCGACCCCGCGCTCATCAGCAAGGTTCACGCGGCCTCGGTGTGGCTGTTCCTGATCGTCCTCGTCGTGCTCGCGGTCATGGTCTTCCGGCAGCCCTTCTCCCCGGCCCGCCCGCGCAAGGCCGTGGTCGTCCTGGTCGTCGTGACCCTTCTCCAGGGCGCGATCGGCTACGTCCAGTACTTCACGGGCCTGCCGGAGATCCTCGTCGCGGCACACATGCTGGGCGCCGGCCTGCTCATCTCCGCGCTCACCTGGACGCTGCTGACGTTCCGCGTCCGGCGCTGACGCGCCACCCGCGCGCGCCGACCCCGCACGACAGCGGCGTGACACCGGCGTGACAGCGTCGTGACAGGCCCTCCCGGAGGCTGGACCCACCAGCAACCAGGAGGAATCCATGACCCACGAATGGGCGGTCGAAGCCCACGGCCTCGTCAAGACGTTCGGTGACAACCGAGCGGTCGACGGCGTCGATCTGAGCATCCGCACCGGCTCGGTGTACGGCGTGCTCGGCCCCAACGGCGCAGGCAAGACCACCACCATCAGCATGCTCGCCACGCTCCTGCGCCCCGATGCCGGCGAGGCCCGGATCTTCGGGCACGACGTCGTCCGCGAGGCCCACGTCGTGCGCCAGCTCATCGGCGTCACGGGGCAGTACGCCTCGGTCGACGAGACGCTCAGCGCGACCGAGAACCTCGTGATCTTCTCGCGCCTGCTCGGCCTCGGCCGGGCCGAGTCGCGGCGCAAGGCCGCCGAGATGCTCGAGACCTTCGGCCTGACCGAGGCCGCCACGCGCCCGCTGAAGAACTTCGGGTGGCATGCGTCGCCGCCTCGATCTCGCCGCGAGCCTCATCGCACAGCCGCCGCTGATCTTCCTCGACGAGCCCACGACGGGTCTCGACCCGCGGACGCGCGCCCAGATGTGGGACACGATCCGCGAGCTCGTCGCGACGGGGTCGACCGTCGTGCTCACCACGCAGTACCTCGACGAGGCCGACCAGCTCGCGGACCGGATCGCGGTCATCGACCGCGGCCGTGTCGTGGCCGAGGGCACGGCCGACGAGCTCAAGGACACCATCGGGAACCAGTCGCTCCAGCTCGGCCTGGTCGCCGCGGCGGACCTGGGATCGGCGCTCGACATCGTGGAGACGACGTTCGGCGTCGCCGCCACGACCTCCCCGAGGCCCGTCGCATCACGGTCCCCGTCGCCGGGCCCGACGAGGTCACCGACCTCCTGGTCCGTCTGCGCGAGGCCCGCATCGAGGTCGACTCGATCAGCATGGACAAGCCGAGCCTCGACGAGGTCTTCCTGACCCTCACGGGCCACGGGGTCACCGACGACGACGACGCGGCGGACGAGGACGCCCCGCAGCCACCACCACGCGAGAGGAAGCCCTGCGATGACCACGACCCTCACCGCTCCCCGTCAGCAGATCCAGGCCGGTATCGACCGCACCCTGACCAACCGCACGAGCATCGAACAGACGCTCCGCAACACGTTCACCATGGCGTACCGCGGCCTGCTGAAGATCCGACGGACGCCCGAGCAGCTCATCGACGTCACGGTCCAGCCGATCCTGTTCACGCTGATGTTCACGTACATCTTCGGCGGGGCGATCGCCGGAGACACCGTCAGCTACCTGCCGACGATCATCCCCGGCATCCTCGTCCAGACGGTCATCACGACGTCGGTCGTCACGGGGTCCAGCTCCGCGAGGACATGGACAAGGGAGTGTTCGACCGCTTCCGCTCGCTGCCTATCGCCCGCATCGCCCCGTTGTCGGGCGCGCTGCTCGCGGACACCGTCCGGTACACCATCGCGACGACCCTCACGTTCGCCATGGGCTACGTCCTGGGCTACCGCCCGGAGGGCGGCCTGAGCTCGGTCGTCTTGGCCGCCTGCTCGTGATCGTCTGCTCATGGGCGGTCAGCTGGATCTTCGCGTTCCTGGGCGTGGTCGCCCGGTCCGCGTCGAGCGTCCAGGGGATCTCGATGATCGTCCTGTTCCCGTTGACCTTCCTCTCGAACGCCTTCGTCCAGCCCGACACCATGCCTGGCTGGCTCCAGGGTTCGTCAACGTCAACCCGGTCTCGCACCTGGTGACGGCAGTCCGCGAACTCGCGAACAACGGGACGCTCGGCTCGGACGCAGCGACCTCGCTGCTCGGCGCAGCGGTCATCGTCGCGGTCTTCGCGCCCCTCACGGTGCGTGCGTACATGCGCAAGGCCTGAACACACCTCACAGAAGGACGGGCGGCAGCCCCGGCGAACCTCGCCGGGGTGCCGCCCGTCCCGCTCTACGCCGTGGGCCGCGTCCAGGGTCCGGCGCGGAGGATCTCCATGACCCGGGTCGGCAGGTCGTCGTGCGCCAGGCGACCGACCGCGATGCCCGCCTCGTCGACCCGGACGTCACCGTGCAGGGCGCGCGCCCAGGTGTCGTGCGGGGCGTGCGCAGCGACGGCACGTCCTGGCGCGCGCCCATGCGGCCGCCAGGTGGAGGAGGGCGAGACCGTCGTCGATCCTGCCGAGGTCACGCAAGGACCACAGGTACGCCCCGAGCGAGAGCGCGGCAGTGCCGAGGACGGAAAGTCCACATGGTCGGGCGCCGCCCGGTGCCCGGCCACCATGCGCACGCGCAGCTCGCGCGCGAGGCGCTCCGCCTCGGGCCCGGGCAACGGGTCCGGTTCCCACGTCCCGGTGCCGGGTGCGGGCAGGACCATGGCCGACAGCCACCCGGCGGCGAACATGGTGTACCAGGGCGAGCGCCGGGTGGTCCGGCTCCCGAACGCCGTGTTGGCCAGCTCGAGCTCGCGCAGTGCGAGCACGTGGTCTCCGCGGGCGGCCGCGACCTCGGCCAGGCCTGCGTGGCCGATCGAGCGCAGCTCGCGCGCCGTGCCACCCAACCCGGAGGGCACCGGGTCGTCGTCGGTCTCGACGAGCGAGATGAAGAGCGGCTCGGCGTCCTCGGCGCGCCCGACGCGCACCAGGTTGGTCGCCTCGAGCCAGTCGAGCTGGCGCAGGTCCTCGTCGGCGTGCAGACGTCCGAATCCTCGCGGGCGCGTGCCGTCCACTCGAGGGCTCGGGGGCCTCGCCCTGCTCGCTGGCGAGCTGGGCGAGGAAGACGGCCGCCGTCGCGACCCCCAGGTGTCCTGGCTGCGCGCCGCGACGGCGTGCGACGCCGTCGCCAGCACGGTCGCCGCCTGCAGCCGCCCCGCGTTCTCCGCGAGCTGCGCGCTGAGCATGAGGGTCACGAACGCGACGTACCGGTCGTCGGACTCGTGGAGCCCGGCGAGTCGCTGCTCTCTGCCGACCGGGTCGCCGATGTCGGCCACGAGGTCCGTGAGTGCCGCGGCCCGGGGACCGATGTCGCCCTCGCGACGCAGGCGCCGCAAGCGTGCGGCGGCTCGCACCCCGTCGCAGGGTCGCCGTTGGGCGTCGTGGCCGAGAGCAGGAAGAGCACGATCCCCGCCTCCCGGGTCAGCGGCTCGACGGGCTCGTCGGGGTCCCTCGGACGAACCGCCCCTGCCAGCCGACCAGGACCCGGAGCACGTCCCGGCGAGACCGACGACCTCCGAGTGCGCACCGCGCAGGCTCCAGTACAGGCCGAGCGCGTGGAAGACGGGCAGCACCACGTCCGCGCGGTCGTCCGCGAGCGCCGAGCGCAGGACGTGCAGGAGGTTCTCCTGCTCGACGCGCAGCGTGAGCATCGCCGGGACCTGGGTGGGTCCTTCGAGCCGCGCGACCTCGTGCCGCGAGAGGTCGACCGCCCACCGGTAGACGGCCTCCTGGGCGCGGTCCTGCTCCCCGGCCTCGGCGAGCGCGAGCGCACCGAACTCGCGGACGGTCTCGAGCATGCGGTAGCGCGCGGTCCTGGACAGGGGTTCGTCGGTCACGGTCAGGAGGGACTGGTTGACGAGCGCGTCGACGTCGTCCAGCCCGACGGCGGAGAGTGCCTGGGCGGTGCCCGCACCGAATCCGTCGGGCAGCAGCGAGACGTCGCAGCAGCCCCTGCTGCGGTGCGGTCAGGAGGTTCCAGCTCCAGTCGATGACGGCGTGCAGCGTCCGGTGCCGTTGCGGGGCACCGCGGTCTCCCGTGGTGAGCAGGGCGAACCGCGCGTCGAGCCTGCGCTCGATCTCCTGCACGGACAACATGCGGACCCGTGCGGCGGCGAGCTCGATCGCGAGAGGCAGGCCGTCGAGGCGGGCGCAGAGCCGGTCGACGACGTCGTCGGGCAGGCCGACACCGGCCGGGCCGCGAGCGCCCGCTCGCGGAAGAGCTCGACCGCGGGGCCCGGGCCGTCGGCCGTGAGGGTGCCCGTGGCCAGCGGTTCGAGCGGGTGCACCCGCTCCCCGCCCACGAGGAGCGGGGAACGGCTGGTCGTGAGGACTGTCAGTCCCGGACGACGGCGAGCAGCTCGGCGGTCCACCGGGCGGCCTCCTCCACGACGTGCTCGCAGTTGTCGAGCACCAGGAGCGTCTCGACCTCGCCGAGCCGGTCCGCGAGGAGCTCATCGACCTCGGCGCGGACGACCTGGTCGCCGAGCCGTGGGCCGCGCGTGACGTCCCGGACCCCGAGCGTCGAGGAGAGCGCGAAGCCGATGTCCTCACCCGTGCGCACGCTCGCGAGCTCGACGACGGCCACGAGCGGGGTCGTGGCGGCGGCCCGGCGCGCGACCTCCTGCACCACGCGGGTCTTGCCCATCCCGCCGGGACCCAGGACCGTGACCAGGCGGCCGCGCGTCAGCAGGTCGAGGATCGACCTGACGTCGGCCTCGCGCCCGACGAGGGGTTCGGGGCAGCACGCAGCCCGAGCGCGGTCCCGGTACGAGGCAGGCGGCCCCGGCCTCGCCGTCGGGCTCTCTGTCGGACTTGCGGTCGGGCTCGCCGGCACGAAGGATCCGGGTGTTGAGCGCCACCAGGTCCGCGCGAGGGTCGGTGCCCAGCTCGGTGGCGAGCCGCGTCCGGAGGGCGCCGAACACGCGCAGCGCGTCGGCCGGGCGTCCGCTGCCCGCGAAGGCCTTCAGGAGGGCGAGGTGGGCGTCCTCGTCGAGCGGCGAGCGTTCGACGGCCCGCTCTGCCCACTCGACGGCCGCATGGTGATCGCCGGCGGCGAGGAGCGCATCGAGCAGAACCTGTTCGGCCTCGGCCCGGCGATGCTCGGCGGCGACGAGCAGCTCGTCGCCGATCCCGGAGCCCGCGAGATCCAGCAGGTCCTCCCGGGCTCGCCCGCCACAGGTCGAGCATCGACCGGGCCGTGCGAGCAGCCTCCAGCGCGTCGCCCGCCAGGAGAGTCTCGGCGGCGATCCGCGCCTGGTCGCGCGCGACGTCGAGGTCGCTCACGGCGTGCAGCGAGTATCCCCGGACCGGACGCGAGGATCCCTCGACCAGGTGGGAGCGCGTCCGGGAGACGAGGCTCTGGAGCGCGGCGCGCGGGTCGGCCGGCTGCTCGTCCGGCCACAGGTCGTCGATCAGAGCCGCGGCGCTCACGGTCCTGCCGTGCGCGAGCACCAGGGCGACCACGAGGGCGCGGGCGCGCGCGCTGGACGGGTGCCCGGTGTGCCGTCCCGCCCTCGACGAGCACCGGTCCGAGGACGAGGACGCGGGGGCGCGGGGCGACGAGGACACTCGCCCCACTTTAGTGTGCGCGCGCCACGCCCTCGCGAAGGCAGTGTCTGCACCGAGATTCTCGTTCCGGAGCGCGCGTTCGTCGAGCACGAGGAAGGGCACGGCGCATCGGCCAGGAGCGGGCGGTCAGGAGGGCGCTTGAACGCTTCCCGCAGCTGGCGGCGCACCGGCGCGGGCAGGTCGGCTTCCCGGAGCCCGTCCAACCGCGCGATCCTGGTCACGGCGACCTTGGGCTGCTTGGACAGCGCGGTGACCGAGATGTGGTCACCTGGGCCCTTGCCGCGCCAGCGGAAGAGGTCGACGCTCAGCTCCGCCAGCTGCGCCTCGCTCAGCGCGTCGGCCGGGATGCGCACGGTGAACTCGGGCGCCTCGATCTCGGTGACGTGGTGGCGCTCCATCCCCGCCCGCCCCGTCGGGTCGGGGAACGACCGGCGCTCGCCGAAGTCGGGGACATCCCCGACCGCGACCCGCTTGCCGCCCACCTTCGCCTCGTAGGACAGGCCCGCGGAGATCGTGTCCGGGCGGTCGAGCGGCCCCTCGACGAACTTGACCCCACGCACCCGGGCCTCACCCCGATGACGCGCAGCCGCAGCCGCACGTACCCGGGGCCCTCGTCCGCGGCGGATCCACCAGCACCCGCGACGCCCCCACCTCGGGTGGCGCCCTCGAGCGGCTGCTGGTCGCCGGGTCGCGACGCCTCGGGCGCCTGGGGCCGCTTCGGGAACGCGTCCATCGTGTCCCTCCTCGCCGTGCTCGGTGTGGGCTCCTCCGCCATGGTCACCAGCTTGCGGTCGATCCGGCGCGGCGGCACGGTCTCGCCGAACGCCGGCTTGCCCGGCTGGTCGACGACCGTGGGCCCACCCTCGGTCTGGGTGCGCGGTAGCTTCGGCGCCCGCGCGGAGGGCGGCGTGTTCTTCGGTGTGCTGGCCATGACTCCTCCTACCAGTTCCTGCCGTGGCGGTAGTTGTGGATCCACCTGTTGTAGATCTTGAGCAGGTGCAACGTCGGCGTTGCCCGGATCAGGCCGAGCCAGTCGTTGTTGTGCACGACGAGGTTGCGCCGGCTGCCGACGCCTTCGACGTCACCCACCTCGAAGCGATCGACCGAGCCAAGGTTCCACTCCCCACCCAGTCCTCGCTCCACGACGCCGTGATCCCGACGCCCGTGGAGCGCATGACCCCAGGTACTCCGGCCCCAGTCCTCGTGGTTGTAGACGAAGAGGTCGGCGCGCCCGTCGCCGGTGTCCGCGACCCAGTGCCTGTCGTGACGGCGCATCTGCCAGCCCGGCACCGTGCCGTCGTAGCGGTTCGCGAGGTAGAGCCAGTCGTGGAGCGACATGAACATCCCGAGCTGCGCCGTCCTCCAGTCCTCCCCGTTGAAGATGTAGAGGTCGGCGCGGCCGTCGCCGTCGAAGTCGCCGATGTGCAGCCGGTCGTTCGGCCTCAGCTGCCAACCGGGCAGGTGCCCGTCGAACCTGCGGGCCATCGACAAGGAGGTCCCGTTCGAGCGCAGCAGTCCCAGGTAGGGTAGGACCAGTCCGAGCCATTGAACACCCAGAGGTCCTCGCGCCCCGATCCGTCGAAGTCCCCACGAAGTGTTGGTCGCCTGGCCGCATCTGCCAGCCGGGCATCGTCGAGTCGTAGCGCCGTACGACCGTGAAGCTCGACCCGTTCGACCGGAGCATGCCGACGTAGGGGTAGGCCCAGTTCGACCCGTTGACGACGAACAGGTCGTCGTGCCCGTTGCCGTCGAAGTCCGCCACGTGGAAGCGGTCGTTCCTCTGGAACTGCCATCCCGGCATGCTGTCGTCGTACCGGGCGACGCACCGCAGGCCCCGCTGCCGTCGTCGGCGAGCAGGCCGAGGTACTCCATCGCCCAGTTCGTCGAGTTGTACACGACGACCTCGTCCTTGCCGTCCCCGTTGAAGTCGCCGATGTAGAACTGGTCGCCGGGCTGGAACTGCCACGATCCCGGCACCCGCTCGACCGCGCTGAAGCCGAGGTCGAACCTGGTGCCGTCGGAGCGGTAGACCAGGATCGAGTTCCCGTTGTGGATGAGGATGTCGTCCTTGCCGTCCCCGCTGAAGTCGCCCGTGTAGACCTTGGTGAAGGAGTGGCCGCTCGCGAGGTGGTGCTTGCTCTTCAGCTCTGTGTAGCAGACCGGGCAGTAGGGCGGTGAGTTGCCGCGCATCCGGCAGTTGACGACCGGTCGGTACTTGCCGGAGTCGGCGTACTGGGCGCCCTCGAACAGGCCGACGCTCTGGCTGCCGTCCCAGTCGGCGGCTGGGTCCCCTGGTTCCAGCCTGTGCAGCTGCCGTTGCCCGGGTCGGCATTGATGCCTGTGGGGACGGGGTGCTCGGCTTGACGAACTGGCGCCACTTCAGCGTGGTGCGGGTGTTGTTCGCCGTGACGTTGACCGCGCCGGGCTCCGCGCCGGTGTAGCTGCCCGGCGGCAGTACTCGTCGGCGAGGCCACCCGCGCCGTGGCCGAACTCGTGCGCCATGACGGCCCAGGTCGCACCCATGGTGACGACCTGGAAGCCGCCGCCACCGCATCCGCCGAAGCGGCCTCGTTGAGGATGACCACGGCGAGGTCCCAGTCCGGCACCCACGTGTCGAGGGCATCATCGACGAGGGTGCCCGTGCTCGCCCGCCCTCCAGCCAGCAATGAGCCCACGAGCCGGAGTAGATGTACCCGAGTGCGGTGTCCCGCAGCGTGGTCGAGGTGATCGTGTCGTCCGAGGCGTCGCTCGGCGTGCCGTGCTCGTCGTAGACCCGTTGGCCGACCCGGAGTCGTTCGAGATGAGGTTGACCCGGAAGACGTTGAACGCCGACGCGTCCTCGTAGAAGTAGTCGTTGCCGAAGACCCCGTCGATGATGAGGTCCTGCACCTTCGCGTTGTAGGCCGCCTGGTCGCCGGCGGCGAACCCGTCACCGACGACCGCGATGTTGATCTTGGTTCCGGGCGGGCCGGACCTCAGGATCTGCGTGACGCTGTCCGGCATGGGAGTCCCTCCTCGGTTCGCTCCGCGGCATGGTGCCCTCTACGGAGTAGAGAGTCCTCTGGGCCGCCCGGTGATACGTGGGCCCGGCGGGTCCTGCGCCTGCTCCTCCGACATCCGCCCGTCGGCGCCGCCTGACAACCGTCCGTCGCCACCCGGCGTCAGCTCACCCGCTGGATGCTCGCGTCGTGTGCGGCTCCACGTGCAAGCTGATCTGGCGGCGCGTCGTCCGACCGACGCAGCACCGGCCCTCGACCCGTGGCCCCGCATAGGATCGTCGGGTGGCGAGGGACGGCGTGTACGCGAAAGGGCGGCTCAAGCGCGAGGAGATCCTCGACGTCGCGCTCGAGGTCTTCGCTGACGAGGGGTACCGGGGCACGAGCCTGCGGACCGTCGCGGTGCGCTGCGGGCTGACCGTGGCCGGGGTCATGCACTACTTCGACTCGCGCGAGGACCTGCTCACCCAGGTGATCGTGCGGCGCGACCAGACCGGCAGACCGATCCACCACGACGCGCTCCGCACCCTGACCGAGAACGTCCGCGGCAACGCGGCGAGGCCCGGACTGGTCGAGCTGTTCGTGTCACTGGCCGCCGCCGCCCGTGACCGCGAGCACCCGGCCCACGAGCTCCTGGCCCGGCGGTACGCGGGGCTGCGCTCGACCCTGCGCGACGACGTCGTCGCACGTCAGGAGGCGGGCGAGATCCCGGCCCACCTGGATCCCGACGCCCTCGCCCGTCTGATCATCGCGACCGCCGACGGGGCGCAGCTGCAGTGGATGGTCGACGACGAGGCCAGCCTCGAGGGACCGCTCAGCACGCTGCTCTACGACGTGCTGGGCCTGCCGCGCGCCTAGGACGTGCCTCCTCGCCCGCGTTGCGGTTGCGGCCGGGCGCGTTCGGAGTCCGTCGATCACCACAGCTGGACCGGCGGGACGAAGCTCGTCGCGACCTCGGACCTGGCACGCCGTGCGCGTTCGGCGTTCGGGGTCGTTGGGCCTGCCCTTCCGCACCAGAACTCCCTGAGCCGGTGGCAGTACGTACGATTGTCCGTACTCGCACTCTCGCTACGTCGATCGTGGAGGACGCTTGCAGGCCGACACGCTGCAGCAGTACGCCAGGGACCGCGTCGAGGAGCTCCCCGGTGCCGAGCTCGAGCATCCGTTCGGCCCGGACTGGGAGGTGTTCAAGGTGCGGGGCAAGGTGTTCATGCTGCTGACCGAGATCACCGGGGAACCGATCGTGATCGTCAAGGCCGTGCCGGAGGAAGGCAGGGCGCTCCGGGAGCAGCACGAGGACATCACGCCCGGCTACCACATGAACAAGCAGCACTGGATCACCCTGCACCCTGGCGGAGAACTGGAGAAGCACCTCGTCGAGGATCTGGTGACCGAGTCGTACCTGCTCGTCGTGGAGAACCTTCCCCGAGCCACGCGCCCCGTGGACCCTGCGACGTTCGGCAAGGGCGAGCAGTGACCCTCACCGGGGAGCAGCTGCAGCAGACGGCCCGCGACACTGCGGCGGCGCTCGCGCACGTCAGCCGCGGGCGGCCGTTCACGCCGCACCTGGACGTGTGGAAGGTGCGGGGCAAGGTGTTCCTCATCGTCACCGAGGACGACCCCGGTCTGCAGATCATCACTGTGAAGGTGGACCCGCACCACGGGGACGCGCTCCGCCGCGACCATGACTCGATCACGCCAGGGCACTACCTCGACAAGCAGCACTGGATCTCCGTCGGCGCGGGCCGGGTGTGACGAAGCGGCTCGTCGAGGACGTGGTGCACGGCTCCTACGAGCTTGCCGCGGGACGACGAGTGGAGCAGGGGTCGTGAGCGAGCAGCCGCCGTCCCTGTTCGAGTTGGATGACTCTTCCCGGCCGCTGGCCGACCGGCTGCGCCCCGCACCCTGGCTGACGTCGTCGGTCAGGACCATCTCCTCGCGGAGGACGCCCCGATCGGACGGATGGTCGGTGCGCACCGTCTGGTGTCGATGATCCTGTGGGGCCGCCGGGCTGCGGGAAGACCACCATCGCCAGGCTCCTCGCGGAGCAGACGAACCTCGCATTCGAGCCGCTGTCGGCGACGTTCTCCGGTGTCGCTGACCTGCGGAAGGTGTTCCAGGCGGCGCAGCGACGTCGGGAGGTCGGGCAGGGCACGCTGTTGTTCGTCGACGAGATCCACCGCTTCAACCGCGCACAGCAGGACTCGTTCCTGCCCTACGTCGAGGACGGCACGATCGTCCTCGTCGGCGCGACCACCGAGAATCCCAGCTTCGAGCTCAATGGCGCTGCTGTCGCGCTGCCAGGTGTTCGTCCTGAAACGCCTCGACGCCGCCGCTCTCGGCACTCTCATCGGTCGTGCCGAGGCCCTTCTCGGCGCACCGATCCCACTCGATGAGGATGCCCGGCGGGCGCTCGTCGCGATGGCGGACGGCGACGGCCGGTACCTGCTGAACATGATCGAGCAGGTGCAGTCCCTGCCCGCGCCCGTCGACCCAGCTACCCTCGCGGCGGCGGTGCACAAGCGAGCACCGTTGTACGACAAGTCGCAGGAGGGCCACTACAACCTCATCTCCGCACTCCACAAGTCCATGCGCGGCTCCGACCCTGACGCGGCACTGTACTGGTTGGCGCGGATGCTCGACGGCGGCGAGGACCCACTGTTCATCGCCCGCCGCATCACCCGCTTCGCTACCGAAGACATCGGCATGGCCGACCCCACGCGGTCCAGCAGGCCCTCGCCGCATGGGACGTGTACGAACGTCTCGGCTCGCCCGAGGGTGAGCTCGCGATCGCGCAGGCCGTGCTCTACCTGGCGACCGCGCCGAAATCGATCGGCGTGTACCGCGGCTTCAACAGGGCCCTCGCCGCGGCGAGACGAACTGGCTCGTTGATGCCGCCAGCACACATCCTCAACGCCCCGACCCGCCTCATGAAGGACCTGGGCTACGGCAAGGACTACCAGTACGACCCCGACACCGAGACCGGCTTCTCCGGAGCGAACTACTTCCCGGACGGCATGGCCCGTCAGCGCTTCTACGAGCCCACGACCGGCGGATACGAGCGAGCAATCACCGAACGGCTGCGCCACTGGGCGCAGCTCAGGAACGGCGGAACCACCGCTGCTACCCCGAACCCGATGCCGACTGACCCTCTCGCCGAGAGGACGCATCACCTGACTGCAGTCCGTCGAGCAGCTCCTGGGCTCCTGTGAATGACGAGCAGCAAGGCCAGCGCGACGGCATCCAGTTCGCCGTGCTTCTGCCCGGCGCCCTCCGGGGCCGGAGGAGGGCGAACCGCCTCCCGCTCACCGTCTGCGGGACCCATTACCTAGCAGTGTATGGTTTTCCCGTCGCGCAACGACGCCGAACGCTCGAATCGATTCGGCACTCACATCCTGCGCCGCCGACGTCTCGAAGGGACACCCTCCATGTCCGACCGCCCGCCCTACCAGGACCCGGCCTCGCCGTCCCCGACCGCGTCGCCGACCTCGTCGGCCGGATGACGCTCCCGGAGAAGGTCGGGCAGATGATGCAGCTCAACGCCGCAGACGGCGTCGAACGGCTCGTCACCGAGGTCCACGTCGGATCGATCCTGCACACCTCACCCGAGAACGCGGTGCTGGCCCACGAGCTGGCCTCACGCAGCCGGCTGCAGATCCCGCTGCTCGTCGGCGAGGACTGCATCCACGGGCACTCGTTCTGGGAGGGCGCCACGATCTACCCGACCCAGCTCGGGATGGCCGCGACGTGGAGCCCCGACCTGCTCGAGAAGGTCGCCCGGGCCACCGCGGTCGAGGTCGCCGCCACCGGCACCCACTGGACCTTCTCCCCGTCCTGTGCATCACCCGGGACCTGCGCTGGGGCCGGGTGAACGAGACGTTCGGCGAGGACCCGTTCCTCATCGGCGAGCTCGCGTCCGCGATGGTCCGCGGCTATCAGGGGACGGCCTCAGCGACCCCACGGCGATCCTCGCGACGGCCAAGCACTTCGCCGGATACTCCGAGACCCAGGGCGGGCGCGACGCGAGCGAAGCCGACATCTCGCGCCGCAAGCTCCGCTCCTGGTTCCTGCCGCCGTTCGAGCGCGTCGCCCGCGAGGGCTGCCGGACGTTCATGCTCGGCTACCAGTCGATGGACGGCGTCCCGGTCACGGTCAACGACTGGCTCCTGACCGAGGTCCTGCGCGGCGAGTGGGGCTACACCGGCACCCTGATCACGGACTGGGACAACGTGGGCCGCATGGTCTGGGAGCAGCGCATCCAGCCCGACCACACGCACGCCGCGGCCGCTGCGGTGCGCGCGGGGAACGACATGGTCATGACCACCCCGCAGTTCTTCGAGGGCGCCCAGGAGGCCGTCCGCCAGGGCCTGCTCGACGAGACCCAGCTCGACGCCGCTGTCTCACGCATCCTCACCCTCAAGGTCGAACTCGGGCTGTTCGAGGACCCCGCCTCCCCGACCCGGCACGCCAGGCCGAGGTCGTCGGCTGCGCCGCGCACGCCGACCTCAACCTGGAGGTCGCCCGGCGCTCGCTCGTCCTCCTGACCAACGACGGCACCCTTCCCTCGACGGCGGGTTCGTCGCCGCGGCCGACGGCCGGGCGTCGGCTGCGAGTTCCGCCGGTCGCCCCGGTCGGCGGATCGCCGTCGTGGGTCCCAACGCCGACGACCCGGACACGCAGCTCGGTGACTGGGCCGGACGCTCCGGCCAGGTCGACTGGCTGCCCGACGGTCACCCGCGCGAGATGACCCGGACCGTCCTCGACGGATTCCGCGACCACGCCCCGGCGGGCTGGGACGTCACGCACGCCCGCGGCGCCGACATCCTCACGCTCGGCCACGACCCGGAGGGTGAGCACTTCCCGACGGGCAGCCGCGGCCCCAGGTCGTCGTGCCCGCCGCACCCGACGAGGCGTTGATCGCGGAGGCGGTCGCCGCCGCCCAGGACGCCGACTACGTGGTCGCCGTCGTCGGTGACCGGATCGAGCTCGTCGGCGAGGAAGGTCGACCGCGACCCTCGACCTCATGGGCGCTCAGGTCGCGCTCCTCGACGCGCTCGCCGCGACCGGCACGCCGCTCGTCGTCGTGGTCGTTGCGTCCAAGCCGCTCGTCCTGCCGCCCTCGGCCCGCGAGGCGGCCGCGATCGTGTGGGCGGCCAACCCGGGCATGCGCGGCGGCCGGGCGGTCGCCGAGCTCGTCCTCGGCCTGATCGAACCGTCCGGGCGTCTGCCGATCTCCTTCGCGGAGCACGTGGGCCAGCTGCCGGTGTACTACAACCAGCTCCCCGGCCAGCACGGCACCCGCTACGCCGACCTCACGCAGCGACCGCCCTTCGCGTTCGGCGAGGGCCTGAGCTACACGACGGTCGACTATGCGGACCTCACGGTCCTCGAGACCGTGGTGGGCCTCGAGGACACGGTCCGGGCGCAGGTCACCGTCACCAACTCCGGCGACCGGCCCGCGCGCGAGACCGTGCAGGTCTACGTCCGCGACACGGTCACCTCGGTCACGTGGGCCGAGAAGGAGCTCAAGGCGTACCGGCAGGTCGACCTGGCGCCCGGCGAGTCACGCCTCGTGGACGTCGACCTCCCCGTCGCCGACTGCACGCTCGTCGACGCCCAGGGACGCCGCGTCGTGGAGCCCGGCCAGTTCGAGCTACTCGTGGGGCCGTCCTCGCGCGACGAGGCCCTGCTCGTTGCCGGGTTCACGGTCGAGGGCTGAGCCTCTCGCTCCTCCCGGCGCGGCGAAGGCCCGACGGCGCGTGACGCCGTCGGGCCTTGTCCTTCCTGCAGGGCGTGGCGGCGACCGGGAGCCGCCTGGCGCCACCACGACCCGTCAGGTCACGGAGACGTGCACGTCGCCGGCGTACTCACCGGCGGTGTCCCGCTGCCGATGAACCCGAAGGTGGTCTTGCCCCCGCTGCGAGGTTTCCGTTCCAGGCCAGGCTGGTCGCCGTCACCGCCGTGCCGGAGGCCGTGTGCGAGGCGCCCCAGAGCTGGCTGACCGTGGCCGGTGCGAGGTCCCACCGCACCGTCCAGCCCGTGATCGCGGCGCTGCCGCCGTGATGGTGACCTCGCCCTGGAAGCCACCGGACCACGAGGACGTCGTGCGATAGGCCGCGGTGCACGCCCCGTCGACACCGACGTCGTCGTCGCCGGGACCGCTGCCGACCGCGTCGAGACGTTCCCCGCCGCGTCGCGGGCCGCGACGCTGAACGAGTACGCGGTCCCGGGCTGGAGGCCCGTGACGGTGTGGCTCGTGCCGGTCACCGTGGCGACCCGCAGCGCGCCCTGGTAGACGTCGTACGCCGTGACTCCGACGGCGTCGGTCGAGGCGTTCCAGGTGAGCGGGACCGAGGTCGTGGTCGGTGCGCCCGCGGCGAGCCCGGTGGGGACCGTGGGAGCCGTCGTGTCGGCCGTCGGCGGCCGCGTCGTGGCGGTCACCGGGTCCGACGGCGCGGACAGGTTGCCCGCCGCGTCGCGAGCCCGGACCGTGTACGCGTACGCCGTCTCGGGAGCCAGCCCGCGTCGGTGAAGGTCGTCCCCGACGCCGTCGCGACCTTGACGCCGTCCCGCAGCACGTCGTACCCGGTGACCCGCACGTCGTCGGTGGATGCGGCCCACGTGAGGGTCGCGGTCGACGCGGTCGTCGAGGCCACGGCGAGCGCCGTCGGGACCGACGGCGCCGTGGTGTCCTCACCGCTGGGCTCGCCGAAGAAGCGGTCGTAGTTCGCGAGCGCCACGGCGACCGCGGACTGCGCCCAGAACCGGTGGTAGCGGAACTCGGGAGCCTCGCCCCCGTCGAGGTAGGCCTGGACCTTGGGCCAGTCCGGGTCGTCCTTGTAGAAGCTGCGGAGGTCGAGGAAGCTCACGCCCGGCTCGATCGCGTCGCCGTTGGGCATGGTGCCCTGCCAGCCGGACGGGATGAAGACCCCGTCACCGGTCGTGGTGGTCAGGACGTCGTCGAAGCGCTTGTAGTCCTCGCGCACCTCGACGGCCGAGACCCCTTCTCGTCGCGGTTGAACTCCCAGATCGAGTCGAGGAGCGACTTGGCGACCGCCTGGGCCTCGTCGTCGTGGGCGGCCGCGGCGTAGTGGATCAGCGTTCCCGCGAGCGCGGCGGCGACCCCGACGTCCTGGCCGTGCGAGACGACCTCGACGTGCAGGTCCGAGTTGTCGCCCGGGTTGGCGGAGCTCCACGTGTCCGGCGCGCCGGTCCAGCGCAGGTTCGAGGGGACGGCCCAGTCGGCGCCGCCGGTAGCCTTCGTGTTCGCGATCGCCCAGGGACCCACTTGTCGAGAAGGGCCTTGGCCTCCGCGTCACCGGACTCGTAGTAGAGCTGCGCGACGCGCTCCATCGACCAGACCTGCATGCCGAACCACTGGTTCGACGAGGGTCGCTGTAGACGGGAGCCTCCTGGTACGCCATCCCGTAGAACGTCGGCGTGCCGGCGGCGGGTGCCGTAGGCGCCACCCCAGCTGTTGGTCGCACCGCCCGCGATCCCGCCCTCGTCCGACTGCAGCCACTGGTAGAACTCGAGCTGGCGCTCGAGACTCGTGGACCAGTCGTCGACGGCGCTCGGGGACTGGGGCTCGAGGGCAGGGGACGTGGACAACGCCCATGCGGCCATCGGGTTCTGGTAGCCGAAGTGCGCGTGGCTCGAACCGATGCGCCACGCCCAACCGGCCGCCGGGTCGAGGGCACCGCCCCACGCGTAGTACCAGGACATCAGGTAGTGCGCGGAGTCCTTGCCGGTCCCGGCGGGCAGCTCGGGGTGGTGCAGCCGGGCTGCTTGAAGTACTTGTCGAACATCGCGTAGCGCAGGTAGTCACCCATCTTCGCGGCCTTGGCGACCGTCGCGGCCACGACCTCGGGCTGTCCCTGCTCGGTCGCCCAGGTGTGGGCCCAGTAGGCCGCCTCGACCGCACGCGCGTCCGCGTCCGAGGCGTTGGTGTACTTCCACTGCTTGCTGTAGCTCGAGTCGCCCGTGAACAGGTCGAGGTACCCGTTGGTCCCCCGAACGTGAAGTCCTCGCACGACGGCTGCGGGACGGTCTCCCAGACCGACTCCTGCGTCCCGCGCTGGAACGTGTTGATGTACGAGGTGCCCTCGACGTCCGGGCCGAGGAGGCATCCAGCGCCCGGGCGGCGCCGAAGCCGTAGGTGTTGTCGACGTCCGCGAGCCAGTGCATCCCGTACACGTCCGACGTCCCGTAGGTCGCCTTCAGCTCGTTCGCGAGCGGGTCGACGCCGGACGCGACACCGCTGCTCAGCGGGGAGGGTACTTGCTGGGGTGGTCGTACTCGGCGGCGTACGTGGCCGGGCTCTGCGGGTTGTAGAAGGAGTTCGTCGGCTGGTCCTCGTGCTGCGGGATCATGTACGTCTCCATCGTCGCCCAGGCGTCGTTGAAGCTCGTCCAGTCCGCGGTGGCCCGTCCGTAGGCGGCCTCGAGCCAGAGCCAGAAGCTGTACGCCTCCGACGTCGTCTCGTGACCGTGGTCCGGGGCCTCGACGATGAGGGTCTCGACCGAGTGGTACGGGATGCCCTGCGGACTGAAGTACCCGTTCGCGGGGTCGTGGAGCTCGTCGTACATCTCGAGGAAACGCTCGGCGTACTCGGAGCTGACCGCGATACGTGGGGCCGCCGGGCGACGCTCTGCGCCGGGGCGGCGACGTGACCGGCACCGCACCGGCAGGCTGGACCGCGGCGAGGGCGAGGAGCGACAGCAGCGCGACGCCGGCCGCCGAGGCCGTCGCCCGTCTCTGTCGCCTGAGTGATCGTGACATCTGACAACCTCTCTGGGTGGCGTCGCGTCGGGACCCCGACCGCGCCCAGCGCTGCGACGACACCGTCGCAGCGGATGGAAGCGCTCCCACATCGTCGGTGATGCGGGCGACACCACTGGACCCTCCGGCGTCACCGACGCAGGGTCAACGCACCTAAACCTTTCGGCCCCGGTCTCCCCGTGCCGCACCGGCCGAGGCGCGACGAGGGCCCGGCGGCGCGTGACGCCGTCGGGCCCTCGTGTGCTGCTGCGGTGTACGCGCCTCAGGCGCGAGGGTCTCCCGCGCCGCTCGGGCCACGGGCTGTCCGCCGGGCGCAGCGACGCCCATCCGGTCGAGCGGGCCGCGGCCGCCGCGAGGATCCCCACGACGGCCGACGGGTTGTGCAGGTCCCCGGCCAGGACCGCGGACACCGCTTCGTCGAGCGGGACCCAGCGCAGCTCCATCCCGAGCTCCTCGGCCTCGCGCTCGTGGCGCTCCGCCTCGGGGACCGGGGAGACGTCACGGGCCAGGAACACCCGCAGGGCCTCGTTGCTGCCGCCCGGCGTCGTGAAGTAGTCCACGAGGACGTCCCAGCGCGCGGCGCGCAGGTCCGTCTCCTCGAGGAGCTCGCGGGCGGCCGCAGCCTGGGCGTCCTCGCCGTCCACGTCGAGGAGACCGGCGGCGGCTCCCACAGCTCGCGCCGCACCGGGTGGCGGTACTGGTGCAGCAGCAGGACCTGCTCGTCGTCGTCGAGGACGATGATCGCGACGGCCCCGGGTGATCGACGAACTCGCGTGTCACCACGCCGCCCTCGCCGAGGTCGACCGACTCGGAGCGCAGGTCGAAGATGCGTCCCGCGTACGAGACGTGCGCCTCGCTGACGTCCCGGGCGACCGGGACGTCAGCGAGCGGGCGGACCGTCACGTCAGGCCGTCCGAGCCTCGAGCGCCGCCGCGACCAGGCCCGCGAACAGCGGGTGGGCGCGCGTCGGACGGCTCTTGAACTCGGGTGCGCCTGCGTGCTCACGTAGTACGGGTGCACGTCCTTGGGCAGCTCGACGAACTCGACGAGCGAGGAGTCGGGAGAGGTGCCGGAGATGACCAGACCGGCCTCCTCCAGCTGCGCGCGGTAGGAGTTGTTCACCTCGTAGCGGTGACGGTGGCGCTCCGTGACGGACTCGGTGCCGTAGGTCGTGGCAACCACGGAGCCGGGCGTCAGCGCGGCCTCGTACGAGCCGAGGCGCATGGTGCCGCCCAGGTCGCCCGCCCGTCGACGATCGCGAGCTGCTCCTCCATCGTGGCGATGACCGGGTGCTTGCCCTCGGGGTCGAACTCGCTCGACGAGGCGTCCTCGATGCCCAGGACGTTGCGGGCGTACTCGATGACCATCGACTGTAGACCCAGGCAGATGCCGAGCGTCGGGATCTTGTTCTCCCGGGCCCAGCGCAGCGCCCAGCTGCCCTCGATGCCGCGCACCCCGAACCCACCGGGACGAGGATCGCGTCGGCGCCGCCGAGCGCGTCCTCGGCGCCCTCGGGCGTCTGGCACTCGTCGGAGGGACCCAGCGGATCGTGACCTTGGCATCGTTCGCGAAACCGCCCGCGCGCAGGGCCTCGGTCACGGACAGGTACGCGTCCGGCAGGTCGATGTACTTGCCGACGAGCGCGACCTCGACCTGGTGCTCGGGCTCGTGGACGCGCTCGAGGAGCTGCGACCAGCCGTCCCAGTCCACGTCGCGGAACGCGAGGCCCAGCCGGCGCACGACGTAGGCGTCGAGCCCCTCGGAGTGCAGCACCCGCGGGATGTCGTAGATGCTCGGGGCGTCGATCGCGTTGACGACGGCCTCGTTGTCCACGTCGCACATCAGCGCGATCTTGCGCTTGACGGGCTCGGGGACGACGCGGTCGGCGCGCAGCACGATCGCATCCGGCTGGATACCGATCGAGCGCAGGGCAGCGACCGAGTGCTGCGTCGGCTTGGTCTTCAGCTCGCCCGACGGGCCGATGTACGGGACCAGGGAGACGTGCAGGAAGAAGACGTCGTCACGGCCGAGCTCGTGACGGACCTGACGGGCCGCCTCGAGGAAAGGCTGGGACTCGATGTCGCCGACGGTGCCGCCGATCTCCGTGATGATCACGTCGACGTCCGCGCTCGCCTGGGCGCGCATCCGGGACTTGATCTCGTCGGTGATGTGCGGGATGACCTGCACCGTGTCGCCGAGGTACTCGCCGCGGCGCTCCTTGGCGATGACCTGCGAGTAGACCTGGCCGGTCGTCACGTTGGACGAGGCCGGGAGCTCCACGTCGAGGAAGCGCTCGTAGTGCCCGATGTCGAGGTCCGTCTCGGCGCCGTCCTCGGTCACGAAGACCTCGCCGTGCTGGAACGGGTTCATGGTGCCGGGGTCGACGTTGAGGTAGGGGTCAAGCTTCTGCATCGTGACGCGAAGGCCACGGGACCGGAGCAAGCGACCCAGGCTCGAGGCCGTCAGTCCCTTACCGAGAGAAGAGGCCACGCCGCCGGTCACGAAGATGTGCCGGGTGCTGTGGTCCGAGCGGCCGCCGCTGAGGGCGTGGGGTCTGTTCAGGTGATCTGCCACGGAACTCGATCCTAACAGTGACTCGACGAGGCCGTGCCGGATCCGGGGATCCGCGACCGTGGGATGACTCTCAGTCCGTCGTTCGCCCTCCAGTCTGCGCCAGGTGCGACCCTGGTGCCGCGCGAGCGCAGCTAGGCGCCTGACGCCTGGCCGCGACCACGCCCGAGCAGCCCGTTCACGGCCGACCTGTCGGCGACGGACGCGAGTCCGACCACGATCGCCGCCGCCACCACCGCGGCACCGACCCCACGGCGAGCGCGACGGCGACGTGCGCGTCGTCGGGCAGGAGCAGCGCGCTCAGACCGCGCCCGCAGCGCTCCCGAGCATCACGCCGACCACCAGCACGACCAGCGTGCGCGGGACGCCATGGACTGCCGTCGGGCCCGCGTGACGGCGCACGGCGAGCAGGAGCAGCAGGCCTGCGACGGTCATGCCCACGGCGGTCGCGAGGCCGAGGAGTGCCAGCACCCGCACCTGGTCGCCCTCTCCGAGCGTCGCCGGGCCCACGACGGCCAGCAGCGCGACGACGACCCAGCCGGACGCGGTCGCCACGACGGCGGCGCGCTGACGGTCCAGGACGTACAGGGCCGGGACAGGTGCAGGACGAGCGCGAAGCCGACGATGCCGGGGCCATGGCGGCAGTGGCGACGCCAAGCCCTCGACCGACCCGTCGGTGACGACGGCGAAGACCGCCTCGACCGCCGCCGCGGCCGCGACGAGGGCCGCGACACCCACGCCCGAGACCAGGAGGATGGTCCGCGTCGTCGATGCCAGCAGCCTGTTGAAGAGTTCGTGGCTCCCTGGGCGACGTGCTCGGCAAGGCGGGGAACGCGCTCGTTGCGAGCGGGAACGCGAGCACCGCGTACGGCAGCAAGTAGACCTGCTGCGCGTAGAAGTACGTCGGGAACGTCTCCTCGGGACCGAAGTTGTTGGCCGCGTACATCGCCGCGAGCACCGACACCTGCTGCGCGACGAGCGCCCCACGCCGGCGAACGCCAGGTTGCGGGCCGGACGCCCTCCCACCGGGGAAGCGCAGGGTCGGGCGCAGCCGGGTCCCCGTGCGGGCGACAGGGACGACCAGGGGCAGCGCAAGAGCAGCGACCCCGAGGGTCGTCCCCAGCCCAGCCAGGCGATCGCACTCGTGGACAGTGCTGCGACGTCCGCCTGGTTCCCGTCCGCCATGCCCGCGAAGATCAGATACACCGCGATGACCACGACGCTCGACACGAGCGGCGCGAACGCCTGCCAGAAGAAGCGCTTGTGCGCCTGGAGGATCCCTCCGAGGATCACCGCGAAGCCGTACATCGGGATCTGCAGCGCGAACACGCGGACGAACAGGGCCGTGACGTCGACGAGCTCAGGATGCTTGGCAGCCATCAGAAGATGAGCGATCGGGTACGCCAGCACCGCGAGCAGCGCTCCGAGCGGCACGAGGACCAGCAGGGTCCATCCGAGCAGCGCCGACGCGATCTTCGACACGTCGACCCGGGCGCCGCGGGCGATGGGACCGGCGAGCAGTGGCACGACTGCGCCTGCGAGCGCGCCACCGGCCGCGACCTCGAACAGGACGTTGGGCAGGATGTTGGCCGACGTGTACGCCGCGCCGATGCCGGGCGTCCCGACCGTGGTCGCCATGACCAGCGTCCGGGCGAACCCGACGAGGCGGCTCGCGATCGTCACGGCCGTGATCATGAGCGCCGCGCCCGCGAGCGTCTGCGTGCCTGCACGCAGCCGTGAGCCGCGCGCGGGCGTGGCGCGGGCGCGGCGTCCGGGCCCGGCGTCACGTCCTCGTTCAAGCCGGTGCGTCCTGACGGGACGGGCCCACGGGAGCCGCCGACGTGGCGACCGGAGCCGCCGCCGGGCGGCGACCCCACTGGTCGAGACGGCGCAGCACGCTGTTGCTGTCGATGACCTTCGAGAAGCTGACCTTCTCGCTCGCCACGTTGAGGCCCAGGACACCCGCGAGCCAGGAGCCGCACGGCACGAGGCGCACCGAAGGCCACCTGCGTCCCGACGAGGGCACCGAGCGCATTCGCCCCGCCGTCGCCGAGCATGTCGCGCTCGCTCAGGTCGCCAGGAGCGGCAGCCAGGGCGGCACCGAGCACGGCTCCCGACGTCGCGCCCACGGGCGTCATCGCCAGCGGCAGGGCGAGACCGAGCCGCCTTGAGCGCGCGTCCAGGCCGTAGGTCGAGCAGGTTGAAGAGGTTCGCGCTGAGCGCGACGATCGAGCCGTTGACGGCGACGTCCGTCAGGTACCCGAGAGCCGACCCGGTCCGGCGGGTCCCCACGAAGGCGGCCGTGAGCGACGTCGTACCGATCCCGAGGACCTTGAGCCCGCCCGTGGTGACCTGTCCACGCAGCAGGGCGCCCACGTGGCCCTTGATGCCCTTGGTGCGTGTCGAGGCGTCCTCGGCCAGGTCGTCGACCAGTCCGAACACCCGCCACCGGCTGTCGCCAGGGCGGCGGCCGTCCGCGTGCGCGCGTCCGGGCGGCGACGAGCGCCCCGGCCACCAGACCCGCGGCCACGGAGGGGCCCTCGAGGAGGCTGATGGGCTCGCCCCGGTGGTTGGTCCGCGTCCAGCGGTCGGGACCGCCGAGAGGTGCAGCGTCGAGCGCGCTACGCGTCCCTGCGGTGACCGCTGCGGACACGATGCCTGCACCGAGGGCGCGAAGGAAGATGCCCACGGGTCTCAGCCCTCCGTCTGATCGCCGGCCGACTCGGCACCCTCGGTGCCGCCGCCCACCGTGTCCGGGGTCCCGAGAGGGTGCGGTCGACCGGCGGAAGCTCGACGGCGGCGGGATGACCGCCGTCGCGCCCTCCTCGAAGCCGAACTGACCGACCTTGTCGCCCGCGCGCGCCGCAAGTGCCAGCGGGACCGAGATCTGACCGGCCGGTGCCTCGATGCCGCTCACGGTCGAGAGCACGGCCGCGAGGTCGGAGTCGGCCATGATCGTGGAGACGAGGTCGCCGACGACAGGGGTCGATCCGGCGACGAGCGACCCTCGGAACGGGCCTGCGCAGCCTGTGCGAGCAGGACCTCGATCCCGACCGCGTAGGTGTTGGCCGCCTCGGCCGCGACGTCCTCGGTCTCTGCCGCCGGATCCACGGCGGGCGCCTGCGGAGAGATCAGCAGGACGAGGTCCGCCGGGACCTTCTGCTCCTGCACGACCTCGATGAGCTCCGCCTCGCTCAGCTTGAGCTCGATCTGCGCGGCCTCGGGGTGCGGGCCTCGGGCGCGGCCAGCTGCTTCCCGGTGAGGGCCGTCGCGAGTCCCGCGGCCAGCTTCTCGTCCGTCGCGGACTCCTCGACCCCGTCACGAGGTTGGCGATCTCGGTCGCCACAGCCTTGCGCTCGGCTTCCTGCTCCTTGTCCGTCCATGCAGCGGCCAGGCGAACGTGCCCGACGACGCTCGCCCCGGCGCTCTCGAGCTGCTCCTGCACGGCCTCGTAGCGCTCGGAGTCGACGGCCCCGAGGTCGACCACGGCGACCCGGCGGTCCTGCAGCGAGTCGGCGACGAGCTGCGGGCCCGAGGCCACGATGAACTCCTGGTCGTCCGCGACCTTGAGGTTCGTCGCGTCCAGCTGGTCGCGCAGCTCGTTGCGCTCGAGGCGCAGCTGCTCGACCTGCCCGGTGAGCTGGTCCCCGATCGCGCCCTGCAGCGGACCGGCGCCCAGGATGATCCCGACCGCCAGCGCCAGGAAGACCGAGATCAACGAGACGATGTGGTACCTGAAGTCGATCACTGTGCTGTTGCGTCCTTCGTGTCCGTGCGGGGCGACGTGCGGTCGGTGCGCGTCTGAGGGGAGGTGGAGCGGTAGGTCCGGAGGCTCATGCGCCCCGAAGAGAGCGCCGATCCACGAGGTGAAGTCGTCGAAGCGGGCACCGATGATGCCGAAGACCGTCTGCCCCGCGGCCGTCGACCACATCGCCATGATCACGGCGAAGAGACCCGCGAGCGAGAGGAGCGTGAGCTGCAGGTTGGAGATCCGGTGCTGGTAGAGGCGCGAGACCCCTTGGCGTCGACCAGCTTGCCGCCCACACGCAGGCGCGTGAGGAACGTGCTCGCCATGCCGCACGGCCCTTGTCGAGGAACTCCACGAGCGTCGCGTGGGTCCCGACGGCGACGATCAGCTCGGCGCCCTTGTCGTCGGCCATGAGCATGGCGATGTCCTCGCTCGTGCCCGTGGCCGGAAGACGACCGGCTTCACGCCGAGCGCCTCGACCCGCTCGAGGCCGGGTGCCTGGCCGTCGCGGTAGGCGTGCACGACGATCTCCGCCCCGCACGCGAGCGCCCGGTCGGAGACCGAGTCCATGTCGCCGACGATCATGTCCGGCTTCCAGCCGGCGTCGAGGATCGCATCCGCCCGCCGTCGACACCGATCAGGATCGGCCGGTACTCCTTGATGTAGGGCGCAGCGTCGCGAGGTCCTCGCGGTAGTGGTATCCGCGGACCACGATGAGCACCTGCCGCCCTCGATCACGGTGCGGATGTCCGGGACGCCCACGCCGTCGAGAAGGAGCTCGCGCTCGCGCCGCATGTAGTCCATGGTGTTCGCGGCGAAGCGCTCGATCTCGTCGGACAGCCCGGCGCGGGCCTCCTCGAGGCTCACCGCGATCAGCTCGTGGGTCTGGCGGACACCCTCCGCGACCAGGTCGTCGCCCGCGAACACCTTGCCGTCCTCCAGGCGCAGCTGACGCCCGTCGGAGATGCTCATGATCCCGCTGCCGAGGTCGTCGATGAGGATGATCCCCGCCTCGACGAGGATCTCCGGCCCCAGGTTCGGGTAGCGCCCGGAGATCGACTTCGACGCGTTGAGGACCGCGAGCGGCTTGGCCGTGACCAGGGCGTCGGCCGCCACACGGTCGATGTCGAGGTGGTCGATGACCGCGATGTCGCCGGGCTTGAGCCGCTTGGTGAGCGCCTTGGTGCGGGCGTCGACCCGCGCGGGGCCGCTCGTTCCCGGCTCCGTCGCGTCGGACTGAGTTCTGCGCAGGGTAAGTCTCATCGCGGCTATCGTCCCACGACCGAGGACTCGAGCAGTTCGAGCGCGTGCTGTCGGGCGGCGTCGGACTCCTCCTGGCCCGAGAGCATGCGCGCCAGCTCGCGGACCCTCTCCTCCCCGTCACCTCGTGCACGCCCGTGACTGTGACCGGATCGACCCCGTCCGCCCCCGTGCGACTTGGTGACCACGAGCTGGGAGTCGGCGAACGCGGCCACCTGTGCGAGATGCGTCACGACGATCACCTGGGCGGAGCGCGCGAGCGACGCGAGGCGGCGACCGACCTCGACCGCGGCGCGTCCGCCGACCCGGCGTCGACCTCGTCGAACACGAAGGTCGGCAGCGGGACGGCGTCGTCGGTCCCCGCGTCCGCTCCCGACGTCGCCAGGGCGACCTCGATCGCGAGCATGACGCGGGAGAGCTCACCGCCCGAGGCGCCCTTGCCGAGCGGCCGCGGCGGAGAGCCGGGGTGCGGCACGAGCGAGAGCGTCACGACGTCCGCGCCCCACGGGCCGGGCACGTCCGCAGGGTCACGTCGACCTCGAGACGCGAACCCGCCATGGCGAGGCCCGCGAGCTCGTCGGTCACCGCACCGGCCAGACGCTCCCCGGACGCGGCGCGCGAAGCCGTGATCCGGCTCCCGAGCTCGGACAGGAGCGCCGTGAGCTCCTCGGCGCGCTCCGTCATCGAGCGCAGGCGCTCGCCGCCGTCGTCGAGGTCCAGCAGGCGCAGTCCAGCGTCGCTCGCCCAGGCGAGGACGACGTCGATCGTGTCCCCGTACGTCCGGGTGAGGCTGCTCAGCGCCGCCAGGCGCGTGTGCGCCTGCTCCAGCCCGCCCGGGTCCGCCTGGAGGTCCTCGACGTAGCCCGAGATCTCGGTGGCGACGTCCGTGAGGACGTACCCGATCCCCGCGATCCGCTCGACGAGCCCTGCCAGGCTCGGGTCGAGGTGGCTCGCGGTCTCGAGCGCGCGGCGTGCCCGCTCGACGGCGGAGATCGCGTCCCCGGTCCGTCGTTCCCTTCCAGTGCGTCGTCCCCGACGATCGCGTCGTGCGCGGCCTGCGCACCGAGACGGAGCTCCTGTGCGTTACCGAGGCGAGCGACGAGCGACGTGAGCTCGGTGTCCTCGCCGAGCTGCGGGTCCACGCGCTCGATCTCGGCGAGGCCGATGCGCAGCAGCTCGGCCTCCCGGCGCGCTCCTGCGCGCGGGTGGTCAGGTCCGTGATCTCCTCGAGGAGACCGCTGCGCTCGGTCCACGCGGTGCGGTACTCGTCCAGGAGCTCGGCGTGCTCGCGCCCGGCGAACGCGTCGAGGGCCGCGCGCTGGTGGCTCGGGGTGCGCAGGCGCAACTGGTCGGCCTGGCCGTGGACCGTGACGAGGTCGTCGGCGATCTCCGCCAGCACGCCCTGGGGCACGCTCCGCCCGCCCAGGTGCGCGCGCGAACGGCCCTCGGCCGCCACGGTGCGCACGACGACGACGGTCCCGTCGTCGTCGACGCTCCCACCGGCCTCATCGATGCGCTTCCCGACGGCGTCCCGCCCGCTCACTCGCAGGCGCCCTCGACCACGGCACCTGTCGCGCCGGGGCGGACGGTCGCAGGGTCCGCCTTGCCACCCATGAGGAGCCCGAGCCCTGTCAGGACCATCGTCTTGCCCGCACCGGTCTCACCGGTGATGACGGTGAGCCCGGGTGCAGGGGACGCGGGCAGAAAGGATGACACCCAGGTTCTCGATCGAGATCTCCTCGAGCACGGTCATTCCCCTTCGGGTCGGGTGCGGTCTGCGCTCCGCCGGGGACGTCCTGGCGGCGTCGACCGCCTCGGTCGCGGCCTGGCGCGCGACGCGGTCCGCGGCGGCTGCGTCCTCGGCGACGCGCCCGCGCCAGCCGACGACCGGCAGCGAGAACTTCGAGACCAGCCGGTCCGTGAACGGCGCGGTGCTGAGCCTCGCGAGGCGGATGGGTGAGTCGCCGCGGCGGACCTCGACACGGGAGCCCGCCGGCAGGTCGATGCGTCGGCGACCGTCGCACGTGAGGACGCCCGGACCGGCCGAACGCTGCAGCAGCTCGAGGGCGAACGTCGAGGATGGTCCCACGACCAGGGGCGGGCGAAGACGCGTGCGCGGCGAGCGGCACCAGGAGCATGGCGTCGACGTCGGGCCACACGACCGGTCCACCCGCCGAGAAGGCGTGGGCGGTCGAGCCGGTCGCCGTGGACATGACGACGCCGTCGCAGCCGAACGACGAGAGGGACGACCGTCGACACCGATCGCGACCTCGATCATGCGTTCGCGGGACGCCTTCTCGACGGTCGCCTCGTTGAGCGCCCACCCGACCCGCGGCTCGTCCTCGCCGGGCAGCATGACCCGCACCTCGAGGACGCCGCGCTCCTCGACCACGTAGTCGTGGGCGGCGAGGCGCTGGACCGCGGCGTGCAGTCCCTCGCGCTCGGCCTCCGCGAGGAAACCGACGTGCCCCAGGTTGACGCCGAGCAGCGGGACACCGGTGCCGTGCGTGAGCTCGGCGGCGCGCAGGATGGTGCCGTCTCCCCAGGACCATGACGACCTCGGACTCCGCGACGCCCTCACGGGTGCGCAGCTGAGCCATGTGGTCGCCGAACGTCTCCGCGAGGTCGTCGTCGTGCAGGCCGACCTCGAAGCCCGCGTCCTGGAGCTCCTTGACCGCCTCGTGCAGCGCGACGACCGCCTCCGGTCGTCCACCGTGCGTGACGATCAGCACTCTCCTGGTCACTGGGCTCCTCCGGTCGATCGGGGCTGGTCCGCGCGATCGGCGCGGTCCAGGTGGATGGGCACCCGTCGTCGGGCGCCGTGTGCGAGTCTGTCAGGTCGGCGGGGACGTCGAGGTCCGAGCCTCCCCGTCGTCCGCGAGAAGAGCGACGAGCGGCGACTCCGCGACGGGTGAGGAGACGGCCCGCTCGACGGCCCGCTCGAGGACGTCCTGGTCGACGCCGCCCCGTCGGGTCGCAGCCACAGGAAGAACTCCCGGTTGCCGCTGGGGCCGGGCAACGGGCTGGGGATCACGGCCAGGGGCCTCAGCCCGAGGCGTGCGGCGTCGAGGGCCACGTCGACGACGGCCCGTGCGTGCAGGGCCGGGTCGCGGACCACTCCCCGGTCCCGAGGCGTTCTCGTCCGACCTCGAACTGCGGTTTGACCATGAGGAGCAGGTCGGTCCTGGGGCCGACGACCGCCGCGACCGGAGGCAGCACGAGCCGCAGGGAGATGAAGGACAGGTCTGCGACCACCACGTCAGGCGTCGCGTCGAGGTCCGACGGGGCGAGGTCGCGGACGTTGAACCCTCGCGCACGACGACCCGCGGGTCCTCGCGCAGGGCGGGGACGAGCTGGTCGTGCCCGACGTCGACCGCCACGACGGTGCGTGCACCGCGGCGCAGCAGGACGTCGGTGAAGCCCCGGTCGACGCACCCAGGTCGAGCCCGTGCGCGCCGTCGAGCCGAGGGCCCGGTCCGGTACGCGGGCCTGGATCGCGTCGAGGACGCCGGCCAACTTGAAGGCGGCACGGGACGCATAGCCGAGGTCTGCGGGGTCGTCGTCCACGACGATCTCCTGCTCGGGCCTCACCGGGACGGACGACTTGGTCACTGCCCGACCGTCGAGGCTGACCAGCCCGCATCGATCAGCTCCGCGGCCCGCCGTCGTGAGCGCGCGAGGCCGCGTCGCACGAGCTCGGCATCGACACGTGCGCTCACGCTCAGTCCTCCGAGTCCGCGAGGCGGTCCTGCAGGGCCTCGTGGATGGCGTCGAAGACGGTCACGTGGTGCGTCAGGGAGCATCGCTCAGCTCGTCGAGGCGACCGAGGGCCGCGGTGACCGCAGCGTCGCTCTGCTCAGCGGCGCCCGACGGCGCCGCAGCGGTCCGCACGTCCCCAGGAGTGGGGACGAAGGTCGGGTGGGAGCTCCGTCGTCGACGGTGTCCTGCGCCATGCGTGTACCTCCAGTCCGTGTCCAGGGCAGTCGGTGTGTTGCACCGGTGGGGTTCCCTCGGCCACGGGGCCGAGCGTTCACCGCACCGGTGCAACGCTACCGGTCAGGACAGGATCTCAGCGGCTACCGACAGCCAGCTCTGGCACGGTGTCCGGATCGACCGAGCCCCGGCGTCCACCGTGGCCCAGGCCGCGCCGCACGCGGCACGGACCAGGTCGACCCCGTCGGTCCCGGTCAGCTCGAGCGAGCCGTCCGTGACGCGCGCCGCAGCCGCACCGCACGTCCACCAGCCCTCGGCAGCCTGGGCAGGGGCCTCGTGGGGCTCCAGGAGGCTCAGGAGGTCGGCACCGATGTAGTGCGGGCGCAGGCCGGGCTCGGCGAGAACCGCGTCGCGGCCCCGTTGACGCCCGTCAGGACGTGCAGCCCGGGTACCCGCCGGAGCGGGCCCCGGCGAGGTCGGTGTCCAGCCGGTCGCCGACGACGAGCGGGGCCGAGGCCCCGGCCCGCTCGACCGCGAGGTGGTACATCGTCGGTGAGGGCTTGCCCGCGCTCGACGGCTCGACGCCCGTCGCGGCCTGGACGGCGCGCACGAGCGAACCGTTGCCTGGCGCGAACCCACGTGCCGTGGGCAGCGACAGGTCGAGGTTGCTCGCGACGTGCCAGGCGCCCCGCTGGATCGCGTACGCCGCCTCGGCGAGCTGGGCCCACCGAGCTCGGGCGCGAAGCCCTGCGCGACCGCGACGGGCCCTCGTCCGCGCTCTCGACGATCACGAAGCCCGCGTCGTGCACGGCCGTGTAGAGGCCTGCGCCGCCCACGACCAGGACACGCGCCCCAGGCTCGAGCCGGGTCCGCAGGAGTGCTGCGGCGGCCTGAGCAGCCGTCATGACCTCGTCGGGCGACGTCGGGATGTCCAGCTCGGTCAGCTGGGTCGCCACGGACTCGGGTTCGCGCGACGCGTTGTTCGTCACGAAGACGAGGCGCATACCCGCGGCACGGGCCCCCGAGGCCGGTAGCGGCGTTCGGGATGGGCTCGTGGCCGCGGTAGGCGACACCGTCGAGGTCGACGAGAGCGAGGTCGTACCGTTCTGCGAGCGGGGTCCCGCTCGAGATCAGACCGAGGCTCACTTGGTCTCCTCGTCGTTCTCCGTGCCCGACGCCGGCGCGTCCGTCTCGTCCGAGGCCGCAGCATCGGAGTCGGTCGGGGCGTCAGAGTCGTCCTCGTCAGAGTCGTCCTCGTCGATCTCGACTGCGTCCTCGGTCAAGTCGTAGACGACGACCTCCTCGTCGAGCGAGGTACCGAGCGCAGCGGCCAGCGCACGGGGTCGACTCCGGCAAGGATCTCGGCCGCCTCTTCGTCGCGGCCGGCGGCCTCGAGGACGCTGGCCTTGGCCTGCAGCACGCGCAGCGCCAGGTCGCCCTGCGCGTCAGCGGCAGGGATCTGGTCGAGGACGGCCAGTGCCGCCTCGAACTCTCCGAGATCGGTGCGGGCACCGCTCACGACGAGGCGAGCTCCGTGCGACCGGTCGCGTCGAGCGTGCTCGCCTCCTCCGATGCTGCCAGCGCGATGGCGCGCTCAGGACGCTCGAGCCCACGCTCGCAGTCGGCCATGATCGGCAGGTGCTCCGACGAGCCGTTGAGACGACGCACCGTGCGCAGCTCACGGAGCGCCTCGGCGTAACGACCCGTCTGGTACGCCGTGAGACCGGCCGCTTCACGAACGACGTCGACGCGTCCCGCACGACTGACAGCGGCCTGCGCGTGCTCGTAGGCGAGCTCAGGGTCGGTGTCGATCAGCTTCCCGGCCATGACCAGGTGCCGACCGACGACCGTTGCGTTCTCCTTGCTCAGGGTGCGCAGACGACCACGCGCGTCCTTGTCGAGGTCCGAGAACTGGACGGCCTCGTCGATCTCAGGACCGGCGAAGCGCTGGTCCTGCGGCGGGCGGGACTGACGCTCGCCCTGGTCCGTCGAACGCTGGGGCGGTCGCCATAGCTCTTACGCTCGCCAGAGCCCGAAGACTGCGGACGGTCGCCGTAGGAGCGACGCTCGCCAGAGCCCGAAGACTGCGGACGGTCACCGTAGGAGCGACGCTCACCGGAGCCCGAAGACTGCGGACGGTCACCGTAGGAGCGACGCTCACCGGAGCCCGAAGACTGCGGACGGTCGCCATAGCTCTTCCGCTCGCCGCCGCCGTAGGAACCGCCACCGGACTGGGGACGGTCGCCATAGCTCTTGCGCTCGCCGCCACCGGACTGGGGACGGTCACCGTAGGAGCGACGCTCACCGGAG
Organism: Oerskovia sp. M15; assembly: GCA_038070415.1. GTDB lineage: Bacteria > Actinomycetota > Actinomycetes > Actinomycetales > Cellulomonadaceae > Oerskovia. The sequence goes on from JAMYWF010000001.1 coordinate 4,111,506, forward strand.
CCCGAGGACTGGGGGCGGTCGCCGTAGGAGCGACGCTCGCCGCCACCCGACTGGGGACGGTCGCCATAGCTCTTGCGCTCGCCGCCACCGGACTGGGGACGGTCACCGTAGGAGCGACGCTCGCCAGACCCCGAGGACTGGGGGCGGTCGCCGTAGCTCTTGCGCTCGCCGCCACCGGACTGGGGGCGGTCGCCGTAGGAGCGACGCTCGCCGAAGCCCGAGGACTGGGGCGGTCGCCGTAGCTCTTGCGCTCGCCGCCACCGTAGGAACCGCCACCCGACTGGGGACGGTCACCGTAGGAGCGACGCTCACCGGAGCCCGAGGACTGGGGGCGGTCGCCGTAGCTCTTGCGCTCGCCGCCACCGTAGGAACCGCCACCGGACTGGGGGCGGTCGCCGTAGGAGCGACGCTCGCCGGAGCCCGAAGACTGGGGCGGTCGCCATAGCTCTTGCGCTCGCCGCCACCCGACTGGGGACGGTCGCCATAGGAGCGACGCTCACCGGAGCCCGAGGACTGGGGCGGTCGCCGTAGCTCTTGCGCTCGCCGCCACCGTAGGAACCGCCACCCGACTGGGGACGGTCACCGTAGGAGCGACGCTCACCGGAGCCCGAGGACTGGGGGCGGTCGCCGTAGCTCTTGCGCTCGCCGCCACCGTAGGAACCGCCACCCGACTGGGGACGGTCGCCGTACGAGCGACGCTCGCCACCACCCGACTGGGGACGGTCGCCATAGGAGCGACGCTCACCGGAGCCCGAGGACTGGGGGCGGTCGCCATAGCTCTTGCGCTCGCCGCCACCGGACTGCGGGCGGTCGCCATAGGAGCGACGCTCACCGGAGTCTGGGCGCCGGTCACCGCCGGAGCGCGGAGGCTTGCTGCCGCCCCGTCGTGACGAGGGCCTCCCTGGCCGCGGCCCTGGGAGCCGGAGGAACGACCGGTGTCGCCGGACCGCCCTGCCCCGGAAGACCTACGGTCGCGGTCGTCGGCGTGACGTTCTGGGCTGTCGTTCACAGCGGTGTCCCTTCGATATGCACTGACGTTCATCTTCCCACGAGCAGGGTCGTGGGGTCTTGCCTGGTTGGATCACAGGCACGCCAAAGGCCCACCCGTGTGGGTGGGCCTTTGGTGAATGGTTGTCCGGCGGCGACCTACTCTCCCACCCCGTCTCCAGGGCAGTACCATCGGCGCTGAGAGGCTTAGCTTCCGGGTTCGGAATGGGACCGGGCGTTTCCCTCTCGCTATGACCGCCGTAACTCTATGGAGATGTTCGGGTCCCCGGTTACGTGGGGTGTGCCCGTATCTCGGGAACCGCACAGTGGACGCGTAGCAAAAGTTTGTGTGTTATCAAGTTGTCGGCTTATTAGTACCGGTCAGCTTCGAGGGTCTTTAGTCCCCTCTACACATCCGGCCTATCTACCCAGTGGTCTAGCTGGGAGCCTCTCCTTGCGGGGATGGAAACCTCATCTTGAAGCAGGCTTCCCGCTTAGATGCTTTCAGCGGTTATCCCTTCCGAACGTAGCTAACCAGCCGTGCTCCTGGCGGAACAACTGGCACACCAGAGGTTCGTCCGTCCCGGTCCTCTCGTACTAGGGACAGCCCTTCTCAAGTTTCCTGCGCGCGCAGCGGATAGGGACCGAACTGTCTCACGACGTTCTAAACCCAGCTCGCGTACCGCTTTAATGGGCGAACAGCCCAACCCTTGGGACCTACTCCAGCCCCAGGATGCGACGAGCCGACATCGAGGTGCCAAACCATGCCGTCGATATGGACTCTTGGGCAAGATCAGCCTGTTATCCCCGGGGTACCTTTTATCCGTTGAGCGACGGCGCTTCCACAAGCCACCGCCGGATCACTAGTTCCGACTTTCGTCCCTGCTCGACTTGTCAGTCTCACAGTCAAGCTCCCTTGTGCACTTGCACTCGACACCTGATTACCAACCAGGCTGAGGGAACCTTTGAGCGCCTCCGTTACATTTTAGGAGGCAACCGCCCCAGTTAAACTACCCACCAGGCACTGTCCCTGATCCGGATTACGGACCGAGGTTAGATATCCAGAGCGACCAGAGTGGTATTTCAACGTTGACTCCACACACACTGGCGTGCATGCTTCACAGTCTCCCACCTATCCTACACAAGCCGCACCGAACACCAATACCAAGCTATAGTAAAGGTCCGGGTCTTTCCGTCCTGCTGCGCGTAACGAGCATCTTTACTCGTAGTGCAATTTCGCCGAGTTCGCGGTTGAGACAGCGGAGAAGTCGTTACGCCATTCGTGCAGGTCGGAACTTACCCGACAAGGAATTTCGCTACCTTAGGATGGTTATAGTTACCACCGCCGTTTACTGGGGCTTAAATTCTGAGCTTCGCCCGAAGGCTGACCCGTCCTCTTAACCTTCCAGCACCGGGCAGGCGTCAGTCCGTATACATCGTCTTGCGACTTCGCACGGACCTGTGTTTTAGTAAACAGTCGCTTCTCCCTGGTCTCTGCGGCCGTCAACGCTCGGGAAGCTAGTTCCGTCACGCATCGGGCCCCTTCTCCCGAAGTTACGGGGCATTTTGCCGAGTTCCTTAACCACGATTCTCTCGATCGCCTTAGTATTCTCTACCTGACCACCTGAGTCGGTTTAGGGTACGGGCGGCTAGAACCTCGCGCCGAGGCTTTTCTTGGCAGCATAGGATCACCCAATTCGCGCATACGCGCTATCTATCAGTTCTCAGGCTATGTGAACAGCGGATTTGCCTACTGTTCGCCCTACAACCTTGGACACGGTCAACCATCGCCGTGCTGGGCTACCTTCCTGCGTCACCCCTGTTAATACGCTTACCTAGTACTGGTTCGGGTCGCGCGCTGCTCCCACGTTGCCTCCCGAAGGAGACGGTGCGGGTTAAGGGCGCTTAGCATCACCGGGTTCGGTATGGGCGGTTCTTCGCCGGTAGGAGAATATCAACTCCTTGTCCATCGACTACGCCTGTCGGCCTCGCCTTAGGTCCCGACTTACCCAGGGCGGATTAGCCTGGCCCTGGAACCCTTGGTCATTCGGCGGACGGGTTTCTCACCCGTCTTTCGCTACTCATGCCTGCATTCTCACTCGTGTAGGCTCCACCGCTGGGTTACCCCGCGACTTCACTGCCCACACGACGCTCCCTACCCATCCACACGCCTGGACCACGAAGGCCTAGCGTTTGTGTGAATGCCACAGCTTCGGCGGTGTACTTGAGCCCCGCTACATTGTCGGCGCGGAATCACTTGACCAGTGAGCTATTACGCACTCTTTCAAGGGTGGCTGCTTCTAAGCCAACCTCCTGGTTGTCTGTGCAACTCCACATCCTTTCCCACTTAGCACACGCTTAGGGGCCTTAGCTGGTGGTCTGGGCTGTTTCCCTCTCGACTATGGAGCTTATCCCCACAGTCTCACTCCCGCGCTCTCACTTACCGGCATTCGGAGTTTGGCTGACGTCAGTAACCTTGTAGGGCCCATCGGCCATCCAGTAGCTCTACCTCCGGCAAGAAACACGCGAGGCTGCACCTAAATGCATTTCGGGGAGAACCAGCTATCACGAAGTTTGATTGGCCTTTCACCCCTAACCACAGGTCATCCCCAGGTTTTCAACCCTGGTGGGTTCGGTCCTCCACGTAGTCTTACCCACGCTTCAACCTGCCCATGGCTAGATCACTTCGCTTCGGGTCTAGACCCAGCGACTCATTCGCCCTATTCAGACTCGCTTTCGCTACGGCTTCCCACACGGGTTAACCTTGCCACTGAGCACTAACTCGCAGGCTCATTCTTCAAAAGGCACGCTGTCACCCCTGCTAGGGAGGCTCCAACGGATTGTAGGCACACGGTTTCAGGTACTATTTCACTCCCTCCCGGGTACTTTTCACCTTTCCCTCACGGTACTGGTCCGCTATCGGTCACTAGGTAGTATTTAGGCTTAGCAAGTGGTCTTGCCGGATTCACACGGGATTTCTCGGGCCCCGTGCTACTTGGGATCCCCTTCGGGAGGCCGCGTCATTTCGTCTACGGGGTCGCACCCTCTTCGCCGGGCCTTTCAATGCCCTTCGACTATAACGCGGCTTTCTGACTCCCTGACCGGGTACCAGCCCGATCTGAAAGGTCCCACAACCCCGCCCATGCAACGCCTGGTAGCTATCACACATGAACGGTTTGGCCTGTTCCGCTTTCGCTCGCCACTACTCACGGAATATCTCTTCCTGTCGGTACTGAGATGTTTCACTTCCCGACGTTCCCTCCACACACCCTATATATTCAGGTGCGGGTCACTGGACATGACTCCAGCGGGGTTTCCCCATTCGGAGATCCTCGGATCACGGTTCGTTTGCCAACTCCCCGAGGCTTATCGCAGGCTACAACGTCCTTCATCGGCTCCTAGTGCCAAGGCATCCACCCTGTGCCCTTAAAAACTTGACAACAAAAATTGCAGAGAACAAAGAATAAATCTTTGATCTTACAAAGATGCTCGCGTCCACTGTGCAGTTCTCAAGCTACGGACGATCCCACCCGCTCCCACGGCCTACCAACACGAGGTCGGCGGTTCACCCAGGAGACGCGATGGCCCGTTCAGAGCGACCCCACCCATACGGGCGGTTCCCTCAGGACCCAACAGTGTGCTTGGCAAACCCCATCCCCGTACCCGTGATGTTCCACCACCCACACAAGGTGGACAGGTACTGACACGAACCGTCTTGGACGAAGCTCTTCGTTAATGTTCCACCCTTGAGCAACCATCCACCCACACGTTCGGTGGGCACCATGGCCTCTGCACAACCAACCCAGGGGCGGCTGTGAGTGATGCTCCTTAGAAAGGAGGTGATCCAGCCGCACCTTCCGGTACGGCTACCTTGTTACGACTTAGTCCCAATCGCCAGTCCCACCTTCGACAGCTCCCTCCACAAGGGTTGGGCCACCGGCTTCGGGTGTTACCGACTTTCGTGACTTGACGGGCGGTGTGTACAAGGCCGGGAACGTATTCACCGCAGCGTTGCTGATCTGCGATTACTAGCGACTCCGACTTCATGGGGTCGAGTTGCAGACCCCAATCCGAACTGAGACCGGCTTTTGGGATTCGCTCCACCTCGCGGTATCGCAGCCCTTTGTACCGGCCATTGTAGCATGCGTGAAGCCCAAGACATAAGGGCATGATGATTTGACGTCATCCCCACCTTCCTCCGAGTTGACCCCGGCAGTCTCTTATGAGTCCCCACCATAACGTGCTGGCAACATAAGACGAGGGTTGCGCTCGTTGCGGGACTTAACCCAACATCTCACGACACGAGCTGACGACAACCATGCACCACCTGTACACCGACCTTGCGGGGCAACCATCTCTGGAAGTTTCCGGTGTATGTCAAGCCTTGGTAAGGTTCTTCGCGTTGCATCGAATTAATCCGCATGCTCCGCCGCTTGTGCGGGCCCCGTCAATTCCTTTGAGTTTTAGCCTTGCGGCCGTACTCCCCAGGCGGGGCACTTAATGCGTTTGCTGCGGCACGGAACTCGTGGAATGAGCCCCACACCTAGTGCCCAACGTTTACGGCATGGACTACCAGGGTATCTAATCCTGTTCGCTCCCCATGCTTTCGCTCCTCAGCGTCAGTTGCGGCCCAGTGACCTGCCTTCGCCATCGGTGTTCCTCCTGATATCTGCGCATTCCACCGCTACACCAGGAATTCCAGTCACCCCTACCGCACTCTAGTCTGCCCGTACCCGATGCAAGCTCAAGGTTGAGCCTTGAGTTTTCACACCAGACGCGACAAACCGCCTACGAGCTCTTTACGCCCAATAATTCCGGACAACGCTTGCGCCCTACGTATTACCGCGGCTGCTGGCACGTAGTTAGCCGGCGCTTCTTCTGCAGGTACCGTCACTTGCGCTTCTTCCCTGCTGAAAGAGGTTTACAACCCGAAGGCCTTCATCCCTCACGCGGCGTCGCTGCATCAGGCTTGCGCCCATTGTGCAATATTCCCCACTGCTGCCTCCCGTAGGAGTCTGGGCCGTGTCTCAGTCCCAGTGTGGCCGGTCGCCCTCTCAGGCGGCTACCCGTCGTCGCCTTGGTAGGCCATTACCCCACCAACAAGCTGATAGGCCGCGAGTCCATCCCAGACCGATAAATCTTTCCAGACACTCCCATGCAGGGGCATCTCATATCCAGTATTAGACCTCGTTTCCAAGGCTTATCCCGGAGTCTGGGGCAGGTTACTCACGTGTTACTCACCCGTTCGCCACTGATCAACCCAGCAAGCTGGGCATCACCGTTCGACTTGCATGTGTTAAGCACGCCGCCAGCGTTCGTCCTGAGCCAGGATCAAACTCTCCGTAAATGTTTGCTATCAACCCCAAAAGGGTTAACAACCATACGAAGCGGACCCGAAGGTCCATAATCAAGGCTACAAACCGAAAACATGACGTTTTCAATTCATACCAAAAGTAGTCTCAACACAGACACACAACACGCACCGAAGATGCGAGCCACGCGCCCACGAAGGACAATTGGCATTAACTATCAAGCACACTGTTGAGTTCTCAAGCAACCGACACGCACCGACTCCAACCCGTTTCCAGGCCTTCACTCGGGGCAACTTCTCTAATCTACCAGACCCGGAACACTGTGTCTACCGCCGAGGCGGAGACCATCTGTGCTGGGTCCCTCACAAGTCGACAGATTCACGATCTGAACTACTTGGAGGAGCCTGCCCTCGGGACCAGCCACTTCGCGGCGGCTCCGAGGAGCTTCGCAGTGGTGTCTGTTCCTCCCTGTCGGGCTGACATCCAGAACATTACGGGGAGGTTGCCGGGAAGGTCAAGCCGGGTTGCGGTGACCCCGGTCACCTGGCTCCGCCGACTCGCCCAGCCAGGTCCTGGACAGCTCGTGCGGGGCGGCGAGCTCGTGCCCGGCCCGCACGAGGAGCTACTCCGCAGCGGCGACTGCGAGCGTCCGCTTGCCTCGGCGCAGGATCGCGAAGCGTCCGTGCAGCAGGTCGCCTGCCTCGAGGGTTGCGTCCTCGTCGGCCACCTTCACGTTGTTCACGTAGGCGCCCCCTCAGCGATGGCGCGACGTGCCGCTCCCTTGGATCCCACCAGGCCGGAGCCGACGAGAAGGTCGACGATCGGGTCGCCGGGTGCCGCCGTCGTACGTGGGAGCTCCGCAACTGCCGCTCCCAGCGTGCCCGCGTCCAGCCCGTCCAGGTCACCCCGGCCGAACAGTGCCTGGCTCGCCGCGATCACCGCCTCCGTCGCGCCCGCCCGTGGACGAGAGTCGTGACGTCGGCTGCGAGCGCCTTCTGTGCTTCTCGTGCTGCGGGACGCTCGGCGACCGCGCGCTCGAGCTCGGCGATCTCCTCCGCGGTACGGAAGGTGAAGATCTTCAGCCAGCCCACCACGTCGGCGTCGTCCGCGTTGACCCAGTACTGGTAGAAGGCGTACGGGCTCATCATGTCGGGGTCGAGCCACACGGCCCCGCCCTCGGTCTTGCCGAACTTCGTCCCGTCCGCCTTGGTGATCAGCGGGGTCGTCAGGACGTGCACCGACGCGCCTTCGGCCTTGCGGATCAGCTCGACGCCCGAGAGCAGGTTGCCCCACTGGTCGTTGCCGCCCGTCTGGAGCGTGACGCCCTCACGCCGGAAGAGCTCGAGGTAGTCGTTGCCCTGGAGGATCTGGTAGCTGAACTCGGTGAAGCTGATGCCCTCGTCCGACTTCAGGCGGCGAGCCACGGTGTCCTTGGCGAGCATGGTGCCCAGGCGGTAGTGCTTGCCTATCTCCCGCAGAAAGTCGATCGCCGTGAGCTGAGCGGTCCAGTCGAGGTTGTTCGCGATGCGCGCCGGGTTGTCGCCCTCGAAGTCGAGGAAGCGCGAGACCTGCGCCTTGAGACGCTCGGTCCACTCCGCGACCGTGTCCTTGGTGTTGAGGATCCGCTCGCCCGACTGACGCGGGTCACCGATCATGCCCGTGGCGCCGCCGACCAGGGCGATCGCGCGGTGCCCCGCCAGCTGCAGGTGACGCAGCAGGATGAGCTGCACGAGATGGCCGTGGTGCAGGCTCGGCGCGGTCGGGTCGAAGCCGCAGTAGTACGTGACGGGTCCCTCGGCCAGCGCAGCACGCAGCGCGGCCTCGTCGGTGGACTGCGCCACCAGGCCTCGCCATTGCAACTCGTCGAGAACGTCGTTCACTGCATCTCCTTCGTCGTGCCCGCGCGCTGACGTGCGCAGGGCGTGGATCGGGTGGCGCCGTTCGTCCCGGCGCACGCCCGATGTCCTAGTCTGCCGTGTCCGGCACTCTCGCATCGACAGGCCGTCCGGCGTGGACTTCAGCGGTTGCGGCGGGTCGCCGCCGGTAGGCGGAGACGGTCGGCTCCGCAGTGAGCCAGAGCCGCCACGGGTAGAGGCTCGCGTCTCCCCGTCGCCGCTGACCCCGACGCGCGGTCCGGTCGCGACCGCGGGTCGCAGCTTCCTCGCGTCACGGTGCACGACGACGTCGCCCGCCACGTCCGTCACGTCCAGCCCGTAGTGGGCGAGGTCGAGACCCAGGGCCACGGCGAGGCGCGCAGGTCCGCGCGCGACCTGGCGGTCGGAGTCGCAGACCCCGACCGCCAGGCGGCGCGCGGGCCAGCTCGACGCCGTCGGTCACCTCACCGGCGCGCAGCAGTACCGCGGACGCCTGGCCGACCGGGCCGCAGACCACGTTGACGCAGTGGTGCAGGCCGAGATGACGGTAGACGTAGAGGTGGCCGGGCTCGCCGAACATGGCCCGGTTGCGCTCGGACCGACCGCGGAAGGCATGGGAGCCCGGGTCCTGCTCGCCGTCGTACGCCTCGACCTCGGTGAGACGTAGCGTGACCGTGCCGGCGAGGGTGCGATGGGTGATCGACGCGCCCAGGAGGTCGCGCGCGACCTCGAGGCTCGGGCGGGCGAACCAGCCGCGGGCAGGCACGTCCAGCGCCGACTCGTCGAGCACAGGATCGGGCGCGGAGCGGTGGTCGATGGGGCTGGAGCGGAGGAATCGGGCACGTGGGCCTCCCTGGCTGGGGCGCTGGTCTCCCCGGCAATCTACGCCCCTCAGGTTTCGGCGACGCCCCACGCCGTTCGCACTCGCCCGACGGACCTGAGCACTGGTCCTCGGCGCCCTGAGCATCCGGTCCTCGTCGTGCTGTCCGACGTCGTCAGCCGTCGGCGACGTCCCGGGTTCTGGAGCCCGACGCCTGACCGGTTCGCCGAACCCGTCGAGCACCACGTCGGCCCGCTCGGCGGTCCCCTCGACCGCGTAGACCGCACGCTCCGAAGTCATCCACCGGGTCCACTCGTCGTGCGCGGCCTCGCCGTCCCGCTCGAGGCCGCGCGCGAGGCGGACCGCGTCGCCGCCTCGACCCAGACGAGCAGCGTCGTCAGGTCCGCGACCCGGCGAGCACCCGCACCGCAGCCCTCGACCACGAGGAACGGAGCGAGGGGACGTCGTGCCACTCGGCGAAGGCGCCGAGCGTCCAGTCGTAGCGCTGGTAGCGCCCGGCTCGCCCGCCCGCCAAGGGCTCGAGGACCTGCTCGGCGAGCCGCCCCACGCCCGCCGTCAGCCCGGCCCAGCCCTCGTACAGGTCGTCCATGTGGATCACCTGCGCCGACAGAGCCGTGCCGAGCTGAGCGGCCAGGGTCGTCTTGCCCGAGCCCGCCGGGCCGTCGACGACGACCAGCCGGCACCCTGTCCCCAGGGACGCCCGGACCCGCCGGACGTCCCTGACCGAGGCGCGCTGCGCCGTCGTGCACGCGGGACACGAGGTCCGCGAGAACCTCCTGGCTGACGCTCATGCCGTGCTCAGCCCTGCACCCAGAAGCGGTACTCGGCCGAGCGGACCTTCGCCTCCTCGAGCTGCTCCGCGACCCGTACGGGCGCCGTGCCACCGACCGCGTCGCGCGAGGCGAGCGAGCCCTCGACCGTGAGCACGTCACGCACGCCCGGCGTGAGGTGCTCCGAGATCGCGGCGAGGTCGCGGTCCGTGAGGTCCCACAGCTCGATGCCGCGCTCCTCGCAGGTGCGGACGCACGCCCCGGCGACCTCGTGGGCCACCCGGAACGGCACACCCTCGCGGACGAGCCACTCGGCGATGTCGGTGGCCAGCGAGAAGCCCTGAGGCGCGAGGGACGCCATGCGCTCGGTGTCGAACGTCATGGTGCGGACCATCCCTGCGTACGCGGGCAGCAGGACCTTGAGGGTGTCGACCTGGTCGAACACCGGCTCCTTGTCCTCCTGCAGGTCGCGGTTGTACGCGAGCGGCAGACCCTTGAGCGTGGCCAGCAGGCCCGTCAGGTCACCGATGAGGCGTCCCGCCTTGCCGCGCGCGAGCTCGGCGATGTCCGGGTTCTTCTTCTGCGGCATGATGCTGGACCCCGTGGAGTAGGCGTCGTCCAGACGGACGAAGCCGAACTCCTTGGTGTTCCAGATGATGATCTCCTCGGCGAAGCGCGAGAGGTCCACGCCCAGCATCGCGGAGACGAACGCGAACTCCGCGACCACGTCTCGAGAAGCCGTCCCGTCGATCGAGTTCTCGACCGGGCCGTCGAAGCCGAGGTCCGCCGCGACGGACGCCGGGTCGAGCCCCAGCGACGAACCGGCGAGGGCCCCGAGCCGTACGGCGAGCGACCCGCACGCACGTCCCAGTCGATAAAGCGGTCGACGTCGCGCAGCAGCGGCCACGCGTGCGCCAGGAGGTGGTGCGCGAGCAGCACCGGCTGCGCGTGCTGCAGGTGGGTGCGCCGGGCATGGGGCGCCCGGGTGCGCCTCGGCCTGCTCGATCAGCGCGTCGACGACGTCCAGCACGAGGATCCCGATCGCGCGGGCCTCCTCGCGCAGGTAGGACCGCACGAGCGTCGCGATCTGGTCGTTGCGCGAGCGACCGGCGCGCAGCTTGCCGCCCAGCTCGGCCCCCGCACGCTCGATGAGCCCGCGCTCGAGGGCCGTGTGCACGTCCTCGTCGGCCAGGACCGGCAAGAAGGCCCCGACTCGACGTCGGCCGAGAGCACGTCGAGCGCCTCGAGCATCGCCGTGAGCTCGTCGTCGTCGAGCAGGCCGGCAGCGGCCAGGACCTTGGCGTGCGCCCGGGATCCCGCGATGTCGTGCTGCGCGAGCCGCCAGTCGAAGTGCGTCGACTGCGACAGCGCCGCCAGCGCCTCGGCGGGTCCGCCGGCGAAGCGGCCGCCCACAGGCTCACGGGCGCGGCAGCACCCGCGGCAGCGATCCCGTCCGCAGTGGCGGGGATGATCTCGTTGATGTCGTCACTCATGGTTCACAGGCTCCCGGTTCCGAGGTCCACGCCGTTGCCGAACTTCTCGTCACGGGCCGCGGAGAGCTTGGCCGTGAGCCCGAAGATCTCGATGAAACCCTTCGCCTGCGGCTGGTCGAACGAGTCGCCCTCGTCGTAGGTCGCGAGGTTGAAGTCATACAGGCTGGTCTCGCTGCGACGGCCCGTGACCGTGGCGCGGCCGCCGTGCAGGACGAGACGGATGTCGCCCGAGACGTAACGCTGGGTGTCCTCGATGAAGACGTCCAGGACTTCTTCAGCGGGCTGAACCACATGCCGTCGTAGACCAGCTCGGTCCAGCGCTGCTCGACGCCGCGCTTGAAACGAGCCTGCTCGCGCTCGAGGGTGACGTTCTCCAGCTCCTGGTGCGCCGCGATGAGAGCGATCGCGCCCGGGGCCTCGTAGATCTCGCGGGACTTGATGCCGACCAGGCGGTCCTCGACGATGTCGATGCGGCCCACACCCTGGGCACCGGCGCGACGGTTCATCTCCTGGACGGCCTGGAGCGGCGTGACCGGGACACCGTCGAGCGCCACCGGGACGCCCTGCTCGAACGTGATGACGACCTCGTCGGCGACCGGCGGGAACGTCGGGTCGTCCGTGTAGCTGTAGACGTCCTTGGTCGGGGCGTTCCAGATGTCCTCGAGGAAGCCCGTCTCGACGGCGCGCCCCCACGTTCTGGTCGACCGAGAACGGGTTGTGCTTGGTCGTCTCGATCGGCAGCGAGTGCTTCTCGGCGTACGCGATGGCCTTCTCACGCGTCAGGGCGAGGTCACGGACCGGGGCGATCGTCTTGAGCTCGGGGGCGAGCGACGTGGTCGCGACCTCGAAGCGGACCTGGTCGTTGCCCTTGCCGGTGCAGCCGTGCGCGACGGTCGTCGCGCCGAACTGCCGTGCGGCGCGCACCAGGTGCTTGACGATGACAGGGCGCGAGATCGCGGAGACCAGCGGGTAGCGGTCCAGGTACAGCCCGTTCGCTCGCAGCGCCGGCATGCAGTACTCGGTCGCGAACTCGTCGCGGGCGTCCGCGACGTAGGCCTCGACGGCGCCGCAGTCGAGGGCGCGCTGGCGGATGACCTCGAGGTCCTCGCCGCCCTGGCCGACGTCCACAGCGACGGCGACGACCTCGGCTCCCGTGGCCTCGCCGATCCAGCCGATGGCGACGGAGGTGTCCAAGCCGCCCGAGTAGGCGAGCACGACGCGTTCAGTCATGAATTGTCTCTTCCTTGCGTGGGGTGATGAGTCCAGTGTGGCAGCCGGGGACGGGTCGCCCGGCGCCGGAGGTGCCACGTCGTCCGCCCGTCGCACCGGCTACGACGTCGACGGCGCGACGGGGTTCGTCAGGGCGAGGAAGCGCCCGCCAGGTCCTCGCCGCCGTCGACGTCGCGCGAGATCACCAGGACGGTGTCGTCCCCGCGATCGTGCCGAGCACGCCGACGAACACCGAGTGGTCGATCGCCGAAGCCAGGTACTGCGCGGCCCCGGCGGGTGCGCAGCACGACGAGGTTGCCCGACGCCTCCGCCGAGACCAGGAGCTCGCCGCACAGCCGGGCGAGACGCGCCGCGACGTACTCGGCGTCGTTCGCGACCTGGACCGAGCGGTCCCCGCCCTCACCGGGGACCGCGTAGACCAACGCACCCGACGGGCTGCGGACCTTCTCGGCCCGCAGCTCGATGAGGTCGCGGGAGAGCGTCGCCTGCGTGACGCTCACGCCGTCCTCCGCGAGCGCCCTGGCGAGCTCGGCCTGCGAGTGGATCTCGTGCCGGGCGACGAGCTGGGCGATGCGCGTGGCGTGCCGCCTTGGTGGTCGGCACGCTGCCCGGTCCCAGGCCCCGGTGGTCACGAGCGCTCCAGGAGCCACGTCAGCAGCGCCTTCTGAGCGTGCAGGCGGTTCTCGGCCTCGTCCCAGACGGCCGACTGCGGCCCGTCGATGACCTCGGCGGTGATCTCCTTGCCGCGGTACGCGGGCAGGCAGTGGAGCACGAGGCGTCGTCGGCCGCGACGGCCAGGACCCCGGCGTTCACCTGGTACGGGACGAAGGGCAGCTCGCGCTCGTCGGCGCTCGCCTCGTCGCCCATCGAGACCCAGGTGTCGGTCGCGACGACGTCGGCACCCGCGCGGCGTCGAGCGCGTCCGTGGTCACCAGGACCGAGCCACCCGTCTCTCGCGCGATGCGCTCGGCGTCGGCCACGACCTGCGGGTCCGGCAGGTACTGCGCCGGGTGCCCACGCGCACGTGCATCCCCGCGGTCGCCCCGCCCAGCAGGTAGGAGTGCGCCATGTTGTTGGCGCCGTCGCCCAGGTAGACGAGCGACTTCCCGGCCAGCGCCCCACGCCCCGCGCAGCTGCGCGACGGTCAGCAGGTCCGCGAGGATCTGGCACGGGTGGAACTCGTCGGTGAGTGCGTTGACGACCGGCACGGTCGAGACCCGGCCATCTCCTCGATGCGCTCCTGGCCGAACGTCCGCCACACGATCGCGGACGTCTGGCGGTCAGGACGCGGGCCGTGTCCGCGATGGGCTCGCCGCGCCCGAGCTGGCTGGTCGCGCCGTCGATCGTGAGGGGTACCCGCCGAGCTCGGCGACGCCCGCCGAGAACGAGACCCGCGTGCGGGTCGAGGGCTTGTCGAAGATGAGGGCCACTGCCTGGGGCCGCGCAGTGGCGTCCGGATGAAGCGGTCCCCGCGGAAGCCGAGGCCGAGCTCGAGCACCTCGCGCTGCTCGCTGGGGCTGAGGTCGTCGTCGCGCAGGAAGTGTCGGACGGAAGCGGTCGGAGCAGACACGTTCAGCCTTTCGAGGAGGCGGTGGGGATGGTGGGCGCGGGCGCGGCGACGGGGCCCGCGAGGTCGGCGGGCAAGGCCGCGAAGAACGCGACGACCTCGCTCGCCTGGTCCCGCGTCAGGATCAGCGGCGGGGCGAGACGGATCACGTCGGGCTGCACCGCGTTGACGATGAAGCCCGCGCCGAGGGCCAGGAGTGCCACCTCGGCCGCGACCGGAGCGGAGAGCAGGACTGCGACGAGCAGCCCGTTGCCGCGGGTGCCGGCGACCACGGGTTGCCGCACGCGGCGATCCCGTCGCGCAGCTGCTCCCCGACGGCGCGCACGTTGGCGAGCAGACCGTCGCGCTCGATCACGGCGAGCGTCGCGAGAGCCGCCGCGGCCGCGACGGGGTTCCCGCCGAACGTCGTGCCGTGCTGGCCGCGCCCAGGAGGGTCGCGGCCCGCTCGCCGAACGCCACAACGGCCCCCACGGGGAACCCGCCGCCCAACCCTTGGCGAGCGTGACGACGTCGGGCGTGATGCCCCGCCGATCTCCTGCTGCTGGAACGCGAACCACGACCCCGTGCGACCCACGCCCGTCTGGACCTCGTCGAGGACGAGCAGGGCGCCCGACGCCGCGGTCAGCTCGCGCGCGACCACCAGGTAGCCGGGCGGGAGCGGGCGCACGCCCGCCTCGCCCTGCACGGGCTCGACGAACAGCGCGGCGACCTCCCGCGCTCGGCGACGGCCTGCGCGGAGAAGGCCTCCTCGAGCGCGAGGGTGTCGCCGAACGGGACGAACTCGACGCCACCGGGCAGCGGCTCGAACGGCTCGCGGTACGCAGCCTTGGACGTGAGCGCCAGGGCGCCCATGCTCCGACCGTGGAAGCCGCCCTCGAGCGCGAGGACCCGGGTCCGCGTACCAGGACCGCCCACGCCGTCGCTGTTGCGGCGAGCCATCTTGAACGCGGCCTCATTGGCCTCGGTGCCCGAGTTCGTGAAGAAGACGCGCGAGCCCTCGGGGCCTGCGTGAGGTTCAGGAGCCGCTCGGCGAGCGCGATCTGGGTGGGGGTGCCGAAGAAGTTCGAGACGTGCCCGAGCGTACCCAGCTGGGCGCTGACCGCCGCGGTGAGCGTGGGGTGCGCGTGGCCCAGGGCGTTGACGGCGATGCCCGCGAGCAGGTCGAGGTAGCGCTTGCCGTCGGCGTCCCACACGTACGCGCCCTCGCCACGGACCAGGACCTTCTGCGGGGCGCCGAACGTGTCCATGACCGCGTGCGTGTAGCGCTCGGTCCACTGCGCGACGCTGCCCGGACCCGTCAGGGTCGTGTCCGCGGTGCCCGCGGGGCCGACGCCCCGCGTCCACGGTGCGGCCGGGAGTGGTCGGCGAGATCTCGCCGGTCGTGCCGTTCATGCCTGCTCCTGCAAGGTGGTGGTGACGGAGGGTCGAGGCGCCGAGCGGGTCCGGGATGACCATGGTCCCGTTGCCGCGCGTCGTGAAGACCTCCAGGAGGACCGAGTGCGCCACGCGTCCGTCGATCACGGTCGCGCGCGGGACGCCCCGGTCACGGCGCGCAGGCACGCCTCCATCTTGGGGACCATCCCGGCCTCGAGAGCGGCAGCAGGGCTGCGAGCTCGGACCGCGTGATCTGGCTGACGAGCGAGGTCTTGTCCGGCCACGAGGTGTACAGGCCCTCGACGTCGGTCAGCACGATGAGCTTCTTGGCGCCGAGCGCGACCGCGAGCGCCGCGGCGGCCGTGTCGGCGTTGACGTTGAGCACCTGGGTCGGGTCGTCGAGGTCCGGGGCGATCGTCGAGACGACAGGGATGCGCCCTGCGTCGAGCAGGTCCTGGACCGCGGACGGGTGGACCTCCACGACGTCGCCGACGAGCCCGACGTCGACGGGCTCGCCGTCGACCATCGCGTGCCGGCGCTGTGCCTGGAGCAGTCCGCCGTCCTCGCCCGAGAGCCCGACCGCGTAGGGCCCGTGGGCGTTGATGAGCCCGACGAGCTCGCGCGAGACCTGCCCCGTGAGGACCATGCGGACGACGTCCATGGCCTCGGGCGTGGTGACACGCAGGCCGCCGCGAAACTCGCTCTCGATACCGAGGCGCGCGAGCATCGCGGAGATCTGCGGGCCACCCCGTGGACGACCACGGGTGCAGGCCGACCTGGCGCAGGAACACCATGTCGCGCGCGAACGCGGCCTTGAGCTCGTCGTCGATCATGGCGTTGCCGCCGTACTTGATGACCACGAGCGCGCCGCGGAACTCCTGGAGCCAGGGCATGGCCTCCAGGAGGACCTCGGCCTTCTGGCCGGGGTCAGGTCGGTGCGGGTGTCGAACACGAAGTCCTCGCGGGTCGGGGCGCTCACGACGAGTACGCGCTGTTCTCGTGGACGTAGTCGTGCGTGAGGTCGTTGGTCCAGACCGTGACCTCCGCGTCGCCCGCGTGCAGGTCGATCTCGACGTGGACCTCGCGCGCCGAGGCCAGGTCGACGAGCTCGCGCGGTTCGCCCACTCCCCGGCGCGGCAGACCTGGACCCCGTTGATCGACACGTCGAGCTCGAGCGCGTCGAAGGGCGCGACGTCCTCGGGGACGGTCCCGACGGCGGAGAGCACCCGGCCCCAGTTGGGGTCGTTGCCGAACACCGCGGCCTTGAAGAGGTTGGAGCGCGTCACGGCGCGGGCGACCGCGAGCGCAGCGGCCTCGTCGCTCGCGTTCTTCACGACGACCGCGATGTCGTGGCTGGCGCCCTCGGCGTCCGCGACGAGGCGCGCGCGAGGTCCGCGCACGCCTCGGTCACGGCCGCCGTGAGCTCCTCCTGAGTCACCTGCACCTGGGACGCGCCGGAGGCCAGGAGGATCACCGTGTCGTTCGTCGACATGCAGCCGTCCGAGTCGACACGGTCGAACGTGGTGGCCGTCGCGGCGCGCAGGGCGGCGTCCGCGGTGGCCGCGTCGACGACCGCGTCCGTGGTCAGCACGCAGAGCATGGTCGCGAGGCCGGGGCGAGCATGCCCGCCCCTTGGCCATGCCTCCGACGGACCAGCTCGCGGCGCCGTCGACGCTGTGGGCGTCGCTCACGTCGCGCGTGACCAGGACGGTCTTGGGGACCGTGTCGGTCGTCATGATCGCGAGGGCCGCGTCAGGACCGCCCTCGGCGTCGGCCACCCTGCTGCCGCGTCGCAGCCCGCGAGGAGCCTGTCCATGGGCAGGCGCTCGCCGATGAGTCCCGTCGAGCAGACCAGGACGTCGCCCGCCGAGACCTCGAGGAGGTCGGCCACGTACTCGGCCGTGTGGTGCGTGTCGGCAAAGCCCTCGGGTCCGGTGCACGCATTGGCCCCGCCCGAGTTGAGGACGACGGCGCGCGCGATCCCGTCCGCGACGGCCTGGCGCGACCACGCGACGGGGCGGCGAACACCCGGTTGGACGTGAAGACGGCCGCGGCGACGTCGAGCGGCCCCTCGTTGACGACGAGCGCGACGTCCTTGTTGCCGGTGGACTTGAGCCCGGCGACGACGCCTGCGGCCCGGAAGCCGAGCGGTCCGGTGACGGTCACGGTGCGACCCCTTCGGTGGTGAGGCCCAGGGTCTGCGGCAGACCCAGGGCGATGTTCATGGACTGGACGGCGCCGCCTGCGGTGCCCTTGACCAGGTTGTCGATCGCCGTGACGGTCACGACGCGGCCCGCGGCACGGTCGATCGCGACCTGGACCAGGGCCGTGTTGGCGCCGAGGGTCATGGCCGTGGTGGGCCACTGTCCCTCGGGCAGGAGCTGGACGAACGGCTCTCCTGCGTACGCCTGCTCGTAGGCCTGGCGCAGGGCGTCGACGCTCAGGTCCTGGTGGCCGGGCGCGAGGCGGGCCGTCGCGGTCGCGAGGATGCCCCGGACATGGGCACGAGCGTGGGCGTGAAGGAGATCGTCACTTCGGGGCGCCGGCCGTGCGGAGGTTCTGCGCGATCTCCGGGATGTGCCGGTGCGAGCCGCCCACGGCGTAGGGCTGGGCCGAGCCGAGCGCCTCGGAGGCGAGCAGGTGCGTCTTGAGGGACTTGCCCGCGCCCGAGTACCCGTTGGCGAGGACCGCGACGAGGTCGACCGGGTCGAGCAGGCCCGAGGCGATGCCGGGCTGGAGCCCCAGGGTCACGGCCGTGACGTTGCACCCGGGCACGGCGATGCGGCGGGCGCCCGCGAGGATCTCGCGCTGCTTGGTGTACTCGACCCCGGCCCCGGTCTGCTCGGTGATCAGGAGCTCGGGGAGGCCGTAGGGCCAGGTGCCCGCGTGCTCGGACCCGTAGAACGCGGTCCAGTCGGCGGCCGAGGAGAGCCGGTGGTCGGCGCCGAGGTCCAGGACGAGGACGTCGTCGGGCAGCTGGGCGGCGATCGCACCGGAGGCGCCGTGCGGCAGCGCGAGCACGACGACGTCGTGACCCACCAGGTGCTCGACGCTCGTCGGCAGCAGCATGCGGTCCGCGAGGGAGCGCAGGTGCGGCTGGTGCAGCCCGAGCAGCGACCCGCGTTGGAGTGCGCCGTGAGCGCGCCGATCTCCACCTCGGGGTGCCCGGCCAGCAACCGGAGCATCTCCCTCCCGCGTACCCGGAGGCCCCGGCGACTGCCACTCTGATCGTCATATGCAGAACTATACATAGTTATGCAGTCGAACGAGGAACCCTATCTGCCCCAGACGCCCAGCTCGTTGCCGCTCGGGTCGAGGAAGTGGAAACGCCGCCCACCGGGGAAGTCGTACGGTCCCTCGAGGATCTCGCCGCCCGCGTCCTGGACCAGGAGGAGCGACTCGTCGAGGTCCGCGGAGTAGAGGAGAACCAGCGGGCCGCCACGGGTGACGGAGTCCGCGAGCGCCAACCCGCCGGCCTCCGCCTCGCCCTCCTCGGCCGAGGTGCGGAAGCCCGCATACCCCGGACCGTACGGGACGAACTCCCACCCGAACGCGTCCGTGTAGAACGCCTGCGCCTCCGTCATGTCGGTCACGGAGAGCTCGAGGTAGTCGATCGAGTGATGGATGCCGTGTGCGTGGGTAGCCATGCTGGCAGCGTGCCACGGGGCACCGACAGCGTCGTTAGGCTGACCCCATGCGCGCGATCCAGGCACTCCAGGCAGGCGGCCCCGACGTCCTCGAGCTCGTCGAGCTCCCGACCCCGGTCCCCGGGCCCGGCGAGATCCTCGTCGACGTGGCGGCGGCCGGGGTCAACTTCATCGACACCTACCGCCGGGCGGGGTGTACGCCATGGAGTACCCCACGTGGTCGGGACCGAGGGCGCGGGCATCGTCGCGGCCGTCGGCTCGGGCGTCGCGGGTTCGAGCCCGGTGACCGCGTCGCCTGGACCAACGCGTTCGGGTCCTACGCCGAGCAGGTGATCGTCCCCGCGGACATCGCGATCCCCGTCCCCGAGTCCGTGGACCTGCGGCGTGCGGCGGCCGTCGCACTCCAGGGCCTCACGGCCCACTACCTCGTGACCTCGACGTACCCGGTCCGGCCCGGCGACGACGTGCTGCTGCACGCGGGGCCGGCGGCGTCGGGCTGCTCGCGACCCAGCTCGCGGTGCGCCGCGGCGCACGCGTGATCACCACCGTCTCGACCGCAGCCAAGGCCGAGCTGTCGCGCGCGGCCGGTGCGTCCGACGTCGTGAACTACGCCGAGCTCGACGACATCACGACCGAGCTGCCCTCGATCGTGCGCGACCTCACGGGCGGCGTCGGCGTCGCGGTGGTCTACGACTCGGTCGGCAAGGACACGTTCGAGGCCTCGCTCGCATCGCTGCGTCACCGCGGGATGCTCGTGCTGTTCGGCGGATCCTCGGGCCAGGTGCCCCGTTCGACCTGCAGCGCCTCAACAAGGGCGGTTCGCTGTTCACCACGCGCCCCAAGCTCGAGGACTACACCGCGACGCGGGCCGAGCTCCTCGAGCGAGCCGACGAGATCTTCGCGCTCGTCGCCTCGGGAGACCTGGACGTGCGGGTGGGCGCGACGTTCCCGCTCGCGCAGGCCGCCGACGCGCACCGCGCCCTGGAGAGCCGCGCGACGACGGGCAAGGTCGTGCTCCTGCCGGGCACCGGGACGGGCTGGGTCACCGAGACGGACACCACCTCGTGAGCTGGGACTGGGTCCCGCCGCGCCCCGGCGAGGACGAGCCCACGCGGCGGACCGACCGACGCCTGCGCCAGGCGATGACCGTGCTCATGGTCCTGTTCACGGGAGTCCTCGCGGTCTACTACCTCACGGTCGGGCTCGACCAGGTGCGCGCGCAGTGCGTCGCTGAGCGCCCGGCGGACGTGTCCGCCGACGACGTCACCGCGACGTGGCGCTGGTGGCCGCCGGGTACGACTGCTCGTACCCGGCGGCGGCACGACGAGCGCCTGAGCGGGCTCGGCAGCGCGTCGGGTCGCCGGTGCTTGCGCTAGCCGACCGGGGCCTCGGGCCACGCCGCCGCGTGAGCCCCTGCTCGAAGAACAGGTACTCGTGCATCGAGGACAGCTCGAACGCGCGCAGCATCCGCTCACGCTCGGCGGGCGAGGCCCAGCGCGCTGCCTCGTCCGCGAACGAGCATGCGGCGCGGGTCGCCTCGCCGAACGCCGGGTCGCCGTAGAGCGAGATCCAGCGGGCATACGGGTGTCCGTCGAGGTCACCCGCCCGGCGCGCCAGCACCTCGCCGATGTGCGAGTACAGCCAATAGCACGGCAGCAGCGCCGCGACGGTCTCCGCGTACGACCCGTTCGAGGCCGCGTGCAGATGGTTCGTGTACGCGGCCGTGACGGGCGACGGTTCCACGCTCTCCACCGCACAGCGGTCCATGCCGGCGTGCTCGCCGAGCCAGTCACGGTGCAGCGCCTGCTCGACCTCGAGCGACTCGACCGCCGCTCGCGCGAAGAACTGGCGCGCCTCGGGGTGGGCGCGAGCAGGCTCGCCCGTGACAGCACGCGCGAGTACTCGGCGAGGTAGGCCGCGTCCTGGGCGAGGTAGAACGCGAAGTCGCTCGCGTCGAGGGACCCGTCCGCGAGCGCCCGGACGAACCCCATATGCTCGACGGCCTCGCGCCAGCCCGCGATCCGGTCCCAGGCCTCCTCGGAGAACGAACGCCGTCCGAGGGCAGGCAGGTGGGCCAGGTGGTCGACCGGTCCGCGACCCGTGCCCACCTGCAGGGCTCCCCGGCGCGCAGCGCACCGGTCAGCCACGTCTTCGCGTCGCGCGTCGCGCTCGCCCAGTCGTCGCGCTGAGGCCGCAGGGCAGCGACCGCGGCCGACAGCGAGCAGCCCGTGCCGTGGGTGTGCACCGTGTCGATGCGGGGCGCGGAGAAGGTCGTGACGTCGTCGGGCCCGGAACCTGCCCCCACCAGTGCGTCGGGCGACTCCTCCCCGGTGAGGTGACCACCCTTCAGGAGCACGACGGCGCCGCTCGCCGCGTGCAGGCGCCTCGCCTGGGCGAGGGCGTCGGTCCAGGTGGTCGCGACGGGCTCGCCCACGAGCACGGCCAGCTCGGGCAGGTTGGGCGTCACGAGGTCGGCGAGTGCGGTGAGTTCGCGCACGGCCTGCTCGGCGCCGTCGTCGAGGAGTCGGTGACCGCTCGTGGCGACCATGACGGGGTCGAGCACGACGAAGGGCGGCTGCACGCGGCGCAGCCACGCGGCGATGGCGCGCGCGTTCGGCTCGTCGGCGACCATGCCGATCTTCACCGCATCGATCACGACGTCGTCCGAGACCGCGTCGAGCTGCTCGGTGAGGAACTGCGCGCCCGGGACATGGACCGTGCGGACGCCGTGCGTGTTCTGCGCGACCAGGGCGGTCGTGACCGCCATGCCGTACGCACCGTGCGCCGAGAAGGCCTTGAGGTCCGCCTGGATCCCGGCGCCGCCCGTCGGGTCGGTGCCTGCGATGGACAGGACGCGTGGGCGGGAGGGCCTGGCCCCCGCGACGGACCGTGACCGTCCGAGGACCGGACGGACGTCTGGACAGGTGTGGTGGCAGCAAGCGACATTGCCGACATCCCTTCGCTAGTGCTAGCTAGATCAGGTTCGACGGGTGTGATCTCAGCCCGCTCCTGATGAGCGGGCACCCCGTGTCTTCGGGGAACTCTAGCGGGCGAGGGCGCGAGGTTCCGGCGATCACGTGCCATGAGACCGGACGGGTCGCGGGAGCGCCGATCAGGAGGCTGTCGGGAGCTCCACACCGTGCACCTGGATGCGGGAGATCGGAAGGTACCCGTCCAGGCACGTCACGACGCGCTCGACGTCGTCGCGGGTGGCGTCGGGGAAGAGGGCGACCGTCGTCGGAGCCGGTGGCAGGAGAGCGCTGTCACGGCGTAGTCGACCGTGGGGTCGGTCGTGCACGCGTCGATCCCGACGGGCCAACCGTCGACGGCGATGATCCACGGCCCCACAGCAGGGATGGCGACCGGCCCGGTCGCACCCAGCGCGGCCCCGAGAGCGACCGAACCGCACGTCGCGGCCACGACTCCGACGAGAAGGGCGGCGCAGCGTGGCATACGGGCACCTCGGGGTCGACGCTGGCATCTCGGGTCGAGACACCATCACCCGCTGAGTGCGGAGTTCTTGCGCGACACGCCGGGTGTTTCGCGCAAGAACTCCGCACTCAGCGGTGGTCGCTGGTCAGGAATCCGCAAACCGGTCCGTCGCCGCGACCAGCGCCTCCGGAAGCCCGTCCCGCCGTGCCCGGCGCGCTCGAGCACCACGAGCTCGCTGCCCGGCCACGCCTGGTGCAGGCGCCACGCGACGTCGAGCGGGCCTGACACGTCCTGGCGCCCGTGCACGAGGACGCCGGGGATCGAGCCGAGCCCGCGCACCCCGGCCAGCAGGGCGCCGTCGGGCAGGAACGCCGCGTTCGCCCAGTAGTGCGTGACCAGGCGAGCGAACAGCAGCCGGAACCCCGGGTCCTCGTAGCGCTCCCAGCGTTCGAACCCGTGGACGAGCGAGACGTGCACGTCCTCCCAGCGGCACCAGGCCGCGGCCGCTCGCTCGCGGACCCCCGGTCCGGGTCGGCGAGCAGGCGGGCGTAGGCCGCGGCGAGGTTGCCCTCGCGCTGGGCGACCGGCACCTCGGCCACGAAGCGGTCCCACTCCTCGGGAAGATCCGGCCCATGTCCGGGTGATCCACTCGACCTCGCGCGCCGTGGTGCTCGTGACCGCGCCGAGAATCACCTCGGTCACGCGCTCGGGATGCTGCACCGCGTACGCGAGCGCGAGGGTCGCACCCACGAGGTGCCCAGGACGAGCCAGGCGGCGATGCCGAGGTGCTCGCGCAGCAGCTCGAGATCCGCCAGCAGGTGCGCCGTCGTGTTGGTCGACAGGTCTGCGTCGTCATCGCTCGCGAGCGGCCTGCTCCGGCCGCAGCCCGCTGGTCGAGGAGCACCACGCGGTAGCGCTCGGGGTCGAAAGGCCGTGCCGAGCCAGGCGTGCTGCCGGCTCCCGGTCCACCGTGCAGCACGACGGCGGGCTTCCCGTCCGGGTTGCCCCGCGCCTCCCACCAGATCTCGTGTCCGTCGCCGACGTCGAGAGGCCCTGGGTGTGGGGTGGGGTCACGGGGTACACGTGAGGCAGCGTACCGAGCGCCGCGCTCCGCCTGCTGGGAGACTGGAGCCCCAGCACGCGACGGCGCGGCCACGACGACGAGGAGATCGGGTCATGAGCTCGACGCACGGAAACGATGTCTCACCCCGACCCACGCCCGTCGGTCGACCCACTCGCACTCACGACGCCGGGTGCTCCTCGCGGGTGTCCTCGTCGTCGCCGCCCTGGCACTCACAGCCTGCGCGGCGGGTCCCAACCCGGACGTGGGCACACCCACCGCGGACGGCAGCCCCGCGGGTTCTGGCTCGGCCTGTGGCAGGGGATCATCGTGCCGGTGACGTTCGTCGTCTCGCTGTTCACCGACTCCGTGAGCATCTACGAGGTACACAACAACGGGAACTGGTACGACTTCGGGTTCGTGCTCGGCCTGGGGCTGTTCGTGGGCGGTCCGTTCGGCGCGTCCCGGGGACGCCGCCACGGCTGAGACACCCGAACGGGTGGCGTGAGGCCGTGTGGCCTCAGTCCTGGCGGATCGCCTCGCCGGCGATCTCGATCTCGACCTTCTTGCCCACGAGCAGTCCACCCGTCTCGAGCAGGACGTTCCACACGAGCCCGTAGTCCTCGCGGTCGAACGTCCCGGTGACGTTGAACCCGAAGATGTCGCGGCCGTACGGGTCGCGGCGGGCGCCGCCGAACTGCATGGTCAGCTCGATCGGGTGGGTGACGTCCCGGATCGTCAGCAGCCCGCTCACGACGAAGTGTCCGGCGCTGGCCCCTGGACGCGGCTCGCGGGGACCTCGGCACGCTCGGGCGACCGGTTGCGCAGCCGCGCCCAGGCGAGGATGGAGTCGTCCTGCGGTCCCTGCCAATGCACGGCGGTGCTGCGGAACTCGAGCGCGGGGTGCCGGTCGACGTCCAGGAAGTCCGCGGAGTGCAGGTGCACGTCGCGGTCCTCGTTGTGCGTGGTGAGGCTCGTTGCGTCGACCGATGCAGCGACCGTCGAGGCGAGCGGATCCTGCCCGACGACGATCGTCGCGCTCGCCCGGGTGAACTCGCCGCGGACCGGCGAGACCATCATGTGCTTGCCGAGGAAGCCGACCCGTTTGTGAGCGTCGTCGAGCAGGTACGTCCCCGCGTCGGGGATCGTCATCCCGTTCCAGTGCCTGGTCGGGTGCTCGACTGTCATCCAGGTGCCTCTCGCTCGTTTTCGCCGCGTACTGGACGACGGTGTCCGCACCGACCCGCGTCAGCGGGTGCCCACCGAGCATTCCCCATTATTAGGAGAAACTTCAACTATCCGAGGGTGAGCCTGGCCACGCCGCACCGCGGGCGCAGAAAGGACCGCCGTCCGCGAGGAACGGCGGCCCTCGATGAGCCCGCAGCGCACCCCGCACGGCCCGTGCGTGAGGCGGCGCAGGTCAGCTCGCCGGCAGCACCCGGGCATCGGGTCGTCGTCACCGAAGCGGGTCACGCGCAGGCGACGCGCGTCGGGACCCGGCACGGCGTCCGCCGCTCCGGCGTGCCCGAGGCCGCGGCCCGCAGCAGCTCCGGGTGTCGTGCGTGACCCGCACGAACGTCCCCGACCACGCGTCGAGCTCGCCGCGGGCGATCGCGACGACCATCTCGACCGTCCGCTCGACCGGGGTCCACTCGGTGCGCCCCACGTGCATGTCCATGGACTCGGTGAGGTCGGTCTGCACCACACCGGGCGAGACCTCGAACGTTCGCAGCCCCAGGGCGTGACCCGACAGGTGCAGGTTCGAGCCCATGCGCAGCAGCGCGGTCTTGCTCGCGTTGTAGGCGCTCGCGCCGTTCATGTCGTGCGAGCCCGCGCCAGAGCTGAGGTCGACGACCCGTCCCCACCGCGTGCGAGCATCCCGGGGACCACCGCGCGAGAGCAGGAACGGCCCGCGCAGGTTGGTCTCCATGACCGACCACCACTCGTCCGGGTCGGCCTCCCACAGCGGGACCTCGGCGTCGATGCGCCCGGCGTTGTTGACCAGGAGGTCGATGCCGCCCAGCTCGTCCTCGGCGCGGCCACCGCCGCTGCGACAGCAGCGGTGACACCAACGTCCGCGACCAGACCCACGGCCCGGCGACCCAGCACGCGGACCTCCGCGACGACGTCGTCCACGCGGGACGCGTCCGTCCCAGGACCGCGACGTCGAGACCGGCCTCCGCGAGACCGAGCACGACCGCGCGGCCGATCCCGCGCGCACCACCCGTGACGAGGGCGGTACGCGCGGGAGACACGGCGGTGACGTCAGCCACGGAGCTCGGCACCGACACGCTCGTGCGCCGCAGCGACGGCCGCCGCGCGCACCGCCGCGGAGTCCTCCGCGGTCAGCGTGCGGTCGGTGCCGCGCAGGCGCAGCGAGAACGCGAGAGACTTCTTGCCCTCACCGACCTGGGGACCCGTGTAGACGTCGAACAGCGAGAGCTCCTCGAGCAACTCGCCGGCACCCTCCTCGATCGCGGCGCGCACGGCCGAGGCGGCACGGAGGCGTCGACGACGAGCGCCAGGTCCTCCTTCGCGAGCGGGAACGACGAGACCGGAGTCGCCTGGACCGGCTGGCCCGGGGCCGCGGCGATCAGCGCGTCGAGGTCGACCTCGAACGCGACGGTCCGCGCGGGCAGGCCGAGCGTCTCGAGCACCTTGGGGTGCAGCTCGCCCGCATGCCCGACGACGGTCCCGTCCGACAGCTCGAGCCTCGCCGTCCGGCCGGGGTGCCACGGGGCGTGGTCGTGCTCGGGCACGACGGTCACGTCCACGCCCACGCGGGCGGCGACGAGGCGGGCGGCCGCGAGAGCGTCCGTCCAGTCCGCAGCACGACCCGCACCCCACCAGCCGGACGCCTCGCGCTGGCCGGTCAGGACGCCCGCCACACGACGCGGCTGCGGCGGGACCGCGGCCTGCAGCGTGGCCAGGTCCGCCTCGCTCGGGCGGACGCCGCCCGGCAGCTGCGGGCAGTCGGGGCGCCGGCGACCGGTCGCGTCACGAGGCCGATCTCGAAAATCGCGACGTCCGAGCTGCCTCGCCCCACGTTGCGCTTGAGCGTGCCGAGCAGCGTGGTCAGCAGGTTCGTCCGCATCTCGGGGTGGTCGTCCGCGAGCGGGTTGACCAGCCGCAGGGCGCGGCGACGCTCGTCGTCCGCGGGCAGGCGCAGGTCGTCGTGCGACTGCGGGTTCACGAACGGGTAGCTCAGCGTCTCGACGAAGCCGTCCTCCGCGAGGGCGCGGGCCACCGACCGGCGAAGCTGCTGTGCGGAGGTCAGGCCACGACCGGCCGGGGCGGGCGGCAGGATCGACGGGATCTTGTCGTAGCCGACGAGTCGCGCGACCTCCTCGACGAGCTCCGCAGCACCGGTCAGGTCTGGGCGCCAGGTCGGCGGGTGACCTCGAGGGTCGTGCCGCCGTCGAGGTCGCGGACCGTGCACCCGATCTCCGCCAGGACGCCGCGCACCTGCTCGGAGGTGTATGCCACCCGACGAGGCGCTCGGCCTCGCCGATCGGGAGGACGATCGGCGCCACGGGCGAGACGGTGTTGAGGTCGCTCACCGCAGGGTCCGCTGCGCCGCCACCGAGCTCGACGAGCAGCTCGACGACGCGCTGCGCCGCGACGGGAGGCAGCGCCGGATCGGCGCCGCGCTCGAAACGCTTGGCCGCCTCGGACGGGAGCTTGTGCCGACGCGCCGAACGGGCGACCGTGATCGGGTCGAAGTGCGCGGCCTCGACCAGGACGTCCGTGGTCGTCCCGCTGACCTCGCTCGACGCCCCGCCCATGACACCGGCGATCCCGAGGATGCGCGTCGCGCGCGCTCCCTCGGGCGAGTCGGTGATGAGCAGGTCCTCGACGTCGAGGCGGCGATCCACGCCGTCGAGCGTCGTGAGGCGCTCCCCGGCGTCGCGCGTCGCACGACGATCGGTCCCGCGACCTTGCCGAGATCGTAGGCGTGCAGCGGCTGACCGAGGTCGAGCATGACGTAGTTCGTGATGTCGACCGCGAGCGAGATGGGTCGCATGCCCGCCTGCGTGAGCGGCGCTGCATCCACGCCGGCGTCGGCGCCTGCGGGTCGACCCGCGCACGATCCGCGCGACGAAACGGTCGCAGCCGGACACGCCGTGGATCGGGGCGTGGTCCTCGACCTCGACCGGGAAGCCGTCCGGCGTCACGCCGGGCAGGTCGGCGGTCGGGAGCGCACGGTCCGTGAAGGCCGCCCCGTGGAGTGCGAGAACTCGCGTGCGACACCGCGGTACGAGAAGCAGTAGCCGCGGTCAGGCGTCACGTTGATCTCGAGGACCTCGTCGCCGAGGCCCAGGAGCTCGAGCGCGTCCGTGCCGGGCGTCGTGTCGTAGCCCGCCTCCGGGGAGTACCCGTAGCGGTCGAGCACGATGATGCCGTCGTGGTCCTGGCCCAGGCCGAGCTCCTTGGCCGAGCAGATCATGCCGTCCGAGACGTGGCCGTAGGTCTTGCGGCTCGCGATGGGGAACGGACCGGGCAGCACCGCACCGGGCAGGGCGACGACGACGCGGTCGCCCACGCCGAAGTTGTGCGCGCCGCAGATGATGCCGCGCGGGTGCCACCGTCGGCGACGGGGACGCCGTCCACGTTGTGCGACCCGACGTCGACCTGGCACCAGTTGATGACCTTGCCGTTCTTCTGCTCCTCGGGCTGAACCGAGACGACCTGCCCCACGACGAGGGGCCGGTGACGGACGACCCGTGGATCTCCTCCTCCTCCAGGCCCACCTTCACGAGCGCGGCGGCCAGGGTCTCGGCCGTCAGGTCCGCGGGCAGCTCGACGTGCTCGCCGAGCCAGTCGATGACGATGTTCGGCATCAGATCCCCATTCCGAACTGGGTCGAGAAGCGGACGTCGCCCTCGACCATGTCGTGCATGTCAGCAATTCCGTGGCGGAGCATGAGCGTGCGCTCGATGCCCATGCCGAACGCGAAGCCCGAGTAGACCTCGGGGTCGATCCCCGCAGAGCGCAGGACGTTCGGGTTGACCATGCCGCAGCCACCCCACTCGATCCAGCCGGCTCCGCCCTTCTTCTGGGGAACCACAGGTCCATCTCGGCGCTCGGCTCGGTGAACGGGAAGAACGAGGGACGCAGGCGCGTGCGAGCCTCGGGGCCGAACATCGCCTGAGCGAAGTGGTCCAGGGTGCCGAGCAGGTGCGCCATGGTCAGACCCTTGTCGACCGCGAGTCCCTCGACCTGGTGGAAGACGGGCGTGTGCGTCGCGTCGAGCTCGTCGGTACGGAACACCTTGCCGGGGCACGCGATGTAGACCGGGAGGTCGCGCTCGAGGAGCGTGCGTGCCTGGACCGGCGACGTGTGGGTGCGCAGCACGAGGTTCGACGGCTCGCCCGGCTCGCCGTCCGGACCGCCGGGGCCCGGAGAAAGAACGTGTCCTGCATCTGGCGGGCCGGGTGGTCCGGACCGAAGTTCAGGGCGTCGAAGTTGAACCACTCGGCCTCGATCTCGGGCCCCTCGGCGATCTCCCAACCCATGGCCGTGAAGAAGTCGGCGGCGCGCTCCTGGAGCGTCTCGAGCGGGTGACGGGCGCCGACGGGGCGCGGTCGACCGGGAGGGTGACGTCGACCGACTCCTCCACGAGAACCCGCTCGTCGCGCTCGGCCTCGAGGACCTGGGTGCGCGCGGCGAGCGCCTGGTTGAGGCGCCCGCGGATCGGGCCGAGCAGCTTGCCGGCAGCCGCCTTGTCGGCGGGCGCGAGCTGGCCGATCTGGCGGTTCGCGAGGGCGAGGGCGCTGCGGTCGCCCGTGTGCTGCAGGCGCACCGACTTCAGCTCGTCGAGGTCGCGGGCGGCCTCCACGTCCGCGAGGGCCTCGGAGAGGACGACCTCGAGCGCGGGGCCGTCGAGGGGCGAGGGCGCAGCGGGCTGTACCGGATCAGGGTGGACATGCGTGCCTTCCTGGCGGGATCGGGACCGGGCGCGCAGAGGTCACCTCGCGCGTCCAACTGAAGATTCTAGAGCGCCCGCCGGGGCACGACCGGTCGATCTGCGGCCCACCACGAGGTGGACTCAGGCCGACCTGCGCAGCGTCAGCCGCGCGGCCCTCGAGCGGGCCACGTAAATCGGCGATCATCGCGCTGCATGTTCCCTATCGTCCCACACCGCCGTGGGCCGCAGCGGTGAGAGACTGGGCGACGTGAGACGGCGTCGGGACGAGGACTACCACCGCTACGGCCCCGGGAGCAGCGAGCTCCACCGGACCTGGCCCGCCTACCCGGCCGCCACGGCCGCCCTCCGACCCCTTGGCCGCGACCCGGGACGCAGACCTCTCCGGACCGGCGGCTCCCCGCACGGCACGCGACCCGCGGACGCCGCGCCCTACCGCCCGACGGATGCGCCGCCGTCGGGCACGGTGGACGCGCTCCTGCGGGACGCGGACCCCAGCGCACAGTCCAGACGGACGGCCTTCGACCTGCCCACCGCGGACGACACGTCGCCCCTCGGATTCTGGCGGACGGCTCGCTGGACCCTCGTGATCGGCGTCGTCGTGGGCACGCTCTACCTCGGGTCCTGCTCGGTGCTCGGGCTGGGGATGGACCACGCGGCGGTGTTCCTGCCCGTGGGCTTCGGCGGCATGGTGCTCGGCGTCTTCACGGTGGGCATCCTCGTCGCCTGGATCGCGCGGTACTCGCTCGCCCGACGCCGCACCGGTACCGCCCCGCTGTCACGCGCACTGCGCGGATGGACGCGGGCCTACGGCCTGGTGCTGGGTTTCATCGTGGCGGCCGTCGTCTGGGGCGGAGCGCAGGGTGAGGCGTGGGCGTCAGCGACGCACGCCGAGCGGTGCGGTCCGCACGACCTCGTACAGCGGGCCGCCGCTGCGTCCCGCACCCGGTGTCGACTCGACCAGGCACAGCTCGTCCGCCGTGAAGCGCGGCCCCTCGTAGACCGCGAGGGCGTGAGCCAGCTCGGCGAGACCTGGGCCCGTGGGCCGCGCATCGGACTTCCGTCGCGAGGCCTTGCGCGGTCCGGAGGCGCGCGCCACGGTCAAGTGGGCGCGCTGGCGTGGTCGCCGGTCGAGCCGCAGCCCGACGTCGGAGCCCGCCTCCGCGGTCGCGGCGCTCAGGCGACGGAGAGCCTCGGCATCGCCGCCGACTCCCGCGAACAGGATGCGGTCGTCGAAGGTCCCGGCCCCGCGCAGGTGCAGCGAGAGGGCTCGGTGGAGCCCGCGACCTCGTCGAGCGCGCCGCCAGCTCGTCGACCGCTCCGCCAGCGACCTCGCCGAAGAACGCGACCGTCAGGTGCATGAGGTCGCGGGGGCCCAGCGCAGCGACGGTCGGCCGTCGTCGAGGGCCACCGCGCCGAGCGCGGACAGCGCGAGACCGAGGTGGTCGAGCGCCTCGTCGGAGGGGTACAGGGCGGCGAACAGCCGCACCGAACCACCCTCACAGGGTCTCGTCCGCAGGCCGTGGGCGGTGCGCCCGGCTCGAGGCGTACAGGCAGACCGTGGCGGCCGTCGCCAGGTTCAGCGACTCGGCCAGGCCCCGGATCGGGACGCTCACGACGGCGTCGGCCAGCTCGCGATCCTCGGGCAGAAGCCCCATGCCTCGTTGCCGAAGACCCACGCGGTGGGACGGGCCAGGTCTGGTGCTCCGGTCGGGTCCGTACCGGCCACGTCGAGGAGGTCGTCGAGGTCGTGGTCCCCGTGCCGTCGGCGGCCAGGACGGCGAGTCCGGCCGTGCGGAGCGCGTCGACCGTCTCGGCGAGGCCCGCACCGGCGACGACCGGGACGTGGAACAGGGAGCCGCCGTGGCGCGCACGACCTGGGGTTGTGCACGTCGACGCTCTCGCCTGCGAGCACCACCAGGTCCGCTCCGGCGGCGTCCGCGGCACGGATGACCGTGCCGGCGTTGCCGGGTCACGGACCGTCGCGAGAACCGCGACGAGTCGCGGCGCCTGGGCGATCGCGTCGTCGAGGAGAGCTGCTCGATCCGCATGACCGCCAGGATCCCCTGGGCGTCCGTGCTCATGGCCTCGAACGCGTCGGGGTCGTGAGGTGCACGTGCAGCCGCTGATCGAGGGCGTCGTCGACGATCTCGGCGTAGCGGTCGGCGGCCGACGACGTCACGTACACGTCGCGCACCAGGTGCGCGCCGTGCAAGACGGCTTCACGCACACCCTGCGGCCCCTCGACGAGGAACTGCTGGTGGCGCGAACGCGCCGGACGCCCGGACAGTGCCCGGACCGCCTTGACCCGGTCGCTCCTGGGATTCGAGATCTCAGGAACGCGGAAGGCGAACGGTACGGGGCGATCTGAGGTCAGATCGTTCACTGTGCGGGCGTCCGGTGAGGAGAGTCGCTGCTCGATGATCAGGCAGCAGCCTTGGGGCGTTCACGTCAGCAGGCAGCGCGTCCTTCGCGGCCTGGACGAGCGCGTTGAAGACGGTGACGTCGTTGACCGCGAGGTCGGCGAGGACGCGACGGTCGACCTCGATGCCAGCGGCCTTGAGGCCCTGGATCAGGCGGTTGTACGTCAGGCCCTGCGCGCGGGACGCAGCGTTGATGCGCTGGATCCACAGACGGCGGAAGTCGCCCTTGCGCGCCTTGCGGTCGCGGTAGGAGTAGACGAGGGAGTGGGTGACCTGCTCCTTCGCCTTCCGGTAGAGGCGCGAACGCTGGCCGCGGTAACCCGCAGCGCGCTCGAGAGTTGTACGGCGCTTCTTCTGGGCGTTGACCGCCCGCTTCACGCGTGCCACGTGATGCTCCTTGCAGTTCGGGGCTCAGGTAGGGATACAGCGATGATCAGCGCCGGGGCGCGACCACCAGGCAGATCACTTACCGAGCAGCTTCTTGATCTTCTTGACGTCAGCGGGAGCGACGACCTGGTCAGCAGACAGCCGACGCGTGCGGGTGCTCGACTTGTGCTCGAGCAGGTGGCGCTTGCCGGCCTGCTCGCGCATGACCTTGCCGCTACCGGTGATGCGGAACCGCTTCTTGGCGCCGGAGTGCGTCTTGTTCTTCGGCATGGCTGCCGTTTCTCCTTTGTCT